>NZ_CM149667.1:0-4800000 GCF_056173305.1 Nocardiopsis sp. iso_25 | reverse complement strand
CGCCCCTGGAGGGTGCGCACCTGCGTCAAGGGCGACCTGGCCTGCGTCAGCGTCGCCGCCGCCGCGATCCTGGCCAAGGTCTGCCGCGACGCCCTCATGGCCGAGCTGGCCGCCGACCACCCCGGCTACGGGTTCGAGCGGGCCGCCGGATACCCCTCGCCCGTGCACCGCGCCGCCCTGGCCGAGTCCGGGCCCACCCCGCACCACCGCATGAGCTGGTCCTACCTCGACGACCTGCCCCGGTGGAAGCACCTGCGCAGGGTCCGCCCCGCTCCCGGCGGGCAGCTCCCCCTGCTGTGAGCACCGGACCCGCGGCCCCCGGGCGGCCCCCCGCCGGGGGGCACGACACGCGGTCCCGTACTGGACATCCGCCCCACTTGGGGCAAGGCTGTGGCTGTGGACGTCGGCCCCCCGGCGCCCCCCGCCCCCGACCCGGACCCCGCCGGTCAGGAGAGCCGACCGCCACGGACCCCCACGCAGGAAGGTGCATGGATGACGCGTGAGATGCGCTCCACCGCCGCCGCGGAGCCGGGACGCGCCTCGGGACTCGACCGCGTGCGCGCCCTCTACCACCGGATCCCCTTCGGCAGACGGCTCGTGTCCGCGCTGGTCCTGCTGACCGTGGTCGCCGTCGTCGCGTTCGTCACGGGAGCCTCCGTCCTCGGCGCGGTCACCGGGGCCCTGGTCCTGCTCATGGCCCTGGCCGCCCTCATGCGCTCCGTGGACGCCTTCGCCACCGTCATGGTGTGCGTGCTCTGGCTCGCGGTGGCCGTCCCCCTCTTCCAGATCCCCCTCACCGGCGAACCCGTCACGCTGCTGGTCCTGCCCCTGCCCCCGCTCGTGGTCCTGGCCGCCGGGCGGGCGCCCGAGTTCCCCGTCTGGCACACCACCGTGCTCTCGCTGACCGCCGGGCTCATCGCCGGGTTCTCCCTGGCCCTGGTCGGACTGGTCGTGGAGCCCTTCGCCGCCTCCTGGGGGATCGCCCTGCTCTACGCCGCCGCGGGCGCCTGTCTGCTGTGGCGGCTGTCGGCCTCGCGCCAGATCCACCGGGAGAGCGAGGCCAACCGGCGCCAGACCGCCGAGTCCATGCCCGTCTCGCGCCGCAACGGCGGTACGGGCCACGCGAACGCGCCCGGGGGCCGGGACGGAGCCGAGGGCCGCACCCGGACACTGCGCGCGCGCACCGGCAGCGGCTCCCGAGGCGTCCCTGCCGCCGACGCCGACGACGAGCCCGTCCCGGTCGACCAGGCCCTGGCCGAACTGGAGGACATGGTCGGCCTCGACCCGGTCAAACAGCAGGTGCGCGGGATCGCCGCCTCCATCGAGGCGGCCCGCCTGCGCGCCGACGCGGGCTTCCCCGTCGAGCGGCCACTGCGCCACCTGGTCTTCTCCGGTCCGCCCGGCACCGGCAAGACCAGCGTCGCCCGCACCCTGGCCACCATCTTCCACTCCTTCGGGCTGCTGCCCACCTCCCGCGTGGTCGAGGCCCAGCGCGCCGACCTCGTGGGGGAGTACCTGGGCGCGACCGCCATCAGGACCAACGAGCTCATCGACCGGGCGCTGGGCGGCGTGCTGTTCGTGGACGAGGCCTACTCCCTGGTCAACGAGGGCGACGGCCAGGCCGACCGGTTCGGCAACGAGGCCGTGCAGACCCTGCTCAAGCGCGCCGAGGACGACCGCGACCAGCTCGTCGTCGTCCTGGCCGGGTACGAGAAGGAGATGGACGCCTTCCTGGCCTCCAACCCCGGTCTGGCCTCGCGCTTCGCCACCCGCATCAACTTTCCCAGCTACACCGCCGACGAGCTGTTCCGCATCGCCGAGTCCCTCGTCCACCAGCGCGGTGACACCCTCGACGGGGAAGCCGCCCAGGCGCTGCGGCGAAGGTTCGACCAGGTCGTCCAGCGCGAGGTGGTCGACGAGCTCGGCAACGGCCGCTTCGCCCGCTCGGTGGTTGAGAAGGCAGCCCAGGCCCGCGACGTGCGCGTGGTCACCGCCGGGGTGGACGGCGCGGAGCCCGCGCCCCGACCCGAGGCCGAGGACCTCATCACCGTCCGCGCCTCGGACGTGGAGGCCGCCCACCGGGAGCTGACCTCGCGCCTGCCCGGTTTCGGCGAGGCGCCCGGCATCGGCGAGGCGATGGCCGAACTGGACGCCATGATCGGCCTGGAGCCGGTCAAGGAGCAGGTCCGCTCCATCGTGGCCCAGCTGCGGGTGGCCAAGCTCCGCGAGGAGCAGGGGCTGCTCAACCAGGCGCCCATGCGGCACTTCGTGTTCTCCGGTCCGCCCGGCACCGGCAAGACCACCGTCGCCCGGGTGCTGGGCCGGGTCTTCGCGGCGCTGGGCCTGCTCGGCCGCGCCGACGTGGTCGAGGCCCAGCGCGCCGACCTGGTCGGTGAGCACCTGGGCGCCACGGCGGTCAAGACCAACCGGCTCGTGGACCGGGCGCTGGGCGGCGTGCTGTTCGTGGACGAGGCCTACTCCCTGGTCAACCCCGGCTACAGCGGCGGCGACGCCTTCGGCTCCGAGGCCATCCAGACCCTGCTCAAGCGGGCCGAGGACGACCGGTCCCGGCTCGTGGTCGTGCTCGCGGGCTACCCGGCGGAGATGGAGCGGTTCCTGGCCTCCAACGCCGGGCTGTCCTCGCGGTTCAACGTGCGGGTGCGCTTCCCCTCCTACAGCGCCGACGAGCTCACCGAGATCGCCGAGGCCGTGGCCGCCCGCACCGGCGACGCCTTCGACGACACCGCGCGCGAGGACCTGCGCAGTATCTTCGCGCACGTGTGCGAGGCCGGGTGGATCGACGAGCTCGGCAACGGCCGCTTCGCCCGCTCCCTGTTCGAGAAGGCGTGCTCCCACCGAGACCTGCGCGTGTCCCAGGAGCTGGGCGAGGCCGCGACCGCCGCCGAACTCACCGTGCTGACCAGCGCCGACGTCCGCAGGGCCTACGCCGAGGCGACGCAGTAGACCCGAGGGGCCGCGCACACGCGTGCTGCTAGTGTCCGGTCCATGACCGCTGCACCCACTTCCCCCTCCGCGTCCCCCGTCACCCAGGCGCTCATCCTCGCCGGGGGCCAGGCCACCCGGCTGCGGCCCTACACCGACACCCGCCCCAAGGCGATGGTGGAGGTGGCCGGACGGCCCATCATCGACTACCAGCTGGAGTGGCTCACCGGCCACGGCGTCGAACACGTCGTCGTCTCCTGCGGCTACAAGGCCGAGGTCCTGCGCGAGCACCTGGAGGCCCGCGAGGGCGGTCCGCGGATCACGCTCCTGGTCGAGGACGAGCCGCTCGGCCGCGGCGGAGCCCTGCGCTTCGCCTCCACCGGCCTGCGTGACCCGGAGGCCCCCTACTTCGCGCTCAACGGCGACGTGCTCACCTGGTTCCCCCTGGACGAGATGACCGCCCGCCACCGGGAGCGGGGCGGCCTGGCCACCCTGGCCCTGGCCCAGTTCCGCACCACCTGGGGCATCGTGGACGTGGACGACCAGGACCGGATCGAGGGCTTCACCCAGAGCCCGCTGCTGCCGGTGTGGATCAACGCCGGGGTGTACCTGTTCGAGCCGGGCGTCACCCCGCTGCTGCCGACCAAGGGCGACCACGAGTCCTCCACCTTCCCCGAACTGGCCGGGGAGGGGCGTCTGACCGCCTACCGCATCAACGGCTTCTGGCGCGGCGTGGACACCGCCAAGGACGTCAAGGAGGCGGGGGAGCGGATCACCGCCATGCGCGAGGGCGCCTGACCCCGGCCGGGGAAGAGCGGACGTCGGCCGACCGGGCGCCGGGGAGGATGGGTATCGTCACCAAGGTGACGAACGACGGTTTCCTCCTCTCCAGCGCCCCCAACTTCCGCGACCTCGGCGGGCACCCCACCGCCTCGGGCCGCACGGTCCGCCGCGGGCTCGTGTACCGCTCCGACGCCCTGCACGCGATCGCCGCCGACGAGCTGCCCGCCTACAACGGCCTGGGCATCCGCCAGCTCGTCGACCTGCGCACCCCGCACGAGCGCGAGACCCTCCCCGACGTCGTCCCCGAGGGCGCCGAGTACGCGGTCGTGGCCGTGCAGGACCCCGAGGCGGCCGGAGCCAACTTCTCCCTGGCCCTGGCCGACCCCGAGAAGGCCCGCCTCATGTTCGCCGACGGCGCCGCCGAGCGCTTCATGCACGGCGTCTACCGCGAGCTCGTGACCGACGCCGAGGCGCTCACCGGGTACCGGGAGCTGGTCGAGCGGGTGGCCCGCGGCCCGGCGTCCCTGGTCTTCCACTGCAGCGCGGGCAAGGACCGCACCGGCTGGGGCGCCGCCCTGCTGCTCGGCCTGCTGGGCGTGGACCGCGAGGCCGTGGTCGCCGACTACCTGGCCAGCAACGAGCGCCAGGCCAACACCGACGAGTGGATGCGCAGGCTCGCCCGGCACAGCGCCCTGGACTGGGAGGAGGTCGTCCCCATGACGCGGGTGCGCGCCGAGTACCTGGAGACCGCCTTCGCCCACGTGGACGAGGTCCACGGCTCCTTCGACGCCTACGTCACCGAGGGCCTCAAGCTCTCCGACGCCACCGTCGAACAGTTGCGCGAGCGCATGCTGGAGTAGGCGCGGTGCCGGGGCGCGCGGCCTACAGCGCGTCCAGGCGGCGGCGCAGGTCGCTCTCGCCCGAGGCGGCCTCCAGCACCTCGCCCAGGGCGGCCAGCACGCCGGGCCGGTCCACACCCCGGTCCAGCATCCGGCGGGCCGCCGCCCACAGGTTCGCGGGCCTGCCGTGCCACAGCCTTCGGGCCAGGCGCTCGTGCCGGTCCAGCTCCCGCTCCCGCTCGGGGTCGTCGCCGGTCACCGGCCGGTACCACCGGTCCTGCCCGCTGGAGTGGCGGCCGCTGTGCGGCGTGGCCGCCTCGTACTCGCCGTAGTGGTCCAGGCGCAGCAACGCCCTGCGGCCCCGGGCCGTGTCCGGGTCGAACTCCTCCGGCGCCCACGTCACCAGCTCGCTGGCCAGCAGCGGGAACGCGAACATCCGACGCGCCAGCGACGAGAAGTCGCCGTCCGGCATCAGCCGCCGCACCGCCTCCTGGCGCAGCCCCAGCGGGCGCGCCGGGTCGCGGTAGGTGCGGGTGAACTCCGCGGTGGACTCCCACACCGCGTCCAGCGTCGCGCCCACCGCCACCCGCGGCAGCCCGCCGCGTCCGCCCGCCCAGCGCACCCACGCCGCCAGCACGTGCGGCATGGCCTCCTGCTCCTCGGGCAGCAGCACCACCCGGCCGGGCAGCCAGTGCAGCAGGAAGGACTCCACCTTGCGCGGGCTGACGCGCATCGGCCGACCGCCGTCCACGTCGCAGCCGTGCGTGATGATGTGGTCGGCGCAGCGGCTCGCCGCGTAGGAGTCGGAGAGTTCGGCGGCCTCGTCCGAGGCCAGGAAGCGCGCGGCCAGCACCGCGCGCCGGTCGCGCCGCCACACCGGGGCCGGGAAGGGGTCCACCCCCTCGGGAGGCGTGGGCAGGGACCGCACCCGCGCGTTGGCCAGGGCGAAGTGCGCGGCCAGCGACCCCCCGGTCAGGTCGGAGACCTTCAGCCCCACCGGCTCCATGAGCGCCCCCGAGGCCCGGTCGGCCGACGCGCCCGCCACCACCTGCTCCGTGCGTTCCAGGGCCCGCGACAGCAGGGCGCGCGCCTCGGTCAGCTCCACCTGCGTGAACCGCGCGAACTCGTCCGTCTCGGCCCTGGTCCGGCAGCTCTCCAGCAGCTGCTCGACCTTGGTGGTCACCCAGGCGTCGCGCAGCACGCCGCCGCCGTTGTGGTCCAGGACCAGGATCAGCGCGTGCTCGGGCGGCAGCGAGCCCGGGTGGCCGGGGTGGTCGCCGTCGCGGCTGAACACGCACACGAAGTCCTCGGTGTCACCGAACTGGTCGGTGCTGACATAGACGGCCACCGGTGTGACCGCGCCGAGCTGGGAGGCCCACGCCGGTACCTGGAGGCCGCGCTCGCGGAGCGCGATCATCCCCTGTTCGGCCAGGCCCCGCTGCTCGGACGAGGTGCCCAGGGCGGTGACCGCCGCGAGCACGCCCAGCCCCGCGGGCTTGCCGGAGGCGGTGGCGTGCGCCACCAGGCCCTCGCCGAGCAGCCTCTCCACGTCCACTCCGGGGACCCGCTCCCCCCACCACGTGCCGAGCAGCTCGCTGAAGGCGAGTTCGGCGTCGAGCGGGTGGCGCATGGCCAGCAGCGCTCTGGCGGCGCGCAGCATCTCGTCGAAGACGGCGCGGGGAACCGGTTCGGAACCTGGGGACGGAGGCATCGGGGAGGGCACCACCCGAGCGTATGCCAGCCCCGGGTGTGCGCTCCTCCGTTCCCGCGAACCGACGGCGGCACACCGGCGGCGCCGGGCGCGACCAAGGCGCGGCTCCCGTCGGGGGAGGCCGCGCCCCTGGTGGTGACCGTCGGGCTCAGCGCGGTTTCGGTATGCCCCTGTGGCCGCCGAACAGGCCCGCGGCTGATCTGCGCGCCTGCTTCCTGGCCGGCGGGGAGGGCGGCACGGAGTTCACCATCGCCTCCAGGTGCTCGCGGGCGACCCGCTCGACCAGGTGCGGCGTGACCGTGATGCCCAGGTGTTCGACGCAGTTCCAGGTGTCGCTGACGCAGCGTTCGACACATCGGTGGGACAGGGCACTGAACTCGTCGTGGAGCCGTGCCGAGATCCGACTGAGATCCTGGACCGGGAAGGTCTGGAGCATTCTCGCTCACACCCCTAGCTGGAGATGGCCTGGACGGTGACCTCCACCCATTTCACTTGTTCTGGACGGAGTGTCAACCCCTCTCCCGGCACGCTGTTGATAAAACCTCCGGGAAGCATCGTTTACCCGAACACCACCGTCATCGCAGTTCAGCAAGGCGAAAAGGGTGTTTCAGGCGGATAACGCCCCTGGCCCCGAGTGGAGAACGCAAACCTCCCGGGAACTCCCATCGCCGGGAATAGGCGGAAAACACGTCGCCGAAAGTCTCCGTCCGCTGTGACGCGACCCTCGGGTGGCCTATTGTTTACCTTCCACGTCCACGGGCGGCCTCCCTCCACGACGGCCGTTGCGTGTGGACGGCTGTGTCTTATGCTTGAGCCGTGACAGCGGCCGAGAGGAGTCATCGAGCGTGACTCCCGGGAGCCGCGGAGCCCCCCGATCACCTTCGGCGCCGCGCGACTTCCGGCTTTCACGCCGGGGGCGGCCGGTCGACAGGGGCCGCGCGGCCCAGGCAGCACCCCCCAACGAAACACGGCTGGGGAATCGACGGTTCCGGAGGTGTCGAGCAGTTGAGCGCCGAGACGTCCATTCCGCCACCCCGGGTCAGCGGGGCGGAACTCCCCGACGCGGTCGGATCCCTCCTCACCGACTCCCCGATCGGGTTCGCGCTGCTCGGCCCCGACGACCTCCTCGGCACGATCAACCAGCGCCTGGCCGCCGACGTCCTGGGGCGCGCACCCGCCGAGTGCCTGGGCCGCGACCCCGGCGACCTGCTGGAGGAGAGCGGTGACCGCGACGCCGCCGCCGACCACCGGACCGGCCTGGCCCGGGCGCGCGAGAGCGGGCAGGCCGTCCGCGGACGCCACCGCGCCCCCGCCGGAGAGCGGTGGGACCTGACCTGGTTCCCCGTCACCGAACCGGACACGGACGAGGAGTACGTCGCCCTCATCGCCGTCCCCGCCGGTGAGGGCGCCGAACCCGCCGACGACGGCGCCGCCCTGCGCCGCGACGAGCAGCGGCTGCGCGCCCTGTTCCAGGCGGGCAACCAGATCGTCTGGGCCGCCGGGCCCGGTGGCGAAATCCGCGAGGACTGCCCCCAGTGGCGGGCCGTCACCGGCCAGGAGCTGGAGCACTACCTGGGCCGGGGCTGGCTCGACGCCCTCCACCCCGAGGACCGCCCCCGCGTCGAGCGCGCGTGGGAGGACTCCGTCCTGGACGTCACCCCCTTCGACGCCATGTTCCGCGTGCGCATCCGCTCGGGCGGCTACGGCCACTACCGGGCCAGGGCCCACCCGGTCATGGAGGGGACGCGGACCGCCGAGTGGATCGGAACCCTCGCCGACATCACCAACGAGCGCGAGGCCGACGAACTCCGCCAGCGCCTCAACCAGCAGCTCAGCGAGGCGGCCATGCGCACCGCCCGCCTCCAGAAGGCCACCTCCGACCTGGCCGAGGCGCTCACCGCCGACGAGGTCGTCAACGCCATGTCCGAGATCGGCCGCTCCGGGGTGGGCGCCGACCACACCTGCGTCGTCCTGCTGGACCGCGACCGCCTGCGGCTGCGCACCATCGCCGCCGCGCACGCCCACCAGCTGCCCCGCTCCACCTTCCCCGCCGACCACCCCGACATCGCCGCCCTGGCGGTGGCCGACCGGCTGCCCCGCCTGGCCGCCAACCCGGCCGAGCTGAGCGCGCTGTTCGACGGCGCGCCCGAGGTCGACGAGCTCGTCGGGTCCACGCCCGAGCGGGCCTGGATCGCGCTGCCGATGATGACCGCGGGGCGCCCCATCGGCGCGCTGCGCTTCGCCTTCTCCACCCCGCGCGAGGTCTCCGACGACGAGCGCGTGTTCCTGGAGGCCCTGGCCGGACAGTGCGCGCTGGCCATCGGCCGCGCGACCCTCTACGAGCAGGAGCACAGCACCGCCGAGGAGCTCCAGCGCAGCCTGCTGCCCGAGGAACTGCCCGGGGTGCGCGGCGTGCGCCTGGCCGCCTACTACCGGTCCGGGTCGCAGAACGTGCAGGTCGGCGGCGACTGGTACGACGCCTTCCCGCTGCCCGACGGCCGCGTCGCCGGTGTGCTCGGCGACGTCATGGGCAAGGGCATCCCGGCCGCGGCCGGGATGAGCCGCATCCGCAACGCGCTGCGAGCCCTGGCCTTCTCCATGCCCGAGCCCGCCGACGTCCTGGCCGGCCTGGACCGCATGTTCTCGGCCACGGAGGGTATGGACCAGGTCACCACACTGGTCTACTTCGTGCTCGACCCCGTCACCGGACAGCTCGACCTCAGCAACGCGGGACACCTCCCGCCGCTGGTCGTGGCGGGCGGCGCGCGGCCGTCACTGCTCGACACCGAACCCGACACGCCGCTCGGGGTCAGCTCCCCGCGGGGCCACCACAAATTCTTCGTCCAACCCGGTAACACCGTCGCCCTGTACTCCGATGGACTGGTTGAGAACCGCAAACGGTCCGTCTACTCCGGACTCGACGAGCTCGTCCACGTGGCGTCCTCGGCCCCTCCGGAGGTGGTGGGCGATCCACAGCAGATGCTGGAGTACCTTGTTGAGAGCATGCTCGATGGGTATGAGCAGGACGACGACGTCACGCTGCTCGCCGTCCAGCTTCCGGTGATCGACTCCGTGCCGGAGCGGTAGTGCCGGTTCGAGGCGGACCGGTGGACACCGGTCTGTGGCGGACCGGTGCGCACCGGTCCGCGCCGTGCCGGTGAACCGGCGGCAGACCGACGACAGACCGTACGAACAAGTCCATTGCCTTGCCTACAGTGAAGAAGCCGTTCCGCCCCGCGATGCGGGGGTGATCCTCTGCTGGGGTGACCTCCGGGAGCGCATACGCTGGACGGGGACGACCCTGGAGAGCGCATACGCTTGAAAGACCAACGGCTTCCCCGCCCCAGTGGGGACGATCCCAGGCCGCAGGTGGGAGAGGGCGCAGTGCCCGGTCCCGGCCAGGCGGACCACCGGGTCCGACAATCTCGCCACACGTCCGTTCGAGAGGTGTTTGTGTCATCTGCCAGTTCGACTCGCTCGAAGCAGTCCGAGTCACTGCAAGAGCCCGTCATTCAGCAGCTGATCGAGCGTGGGCGGTCCCAGGGCTTCCTTGAGCCCGAGGACGTGCGCCGTGCCTTCGAAGAGGCCGAAATCCCGATGTCGCAGGCGCAGTCCGTGCTCCGCAGCCTCGCCAAGGAGGGCGTGACCGTACTCGTCCCCGAGTCGGCCTCCTCCCGGCGCAAGGCGCCGCGGCGCAAGGCGGCGACCACCAAGACGGCGGCCACGCGGTCCACCTCGACCAGGTCCACCAAGACCACCGCGACGAGCAGGGCCGCCAAGCCCGTGCGCGCGGCGGCGGCCCAGGAGCAGAACGAGACGGTCACCGCCGTGGTCGGTTCCGCCGAGGACGCCGGGGGCGAGGCCAAGGCGGAGAAGAAGCCCGCGGCCAAGAAGCCCGCCAAGAAGGCGGCGCCCAAGAAGCCCGCGACCAAGGCCGCCAAGACCACCGCGGCCAAGGGCCCGGCCGCCAAGGCCACCGGCCTCAAGGCCGCCGCCAAGAAGACGGCGACCAAGGAGCTCGGGCTCGCGGCGGACGGCGAGTTCGACGAGGACGAGGACGGCCTGGACGACCTCGAGCACACCGGCGCCGAGCTGGAGCTGGTCGAGGACACCCCGGACCCGGCGGACAAGGACCTCAAGCCCGCCAAGCCCGAGGCCGTGGGCGCCCCGACCAAGCCCGCGAACGAGGACGAGTCCTTCGTCCTCTACGACGACGATGACGACGCCCCCGCGGCGCAGGTCGTGGCCGCGGGCGCTACGGCGGACCCGGTCAAGGACTACCTCAAGCAGATCGGCAAGGTCCCGCTGCTCAACGCCGAGCAGGAGGTCGAACTCGCCAAGCGGATCGAGGCCGGCCTGTTCGCCGAGGAGAAGCTGGCGGAGGAGGCCGAGCTCCTCACCGTCGAGCTGCGCGACGAGCTGGAGTGGATCGCCGAGGACGGCGGCCGCGCCAAGAAGCACCTGCTGGAGGCCAACCTCCGGCTCGTGGTCTCGCTCGCCAAGCGCTACACCGGCCGCGGCATGCTCTTCCTGGACCTGATCCAGGAGGGCAACCTCGGTCTGATCCGCGCGGTGGAGAAGTTCGACTACACCAAGGGCTTCAAGTTCTCCACCTACGCCACGTGGTGGATCCGCCAGGCGATCACCCGGGCCATGGCCGACCAGGCGCGCACCATCCGCATCCCGGTGCACATGGTCGAGGTCATCAACAAGCTGGCCCGCGTCCAGCGCCAGATGCTCCAGGACCTGGGCCGCGAGCCCACCCCGGAGGAGCTGGCCAGGGAACTCGACATGACCCCGGAGAAGGTCGTCGAGGTGCAGAAGTACGGCCGCGAGCCGATCTCCCTGCACACCCCGCTGGGCGAGGACGGCGACAGCGAGTTCGGCGACCTCATCGAGGACTCCGAGGCGATCCAGCCGGGCGAGGCGGTCAGCTTCACCCTGCTCCAGGAGCAGCTGCACTCGGTGCTGGACACGCTGTCCGAGCGCGAGGCGGGCGTGGTGTCCATGCGCTTCGGTCTCACCGACGGCCAGCCGAAGACTTTAGACGAGATCGGCAAGGTCTACGGGGTCACCCGTGAGCGCATCCGGCAGATCGAGAGCAAGACGATGTCGAAGCTCCGCCACCCGTCGCGTTCGCAGGTGCTCCGCGACTACCTGGACTAGGTTCACCCGGGTGGTCGGCCGGTCGGCGGCCCTTTCACGCTGACCGGCGGCTGAAGAGAACCGGACCGGTCCCGGGTCGGCGCCCCCTGCCCGAAGGCGGGGCGTGCCGACCCGGGACCGGCACCCCCAGTTCCGCGCGGTTGTGGCGACGTCCGCGTGTGCCGGAGCAGCCCCCGTTGGTGCTCCGGGGTGCCCGTCGTGCTCGGGAGCGTCCTTGGGTCTCCCGGGCACTGTGTCATCCGAGGCACCGTGTCGTTCGAGGTGCCGTGTCATCCGATCCGACGGTGTCCATCGTGCCGCACGTACTGTAGGTGCGGCATAAAGCCGCGATATCGAGTCGTTATGTGACGGGGAGTGGCCTGCGGCCGCTCCCCGTTCTCCGTGTGCACGGCGTCCCCCTCAGTCGCGGACGACGACGTTCAGCACGTGCCGTTCGGGCAGTTCCACGGTGTGCCCGAGGTCGCGCAGGGCCGACACCAGCTCCTCGGGGGTGGCGGCGTCCACGCCCTCCAGCAGCAGGGAGCGGGCGATGTCGCCCCGGGTGGCCTTGGCCATGTGGCTGACCACCGTCCGCTTGGCGACCCCGTCCACCGTGCGCTCGCGCAGCACCCTGACGGCCACGCCGTTACCCGGAGCGTAGGCGGCGGCGTAGGCGGACGAGCGGCAGTCGACCAGGAGCCGTCCTTCGGTGAGCTCGTCCAGGGGCGCGGCCGCCTCGCGGCGCCAGTAGGCGCCCAGCCCGCCCAGGGGCGGCAGTTTCACGCCCATGGACAGGCGGTACGGGGGCAGCCGGTCGGCGGGTCCGACCGCGCCCCACAGTCCGGAGAAGATCAGGACCCGGGCGTCGGGGATGTCGGGCAGGCCGAGCCGGTCGTAGAGCACGCCCGTGTACAGATCGGCCGCGCGCAGGGTCGGCGCGGTCGTCAGGTCCAGGTTGCGCTTGAGCGCGTCGGCCTGCCTGGCGCTGATCCCCAGGGTCTCCAGCGCGGTCTCCTCGGGCCCCGAGCACAGGTCCGCCAGCGCCGCCATGACCCGCTCGCGGGCTCCGGTCAGTTCCGGAAGGGTCAGCGTCCCGAGGTCCAGGCGGGGGCCCTCGCCGGAAGAGGCCTTGCCCTCGGACGGCGGCAGCAGGATGAGCATGGTGGAACTTCCCGGGTGGAGGCGGTGGTCGGATACCCCGCCCATGCTAGGGCGTGTGCGGAGCCCGTTCCCTGCGCCGGAGGACCTGGACGGCGAGGGTGACGAAGGCGACGCACAGCAGGACGTCCAGGACGGTGCCCGCGACGCTGAAGCCCTTGAGGACGCCGTTGGCGTGCAGCGCCATCGACAGGACGCACAGGAAGCGGACCGGGCCCACGCAGCGGGTGGCGAGCAGCCCCGCCGCCAGGAGCACCCAGCCCAGGTTGGGCGCCCACACCAGTGCGTACACCACGTGCACCCGGGGGTAGAGGAACTCGACGAACGCGGTGGCCAGTTCCGGGGAGTGGGAGCTGACGAGCTGGAGGGAGGCGAAGTTGGCTCCCTCGAAGAAGGCCGCCACCATGAGGCCGAGCAGGCACACGGTCCCCGTGGCGGTGCCCAGCGCGGGCCGGGTCCCGGCGATCGACGCCGCCAGCCCGGCGAAGGCGGGCACCAGGAACAGCAGTCCGGCGAACCAGAGCCCGTACCCCCAGGCTATCTGGACGGGATCGTCGGCGTACGCGGCGATCTGGTCCGGGAAGAAGAAGTGGTGCGGCGCCTTGAGCAGCTCCCCGGCCAGGAGCAGCGGCGGAGCCGCCGCCAGCGAGACGGCGGTCGGCCAGCGGCCGGGAAAGGGGCCGGGCACGGGGGTTTCGGCCCGCCCCGGAAGGTCGCGGAGCAGGGACGTCCTCAGGGACGCGGACGTGAAAGGGCTTCGTCGGGGGGTGGAGTCCATGCGGCCATCCTCGCCACCGG
Organism: Nocardiopsis sp. iso_25; assembly: GCF_056173305.1. Taxonomy (NCBI): domain Bacteria; kingdom Bacillati; phylum Actinomycetota; class Actinomycetes; order Streptosporangiales; family Nocardiopsidaceae; genus Nocardiopsis; species Nocardiopsis sp. iso_25. The sequence goes on along the minus strand of NZ_CM149667.1, from coordinate 4,786,623 downwards.
GAGGGCGCCGTGTCGGGAACGCTGCCACGACGGCCGACCGGGGGCCCGCACCCGCCGGGCAGCCGTACCTGGGGCGGGCCCGCGGCGCCCGCGGGCCCGCCGGATAGCATCGTCGGCTCCGGGAGAGGGGAGCGGGTGTGCACGAGTGGGCGCGGCGGGTGACGCGGGACTGGCCGCCGTTCGAGGTGGAGGAGCGCGGCGGCTGGCGGTTCGGCTTCGCGGAGGGGATCACCAAGCGGGCCAACTGCGCGCTCGTGCTGGACCCGGACGCGCGGGTCGCCGAGGTCACCGCCTACTACACCGGGCGCGGGCTGAGGCCCTGCGTGCAGGTGTGGCCGGGCGAGGAGGAGGTCGACCGGCGGTTGGCCGACCACGGCTACGCGGTGGTGGAGCCCTCGCTGGTCCTGGCCCGCGACCTGGGCGCGCGCCCCGACGCCCCGGGCACGTCCTCGGTGGCGGCCTCGCCCGGGCCCGGGTGGCCGACCACCGGGGCGGCGCGCATCCTCGGCCGGGTCGACGCCGCCTACGGAACGGCCGAGCGGGGCCTGGGCCGGGGTGCGGCGGTGCTGGACGGGGGGTCGGTGGCGGTCTGCGCCATGTTCACCGACCCCGCGGCGCGCGGGCGCGGCGTGGCCTCCGGGCTGCTGGCCGACCTGCTGCGCTGGGGGTACGACCGCGGCGCCCGGCGGGCCTACCTGTGCGTGGTCGCCGACAACGCCCCGGCGCTCGGGCTGTACGGGCGCGCGGGCTTCGCCGAGGTGTCGCGGTACCACAGCCGTGTACTGGAGGGCGCGCACGAAGGCGGCGGCTCCTGAGAGGAGCCGCCGCCGGTGTTCAGGCCTGTTCTGTTGTGCTCTGTGGCTAACGCTCGTCCGTCTTGCTCTCGTTGAGCTTGTCGGTCTCGTCCTGGATGTCCGAGGCGATCTTGCGGAGAGAGTCGTCGTGCTTGCGCATGTGGTGGGCGCAGAACAGCAGCTCGCCGCCGGAGTTCAGCAGCACCCGGACGTAAGCCTGCGCACCACAGCGGTCGCAACGGTCAGCAGCCGTCAGCGGCTGGGTGGGGGCAAGGGTTCCAGTCACTTCGCCATCCTCAATACTCGGCGTTAGTCACCTCTGACAACATTTAACCCGACCAGGACGTTCCCAACCCGGTCCCGTGTACGCCGACAGCGGAATCTGCCTGGTTGATGCCTGGATGTCGTCTCATGTCCTTGTTGTACCCGCCTCATGGCCCGGCATCCCAGGAAAAGGGGAGCATCCAGGTCGCATCCACCGGAGGTGGTAGTCTCGCGCGGGGCAGGCCCCCGTCCTCCCGCCGGGTCCCGGCGGTAGCAAGCGACCGGCACGCCGCCCCCCTATTCGTCAGTGCGGCGCGGTACAAAGGGCACGCACCGCACAGCGCCCTGATGGCCCTGAAGACGCAGGAGATGTCCGAGTGACCGCCTTGACCGCAGCCGTCCACGACCCCGAGGATTACTCCGCCCGACACCTGTCGGTCCTCGAAGGTCTTGAGGCGGTGCGCAAACGGCCGGGCATGTACATCGGGTCCACCGACAGCCGCGGCCTCACCCACTGCATGTGGGAGATCATCGACAACTCCGTGGACGAGGCCCTGGGCGGCTTCTGCACCCGGATCGACGTCACGCTGCACTCCGACGGATCGGTGTCGGTCAGCGACGACGGACGCGGCATCCCCGTGGACGCCGAGCCCAAGTCCGGCCTGTCCGGTGTGGAACTGGTCATGACCAAGCTCCACGCGGGCGGCAAGTTCGGCTCCGGCTCCTACACCGCCTCCGGCGGCCTGCACGGCGTCGGCGCCTCGGTGGTCAACGCCCTGTCGTCGCGCGTGGACGTCGAGGTCGACCGCCAGGGCCGCACCCACGCGATCAGCTTCCGCCGGGGCATCCCCGGCCGCTTCGCCGGTTCCGGCCCCGACGCCGAGTTCACGCCGGTCTCGGGCCTGGAACAGGTCCGCAAGGTGGCCCAGAAGATCACCGGCACCCGCATCCGGTTCTGGCCGGACATGCAGATCTTCCTCAAGGACGCCGACATCGCCCGCGAGGCGCTCCTGGACCGGGCCCGCCAGACCGCTTTCCTGGTGCCGGGGCTGACCCTCTCCGTGCGCGACGAGCGCGTGGAGGGTGAGCCCGCCCACGAGGAGGAGTTCCGCTTCGACGGCGGCATCGGCGAGTTCTGCACCTTCCTGGCCCCCGACGAGCCGGTCAGCGACGTGCTGCGCATCCAGGGCAGCGGCAACTTCACCGAGACCGTCCCGGTCCTGGACGACGCCGGGCACATGGTGCCCGCCGACGTCGAGCGCCGCCTGGACGTGGACGTCGCCCTGCGCTGGGGCACGGGCTACGACACCACCGTGCGCTCCTTCGTCAACGTCATCGCCACCCCCAAGGGCGGCACCCACATCAACGGCTTCGAACGGGCCCTGGTACGGGTGATCAACGAGCAGCTGCGCACCACCAAGCTGCTGAGGAACAGCGACGACCCCGTCACCAAGGACGACACCCAGGAGGGGCTCACCGCGGTCGTCACCGTCCGCCTGCCCGAGCCCCAGTTCGAGGGCCAGACCAAGGAGATCCTCGGCACCTCCGCGGCGACCAGGATCGTCTCCCAGGTGGTCGGCAAGGAGCTGCGCGAGTTCCTGACCTCCACCAAGAAGGTGGAGAAGGCCAGGGCGCGCAGCGTCCTGGAGAAGGTGGTCGGCGCCGCCAAGGCCCGCCTGGCCGCGCGCCAGCAGCGCGAGACCCAGCGGCGCAAGACCGCCCTGGAGAACTCGGCGCTGCCCGCCAAGCTGGTGGACTGCCGCAGCGAGGGCCTGGAGCACAGCGAGCTGTTCATCGTCGAGGGGGACTCGGCGCTGGGCACCGCCAAGCTGGCCCGGGACTCGGAGTTCCAGGCGCTGCTGCCGATCCGGGGCAAGATCCTCAACGTGCAGAAGTCCTCGGTCACCGACATGCTCAAGAACGCCGAGTGCGCGGCCATCCTCCAGGTGGTCGGCGCCGGTTCCGGACGCACCTTCGACATCGACGCGGCCCGCTACGGCCGGATCATCCTCATGGCCGACGCCGACGTGGACGGCGCGCACATCCGCTGCCTGCTGCTCACGCTCATCTACCGCTACATGCGGCCCATGTTGGAGGCCGGGCGGGTGTACGCGGCCGTGCCGCCGCTGCACCGCATCGAGCTGACCAACACCCGGCGCAAGCGCGGCAGCAAGCCCGAGGACCGCTACGTCTACACCTACTCCGACGCCGAGCTCTCACGCACGCTGCTGGACCTGGAGAAGCGCAAGATCTCCTGGAAGGAGCCGGTGCAGCGCTACAAGGGCTTGGGCGAGATGGACGCCGACCAGCTGGCCGAGACCACCATGGACCCGCGTTACCGCACCCTGCGCCGGATCCGGGTGGAGCAGGCCGAGGAGGCCTCCTCCGTGTTCAACCTGCTGATGGGCAATGAGGTCGCCCCGCGCCGCCGCTTCATCCAGCAGGGCGCCCAGGAGCTGGACGTGGCCCGCATCGACACCTGACCGGGCCCCTCAGGGGGTCTGGGGAGGTTCCCAGACCCCCTCGGCGAGGAACCGGTCGACGGTCGCGCGGTAGGGCGCCGGGTCCAGGCCCCGCTCCGCCACCCAGGCGTCGTTGTAGTAGCTGTGCTGGTAGCGTTCGCCGCCGTCGCAGATCAGCGTGACCACGCTGCCCCTGCGCCCCTCCCGGAGCATCCTGGCCACCAGGTGCCACACCCCCCACAGGTTGGTGCCCGTGGAGCCTCCGGCGGACAGCCCGGTGCGGTCGTGCAGGTGGCGCATCGCGGCGATGCTCGCGGCGTCGGGCACCGGCATCATCAGGTCGATCACCGACGGCACGAAGCTCGGCTCCATGCGGGGGCGGCCGATCCCCTCGATCCGGGAGGGCATCCCGGTGGCGTAGTCGGACGCGCCGGTGACCCAGCCGGGGAAGAACGCCGAGTTCTCCGGGTCCACCACCGCCAGCCGGGTGCCCAGGCGCCGGTAGCGCAGGTAGCGGCCGATGGTGGCGGAGGTGCCGCCGGTGCCCGCGCCCACCACGATCCACTCCGGGCACGGGTGGCGCTCCATGGCCAGCTGCTCGAAGATCGACTCGGCGATGTTGTTGTTGCCGCGCCAGTCCGTGGCCCGCTCGGCGTAGGTGAACTGGTCCATGTAGTGCCCGCCGGTCTCGGCGGCCAGCCGCTCGGCCTCGGCGTACATCGCGGGCGGGGCGTCCACGAAGTGGCACCTGCCGCCGTAGCGCTCGATCAGGGCGATCTTCTCCGGGCTGGTCCTGCGCGGGATGACCGTGATGAAGTCCAGGCCGACCAGCTGGGCGAAGTAGGCCTCCGACACCGCGGTGGAGCCCGAACTGGCCTCCACGATGGTGGTGCCCTCCCGGATCCACCCGTTGGCCAGCCCGTACAGGAACAGCGAGCGCGCCAGCCGGTGCTTGAGGCTGCCCGTGGGGTGCACGGACTCGTCCTTGAGGTACAGGTCGATGCCCCACTCCGGGGGGAGCGGGAACACGTGCAGGTGGGTGTCGGCCGAGCGGTTGGCGTCGGCGACGACCCTGCGCACCGCCTCGTCCGCCCAGGAGCGGGCGCTGTCGTCGCACCGGTCCACCCACGGGGTGTCGTCGCCCGGCCGCGGACCTGTCGGTGAGGATGCCATGCCCAGCAGCGTAGCCCGGGCACGGGAGGGGCCGGCCCCGAGGGGCCCGGCCCCGCTCCTGCTCAGGCGGGTGTCTCCGGTCGGCCCAGCCGAGGGGGTTCCCTGCCCCGGCGCGCACGCGGGCGCGCCGGACCGGGAGGGGCCCTCAGTCCAGGGAGCCCCCGGACATCACCGCGTGCATGCGCCGGTAGGTGGCCGCCTCCTCGTGGCGGCTCTGGCGCTCCAGCGTGCGCGCCAGGGCGATGTGCGCCCAGTTGTCCACCGGGTCCAGCTCGATGATCCTGCGGAAGGTCCGCTCGGCCTTGTTGAGCTGTGCGGAGTGGAAGTAGGCGCGGCCCAGCAGCTCCAGCAGGGAGCGGCTGTCCGGTTCGTCGTCGACGATCGGTTCGAGGGTGCGGGCGGCGTAGATGGGGTCGCCCAGTTCCATGAACATGCGGGCGCGGTTGAAGGTGTCGTAGGTGTTCTCTTCCACGGTGCTCCTTCCGACGGCGCGGGGCCGTCCCGGATCACAACGGCCGGCGTACCGGTCGCATTCCCTGGTGGGGCGTGTGGGACGGAGGAGCGGGCAGGAGCCCACCGGGGCCTCCCGCGCCTTCCGGTCCCACTGAAGAGATCCCCGCGCACGTGCGGCGCACACGTGGCCGACCCCGGTCACCGCCTCCGCTCGGGAGCGGTCACAGGTCCGTCATGGTGATCCGGCCGGTGTCCACGTCGTACAGCGCGCCCGCGACCGGCAGGTCCGCGGGCAGCAGCGGGTGGTGGCGGATGCGCTCCAGATCGTGCCGCAGGGCGCCCAGCTGGTCGTTGTCGGTGTGGAACTCCAGGCTGCGCGTGTCCACTCCGTACTGGTCCTCGATGAAGTCGTGAACGGCGTCGTCGCTCTCCACGGAGGCCATCTTGCAGCGGGTGTGCGGCATGATCAGCACCCTGTCCACACCGAGCAGGTACACCGCCAGCACCAGGGTGCGCAGGGTGTCGTCGGTCACGCGAGCACCGGCGTTGCGCAGGATCTTGGCGTCACCGGGCTTCAAACCGAGCATGTCCAAAGGCTCGATCCTGGAGTCCATGCAGGTCACCAGGCCCAGGCCGCGTGCGGCGAGGGGTTCGAGCCCAGCGAGGGAGAAGGACTTGGCGTAGTCCTCGTTGGCGGCTAGGAAGCCGTCGAAGACACCGGAGGGGGTGGTACCGCTGTTGTCGCTCACGTGGAGGCGCTCCCTTGTCCCGTGGTCGCGGACGCGCCGCGCGCACCGGACGGATCCGGTGCGCGCGGTGCTCTTCCGAGACGAATCAGGCTTTCGCTCCGGGAACGGTGATCCCGGAGTCGGTCTGTCCACTACCTACAGTAACGATCGCTCGGGGCAGCGCGTCACCCGACCCGTCCCGACGGTCGACCGGGTCGGGCAGACGGACCGGCTTGCCGTCCGCGCGCGCGGCGCGGGCGGGGGAGCGGCCGATCCATCCGAAGAGCAGGGTGTCCTCACCCTTGAGGTAACGGTGGCAGCGCACGCCGCCGGTTGCGCGGCCCTTGGCCGGGTAGGCCTCGAAGGGCGTGATCTTGGCCGAACCGGCCTGGCTGCCCTCCAGAGCGCCGGAGGAGCCCGAGACGGTGACCACCACCGAGTCCTGCGGGCTGGGCACGGCGCCGAACCACAGCACCCGCGCCCCCTCCGACAGGCGCACGCCCGCCACACCGCCCGCGGGCCGCCCCTGGGGCCGCACGGTGCTCGCGGGGAAGCGCAGCAGCTGGGCCTCGGAGGTGATGAAGGCCAGGTCCTCCTCGCCCGTGGACAACTGGGTGACGCCCACGACGCGGTCGTCGTCCTTGAGCGCCACGACCTCGAAGTCGTCCTTGTTGGGCGGGTAGTCAGGGGAGACCCGCTTGACCACGCCGCCGCGCGTGCCCAGGGCGAAGCCGGGGCCCGAGGCGTCCATGGACACCACCGACACCACCCGTTCGTCCCCGTCGAGCTGGACGAACTCGGACACGTCCAGCCCCGAGGCCAGCGGCGGACTATCCCCGCCCTCGTCGGGCAGCTCCGGCAGCTCCACCACCGGCACGCGGATCATCCGGCCCAGGTCGGTGACCAGGCCGACGGCGGAGCGCGAGGTGGTGGGGACGGACACGTGGACCGCGTCGTGCCTGGTGCGCAGGCCCTCGTACACGCGCGGCACCGTGGGTCCCTTGCTGCGGCCGATCGCGCCGTCCACGCCCATCAGCACGTGGCAGGGCTGGTCGGCCATCTCCAACGGGATCACCGCGCTGCGGGCCACACCGTCGCTCTCGCGCAGCTGCGTGCGGCGCGGGGTGGCGAACTCCTTGGCGACGTCGCCCATCTCCTTGGAGACCAGGCGGCGCAGCTTCTTGTCCGACTCCAGGACCGCGGTGAGGGCGTCGACCTCCTTGTTGAGCTTGTCCCGCTCGGTCTCCAGCTCCATCCGGTCGAAGCGGGTCAGGCGCCGCAGCGGGGTCTCCAGGATGTAGCGGGCCTGGACCTCCGACAGGTCGTAGGCGCCCATGAGCGACTCGCGGGCGGCGGCGGTGTCCTCGGCCTCGCGGATCAGGGAGATGACCCGGTCGATGTCCAGCAGGGCCACGAGCAGGCCGTCCACCAGGTGCAGGCGCTCCTGGCGCTTGGCACGGCGGAACTCGCTGCGGCGGCGCACCACGTCGAGGCGGTGGTTGACGTAGACCTCGAGGAGTTCGCGCAGCCCCAGCGTCTGGGGCTGGCCGTCCACGAGGGCCACGTTGTTGATGCCGAAGGACTCCTCCATCGGCGTGAGGCGGTACAGCTCCTCCAGGACCGCCTCGGGGTTGAAGCCGTTCTTGAGCTCGATGACCAGGCGCAGCCCCTGCGTGCGGTCGGTCAGGTCCTTCAGGTCCGAGATGCCCTGGAGCTTCTTGGACTGCACCAGCTCCTTGATCCGGCTGATGACCTTCTCCGGGCCCACGCTGTAGGGCAGCTCGGTGACCACCAGGCCGGTGCGGCGCGCGGACACCTTCTCGATGGAGACGGTGGCGCGGGTCTTGAACGTGCCCCGGCCGCTGCGGTAGGCGTCGCGGATGCCGTCCAGGCCGACGATGGTGCCGCCGGTGGGCAGGTCCGGGCCCGGGACGAACTCGGTGAGCTCCTCCAGGGTGGCCTCGGGGTGGGCGATCAGGTGGCGGGCGGCCGCGACGACCTCGCCCAGGTTGTGCGGGGCCATGTTGGTGGCCATGCCCACCGCGATGCCGGAGGCGCCGTTGACGAGCAGGTTCGGGAAGGCGGCGGGCAGGACCTCGGGCTCGGTCTCCTGGCCGTCGTAGTTGGGCCGGAAGTCGACGACGTTCTCGTCGATGGAGGCGACCAGCTGCTCGGCGGCGCGGTCCAGGCGCGCCTCGGTGTAGCGCATGGCGGCCGGTGCGTCGTCGCCGCCCAGGGAGCCGAAGTTGCCGTGGCCGTCCACCAGGGGCACGCGCATGGCGAAGGGCTGGCTCAGGCGCACGAGCGCGTCGTAGATGGCGCTGTCGCCGTGGGGATGGAGGCGGCCCATCACGTCCCCGACGACGCGGGCGCACTTGACGTGGCCGCGGTCGTGCCGCAGCCCCATCTCGTTCATCTGGTAGAGGATGCGCCGCTGCACCGGTTTCATACCGTCGCGCGCGTCCGGTAGCGCGCGTTGGTAGATCACCGAGTAGGCGTACTCCAGGAAGCTGCCGCGCATCTCCTCGGAGACGTCGATGTCGATGATCTTCTCGGCGAGATCCTCGGGGGGACGGGAAGTAGTACGGGCCATGTCCGTAATTCTGGCCTGTGCCAGAGACTGAAACGTACAAGGACGCGTCGCCGGACGGGTGTGAGCCTCGTGACGCGGCGTCGCGCGTGCCGCTGCGACGTGCGGGTTGTGTGGCGGTGGGGGTTCCGCGATGTTTCTGTGCTTGGGTGCCGGACGGTCGCGCAACGCCCCGATCGTGCCCGGAAAGCCCGAAACGGAGCCGCGGGCGCGGCCCGTTTCGGTTGGCGCGTCCCGCGGCGGGGCGGAGGGCGTCCCCGGCGCCCGCGGGCGCCGGGGACCGGACGTCAGTCGGTGAAGGGGATCGTGAGCGAGGCGCCGCCGTCGGGACCGACCAGGACCCGCGAGGAGGCGCCGCCCAGGGCGCTCCACAGCTCGACGCGGACGGAGCCGCCCTCCAGGTCGCCGAGGGACCCGTCGGCGCTCGCCGGGCCCTGGCCCTGCGTGTACTCCTCCCAGCCGTTCAGGTCGTTGGTGGCGAAGTAGCGGTAGGTCTCCGTGCGGTCGTCGGTGCCGTCGCCGTCCAGGTCGTAGACCACGCGGACCTGGACCGCGTTGCCGACCGCGTTGCCCGAGTCCACGGGCAGCGAGAACGCGGTGGCGCCGCCGGTGTGGGTGCCGGTCAGGTCGTCGGCGCGCAGCACCACGCGGTCGCCCGGCGGCAGGCCGTCCTGGTTGCGTCCCCCGGCGGAGGCCACGGTGATCTCGCCGGCGGAGCCGTGCGGGGCGCCGGAGAGAGCGGAGGGGGTCAGGTGCAGGCCGCCGTCGCCGACGTTGCCCTCACCCGGGTCCCCGGGATCGCCCGGATCGCCGGGGTCGCCCGGGTCACCCGGATCGCCCGGGTCACCGGGGTCGCCCGGGTCACCGCCGCCGCCCTCGCCCGTGGTGGAGGCCAGCGAACGGGGCTCCACCTCCAGTTCGACGCCGTCGGAGAAGGTGACCGTCAGCGGGGAGCCGGAGGGGTTGAAGGCGACGTGCGTGCGCTCCCCGCCGTCGGTGAAGACGGCGTAGTGCGCGGTGTCGGCGGTGACGGAGGTGTCCATGGTGCCGACCTCGGCGAGCGTCGAGACCCACTGGTAGGTGTGCGGCTTGGACTCGCCCGCCTCGGGCTCGTAGGTGTTCCACTGCTCCTCGAACATGCGCAGGGCGTCGTCGCCGTCGGAGAGGGCGCGGTGCTCCCAGTGGATGTCGCGCCAGATCTGCGGCTCGCGGCCCAGGCGGTCCACCAGCGACTCGTACATCGCCCCGGCGTGCTCGGGGTCGTGCCCCAGGTACAGCGAGCTCGCCGTGATGGGCAGGTAGTTGATGCCGTAGTGCTCCTCGTCGCCGCCGTCCCACCAGATGCGGTAGTCGCCGCCGTCACCCCACACCATGCCGACGACGTCGTGCTCGAAGTCCTCGGGGAAGGTGTCGCCGCCGTGGTCCTGCCAGTAGCGGGTGATGGCCGAGGCCTGCGTGGTGTGCAGGTACACGCCCAGGTCGCGCAGCTCCTCGTCCCCGGTCAGGGCGCCGAACAGCGCGGTGGCGGCGGCGAAGTGCATGCCCTCGGAGGAGGACTCCTGGTTGTTCCCGGCGGCGAACCCCGCGTGCCCGGAGGCCCATCCGTGCCCCGCGTAGGGCGAGAAGGACCGCAGGCGCGGGAACATGTCGCTGTTCGGGTCGGTCTCGGCCACGTCGCGGATCAGCAGGCGGACCATGCCGCCCCAGGCGTCCTCGGCGGCCCAGGCGTTGTCGTAGCGGGCCACGACGGCCGCCGCGGACACGAAGTAGCCGTAGTGGAAGTCGTGGTCGTTGACCTCGGTGGCGGCGCCGAAGCTGTCCGGGTAGCCGAGCATGGTGCCCCAGTCGGCCTCGTAGGCGAACTGGCGGGTCCCTCCGGCCGTGAACCAGTCCTCCAGGCGGTTCCTGACCAGGTCCAGCAGCGCGTCGCGGCCCTCGGTGTGGCCGATGGAGTCGGCGATGGGCACCAGCTGGGCCAGCCTGCCCAGCGCCTTGCCGTCCCAGTAGGTGTCGCCGGGCTCGGGGAAGTGCTCCTGCTCGGCCAGGACCTCGTCGATGAGCTGGCGCATGCGGTCGTGGTCGGCGCTGTCCACGGTCGGCAGGCTCGGCAGGATGCCCTGCGCGGCCAGCTCGGTGGTGAAGCTCGCGCCCTCCGCCACGCGCATCTCGCCCCGAGGGGAGGAGTAGGACAGGTCGGTGACGGGGGTGGAGGCCTCCCGCCAGTGGTGCGGGTAGAGGGCCATGAGCGTGCCCTCCCCGCTCCCCTCGCGCGCCTCGGTCTCCACCCGGTAGGTGCTGGTCAGGGTGGCGGCGGCCTCGTCGTAGTCGTACTCCACGCGGGAGCCGGTGACGAAGGAGTGGGCGTAGGGGGCGAAGGTGTCCAGGTCCTCGGGCGAGGGCAGGACCGCCACGGAGTAGTGGCCCTCGGCGCCGGTCGGGGCGGTGAAGGTGTCGCCCGAGCGCGTCCAGGGGGCGTCGGAGGGGGCGAACAGCGCGTAGTGCCGACCGCCCACGCTGGCGCCGACCACGGAGCCCTCCTGGTGCCAGACCTCGGGGGTGCCGGAGAAGGCCACCTGGGCGTCGCCGCCGGCGGTGTCGGCGTAGGCGAAGGGCAGGCCCTGGCCGATGGTCACGCGCAGGGTCCGGCCGGAGCCCTCCCAGTGCGCGGTGACGGTCCAGTCGCCGTGGTCGGCGACCCGGGTGTCGGGGGAGGACAGGCCCTGGACCCCCAGGGACAGGTCGGCGGTGTGGGGGTGCTCGTACTTGAGGCCGTCGGCGACGAGCCGGGGGTCCCGCGGGTAGCCCATTTCCAGCCCGCCCTCGTGGGGGCGGAAGCTGGCGGGGTGCGCGAACAGGTTCTCACCGTGGGGGTTGTCGGGGTAGCGCTGGAAGATCAGCGACGACCACCACTCGTTGGTGGGGGCGTGCCCCTCGAAGTCGTCGGTCACCTTGGGGTCGACCGGGGCGCCGTTCAGGTCGGAGGGCCCGGGGGCTCCGGCGGGGAGGGTGTCGCTGTAGCCGCCGGATCCGACGGGGACCTCGGCGGCCACGGCCGCCGGAGGGGCGGAGGCCACGCCCGCGGCGCAGACCAGGGCCGTGGCCGCGGCCAGGACGCCCATGCGCGGGGACCGCGCGCGCCGTGCTGTCGTCGGTCCGTTGGGGGGATGGTGCGGGGACGGTCGACTCCATGGGTGCCGCATACTGCGCCTTTCGCTCGCTTCCGCGGGAGAGCGTCCGCCCTCTACGGGCGGGAGCGCTCCCAGGCCTGAGCCTTGGTAAATGAGTGTTCAGTCCCGGTCGGGAGAGCGCAATGCCAGGAAAGTGGAAAGTATCCTTTCTGTTACCGGCGGTGCTCATGGGGGTTACGGGGGGTACCCCGTCCCAGGTCGGCCGCGCGCCCGCCCCGGGGCGGGCCGATCCCGAGCGGGGCGGGACGGGAACGCGGTCCGGTTCCCCGTCACGCGGAACCGGGCCTGTGGACAACCGCTCGACCGTCCCCCGGCTCTGGTACCAAGGGACGTATGGCCACACCCACCCCTGACAGCACCCTTCCCACCGCCGCGTCCGACGGCGCGCTGCGCGAGCGCGCCGAGGCCCACCTGCGCGCCCTGGCCGGGGACTCCGCCCGGCTGCGCGAGGACCAGTGGACCGCCATCCACGCCCTGGCCGCCGAGCACCGCAGAGCCCTCGTCGTCCAGCGCACCGGGTGGGGCAAGTCGGCGGTGTACTTCGTGGCCACCGCCCTGCGGCGCGCCGAGGGGGCGGGCCCCACCGTCATCGTTTCCCCGCTGCTGGCGCTGATGCGCAACCAGATCGCCGCGGCCGAGCGCGCGGGCATCCACGCGCGCACCATCAACAGCTCCAACACCACCGACTGGGAGAACGCCTACGCCGACGTGGCCGCGGGCCGGGTCGACGTCCTGCTGGTCAGCCCCGAACGCCTCAACAACCCCGAGTTCCGCGACCGGGTCCTGCCCGAGCTGGCCGCGGGCGCCGGCCTGGTCGTCATCGACGAGGCCCACTGCGTCTCCGACTGGGGGCACGACTTCCGCCCCGACTACCGGCGCATCCGCTCCCTGCTGCACGACCTGCCCGAGGGCGTTCCGGTGCTGGCCACCACCGCCACCGCCAACGAGCGCGTCACCCGCGACGTGGCCGAGCAGCTCCAGGCGGGCGGCGAGCGCGCGGACACCCTGGTCCTGCGCGGCTCCCTGGAGCGCGAGAGCCTGCGCCTGGCCGTCGTCCGGCTGCCCGACCCCACCGCCCGGCTCAGCTGGCTGGCCGAGCACCTGCCCAAGATCCAGGGCTCGGGCATCGTCTACGCGCTCACCGTCAGCGCCGCCCAGGAGACCGCCCGCTTCCTCGCCCAACAGGGCATGGAGGTGCGCGCCTACACCGGCCAGACCGACCCCGACGAGCGCCGCGAGGCCGAGGACGACCTGCTCGCCAACCGGGTCAAGGCGCTGGTCGCCACCAGCGCGCTGGGCATGGGCTTCGACAAGCCCGACCTGGGCTTCGTCGTCCACCTGGGCGCCCCGCAGTCCCCGATCTCCTACTACCAGCAGGTCGGCCGCGCAGGACGCGGCGTGCGGCGGGCCGAGGCGGTCCTGCTGCCCGGCCGCGAGGACACCCGCATCTGGGAGTACTTCGCCGGACTGTCCTTCCCGCCCGAGCAGACCGTGCGCCAGACCCTGGACGCGCTCGCCGAGGCGGGCGGACCCCTGTCCGTCGCGCACCTGGAGACCCGCGTGGACCTGCGCCGCACCCGCCTGGAGCAGATGCTCAAGGTGCTGGACGTGGACGGGGCCGTGCGCCGGGTGCGGGGAGGCTGGGAGACCACCGGCCAGCCGTGGAACTACGACGCCGAACGCTACGCCGCCGTCAGCCGGGCCCGCGAGCGCGAGCAGCGCGCCATGCTCGACTACCTCGACCTGGACACCTGCCGGATGGAGTTCCTGCGCCGCCAGCTGGACGACCCCGAGGCCGCGCCCTGCGGACGCTGCGACGTGTGCACGGGCGAGTACTGGCCCGCCGACGTCGACTCCACCCGGCGCGAGGCCGCGGCCGAGCACCTGGACCGGCCCGGTACGCCCATCGCGCCCCGGCGCCAGTGGCCGACCGGGATGGCCACCCTGGGCGTGGACCTGTCCGGAAAGATCGCCGAGGAGCTGCGGGCGGGGGAGGGCCGGGCCCTGGGCCGCCTCACCGACATCGGCTGGGGCAACGAGCTGCGCCGCGTCCTGGCCGCCGACGCCCCCGACGCGCCCGTGGACGAGCGCGTGCTCCAGGGCGTGGTGCGCGTCCTGGCCGACTGGAACTGGGACCGGCGCCCCGTCGGCGTGGTGGCGATGCCCTCGCTCACCCGCCCCGGGATGATCACCGACCTGGCCGAGCGGCTCTCCCGGCTCGGACGGCTGGCGCCCGTGGGGGCGCTGGAGTACCGCACCGAGCGGGGCACCGGGCCGCGCAGGCACAACAGCGCCATGCGCCTGGAACAGGTCTACTCCGCCCTCGTGGCGGGAGAGGAGCTCACCGAGCGGATGGCACGGCTACAGGAGCACACCCCCGGGCCGGTGCTGCTGGTCGACGACGTCACCGACACCGGCTGGAGCCTCACCGTGGGCGCCGCCCTGCTCCGCAGAGCCGGGGCGCCCCAGGTGCTGCCCCTCACCCTGGCCACCGCAGGGGGGTGAGCGGCGGCTCCGGCGGAAAGCCCCGCGGGGGCGTCCCGCCGCGGGCGGGTGCGTCCACCACCCGCGCCGCGGGGCCCTCAAGGAGGCGGGCCGCTGTCGGCGGGAGGTCCGGTCCGCGCGGGGCGGGTGCCCGGGCTCGGCCCTTCGGTCCGGCCGCCTGTGCTCAGCGGATGCGCTGGCCGCGCGGTGCGCCGCGGCGCACCGGCTGGCCCTCGCCCAGGTCCGGGCGGGCGCCCGGCTGGTGCAGGGCGCGCGCCGCCAGGCGGTGCGCCCGGCCCAGCGCCTCCTTGGGGTGGCGGCCGAGCAGCCACGCGGGCAGGAACCCGGCGATGAAGGCGTCACCGGCGCCCACCGAACCCGGGGACGGCTCCACCGGCTCGGCCGGCGCCGTCACGCAGTCGTCGCGGGTCTTGGACGCCCACAGGCCGCCCTGCTGGCCGAGCTTGAGCACCACGTTGGGGTACCACGCGGTCAGCACCTTGGCGGCGGCCTCGGGCTCGTCCCGGCCGGTCAGCACCCGGGCCTGGTCGACGTTGGCGAACAGCAGGCGCGCGCCCTGCGTCCAGTCCAGGAAGTTCTCCGCGCCCGCGCGCTCCAGCGGCGCGTGCGAACCGCCGTCCACCGAGATCGACATCCCGCTCTCGCGGGCCATCCGCAGCGCCACCCGGGCGGCGCGCCGGGAGTCGTCGTTGATGAGGGTGTAGCCCGACACGTGCAGGTGCCCGTCCGGGCCGAACACGTCGCGGGGCAGGTCCTCGGGCTGCAGGCGGGCGTTGGCGCCCGGGTCGCTCAGCATCGTCCGGTCGCCCCGGTGCGTGATCATCACCACGCAGGTGCCGGTGGGCCGCTCCGGGTCCATCACCATCCGCGAGTCCAGGCCGTAGCCCATGAGTTCCATCTCACGGGTGCGCCCGGTGATGTCGGAGCCGCGGCGGCCGACGAACGTGGTGTCGGTGCCCTCCACGGCCAGCCACGAGGCGATGTTCGCCCCCGACCCGCCGCCGTACATGATCACGGACGCCGGAGTGTCGCTGCCGCGGGCCAACGGGTGGAACGCGCGCGCGACGGCGTCGGTCATCAGGTCACCGATCACGACCACTCGTGTCATTTCGCCAGCCACCACCGAGGGTTATCAGAATCCGTGCTCGCACGACGTTAACAGGTCAACCGTCAGCGGCGTGTAACGAAGTGACAGCACCCCGGCCACACCGCCTCCGATTCCCCGCGGAACCGCCATCGCCCACGGGGCGGCCGATCCGGTCCGCGGACGGGGCACCGGGCCCCGACCGGCGCCTCCGCGAGCGGGGGACGCCGTGTGCGGTCCCGAGCGGGGTTTTCGCGCCGCCCGCACGGACTTTCCCCGGATTCGGCCGTTTGTCGTCTAGTCTCGCAGTCGTGCAGTCCTACCCGAACCACTGGGAAGCCGACGTCGTCCTGACCGACGGAGGCACCGCGCACCTGCGCCCCATCACCCCCGAAGACGCCGACCTGCTCCGCGAGTTCCACTCCCGCCTCTCCCCGGAGACCATCTACTACCGGTTCTTCGCGCCCTACCCCAAGCTCTCCGACCGCGACGTCAAACGCTTCACCACCGTCGACTACGAGGACCGCGTGGCCCTGGTCGCCACCATCTCCGACTCCCTCGTCTCCGTGGTGCGCTACGACAAGGTGGCGCCGGAGGAGGCGGAGGTCGCCTTCGTGGTGGAGGACGCCCACCAGGGCCGCGGCCTGGCCTCGGTCATGCTGGAGCACATCGGCGCGGCCGCGCGCGAACGCGGCATGCGCCGCTTCATCGCCGACGTGCTTCCCGAGAACCGGCGCATGATCAACGTCTTCCGCGAGGCCGGGTACACCGCCCAGCAGACCTTCGACGAGGGCGTCATCCGCCTCACCCTGGACCTCCAGCCCACCGACGACTCCACCGAGGTCATGCGGGCCCGCGAGCAGCGCGCCGAGTCGCGCTCCATCGCCCGCCTGCTCTTCCCGAACTCGGTCGCGGTCATCGGCGCCAGCCGCACCGCGCACACCATCGGCCAGACCGCCCTGCGCAACCTCCTGGGCGGGGAGTTCCAGGGCCCGGTCTACCCGGTCCACCCCGAGGCCAAGGCGGTCGTGGGCGTGCGCGCCTACCCCTCGGTCCTGGACATCCCCGACCAGGTCGACCTCGCCGTCGTCGCGGTGCGCGCCGACATGGTCGTCGACGTGGTCGAACAGTGCGCCGACAAGGGCGTGCACGGCCTGGTCGTGGTCAGCTCCGGGTTCGGCGAGACCGGACCCGAGGGCCGGGCCCGCCAGGACGAACTGGTGCGCACCGCCCGCGCGGCCGGGATGCGCGTGGTCGGTCCCAACTGCCTGGGCATCGCCAACACCGACCCCGAGATCTCGCTCAACGCCACCCTGTCCCCGGACCTGCCGCCCTCGGGCACGATCGGGTTCTTCTCCCAGTCCGGCGCCCTGGGCCGGGCCATCCTCCAGCGCGTGGCCGAGCGCGGCATGGGCCTGTCCACCTTCGTCTCGGCGGGCAACCGCGCCGACGTGTCCGGCAACGACCTCATGCAGTACTGGCAGGAGGACCCGGCCACGGAGGTGGTGCTCCAGTACCTGGAGTCGCTGGGCAACCCGCGCAAGTTCACCCGCCTGGCCCGGCGCCTGGCCAAGCAGAAGCCGGTCGTCGCGGTGCGCAGCGGCGGCTCGGCGCGGACCACCCCCACCGGCCACGCCGCGGGCGGGCTCTCCCTGCCCGACTACGCGGTCACCTCGCTGTTCCAGCAGGCCGGGGTGGTGCGCGTGGACGACATCACGCAGATGTTCGACGCCGCCCAGGTGTTCGCCTACCAGCCCCTGCCCGAGGGGCCCCGCGTGGGCATCATCGGCAACTCCGACTCCCTGGAACTGCTGGTCAAGGACGCAGCCGTCCGTCAGGGGCTCAAGCCGCACGACCCGGTCAACCTCGGTCCCCAGGCCACCGCGGAGGACTTCGACCGCGCCTTGGAGACGGCCCTGGCCGCCGAGGACGTGCACTCGGTCGTGGTGGTGTTCGTCCCCGCCCTGCACCCCATCTCCGACGACGTCGCCCGCGTGCTGCGGGCCCGCTCCCTGGACTCGACCAAGCCCGTCGTCACCACCTACCTGGCCCGCCAGGGGATTCCCGAGGAGCTGCGCCGCGTCGGCGACCGGGGCCAGACCCTGCGCGGCTCGGTGCCCTCCTACCCCTCGCCCGAGGACGCCGTGCGCGCCCTGGCCTACGCCACCCGCTACGCCCAGTGGCGCGACCGCAAGCCCGGACGCCACCCCGAGCTGCCCGACATCGACGGGGCCAGGGCCCGCGCCACCATCGTCCGCGCGCTCAAGAACGCCACGCCCTCGGCGGAGGAGATCGCCTGGTTCGGCGGCGAGCGCCGCTACGACGAGGAGACGGCGATCTCCGGCGAGGACGCCCGCGACCTGCTGGCCTGCTACGGCATCGCCGCCTACCCCGACATCCCGGTGACGTCGGAGGAGGAGGCCGTGGTGGCCGCGGGCCAGCTGGGCTACCCGGCGGTGGTCAAGGCCGACTCACCGGACCTGCGCCTGCGCGCGGGCGGCACGTTCGTCCGCGCCGACCTGCGCACCCCCGACGACGTGCGCAGCGCCTTCGCGGCCCTGCACGACCGCTTCGGCGACGAGGCCTCGCTGGTCGTCCAGCGCATGGTGGCCCCAGGGGTGC
Organism: Nocardiopsis sp. iso_25; assembly: GCF_056173305.1. NCBI lineage: Bacteria > Bacillati > Actinomycetota > Actinomycetes > Streptosporangiales > Nocardiopsidaceae > Nocardiopsis > Nocardiopsis sp. iso_25. The sequence goes on along the minus strand of NZ_CM149667.1, from coordinate 4,768,760 downwards.
CCACGGTCGTCCGGGCGGGCGACAACCAGTCCTTCGGATCCGTGGTCTCCTTCGGGCTGGCGGACGTGACCGCCGAACTGCTCGACGACCGGGCGTTCCGGCTGGCGCCGCTCACCGACATGGACGCCGCCGACCTCATCCACGCCGTGCGGGCCGCCCCGCTGCTGTTCGGGCTGCCCGCCGGTGCGACCTCGCTCGCCGAGCAGCCCAACGTGGAGGCGCTGGAGGAACTCCTCGTCCGGGTCTCGCGCCTGGTGGAGGCCTTCCCCGAGATCGGCTACATCGACCTGGACCCGGTCCTGGTCAACGCCACCGGCGCCCACGTCCTGGGCGCGCGTGTCTGGCTCCGCGAGGCCCCCGACGTGCGGCCCGACGCAGGGCCCCGGCGACTGCGCGGGGTGACGTTCTGATCATGGGGTGGGCATCCCGTTTCACGTCCCGGTCGCGAAGTGTCACGGGAAAGGGGCAGGATAGGAGTATGAGGAAAACACGCGCCGTGTCCACGGACTGGCGGACGGAGATCGAACGCAGCGGGTACTACCCCGCGCTCGTGATCGACGCCGTCGCCACCGCCCTGGGGAGCGAGGGCGCCGAGGCGTTCATCGTGCACCACGAGGCGACCTTCGACCCGGCCATGGAGATGCGGCGGCACATCACCGTGATGCTGCTGACCGCGACCCGCCTCGTGGTGTGCCACACCGACGAGCACCCGCCCACCGAGCCCGGCGGCACCTCGCACGCCTCCACCACCACCGACAGCATCCAGTTGGGCAACATCCAGTCGGTCGCCCTGACCCGCGTGGTGCCCAACCCCGCCCAGTACACGCCGGGCAGCATGCCCAGCGAGCTGGTGCTGAGCGTCAACCTGTCCGTGAACTGGGGCGCGATCGCCCACATCGACCTCGAACCGGCCGCCTGCGCCGACGAGGAGTGCGAACTCGACCACGGGTACACCGGCGCGATCACCGCCGAGCCCCTCACCCTGAGGGTCAGCGAGGCCGCGGACGGCGCCGGTGCGGTGTCGGCCATGATGCACTTCGCCGACGCCCTGTCCGAGGCGACCACCCGCCCCTGAGGCCACCGGGGCGCCAAGGCCCCGACCGCCGGAGCGGCCGGGCCGACCGGCGCGCGGCACCCGTGCCGCACGCAGGTCGGCCCGAGGCGGGAACGGACCGGGGCGGTGTCCCGTCACGCCACACGCGCGGGTACCTGTGAGGGGGACTTAACAAGCGGGGTGTACACGGACATGGTGTCCTCGGGGCCCGGTTGTCTAGGGTGGGACCGGATTCGTGCACCACGCCACAGAGCCGGACGCGGTCGGCCACGAGCCGGGCGCGTAAGCGCGCCGCGACACCAACACGCGCGCGTTCCCCTCTCCGGCACCCGCGAGTATGGACCCTGAGAAAGGCCCGCCTGCGATGACGCAGCACCCGTCCCCGACCCCCTCGGACGACACGCCCCTGGTACGCCTGGCCGTCGAGCGCTCCATCGCCACGGTCACCCTCGACTCCCCCCGGAACCGCAACGCCCTGTCCGCCCGGCTGCGCGCCCAGCTGTCCGGGGCCCTGGCCGAGGCGGTGGCCGACGACGAGGTACGCGCCATCGTGCTCACCGGCACCGGCCCGGTGTTCTGCGCCGGAGCCGACCTGAAGGAGGTCGGCGCGGCCCTGCGGAGCGCCCCGGTCGAACCGGCGCCCGAACTCCCCGAGATCTTCGAGCAGATCATGGGCGCCCCCAAACCGGTGGTCGCCGTGCTCAACGGCGCCGCCCGCGCCGGGGGCATCGGACTGGTGGCCGCCGCCGACATCGCCCTGGCGCCCAAGAGCGCCACGTTCGCCTTCACCGAGGTGCGCATCGGCGTGGTCCCCGCCATCATCTCCGTCCCGGTGTCCGCGCGGATGCACTCGCGCCAGCTCAGCCGCTACTTCCTCACCGGCGAGCTGTTCGACGCCTCCGCCGCCGCCAAGGCCGGACTCCTCACCCAGGCCGTGCCCGACCGCGACATGCCGCACGCCGTGGACGCGATCCTGCAGGGACTGCGGGGCTCGGCGCCGCGCGCGCTCTCGCGCACCAAGGAACTCCTGGGTGAACTGGGAGCGGGCGCGCTGGCGGCCCCGGACCGGCGCACCGAGGCCTTCGCCCGGATGGGCGAGCTGTCCGCCGAGTTCTTCGCCGGGGAGGACGCCGCCGAGGGCCGCGCCGCCTTCTTCGACAAGCGCGCGCCCCGCTGGGCCAGGTGAACCCGGCCGCGGCGGCCCGTCCGGGCCGCCGCGGCCGCGCGCCCGTGCCACCCTGGTGCGTCCGCTCCCGGACGCGGGCCACAATGGTCGGGTGAGCTACTCCGGAGATACCAGGGTCGGCGGCCCCGCCGACCTGCGACGACTACCGCACCTGACCATCACCAAACTGGCCGTCGGCCCGATGGACAACAACGCCTACCTGCTGCGCTGCCAGGGCACCGGCGAGGCCCTCCTCATCGACGCCGCGGCCGAGCCCGACCGCATCCTGGAGCTGATCGGCGAGGAGGGCCTTGCCCGGGTGGTCACCACCCACCGCCATCAGGACCACTGGCAGGCCCTGGCCGAGGTCGTGGGCCAGACCGGGGCGCGCACGGTCGCCCACCCCGACGACGGGGACGAGCTCCCGGTCTCCGTGGACGAGTCCGTCGTGCACGGGTCGCGCGTCCGGGTCGGGGAGTGCCACCTCACCGTCATCCACCTGCGCGGGCACACGCCCGGGTCCATCGCCCTGCGCTACGACGACCCCGAGGGCCACACCCACCTGTTCACGGGTGACTCCCTCTTCCCGGGAGGCGTCGGCCGCACCTGGTCCGACGACGACTTCCGCGTCCTGTTCGCGGACGTGGAGGAGCGCCTGTTCGGGGTGCTGGCCGACGACACCTGGGTCTACCCCGGGCACGGACGCGACACCACCCTGGGCGCCGAGCGTCCGCACCTGGGGGAGTGGCGCGAGCGCGGCTGGTAGCGGACTCAGGCGCCGAAGCAGCAGAACCCCGCCCGCCCGAGGTGGACAGCCACCGCCTCGGGCGCGGGGACGCCCGCGGCGAGCGCGCGGTGGAACAGGCGCATGGCCCCGACGGTCCCCGCGTCCCGGACGGGGACGGGGCTGGCCACCACCGTGCGGACCCCGGCCGCGAGCAGCGCGCCGGTGAACCCGAGCGGAGCCCCGGCGCGGTCCGCGAAGCCCCGGCCGCTCCAACAGGTCGACAGCACCACCGTGTCCGGGGCCTCGGGCAGCCCGGCCAGGTCGCAGGCGAGCAGCGGCCCGTCGCCCAGGCCGACCGAGGCGAGCATGGGCGAGCGGCCGGGGACGCGCCCGTGCCCCGCCAGGTGGACCAGGTCGGCCCGGCCGAGGGCGGCCAGGACGTCGGAGTGCAGGGCCCGGTCGGCATGGAGCACGCGCGCCCCCGGGTACACGCCGGCCAGCGCGGCGACCTCGCGCGCCGCCCCGTCCGGTTCGGGCGCCGCCACCAGCAGCACCCGCTCCGGCGGGCGGGGCGCGGGGCCCCCGGGGCGTGTGCGCTCCAGCCAGAACCCGGCGCCGGGCACCAGGTTCAGCGGACGGCCCCGCAGCGCGGGGAGCATGCCCCAGGGGGGATCGCCGAGGTAGGCGTCTCCGGCGACGACCAGCGGGCGGTCGCCGACCAGAGCCAGCAGCGGTTCGAGGAGGACGCGGGCGGCGCCGTCGGCCGCCTCCCGCGCCTCGCCCGCGTCCTGCGCGAACGCCACCGGGTGGACGAACCGGGCCATCGCGCGGGCCACACGCGGGAGCGGCCCCAGCACGCGGGCGTGGACCCGTCCGGCCGCGGCCACGAGCGCGACGGCCTCCCCGTCCGCCCGCGTGTACCGCACGAAGGCCCGGTCGCCCAGCCGCTCCAGCAGCGCACCCGCCACGGGCGAGGGTACGGGGGCGCTGCGCGCCCCCGCGGCCTCGTGGTGCGCCTGCCAGCGGGCCGACTCCAGGCGCCGGACCAGGGCGTGCGGGTCGCGACCGCGAACCAGCGCCGCACGGTAGCGGTCGGCCAGCGAGGCCGTCGCCGGTGTGCGTACGCCGGGGCCGGGGACGTGGGGCGCGGCCCGGGTCCGGGCCAGTTCCGCCCACTCCAGGGCGGTGGCCGCCTCCCCGGCGCGCAGGGCGCTCTCCAGGCCCGCGCGGACGACGTGGGGATCGCTCACCGCGCCCGCCAGCCAGGGGCCCGGCGCCAGGCGCGGGTGCGCGTCCAGGGTGTCCAGGGCCAGGTGGGCGGCGCCCCTCCCCGACGGCCGCGGCGCCGCCAGGGGAGCGCGGACGGCCAGGGCGTTCCTGGCCCGGGCCACGGGGGAGGCCGTCCGGCCCTCGCGCAGCGCCATCCGCTCCAGGCGGGTGGCCAGCCGGTACCACAGCGAGCCCGTGCCGAAGGAGTGCCGCACCCGGCGGGTGAGCTCGGCCGTGTGGCGGTGGTCGCCCCGCAGCAGCCGCAGCTTGGCCTCCACCAGCAGGGCGTTGGCCGACGAACTCCCGGCCCAGGGGCCGTCCGCGAGCGCCCTCGCCGCCTCCTCCACCAGGCCCTCGGCGAGCAGTGCCTCGGCCAGGTCCACGTGCAGCGCCTCACGGCGTTGGGAGGGCAGCCGGTCGGTCAGGCCGTGGAAGGCGGCGATGGCCGCGGGGGCGTCGCCCCGGTAGAGGCTGAGGCAGCCCAGGTTCTGCTCGATGACCAGGCCCATCAGCGGCAGTCGGCGCTCCTGTGCCAGGGACCGGGCCTCGCGCAGGTGTTCCTCGGCCTGCGGGAAGCGGCCGCACAGCGTCTGCGCCAGGCCCAGGTTGAGCAGGACGCCGGGCATCACCGTCGCGGACTCGGCCACCGGGTGGCCGCGCAGGCGCCGGTGGGCCTCGTCCAGCAGGGCCGCGGTCTGCTCGAACATGCCGCCCTGCGCCAGCCGGATCCCGTGGCTCACGCGGGCGAGCAGGGATCTGCCGGACCGCAGCGCGTGGTGGTCCGGGCAGGCGGCGGAGAGGGGGGACTCGGGGGAGAGGGGGGAGGGCTGGGCGCGCAGGGACACGTCCGGTGCCTTTCACCGAGGGGGCGGGCCGCACACAGTGATAGCAGCGCGGGGAGGGCGCACGGGAGGGGTCGAGTCCGCCTGTGCGCAACTCGGCTCACGCGAACCCGGACGAAGCCGGTCGAAGGGTCATCATCAGGAGCCGGTTCGTGTCTGCCTGCAACCAGGGTTCGGCCTTCCCCGTTTCTGTGACGGATGGGATCACCGGCCGGTGGCCCGGCGGCCCGCTGGCCGGGCGGTCAGACGGTGAACCACCCGGTCACCACCGCCGGGCGTCCCGCTCTGAGCAGCGCCAGGCTGATCGGTCCGCGGGCCAGGCCGGACAGCGCGAACCCGCCGTCCTCGCCGATCCGCAGCTCCGACCCGGAACCCGGGCGGCGCACGCGCAGGAGCGCGTGGTCGTACTCCCCGCTGGCCAGCCCCGACAGCGAGCGCAGCCGACCGTGCGCGTGGACCCGCACGTCCAGGGTGAGGTCGCCGTGCTCGAAGCGAAGGGAGGTGACCAGCGCGCCTTCCGCCTCCCCCTCCGCCGAGCGCAGCACCTCGCCCGCCGGAGACCTCTCCCCGGTCAGGGCCGCCACGTCGGCGCCGTCGTCGCTGCGGTCGAAGGCGGCCAGCGCGGCGGCGCGCCCCGCCAGGGCCAGTGCCGGATCGTCGTGGTCGCTCAAGTGGGTTCCTCCAGGAGGCGGCGGAGTCTGCGGAGCATACGGCGGCGCTGGTTCGCGGCGGTCCGGGGGTGGACCCGGCCGTCGGGGGTCCCCGGGTCGCACGGGGCCGGGGGCACGGGCAGCCCCGCGGCCCCGTCGAGGTAGCGCAGGGCGGCCCGCCGCTCTCCGGGATCGGTGAGCCGCCGGATCGCGCGGTGCAGCTCCTCGTGCTCCTCCTTGCGCAGGTACTGCGCCTCCGGCCCCGCGTCCTGCGAGAGGGCGTCCCGCCGGGTGAGGCTCTGGGGGTCGACCGGATGGTCCCGGGCGCTGTGGCGGCGCTGTCGGCCGCAGGCGTCGTGGGCGACCCTGCGCAGCCAGCCGCGGAGCCGCTCGGGGGAGTGCAGGCGGGGCAGCTGCTGGTTGAGGGTGAGCCACACCGTCTGCACCGCGTCCTCCCGGTCCGGTGCGGACAGCCGGTAGGAGCGCGCGATCGCGTTCACGACCGGCAGGTGCCTGTCCACGATGGCCTCCCACGCCCTGTGCTCGCCCCGGCAGGCGCCGCGTACGAGCTCGGCGTCGCTGGGGGCGGCGTCGGTTCCGCCGGGGTCCCGGTCCGGATTGGGCCCGGCTGTATCACCGCCGGTTGTGGCCGGAACCGGCAAGAGTGGGGGTGCTTCCTCCCCGGAAAAGGTCGAAAGTACGGTTTGAGGAGGTGCCTGGGTGTCATGGATGTCCTCGTGCGACTGGTCTGGCACACCCGCCCCCACTATGATCGGACTCCTGCTCGCCGGGGCTCACGCTAGCTTTTGGGGCTTCCGGAGGTGGGGAGAACGCTGGAAAAAGCAAAGTGAGCGCTGGTTCTCAAGGTGCCCTTGGGGCACAATGGGGCAAAAGCATTCAGGCGGGTATGCAACCTTCTCGTGGTACGAGGGCGTCGGGGAAGCGCACTCGTTCGTATCAGGAGGTTCGGTGTCCGCACGTGGCGTCTTGTACGTCCACTCCGCGCCAGCGGCGCTGTGCCCACACGTCGAGTGGGCGGTCGCGGGCGTCGTTGGAGTACCCGTGAAACTCGACTGGGTCGCCCAACCGGCGGCACCCGGCAACCACCGCGCCGAGCTCAACTGGCAGGGGAAGCCGGGCACCGCGGGCTCGGTCGCCTCGGCGCTGAACACGTGGCAGCGCCTGCGGTTCGAGGTGACCGAGGAGGGGTCGCCCGGCTGCGACGGCGTGCGCTACAGCTACACGCCGTCCCTCGGCATGTTCACCGCCCTCACCAGCGCGGCGGGCGAGGTCCTCGTGCCCGAGGGCCGACTGCGCCTGGCCGTGGAGCGGGCCGCGGCCGACGGCACCGAACTGGCCGCCGAGATCGAACGCCTCACCGGCCGCGCCTGGGACGAGGAACTGGAACCCTTCCGCTACGCGGGCGACGGCGCCCCGGTGCGCTGGCTGCACGCCGCGGGCTGACCCCCTCCCGCCGCGCCCGAGGCGTCGGCCGCACACGCGAGGGGAGGGGGAGGGCGCCGCGTCAGGGCGGCTCCCCCTCGCTGGGCCAGATGGCGGAGGCGAGCAGGACCGCGGCCCAGATGCCCAGCGGCACCAGCGGCCAGTAGGGCACGAGCTCGCCGCCCATCAGGCTGACCACGCCCCACACGCTCGTCAGGATCACCGCCACACCCGTCCACCAGCGCCACTCGTCGCCCCACTCGCGCCAGGGGGCGCCTATGAGTGGCAGGTCGTCCGCGCCGGGGGGTTCGCGGCCGTCCCGGGGGTCGCGCCCGGACCCCGGATCGGCGCGGGCCGCCCCGGAGAGGGGGGCCGACAGCGGATCGGCGCCGTGCCGCGCGCCCGGGACCCCGCGCACCGCGGACGTGGACACCGGCAGGTCCTCGGTCAGCGGGCGCAGTTCGCCGAGCAGCACCGCGCCCAGCGCCAGACCGACCCTGCGGTCGTACTCCTCGTGGTCCAGACGGCCCTCGACGAACGCGGTGGTGAGGCGGTCCACCGTGAGGTCGCGTTCGGTGTCCGAGGCGCGCATCCGGTGCAGCGGCAGGCCTTCGTCCTCCACTTCCCACCCCCAAGACGCGAGTTGGTGACCACACGATACGCGCCGCACCCGGTGTGGAAAAGGGATACACGGAAAGTGAGTCGGCGCCCTCGGCCCGCGGCCCCGGGACGGCTTCCGGGGCGCGTTCTCAGGAGCCCAGCCAGCCCGAGACGGCCCGGCACACCGCGGGGTCGGCGGCGCCCACCAGCCCGGTGTGCTCGTAGGGCCCCCGGTAGTCGAACGGGCTTCCGTCCAGCCGGGTGACCAGGCCGCCCACCTCCTCCAGGACCAGGGCTGGCGCCGCCACGTCCCAGTCGCGCACCGGCACGTCCTTGACGAACAGGTGCGCGGAACCCTCGGCGACCAGGCACAGCTTCAGCGAGATGCTGCCGCTCTCCAGGTACCCGCCGTAGCCGAAGCGGTCGCCGACCCGGCGGGCGATCCCCTCCGGCCGCGGGGTGTTGTCGGTGAGCACGCCCCGTCCCTGCGGCGCGGGCCGCGGGGACGGCAGGAGGCGCCCGCCCCGGCACGCGCCCCGGCCGCGCACCGCCGTGTAGAGGGTCGCGGTCTCGGGGGCGAACACGGCGGCCGCCTCCGGCCGCCCCCCCTTCACCAGCGCGACCTGCGTCACGTACCCGGGGAACCCGTGGACGTAGCTGGCGGTCCCGTCGACGGGGTCGATCAGCCAGTACCGGTGCGGCCGCTCGCCGCGCAGCGACTCGGGGTCCTCCTCGCTGACCACCGGGATCCGGCCGTCGATCGCGGTGAGCCGCTCGGACAGGGCCCGGTGCGCCATGGCGTCGGCCCGGGCCTTGAACTGGCTGCCCTCCCACACCCCGCTGCGCGCGTCCGCGTCGGAGCGCCACGCCCGCAACAGGCCGCCGACCTCCACGACCGCCGACGCCATCGCCTCGACCAGAGGGTGCGCCCCGGCGGTCCCTGTCTCAGGGCCGGTCAACGCACACGCACCGGAACGACCGGGACCGGCCCCGTGCCGCCCGCGGACAGCTGCCTGGGCAGCTCCGCGCCGACCGCGGGGGCGGGGGAGATGCCGTGGGAGGTGAACTCCGCCTCGCTGACGAACTCGTCCGTCCACCGCCGCACCATCGCCACCCCCTCGCGCCAGTGGTCCTCCATGCGGGGCCCGTCCGCGACGGCCTGCCGCAGCAGCCCCGTGATCTCGTCCACCCCGGCCGCCGCGGTGAGCGAGGCCGTGGAGGAGAAGCGCGGGTTGATCTCGAAGATCCTCGGCCTGCCGTCCGCGTCCAGGCACAGCTGCACGTTGAAGGGGCCGTCGGCACGCAGCGCGGACTGGACCGCCCGGCAGGCGCGGGCGACCTCGCGGTGGCGCCGGGTCACCGCGTACCTGGTCACGCCCTGCTTGAGGACGACCTCCTTGGGCACCACGGCCTGGACCGCGCCGTCCCGCCACACCACCACGGACACCGTGTACTCGGGGCCGCCGACCAACTCCTGGACGATCAGCTCGTCCGCCGCGTAGCCGCCCTCGGACACCACCCGCGCCATGTCGCGGACCGAGTCGATGACCACCACCCCGCGGCTCCCGCGTCCGCAGCGCGGTTTGACGATGAGGCCGCCGGGCGCGGAGTCCGCGGCGCCGCTCGGCCACTCCGAGGCCAACCAGGTGCGCGGCACGCCGATCCCGGCCTCCTCCAGCTCGCGCATCAGCACGTACTTGTCCAGGCAGGTGGTGACGAAGTCCAGCCGGGGCAGCAGCACCTCCACGCCGTCCTTGGCGAGCTCGCCCACCCTGACGAGTTCCTCGTCGACCAGGGGGATGACCGCGACGGCGCCCTCGTCCGCGCACAGTGTCCGCATCCTGGGCAGGAAGGCCTCGCTGTCGCCCGGCGGCACCAGGTACCCGCGGTCGGCCAGGTACAGGCCCGGCGCGGCGGGGTCCACGTCGGTCGCCACCACGCGGAAACCCTGTTCGCGCAGGTGGAGGATGGTCCCGGGTGTGGGCGCCGACCCCGCTGTCGTGACCACGACGGTTGGTTTGCTCGCAGGCTGCTGTGGCACCGGTCGAACCCTTTCCGACGTGGACGGCGGACTGGGGGGATGGTTACAGAGCCTAGACCTCGGGATGCCCGATGGCCCGGAAGTGGCCGAATCCGGTTGTCAGGACAACCGAAAGGACCCACTGCGCGTGTGTCCCCCGGCCCCGGGGGAGGGCCGAGGGCGGGCGGTGCGGCACGGACGCACACGGCCCGCCCCCGACGCGTCGCGCGACTGCCGGACCCGGTCCCGGGCCGGGCCCCGCGCCGCCCGCGCTACTCCACCTCGTAGACGGGGGTGATCATCCCGCGGCCCAGCGCGTGCGAGAACAGGTTGAAGCCGAGGAAGGCCGGGCTGGCCGACTCGTCCACCTCCAGGCGGGGCACGTCCACCGCGTGCACCACGAAGAAGTACCGGTGCGGGCCGTGCCCGGCGGGCGGTGCCGCGCCGACGTAGCGGTGTCCGCCCGCGTCGTTGCGCAGGGTGACGGCCGCCTCGGGGAGGCCGGAGCCGTCCCCCGCGCCCGCGGTCAGCTCGGTGACGTCGGCCGGGATGTTGGCCACCGACCAGTGCCAGAAGCCGCTGGCGGTGGGGGCGTCCGGGTCGAAGCAGGTGACGGCGAAGCTGCGCGTCCCCTCGGGGAAGCCGCTCCAGGACAGGTGCGGCGAGACGTCCCCGCCTCCGGCGCCCATGATCCCGCTGACCTGGGCCTGGGGCAGGGTCCGTCCGTCGGCGACGTCGTTGCTGGTGACGGTGAACGACGCGACCTGGGGCAGGAAGTCGTAGGGGGAGGGTGGCGTGGCCACGAAGGGGCCTCCTTCGTTCGTCTGGGATGCGCTCGTACGGCCCGGCCTGGGGCGCCCGCCGTCGGCGGGGCTCCGGCCCGGGCCCTACGAACATACGCCCCAGGGGGCACGCGCGTCCCGGGGGCGGCACGCCGTGTCGGGAGGGCGGCGGCGGTGCGCCGGTCCGGAGCGGTGCGGTGCGCCGGGTGGGAGGGGCGTGGTCCGCCGAGCCCCGGGGATGCGGTGCGCGGCTGCCGACGGCGAAGGGGGAGGCGCCCAGAGACAACAGACCGACCGGGCGGTACGGTGCTGCCAGCACGGAACGAGAACCGGATTCGGTTCCACACCGACAGGGAGTCGCCATGACCACTCGCTGGGGCATCACCATCCCGCTGGAGGGGGTCCCGCTCTCCGAGCAGCGGAACCTCGTCGAGCGGCTGCCGGACCTGGGCTACACCGACGTCTGGTCGGCCGAGGCCAACGGCACCGACGCCTTCACCCCCCTCGCCCTGGCCAGTGTGTGGGCGCCCCGGCTGCGCCTGGGCACCGCGATCGTGCCCGCCTACACGCGCGGCCCGGCCACCCTGGCGATGAGCGCCGCCGCCCTGGCCGCCGCCGCGCCGGGCCGCTTCGCCCTGGGCGTCGGCACCTCCTCCAACGTGATCGTGGAGCGGTGGAACTCCATCCCCTTCGAGGAGCCGTACAAGAAGGTGCGCGACACCGTGCGCTTCCTCCGCGCCGCGCTCACCGGCGCGAAGGTCAAGGAGGACTACGACACCTTCAGCGTCAACGGCTTCACGCTCGGCGCGGTACCCGAGCAGGCGCCCCCGCTGCTGGTGGCGGCGCTGCGGCCGGGCATGCTCCGCCTCGCCGGACGCGAGGGCGACGGAGCCGTCGTCAACTGGCTCTCGCCGGAGGACGTGCGCACGGTGGTGCCCTATGTGCGCCGGTACGGCGAGGACAAGGAGGTGGTCGCGCGGATCTTCGCCGTCCCCGACGCCGACCCGGACACCGCCCGGGGGATCGGCCGCTGGGCGATCTCGGCTTACCTCAACGTCCCCGTCTACCGGGCGTTCCACGAGTGGCTGGGCCGCGAGGAGCTCACCCCGATGTGGAAGGCGTGGGACGAGGGGGACCGCAGGGGCGCGCTGGCCGCGATCCCCGACTCGGTGGTGGACGAACTCATCGTGCACGGCCCCGCCGAGTACTGCCGCGAGCGGATCCGGGCCTACGCCGACAACGGGGTGACGACCCCGGTCGTCGCGCCGATCGGCCCGCCGAACGCGGACCCGGCCGCGGTGGTGCGGGCGCTGGCGCCGCGGGACTGAGGGGCGGGGCGCGGGCAGCGCGAAGCGGGAGGGCCCTGGGGACCCCCGCTTACCACGCTAGTCCTCGGCGGAACGGTCGAGGAAGGCCGATCTCCCGCCTGTGGACGACCGCCGGGCCGCCCCCTCGGGCGGTACCCGGGGTTCCGCGCGCCCGTCACCCGCTGTGTCCGGGCGGGGCCGGCGTCGCGGACGTCAGCGGCTCGGCCGACGACGGCGGCGCGGCCCGATGCCGTCGAGTCCACGGATCGGGCTTGACCCTCACGCCGCGTGAGGCGGGACGGTGGACCGCATGAGCGATTTCTTCAGCGCGTTCGAGACGGGACCCGTGTCCGAGCGCGGACCGGGGGCGGTAGCGCCAGAGGTGTTCCGCGGTATCTACGCGATGCCGGTGTTCGTGACGGTTCCGACGCCTGACCTGGCGGTGTCGACGGACTTCTGGGTGCGGGGGTTCGGCTTCGTCGAACTGTTCGGCATCCCGGGGCAGGTGGTCCACCTGCGCCGGTGGGCCTTCCAGGACGTCCTGCTCGTTCCTGCGGCGGCCGGTGCCGAACGGCCCGAAGCACCGGCGATGAGCGTGAGCTTCCTGTGCGTGCTGAGCGAGGTCGATCCGCTCGTCGAGGCGTGTTCGGACCTCGTGCCGGGCAGTGTGGTCGGGCCGCGGGACACCCCGTGGCGTACCCGCGACGTCGAGGTGACCACTCCCGAGGGCGTTCGGGTCGTCTTCACCGCGGCGCAGGAGTTCGATTCCGACAGCCAGGAGGCGCGCGATCTCGCCGCGGTCGGAATCGTCGCCCCGGAACCGGAGGAGGAGGGCCACAATGGTGTCCATGGTCGAACACGAGCGTGACATCCGTGGCGGTGTCACGGTGGGCGCGGCCGCCGGACTGGTGGGGGTGACCGTCCGCACGCTTCACCACTGGGACGAGATCGGCTTGGCGTCGCCGTCCGCGCGCACCACCGCCGGCTATCGCCAGTACACCGACGCGGACCTGCAACGGCTGCGTCGAATCGTCGCGTACAGGGAGGCCGGCCTCGGGCTGGACGCGGTGCGTGGGGTCCTCGACGACCGGACGGCGGAGATCGGCGCCACCCTGCGTGAGCAGCGCGCCCGGCTCGCCGAGCGCATCGAGGACCTGCGACGGCTCGACGAGCGCCTGGAACGGCTGACCGGGGCTCACGAGCGGGGGATCCTCCTCGACGACGAAGCGCAGTCGGAGGTCTTCGGGGCGGACTGGGACGCTCACCGGTCCCGGAGGGCCCGCACCGTGTGGGGGGATTCCGAGCAGTGGGCGCAGTTCGCCGAGCGGTCCGCCTCCCGCACGCGGGAGCAGTGGCGGTCGCTCTCCTCGGCGATGTCCGCGTTGCAGCGCGATCTGGGCGACGCCCTCGACCGGGGTGTCGTCCCGGGCAGCCCGGAAGCGGACGCGCTCGTCGAACGCCACCGCGAGGTGTTCTCCGACTTCTTCCCGCTCACGCGGCAGATGCAGGTGTGTCTGGGGAGGATGTTCGAGTCCGACCCCGGTTTCTCCGCCCACTACGACGGGATCCGGTTCGGGCTGGCCTCCTGGTTCCGGCAGAGTGTCGACGAGTGCGCCCGCACCCACGGGATCGACCCGGACACAGCTGTCTGGCAGTGACCCCGCGGCGCGGAGACGCCCGTCACCCGCCGTCCGGCCACACCGGCCCCTCCTCCAGGGGGCCGAGCAGACGGCGGGCCCGCAGGACCAGTTCCAGTTCGAAGCGCTCTCCGGGCTCGCGCAACCGTTCGCCGAACAGCTCCTCCAACCGGCGCAGCCGGTAGCGCACGGTCTGGGGGTGGATGCGCAGCCGCTCGGCGGCCTCGTTGGCGTTGAGCCCCGACTCCAGCCAGGCCAGCAGGGTGTCGGCCATCCGCTCCCGCTGCGGCGGACGCAGCGGCGCCAGCGGGGCGAGCCGGGACCGCGTCATCTCCGCGATCAGACCGGGGTCGCGCGAGAGCAGCAGCGCGGGCAGGTGGTCGTCCCAGCGCACCACGCCCTCGCCCGGCACCACGCCCGTGCGCACGAGTTCCGCCAGGTCCCGTGCCCGGGCCAGCGACAGCGGAGCCCGGTCCAGGGGCACGCTCGGGCCCAGCACCGCGCAGGACCCGCGCAGCGAGCGTTCCACCGACCGCAGCCGCCCCGGCCCCTCGGGGTCGGGCACCACCGCGCACGGCTCCACGCGGTCCAGGCCCACGAGCACGTCCGACGGCAGTGCGGTGAGGTGCGAGAACGCCTCCGCTGAGGCTGACAGCGCGTCCGCCGACGAGCCGACCACGGCCGCCCGGGCCGCCGGGGCCGGGCCGCTCGTGCCGCTCGGGACCGCCGTCACGCCGTCCGTGCCCCGGTACAGCAGCGCCACCGCCACCCGCTCGGGTAGCCGCCACCGGGCGGCCCGGGCCAGCGCGGGCACCGCCTCCGCCTCCCGCCGTGCTCCCGTCCCGGCCAGCAGCACCTCCAACAACCGCGCCCGGCGCCTGCGCAGCGCCTCCACCCCGGCGCCGCGCACCCGCGCGTGGCCCTCGGCCGCGGCGGTCGAGACCTCCTCCTGGAACGCGAAGATCGCCTCTCCCAGCACCGCCATGTGGTCCCGGGTGAGCGCGTCCGCGTCGGCCAGCCGCCGCCACGCCACGGCCGCCGCCGTGCGCATCCCCGTGTGCAGGCACTCCAGGGTGCGCCCGTGCCGGGCCTCGTCCGCGCCGAAGGCCCGGAACTCGGCGGCCAGCGCGTCCACGTGTCCGGGGGAGCGCCCGCCGCCCTCCACCCGGTCCAGGAAGGCGCGCAGACCGGCTTCCACCGTTCGCCGCAGGCCCTCGGAGTCGGCGGGCTCCAGGGGCGCGGCGTGGAACTCCGCCCGGCGCCGGATGCCCTCCAGGGCCTCCTCCGCCAGCGACGGCACCAGCGGGCGCAGCCGGGCGCCCAGCTTCGGGGGGATACGGGTGAACGGGTCCGTCGGACGGCTCTCCCGCAGGGGGTAGGTCATGTCACCTCCGGCGCGGACGCACGGCGGAGCCGCCCGTGGCACGCCCGCGCGTGCTCTGTGCGCCAGAAAGTCCGGAGCGGTTCCGTCGGGAGGGGACCGCGTTCCCATATCACCAGAGCCCGCCCCCGCCGACAACCCCTGTGTTCGCTGCGGGTCGGGCTTCTGGTGATGGGTGGGAGCCCCGCCCCCGCGGACAACCCCTGTGTTCGCTGCGGGTCGGGCTTCTGGTGATGGGTGGGAGCCCTTCCGTCCGGACGACCCGGGCCAATCCCGGCCGCTCGGACACCGCTGGTCACGCGGCGGGCCGATACGGTAACAATGGTGCGACGCCCCCGCCCCCTCGAAAGGCGCCCGCCATGAGAAGACTTCCGCTCTCCGCTCCGCTACTGGCCCTGCTCCTCGCCGCCACCGCCTGCTCCGGCGAGGAGGCCCCGGAGGAGACCGCGGAGCAGGCCGAGGAGAGCGCCGCCGCGGTGGAGCCGGTGGACCCGGACGCCGAGACCCACGTGCGGCGCGCCGCGCAGGGCTTCCTCGCCTCCCTCATGGCCGCCGACGGAGAGGCGGGCTGCGCGCTGATGGACGAGGCCGCGCGCACGGTGGTGGCCGACGAGCACGGGGCCGAGGGCTGCCCGGCGGCCTTCCCGCTCTACGCCGAGTCGCTCCGGGGCGGTGAGGGCATCGAGGTCGGCGAGGTCACCATGGACACCGACCTGGAGGGGGAGGTCCCCATCGCCACGGTCGCCCTCGTCTACCCCGGCGAGGACCACGGGCCCCTGGAGATGCGCCGCGACTCCGACGACCAGTGGGTGGCAACCCGCCTGCCGGCCACCTCCCCGGGCGGAGCCTGAGGCCGCCCGGGTCCACGGCGCCGCGCCCGGCTCAGCTGAAGAACGCGTAGCCGAGGACCATGCCCACGACCACGACCACCACGGCCGACAGCGGCCACACCCACTGGGCGATCCTCTCCCTCGCCGAGGGCCTCCGCCCGTCCTCGCTCCGTCTTTCGGTCCCTCTCGCGCTATTCACACCGTCCGGCTTACCAGACTGCGGTTCCGGCGGGGTCACGGCTCGCCCGGCCGGTCGGCGCGGGCCCGCGCGCAGGCGTCGACCTGCTGCTGGATCAGGGGCGCGTACAGGTCCAGCAGTTCCTCCCGGGAGGTCTCCTCCTCCGGGAACATGCCCAGGACGCGGACGCCCTCGGCGAGACCGAGCATCTGGCAGGAGACGGCGCTGGCGTAGCGGCGTCCGGGGGTGGTGTCCCCGAGCAGGGCGCCCACGCTGTCCAGGAGTTTCGCGCGCACCTCCGCGCGGGAGCGGTCGGGGTCGGGGGACTCGCGCACGTGGGCGGTGGTGGCCAGCCAGCCCTCCGGCGCACCGTGCTCGCGGCGGGCGAGGACCTTGCGCACCAGGGCGCGGCCGATGGCGGAGCGGGGCAGGTCCAGCTCGGCCAGGGGGAGGTCGTGCGGCCCCACCTCGTTGAAGAGTTCGGCCTTGCTGCCGTGGTGCTTGATCACCAGGGCGGGGGAGACCCCCGCGGCGGCGGCGATGTCGCGGACGGTCACCCCCTTGTATCCGTGCTCGAAGAAGAGCCGCCGCGCCGCGGCGACGACGGCGCCGCGGCTGTCGGTCCCGGTCACGCTTCCACCTCCCGCTGGTCGCGCGCGGGCCCCTCGCCCGCTCCGGTGGGCAGCGTACGGGGTTCGGCCGTGTCCGCGACGGAGGGGGCGCGTCCCGGGACGAAGGCGCCCACGAGCACACTGACCAGGCACGCCGCCGCGCCGAGCCAGTGGGACAGGTCCATGGCCTGGGCGGAGGGGAACACCACGCCGCCCACGTCCACGGTCAGCGAGGCGAAGACCAGCGCGACCACCGCGCTGCCGCTGGAGGTGCCCAGCGACCGGACCAGGGCGTTGAGCCCGTTCGCCGACGCGGTCTCGCTCCGTGGCGCGGAGGCCATGACCAGGGAGGGCATGGCGGCGAACGCGATGGCGGTGCCGATGCTGACGAACATCGTCCCCGCCATCACCTCCAGCACGGTGTCGGCGTTGAACACCCGCCACAGGTAGGTCAGGCCCATGATCGCCCCGCCGGTCACCAGGGTCGGCTTCCCGCCCCACCGGTTGAGCATGCGGCTGGCGACGGGTGAGAACACCAGCATCATCAGACCGCTCGGCACCATCGCCAGCCCGGCGACGGCCACGGGCAGGGCCAGCCCGTACCCGGTCTCCACGGGCACCTGGAGCTCCTGCGTGGTGACCAGGCTGTTGAGGAACATCGCGAACCCGACGAAGTACGAGGACACGTTGGTGAGCAGGACCGGGCGGCGAAAGGCCGTGCGCAGGTTCACCATGGGCTCGCGCGTGCGCAGCTGGAGGGGGACCCACACCAGGAGGGCGACGGCGGAGAACGCGGTCAGGCCCAGGGTCTGGCCGCTGGTCCAGCCCCACGACGCGCCCTTGGACAGCGCGAGCAGGAAGCCCACGAGGACGATCGAGAGCACGAGCGCGCCCGTGATGTCGAAGCGGCCGGGGAAACGCTGGGGGGACTCCTCGACCAGCAGGCGGATGAGCACGAGGAGCACGGCGCCCACGGCCGCCGTCGACCAGAACAGGGAGGTCCAGCCGAACGCGCTGTAGAGCACGCCGGACAG
Source organism: Nocardiopsis sp. iso_25 (assembly GCF_056173305.1). Classification (NCBI taxonomy): domain Bacteria; kingdom Bacillati; phylum Actinomycetota; class Actinomycetes; order Streptosporangiales; family Nocardiopsidaceae; genus Nocardiopsis; species Nocardiopsis sp. iso_25. The sequence goes on along the minus strand of NZ_CM149667.1, from coordinate 4,751,230 downwards.
CGGCAGCCCCAGAGCGGAGCCGATGCCCAGGGTGGCGCTCATCAGGGCGATGCCCCCAGCGAGCTTCTCCCTGGGCAGCTCGTCGCGCATGATGCTCATGCCCACCGGGATCAGGGCTGCGCCGAACCCCTGCATGGCACGCCCGACCAGCATCGGCACGAAGCTGCCGCCCAGGGCCGCGATGAGCGAGCCCGCCGTCATGACCGTGAGGGAGACGAGCAGCATCCTGCGCTTGCCGTACATGTCGGCCATGCGGGAGACGATCGGCGTGGCCACGGCTCCGGTGAGCAGCGTGGCGGTGACCAGCCAGGACGCGTCGTCGGCGGACACGCCGAGGATCTGGGGGAGGTCCGGCAGCAGGGGGATGACGAGGGTCTGCTGCAACGAGACGATCAGGCCGCAGAGGGTGAGGATTCCCGTGGTCGCCCAGGAGGGCAGGCGCGGGGCGGACGGCATCGTGCCTCCAGGTGGCGCATGGGGGTGAACAGGCGTTTACCCCTGTCGAGTAAACACTGTTGCCTCCGTGGCGGTCAAAGCGCCGGCGCCCACTGCGACCCTTCTCACGGGCCGCGCGTCCGGGTACACCGGAATCCGCGTACACCGGAATACGTCCTCGGCTGTACGCCGTCTCCGGCCCGCGCTCGGACACTGGCCGCATGGACACCGTGACGACCCGCCGGCGGCGCCTCGGCGCCCGCACCCGCAAGACCGTCCTGCTGACCCACATCGCCGCGGCCGGAAGCTGGCTCGGGCTCGACCTCGCCCTGGGCCTCCTCGTCGTCACCGCGCTGCTCGGCGGCGACGACGCCTCCGCCGCGGTCGCCCTCGCGGCCTTCGCGACGTGGCCGCTGGTCGCGGTCGGCGCCCTCACCCTGCTGTCCGGGATCGTCCTGGGCTGGGGGACCAGGTACGGACTGGTCCGGTACTGGTGGGTCCTGCTCAAACTGGCGGCCAACGTCGTGCTGCTGACCCTCGTGGTCCTGCTGCTCTCACCCGAGGTCACCGCGCTGGCGGCCCGGGCCCGCACCGCCCTCGCCGAGGAGGCGCCCTTCGCGGTCGGCGCCCAGCTCCTGTTCCCGCCCCTGGTCTCCACCACCGCGGTCGCCGCGGCCATGGCCCTGTCGGTGTTCAAGCCCTGGGGGCGCGTCCGCAGGCGCCCCCAGGGCGCACGCACCGGCGAGCCGGGACCTCAGCGGGCCCCGGTCACGCGCCCGTAGGGCCCGGGCCGACGCGCGGCGGCGCGGAGCCGGGGCGGCCGTCCCCGCCAGCGCCCGCGCCCAGGCGCACCGCCGCAGCGGCCAACCCGGTGATCCGCGCCCAGCCCCCCGTCCGGACCGCGTCCCCGGGGGTCAGCCAGCTCCCCCCGACGCACGCCACGTTGTCCAGGGCCAGGTAGTCGGCGGCCGTGGCGGCCGTGATCCCGCCCGTGGGGCAGAACACCACGTCGGGGACCGGGCCCGCCACCGAGCGCAGGAACGGGGTTCCCGGAACCGACGCGGGGAAGAGCTTCTGCGCGAGCATCCCCGCCTCGCGGGCGGCCAGCACCTCGCTGACGGTGGCCACCCCCGGCAGGGCCGGAACCCCGATCGCGACCAGATGGCGCAGCATCCGGGCCGTGGTGCCGGGCGTGACCAGGAAGCGCGCCCCGGCCTCCGCGGCCTCGTCGGCCTGGCGGGGGGTGAGCACGGTCCCCGCGCCCACCACCATGTCCGGCACGTCCTCCGCGATCGCCCGGACCGCCTCCAGGGCGCCGGGCGTGCGCAGGGTGACCTCCACGACGCCCACACCGCCCGCCAGCAGCGCCTCCGCCAGGGGGACCGCGCGTCCGGGGGAGTCCACCGTCACCACGGGCACGACCGGCGACAGGGCCAGTACGGCCCCGATGCCGCCGCCTCCGCCGCCCCCCTCGCTCCGGCCGCTCCTCCCGTCGTTCACACCGCTCCCGTCGTCCGTGCCGCGTACGTCGCCCCTGTCGCCCGCGCTCACGAAGCGACCTCGGCCGCCAGCGCGCCGCCCCCGGCGGACACGACCCCGTACCAGTGGACCAGCAGCTCGGTGAACACCGGATGGGACGCCAGGTCCCCGGGGAAGACCTCCGAGCGCAGCAGCGCGGCGACCACCTCCCGCGCCCCGCCGCTCCCGGGCAGCAGCGCGCGCAGGGAGTCGGCCAGCGGGTCCTCCAGTCCCGGACCGGCCGTGGCGACGTGGTGCATCCACGCCGCCACCACCAGGGCGCTCCACCGCGGCTCACCGCCCCCGGCCAGCACGTCCCGGACCGTGGGCACGACGCGGGGGCCGAGCTTCTGGGAGCCGTCGGCCCCGACCTTGGCGGTGGTGTGGCCCAGCGCGGGGTTGGCGAACCGGCGCAGCACCGACGCGGCGTAGGCCCCGCCGTCCAAGCCCTCGGGCAGGGTGAGCGAGGGCAGGACCTCCTCGTGGACGAGGCGGCGGGCCGCCGTCGCCACCGCGTCGTCGGCGGCGCACGCGGCGATCGTCGTGTGCCCCACGGACAGGCCGAGATAGGCGAGCAGGGAGTGGCTGGCGTTGAGCACGCGCAGCTTGGCCGCCTCCCAGGGCCGCACGTCGTCGGTGATCGTGGCCCCGGCCGCCTCCCACCGCGGGCGCGGACCGGCGAAGCGGTCCTGGATCACCCACTGGTGGAAGGGTTCGGCGACCACGGCCGCCTCGTCGCGCAGGCCCAGCTCCGCCTCGACCGCGTCCAGGTCCGCCGCCGTGGTGGCCGGGACGATCCGGTCCACCATCGTGTTCGGGAAGGCCGCGTGCTCCTGGACCCAGGACCGCAGCCGCTCGCCCTCCGCGCCCGGCAGGGCGTCGGCGAAGTCGGCGACCAGCGCGGCCGTCAGCTCACCGTTGTCGGGCAGGTTGTCGCAGGACAGCACGGTCACCGGACCGGAGTCCCGGAGCTGGCGCAGCTGGAGGCCGCGCGCGATCTGCCCCACCGGCGTGAGCGGCGGGCCGCCGTCCAGGTCGGCGCGCACCCGGGGGTCGCCGGTGTCCAGGCGCCCCGTGACCGGGTGCGCCAGGTACCCCTTCTCCGTGACCGTGAGGGTGACGACCCGGGTGTCGGGGTGGGCGATGCGCTCCGCCACCGCCCACGGGTCGGCCGGGCCGGACAGGGTCTCGCGGACGGAGGAGACCACCCGCACGGGGCGGGCGCCCTCACCGCGTTCGGTGACCGTGAACAGGCCGTCCTGCGGGGCCAGCTGCTCCCACACCCGGGCCGAGCGCCCGGTCACCGCGCTGATGCCCCATCCGGTCTCGCCCGCGGCGAGCATGGCCTCCTCGGTCAGGACCGCGCCGTGGGCGCGGTAGAACGCGCCGATCCCGAGGTGGACCACCCCGGTGCGCAGGTCGCCGCGGTCCAGGGCGGTGGTGCGCCCCGCGGCCCGCAGCGCCGCCAGGTCCAGCCGGGTCATCGCGTCGCCTCCTTCTCGCCCCGCGCGTGCGCGCGGGTCTGTTCCAGGGTCGGCAGGAAACCGGTTCCGCCGCGCCCGCCCACGCTCAGACTGGCCGCGGCGGCCGCCAGGCGCGCGGCCTCCGCGAGGGGATCGCCCAGGGTCAGGCGCGCGGTCAGGGTACCCACGAACACGTCCCCCGCGCCGGTCTGGTCCAGGACCCGGGGGGCGGGGACCGCGTCGATCCAGGACTCCTCCCGCGGCGTGGCCAGGTGGACGCCGCGCGACCCGCAGGTCACCGCGACGTTGCGGGCGCCCGCCTCCAGGAGGCGGCGGGCCGCCTCGGCCGGGGTGGCGCTGTCCAGCAGGGCGGAGGTCTCGCCGGGGTGGGAGGGGGTCACCAGGTGGGCGTGCCGGGCCAGCTCCGCGAGGGTCGCGGCGCCCTCCTCCCGCGAGGCCAGCCGCGGCCGGTGGTTGGGGTCGAACACGAACCTGCGGGCCAGGCGCGCCGCGGCCAGGACCGCCCGGCGCGCGCTGTCGGAGACCGCGCAGGCGATGCCGCCCGCCACCACCGCTCCCGCCGCGCCGACCGCCTCCTCGTCCAGGTCCTCCGGGGACAGGGTCGAGCCCACGCTCCCGGCGCGCGCGTAGGAGAAGGCGCGCTCGCCCTCGGGGTCGCTGTGCACCAGGTACACGCCCTGCTGCCCGGGACGGAAACGCAGCATGCCGGTGGACACGCCCAGTTCGGCGACGCGGTCGGCGACCGCCCGCCCGAGCTCGTCGTCGGTCAGGACGGCGGCCAGGCCGACCCTGGCCCCGGCCCGGGACGCCGCCGCGGCGACGTTCAGGGCGTCGCCCGAGACGCCGAGCCTGGCCGGGACCCCGTGCGCGACGGGGACGTCGGTGGCCACCTCCAGCAGGACCTCGCCCAGGACGACGACGTCCAGCGGCCCGCTCTCATCCGTCAGTCCGTGCGTGCTCACCAGTCGTGCACCGTTCCGTCGAGCCGCCGGTTGACCGGCAGGTACCTGGGTTCGTAGGGGTGGCGGGCCGCGGCCTCCTCGTCGAACTCCACGCCCAGGCCCGGTGCGTCGCCGGGGTGCATGTACCCGTCCGAGAAGGAGTAGGAGGTGCGGAAGACCTCCGCGTAGGGGCCGGTGTGGCCCATGTGCTCCTGGATGCCGAAGTTGGGGATGGCCAGGTCGAGGTGGAGCGCCGCGGCCATGGCGACCGGCGACAGGTCGCCGGCGCCGTGCGAGCCCGAGCGCACCCCGTACAGCTCCGCGAGCGAGAACACGCGGCGCAGGTGGGTGATGCCGCCGGTGTGCGACACCGAGGCGCGGACGTAGTCGATGAGCCGCTCGGTGATGAGCTGCTGGCAGTCCCAGATCGAGTTGAACACCTCGCCCACCGCCACGGGGGTGGTGGTGTGCTGGCGCAGGATACGGAACGCGGACTGGTCCTCGGCCGGGGTCGGGTCCTCCATCCAGAACAGCCGGTACGGTTCGAGCGCCGCGCCCAGGCGGCCCGCCTCGATCGGGGTGAGCCGGTGGTGCACGTCGTGCAGCAGGTGCACGCCGTAGCCGAACTGCTCGCGGACGTGGGCGATCATGGTCGGCGCGAAGTCCAGGTAGGCCGGGGTGTCCCAGGTGTCCTCCTGGGGCCGGTTGCCGCTGGCGGGCTCGTACACCCGGCCGTCCGCCGGGGCGATCCCGTAGGTCTTGTCCAGTCCGGGGACCGCGGCCTGGACCCGGATCGCCCGGTAGCCCAGGTCCAGGTGGCGCTGGAAGTCCTCGGAGAGCCCGTCCAGTGACGTGCCGCTGGCGTGCCCGTAGACCAGGACGCCCTCGCGCGAGGCCCCGCCAAGGAGCTGGTAGAGGGGCATGCCCGCGGCCTTGCCCTTGATGTCCCACAGCGCCACGTCCACGGCGGCGATCGCGGTCATCGTCACCGGGCCGCGGCGCCAGTAGGCGCCCTTGTACAGGTACTGCCAGGTGTCCTCGATCCGCCGCGCGTCGCGTCCGACGAGCAGCGGGCACACGTGGTCGCGCAGGTAGGAGGCGACCGCGAGTTCGCGGCCGTTGAGCGTGGCGTCGCCGATGCCGGTGACGCCGTCCTCGGTCTCGACCACCAGGGTGACGTAGTTGCGGCCGGGTGAGGACACGACGACACGCGCGTCGGTGATCTTCACGGAATGCCCTTTCTGGGATGGAGGGGGAGGCGCCCGCTCCCGGGTGGGGAGCGCGGGCGCCCGCGGCGCGGCTCAGGCGAAGCGCAGCATGACCTTGCTGCTACCGGAGGCGGGATCGGCCGCCGTCCGCATCGCCTCGTGCGCCTCCCCGACGGGGAAGGAGTGGGTCATGAGCGGGGTGACGTCCAGGCCCGCGGCCATCGCGGCCAGGGCGTCGTCGATCTCCTCGACGAAGCGGTAGGAGCCGATCCAGGTGACCTCCCTGGTGACGAGCTCGCCCAGCGCCGCCGGGGCCTGCGTTCCGGGCAGGTTGCCCACCTGGACGAGGGTTCCGCCGCGCGCGGTCGCGCGCAGGACCCCGCCGAGGGCGGCCGGGGCGCCGGAGGCCTCGAAGACCAGCTCGGCGTCCTCGGGCAGCGCGTCCCCGCGCGAGAGGTCGCGCGTGTCGTCTGCGCCCATGGCCCGGGCCACCTCCAGCGGGGCCCGCCCGAGGTCGGCGACGGTGATCCGGGCCGCCCCCGCGTGCCGGAGCGCGGCGACGACGAGCGAGCCGATCGGCCCCGCGCCGTTGACGAACACGTCCCGGCCCGCGACGCCCCCCACGGCGCCCGACGCGCGGTTGACGGCGTGGCAGGCCACGGCGAGCGGTTCGGCCAGCGCCCCGCTGCGGGTGTCGACCCCCTCGGGCAGGGGCCGCAGCTGCCGGGCCGCGACCTTCTTGAGGTCGCAGAAACCGCCGTCGGTGTGCGGGGAGAACGCGGCCGACCCGAAGTAGCGCACCCTCGGGTAGAGGTTGGTGCGCCCGGCCAGCCGCTCCGGCATGCGCCCGTCGCCGACCAGCTCGGCCGGGTGCACGGTGACGGGCAGCCCCTCCTCGACGCCGGTCACGCCGGGGCCCACCCGGGCGACGCGTCCGGCGATCTCGTGGCCGAGCACGAGGGGGTCGCGCAGCACGGCGGTGCCCGAGCGGCCGTGGCGCCAGTAGGCCAGGTCGGACCCGCAGACGCCGCCCCACTCCACGGCGACGACGACCTCCCCCTCGCCGGGGACGGGGTCGGGGAGCTCGTCGACGCGCAGGTCTCCGGCTCCGTGGACGGTCACGGCCCTCATACGGCGTCCTCCAGTCGGACCAGGTCGCGTCCGCGCACCTCGGGGGACAGGTAGGCGGAGACGAGGGTGATCAGGGAGTAGGTGATGATCATCGCCGACAGCGGCCACCAGGAGCCGGTCGCGGCGGTGAGCGTGGCGGCCAGCACCGGGCCGATCGCGGTGGCCAGGACGCCGCCGATCTCCTTGGCCAGGGCCAGCTGGGTGAACCGGGTGCGCGCCCCGAACAGCTCGGCCATGGTGACGCTCTCCACGGAGAACAGGCCCAGGACCGACAGGTTGAGCCCGACGACCATCGCGACGGTCACGAGCACGGTGTCGCCGGTCTCGATCATCAGCATCATGGGCACGGCGAACAGCATGCTCGCCACGGTCAGGAAGAGGTAGACGGGGCGGCGTCCGAAGCGGTCGCCGAGCACGCCGACCAGGGGGACGGTGACGAAGCCGAGCAGGGAGCCGTAGACGATCGCGGACGTGCCGACCGCGTCGTTGAGCATCAGGTTGGCGCTGAGGTAGCCGACCAGGAAGGTCTGGACGATGCCGGAGTTGCCCGCCTGGCCGAAGCGCAGGCCGAGGGCGAGCAGGAACGCGCGGCCCTTGCGCTGGCGCAGGGCGGTCTCCAGACCGCTCCTGTCCTCCTCGACCGCGGCCGCGGCCAGTTCGCTCCGGGACATCGCCACGCCGTCGACGATGTCCTCGCGCTGCTCGAAGACCGGGCTCTCCTTGACGGAGAAGCGAATCCACAGCGCCAGGAGCAGCAGGAGGAAGCTCGCCAGGAAGGGGAGGCGCCAGCCCCAGGTCAGGAGCTGATCCTCGGAGAGCGCGAACACCAGCACTGCCCAGATCGCGGAGGCGCCCAGGGTGCCGGAGTTGGTGCCCAGGCACACCAGGGAGGCGATGAACCCGCGTCGTCTCGCCGGGGCGTACTCGGCCAGCATCACGGTGGCGCCCGCGATCTCGGCGCCCGCGCCGAAGCCCTGGATCAGCCGCAGTCCCACGAGCAGGATCGGGGCGAGCAGGCCCACCTGCTGGTAGGTGGGCAGGGCGCCGATCAGGGTGGTGGAGACGCCCATCAGGGCGACGGTGATGAACAGGACCTTCTTGGGACCGAGGCGGTCGCCCATGCGGCCGAAGTAGACCGCCCCGACGAGCCGGGCGACGTATCCGACGCCGTAGGTGCCCATCGCCGCGATCAGGCCGACCGCGGGGTTGAGGTCGGGGAAGAAGATCTGGTTGAACACCAGGGCGGCGGCCAGGGAGTAGAGCTGGAAGTCCATGAACTCCATGGCGGTCCCCAGCCACCCGGACACGGAGGCCTTGGTGAGGTCCCGGGTGCTGCGCTCCCCCTGTCCGGCTGGCGCGGGGGGTGCCTGTTCGGTCATCGGCCGGTCCTTTGTGAAGGGCTTCCACCTGCGAAGAAGTATCGGGGAAACCGTACGTGAACATGATGGCAACTGACATACAAGCACTGCCATACCAGTGGCGTCAATGCCGGTAGACTCGCCTCATGGCCGACCAGACCCGGTCCGGGGGACCCCTGCTGTCCGCGCGGGACCGCACCCTGGACACCATCCGCCGCGCGATCATCACCCTGGAGCTCAAGCCGGGCACGCCGCTGTCGGAGAACGAACTCGCCACCGAGCTCGCCGTGAGCCGGACGCCCGTGCGCGAGAGCCTCATCCTGCTGCGCGAGGAGGGGCTGGTGGAGGTCTACCCCCAGGTCGGCACGTTCGTCTCACTCGTGGACCCCGAGCGCGTCCGGCAGGCGCAGTTCATCCGGGAGGCGGTGGAGTGCACCTCCCTCGCCCAGGCCCGGCCCCCCTTCTCTGCCGACCACGTCGGCGACCTGCGCGTCCTGCTCGGCGCGCAGCGGGAGGCGGGCGGCGGCGCCGACCACGACCGCTTCTTCGAGCTCGACGAGGAGTTCCACCGCTCGCTGCTGGCGCTGGCGGGCAACGAGAGCGCCTGGCGGACGGTGAACGCGGCCAAGGCCCACCTGGACCGGGCCCGGCGGCTGAGCCTGATCGACACGCGCCCGATCGGGGAGCTGGTGGAACAGCACACGCTGGTCGTGGACGCCATCGAGGCCGGGGACACCGGGACCGCGGTGGAGGCGCTGCGCTCCCACCTGCGGGCGGTGTTCGAGGACGTCGGGCGGATCCGGGCCGCGTCACCGGAGTTCTTCTCGGACGGGCAGCCCCGCCGTCCCGTCCGCAGGACCGTGACCTCGCTGAGGTAGCCCCTGCGCCGGGGCGGACGTCGGCCGCCGGTCGCGCGGTCTCGGCGGGTCCGCGGCCCTAGCGGCGCCCGCGCTTCCAGCCCGAGCCGTAGCCCCCCGCGTGCAGTGCGAGGAACAGCAGCCCGGCGAGGGTGAGGGTCGTGGTGGTGACCAGGTCCTGGATGTTCTCGCCGAGCAGTTCCAGCAGCAGGGCGAGTCCGAACAGGACGGCGGCGATGGTGGCGAACACGGTGGCCTCCTGGGGGTCGGGGTGGTGTTCGTCTACCCTCCGTGCGCGCGTGTAACCAAGCCGGTGTCCCGGTCGCGCCCCCGGAAAACGCCTCGGGCCAGAGCACGCGCTCTGGCCCGAGGGGAGGTCGGGGGTCTGGGGGTCGTCCCCCAGGAGAAACGACGAAGCGGCCCGGCGAGCGCGGTTACGCGCGAGCGGGGCCGCTCCGGAGTGAAGTGGGCGATACAGGATTCGAACCTGTGACCTCTACCGTGTCAAGGTAGCGCTCTAACCAACTGAGCTAACCGCCCTCATCGGGGGATGAGGTGTGAAGCTTGATGCGAGGCGGAGACGGGAATCGAACCCGTGTGCAGGGATTTGCAGTCCCTTGCCTCAACCACTCGGCCACTCCGCCGGAACGCGATGGGGGGCTGTCGAGTGACACCCATGCGGGCCTCTCCGAGCGGACGACGGGATTCGAACCCGCGACCCTCACCTTGGCAAGGTGATGCTCTACCAGCTGAGCCACGTCCGCGTGCGCCCCGGAGCGGACTCCGGAGCCGGAACCGCTCCGCGACCCTGGGGGCGCGGAACGCTTCCGTTCGAGCGGACGACGGGATTCGAACCCGCGACCCTCACCTTGGCAAGGTGATGCTCTACCAGCTGAGCCACGTCCGCGCGGCGAGTCCGGCTTCCGGGGTTCGTCCCCGTCAGCGCCCCTCGCTGCGTTAAGAACTCTAGCGGATTCCCGGCCAAGCGCGAAATCGGCCGGGCGCACCGGGCGCACCCGTGCCCCGCCGTGGCAGGTCCCGCCGACCCGCCGAGGCGGCGGGAGCTACTTCTCCACGTGGGCCGGGGAGGAGGGCATGTCGGGTCGGGGAGGCGCCGAGAGGTACTGGCCGACCCTCTCGATCACCTTGTTCATCTCGTAGGCGATCAGGCCCACGTCGCTGTCGGAGTCCGACATCAGCGCCATGCAGGCGCCCTCTCCGGCCGCGGCGACGAAGAGGAAGGCGCGGTCCATCTCGATGATGCTCTGGCGGATGCCGCCCGCGGCGAACTGCTTGCTCGCCCCGCCCGCGAGGCTGTGCAGCCCCGAGGCGATCGCGGACAGGTGCTCGGCGGCGGGACGGTCCAGTCCGCTGGAGGTGGCCATGAGGAGCCCGTCGGTGGACAGGACGATGGCGTGCTGCGTACCGGAGGCACGCGTGAGGAGATCGTCCAGCAACCAGCTGAGCTCTCCGCGGGCGGTACTCGGTGGGGTCATGTCTCTCTTTGCTCTGTCAGTGGTCGTGCGTGACGTGGGACACGCGCACTGCGGGCCGCCGCCGGGGTGCCTTGGGGGAAAGCTCCGAACTCGGCTGCCACCGGTCCCGCATAAGCGTTGCCCAGATGATAGTCATTCGTAACTTATCTGTCCGGCCGCCACGGTGGATTCCGGGTGGGCCGCCCAGACCGTCGAGCCGTGTGACCAGTCGCGATACCTCCGCAAAACGGGCATGGGTACTAGACCATCGGCCGGTGCCGGTCAGGGGACTTGCCAACCCGCCGTACGGAGGTTACGGAAGGAGCGGGTCGTGACACGCCGACGAGGTGGGAGGATCGTGCAGACACCGGCCCTACCTGGGCTCTTGAGAACGTGGGGGTGGCAGATGAAGGTGTGGATCGCGGGTGCCGGGTACGGTCGCGGCACCGTCGTCGACGAGAGCGAGGCGCGCATTCCCGTGGTCGACCACGGGATCACGGTGGGTGACGGGGTCTTCGAGACGGTGCGGGCCCGCGGCGGCCGCCCCTTCGCCCTCACCCGCCACCTCAGGCGGCTGGCCCGCTCCGCGGAGGGGCTGGGCATGGCCGGACCCGACCTGGAGCTGATCGCCGACGGCGTCGCCCGCGCGGTGGCGGCCAACCCGGAGCTGTCCGACGCCCGTGTGCGCATCACGGTCACCGACGGAGCCGGGCCGCTGGGGTCGGACCGCGCCCCGGGCGAGCAGACCGCCATCGTGGCACTGGGGCCCTTCCCCGGGATCGCTCCGCACGCCGACGTGGCGACGGTCCCCTGGCCGCGCAACGAGTTCGGGGCCCTGGCCGGGCTCAAGACCACCTCCTACGCCGACAACGTGCGCGCCCTGGCCTACGCCAAGCAGCGCGGCGCCAGTGAGGCGCTCTTCCGCAACGTGAGCGGCAACCTGTGCGAGGGCACCGGCAGCAACATCTTCGTGGTGCTCGACGGCAGGCTGGTCACCCCGCCGCTGTCGGCGGGCCCGCTGGCGGGGATCACCCGCGAACTCGTCCTGGAGTGGTTCGGGGGCGAGGAGGAGGACGTGCCCATGGAGCGCCTCCCCGAGGTCACCGAGGCCTTCCTGACCTCCACCGGGCGCGACGTGCAGCCGATCCTGCACGTGGACGGCCGCGCGGTGTCGGCCGAGCCCGGACCGGTCACCGCCAAGGCCGCGTCGGTGTTCGCGGAGCGCTCCGCGGCCGACATCGACCCCTGATCCCGGTAGCCGGGGGCGGACACGGCTGAGGGGGCGGCGCGTGGTGCGCCGCCCCCTCAGCCGTCGGGAGTGCTCCGCGAAGGGCCCGGGGCCCGCGGATCAGGAGTGCAGGTGCTGCTGGATCTCCTCGTCGAGGTTCACGAACTGGCCCTCCTGGCCCGCCGGAACGATCTCGTAGGTCCGGTGGAGGAACTCGGCCAGGGGAGAGACCTGGGTGTCGAACTCGGCCTGACCGAAGGGGGAGGAGAGCGCGATGCTCACACTGCGGTCGCCGTTGTCGTCCTTGGAGGGCCACACGCGGACGTCGCCCTCGCCGACCGGCCGCACGATGCCGACGGTCAGGAGCTCGCGGGCGAAGATCCACTCGACGGGGTTGTCCTCGCCGGTGTGGAAGGCCACCCGTATGGCGTAGGGGTCGTCCGCGCTGTAGTCCAGGCGCGCGACCAGGGGGACCGCCGTGCGTTCGGGGACCACGAGCCGCAGGCCCAGCTCGGCGGTGGCAGTGGTGTCGCTACTGTTCATGTTCGCCAAACCTTTTCTCGTCCGGCCTTGCTGTTGCGGCGCGGGTCGGTTGCCGTCTCACGGGCTCCAACGCGGCTTCCCGCGGAACATGACGTGAGTACGGAGGCTTTCTTGGTGGGTGGGACCGGAGGTCTCGCCGCCCGTGCGGCGGGCCCGGCGTGCCGCGGTGCGGCGCCACGATCCTTCGTCACTGTAATGACCAGGACAAACCAAAGATTTCCCAATGTCGGGTGTCCCACGTCACGCGGAGGTAATGAAGGGGTGGTGTTCGACGGGTCCACGGGGGCGGGAACTCCTTATCACTGCGGGGATCGGGGGTGGGTGCGGACACTCCCGCGAGTCCCTCGAAAGGTTAATGTGACCTCCGTCACGTGGAACGGCGTCCGCCGGGGGCTCCCGTGTGCGTCGAGCACCCCCGAACGTGCGCTAGAGTCTTACTTGTCCGGCCGACAGGGCGGGCAGGCAGGAAGCTCAGGGCGATTAGCTCAGTTGGCTAGAGCGCGTCGTTCACACCGACGAGGTCACTGGTTCGAGTCCAGTATCGCCCACACGGCTCTGAGACGGTCCCACTCGGGGGTAGCTACCCCCGGTGGGACCGTTTTCGTCTGTGCGGGGCGCCGTCCCGTTCGCGCCGGGCCTCGTCCCTCCCGCGCGGGGCCCGCCTCGTCCACGCGGGTGCTCCGGCGCGGTCGGCTGGGGTCGAACCCCCCGCGTCCGGCGCCCGCGCGCCGTCACCGCCCACCGGGGCCGTCGACAGGGGCCCGGCCGGTTTCAGGGGGCTAGTCGGACGGGGTGTCCGGCAGGGGGCGTCCGCGCCGCACCGCCCTGCGCGCGCGCAGGCGCCGGAAGAACTCCTCCTTCAGGCGCATCCCGTACCGCTCGGCGCGGTGGAACCACACCTGGGCGGGCCGCACCACCTTCTGCGCCCACCGGAACTCGGTGCTGAGGATGACCAGCCCCAGGATGACCGAAGCCAGGCCCGGACCCGGGACGACCATCATGACCAGCCCGGCCAGGATCACGACCACGCCGACGGTCCCCACGAGCACGCTCCAGGGCAGGCGCAGCGCGGGGTGCGTGTGCATGCGCCTGCGGAAGAGACGCAGCCGCGCGCGCATCCGCCGCCACCTGCGCGCGCGGGTGCGGCGGGTGGGGGATGTCTCCGGGGCCGGCGGGTCATTGGTGGGGCTCGGTGACATGCGCTCACAGTATTCGGTCGAAGCGAGTGGATGCATTCGGGTCGACTGGGGGCGATGGCCAGGGCATCTGTTGATTCTCACCGATCCTGACAACGGGATCAATGGCCTTTCGTAAGGGTGTGGACAGTCCCACGAAAGGTGACGTTCCATGACAGATCAGTCCCTGTCTGGTTCCCTGCCCCTCCTGTGTGCGGTTCACGCGGGTACGCCCCGAAGAGTCCGAATCCCTGACCGAATCCCCGGTCGGACCCCGGGTCCGCGGCGCCTGAATCCCACCGTCCCACCACGTCCTCCGCGTCGCCAGCGCGGTCGCGCGGCCTGTGGACAACCGGGGCGGCCCCGCCCCGAAGCCGCTAGCATCGGGAAGGAGTACACGCCCGGCCGCGCACAGCGGCCGGTCCGCGTTCGACATCATCCACGTCTTCCTAGGAGTCACCGTGTCCGCCGCGCCTGAGCTGCACATCACCCTCGCCGGAACCCCGCGTGCGGTGGCGGCGAACACTACGGCGGGCCAGGCTCTGGAGGCCGACGGCAGGACCGTCATCGCCGCGCTGGTCAACGGCGAGCCGCGCGACCTCGCCCGGGAACTGCGCGAGGGCGACACCGTCGAGCCGATCGCCATCGACTCCGAGGAGGGGCGGGCGATCCTGCGCCACTCCACCGCGCACGTGCTGGCCCAGGCCGTCCAGGAGCTCTTCCCCGAGGCCAAGCTGGGCATCGGCCCGCCCGTGGAGAACGGCTTCTACTACGACTTCGACGTCGCAGAGCCCTTCACCCCCGCCGACCTGAAGAGCATCGAGAAGAAGATGCAGCAGATCGTCAAGCAGGGGCAGCGCTTCGACCGCCGGGTCGTCTCGGACGAGGAGGCCCGCGCCGAACTGGCCACCGAGCCCTACAAGCTGGAGCTGATCGGGCTCAAGGGCGGCGCCACCGAGGCCGCCGAGGGCGCCGGTGTGGAGGTGGGAGCCGGTGAGCTCACCATCTACGACAACGTCCACCCGCGCACCGGCGAGCTGTGCTGGAAGGACCTGTGCCGCGGTCCGCACCTGCCCACCACCCGCGTCATCCCGGCATTCAAGCTCATGCGCACCGCCGCCGCCTACTGGCGCGGCAAGGAGACCAACCCGCAGTTGCAGCGCGTCTACGGCACCGCCTGGGAGAGCAAGGAGGCCCTCAAGGACCACCTGACCTTCCTGGAGGAGGCCGAGAAGCGCGACCACCGCAAGCTCGGCTCCGAGCTGGACCTGTTCTCCATCCCGGACGAGATCGGCTCGGGTCTGGCGGTCTTCCACCCCAAGGGCGGCACCGTCCGCCGGGTCATGGAGGACTACTCGCGGCGGCGGCACGAGGAGAGCGGGTACGAGTTCGTCTACACCCCGCACGCCACCAAGAGCACCCTGTTCGAGAAGTCCCAGCACCTGAGCTGGTACGCGGACGGGATGTACCCCCCCATGCAGCTCGACGGCGGCCAGGACTACTACCTCAAGCCGATGAACTGCCCGATGCACAATCTGATCTTCGACGCGCGCGGGCGCTCCTACCGTGAGCTGCCGCTGCGCCTGTTCGAGTTCGGCACCGTGTACCGGTACGAGAAGTCGGGCGTGGTGCACGGCCTGACCCGCGCCCGCGGCTTCACCCAGGACGACGCGCACATCTACTGCACCAAGGAGCAGATGGCGGACGAGCTCGACTCGTTGCTGACCTTCGTGCTCGAACTGCTGCGCGACTACGGCCTGGACGACTTCTACCTGGAGCTGTCCACCAAGGACCCGGAGAAGTACGTCGGCGGCGACGAGGTCTGGGAGGAGGCCACCGAGACCCTGCGCGAGGCCGCGCAGAAGCAGGGCCTGGAACTGGTCATGGACCCGGGCGGCGCCGCCTTCTACGGCCCCAAGATCTCGGTGCAGGCCAAGGACGCCATCGGCCGCACCTGGCAGATGTCCACCATCCAGCTGGACTTCAACCTGCCCGAGCTGTTCGACCTGGAGTACACCGCGGCCGACGGCTCGCGCCAGCGCCCGGTGATGATCCACCGCGCCCTGTTCGGCTCCATCGAGCGCTTCTTCGCCGTCCTGCTGGAGCACTACGCGGGCGCGTTCCCGGCCTGGCTGGCGCCGGTGCAGGCGGTCGGCATCCCCATCGCCGACGAGCACGTGCCCTACCTGCGCGAGCTCGCCGCCAGACTGCGCGCGGAGGGCATCCGCGTCGAGGTGGACGCCAGCGACGACCGCATGCAGAAGAAGATCCGCAACGCCCAGAAGCAGAAGGTGCCCTTCATGCTGCTGGCCGGTGACGAGGACGTCAGCAAGAACGCGGTGTCCTTCCGCTACCGGGACGGTTCGCAGAACAACGGGGTGCCGCTGGACGAGGCGGTGGCCGAGATCGTCGCCGCCGTCCGCGAGCGCCGCTAGACAGCGTTCTTCGGGGACGCTGCGCGTCGGGACGGGCTACCGCCCTCAACGACCGCCTGCGGCGCGGTGTCTTCCTGGTTCGGGCGTCCGAAGAACGGGAACCCCGTGGGCGCCCGAACCGCACACGAGAGGAGCGCCCATCCGGGGTGACCGGGTGGGCGCTCCGCCGTCTCGGGTCAGCGCCGCTCGCCGGGCGCCTGGGACTCCTCCTCGTCGCGGAACAGGTCCGCACGGGAGATGCGTGCGGTCGCGTTGGGGTCCGGGGCGTTGGTCTCCTCCTCGTCGTCGCGGAACAGGTCCGCGCGCGAGATGCGGTGCGTCGCGTTGGGGTCACTCATGAGGGCGGTACTCCTTGTTGCTACGGGGGCAAGGCGAATTTTATCCGCCTCACGGAGCGGGGCCGGATGCCCGGACCTGCGCGTAAGGCCGCTCAGCGGCCGGGGGCGCGCCGTTTCCAGGCCTCGGCGGGGACCCGCTCCACGAGGGCGATCAGGTAGTCGGCGGCGGTCACGGCCCGGTCGGGATCCAGCCGCATGGCCGCCCACGTGAGGACGTAGTCCCCGCTGAAGCGTACGGGAAGGGACCGGGACCTGGGATCGGTCAGCAGCCACTTGGTGACCACGTTGTCGAGCACGGTCCCGGTGAACGCGGGGTCGTTGCCCGTCGCGTGGAAGGCACCGGCGAAGTCGTCGTCGGAGGCGTCCGGGTCGCGCCTGCGCAGTATCTGTAGTTCGGCGTTGGGTCCGGGGGTGCGCACGGCCACCACGCGGTGGACGCGGCGGACCCGCTCCGCGCCCCTGCCCGCGGTGTGGGTCTGCTCGAAGGCGACGACCAGGTGCTGGCCCCGGCGGCCGGTGAGCACGTGCTGTGCGCGCGGGTGCGGCCCGAGGGCGGCCCGGGGGAGCACGGCGTCCCCCAGCGGACTGGGGAGCTGTTCGGTGTAGGCCCACCCGCGTTCACGCGCCCATCCGCGCAGCTCGGTGGAGCGTTCCTTGCGGAAGTGCGCGGCGACCGCGATCGTGCCGGCCGACATGACGACGGCGACCAGCGCGATCACAGACAGGGCGCCTTCCATGTCTCCTCCGGCTGGGGGATGTGAGGTGGCCGTGGGCCGCGAAGAGCCCATCCTGAGCGGGTCGGGTCGGGAAAGTCGGGGACCCGCGCTGGCCGTACGGGTCCATTCTGTGTTGATTTCGGGTGCTTGTCACCCCTTGTTGTTGTTCCGCGGTGACGCTGGGGGGCCGCGGCCTCGCGGTGTCCGCCCACGGTCTACCCGGAACGGGCGCGACGTCACCGTCACCGCGCGTCCCCGCCCGGTCACCACCTGCGCGAACGCCTTCCTCCGCGCGGCTCGGGGACCCTCCTTCGCCTGCCACACGGCCCTTCCCGCCCCCGCGGCCCCGACGGTGCGCGGTCATGCGGCGGACACGGAGGGTGAGGGCTGTCCGGAACCGGCCACCGTTCGCTCCGCCCGTGCCGCAACCGCTCCTCGCACGTCAACCGCCGACGCGGCGCTCCGCCCGGGTCCTCGGCGTTCCAGCACCCGGCCCGGGCCGAGCCAGGCCCGTACGCCGCCGACCGGACCCGGGCGTGAGAGCGCACACGCCCGGGTCCGCGGACGGGGGTCCTAGGCGGGCAGGCCCAGCTCGCGGGCGATGAGCATCTTCTGCACCTCGCTGGTGCCCTCGCCCACCTCCAGGATCTTGGCGTCCCGGTAGAAGCGGCCCACGGGGTAGTCGTTCATGAACCCGTACCCGCCGAACACCTGCGTGGCGTCCCGCGCGTTGTCCATGGCCGCGTTGGAGGCCACCAGCTTGGCGACCGCCGCCTCCTTCTTGAAGGGCTCGCCCGCCAGCATGCGCGAGGCCGCGTCGTAGTAGGCCAGCCGCGCGGTGTGCGCACGCGCCTCCATCTCCGCGATCTTGAACTGGATCGCCTGGTAGCTGCCGATCGCGTTGCCGAAGGCGTGCCGCTCGTGGGCGTAGCGCACGCTCTCGTCCACGCAGCCCTGCGCCAGGCCCACCGACAGCGCCGCGATGGCGATGCGGCCCTCGTCCAGGATCCGCAGGAACTGGGCGTACCCGCGCCCGCGCTCGCCGACCAGGTTCGCCTCGGGCACCCGGCAGTCCTCGAAGACCAGCTCGTTGGTGTCGGAGGCGTTCCACCCCACCTTGGAGTACTTCTGGCCCACGGAGAAGCCCGGTGTGCCCGCGGGCACCAGGATCGAGGAGATCTCCGGCCGCCCGTCCTCCCGGCGCCCGGTCACGGCCGTGACGGTCACCAGCGCGGTGATGTCGGTGCCCGAGTTGGTGATGAAGGACTTGGTCCCGTTGATCACCCACTGGCCGTCCTCCAGGCGGGCCGTGGTCCTGGTGGCGCCCGCGTCGGACCCGCCGTCGGGCTCGGTCAGCCCGAACGCGCCCAGCGCCTTGCCCGAGGTCAGCCGCGGCAGGTACGCCTTCCTCTGGTCCTCGGTGCCGAACCGGAAGATCGGCATCGCGCCCAGCGACACCCCGGCCTCCAGGGTGATCGCCACCGAGGAGTCCACCCGGGCCAGCTCCTCCAGGGCCAGGCACAGGGCGAAGTAGTCGCCGCCCATGCCCCCGTGCTCCTCGGGGAAGGGCAGCCCGAACAGGCCCATCCGGCCCATCTTGGCGACGATCTCGTACGGGAAGGCCTCCCGCTCGTAGTAGTCGCCGATGACCGGGGCGACCTCGTCTCGGGCGAACTCCTCCACGGCGGCCCGCAGGTCGGCGTGCTCGGTCGAGAGCTGGTGACGGTTCATGCGTGCGACTCCTCGCTGGTGGCGGGGGAGGGCGCGTCCGACGGGGTGTCGGCGGACGCGTTCGGGACGGGTTCGACGGTGACCAGGACGGCGTCCATGGGCACGGACGCGCCGGGGCGCACCGCCACGGCCGCGACGGTCCCGTCGACGGGAGAGGTGACGGAGTGCTCCATCTTCATGGCCTCCACGACGGCGAGCGGGGTCCCCGCGCTCACCGCCTGCCCCACCCGCACGGCGACGGAGAGCACCGTGCCGGGCATGGGGCTGCGCACGGTCCCGTCGGCGGCGGCGTCGTCCTCGCGCAGCGCGGCCGCGACGGGCTCCTCGTGCAGGCTCCAGGCGGCGCCGCCCGAGCCCAGCCAGCGGTGCGCGGTGCCGGGATCGTCGGCGCGCGCGTAGGTGCGGGTGGCGCGGCCGTCGGTGACGGTGAGCCGGGTGCCGTCGGCGGAGCGCCGGGCCCCGAACGCGACGGGTTCCCCCTCCGCCACGCTCACCAGGTAGCGCCCCGGCTCCCCGTCACGGCGCACCCGGACCGCGACGGCCTCGCGCCCGGAGAGCCGCAGCCGCCACGGGGTCCAGGCGGGGCCGCCCATCCGCCAGCCGTCCGGCACGGCGAAGCGGTCGGCGTCCGGCTCCGTCTCCAGGTCGAGCTGGTGGTCCAGGGCCGCGGCCGCGTACACCTCGTCGAGGGTCCGCTCGGGAGCCGGTGCGGGCGGGTCGGAGGCGATGAGGTCGGTGCTCAGGTCCCCGGCGACCACACGCGGGTGGCGCAGCAGACGGCGCAGGTAGGCGGTGTTGGTCACGCAGCCCAGCAGCTGGTAGGAGCCCAGCGCGGAGTCCATCCGGTTCAGGGCCTCGGCGCGGTCCGCGCCCCAGGTGATCACCTTGGCGAGCATCGGGTCGAAGTCCGAGGTGATCCGCCCGCCCTCGGCGATGCCCGAGTCCACCCGGACCTCGTGCCCCCGGGGTTCAGCGAGGGACAGGATCGGCCCGCCGGTGGGCAGGAACCCGCGGTCGGCGTCCTCGGCGTAGATCCGCGACTCCACGGCGTGCCCGACCCAGGACACGTCGGACTGGGCGAAGGGCAGCGCCTCCCCGTAGGCCACCCGCACCTGGAGTTCGACCAGGTCCACGCCGCGCTCGCCGCGCACCGCGACGACCTCCTCGGTGACCGGGTGCTCGACCTGGAGGCGGGTGTTCATCTCCAGGAACGAGAACGACAGGTCGCCGCCCGGCCCCGCCTCGGCGATGAACTCCACCGTGCCCGCGCCCACGTACCCGCACGAGCGGGCGGCGGCCACGGCGGCCCCGCCCATGGTGGCGCGCTGGGCGTCGGTGAGCAGGGGGGAGGGCGCCTCCTCCACCACCTTCTGGTGGCGGCGCTGGAGACTGCACTCGCGCTCGCCCAGGTGCAGGACGTTGCCGTGGGAGTCGGCCATGACCTGCACCTCGATGTGGCGGGGCCGCTCCACCAGCCGCTCCACCAGCAGGGTGGAGTCGCCGAAGGAGGCCAGCGCCTCGCGCCGGGCGGCCGCCGCACCGGCCACCAGGTCGTCGGGGGAGTGCACGGACCGCATGCCCTTGCCGCCGCCCCCGGCGGAGGGCTTGATGAGCAGCGGGTAGCCGGTCTCCTCGGCCGCGCGCAGGAGTTCGTCGTCGCCCAGGGGCCGCCCGGGCCTCTCGGTGAACCCGCCCAGGACGGGCACGCCCGCGGCGGCCACGGTGTCCTTCGCGCGGATCTTGTCGCCCATGGCCTCGATCGCGGGTGCCGGGGGGCCGATGAAGACCAGCCCGGCGTCGGTGCAGGCGCGCGCGAAGCCGGCGTTCTCGGACAGGAAGCCGTAGCCGGGGTGCACGCCGGTGGCGCCGCAGTCCAGGGCCAGGGCGACGATCGCCTCGGCGTCCAGGTAGTGCTCCACCCGCAGCGCCAGGTCGGCGGCGAGGGCGTGCGGGGCGTTCGCGTCGGCGTCGGTGTACACGGTGGCCGGGCTGATGCCCATGCGGCGCAGGGTGCGCATGACGCGCAGCGCGATCTCGCCCCGGTTGGCGACCATGATGCGCGCGGGCCCGCGGACGCCCGGTTTCGTGCGTGGCGTTGTGGTCAAGGGTTCCTCACATCCGGAAGACGCCGTAGCCCACCGGCTCCAGCGGGGCGTGGCGGGCGGCGGACAGGGCCATGGCGAGCACGTCGCGGGTGTCGGCGGGGTCGATGACGCCGTCGTCCCACAGCCGCGCGGTGGAGTAGTAGGGACCGCCCTGCTCCTCGTACTGGTCGCGCACGGGCGCCTTGAAGGCCTCCTCGTCCTCGGCGGACCACTCCTGCCCGCGCGCGGCCATCTGGTCGCGGCGGACGGTGGAGAGCACCGAGGCGGCCTGCTCGCCGCCCATCACCGAGATGCGCGCGTTGGGCCACATCCACAGGAACCGGGGCGAGTAGGCCCGACCGCACATGCTGTAGTTGCCCGCGCCGAAGGAGCCGCCCACGACCACGGTGAACTTGGGGACGCGGGCGCAGGCCACGGCGGTGACCATCTTCGCCCCGTGCTTGGCGATGCCGCCCGCCTCGTAGTCCCGCCCGACCATGAACCCGGAGATGTTCTGGAGGAAGACCAGCGGCACGCCGCGCCGGTCGCACAGCTCGATGAAGTGGGCGCCCTTGAGGGCGGACTCGGCGAACAGGATGCCGTTGTTGGCGACGATCCCGACCGGGTGGCCGTGCAGGTGCGCGAACCCGGTGACCAGGGTCGTGCCGTACTCGGCCTTGAACTCGGTGAACTCGCTGCCGTCCACGATCCGGCCGATGACCTCGCGCACGTCGTAGGGGGTGCGCGTGTCGGCGGGCACCACCCCGTACAGCTCGCCGGGGTCCAGCGCCGGGGGACGGGGCTCGCGCACCTCCCACGCGGGCGGTTCGGGCGGGCCGAGGGTGTCGGCGATGCGCCGGACGAGGGTGAGGGCGTGCGCGTCGTCGTCGGCCAGGTGGTCGGTGACCCCCGACACCCGCGAGTGCAGGTCGCCGCCGCCCAGCTCCTCGGCGGTGACGACCTCGCCGGTGGCCGCCTTGACCAGCGGCGGGCCGCCCAGGAAGATCGTGCCCTGCTCGCGCACGATGACCGCCTCGTCGCTCATCGCCGGGACGTAGGCGCCGCCCGCCGTGCACGAGCCCAGCACCGCGG
This sequence comes from Nocardiopsis sp. iso_25, assembly GCF_056173305.1. Lineage (NCBI taxonomy): Bacteria > Bacillati > Actinomycetota > Actinomycetes > Streptosporangiales > Nocardiopsidaceae > Nocardiopsis > Nocardiopsis sp. iso_25. The sequence goes on along the minus strand of NZ_CM149667.1, from coordinate 4,729,481 downwards.
CGATCTGCGGGATGCCCATCCGCGACATGGTGGCCTGGTTGTAGAAGATCCGGCCGAAGTGCTCGCGGTCGGGGAAGACGTCGTCCTGCATGGGCAGGAACGCGCCCCCGGAGTCGGCGAGGTAGACGCACGGAAGCCGGTTGTGCAGCGCCACCTCCTGGGCGCGCAGGTGCTTCTTGACGGTCATGGGGTAGTAGCTGCCGCCCTTGACCGTGGCGTCGTTGGCGACCACGACCGTCGGGCGGCCCATGACCCGGCCCACGCCCGCGATCATCCCGGCACCGGGGGCGTCCTGTCCGTCCGCGCCGTAGAGCCCGTACGCGGCCAGGGGGGCGATCTCCAGGAAGGGGGAGCCGGGGTCCAGGAGGAGGTCCACGCGGTCGCGCGGCAGGAGTTTGCCCCGCTCGACGTGCCGTGTCCGGGTCCTCTCCGGGCCGCCCAGGGCCGCGGTGGCGATCCGCTCGCGCAGCTCCAGGGCGAGGGCGCGGTTCGCCGCGTCGTTGGCGGCGAACGCGGGCCCGGCGGTGTCCACCGCCGTGCCGAGCACAGGTGCCCTGCTCATGGTGTCCTCTCGTGGAGGGGTGTTAATGCTCACTAACATCTGGGATGTTAGTGACTACTAACATGGGTGTCCAGGGCCCGGCGCGACACCGGGGGAGGGGAGGAGACCGGATGGGGGCCAGACCCGCGGGCGAGCGGCGCGCGGCGCTCCTGGGCGCGGCGGCGCGGCTCTTCGCCGAGCGCGGCTACCGGGGGGTGTCCATCGACGACCTCGGCCGCGCCGTCGGCACGACCGGGCCCGCCCTGTACCGCCACTTCCGCGGCAAGCAGGAGCTGCTCGGCGCGGTGCTGGTGGACGTCAGCGAACGCCTGGCGCTCCGGGGCGGCGAGCTGGTGGTGCGGGCGTCGGGCGCCGAGGAGGCGCTGGAGGCCCTGCTGCGCGGGCACATCGCCTTCGCCCTGGACGAGCCCGACCTGATCACGGTGCACGACCGGGAGCTGGGCAACCTCACCGACGCCGACCGGCGCCGGGTGCGCCGCCTCCAGCGCGGCTACGTCGAGCAGTGGGTGGGGGTGCTGGGCGAGCTGCGCCCCGACGCCTCGGCCACCGTCCTGCGCGCCGCCGTGCACGCCGTGTTCGGGCTGCTCAACTCCACCCCGCACAGCCGGGGCGAGCTGTCGCGGCGGCACATGGCGGGGCTGCTGCTGGAGATGGGCCGGGCCGCCCTGACCGTCCCCGCCGCCGAGCCCGACTGAGCGTTCGCCCCGAGCCGGTTCCGGCCGCCGTCCCCCCGTACCCGCGTGCTCCTCCGGTACCGGGCGCCCCCGCCCGCCGTGCCCCTGACGGCCCATCCCGGGATTTGGCGCCGGTCATGCCCTGCGCTGACCCGCCGCCGGGTAGACAGGGCGCCAGGCACCGGAGAGGAGGAGCGCCATGAACGTGGTGAGCAGGGGTTTCCAGGGGCGTAGGGGAGGCGACCCCTCGCGTGTGCCCCCGGGGCAGTACGAGACCCACGACTTCCCCGTCCTGTCGGCCGGTCCCACACCGCACGTGGACACGGCCGAATGGACCTTCGCGATCGCCGACGAGGCGGGCGGCACGCACTCCTGGACGTGGGACGAGTTCCTGGACCTGCCCCAGGAGCGGCCCCGCGTGGACATCCACTGCGTCACCCGCTGGTCCAAGCTGGACACCGACTGGGCGGGCGTGAGCGTGGACATCCTCCTGGAGGACGTGGAGACCGCGGCCGAGTACGCCCTGGCGGTCAGCCACGGCGGCTACACCGCCAACCTGCCGCTCCAGGACCTCACCGACGGCCGGGCCTGGGTGGTGCACAGCTTCGGCGGGGAACCGCTGGCCCCCGAACACGGCGGACCCGCCCGGCTGCTGGTCCCGCACCTGTACTTCTGGAAGTCGGCCAAGTGGGTGCGCGGGCTGCGGCTGCTCGACGGGGACGAGCCCGGGTTCTGGGAGCAGGCCGGGTACCACGACTACGGCGATCCGTGGCGCGAACAGCGCTACCAGGGCGACTGATGGCGGCCTGGCGGCCCGCCGAACTGGTGGCCGACCGGTGGGAGACCGCGAGCGCCAGGACCCTGGTCCTGGAGGTGCCGGGGTGGCCCGGGCACCGGCCGGGCCAGCACGTGGACGTGCGCCTGACCGCCGAGGACGGCTACACCGCCCAGCGCGGCTACTCGATCGCCTCGGCCGCGGACGGCGGGCGCGTCGAGCTGACCGTGCAGCGGGTGGCGGGCGGGGAGGTCTCCCCCTACCTGGTGGACGTGTTCGCGCCGGGCGACCGTGTGGAGGTCCGCGGCCCGCTGGGCGGCTGGTTCGTGTGGGACGCCGCGTCGCCCGACCCGGCGGTCCTGGTGGGCGGCGGCTCGGGCGTGGTCCCGCTGATGGCGATGGTGCGCGAGCGGCGCCGGACGGGCGGCCGGGCCCTGTTCCGGGTGCTGTACTCGCTGCGCACCCCCGAGGACCGGTACTACCGGGGGGAGCTGGGCGCGCACCGGCCGGGCGACGGAGGGGTCGACGTGTTCCTGGCCTACACGCGCCGCGCGCCCGAGGGCGCGCTCCGGGGACCGGGGCGGTTGGGCGCGGCCGAACTCGACACGCACGGCCTCCCCGCCGAGTTCGCGCCGGTGTGCTTCGTGTGCGGGCCCACCGGCTTCGTGGAGACGGTGGCCGACGCCCTGGTCGCGCTGGGGCACGACCCCCGGCGGGTGCGTACCGAGCGTTTCGGCTCGGGTGGAGGTGGCGGATGAGGGAACCGGAGCACCTGGACGCCAACGCGCTGGCCGGACCGCTGTCGGAGATCATGTCGGTGGACCTGACCTCGGCCGAGCGCCGCTGCTCGGTGTGCGGGGCGTGCGGGACCTTCGCCGAGCTGTACGTGACGACGGACGGACCCGGTCTGGTGGCGAGCTGCCCGCGGTGCCGGACCCTGGTCCTGCGGCTGGTGCGCACACCCGACAGCGTGTGGCTGGACCTGGGCGGCACCGGGGTCGTCCGGATCCGGCTCGGGCCCTGACAGGGGGCCGGGGCGGGCCCGCGGCCCGCCCCGGCACCACGCCCGCGTCCTACACGCCGCCCGTGGCGCCGCCCGTGTCCGTGCCCTGCTCCGCCGGAGCCGTGGGGGCCTCCTGGGCGGGGGCCTCCTCGGCCGGAGCCTCAGGGGCCTCCTCGGCGGGGGTCTCCGGGTCCTCGTCCTCCCCGACGACCGGCGGGTCGGTGTTCTCCCCGAAGACCCCGTCGAAGAGGAAACCGAGCACTCCCCCGGGACGCGAGTCGTCCTGGTCCGCGGTGGCGGCCACGGCGGCCCCCGTACCGGCGACGGTCAGTCCGGCGGCCAGTACCGCCGCGGCGGTGATCCTGGTGAACGTACGCATACGCGTTCACGACTCCCTTCGTGTCGAGCGTCAGTGCCTGCCGTGATTATCTTGTTACAGAAAGTCACGGAAATCACGAACTCCCCCGCACGGGTGTTTCGGGCCGGTCCGGGGGCCGCCCCGTCCTCCACAGGGGCCGCCAACGGCGGGCAAAGTCCCCGGCAGGTCACGGGTGGCGGCTCCGGGATCCGCCGACCCGGCCATACATTGGCCGCGGTCTTGTGGGTAGTGCTGCGTCCAACGGCCCAACGGACGCACTCAGCCGTCCCGCCCCACGACACGTCAGAAGGAGCGCTGTCTATGTCTCGGCCTCGTATCGTGGTGGTCGGCGCGGGCTTCGGTGGTCTCCACACCCTGCGCCACCTCGAACGCCGCATCCCGGCGGGCGCGGCGGACATCGCCCTCGTCGCGCCGCACGACTACATGCTCTACAGCCCCCTGCTGCCGCAGGTGGCCTCCGGGCTGCTCACACCGCAGTCGGTCGCCATGTCGGTGCACCGGCTGACCCGGCAGACCCGGTTCGTCCCCGGACACGCCGTCGGCGTGGACCCGGGGGACCGCGTGGTCGTCGTACGGCGCCCCACCGGCGAACTCGCCCCGGTCCGCTACGACCGCCTGGTCCTGGCGCCCGGCGGGGTCACCCGCGCCTTCGACATCCCCGGTCTGGCCGAGCACGCCTACGGCGCCAAGACGCTGGCCGAGGCGGTGCTCCTGCGCGACCACGTCCTGGCCCAGCTGGAGCTGGCCAACGACAGCCGCGACCCGGCCGAGCGCGAGGAGCGCTGCCGCTTCGTCGTCGTCGGCGGCGGCTACACCGGCGTCGAGACCGCGGCCTCGCTCATGCGCCTGTGCCAGGAGGCGGCCAAGCGCTACCCGGACCTGCGCTCGGTGATCCGCTGGCACCTGGTGGACATCGCGCCCAAGGTGCTGCCCGAGCTCGGCGACCGCCTCGGCCGCAAGGCGCTCGACCTGCTGCGCTCCATCGGCGTCGAGGTCAAGCTCAAGGTGAGCGTGCGCGAGGTGACCGACGACAAGGTGGTGCTCACCGACGGCCGCGCCCTGCCCTGCCGCACCCTCATCTGGACGGCGGGCGTCTCGCCCAGCCCGCTCATGTCGACCCTGGACAAGCCCACCCAGAAGGGGCGCCTGGAGGTCGGCGCCGACCTGCGGGTCCCCGGACTCGACGACGTCTTCGCCGTCGGCGACGCCGCGGCGGTGCCCAACCTCTCGCACGAGGACAGCGACTACTGCCCGCCGACCGCCCAGTACGCCACGCGCCAGGCGGCCACTGTCGCCGAGAACGTGGTCTCGTCGGTCCTGGGGCGCCCGATGAAGGAGTTCCGGCACCGGGACATGGGGCTGGTCGTGGACCTGAGCGGCAACGACGCGCTGGCGCGCGTCATGCAGATGGAGCTGAGCGGACTGCCCGCGCTGGGCGTCACCCGCGGGTACCACCTGATGGCGGTGCCCTCGGCGACCGCGCGGGCGCGCATCCTGGCCAACTGGGGGATCCGCAAGGCCACCGGCGGCGACACCTCGCGCCTGGGGTTCGCCGACGGCGGGCGCCCGTCCTCGTTCGTGGCCAACGAGTCGGTCGACTACCTGGACGCGGAGGCCTCCCGCCGGGAGGGCGCGCGCCTGCTGGAGAACCTGCACGCGCGCTACGGCGTGCACTGACCGGGGGCCGTCCGGACTCCGCCGGGTCCGGACCGCCGTGCCCCGCCGGCCTGCCGCGACGCCCCGCCGCGGCAGGCCGGGCGCGGGGGCGGGAGCGGCGGGGTCAGGAACGGACCAGGCGGGCGATCGCCTCGGAGGCCTCGCGCACCTTCGCGTCCGCCTCCTCGCCGCCGTTGGCCACCGCGTTGGACACGCAGTGCTTGAGGTGCTCGTCGAGCATGGACAGCGCGAAGGACCGCAGCGCCTTGTTGGCCGCCGACGTCTGGGTCAGGATGTCGATGCAGTACTGGTCGTCCTCGACCATCCGCTGCAGCCCGCGGATCTGGCCCTCGATACGGCGCAGCCGGTTGATGTGGCTCTGCTTGTCGTTACTGTAACCGTGGGTCGCAGCCATGCTCCCGCTTCCGTGTCGTTCCTGCTCAGATGCCATTACCATACCCCCTCGTGGTATCCAACGGCGGGGGCCGGGAACGCATTCCGCCGGTGCGCCCCCCGTGGACGCGCGTCTCACCGCCAACGCGGCCGTAGTAGGAGTTTCCCAGACGAACGGGGACCGGTCGCCGCGCACGCGGACGCCCGCGTGCCGTGCGCGGGGGCCGTCACCGCGCGTAAACGTCCGGTCCGCTCTGGGCAACGCGGGGGTGGGGAGCCTTGCCCGCGGCCCCGCCCCGAACCGACCATGGCGGTATGACTGACAGCGCCGAGAACGACATCATGGCCACCATCCGCGGACTGATCGACGAGGAGCACGCGCTCCGCTCCACCGCCGGAGGGCTGGACCCGCAGGAGCGCGCCCGCATCAAGCAGGTCGAGGAGGCGCTCGACCAGTGCTGGGACCTGCTCCGCCAGCGCAGGGCCCGCAGCGAGTTCGACCAGGACCCCGACGAGGCCGAGCCGCGCCCCGTCTCCGAGGTCGAGAACTACCGGCAGTAGGGGGCCGGACCGAGAACCCCGCGTGCTCCGCGAGCGTCAACACGGGTACAGCGGCGCCGGGCGATGACCGCACGACCGCACGGCGCCCCACCCCGGGAGCACAGAAGGAAGCGCATGCTCACCACACTGACCGGGTTGGGCCTGGCCTCCGCGGCCGGGCTCAACGCCTACATCCCCCTCCTCCTCGTCGGACTGCTCGCACGCTTCACCGACCTGGTCCCGCTGGGGGAGTCCTGGCAGTGGATCGAGCACCCCGCCACCCTCGTGGTCCTCACCGTGCTGCTGGTCGTGGAGTTCGCGGCGGACAAGATCCCCGCGGTCGACAGCTTCAACGACGCCCTCCAGACCGTGGTGCGGCCCACCTCCGGCGGCATCACCTTCGGGGCGGGGGCCTCCGCGGTGGAGTTCGGCGAGATCACCGGGGCCGCCTCCGGCGCCGCCGCGGGCGGGGACGGGGTCTCCTGGTGGGCGGTGGTCGCGGGCGTGGTCGTCTCCCTGGCCTTCCACGCGGTCAAGTCCCTGGCCCGGCCGGTGGCCAACTCCGTGTCCCTGGGGTGCGCGGCCCCGGTGGCCTCCTTCCTGGAGGACGTCGTCAGCTTCGTCACCTCGCTGCTGGCCCTCCTGGTGCCCGTCCTCGTCCTCGTCGTGTTCCCGCTCATGGTGGCGGCGGGCGTGTGGGCGGTCCGGCGCGGGCGGCGGCTGCGCCGGGAACGCCGCGAGGCGCGGGGCGCCGGCCCGCAGGGGACGGACACGGGCGAGCCCACCGGCGCGGAGGGCGGTGGCCCGGCGGGGGAGACCCGTCCCGGGTGAGGCTCCCCGTCGGGCGTGGGAGCCGGGCCGGGGTGGCGCACGACGCATTCCCCGACCGGGGCCGGTGCCCGTAAAGTGCGGTCAATGGCTGAGACGACTTTCGACCGACACGACAGCACCCACATCGTCTGGGACTGGAACGGCACCCTCCTCAACGACAACCACGCCAACCTCGCCGCGGTGAACGCCGTGTGCGAGCTGTTCGGCCGCGACCCCGTGGAGCTGGACCACTGGCGCTCCGTCTTCCGCCGTCCCCTCATCCCCTGCTACGAGGAGCTCCTCGGCCGGGCCTTCGAGGAGGGCGAGTGGGAGCGGGCCGAGAGGCACTACGACAGCAGCTACCAGGAGCTGCTGTCCTCCTGTGAACTCACCGCGGGCGTCCCCGACGTCCTGCGGGAGTGGACCCGCGGCGGCGGCACCCAGTCCCTGCTGTCCATGGCCTCCCACGAGCACCTGGTGCCCCTGATCGAGGAGCGCGGGCTGACCGGGCACTTCACCCGGGTGGACGGCCGCCGGTTCCAGACCGAGGACGACTCCAAGGCCGAGCACCTGGTGCGCCACCTCGAACACCAGGGCATCGACCCGGCCCGGGTCGTGCTGATCGGCGACATCGACGACGACGCCCGCGCCGCCCGCGAGGCCGGGGCCCGCTCCATCCTCGTCACCAGCGGCCTGATGTCCCGCGCCCGCCTGGAGGCCACCGGCTCCCCGGTGGTCGACTCCCCGGCGGCCGCGGTGGCCGCGCTGCGCGGCGACTGAGGCGACCGCCCGGTCCGGGGCCGCCGCCCGCGCCCCGGAAGGCGCGGCAAAGATCCGGTCACCGGCTCTCCCACCCGCCTCCGGCCCCTGTCAACGGGTACCGCCCACGCCCGCGCGCCCGCCCGGCGGCGGGTCCCGCACACAGGTCCCCTCCCACCGGTGACCTGCGCACTCGACGCGCCCCCCGGCCCCCGTCACCCCGGGGGCCGGGCCGTGGCCGCCGACATGTGGTGTTGTTAGATGGGTCTCACAGCAACACACGGCCGGCAACACGCCGTGCGGAACACAGTGCGAATGGGAAGGCGGGCCAATGACGGAGAACAGCGTGCCCCGGGTGCTCTGGAAGCCCGACGGGGAGAGGGCCGCGTCCTCCAACATCGTCGCGTTCGCCCGATGGGCCGAGCGCGAGAAGGGGGTCCGGGCCTTCGGCGACGCCTCCGCCGCGTCCTTCGACTACGACTCCCTGTGGCGCTGGTCGGTCACCGACGTCGACGGCTTCTGGGAGTCGGTCTGGGAGTACTACGGCGTGCGCTCCGACACCCCCTACGAGCGGGTCCTGGGCGAGCGCGCCATGCCCGGGGCCGAGTGGTTCCCCGGTGCCACCCTCAACTACGCCCGGCACCTCTTCGAGGGCCGCGACGACGACCGCGTGGCCATCCGCCACGCCACCGAACTGCGCGGCCTCGGCGAGTGGACCTGGGGCGACCTGCGCCGCCGCACCGCCGCCATCGCCGCCGGACTGCGCGGACTGGGGGTGGGCCCCGGCGACCGCGTCGTGGCCTACCTGCCCAACCTGCCCGAGACCGTCGCCGCCTTCTACGCCGCGGCCTCCCTGGGCGCGGTGTGGTCCTCCTGCTCCCCGGACTTCGGCGTGCGCAGCGTCATCGACCGCTTCGCCCAGATCGAGCCCAAGGTCCTGCTCGCCGTGGACGGCTACCGCTACGGGGGCAGGGACTTCGACCGCCGCCCCGTCGTGGAGGAGCTGCGCGCGGCCCTGCCCACCGTCGAGCACACCGTCCTGCTCGACTACCTCCACCCCGGGGAGTCCCTCGACGGCACCCTGCCCTGGGGCCGACTGGAGGAGTCCGGGGCCGGGGCCGAGCTGGAGTTCGCCTCCGTCCCCTTCGACCACCCCCTGTGGGTGCTCTACTCCTCGGGCACCACCGGCCTGCCCAAGGCCATCGTCCACGGGCACGGCGGCATCCTGCTCGAACAGCTCAAGAACCTCCACCTGCACCTGGACGCCCGGGAGCACGACCGGGTCTTCTGGTTCACCACCACCGGCTGGATGATGTGGAACTTCCTGGTCAGCGTGCTGCTGACGAAGGCCTCCATCGTCCTGTACGACGGCAGCCCCGCGGCCCCCGACCTGGACGCCCTGTGGGACCTGGCCGCCGAGGCCGGGGTCACCGTCTTCGGCACCAGCGCAGGGTTCCTCTCCTCCTGCATGAAGGAGGGCGTCCACCCCCGCCGGGGCCGAGACCTGTCCGCGCTCAGGGCCATCGGCTCCACCGGATCGCCGCTCAGCCCCGAGGCCTTCTCCTGGGTCTATGAGGAGTTCGGCGAGGACCTGTGGCTGTTCTCCACCTCCGGCGGCACCGACGTGTGCAGCTGCCTGGTCGGCGGCACCCCGACCCTGCCCGTCCACGAGGGCGAGATCCAGTCCCGGGCCCTGGGCATGGCCGTGGCCTCCTGGGACCCCGAGGGCAGGGAGCTGGTCAACGAGGTCGGCGAACTGGTCGTCACCGAGCCCGCCCCGTCCATGCCGCTGTTCCTGTGGGGCGACGACAGCGGCGAGCGGCTGCGCGACAGCTACTTCTCCGTCTACCCGGGCGTCTGGCGGCATGGCGACTGGATCGCGATCACCGACCGCGGCACCGCGGTCATCTACGGCCGCTCCGACTCCACCATCAACCGCGGCGGCGTGCGCATGGGCACCAGCGAGATCTACCGCGCGGTCCTGGCCCTGGACGAGGTCGTCGACGCGCTGGTCGTGGACGTGCCCCAGGCCGACGGCTCCTCCCGGATCGAGCTGTTCACCGTGCTGCGGGAGGGCGCCGACCTGGAGGGCGACCTGCCCCGGGAGATCGCCCGCCGCATCCGCACCGACTGCTCGCCCCGCCACGTGCCCGACCGCGTCCGCGTCATCGGCGCGGTGCCCCGGACCCTGTCGGGCAAGGTCCTGGAGGTGCCGGTCAAGCGCATCCTCATGGGGGAGCGGCCCGAGCGGGTCGCCAGCCGCGACTCGCTGGCCAACCCCGAGGCGCTCGACTTCTTCAGCACCCTGGCCGGGGAGCGGGAGAGCGCGGGCTGACGGCGGCCGCGCCGGGGCACGTGGCCGCCACCGGCCACGTGCCCCGGCCCGTTGTCGCCGCGCGGGCGACGGCATAGCCTGACGGGCGTGACACAGAACCAGTCCGGCGAGACCTCCGCCGCCCCCGCGGGCCCGTCCTCGGGCCGGGGCCGGATCGACGGCATCGACGCCGCACGCGCCCTCGCGGTGTTCGGGATGTTCGTCGTCCACCTCGGCGTGGAGTCCATGGGGCTGCTGTCGCCCGAGGGCTACGCCTGGGACCTGCACGGTGTCGTGCGCGGCAACTCCTCGGCGCTCTTCGCCCTCCTGGCGGGGACCTCCCTGGCCATGATGACCGGGCGCACCGACCCGGTCGGCGGCGACCGCCTGCGCGGGGCCGTCGTGCGCATCCTCACCCGCGCGGCGCTCATCGGCGTGCTGGGCCTGGTGCTGGACCTCATGGGGGTCCCGGTCGCCATCATCCTGACCTACTACGCGGGCTTCTTCGTGCTGGCCCTGCCCCTGCTCAAACTGCGCTCGGGCGCGCTGTGGACGGTGGCGGGCGCCCTGGCCGTGCTCGGCCCACCGCTGTCGTTCCTGCTGCGCGACAATATCTTCCCGCCCTCGCCGCGCACGTCGTCGCTGTCCTCGCTCAGCGAGTTCTTCCTGACCGGCTACTACCCGGCGATCACCTTCATGGCCTTCGTGACCGCGGGGATGGCGCTGGGGCGGCTGGACCTGGCCGCCACCGCGGTGCGGCTGCGCCTGCTGGCCTCCGGCGCCGTCCTGCTGCTGTTCGGACACCTCGGCTCCTGGGTCCTGCTCAACCCGACGGGCGGCATGGACCGCCTGGTGGAGGCCAGCGGCCCCGCCCTGACCGGCCTGCCCCCGGGCGAGGTCACCGACGAGGCGACGGCGGCCCTGGTGCGCGCCGCGGTGGTCGAGGAGACGCAGTCGCTCTCGGGGCAGGTGCCCACCGACTCCTGGTGGTGGCTGGCGGTCGGCACGCCCCACACCGGCACCACCTTCGAGATCGCCGAGGCGGTCGGCCAGGGACTCGTGCTGCTGGTGGTGTGCATGTTCCTGTGCGACCGCTTCCGGGCCCTCATGTACCCGCTGACCTCGGTCGGCCGGATGCCGCTGACCGTCTACACCGGGCACATCCTGGCCCTGGCGATGGTCATCGCCGCCTCCGGCGGGATCGGCTGGCACCGGCCGTGGCTGCTGGAGGGCTTCGTCCTGGGGGCACTGGTCTTCGCCACCCTGTGGCGGCTGACGGCGGGCAGGGGACCGGCCGAACTCCTCCTCGGGGAGGCCGCAGACGGCATGGTCGCCCTGGTGGAGGAGCGAAGACCCGCCGCCGACGGAGGCCCTCCCCACCGTCCTAGCGACGGTCCCCCCGCGTGATCCTGGCCGAGGTGCGGTCGCGGTGGGCCAGGGAGTCGGTGGTGGTCCGCGCGTTCTGGCGCATGAGCCTGCGAGCGTCGTCGGCCGCCGACCGCGCGACCGCCTGACTGGCCACGGGGCGCTGCGCGACCTCGGCGTCCTCGGGCAGGCCGATGTCCATGGGCAGGCCCGCCCGGCTGATCACCCGCAGTTGGGCGTCCTCCTGCGACTTGGAGGGCCGGATGTCGCCGTCGGGGGTGCGCCACGCCTTCAGGCGGGCGTGCAGCCAGTCGGTGCCCTGGTAGTCGGGGCCGCTCGGCCACGGCACGCCGTCGGGGCGGTGCCCCAGCGCGTGCAGCGCGTCGGCGACGGTCCACCCGGCGGAGAAGAAGCGCGCGGTCTCGTCGCGCAGCACGCGAAAGTCCACACGGCGCAGGGACGCCTCCTCACGGCGCAGCGTCTCACAGGCGTCGTGCACGTCGCGGGGGGTGTGCCGGGTGCGGTGCAGGGGGTCGGCCTCCGGTTTGCGCAGCAGGGAGTCGTCCACCGTCACGATCACCTCGCCGCGGCGGTTGTCCCAGACGCTGACCTCCTCGCGCGCCCACCCCTGGGACTCGGCCAGCGCCACCGCCATCCTGCGCAGGTCGACCCGCTCGTCGTCGCTGCTGATCCGGAACTCCGCCATGCGCCCAGCCTAGACGAGCCCTTTCCCCGGACCGGAACGCGCCGGACCCCCGGCTCCGCTCAGTCCCGCTGCACCGGGCGGACCATCACCAGCTGCGGTCCCCCCGCCGTGTCCACGAAGCGGCGGCCGGTGAAGACGAACCCGGCGCGCGCGTAGACGCGGGCCGCCGCGTGGTTGGCCTCGTCCACGCACAGCACCAGTTCGGCCGCCCGCGGCGCCACCTGCGCGGCCAACCGGTCCAGCAGCGGCGGGGAGCACACGGCCCGCCCCACGCCCCGGTTCTGCCAGGCGGTGGTGACGTAGAAGGCGCGCAGCAGCACCGCCCGCGCCGGGTCGGGTACCAGGTCGCGCGCGTGCACGGCCCGGTCCAGCACGCCGAAGCCCGCGCAGGCCGCCCGCGCCCCGGCGGCGTCGGTGACGGCTCCCGGACCGACGACGGCGAAGGGCGTGCGCGCCGGGTCGGCGTCGGCGGCGGGCAGGGTGGTCACCGGCAGCAGCACGTGTCCGCGCTGGCCGGGCGGCAGGCGGTGGCGCAGCACGGCCCGCCGCAACAGGTCCGTCTCCGGTGTGGCCCGGTCCAGCCGCACCAGGCGCACCGGCTCCGCCCCGCCCGCGCGTGGCCCGTTCCGCTCTCCGGCCGACATCACCGCTCCCGTCGCCTCGGGGTCCGCTCCTCCGGCTCCCGGGTCCGGCGGTGCGGGTCGGGGGGAGGATTCGGGCCAGTCTCGCATCTCGCCCAGGTGCGAAAAGGGAGTGGTCCGGTCTAGACCGCGCGTGTTCTTCCCAAAGGTGACAGAACAGTACGGATGCCCTTTTCTGGGGGTTCTCCATGCCGTATTGGAGGAAAGGACGACGAAAACCCAGGGCATGCCTTGGAGGCTCCTCCAACCTTGGGCGGCTCGATCCGGACGGGTGCTGACGGCGGCCCCACCCGGCGTTAGGGTGACTGCCTGACGGCCCGGCCTCGCGGGAAGACCTCCCCGCGCGCCGCGCCGCGAGCCCCGTTTCCGCTGGCCACAGCGGACGGGCAGGCCAGCAACCCGACGAGCTGTAGGTGCCCGTGCCCCACACCCCATTCGCGCCCGAGGCGGCGACCAACCGCGAACTCCGCGCGTTCCTGCACGGCCTCCCGGGCGTGGACGAGGTCGGCGCGCGAGCCCGCGCCCAGGACCTGTCCACCCGGTCGGTCAAGACCACCGCCAAGGCCCGGGCCATCGACCTGGCCATCTCCATGGTGGACCTGACCACCCTGGAGGGCGCCGACACCCCCGGCAAGGTCCGGGCCCTGTGCGCCAAGGCCGCCCACCCCGACCCCGCCGACACCACCGTGCCCCGCGTGGGCGCCGTGTGCGTCTACCCCGACATGGTCGCCACCGCCGTCGAGGCGCTGCGCGGCACCGGGGTCGGCGTGGCCTCGGTGGCCACCGCCTTCCCCTCCGGCCGGGCGCCCATGGAGGTCAAGCTCGCCGACACCCGCCGCGCGGTCGCCGACGGCGCCGCCGAGATCGACATGGTCATCGACCGCGGCGCCTTCCTGTCCGGCGACTACCTCAAGGTCTTCGAGGAGATCGCCGCGGTCAAGGAGGCCTGCGGCGCCGCCCACCTCAAGGTCATCCTGGAGACCGGCGAGCTGGCCACCTACGACAACGTGCGCCGCGCCTCCCACCTGGCCATCCGGGCCGGGGGCGACTTCGTCAAGACCTCCACCGGCAAGGTGTCCCCGGCCGCCACCCTGCCGGTCACCCTCGTCATGCTGGAGGCGGTCCGCGACCACCACGCCGCCACCGGCAGGCGCGTGGGCGTCAAGCCCGCGGGCGGCATCCGCACCACCAAGGACGCCATCCGCAACCTGGTCCTGGTCAACGAGGTCGCCGGTCCCGACTGGCTGACCCCCGACCTGTTCCGGATCGGCGCCTCCAGCCTCCTCAACGACCTGCTCATGCAGCGCACCAGGCTGTCCACCGGCACCTACCCGGGCCCCGACTACTACACGCTGGACTGAGAGCCGTGATCTTCGAGTACGCGCCCGCACCGGAGTCCCGCTCCGTCGTCACCCTGCGCGAGAACTACGAGCTGTTCGTCGACGGCGCCTTCACCCCGGCCGAGGGCGGCGAGTACCTCACCACCCTCAACCCCGCCGACGAGACCGAGCTCGCCCGGGTCGCCGTCGCCGGACCCGCCGACGTGGACCGGGCCGTCGCCGCCGCCCGCCGCGCCTTCGACACCGTCTGGGGGCCGATGCCCGGCGCCGAGCGCGGCAAGTACCTGTTCCGCATCGCCCGCATCATCCAGGAGCGCTCGCGCGAACTGGCCGTGCTGGAGTCGATGGACAACGGCAAGCCCATCAAGGAGACGCGCGACGTCGACCTGCCCCTGGTCGCCGCGCACTTCTTCTACCACGCCGGGTGGGCCGACAAGCTCGCCCACGCCGGGCTGGGCCCCGACCCGCGCCCGCTGGGCGTGGCCGCCCAGGTCATCCCGTGGAACTTCCCGCTGCTCATGCTCGCGTGGAAGGTCGCCCCGGCGCTGGCCACCGGCAACACCGTGGTGCTCAAGCCCGCCGAGACCACCCCGCTCACCGCGCTGGCCTTCGCCGAGATCTGCCAGGAGGCCGACCTGCCCCCGGGCGTGGTCAACATCCTCACCGGCGCGGGCGAGACCGGCCGCGCCCTCGTGGAGCACCCGGGCGCCGACAAGGTGGCCTTCACCGGCTCCACCGCGGTCGGCCGCCAGATCGCCCGCTCGGTCGCGGGCACCGGCAAGCGCCTCACCCTGGAACTGGGCGGCAAGGGCGCGAACATCGTCTACGACGACGCGGCCCTGGACCAGGCGGTCGAGGGCGTCGTCTCGGGGATCTTCTTCAACCAGGGCCACGTGTGCTGCGCCGGTTCACGGCTGCTGGTCCAGGAGTCGATCGCCGGGGAACTGCTGCCCCGGCTCAAGGAGCGCGTCGCCAAGCTGCGCCTGGGCGACCCGCTGGACAAGAACACCGACATCGGCGCGATCAACTCCGCCGCGCAGCTGGAGCGCATCCGCGAACTCACCGGCACCGGCGAGGAGGAGGGCGTCGAGCGCTGGTCGCCCGCCTGCGAGCTGCCCGCGAGCGGCTACTGGTTCGCGCCCACCGTCCTGACCGGCGTCAGCCAGTCCCACCGCGTGGCCCGCGAGGAGATCTTCGGCCCCGTGCTCTCGGTGCTGACCTTCCGCACCCCCGAGGAGGCCGTGGCCAAGGCCAACAACACCCCCTACGGCCTCTCCGCCGGGGTGTGGACCGAGAAGGGCTCGCGCATGCTCTGGACCGCCGAGCGCCTGCGCGCCGGGGTGATCTGGTCCAACACGTTCAACAAGTTCGACCCGACCAGCCCCTTCGGCGGCTACAAGGAGTCGGGATACGGCCGCGAGGGCGGGCGGCACGGATTGGAGGCCTACCTTGGCTGAGCGGCGCGAGAACCGGAAGACCGCCAAGAGCGCGGCCGGGGCCGCCGAGGCCGCACGGGGCGCGGCCGACGCCGCCGCGCCCGCCCGGCTGGCGGTCCGCAAGACCTACAAGCTCTACCTGGGCGGGGCCTTCCCCCGCTCCGAATCGGGCAGGAGCTACCCCGTGACCTCCGCCAGCGGCCAGCACCTGGCCAACGCCCCGCTCGCCTCCCGCAAGGACGCCCGCGACGCCGTGGCCGCCGCGCGCAAGGCCTTCGGCGGCTGGTCGGGCCGCACCGCCTACAACCGCGGCCAGATCCTGTACCGGGTCGCGGAGATGCTGGAGGGACGCCGCGACCAGTTCGCCGCCCGGGCCGCGGCCGCGCAGGGGCTCTCCCGCGCCGACGCCGAACGCGTGGTCGACGCCGCCGTGGACCGGTGGGTGTACTACGCGGGCTGGACCGACAAGGTCGCCCAGGTCCTGGGCGGCGCCAACCCCGTCTCGGGGCCCTACTACAACCACTCCGCGCCCGAGCCCACCGGCGTGGTCGCGGTGTTCGCCCCCCAGAACGCGCCGCTGCTCGGCCTGACCTCCGTGGTCGCCCCCGTGATCGCCACCGGCAACACCGCCGTCGTGGTTGCCTCCGGGGACGCGCCGCTGGCCGCGATCGACCTGGCCGAGGTGCTGGCCACCTCCGACCTGCCGGGCGGCGTGGTCAACCTGCTCACCGGACGCGTGCCGGAACTGGGGCCCCACCTGGCCTCGCACGCCGACGTCAACGCCCTGGACCTGACCGGCGCCGGGGACCTGGCCGCCGAGTTCGAGAGGGCCGCCGCCGACACCCTCACCCGGGTGCTGCGCCCCGGACCCGGCTCCGACGGCGGCGAGGACGCCTGGCTCGACCCCGATCCCGGCACCGCGCGCCTGAAGCCCTTCCTGGAGACCAAGACGGTCTGGCACCCCGTGGGGATCTAGGGGTACCGAGGCCGCCGCCGGTGCGACACAGGGGTTCCGCCGGCGACGATCCCGTACCCGCGGCGCGTCCGGGCCGCCCGGACGCGCCGCGGGTAGCAGGATCACGCGTACGGCACCGCGTCCGCGCACCCTTGCCGGGCGCCAACGAACGGAGAGACCCGCTGTGACTCGCACACCCCAGGCAGCCGCCGAGGAGGCCGCAGCCGAACTGCGCTCGCGCACCGGCGTGGACGCCTACGACGTCGCCCTGGTCATGGGATCGGGGTGGGCCTCCGCGGTCGACCTGCTCGGCGACTCCGGCCAGGAGCTGCCCACCACCGACCTGCCCGGCTTCGTGCCCCCGGCGGTGGAGGGCCACAGCGGCACCGTGCGCAGCATCAGGGCGGGCGACCGCTCCCTGCTCGCCTTCCTGGGCCGCACCCACCTGTACGAGGGCCACGGAACCGACGCCGTCGTGCACGGCGTGCGCACCGCCGTGGCGGCCGGGGCCAGCACGGTCGTGCTGACCAACGCCGCGGGCGGCATCAACCCCGCCTACGCGGTGGGGACCCCGGTGCTCATCGCCGACCACCTCAACATGACCGCGCGGTCCCCGCTGACCGGTGCGACCTTCGTCGACCTCACCGAGACCTACACCCCCGCCCTGCGCGAGCTTGCCCGCTCGGTGGACCCCTCCCTGCCCGAGGGCGTGTACGCGGCCATGCCCGGCCCGCACTTCGAGACGCCCGCCGAGATCCGCATGCTCAGCGCCATGGGCGCCGACCTGGTCGGCATGTCCACCGTGCTGGAGGCGATCGCCGCCCGCGCCGCGGGCGCCCGCGTGCTGGGCCTGTCCCTGGTCACCAACGTCGCGGCCGGGCTCACGGGGGCCAACCTCGACCACGAGGACGTGCTGGCCACCGGCCGCGACGCCGCCGGAACGGTCGGCCGCCTGCTCGCCGACATCACCGCCAAGCTCTGAGGGGAACCCCATGACCGACCTCGCCCGGGCCAGGCAGTGGATCGCCCAGGACCCCGACCCCTACACGCGCGCGGAGCTGGCGGGACTGGTGGAGCGCGCCGGCCGGGGCGAGGCCGACGCGCTGGCCGACCTGGACTCCCGCTTCGGGGCCCGCCTGGAGTTCGGCACCGCCGGGCTGCGCGGCGCCCTCGGCGCGGGCCCCAACCGGATGAACCGGGTGGTGGTCATGCGGGCCGCCGCGGGGATCGCCGCCTGGCTCGGCCAGAGCCCCGGGCACGTGGTCATCGGCCACGACGCCCGGCACCGCTCGTCGGACTTCGCCCGCGACAGCGCCGCCGTCCTCACCGGCGCCGGGCACCGCGTGTCCCTCATGCCCGGACCGCTGCCCACCCCCGTCCTGGCCTTCGCCGTCCGCGACCTGGGCGCCGACGCCGGGATCATGGTCACCGCCAGCCACAACCCGCCCCGGGACAACGGCTACAAGGTCTACGCGGGGGCGGCCAAGGCGGGCGGCGCCGCCGACGCGGGAACCCAGATCGTCTCCCCGGCCGACGCCGAGATCTCCGCCGCCATCGACGCGGTGGGCCCGGTCGACGAACTGCCCCTGGGCGAGGGGTGGACGGTGCTGGGGGAGGAGGCGGTGGAGCGCTACCTGGACGCGGTCACCGCGCTGGTCCCGGGCGGGGACCGCGACCTGGCCACCACCTACACCGCCATGCACGGGGTGGGCGGCCGGGTGCTGCTGGCGGCGATGGAGCGGGCCGGGTTCCCCCGTCCGTCCGTGGTCGCCGCCCAGTTCGAGCCCGACCCCGACTTCCCGACCGTGGACTTCCCCAACCCGGAGGAGCCCGGCGCCATGGACATGGCGCTGGCCACCGGCGCCGCCGACCGCTCCGACCTGGTCATCGCCAACGACCCCGACGCCGACCGGCTCGCGCTCGCGGTCCCCGGACACGGTCTGCTCACCGGCAACGAGGTGGGCGGGCTCCTGGCCGAGTACGTGCTCGACCACACCAGCGGGTCCGACCGGGTGGTGGCCGCCTCGATCGTCTCCTCCAGCCTGCTCGGCAAGATCGCCCGCGACCGGGGCGTGCACTACGAGGAGACCCTCACCGGCTTCAAGTGGCTGGCGCGCGCGGGCGGTCCCGGGCAGCGGCGGGTCTTCGCGTTCGAGGAGGCGCTGGGCTACTGCGTGGGCGCCGACGGCGGCCGCCCCGTCGCGGACAAGGACGGGATCAGCGCGGCCCTGGTGGCGGCGGCGCTCGCCGCACGCGCCAAGCGGCGGGGGGCGACCCTGCTCGACCTGCTCGACGACCAGGCGCGCCGGTACGGCCTGCACCTGGGCGACCAGCTGTCGGTGCGGGTGGAGGACCTGTCGGTCATCTCCGCGGCGATGCGGCGGTTGCGCGCCGAACCGCCCGCCGCGTTCGGTCCCCTGCGGGTGGTGGGGGTGGACGACTTCGCCGCCGGACACGCGGGTCTGCCGCCGACGGACGCCCTGCGCTTCCGGTTGGAGGGCAGGGGACGTGTGACGCTCAGGCCCTCGGGGACCGAACCCAAGCTGAAGGCCTACGTCGAGGTGGTGCTGGATGTGGACGGTGACGTGGCGGCCACCCGCGCACTGGGCTCGGACCTGCTCGCCGAGCTGATGGCCTCGGTCACCGTGGCTGTCGGGGGTTGAGGGCGCCGTTCAGTCGCCGTCGGCGGGTTCCACGACCGGCCGGTGCACGACCTCGTCGATCACGGTGAGCGTCTGGGTGGACGTCACACCGGGAAGCGACTGCAACCGGGTGAGGATCAGGTCGCGCAACTGGTTGGTGTTGGCCACGCGGACGAGGAGGACGATGTCCGCCGAGCCCACGACGTACCAGCAGTACTCGATCTCCGGGTAGGAGGACAGGATCTCCCGGTTGGCGCGCCAGTCCGGCTGGCTGCCCGAGATGAGGACGAGCGCGGTGACGCCGAGCCCCATCTTGGAGTGGTCGGTCACCACGGAGTAGCCGCGGATGACGCCCTCGTCGGTGAGCCGCTTGATGCGGTTGTAGGCCGTCGCGCGGGACACGTTGGCCAGTGCGGCGATCTCGGTGATCCCGGTCCGCGCGTCCTTGGCGAGCGCGCTCAGGATCGTCTGGTCGGTCGTGTCCGGCCGCCGGCCGTTCCTCCGCTGGTCGCCCATGGCCATGTGCGTGCTCCTCGTGTGCTCTTGTTTCAGGACGAAGCCCCTCACTGTCGTCGTTGACCGGGGCTAACGAGTTACCAGGTAAACGTTGTTTCCGTCTATCGGAATCTCAGTCGGCGAGATGCGCGGCGTTCGGGCACCCCCTCCGGCCGCCGCGGGGGCGGCGCCGGAGGAGGACGGGAGCGGGGACCCTGGCGCGGGGTCCGACGGGCGGGGGGAGGCGCGTCGGGAGTCCGACTGTACTCGTGGTCGACGCGGTCGGTGGATGGGGTGGTTTCCCGGACCGGCGGCGCCTACACCGCGCGGCCCGGAACACGACAGAACTTCTTGTCGCGGCGTTCCGTGGGGTCCAAGTGTCGGGAAATCGGGGGGTTTCGTTGACCGGATGACCGGTGCCTCGAACGTATGCGCTCGGCGCCGGGAAGTGCGCCCGCCGCGGCCGATCGCGGCTGTTCCGTGACCGTGGACCCCCTCACCGCGACCCCGCGTGCGCTCTCGGTCGCGGCTCGCGCCCTCCCGGGATCCGACGGCGTTCGTGAGGTGTATAGGCCCGTGTGTCGTTTTCCCGGGTGGAACGGGGTTCGCGCTGGACGATAGGGGGCGATATGGCGAATTTCGTTCCCGTATGTATCAACTAGCGACGGATATCTAGCGAAAGTGTCGAGTCTTGCGGAGAATCTGCGTACAGGACAGACACCGCCCGGAGCCCGGACCGCGCCACCGCGCGGGACAGGGCCACGTTGGGAGCCGCTCGACATGCCCGCCAGCCGCCCGCCCTCGCCCCAGGACCCGCGCGGGGCCGCCGCTCCCGACGCAGGCGCCGTGCGTCCGGACCCCTCACCCCGCGAGCCGGCGGACCGGGGCGCCATCACCGTGGGCCACCTGCCGCCCGACCTCACCCGTGCCCTCTACCGCCACATGAGGACCGCCCGCGACCTGGACACCGAGGCCATCGCCCTCCAGCGCCAGGGCGTCTTCCCCGCCTACGTGTCCGTGCGCGGCCAGGAGGCCGCCCAGGTCGCCAGCGCCTCGGCCCTGGACCCCGCGCGCGACTTCGTCTTCCCCACCTACCGGGAGATGGCCTCCGCCCTGGCCTACGGGGTGGAGATGGTCGGCTACATGGCCACCCACCGCGCCCTGTGGCACGGCGGCCTCTACGACGTCGCGGCCTCGCGGTTCGGCGCAGTCAACGCCGTGGTCGGCGGCCCCGTCCCGCACGCGGTCGGCTGGGCCGTGGGCGAGCGGCTGCGCGGCGACGACGGCGTGGCCCTGGCCTACTTCGGCGACGGCGCCAGCTCCGAGGGCGACGTCCACGAGGCCATGAACTTCGCCGGGGTCTTCGGCGCCCCCGTCGTCTTCTTCTGCCAGAACAACCAGTGGGCGCTGTCGGTGCCCAACCACCGCCAGGTCGCGGGCGGCTCGGTCAGCGCGCGCGCCGAGGGCTACGGCATGCCCGGCGTGCTGGTGGACGGCAACGACGCGGGCGCGGTCCACGAGGCCACCGCCGAGGCCGTCGCCCGGGCCCGCCGCGGCGAGGGCCCCACCCTCATCGAGGCGCTCACCTACCGCGTGGAGCCCCACTCCACCTCCGACGACCCCGGCCGCTACCGCGACGACGCCGAGGCCCGGCGCTGGCGCGAGCGCGACCCCCTCACCCTGCTGCGCGCGGCTCTGCTCGCCGCCGGGCACGCCGACGAGGGCGGACTCGCCCGCGTCGACGCCGAGGCCCGCCGGGAGGCCGAGCGCATCCGCGACGGGGTGGCCACCGCGCCCGAACCGGACGGATCGGAGCTGTTCACCCACGTCTTCCGGGAGACCACCGAGGAGCTGACCCGGCAGCGCCGCACCTGGCAGGAAGAGGTCGAGCTGTGACCGAGCTGATCGAACGCGCCGACACCGCCGCCGAGGCCCCCGAGGTCGAGCTGTCCATGCAGCAGGCCATCAACCGCGCCCTGCGCGGCCTGCTCGCAGAGGACCCCGACGTGCTGGTCTTCGGCGAGGACGTGGGCGCCCTGGGCGGGGTCTTCCGCGTCACCGACGGGCTCCAGAGGGAGTTCGGGGACACGCGTGTCTTCGACACCCCGCTGGCCGAGTCCGCCATCATGGGCATGGCGGTCGGCCTGGCCATGAACGGCTGGCGGCCCGTCCCCGAGCTCCAGTTCGACGGTTTCGCCTATCCCGCGATCGACCAGATCGTCAACCAGGTGGCGCGCATGAACTACCGCACCCGCGGTGCGACCCCCATGCCGATCACCCTGCGCCTGCCCTCCTTCGGCGGCATCCAGGCGCCCGAGCACCACGGCGAGAGCCTGGAGGCGCTCTTCGCGCACACCCCCGGCCTCAAGGTCGCCGCGCCCTCGGACCCCGCCGACGCCTACAGCCTCCTGCTCCAGGCGGTGCGCTCCGACGACCCCGTCGTCTACATGGAGCCCAAGGCCCGCTACTGGGACCGCAGGCCCGTGCGACTGCGCGAGCCCAGCGAGCCCATCGGCGCCAGCCGCGTCGTGCGCCCGGGCAGGCACGCCACCCTCATCGCCTGGGGGGCCATGGTGCACCGCTGCGTCCAGGTGGCCGAGCTGGCCGCCGAGGACGGCGTGGAACTGGAGGTGCTGGACCTGCGCTGGCTCAAGCCCCTGGACGCCGCCGGGATGGCCGCCTCGGTCGCGCGCACCAAGCGGGCCGTGGTCGTGCACGAGGCGCCGCTGACCGCCGGGCTCGGCGCGGAGGTGGCCGCCCTGGTCACCGAGCACTGCTTCCGCGACCTGTCCGCCCCCGTCCAGCGCGTCACCGGGTTCGACGTGCCCTACCCCGCGGGTCCCCTGGAGCCGCAGTACCTGCCGACCATCGACCGCGTCCTGCTCGCGGTGCAACGGACCCTGGAGTACTAGAGCGACCATGGCAGAAGACAACATCACCTTCTCCCTCCCCGACCTGGGCGAGGGGCTGGTCGAGGCGACCGTCCTGGAGTGGCAGGTCGCCGTGGGCGAGGAGATCGAGCGCAACGCCCCCCTGGTGGAGGTGGAGACCACCAAGTCCGCGGTGGTCATCCCCTCGCCCCAGGCGGGCCGGATCGTCGAGCTGCACGCAGAGGAGGACCAGGTGGTCCCGGTCGGCGCGCCCCTGGTGACCTTCGCGGTCCAGGCCTCCGGCGACGCGCCCCGGGCGGGCATCGTGGGCCGCGTCCCCGAGGAACAGGCCCGGCCCGCCCGCCGGGTGCGGCTCAAGCCCCCGACGGACTGACGGCGGCCGACCGCGGGTCCCGTTCGGAGGAAGACACGAACGGGGGCGCCCCCCCGGCGCACCCCATTCGGAGGAAAATCCGACCGGGACCCGCGTTTTTCCCTTTTCTTTTCGAAAACATGGTGGGTGGTTTCATGTCCGCGAATCTCACCGGCGGCGTGACAATGCGTTATGCGGATTTGCGTCCGCAGGGCCGGGAGGACGGGGTCCCCGTACTTCTCCTGCACGGTTTCGGCACCGACTTCGGCATGAATTGGCGGGCCGCCGGGTGGACGCAGGCCCTGGAGTCGGCCGGGCTACGGGTGATCGGGCCGGATCTGCGCGGTCACGGAAACAGCGACAAACCGACCGACAGCGCTTTCTACCTGCCCGGACACTTCGTCGCAGACCTCCTCTCCGTGCTCGACGAGTTGGCGGTGGACAAGGTCGACGTGGTCGGTTACTCCATGGGTTCGCGCCTGGCCTGGGAACTCGTGCTGACCGCCCCCGAACGCGTCAGGCGGGTCGTTCTCGGTGGTTTCGGACCGAAAAACGCCTTCGCCGGAACGGACCTGTCCGACCCCGGTTCCGGGGACACGCCCTTCGACCGCGTCTACCGCACGGTGGCCGCCCTGCCCTCCAACGACCCCGCCGCGCTGGCCGCCTGCGCGCGCGGCCAGGCCTCGCGCCCCTTCGACGCCGAGCCCCCGCTCAGCGGACTTCCGGTGCTGCTGGTCTCGGGCGCCGGGGATCCGCTCGCCGAGGGCGCCGCGGCCCTGGCCGAGCGCTGCGGCGGCACGCACGTGGAGGTCCCCGGGCGCGACCACGTCAACGCCGTCTCCTCCCGCCGCTTCCGGCAGGCCGTGCTGGACTTCCTGGCCGACTGACGCCGTGCGCGGCCCCGCCGCCCCCGCCGTCCGACGCGGTTAGTCCGGTCTAGACCGGCCCCCTCCGACGTGCCGGTGTGACAACCGGTGAAGGAGGCGCAGCCATGCGTGGTAATGCCGTGTCGGGGCGGGGAACAGCCCCCGCGCAACACAATCCCGAAACACACCGGACCGCTTCGGGTGCGCGCTTGTCGACTTTCGGGTAAGGACCCGTGTCGCTACGCTCTCGCCTTCATAACAACTCCGCCCGTTGGTTAGATGTACTTTCGGCCACCGGATATCGTCCGGCTGCAGAACTCAGGTCGGTCGCGAGCGAATGCTGGCCGCCGAGAGGGCGTAAGAGGAGTGAGAAGTGAAGCGCAGCAACACAGTCAGGTTCGCCGCGGTCGCGGCAGCCGGTGTGCTCGCCCTCACCGCGTGTGACAGCGCGGCCGAAGAGGGCGGCGGCGAGGGCGGCGGCGAGGAGTCCGCCTCCGAGCTCCAGGTCGGCCTGGCCTACGACGTCGGCGGTCGCGGCGACCGCTCCTTCAACGACTCGGCCTACCGGGGACTGGAGCGGGCCGCCGAGGAACTCGGCGTGGAGACCAACGACTTCGAGCCCAGCGACGGCGAGGCCGAGTCCGCCAAGGAGGACCGCCTGGCCACCATGGCCGAGGAGGGCTACGACGTCGTCATCGCCGTCGGGTTCGCCTACGACGGCGCCGTGCGCGCGGTCGCGCCGGAGTACCCGGACGTCCACTTCGCCATCGTGGACTCCGAGATCGCCGACGTCGACAACGTCACCAGCCTGGTCTTCGCCGAGGAGCAGGCCTCCTTCCTGGCCGGCGCCGCCGCGGCGCTGACCACCGAGGAGGACCACGTCGGCTTCGTCGGCGGCGTCGAGACCCCGCTGATCCGCAAGTTCGAGGCCGGTTACGCCGCGGGCGTGGCGCACGTCAACGAGGACATCACCGTCGAGGTCGACTACCTGAGCCAGCCGCCGGACTTCAGCGGCTTCAGCGACCCCGCCAAGGGCCGTGAGACCGCGCAGGCCCAGTACGACCGCGGCGCGGACGTGATCTACCACGCCGCCGGCGCGTCGGGCAACGGCATCCTGGAGTCGGCCGTGGCCAACGACTTCACCTTCATCGGCGTCGACAGCGACCAGTACGAGAACGCCGCAGAGGACCAGAAGCCGCACGTGCTCACCTCCGCCATCAAGCAGGTGGACGTGGCCGTGTTCGAGCTGATCTCCGCCGCCACCGAGGGAGAGGTCGAGGGCGGCGTCCAGCGCTTCGAACTCGCCGACGGCGGCGTGGACTACACCACCTCCAACGAGGAGGCGATCAGCCCGATCCAGGAGCAGCTGGACGAGATCAAGCAGCAGATCATCGACGGCGAGATCGAGGTCCCGACCGAGCCGTAGACCGTGTTCCCCTGGACCTCCGCTTCGCTTCGGTCCGTGTTCGGGCGCCAGAGCCCGGTCCAGGAACACACGTCGTCGCGGGGTCGCCCGCGGCGGCCAGCATCCACGGGCGGCAGCGACCGGGGTAGATCCCCGGTCGGTGCCGCCCCGGTTGCCGTTCGGCGGCGGGGCGTCCGGCAGCGGCCGCGACCCGGCCGGTTCCGCGGCGCCACACCGCACATTCCACGAGGAGACTGATGAGCAGCACGCCATCGGGCGAGGGGGCACTGGCGCCCCCCGCCGTTGAGCTGCGCGGGATCACCAAGCGTTTTCCCGGCGTCGTGGCCAACCACGACATCGACATCACCGTGGCTCCCGGTACCGTGCACGCCATCGTCGGCGAGAACGGTGCGGGCAAGTCCACGCTGATGAAGACCCTGTACGGCATGCACCGGCCGGACGAGGGACACATCTACGTCCAGGGCCGCGAGGTGCGCTTCGGCTCGCCCTCCGACGCCATCCGCAACGGCATCGGCATGGTGCACCAGCACTTCATGCTCGCCGACAACCTCACCGTGCTGGAGAACGTGGTCCTGGGCGCCGAGCGCCGCCACGGCATCGGCAACCGCGCCCGCGCGCGCATCCGCGAGCTGTCCGCCCAGTACGGCCTGGGGGTCGACCCCGACCGCCTCATGGAGGAACTGGGCGTGGGCGACCGCCAGCGCGTGGAGATCCTCAAGGTCCTCTACCGCGGCGCGCGGACCATCATCCTCGACGAGCCCACCGCCGTCCTGGTCCCGCAGGAGGTCGACGAGCTCTTCGACAACCTGCGCGAGCTCAAGCGCGAGGGCCTGACCGTCATCTTCATCTCCCACAAGCTGGACGAGGTGCTCTCCGTCGCCGACGAGATCACCGTGATCCGCCGCGGCACCACCGTGGCCACCGCGGACCCGGGCACCACCACCGCCCGGGACCTGGCCACGCTCATGGTCGGCGGCGAGCTGCCCGTGCCCGAACTGCGCGAGTCCACCGTCACCGACCACGTCGTGCTGTCCCTGGACGGGGTCACCGTGCACTCCGCCGACGGCCGCGCCGTCGTGGACGGGGTGAGCGCCGACATCCGCCGGGGCGAGATCGTCGGCATCGCCGGTGTCGAGGGCAACGGCCAGTCCGAGCTGATCGAGGCCATCATGGGCATGCGCCCGCTGGCCGCCGGGCGCATCCGCCTGGAGGAGCAGGACATCACCGGCTGGTCCACCCTCAGGATCCGCGAGGCGGGCGTGGGCTACATCCCCGAGGACCGCCACCGGCACGGCGTGCTGCTGGAGTCCCCCCTGTGGGAGAACCGCATCCTGGGCCACCAGACCAAGGAGCCCAGCGTCCGCGGCCCCTGGATCAACAGGACCGGCGCGCGCGCCGACTCCGAGCGCATCGTCGCCGAGTACGACGTGCGCACCCCGGGCATCGACGTCATCGCCGACGCCCTGTCCGGCGGCAACCAGCAGAAGTTCATCATCGGCCGGGAGATGAGCGGCTCCCCGCGCTTCCTGGTCGCCGCCCACCCCACCCGGGGCGTGGACGTGGGCGCCCAGGCGGCCATCTGGGAACAGCTGCGCGACGCCCGGGCCGCGGGCCTGGCCGTGCTGCTGGTCTCCGCCGACCTGGACGAGCTGATCGGCATGTCCGACACCCTCCACGTCATCCTGCGCGGCCGACTGGTCGCGCAGGCCGACCCGACCACCGTCACACCCGAACAGCTGGGCTCGGCCATGACCGGCGCCGGACTGCACCGGGCCGACCAGAGCACGGAAGGCGACAGCGGTGCCGACCGACACGGAAGCGAGGGCGGCGCATGAGTAGGATCCCCCGTCCCGCGATGACCCTGCCCGCACCCGCGGCCGCGGGTGTCGCGATCGCCCTGGGCGTGGCACTGACCGTCGCCCTGGACACGGCGCTGCTGTGGTGGGCGGCGCTGATCATCGGCGTGGTCGTGGCCTTCGCCTTCGTGGCCTGGTCCGGGCCCATGGTGCCGCGCGAGCGCCGTGCGGGCGCGGACGGCGCCCGCGAGGAGGGCACCGCCCTGCACAACACGCTGGTGGTGCCCACCGCCCTCGTGCTGTCGGTGGCCGCCGGTCTGCTGGCCGCGTGGTTCCTGGACCTGTCCCTGATCGAGCCGGTGGCCGCAGCGCTGGGCGCGCTGGTCGGCTCCGCCGCGGCCTTCCTGCTGTTCCACCGGTTGTCGGCCATGCTGGCGCTGTCCTTCGCCGCGGTCCTGGCCGCCGGGGTCATCGCGACCGCGGTCACCGCGGCCGTGCTGTTCTTCAGCGGCATCCCGCCGCTGGCCACGTTCGAGCGGATGCTGGAGTACGGCACCCGGCCCGACAGCCTAGTGCGCGTCATCAACGACGGCACCACGTACTACCTGGCCGCGGTCGCGGTGGCGATCGGCTTCAAGATGAAGCTGTTCAACATCGGCGTGGACGGCCAGTACCGGCTCGCCGCGCTGCTGTCGGCCGCCGTGGGCGGCTACCTCGTGCTGCCGCCGGTGCTCAGCCAGATCGTCATCGTCATCACGGCCGTGGCCGTGGGCGGCGTGTGGGCGGGCATCGCCGGGTACCTCAAGGTGACCCGCGGCGTGTCCGAGGTGATCTCCACGATCATGCTCAACTCCATCGCCACCGGCGTCACCGCCTACCTGCTCAGCACCGACCGCCTCGCGGTGGAGATCAGCACCAACAACATCGGCACCCCGCCGATGCCCGAGTCCTCCTGGGTGCCCGGCATCCCGGCGGGCTTCCTCGGCTCGGACGAGCGGATCTTCGGGTTCGTGTTCCTGGCCGTGGCCGTCGGCATCGGCTACTGGGTGATGCTCAACCGCACCCGTTTCGGCTTCGAGCTGCGGGCCACCGGCCAGTCGCAGACGGCGGCCGAGGCCAGCGGCGTCAACGTCAAGAAGATGGTGTTCCTGTCCATGCTCTTCTCGGGCATGGTCGCCGGTCTGGTGGGCCTGCCCCAGCTGCTGGGCAGCTCGCACTACTACGCCCTGGACTTCCCGACCGGCATCGGCTTCATCGGCATCGCCATCGCCCTGCTGGGCCGCAACCACCCCGTGGGCATCGTCTTCGCCGCCCTGTTCTGGGCCTTCCTGAACCAGGCGTCGGGCATCCTGCCCTTCGACGGCATCCCGCAGGAGATCGCGGTCATCTCCCAGGCCACCATCGTTCTCACCGTGGTCGTGGTCTACGAGGTGGTGCACCGCTGGGGCCGCCGCTACCAGCAGCAGCAGATCGGCAGGCAGCTCGGCACCACCGCCGAGTCGCCCGCACCGGAGACGGTGAAGGTGTCGGCGGACGAGGCGTCCCCGGCCCCCGCGGACGGGTCCACCGCCGAGGGCACCGCACCCGGATCCGAGGACAGGCGCGGAGGGGAGGCCAAGTGAGCCAGGAGATCAACGTGATGGAGCCGGTGGCCAAGCCCGCCGCCCGGCCCCGGGGGTGGGCGCGCTGGCGCTTCTTCACCCTGTTCGGCGCGGTGCTGGTGTCCCTGGCGGGCCTGCGGGTCATCACCGGGCACGACATGCTCACCGACGCGGGCACCATCAGCACCACCATCACCTTCGCGGTGCCCATCGGGCTGGCCGCGCTGGGCGGTCTGTGGGCCGAACGCGCGGGCATCATCAACATCGGCCTCGAAGGCATGATGATCCTGGGCACCTGGTTCGGCGCCTACTTCGCCTGGTCCACGGGCAACCCGTGGATCGGGCTGCTGGCGGGCGTGCTCGCCGGTATGGCGGGCGGGCTCCTGCACGCCGTGGCCACGGTGACCTTCGCGGTGGACCACATCGTCTCCGGCGTGGCGATCAACATCCTCATGCTCGGCGCGATGCGCTACCTGTCGATCCTGGTCTACTCCGACGTGCAGGGCGCGGGCGCGGCCCAGTCGCCCCCGACGCCCTCGTTCCCGGTGTGGGACCTGCCCCTCGTGGCGCAGGTGCTCAGGCCGGTCGCCGACAGCGGGGTCTTCCTGGTCAGCGACCTGGCCTCGCTGGTGCTCGGCGCGACCACGAACATGCCCGCGCTGACGGTCGTCGCGATCCTGATGATCCCGCTGACCTACCTGGTGCTGTGGCGGACCACGTTCGGCCTGCGGCTGCGCTCGGTGGGCGAGAACCCCGACGCCGCCGAGTCCCTGGGCGTGCCGGTGTACAGCCTCAAGTACGTCGCGGTGATCGTCTCCGGCGGCCTGGCGGGCATGGGCGGCGTGTTCCTGTCCGTGGTCGCCTCGCAGATCTACCAGGAGGGCCAGACCGGCGGGCGCGGCTACATCGGCCTGGCCGCGATGATCTTCGGCAACTGGCGTCCGGGCGGCCTGGCCATGGGCGCGGGCCTGTTCGGCTACACCGACGCCCTCCAGGTGCGCGGCGGCGGCGCGGCGGTGCACGCCCTGCTTCTGCTCCTGGCCGTGGCGCTGGTGGGCGTGGCCGTGTGGCAGGTGCGCCGGGACCGCAAGGGCCTGGCCGCCTTCGGCGCGCTCACGGCGGTGCTGCTGTTCGCGTGGTACTTCTCCACCGACTCGCTGCCGCGCGAGCTGGCCACCTACAGCCCGCACATCGCCACCCTGCTGGTGCTCTCGCTGGCCTCGCAACGGCTCCGGCCACCGGCCGGTGTCGGCAAGCAGTGGAGGGCGAGCCGGTCATGACCGACGCACCACTGGACCCGTCGAGCGTGGACTGGGAGGCCCTGCGGGCCGCCGCCCGCGAGGCCATGGGCCGCGCCTACGCGCCCTACTCCCGCTACCCGGTGGGCGCGGCGGCGCTGGTCGACGACGGCCGCGTCGTCAGCGGCTGCAACGTGGAGAACGCCTCCTACGGGCTGGCCCTGTGCGCCGAGTGCGGCCTGGTCAGCGCCCTGCACGCCTCCGGCGGGGGCCGTCTGACGGCCTTCAGCTGCGTGGACGGGCGGGGCGAGCTGCTCATGCCGTGCGGGCGCTGCCGTCAGCTCCTGTTCGAACACGGCGGGCCTCAGCTGCTCGTGGACACCCCCGAGGGAGTCTGGACCATGGACCGGGTGCTGCCGCAGGCATTCGGTCCGCACAGCCTCGCGTGACCGTGCTTTCGCGCTAGTTCCGCCTCCCCGGACGCCGCCGCTCGGCGGCGTCCGGGGAGGCCCTTTTTCTTCCGCCAGTCGAGAGGAGACGACATGGACGTCATCGAGATCATCCGGGCCAAGCGCGACGGGGGAGAGCTGACCCCCGGCCAGATCGACTGGGTGGTCGACGCCTACACCCGCGGCGAGGTGGCCGAGGAGCAGATGTCGGCGCTGGCCATGGCGATCTTCCTGCGCGGGATGAACCGGGCCGAGGTGAGCCGCTGGACCGAGGCGATGCTGGCCTCGGGCGAGCGCCTGGACTTCTCCGACCTGGCGCGGCCCACCACCGACAAGCACTCCACGGGCGGGGTGGGCGACAAGATCACCCTGCCGCTCACGCCCACCGTCGCGGCCTGCGGGGCGGCCGTGCCGCAGCTGTCGGGGCGCGGGCTCGGGCACACCGGCGGGACCCTGGACAAGCTGGAGTCGATCCCCGGGTGGCGGGCCTCGCTGTCCACCGGCGAGATGCGGGAGGTGCTGGACTCCACGGGCGGGGTGATCTGCGCGGCCGGGTCCGGGCTGGCTCCGGCCGACCGCAAGCTCTACGCGCTGCGCGACGTGACCGGCACGGTCGAGTCGATCCCGCTGATCGCCGCGTCCATCATGAGCAAGAAGCTCGCCGAGGGAACCGGCGCGCTGGTATTGGACGTCAAGGTGGGGTCGGGGGCGTTCATGAAGGACGCCGACTCCGCGCGCGAGCTGGCCCGCACGATGGTCGGCATCGGCAACGACCACGGGGTGCGCACGGTCGCCCTGCTCACCGACATGGCGGTTCCGCTGGGCAGGCAGGTGGGCAACGCCCTGGAGGTGGCCGAGTCCGTGGAGGTGCTGTCCGGCGGCGGGCCGGCGGACGTGGTGGAGCTGACCGTGGCGCTGGCCAGGGAGATGCTGGCCGCGGCCGGGCTCGTCCCCGGTGAGGGCGGGGTCAAGGACCCGGCCGAGGCGCTGCGGGACGGCAGCGCGCTGGAGTCGTGGAAGAGGTTGGTCCGGGCGCAGGGCGGGGACCCGGACGCGCCGCTGCCGGTGGCCGCCGAGCGCCGGGTGGTGCTCGCTCCGACATCGGGGACGGTGACCCGGCTGGACGCCTACCAGGTGGGGCTGGCCGCGTGGCGGCTGGGCGCGGGCCGGGCGCGCAAGGAGGACTCGGTGTCCTTCGGGGCGGGGGTGACCCTGCACGCCAAGCCGGGGGAGAGCGTCGTGGCGGGGGAGCCGCTGTTCACGCTGCACGCCGACGAGGCGGAGCGGTTCGAGCGCGCGGCCGAGGCGCTGGAGGGGGCCTTCGACGTCGAACCGGAGGGCGGGGCGGGGTACGAGGCCCGGCCGCTGCTGATCGACCGGATCGCCTGACCCTGGACCACGGCTGTGGGGCGGCGACCGGACCTCCGGTCACCGCCCCACAGCCGGGCGGGGCTCCCCGGCCCCGCGCGGGTCAGTTCGGCATCGGCATGGGCTGGGGCGCGCTGCCCGCGGGCATCATGACGTAGGCCACGACCGCCAGCAGCACCAGCAGCAGGCTCACGATCAGCACGGCGGTGGCCAGCCACCGCGCCCAGGGCCGGGTCCTGAAACTCGCCAGGGCCAGTGCGAGCCCCGCCAGAATCGCCGTCAGCGCGGCCAGGCCGCCGCCGATGAGCAGTTGCACGGAGAACTGCGACACCTGGTCCACGGGCACCGGCTGGTCGCCGATGAGCACCACCGTGGTGAAGAGCTGGACCAGCTGGCTCGAAAGCACCGTCACGGCGAGCAGGAACAGCGCGGTCAGGGCGAAGGTCTCCGCGCCCAGAGGGCCGCTGGGCCGGTCGGTGCGCCCCGGGGCGGCCACCCCGGAGTCCGGCTCCAGCAGGGGCTCCTCCACCATGGCGGGCTCATGCGCGGGAACCCCGGTCCCGGCGGCCGGGTCTGCCCCGGGCTCCGGCTCGCGGCCGGGGTCCCGTGCGGGCCCCCGGGTGGGATCGGTCGGGTCGTTGCCTTCCGCTGATGTACTCACGCGGTCAACCTACCCGCCGAAGTACCAAGGGAGTTTCTACAAAACCCCTGTTCAGGACCCGGACGGCAGCGTGGCGAAGGTCAGCACCGAGACCACGACCAGCAGCGTGCCCACGATCACGGCCGCGGCGGCGCCCCAGCGGCTCCACGCCCGCGTGGCCGCCCCTCCCCGCAGCAGCGACAGGGCCCCGGCGAGCACGGTCAGCGCGCTCAGCCCGCCCGCGACCATCACCTCGGCCGCGAGCGCGCTCGCCTCCCCGGCGCTGGTGTCGGTGGGGACCCGGCCCACGAAGAAGAAGCCGAAGAGCTCGAAGAGCCGGGTGTTCAACGCGGTGAGGACGAACAGCATCAGGGCGATGACGCTGAAGGTCTCGGCGGCGAACAGGCCGCTGGGGGATCGGGTCGGCGCGCCCGCGATGAAGGCGCCGCTGGCGTCGCTCTCCTGACGCGTCCCCCGCGCCCCGGCCTCCTCGGGCGGCCCGGCGGTACCGGCGGCCCCGGTGCTCCCGGCGGTTCCGGCCTCCGGGGCCTCCTCCGCCGACGTCCGCGCTGTCGGCGCCGCCTCCGTCGTCTCCGCTGCCTCCGCCGTCGTCTCGGGGGACGCGGCGTCGTCGGCGGGGTTGGTGTCTTCTCGCGAGGTGTTCACGGCGCCAAACTACCGCGCGCCTCCCCCCGCTCCGAGGGGGAGTAACGCACGCCCCCGTGGCCGGTTCCGGCCATACCGCGCCCGCCCACCGTGTCCGCTCGGGCCCGACCGCCCGTCCGGAAAAACAAGCACACCTGCTTGTTTTTCCGTGTGGCCGGTGTCACCCTCGTGTCCATGACCGCTGCTGCCACCCCGGCGCCCCCGCTGCTGGTCGCGAACGCCTCCGGTTTCTACGGGGACCGCTTCGCCGCCGTCCACGAGATGCTCACCGAGGGGCGCGTGGACGTCCTCACCGGCGACTACCTGGCCGAGCTCACCATGGCCATCCTCGGCCGCGACCAGCTCGGCGACCCCGGCCGCGGCTACGCCCGGACCTTCCTGGGCCAGATGCGCGAGACCCTGGCGCTGGTCATGGAACGCGGCACCAGGGTGGTCACCAACGCGGGCGGCCTCAACCCGCGCGGCCTCGCCGACCGGCTCACCGAACTCGCCGACGGGCTCGGCCTCGAACCCCGCATCGCCTGCGTCACCGGCGACGACCTCATCGACCGCGCCGAGGAACTCGACCTGGGCTCCCCCCTGACCGCCAACGCCTACCTGGGCGCCTTCGGCATCGCAGCCTGCCTGGAGGCGGGTGCCGACATCGTCGTCACCGGCCGCGTCACCGACGCCTCCCTGGCCGTTGGCCCGGCTGCCGCCCACTTCGGCTGGACCCCCGGGGACCTGGACGCCCTGGCCGGGGCCACCGTCGCCGGGCACGTCATCGAGTGCGGCACCCAGGCCACCGGCGGCAACTACGCCCTGGCCGCCGAACTCCTGCGCGAGGGCCGCGACCTGGACCGGCCCGGCTTCCCCCTCGCCGAGATCCACGCCGACGGCAGCGCCGTCATCACCAAGCACCCCGGCAGCGGCGGCGCCGTCACCACCGGAACCGTCACCGCCCAACTCGTCTACGAGGTCGCCGGCGCCCGCTACCCCGGCCCCGACGTCACCGCCCGCCTGGACACCGTGCGCCTCACCGGGCAGGGGCCCGACCGCGTCCTGCTCAGCGGAACCCGCGGCGAGGAGCCGCCCCCCGACCTGAAGGTCGGCCTGACCAGCCTCACGGGCTTTCGCAACGAGCTCGAGTTCCTGGTCACCGGCCTGGACGCCGAGGCCAAGGCCGCCCGGGCCGAACGCCAGATGCGCGCCGCCCTCGCCGACCGCGCGCCCGACGACCTGCGCTTCACCCTCGTGCCCGCCCAGGACCCCCACGGCGACACCCAGGACGCGGCCACCGCCCGCCTGCGCGTGGTGGCCCGCGACCACGACCCCGCGGTCGTGGGCCGCTCCTTCGGCGCGGCCGCCGTGGAACTGGCCCTGGGCAGCTACGCCGGGTTCCACCTCACCGCGCCGCCGAGCGACGCCCGCCCCGACGGGGTCGCCGCCACACACGTGCTCGTGCCCGCCTCCGAGGTCGCCCACACCGCGATCCTGCCCGACGGCGCGCGGGTGCCCGTCGCGCCCGCGACCCGCACCCGGGCCCTGGCCGAGGTCGCCGAGCCCCCGCTGCCCGAACCCCTGCCCCGGGGCCCCGCGCGCCCGGTCCCGCTCGGCCTGGTACTGGGCGCGCGCAGCGGCGACAAGGGCGCCGACGCCAACCTGGGCGTGTGGGTGCGCGGCGAGACGGCGTGGCGGTGGCTGGCCACCACCCTGACCGCCGACCTGCTGCGCGAACTCCTGCCCGAGACCGCCGGACTGCGCGTCACCCGGCACCTGCTGCCCAACCTGAGCGCCGCCAACTTCTGGATCGAGGGCCTGCTCGCCCCCGGCACCGCGCGCCGCGAGGGCGTGGACCCCCAGGCCAAGGGGCTGGGCGAGTGGTTGCGCGCCCGCCGCGTCCCCGTTCCCGAGGTCGTGTTGGCGGAGGTGGAGCGGTCGTGAGCGTGCCCGAAACCGGGAACGGCCCCGCCCCCGAGGCCGTGCCGACGGAGGTGGGCCGACCGTGAGCGTGCTCAGGACCGGGCTCGACACCGCCTCGCCCGCCTTCGCCGAGGCCCGCGAGGCGATGCTGGCCAAGCTCGCCGAGATCGACGCCGAGCACGCCAGGGCCCTGGCCGGGGGCGGGCAGCGCTACGTGGAGCGCCACCGCGCCCGGGGCGGCCTGCTGGCCCGCGAGAGGATCGAACTCCTGCTGGACGAGGGCAGCCCCTTCCTGGAACTGTCGCCGCTCGCCGCCTGGGGCAGCGACTTCCACGTCGGCGCCAGCCTCGTCACCGGCGTGGGCGCGGTCTCCGGCGTGGAGTGCGTGCTGGTGGCCAACGACCCCACCGTGCGCGGCGGCTCCAGCAACCCGTGGACCCTGAGGAAGACCGCCCGGGCCGCCGAGATCGCCGAACGCAACCGGATGCCGCTGATCAGCCTGGTGGAGTCCGGCGGGGCCGACCTGCCCACCCAGAAGGAGATCTTCATCCCGGGCGGCCGGGCCTTCCGCGACCTGACCCGCCTGTCCGCCGCCGGAGTCCCCACCGTCGCGCTGGTCTTCGGCAACTCCACCGCCGGAGGCGCCTACGTCCCCGGCATGAGCGACCACGTGGTCATGGTGCGCGAGCGCTCCAAGGTGTTCCTGGGCGGGCCGCCGCTGGTGCGGGCGGCCACGGGCGAGGAGAGCGACGACGAGTCGCTGGGCGGGGCCCGCATGCACGCCGAGGTCTCCGGCCTGGCCGACCACCTGGCCGAGGACGAGCGCGACGCGATCCGTCTCGGACGGCGCATCGTGGCCCGCCTGGGCCACCGGAAGGCGGGGCCCGCCCCGCGCCCGTCGGCGCCCGAACCCCTGTACCCGGCCGAGGACCTGCTCGGGATCATGCCGCCCGACCTGCGCGTGCCCGTGGACCCGCGCGAGATCATCGCCCGCCTCGTGGACGGCTCGGTGTTCGACGAGTTCAAGCCCTCCTACGGCGGCGGCCTGGTCACCGGCTGGGCCGACCTGCACGGCTACCCCGTGGGCGTGCTCGCCAACGACCACGGCGTGCTCTTCAGCGCCGAGGCCCAGAAGGCCGCCCAGTTCATCCAGCTCGCCAACCGCTCGCACACGCCGCTGGTGTTCCTGCACAACACCACCGGCTACATGGTCGGCCGCGAGTACGAGCAGGGCGGCATCATCAAGCACGGCTCGATGATGATCAACGCCGTCTCCAACAGCGCCGTCCCCCACTTCTCGGTGCTCGTGGGCGCCTCCTACGGCGCGGGCCACTACGGGATGTGCGGGCGGGCCTACGACCCGCGCTTCCTGTTCGCCTGGCCCAGCGCCCGCTCCGCCGTCATGGGCCCCCGCCAGCTCGCCGAGGTGCTGTCCATCGTCGCCCGCCAGTCCGCGGCCGGGAAGGGGCAGCCCTACGACGAGGACCAGGACGCCGCCCTGCGGGAGATGGTGGAGCGACAGATCGAGGCCGAGTCGCTGCCCCTGTTCCTGTCCGGGCGGGTCTACGACGACGGCGTCATCGACCCCCGCGACACCCGCACCGTCCTGGGCCTGTGCCTGTCCTACGCCCACAACGCCCCGGTCCGGGGCACCGACCGCTTCGGCGTTTTCCGAATGTGAGGAGACCGTGAACCACACGCCCTCCGCCGCGCCCCCCGGTGGTTCCGCCGAGTCGGGCGCCACGGTCCCCGGTCGGCCCGCGCCGCCGCGCCCCGTCACCCGCCTCCTGGTCGCCAACCGGGGCGAGATCGCCCGCCGGATCCTGCGCACCTGCCGCTCGCTGGGCATCGCCACCGTCGCCGTGCACGCCCCCGGCGAGGAGGGCGCCGCGCACGTGGCCGAGGCCGACACCGCCGTGCGCCTGCCCCTGACCGAGGGGTGCGGCCCCGTGGACGCCTACCTCGACCCCGACGCCGTGGTGGCCGCCGCCCGCGCCTGCGGAGCCGACGCCGTCCACCCCGGCTACGGCTTCCTGTCCGAGAACCCCGCCCTGGCCCGCGCCGTCACCGGCGCCGGACTGACCTGGATCGGCCCCCCGGCCGAGGCCGTCGAGAGCATGGGCGCCAAGACCCGCGCCAAACGCATCGCCCGGGACGCCGGGGTGCCCGTCGCCGACGCCCTGGACCCCGGACAGGTGCGCCCCGAACACCTGCCCGTGCTGGTCAAGGCCGTCTCCGGCGGCGGCGGACGCGGTATGCGCGTGGTCCGCGACCTGGCCGACCTGCCCGCCGAGGCCGCTGCCGCCCGCGCCGAGGCGGCCTCGGCCTTCGGCGACCCGGCGGTGTTCTGCGAGCCCTACGTCCCCCACGGCCGCCACGTCGAGGTGCAGGTCCTGGCCGACACCCACGGCACCGTGTGGGCCCTTGGCGAGCGCGACTGCTCCGTCCAGCGCCGCCACCAGAAGGTCATCGAGGAGACGCCCGCCCCCGGCCTGCCCGACGACCTGCGCGAACGCCTGCACGGGGCCGCCCGCCGTCTGGCCCGCGCCATCGGCTACACCGGCGCGGGGACGGCCGAGTTCCTCGTCCCCGTGGGGGAGGAGGGCTTCGGCGAACCGGTCTTCCTGGAGATGAACACCCGGCTCCAGGTCGAACACCCCGTCACCGAGTGCGTCACCGGCCTGGACCTGGTCGAGTGGCAGATCCGCGTCGCCGAGGGAGAGGCCCTGCCCGGAGACGGCCCGCCCGCGCCGCGCGGCCACGCCGTCGAGGCCCGCCTGTACGCCGAGGACCCCCGCGAGGGCTGGCGGCCCCGCACCGGCGTCCTGCACGCCTTCGAGGTCTCCGCCGACACCCGCTTCGCCGCGCCGCCCGCCTTCGGGGTGCGCCTGGACAGCGGGGTCGAACCCGGCGACACCGTCGGCGCCGACTTCGACCCCCTGCTCGCCAAGGTGGTCGCCCACGGGCGCGACCGCCGCGACGCGCTGCGCCGCCTGGCCGCGGCCCTGGCCGCCGCGCGCGTGCACGGGGTGGGCACCAACCGCGACCTGCTCGTGCGGGCGCTGCGCCACCCCGCGTTCGCCGGGGCCGAGGCCCGCCCCGAGGGACTGCACACCGGCTACCTGGACGGCGACCGCCTCAGCGCCCTCGTCCAGCCCCTGGCCGACCCCGCCGCCGAACGCCTCGCCGCGCTGGCCGCGTCCCTGTCCGCCGCCGAGGCCGCCCGCGTCGTCGCCCCCGCCCCCGCCGGGGTGCCCGCCAACTGGCGAGCCCTGCCCTCCCAGCCCTTCGTCCGCCGGCACGACGTCGACGGCGACGAGGCGAGGCGGACCACCACCGCCTACCGCACCCTGAGAGGGTCCTACCTGCCCGAACAGGCCGGGGTCCGCGTGCTCTCGGCCGCGCCCGACCGGGTGGTCCTGGAAGCGGACGGCCTGCGCCGCGCCTTCGACGTCCACCGCCCCGCCGCGGGCCGCGACGTCCACGTCGACTCACCCCTGGGGTCGGTCACCCTCACCCCCGTCGATCCCCTGCCCGAACCCGAGGCCGCGGTCGACCCCGGCGCCCTGCCCGCGCCCATGCCCGGCACGGTCACCGCCGTGGAGGTCGCCGTGGGCGAACGGGTCGAGCCCGGACAGACCCTGCTGCGCATGGAAGCCATGAAGACGGAGCACCGCGTCACCGCCCCCGCCGCCGGTGCCGTCCGGGAGATCCCGGTCGCGGCGGGGCAGAGGGTGCCCGCCGGGGCGCCCCTCGCCGTCCTCGACTACGAAGGGGCCACGCCGTGACCGGTGCCATGACCTTCAACGAACCCGCCGAACGCGTCGACCTGCGCGCCGCCGTGTCCGCGTTCGCCGCGGGGTACGGGTCCGAGTACTACCGGGCCCGCGCCAAGGAGGGCGCCTACCTCACCGAACTGTGGCGCGAGGCGGGAGGACTCGGCTACCTCGGCGTCAACATCCCCGAGGAGTACGGCGGCGGGGGCGGCGGCATCGGCGACCTGGCCGCCGTCCTGGAGGAGCTCAGCGCGGCCGGGTGCCCCACCCTGATGATGGTGGTCTCCCCGGCCATCTGCGGCACCGTCCTGTCCCGCTTCGGCACACCCGAGCAGCGCGGGCGCTGGCTGCCCGGCCTGGCCACGGGCCAGACCATCATGGCCTTCGCCATCACCGAGCCCGACGCCGGGTCCAACTCCCACCGCATCACCACCACCGCCCGGCGCGACAGCGGGGGCTGGGTGCTCAACGGCCGCAAGACCCTCATCTCGGGCGTGGACGTGGCCGACGCCGTCATGGTCGTCGGACGCGTCCAGGACGAGGACACCGGGCGCCTGTCCGCCGCGCTGTTCGCGGTGCCCACCGACGCCCCGGGGTTCGAGGCCCGCCGGATCGAGATGGACCTGGTCAGTCCCGACCACCAGTACCAGCTGTTCCTGGACGACGTGCGCCTGCCCGCCGACGCCCTGGTCGGCGATCCCGGGGCCGGGCTCCTCCAGCTCTTCGCCGGACTCAACCCCGAGCGGATCATGGCCGCGTCCCTGGCCGCGGGCAGCGCCCGCCACGCCCTGGACAAGGCGGTGGCCTACGCCAGGGAGCGCACCGTCTGGCGCGACACGCCCATCGGCGCCCACCAGGGGCTGGCCCACCCGCTGGCCCAGGTCAAGATCGAGCTGGAGCAGGCCCGCCTGATGACCCAGCACGCGGCGCTCCGCTACGATTCCGGCGACGACGCGGGGGCGGGGGAGGCGGCCAACATGGCCAAGTACGCCGCCGCGGAGGCGTGCGTGCGCGCGGTCGACCAGGCCGTGCAGACCCTGGGCGGCAACGGCCTGGCCAGCGAGTACGGGCTGGGGTCGGCGATCGCCGCCGCCCGCCTGGCGCGCATCGCGCCGGTGAGCCGGGAGATGGTGCTCAACTACGTGGCACAGCAGTCCCTCGGACTGCCCAGGTCGTACTGAGCGGTCGGCGCGCGGACACGGGCCGCCGCGGGAACGCGGGGACGGGGGAGGCAGCGACGTGGACACCGGGGCCGACCGCGAGCCGCGCCAGGAACGCAGCCGGGCCACCCGCGCCCGCCTGCTGGAGGCCGCCGTGGCCTGCCTGGCCGAGGAGGGCGCGTCCGGTGCCACCGTGGGCGCGGTCGCGCGGCGGGCCGGGGTGTCGCGCGGCGCCGCCCAGCACCACTTCCCCACCCGCGAGGACCTGTTCCTGGCCGTGCTCCGGCACATGCTCGACAGCCGCGGCGCGGAGCTGCGGCGCGGCGCGGCCGCCGTCCCGGAGGGCGGCGGCCGCACCGAGGCGGTCGTGCAGATGGTCGTGGACGCCTTCACCGGAACGGACTTCCGCGCCGCCCTCCAACTGTGGTCGGCCGCCGCCAGCGACCCCGTCCTGCGCGAGCGGATCATCCCCATGGAGGAGCGGATGGGCCGGGAGATCCACCGGGCCGCCGTGGAGCTGCTGGGCGTGGACGAGTCGGTCCCCGGGGTCCGCGAGACCGTCCAGGCCACCCTCGACCTGGCACGCGGCCTGGGACTGGCCAACCTGCTCACCGACGACGGGCCCCGGCGGCGCCGGATCGTGCGCCAGTGGGCGCGCACCCTGGAGGGGCAACTGCGGACCCCGGCACCGTGAAGCGGCTACCTCGGCGGCACGGAGCGTGCTTATCATCGAAGCGGCGGGACCACGGGCCCGCGACGAACGTCATCCCCGGACCGGACAAGGCGGTGTGAAGGTGAGCGCGGATGCGGGCAGGGACCTTCCGGACCTGGCCAGGCGGGCGTTGGACGCCTTCGCCGAGAGCGCCTCGCGCCGCAGGGACCGCGACGCCCTGATGGACAACGCCTTCGCCGCCCTCTTCGCCCTGTACCGGGCGACCACGCCCGCGCAGCGCAGGTCCCCCGGCGGCCAGGAGTTCAGCGCCACCCTGGCCGAGCTGCTGGTGGGCGGCAGCAACCCCGACCGGCTCGGCCTGTACGTGGTCCGCACCCAGACCGCGGCCGAGAACGGCGAGCACGAGGCCTACCGCCCCGCCTGCTGGCGGCGGTCCATGCTGGAGCTGCTCGGCGAGGAGTTCGTGCCCTGGGAGGCCTTCCTGCGCCCGGGCGACCTGGAGGCCCTCCCGCGCATCGACGAGGCCCTCACCGCGGTGGCGGGCCGGGCGCGGCCGGTCAACGACGAGGAGGTCCCCTCCTGGGTGCCCGAGTCGCACTGGTGGTGGTGGGAGCCCGCCCGCCAGCGCGGCGAGGAGGCCCCCGAACGCCACGACAGCGGCACCCTGGACGCCGTCGCGGACTGACCCCGGCCGCGCCCCGGCTCACGCGTGCGCTCGCCGGGGCGCCGCCGTGCGGCGGGACGGGCGCGCCGCGGCCCTGCCTCACGCACCGGCTGACGCGGTCCTGGCGGCGACGAGGTCCCGGTACCAGGCGAAGGAGTCCTTGGGGGTGCGCTCCTGGGTGGCGTGGTCCACGTGCACCAGCCCGAAGCGCTGGTGGTAGCCCTCGGCCCACTCGAAGTTGTCGGTGAGCGTCCACACGAAGTACCCGCGCACGTCCGCGCCCCGCTCCCGCGCGGCCTCCACGGCGGCCACGTGCCCCTCCAGGTAGGCGATCCGCTCGGGGTCGGCGATCCGCCCGCCGGGGGAGCCCCGGTCCTCGTAGGAGCAGCCGTTCTCGGTGACGTACAGCGGCGGCAGCGCCTCGCCGTGGCGCTCGCGCAGCAGGTCGATCATCCGGCCCAGCCCTTCGGGCACCACCGGCCACCCGAACGCCGTCACCGGCGCCCCGGCGACCTCGCCGAACCCGAACGGCAGCCCCGACCCCTCGTCGGGCGCGGTGGCCACGGTGGGGTTGTAGTAGTTGACCCCGAGGCCGTCCGCGCTGCCCGCGACGGCCTTCAGGTCGCCCTCGCGCACACCGGGGACCTCCGCGACGCCGAAGGCCGACAGGTCCGGGTAGGCGCCGGTCAGCACGGGGTCGGTGAACAGCCGGTTGTGCAGGGTGTCGTAGGCGTGCGCGGCGGCGGTGTCCGCCTCGGAGCCGGTGGCGGGGCGGACGGGGGAGTAGTTGTTGGTGAGCAGCGCCTCCAGTCCGCGCGAGCGCAGCTCCCCGGCGGCCAGCCCGTGCGCGAGCAGCATGTGGTGGGCCACCCGCATCACCTCGGGTACCGCCAGGGTCCGCCCCGGGGCGTGGACGCCGAGCGCGTGCCCGTAGGTGGTGTGCACCAGGGGCTCGTTCAGGGTGATCCACCGCTCCACCCGGTCGCCGAGGCGATCGGCCGCCGCCGCTGCGTACTCGGCGAACGCGTGCGCCGTGTCGCGTTCGCTCCAGCCGCCCGCCTCCTCCAGCGCCTGGGGCAGGTCCCAGTGGAACAGCGTCGGCACGGGGGTGATCCCCCGGGCCAGCAGGGCGTCCACCAGGCGGTCGTAGAAGTCCAGACCGGCCCCGTTCACCGCGCCGCGCCCGGTCGGCACGACCCGGGGCCAGGCGAGCGAGAACCGGTAGGCGTTCACCCCGAGCCGGTCGAGCAGGTCCACATCCTCGGCCCACCGGTGGTAGTGGTCGCAGGCCAGGGCGGGGCTGTGCCCGTCGCGGACCGCGCCCGGGCGCGTGGCGAAGACGTCCCACACCGACGGGCCGCGCCCGTCCGCGTCGAGGGCGCCCTCGATCTGGAAGGCGGAGGAGGCCACTCCCCACAGGAACGGTGACGACATGGACGGTACCTGCCTTTCGCTGGTTCTGACGAGAGGTCGGGACGGACGTGCGGCCGCGGTGTGTCGTGGTTGGGACGGGGTTGATGTGTCGCCTGAGCACGGTGCGCCGTGCGTTATGTGCGGGGGCGGTTGGTACTGGTGGGCGGCCTAGGAGCTGGTGTGCCGTGCGCAGTGGATGAGCGACGCAGTACGCGCGAGGACGCCTCCCGCCGCCGCGGCGTCTCGGCGCGCGGCCGGGGCGCCGGGAAGTTCCGGGAGGACAGGGATGGACGGGACAGGTGAGACCGGAGGGTGCTCATAGACCGCAGGGGCGGGCGGGACGCGCCGAACCGGCGGGGACTCATGCCACACCCCTGATCCGCCACACCAGCACCCCGCCGAGCAGGCTGAGCAGCCCGCACACGGTGTACAGGACCGGGTAGCCGCCCAGGTGGACCACGATCGGACCGGCCAGGGCCGGGGCGATAACCTGCGGTCCGGCGCTGGCGATGTTGACGATCCCCAGGTCCTTGGCCCGCCCGCCGGCGCTCGGCAGGACCTCGGTGACCAGGGCGTTGTCCACGGACAGGTAGATCCCGAAGCCGACCCCCAGGACCACCGCGCACACCAGGCTCATCGGCCACGTCGGAAACGCGGCGACCAGGAACGCGGGCACGGCCGAGACCACCCCGGACAGGCACACCATCCCCCGGCGGCGGCCGATGCGGTCCGAGACCAGACCGGCCAGCACGGTCGTGGCCACGACCGCCGCCGTGTAGACGGCGATCAGCACCAGCAGCCCGTCCGCGGCCGAGGAGCCGGGGAACAGTTCCTCGTAGCCCACCGCGTCGGTGAGGAAGTAGAGGAGGTAGAGGGTGAACATGGCGTTGCCCGTCTGCATGAGGAAACGGGTCAGCCACGCCCAGCCGAAGTCGGGGTGGCGGCGCGGGGACACCCACAGCCCGCGCGCGAACCCGCTCCAGGAGGGGCGCGCCTCCCGGGGCAGCGGCGGGTCGGGGGCCAGCAGCGCGAACGGCAGGACGCACAGGACGGTCAGCGCGCCGAGGAGGGCGTAGCCGGGGGCGATCCCCGTGACCACAACGGTCACCAGCAGCACAGCCACCACCACGCCCGCCGACTGCGGTACGCCGATCCACCCCGAGACCACGCCGCGCTGGCGGACCGGCACGTGGTCGGGCACGGCCGCGAGCAGGGTCGCGTTCAGGCAGGACAGCGCGGCCTGGACGAAGGACCAACCCACCAGCACACCGAGGACGCCGTCCTGCCGACCGAGCACCACCAGGCCCAGGCCGCCCAGGAGCGCACCGGCCAGGATCCAGGGGCGTCGGCGTCCGAACCGGCCGGTGGTCCGGTCGGACAGGGCCCCGGCCAGCGGGGTGCCCAGGGTGGAACAGGCCGCACCCGCCCCGGTCACCCAGGCCAGGGCGGTCTCCTTGGCGTCGGGCGCGAGCAGGCCGACCTGTTCGGGCAGCAGGACCTGGAGCGGACCGAAGAAGGCCATCCACATGCCGAGGTTGGCCAGGCTGATCCCGGCCACCCACAGGCGGCGCACGGGCCTGGTGGGCTCGGCGAGCGCGGCGGGCGTTCGCGGGTCGGGGGAGGGGGAGGAGTACTGCGCGGGGGGTGGGCGCACGTGTGACCTGCCTAACATGAATGTCTCTCATGTTAGGTGGGTCGCTCTGCCGAGGAAAGGCCCGCGGCGGGGTCGGTTCGCGGCCCGCCGGCGGGCCCCGGGGGCGGCCGCGCGCGGCGTCGGGCCCGGCGCTTCAACCCGTAATCAAGTT
Organism: Nocardiopsis sp. iso_25; assembly: GCF_056173305.1. Classification (NCBI taxonomy): domain Bacteria; kingdom Bacillati; phylum Actinomycetota; class Actinomycetes; order Streptosporangiales; family Nocardiopsidaceae; genus Nocardiopsis; species Nocardiopsis sp. iso_25. The sequence continues at coordinate 4,685,350 of NZ_CM149667.1, read as the reverse complement.
TGACCAGTGGGCTACGGCAGGGCTGCCCTCGCAAAGTAATCAAACTTGACTAATAGGAGGTGCGCGTGGCCGGAACGGACACCGCGCGGGCGGACGGCGGTACGGAGGGCGACGCGGGGCGGCGCCGGTCGGAGGCGACCGCCGTGCGGGCCAACGAGACGACCGTTCCGCTGCTGCCGTGCGTCTCGGCCGAGGAGACCCTGGAGTTCTACCGGGCCCTCGGCTTCGAGGCCGCCTACGAGCAGACCAGGCCCTACCTCTACCTGGCCTTCCGCTGGAGCGGTTTCGACCTGCACTACGGCCGCGCCCCGAAGGGCCTGGACCCCGCACTGGAGAACAGCGGCGGCTGCCTGGTCATGGTCGACGCGGTCGCGCCCTACCACGCCGCGCTCACCCAGGCCATGCGCCGGGCCTACGGCAGGGTCCTGGCGAAGGGGCTGCCGCGCATCACGCGCCACCGGCCGGGCGCCAGCCGCTTCACGCTCATGGACCCCTCGGGGAACTCGGTCGTCTTCATCCAGCGCGGGGAGCCCGAGAGGCTGGAGTACGGCGGCGCCAAGGACCTCAACGGGCTCGCCCGCGTCCTGGACGGCGCGCGGATCCTGCGCGACTTCAAGGCCGACGACCTCGCCGCCTTCCGGCGGATCCGCTCCGGGCTGAAACGGCACGGGGACCGGGCGCCCGCCGTGGAGCGGGCGCTGGCGCTGGCCATGCTCGTCGGACTCGCGGTCGCCCTCGGCGAGGAGGAGGGCATCGAGGAGTGGCGGGAGCTGCTGGGCGCGATCCCCCTCACCGGCGACGAGCTGGGCGGGGTCGAGGGGGAGCTGCGCAACGCCTCCGCGCTGCGGCACTGGCTCGGCGCGCGAACCCCGGAGGCGGACGGGGACTGAGGGCCCCTCAGCCGGAGGGGAACGCCTCCGCCTCCTCGCCGGTGAGGACGCCCTCGTAGGGGTCGCCCCCCTCACCGGCGAAGGAGTAGGCGCCGCCCTCGATGCGCCGGATCAGCGAGCGCGTCCACGCCGCGTCCGACTCCGCGGAGTGCACCCACATGTCCATGATCTCGCCGATGTGGCCCGCCTGACCGGGGCCCTCCTCCGGGGCGTAGTGGGCGACCACGCCCCCGCGCCACTCCTCCAGGCCCTCTACCCGCCGCCTGAGCAGGTCGACCGCCTCCCGCCGGGGCAGGTCCACGATGAAGCCCAGACCGGCCGAGAGCACGTCCGTGTGCGCGTCGTACGAGGACACGGCCCGGCGCAGCAGGGCGAAGTACTCCCGGTCGCCCTCTCCGGTGATCTCGTACTCGGTCCGGGGCGGTCCCCCGGCGGTGGAGGGCGCGGTCTCGTGGGCGTGCAGCAGACCCTGCCGGGCCATCTGCTTGAGCGCGTGGTAGATCGACCCCGGCTTGGCGTTGGACCACTGGTGCGCGCCCCAGGACTCCAGGTCGGCCCGCACCTGGTAGCCGTGCGCCCGCCCGCGCAGGCGGACCGCCCCCAGGACCAGCAGCCGGATGGCCGACATCCACACCCCTCATCCCACCAGCGCGTCCGCACCCTTCGGCGGCCCGCGCCCTTCGACTCCGACCAGCCTATCCCCGCGCCCCGCGCCGCCCCTTCCCCGTGCCCTGACGGGCCTCGGCACGGTGGAGGGGCGGCACGGGGAAGGGGCGGGGGCTCAGCCGCGCCCGGGAGCCGGGTCGCCCTGGCGGGCGTGCTCGCCGCCCAGCGCGATCGGCGCGGCCAGCCACTCGTCGCGCAGGCCGAACGCGTTCACCAACTGCACGGCGTAGGGGCGCAGGCCCCGGCACAGGTCGTTGACCGCCTGGGTGACCGCCTTGGCCCGCGAGGTGGAGAGCCGCTCGTGCTCCAGGAACCAGGCGCGCTCCTCCTCGACCACCGACATCACGTACAGGTCGCACAGCCGGTTGAGCAGCTTGGCGGTCGCGGTGTCCCCGCAGCGGTCGATGCCCGCCACGAACGCCTCCAGCACCACCCGGTCCATGTGCGCGCGGCCCGCGGTGAGCACGTGGTCCTGGGCGCGGTTGAACACGTCGAAGGCGTCCTCGCCGTTCCTGCCGGACCTGCGCAGCCGCGCGGCCAGGCCCTCGATGACGTGCTTCTCGCGGTCCTCCAGCAGCTCCAGCTGCCAGCCCCGGTTGTACAGGCTGGCCTCCTCACCGCGCCCCGGGGCGGCCGCGACGAGCCGTTCGATCAGCGGGATCGCTGCGGTGCGCTCGATGACCGTCTCGAAGACCTTGCCCGCCATGAACCGGGCCAGCCCCAGCTGGTCCAGGTCGCCGAAGGAGTCCTTGAAGTTGGTCAGCAGGCCCTTGGTGAGCTGCTGGAGCAGGACCGTGTTGTCGCCCTCGAACGTGGTGAAGATGTCGGAGTCGGCCTTGAGCTGCGGAATCCGGTTCTCGGACAGGTATCCGGCGCCGCCGCACGCCTCGCGGCAGGTCTGGATGGTCTGGCTGGCGTGCCAGGTGGCCACCGCCTTGAGCCCGGCAGCCCGCGACTCCAGTTCGCGCTGGGCGTGCTCGTCGCGCTCGGGGGAGCGGGACAGCTCGTGCAGCCGGGTGACCAGCTCCTCCTGCGCGAAGTGCAGCGCGTAGGTGCGCGCCAGGGCGGGCAGCAGCTTGCGCTGGTGCGCCAGGTAGTCCAGGACGCGCACCTCCCGCTCGGGCCGCCCCTCGCCATCGGGCCGGGTGAACTGGCGGCGGGTGTCGCCGTAGCGCACCGCGATGGTCAGCGCGGCCTTGGCCGCGCTCCCCGCGCCGCCCGCCACGCTGATCCGGCCCCGGACCAGCGTTCCGAGCATGGTGAAGAAGCGTCGGCCCTTGCTCTCGATGGGGCTGGAGTAGGTGCCGTCGGCGGCCACGTCCCCGTACCGGTTGAGCAGGTTGGTGCGCGGCACACGGACGTGGTCGAACTCCAGCCGTCCGTTGTCCACGCCGTTGAGCCCGGCCTTGGGTCCGCAGTCGCCGATGCGCACGCCCGGCATCGGCCTGCCCCGCCCGTCCCGGATCGGGACCACCAGGGCGTGCACGCCGTGCTCCTCGCCGCCGGTGCTCAGCTGTGCGAACACCACCGCCAGGCGGCCGTCGCGGGCCGCGTTGCCGATGTAGTCCTTGCGCGCCGCCTCGTCGGGGGTGTGGACCACGAACTCCTCGGTGCCGGGGTCGTAGACGGCCGTGGTGCGCAGGCCCTGCACGTCCGAGCCGTGGCCGGTCTCGGTCATCGCGAAGCAGCCGGGCAGCTCCATCGACATCGCGCCGGGCAGGTACTCGGCGTGGTGGGCCTCGTTGCCCAAGGCGCTGATCGCCCCGCCGAACAGCCCCCACTGCACGCCCATCTTCACCATGAGCGACAGGTCGTTGACCAGCATCTCGAAGCCGACCACGGACGCGCCGACGTCGTCGCGGCCGCCCACCGAGGCGGGGAAGCCGTAGGCGGGCAGATCGGTCTTGGCCAGGGCCTTGATCTGGGAGAGCGTGCGGGCGCGGTGCTCCTCCACGGACAGTCCGTGCACGGGGGCGTACAGGTCTCCCCGCAGGGCGTCGCGCATGTGTTCGCGCACGTGGGCCCAGCGGCCGTCGAGGAGGCCGCGCAGTTCGGCCTCGTCCACTCTCAGCGCCTGTTCGTTCATGTGCTCCCCCTGTGGTCCTGGCTGACGCGGCCCGGTCCGTGCCCGCCGCCGGGAGGGGCGGACCGCGCACGGAACCGTACCCGCGGGTACACGACCAACGTTAGGGGCGGGCGGGAAGTCAGACGGCCAGGGAGGCGGTCGCGGGGTCCCCGGCGGCGGTCGCGTCGGCGTCCACCCGGCGCAGGAGTTCGTCCAGGGACAGGCCGAGCGCGGCGGCGATCGCCGCGACCGTGAAGAACGTGGGGGTGGGGATGCGCCCGCCCTCGATCTTGCGCAGGGTCTCGACCGAGATCCGGGCCTCGCGCGCGACGTCGACCATCGTGCGCTCCGCGCGGGCCCGGCGGAGCAGGGCGCCCAGGAGACGCCCGCGCTCGATCTGGTCTGCGGTCAGCGGTTCACGCACCATACGAGGAGTCTAACGCCACGACGCCCGATCGGTATATCAATACCGGCGATGCCGTCCCGTGCACGGACGGCCGCGGAGGGCCCGGGGTCCGACGCGAGTACGCCGTTGCCCACGCCCGGGAGAACTCGGTGTTCCTCTCCGGGGGCTGGCTGCCCTCTCCGCCTGCATGTAAAATGCATGCATGGTTGCTTTGCAGATCAGGGGAATCGACGACGCGGAGAGAGACGTCCTCGTGCGCCGTGCCAAGGAGAGGGGGCAGTCGTTGCAGGGCTTCCTGCTCGACCTGCTCAGAGCTGAGGTGCGGCGGTCGCGCAACGCCGAGGTCCTGAGGGGTTTCGCGGGCCGTGACGACGGTCTCGGCGAGGGCGAGGAGGGCTCGGTGGCAGACATCATCCGGGCCGGGCGTGAGGAGCGCATGGAGCGCTACGGGATCTACGAAGGACTGGACGGCGGTTAGTGGTCATCATCGACGCGAGTGTGCTCGTCAACGCTCTGGTATCCGACGGGAGCGCCGGTGCTCGGGCCCGCGAGGTACTCACGGAGAAGGACTCCTGGGCTGCCCCCGAGCACATGCCGATGGAGGTGTTCTCAGCGGTGCGGGGCCTGTGCCTGGGAGGAAAGATCACCGACAGCAGGGGTCGCAGCGCCCTCTCCGAACTGAGAGAGGGTCTGGAGGTCGAGCTGATCGGTGTACGACAGCTGTTCCCCGTCATGTGGGAGATGCGCGGCCATGTCAGCGGCTACGACTCCGCCTACGCGGCTGCCGCGCAGCTGTTCGACTGCCCTCTGGTGACCGCTGACGTTCGCTTGGCGAAAGCGGTCGAGGGACACTGCCGGGTCATGGTTGTCTGACCGGACCCGGAGTGCTGCACGGCCAGGCCGGACGTCCCCGCCTCCGGAAGTCGTCGGTGCCAGGACGGGGCGGGGCAGGACCCCCGCCCCGCGGCAGGGAAAGGGAGCCTAGACCAGTCCCGGGACGGCCAGCTCCAGACGGCCCCCGTCCGCGTCGAGCAGGGCGGGCACCCCCAGCGGGACCGTGAGCTGGGCCGCGCAGTGCCCGAACTCCAGCCCCCACAGCACCGGCACCCCCAGCGGCTCCAGCCGGTCGCGCATCAGCTCGGCGACCACCTCCGGCCCCGGCGGGCAGTCCGTCCACGAGCCCAGGGCCACCCCGGCCAGCCCGTCCGCCCACCCCGTGCGCAGCAGGTGCGTGAGCATCCGGTCGAGCCGGGCCACGTCCTCGCCGACGTCCTCCAGCAGCAGGATGCCGCCCGAGGCCGACAGGCGGCTGTGCGGCGTGGCCAGACCGTCGTTGAGCAGGCTCAGGTTCCCGCCGAACGTCACCCCCTCGGCCCGCCCCGGCACCAGCGCGTGCGCGCCCGGCGAGGTCAGCACGGTCCGCCGCTCGGGCTCGAACAGGGTGGCGCGCAACTCCTCCTGGGCCACCGGATCACCCACGAAGTACCCCGTGCCGACCACGGGCCCGTGCACCGTGGCCACGCCCAGCTCCACCGCGAACGCCTCGTGCAGCGCCGTGATGTCACTGAACCCGACCAGCGCCTTGGGCTCGGCCCGGCGCATCGCGTCGAAGTCCAGCAGGTCCACCGTCCGGTGCGCCCCGTCGCCGCCGCGCACGCACAGCACCGCGTCCACGTCCGGGTCGCACCAGGCCTCCTGGAGGTCGGCGGCCCGCGTGGCGTCCGCCCCGGCCAGGTAGGGCAGCCGCGGGTGGCGTTCGCGCACGTGTGGGGCCAGCTCCACCTCCAGCCCCCAGCCGCGCAGCGTCCCCACCGCGGCCTCCAGCCGCTCCGCGGGGACCGGGCTGCACGGGGCGACCAGACGCACCCGGTCGCCCTCCCGCAGGCGCGGCGGCCGGACCAGCGCGCGCACACCCCGCGCGTCCGCGACCCGCACCGCCGCCTCCGCCACCTCGGTCATCGCCTCTCCCACCCCGGGCCCTCCCCCTCGCTCGCGCGCCACCGGACGCGACGCCTCTCCCCACCACTGCTGCTCGGACACTCCGCGACCGGGCCCTTCGAGGCCGCGTCCTGCGGGGTCCGGCCCTCCCCGGCCCCAGCCTCCCAGCCCACCAGGGGTTTCGCCGTTCAGGCGCGCAGGAACGTGTCCAGCGCGCGCACCCCGAAGCGCAGCCCCTCCAGCGGCACCCGCTCGTCCACGCCGTGCAGCAGGCCCGAGTAGTCCAGGCCCTCGGGCTGGGCCAGGGGCGAGAAGCCGTAGCAGTCGATGCCCAGCCGGGAGAACACCTTGGCGTCGGTACCCCCCGACAGGCACACCGGCACCACGTGGGCCCCGGGGTCGTGCAGCAGCAGGGCCTCGCGCAGCTCCGCGAACGCGGGGGAGTCCACGGGCGCGGACACCGGCGGCGAACCGTGCGCGTACTCCCAGGTCACCCGGTCGCCGGTGAGCTCCTCCATGACCGCGGCGAACTGCTCCTCCGCGCCGGGCAGCACCCGGCCGTCCACACCCGCCGTGGCCTCCCCGGGCACCACGTTCACCTTGTACCCGGCCGAGAACATCGTGGGCGTCGCGCTGTTGCGCGTGGTCGGGCCGATCAGCGGCGCTGCCGTCCCCAGACCGGCGACCAGGGCGTCCACCGCCTCCGCGGTCGCCGTGTCGCCGGGGAAGCGCTCCACCTCCAGGGCCGCGGCGATCGCGTCGATCGCCGCCCGTGTGACGGGGGTCAGGTGCAGCGGCCACTCGTAACCGTCGATCCGGGCCAAGGCCGCGGCCAGGGCGCCGATCGCGTTGTCGCCCGGCGGCCGGGAACCGTGCCCGGCCGTGCCCTGGGCGCGCAGGCTCAGCCAGGCGCTGCCGCGCTCGGCCGCGCCCACCGGGTACAGGCGCACCGGCTCCCCGGAGGCCGTGCGGGCGTGGATGGTCTCCCCGCCGCCCTCACCGATCGCGGCGGTACAGCCCTCGAACAGCTCGGCGTGCTCGCGGACCAGGTAGTCGGCGCCGTAGGCGGCGCTGTCCTCCTCGTCGGCGACGAAGGCCAGCACGATGTCGCGCCGGGGCCGCAGCCCGTGGCGCGCCCAGTGGCGCACCACGGCGGTGACCGTGGCGATGGTGTTCTTCATGTCCACCGCGCCGCGCCCCCACAGCGCGGGCACGCCGGTGACGGGGCAGTCGGCCACCTCACCGGCGAAGGGGGGCAGCGTCCAGTCGTCCGCGTCGGCGGGCACCACGTCCAGGTGGCCGTGCACCAGCAGCGCCGGGGCCGAGGGGTCGGTGCCGGGAACGCGCACGACCACGTTCGCCCGCCGGGGCGCCGACTCCAGCAGCAGGGGGTCCAGCCCGGCGTCGCCCAGGGCCTCGGCGACGTACTCGGCGGCCTCGCGCTCGTCGCCCTGACCTCCCCCGTGGTTGGTGGAGTCGCGGCGGACGAGTCCCCGGGCCAGGTGGACGGCGTCCTCCCAGGCCGCCGCGAGGCCGTCGGCCCCTTCCGGGAAGCCGTCGGTTCTCTCTGGGAAGGAAGTGGCGATGTGGCCCACGAGCGCGCCTCGCTCTCGCTGAGGTGTCAGTAACGGGGGAGGACCTTAGTGGCCAGTGGTGACGAAGTGGTGCTCCCCGGCACAGTTCTACCAGCCCCGTCCGCCCCGCTCCGGCATTCGCGGACGGCGGTCCCCGCGGCCCCCGCCCCGGCCTCAGCCGTAGCGCTCCTCCATGGCGTTGGAGATCAGCGTGGTGACCGCCTTGAAGCAGCGGATCATCTCGTAGGCGTCCGGGGAGACGTAGCGGACGCGCCGCACCCCCGTGCGCGTGACGCCGGGGACGACGGCGGCGGCCTGGGCCAGCTGCGCGGAGTCCACCTCCACCTCCACGGTCCGGGGCCCGGGCGCGACCGGGTCCAGGCGCCCGGCCAGCGTCATGGCGGCGCGCGCCCCGGCCCGGATGTCCCGCGCGGTCGCGGCCGGGGGACGGCAGCGGGCGGCGTACCGGCTGACGTGCTCCTTGACCGCGACCGTCCGCGCGAACGGGGCGTAGGTCGCGGCGTCCTCGCAGGCGCGGTCGTCCCCCGTGACCAGGATGACCGGGGTGCCGTACTCGGCGACCACCGCGGCGTTGAGACGGCCCTCGCTGGCGGGCTCGCCGTCCAGCCACACGCCGGTCACCGCGTTGGGCAGATAGGTGTGCGCGAGCACGCCCTCGTCACCGGCGCCGCAGTGGTAGCCGAGGAACACCACGCCGTCGCAGTCGCCGGACTGCACGCCCTCGACCATGGACAGCTCCTTGTGCCGCCCGGTGATCATCGTGGCGTCGGTGTTGAGCTCCTCCAGCAGGAGGTTGCGCATGGTCGCGTGCGCCTCGTTGACCAGCACCTCGGTGGCGCCGCCCTCCAGCAGGCCCTCGACGGCGGCGTTGACGTCGCTGGTGAACATGGCGCGGCAGCGCTGCCACTGCTCGGTGCCGGGCTCGACGTCGGCGGGCCAGGTGACGCCCGTGGCGCCCTCCATGTCGGCGGAGATGAGGATCTTCACCCGCACGACCCTACGCCCCGGCCCCCTCCCGTGGCCACGTTCGGACGCCCCGGTCCCCGTCCGGGGCACACGGGCGGGGACCGGGACGGCGGTCAGGGCAGGGTGAGGATCTCCGCACCGGACTCGGTGATGACCAGGGTGTGCTCGAACTGGGCCGTCCACCTGCGGTCGGCCGTCACGGCCGTCCAGCCGTCGTCCCACATGTCGTACTCCACGCCGCCGAGCGTGATCATCGGCTCGATCGTGAAGGTCATCCCCGGCTCCATGACGGTGTCCGCGCGCGGGTCGTCGTAGTGCGGCACCACCAGACCCGAGTGGAACTCCGGCCCCACGCCGTGCCCGGTGAAGTCGCGGACCACGCCGTAGCCGAAGCGCTTGGCGTAGGACTCGATGACCCGCCCGATCACGTTGATCTGGCGGCCCGGTCGGCACGCCTTGATCCCGCGCATCATGGCCTCGCGGGTGCGCTCGACCAGCAGCCGGTGCTCCTCCGAGACGTTCCCGGCCAGGAAGGTGGCGTTGGTGTCGCCGTGCACGCCGTCCCGGTAGGCGGTGATGTCGATGTTGACGATGTCGCCGTCGGAGACCACGGTGTCGTCGGGGATGCCGTGGCAGATCACCTCGTTGAGCGAGGAGCACAGCGACTTGGGGTAGCCCTTGTAGCCCAGCGGACTGGGGTAGGCCCCGTGGTCCATCAGGAACTCGTGGCCGATCCGGTCCAGCTCGTCGGTGGTCACCCCGGGCCGGACGTTGCGGCCGACCTCCTCCAGGGCCTGGGCCGCCAGCCGTCCCACCACGCGCATCCGCTCGATTGTCTCGGGGGTCTGCACGTCGCCCAGAACCCCCTCCACGGGGTGCTTCCGTCCGACGTACTCCGGGCGGACGATGTGGGAGGGAACCGAACGTTGTGGCGAGATTCGCCCAGGAACCAGCGGAGTAGTCATGGACACTGATTGTAGTTCGTGGGTCGGCCACGCGGTCCTGGACGACGTCCCTCCCCCCGCGGGTGTAGGGGAAGCCCGGGCCTGGGTAGGTGCCCACAGAAGCACGTTCCCGTCGGGGCGGCGTCCCGTAGAAAGCGAGTCACGGTGAGCGAGGACACTCAGCTGGACGACAAGTGGTGGTACTGCCTCAGGCACAACCGGGTGGAGCACGGCCCCGGATGCCCCAACAAGGAGCGCCTGGGCCCCTACCCGGACGAGGCCACAGCCGCCAGCGCGCTGGCCATCGCCGCCCGGCGCAACGAGGCCTGGGACGAGGCCGACGAGGAGGACCGGTGATCCGCCCCCACGCGCGCTCCGGGCCGCCGCGCCGTGCCGGGGGCGCCTCCGGTCGACGCCTCTGACAGGATCGGCGCATGACTGAACAGAGCACACCCGCGGGCGCGGACATCGCCGGGCTGTCCGTCGCCGTCCTGGGCGGGACCGGGGACCAGGGCCGGGGCCTGGCCCGCCGCCTCGCCCTGGCCGGGCACACCGTCCACCTCGGCTCGCGCAGCGCCGAGCGTGCCGAGAAGGCCGCCCGGGAACTGGTGGAGGCCGAGGCCGCCCCGATCGACGTGCGCGGCCTGGACAACGCCGCGGCCGCCGCCGCGGGCGACGTCGTCATCGTCGCCGTGCCCTGGGACGGCCACCGCGAGCTGCTGGAGCGGCTGGCCGCTCCGCTGGCGGGCAAGATCGTCGTGGACTGCGTCAACCCCCTCGGCTTCGACAAGAAGGGCCCCTTCGCCCTCGACGTCGCCGAGGGCAGCGCCGCCCAGCAGGCCGCCGAGGTGCTGCCCGACAGCCGTGTCACGGCCGCCTTCCACCACGTGTCCGCCGTGGTGCTGCTGGACCCCGAGGTCGAGGAGGTGGACCTCGACGTGCTGGTGCTGGGCGAGGACCGCGAGGCCACCGACGTGGTGCGCGCCCTGGCCGAGCGGATCCCGGGGGTGCGCGGCGTCTTCGGCGGCCGCCTGCGCAACGCCCACCAGGTCGAGGCCCTGACCGCCAACCTCATCGCGGTGAACCGCCGTTACAGGACCCACGCGGGCATCCGCATCACCGGGCTGTAGCCCCGGAGCCCGTGGCCCCGAAGGAGCGCGGCCCCGGACGGGCGCGTCGCAGCGACCGCGTCCGGGCCGCCCCGGGGCCCCGCCCGCGCACGCGTACGGCGCCGGTCCCCGCCGCGGGGTCCGGCGCCGCTCCGCCGGGCGCGATCAGCCGCCGGGCGCCCGGCCGGGGGTCAGGACACCCACTCCTTGACCTTGCCGACCAGGGCGGCCGGGTCCTCGCCCACGGGGGTCACGTTGAGCTGGGTCACCCCGGCGGCGCGGAAGGCCTCCACGCGCTCGCGCACGTAGGACTCCGGGCCGACCATGTTGGTCAGCTCCACGAACTCCTCGGGCACGGCGGCCGCGGCCTCGTCCCTCCTCCCCGCCAGGTACAGGTCCTGGACCTTTTCAGCGGCTTCTTCGTAGCCGTAGCGGCGGGCCACCGTGTTGTAGAAGTTCTTCCCCTTGGCGCCCATGCCGCCGACGTACAGGGCGATCATCGGCCGCACGAGGTCCAGCAGCCTTTTGGTGTCCTCGCCCTCGCCGATGGCGAGCAGGCCGCCCGCGGAGACCTCCAGTTCGCCCAGGGACGGGTCGCGCCTGGCCCTCCCCTCGGCCAGCGCCTCGCCCCACACCCTGTCGGCCTTCTCGGGGATGAACAGGTGCGGGAGCCAGCCGTCGGCGATCTCGGCGGTCAGCGCCACGTTCTTCACGCCCAGGGAGGCCACGTAGACGGGGATCCGCGGGCGCACGGGGTGGTTGATGATCTTGAGCGGCCTGCCGAGACCGGTCCCCCTCTCCGGGGGCAGCGGCAGCTGGAAGACGGTGCCGTCGTGGGTGAGGCGGTCCTCGCGCGCCCAGACCTTGCGGCAGATCTCGATGGTCTCGCGGGTGCGGGCGAGCGGCTTGACGTAGGGGACGCCGTGGAAGCCCTCGACGACCTGCGGGCCGCTGGCGCCCAGGCCGAGGACGGCCCGACCGCCGGACAGGTCGTCCAGCCCGGCGGCGGTCATCGCGATGAGCGCGGGGGTGCGCGTGTACAGCGGCAGGATCGCCGAGCCGATCGCCACGGTCTCGGTGCGGGCGGCGATGTAGCCCATCAGGGTGGGGCTGTCGAACCCGTAGGCCTCGGCGACCCACACGGTGTCGAGCCCGGCCTTCTCCAGTTCGACCACCTGGTCGACGGAGGCCTTGGGGTCGCCCGCGTACTGGAGCGGCATCGAGACGCGCATCTGTCCTCCCGGGAGGGCCGGACCCCCGGCCCGTCGGCGCTGGGTACGGTGCGACTCTACTCCCGAGTACGGTTCGCTCCCGAGTCCGGTTCGGTCTGTCGCCCGGCTCACGGACCGCGGCACCCCCGGCGCCGCACCGCCGGCCGGGGCGGACCCGACCGGCGGTGCTCACCGGTGTGCGGAGAGGGGAGGGCTCACCCCGCCCCTCAGCCGGCGTAGGAGTGGCGCTCCTCGGGGAACGCCCCGTTGACGACCTCGTCGGCGTAGGCCGAGGCCGCCTCGCGCAGCGTCTCGTGCAGGTTGGCGTAGGTCTTGACGAACTTGGCCACCTTCGGGCTCAGCCCGGCCATGTCCTGCCACACCAGCACCTGGGCGTCCGTGGACGGACCGGCGCCGATGCCCACGGTCGGGACGGACAGCTGCTCGGTCACCTGCGCGGCCAGCTCGGCGGGCACGCACTCCAGCACGACCGCGAACGCGCCCGCGCGCTCCAGCTCCTTGGCGTCCTTGAGCAGTCCGGCCGCGGCCTCCCCGCGGCCCTGCACCCGGTAGCCGCCCAGGGTGTTCACCGACTGGGGGGTCAGGCCCACGTGCGCCATCACCGGCACACCCGCCGAGACCAGCAGCTCCACCTGGGGCGCCACCGCGTGGCCGCCCTCCAGCTTCACCGCCTGGGCCCCGCCCTCCTTCATGAACCGCGAGGCCGCCTCCAGCGCCTGCTGGGGAGAGGCTTGGTAGGAGCCGAACGGCAGGTCCGCCACGACGAGCGCCCGCCGGGTGGAGCGGGACACCGCCGCGGTCAGCGGGAGGAGTTCGTCCACCGTCACCGGGACGGTGGTGTCGTAGCCGTAGACGACGTTGGCCGCCGAGTCGCCGACCAGCAGGACCGGGATCCCGGCCTCGTCGAAGACCCGCGCGGTGAGCGCGTCGTATGCGGTCAGCATCGGCCAGCGCTCGCCGCGCCCCTTGGCGGCGGCCAGGTCGCGGATGGTGACGCGTCGGCTGGTGACCCCGCCGTACAGGGCGTTTCCTGTCGGCGCCCCGGTCGGGGCGAGGGGCTTTCCTGTGGTGCTCATGCGTTATCCCTCCGTTGTCTCGAAGCACCTCGCGGGTGTCTCCGGACATGTGGACGAATGGTGTTGTCGCGCTCGTGCGCTGGGCGGCCGAGGGGGCCGCGGGCGGTCCGCGGGGGACCGGGCGGGTGCGGGAGGAGGCGGGAACCGGCGTACGCGGACGACCGGGCGCGGCCACCGCACGCAAGCATCATCGCATGCCCGTTCCGCGCCTCTCCGCACCGGATACAACCCGGTCCGACGGTCGGATGTTTCCCGACGGGAGCGCTGGTGCCCTTGATTGGGGAGCGGCCAGCGCCCCCGCCGGAACCGCTCCGGAGGCGGCCGACGCCTTTCCGCCGGAACCGGCCCGAACACGGCCGACACACCGTTCGCGGCGCCCCGGAGCAGGTGGTCGGCGCGGTTCGCGGGTACGGTCCGATCGGCGTGAGTTTCGGCGGGACCCGGCGGTGGAGGTGGGTTGGTGGACGCGCAGACGGCGTACCGGCGCAGGTGGGGCGGGCTGGCGGTCCTGATCATCTGCCTGCTGGTGATCGTGGCCGACAACACGATCCTCAACGTGGCGCTGCGTGTGCTGTCCGACCCCGAGCAGGGGCTGGGCGCCAGCCAGTCGCAGCTGGCCTGGGCGATCAACTCCTACACCCTGGTCTTCGCGGGCCTGCTGTTCACCTTCGGCGTGCTCGGCGACCGGTGGGGGCGCCGCCGCATGATCGTGGTGGGGCTGACGGTGTTCGGCGCGGCCTCGGCGCTGTCGGCCTACTCCCAGACCCCCGAACAGCTCATCCTGGCCCGCGCGGTCATGGGGTTCGGCGCCTCCATGGTGACGCCGCAGACCCTGTCGATCATCGCGAACGTCTTCCCGCCCGAACAGCGCGCACGCGCCATCGGGATCTGGGCGGGCGCGGTCGGACTGGCGATGGCCATCGGCCCCTCGGCGGGCGGGCTGCTGCTGGAGAACTTCTGGTGGGGGTCGATCTTCCTCGTCAACGTGCCCTTCGTGGCGCTGGGCCTGGCACTGGTGTTCTTCCTGATCCCCGAGTCGCGCGACGCCGACCCCGGCAGGCTGGACGTGCTGGGGGTGCTGCTGTCCGTCCCCGGCCTGGTGCTGCTCATCTACGGCATCATCACCGCGGGCGAACGGGCCTCCCTGACGGACTGGGACGTGTACGGCGCGCTCATCGGCGGTGTGGCGGTGCTGGTGCTCTTCCTGGTGCACGAGTCGCGCGCGCCCAACCCCTCCCTGGACGTGCGCTTCTTCCGCGACCCGCGGTTCAGCGTCTCCGTGGCCACCATCATGGTGCTGTTCTTCAGCATGTCCGGGATCATCTTCTTCCTGAGCTTCTACTGGCAGAGCGTCCGCGAGTTCTCCCCGTTCGTCGCGGGCCTGCTGGTGCTGCCCGCCGCGCTGGGGCAGATGATCATGGCGCCGCTCAGCCCGACGCTCGTGCGCTGGGCCGGGCCGCGCGTGGTCGCCGCGGTCGGCGTGCTGGGCGTGTGCTCCAGCTTCCTCTTCTTCACCCGGCTCGAACCGGACACGCCGCTGCCGCTGATCGTCGGGTTCTTCTTCCTCCAGGCCGGTGCGATGGCCGTGGTCCTGACCCCCGCCACCGACGCGATCATGTCGTCGGTGCCGCCCGGCAGGGCCGGAGCCGCCTCCGCCGTGCAGAACACGGTCCGGCAGGTGGCCACGGCGATGGGCGTCGCGATCCTGGGCGCGGTCATCTCCTTCCGGTACCGGGCGGGGATCACACCCACTCTGGAGGAGGTCGCAGACGAGGGCTCGACGGGTGTGACGGACCAGCGGCTGCGGTCGGCGGGGGAGTCGATCGAGGGCACCCTGGCGCTGGCCCGGAGCCTGGGGGAACAGGGGAGGGTCCTGGTGGAGCCCGCCAAGGAGGCGTTCATGACGGGGCTGCACACGGCGGCGACGGTGTCGCTGTGCTTCGGGGTGGTCGGGCTGGTCGTGATCCTGATCTGGATGCCGCGCGAGACCGGGCGCCACCGGCCGGTGGAGGCCGGGGACGAAGGCGGTTCCTCCGCGGGGACCGGGTCCGTCCCCGGCCGGGGGGAGCGGTGACCGGGGCCGGTCCCCTACGTTGAACACATGCGCCTGACCGCCTTCACCGACGTCTCCCTGCGCCTGGTCATGCGGCTCGCGGTCGCGGACGAGGGCGAACTCCTCACCACCAGGGCCGTCGCCGCGATGCTCTCCGTGCCCTACACGCACATGGCCAAGGCCGTGGCGCGGCTGTCCGACATGGGACTGGTGGAGGCGCGGCGCGGCCGCAACGGCGGGCTGCTCCTGACCGAGAGCGGGCGGCGGGCCTCGGTCGGGTCGATCGTGCGCGAGCTGGAGGGGGCGGGGGAACTCGCGGGATGCGAGGACGACCCGCCCTGCCCCCTGCGTGCCGCCTGCCGCCTGCGCGGCGCCCTGCGCGAGGCGCACGAGGCGTTCTACACCTCGCTCGACGGCGTCACCGTGGAGTCACTGGTGTCCCCGCCCACGCGCGACGCGCTGACCCTGCTGCGCCCGTAGGGCCCGAGGCGGCGCTCCGGTCGTGCTCCGGCCGCGGTCCGCCCGTGGCCGTCCCCACCTGGCCTCTCCGCGCGGGAACGACCCCGGAGGAGGGGATCGTGAGGGCGGATTTAATATGCATTTCAGATACCAGTTTTCGCTCCGAGACACCCTCTCCGAAGTGAGGTCGCATGCTCTCCACCGAGTCAGCCGCCACCGTCCGGGCCACGGTCCCCGCCGTGGCCGGAGCCCTGGACACCATCACCGCCCGCTTCTACGACACGATGCTCGGCGAGCGCCCCGAACTCCTCGACGGCCTGTTCAACCGGGGCAACCAGGCCTCGGGCGAACAGCGCAGGGCCCTGGCCGGGTCGATCGCCGCCTTCGCCACCCTCCTCCTGGAGCACCCGGACGAGCGCCCCGACGCCCTTCTCTCCCGCATCGCCCACAAGCACGTCTCCCTCGGGGTCACCGAGGACCAGTACGTCATCGTGCACAAGTACCTCTTCGACGCCATCGCCTCCACCCTCGGGGACGCGGCCACCCCCGCCGTAGTCAGGGCCTGGGACGAGGTCTACTGGCTCATGGCCGGAGCCCTCATCGCCCTGGAGGCCCGCCTGTACGCCGAGCGGGGGCACACCGGGCGCGGTGTGTGGCGCCCCTGGCGGGTCACGCGGCGCCGCCAGGAGACCCCCGACGCCGCCTCCCTCACCCTCGAACCCGAGGACGGCGACCCGCTCCCCGCCTTCCTGCCGGGCCAGTACGTCAGCGTCCGCACGCGTATGCCCGACGGCGTCCGCCAGGCCCGTCAGTACTCCCTGACCGGCGGGGACGGCGGGAGCCGCCGCATCACCGTCAAGCGCCTGCGCGCCGTCGGGGCCGATCCGGCGGGGGAGGTCTCCACCCTGCTGCACGACACCGTCGCCCCGGGCGACGTCCTCATGGTCTCCACCCCCGCGGGCGACGTGACCCTGTCCGAGGGCGACTGCCCACTCGTGCTGGTCTCGGCCGGGATCGGCTGCACGCCGATGGTGGCCATGCTGAACCGGCTCGTCGGGCAGGGCAGCGACCGCAGGGCCCTGGTCCTGCACGCCGACCGCAGCCCGGGGGAGCACGCCCACCGTGAGGAGACCGCCGCCCTGGTCGGGGCGCTGCCCGGTGCGAGCGCTCGGACCTGGTATGAGAACGGTGTGGACGGGGGCGACGGCGCGGAGGGTGATGGCGCTGGGGGCGACTGGGGCACCGTCCGGGGGCTGATGGACCTGGACGGGTTGGACCTGCCCGAGGGCGCTGAGGTCTACCTGTGCGGGCCGCTGCCGTTCATGCGCGATGTGCGCGGCCGGCTGCTCGCCGCCGGGGTGCCCGCCCGTCGCATCCGCTACGAGGTGTTCGGCCCCGACCTGTGGCTTGGCGAGGACTGAGCAGTCGGGCGTCCTCTGAGGGGGCGGAGCGGAAGGGCGGGTGGGATGTTCCTGTCGCTTTTCGACGCTCAGCCCTCTGGCGGTGGCCGGAGGTGGCGGCGCCTGCTGCCGCGTAGTGGTGTGGGAGGGCGACGAGCGCTTGATGTTGGTGGGTGGTGGGGTTTTGCTGCGTGGGCAGCGAAGGCGGCGGGCGGTTGGGGGCTCCGTTCAACGCCCCACCCGCTGATGGTGGCCGGAGGTGGCGGCGCCTGCTGCCGCGAAGTGGCGCAGGCCGCGACCAACGCTGGCTGAAGCCGGGTGGCTCAGCTCTGCTGCGTCGGCACCAAAGGCAGCGGGTGTCTGGGGGCGCCACTCAACGCCCCGCCCGTTGATGGTGGCCGGGGCAGCGTCACCAGCTGCCGCGTAGTGGCTCGGGAGGGCGACCAACGCCCGGTGTTGGGAGAGGGTTGGCCTCTGCTGCGTTGACACCAAAGGCGAGCGGGCCCTCCGGCTTGGGCAGCGCTACCGGCCCCCGTGGCGGGGGTGGGCGACGATGGCAGCGACGACGGCTGGCGGCAGGGCCCGGGCCGCCTGGCGGGCGCGGGCATGCCGGGGACCGGCCCGACCGGGGGTCACTCCCGGGGCGGTGGCACCAGAATTCTGTCGGGCGGATGGTCTCGTCCCCATCCATGCCCCTGCTGTTGGTGTGTGCGCAGTTCGCGTTGGTACTTGGCCCGGTTATGCGGCCCACACAGCGGTTGCAGGTTCGCCACCACCGTGCGCCCGCCCCGAGAGAACGACTGCACATGATCGGCCTGGCAGAGGGCCACCGGAACTTCGCACCCTTGCGGGTGGGCGCAGGTGGTGTGCCCGTGGAAGGCGGCGGTGCGCTGGCGGGCTGAGGCCAGGCGGCGGCTGTGGCCCACATCCAGGACCTGCCCGGTGGGCGGGGCGGTGAGCATCCGCACCACCTCAGAGTCGGCGGCCAACTCGTGCACCAGACCGACCGGTACCACCCGTCCGCGCTCGTCCAGCGCCGGAACTTCCTGGCCCTGGGTGTCCAGGTAGGTCTGCACCGGCACCACGATGCGGATCTGCGCCAGTGGAGCGGGGGCGTTGGCGCATCCGGTGTGGGTGGTGGCAAAGCGCAGCGCCGCGATGAGCGCGTCATGCTCCCGCTGCGACCGCGACCGGGTGTCCTCGTCCGAGGGTGGGGTGGTGAAGGTGTCGATGGCCGCGCGCACGATCAACGCATCCCCACTGCCGCCCCACGCCTGGAGCTGGTAGCTGCCCTGGAACGTGTCATGCACGACCAGGCCACGCGAGGCGTGAGCGGCCTCGTGGTCGCGGTCCAGGCGGTGGGGGTCCAAACGGTGCGCGACCTGGCGGGCCACCGACTGAAGCTGGTTGACCGACAACGCAGGCCGCTCCTGCTTGGCCGCCACCAGAGCCGCTTCGAAGCCCTGCCGGTACTGCGCCTGATCGGGGAAATGCTCGGCGTCGCGGGTCTGGACGGCTTTGTCGGTGACTTTGGCGATCACCACCGCCTCACCCAACCCCACCACGCCCGTCTCCACCGCTTCCACCGTGGCGGGCAGAGTCTCCTCGTGCACGTGCTGGGCCAGCCGCGCCAAGTCCTTGGCCTGGGAGGTGGGCAGTTTGCCGTGGTGCACCAACCACTTGTCCAACGTGGAGTAGCCGCTGTAGCGGGCCACCGCACCCCGCGCGTACAGGCGCGCCATCCGCGCCAACGCCTGGTACCGGATCTGGTCCAGTTGGGCCCACAGCGCCGCGATCTCCTCAGCGGCGCTCTCGTCCGCTCCGGGCGGCACGTCGGTGTTCAACGCGTGGTCGATGATCTCGCGCGCACCGGCCAGCGCGGCCACGGCCGGGGAACATTCCCCGGGGGCCGTCTCGGGCGCTGCGGTCATCGTCTCCATACTTCTTATTATAGGCCGCCGATCGCCCTTTCTCCACTATTCACAGCATCAATTGCCGACTTTCTTTATGGAGGATGTTTTGTCTCATGGGTCGCAATGGGGTCGGGTTAAAAGGTGTCCGAAAAGGTGCGCTCAGAATGCCGCCTTGACCTCGGCGATGTCGCCCCCCGACCGCAGGGGTCAGGATCGTTGCCCGAGACCGGAGGGCCTGCTGGCTGTTGGTGCTGACGCAGCAGAGCCCGACCACCCCCACACCCCGGGCGTTGGTCGCCCTCCGGTAGCCGCTCCCGCCTTTGGTGCCGCTTTTCGTCGGTCGCCCACGCTCCCACCCGGCGCCCGCCGTTTCCCGCTGCCCGTACCCTTTCGCGGCAGCTGGCGCGCTTTCGTTGCCGCCAGAAACCCCCGACAGGAATAGCGTAGGGGAGAGACCTGATGGCGGCCCCTCCCTGCCCCTTGATCCATTACCGTTATTGAACGAAGAGCGTTCCAGGGCATGCCAAAACACCTACTGGGTGGGATCCCCCCTATTTCCAGCAAACCACTCCGCCCCAACCCCGGGACACCCCCAACCGCTGCCTGTGGAAAACCGGGGACCACGGGCCGAGAGATATACCAACCGGTGGATTCCAGACCTGTCCACACCCGTTCCGCACCTGCTCCTCAGCCCACGCCCATCCCGCGTCGATGGGTCAGGACGGCGGATCGGACACGTTGTCCACAGGGGTCTGCGAGTGTCGCGGGAAAGTCGTAGGCTCAGGAGTCACCACCTGTCCACCGACCCTCCTGGGGGCACCCGAGCCATGGCCGACTCCTTCGCCCATCTGCACGTCCACACCGAGTACTCGATGCTCGACGGGGCCGCCAAACTCAAGCCCCTCTTCAAGGAGGCGGCGCGGCTGGGCATGCCCGCGGTCGCGATGACCGACCACGGCAACATGTTCGGGGCCTACGAGTTCTACCAGCAGTCCAAGGGCACCGGTGTCACGCCGATCATCGGCATCGAGGCCTACGTCGCACCCGAGTCGCGCTTCCACAAGAAGCGGGTCTTCTGGGGGCGGTCCAGCGGCTCCGACGACGCCTCGGCAGAGGGCGGCAAGGACATCTCCGGCGGCGGCCGATACCTGCACATGACCATGCTGGCGCAGAACGAGAAGGGCCTGCGCAACCTGTTCCGGATGTCCTCGCTGGCGTCCATGGAGGGCTACTACATGAAGCCCCGCATGGACCTGGAGCTGATGTCGGAGTACAGCGAGGGCATCATCGTCTCCACCGGCTGCCCCTCGGGCGGCGTGCAGACGCGGCTGCGGCTGGGCCAGGAGAAGGAGGCCGTCGCCTACGCGGCCGGGCTCCAGGACATCTTCGGCAAGGAGAACGTCTTCCTGGAGCTGATGGACCACGGCGTGCCCATCGAGAAGGAGGTCCGCGACGGCCTGCTCAGGGTCGGCCGCGAGCTGGACATCCCGCCGCTGGTGACCAACGACTCCCACTACGTGTACGAGTCCCAGGCCTCGGCGCACGACGCCCTGCTGGCGGTGGGCGTGGGCAAGAACCTGGACGACCCCACCCGCTTCCGGTTCAACGGGTCGGGCTACTACCTCAAGACCGCGGAGGAGATGCGCGGCATCCTCAACTTCGAGGAGTGGGAGCAGGGGTGCAGGAACACCCTGCTGGTGGCCGAACGCGTCGACCCGGGCGCCTACGACGCTGTGTTCGCCCACCGTGACCTGATGCCGGTCTTCCCCGTGCCCGAGGGGGAGACCCAGGCCTCCTGGCTGGCCAAGGAGGTCGATCGGCTCCTGCCCACCCGCTACCCGGACGGGATCAACGGCGAGATCCGGCAGCGGGTCGACTTCGAGCTCGGCATCATCAACGAGATGGGCTTCCCCGCCTACTTCCTCGTGGTCGCCGACATCTGCCAGTACGCGCGCAAGAACGGCATCGCGCTGGGCCCGGGGCGCGGTTCGGCGGCGGGGTCGATGATCGCCTACGTCCTGGGCATCACCGACCTGGACCCGCTGGAGCACGGGCTGCTGTTCGAGCGGTTCCTCAACCCCGAGCGCGTCACCATGCCCGATGTCGACCTGGACTTCGACGAGCGTCGGCGCGGGGAGATGATCGAGTACGTCACCCGCCTGTACGGCGCCGAGCGCGTCGCGCAGATCCTGACCTTCGGCACCATCAAGGCCAAGGCCGCGGTCAAGGACTCCACGCGCATCCTGGGCATGCCCTACTCGGTGGGCGACCAGATCACCAAGGCCTTCCCCGCCGCGGTCGGCGGCAAGGAGATCCCGCTGGAGGCGGTGACCAACACCGAGCACGAGCGCTACGGTGAGACCACCGAGCTGCGCAGCCTCGTCGACAACGACGCGCAGGTCGCCAAGGTGATGGAGACCGCGCGCGGTATCGAGGGCCTGACCCGCGGCACGGGCGTGCACGCCGCGGGCGTCATCCTGTCCAAGGAACCCCTGCTCGACGTCATCCCGCTGCACAAGCGCGACACCGACGGCGCCATCATCACGGGCTTTCCCTACCCTCAGTGCGAGGACATGGGCCTGCTCAAGATGGACTTCCTGGGCCTGCGCAACCTCACGATCATGGACGATGCGGTCAAGTCCATCAAGGAGGCCGAGGGGATCGACATCGACCTCGGCAAGCTCCCCCTGGACGACAGGAAGACCTACCAGCTCCTCTCGCGCGGCGACACCCTGGGCGTGTTCCAGCTGGACGGCGGCGCGATGCGCAACCTGCTCAAGCGCATGGAGCCCAAGAAGTTCGGCGACATCGCGGCCGTGCTGTCGCTGTACCGGCCCGGTCCGATGGCGGCGAACGCGCACAACGACTACGCCGACCGCTCGAACGGCCGCCAGGAGGTCACCCCGATCCACCCGGAGCTCAAGGACGCTCTGGAGCCGATCCTGGGGGAGACCTTCCACCTGCTCGTCTACCAGGAGCAGATCATGGCCATCGCGCAGCAGCTGGCCGGGTACACCCTCGGCGGCGCCGACCTGATGCGCCGCGCGATGGGCAAGAAGAAGAAGGAGGCCCTGGAGGAGGAGGAGGCCAAGTTCTTCCCCGGGGCCGAGGCCCGCGGCTTCTCCAAGGAGGCCACGCAGGCCCTGTGGGACGTCATGCTGCCCTTCGCCGGGTACGCGTTCAACAAGTCGCACGCCGCCGGGTACGCCCTGGTCTCCTACTGGACCGCCTACCTCAAGGCCAACCACCCCGCCGCCTACATGGCCGCGCTGCTGACCTCGGTCAGCGACGACAAGGACAAGATGGCGGTCTACCTGGCCGAGTGCCGGACCCAGGGCATCAAGGTGCTGCCCCCCGACGTCAACGAGTCGGGTCTGCGCTTCACCCCGGTGGGCAAGGACATCCGCTTCGGCATGGGCGCGGTCCGCAACGTCGGCGCCAACGTCGTCCACTCGGTCGTCAAGACCCGTACGGAGAAGGGCAAGTTCAGCTCCTTCACCGACTTCCTGTCCAAGATCGAGCTGGCGGCCTGCAACAAGCGCGTCATCGAGTCGCTGGTCAAGGCGGGCGGCTTCGACTCGCTCGGCCAGCCCCGCCGCGAGCTGTACCGCCACCACGAGACGGCGGTGGACGGCATGATCAGCTCCAAGAAGCAGGAGGCGCACGGCCAGTTCGACCTGTTCGGCGGCGGCGACGACGGCGACTCCACCCCCATCGGCCTCAACATCAACTGGGGCGAGGAGGAGTGGGACCGCAAGACCAAGCTGGCCTTCGAGCGGGAGATGCTGGGCCTGTACGTCTCCAGCCACCCGCTGGCCGGGGCCGAGCGGGTGCTGGCCCGCTCGCGCGACACCTCCATCGCCCAGATCGTTGCGGGCGAGCTGGCCCGCGAACGCGGTGAGGTGCGCATCTCCGGCCTGATCTCCAAGGTGGACAAGCGCACCAACAAGGCGGGCAACCAGTGGGCGATCGCCACGGTCGAGGACCTGGACGCCTCGATGGAGGTGCTGTTCTTCCCCAAGACCTATCCGCTGTACGTGCAGGCCCTGCTGGAGGACACCGCGGTCACCGTCAAGGGCAGGCTCAACGACCGCGACGGCACGTGGTCGATGTTCGCCTCCGAGATGTCGATCCTGGACATCTCGCACGTCACCGAGGGGGAGCCCCCGGTGCTGCTGACGGTCGCGGAGGACCGCCTGACCCCCGAGCTGGTCGGCGACCTGCGCCAAGTGCTGGCTACGCACAAGGGGGACACCCCCGTGCGGATCCGGGTGGACAACCCGGTCCGGTCGCGGGTCTACGCGGTGGACCGCTACTCGGTGCGGATCTCCCCGGAGTTCAACGGTGAGGTCAAGAGCCTGCTGGGGGCCTTCGCGGTCGACTACTGACCACCGTCCCCGGACCCCACGGTCCCCGCACGCCCCCGGGCGTGCGGGGACCTTTTTCGTGCCCGCTCTTGCCAGGACGAAGTTAGCGATATATCTTTGAGCTATCAGAACAGAGCATGACAGTCGCTCTGTATCGCACAACCTCAAGGAGAACACCATGAGCGCCATGGCACTGCCCGGCCCCTGGTCCTGGGAGGCGCGCGGACCGCGCCGTTCGCGCCTTCCCTGGGTCCGTCAGCCCGAGGAGGAACGACACGGACACCCCGAACACCCCGGCCACGGCGGCCCCCGGCGCGGCGGTGGACGGTTCGCGTTCGGCCCGCCCGGCCCGCCTCCGCCCCCCGAGCCCCCGACGGGGCCGGGACGGCCGCCCTGGGCAGGAGGGCCCTTCGGTCACGACCACCCCTTCGGCGGCTTCGGTCCCGGCGGTTTCGGACCGGGCGGGGGGTTCGGCCCGGGAGGCGGCCCCGGCGGCCGACGCCGGGGCGGACACCGCGCCAAGCGGGGCGACGTGCGCACCGGCATCCTGCTGCTGCTCGCGGAGGAGCCGCGCAGCGGCTACGAGATCATCCGCGAGGGCCGCGAGCGCAGCGGCGGCATGTGGCGGCCCAGTCCGGGCTCGGTCTACCCCATGCTCCAGCAGCTGGAGGACGAGGGGCTGGTCGTCCAGCAGGAGGGTGAGGGGCGGCGGCGCCCCTACCGGCTCACCGAGGAGGGCATCGCCCACCTGGAGGAGCACGGCGCCGACCTCACCCCGCCCTGGGAGGCGGTCGCCGACGCCTACGCCGACAGCCGGTCCCGGTACGAGGAGGTCGCGGCCCTGGCCCACCAGCTCACCGCGGCCGCGGCGCAGGTCGCCCAGGCGGGCAGCGCCGACCAGCTGGAGCGGGCCAAACGGCTCCTGGCCGAGACCCGGCGGGGCCTCTACCTCATCCTCGCCGAGGAGGAGGCGGTCGACAGCGCCTCCGCCCCGGGGGATGACGAGGACTGAGGCACCGGGCACCGACCGGTGACGGGACAGGGGGCCAGGGGACGCGAACACGTCCCCGGGCCCCCGCTGCGTCAGCGCCCCCTCGGGGTCAGTGCCCCTGCCGGTCGGCACCCCCGTCGCCCGACACCGCCGTCCTACCGGACGCGCGGCCCGCACCCGACACGCGGACTACTCGCCCGTCGTCCCGTCGGCGAGCTCGCGCAGGACGTCCAGGTGGCCGTTGTGGCGGGCGGTCTCCTCGACCATGTGCACCAGCACCCACCGCAGCGTGGTGTGCCCCTCACCGCTGTGCGCGCGCCGCGAGCCCGAACCCAGTTCCAGCCGGGCGGTGATCTCCCGGGAGCGGGCGCACTGGGCCTCGTACTCCTCCAGGAGCCGGTCCAGGGGGACCTCTCCGCCCCGGCGCCACTCGGCGTCGGGGTCCTCCGGTGTGGCGTAGCCCTCGTCGGGCAGTCCCAGCAGGATCACCTCGAACCAGGCGTGCTCCACCCAGCGCAGATGGGAGACGACGGCGCCCACACTCATCAGCGGGGACGTCGGCAGGGGAGTGGCGGCGGCGTGTTCGGGGGACAGCCCGGCGCACTTGGCGTGGACCGTGGCGCGGTGCCAGTCCAGCCAACTGGTGAGCATGGTGCGCTCGTCGGCGGCCTTGGGCGGCTCGACACGCTGGAGACCGGGGACGGCGAGAGGGCTGTTCTTGTCGCTCATGCCGGTATTCTCCGTTCCGGCTATGCCCCGTATCCACTGGTTTTCCGCAGGCCGGGACGGGGCGCGGGAGAGTGGGGGAGATGGCGGACCGCAACCGGGGGGAGACGTCGGCGCCGACACGCCGACTGGTCGTGGGGGCGTGCGTCCTGGGAGCCCTGCTCCTGCTGGGCGCGGTCCTGGGGCCGCTGTGGTGGGGCCTGGCACCGCGCGCGGAGGGCACCGCGCTGGGCGGGGGCGAGGTCTTCACCGGGACCACCGAGGACGTGTTCGCGGGTGAGGGCTGGTTCGCCCTCATCACCGCCCTCACCGGACTGGTCGCGGGCTACACCGCCTACATGGCCCAGTTCCCGCTGTCGCGCCGCCGCTTCCAGGACCTGCGCATGGTCTGCCTGGTCGCGGGCTTCCTCGGCTCGCTGGGCGGGGCCGTGCTCACCTGGCGCGTCGGTGTGGCCCTAGACGGTCCGGCGCACGCCGCCGTCGAGGCGGCCGAGCCCGGCGCCGCCGTGCAGACCGGGCTCCAGCTCGACGCGACCGCCTTCCTGCTGATCTGGCCCCTGGTGTTCGTCCTCCAGTACGGGTTGCTCGACGCGATCAGCTTCGTGCGCCGCGACCTGCCCGGCGTGCCCCGGCAGGAGCTCGTACGGCGGGATCCGGAAGAGGAAACGCACGCTGAGTCCGCGGCACCGGTCGGCCCCGGGGCGCAGGCCGACTCCGGGGCTCAGGTCGGCCCCGGCCCGGACGCGGGCCCGGCGGCCCACCCGACCCCCGGCGAGCCGATCCCGGCCGAGCACGACCAGGCGGGGCCGGAGGACCCCCGCGGCTGACCCCCGCTCCCGGCCTCCGCTCCCGTCCTCAGAACCGGCGGACGGTCTCCTCGTACATGCCGTCGAGCAGGTCGCGGTACCTGTCCTCCACCACCCGCCGCCGCATCTTCAGACTGGGCGTCATCTCGCCCTCCTCGACCGTCAGGTCGCTCGGCAGGATCGCGAACCTCTTCACGGTCTCGTGCCGGGGCAGGCCCCGGTTGAGCTCGTCCACGGCCTCCTGCACCATCTCCCGGACCCTGGGCTCCTGCGTCAGGCCCGTGTAGTCGAGGTGGCCCAGCCCGTGCTCCTGCGCCCACGCGTCGATCGACTCGGGGTCCAGGGCCACCAGCGCCACGCAGTAGGGGCGCCGGTCGCCGTGCACGACCAGGTTGCTGACGTAGGGACACAGCGCCTTGAAGCGGCTCTCGATGATCTGGGGCGCCACGTACTTGCCGCCGGAGGTCTTGATCAGCTCCTTCTTGCGGTCGGTGATGCGCAGGCGGCCGTTCTCCAGGGCGCCGATGTCTCCGGTGGCGAACCAGCCCTCCGGAGTGAGCACCTCCTCCGTGGCGCCGGAGAGGTTGTGGTAACCGCGCATCACACCGCCGCCCCGGATGAGGACCTCGCCGTCCTCGGCGATGCGCACCTCGGTGCCGGGCATGGGCAGCCCGACCGTGCCGAACCGCACGTCGCCGGGCCGGTTGACGAACGTCCCGGCGCTGGTCTCGGTGAGCCCGTAACCCTCCAGGATGACGATCCCGGCGCCGTAGAAGAACCGGCCGATCTCGGGGGACAGCGGAGCGCTGCCGGAGATGAAGAACTTCAGCCGCTCCCCGAAGCGCGCCCGCAGCCCGGCGAACACGAGCCTGTCGGCGACCCGGTACTGCGCGGCGAGCAGGCCGGCGGGCTCGCGGCCCTCCTCCCTGAGCCGGGCGACCCGGTCGCCCACCCCCGCGGCCCACCGGAAGATCCGGTACCCGGCCGCGCCGCCCTCCTTGGCCTGCATGACCACGCGGTTGTACACCTTCTCGAAGATGCGCGGGGCGGCGGCCATGAAGGTGGGCCGCACGACGGCCAGGTTGTCCACGATCCGCTCGGGGCGGCCGTCCACGGCGGTCCGGAAGCCGATCCGCAGCTGGCTGACCTGCATGAGCTTGCCGAACACGTGCGACAGCGGCAACCACAGGTACTGGACGTCGTCGGGGCCCATCAGGTCCCAGCCCCGCGCGCGCAGTTCGGTGTCCAGGTCCGCCATGGCCTGGGACTCGTAGAGCCAGTTCGCGTGGTCCAGGCGCACGCCCTTGGGTCTGCCCGTGGTGCCGGAGGTGTAGATCAGCGTGGCCAGGTGGTCGGGTGCGACCGCCGCGACCAGGGCCTCGAACAGGTCGGGGTCCTGTGCGTGGAGTCCGGAGCCCCGTGCGGCCAGCTCCTCCAGGGACATCACCCAGTCGTCGTCGCCCCCGGCCGCGCCCTCGAAGGCGATCACCCGCGACAGCCCCGGCATCCGCGCGCGCTGGTCGACCAGCTTGGCGACCTGCTCGTCGTTCTCGGCGAAGGCCACCATGCTGCCCGAGTCCGAGACGATGTAGGCGCAGTCGGGCGGGGTGGAGGAGGGGTAGACGGTGGTGGAGGCGCCGCCCGCGCACAGCACGGCCAGGTCGGCGAGGATCCACTCCACGCGCGTGCTGGAGACGATCGCGCACCGGGCCTGGGGGGTCACGCCCAGGTCGTGCAGGCCCAGCGCGATGTCGCGCACCCGGTCGCGGGTCTGGGACCAGGTGAGGGTCTCCCACTTCTCGGAGGCGCCGGAAGCGCCGTGAAGGGGGTAGCTGAACGCCTCGGAGTCGGGGGACTCGGCGACGCGGGAGAGGAACATACCGGGAACAGAGGAAAAGGGGGATGAAATGTTACTCATGTCACGAAACTACCCCTGGGTAGGTGACCCGGCAACAGCCCGTGCACGTCCTCGGAAACGGTCCCCGTCGGGGGTCAGGAGGCGCCGATCGGCGCGGTGACCGCCTCGGTGAGCGTGATCAGGTCACGGGGCTTGAGCTCCATCTGCAGACCCCGCCGCCCGGCCGAGACGTAGACCGTGGGCAGTCCGGTCACCGACGCGTCGATCACGGTGCGCAGGCGCTTGCGCTGGCCCAGGGGGCTGATCCCGCCGCGCACGTAGCCGGTGGCCTTCTCCGCCAGTGCCGCGTCGGCCATGGCGGCCCTCTTGCCGCCGACCGCGGCGGCCAGCGCCTTGAGGTCGAGCGTGGTGCTGACGGGCACCACCCCGACGGTGAGCTGTCCGTCCACCTCGGCGATCAGCGTCTTGAAGACGTGCTCGTGGGGGACGCCGAGCGCGTCGGCCGCGTCGGTGCCGTAGGAGTGCCCGTCCGAGGAGCCGTCCACCTCGTAGGGGTGCAGCGTGTACGTGGTCTTGGTCCGTCCGGCGGCCACGGTCGCTGGTGTGGCTTTTGCGCTCATTGAGTACCTGGTTCCTTCTCCGCGCGCGAACGCGCTGGCGCGTGCGTCGCAACAGCCCGGGTCGGGCCCCGGGCACGCCGCACCGGTTCGCACAGCAGGCTAGGCCAACACGGGGCGGGCCGCGCGCAGGCATGCGGGGAAACCCGGTGTTTCCTCCACTGGGCACCGGTATCGGGACCTTCGGCCCGGAAAGGGACCGGCGAACGCGCCGCGCGGTCCCCTAGTTGAAGGACACGCCGTTGTTGAGGAAGGGGCCCGCGGGAAGGTTGGGCAGTGTGGGAGCGGCCACGATGCGGTTCTCCCGGCGCAGGAACCGGGCGGTCACGGCCAGCCGGGTCGCGGCGTCCTCGGCCTCCAGCATCCGCTGCTTCTCCGCCTGGTCCAGGACCGCGGCCGCGGCCACCGCGTAGGACAGTGCGATGGGGTCCTTGGGCAGTTCGGGGGAGGCGTCCGGCGACATCCCGATCGAGGCCAGGCGTTGGGAGTAGGTCCCGAACAGGTCGCGCACCCGCTCGGCGTGCTCCTCCACGTCCGGGCCGGTCGGCTCGGGCAGGAAGGCCACCGACGCGGTCGAGTACTCCTCGGGGGAGGAGGCGTCCACCTGCGACAGGTCGGTGATGGAGAACCGCGCGCCGCCTTCGACGACCAGGTCGTAGCGGCCGTCCTCGTAGGTGCGCACGTCGCGGACCAGGGCGGTGCACCCGGTCGCGCTGATCCGGGGCAGCGAGGTGCCCGGCCCTCCGGTGGTGGGGGTCCCGGTGTCGGCGCCGCCGGCGCCCTGGCCGGACTCGGAGGCCACCTCCTGGCCCAGTTCGATCCACACCACGCCGAACCGGAGCGGGCCCCGGCCGCGCCCGATCTCGTCCCCCTGGGCGAAGGTGGGCCCGAGCAGTTCCGCGACCAGGCGGCGGTAGCGCCGCTCGAAGACGTGCAGGGGAACGGTCATACCGGGGAACAGCACGGTGTTCAACGGGAAGATCGGCAGGGCCAAGGGCATGGTTCCAGTATGCCCCTCATGCCGGGAACGCGGGCGCCGAAACCGGCGGCGCGTCCCCGGCCGGTCCCGGCCCCCGCGGCCCGAGGGCGTCCGGGGGTCCGGGGCGCGGGGTCAGGAGACCGACGGGCCAGCGGTGCCGGGCGCGTCCTGGCTGCCGCTGTCCTCGCTGGGCATGTCCCGGGCGACGAAGTCCTCCACGTGGAACAGGTTGCCGTTGGCGCGGTCCACCACGTTGAGGAGGGTCGACATCTTGGCGACCTCCTCGGTCTGCTCCTGGATGAACCACTGGAGGAACTGCTCGCCGGTGTAGTCGTCCTCGTCCCGGGCGACCTTGGCCAGGCGCTGGAACTGGTCGGTCACCTCGCGCTCCTGGCGAAGGGCCAGGGCGACCAGGTCCCGGGGCACGGCGAAATCGGTCTCGATCTCGTCCACGCCCGGAAGGGAGAACGGGACGTCGGTGTCCAGGAGGAACCGCACGATCATCATCGCGTGGTCGCGCTCCTCCAGGGACTGCTCGTAGAAGACCCGCGCCAGCTGGGGCAGGTCGTGGTCGTCGAACCAGGCGGCGATGGCCACGTACTGGTGCGAGGCCGTGAACTCGTGCCGAACCTGGTCGACGAGGAGCCGGTGGAACTTGGAAAGGCCGATATCGCTGCTCTTGTTCGAAGTCATGAGCACACGATAACGCATGGAAAAGCATTTCGCGACATTTATCGATGTGACTCGAATTTCTTAGGCAAGCCTTTCTGAAGCTTAATAAGGTTAGGTGTCCCAAACTTAGGGCGCACTTATTCGGGCGCAACGCGTTCCACCCCGCCGGCCCCTCCCGCGCCGACGCGTACCCGCCGGTGGCGCGCGTGTGGCGTCCATCATCCGGACGGCGCCGCCCACCGAATGGGCACTTCCCCCTAGACTGGGACCGTGATCAGTCGAATCGACCTCCGAGGCACCCAAGGCGACCCGCGTCAGGCCCTTCCGCGCGCGGAACTGGACGTGGCGGCCGCCGCCGAGCGCGTACGCCCCCTGTGCGAGGACGTGCGCCATCGCGGTGTCGAGGCCCTGGTCGAACTCACCGAGCGCTTCGACGGCGTCAGACTGACCGACATCCGCGTGCCCAAGGACGCGATCGAGGCCGCCCTGGACGGCCTCGACCCCGCCGTGCGCGCCGCGCTGGAGGAGTCCATCCGCCGCGCCCGCGCGGTCCACCGCGACCAGCGCCGCACCGACCACACCACCCGCGTCGTGCCCGGGGGCACCGTCACCGAGAAGTGGATCCCCGTCGACCGCGTCGGCCTCTACGTGCCGGGCGGCCGTGCCGTCTACCCCTCCAGCGTCGTCATGAACGTCGTCCCCGCCCAGGAGGCGGGGGTCCGCTCCCTGGCGGTCACCTCACCGCCCCAGAGCGCCTTCGGCGGACTGCCCCACCCGACCATCCTCGCCGCCTGCGCCCTGCTCGGCGTCGACGAGGTCTACGCCGTCGGCGGCGCCCAGGCCGTGGCCATGTTCGCCTACGGCGCGGGCCCCTGCGAGCGCGCCGACATGGTCACCGGCCCCGGCAACATCTGGGTGGCCGCGGCCAAGCGCCTGCTCAAGGGCGTCATCGGCATCGACGCCGAGGCCGGTCCCACCGAGATCGCGATCCTCGCCGACGCCACCGCCGACCCCGACTACGTCGCCGCCGACCTGGTCAGCCAGGCCGAGCACGACGTCGTCGCCGCCTCCGTCCTGGTCACCCCGGACGAGGCGCTCGCCGAGGCGGTCACCGACCGCCTCGCCGTACGCGTGGCCGCCACCAAGCACGGCGACCGCGTCCGCGAGGCCCTGTCCGGCCCGCAGTCCGGCATCGTCCTGGTCGACGACCTCGACCACGGCCTCGCCGTCGTCAACGCCTACGCCGCCGAGCACCTGGAGGTCATGACCGCCGACGCCGCCGCGTGGGCCGCGCGCGTGCGCAACGCGGGCGCGATCTTCGTCGGCGACTTCTCGCCGGTCTCCCTGGGCGACTACGCCGCCGGGTCCAACCACGTGCTGCCCACCGGCGGCTGCGCCTGCCACAGCGGCGGCCTGAGCGTGCAGACCTTCCTGCGCGGCGTGCACGTGGTCGAGTACGACCGCGAGGCGCTGACCGACGTCGCCCACCACGTCATCGCCCTGGCCAACGCCGAGGACCTGCCCGCGCACGGCGAGGCCGTCGCCGCGCGCACGGAACAGGCCTGAACCCGAAGGCCACCCGCCCGGCGGGAACCCGGGCGCGCGGGCCCCGCGGCCGCACCGGCCGCGACCCGCACGCCCCGTCCGCCTCCGACCGACCATGAGCGTGCAACCGTGAGCTTCACCCTGAACGACCTGCCCCTGCGCGACGACCTGCGCGGCCGCTCGCCCTACGGCGCGCCGCAGCTGGACGTACCCGTGGTGCTCAACACCAACGAGAACCCGCACCCGCCCTCGGCGCGCCTGGCCAAGGCGCTGGCCGAGGCGGTCGCCGACACCGCCCTGGGCCTCAACCGCTACCCCGACCGGGACGCGGTCCGCCTGCGCGAGGGCCTGGCCGCCTACCTCGGCCACGGCCTGACCGCCGACCAGGTGTGGGCGGCCAACGGCTCCAACGAGGTCCTCCAGCAGATCCTCCAGGCCTTCGGCGGCCCCGGCCGGGCCGCCATGGGCTTCGAGCCGTCCTACTCCATGCACCCGATCATCTCCCGGGGCACCGGCACCGCCTGGGTGTCCGTGCCGCGCGGAGCCGACTTCCGCGTCGACGTGGACGCCGCCCTGGCCGCCATCGCCGAGCACCAGCCCAGCGTCGTCTTCCTCACCTCGCCCAACAACCCCACCGGCACCGCCCTGGACTTGGCCGACACTGAGCGCGTCCTGGCGGCGGCCCCCGGCGTCGTGGTCGTGGACGAGGCCTACGCCGAGTTCCGCCGCGAGGGCACGCCCAGCGCGCTGAGCCTGCTGCCCGACCACCCCAGGCTCATCGTCTCGCGCACCATGTCCAAGGCCTTCGCCCTGGCCGGCGCGCGCGTGGGCTACCTGGCCGCCCACCCGGCCGTGGTCGACGCCCTCCAGTTGGTCCGCCTGCCCTACCACCTGTCCGCCGTCACCCAGACGGTCGCGCTCACCGCGCTCGACCACGCCGACGAACTCCTCGCCGCCGTCGCCGACCTGCGCGCCGAACGCGACTCCCTGGTCGCCTGGCTGCGCGGGCAGGGCTTCTCCGTCGCCGAGTCCGACGCCAACTTCGTCCTGTTCGGCGAGTTCGAGGACCGCACCCGCGTCTGGCAGGACATGCTCGACCAGCAGGTCCTCATCCGCGAGACCGGCCCGCCCGGGTGGCTGCGCGTCAGCGTCGGAACCCCGCAGGAGATGGCCGCCTTCCGCCGGGCCCTGCTCCGCGCCACCGGACGCTGAGCCCTGCCCGCCGACCCCGAGACCGCCGCCCGGCCCGACCCGGCCGGGCCACGCACCCACCGCACCGAGCGAGGAAGTCCCACCACCATGAGCCGCACCGGACGCGTCGAGCGCACCACCAAGGAAACCAAGGTCCTGGTCGAGATCGACCTGGACGGCACCGGCGTCGCCGACGTCTCCACCGGCGTCGGCTTCTTCGACCACATGCTCGACCAGCTCGCCAAGCACGGCCTGTTCGACCTGACCGTGCGCACCGAGGGCGACCTGCACATCGACTCCCACCACACCATGGAGGACACCGCCCTGGCCCTGGGCGCGGCCTTCCGCGAGGCCCTGGGCGACAAGCGGGGCATCCGCCGCTTCGCCGACGCCAAGGTGCCCCTGGACGAGGCCCTGGCCGAGGTCACCGTCGACGTCTCCGGCCGCCCCTACCTGGTGCACAGCGAGCCCGAGGGCATGGCCCCGCTGATCGGCCGCGACTACGACACCACCATGACCCGCCACATCCTGGAGTCGTTCGTGGCCCAGGCCCGCGTCGCCCTGCACGTGCGCGTGCCCTACGGCCGCAACGCCCACCACATCGTCGAGTGCCAGTTCAAGGCGCTGGCCCGCGCCCTGCGCGCGGCCACCGAGGACGACCCGCGCGTCAGCGGCATCCCGTCCACCAAGGGCGCCCTGTAGATGGACGGATACCTGTGGGGGATCGCCCTCATCGTGCTCGGGGGCTTCCTCGCCGGGGGCGCGTACGCCCTGTGGAGGGTCAACCGGCCCCTCGCAGTCGTCCTGGCCGGATGCACGGCGCTCGCGCTGGCCTCCGGCGTACTGCGCCTGGACTACTTCTGAAGGGGAAGGGCAGCACCATGCCGTCACGAGTGGTCGTCTTCGACTACGGCTCCGGCAACCTGCGCTCGGCGCAGCGCGCGATGGAGCGCACCGGAGCCGACGTCACCGTCACCTCCGACCCGCACGCCGCCCTCGACGCGGACGGCCTCGTCGTCCCGGGCGTGGGCGCGTTCAGCGCGTGCATGTCCAGCCTGCGGGCCGCGGGCGGCGACCGGATCATCGGCAGGCGCGTGGCCGGGGGGCGCCCGGTCCTGGGCATCTGCGTGGGCATGCAGGTCCTCTTCGACCGGGGGGTGGAGCGCGCCGGCTCCGACACCGGGGCGGGGGAGGAGGTCACCGAGGGCTGCGGCGAGTGGCCCGGCACGGTGGACCGCCTGCGCGCGCCCGTCGTTCCGCACATGGGCTGGAACACCGTCCGCCCGCCCGAGGACACCCGGCTCTTCGCCGGGATCGGGCCCGAGGACCGCTTCTACTTCGTGCACTCCTACGCCGTGCGCGAGTGGGAGTTCACGCCCACCAACGAGCGCATCCCCGCGCCCGGGGTGACCTGGGCCGAGCACGGCGAGCCGTTCGTGGCCGCCGTCGAGAACGGACCCCTGTGGGCCACCCAGTTCCACCCGGAGAAGTCCGGCGACGCGGGCGCCCGCATCCTGGCCAACTGGGTGGACACCCTCTGACCGGTGTCCGCCGGGGCCGCGCGCCCGGCCCGCCACCGCTCCCCAAGACCTTCCGACCGACGAGAACGAGATGAGTCCATGACCGGCGAGACCACCACCCCCGTACTCGAACTGCTGCCCGCCGTGGACGTGGCGGGCGGCCAGGCCGTCCAGCTCGTCCAGGGCAAGGCGGGCTCCGGCGGGCAGTACGGCGACCCCTTCGAGGCGGCCATGGCCTGGCAGTCCGCCGGTGCCGAGTGGATCCACCTGGTGGACCTGGACGCCGCGTTCGGCCGCGGCCACAACCGCGACCTGCTGCGCGACATCGTGGGCCGCCTCGACGTCAAGGTCGAGATGTCCGGCGGCATCCGCGACGACGAGTCGCTGGCCGCCGCCCTGTCCACCGGGTGCAGGCGGGTCAACATCGGCACCGCCGCCCTGGAGAACCCCGAGTGGTGCGCCAGGATCATCGCCGAGCACGGCGACCAGATCGCGATCGGCCTGGACGTGCGCGGCACCACCTTGGCCGCGCGCGGCTGGACCCGCGACGGCGGCGACCTCATGCAGACCCTGGAGCGCCTGGAGTCGGAGGGCTGCGCCCGCTACGTCGTCACCGACGTCCAGAAGGACGGTACCCTCAAGGGCCCCAACCTGGACCTGCTGCGCACCGTGTGCGAGCGCACCGACAAGCCGGTGGTGGCCAGCGGCGGCGTCTCCAGCCTGGAGGACCTGCGGGCGATCGCCACGCTGGTGCCGCTGGGCGTGGAGGGCGCCATCATGGGCACCGCGCTGTACGAGGGCGCCTTCACCTTGGAGGACGCCCTGGCCACGGTGCGCGAGGCCGGGAGCGTGCGCCCGTGAGCGTGTCGGTGCGCGTCATCCCCTGCCTGGACGTGGACGCCGGGCGGGTGGTCAAGGGCGTCAACTTCGAGAACCTGCGCGACGCGGGCGATCCGGTCGAGCTGGCCGGCACCTACGACGCGGACGGCGCCGACGAGCTCACCTTCCTCGACGTCACCGCCTCCAGCGGTGACCGCGAGACCACCTACGACGTGGTGCGCCGCACCGCCGACCAGGTGTTCATCCCGCTGACCGTGGGCGGCGGGGTGCGCACCCCAGACGACGTGGACCGGCTGCTGCGCGCGGGCGCGGACAAGGTGGGCGTCAACACCGCCGCCATCGCCCGCCCCGAACTCATCGGGGAGATCGCCGAGCGCTTCGGCCGCCAGGTGCTGGTGCTCTCCGCCGACGTGCGCCGGGTGCGCGGGGACGGGCGGCCGACGCCGAGCGGGTTCGAGGTCACCACGCACGGCGGACGCCGCAGTGCCGGGGTCGACGCCCTGGAGTGGTGCGAGCGCGCCGCCGAGCTGGGGGCGGGGGAGATCCTGCTCAACTCGATGGACGCCGACGGCACCCGGTCGGGCTTCGACCTGGAGCTGATCCGGGCGGTGCGCTCCCGGGTGGAGGTGCCGCTGATCGCCTCCGGCGGCGCGGGCGCGGTGGAGCACTTCGCCCCGGCCGTGGCGGCGGGCGCGGACGCCGTGCTGGCCGCGACGGTCTTCCACTTCGGGCAGTTCACCATCGCCGACGTCAAGAAGAGCCTGCGCGAGGCGGGCCACCCCGTCCGCTGAGCGGGGCGGGCCCGCCCCGACCGGTTCCGGGCACAGGGCCTCCGCGCGCACGAGCGCGCGGAGGCCCTCCGCGTGTCCGGACCCCTGCACGTCCGGCCCCCGTGTTCCTCGGCCCCGCCTCCGGCCGGAACACCGGTCGCGTCCCGTGGTCCGGTACACGCGCACACCGTCGAATCGGTTGTCGCATGTGCTGAGAAAACAGGACACGGACAGAGAACTGTGTCCTTTTGGTGGTATTGGCATGCATTTTGTGAACGTGATGCGGGTCTCACACATCGAACAGTGTGCAACACCGAACCACCGCGCAGCACCGACCACAGGGACCACAGGGGAAAGGAACCTCTCCATGTCCACCACCACCGGGCGGGCCGCCTCCCTCCTCGCGGCCGCCGCCCTCGCCGCGACGACCGCCCTCGCCACCGCGCCCGCCGCCCTGGCGGACGACCTCGACCAGACCTCCCCCGAGGTCCTCGCCGCCATCGAGTCCCAGGTCTGGCCCGAGTACACCCTCGGCGACTCCAGCATCGACGTCTACGCCGCCAAGATGCTGCTCTCCTCGGGAGAGATCAACCCCGGCGAGCTGAACCTGGAGTTCGACCAGGACCTCCAGGACACCCTGGTCACCTACCAGGAGGCCTTCGGCCTGCACAACGACGGCGACCTCAACCCCGACACCTGGGAGCACTTCCAGGAGCTGGTCTTCGGCCAGCACCAGTTCCGCCGCGGCGACACCGGCCCGGTCGTCACCATGATCCAGCGTGAGCTCAACACCAAGTTCGGTGCCGAGCTGACCGCCGACGGCGTCTACGGACCCAACACCGAGCGGGCCGTCCGCGCCGCCCAGGAGCACTTCGGCATCGGCGTCGACGGGATCTTCGGACCCGTCTCCTTCCACGCCGTGATCAGCTACCAGGACTACGCCCGCTGACCGGCCCCGCGCGGCCCCGGCGACAGTGACCGGGACGCGCCCCTCCCTGCGGCGCCCGGGCCCACCCTCTCGGGGCCCGGGCGCCGCCCCGCACCCAGCCCCCGCCCCGAACATCCCCACCACGCCCCGAACCGGACGGAATAGCCCCGTCGCGCCGCGCGCTGAAACAATCCGGTGGAACCTTGTCGGTGCCGCTGGATAGGTTGACACGACACGCGCACGTCCACGCCCGCCGGCATGCCCGGGGGACGCCGCGCGCGTGTCGGGCTGTGCCGGGCCTGCCCGGCCACGGAGGAGAACGGGGGGCGTATGGCGCGGGGTACGAGCACCGGGGAACCGGAGAACGAGGAGGGAACGGCACCGCCCGGAGCCGCCGACGGACCGGGAACACGCCGGGGAACCGACGCCGCCGAGCACACCGGGGTCTTCACCCGCGGCATGCGGGTGCTGTGGGTGGCCGCCCGCGCCGAACCGTGGGTCTTCCTCGCCGCCGTCATCGGCGCCATGCTGCACGCCGCCGTCAACGTCGGCTCCGCCTCGGTCCTGGGCCACCTCACCGACGCCACCATCCTCCCCGCCTTCGAACAGGGCAGCACCACGACCGCCGCCCTCGTCGGCGCCGCCGCGCTCCTCATGGGCGTGGGACTGGGCAAGGCCACCGGCATCGCCATGCGCCGCATGCTCGCCGCGCTCATGCAGTTCCGCATGCAGGCCCGCTACCGCCGCGCCGTCGCCCGCAAGTACCTCGAACTGCCCCTGTCCTGGCACCACCGCCACCCCACCGGACAGCTGCTGTCCAACGCCAACGCCGACGTCGAGGCCGCCTGGCAGCCGCTCGCCCCGCTGCCCATGGCCGTCGGCAGCGTGTTCATGCTGGTCATCGCGGCCATCGCCATGATCACCACCGACCCGGTCCTGGCCCTGGTCGCCTTCGTCGTCTTCCCGGTCCTGGCCGCGGCCAACGTCGTCTTCCAACGGCGCGTCTCACCCATGGCCTCGCGCGCCCAGGCACTGCGCGCCGAGGTCAGCGGCGTCGCCCACGAGTCCTTCGACGGCGCCCTCGTCGTCAAGACCCTGGGCCGCGAGGACACCGAGACCGAGCGCTTCACCTCCGCCGCCCACCGCCTGCGCGACGCGCTCATCCAGGTCGGCCGGATGCGCTCGATGTTCGACCCGGTCATGGAGGCCCTGCCCAACTTCGGCGTGCTCGCCGTCCTGCTCCTGGGCATGTGGCGGCTGTCCACCGGTGCCATCGACGCCGGCGACCTGGTCCAGATCGCCTTCCTGTTCACCCTCCTGGCCCTGCCCATCCGCTCCTTCGGATGGATCCTGGGCGACCTGCCCCGCAGCGTCGTGGGCTGGGACCGCGTCCAGTCCGTGCTCAACTCCGGCGGCGCCATGGAGTACGGCACCCGCACCCTGGAGGACACCCCCACCGGCATCGCCCTGAGCGCCCGCGGCGTCACCTTCTCCTACGCCGACTCCTACGACGCGCGGGGCGGCGCGCGCGACCTGATGGACGGCGGCGCCGACACCGCGCCGCGCACCACCGTCCTCAACGGCGTGGACCTGGACATCGCCCCCGGGCGCACCGTCGCACTGGTCGGCCCCACCGGGTCGGGCAAGTCCACGCTCACCACCGTCCTCATGCGCCTGGTCGACGCCGACACGGGCGCCGTCACCCTCGACGGCGTCGACGTGCGCGACCTCGCCCGCGACCAGATCCCCCGGCACGCCGCCCTGGTGCCCCAGGGCACCTTCGTGTTCGAGGACAGCGTCCGCGACAACATCACCCTGGGCACCGACGCCGACGACGACCAGGTCTGGGCCGCCCTGCGCCTGGCCCGCGCCGACGGCTTCGTCCGCGAACTGGAGGGCGGACTCGACGCCCGGCTCGGCGAGAAGGGCACCACCCTCTCCGGAGGTCAGCGCCAGCGCCTGGCCCTGGCCCGCGCGATCGTGCGCCGCCCGAGGCTGCTCATCATGGACGACGCCACCTCCGCCGTGGACCCCCAGATCGAGGCGCAGATCCTGGCGGGCCTGCGCGAACGCGACGACGCCGCCACCGTGGTCGTGGTCGCCTACCGCCGCGCCACCATCGAACTCGCCGACGAGGTCGTCTACATGGAGCGCGGACGCGTGCTGGCCCGCGGCACCCACGAGGAACTGCTCGACACCTCGCCCGGCTACACCAGGCTGGTCACCGCCTACGAGCGCGCCTCCGCCGAGGGGCAGGCCGAGAGCGCCCCGCTGCCCGAGGAACCCGGCCCCCTCGAACCCGCCCGCCCCACCCGTGACGACGCCGCCGAGGAGGCCACCCGATGAGCGCGCCCACCCGCGACGAACAGCGAGAGCGGGAGGGGCAGGAGCTGCCCGGCCGCGCCCCCGACGACCCCGCCGTGTCACTGCACCGCTCCTCCGAGGGGGCGATGGACACGCTCAAGCGCGGCCTGCGACTCTCCCCGGAGTTCGCCCGCGGCCTGTGGCTCACCCTGGCCTTCGCTGTCGTGGCCACCGCGGGCAAGGTCATCGTGCCCGTCGCCGTCCAGCAGATCATCGACAACGGGCTGACCGGGGCGGACGGGCCCGACCTGGGCTTCGTCACCCGCATGGTGGCCGTCTGCGCCGCCCTGCTCGTGGTCACCATGATCTGCTCCTACCTGATGAACGTGCGCCTGTACCGGGCCACCGAGTCCGGCCTGGCCACACTGCGCCGCAAGGCCTTCCGGCACGTGCACGACCTGTCCGTGCTCACCCAGAACAGCGAGCGCAAGGGCGCGCTGGTCTCACGCGTCACCAGCGACGTCGACCAGATCAGCACCTTCATGCAGTGGGGCGGCCTGCTCCTGCTGGTCAGCAGCGGCCAGCTCCTGGTCGCCACCGTCCTGATGGCGGTCTACTCCTGGCAGCTCACCCTCGTGGTGTGGATCTGCTTCCTGCCGCTGCTGTTCGGCGTGCGCTGGCTCCAGAAACTGCTCTCCAAGGCCTACCTCAAGGTCCGCGAGAACACCGGCGACATGCTCGGCGTCATCGGCGAGACCGTCATGGGCGCCTCCGTCATCCGCGCCCACGGCACCGAGGCGCGCACCGCCGAACGCATCGACACCACCGTCCTGACCACGCGCCGCTCCCAGGTCCGCGCCCAGCGGCTGTCCATGGCGGTCTCGCCCTTCGCCGAGATCATCGCGGCCCTGGGCAACACCGCCGTCGTCCTCATCGGCGTCTGGCTCGGCCTGGACGGCGGCCTGACCGCCGGGCAGCTCATCGCCTTCCTGTTCCTGATGACCCTGTTCATCCAGCCGATGATGATGGCCACCGAGATCTTCAACGAGGCCCAGAACGCCATCGCGGGCTGGCGCCGCGTCCTGGGCGTGCTCGACACCGTCCCCGACATCGCCGACCCCGGCGAGGCGGGCCGGGTGCTGCCGCGCGGACCGGTCCGGGTCTCCTTCGACGGGGTGACCTACTCCTACCCCGAGGGCCCCGTCGTCCTCGACGACGTCGACGTCGAGATCACCCCCGGCACCCGCGTGGCCGTGGTGGGCGAGACCGGCTCGGGCAAGACCACCTTCGTCAAACTGCTCACCCGCCTCATGGACCCCGCCCGGGGCACCGTCCGGCTCGACGGCGTCGACCTGCGGGAGGTGGCCTTCTCCTCCCTGCGCAGCCGCGTGGTGATGGTCCCGCAGGAGGGCTTCCTCTTCGACAGCTCCCTGGGCGACAACATCCGCTTCGCCCGCCCCGAGAGCACCGACGCCGAACTGGAGGCCGCCATCACCGAACTGGGGCTGGCCGAGTGGCTCGACAGCCTCGCCCACGGACTCGACACCCCCGTGGGCCAGCGCGGGGAGTCGCTCTCGGCGGGGGAGCGGCAGCTCGTCGCCCTGGTGCGCGCCTACGTCGCCGACCCCGACCTGCTGGTGCTGGACGAGGCCACCTCGGCGGTGGACCCGCACACCGAGGTGCGCATCCAGCGCGCCCTGGACCGGCTCACGCGCGGGCGCACCTCCGTGGCCATCGCGCACCGGCTCTCCACCGCAGAGGCCGCCGACCGGGTCCTGGTCTTCGACGACGGGCGCATCGTGCAGAGCGGCTCGCACACCGAGCTGGTGGACAGGCCCGGCGTGTACGCCGACCTGTACGCCTCCTGGGTGCGCTCCTCGGCCTGACCGCGGCCGTCCACAGGCCGGCGGGAGGGGGTGCGCCCGCACGGCCGCCGGGCTACGGTTGAACCGGGGGCGCCGCGTCCGCCCCGACGGCGGGGGGTAGCCCCCCGGATCCATTCTCCCCGGACCGCCCGAACCGGGGCAACGCCCAGACCGGGCCTGTGGACGCCCGCCGCCGACCGCCGAGAGCGTCACCGGTCGGCACGGCCCGCCCGCCGGCCCGCGGGCGCTACCGGCCGCGCCACCAGTGCGCCGCCAGCAGTTCCGCCACCAGCGGCTCCACCAGCAGGCTCACGTCCTGGTCGGTGTCACCCGGGTAGCGCACGGTCAGCTCCGCCTCCGGCATCCGCTCCTGGCCGGGGGTGGGGCCCACCGCCACGAACGCCCCCCTCAACTGCCCCAGGTGCTGGGCGAAGCGCTCGTCGTAGGCCGAACCCGCGAACAGCAGCGCCCGGTAGTCCGTCACCGCCGCCAGGTGGCGGTCGGTGTGCGACCACTCCCCGGTCTCACACGCGTGCGCCACCCGCACCGGCCCCTGGCGCAGCACCCGCACCCCCTGCCAGGCCGACGCCATACGCTCGGCCGGGGCCACCATGTGCACACCGTGCGGCGACTCCAGGATCCGGGCCACCTCGGGCACCCACCCCGGCGCGCTCTCCAGCAGCGACGCCGTCGCGTTCGCCGCGCGGCGCAGCAGCCCCGGCAGGGACCGGCTGCCGCCCGTCACGGGCGCGCCCAGCCGGTGCCCCAGCAGCAGGAGCAGGGCCAGCGCGTGCTGGTAGGCGCGACAGCCCACACCGCTCGCCTCCTCGCCCGCGTGCAGCGGCACCACCAGATCCGCCTGCCGCCCCACCACCGAGTCCACCGACGGGGCCAGCACGATCACCGGCGACCGCGCCACGTAGCGGTCCAGAACCGTGTACAGCTCGCGCTGCCCACCGCCCAGGCTCACCGCGACCACGAGCGTCTCGGGACCCGCGGGCGGCTCCTCCGCCGACGAGGAGAAGTCCGCGCTCGCGGCGATCCCCGCCCGGCGCAGCCGCGCCGCCGCCACCTCGCACGCGTGCCGCGCCGCCCCCAGGCCCAGGAACCGCACCGCGGCGGGCTCGTCGTCGAGCAGTGCGGGCAGCGCGGCGTAGGGATCCCACCGCGGGAAGCGCTCGGCGAGCCGGATCAGCGCCTCGGGTTTGCCCGCTAGGTCGCGGGACAGGGACTCGGCGGTCACGAAACCCCCAGGGTACGAAGGCAGGGCGAGGGACGACGCACGAACTCTAGGACATCCGCGACCCCCGCCTCCCGGCGCCCACCGCCCCCGTGCCCCCCGCCCACCCGCCCTGAGCAGCCCCGCACCGCCCCGAC
The DNA here is from genome assembly GCF_056173305.1 of Nocardiopsis sp. iso_25. Lineage (NCBI taxonomy): Bacteria > Bacillati > Actinomycetota > Actinomycetes > Streptosporangiales > Nocardiopsidaceae > Nocardiopsis > Nocardiopsis sp. iso_25. The sequence continues at coordinate 4,643,282 of NZ_CM149667.1, read as the reverse complement.
CCGCGCCCCCGGCGCCAGGGGACACCCGGTGCGGGACGCTCCGGCGGCGGCCATAACCTGGAGTGCATGAGCGTCACCAGCCTCGCCCCGGACATCGCCGCCCGACTCAAGCGGAACCCGGACGGCCTCGTCCCCGCCGTCGTGCAGCAGCACGACACCGGGGAGGTCCTCATGCTCGCCTGGATGGACGACGAGGCCCTGCACCGCACCCTCACCACCGGCTCCGCCACCTACTGGTCGCGCAGCCGGGGCGAGTACTGGGTCAAGGGCGCCACCTCCGGACACACCCAGCGTGTGGTGTCGGTCGCACTCGACTGTGACGGGGACACCCTCCTGGTCCGCGTCGACCAGGAGGGCGCCGCCTGCCACACCGGCGACCACACCTGCTTCGACGCCGGGAGACTCCTGTGAGTTCGGCCTCCTCGTCCCGCACGCGCCGGGAGTACGGCCTGGCCATGCTCGCCCTGGCCGCCGGAGCCGGACTCCTCCTCGCCGCCGCCGGACGCCAGTGGGCGACCGGCGAACTCACCGCGCCGGGCCCGGTCGCCCCCGTCTCCGTGGAGCTCACCGGGACCGACCTCACCGGCGCCCTCGGCGGCTTCGGCTGGGCCGGGCTGGCCGGGATCGCGGGCCTGTACGCCACCCGGGGCTGGGGGCGCCGGGCGGTCGGCCTCCTCATCGCCCTGGGCGGAGCGGCCGCCCTCAACGCCGTCTGGGGCGCCACCCGACCCGGCGCGCTCCTGGACGCGATGGCCGACAGCACCACCGACACCGCCGGGGCCGCGCAGGTGGCCGCCGACCCCCGCCTGCTGGCCCTGGGGCCCGCCATGGCCGTGGCCGGGGCGGTCCTCCTGGTCGCGGCGGGGCTGGTCGCGGTACTGCGAGCCCCTGCCTGGCCTGGTATGGGAACCCGGTACGATCGGGACGCCGCACCGCGCGCGACCCGGTCCGAGACGCCCTCCGACCTGTGGAGGTCGCTGGACGCCGGTGACGACCCCACACTCGACGCCGAGTCCCCGGGCGCCACGCCCGCGGACTCCGACGGCGCCGCACACGCACCGCGGGCAGCACGCCCAGCCGAACCTAAGGAGAACACCTGATGGCCGACGAGCACCACGACGACCACGGCAACACCCTGTCCGCCTGGTTCCTCACCGTGTCCTGGATCGTGGCGTGGTCCGTGGCGGCCTTCGTCATCGTCTTCCTCGGCGGCGACCTGCTGCTGTGGACCGCCGTCGCCCTCGTCGCCAGCGTCGTGCTCGCCGCGATCGCCGGTGTCATGAAGAAGGCCGGCTACGGCCGCAAGGAGCCCCGCCCCGTTCCGCCCACGCGCGAGGAGTGGGAGGCCGGCCGCAAGTCCGCCGCCGCCCAGCCCGAGCCCGCCGTCGCACAGCCCGGTCCCGCCCTGGACCCCGACGCGACCAAGGCCTGACGGGCACGGAGCACCGGGGAAGCCGCAGCTCACAACGAGTGAATAACGGAAATATGGACGAAGGTCCCACGGGGCGGGTAGATTCGGCCCACCGGCCACGACTGCCGCGTTGGTTCGGTTCGGTGGGTGTCTCACCGATCTGGCATCATTCCTTTCTGCCCGCGGTGTATGCGATCCGGTGACCCAACCCTGCCCCGTGTTGGGCCGGAGTGTTCCCGCATGCGCCGCGCAAATCCCTTGTCCTCTTCCGGAAAGTTGTACCGAGCATGAGTTACGGTCCCCCTCCCCCCGGCAACCCCGGCCCGCCCCCCGGCGGCGGCTACGGCCCGCCCTCCGGCGGCTACGGCGCCCCCAGCGGTCCTCCGCCGGACAACGGCCTGGTCTGGGCCATCGTCGCCATCTTCTGCTGCTGGCCCTTCGCCATCCCCGGCATCGTCAATTCCACCAAGGTCAACGACCTGTGGAACCGCGGTGACCACGCGGGGGCCATGGAGGCTCAGAAGCAGGCGAAGAAGTGGACCAAGATCGCCTTCATCTGCGGTGGCATCCTGTGGGCGCTCCTCATCGCCTTCTACGTCGTTCTGTTCTTCGTCGTGGGCGCCGCTGCCACCGCTCCGACGTACACCACCTACTAGCGGGCGCGGGGCTCAGGCTCCCACCACGCTTCGTTCGCCCCCGAGCGCCTCAGCGCTCGGGGGCGCCCTTTCTGTCTGCCTCCGAACCTCTAAGCTGGTCACGTGTACCCACAGCACGAAGAGCCGTCCCAGAGCCAGCTCCCCCGGGCTCCGGCCGAGCCGCGTTCCCTGAGGGAGCGGCTCAGGCGGTGGGCCGCGTCGCTGCACCCGGTCGTGTGGCCCGCCGGACTGGGCGTGCTCGGTCTGGCCGGAGCCACCCTCCTGCACTTCGTGGATCCCAACGAGCCCGGTAACTACCCCACCTGCCCCTGGTTGTTGATCACGGGCACTTTCTGTCCGGGCTGCGGCAGCATGCGGGCTATCGCCCTGCTCACCCACGGTGAGATCCTGGCCTCCATCAGCATGAACCCCCTGCTGTGGCTGCTGCTGCCCTACGTCGCCTGGACCTACGGGCGTTGGCTCCTCCACTCCATACGGCCGCCCAAGAGGTACCCCAAACTGACACCGGGCTGGTTCCTGTGGGGCATGCTCATCGTCATCACGGCGCACTGGGTCCTGCGCAACCTCCCCTGGTTCTCCTTCCTCGCCCCCGGGACACCGCTCTTCCCCGGCTGGTAGCAGAACCAGGACGGCCCCGCCGCAGTCCTACCCGGCGAACGCGGCTACGCGCCGCCGCACACGACAACGACGCTCTGAAAAGGTGCCATCACATGAGCTACGGCCCTCCCCACACCGGTGGTTACGGCCCTCCCGGCGGTTACGGCGGCCCGCCCCCCGGCGGACCGCCCAAGAACTACCTGATGTACAACATCCTCGGCATCCTCAGCTGCACCGTCATCGGCATCATCGGCCTGATCTTCGCCCTCCAGGTCAACAGCAAGTGGGAGATGGGCGATTACGCCGGAGCCCAGTCCGCCTCCGACACCGCCAAGATCCTGGGCATCATCGGCCTGGTCAGCTTCATCGTCTGCGCCGTCATCCTCGTGCTGTACATCCTGTTCTTCGTGGTCATGTTCGGCATGGTCGCCGCGAACGCCTAGCGCGCCCCCGGCGCTCCGCCCCGGTACGCCCGGGCGGAGCGTTCCCGGCCCCCACGAGCCCCTCCACGGAGTGTCACGTCGGGGTCGGCGGCCCCGTGGCGCCCACGGGTGGATACGATGACCAGCAACACGGTGCGGCGGTGTCCGATCCCGCCGCGCGAGGAGCCCGAACCCCGGGCCAACCGCCGTGTCGGCCCACTTTCACGAGGGAGCAGTAACTGGTGAGCGTGCTCGACGAGATCCTCGACGGAGTACGCGCTGACCTGGCGCAGCGGCAGGAGGACCTGCCCCTTGACCGCCTCAAGGCCCAGGCCGGGTCGGTGCCCACCCCGAAGGACGCCGAAGCCGCCCTGCGCCGCCCGGGCGTGCACGTCATCGCCGAGGTCAAGCGGGCCAGCCCCTCCAAGGGCCCCCTCGCGGCCATCACCGACCCCGCGGCCCTGGCCCGCGACTACGAGGCCGGCGGCGCCGCCCTGATCAGCGTCCTCACCGAGCAGCGCCGCTTCAGCGGCAGCCTCGCCGACCTCCAGGCCGTCCACAAGGCGGTCGACACCCCGCTGCTGCGCAAGGACTTCGTGGTCAGCTCCTACCAGCTGTGGGAGGCCCGCGTCTTCGGCGCCTCCGCCGTGCTGCTCATCGTCGCGGCCCTGCCCCAGGAGGCCCTGGTCTCCCTGGTGGAGCGGGCCCGCTCGCTGGGCCTGATGCCGCTGGTGGAGGTCCACGACGAGGAGGAGGTCGCGCGCGCACTCGACGCCGGGGCCACCGTCGTCGGCGTCAACGCCCGCAACCTCAAGACCCTGGAGGTGGACCGGGACACCTTCTCCCGGCTCGCCCCCCTCATCCCCTCCGACGTCGTCAAGATCGCCGAGTCCGGTGTCCGCGGCCCGCACGACCTGCTGGCCTACGCCGGAGTCGGAGCCGGAGCCGTCCTCGTCGGCGAGAGCCTCGTCCGCGGCCGCAACCCGCGCGAGGCCGTCGCCGACCTGGTCACCGCCGGGGCCCACCCCGCCCTGCGGGACCGGAACTAGGGGCACAGACCGTGAGAGGGTTGACGCAGGCATCGGCGGACGCGGCGGCGACGCGCCCCGTCCGCGGATGGCGATGGCTCTAGGGAACCCGCGCCAGTGAGCCGCGGGTTCCCGCCGCCGCGTTGACCACAGTCAGAACGCGCCGCCGGAGCCGGGCGGCGCACAGCCGGTCGGCGCGCGGACCCCGCGGCGCGAGGCCGGGGGAGCCCCGCGCTCGGCCCTTCCCAGGAGAGCGTGCAATGAGCCACGACCAACCCCTGCCCGACCAGCTCGGGCACTACGGCCGCTTCGGCGGCCGCTTCGCGCCCGAAGCCCTCATCGCCGCCCTCGACGAGGTGGCCGCGGAGTGGGAGAAGGCCAAGCAGGACCCCCAGTACCAGGCCGAACTCGCCGAACTGCTCAAGGACTACACCGGGCGCCCCAGCGCCCTGAGCGAGGCCCGCAACTTCTCCGAGCACTGCGGCGGCGCGCGGATCCTGCTCAAACGCGAGGACCTCAACCACACCGGATCGCACAAGATCAACAACGTCCTCGGCCAGGCCCTGCTCACCAGGCGCATGGGCAAGACCCGCGTCATCGCCGAGACCGGGGCCGGACAGCACGGCGTGGCCACCGCCACCGCCTGCGCCCTGCTCGGCCTGGAGTGCGTGATCTACATGGGTGAGGAGGACACCCGCCGCCAGGCGCTCAACGTCGCCCGCATGCGCATGCTCGGCGCCGAGGTCGTCCCCGTCACCATCGGCAGCCGCACCCTCAAGGACGCCATCAACGAGGCCTTCCGCGACTGGGTGGCCAACGTCGACCGCACCCACTACCTGTTCGGCACCGTCGCCGGACCGCACCCCTTCCCCAAGCTCGTGCGCGACCTGCACTTCGTCGTCGGCCAAGAGGCCCGCGAACAGGTCCTGGAGCGCGTCGGCAGGCTCCCCGACGCGGTCGCCGCGTGCGTGGGCGGCGGCTCCAACGCCATGGCCGTCTTCGCGGCCTTCATCCCCGACGAGGAGGTCGCCCTGTACGGCTTCGAGGCCGGGGGAGAGGGGGCGCAGACGTCCCGCACCGCCGCCTCCATCACCGCGGGCAGCCCCGGCGTCTTCCACGGGGCGCGCACCTTCGTGCTCCAGGACGAGTACGGCCAGACCCTGCCCAGCCACTCCATCTCCGCCGGGCTCGACTACCCGGCGGTGGGCCCCGAGCACGCCTACCTCGCCGACACCGGCCGCGCCACCTACGAGCCGGTCACCGACGCCGAGGCCATGGAGGCCTTCCGGCTGCTGTGCCGCACAGAGGGCATCATCCCCGCCATCGAGAGCGCGCACGCCCTGGCCGGCGCCCGCAAGCTCGGCGAGCGCCTCGGCCCGGACGCCGTCATCCTGGTGAACCTCTCCGGGCGCGGCGACAAGGACGTTGACACCGCGGCCGCCTACTTCGGCCTCGTCGACCAGGAGGGACAGGCGTGAGCGCCACCGCACTGCAGACCAAGCTCGCCGAGGCCCGTGAGGCCGGACGCGCCGCCCTGATCGGCTACCTGCCCGCCGGGTTCCCCGACGTGGAGTCCTCCGTCCGGGTCATCCAGGCCATGGTCGAGGGGGGATGCGACGTCGTCGAGGTCGGCCTGCCCTACTCCGACCCCATGATGGACGGCCCCACCATCCAGCGGGCCGCCGACCGCGCCCTGGCCGCGGGCACCACCACCGACGACGTGTTCCGCGTGGTGGAGGCCACCGCCGCCACCGGCGCCGCCGCCGTGGTGATGTCCTACTGGAACCCCATCGAGCGCTACGGGGCCGAGCGCTTCGCCGCGAACCTGGCCAAGGCGGGCGGGGCCGGGGTGATCACCCCCGACCTCATCCCCGAGGAGTCCGAGGAGTGGGTGGCCGCCTCCGACTCCTGCGGCCTGGACCGGGTGTTCCTGGTCGCGCCCTCCTCCACCGACCGGCGCCTGGCCCTGACCACGCGCGAGTGCACCGGCTTCGTGTACGCCGCCTCGCTCATGGGCGTGACCGGCACCCGCACCCAGGTCGCCGACACCGCCGCCGCGCTGGTGCGGCGCACCCGCGAGGCGACCCGCGACTCCGGCCTGCCCGTCTGCGTGGGCCTGGGCATCTCCACCGGCGCCCAGGCCGCCGAGGTGGCCGCCTACGCCGACGGCGTGATCGTCGGCGCCGGGTTCTGCCAGCGCGTCCTGGACGCGCCGGACCTGGAGACCGGGATCGTCGCGGTCCGCTCCTTCGCCCAGGAACTGGCGGAGGGCGTGCGCTCGGGCCGCGCCTGAGCCCGGGGGCCCGCGGTCGGCGGGACACGTGAACACCGGCGGGGGCCGTCCACGGGACGGCCCCCGCCCTCGTCGTGCCGCGGGCCCCGCACCGCCGCGCAGGGTAAGGCGACGGTCAAGCCGGTGAGAATCGGGTGAGAGAGTCCCCGGAGAGCCTCCCGCCACCCCTCTGACGAGGTACTCATGAAGGAAGAGGGGCGCCCTCCGCCCCGGGGGAGGCCGCTCGCTGCGCCCGAAATCCCGGACACAGCGTCACGCACTCAACACAAGCAGTAGGATCTGACCCGATGCGAAGGGCGACGGCTCGCCCACGCAGTGTGGTCGCGGGGTCTCCCTCCTCCGACGCGCGACCGCCCCTTCGGGCCGTGTCCGCCCCGGACGCGCACGGGACGGGCGGCGGCGCGCGGTGGCGGTGGCCACATCCCCGCATCCCGGGAACCTTGCACGGCCCGGCGACGACTCCATGGAAGGACCCGCGTCCGCTCCGGCGGGCGCCACGGCCACGGCCGCACCGAACGGAAGGAGGCAGGGGCTCCCGCTCCCGCCCGCAGACGGGGGCACCCGCCCCGCACATCCGATGACCCGCCCGCTCACTCCCCGGAGGCCGCAGTGATGGACACCACCGACCAGACACCCGCCACCCGACCCGCGCCCGGATCGCGCTGGGAGGCCGTCCAGCCCTGGCTCAGCCTCGCCTGCCGCGTCGGACTGGCCGCCGTCCTGGTCTTCGCCGCCGTCTCCAAGTTCCCCCCGGCCCTGTCCGTCCAGGCGGTCGAGGCCTACGACCTCTTCCCCGCCGAGGTCGCGCTGTTCATCGGCTACACCCTCCCCCTGTTCGAACTCGCCCTGGCCGCCCTGCTCCTGGTCGGGCTCGCCACCCGCTACGTCGGCGCCGTCAGCGCGCTGCTCATGGTCGTCTTCATAGCCGGGATCCTCTCCGCCATGGCCCGGGGCCTGAGCATCGACTGCGGCTGCTTCGGCGGCGGCGGCCAGGTCGACCCGGAGGAGACCACCTACGGGCTCTCCATCGCCCGCGACATCGCCTTCGCGGCGATGGGCGCCTTCGTCGCGGTCTGGCCGCGTTCGCCCTTCGCCGTCGACCGCGCCCTCGGCCTCTTCCGGTGACCCCGGACGGCCGACCGTATCCAGCAGTGAGGAACAGGGGAAGACATGGGCAGTGAAGCGCGCAGGCGCTCCCGCGAGAAACTCAAGGAGCAGAGGGAGAGGGACAAGCGCAAAGCCAAGCGCAACAGGACCCTCATCGTGGTGGGCGCCGCCGCCGCGGTGGTGCTGCTCATCGTCGGCATCGGCTACGCCGCCCTCAACGCCGACCGCCAAAGCGGCGAGTACGAGGGGGCCCTGGCGCCGACCACCCTCCAGCAGGACGGCAGCGTCGTCATGGCCCAGGAGGGCGCCTCGGCCCCCGTCGTCGAGGTCTACGCCGACTACCAGTGCCCCGCCTGCCGTCAGTTCGAACTCCTCAACGGCGGCGTCCTCAAGGAGAACGCCGCACAGGGCGAGGCCATCGTCCACTACCGGCCGGTCAGCATCTTCGCCCAGCAGCCGGTGCCCCTGAGCAGCAACTCGCTGCGCGCCGGGGCCGCCGCCCGCGCCGCCGCCGAACACGACCGGTTCGTGCGCTACAACGACATCCTCTTCGAGAACCAGCCCACCGAGCGCACCGAGGGCTTCACCGTCGACCAGCTCAAGGAGTGGTTCGCCGAGACCGACCCCACCCCGGAGCAGCAGGAGCGGTTCGACCAGCGGGTGGACGACGAGGCCGCCGTGGTCTCCCGGTTCACCGAGGAGTTCCTGCCCGCCCTGACCGAGGACGCCGCGGCGCAGATCGGCGAGGAGACCCTCGCCACCATGGTGCTCTCCGACCTGCTCGCCTGGGGCGCCGAGCACGGCCACGACCCCTCCTTCCTGGAGGGGACGTACACGGGCCAGATCATCGAAGCCACCGGGAACGCCTACACTCGCTACAGCGGAGACAACGCCTTCCGCGGAACGCCCTCCGTCTACATCAACGGTGAGTTGCTCGACAACGACACCGCCATGACCGCCCGGGGCCTCAACGAGGCCATCGCCTCAGCGGAGCCCGGCGAGGTCGACACCCAACCCACAGGCGACGGGGGTGGCGCGGAGTAGCCATCCCCGAAGACACCCCCGCACGCGGGGCGAACCCGAGAGCAGACCAGTGACATTGTCGTCGACAGCCACGGAGGGCGCGGTCGAGTTCGGCCGGGCCCTCGCGGCCTTCCCCAGCCCGCAGGTCAACTCCATCCCCATCGGGCCGCTGCAGATCCACTTCTACGCCCTGTGCATCCTCGCCGGAGTCATCGTCGCGGTGCTGTGGAGCGAGCGGCGCTGGGCCGCCATGGGCGGTGAGAAGGGCACCATCATGGACATGGCCGTGTGGGCCGTGATCCTGGGCCTGATCGGCGGACGCCTCTACCACGTCATCAGCGACGCGCAACTGTACTTCGCCGAGGGCCGCGAGCCCATCCGCGCCCTGTACATCTGGGAGGGCGGACTCGGCATCTGGGGAGCCATCCCCATGGGCGCCCTGGGCGTGTGGCTGGTCGCCCGCAGGCGCGGCCTGTCCATGTCCAAGCTCTCCTTCGCCATCGCCCCCACCCTCCCCCTGGCCCAGGCGCTGGGCCGCTGGGGCAACTACTTCAACCAGGAGCTGTTCGGCAGGCCCACCGACCTGCCCTGGGCCGTGGAGATCACCCCCTACCCCAACGGCGCCCTGCGCCCGGGCATGGAACTGGGCGTGAGCACCTACCACCCCACCTTCCTCTACGAGTCCCTGTGGTGCCTGGGCCTGGCCGTCCTGCTGGCCTGGGCGGGACGGCGCTACGAGCGCTCCCTCCAGGGCGGGCGCCTGTTCGCCCTCTACGTCGCGGGCTACTGCGCGGGCCGCTTCTGGATCGAGAACCTGCGCGTGGACCCGGCCAACGACTTCCTGGGCCTGCGCCTGAACAACTGGACCTCCCTCCTGGTCCTCCTCGCGGCCCTGGCCTACTTCGTGTGGGCCGGACGGCGCATCGACTCCTTCTCCAGCGCCGTCGTCCCCCACGGCCACGACGCCGGAACCCAGGTGTTCGGGCCCACAACCGACGGTGAGACGCGCGACGACAGCACCGTCTACAGCGCCCTGGACAGCGAGGAATCGCGTGTCGGTTCGCAAAGCTCCAGCTCACGGGAGGCGGGGACGGAATACCACCCGAGCCCTGAACGATCTAGTAGCGAGGGCTCGACCGACAGGGACGCCGGGGACACGGGAACCGAACCCGGGACGAAGCCCGAGTAGACACAGGGAAGCCACGTGGACCGGCCGTGTCCGGACACGCATCTGGGCCCCTGTACCTTTCGAGCAGACCACGGGTTGACGATTGAGAAAGACCGTGAGCAGAGCTGAGTCCGGGTACGGCCGCAGAGGCCGCCGCGCCCAAAGCGCCCGCACCGAGGACCGCGCCGACGACCAGATCCTGGACCGGGACGAGGAGGCGTACGACCCCGAGGAGGACTTCTCCGCGGAGTACGGCCACACCCGCCCCGCCGACGACGGCTACGACGACGGACCCTATGACGACGCGTCCTACGACGAGGACGCCTACGACGAGGAAGAGGGCGCCGACGGCGCCGAGGCGGACGGCGCCGAGGAGACCGGCGGCCGCGCCTCGCGCCGCAGGAAGGGGCGCGGGGCCCGCGGCTCCTCCCGCCGCAGGGCCCCGGGCAACCGGGCCGCCGGAGGCAGGCGGGCCGGAGCCACGGGGGTGAACAAGGTCTCGGCCTTCTCCGCCGCCGCCATCAAGAGGGTCTCGGTCCTGGGCGACCGCCCCAACCAGATCGTGTACACCCTCGCCGAGCAGAGCAAGCGCAAGCGCGGCACCGCCGTGCTCGGCCTCCTGCTCGGAGCGTTCAGCCTCGCGCTGGTCGCCCTCCTCGGCCTGCTGTCCTACCAGCTCTTCGCCGGGAACGGCGGCGCCGTCGCGGGCGGGGACGACACGGTCGTGGCCCCGCCCGAGGGGCACAGCACCCTCACCCCGGAGCTGTACCTGTCCGAGCCCAACCGCGAGGACGTCTTCGGCGCCATCAACGAGCGCCCCGAGGGCACCGAACCGATGACCGAGGAGAGCGTCTTCGACCCGGTCCGCGAGATCGGTCTGGACGACGTGAACCTGGAACTGCGCCAAGGCTCGATCACCGACTCCTGCACCTCCCTGGTGTGGGGCGAGGAACTCGGCCAGAGCCTGATCGACGCCAACTGCGTCCAGGCCGCCTCCGGCGTGTACACCGACGGCGACGAGCAGCACGTGGCCCAGTTCACCCTGTTCGACCTGGCCAACGCCGACGCCGCGGCCGAGGTCGAGCGCGAGCTGGACCCGACCAACGCCGAGAGCGGCGCCGGGTTCCTGCTCACGCAGACCGGCGACGAGGTCCCCGGCCTCCGGGACGGTTACAGCCAGGCCACGACCCAGGTCATGGGCCACTACCTGGCCGTGTTCTGGGTGGCCGACACCGACGGCTCCCCGCCCGGGGACAACACCGACATGGCGACGCTGAGCGTGGCCTCCATGAACGCGGCGCGCTACGTCTACGAGGAGGTCGTGGCCGTGGACCAGGCGGCGGAGCAGGCCGAGGAGTAGTCTGTCCCGGCCTGTCGGAGGCCCCGATAGGATCTGCGACAGACCGACCCGAGGTCACACGAGGCGCGGAGAGGACTCCCGGCCTCACACACCCCCGAACACACCGGTCCGGCCCGCGTACGCGCGGGCCGGACCGCATCCGAGGAAAGGTCCATTGGGTGTCCCCTTCTGAACCGTCGGCGTCCGGACCCGCGGGGCGCCGGAGGAAGACCAGCGAGCCCGACACCGAGCCCGAGGGGCGCTCCTCCCGGGAGGGCGGGCGCCGACGGGCCGGGGGGCGCAGGAAGAAGGAGTCCAGGCGCCTGGGCCCCCTCATCGCCATCGTGGCCGGAGTGCTGGTCGTGGCGCTGATCGCCCTCGGCGTGTTCCTGTACCTCAACGCGGGGGAGGGCGGCGAGGGGCAGGCCGCCCCCCAGACCCGCCCCGCCGCGTACCGGGTCGTCGACGCCGGCAGCATGAACGAGGTGCTCGCCACCCGCGAGGCCGACAGCCGCCCCCTCAACGAGAACGAGCTGTTCGGGGACCGCAACTCCGAGATCTCCAGCCAGAGCATCGACTTCACCCTGGGCGAATCGGTCCTGGCCGAGGACTGCGCCGCCGCCGTGTGGGGCGAACCCGCCAAGACCGCCCTGGCCGAGGCCGACTGCACCCAGGCCGGGCGCGCCACCTACGTGTCCGACACCTACTTCGGCGTCGTGGCCGTGTTCAACCTCGCCGACGTCGAGGGCAGCCGCGCGGTCGCCGCGGCCCTCGCCGAACCCGAGGGGGAGGGCGCCCAGGACCCCGGCTTCGTGCTCTCGCCGTCCGGCGCCGAGCCCTTCGACCGCCTGGGCAGCGGCTACAGCGCCAGCGACGCCGTCGTCAGCGGCCACTACCTGGTCCTGGTGTGGGTGCAGCCCACCGACTCGGAGTCGGTGGAGGACAGGGTCAGCCTGTCCGGGCCGCTCGTGGCGCTGGCCAACTTCCGCGACCCGCTCTACCGGCGCATGGTGCAGCAGGAGGGCACCACCGGCGGCGGGACCGAGGGGACGACGGAGGGCACCGACGGCACCGGGACCGAGGGAACCGGCACGGAGGGCACGGGCACCGAGGGCCTGGGCACCGACGGAACGGGCACCGACGGCACCGGCGTCGAAGGTGAGGGTGTGACCGGCAACGAGGGCACGGGCACGGAGCTGCCCGGAACCACCGGCACCGGCTGATCCCCCCGCACACACGAAGGGGCCCGCGGCACCGCCGCAGGCCCCTTCGCTGTCTCCGGGACGGGCACGCAGCAGCCCGTCGGCTGGCCGGAACCGTTACTGGTGTGAGGCAAGGGTCCTGACCTGCGGTGATCTTGTACCTATAACGAGGCTGGACGGTCGAGACTCGCTACAGGTACGAGATCACGGCGAAGAAGGCGGGTGGGAGGGCCTTTCCGGACACCGGATCAGGACGGGGGCGCCTGGACCCGTTCCAGGAGGTCGGCCGCCACCCCGCGCAGCTCACCGAACCGGTGCTCGGGCAGGTCCAGCAGGGTGTGCCCGGACACCCACTCCGGCGCCGCGGCCACCGCGTGGCGCGCCGTGCGCTTGTTGACCGGCTTCGCCAGCCGCGCCGACACCTCCACCAGCCCCGCCCGCAGGGTCGCGGTGAGCGTGCCGTGCGCCCTCTCCTGCACGTACACCAGCAGCCGCTCCACCGCCGAGTCCGCGTCCGGGCGCCGGGTCAGCCGCACCGCCGTCAGGCCGTCCGCGCCGAACCCGCGCAGGAACCGCACCCCGAAACGCGGCTCCACCAGGGCGCGCAGCCCCCGCTGCCCCGCCTCGTCGCGCACGCACGCCGCCGAGGACGGCACCAGCACGTACACGGTGTCCCCGGCGGCGGCCAGGGCCGCGCGCGCCGCCCAGCGGTCCCACCCGCCCGTGAGATTGACCACCGCGCGGCCGCCGCCCTGCCCGGGCGCCTCCAGCCACGTGGACAGGCGCACCCGCCCCGACCCGGCGACCTCGCCCGGCCACGCGCCCACCAGAGTCGGCGCGCGGTCAGCGGCGGCCTCCCCGGCGCCACCGGCCTCCCCGGCCACCCGGTCCAGCACGGCGCGGGCCCGGTCGGCGTCCAGACCGCCCCGGGCCTCCTTGGCGTTCACACCCTGGCTGTACACGCGCGCCACCTCGCCCGACGGAGCGGGCAGCGCGCGCGCCAGCGGCCGCAGCACGTACAGGTCGGAGGCCGCACCGATCGACTCGGCCCCGTGGTAGCGGTTGAAGTCCGGCCACACCGCCTCCAGCAGCAGGTCCATCCGCACCAGCCGCGCCTGCGTGGCCGCGGCCAGCCGCGGCGTGGTCTCGCTGGCACCGTAGGCCACCAGCACCCGGCCCCGGCGGGGATCGGCCATCCCCTCCACACCGCGCCGCACGAACAGCTCCACCCCGTCGGGCGTGTAGGGGGGATCGGTGAACACCACGTCCGCGCCGCCGCGCACCGCGGGCGGCAGCCCCAGGCGCAGGTCCGCGGCGTGCGTGCGCACCGCCAGCCCCAGATCGGCCGCCAGGGCGTCGATGTGGGCCAGGACGCGCTCGTCGATGTCCACGACCTGCGCGCGGGCGCCCGGGCAGACCAGGGTCAGCGCCACCGAGGTCAGGTCGTGGTCGCCCACGCACAGGAGCGTGCGGTCGCGCAGGTCGAACCTGGTGGACAGCAGCAGCGCCCGGCGCAGCGCAGTCTCGGCCGTCGCGGCGACGTGGTCCAGGTCCAGGTCCGAGGCGGGCCCCTCCTCCACGGCCCGCGCCAGCTCCGCCAGCGCCCGGGAGTAGCGGGGGAGCAGGTGGGCCACCGGGTCGGCGGGCTCCTCCCCGGCCGCGCCCGCGTAGCGCTCGGGCCGCACCAGGCGCACCCGGCCCCGCCCGTCCCCGGGCGCCAGCTCACCGGCCTCCGTCAGGGCCGCCACCAGCGAGGACACCAGCGCGTACGCGACGCCGCTGGCGCGCACCAGCGCGTTCGCCTCCCACTCGCGCCCGTCCGAGAGCAGCGCCAGCACGCGGCGCAGCCGGGGCGCGTCCACGCTGTGGCCGCGCAGCAGCTCCGCGGCGGGCTCGGGGAGGGGCGGCGGGCCGTCAAGGGAGCGGTCGGCGCGGGCGGAGTCGCCGTCCGCACCCGTGATCCGCCCGGGGGCAGCGGAAGGGGGGCCGTCCGGGCCCGGAGGAGTCGCGTGCATGCACCGATCGTCCCACGCGCGCCGGGGCGTCGCGCGGCCCGCCGCCACCCAGGTCAGCGGCGCCGACCGGTGAGGGGGATATCACTCGCGGACCCGCCCCCCGACCCCTTGGGGACGCGGTTAACACCGGGGTAATGTGGGCGTGCGGCGTGTTGCGCCCGCATGCCCGAAGTGACGTTCCCGACCTCCGAGGTTGGTGTTTCGGCCTCTTTGGGAGGTTTAGCGGGGTTCCCTCGTGGAAAAACCCGCTAGGCCAGCCCGCACCGGGAACCTCTCCCGGACCGTGCCCGAGCCCGCACACACCCGGGCGCGGCCAGGGGCCACCGGCGCACCGCGGCGCCACATGGTCTAGACCTGCGATTAACGTCGCGGCTGGACCAGCATGTATAAGGGAACCTGCCCGTCACGGGCGACCCCACCCGCCACCGGCGACCACGAGGACGTGGCCGCACCACGGAGGCGGCCACGGCGCCCACACGACGGTCACCGCCGCACCACGCGGCGACACAACTCCATCCGCACGCAGCAGGGCCAACGTCGTCCCGGATGCGCTTTTCACGAAGCCGACGCAAGACGACAGGAGGGTAGATGCCTGCTGGCCAGGTGCGGCGTTCGTCCGTCCGAACGAACCCCGAGACCACTTCCCAGGGCCTGTACGACCCCGCTTTCGAGCACGACGCCTGCGGTGTGGGCTTCGTCGCCGACCTCACTGGACGTCGTAGCCACGACATCGTCGAGAAGGCGCTCACCGTACTCCGCAACCTCGACCACCGCGGAGCCTCCGGCGCCGACCCCGACGACGGAGACGGCGCGGGCATCCTCACCCAGATCCCGCACGAGCTCTACACCGAGGTCTGCGACTTCGCCCTGCCCGACGCAGGCGCCTACGCCACCGGCATCGGGTTCCTGCCCGCCGACGCGGCCGAGCGCGCAGCCGCCGTCGAACGCATCAACACCATCGTCGCAGAAGAGGGCCTGACCCTGCTCGGCTGGCGCGAACTGCCCTTCGAACCCCAGTACAGCGGCCCCGCCGCCCGCCAGGCCATGCCCTACTTCGGGCAGCTCTTCATCACGGGCACCCCCGGCACCGCCACCGAGGGCCTCACCGGCATCGAGCTGGAGCGCCACGCCTACTGCGTGCGCAAGCGCGCCGAGCACGAGAGCGACGTCTACTTCCCGAGCCTGTCCCCGCGCACCATCGCCTACAAGGGCATGCTCACCACCCCGCAGCTGGAGCCGTTCTTCCCCGACCTGTCCGACCGGCGCTACGCCTCCGGCCTGGCCCTGGTCCACTCCCGCTTCTCCACCAACACCTTCCCGTCCTGGCCGCTCGCCCACCCGTTCCGCTACGTCGCGCACAACGGCGAGATCAACACCGTCAAGGGCAACCGCAACATGATGCGGGCGCGCGAGGCCAAGCTCGCCAGCGACCTCATCCCCGGCGAACTCGACCGGATCTTCCCCATCGTCGACCCCGACGACTCCGACACCGCGTCCTTCGACGACGCCCTGGAACTGCTCCACCTGGGCGGACGCTCCCTGCCGCACGCGGTGCTCATGATGATCCCCGAGCCCTGGGAGAACCACACCGAGATGGACCCGGCAGTCCGGGCCTTCTACGAGTACCACTCCACCCTCATGGAGCCCTGGGACGGCCCCGCCTCGGTGTCCTTCACCGACGGCACCGTCGTCGGCGCCGTCCTGGACCGCAACGGCCTGCGCCCCGGACGCTACTGGGTCACCGAGGACGGCCTCGTCGTCCTCGCCAGCGAGGCCGGCGTCCTGGACATCGACCCCGCCACCGTCGTGCGCAAGGGACGCCTCCAGCCCGGCCGCATCTTCGTCGTCGACACCGCCCAGGGGCGCATCGTCGAGGACGAGGAGATCAAGGCCGAACTCGCCGCCCAGCACCCCTACCAGGAATGGATCGACACCGGCGTCCTGCGCCTGGCCGACCTGCCCGACGCCCAGCCCGCCCCGGTCACCGAACTCCAGCGCGCCCAGCAGGTCTTCGGCTACACCGAGGAGGAACTGCGCGTCATCCTCACCCCCATGGCCCGCACCGGCGCCGAACCCATCGGCTCCATGGGCACCGACACCCCGGTGGCCGCGCTCTCCGAACGCTCCCGCCAGCTCTTCGACTACTTCTCGCAGAACTTCGCCCAGGTCACCAACCCGCCCCTGGACGCCATCCGCGAGGAGATGGTCACCAGCCTGGCCACCCTCCTGGGCGCCGAGCACAACATCCTCGACGCCGCACCCGGCCAGACCCAGCGCCTCGTCCTGCCCACCCCGGTCGTCGACCAGGCCGAACTGGCCGCCATCGTCGCCGCCGGACAGGACAACCCGGCCCTGAGGACCTTCACCGTCGACGGCACCTACCCCGTCGAAGGCGGCGGCGACGCGCTCTCCGCACGCCTGGAGCAGATCAACACCGAGGTCTCCGCCGCCATCGCCGACGGCGCCCACATCCTCGTACTCAGCGACCGCGGCGCCGACACCGACCGCGCGCCCATCCCGTCGCTGCTGCTCACCGGCTCGGTCCACCACCACCTCGTCCGCGAGAAGACCCGCACCGAGGTCGGCCTCCTCATCGAGGCCGCCGACGTGCGCGAATGCCACCACGTCGCCCTGCTCATCGGCTACGGCGCCTCCGCGGTCAGCCCCTACCTGGCGCTGGCCACCGTCCGCGACCTCGTCGAACGCGGACGCCTCGGCGGCGTCGACGCCGACCAGGCCGTCCGCAACACCGTCAAGGCGTTCGGCAAGGGCGTCCTGAAGATCATGTCCAAGATCGGCGTGTCCACGGTCAGCTCCTACACCGGAGCCCAGATCTTCGAGGCCCTGGGCCTGGGCGCCGAGGTCATCGACCGCTGCTTCACCGGCACCACCTCCCGCCTGGGCGGCGTCGGCTTCGACGTCCTCGCCGAGGAGGTCGCCATCCGCCACCGCAGCGCCCACACCCCCAACCCCAGCGCCCACCGGCGCCTGGAGGTCGGCGGCGAGTACCAGTGGCGCCGCGAGGGCGAACCGCACCTGTTCAGCCCCGAGACCGTCTTCAAGCTCCAGCACTCCACCCGCACCCGCCGGTACGAGATCTTCAAGGAGTACACCTCCCAGATCGACGACCAGTCCCAGAAGCTCATGACCCTGCGCGGTCTCCTGCGCTTCAAGGACGGCGTGCGCGAACCCGTGCCCGTCGACGAGGTCGAACCCGTCTCGGAGATCGTCAAGCGCTTCTCCACCGGAGCCATGTCCTACGGCTCCATCTCCGCAGAAGCCCACCAGACCCTCGCCATCGCGATGAACCGCCTCGGCGGCAAGTCCAACACCGGCGAGGGCGGCGAGGACCCCGACCGCTTCACCCCCGACGCCAACGGGGACCTGCGGCGCAGCTCCATCAAGCAGGTCGCCTCCGGCCGCTTCGGCGTCACCTCGCACTACCTCACCAACGCTGACGACATCCAGATCAAGATGGCCCAGGGCGCCAAGCCCGGCGAAGGCGGCCAACTGCCCGGCCACAAGGTCTACCCGTGGGTCGCCCAGACCCGCCACTCCACCCCCGGCGTCGGACTCATCTCCCCGCCGCCCCACCACGACATCTACTCCATCGAGGACCTCGCCCAGCTCATCCACGACCTCAAGAACGCCAACCCCTCCGCCCGGGTCCACGTCAAACTGGTCTCCGAAGCGGGCGTGGGCACCGTCGCCGCCGGCGTGTCCAAGGCACACGCCGACGTCGTCCTCATCTCCGGCCACGACGGAGGCACCGGCGCCTCGCCGCTGACCTCCCTCAAGCACGCGGGCACCCCCTGGGAACTCGGCCTCGCCGAAACCCAGCAGACCCTGCTGCTCAACGGCCTGCGCGACCGCATCGTCGTCCAGGCCGACGGCCAGATGAAGACCGGCCGCGACGTCGTCATCGCCGCCTTGCTCGGCGCCGAGGAGTACGGCTTCGCCACCGCACCCCTCGTCGTCTCCGGCTGCGTCATGATGCGCGTGTGCCACCTGGACACCTGCCCCGTCGGCGTCGCCACCCAGAACCCGCTCCTGCGCGAGCGCTTCTCCGGCAAGGCCGAGTACGTCGTCAACTTCTTCGAGTTCATCGCCCAGGAGGTCCGCGAGTACCTCGCCCAGCTCGGCTTCCGCAGCCTGGACGAGGCCATCGGCTCCATCGACCTGCTCGACACCGCCGACGCCGTCACCCACTGGAAGGCCCAGGGCCTGGACCTGTCGCCCATCCTGCACGAGGTCGAACCCCGCGCCGGCGACCACCGCGTCCGACAGCGCCTCCAGGACCACGGCCTGGAGAAGGCCCTGGACAACACCCTCATCCAGCTCAGCGAGGGCGCCCTGGACTTCGGCCAGCCCGTACGCCTCGAACTGCCCGTACGCAACGTCAACCGCACCGTCGGCACCATGCTCGGACACGAGGTCACCAAGCGCCACGGCGCCGACGGCCTCCCCGACGACACCATCGACGTCTCCTTCACCGGATCCGCGGGCCAGTCCTTCGGCGCCTTCGTACCCAGGGGCGTCACCCTGCGCCTGTCCGGCGACGCCAACGACTACGTCGGCAAGGGCCTGTCCGGCGGACGCGTCATCGTCCGCCCCGACAACGCCTCCCAGCTCGTCGCCGAGGACCACATCATCGCCGGAAACGTCATCGGCTACGGCGCCACCTCCGGAGAGATCCTCCTGCGCGGCGTCGTCGGCGAACGCTTCTGCGTCCGCAACTCCGGCGCACTCGCCGTCGTCGAGGGCATCGGCGACCACGGCTGCGAGTACATGACCGGCGGCCGCGCCGTCGTCCTGGGCCGCACCGGACGCAACTTCGCCGCCGGCATGTCCGGAGGCATCGCCTACGTCCTGGACCTGGACCACGAACGCGTCAACACCGAGATGGTCGAGATCGAGGCCCTCACCGACGAGGACCGCGCGTTCCTCACCGACGTCCTCACCCGCCACCGCGCCGAGACCGGATCGGCCGTCGCCGACCGCATCCTCACCGACGGCGAGATCGACCGCATCGCCAAGATCATGCCGCGCGACTACAAGCGCGTCCTGCTCGCCCAGGCCGAGGCCGAACGCGAGGGCCGCGACGTCAACGAGGCCGTCATGGCCTCCGCACAGTCCTGACACGAGAGGAGGAAGGCACATGGCCGACCCCAAGGGCTTCCTGAAGACCACCGAGCGAGAGCTCCCCAAGCACCGACCCGTCGACGTGCGCATCCAGGACTGGCGCGAGGTCTACGAGGACTTCGACCGGGGAACCGTCACCAAGCAGGCCTCGCGCTGCATGGACTGCGGCATCCCCTTCTGCCACAACGGCTGCCCGCTCGGCAACCTCATCCCCGAGTGGAACAACCTCGTCCACACCCACGACTGGGCCGAGGCGATCGAACGCCTGCACGCCACCAACAACTTCCCCGAGTTCACCGGCAGACTCTGCCCCGCACCGTGCGAATCCGCGTGCGTGCTCGGCATCAACCAACCCGCCGTCACCATCAAGAACGTCGAGGTCTCCATCATCGACCGCGCGTGGGAGGAGGGCTGGGTCAAGCCCCTGCCCCCCACCACCCGCACCGGCAAGAAGGTCGCCGTCGTCGGCTCCGGCCCCGCCGGACTCGCCGCCGCCCAGCAGCTCACCCGCGCCGGACACGACGTCACCGTCTACGAACGCGCCGACCGCATCGGCGGCCTCCTGCGCTACGGCATCCCCGAGTTCAAGATGGAGAAGCGGCACATCGACCGCCGCCTCGCCCAGATGAGCGCCGAAGGCACCACCTTCCGCGCCGGAGTCGACGTCGGCACCGACATCACCGCCGACCAACTGCGCGCCGACCACGACGCCGTCGTCATCAGCGGCGGCGCCACCGCCTGGCGCGACCTGCCCGCCAAGGGCCGCGAACTCGACGGCATCCACCAGGCCATGGAGTACCTGCCCCTGGCCAACCGGGTCCAGGAGGGCGACTACGACACGCCCGCCATCAGCGCCCAAGGCAAGCACGTCGTCGTCATCGGCGGCGGCGACACCGGCGCCGACTGCGTCGGCACCGCCCACCGCCAGGGCGCCGCATCGGTCACCCAGCTGGAGATCATGCCCAAGCCGCCCACCACGCGGCCCGACAACCAGCCCTGGCCGACCATGCCCATGCTCTACAAGGTCACCAGCGCCCACGAGGAGGGCGGCAAGCGGATCTACGCCGTCAACACCGTCGAGTTCCTCGGCGACGACAACGGCCGCGTCCGCGCCCTCAAGCTCGTCGAGGTCAAGCGCACCGACAAGGGCTTCGAACCCGTCGAGGGTACCGAACGAGAGATCCCCGCCGAACTCGTCACCCTCGCCATGGGCTTCGTCGGTCCCCAGAAGGAGGGCCTGCTCGACCAGCTCGGCGTCGAACTCGACGGACGCGGCAACGTCGTCCGCGACACCGACTACCGCACCACCGTCGACGGCGTCTACTGCGCCGGCGACATGGGCCGCGGCCAGTCACTCATCGTCTGGGCCATCGCCGAGGGCCGCTCCGCCGCCGCCGGAGTGGACCGCTACCTCACCGACGACAGCACCCTGCCGGTCACCATCCCGCCGACCGCGCGACCGCTCGTCTAGCCACAACCAGGCACACACACGCGCCGGGCGCGGAGTACACCCTCCGCACCCGGCGCGTCGCCGTGTCCACCGCCAGGTGAAGAGCCATCCGGGTTTCCACCCGCACCATCCACAGCCCCCGACACCCCCTGGCCCCGCCGGGAGACGGCGCCGATACTGGAAACCAGGAGCACCCACCACGCGCCCGGGAGGCCAGACGATGACCTACCGGCTCATCGCCGACACCGCCATGGTCACGCACCTGGCCTTCCTCGCCTACCTCGCCCTCGGCGGGTTCCTCGCCTGGAAGTGGCCCCGCACCCTGTGGATCCACCTCGGCTGCACCCTCTACGGACTCGCCATCACCCTCATCGGCTGGCCCTGCCCCCTCACCCACGTCGAGAACTGGGCCCGCCTAAGCGCCGGACAACAGGGACTGCCCCCCGAAGGCTTCATCGACCACTACCTCACCGGCATCGTCTACCCCGCCGAACACCTGCTCACCGCACGGCTCGCCGTCGCCCTCACCGTCCTCGCCTCCTGGGCAGGACTCCTCATCCGCACCCGAAGACGCACACGCAACACCACCCCGAACCGCGCGTAAAGATCGCGAATGGATTGGCCCGCCAACCATTTCCCCGCCCCGCACACGGACGTACCGTCGAAGACATGACCGTTGTGACCTGGGACTCCCTTCGCGCCGCAGAACACTTCACCATGCGAAACGCCCGGCTCATCGACCGGCTCCGCTTCGCCCACCTCTTCCAGAACGGACCCACCGAACCCGTCCGCTCCGCACTCTCCGCCTACCGCAACCTCGACGGCGGCTACGGCAACGGACTCGACCCCGACCTGCGCGGACACACCAGCCAACCCGCCGCCACCGAGATCGCCCTGCGCTACCTCGACGACCTCGGCCCCATCCCCACCAGCCTCGGCACCGGCATCTGCCGCTACCTCACCACCGTCACCAACCCCGACGGCGGCCTGCCCTGCGTACGACCCGACGTCCGCCACACCGAAGCCGCCCCCTGGTGGCAACAGCACCACGACTCCACCAGCGACCTCGGACTCACCGCACTCCTCGCCGGATACCTCCACAAACACAACATCAGCCACACCTGGCGCGACAACGCCACCGCCTACTGCTGGAAACACATCAACGCCCTGCACTGGACCGACCCCCACCAGGCCATCGGCATCTGCACCTTCCTCCAGCACGTCCCCGACCGCGACCGCGCCCTGCGCACCACCAGCCGACTCCACCCCATGATCCGCGCCGTCATCGACACCCACCCCAAACCCAACCCGAACCGACACGCCCACACCGCACTCGACATCGCCACCCACCCCGACCACATCGCCCGACCCCTGTTCACCGACACCGAGATCCGACGCAACCTCGACTTCTTCGAACAGACCCAACGACCCGACGGCGGCTGGGACGCCACCTGGCAGCACTGGGACACCGCCGCCACCCTCGAACGCGAAGGCATGCGCACCGTCCAACGCCTGCGCATCCTGTGCGCCTACGGCCGCCTCCAGTGCTACATCCCACCCCGCCGCCGCGACAGCTGACACCCCCGACCCCGCCCACCAGCCCCGGCCAAGACCAGACCTCCGCAGACACCGAGCCCCGCAGACACCGGGCCCCGCCGAGGCCGTGCCCCCCACACCAGCGAAGACACCCCACCACCCAACGCCACCAAACCTCACCCAGGGTGCTCGCCGTTCGACTTCCCGCAGCCCCACATACGTCCATTCGCAACCTGGTTTAGACCACTCCATCCTCCAGACGCTCTAGAGTGTTATGCGTGACACGTCGAGCAAAAATCGTCGCGACCCTCGGTCCCGCCACCTCGAGCCCGGAAGTCCTCCGCAAGCTCGTCGAAGCCGGACTGGACGTCGCCCGACTCAACCTCAGCCACGGAACCCACGACGACCACAGCGCCAACCTCGCCAACCTGCGAGGCGCCGCTGAGGCCGCACAACGAGCCGTCGGCGTCCTCGCCGACCTCCAAGGGCCCAAGATCCGCGTCGGCACCTTCGCCGACGGCCCCGTCGACCTCAACGTCGGCGACGAATTCACCATCACCACCGACGACGTCCCCGGAGACGCCCACCGCGTCTCCACCACCTACAAGGGACTCCCCGCCGACGTACGCCCCGGCGACCGCGTCCTCATCGACGACGGCCGCATCGCGCTGGAGTGCACCAAGACCACCAGCACCGACGTCCACACCCGCGTCGTCGTCGCCGGCACCGTCTCCAACCACAAGGGACTCAACCTCCCCGGCGTCGCCGTCAGCGTCCCCGCACTCACCGAAAAGGACGAGGCCGACCTGCGCTGGGCCCTGCGCCAGGGCGTCGACATGGTCGCCCTCTCCTTCGTCCGCAGCCCCGCAGACGCCGAGGAGTGCCACCGCATCATGGACGAGGAGGGCGTCACCGTCCCCCTCATCGCCAAGGTCGAGAAGCCCCAGGCCGTCGAACGGCTCCAGGACATCATCGAGGTCTTCGACGGAGTCATGGTCGCCCGCGGCGACCTCGGCGTCGAACTCCCCCTCGAAAACGTCCCCATGGTGCAAAAACGCGCCGTCGAACGCTGCCGCGACAAGGCCAAACCGGTCATCGTCGCCACCCAGATGCTCGAATCCATGATCGGATCACCCCGGCCCACCCGCGCCGAGGCCTCCGACGTCGCCAACGCCGTCCTCGACGGCGCCGACGCCGTCATGCTCTCCGGAGAGACCAGCGTCGGCAAGTACCCCGTCGAGACCGTCGAGACCATGGCCCGCATCGTCAGCGCCGCCGAGCAGGAGTCCCTGCGCGCCTCGCACATCCTCAACCGGGTACCCGAGACCACCGGCGGAGCCATCGCCCGCGCCGCCGCCGAGATCGGCGCCACCGTCGGAGCCAAAGCCCTGGTCGCCTTCACCATGTCCGGCGAGACCGCCCGACGCCTGGCCCGTTACCGCTCACCCATCCCGCTGATGGCCTTCACCACCGAGGAGAGCACCCGCGGAGTGCTCTCCCTCACCTGGGGAGTCGAGAGCCACATCGTGCCCTGGGTCGACAACACCGACGACATGGTCCGCCAGGTGGAGGCCGAACTCCTCCAGCTCGGCGACTACCACAAGGGCGACAAGATCGTCATCGTCGCCGGCAGCCCGCCCGGAACCACCGGTTCCACCAACTTCCTGCGCGTCCACCGCCTCGGCGACGCCGTCGCCCTCGCGGCGCAGTAGGAGTACCCGGGCGCCCCGCACCGGGCGCCCCCGACGTGCCGCATCAGGTCCGGCCCGGAGGACACGGCGTATGAGCCGCGCCGCCCACCGGGTCAGGACCAGGTGCGGCCCCGCCGCACCACCTCAGGCCGCCGACTCCCCGCGCACGTCCCCCCGCGACTCCGGCCCGGCGCCCCCCTCCGGCAGCACACGCTCCAACGGCATGTCCCACGGCAACAGGTTCCACGGGCTGCGCTCGTCCTCCGTCAGCAGACCCAACGCCGCCCACACCCGGTCCGTACCGCCGTGGTCGCCCTCCACACCCTTCTCCGGCCACAACAGATAACCCGCGTGGAAGGCCATCGACAACTGCTGCCACGACGCGTACCGCCGCTGAAGATCCGAGGCCACCCGCCGCAACAGCGTCTGCGTCTCCACCGGACTCAACCAGTCCAACGACGCGCCCCCGCACACCAGCCGGATCACGTGCACCGACTTCCACCACTGGTAGGCACCGATGAGCACCGTCTCGTCCGCCTCGGCCACCCCCGTGACCGCGCGCAACCGCGCCACCTGCTCCTCACTCAGCCGCACGTGCGCACCCGTCA
This sequence comes from Nocardiopsis sp. iso_25, assembly GCF_056173305.1. Taxonomy (NCBI): domain Bacteria; kingdom Bacillati; phylum Actinomycetota; class Actinomycetes; order Streptosporangiales; family Nocardiopsidaceae; genus Nocardiopsis; species Nocardiopsis sp. iso_25. Next base: position 4,618,594 of record NZ_CM149667.1, on the reverse strand, counting down.
CCTGCCCGCCCCGCTCACGCGGCAGACGCGACCTGGCCACCCCCGCGCTCAGATCCACCACCAGATCCAGCTTCGGACCCGTACGCAGCTCCTCCAACAGGGCGTCCACCGCCTCCAGCAGCGACTCGCGGTCGGTCACCCCCCACTGGCGCTCCAGCATCCGCTGGTAGGGACGGCGCAGCGACGGCCGGGCCACCACGTCCCAGGGCTCGGCCAACGCCACCCGGAACGGCGCGGCCACGGCCGCCGCCCAGCGCTCGGTGCTCAACGGCGCGTCGGGGTCCTTGGTGCGCAGGGTGGGGGACTCGCGCGAGCCCACCACCAGCTCCGCGAAGGAACCGGCGACCAGCGCCACGACGGGCACGAACGCCCAGCCCGGCTGGCCGACGGCCACGAGAAGGACGATGAGCAGCGCGACGGGGGTCAGCAGCCACGGCTGGCGGCGCTGGGAACCCCACGCCACCACCATCCAGGCGCCGATAACCAGTGCGCCGACGATCCCGGCCACCGCGGTCAGCACCCGCTGCTCCTCTCCTGAGAAATCGCTTCTGGAACTCCAGGATCAAGGACGCGCGCCCGCGGAGGCGACCGAACTCACGGGTTGTACTCAGGTTGTGGCCGTGATGTGACCGGTTCCGCCGTGTTGCCCCGGCATAAAGTGACAAAGGGCCTATTTAGGGCGGTACCGGCTGGGTAGTTACGCAGGTTCTGGCCCGTCTGTCCGGTCCCTCAGTACTTGGGCCCGATGAAGGCGTCCATGCGCGCCACGGCCTCCTTCCGCGACACCGAGACGACGATCTTGTCGCGCCTCGGCGGACGTGGACTGGTGTGGCGCTTCCACGGAATTCCGAGGCGGTCGAGTGCGTCGGTGAGCAGGCCGGTGATGTCCTCGGAGACGTTGATGAACTGGTAGCGGGGGTACTCGTAGTACTTCCATTCCTCACCGGTCCGCCTGCGGACCCTGTTGGTGATGCGGCACCCGTCGGAATGGATCAGGCCTCGGACGAACGGTTCGGGATGAGCGTCGACGATCTCCTGCTGCCAGGCCTTCAGGACGATGGGCCGTTCGTGCTTCTTTCCCGGCCCGTGCTGCGGAAACAGCCAGGGCCAGTGCTTCCAGTCGCTGTAGACCTCGGTGCATCCGACGCAGCCGATCCGGCCCACCGCGTGCCCGGGGAGCACCTGCGCCATGGTGTTCTCACACTCCTGGATGAGACCCGGCCAGGAGTCGCCGCAGGAGATCCTCAGTCGCCACACGCCCCGGCTGCCGTCCCCCGTCAGGCTGATGGCACCATCACCGAGGTACAGGCCCAGGAGGTAGCTGTAGGCGTCGGCTGCCTTCGGCGGGCGGGGGAGCGGTTCGCAGCGGGGGCAGTCACCGTTGTCCCGGTACTTGTCGATCAGGGAACGGTCACGCGACCAGGCGCGGAGGGTTGCCCGGTTGATGCCCAGGCGTCGGCTGACCTCGTTGTAGGAGATCCCGGAGTCCAGTAGGGATACCGCCGAACGGCGGACGTGCGATGCGTACATGACATACATGCTTGCCCATGCCTGTGACAATCCGTCGATTGCTTGACTACGGTGGGTTGATATGCCCGAAATGAAAAGAGCCGCCCGGATGGGGCGACTCTGGAGTGTTGTGCCCTGAGTGGGATTCGAACCCACACTTGATGGTGTTTGAGACCATTTCCTCTGCCATTGGGATATCAGGGCTTTTTGTGGGGCGAAATGGACATCCTGGCTGGTGTGCGTCTGCCTGTCCGGCCGGTGTGCTCCGTCAACAGTGGTATCACGATTGACGCGCATGCCCGTCCCGACGTCCAGCATCCTAGCTGATCTCGGTAACCTCGTGTACGTGACGAGGACGCAGAGCCGTGTGGTGATCGCGGAAGACGAGGCCCTGATCCGCCTGGACCTCAAGGAGATGCTTGAGGAGGACGGCTACGCCGTCGTGGGCGAGGCCGGTGACGGTGAGACCGTGATCCGCCTTGCCCAGGAGCTCAAGCCCGACCTGGTGATCACCGACATCAAGATGCCCGTGCTCGACGGCCTCTCGGCCGCCGAGCGCATCGCCGCCGAGCGCATCGCCCCGGTGGTGATCCTGACCGCCTTCTCCCAGCGGGAGCTGGTCGAGCGGGCGCGCGAGGCCGGGGCCATGGCCTACCTGGTCAAGCCGTTCAACAAGGCCGACCTCGTGCCCGCCATCGAGATGGCCACCTCGCGCTACGCGGAGCTGTCCGCGCTGGAGTCGGAGGTCTCCAGCCTCCAGGAGCGGTTGGAGACCCGCAAGCTGGTCGAACAGGCCAAGGGTCTGCTCCAGAGCCGCCACGGGATGAGCGAGCCTGAGGCGTTCCGCTGGATCCAGAAGAACTCGATGGACCGGCGGCTGACCATGCGCAGGGTCGCCGAGACGGTCGTGGAGACCCTCGGCGGCAAGCAGTGAGCCGCCGCCGGTAAGCGGCGCTTACGCGTCCGCGCCAGCCGGACTGAACTGGTCTGAACGAAGGGGGCCGCACCCGAACCGGGTGTGGCCCCCTTCGTCGTCTCCGCCCGCGCCTTCTCCTCCCGGCTCCTCGTGATCACTCCGGTACGCCGGGTGTGGAAAAACTATGCAGTTCAGGCGCTTAACGCGGCGGAAACGAGACAGATGTTCAGGGTCAATGCGCCAGGTGTACCGGTTTGGTCTCGTTTGCACACGATGGGATGACGGTTGGGTCACGTGGCATTAGCGCATCTGAACAACTTGCCTAAATCGGGCTAAACTCACCGCACCGAACAGCAAAGGACAGCGGTGGCGCGTGCGCGCATTCGCCACCGCCACCCTCAGATGCGCAAGGAGCGCGCGTGCGCACACGTCTTGTGACCGTGTTGCTCGCCCTGATCACCGCCATCCTGGTGATCCCGGGGCCAGCGGCGACGGCAGACGAACAGGGCGGTGAAGCGCTGCACGGTCAGATCCTCCATCCGGAGAACCGGGATCAGGGTGTCGAAGGCATCGTGATCACGGTCTACGACGGCGAGGACGAGGTCGGGGCGGCGGAGACCGACTCTGAAGGAATGTGGGAAGTGGGCCTGCCCGAACCGGGCACCTACCGCGTGGTGGTGGACCAGGAGTCCGTCCCCGGGGAGTTCGCGGTGATCGAGGCCCTCTTCGTCGACGGCGAGACCGAGGTGGAGGTCGAGGCGGACGACCGGCGGCCGCTGATCGTCGCCCTGGAGGCGGCGGGCGCGGCCGAGGAGGAGTCGGCCTCGCCCTCGCAGGAGGAGACGGAGGACTCCTCCGGCGGGGAGGCGGCCGACGAGGAGTCGTTGGCGCCCAACACCGACACCGGTGGCTCCTTCGGGGACCGGGTGCTCCAGCTCACCGCGGCGGGTCTGCTGTTCGGCCTGGTGATCGCGGTGTCCGCGATCGGGCTCTCGTTGATCTTCGGCACGACGAAGCTGATCAACTTCGCCCACGGTGACCTGGTGACCTTCGGTGCGATGATCGCGCTGCTCTTCAGCACGGGTGCCGCGGGTATGGGCAACGCGCTGTTGGCGCTCTTCCTGGGTCTGGGCGCGGCGGTGCTGATCGGCGCCTTCCTGGAGACCAGGTTGTCGCGGACGGCGCTGGTCGTCGCGCAGTGGCTGTCGATCTTCGCGGGTATCGCGTTGGCGACGGTTCTCGGTGTGATGGGGGACGCGGTCGGCTGGAGTGTGCCGCTGTGGTTGGCGGCGGTGGTCGCGGTCCTGATGGGCGCGGTGCTGGGCGGGTCGATGGAGCGCTACATCTGGCGTCCGCTGCGGCACCGCAACGTGGCGATGATCCAGATGTTCATCGTCTCGATCGGTCTGGCGCTGGTGGTGCGGCACGTGATCCTGGTGCTCTTCGGGGCGGGCCGGGAGCGTTACGCGGGTTTCCAGCTCCAGGAGATGGTGCGTCTGGGGCCGGTGTCGATGCCGCCGCGCGACCTGGTGGTCATGGCGGTGGCGATCGTGGTGCTGGTGGGGGTGGCCTGTCTGTTGCAGTTCACCCGGATCGGCAAGGCGATGCGCGCGGTGTCGGACAACCGGGACCTGGCGGAGTCGTCGGGTATCGACGTGGACCGGGTCACGCTGTACGTGTGGGGGCTCGGTGGCGGTCTGGCCGCTCTGGGCGGTGTGCTCTACGGGCTCAACCAGGTGGTCGAGTACGAGATGGGCTTCCGTCTGCTGCTGATGATGTTCGCCGCGGTGATCCTGGGCGGTCTCGGCACGGCTTACGGTGCGATGGTCGGCGGCCTGGCGGTCGGCCTGGTGGCGATGTTGTCCACCCTGTGGTTCCCGTCCCAGCTCATGCAGGCATGGGCTCTGGCGCTGATGATCCTCATGCTGCTGTTCAGGCCCCAGGGTCTGCTCGGTCGGCGTGAGCGGGTCGGCTAGGAGAGAAGACGATGGATATCCTTTCGATCCTCGCTGAGTCCACCCGGTCGGCGCTCGGTCCGATCGCGGCGATCTACGCGCTCGCGGCGGTCGGCCTCAACCTCCACTTCGGTTACACCGGGCTGTTGAACTTCGGCCAGGTGGGTTTCATGCTGGTGGGCGCCTACGGCGTGGGTATCAGTGTGGCGGTGTTCGACCTGCCGTTGGTGGTGGGTTTCGGTGTCGGTCTGCTGTGCGCGTTCGTGATGGCCCTGTTGCTGGGTATTCCGACGCTGCGGTTGCGGGCGGACTACCTGTCGATCACCACGATCGCGGCGGCGGAGGTGATCCGTCTGGTGTACCGGGCGGGTTTCGCCGAGCCGTTGACCGGTGGTGTGTACGGGTTGCAGAACCTGGCGTCGGACTTCCGTGCGATCAACCCGTTCGACGGGGGTGAGCGTTACGGTTTCGGGGCGTTGTCCTACAACGGCAACCACCTGTGGGTTCTGGTGGTGACGTGGGGCCTGGTGCTGTTGACGGCCGGGTTGACGTGGATGCTGATGCACAGTCCGTGGGGGCGTGTCATCAAGGGCATCCGGGAGGACGAGGACGCGGTCCGCAGCCTGGGCAAGAACGTGTTCGCGTACAAGATGCAGGCGCTGGTGCTGGGCGGTCTGGTGGGTGCCCTGGCGGGGTGCATGCTGGCCGTGTACCAGGCGTCGATCCAGCCGGACCAGTTCAAGCCGCAGGTGACGTTCTTCCTGTGGGTGATCCTGCTGTTGGGCGGTGCCGGTCGGGTGTTCGGTCCGGTGCTGGGCGCGATGGCGTTCTGGTTCCTGATGAACTTCACCGACGGTGTGCTCCAGGGTTTCGGCTCGATGGGGTGGCTGCCGTTCCTGGACGGTCCGGACTACGGTGCGATCCAGTTGGCCTTCGTGGGTCTGCTGCTGGTGTTGCTGATCGTCTTCCGGCCGCAGGGTCTCATCGGCGACCGCAAGGAGATGCTGATCAATGTCAAGTGACAAGGTGGGCGGCGGTGTCGGGTCCGGGGTCGGGGTCGACCGCGTGGCCGGTGCGGAGCCGGTGCCGGGTTCGGCGAAGTCGGACCCGATCCTGGTGGCGGATGGTGTGCGCCGTTCCTTCGGCGGTCTGACCGCGGTGGACGTGGGTCACCTGGAGGTGCAGCGGGGGACGATCACGGCGTTGATCGGTCCGAACGGTGCGGGTAAGTCGACGCTGTTCAACCTGTTGACCGGTTTCGACCGGGTGGACGGGGGGCGTTGGACCTTCCAGGGCAGGCCGATCAACGGCAGGCGCGGCCATCAGGTGGCGCGTGCGGGGATGGTGCGGACCTTCCAGTTGACCAAGGCGCTGACCCGGATGACGGTGTTGGACAACATGCTGCTGGGTGCGCCGGGTCAGTTCGGTGAGCGGATGGCGGGTGCGTTCCTGCGTCCGGTGTGGCAGGGGCAGGAGAAGGAGAACACGCGTCGCGCGCTGGATCTGTTGGAGCGTTTCAAGCTCATCGACAAGCGCGGGGACATGGCGGGTTCGCTCTCGGGCGGTCAGCGCAAGCTGTTGGAGATGGCGCGTTCGCTGATGACCGATCCGGCCATGATCATGCTGGACGAGCCGATGGCGGGGGTGAACCCGGCGCTGGTGCAGTCGTTGCTGGGGCACATCACGTCGTTGCGCGACGAGGGCAAGACGGTGCTCTTCGTGGAGCACGACATGGACGTGATCATGGGGATCAGCGACTGGATCGTGGTGCTCGCGCAGGGGCAGGTGATCGCGGAGGGCCGTCCTTCGGACATCCGGTCCAACCAGCAGGTGATCGACGCCTACCTGGGTGCCCAGGAGGAGACGGCCGAGGCCCCGGGGAGTGGTGATGACTGAGAGCGCGAAGCCGAGTCCGGAGAAGGCGGCGAAGGTTTCGGACGGGGTTCCGGTGGAGGCCGAGGAGGCCGCCGCGGTGCAGGAGCACCGTGAGGAGGTGTTGGAGCAGGCCGGTGAGGCGGCGCCGGTGGGCGGTCCGGAGGACTACCTGCTGTTGGCCAGTGAGCTGGTGGCGGGGTACGTGCCGGGGGTGAACATCCTCAACGGGTGCACTCTGACGTTGTCCGAGGGCGAGGTCGTGGCGATCATCGGCCCGAACGGGGCGGGTAAGTCCACGCTGATCAAGACGGTGTTCGGGTTGATCCCGGTGCGTGAGGGCGCTCTGACGCTGCGGGGGGCCGACATCGCCGGTCTGCCGGCGCACGGTCTGGTGGAGCGGGGGGTGGGTTACGTTCCGCAGACGCAGAACGTGTTCCCGTCGCTGACCATCGAGGAGAACCTCCAGATGGGGGCGTTCCTGCGGCCGCGGTCGTTCACGAAGCGGTTCGCGGCGGTGGCGGAGCTGTTCCCGCTGCTGGGGGACCGGCGCAAGGCCAAGGCGGGGTCGTTGTCGGGTGGTGAGCGCCAGATGGTGGCCATGGGGCGTGCGCTGATGATGGAGCCGTCGGTGCTGTTGTTGGACGAGCCGACCGCGGGTCTGTCGCCGATCTACCAGGAGGAGGTCTTCCAGCGGGTCAAGGAGGTCAACCGGACTGGTGTGTCGGTGATCATGGTGGAGCAGAACGCGCGTCGCTGCTTGCAGATCTGTGACCGCGGTTACGTGCTGGACCAGGGGCGCAACGCCTACACCGGTACGGGTGCGGACCTGTTGAACGATCCGAACGTGATCGAGCTGTACCTGGGGACGCTGGCCAAGGGCTGAGTCGCCGGAGGGGAGGGGCGGGGCCTGTGGCGGGCTCCGCCCCTTTTGCGCTGCGCGGGGTGCGGCGGGTGGCTTCGTGCACAGGTCCGGGCGGGAGATGGCGTCCCGGGTCGGGACAAATTACCCTGGGAGGACGGGCACGTCCGTGCCCGTCCGCGGCCCCGTCCGCAGTGCGGGTCGGGGGCGGGGAGAACACAGCGGCGCTGTGACGCCCGTGTCCGCCGGTGCGCGAGGAATGAGGAATGCGGTACCGGTGTCGGGCGTTGAGAACCGTTGAAGAGGACGGGACCCGCCGCGGCGGGCCGGTCCAGACGCGACCAAGGGGGTCGCCGGCCAGCCGCTACCCCTTTCCAGAGGAGCTTTCCAGCATGACGGTTCAGAGCGAGACCACCGAGGGCATCATCCTCACCGACGAGGCGTCCAGCAAGGTCAGGGCGCTCCTTGAGCAGGAGGGGCGGGACGACCTGCGTCTTCGCGTGGCCGTTCAGCCCGGTGGTTGCTCGGGGCTGCGTTACCAGCTCTACTTCGACGAGCGCGAGCTCGACGGCGACGTGGTCAGCGACTTCGGCGGTGTGGAGGTGGTCACCGACCGGATGAGCTCCCCCTACCTGATCGGTGCCACGATCGACTTCGTCGACACCATCGAGAAGCAGGGTTTCACCATCGACAACCCCAACGCCACCGGTTCCTGCGCCTGCGGTGACTCCTTCAACTAGGGGGTGCCGTCCCGCCGGGGGCTTTCGGGCCGGTGGGTCCGGGGTGCTGCGGTGGACGCGTCCCGGGGCGTGAGGCGTCCCGGGTGCGGTCGTCGGGCGGGCCGGACCCCGGGGTCCGGGTCGGCCGGGGACGCGGTTCTTCGGGGGGAGGGCGGCTTGTGCCGCCCTCCCCCTTCGTCGTGTGCGGGGTTTTCGGTGTGCGGGGTGGGGCGGTTGGGGGCGGTTGTCAGTTGGTCCGCGGGCGCGCTGCACTAACCTGGGGCAGTCCGAACCGGGCACGTCCTCTGCCATGCCCGCAGCCCCGTCCGGTCAGCAGACCGACACCTCCCGACCAAGGAGCCTTCGTCCCGTGCGTATCGCGGTTGCCGGATCCATCGCCACCGACCATCTGATGTCCTTCGAGGGTCGCTTCGCGGAACAGATCATCCCCGACCAGATCCAGCAGTTGTCGCTGTCCTTCCTGATCGACGAGCTGGACGTGCGGCGCGGCGGTGTCGCGGCCAACATCTGCTTCGGGATGGGCGGGTTCGGCCTCAACCCGGTGCTGGTGGGTGCGGCCGGGGCCGACTTCGAGGACTACCGCGCCTGGCTGGACCGCCACGGCGTGGACACCTCCGCGGTCTACATCTCCGAGCTGCGTCACACCGCCCGGTTCATCTGCACCACGGACCGGGACCAGAACCAGATCGCGTCCTTCTACGCCGGGGCCATGGCCGAGGCGCGCAACATCGAGCTCCAGCCGATCGCGGACCGTCTGGGAGGGCTGGACCTGGTGCTGATCGGGGCGGACGACCCGGCCGCGATGGTGCGTCACAGCGAGGAGTGCCGTGCCCGCGGCATCGCCTTCGCCGCCGACCCCTCCCAGCAGCTGGCGCGGATGGAGGGGCCCGAGGTGCGGGGTCTGATCGAGGGTGCGGCCTTCCTGTTCACGAACGAGTACGAGAAGGCGCTGGCCGAGCAGAAGACGGGCTGGTCCGACGCCGACGTCCTGGAGCGGGTGGGCACCCGGATCACCACGTTGGGCGCCAAGGGTGCGCGTATCGACCGTGTGGGGGAGCCGAGCGTGCACGTGCCGGCCGCGGCGGTGGGGGAGCTGGTCGACCCCACGGGCATGGGGGACGCGTTCCGCGCGGGTTTCCTGGCCGCGCACTCGTGGGGGCTGTCGCTGGAGCGGGCCGCCCAGGTGGGCAACGCGACCGCGGTGCACTGCCTGGAGGCCGACGGGCCGCAGGAGTACACCCTGACGGGGGCTTCGCTCCTGGCGCGTCTGGAGGAGTCCTACGGCGCGGAGGCCTCGGCCGAGGTCGCGCCCTTCGTGTAGTCGACGGGTCGGGGTGGTGTCCGCGAGCCCGTAGAGTGGGTAGTCGCGACCCGCACGACCCGTGTCCGCCTGTCGGACCGGGCCGCGCCCCGCACGGCCGCCGCTCCCTGGGAGCCGGTGTCCCGCACGGGGAGCCCCGTGCCCGCCGGTGCGCTGAAACGCGTGCCGGTTACCCAGCCCAAGCCGTCCGCGCCGGGTCGCCGCGACGGTTGGGGAACCTGTCCCGCTGTGCGTGCTCCGGCGCGCCCGCGCGGGCTCGGGCGCGTTGAGCGCCTCCCAGATCTAGGCCAGCCTTACCTGGGATTCCCCGGATTCATCCGGAAAGGACATTGCATGCGCTACACCGGACCGAAGGTGCGGTTGTCCCGGCGCGCCGGCACCCCGCTGACCCGTAAGGCGGTCAGCTACTTCGAGAAGCGTCCCTACCCGCCCGGCGAGCACGGCCGCCGCGTCCGCCGCAACAGCAGCGACTACGCGGTCCGCCAGGCGGAGAAGCAGAAGGTGCGCTGGTACTACGACCTGACCGAGAAGCAGATGCTGCGCGTCTACGAGAGCGCGAAGAAGCGCACGGGGCGCACCGGTGAGGAGATGCTCGCCGAGCTGGAGCTGCGTCTGGCCACGGTCGTGCTGCGCGCCGGTCTGGCCGCCTCGATCTACGCCGCGCGTCAGTTCGTCAACCACGGTCACATCACCGTGGACGGCAAGAAGGTCGACATCCCGTCGTACCAGGTCAAGCCCGGTCAGATCATCAGTGTTCGGGAGAAGTCCCGCAACATGGTGCCGTTCGTCGAGGCCGCCGAGGGCGTCCACGCCGACGACAAGATCGCCGGATTCCTCGCCGTGAGCCACAAGGACCTGCGCGTCGCGGTCGTCGACCGCCCCAAGCGCGAGCAGATCCCGGTGCCCTTCGACGAGCAGCTGGTCGTGGAGTTCTACGCCCGCTAGTCACCCGCCTCGGCGTGTGCGCGGCCGCCTCCTCCCCGAGGGGCGGCCGATGCGGGGCAGGTCAGGCCGCGCGGACCCGGTCCGCGCGGCCTCTCCGTGTCCGGGGTGGTGTGGAACGCGCCACGCCCAGGATTCGGCGGGGCGCGAATCGTTATCGCACCGGAACCGAAAACCCCGAGCCGCGTGGCACGGGGTTTCGGTCCTCCTCTTAACTCCCCGCCCAGCCGTGGTCCCCGCCCCGCCCCCGGGTGCGGGACGGCCGCCGGGGCCGGGTCAGTACATGCGCCGGATGTGGAAGGCGCTGCCCCGCGCCAGGGGCCGCTCGGCGACGAACTCGTGCATCTTCATCCGGCACCAGGCGGGGATGTCCGCGCTGGCGGCGGGGTCGTCCGCGGTGACCGCGATGACCGCGCCTATGGGCACCTCGTGCAGCCTGGCGGCGAGCATGATGATCGGGATCGGGCACTTGCGGCCCACCGCCTCCACCGTGACCAGGGGAGGCCGGGGCGGGTACTCGGGCACGGAAGACCCCCGTGTGTCGTCGTCTGGTGGTGACCATCCTGACCTGGTCGCGTTCCTAAGGCGAACCCGGTTAAGGGCGTCGTAAATCCAGCGATACGCTCACCTTGTTCTCTCCTCGTGAAACGTCCACGCCGCCCCCGAGAGGCGGAAGGGGCGCGATCGGGAAGAGGGCCCGGGGGAACGCCGGGCCGCGCTCCGTAGCCAGCCGGGAGGGTATCCTCCGCGGGCGAACGGGCCCGGCTCCACGTACCGCCGCCAGCTCCGCCCAGGGGGGTCGGCAACACGCTGACCAGGTAAGCCCCTGAACTGGCCGCTGGGCGGTTCGCGATAATGTTTCCCCCTGAAAAGCTTTGGATACTTAGGCCGCCCGTGGAGGTTCCACGGGCTACACCGCTGGGAAGGCAATCCGTGAGTCCGACCCGCCAAGAGAATCGGCGCCGCAACCTGCGCCGATGGGCACCACGCGGCGCCGCGCTCGCCGTGCTGGGGCTGGCCGCGACCGGCTGCGCGTCGAACGATCTCACTCGTTTGGGCATGCCGGAGCCGATCACCAACCAGGCCGAGCGTGTTCTCTCGCTCTGGCAGGGCTCCTGGGTGGCGGCTTTCGCGGTCGGCATTCTCGTGTGGGGGCTGATCGTCTGGTCGGTCATCTTCCACCGCAAGCGCTCTGAGCAGTTGCCGCCGCAGGTGCGGTACAACATGCCCATCGAAGCGCTCTACACCGTGCTGCCGATCGTCATCATCTCGGTGCTGTTCTTCTTCACCGCCCGGGACCAGGCGATCCTGCTCGACACCGACGAGCCGGCGGACGTCAACATCGAGGTCGTGGCCTTCCAATGGGCCTGGCAGTTCAACTACCTCGACGACAAGAAGGAGAACGGCGGGGAGGTGCTCTTCGCCGAGACGGGTATCCCCAACCCGGACGGCACCGCCGACCCCTCCACCCAGACGACCCTGGTGCTGCCCGAGGGCGCGACCGTCCACTTCGACCTGCACTCGCCGGACGTCATCCACTCGTTCTGGATCCCCGAGTTCGGTTTCAAGATGGACGTCATCCCCGGTCGGGACAACGCCTTCCAGGCCGACATCAACGAGGGCACCGCGGGCGAGTACGTGGGCCGCTGCGCCGAGCTGTGCGGTGTGGACCACGCCCGCATGCTCTTCAACGTCCAGGTCCTGCCCCAGGACGAGTACGACGCCTGGGCGGCCGAGCAGCAGCAGGCCGCCGAGGAGGCCGAGCTCGAGGCCGCCGACACCGGCGACCAGCCGGCCTCCGGTGAGGGCTCCGGTGCCGAGGGCGCGGGCGCCGAGGGCTCCGGCACCGACGAGGAGGGCACCGGCAGCGGCGGCTCCGAGGCCGACGGGCAGGACACCGGTTCCGGCGCGTCCGACGCCGAGGAGAATGAGCAGTCATGAGCACCACCACGTCAAGCCCCACTCTCGCGGGCGGTCAGGCACCGTCGCGCAAGGGGTCGATGATCGTCAAATGGATGACGTCCACCGACCACAAGGTCATCGGGTACATGTACCTGATCACCTCCTTCGTGTTCTTCCTCTTCGGTGGTCTGCTCGCGGTGCTCATGCGCGTCGAGCTGTTCTTCCCGGGCATGCAGGCCATGTCCAACGAGCAGTTCAACCAGCTGTTCACCATGCACGGCACGATCATGCTGCTGATGTTCGCGACGCCGCTGTTCGTCGGGTTCTCGAACGTGATCATGCCGTTGCAGATCGGTTCGCCCGACGTGGCGTTCCCGAGGATGAACCTGTTCAGCTACTACCTGTTCCTGTTCGGCAGCCTCATCGCCATCAGCGGGTTCCTAACCCCGGGCGGCGCGGCCAGCTTCGGCTGGTTCGCCTACACGCCGCTGTCGGACGCGGTGCGCTCGCCGGGTCTGGGCGGTGACCTGTGGATCCTGGGCCTGGTGGTGTCGGGTCTGGGCACCATCCTGGGCGCGGTCAACTTCATCACCACCGGCCTGTGCATGCGCGCGCCCGGTATGACGATGTTCCGCATGCCGATCTTCACCTGGAACACCCTGCTCACCAGCGTGCTGGTGCTCATCGCGTTCCCGGTCCTGACCGCCGCCCTGATCGCGCTGGGCGCGGACCGCATGGTCGGCACGCAGGTGTTCAACGCCGAGCACGGCGGCGCCATCCTGTGGCAGCACCTGTTCTGGTTCTTCGGCCACCCCGAGGTGTACATCATCGCGCTGCCGTTCTTCGGCATCGTGACCGAGATCATCCCGGTGTTCAGCCGCAAGCCGATCTTCGGCTACAAGAGCCTGGTCGCGGCGACCATCGCCATCACCGGCCTGTCGGTCACCGTGTGGGCGCACCACATGTTCCCGACCGGCGCGGTCCTGCTGCCGTTCTTCTCGTTCATGAGCTTCCTCATCGCGGTCCCGACCGGCGTGAAGTTCTTCAACTGGATCGGCACGATGTGGCGGGGCCAGATCACCTTCGAGACGCCGATGCTCTTCGTCATCGGCTTCCTGGTGACCTTCCTGTTCGGCGGTCTGACCGGTGTGCTGCTGGCCTCCCCGCCGATCGACTTCCACGTCACCGACTCCTACTTCGTGGTGGCCCACTTCCACTACGTGGTGTTCGGCACCGTGGTGTTCGCGATGTTCGCGGGCTTCTACTTCTGGTGGCCCAAGTTCACCGGCAAGATGCTCAACGAGAAGCTGGGCAAGTTCCACTTCTGGCTGCTGTTCCTGGGCTTCCACGGCACGTTCCTGGTGCAGCACTGGCTGGGCGCGGCGGGTTTCCCGCGCCGCTACGCCGACTACCTGCCCGGTGACGGCTTCACCGAGCTGAACCAGATCTCCTCGGTGTCCTCGTTCGTGCTGGCGGCCTCGACGCTGATCTTCTTCTGGAACATGTACATCACCTCGAAGAAGGCGCCGCTGGTCACCGTGGACGACCCGTGGGGCTACGGCTGCTCGCTGGAGTGGGCCACGTCCTGCCCGCCGCCGCGGCACAACTTCACGTCGCTGCCGCGGATCCGCTCCGAGCGTCCCGCGTTCGACCTGAACCACCCGCACGCCGCGGCCCCGGGCGCCGTCCCGGTGGGCGCCACGAAGGAGTAGGGCGCAATGAAGACGCAGGCCTATCTGTTCATGGGCGTCTCGACCTTCTTCGGTCTGGCCGCCGCCCTGTACGTGTACTGGTCCTGGCAGGACACCGGCACGATCGAGTGGACGGGCACCACCGCCCTGGTGGTCTCCATCGGCTTCGGTTGGATGATCGGCTTCTGGCTCTGGCAGGCGGCCCGCCGCAGCGAGCACTTCCACGGGCTCCCCGCGGAGGAGCGGCTGGACGGGGAGATCTCCGAGAACTCCGGCGAGTACGGCTTCTTCAGCCCGCACAGCTCCTGGCCGCTGTGGGTGGCGCTGGCCGTGGCGTTCACCGCGGTGGGCGTGGCGATCGGCTGGTGGATGGTGTTCATCGGCGCCTTCGCCATCATCCTGACCGCCATCGGTTGGATCTTCGAGTACTACCGCAACGAGTTCCAGCACTAGGGGGTCGGGCCGCCGCACCGCGCGACGGCCCCCCACCCGACGGCCGGACGCGTCCCCGGGACGCGTCCGGCCGTCTTTCCTGTCACGGCCCTGACCGCGTGTGGGGTGGCCGTCGGCAACCCCCCGCGTGTTCGTGTCATGGCCTCGCGTGCTCCCGTCCGGGTGCTCAGTGTCATGGCTTCTCACACTCCGACCCCGGTGTCGGAGTCATGGCCTCGCGCACTCCCGTCCGGGTGCTCAGTGTCATGGCTTCTCACACTCCGACCCCGGTGTCGGAGTCATGGCCTCGCGCACTCCCGTCCGGGTGCTCAGTGTCATGACTTCCCACCGGGGTAAGGTTTTCCTGCACTTGACCTGACAGGGCACCGCGGACACGGGTGCGCCCCGCGCGCCGAGGTCCCGTCGCAACGGAGGCTGGAGGTCCTTGTCGTGAAGGGACGAGTTCGCGCACCCCGCGCTCTGGCGGCGGCCGCCGCCGCGGTCGCGCTCGCCGCGACGGCCTGCACCGGCCCCGCCCAGCAGGAGCCGGCTGCGGCTCCCAGCGAGGAGGCCGAGACCGGGCCGCGGATCAGCGTCACCCCCGAGGAGGGGGCCTCCTCCGTCGCCCCCGACACCCCGGTACGGGTGTCGGCGGAGGAGGGCTCGCTCACCGACGTCCGCGTCGAGCAGTCCCCCGCCGCGGAGGAGGGTGAGGACGCCGGGGCGGCCGGGGACGCCGAGCAGTGGGAGTTCACCGGCGCCCTGAGCGAGGACGGCACCCGGTGGGTGAGCGACTGGAACCTGGCTCCGGGCTCCGCGGTCACCGTCCGCGCCACCGCCGAGGACGACGCCGGGGAGACCTCCGAGGCGGTCGTGGAGTTCTCCACCGAGGAGGCCGTGCCCGGGCGGCGCCTGGAACTGGCCTCCAACTTCCCCACCTCCGGCGACACCGTCGGCGTGGGCATGCCGGTCATCGTCAACTTCGACCTGCCGGTGACCAACAAGGCCCAGGTGGAGAACTCCATGGAGGTGACCTCCGAGCAGGGGGTGGAGGGCGCCTGGAACTGGGTCGGCGACAAGACCGCGGTGTTCCGCCCCCGCGAGTACTGGGAGCCCTACCAGCAGGTGAGCGTGGACCTGCGCCTGGCGGGGGTGGAGGCCTCCGAGGGCGTCTACGGGATCGAGAACCACCGTCTGGAGTTCGAGGTCGGCCGCGAGATGGTCTCGACCATGCACGTGCCCGACCACGAGATGCTGGTGGAGATCGACGGCGAACCCGCGCGCACCATCCCCGTGAGCAACGGCGAGGCCTCCAAGCGCCTCAACACCACCACCTCGGGGACGCACCTGACCATGGAGAAGTACGAGTCCCTGGTCATGGACGCGGCCACCCTGGGCATCCCCGAGGACTCGCCCGACTACTACAAGCTCGACGTGGACTGGGCGGTGCGCACCTCCAACAGCGGCGAGTTCGCCCACGCCGCCCCCTGGAACGACAGGATCGGGTCGGCCGACACCTCCAACGGCTGCACGAACATGTCGGTGGAGGACGCCCGCTGGTTCTACGAGAACTCCCTGATGGGCGACGTCCTGGAGACCACCGGGACCGACCGGGAGCTGGAGTGGGACAACGGCTGGGGTTTCTGGCAGCGGTCCTGGGACGAGTGGCTGGACCAGAGCGCGACCGGCGAGCCTCAGGTGACCGACGGTTCGGGCACCCCCGGCTCCGTGCACGGCGAGGGGCTCTAGGCGGGCAGGTCCGGGGAGCCCTCCAGGAGGGCGTCCAGGCGCCCGGCGGTGTGCTCCCAGGTCCAGGAGCGGCTCACCCACGCGCGGCCGCGTGCGCCCATCTGGGCGGCGCGCCCGGGGTCCTTCAGCAGGGCGATGAGGGCGCGCGCGGAGGGGCCGGGCAGTGAGCCGTCCACGACCAGGCCGGTCTCGCCGTCCCGGACCGTGGCGGGTGCGCCCCCGGAGTTCCCCGCGACCACCGGCAGGCCGCAGGCCGAGGCCTCCAGGTAGACGATGCCCAGGCCCTCGGCCTCCAGGCCGCCCCTACGGCTGCGGCAGGGCATGGCGAACACGTCGGCGGCGTCGTAGTAGGGCGGCAGGTCGCGGTGGGGGACCGAGCCGGTGAAGACCACTGACGGCGTTCCGCGCGCGGCCGAGAGCAGGCTCCGGCGGTGGGGGCCGTCGCCGACGACGAGCAGGACCGCGTCGGGCACCTCGGCCAGGACGCGGGGCCAGGCGCGGATCAGGGTGTCCTGGCCCTTGCGTGGCACGAGCCGGGACACGCACAGCACCACGGGGCGGTCGCCCAGGCCCAGGCGGGCGCGGACCTCCTCGCCGCCGACGCCGGGCCGGAAGACCCCGGTGTCCACGCCGGGCGTCAGTTGGCGCATGCGGGCGGCCGCGTCGGGGGACAGGGCGCGGGCCAGGTGGCGGCGGGTGTACTCGCCCAGGTAGGTGACGGTGTCGGTGGTGTCGCCGATGCGGCGCAGCGCCTCGCGGGATCCGGGCATCGTGGCCCACCAGGTCTCGTGGCCGTGGCTGATGGCCACCTGGCGTTTGACGGGGGTGCCCTCGCCCAGCCCGGCGGCGAGCAGTCCCAGCGGGGCGGCGGCGCCGTAGAGCACCGTGTCGCAGCCCTCCAGGTCGGCGATGGCGCGTGCCCGCCGTGCCACGCGCGGCGTGGGCAGCAGGACGCGGGCGGCGTCGCGCACGACGGGGAAGGGCTGGCGCAGGTCGAAGTGCGGGTCGGCGGCGGCGTCGGCCCGGGCGGGGGAGGAGCAGTAGACCACGACCGATCCGCGGGGGCGGCGCAGGGCCATCTCGTGGACGAAGGCCTCGATGCCGCCGGGCTTGGGCGGGAAGTCGTTGGTGATGATCAGAGTTCGCGGCACAGGGGCGAGTCTAGGCGCGGCGGGGTCGGCGGGGGGCGTTCCACGCGGGCCGGGCCGCGGCGCGGGGCGGGTCCGGAAGACGGCGGTGCCCCGCGACGGCGTGCGTCGCGGGGCACCGGGGCCGGGCGCCGGTCAGGGGCGGACGGCGGTGACGAAGTTGGCGCGGTAGTAGTCGTTCAGGGTGACCGTGCCGATGGGGCGGGCCGAGGTGGAGGCGTGCACCATGACGTTGTCGCCCGCGTACAGGCCCACGTGCTCGGGGCCGCTGCCGCCGGGGTAGAAGAACAGCAGGTCGCCGGGCTGCTTGTTCTCCCAGGAGACCCGCTGGCCCGCGTTGACCTGCTGGTAGGTGGTGCGGGGCAGGCTGACTCCGGCGGAGGCCCAGGCGGCCTGGGTCAGGCCGGAGCAGTCGTAGGAGCCGGGGCCGGTGGCGCCCCAGCCGTAGGGCTTGCCGATCTGGGCGTAGGCGAAGTCCAGGGCGGTCCTGGCGTTGCCCGAGGCGGGGCCGGTGTAGCTGCCGCCGCCTCCTCCTCCGCCGCCGCTTCCGCCGCTGCCCCCGCCGCCGGTCTGGCCGACGTTCTGGGTGGCAGCGGCCTGCTCCTCCGCGGTCAGCTCCGAGAGGAGTCCCTCCTGCTCGTCGATGGCCTCCTCGGCCGCCTCGGTGGCCTCCTCGGCCTCCTTGAGGGCCTCGGCGGCCTCCTCCTCGGTGGCGCTGGCCTCGGCCTCCAGGGCCTCCAGGTTCTCCAGCTCGGTGACGTACTGCTCCAGGTTGCCGTCGTTCTGGGCCGACAGGTAGTCCAGGTCGGCCTGGTGGGTCAGGGCGTCCTCGGGGCCGGTGGAGCTGAGCAGTTGGTGGAAGGAGGTGAAGTCGACGCCGGTGTAGGTGGAGCTGGCGAGCTGCCGGGCGCCCAAGCCGAGTTCGGCGACCTTCTCCTCGGCGGCCTCAACCTCCTCCAGGATGCCCTCCAGCTCCTCCTGGGCGGCCTCGTGCGTCTCCTTGGCCTCGTTGTAGGCCGCGTTGAGCTCGATGTACTCCTCTTCGAGGGTCTCGATCTCCTCGCGGACCTCCTCGGCGGTCGGATCGGCGTGGGCCACCGCGGCGGGTAGCAGAAGGGCCGCGGCGGTCAGGGAGGACAAGACCGCGGTGCGGCGCCTGCGGACGTGACGGGATGCCAACACGTGGTAGACCTTTCTCCCCTTGTCCCATGCCGTGGGGAAGGGTCGAGGGATGCGCCGGGCGGGGGCTGGGGGCCTTCCGGGCGGGGCCGGGAGGGTGCGGGGCCGTGACCCGCGGGGTGGGGTCGGCCCGACCGGGGCGCGGCCGTCACCGCCAGGGGGCGGTGAATGAGGTGGCAACCGCGCTCGGCGATGAACACTAGTGCATCCGCCGGGTCGCTCTCAACCTTTTCGTGATGTTCCACCGGTTGGTGCTGCCTGTCCGAAAACCGGGTTGCTGTCCGTTAAACGGCGGCGGGCCGCCACCCGGCGGGTGACGGCCCTTCGTGCTTCGGTCCCCTCTACGGGCGGACGGCGAACTGGAACTGGCCGCCCCAGTAGGCGGCCAGGCCGACGACCTCGATGTTGCTGCCGCTGCTGGGCGCGTGCACCATCTGGCCGTTTCCGGCGTAGAGCCCGTCGTGGCTCAGGCCGCCGAAGAAGAACATGATGTCGCCGGGCTGGAGGGCGTTCATGTCGTAGATGCGGTTGCCCACCTCGGCCTGGGCGTAGGTGGTGCGGGGCAGGTCGACGCCGCCCGCGCGCCAGGCGGCCTGGACCAGGCCGGAGCAGTCGTAGCCGTTGGGGCCGGTGCCGCCCCACACGTAGGGCTTGCCGATCTGGGCGTAGGCGAAGTCCAGGGCCGCGCCCGCGCTGCCCGAGGCGGAGCCGGTGTAGGACTGTCCGCCGCTGCTGTCGGCGCCCTCGGCGGCCGGGTCGGAGTCGGGGAACTGGGCCAGGAGCGTCTCCTGCTCCTCCAGCTTCTCCTCGACGCCGGTCTTGGCCTCCTCGGCCTCCTCCAGCGCGGTCCCGGCCTCGTCCAGGGCCTCCTCGGCCTCGTCCTTGAGGGCGAACAGCCGCTCGTGGGAGGCGCCGAACTCGTCGAGCTGGGCCTTCTGGGCCTCCGACAGGTAGTTGAGGTCGGCGTTCTGCTCCAGCAGGCTCTCGGGGCCGTCGGAGGAGAGGATGTTGGTCATGGAGTCCAGGTCGCCGGACTGGTAGGTGGCGCTGGCGAGCTCCTGCACCTTGCCGCGCAGCTCCTCGTAGCGCTCCTCCTCGTCGCCGACCTGCTCGTCGAGGTCCTCGTAGAGGGTCTCGGCGACGTCGTGGTCCTCCTTGGCCTGGTTGTACTCCTCGACCGCGGTGGAGACCTCCTCGCGCAGCTCCTCGATCTTGTCTTCGACCTCGTCCTGGGTCGGCTCCGCGTAGGCGGTGCCGGGGACGAGCATGGTGCCCGCGACGACCGCGCTGATTCCGGTCGTGGCGGCGAATCGGCGAGCCGTACGTCGTCCACCGGGGTTCTTCATGGCGGTCCACGCTCCTTGGGGTCGGGCAAGTCCGCATAGGGGTGCGGGGAGAACAGTGACGGGGCCCGCGCGGGGCGCGGGCGCGGGTGAGTGTGCGGGTCCCGACCGGCGGGCTCAGTCGCGGCCTTGCTGTCCGGTGGAGCACTCACGTTCCGGGAAGAACCTAGCGGACCGTTCTGCACAGCTCAACCACGGGACCCCGTACGTGCCGGTGTTCACAGCGCGTGCCGTGGTCCGCGGCACGCGCGTCGTTCCTGGGAGGGAGCCGCGGACCGAGCGGGGTAACGAAGAGGTAACGCCTGGGGTCGGTGTGTCCCCGCGGCGCCGGGGCGGGGCCGCGCCCGCCCGTGCGGCGGGCGCCCGGCCCCGTCAGCCGTGCGACTCCAGGCGGCGAAGGAAGATCGTCGAGGGCACCGCGCGCGCCCCGGCGCGGCGCACCGCCGTCACGATCTCGCGGTCGGAGGTGACCACCGCGATCGGCCGCCCGGGGGGTTCGGCGCGCACCAGCCGCACGATCAGCTCGTCCGCGGTCTCCCCGGGCGCGCTGAACAGCAGCCGCACCCGGCGCGGCGCCGCCATCACCGGCGGGGTGTCCACGTCCGCGCCGTCGAACACGCACGTGATCTCGGCCTTGGTCCGGCTGGCCAGCCCCTCCAGGGAGTTCATCAGCCGGGTGCGCTGGTCGGCCAGGGGGAGGGTCCCGTAGCCGGTCTTGGTGACGTTGTAGCCGTCCACCAGCAGGTGCACTCGGGGCGCGGTGAGCAGGTGCTCCAGCAGGCCGGGGTCGTCGTCGGGCAGACCGCCCAGCGACACCCGCCGCTGCTGCTCGGTCTCGGCCACCAGGTCGGCGGGGCTGTCCAGGGCGGTGGGCAGTGCCAGTTCGCGGCGCAGGCCGTGGGAGGCCTCCACCAGCACGTCCAGCAGCACGCGCAGCCGCGCCTCGTCGGCGTTGCGCCCGGCGCGCACCGCCCGCCGGGCGTTGTCCAGCTGGGCCTCGGCGGCGGCCAGCCTCGATCTCAGCCGCCGGTTCTGCGACTCCAGCGCGCCGACCCGCGCGGCCGACTCCGACTCGCGTCCGGCCGTCTCGGTCAGCGCGCGCGAGGCCCGCTCGGTGGCCTCCTTGGCCCGCTGGCGCTCGGTGTGCACCTTGCGGCGCAGCTCGGCGATCTCGGTGCGCTGGGACTTGATCTGGGACCGCAGCCGCTCCAGCTCCTCCTGGTGGCCGTGCCGGGTCTCGTCCAGTTGGCGGCGGGCGGCGTCCAGGGCCTCCGCGGCCTGGTCCGCCTCCTTGGCGCTGGTCTGGCGCTCCAGCTCCCGGTGGACGTCCTCGACGATGCCGGGCCATCCCGGGGGCCGCAGCAGGTAGGCGGAGGCGGCCACGGCCACGGGGTCGGCCGCGGGGGGCACCACGCCCGAGCGCAGGCCCTCGGCCAGCTCGGGCCACACCTGGTCCACGCGGGCCGCGACCATGCCGCGGAAGGCCTCGTCGTTCTCCAGCTGGGCGGCGATCTGCGGTCCGGCGAGCCGGGCCCGGCGGCGCGGCTCGAACCTGGCGACCCTGCGCAGCAGCGGGGGCAGGTCGCTCGCGCGCATGCCGCCGAGCACGTCCGAGCCGTACTCGACGACCCGGGCGCGCACCTGCTCGGGCAGCGGCCGGGCCAGCCGTTCGCCGCCGTCACCGCCGTTGCCGTCACCGCCGCTGTCGCCGCCGTCATCGCCGACGCCGTGGCCGCGGTCCCGCGCCGGGTGGTCGCCACCGTCGAGCGGGTCGCCGCCGTCGGAGTCGCCGCCCGCACCGGGGCGGGCGCTCATGCCCGACCCGTCGGGCTCTCCGCCGAGGAGCCGGGGACCGGCCGGTCGGCGTCGGGGCGGGCGATGATCTCGACGCTGTCGGTGGCGCCGCACCAGCGGCACCGCACCCGCTCGATGGTCTCGGAGAGCACGGTGCGCTCCTCGACCCCGCCCTCACCGGCCAGGTCCAGGTGGACGTAGTCCTGGGAGCGCACGGTCCGGGTCACGTCGAACCGTGTGAGATTGCCGCATCCGGTGCACCGCCACCGCTCACTGTCACCCGGCATCGCGATCCCCACGGTTCCTCCCTCGTCTGGTGCTCTGGCGGGGCGGCGGCCCGGCCGCCGCCCCGATGACCCACATCTTTGCATGTCGGGCAGGTCAGACCGTATTCCGACGGGTTGTCCCCGCCGCCGACTACCCTGACCGGGTGGTTCGACAGTCCTCGGCGCCCGCCGGCGTGCAGACCAGCATCAGCGACCTCGGTACGCCGTTGGCCGCGGCGTCCTTCGTGGTGCTGGACCTGGAGACCACCGGCACCAGCGCCAGCGGCTCCCGGATCACGGAGGTCGGCGCGGTCAGGGTGCGCGGCGGCGAGGTCGTCGGCGAGTTCGCCACCCTGGTGGATCCAGGTACCCCCATACCGGCCAACATCACCCTCCTGACGGGGATCACCCAGTCGATGGTGGCCTCGGCCCCGCCGATGGAGGAGGTCCTGCCCCGGCTGCTGGCCTTCCTGGACGCCGAACCCGACACCGTGCTGGTGGCCCACAACGCGCCCTTCGACACCGGCTTCCTCAAGGCCGCGTGCGAACGCCACGGCACGGACTGGCCCGGCTACCCGGTCGTGGACACGCTGCGCCTGGCCCGCGCCGTGCTCGCGCGCGGCGAGACGCGCAACCACCGGCTGGCCACGCTGGCGGTCTACTTCGGGGTCCCGGTCGCGCCCAACCACCGCGCCCTGGAGGACGCCCGCGCCACCGTCGGTGTCCTGCACGGGCTCGTGGAGCGCCTGCGCCCCATGGGGGTGTCCAGCGTGGAGGAGCTGCGCGCGGTCACCAAGCCGCCCACCAAGGCCCAGCGCAGCAGGCGCCACCTGGCCGAGGGCCTGCCGGAGGAGCCGGGCGTGTACGTGTTCACCGACGCCCGCGGGGAGAGCCTCTACGTCGGCAAGAGCAAGAACCTGCGCCGCCGGGTGCGCACCTACTTCACCGCGGCCGAGAGCCGCCAGCGCATCCGCGAGATGGCGGGCCTGGTGGCGGGTGTGACCCCCATCGTGTGCTCCAGCGAGCTGGAGGCCTCCGTCCGCGAGCTGCGCATCATCGCCGAACGCAAACCGCCCTACAACCGGCGTTCGCGCAACCCCGAGCGGGCCTCCTGGGTCCGGCTCACCGCCGACGCCTTCCCGCGCCTGTCCGTGGTGCGCACGGCCGACGGCGAGGGCGCGGCCCACATCGGGCCCTACTCCTCGCCCCGCGAGGCCGAGCGCGCCAGGGAGGCGCTGCTCCACGTCTTCCCGCTGCGCCAGTGCGCGCACACCTTCCGGCCCCCGAAGGCGGCCGTCGGGGGAGACGGTGGAGGGGCCCGCGTCGCCCCGGAGGTGGTCACCTCGGGAGCGCGGTGGACGGGTCCGTGCGTGGTGGCCCAGCTGGGCCGCTGCGGCGCGCCCTGCGACGGCAGCGAGAGCGTGGCCGAGTACGCGGTGCACGCCGAGGCGGCGCGCGTGGCGATGACCGGGGACCCCGCCGCCGTGGTGGACGCGCACACCGCGCGCATCGGCGAACTCGCCGCCGACCTGCGCTACGAGGAGGCCGCGCACCTGCGCGACCGCCTCACCGCGTTCCTGCGCGGAGCCAGACGGGCCCAGCGCCTGTCGGCCATCGCCGCGGTCGCGCACCTGGTCGCCTCCCGCCGCACCGCCGCTGGCTGGGAGACCTGCGTGGTCCGCCACGGCCGCCTGGCCGCCAGCGCCGTGCTGCGCCCGGGCACCGACCCCGCCGCGTTCCTGGCCTCCCTCGTGGCCACCGCCGAGTACGTGCCCGCCGGGCACGGGCCCAGCCCCGGCGCGCTCCCGGGGGAGACCGAGCTGGTCCTGGACTGGCTCGCCGACCCCGCCACCCGGCTGGTCGAGATCGACGGGGAGTGGACATGCCCGTTGCGCAGCGCCGAGGCGCACACCGGGATGACACACTGGGCC
The DNA here is from genome assembly GCF_056173305.1 of Nocardiopsis sp. iso_25. Lineage (NCBI taxonomy): Bacteria > Bacillati > Actinomycetota > Actinomycetes > Streptosporangiales > Nocardiopsidaceae > Nocardiopsis > Nocardiopsis sp. iso_25. The sequence goes on along the minus strand of NZ_CM149667.1, from coordinate 4,595,042 downwards.
CATGGCCGCGCTTCCGCTCAATGACGACTACCCCGTCCGCCGCGTCCCCGTCGTCTCGTACACGCTGGTCGCGGTCAACGTCCTCGTCTACCTGGTCTCACCGCAGGCGCTGACCGCGGTGTGGTACCCGGCGGACATGTTCGAGCGCTTCTGCGCGATCCAGGACTACTTCATGTACTGGGGGGCGGTGCCCGCCGAGATCACGGGCCGGACCGACCTGGTCCCGCACGCGGTCCCCGAGTGCGGGCAGCTCGACGGCAAGCCGGTGTGGTTCTCGGTGTTCAGCTCGATGTTCCTGCACAGCGGGCCCGGGCACCTGATCGGCAACCTGGTGTACCTGTTCGTGTTCGGGCCCGTGGTCGAGGACCGGATCGGCAAGCTGCGCTTCACGGGGCTGTACCTGGCCACCGGGGTCGCCGCCGCCTACGGCTTCGCGCTGACCGACGTCGACGCCGCCATGCCCATGGTGGGCGCGTCCGGGGCCATCTCGGGCGTACTGGGCGCCTACCTGGTCGTGCAGTTCCGCAGCCGGGTGACCACGCTGGTGTTCGGGGTGATCCCGATGCGCCTGCCCGGGTGGGCCGTGGTGGGCAGCTACTTCGCTCTTCAGTATCTTCTCTACGTCACCACATCGAGCGCCCCCGGCGCCGGAGGCGGCGTCGCCTACGCGGCGCACGTGTACGGGTTCGTCGCGGGGGTGGTCGTGGGACTGGTGGTCTACCGGCTGCGATGGCGCTCCGGGACGCGGCTGTCCGACGTCTACTAGGCGCACGCCCCGGTGCGCCCCGGCGCGGTCGTCGCGCCCGTCCCGACATTTTCCGAGGAACCGCCCTGGAGGCACAGTGATCACCGCGATCGTCATGATCAAGGCCGACGTCCACCGCATCCCCGAGGTCGCCGGGGCGATCGCGGAGATCGACGGGGTGAGCGAGGTCTACTCGGTCACCGGCGGCGTCGACCTCATCGCCATGGTGCGGGTGCGCAGGCACGAGGACCTGGCCGAGGTGATCCCCGGCCGGGTGAACAAGGTGCCCGGCGTGCTCTCCTCCGACACCCACATCTCCTTCCAGGCCTACTCCAGGCACGACCTGGAGTCGGCCTTCGCCCTGGGCTGGTAGCCGGTCGTGGCCGCTACCTGGAATGCGGAGGAGCCGAGGGTGCTCGCGCTGCCCTCGGGCAGGCTGGTGCGCGGCCGGGGCCTGAGGAGCCCGCTGCCGTCCGGGCCCGCGCCCGACCTCGGGCTGTACCTGCTGGGCCGCGAACCGGCGCCCGTGCCCTGGGAGGGGCGCTGGCTGCGGTGGCGGGACTTCGGGCTGCCCTCCGACCCCGGGGCCGTGCGCGCGGCCCTGCGCGAGGCGTGGGAGCGCGCCGGGTCCGAACGCGTCGAGGTCGCCTGCGGTGGCGGCCGGGGGCGCACCGGCACGGCGCTGGCGTGCCTGGCGGTGCTGGACGGGGTCCCCGCGCGCGAGGCGGTCGCCTACGTCCGCGCGCACTACTCGCCGCGTGCGGTGGAGACCCCCTGGCAGCGCCGTTTCGTGGCCCGCTTCGAGTCCTGAGCCCCGCCACGGGCGGACCACCGGCCCCGGCGGGCGGGCGGAACGCCGCGGGCGCGGCGACGGGTCGCCCCGCCGCCGCGCCCCCGGAGCGTGTTCACAGCGACTTGGCGTACTGCTGGCTGGTCTCCACCCAGCGCTCCAGCGCGCGCTCGGCGGCGCCGCTGTCCACCGCCGCGGCGGCCCGCTCGTACCCGGCGCGCACCGACTCCAGCAGGGGGCCCCGGATGCCGTCCACGGCGGCCAGGGCGGCGCCCGCGTTGAGCAGCACGGCGTCGCGCACCGGGCCGGTGCGGCCGGCCAGGAGGTCGCGCACGGCCTGGGCGTTGAACCCGACGTCGCCGCCGCGCAGGTCCTCGGGCCGTGAGCGGGCGATGCCCAGGTCGGCGGGGTCGAGCGTCTCGCGCCGGGCAGCGCCGTCACCCACCACCCACACGGTGGAGGTGGTCGTGGTGGTCAGCTCGTCCAGCCCGTCGTCGCCCCGGAACACCAGCGCCGAGGAGCCGCGGCGAGCGAACACCCCGGCGATCACCTCGCACATGCGCTCGTCGAACACCCCGATGGCCGAGGTGGTGGGCTGGGCCGGGTTGGTCAGCGGGCCCAGGAAGTTGAACACCGTCGGCACCGCCAGTTCGCGGCGGGGCTTGGCTGTGAAGCGGAACGAGGGGTGGAAGACCGGGGCGAAGCAGAAGGCGATGCCCGCCTCCTCGGCCACCCGCACGGTCAGCTCCGGCGGCAGGTCCAGGACCACGCCCAGGCGCTCCAGCACGTCGGCGGTGCCGCAGGAGGAGGACGCCGCCCGGTTGCCGTGCTTGACCACGCGGGCGCCCGCGGCCGAGGCCACGATCGCCGCCATCGTGGACACGTTCACGGTGTGCGCGCGGTCGCCGCCGGTGCCGACGATGTCCAGGGTCGGCCCGGGGACGTGGATGCGCACGGCGTTGTCGAGCATGCCCCGGGCCAGGCCGGTCACCTCCGACACGCTCTCGCCCTTGGCGCGCAGCGCGATGGCGAACCCGGCGATCTGGGCGTCGGTCGCGGCCTCGGACATGATCTCGTTCATCGCCCACGCGGTGTCGTCGGCGCTCAGGGTCCGTCCGCCCAGCAGGGCGGTGATGAGGTTGGACCAGGTCCGCTCGGTCACGGCGGACGGCTCGTCGGAGTTCGCGGCTCCGGATCCGGCGGGAGGGTTGGCTGCGGGGACGTTCATCTGGGTTGCTCCACGGTGAAGGAACGGGCACGGAAGGGGCCGGGGGCGCGGCGCGCGGGCGGGCCGCCCTCAGGCGCTGGGAGGAAGGGGCGCGGCGTGGGCGCGCCATCGCCCGATGTCGGCGCCGTGGTGCAGGGCCGCGCCCACCGCGCGGCGGCGGCGCGGCTCCGCGTCGCCGCGGTGGCCCGTTCCGAGACCGTCTCGCACGCGTGTCACCCGTTCAGGGCCGCCGCGACCCGCTGGCGCATGAGCTCGGCCAGGGCTTCGGCGAGCGCGACGGGGTCGATCGGGTGGCTGACGACCTGCTCGGCCTGGGACCAGGTGGCCAGCCAGCCGTCGTCGCGCCGTCCCACCAGCAGCAGGACCGGCGGGCAGCGGTAGATCTCGTCCTTGACCTGGCGGCACAGGCCCATCCCGCCGACGGGGGAGGCCTCGCCGTCGAAGATCGCCACGTCCACGCGTGCGGCGGGGTCGGTGTCCTCCAGCTTGCGCAGGACCATGGGCGCGGTCGCGCACTCGACGAACTCCACGAGGGGAACGTCGGCAGAGGGGCGCCGGCCGACCGCCAGCCGCACCTGCTCGCGGGTGTCGGCGTCGTCGCTGTAGACCAGCACGCGCATCCTGGCACCCGTGTCCGTACCGCTGACCACCATCGCGCAACCGTCCCATCGCTTCTGTCCGCGGCCGTCGCCGTGGGGGTGCGGCCGGGGCGTTCGTTGGCTGTATGCCCTCTGACTGTATTGCCTCGGGGCCCCGCTGCACAGAAGAGGGGCCGGGGGCGTGCCGGGTACTGAGACCTGGGCCACCACATTCAGAGCACGGGCTAACCCCACCCCCAAGCCCTGTTATCAAAAGGTGATTTTCTTGATGTCTGGCCGTAACCTGTCGTAGGCCGGGCCGACACCTCAGGGGTGCTGGATCGCCCTAGCCGCAGGGGATCCCGAATTTCGGTCACTCTGGGTATGTTACTGGTGTGGCTGGAGGGGCAAAGCCGATACAGTAACGTCCGAGTCACGATCAACCGGTGCCAGCTGGCCGTCCGGGGCCCCAGAGTGCCCCGTACCGGGCCTGACCCGCCCTGTTACGGAGAGTCGGGTACGGCCCTCTCCGAGATGCCGTAATAATGCTGGCGTGGCGACAGCAACCGCGAACCCAAAATCAGCACCGACACCAGCACATGGTGCGGCAAAGCGTCCTGACCTGGTGAGCGTTGGCACCATCGTTTGGTTGGCCAACGAGCTCATGTTCTTCGCTGCGCTGTTCGCGATGTACTTCACGATCCGATCGGTGACCAACGGAAACCCCGACCTGGGGCAGTGGCCCGACACCCACCTGAACGTGCCGTGGGCGTCGGCGATCACCGTGGTCCTGGTGGCTTCGAGCTTCACCGCGCAGGCCGGCGTTTGGGCCGCCGAGCGCGGTGACGTCAAGAAGCTGCGTATGTGGTTCTTCATCACGTTCTTCATGGGCCTGTTCTTCGTCCTTGGGCAGGCCTACGAGTACTACGAGCTCATCTTCCACGGGGGCCTGACTCTTCAGTCGAGCGCTTACGGGTCGATGTTCTACCTGACCACGGGCTTCCACGGACTCCACGTCATCGGTGGGCTGATCGCGTTCCTCATCATGTTGGGACGTACGTACGCCGCGAAGCGCTTCACCCACCAGCAGGCGACCAGCGCGATCGTCGTGTCCTACTACTGGCACTTCGTCGATGTGGTCTGGATCGCTTTGTTCTTCACCATCTACTTCATCCAGTAACCCGAAACGGGGAAACCGTGAAATGGATTACCGCGCGGCGGCGGCATCCCCTGGCGGGGTATGTCGTCGTCATCCTCGCGCTAGCCCTGTTCGGGGTGGGGTACGCCGCTCTGGCGCCCACCGCGGACCAGGCCCAGGCGCAGACTCTGGCCGCTGAGGCTCCTCCTTCGGCCGATGAGGTCGATGTGGCCAACGGCGAGGACATCTTCAACCAGACGTGCGCGACCTGTCACAACTACGACGGCAGTGGCACCTACGGTGAGGACGGGGAGTACACCCGGGGTCCTGACATCCGTGACTCGGGTGCGGCGGCCATCGATTTTCAGGTCAGCACGGGGCGTATGCCGTCGATGAACCCCGACGCGCAGATGCCGCGCAAGCCGATGGCGATGTCGGAGGAGGATCTGCAGGACCTGATCGCGTACTACAACGCGCAGATCAGGACTGGTGGTCCTGATGTTCCTTATGACGTTCCGGGTGAGGCGCCCGAGCGTGGGGAGTTCGAGGACGAGGCTTCTTATGAGGCCGCGCTTGAGGAGTTCGAGGCCGAGTACGAGGCTTACGTCCAGGGCGCTGACGACACTGACATGGGTATGCGTCTGTACCTGACCAACTGTGCGCATTGCCATGGTTGGTCTGGTGGGGGTGGTGCTCTTACGGATGGTCGTTGGGCTCCGGAGATTCATGACGCGTCCGCGCGTCAGATCTATGAGGCGATGGTCAGTGGTCCGGGTGCGATGCCGATGTTCAGTGACACGGTGATCGAGCCGGAGGAGAAGCAGGAGTTGATCTCCTATATCAAGACTCTCCAGGCCGAACCCAACGCCGGTGGCATTTTCGATCTGGACCGTGTCGGCCAGGTCGCCGAGGGTTTGATCAGCTGGGTCGTCGGCCTCGCTCTGATCATTGCCTGCGCGATCTGGATCACCGCGAAGCAGCGAGCTCATGACTGAGAACAACAGCAACGACAGCAGCGGGGGAGAGGCCACGCCCGAACGCGTGGTCGGCACCCCCAAGGCCGGAGACCCCGTGGTCTCCGGCACTTCCACGACTTCGGAGGGGGTCCACGAAGGACCGTACAAGGCCTCCGAGACGCACGCGCGGCCGGAGGAGATGCAGCGTCGGGGCGAGAAGCTCGCCTCGGTGTGGTTCGTGATCGCCTTCCTGGGCGGGATCGGCTTCCTGGTCGCCTACTTCCTCTTCGGTCCGAGCCGGATCGCCGACCCGCAGATCGCCCAGTACTCGAACATGCTGCTGGGCGGCACGCTGACGCTGGCCATGTTCGGCATCGGTGCGGGTATGACGGTGTGGGCGCGTCAGGTGATGCCGCACTACGAGGTGGCCTCTCCCTACGACGAGCTGCCCTCGGACGAGAAGGAGAAGGGCTCCTTCAGCGCCTTCTTCATGCGGGGCGCCGACGAGAGCGGTTTCACCAAGCGTCCGCTGATGCGCCGCACGCTCATCCTGGCGATGCTGCCGCTGGGGCTGGCACCGATCGTGCTGCTGCGCGACACCGGCCCGCTGCCCGGCGACAAGCTCAAGACCACGCCGTGGCGCGACGGCCGCCGGATGTACGTCGAGGGCACCCACCGCGCCATTCGCGCGGAGGACTTCGAGAACGACCCCAACGGGATGATCTCGGCCCTGCCCGCGATCGACGACGACCACTACCCGCACGGGATCAGCCTCAACGACCAGGCCAAGTCCGTCATCCTCCTGATCAAGGTCCCCGAGGAGGACTGGCAGGAGCGGATGACCGAGGAGGTCGAGGGCGCCGACGGTCAGACGCGTCTGAACTGGACGCACAACGGCATCGTCGCCTACTCCAAGATCTGCACCCACGTGGGCTGCCCCGCGGCCCTGTACGAACGCACGACGCACCGCATCCTGTGCCCGTGCCACCAGTCGACGTTCGACGCGTCGAACGCGGCCGAGGTCGTGTTCGGTCCGGCGCACCGGCCGCTGCCGCAGCTGCCGATCGGTGTCGACGACGAGGGCTACCTCATCGCGACCGGCGACTTCGTCGCGCCGCCCGGTCCGACGTTCTGGGATTACGCGAAGGACTAGCCGATGAGTAAGACCACGCAAGCACCCAAGGCGCTTCGCGGCGTCGGCAACTTCATCGACGACCGCTTCCACCTGGCCAAGACCGGCGAGAAGAACCTGCGCAAGGTCTTCCCGAACCACTGGTCGTTCATGCTGGGCGAGATCGCGCTCTACTCGTTCATCATCCTGCTGCTCACAGGTGTCTTCCTCACGCTCTGGTTCAAGCCGAGCATGCTGGAGGTCATCTACGACGGCTCCTACGAACGCCTCCAGGGCGTTCCCATGTCGGAGGCCTACGCCTCCACGCTCCACATCACCTTCGAGGTGCGCGGCGGGCTCCTGGTCCGCCAGATCCACCACTGGGCCGCGCTGATCTTCGTGGCCTCGCTCGTCGTGCACATGCTCCGGGTGTTCTTCACCGGTGCGTTCCGCAAGCCGCGCGAGATCAACTGGCTGATCGGCGTCGCGATCTTCGTCCTGGCGATGCTGGAGGGCCTCTTCGGCTACTCGCTGCCCGACGACCTGCCCTCGGGCATGGGCGTGCGCATCCTCCAGGGCGTGATGATGGCGCTGCCGCTCATCGGCCCGTACGTGTCGATGTTCCTCTTCGGCGGGGAGTTCCCCGGCGAGGACATCATCACGAGGCTGTACATGCTGCACGTGCTCGCGATCCCGGCCCTGCTTCTGGGTCTGATCGTCGCGCACTTCATGATCCTGTGGCACCAGAAGCACACCCAGTACCCCGGTACCGGGCGCACGGACAAGACCGTGGTCGGAACACCCATGTTCCCGGCCTTCGCGGTCAAGGCGGGCGGGTTCTTCTTCTTCACGTTCGCGGTGATCGCCCTGCTGAGCGCGTTCGTGCAGATCAACCCGATCCACCTGTTCGGGCCCTTCACCCCGACGTCCATCACCTCCGGGCTCCAGCCCGACTGGTACATGGGCTTCATGGAGGGGTCGCTGCGCATCTTCCCGAACTGGTTCGACATCGCGCCCTTCGGTTACGCGATCCCGACCGGTGTGCTGGTGCCGGGCCTGGTCATCCCGGGCCTGATCTTCGGCGGACTGGCCGCATGGCCGTTCATCGAGCAGTGGATCACCGGCGACAAGCGCGCGCGCAACGTCGCCGACCGTCCGCGCAACGCACCGGTGCGCACCGGCGTGGGCGTCATGGGCATCACCTTCTACGGCCTGCTCTGGCTGGCGGGGTCCAACGACATCATCTCGGAGACCTTCTCGATCAGCCTGTACATGACCACGTACATCTTCCGTGTGCTGGTCATCGTGGGTCCGATCGCGGCCTTCTTCATCACCAAGCGCATCTGCCTGGGGCTGCAGCGCCGCGACCGGGAGACCCTGGAGCACGGCTACGAGAGCGGCACCATCCAGCAGCTGCCCAGCGGTGAGTTCGTGGAGGTGCACAAGCACAGCTCCCCGGAGACGGTGCATGTTTTGGAGAGCAAGCCGGTCATCACCTCGACGGCACTGAAGGACGACTCCGACGCGGACGGCAGGGGTGTGGAGAACCCCGAGGCCCGCAAGGGCAGCGGCAGGCTCCGCAAGGCCCTGGCGCGTTGGTACACCAAGGACGACGTGTCCCTGGAGGGGGTGGAGGCGCACAACGGCCACCACCCGCACCACTCCTCCACCGAGGCGGAGAAGGAGGCGGCCCACCACTAGGGCCCCTCACCCCACCTCCTCGACGGACCCGGTCGCACCGCGACCGGGTCCGTCGTGTTGTCGGGCGACATGCGGGCGACACCGGACCCGTCGCGGGGCTCCTCGCGGCCCGTGTGACATGAAGCCCTCCCGCCCGTGTGCCGGGGGTCCGCCGGGCCTGCTCCCCGATACCGGACGGGCCCGGGGCATGAGCGGGATGACCAGCCGCGACGTTCTTTTTCTCGTGTGCGGAGTCCCTTTGGCACGCACAATTATGTGAATTTTGGGACGCCCGTGACGCGTGTTTAGTGGGCGTGCTGTTCATGCCTAGAAGGTGTCGAATTTCCGTTTCTCTCCATGGCTCGCGGAGCCTGGAAGCCCGTGTGCGTAGGCGGTCCAGCCCTCCTGCGGCGTCTCGGAGGGGGCGATAACAGGGGGGCGGATTCGGGTCTTGCTGAGATGCCGTAATAATGCTGGCGTGGCGACAGCAACCGCGAACCCAAAATCAGCACCGACACCAGCACATGGTGCGGCAAAGCGTCCTGACCTGGTGAGCGTTGGCACCATCGTTTGGTTGGCCAACGAGCTCATGTTCTTCGCTGCGCTGTTCGCGATGTACTTCACGATCCGATCGGTGACCAACGGAAACCCCGACCTGGGGCAGTGGCCCGACACCCACCTGAACGTGCCGTGGGCGTCGGCGATCACCGTGGTCCTGGTGGCTTCGAGCTTCACCGCGCAGGCCGGCGTTTGGGCCGCCGAGCGCGGTGACGTCAAGAAGCTGCGTATGTGGTTCTTCATCACGTTCTTCATGGGCCTGTTCTTCGTCCTTGGGCAGGCCTACGAGTACTACGAGCTCATCTTCCACGGGGGCCTGACTCTTCAGTCGAGCGCTTACGGGTCGATGTTCTACCTGACCACGGGCTTCCACGGACTCCACGTCATCGGTGGGCTGATCGCGTTCCTCATCATGTTGGGACGTACGTACGCCGCGAAGCGCTTCACCCACCAGCAGGCGACCAGCGCGATCGTCGTGTCCTACTACTGGCACTTCGTCGATGTGGTCTGGATCGCTTTGTTCTTCACCATCTACTTCATCCAGTAACCCGAAACGGGGAAACCGTGAAATGGATTACCGCGCGGCGGCGGCATCCCCTGGCGGGGTATGTCGTCGTCATCCTCGCGCTAGCCCTGTTCGGGGTGGGGTACGCCGCTCTGGCGCCCACCGCGGACCAGGCCCAGGCGCAGACTCTGGCCGCTGAGGCTCCTCCTTCGGCCGATGAGGTCGATGTGGCCAACGGCGAGGACATCTTCAACCAGACGTGCGCGACCTGTCACAACTACGACGGCAGTGGCACCTACGGTGAGGACGGGGAGTACACCCGGGGTCCTGACATCCGTGACTCGGGTGCGGCGGCCATCGATTTTCAGGTCAGCACGGGGCGTATGCCGTCGATGAACCCCGACGCGCAGATGCCGCGCAAGCCGATGGCGATGTCGGAGGAGGATCTGCAGGACCTGATCGCGTACTACAACGCGCAGATCAGGACTGGTGGTCCTGATGTTCCTTATGACGTTCCGGGTGAGGCGCCCGAGCGTGGGGAGTTCGAGGACGAGGCTTCTTATGAGGCCGCGCTTGAGGAGTTCGAGGCCGAGTACGAGGCTTACGTCCAGGGCGCTGACGACACTGACATGGGTATGCGTCTGTACCTGACCAACTGTGCGCATTGCCATGGTTGGTCTGGTGGGGGTGGTGCTCTTACGGATGGTCGTTGGGCTCCGGAGATTCATGACGCGTCCGCGCGTCAGATCTATGAGGCGATGGTCAGTGGTCCGGGTGCGATGCCGATGTTCAGTGACACGGTGATCGAGCCGGAGGAGAAGCAGGAGTTGATCTCCTATATCAAGACTCTCCAGGCCGAACCCAACGCCGGAGGCGTCTTCCACCTCAATCGCATCGGCCAGGTCGCCGAAGGACTCATCGCCTGGGTCGTCGGGCTCGCTCTGATCATTGCCTGCGCGATCTGGATCACCGCGAAGCAGCGAGCTCATGACTGAGAACAACAGCAACGACAGCAGCGGGGGAGAGATCACGCCCGAACGCGTGGTCGTCACCCCGAAGACGAACGGGACGCACTCCGAGCGCCCGGCCGCGGCCCCCACGGTCGGCGGGACCGAGCCCGAGCGCGTCGTCGGCACCCCCAAGGCCGGGAATCCGCTGGTCTCCGACGCCTCCGGTGCCGCCGCGGACGAGCACACCGGTCCGTACAAGGCCTCCGAGACGCACGCGCGGCCGGAGGAGATGCAGCGTCGGGGCGAGAAGCTCGCCTCGGTGTGGTTCGTGATCGCCTTCCTGGGCGGGATCGGCTTCCTGGTCGCCTACTTCCTCTTCGGTCCGAGCCGGATCGCCGACCCGCAGATCGCCCAGTACTCGAACATGCTGCTGGGCGGCACGCTGACGCTGGCCATGTTCGGCATCGGTGCGGGTATGACGGTGTGGGCGCGTCAGGTGATGCCGCACTACGAGGTGGCCTCTCCCTACGACGAGCTGCCCTCGGACGAGAAGGAGAAGGGCTCCTTCAGCGCCTTCTTCATGCGGGGCGCCGACGAGAGCGGTTTCACCAAGCGTCCGCTGATGCGCCGCACGCTCATCCTGGCGATGCTGCCGCTGGGGCTGGCACCGATCGTGCTGCTGCGCGACACCGGCCCGGTTCCGGGTGACCTGATGAAGAAGACGATGTGGGAGCACGGCCGCCGCATCGTCGTGGAAGGGAGCGGCCGCCCCCTCCGGCCCGAGGACTTCGAGAACGACCCCAACGCGATGGTCTCGGCCCTGCCCGCCGCCGATGACGAGCACCACCACCTCTCACTGACCGACCAGGCCAAGACCGTCATCATCCTGATCAAGATCCCCGAGGAGGACTGGCAGGAGCGGATGACCGAGGAGATCGAGGGAACCGGCGGCCAGACGCGTCTGAACTGGACGCACAACGGCATCGTCGCCTACTCCAAGATCTGCACCCACGTGGGCTGCCCCGCGGCCCTGTACGAACGCACGACACACCGCATCCTGTGCCCGTGCCACCAGTCGACGTTCGACGCGTCCAACGCCGCGGAGGTCGTGTTCGGTCCGGCGCACCGGCCGCTGCCGCAGCTGCCGATCGGCGTTGACGACGAGGGCTACCTCATCGCGACCGGCGACTTCGACGAACCCACGGGCCCCACGTTCTGGGAATACGCGAGGGACTAGCCGATGAGTAAGACCACGCAAGCACCCAAGGCGCTTCGCGGCGTCGGCAACTTCATCGACGACCGCTTCCACCTGGCCAAGACCGGCGAGAAGAACCTGCGCAAGGTCTTCCCGAACCACTGGTCGTTCATGCTGGGCGAGATCGCGCTGTACTCGTTCATCATCCTGCTGCTCACAGGCGTCTTCCTCACGCTCTGGTTCAAGCCGAGCATGACCGAGATCGTCTACGACGGCTCCTACGAGCGCCTCCAGGGCGTCATGATGTCGGAGGCCTACGCCTCCACGCTCCACATCACCTTCGAGGTGCGCGGCGGGCTCCTGGTCCGCCAGATCCACCACTGGGCCGCGCTGATCTTCGTCGCGGCGTTGACCGCGCACATGCTCCGGGTGTTCTTCACCGGCGCGTTCCGCAAGCCGCGCGAGATCAACTGGCTGATCGGCGTCGCCATCTTCGCCATCGCCCTCATCGAGGGCCTCTTCGGCTACTCGCTGCCCGACGACCTGCCCTCGGGCATGGGCGTGAGGGTCCTCCAGGGTGTCATCCTGGCGATCCCCCTGGTGGGTTCCTACCTGTCGATGTTCCTCTTCGGCGGGGAGTTCCCCGGCGAGGACATCATCTCCCGGCTGTACATGCTGCACGTGCTGGCGCTGCCGGCGGTGCTGCTGGGTCTGATCGTCGCGCACTTCATGATCCTGTGGCACCAGAAGCACACCCAGTACCCGGGGGTCGGGCGCACGGACAAGACCGTGGTCGGAACGCCCATGTTCCCGGCCTTCGCGATCAAGGCGGGCGGGTTCTTCTTCTTCACGTTCGCCGTGATCACGCTCCTGGGCGCGTTCGTGCAGATCAACCCGATCCACCTGTTCGGGCCCTTCAGCCCGACGTCCATCACCTCCGGGCTCCAGCCGGACTGGTACCTGGGCTTCATGGAGGGCGCGCTGCGCATCTTCCCGAACTGGTTCGACTTCTCCATCGGGGGCTACCCGTTCATCATCGGCGTCCTCGTCCCCGGTCTGGGGATCATGGGCCTGCTGTTCGGCGCCCTGGGCGTGTGGCCGTTCATCGAGCAGTGGATCACCGGCGACAAGCGCGCGCACAACGTCGCCGACCGTCCGCGCAACGCGCCGGTGCGCACCGGTATGGGTGTCGCCGGGATCATCTTCTACGGTGTGCTGTGGATGTCCGGATCCAACGACATCATCTCGGAGACCTTCTCGATCAGCCTGTACACGACCACGTACATCTTCCGTGTGCTGGTCCTCGTCGGCCCGGTGGTGGGGTTCTTCGTCGCCAAGCGCATCTGTCTGGGGCTGCAGCGCCGTGACCGGGAGACCCTGGAGCACGGCTACGAGAGCGGCACCATCCAGCAGCTGCCCAGCGGTGAGTTCGTGGAGGTGCACAAGCACAGCTCCCCGGAGACGGTGCATGTTTTGGAGAGCAAGCCGGTCATCACCTCGACGGCGCTGGCAGACGGTGCGGACGTGAACGGCAGGGGTGTGGAGAACCCCGAGGCCCGCAAGGGCAGCGGCAGGCTCCGCAAGGCCCTGGCGCGTTGGTACACCAAGGACGACGTCTCCTTGGAGGGGGTGGAGGCGCACAACGGCCACCACCCGCACCACTCCTCCACCGAGGCGGAGAAGGAGGCGGCCCACCACTAGCGCACCCGCGTGTGGGTGAGGGACCCGGCCGCGGCGCGGCCGGGTCCGTCGTGTTCGCGGAGCAGGGTCCCGCACACGGCGGAAGCCGGCCGCCCCCTCTTCCGGGGGCGGCCGGCTCCCGTGCGTCCGGTGTGGGCCGCGGAGGGCTCAGCCGGCGTAGATGTCGTCGATCTCCTTGCTCCACTGCTTGCTGACCACGTGGCGCTTGACCTTCAGGGAGGCGGTCATCTGGCCGCTCTCCTCGGTGAAGTCGCTGGGCAGGATCTTGAACTTCTTGATCCCCTCGGCCTTGGACACCGCGTCGTTGGCGTTGTCCACGGCCTCCTGGATGGCGGCGTTCAGGTCCGGGTCCCCGGTCAGGTCGGCGATCTCGCCGCTCTTGCCGTTGGCCTCGCGCCACTGGACGAACGACTCGGGGTCGATCGTGATCAGCGCGGCGATGAACTTGCGGTTGTCGCCGACCACCATGCACTGGCTGACCAGGGCGTTGGCGCGGATGCGGTCCTCCAGGACGGCCGGGGCGACGTTCTTGCCGCCCGCGGTCACGATGATCTCCTTCTTGCGTCCGGTGACGCTCAGGAAGCCGTCGTCGTCCAGCGTGCCGAGGTCGCCGGTGCGGTAGAAGCCGTCCTCGGTGAAGGCCTCCTTGGTGGCCTTCTCGTTCTTCCAGTAGCCGACCATGATGTGGTCGCCCTTGAGCAGGATCTCGCCGTCCTCGGCGATTTTGATGGTGGTGCCGGGCAGCGGCTGGCCCACGGTGCCGATCTTGTTGAACTCGGGGCTGTTCACCGAGGTGGGGGCGGTGGTCTCGGTGAGGCCGTAGCCCTCGATGATGGTGAAGCCGATGCCGCGGAAGAAATGGCCCAGACGCGCGCCCAGCGCGGATCCGCCGGAGACGGCGTACTCGGCGTTGCCGCCCAGGGCCGCCAGGAGCTTGCCGTAGACCAGCTTGCTGAACAGCGTGTGCTTGAGCTTGAGGCTCAGGGGGATCCGGCCGGTGGCCAGGGCCTTGCTGTAGGCGACGGCGGTGTCGGCGGCGGCGTTGAAGATCTTGCCCTTGCCCTCGGCCGCGGCCTTCTGCTCGGCCTTGGTGTAGACCTTCTCGAACACGCGGGGGACCGCGAGCAGGAAGGTGGGCCGGAACGCCGAGAACTGCTCGATCAGCTCGGGGCCGGTGGAGGGGAAGTGGCCCAGGGTGGCTTTGGCCTCGATCACCATGACCTGCACGAAGCGGGCGAAGACGTGGGCCAGCGGCAGGAACAGCAGCGTGGAGGGGTTCTCCTTGCTGCGCAGGACCTGGCGGGCCGGGCCCTCCAACGCGTTGTGGGAGATGAAGAGGAAGTTGCGGTGGGTGAGCTCGCAGCCCTTGGGGCGGCCGGTGGTGCCCGAGGTGTAGATGAGGGTGGCGAGATCGTCGGCCTTGACCGCCGTGCGGCGCTTCTCCAGCGCCTCGTCGCTCACCTCCGAGCCAGCGGAGCGCAGCTCGGCGTACCCGGGGTCGTCGAACCGCCAGACGGGGCCGAGCTCGGGGGTGCGGGCGCGGACCGACTCGACGCGCTCGGCGTGGGCGTCGTTCTCCACGAAGGCGGCCTTGGCGCCGGAGTCGGTGAGGATCCACTCGATCTGCTCGGCGGAGGAGGTCTCGTAGATCGGGACGGTCACGCCGCCGACGGACCAGATGGCGTAGTCGACGACCGTCCACTCGTAGCGGGTGCGCGACATCAGGGCGACGCGGTCGCCGTGCTCGATGCCCGCGTCGATCAGGGCCTTGGCGTACGCGGCGATGTCGGCGTGCAGCTCCGCCACGGTGACGTCGTGCCACTGGCCGGACTCCTGGCGACGGGCGGTGACGGCGTTGGGCTCGCTGGCCGCGCGCGCGTAGAGCGTGTCGGTCAGTCGCGCGTCGTCGGAGATCTCAGCCTTCGCGGGAGAGCTGTATTCGCGCACGTGGTGCTCCTGGACGTGTACGGGTTCGGGTAGTACGGGACGTGATGACCGTAACAACACCACCCTACTCATGAGTAGAACACGTTGTCGTTCGGTATCCAACGGTGACCCTGGGTCGTGCCCGGCGCGGCGGACGCGGTGGTGCCCGGGCGGGGGAAGAATGTGGATCTTTCCCTCGTACGCACGCGAGACTATACGCCCGGCGTAGTGTTTGCGCACGTCGTGAGAACTATGCGCTGTATGTGAATCTTGGGTCCTTTGTGCTTTTTCGCGGTCATTGCGCTTTCCCCTCGGCCTCACTCCCCGTAGCGGCGCCCGCGTCCCTGATTCGCCCCTGAACCTGCCCTGAGAAACCTCCCCGGCGCCCGGACGTCCGGTTACCTTGAAGCAGAACGCGGCGCGAAGGAGGAAGCTGACATGACGGAGAACACCGGTCGCAACGGCGGTCCGGGTGCGGGCAGGGGCGAGGACCCCGACCTCATCGACGACGCGCTGAAGCTGGTGACCACCCTCCAGCGCAGGCTGCTGACGGCCGGGGTCAAGCGCGGGGTCGGCGCCGTGACCTCGCCGCCCCCGAGCAAGGGAGACGTGTGGGAGGAGGCCATCCGCCTGGAGACGGGCGACCGGCGCCCCCCGCTGGAGGAGCTCCTCGACATCGTGCGCACGTCCGGCCCCGAGGTCGTCGGGCACCTCGGCCGCGCCGGACTGGCCGCCGTCGGCGCCCTTGGCCGCACCTGGGACGTGGTCGAGCGCTCCCTGGAGCAGACCCGCGCCGACGGCGCCGCGGAGCGCGGTCCGCAGGGCCGGACGCAGGGTGGCGAAGGCGGGACGGAAGGCGAGGAACGCCAGGTCACCGCGGGGTGAACGGGAGGAGATCACGGTTCGACTCCGGGGGTGTCGGGGGTCGCCTCATGCCTGGTTTAATCAGATGGCATACATCATCTGAAAACACTTTGCCATGAACCTTGAGACTTATGTCAGAGTTCGGGCGTAAGTACGAAGGAGCTGCCCCCATGCTGACCATCGGCGTAGACATCGGCGGGACCAAGGTCGCCGCCGGGGTCGTCGACCCCGAAGGGCAGATCCTCGACAAGGTCAAGTACCCCACCCCCTCCAACGACCCGCAGGCCCTGGCCGACGTCGTGGCCAGGGCCGTCGGGGAGCTGTGCGGCCGCCAGGAGGCCGACGCCGTCCGGGCCGTCGGGGTGGGTGTGGCGGGGTTCGTGGACGAGGACCGCGCCACCGTCCAGGTCGCCGTCAACCTCGGCCTGCGCGACGAGCCCCTCCGCGACCACGTCCAGGAGCGCGTCGGGATGCCCGTGGTCATCGAGAACGACGCCAACGCCGCGGCCTGGGCCGAGGCCAGGTTCGGCGCCGGGCGCGGCAGCGACCACATCGTGTGCATCACCCTGGGCACCGGCATCGGCGGCGGCCTGGTCATCGACGGCGCGCTGCACCGCGGCCGCTACGGCGTGGCCGCGGAGGTCGGGCACTACCGGATGGTCCCGCACGGCCGCCGCTGCGCCTGCGGCAACCACGGCTGCTGGGAGCAGTACGCCAGCGGCCGCGCCCTGGTCGCCGAGGCCCAGGACCTGGCGCTGACCGACCCCGTGGCCGCCGAGCGCATGCTCAAGCTCGCCGACGGCGTCATCGACCAGGTGGAGGGCCACGTCATCACCCAGGCGGCGCTGGAGGGGGACAGGGCCGCCCTGGAGTGCTTCGCCAAGGTGGGGGAGTGGGCCGGGCACGGCCTGGCCGACCTGGCCGCCATCCTCGACCCCGAGTGCTTCGTCCTGGGCGGCGGAGTCTCCGACGCCGGGTCCATCCTGCTGGACCCGGTCCGCGCCGCCTTCGCGCGCAACGTCCCGGGCCGCCCCGGACGCCGCATGGCCGATGTGCGCCTGGCCGAACTCGGCGGAGAGGCGGGCATCGTCGGCGCCGGCGACCTCGCCCGGCACTGACCCGGCCACCGGAGAGCGGACGGCCCCCGCGACCCCCGCCGCGGGGTCGCGGGGGCCGTCCGCGTGTGGGGCCGCCGCGCGGGCTACTCCTGGGCGGCGGTCGGGTCCGCGGAGTCCGCGTCCCCGCCCTTCCTCTTCCCGCGCGCCTCCCGCTTCTCCTCGCGGCGGGACCGCCGCTCCCCCTTGCGCCGCTCGCGCTCGGTCCGTCTGCGGTCCTTGTCGCTGGCGTGCTGCTCGCGCTTGGCCTCCTTGGCCTCCGCCTCCAGTTCGGCCTTGACCGACTGCGCGTAGCGGTCCACGTACTCCTGGCCGGACAGCTCCATCAGCGCGTACATGATCTCGTCGGTGATGGCCCGCAGCACGCGCGGGTCCTTCTCCATGCCGTGGTAGCGCGAGAAGTCCAGCGGCTTGCCGAACTTGACCTTGGGGCGCACACCCAGCTTGGGCACCGTGCGGCCGGGGGGCATGATCTTCTCCAGGTTGATCATCGCCATCGGCACCACCGGGGCCTTGGCCTCCAGCGCCAGCCGCGCCACACCCGTCCGGCCGCGGTAGAGCTTGCCGTCGGGGGAGCGGGTGCCCTCGGGGTAGATGCCCAGGAGGTCGCCGCGCTTGAGCACCCTCAGGCCCGTGCGCAGCGCCGCCTCGCTGGCCTTGCCGCCCGAGCGGTCGATGGGGATCTGCCCCACGCCGGTGAAGAACGCCCGGCTCAGCAGCCCCTTGACGCCCGTGCCGGTGAAGTACTCGGCCTTGGCCAGGAAGGTGATCTTGCGCGGCAGCGGCAGCGGACCGAAGAAGTGGTCGGAGAAGGACAGGTGGTTGCTGACCATGATCGCCGGACCGCGGCGCGGCACGTTCTCCACGCCCTCGGCGCGCGGCTGCCACAGTACGGCCAGGACCGGCCCCAGGATCGCCTTGACCACCCAGTAGAACATCGCTCAGATCACCCCTGCACACGCGGGGAGCACTGGGCAGGGTCTGCCACGATTCACCGTCCCGCTCTGCCGACATTGTCAGGAGGGCTCGCGCCCGGAGAGTGGGGGAGGAGCCGCCGCCTGACGTGCGCCATCCTCCCACCGTGTGAGCGCGAGTGCCAAAGCGCCCCCGAACGGGCCGTCGGCCCGACGCAGAAGAGGATACTCAGTCGGCCCGCGTGGCGGGTGCCTGCCTCCGGTCCCCGGGGGCGGGAACGTTAGTGTGCACTCATGGCGAACGGACCGCCGAACGGTTAGCCTCACGGCAGGAGCCAGGGTTTCCCGTGCCTCCGCTCCGGTCGCCGCAGACCCCCGTCCCCCGCGCACCGCACGATCCCTGGAGCCGCTCCGTGAGACCGACCGACGCCCCTCTCCTGATCCCGGGCGCTGAGCCGTTCAGTCACCGCGGATCGGGCACGGGCGTCCTGCTCTGCCACGGTTTCACCGGCTCCCCGTACTCGATGCGCCCCTGGGCCGAGCACCTGGCCGCCGCCGGACTCAGCGTCGAGGCGCCCCTGCTGCCCGGGCACGGCACGGTCTGGCACGACATGAACCTCACCACCAGCGACGACTGGCTCGCCGAGGCCGAACGGGCCCTGCTGGACCTGGCCTCGCGCTGTGAGGAGGTGTTCGTCATGGGGCTGTCCATGGGCGGCGCCCTCAGCCTGCGCCTGGCCCAGAGGCACCCCGGCCTCGTACGCGGGGTCGTGCTAGTCAACCCCTCCCTGGCGGTGGAGGACCGGCGCCTGCCTGTCATCGCCCCCGTCCGCCGCCTGGTCTCGCGGATCATGCCCTCCACGCCCGGTCTGGGCTGCGACGTCTCCAAGGACGACACCACCGAGGGCGGGTACGACCGCGTCCCCACCGCGGCCGCGGCGACACTCCCGAAGCTGTGGCGCGGGGTTCAGGAGGGCATGTCCGGTTTGCGAGCGCCGATCCTGGCCTACCGGAGCACCCAGGACCACGTCGTCGGACCGCGCAGTCTGCGTATCCTCGCTAGGAGAGCGGTCAACACCGGGCTGACGATCCACCTGCTCCACGACAGCTACCACGTGGCGACCCTCGACCATGACGCCGCCGTCGTCTTCGACGGGAGCCTCGCCTTCGTGCGAGAGCACAGTAGAAGCGGGGAAGGAGCCGACCGATGACGCAACGTCGGGGAAACGGCCTGCTCGCCGACGCCTACGTTCCGCTGATCCTGCTCGCGCCCTCGCACGCCGACCTCATGCTGGAGGCGCTCCGGCGCAGCGGCATCGCCGCCTACGCCGTGCCCCTGGACGAGGACGTCCTGGAACCCGCGGGCAGCCAGGCCGACGACCCGCCCACCGACCACCTGTACGTGGACGCCGAGGAGCGGGCCGCGGCCGAGAGGGTCCTGGGCACCGAGCTGCCCGACCTGGACGGGCAGCCCGGGACGGCCCCCGACCTGCTGGCTCCGCGCGGCGAGCCCCGTTCCGACGCCGACGCCGAGGAGGGCGGGGAGACCGCCCCCCACGAGGCCCCCGACGCGACGGTCGGCGGCGACCTGCTGGACGGCCCGCCCGCCAACGTCGACCCCGACGCCGCGCCCGCCCGGACCGCGGACGAGGACGAGGTCTGGAATGACCTGGTCGCCCGCTTCTACGACGACGCCGACACCCGGGGGCAGCGCCGCCGCGCAGCCTGGCCCGACGCCGAGAACCTCAGCGCCCCGGCGGGGGAGGCCTCCTCCGCCGGCGACATCCTGGCCGGCGGGACCGTTGGAGCCGGGGACGGGGAGGAACGCGAGACGGCGGAAGAGGAGGCCCGGCGCCGGGCCGAGGCCGACCTGGAGGGCCACTACGAGCCCCCGCCACCGCCGCCCCTGCTCCAGGGCGACCGGGTGGGCATCGCGGCCTGGCTGTGCCTGCTGGGCGCGCCGGTGCTGGTGTTCGGGGCCGCGTTCGTCGGCGTCTCCCTGCCCAACTGGCTGATGTTCGTCGCGGTGCTGGCCTTCCTCGTCAGCTTCGTCGTGCTCATCCTGCGCATGACCGACTCCCGGCCGCCCGGAGACGGCGGGCCCGACAACGGGGCGGTGGTCTGACCCCTGGGCTTCGACTTCCCCCTCTGGCGCGCCTTCGCCGTCTTCCGCGCAGCGTCCCTGGTCTACGCCCTGTTCCTCCTCATCCAGCACCACGAGCACCTGACCCGGCCCTGGCTGGCCTGGACGGTGCTGGCGGTCATGGTCGTGTGGACGGCGTTCACCACCCGCGCCTACGCCCGCCCGCACCTGCGCGACTGGCGCGTGCTCACCGCCGACCTCGCGGTGGCCTTCGCGTGCCTGTTCGCCACCGCCCCGGCGGCCACGCCGTTCTACCTCACCCAGGCCCCGCCGCTGAGCGGCTACTGGTTCGCGGGCACCGCCCTGGCGGCCAGCGTCATCTGGGGCGGGCGCGCCGCCGCGGCCGTCGCCGTGCTCTACGGCCTCGCCGACCTCACCCTGCGCACGGTCATGGACGCCGCCGTGACCGCCGCGACCGCCCGCGGCGTGGTTCTGCTGCTCCTGGCCGGACTGGCGGTCGGGTACATGTCCTGGATGTCGGAGCGTGCCGAACGGCGGTTCGCCCAGGCGGTCGCGCTGGAGGCGCGCACCCGCGAGCGCGAGCAGCTGGCCCGCTCGATCCACGACTCGGTGCTCCAGGTGCTGTCCCTGGTGAGCAGGCGCGGCGCCGAGGCCGGGGGAGAGGCCGCCGAACTGGGCCGGATGGCCGGTGAGCAGGAGGCGCGCCTGCGCGCGCTGGTCGCGATCGGATCGTCGGAGGACGCCTCCGGCGGGACGGACGGGGCGGACGCAACCGGCGGGGCGGCGCCGCCTCCCGCGGGGCGCGCGGCCGCGTCCGGGCCCGCGGTGGACCTGCGCGAGCCGCTGCGACGCGCCGAGTCGGCCCACGTGTCGGTGTCCGCGCCCGCCACGCCCGTCGTCCTGCCCGCGCACACCGCCGCCGAACTGGCCGCCGCCGTGCTCGCCGCCCTGGACAACGTGGAGCGGCACTGCCCCGAGGGCACGCGCGCCTGGGTGCTGGTGGAGGACGAGGACGACGCGGTGACCGTGTCCGTGCGCGACGAGGGCCCCGGCATCGAGCCCGGACGCCTGGAGCGGGCCCGTTCCGAGGGCCGCATCGGCGTGGCCCAGTCCGTGCTGGGCCGGGTCCGCGACCTGGGCGGCACCGTCGAGTACGTGTCGGTCCCCGGCCAGGGCACCGAGGTGGAGATGCGCGTCCCGCGCGGCTGAGGGCCCCGCACGGCTCACCGCCGCGGAGCCCGGCCCGGCTCCTGCTCCTCCTCCTGGTGGGAGAACCGCTGCTCCCGCCACGGGTCACCCCGGTTGTGGTAGCCGCGCTCCTCCCAGAAACCGCGGCGGTCCGCGGTCATGTACTCCACCGCGCGCAGCCACTTCACGCTCTTCCACCCGTACAGGTGCGGCACCACCAGGCGCAGCGGCGCGCCGTGGTCGGGGGCCAGGGGCTCGCCGTCGCGGTGGGTCGCCAGCAGCACCCCCTCCGCGAGGAAGTCGTCCATGCGCAGGTTCGCGCCGTACCCGTACTCGCCCCACGCCATCACGTGCGTGGCCTCCGGCGCGGGCGGGGCCGCGGCCACCAGGTCCGCGGCGCGCACCCCGCGCCAGGGCACGTCCGGGGCGCTGAACCGCATCACGCAGTGGAAGTCGCTCACCGAGTCCGTGCGCGGCAGCCGCGCGAACTCCTCCCACGTCCAGCGGTACGCCCCCAGGTCCTCGGTCGCCCCCGTGACCCGCAGGTCCCACCGCTGAGGGCGGAAGGCGGGCACCGGCCCGTAGTGCAGCGGCTTGTGCTCGTGGCGCACCGCCTGCCCGGGAGGCATCCGGGACCGGGCCCCGTCCGTGTCGTCCTCGTCCGTTCCCTCGGACACTTCCGTCCCCCTGCTCGTCTGTGGGCTCCCGCGGCGCGCCCGGCCGGTCGGCCGCGCGAACGCCTTCCCCGTGGGGAGAACGTGCGTGCGGCCATCCTGTCAGGCGCCGACGAGAGACAGGTCACTCGCCCCGGGTGTGCGGACATGCGGTGACCGTGCGCTATAGTTCCAGCCATGCAGCGGAACTTCTGGCGCTTTTATGGCTACCGGCCCGACACCCCGGTCGCCTGTAGAGCGCTGCGCTGACACAGACGACTTGAGCCCCGGGCCGGTAGAGCCCGGGGCTTTTCTCGTTCCGGGCGCCGGTCGGCTCGTTCACCCAACCGACAAGCAGCTAGGGACAACGCACATGGTCATCGTGATGGCGCCGGACGCCACCCCCGAGAACATCGACGATCTGGTCGAGCTGGTCTCCTCCGCGGGAGGCGAGGCCTACGTGACGCGCGGCGTGAGCCGCACGATCATCGGCCTCGTCGGCGACGTCGAGCGCTTCCAGGACCTGGGCCTGGCCGCCAAGCCGGGCGTCAGCGACGTCCTGCGCATCTCCGCCCCCTACAAGCTCGTCAGCCGGGAGAACCACGACAGCCGCACCGTCGTCAGCGTGCGCGGAGTGCCGATCGGCGGCGACAACGTCACGGTCATCGCCGGGCCCTGCGCCGTCGAGACCCCCGAGCAGACCCTGGCCGCGGCCCGGATGGCGATGGAGGCGGGGGCGTCCCTGCTGCGCGGCGGCGCCTACAAGCCCCGCACCTCCCCCTACGCCTTCCAGGGTCTGGGTGAGGAGGGCCTGCGGATCCTCGCCGACGTGCGCGAGGAGACCGGCCTGCCCATCGTCACCGAGGTCGTGGACGCCGCCGACGTGGAGCTGGTCGCCTCCTACGCCGACATGCTCCAGGTCGGCACCCGCAACATGCAGAACTTCGCCCTCCTCCAGGCGGTGGGAGACGCGGGCAAGCCGGTCCTGCTCAAGCGCGGCATGAGCGCGACCATCGAGGAGTGGCTGATGGCCGCCGAGTACATCGCCCAGCGCGGCAACCTCGACATCGTCCTGTGCGAGCGCGGCATCCGCACCTTCGAGAAGGCCACCCGCAACACCCTGGACATCAGCGCCGTCCCGGTCGCCCAGAACCTGTCCCACCTTCCGGTGATCGTCGACCCGTCCCACTCGGGCGGCAAGCGCGAGCTGGTGCTGCCGCTCTCGCGCGCGGCCGTGGCGGTCGGCGCGGACGGCGTCATCGTCGACGTGCACCCCCACCCGGAGAACGCCCTGTGCGACGGCCCGCAGGCCCTCCTGCACGAGGACCTGGCCGAGCTGCGCGACCTGGCGGGCACCCTGGCCGCCCTGACGGGCCGCACCCTGACCCCGGCGCCGGGCCGAGAACTGGCCGGCCTGTGAGACCCGGGGGCTGAACACGGCGGCGCCCCGGCCGTTCCCCGCACGCGGGGCGGGGCCGGGGCGCCGTCGTCGCGCGCTAGGCGGTGGCGGCCACCGAAGCGGACGCGGGCGCCACGCGCTTGGGCGCGGCGTCGCCCAGGAAGCTGGGCTTGTGCACCTGCGCGGTAGTGACCAGGTGCTCGGCCAGCTCCTCGGCGTCCAGGCGCTTCTCGATCTGGCGCAGGTCCGGGATTTTGGCCGCGGTCTCCACCTGGCGCGGGGTCAGCATGGTGCAGCAGTCCTCGTCGGGCAGCTCCGAGATGGCCAGCGTCCCGATCCGGCGGGCCTGGTCCATGATCTCGGTCTTGTCCATGCCGATGAGCGGACGCAGGATCGGCAGGTCCACCGCGTCGTCCAGGGCGGTCAGGTTGGTCATGGTCTGGCTGGACACCTGGCCCAGCGCGTCCCCGGTGATCAGGCACTCCGCGTTCAGGTCGTCGGCCAGGGCCTCGGCGGTCTTGAGCATGAGGCGGCGCTGGGCGACGATCTGGAGGCGTTCGATCCCCGAGCTCTTCAGCTGCTGCTGGGCCTTGCCGAAGGGGATGACGAACAGCCGCGAGCCCACCTGGTAGCGGTCCAGCTGGCGGACGAGGCTGTAGGCCTTGTAGATCGACTCCGGGCCGGTGAACGGCATGCCGGAGAAGTGCAGGAAGTCGACCTTGAGCCCGCGCCGGATCATCCGGTGCGCGGCGACGGGGGAGTCGATCCCGCCCGACATCAGCACCAGGCCGCGGCCGCTCATCCCGGCGGGCAGGCCGCCCTGGCCGGGCACGCCGTCGGTGAACACGAACGCCTCGTCCTTGTCCACCTCGACGAACAGGGTGTTGTCGGGGCGCTTGAGGTTGACCTGGTAGCCGTGCGCCTCGATGATCTTCGAGCCCAGGTACCCGGCCAGCTCCGACGAGGTCATCTCGAAGCGCTTGTCGCGGCGCCGGGCGCGCACGGCGAAGGTGCCCTGGCGGCCCTCCATGACGCGCACGCCGATGTCGGTGACGGCGTCCAGGTCCTTGGGCACGCGGCGGACCAGGTGCACCCGGACCACGCCCATGACGTTGGCCATGCGGTCGGCGATCTCGGCGACCTCCAGGTCGGAGGCCTCGGGCTTGCGCACGATGATCACGCCCGCGCCGCGCTGGGAGAGGCGGATCTCGCCCAGGTCGCGCACGGAGGCGCGGATGTTGTTGTGCAGCCGCCGCTCGAACAGCCTGCGGTTGGAGCCCTTGAGGACGATCTCGCCGAGCTTCATGAGCACGCAGAGCTCGCCGAGCCCGGCGTCGGACCCGGCCAGGGCTGCGGGGAGCGGCGCGGACTCAAGCGACGCGGACATGGTGCTACCTCCGGTGGATGCCTTCGTGTCCCGGTGTGAGGTGGGAGCGGCGGGACGGGGCCGGGAGCGTCCATCGCCATCCTCCAGTATCGAACATCCCGTCCACCGCTCCGTCCGTTTTCGGTCGGGACGGGCGGGAGGCGGCGGGCACACGGCCGCCGCCCCCGGACGCGGCGCGCCCCCTCCCTGGGAGCTGGGAGGGGGCGCGGGCCGTTCCGGAGGGGCCGGCGCGCGTGGCCGGCGGCCGGTCCCTCCGGGGGAGCCCCGGGACAATCCGGTTCCCGGGCTCCGGGCCGTGGGTGTGCCTAGCCGAAGAAGACCTCGGCCTCCTCGTAGCGCGAGGAGGGCACGGTCTTGAGGGTGTCGGTCGCCTCGGCCAGGTTCACGCGGACGATGTCCGTGCCCTGGAGGCCGACCATCTTGCCGAAGGCCTTGTCGTGCACGGCCTCGATGGCGTTCACGCCCAGGCGGGTGGCCAGCACGCGGTCGAACGCGGTGGGCGTGCCGCCGCGCTGCACGTGGCCCAGGACCACCGAGCGGGCCTCCTTGCCGGTGCGCTGCTCGATCTCGTCGGCCAGCCGCTGGCCGATGCCGCCCAGGCGCACGTGGCCGAAGGAGTCGGTCTCCCCGGTGGCCAGCTCCATCTGGCCCTCCTTGGGGTGCGCGCCCTCGGCGACCACGATGATCGGCGCGTACTGGGTCTCGAAGCGGCTCTCGACGTGCTTGACGACCTCGTCGATGTCGAAGGGCCGCTCGGGGATGAGGATGACGTTGGCGCCCGCGGCCATGCCCGAGTGCAGCGCGATCCACCCGGCGTGGCGGCCCATGACCTCCACCACCAGCGCCCGGTGGTGCGACTCGGCGGTGGTGTGCAGGCGGTCGATCGCCTCCATGGCGATGTTCACGGCCGTGTCGAAACCGAAGGTGTAGTCGGTCGCGTTGAGGTCGTTGTCGATGGTCTTGGGCACGCCGACGACGTTGACGCCGCGGTCGTGCAGCTGGCGGGCCACGCCGAGGGTGTCCTCGCCGCCGATGGCGACCAGGGCGTCGACGCCCAGTCCGGCCATGTTGTCCTTGACCCGCTCGACACCGCCCTCGATCTTCATGAGGTTGGTGCGCGAGGAGCCCAGGATCGTGCCGCCCCGGGGCAGGATGCCGCGCACGGCCGTCACGTCCAGCGGCATGGTGTCGCCCTCCAGCGGACCGCGCCAACCGTCCCGGAAGCCGATGAACTCGTAGCCGTAGTCCTTGATGCCCTTGCGGACCACTGCGCGGATGACCGCGTTCAGACCAGGGCAGTCCCCACCGCCGGTCAGCACCCCGACTCGCATACGAATTCTCCTCGACGTTGTGTGTTTTACGACGCATGGCGCCATATGGTCTAGACCATAGTGGGAGCGGTGATCCGGGGCCAACCCGGGGAGGAGAATACGCGGTGAACGCGCCCGGCCCGGAGGGGGCGGAGGGCGCGGACGCGCCCAGCGTCAGTCGTCCAGGCCCCGGTCGATGGCGTAGCGCACCAGCTCCACCCTGTTGTGCAGGTGCAGCTTGGTGAGGGTGTTCTGCACGTGGTTCTGCACGGTGCGGTGGGAGATGCCCAGCCGCTGCGCGATCTGCTTGTAGGCCAGCCCCTTGGCGACCAGGCGCAGCACCTCGGTCTCGCGGGGGGTCAGCTCCGGCGCCTCCGGCTCCCGGGAGCGATCCGCCGACGAGAGCCTGCGGTACTCGCCCAGCACCAGTCCGGCCAGGCCCGGTGTGTACACGGCCACGCCCTCGTGCACCCGGCGCACCGCGTCCAGCAGTTCCTCCCGCCCCGCCGACTTGACCAGGTAACCGGTGGCCCCGGCCTTCACCGCGGCCAGTACGTCGTCGCTGGCCCCGCTGGCCGACAGCACCAGCACCCGCGGCGGCGGGGACAGCGCCACCAGGCCCGCGGTCAGCTCGACCCCGCTCATGTCGGGCAGGTGCAGGTCCACGACGGCCAGGGTGGGGCGTGCGGCCGGGGCGATGCGCAGCGCCTTGGCGCCGTCCCCCGCGGTGCCCACGACCTCGATACCGGCCTCGCCGAGGTCGCGCGCGACCGCGTCGCGCCACATGGGGTGGTCGTCCACCACCAGTACCCGGATCGCCTCGCTCGCCATGCAGGCGACCCTATCCCGGGCGGGCGGCGCCCACGGTACGGGCCGACGACCGGGGCGGTGCAAGGGGCGGGGGCCGCGCCGACCCAGCCGGGGCGGCGGCCGTACCCCCTCGCGGGGTCGGCCGCACACGGCGAGGGGGCGGGACCGACCGGTCCCGCCCCCTCGCTTCCGGCTCAGGCCGCGCGCCCGGGCCGGTCAGTCGTCATCGTCGTCGCCGCGGCCGTTGCCGCCGCCCTCGCCGAAGTCGCCCAGGTCGATGCCGCCCGGAGTCGCGGTGATCGTGATCTCGGTGTCCTCGGGCGCCCTGCCGGTGTGCGACTGGTGCGCCACCTCGCGGCCGCCGAAGACGCGCTCGACCTTGACCTTGAAACCGGCCTCCTCCAGCGCCTCGCGCGCGTCGTTGACCCGCATGCCGACCACGTCGGGGACGTCCACGCCGGGCGGGCCGGTGGAGACGGTGAGGGTGACGGTGCCGCCGGAGCCGATGCTGGAGCCGCTGTCGGGGCTCTGCTGGATGACCTTGCCCTCCTCGACGTCCGCGCTCTCCTCCTCGACCACCTCGACGGACAGGCCCTCGCCCTCCAGCATCTGGCGGGCGGTGTCCAGGTCCTCGCCGACCACCGCGGGCACCGGGATGCCCTGGCTGACGGTGACGGTGACCGGCTCCTCCCGGTCGGCCTCCGCGCCCGCCTCGGGGGAGGTGGAGACCACCGCGCCGGGCTCGATCTCGGTGGAGCTCACGTCCTCCTGCACGATGTTGTCCGGGGCGAAGCCGAGGTCCTCCAGCTCCTTGAGGGCGTCGGCGGCGTCCATCTCGACCAGGTCGGGCATCTCCACCGTCTGCGGGCCCTTGGACAGGTACACGGTGACCACGTCGTCGGGGGACAGGCGGGTGCCCACCTCGGGGTCGGTCTCGCCGACCGTGCCCGGTTCGGCGTCGCTGTAGACGGCATCGGAGGACAGGTCGTAGCGCAGTCCCTCGTCGCGGATCATCTGGCTCGCGGCCTCGGGGTCGCTGCCCACCACGTCGGGGACGTTCTCGTACTGGCCGACGAGGAACCACCAGCCCGCGCCGAGCAGGACGATCGCCAGGACCGCCGCGCCGATCCCGATCAGCAGGTTGCGGCGGCGCCGGTCGCCGGGGCCGTCACGGTAGTCGTCGTACCCGTCGTCGTCGCCGTACCCGTCCTTGCCGCGGTCGTAGTCGTCGTAGCGGCCGTCGTCGAGCCCGGCCGAGGCCATGTCCACGACCATGGTCGCGTTCTCGGTGCCCGGACCGGCGCCCCCGGCGATGAGCTGGGGCGCGGTCACCGAGGCCGTGGTCGCCGCCGCCGGGGCGACGGGTGTCAGCGGGGCCTGGTCGGCAGCGGAGGCGGGGGGAGACGCGGGCAGGCCGTTGAGCACCGCCAGGACCTTGGCCAGGTACTGGCCCGCGTTGCTGGGACGGTACCTGGGGTCGCGCTCGGTGGCCTTGGTGACCAGCGCGTCGACCTCCGCGGGCAGGCCGGGCAGGAAGTGCGAGGGGCGCGGGACGTCCTCGTTGACGTGCTGGTAGGCGATCGCGATGGGCGTCTCGCCGGTGTGCGGCTGGCTGCCGGTGAGCAGCTCGTAGAGCATGATGCCCGCCGCGTACACGTCGCTGCGGGCGTCGGCGACGCCCTTCTCGATCTGCTCGGGGGCCAGGTAGGCCGCCGTGCCCATGAGGGTGCCCGTGCGGGTCAGCCCCTGGTTGGACTGCTCCACGGCGCGGGCCAGTCCGAAGTCGGCGACCTTGACCCGGCCGTCCTCGGTGATGAGGACGTTCTCGGGCTTGACGTCGCGGTGGACCATGCCCGCCTGGTGGGCGGCGCCGAGCGCGGCCAGCACCGGGGCCATGGCGTTCAGGGCGTCGTGGGCGCCGAGCCTGCCCCGGGACTTGAGCAGGTCGCGCAGGGTGCGCCCGGGTACGTACTCCATGGCCAGGAACACGTGCCCCTGGTCCTCACCCTGGTCGAAGACCTGCACGACGTTGGGGTGGGAGAGCTTGGCGACGGAGTGCGCCTCGTTGATGAAGCGCTGCACGAAGGTCGGGTCCTGGGCCAGCGAAGGGTGCATCACCTTCAGGGCCAGCCGTCGGTCCAACCTCAGGTCGTGGGCGACGTAGACGGTCGCCATCCCGCCTCCGGCGATCCTGGACTCCACGAAGTAACGTCGGTCCAGGGTGGCGCCTACGAGCGGGTCGGAAGTCGTCATGTCCACGGCGGAGTAGTGTCCTTGCTGCGGGGAGCGCGGGCTGTCGCGGCCGGTGGCGCGTACCCGACACCGGGTGTCGAACCGACACGATAGCGGAAGCCCACGCCAGGTCTGCCCCGCGGTTCGCGGTCGCGCCGTCCCGTTCCGGTGTCGGCGGGGCCGGTGGGACCCCGGGGAGGACTGTTCGGTCTCCCCGGAGGACGGGCCCCGGCCCCGGCCGGGGCCCTCCCGGTTCCGGTGGTGTGTGCCCCGCCGGTCGCCGGGTCTCCCCGTTCCCGGTGAGGCCCGCTCCGTCGGCGGTGGGGACGCTCGCGCCTGGGTTGTCGTGGTGTGCGGGATGCGCCCTTGCGGGGCCGCGCACTCGTTCCACGGTAGAGGACACCGCCAAACTCCCCGGCCGGAACGCACCGGTCGGCGGCGGGCCGGGGCGGGGCGCGGGGCCCGGTGGCCTAACTCACGGAGGGCGAGGAGGCCTGGGCGTAGCGCCGCACGGGGATGCGGCCGGCCAGGCGCGCGCCGCGGCCCGCGCGTACGGCGTCGCGCATCGCGGCGGCCATGCGCACCGGGTCCTGGGCGCGGGTCACGGCCGTGGCCAGCAGGACCGCGTCGCAGCCCAGCTCCATGGCCAGTGCGGCGTCGCTGGCGGTGCCGATCCCCGCGTCCACGATGACCGGCACACCGGCCTGCTCGACGATCAGCTCCAGGTTGTGCGGGTTGCGGATGCCCAGCCCGGAGCCGATCGGGGCGGCCAGGGGCATCACCGCGGCGCAGCCCACCTGCTCCAGGCGCCGGGCCAGCACGGGGTCGTCGTTGGTGTAGGGCAGCACGGTGAAGCCCTCGTCCACCAGCTGTTCGGCGGCCTCCAGCAGCTCGACGGGGTCGGGCAGCAGCGTGTGCTCGTCCGCGACCACCTCCAGCTTGACCCAGTCGGTCTCCAGCGCCTCGCGGCCCAGGCGCGCGGTGCGCACCGCGTCGACGGCGGTGAAGCACCCGGCGGTGTTGGGCAGCGCCCGGATGCTGTTGCGGGTCAGGACGTCCCACACCGACCCCCGCGTGCCGGGGGAGACCCGGCGCATCGCCACGGTGGTCAGCTCGGTGCCGGAGGCGATCAGGGCCTCCTCCAGGACCTCCAGGGAGGGGGCTCCGCCGGTTCCGGTGATGAGCCGGGACCCGAAGGAGGTTCCCGCGATCACGAGGTCGTCGTTCATCCTCAGCCTCCCTGCACCGCGGTGAGGACGTCCACGCGGTCGCCCTGGTTGAGCGGGCTCGCGGCCCACGCGGTCCGGCGCACCACCTCGTCGTTGACGGCCACGGCGACACCGCCGGGGGCCTCGGCGCCGGTCAGGTCGCGCACGACCGCTTCCACGGTCGTCTCGTCGGCGAACTCGCGGCGGTCGCCGTTGATGATCAGTTCCACTGCTACTACCTACTTGCGCGTCGTGCCGTGAAACGGCGGGCGTACTCGGGCAGGTCTCCGTCGGTCAGGGCCCGGGCCATGGCCTCACCGGTCACCGGGGTCAGCAGGACCCCGTGCCGGAAGTGCCCGGCGGCCAGGTGCAGCCCCGGGACCCGGGTGGGTCCCAGGAGGGGTTCGTTGTCGGGGGAGCCGGGGCGCAGCCCGACGCAGGTCTCGGTGACCTCCAGTTCGCTCACCCCGGGGACGAGTTCGCGCGCGTCCCTCAGCACCTGCCAGAGCCCCCCGGCGGTGAGCGAGGTGTCGTGGCCCAGCTCCTCCTGGGTGGCGCCGATGACGACCTCGCCGTCGGCGCGCGGCACCAGGTAGGTCGGGAATCCCCGGACCAGGCCGCGGACGGTCCGGCCGACGAGCGGCGGTTCCCCGTCGGGCACCCGGGCGCGCAGCAGTTGCCCCTTGACCGGGCGCAGCGGCGGGACCACGGGTTCGGGGACCGCGATGCCGTTGCCCCAGCAGCCCGCGGCCAGCACCACCTGGTGCGCGGGCAGGGTCTGGCCCGCCGCGGCCTCCCCGGTCAGGCGCACGCCCAGCCGGGCGCCCCCGGGGCCGGGGGAGAGGACCTCCCCGACCAGCCCGCGGACCTCGGTCACGCCCGCGCGCCCGCCCGCCGCGGCCAGGGCGCGCAGCAGCCGCCGCGGGTCCACGGAGTGGTCGTCGGGGGCCAGGACGCCGCCGCGCACGGACGGGGCGAGCATGGGCTCCAGGCGGCGGCACTCGCGGCCGGTCAGGCGCTCGGCTGCGATGCCCAGCCTCCGCTGGAGCGCGTGCAGTTCGGTGAGGACGGCCAGGTCGTCGCGGTCGAAGGCGACCAGCAGCGTGCCGGTGGCGCGGTGGCCCACGTCCAGGCCGCTGGCCTCCTCCAGTTCGGCGACGAAGTCCGCGTACATGCGGGCCGAGCGGATGCCCAGCTCCATGAGGGGCTCCTCGCCGAACGCCGCCTCGGTGGCGGGGGTCAGCATGCCCGCGGCCACGGTGGAGGCCGCGCGGGCGGGGTCGGACTCGACCAGGGTGACGCTCAGTCCGCGTTGGGCGGCCCGCCAGGCGGTGACCCGCCCGACCAGGCCGCCGCCGACCACGACGACGCGGTCGCGGTGGAAATCGTCGGAGGTGCGCACGGCTGTGGCTTCCACTCCCTTCGCCGGCATGATCCGGATCAGGTTCGTGCGGTCGGAGGCTCACAGCCTCCCTCTCAGCCGGGTCCCACCCGGCTCCCGCGGGATGTAGGGGTCTGTCCCCATTCTAGGACCCGTGGCCGACGTGCGCCGTGCCGGGGGGAAGGAGGTGCGCGGATGTGGCAGATTGGTGGTGTGACACAACGCGACATCGACACGCTGATCGGCGACTGGCTGACCCTCAAGGAAGCCGCCGCTCCGCTGGGCGTGAGCCCGAACCGGATCAAGACGCTGATCCGCGAGAACCGCATGATGGGTGTGGTCCGCGACGGCGAACTCTCCATTCCCGCGGCCTTCATCGACGGCGACGACCTGGTCAAGGGTCTGCCGGGGACGCTGCTGCTGCTCACCGACGCGGGCTTCTCCTCCGAGGAGGCCCTGCGCTGGCTGTTCACCCCCGACGACTCCCTGCCGGGCACGCCGATCCAGGCCATGCGCGAGAACCGGGGCACCGAGGTGCGCCGCCGGGCCCAGAGCCTGGCCTTCTAGTCCGCGGCCCCACGGGCCCGTTCGCGACCCGTGGGGGAGAGGGGAGGGGCGCGCCGCCGCGCTCCTCCCCCTTGGGTCCGAACGCACCAGGGCCTAGGGTGGAGCGTGTGAGGACCAGCCACGGAACCAGCCTGCGCAAGCGCCTGGACGCATCGCTTCTGTACCTGTGCACCGACGCCCGGACCAGCCGGGGAGACCTGGCCGAGTTCGCCGACGCGGCCCTTGCCGGGGGAGTGGACATCATCCAGCTCCGGGACAAGGGCCTGGAGGCGCGCGAGGAGATCGCGGCCCTGGAGGTGATGAAGGAGGCGTGCGAGCGGTACGGCGCCCTGCTTGCGGTCAACGACCGCGCCGACATCGCCCGCGCC
The DNA here is from genome assembly GCF_056173305.1 of Nocardiopsis sp. iso_25. NCBI lineage: Bacteria > Bacillati > Actinomycetota > Actinomycetes > Streptosporangiales > Nocardiopsidaceae > Nocardiopsis > Nocardiopsis sp. iso_25. Next base: position 4,562,481 of record NZ_CM149667.1, on the reverse strand, counting down.
GTGCGCGCCGACGTCCTCCACCTGGGCCAGCGGGACCTGCCCGTGCCCATGGCCCGCGACATCATCGGCGCCGACCCCCTGATCGGCCGCTCCAACAACGACGTCGCCGCCGCGGCCGCCTCCGCCGAGGAGCCCGGCAGCGACTACTTCTGCGTCGGACCGACTTGGGCGACCCCCACCAAGCCGGGCCGCCCGGCCGCCGGGCTGGAGCTGGTGGAGGAGGCGGCCGCGCTGGGCACCGACCGCCCCTGGTTCGCCATCGGCGGGATCGACGCCGACAACATCGACCGCGTGCTGGACGCCGGGGCCCGCCGGGTCGTGGTCGTGCGCGCGATCACGGAGGCGGAGGACCCCCGGGCCGCCGCCGCCGCTCTGCGCCAGCGCCTGGCGGCCCGCGCCGGGGGCTGACCGGCGCCCGGAGCCGCCTCCGGCGTCCGAGCGGTCAGCGCCGCCCGGTTCTAGGGGACCAGCAGGACCTTGCCGAGCACCGTGCGCCCCTCCAGGGCGGCGTGCGCCTCGGCGGCCCGCTCCAACGGCAGGGTCAGGCCCACGTGCGGGGTGATCCTGCCCATACGGGCCATCTCCAGCACCAGCCGCAGGGCGTCCCGCCGGTCGTCCCCGGCCTGTTTGAGGTCGGACAGCCCCAGGACCCCGATCCCGCGGCTCGCGGCCTCCCGCGCGTCCACCTCCGTGAAGCTTCCGCCCGCCGAGCCGTAGCCGACGAACCGGCCGCCGTCGGCCAGGGTCGCGAAGGCCGCCGCGCCCAGCGCGCCCCCGGCGCCGTCCAGGACCACGTCGACCCCGGCGCCGCCGGTCAGCGCGCGCACCCGCTCCGGCCAGTCCGGCTCGGAGTAGTCCACGGTCTCCTGCGCGCCCAGTTCGCGGACCAGGGCCAGTTTGGCCCCGCCCCCGGCCGCGCCGATGACCCGTGCCCCGGCCCTGCGGGCCAACTGGACGGCCAGGGTGCCCGCCCCTCCGGCGGCCGCGGCGACCAGGACCGTGGTGCTGGGCCCGAAGCCCGCCGCCCGCTCGAGCGCCAGCGCGGTCGGCCCGTCGTGCAGCAGGGCCAGCGCCGCCCGGGGGTCCACCTCCTCGGGCACCCTGACCAGAGCCGACTCCGGGACCACGGCCCGCTCGGCGTAACCGTCCACGGGCAGGGCGGGTCTTTCCGGCGTTCCGTCCGTGTGCCCGGTGTCGGCGACCACCGCGACCCCCTCCCAGCCCGGGTCCACGCCCGGGCCGATCCGGACCACCCGCCCTGCCACGCCCGCGCCGGGGACGTAGGGGGGAGTCACGGGGAAGTGGTCCAGCCCCCAGCCGCCGCGGACCAGGGTGTCCAGGTACATCACGTTCGCCGCGGCGACCTCCACCAGCGCCTGCCCCGGTCCCGCCTCGGGCTCGGGCACGTCCCGGACCACCAGGACCTCCGGGCCGCCGAACTCACGGACCTGTACCGCTCGCATGTCGCTCTCCCTCGGTGCGCACCGCCTGTCTCCGACACCGCTCAGCCTCTTACCTCAATATTTGTTGAGGTCAAGGGCCGGGTGTCGGGGGAGATCCACGGCACAGGGGGCCGCCCCGCGCGGGCGTACGGCGCGGAGGGCGGGCCGCGGTCAGACCGCGACGTGCGACAGCGCGCTGGGGTGGCGCCGCAGGAAGCCCTCGATGGACTGGGCGGGATGGCCGGTCAGGTCGGGGACGGCGGGCGAGACCACGTCGAGCTCCCCTGCGGCGATCGCGGCGTAGGAGGTCACCCAGCCCTCGACCGCCCAGTCGGGGGCGCCGCCGCGGCGCGACTCCAGCGCCTCCTCCCGCGTCTGGGGCACGTAGTGCACCGAGCGCCCGGTGAGCACGCTCAGCCTCTCCGCCGTCGCGCCCAGGGACAGCGCCTCCGGGCCGGTGACGTCGTGGCTGGTGTCGTGCGAGGCGCGCGCGGCCGCGGGGTCGGTCAGCACGGCCGCGGCCACGTCCGCCACGTCGTCGCGCGAGACCCACGCGATCCGGCCGTCACCGGCCGGGCCCCGCACCGCACCCCCGCCGTCCACCCAGTCGGGCAGCAGGTCCAGGTACAGGCTGGGTCTGAGGAAGGTGTAGCGCACCCCCGTGGACCGGATGTGCGCCTCGGTGAAGAAGTGCGTGCGCGCGAACGTGAAGGTGGAGGCCGGGCCCGCGCGCAGGAAGGACAGGTAGACGATCCAGGACACCCCTGCCTTGACCGCGGCGTCCACCGCGCTCACGTGGACGTCGATCCGGTCCTCGGACTCGGTGGCCGAGACCAGGAACAGCGTGTCCACCCCCCGGCACGCCCGCTCGAAGCCCGTGGAGTCCTCGTAGGCCGCCATCGCCGCGCTGCTGCCGGGGTACTCGGGAGCGCGGTTGATGTCGCGTACGATGAGCCGCTGGGGCCTGCCCAGCCGCGCGATCCGCGCGGCGACCCGCCCGCCCAGCGCCCCCGTCGCCCCCGTCACCCCTATGGTGTGGTTTGTCGTGTGATCGTCGCCCATGACACCCCATCCTGCGTTACGAGGGCGTGCCGGACGCTGAGCGGCACGCGCCTTTTTGCGCCGCGGGGCCGGGTGTGGCGAGGTCGGCACTCCCCGCGCTCCGGGGCCGCCGGGGTCAGGGCGCGGGACGCCCGCCGTCCGCCGGGCCCCGGGCCGGTCCGTGTCCGACCGCCGTCCGACCCGACGCGTTCCCGGGCTCCTCCGCCTGCCGGGCGCCCCGCGCGACCGGGCGGCGGTAGGCCAGGCGGCGCAGCAGCGCCTCGGCCGGTCCGCGCCTGCCCGCGCGCTCCAGGGCGTAGGACGCCGCCACCGTCACCAGCCACACGCCCACCGCGAACAGGGCCATCGACCACGAGGCGAGTTCGCCGCCCAGCCCCAGGCCCCAGGCCGCCAGGATCGGTGCGCACAGCACCGACTGGGCCAGGTAGGCCGACAGCGAGCGCTTGCCGGTCGCCGACAGCGCGCCGACCACCGCGCCCGGCGCGCGACCGCGCCCCCGGATCCGGTGCGCCGTCAGCGCGATCAGCGCCACGTAGCCCAGGCCGCCGGCCAGCCCGGTCACCATGTGCGGCATGGCCAGCATGCCCGCCTGTGCCGGGGACAGGTCCCAGACCCCGATCTGGGCCAGGGCCATGGGCAGCCCGCCCAGCCAGCCCACGCCGACGCCCAGGGCCGCGGTCCAGCGCAGCAGGCCCAGGTGCGCGCCCGGCTCCTCGAGGATCCTGCGGCGCGCGGCCCAGTAGCCGAGCAGGATCGCCGCGGGCACGACCATGCCCAGCAGTCCCTGGCCCAGCGTGACCAGCGGCCAGGCCACGACGCGGCCCAGCGCGGCGCCCAGGGTCGAGGCGTCGCCGATGTTGGCGGCCGTCTGGTCCATGCCGAACGCGGCGGAGGAGGGGGCGTCCGCGGGCATGAAGGCCAGGCCCAGCAGGCTGAACGCCGCGAGCAGGGCGGCCAGACCGGTGAACACCCCCGCCCACACCAGCAGCGTGGCGTCCCTGCGCCGCAGGAACAGCCAGCCCAGGAGCAGCCCGGCCAGGCCGTAGGCGCCCAGGATGTCGCCCATCCACAGCAGCAGGGCGTGGACGAAGCCGAACGCGAGCAGCCACAGGTTGCGGCGGCGCAGCAGCGCGTTCACCTCCCGCGCGGACGAGCCCGCCGCCTCCTGGCGCCGGGCCAGCTGCACCATGCCGTACCCGAACAGGAAGGCGAACATCGGATAGCTGCGCATGTCCACCGCCATGACGATGGCGAACTGCGCGATCCGGTCCAGCGCGCCGCCGGGCTCCGGGTGGACGCCGCCCCCGCTGGACGGGAGCGCCCACAGGTACCAGGCCGTGTTGGCGAGCGCGATGAACAGGAGCATGAACCCGCGCGCCAGGTCCGGCGCGAGGGCTCTCTCGCCCGCGCCGACCGGACCGCGGGAAACGGTGTGCCCAGACATGGGAGACTCCCCGATTTCGCGATATGTCGTGTCAGCGATTCAACCGGAGCGGGCGGACGGGCACAACAGGCCCCGGGCGGGCGCGGACCCGGGAAAGTCCCCTAGGGAAGCACCCTCAGGAGGAGCGCGAGGTGGCGGCCACGACCAGCTGGCGCAGCGGCTCGCGGGCGGATTCGTCCAGCTCGGGGCTGTCCAGGGCCGCGACGGCCCGGTCGGCGTACTCCGCGATCATCTCCTCGCACACGGCCAGCGCGCCCGAGCCCTCGATCAGGGAGCACATCCACTCCACCGAGGACACCGACAGGTCCGGCGCCCCCAGCAGCGAGCGGAACCGCTCGGCGTCGGCCGCCCCGGCGCGCGCCAGGGTCTCGGCCACCACCAGCGTCCGCTTGCCCTCGCGCAGGTCGTCCCCGGCGGGCTTGCCGGTGGTGGACGGGTCGCCGAACACGCCCAGTACGTCGTCGCGCAACTGGAAGGCGATCCCCAGCGGGATGCCGTAGCCGGTGTAGACCCCGGCCAGCTCCTCGTGGCGGCCCGCCAGCGCCGCGCCCAGGTGCAGCGGGCGCTCTACCGTGTACTTGGCGGACTTGTAGCGCATCACGCGCAGCGCCGCCTCGCGTGTACCGGTGCCCCGCACCTGCTCCAGGGTGTCCAGGTACTGCCCGGCCATGACCTCGGTGCGCATCGCGTCGAAGGGGCGCCGCCCCCGGCCCAGCACCTCCGTCGGGAAGCCGCTGGCCTGGTACATCTCGTCCGACCAGGCCAGGCACAGGTCGCCGATCAGGATGGCCGCGCCCTGGCCGAAGCCCTCGCTGTCGCCGCTCCACCCCTGGTCGGCGTGCAGCTTGGCCAGCCGCTTGTGCGTAGCGGGCAGACCGCGCCGGGTGTCGCTGTTGTCGATCACGTCGTCGTGGACGAGCGCGCACGCCTGGAGGAACTCCAGGGAGGCCGCCGCCCGCACCACGCGCTCGTCGTCGGCCGCGCCGCCCGCGCCCCGCCACCCCCAGTAGCAGAAGGTCGGCCGCAGGCGCTTGCCGCCGGAGACCATCGTCTCCAGCGCGTCCATGGCCGGAGCCAGATCCTCCCCGATCTCCATCAGCTGGGCCCTGTGGTCGGCGCAGAAGGAGGTCAGTTCGCGGTCCACGCCGGAGCGGACAGCGAAGACGGCGGAGGCGGACGGGGAAGAGGAAGGCACCATGAACCGCAGGTTATCGGCTGTCGGACGCGGCCCGGTCCGGTTCCGCCCGTCCGGGCCGCGTCCAACTGGCCACCAGCACGAACGACACCGTCACCAGCAGCGCCCACGCGCCCAGCTTGGCCGGGTGCACCAGCGCCCACACCTGCTCCTGGTGCGGGTAGCGCCAGGCGTCCAGCAGGGTCGAGACGTTCTCCGCGATCCACAGGAACACCCCGATGAGCAGGAACGACAGCGACAGCGGCATCCGCAGGCGCTGCGCGCCCACGGTGAAGCGAACCCACGTGCCCCACGTCACCGCCACCAGCAGCACCGCCAAGGGCACCCGCAGGTCCGGCAGCCAGTGGTGGGTGAGGAAGTTGAGGTAGACCGCGACCGCGACCGCGGTGGTCGCCGCGGCGCGGTAGCGCACCAGCTCCAGGTCCAGCAGCCGCCAGGCGCGCACGATGTAGGAGCCCACCGCCGCGTACATGAACCCGCTGTAGAGCGGTACGCCCCACACCACGGTCCAGGCGGGCTCGGGGTAGGACCACGAGCCCATCCGCACCTTGAACAGCTCGAAGGCCAGCCCCACCACGTGGAAGCCGGCGATCGCGGCGATCTCCCGGCCGCTCTCCAGGCGCAGGCCCCAGAACAGGGCGGTGAGCGCCACGGCGTAGACGAGCAGGGCGTCGTAGCGGGGCAGGGGCAGCGGCACCACCGCCGAGAGCGCGAACCCGGCGAACATGCACACCGCGAACGCGCAGGCCCGGGCCTGGAGCCAGCCGAAGCGCAGCAGCTGGGAGGCCCAGAACAGCGGACGCGACCCGGGTCCGGGAACAGGGACGGTGGAAGGGGGAGGTGGAGGGGTCATGCCGTATCCTCGCACGTCGTGCCGCACGGGAGTGGCGCGTGCCACGGGTCTCACAGGGTGGGACGGCTCCTCCGCCGCGGGGGTCTCTGACCTAAGCTGGTGCGCATGCTGGCTGCACCGACACTTCCTGTGGCGCCCCGAGGCCCGGCCCCCAGGCCGCGTCACATCCGCGAACTCCTCGACGCGGGCGAGCCGATGTTCTCCTTCGAGTTCTTCCCGCCCCGCACGCCCCAGGCGCAGGAGCGCCTGTGGCGCGCGATCAGGGAGATCGAGGCCCTCGGCCCCGCCTTCGTCTCGGTCACCTACGGCGCGGGCGGCAGCACGCGCGGGCTGACCGTGGAGACCACCGAGCGCATCGCGACCGACACCACACTGCTGCCGGTCGCGCACATGACCCTGGTCGACCACTCCGTGGCGGAGCTGCGCCACCTCGTCGGCCGCCTCGCCGACGCGGGCGTGTCCAACATGCTCGCCGTGCGGGGCGACCCGCCCGGCGACCCGGACGGGGAGTGGATCCGCCACCCCCAGGGGCTGACCTACGCCGAGGAGCTGGTGCGCCTGATCAAGGACAGCGGCGACTTCTGCGTGGGCGTGGCCGCCTTCCCCTACAAGCACCCGCGTTCGGACGACGTCGAGACCGACACCGACCACTTCGTGCGCAAGTGCGAGGCGGGCGCCGACTACGCCATCACCCAGATGTTCTTCGACCCCGAGGACTACCTGCGCCTGCGCGACCGGGTGGCCGCGCGCGGCTGCGAGGTGCCGATCATCCCCGAGGTCTTCCCGGTGGTGCGCACCTCGTTCATCCCGCGCTCGGAGCAGCTCTCCGGCGCCCCCTTCCCGGCCGACCTGGCCGAGAGGTTCGCCTCCTTCGGCGACGACGCCGAGTCCGTGCGGGCCTTCGGCATCGAGCACGCCCAGCGCATGTGCGAGCGGCTGCTGGCCGAGGGCGCGCCGGGCATCCACTTCATCACCTCGAACCGGTCCACGGCCACCAGGCAGATCTACCGGGAGATCTCCGGTCACCGGAGCCCGTCAGAGGGAGCCGGGCGGCCATGATCGAGAAGGGCTGACCGGGGCTGCCGGGGAAGCGGAAGTCCTCCAGCACCTCGGTGAACCCGCACGAGCGGTACAGGTGGCGCGCCGCGGAGGGTCCCGAACGCGTGGACAGCACCGCGGTGCGCTCCGGCCTGTCCCGGCACAGGGCGTGGAGCAGGGCGCGGCCCACGCCCCGGTTCTGCGCGTCCGGGTGGACGTGCACCTCGGCGACCTCCAGCGCGTCGGACAGGCAGCGGCGCGCCCGGCGGGCCCCGGCGCCCGCGCGCAGCCCCTCCGCCACCGTGTCGTGCCACCACTGGCCGCCGCGTCCGTGGAAGCCGTAGGCGAAGCCGACCGGGAGGCCGCCGCGCACGGCCACCACCGCGCGAAAGCCCGGGTTGCGGGCGTGGCCCCTCATGACGGAGGCGCGCCCGGGCAACTGCTCCGCGGGCGGGCGCATGGCGGCCTCGTACACCTGGAGCAGCGCGGGGACGGCGTGCGTGAAGGCGGGCGGGCCCAGCTCGCGCAACTCGGTATCGGCTGCCACGGGCCAAGGGTAGTTCCCCGGACCTTCCGCGGTCCTGCGGATTCGCGCGCGGGCGGGGTGCGCGCGGCGCCGGGCGGGGTCCTTGACGGGCCCGGCGGCCTGGGGTTAACTGGATCGTGTCGAACAGGAGTTCGACACACCCCGTCGGACCCCCTCCGGCGGGAGGGCGGCGCGGCCGGGTTGGGGAGGGGAAGCCCCACGTCCGGCCGCGCCGCTCCGGCCCCGTCCGCCGGCCAGTCCCCGGCCGGTGGACACGACGAGAACCGGCGCCCCCGTCGGGGCCGCCGGTTCTCGTCGAGCGGGTGCGAATCTGTTCGGTTGTCCCGGTGTTCGGGTACCGGTCAGAAGGCGTCGACCGCGCGGCGCGCCTCGGGGTCGAGGACGCCCCAGTTGATGAGCTCCTCGGTCAGGTCCCCGGGCGACTTGTCGTAGATGACCGCGAGTGAGCGCAGGTCCTCCTGGCGGATGGAGAGCACCCGCCCGTTGTAGTCACCCCGCTGGCTCTGGATCGTGGCGACGTAGCGGGACAGCGGCCCGGCCTTCTCCTGCGGCAGCTGCTGCATGCGCTCCAGGTCGATGACCAGCTTGGGCGTGGGGCCCAGCGGGGTGGGAGCCGCGCCGCCCGGCAGCAGCTCCGACATCGGCACGCCGTAGAAGTCCGCCAGCTCGGCGAGCTTCTGGACGGTGACGGCGCGGTCGCCGCGCTCGTAGGAGCCCACCACGACGGCCTTCCAGCGGCCGTGGGACTTCTCTTCCACCCCGTGCAGGGACAGGCCCTGCTGGGTGCGGATGGCACGCAGTCGCGCACCGAGGGACTTCGCGTATTCGGATGGCATCTTCTTGTCGCTCCCGGCCGTGACAGTGGCTGGCGTGGTGGGGGGGCGTCCGCTCGTACTCGGCGGGCCGCCTGGGCGGTCCAGCGGATGGTCACGGGATGCAACCCCACCCGGCAGTGGTTACAGACAGTGACGGTAAGGGGGTCTGCCTTCCAGGTCAAGCCGTTGGTGTGAAACGCGACTAATCGGTGGCCAAACCGTGCGTAAGTGAGACACCTCTCATGTCAGGACCGATCAGGACGAGTCGTACGTCACGATGGCATGAAAAGCCCATTCCTCCTGGGTATTTCAGGTTTCGGCCCCTTCGTTGCCGTATCCACTGGGTGACGACATGACCACATTTCAGGGGGTACATGTTCGCTTGTGGTGTGACCAGAGTCACATTGGTGACCTCGGGTCATCGACCGCCTCGCGGGGGTCGCGAGCGCCGCTGGTAGCGTGGCTCCGATCGACATCCTTTAACGACCTGTTCAGTGAGGCAGGGAAGGGAGTCACTACTTTGCGTGCGCAAAAACCGACGACCGGTGACGCCGGTGGCGGTTCCCCCGCACCCGAGGTGCCCGAGGGCACCCGCGCCGTCCTCGACGGCAGCGAGATCAACCGGGCGCTGACCCGCATCGCCCACGAGGTGCTCGAACGCACCAAGGGGGGCCGGGGCGTCACCCTCCTGGGCATCCCCTCGCGCGGTGTCCCGCTCGCCCAGCGCCTGGCAGGGCGCATCGAACGGGTTGAGGACCTCACCGTCCCCGCCGGCTCGCTCGACATCACCATGTACCGCGACGACCTGCGCTCCGCCCCCGTCCGCGCCCTCGGCCGGACCGAGATCCCCCGGGGCGGACTCGACGACCGCGTCGTCGTCCTCGTCGACGACGTCCTCTTCTCCGGCCGCACCGTCCGCGCCGCCCTGGACGCCCTCGGCGACCTGGGGCGCCCCCGCGCCGTCCAGCTCGCCGTCCTGGTCGACCGGGGCCACCGCGAACTGCCCATCCGCGCCGACTACGTGGGCAAGAACCTGCCCACCTCGCTGCGCGAGAGCGTCACCGTGCGCCTGGAGGAGACCGACGGACACGACGCGGTGCTGCTCGGCCCGTCCCGCCCCCGCCCAGGAGCCACCGAGGGGAACGACTGATGCGCCACCTTCTCTCCGCCGGCGACCTCTCCCGCGACGAGGCCACCCTCGTCCTGGACACCGCCGCCGAACTCGCCCAGGTCGGCGACCGCTCCGTCAAGAAGCTGCCCACCCTGCGCGGGCGCACCGTGGTCAACCTCTTCTACGAGGACTCCACCCGCACCCGCACCTCCTTCGAGCTGGCCGCCAAGCGCCTTTCCGCGGACGTCATCAACTTCTCCGCCAAGGGCTCCAGCGTCTCCAAGGGCGAGAGCCTCAAGGACACCGCGCTGACCCTCCAGGCCATGGGCGCCGACGGCGTCGTCATCCGGCACAGCGCCTCCGGCGCCGCCCACCGCCTCGCCAACTGGGTGGACGGGTCCGTCCTCAACGCGGGCGACGGCACCCACGAACACCCCACCCAGGCCCTGCTGGACGCCTTCACCGTGCGCTCGCGCCTGGGGCGCCTGGAGGGGCTGCGGGTGGCCGTCGTCGGCGACATCCTGCACAGCCGGGTCGCCCGCTCCAACGTGCTGCTGCTCACCACCCTGGGCGCGCACGTCACCCTGGTCGCGCCGCCCACCCTGCTGCCGGTCTCGGTGCACACCTGGCCGTGCGAGGTCTCCTACGACCTCGACGACGTCCTGCCCAAGTCCGACGTCGTCATGATGCTGCGCGTACAGGCCGAGCGCATGCACGAGTCGTTCTTCCCGTCCACGCGCGAGTACAGCCGCAACTACGGCCTGGACGGCGAGCGCCTGTCCCGCATGCCCGAGGACGCGATCGTCATGCACCCCGGCCCGATGGTCCGCGGCATGGAGATCTCCGCGGAGGTCGCCGACTCGCCCCGCTGCACCGTCACCGAGCAGGTCGCCAACGGCGTCAGCCTGCGCATGGCCGTGCTCTACCTGCTGCTCGGCGGCTCCTGACAGCCCTGCCGCGGGCCCCCTCGGCCCGTACCACCGCACCTGAGGGACGCGAGGCCCCCGCCACGGGCCCGGGCGCCCGGCCCACCGGCGCGCCCCGGCGCCCCGCGCCGCCCCTCCCCGACCCAGAACACGAGGAAGCCAACACCGCGATGCCCGACACCCACGGACCGCACCTGATCCGCGGCGCCCGCCCCCTCGGCGGCGACCCCGTCGACCTGCTCCTGGCCGACGGCCGGATCGCCGCGACCGGCCGGGACCTGGACGCCCCCGAGGACGCCCGGACCGTCGACGCCACCGGCCTGATCGCCCTGCCCGGCCTGGTGGACCTGCACACCCACCTGCGCGAGCCCGGCCGCGAGGACGCCGAGACCGTCGCCACCGGATCCCGCTCCGCCGCCATGGGCGGCTACACCGCCGTCCACGCCATGGCCAACACCGACCCCGTCGCCGACACCGCCGGCGTCGTCGAACAGGTCTGGCGCCTGGGCCGCGAGGCCGGGTACTGCGACGTGCGCCCCGTCGGCGCCGTCACCGTCGGCCTGGCCGGGGAGCGCCTCTCCGAGATCGGCGCGATGGCCGACTCCGCCGCCGGCGTGCGCGTCTTCTCCGACGACGGCATCTGCGTCTCCGACGCCCTGCTCATGCGCCGCGCCCTGGAGTACGTCAAGGCCTTCGACGGCGTCATCGCCCAGCACGCCCAGGAGCCGCGCCTGACCCAGGGCGCCCAGATGAACGAGGGCTGCGTCTCCGACCGCCTCGGCCTGCCCGGCTGGCCCGCGGTCGCCGAGGAGGCGATCATCGCCCGCGACTGCCTGCTCGCCCAGCACGTGGGCTCGCGCCTGCACGTGTGCCACGTCTCGACCAAGGGCTCGGTCGACATCATCCGCTGGGCCAAGGCCCGCGGCTGCGACGTCACCGCCGAGGTCACACCCCACCACCTCCTGCTGACAGAGGAGCTGGTGGAGGGCTACGATCCCGTCTACAAGGTCAACCCGCCCCTGCGCACCGCCGACGACGTCCAGGCGCTGCGCGAGGGCCTGGCCGACGGCACGATCGACATCGTCGCCACCGACCACGCCCCCCACCCCGCGGAGGCCAAGGAGACCGAGTGGTCCACCGCCGCCATGGGAATGGTCGGACTGGAGACGGCGTTGGCGGTCGTGCAGCGCACGATGGTCGACACCGGTCTGCTGACCTGGGCCGGCGTCGCCGACCGCATGTCCGCGGCGCCGGCCCGCATCGGCCGCGTCCACGACCACGGGCGTGACCTGGCGGTCGGCCAGCCCGCCAACGTGGTCCTGTACGACCCGGCCGCCGCCGTCGACGTGGACGGCGCGGCCATGGTCAGCAAGAGCGGCAACACCCCCTTCCGGGGCATGACCCTGCCCGGCCGGGTGCGCGCCACGTTCCTGCGCGGCGCCCCGACCGTCCTGGAGGGGAAGATCCAGTGAGCACAGAACAGAACACCCGGGCCGCCGACGGCCCGGCGGAGGAGGGGGCGAACGTGTCCGAGAGCGGACCCGCGATTCTGGTACTCGAGGACGGCCGGGTCTTCCACGGCCGATCCTTCGGCGCCACCGGGGAGACCTTCGGCGAGGCGGTCTTCAACACCGGCATGACCGGCTACCAGGAGACCCTCACCGACCCCTCCTACCACCGCCAGATCGTGGTGATGACCGCCCCCCACATCGGCAACACCGGCGTCAACGACGACGACCCCGAGTCCGGCCGCGTCTGGGTCGCCGGGTACGTCGTGCGCGAGCCCGCCCGCATCACCTCCAACTGGCGGGCCGAGCGCACCCTGGACGAGGAGCTGCGCCGCCAGGGCGTGGTCGGCATCGCCCTCACCGGCACCCGCGCCCTCACCCGCCACCTGCGCGACAAGGGCGTCATGCGCGCCGCCATCAGCACCACCGAGACCGACCCGGGGGCCCTGCTGGAGCGCGTGCGCCAGCAGCCCGCCATGGCCGGGGCCGACCTGGCCGCCGAGGTCAGCACCGGCGAGCCCTACGAGGTCCTGCCGCCCGAGGGCGTCCCCGCCCGCTTCCACGTCGCCGCCGTGGACCTGGGCATCAAGGCCATGACCCCCCAGCGCCTGGCCGAGCGGGGCTGCCGGGTCACCGTGCTGCCCGCCACCGCCACCGCCGAGGACATCCTCGCCCTGGACCCGGACGGGGTGTTCTTCAGCAACGGCCCCGGCGACCCCGCCACCGCCGACGCGCCCGTCACCGCCATGCGCGGCGTCCTGGACGCGGGCAGGCCGCTCTTCGGCATCTGCTTCGGCAACCAGATCCTGGGCCGCGCCCTGGACCTGGGCACCTACAAGCTGCCCTTCGGGCACCGGGGCGTCAACCAGCCGGTGATCGACACCCGCTCCGGCAGGGTCGCCATCACCAGCCAGAACCACGGCTTCGCCGTCGACGCCCCCCTCGACGAGCCCTTCGACACCCCCTACGGCCGGGCCGAGGTCAGCCACATCGGCCTCAACGACCGCGTCGTCGAGGGCCTGCGGCTGCTGGACCGCCCCGCGTTCAGCGTCCAGTTCCACCCGGAGGCCGCCGCCGGCCCCCACGACGCCGCCGAACTCTTCGACGCGTTCGTCGACCTGATGTCCGCCCAGCCCGCTCCGGCTGCCAAGTAGCAAGAGGAAGCAGAGCATGCCGCGCCGTAGTGACCTTTCATCCGTCCTCGTGATCGGCTCCGGCCCGATCGTGATCGGACAGGCGGCCGAGTTCGACTACTCGGGCACCCAGGCCTGCCGGGTTCTGCGGGCCGAGGGCCTGCGGGTCATCCTGGTCAACTCCAACCCGGCCACGATCATGACCGACCCGGAGATCGCCGACGCCACCTACGTCGAGCCGATCACCACCGAGATGATCGAGAAGATCATCGCCAAGGAGCGCCCCGACGCGCTCCTGCCCACCCTGGGCGGGCAGACCGCCCTCAACGCCGCCGTCGCCCTGGACGAGGCGGGCGTCCTCGCCAAGTACGGCGTCGAGCTCATCGGCGCCAACATCGAGGCCATCCAGTCCGGCGAGGACCGCGAGAGCTTCAAGGGCATCGTCGAGCGCATCGGCGGCGAGTCCGCCCGCTCGCGCATCTGCCACACCCTGGAGGAGTGCCTGGCCGCGGCCGAGGAGCTCTCCTACCCCGTCGTCGTGCGCCCCTCCTTCACCATGGGCGGCGCCGGCTCGGGCTTCGCCCACGACGCGGCCGAGCTGCGCCGCATCGCCGGACAGGGCCTGGCGCTCTCCCCGACCACCGAGGTGCTCCTGGAGGAGTCCATCCTCGGTTGGAAGGAGTACGAGCTGGAGCTGATGCGCGACACCAACGACAACGTCGTGGTCGTGTGCTCCATCGAGAACCTCGACCCCATGGGCGTGCACACCGGCGACTCCATCACCGTCGCCCCCGCCATGACCCTCACCGACCGCGAGTACCAGAAGCTGCGCGACATCGGCATCGCCGTCATCCGCGAGGTCGGCGTGGACACCGGCGGCTGCAACATCCAGTTCGCCGTCCACCCCACCACCGGCCGGGTCATCGTCATCGAGATGAACCCGCGCGTGTCGCGCTCATCGGCGCTGGCCTCCAAGGCCACCGGCTTCCCGATCGCCAAGATCGCCGCCAAGCTCGCCGTCGGCTACACCCTGGACGAGATCCCCAACGACATCACCCGGGAGACCCCGGCCAGCTTCGAGCCCACGCTCGACTACGTCGTCGTCAAGGTGCCCCGCTTCGCCTTCGAGAAGTTCCCCGGCGCCGACCCCGGCCTGACCACCACCATGAAGTCGGTGGGCGAGGCCATGGCCATCGGCCGCTCCTTCCCCGAGGCCCTCCAGAAGGCCATGCGCTCCCTGGAGAAGAAGGGCGTCGGCCTGACCTGGGAGGGCGAGCCCGGCGACAAGGACGAGCTGCTGCGCCTGGCCGCCACCCCCACCGAGCACCGCCTGCGCCAGGTCCAGCAGGCCCTGCGCGCCGGGGCCACCGTCGAGGAGGTCCACGAGGCCACCCGCATCGACCCCTGGTTCGTGGACCAGATGCTGCGCCTGGAGGAGGCGGCCCGCGTCCTGGCCGAGGCCCCCAAGCTCGACGCCGACCTGCTGCGCGAGGTCAAGGGGCTGGGCTTCTCCGACCTCCAGATCGGCCAGATCACCGGCCGCAGTGAGGACGTGGTCCGCGAGCTGCGCCACGCCCTGGGCGTCCACCCCGTCTACCTGACCGTGGACACCTGCGCCGCCGAGTTCGAGGCCCGCACGCCCTACCTGTACTCCAGCTACGACGAGGAGACCGAGGTCCCCACGGGCGACCGGCCCAAGATCATCATCCTGGGGTCGGGGCCCAACCGGATCGGCCAGGGCGTGGAGTTCGACTACTCCTGCGTCCACGCCTCCTTCGCCCTCTCCGACGCCGGGTACGAGACCGTGATGGTCAACTGCAACCCCGAGACGGTCTCCACCGACTACGACACCAGCGACCGGCTCTACTTCGAGCCGCTCACCCTGGAGGACGTGCTGGAGGTCGTGCGCGCCGAGCAGGCCGCCGGACCGGTCGTCGGGGTCATCGTCCAGCTGGGCGGCCAGACCCCGCTCGGCCTGGCCCGCCGCCTCAAGGACGCCGGGGTGCCCATCATCGGCACCAGCCCCGAGGCCATCGACCTGGCCGAGGACCGCGGAGCGTTCGGCAAGGTCCTGGCCGACGCCGGGCTGCCCGCGCCCAAGTACGGCACCGCCCACTCCTTCGCCGAGGCCAAGGCCGCCGCGGACGAGATCGGCTACCCCGTCATGGTCCGCCCCTCCTACGTGCTGGGCGGCCGCGGCATGGAGATCGTCTACAGCGAGACGATGCTCGCCGACTACATCGAGCGCAACGCCGAGGTCAGCCCCGAGCACCCGGTGCTCATCGACCGCTTCCTCGACGACGCCATCGAGATCGACGTCGACGCCCTCTACGACGGTCGCGACCTGTACCTGGGCGGGGTCATGGAGCACATCGAGGAGGCCGGTATCCACTCCGGTGACTCGGCGTGCACCCTGCCCTCCATCACCCTGGGCCGCGAGGACATCGAGCGCATCCGCTACTCGACCGAGGCCATCGCCCGAGGCACGGGCGTGCGCGGGCTGATCAACGTCCAGTACGCGCTCGCCTCCGGCGTGCTCAACGTCCTGGAGGCCAACCCGCGCGCCTCGCGCACCGTGCCGTTCGTGTCCAAGGCCACCGCGGTGCCGCTGGCCAAGGCCGCCGCCCGCGTCATGGCCGGGGCCACCATCGCCGAACTGCGCGAGGAGGGCATGCTGCCCGCGCACGGCGACGGCGGTGACCTGCCCGCGGACGCCCCGGTGTCGGTGAAGGAGGCGGTGCTGCCCTTCAACCGCTTCATCGACAAGGAGGGCGAGGGGGTCGACACCATCCTCGGCCCCGAGATGCGCTCCACCGGCGAGGTCATGGGCCTGGACACCGAGTTCGGCTCCGCCTACGCCAAGTCGCAGCTGGCCCTCAACGACTCCCTGCCCGAGCGGGGCCGGGTGTTCGTCTCGGTGGCCAACCGCGACAAGCGCTCGATGATCTTCCCGGTCAAGCGCCTGGCCGACCTCGGCTTCGAGATCCTGGCCACCGAGGGCACCGCCGTGGTCCTGCGCCGCAACGGCGTGCACGCCACCGTGGTGCGCAAGCACAGCGAGGGCAGCGGCCCGGCGGGCGAGCCCACCATCGTGCAGCTCATCCACTCGGGGGGCGTGGACCTCATCGTCAACACGCCCTTCGGCAGCGCGGGGCAGGCCGGACCGCGCCTGGACGGCTACGAGATCCGCACCGCCGCGGTGGTGCGCCGCGTGCCCAGCGTGACCACCGTGCAGGGCCTGGCCGCCGCGGTCCAGGCCATCGAGGCGCGGGTGCGCGGCGACCTCGGCGTGCGCTCCCTCCAGGAGCACGCGAGCACCCTCACCGCCAGCCGGGCCTAGGCTGTTCAACTTTGGGCCTCCGCTCCGCCCGCCCGTCGCCCGCCACCGCCCGCGGGGGTGCTTCGCGCCGGGCGGGCTACCGCCCTCAACGGACGCTACGCGCAGTACTTTCCTTGTTCGGGCGCCCGAAGAGCGGGAACCGGGTTGTAGCAGGCACGGTGGTGTCTCCGGCGGGTTCGCTCGTTCCTCGCGAACCCGCCTCCGCCACCTCCAGAACCCCGCGGGCGCCCGAACCAACACCCGAGGGGCTCCGGGGGCGCCGTGGACGGTGTGTCCACGGCGCCCCGCCTATACGGTTGGCGCACAGGACGACGCAGGAATCCCAGAGGGGGGAGGGCGGCGCCGACGCCCCGGTGTCCGCGACACCGGGCTCGAGCGCCACGACCTGATGAGCGACAACGGACCGGTGCAGACCAGGTGCCCCGTGCTGAACGTACGCAGGGTGGACGCCTACTACGCCATCACCGTGGTCGCCCCGGGCATAGCCGAGCGGTTCCGCTCCGGGCAGTTCGTGTCGGTGGCCGTCGGCGGCGACCACTCCAGCACCCTGCTGCGCCGCCCCTTCGCGATCCACGACGTCAAACCCGACTACGGCGGCACCGTCGAGTTCCTGTTCTCGGTGCGCGGCACCGGCACCGCCTGGCTCTCCGAGCGGCGCTCGCGCGACCTGCTGGACGTGGTCGGCCCCCTGGGCCGCCCCTTCCCGCTGCCCCGCGAGCCGGTCAACTGCGTGCTGGTGGGCGGCGGCTCGGGCAGCGCCCCGCTGTTCCCGCTGGCCCAGTCGCTGCGCAGGCGCGGCTGCCGGGTGGACTTCGTGCTGGGCGCCGCCTCCGCCGACCGGGTGTTCAGCGCCATCACCGCCCGCCGCATCGCCGAGACGGCCGCCTTCACCACCGACGACGGCTCCTTCGGCACCCGCGGCCGCGTCACCGACGTCCTGGGCAGGGTGATCGAGGAGTGCCGGTCCGACGCCGTCTACGCCTGCGGCCCCATGCCGATGCTGCGCGCGGTCACCTCCGTGGCGGCCGGCCACGGCATCCCCGTCCAGGTGGCGGTGGAGGAGACCATGGCCTGCGGCACCGGGATCTGCATGACCTGCGTCATCCCGGTGGTGGGCGAGGACGGGATCACCCGCATGGTGCGCTCCTGCGTGGACGGCCCGGTCTTCCGGGGCGAGCAGGTGCGCTTCGACGACGTGGGCACGATCCCCTTCGACGCCCTGGGCGCCCCCGGATGGAAGGGCTCCAGCGCGGCCCGCGCCGCGGAGACGGCCCGCGACATCGCCTGAGGGGCCCGGCCCCGCCCCCGGGACCGACCACCACCAGACAGTGGGTGAGAGAGTTGAACGCAGACCTCAGGACCCGGCTGGGCGGCTGGGAGCTGCCCAACCCCGTGGTCACCGCCGCCGGGTGCGCCGGATCGGGCCGCGAGCTGGCCCAGTTCTTCGACATCGCCTCGATCGGCGCCGTCACCACCAAGTCGGTGATGCTGGAACCCCACGCCGGGCGCCCGTCCCCGCGCATGGCCGAGACGCCCAGCGGGATGCTCAGCACGACGGGCATGCAGGGCCCGGGCGTGGACGTGTTCCTCCAACGGGACCTGCCCTGGCTGCTCTCCCGCGGCGGACGGGCGATCGTCTCCGTGGCGGGCACCGGCATGGCCGAGTTCGGCGAACTCGCCAGACGCGTCTCCGCCGCCGACGGGGTGAGCGCGATCGAGGTCAACCTCTCCAGCCCGGACCCGTCCGACCCCGCCGGGCGCCGCTACGTGGACGACGCGGCCCAGGCCGCTGCGGTGGTGCGCACGGTGCGCTCCCACACCCGTTCGGGGCTGCCGGTGCTGGCCAAGCTCGCCGCCGACGTCCCCGACGTGGTGGAGCTGGCCGCCGCGTGCGTGGAGGCGCGCGCGGACGGGCTGTCCATGGTCAACACCGTGCGCGGCATGGCCGTGGACACCCGCACGCTGCGCCCGGCGGTGGCCGGGGGGATGGGCGGACTGTCGGGGCCGGCGATCCGCCCGCTGGCGGTGGGGTGCGTCTACCGGGTGCACGAGGCGCTCCCGGACGTGCCCATCATCGGGATGGGCGGGGTCCGCACGGGCGCCGACGTGATGGAGTTCATGGCGGCCGGGGCCTCCGCGGTGGCGGTCGGCACGGTCAACTTCTCCGACCCCTCGGCGTGCGCCCGGGTGCTCCGCGAGTTCACCGAGCTGCTGGAGGCACGCGGGCTGAGGCGGGCCGCCGACCTGGTGGGCGCCGCGCACCGGACGGGTGTTGGGGCGTGACAGGCCGGGCACGCGGCGCACAAGGGCCCTGACCGGCCTGAACGGCGTTCAGATGGCGCTGTGCGACCAAACACGCGCAATTGGTCTCTACCACTGTCCTGACCGCTACGTCCCGTCTGCGGCCGTCTGGGAGGCCGTTACGGGGAAGTGACACGGGTGGGGCGCATGAAGCGGCCCATCCGGGGAATCGCACACTTGATGGTGTGCACATGACAGCGAACGTGCATTCTCAGGTGCCGCGGTAAGCACGTCCGCAAGTACGTCCGTGCCTTGCACGCGCCGACCCAGGTCGGCGGCACACGATGGGAGATACCGACATGACCGAGACCACCGCGCCCTCCGCGCCCATCGCCGTGGCGCTCGACGCCAGGGACCTGGAGACCGCGGCCACCTGGGCCTCCGCGGTCGCGCCGCACGTGAGCACGGTCAAGGTGGGCCTGGAGCTGTACCTGCGCTACGGGCCCGACGTGGTCGGCGCGGTGCGCGGAGCCAGCCGGTTGGGGGTCTTCCTCGACCTGAAGCTGCACGACATCCCGGCCACGGTCGCCGGCGCCGCGCGCAGCGTCGCCGGCCTGCGCCCCTCGATCCTGACGGTCCACGCCGGGGGAGGGGCGGACATGGTCCGGGCCGCCGTGGAGGCCGCGCCGGAGACCAGGATCGCCGCCGTGACGGTGCTCACCTCCATGGACGAGGGCGACCTGGAGCAGGTGGGGCTGCTCGGTCCTGCCCGCGACGCGGTGCGGCGCCTGGCCGCCCTGGCGGTGGGCGCCGGGGCCCGCGCGCTGGTCTGCTCGCCCCAGGAGGTGGCCCTGCTCCGCTCCGAGGTCGGGCCGGACGTCACCCTCATCACGCCGGGCGTGCGCCCGGCGGGGGCGGACAGGGGCGACCAGTCGCGCGTGGCGACCCCGGAGGAGGCCGTGGCGGCGGGCGCGGACCTGTTGGTCATCGGCCGCCCCATCACCCGCGCGCCGGACCCGGGGGCGGCGGCGGCCTCCCTCGCGGCGGCCGTGCGACGGGCGGGGGTGCGCGTCTAGGGAGCGAAGGGAGGGGGCGCCGTGCGGGCGCCCTTCGACGGTGTCCGGAGGTGCTGGGCCAAGGGATCGACGGAACGGGGAGACGAACCGGTGCACAGGGGTTCGACAGGGCCGATTATGTGTCGCTGTCGGTCACTAATTTGGCGTGTCCGAAACTCGCTGAGCACTGCCGAGAGTGACCCGCGTCACCCCTACGTGACCTGCGCTGGTGGCACCCTTCGCACTTCCTTCAATCGGGACTAAAGTCCTGGTTTTCGTCTCGCAGTGAAGTCGAATAACAACTCTCAGTAGTTAGTTCGACGAAATAGCCGCTGAAAGGGCACTTTGCGTTGCCTAACAGGGGTCAGACCTACTAACTTGCGCAGGCGTCCGCCCTCTACAAACGAGTAGAAAACCGAGGTGACCCGGCGTGGCCCTTCCTCCCCTGACACCCGAACAGCGCACCGCGGCTCTGGCCAAGGCCGCCAAGGCCAGAAAAGAGCGCGCGGAGGTCAAGAACAAGCTGAAGAACGGCGGCATCTCGCTGTCCGAGGTCCTTTCCAACGGCCTCAAGGACGACGTCATCGGCAAGATGAAGGTTTCGGCTCTGCTCGAATCCCTTCCCGGCGTCGGCAAGGTCCGGGCCAAGCAGATCATGGAGCGGCTCAACATCGCCGAGTCGCGCCGTGTCCGCGGTCTGGGAACCAACCAGCGCGCCGCCCTCGAGGCCGAGTTCGGCGACCTCACCAAGTAGCACCAGGCAGTACCCGCAACACCCAGCAGTACCGAGCAGCACCTGAACGCAGTGCACCGGTCCGCCGCGTCCCCCACAGTCGCGGCGCACACCACGCCGCGACAGCGGCCGACCCCCGGTGAGCCAGGCCGGGCCGCGGTCGGCGGGCGGGTGGCCCCAGGCCACGACCGTCCGCCGACCGCGGCCCTGCGCTTATCCCGGGCGCGGTGCGTTTCGGGGCGGGTCGCGACTGTCGGCCGCGCCGCGGCCCTGCACCCACCCCGGGCGCGGTGCGTTTCGGGGCGGGTCGCGACTGTCGGCCGCGCCGCGGCCCTGCACCCACCCCGGGCGCGGTGCGTTTCGGGGCGGGTCGCGACTGTCGGCCGCGCCGCGGCCCTGCACCCACCCCGGGCGCGGTGCCTTTCGAGGCGGTTCGCGACTGTCGGCCGCGCTGCGGCCCTGCACCCACCCCGGGCGCGGTGCGTTTCGGGGCGGGTCGCGACTGTCGGCCGCGCCGCAGCCCGGTGGTATAAAGGAAGCTTCCCGCGACCGTACGCGGACACCCCGCACACCAGACCGCCCGCACGGTGACGGCGCCCGGATCGGCTTCGGCCCGCCGGAGCGCGACGCGAGGGCCACGGCCCCGCCCGTGGCGGGCGGGCCCGAAGGGAAGCCTCGAACACACATGCCCGATCCCGGATCCCAGTCCCGCCCGGCGCAGAAGCGGCTGACCGTGCTGTCCGGACCCTCGGGTGTGGGCAAGAGCACGGTGGTGGCCCACCTGCGCCGTGAGAACCCCGACGTGTGGCTCTCGGTCTCGGTCACCACGCGCCGCCCCCGCCCGGGCGAACAGGACGGCGTCCAGTACCACTTCGTCACCGACGAAGAGTTCGACCGCCTCGTCGCCGAGGACCAGCTCCTGGAGTGGGCCCAGTTCGCGGGCAACCGCTACGGCACCCCGCGCCGTCCCGTCGAGGAGCGCCTGCGCGCCGGAGTGCCCGTCCTGCTGGAGATCGAGCTCCAGGGCGCCCGCCAGGTGCGCGAGTCCATGCCCGACGCCCTGCACGTCTTCCTCGCCCCTCCCTCCTGGGAGGAGTTGGTGCGCCGCCTCACCGGGCGCGGCACCGAGTCCGACGAGGTGATCCAGCGCCGCCTGGACGTGGCCAGGGTCGAGCTGGCCGCTGAGAAGGAGTTCGACACCACCCTCGTCAACACGTCCGTGCGGGAAGTGGGCGACGAGCTGCTAGCGTTGATCACCGCGCCCAAGGTGTGATAGCGGCCGGGCCCGCAGGGTCCGCGCCGTCCGCGCCGCGCCGGGAACCGTCCCGACGGCGCCCCAACGTCCGTCCACCGCGGCTCCGCGACGAGCCGCGGACCATTCCTGGGGGTAATGAAGTGGCTGGTACCGAGCCCGTCGCCGAAGGCATCACCAACCCGCCGATCGACGATCTGCTGGAGCTGGTGGACAGCAAGTACAGCCTGGTCACCATGGCCTCCAAGCGGGCCCGCCAGATCAACGCCTACTACGCCCAGCTGGGCGAGGGCCTGCTGGAGTACGTCGGCCCGCTGGTGGAGACCCAGGTCCAGGAGAAGTCGCTGTCCATCGCGCTGCGCGAGGTCAGGTCCGGACTGCTCACCGCGGAGCCCTACGAGGGTTCCTGACCCGCCTTCTCCGCGTGCTCGCGAGCCCGCACGGGGCTCGCGACCGCCCGCCGCGCCCCTGGCGCGCGCGGGGCGGCCGGGGGCTGGTAGAACTCCTTTCTGTGAGTGACACAAACGTTCCCCGCGTGGTCCTCGGCGTCGGCGGCGGCATCGCCGCCTACAAGGTCTGCGAACTGCTGCGCCGCCTGACCGAGTCCGGCCACCGGGTCCGGGTCGTGCCCACCGCCGAGGCCCTGCGCTTCGTCGGTGAGCCCACCTGGGCCGCCCTGTCCGGCCAGCCCGTCGCCACCGGTGTGTGGGACGGGGTCCACGAGGTCCCGCACGTGCGCATCGGCCAGGAGGCCGACCTGGTGTTCGTGGCCCCGGCCACCGCCAACATCCTGGCCAGGGCCGCCGCGGGCCTGGCCGACGACCTCCTCACCAACACCCTGCTCACCGCGCGCTGTCCCGTGGTGTTCGCGCCCGCGATGCACACCGAGATGTGGGAGCACCCCGCCACGCAGGCCAACGTGGCCACCCTGCGCTCGCGCGGCGCCGTCGTCCTCGATCCGGCCGTGGGCCGCCTGACCGGCGCCGACACCGGACGCGGCCGTCTGCCCGAGCCCTCCGAGCTGTTCGAGGCCGCCCGCCTCGTGCTGCGCCGCGGCACCGCCGCCCCCGACCTGGCCGGACGTCGCGTGGTCGTCTCCGCCGGCGGCACCCGCGAGGCCGTCGACCCGGTCCGCTTCCTGGGCAACCACTCCTCGGGCAAGCAGGGGTACGCCCTGGCGCGCACCGCCGCCGCCCGCGGCGCCGACGTGACCCTGGTCGCCGCCAACGTCTCCCTGCCCGACCCGGCCGGGGTGCGCGTCGTGCGGGCGGGCTCGGCCGTGGAGCTGGCCGAGGCCATGGAGACCGAACGCGTCGGCGCGGACGCGATCGTGATGAGCGCCGCGGTGGCCGACTTCCGGCCGGTCGCCAGCGCCGCCTCCAAGATCAAGAAGAGGCCCGGCGCTGCCCCCGCGCCCATCGAGCTGGCCGAGAACCCCGACGTCCTCGCCGGGCTGGTCGCCTCCCGCGACGCCGAGGGGCTGGCGCAGACCGTCGTGGGCTTCGCCGCCGAGACCGACGACGTGATCGCCAACGGCCGCGCCAAACTGGCGCGCAAGGGCTGCGACCTGCTCGTGGTCAACCAGGTCGGCGGCGGGCGCGCGTTCGGCACCGAGGACAACCAGGCCGTCATCCTGGGCTCGGACGGCAGCGCGGTGGACGTGCCCACCGGGCCCAAGGAGGATCTCGCCGACCGCGTCTGGGACCTGGTCCTGCCGCGCCTGGGCTGAAGCGCCCGCCCGGCGGGGCCCGGCCGAACCGCGGGTGCCCAGGACTGGATTCCCACCGCGGAGTACGTCACACTTCAACGTGCACCCGTGACGACCGGGGAGGTCGTCCGCGGGGTGCCCGCCCCCAGCAGTCCCGTTACAGTGGACCGATAACCAACCCCGTCGGTCGGTATTGGCCGCCCCGGCAGGCAGCCGGGGGGCGCCCGTGCCGCACCGGCACATGTCAGCCAGCAGCCGCTGCAAGGAGTCACGCAACGTGTCCCGCCGCCTTTTCACCTCCGAGTCGGTCACCGAAGGCCATCCCGACAAGATGGCCGACCAGATCAGTGACGCGATCCTCGACGCGATGCTCACCCACGACCCGCGCAGCCGGGTCGCGGTCGAGACGCTGATCACCACCGGTCAGGTCCACATCGCGGGAGAGGTCACCACCCAGACCTACGTCGACATCCCCGCCATCGTGCGCGGAAAGATCCTCGAGATCGGCTACGACTCCTCCGCCAAGGGGTTCGACGGTGACTCCTGCGGGGTCAACGTCTCCATCGACGCGCAGTCCCCCGACATCGCCCAGGGCGTCGACACCGCCTACGAGGCGCGCGTCGACAACGAGGACGACGTCCTCAACCGGCAGGGCGCGGGCGACCAGGGCCTGATGTTCGGCTACGCCAACCGCGAGACCCCCGAACTCATGCCGCTGCCGATCAAGCTGGCGCACTCCCTCTCCGAGCGCCTGTCCGGGGTCCGCCGCAACGGCACGGTGCCCTACCTGCGCCCGGACGGCAAGACCCAGGTCACGGTCGAGTACGACGGCCAGACCCCGGTCCGCCTGGACACCGTCGTGGTCTCCAGCCAGCACTCGGCCGACATCAACCTCGACGAGATGCTCGCCCCCGACATCCGCGAGCACGTGATCGAGCCGGTCGTGGCCGCCTACGGCCTGGAGTCCGACGACTACCGGCTCCTGGTCAACCCGACCGGCCGGTTCGAGATCGGCGGCCCCATGGGCGACGCCGGCCTCACGGGCCGCAAGATCATCGTGGACACCTACGGAGGCTACGCCCGCCACGGCGGCGGCGCCTTCTCCGGCAAGGACCCGTCGAAGGTGGACCGCTCGGCCGCCTACGCCACCCGCTGGGTCGCCAAGAACATCGTCGCGGCCGAGCTCGCCGAGCGCGCCGAGGTCCAGGTGGCCTACGCCATCGGCAAGGCGCACCCGGTCGGCGTGTTCATCGAGACCTTCGGCACCGAGAAGGTCGCCCCGGAGCTGATCGAGAAGGCCGTCAAGGAGGTCTTCGACCTGCGTCCGGCCGCCATCGTGCGCGACCTGGACCTGCTGCGCCCGATCTACTCCCGCACCGCCGCCTACGGCCACTTCGGCCGTGAGCTGCCCGAGTTCACGTGGGAGAGCACCGAGCGCGCCGCCGCGCTGCGCTCCTTCGTGGGCGCCTGACCCGCACCCGCGGCACCGGTTCCCGCGAGGGGCCTCGTGGGCGCGCACGGCCGTCACCGGCCGTGCGCGCCCTTTCGCGTGTTCCGGGTTCCTCCGCATGGCGCACGATCGAAGTGACTACTCCGTGTTATTCCGTATAGACGTAATGTCATTTCTGTGCTCGTACGCGGAGGAGACCATGGCCGTAGCAACGGCGGTGTCTGCGGTGGGGCTGGTGGCCCTGCTCGCCCTGCCCGGCACCCACCACGCACCCGACGGGTCGGGAGGCGGCGGAGGGGAGGTCGTGCCCGGCGCGGACAGCCTGCACGTGGCCCTGGAGTCCCGCTCCGAAGCGCAGCGGCTGGGCCCGGGCGACCGGATCCACTACACGGTCGACGTGCGCAACGACGGTGACGAGGCGGTGCCCGGGGCCGAGATCGTGCAGTTCCTCCCCCCGACCGTGCGCTACGTCTCGGGGACGTCCGGGGCCGAGCCGGGGGAGGGGCGGGTGACCTGGTCGCGGTCCCTGGAGCCCGGGGACCGCGCGAGCATGCGGTTCACCGGCGAGGTCACCGGGGTCCGCGGCGGGGGAGAGCACCCGGTCGCCACGGTCTGCGCGCGCCCGGAGCCGGGAGCGGTGCTGGTCTCCTGTGACGCGGCCGTACACCGCGTCCATGGGGTGGTGCCGCCGGTGTGGGTGGTCACGGGGCTGGCCTTCGCGGCCTCGGTGGCGCTGTGCGTCGGCGGCCTGGCGCGCCACCGCAACACCCGGGACCTCCGGGAGGGGGAGCCCGAGGCGCCGACGGCGCCCGTCCCCGTGAACGCCGACGGAGCGGAGGAGGCCGCCGTGGGCGCGGCCCGGGAGTCCGTCGGGGCCGGACCCGACGCGGCGGCGGAGGGGACCGCCGACCGGCCGCGGATCGTACTGGAGACGCTGATCGTCCACAGGGCGGCGCCCGACCCCGTCCCCGCCACCGCGGGCGGCGCTCAGGCGCCAGGCCCGGACGCGGGGGAGAGCGAACCGGGAGGGGAGCACGGGACCGCACGCGTGCCCGGCACCGGGGCGCGGCCCGAGGCCGGTCCCCGGTCCGAGCCGGAGCCCGTGTCCGCCGAGACCGCACCCGCCGAGACCGCGCACGCGCCCGCGGAGGAGCCCGAACCGGTCGCCGGGCCGCGCGGCTGACCCGGGGCCGCACAAGCGGAAGGGCCGCGCCCCGGGGCGCGGCCCTTCCGGCGGGCTCAGCTCAGCTCGTCGAGGGCCTTCTCCGCCTCGGCCAGCCACGAGCGGCGGGCCTCCAGCGCGTCCTCGTACTCCCTGACCCGGCGCTCGTCGCCCCTGTCCCTGGCCTTGCCGAGCTTGACCTCCAGGTCGGCGATCGCCGCCGCCAACTGCGCGGCCGTGTCCCTGGCGCGGGCCCGCGCCTCGGGGTTGCTGCGCTCCCACTCGGCGTCCTCGGCCCGGCGCACGCCGTCCTCGATCTGGCGGAAGGCGCCCTCCAACTGGTCGCGCACGTCGCGCGGCAGCTCACCGGCCTCCTCCCAGGCGTCCTGGAAGTCGCGCAGCCGCGCACGCGCCCGGCGCGGGTCGGAGATCTTCGGGATCTCCGCCTGGGCCTCGGCCAGGATCCGCTCCTTGGCCTCGGCGTTGACCCGCAGTTCGGCGTCGCGCTCGGCGAAGGTCGCGTTGCGCGCGTCGAAGAAGGTGTCCTGCGCGGCCTTGAAGCGCGTCCACAGCTTGTCCTCGCTCGCCCGGTCCGCCCGGCCGCTGCGCTTCCAGCGCTGCATCAGGTCGCGGTAGGCGCGGGCCGTGGCACCCCAGTCGGTGGAGCCCGACAGGGCCTCGGCCTCCACCACGATGCGCTCCTTCTCCACGCGCACCGACTCGCGCTCCTGGTCCAGGTTGGCGAAGTAGGCCTTGCGCCGCTTGGAGAAGGAGTTGCGCGCCGCCGACATGCGCTTCCACAGCGCCTGCTCGGTGGGCCGGTCGGCCCGCGGGGCCTTCTTCCACTCCTCGATGAGCTGGAGCATCCGCTCGCCGCCGGACTTCCAGTGCGTCGTCTCCACCGCGACCCGCTCGGCCTCGGCGACGATGCGCTCCTTGACCTCCCGGGCCTGGCCGCGCGCCTGCTCCTGGGCCTGCTTCTGCTCGACCTTGCGCTCCTCGGCGCGGCCCGCCAGCGCGTCCAGGCGCCCCATCAGCGACTCCAGGTCGCCGACCGCGTTGGCCTCCCGGACCGCGTCGCGCAGCTTGTCGATGTTCGACATCGCGGCGGAGGCGGACAGGTCGGTGTTGCGGAGCCGGTTCTCCAGCAGCTCCACCTCGGTGACCAGGGAGTCGTACTTGCGCCGGAAGAAGGTCAGAGCCTCCTCCGGCGCCCCCGCCTGCCACGATCCGACGACCCGCTCGCCTTCGCTCGTGCGCACGTAGACCGTGCCTTCGTCGTCTACGCGGCCCCAAGGGTCCGTGGTCACCGTGTCCTCCTGCTGTCATGAACCCGGCCGTGGGGCGGGTTCGGGTCGTCGCGTCGCAACTCCTCGCCGGTTCGCGATGGGAACCACCGTGCTGAGCACGATATCCCCGCGATCCGGTGGGAGGCGCCGCGCCGTGAATTCACGTCTGCGCAGATCACGCGGGTCCGCGCGCCCTCGGGTATGGGGCCGGGCCGCCCTCCCGCCCAGCGCTGGCGCAGGTCGGGGCCCCGGCGTGCACCAAGGACGGTGACCAATATGGCATTACCACGCGGTTTGGCAAAGAGGCCAGCCGCGCGCGGTGATCGAATGGTGATCAAACGCGTACCCGGGCACGACGACCGGGTCGCCGCCCCCGCCCCGCCTCGATAGGCTGCACCCGGGGGACGCTGCGTCCGGACCGGGACCCGCCGCCCCGCGACCGCGCACCCGACCGAGGACAGGACGACATCCGCCGTGCTCATCGCCGCACTTCCCACCGGGCCCCTCGCCGCGAACTGCTACGTGCTCGCACCGGCCCCGGGCGGCGACTGCGTCATCGTCGACCCCGGCCAGGAGGCCACCGAGCAGGTCGACAAGGTCCTGGCCGAGCACGGGCTGGCCCCCGTCGCGGTGCTGCTCACCCACGGCCACTTCGACCACGTGTGGTCGGCCGCCGACCTGTGCGCGCGCCACGGCGTCCCCGTCCACCTGCACGCCGCGGACCGCGGTCTGCTCACCGAGCCCGCCGCGGGGGTGGACCCCGGCTTCGCCGCGCAGCTGTCCGCCCTGCTGGGCCCGGGCCCCCACACCGAGCCCGAGCACCTGGTCGAGGTCGGCGGCGGCGACACCCTCACCCTGGCCGGACTGGAGTTCGGGGTCGAGCACACCCCCGGCCACACCCCCGGATCGGTCGTGTACACGGTGACCACCGAGGACGGCGTCCCGGTGATGTTCGCCGGGGACCTGGTCTTCGCCGGTTCCATCGGCCGCACCGACTTCCCCGGCGGCGACCACGCCGCCATGCTGCGCAGCCTCGCCAGCGCCGTGCTGGGCCGTCCCGACACCACCCAGATCCTGCCGGGCCACGGCCCGGCCACCACCGTCGAGCGCGAGCGCGCCACCAACCCCTACCTGCGCGACATCACCGGCTGACCCCGTGTCCAGGCCGCCCTCTCCGTCCCGCGGGAACGACGTATGACCACCCCACACCACCGAGGCGCCCGCCGCCCGAGCGCGCCCGCGCGGCCGCACGGCGGACGAGATACCCGCACCGGCGCCGCCTGAGGGCGGTCGGCCGGTGGCTTCGCACGCCCTTCCCCCGGCCCTCCCCCCACCGGGTGCCCGAAGGCCGTGTGCGCAGGATCTGGCCCGTACCCGAGCGCAGGTCGGGCACACTTGACACGAACAGAGACGCTGAAGGAGTAGTCCGTTGATACGCACGCATGAGGCAGGTGCGTTGCGCGCCGAGCACGCAGGCGCGACCGTCGTCCTCGCCGGATGGGTGGCACGCCGCCGCGACCACGGCGGGGTGGTCTTCCTCGACCTGCGCGAGGCCTCCGGGGTGGTCCAGGTCGTCGTCCGCGAGGACGACCTCGCCCACGACCTGCGCGCCGAGTACTGCATCAAGGTCACCGGCTCGGTCCGGGTCCGCCCCGAGGGCAACGAGAACCCCGAGATCCCCACCGGCGCCGTCGAGGTCGTCGCCGACGAGATCGAGGTGCTCAGCGAGGCCGCGCCGCTGCCCTTCCAGCTCGACAGCGCCGCCGACGTGGCCGAGGAGACCCGGCTGCGCTACCGCTACCTGGACATCCGCCGCCAGGAGATGGCCGACAACCTGCGCCTGCGCTCCAAGGCGACCTACGTCGCCCACGAGGTCATGCGCGACCTGGGGTTCACCTACGTGGAGACCCCCTACATGACCCGCTCCACGCCCGAGGGCGCCCGCGACTTCCTCGTCCCGGTCCGCCTCCAGCCGGGCCACTGGTACGCGCTGCCGCAGTCCCCGCAGCTGTTCAAGCAGCTGCTCATGGTCGGCGGCATGGAGCGCTACTACCAGCTCACCCGCTGCTTCCGCGACGAGGACCTGCGCGCGGACCGCCAGCCGGAGTTCACCCAGATCGACCTGGAGATGAGCTTCGTCGACGAGGAGGACCTCTTCGCCGTCGGCGAGAAGCTGTTCACCCGCCTGCTGCGCGAGGTGCGCGGGGTCGAGCTGCCCGCGAGCTTCCCGCGCATGCGCTACGCCGAGGCCATGGACCGCTTCGGCTCCGACAAGCCCGACCTGCGCTTCGGTCAGGAGCTGGTCGAGGTCACCGCCTACTTCGCCGACACCCCCTTCCGGGTCTTCAAGGCCCCCTACGTGGGTGCCGTGGTCATGCCGGGCGGCGCCTCCCAGACCCGCAAGGAGCTGGACGCCTGGCAGGAGTGGGCGCGCTCGCGCGGCGCGAAGGGCCTGGCCTACGTGCTCGTCCAGGAGGACGGCTCCCTGGGCGGCCCGGTGGCCAAGAACCTCTCCGAGGCCGAGCGCGAGGGCCTGGGCGCCCAGGTCGGCGCCGCGCCGGGCGACGCGGTGTTCTTCGCCGCGGGCGCCCGGACCGCGAGCCAGGAGCTGCTGGGCGCGGCCCGTCTGGAGATCGGCAGGCGCTGCGACCTGATCGACACCTCCCGGTGGGAGATCCTGTGGATCACCGACATGCCCCTGTTCGAGGAGGCCGACGAGGAGGGCTCCTGGAAGCCGGTGCACCACCCCTTCACCGCCCCGGCGGTGCAGGACGAGGCCGACTTCCAGGACCACCCGGGCAGCACCGACTCCCGCGCCTTCGACCTGGTGCTCAACGGCTACGAGCTGGTCTCGGGCTCCATCCGTATCCACCGGGCCGAGATGCAGCAGCGGATCTTCGACGTCATCGGCCTGAGCAAGGCCGAGGCCGAGTCGAAGTTCGGGTTCCTGCTGGAGGCGTTCAAGTTCGGCCCGCCGCCGCACGGCGGCCTGGCCGTGGGCTGGGACCGCATCGTCATGCTGCTGGCCGGTCAGCCGACCATCCGCGAGGTCATCGCCTTCCCCAAGACCGCCTCGGGCGGCGACCCGCTGACGGGCGCGCCCACGCCGATCACCGCTGAGCAGCGGTCCGAGGCCGGGGTGGACGCCGACCCCGAGGCCGAGGAGCGGGAGAAGCGGAAGTAGGGGGCCGCCGGTCCCGTCGGGGGCGGTGCGCGCACGGCGCGCGCCGCCCCCGACCCGTGTACCGGGGGAGGCGCCGCGACCCCCGGGCCCGCCCTCCGGCCGTCCCGGGACCGAAGAATTTCGCGGCCCCCGCCAGGTGCCCGAATTCATCCCATTTTGAACCTGTCTCATTCGGTCACTCGGCGAAAACGGTCGGTTATCGGGCGTCATGGAGGGGTGCCCGCGTGGCCGGACGCGGACTCGGTGCCCCGGTACGGATGCGCGGGCAGCCGTCATCCCCTACCGTTGAGGGCGAATCACCCCTTCCGAGCCGCGATGAGAACGTGTTGTGGAGTGGACACGTACCTCACGGGGACACCCCCGATCACGGGCGGAAGTGGTGGCGGAGTGCATTCTGCGCTGTTGAGTCACACGGGCGTAACGATTTCCATCCTGTGGTCGCTCGGGTGCGACCCCGGGTGCGGAATCGGCCGCCCTCCCGTCGCGCCGATGGAGTACGCGGGTCCGCGTCCAGCCAGGTCACACGGACGCCGGACGACGCGTGCGTCGGCCCTGCCCCCGTTCCGGCACCAGATCCGGCCCAGCCCCGGACACTAGAATGAGCCGGTCGGAACGTTTCAAGGGTGACCGCGCCTGCGCGCGGGTGTGACGTCCGAGACGACATGAGGATGAGTCATACGTGAACGGAAAACGCGCTTCAGGCGATGGTTCCGAGAGCGCTCTCGCGGAGGCGTTCTCCCACGCCCCCGAGCCCATGGCGCTCGCCCTGGCCGACGGCGCGATCGTGCACGCCAACCTGGCCTTCACCGAACTCTTCGGCCGCGAGGCCTCCGATCTCGCCGGAGGGGCCTGGTTCGACCTCCTCGACGGTGACGACGCCCAGCGCGGCGCCCGCGCCCACGACGAGGCCCTCGCCGGGAACTGGGGCCGCCGGTCCCGCCTGCGCCTGGACATCGCGCACAAGGCCGCCCGCCTGGTGGAGGCCGAGCTGCGCCCCCTGCCCGGGGACGGGCCGGAGGGCGCCCG
Source organism: Nocardiopsis sp. iso_25 (assembly GCF_056173305.1). Classification (NCBI taxonomy): domain Bacteria; kingdom Bacillati; phylum Actinomycetota; class Actinomycetes; order Streptosporangiales; family Nocardiopsidaceae; genus Nocardiopsis; species Nocardiopsis sp. iso_25. The sequence goes on along the minus strand of NZ_CM149667.1, from coordinate 4,530,967 downwards.
CGCGGTCGTCCTGCTGCACGTGCTCTCCACCGAGGAGGCCGACCTGCGCGTGATCGGCGAGCTGCGCACCGACAACTCCGACTCCGTGCTGTGGAGCCTGGACCCGGTCAGCGGACGCCTGCGCGAGATGTTCGGCCCCACCCCGCTCGGCGCGCTGCTGGCCGGGAACGACCGCGAACTCGAACGCATCCTGGAGCGCGTCCACCCCGACGACATCGCCCGCGTGCGCGACGCCATCTCCGCCTCCTTCGCCGGACGCGACTACGAGCAGCGCTTCCGCGTCTTCGACCGCCTCGGCGACGAGCGCTCCCTGCACGTGCGCGCCCGCTACGTGCCCGGCGAACCCGACCGCCTCGTGGGCATCGTCGACGACGTCACCGAGCACGTCCAGCTCGTGCGCCGCCTCGCCGACCGCCGCCGCACCGAGGCCGAACACGGCCGCCTGGTCACCGAGCTGTCCTCCAAACTCGTCTCGGCCACCACCGTCGACAAGGTCATGGACCTGCTCAGCGAGGAGTTCCTGCCCATCTTCGGCGGAGTCCAGGCCGTCGCCCTCTACGTCGAGAACGGGCTGCTGCGCAGTTCGCCCAGCGCCCACGCCAAGAGCGCCACCAGCAACATCGACCGCATAGACGGCCGCCGCGCCGACGACACCGACTTCCCCATGGGCGCGGTCATCCAGGACCGCCAGCCCCGCTTCTTCGAGAGCCGCGCCGAGATCATCAGCCGCTTCCCCGCCGCCGTCGAACTCATGCGCCAGGTGCGCGGCCAGGCCTGGGCCACCGTGCCCATCTTCGGCGACGGCAAGGTCGCACTGGGCGTGTGGCAGATGGTCTGGGACCGCCCGCACCACGCCAGCCGCGACGAGCGGGCCCTCATGCTCACCTTCGCCGGACTCGCCGGGCAGGCCCTCCAGCGCATCAAGGCGCAGCAGGCCGAACTGGAACTGGCCGACGCGGTTCAGCGCCGCATGCTGCCCCGCCAGGTGGCCAGCTTCCCCGACATGGACATCGCCACCAAGTACCTCCCCTCCCGCGCAGACTGGCGCATCTGCGGCGACTTCTACGACGTCATCGAACTCCCCGAGAACAAGGTCGGCCTCCTGGTCGGCGACGTCCAGGGGCACGGCGTCGAGGCGGCGGCCGCCATGGGCCAGATCCGCGTGGCCTTCCGCGCCTACGCCACCAACCAGTCCGACCCCGGCGTCGTCCTGGGCGAGACCAACCGCCTGCTCACCGAGACCGGCGAGATCGTCTTCGCCACCTGCGGCTACCTCGTCGTGGACCGCGAGAGCGGCGTCATGCAGGCGGCCTGGGCCGGACAGCCGCCGGTCGTCCTGGCCACCCGCGACGGCTACGAGCTCTGGGAGCCCGAGACCGGACCGCCGCTGGGCGTGCTCCCCGACCCCGAGTACACCGTCACCACCCGCATGCTCCCGCCCGGCACCGCCCTGCTGCTGTGCTCCGACGGACTCGTGGAGAGCTCCGAGGTGCCCATGGGGCAGGGGCTGGCCAGGGTCGGCGCGGCGCTCTCCGAGCACCACGAGAACCCCGAGGCCGCCGCGCACGTCATCGCCGAGATGGCCCCGGCCGGGCGCGGCGACGACATCGCCCTGCTCATCACCCGCATGATCCCCTCCGCCGAGCCCGCGCGGGACCGCGCCGCCGTGGCGACGACGACCTGACCGGTGCCCTCGGCGGCCTACCCTGGACAGGTGTCCGACACGCTCTTCGACGACGCCGGCGCGGAGGCCGCCAGGGGCCAGGAACCGCTCGCCGTGCGCATGCGCCCCCGCACCCTCGACGAGGTCGTGGGCCAGCGCCACCTGCTCGGGGAGGGCAGCCCGCTGCGCCGCCTGGTCGAGGACGACGCGCCCATGTCCGTGTTCCTGTGGGGCCCGCCCGGCACCGGCAAGACCACCCTGGCCACCGTGGTCAGCCGCGTCACCAAGCGCCGCTTCGTGGAGCTGTCCGCCGTCAACGCCGGGGTCAAGGACGTGCGCGCCGTCATCGACGACGCCCGGCGCCGCATGGGCATGCACGGCACCCGCACCCTGCTCTTCGTGGACGAGGTCCACCGCTTCAACAAGACCCAGCAGGACGCGCTGCTGCCCGCCGTGGAGAACCGCTGGGTCAGCTTCATCGGCGCCACCACCGAGAACCCCTTCTTCTCCGTGGTCAGCCCCCTGCTGTCGCGTTCGCTCCTGCTGTCCCTGGAGTCGCTGGAGGACGCCGACGTCCGCGCCCTGGTGGACCGGGCGCTGGCCGACGAGCGCGGGCTGGACGGGCGCTACACGCTCTCCGACGAGGGCGCGGACCACCTCGTGCGCCTCGCGGGCGGCGACGGCCGCCGCTCCCTGACCTACCTGGAGGCCGCCGCGCTCGTCGCGGGCGCCCCCGGCGCGGAGCCGGTCACCATCACGGCCGAACACGTCGAACGCGCCGTGGACCGGCACGCCGTGCGCTACGACCGCTCCGGCGACCAGCACTACGACGTCGTCAGCGCCTTCATCAAGAGCATGCGAGGCTCCGACCCCGACGCCGCCCTGCACTACCTCGCCCGCATGATCGAGGCGGGTGAGGACCCCCGCTTCATCGCCCGCCGCGTGGTCGTGCACGCCAGCGAGGACGTCGGCATGGCCGACCCCACCGCCCTGCAGACCGCAGTGGCCGCCGCCCAGGCCGTGGAGCTCATCGGCATGCCCGAGGCCCGCATCAACCTCGCCCAGGCCGTCATCCACATCAGCCTGGCCCCCAAGTCCAACGCGGTCGTCTCGGCCATCGACGCCGCCGCGGCCGACGTGCGCGCGGGCCTGGCCGGACCCGTCCCCGCCCACCTGCGCGACGGCCACTACCGGGGCGCCGCCGAACTCGGCCACGGCAAGGGCTACCGCTACGCCCACGACTTCCCCGGCGGAGTCGCCCCCCAGCGGCACGCCCCCGACGGGCTCGCCGACCGCGAGTACTACCGGCCCACCCAGCACGGCGCCGAACGGCGCTTCGGCGAGGTCCTCCAGCGCATCAAGGAGGTCCTGCGGGGCGGCGGCCAGCGCGGCTGAACGCCGGGGAGCGGCCCGCGGTACCGGCGCGCGTGCGGCGGACGGCGCCCGGCCGCCGCACGCGCCCGGGAGGGGAATCAGGGACGGGCGCCCGCGCCGCGGAGGTCAGTCGGTGAACAGCTCCGTCACCCGCACGATCTCGCGGGGCCCCTCGCCCCCCTCCCCGACGGGTTCGGCGAAGGTCACCTCCACGACGACCACCGGGCCCCACGACAGGTAGTCGACGAAGTCGCTCCCGGTCAGCTCCCAGGTGCCGCGGCCCTCCTCGTCGATGAACAGGTGCTCGGGCGCGGCGCAGAACTTGGCGCAGAGCACCTCGGCGTCGGGGGCGACCACGGCCTCGCCCGGCTCCCCGGCCACGTCCCACTGCTCGGCCCAGGCCGCGTGGCTGGGGATGCCCCGGCCGCGGACCGGCTCGTCCTCGCGGTCGACGGGGGTGTAGACCCACGGACCCGTCTCGGGGGACTCCTGCTCGGCGGGGTCGAACCGCACCACCAGGGTCAGCGGGTCCTCCTCGGCGACGGGGCTCGGCGACGCGGACCCCCCACCGTCGGCGCCCGCGACCAGGGCGTCCCCCTGCTCGGGGGCCAGCAGCCGCGAGACGCCCCACACGCCGCCGCCGACCAGTGTCAGCGCGAGCACCGCGCTCGCGGCCAGGAACACGGCCCGTGCGGGGCGCCGGTTGGACATGCGCCCCTCCAGCCGGATCACCTCGGGCACCCGCGCGGGGGGCTCCACGGCGTGCCACTCGCGCTCCAGGATGCGCGCCAGCTCGTCGCGGTCCGGTGCGGCGGACGCGCCTCCGGCGGGGGAGGCCCCGCCGCCCTCCGCGGCGTTCTGCGCCTGCCACACCGCGATGACCGCGCCGATCACCTCGCGCAGGCTGGGGCGGCCGTCCGGGTCGGGGTCCAGGGAACGCCCGACCACCGGCTGCAGCCCCTTGGCCAGACCGGTCAGGTCGAAGGAGCCCCGCGCGGCGCGCTCGGCGATCTCCTCGGGCTCCCCGGGACCGAAGGGCAGGCGCCCGGTCCCGGCGAAGGCGACCACGGCGCCCCAGGCGAACACGTCGGCGGCGGGCGTGGCCGTCCCGCCTCGGAAGCGCTCGGGGCTCAGCCAGGTCGCCCCCGACCCGCGCATGCGCTCGGGGGAGGCCACGACCGCGCACTCCATGATGTGCGGGCCGTGCGACTCCAGCAGGATCTCGCTGGGGCGCAGCGACCCGTGCGCCACGCCGCGCGCGTGCAGCGCGGACAGCCCCTCGGCCAGGCCGGTGGCCAGCGCGATGAGCTTGCCGGTGCCCAGCCCGCCGCGCTTGGTGACGAAGTGGGACAGCCGCTCGCCCGCCATGTAGGGCATGGACAGCCACGGGGGGTTGGCGTCGCTGTCGAAGGCCAAGGGGACGACCACGCGCGCGGAGTCGACGTTGGACAGGGCCCGCAACCGCCGCTCCAGCGCGGGGTAGGCGTCAGCGGACTCCAGTTCGGCGGATGTGAGGACCTTCACTGCCACCAGGCGGTCGCCCGCGCTCGCGGAGGCGGTGTCCACGGCCGCGTAGACGGTGCCGCTGCCCCCCTGTCCCAGCCGTCCGAGGACGAGGTAGGGACCGATCCGCGACGGGTCGTCCGGATAGAGGGGGGCCAGGTCCGGCGGTACCAGTACGGAGATCTCTCGGGGAGAACGAGGGCTCATGAGCGTCCTGTCGATGCTTCTGGGGCCGAGGGGCGGCTGAGTGTCCGCACATCGTAGTCAGCTTTTCGGAAGGACCGGGCTTGCGGCCGATTGTCCCCCAGGACGGGCGCGGCGTCGATCCCCGCGGCCCGGAGCGGACGTCCCGCGAAGGGTTCGGACGCGCCGTGGCGCCCTCGCCCGCCCGGAGGCGGGACGCGATAGGGTCGGCCGAAACCGGCCCGTCCCGCGCGGACCAAAGGGGAGGATCCGCCGAGCCGAGGAACGCCCGTCCGCGGCGCCCGGCCCGGCGCGGTCGCCGGCGTCCCCCGGCCCCCGGTCCCGGCGCGTGCCCGAGGGGCCGCCGCACACCCTCGAAGTCACCCTCTATCTGCCCACGGAGCCCGCATGCTTACCGGAGGAGAGGTCGCCGCGCTCGTCGCCGCGGTGGTCTGGGCGGTGCTGGCCACGTTCATGTGCGTGGCGCTCGTCAAGCTCATCAAGCTCATCAACGAGGCGACCAAGGTCGTGTCGGAACTGGGGGACCGCACCCCGCCCCTGCTGGACGACGTCGCGTCCACGGTGGAGCGCACCAACACCTCGCTGGAACGGGTCGAGGAGATCACCGCCAACGTGCAGGCCAGTTCCGAGGACGTCTCCACGATGACCGCGCTGACCCGCTCGGTGCTCACCGGCCCGCTGGTGAAGGCGGCCTCGCTGTCCTACGGGGTGCGCCGCGTCCTCGGCCAGCGCAGGGCCCTGGCGGTCGTGCGCACCCGCCGGAGGAAGGCGAACCGGTGATCGGCAGACTGTTCTACCTCGCCGCGGGGGCCGCCCTCGGCGGCTACGCGGTCCACCGCGTCCACCGCGCCCGGCGCTCCCTCACCCCGGGCGGTATCGCCGAGCGGGTGGAGGGCCAGGTCAGCGAGTACCGGGGCGCCCTGCGCGAACTCAACGAGGACCTCGCCGACGCCGTGCGCGAGCAGGAGGAGGAACTCCTGCGCCGGTACGCCCCGAGGAAGGAGCGCCGGCCCCTGCCCGGGGCCGACGACCGCGGGCTGCCCGGGTCCGGCTAGCCCGCCCCCGCGCGGCTGCCGCTGCGCCGCGAGCGCCTGTGGACGACGGGGCCCGGCGGTGGTCGGCGGCGATAGCCTGGGAACAACCGGACCGCCGCCGTTGTCCTGATCAGGACGGCCCCGGCGGCCACCCGCAAACCACGCGCGCCGGTAGCGCGGTTCCCTCTACGATGGGCGCCTACCGACCACGCGTGACCACGGTCCCGGCAGGGACAGCCACGTCGCCCAGGGCGGCGGAGCCGAGCAGCAGGAGGGCATCAATGGAGACGGCAGAGATCGCGCGCCGCTTCCTCAGTTTCTTCGAGAAGAACGGACACACCGTCGTGCCCTCGGCAAGCCTCATCGCCGAGGACCCCACGCTGCTGCTGGTGCCCGCAGGCATGGTTCCGTTCAAGCCCTACTTCCTGGGTCAGCGCACGCCCCCCCACGACACCGCCACCAGCGTGCAGAAGTGCATCCGCACCAAGGACATCGAGGAGGTCGGCAAGACCTCCCGGCACGCCACGTTCTTCCAGATGCTGGGCAACTTCTCCTTCGGCGACTACTTCAAGGAGCGGGCGATCCCGCTGGCCTGGGAGCTGGTCACCACGCCCGTGGAGGAGGGCGGCTTCGGCATCGACCCCGAGAAGCTGTGGGTCACCGTCTACCTCGACGACGACGAGGCCGAGGCGATCTGGCGCGACAAGGTGGGCGTGCGGCCCGAGCGCATCCAGCGCATGGGCAAGGAGGAGAACTACTGGGACATGGGCGTGCCCGGTCCCTGCGGCCCCTGCTCCGAGATCTTCTACGACCGCGGTCCCGAGTACGGCGTCGACGGCGGCCCCGAGGCCGACGAGGACCGCTACATCGAGATCTGGAACCTCGTCTTCATGCAGTACGAGCGGGGTGAGGGCAGCGGCAAGGAGTACCCCATCCTCGGGGAGCTGCCCAAGAAGAACATCGACACCGGCCTGGGCCTGGAGCGCCTCGCGGCGGTCCTGCAGGGCGTCGACAACATCTACGAGACCGACATCATCGGCCGCGTCCTGCACCGCGCCGCCGAGCTCACCGGCACCCGCTACGGCGACGGCCAGGAGCAGGACGTCATGCTCCGCGTGGTCGCCGACCACGTGCGCAGCGCCGTCATGCTCGTCGGCGACGGCGTGCGGCCCGGCAACGAGAAGGCCGGGTACGTCCTGCGCCGCATCCTGCGCCGCTCCATCCGCAACCTGCGCCTGCTCTCGGGCACCGACACCGCCTTCATGCACGAGCTGACCGAGGTCAGCATCGACGCGATGAAGGACATCTACCCCGACCTGCTGGACCGGGCCGACGTCATCCACGGTGTGATCGACACCGAGGAGCGCAACTTCGCCGAGACCCTGCGCGCGGGCACCGCGCTGTTCGGCCGCGCCGCCGAGCGCACGCGCGCCGGGGGCGGCACCGTCTTCTCCGGGTCGGACGCCTTCCAGCTCCACGACACCTACGGCTTCCCCATCGACCTCACCCTGGAGATGGCGGCCGAGCAGGGCCTGTCCGTGGACGAGTCCTCCTTCCGCGAGCTCATGCAGCGCCAGAAGGACACCGCCAAGGCCGACGCCAGGTCCAAGAAGCTCGGCAACGCCGACATCTCCCTGTACGCGCGGATGCTGGAGGGCGCGGGGGAGACCGACTTCCTCGGCTACACCGAGTCCGAGAGCGAGTCGCGCGTCAAGGGCATCGTCGTGGACGGCGTCTCGGCGCCCGCGGCCCGCGCGGGGGACAAGGTCGAGATCGTCCTGGACAGCACTCCGTTCTACGCCGAGAGCGGCGGCCAGCTCGCCGACACCGGCACGCTGACCGTGGACGGCCGCGGCGTGGTGGACGTGGAGGACGTGCAGAAGCCCCTGCCCGGCCTGTTCGTGCACCGCGGCACCGTCCGCTCCGGGGAGGTCGTCCTGGACGACACCGTGCACGCGGGCATCGACACCGGCCGCCGCCACGCCATCGAGCGCTCGCACTCGGCGACCCACCTCATCCACTCGGCGCTGCGCAACGCGCTGGGCCCGTCCGCCGGCCAGGCCGGTTCGGAGAACCGCCCCGGCCAGCTGCGTTTCGACTTCACCGCCGACAGCGCGCTGGGCGGCGAGCGCCTGGCCGAGGTCGAGGAGGAGGTCAACACCGTCCTGGCGGGCGACATCCCGGTCCAGACCGAGGAGAAGAGCCTGGACGAGGCGCTGAAGATGGGCGCCATGGCCATGTTCGGCGAGAAGTACGGCGACCGCGTACGCGTCGTGGAGATGAGCGACTACTCCGTCGAGCTGTGCGGCGGGACCCACGTGCCCTCCACCGCGAGGCTGGGCATCGTCAAGCTGCTCGGCGAGTCCTCCATCGGCTCGGGCGTGCGCCGCGTGGAGGCGGCGGTGGGCGTGGACGCCTTCCGGCGCCTGTCCAAGGAGTCGACCCTGGTCGGGCAGCTGTCCGAGCAGCTCAAGACCCCGCGCGAGGAACTGCCCGAGCGCATCGACTCCATGGTCTCCCGGCTGCGCGCCGCCGAGCGGGAGATCGAGAAGCTGCGCGCCGCCCAGGTGCTCCAGGCGGCCGGTTCGATCGCTGAGGGCGCCCGCCGCCACGGCTCCGCGCTGGTCGTGGCCGCCCCGGCGCCGGAGGGCGCCGGCGGCGACGACCTGCGCAAGCTGGTGCTGGACGTGCGCGACCGCCTCGGCGAGGACGAGCCCGCGGTCGTGGCGATGACCGCCGTGCCCAAGGACCGTCCGGTCGTGGTGATCGCGACCAACAAGGCCGCGCAGAAGGCCGGGATCAAGGCGGGCGAGCTGGTGGGCATCGCGGCCCGCGCGCTCGGCGGCGGTGGCGGCGGCAAGCCCGACATCGCCCAGGGCGGCGGAAGCGACCCCGGCAAGGTGGACGAGGCCCTGCGCGCCGTGGAGGAGCGCGTCGCCCGGGGGTAGACCGACGGTTTCGACGGGCGTGTGCGGCACCTGTGCCGCGCACGCCCGACGCGTGTGCGCGGGCGTGACGAGGACCACCGGACCCGGCCGTTTCCCCGGGCGCGCCAGCCCAACCCCGCATGGACACGAAATGAATATGTAACATAACCAAGAGTGATCATGTGGAGGATTCCACGGCGCTCGGGCACGCTGGTCCCCACGGGGTCCGGACCCGCCGCCACCTGCGGGGGAACCGCCCCGGGCCCGGTTCCCGGGCACCGCGGCGGCGTTCGCGCGCGCAGCGGCGGCTCCCGGGTGTTTTACACTCTGACGGAGCGCGTCCGACCCGGACCCCGCCGGAACCGCCCCGTACGAGGCGGCCGACGCGGCCCGCGGCCCCGCACGGCGCCCAACACCGTTGAGGCTGCGTGCTGTCATCGAATCGGGCATACTGTGGCGCGTCACAGCCGATCACACGGCTGTCTGTGCGGAGATTCCCGCGATCCAGCTGACGAACAGGACCACCGTGTTGAGGATTTCCCAGCCGCGGTGCCGTGTCCGCAACGGCACGGCCCGCCCGAGCACCGCTTCCGGTTCCGGGAAGAGGTCCTCGTGAGGCACGGTGTGCGCCTGGCCGTAGACCCCGGCAACGCACGCATCGGAGTCGCCGCGAGCGACCCCGGCGGCATGCTCGCCAGCCCGGTCGAGACCGTCCGGAGGGGAAAGGGCGACACACAGCGCATCGCCCTGCTGGTCCTGGAAAGGCAGGCACGGGAGGTCGTGGTGGGCTACCCCGCCTCGCTGTCGGGGGAGGAGGGCCCGGCGGCCCGCTCCGCGAGGGAGTTCGCGCGCACGCTCGCCGCTCTCCTGCACCCCGTCCCCGTCCGTCTGGTCGACGAACGCCTCACCACGGTGACCGCCCAGAGCCAGCTGCTCTCCGGCGCCTCCTTCGCCGCCAAGGGAGCCAGGGGCGGGCGGGCCCGCAGGTCGGTCATCGACCAGGCCGCCGCCACCGTGCTCCTCCAGAGCGCCTTGGACCAGGAACGGTCAACAGGCCATCCCCCGGGCGAGATCGTCCGCTCCAGCCAGGGAGAATGATGAACGACAGGGATGACTACCCCGACACTCCCTATCGTGGGCGAGCCGACCGCGAGCGCGGTTACGACCACGACCCGCTCAGCGGCCCCCCGCCCGCGCAGCCGCCCTCGCGCGGCCGCAGGGCGCGCCCCGAACCGGCGGACTGGAACGAGGACTCCGGCACGGGTGAGTTCCGCCCGTCCCGGAACGCCTCCCGCAGCGGCGGGTACGACTCGTTGAGTCCCGAAGGACAGCCCTCCGGGCGCCGCCACCGCGCCGAGCCGCCCGCGGAAGACCCTGCCAGCCCCTCGGGCCCCGCCCGGCGCGGCGGCGCGGCCGACGCCCTGCGCGGCGGACGCGCCGCCCGCTCCAGCGCCCCCCGCCGTCAGGCCCAGGAGGCGCCCCGGTCCCAGGAACCCGCGCCGCCCCGCTCCCAGGGCCCCGCGCGCCCGCGTGAGACCGGTCCGGCGGGCGACCCGACCCAGGACGCCCTGGCCGCCCTGGCCAACCTGGGCGAGGCCGCCGCACCCGCCCGGCCCGCGCAGGGCCCCGCGGCCGCGTCCTCCGGGGAGGACGAGCCGCCCCGTCGCGGCCGCCGCGCCCGCCCCGAACCCGAACCCGAACCCGAGCCCGAACCCCAGCCCGAGGAGCCCCGCCGCGGCGGCGGGCGCCGCAGGCGCGGCGCCCCGGCCGACGAGGCCCCCGCCGCGGCTCCGCCCCCGGAGGAGGAGCCCCGCGGCCGTCGCGCGCGCCGCAGGCGCGGCCGACGCGACGACGAGCCCACGGGGGGCTTCCTGGACGACGCCCCCGAGGACAGCGGCGCCTTCGACTCCGGGACCTTCCCCGGCGTCAGCGGCTCCGCCGACACCGGCGCGTTCGCCGCGGTCGAGGAGGAGCCCCGCGGCCGCCGCAGCCGCCGCGCGCGCGCCGACCGCGACGCGTGGGACGAGCGTTCCGACGCCCCCGCCGACAGCGGCGCCTTCCCCGGCACCGACGCCTTCGCCGCGTCCCCGGAGCCCGACTCCGGCGCGTTCGAGGCCCAGGACTTCGACGAGGAGCCGCAGGAGGACCCCGAGCCGCGTTCGCGCCGCTCCCGCCGCAGGCAGGCGGAGGAGGACCGGGGAGGCCGCCGCCGCGGCGGCGGGCGCCGCAGGCGCGGCGCCCCCGTGGAGGACGAGGCCCCCCGGGAGGACGAGGAGCCCGAGGAGGAGCCCGCCGAGTCCTTCGCCGAGGAGGCCTCCGAGGAGGAGCCCGAACCCCGTCCCCGCCGCTCCCGCCGCGCGTCCGCGGCCGACGACGGCGGTCGGCGCGGAGGCCGCCGCAGGCGCGGCCGCCGCGAGGAGCCGGAGGAGGAGCCCGAGGAGGAGGACGAGTACGAGGAGCCCAACCTCGCCGACATCGCCGAGGCCTACGGGGGCGGCCGCAGCAGCCGCAAGAAGGCCAAGGAGCTCAAGAGGGCCCGCGCCAACGCGGGCAAGGGCGGCAAGAAGCGCCGCCGCAGGAGCCGGGCCCTGACGATCGTGCTCGCCCTGGTCCTGCTCCTGGTCGTGGCGGGCGGCGGCTACGCCGTCATCCGCACCTACGTCCTGCCCGCCGACTTCGACGGCCAGGGCAGCGGCGAGACCGTGTTCGTCATCGAGCAGGGCGACGCGGGCTCGGTCGTGGGCGAGAACCTCGCCGACGCCGGGGTCGTGGCCAGTCCCCGGGCGTTCCTCAACGCGCTGGACGCCGTCCCCGAGGAGGAGCTCGGCTCCGGGCTGGCCCCCGGCACCTACTCCCTGGCCCAGGGCATGAGCGGCGAGGCCGCCGTGGCCGCCCTGCTCGACCCGGCCAGCCGTGTCGGCGGGCGCGTCACCATCCCCGAGGGTCTGCGCACCGACGGCATCTTCGAGAGGATCTCCGAGGCCACCGACCTGAGTGTGGAGGAACTGGACGCGGCCTACGCCCAGACGGACGAACTCGGCCTGCCCGACTACGCCACCGAGGGGCCCGAGGGCTACCTGTTCCCGTCCACCTACCGGTTCGACCCGGGCTCCGACGCGCTCTCGGTGCTCAAGACGATGGTCACCCAGCACAACCAGGTCGCCGAGGAGATCGACCTGGAGGGCAGGTCCGAGGCGCTGGGCTACGACGCCAACGAGGTCATGGCGATCGCGGCCATCGTCCAGGCCGAGACCGGCACCAAGGAGGACATGCCCCTCATCTCCGCGGTCGTGCACAACCGCCTGGAGGAGGGCATGCAGCTCCAGATGGACAGCACGTGCTTCTACGTCCTGGGCGAGGAGGGCACCTTCCTCGACAACGAGCAGCGCGCCTCCTGCGAGGCCGACCCGCGCGGCTACAGCACCTACGGCATGACCGGACTGCCCGCCGGGCCGTTCGTGGCCCCCGGGGTGGACGCCATCGAGGCGGCCCTGGCACCGGCCGACGAGGACTACCTCTACTTCGCGCTCGTCGACCCCGAGAACGGCCACACCGGCTTCTCCACCACCCTGGAGGAGCACAACCAGATGGTGGCCGAGAACCAGGCCGAATGGTAGGGGGACGCTGACATGGGACCGGTGCGCGCCGCCGTCCTGGGCTCGCCGGTGGCCCACTCGCTCTCACCGGTGCTGCACACCGCCGCCTACGCGGCGATGGGCCTGGACGAGTGGTCCTACGGCCTGCACGAGTGCGGTGAGGAGGAGCTCGCGCCCTTCCTCGCCGGACTCGGCGGGGAGTGGGCCGGGCTGTCCCTGACCATGCCGCTCAAGCGCCGCGCCCTGGAACTGGCCGGCACCGTCTCCGACCTGGCCCTCCAGGCGGGCGGCGCCAACACCCTGGTCCGCCGCGGGCGGGAGTGGCACGCCCACAACACCGATGTCGCCGGGATCACCGCGGCCCTGGCCGAGGCCGGGGCCGACGCCCCCCGCAGCGCGGTCGTCCTGGGGGCCGGGGCCACGGCGGCCTCCGCCCTCGTCGCGCTGCGCCAGCTCGGCCTGACCGCGCCGGTCACCGTGCTGGCCCGCGATCCGGCCAGGGCCGGACAGGTGGCCGCCGCGGCCCGCCGCACGGGCCACCCGCTGGAGGTGGCCCCGCTCGCCGAGGTGCACGAGCACCTGGACGTGGACCTGGTCGTGTCCTCCCTGCCCTCGGGCGCGGCGGACCTCCACGCCGACCTGCTCGCCGCCTCGCGCGCCGACCTGTTCGACGTCGTCTACTCGCCCTGGCCCACCCGCGCCGCGGCGGCCGTCGCCGCGCGCGGCGGCCGTGTGGTCGGCGGCTTCCCCATGCTCCTGCACCAGGCCGTCGAGCAGGTCCGCCTGATGACCGGCGCCGGCGAGGTGCCCGTGGAGGCCATGCGCGCGGCCGGTGAGGCCGAGCTGGCCCGCCGCTCCGTCTCCGCCTGAGCGCTGTCGGGGGAGGGTGACCGCCCGGGTGGGACGAACCGGCTCCGGGCACTGGTACGATGAGGTATCGACTTGGTCCGGTGTGTCCCACACCGGAGCCGCAAGCGGAGATGATCCTCCCACCTGCCGGGTACCGCCCGCGCGGGTTCCGGCCCGGCGATCGATCGCGCCGCGTTCTGTCGACCGAGCACCCGTGTCCGGGGTGCCCGGTCCGCGCGCGCGACCTCGCTGGGAATAACCGGTCGGATCACCCCGCTTGCAAACGCTGGCGGGGTTTTCGCTGTATGCGGACCCCGACGCGACCGGCGGCCCGACGGACGAGGGCGGCCCGGTCCACACGGCCGTCCACCACCAGGCGGGCGACCGGTCCCAGGTAATCCGACATAGCTAGGGAGGGGTCTCATCAGCGCCGAGCCCCGCATCAATGACCGCATCCGGGTTCCCGAGGTCCGTCTCGTCGGACCCAACGGCGAGCAGGTCGGCATCGTCTCCGTGCAGGACGCCCTGCGTCTGGCCCAGGAGGCCGACCTCGACCTCGTCGAGGTCGCACCGACCGCGCGTCCGCCGGTCGCCAAGCTGATGGACTACGGCAAGTTCAAGTACGAGTCCGCGGTCAAGGCCCGCGAGTCGCGCAAGAACCAGTCGAACACGATCATCAAGGAGATCAAGCTCCGCCCGAAGATCGACCCGCACGACTACGAGACCAAGAAGGGTCACGTGGTGCGGTTCCTCAAGAGCGGGGACAAGGTCAAGGTGACGATCATGTTCCGCGGCCGTGAGCAGTCCCGGCCCGAGCTGGGCCGCCGACTGCTGGCGCGCCTGGCCGAGGACGTCCAGGACCTTGGCACCGTGGAGTCGCAGCCCAAGCAGGACGGTCGCAACATGGTCATGGTGATCGGCCCGCACAAGCGGCGGTCCGAGCACAAGGCCGAGGCCCGTGCGGCGGCGGGGGACAAGTCCCGCCGCGAGCAGAGCACGGACGCCTAGCGACGGGAATTCCCCCACCGCCCGGTCGCCGACAGGGACCGGGTGGTGGGAAGGGTTGCGCGCGCACGGCCCGGGTGCGGTGCACCGGCGCGCGGTGTCCCCGACACAGCAGCGGAAGAACCGTGTCCTCCGCCCCCTGGGGGCGGGTGGCACTCCGACGGAGTAGGAGACGACGGCGACATGCCGAAGAACAAGACCCACAGTGGGGCCAAGGACCGCTTCAAGGTCACCGGCTCCGGCAAGATCATGCGCCGCCGTGCCAACAAGAACCACATCCTTGAGCACAAGACCTCCAAGCGCAAGCGCAAGCTGGGCAACGAGGCCGTGCTCTCCCCCGCGGACGCCAAGAACATGCGCAAGCTGCTCGGCAAGTAGTCCCGGGCCCCTCACCTCCGCGGAAGCGCCCGCCCGCCGGCCACGGCCGGTGCGGTGACGGCCCCCGGGAGGGAACCACCGAAGCAACACGGCCGCCGGGTTCGACGCAGCCGGGCCGGTCGGCGCGCCGCGCGCGCCGGAAGAGACAACTAGGGAGTTCCAGTGGCACGCGTGAAGCGGGCTCTCAACGCCAAGAAGAAGCGCAAGGTCGTCCTCGACCGGGCCAGCGGCTACCGCGGGCAGCGCTCGCGCCTGTACCGCAAGGCCAAGGAGCAGATGCTCCACTCGATGACCTACTCCTACCGGGACCGCAAGGACCGCAAGGGGCAGTTCCGTCGCCTGTGGATCCAGCGCATCAACGCCGCCGCCCGCGCCCAGGGTCTGACCTACAACCGCTTCATGCAGGGTCTGAAGCTGGCCGGCATCGAGGTCGACCGCCGTATGCTCGCCGAGCTGGCGGTCAACGACGGGGCCGCCTTCGCCAGCCTGGTGGAGACGGCCAAGAAGGCCCTCCCCGCCGAGGCCGCGGCCTAGGCGAGCGGTGATGGCGAGCCACGAGTTCACGAGCATCCGCTCACCCAGGATCAAGGGGGTTCGGCGGCTCGCCAAGCGCACCTTCCGCCAACGCGAGCGGCGCTTCCTCGCCGAGGGCCCGCAGGCTGTGCGCGAGGCCCTGGCCGCCGCGGTCGACGGTGCCCAGGGGCGGTCCCCCCACGGAGGGGCCGCCCCCGGCGTGGTCGAGGTCTACGCCACCGCGGAGGCCATGCAGCGCCACATCGACCTGGTGGACGCCGCCCGCGCGGTGGACGTGCCCACCCACAGGGTCAGCCTGGACGTGATGTCGGAGCTGGCCCAGACGGTCACCCCGCAGGGGGTCATCGCCGTCTGCGAGTTCGTCGACGTCCCGCTGGAGCGTGTCGGCGACGTCCGCCTCGCGGCGGTGCTCTCCCACGTCCGCGACCCGGGCAACGCCGGCACGGTGCTGCGCACCGCCGACGCGGCCGGCGCCGACGTCGTCATCTTCACCGACGCCTCCGTCGACCCCTACAACGGCAAGTGCGTGCGGGCCTCCGCCGGAAGCCTGTTCCACCTGCCCGTGGTCGTTGGCGTCCCCGTGGCCCGCGCCGTCGACTTCCTGCGCGGCGTGGGCGCGCGGGTGTGGGCCGCGGACGGCAGCGGTCGGCGCGACCTGCACGCCGTCGCCGACAGCGGCGACCTGGACGGCCCGGTCGGCTGGGTGTTCGGCAACGAGGCCTGGGGACTGCCCGAGGAGACCGTCGCCCTGACCGACGGCGCGGTCAGCGTCCCGATCTACGGCGGGGCCGAAAGCCTGAATCTGGCCACGGCCGCCGCGGTCTGCCTCTACACCACCGCGCGGCAGCAGCGGCGTTCCTGAGCCGGAGCGGACGGGTTCGGATCGGCCCAGCTCACGACACCGGTGGTTACCGTGCGTGATGGAGCGGCTGCGTTCGCGCCGCTCCCGCGCGCGGGTCCCGCCGTCGGTGCCCGTGCGGATTCCGGGTACCGCGTTCGTCCGAAGTGCACGTGCACCGGCACCGCGTGCCTATAGGGTCGGGGCCTGGGGATCGCGGAGGGTCCATGCGCGTCGCGCGTAGGGCCCGACCGGCCTACCCGTGTCGCGGGTGCGACGCCGTGTCCTTCCTGTCCCACCCGGCAGGCTTGACGACATGGTGTGAGCACGCGCCGCGCGCCGGGGCCCGTGATCCCCGTTCCCGGGAGGCGGGTCGTCCGAAGGGGGCTTGTACGCTCGTCTGTCGTCGGGCGCCCGGTCCCGGGCCGCGAGGCGTACCAGGTGGAAGTGCAGGGTAGACAACCTGCGGTGGTGTCCACGGGCGTTGCGGGCACGACCGGTCAGCGGTCCTCGGCCCAGGAGCCTGTGGTCGTGGACCTTCAAGGGGAGCGGGGAGAGGCGTGGGCAGCGGCCGGCAGGTGGACCACCCGGCGGAGGACTCGGGCAGCGGGACCGCTCACTCCCCGGACGACCCCGGGCACGGAGCCGGACCGGTCGCGGGCGTCTCCGCCGAGAACGCTCCCGGACCCCGTACGGGCGATCGCGTCCCCGCGGCCCTGTGGGAGGTGGACGGCGGCTCGCCCGCCGGACCGGGCGGCACCCCGCTGCACGCCGACGACCTGCCCGACGGCGTCGTGGTGGCCGACTCCCGTGGACGCGTCGTGCTCTTCAACACCCAGGCGGCCCACGTCCTGGGCGTCCCCGCCGAGTCCGCCCTGGGCCGCGACTACCGCGCCGTCCTGCCCCTCGTGGGCATCGACGGCAACGACTGGTGGCAGGCCAGCGACCCCTACGGCGGCGCGCGCGACCGCGTCCGCCAGGCCGAGCGCGCCCTCCTGCTGCCCGACGACCGCGAGGTGCTCGTCGCCGCGCGCTACGTGCGCGCCCGCCCCGGGGGAGAGCTCGTCCGCCTGGTCGTCACCCTCCGGGACGCCTCCGCGCACGCCGAGCGCTCCCGCGCCGACCTGGTCTCCGAGGTCGCCCACGAGCTGCGTTCGCCCCTGACCAGCGTCAAGGGCTTCACCTCCACCCTGCTCGCCAAGTGGGAACGGCTCACCGACAAGCAGAAGCTGTTCATGCTGGAGACGGTCAACGCCGACGCCGACCGCGTCACCCGCCTCATCCACGATCTGCTCGACGTCTCCCGCATAGAGTCGGGCCGGTTGGAGGTGCGCCGCCAGGTGGTGGACCTGCCCGACGCCGTGCGCCGGGTCGTGGCCGGCCGCGTCGCCTCCGGGGAGCCGGAGGAGCGCTTCCGGGTCGAGACCCGCGGGGAGCTGCCGCGCATGTGGCTCGACGCCGACAAGATCGAGCAGATCCTGTCCAACCTCGTGGAAAACGGGGTGCGGCACGGCGCTGGTACTGTCAGTGTGGTGATCGAGCCCTGCGAGGGAGGAACAGCGGTGTCGGTGCGCGACGAGGGCCAGGGCATAGCGCCCGAGACCATTCCGCGCGTCTTCCGCCAGTTCTGGCGCAGCAAGCGCCGGGGCGGGACCGGCCTCGGACTGTTCATCGTCAAGGGCCTCGTCGAGGCCCACGGCGGCACGATCACCGTCGGACGCGCCCCCAGCGGCGGCGCGGAGTTCCGATTTACCATGCCCGCCGGGGCACCCGAGTTCGTCTGAGGCACTCAGACCCTCCAGCCTCCCCGGTGGGCGCAACGGCGTGCCCCGGGCTCCGCGACACACGTCCTCTGCCGGGCACGCCCGAAATCCGCCTGTGCTCTTCCTGTCGGCTTCGTCCGCCCCGCCGCGGACCGTGACTGCCGCCCGTCCTCCAAGCCGGGGACGTCGGCGGCGAGGCAACCAACCATGTCTGCACCGAACAATTCCTTCGACCCCGTCGAGGTGACCTCCCTGCACCCCGACGAGGTCGCCCGCATGCGCGAGGAGGCGCTGGCCGCCGTCGAGGCCGCCGCCGACCTCGCCGAACTCAAGGAGGTCCGGCTCGCGCACGCCTCGGACCGCTCTCCGCTGGCCCTGGCCAACCGGGAGATCGGCGCCCTTCCCCCCGCGGCCAAGGCCGACGCGGGCAAGCGCGTGGGCGGCGCCCGCCGTGACGTCGGCCAGGCCCTCAAGGCCCGCCAGGCCGTCCTGGAGGCCGAGCGCGACGAGCGCGTGCTCATCGAGGAGCGCGTCGACGTCACCCTGCCCTGGGACCGGGCGCCGCGCGGCTCCCGCCACCCGCTGACCACCGTCGCCGAGCGCGTGGCCGACATCTTCGTCGGCATGGGCTTCGAGATCGCCGAGGGCCCCGAGGTCGAGGCCGAGTGGTTCAACTTCGACGCCCTCAACTTCAAGCCCGACCACCCCGCCCGCACCATGCAGGACACCTTCTTCGTGCAGGGCCCCGACGGGGGCGAGTCCGGCCTGGTCATGCGCACCCACACCTCGCCGGTGCAGATCCGCGCCCTGCTCTCGCGGGAGCTGCCGGTGTACGTGGTCGCGCCCGGCAAGACCTTCCGCACCGACGAGCTCGACGCCACCCACAGCCCCGTCTTCCACCAGCTTGAGGGCCTGGTCGTGGACCGGGGCGTCACCCTGGCCCACCTGCGCGGGGCCATCGACGCCTACGTCGAGGGCGTGTTCGGCGAGGGACTGCGCACGCGCTTCCGCGCCTCCTACTTCCCCTTCACCGAGCCCTCCGCCGAGGTCGACATGGAGTGCTTCGTGTGCCGGGGCGCCTCCGTGGGCAACCCGGACGCGCCCTGCCGCACCTGCTCCAGCGAGGGCTGGATCGAGATCGGCGGCTGCGGCGTGGTCAACCCCCGCGTGCTCACCGCCGCGGGCGTGGACCCCGAGGTCTACACGGGCTGGGCCTTCGGCCTGGGAATCGAACGGACACTGATGTTCGCGCACGGGGTGCGCGACATGCACGACATGGTCGAGGGCGACATCCGCTTCACCTCGGCGTTCGGGAGTGAGAACTGATGCGCGTCCCCCTGAGCTGGCTGCGGGAGTACGTCGACCTCCCGGTCGGCACCACCGCCCGCGAACTCGCCGGCCGCCTCACGCTGGCGGGCCTGGAGGTCGAGACCGTCGACGAGCTCGGCTCCGACGTCACCGGCCCCATCGTGTACGGCCGCGTGCTGGAGATCGAGGAGCTGACCGGGTTCAAGAAGCCCATCCGCTACTGCCGGGTGGACGTGGGCGGGGCCAACGGCACCGGTGAGCCGCAGGAGATCGTCTGCGGCGCCCGCAACTTCTCCGAGGGCGACCTGGTCGTGGTCTGCCTGCCCGGCGCCGAACTGCCCGGCGGCTTCCGGATCGGCGCCCGCAAGACCTACGGCCGGATGTCGGCCGGCATGATCTGCTCGGCCAGCGAGCTGGGCCTGTGGGAGGACCACAGCGGCATCATCGTGCTGCCCGAGGGATTCGGCGCGGTGGGCGAGGACGCCATCGGGCCGCTCGGCCTGCGCGAGGACGTGCTGGACATCGCCGTCACGCCCGACCGCGGCTACGCGCTGTCCCTGCGCGGCGTGGCCCGCGACGCCGCCGCGCTGTACGGGGTCGACTTCCACGACCCGGCCGACGTCGCCGTCGCCGAGTCCGGCGGCGAGGGCCACCCCGCCGAGATCGACCCGGCTCTGTGCGACCGCTACGTCCTGCGCGGCGCCACCGGGTTCGACCCCGACGCGCCCAGCCCGCTGTGGATGAAGCGCCGCCTGCACCAGTGCGGTGTGCGTCCCATCTCCCTGGCCGTCGACGTCACCAACTACGTGATGCTCGAACTCGGCCAGCCGCTGCACGCCTGGGACCGCGCCCGGCTGCGGGGCGCCCTGCGGGTGCGCGCCGCCGAGGCGGGGGAGAAGCTGGAGACCCTGGACCACGTCCAGCGCTCCCTGGACACCGACGACATCGTCATCGCCGACGACAGCGGCCCGGTCAACATCGCCGGGGTCATGGGCGGCCTGACCACGGAGATCTCCCTGACCAGCACCGAGGTGCTGGTCGAGGCCGCGCACTTCGACGCCATGCACATCGCCCGCGCCTCGCGGCGCCACCAGCTGTCCTCTGAGTCCTCCCGCCGCTTCGAGCGGGGCGTGGACTCGGCCGTGCAGCTGGCCGCCGCCACCCGCGCGGTCGAGCTGCTCGCGGAGCTGGGCGGGGCCGCCGTCGAGACCGCCTACACCCACCTGGACCGCACCGCAGCGCGCGAGCCGATCACGGTGCGGGCATCCCACGCGGGCGCCGTCGCCGGGGTGGACTACCCCGAGGGCACCACGCGGCGCTGGCTGCGCGCCGTCGGCTGCGAGGTGGAGGCCGACGGGGACCTCCTGAAGGTCGTTCCGCCCAGCTGGCGACCCGACATCACCGACCCCAACGACCTCGCCGAGGAGGTCATCCGCTTCGAGGGCTACGAGAACATCCCCTCGATCCGCCCGCGCGCCTCGGGTCGAGGCCTGACCGCGAGCCAGCGCCTGCGCCGCGCGGTCGGCCGCACCCTGGCCGGGACCGGCTTCCACGAGGTGCTGAACTACCCCTTCGTCGGCGAGCGCGACCTCGACGGCCTCCAGCTGGCGGCCGACGACGACCGCCGCGCCGCCCTGCGCCTGGCCAACCCGCTCAACGAGGGCGAGCCGCTGCTGCGCACCACGCTGCTGCCGGGCCTGTTCAAGGCGCTGGCCCGCAACGCGGGCCGGGGGTTCACCGACGCGGCCCTGTACGAGACGGGCCTGGTCTACCGGCCCAGGCCCGGCGCCCCCCGCGCGCCCATGCTCGCCGTGGACCGCGGGCCCGACGCCGAGGAGCTGGCCCGGATCGAGGCCGCCCTGCCGGACCAGCCGCGCAGGGTGGGCGCGGTGATCTCCGGCCACGCCGAACGCGCCGGATGGTGGGGCCCGGGCCGGGAGGCCGGCTGGGCCGACGCGATCCAGACCGCGCGCGACGTCGCCCGCGTCGCCGGGGTCGAACTGGAGGTCGAGGCCGACCAGCACGCCCCGTGGCACCCGGGCCGCTGCGCCGCGCTGTACGTGCGCGTGGACGGCGAGCGCCTGCTCGTGGGCCACGCCGGAGAGCTGCACCCGCGCACCGTCCAGGCGTTCGGGCTGCCCGAGCGCACGGCCGCGGTGGAGGTCGAACTCGACCGGATCGAGCGGGCCCGCACCCCGGTCACCGCGCCGGAGATCTCCACGTACCCGGTGGCCACGCAGGACGTGGCCCTGGTCGTGGACTCCTCGGTTCCGGTCGGCCGGGTCAGCGACGCGCTGGCCGAGGGCGCCGGCGAACTGCTGGAGAGCGTGCGCCTGTTCGACGTCTACACCGGCGACCAGGTCGGCGAGGGCAGCAAGTCGGTGGCCTTCGCCCTGCGTTTCCGGGCCGCCGACCGGACGCTGACGGCGGAGGAGGCCGGAGCGGCGCGCGACGCGGCCGTCGCCCTGGCGACCGAGCGCACGGGGGCCGTCCTGCGCGGCTGACGCGGAGAACCGTTCCGCGCGGCCGAGCCGCGCGTGTTTGGGCCGGGGCGGGGCCGGTCACTTGCCGAGTACGGGGGTGACCGGCCCCGCCCGCGTGTGTACGCGGGACCGCGCGCCGCGTGTGGCGCGGAGGCCGCACACCGTCACGCCACGCCAGACGTGTCGGTGAAAGCTCCGTCGTCGGGCCCGGATCCCAGATTGTTTTTCGGCGAGTTCTTCCAGCCCAGCAAGGGTTTTGGTGCCGACCCCCGAGGGTAACCGGCATGAAGTTTGTGTTTCGGGGCATGGATCTTCGTTTTGGCTCTTGCTGTGAGGCGGGTCGCACGCTTAGCCTGCAAGCACCTGCCACCAACGGGCGCCCGTGTGCAGGCTGGATCAACCTGAGTTTTCCACTGCGCTCTCGCGCATGACACGGCTCGGAGGTCGCCATATGACCGAAACGGTTGTCTCGTCCGCACTCGCTCCCACGCAACAGCGGGAGCCCAGTCGCCTCTGGCACACCTTCTGCGATATGAACACGGTGGTCAGGGGTCCGGAGTTCATGGTGGCCCGCGCCGAGGGCGTATGGCTCTGGGACAGCTCCGGCGACCGCTACCTGGACGGTACGGCCAGCCTCTGGTACTGCAACGTCGGCCACGGCCGTACCGAGATCGCGGACGCGGTCCACCGCCAGATCAGCACCCTGGACGCCTACACGGTCTACGGGGACTTCGCCAACGGGCCCGCGGTGGAACTGTGCGAGCGCCTGGCCTCGCACGCCCCGGTGGCCGACCCGCGGGTGATCCTGACCTGTGGGGGAGGGGAGTCCATCGACACGGCCGCCAAGCTGGCGCGGCGGTACTGGGCGGTGACCGGCCAGCCCGCGCGCACCCACCTGATCAGCCGGACCGGCGGTTACCACGGTCTGCACGGGTTCGGCACGAGCATCTCGGGCATGGACCGGTTCCGCAGCGGCTACGGCAGGCTGGTCGAGGACACCTCCGTGGTGCCCCACGACTCGGCCGAGGCCCTGGAGGCGGAGATCCTCAGGGTCGGCCCCGAGCGGGTCGCCGCCTTCTTCGCCGAGCCGGTGGTCGGCGCGGGCGGGGTCTTCCTTCCGGAGGAGAACTACTTCGCCGAGGTGTCGCGGATCTGCCACAAGTACGGCGTGCTGTTCGTCGTGGACAGCGTCATCTGCGGTTTCGCCCGGATGGGGAACTGGTTCGGCATCGAGCGCTTCGGTGTCGACCCGGACATGATCGTCTTCGCCAAGGGCGTCTCCAGCGGGTACCTGCCGCTGGGCGGCGTCGTGGTCAGCGGACGCGTGGCCGACCCCTTCTACAACGGCGAGGGCAATCCGTTCCTGCACGGGACCACCTACGCCGGGCACCCGACGGCGTGTGCGGCGGCGATGGCCAACCTGGACATCCTGGAGCGCGAGGACCTGTTCACGGTGTCGCTGGAGATCGAGCGCCAGCTGGACGGCGCCCTGCGCGGTCTGGCCGACCACCCGATGGTGGCCGAGGTCCGCTCTGGCCTGGGCGTCATGGGCGCGGTGGAGCTCACCGAGGAGGCGCTGAGCGGCCGGGGGATCACCACCCAGGAAGTGTTCGCCGAGGCGCGGGCACGCGGCGTGATCGTACGGCCGATTCCCACGGCGCTGCTCGTCTCTCCGCCGCTCATCATCACCTGGGAGCAGATCGACCACATGGTGTCCACCCTGGCGGCCGCGCTGGACGCGGTCGCGGCCCGGCACTGACCACGGGGCCCCGCCGTGTCCCCGGCGGGGCCCCGTGGAGGAAACCTCCTCCCGCGACCGCCCTCCTCCGACCGCCTCCCACAGCCGCCTTCCCGACCCGGTGCGTGACTCCGCGCGCCGGGTGTGACGTGTTCGGGACAAATCCACTGGGCGAAACGTCCCGCGTCGAGTAAAATTTACTGGGAAGATATTTCTTGTGGGTGGGATGCGCGTCGGCGTCCGCCCGGGCAGGGACAGGGAGCGGACATGACCACAGAGCCGATCGAGGCCGCGGGCAGAGCGAGCGGGGCGGGCGACGCGGGCGGCGCGACCAGCGACGACGACCTCATCACCGCGTGGGGGCTGGTCCACGAGGCCATGAACGTCGTCCAGCCCAAGCTCCTGGGCGGCATCACCCCGGACGGCAAGGACATGGCCGGGCCGTGGTTCGAGGTGCTCATACGTCTCCAGCGCACGCCCGGCCACCGGCTGCCCATGAGCCGCCTGGCCCGTGAGGTCAGCCTGAGCACGGGCGGATTCACCAAGCTCGCGGACCGCCTGGAGCGCGAGGGCTACCTGGAACGGGAGAACTGCGCCTCGGACCGCCGGGTCGTCTACGCCGTCCTCACCGACAGGGGCCTGGACTTCATCGGTCAGGCCCGCACCAGACACGTCGAGCGGCTGCGCGAACACGTCCTGGGCCCGCTCGGCGAGGACGGGGTGCGCCGGCTCGCCGCCATCGCGCGTACGCTCCGTGACAGCTCCTGTTGCTGACGGCGCGTTCGGGTCGGAACTCTCGGTAGCCGAAACCGCGCTCCGCCGGTGTGCCACCGGCCCCGAAGGCGGGGGAGGAGATCCCACCGGCCGCCGTTCCCGTGTAGGTTGGCGGGAGTTCGTGGGTCCCGCGGGGTGGACCGTGAGCGCACAGTTTTTCGGGGGGAATCATGGGACTGTTCACCACTGCAGCGCAGATGAGAGCGATTCCACGGTCCTCGCGCTTCGCCAACGGAGGCGTCTCCTTCTGGTTCCGCGAGACCGGGCTCCCGGAGCGCCGCGCACCCCTGCCCGGCACCGCCGACTACGACGTCTGCGTGGTCGGAGCCGGGTACACGGGCCTGTGGACCGCCTACTACCTCAAGAAGGAGCAGCCGGACCTGCGCGTGGCGGTGGTCGAACGCGAGTTCGCCGGTTTCGGCGCCTCGGGCCGCAACGGAGGGTGGCTGTCCGCGGAGTTCGCGGGCTCCCGCGAGCGTTACGCGCAGTCACACGGCAAGGCCGCGATGGTCGCCCTGCAGCGGGCGATGATGGACACCGTCACCGAGGTGGTCGCGGTCGCCGAGGCCGAGGGCGTCGACGCCGACGTCGTCCGCGGCGGCATGCGCCTGGTGGCCACCAACGCCGCCCAGCGCCAGCGCCTGGCCGAGGACATCGAGTACCTCCAGGAGTGGGGCTACTGGCCCGACGACATCCACCTGCTCGACGGCGAGCGCGAGCCCCGGCTGTCGGTGTCGGGGGCCGTGGCCTGCGCCTACTCCCCGCACGCCGCCCGCGTGCAGCCCGCCAAGCTGGTCACGGGGCTGGCCCGGGTGGTGGAGGACCTGGGCGTGGCCGTCTTCGAGGGCACCGAGGTGGAGGAGATCCGCCCCCGCCGGGGCGCGGCCCGCCCGGCGGTCGTCACCGCGCACGGCACCGTCTACGCCGACCACGTCGTGCGCGCCACCGAGGGCTTCACCTCCACCCTGCGCGGCCAGCGCCGCGACTGGCAGCCGGTGAACTCCTCGATGATCGTCACCGAGCCCGTTCCCGCCGAACTGTGGGAGAAGATCGGCTGGGAGGGCCGGGAGCTGCTGGGTGACACCGCCCACTCCCACGTCTACGCCCAGCGCACGGCCGACGACCGCATCGCGATCGGCGGGCGCGGCGTCCCGCACCGTTTCGGCTCGGCCCAGGAGGAGGAGGGCGCCACCCAGCCGCAGGCCATCGCCGAACTGTGGCGGGCGCTCACCCGCATGTTCCCCGACGTGGCCGACGTGCCGGTGGAGCACGCCTGGTCCGGTGTGCTGGGGGTACCGCGCGACTGGCGCCCCACCGTGCACCTGGACACCGAGACCGGCCTGGGCTGGGCGGGCGGCTACGCGGGCAGCGGTGTGGCCGCCAGCAACCTGGCCGGGCGCACCCTGCGCGACCTGGTCCTGCGCCGCGAGACCGACCTGACCCGCCTGCCGTGGGTGGGCCACCGCGACCGCGGCTGGGAGCCCGAGCCGCTGCGCTGGGTGGGCACGCAGGTCATCCACGGGCTGTACCGGAGCGCCGACCGCCGCGAGTCGCGGACCGAGGACAAGGCGCACACCTCGCGCCTGGCCGGGATCGCCACCCGCATCTCGGGCCGCTGACGCGTTCTGCGGATTCTCCTGTCAGCGTGTGACATTTGAAGTACATTCAATGTCATGACCATGATTCCTGAGGTGCCCTTCTCCGAGCTCATCAACAGACCCAAGGCGACCACGGCCAAGCTCGCCGAGTCCCGTGCGCATGAGCTGCGCCTGCGCCGGAGGGATGACGTGGACCTCGTGCTGCGCGACGCCGACGCTGATCGCGAGCACAACGCGCTGGTGAACGCTGCGGTGCGCTTTCTGCGTGCCTTGATCTCGGGTGGTGAGGAGAAACGCCGCATGGCGCTCGAAGTAGCTCCTGAGGTGTTCCCGTGGATGAGATTTCTGCCGGAGCAGGATGCCGAGATGTTTCTCGCCGAGCTCGCCGAACTGCTGCACGCCATCGAGGAGTTGGTCACCAACGCCCCGGTGCTGACGCTGGTGACCCAGTGGAAGCACACCGCTGAGGTCTACGCGGACCCCGAGACGCTGGAAGCACTGACGCGTGAGCGTGATCCTGACGCCGACTTCGGGCCGGTTTCGCCTCCAGGGGGGTGGGATGAGTCCTAAGCGCGGAGCCCGGGCCGCACCCCCTCCAAAGAAGGGCGAATACGAGATCCGCTTCCAGAACACGGAGGCGGCCAAGGGCTGGGACGAACTCTGCAACCAGGTGCCGGGCAACACGTATGACGCCTGGTCCATCATGCGCAGTCACCCTCAGGAGACCCGCAACCCGGACCGGCACCATCAGATGAAGGGCACCCTCTCGACGGAACTCTTCAGAGGCGAACCGGTTGCGCGCTGGCAGATCGAAGTAACGGCTGCTGGACGTATCTGGTTCTTCGTCGATGAGGAGCGCCGGACGGTGTGGATCGAACGCGCCAGTCCGCGCCATCCCAAGCGCACCGAGTAGTCGGGCGGTCCCCTGGCGAGACTCCGCACACACTGGGCGGGAATCTGGTTGCATACATTTGCATGTGAGTGCATGATAGTTCAGTCGAACTGATCAGGGGGCACCACCATGGGACACACAGCGGCCATCGCCGGAGCCAGCGGTTACGCGGGAGGCGAGCTGCTGCGCCTGCTCCTGGGGCACCCCGAGATCTCCATCGGCGCGGTCACCGCCGGAGGCAACGCCGGAACCCCCCTCATCCAGCACCAGCCGCACCTGCTGCCGCTGGCCGACCGGATCCTGGCGCCCACCACCGTCGAGGAGCTGCGCGGACACGACGTCGTCTACCTGGCCCTCCCGCACGGCCAGTCCGCCGACATCGCCCAGCAGCTCGGCGACGACACCCTCGTGGTCGACTGCGGCGCCGACTTCCGCCTCAACGACGCCGCCGCCTGGGAACGCTTCTACGGCACCCCGCACGCCGGGACCTGGCCCTATGGTCTCCCCGAACTCCCCGGACAGCGCGAGCGACTCACCGGCGCCCGCCGCGTCGCCGTCCCCGGCTGCCACGTCACCGTCGCCACGCTGGCCCTCTTCCCGGGGCTGGCCGAGCAGCTCGTCGAACCCGACCTGACCGTCGTCGCCGTCACCGGCACCTCCGGCGCGGGCAAGGCCCCCAAGCCCAACCTCGTCGGCAGCGAGGTCATGGGCGCCCTCAGCCCCTACGGGGTCGGCGGCGCCCACCGGCACAACCCCGAGATTGTCCAGAACCTCACCGCGGTCACCGGCGAACCTGTCAGGCTCTCCTTCACCCCGGTCCTGGCCCCGCTGCCCCGCGGCATCCTGGCCACCTGCACCGCCCCCCTGAAGGAGGGCGTCACCGCCGAGCGGATCCGCGCGGCCTACCAGACCGCCTACGCCGACGAGCCCTTCGTCCACCTGCTCCCCGAGGGCACCTGGCCCAGCACCGCCATGACGCTGGCCGCCAACACCACCCTCGTGCAGGTCACCGTCGACCCCGACGCGGGCCGCATGGTCGCCGTCGCCGCCCTGGACAACCTCACCAAGGGCACCGCGGGCGGCGCCGTCCAGAGCACCAACCTCGCCCTCGGCCTGCCCGAGGACACCGGCCTCCCGCTCGCGGCGGTCGCCCCGTGAGCGTCACCGCGCCCCGGGGCTTCCGCGCGGCCGGGGTCGCAGCCGGGCTCGGGGACGGCGGCGCCCGGGACGTCGCCGTGGTCGTCAACGACGGCCCCTCCCGCGCCGCCGGAGCCGTCTTCACCGCCGCCGAGGACAGGGCCGCCCCCGTCCTGTGGTCCCAGCAGGTCCTCTCCGGCGAACGCGTGCGCGCCGCCGTCATCGACTCCGGCGGGGGCGACACGGGCTTCCAGGACGTCCACGCCGCGGCCGAGCACACCGCGGACCTGCTCGACGACTCCGCCGCCGAGGTCGTGCTCTGCTCCGCCGGACCCGCGGGTGGGCGCACCGGCTCCGACGCCCTGCTCCGGGGCGTCACCGCCGCCCTGGCCCAGGCCTCGCGCGGCGGCGGGCTGGACGCCGCCGACGCGATCCGCACCACCGACACCGTCGCCAAGATCGCCTTCCGGCGCGGCGACGGCTACACCGTCGGCGCCATGGCCAAGGGCCCGGACGCCTCCCTGTCCACCGCGCTGTGCGTGCTCACCACCGACGCCGACGTCACCGCCGACCAGTGCCGACGCCTGCTCGCCGACGCCGTCGCCGCCTCCCTCGCCCCCCTGACCGCCGCCAACGACACCGTGCTGCTCATGGCCAGCGGAGCCAGCGGCACGTCCCCCCGCGAGGACGACCTCGCCGCACTGCTCACCGAGGTGCTGGCCGAGCTGGGCACCCAGCTGCGCGCCGACACCCCCGCCACCGACCACGACCGGGCCCAGAACTCATGATCGCGCGCTCACCCCACACCACCGACGACCCGGCCAGGGCCCACGCCCTGGACAAGGCGGCCCACCTCATCGAGGCGCTGCCCTGGCTCTCCCGCTTCCACGGCCGCACCGTCGTGGTCAAGTACGGCGGCAATGCCATGATCAGCGAGGAACTGCGGGCCCGCTTCGCCGAGTCCGTCGTCTTCCTGCGCTACGCGGGCCTGCGCCCCGTCGTCGTGCACGGCGGCGGCCCCCAGATCAGCGCCCAGCTCGAACGCGCCGGAGTGGAGTCCACCTTCACCGCAGGGCTGCGCGTGACCACCGACGAGGCCATGGACATCGTCCGCATGGTCCTCACCGGCCAGGTCAACCGCGAGATCGTCGGCCTGGTCAACCAGCACGGCCCCTTCGCCGTCGGCATGTCCGGCGAGGACGCCAACCTGCTGTCCGCCGTGCGCAAGACCGTCGAGGTGGACGGCGAGACCGTCGACATCGGCCGCGTCGGAGAGATCACCGGGGTCGACCCCGGAGCCGTCGCCGCGCTCCTGGACGACGGCCGCATCCCCGTGGTCTCCAGCGTCGCCCGCGCCGACGACGGCGGCGTCTACAACGTCAACGCCGACACCGCGGCCTCCGCCCTCGCGGTGGCCCTGGGCGCCAGCAAGCTCATCGTGCTCACCGACGTCGAGGGCCTGTTCGCCGACTACCCCAGCAATACCGAGCTCATCAGCCGTCTGACCGCCGACGAGCTGCGCGCGCTGCTGCCCTCCCTGTCCTCGGGGATGCTCCCCAAGATGGAGGCGTGCCTGCACGCCGTGGAGGGCGGCGTCCCCCAGGCCCACATCATCGACGGCCGCGTGCCCCACTCCCTGCTCCTGGAGGTCTTCACCGACCAGGGCGTGGGCACCATGGTCGCCGACGAGGAACTGGAGGCCGCCCTGCTCGCGGGCAACGGCCACACCCCGCGCCCCTGGCGCGGCGACCACAGCACCGTCACCAACGCAGGAGGCGCACAGTGACCAGCGGTTCCCACCTGCGCGAGCGCTTCGCGGCCTCGCTCATGCCCAACTACGGCGTCCCGCCCGTCGCCCTCACCCTCGGGCGCGGCTGCGAGGTCTACGACGCCGACGGCCGCCAGTACCTCGACCTCATCGCCGGAATCGCCGTCTCCAGCCTCGGACACGGGCACCCCGCCCTGGTCAAGGCGGTCGCCCACCAGGCGGCCACGCTCGCCCACACCAGCAACCTGTTCGTCCACGAACGCGAGGTCCAACTCGCCGAGCGCCTGATCGCCCTGGTGGGCGGCGACGCCAAGGTCTTCTTCGCCAACTCCGGCACCGAGGCCAACGAGGCCGCGCTCAAACTGGTCAAGCGCGCCGCCGGGCCCGGCCGCCACTACTTCGTCGCCGCGTCCCACGGCTTCCACGGCCGCACCTCCGGCGCCCTCGCCCTCACCGGCAAGGACGCCATCCGCGAGCCCTTCGGCCCCTTCGGCATGGACGTGCGCTTCGTCCCCCACGGCGACCTGGACGCCCTCGCCGAAGCCGTCGACGAGCACTGCGTCGCGGTGTTCACCGAACCCACCCAGGGCGAGGCCGGGGTCGTCCCCGCCCCCGAGGGCTACCTCGCCGGGGTCCGGCGGATCTGCGACGACACCGGCGCCGCCTTCGTCCTCGACGAGATCCAGAGCGGCATCGGCCGCACCGGCCGCTGGTTCGCCCACCAGGCCGAGGACGTGCGCCCCGACGTGCTCACCCTCGCCAAGGGCCTGGGCGGCGGCCTGCCCATCGGCGCCTGCGTCGGCTTCGGCCGCTACGCCGACGCCTTCGCCAAGGGCGACCACGGCTCCACCTTCGGCGGCAACCCGGTCGCCTGCGCTGCGGCCCTCGCCGTCCTCGACACCATCGAGAGCGAGAACCTGCTCGCCCACACCGCCGTCATGGGCGACCTGCTCGCCGAGCAGATCGACTCCATCGACCACACCCTGCTGGCCGGACAGCGCGGCAGCGGACTGTGGCGGGCCCTGGAGCTCACCGCGCCGCACGCCGCCCACGTGCAGGAACAGGCGGCCGTCCGCGGCTTCCTCGTCAACGCCGTGGCGCCCGACGCGGTCCGGATCGCCCCGCCCCTGGTCATCACACCCGAACAGATCGGCCTGTTCATCGAGGCGCTGCCCACCATCCTGGACGCCGCCGAGGCCGCAGCCACGAAGGAGCAGCAGTAGCCGTGACCCGCCACTTCCTGCGCGACGACGACCTGACCCCGGACGAACAGGCCCGGGTCCTCGACCTCGCCGACGACATGAAGAAGGACCGCTTCGGCCACCGGCCGCTCGCCGGTCCGCGCACCGTCGCCCTGATCTTCGACAAGCCCTCCACCCGGACCCGGCTGTCCTTCGCCGTGGGCGTGGCCGACCTGGGCGGCAGCGCCCTGGTCCTGGACACCGCCAGCACCCAGATGGGCCGCGGCGAACCCCTGGAGGACACCGCCCGCGTCCTGGAACGCCAGGTCGCCGCCGTCGTGTGGCGCACCTTCGCCCAGAGCGACCTGGAGACCCTGGCCGCCCACATCTCCGTCCCGGTGGTCAACTCACTCACCGACGAGTTCCACCCCTGCCAGATCCTGGCCGACCTCCAGACCGTCCGCGAGCACAAGGGCGACCTGCCCGGACTCACCCTCGCCTACCTGGGCGACGGCGCCAACAACATGGCCCACTCCTACCTGCTCGGCGGCGCCACCGCCGGACTCCACGTGCGCGTCGGCGCACCCGAGGGACACCAGCCCGACCCCGCGGTGGTCGCGCGCGCCGCCGAGATCGCCGCCACCACCGGCGGGTCGGTCACGGTCACCGCCGACGCCCGCGAGGCCGCCCGGGGGGCCGACGTCCTGGCCACCGACACCTGGGTGTCCATGGGCCAGGAGGACGAGGCCGCCGACCGCGAGGCGCCCTTCCTCCCCTACGCGATCGACGCCGACCTGCTCGCCACCGCCCACCCCGGGGCGATCGTCCTGCACTGCCTGCCCGCCTACCGCGGCAAGGAGGTCTCCGCCGAGGTCATCGACGGGCCGCAGAGCGTGGTCTGGGACGAGGCCGAGAACCGCCGCCACGCCCAGAAGGCCCTGCTCGCCTTCCTGCTGGAGGCCAGCGACAACCCCGGGGCCCTCCGCCCATGACGGCGGAGAACGGCGGCACGGCACCGATGACCAAGGCGGCCAGACACGCCCGGATCACCGACGTCCTCACCCGGGAGGACGTCAGGTCCCAGGGCGAGCTGGCCAGGCGCCTGTCCGAGGCCGGCGTCCAGGTCACCCAGGCCACCCTCTCCCGGGACCTGGACGAACTGGGCGCCGTCAAGCTCCGCACCGCCGACGGCCACCTGGTCTACGTGCTGCCGGGGGAGGGGGGCGAACGCCTCCAGCGCACCCGCCCCGACAGCCTGGACCTGGAACAGGTCTCCGGCGCGCGCCTGACCCGGCTCGCCGAGGACCTGCTGGTCTCAGCCGAGGCCTCCGCCAACATGGTCATCGTCCGCACCCCGCCCGGCGCGGCCCAGTACCTGGCCTCCGCCATCGACCACACCGACTTCCACGCCATCCTGGGCACCATCGCGGGGGACGACACCATCCTGGTCATCTCCCGCGACCCCCAGGGCGGCGAGGACCTGGCCGCCGCCCTCCTGCGACTGGCCGACCGCAGACCGTAACCTCGTACGAGGACGTCCCGGGCCCCCGCCGGGACCGCAGGGCCCCGCGACCGGCGCCCGCGCACGTAGCACCCGAGCGGTGCGGGGCAGCGGCCCCGCACCGCCGCACCACACGTCAAGGAGAGACCACCATGGCCGACCAGCCCGAGGCGCTGCGCCTGTGGGGAGGCCGTTTCGAGGGCGGCCCCGACCAGGCCCTGGCGCGCCTGTCGCTGAGCACCCACTTCGACTGGCGCCTGGCCCGCCACGACATCGCCGGATCGCGCGCCCACGCCCGCGCCCTGCACCGGGCGGGCCTGCTCACCGCCGACGAGCTGGACCGCATGATCGAGGGCCTGGACCGGCTGGAGGCCGACGTGGCCTCCGGGGCGTTCACCCCCGTCCTGGAGGACGAGGACGTGCACACCGCCCTGGAGCGCGGCTTCATCGAGCGGGTCGGCACCGAACTGGGCGGGAGGCTGCGCGCCGGGCGCTCCCGCAACGACCAGATCGCCACCCTCGTGCGCATGTACCTGCGCGAGGAGGCCCGGCAGATCGCCGACCAGCTCCTGAACCTGGTGCGGGCCCTGGCCGACCAGGCCGCGGCCCACCCGGAGGCCGCCATGCCCGGCCGCACCCACCTCCAGCACGCCCAGCCCGTGCTGCTCGCCCACCAGCTCATGGCACACGCCTGGCCCCTGGTGCGCGACGTCGAACGGCTGCGCGACTGGGACCGCCGCGCCGCGGTGTCCGCCTACGGCTCCGGCGCGCTGGCCGGGTCCTCCCTGGGGCTGGACCCCCGCGCGGTCGCCGCCGAGCTGGGCTTTCCCGACTCGGTGGACAACTCCATCGACGGCACCGCCTCCCGCGACGTCGTCGCCGAGTTCGCCTTCGTCACCGCCATGATCGGCGTGGACCTGTCCCGGCTCTCGGAGGAGGTCATCCTGTGGGCGACGAAGGAGTTCTCCTTCGTCACGCTCGACGACGCCTTCTCCACCGGCTCCTCGATCATGCCCCAGAAGAAGAACCCCGACGTCGCCGAACTCGCCCGCGGCAAGGCCGGGCGCCTCGTCGGCGACCTCACCGGGCTGCTCACCACCCTCAAGGGGCTCCCGCTGGCCTACAACCGGGACCTGCAGGAGGACAAGGAGCCGGTCTTCGACGCGGTGGACACCCTCCACCTGCTGCTGCCCGCGATGACCGGGATGGTCGCCACCCTCACCTTCCACACCGACCGGATGGCCGAGCTCGCCCCGCAGGGCTTCTCCCTGGCCACCGACATCGCCGAGTGGCTGGTGCGCGAGCGCGTGCCCTTCCGGGAGGCGCACGAGATCGCGGGCGCCTGCGTGCGCGTGTGCGAGGAGCGCGGCATCGACCTGCCCGACCTGGGCGACGACGACCTCGCCGCCGTGTCCGAGCACCTGACCCCCGCCGTGCGCGAGGTCCTCAGCGTGTCCGGATCGCTGGCCTCGCGCTCCGACAAGGGCGGCACCGCCCCCGTACGCGTGGCCGAGCAGCTGGAGAAACTGCGCTCGGACATCGAGCAGCACCGCAAGGCCTTCACCGCCTGAGCCCCGCCGCAGCCACGTACGGGCGCGCCGACCCCGCCGGGGGCGGCGCGCCCGTACGCGTTCGCGGGGCACCCCACGGCGTCCGCGTCCACGGTCCCCGCGCCCACGTCACACCCATTTTGGAATTCGCCCGGCACCCGCCGTGAGAGTGCGGTAGCGTCCTGATTCTGCGGGCACCAGGCGTGGTCTGCCCTGTGCGAACCGTGACGCCCCCTCGGCGCACGGCACTTTCGGCGCATCCGCGCGTCGTGCGGTGCGACCCACGTCCGACAGGCGCCCGCGACCAGTCCGTGGGAGGAAGGCAATGGGGAACACGGGAGGCACCGGCCGCAGCGCCATCAGGGCTCAGATCAACAGGATCGTACTGATCCCCAGCATCACCTTCCTGGCGCTGTTCGTCGTCCTCAGCACGGCCACACTCGTCCAGGCCGTGTCGCTGCGCTCCTCGGTCGGCGACGGCCGCGCCGGGATCCGGCTCGCCGCGGCGCTCACCCTCCTCCAGGAGGAACGCCGCCTGAGCGCCGCCTACCTCGCCGACCCCGCCGAGGACGGCCGCGCCGCCCTGTCCGACGCGGCCTCGCGCACCGACGAGGCGCTCGCCCCCGTCCACGACCTGCGCGGCACCATCGGAGACCGGGACGACCCGGACACCGAACCCCTCTCCGAGGACTTCTTCACCTCCCTGACCGAGGTAACGGAGCTGCGCGCCCGGAACCTCGCCGAACCCGGCCCCGCCGAGGACGCCCTCACCGTCTACACCACCGCGATCGGGCAGGGCATTCGCCTCTACGCCGGTACCGCCCGCTCCCTCGACAGCGGGCCCGCCGCCGCCGAGGCCGCCGCCGTCACCGACCTGATGTGGGCCCAGGAGAGCTTCAGCCACGCCGACGCCCTCATCGCGGCCGTGCTCGCCGAGGACTCCCTCGACCGCTTCCAGCAGGCACAGGTCGCCGCGCTCACCGCCGACGCCCGCCACCGCGTCGACATGGCCCCTCCCGGCCCCGCCGCCGACGACGGCGAACCCCCCGCCCTGACCGCCCTCGCCGAGAGCCGCTCCTGGCAGGACGCCCTCTCCGTCGCGGACACCCTCGCCACGTACGAGGCCCCTCTCGTCGTGGACGCCCTCACCGGCGAGCAGACCCGCGACCCCGCGCCGCCCGAGGGGCTCGGGGGCTGGCGCGAGGCCGCCGACCAGGTCAACGCCGAGCTGGCCGACATCACCGCCACGCGCTCCGTCTCCGTCGTCACCGCCACCGAGCAGGCCAGCTCCTGGATGCTCACCCTCGCCCTGGGCGGCAGCATCACCTCCCTTTTCGCGGGCACCCTCGCCTACGGTGTGGCCGCCCGCTCCGCCGGGCGCCTCACCCACCGGCTCGCCCAGCTGCGCGCCGACACCCTGGGCAGCGCGCGCAGCGACCTGCCCCGCATTGTCCGCCGCCTGGAGTCGGGGGAGCAGGTCGACCTCGACACCGAGATGAAACAGCTCGACCACGGCGACGACGAGGTCGGACAGGTCGCCGACGCCTTCAACATCGCCCAGCGCACCGCCGTCGCCGCCGCCGTCAAACAGGCCGACATCCGCGCGGGCGTCAACCGGGTCTTCCTCGGCATCGCCCACCGCCACCAGTCCCTCCTCCAGCGCCAGCTCCAGCTGCTGGACCGCGTCGAGCGCGAGGAGGAGGACCCCGACCTGCTGGAGAGCCTCTTCCAACTCGACCACCTGGCCACCCGGGGCCGCCGCCACGCCGAGAACCTCATCATCCTGGGCGGCGCCCAGCCCGGACGCCGCTGGCGCCACCCCGTCCCGCTCGTGGACATCCTGCGCGGCGCGATCTCCGAGACCGAGGAGTACACCAGGGTCCGCCTGACCTCCGTCCCCGACCTGTCGCTGGCCGGCGCCGCGGTGGCCGACGTCATCCACATGCTCGCCGAGCTGGTCGAGAACGCCACCGCCTACTCGCCGCCGCACACCCAGGTCACCATCGCCACCGAGTCCGTGCCCAAGGGCGTGGCCGTGGAGATCGAGGACCGGGGCCTCGGCATGACCGAGGAGGTCCTGACCAGCTCCAACCGCACCCTCAGCGAGGCGCCCGAGTTCGACGTCATGACCTCCGGCGGGGACTCGCGCCTGGGCCTGTTCGTCGTCGCCCGCCTCGCCGCCAAACACGACATCCGGGTGCAGCTGCGGCACTCGCCCTACGGAGGCACCCGGGCGGTGGTGCTCATCCCCGGCGCCCTGGTCGCCTCCTCCTCCAACGCCCCGGACCTGCCCCGCGCGGCCATCCGCCAGGGCGCCCACTCGGTACTGAGCGAGCCGTCGGGGCAGCACGGCGACACGCTCACCGCGCAGGACGCCCCCCACCGGACCCGGCCCCTGCTGCGCCCGGTCCCCCGCGACGGCGACGGCGACGGCGACGGCGCGCGCCCGGCCCGGGGCACGCCCCTGCTGCGCCGGGTACCCGCGCCCGCCTCCGACCCCGGGAACGCGGACGCGGCTCCCGGGACCGAACACGGGCCCGGCCGGGTCGGGGCCGCACCCGGCCGCCCCGGGCTTCCCCGGCGCAGGCGCCAGGCCAGCCTCGCACCCCAGCTCAGAGCCGCGGACCCGCCGGAGTGGGACGAAGCCGACCCTCCGGGCTCCTCCCGGCGCACCCCCGAACAGGCACGGCGGATGATGGACGCCTTCAGCGCCGGGACCCGGCGGGGTCGGGCCGCGGACATCGGGGCCGACGCCGACGAACGTGAACACAGCAGTGACGGTCAGGTCGGTGCGAGCGCCGACGATCACACGGGAGAAAGCGACTGACATGGTGGGCAAGAGCAAGGCCGCTGACAACCTGGACTGGCTCCTGGACGACCTGGTCGACCGCGTCGTCGGTGCCGAGAACGCGATCGTGCTGTCGGCCGACGGACTGCTGCTCGGAGGCTCGCGGGGACTGGCCTCCGAGGACGCCGAGCACCTGTCGGCCCTGGCGTCGGCGTTCCAGAGCCTGGCACGCGGGACGGGCCGACACTTCGGCGGCGGCGACGTCCGCCAGACCGTGGTGGAGATGGAGCACTCCTACCTCTTCGTCACCGCCGCTGGCGCCGGAGCGTGCCTGGCGGTGCTGGCCAGCGAGGACGCCGACGTCGGCCTGGTCGCCTACGAGATGAACCTGCGGGTCAAACGGGTGGGCCAGTTCCTCACCGCCGCGCCGCGCAGGCCGGACCACCTCACCGTCACCGGGAGCGCCGGTTCATGAGCACGCCCGGAGAGCGGCGCGGAGCGCCGCCGGCCGTGCCACCGGCTCCGGACGAGGCGGCGCAGCCGCTGTCCGGCAGCCAGGCACTGGCCTGGTACAGGGGCAGGGGGCACCCGACCTCGGAGGGGCCCGCGGCGGGTGTCGTGCTCGGCGACGCCCCCTCGGGTCAGCTCGTGCGCCCGTACACCATGACCGGGGGCCGCACCCGGCCCCGGACCGGTCCGCGCCTGGACCTGGTCACCATCGTCGTCGCCGCCGCAGACCGCGGGGACCGGGAGGGAGAGCCCGAACAGCAGGCCATCCTGAGCCTGTGCCGCAGACCCATATCGGTGGCCGAGATCTCCGCCCGGCTCGACATCCCCCTGACCGTCGTCAGGGTGCTCCTGGGAGACCTCCTCGCCGACGGCGACGTGCGCACCCGGGCGCCCATGACCCAGCTTCCCGAGAAGAAAGTACTTCAGGCGGTACTCGATGGCATCCGCAGACTCTGACACCAGGCCGCAGGAAGCGATCCCCCAGGCGGTCAAGATCATCGTCGCGGGCGGTTTCGGCGCGGGCAAGACCACACTGGTCGGCTCCGTCAGCGAGATCACCCCGCTCAGCACGGAGGAGGTGATGACCGAGGCCAGCTACGGCGTGGACGACCTCGGGGGAGTGGAGGACAAGACCACCACCACGGTCGCCCTGGACTTCGGCCGCATCACCATCAACCCCGACATCGTCCTGTACATGTTCGGCACCCCCGGACAGGACAGGTTCTGGTTCATGTGGAACGAACTCTCCCAGGGGGCGCTGGGCGCGGTCGTGCTGGCCGACACCCGCCGCCTGAACACCTGTTTCCACGCCGTGGACTTCTTCGAGCGCCGCGGACTGCCCTTCGTGGTCGCGGTGAACCGCTTCGAGGGCTCCACCACCTACCGGCGTGAGGAGGTCCGCGAGGCGCTGGACATCTCCGCCGAGGTGCCGGTCATCATGGCCGACGCCCGCGAGCGCGAGTCCTGCAAGGAGGTGCTGGTGGAGCTGGTCACCCACGTGATCCGGGGCCGGAGCCCCGTCATGAGCGGGTGACACGTCCGGGTCGCGGACCCGGACAATCCCTGTGGATTCGATCCGGTATACGTTCGGAGGACACGCCCGTGCAACAAGGTGCCGAACGCTACAATGTCGCGGCAGTGACCACCGGCCCCACCGGGCACCCCATCCGCCTCTCATCTGAATCCTGGTATGCGAAACTCTGACCGACTTCCCCCACGCGAACTGCCCAAGCGGCGCTCCGGCCGCCACCGCAACCCGCTGTCCTTCGACAACTGGTTCGGCACCCCCGCCCTGATCATGGCGGTCCCGGGCACGGCCGACCGGGCCAGGGGCGCCGACGGTGGGTCGATCGGTGCCCGGATGGCCGACCTCGTGCGCGCCTACCGCCCCGAGGTCACCATCCGCTACGGCCACACCGAGGGCGACGAACAGAGCCTCACCGAGGCCCTCACCGATCTCAAGGACGACCAGGGCAGCCCCCTGTCCGCCGTCGTCGTCCCGCTGGTCACGGCACCGCACGCGGACACGTCCGCGGCGATCGAGGCGGCCGTCGCCCGGACGGGCGCCGAGGCGCGCATCACCGAGGGCCTGGGGCCGCACCCCATGCTCGCCGAGGTGCTGCACCTGCGCCTGGCCGAGTCCGGATACGTCCGCGCGGACCGCATGCGCCTGATCAGCGTCGTCGCCCGTGACACCACCATGGCGGACGGCATCATCGTGGGCGCCGTGGGCGGCGAGGCCGCGGCCGGGGCCGCGGGGGTGAGCGCCGTGCTGCTCGCCGCGCGCCTGGGCCTGACCGTGCTCCCCGCCGACCTGGAGAACGAGGCCGCGGTCGAGCAGGTCGTGGGCCAGCTGAGACAGGGCGGCTGCAAGCGCCCGGTGATCGCGCCCAGCGCCCTGGGGCCGGAGTTGCCCCGCGAGGAGCTGGAGGCGCTCGCCGCGCGCTTCGGAGCCAGGCTCGGCGCGCCCCTGGGCGCGGACAGCCTGCTGGGCAAGATCGCCGCCCTGCGCTACGCCGAGGTCCTCAACTCCCTGGGCGTGGAGCAGCCGCCCACGGTCGAGGAACTGCCCGCCCCGGTGGGATCCCGGCACCGTCCGGAATCCTGACGGCGCGGCCGCCACGAACGCGACCTTTCCGACAGCGCCCCGAGGGCGCGACACGCCGTAACCCGGCACACGACGGTGTGCCTCCCGGGGGCCGTCCGCACAGCGGGCGGCCCCCGTCGCGTGCGCCCGGCCTCCGGACCTGCGGTTTCTCGCCCCGAGAGCGGCCGTTAACACATCCACGGGCGGGAACCGCCCCAAGAAAAGGCAACTGATAGTGATCGTTTGACAGCATAAAGCAAGGATTCTTCGATAGCCTCGGCTTGACCGAAAGCCGCCGGGGCGCCCTCTCGCCGCCCGGCAACCGCACAGGCCGGAGGGGGCCATGCGCAGAATCCGCGACAACGCGCCCACGATCCGGAGACAGCTCACCCGCATCGTGCTGATCCCGAGCCTGTGCTTCCTCGCGCTCTGGCTCGTCGTGGCCGCCATCGGCACCATCCGCGCCGTCCAGTTCATGGGAGCCGTCGTCCAGGCCCGTGAGGGAACACAGGTCTTCTCCGCCGCGGCGGAGGAGGTGAAGGCCGAACGCCGCCTCTCCCTGGTCCACCTGGGCCGCTTCGAGAGCACCGGCGCCCGCGACGACGGGGTCGGCGCGGCCCTCGACGAGCAGCGCGAGCGCACAGACACCGCCGTGGCCGAGGCCGTCGCGTTCGCCGAGCGGCTGCGCGGGACCCGCGACGACGAGGTCGAACGCAGCGCGACCGACCTGGTGGACAGCGCCGGGGTCCTCGACGAGGTCCGCGCGGACGTGGACGCGCACGACGCCGGGCAGGAGGAGACCATCCTGCGCTACGGCGAGGCCCTGGCGGGCACCACCGGCGCCATCACCGCGCTCGTGCACACCACCGACGGCGGGGAGAACCTCACCGACGCCGTCCTGACCAGCGAACTCATGAGCGCGTCCTCCGCCTACTCCACCGCCGACGCGCTGCTCGCGGGAGCCATCGCCCGGGGTGAGATGAGCTACGAGGAGACGGCGCACTTCACCTACCTCACCGCCTCCTACCGCGACACCCTGGAGCCGGCCAGCACCGCCATGCACCCGAGCGTGGCCGCCCGCTACGAGGAGATGGTCTCGCTGCCCGCCTGGTCCCGGGCGGAGGAGCTGAGCCGCCGGGTGGTCACCCGGCAGCCGCTCGCAGAACCTGACGAACCATCTGCAACGGACGAATCCGTCCAGGGGGCCACGGGCTCGGGCTGGAACGCCGACGTCGACATCAGGGCGCAGGCCTGGGACGGCTCCTCCGCCGAGGCGGCCCTGGCGCTACAGGACCTGGCGGGGGACCAGGCCAGGCGCACCATCGACCTGGCCTGGAGCGCCGCGCTGCTGCGCGTCTTCCTGGGCGTGGCGGCGGCCGCGCTCACCCTGGCGGGCGGCGCGGTGGCCATCGCCGTGGTCGGCCGCTCCTCGCGCCGCCTCACCGATCGCCTGACCCACCTGCGCGAACAGATCCTGGACCGCGACGGCGACCTGCCCGACATCGTCGACCGCGCCCAGCGCGGCGAGAAGGTCGACGTCCAGGAGGAGCTGCCTCCGCTGGACGAGTGGGGCGACGACGAGATCGGCCAGGTCGCCGAGGCCTTCGACGCCGCCCAGCTCACCGCAGTGGAGTCGGCCGTGCTCCAGGCCGAGATCCGCCGGGGGGCCAACCGCGCCTTCCTGGGCATCGCCTTCCGCAACCAGGCCCTGGTCCAGCGCCAGCTCCGCCTGCTCGACGAGATCGAGTACCACGAACAGGACCCCGAGGCGCTGCGCCGCCTCTTCCGCCTGGACCACCTGGCCACCCGCGCGCGCCGCTACTCCGACAATCTCATCATCCTCGGCGGGGGGCAGTCGGCCCGCCGCTGGCGCCAGCCCCGCCCGCTCGTGGACGTGCTGCGCGCCGCCATCGCCGAGACCGAGGACTTCGAGCGCGTCCGCCTGACCTCGGCGCCCCGCGTGCTCATGCACGGGCAGGTGGTCGCCGACGTGGTGCACCTGCTCGCCGAGCTCGTCGAGAACGCCACGCAGTTCTCCCCTGCGGGCACGCCCGTGGACGTCGGCTGCACCCCGGCCGCGGAGGGGCTGGTGGTGGAGATCGAGGACCGGGGGTTGGGCATGTCCGAGCGCGGCTACGCGGAGGCCGAGCGCACGCTCACCCAGCCTCCCGAGTTCGACGTCATGGCCCTGCCCGAGGACCCCCGGCTGGGACTGTTCGTGGTGTCCCGCCTGGCCGGTCGGCACGGGGTCCGGGTCTGGCTGCGGCCCTCGCCCTACGGAGGCACCCGGGCCACCGTGCTCATCCCCGCCTCGCTGCTGGAACCGGTCGACAACCTCCTGACGGTCGCGGGCACGCCCACGGGCCGCCCGGCGGCGCACGGACGGGAGGCGCGCGTTGCGGCCGGGTGGGGTGCGCCCCCCGCGCGGGCGGCCCTCACCACGCGCGGCCACGGTGCGGGCGGCGCGGACGGCGCCGTCCACGGGCGTACCGGCCCGCAGACTCCCGCGCCGCCCTCGGCGCAGAGCGGTCCTCAGCCCCTGGCGACGCAGTACCGAACCGGCCCGCAGGCTCCCGCCACGCCTCCGGGACAGACCGGCCCACAGCTCTTCGTGCCGCGACCGGACCCGACCGGACCGCGGGTCCCCGTGCCGCCTCTCGGACAGAGCGGTCCGCAGCCCTCGGTACCGAGGCCGGACCGGACCGGCCCGCAGGTTCCCGCGCGCGGAGGACAGACAGGTCCGCGGCCTTCCGCCGCCCCCGCCGGACAGAGCGGTCCGCAGGTCCCCGTGCCGCCTTCCGGGCAGACGGGCCCTCAGCCCTTCGCCCCGCAGCCGGACCCGACCGGCCCGTACGGCGTCGTCCTCGCACACACCGGACCGCAGGGTTCCGTTCCCGCGTCCGGCGGCCCCGCTGCGCCGGGGGAGACGGGGGAACACCCCCTCCCGGACTCGTACGGACACCCGCTCGGACAGGAAACCGTCCCCGGACCGTGGCCCGACGGCGCGGTGCGCGCACCCGCCCCCACGCAGCCGAGGGGGAACGGTGAGAGCTGACGGCAGCCCCGGTCGCAGAGCGGCCGCGCACGCTCCCAGAACCCACTCCGACCCGCCTCCGGCCCTCCCCGTCCCCGAGGAGGAACCCGGCCAGGAGCGCTTCCTGCGCCCCTTCGCCGTGGCCGCGGGAGATCCCGACGCCCACGCCTTCGGTGTCCCCCGCAGCGGCCCGGACGAGCCCGACCTGCTCAGCCTCGTCGTCGCCGCCCGCGTCCCGGGCCGCCACGAACTGCTGCGGCCCGAACGCGAGGCCCTCCTCCGCCACGCACTGCGCGCGCGTACCGTCGTCGAGCTCGCCGCCGAGGTGCGCCTGCCGGTCGGCCAGGTCAGGGCCATCGTCTCCGACATGGTCGCCGACGGCTCGCTCCAGCGCTGCGGCCCCTCACGCCCGCTGGGCCGGGAGGACCTGCTGCACGCCGTCCTCGTCGGCCTGCGCGCGCTGTGACCGGTCCGCCCTCCTCCCGCCCGGACCCGGATTGCTAGCGTGCCGCTCATGCGCAGCACCGAACACATCGGCGTCATCGGAGCGGGCATCGTCGGCCTGGCCCTCGCCCGCCGCCTCACCCTCCACCGCCCCGGCACCCGCGTCACCGTCCTGGAGAAGGAGGACCGGGTCGCCGCGCACCAGACGGGCCACAACAGCGGCGTCGTCCACGCCGGGCTCTACTACAGGCCCGGATCCCTCAAGGCCACGCTGTGCCGGCGCGGCGTCGGCCTGCTCAGGGACTACTGCGCCGAACACGGGCTGCCCTACCACGAGGTCGGCAAGGTCCTCGTGGCCGCCGACGCCGAGGACGAGGCACGCCTGGACGACGTCGAACGCCGTGCGCGGGAGAACGGCGTCCCCGGCGTCACCCGGCTGGGCCCCGAGGGCCTGCGCGAGATCGAACCCCACGCGGCGGGCGTCGCCGCCCTGCACTCACCGACCACCGCCGTCACCGACTTCGTCGCCGTCGCAGAGCAGTTCGCCGACGACGTGCGCCGGTCCGGCGGCCGGGTCCTGCTCAACACACCCGTGCTGGACCTGCGCCAGGAGCACGACGGCGTCCGCGTCCTCACCGGCGACCCCCGGGGCGAGCGGCTCGTCCACCGCTTCGACCGGCTGGTGGTCTGCGGCGGCCTGCACAGCGACCGCCTCGCCCGCATGGCGGGCGCCGCGGAGGACCCCCGGGTGGTGCCCTTCCGCGGCCAGTACCACGAACTCGTCCCCGAGCGCCGACACCTGGTGAACGGCCTGCTCTACCCCGTCCCCGACCCGCGTTACCCCTTCCTCGGGGTGCACCTGACCCGCCACGTTCACGGCGAGGTCATGGCCGGGCCCAACGCCATCCTCGCCACCGCTCTGGAGGGCTACCGGGCACGCGACGTGCGCACCCGCGAACTCGCGCGGACCCTGTCCTGGCCCGGGTTCTGGCGCCTGGCCCGCCGCCACTGGACCGTGGGCGCCCGGGAGACCCTCGTGTCCGCCTCGCGGGCCGCGTTCGCCGCCCAGGCCCGGCGGCTGCTGCCCGAACTGGCCGCCGCCGACCTGCGCCCGGCCCCGTCCGGGGTGCGCGCCCAGGCACTGGCCCGGGACGGCTCCCTGCTTGACGACTTCCACGTGGACACCCACGGGCGGGTGGTGTGCGTGCGCAACGCGCCCTCGCCCGCGGCCACGTCTTCCCTGGC
Source organism: Nocardiopsis sp. iso_25 (assembly GCF_056173305.1). Classification (NCBI taxonomy): domain Bacteria; kingdom Bacillati; phylum Actinomycetota; class Actinomycetes; order Streptosporangiales; family Nocardiopsidaceae; genus Nocardiopsis; species Nocardiopsis sp. iso_25. The sequence goes on along the minus strand of NZ_CM149667.1, from coordinate 4,487,262 downwards.
GATCGCGGAGTTCCTCACCGACACGTTCGTCCCCTGACCGCCGGGGTAGGGGGCTCCGACGCGGCCCCCGCGCGTGTCGACGGGGGTTTTCCACAGGTTCGAGGACACTCTGGTAGGGGCCTCCGCGGCGTCCCACCATAAGAAGTGGCGGCGGTGCGGGAGGGTCCCGCTACCGCCGCCGGAGGTGACCATGCGTGTTCTCCGGTGGGTCGCGGCGGTCCTCGCCGCCGCGCTCGCACTCGTCGCGGCCCCGGCCGCAGCCAGCCCACGAGGGGGAGAGTTGGACGGATTCACCATCGGGCACCTGCCCGACCAGATCGACGACCAGACCTCGGTCTCCGACTTCGACTACGAGTGGGGCGGCGTGTCCTTCTCCAGCCGGGTGTGGGAGACGACCCTGGAGGGGGGAGGGGCCAGGGTGGTCCTCCAGGTCCTGGTCATGCGCGGCGACAGGCTCACCGACCTGTCCGCCGTCCGCGGCTTCCTGACCGAGTACCACGAGCGCTCACCCGACTGGGAGCTCACCGAGTTCGACAACAACGGCCACACCGCCCTGCACGGCGAGACCGAGGCGTTCTGGACGCCCTTCAGGGGGGTGGCGGTGGAGGTCCGCGACGCCTTCGGCCTCGTCGGCCAGAAGGAACTCCTGACCACCGCACGGGGCGTCAGAGCCGCCAACCCCGCCTGAACCGGCCTCAGCAGCCCGAGAGCACCTCGCGCAGCGCCGCCTCCTCGTCCGGGTCCACGGTCAGGTCCCACACGTGCTTGACCTCGATCCACGAGACCACGTAGTCGCAGTGCGAGGACTCCAACGGCGGCAGCCAGTCCGCCGGATCGGCGTCGCCCTTGGACCGGTTGGTCGAAGCGCTCACCGCCCACAGCTGGGAGGAGTCCAGGTCGTTGGCGAAGTGCCCGCGCTCCTCGGTCGTCCACGCGTGGGCGCCCGAGCGCCAGCCCTCCTTCAGGGCCACCATGTGGTCGATGTCCAGGTCCTCCGCCTCGGTCAGGGTCTCCCCGTCATAGGGGCTGTACCAGGAACCCGACACCGGTTGGCAGTCGTCGTCGACCCGCACGTCCTCTCCGTCGCGCAGCAGGACCACCTGACGGGTGGTGCAGTTGTCCTGTACACCGCTGTCCCAGTGGGGGAAGAGCGCCCTGTCGTACCCCGGCGGGTCGCTCTCCTCCTCCACCCGCAACTCCTCCATCCACTGCCGGGCCTGCTCCACCGACGAGGAGGCGCCGCCGTCCCCGGGCGCGGACGAACCGTCGTCCCGGGGTTCGGCGGTGCGCTCGGGGTCCGGTTCGATCACTCCCAGCTGGTACAGCACGAACGCGGCGACGGCGAGGACGCCGACAACGGCGGTCACCAGACCACCGATCTTCGACGCGGCCTTCTTGGGCATCAGGGGCTCCACAACGGGTCGGGCGCCACGCGCGGACGGCGCGCGGTCGTCCCCACCAGCTTGGCCCATGCCGGGCAGGGCCGTAACACCGCTCCGAGCCAGGTGTTGCTCACCAGGAGCCGCACCGAGAGGGGAGGAGCAACCGAGAGGGGAGAGGGAAACATCAGGACGCGAGGAGGTCGGACACGAAGGAGCCCACCAGCAGCAGTCCTCCAACCGCGCTGTGGTGTGGTGCCGTGCCCGCACGCGGTCCGGCTGGACCCTGAGCGTTCGCCAGGCGTACAGGACCGTGCCCGCCGACACCGGCGCGCCCTCCACCACGGCCGCCGCCACCGGCGTCTCCCACAACCCCGGGCCCGGCACCGCCTACCCCTTCCCCGTGTCCCCGTGCGCCGCAGCCGCGCCGGGCACCGTGTCCGGCCACTCCTGGAAGGCGCGCACGAACCCCTCCACCAGCAGCCCGTAGGACTGGTCCACGTCCTCGGGCAGGCCGAAGCCGCCGCGCGTCTCCAGGTCCACGAACCCGTGCAGCGAACTGCGCAGCGCCCGGATCGCGTGCACGGCCTGCTCATCGGCGATGCCGAACCCGCGCAGGACGGCGGCCAGGACCCGTACCGGGTCGGTGACCAGCTCGGCCTCGGCCCCGGCCAGCACCGGCAGCTGCTGCAGGGCCGCGTAGCGTCCCGGATGGGCGTGCGCGTAGCGGCGGTAGGCGTCGGCCGTCGCGCGCAGCGCCTCTGGACCGGAACGGCCCACGGCGGCGCGCTGCACCTGCTCACCGATCCCGTTCGCGCCCAGCAGCGCCACTTCCCGGCGCAGCCCCACCAGTCCGTCGACGTGCTTGTACAGACTGGGCGTGGCCACTCCGAGCCGTTTGGCGACCGCGGCCAGGGACAGGGAGTCGAACGCCTCCTCGTCGCAGAACCGCGCCGCCTCCTCCGCCACCACCGCCGGGGACAGCCCCGCCCTAGGCACCGGCCACCACCTCCCGGAGCAGTGCCTGAACGGCGGGCACGACCACGTCGGGCCGCTGCGCCTGGGCGTAGTGGCCGCACTCGGGCACCATCAGCACCGAGCCCCCGACCACGGAGGCCACGTGGTCGGCATGGGCGCGCGGGTCCTTCCAATCGGGGTCCTGCTCACCCATGACCACCACGGCCCGGGCCCGCATCCCCTCGGTGTCGGCGACGGTCTCGTTGGGCGCGTGGATCGTCCGGTACACGGCGTGGTAGCGGTCGGCCGGACGCAGCATTCCCAGGACGAGTTCCAGCTGGCGCCGGTGCCCCTCGGGCCTGCGGCCGGTGTGCAAGCGGTCGTAGACGGCGGTCAGGGCGCGGGGACCCCAGGGCCGCAGCAGAAGGAGTCGCAGGCCGAGACGGGCGAACGGGCCGAGGGAGGGCGGGCCCAGGGCCGGGCCGAGCAGGGCGACGCCGGCCACCAGGTCGGGCCGCTCCTTGGCCGCGATGGCGGCGGCACCCGCGCCGAGGGAGTTGCCCACGATGACCACGTCTTCTCCGCCCAGCTCCTCGGCGAGGGCGAGGGCGTCGGTGGCCGCCGCGCGGCTGGTGTGGTCGTCGAAGGTGGTGTCGCTGTCGCCGTGGCCGCGCAGGTCCATGGCGGCGACCCGGTACCCGCCCTCGGCCAGGCCCGCGCCGACGAAGCGGAAGGAGTGGCGGTGGTCGAACATGCCGGGTACGCAGACTACGAGCGGGCCGGTGTTGTCGGCTCCGTAGAGGTCGTAGGCGATCCGTCCCTGTGGACGTGTGAGGTGGTGCATCGTGTTCTCCCTGCCGATCAGCTTTCCCTGATAACCAGAAAGCTAATGTCATTAGCCAAACAGGTCAAGGGGCCCGGGCCGGGTTCTTCGGAGGAGGCGGTGGCCGCGGCGGGCCGAGGCCGCGCGATCTATGCCCTCACCACAGCCGATAGCGTGGGAAGGCCGGAAAACCGGATGGCTTTCCGCCACGTCCGACCTACACTCCAAGGCAGATCGAGCCCCGTGGGGCCCGCCTACACAACAGAGAGCAACACAGTGACCGACATCATCGACGAACTCCAGTGGCGCGGCCTGCTCGCGCAGACGACCGACCTTGACGCACTGCGCAAGGCGCTCGCCGATGGTCCGATCACCCTGTATTGCGGATTCGACCCGACGGCGGGCAGCCTGCACGTGGGCCACCTCACCCAGATCCTGACCCTGGCCCGCTTCCAGCAGGCGGGGCACCGCCCGATCGCGCTGGTCGGCGGCGGCACCGGTCTCATCGGCGACCCCAAGCCCAACGCCGAGCGCCAGCTCAACTCGCTGGAGACCGTGCGGGGCTGGGTCGACAACCTGGGCGGGCAGCTGTCCGCGTTCCTGCGCTTCACCCCCGAGGGCGAGCAGCCGGAGCCGACCGACGCCGTCCTGGCCAACAACGCCGACTGGCTCGGGGAGATCAACGCCATCGAGCTGCTGCGCGACGTCGGCAAGCACTTCAGCGTCAACCAGATGCTCGCCAGGGAGACGGTGCGGAGCCGGCTCGACGGCGAGGGCATGAGCTACACCGAGTTCAGCTACGTGCTCCTTCAGTCCTACGACTACGTCCAGCTCTACCGCCGCTTCGGCTGCACGTTGCAGACCGGCGGTTCCGACCAGTGGGGCAACATCACCGCGGGCCTGGACCTGGTCCGCAGGATGGACGGAAACGAGCCGCACGGCCAGGCGCACGGGCTGACCACCAACCTGCTCACCAAGGCCGACGGCACCAAGTTCGGCAAGACGGAGTCCGGCAGTGTCTGGCTCGACCCCGAGCTGACCTCGCCGTACGCCTTCTACCAGTTCTGGTTCAACGCCGACGACCGCGACGTGGTCCGCTACCTGAAGACCTTCAGCTTCCGCGACCGCGACGAGATCGAGGAACTGGAGCGCCAGACCGAGGAGCGTCCGCAGGCCCGCGCCGCCCAGCGCGTCCTTGCCGAGGACCTCACCGTCCTCGTGCACGGCGAGGAGGAGTGCCGCAAGGTCAAGGAGGCCAGCCTGGCGCTGTTCGGCCGCGCGGACCTGTCCGACCTGGACTCCCGCACGCTCGACGCCGCCCTGGCCGAGGTGCCCCGGGCCGAGGTCGACGGTCCCGTCGACGGGCTGCTCGTGACCGACGCGTTCGCGCAGAGCGGCCTGACGCCGAGCAAGTCCGCGGCCCGCCGCGCTATCCAGGAGGGCGGGGCCTACGTGAACAACGTCAAGGTCACCGACGTGGAGGCCGTGCTCCGCCCCGAGGACGTGCTCCAGGGACGCTTCGTCGTGCTGCGCAAGGGCAAGCGCAACATCGGCGGCCTGGTCCTCAACGGCTGACGGGCCGCTCCGCGGGCCGGTGTCCGCCACCGGCCCGCGGAGCAGCCGGAGTCCGACGGGCACCGACGGGTTTCGAGCGGGAATCTTCCGGGCAGGATGCCCGTTGTCTGAACAAAAGCCGACGTAACAGCGCGGACCCGGTGTGAGCACCGCGCACGTCACAGGGGCCCGAACAAGCCGTCCGACAGGGGCGACAGAGCCCCGGAGCGCGGTTGATGCGCGTACCGGGCTCCGGCTTGACGTCTGCCCCCGCCCTCCCTATACTCGAACGAGTCGCTGCGGGACGGTGAGAGGCCTTCGGGCCGACTCGGAACCGGACCGGGTCCGGCGACACCCCTCCTCCTCTCAAACGAACCGGTTCGAGCACTGCTCTTCATCGGCTAGGCTTCGGGAGGCGCTTCCAAGGAAACACGGAAGCGAAACAGGAAACGGGCTTTACCCCGATCAGAAACACCACAAACCGCCGATTTGGCGGGGCGCGGAACACCTGATAAAGTAAAGACACAACAAAGCGGAAACGCACAACGCCTTCGGCGGAAAAGCTCACAGCAGCTTGTACACGAAGAGCGGTTGTTTCTTGAGAACTCAACAGCGCGTGTTTGATTTTCTTTAAGCCATGTTTGTTTTGGCCCCGTCACACAGAACCATTCCGGTTCGTGTGCGGAGGTTCCTTTGATTAGCCGGGGTAACCCGGTTGGTCAGGATTACTTCTAGGTTTACCCGCCCAGGCCTCACGGCCGGGTCGGGTTGAGTGACCTTTATGGAGAGTTTGATCCTGGCTCAGGACGAACGCTGGCGGCGTGCTTAACACATGCAAGTCGAGCGGTAAGGCCCTTCGGGGTACACGAGCGGCGAACGGGTGAGTAACACGTGAGCAACCTGCCCCTGACTCCGGGATAAGCGGTGGAAACGCCGTCTAATACCGGATACGACCCGCCACCTCATGGTGGAGGGTGGAAAGTTTTTCGGTCAGGGATGGGCTCGCGGCCTATCAGCTTGTTGGTGGGGTAACGGCCTACCAAGGCGATTACGGGTAGCCGGCCTGAGAGGGCGACCGGCCACACTGGGACTGAGACACGGCCCAGACTCCTGCGGGAGGCAGCAGTGGGGAATATTGCGCAATGGGCGAAAGCCTGACGCAGCGACGCCGCGTGGGGGATGACGGCCTTCGGGTTGTAAACCTCTTTTACCACCAACGCAGGCTCGAAGTTCTCTTCGGGTTGACGGTAGGTGGGGAATAAGGACCGGCTAACTACGTGCCAGCAGCCGCGGTAATACGTAGGGTCCGAGCGTTGTCCGGAATTATTGGGCGTAAAGAGCTCGTAGGCGGCGTGTCGCGTCTGCTGTGAAAGACCGGGGCTTAACTCCGGTTCTGCAGTGGATACGGGCATGCTAGAGGTAGGTAGGGGAGACTGGAATTCCTGGTGTAGCGGTGAAATGCGCAGATATCAGGAGGAACACCGGTGGCGAAGGCGGGTCTCTGGGCCTTACCTGACGCTGAGGAGCGAAAGCATGGGGAGCGAACAGGATTAGATACCCTGGTAGTCCATGCCGTAAACGTTGGGCGCTAGGTGTGGGGACTTTCCACGGTTTCCGCGCCGTAGCTAACGCATTAAGCGCCCCGCCTGGGGAGTACGGCCGCAAGGCTAAAACTCAAAGGAATTGACGGGGGCCCGCACAAGCGGCGGAGCATGTTGCTTAATTCGACGCAACGCGAAGAACCTTACCAAGGTTTGACATCACCCGTGGACTCGCAGAGATGTGAGGTCATTTAGTTGGCGGGTGACAGGTGGTGCATGGCTGTCGTCAGCTCGTGTCGTGAGATGTTGGGTTAAGTCCCGCAACGAGCGCAACCCTTGTTCCATGTTGCCAGCACGTAATGGTGGGGACTCATGGGAGACTGCCGGGGTCAACTCGGAGGAAGGTGGGGATGACGTCAAGTCATCATGCCCCTTATGTCTTGGGCTGCAAACATGCTACAATGGCCGGTACAATGGGCGTGCGATACCGTAAGGTGGAGCGAATCCCTAAAAGCCGGTCTCAGTTCGGATTGGGGTCTGCAACTCGACCCCATGAAGGTGGAGTCGCTAGTAATCGCGGATCAGCAACGCCGCGGTGAATACGTTCCCGGGCCTTGTACACACCGCCCGTCACGTCATGAAAGTCGGCAACACCCGAAACTTGCGGCCTAACCCCTTGTGGGAGGGAGTGAGTGAAGGTGGGGCTGGCGATTGGGACGAAGTCGTAACAAGGTAGCCGTACCGGAAGGTGCGGCTGGATCACCTCCTTTCTAAGGAGTCTTTACAGGTCGGCATTACTTCTACAGCCGGCCGGACTCGAAAGTGGACCCGGCAGCATGACACATCTTCGGGTGTGGGCTGTTCGGGAGTGGCTGAAGATGAATCGAACTTGACCTCGGGCGACTAGAAGCGTCCGGGGGCGCGCTGTTGGGTGTCTGAGGAAACAACCTCTGCTCCGTTGTGGAGTGGGTGTTGGTTCCCGCGGACCGCCTCTGAGAACTCTCGGTTCCTTGCCGTTGTGGCTGAGGATGTGAGTGGTGTTGGGGTATGCGGTTGGTGTTTTGATTTGTGAATAGTGTGCGCGAGCATCTTATTATCTGTAGTGGCCAAGTGATAGTGGCACACGGTGGATGCCTTGGCACCAGGCGCCGATGAAGGACGTGGGAGGCCGCGATAGGCCACGGGGAGCTGTCAACCGAGCTGTGATCCGTGGGTGTCCGAATGGGGAAACCTAGCCCGAGTTGTGTCGGGTTGCCGCCATCTGAATGTATAGGGTGGTTGGTGGTGACGCGGGGAAGTGAAACATCTCAGTACCCGTAGGAAGAGTAAACAACAGTGATTCTCCTAGTAGTGGTGAGCGAACGGGGAAGAGGCTAAACCGTAGGCGTGTGATAGACGGCAGTCGTTGCGTTTGCGGGGTTGTGGGATGCGTCTGTCTGGGTCTGCCGACCTGGAGCGCTGAGTGGTTCTTGTAGCTGAAGCCGTTGGGAAGCGGTACCGGAGTGGGTGAGAGTCCCGTAGGTGTAGGAAGAACCTAGGTGTTGGATGTATTCCCGAGTAGCGCGGAGCCCGTGAAAGTCCGTGTGAATCTGGCAGGACCACCTGCTAAGCCAAAATACGTCCTGGTGACCGATAGTGCACTAGTACCGTGAGGGAAAGGTGAAAAGTGCCCCGGTGAGGGGTCGTGAAATAGTACCTGAAACCGTGTGCTGTCAAGCCGTCAGAGCTGAACTTCGTGTTTGGTGATGGCGTGCCTTTTGAAGAATGAGCCTGCGAGTCATGGTGTGTGGCGAGGTTAACCCGGGTGGGGTAGCCGTAGGGAAACCGAGTCTGAATAGGGCGATTTGAGTCGCATGCTGTGGACCCGAAGCGGAGTGATCTACCCATGTCCAGGGTGAAGCGGGGGTAAGACCTCGTGGAGGCCCGAACCCACCAGGGTTGAAAACCTGGGGGATGAGGTGTGGGTAGGGGTGAAAGGCCAATCAAACTCCGTGATAGCTGGTTCTCCCCGAAATGCATTTAGGTGCAGCGTCGCGTGTTTCTTGCTGGAGGTAGAGCTACTGTTTGGCTGATGGGCCCGACAAGGTTACTGACGTCAGACAAACTCCGAATGCCGGTTAAGTGAAGCGTGGCAGTGAGACTGCGGGGGATAAGCTTCGTAGTCGAGAGGGAAACAGCCCAGATCATCAGCTAAGGCCCCTAAGCGTGTGCTAAGTGGGAAAGGTTGTGGAGTTGCTGAGACAACCAGGAGGTTGGCTTAGAAGCAGCCATCCTTTAAAGAGTGCGTAATAGCTCACTGGTCAAGTGGTTCTGCGCCGATAATGTAGCGGGGCTAAAGCACACCGCCGAAGCTGTGAAGCTCAAGACTAGTTTCTTGGGTTGGTAGGGGAGCGTCGTGCGTCCGGTGAAGCTGCCGAGTGATCGTGTGGTGGAGGGCGTGCGAGTGAGAATGCAGGCATGAGTAGCGAAAGCAACGTGAGAAACGTTGCCGCCGATTGACTAAGGGTTCCTGGGGCAGGTTAATCCGCCCAGGGTGAGTCTGGACCTAAGGCGAGGCCGACAGGCGTAGTCGATGGATAACGGGTTGATATTCCCGTACCCGTGCACGAGCGTCCAGTACTGAATCAGGTGATGCTAACCACGCTGGTGGTCTTGGGTCCCTTCGGGGAGCTTTGACTTACTGGTCTGGGAACCGAGCTTGTAGTAGGTAAGTGATGGGGTGACGCAGGAGGGTAGCTCTACCCGGCGGTGGTTGTCCGGGGGTAAGCGTGTAGGCTGAGAGGTTGGCAAATCCGCCTCTCATGTGAGCTGAGACGTGATGCCGAGCCGTTTTTGGTGAAGTGAGTGATCCCATGCTGTCGAGAAAAGCCTCTAGCGAGTTCGTGTGTGGCCAGTACCCTAAACCGACGCAGGTGGTCAGGTAGAGAATACCGAGGCGTTCGGGTGAACCATGGTTAAGGAACTCGGCAAATTGTCCCCGTAACTTTGGGAGAAGGGGAGCCCTGTCTGGTGACGGATCTTGCATCCTGAGCTGGGTGGGGTCGCAGATAGCGGGGGGAAGCGACTGTTTATTAAAAACACAGGTCCGTGCGAAGTCGTAAGACGCTGTATACGGACTGACGCCTGCCCGGTGCTGGAACGTTAAGAGGACTGGTTAGTGGGGGTTCGCCCTTGCGAAGCTGGGAATCTAAGCGCCAGTAAACGGCGGTGGTAACTATAACCATCCTAAGGTAGCGAAATTCCTTGTCGGGTAAGTTCCGACCTGCACGAATGGCGTAACGACTTCCCCACTGTCTCAACCATGGGCCCGGTGAAATTGCACTACGAGTAAAGATGCTCGTTTCGCGCAGCAGGACGGAAAGACCCCGGGACCTTCACTATAGCTTGACATTGGTGTTTGGGATGGTTTGTGTAGGATAGGTGGGAGCCGGTGAAGCTGTCACGCTAGTGGCGGTGGAGGCGTTGGTGAAATACCACTCTGACTGTTTCGGGCATCTAACTTTGGACCGTGATCCGGTTCGGGGACAGTGTCTGGTGGGTAGTTTAACTGGGGCGGTTGCCTCCCAAAGAGTAACGGAGGCGCCCAAAGGTTCCCTCAGCCTGGTTGGTAATCAGGTGTTGAGTGTAAGTGCACAAGGGAGCTTGACTGTGAGACGGACGTGTCGAGCAGGAGCGAAAGCTGGGACTAGTGATCCGGCACCGGCGTGTGGAAGCGGTGTCGCTCAACGGCTAAAAGGTACCCCGGGGATAACAGGCTGATCTTCCCCAAGAGTCCATATCGACGGGATGGTTTGGCACCTCGATGTCGGCTCGTCGCATCCTGGGGCTGGAGTTGGTCCCAAGGGTTGGGCTGTTCGCCCATTAAAGCGGCACGCGAGCTGGGTTTAGAACGTCGTGAGACAGTTCGGTCCCTATCCGCTGTGCGCGTTGGAGACTTGAGAAGGGCTGTCCCTAGTACGAGAGGACCGGGACGGACGAACCTCTGGTGTGCCAGTTGTCCTGCCAAGGGCATGGCTGGTTGGCTACGTTCGGGAGGGATAACCGCTGAAAGCATCTAAGCGGGAAGCTTGCTTCGAGATGAGGTCTCCTGCCTCCTTGAGGGGGTAAGGCTCCCTATAGACGATGGGGTTGATAGGCCGGGTGTGGAAGCCTTGTGAGGGGTGGAGCTGACCGGTACTAATAGGCCGAGGGCTTGTCCGCTGCAGATAATTGGATGTTCGCGCACACTTTTCACGGAGTTTACTGCTCACTGTGATTCCCTGCCCTGTGGGGGTGGGTGGAGTTGGGTGGGTGGTGTGTGGTTTCCGTGGTGGTTATTGCTGGAGGGTCACACCCGGTCTCTTTCCGAACCCGGTCGTTAAGTCTCTTTGCGCTGATGGTACTGCCCTGTGGTGGGGTGGGAGAGTAGGTCGCTGCCACGGTTTTTCTTGAAGGAGGGGTGGGGTTGCCTGTTAGGGGTGGCCCTGCCTCTCTTTTTTTGTGTGGGGGTGGGGTGCCTGTTAGGGCGGGTCCGCCCCTTTTTTTGTGTGGGGGTTTGTGCGTTTGTGAACGTTGGGGTGGGTGTGCGGGGGTGTGGGTGCCTGGGTGGGCCCCCCTGTTTCCAGTCAACCGGATGCGGGCGTGTCGGTGCCAGGGCCTGTTGCGTGCTGTGGACAACCCGATCCGGTGTGCGCAGACGCTGCTGGGAAAGTAGGACCTTGGGCACCTGCGCTCTGGTGATGAGCGGCGACACCATGTCGTAAGCTGGAAGGCACGAGTACTATGACGCGCTGCTACTGCTCAAGGTGGCAGCGCTTTTGATTGTTGACGGACGGGTTGGATGACTGAGGACAGCCGATCGGGAGACCGCGAGGACTCCGGAGCCAACGAGCGCGGCGGTTATCGCTCCGGTGGACCTGGTGGTCGGGGACGCGGTGACGGACCCCGCGCCCGGTCCGGCTACAGCGGTTCCAGAGATGACAGAGGTCGTGACGACCGGCGCGGAGGATACCGCCGGGACGACCGTGACCGCGGGGGTTACCAGGGTCGCGACGAGCGTCGCGGCGGTGGCGGTTTCCGCGGCGGGGACCGTCGGGACGACCGCGGCGGCTTCCGTGGTGAAGGCGGCGGAGAGCGCCGCGACCGCCGTGACGACCGTGGTGGTTTCCGTGGTGGGGACCGCCGTGACGACCGTGGCGGGTTCCGTGGTGGGGACCGCCGCGATGACCGTGGCGGGTTCCGTGGTGGGGACCGCCGCGATGACCGTGGCGGGTTCCGTGGTGGGGACCGCCGCGACGACAGGGGCGGCTACCGCGGCCGGGACGACCGCAGGGATGACCGCCGCGACGACCGGCCGGATGATCGGGGCGGCTTCCGTGGCGGCGACCGCGACCGCGCTGGTTCCCGGGGCCGTGACGACCGCCGTGACGACCGTGGTGGTTTCCGCGGCGGAGAGCGCCGTGACGACCGTCGGGGCGGCGGCTTCCGGGACGGCGGGCGTAGGGACGACCGCCGTGGCGGCGGGTTCCGCGGTCGTGACGACAACAGGGGTGGCGGGTTCCGCGGCCGTGACGACCGGCGCGACGACCGCCGTCCGCCTCGTGAGGACCGCGACCCGGCCGACATCGCGCCCCAGCTCCCGGAGGAGGTCAGCTACTCCCAGCTGGACCCCGAGACCAGGCGTGACCTGCACTCGCTGCCCAAGTCGCTGGCCGAACTCGTCGGCAAGCACATCGTCGCCGCCGGCATGCTCCTGGACGAGGACCCCGAGCGGGCCTACGCCCACGCGGCCTACGCGCGCCGCAAGGCGTCGCGGGTTCCCGGCGTCCGCGAGGCCTCCGGCGTGGCGGCCTACACCGTGGGCAAGTGGCAGGAGGCCCTGTCCGACCTGCGCGCCGCACGCCGGATGAGCGGACGCGACAACTTCCTCGCGATCATGGCCGACAGCGAGCGCGGTCTGGGCCGTCCCGAGCGGGCGCTGGAGATCACCAACGACCCGGCCGCCAAGGACCTGGACTCCGCCGAGCGTATCGAGTTGCGCATCGTCGCCTCCGGGGCCCGCCGGGACATGGGCGACGCCAAGGCAGCCCTGGCCGAACTCCAGGTGCCCGAGCTCAAGGAGCGGCGCGCCCGTCCGTGGGTCGCCCGCCTCTTCTACGCCTACGCCGACGTCCTGGAGGAACTGGGCCGCGAGGACGACGCCCGCGAGTACTTCTCGCGCGCCTCGGCCGTGGACAGCGACGGCGTCACCGACGCCGACGAGCGGCTGGCCGCCCTGGAGGGTATGGAGCTGGTCGACTACGACGCCGAGGACGGCATCGTCTGGACCGACGCCGAGGAGCAGGAACTCCTGGAGGAGCCGGAGGAGGACGCGTCCCCGCGCGACCGCGACCGCGGCGAACGGTACCGCGGCCGTGAGGACCGGGACTGAGCCCCTTCCACGGAGCCGGCGGTACCGCACCGCCGGGCGGAGACGCTCCGCTCGGCGGTGCCGTCGTGCGCCTGGGGGCCCTCCCCGAGGCCCACGACTCCGTGGTGTGCCTGACCTACACCGGTGACCGGCCCCTGCTGGTGCGCAACCGGCGCCGGGCCTGGGAGTTTCCCGGCGGGCACGCCGAACCGGGGGAGACCCTCCAGGACACCGCGCGCCGTGAGGCCCGGGAGGAGGCCGGCGCCACCCTCGGCGACATCAGCGCCGTCGGTCACTACGTGCTCTCCGGTGGTCACGTCACGGTGGTCACCCACGCGCGGGTGACCGCGCTGGACCCGCTGACCGGGGAGTTCGAGACCGTGGAGGTGCGGGCCTTCGACGTCCTGCCCTCCGACGACGAACTCTCCTGGGCGGACGGACTCTACGCCCACCTGCTCCGGGAGCTGGGGCTGCCCGGAGCGCCGCCGAGGCTCTCCGCTAACCCCTGAGCCGCCGGACGTAGACGGTCTCGGAACCGACCGGGGCGTAGCCGAGCCGCCGGTTCGCGGCCAGCATCGGCGCGTTGTCCTCGTGGTTGCCGGTGTAGGCGTAGCGCATGCCCCGTTCACGCGCCCGGTGCAGTGCCGCGGCCTTGGCGTACCCGGCCAGACCGCGCCCCCGGAACTCGCGCAGGGCGCCGGTCATGGACGACTCCATCCGGGTCTCCCCGTCGCTGACGTAGCAGGTGATGGCGGCCGGTACGCCCTCGACCAGCGCCAACAGGGACAGGTCCGGTGCGCGGAGCGGATGCTGCCACACGTCCTTGCGCCACCCCTCGTAGGAGGGGAACCAGGAGTCCGCGCCCGGCTCGTCCAGGCTGGCCAGCCTGTCGACCTCGTAGATCTCGCGCGGGTCGTCGGCGTAGTCGCTGAACGGCCGCAGTTCGACGCCCTCGGGTGCTCTCGGCGGGTCGGTGAGCGCGGCCAGGTCCAGGCCCAGGACGAGGTTGGTGTCCTCCGGGGTGTATCCCCGTTCCAGCACCGTCCGCCGGAAGGCCTCACCTCCGGCCTGGACGTCCTCCTCGGCGGCCTCGGCCCGCAGCACCTCGGCCCCGCCCTCGACGAGGTGGCGCTCCGAGGCGTCCAGCAGGCGCGCGCCCACGTCCGTGTCCCGGTGGGAGGCGGCGACCGTGGCGAGGAGGGACCGACCGCTGCGGGGGCCCTCGCCGTCGCGGCGCAGCGCGGAGCGCAGGAAGCCCACCGGGACCCCGTCCTCCACCGCCAGCAGAGTGGTCTCGCGCATGCCGGGCCGGGGGTTCTCCGCCCGCCAGCGCATCGCTTCCGCGGTCAGCACGCGGCAGGGGTGGACGGCGCGCAGGAGGGCGAGGACCAGGGGGATGTCGGCCCGCTCCATGGGGCGGATCTGAGTCGTCATGGGGTGAGACTAGGTCCGGGGTCCGGCGGGTGCACCCGGTTTTCCCGCGGGCCGAGCGCCGCGTCCGGCGGCCGCGAGTCCGCTCCGCGCCTCGGCGTCGGAGCGCGGACGTCCGCGCTCCGACGCCGGGGACCGCGAGGGCCGTCCGGGACCGTTCAGGAGCGCTCCTCCTCCGTCCGGGCCTCGGCCTGCTCCCGGGCGAGCCGGTCCAGCCAGTGCACGATGCCGGACACGTTGGCCTCCGCGCCGCTGAGGGTGTCCAGGATCGCGGCTGACTCCGCGGGCACCTCCGGCGGCATCGGCGCGTAGCGCGAGACCACCTTGTCGCGCACCATGGCGATCGCGTGGTCCAGGTCGCCGGTGCTGCCGTGGGACTCGCGCACCGTCTCCACCCACAGCCGCAGCTCGGACTCGGCCCGGTCGAGGGTCTCGGGGACCGAGGTGACCGCGCCGAAGTGGGAGAACATCAGCCGCTGGGCGTCGATGTCCCCGAACAGCCGCAGGGTGCGCAGGCACGCCTCCATGTCGAAGTCCGGCGGTGGCGTGGCCGGGCTGACCTCTCCGGTGAGGGGCTTGTACACGCCCAGTGCGTCGCCGACGTACAGGTCGCCGGTGAGGGTGTCGACCAGGCCCATGTGGTGCTTGGCGTGGCCGGGGGCGTAGTGGGTCACCAGTCGGCGTCCGCCGCCCAGGTCGATCTCCCCCGTCTCGGCCACCGAACGGATACGGGACGCCTCGGTGGGGTTCATCCGTCCGAACAGGCTGTCCAGACGGTCGCCCCACACCATCTCGGCGCTGCGCATCAGCCTGCTCGGGTCGGCCAGGTGGCGGGCGCCGCGCTCGTGCACGACGATCTCGGCGTTGGGGAACAGGGCGGCCATGTCGCCGGTACCGCCCGCGTGGTCGAGGTGGATGTGGGTGACCACGATGGTGGCCAGGTCCGCGGGGGCCAGTCCGAGGCGGGTGACGGCCTCGTGCAGGACCCGCGCGGAACCGGCGGTGCCGACCTCGACGACGCAGGGCCGTTGGGAGCGGATGAGGTAGCTCGACACGATCCCCGGGTATCCGGCGAGCATCGTGTCGATGGCGAAGATGTCGTCGCCCAGCGGGGTGATCCCCTCGGGCAGACCGCTCACGTCCACGTCGTCGTGCACTGCAAGCACCCCTGTTCCTCGGTTGTCGTGGGGTTCGGCGGGGCCGAACCGGACAGGACCCGACTCTAGGACAAGGGTGTCACGGCTGGTCGGGGCGGGGCCGGCCCGGTCCCCGCCGGAGGGGGCGCGGCGCGCGGCCGGCGCCGGGGCGGGTTGTCCACAGCCTCACAGCGGGCCTTTCGCCGGGACCTTCGCCGGGGGATCCTGGTGGGAGAGCGCACGCCCCCACCGCACGCGGATGGCCGGACCGTCGGTTCCCGGCCCCGCGACCCTGCTTCGCGTCGCGCCCGTCTCCTCACTCTCCACCCATGGGAGGACGTCCACATGCAGCAGGAGTCCGCGGTCGCCCCGAGCCGGACCGCCCCCGACACCCCGTCCCCGCGGCAGGACCCGTGTGAGTCCGAGCACCGCAACGAGATCCTCGTGGCCGGGCGGATCACCGCCCGTCCCCTCATCCGCGAGCTGCCCAGCGGCGACCGGTTGGCCACGTGGCGGGTCTGTGTGGCCCGCACCCACGACAGCCGCTACCGCGGACGCCGGTCCGACTCGATCACCTGCACCAGTTTCGACCGCGACCTGCACGAGGGGATCCGCGCCTGGCGGCTGGGCGACGTGGTCCGGATGACCGGGGAGCTGCGCCGCCGCACCTGGAGGGGCCGGGAGGGCGTACGCAGCGTGTGCGAGGTGGAGGTCAGGGCCGCCACCCTGGTCCGGGCTGCCGACGGCCCGGAGCCCGGGGCGGTGCGGCGGTGAGGGCCCGCCGCGTGGGCTCACCAGCCCAGGCGGGACAGCGCCTCGCGTGCGGCGGGGCCGGACGGGTCCGCCGCACGGTCCGCCCAGACCGCCGCGCACAGTGCGCGCAGCCCGTCCAGCCGGTCCCCTGCCCCCTCGATACGCGGTGCGCCGCCGGTGACGGTCACCGTCCACCCCGCGCAGCGGGTGCGGTCGCCCTCGCGGACGACGGCCGGGTGCGTGTGGTTCATGCCCGACAGGTCCCACGCCAGGTAGCTGGGGCGCTGGTGCTCGGGTGCGGCGAGGGCGTCCATCGGGGTGGCCACCCCCGTCAGCACGAGCATCCCGGCCGCGCCGTGCGCGGTCGCGCCCTCGATGTCGGTGTCCAGCCGGTCGCCCACGATGAGGGGGTTGCGCGCTCCGGTGCGCAGGATGCCCTCCTCGTGCAGCGGACGCATGGGCTTTCCGGCGACGACGGGTTCGACCCCGGTGGCGTTGGCGATGACCCGGACGAAGGACCCGTTGCCGGGCGTCAGACCCCACTCGCTGGGCGCGGTGGCGTCGTTGTTGCTGGCCACGTAGAACGCGCCGCGCCGGACCGCGACCGTGCCCTGGTCGAGCAGGTCGCGGGTCATGTGCCGGGAGTAGCCCTGCACCACGGCCACCACCGAGGGGCTGTCCACCGACACCGGGCGCAGCCCCATCCTGCGCACCGCCTGGCGCAGCGCGGTGTCGCCCACCACCAGTACGTCCGAGCCCGCGGGGTGGCGTTCGCCCACCAGGCGGGCGGCGGCCTCGGCGGAGGTCACCACGTCCTCGGGGGCGGCGCCCACGCCCAGTTCGGTCAGGTGCTCGGCGATGCGCGCCGGGGTGCGCCCGGCGTTGTTGGTCACGAACGCCACCCGGGCTCCGGCGGCCCGCGCCTTGCCCACCGCCTCCGGTGCCGCCGGTACGGCCCGCGGGCCGATGTAGACCACCCCGTCCAGGTCCAGGAGCATCGCGTCGTGGATCTCGTTCAGGGGGCGGGCTGCGGCGAGCAGGGACATGGCGGAGAACCCGTTCCGTGTGATGGCGGTGGTCGTCTCCCAGGCTATGGCGCGGGCCCGCTCGGCCGGGACCGTCCGCCCGGGGCCGGGGTGTGCGCTGCGTCGCTGGCCCGCCGGTACGGCCGCGGGCGCCGGGCGCCCCGGGACGGGGATCACCTGTCCCGGTTCACGGTCATCCAGCTGGACGCGAAGGCCACCGCCCCGGGGAGGGAGAACAGCCGTGCGGTGGCCTCGCCCACGCGGCCCGAGGTCACGGCCCCGGTGCTCTCGAAGTCGGCGCCCAGCCGTGCGAAGTCCCCCTCGTCCGAGAGCACGTCGGTGAAGGCCACCCACTCCCGGCCGCCGTCCGGGGTCAGGACCGCGCATCCGGAGCGCTCCGGGCGGGGCCGCGGGACGCGGTACTCGGCCAGGTGGAAGGCGGTGCAGGAGTCGAACCCCGTGCCCAGCAGCAGGACCTTGGCCCGGACGCGTTCCAGTGCGGCGAGCGGGGAGTCCTCGCCCAGGCGGCAGCCGACCGGGTGGTGCGCCATGAGGTCGCGGGCGAGGGGGCCCAGGGCGGCGAAGGAGGTCTGCGGGTTCGCGCTGCGAACCGCTCCCGGCCAGGTGCGCACCATCTCCGGGACGCGGCCCATGTACCTGCTCGGTGTCAGGCGCGGGTCGAACCCGGGCGCCTGCGCGCGGATGACCGGCCACCAGTCCTCGGGGACCGGGGGGCCGCGCCACCCGGCGGGGTCGGTGTTGTCCATGGTCTGGGTGGGCACGACGAGCGTTCCCCCGGAGCCGACGGCGTCCATGAGGGCCTGCACGAGGGCCTGCTCACCACCGCACACCCAGCCCAGCGCGCTGAGGGAGGAGTGCACCAGGAGGGTGTCGGCGGGCGCTACCCCCAGCGCGGTCAGGTCGAGGGCCAGGGAGGCCCGGGTCTGCGGTCGGCCGGGGTTCTGCGCTCGGGCGGGCACGCTGGGCACTCCTCGGCTGGAAGGGAACGGAGCAGATCACCATGGGTACAGCAGGCGGTCGGTGCCGGGCCAGTGGATATCGGGCGGTCGGGGCCGGGGGGAGGCGCGCCGGGGGCGGGGGGTGGGGAGAACCCCAGGACGCTCGTGCGGTCGGCACCGTGGTCGCGGACGGGCCGAGCCGAGCACGATGGTCCGCATGTCCCTGACCAGAATCGCGGCGGCGGGCCTGGCCGCCGCCCTCCTGCTGCTCACCGCCGCACCCGCCCGGGCCGAGGTCCCCGACACGGCCCCTGACGCGCTGACTCCCGAGGCCGTGGACGCCTACGTGTCCGACTACCTGGACGCCTCACCCCTTCCGGGGGCCGCCGTCGCCGTGACCCGGGGCACCGAGGTGGTGCGCGCGGCGGGTTACGGCACCGACTCCGAGGGCGGGGCGATCACCGCCGACACCCCCATGGGTGTGGCCTCGGTCAGCAAGGCCTTCACCGCCCTTGCCGTCATGCAGCTCGTGGAGGACGGCGCGCTCACGCTCGACGACCGGGTGGCGCGGCACCTGCCGGGGTTCGCCCTCGACGACCCGCGCGCCGACCGCGTCACCGTCCGCCAACTGCTCACCCACACCTCGGGGATGTCCGACACCGCCTTCCGGGAGAAGAGCGCCCCCGCCGCCGAGGAGCTGGAGGAGGCGCTCGCCAGGATGGCCGACGCCGGGCTGGCCGCCGACCCGGGCACCGAGTTCCACTACCACAACCCCAACTACCACGTCGCGGCCCGGCTGGTGGAGGTCCTCGGCGGCCGCGCCTTCGGCGAGTACATGGACGAGCGCGTGTTCACGCCGCTGGGCATGGACGACACGGTCACCGTCGACACCGCGGAGGAGGTCTTCGCGGCGGGGGTGGCGCCCGGGCACGTCGCCGTCCTGGGCGGGGCCGTCGCGGCGCCCGAGCCGCAGAGCTACTTCAACGGCGCGGGCGGCATGGTCACCACCGCGCACGACATGGCCCGCTGGCTGGTCGCGCAGAACAACGGGGGACGGGGAGCCGACGGCGCCCGCGTCCTGTCGGAGGAGGGGATCACCGCCACCCGCACCCCGGTCGGCGGCGCGGGCGGCGACACCGCGCTGGGCTGGAACGCCGGGGAGAGCCCGGCGGGCGATCCGATGGTCTCGCACGGGGGCATCCAGTTCACCTACACCGCGCACCAGGCGCTGCTGCCCGCGAGCGGGTACGGCATCGCGGTGATGGCCAACACCGGGCTGGGCAGCGCCGACGCCTCCGCGCTGCTGCACGGGCTGGTGGCCCTGGCCGAGGGCGGGGAGCCCGCCGCGTCGAGCGCTCCGGCGCTGTTGGCGCTCGACCTGGTGTCGGTCGCCCTGGTCGGGCTGACCGGCTACCTCGCCCAGCGGGGTGTGCGGCGCGCCGGCGTCTGGGCGGAGGCCGTCCGTGTGCGTCCCCGGTGGCGCGGCGCGGTGCGCCTGCTGCCGGGGCTGGCCGTCATGGTCGCGGCCGTGTTCCCGAACCGGTTGGCGGCGCTGCTGGCCCAGGGCCGCGACATGACCTGGGGGCAGACCTTCTACCTGGCCCCCGCCCCCCTGATCCTGCTGGTGGCCGCCGCGCTCGCCTTCGCCGTGGTGTACGCGGCCCGGGCCGCCCGCCTCGTCGGAGCGCGGCGGTCGGCCCGGGGCCGCTCCCTCAGTCCAGGAGGCGCATGACCAGACCCGTGCGCGGTTTGGGGCCGAACGAGGTGGACTTGCGGGGGGTCAGCTCCCCGCGGTCGGCCACCGCGTACACCTGTTCCACGCGCAGCGGGGGCACGATGACGGCGGTGCCCTTCTCGTCGCGGGCGGCGGCGACCGCCTCGGCCGGGTCGTCGTGCACCATCCGCACCCGCTCCTCCGGTACCTCCCACAGCGGAAGCAGCACCTGGTGCAGGGCGGCCGTGGACAGGTGCCGCCACTGCGGGGAGCGGTCGGGCATGGCCCGCTCCAGCGCCCGCTCGTCGAAGCTGTGCACCAGGTGGGCGTCGCCCTCGGCGGAGACCAGCAGCAGGGCGGGCGCCTCCACCCGGTCCAGGGCGTGTGCGCGGGGGTCCGCGATCCTTTCCACGGAGGCCACCGCGCGGGCGGCCTCGACCGCGGCGTCGGTGTCCAGGCCGGGCAGCACCCGGTGGATGGCGCCCAGCCGGGGCGGGTGGGTGTCGCTGTCCACGAGCAGGGCCAGCCCGTAGCGCCAGCCCGGGTCGTCGTGGGCGGCGCGCAGGCGCCGGTAGGCGGCGTAGCGGTGGTGTCCGTCGGCGATCAGCGCGGACCGGCCCGCCAGGTCGGCGCCGACGCGTCGCAGCACGGCGGGGTCGGTGACCGCCCACAGCCGGTGCTCGGCTCCGTCGCGGGTGCGCGCGTGCGTCAGCGGGGTGCCCGCGACCGCCTCGGTGGCGGCCGACGCGTACCCGTCGCCGCCCCGGTAGACCAGGAAGATCGGTTCGAGGTTGGCCCGGGCCAGGCCCATCAGGTGGAACCGGTCGCGCACCGGCGGGTCTGCCACGTCCTCGTGCGGGCGCACAGCGGGTTCGGCGCCCTCCTCGGGCAGGCGCAGGTTGCCCACCAGTCCGCGCTGGCGCCGCCCGTCGGCCGTGACCTGCTCGTACACGTACAGCGCCGGTCGCGGATCCAGCGCGAGCACCCCGTCGTCGATCCAGCTGCGCAGCAGGTCGGCGGCCGTGCGGTAGCGGCGCGGCACGGCCGTCCCCGTCCCGGCGGGGCTCTGGCGGCTCAGTTCGAAGGGCAGGGTGACCCGCGCCGCGTTGTGCGGGTCGGAGCGCTGGAGCGCACGCGCCTCGTCGGCGTCGGGGATGTCGTAGGGAGGGGCCAGGAGCCGTGCGAGGTCGAACTCCCCGTCGACGAAGCGGTCCGCGTCGGGGTCGGTGTAGCGCAGACCGCGGAAGGGCGCCAGTTCGAGAGGTTGGCGAGGCATCCCAGCACGGTACCCGTCACCGCTCGCCGTGCGGCCGGTTCAGAGGAGTTTTCGCACGCGCAGCATGTCGCCGACGCTGGCGTCGATCCTGACCCGGCGGCCGAGCACGGCCTTGGCCACGTCCAGGCGGTCCTCGGCCAGGGCCACGAGGTCCTCGCTGCTCACGGTGATCCGCACCTGTGCCCGGGGCGCGGGCCGGTCCGCGGGGCGGTGGGTGACGTCGACCAGGCCGTCAAGGGTGAGACGCATGTCGAAGACGGCCTCCAGGTCGGGGACCTCCACGCTCAGGGAGCGTTCGCGGATGTACTTGCGGCGCTTCTCGTCGGGTTGGGCGAGGATGCGCTGGTTCACCTTCTCGATGCCGGCGAGACACGTGTCGATGCTGCTCATGGCCACATCATGCCCCAGGCGCCGGGTGTTCGCGTCCTTGTGGTGCCATCGGGACGAATGGGGCGGTCTTGGGAGTTCGCGTGTCAACGGCGGTTCGGTCCCGGTAGCGTTGGCCACGGCCCCCCGTCGCGCAGCGGCTCGCCCTGCCCGCGCCCCTTCCCCTTTCGCGGTCCCACCAAGGAGCACTTGTCATCATGGTCGTCGACGCGGTACGCACCTACCTCGATGCCGCCAGTGGCCTCACCGAACTCTCGCGCAAGCAGGCCGTCGCCGCGGCCAAGGCCCTGCTCAGGGCGGACGGTCCCGCCGCGCCGGCCGCGGCGGAGGGGGAGAGCCTGCCGCCGCGGGTGGGGCAGAGCATCCAGAACCTGGCCGGGGAGCTCATCGAGACCAGCCAGGCCAACCGCGCGGCCATCGCCGACCTGGTCCGCTCCGAGGTCGGGCGCCAACTGGAGCGGATGGACGTGGTGCCGCGCGCCGACCACGAGCGGCTGGTGCGCCGGGTCGCCGAACTCGAACGCCGTCTGGCCGCCCGCCACGCGGTCGAGCGCGTTCTGGCCCCCGTCGAGGCGGGCGCGTCCTCGCCGGTGCGTCCCGCGGCCGCCGCGGAGGCCGACGGTTCCGGAACCGGGGTGCCCGCCGGGGACGGTGCCGCGGCCGGGTCCGACGAGGACGGTGCCGGGGCGGGTGCCGAGTCCGGCGCGGTCGCGACCGAAGGCGCCGCGAAGGCCGCCGGGGTCCGGGACGCGCGGGAGGCCGACGACGACGGCGCGGACGCCTCCGCGGACGGGGCCGGTGCCGCGGCCGACGAGGGGGCCGAGGCCCGGGACGCCGACAAGCCCGCGGCCGGGAAGCCCCGTACCGCGGCCAAGACGGCCCGCGCGCGCACCGCCGCCAAGCGCACCACCAAGAGCAGGGGCACCACGAAG
Source organism: Nocardiopsis sp. iso_25 (assembly GCF_056173305.1). Classification (NCBI taxonomy): domain Bacteria; kingdom Bacillati; phylum Actinomycetota; class Actinomycetes; order Streptosporangiales; family Nocardiopsidaceae; genus Nocardiopsis; species Nocardiopsis sp. iso_25. Next base: position 4,465,007 of record NZ_CM149667.1, on the reverse strand, counting down.
AAGTAGAGTCGGACCAGCGCGAACACCGGGAGAGGCATGGACCCCAACGAGCAGGCCCAGGCACTGGCCGAGCAGACCCTGCGCAGTACCAGGGAGCGGCTGGAGTCGCTGGAGTCCCTGCCCACCGCCGAGCACGTCGCGGTCTTCGACACCCTGCACCAGGAGCTGTCCGGGGTGCTCGGCGCGCTCGACCAGGGCGTCGGCGCCCCCGAACAGCCCCGGTATCCTCGGTAACCATGGCAAAACGCACCCGGCTCGACGCGGAACTGGTCCGCCGCGGGCACGCACGGTCCCGTGGACACGCCGCCGAGATCATCGAGGGCGGATTCGTCAAGGTCGCGGGGATCGTGGCCTCCAAGGCAGCGACCCAGGTCGGCCAGGACCAGCCCATCGTGGTTCGCCCGCCCTCCGACGAACCCCCCTACGTCTCCCGCGGCGCCCACAAGCTCATCGGGGCCCTCGACGCCTTCGAGTTCGACGTCACCGACCGTCGGGCCCTGGACGCGGGCGCCTCCACCGGCGGGTTCACCGACGTGCTGCTGCGCCGCAGGGCTGCCCACGTCACCGCCGTGGACGTGGGCTACGGCCAGTTGGCCTGGTCGCTGCGCAGCAACGACCGCGTGCGCGTGATGGAGCGGGTCAACGTCCGCGAGCTCACCCCCGAGCAGATCGGTGAGCCCCGCCCCGACCTGGTCGTGGGCGACCTGTCGTTCATCTCGTTGCGCCTGGTGCTGGGGGCGCTGCGGGACTGCGCGGCCGCCGACGCCGACTTCGTGCTCATGGTCAAGCCCCAGTTCGAGGTGGGCAAGGACAAGGTCGGCGCCGGGGGAGTGGTCCGCGAGCCGGAGCTGCGCGCCGAGGCCGTCTCCGACGTGGCCGCGCACGCCCTCACCCTGGGGCTGGGCACCGTCGGCGTCACCGCCAGCCCCCTGCCGGGCCCCTCCGGCAACGTCGAGTACTTCCTGTGGATGCGCGCGGGGGCCGCGCCCCTGGACCCGGACGCGTTGGCCCGGGCCGTGGAGGAGGGGCCGCGTTAGCGACCGTGGTGAGCGTGTCTCAGGAGTCCGGTAACGTGACCCGGCCGGGTCGGCGAACACCCCGGCCAGCACTTCAGGCTCCCCGCGGGGGAGTGAACGTAAGGGGACGGCGATGACCAGCGGACGCAGTGTTCTCCTGCTGGCCCACACCGGTCGGCCCGCCGCGGTACGCAGCGCCCAACTGGTCCACGAGAGCCTGAGCAGGGCCGGGCTGACCGTGCGCATGCTCAAGAACGAGATCGAGGAACTGGCCGCGGAGGACTGCGTGCTCTCCCCGGTCGAGGTCGTGGAGCCGGGGGAGGCGGCCCGGGGCGTCGAGCTGGTCATGGTGCTCGGCGGCGACGGCACCCTGCTGCGCGCCGCGGAGATCGCCCGCCCGGCCGGGGCGCCCCTGTTGGGGGTGAACCTGGGCCACGTGGGGTTCCTGGCCGAGGCCGAGCGCGAGGACCTGGGCGCGACCGTGCGCAGTGTCGTCAACCGCGACTACGACGTCGAGGAGCGCATGACCCTGGACGTGGCGGTCTTCAACGGGGGCCGGGGTGACGGGAGCCCGCCCGTGCGCAACTGGGCGCTCAACGACGCGACCCTGGAGAAGGGCGAGGCGCGCCGCATCCTGGAGACCGTCCTGGAGATCGACGGTCGTCCGCTCTCGCGCTGGGCCTGCGACGGTGTGGTGTGCGCCACCCCCACGGGTTCCACCGCGCACGCCTTCTCCGCGGGCGGCCCGGTGGTGTGGCCGGACGTGGACGCCCTGATGGTCGTGCCGCTCAGCGCGCACGCCCTGTTCGCGCGGCCGCTGGTGGTGGGGCCCAACGCGACGGTGGCCCTGGAGGTGGTTCCGGCCACGGCGCCGGGCGTGCTCTGGTGCGACGGACGGCGTATGGTCGAATTGCCCGCGGGGGCACGAATCGAGATCACCCGTGCCGACACGCCGGTTCGGCTGGCCCGGCTGCACCGGGCGCCGTTCACCGACCGGCTGGTGGCCAAGTTCGGACTGTCGGTCGCCGGATGGCGGGGCCGTAGCGAGCACGGTCGCTGACCGGGCCGCGCGGCCCGGTGCTCGGTGCGCGTGTGTGGGCAGTGGCGTCAACTACAGGAGAGGGATCGGTGCTCGAAGAAGTCCGTATCCAGGGACTCGGAGTCATTGACGACGCCGTTTTGGAGTTGTCACCGGGGCTGACCGTCGTCACCGGCGAGACCGGTGCGGGAAAGACCATGGTCGTCACCGGGCTCGGGCTGCTCTTCGGCGGGCGGGCCGACCCCCAGCGCGTACGTCCGGGTGCGGACCGGGCCGTGGTGGAGGGGCGCCTGACCGTCCCCTCGGGCGGCCGGGTGGCCGCCCGGGTGCTGGAGGCGGGGGGCGACATCGACGACGACGTCCTCATCCTCACCCGCGCGGTGTCGGCCGAGGGCCGCTCCCGCGCCACCATGGGCGGCCGGTCCGCCCCGGTGAGCCTGCTCGCCTACCTCGCCGACGACCTGGTCGCCGTGCACGGCCAGTCCGACCAGCAGCGCCTGCTGCGCTCGGACCGGCAGCGCTCCTCCCTGGACCGCTTCGCGGGCGAGCCGCTGACCAAGGCGCTCAAGCAGTACACCATGGCCTACCGGCGCCACCGGGAGGTGACGGCGGAGCTGGAGGAGCTGGTGGAGCAGGCGCGCGAGCGCGCCCAGGAGGCCGACATGCTCCGCTTCGGCGCGGAGGAGATCGCCGCCGCCGAGCCCCAGGCCGGTGAGGACGCCGAGCTGCTCGCGGAGGAGACGCGGCTGGCGCACGCCGACAGCCTGCGCGTGGCGGCCACCACCGCCCACGAGGCGCTGGCCGGGGACCCGGCCTCCGACGTGGAGGTGGACGTGGCCGCGCTGCTCTCAGCGGCCCGGCAGGCCGTGACGGCGGTGCGTGAGCACGACGCCGAGCTGGCCGCGATCGGCGAGCGGTTGGACGAGGCCTCCTACATCCTCACCGACGCCGCCACCGAGCTGGCCTCCTACGCCGAGTCGGTGGACGCCGACCCCGCACGTCTGGCCCTGGTGCAGGAGCGCCGCGCGCTGCTCACCTCGCTCTCGCGCAAGTACGGCGCGACCACGGACGAGGTGCTGGCCTGGGCCGAGAACGCGGCCAAGCGCCTGGCCGACCTGGAGGGCGACGACGAGCGCATCGACGCGCTGCGCGCCGAGGCCGACGAGCTGCACGAGCGCATGGACCGGTTCGCGGCCGAGCTGACCCGTGTGCGCACCGAGGCCGCCGACCGGTTCGGGGAGGCCGTGACCGAGGAGCTGACCGCGCTGGCCATGCCGCACGCCCGCGTGAGCGTGCGCATCACCACGGGTGAGGAGTTCGGCCAGCACGGGCGCGACGAGGTCGAGGTCCTGCTGGCCCCGCACCCCAGTTCCCCGCCCCTGGCCCTGCACAAGGGCGCCTCGGGCGGTGAGCTCTCGCGCGTGATGCTGGCCATCGAGGTGGTCTTCGCCGGCGCCGACCCGGTGCCCACGTTCGTCTTCGACGAGGTGGACGCGGGTGTGGGCGGCAAGGCCGCGGTGGAGATCGGCCGCCGGCTGGCCCGGCTGGCCCGGCGCGCCCAGGTCATCGTGGTCACGCACCTGCCGCAGGTCGCGGCGTTCGCCGACGCCCACCTGGTGGTGGAGAAGTCCACCGAGGGCCTGGTCACCGAGAGTGGTGTGGTGCGGCTGGACCGCGGGGGCCGGGTCCGGGAGCTGTCGCGGATGCTGGCGGGGCTGGAGGACTCCGAGCTGGGCCGTGCTCACGCCGAGGAGCTGCTCACCAACGCCGATCCGGAGCGTGCCTATCCGGCGGCCTGACCTGGGCGTTGTGTACACGTTCGGAACGGATGTGTGACCTTCCGGCGTTTCGGGGTAGTGGGCGGGCAGGTCGCCGCGGTCGTCCCGGAACGGGGTGGGGTCGGCGGTCTCGACCAGAACACGCCGATCTCACAGCTGTGATGACTCTCCGTAGGTGAGTTCTGACAGTATGCCAGCGATGAAGGTATCGGATGCGCTCAGCGCCACAGTCATGCGGTTCCGCCGCACCCGGGCGGACGCTCCCACAGGGCTGATCGCGCCCGTCCGCTCGGACCGGCGCACCAAGAACCTGACCAAACGTCTGCGACCGGGCGACATCGCGGTCATCGACCACGTCGACCTGGACCGCGTCAGTGCCGAGGCCCTGGTGGGCTGCGGTGTGTCGGCGGTCCTCAACGTCGCCACGAGCATCAGCGGCCGCTACCCCAACCAGGGGCCGGAGATGATCGTGGACGCGGGGATCCCCCTGGTCGACGACGTCGACCCCGAGGTGTTCACCCGCGTCCGCGACGGTGAGCGGCTCCGCCTGGAGGGCGCCACCCTGTACCGCGGCGACGAGGTCGTCGCGCGCGGCACCCTCCAGGACCAGGGGACCGTCAGCGCGGCGATGGAGGAGGCCCGCGCGGGCCTGGCCACACAGCTGGAAGCCTTCGCGGCCAACACCATGGCCTACCTCCAGCACGAGCGCGACCTGCTTCTGGACGGCATCGGCATCCCCACCATCGAGACCGACATCGAGGGCCGCCACGTCCTCATCGTGGTCCGCGGTTACCACTACCGGGAGGACATCGCGGCGCTGCGGCCCTACATCCGCGAGTTCCGGCCGGTCATCATCGCCGTGGACGGCGGGGCGGACGCGGTCATGGAGGCGGGGTACAAGCCCGACATCATCGTCGGCGACTTCGACTCGGTCTCGGACCGGGCGCTGGCCAGCGGGGCCGAGCTGGTCGTGCACGCCTACCGCGACGGCAGGGCCCCGGGCCTGCCCAGGCTCACCGACCTGGGGCACGGCGCGGTGGTCTTCCCCGCCACGGGCACCAGCGAGGACGTGGCGATGATGCTCGCCGACGGCGCGGGCGCCGCGCTCATCGTCGCCGTGGGCACCCACGCCACCCTGGAGGAGTTCCTCGACAAGGGCAGGGCGGGGATGGCCAGCACCTTCCTGACCCGGCTGCGGGTGGGCGGCAAGCTCGTCGACGCCAAGGGCGTCAGCCGCCTGTACCGCTCGCGCATCTCCCCCTGGGCCCTGCTCGGGCTGGTCGCGGCCTGCCTGCTCACCATCGTGGTCGCCGCCTACAGCTCACCGGCGGGCCAGGTCTACCTCACCTTTCTCGCGGCGCGCTGGGACGCGTTCTCCTACTGGTTGACAGGGCTGTTGACGTGATCGATTTCCGCTACCACCTGGTGTCCATCGTCGCGGTGTTCCTCGCGCTCACCGTGGGGCTCGTCCTGGGGACCACCATGCTCCAGGACCCGCTGCTCAACACGCTCCAGTCCGAGACCGCCGACCTGCGCAGCCAGAGCGAGGAACTGCGCGCCGAGCGCGACGCCGCCGACCAGGTCAACGCCGGGGCCGACCGGATGGCCGAGGCCGTGTCCGACGACACGCTCGCCGGTCTGCTCACCGACCTGGGCGTGGTGGTCGTGAGCGCTCCCGGAGCCGACACCGAGACGGCCGACGCCCTGGCCGGGCGCGTGGAGCAGGCGGGCGGGGAGATCGTCGGCCGGGTCCAGATCAGCGACGCGTTCCTGGACGGCGGCAACGCCACCTTCGTCGACGAGTTGGCCCTGCAGATCACCCAGGACCCCCAGGACCTGTCCGGCAGCCCCCACGAGAAGGCGGGCGCCGAGATCGGCCGTGCCCTGGCCGCCGCGGAGGAGGAGCCCTCCGGGGAGGGGGACCCCGGTGACGAGGAGGCCTCCCCGTCCGACGACCCGTCCGCCCGGGAGGGGGAGGGCGGTGACGGCGGCTACGACCCGTCGGCCGTCCTGGAGGCCTTCACCGAGGGCGGGCTGATCACGGTGGAGGGGGACCCCGCCGAGTCCTCCGACGCTGTGGTCGTCCTCGCGCCCTCGGGCGGGTCCTCTCCCGAGGGTCAGGACCCGCAGACCGCCAACGCGGTGCTGAACACGATCACCACGGCCCTGCACCAGGAGGTCGGCGCCACCGTCGTGGCCGGTGACGGTCCCTCCGCCCGGGGCGAGGGGATGCTCGCGCAGGCGCGCGCAGCGGAGGCGGCCTTCGCCACCGTGGACGTGGCCAGCCGTCCGATGGGCGAGGTCATCACGGTCCTGGCCCTGGCCGAGAACCTGGAGGAGGCCGGGGGAGCCTACGGCATAGGCGAGGGGGTGGCGGGCTTCCTCCCCGACCCGCTGCCCGAGCCGCGCGAGGTCTCCGAGGACTCCTCCGAGGCCTCCGCGGAGCCCACCGGGAGCGAGGCCGCCCGCGACGCGGGCGGCGGCACCGAAGAGGCCCGCCGCACGGTCCGGGACGGGGAGTGACACCGTTGACCGCCCCCGTCCCCCTCGCGGACCCCGGGTCCGCAGCCGCGCGGTTCCTGGCCCAGGGCCTGACCGGTGCCCTGCTCGGAGCCGCCGCGGCCTCCACGGCCTACTCCGTGCTCACCCGGGGCCGCCGCGCCCGGCCCGGAGCCGTCCGTGTGGTCGTCCCCGGCGCACCCGACGCGTGCGGCACGCCGAGTCCGTCCGACGCCTCCGCGACGCCGGTCACCGCAGGGGCGGCGCGCACGGCGGCCACCGCCGGTGCGCCTGCCGTGCCGGTACCGCGTACACCGGCCGCACCGGGCCCGTCGGGCGCACCGTACGCACACGGCGCACCGGGCTCGTCCGGCACACCCGAAGTGCCGGACCTCTGGCTGCGCACCAACTTCCGCGGCCGCCGCGTCACCCTGCGCCAGGGGCCCGCGCTGGCCTGCGGCGTGTGCGCGGCCGTCCTGCTCGTGCCCGGCCCCGGCCCGCGCGTGCGCGCCGCCTCCGTGCTGGCCGCGGCGGGCGCCGCCGCCTTCGGGGTCTACGACGACCTGGCGGGCTCGTCCCGGGCCCGCGGCCTGCGCGGGCACCTGGGCGCCCTGGCGGGCGGCCGGGTCACCACCGGCATGGTCAAGATGGCGGGCATCGGGGCCACCGGGGTCGCCGCCGCCCGCCTGCTGCGCCGCTCGCCGCTGGACACCGTGCTCGACGGGGCGCTCATCGCCGCCAGCGCCAACCTGCTCAACCTGTTCGACCTGCGCCCCGGACGCGCGGCCAAGGTCGCGCTGTTCGCCGCCGCCCCCGCCCTGGCCTCCCCGGCCGCGCCGCTGCTGGGACCCGTCGTGGGCGCCTCGGCCGCGCTGCTGCCCGACGAGCTGGCAGAGCGGTCCATGCTCGGCGACGCCGGGGCCAACGCCCTGGGCGCCGCCCTGGGCGCGGCCGCCGCGGCCCGGGCGCCCCGCCCCGTGCGCGTGGCGCTGCTCGCGGGGGTCGCCGCCCTGACCCTGGCCAGCGAGCGCGTCAGCTTCTCCCGCGTCATCGACCGCGTCCCGGCCCTGCGCCGCCTCGACCGCTGGGGCAGGCACGAGTGAGACGGCCACGGTGTCCCGTACCATCCAGGGGGTGACGCGCGGAGTAGGCACGGCGGCGGCGCTCATCGCGGTGGTCACGGTGGGGGCCAGACTGGCGGGGTTCGGGCGCACCGTGGTCTTCTCCCAGACCGTCGGCGACACCTGTCTGGGCACCGCCTACGTCACCGCCAACCAGCTGCCCGCCGTCCTGTTCGAGATCGTCATCGGCGGGGCGCTCACCGCGGTGGTCGTCCCGGTGCTGGCCGCCGCCGCCGAGCGCGGCGACCGCGAGCAGGTGCGCCACACCGCCTCGGCGCTCATCACCTGGGTCCTGCTGCTGGCCGTGCCGCTGTCGGCGCTGCTCGCCCTGGTCTCGGTCCCGGCGATGTCGCTCATGCTGGGCGCGGGCGAGGGCTGCGACCGGGGCGCGCTGCTCGGGCTGGCCGCCCGCATGCTCGCGGTCTTCGCCCCGCAGATCGTCCTCTACGGCCTGGCCTCGGTGCTCTACGGCGTCCTGCAGTCCCACCGCCGCTTCCTGGCCCCGGCCCTGGCCCCGCTGGTGTCCAGCCTGGTGGTCATCGCCGCCTACGTGGCCTTCGTGCCGCTGGGAGCCGACCACCGCCAGGACGTGGCGGGCCTGCCGCTGGCGGCCGAGCTGGCCCTGTCCCTGGGCACCACCGCCGGGGCGGCGGCGCTCTTCCTCACGGTCGTGGGGCCCGCCCGGCGGCTGCGGGTGCGGCCCCGGCCGCGTCTGACCTTCCCGCCCGGGGTGGGCGGGCGCGTGCGCTCCCTGGCACTGGCCTCCCTGCTGCCGCTGGCGGCCATGCAGCTGTGCCTGCTGCTGTTCGTGGCCCTGGCCAACCGGGGCGGCGGCGCGGGCGCGGCCGTGCTCCACACCTACGCCTGGGCCCTGTTCACCCTGCCCTACGGGGTGATCGCGGTGCCCATCGCCACCAGCGCGTTCACCGCCCTGGCGGTCGCGCACGCCGAACACGACCGGCGGGGGTACGCCTCCCTGGTGGCGGGCGGCGCCCGCGCCTGCGTGGTGGTCACCGCCGGGGTGGGCGCCGCCCTGGCCGCCGCCGCGGCCCCGGTGGCCCTGGTCTTCGCCCAGCACGACCCCGTCACCCTGGAGCGCGCCCTGCTCGCCTACGCACCCGGGGTGGTGGGCTTCGGGCTGGTGGCCCTGCTCAGCCGGGCCCTGTACGCCTCGCACCACGGGCGTCTTGCCGCCACGGCCCAGGTGGTGGGGTGGCTGGTGGTGATGTTGTGTGCTGTGGTGTTGGTGTGGACGTTGCCGCCGGACTGGTCCATCGCCGGTCTGGGCGCGGCCAGCACGGTCGGGCTGAGCCTGGCCGCGGCCCTGTTGTGCGCTGCGGTGGCGCGCACGCACGGTCGGCAGACCCTGACGGGACTGGCGCGCTCGGTACTGGCCGCGGCGCTGGGCGGTGTGGTCGGGTGGAGCGCGGGGCGCGCGGTGGCCGCGGCCCTGCCCGCGGACGGCGTGTGGCAGACGGTGGCGGCGGCCGCGGTGTCGGCGACGGCGGCGCTGGCCGCCTACGCGGCCGTCGCGGCGGTGGTGGACCGTCCGGCGGTGCGCGCCGTCGCCGACCGGGTCGGGACCGTACTCGAACGCAGGAGGGAGAGGCGTTGAACGCCAGGATCGCGCTGGTCATCGGTACCAGCAGTGGAGGGGTGGGCCGCCACGTGCGCTCGCTGGGCGCGGGCCTGGCCGCGCGCGGCCACCGGGTGGCGGTGCTGGGCCCGGCCTCCGCCGAGCGCGAGTTCAGCTTCACCTCGGAGGGCATGCGCTTCTCCCCGGTCGGCATCGGAGCGGCGCCCTCAGCGGGCGATCCCGGCGCCGTGCTGCGCCTGCGCGCCCTGACCCGGGGCGCGGACGTGGTGCACGCGCACGGGCTGCGGGCCGGGGCCCTGTGCGCGCTGGCCGGCGCCTCTCCGCTGGTGGTGACCGCGCACAACGCGCCGCCGCTGGTGCGGGGGGCGCTGTCGGCGGCCTACCCGGTGCTGGAGCGGATCGTGGCGCACCGCGCGGACGTGGTGCTGGGGGTGTCGGGCGACCTGGTGCGCAGGCTGCGCTCGGTCGGGGCGCGCGACGCGCGGCTGGCGGTGGTGGCCGCTCCCGAGACCGGCGCTCCGGTGAACGGGCGCGAGGCCACCCGGGACGATCTGGCGGTGCTGCCGGAGCGGCCGCTGCTGCTGACCGTCGCCCGCCTGGCCGAGCAGAAGGGGCTGGACATGCTCCTGGCGGCGGCGCCGGCCATCGCCGACCGCCGCCCCGAACCGGTGGTGGCGATCGCCGGGGACGGTCCCCTGTGGGGGGAGCTGCACGACACGGCCGCGGAGATGCGCGCGGACGTGCGCATGCTGGGGCACCGCGCGGACGTGGCCGACCTGTTGGCGGCGGCGGACGTGTTCTGCCTGACCAGCCAGTGGGAGGGGCCCTCGCTGGTGATCATGGAGGCGCTGCGCGCGGGGCTGCCGGTGGTCTCCACCCGGGTCGGCGGCATCCCGGACCTGTACTCGGGGACGGTGCTGATGGTGCCGCCGGGGGATCCCGCGGCCTTCGCCGCCGCCGTGGGCCGGGTGCTGGACGATCCGGCGCTGGCCGAGGACCTGCGGGCGCGCTCGCGCGAGGCGGCCAAGGCGCTGCCGAGCGAGGAGGACGCGGTGGAGGCCGCCGCGGGCGTGTACAAGGCGGTGCTGCGCAGGTGAGGCGGGACGCGTGTGAATACGGGGGCGGGGTGGCCCCGGGGTCGGGTGGACCTGTCCCCGGGGTGCGGTCGATGCCACCTTCGCCGGGGCTTCACCTCGCGGGGGTGTAGATGTCATCCTGGACTACGGTCCGGTGTGTGCCGCCCACTGTGCGGTACCGGTATCCTGGCCTGACACGTGAGGGGAGTATCCCTGTCGCGGCGGTGTCGTCATCACGGCGGACAATGTCGTCCTCCCGGTGCCGCCGGTTCGCAGCGCTTCGCTGCGAGCGGGAGAGACCTCCGGTGGTTCGACGTGCGTGCACACCGCTCGCGCGCACTGACCGGAGGAGAGACCGTCCGTGAACGTTCCCTTGTGGTTGTGGGCTGCCACGATCGGCGCCATGGTCGCCATCCTGGTGATCGACCTCATCATCGTCGACCATCCCTGGAGCAAGACGAAGGGCCCCCAGGAGTTCGGCATGAAGCAGGCCGCCTGGTGGGCGGCCTTCTACATCGGCATCGCCATCATCTTCGGCTTCGGTGTCTGGTACTTCGGCGGAGGCGCCGCGGGCGCCGAGTACTTCGCCGGGTTCGTCACCGAGAAGAGCCTGAGCATCGACAACCTCTTCGTGTTCTACCTTCTGATGGGCTCCTTCGCGGTGCCCAAGAAGTACCAGCACGAGGTCCTGCTCGTCGGCATCGTCATCGCGCTGGTCATGCGCGGTATCTTCATCGTCCTGGGCGCCCAGGTCATCAACGCCTGGAGTGAGGTCTTCTACCTCTTCGGCGCCTTCCTGATCTACACCGGTTACAAGATCGTCCGCGACCACATGAAGGGCGACGAGGAGGAGAAGGACTTCACCCAGACCCCGGTGGTCCGCCTCCTCAAGCGCTTCTGGCCGGTGACCGACGACTACCACGGCGCCAAGCTCACCGTGAAGCTCGACGGCCGCCGCCACATCACGCCGATGCTGATGGTCATCGTCGCGATCGGCATGATCGACCTGGTCTTCGCCGTCGACTCCATCCCGGCGATCTTCGGTCTGACCCAGGACGCCTACATCGTCTTCACCGCCAACGCCTTCGCCCTGCTGGGCCTGCGCCAGCTGTACTTCCTGCTGGCCGGTCTGATGGACCGCCTGGCCTACATCAGCTGGGGCCTGTCGGCGATCATGGTCTTCATCGGCGTCAAGATGATCCTGCACGCCCTGCACGAGAACGGCGTGCACGTGCCCGAGGTCGGCATCGGCCTGTCCCTGACCGTCATCCTGGGCATCATGACCATCACCATCGTCGGCAGCCTGGTCAAGTCCCGCGCCGACGAGCGCAAGAACCCCGAGCTCAAGACCGAGCGCGACCCCTCGGTCGACTCCCCGGCGGACCGCTCCTGAGCGGACGGCGGGCCCGCGGGCGCGCCGAGGACATTCCGGGAAACGGCCGGATTCGAACAGCCGTTCGTCTATAGTGGTGGCACCCTGAGCGCTCCGGCGCCGGGGTGCCGCCTTGTTTTGCGAGGTGGAAGAAACCGTCGTCGGCGGTCGTTAGGCTGGACGGGCGGGAGAGGCGAGCGTCCTCCCCCCTCTCCTCAGCGGCCCGTCTCCGGGGCCCGGGCGGTCTCCGGGAGATCCCGACCGCCGCACGCGAAGTTCCACACGGGTCAGCCGACGTCACGCGACGGGGTCCGCGTCCTGTGCGCCAGAGCCGAAGGATGTCTCACTCGATGGTCGAACAACTGGTAGTCCGGGGAGCCCGGGAGCACAACCTCAAGGACGTCTCGCTGGACCTGCCGCGCGACTCCATGATCGTGTTCACCGGCCTGTCCGGTTCGGGCAAGTCGTCGCTGGCCTTCGACACGATCTTCGCCGAGGGCCAGCGGCGCTACGTGGAGTCGCTGTCGGCCTACGCCCGCCAGTTCCTGGGGCAGATGGACAAGCCGGACGTGGACTTCATCGAGGGCCTGTCCCCGGCGGTGTCCATCGACCAGAAGTCCACCAGCCGCAACCCCCGCTCCACCGTCGGCACCATCACCGAGGTCTACGACTACCTGCGGCTGCTGTGGGCGCGCATCGGCGTCCCGCACTGCCCCGAGTGCCACCGCGAGATCGCCCGCCAGACCCCGCAGCAGATCGTGGACCGCGTCCTGGAGATGGAGGAGGGCACCCGCTTCCAGGTGCTCGCCCCCGTCGTGCGCGGACGCAAGGGCGAGTACGTCGAGCTGTTCAAGGACCTGCAGTCCAAGGGCTACACCCGCGCGGTGGTGGACGGGCAGGCCGTGCGCCTGGACGAGGCGCCCAAGCTGGGCCGCTACGACAAGCACGACATCGCCGTGGTCGTGGACCGCCTCAGCGTCAAGCCCTCCTCCCGCGGGCGGCTGACCGACTCGGTGGAGACGGCGCTCAAGCTGGCCGGGGGCACCATCGTCCTGGACTTCGTGGACGTGGAGGCCGGGGACCCCGACCGCGAGAAGGTCTTCTCCGAGCACCTGTACTGCCCCTACGACGACCTGTCCTTCGAACAGCTCGAACCGCGCTCCTTCTCCTTCAACGCCCCCTACGGCGCCTGCGCCGAGTGCTCGGGCCTGGGCACCCGCATGGAGGTCGACCCCGAACTCCTGGTCCCCGACCCCGAGAAGACGCTGGCCGAGGGCGCCATCGGCCCCTGGTCGGGCGGGCCCAACAGCGGTTACTGGGAGCGCATCCTCAAGGCGGTGGGCGAGGCGATCGGCTTCGACCTGGACACCCCCTGGGAGCGGCTGCCGCGCCGCGCGCGCAAGGCCCTGCTGGAGGGGCACGACACCCAGGTCCACGTCAGCTACCGCAACAGGTACGGGCGCAACCGCTCCTACTACACCGAGTTCGAGGGCGTCATCCCCTGGGTCAAGCGCCGCCACTCCGAGACCGAGAGCGACTACGGCCGCGAACGGCTGGAGGGGTACATGCGCACCGTGCCCTGCCCGACCTGCGAGGGCACGCGCCTCAAGCCGGTCGTGCTCGCGGTGACCGTGGGCGGCAGGTCCATCGCCGAGGTCGCCCAGATGCCGCTCAGCGACAGCGCGGCCTTCCTGGCCGGGCTCACGCTCTCCGAGCGCGACGCGGTCATCGCCGCCCAGGTGCTCAAGGAGATCAACGCCCGGCTCGGCTTCCTGCTCGACGTCGGCCTGGACTACCTGAGCCTGGCGCGCTCCTCGGGCTCGCTCTCGGGCGGGGAGGCCCAGCGCATCCGCCTGGCCACCCAGATCGGCTCCGGCCTGGTGGGCGTGCTGTACGTGCTGGACGAGCCCTCCATCGGCCTGCACCAGCGCGACAACGCGCGCCTGCTGGAGACCCTCCAGCGCCTGCGCGACATCGGCAACACGCTCATCGTCGTCGAACACGACGAGGACACCATCCGCGCCGCCGACTGGGTCGTGGACATCGGCCCCGGCGCGGGCGAGCACGGCGGCCACGTCGTGGTCTCGGGGATCGTGGACGAGCTGCTCACCTCGCAGGACTCGCTCACCGGCGAGTACCTGTCCGGCAAGCGCGGCATCGAGGTGCCCGTGGAGCGCCGCCCCCTCACCCGGGGGCACGAGCTGGTGGTCCGGGGGGCGCGCGAGAACAACCTCCACGGCATCGACGTCGCCTTCCCGCTGGGCGTGTTCACCGCCGTCACCGGCGTGTCCGGCTCGGGCAAGTCCACCCTGGTCAACGAGATCCTCTACAAGGCCCTGGCCAAGGAGCTCAACGGGGCGCGCGACGTGCCCGGCCGCCACCTGCGGGTCAACGGCACGAACAAGGTCGACAAGGTCGTGCACGTGGACCAGAGCCCCATCGGGCGGACCCCGCGCTCCAACCCGGCCACCTACTCGGGGGTCTTCGACCACATCCGCAAGCTGTTCGCGCAGACCACCGACGCCAAGACGCGCGGCTACCAGCCGGGCCGGTTCTCCTTCAACGTCAAGGGCGGCCGCTGCGAGGCCTGCTCCGGCGACGGCACGCTCAAGATCGAGATGCAGTTCCTGCCCGACGTCTACGTGCCCTGCGAGGTGTGCCACGGCGCCCGGTACAACCGGGAGACCCTCCAGGTCCGCTACAAGGGCAAGAACATCTCCGAGGTCCTCAACATGCCGATCTCGGAGGCCCTGGAGTTCTTCGAGCCGATCAACGCCATCCGCCGCCACCTGCAGACCCTGGCCGACGTCGGCCTGGGTTACGTGCGGCTGGGCCAGCCCGCCACGACGCTGTCGGGCGGCGAGGCGCAGCGGGTCAAGCTCGCCGCCGAGCTCCAGCGCCGCTCCACCGGACGGACGGTGTACGTGCTCGACGAGCCCACGACCGGCCTGCACTTCGAGGACATCCGCAAGCTGCTGGGCGTGCTCAACCGGCTGGCCGACACCGGCAACACGGTGATCGTCATCGAGCACAACCTCGACGTGATCAAGACGGCCGACCACGTCATCGACATGGGCCCGGAGGGCGGCTCCGGCGGCGGCACCGTGGTCGCGCAGGGGACCCCGGAGGAGGTCGCCGCGGTGGCCGAGTCCTACACCGGGGGCTTCCTGGCCAAGATGCTCTGAGCCCGCGCTCCGCGCCTGCGCCGCGCCCCGTCCCGGTCCTCGCGGGACGGGGCGCGGCGCCGCCCGCTGCCGCAGCGGGTCGGCGGTTCGCGACGCATGTCCCACCTCAGTAGAGTCGAACGTGTCCGCGCCCGGCCCCCGCGCGACTCCGACGAACCGCCCTGGAGGTTGGCCCGCCCATGAACGTCCCTCCCCGACCGGACCGCGGCGGGCCGACGCCTCAGGGCGTCCAGCAGCCCCCATCCGTCCCCGGGCACGGGGAGCCCCCCGGTTTCCACGACGGCGACCGCTCCGGCGCACCGGGCGCCGCCCCGGGCCCCGAACCCGTGGAGCGGCTCTACCCGCTGGCCGCCTGGCGGACGCGGGTGTACGCGCGCGGCATCGACCTGCTCCTGGTCGCCCTGCCCGCGCTGCTGCTGGCCCTCGTGCTCTCCCTGGCCTGGGTGGGCGTCCAGGCGGTCGGCTCCGGCGACACCACCGGTATCGGCGACCGGTACCCGCTCTTCCTGTCGGTGACCTTCTTCCTGCTCCACGCGGGCTACGAGACCCTCGCCCTCTCCCGCTGGCAGCAGACACTGGGCAAGCGCCGCGTCGGGCTCAGGGTCGCCCCCCAGGCCGGGAACGGCGGTCTGGGCGCGCCGCCGCTGGCCGCCCTGACGGTGCGCGCCGCGCTGCTGGCCCTGCCCTTCCTGCTGTTCTTCCTGTTCTTCAGCGCCGTCTGGTTCTGGTGGTTCGTGGTGGCCGTGACGGCGCTGCTCACCGGCGGGATGGCTGCCTGGAACCGGCCCAACCGGCAGGGGCTGCACGACCGGATCGCCGGCACCGTGGTGCTGGACGTGGCCGCGGCGGACCCGCGGACCCCGGCGGCGCCCCCGTATCCGCCGCGGGCCTGACGGCTCTCGCGCACACCCCGGAACCCGGGCACCCCGCCGTACCTACTACATTGTGTAGTGATATTTCGGCGCAGGTGAGGAGCGTTTCGTCGTGGCCGGTAAGAGGACGTGCGGATGCGGGATGAGCAGGCGCCGACTGCTCGGGACGGCGGGGACGGCCGCGGCCGTCACGGCCGTGAGCGCCTGCGGCGGACAGGAGCCCAAGCCGCAGGAGGTCCGTTACGGCCAGGTGGTCGGCCAGACCACCGACGTCCCCGAGGGCGCGGGAGCGGTCTTCAGCAACAGCAAACTGGTCGTGACCCAGCCCGAGGCGGGCCGGTACCGGGCCTTCGGCGCCTCGTGCACGCACGCGGGCTGCACCGTCCAGGAGGTGGACGAGGTCATCCGGTGCCTGTGCCACGGCAGCGAGTTCGACATCTCCACCGGGGAGGCGCTGACGGGCCCGGCCCAGGAGCCGCTGGAGCCGTTCGAGGTCACCGTCGAGGGCACCGACATCATCCTCCAGGGCCCCTCCTCCTGAGGGGAACCGAGGGCGGGCCGGAGCGGGGGCCCCGCGGACCCGCCCCCCAGGACACCACGGCGCCCGGAGCGGAGATCCGCTCCGGGCGCCGTCACGTGTGTGACCCGGTCGGGCTCAGGCCTCGCCGGGGTCGCCCCCGGGCGGGCCGCTGACGCCGTTGGGCTCCTGGCGCCGGAACGCCGAGGTGGGGAACTGGGCGGCGTAGGCGGCCTCGTCCGCGTCCTCGGAGGCCAGGAACTGGGCGCGGTGGCGCGGCAGGGACTCGGGGTAGTTCGCGACCAGCCAGCCGATGAGGTGCTCGCGGATCTCGCAGGCGATGTCCCACTGGTGCCCGGTGTCGGCGGCGGTGGCCACCACCCGCACCAGCACCTCGCCGCTCGGGGCGATGTCCACGACCTGGCAGGACCAGCTGCGCCCGTCCCAGTGGTCGCTGCGGGTGATCAGGCGCCCGGTCTCCTCGCGCATCTCCTCGATCGGCACCTCCCAGTCCAGCGGGAACACCACCTTGGCGGTGATCGCCGTGCCCTGCTTGGTCCAGTTCTCGAAGCTGGTCGTGGTGAAGTTGGCGACCGGGACCACCAGGCGGCGCTCGTCCCAGATCTTGATGGTGACGTTGACCAGGCTCAGCTCCTCGACCCGGCCCCACTCGCCCTCGACCACGACCACGTCGCCGATGCGCAGGGCGTCGCTGAAGGCCAGCTGGAGCCCGGCGAACAGGTTGGCCAGTGTGGACTGGGCCGCAACACCGGCCACGATGCCGATGATGCCCGCGGAGGCCAGCAGCCCGGCGCCGAGCGCGCGGACCTCGTCGAAGGTGAACAGGATGGCGGCGACCGCCAGCACCACGATGATCGAGGTGATCACCCGGCGCAGCAGCCGCACCTGGGTCTGGATGCGCCGCGCCTTGCGGTCGGCGTCGCCGTTGGCGACCGACAGCCGGGCCAGCACCATGTCCGTGACCGCGTAGGCCAGGCTGACGCCCAGGCCCGTCAGGGTCGCGATCATGAGGATGCTCATCGCGTGGTCGATGGCCTGGTACGTGCCCCAGTCCACGTTGGCGGGGCTGGGCAGTGACAGGTTCGCGCCGACCACCGCGGCCGCGCCGTAACTGGTGTAGGTCGTGCGGTGGACCACGTGCTGGGACACCCGCCAGGCTTTGCCCAGCTTGTGCTTGAGCACCCAGCGCACGGCGAAGACGAGCAGCACCGCGACCATGACGGTGACGCCGACCGTGATCCATTGGGGCAGGCTCACGACGAAGGGCCCCCTCTTGTCGTCGATGTCGGGAAGTTCCTGTGTACCCGCCCAACCTAGAGCATGCGGATACCCAATCGTGACGTTTCGCTTACCCGCGCCCGAGGGACGCGGGCGCGTGCGTCGCCGGGCAGGACGGGTGCGGCGCGGGGGAGGGGCCCGCGGGAGTGAGACGCGCCACGCGCGGAGGGTACGGGGCTCGGTTGGCCGTATGTCCCCCCGACCTACCACAATGGGACCATGGCTGCGACTCCTCACCTGCGCCCCGCGCCCGGATCGATCCCCACCGACCCGGGCGTGTACCGGTTCCGGGACTCCTCCGGACGCGTCATCTACGTGGGCAAGGCCAAGAACCTGCGGTCCCGGCTCTCCTCCTACTTCCGCGACTTCGCCGGACTGCACCCGCGCACGCAGCAGATGGTCTCCACCGCCGCCGACGTCGACTGGACGATCGTGGGCACCGAGGTGGAGGCCCTCCAGCTGGAGTACTCCTGGATCAAGCAGTACGACCCCCGGTTCAACGTCAAGTACCGCGACGACAAGAGCTATCCCTACCTGGCGGTCACCCTCAACGAGGAGTTCCCCCGGGTGCAGGTCATGCGCGGCGCCAAGCGCAGGGGGGTGCGCTACTTCGGCCCCTACTCCCACGCCTGGGCCATCCGCGAGACCGTGGACCTGCTGCTGCGGGTCTTCCCCGTGCGCACCTGCTCCCCGGGGGTGTTCCGCGGCGCCCGCAACAGCGGCCGCCCCTGCCTGCTCGGCTACATCGGCAAGTGCGTGGCCCCCTGCGTGGGCAAGGCCTCACCCGAGGAGCACCGGGCCCTGGCCGAGGACTTCTGCTCCTTCCTGGCGGGCGACACCGGCCGGTTCCTGCGCGAGCTGGAGGGGCGGATGCGCGAGGCCGCCGGGGAGATGGAGTACGAGCGGGCCGCCCGCATCCGCGACGACATCGAGGCCCTGCGCGCCGCCCTGGAGAAGCAGGCCGTCGTCCTGCCCGACTCCACCGACTGCGACGTCATCGCCGTGGCCGACGACCAGTTGGAGGCGGCCGTGCAGATCTTCCACGTGCGCGGCGGGCGCATCCGCGGCCAGCGCGGCTACGTGGTGGACAAGATGGCCGACGATGGCCCCGGCGAGCTGATCGCGACCTTCCTCGGCCAGATCTACGGCCCCACCCGGGGCGAGGACGAGAGCGGGGGAACCGGCACCGCCGTCCCCCGCGAGGTCCTGGTCTCCCACGAGCCCGCCGACCCCGACGCCATGGCCGCCTGGCTGTCGGAGCACCGCGGCTCCTCGGTCGATCTGCGGGTGCCGCAGCGCGGCGACAAGAAGTCCCTCATGGAGACCGTCGCCAAGAACGCGGCCGAGTCGCTGGCCCGGCACAAGA
Organism: Nocardiopsis sp. iso_25; assembly: GCF_056173305.1. Lineage (NCBI taxonomy): Bacteria > Bacillati > Actinomycetota > Actinomycetes > Streptosporangiales > Nocardiopsidaceae > Nocardiopsis > Nocardiopsis sp. iso_25. The sequence continues at coordinate 4,446,270 of NZ_CM149667.1, read as the reverse complement.
CCCACCGCGCCGGTGACCTGAGCACCCGCGGCCGCGCCCTCCAGGAGATCCAGGAGGCCCTGGAGCTGCCCGAGGCGCCGCTGCGCATCGAGTGCTTCGACATCTCCAACCTCCAGGGCGAGCACGTGGTGGCGTCCATGGTCGTCTTCGAGGACGGCCTGGCCCGCAAGTCCGAGTACCGCCGCTTCTCCGTCCGCGGCAGCGGCGAGGGCGGCCGGGAGCAGCACGACGTCGCGGCCATGTACGAGGTCGTCCACCGTCGCTTCCGCCGCTACCTGGAGGAGAGCGCCCGCAGCGGCGAGGTCGCCCGTATGGGCGAGACCGGCGACCACGGTGGTCACCAAAGCGACGACGAGCCGTCACCCGGGAAGTTCGCCTATCCGCCTAACCTGGTGGTGGTGGACGGCGCCCGGCCCCAGGCCGAGGCGGCGCGCCGCGCCCTGGACGAACTCGGGATCGAGGACGTCGCGGTGTGCGGTCTGGCCAAGCGCCTGGAGGAGGTGTGGTTGCCCGGCGACGAGGACCCGGTGATCCTGCCCCGCGCGGGCGAGGGGCTCTACCTGCTCCAACGGGTGCGCGATGAGGCCCACCGCTTCGCCATCCAGTACCACAGGCACAAGCGCGCCAAGGCGCTGACCGGCAGCAGCCTGGACGAGCTGCCCGGTCTGGGGCCGTCCCGCAGGACGGCCCTGATCAAGGCGTTCGGCTCGGTGCGCAGGCTCGCCTCGGCCACGGCCGAGGAGATCGCGGCGGTGCCCGGGATCGGCCCCAAGCTGGCCGAGGCCGTGCACGCGCACCTTTCCGGCGGACCCGCCGCGACGGAGGGGCGGGGCGACGGGGCACCAGCACAGCACATCACTGACGGGGGAGGAGACGTATGACGGTCGAACTGGGTGGGGAACTGCCACCCGAGGTGGTCATCGTCACCGGCATGTCCGGTGCGGGCCGCAGCACGGCGGCCAGGGCCCTGGAGGACCTGGACTGGTTCGTGGTGGACAACCTGCCGCCCGGCCTGCTGCCGACGATGATCGAGCTGGCCGGCCGCACGCACGGGGCGGTGCCGCGGGTCGCCGTGGTCGTGGACGTGCGCTCGCTGGCTTTCACCGAGGACCTGCTGTCCACGGTGGAGGAGCTGCGCAAGCGCGACATCACCGCGCGCGTGCTCTACCTGGAGGCCGGCGACGACGCCCTGGTCCGCCGGTTCGAGGGCGTGCGCAGGCCCCACCCCCTCCAGGGCGACGGGCGCCTGACCGACGGCATCGACCGCGAGCGCGAGACGCTGCGGGCGGTGCGCGGCGAGGCCGACCTGGTCATCGACACCTCCCAGCTCAACGTGCACCAGCTCAAGGCCCGGGTGATCGGCTTCTTCGGGGAGAGCGACGAGGCGCGCCCCCGCGCCAACGTGGTCTCCTTCGGGTTCAAGCACGGCCTGCCGGTGGACGCGGACCTGGTGCTGGACTGCCGTTTCCTGCCCAACCCCCACTGGGTGCCCGAGCTGCGGCCGATGAACGGCCGTGACGAGGCGGTGCGCGACTACGTCCTGGCCCAGGACGGGGCCAAGGAGATGCTGGAGGCCTACTCCGACGTCCTCAAGCTGACCATCGCCGGTTACCAGCGCGAGGGCAAGCACTACATGACGCTGGCGGTGGGCTGCACCGGGGGCAAGCACCGCAGCGTGGCCATGGCCGAGCAGTTCGCCGACCGGCTGCGCGGCCAGGGTGTGGACGTGCACGTGGTCCACCGGGACGTCGGACGGGAGTGACCCGCGGGCGCATGACACGCGCCCTGCCCGCGGTGCACCGTTCTCGGTGGTACGGTCCGATTCGTCCGGTGGACATGGGACGAGGGGCAGACCACAGCCATGGCGAAGAGCACAGCACCCGACGGTGACGGGCGGCGTCCGCCCCGGGTGGTCGCGCTGGGGGGCGGGCACGGCCTGCACGCCTCCCTGTCGGCCCTGCGCAGGGTGACCACCGACGTGACGGCGGTCGTCACCGTCGCCGACGACGGCGGCTCCAGCGGCCGCCTGCGCCGGGAGCTGGGCGTCCTGCCCCCCGGCGACCTGCGCATGGCGCTGGCCGCGCTGTGCGGCGACGACGAGTGGGGCCACACCTGGAGCGAGGTGATCCAGCACCGCTTCCGCTCCGAGGGCGAACTGCACGGCCACGCGGTCGGCAACCTGCTGATCGTGGCCCTGTGGGAGCTGCTCGGCGACTCCGTGGCGGGCCTGGACTGGGTGGGCCAGCTGCTGGGCGCGCACGGCAGGGTGCTGCCGATGTCGTCGGTGCCGCTGGACATCGCCGCCGAGGTGTCGGGGATCGACCCGGCGCGGCCCGAGGAGCTGACCACGGTGCGCGGCCAGGTGGCGTGCGCCAGCACCAGCGGCAAGGTGCGCTCCATCTCACTGATCCCCGAGGACCCGCCCGCCAGCCCGCAGGCGGTCAAGGCGGTGCGCGAGGCCGACTGGGTGGTGTTCGGCCCCGGGTCGTGGTTCACCAGCGTGCTGCCCCACCTGCTGGTCCCGGACCTGGCGCACGCCCTGGTCACCACCCGCGCCAAGCGCATGGTGGCGCTGAACCTGTCCCCGCAGCTGGGCGAGACCGACGGCTTCCGCCCCGAGACCTACCTGGAGGTGCTGCGCGAGCACGCGCCCAAGCTGGGGGTGGACGTGGTGCTCGCCGACCGGGGGACCGTGGAGGAGCCCGAGCCCCTGGTGCGGGTGGTTGGCGAGTTGGGCGGGCGTCTGGAGCTCGAGGAGCTGTCCCGCGACGACGGCACACCGCGCCACGACCCCGACCGGCTCGCGGCGGCCTTCGAGAGGATCCTGGAGGGCTGAGGGGCCGGTGGCGGTCCGCGGTCCCCGCAGGTCGGGGGCAATTGGCCGCACACCGGAACGAAGGCCCCCAGGGTGCGCGGCGCCGCTGGTCGGCGGATGGGCAACACGCCGTGCGGGGGTCGGCAGCCAGCGCCCGGTCACGTAGTCTGCCACGGAGTAAGCCGCTCGTGGCAGGGCCGCGGCGGCGCATCCCCGGTGCCGAGCGCGTGGCGCCGGGTCGGGTTGTGTGACGGGGAGGACCTCAGCGATGGCGATGACCGGCGTGGTGAAGGATGAGTTGAGCCGGCTGACCATTCTCAAGCCATGCTGCCGCAAGGCCGAGGTGTCCACCATCCTGCGGTTCACCGGGGGCCTGCACCTGGTGGGCGGGCGCATCGTGATCGAGGCCGAGCTCGACACGGGCGCGGCCGCGCGCCGCCTGCGCAAGGACATCTCCGAGGTCTTCGGGCACGAGTCCGAGGTGGTCGTGCTGTCCCCGAGCGGCCTGCGCAAGGGCAACCGGTACGTGGTCCGGGTGATCAAGGACGGCGAGTCGCTGGCCCGGCAGACGGGGCTGGTGGACAACAACGGCCGCCCGGTGCGCGGCCTGCCCCGGCACGTGGTGGCCGGCGGGGCCTGCGACGCCGAGTCGGCCTGGCGGGGCGCGTTCATCGCGCACGGCTCCCTGACCGAGCCGGGCCGGTCGATGTCGCTGGAGGTGACCTGCCCCGGGCCGGAGGCCGCGCTGGCGCTGGTGGGCTCCGCGCGCCGGCTCAAGGTGCACGCCAAGGCGCGCGAGGTGCGCGGCGTGGACCGGGTGGTGGTCCGCGACGGCGACTCCATCGGTGCGCTGCTGACCCTGCTGGGCGCCCACCAGAGCGTGCTGGCGTGGGAGGAGCGGCGGATGCGCCGGGAGGTGCGCGCCACCGCCAACCGGCTGGCCAACTTCGACGACGCGAACCTGCGGCGCAGCGCGCGGGCGGCGGTGGCGGCGGGCGCGCGCGTGGAGCGGGCCCTGGAGATCCTGGGCGAGGACGCGCCCAAGCACCTGGTGGCCGCGGGCCAGCTGCGCCTGGCGCACAAGCAGGCCTCCCTGGAGGAGCTGGGGCAGCTGTCCGTCCCGCCGCTGACCAAGGACGCCATCGCCGGGCGTATCCGCAGGCTGCTGGCGATGGCCGACAAGCGCGCGAGCGACCTGGGCATCGAGGGCACCGAGGCCAACCTGACCCCGGACATGCTGGTGCCCTGACCCGGAGCCCGCCGCGGTCCCCGGGCGCTTGCGCCGTAACACCGATGTTCGGCTTTGTTAACTGCGAAAACTCCGGGATAACTTCGGAAAATGGTATAGACCTCTCCGGCTCGCAGTGCCAGGATGGTCGCGAATCCACCGGGCCCGCAGGCTCGGCCGTGGCCCAGCAGCGGCTCTTCGCCGGTGCTCCGCTAGGCTCGTGGTGAACACCCTGTGTGCGTTGAACCTGCTCATGGCGGTCGACCGGTTGACCCCGGAACACGGCGTTCGGGGCGGGGGCTGATGCCCGGGTGGAAATGATGTGCGATATATGAGGAGATTGGTTCCGTGACCATCCGTGTAGGCGTCAACGGCTTCGGCAGGATCGGCCGCAATTTCTGGCGCGCGGTCGCCGCTGGTGGCAGCGACATCGAAATCGTCGCGGTCAACGACCTCACCGACACCAAGACGCTCGCGCACCTGCTCAAGTACGACACCGTGCTCGGCACCCTGGAGGGCGACGTCGAGGTCGGCGACGACTTCATCCGCGTGGGCGACAAGACCATCAAGGTCCTGGCCCAGCGCGACCCGGCCCAGCTGCCCTGGTCGGACCTGAACGTGGACGTGGTGGTCGAGTCCACCGGCATCTTCACCAAGGCCGAGGACGCCAAGAAGCACATCGAGGCCGGCGCCAAGAAGGTCATCATCTCCGCCCCGGCCAAGGGCGAGGACATCACCGTCGTCATGGGCGTCAACGACGACAAGTACGACGCGGCCAACCACCACGTCATCTCCAACGCCTCCTGCACCACCAACTGCGTCGCGCCGATGGCCAAGGTCCTCCTGGACAACTTCGGCGTCAAGCAGGGCCTGATGACCACGGTCCACGCCTACACCAACGACCAGGTCATCCTGGACTTCCCGCACAAGGACCTGCGTCGCGCCCGCGCGGCCGCGCAGAACATCATCCCGACCACCACCGGTGCCGCCAAGGCCACCGCGCTGGTCATCCCCGAGCTCCAGGGCAAGCTGGACGGCATGGCCATGCGCGTCCCCGTGCCCGACGGCTCCGTGACCGACCTGGTCGTCACCCTGGAGCGCGAGGTCACCAAGGACGAGGTCAACGCCGCGTTCAAGGCCGCCGCCGAGGGCCCGCTCAAGGACGTGCTCGTCTACACCGAGGACGAGATCGTCTCCTCCGACATCGTCGGCACCTCGCCCTCGTGCACCTTCGACTCCAAGCTGACCATGGCCTTCGGCAACCAGGTCAAGATCGTCGGCTGGTACGACAACGAGTGGGGCTACTCCAACCGCCTGGTCGACCTGGCCAAGCTGGTCGGCTCCGGCCTGTAGCGTCCACGGCCCCTATGGCCACCGGCGCGTGAGACGGCACCCCTTCGCCCGCAGTGCGCGCGGAGGGGTGCCGTCGTGCGCGCACCTCCCGGCCCCACCGCCCGGGACCGCCACATCCCACATTCCAAGAGGAGACCCAGCATGCGGACGATCGACGACCTCGACGTCTCCGGCAGGCGCGTGTTCGTCCGGGCCGACCTGAACGTGCCACTGGACGGCGACCGGATCACCGACGACGGGCGCATCCGCGCGGCCGTGCCCACCATCTCCGCGCTGCGCGAGCGCGGCGCCCGCGTCATCGTCGCCGCCCACCTGGGCCGTCCCAAGGGCGCCCCGGACCCCCGCTACTCGCTGCGCCCGGTCGCCGCACGCCTGGGCGAACTGCTCGGCACCGAGGTGGCCTTCGCCTCCGACACCGCCGGGGAGTCGGCCCGCGCCACCTCCGAGGCCCTCACCGACGGCCAGGTCGCCCTGCTGGAGAACGTGCGCTTCGAGCCGGGGGAGACCAGCAAGGACGACGCCGAGCGCGGGGAGCTCGCCGACCGCTTCGCCCGGCTCGCCGACCTGTACGTGGGCGACGCCTTCGGCGCCGTGCACCGCAAGCACGCCAGCGTCTACGACCTGCCCGGCAGGCTGCCGCACGCCGTCGGCGGCCTGGTGCTCAACGAGGTCGAGGTGCTGCGCAGGCTCACCGGCGACCCCCAGCGGCCCTACGTCGTGGTCCTGGGCGGCTCCAAGGTCTCCGACAAGCTCGGCGTCATCGACAACCTGCTGGGGACCGCCGACCGCCTGCTCATCGGCGGCGGCATGGTCTTCACCTTCCTCAAGGCCCAGGGCCACGAGGTCGGCTCCAGCCTGCTGGAGGCCGACCAGATCGACACCGTCAAGGGCTACCTGGAGCGCGCCGAGCGCGAGGGCGTGGAGATCGTCCTGCCGGTGGACGTGGTGGCCGCCGAGAAGTTCTCCGCCGACGCCGCGCACGACGCGGTCGGCGTCGAGTCGATCCCGGCCGACCGGATGGGCCTGGACATCGGCCCCCGCAGCCAGGAGCTCTTCGCGCGGAAGCTGGCCGACGCCCGGACCGTGTTCTGGAACGGCCCGATGGGCGTGTTCGAGATGGAGCCCTACGCCGAGGGCACCCGCGCGCTGGCCCGGGCCCTGGTCGACTCCGACGCCTTCACCGTGGTCGGCGGCGGCGACTCCGCCGCGGCCGTGCGCGCGCTGGGCTTCGACGAGGCGGCCTTCGGCCACATCTCCACCGGCGGCGGCGCCAGCCTGGAGTACCTGGAGGGCAAGGACCTGCCCGGTATCGACGCCCTGAACTAAGCCCGTGCCCCCTTGGGGCTCCGCTCCGCTTCGCCCCCTGTTCAGGCGCCCGGAAGCCGGGAACCTTCGGTGCCTTCGGTGTGACGGCTCGTTCCTCGCGGTCCCACCTCCGCCACCTCCAGAACCCCGGCGGCGCCCGAACACATCATCAGTCCACTGCGTAAGGAAGTGCCGACATGTCCCAGCGCCTGCCGCTCATCGCGGGCAACTGGAAGATGAACAACAACCACCTGGAGGCGATCGCGCTCGTCCAGAAGCTGGCGTTCGCGCTCAACGACAAGGACTACGACAACGCCGAGGTCGTCGTCCTGCCGCCGTTCACCGACCTGCGCAGCGTCCAGACCCTGGTCGACGGCGACAAGCTCAAGATCGTCTACGGCGCCCAGGACGTCTCCGCGCACGAGAAGGGCGCCTACACCGGCGAGATCTCCGGGTCCATGCTGGCCAAGTTGGACTGCTCCTACGTCCTGGTGGGCCACTCCGAGCGCCGCGAGTACCACCGCGAGGACGACGCCCTGGTCAACACCAAGGTCAAGGCGGCGTTCGCCAACGGCATCGTCCCGATCCTGTGCGTGGGCGAGGGCCTGGAGGTCCGCAAGGCGGGCCAGCAGGTCGAGCACGTCCTGGCCCAGCTGGACGGCGCCCTCAAGGAGGTCCCGGCCGAGCAGGCCGAGAGGATCGTCGTGGCCTACGAGCCCGTGTGGGCCATCGGCACCGGCGAGGTCGCCACCCCCGAGGACGCCCAGGAGGTGTGCTCGGCCGTCCGCGCGCGCCTGGCGGAGCTGTACTCGCCCGAGGTCGCGGGCGCGGTGCGCGTCCTCTACGGCGGTTCGGTCAAGGGCGACAACGCCCCCGGCATCATGGCCAAGGACGACGTGGACGGGGCCCTGGTCGGCGGCGCCTGCCTCAAGGCCGACGAGTTCGTGAAGATCATCCGCTTCGGCGAGAACTAGCCGCCGCGCGAACCCCCGCCCGTCACGCTTCGATGCCCGATGGTGACGGGCGGGGTGCCCGACAGGTCGCCGGGTCGGGCTAGACTTCGCTGTGGGGTTCTCCGTGCCTCGCGGTTTCCCCGCCCGTGCTGCCAAGGGCACGGTAAAATCCGAAATTGTCCCCGGTCCCCTGCTTCCCGGGTGTCCGCGCCGGTCCGGTGTCACCGCTGGTGCGCACGGGAAACGGGGTCGGTCCATAACCCCCCGCTTCGGGGTCGAGCTACGGGTGAGCGTGTGATCCTCGGTCTGTCCATCCTCGTGATGCTTCTCAGCGTGCTGCTGGTCCTCCTGGTGCTCATGCACAAGGGCAAGGGCGGCGGTCTCTCCGACATGTTCGGCGGTGGCGTCACGTCCTCGCTCGGCGGATCGTCGGTGGTCGAGCGCAACCTCGACCGGATGACCATCGCGATCGGGGTCGTGTGGATCATCGCCATCGTCATCCTCGGCCTGCTGATCAACCGGGGCATGTAGCCCGCGACCCGCGGGCACACCCCGTCCACCGTCAAGCTCGCCCGAGAACCGGTGAGCGAGTTCGCCGAAGGAGTTTTTCGTGGGTAGTGGCAGTGCCATTCGTGGCAGCCGTGTCGGAGCCGGTCCCATGGGCGAGGCCGAGCGGGGCGAGGCCGCCCCGCGCGTCCGGGTTCCGTTCTACTGCGCGAACCTGCACGAGGTCGTGCCCAGCTTCGCGAGCGAGGCACTGGTCCCCGACGAGTGGGACTGCCCGCGCTGCGGCTTCCCCGCGGGCAAGGACAAGGCGAACCCCCCGTCGCCGCCGCGCACCGAGCCGTACAAGACCCACCTGGCGTACGTGAAGGAGCGCCGCAGCGAGGAGGAGGGCAAGCTCATCCTCGACGAGGCCCTTGCCAAGCTGCGCGCCGACCGCGCCGCCGTCGAGGCCCACATGAGGGCCAGGCAGAACTAGCCGCTCCCTCCCCCACAGGCTTTCGGTGGGGCCCGTCGCGACCGCGGCGGGCCCCACGCGTGTGTCCGTGCCCGGTGACCGGGGACGATGTCCCGTCCATACGTGAATACGAGGGCGAACTTCTCATTCACGGGACTGATGTGGTTCTTGGGAAATAGAGTGATCGGCACGCACCCCGACAGCCCCTGTGAGGAGATGGTGTCGATGTCTACGTGCCCCACCGGCGGGGACCACGACTGGATACTCGGCGACGACCGCAAGTTCCAGTGCGCCAAGTGCGGAGCTCAGAGCGCCCGGCGGTTCTGAGCCCCGGGACCGGGCTGGACCGTCCCGCGCCCGGCCAGCCGCCCGTTCTCCTCGGCGCGCCAGGTGACCGGTTCCCCCAGGGTCTCGGCCACCCCCTTGGCCCAGCGCTCCAGGCAGGCGAACCTGTCCGGCCCCTCCGGAAGCACGGTGCGCCCCTGGTAGGACACCCCCTCCAGGACGATCACCTCGCCGTTCAGCCTCAGCTCGGTGTCGTACTCGCTCGTGTTCGGCCTCATGGACCGGACTCTAGCGCTCCCAGGCCGCGTCCACCCGTGCTTTGGCCCATCATCCCCGCGGCCGCGCGGTGTCCGGCGCACGGAGCACCCGCCGGAGTGGGGACAATGGTGGGTATGGCCTCCCCCGAACCCGCGGACGCCCCCGCCGCCCCCCGAGGTGTTCCCTCAGACCTGACCCGGACGCCCGAGAGCGTCTCCCACCTGCGCAGGTACGTCAGCCTGCGCGGTCCCAACACGCGCATGTGGATGGCCGTGGCCTACTTCTCCGCCGCCCTCACCGCGGGGTTCGTGTTGGTGCTGGGGTCGATGCTCTGGCACGTGCTGCGGCAGGAGACCACCGTCGGCTCGGTGACGCTGTGGGCCTTCGCGGGCCTGGCCATGCTCTTCGTCGGCCCGGGGAGCAGCGTGTTCGTGCTGCGGGGTCTGCCCCAGCGCATCACCCGGCAGGGCATCAGCGCCGACAGCGACGGCGTCACGGTCCTGCAGGAGCGCAAGTGGTGGTTCCCCGGCGAGGGCACGTTCATCGCCTGGACGGAGATCCGGCGCATCCGCGAGGTGCACACCGGCGGACGCCGGCTCACCTACTTCATCGAGTTCGTGCTGGACACCCACCGCACCGACGCCGAGCTGCCCGGCTGGGCCGAGACCGCCGAGAGCCTGGACCTGGAGGCGGTGGACGCGCCGACGCAGTTCTACGTGCAGGTGCCCGCCGACCTCAAGGAGAAGATCCTGCGGATGGTGGAGCGCACGGCCCCGCTGCCCTCGGTCGTGGAGCGGACCCCGCCGCTACGGTGAGGCGCGGCCGTCCAGGCGCCGGGTCAGGTCGGCCGCCGCGTCGCGGACCCGCCCGGCCAGCGCCTGCGGGGTGACCGGCCGTGCGCTGGGCACCGTCAGGCTGATCGCCGCGGCGGGGCGGCCGTTGTGGTCGCAGGCGGCCGCGGCCACCGACACGAAGCCCTCGGTGACCTGCCCATCCTCGATGGACCAGCCCTGGCGCCGCTCCTCGGCCAACACCCGGCGCAGCTCGCCGGGCGAGGCCGGGCCCCGGCCGGTGCGGGTGGTGAAGGCCGCCGCGTCCGGGTACAGGGCGCGCACCTGGGCGCGCGGCAGCCGGGCCAGCATGGCCCGCCCCGACGCGGTCAGGTGCGCGGGCAGGCGCACCCCCACCCCGGTGATCAGCGACGGGGCGTGCGGCGGCTGCTCCTTGAGCAGGTACAGGGTGTCGGCCCCGTGCAGAACGCCCAGGTGCGCGGTGGCGCCGGTGGCCTCGGTGAGCTGGTGCAGCAGCGGACGGGCCAGGCGTTCGACGCCGTCGTGGCGCAGGTAGGCCGAGCCGATCTCGAAGGCCGCCACGCCCAGGCCCCAGCGGCGCTCCTCGGGCAGGTGGGTCACGAAGCCCTCCCGCGCCATGGCCTCCAGCAGCTGGTACACGCTGGAACGGGGCATGTCCAGCTCGGCGGCGATCGCCGAGGCCGACACCGGCCCGGGGCGGGTCGCCAGGAAGCGCAGCAGCCGCAGCGCGCGTGTGGCCGCCGGAACGAGGCTCATACCTGCGATTGTCCCACGGTGCGGCTTACGGGCCTCGGACATGGGAGCCCGGGTGCAGGCGACCTTGCGACGCGCGCTCGCCCGTTTTCGTGGGAACAGGGGGAAGGGGCGCCACGCTGGCGAATAATGACGCCACGGTAGCCCTACAGGTCAAAGGTGTTCCGGAAGGAGTGCGGGACGTTCTCGCAGCCGAGGCCAAGAAGGCCGACCAGTCCCTCCAGGCATATCTGCTCGGAGTGCTGGAGAGGGAAGCGCGCTCCGTGCGCAACCGACGGGTCGTGGCGGAAACGCCGGTCCCCGATGTCGGTCTGAGCATGGACGAGATCGTCGCAGCAGTCCGTGCGTCCCGGGGCGTCAGAGACCCCGCCGGTGAGAGCGAGACCGACACCGTGGGATCCGTCAGCCGTGCTGGAGTCGCGGACCGGCGCCCCTGACGTCTGAGATCCCAGACGGAACCCTCGTGTCAGCCCTTCGCCAAGGGGCACGCGGGGGGTCAAATGGGGAGCATGTCCACAGCAGTTCCTTCCGTCGTCGTCGGCGATGCGCCGCTCACCCCGGCCCAGATCCTCGACGTGGCCCGCCACGGCGCCCGTGTCACCCTGTCCGAGCAGGCCCGCAAGGCCCTCCACCACGGCCGCGAACGGGTCGAGTCGCTCGCCCGCGGCGAGGTGCCCGCCTACGGGGTCAGCACCGGCTTCGGCGCTCTCGCCACCCGCCACATCGCCCCCGACCTGCGGGCCCGCCTCCAGCGCTCACTCATCCGCTCGCACGCCGCCGGGACCGGGCCCGAGGTGGAGGACGAGGTCGTGCGCGCCCTCATGCTGCTGCGCCTGCGCACCCTGGCCTCGGGCAACACCGGCGTGGAGGTCGCCACCGCCGAGACCCTCGCAGCGCTGCTCAACGCCCGCATCACCCCGGTCGTGCACGAGTACGGCAGCCTGGGCTGCTCAGGGGACCTGGCGCCCCTGTCGCACGTGGCGCTGGCCCTGATGGGCGAGGGCCGGGTCCGCGACGCCGCCGGGCGGGACGTGTCCGCCTACACCGCCCTGCACGGGGCCGGGATCCGGCCGGTCGAACTGGGCGCCAAGGAGGGCCTGGCGCTGATCAACGGCACCGACGGCATGCTCGGCATGCTCGTGCTGGCCTGCATGGACCTGGAGCGCCTGCTCAAGGTCGCCGACATCACCGCCGCCATGAGCGTCGAGGCGCTGCTGGGCACCGACCGCGTCTTCGCCGAGGAGCTCCAGCGCCTGCGCCCCCACCCCGGCCAGGCCGCCTCCGCGGCCAACCTGCGCGCCCTGCTCGACTCCTCGCCCATCGTCGCCTCCCACCGCGGACCCGACTGCAGCCGGGTCCAGGACGCCTACTCGCTGCGCTGCGCGCCGCAGGTGGCCGGCGCCGCCCGCGACACCCTGGCCCACGCGCTGCTGGTGGCCGAGCGCGAACTCGACAGCGTCATCGACAACCCCGTGGTCCTGGACGACGGGCGGGTGGAGTCCAACGGCAACTTCCACGGCGCACCCGTGGCCTACGTGCTCGACTTCCTGGCCATCGCCGTCGCCGACACCGCCTCCATCGCCGAGCGGCGCACCGACCGCATGCTCGACGTGTCCCGCTCGCACGGTCTGCCCGCCTTCCTGGCCGACGACCCCGGCGTGGACTCCGGGCACATGATCGCCCAGTACACGCAGGCGGCCGTCGTCTCCGAACTCAAGCGCCTGGCCGTGCCCGCCAGCGTCGACTCCATCCCCAGTTCGGCCATGCAGGAGGACCACGTGTCCATGGGCTGGTCGGCCGCCCGCAAGCTGCGCCGCGCCGTGGACGGGCTGACCAGCGTGCTCGCGGTGGAGCTGCTCACCGCCGCCCGCGCCCTGGACCTGCGCTCGCCGCTGGAGCCCGGCCCCGCCACCGGCGCCGTGCTGCGCACCGTACGGGAGAGGGTCTCCGGCCCCGGCCCCGACCGCCACCTGGCCCCCGAGATCGCCGCCGTCGCCGACCTGATCACCGACGGCTCCGTGGTCGGGGCCGCCGAGTCCGTCGTCCCCCTGGCCTGAACCGACCCGAACACCGCGAGGAGACCGTGTGAGCAGTCCACGTACCGTCCGTGCCGCGCGCGGCACCACCCTGTCCGCGAAGGGGTGGCAGCAGGAGGCCGCCCTGCGCATGTTCCACAACAACCTCGACCCCGAGGTCGCCGAACGCCCCGAGGAGCTGGTGGTCTACGGCGGCACGGGCAGGGCGGCGCGCGACTGGCGCAGCTTCGACCGCATCACCGCCGCCCTGCGCGACCTGGAGGGCGACGAGACCCTGCTCGTGCAGTCCGGCCGTCCGGTCGGCGTCATGCGCACCCACGAGTGGGCGCCCCGCGTGCTCATCGCCAACAGCAACCTGGTGGGGGACTGGGCGAACTGGCCCGAGTTCCGCCGCCTGGAGGCGCAGGGCCTGACCATGTACGGGCAGATGACCGCCGGTTCGTGGATCTACATCGGCACCCAGGGCATCCTCCAGGGCACCTACGAGACCTTCGCCGCCGTGGCCGCCAAGCTGAGCGGTTCGGGCAGGCACAGTGGCGGAACCCTGGCCGGAACCATCACCCTCACCGCCGGACTCGGCGGCATGGGCGGCGCCCAGCCGCTGGCCGTGACCATGAACGACGGCGTCGCGATCGTGGTCGAGTGCGACCCCGGACGCATCGAACGCCGCATCAGGCACCGCTACCTGGACGTGCGCGCCGACAGCCTCGACCACGCCCTGGAACTGGCCGTGCGGGCGCGCGACGAGCGCCGCCCGCTGTCGGTCGGGGTGCTCGGCAACGCCGCCGAGGTCCTGCCCGAACTGCTCTCGCGCGGCGCCCCGATCGACGTGGTCACCGACCAGACCTCCGCCCACGACCCCCTCGCCTACCTGCCCGCCGGGGTGGCCTTCGAGGACTGGAGGGACCTGGCCGCCGCCGGGCCCGAGGAGTTCACCGACCGGGCCCGCGAGTCCATGGCCGCGCACGTGGAGGCCATGGTGGGCTTCCAGGACGCGGGCGCCGAGGTCTTCGACTACGGTAACTCCATCCGCGACGAGGCCCGCAGCGGCGGCTTCGCCCGCGCCTTCGACTTCCCCGGGTTCGTCCCCGCCTACATCCGGCCCCTGTTCTGCGAGGGGAAGGGGCCGTTCCGATGGGCGGCGCTGTCGGGCGACCCCGCCGACATCGCCCGCACCGACCGGGCCGTCCTGGACCTGTTCCCCGACAACGAGCACCTGGCCCGGTGGATCCGCATGGCGGGGGAGCGGGTCGCCTTCCAGGGGCTGCCCGCCCGCATCTGCTGGCTCGGCCAGGGCGAGCGGGCCGCCGCAGGGGCGCGCTTCAACGAACTGGTGTCCTCCGGCGAGGTCCGCGCGCCGCTGGCCATCGGCCGCGACCACCTGGACACCGGCTCGGTGGCCTCCCCCTACCGCGAGACCGAGGGGATGCTGGACGGCTCCGACGCCATCGCCGACTGGCCGCTGCTCAACGCCCTGGTCAACACCTCCTCCGGCGCCTCGTGGGTGTCCATCCACCACGGCGGGGGAGTGGGCATGGGCCGCTCGCTGCACGCCGGGCAGGTCAGCGTCGCCGACGGCACCGACCTGGCCGCCGCCAAGCTGGAACGGGTGCTCACCAACGACCCCGCCACGGGCGTCATCCGCCACGTGGACGCCGGGTACGACGAGGCCGGGCGCGTCGCCCGTGAGCACGGCATCCGCGTTCCGATGCGCGAAGGGGACTGAACCGCGCCGGGGCGCCCGCCGAGGGCGCCCCGGCCGCGCGTACGACCATCCGTTCCGACGTGGGGAAACGCCCTGTGAGCGACCATTCCACCGACCCCGACCCCGACCCCGACCCCGACCCCGGGGCCTTCGACCTCCTGTGGGCCGACCTGGTATCCGTGGGCCGCGACCCGGGCAGCGGCGGCTACCGCCGCCACGCCTGGAACAGCGCCGACGCCGACGCCCGCGCCTGGTTCACCGAGGCCGCCGCAGCCCGGAACCTGGACGTGCGCACCGACCGCAACGGCAACCTGTGGGCCTGGTGGGGCGAGCCCGGCCCGGGCGCGGTGGCCACCGGCTCCCACCTGGACTCGGTCCCCGACGGCGGGGCCTTCGACGGGCCCCTCGGCGTGGCCAGCGCCCTAGCCGCCGTGGACGTGCTGCGCGAGCGCGGACTGGCCCCGGCCCGCCCGCTGGCCGTCACGGTGTTCGCCGAGGAGGAGGGCGGCCGGTTCGGCGTCCCCTGCCTGGGCAGCCGCCTGACGGCCGGGGAGATCTCCCCCGAGCGGGCGCGCGGCCTCACCGACGCCTCCGGGACCACCTGGGCCCGGGCCATGGAGGCCGCCGGGCACGACCCCGACGCGATCGGCGCCGACCCCGGGGCCCTGGCGGACCTGGACGTGTTCGTGGAACTGCACGTGGAGCAGGGCCGCGCCCTGGAGCAGACCGCCCACCCGGTGGGCGTGGCAAGCGCGATCTGGCCGCACGGACGCTGGCGGATGGACTTCACCGGCCGCGCCGACCACGCGGGCACCACCCGCCTGGACGACCGCAGCGACCCCATGCTTCCCTTCGCGCACACGATCCTGGCGGCCCGCGCGCTGGCCGAGGAGCACGACGCCCGCGCCACCGTGGCCAGGGCCCTGGTCGACCCCAACGGCACGAACGCGATCCCGTCCCGGGTCAGCGCCTGGCTGGACGCCCGCGCCGCCGACGAGGCCGCGCTCGGCGCGGTCGTGGCCGGGGTGCGCGGGGCCGCCGAGCGGGCCTCGCGCGAGCACGGGGTGGACTGCGCGACCGCCAACGAGTCGCTGACCCCGCTGGTGTCGTTCGCGCACGGCCTGCGCGACCGCCTGGCCGCGGTGGTCGCCGACCGCGCCCCCGACCCCCGGGTCCCGGTGCTGCCGACCGGGGCCGGGCACGACGCCGGGGTGCTCGCCGCGCACGTGCCCACCGCGATGCTGTACGTGCGCAACCCGACCGGGGTGTCGCACTCACCCGAGGAGTGGGTCCGCCCCGAGGACTGCCACGCCGGGGTGCTCGCCCTGGCCGACGTGCTCCAGGACCTGCTCGCCCGCCCCGTCCGGGAAGGGGAGCGGTGAGGCCGCCGCGCGACCACCGCCTGTGGTGCGAGTGGGCGTGGACCGGCGCCGAGGACGGCGCCCCCGAGCACGGCGTGCTCGTGGAGGTGGCCGACGGCCGGATCACCTCGGTGACGGCCGCGACGCCGCGCCCCGGGGACGCCGAGACCCTCACCGGCCTCACCCTGCCCGGGCTCGCCAACGCCCACTCGCACGCCTTCCACCGGGCGCTGCGGGGGCGCACCCACGCCGGTGGCGGCTCCTTCTGGACCTGGCGCGAGACGATGTACCGCGTGGCGGAGCGGCTGGACCCCGACACCTACCACCGCCTCGCCCGGGCGGTCTACGCCGAGATGGCCCTGGCCGGGATCACCTGCGTGGGCGAGTTCCACTACCTGCACCACGCACCCGGCGGGGTCCGCTACGCCGACCCCAACGCCATGGGCCACGCCCTGGCCGCCGCCGCGGCCGACGCGGGGATCCGGATCACCCTGTTGGACGTGTGCTACCTGTCCGGCGGGCTGGACGGGAACGGCGTCCACCAGCCGCTCACCGGCCCCCAGTTGCGCTTCGGCGACGGGGACGCGGACGGGTGGGCCGAGCGCGCCGCCGCGTTCCGCCCCGGGAGCGGGCACGCGCGCACGGGAGCGGCCGCCCACTCGGTGCGCGCCGTCCCCGCCGCGCAGCTGTCCGGGGTCGCCGCGTTCGCCGCCAGGCGCGACGCCGTGCTGCACGTCCACGTCTCCGAGCAGCCCGCCGAGAACGCCGCCTGTCTGGCCGCCTACGGCCGCACCCCCACGGCGGTGCTCGCCGACGCGGGCGCGCTCACCGCGCGCACGAGCCTGGTGCACGCCACCCACCTGGACGACGCCGACGTGGCGGCCGTCCGCGCGGCCGGGTCCACGGTGTGCCTGTGTCCCACGACCGAACGCGACCTGGCCGACGGCCTGCCGCGCACCGGCGACCTGCTGCCCGCCCCGCTCAGCCTGGGCACCGACCAGCACGTGATGACGGACGTGTTCGAGGAGGCCCGGGCGGTCGAACTCCACGAGCGCCTGCGCACCCACCGCCGGGGCACCCTGGGCGCCGGGGCGCTGCTGCGCGCCGCCACCGCGCACGGACACGCCAGCCTCGGCTGGACCCGCGAACTCGGGGCCGTCGTCCCCTCCATGATGTCCGGTTCAGCGACCCCGGGCGGTTCCGAAGATCCTGTACTTCGCGGAGGCCGACCACAGGAACCCCAGCGGGAGGCGCCCGACGCCGGTGTCCTGGCCCCGGGGGCGCGGGCCGACCTGGTCAACGTCCCCCTGGACGGGACCCGCCTGGCCGGGGCCGACCCCGCCCGGGCCGCCGACGCCGTCGTCTTCGCCGCCACCGCCGCCGACGTGCGGCACGTGATGGCCGACGGGCGCTGGACCGTCCGCGACGGCGTCCACACCCTGGTCCCCGACACCGCGCGCGAACTCGACACCGTCATCAAGGAGGTCCTCACGTGAGCGACGTGCCCCGCAGCATCGTCATCGACGGCATCGCCACCCTCGTCACCAACGACCCCTCCCGCGGCAGAGGCGCCGTGGGGGAGGTCACCGACGCCGCCCTGGTCGTCGAGGACGGCCGGGTGGCCTGGTCGGGCCCGCGCGCCCAGGCGCCCGCCGCCGACGCGCGGATCGACGCCGCCGGGCGCTGCGTCATCCCCGGGTTCGTCGACAGCCACTCCCACATCGTCTTCGCGGGCGACCGCAGCCGCGAGTTCGCCGCCCGGATGAGCGGTCGGCCCTACTCGGCGGGCGGCATCCGCACCACCGTGGCCGCCACGCGCGAGGCCTCCGACGCCGACCTGCTCGCGGGCGCCCGGCGCCTGCTCCGCGAAGCCCGTGACCAGGGCACCACCACCCTGGAGGTCAAGTCCGGGTACGGGCTCACCGTCGCCGACGAGGAACGCTGCCTGGCCGCGGCCGCCCGCGTCACCGACGAGGTCACCTTCCTGGGCGCGCACGTGGTCGCCCCCGAGTACGCCGACGATCCCCGGGGCTACGTCGACCTGGTCACGGGCCCCATGCTGGACGCCTGCGCGCCGCACGCCCGGTGGATCGACGTCTTCTGCGAGCGCGGTGCCTTCGACGAGGACGCCTCCCGCCGGGTCCTGACCGCCGGGATGGAGCGCGGGCTGCTGCCCCGCGTGCACGGCAACCAGCTCGGGCCGGGGCCGGGCGTGCGCCTGGCGGTCGAACTGGGCGCCGCCTCGGTCGACCACTGCACCCACCTGGAGCCCGGGGACGTGGACGCCCTGGTCCAGGCGGCCGCGCGCCCCGAGCCCACGGTCGCCACCCTGCTGCCCGGGGTGGACTTCTCCACCCGCCAGCCCTACCCGGACGCCCGCGCGCTCATCGACGCCGGGGCCATGGTCGCCCTGGCCAGCGACTGCAACCCGGGTTCGTGCTTCACCTCCAGCCTGGCCTTCTGCGTCGCGGTCGCCGTCCGCGACATGGGCATGACCCCCGACGAGGCGGTGTGGGCGGCCACCGCGGGAGGGGCGCGGGCGCTGCGCCGCACCGACGTCGGCCACCTGGCCCCCGGCGCGCGCGCCGACCTGGTGCTGCTGGACGCGCCCAACCACCTCTACCTCGCCTACCGGCCGGGGGTCCCCCAGGTCGCGGCGGTCTGGAAGGACGGGGAGCTGGTCTCGGGCCGCCCCTGAGCGTGAAGTGCACGGTGTGACGAGCGGGTCATCCAACGTCTTTGCGAACTCAACGAACGGCTAACCTCCCCGAAACCCGCGGCGCCGAACCTGGATGCACGTCGGTGCGTGTCCGCCGCCGCGGTACAGCGTCGTTCCGCGGCGGTGGGGCACCGGCCCACGCTCCCTTCGAGGAAGTCCGCGGTGAACCCGGGGCGTGCCGGGGCGGCCCACGGGCCGGGACCGGGCACGCGGCTCCCGCCCGGGGCCGCACACAGAACGCGGGGGCCGACGATCACTGGGGGGTGTCGTCGGCCCCCGCTCGCGGTTGACGCGATGAGGCCGTTCCCGAGGGCGCGGACCCGCGCCCGGGGACGCTGGCTAGTTCGACTCGTCGTCCGCGGAGTCGTCGGAGCCCTCGGCGGGCGCGGAGGAGGAGGACGCGGCCTTCTTGGTGACGCGGCGCTTCTTCACCGGACGCGAGTAGTCGACGAGGGGCTCCAGACGGGCCTCGTGCTCCTTGAAGCAGTCGGCGCACGCGTCGACCTCGCGGACGACACCCTCCCAGGCGAACTGGATGACCTCAGTCGCCTCGACCTTCTCCTCGCTGACGGCGTGGGGATCGCAGTACTTGAGCGTGAAGACCTCGGTGACCACGGCGGGGATTTCCCTTCGGTATCGCGTGAACAGAGCGGACCCATTAATCATACACCTGTACGAAAGCGCAAGCCGGCTGCACGCCGGATGTGCCGTCACGGGTTCGGGGTCGCCCCGAAGCCTAGCGAAGATTCGGGGGCGCGTGCGCCCGTGTCCGGCGGGCGTGCCCGGGGTGACCAGGGGGTCCGCGCGGGCGGGCGCGGCGTCCGCGGGCGTGCCCTCCGCCGTGCGCGCGGCGGAGCGGAGGCCGCGGCGGGGCGGACGTTATGGCACCGCGTGTTTGTCTTCCAGCTCTTTGTCCGTTTCTCGAAACGCTTTCGCGCCATTGCCGGAAACCGATTTGTGCGTTTGGCGAACACGGCGCCGGGCGCATCGCTAGGGTATTGCCCCATCCGGGGGAAAGCGCCGTGTTCGGCCGTTCCCTCCGGGCGGACCCGTGGCGGCGCCCGCGTCGCGTACACGGGGAACGGCGGACGCCGTGGGGGAGCGGCGTCCGGAGAGAGGGAGCAGGGGGAGGGCCGTGGTCGAGTACATGGAGGGTGTCCACAGAGGGCGTGTCGGTGTCCGGGGGCAGGCGCCGCGACCGGGGGGAACCGCGTCCGCGGCGGAGCGGCGGCGCGCGAGGGCCGAACGCACGCGTACCTGCGAACGCGTGTCGGTCGATCCGCGTTTCGTGAAACTCCGAAGGCGGTTCGCGCTCCAGTCGGGGCTGCTGGTATCGGCATTCCTGCTCGGTTACCTGTCCTATCTTCTGCTCTCCGCCTACGCGCGCGATTTCATGAGCAGGCCGCTCACGGATTCGGTGAACGTGGCACTGGCCATGGGAATCGGACAGTTCCTGTGGGTGTTCGCCCTCGCCTGGGCGTTCGGCCGTTTCTCCGAGTGCTCCATCGACCCCCTCACGCAGGAGATCCGCGAGGAGGCCCGCGGCGGGGAGGCCGCCGACGGGACGGCGGCGGGCCGATGAGCGCCGCCGCAGCGGCCGCGGGCGGTGCCGTCACGGGGAACGGCACCGCCGCGGTGGCCGCAGGAGTGGCAGCGGTCACCGAAACGCCCGCCGCCGAAGCACTTTCCGCGTCCACCGGGCCGTCCGTGGCCGCCGACCCCCTGGACGCCCTGGGCGGCGCGCTGGGGGGCGAGTTCGGCGTCGCGCACGCCTGGACGGTGGGCCTGTGCGCCCTGTTCGTCCTGGTCACCCTCGCCGTCACCTTCCGCGCCGGGCGCACCACCCGCGGCGCGGTCGACTTCTACGCGGGCGGGCGCGGCTTCTCCAGCACCCAGAACGGGCTCGCCCTGACCGGCGACTACCTGTCTGCGGCCTCCTTCCTGGGCATCGCCGGGATGATCTCCCTCCAGGGCTACGACGGCTTCCTGTACTCCATCGGCTTCCTGGTCGCCTGGCTGCTGGTGCTGCCGATGGCCCAGCTGGTGCGCAACACCGGTCGCTTCACCATGGCCGACCTGCCCGCCTTCCGCATGCGCCGGATGCGGGTGCGCCTGGCCTGCACCGTCTCCACCGTCACCGTGTGCGTGTTCTACCTGGTCGCGCAGATGGTCGGCGCCGGAGCCCTGGTCGCGGTCCTGCTGGGCCTGCACGACGGCGGGACCTTCCTGGGGATGGGCGCCGAGCAGGCCCGCACGGGCGTGATCGTGCTCGTGGGCGTGCTCATGATCGTCTACGTCATGTACGGCGGCATGAAGGCGGCCACCTGGCTCCAGATCATCAAGGCGGTCGCGCTGCTGGCCGCCACCGGACTGCTCACCGCCCTGGTGCTGGCCCTGTTCGCCTTCGACCCGCGCGCCCTGCTCGACGGGGCCGCCGAGGCCAGCGGGCACGGGCAGGCCTTCCTCGAACCGGGGCTGCGCTTCGGGGTGGAGATCTCCGGCGACCCCGCCCGGACCCTGTTCAACAAACTCGACCTCATCAGCCTCGGGCTGGCCCTGGTGCTGGGCACGGTCGCGCTGCCGCACATCCTCGTCCGCTTCTACACCGTGCCCGACGGTCGGGCGGCGCGCTCGTCGGTCAACCGCACGATCGTCATGGTCGGGGCCTTCTACCTCATGACGCTGGCCCTGGGCTTCGGCGCCGCGGCGCTGGTCGGCTCCGAGCGCATCGCGGCCGCGGACCCCTCGGGCAACACCGCGGTGCCGATGCTCGCCGAGGAGGTGGGGCGGCTGACCGCCGGTCCGGCGGGCGCGGCCGTGCTGCTCGCGCTGATCTCGGCGGTCGCGCTGGCCACCATCCTCGCAGTCATCGCCAGTCTCACCCTGGCCTCGTCCTCCTCGATCGCGCACGACCTGTTCGGCCACATCCTCATGTGGGGCAGGCCCCGGGAGTCGCAGGAGGTGGGTGTGGCGCGCCTCTCCGCCTGCCTGGTCGGCGCCGTGGCCATCGTGCTGGCCGTGCGGGCCCAGGACATGAACGTGGCCTTCCTGGTGGGGCTGGCCTTCGCCATCGCGGCCGCGGCCAACCTGCCGGTCATCGTGCTCACCATGTTCTGGCGCCGCTTCAACACCAGGGGCGTGGAGTGGGGCGTCTACGGCGGGCTGTCCGCCACCCTGCTGCTCATGCTGCTGTCGCCGGTGATGTCGGGCAGGACCGACCCCGTCACGGGGGAGAACCTGTCGGTGCTGCCCGCCTGGATCGACATCCAGCTCTTCCCGATGGAGAACCCGGCGCTGCTGGCGGTGCCGTTCGGCTTCGCGTGCGCGGTCGTGGGCAGCCTGCTCTCGCCGGAGCGCGACACCGCGCGCTTCACCGAGCTGCGGGTGCGCTCCCTGACCGGGTGGGGCGCCGAGCGGGACTGACCAGCGGGCCGGGGCCGGGAGCGCCGGGGGAGGGCGGGGGAGTCAGTCTCTGGCGGGCGCCTCGGCCATGGCCCGGGCCACCTCGCGCAGCAGCTCCGGGATTCGGGGCGCGTTGCGGGCGACGCGGTCCCAGGCGCGGGCGGTCTGGTCCAGGCGCTCCCGCGTGGTCGGCTCGCCGCCTCCCTGACGGGCCGTGCGCCGGTCCTCCCTGCGGAAGGAGGCGGTGACCGCCCAGAAGGCCGCCGCCACCACCGGGCGGAACACGCCCCGGCCGCGCACGTCGAGCACGGCCTCCACCGCCCAGCGGCCGTCGGCGGAGACCGAAGGGGACAGCCAGGCGCTGACCCGGGCCAGGGAGTGGGTGGCCCGCACCCGGGCGGGAGGGGTGTCCCGGCCCCGCGCGAGGGCCTCGTACCAGGCGCCCGTGTCCACCTCCAGGGTGCCCTCGGCCGACCGCAGCCAGGCGCCGCGTCCGGGCAGCCGCACCCGCGCGTTCCAGGTGAGCAGCCCGGCGGGGGCGTCGTGGGTGACGGTCCCCCACGTCACGGGGGCCTCCTGCGTGCCGACGGTGTCGGGCATCGCGAACTCGGCCGAGGCGGTGCCCGCCTCGTCCCAGGAGGTGAGGGTCACGCCCGTGCCGCTCCAGCCCTTCTCCTCGTCGTCGGCGGGGTCCACGGGGACGCCCTCGGGGGACAGTTCGGCGATGAGGTAGTGGCTGCGGGGGGCGAGGTGGCGCCCCCGCTGCAGCTGGAGGGAGGGTTCGCTGGCGGCCACGGCCAGCTCGTCGGCCTCGGCCGGTGTGTCGGCGCCGCCCCCGCGCAGCTCCTCGGCGGCGCGGCGCTGCTCCTCGCGCAACCGCTCGGCCTCCTCGCCGTCGAGCAGCCCGAGTTCGTCGGCCCGCCGGTCCAGGCGGGCCCGGGTCGGCGCGTCGGGGGTCAGCAGCCAGCCCCGGCCGTCGAAACGGCAGCTGCGCGCGACCTCGTGCAGGGCGGCGACGATGCGCTCGACCACCTCCCTGTCCACTGCGGTGATGTCGAAGGTGTGGCTCAGGCGCGGCACGGCGTCTCCGGGGTCGTGGTGCGGTTCACGTCTGCGCGGCGGCCAGGGAGCCGCGCCTACGCGTGCCAGCGTACGCACCCGCGGCGCCCGCCGGGGCCCGCGGACCGGTCCGGAAGGCCGCGGGGCCCGCGCGCCGGCTCCCCGGAGCGGAGACCGGTCGTCGGACGCGTCGCCGCGGGTTGTCCACAACCGCGATCGAACGCTTGTGCGCCCCTTCGCCGTCTCGGCACAATGGCGGGCATGACCAGGTACGTCGCGCTGCTGCGCGGAATCAATCTCGGCGCGCACCGCCGCGTCGCCATGGCCGACCTGCGCTCCCTGCTCGCCGGGCTCGGCTACGGCGACGTGGCCACCCACCTCCGGAGCGGCAACGCGGTGTTCAGCGCCGAGGGGACGCGACCCGACGCCGTGGCCCGGCGGGTGCGGGAGGCCGTCGACGCCGAACTCGGGCTCGACGTGCCGACCGTGGTGCGCACCGCCGGGCAGATGCGCGCCGCGGTGCAGGCCAATCCCCTCCCCGTCCCCGACCCCGCCAAGTTCCTCGTCCTGTTCTGCTCCGGCGCCGTGGACGCCGCCGCACTGGCCGCGCTCGACCCGTCCGCCCACCCGCGCGAGCGCCTGGCGGTGGTGGGCGAGCAGGTCTACACCCACCACGAGCTGGGGCTCAGACACGCCAGACTCCCCGACCTCGTGGCCCGGCACGTCGACGGGACGGTGACGGGCCGCAACTGGCGCACGGTGCTGCGCCTGCTGGAGATGGCCGAGGGCTGAACCGGGGACCCACGGCCGTGCGCGTCCGAAGACCCGGCGCACTCGGCGCCCGCACGCAGGGCCGTGACCCCGTCCGCGGGGACCGTGTACGCGTCCGGTGGTCGGAAGCGGTTGTCCACGGGCGGCCCCGGTCCCGGTACGGAGGGCGGTGCCCGTGGGAACGCGAGGCCGTGGACAGGGCCCGGCACTGTCCGAGAGGAGTCCTCGGCGGCGTGTGCCCGCCGCCGCGACCGAGTGAAGGGGTGGTGCCCGTGCCGATGCGGTGGACCGTGATCCTGCGAGATCTGGCGGACACGGCGCGGCCGATCCGGCCCGAGGACTGCCACGGACTGCTCAACCGCTGGTGGCCCCAGTCCCCGGAGGAGCACGCCGCCGCCAAGCGGTGGGCCATGAACGGGTGGCCCTCGCCCCTGGGCGACCGTCTGCACCACTGGACGCTCACCTGGCTGGACGACGACATCCCGCCCCCGCTCGCACCGGAGGAGCTGGTCGGCGACCCCCAGCGCATCGGCGACCACCTGCTGGTGCCCCTCTCGGTCACCCGCACCTTCGACCGCACCTACGGCCAGATGCTCACCGAGCCGCGCGGCCCGTCCGCGGTGCGCTCGGCCGAGGTGCGCAGCCGCACCCCCGTCGTCATGACCACGCGGGACGCCGCCGGTGAGCGTATTCCGCACATCTGGCCCACCCCGCGGCGCCTCTTCGGCGCGGTGCACCGTTCGGGAGGCGGGATCGTCGGCGGCAGCGGGGCCGTGGGCGCGGTGGCCCGGTTCGCGCCGCCCGCCCTGGCCGAGCCCTGGCTGGAGCTGGTGTTCGGCGGACTGGCCCGGGTGCGCCGCGAGCCCCTGCCCGGCGAGGAGGTGCGGCTGGCCGAGCACCAGCACGCCGACAACCGCACCGTGCTCGGCTGGCACGGAGGGCTGCGGCTGGACCTGGCCGGGGGCGAGCGCCGCCACGCCGACGCCTTCGCCACCCTCCTGGAACTGCTGGAGCTGACCGGAGCGGGCAAGTACACCGCCCAGGGCTTCGGCTCCGTGCGGGTGGACACGGTGACCAGCGACCAGCCGTCCGCCCGGGTGCCCGCCCAGCGCCCCCGGCGGACCCCGCACCGGGTGCCCAGGCGCGCCCGCCTGGGTGAGCCCCGGGCGCACGCCGTCGCCGAGGAGGAGTTCGGGGGCGCCCTGTTCGACTGACGTCCACAGGAGCATCCCCGCCGGTCGGGGCCGGTGACCGCACCGGCGCCCGGTCCGGTCGCCGGCTCCCGCCCCGTGGACGGGGGCGGGAGCTGGCGGCGTGCGCTCACGGCGAGGGGGCGCGCTCCCGCCCGGCCCGGTCCGCGCCCCGGTCGCGCAGGGCGCGGGCCAGGCCGCGCAGGTGCGGCACGAGGTCCTGGGGGGTGAGCGGCGCGCCGCTCGCGGCGGCGGGGACGGACGCGTCGCGCCCTGGCGGCGCGATCGTCTCGGACGTGTGCGGTGCCATCGGGGAACCTTCCGTACCGGGGCGGTGTGCACTCAGCTCTCTCGGACAGCGCCGCGTTCCCGGGGTGCTCTCTCGGACAGCGCCGCGCGCCCGGGCGGAGGGACCCGCGGGAGGAGGCCCCCGGGCCCGGGCCGGACGGCGCGGCGTCCCGGGAGCGGGTGCGTCGTGCCGGGGCGGGGCGCGGCCCCGCGGACCCGGACTGGTATCGCTTGGTATCCGGTGCGTCGTGCGGCACCGTCCGAGAGAGGTGAGCAGGCGCCGCACGGCGGCGCCGCGTTCCCGCACGTCCCGCCGATGGAGGAGCCCGACACGGTGACCTTCGCCCCCGAGCAGCACCGGCCCCCCGGTGCCCCGACGCGCCCGGGGGGAACGCCGTCCAGCGGTGTGGTGGTCGGTGTCGACCTGCGCGGCATCCAGGCCTACGTCTACAGCGGTCGGCGCATCCTGGACGCGGTGGGGCGCGCCGCCCTCGTCGCGGAGCTGACCGACACCTCCGACACCGAGCACGGGATCGCCGACCTCGTGCCGCCGGACTGCGCGGTGCTGCGCGACGCCGGAGGGGCGCTCACCGCGGTCTTCCCCGACACGGCCTCGGCGCGCGGGTTCACCGCCCGCTACACCCGCAGGCTGCGCGACCGCGCCGGTGAACTGACCCCCGTGGTGGCGCACGTGGCCTACGGTCCCGGGGCCGGGGGCCCGGGCGGCGCCGCGCCGGAGCGCACGAACGCGACCGGGGCCCCGGGGGCCGACCGCGCGCCGGACGCCGACACGGCGGCGGCCGCCGGGGTGGACGAGGCGCTGGCCCTGCTCCCGGCACGGCTGCGGGAGGCGCGGCGGCACATGTCGGCCCTGCACACCCCCGCCCACGGGTACGGGATCACCGCCGTGTGCTCGGTCAGCGGCGGCCCCGCCGAGTCGGTGGACAGCAGCCGCGCCCAGGACGACCACCCCGACGTGCACGAGAGGGTGGCCGCCGACGTCGCCCGGGCCCGGGGGATCGGCCGCCGCTGGCACCGCGCCCACAGCCGCGACTGGCTGGCCGACGCCGTCACCGCCGACGGAGCCCCCGCCCTGACGCTGCCGATGGAGGTGGACCGCCTGGGCCGCGACCACGGCGGCCTCAGCCGCGTCGCGGTCGTCCACATCGACGTCAACGGCCTGGGCGCGCTCCTGGGCGAGTACCGCGAACGCGCGGGTGACCCTGCCGTGCCCGGTTCGGGCGCCTTCGCCCAGCGCCGCCTGTCCACCCGCATCGCCGGACTCACCGAGGGGCTGGCCCGCGTCCTGGTGCGCGCGGTGGCGGCCACCGTCCACGCCGGACCCGGCCGGCGCCCCCTCATCCCGGGCACCGGCGCCGCCGCGCCGATCACCCTGCACCACGAGCCGCCCGGACCCGTGTCCCTGCCGGTCCGCCCCGTCGTGGTCGCCGGAGACGACCTGACCGTGCTGTGCGACGCCCGGCTCGCCCTCAGCCTGGTGCGCTACGCCCTCGACTGGCTGGACGCCGACCCCGAGCGCGTCGGCGACGACCGCGACCCCCGGGTGGGACTGCACCGCGCGCTCGCCGAGGCCCACGGCGACCGCCCCGGCGGCGGACGCACCGTGGTCGCGCCGGGCGGCGCGGCGCACACCACGTTCGTGCCCACGGTCGGGGTGGGCGTGGCCGTGCAGCCGGTGGGCGCCCCGCTGTCGCTGGGCTACGACCTGTGCGAGGCGATGTGCCGCCGCGCCAAACAGCACCGCCTCCAGGCCGCAGAAGCCGACCCCGGAGCGGGCGACGAGCACGCCGTGGCCTGGACGACGCGCCTCGACGGCGTCGGACGGGTGCTGCGCCGCCTGGACCGGGCCCGCGGGGCGCCCGTGCCGCGCACCGCCCAGCCCCTGACCGGAACCGGGTTCGCCCGCTTCCTGGACCGGTACCTGTCCGCGACCGCCCCGGGCAGCCTGCTCGCCGACGGGGACACCCGACAGCGGGGCTGGCTGGTCTCCTCGCTGGCCCCCCTGCTGGAGTCGGGCGCCGACCCGGGGCCCGAACTCGCCCGCCGCGCCCACGCGAAGGGCGGGCCCGTCGACCTGCCCCGCGACTGGACGCCCGGCGGCCTGCTCGACGCGGTCGAGGTGATGGACCTGCACCTGGACCCCGGGCTGGCGGCGGTCCTCGACCCCCACCGCCCCCAGCGGCGGGCGGGGAGCCAGGGCCCGCGTACCGGGGCGGCCCGTCCGCGGGGCGCGTTCCGGTGAGCCTCCCGGACCGCCTCACCGTGCACCTGGCCTCCCCCGCCCTGTTCGCCGGCGCCAGCGCGGACGGCACGGGCGCCGACACCGACGTGGTCACCGACGAGCACGGCCTGCCCTACCTGCCCCGCCACCGCCTCGCCGCGCGGCTGCGCGCCGGCGCGGTCAGCGCCCTGGCGGTGGCGCCCGGCCTGGCCGGGGCCTGCGACGAGGTCTTCGGCCGCGGGGGTTCGCACGGCGCGGACCGGATGCTGCGGCTGGGACACGCCGTCCTGGGCGACGGGGTGCGCGCCGCGGTCGCCCGCGCGCTCGCCGGTCGGGCCGAGCCGTTGCGCTCCACCCTGCGCCGCGCGGTCACCGACGCCTACACGACCCTGGAGTCGGGCATCGCGGTGGGTCCGGACGGCGCGCCCGAGCCGGGCCGCCTGCGCACGCACCGGGCGCTCCTGCCGGGCCTGACCCTCACCGCCGCGCTGACCTGGGCCTCCCCGCCGGGGGAGGAGCACTGGCGGCTGCTGGCCCGCTCCTGCCTGGCCACCACCCGCATCGGGTCCAGGGGCACGCGCGGCCGGGGCCGGGTGGACGTGCGCCTGGCCGGGGCCGGGGGAGGCGACCCGCACGAGGTGACCCTGGGCCTGGCCGCGCCCGTGAACGGCGGCCGGGAACGGGAAGGTACACCCCCATGAGACTCCGTTCCCCCGGCACGGCGACGCCCGGCCCCACCGCCCCTCCGGCGGGGAACACCGTCGCGGGCGCGGATCCGGTGCCGGCGCGGACGCCACGGCGCGGCACCGGACCGCACCGGGACACGGAGGCGGGCACGTGAGCGGGCTCGCGGTGAGCGGCTACCTTCCGCTGCGCTACGTCCTGACCGGCACCCTCGCCGTGCGCACCTCCTTCGACCCGCTGCGCGTGGACTCCGAGCACTCCGTCAGCGGCCGCGCCCAGCGCGGCATGCTCGCCGCCGCGCTGCGGCGCGCCGGCCTCGACCGCGAACTCCACGACTGGGTGGTCCGCGGCGAACAGGTCCGCTTCGCCCCCGCCCACCCCCTTCTGGAAACCGGGGCCGCCCACCCCGCCCCCGCCCACCTGTACACGCCGGGCAAGGACGGCGACACCACCGTCGACGCCTTCGGCCCCACCGACCCGGCCACGCCCTACCGCGCGGTCCGCGACCCCCTCACCCCGGACCGCTCCCTGCGCGCCGCCGTACGCACCACCGCCGAGCAGTACCTCGGCCGCCCCCGCACCGGCGACGCGCCCCGGGGCGTGCCCTTCCTCACCACCAGCATCGACCCCGGCCAGGTCTTCGAGGCCCGCTGGCAGCTGCGCGCCCCCGACCGCGCCGCCCTGCGCGAGCTCGCCGAACGCCTCGTCGCCTTCCTGGCCCGGGCCGACGGCACCCTCACCCTCGGCTCCGGGGGCACCCGGGCCCACGGCGGCGTCCGCGTGGCACCCGCCGACCCCGACCGCCTCCTGTCACCCGACCGCGTCGAACCCTCGGGCCCCCGCTCCTGGGCCGCCGGGTCCCCCTTCGACCTGCTCCTGCTCTCCCCGGCGCTGCTGGTGGGCGACGACGGCCAGTACCGCCCGGCGCACCTGGTGCCCGCCGTGCTCGACCTCCTGGCCCGGCGCCTGCCCGGCGCCCGGGCGCGCGTCCTCGCCGACCACGCCGAGGCCGGGCTCGTCGGCGCCTACCACCGCGGCTACCACGGCCCCATGGCCCAGCGCTGGGCCGCCCGCCCCGGTGCTGTGGTCCGCCTGGTCCTGGACCGCGACCTGGACACCGAGCGGGTCCGCGACCTGGAGGCGCACCCCCTGGGCGAACGGGTCGTGGACGGCCACGGCCAGTTCACCCTGCTCCACCCGCCCCCTCCCGGCCCCGAACCCCTCGCCCCGCTGGCCGAACCCCTCGCGTGCCGCCCGCCGGGCACCGTCGCCCTCCCCGACGGCCGCGCCGTCCCCGCCGCGGCGCCCCTCCCCGAGGAGGACGACCAGCTGCGCGCCCTGTACGACGCGCTCCTGTGGAACGCCGCCGTCCAGCCCGTCCGCGACCACGCCCGTGCCCTGGCCCGCGGCTCCGCCCGCCTGCTAGCCCCGCTCACCCCCGGCCTGTCGGGCCGCCTGCGCGAGGTCGCCGCCCACCCCCACTCCACCCCCGAGGACGCCCTGGCCGCCCTCGAACGCACCGTCCGCGGCCGCGCCCCCGGCCACACGGGCACGGCGGGCGCCCACAAGGTCCTGCACGACCGGGCCGCCCGCGCCCTGGACCGGGCCCGCCTGGTCCGTCCGGGCCACGACCACCCCGTCAGCGTCCGGTCCTGGCTGGCGGACCTGTCCGGCGGAGCCGAGGCATGGTGGAGGGACAACCGGCCCCACCCCGTGCACAGCCCCGCCTACACCCGGGCCGTCTCCGCCGTGGACCTCTCCCTGCCCGACGGCCTGCCCCCCGGCGGCCAAGGCCTGTCCGCCCGCGCCCGCGACTGGGAGCGCCGAGCCGCCGCACGCCTCTCCCTGGTCCTGGTCTCCTCCTGGCTGGCCGAGGCCGCCCGCCCGCCGCGCGCCGAGCAGGACGGGGGACGACCCGGCGGGGGAGGCCCCGGGTGAGCGGCGAGCCAGCCCCGCCCGGGCTGCTGTGGGAGGTCACCCTGCGGCTGTGCCTGCTCTCCGACACCCACGTCGGGGCGGCCCGGGCCAGGCCCCGCCACGCCACCGGAAACGACGTGGACCTGCACGTGGACCGCGATCCGCTCACCGGCGCGCCCCGCCTGCGCGCCACCACCCTGGCCGGGCTGCTGCGCCACGAACTCGCGGCCCGCACGGGCGACCCCGACGACGTCCGCGCCCTCACCGGATCGGCGGAGTCCGAGGCCGCGCCGGGCGGGGAGGGGGCCGCCGCGAGCGCGCTGGACGTGGACGACGCCCGCGCCGAACTCCCCGAGGACACCGCCGTCGCGGTCCGCACCGGCACCCGGGTGGACCCGGCCGCAAGCACCGTCCGGCCGGGCCGAACATGGCGATGGGAGATCCTGCCCGCGGGCACCGTTTTCACCGCCCACCTGCGCCTGCACGTCCCCGCGCCGGCCGACGAGGCCCGCCTGCTCACCCTGCTGCTCCTGGCCTGCGACGGGCTCTCCGGCCCCGACGGGTCCGGGCCCGGCGTCCGCGTGGGCGCGCGCACCGGCCGCGGCTACGGCGCTGTCCGCGCCACCCACTGGTCGGCGCGCCGCCACGACCTCACCGACGAGCGCGGCTGGTTCGCCTACCACGCGCGCTCCTGGGCCCGGCGCTGGGAGGAGGGCGCCGACGCGCTCGCCGACGCCCCCGCCGACCTGGCCACCGCCCTGACCGAGGCCCTGCGCGCCTGCGGGCGCGGGGCCACCGCCGCGCACGCGCTCGCCCGTGCGCACCGGCCCGACCGCCGCCACCGCACCGAACTCCACCTGACCCTGGCCGTCGCCGAGCAGCCCGACCCCACCGCCCCGCCGCCGCGCGAACCCAGGCCCGGCCTGCTCATGGTCGGCGACGTCCCCGCCCCCGAACGCCTGGGCGAGGCGGACCGGGCGCACCGCCACCGCCCCGCCGTCACCGATCCGGACAAGGCCGCCGTCCAGCCCGCCCCGGTCCTGGGCGACACCGCGCTGTTCGCCCTGTTCAAGAGGGTCGGCGGCCGACTGGTCCGGGACGCGGCCGAACACCTGGGCGCCGGGCCGGACCGGTGGCGCGACTGGCACGACCACTGGTGGGGCGCCGACACCGACCGGCGCGGCCTCCCGCGCCCCGCCCGGATCCGGCTGCGCACCGTCCCCGTGCTCACCGGCGGAGCACCCCTGACCGCCACCCGGCTGACCGTGGACTCCCTCTTCGGCGACGCCGTGGACGGCCGCCTGTTCACCACCGACCTGCACTGCGGCGGCAGCGCCGAGGCGGTCCTGGACGTGCGCGAGCCCGACGACGCCGTCCGCGGCCTGCTCGCCCTCCTCGTGCGGGAGCTGGCCACGGTACCCTTCGACACCCTCGGCGCGGGCGCCGGAACCGGGAACGGGCGCCTGACCGCCACCCGCGCCCTCCTGACCACCCACCCCCCGGGCGGGGGGCCGCCGGACACGGTGGACCTGATCACCGCCCTGTTCACACCCGACAGCGACGACGCGGCCACCGCCCGCGGCTGGCTGGCCGCCCTGCGCGCCGCGCTCGCCCCCGCGCCCACGACGGAGGAGCCCCGGTGAACCACGAGCCCCCGCGCCCGCACGGCCTGGCCGTGCGCCGCCTGACCGCCGCGCAGGTCGACGGAGTCCTCGACGACGTCTTCGTCCGCGGTCTCCGCTGCCGCCTGCTCGACACCGGCGTTCCGGGCGTGCCCGGCGCACCGGACCGGCCGCAGTGGCTGCTCGCCGAACTCGGCGACGGCCGCGTCACCGGCGCCTGCCCGGGAGCGCGGTGGCACCGCTCGGACCAGCCGCCCACCGCCCACCTGTCGGCCGCGCCCCCGGGCCCCGCCGACCGCTGGCGCGTCCTGGAGGTCCTGGTGTTCGGTGCGCACGCGCAGATCCGGCTCGGGGAGGGCGCCGAGGCCGGGTGGATCAGCGCGGACGCCCCCGGCGACCTCCCCGAGGAGCTGCGCCCGCGTGAGCGCTCCCTCCTCCTCCAGGGCTGGAACGGCCCCCCCTCCAGCCGCGTCCCGGACGGTGCGGGTCCCCTATCGGTGACGCGGGAGCCCTCCGGCACACAGGCGGTGCTCCCGGTGGCGTGGACCGACTTCTCCGGCCGCCTGCGCCCCGTGCCCGGCGCCGGGACCGCCCTGGAGAGCACGGGCACCTGGCTGACGGTGCGCGAGTACTGGGCGCAGGACCCCGCCACCGGCGCGGTGGGCGTGGCCTTCCACCGGCTCACCGGGATGCGGTCGGGGGTCAAGCCGACCGGACCCGAGTTCGACGCGGGCACCGGCGACGAGATCCGGCGCGGGGGACGGCCGTGGTGAGCCCCGGTGCGTGCGGCGGCGCACCGCGCCCGCGGGCGGGACGGTTCCACGCCACCGCGCCCTACGGCCTGGTCAGGATCGCCGACACCCCCGTGCCCGCCGCCGACCTGCACGGCGGTCTCCCCACCGACGATCTGCTGCGCAGCCACGACCGCACCGTGGCGGGCACCCACTCGGGGTGGATCGACCTGACCCTGACCACGCTCACCCCCACCTTCGTGGGCCAGACCCTCGAACGCGGACGCGTGAACGCCTCCACCCGCTTCCCGCACGGCGACCGCCACCTGCCCGCCGTTCCCGGCTCGACCCTGCGCGGCCTGGTCCGCAACACCGTGCGCATGCTCACCAGCGGCGAGACCGGCCCGGTCAACACCCCGATGCTGTTCTTCCGCGCGCCCGTGCGCATCGACCCCGACAGCGCCGACAGCGCCCTGTCCGCGCGCGCCCGCAGGGTCATGGCCCACCAGCACTCCCAGTACCGCAGGCGCCGGTCCGGGCTGCGCACCAAGCAGGGGTTCCTGTTCCACTCGCCGCCCGACGGGCGCTGGTACGTGGTCGAGGTCCCCGCCACCGCCCTGTCGGGCGAGCCCGGCCAGGCGCTCAAGGTGCCCTTCACGGTCCTGCGCGAGAGCCTGCGCACCTGGGACTTCGGCGTGGACGACTTCCCCGACCCGCCCAGGAGCAACGCCTACGTCCCCACCACCCACGAACA
The DNA here is from genome assembly GCF_056173305.1 of Nocardiopsis sp. iso_25. Lineage (NCBI taxonomy): Bacteria > Bacillati > Actinomycetota > Actinomycetes > Streptosporangiales > Nocardiopsidaceae > Nocardiopsis > Nocardiopsis sp. iso_25. Next base: position 4,413,066 of record NZ_CM149667.1, on the reverse strand, counting down.
GCACGGACGCCTCCAGTACCGGTGGGTGCACGCCGTCCACCTGCCCGGGGAACGGCGCGTGGCCGCCGTCGCACCCACCGGGGAGGAGGCCCGCGCCTACCTGGACGCCCGCGCCGGGGGCACCCGCGGCCCGGGCGGGGGAGGGGTGGTACGGGCCCTGGTGGTCCTGACCGGGGTCGCCGCGGGCGAGCGCCGCAACGCCTACCTCTTCCCCCGGCCCGCCGACCTGGGCGCACGACTGCCCGTCCCGGACGCCATGGTGGAGCTGTTCGAGTCGGCCGAGCAGGTCACCGGCTACCAGCGCGCCGCCTTCCCCGACACCCTGGGCACGGGCGCGGCCGACCCCGTGCGCGAACCGGTCGCCGGGACCGGCGGAGGGGGCCTGCCCCGGCGCGGGCTCGAACCGGTCTGGTTCGACCTCGACGCGTCCGGGGCGGTGGTCTCCTTCGGCCGCTCCGGCGGCTACCGCATCGCCGTCAGCGACGACAACCCGGTCCGCCGGGCCCTGCCCGCGCCCGTCCTGGGCCCCCAGCACGGCGACCCGGAGAGGGCCGCCCGGGCGGGACGCACGGTGGACGTGTGCCGGGCCCTGTTCGGCGACACCGACACCTTCGCGGGCGAGGCGGGGGCGTCCAAGGGCCGGGTGTCCTTCGGCAGCGCGCTGAGCACCGACCCCGACCCGGACTACCCCGACGGCGCGGCCCTGCGCGTGCAACTGCTCTCGCCCCAGCGCGGCTGCTTCGCCAACTACCTGCTCCAGGGGCCCGACGCCGCCTCGGGGGACCGGCCCGACATCATCACGTGGTCGCACGAGGGCCTGGTGCGGCTGGGCGGGTACAAGGTGTACCTGCACCGGCACCGCGCCGCCCCGGGTGGACCGGTGCGCTACGACGCCCGAACCCAGGAGGAGCTGGGGCTGACGGTGCTGGCGCCGGGGTCCCGGCCCGAACCGCCCCGCGACACCCAGCGCGACGTCGTCCCCCTCCGCGACGGTCTCACCTTTCGTTCACGCATCACCTTCACCAACCTCACCGACGGCGAACTCGGTGCGCTACTGCGCGCCCTGCTGCTGGACAACCCCGTGGACGGGGGCGACCCCGCCGACCCCGAGCACGCGCACAAGATCGGCATGGGCAAGTCGCTGGGCATGGGCAGCGTCCACCTGCGCCCGGAGCTGTACCTGGTGGACCGGCGCGCCCGCGCGCTGTCCCTGGACCCGGGCGCCGGGGTCGTGCGCGCCGGGCGGGAGCGGGTCCGGGGGTTCCTGGACGCGTTCGGCGCCGCCCTGGCGGCCAGGCGCCTGCCGGGCGAGCCGGCGCCCGGGCGCTGGCGGGAGGTGGACCAGGCGGTGGACGTGTGCCTGGCCAGCCGGTGGCGCGGCCGCCTGCCCTGGGAGGCGACCGCGGTGATGTCGCTGCGCGAGTTCGCCGAGTACCCGGTGCTGCCCCCGCTCACCCGGCGGTTCCGCGGCGCAGAAAGGCCCGGAGCCGGGTGAGGCACCGCGCGGAGGCGCGCCCGTGGCCGCCCCGTCCGTCCTCTTCGCGGGGGCCGCCGGGTGAGCGCGTCCCCTCACGGGCTTCCGTCGACGGCGTCGGCCAGCGCCTCCAGCAGGTCCGCGCGCAGGTCGGGGTCCTCCTGGGCCCCCGACCACAGCGCCGGGGCGGGCTCCTGCTCCAGCAGCGCGCACAGCAGGGCGTCGAGCGCGCCCGGGGGGTCGGCCTCGAACTCCTCCCGTGCCTCCTGGGCCCGCGCCGTCAGCTCCCGGGCGGTGCGCTCCAGCCAGGCGCGCTCCGACGCGTCCAGCACCTCGCGGCGGCACGAGGCGTCCCCCTCGGGTTCGGGGGCGTCGGGGACGGGGGAGTAGGGCGCGCTGCGCGCCCGCCCCCGCGCCCGCTGCACCAGCCGGAAGTGGAGGGGCATGTCCACCGCCATCCGGCCCAGCACGCCGGTGAGCCTGCGGGCGACGTCCTCGCCGCTCATGCCGGGCAGCAGGCCGCGCAGCAGCAGGCGGCGCCGCTGGTCGGGGGTGCGTCCCGCGTCCGCGTCGCGCCCGGAGGCCAGTTCGGCCAGCTTGCGCAGCAGGTAGTCGCCGGTGCCGGTGGAGACCATGGGCGGTTCCCCGGACGCGGTCAGCGCGCGTCCGCGCAGGTCGGCGACGGGCACGGCGCTGCCGTCCTCGGTGAAGGAGACCGCCTCGCCCGGGTGCACGTCCTCGGGCAGGTCGGCGGCGGGGTTGCCCCAGCCCGCGGTGAGCACCAGCATGGCCAACGCCTCCTGGTCGACCACGTCCGCGGCGACCCGGGCCACGTCGCGGCGCTGCGCCCAGCGGCGCGGGCGCTCGGAGAACGCGCAGCGCACCCGGCCGTCGGAGGAGGCCTGCGGGTATACGCGGCGCAGGTTCTTGTAGGAGCGGTCGCGGCGCACGTCGTCCAGGGCGTCGCGCAGCCGGTGCGCGGCGGTGCGGTCGACGGCGGTGCCGTCGGGCACGGCGCGGCGCATGCGCACGGCGACGACGCCCTCGGGGTCGCCTCCGTGCACCGGGCACGGGCAGTGCTCGGCGCACAGGTCGACATAGTCGCCGAACTGTTCGGAGTGACCCGAGCAGCCCTGCGCGGTTCCGTCCGCGGAGCACGGCCCGCACCCCAGGACGCGCGTGAAGGCGCGCAGGAAGGCGGCGGAGCCGAACAACTCCCAGGCGGAGCAGTGGTGCGTGCTCACGAACTCTTCTCCCCGGTGGTCCGGGGCCGGGACGCTTCCCCAGCCCTCCGGGAAAGCGCGTGAGAGAACGCGAGACCTCAGGTGACACCCCCGCGTCAACGGGAGGTCACCTACCAAATTAGGCCCGCCGAGAGGGAAATGTCAATTGTCGGGCCCCTGTGCCAAGCAGTGTGAATTCCTATAAACGTGTACAAAATGGATACCAGTAACAATGGGCTCAGTATTCACGGGTTTTTCGGTCCGGAGCCTTCTCCGGAGGGTCCGCGCTGTGTCCGAGAGACTGCGGTGAGGGCGCGGCGCCGCCGGACCCGGCGGTCAGTCCGGCCGACGGGGAAGCGAGAGGAACGGAGGTCGCCGGATGCGGGTGGTCAACCTGACGCCGCATGTGGTGACAGTCGTGGACGAGGGGTCGCGCGTCATCCGGCGCTGGCCCAGGTGCGCCCGACCGGCCCGGGTGGAGGCGGTCCGCGTCCCCGTGGGCCTGGAGGTCGCCGGGGTCCCGCTGATGGCCGAGGAGCGCACCCGGGCCGACCTCCCCGAACCGCAGGAGGGCGTGTGGTTCATCGTCTCCTCCGTGGTCGTCTCCGCGCACCCCGAACGCCGCGACCTTCTGGTCCCCTCCGACCTCGTGCGCGACGGCAGCGGCGTGGTCACCGCCTGCCGGTCCTTCGTCGTCAGCGGCGCCCCGGTGCGGCTCGGCCCCCGTCCACGGGACACGGGGGCGGTGCCCGAGGAGGCGGTGGGCGCCTAGATGAGTAATTCCAAGGGGTCAGTGATCGTAGGCCGTCAACGAACGTAGGGTCGGCTGGCCGGTGCGGTCGTTGTGCCAGACCGCGGCGGTCAGCGCCAGGATCCGCTGGAGTACCCGGGCGATCACCCCGCCCGGGGTGCGCCCGCCGTGCCGTTCCAGGTCCAGTTGGCCCTTGAAGGTCTGGTTGATGGACTCGATGACCTGCCGCAACGGCCGAAACAGCTCCGCCCCGGACCGCGGGCGCTCTCCCTTGCGTGCCGGACGTAGCAAGGACAGACCTGCTTGGGCCAACGAGCGTTCGAAGTCGCGCCCGTAGTAGTTCTTGTCCGCGACCAGCGTCTGGCCCGGGCGTTGGGCGACCAGGTCGGGATCGTCGGCGAGCATCCCCATCAGGGTCGTGCGCTCGTCGGCTTTGGCTCCGGTGAGGGCGAAGGCGAGGGGAAGCCCGCTCAGGGTGCACACCAGGTGCAGGCGCAGCCCCCAAAAGAACCGGGAATGGGAGGCGCAGTACCCGTATTGGGCCCATCCGGCCAGGTCGGAGCGTTTGACAGTCTCGCGAGAACGCGCGCACTCCACGGGGGTGGAGTCCACCACCCACACGTCATCGGTCCAGACGCTGGTGTCGGTGGCCAGGTGGCGGATGAGGGCGCGGATCAGCGCGGAGGCCTTGCGTAGGCGTTTGTTGTAGCCGCTTTGTTGGGGCAGGTAGGGGAACTGCTCGGACAAGTGAGCGCGGGCGTAGCGCAGCCAGCGGGTCTCGCTGGTGTATCCGAGCATGGCCTGCATCAGGGCCAGGGTGATGAGGTCGGCGTCGGACAGGTGGGGTTGGAAGCCGGTCTCGGGTCGCCAGGGGGCCAGGTCCGGGCGGTGTTTCAGGAGGCGTTCGGTCCTGGCGTAGAGTGCTCGGGCGAGGGAGTTCAGGTTTTGCGTCACAACATGACCATGGGCTCCCTCGCCTCATGCTCAGACCACGCACCCCTTGGAATTACTCATCTAGGAGCGTCACCGGTGTGACGCGAGGGCCCCTGACCCGCGACCGGCGCGAAGCGGCGCCGCCGGCCCCTGGCGCTGGAGAAACGGGGTCCCACCGCATAGCGTGGTCGTCCGACGCCCCCTTCCGGAAAACAGGACGCCGTGGACAGCCCCCGTGCCGCCGTCGTGCTCGTCGGACAGAACCCCACCCCCGCGCTGCTGTCCTCGCTCACCCTGCGCGCCGACCACCTGGCCCTGGTCGCCAGCGACGGGACCCGGCCGCTGGCCCGGCGCGTCGCCGCCGCCGTGGAGCGCCTGGCCCGCCCCGAGTCGGTGAGCGTGGTGAGCGTGGGGCCCGACCCGCACGACTTCGGCCCGGTCACCGACACCCTGGCCGCCCTGCACCGCGCCAACGGCGGCCAGCCCTGGTACCTGGACTACACCGGCGGCACCAAGGTGATGAGCGTGGCCGCGGCCCTGCTGCACGAGCGGGTCCTGCCGACGGACCGGCACCCCGGCTCCCGCCGCTGGCGCCACTACCTGGACGCGGTCAACGACCGGCTGCGCACCGCCGACGGCTCCCACCCGGGGCGCCCGCTGGTCAGCGACGGCGTCGACCTGCGCACCCTCGCCGCGATCCACGGCGCCCACTGGCTGGAGGACCGCGACCCCGAACCCGTGCGCCTCTTCGTCCAGGGCGGACGCCAGGCCCTCCAGGCGCGCTTCCCCGACCTGTCCCCGGCCGTGCGGCGCGGCGTCGTCGCCGAGGGCCGGGTCCTGTCCCACCTGCTGCGCCACACGCGCCGCCGGTCCGACACCGAGGTCGTCGGGGCCCGCCAGGTCGCCGACCCCCGCCACCCCGGGGGTTCGGTCGCCGACTTCGACGCCGTCCTGCGCCACCGCCACCGCGTGCTGTGCGTGGAGGCCAAGACCCGCCCCGAGGACGTCGTCGCCCGGGCCGGGTGGACGGTGGCCAAGGCCCGCCGGGTCTTCGGCACCGCTGTCCAGGTGCTGTTCGTCCACTCCGGGCCCGCGGTCCCCGGGCTGCGCGAACGCGTCACCGCCTACAACCCCGCCCTGGCCGCCCGCAGCGTGCACGTGTGGAGCCTGGAGGACCTGCTGTCCCGGCTGACGTCGTTCGAGGACATCCGCGGCGCGTTCTTCCCGGGGCTGGCCTCCTCCGACACGGACGCGGCCCCGAGGCCGGTCCGCGCGTCCGACCCGGACCGGGGAACCGGCCCGACGCCGGGAGCCGGTCCGAACCGAGCCCCGGGCCCCGGCCGCCGCCCCGCGCCGCCGGAGGCCCCCGGGCCCCCGCCGCCCGGGTCCCACCCCGGGCCGAAGGACGGACCCGTCCTGGTCACCTCCCTGGGCGGCAGCCGCCTGGGCACCCTCACCGCGGTGCACGCCCACCGCCCCGCCCGCACCCTGGTCCTGCCCTCCAGGCAGAGCGTGCGCGACCGGATGCGCGACTCCGCCGCCCGGACCTTGCACGCCGTCGAGCACCCCGGGGCCCCGCCCGCAGACGCCGCCCTGCTCAGGGAGGCCGGGTACCGCGACCGGGTCCGCTTCACCTCCGACCCCGTGGACGGTTCCGACGCCGACGCGGTCGCCGCCGTCGCCCAGGACTGGATCGTCCGCGAACAGCGGGCCGACCCGCCGCCCCCGGTCGTCGCCGACATCACGACCGGAACCAAGGCGATGAGCCTGGGACTGGCCCTGGCCGCCCGCCGCACGGGCGCCTGCGCCGCCTACCAGCTGGCGCGCAGGCGGACCGTGGTCTGCCTGACCCACGGCGAACTGCCACTGCGGGGCCGCGCCAGCGTCGACTGGCACCTGGTCCTGCCCGGGTACACGCCGCTGCCCGGCGCGGAGGACGGGGACGGCTCCCTGACCGGGAACGCCTGCCGGGCGGCCCGCACCCAGGTGGACACCGTCCTGCTCGACGCCGCCCGCGCCGCCCTCGTGCGCGCGGCCAGCGGCCCGGTCCGGGTGTGGATGGACGCCTCCCTCACCGACCCCGAGGAGTGCCTGACCGCCCAGGAGCGGCCCAGCCTGGTGCTCACCTTCGACGACCGCGCGGTGGGCCTGACCGCGCCCGGCTGGCTGCGGCGACGCGGCCCCGGCGGGCAGGCGCGCGAGGTGGGCCGGGGCGCGTGGGCGCAGAGCGTGTTCGCCGCCACCGCCCACCTCGGCACCCGCTGCGACGTGGCCGGAACGGTGGTCGCCCTGACCCGGCCGGGAGGCGACGTCAGCCGCGCGGTCGAACTCGTGGACTGGATCACCCACGCCGACCCGTCACCGCACGGCGGGCCCGGGTGGATCGCCTTCGGCGACCCCCTGCGCCCCCTCGTGGCGGTCGCCTCCCCCGACGCCCTGCCCGCGCTGCTCGACACCGACGTCAGCCTGCTCTGACCCGCCCCGGACACCGTCCCGGCCACTCGTCCTGACCGTCTTTTTGCACGTCGGCGGACCCGTACCGGAGGTTGCGCGCACCCTCGCCGGGCAGGATGGGAGGGCAGGCGGACCGGGACGCGGGAACGGAGTCGGCGGTGCGGTGCGGGGTGGGTGCCCCCGGGCTCGGTGGGCTCATGGCGGTGGTGCTGGCCGCGGCCTGCTCTCCTGCCGCCCACGACCCCTTCCCCGGCCAGGACGTCGCCTGGCGGCCCTGCCACGAGAGCGGGCGGACCACCGAACCCTCCGAGCGGCGAACCGCGCCCACCGCACGCGCCACCGGCCCCGCCGACCGCGACACCGAAGCGGAGTGGCTGGAGAGCCTGGAGTGCGGCACGGTCACGGTCCCCCTGGACCACGACGAGCCCGGCGGCGGGACCCTCGACATCGCCCTGGTCCGCGCGCCCGCCAGCGGCCCGCCGCAGGAGCGCCTGGGCTCCCTGGTCGTCAACCCGGGCGGCCCCGGCGCCTCCGGGGTCCGGGCCCTGGACTCGCCCCTGTTCGGCGACGACGTCCGCGCCGCCTTCGACATCGTCTCCTTCGACCCGCGCGGCGTCGGGGACAGCGGCGGCTTCGCCTGCGGGGACCGGTACGCCCTGGTCGAGGCGCGCCAGGACGTGGCCGGGACCGACCCCGGAGACCTGGGCGCCGCCGAACTCCAACCCATGGAGGACGCCGCCCGCAGGTACGCCCAGGATTGCGCGCGGACAGTGGGGGAGGAGTTCCTGGCCCGCCTCGGCACCGTCCACGTCGCCCGCGACCTCGACATTGTCCGCGACGCCCTGGGCGAGGAACGGCTCAACTTCGTCGGCCGCTCCTACGGCGCCCACCTCGGCGCCCTCTACGCCCACCTGTACCCCGACCGCGTCCGGGCGGCGGTCCTGGACGGCGCCGCGGCGCCGGGCACCTCCAACGCGCGGGCCGCCGTCGAGCAGGTCGCCGCCCTCCAGAACACCTGGAACGCGTTCGTGGCCCACTGCGCCCGCGACGCGGCCTGCCCGTTCGCCGGAGCGGACCGCGCGCCCGGCTCCGGCGGTTCCGGAGCCCTCAGCGAGGCCGACGTCCGGGCGGCCGCGCTCCTGCGCGGCCTCGACCGCGTCCCCGCCGAGGCCGAGGGGATCCCGGTGGACGGGCGCACACTGACGGCCATGGTCGTCATGGAGCTGTACCGCGAGGACGGCTGGGACCTGCTCGCCGACGTGTTCACCGCCCTCGCCTGGGACGACGCCGAGGGGACCGGACTCCACCTCGGGCGGCTCTACGACCGCACCTTCGGCGCGTACGCGCGGGCGGGCTCCGGCGAGGCCGTACCGGGAACGGAGCACCAGGACCCCGGCGCGGTGTTCACCGCCGTGAACTGCGCCGACCGCGCCGACCCGGTGACCGTGGAGGCCTACCGCGACGCCGCCGCCGAGGCGGCCGACCGCGCCCCGCTCTTCGGCCCCGACCCGGTGTGGGACCACCTGCCCTGCGCATACTGGCCCGAGACGGAAGAGGCCCCCGCGGCGACCGCCCCGGACGCGCCCCCGATCGTGGTCGTGGGCGCCGTCGGCGACCCCGCCACCCCCTACGCCTGGGCCGAGGACCTGGCCGAACGGATGGAGACCGCCACCCTGGTCACCTACGAGGGGGCCGGACACACCGTCTACGGCACGGGCCGCAGCCCGTGCGTGGACGAGGCGGTGGACGCCTACCTGCTCACCGGCCGGGTCCCCGAACCCGGGCTCACCTGCCCCGGCCCCCCGGACTGAGGCGCGCGGACCCGGGCCCGGCCCGCGCCCCGTCCGCGACCCCGCCGCGCACCCGAGAACACGCGAGGGCCCCGGGGGACGACGCGTCCCCCGGGGCCCGTACGCCCGTCCGTCCCGGTCAGAGCTCGGCGGCCGCCGCCTCGTCCACCCAGAACACGGTCCGCTCCGCGCCGCGCGCACCGGCCACAGGGGCCTCGTCCACGCTGCCCCCGGCCAGGCCCAGCCGCACGGCCCCGGCCTTGCCCTCGCCCGAGGCCAGCACCCACACCTCTCGTGCCGTGCGGATCGACGGCAGCGTCAGGGTGATCCGCTGCGGCGGGGGCTTGGGCGAGTCGTGCACCGCGGCCACCGACGCCTCGTCCTCGCGCACCCCCGGCAGACCCGGGAAGAGCGAGGCCACGTGCGCGTCCGGGCCCACGCCCAGCAGGCACACGTCGAACACGGGTACCGGCCCCCGGGCCCGCGCGGCCACCGCCAGCTCCCGGCCGTAGCGGGTGGCGGCGTGCTCGACGTGGTCGCCGTCCATCCCGTCGGAGGCGGGCATCGGGTGCACGTTGTGCGCGGGCACCGGAACCGCGTCGATCAGCGCCGCGCACGCCTGGGTCTCGTTGCGCTCGGGGTCCTTGTCCGGCAGGAAGCGCTCGTCACCCCACCACAGGTGCACGTGCGACCAGCTGATCCCGGCCTCCAGGGCGTGGTCGCGCACCGCCTCCAGGGTGCGGATGCCGATCCCGCCGCCGGTCAGCACCAGGTGGAAGTCGCGCTTGTCCGCCTCGGCCTGGACGATCATGTTCACCAGCTTCAACGCGACGCTGTCGGCCAGCGCCCCCGCGTCGGAGTGGCGGACGATCTCCGGTTCGCTCATCCTCGTGCTCCGCTTCCGGAGAGCAGCGGCTCCAGGTGCCGGGCCGCGCTCTCGTAGATCTCGTCGGGGTCCAGACGGCGCAGCTCCTCGGCCAAGGCCCCGGAGGCGGCGCGCCGCGACAGGGCCACCGTCTGGTCGGGCTGGCCGAACCGCGACAGCGTGGCCACCCGGCCGTCCACCCGGGAGAGCGTGATGTCCCCCTGGTCGGTGGTCAGGCGGACCTCGGTCAGGCCGGGGCCGTGCGAGGTCTCGCGGGCCACCGGCACGTCCAGCCGGTCCGACAGCCACGCGGCCAGCAGTTCGGCGCTCGGGTAGTGCGACTCGGCCGTCACACTGGCCGAGGTCACCCACCCGCAGGGCTGGTCCATGGCGCTGGCCAGCAGCGAGCGCCACGGCGTCAGCCGGGTCCAGGTCAGGTCGGTGTCGCCCGGGCTGTAGTGGGACACCCGCTCCAGCAGGTCGCTCACCGGGTCCGGTGCGCGCAGCGCGTCGGTGATCCGGCGCTGGGCCAGGCGGCCGACGGGGTCGGCCGCCGGGTCGGCCGGGCCCACGCCCGGCCACCACACCACCACCGGCGCCTCGGGCACCAGCAGCGGGGTGACCACCGAGTCCGCGTGCTCGCCCAGCGGACCGTACAGCCGCAGCAGCACCGCCTCGCCGGGGCCCGAGGTGCCGGGGCGGCGGATCTCGGCGTCGATGGCCGGTTCGGCGTCGGGGTCGCGCCGCACCAGCGCCACCACGCGCGAGGGGTGCTCGCGGCCCGCCTCGGTCGCGGCGCGCACCGCGTCGTAGTGGTCGGCCTCGTCGGTGACGATGACCAGGGTCAGGACCATGTTCATGGCACCGCCGCCCACGCTGAGCCGCTCGGCCATGAGCGCCTCGGCGATCTTCGAGGTCGTGGTGCGCGGCAGGTAGAGCGTCATCGGTTCCTCCCGGCGGGGTCGTGGCTGGTCACGGGCGCCGCCACTGGCGTCCGTCCCTGGAGAGCAGCTGCTCGGCCGACTCCGGGCCCCAGGTGCCCGAGCCGTACTGCTCCGGCTGGCCCGCCTTGGCCCAGTACTCCTCGACCGGGTCCAGGATCCGCCAGGACAGCTCGACCTCCTCCTGGCGCGGGAACAGCGGCGGGTCGCCGATGAGCACGTCCAGGATGAGCCGCTCGTAGGCCTCGGGGCTGGCCTCGGTGAAGGACTGCCCGTAGGCGAAGTCCATGCTCACGTCGCGGACCTCCATGCTGGCCCCGGGCACCTTGGAGCCGAAGCGCAGCGTCACGCCCTCGTCCGGCTGGATGCGCAGCACCAGGGCGTTCTGCCCCACCTCGCTGACGTCGGTGCGCGGGAACAGCTGCTGCGGAGCGGCCTGGAACACCAGCGCGACCTCCGTCACCCTGCGGCCCAGCCGCTTGCCGGTGCGCAGGTAGAAGGGCACGCCCGACCAGCGCCGGGTGTCCACCGACAGCTTCAGCGCCGCGTAGGTCTCGGTCACCGAGTCGGAGGGGATGCCCTCCTCCTCCAGGTAGCCGCGCACCGCCGCGCCGCCCTGCCAGCCCGCCGCGTACTGGCCGCGCGCGGTGCCCGTGGACAGGTCCTCTGGCAGCGACACCGACGCCAGCACCTTCTCCTTCTCCGCGCGCAGCGCGTCCGCGCTGTAGGAGATGGGCTCCTCCATCGCTACCAGGGCCAGCAGCTGGAGGAGGTGGTTCTGGATGACGTCGCGGGCCGCGCCGATCCCGTCGTAGTAGCCCGCCCGGCCGCCCACGCCGATGTCCTCGGCCATGGTGATCTGCACGTGGTCCACGTAGCTGCGGTTCCACAGCGGCTCGAAGAGGGTGTTGGCGAAGCGCAGGGCCAGGATGTTCTGGACCGTCTCCTTGCCCAGGTAGTGGTCGATGCGGAACACCGACGAGGGCGGGAACACGTCGTCCACCACCGCGTTGAGGTCCCGGGCGCTCTCCAGGTCGTGGCCGAAGGGCTTCTCGATCACCACCCGCCGCCACGGGCGGACCCCGCCCTCGGAGACCTGGTCCTCCTCGGGTTCGGCCAGGCCGCTCCGCTTGAGCTGCTTGACCACGGTGGGGAACAGCTTGGGCGGCAGCGACAGGTAGAACGCGTAGTTGCCGCCGGTGCCGCGCTCGGAGTCCAGGGTGCGCACGCAGTCGGCCAGGCGGTCGAACGCGTCGTCGTCGTTCAGCTCGCCCTGGACGAACCGGACGCCCTCGCTGAGCTGGCGCCACACGTCCTCGCGGAACGGGGTGCGCGCGTGCTCGCGCACCGCCTGGTAGGCCTCGTCGGCGAAGTCCTGGTCCTCCCAGTCCCGGCGGGCGAACCCCACCAGGCCGAAGCCCGGCGGCAGCAGCCCCCGGTTGGCCAGGTCGTAGATGGCCGGCAGGAGCTTCTTGCGGGCCAGGTCGCCCGTGACGCCGAAGAGCACCAGCACGCTGGGTCCGGCGATACGGGGCAGTCTGCGGTCCAGGGCGTTGCGGAGCGGGTTGGGTACCGCTCCCGGCATCACCGGTTCTTTCAAGTTCCCGTCTTCCTGTCGAGAGTGGCCGGTGGGACGCTGGGCGCCGCCCCCGCCGGGGGCAGGCGGGTGGGGACGGGCGCGAAAGGCGCGGCCGTCCCGTCGCCGGGACGGCCGCGCGGCTCAGGACAGCTTGTCGAGCTTGGCCGAGAGCGCGCTCAGCAGGCTCTCCCAGGACTTGACGAACTTGTCCACGCCCTCGTCCTCCAGCACGGCGAACACGTCGGTCAGGTTGACCCCGGCGTTCTCCAGCGCCGCGAAGTCGGCGCGGGCCTGCTCGTAGGTGCCCAGCACGGTGTTGCCGGTGATCTCGCCGTGGTCGGCGGTGGCCTCCAGCGTGGCCTCCGGCATCGTGTTGACGGTGTCGCGCGCCACCAGCTGCGCGACGTAGAGGGTGTCCTCGTAGGAGGGGTCCTTCACGCCGGTGGAGGCCCACAGCGGCCGCTGCGGCGTGGCGCCGTGCTCCTCCAGGGCCTTCCACTCGGGGGAGGAGAAGACCTCCTGGTGGGCCTCGTAGGCCAGGCGGGCGTTGGCCAGGGCGGCGCGGCCCAGCAGGGACAGCGCCTCGTCGGTGCCGATCTCCTTCAGGCGCTTGTCCACCTCGGTGTCCACGCGGCTGACGAAGAACGAGGCCACCGACTGGATGCGGGACAGGTCGTGGCCGTTGGCGCGGGCCAGCTCCATGCCCTCCAGGAAGGCGTCCATCACCTGGCGGTAGCGCTCCAGGGAGAAGATCAGCGTGACGTTGACGCTGATGCCCTCGCCCAGCACCCGCGTGATCGCGGGCAGGCCCGCGGCCGTGGCCGGGATCTTGACCATCAGGTTGGGCCGGTCCACCATCCACCACAGCGCCTTGGCCTCGGCGGCCGTGCGCTCGGTGTCGTTGGCCAGGCGCGGGTCCACCTCCAGGGAGACGCGCCCGTCCACGCGGTCGGTGGAGTCGTAGACCGGGCGCAGGGTGTCCGCGGCCCAGCGGATGTCGTAGGTGGTGATCATGCGCACCGCCTCCTCCACCGACACGCCCCGCACGGCCAGCTCGTGGACCTGCTGGTCGTAGGCGTCGCCCTCGGCGAGCGCTTTGTCGAAGATGGTGGGGTTGGAGGTGACGCCGACCACGTGGCGGGTCGACATCAGCTCGGACAGGTTGCCCGAGCGCAGCCGCTCACGGCTGATGTCGTCGATCCAGACGGCCACGCCCGCCTGGGACAGGTCGCGGAGTGCGTTGCTCATGGGTTCTTCCGCCTTCCTGGGGACGGAGCACCGCCCCCGGTCACACACGTCAGAGGAGGGCGGGCCCCGCCGGGATCCTCCGGCGGGGCCCGCCGGGGTCAGCTGCCGGCCTTGGCGATGCTCTTGCGGGCCGCCTCGACGACCGCCTCGGTCGTGAAGCCGAACTTCTCGTACAGGACCTGGTACGGGGCGGAGGCGCCGTAGTGCTCCAGGCTCACCGACTCGCCGGCGTCGCCGACGTACTCGCGCCAGCCCAGGGCGATCCCGGCCTCCACCGACACGCGGGCGCGCACGGAGGAGGGCAGCACCTGCTCGCGGTACTCCCCGCTCTGGCGCTCGAACCACTCCACGCACGTCATGGACACCACGCGGGTGGGCGTGCCGGCCTCCTGGAGCGCCTTGCGGGCGTCCAGGGCGATCTGCACCTCGCTGCCGGTGGCCATGATGATCACCTCGGGGGCGTCCCCGTCGGCCTCGGCCAGCACGTAGCCGCCCTTGGCCGCGCCCTCGGCCGAGGCGTACTCCTCGCGGTCCAGGACGGGCAGGTTCTGGCGGGTCAGCGCCAGCGCGGACGGGCGGTCGCCCCGCTCGACGACCTCGCGCCACACCACGGCGGTCTCGTTGGCGTCGGCCGGGCGGATCACGTCCAGGCCGTAGATGGCGCGCAGCGCCCACAGGTGCTCGACCGGCTGGTGGGTGGGGCCGTCCTCGCCCAGGCCGATGGAGTCGTGCGTCCACACGTAGGTGACCGGCAGCTGCATGATGGCGGCCAGCCGGACCGCGGGGCGCATGTAGTCGCTGAAGACGAGGAAGGTGCCGCCGTAGGGCCGGGTCGGGCCGTGCAGGGCCATGCCGTTGAGGATGGAGCCCATGCCGTGCTCGCGCACGCCGAAGTGCAGCACGCGCCCGTAGGGGCTGCCCGGGAACATCTCGCTGGCGCGGTCGAATGGCAGGAACGACGGCTCGCCCTTGGGCGTGGTGTTGTTGGACCCGGCCAGGTCGGCCGAGCCGCCCCACAGCTCGGGCAGCAGCGGCGCCAGGGCCGAGAGCACCTCGCCGCTGGCCTTGCGGGTGGCCACGCCCTTCTCGCTGGCCTCGAAGGTCGGCAGGGCCTTCTTCCAGCCCTCGGGCAGCCTCTTCTCGACCAGGCGGTCGAACAGTTCGGCGTGCTCCCCGGCGCTGTCGTGCCAGGCCCTGAACTCCACCTCCCAGGCGGCGCGGGCCTCGCGGCCCCGGTCCACGGCGCGGCGGGTGTGCTCGATCACCGCGTCCTCGACGCCGAAGGGCTCGTCGGGCAGGCCGAGGATCGCCTTGGTGGCGGAGATTTCGTCGGCGCCGATGGCCGCGCCGTGGATGGCGCCGGTGTTCTGCTTGTTGGGCGCGGGCCACCCGATGACGGTGCGCAGGCGGATGAAGGTCGGGCGCTCGGTCTCGGCCTTGCCGCGCACGATCGCCTGGTACAGCGCCTCGACGTCCTCGACGTACTCGCCGGTCGCGCTCCAGTCGACCTCCTCCACGTGCCAGCCGTAGGCGCGGTAGCGCTCGGCCACGTCCTCGGAGTGCGCGATGCGGGTGTCGTCCTCGATGGAGATCCGGTTGTCGTCCCAGATCATGATGAGGTTGCCCAGCTGCTGGGTCCCGGCCAGGGCGCTGGCCTCGTGGCTCACGCCCTCCTGGACGTCGCCGTCGGAGCAGAACGCGTAGATGTGGTGGTCGAAGGGGCTGGCGCCCGGACCCGCCTCGGGGTTGAACAGGCCGCGCTCGCGGCGGGCGGCCATGGCCATGCCGACCGCGTTGCCCACGCCCTGGCCCAGCGGACCGGTGGTGGTCTCCACCCCCGGCGTGTGGCTGAACTCGGGGTGGCCGGGCGTGCGGCTGCCCCACTGGCGCAGGCTCTTGAGGTCGTCCAGTTCGAGCCCGTATCCGGCCAGGTAGAGCTGGATGTACAGGGTGAGGCTGGAGTGGCCGATCGACAGCACGAAGCGGTCCCGGCCCGTCCACTCCGGGTCCGAGGGGTCGTGGCGCATGATCTTCTGGAAGAGCAGGTAGGCGGCTGGCGCCAGGCTCATCGCGGTGCCGGGGTGTCCGTTACCCGACTTCTCGACCGCGTCCATCGCCAGGGCCCGGACCGTGTTGACGGCGCGGAGGTCGAGGTCCGACCACTCCAGGGTTTGCGGGGTGTGGGCGTTCACGGACTTTCGTTCTCCTTCTCGGGCACCCCCCGCGCCCGGCGGCCGGAGCGCGGGGTGTGTCGGTTGCGTTCGTTCTCGAACCGCCGCCGGAACCGGGGCGGCCCGCCGTGCGGGCGGGGCCGAGTACGGCGGGAACGCGCACCCGCTGCTGTTCAGGGCGCGGACGCGGCGTCCCCGGGTGACGGTCGCCGCGGGCTGGAGACCACGACGGATTCGGCCACGATCGAGCCTATCGTCCGCTACCCGGGATGTCGTTGCCCGACACCTCTGATTACCGGCTGGTAGGGGTGTGGGAACCGCCTCCCGGGCGGCGCGGCCACCGGCGGCCGGGCCGCGTGGCGGGGGCCGCGGGCGGTGCGTGGCGGGCTGGAAGCGCGTCGGAGCCTGTGCGACCCTTCAGTACACCCGGCGGACCACCGCGCGCATCCGGGCCCGAGGACCAGCGGTTTTCCTTGTGAGGGGGCTGGTCTCAGACGCGCGCGAGGAAGTACTACAGTATGTCGTTGACGGGGTTTCCGCCGATCCAGACGCTTTGTCGGTCCGCCGGCCCCCGCGTGGCGAGCAGTGTCGAAACCCCTAGAGTTGTCGAGGTATCCGCGTGTCTGAAACCGAGCCGGTGGCCCCCGGGGGGACGCGAGAGAACCGTCCGGCCGTGAGGACCGGGTACTGATGGCCCTCACCAACCGCGCCCCGCGGACGAACCCGCACGGCGACCAGCCCCAGGCCCCCGGCGGGGCCTCGCTGGGCGCCCACGTCCGCGCCTACGTCGCCCTTTCCAAGCCCCGCGTCATCGAGCTGCTGCTCATCACCACCATCCCGGTGATGTTCGTCGCGGCCGGGGGAGTGCCGCCGCTGTGGACCGCGGTCGCCACCCTGGTGTTCGGCACCATGTCGGCGGCCAGCGCGAACGCGATGAACTGCTACATCGACCGCGACATCGACCGTGAGATGCGTCGCACCCGCCAGCGCCCCGGCGCGATGGACCTGGTCACCCCGCGCGGAGCCCTCGTCTACGGCCTGGTGCTGGCCGTCGGCTCCACCGTCGGGTTCGCCCTCCTGGTGAACGTGCTCTCGGCCGTGCTGTCGGTCTTCGCGATCCTGTTCTACATCTTCGTGTACACGCTGCTGCTCAAGCGGCGCACCGCGCAGAACGTGGTGTGGGGCGGCATCGCCGGGTGCATGCCGGTGCTCATCGGCTGGGCCGCGGTGACCAACAGCCTGGACTGGGCCCCGTTCGTGCTGTTCCTGGTGGTGTTCTTCTGGACGCCGCCGCACACCTGGACGCTGGCCATGCGCTACAAGGAGGACTACGCGCAGGCCAAGGTGCCGATGCTGCCCGTGGTCGCCACCGACCGCCGGGTGCTGCTGGAGTGCGTGCTCTACAGCTGGGCCACCGCGGTCGTGTCGGTGCTGTTCTGGCCGGTGGCGGGCACCACCTGGTTCTACGGCGCGGTCGCCGTCGCCCTGGGCGCGCTGCTGATCGTCCAGGCGCACCGCCTGCTCAACCGCTCCCGCGCGGGCGTGACCGGCGCGCAGCTCAAGACGATGGGCTTCTTCCACCTGTCCAACGCCTACCTGGCGCTGCTGTTCGTGGCGGTCACCGTCGACCCCCTGATCGCGGGCGTCCTGGGCTGAGGCCGCCGGCCTTCCGTGGGCGGCACCCCTGCGCGGGTGCCGCCCACGGGCGTCCGGGCCGCCGCCGGTCGGGGCCCGTGCGCCCCTCCCCGCGGTCGGCCGGGGGCGAAAGCCGTGGTCGGCCCGGTTCCCGCTACGATCGGTGCCCATGCCCCGTCTCGACAGCAAGGCCATCCTCCAGGGCCGACGCTCGCGCTACTCGATGACCCTCATCCTGGGCACCACCGTCAGCGTGGTCTGCATGATCGGGATGCTGGTCTACCTGTGGCTGCTCGCCCTGGCCGGGGGAGCAGCCGCCGGGATCGACGGAGGGCTCGGCTTCGCCGTCAGCCTCGTCGCCGCGGTCATCCCCGTGTGCATCCTCGTGCCGCTCATCCTCATGCTGGACCGGATCGAGCCCGAGCCCGGATGGGTGCTGTTCTTCGCCTTCGCCTGGGGCGCGGGCGTGGCCGTGGTGGTATCCCTGCTGCTCAACAGCTGGGGCCTGGCCCACGTCACGGTGCCGCTGTTCGGCCGAGACCTGGGCGACTTCCTGGGCACGTCGGCGGTGGCGCCGCTGGTGGAGGAGAGCGCCAAGGGCGTGGTGCTGCTGATCCTGCTCTGGCGGCGCCGCCACGAGCTGGACACCTTCACCGACGGGGTGATCTACGCGGGGATGGTCGCCACCGGCTTCGCCTTCACCGAGAACATCCTGTACTTCCTCAGCGCGTTCTTCGACGGCACCCTGGTGGCCACCTTCGCCATCCGGGGGCTGATCGCCCCGTTCGGGCACCCGGTCTACACCGCGATGATCGGCATCGGCGTGGCCTACGCCGCCATGCGCTCCGGAGCCCTGCGCCTGCTGGCCCCCGTCGCCGGGTGGGCCGCGGCGGTGCTGCTGCACGGCATGTGGAACGGGTCCACCTACTTCGGCTGGTCCGGACTGGCCGTCGCCTACATGGTGCTCTTCGGCGTGCTCATGGCGATCCTGGCGCTGGCCGCCCGCGACCGCCACCGGCAGATCGGCGCGATCGCCCGGTACCTGCCGCCCTACGTCTCCACCGGCCTGGTCAGCCCGGCCGACATCGCCATGCTCAGCTCACTGCAGGGGCGCCGCCGGGCCCGGGAGTGGGCGGCGCGCAACGCCGGCCGCAGGGGCCGCGAGGCGATGCGCGAGTACCAGCTCGCCGCCACCGAGCTCGCGCTGCTGCACCGCAGGCTGGACGCCGGGCTCCCCGCGCCCGACTGGAAGGTCCACCGGGACTCGTTCCTGGCGCTGATGCACGTGGCCCGGGACACCTTCCTGGGGCGGATGCCCCAGCCGGTCGCCCCGGGCTGGGCGGAGAGCCCCACCGACTCCGGCTTCCTGCGCCGGGCCGACTTCGCGCACGTCATCGCCCAGGCGCGGGCGCAACAGGACTACGTTCCCCGTCACGGTCAGCAGGGTCCTCGCTGAGCTCCTGGCCCGGCGGGACCAGGCGCGTGGTGGAGAAGTACAGGCGGCAGATCGCGACCCAGGTCAGGGCCGAGCCCAGGACGTGCAGGACCACCAGGGCCTCGGGCAGTTCCAGGGCGTACTGGGTGTAGCCCACGACGCCCTGGAGGACGACGGTGACCAGCAGGAACACGCTGCTCACGCGGACCGGCCGCCGGGCGCCGCCGCGGAAGGCGATGACGGTGGCCAGCACGGCCCCGGCCGTGGTGAGCCAGGCCAGCGCGGAGTGCAGGCGGGTGACCGCCGCCAGGTCGAACCCCCACCGGGGGGCCGCGGCGTCACCGCCGTGCGGGCCGGTGCCGGTGACGATGGTCCCGGCGACCAGCAGGACGAAGCCGACCACGACCAGGCCGATGCTCAGGGCGTGCAGCATGGGTCCCACGGACACCTGGGGCTTGCCCTCGGGCTCCTGACAGCGCACGTACAGGGCGACCGTGATGAAGACCATCACCATGGACAGCAGGAAGTGCGCCGCCACCGAGGCGGGGTGCAGGTCGGTCCACACGGTGATGCCGCCGACCACGCCCTGGCCCAGGACGCCGAACGGCACGATGACGGCCAGCCGGACCAGGTCGGGGCGGCGCGGGCTCATCCGCATGACCGCGACGAAGGTGATGACGGCGACCGCGAGCACGACGAAGGTGAGCGTCCGGTTGCCGAACTCGATGGCGGCGTTGAGCGCGGCGTGCCCGGTGTCGATGGGCACGAAGCTCTCCGGCGTGCACTTGGGCCACTCCGAGCAGCCCAGGCCCGAGGAGGTGACGCGCACGGTGGCGCCGGTGACGGCGATCCCCGCGTTGACGACGATGTTGCCCAGCGCCCAGGCCCGCAGCGACCGCTGCGTGGGCGTCCAGATCGTGCGCGCGAGCAGTACCAGAGCGAGCACTCCGGCGGTCGCGACGGCGATCTGCCAGCCCCACAGGGGGAATCCGAGAAGGGAGATGTCCTCCGCCGCGAGCGGGGGGACCGAGTTCGCGGCCAGCACCGCGGAGGCCGGGGAATCAGACATACGACAGACTGTAGTACATCGTCGCGGGGGCCGGTGTCCGCCCCCCGCGCAGTCTCCCACCTGCGCCGACGCCGTCGTCCGACACAGGGGGAGGGGGCGCCCGCGTGTGGACGCCCCCTCCGCGACGGCGGGGTCCGTACCGCCCGATCGGACCCGTTCCGGGGGCTCGTCGGTTCGTTCGGGAGGGCCCGCCGCCCTCGACCGGTCAGCGCGTTCCTAGCCGACGTGGTTGGAGATGCACTGGTTGAGCAGGTCCAGGTCCAGGTTGATCAGGCCGAGGAAGCCCTGTTCCTGCACGCACGCCTGGTAGACGTCGGTGTCGTTCTCGCCCGCGGAGGCGGTCCCGAACCCCATGCCGAGCAGGCCGGCGGTGAACAGGGCGGTCATCATCATCTTGGCGCTGGTGCGCATGGCTTTCCCTTCGACTGCGTGTGATCGTGCCGTTTGGCCGACCCACCAGGACAGATAACCATTTGTGTCCATTCGGAAACACTGAGTAGCAAAACTCCTGTCCCCGTCTTCCCGGACTGGCCGCCCCGACGGGCGAGCCGCGGACACGGCGGCCGCGGACCGGGCCCGCCTACCGCTCTCCGGGGCCCTCCCGGGACGACCGGGCGGACGCGCCGTCGGCCTCGGGGCCGCGGTCCCCGGCGTCGCGGGCCGAGGTGCGCGTGGAACCCGCGCTGGCCACGATCACGCAGGCCACCGCGAACCACTGCCACACGGTCAGCAGCTCGCCCAGCACCACCAGGCCCACCAGCGCCGCGGCGGCGGGCTGGAGGCTCATCAGCACCCCGAACACGCGCGGCGGCATCCGGCGGAGCGCGGTCAGCTCCAGCGTGTAGGGCACCACCGAGGACAGCACGCCGACCACCAGGCCGAACAGCAGCAGGCGCCAGTCGAGCAGGGCCGCACCCCCCTCGTACACCCCGATCGGTGCCATGACGACCACGCCGACCACGCTGGCGATCGCCAGGCCGGACGCGCCGCTGAACCGCTGGCCCGTCGACGCGCTGAGCAGGATGTAGCCCGCCCAGGCCACCGCCGCCAGCACGGCGAACAGGATGCCCAGCGGGTCCATCGAGCCCGCCTCCAGCCCCAGCGCGACCACGCCCAGCCCGGCCAGGCCCGCCCACACCAGGTCGATCCGGCGGCGCGACCCCAGGATCGCGATGGCCAGCGGCCCCAGGTATTCGATGGTGACCGCGATCCCCAGCGGGATGCGCGCGAAGGCCTGGTAGATGAGGAAGTTCATCATCGCCAGCGCGACGCCGTAGCCGATCACCACCCACCAGTCCCCGCGCGAGCGCGCCCTGAGCACCGGCCGCGCCACCAGGACCAGGAGCACCGCCGAGGTCAGCAGCCGCAGCCACACGACCGCGGCCGGGGGCAGCACGTCGAAGAGGTTCTTGGCCACCCCTGCGCCGGTCTGCACCGAGACGATGCCGACCGTCACCAGCCAGACCGGGGGCACCGCCTCCACCGCTCGGAGCGGGGAGAACGCTGCCTGGGGCCGGGACGGAGTGCTCATGGCAAGTCATCCTACGTTTTCGGGGGTCCTCTCCGTCTCCCCGCCGTCCCCGGTCCGCGTCCGGGCCCGGTCCCTCGCGGCCCGGGCGGACCCGGCGGGGTCCGGCCCCCGGGGCCGGGCCACGACCGCGGCCAGCAGCAGTCCCCAGGCCGCCGTGGCCACCGCGGGCTGCGCCAGCGTCATGACCAGCCCGTGCACCGTCTGGTCCGCCCGGCCGGTCAGGAGCTGCACCCCGATCCACAGGAACGGCAGCGCCGCCGCGAGCAGGTTCACCAGCAGCGCGGCCCACACCAGTCCGGGCCGGGCGGGCCGCCGCCACAGCGTCAGCGCGCCGCCCGCGGAGAGCAGGAGCAACGGCGGGCCGAGGTAGCGGACCGCGATGAACCAGGGGACTCCGAGCGCTTCCATGCCCGGACCCTATCGAGTCCCCACCACTGAAGGGCGAACGTGCATCAAACCGGCGAAGTGGTGTGAAATGGTCCGGGCCGTGGAACGACGCGGCCCCCGCCCGCACCCCGCTGGAGTGTCCTCAATGTCCCGACGCCGCGCCCGTTCCCCCCGCGACCACGAACGGTACGTCCCCCACTGGCCGCTCCTGGCCGGAGCCCTGGCGCTGCTGCTGGTGGCCCTCGTCGGCGGCTACACCGGGGGCCTGCTCGTGTCCGGCGGGGACCGGCCCGAGGAGCCGGAGATGACCACGGCCTCGGGCATCCTGGTCCAGCCGCCCGGCGCCCCCGAGGCCGAGGAGCCCAGCGAGGAGCCGTCGGAGGAGGAGGTCGTCCACCCGGCGGGCCTGGACCCCGCGCTCGTCTACGCGGTCCAGAGCGTCCACGGCGGCCGCGTCATGGACGTCGCGGGCACGTCCACCGCCAACGGCGCGCCCGTCCACCTGTGGGACCGCCACGACCAGACCAACCAGCAGTGGCGCTTCATCCCCGTGGACGGGGGCTTCTACGAGATCGAGGGCGTGGGCAGCGGCAAGCTCCTGGAGATCCCCGCCGACCCGGCCGCGCAGCCCGGCGCGGCGCTGCTCACCCGCACCGGCTCGCCCAACCAGCACTGGTCGCTCGTCGAGGTGGGGCCGGGTGTGGTCCGCCTGGTCAACCGGGCCACCGGCCAGGCGCTGGAGGCGCAGGGCGGCGCCCCCGACAACGGCACCAGGGTCGCCCAGGCGCCCGACGGCGGCCACGCCCACCAGCAGTGGCGCCTGCTGCCCCTGAGCTGACCCGGCCCGGGGCCCGGGCTACTCCCAGCGGAAGAGGCGGCTGGCCAGCACGCCGCAGACCAGCGCCCACACGGCCAGCACCGCGAACGCGCCCGGGCCGGGCAGGGAGCCGTCGGCCAGGACCGTCCGCAGCCCCGAGCTGAGCGCGGTGATCGGCAGCGCCGACGCCGCCTGCTCCAGGGGGCCGGGGAAGCTGCTGACCGGGAAGAGCACCCCGCCCAGGCCCAGCAGCAGCACGTACACCAGGTTGGCCCCGGCCAGGGTCGCCTCGGCCCGCAGCGTGCCCGCCATCAGCAGGGCCAGCGAGCTGAACGCGGCGGTGGCCAGCAGCACCAGGGCCACGGCCGCCAGCACGCCCGCCGGGCTCGCCGCGGGCGACCAGCCCAGCGCCAGCGCCACCGCGCACAGCACCACCGTCTGGATCGCCTGCACGCCCAGAACGGCCAGGGTCTTGGCGGCCAGCAGGCCGAAGCGCGACAGCGGGGTCGCCCCCAGCCGCTTGAGCACCCCGTAGCGGCGTTCGAAGCCGGTGCCGATGGCCAGGCCCGTGAACGACGTGGACATCACCGCCAGCGCCAGCACGCCGGGCGTGAGCGCGTCCACCCGCGCCCCCTCGCCCACGTCCAGCACCGAGGTGAGGCTGAAGCCCACCAGCAGCAGCACGGGGATCACCATGGTGAGCAGGAACTGCTCGCCGTGGCGCAGCATGACCCGCAGCTCCATCCCGGCCTGCGCGGCGACCATCCGCCACATCGGCGCGGCCCCGGGCGCGGGGGTGAACAGCGAGGCGTCGCCGCCTCCGTGGGCGGGAGCGTCGGCGGCCGCCCGTGCGGAGGCGGTGGAGGTGTGCTCGTGCATCAGTCGCGCAGTTCCCTGCCGGTGAGTTCGAGGAAGACGTCTTCGAGGGTACGCCGCCGCACGCGCAGGTCCTCGGCCAGGACTCCGGCCGAGGCGCACCAGGCGGTGACCGTGGCCAGGAACTCCGGGCCGGGAGTCCCCGCGCCGCCGGGGACGACCGCGTACTCGCGGCGGCCGTCGGCGGGGCCGTGGGCCTCCACCCGGCTGCCCTCGGGCAGGGCGGCCTCCAGCAGGGCCGTGTCCAGCGGGGCCTCCGCGGAGAAGCAGACCTCGCGGCGCTCCCCGGTCAGCTCGGCGGGGGTGCCCTCGGCGACCACGGCGCCGCGGTCGATGATGACCACGTGGTCGGCCAGCCGCTCGGCCTCCTCCATGTAGTGCGTGGTCAGGATCACCGCCACACCCGCCTCGCGCAGGGCCGCCACCAGGTCCCAGGTGGCCATGCGCGCCTGCGGGTCCAGGCCCGCGGTCGGCTCGTCCAGGAAGACCAGTTCGGGGCGGCCGACCACGGCGCAGGCCAGGGACAGGCGCTGCTGCTGGCCGCCGGACAGGCGGCGGAAGGGCGTCGCGGCCACCGAGGTCAGGCCCAGCCGCTCCAGCAGCAGGCGGGGCTCGATCGGCCGGGCGTGGAAGGAGGCCATCAGCCGCAGCCACTCGGCGGCGCGGGCGCCGGTGGGCACGCCCCCGGACTGGGGCATCACCCCGACACGGGGTTTGAGGGCGCCGGAGTCGGCCACGGGGTCCAGGCCCAGCACCCGCACCCGCCCGCCGTCGGCGCGGCGGAAGCCCTCGCAGATCTCGATGGTGCTGGTCTTGCCCGCTCCGTTGGGACCGAGCAGCGCCGTCACCGCGCCCCGGCGCGCGCTGAAGGTGAGGCCGGTGACTGCGGTGGTGGCGCCGTAGCGCTTGACCAGGTCGACGACCTCGACCGCGGCTGTGTCCATGGGGCCTGAGTCTACGTGCGGCCCGGCGGAGGGCTTCACCGCCCCGGCCGGGGCGCCCGGGGACCGGCGGCGCGCCGAACACTCCTGTCCGCATCCCGATACGGCGGTCTCGGCATATGGTCGTCGGGAAGGATCTCGGGCCCGTTCCCGTTCGTGTCCACTGGGTTGCCGGTGCGTGAACCCCCTGTTAGGCAAGCCTGTCCTTGGTGATCAAGTCCATGGGGTCGGGTTTGCCTCGGCGGACTTATTTACGCCACACTGATGTTGTCAAAACCAGGAGCCGCGTCAGAGAGGGAGGGGAAGACCGTGTCCGAGACGTCCAGTGTGTCCCGTCCCCTCGCTGGAACGGAGCGCGGGGCCGAGACCGGCACCCGCGCACGGGTCGCGCGGCTCATCCTGGAGAAGGGCCCGATCACCGCCTCCGCGCTGGGGGAGCGGCTCGGGCTCACCCCGGCGGCCATCCGCCGCCACCTCGACAACCTGACCAGCGAGGGCATGGTCGAGGCCCGCGACGCCCGGCCCCACGGCGGGCGACGCCGCCGGGGCCGCCCGGCGCGCGTCTTCGCCATCACCGAGGCCGGACGCGACGCCTTCGTCCACGCCTACGACGACCTCGCCACCAGCGCGCTCCGCTTCCTGGCCGACACGGCCGGTCCCGGAGCCGTCGGCGAGTTCGCCCGCAGTCAGGTCGCCGACCTGGAGCGGCGCTACAGGCCCCTGCTGGACGCGGTTCCCGCCGAGCAACGCGTCCGGCTGCTGGCCGAGGCCCTCTCCAACGACGGCTACGCCGCCACCGCGGGCCAGGCGCCCGCACCCGGCGGCGGCGACCAGTTGTGCCAGCACCACTGCCCCGTCGCGCACGTGGCCGCCGAGTTCCCGCAACTCTGTGAGGCCGAGATCGAGGCCTTCGCGCGGCTGCTGGGCACCCCGGTGCGCAGGCTGGCCACCATCGCCCACGGCGACGGTGTGTGCACCACCCACGTCACCCCCCGGGGCGACGCGGAGAGCGGGGAGGACGGCACCCCCGCGTCCAAGGCCATCCGCCAGGCGGCGGACGGCTCAGTTCACCACAAGGACGTCTGAGTCCAGGAGGAGTCCGCGCATGACGTCTATCGCGCATCCCGAGCTCGAGGGGATCGGAACATACGAGTACGGCTGGGCCGACTCCGACGCGGCCGGGGCCTCGGCCCGCCGCGGTCTGAACGAAGAGGTCGTCCGCGACATCTCCGCCAAGAAGGACGAGCCGGAGTGGATGACCAAGCTCCGCCTCAAGTCCCTGCGGCTCTTCGACAAGAAGCCCATGCCCAACTGGGGCGCGGACCTGTCCAAGATCGACTTCGACAACATCAAGTACTTCGTGCGGTCCACGGAGAAGCAGGCCACCTCCTGGGAGGACCTGCCCGAGGACATCAAGAACACCTACGACAGGCTGGGCATCCCCGAGGCGGAGAAGCAGCGCCTGGTCGCCGGTGTCGCCGCGCAGTACGAGTCCGAGGTCGTCTACCACCAGATCCGCGAGGACCTGGAGGAGCAGGGTGTCATCTTCCTGGACACCGACACCGCCCTCAAGGAGCACCCGGAGATCTTCGAGGAGTACTTCGGCTCCGTGATCCCGGCCGGCGACAACAAGTTCGCCGCGCTCAACACCGCCGTGTGGAGCGGCGGGTCGTTCATCTACGTGCCCAAGAACGTGCACGTGGAGATCCCGCTCCAGGCCTACTTCCGGATCAACACCGAGAACATGGGCCAGTTCGAGCGGACGCTGATCATCGTCGACGAGGGCGCCTACGTCCACTACGTCGAGGGCTGCACCGCGCCGATCTACAAGTCGGACTCGCTGCACTCCGCGGTCGTGGAGATCATCGTCAAGAAGAACGCCCGCTGCCGTTACACGACCATCCAGAACTGGTCCAACAACGTCTTCAACCTGGTCACCAAGCGCGCCGTGGCCGAAGAGGGCGCGACCATGGAGTGGATCGACGGCAACATCGGCTCCCAGGTCACCATGAAGTACCCGGCCGTCTACCTGATGGGCGAGCACGCCAAGGGCGAGACCCTGTCGATCGCCTTCGCGGGCGAGGGCCAGCACCAGGACACCGGGTCCAAGATGGTGCACTGCGCGCCCAACACCTCCTCCACCATCATCTCCAAGTCGGTGGCACGCGGCGGGGGCCGCGCCTCCTACCGGGGTCTGGTGCAGGTGCAGGAGGGCGCCGACCACGCCAAGTCCT
The DNA here is from genome assembly GCF_056173305.1 of Nocardiopsis sp. iso_25. Lineage (NCBI taxonomy): Bacteria > Bacillati > Actinomycetota > Actinomycetes > Streptosporangiales > Nocardiopsidaceae > Nocardiopsis > Nocardiopsis sp. iso_25. Next base: position 4,386,712 of record NZ_CM149667.1, on the reverse strand, counting down.
CGGTCAAGTGCGACGCGCTGCTGATCGACACCATCAGCCGTTCCGACACCTACCCCTACAACGACCTGCGCGAGGACGACGCCGAGCTCGCGCACGAGGCGACCGTCTCCAAGGTCAGCGAGGACCAGCTCTTCTACCTGATGAGCCGGGGCATGGACGAGGACGAGGCCATGGCCATGATCGTGCGCGGGTTCGTCGAGCCCATCGCGCGCGAGCTGCCCATGGAGTACGCGCTGGAACTGAACCGGCTGATCGAGCTTCAGATGGAAGGAGCGGTTGGTTAAGTTGACCAGCCCGAGCACCGAACCCAAGGCCCACAGCCACGGCCTGGGGGAGATCCCGTTCTCCAAGTTGGCCACCCACGGGTCCTTCGACGTGAACGACTTCCCCGTCCCTGGCGGCCGCGAGGAGGAGTGGCGCTTCACTCCGATCCGCCGCCTCAAGGGCCTGCACGACGGCAGCGCCGTCGCCGACGGCACCGACAAGCTCGACGTGGACGCCCCCGAGGGCGCCACCGTCGAGACGGTCGGCCGCGGCGACGCGCGGCTCGGCACCGCCGGGTTCCCCGCCGACCGCGTCACCGCCCAGGCCTACACCTCCTTCGAGGAGGCCACGGTCATCACGGTCGCGCAGGGCGCGGCCCTGGAGCGGCCGATCACCGTCAACCGCCAGGCCCAGGGCGGCACGCGCTACGACCAGTTCGTCCTGGACGTCAAGCCGCTGGCCGAGGCGGTCGTGGTCCTCAACCAGACCGGCACGGGCGTGCGCGCGGGCAGCGTGGACATCCACGTCGGCGAGGGCGCGCGCCTGACGCTGATCAGCCTCCAGGACTGGGACGGCGACGCCGTCGACGTCTCGCAGCACAACGCCCAGGTGGCAAAGGACGCCACGTTCAAGTCGATCGTGATCACCCTGGGCGGCGACCTGGTCCGGCTCTCCCCGAAGGTGGCCTACAAGGGGCGCGGCGCCAACGCCGAGCTCCACGGGCTGTACTTCACCGGCGACGGCCAGCACCACGAGCACCGCTCGCTCATCGACCACAACATGTCCAACACCCGCTCGCGGGTGGAGTACAAGGGCGCGCTGAGCGGCAAGGACGCCCACGGTGTGTGGATCGGCGACGTGATCATCGGTGAGGGCACCACCGGCACCGACTCCTACGAGCACAACCGCAACCTCCAGCTCACCGACGACACCCGCGTGGACTCGGTGCCCAACCTGGAGATCTTCACCGGTGAGGTGGAGGGCGCCGGGCACGCCGCCGCCAGCGGCCGCCTCGACGACATCCACCTGTTCTACCTGCGCTCCCGGGGCATCCCGGAGGACGAGGCCCGGCGCCTGGTCATCCGCGGCTACTTCCTGGAGCTCATCAACCGGATCCCGGTCGAGGAGCTGCGCGAGGAGATCATGGCCAAGGTCGAGCGCAAGCTGGCCGCCCATGAGTGAGGCCGGACGCTGGGTGAAGGTCGCCGAGCTCTCCGAGATCCCCGATGAGGGGGCCCTCGGGGTCGAGACCGACGACGAGACACCCATCGCCCTGGTCCGCAGCGAGGGCGAGGTGTACGCCGTGCGGGACGTGTGCTCGCACGCCGAGGTCCGCCTGTCCGAGGGCGAGGTCGAGGACGGCACCATCGAGTGCTGGCTGCACGGCTCCTGCTTCGACCTGCGCTCGGGGGCGCCGATCAACCCGCCCGCGACCCAGGCGGTCCCCACCTACGACGTGAAGATCGACGGCGAAGACGTGCTCGTCTCGCTGGATGAGAAGAATTCCTGAGGCCTGAAATGACCAAGTTCGAAATCCGCGGCCTGCGCGCCGACGTCCTCATCGGCGAGGACGAGCGGCAGGAGATCCTCAAGGGCGTTGACCTGACCGTCAACTCCGGTGAGACCCACGCCATCATGGGCCCCAACGGCTCGGGCAAGTCCACCCTCGCCTACGCGATCGCGGGCCACCCGCGCTACGAGATCACCGAGGGCGAGGTCCTCGTCGACGGCGAGAACATCCTGGAGATGAGCGTCGACGAGCGCGCCCGCGCCGGCGTGTTCCTGGCCATGCAGTACCCGGTCGAGGTCCCCGGCGTGTCCATGTCCAACTTCCTGCGCAGCTCCGTCACCGCGGTGCGCGGCGAGGCCCCCAAGCTCCGCCAGTTCTCCAAGGAGCTCCAGGGAGCGATGAAGGACCTGTCCATCGACCCGGCCTTCGCCGCCCGCGGCGTCAACGAGGGTTTCTCCGGCGGTGAGAAGAAGCGCCACGAGATCCTCCAGCTGGAGCTGCTCAAGCCCAAGGTCGCCATCCTGGACGAGACCGACTCCGGCCTGGACGTCGACGCGCTCAAGGTCGTCTCCGAGGGCGTCAACCGCGCCAAGGCGAGCGGTGAGATGGGCGTCATGCTCATCACGCACTACACCCGGATCCTCAACTACGTGAAGCCCGACTTCGTGCACGTCTTCGCGGGCGGCCGCGTCGCCGAGTCCGGCGGCCCGGAGCTGGCCGACGTGCTGGAGGCCGAGGGCTACGAGCGTTTCGTGAAGGCGGGCGCGTAACCGATGACCACAGTCCGCGAGTCCGGTCGGGCCGGGGCGGCCCCGCTCGACGTCGCGGCGATCCGGGAGGACTTCCCGATCCTCTCCCGGACCGTCCGCGACGGGCGGCCGCTGGTGTACCTCGACTCCGGGGCGACCTCGCAGAAGCCCCGTCAGGTGCTCGACGCCGAACGTGAGTTCTACGAACGCCACAACGCGGCGGTGCACCGTGGCGCGCACCAGCTCGCGGAGGAGGCGACCGACGCCTACGAGGCGGCCCGGGAGACCATCGCCCGGTTCATCGGGGCCGACGCCGGGGAGGTGGTGTTCACCAAGAACGCCACCGAGGGCGTCAACCTGGTGGCCTACGCGCTGAGCAACTCCGCGACCGCCGACGAGGAGCTGCGCCGCTTCCAGGTGGGGCCCGGCGACGAGGTCGTGGTGACCGAGATGGAGCACCACGCCAACCTGGTGCCCTGGCAGCAGCTGTGCCAGCGCACCGGGGCGACGCTGCGCTGGTTCCCGGTGACCGACGAGGGGCGCCTGGACCTGTCGGGGATCGCCGACCTGGTCAACGAGCGCACCAAGGTGGTGGCGTTCAGCCACCAGTCCAACGTGCTGGGCACCGTCAACCCGGTCGGGGAGATCGTCGCCCGGGCCCGCGAGGTCGGCGCGCTGACCGTGCTGGACGCCTGCCAGTCGGTTCCGCACATGCCGGTCGACGTGGCCGCGCTGGGCGTGGACTTCCTGGTCTTCTCCGGGCACAAGATGCTCGGTCCCAACGGGATCGGGGTGCTGTGGGGGCGCCGGGAGCTGCTGGAGGCCATCCCGCCGTTCATCACCGGCGGCTCCATGATCGGCGTGGTCCACATGGAGTACTCCACCTGGGCCGACCCGCCCCAGCGCTTCGAGGCCGGTGTGCCGATGGCCCCGCAGGCCGTCGGCCTGGCCGCGGCCTGCGACTACCTGTCCCGCGTGGGCATGGAGAGGGTCGCCGAGCACGAGCACGCGCTCACCGAGTACGCGCTGGAGCGGATCGGCGCCCTGGAGGGCGTGCGGATCGTCGGCCCCACCGATGCGGTGGACCGCGGCGGCGCAGTGTCCTTCGCCGTGGACGACATCCACCCGCACGACGTGGGCCAGGTCCTGGACGACCTGGGCGTGGAGGTCCGGGTGGGCCACCACTGCGCCTGGCCGCTGCACCGCAGGCTCGGCGTCGTCGCGACCACGCGCGCGTCCTTCTACCTCTACAACACGCCGGAGGACGTGGACGCGCTCGTGGAGGCCATCAGGGCCGCGCAGAAGTTCTTCGGAACCCGGCCCTAGAGCGAGGAACAGCCTGACCATGCAGTTGGACGCGATGTACCAGGAGATCATCCTGGACCACTACCGCAACCCGCACCACAAGGGTCTGCGCGATCCGCACAACGCGGAGGCGCACCACATCAACCCCACCTGCGGGGACGAGGTGACGCTCCGGGTGGCGCTGACCCCCGCCGAGGGCTCCGGCGGCCTCGACCGCGAGGCCGTGGTCAGCGACGTCTCCTACGAGGGGATGGGCTGCTCGATCAGCCAGGCCAGCACCTCGGTGCTGACCGACCTGCTCATCGGCCGCACCGTCGCCGAGGGCATGACCACCCTGGACGCCTTCACCGAGCTGATGCAGTCCAAGGGCAAGGGCGAGCCCGACGAGGACGTGCTGGAGGACGCCGTGGCGTTCGTCGGCGTGTCCAAGTACCCCGCGCGGATCAAGTGCGCCCTGCTGGGGTGGATGGCCTGGAAGGACGCCGTGTCGCAGTCCCTGGAGAAGGAAGCCGTCTGATGAGCGAGAACGAGACGACAACGACCGAGGCCGCCGAGGGCGCCCCCCTCTCCCCGGAGGCGGAGGCGCTGGTCGAGGAGATCAGCGAGGCGCTCAAGGACGTGATCGACCCCGAGCTGGGCGTGAACGTCGTCGACCTGGGCCTGCTGTACGGGGTGAACGCCGACGACAGCACCATCACGCTGGACATGACCCTGACCAGCGCGGCGTGCCCCCTGACCGACGTGATCGAGGACCAGGCCACCAGCGCCCTGGACGAGTTCGAGCGCGAAGTCAAAATTAATTGGGTCTGGATGCCGCCGTGGGGTCCGGACAAGATCACTGACGACGGGCGCGACCAGCTGCGCATGCTGGGCTTCAACGTCTGACACGCGCCGCACGCGCGAAACGGGCCGGTCCCCTCGGGGGCCGGCCCGTTTCGCGTGCCCGGGGCCGCCGCCGCGGGGCTCCGGGGTCCCTTCCGGTGCCGCGGCGGTCGGTGGCGGTCCGCGTCGCGGGGACGGAGCGGCCCCCGCGCGGTCGTGCGCGGGGGCCGTGCGGTGTCAGGGCCTTCGGGCGCGGGCGCCCGGGGCCGTCAGTAGACGAGGGGGTTGAACTGGGGAGCGGCGAAGGTGCCGCCGGCGTGGAAGTCGACGCTGCGACCGGCGGGGACCCGGTACTGGGTGGTGGTCTTGGACGGGGAGTTGGCCCAGGTGCCCCGGATCGTCACGGAGTAGGAGACGCCGGAGGAGCTGATGCCGGTGCTGGTGCACTGGCCGGGGTTGACCACGAAGGTGGTGAAGTTGCCGAAGTCGGCGTAGGCCGTGTAGTTGGAGGACACGTTGCACAGGCGGAAGGTGCCCGCGGCCGCGGCGGGGGCGGCGGTGCCCACCGCCAGGCCCAGGGACAGCAGTAGGCCCAGGGCCATGGTGAGGGCGAGCGACTTGCCTCGTGAGAGCACGGCGGACATGGAACTCCTCATTGTGGTCGTGGATCAGGGGGGACCCCACCCGGAAGGGGGCGCTGAGTAGTCAACCACACGCGCAAGGCCACTTCTAGGGTTTGTGTGTTTTTGTTCCTGTCTTTGTGTGCGTTCATGTGGACTTCGTGTGTCTTCAGCGGGTCGTAACGCCCCGTTCGCTGGGGCCGCCGGACCTCTCGGCGGCCCCGGGCACACGAAGAGCGCCCGCCGCCGGGGGCGACGGGCGCTCGTGGCGACGTGCTAGTGCGCGGCGAACATGCCCGCGCGCAGCTCCGCGGCGATGTCGTTGTCACCGCGCAGGGACAGCAGGTCCACCAGCGACTGGGGGTCGGCGAACGCCTCGTCGTCGCTGTCGGTGATCCGGCGGGAGAGGATCTTCAGGGCGTCCTCGGTGGAGGCGGGCGCGGTGTAGCCGCTCAGGTGCAGCGCCCGGGCCGTGGGGGAGTAACCGCTCAGGTCGGTGGCGGGCAGCTTGCGCGCGTCCAGCCGGTCCCCTGCCACGGTGATGAACACGCGGTCGCCGGGCTGGGCGGCCTGGCGGCGCAGCAGGGGGCGCAGGGAGTCGAACGCCGGCTGGTCGCGCCAGACCAGCACCAGCAGGTCCGCGCCCGGAGCGGTCAGGCACAGCAGCCTCCCGGGCTGGAGGCCCAGGTGGGTGGCGTACCCGGTGGGCACGGCCACGGGGGCGCCGTTGAGGTGGTCGGCGGTGATGTCGATGCGGTGCCACCAGCGCCCGTCCGGGGCGCGGAAGCAGCGGGCCGCCATGGCCGGGTCGCTCGCACCCGGCCGCGAGGGCGGTGCGGGCTGCGCGACCGGGGACGTGGGCGGCAGGCCGTGGGCCTGTCCGGGGGCCGGGCCCAGCGGCACGACGCGGTGCGGGTCCAGGGCGGCGGCGCCGAAGGCCGCGGGAGCCCGTTCGGGGCCGGTTCCGTGCTGTTGGGAGGGGGCGGGCTCGGCCGGGGCCGCGGACGGCTGCGCGTCCACGCGCCGCCGTATGGGCAGCCCGTTCTCGGTGGTGGCCCCCGAGTCCTCCGGGGCGGTGTGGCCCGGGTGGTTGGCGGGCATCTCCATGGGCACCGACGGGTCCGTGAACACGTGCCCGTCCCGCAGGCTCACCCCGGGGGTGCTCAGCAGCCAGGCGCGCAGCTCCTGCTGGCGGATGCCGATGCGGCTGAGCCGGATCCCGGCCTCGGTCATGCTGGGGGCGTCGCCCAGCAGTTCCCGGGTCTGCCAGCGCAGCCGGTTGGGGTCGTCGGCGATCAGCCAGCCGTTGTGCATGCGCCGGTCGGTGAACAGGGTGATGATCACCCGCCACAGCGGCGTGTTGAGGGTGGGCACGTCCACCGGGTGGTCGGGGTGGGCGTTGATCAGGCGGTCGATGGTGGTCGCCGCGCCCAGCTGCTCGGACAGCTCGCGCAGGTGCTTGGTGATCGCGGCGCCCTCGGGTGCGTTGAGCCAGCGCAGCAGGCGCTCCTCCACCTTGCGCTGGGCGGAGCGGATCTCGGTGACGTCCACCGCGATCTGCTCCGAGAGCACGCGGATGCTGATGGGGTCGGTGGCGAACAGGCGCTCGGCGGCCACCGTGCGCTCCAGTTCGGGCCAGGAGCGGAACATCTCCTCGACCAGGTCCACCAGGGGGTGCTGGCCCAGCGCCGGGGCCGGGGGGCGCTCCTGGGCGTGGTCGGGCCGCATGGCCTTGGGCGGACCGAAGCTGGGGCGGCGCAGGGTGCGCCCGGGGCCCAGCAGGGAGCTGCGGAACTGCGAGCGCAGGTCGCCCGCGCCCTCGCCGCGGGCGCCGTCGGCGTCCACGGCCTCGGTGCGCAGGGCTGAACCGGGGATCATCGCGGCCGAGCTGACCATGGCCGTGGCCGCCTGCTCCGGAACCGCGGCGCCGGAGGACTCGGCCTCCTCGCCGCGCTGGGCGCGCAGGGCCCGCAGGGTGCGGATCGCGCGCGTCGCCGGGGTCTGCGGCGGGGCCGCGTGCCCGGGGCCCTCGGCCCCCGTCCCGGAACCCGTGGCGGCGGTGAGGTACTCCAGCGCGCTGTGCACGTGCTCGGGCGCGGAGTCGGGCAGCCAGTGGGCGATGGTGCGCACGGCCTCCATCATCAGGGCGGGGGAGGGGGTGGGGCCCCCGGGAAGCTCACAGCAGGGCTGTAGCGCCCGCCAGGCCACCGTGCTCAGGATGTCCATGGGGTCGCAGTCGGCGAGCGCCCACGCGCCGATCTCCTGCGGGCTCGTGGAGATGAGGCGTTCCCAGTCCCCGGCGGTGGCCACGACCGCGCCGCGCACGGGCTCGGAGAGGTCGGAGCAGTCCACCAGCTGGGTGCGCAGGCTCGGCAGGAACTCGGCCAGCGGCAGGTGCGCCCACTGCTCCAGCGCCAGACGGGCGATGCCGTGCGCGAGCCAGGGCGGTCCCGCGATGTCCAGGACGCGTGCGACGGGCAGCGAGTGCCACCAGCCGTCGATCAGACGGTCGTGGTGGAGCAGGGGAGCCACGTCCGGCGACCTCGACCACCGCAGTGCGGGTGCGAGGTCGACGAGGCAGATCGGAGAGACGGCGTTCATCCGCTGGGGACCTCGACCTCCTGGTGTCTGCACGTGAATTGGGGAGGAACCGCACGGGCCTTCGGTTCGATGCACCACAGTACGCGTCCCTCGCCCGCGGGGCGGACCGGACGGGAGGCCGGTCCGTGCGCCAAGGGCGGGCACGGCGAGCCGGGGGACAGGGGTGCCGTGAGCACTCCCCCGAGATCGTACGTCCCCTGACGCCGCATGGGTACCCCCGGGCGTGCCGGGTCCGCCGCGACCGGACCGTGACTGCGTTGTGTGATGACCGTGACAAGGGCGTTCCGGCCCCCGGGCCTGCACGGACGTGTGAGCTACCTCATAGCCGATCCCGGGTTCCTCCCGGGGCGGCCGCTCGTTGGTGTTCACGGCGCCTTCACACGGGCGCCCCCCGCGCGCAACGGGCGCGCACGACCGGTCCGGGAAGCATGGAGCCCGGCGGGGTGTGCCGACACACTCCGTCCCAGGCACTCCGTCGTCGGCCGCGGGTATGCTGGAAGGGCACTGTCCTTCGCCCGGGCGACCTTTCCGGCCGGACGGCCGCGCCCGGTGGCCGACAGGGGTCGACGGTGTTCGGACACGGGTGGTGGCCGGACCGCGACCCGACACCACGATTGCCGTACCCGCGCACCCTCGGCGCGCGCAGGCGTGGGACGGTCGAGCCGGATGATTGGTTGATGTGACAGACCTTGAGACGAATCCCCCAGCGGCCGCTCGCCCCCACAGACCGGTTCCCATCCGGTCCTACGTGGCGATCGGCGACAGCATCACCGAGGGGATGGAAGACGACAGCGGCCCCGACGGCGAGTACCGGGGCTTCGCCGACCGACTGGCGGAGCACCTGGCCACGGTAACCCCCGACTTCCGCTACGCCAACCTGGGCGTGCGCGGGCGTCGGATGCGCCACATCTTCGGCGAGCAGCTCGACCAGACGCTGGCCTGGAAGCCCGACCTGGTCACCGTCCTGGCCGGGGGCAACGACGTCCTGCGTCCGGGAGGGGACCTGGACCGGCTGGCCGAGCACTTCGAGTGGGGCATCCGTCAGCTGCGCGACGCCGGAATCCGCGTGGTGATCCTGTCCGGCCACGACACCGGGTGGATCCCGGTCCTGCGCTACTACCGCGGCCGCATCGCCGTGTTCAGCATGCACATGCGCGCCGTCGCCGAGCGCACCGGCACCGAGATCGTCGACCTGTGGGCGCTCAACGCGCTGACCGACTCCCGCGCCTGGAGCGAGGACCGCCTGCACCTCAACGGCGCGGGCCACCAGATCGTCGCCGCGCGCGTCGCCGACCTGCTCGGCTTCCCCATGGGCCCGCCCGAGTCCTGGACCGACCCGTGGACCACCCCGCCCCGCCAGCTGCCCCGCATCCTGCGCCGCCGCGAGAACCGCCGCTGGGCCCGCCAGTACCTGGTGCCGTGGCTGCGCCGCCGCGCCATGGGCCGCTCCTCCGGGGACGGCCGCCTGCCCAAGCGCCCCGAGCTGGACTACCTGCACGACGAGGACACCCGGTCCCGGATCGCCAGGAGCATCGAGGAGGGCAAGGCCTGGGAGGGCACCTACAACGGCTTCGACCCCGCCGAGAGCTCCCCCACCAGCAGCCCCTCGGGCACCAAGGGACCCGACCCCGTGGACTGAGCGCTCCGCCCGCGCGCGGCGGCGCCCGTGCCGGACCCGGTGCGGGCGCCGTCCGATCCGGCGCTCAGCTGCGCGACAGGGACTGGATAAGGTCGCTGATGTGCACCACGCCCAGGCACTGGCCGTAGGAGTTGATGGCGATCAGGTCGTCGTAGACCCGCTCGTTGTCCTGGCCCGCCACCCGCAGCGCCGCCAGCGCCGACATCCACGCCGGGACCGTGCGCGGGGACTCGGCCAGCCGCAGCGCCGGACGCTTGGCGTGCAGTGCGTGCCCGTAGCGGCCCGTCACCGACAGCAGGAACCGCGTCCGGTCCACGACCCCGACCGGGCGGTCCCGGTGGTCGATGAGGATGACGCTGTTCAGCGCCGGGTCCCCGGTGAAGGACTCCAGCACCTGCTCCGCGGTGGCGTCGGAGTCCAGTCCCACGGGCGGCACCATGAACTCGGTGACCCGGGGGCCGGAGTCCTCCTCCCCGCCCTGCCCGGCGCTCGGCTCGGGAACGGGGGTCACCCGCTCGCCGGGCCGCCACGCGCTGTCGGCGAAGAACGGCCCCGTGCCCACGCGTATCCCGCAGCGGCGCAGCCGCACCACGTCCTCGGCGCTGCCCACGCCCGAGGCCAGCGCGTACACGCCGCTGCCCCGGCCGATCCGCGCCAAGCCCTCCACCACGGTGGCGTGCCGCTGGTCCCCGGCCACACCGGAGACGATCGCCGGGTCGATCCGCATCAGGAACGGCGCGGCCTCCACCACCAGGTCCGGGCGCACCATCGCCGTCCCGAACCCGCACCGGAAACCCGCCGCGCGCAGCCGGGAGACCCCCGACACCACGGTCCTGCGCGCCAGCTCGGCCATGTCCGGGCTGAGCATGAAGGTGATGTCGCGCGGTCGGCGGCCCGCACGGCGCAACAGGCTCTCCACCAGGGGGGCGAACCCCTCCCCGGCCAGGATCCGCGCGGGCAGCGGCAGGACCATCGGCAGCAGGCTCTCGGACACGGAGGTCTCGCGGACCAGGGCCAGGAGCCACTCGGCGACGGCCGCCTCCTCCTGGGGTGTCACCTCCGCGTAGGAGCCCCGCGCGGAGGGCGGCGGTGAGGCGGTGACCTCGACGGCCACCACGGTCCCCGAGTCCAGGTCGACGACGGGCTGGTAGCCGGGAGCGCCCGGGGCGCGGCGGGCCACCGCACCCGGCCCGTCCGGATGCGCCGTGGGAGTGTGTTGGGGATGCAGCGCAGTCACAGTTCTCATGGTGACCCCGAAACGGTCCCACCTGAAGACTTGTCCCCGGCTGTTCCCCTCACCTTCACCGGGGTGTGGGGAGGGCGGTTCGACGGCGTTCACGTCCGGAGGCAATCGCGTACCGACGGTGAGGGGCGCCCTCCCGGACGTGTGCGGGTCCGCCCGTGGCCCTTCCCGCCGTCCCGGCCCCCGCGTCCGCGGCGCCGCCCGGGGCGCGCACGACACCGCCCGCCGGGTTCGTCCCGGCGGGCGGTGTCGTGCGCGCGGACGCGGAAAGGCCGCGTCCGGCGGGGGTCAGGCGCGGCGGAAGACCACCGCGATGTTGTGGCCGCCGAACCCGAAGGACTCGTTGATCGCCGCCACGTCGCCCGCGGGCATGTCCCGGGGCTTGTCGCGGACGATGTCCACGGTCACGCCCGGGTCGAGCTCCTCGATGTTGATGGTCGGCGGGATGCGCCCGTCGTGCAGCGCCAGGATGGTCGCGATCGACTCCACGGCGCCCGCGCCGCCCAGCAGGTGGCCGGTCATGGACTTGGTGGAGGTCACCGCGACGCGGTCGGCGACGGAGTCGCCCAGCGCGGTGCGGATCGCCCGCGTCTCGCCCACGTCCCCGGCCGGGGTGGAGGTGGCGTGCGCGTTGACGTGCACGATGTCCTCGGGGGTGAGGTCGGCGTCGGCCAGGGCCTGGGTGATGGCACGGGCCTGGCCGGTGCCCTCCGGCTCGGGCTGGACGATGTCGTAGGCGTCGTTGGTGTAGCCCACGCCCGAGGCGTGCGCGTACACGCGGGCCCCCCGGCGGGCGGCGTGCTCGGCCGACTCCAGGATGAGGATGCCCGCGCCCTCGCCCATGACGAAGCCGTCGCGGTCCTTGTCCCAGGGGCGGGAGGCGTGCTGCGGGTCGTCGTTGCGCGTGGACAGCGCGCGCATGGACGCGAACGAGGCGATGTTGAGCGGGTGGATCGCGGCCTCGGTGCCGCCCGCGATCACCACGTCGGCGCGCCCGGAGCGGATCATGTCCACACCGTTGGCGACGGCCTCGGCGCTGGAGGCGCAGGCGCTCACCGGCACGTGCGAACCGGCCCGGGCGGTGTACTCCAGGCTGATCGCGGCGGCGGGGCTGTTGGGCATGAGCATGGGCACGGTGAAGGGGGAGACCCGCTTCCAGCCCTTCTCGCGGAAGGTGTCGTACTGCTCCAGGACGGTGAGGATGCCGCCGATCCCGCTGGAGACCACCACGCCCAGGCGGATCGGGTCCACCTCGGGGGAACCGGCGTCCTGCCAGGCCTCCTGCGCGGCGATCAGTGCGAACTGCTGGGTGCGGTCCAGGCGGCGCATGCGCGGCCTGGGGATCTTCTCGGAGGGTTCCTGCGCGATCTGTCCGGCGAAGTGCACCGGGAGCTTCTCGTGCCACTCCTCCGGCAGCATGCTGATGCCGGAGCGGCCGTCGAGGAGCGCGGACCATGTGGTCGCGACGTCACCCCCGAGGGGGGTGGTGGCGCCGAGGCCGGTGACGACGACATCGGTCTTGGACATGATCCGATCGCCCTTCTCGTGGGTCGTTCCCGGCTGCGGGGCCGGGGGCGTTGGCGGATGTGGGAAAGCCGGTCGTGGCGGCGGTCGGGCGGCGGGACGGGGTGGGTCCCGCCGCCCCGAACGGCCTACTTCTGGATGAAGTTGATGACGTCCTGGACCGTCTTGAGGTCCTTGAGCTGGTCGTCCGGGATCTCCACGCCGAACTTGTCCTGGGCGGCGACGGCGATCTCCACCATGGACAGCGAGTCGATGTCCAGGTCGTCGACGAAGCTCTTGTCCGGGGTGACCTCGGAGGGCTCGGTCCCGACGATCTCCTCGATGATCTCGCCGAGGCCCTTGAGGATCTCCTGCTCGCTCTGCTGGGACTGGCTCTGCTGGGACATGTCGTCTTTCTCCTTGCTCGGTGATTCGTGTCGGCTCGGGGACACCACGTGAGCCGCGGGCTCGCGGACCCTGCCGGCGTGGTGTGACCGCGGGTTCGGGCGGGTGCTCAGGGGATGCGGATCACCTGGGCGGCGTAGACCAGCCCCGCCCCGAAGCCCAGGGTGAGTACGGTGCTCCCCGACGGCAGCTCCCCGCGTCCGATCATTCGCGAGAGAGCGAGAGGGATGGACGCGGAGGAGGTGTTGCCAGCGGTGACGATATCGCGGGCCACGAGTGCCTGGGGCGCGCCCAGCTTCTTGGCGATGGCCTCCACGATGCGCAGGTTGGCCTGGTGGGGGACGAAGGCGGTCAGCTCCGAGGGCTCCACACCCGCCCTCTCCATCGCCTCCAGGGCGACCTTGTACAGCTCGGTGGTGGTCCAGCGGAAGACCGCCTGGCCCTCCTGCCAAAGGTACTTGCCCTCGCGCAGGTGGATCTTGGCGGCCCGCTCTCCGGAGGAGCCCCACACCACCGGACCGATGCCCTGCTCCTCGGAGGCGGTGACGACCGCGGCCCCGGCGCCGTCGGCGAAGATCACACAGGTGCCGCGGTCGTCCCAGTCCACCCAGTCGCTGAGCTTCTCCGAGCCGATCACCAGCACGTTGCGGGAGCTGCCGCCGCGGACCATGTCCGAGGCCACGCCCAGGGCGTAGCAGAAGCCCGCGCAGGCGGCGTTGAGGTCGAAGGCGCCCGGGGCGGTGATGCCCAGCTTGGCGGCGACGGTGGCGGCGGTGTTGGGGATCTGGTCCTGCACGGTGCAGGTGGCCACGATCACCAGGTCGATGTCCTCGGGGGACAGGCCGCCGGCGGCCAGTGCCTTGCCGCCCGCCGCCACGGCCATGCTGGTCACGGTGTCCTCGGGGCCCGCGATGCGCCGCTCCCGGATGCCCACCCGGCTCTGGATCCACTCGTCGCTGGTGTCGACGCGCTCTTCGAGGTCGGCGTTGGTCACGACCCGGGAGGGCTGGTACTCGCCGAAGGCGGTGATCGCCGCGCCTCCGGGAGCTCTCGGGGAGCTGAACATGGTTAGCCTTCCTGGTCGGTGGCCGCGGGGTTCCCGGCGTGCTCCTTGACGAGGGCGCCGGCGCGGTCGAGGTCGTCGGGGGTCTTGACCGCGAGGAGTTCGACCCCGCGCAGGGCGCGCTTGGCCAGGCCGGTGAGCGTGCCCGCCGGTGTGAGTTCGATCATCGCGGTCACGCCCAGGTCGGCCAGGGTCTGCGTGCACGCGTCCCAGCGGACCGGGGAGGAGACCTGGGTGATGAGGCGCTCCAGGTACTCGGGTCCGCTCTCGACCACGGCGCCGTCGGCGTTGGAGAGCAGGCGCACCGTGGGGTCGGAGGGGGACAGGGGGGCCGCTGCCGCCCGCACCCGCTCCACGGCCGGGGCCATGTGCTCGGTGTGGAAGGCGCCCGCGACCGACAGGGAGCGCAGCCGCGCCCGCTCGGGCGGGTTCTCGGCGAAGGCCGCGAGCTGCGCGGTGGTACCGGCGGCCACGATCTGGCCGGAACCGTTGTCGTTGGCCGCGGTCAGCCCGGCGGCGGCGATCGCCGCCAGCACCTGCTCGCGGTCGCCGCCGAGCACGGCGGTCATGCCGGTCTCGGTCCGCGCCGCGGCGTCGGCCATGCCCCGGCCGCGCTCGGCCACCAGGGCCATCGCGTCCTTGGGGGACAGGACGCCGGCGATGGCGGCGGCCGTGAACTCACCGACGCTGTGACCCGCGACGGCGTCCAGCAGGGCGCCCTCGGCGGGCAGCGCGGGGGAGGGGGCGGCCAGGGGGCCGAGCACGGCGGAGGCCGCGACGAGGCCGGCCCCGACCAGCAGGGGCTGGGCGACCGCTGTGTCGCGGATCTCGTCCGCGTCCGCGGTGGTGCCGTAGCGCACCAGGTCCAGCCCGGCGACCTCGGACCACGCCTCGACCTGCGCGGAGACACCGGGCAGTTCGAGCCACGGGGAGAGGAAGCCGGGAACCTGGGCGCCTTGGCCGGGAGCAACGATTACAAGCACGACATCAACCTTGCCCTGTAGGAGATCACCGGTCAGAGGGGGAGGAGCACGAACTTACTCGACACCGTTTGTTGGGACTCCACAAAACGGTGCTGAACGTGCTCCCTCGGACCCGGAACCGGTGGGAGAGGTCACCCTCCGACGGTACGCTGCGCGCGCGCCCGGTCACGCCAGCGGTTCGCGCCCGCCGGGGACACGGGGCGGCCCGCCGGCCGGGTGCCGCGGGATGCGAACCTGGAGAGGTGAACACCGAACCCCACCAGACCCCGGACGACCAGGGCGCCACGGCGGCCCCGGAGGGCGCGCACACCTCCGTCCCCACGGAGCAGGAACGCGTGCGCGCCGAGACCGTGCGTCGCCTGGAGCGCTCCATGGGCGCGCTCGGCACGGCCGCCGTGGCCCGCATGGAACAGCGCCTGGGCTGGTTCCGCCGGATGTCGGCCGAGGACCGCTCGTGGATCGGCCTGGTCGCCCAGTCCGGGGTGGCCGCCTTCGTCGACTGGTTCCGCAACCCGGTGCGCGGACGCCCGGCCATCACCGTCGAGGTCTTCGGCACCGCGCCGCGCGAGCTCACGCGCTCGGTCTCCCTCCAGCAGACCGTCGACATGATCCGCGTGGTCATCGACGTGGTCGAGGGCCAGGTGGAGGAGCTGGCCGCCCCCGGCGGAGCCCAGCAGCTGCGCGAGGCCGTGCTGCGCTACACGCGCGAGGTGGCCTTCAGCTCCGCGAAGGTCTACGCGCGCGCCGCGGAGGCGCGGGGCGCGTGGGACGCGCGCCTGGAGGCCCTGATCGTGGACGCCCTGCTGCACGGCGACCATGAGGACGGCCTCCAGACCTGGGGTTCGGCGCTGAGCTGGTCGCACACCCCGGTCGTCGCGGTGGCCGGGGAGGTCGGCGACGACGACGGCGGCAAGGTCCTGGACGACCTGCGCTCGGCCGCGCGCCGCCTCGGCCACGACGTGCTGGCCGGGATGCAGGGCCGCCGCGTGGTCGTGGTCATCGGCGTGGGGGACCGCTACCCGGCGGAGGACCTGCCCGCGGCCGCCGCCGAGCCGCTGGCCGGGCTCTTCGGCTCCGGCCCGGTGGTGGTGGGGCCCGCCGTCCCCGACCTGCGGTCCGCGGGGGCCTCGCTGCGCGCCGCGGTCAACGGGCTGCGGGCCGCCGTGGCCTGGCCGGACGCGCCGCGCCCGGTGCTCGCCGACGACCTGCTGCCCGAGCGCGCGCTCCAGGGCGAGGCCGAGGCGCGCGGGCAGCTGGTCGAGGAGGTGTACGTGCCCCTGCTGGGCGCGGGGTCGCCCCTGCTGGACACGCTCTCGGTGTACCTGGAGCACGCCTCGTCGCTGGAGGCCACCGCGCGGATGCTGTTCGTGCACCCCAACACGGTCCGCTACCGGCTCAGCCGTATCGCCGAGCTCACCGGGCGCACGCCGTCGGACGGGCGCGGCTCCTTCGTCCTGCGGGTGGCGGTCGCCCTCGGGCGGCTCGCGCGGACCGACGACGCCTGACCTCCGGGGTCGGCAGCCTCCGGCGCCTCCGGGGTCGGCCGGTTCCGGCCGCGGCCCCGCGGAGGGGAACCCGCCGCGTAACCTGATCGTTGCCTGTCATGTCCGTCCCCTTATGGAAGTTTCACCAGAGCCGGGTATGTCGGTAACTGGTTGTGTATGCCCGGGGACCACATGAAAAGGGATAGCTTTGTGGTGGGCGGGTTGCCGACGGGACCGTTGAGGCTGCGTCATCCTCGGGCGAAGGTCCCCGCACCGCCCCGTCACGACGTTCTTGGGGGGTCAACGCTGTGGTCGAGCGACCGAGGATAGGGTCCCGGCTCTTCCGTCCGATGATCGATTACGTTCTCGCGCCCACTCAGGAGGGTGAGCTGCGCAGACGGGCGCTGTTCTGGCTCCCCGCGCCGCTGCCCGTGCTGGGCGTGGTCTACCTGCTGGTCGGCGGCGGACTGGCCGCCGCGGGGTGGACGATACTGCTGGCCGCCAGTGTGGGCGTCGGAACGATGCTGCTCGCGCTGGTCGTGCAGCCCACGCCCCTCCCCGAGGGGCTGGTGCCGCAGGTCTCCGCGCGCCGCTCGCTGCACCGCTTCCGCCAGTTCACCGGGCTGCGCATCACGCTTGCCCTGGTGCCGGTGGTGATCGGCGCGGCCGCGTCGGTGATCGGCGGGGGCCTGTACCCGCTGTTCGCCGCGCTGGCGCTGGCCTGGCCGCAGCTGCTGCTGGCCCTGCCCACCTTCTTCACCATCACCAGGGCGCGCCGGGCCATGGAGGCGTGGGGCACCACCGCCTACCTGTGGCACGCGCTGTCGCGCCCGGCGAAGGTGACCTGGCCGGTCATCACCCCCGCGGTGCGCGGCTGGCGCGCCTGGCGGGCCGAGAACGCCCGGCAGGACCGGCGCAAGTCGGAGGAGGAGAAGGCCTGGAAGGAGGCCGTGCGCGAGGAGAGCGAGCAGGTGGGCGACACCGCCGCCGACCCGGCCGCCGCGGAGCGCACCCGGCCCATCCGGCCGGTGGACCAGGAGGCCACCGACGTGCTCCCGCACCTGGAGCCCGGCCGCCCGAAGGCGTCCCCGGCCGCCGACGAGGAGAAGCCGACCGAGGTCCTGCCGCACCTGGGCGCCGCGTCGGGGGACGGGGAGCCCGGCCGGGAGGTCCGGCCGACCCGGGCGATGCCCCACCTGGACGGGGACGCCGAGGCCGGGGACGACGCGGAGGACGGCGCCGGGGCGGAGACCGCCCCCGCCCGCACGCCCCGCGGCACGGTGAACCGGGCCCGGCACATCCTGGAGCAGGGCAGCGGCGCCCTCGGGCTCTCGGTGCGCAAGCCGCGGCGCGGCGCCCAGTCCAGTCGGCGCCCCACGCCCAACAAGCCCTGACCTGACAAGCCCTGCCCCGTCCGGGGGCGCCGTCGGCCGGTCCCGGCCCGCGGCGCCCCCGGCGGCGTTTCGCGCCCGCTCCGCGGGCGGGGGCCGCGCGCCGGTGCGGCGACCGTCAGAGGTCCGCGGTCATGCGCACGTCGGGCAGCGCGTCGCCCCCGCCCCGGGCGCAGTGGTACCAGGAGGCCCGGGCCCCGCGCCCGGCGAAGTCCACTTGGCCCAGGGTGTTGCCGAAGTAGGGGGCCGACCCCAGGTCCCAGCTCAGATCGGGCTCGGGGACCCCCGCCAGCCGCGTCAGCAGCCACCCGATCGCGCGCAGCGGGCGGCTCACCGACAGCCGGACCATGCGGCGCATGCTCGTCGGGGCCTGGTTGCACAGCGGGGAGGAGACCAGCTGGGTCACCCGGCTCGCGCCGCCCCCGCGGTGGCGGGCGCGCGCCAGGTAGGAGAAGTGCACGTCCCCGCCCAGGAACAGCACGGTGGCCGGTGCCGGTCCCCGTTCGCCCCGCGCCAGCTCGCCCACGGCGTCGGACAGGCGGCGGAAGGAGTACTGGAAGGCCGCCCAGTGCTCCAGGTCGATGTCCTGGCGCAGCCGTTCGGCGGGCCCCGTCAGCCACCGCCCCCAGGCGCCCGCGCACACCGCCTCGTTCCACGCCTCCAGCCGGTGCACGGCCGGGGGCAGCAGCACCGGGACGGTCGAGGCGACCACGACGTGGTCCGGCCCGCCGGTCAGGTGCCCGTCCAGCCAGTCGTGGCCCTGGGGTCCCAGGATCGACCTGGACCCGTCGGAGGGGTCGCCCTCGCCCAGGGCGCGGGAGCAGCGGGTGTCGGCCATCACGAGCCGCACCCCGCCGAAGTCGTGGTGGTGCCCCCACTGGTAGCTCGACGGCTCGCTGTGGGCCTGCCAGGCGAAGGCGTCGACCAGCTCCTCGGCGTCGCCGTCGGCGTCGCGCACCCGCTTCCACAGCCGGTCGCGGTCCCTCTCCTGCTCGGAGAGGTTGCCCAGGTGCTGGTACACCCAGTAGGAGCCCAGGCCGCTGGTGATGCGCCTGCGCCACCAGGGTCGCCGGTCCATGGCGCGCCGCCAGGCGGCGGAGGTGTTCCAGTCGTCGCGGACGTCGTGGTCGTCGAAGACCATCAGGGTCGGCACGGTGGACAGCAGCCACCGCACCTGCGGGTCGCTCCAGGCCTGCCGGTACAGCTCGGCGTACTCGTCGTAGTACACGACCTCGTCGTCGGGGTCGTCGCGGGCGCCCCCGCGGGCGCGCCGCTCGCGCAGGAACGCGAGCATCGACTCCCGCACCTCGTCGGCGTAGACCTGGTCGCCGATGAGCAGCAGCGCCAGGTTGCCCTCGACCGGTTCGCGGGCCAGCCCCCTGGCCGTGGCGCGCAGCATGTCGGGACCGTAGCGGACCACGCCCTCGGGCGAGTCGTGGGTGGGCGTGTGGCAGGACCCGTACAGCAGCCGCGTGGGCGCCTCCGGGTCCACGGTGCGCACCGTGCTGGGCGGGAAGGGGCTGTCCGGCTCCGGCCAGACCCGGTCCTCGTCCAGGAAGACCTCGTAGGGCAGGCGGGCGCCCGGGGCCAGCCCCGCCACCGTGCAGACGGCGTAGTGGTGGCCGTGCACGGTGAAGGTCCGCGCGGTCGCCTCGGCGGCGCCGTCGACCACGACGCGCACCGCGCAGGGGGCGTCCGTCTCCACCCACACCGTGGCGGTGGTCTCCCCCGGGTGCCTGAGCAGGGGCCCCAGAAGTAAAGAAGCAGTCACCGTTTCGCCTCCTTTCGACCAGGTTCGCACATGTGGGGGACGAGTATGGCCCCTCGCGGGGCCGAGCGCCATCCACAGCCGGGACCGGGATGGTTGCACGAGCGCCGCGCCTGCGCGAAGGTGGCGCTATGAGGACACAGATCCTGGAGCTGCACACCGGTGGATCGGAGAGCATCACCGACATCACCCGCCAGTGCGGCGACTTCGTCGCCGGGGCCGGAGGGGACGGACTGCTCAACGTCTTCGTCCCGCACGCCACGGCGGGTGTGGCGATCATCGAGCTCGGGGCGGGGTCCGACGACGACCTCCTCGCCTCCCTGGCCGACCTGCTGCCCGCCGACGACCGGTGGCGGCACAAGCACGGCTCGCGGGGTCACGGCAGGTCGCACGTGATGCCCGCCTTCGTCGCACCCCAGACCACCGTCCCCGTCGTCGGCGGCAGACTCGAACTGGGCACGTGGCAGTCCATCGCCGTGGTGGACCTCAACGTGGACAACCCCGACCGGCGGGTGCGCCTGTCCTACCTCTCGTCCTGACGGGCAAGGTTTGGCAGCGCGTTGACGGAACATGCCGCTAGCGTGTGAACTAGGCCATCAGCGATGGTCAGCGGACCCACGTGCCGGGCGCGCAAACAGCCCGGCGTCGTTGTGACAACTGCTTCGTGCAGGCAAGATTGAGAAAAACCATCTGTGGAGGAGAACTTTCGTGAGCGCGACCGCGGGCCAGGCACAGAGCGAACGCGGCTTGGCTGACCGACTCGGATTCAAGCCGGGTCAGGTGGTGCAGGAATTCGGCTTCGACGACGACGTCGACGAGAACCTGCGCGCATCCATCACCGAACTCACCGGTGAGGAGCTGGTCGACGAGGACTACGACGGCGACGTCGACGCGGCACTGCTGTGGTGGCGGTCCGACGAGGAGGAGGACCTCACCGACGCGCTGATGGACACCGTGACCACCATCGCCGACGGCGGAACCATCCTGGTGCTCACGCCCAAGGCGGGCCGTGACCTGCACGTGTCGCCCAACGAGGTCGCCGAGGCCGCGACGACGTCGGGCCTCTCCCAGACCAGCGCGGTCAGCATCGGCGCGGACTGGTCGGGTACGCGTCTGGTCGTTCCCAAGCGGTGACGGACGTCACCCGCCAAGGGTGAGGCATCCGGTGCCGCGCGTCCCCGAGGCGGGCGCGCGGCGCTGAGGAGTGCCCGCCGACGAAAGGGATCCATGACCGCCCCCGTGGGCGCCCCCGCGCCCGACTTCACCCTCCAGGACCAGTACGGCCAGGACACCTCCCCGGTGCCGGGCCGCCCCGTCCTGCTGGTCTTCTACCCGCTGGCCTTCTCAGGCGTGTGCTCGGGAGAGCTCGCCGAGCTGAGCGCGCGCCACCCCGAGTTCGCCGACCTCGGCGCCGAGGTCATGGCGGTGTCGGTGGACTCCGTTTTCGCCCTGCGCACCTGGTCCGACCGGGAGGGCTTCCCGTTCCCCCTGCTGTCGGACTTCTGGCCGCACGGCGGCGTGGCCCGGGCCTACGGGGTGTTCGACCCCCGGCGGGGCACCGCGCGGCGGGGGACCTTCCTGATCGACGCCGGGGGAGTCGTGCGCTGGTCCACCCTCACGGGGTTCTCCGAGCCGCGCGACGTGGACGAGTACCTGCGGGAGCTGCGCGAGCTGGTCTGAGACCCGGACGCGGTGATTCCGGCGAAGCGGTATGATCTCGTCCGACGCACGGGCGCGTAGCTCAGTTGGTTAGAGCAATTGCCTTACAAGCAATAGGTCAGGGGTTCGAGTCCCTTCGCGCCCACGGACTCAGGACGACCCTGCTCGGGGGCCTTCGGCCGCCTCGCCGGGTCGTCCTTCGTGTTTTCCGGGGGGAGACCCCCCGAACCCCCCGAGGTAACCCCCCTGCGGCCGGGGCCGCGGTGGTCGGCGGGGTGGACAGAGCGCTCTTTTGCGACGTGGGGCTTCGCCCCACGGGGGCGGGTTGTAGTTGGTTTGCCCAGGGCCCACTCGACTTCGGGACGGCCCTGCTCCGGGGGCTCAGCGCTGCAGCGTCAGCACCGCGGGCCGGTAGGGCAGGAGGCCGTAGTCGCCGCCGGAACCGGGGGAGCGCCCCTGGTAGAGGAACCGCATGTCGCAGGCGTCGACGGTCATGGTCTGGTCGGGGTTGGTCCGGATCAGTTCGCCGTGACTGATGTCGTTGGTCCAGGTGGCGCCGCTGTTGGCCCGGCCCGCGAAGGGGTTGCCCTCGGTCGCGGCCTGCGGTGTCCACGTGCCGTCCAGACTGGTGGCCGTGAACGAGCGGAAGTAGCGGTGCCCCTGCGCGCCGATGGCCTCGACGATCATGAGGTACCGGTTCTCGCCTTCCAGCCTGTAGACCTGAACCGCTTCGAACAGGTTGTTGGTGCTGTCGGACATGACGACCGTCGAGGTCGAGCCGAAGCTGCCCGGGAAGTCGCCGATGGGCATGTCCGCCCGGTAGATGCGGCCGTTGTCCCCGGCGAAGAACAGGTACATGTCCGTGCTGTCGCCGATGAGCGCCTGGTCGATGGGCCCCGTGGGGGAGTCACCGATACTTCCGGAGAAGAGCGTCCGCGGAGCCGACCAGCTGTTCACGTCGGCGGGGTCGGTCGACGTCCGATAGGAGAACGCGGGCCCGCCCCACTGGTAGGCGAGCACCCAGACGTCTTTGGGGGCGAAGTGGAGGAGTGTCGGCGCGACGGCTGAGAAGGGCATCGGGTTCTGGTTGGCCGATCCCATCCGGGACCAGTCCGAGAAGAGGCCGAAGTTCATCGAGCCCCATGACGTCCCGGTGTCATGGGTCGTCGCGTAGACGAGGTGCTGACCGTTGTAGGGGGCGTGGGTGAAGTCCTTGAGCGAGGCCCAGCCCGGCCTCGGCTGTGCCAGCGGTCCGGTCGACGTCCAGGTGTAACTCGACGGAAGGGCGCACGTTTCGCCGGGCCCCGAACCGTCGACGCGGACGAGTCGCCACTGCTGGTTGCCGCCGCCCCAGTCGTCGTACTGCACGATGCTGGCACCGTCCGCGGCCGAGGCGCCCTGGACCTCCACGACCTTGGCGCTGTGCCGGTTGACCAGTCGGATGTGTCCGCCGGGTGAGTCCTCCAACCGGAACTGCTGGTTGGCCTGGTCGTGGTCGGTCCACTGGACGATGCCGCCGCCATTGGCGGTCGACCAGTTGTGGACGTCCAGCACCTTGCCCGAATGCCGTGACCGCAACCGGTAGTAGCCGTCGCCGGAGTCGACGAACTGCCACTGCTGCTGGTGCTGGTCGTTACGTGTCCACTGGGTGATCCGCGCGCCGTCGCCGGTGGCCTGGTTGTACACGTCCAACGCCTTGCCGCTGTCGCGGTTCACCAGCACGTACCACGCGTCGGTGTCCACCGTCGCCGCCGCGGCGGGCGTCGGCACCGTCACGGCACCGGCACCACCGACGACCATGGCCATCACGCCGACGACGAGGGCCCGCAGTAACCACCCTCGCGGTCGTGGGGGCGGCGAGATCGAAGACCTGCTCAACGTAGACATCGTTCTTCCTCCAAGGACCTGGAGCCGCGTTATCCGCACGAGGGGGGTACACCACGAGTCCTGGGCCTTCATCTGTGATGTTAGCGTTAACATTTTTTCGGGTGTCCTGGCGCACGCTTGAACCGGGATCCGGTGTGCAGGCCTGCCCGGAAAGCCAGGGGGCGTCGTTGGCCTTGCCGTTGAATCTGAGCGAGAACACTCCGGAAGTCAAGCCGTAAATTTCATTAATCTTCCGGAATTTGCGGGGTTCGCCACTGGGCGCACGTCGAAGCTCCCGGCGGGTCCGTGGAAGCACTGATGCGACGCGTCCGGGTGTGCGCTTGCGGGGCCTGTGCGCTCCGCATCTCCGCCTGCTCGCCTGTGTCTGGATTGCCGGAGAGTGTCCGTTTCTTCGGCTCGTCGTCTCCGAACGCCGGGCGGCGGTCCGGCGTCGGCTGGAGACGGTCTCCCCGTTCCGTGGCGTCGCCGGTGGGGCGCATCAACCGGTTGCATACTTTGAGGGACTCGATCCCAGTTTTTTCGCCGCCGTCAGTAAATGCGCAGTTCACGGGCATGCAACACTGTCGCAACACTTGTCCCTCTTGCAAGCGTTTGCATTAACCCTCTTGACATGGAAAGCGCTTTCTCTAATGTGAGTTGGAACACCCCAGTACTCATCCCTACTGGAAAGGCAAGCGGTGAGAAGAACAACCACGCGTCGACTCCTGTCGACGTTGGCCGCCTCGGCGGTGGTGGCAGCCGGTCTGGCCATGCCGATGTCCTCGGCGGCCGCGCAGACCGGTAGCGCCACGGGTTACGCGACCCAGAACGGCGGGACCACCGGCGGCGCGGGCGGGCAGACGGTGCGGGCCACGACCGGAACCCAGATCCACGAGGCCCTGTGCAACCGGTCCAGCGCCAGCACCCCGGTCATCATCGAGGTCCAGGGGACCATCAACCACGGCAACACCTCCAAGGTGTCGGGCGACAGCTGCGACACCGCCGACGACGTGATCGAGCTCAAGAACATCAGCAACGTCACGATCGTCGGCACCGGCAGCGGAGCCGTGTTCGACCAGCTGGGCATCCACATCCGTGAGTCCAGCAACATCATCATCCAGAACGTGACCGTCCGGAACGTCAAGAAGTCCGGCTCGCCCACGTCCAACGGCGGCGACGCCATCGGCATGGAGAGCGGTGTCCGCAACGTCTGGGTCGACCACGTCACCCTGGAGGCGTCGGGCGGTGAGTCGGAGGGCTACGACGGCCTCTTCGACATGAAGAACAACACCCAGTACGTCACCCTCTCCTACAGCATCCTGCGCAACTCCGGTCGCGGCGGCCTGGTCGGGTCCAGCGAGAGCGACCGCTCGAACGGCTACGTCACGTACCACCACAACCGGTTCGAGAACCTGGACTCGCGCGCGCCCCTGCTGCGCGGCGGCATAGGCCACATGTACAACAACCACTACACGCAGCTGCACGAGTCCGGCATCAACTCCCGGGCCGGCGCCAGAGCGAAGGTGGAGAACAACTACTTCGAGGACTCCAAGGACGTCCTAGGCACCTTCTACACCGACGAGAGGGGCACCTGGGAGGTCGGCGGCAACATCTTCGACAACGTGACCTGGTCCAGCCAGGGCGACGAGAACTACCCCGCCGGGCCCAACCCCGAGTCCACCACGTCGGTGAGCATCCCCTACTCCTACGAGCTCGACGACGCCGGGTGCGTGCCGGGGATGCTGGGCCAGATCTCGGGCGCGAACAAGGGCAACCAGGTCTCGGACGGCAACTGCGAGGCGGAGAACCCGCCGGACCCCGACCCGACCGACCCCCCGGACCCGGACCCGACCGACCCGCCGGACCCTGACCCCACCGACCCGCCCGAGGGGACCAACCTCAGCAGCGGCGCCGGAGCCGACGGCTCCGGCAAGGCCAGCGGCACCAGCTACGGCAACGTCGTCGACGGCGACATGGGCACCTACTGGTCGCCGAGCGGCTCGACCGGCCGCATCTCGGTCAAGTGGGACTCCGACGTCACGGTGTCCACGGTCAACATCCGCGAGGCGGCCGGGGCCGAGGGCAACATCGGCTCCTGGCGGGTCGTCGACCACGACAGCGGTGACGTCCTGGCCACCGGAAGCGGAGCGGGCGTCATCGACATCGACCCGACGACGCTGCGCAAGATCAACTTCGAGATCACCGGCTCGAACGGCACGCCGCGCGTCGCCGAGTTCGAGACCTACGCCGGCTAACAGCTCACCCGTGACCGATCCGGCCCGGAGCACCTGAGCCGACCGGACACCGGCCGGTCCGCCCGATTCGTTCGGACGGACCGGCCGTTCCGGCGTCGACGCCGGGGCCGGGCCGTGGGTGCCGCCTCGGCGGTACTACCCGCCCAGGTTCCGGAACCGCCGCACCGCCAGCGGGACGAAGACCAGCATGATCACGACCGGCCAGACGAGAGCACCGCCGATCGCGTGCCCGTCGATCCAGTAGCTCGCCCCGCCCGTGCCCGCGCCTGGGGTCGCGAAGAGTTCGCGGATGGCGTTCGCCGTCGAGGACACCGGGTTCCACGCCGCGATGGCCCCGAGCCAGCCCGGCATCATCTCCGGCGGGGCGAAGACCGAGGAGATGAAACCGAGCGGGAAGGCGACGGCGAAGAGGGAGCCCGCCACCTCGGTGTTCCTGATCACCAGGCCCAGGTAGACGCCCACGAAGATCAGGGCGAGCCGCAGCCACAGCAGCAGTGCGAAAGCGGACAGTGTCTCGACCGGGCTCCCGCCCGCGCGCCAGCCGATGACCAGCGCCAGCCCCGCGATGACCGCGAGGTCGATCGCCGCCTGGATGATGTCGGCGACCCCTCGGCCGGTCACCACGACCGACGGGGACATGGGCATGGACCGGAAACGGTCCATGAACCCCTTCTCCTTGTTGAGGGTCACGGAGAACGCCGTGTTCATGAACCCGAAGGCCATGATCATCGCGAACATGCCGGGCATGGCGTAGTCGACGTACCCCTCGCCCGCGCCCTGTCCGGTGACGTCCATGGCCGAGCCGAAGACGTAGACGAACATGAGCACCATCACCACCGGCATGCCGAGCTGCCAGGCGAACGTGGAGGGCTGTCGTGCCAGGTGGGTGAACTCCTGCACGACGATCGTCCAGCAGTCCCTGACCGCCCAGACGAGGCGGGAGACGGGGCCCGAGGGCAGGACCCGGGAGGCCGTGGGGGAAGGGTGCGTCCGGTCGGGGGCGCTCATCGGGCGGCCTCCTCGGCGAGCCGTGCGGTCAGGTGGAGGAAGGCCTCGTCCAGGGTGGGCCGACGCAGCCCTATGTCCGCGATCTCCAGACCCCGTCGGCGGATCTCGGCGGCGACCTCGGTCAGCGCGCGGACGCTGTCGGCCACGGGGACGCTGATGCTTCCCCCGGTGAGCGCCACGTTGACGCCGACCACCCGGCCGACGACCTCGGCGACCCGGGGCAGCGCGTCGGGGTTCGCGACGGCGACATCCAGCCGCTCGTCACCGATCCGCCGCTTCAGTCC
The DNA here is from genome assembly GCF_056173305.1 of Nocardiopsis sp. iso_25. Lineage (NCBI taxonomy): Bacteria > Bacillati > Actinomycetota > Actinomycetes > Streptosporangiales > Nocardiopsidaceae > Nocardiopsis > Nocardiopsis sp. iso_25. The sequence continues at coordinate 4,360,290 of NZ_CM149667.1, read as the reverse complement.
GGCCGGGGTGTCGTCGACGAAGTTCCTGCCCTCGTGGATGACGCTGATCCGGTCGCAGAGCTGGTCGGCCTCGTCGAGGTAGTGGGTGGTCAGCAGCACCGTGGTGCCCTGTTCGGAGAGCCCGCGCACCGCGTGCCAGACCTCGCGCCGCCCCGCCGGGTCCAGACCGGTGGTCGGCTCGTCCAGGAAGAGCACATCCGGGGCGAGGATCATGCCGGCGGCGAGGTCCAGTCTGCGACGCATCCCGCCGGAGAAGGTCCCGGGCGAGTCCTTGGCGGCCTCCGCCAGTCCGAAGAGGTCCAGCAGTTCGTCGGCGCGGCGGCGGGCCGCCGCCTTGTCCAGCCGGAAGAGCCGTCCGAAGGTGGTGAGGTTCTGCCGGGCGCTGAGGAGGTCGTCGACGGCCGTCCGCTGCCCGACCAGGCCGATGCTCGCGCGGACCTCCCGCGGTTGGGTGCGCACGTCGTAACCGGCGACCGCCGCCTTCCCCGCGTCGCCTCTGGTGAGCGTGGCGAGGACGCGCACCGCCGTCGTCTTCCCCGCGCCGTTGGGACCGAGCAGACCGTGGACCGAACCGCGGGGCACCGTGAGGTCCACTCCGTCGAGGGCCGGTCTCTCTCCGTGCCGCTTGGTCAGACCACTGGTCAGGACCGCTGGTTCCGATGGCCTCACGGGAGCCTCCCGGTTCTGGGTACGTTGTACGCAGCACGGTAGCGTACGCTGTCCGCAGTACGCAACCGCCTCCGCGCAGAGGGAGAGGGCATGACCGAGGAGAACCCGCTCGCCCGGAGCCAACGACTGCTCTGGGAGGGCCTCCCCGAGTCCCGGAAGGGTCCCAGGCCCACCCTGTCCCTGGAGCGGATCGTGAACGCCGGTATCGCCATCGCCGATGCCGAGGGCATCGAGGCCCTGTCCATGCGCAAACTGGCCGCTGCGCTCGGGATGGGCACGATGTCCCTGTACCGCTATGTTCCGAACAAGTCCGAGCTGCTCAACCTCATGCTCGACCACGTCAGCGGCACCCAGCTCGGCCGCCTCGACCCGGACGGCGGCTGGCGTGACACGCTCACCACCGCCGCGTGGCGGGGCCGGGAGCTGTACCTGAGGCACCGGTGGCTTCTCCAGGTCAACTGGAGTCGGCCGGTGCTGGGCCCCAACAGCGTCGCGGAGATGGAGGAGACCATGTCCGGCCTGGCGGACCTGCCCTTCGGCGACCGGGAGAAGTTCATGGTGATCTCCGCTCTGGACTCCTACGTCACCGGTTCTGCGCGCCAGAGGATCCTGTACGAGAACGCCACGGCCGAGAGCGGCATGACGGACGAGGAGTTCTGGGGCAACCAGCTCTCGGTACTGGTCAGGGCCATGGAGTCCGGCGGCTTCCCCACGATGGCGGCCATGGACGACGACGCCCTCGACACGGACTGGGAGGAGACCTTCGCCCTGGGACTGAGGTCGATGCTGGACGGAATCGAACGGGAGGCGGTGCGCCGGGCCGCCCGTTGAGCGGGCGTCGGCGCGGGGCGGAGGGGGGACCGGGGCTCCGGACGGCTGCCTCCGCGGACTGCCGACGGCGACTCGGCCGGTCCGCCCGATTCGCTCGGACGGACCGGCCGTCGCGTGCCGACGGGTGCGACTTCGTCCGGCGGAGGCGGCGAACCCGCTGACGCGGGGCCCGCACGTGTGCGACCGTGGCCGACGGGCCGGACTCCACGCGGCACGGGCGCACCGGCCCGTCCGGCCGCCCGGAGGGGAGCGCACATGCGCGTGTACTACGACACCGAGTTCGTCGAACGGGGACCGGACCACCCCCTGGTTCTGGTCAGCATCGGCATGGTGGCCGAGGACGGCCGCGAGCTGTACGCGGTCAGCTCCGAGTTCGACCAGGACCTCGTGCGCTCGCACCCGTGGCTGTCCGAGCACGTCTGGCCGCAGCTGCCCCTGCGCGGCGGGCCGGAGGACGCCGTCCTGGACACCGGCCACCCGCATGTGCGCACCCGCGGGGAGATCGCGCGCATGGTGCACGAGTTCCTGCGCGACACCCCCGAACCGCAGCTGTGGGCGTGGTACGGCTCGTACGACCACGTGCTGCTGTGCCAGCTGTGGGGAACGCCCCGGGAGATGCCGCGCGAGGTGCCCTTCCTCACCCACGACCTCAAGCAGGAGGCGGTCCGGCTGGGCGACCCGCGGCTTCCGCCCCAGAGGTCGGGGCAGCACCACGCCCTCGCCGACGCCCGGCACCTGATGCGGCGCGCGCGGTGGCTGCGGGAGCACTCCTGACCCGGGCCCCTGTCGTCGAGGGCCCTTCCGGCTCCGGTCGGCGCGGGCCCGGTCCGCGGTGGCCGTCCGAGCACCCGGGGCGGCCCGCGCCCGTGTCCGGATACGCCGGGCATCGGAATTTTCCGGGTATCCGGGTACTCCGGGCATCCCACCCTAGGATGGGTGGACGCCGAAGCGAGGGGAAGCACGATGGTCCGGCTCACCAGGGCGCAGCGCCAGGCCCGTAACCGGGCGCGCGTGCTGTCCGCGGCCGGGGACGAGTTCGCCGAGCACGGTTTCCGCGACGCCAAGGTCGACCGTATCGCCGAACGGGTCGACCTCACCCGGGGCGCGGTCTACTCCAACTTCCCCGGCAAGCGCGCCCTGTACCTGTCGGTGCTGGCCGACGCCGCCGAGCGCTCCGCCGACGCCGCCCGCCCCGAACCCGGGCACACCGCCCGCGCGGCGCTGGGCGCGCTCGCCCGCGCCTGGGCCTCCCGGCTCCCCACCACCGGCGAGCCCCCGCTGACCGGGACCGCGCTTCCACCCGAGGTCCTCTCCGACGAGCCGGTCCGGAGCGCCTTCGCCCAGCTCATGCGGTTGAACGCGCTCCTGCTCGGCCTGTCCCTGGAGGCGTTGGCGCTCCCGTCCGACCCCGGCGGGCGCCGGGTGCGCGTGGCCGGGACCGTGCTCACCACCCTGTACGGGACCGGCCAGCTGGTCGGGGTCGCGCCCGGCTTCGCTGATCCCTTCGCGGTGGTGCGCGCCTGCGAGCGCCTGGCAGACCTGGACCTGGAGGACGCCTGGCCGCCGCCCCACCTGGAGCACGTGCGCCGGGCGGTGCCCGCCGACGAGGAGTGGTCGCCGCCGCAGGCCTTCGACGCGGTCCGCAGGCGCGCCGTGTCCCTGGCCGGGGACGGGATCGTGGCGGTCCTGGGCACGCGCCGCCTCGAAGCGGCGGAGGAGGCACTGCGCTCCGCGCCCGCGGGGTCCCCGGTGACCGCCGTGGTGGTCACCGGGGACCCCGACGAGCTGACCCCGCTCGCGCGGTTGGCCGTGGCCGACCTGTGCGGCTGCCTGCGCCAGGCCTTCCCCGAACGGGCCTGGCCGCGCCTGCGCGTGGTGTTCGACCCCTCCGGTGAGATCGCCGCGGCCGCGGGCGTGCCCGTGGTCGGCGACGCCACCGAGAGCGCCGTCCGCGTCGTCGGCGGACGGATCACCGCCCGCTCCGACGCCCGCGGCGCGGGCCACGCAGTCTCCGCGTTCCTCGGCGAGCGGGCGGGCCGCCGGTAGACGTCCCCCGGGCAGGGGGCCGGTCGGCCCTTCCCGAGAGGCGGTCCGCGAACCGGAAGGCCCGCCCCGTGGTCTCGTCCACAGAGGCCTGACCGGCGGTCCCGGCCTGTCCGGTGACGCCGGTCCCCCTCGGGAACCGCGGCAGCCGACCGTTTCAGGAGGGCTCCGTCCCCTCCTCCGTGCCCGTCCCCTCCTCCGTGCCCGTCCCCTCCTCCGTGCCCGGCTCCTCCTCCGTGCCCGGTTCCGCTGCCGGGGGCCGACCGCCCAGGGCGCGCAGCACCCGCGCCCCCTCCGGTCCCGTGCCCGAGGCGCGGGCCCGCGCCGCCTCGGCCGAGCCGAACCCCGCCACAGCCCAGGCCGCGACCTCCCCGCGGGGCACGCCCGCGTCCCACCACGCGCACATGAGCGCCAGCGCGTCGCGGCCCTCCCCGGCCAGCGCCGCACCTTCCCGAGGGGAGAACCCGATCGCCCGGTACACCCGGGCCTGCGCGGGGTCCGCCCCCGCGCGGGCCCACGGAACGGCTTCGGCGCCGTCCCAGCCCGTGTCCAGGTAGGCGCGCGCGGTCGCCGCGGGCACCCCCGCCGACAGCAGGGCGTCCAGGGTTCGGGCCTGCCCCTCGCTCAGGTCCAGCCCGGGGGCCCGCCGCACCGGCAACAGGGCCCGCAGCAGCCGACGGGGCCGGGGGCGCTCGCCCGCCAGGTGCCGTTCGGCCGCCTCGGCGGGGGAGTAGCCCAGTTCGTGCCAGCGCACGGCGTCCCCCGGGGTCATCCCCGCGCGGAGCATGGGCCGGACCGTGTACGGGGTCATCCCGGCCGCGCCCCACTCCAGGGCGGGGCCGGGCCGGTACACGCCGCTGCCGCGCCAGCGCTCGGCGGAGTCCAGCACGAACCCTGCGTCGATCCAGCGGCGGGCGTCCGCCACGGTGAAACCGCGCGCGGTCCACAGGTGCAGGTCCTCGGGGCCGGGTTCGTGGTCGTCGAACGCGACGTTCATGGTCTCCTCCGTCCGTCGGGGCCCTCGGCGGGACCCGGGTTCGCGGGTGGCGCCGTGCCGTGGGCACCGGCACCCGTCCGTCCGTGTCGGGGGTCGGCGGGCAGGGGCACCACGTGCGCCCAGTCCGGCGGTGGCGGCGGCGCGGCCGGGCCGCCGACCAGGCCGACCGCCACCGGTACCGCCGGAGGCCGGTCCGGCCAGGGCGTGTGCCCGTCGGTGAGCACCAGCAGCAGGTCCGGGCGGGGGCGGGTCGCCACCGCCGCCGCGATCCCCTCGCGCAGATCGGTGCCCCCGCCCCCGACCAGCCGGATCTCCGCGGCCCGGCGCACCGTCTGCACGGGGTGGGCGCGCAGGTCGCAGCAGACCACCCGCAGCCGTCGGCCGGGCCCGCAGACCCGGGCGAGCACGGCGGCGGTCTCGGCCAGGAAGACCTCCAGCACCGGGTCCGGGATGCTGCCGGAGGTGTCCACCACCACGGCCACCTCCGGCGCCGGGGCGACCATGGACGGCAGCACCGCCGTCCCGCCGCGCACCCGGGGACCGGGACGGCGCGAGGGGCGCCGGTAGGAGAAGTCCGTCCGGCCCGCGGCCCGGTGCGCGCCCCGCCGCACGACCGCGCCCAGCCTGGCCCGCCAGTCCACCGACGGGCGCAGCCGCTCCCGCGCCCACCGCAGCCACCCGCCCGGAACCCCGGTCCGCGCGGCGGCCCGCGCGGTGATCTCCCTGGCCAGCGCCAGCTCCAGCAGGTCCCGCTCCAGGGGGTCCAGGCCGCCGGAGGCCCCCGCCGACGCCGCCGGCCCCCGCGTCCCGTGGACGGCGCCGCCGCAGTCCACCGGGTCGGCGACGCTCCGCCCGCCCCGGGAGTGGGCCTCCTCCAGCACCTCGATCAGGGACACGTACTCCTCGGCCATCCGACCCTCCGGCAGGCCCAGCGCGCGCGGCGAGAGCACCCCGTCCGGGACGGGCAGCCCCTCGGCCTCCAGGTCGTCGTTGACCTCGGCGTCCGCGGCCCGGTTCCACAGGCGCGCTTCCCGGTCGCGGTCCCCGCCCCCGCCGGAAGCCGGACCGGAGTCCCGCCCCGGCCCGGCCGTCCCCGCGGTCCCCTCCGAATCCGGTGAGCGCTCGGCGTGGCGGCGGACCAGGTGTCCGATCCCGTGCAGCAGCCACCAGCCCGACTCCTCCACCGGGGTCGCGGCCACCGTGCCGGGGTCCAGGTGCACGTTCCACCGGGTGTCGGCGGGCAGGGCCCGAAAGTCCGGGTCGGCCACCGGCTCGCCGCCCGCCCCGTCCAGACGAGGCTCCAGGACCACCGGGGTGAGCGCGAACAGCGCGTGCGCCAGGTACGGGGCGCGGGCCGCCGCCCACAGCCGCGCCGACGCGAACCGGTCCAGGGTCGGGTCCCGCCGATCCCGCGCGCTCACGGCAGCATCCCCGCCGAACGCAGGGCCGGGGCCAGGTCGAGCAGGGCCCGGGGCGTGGCCGCCCCCTCCGGCCGCCCGGCCGCCAGGGTGCGCGCGGCGGTCGCCGCCACGTCCGGGACGGTCCGCGCCACCCGGGCCACGACCTCCCAGGACCGTTCCCAGACCTCGGTGCCCCCGTCGGCGACCACGTGCGCGGCCAGCGCGCCGAGCAGGGCGTACAGCCGGTCCGCGCGGTCGGGCAGTGCGGCGGAGGGGTCGTCGAGCAGTTCCTCGGGGAGGGCAGGTCCAGGGTGCGCAGCCACGACAGCGCCTCGAAGCCCGCGGCCCCGCCCACCGCCCCGGTCACCAGGGCGGCCACGGCCTCCTGCATGCCGGGGTTGGCCCGCCCCGCCGCGAGGGCCACCGCCGCCATCTCCCAGCTGCGCGGGCTCGGCCAGCCGCGCCCGGAGCGCTCGGGGGAGTCGGGGACCGACAGCACGAGTTCGGGGCGCACCCGCAGGAACGCGCCCACGGTCGCCCGGGCGGCGGCCACCCGCGCGGGGCCGGGCGGTTCGGGTCGGTGCGGCCCGGAGGCGAAGCCGTGGACGAACCCCTCGGCCACGTCGGCGGCGCCGACCTCCCAGTCCAGGTGGACGAGCCGGTTGGCCAGGGGAGCGGACAGCTCCCAGCCGTCGGCGGCCAGCCCGGGCGGGTTGGCCGCGGCGACCACGCGCACCCCCTCGGGCAGGGCGAGGTCCCCCACGGCGCGTTCGAGCACCACGCGCAGCATGGCCGCCTGGACGGCCGGGGGCGCGGTGGTCAGCTCGTCGAGGAAGAGCAGGCCCGAACCCCGCGCGGCCAGGCGCTCGGCCCAGCGCGGGGGAGCGAACCAGGTGCCGTCGTCGCGGACGACGGGCAGCCCGGAGAAGTCGCTGGGCTCGCGGATGGAGCCCACCACCACCTCCACGGGCAGCTCCAGCGCGCGGCCCAGCGCCGTCACCGCGGAGGTCTTGCCGGTCCCCGGCGCGCCCCACAGCAGGACGGGCAGGTCGGCGCGGACGGCGAGGGCGAGCGCCGTGCGGACGGCGGAGTGGGATGTCATCTGGTCCTCCCGGGGTGTGCGGGCGGGGTGCGGCGGCGTGTGGCGCGCGTCCCCGCTGACGGCGAGGGTGTGCTCCCTCCGTAAGTCAACGTAGGTTGACTCATGGAAAAAGTCAATTGCGGTTGACGGGTGGGTGGCGGGGCGGGGTGGAGGGTCGCGGTCCGCCCCCGGCTGCGGGTGCGGGCGCGGATGTCGAGCTGTCCTGCTTTGCGGCCCGTCCCGGCAGGGGTTACCGTGAGAATCCGGATGTTGAGATCATCTGGCTTCGGGGGGCGACCCCGCCGAACCGCCCGGGCGCTGCCCGCGTGAGGAGAACGTTTCTAGTGACACGCACCGGTGCCAGTGGGCCCCTGCTCAAGTGCTCGTTCTGCGGTAAGGACCAGGGCCAGGTCCGCCGCCTCATCGCCGGGCCCGGCCACATCTGTATCTGTGACGAGTGCGTCGGCCTGTGCAACGAGATCATGGAAGAGGAGGAGGGCGTCCTCCCCTCGGAGGCCGACTGGGGCTCTCTGCCCAAGCCCCGGGAGATCTACGAGTTCCTGGACTCGTATGTGATCGGTCAGGAGCAGGCCAAGAAGGCGTTGTCGGTGGCGGTGTACAACCACTACAAGCGGGTGCGCTCGGAGGGGGACCGTCCGGGCGAGGAGGATGTGGAGATCGCCAAGTCCAACATCTTGCTGTTGGGGCCGACGGGGTCGGGCAAGACGTTGTTGGCGCAGACGTTGGCGCGGATCCTGAACGTGCCGTTCGCGATCGCGGACGCGACGGCGCTGACGGAGGCGGGGTATGTGGGCGAGGATGTGGAGAACATCCTGCTCAAGTTGATCCAGGCGGCTGACTATGACGTGAAGAAGGCCGAGACGGGGATCATCTACATCGACGAGGTCGACAAGGTCGCGCGTAAGAGTGAGAATCCCTCGATCACTCGGGATGTGTCGGGTGAGGGGGTGCAGCAGGCGTTGTTGAAGATCTTGGAGGGGACGACGGCGAGTGTGCCTCCGCAGGGTGGGCGGAAGCATCCGCATCAGGAGTTCATTCAGATCGATACGACGAATGTGTTGTTCATCTGTGGTGGTGCGTTCGCGGGGTTGGAGAAGTTGATCGAGTCGCGGACGGGTCAGCAGGGGATGGGGTTCAACGCGGTGTTGCGTCCCAAGGGTGAGCTGGGTGGTTCGGCGTTGTTCGGTGAGGTGATGCCGGAGGATCTGTTGAAGTTCGGGATGATTCCGGAGTTCGTGGGTCGGTTGCCGGTGATCACGAGTGTGCATGATCTGGGTCGTGAGGCGTTGATCCGGATTTTGACGGAGCCGCGGAATGCGTTGGTGAAGCAGTATCAGCGGTTGTTCGAGTTGGATGGTGTGGAGTTGGAGTTCACGCCGGATGCTTTGAACGCGATTGCTGAGCAGGGGATTATTCGGGGTACGGGTGCGCGTGGGTTGCGGGCGATTATTGAGGAGGTGTTGTTGTCGGTGATGTATGAGGTGCCCAGTCGTGAGGATGTGGGTCAGGTGATCATTACGCGGGAGACCGTGATCGACAACGTCAACCCCACCATCGTCCCCCGCATCCGCTCCGACCGGGACGGCCAACGCCGCGACCGCTCGGCCTGAACCCGGGTGGAGACCGGCCCCGCCGCGGGACACGCGGCCCTCCGCAACCCCCGCGTCCGAGCCCGCGGTGTGAGACTGCTGGGGGAGGTGGGCACATGGACGACACGACCGCCCCGGCCGCCGAGGCCGCGCAGCTGTTCGAGGAACTGGTCCGGTCCGTGCACGGTTGCGCCCCGATCGAGGTCCTCGAAGCAGCGGGCCGCTACGGCGAGCGGATCGGACTCAGCGGCATCTGTGTGTACCTGGTCGACCTGCAACAGCGCCTCCTCGTCCCGCTGCTCGGCGGCCGGACGCTCAAGATCGACTCCAGCGTGGCCGGGGAGGCCTACCGCTCCGAGACGCTGAGGCTGGTCGAGGGCGGCGACGGCGAGCTGAGCCTGTGGCTGCCCCTGCGCGACGGCGCCGACCGCATGGGGGCCGTGCACATCAGCGCTCCCGTGCTCGACGAGTCCACCCTGCGCCGCTGCCACGCGCTCGCCTCGCTGCTGGCCCTGGTCATCACCTCCAAACGCGCCTACAGCGACACCTACGTCCGCCACACCCGCACCCAGTCGATGGACCTGCGCACCGAGATGCTGCGGGCCTTCCTGCCGCCCCGCACCCTGGGCACCTCGCGGGGCGTGTCCACCGCCGTCCTCGAACCCGCCTACCAGCTGGGCGGCGACGCCTTCGACCACTCGATCACCAAGGACACACTGCACGCCGCCATCCTCGACGCGATGGGGCACGACCTGGCCTCCGGGCTGACCGCGTCCGTGGCCATGGCCGGGATCCGCAACGCCCGGCGCAACGGCGCCGACCTGGCCGAACTCACCGACAGCGTGGAGGGCGCGCTCACCTCCTGGCTCCCCGACCGCTTCTGCACCGCCGTCTTCACCTCCCTGAACCTGTCCACCGGGGAGTTCGCCTGGGTCAACTGCGCCCACCCCGCGCCCCTGCTCCTGCGGCGCGGAGTGCTGCTGGACGACGCCCTGGAGCGGACCCCCGAGGTGCCGCTCGGGCTCGGCGCCGTGCTCGGCGAGGCGGAGCCGCGCGCCGTGCACCGGGTCCAGCTCGAACCCGGCGACCGGATCCTGCTCTACACCGACGGGGTGACCGAGGCGCACGACAGCCAGGGGCGGATGTTCGGCCTCGAACGGTTCGCCGACTTCATCATCCGCGCCACCGCCGCCGACGAACCCGCCCCGGAGACGCTGCGGCGCCTGGTCCACGCCATCCACGACCACCAGCGCGGCAGCTTCACCGACGACGCCACCATCATGCTGCTGGAGTGGCACCCCGACGGCGGGGCGATGCCCCGGGTCGAGGGCTGCTGAACAGCGCGGCCCCACCACAGCGCCGCCTCACCACAGGCGCCGTCTCACCACAGCGCCGCCTCACCACATGGCCAGAACCCGGCTGGGTCCTCCGGAGGCGTCCAGGCCGGGCATGACCCCCACGCTGATCAGCGCCCCGCTCGGCGGCAGCTGCTCCAGCCCGGTCAGCGACTCCAGCCCCCAGCGGTCGGCTCTGCCCACCACCTCGTGCGCGGGGAAGCCGGTGGACTCGCCCGGGTCGGTGCTCAGCGTGTCCACGCCCACCCCGACCACCCCGCGCCGCTCGATCAGGAACTCGCAGGCCTCGGGACCGAACCCCGGGAAGTGCCAGGAGCCGTCCGCGGCCACCCCGCGCACCGCCTCGTCGCCCAGCGCCCACCGGGTGCTCCACCCCGAGTGCATCAGCACCGCCGCCCCCGCCGGGATCCGTCCGTGCGCGCGCTCGAAGGCCAGCACGTCGTCCACCGTCACCGTGGTGTCGGGGTCCTCGGCCGCCCGGGCGCGGATGTCGATCACCGCCGCCGGGGCGAGGAGTTCGTCCGGCCGGATGTCGGGGACCAGCCGCCCGCCGCCGATCACGTGCCCCGGCGCGTCCAGGTGCGTGCCCGAGTGCTCGGTCAGGGTCCACTGCTGCAGGTAGAAGCCGAACCCGCCCTCGGGCACCGGGTCGCCCAGGCTCTCGCGCCGGGGCTTGTCCTCCCCCCACGAGGGCATCGTCGGCGAGAGCACGTGGCTGAGGTCGGCCACCCTGCGAAAGCCCGTGGGCCACGGGCGCGGGCGGCCCGGCGAGCCGGGTGGTCCGGCGGGTCCCGACCCGGCCTCGCCGCTCCGCGAGCGGACGGTCTCACCGGTTCCGTGCAGGCACATAGGCTCTCCCTCGTCGTGTGCGTCGCTTCCCGTATGCCCGGCCGACGGCGCCCGCCAACCTGTCACCGGCCCCCTGTGGACGGCTCCGCGCCGCGGCCGCGGTCCGCGCGAAAGTCGAGCGCCGCGCCTTGGACCGGCAGCACAAGGTCACGCACGCCCTGGCCGAACAGCTCGGTGTGACGGGGGTCGAGGACCTGCACACCGTCGGCATGGGTGACCGCGGGTGGAGCAGCCTGTACCGGAGTAACCACGGCCGACCCTGAGCGGCGTCACGCGGCAACCACCCCGACGAGGGCGCCTTCGCGCCGCTGCGGCCCCGGGGGCCCGCGTCCACCTGGGAGGAATGGTCGGCTGAGCGGGGGAGGGCGCTCGGCCTAGTCCTCCGGGGCGCCGGAGCCGGGCCCGGCCGCGCCGCACGGGGGAGCTGCGGGCGGCCCGTCCCCACCGGCGCGGGTGCGCTCGCGGTTCCCGTCGGCGCCGCACACGCGTCGCGCCCGGCCGGAACGGCTCCGACCGGGCGCGGGGTGCGTCCGTCCGCGTCGCGCCCGTGTGCCGGACGCCGCGGCGCGGACCTACTTCTTCGTGGACTCCTCCAGCCGAAGCGCGACGCCGATCGCGAAGAAGGTGGGTGCCCACTCACCGATGAAGATTCCCCACCGGTCGGCGCGGTCCAGCCCGGAATCCTCCCCCTTCTTGGAGGCGACCCAGGCGGCGAAGGAGAGGCCCACGGAGACGAAACCGGCCCCGTAGGCCATCTCGGACGTGACGCCCATCTCGGACAGTTTGGCGATCATGGTGCTCCTCGCGTTGGTGGTTGCCTCTAGAGGCACTTCCCGAGGAGATCTCGGACAAGCTCCATGGCAGGTCAAGGCTGTGTCAGGCGGGGGCAGGGAGAGGCGGCCGGGGCCGGTGCCCGGAGTTCAGAACTTTTGAAATCCAAACCGAGTGAGGTTAGACTAACCTTGGTTTCGCCGGGATCCTCCCGTTCTGTCCTCCGTGTTTCCCCCTCGGGACGCCCCCATGCGCGGAAACGGCCCGCCCGCACACGGCGCGGCCACTCCCCATGACGAAGAAAGCAGTGTGAGCATGGCCTCCACCCTTCGCCGTGTCAGCGGCATCGCCTTCACCGCCCTCCTCGCCCTCGGCCTCACCTCGTGCGGCAGCGCGGAGGAGAGCACCGGTGAGAGCGGCGGCGACACCGCCGGCGGCCAGTTCCCGGTCAGCATCGACAGCGCCTTGGGCACCGCCGAGATCCCCGAGCAGCCCGAGCGCGTGGTCACCCTCGGCCAGGGCTCCGCCGAGACCGCCATCGCCCTCGGCGTCGTGCCCGTGGGCGTCGAGAGCTACGAGTGGGGCAGCGACGACACCGGCTACCTGCCGTGGATCCACGAGGCGGTCACCGAGGCGGGAGAGGAACTGCCCGCCCAGTTCGCCGGCGCCGACGACATCGACTTCGAGGCGATCATCGAGCTGGCGCCCGACGTCATCCTCGCCCCCTGGTCCGGCGTCACCCAGGAGCAGTACGACATCCTGAGCGACATCGCCCCCACGGTCGCCTACCCCGAGCTGCCCTGGAGCACCGACTGGGACCAGCAGATCGAGATCGTCGGGGAGGCACTCGGCCAGCCCGAGGAGGCCCAGGGCCTCATCCAGGACATCGAGACGCAGTTCGACGAGGCCGCGGCGGCAAACGAGCAGTTCGCCGACCTGACCTTCTCCTACGTCTACACCGACGGCCCCGGCACCCTCGGCGTGTTCCTGCCCGACGAGCAGCGCGTGGCCATGGTCCGCGGGATGGGCCTGACCGTCGACCCGGTCGTGGAGACCCTCCCCGAGACCGAGGGCACCGACTCGGCCCTCATCGGCCTGGAGAACGCCGACCAGCTCTCCGAGAGCGACCTGCTCTTCACGTTCTACAGCGACCCCGAGACCCGCGCCGAGATCGAGGCCCAGGAGCTGTACGCGGCCATCCCCGCCGTCGAGAGCGGCGCCGTGGTCGCCTCCGAGGACAACTCCTTCGTCACCGCCTCCTCGATCATCAACCCGCTGACCGTCCCCTGGGTCATCGACCGCTACGTGCCCATGATCGAAGAGGCCGCCCAGAACATCGGGAACTAGCTTCTCCATGGTCAGCGCGAAGACAACCGCGGCCGCGCCCCGCACGCGTCCCGCCCGCACCGCGCTCATGCTCGGTGCGGGCGTCGCCGCGCTGGCGGGTGCGGTCCTGCTCAGCCTCGTCATGGGCAGCAGGCCCACACCGGTCGCCGACGTGTGGGCGGCGATCACCGGCGGGGCGGACTCCTTCACCACCACGGTGGTGGAGAGCCGCTACCCGCGCACTGTTTTGGGGGTGGTGGCCGGGGCCGCCCTGGCCCTGGCGGGCACCCTCATGCAGGGCGTCACCCGCAACCCCCTCGCCGACCCCGGTCTGCTGGGCGTCAACGCCGGGGCCGCCGCCGCGGTGGTCACGGCCACCGCGCTGTTCGGCCCCACCTCGGTCACCGCGACGGTCTGGTGGGCGCTGCCCGGGGCCCTGGTCGCGGGGCTGGCCGCCTACACGGTGGGCAGCCGCGGCGGTGACGGCGGCATGGTCCGCCTGGTCCTGGCGGGCGCGGTGGTCTCCGCCGTGCTCACCGCCTACGTCCAGGCGGTGGCCCTGAGCCTGCCCGAGACCTTCGACAGCTACCGCTACTGGGTGGTCGGCTCCCTGGCCGGGCGCGGCTACGACGTCATCGCGTCCGTGCTGCCGGTCATCGGCGTCGGTGTCCTGCTCGCCCTCGTGGTCTGCGGCGGCCTCAACGCCCTGGCCCTGGGGGAGGAGGCCGCGATCGCCACCGGCGCCAACACGGTGTGGACCCGCTCGGCCGGGCTCGTGGCGGGAACCCTGCTCGCCGCCGGGGCCACCGCGGCCGCCGGGCCCATCGCCTTCGTCGGCCTGGCCGTGCCGCACGTGGTGCGCGCCCTGGTCGGCGTCGACTTCCGCGCGCAGGTTCCCTTCGCGCTGCTGGTGGGCCCGACCCTGCTGCTGCTCGCCGACGTCGTCGGCCGTACCATCGTGCGTCCCACCGAACTCATGGTCGGCGTCGTCACCGCGTTCGTCGGTGCGCCCGTCCTGCTGTACGCGGTCCGCAGGATGCGGAGTACCCCATGACCCGCACCACCCGCACGTCCCCGCCTCCGGTGAGCCCGGCCCGGCCGGAGCACGGGCGCGCCCGACCCCTGGGGGCCTCCCCTCCCGTGCTGAGGCTGGGCCCGGTCGCGCTGCCCGTCCACCGGCGCTCGCTGCTGTGGGCGGCCGGACTCCTGCTCCTGATGGTCGCCGCCGCGGCCGCCACGCTCGCCCTCGGCCGGCTCGGCGTGCCCCTGACCCGCCTGCCCACCGTCCTGGCGGGCGGGGGCGAGGCCACCGAGACCTTCGTGCTCGAACGGCTGCGCGGTCCCCGCCTGGCGGTGGCCGCGGGCACGGGCGCGGCCCTGGGCCTGGCGGGCGCGCTCTTCCAGTCCGTCACCCGCAACCCCCTGGGCAGCCCCGACGTCATCGGACTCGGCGCCGGAGCCGGGGCGGGCGCGGCCTTCGCCGCCCTGGTCCTGCCCGGTGTGCTCCCCGTGCCGCTGGGCGCCCTGGCCGGTGCCGCCCTGGCCATGGTCGTCGTGGCCTCGGTGACCGGGACGGGGCTGCGCCATCCCGGCCGCCTGATCGTGGCGGGCATCGGGGTGGCCGCCATGGCGCAGGCCTTCACCCACTTCGTGGTGTCCGTGATGGCCCGCGACCAGGCCAGCGTCCTGTCCGCCTACGTCAACGGCAGCCTGGGCGCCCGCTCATGGGAGCACGCCACCACCATCTGGGCGGTCCTGCTGCTGGCGCTGCCGTTCGTGGCGGCGCTGGCCGGACCGGTCTCCCTCAACGAGATGGGCGACGAACTCGCCGACGCACTCGGTGCGCGGGCCGCCCGCACCCGCACCGCCGCCGTCTGCCTGTCGGTGGTGCTGTCCGCGGCCGCGGTGAGCGTGGCCGGTCCGATCGCGTTCGTGTCGCTGACCGCGCCGCAGATCGCGCGCCGCCTCTCCGCCGTGCCGGGCCCCAACATGGTGCTGTCGGCCCTGGTCGGGGCCCTGCTGCTGGTGGCGGCGGACCTGGCCGTCCAGCAGTCCCCGGTCGGAGACGGGCTGCCGGTCGGCGTCTTCACCATGGGCCTCGGCGGCGTCTACCTGGGCTACCTGCTGATTCGTGAATGGCGAAAGGGTGTGCTGTGAGTCTGGTGCTGTCCGCGGAGGGCCTGACCCTGGGGTACGGGGCCGAACCGGTCGTGCGCGACCTCGACCTGGGTGTGGCCGAGGGCGAGTTCACCGTTATCGTCGGCCCCAACGGCTGCGGCAAGTCCACGCTGCTCAAGGCTTTGGGGCGGGTGAACAAGCCGATGTCGGGGCGGGTGCTGCTGCACGGCAGGGACGTGCGCGGCCAGCGCGCCAAGGCGGTCGCGCGCCAGATGGCGCTGCTGCCGCAGAGCCCGACCGCCCCCGAGGGCATCACCGTGCGGGCCCTGGCCGCCCGCGGCCGCTTCCCGCACCACACGCTGGTGCGCCAGTGGAGCCCCCAGGACGAGACGGCGATCGGCCGCGCGCTGGAGCTGACCGGGCTGACCGACCTGGCCGACACCCAGGTGGGCTCACTCTCGGGCGGCCAGCGCCAGCGCGCCTGGGTGGCGATGGTCCTGGCGCAGGACACCGGCGTCCTGCTGCTGGACGAGCCCACCACCTACCTGGACATCGCCCACCAGTACGACCTGCTGGAGCTGTTCGCCGACCTGCACCGCCGGGGGCGCACGGTGGTCGCGGTCCTGCACGACCTGGCCCAGGCCGCCCGGTTCGCCACCCGCCTGGTGCTGATGGACGCGGGCAGGGTGGTCGCCGACGGCCCCCCGGAGGAGGTCGTGACCGCCCGCCTGGTGGAGGAGGTGTTCGGGCTGCCCTGCGACGTGGTGCCCGACCCGCGCACCCGCACGCCGCTGGTCATCCCGCACGAGAGGGAGTCCCGCGCCGGAACCGTCGGTTGAGGGTGTGCCGCCCTCCGCGGAGCGGCTCCCGGGCGGTGGCGGGCGACGGGCGGGACTGAGCCGTCAGTCCCGCCGGGCCTTGTACTCCTCCCAGGAGGAGAGCAGGGTGTCGTGGTAGTCGTCCAGCCAGGTCATGTAGTCGTGCATGTTGCGCAGCCGGGTGCGCGCGGGCGGGCTCAGGCCGGGCAGGCGCTCCAGCGCCGACGCCGCGAGCTCCCTCTGCCGCCGCAGGTAGGAGCGCTCGTTGCGCAGGAACCCGCCCCAGACGTCCTCGTCCATGGCGACCAGCCGCGATCGGCTCCCGGGGGAGGGGACCAGCTCCACGAAGCCCATCTCGCGCAGGCGCCGCACCGACTGCGACACCGTCCCCCGGCTGACCCGGGCGCCGTCGGCGATCTCCTCGGCGCTCACCGCCTCGCGGTCGGCCACGAGCAGGTAGCCCACGATGCGGCCCTCGGCGCGGGGGCGGCCCTGCGACTGCCAGTACTCGGAGAAGCGCCCGACGAAGTCGTCGCGGAACTGCGTGTCCTCGTCCGTCTGCGTGCTCTCCGCCATGGGGGCCACGATAGCGCCCGAACCGGGGCGTTCCGGGTCCTGACCGAGGGCTCCGCCCGCCCCCGTCCGCCCCGCCCGGCACCGGACCGGGGCGGACCCGGCTCAGGTGCGGCGCAGGGACTCCAACATGCGCGACAGCGCCTCCCACACCTGCTCCAGGTCCTCGGGGTCGTCGCTGTCGGCCAGCCACAGCGCGGCCTCGTTCATCGCCCCCGAGAGCAGGTGGGCCACGGGCGCGACCGGCCGCGGCTCCAGGACGCCCGCCCCGACCAGTGCGGAGAGCGCCTCGGCCAGGTGGCGGGCCGAGGCGGCCTCGTCCAGGGCCCGCCAGGTGCTCCAGCCCAGCACGGCGGGCCCGTCCACCAGCATGATCCGCCGCACGTCCGGCGCGGTGCTGGCGGTGAGGAAGGCCCGGCACCCGGCGGTCAGCCGGTCCCACGGGTCGGCGTGCGCGTCCGCCGCCCGCGCCACGGCGTCGCCGACCTCGGACTGCACCTCCTCCAGGACCGCGCGGAACAGGTCCGGCTTGCCCTCGAAGTGGTGGTACAGGGCGCCCTTGGTGACCGCGGAGTCCGCCACGATCCGGGCCAGCCCCACCCCGCCGTACCCGTGCGCGGCGAACAGCCTGCGGGCCTCGCCCAGCAGGACGCGCCTGGTGCGTTCGCGCTGCCGCGCGCGGCTGCCCGGTCCAGCGGCCATGTCCGACCCCCCTTGTTGACATACCGAAGGTATGCCAATAGCGTACCTTCACATACCGAAGGTACGTGAAAGGTGGAGTCCATGCGGCTCAGCAGCTTCTATCCGGTGCTCGGCACGCCCCGTCTGGCCGAGTGCCGCGACTTCTACGTCGGCCTGTTCGGCTTCGAGGAGACCTTCGCCGCCGACTGGTACGTGAGCCTGCGCAGGCCCGGCCCGCCCGAGTACGAGCTGGCCCTGCTCGACCCCGGGCACCCCACCGTCCCCGAGGGTTACCGCAGGCCCGTCCAGGGCCTGCTGCTCAACTTCGAGGTGGAGGACGTGGACGCCGAGTGGGAGCGCCTGGTGGTGCGCGGCGGCCTGCGTCCCGAACTGGAGATCCGCACCGAGCCGTTCGGCCAGCGGCACTTCATCGTGGCCGACCCCGGCGGGGTGCTGGTCGACGTCATCACGCCCGTGGCGCCCTCGGAGGAGTACGGGGACAACTTCGTGGGGGACTGAGGGCCTGCCCCGTCCCCGCGCGCCCGGTACGGTCGGCGTGACGGGGAAGGGGTGGCAGGACGGTGGCGATGACGCTGGAACAGGCTTCGCGCCTGGCGGAGGAGGCCCACGCCGGGCAGGCCGACCGGGCCGGGCGGCCCTACGCCGAGCACGTGTTCGCGGTGCGCGACCTGCTCGCCGGGCACGGCGAGCGCGCCCAGACGGCCGGGGTGCTGCACGACGTGCTGGAGGACACCCCGCTCACCGCCGACGACCTGCGCGCGCGGGGATGCCCGGAGGAGGTCGTGCGCGCGGTGGAGTCGGTGACCCGGCGCCCGGGGGAGCCCTACGAGGAGGCGGTGCGCCGCGCCGCCGCCGACCCGCTGGGCAGGCTGGTCAAGCTCGCCGACAACGCCCACAACTCCGACGAGCGCCGCCTGGCCCTGCTGCCCGACGAACAGGCGCGGCGGCTGCGCGCCAAGTACGCCCGCGCCCGGCGGATCCTGGAGGAGGGTCCGGAGGCGGACGGGCTCCCCGGGGCGGCGCTCCCGCGCGCCACGCTCCTGGTCCTCTACACCGACCGGGTCGAGGAGTGCCGCGCCTTCTACACCGGGCTCGGTCTGCGCTTCGTCCGCGAGCGGCACGGTTCGGGGCCCGAGCACCACGCGGCCGAACTGGCCGACGGCATGGTCGTCGAGATCTACCCGGCCACGGCCGAACGCTCCACGGGCGCGGCGCGCCTGGGGTTCACCGTGCGCGGAGACCGCGCCGTCCCACCGCTGGAGCCGGGGCGCCGCGTGCTCACCGATCCCGACGGGCGCAAGGTCGACCTGCGGGTGGTGTGAGCAGCGGCACCCGTGTGCGTGGCGTCGGGTACCAGCCGGTCGGTATGCTGTCCCGGCCGGTATTTCCGGGACTGACGGGGCACGAGGTGGGGCAGCACATGGCGCGAGGACAGCGGACGGCCGAGGCCGACACACCGACCGGGTCGGTACCCGAGCGCCTCCTGGGGGCGGCGACGCGCCTGTTCGCCTCCAACGGCTACGAGGGCACCTCCGTACAGGAGGTCGTGGCCGCCGCGGGCGTCACCAAGGGCGCCATGTACCACTACTTCGGCTCCAAGGACGACCTGCTCTACGAGGTCTACGCGCGCGTGCTGCGCATGCAGACCGAGCACCTGGTGCGGATCGCCTCGCGGGAGGAGCCGGTGGCCGACCGCGTGCACGCCGCCGCGGCCGACGTCATCGTCACCAGCGTCGCCAACCTCGACGACACCGTCATCTTCTTCCGCTCCATGCACCAGCTGAGCGAGGACAAGCAGCGCGCCGTGCGCGCCGAGCGCCGCCGCTACCACGAGACCTTCCGGGACATGGTCGCCCAGGGGCAGGACGAGGGGGTCTTTCGCACCGACGTCTCCGCCGACCTGGTGGTGAACTACTTCTTCGGCTCGGTGCACCACCTGAGCACCTGGTACCACCCGGGCGGCGCACTCGGCGGCGAGGACGTGGGGCGCCACTTCGCCGACCTGCTCGTGGCGGGGCTGCGCCCCGGGGCCTGAGCGAGGGGAACCGGCGGTGAGGGGAACCGGCGGCGAGGGGGCCGGACGCGCCGCGTCCGGCCCCCTCACGCTCTCCCGCGGCGCGCGGAGCGCCGCTAGCGGTACTTGCGCAGCTCCGCGCGGCCCAGCGAGCGCAGGTGCACCTCGTCGGGACCGTCTGCCAGCCGCAGCGACCGCACCCCCGCCAGCCATCCGGCCAGGGGCAGGTCCTGGCTGACCCCGGCCG
This sequence comes from Nocardiopsis sp. iso_25, assembly GCF_056173305.1. NCBI lineage: Bacteria > Bacillati > Actinomycetota > Actinomycetes > Streptosporangiales > Nocardiopsidaceae > Nocardiopsis > Nocardiopsis sp. iso_25. The sequence continues at coordinate 4,340,886 of NZ_CM149667.1, read as the reverse complement.
CGCCGTGCGCCTGGATCGCCTTGTCCAGGATCCACTCCACCGTGCGCGGGGTGGCGATCTTGATCGCCTGGATCTCGGTGTGCGCGCCCCTGTTGCCCACCGTGTCCATCAGGTAGGCGGTCTTGAGCACCAGCAGCCGCAGCTGCTCGATGGCCACGCGCGCCTCGGCGATCCACTCGCGGACCACGCCCTGCTCGGCCAGCGGCCGCCCGAAGGCCACGCGGTCCAGCACCCGGCGGCAGGTGAGCTCCAGGGCCCGCTCGGCCATGCCGATACCGCGCATGCAGTGGTGGATGCGGCCCGGCCCCAACCGGGCCTGGGCGATGGCGAACCCCTCGCCCTCGTCGCCGACCAGGTTCGAGGCGGGCACCCGCACGTCCTCGAACACCACCTCGGCGTGGCCGCCGTGATCGCTGTCGTCGTAGCCGTACACCGTCATGCCCCGCCTGACCGTCAGCCCGGGGGTGTCGCGCGGCACCAGCACCATGCTCTGCTGCCTGTGCCGCTCGGCGTCGGGGTCCGTCTTGCCCATCACGATGAACACGGCGCACTCGGGGTTGAGGGCCCCGGTGATGTACCACTTGCGCCCGTTGACCACGTAATCGTCGCCGTCGCGGACGATGCTGGTGGTGATGTTGGTGGCGTCGGAGGAGGCCACCGCGGGCTCGGTCATCGCGAACGCCGACCGGATCCTGGCGTCGAGCAGGGGTTCCAACCAGCGCTCACGCTGCTCCGGGGTGCCGAACATCGTCAGCACCTCCATGTTCCCGGTGTCGGGCGCGGCGCAGTTGAGCGCGATCGGGGCCAGTCGCGGACTGCGCCCGGTGATCTCCGCCAGCGGCGCGTACCGCAGGTTGGGCAGGCCGCCGTGCTCGGGGTGGCCCGCCAGGAACAGGTTCCACAGCCCGCGCTCGCGCGCCTCGGCCTGGAGTTCGCGCACCACCGGCGCGGTGGACCAGCGGTCCTGGCGCGCGGCCAGTTGCTCCTCCAGCACGGCCTCGGCCGGGTAGACGCGCTCGTCCATGAAGGCGAGCAGCCGTTCGCGCAGCTCCTCGGTCTCCCTGTCGTGGGCGAAGTCCATGTTCAGTCCTCCTCCAGCATGGTGTGGGCGCGCTCCACCAGGGGCGCGACCACCTCTCCGATCCCGTCGAAGCCCGCCCCGACGGTCAGCCCCCGACCGTGGCGGAAGTGGATGCCCTCGGCGATCACCGCGAGCTTGAAGCAGCCCAGGGCCACGTACCAGCCCAGCCGGGACACGTCGCGGCCGGTCGCGGCGGCGTACATGCCCACCAGCTCCTCGGGGGAGGGGTAGCCCTCGGCGGAGGTGGCGGGCACGGCGTCCACACCCACGGGCTGCGCCTGGTAGACGAGCATCAGGCCCAGGTCCACGAGCGGGTCGCCGAGCGTGGCCATCTCCCAGTCCAGGACCGCGTTGACGCGCCCCGCGGAGGTGACCAGCACGTTGTCCAGGCGGTAGTCGCCGTGCACGATCGCGGGCGCAGACTGCTCGGGCAGCGTCGCGGCGAGCCTGTCGCGCAGCTCGTCGATACCGGGGATGTCCCGGCTGCGGGAGGCCTCCAGCTGTTTGCCCCAGCGGCGCACCTGGCGCTCCAGGAACCCCCGCGGGCGGCCGAAGTCGCCCAGCCCGACCTCCTCGGGCTCCACCGCGTGCAGCTCGCCCAGGGTGGCGATCAGCGCCTCGGCCACGCCGCGGACGGCCTCGGCGCCCAGCGGGGCGATCTCGTCGCGGGTGCGGAAGGGGGTGCCCGCCACGTGTTCCATGACGTAGAACGGCGCGCCCAGAACCTCGGAGTCCTCGCACAGCACGTGCGTGCGCGGGACGGGCACGGCGGTGTCGCGCAGCGCGCTCATCACCCGGTACTCGCGGGGCATGTCGTGCGCGGTGGCCAGCACGTGGCCCAGCGGCGGACGGCGCACCACCCAGCTGCCGGCGCCGTCGGTGACCACGTAGGTCAGGTTGGACTTGCCGCCCGCGACCATCCGGCCCTCCAGGGGGCCCGAGACCAGGCCGGGCACGGCCGCGTCCAGGTAGGCGCGCAGGCCGGTCAGGTCCAGGCCCGGGAGCGCGTCCGCGTGTTCGCCGCTCACGTCCGCCCCTCGAAGACCCTGGCCTGGAGGCGGCGCATCCCCGCGAGCCAGCGGTCGGTGTCGTCGGCCCGGGCCGCGTAGTGGTCGGCGACCTGGGGGTGCGGAAGGATCAGGAAGCGCCCGTCGGCCAGGCCGACCATCACCGCGTCGGCGACCTCCTCGGGGGTGATCGCCTCCGGGGACAGGATGGCCCTGCCGGTGTCGCCGCTGCTCTCCAGCAGGTTGGTGCGCACGCCCATCGGGCACACGCACTGCACGGTGATCCCGCGGTCGCCGTAGGTGGCCGACATCCACTCGCCGAAGGCCAGCGCGGCGTGCTTGGTCACCGAGTACGGCGCGCTGCCCAGCATCGTGAGCAGGCCCGCGGCCGACACCGTGGTCAGGAAGCGGCCCTGTCCGCGCTCCAGCCAACCGGGCACCAGCTCGCGGGCGGCGCGCACGTGGGCCATCACGTTGACCTGCCAGGCCAGGTCCCAGTCGGCCTCGGGGGCCTCGGGGCCGCCGCCCACGCCCACGCCCGCGTTGGCCGCGTACAGGTCGATGCCGCCCAGGTGCGCCCCGGCCTCGGCCACGAGCGCGGTGACGCCCGCCTCGCTCGCGGCGTCGCCGGGGACGGCCACCCCGCCGATCTCGGCGGCCACGGCCTCGGCCGCGCCCGCGTCCAGGTCGTTGACCACCACGCGCGCCCCGGCTCCGGCGAGCCTGCGCGCGATCGCGGCGCCGATGCCGTTGCCCGCGCCGGTGACCACGGCCCCGGTGTCGGTCAGGTCCATGTCACACACCTCCGGTGAGGGTGAGGCCGCCGTCGAGGACGAGGGTGCGGCCGGTGATCCAGGAGGCGTCGTCGGAGAGCAGGAAGGCCACCGCGCCCGCCACGTCCCCGGGTTCGCCCAGGCGCCCCAGGGGGTACTGGGCGGAGACCTCCTCCTCGCGCCCCTCGTAGAGGGCGGAGGCGAACCGGGTCTTGACCACGGCCGGGGCGACGCCGTTCACGCGGACCCCCGGGCCCAGCTCGACGGCCAGCTCCTCGGTGACGTGGATGAGCGTCGCCTTGGTGGCGCCGTAGAAGCCGATGCCGGGGGCGGGCTTGACCCCGGCCACGGAGGAGACGTTGACGACGGAGCCGCCGTGCTCGGCCATCCAGGCGTGGTAGGCCCTCTGCGTCCACGAGATCGCGGACAGCACGTTGACCTCGAAGATCTTGCGGGCCGCGTCCAGGTTCAGGTCGACCATCCGCCCGTAGACCGGATTGATGCCGGTGTTGTTGACGAACATGTCGATACTGCCGAAGGCCTCCAGGGTGGCGGCCACGGCCGCGTCCTGGTGTTCGGGGTCGTCGGCCCGGCCGGGGACCCCGATGGCGTGCTCGGGTCCGCCCAGGGCCTTGACGGCCTCCTCCAGGGGCTCGGGCCTGCGCGCCGTGACGCACACGCGCGCGCCCTCGTCGACGAGCCGCTGGGCGACGGCCAGGCCGATGCCCCGGCTCGCGCCGGTGACGATGGCGGTCCGCCCGCCGAACCGGGATGTCATTCCGCTCTCCTTAGACCGACTGGTCGGTATGTCATGGCGACTCTATGTCGGGGGAGGTGCGTGCCGCAAGGGGCGAAAGGTGCGCCGAAGCGGGACAATGGCGGCGCGGGCCGACGACGTCCCCCCGCGGACCGGAAAGTGAGGGCTTCCATGACGACCGACGTGGTCGACGTACGGGACCGGAAACGCTACGAGATCAGGGTCGACGGGGAGGTGGCCGGGTTCGCCGAGTACATCCTCACCGACGACATGGTGACCTTCACCCACACCGAGATCGACCCCGCCCACGAGGGGCAGGGCCTGGGCGGGGCCCTGGTCAGAGGGGCCCTGGACGACGTGCGCCCGCGGAAACTGGCGGTGCTGCCCCTGTGCCCCTTCGTCAAGGGGTGGATCCAGCGCCACCCCGACTACGCCGACCTGGTCTACCGCACCGCCGCCGAGTAGGGCCGCCCGCGCGGAGGGCTCCCCCCGGGCTCCTCGCGGCGGAGCGGTGCCCGTCCGGCGCGGCGTACCGGCGCGGCGCTCACCGGGTCCGCGCCGGTACACCTCCGGGTCACCGAAATCCGACACGCCGGACATTTGGTGATCTACGTGGTAAAGGTGGTGCTGCCTCAGGCAGTGGTGTCGAGGGTGAGTTTGCCGAAGGTGCCCCGGGAACGCAGCGCCTCGTGCGCCCGCGCGGCCTCGCCCAGGGGGTAGGAGCCGCCCAGGACGGGCCTCAGGTGCCCCTCGGCCACCAGCGTGAACAGCTCGGCCATCGCCCGGCCCATCACCTCGCCCGGCAGCGTCCACACGTGCGGCAGCCACATGCCGCTCACGCTGGTGGAGAAGCGCATGAGGTTGGCGGGCTGCACCGGGCTGGGCAGCTCGCGCGAGGCCATTCCGTAGAAGGCCAGGCGTCCGAACGGGGCCAGTGCCCGCACGCTCTGGTCGGTGACCCGGCCGCCCACCATGTCCAGGACGGCGTCCACGCGCCGCCCGCCGTTGGCCCCGATCAGCGCCTCGGTCATGTCGGGCGCGGCCGAGTCCACGACGGCGTCCGCGCCCAGCTCCGCGGCCAGCGCGCGCTTGTCCTCGCTGCTGGCCACGGCGACGACCCGCCCGGCGCCGAACCGCTTGGCCAGCTGGACGGCGAGCGTGCCCACGCCGCCCGCCGCCGCGTGCACCACGACCGTCTCGCCCGGGTCCATCCGTACGGACCTGCGCAGCAGCACCCAGGCGGTGGCGCCCTGCACGACCAGGGCGAGCGCGTCCTCGTCCGAGACGCCGTCGGGGATGTCGAAGGCCGTGGCGGTGTCGGTGGTGGCCTTCTCGGCGTAGCCGCCGCTGGTGGTCAGGGCGACCACGCGGCGGCCGTCGGCGGTGCGTCCGGCGATCTCCATGCCCGGGACCAGCGGAAGCGCGGCGGGGGACAGGTAGCTGTTCTCGGCCTGGTGGGTGTCGGCGAAGTTGACCCCGGCGCGGGTGACGTCGACGAGCACCTCGCCGGGGCCCGCCTGGGGATCGGGCAGTTCGGTGAGGTGCAGGACCTCGGGTCCGCCGAACTCGGTGATCTGGATGGCGCGCATGGGCGACCTCTCCTTCGTCTGTTCATACCGACCAGGTGGTATGTTACCGGTCGGTCGGTTCGGGCGCCCTCCGCGTCCCGGCTGATCGGACGGGTGTCGCGGGCGGGTGCGTCGCAGCGGGGCCGTTCCCGGGGTCTTGCGCCGGTCTGCCTAACGTTGTTAGGTGTGGGGTGTCGCGCACCGATGGGGAGGACGCACGTGGACGCCGAGCACACAGTGACGACAGCGGGCGGGCGGGTCCGGGGCACCGCCTCGCCGCGCTCCGAGAGCGGCGGGGTCGCCGTCTACCGGGGCGTGCCCTACGCCGCCGCCCCCTTCGGGGAGTACCGCTTCGCCGCCCCCGCGCCCGCCGCCCCCTGGGACGGCGTCCGCGACTGCACCTCCTTCGGTCCCCCGCCCCCGCAGGGGAACCAGCTCCTGGGCGCGGCGCCCTGGACCCCGCACACGTCCCTGGACTGCCTGTCGCTCAACGTGTGGACCGCCGCCCGCGAGGGCGACCGCGCCCCCGTGCTGGTGTGGATCCACGGGGGCGCCTACATTGTCGGAGCGGCCTCCGAGGCCACCTACGACGGCACCCGGCTCGCCGAGAGCGGCCTGGTCGTGGTGGGGGTCAACTACCGGCTGGGCTTCGAGGGCTTCGGCCACGTGCCCGGCCGCCCCGACAACCGCGGCCTGCTCGACCAGGCCGCCGCCCTGCGGTGGGTGCGGGAGAACGTCTCCGCCTTCGGGGGAGACCCCGACAACGTGACGGTGGCGGGGGAGTCCGCCGGGGCCGGTTCGGTCGCGTGCCTGATGGCCTCGCCGTCCGCCCGGGGGCTCTTCCGGCGCGCGATCGCGCACAGCGTTCCGGGGGACATGCTCACCGCCGACACGGCGCGGGCGGTCTCCGGGCGGATCGCCGCCGCCGCGGGCGTGCCGCTGGAGGCCGGGGCCCTGGCCGCGCTGGCGCCGGAGAAGCTGCTGGAGGCCACCGACGAGGTGCTCGCCTCCGCCCCCGCCGGGGGCTCGGCAGGAGTGCGCACCAGGCCCCTCACCTGCTTCGCGCCCGTGGTCGGCGGCCCCGAACTGCCCGAGGCCCCGCTGGAGGCGGTCGCGCGCGGCGCCGCCTCGGGGGTGGACCTGCTGGTCGGCCACAACGCCCACGAGTACCGGCTGTTCACCGAGCTGGGGCAGAGCGTGGAGATCGACGGCGAGTCCTCGCTGGCGGTGACCGCCTCCCGCCTGGGGCTGGGCGAGGGCGCGGTGGCCGCCTACCGGTCGGTGCACCCCGGGGCCACGCTGCGCGAGCTGTTCGCCGCGATCCAGGGCGACGCGCTGTTCTGCGAGTACACGGTGCGCTTCGCCGAGGCGCACGCCGCGGCCGGGGGCCGTGCCCACTTCTTCCGGCTGGCCGCGGAGAGCCCCGCCATGGAGGGGCGCCTGGGGGCCTGCCACGCCTTCGACCTGCCGTTCGCGTTCGGCAACCTGGACACCGACTTCGGGCGGTTCCTGCTCGACGGCGAGCCCGGTGAGGCCCACCGGGCGCTGTCGGGGCGGATGGTCGCGGCCTGGCGCGACTTCGCCGCCACGGGGGACCCGGGCTGGCCCGCGGTGACGGCCGAGGCCACCGCGGTCAAGGTGTGGGACGCCGAGGACCTGCTGCACGCCAGCGACGCCTCGCCGGTGCGCGAGCTGTGGGCCGGGGTGGCCCTCGCCCCCCGGTAGGCGGGCTCCCCGCGCGGCCCGTCCCGCTTGGACCCGCGGCCGGTAAAGGTTCGGAAAACGCCTCGCGGTCCGGTCGGGGCAGGTGGGGGAGAGGGGCATCCTCACAGGTAGGAGTGGGTGGCGCCGGCGGCCGGGGCGCATCGGGTCTTCGGTGCGGGGGCGTGGCCGCCGGCTGGCACCACCCCGCCGGAGGTGCCCGATGACCACGAACGTCTTCGTCCTGGGGCTCGACGACCAGAACCGGGAGGTTCTGCTCTCGCTGCCCGCCGAACGCGGCTACCGCTTCCTCCAACTGCTCGACCTCGACGAGATCGGCCAGGACCGGCCGGTGGACATGCCCGCGGTCCTGGCCCTGGCGGCCGGCAGGCTCGACTCCTTCGGGGAGGGGGTCGACGCGGTCATCGGGTTCTGGGACTTCCCGGTCAGCTCGCTGGTGCCGCTGCTGTGCCGGGACCGGGGGCTGTCGTGCGCACCCCTGGAAGCCGTCGTCCGGTGCGAGCACAAGTACTGGAGCCGTCTGGAGCAGCGCGCCGTCATCCCCGAGGCCGTTCCCCGCTTCGCCGAGGTCGGCCTCGACGCCACGGCCAAACCGGAGGGGCTGTCCTACCCGCTGTGGGTCAAGCCGGTGAAGTCGTGCTCCTCCGAGCTGGCCTTCCGCGCCGCCGACGACGACGAGTTCCGCGCGGCGATGGACCGGATCAGGGCGGGCGCCGGGCGCTTCGGCACGTCCTTCCAGTGGGTGATGGACCTGCTGCGGCTGCCCCCGGAGGTGGCCGGGTGCGGGGGCACGGCCGCGCTGGCCGAGGAGGAGGCCACGGGTGACCAGCTCACCGTCGAGGGCTACGTCCGCCGGGGCGTCCCCCACGTCTACGGGATCGTCGACTCCCACCGCTATCCGGGCACGTCCAGTTTCCTGCGCTACGAGTACCCGTCCACGGTGCCGGAAGAGGTCGGCGCACGCCTGACCGAGCTGTCCGAACGGGTGGTCTCCCGGATCGGCCTGGACGACGTCACCTTCAACATCGAGTACTTCCACGACCCGCGCAGCGGCGACGTGCGGCTCCTGGAGATCAACCCGCGCCACTCCCAGTCGCACGCCCGGCTGTTCGAGCTGGTGCGCGGGGTGTCCAACCACGAGATCTGCCTGAGGGTCGCGTTGGGGGAGGAGCCCGAGCTGGAGCGCGGCGGGCGGTACGCGGTGGCCGCCAAGTGGCTCCTGCGCCGCTTCCGCGACGGCTTCGTCGCGGCGGTGCCCACCGCCGAGGACGTCGCGCGTGCGGAGAAGACGGCGCCGGGTACGAAGGTGGAGATCGTCGCGCGCCAGGGCCAGTGGCTCTCCGACCTGCCCCTCCAGGACAGCTACAGCTTCGAGCTGGCCCACGTGTTCGTGGGCGGCGGGGACAGTGCGGAGTGCGAGCGCAGGTACCGGGCCTGCGTGGCGGAGCTGCCCTTCACGATCCATGACACCGACGGCGTCCGACAGGAGGGGGACCGCGGATGAGGACCGTCAGTGAACTGCCCCACCAGGTCCGCGAGGACGAGTACGTCCTGATCCCGATCAGCGACGGGGTCCGGCTCGCCGCGCGGATCTGGCGTCCGGTGGGGAGCGAGGAGGCCCCGGTGCCGGCGGTCCTGGAGTTCATCCCGTACCGCAGGCGCGACCTGACCGCGCAGCGCGACTCGGTGCACCACCCCTACATGGCCGGGCACGGGTACGCGTGCGCCCGGGTGGACCTGCGCGGCAGCGGCGACTCCGAGGGGGTGCTCACCGACGAGTACCTGGAACGCGAGCTCCTGGACGCGGAGGAGGTGCTGGCCTGGCTGGCCGGGCAGCCCTGGTGCGACGGCCGCACCGGGATGATGGGCATCTCCTGGGGCGGGTTCAACGCCCTCCAGGTCGCCGCGCGGCGGCCGGAGAGCCTGCGGGCGATCGTGACGGCCTGCTCCACCGACGACCGCTACTCCGACGACGTGCACTACATGGGCGGGTGCCTGCTGGGGGACAACCTGTCGTGGGCCTCCACGATGTTCGCCTACAACTCCTGCCCGCCCGATCCGGAGCTGGTCGGTGAGCGCTGGCGCGACATGTGGCACGAGCGGCTGGACCACAGCGGCCTGTGGCTCGACACCTGGCTGCGCCACCAGCACCGGGACGCGTACTGGAGGCACGGTTCGGTGGCCGAGGACCTGGACGCGATCCGGGTGCCCGTCATGGCCGTCAGCGGGTGGGCCGACGGCTACTCCAACTCGGTCTTCCGGCTGCTGGAGGGGCTGAGCGTCCCCCGCCTGGGGCTGCTGGGCCCCTGGTCGCACAAGTACCCGCACCTGGGTCAGCCGGGCCCCGCCATCGGCTTCCTCCAGGAGCTGGTGCGCTGGTGGGACCGCTGGCTCAAGGGTGTGGACAACGACGTGATGGAGGCGCCCGTCCTGCGGGCCTGGATGCAGGAGAGCGTGGCGCCCTCCACCGCCTACGAGGCCCGGCCGGGGCGCTGGGTCGGTGAGCGGGAGTGGCCCTCGCCGGAGGTCGTGCTGGTACCGCGCGACCTGGGCGCGGGCCGGGTGCTCGCGGAGGGGGAGCCCTCGGGCCGTGAGGACGTGCTGACCCTGTCCTCCCCGCTGTCCACCGGACAGCACGCGGGCAAGTGGTGTTCGTACAACGCCCCTCCGGACCTGCCCTACGACCAGCGCGAGGACGACGGCGGGTCCATCGTCTTCGACAGCGTGCCGCTTCCGCAGCGGTTGGAGATCCTGGGCTCGGCGGTGGTCGAACTCGAACTGGCGGTGGACCGGCCCGACGCGATGGTCGCGGTGCGGTTGTGCGACGTCACGCCCAAGGGGCAGGCCACGCGGGTGACCTACGGGCTGCTCAACCTCACCCACGCCGACGGCCACGAGAGGCCGCGCAAGCTCGTGCCGGGGCGCCGTTACCGCGTGTCGGTCCCCCTCAACGGTGTGGCCCAGGCCTTCCCGGCCGGGCACCGGGTGCGGGTCTCGGTCTCCACCTCCTACTGGCCGCTGGTGTGGCCATCGCCCGAGCCGGTGACCCTCTCGGTGTTCCAGGGGGAGCACACCCGTGTGCTGCTGCCGGTGCGTCCGGTCGGGGGCGGTGGTGAGGGGCGGGGCGTGGCCGCCTTCGGTGAGCCCGAGGGCACCGCACCGATCGCGACGAGCCGGATCGCTCCGGGCGAGGAGCGGTGGGACCTGACCCAGGACCTCGTGCGCTACGGGGCCGCGCTGGAGGTGGTCAAGGATCTGGGGACGGTGCGCTTCGACGACATCGACCTGGAGGTGACCCGTCGAGCGGAGGAGCGCTACAGCAGGGTCGGTGACGACCACGACTCGGTCCGTGGCGAGGCGGTGTGGACGATGGGCTTCGCCCGCGGCGACTGGTCCGTGCGGACTAGGACCCACACGGTGCTCACGTCCACGGCGACCGACTTCCACCTGCACGCGACATTGGACGCCTACGAGGGCACGCGGCGCGTAGCCACCAAGATCTACACCTCGGTGATCCCGCGGGACCACGTCTGACCCGGGCGGGGACCGGTCGGGTGCGGGGAGGGGCGTTCGCCCCCTCCCCGCACCCGTCGGCGGCGAGGGGCGTTACTTGCCCAGGCCGGCGCGGCGCAGCGCCTCGGCCATCGCGCCCTGCGGGGCGGCGCCCTCGCGGTTGTCGCGGCCGCGTCCGCCGCCGTTGTTGCGACGGCCGCCGCCGCCGTTGTTGCCCCGGCGGCGGTCGTTGCCGCCGTTGCCGCCGCGGTCGCCGCGCTCCTCGCGGCCGCCCCGGCCGCCGCGTGCGGGCGCCTCGTCGTCCAGGCGCATGGTCAGGGAGATACGCTTGCGCGGGATGTCGACGTCCTGGACCTTGACCTTCACGATGTCGCCCGGCTTGACCACGTCGCGCGGGTCCTCCACGAACTTGTACGACAGCGCCGACACGTGGACCAGGCCGTCCTGGTGCACGCCCACGTCCACGAACGCGCCGAACGCCGCCACGTTGGTGACCACGCCCTCCAGGAGCATGCCCGGGGCCAGGTCCTGGAGCTTCTCCACGCCCTCCTTGAAGGTGGCGGTGGTGAAGGCCGGGCGCGGGTCCCGGCCGGGCTTGTCCAGCTCGGCCAGGATGTCGGTGACCGTGGGCAGACCGAAGGTGTCGTCCACGAAGTCCTGGGGGCGCACCCGCGACAGCATGTCCTTGTCGCCGATGAGCGAGGGCAGGTCCGTCTCCACCCGGTCCAGGATGCGCCGCACCACCGGGTAGGCCTCGGGGTGCACTGCCGAGGCGTCCAGCGGGTCGTCGCCGCCGGGCACGCGCAGGAAGCCCGCGCACTGCTCGAAGGCCTTGGGGCCCAGGCGCGGCACCGAGCGCAGCGCCTCGCGGGTGCGGAAGGGGCCGTTGGCGTCGCGGTGCGCGACAATGTTGCGCGCCAGGGTGGAGGTCACGCCCGACACCCGGGTCAGCAGCGGCACCGAGGCGGTGTTGACGTCCACGCCCACACCGTTCACGCAGTCCTCGACCACCGCGTCCAGGGAGCGAGACAGCTTGGTCTCGGCCAGGTCGTGCTGGTACTGGCCGACCCCGATCGACTTGGGGTCGATCTTGACCAGCTCGGCCAGCGGGTCCTGGAGGCGGCGGGCGATGGAGGCGGCGCCGCGCAGCGACACGTCCAGGTCCGGCAGCTCCTCGGAGGCGTAGGCCGAGGCCGAGTACACCGACGCGCCCGCCTCCGACACCATCACCTTGGTGAGCTTGAGTTCGGGGTGGCGTTTGATCAGGTCGGCGGCGAGCTTGTCGGTCTCGCGGGAGGCGGTGCCGTTGCCGATCGCGACCAGTTCCACGGCGTGGGCGGCGCACAGCCTGGCCAGGCTGTGGACGGCGCCGTCCCAGTCGCGGCGGGGGGCGTGCGGGAAGACCGTGTCGGTGGCCACGACCTTGCCGGTGGCGTCGGTGACCGCGACCTTGACTCCGGTGCGCAGGCCCGGGTCCAGGCCCAGGGTGGCGCGGCTTCCGGCGGGGGCCGCCAGCAGCAGGTCGCGCAGGTTGGCGGCGAACACGTTCACGCCGTCGTCCTCGGCCCGCTGCCACAGCCGCATGCGCACGTCGATGTCCAGCCGCACCAGGATGCGGGTGCGCCAGCCCCAGCGCACGGTGTCCTGGAGCCAGCGGTCGGCGGGGCGGCCGCGGTCCACGATCCCGAAGTGGTGGGCGATGGCGTTCTCGTAGGTGCTGCGGGGCGTGGTGCCGTCGGCGTTCTCGGCCGGGGCGTCCTCCGGCTCCAGGGTGAGGGTGAGGATCTCCTCCTTCTCGCCCCGGTACATGGCCAGTACGCGGTGGGAGGGCAGTTCGGTGAGCGGTTCGGAGAACGCGAAGTAGTCGGCGAACTTGGCGCCCGCCTCCTCCTTGCCCTCGCGCACGGCCGAGCCGAGCCGGCCCCTCTCCCACAGCCGCTCGCGCAGGAGGCCGGTGAGGTCGGCGTCCTCGGCGAAGCGCTCCACCAGGATGGCGCGGGCCCCGTCCAGGGCGGCCTTGACGTCGGCCACCTCCTTGTCGGGGTCGACGTAGGCCGCGGCGGCCTCCCGGGGGTCCCGGCCGGGGTCGGCCAGCAGCCCCTCGGCCAGCGGTTCGAGCCCCGCCTCACGGGCGATCTGGGCCTTGGTGCGCCGCTTGGGCTTGTAGGGGAGGTAGATGTCCTCCAGCCGGGCCTTGGAGTCGGCCGCGTGGATGCTGGCCTCCAGCGCCTCGTCCAGCTTGCCCTGGGAGCGGATGGACTCCAGGATCGCGGTCCGGCGCTCGGCCAGCTCGCGCAGGTAGCGCAGGCGCTCCTCCAGGGCGCGCAGCTGGGCGTCGTCCAGCGCTCCGGTGACCTCCTTGCGGTAGCGGGCGATGAAGGGCACGGTCGATCCGCTGTCGAGCAGGTCGACGGCGGCGGTGACCTGGTGCGCGCCCACTCCGAGTTCCTCGGCGATGCGCTGGTCGATCGTGGGTGTCACAGGCGTCGTCACTGGTTAAACGTCCACTCTCTGGCTGTTCGGTGCGGGGACATTCTGGTGGCGGGGAAGGACATTGTCATCCCGTCGGCCCCGTGTCCCAGGTTCGCGCACTGTGGCGGTGGTCTCGCCGGGGTTCCCGCGCGGGGAGCGGCGGACGCGGCGCGGGGGCCTCGACGGGGCGGTTCCGCAAAGAACGGGGCGGAGCGGTCCCCGCGCGCGGGGCCGGTCTCTGCGGTCGAAGGCGGGGGCGGCGGTCGGAGGCGGTCGGGAGGGAGGGAACCCGGGGGTGGCGGCGCCCGGGCTCCCTGTTTCCAGGAAAGCGGAAGGGGCCGGTCCGCGCCAGCCCCCGTCACCGCCTGTGGACAACCTCGCCGCGCCCCCGCCGACGGGCACGGGACGCTCCCGCGCCCGGTCAGCCGTCGGTCTCGTTGAGGTAGTCGGGGGCGTAGTACTCGTCGAGGGGGAGCGGACCCCGGTAGCCCTGGCACATGCACTGGCGGTAGGTGGAGCTGGCCTGCCCGGTCCAGCGGCCGGGGATGACCACCTGGGTCTGGCACCTCTTGTTCTGCTGGTCGTGGAAGACCAGGTGGTGGCCGCAGCCGCAGAGGGGCTGGGGGTTCTGCGGTGTGCCCAGGGCCCGGGACTGCTCCTGCCTGCGCTGCTGGTCGAGCGCCGCCCGCGTCTGGCGTTTGGTCAGCAGGCGGCCGAACAGGAACCCGCCGAGAGCGATCGTGGCTCCGAAGACCATGGAGACCGGGTCCATCCGGCGACACCTCATTCCTTGAGCCGGGACCCGCCCCGGAGCCCGGGGCGTACGACCTCCATTGTCGCCCATGAAGGGCTTCCCGTGGCGGGGAGGTTCCTTTGCCGCGCTCCTGTCAAGGGGTGACGGCGGCGCGCCCGAAAGTAATGCAAAGAAAGCTCTGCACGTATCTCTTTGCAAAGAAAGCTTTGTCTTACGGTGGTGGCACCCCCGAACACAGGAGAACCCCCATGACCACCGAACCCTCCGCCGCACCGCCGCGCACCGAACGCCTCGGCGGACTCTTCCACCGCTTCTGGGCGGCCGGAACCCTCACCAACCTCGGCGACGGCATGCTCGCCACCGCCCTGCCGCTGATCGCCGCCACCCTCACCCACGACCCGCTCGCCGTCTCCGGGCTGGTGGTGGCGCGCTTCCTGCCCTGGCTGCTCGTCGCGCCGTTCGCGGGCGTGCTGCTGGACCGGGTCGACCGCCTCCGCGCCATGACGGTCTCCAGCACGGTCGCCGCGATCGCCGTCACCGCCCTGGCCGTGCTGATCGCCACCGGCGGCGCCACCCTGTGGGCCCTGTACGCCACGATCTTCGTAGTGATCTGCTGCGAGACGGTCACCGACCCCGTCACCCGGATCACCGTGTCGCGGATCGTGCCCGGCCGCCTGCTGGACCGCGCCAACAGCAGGCTGGAGGGCGGCCGCCTGGTCGCCCAGGACTGTGTGGCCACCCCCGTCGCCGGTGTGCTCTTCGCGGTCGCCGCCGCCCTGCCCGTGGCCGGGACGGCCCTGTCCTACGCCCTGTGCGCCGTGCTGGTGGCGACCGTCGCCCTCATGCTGCGGCGGGTTCCCGACCTCGCCGGGTCCACCGACGCCGCGGACAGCGGCGAGGGCACGGAGTCCGGCCGGGGCGTCCTGCGCTCCCTGCGGGAGGGCTTCTCCTACGTCTTCGGGCAGTCGCCGACGCGGGGCCTGGCGTTCAACAACGCCGGAATGATGATCGGTACCCAGATGGCCACCTCGGTGCTGGTCCTCTACGCCCAGAAGGTGTTGGGCGTTCCCGAGGCCCTGTACGGGCTCTTCCTGGCGTCGATCGCGGTCGGAGGCGTTCTGGGGGCGGTGCTGGCCTCCCGGCTCGTCGCGGGCCTCGGCCGCAGGACGGCCATGATGTGCGGCTACCTGGGGATGGGGGCGTGCCTGTTGGCGGTGGGCCTGGTGCCCAACGCCTGGTCCGCCGCCCTCGCCTGGGGCGTGCTGGGTCTGTGTATGACGGTGACCAACGTGTCCGGTTCCCTGTTCTTCCAGGCCGTGGTCCCCTCCCACGTGCGCGGTCGGGCGGCCGCGGCCTTCCGCATGGTCGGGTGGGGGCTGTCCCCGGTCGGCGCGCTGCTGGGCGGTCTGCTGGGCCGGGTCGACCTCGCCCTGCCCTTCCTGGTCGGCGGGCTGGTCATGGTGGTCACGCCCCTGGTCTTCCGCGGGTCCGTCGCCGAGTGCGCGCGGCTGTGCGACGAGGCCGTGGCGTCCGCCGCCGACGGGCGCTGACCCCGCCGCACCTCAGGAGGGCCACACGTGTGTCAGCAGCGCCGAGAGGGCTTTGCGGCGAACTGTTTGCGAAGGGGATCCCCCAGTACGGTGAGGGCCATGACCGACGACGACGCCGACGTCCCCGCCGACTCCCATCAGCAGATGCGGGTCAGCGCCCGGGCCCTGCGGGGCCTGGCCCACCCCCTGCGCGCCCGCCTGTTGGACGAGCTCAGGCTGAACGGCCCGGCCACCGCCACCATCCTGGGCCAGCGCCTGGGGGAGAGCAGCGGCGCCACCAGCTACCACCTGCGCCAGCTCTCGCGCTACGGGTTCATCGACAACGAACCGGGACGCACGGGCGGACGCGAGCGCTGGTGGCGGATGCGGCCCGGCGGCTGGAGCATGTCCGGGCACGAGTTCCTGAGCAACCCCGAGACCCGGGTCGCCGCCCAGGCCGTCCTCGGCCGTCTCTACCAGCAGAAGCAGAGGCGGTTCGCGGACTGGACCACGCTGGTCTCCGACAGTCCCGACCTGCCCGCGGTGCGCAGGTGGAAGGACGCCGCCAACGACTCCACCAGCCACGCCCGGATGACCCCGGAGGAGGCGGCCGAGTTCGCCGACGCGCTCAACGACTTCCTCGGCTCCTGGGGGAGACGCTTCCAGGGGCGGACCCCCGAGAGCCATCCCGACACCGACGTCGTCCAGGTGGACACCGCCCTCTTCCCGGTCCTGCCCGAGGCCGAGGGCAGGTCGGACGGGAGCGCGGCCGAGCGGGACTGACCGCCCCGACGATCGTCCCTCAGGCCCCGCGCAGCTTCTTGAGCGTCGCCACGTCGGCGGCGTGCGGACCGGCCGGTCCCGGGGTCTCCAGGATCAGCGGCACACCGGCGCTCACCGGGTGGCGGAACAGCTCGCCGAACGGCTCCGCGCCGATGTGCCCGGCGCCGATGTTCTCGTGCCGGTCCTTGCAGCTGCCGCACGCGGCCTTGGAGTCGTTGCAGTGCACGACCCTCAGCCGGTCGGCGCCGACCGCCTCGCCGAAGCGGTCCAGGGCCGCGCGCATGCCCTCCACCGTGGAGATGTCGTGCCCGGCGGCGAACATGTGCGCGGTGTCCAGGCACACGCCCACCCGCGGGTGCCACTCCAGCACCTCCAGGTAGGCGGCCAGGTCGTCGATGGTCGCGCACAGCACCTGGCCCTGACCGGCCATCGGCTCCAGCAGCACCGGCGGGACGTCCTCGCCCAGCCTCTCCAGCAGCGGCATCAGCCGTTCGCGGGTGCGCGCCAGACCCGCCTCGCGCCCGCCGGAGACGGCCGAACCGGTGTGCACGACCACCCCCAGCGCGTCGATCCGGGCCGAGCGGCGCAGCGCGTGCTCCAGGGAGCGCACCGACTTCTCGGCGGTCTCCTCACCGGGGGTGCCCAGATTGATCAGGTAGGGGGCGTGCACGAACAGGGGCAGGTCGACGCGCTCGCGCATCCGCGCGTCCTGCGCGGGGTCGCCCCCGTTGGTCGCCCACCCGCGCGGGTTGGACACGAAGACCTGGACCGCC
Source organism: Nocardiopsis sp. iso_25 (assembly GCF_056173305.1). Taxonomy (NCBI): domain Bacteria; kingdom Bacillati; phylum Actinomycetota; class Actinomycetes; order Streptosporangiales; family Nocardiopsidaceae; genus Nocardiopsis; species Nocardiopsis sp. iso_25. The sequence goes on along the minus strand of NZ_CM149667.1, from coordinate 4,324,154 downwards.
TCCGCGCCGATCTCCTCGGCGTAGGCCAGGCCCTTGTCGGCCATGCCGCCCGCGACCGGGACGTGTGCGCCGACCGGGGACGTGGGCCGCTGCTGCTCGCTGTTCTCCATAGCCCAACCAGCCTAGAGGCCGGTCGGAGCCGTCGGTCCGTGCCGGTGCTCACACCGGCCCGCCCGGGACGGCTGGGCGCCCCCGAGCTGTCCGTCCGCGCTTCGCGGGTCCGCGTGCGCGGCCGGTGCCGCCGCTCCGGTGGAGCGTCGCCCGGCAGGTGGACCGCGGTCCTGCGCGGCCGCCGCCGGGAGCGTTCACCGCTCCCGGCGGCGGTTCCGGTGCGGGTCGCGCCCCGGTCACCAGCCTCCGGGCGGGATCGGCCGGTTGGAGTGGAACACCGCGCGCGGGTCGTACTCGGCCTTGACCCGGGCGAGCCGCGCACGGTCGTCCTCGTCGAAGACCTCGCGGACCTCGTCCTCCTCCATCGGCCCGAATCCCAGCGTGGACGAGCGGCCCACCGCGTGCGGCCCGAACAGCGCCGCGGCCCGCTCGCGCAGGTCGCGCATCCCCTCGGTGTCCCCGGTCTCGGCGAAGGTCAGCACCGTCAGCGCGTAGGCGGCGTCCCGGTGCCCGACGGCGTTGGCGACCCGCGGCTCCCGGGCCAGCGCCCCGCCCAGGTGGCGCAGCCAGACCACGCAGAAGAACGGCGCCCCGCCCGTCATCCGGATCAGTTCGGCCAGCGCCTCCGCGTCCAGCCGGTCCACCAGCACGCTGCGGCCGCGGAACCCCGCCCGGTCCTGGTGCTCGTCGAAGACCGCGCCCGACTCGCCGTAGGGCATCTCGCGCAGGGTGTCCGCCAGTACCGGGGCGGCCGAGCGCAGCGGCTCCACCACCTTCTCCCCCTCCTCCGGGGAACCCGACCAGGCCACCGACACCTGTGCCACCTGGCGGCCGCGCACCGGTTCGGGCACGCCCTCCATGTCCGGGTAGACCATCACGGAGGCCCCCGAGGTCATCTCCTCGGGCGCCGACTCGGCCCACCGCCGCCAGGCCTCCAGCGCCCCCGGTTCCGCTCCGGCGTCCAGCAGCAGGCTCCCGCCGTAGATCCGCGGGACCGGGAACAGGTCGATCTCCATGCCGGTGACCACGCCGAACGCGCCCGCGCCGCCGCCGCGCAGCGCCCAGAACAGGTCCGGTTCGCCCTCCTCGGTGACCTGCCGCAGGCGGCCGTCGGCGGTGACCAGGTCCACGCGCCGCACGTGGTCGGCAGCGAACCCGTACCGGCGGGCCAGCAGCCCCACGCCGCCGCCGAGCGTGTAGGAGACCGCGCCCACGGCGGGGGAACTGCCCGACAGGGGCGCCAACCCGTGCTCGGCGGCCGCGTCGAGCACCGTCTGCCAGGTGGCCCCGGCCTCCACCCACGCCGTGCCGCGGTCGGGGTCCACCCGGACCCTGTCCATGCGGTGGGTGGCGAGCAGGACGCCGCCCGCCATGCCAGCGCCGAGCCCGTGCCCGGTCAGCTGGGCCGTCACCCGCAGGCCCCGCTGCGAGGCCCAGGTGACGGCGGCGCGCACGTCCCGGGCGTCGACCGGCTCCACCACGGCGTCGGGCCGGTGCCGGTCCAGCAGCTGCGTTCCCGTGCGGGCCCCGTCGTAGGCGTCGGTCCCGGGCGCGTGCACCGGTCCGCTCACCCGCCGGGCCAGGTCCCTCGGCGTGTCCGTGTCGCTCGTCGTGCTCGTGGTGCCCGTGTTCTCGTTCATGCCGACCACCGTAGGAACCCATGCGGTCACAACGTGGCCGCGATCTCTGGCAGTCTGCGTTCATGGGCGAATCCGTACGCCGGGAGATGCCGCAGCGGCTGCTGCGGCTGCTGTCCCTGCTCCAGGTCCGGCGCGAGTGGAGCGGCGCGGAGCTCACCGAGCGGCTCGGCGTCAGCGCCCGCACCCTGCGCCGCGACGTCGAACGGCTCCGCGGGCTCGACTACCAGGTGGAGGGCACGCCCGGGGTGGCGGGCGGCTACCGTCTGGCCTCCGGGCGGGACCTGCCCCCGCTGCTGCTGGACGACGACGAGGCCGTCGCCATCGCCCTGGGCCTGGCCACCGCCACCGGGTTCCAGGACAGCGCGCTGAGCGCCCTGGCCAAGCTCGAACGCGTCCTGCCCGCCCGCCTGCGCCCCCGGCTGGCCGCCGTGGGCGGCGCCACCAGCGCGGTGCCCCACCCCGACGTCCCCGGTGTGGACCCCTCCGTCCTGGGGGTGCTGGCCTCCTCCTGCCGCGACCTCGCCGTCACCGACTTCGACTACCGGGACCGGGAGGGCAACGTCCGAGCGCGCCGGGTCGAGCCGCACCACCTGGTCTCCCACGGCGGGCACTGGTACCTGATCGCGCACGACACCGACCGCGACGACTGGCGCACCTTCCGGGTGGACCGGGCCAGCGGCCCGCGCCCCACGCACCGGCGGTTCGAGCCGAGACCGCTGCCCGCGCCCGACCCGGCGGCCTTCCTCACCCGCCTGTTCGCCGCGGGCGTCTACAGCCACACCGCGCACCTGACCCTGGAGCTGTCCCCCGAGGCCTTCCTCAGCCGCTTCCACGGCCCCCTGCCCGGCCGGGTCGAGCCGCTGGACGACCACCGCTGCCGGATCCGGATCAGCGCCGACTCCCTCGACCTGGTGTGCCAGTACACGGCGGCGGCCCTGGCCCTGGGCGTCCCCTTCACGCTGGACGCCCCGCCCGGGGTCGCCGAGCGCCTGCGCGACGTCGGCGCGCGCCTGTCCCGCCCGTGAACCGCGACCGCCGGTGAACCGCGACCGGCCGCGGCCCACCGGCGGTCGCGGGAGCGCTAGGGTCGGGGCCGTGAACACCGATTCCGCGCACCTGACCCTGTCCGACGTGACCGCCGCCTTCGAGCGGGTCTACCCGCCCGCGTGGGCCGCCTCCTGGGACGCGGTCGGGCTGGTGGCGGGCGACCCCGCGCAGCCGGTCGCGCGGGTGCTGTTCGCCGTCGACCCGGTCGACGCGGTCGTCGACGAGGCCCTGACCTGGGGCGCCGACCTGATCATCACCCACCACCCGCTGATGCTGCGCGGTGTCACCAGCGTGGCCGCCGACACCCCCAAAGGGCGGATCGTGCACCGGCTCATCCGGTCGGGGACCGCCCTGTACACCGCGCACACCAACGCCGACACCGCCTCGCCCGGCGTGTCCGACGCGCTGGCCCGCGCGGTCGGCGTCACCGGGCCGCTGCGGCCCCTGGACCCCGACGCCACCGACCCCGAGGGGCGCCGCGGCATCGGCCGGATCGGCGCCCTGGACCGGCCGGTGCTCCTGCGCGAGTTCGCCGAGCAGGTGGCCCGCGGACTGCCCGCCACCGCCGCCGGGATCCGCGTCGCGGGGCACCCGGACCGCCTCGTGAGCACCGTCGCGGTGTCCGGGGGAGCGGGGGACTCCCTGCTCGGCGCGGCCCGGGCCGCCGACGTGGACGTGTTCGTCACCTCCGACCTGCGCCACCACCCCGCCTCGGAGTTCGTGGAGAACCCGGGCGGTCCCGCCCTGGTCGACACCGCCCACTTCGCCAGCGAGTGGCCCTGGCTGGCCGACGGTGCGCGCCACCTGGTCGACGCACTCGGGCGCGCGGGCGGCCCGGATGGGGCTAACGTGGAGGTCCGCGTCTCGACGACGGTCACGGACGCCTGGTCACAGGCCGTCTCACACGTCTGAGAGAGACCACGGGCCCCGCGGGACCGCCGACCAAACTGCACAGAGTAGAGCGCGGGCGGCGTACTCGCCCTCCCCAGCCATCACAGGAGACGTCACACGTGAAAGCCGAACCCGCCGCACAGGCCAGACTCCTCACCCTCCAGGACCTGGACACCGACCTCCAGCGCCTGGACCACCGGGCGCGCACCCTGCCCGAGGTCGCCGAGGCGGCCCGGCTCAAGGAGCGGGTGGACCAGATCGACAGCGAGCTGATCACCGCGCAGACCGGTGTCTCCGACGTCGAACGCCAGCAGCGCAAGGCCGAGAGCGACGTCGACCAGGTGCGCACGCGCGCCGACCGGGACGCCAAGCGCCTGGAGTCGGGGCAGATCACCAACGCCAAGGAACTCCAGAACCTCCAGTCGGAGATCACCTCGCTGGGCCGCCGCCAGGCCGAGCTGGAGGAGATCGTCCTGGAGGTGATGGAGCGCGCCGAGGAGCTCAACACCGCGGTGGCCCGCCTGACCGCCGAGCGCGAGCGCGTCGTGGCCGAGCACACCGAGGTCGTGGCCCGCCGCGACACCGCCGCCGCCGAGATCCAGTGGGACCGCACCCGGGCCACCCAGGACCGCGAGCGCGTGGCCGAGGAGATCCCCGCCGACCTGCTCGCCCTCTACGACAAGATGCGCGCCCAGTACGGCGGTGTGGGCGCGGCGCCGCTGCGCTACGGCCGCTGCGGGGGCTGCAAGCTCGCGCTGAGCACCGTCGAGCTCAACGAGATCCGCGCCCAGGCCGCCGACGAGGTCGTGCGCTGCGAGGACTGCCGCCGCATCCTGGTCCGCACCGAGGAGTCGGGGCTGGGCGGCCGGACCGAGCAGTGAGCACCGGCTGGGGGGCGCCGCCCGACACCGCGCCGACCCGGCTCGTCCTGCTGCGGCACGGGCAGACGCCGCTGTCGGTGGAGCGCCGTTTCGCGGGCCGGGGCGACATCCCGCTGACCGAGGACGGGCACGCGCAGGCCAGGGCGGCGGCGCGCCGCCTGGCCCCGCGGCCCTTCGACGCGGTGGTGTCCTCCCCGCTGCGCCGCACCAGGGACACCGCGGCGTACGCGGCAGAGGCGCTCGGGCTGGCGGTGGAGATCGACGAGGGGTTCGTCGAGACCGACTTCGGCGACTGGGAGGGGATGACGTTCGCCGAGGCGCGGGCGCAGGCCCCGGCCGCGGTGGACGGTTGGCTGGCCGACCCGGAGACGGCGCCGCCCGGCGGGGAGAGCTTCGCGGCGGCCTCGCGCAGGGTGGCCGCCGCCCGCCGGGCCCTGGTCGAGCGGCACCGGGGGCGCACCGTCCTGGTGGTCACCCACGTGACCCCCATCAAGGCGCTGGTGCAGCAGGCCCTGCTCGCCCCGCTGGAGGCGCTGTACAGGATGCACCTGGACACCGCGTGCCTGACCGAGGTGGACGTGTTCGCCGACGGGCCCATGGTGGTGCGCTCCCTCAACGACACCGCCCACCTGGAGTGAGCTCCCGAGGGGGAGCGGGGCCGCCGCGGCGGGCGTAGAATGGGCCGCGAGGGGAGTCGGCCAGGCGGTCGCGGACCGCGCCTGGTGCGCGTGTTCGAGGAAAGTCCGGACTCCACAGGGCAGGGTGGTCGGCAACACCGACCCGGGGCGACCCGCGGGACAGTGCCACAGAAAGCAGACCGCCACCGCTCGCGGTGGTAAGGGTGAAACGGTGGTGTAAGAGACCACCAGCGGCCGGAGTGATCCGGTCGGCTCGGTAAACCCCACCCGGAGCAAGGTCAAAAAGGGAGCCTTCGGGTTCCCGCGCGGATGTTCGAGGGCGGCCCGCCCGAGTCCGCGGGTAGACCGCACCGAGGCCGTCGGCAACGGCGGTCCCAGATGGATGGCCGCCCGGTTCCTCGGAACCGACAGAATCCGGCTTACCGGCCGACTCCCCCTCACACACCCTTCTGACCGGGCGCTTCGCGCGGGTGAGACGGCCGTGCTCCGGTTCTGTCCCGGACGGCGGATCAACCGGAGCCCAGGAGCGGAACGGTGGGCCCCACCCGTGGTGTTCCGGCGGCGTGGCCCCGGGCGCGGTGCCGGAGGCCGCGCCTCTGTTCGTCGGCGGCTCGGCCCGGAGCCCAGGGGCCCCTCCTGGGGCACGGGTACAGTCCTACAGCCCGCCGGTGATGGCCCCGTGCCCGCGGGCACCGATAGATTGGCCCCTGCGCTCCCTACCCCGGGCGAGCTCCGGAGCGCGTACGCCCGTGGGCCGACGTCCGGGGTCGGACCCAGCGGGCATCCGCGTTCACGGGAATGGGTGACTCTTGTTCGACTCCACCGCCTTCTGGGTGGCTCTCTTCGGTCTGCCGGTCGTGGCCATCGTGGTGATCGTCCTGCTCGCCTCCTACCAGGCCTCAGGCGTTCAGCAGGACGGACGCGACGACGCGCCCGACGAGGACTCCTCCACCAGCTGATCCCCGTGGTCCGCATCCGTCCTCGGGTGGGGCACGGGGTCGTTCACGTCCTGGACGTCCTGCACGGGGACGAACTCCCCCGTTCCGGCGTCCAGGAGGTGCACCCTCGCCGTCTCCAGGTCGTAGTACATCCCCGTCAGGGTCAGCTCTCCCGCCTCCACCCGTTCGCGGACCACCGGGTAGCTCATGAGGTTGCCGATCTGCTCCTCCACGTTGGCCTGCGACAGGCGGCGCAGCGCCTCCGCGACGGGCAGGCCCGTCAGGGCGCCGGACTCCCCGCCCGCCCGCGCCAGGCTCTCCGAGCCGTTGGACAGCCAGCCGCGCAGGTGCGAGGTCTGGACCTCACCGGGTTCGAGGTGCGCCTTGTCCATCAGCGCCTGCATCGCGCCGCAGTGCGAGTGGCCGCACACCACGATCGAGGGCACCCGCAGCACGTTCACCGCGTACTCGATCGCCGCGCCCACCGACTGGTCGTCGGTGGCCTCACGCGGCGGCACCAGGTTGCCGATGTTGCGGACGGTGAACAGGTCGCCGGGCCCGCTGGCGGTGATGAGGTTGGGCACCACGCGCGAGTCGGCGCAGGTGATGAACAGCGCGGTCGGGTTCTGGCCGTGCGAGAGGCGGCTCATCACCGACCGCATCCGGTCGGCCGTGCTGGAGTGGTACTCGCGGGCGCCGGCCGCCAGCAGGCCCAGCGCGTTCACCTCGCGCTCGCCGTCACCGCGCATGCCCCAGGGCGCCCACCAGCGGGCCAGGCCGCCGGGCGCGGTCTTGGCGGCGGGCGCGGACTGGTTGGAGCTGTGCGTGTACCACTTCTCGTGCACCTCGTCGATGTCGACGCTGCCGCCGGTGCGCTCGTGGTCCACCCGCCAGGCGTGGATGGACTCGAAGGCGGCGTGGTCCATGAAGTCCACGTGCAGGTCCAGGTCGACCCGTGAGCCCGCAGGGACGGTGCGCAGCACGTGCGCGAGCCGGGGCACGCCCAGGAAGGTGAGCGAGCCGTGCACGGTGATGTGCACCCGGCCGTCGCGTTCCTCGGTGGTCACGGTCAGCTTGGTGAGCCTGCGCAGGGAGACGATCAGGGCCAGCCCGAAGCCGATGAACACGCCTTCCAGGAGTCCCAGGAACACCACGCCGAACAGGGTCACCAGGTAGACGCTGGCCTCGTGGTGGCGGCGCAGGTCCCGCAGGTGGGCGACCGAGACCATCTGCACGCCGATGAACACCAGCAGCGCCGCGAGCGCGGGCATCGGGATCAGCTCGACCACGTGCGCGAACAGGGCGACGAACAGCAGGATCCACACGCCGTGCAGGATGGTCGAGAGCGGGCTGCGCGCCCCGGCGCGCACGTTGGTGGTGCTGCGCACGATCACACCGGCCACCGGCAGCCCGCCCAGGGCGCCGCTGATGGTGTTGGCCGCACCCTGGCCGCACAGCTCGCGGTTGAGCATCACCCGGCGGCCGCTGTGCATGCGGTCCACGGCGATCGCGGCGAGCAGGGACTCGACGCTGGCTACCATGGCCACGGCGGCCACGCTCAGGGCGATGCCGTCCCACTGCCCGGCCTCGGGCAGCATCGGGCCGTTCCAGGCGTCGGCGAAGGAGCCGGGCAGGACGACGGTCTGCACCTGCCAGCCGCTCGTGGTGGAGATGAGGGTCGCGGTGCCCACGGCGACCAGCGCGGCGGGCACCACGGCGGGCCGCAGCCGCCCGAGGGAGGGCAGCTTGTTCCAGGTGAACATGATCGCGATGGTGATGACGCCGACCGCGACGGCCGGGGTGTGGTTGTTGGCGATCTGGTGGGGCAGGTCGGCGATGTTGGCCACCGCCGAGCTCTGCGGCTCCCCGCCCAGGACCACGTGCAGCTGGGCCAGGGCGATGGTGACGCCGACTCCGGCGAGCATGCCGTGCACCACGGCGGGGGAGACGGCCAGGGCGGCCCGGGCGATGCGGAAGGCGCCGAGGGCGAGCTGGACCAGCCCGGCCAGCAGAGTGATCAGGCAGGTCACCCGCCAGCCGTAGGTCATGATCAGGTCGGCGACGATGATGGTCAGACCGGCGGCGGGGCCGCTGACCTGGACCACGGACCCGCCGACGAGTCCGGCGACGATCCCGCCGACCACGGCGGCGATGATCCCGGCGATGAGGGGGGCGCCGGAGGCGACGGCGATCCCCAGGGACAGGGGGACGGCGACCAGGAAGACCACCAGCGAGGCGCCGACGTCGGCGGCGATCCCCTTCCGGCGGTCGGCGTGGGACCCGGATGAGGCCGCGGGCGGCTTCTCGGGCTTTACCCCCTGGGCGTCGTTGCGCATGGTTACTCCGTTCGGGTTGGACCAGGCAAGTGATGCGTGGGCGCACGGGGACTGCGGTGTCCGGTCCGGGGGGTGCGCGTGCAAACGCGGGATGAGAGGACGTCCCTAAGAGTGCCCTGACAATCACCAACTGTAGCCATTTTTCGCCACGGAGTGTTACGGTCTGTTGTTCGTTCGGTAACCATTTTCCTGTCTTCACATGTCCTGTGGACAAATCCGGACAGAGAAAACCCCGAGGTGGTGGATTCGCCCACCGCCTCGGGGTGTGAAGTGATGTACCTCTCGTGCGACCAGGGGGCCGGAAAAGGGTCGCTACCGCGTGTTGCGGACGTCCGGAAGATCAGATGAAGCGGCCGTCCTCGTACCCGCCCTCGTAACGGTTGCGGCCGTGGCCGTGCGGGTCGTGCGGGTCGTGCGGGTCGGCCGGGTACGGCCCCGGCGCCTGCGGCCCGCCGGGGTGCCGCTCCTCCTCACCGGACTGCCAGCCCGGAGCGGGCGGGAAGCCGCCGTAGCCGGGCTGCTGCGGCTGCTGGGGCTGGCCGCCGGACGGGTAGCCGCCCGGGGCGCCGGGGTAGCCGCCGGTGTCCGCGGCCGGGTAGCCGAACGGGGCCTGTTCGCCGTAGCCCGCCGGGGCGTCCTCGCGCACCTGGTCCACCGGGTAGCCGCCCGTCGGGTAACCGCCCTGCGGGTACCCGGGAGCCTCACCGGGGAACGCGGACGGGTAGGCGGGCTGCCCGCCCCACAGCGGGGGGTTGGGGTCCGGCTGGACCGGGCGGCTGTGGGCGCCGGTGTCGTAGGGGGAGCGGTGGTGGGTTCCGGTGTCGTAGTCGTTGCGGTTGAAGGAGTCGGTGTCGTAGGAGGGGCGGGTGTGGTTGCCGGTGTCGTACTCGGGTCGTCCGGTGCCGGGGACGCCGTAGTCGGCGTGGCTGTGGGCGCCCGTGTCGTAGGACGAGTGCTGGTGTGCCCCGGTGTCGTAGGAGGACCTCTGGTGCGTCCCGCTGTCGTAGGGGGAGCGGTGGTGGGTTCCGGTGTCGTAGTCGTTGCGGTTGAAGGAGTCGGTGTCGTAGGAGGGGCGGGTGTGGTTGCCGGTGTCGTACTCGGGTCGTCCGGTGCCGGGGACGCCGTAGTCGGCGTGGCTGTGGGCGCCCGTGTCGTAGGACGAGTGCTGATGCGCTCCGGTGTCGTAGGAGGACCTCTGGTGGGCGCCGGTGTCGTAGGCCGAACGCTGGTGGGACCCCGTGTCGTAGGCCGGGCGCTGGTGCGTGCCGGTGGTGTGGGACGACTCCGGCCGCGGCCGGTAACCGCCGCTCAGCGGGTCGGCGGGATCGCCCGCGCCGCCCGGAGGGGTCTGGCCCGTGCCCGCGCCGCCCTGTCCGCCGCCGAAGCCGAGCTCGGAGCGCTGGTGCGCGCCGGTGTCCATGCTGGACCATATCGGCGAGATCGTGCCCGCGTCCTGGGCCGGGGGCCGGAACGCCGGGTCGAGCGGATCGGCGGGGGGCGCGCTCCGCGCACCGGCGGTCCCCGGGTAGTCCGAGCGGCTCATCGACCCGCTGTCGTAGGACGAGCGGCCCTGGAACGGGTCCCCCGTCGACGGAACGGAACCGGACCCGCCGAGAGGGTCGCGCCCCGGGGAGGACCCCAGCGGGTCGCGCGTGCCGGACGAAGCCCCCAGCGGGTCGTGCGCGCCGGTGGTGGAGCCCAACGGATCGGTGGAGGAGGGCGAGTAGGAGGAACGGGGCGACCACGAACCGGTGCCCAGGGGGTCGTCCGGGGCCGAGGCGGCCGGTGCGGCCGGCTGGGAGGGCTGGGGGACGCCCTGCGGGGGCGTGGACTCCCGCGCGGGGGGGAGCGCGGAACGCGGCGGAGCCCCCGGCGGCAGGGCGCGCTCGTCCTCGCCGGCCGGTTCGGCCCCGCGCCGCCTGCGGCCCCGGCCCCGCGACGGCTCCTCCGCGTCGTCCTCCGCCGGCCGGGGTCCGCTGCCCTGGCCCAGGCTGGCCAGCACGGCCAGGTCGGCGGAGGGGTCGCCGCTCCCGCGGCCTCCCGCGGCGGGCATGACCGTGGTGGCTCCGGGGGGCCCGGACGCCTCCTCGCCCTCGTAGTCCCCGTACCCGTCGTCGTAGTCGTCGTCCTCGTACTCGTGGGCGGTCACGGTGACGGCGGAGTCCCGGTCCCCGCGCCCGTCCCGAGCACCGGAGGGCCGCTGCGCCGGGCCGTCCTCGCCCAGGCTCGACCAGAAGTCGTTGTCGGACAGGGAGTCGTCATCGTCGTCCCAGTCCGCGTCGAGCTTGCGCCTGCCCCGCGGCCGCCGCTCCGCCTTGGCGCCGCCGCCCGGACGGGACCTGCGGCCGCGTCCGCGCGACTCCGGCTCCTCGTCGTCCTCGTCCTCGTCGAGGTCGCGACCCCGGCCCCCGCCGCGTCCGCGATCCCCGCCGCGGGCCCGCTCCCGACCGCGCCCGCGACCGCGCGGCCGCTCCTCGTCGCGGTCGTCGCCCTCGGCGTCCTCGTGCTCGTACTCGTCGTCGTAGTCGTCCTCGCGGGAGCCGGAGCTCAGCGCGCGCATGCCCAGCAGCAGGAGCACGAGCACGGCGAGCACGACGATGACGGCGATGATGATGATGACGGTGACGGTCATGGTGTACGCACTACCTTGGGGAGGTCGGCCGCGCCCGGGTCGCACCGGTGACCGGCCGAGAGGAGGCCGGTCGAGGGGAGGCGGTGACCTCCGGGGACCGCGGTGATCCGGTGGGTTCGGCCTGCGCTCGCGGGGGGACGCAGGCGGTCCGGTGCGGTTTCGGGTCAGGGCGCCGCGCGGCGAGTGGACGAGTATCGGTCATCTGAAATGGGGCGGGGGGCACAGACCCACTGTATGCGTTGTCGTGCTCCGTGTGCAGAGGGCTACGGGAGCTTCCTCCAGGAATCACCGTGGCCCCGGTTCCGTCGGGTCGTCCGGGGCCGTTCCGGAGGCAGCGCCCGCGGTGAACTATGTCACTCGCTGCGCGTGACCAGCGAACCGCGCGCGACGGCCTGGTCCGCGATCGCCTCCAGCGAGGCGCTCAGCGTCGCGCCCTCGGGCAGGTCCAGCGGGCCCTGGAGGGCGTACACGGTGAACCGGTACTCGTAGGCCTCGTCGGGCTCGGGGCAGGGCGGGTCGTAGGCGGACTCGCCGATGCTGTTCTGGCCCTGCTTGGCGTCGGCCGGAACGGTGTTCTGGCGCAGCTCGACCAGTTCGGGGTCCAGGTCGTAGACCACCCAGAACACCTGCGCCACCTGCGGGTCGTCCATCACCAGGGCGATCGACCCGGCCTCGTCGGGAAGCCCCGACCAGCTCAGCGGCGGCGAGTACGCCTGCTGGGCCTCCTCGGGGTCCTCGGAGCCGCCCGTGTCGCCCTCGCCCTCCGCGGTGGTCTCGGCCTCGCCCTCGCAGGAGTAGGCCGCCGGAAGCGGCTCCCCCTCCTGCATCAGCGGGCTCGTGACGTTGATGTCGTCGGGCATGTCGCCGTTCTGCGCGGGCGAGAGGATCCCGCAGCCCGTGGTCAGTACCACGACGGCCCCGGCCGCCACCGCGCCGGCGCGCGTACCGGGGGACGGGCGGGCCGCACGCGGCGCACCGGTGGTCCGGGGGAAGGGGAGGGCCGGGAACAATGGGACTCCTGCTTTTCGGGCCGTGGAGGCGAACATCTCGGTGACGCGGGTGCGGCGCTCGGAGGAGACCCGGCGCCGGACCGGCGGGGGAACGGCGGCTCCGCAGGGCGGGCGCCGACGACACGTTCCCCAGCGAACCCTACTGCGGTCGGGCGGGCGTTCGGTCTCCCGTCCGCGTTCGCGCGCTCCCGCGCGGGACGCCGCGGCCCGCGTACGGGCCCCGCTGTCGCGGCCGAGCCCCGCCGACCGCGCCCCGCCGACCGCGCCCCGCCGGTCGCGGTCCGGCGGGAACGGGACGGGGGCGAACCCTCACGGAGAGCGTTCGTCCGTACGATCGGTGATCATGGGTCGGTGCGGTTCTCCATCCTCGGGCCCCTGGCGGTCCACGACGCGACCGGGCGGCCCGTCGCCATCGGCGGCGCGCGCCTGCGCACGCTGCTCACCCTCCTCCTGCTCCGGCCCGGCCAGCGGATCGCCAACGACGAGCTCACCGACGCGGTCTGGGCGGGCAGCCCGCCCGCGTCGGCGGGCAACGCCCTCCAGGCCCTGGTCTCCCGCCTGCGCCGCGCGCTGGGCGAGGGCGCGCGCATCGACGGGGACGCCTCGGGGTACCGGTTGGCGGTCGAACCCGGACAGGTGGACCTGACCGAGTTCGAGTCCCTGGTCAGACGGGGGCGGGCCGGGCTCGCCGCGGGCAGGGCCGCCGACGCCGCCCGCGACCTGGGCGATGCCCTCGCCCTGTGGCGCGGACCGGCCCTTTCGGACCTGACCGCGCACGGCCTGGCCGAGGACACGGCGCTGCGCCTGGCCGAGACCCGCCGCGCGGCCCTGGAGGACCGGCTGAGCGCCCTGGCTGACCTGGGACTGCACGCCGAAGTCCTGCCCGAGGCGGAGGCCCTGTGCCGACGCGAACCGCACCGCGAGGGCCCCCTCGCGCTCCTCGTGCGCGCGCTGGCCGCCACCGGCCGCACCGCCGACGCCCTGGCCGCCTACGAGCGCTTCCGCTCCCATCTGGCCGACGAGCTGGGCCTCGACCCCTCGCCCCAACTGCGCGACCTGCACCTGAGGCTGCTGCGCGGCGAACTCGACGCGGCCCCCTCCGCCGAGCCCTCCCCGCTTCCGGCCCCGCCCCTGCGCCTGCCCGCCGCCCTGACCAGCTTCGTGCCGCGCGACGCCGAGGTGGACACCGCCGTCGACCTGCTCACCCGCGAGCGCCTGGTCACCCTGCTGGGCCCCGGCGGCGCGGGCAAGACCCGCCTGGCGATCGAGAGCGCCTCCGCGCTGGCCGCGCGGGCGCCCTCCCTGCTCTCCCGCGGCGGCTGGTTCGTCGAACTCGCCTCCAGGACGGCCGCGGACGTGCCCCAGACCCTGGCCTCCGCGCTGGAACTGCGCGAGCACGCCGTGCTCCAGGCGCGCTCCGCGTCCCCCGCCGGGCCCGCCGCACTCGTCCCGCTCCTGGAACGGGTGGTCTCCTTCGTCGGCGACCGCCCCGTCCTCCTCGTCCTGGACAACTGCGAGCACATCGTCGAGGAGGTCGCCCCCGCCGTGGCGACGCTGCTGGCCCGCTGCCCCGGCCTGCGGATCCTGGCCACCTCCCGCGAACCCCTGGGCGTGCCCGGCGAACAGCTCCTGACCGTTCCCTCCCTGGACATGCCGCCCGAGGGGGCCTCCGCCGACCGGGCCGCCGCCTGCTCCTCGGTCGTCCTGTTCGCCGAACGCGCCGCCGCCGTACGCCCCGGCTTTCGGGTCACCCCCGACAACGTCGCCCACGTCGTCCGGGTCGTCCGCGAGCTGGACGGCCTGCCGCTGGCCCTGGAGCTGGCCGCCGCGCGCCTGCGCTCCATGAGCACCGCCCAGCTCGCAGACCGGCTCCGCGACCGCTTCCGGCTCCTCACCGGGGGCGCCCGGTCGGCTCTGCCGCGCCACCGCACCCTGCGCGCCGTCGTCGACTGGAGCTGGGAGCTGCTCGACGAACCCGAGCGCCGCCTGCTGCGCCGCCTGTCGATCTTCGCCGGGGGAGCCACCCTGGAGGCCGTCCAGCGGGTCTGCGCCGACCCCGGCACCGAGGGGGAGATCGGCGGCCACGACGCGTGGACCGTCCTGTTCGCCCTGGTCGACAAGTCCCTGGTGATCGCCGACAACCCCGACCGCGACGACACACCGCCCCGCTACCGGCAGCTGGAGACCGTGCGCGCCTACGCCGCCGAACGCCTGGCGCGGAGCGGAGAGGAGGAGCGCGTGCGCGACGCGCACGCCCGCCACGTCCGCGACCTGTGGTGCTGGGCCGACCCGCTGCTGCGCGGCCCGCGCCAGGGGGAGCTGCTCGCCCGCCTGGCCGCCGAGGCCGACAACTGCGGCGCCGCCGTGCGCTGGGCCGTGGAGCGCCGGGACCGCGCGCTGGCACTGGACCTGGTCGAGTGCACCCAGTGGTACTGGACCCTGTGCGGCTCCTGGCGCCAGCTCCACCACTGGGCCGTGGACGTCCTGGACATGGTCGGCGACCGGGTGCCCGAGGGGCGCGCCGTGGCCTACGCCAGCTGCCTGTTCCAGCGGGCCGACACGACCACCGACCACGAGACGGTGCTGGAGCGCATACGCGGGGTCGAGGCCGTCCTGGAACAGGCGGGTCAGCGGCCGGAGGAGCACCACATGCTCGTCTACGGCCTGGTCTACAGGGCGCTGCTGGAGGGGACGACCGGTGCCGCCCACGAACGCCTCGCCGCCGCGGCCGACCAGGCCGACCCGTGGATGCGGGCCCTCGTGGGGGTGCTGCTGTCCTTGTTCGACGCGGTCAACGGGCGCACCGGGCCGTCCATGGAACGCGCGAACGCCGCCCTGGAGCAGTTCCGCGCGTGCGGCGACACCTGGGGCGAGTGCCAGGCGCTCGTCCAGGCCGTGGACCTGTACCGGTTCGAGGACCTCGACCGCTGCCGCGACCTGCTCACCCTGGGCGTGCGCAGGGCCGAGGAGGCGGGGCTGGAGGCGCTGGACTGGATGTTCCGAGTCCGCCGGGCCCAGGTCCTCACCGACATCGGCGACCTGGAGGCCGCGCGCGCGGACCTGCGGGAGCTCCTCGGCTCCGAGCGGCCCGTGGAGAGGGAACAGATGGTGCTGCTGCGCCTGGCCGAGGGCCAGTGGCTGCGGGACGCGGGGGAACCGGACGCGGCCCGCGCGGTCCTGGACCGGGCGGGCGAGGACCTCAAGGGCCTGGGCGGGTTCTCGCCCGTCTACGTGGAGGCGGGCTGGCGGACCCTGTACACCACCGTCGCCTGGAAGGCCGGTGACACCGGGGAGGCCTGGGAGCAGGCCCGGCTCGCGTGGCGGCTGGCCGACCACGGCCTGGGCCCGGTGTGCGCGGAGATCCTGGACACCTTCGCCGTGCTGGCCGTCGGAGACGACCCGCGGCGCGGCGCCTGGCTGCTGGCCTGCGCCGAGGTGCTGCGCGGCATGCCCGACACCGCCACGCCCCTGGTGGTGCGGGCCCGCGAGAGCGCGCGCCGGGAGCTGGGCGAGCGGGAGTACGGCCTCGTCCTCGCCGGGGTCCGGGGCATGAGCGCCGACAGGGTCCACGGGCTCGTGGACGCCTGGCTGGCCGGGGACGCGCCCGGTGGCGCGGAGCGCCCCTGACCCCTCGCCCGCCGTGCCCGCGGCGTTCGGCTTCCGGCGGGGCGTTCGCGCTCCGGCGGGGTGCGGGTAGGCCGTTCGGAGACCGTCCCCCGCACGAAGGGGGCGCCGCCGGACGGCGCGCGGCCGCCCCGGGCACCCCGGGGCGGCCGCGCGAGGGGTTCTCACCGGGAGCGGGTCAGGTGCGGCGCCGGTAGGCCCACACGGCCAGCGGGAAGAAGACCGCGGTGATGATCGCGGCCCACACCACGGTCCACAGCACCGGGCCGGTGGCATCGCCCGAGCCCAGCATCAGGGCGCGCATGGCGTCCACGACGTGGGTGACCGGGTTGTTGGCGGCCACCACCCGCAGCCAGCTGGGCATGTTGTCGGGGCTGACGAAGGCCGAGCTGCTGAAGGTCAGCGGGAACATCAGGATCATCCCGAACGCCTGCACCGCCATGGGGGTGCGCACGATCATGCCGATGAAGGCCGACATCCAGCACAGGGCGAACGCGAACAGCAGCACCAGGGCGGCCGCCACGACCACGCCCACCACGCCGCCCTCGGGGCGGAAGCCGATGGCCAGGCCCACCACCAGCACCATCACCACGGTGATCGAGTACCGGACCAGGTCGCCGAGGATGGCGCCCGTCAGCGGGGCCGAGCGGGCGATGGGCAGCGACCGGAACCGGTCGAAGATGCCCTTCTCCACGTCCTCGCTCAGCGAGAAGCCGGTGCCCAGCGTGGCGAAGATGACCGACTGGGCGATGATGCCGGGCATCAGGAAGTCGCGGTAGGTCTGCCAGTCGCCCATCATCGCCTGTCCGAAGACGAAGACGAACAGGGTCACGAACATGACCGGCTGCAGCATCAGCCCGAAGACCTCTTCGGGGTTGGCCTTGATCTTCAGCACGCTGCGCGTGGCCAGCTGCAGGCCGTTGCGCACGGTGATCAGCGGACTGATCCGCTCCGGGGTGGTCGGCGTGTCCTCCCGCGACGACGGCGTCCGGGTCGTCACGGCGCTCATGCTCTGGTCCCTTCGTCAACGGCCCCCCGGGGGGCCTCCTCCTCGGCGGCGTGCCCGGTCAGGGCGAGGAAGACCTCGTCCAGGCTGGGCTTGCGCAGTGACAGCTCGGCTACGGCCACGCCCTGCTCGTCCAGGCGGCGCACCACCTCGGGCAGGACCGCCGAGTCGGTGACCGGGACGCTGGCCAGCAGCCCGTCGGAGGACACCGGGGTGCTGGTGACCGCCTCGATGATCCTGGTGGCCAGGGACAGCTGCCCGGTCTCGACGGTGCGCACCTCCAGCACCTGGTTGCCCGCCCGGCTCTTGAGCTCCTCGGGCGTGCCCTCGCTGATCACCCGGCCGTGGTCGAGCACCATGAGGTCGTCGGCCAGCTGGTCGGCCTCCTCCAGGTACTGGGTGGTGAGCAGGACGGTCACACCGTCGTCGACCAGCCCGCGCACCACGTCCCACAGCCCGTTGCGGCTGTGCGGGTCCAGGCCGGTGGTCGGCTCGTCCAGGTACAGCAGCGACGGGCGGCCGACCAGGCTCGCGGCCAGGTCCAGCCGTCGGCGCATGCCGCCCGAGTAGGTCTTGGCGGGGCGGTCGGCGGCGTCGGAGAGCTCGAAGCGCTCCATCAGCTCCGCCGAGCGCGCCCGCGCCCCGGCCCGGTCGAAGCCCAGCAGCCGGGCGATGAGCACGAGGTTCTGGGTTCCGGTCAGGTCGGCGTCGACCGCCGCGTACTGGCCGGTCAGCCCGATCAGGCGGCGCACCTCGTGGGGCTGGCGCGCCACGTCGAAGCCGCCCACCTCGGCGTGCCCCTCGTCGGGGCGCAGCAGGGTCGCCAGGATGCGCACCGTCGTGGTCTTCCCGGAGCCGTTGGGTCCCAGGACGCCCAGCACGGCCCCCGTCCTGGCCCTCAGGTCCACGCCGTCCAGGGCCCGTTTGCCCTTGAACTGCTTGACCAGGCCCTCCGCGCGGATGGCGTCAGTCATCGCTCCTCCAGATGTCAACGTCTGCTGTCAAGTCTGACCAACCGGTCTGACAGAACGCTGACAGCGCAGGACGGGGAAATCCCCAGGAAACGGGCGCCGGTGTCAGCGCGTGTCAGGCGGCGGGTTCCTTCCGCCAGCGGCCCGCGCGGAGGCGGTCGCCGCCGTCGGGTCCGCGACCCGCGGCGGAAGGGGCGGGCGCGGTGCGAGGCCCTAGACTCGTGCGCGTGATGGACACCCCCGCAACCCCCGGCCCCCAGGAGCCGCCGCGAACGCCCGGACCCGAGGCGCCCGTGCGGCTGCGCCCGCCGCTGCGCCGCGTGAGCGGCCGGGCGATCGGCGTGTGGACCCTGCGCCTGCTGTTCGCCAGCGTCTTCCTCCTGCTCCTGCTGTCGGCGGTCGCCTGGGCGGTCTCGTCGCTGGGCTGGACGTGGATACCGCCGTGGGCGCGGGACAACGCCTGGCTGCTGCCGGGGGTCTACGCGCTCTACGCCCTGGTCGAGATCGCCGTCGTCCCCTCGTGGAGGTACCGGGTGCACCGCTGGGAGGTGGCGGGGGACGTCATCTACACCCGGGCGGGCTGGGTCAGCCGCTCCTGGCAGCTGGTCCCGGTCAACCGCCTGCAGACGGTCGACCACACGCAGGGGTGGCTGGAGCGCCTGTTCGGCGTGGCGACGCTGGAGGTGCAGACCGCCTCCTACGCCGGGTCGTCCACGATCGAGGGGCTGGACGCCGAGGAGGCGCGCCTGCTGAGCGAGGAACTGGCCGTGCGCGCCGGCGCGCTGCGGGACGACGCGACCTGATGGACGGACACGCCGGACACCACGGCCCGCCGGACCCGGCCGACCCCGACGACCGGGGCGGCTGGGTCGCCCCCGGAAGCGGTCCCGCGCCCTCGGGCCGGGGCACGGGGGAGACCGCCGACCACGGCCCGGCCGTCGATCCCCGGCCGCCCTGGAGCCCTGACGCCCACGCGCCGCGGATCCCCGGGGCCGGAGCGCCCTGGAGCCCCGGCGTCCACACGCCCCCCGGCTCCGGCGCGCATGCGTTCCAGGACCCCGGCGCCCACCCGCTTCCGGGCCCCGGCGCCGAGGCGCCCCGGGAACCGGGCCCGGAGCCTTCGGACGGCCCCCGCGACTGGTGGGGCGGGCAGGACGGCGGGGGCGCGGAGGCCTTCGGCGCCGAGCGCGCCCGCCGCCTCAGCCCCCGCAGCGTGGTCGTGGGTCCCATCAACCAGCTCCGGGGTCTCCTGGTGCCGATCGTCGCCGGGCTGGTGCTCGGCGGGTTCAACGCCTGGGTGCTCGCCGCCACGGGAGCGACCGTCGTGGCCCTGCTCGTCGGCGGGATCGTCACCTGGCGCACCACCCGCTACGAGGTCGCCGGGGACCGGCTGGAGATCCGCCGGGGCCTGCTCCGCCGCTCCCAGCGCACCATCCCGCTGGAGCGGGTGCGCGGCGTGGACGTCACCAGCACCCTGCTGCACCGGATGCTGGGCGTTGCCGTGGTCCGCGTCGAGGCCGCCGCGGGTTCCGCGGGCGCCACCGAGGACGGCAAGCTCGACGCCGTCTCGGCGGGTGAGGCCGACCGCCTGCGCCGGGTGCTGCTGCACCGCAGGGCGGTGCTCACCGGACACGCGGTCGGGGCCGCCGCCCCGCCCGCCGCGCCGGGCGGGCCCGGCGCGGGGGAGGGCGCCCCGGAACCCGGGGAGGCGACCGGGCCCCCCGGGGAGGACGACACCGTCACCCACTTCGCCATGCCCCGCTCGTGGTACCTGTACGGGACGCTGAGCCTGGGGTACCTGCTCACCCCGTTCGCGGTCCTGGCCACCCTGTTCGGGATGGTCCAGCAGACCGCCGGGGAACTGGCCACCGACTACGTCGTGGACTGGGTGACCACGTCCGACCACAGCCTGATCCTGCTGTCCGCGGCCCTCTTCGCCGGCGCGCTGGTGCTGCTGATGCCGGTGTTCGCCGTGGTCTCCTACGCGCTCACCCACTGGGGCTTCACCCTCAGGGAGCGCGACGGCTCCCTGGTCGCCGAGCGGGGGCTGCTCACCCGGCGCAGCGTGACGCTGGAGAAGCGCCGCATCCGCGGGTACGAGCTCCTGGACAACCCCCTCGAACGCCTGCGCGGGGCGGTGCGCCTGCGCGCCATCGTCACCGGACTGGGCGACACCGCCAACCGCGCGGTGCTGCTGCCGATCGGGCCCCGCGCGGTGGTCGATGACGTCGTGGACCGCGCGCTGGCCCGGTACCGGGGCGGCCTCGACCGGCATCCGCGCGCCGCACTCTACCGTCGTCTGACCCGCTCCTCGGGGCCGTTCGTGCTGCTCCTGGCGGTCGCCCTGGCCGTGGACGCGGCGTGGCTGGCCTGGGCGGCCGCGGCCCTGGCGGTGCTGGGCGTGCCCCTGGGCGTGGACCGGTACCGCTCCCTGGGCCACGGCCACGACGGGGAGCGGGTGAGCGTGCGCTGGGGGTCGCTGCGCCGCTCCCAGGCGACGGTGGAGCACTCGGCGGTGATCGGCTGGTCCTGGACCCAGACCCTCTTCCAGCGCCCGTCCTCGCTGGCCGACCTCAAAGTCACGGTCGGCGCGGGCGCGGGCGGCTACACCGCGCAGGACGCCTCGTTCGAGGAGTCGGTGGCCTTCGCCGCCCGGGTCACCCCCGAGATGGTGCGCCCCTTCCTGGTCGGCCCGCAGGGGACCGAGCCGGAGGACGGGGCCGCGCCGCGGGACCCGCGCGGCCCGGAGCACACGTGAGGGAGGGGTCGGCCGCACAGTGCGGCCGACCCCTCCCCGCGGGCGCGGGCGCGCCCTACTCGTCCTTCTTGGAGCCGAACATGATCTCGTCCCAGGACGGGACCGATGCGCGTCGGCCGCGTCCCTTGCGCTTGGCCGCGGAAGAGCCGCTGTTGGCGGCGGCCGGGACCGCGGCCGCGGGCGGCTGCTCGGCGGCGCGGCGCGGGACGCCGTTGTCGTTGAGGTCGATGGTGGCGCGGCGGCGGCGCGGGGCCGGACGCTGCTGGGCGGGGCCCTCCGCGGCGGGCGGGGCCGCCTCGGGCTCGACCGGCTCGCCGGGCCGGGCGTCCATCCAGTCCGCACGCCGTTCGGGGCGGCGCCGCTCCTCGACCTCGGGCTCGTCGTAGGCGGCCGGTTCGGTCCGCGGCTCGGGGCGGTGGCGCTCCCGTGCCGGGGGCTCGTCGCGGGCGGCGGTCTCGGGCCAGCGCTCGGACTCGGACCAGTGTTCGCTCCGCGGCCGCCGCTCGGGCTCGGGCCCGCGCTCGTAGGCGGGCCAGCGCTCGGACTCGGTGCGCGCGGCGGGGCGTTCGACGGGCTGTTCCCTGCGCGGACGCTCGTACCGCTCCGCCTGCGGCTCCGGGTACTGGTCCCACTCCAGTGGCCGGCGCCCGGCGGGCCGCTCGCGCTCGGCGGGACGCTCCGGGACCCGCTCGCGCTCGACGGGACGGCGCTCGGCGGGGTGGCGCTCGGCGGCGGCCGGACGCGCGGGCGGCGCCGGGCGCGGCTGCTCGTCCCGGTACGCGGCGGAGGAGGGGCGCAGGGGCGCGGGGCGTTCGCGCTCGGAGAACGGCTGGGGCTCGGACCGGGGCAGGTCCGGGGCGGTCTCGGTGCGGCGCGGCGCGAAGGGCGTCACGGTCGCCCCGGGGGAGGGCACGGGTTCGGGGTCGGGTGAGGAGAACCGGGCGGCCTCCTCGTCGGCGGGGGCCACGCTGTTGTGTCTGGGCTCGTACAGCCAGTGGGCGACGCGCTCCTCGCCGCCGTGCAGGAACACGAGCTTGAGCTGCCAGGACCGGTCCTCGCGCTTCCACGAGTCCCACGCCGCGTCACCGGTCTCCAACTGGTGCGCGCCGATCCGCTTGGTGACCAACTCCTCCAGGGAGGGGCCCGGGGCGGCGTCGCCGTGCGCGCGCACGCTGGCGCGCTGGGCCTGCTGGGCGATGTACTCGCGTTCCTGGAGGACGGGGCCCTCGAACCAGCGGACCCGCTCGATGGGGATACCGGAGATCTCGGAGATGGCCTCCGCGGTCTCGCCGGACCGGATACGGGCCTGGATTTCCTTGGGGCGCAACGGATTCTCCACTTCGATCTCGTACTGGCCGAGCCGGGAGAACTGGCCGCGTACTGCGGCGCGGAGGCGGTCGTCGACGGGCAGCGTGAAACGGGTTCCACGGCCGGCGCTGGCGAGCACCAGGTAGGTGCCGTCCTCGCTCACGGCCACGAGGCGAAGCTCGTGCATCGCCCTCCCTTTCGCGTCCCGTCGAGGGCAGGTCCCGCGACCCACCCCCGCGTTCTCCAAGTCTGGTCGGCCGACAACTGTTCGGCCAGTACCGCGCCCGGCATGTCCGAACTGTGTGCCCGCCTCCCGATCCGCGGCTGCCGCCGCGGTTGGGAGCCGCCCCGGGGGTACCCGGGGCCCTCACGGTCGCTTCGGTGCCAATCTTGGCACGCTGACCCTTCCGCGACCGGGAGCGATCGCGGGGGAATGTCGCCGATCCCGCACGAGGGCTCAGCCGTGATGGTATCCCGCGTCCCCCGAATCCCCCCAGGTCTGGGAAAAACTCCGATCCCGGACCGTTCCACGGGTACACGGACCCTCCGGGACGCAACTCGACACGCCGATGTGTACCAGAGAGTGATGCTTCTTATTTCATGGCGTTATCGGAAACTTGTCGCCCTTAGCCTGAGTTATCAAGCTATGGGCGAAATGTGAAGTTCGGGGTCTGTGGGGTTGTATGCCCCACCACACGCCCATCCCGCGCTGACAGTCCCGTCGCGCCCGCGCGCGGCCGACGAAGGGGGGACGACCGGATGGGTCGGACCGCACACCACGACGACCGGGAAGAAGGGGAGGAGGGCGCCAAGGGGAAGAAGTTCGACCTGAGCGTCTCCCAGGTCGCCGGTGCCGGAGCCGCGACACTGGCCGCGGCCACCGCGGCCTCCTACCTGAACGTGTACGGCACGGTCATCGGCGCCGCCGGGATGGCCGCGCTCAGCACACTCGTCAGCCCGCTGCTGCAGCACTGGTTCTCGCGCGGGGGCGAACAGGCCAGGCAGCTGGCCGGGCGGGCCTCCGGTCCCCGGGGCGCCACGGCGGTGCCGGACGCCCCGGGGGCTCCGGTGGCGCCGCCGCCCGAGGGCATCTCCGAGACCGCCCTGCTGCGCCAGGTCTCCGGAACCGGGACCGCGCCCCCGCCCCGGGGCGAGGAGGACGCCGACGCCACCCGCACCATGGCCCTGCCCGCACTGGACGGCCGGACCCCGGCCGACCCCGGCGCCACCGCGCGGATGCCCGCCGTCGGCCCGTGGCCCGCCGTCGGCCCGTGGCCCGCCGTCGGCCCGTGGCCCGCGGACGACCCCGGTGACCACGGCGGCTCCGACAGCGGCTCCTACGGCGGAACCGGCGGCACCGGCGAGCGTGAGGGCGGTCGGCGGCGCGGCTGGCGTGCCCTGGTCATCCCGGCCACCGCGGTCTTCGTCCTGGTCATGCTGGTCATCCTGGTATTCGAGCTGTTCACCGGGCGCTCGCTGACCTCCTGGACCCAGGGCTCGCAGGAGCCCAGCGCGCCCACGCTGTTCGGCGGCACCACCTCCGCGCCCCCGGCCCAGGAGGAGGAGCCCGAGGCACCCGCGACCGGAGACGACGCCCCCGACCCCTCGCCCGGGGGGCAGGAGCAGGTCCCGGGCACCGGGCAGCCGACCGAGCCCGCCCCCGGGACCGGAGCACCCGAGGACGACGGGACCGGCGACGGCGGCGGCACGGAGGAGGAGGTCCCCGACGGCACCGGCGGGACCACCGAGCCCACCGAACCGCCGGAGGGCGACGGCGGGACCCAGGACCCGGGCGGGCAGACGCCCGGACCCGGGACCGGCGGACAGGGCGGCGAGGAGGCCGTCCCCGCGCCCCCGCCCGCCGCGCCCCAGACCGGCTGAGCGCGCCCGGGGCGGCCGGGTCCTCAGCCGTCGAGGACGGCCGGGTCCAGCCGCCGCAGGCGCTCGGGGTCGGCCAGCACGTCGATGGCGGCGATCCTGCCGCCCGTGACGGTGAACCCCATGACGGACACCGCCCGCCCCCGCACGACCACGACCACCCCGGCCGCCCCGTTGACCAGCACGGGCCGGACGAACGGCGACAGGCCCCCGAAGGTGACGGCCTGACCGGCCACGGCCCGCGCGCCGGTGATCACCCGGGTGTGCCCGGCACGCGCGGCGCCGCCGTCCGAGCGCAGCACGGCGTCGGCGTCCAGCACGCTCACCAGGCCGTCGATGTCGCCGTCGCGGGCCGCGGCGAAGAACGCGTCGACGACCCGGCGCTGCAGGGCCGGGTCGCGGTCGGGGACCGGGGCCCGGCCGCGCACCCGCCTGCGCGCCCGGCTCGCGAGCTGCCTCGCCGCGGCCGGGGAGCGGTCGATCATCGGGGCGATCTCCTCGAAGGGCACCGCGAACATGTCGTGCAGCACGAACGCGAGCCGCTCGGCGGGCTTGAGAGCCTCCAGCACCACCAGCAGCGCCAGTCCCACGGTGTCGGCCAGCACCGCCTCCCGCTCGGGGTCGCCGCCCTCCTCGGGGCTGACGACGGGGTCGGGCACGCGCACGTCGAGGGGGTCCTCGCGCCGCCGCTCCCGCGAGCGCAGCGTGTTCAGGCACACCCGCGCCACCACGGTGGTCAGCCACCCGGCCAGGTTGTCGATCTCCTCGGCACCGCCGCGGTTCAGGCGCAGCCAGGCCTCCTGCACGGCGTCGTCGGCCTCGCCCGCCGAACCCAGGATCCGGTAGGCCACCGCGCGCAGGCGGGGCCGGTGCTCCTCGAAGCGTCCGGCCAGCCGTGCGTCCTCGTCCATCCCCCAACACCCCCCTCGGAGCGGCGTCACAGGCACGACCCCGCCCACGCGGCCGGTGTGACCGGCTCCGGACGGGGACCCCGGGAGCCGGTGCCGCCACCGGCCCGCGCGGACGCGGGGCCCGTGCCGATCGTGCCGCGCGCCTACTCCAGCACCCGCTCCAGGTAGGCGTTGCCGAACCGGCGCCCGGGGTCCACGCGGTCCCGCACCTCCAGGGCCCGGCCCAGCATCGGGTAGACGCCCTCCAGGTAGGCGCGGTCTCGGGTGTGCATCTTGCCCCAGTGGGGGCGCCCGCCCACGGAGGTGAACAGCGCCTCCAGGTCGGCGAAGTAGGCGTCGTAGGGGGTGCCCTGGTACATGTGCACCGCCACGTAGGCGGTGTCGCGCCCGTAGGCGGTGGACAGCCACACGTCGTCGGCCGGGGCGAAGCGCACCTCCACCGGGAAGCTCACCCGGTGGCCGCCCCGGTCCACGATCGACCCCGCCTCGCGCAGCACGTCGGCCAGGTGCTCCGCGGGGACCGCGTACTCCATCTCCACGAACCGCACGTCGCGCACCGAGGCGAACACCCGGTACGAGGCGTCGGTGTAGCTGCGCGCCGTCAGCGCGCGCGAGCTGACCCGGTTCACCGCGGGCACCGCGCGGGGGAAGCGGCGGCACACCCGGTTGACGCCCTCGAAGAGCGTGTTGGACAGGAACTCGTCGTCCAGCCAGGCGCGGAAGGGCGAGAGCGGCCGGGCCGGACCCGAGCTGATGTTGTTGCGCTTGGTGTTGGTGTTACCGGTGTGCGGAAACCAGTAGAACTCGAAGTGGTCGTTGTCGGCGCGCAGCTCCGGCAGGCGCTCCAGCACCTCCTCCAACCGCATCGGCTCCTCGCGCGCGTGCAGCAGGAAGGCCGGGCGCACCGCCATGGTCAGCGCGGTGACCACGCCGAACGCGCCCAGGCCCACCCGGGCCGCCTGGAACAGCTCCGGCTCCCGCTCGGCCGAGCACTCGGCCACCGAACCGTCGGCGAGCACCATCTCCATGCCGACCACCTGCGCGGCCAGCCCGCCCGCGTCCCGGCCGGTGCCGTGGGTGCCGGTCTGCACCGCGCCCGCCACGGTCTGCACGGCGATGTCGCCCATGTTGGCCAGGGCCGCCCCGTGCCCGGCCAGCACGTCGTTGAAGTCGCACAGGGGCAGGCCCGCCTCGACGGTGGCCGTGCCCGCGGCCGGGTCGACCGAGCGCACCCGGGTCAGGGAGGTGGGGGAGAGGAGGAGTCCGTCGGTGACGGCCACGTCGGTGAAGGAGTGGCCCGTGCCGACCATGCGGACGCGCAGGTCCTCCGCGGTGGCCGAGGAGACCGCCGCGGCGACCTCCGCGGTGCTCCCCGGAGCCGCCGTGCGCCTGGGCCGGGCCTGGTGGGTACCCGCCCATGTGTTCCACATCACATCTGTCATGCGGCGACATTACCGGCCGGTCACCCGCGCGGCCAGAGCCGGACGCCCCCGGACGGGGCGCCCGGGGGAGGGGAGGCCAAGACCACAGGACACGCATCCGGGGGGTCGCGCGAGCCGGTCCGGCGGAGCTGGTTTCATAAGAGCTGTGAGCTACTACGACGCGTTTTTGCTGATCTCCTTCGGCGGCCCGGAGGGGGAGGACGAGGTCATCCCGTTCCTGGAGAACGTCACCCGGGGCCGCAACATCCCCCGTGAGCGCCTCGCCGAGGTCGGCGAGCACTACTTCCTCTTCGGCGGTGTCAGTCCGATCAACCAGCAGTGCCGCGACCTGCTCGCCGCGGTCACCGCCGACTTCGCCGCCAACGGGGTCGACCTGCCCGTCTACTGGGGCAACCGGTTCTGGGCCCCGATGCTCACCGACACCCTCGCCCGGATGAAGGAGGACGGCGTGCGCCGCATCCTGGCGCTGCCCACCTCCGCGTACTGCAACTGGTCCAGCCGCACCGCCTACGAGGAGGACATCGCCCGCGCCCGCGCCGCGCTGGGCGAGGACGCCCCCGAGGTGGACCTCATCCGGCCCTTCTACGACCACCCGGGGTTCGTCGAACCGCTGGTCGAGCACACCCGCGCCGCCCTGGACGCCCTGCCCGACGAGCAGCGCGAGGGCGCGCACCTGCTCTTCTCCGCGCACTCCATCCCCACGACGATGGCCGAGGCCAGCGGCGGCCCCGGACAGGCCTTCGGCCCCGAGGGGGCCTACGGCGCCCAGCTGGCCGAGGTGGCGCGCCTGGTGGTCGGGCGGCTCGACCGCGACTACCCGCACGAGGTCGTCTACCAGAGCCGCAGCGGCCCGCCCAGCCAGCCCTGGCTGGAGCCCGACGTCAACGACCGCATGGAGGAGCTGGCCGCCGAGGGCGTGCCCGCCGTGGTCGTGGTCCCGCACGGCTTCGTCTCCGACCACATGGAGGTCAAGTTCGACCTCGACGTGGAGGCCCGCGACACCGCCAAGAAGCTCGGCATCGGCTACGAGCGCGCGCTCAGCCCCGGCACGCACCCCGCGTTCGTGTCCATGGTGACCGACCTGGTCCGCGAGTACGCCGAACGGGCCGAGCCCCGGCGCCTGAGCTCGCTCGCGCGCTGCACCGACTGCTCGTGCCCGGTCTGAGCCGCTGAACCGCGCGGCCGACGGGGCCCGCCGTCGGCCGGCGCCCGGCGCGGGTCGGCGCGGGGCCGTCCACAGGTCCGCGAAAGGGCTTCGTACGACGGCCCCGGGCGGGTCATCCTGGAGTGACGGGCCTCCCGCGGTCCCCACGGGGATCCGCGCCCCGACCCGACCCGCCGTCCCGGACGTGTGGGAAGGTGAGTAAACGCTGCTGACACCGCCCGCGGGAGGGCGGGGGACCACAGTCGCCCCACGGCCCGCTCGACGGTGTCCGCCCCGACCCCACGTCGACGTTCAGGGAGTATGTGTCTTGGTCCGTTCCTGGTATGAACTGCCGGAGTACGTCCGACTTCGCCGCGTCAACGGGCTGCGCCTCTCACCGGACGGAACCCGTCTGGTCGCGCCCGTCAGCGGCCTCGCCCCCGACGCCAAGTCCTTCCGCAGCGCCCTGTGGGAGATCGACACCGCCCCCGAGTCCGAGGGCGGGCGCGCCCCCAGACGCCTCACCCGCTCGGCCAAGGGCGAGAGCGGCGTCGGCTTCCTCCCCGACGGCTCGGTCCTGTTCACCACCGGCCGCCCCGACCCCGAGGCCGACGCCGACGCCAAGGCCCGCACCGCCCTGTGGCTCCTGCCCGCCGACGGCGGCGAGGCCCGCCAGGTCGCCTCCCGGCCCGGCGGCATCGGCTCCTTCACGGTCGCCCGCGACTCCGGCCTGGTCGCCCTCACCTCCGACACCCTCCCCCGCAGCGAGGACGAGGAGTCCGACAGGGAGGCGCGCAAGGCCCGCGAGGAGGCCGGGGTCACCGCCATCCTGCACGAGGCGCTGCCCGTGCGCTCCTGGGACAGTGACATCGGCCCCGGACACCCCCGCTACCTGGTCGCCGAACCGCCCGCGGACGAGGACTCCCGGCTCGGCGACCCGCGCGACCTGACCCCCGACGCCGGGATGGCGCTCCTGGGCGCGATCGGCGACCTCACCCCCGACGGAGCCACCCTGGTCACCGAGTGGCAGGTCCCCGTCGGCCGGGGCGCCCGGCGCCGCGACGTCGTCGCCATCGACACGGCCACGGGACAGCGCCGCACCCTGGCCACCGACCCCGACCACGACTTCGACAACCCGCTCGTCTCCCCCGACGGCCGCCACGTCCTGCTCGTGCGCAGCTCCCAGGGCGACTACGACGGCGAACCCCGGAACGAGACCGCCTGGCTGGTCGACCTGGCCACCGGACAGGGCCGCGACCTGCTCGCCGACCACGAGCTGTGGCCCCGCGAACTCGCCTGGGCCGCCGACTCGGGCGCGGTCTTCCTCGTCGCCGACCACGGCGGCCGCCGGCCCGTCTTCCGGATCGACCTGGCCAGCGGCGCGCTCACCCGCCTCACCGGCGACCACGGCGCCTACAGCAACCTCAACCCGTCTCCCGACGGCCGCCACGTCTACGCCCTGCGCGACGCCTGGGACGCCCCGCCCGCGCCCGTACGCCTGGCCGCCGACGCCGCCGACGGCCGACCCGTGCACCTGCGCACCCCCGGCTCCGAGCTGACCATGCCCGGCACCCTCACCGAGATCGAGACCACCGCCGACGACGGCACCGTGATCCGCTCCTGGCTGGTGCTGCCCGAGGAGGCCTCGGCCGACTCGCCCGCCCCGCTCATGCTCTGGGTCCACGGCGGCCCCTACATGAGCTTCAACGGCTGGTCCTGGCGCTGGAACCCGTGGCTGCTCGCCGCGCGCGGCTACGCCGTCCTGCTGCCCGACCCCGCCCTGTCCACCGGCTACGGCCAGGACATGCTCCGCCGCGCCTGGGGACAGTGGGGGCCGCGCACCTTCGCCGACGTCATGGCCGTCACCGACGCCGCCGAGGCGCGCGAGGACGTCGACGCCGAGCGCACCGCCATGATGGGCGGCTCCTTCGGCGGCTACATGGCCAACTGGATCGCCGGGCACACCGACCGGTTCAGGGCCATCGTCTCCCACGCCTCCCTGTGGGGCCTGGACGGCTTCAACGGCACCACCGACTACCCGCCGGTGTGGGAGCGCGAGTTCGGCACCCCGCTGGAGCGCCCCGAGCGCTACACCCTCAACTCCCCGCACCTGCACGCGGACCGCATCCGCACCCCGATGCTCGTCATCCACGGCGACAAGGACTACCGGGTGCCCATCTCCGAGGGCCTGCGCCTGTGGCGCGACCTGCTGCTGCACGAGGTGGACGCCAAGTTCCTGTACTTCCCGGACGAGAACCACTGGATCCTCACCCCCGGGAACGCCCGGATCTGGTACGAGACGATCTTCGCCTTCCTCGACCACCACGTGCACGGCAAGGAGTGGAGCAGGCCCGAACTGCTCTGATCCGCCCACGACCGGCCGGGGCCGCGACCGCGGCCCCGGCCGGACCCGCGTCCGGGACGCACCCCGGCGCGCGACACCACGCCACGGAGGACAGCCAGTGAGTACCACCCACGCCGCACCCGACCGCGAGAGCCTGCGCGACCTCGCCGTGAGCGTGGCCGCGGAGGCGGGAGAGCTCGCCGCCAAGGGGCAGGCGGGCATCACCGTGCTCGACACCAAGTCCAGCCCCACCGACGTCGTCACCGAGATGGACCGGGCCGCCGAGGAGCTCGTCCGCACCCGCCTGCTCGCCGCGCGCCCCGACGACGCCTTCCTGGGGGAGGAGGGCGGCGGCGAGGGCGGCACCAGCGGTGTGCGCTGGGTCGTGGACCCCATCGACGGCACCGTCAACTACCTGTACGGCCGGTCCGACTGGGCCGTGTCCGTCGCCGCGGAGGTCGACGGCGTGGTGGTGGCCGCCGCCGTGAACGTCCCCCGGCTCGGTGAGTCCTACGAGGCGGTGCTCGGCGGCGGCGCGCGCCTGAACGGCCGCGTCCTGGAGGCCCCGCCCGCCGTGCCGCTGGAGCAGGCCCTGGTGGCCACCGGCTTCGGGTACTTCCCCGAGCGCCGCGTCCAGCAGGCCAGGGTCCTGCTGGAGGTGGTCCCGCGCATCCGCGACATCCGCCGCGGCGGGTCGGCCGCGGTGGACCTGACCGGGCTCGCCGTGGGCCGCTGCAACGCCTACTACGAGCGCGGCCTCCACCCCTGGGACTGGTGCGCCCCGGGCCTGGTGGCGAGCGAGGCGGGCCTGCGGCTGGGAGGAGCGCGCTCGGGGCCGCCCAGCAACGACCTGGTCATCGCCGCCCGCCCCGGGCTCTACGAAGCCCTGGAGGCCCTCCTGGCCCCGTTGGGCGCCGACACCGACGGCTGACGGGAACCCGGTCCCCGTGACGCCCGGGGGCCCAGGGTCCCCCGGAACGCACGAGGGGCGCGGCGGGCCGTGTGCCCACCGCGCCCCTCAGCGCTTCTCGTGCTTCTCAGGCGCAGGTGTCGACGCCGTTGCGAGCCGCGATGCGGTACAGGTCCTCAAGCTCCGACGCATGCGTGTCGGCGAGGAATTCGTCTCCGGCGGCCTGAGCAGCCTGGAACGACCGGTAGGTCTCGTTGATACGGACCTTGATCTCCGCGAGGAACTCGCCCATTGCACCTCTTCCAGGGGTAAGCGCCGGGGCACGACGGTGCTCCGGCGCGGAATCCGTTGGCGCACGCCATGGCGTGCGCACGGTCGAAGTGTCACGTCCCTGTGACATGCGTGCGCGTCGCGGTCCGGCCGGGGGCCGGTGTCCACGCGTGCGTCCTCCTCCTGTACCCCCGCCGCACCTTCGCCCAAACCACCGGAAACCGGTGTGATGCTTTCGTGATCCACCGCGGCCGCCCCCGCCCTCCGGGGGCCGGGTGCCGCCGCGTCGGGCCGGGGCGCGCCGGAAGCCCCGGAGCCGGGCCCCTGGGTGCGGATTACACCATGTGTCGGACAAGGGTGTCCCATGACACATTTTCCCGGGAGGGCTGGTGCTTACTTGTTTCTTATTCTTGATGTGTCAGATTTGAGATGTGCGGGGTTAAGTCGCTGCCGGCGGTTGGGGGATTCGCCGGCGGCGGCTCCCCGTGCCCAGGGGAGCGTGAAGCTCCCGGCCCAGCGCCCGCGTTCACGCGGGGCGAGGAAAGCGGGCGGTTCGCGAAACCGCCCCGACGGGTTTACCGTCTCCTTACCCCGACTGTGAAAGAACGGATGACGCGGCCGGGACCAAGAACGCCGCTGCCGGTGTGTTGGGGGATGCGCCGGCAGCGGCCCCCTTTCTTTGCGGACCAACGCTCGAGAAGGACAACGTGCGCGTACTCGTGGTCGAAGACGAACGGGTCCTGGCCGACACAGTGGCCGTCGGACTGCGGCGCGAGGCGATGGCCGTGGACGTGGTCTACGACGGCGACGCCGCCCTGGAGTACACCGCGGTCAACGACTACGACGTCGTCGTGCTGGACCGCGACCTGCCGGGCACCCACGGCGACGACGTGGCCCGCGCCCTGGTCCAGGAGAGCTACAACGGCCGCATCCTGATGCTCACCGCCTCCGACGGCGTCCAGGACAAGGTCGAGGGCCTCACCATCGGCGCCGACGACTACCTGGCCAAGCCCTTCGCCTTCGCCGAGCTCATCGCCCGGGTCCACGCCCTCGGCCGCCGCTCGGCGCCCCCGCTGCCCCCGGTCCTGGAGCGCCACGGCATCACGCTCGACCCGGCCAACCACCGCGTCCACCGCGACGGCCGCGAGGTCACCCTCACCCCCAAGGAGTTCGCCGTCCTCCAGGTGCTCATGCGCGCCCAGGGGACCGTGGTCAGCGCCGAGGGGCTGCTGGAGAAGGCCTGGGACGAGAACGCCGACCCCTTCACCAACGTCGTCCGCGTCACCGTCATGACCCTGCGCAAGAAGCTCGGCGACCCGCCCGTCATCCAGACCGTCCCCGGCGCCGGGTACCGGCTGTGAGACCGGCGGAGCGGACCGAACCGGGGCAGGTCGAGCCCACCCGCCCCGGCGACACCGGTACGTGGCGACGCCTCAACACCCTCACGCCCGAGGGCGGGGGCGCCGAGCGCTCCGCGGCCGCCGCCCGTGTGCACCACTTCACCGACAACCTCAGCCTGCGCGCGCGGCTCACCCTCATCTACGGGATGCTGTTCTTCGCCGCGGGGTCCGTGCTGGTCCTGGTCAACTACCTGATCGTCGCGGTCCTGCTCAACGCGCTCCTGGTCGAGCAGAGCTTCGCCGAGCTGCGGGCGCACAGGGACCTCATCGAGCAGGTGCTCACCCACGTCACCCGGTTCTCGCTGCTCGCGCTGTTCCTGGTGGGCCTGCTCGCGGTCGCCCTGGGCTACGCGGTGGCCGGAAGGGCGCTGTCCCCGCTCCAGAAGATCACCCGCATCGCCCGCCGCCTGTCGGAGCGCTCCCTGCACGAGCGCATCGCCCTGTCCGGGCCCGACGACGAGATCCGCGAGCTGGCCGACACCTTCGACGGCATGCTGGAGCGCCTGGACCGCGCCTTCGACGGCCAGCGCCGCTTCGTCGCCAACGCCTCGCACGAGCTGCGCACACCGCTGGCGATCAACCGCACCCTGCTGGAGGTGGCGCTCAGCGCCCCCGACGTCTCGGCCGACCTCAAGAGCGTCGGACAGACCCTGCTGGAGACCAACGCCCGCCACGAACGCCTCATCGAGGGGCTGCTCCTGCTCGCCAAGAGCGACCGCGAGCTGGAGGTCCGCGCCAAGGTCGACCTGGGCGAGGTGGCCGGGACGGTGCTCAGCCAGCTCAGCGCGACGGTGGCCGACTCCGGCCTGAGCCTGCGCCGGGACCTGCGCCCCGCGACGGTGGTCGGCGACCCCGTGCTGCTGGAGCGGCTCGTGGGCAACCTGGTGGAGAACGCCCTCAAGTACAACGTCGAGGAGGGCGAGATCACCGTGCGCAGCGGCATGTACGAGGGCACGCCCGCCGTCCAGGTGGAGAACTCCGGCAAGGTCATCCCCGCCTACGAGATCGAGGGCCTGTTCGAGCCGTTCCGCCGCGGCTCCGGCGACCGGGTCGGCTCGGGCCGCAGCGCGGGGCTGGGCCTGTCCATCGTCCGGTCCGTGGTGCGCGCGCACGAGGGCGCGGTGACCGCGTGGCCGCGCGCCGGGGGAGGACTGGTCGTCACCGTCCGCCTTCCCCTTCCTCCGGGAGAGGGCGCGGAGCGGCGCTGAACCCGCCCACCGGGCCGAGCTGCGTTTGGCCGGTCTTCGTGGTATCTATACGTGTCCGATGACACGCCGGCCCGTGTCACGGGTGCCGACCCCGGGTGGGTATGCTTCCCCGGGCGTGGACACGGAGGGAATCCCTCCTGACGTGGGCATGTCCTGCTTTTCGTCCGCCCTTGGGGGAGTGTCCCGCGCTTTGTCCGGAGTGGGCGAA
This sequence comes from Nocardiopsis sp. iso_25, assembly GCF_056173305.1. Lineage (NCBI taxonomy): Bacteria > Bacillati > Actinomycetota > Actinomycetes > Streptosporangiales > Nocardiopsidaceae > Nocardiopsis > Nocardiopsis sp. iso_25. The sequence goes on along the minus strand of NZ_CM149667.1, from coordinate 4,290,648 downwards.
AACGGATTTCCCAGGTCTACGAGGCAGCCGACGTTGGGTAGTACACAGGGGTACGGCCCCGGCGCAGCCACACGTGGCCGCCTTCGGTCACGAAGCGGCGAAAGTGCTGCTGACCTGTGGACAGTGGCCCGGGAGGGGACACGGTCCGCCGACGTCGGGAAAACTCATCGGCCGAACCGGGCACAACCAAGGTCTCTCAAGCGTTACACCCGCGCGACGAGGCACTGAACGAGGGGGATGGGAGTTAGCAGAGATGGCCACCGACTACGACAGCCCGCGCAAGACTGACGAGGACATCAACGAGGACAGCCTCCAGGAGCTGCAGGCGCGGCGCGTGGACAAGGGCACCGGCACGATCGACGTCGACCCCGACGAGGTCGCCGAGGGCATGGAACTGCCCGGTGCCGACCTGTCGGGCGAGGAACTCGCGGTGCGCGTGCTCCCGCGCCAGGCCGACGAGTTCACCTGCTCGCGCTGCTTCCTGGTGCACCACCGCAGCCAGCTCGCCGAGCAGCGCGCCGGTCAGCTGGTCTGCAAGGAGTGCGCCTGACCGGACGGGACGGCCCCTGAACCGTCCCGTCCCCGGCGGCTCCCGACCGCGCGGTCGGAAACCACCCCGCCGCCGTCCGGAGGGAGCGTGTCAGGCCTTCCGGGGAGCGCGGTGGAACACGACGGCGGACGGCCGACCACACTGCGGTGCGGTCGGCCGCCCGCCGTCGTCGCCTTCGCGGCGTCAGACCTCCAGCTCGCCGGGGCCGGCGCCGAACATCCTGGCGCGGGCGGCGCGCACGGCCAGCACCCTGGCCACCTCGGTGCCGACACCGGCCATCACGGCCCAGCTCAGCGCCGTGCCCAGGCTGATGTCGGGGGAGTCCACGTCCGTGGGCGGCTCCTCGCCGGTCACGCGGGTCCAGGCAAAGTTCAGGGCCTTGCGCATGACGTACTGCGCGGCGAACCCGGCCGCGAAGCCCACGAGGGCGGGGCCGAGGTCACCGCCGTCCTTCTTAGCCATCGAATCCTTCACCGTTTTCCGTTGGGTGTACGGAGGATGCGCGGCCCGCGCACACCCTCCCGTGCGTACGGGGCGATCCTTTCACGTCCTTTCCCGGGAGTCAGGGGCCAACCCCGCGCCAGCGCGCCCGGGGTGCGCCGACCCCCGCTGTGACGGCCCGAAACCCGGAGCGACCACGGCCCCGAGCGCACTACCATTGCCCCATGACCAACGGCTCTCATTCCTTCCGCATGCCCGACAAGCCCTCGCTGGACGGTATCGAGGCGAAGTGGGTCGACGTATGGGATGAGTCCGGCGTCTACCACTTCGACCGCACGGCCGAGCGCGCGGACGTCTACTCCATCGACACCCCGCCGCCCACGGTGTCCGGCTCGCTGCACATCGGCCACGTGTTCTCCTACACGCACACCGACACCGTCGCGCGCTTCCAGCGCATGAACGGCAAGGCCGTCTTCTACCCCATGGGCTGGGACGACAACGGCCTGCCCACCGAGCGGCGCGTCCAGAACTACTACGGCGTGCGCTGCGACCCGTCGATCCCCTACGACCCGGACTTCCAGCCGCCCGCCAAGCCCGACCCCAAGCGGCAGGTCCCCGTCTCCCGGCGCAACTTCATCGAGCTGTGCGACCGGCTCACCGCCGAGGACGAGAAGGTCTTCGAGTCGATCTGGCGCCGCCTCGGGCTGAGCGTCGACTGGCGCCACACCTACGCCACCATCGACGACAACTCCCGCGCCGCCGCCCAGCGCGCCTTCCTGCGCAACCTGGCCCGCGGCGAGGCCTACATGTCCGAGGCGCCCACCCTGTGGGACGTCACGTTCCGCACCGCGGTCGCCCAGGCCGAGCTGGAGGACCGCGAGCGCCCCAGCGCCTACCACAAGATCGCCTTCCACAGGCCCGACGGCACCCCGGTCCACATCGAGACCACCCGCCCCGAGCTGCTGGCCGCCTGCGTCGCCCTGGTCGCCCACCCCGACGACGAGCGCTACCAGGACCTGTTCGGCACCACCGTGCGCACCCCCGTCTTCGGCGTGGAGGTCCCGGTGCGGGCCCACCGCCTCGCCGACCCCGAGAAGGGGTCCGGCATCGCCATGATCTGCACCTTCGGCGACACCACCGACGTCACCTGGTGGCGCGAGCTCCAGCTGGAGACCCGGCCCGTCATCGGCTGGGACGGCCGCATCATGGCCGACCCGCCCAAGGGCCTGGAGAGCGGCCCCGCCCGCGAGGCCTACGACACGCTCGTGGGCGCCACCGTCCACACCGCGCGCGAGCGCACCGTCGCCCTGCTGCGCGAGAGCGGCGACCTGGTCGGCGAGCCGGCGCCCATCACCCACCCGGTGAAGTTCTACGAGAAGGGCGACAAGCCCCTGGAGATCGTCACCACCCGCCAGTGGTACATCCGCAACGGCGGGCGGGACGAGGACCTGCGCCAGCAGCTCCTGCGGCGCGGGCGCGAGCTCACCTGGTACCCCGAGCACATGCGCGCCCGCTACGAGAACTGGGTCGAGGGCCTCAACGGCGACTGGCTGATCAGCCGCCAGCGCTTCTTCGGCGTGCCCTTCCCGGTCTGGTATCCGCTGGACGCCGACGGCAACCCGCGCTACGACGAGCCCATCGTCCCGGCCGAGTCCCAGCTGCCCGTCGACCCCAGCTCGCAGGCGCCCGAGGGCTACACCGAGGACCAGCGCGGGCGGGCGGGCGGGTTCATGGGCGACCCCGACGTCATGGACACCTGGGCGACCTCCTCGCTGTCCCCGCAGATCGCTTCCGGCTGGGAGCGCGACCCGGACCTGTACCGGCGCGTCTTCCCCATGGACTACCGGCCCCAGGGCCAGGACATCATCCGCACCTGGCTCTTCTCCACCGTGGTGCGGGCCCACTTCGAGAACGACACCCTGCCCTGGAACACCACCGGCATCTCCGGCTGGATCCTGGACCCCGACCGCAAGAAGATGTCCAAGTCCAAGGGCAACGTCGTCACCCCGTTGGCGCTGCTGGAGAAGTACAGCTCCGACGCGGTCCGGTACTGGGCGGCCAGCGGTCGCCTGGGCACCGACACCGCCATGGACGAGGGTCAGATGAAGGTCGGCCGCAGGCTGTCCATCAAGATCCTCAACGCCAGCAAGTTCGTCATGTCCGTGGCCGGCGAGGGCGCCGCCGCCGACCCCGCGCGGGTGACGCAGCCGCTGGACCGGGCGATGCTGGCCGCGCTGGCCGACGTCGTGGAGGACGCCACCTCCGCCTTCCGCGCCTACGACCACACCCGGGCCCTGGAGCGCACCGAGCGCTTCTTCTGGGACTTCTGCGACGACTACCTGGAGCTGGTCAAGGCCCGCGCCTACGACACCGGGTCGGCCGAGGGCGCCTCCGCCCGGGCCGCGCTGCTGGTCGCCCTGGGCGCCCTGCACAGGCTCTTCGCCCCCTTCGTGCCCTTCGTGGCCGAGGAGGTCTGGAGCTGGTGGCAGGAGGGCTCTGTCCACGCCCAGCGCTGGCCCGACACCGCCGAGTACCGCGCCGCGGCGGCCGACGGCGACCCCGCCGTCCTGGCCGCCACCGCCGAGGTGCTGCGCGCCGTGCGCAAGGCCAAGTCCGAGGCCAAGCTGTCCATGCGGGCCGAGGTCGAGCACGTCAGCGTCTCGGGCAAGCGGGTCGACGCCGCGCGCGCCGCCAGCGCCGACATCGCCGCCGCGGGCCGCGCCGCCGGGATCGACTTCCGCACCACCGACGACGCCGAGCTCACCGTCGAGGTGACCCTGCCCGAGGCCCCCGCCGAGTAGGGCCACGGACGAGCACGAACCGGGGGCGGCCCGCACGGGCCGCCCCCGTTCGCGTACCGGCGGTGCTGGACACCGGTTCATCGCCCGGAGAGCGATAGGCTCGGCCGATGTGAGTACCACATCCCTGGAAGGCGGACGGATCCCCGTCACGGTCCACCGCCTGGACCCCGGCCTCCCCCTGCCCGAGTACGCCCATCCCGGTGACGCGGGCGCGGACCTGTACACCGCCGTCGACGTCATCCTGGAGCCCGGGCAGCGGGCCACGGTCCCCACCGGCCTGGCCATCGCCCTGCCCGACGGGTACGCGGCCTTCGTGCACCCGCGCTCGGGCCTGGCGGCGCGCTGCGGGGTCACGCTCGTCAACGCGCCCGGCACGGTCGACGCCGGGTACCGCGGCGAGATCAGGGTGACCCTGATCAACACCGACAGGGACACCCCGGTGAAGCTGACCCGGGGAGACCGGATCGCGCAGCTGGTGGTCCAGCGCGTGGAACGGGCGGTGTTCGTCGAGGCCGACTCCCTCCCGGAGTCGGTGCGGGGAACGGGTGGTTTCGGTTCGACCGGGGGGCACGCCGCACAGCGGTGACGGCGCCCCGAATCCCCGGAGTCATCCGGGACCGACGGAAGCGAAGAGGTGAAGGCGTGTTCGGACGCCGCCGCAAGAAGCGGGACGAAGAGACCGAGAGAACGGGGACGCGGGCCGAGCCCGGGCGCGAGGGCGCCGCCGGAGCGGTCTCCTTCGGCAACGAGATCGAGCCGGAGCGCTCCCGGGAGCAGCAGCCCAAGGACGCGGACCGCCACCGCTCCTCCGGGCCGTGGGACTCCACCGAGGACGCTCCCGAGGCCGAGCGGATGGACCTGGGCAGCATGCGGCTGCCCATGGAGCAGGGCACCGAGATCCAGGTCAACGTCGCCCAGGACTCCCAGGGCAAGCAGAAGATCATCGGCGTCACCCTGGTGCGCGGCAAGAGCGCCCTCCAGGTGCAGCCCTTCGCCGCGCCCAAGTCCTCCGGACTGTGGGCCGAGATGCGCGAGGAGCTGCGCGAGCAGGTCGTCAAGCAGGGCGGCAAGGCCGAGGAGCACGACGGCACCTTCGGCCCCGAGCTCAAGGCCCTGGTCCCGGTCAAGGGCCGCACGACCGAGGACGGCAAGCAGCTCGCCCAGCGGGTGCGCTTCATCGGCGTGGACGGGCCGCGATGGGTGCTGCGCGGCGTGATCCGCGGCGAGGGCGCCTCCAAGCCCGAGGTGATGGCCGAGGTCGAGCACCTCTTCGCCAACATCGTGGTGGTGCGCGGGGACCACCCTGTGCCGCCCAGCGAGCTGCTGCCCATCACCGTGCCCAAGCAGATCCAGGAGAAGATGGCCGAGGCCGCCAAGGCGCGCGCCGCCCAGCAGGCGGCCCAGCGCGGCAACGCGGGCCGCTCCCCCAACGGCGCCGCGCCCGGCACGGGGTCCGGGGGGAACGGCGGCCAGCCGGGCGGCGCCGCGGGCGGCTCGGGGGAGTAGGGGCCCTTCCGGGACGGAGCGGGACCCGCGTCACCGGGGAGGCGCCGGGCGGGGCGCGCCGTCTTCCGTAGTCTGTGGCACATGACGCAGACGACGGAGAACAGCGCGCCCCGCCCGCTCCCCGAGGACTGGAACCGGGCCCTGGCGGTGGTGGCCCACCCCGACGACCTGGAGTTCGGCAGCTCCTCCGCGATCGCCCGCTGGACCGGCCAGGGCAAGGACGTGGTGGAGCTGCTGGTCACCCGGGGCGAGGCGGGCATCGACACCATCGCCCCCGAGGAGTGCGCGCCGCTGCGCATGGCTGAGCAGCGCGCCTCGGCGGCGGCGGTCGGCGCGGGCACCGTGGAGTTCCTCGACTTCCCCGACGGCACCCTGGAGTACGGGATCCCGCTGCGCGCCGCGCTGGCCGGGGCGATCCGGCGCCACCGCCCCGACGTGATCGTCTCCATCAACTTCCGCGACCACTTCGCGGGGTCGAGCGCCCTCAACCACGCCGACCACCGGGTGCTCGGCCCGGCCCTGCTGGACGCGGTCCGCGACGCGGCCAACCGGTGGGTGTTCCGCGAGCAGCTGGAGGAGGGCCTCCAGCCGTGGTCGGGCGTGCGCTTCGTGGCCTTCGGCGCCTCGCCCCTGGCCGCCCACTACGTCGAGTTGGGCGAGGCCGACCTGGCCGCGGGAGTGGCGTCGCTGGACGCCCACGCCCTCTACCTGGCCGACCTGGAGGGGTTCGACCAGAAGTCCTTCCTGCCCCGGGCCGCCGCCCGGGCGGGGGAGTGGGCCGGGGTCCCCCTCGCCACCGCCTTCGAGGTGTTCGAGGTCTGAGCCGCCGCCCGCGTGCGCGGGCGGCGGTACGGCCCCGGCGGGGTCAGGAGGCGGGGCCCGGGTCCACGGGATCGGTGACGCGGCCCAGGAACAGCACCACTCCGCCGCGGCGCAGCACGAACACGAACGGCCGGTCCACGGTGAACTGGACCGGCCTCGGCGCGACCGCGGCCGCCCGCAGCATCATCACGGCGGTCGCGGCGGCGCCCTCGGCGCCCTTCTCGTCCACCCGCAGCACCGACTGGTGCAGGATCTCGTCGGCGCGCAGCGGTTCCGGGCTGATCCCGTCGAAGCGGGCCTCGTCCGTGGCCAGGTCGCGCACGCCCAGGGCCGCCAGCGGTTCGAGCAGGGAGGCGTCGGTCTCCACCCTGAAGCGCGGCAGGGCCAGTTCCACCTGCTGGGAGGAGCGGTGGCCGTACAGGTCCGCGAGCGCGTCGGCCGTCACCGGGGCGGGGGAGGCGGAGCGCTCGTCGGGCAGCAGCACGTCCAGGGTCAGGCCGTGGTCGCCCTCCAGGCTCACCATGCCCCACCCCCGGGCCCGCGCGTGCGGCAGGCGGGCCGAACGGTGCATGGTGGGCACCTTCCGCCTGCCCGACGGGGTGTGGAAGGCCCGGTCCCGGGTCCGGGCGGGGTCGAAGGGGTCGGGCCAGGCCAGCTTGACCCAGAGCGCGTTGACCAGCAGCAGCCGCACACCCGGGTGGACGCTGCCCGCGGGGAGCAGCTCCTCGATCAGGCCGCGGGTCACCTCCGCCACCCGGGCGTTGACCCGTGAGCGCACGCCCTCGGAGTCGTGCTCGAAGTCGGCGTTCTCCACCTCGGCCCCGGCGCGCTCGCGCACCCGGGACGCGAAACCCGGCAGGACCTCCAGGTCGGCGGGCACGTACAGGCCGTTGAGGCTGGCCAGGTCGAGCCCGGGCTCGGCGGCCACGGCCGCGTCCAGCTCCTGCAGCTGGCCCCGCACGTCCGCGCCCAGCAGCGCCTCCAGTTCGGCCAGGGTGCGCTCCCGGGCGCCGGTGGCCAGCAGTGCCAGCACCGTGCCCACCGAGTGGGGTGACCACACGTGCGACTCCCCCGGCCGGGCCAGCACCCGGTCCAGCGCGGCGGCGAACTCCAGATGGTCCCGGTGCGGGGACGTGCTCGTCTGCATGGGCTCCTGCTCGCTCTCGGCTCCGGTGTCTGGTCGCCAGCGTACGGAACGGCCCTCCTCCGCCGCCAGGGTGCGCCGCCGGGTGAGAAGCCGCACGCGACAAGCCCGGACCCAGGGGGACAAAGGCGGGCGGAGCGCATCCGCGCGACCACCGCGCGTACCCCGCGACCGGTCGCACGTCACATAGGCTTGGGCCGACACGGCGCGCGGAACCGGGTTGGACGCCCCGCGCGGCGACGACCGCCCACGACCGAACCCGAGCAGGAGCAGGATGACTGAGCACCAGCGGGCCGCCGAGGAGGCCGCCCCGGCCGCCGGGGCGGACGACAGGGCCGAGGCGGCCGCGGCGGACACCCCGGACGCGGGGGACGCCACCAGCCGGGAGCGCGACTCCGACCGGGGCGCCACGGCGGCGGACCGCCCGGCGGTCACCGAGGACACGGTCGAGGCGCTCGTGCGCTCGCAGCTGGCCAAGGCGCTGGGCGGCAAGCGCGGCATGGTCGAGGCGGCGGTGCCCACCCTGACCTTCACCGTCTCCTACATCGTCAGCTCGGAACTGCGGCTCTCGATCGTCCTGGGCGTGGTCGCGGCCCTGGTCCTGGGCGCGGTCCGGCTCGTGCAGCGCTCCTCGGTGCAGTACGTGCTCACCAGCCTGTTCGGCATCGGCATCGCCGCGGTCTTCGCGATGCGCAGCGGCAACGCCGCCGACGCCTTCCTGCCGGGCATCATCTACAACGCCGTCTACGCCGTGGTGCTGAGCCTGTCGGTGCTGGTGCGCTGGCCCGCGATCGGGCTGATGATCGGCCCGTTCATCGGCGACAAGGAGGACTTCACCTCCTGGCGCGCCAACCCGGCCGTGGTCACCCTGGCCTCACGCCTGACCTGGCTGCTGGTCCTGCCCTGCGTGATCCGCGTGCTCGTGCAGTACCCGCTGTGGATGGCCGACCACTACGGCTGGGCCGACACCTTCGCCCTGCTGGGCTTGTCCAAGGTCGCCATGGGCTGGCCGCTCCAGGTCGCGGCGTTCGCGGCCATGGTCTGGGTGCTGGCCCGGGGGCGCACCCCGCTGGAGGAGCGGGGGCACCCGGCCCGGGAGGAGACGGCGGACTGAGGCGGCGCCCCGGCGGACGCGAGCCCGAAATGCTCCAGGGAACACGACCTAGAGGTCGGGGCCGTCCGCCGAGCCCAGCAGGGACTCCAGGGCGCCCAGGGCCTCGGGCTCGGCCAGGAACACCACGGTGTCGCCCACCGACAGGGTCCGGTCGGGGTCCGGCGGGCGCACCCCGCCGGGGCCCACCACCGCCACCAGCGCCACCCCCTCCGGCAGCGACTCCGCCAGCGCGCCCTCCGGTCCGCCCGCGAACGGGCTCGCGGCGTGCAGCACCGACTCGGCGATCTCGGCCCCCGGCAGCGGCGGCAGGGAGTCCTCCCCGCCCGGCTCCTCCTCGGGGACCCCCTCGACCAGGTCGGCGATCAGCCGCGGCGGGGAGACCGCCAGGTCCACACCCCAGGACTCGTTGAACAGCCACTCGTTGTCGGGGTCGTTGATGCGGGCGATCACCCGGTCCACCCCGAACTCGGTCTTGGACAGCAGGGACACCACCAGGTTGACCTTGTCGTCGCTGCTGGCCGCGACCACCACGTCGAAGTCCTCCAGGCGGGCGTCCTCCAGCGTGGCCAGCTCGCAGGCGTCGGCCAGCAGCCACTCCACCTGGGGCAGGTCGTCCACGCCGATGGCGCGGGTGTCCCGGTCGATCAGCAGCACGTCGTGGCCGCTGCCCGCCAGCTCCGTGGCGATGGAGCGCCCCACGCTCCCGGCTCCCGCGATGGCGATCCGCATCTCACCCACGCCCCGTCTCGTCGTCGTCCAGCCGCAGCCCGTCCAGGTCGCGGCCGCGGGCGACCACGTGCAGGACGTCGCCCTCCTCCAAAAGCTCACCGGAACCGGCCAGGAGGATCCGGCCCGCACGGGTCAGGTAGACCACCCGCACCGGCGCCCGCTCCTCCAGGTCGGCGACGCGGCGGCCCGCCCACCCCGGCGGCAGGTTCATCTCGTTCATGGCCAGGGTCCCGGACGCGTCCTGCCACTCCGGCCCGGTGGTGAGCCGACCGTCGCCCGGCACCATCCGGCGCAGGACCGCGTCGGCCGTCCAGCGCACCGTCGCCACCGTGGGGATGCCCAGCCGCTGGTAGACCTCGGCCCGGCGGGGGTCGTAGATCCGCGCGACCACGTTGTCGACGCCGAAGGCCTCACGGGCCACCCGCGCCGAGATGATGTTGGAGTTGTCCCCGTTGCTGACCGCGGCGAAGGCCCCCGCGCGGTCGATCCCGGCGGCGAGCAGGACCTCCCGGTCGTGGCCCTGCCCCCGGACCGCGTGCTTGGCCACGGAGCCGCGCAGACGCCGGAACGCCTCGGGGTCCTGGTCGATCACCGCCACCGTGTGCCCCAGGTCAACCAGGGTGTGCGCGAGGGTGGACCCCACCCGGCCGCACCCCATGATCACGATGTGCACCTCGCCCGCACTCCCGTCGAGATAGCCGCCGCGCACGCCGTGGTTACGCGTGCGCACAGTGACACCTTGGCACAGACGCGGCCGACACGCTCGGCCGCCCCGGCCGTCCACAGGCCCGTCCGGGAGGCGGATTCCGCCAGGTAGATTGGGAACGGTTGGTGGCTGTGCGCGCAGGGTCACCCGTCATGTGACCCGACCATCTCTGAGGACGACCGCCATGAACCGTGTGGGACAGGATTTCGAGCTGACCGTGGACGACGTCGCGCACGGGGGCTGGTGCGTGGGGCGCCACGAGGACCAGGTGGTCTTCGTCCGCCACGCCCTGCCCGGCGAGCGGGTCCGCGTCCGCGTCACCGAGCAGACCTCCCGCTTCCTGAGAGGCGACGCCGTCGAGGTCCTCCAGGCCTCCCCGGACCGCGTCCAGGCCCCCTGCCCGGCCGCAGGGCCCGGCAAGTGCGGGGGCTGCGACTGGCAGCACGCCGCCCCGCGGGCCCAGCGGACCCTCAAGGGCAAGGTCGTCGCCGACCAGCTGCGGCGCATCGCCGGGATCGACCGCCGGGTCGAGGTGGAGGAGCTGCCCGGCACCCCCGACGGCCTGGGCTGGCGCACCCGCGTGCGCTTCGCCGTGGACTCCGACGGCCGCGCCGGACTGCGCCGCCACCGCTCCCACGACATCGAGCCCGTCGAGCGCTGCCTCATCGCCCACCCCGGCGTGACCGAGCTCGGCGTGACCGACGTCAGCTGGGAGGGTGTCCGCGACGTGGAGGCGGTCGCCTCGGCCTCCTGCGCCGACCGCGCCGTCGTCGTCACGCCGACCGGGGCCAAGCTGGACTCCCTGCCCGAGCTGGGCACCTCCAGCGCGGTGCTGCGCCGGTTCAAGGGCGGCCGCGTCCAGCAGGTGCGCGGGCGCAGGGGCGTGCGCGAGAGGGCCGACGGCCGCGAGTACCGCGTCAGTGCGGGCGGCTTCTGGCAGGTGCACCCGGCCGCCGCCGAGGTGCTCACCGCCGCCGTCCTGGACGCCCTGGAGCCCAAGCCCGGCGAGACCGCCCTGGACCTGTACTGCGGGGCGGGTCTGTTCACCGGCGCGCTGGCCGCCGCCGTGGGCCCCGAGGGCCGCGCCATGGGCGTGGAGAGCGGGGCCGAGGCCGTGCGCGACGCCCGGTACAACCTCAAGGACATGGAACAGGTCCGCATCGAGCAGGGCGACGTGGCCGCCCAGCTGCGCGAGTGGGCGGACGTGCGCGCCGACGTGGTCGTGCTGGACCCGCCCCGGGCCGGTGCGGGCGCCGAGGTGGTGCGCTCCCTGACCGGAACGCGTCCCCGCAGGGTGGCCTACGTCTCGTGCGACCCCGCCACGCTCGCCCGCGACCTGGCCGCGTTCGAGCGGGCCGACTACCGCCTGGTGGACCTTCGCGCGTTCGACGCCTTCCCGATGACCCACCACGTGGAGTGCCTGGCGGTGCTGGAGCCGGTCCACCCGGCCCGCCGCCACCGGGAGGGCTGACCCCGGGGTCCGGCGGGGCCGCACCGGCCCCGCCGGACCGACCCGGGCCCGAGCGCCGACGCGCGGGCCCGGAACCGCACCGGTGGAGTCGGCGGGGGACCGCCGGGGCGGGAGGCGGGGCCTCACACCCCCGCGGCACGGCCGGTCACAGGTGCGCGCACTGCCCCGCGGCCGAGCCCGTGACGTCGTTGGCGGCGCCGAAGTCGGCGATCGCCGTGCTGTTGCCGGTGCAGGACAGCGAGCCCCGGACGCTGTTGCCCGCCAGGACCGGGCCGTAGCCCCCGGCGTCCCCGGTCCAGGTCGGGGACGGGACCTGGGTGTTGCCGTGCAGGCTCACCGAACCCGTCAGCTCCGATCCCAGGACCATGACCTCCGAGGTGGTCCCGCTGACGCGCACCGCGCCGCGGACCTCGGTGCCGATGAGCCGGACGGTGTGGGCGCCGTCGGTGTTCAGCCCGCCCCGCAGCGACCCGCCGTCCACGACGAGCGAGGCGCCCGCGGCCACGTCCACGCCGCCGCTCACCACGGCCCCGTCGAGGCAGACCACGCCCGAGTCCACGTCCAGGCCGCCCCGCACCGTTCCGGTGACGGTCTCGGTGCACTCGGGGTCGGCCGCAGGGACGACGGTCGCGCGGAAGGAGTCGGGGGAGCCGGTGTTGCCCGCCGCGTCGATGGCGCGGTGCTCCACCGTGTGCGTCCCCCAGCCCGGTTCGTGTCCGTCGACCTCGAACACCGCCGTGGACAGCCCGCCGCCGCCCAGGCTGCCGTAGACGAGGTCGTCGACGTCGGTGCCGTCCGGGGTGAACCTGAACGGCGCCCCGGGGTCGTCGGGCCAGCCGTAGTAGTGGTGCCAGCCGTCACCGTCGACGCGGAACTCCCCGACGACGTGGCCCCCGCCGTCGTCGCTCGGCGAGAGCCGCATGGAGAACGCGTTGAGGTGGATGTGGTGGTCCTCCCCGGCGGTGGCGGCGGGCTCGGACAGCCCGCGCGGCGCGGTGGGTGCGGTGTTGTCCACCTCCCAGACCAGGGTCTGGGAGTCCCCGCCAGGGTCGGCCGGGTCGGTGACCGTGGCGGTCAGCGTGTGCGTGCCCGCGCCGGGGGCGACCTCGCTCAGGTCCAGGGTGCGCCCGTCGGCGGAGGTGGACACCTCGCGACCGTCCAGGGTCCAGGACACGTCCAGCACCCGGTCGGTGGGGCGGGAGGTCTCGGCGTAGACCACCTCGTCGCCGCCGACGGCGCGCGCGGTGTCGCGGAAGCGGGTGAACTCCACGGCGCCCGCGTCCGCGGGCAGCGGTTCCCCGACGGTCCAGGAGCGCGTCTGCGTCAGGGCGGCGGACTCTCGGATGAGCGGATCGCGGACGAAGCCGGTGGGGTCCTTCACGCGCACGCCCACCCTCGCCCCCTCGTCGAGGTCGAGCCCGGACAGGTCCAGGGCGCGCGAGCCCGCCGCCTCGGGCAGTTCCTCGCCGTCCACCGACCAGGTGTACTCCAGTTCGTGGAAGACGGGGTGGGGGCCCTCCACCCACACGGCGTCCTCGGGCCCCACCTCGCCCTCGGGCGTGGAGGACACCGGCATCTCGCCCCGGTCGCGCAGGCCGGAGATCCGCTGGACCATGACCTCCCGGGCGACCTGGTCGAAGTAGTAGCCCAGCGACTTGAGCATGGAGTGCTCACTGGGGCGCCACACGCCCTCGGAGTGGTACAGCCCGCCCTCGTTGCCGTCGGGGTCGGCGGCGCCGATGGTCCCGCCCGCCTCGCTCTCCTCGCCGAGCCAGCGCCACCACTTCTCCCGCCGGTCGAGCATCTCCTGCGACGACATCAGGGTGTGGTGGGCCGAGTCGGGTTCCCCTCCCGTGTAGCGGCCCAGGCTCGTGTCGCGGAAGTAGTACGGGTACTCGTCCTGGAGCCCTCCCAGGGAGTGCCCGAGCTCGTGCGGGCTGATCAGCGCGGACAGGGCGTTGCCCGAGGAGGCGGTGGCGGTGGCGCCGCCGCGTCCCCCGTAGGTGCCGCTGTTGGCCAGCGCCAGGATCTGCCGGTTGTCCGCGCTCACCCCGGGCACCAGGTCGGCCGCGGCCCCGGCGGCCTCCTCGTCCACGGTCAGCAGCCGTTCCAGGGCTTCGGGGTCGCAGCCGTTGAAGAAGCCCATGTCCAGGGCGGTGTCGCGTTCCTGGTCCTCACGTGCCGGGTCGCAGTCCACGCCCGACTCGGCCGAGGGCGTCTGCACCGCGTACACGTTCAGGTAGTTGCGGTAGGTGCGGAAGGGCTCGATGCTCCACTGCACGTTGAGGTGCTGGTCGAGCTGCTCGCGGAAGAGCGGCATCTCCTCCGCGGTGTAGCCGTCGCCGAGGATGACCAGGTTGAAGCGTTCGGAGGGGTCGCCGGTGACCTGGATCGGCACCACCTCCGCCTCGGAGGGGGAGGTGTCGGCCGCCGCGGGTGCGGCGGGGGTCAGGACCGCGGTCAGGAGGGGGAGGGCGGCGAGTGCCGCCGGGATTCTGCGCACGGGGAGTGGCCTCGTTTCTGGTGCGGCGTGCCCGGAAGCCTAGGGAGGAGGGCGTGGCCGGACCAGAGCGCGGGGCATAGGTAATTCGATAACCCGGTCGGGGCTCAGCCGCACACGGGCTGGGCGTACCACCCCGGGTCCTCGTAGGTGTGGTACTGGTGCTGCGGGTAGAGCCGCAGCCAGTCCCCGGGGTCGGCGGGTTCGGTCGAGTTCTCCCGCAGCGGCGTGTCCAGCAGCCGGGCCAGCTCCGGGCTGGTCGTGCGCGGGTCGGTCAGCCTCTCCCAGTTCCGCTCCAGGACGCGGCTCACCCGTTCCTCGGGCAGGTCGGCCAGGGCCAGGGAGAGCTCCAGGTCCACCGGGGAGACCAGGCGGGGGGAGTAGCGGGCCTCGCGCATGGCGGGGAAGGCGACCACGGCGAACAGCATCGCGCCCACGGCCGACGCGGCGGAGTTGGCGTTGTCGTACCAGCCCTCCAGGGTGGCCGACCGGCCAGCCCAGTCCGGGGCCACGAGCAGGTACAGGCCCACGAGGACGCCCGGGGCCAGGACCGGGTTGCGGGCCAGACGGAGCGTGTTGAACCAGGTCAGGCGGGCGAACGTGGCCGTGTTCCGGGCGGCGCGCCTCCGCGCTGCGCCTGTGCGGGCGGCGTTCCGGTCCGGGGCGGCGGCCTCCCGACCTGCGGGCGCCCCTTCCGCCGGTCCGGCGCCGACCGCGTGCCGGACGGGGCTCCCCGGTCGCCCTGTTCCACGCCGGTGAGCAGCAGGTAGGCGTCCTCCAGGCCGGGCTCGAAAAGTTCTCCGATTCTCCGCACACGTGTCTCCGGACCTCGTTGTTGTCGTGTCGAACACGGTGACGGAACGCGGACGGCCAGCAGGTGGTGAGTACAGGTGTCTCAGGCCAGCACGCAACGACTACGGTTGATTCAGGAGCCTTGCCTCGCCCCTGCGCCGACCGGGGTCTCCACTCGCGATCGACTCACAGACCTCACCCACCAAGACGAGGCCGTGCTGCGCGTTGTTGGCACGCACCTGGGGTCGTTGGCCTCCAAGGACCTGGCCATTCGCTGCGCTGACGGTACTGGCCACGGCAAGGACTCCTGGGCCGCCCGTAAAAGGGATCTGACCCTTACTTCGTCGTCGCGATGGGCTGGGGCTGTCACCAAGGCCTCCAACGAGCAGTGGGCGCTAGCCCGACGCAGCCACCTCGCCCACCTGCAGCGCCTTCGAACGAGCATCGACACCCTACGGCACCGACTATCACAGTCGGTTGGTGAGAAAGGGACCCGGCATGCCCCAGGCGGATACCGTACGAGGCAGGAGTGGTTCGCCAAATCCCGACGTCTGGCTGCGTTAGAGGAGCAGCACGGCAGGGCCTTGGCTGACCCCAGACCAGTGGCGCCACAGGTGGGAAGCCGCACGTTCCTTCTCATGTCAATGTTCTTCGTAGTCGCGCTTTGGCGCGCATGACCCGTGTCTTGACGGTCCCATCAGGGATCTGGAGGATCTGCGCGGCCTCCCGGACGGTGAGCCCGTCGAGCACGGTGGCCTGGATGGCCGAGCGCAGCTCCGGCGAGAGGGAGTGCAGGGCGGCGCCCAGCGGGCCGTGCTCGATGTTGAGCAGCACGGTGTCCTCGGCGGAGGCGTCACCGATGGTCTCGTAGGGTTCGGTGTCGCTGTCGGCGATCCAGCGGTTGGCGCGCTTGCGCAGCTGGGAGATGAGTTGGCGGATCGCGATGGTCCACAGCCAGGCCCCGGCGTCGGTGTCGCCGGGGCGGGGGGTGAAGGAGCCCGCGTTCCTCCACACGGCCAGGAAGGTCTCCTGGAGGGCGGCGTCGAGCTGGTCGGGATCGGAGCACCGGTAGCGCAGCCGGGCCCGCAGCCAGGTGGCGTGCCTGCGGTGCAGGAACTCCAGCGCGCGGGTCTCGCCCGCGGCGACGGCGGCCAGCAGCACCGGGTCGGTGCTGTCCGGGTCGTAGGAGGGCGCACGGCGGAACAGTTTCACGTCGAGGGGGCGCGTTTCGGTTCGGCGGACGGGCGGGGCGCGGACGCGCCTTTTCCACGGTAACCGCGCGGCGGTTCCGGTCTGGTCCGCGGCGTGGGAGAAAATGGGGCTTATGCGTCTGAGGATCTTCCTTGAGCCCCAACAGGGGGCCACCTACGAGGACCAGCTCACCGTCGCCAGGGCCGTCGAGGACCTGGGTTTCGACGCTCTGTTCCGGTCCGACCACTATCTGCACATGGGGGATCACGTCAGCGGCCTCCCCGGGCCCACCGACGCCTGGATCACCCTCGCCGGGCTCGCCCGGGACACCTCCCGCATCCGCCTGGGCACGCTGATGACCGCGGCGACCTTCCGCCACCCCGCGCCCCTGGCGATCTCCGTCGCCCAGGTCGACCGCATGAGCGACGGCCGGGTGGAGTTCGGCTTCGGCTCGGGCTGGTTCGAGGAGGAGCACGCGGTCTACGGGATCCCCTTCCCCGCCACCGCCCGCGAGCGCTTCGACCGCTACGAGGAGCAGCTGGACATCATCACCGGACTGTGGGCGACCCCGGTGGGGGAGTCCTTCCGCTACGAGGGCAAGCACTACCGCCTGGCGGAGGGGCCCGCCCTGCCCAAGCCTCAGCAGGGCCCGCGTCCGCCGGTGCTGATCGGCGGCACCGGACCCAAGCGCACGCCGCGCCTGGCCGCCAAGTACGCCGACGAGTACAACGTGCCCTTCAGTTCGGTCGAGGACACCTCGGCAGCCTTCGAGCGGACCCGGGCCGCCGTGCGGGCCTCGGGGCGCAGCGCGCCGATGGTCTACTCCGCCGCGCAGGTCCTGTGCGTGGGCAGGGACGAGGCGGAGGTGGCCCGGCGGGCCGAGCGGATCGGCCGCGAGGTCCCCGAGCTGCGGGAGAACGGCCTGGCGGGCACCCCCGGCGAGCTGGTGGACAGGATCGGCCGCTTCGCCGAGGCGGGCGCCGAGCGCATGTACCTCCAGATGCTGGACATGTCGGACCTGGACCACCTGGAGCTGGTGGCGTCGCAGGTCGCGCCGCAGCTGGACTGATCCGCGGGCGACTGAACACGGGAGCGGAGCGGAGCCCCGAAGAGGTTCAGTCGGGGGCGGTCGCGGACCGTTGGCGACCGCCCGATAACTTGATATCGAGATACAAGTTAGATACCTTGACATCAAGATAACAGCGGGGTTCCCCTCGGCCCGCTCCCGGTTCGGATGTGTGAAGTTGACCGCTTGAGCGCACCCGGGCCGGACAACGTGGGCGCCCGCTACCAGTGGGCCGCCCGGCCGGTGGCGAGTGGTGTCGCCGCAGGCCACGGCGGGCCTGACGGAGGCCGGGAGGCAGGCGGAGGTCACCCCCGCGGCCCTTCGCCCCCGGCAACCGGTCAGGGCGGCCTCAGTAGGTCCCGCGTCCGCCCCATGGGGGAGGATGCTGGGAACGTAAGTGGCGAGATCAGGAGGCAGACACCGTGTCCGCGAACAGCTTCGGCGCCCGTGACACGTTGCGCGTTGGCGACGAGTCGTACGAGATCTTCCGTCTGGAGACCGTTGAGGGTTCCAGGCGGCTTCCCTACAGCCTGAAGGTGCTGCTGGAGAACCTCCTGCGCACCGAGGACGGTGCGAACGTCACCGCCGACCACATCCGGGCCCTGGGCGGCTGGGACCCCAAGGCCCAGCCCAGCCAGGAGATCCAGTTCACCCCCGCGCGGGTGATCATGCAGGACTTCACCGGCGTCCCCTGCGTCGTCGACCTCGCCACCATGCGCGAGGCCGTGCGCGACATGGGCGGCGACCCGGACAAGATCAACCCGCTCGCCCCCGCCGAGCTGGTGATCGACCACTCCGTCGTCGTCGACCTCTTCGGTCGCCCCGACGCCTTCGAGCGCAACGTCGAGATCGAGTACGAGCGCAACTACGAGCGCTACAAGTTCCTGCGCTGGGGCCAGACCGCCTTCGACGAGTTCAAGGTCGTCCCGCCCGGCACCGGCATCGTGCACCAGGCCAACATCGAGCACCTGGCGCGCGTCACCATGAGCCGGGGCGGCCAGGCCTACCCCGACACCTGCGTCGGCACCGACTCGCACACCACCATGCAGAACGGCCTGGGCATCCTGGGCTGGGGCGTGGGCGGCATCGAGGCCGAGGCCGCCATGCTCGGCCAGCCGATCTCCATGCTCATCCCGCGCGTGGTCGGCTTCAAGCTGACCGGTGAGCTCCAGCCCGGCACCACCGCCACCGACCTGGTGCTCACCATCACCGAGATGCTGCGCCAGCACGGCGTGGTCGGCAAGTTCGTCGAGTTCTACGGCGAGGGCGTGGCCTCCGTGCCGCTGGCCAACCGCGCCACCATCGGCAACATGAGCCCGGAGTTCGGCTCCACCGCCGCGATCTTCCCGATCGACGACGAGACCATCCGGTACATGAAGCTGACCGGCCGCTCCGAGCAGCAGGTGGCCCTGACCGAGGCCTACGCCAAGGCCAACGGCTTCTGGCACGACCCGGCCAACGAGCCCGAGTTCTCCGAGTACCTGGAGCTCGACCTGGCCGAGGTGGTCCCCTCCATCGCCGGGCCCAAGCGCCCGCAGGACCGCATCGCGCTGTCGGAGGCCAAGAGCACCTGGCGCCACGACGTGCGCAACTACGTCGAGGACAGCACCGACGAGGCGGGCGAGGAGTCCTTCCCGGCCTCGGACGCCCCGTCCCAGACCGCCAACGGCGCCCGTCCGCACAAGGCCGTCAAGGTCACCATGGCGGACGGCACCGAGACCGAGATCGACCACGGCGCCGTGGTGATCGCCGCGATCACCTCCTGCACCAACACCTCCAACCCCTCGGTCATGCTGGGCGCCGCCCTGCTGGCCAAGAAGGCGGTGGAGAAGGGCCTGACCCGCAAGCCGTGGGTCAAGACCTCCATGGCCCCGGGCTCCAAGGTCGTCACCGACTACTACGAGCGCTCCGGCCTGACCCCGTACCTGGACAAGCTGGGCTTCAACCTGGTCGGCTACGGCTGCACCACCTGCATCGGCAACTCCGGCCCGCTGCCGGAGGAGATCTCCCAGGCCGTCCAGGACAACGACCTGGCCGTCAGCGCGGTCCTGTCCGGCAACCGCAACTTCGAGGGCCGGATCAACCCGGACGTGAAGATGAACTACCTGGCCTCGCCGCCGCTGGTGGTCGCCTACGCGCTGGCCGGATCGCTGGACGTGGACATCACCACGGAGCCGCTGGGCCTCGACAAGGACGGCGAGCCCGTCTTCCTGGCCGACATCTGGCCCAGCGCCGAGGAGATCCAGCAGGTCATGGACTCCGCGATCGCCTCGGACATGTACGAGTCCGCGTACTCGGACGTGTTCGCCGGTGACGAGCGCTGGCGCTCGCTGCCCACCCCGACGGGCAACACCTTCGAGTGGGAGGGCGAGTCGACCTACGTCCGCAAGCCCCCCTACTTCGAGGGCATGGAGACCACCCCGGCCCCGGTCACCGACATCACCGGCGCCCGGGTGCTGGCCAAGCTGGGCGACTCGGTCACCACCGACCACATCTCCCCGGCCGGCGCCATCAAGCCGGGCACCCCCGCGGCCGAGTACCTCAAGGCCAACGGTGTGGAGCGCCGCGACTTCAACTCCTACGGTTCGCGCCGCGGCAACCACGAGGTGATGATCCGGGGCACGTTCGCCAACATCCGCCTGCGCAACCAGATCGCGCCGGGCACCGAGGGCGGCTACACCCGCGACTTCACCCAGCCCGAGGGCCCGGTGTCGTTCATCTACGACGCCGCGCGCAACTACGCCGAGCAGGGCACGCCGCTGGTGGTCCTGGGCGGCAAGGAGTACGGCTCCGGCTCCTCGCGCGACTGGGCGGCCAAGGGCACCAGCCTGCTGGGCGTGCGCGCGGTCATCACCGAGTCCTACGAGCGCATCCACCGCTCGAACCTGATCGGGATGGGCGTCCTGCCCCTCCAGTTCCCCGAGGGCCAGTCCGCCGACTCCCTCGGCCTGACCGGCGAGGAGACCTTCTCCATCACCGGCGTGACCGAGCTGAACGAGGGCGCCACCCCGGCCACGGTGAAGGTCAGCACCGACACCGGCGTGGAGTTCGACGCCGTGGTGCGCATCGACACCCCCGGTGAGGCCGACTACTACCGCAACGGCGGCATCCTGCAGTACGTGCTGCGCCAGCTGATCGCCAAGTAGGCGGGTCCGCGCGCGGGTGGACCCGTGCGCGGACGCCCTACGCGGCTTCGCGGGGCCGCCACCGTCCGAGCGACGGTGGCGGCCCCGTTCGCGTTCCCACCCTGCCGCGGAAGGTAACGAAAAGGTATAGCCATCGCGGTTTGCCCGCGTCGGCTCGGGTAGCGGCACGGGTAGGGAACGAACGCAACCTACGGCGAAGGAACCGGATCAATGTCAGAGATCATCGAGACGGTGGAGGTCGACGTCCCGGTCACCGCCGCCTACGCCCAGTGGACGCGGTTCGAGGAGTTCCCCTCCTTCATGGAGGGGGTCGACAAGGTCGTCCGCACCGGTGACGGGCACATGCTCTGGACCATCGAGATCGGCGGCCAGAAGAGGGAGTTCGAGGCCGTGGTCACCGAACAGGTCCCCGGGGAGCGGATCGCCTGGAAGACCACGGACGGCACGACCCACGCGGGGGTGGTGACCTTCCACCGCCTGTCCGACACCAGCAGCAGGATCACCCTCCAGCTCAAGACCGTCCCGGAGGGCGTGGTCGAGCAGCTCGGGGACAAGCTCGGGCTGGTCAAGACCCGCGCCAAGGGCGACATGAAGCGCTTCAAGGCCTTCGTCGAGCCCGGCCGGGAGAACCCGACCGGCTGACGCCGGGCCCTGGTCCGGAGCTGGTCCCGGTCCCCCGCAGCCGAGGAGGCCGCGGGGGACCGGTCCGTGTCCGGGGCGGACCGTCCCGGACCCCGGGGCGATCCGCCCCGCACACGCGGACTCCCGGTGCCGCCGTGCGGCGCCGGGAGTCGTCCCTCGCGTCCGGTGTGTCAGTGGCTGCCGCTGCTGACACTGGAGTGGTAGGCCCCGTGGGGACCGGCGTGCGACCAGGAGTGGTAGTACCAGCTGTGGCCGTGCCCGTGGCCGTGGCCGCTGCCGGACTTGACCACGTAGCTGTACGCCCCGTCGGAACCCGCCCCCGACCAGCTGGACGAGTAGTAGCTGTCCGCCGAGGCCAGGGCCGGAGCCCCGAGGGCCAGGACGGGTGCGGCGACGACGGTGAACGCGAAGCGGCGCAGGGTCTTCCTCTGCATGGCGGTGGGTTCCCTTCGAAGCTCGGTGCGGGGAGCGCCCGTGCGGGTGCCGTCGTCTCCGGCCGCGCCGTCGGCGCGGCGCCGGACGTCCGGCGCCACCGGACTACGTCCCTTTCGTCCTTTTTGTCTTCCTCGTTCATCCTGACGCCGGGGCAGCCCAAGAGGGAACACTGGGGACCTGCGCAAACACCAAAATCGGGATGTCGCGCCCCCGACGCGTGCGCGGCGCCGAAGGCGAGCCGGGTCGGCGGCGGCATCCGCGCGCTGGCGCGGGTTCCGCTCGGCCGGACGTGCGGGGGAGTCCCCGGGGTGCGTCCGCGAGGGGGCTCGCGGCTGCCACGGAGGGTAAATCCCGGACATCTCACCCCCACCGGGGCCCCACGTCGGCCCCCATGTGTCCGGGGCCGGCGCCCGGGCGCCGCGGGACCGGGCACCACCGGCGCGCGACCCCCGCGTGTGCGGAGGCGGGCCCGCCTCCTGGAACCCGCCGGGATTCCGGGCGGCCGCGACCCCGCATGTGCGGAGGCGGGGCGTCCGGGGCGCCGCGGCGACCGTCCCGCCCCGGACACGCGGACTCCCGGCGCCGCCGTGCGGCACCGGGAGCCTTCGTGGGAGTCTGCGACCCTTAGCCGGCGCCGCTCTCCGTGCTGGAGGAGTAGGCGCCGCCCTCGCCGGCGACGTTGAAGGACTCCTCGAACCAGGACTTGCCGTCACCGGCGAAGGCCTCGAGTTCGTAGTTGTAGGCCCCGTGGGAGTTGGCGCCGCTGGACTCCGCCTCGTAGTACGCGTCCGCCGAGGCCAGGGCCGGAGCCCCGAACGCCAGGGCGGGTGCGGCGACGGCCGTGATGGCGATGCGGCGCAGGGTCTTCTTCTGCATGACTGTGGGTTTCCCTTCGTGGCTTGGTTCGGGGAGTCCGACGCCGTGCGGGCGGTCGCGGGTCGACGCTGTCCGCGAGGCGCGGGAGCGCGTGGAACCACCGGGCGTTTTCCCCGCTTTCCAGACTGAGGCCGGACAGGCCAAGGGGGAACACCAGAAAGCTGACTAAACTCCAAAATCGGGACATTCAGCAAAAAAGCGTGTGCGGAGCGTACCGAAGCCGCCGGGTGCGGCGTCCGGATTCCCCGCAGGGCGGGCCCTCCCGGGCCTCCGGGGCCGTCCGCGTCCGCCTCCGGGGACGGGTCCCACCCCGGCTGATGTCCGTAAACCTCCGCTATGCTCACCGCATGCCCGGCCCCACCAGCCCCCTCCTCCGGCTCATGTCGGCCGTCGTCCTCCCGGCGCTGCTGATCCTCCTCCCGGTCCTCGGCGCCGCCCCCGCCTCGGCGCAGCCCGAGGCCGGGACCCGCGAGGAGCGCGTGACCCCCGCGGAGCACTACGCCGCCCTGCTCGCCGAGCAGCCCGAGGGCGCGGCCGTGGTCGTGGACGACGCCCTGGCCGGCCGCTACGACCCGGAGGAGCTGGAGGCCGACCTCCACGAATCCTTCGGCGCCCTGGGCGTGCCCTACCACGTCGTCGCCAGCCCCTTCCCCGGCACGGAACCGCAGTGGGGAGGGGACATGCTGCCCGCCCTGGCCGACCGGGTCGGCGAGGACGGCCTCTACGTCCTCCTCCAGCACGAGGGCGTTCCCCTGGCCCGGGCGGAGGGCGTGGACCTGCCGGTGGACGCCGCCGCCGACGCGGTGCGCTACGCCCCCGGGCTGGACTACTACGGCGACCCGCTCGACGAGGTCGCCGACGCCTTCGCGGCGGCCCTGGCCGACCCGGACGCGCAGGCCACGGCCGACCGGCTCCGGCAGGAGCACTCCGCCGAGCAGGACGCCTACCGCGAACCCACGGCCTGGGAGGAGTTCCTGGGCGACCTGGACCCGACGACGTCGGTCGGGCCGAGCAACCTCGGCTTCCTGGTCAGCACCGCGACCGGTGCGCTGCTCACGCTGTCCCTCTTCCACATGGGGTGGAGGCTCCGCAGGGGCGGCGGTACGGCGGCCGCGGTCACCGTCGCCGCGGTGTTCGGGCTGGCCCTGCCCGCCGCCGGTGTGGCCGGTGCCCTGTACTACCTGGACAGCGTGCCCCTGGACGCGAACGAACGCCCCGACGCCCTGGAGCGGGTCCGGTCGCAGCCGCCCTACGTGCCCTCCACCGTGCGCGTGGAACGGGTGGCGGACGGGCTCGGCGACGGCTCCCTCTACGTGGACCCCCTGAGCCAGCTGTCCCGCGAAGGGCTCGCTGACGTCGCCGAGCGCGCGGAGCGCTCCTCCGTCCCGGTGTACGCGGTCCTCCTGCCGATGGCCGACACCGACGAGAGCGAGGGCGAACCGGCCCGGTTCGCGCACGCGCTGCACCACGTCCTGGGCGAGGACGGCGTCTACGCGGTCATCACCCAGGACCCCTATGACGGGACGCACGAGACGACCGTGCTCGCCTTCGGCGCCGACCTGGAGACCTACCACCTGAACCGGGCGCTGGACGAGGGCACGGCCGTAACCCCGGCGCAGGAGCTCTCCCAGCTGCTGGAGGCGGTCGAGGAGGCTCCGCGCGACCCTCAGGCGGCTGACCCGCTGCCCCCCGAGACCTCCACGACCGTTCCCGAACCGCGGTCGGCGCGCTTCTGGGAGGACTTCTGGGCCGGGGTGCTGTTCCTGGGCCCCATCGTCGGCGGGATCCTGCTGGGCGCGGTGCTGGGAACGGCGGCCCTGGTAAGGGGTGTGCTCGGGCGGCGCCGGAGCCAGCCCTCCCCGCGCGCCCTGCGCCGCACGGCCGAGCGCGAACGCGCGCGGCTGGCCGCCCTGGTCTCCTCCGACCGGGCCGGGCGCCTCCCGGTCTCGATGATGCCCCCCGTCGAGGCGGCGCTGATGGTCATGGACGCCCACCCCGACGACCTCGACCTGGTCGGCGTGGCGGTCGTCTCCCGCAGGGCGCACGCCGCCGTGGAGGACCCCGGCTCCGCCGAGACCTCCCCGTGCATGCTCAACCCCCTGCACGGCCCCGCCGAGGCGTTCAAACGCGCCGGTCCACGGGATCGGCGGGGCCTGTTCCCGGTGTGCCGGAAGTGCGCCGACCTGACCGAACAGCAGCGCACGGCGGCCGTGCTGCGCGTGCGCGACGGCGCGGGGACGCGGCGGGACCACCTGTCGATGAACGAACGCGCGTGGGTCCAGTACCGCTTCGGGGCCAAGGACCCCGCCCGTATGGCCAAGAGGCTCCTGGAGGAGATCGATGCCCGCTGATTCCCCGCCGGCCCGGTACGCGGCGCGGGTGCTGGCCGCGTCCTGCGCCGTGCTGCTCCTGTGCCCCGCGAACGCCGCCCTGGCCCGGGACCTGGACGCACAGGACCGCACCCAGGTGGTCGCCGACGCGCTGGAGGAGTCGCCGGTCTACGTCGACCCCGCCTACGAGTCCGCCTTCCCGGCCGAGGACCAGGAGCGCGTCGCCGGGGCCATCGAGTCCTCCGGCCTGGACCTGTACGTGATCGCGGTGCCCCTGACGGGCGGCGACTCCTGGGGCGGGGACCCGGCCACGCTCGTGTCGGTCGTGCACGACCGCAGGGGAGGCGGCGAGGGGCACTACCTGGCCTACGACGAGGTGTCGGGGTACCACGGGACGGACTTCGGCCCCGGCGCCCAGGAGGCGGCCCCCGCCCACTACGGGGCCCTGACCGGCTCCTACGCCACGGACTTCGACGGCTCCATGCTCCAGCAGGCCGACGCGGCCGTGGAGGCCGCGCTGTCCGACGACCCCCGCGCGGCCTACGAGGCGGCCCTCCAGGCCTATGAGGAGGCCAATCCCCGGACCACCGACCCGGAAGCGAATTCCGACCAGGAGGCCGGCACGGGGTCTCAGCCGGCCTCGGACACGGGGTCGGGACCGCTGGTCGCGGTCGGGTCGGTGGTCGCGGTCCTGCTCGCGCTCGTGCTGGCGCTCCTCGTGCGCAACCGCCTCACCGCGCGCCGGGGCAGGCGCAGGGCGGTCTCGATCACCCAGCACGCGGCCTTCGACAACGCCGACCGCGCCCAGCTGGACTCGCTGGTCGAACAGGGCGAGCGCGACCTCATCGAAGTGGGCGAACGCCTGAGCCGCGTGGACGCGGACCCGGGGACCGGCACCAGGTCGGGCCAGAGCCTCCAGCGCGCCCTGGACGCCCGCTCCGCCGCCGCGGCGGTCCACGACCGGATGGCCGCGGAGGGCGCCGCCCTGCCTGACGCCGTGGGCGTGCTCGTACTGCTCGACATCGCCGAGGACGCGCTGGAGAACGCGGCCAAGGGCTCGCGCTCCGCCGTCCGGCGCCGCCACTGCTACGCCAACCCGCTGCACGGCACGAACACCAAGGTGACACCCTGGCGGGAGTTCGGCGGCACGCGCACCATCCGCGTCCCGCTGTGCGCCGACTGCGCCAGGGCCGTCCGCAACCGGGCGCGTCCCGTGGTCCTGCCCGCCGAGCACGAGGGGGCGCAGGTGCCCTACTACGAGGTGCCCGCCGAGGAGAGCGTGTGGGCCGCCACCGGCTACGGCACGCTCACCGACGACCTCGTCCAGCGCGTCCAGCGCGGCGACCACCGGCCCCGGGGGCGGACCCGCTGACGATCCGGACGTGACGCGGAAAGGTATTCGGACGGGCACGGGGAGAGAACGTTTCGCTCGGGTACCGCATCCGACTCCGGAGAACGGCAGTTCGGTGCCCGCCCATGTCCCCGGGTCCGGGCCGACCGAAACGTGGCTATAGTTCCCACGGGCCCGTCATGGGTCCGCCGGGGGAAGCGATGACGACGGATACGGGGTGGCCTGGTGGAGGACCAGCACGTCCAGAAGGGTGACGGCGGGGCGGGGCAGCCCTCCGGCCGTACGGCGGGGAACTACCGGCTGGTGCGGTCGCTGGGGCGCGGCGGCTTCGGCGAGGTCTTCCTCGGGGAGGACCCCGACGGCGGTCGCGCCGCGGTCAAGATCCTGCACGCCAGCTGGGCGGGGGATCCGGAGATGCGCCGCCGCTTCAGCACCGAGGTCGAGCAGGCCCGCCGGGTGAGCGGCTTCTGCATCGCCCCGATCCTGGACGCCGACCCCGGGGCCGCCGAGCCGTGGATCGCCACCGAGTTCATCGACGGCCCCACGCTTCAGCGGGCCGTGGCCGCCGAGGGCCCGCGCAGCGGCGTCGAGTTGCACCGCCTGGCCGTCTCCACGGCCACCGCGCTGGCCGCGATCCACGCGGCCGGGGTCGTGCACCGCGACCTCAAACCCGACAACATCATGCTGGCCGCGGACGGGCCGCGCGTGATCGACTTCGGCATCGCCCGCGCGGTCGAGACCACCTCGGTCACCGCCAGCGGTGTGGTGGGCACGATCGGGTACATGGCGCCCGAGCAGTTGGAGGGCATGCGGCTGACCTCGGCGGTGGACATCTTCTCCTGGGGGTCGGTGATGGTCTACGCCGCCACCGGTCACGAGGCCTTCCCCGGACCGACCCAGGCCTCCCGCATCGCCCGCATCCTGGGCGGCGAGCCCGACCTCGGCCCCCTCACCGAACCTCTGGCCGGGATCGTCCGCTCCTGCCTGGACAAGGACCCCGACCGCCGCCCCGACGCCACCACGCTGCTCAACCTGCTGATCTCCGCGCCCGCCGAAGGCACGGCCGCGCGCCCGGCGACGGGCGGCGGCACCCGGGTCCTGCCCCCGGCCGACGCGCGCACCCCGTGGGAGAGCGGCCCCACCCGGGTCGCCCCCGGCGAGCACCCGCGGGCCCACGCCGCGCGCGTGGCCCCTCCGGCCCCGGTGGACCCCACCCGGGTCGCCCCCGGCGACGCCCCGAGGGCGGACGCGACCCGCGCCTACACACAGACGGCGTCGGGCGCCGCCTCGGCCGGTCTGGCGCCGCCGTCCGCGCCGCCGTCCGCGCCGCCGTACTCCACGACCCCGCCGCCCCACCCCCCGGCGTCCGGAGCGGGTACGGCCAGCGGCCCCCACACCCCGCCGTCCTACTCCCGGGCGTTCGAGACGGGTGCGGTGAGCGGCCCCCACACCCCGCTCCACCGGACGGGCGTGCCCCCGTACCACTTCCACGGCATCCGCTTCACCGACCCGGGCGACCTGGCCGAGGCCATGCAGCAGAACTGGAGCGCGGCCGTCCAGGTCTTCAGTGACCCGGCCGAACGGGCGGCCCTGGGCGCCTGGCTCGTCGACGACCTCGGCGACACCGTGGTGGACCGGTCCCTGTTCCGGGGGCACGTCAACAACGACGCCAACCTGGCGCTGGCCTCGTTCGTCTCGCAGCTGCGCCCCGACCTGCCGCCGATCTTCCGCGGCCGGGGCGCCACCGTGGCCGAACTGGGCGAGATGTTCGACGACCCGCGCCCCCTGCTCACCGGCGCGCCCAAGGCCAACGAGATGGTCCTGATGGCCCGCCCGGGCGTGCTCAGGACCATGGGCGCCCATCACGGCGCCGACTCCGCCGACCTCATGCGGCTCGCCGACCACCTCGACGAGGCCGAGCGGGCCGCCAACGCCTTCCAGGAACAGCTCACCGGCGAGCTGGAGGGCTGGCGCGCGGCCCGCGTCAACGTGAGCGCCGCCCTCATCCTGGCCTTCCTGCTGCGCCCCGAGCGCCTGGTGCCCCCCGGCGACGGCGGGGACACGGGCCTGGGGGAGTGGGTGTCGATCCTGTGGAGCCGCGTCGAGAGCGCGCCGGTGCCCGTCAGCGCCGGGTACGCGGCCGTGGTCTACGGCGCCCTGTCGACCATGCGGTCGCTGGCCGAGCAGCGCCGGAGCTGGGAGACCCGGCACAACAAGGTCAGCACCGACCACGCCGACCTGCGCCGCGGGGTCAGGCTCCAGGAGCGCCTGCTCCTGGGCCTGCGGATCTGCCGGTTCGCCATCTTCGCCATCCCCGCCGCTCTGCTCGCCGGGCTGGCGA
Organism: Nocardiopsis sp. iso_25; assembly: GCF_056173305.1. NCBI lineage: Bacteria > Bacillati > Actinomycetota > Actinomycetes > Streptosporangiales > Nocardiopsidaceae > Nocardiopsis > Nocardiopsis sp. iso_25. Next base: position 4,262,694 of record NZ_CM149667.1, on the reverse strand, counting down.
CGGGCAACGGGGTGGAGGGGCCCGCGGGCCTGCTCATGTCGGTGGGCCTGCTCGGCCTGGTCGGGGCGATCGCCCTGGAGGTGACCGTGCGGGTCGTCTCCGGCGGCGTGGCCCGGCGCAACCAGCGCTCCCAGGAGCTCAACGGCGCGGCGGCGCAGCTGCCGCAGCTGACGTCGGGTGTCGCCCGCATCCAGGGCGACCTGCGCAGGGCCAGGGAGATCTGCGGGCGGGGCTGACCCGCGCCGCGCGGACCGCGCCCGGGTCCGGCGCGGCCTCCGCCGCCCGGCGGAGCGGCCGTGCCAGAGTGGGGACCGTGCGCAGAGCAGGAGGCGGTCCGGGGCGTCCCGTGCGCCTGGGTGCGTTCCTGGGGTTCGTGGTCCTGCTCCAGTTCGGATACCCGGTCACCCTCCACGGCCCCGTCTGGACGGGGCTCTACCTGGTCGCCTACGTGGGAGTGGTGCTTTCCGGCGTCGTGCTGGTGCGCGGGGCGCACGACCGGATCGCCCCCACCGCCGCCACGGGCGCGGCGCTGCGCTGGTGTCGATGTTCGCGGCGGGGGCGGCCTTCCAGCTCGCGCTCATGTACTCCCTGCTGCGGTTCGTCTACCGCCGGAGCCGGACCCACGAGCTGGAGATCGTCCTGGCGGCGGTATGCGTCTACCTGCTGCTCGGCGGCCTGTTCACCACGGTGTTCGGCGCCCTGGAGAGCCTGTGGCCCGGGAGCTTCGCCGACTCCGCGCACCCCGGGGGCCGGGTCACCTGGCAGCAGTTCGTCTACTTCTCCTACGTCACGCTGGCCACCACGGGCTACGGCGACGTCGTGCCGGTCTCGGCGTGGGCGCGCTCGCTGTCCGCGGCCGAGGGCGTCGTGGGCACGCTGTTCCTGACCACGGTCGTGGCCCGCCTCGTCGGCGCCTTCGCCGGCATCCGCCGGGAGGACGGCCGCGCGGTCGCCGGTTGACCGGCCCGGCGCCGGTCACCGGGCGGGGTTGGCGACCACCACGTCGGCGTGCTCCCGGGGGCGGTCGCGCCGGTGGAACGCCTCCTCCTGCTCCTCCCACGTCCGCCGGTGCGGCGCGTAGACGGACGCGTCCCACCGGCCGTCCAACCGCCGCGCGCGCTCGTCGTCGGGAGCCTCCACCCACACCAGCAGGTCCAGCAGGCCGCGCACGGCGGCGGCCCCGGAGCCGCCGCCCTCCACCACGAGGACCCCGCCCGCCGCCACGCCGCCGGGCAGCTCCGTCCACTCCCGCGCGAACGCCCCCCGCTCCCAGTCGTAGCGCCGCCAGGCCGCCCGCTCCCCGCGCGCGAGCGGGGCCAGGACCCGCTCGCGCAGCAGCTCCGAGCCCTCCTCCAGGCCCCGCCAGCCCGGATAGAGGTCCTCCATGGTCAGCACGGCGGCGGCCTCGCCCCGCCGGACCAGGGCCGCGCGCAGCGCGTCGGCCACCGTGCTCTTGCCCGCGCCCGAGCGGCCCTCGACCGCCACGGCGCGCGTCCGGCCCGGGGCACGGGCCGACGGCGGCACCGCCCCGGCCAGGAGGTCGGCCCACCCGGACCCGGCGGTGCTGATGCGTGCTCTGCTCACCTTCGGACCCTAACGCGGCGGATGTGAAGTTCCAGCTTGCGTTCATTGCTTGTAGCATTCCTCGCAACAGCGCCGAAACGCGGCCACGAAAGCAGGGAGAGGGGCACCTGGTGACCGAGGCCGCCGCGACACCGGGATCACAGTCGGCCCTGCGCCGGGCCAACGAGCGGCGGGTCGTGGACGTGCTGCGCAGCGAGGGCACCCGCACCCAGGCGGAGCTGGCCCGCGCCACCGGCCTGTCCGCGGCCAGCGTCTCCAACATCGTCCGCGGCCTGCGCGCCGCCGGGACGGTCCTGGTGCGCGACACCTCCTCCAACGGCCGCCGGGCCAAGGCGATCACCCTCGTGCGCCAGCCCGGCGCGGTCGTGGCCGTGGACTTCAGCGCCGACAGCGTCCGCGTCGCGGTGGGCGACAGCGACGGCAACATGCTGGCCCGCGAGGAGATCGGCTACGACGTGGCCTCCGACGCCGAGCGCGGGGTGCGCCGCGCCGCCTGGCTGGCCGAGACCATCCTGCTGCGCAGCCGGGTCGACCGGGGCACCGTGTCCTCGGTGGTGGCCTCCATCCCGGGGCCGATCGACCCCGGCACCGGCGAGGTCGGCGGCATCTCCTGCCTGACCCGCTGGGCGGGTTTTCGCCCCGCCAAGGCGCTGACCGAGCGGCTGGGCCTGGAGGTGCTGGCCGAGAACGACGCCAACCTCGCGGTCCTGGCCGAACAGCACCGGGGAGCGGGCGTGGGCGCCGAGCACGTGGTCCACCTGGTCATCAACGACGGCGTGGGCGCGGGCATCATGATGTCGGGCCGGCTCTTCCGCGGCGCGGGCGGCACGGCCGGGGAGATCGGGCACATCGCGCTGGACCCACGCGGGCACGTGTGCCGCTGCGGCAACCGGGGCTGCCTGGAGACCTTCGTCGGCGCGGGCTACCTGCTGGACATGCTGCCGCAGAACACCGACGTGGCCCGCGGCCCCGACCCCGTCCGCATCCCGGACATGGTGGCCGCGGCGCTGGAGGGCGACCCCGGCAGCCGCCGCATCATCGCCGAGGCGGGCACCGCGCTGGGCCAGGGCACCGCGATCGTGGCCAACCTGTTCAACCCGGACCGGGTCATCGTGGGCGGGGACCTGGCGCGGGCCGGTGACCTGCTGCTGGACCCGATGCGCCGGTCGATGGAGCTGGGTTCGCTGAGCAGCGCCCTGGAGCGGCTCGAACTGGTGCCGAGCGCGCTGGGCAGGGACGCCTCGCTGTACGGGGCGCTGCGCATGGCCGCCCAACAGGCGAATTGAACAGTCCGAAACCCGGTTTCCCGTACCACCGGTGACGCGGAGGTGCCGCGCGATCGCGCCGCGTTCACGTGACGGGGGAGCGCGGGCCCCCGGAGCGGCCCGCAGCAGGTCGGACGGCGGGCGGGTCCTTCGCTGAACGGAGTCCGCACGTAGGCTGACGAGGCGGCGAACACCGAGGTCAGTGCCGGAACGGGCCGCCGCTCGGTAAAAACCGAAACTCCTTCACGTGAGCTCACACGTCCAGAACCCCGCTCTGGCCTGGGTTTTCCGTGATTTCACGCTCTGAACGCAAGGCCCGTGATGTTTCAGTTATGTGTTCAGGAGTTGACGGCAAGGTGGCGGCGGGGTTTGACTTCACTCCACCACTCGCGAGTTCCACCACCCGTATCCCCCGTCATGAGAGGTACCCAGCGTTGAACGCACGACGCTTCACACCGCGGTACACGTCCGCCGGCTTCGCCGCCGCGGGAGCCGCTCTCGCCCTCCTCGTCTCCGGTTGTGGCTCGCTCACGACCACCGGCGGCGAGGCCGAGCAGGAGACCCACACCGTGGAGGAGGGCTTCCACGTCGGACTGCTCCTGCCCGACCTCCACACGGCTCGCTACGAGGCCTTCGACCGCCCCTTCTTCGAGGAGGCGATGGGCGAGCTGTGCCCCAACTGCGAGATCTCCTACGCCAACGCGGACCAGTCCGTGAGCGAGCAGCAGACCCAGGCCCAGGCCATGCTGACCGACGGTGTGGACGTGCTCGTCCTCGACCCGGTGGACGCCGCGGCCGCGGCCGGGACGGTCAACGAGGCCAAGTCCCAGGGCGTGCCCGTGATCGCCTACGACCGCCTCGCCGAGGGCGGAGCGGACATGTACGTCTCCTTCGACAACAACCGCGTCGGCCAGGTCCAGGCCGAGTCGCTGCTGGAGGCCCTGGAGGAGGAGGGCACCACCGGTGACGGCTCGATCGTCGTCATGCACGGCTCGCCCACCGACCCCAACGCCGCCAGCTTCAAGGCCGGGGCCATGGGGGTCCTGGAGGACCAGATCGAGATCGGCCAGGAGTTCGACACCCCCGAGTGGTCGCCGGACGAGGCCAACGCCCAGATGGAGGGCGCCATCACCTCCCTGGGCCTGGACGAGATCACCGGCGTCTACGCCGCCAACGACGGCATCGCCTCCGGCGTCATCTCCGCCCTGCGCAGCGCGGGCGTGAGCGTGGAGGACCTGCCCCCGGTGACCGGCCAGGACGCCGAGCTCGCGGGCATCCAGCGCATCATCGCCGGTGAGCAGTACATGACCGTCTACAAGGCGATCAAGCCCGAGGCCCAGGTGGCCGCCGCCATGGCCGTCGGCCTGGCCACCGGCGAGGACCCCGAGCTCGGCGAGCACACGCTCACCGAGGTCGAGGACGGAGGCGGCGAGACCGTCCCCGCCGTCCTGCTGGAGCCGATCGCGGTCACCGCGGAGAACGTCGGCGACACGGTCGTCTCGGACGGGATCTACAGCATCGAGGAGATCTGCACCGACGACTACGCCGACACGGACTTCTGCCAGGAAGCCCTGTAGAGCCGGTGCGGACGTTCCGGGCCCGGAACGGCGGGGCGCCCCGCCGCCCCGCCGTCCCCGGCCAGGGCGAGAGAAGAGAAGCGAACGCATGAGCACACCAGTCCTGGAACTGTCCGGGATCTCCAAGACCTTCGGTGCCGTCCGGGCCCTGAGCGACGTCGACTTCCACGTCGGCGAGGGCGAGGTCGTCGCCCTGCTCGGTGACAACGGCGCCGGCAAGTCCACGCTGGTCAAGGTCATCTCCGGAGCGCACCCCGCCGACAGCGGCGGTGCCATCACCTGGGACGGCAAGCCGGTCAGCATCAACGCCCCCTCCGACGCCCAGCGCCTGGGGATCGCCACCATCTACCAGGACCTCGCCCTGTGCGACAACCTGGACATCGTCGGCAACCTCTTCCTGGGCAACGAGAAACTGCACTTCCCGGGCACCCTCGACGAGGTCGAGATGGAGGGCCGGGCCATGGAGCTGCTGGACTCTCTGTCCGTGCGCATCCCCAGCCTGCGCGTCCCGGTGGCCTCCCTCTCCGGCGGCCAGCGCCAGATCATCGCCATCGCCCGCTCCCTGCTGGGCAAGCCGCGCGTGGTGATGCTCGACGAGCCCACCGCCGCCCTGGGCGTCGCGCAGACCGCCCAGGTCCTCGACCTCATCGAGCGCCTGCGCGACCAGGGCCTGGGGGTGCTGCTGATCAGCCACAACATGGCCGACGTACGCGCGGTGGCCGACCGCGCCGTGGTCCTGCGCCTGGGCCGCAACGCCGGGAACTTCCCCGTCGCCGAGACCAGCTACGAGGAGATCGTGGCCGCCATCACCGGTGCCGCCGACAACCCGGTCAGCCGCCGCTCCGAGCGCACCGGCGCCTCGGCCCTGGCCACGGAGGACAAGTGATGACCCAGCAGACCCCCGTCTCCAAGGCGCCCGCCACGGGTGCGGGCGGCTCCGCCGAGTCCAAGCGCGACCCGCGCCTGCTGACCACGGCGGCCTCGCCCAAGGGCTGGCTCGACGCCCTGCGCCGCAACCTGCGCGGCGGCGAACTGGGCCCGATCCCCGTGGTCGTCGGCCTGATCCTCATCGCCGTCGTCTTCCAGTCGGCCAACGACCGGTTCCTGTCGCCGCAGAACCTGTCCAACCTGACCGTGCAGATCGCCGCCATCGGCCTGATGACCACCGGCGTCATCATGGTCCTGCTGCTCGGCGAGATCGACCTGTCCATCGGCTCGGTCGCCGGACTGGCCGCCGCGGTCCTGGGCGTGCTGGCCGTCAAACAGGGCGTCTCGGAGTGGATCGCGATCGGCGCGGCCCTGGCCGTCGGCCTCGTGGTGGGCCTGCTCCACGGCGTCGTCTTCGCCAAACTCGGGGTACCGGCCTTCGTGGTCACCCTCGCCGGACTGCTGGGCTGGCAGGGCCTGCACCTGTACCTGATGGGCGCCGACGGCACCATCAACACCAGCCCGAGCGGGCCGATCTCGCTGCTGACGCAGACCTTCTTCGTCCCGGTGGTGGGCTGGGCGCTCGCCGTCCTGGCCGTCGTCCTGTACGTGGTCTCCGTGGCGGCGGTGGAGCGGCGCAGGCGCCAGGCCAACCTGCCCTACAAGCCCTGGACCGAGATCCTCTTCCGGGCGGCCCTGCTGTTCGTGCCGATCCTGGTCGCCGTGTGGGTGCTCAACCAGTACAAGGGCGTGCCGCTGGCCTTCCTGATCTTCGTGGGCTTCGTGGTCGTGCTCGACCTGGTCCTGCGCAAGACCCGCTACGGCCGCATGGTCTACGCCGTCGGCGGCAACGCCGAGGCGGCGCGCCGCGCCGGCATCAACGTGGACATGATCCGCATCTCGGTGTTCGGGATCGCCTCCGCCCTGGCCGCCCTGGGCGGGATCATGCTGACCTCGCGCAACTTCGCGGCGAGCGTGGCCACCGGCGGCGGCGAGGAGCTGATGATGGCCATCGCCGCCGCGGTCATCGGCGGCACCAGCCTCTTCGGCGGGCGCGGCAACGCCTACTCCGCCCTGCTGGGCGGCCTGGTCCTGGGCGCGATCACCTCCGGCCTGCTGCTGCTCCAGATGGACACCTCGGTCCGGTTCATGATCACCGCCGCCGTCCTGCTGATCGCGGTCATCCTGGACTCCGTCTCCCGCCGGGGACGCAAGACCCACGCCAGGGGAGGCGCCTGACCCGGCACGGCCGCGCGAGCCATCCCCGGGCGGCGGACGGCGCCCACTCCCCGCCGTCCCCGCCCCCTCCCGCCCGGTCCGGCGCCCCAGGCGCCGGGCCGGGCCCTCGTGCCGACCCCTCCTCCGGTGTTCCCGCGCGCGGGGCGAGGGCCCCGGAACCGAGGGTGCTGAACGGCCTCCCGGGGGCGCTGCTAGCTTCGCGGTGAAGACCACCGAGCCGCGCCACGGGGCGCGTCCGCCGTGCCTTGCCGTCATGGTCGAGGCGGTGCCCGGCGGCCCCCTGGACCGGCGGCTTCCCCCCGACGCCTCCGGCGAGGAGGTCCTCGCGGGCTTGCTGGACGTGCTGTACCGCGAGGCGCCCTGGGAGTACGAGCGCCTGGCCGGCCAGGTGACCGCGTGGAGCGGGGTCCTGCTCACCGCCCCGCCGCATCTGGAGGAGCTGTACCGCCTCGCCGCGCGCCACCAGGAGACGGCCGACCGCTTCGCCAACTGCTTCAGCGACCCCGGCGACCTCATCGGGTGGTTCCTGCACCCCGAACGGGCCCTGGCCTACGTGGACGGCGTCCGGCGCGCCGAACCCGCGCGGTCGTCCCATCTCCCTACCTCCTGAACCCGGTCGGGACGGTGGGGATGTAGCGTCGCACGCCGTGCCCGTAGAACTCTCCGCCGCATCCTTCCTGGCCCCCAGCGGCCACGGCCTGCTCGCCCCCACCGACGTGGCGGCGTTCGTCGCCGCCGCGGTGGTCGCCGTCTTCGTCGGGGCCGCGGTGCAGAGCACCGTCGGCCTCGGCCTCGGGCTGGTCGCCGCGCCCGTCCTGTCCTTCCTGGACCCCACCCTCGTGCCGGGTGCGCTCCTGGTCGCCGTGATCGCCCTGCCCGGACTCACGCTCCTCCAGGAGTGGCGGCACGTGGACTGGCGCGGCCTCGCATGGGGGCTGCCCGCGCGCCTGCCCGGAACCGCCCTGGGCGTGTGGGTGGTGGCCGCCCTGGAGCCCCGCGCGCTTGCGGGCGCGGTCGGGGCGATGGTGCTGGTGGCCGTCGCCCTCTCGCTCTGGTCCCTGCGGGTGCGCATCACCCCCGTCTCGCTCGTGGCGGCCGGGACCCTGTCCGGCCTCACCGGCACCGCCACCACGATCGGCGGCCCGCCCATGGCGCTGCTCTACCAGTACGAGGAGCCCGCCCGGGTCCGCGCCACCCTGGCCGCGTTCTTCCTCCTGGGCGGCGCGGTCTCGCTGGCGGCCCTGGCCCTGGGCGGCCAGATGGACGCCCGGACCGCCGCGGTCGGGGCCTGCGCGGTCCCCTTCGTGGTCGCGGGCTTCTTCGCCGGGACCGCGCTGCGCCGCCGCGTCGACGCCGGGCGGCTGCGCGCGGCCCTGCTGGCGGTCGTGGCGGCCTCCGCGCTGGGACTGCTCGCCCGGGCCTTCCTGGGATGACTCGCGGACACCGCGCCGGGGGCCGGGTAATGTACGCGAAAACCCGGTAACCGGACGGCGTAGGCGTTCCATGGGCCGCTCCCGCGCGGGGTTGGGTAGGACCCGTGGACGTACGCCCATAAACTCGGGTATGCATACCTGCCGGTAGCCAGGCCCGGCCCACGTCAGGGGCACGGAACGGCAAACTCAACGGACACGCGGGACGAGGGGACTGACGAGACAGTGGCACTGTTCGAGTCGATACACAATCCGGAAGCGCTCAAGAGGCTTCCGGCCGACCAGCTCCCTGCGCTGGCACAGGAGATCCGGGACTTCCTGGTCGACTCCTGCTCCCAGACCGGCGGGCACCTGGGCCCCAGCCTCGGCGTCGTCGAGCTGACCATCGCGCTGCACCGGGTCTTCGAATCCCCGAAGGACCCCATCATCTTCGACACCGGGCACCAGGCCTACGCGCACAAGGTGCTCACCGGCCGCCACGACTTCACCAACCTCAAGTCCGAGGGCGGCCTGTCCGGGTACCCCTCCCGCGCCGAGTCCGAGCACGACTTCGTCGAGAACTCCCACGCCTCCACCGCGCTGTCCTACGCCGACGGCATGGCCAAGGCCAACGAGGTGCGGGGCCGCAGGGACCGCACCGTGGTCGCCGTCATCGGCGACGGCGCCCTCACCGGCGGCATGGCCTGGGAGGCGCTCAACAACATCGCCGAGCGCCGGGACCGGCGCCTGGTCATCGTGGTCAACGACAACGGCCGCTCCTACTCGCCCACCATGGGCGGTCTGGCCGACCACCTCGCCTCCCTGCGCATGGCCCCCGGCTACGAGCAGGCCCTGGACCTGGCCAAGACCACCCTCAACCGCACGCCCGTGGTCGGCCAGCCCCTCTACGAGGCGCTGCACGGCATCAAGAAGGGCCTCAAGGACGCCATCCAGCCGCAGATGATGTTCGAGGACCTGGGCCTGAAGTACCTCGGTCCCATCGACGGCCACGACGAGCAGGCCCTGGAGAAGGCGCTGCGCCGCGCCCGCGACTTCGGCGGCCCGGCGATCGTCCACTGCATCACCCAGAAGGGCAAGGGCTACGCCCCGGCCGAGAACCACGACGAGGACCAGTTCCACGCCCCCGGCCCCTTCGACGTGGCCACCGGCCAGGCCAAGCCCGGCCCCAAGGCCGTCAAGTGGACCTCGGTCTTCGCCGACACCATGGTGGAGATCGGCGCCGAGCGCCCCGACGTGGTGGCCATCACCGCCGCCATGCTCCACCCCACCGGCCTCAACAAGTTCGCCGAGGCCTACCCCGAGCGCACCTTCGACGTGGGCATCGCCGAGCAGCACGCCGCCACCGCGGCCACCGGCATGGCCATGAACGGCCTGCACCCGGTCGTGGCCGTCTACGCCACCTTCCTCAACCGCTGTTTCGACCAGGTGCTCATGGACGCCGCCCTGCACCGCCAGGGCGTCACCTTCTGCCTGGACCGCGCCGGGATCACCGGCAACGACGGCGCCAGCCACAACGGCATGTGGGACATGTCCATCCTCCAGGTGGTCCCGGGCCTGCGCCTGGCCGCGCCCCGTGACGCCGAGCGCCTGCGCGCCCTGGTGCGCGAGGCCGTCGCGGTCGAGGACGCGCCCACCGTCGTGCGCTACCCCAAGGGCGCGGTCGCCGAGCAGTTGGACGCCGTGGGCAAGGTCGGCTCCATGGACCTGCTCCGCCGCGCCGCCGACGGCGGCAACTCCAAGGACCTGCTCATCGTGGGCGTGGGCACCATGGCCCAGGTCGCCTGCGAGGTCGCCGACCGGATGGCCGCCCAGGGGCTGGGCGTCACCGTCGTCGACCCCCTGTGGGTCAAGCCGCTGGACGAGGCCCTGGTCGCCGAGGCCGCCGAGCACAGCGTCGTCGCGGTCATCGAGGACAACGGCCGCACCGGCGCGGTCGGCGACGCCGTGGCCCGCCTGCTGCGCGACCACGACGTGGACGTGCCGGTGCGCACGTTCGGCATCGCGCAGGAGTTCCTGGACCACGCCAAGCGCGACGACATCCTGCGCGAGCAGGGCCTGACCCCCCAGGAGCTGTCCCGCAGTCTCACCGAGACGGTCTCCCGGCACACCGACGGCGCCAAGTCCGCCGGCGAACTGGCCGACGAGACCGCCTGAGCGCACGCGTCCCAGGCAGCCCGGGGGACGCCCCCGGGCTGCCAGAATGGGCACATGAGCTCCTCCGAACCTGAGCAGCACAGCACCGCCGCACCGCTCCGGGTGGCCGTGATCGGCTCCGGCCCGGCGGGCGTCTACGCTGCCGACGCCCTGACGCGGCAGCGGCGCGTGCCCGTGCGGGTCGACGTCATGGACCGCCTGCCCACGCCCTACGGGCTGGTGCGCTACGGGGTGGCCCCCGACCACACCAAGATCAAGGGTGTGGCCCGGGCGCTGCGCCGGGTTCTGGAACACCCCGACGTGCGCTTCGTCGGCGGGGTCGAGTTCGGCACCGACCTCACCCGCGCCGACCTGGCCCGCACCCACCACGCCGTCGTCTACGCCACCGGCGCCAGCGTCGACCGCCGCATGGACGTGCCGGGGGAGGACCTGCCCGGCAGCGTCGCCGCCACCGACTTCGTCAACTGGTACTGCGGGCACCCCGACACCGCCCTGGAGCGGTTCGTGCTCGACGCCGAGGAGGTCGTCGTTGTCGGGGCGGGCAACGTCGCCCTGGACGTGGTGCGCATCCTCGCCAAGACCGCCGACGAGCTCCGCCACACCGACATCCCCCAGCCGGTCCTGGACGTGCTCGCCGCCAGCCGTGTGCGCACCGTCCACCTGCTGTCGCGGCGCGGCCCCCTCCAGGCCAAGTTCACCGCGCCCGAGCTGCGCGACCTGCTCGCGCTGCCCGGCGCCGACGTCGTCGTGTGCCCCGAACAGGTCGACATCGACCCCACCGCCGTGGGCGCCGGCGCCCCCGAGCTGCGCGACGTCGCCCGGGCCGCCCGCACCAACCTGCGGCTCCTGGCCGAGCACGCCTCCCGCGGGTCACGCGGGCGCGGGCGCACCGTGCGGCTGCACTTCTGGGCCCGGCCCGTGGAGGTCCTCGGCCGGGAGGAGGGCCGCGTGAGCGGTGTGCGGGTGGAGGAGACCCGCCTGGACGCCGACGGACGTCTGACCGGGACCGGCCGGACCACCGACCTGCCCGCCGGGATGGTGCTGCGCTCGGTGGGGTACGCGGGCGTCGCGCTGCCCGGGGTGCCCTTCGACGCGAAAGGGCGCACCGTGCCCCAGGAGGGCGGGCGCGTCCTGGACGCCGACGGCGGCGCGGTCCCCGGCGACTACGTGGCCGGTTGGATCAAACGGGGCGCCACCGGGGTGATCGGCACCAACAAGTCCGACGCCGCCGCGACCGTGCGCGCCCTGCTGGAGGACGCGGGGGCGCTGCGCGGGGCGGCCCCGGAACTGGTCCCGCTGGAGACCGTGCTGGACGAGCGCGGGGTGGCCCACAGCGACTACGAGGACTGGCTGCGCATCGACACCGCCGAGGCCGACCAGGCCGTGGAGCTGGACCGGGGCGAACGGGTCAAGCTCCACGGCTGGGAGGCCTACCGCAGGGTCGTCGGCGGCTGACCCCCGCCCCGCGCCCGCGGGGCAGGCTCAGGCGACCTGGTCGGTGGCGGCGCCGTAGGTGTTGCAGCCCTCCACGGTCTCCTGCGACCAGCCCCGCTCCAGCCAGAGCGCCCGGTTGCCGGCGGTGCCGTGCGTGTCGAGGTCGCCGCCGCCGTTGAAGTGCTCGTTGGCCGTGCGCAGGGCCCCCTCGTCGGCGCCGGTGATCCCGCGCAGGCCAACCCCGGCCATGCACTCGGCCTGGAGCTCGGTGCGGCGCAGCGCCTCCAGCTCGGCCTGCTCGTTCTCGGCCTTCCAGGTCATGCCGTGCGCGACGCCCAGGATGCCGGTGGCGTACTGCACGTGGTGGCCGTACTCGTGTCCCATCAGGGCGAGCCAGACCTCCTCGCGCTCGCTCGGGGGGAGCAGGGCGCCCAGGTGGCGCACGTTGGGCAGCACGACGGTGATGCGGCTCAGGTCGCTCTCGTAGTAGGCGAGCGTGTACCCGTCCTCCGGGCTGGCGTCCGGGGGGTCGGGCGAGGTCCGGGTGACGGCGAACTCGGGCAGCTCCACGGACAGGCCCAGGTCCTCGAACACCGGCGCCCACAGCGTGTTCAGGCAGTTCCCGGAGACGGCCGCGAACTCCTCCCAGGACTCGTCGGAGTCCATGTCCAACTCGGGGACGTCGCAGTCGACCGGCTCGGGCATGGCGACGTCGTAGAGGGGGTGGCCGACGACGTCGACCTCCACCTGGTTGGGCCGCGCCCTGAGGCGGTCGTCGTAGTGGGAGGACAGGTCGACGCCGGTGGGCTGGGGCTCCTCCTGGGGGGTGGTGGCGACGATGAGGATGCTCGCGCCCAGCGCCACGAGGGCGATCACGGCCGCGCTCGCCGAACCGAGCAGGACGCTCGCACCGCCGCGGCGCGAGGGCCGCTCCGGCGGCTGCGGCCAGGACGGCGCGGTCGGCTGCCAGGCGGTCCCCGGGTGGGCGGCGGGGTGTCCGCCGGGGGGGAGGGCGAAGGGGTGGGGGTGCGTGTGGGCGCCCGGTGCCCGCCAGGGGTGCGGCGCGGGGGCGGGGCCCGTAGCGGGCGGGCCGTACCCGGCGCCCGGGTGGACGGGGTGGCCGTAGAGGGCGGCGGGGAGGACGGGGCGGTACGGCGCACCGGCCTGTGCCAGCCCCGGGGAGGGGGGAACGGGGCGGTACGGCAGGGCGCCCGTGCCTGCACCCGAGCCCGGTCCGGGGGAGGGGGAAGCGGCGTGCTGGACGGGGTTGCCCGTCCACTCCGGGTGCGGGACCACCGGGCCGGAGGCGTCCTCGGCCGGTCCGGGGCGCGGGGGAGCGGGCGTGCGGGCGGCTCCGTCCCGCCCCTGCTCCGCCTCGCCGGGTTCCCGTCCGTCCGCTCCGCGTCCGGCGTCCTCCTCGGTGCCGGGGCCACCGTCGGCGCCTCCGGTACCGAACCGCTCGGGTCTGGGGGTCTCGCCTCCGGGCCGCTCACCGCCGGATGGGTTCTCCACGGGGTTCAGTCCTCGCTATCGTGCCGCAGCGTGCCGGGGTGTCGTCTCCGCCTGGGGGGCGAATCCGGCAAGAGTCGCAGAACTCCAGTATGAGGCTTAACCGGACGTACCCACGGACGTGGGGGTGCCGCTCTCCGGCGGCCGGTAACGAACCCCCAGGCCCGTCAGCATGTTCTGGAGCTCGGACTCGAAGAGCGGTTCCATGTCGCGCATCACGAAGTCGAGGTGCTCGAACACCTCCATGCACACCACCCCGTACAGGCGTACCCAGCACGTGCTGAGCACCATGACCGCCTCCACCGGGATGTGCGGGGCCGAGAAGCCGCAGGTGTCGGCGAAGGAGCGCAGCTCGCGGGCCAGCTCCGGGGTGATGCGGTCCCCGTCGGGCAGCGCGAACCGCTCCTCCAGCAGCAAGCGGTCGAAGAGGGCGTAGAAGGTGGCGCCGAAGCGCCGACTGGTGTCCATCGCGAGTGCGATGTCCTCCTTGGGGATCAGGCGTACGCGCGGACCGAACATCGTGGCGAACTCGGCCCGGTGCCCGACCGCCCAGGCCCGGAAGGCACGCAGCGAGGTGAGGATACGCAGGTCGGTGTCCTCGGCGGGCACGCTCGCGTCGGCCGCGGCCACCGCGTCGCCCAGCTCCTGGAACATGTCCGCGGTGATCAGCACCAGCAGCGAGTCGATCCCCGAGACGTAGCGGTACAGCCCCGGTGCGGTCATGCCCATCTCCCGCGCGATGGCGCGCAGGGACACCCCCGCGGCCCCCTGCTCGACCAGATGGCGGCGGGCGATCCCCTTGATCTCCGCCATTGTGGCCTCGCGCACACGCTCGCGGCGGCTCGGCCTCCCGACCCCCCGGTCCAGCTGCGGTTTCGTCATCTGCTGCGCTACACCCCGTCTCGGGCGCCCGGTCGGGGCACCGTGGTCCTCGTCGACGACGTTGACATCGTAACGCCCGCACGCTTTAGTGAACGCCGTTAGCAAACACCGTTAACGGACATGAATCATGTTTCCTGAAAGGGCGGCGCATGCCGACACACACGGGGCTTTTCGGCCGGCTGGGGCGGGGAGTCCACCGCTGGCGCTGGGTGGTCCTCGCCGCCACCGCGGTCTTCGCGCTCTTCTCCGGGATCTGGGGCGCGGGGGTCTTCTCCGACGTCAGCGAGAGCGGGTTCGAGGACCCCGGCTCGGAGTCCGCACGGGCCACGCGCGTGCTGGAGGAGGAGCTGGGCCACGACGGCGTCGACGTCGTCGCGGTCTACCGCAGCGACGAGATCCAGGTGGACAACCCCACCTTCGCCGCTGCGATCCAGCGTATCGCCGACGGCATGCCCGAGGACGTGGTCGCCGACTTCGACACCTACCTCGACGAGGATCTCGGCGAGACCGAGCGCGGCATGCTCGTGTCCGAGGACATGGACGCCACCTACATCCCCGTGACCCTCAACGGGGAGACCCACGCCGACCGCCTCCACCAGTACGAGGAGGTCGCCGACCACCTGTCCTCCAGCAACCTGGAGGTCCACCTGGGCGGCTCGGTGGCGATCGAGAGCGAACTGGCCGAGAAGGCCGAGAGCGACGTCGTGCGCGCCGAGCTCATCACCCTGCCGATCCTGCTGTTCCTCCTGGTCCTGATCTTCGGCGGCCTCGTCGCGGGCCTGGTCCCGCTCGCCGTCGGCGGCCTGGCCATCCTGGGCTCGCTGACCCTCCTGCGGGCCCTGACCTACGTCACCGACGTGTCGGTGTTCGCGATCAACGTCGCCACCATCCTGGGTCTGGGGCTGGCCATCGACTACGGCCTGTTCATGGTCAGCCGCTTCCGCGAGGAACTCGGGCGTGGCCGCGGCATCGCCGACGCGGTGAGCCGCACCGTGGACACCGCCGGGCGCACCGTGGCCTTCTCCGGCATCACCGTCGGCATCGCCTTCGCCGGCCTGCTCTTCTTCCCCCAGCCCATCCTCCAGTCGATCGGCTGGGGCGGTATCGCGGTCGTGGTGTTCGACCTGCTGGCCGCACTGGTCTTCCTGCCCGCGCTGATGTCCGTGGTCGGCCACCGGATCAACCGCCTGCGGCTGCCGCTGCCCCGCCGCACCGTCACCGGAGCCGTGCACGAGGGGGCCTGGTCGCGCCTGGCCCGCACCGTCATGCGCGGCCCCGCCGTCTCCCTGGTCGCGGTCGGCGGTGTCCTGCTGGTCTTCAGCTCCGGCCTGGCCTCCACCGAACTCGGCTCCACCGACCAGCGCTACCTGCCCGCCGACTCCGGGAGCCGCATCGCCACCGAGGCGCTCTCCGACGACTTCCCCGCGGGCGGCCTGGGCACGCTCCAGGTCGCGGTGGTCGGCGACGCCTCCGACGGGGCCCTGGAGGAGTACGCCGAGCGCCTGGCGGGCCTGGAGGAGGCCGTGTCCGCCACGGTGGAGCGCACCGGCGACGGGGTCGCCCACATCGTGGTCGCCTACGAGGGCGCGTCCGACTCCCCGGAGGTCGCCGACCTGGTGCGCGACGTGCGCGCCGAACCGGTTCCGGAGGGCGCGGAGGAGACCCTGGTCGGCGGCGTGGCCGCGATGCAGCAGGACAACGTGGCGGCGATCGTCGACGCCGCGCCCATGACCGTGGGCTTCGTCGCCACGGCCACCCTGCTCCTGCTCTTCCTCGCCTTCGGATCGATCGTCCTGCCGATCAAGGCGGTGCTCATGGGGGCGCTGTCCCTGGGCGCCTCCCTGGGCGTGGTGGTCTGGGGCTTCCAGGAGGGCGCCTTCTCCGGGCTGCTCGGGTTCGAGGTGGTGGGCACCATCGACCCCACCTACCTGGTGTTGATCATCGTCGTGGCCTTCGGCCTGGCGATGGACTACGAGCTGTTCCTGCTCAGCCGGGTGCGCGAGGAGTACCTGCGCACCGGCGACAACACGCGCTCGGTGGCGGCGGGGCTCCAGCACACCGGCCAGATCATCACCAGCGCCGCGATCCTGCTGATGGTGGTGCTCCTGGCCATGGGCACCTCGGACCTGCTCTTCCTGAAGATCATCGGCATCGGCCTGGCCATCGCGGTCCTGGTGGACGCCACCCTGGTGCGCGCGGTCATGGTGCCCGCCACGATGCGCCTGCTGGGCGGAGCCAACTGGTGGCTGCCCCGGCCGCTGCGCTGGCTGCACGACCGGATCGGGATCTCCGAGGGCGGCGACGAGGACGGGCCCGAACCCGCCGTGGAGCAGGACGGGCGCAGGAGGGTGCACGCGGGGGTGTGACCGACCGTCTCGCGATCCCGCCCGGGAGCTCCCGGGCGGGGTCTTTTCGCTGTCGGCGGTGCCGTGACGCGGCCGGGGTGCGTGTCGCGGGGCCCGTCACGGTCCTCGGGTCACTCGGCGAAGAGTTCGTCGATGTGGGTGATGGTGGCGGCTCGGTCGAGCCAGGTGTCGAGCTCCTCGTGGTCGCGGCATGCGCTGATGCGCTCGCGTGCTTCCTCGGGTACGTCGACACCGCGTGCGGAGAGGAAACGGAGGATGGCCTTGGCTTCTCCCTCGGCCTTGAGGCTCTCGGTCCAGTCGCTGCTGTACTCGTAGGCCTTGGCCATCACTTGTCGAAGAGTTGATCGATGTGGGTGATGGTGATGGTCCGGTCGAGCCAGGTGTCGAGTACTTCGTGGTCACGGCACTCGCTGATGCGTTCGCGTGCTTCTTCGGGTACATCAATGCCGCGTCGGGTGAGAATCCGGAGGATGTCCTCGGCCCGTCCTTCGGCCCGTCCTTCGGCCTTGAGGCTCTCGGTCCAGGCGCTGCTGTACTCGTACGTGTCCGTCATCATGAGTTCCTCCAGGGCGGCCTGGCCTTCGGTCTTCGCCAGCAGGTTCAACGTGAATCCAATGTACTTCGTCGCCTTTTCCCGGTCGATCGCATCGAGGCCGGTGTGCAGGGCTTTGAGCACGTCCATGTCCTGACCGCCGTGCGCGGCGGCGGACAGCACGCCCAGGGACGGGTGCCGCTCCACCTCCCCGGGATCGGTGATGACCGGGATCCCGGACGGCCCCACCGCCAGGGGACGCAGGACGAAACCGGGATGGCCGAGGTGGATCGGCTCGGCGTACCAGTCCGCCACGGACTGCTTCGGGCAGATGGTCAGCAGGACGACCGGGCACTCGTGCCGTGAGCGCAGCGAGGCCACGTACTCGGGCCAGGTGAAGCGCTTGCGCTCCTTCTCGTCGCGCTGGACCTCCACGACGATGCCCATCAGTTTGTCGAAGGGGTCCTTCGGGCCGGGGCCGCGCAGCATGATCGCGACGTCCGATCGGCGTTCGACGGGATCGACGTGGCCGAGGTCGCACGAGGTGACCTCGCTGCGGTCGTAGTCGGGTACGTCCACGCCGAGGCCGCGCAGGAAGCCGACGGCCGTGTCCGGTGCGTCGGCGAACAACTCGGAGTAGATCTGGTGTTCAGCGGATATTGCCACGAGGCAGACGTTACACAGGGTTACCAGCAAGTATGTACGAGTAGTCGTTATGTGGTGACTTTTCGTGTTCGCCCACTTCGGGCAGGGGAAGACGCGGTACCGAGACGACCCCGCGGGGAGGGCCGGACATGTCCGAGAAGCAGAGCAGACCGCTGGTCCTGCACGTGGGGCACGACGAACTCGTCGTCCGGCGCCGCTACGAGACCGCGAGCATCGTCAACGACATCCTCATCGCCCTGTGGTTCATCGCCGGAAGCATCATGTTCTTCTCCGAGGCCTGGACCACCGCGGGCACCTGGTGCTTCCTCGTCGGCAGCGTCGAGCTGCTGATCCGCCCGGTGATCCGGCTGGGCAGGCAGCTGCACATCCGGCGCGTGCGCTCCTCCAGCCCCAGCTCGACCGGGGAGGAGTCCTCCCAGGACTTCTGACCGGTCGAGCTGGACGGGCGGGGCCTCCCGGACACGCGACGGCGGGCCCGGCATCCGCTGCCGGGCCCGCCGCGGGGTTTCGCGAAGGCTAGAACGCCTTCGGGTCTCCCTCGTGGAACCGCTTGCCGTTCACGGCCTCCGACACCCCGACCTTGTCCAGGTAGGGGGTGATGCCGCCGGTGTGGAACGGCCAGCCCGCGCCGGTGATCAGGCACAGGTCGATGTCGGCGGCCTCGGCCACGACGCCCTCGTCCAGCATGATCCGGATCTCCCGGGCCAGCGCGCGCAGCGCCCGGTCCAGGATCTCGCTCTCCTCGGACGGCTTGTCGCCGCCCATGAGCAGCGCGCGGACCTCGGGGTCGATGCTGAAGTCGGGGGCGTAGATCGCCGTCTTGCCCGCCTTGACGATCTCGGCCAGCTCGGCGGAGACCGCGAAGCGCTCGGGGAAGGCCTCGTGCAGGGTCTCGGACACGTGCAGCGCGACCGCCGGGCCCACCAGCTGGAGCAGCAGCAGCGGCGACATCGGCAGGCCCAGGGGCGCCACCGCGCGGTCGGCCGTCTCGGGCTCGGTGCCCTCGCCGACGGCGCCCAGGACCTCGCCCATGAACAGGGTGAGCAGGCGGTTGACCACGAACGCCGGGGCGTCCTTGCACAGCACCGCGGTCTTCTTCAGCTTCTTGGCGGTGGCGAAGGCCGTGGCCAGGGAGGCCTCGTCGGTCGCCTCGCCGCGGACGATCTCCAGCAGCGGCAGGACCGCGACCGGGTTGAAGAAGTGGAAGCCCACGACCCGCTCGGGGTGGCGGAGCTTGGAGGCCATCTCGGTGATCGACAGCGAGGAGGTGTTGGTGGCCAGGATCGCCTCGGGGGAGACCACTGCCTCCACCTCGGCGAACACCTGCTGCTTGACCTCCATCTTCTCGAACACGGCCTCGATGACGAAGTCGGCGTCGGAGAAGGCGTCCTTGGTCAGCGAACCGCTCACCAGGGCCTTGAGGTGGTTGGCCTTGTCGTTGTTGACCCGGCCCTTGCTCAGGAGCTTGTCCACCTCGCCGTGCACGTAGGCCACGCCCTTGTCCAGGCGCTCCTGGTCCAGGTCGGTCATGACGACCGGAACGTCCAGGCGGCGGGCGAACAGCAGCGCCAGCTGCCCGGCCATCAGACCGGCGCCGACGACGCCGACCTTGGTGACCTTGCGGGCCAGCGACTTGTCCGGGGCTCCCGCGGGGCGCTTGGCGCGCTTCTGCACCAGGTCGAACGCGTACAGGCCCGCCCTGAGCTCGTCGCTCATGATCAGGTCGGCCAGCGCGTCGTCCTCGGCCGCGAAGCCCTCGTCGCGCGTACGGGTCTTCGCCTGTGCGACCAGCTCGACCGCGCGGGCCGGGGCCGGGGCGGCGCCGTGCAGCTTGCCCTCGACGGTGAACCGGGCCATGTTGACCGCGTTGTCCCAGGCCTCGCCCCTGTCGACCTCGGGGCGCTCGACCACGACGTCGCCCTTGAGGACCCCGGCGGCCCAGCGCAGCGACTCCTCGACGAAGTCGGCGGGCTCGAACATCGCGTCGGCGATGCCCATCTCGAAGGCCTGCGCGCCCTTGAGCACCTTGTTCTGGGCGAGCGGGTTGTCGATGATGACCTTGAGGGCCTTCTCGGCGCCGATCAGGTTCGGCAGCAGGTAGGTGCCGCCCCAGCCGGGCACCAGGCCCAGGAAGGTCTCCGGCAGCGACAGCGCCGGGACGCCCGAGGAGATGGTGCGGTAGGTGCAGTGCAGCGCCACCTCGACGCCGCCGCCCATCGCCGCGCCGTTGACCAGCGCGAAGGTGGGCACGTCCAGCTCGCCGAGCTTGCGGAACACGTCGTGGCCCAGCTTGCCGATGGCGTGCGCCTGCTCGCGGTTCTGCAGGGCGGGCACACCGGTCAGGTCCGCGCCCACGGCGAAGATGAACGGCTTGCCGGTGACGGCCACGGCGACGATGTCGGTGCGCGCCCCGGCCGCCTCGATCGCCGCGTCCAGGCTGAGCAGCCCGCCGGGGCCGAAGGTGTTGGGCTTGGTGTGGTCGTGTCCGTTGTCCAGCGTGATCAGGACCGCGGTGCCCGCGCCGTAGGGGAGTTCGATGTCGCGGGAGAGGGCGTTGGTGACGACCTCGTCGCTGAACAGCTCCCGTGCCTGGTCGATGACGGTGCTCACTTGCCCCCCTCGTAGTTGGTGTTCTCCCACAGGACGGTCCCGCCCATGCCCATGCCGACGCACATGGTGGTCAGGCCGTAGCGGACGTCGGGGCGCTCGGCGAACTGGCGCGCGAGCTGCATCATCAGGCGCACACCCGAGGAGGCCAGCGGGTGGCCGAGGGCGATCGCGCCGCCCCAGGGGTTGACGCGGGCGTCGTCGTCGGCGAGGCCGAAGTGCTCCAGGAAGGCCAGCACCTGCACGGCGAAGGCCTCGTTGATCTCGATCAGGCCGACGTCGTCCATCGAGATGCCCTGGCGGGCGAACAGCTTCTCGGTGGCCGGGACCGGGCCCACGCCCATGACCTCGGGCTCCACGCCGGCGAAGGAGAAGTCCACCAGGCGCATCCTGGCGCCCAGCCCCAGCTCCTCGGCCACGTCCTCGGCGGCCAGGATCGCGCCGGTGGCGCCGTCGTTGAGACCGGCGGCGTTGCCGGGCGTCACGTTGCCGTGCGCGCGGAACGGGGTCTTGAGGGAGGCCAGCGACTCCATCGTGGTACCGGGCCGGGGCGGCTCGTCCCGGGTGGCCAGGCCGTAGCCCTTCTCCAGGGAGCGGACCAGGACCTCGACCAGGTCGGGCTGGATCCGGCCGTCGGCGTAGGCCTTGGCGACCTTCTCCTGGCTGCGCACCGCGTAGGCGTCGGCCCGCTCCTTGGTGATGGAGGGGTAGCGGTCGTGCAGGTTCTCGGCGGTGTTGCCCATGACCAGCGCGGACGGGTCCACGAGCTTCTCGGAGAGGAAGCGCGGGTTGGGGTCCACGCCCTCGCCCATGGGGTGGCGGCCCATGTGCTCGACGCCGCCCGCGATGACCACGTCGTAGGCGCCGAAGGCGATGCCCGCGCCGGAGGTGGTGACGGCCGTGAGCGCACCGGCGCACATGCGGTCGATCGCGTAGCCGGGAACGCTGCGGGGCAGTCCGGCGAGGATCGCGGCGCTGCGCCCGATCGTCAGGCCCTGGTCGCCGATCTGGGTGGTGGCGGCGACGGCGACCTCGTCGACGCGCTCGGGGGGCAGTCCCGGGTTGCGGCGCATCAGTTCGCGGATCACGCGTACGACGAGGTCGTCGGCGCGCGTCTCGGCGTAGAGGCCCTTGCCTGACTTGCCGAACGGGGTGCGGACCCCGTCGACAAACACGACATCGCGGGCAGTTCGCGGCACGATGGCCCCTCCTTCTCCAGGGGTGGATGGACTCGTCGACCACCATGCTACTCGTCAGTAACAACTTCTGCGAGCAGTGGACCCCCCGACTTCGGTCAGGGGCGTAAGTCAGGGGCGATCCCCGACTTTCGGCGGTGGCACGGCGCGCCCGGCGCGCGGTTGGCTGACCGGACGTTCCATCGCCGAACACAGCGAACCACAGCGGACGGCGCGAAGGCGCCGTGCGACGACATCGGGGGCCCACGTGTCAGATCCGGGCGTGCGCGACGCCGACCGCGCCGCGAACACCGAGACCGCGCCCAAGGCGTCCCCGCGACGCCTGTGGGGGTACGCCCGCCCCCACTGGCGGGTGCTCGTCCTGGGCGGGGCGCTCACCTTCCTTGGCGGCCTCACCAGCCTGTCCCAGCCCCTCCTGGCCAAGTACGTCATCGACGCCCTCGGCGCGGGGGAACCCATCCTCGGGCCGGTCCTGGCCCTGACCGCCGTCATCCTCGCCGGCGCCCTCATCGGCGCCCTGGGCGCCTTCCTGCTGGAGCGCACCGGCCAGAGCGTCGTGCTCGGCGTGCGCCGGGGCCTGGTCGGCCGACTGGTCCGGCTGCGCGTGGCCGAGGTCGACCGCCTCAAGCCCGGCGACCTGGTGGCCCGCCTGACCGCGGACACCACCCTGCTGCGCACGGTCGCCACCAGCGGCATCACCAACCTGTTCACCGGCTCGGTACTGCTGGTGGGCGGCGTCGTGGTCATGGCCGTCCTCGACGGCCTCCTGTTCCTGCTGGCCGCCGCGATGATCGTCATGGTCGGCCTGGTCATGGGCGTGATCCTGCCCCGGATCGGCACCGCCACCCAGGCGGCCCAGGCCGCGCTCGGCGAGATGGGTTCACGTCTGGAGCGGATCTTCGGCGCGTTCCGCACCGTCAAGGCCTCCTCCGCGGAGGAGGCCGAGACCGCCCGCCTGGACGCCGCCGCGGTCGAGTCCTGGCGCAGGGGCGTGGCGGTGGCCGGGTGGACGGCCGTGTCGGGCACCACCGCCTCGCTGGCGGTCAACGTCGCCTTCCTGGCCATCCTCGCCGTCGGCGGGGGACGCGTGGCCGCCGGGGAGCTGCCCGTCTCCTCCCTGATCGCCTTCCTGCTCCTGCTCTTCTACCTCATGGAGCCGATCAGCACCCTGGTCAGCTCGGCCACCGAACTCCAGACCGGCCTGGCGGCCGTGCGGCGCGTGGACGAGGTCGCCGAACTGGCCCAGGAGGACCTCGGGGAGGGCGCCGCTCCCGAGGCGGGCCCCGGCCGCCCCGCCTCGGTCGTCTTCGAGGACGTGGCCTTCCGCTACCACCCCGACCTGGCTCCGGTGCACCACGGCGTGAGCTTCGAGGCCTCCGGGGCCGGTCTGACCGCCCTGGTCGGCCCCTCCGGAGCGGGCAAGACCACGGTGTTCTCCCTGGTGGAGCGGTTCTACGACACCACCTCCGGCCGGGTGCTCCTGGACGGGACCGACGTGCGCGCGTGGCCGCTGGCGGCGCTGCGCGCCCAGATCGGCTACGTGGAGCAGGACGCCCCGGTCCTGGACGGCACCCTGCGCGAGAACCTGCTCATGGCCGCCCCGGAGGCCACCGAGGAGGAGCTGGCCCGGACCGTGCTCCGCGCCCGACTGGGGGACCTGGTGGCCCGCCTGCCCGACGGGCTGGACAGCGCGATCGGCCACCGGGGCGTGACGGTCTCCGGAGGGGAGCGCCAGCGGGTGGCCATCGCCCGCGCCCTGCTGCGCGGCCCCCGGCTGCTGCTCATGGACGAGGCGACCTCCCAACTGGACGCCGCCAACGAGAGGGCCCTCAAGGAGGTCATGCTGGACGCGGCCCGCCACACCAACGTCATCGTCGTGGCGCACCGGCTGTCCACGGTCACCAGCGCCGACCGGATCGTGGTCATGGACGCCGGACGGGTGCGCGCCGTGGGCACCCACGAGGAGCTGGTGGCCGCCGACGACCTCTACCGCGACCTCGCCGCCGGGCAGCTGCTCACCGCCGAGGCCCCCTGAACACGCCGGGGGGCCGGGGTCGCACGACCCCGGCCCCCGCAGCGTTCATGAGGCCTCGCCGGATCAGGCGCTCCGCGCGCCGCCCCTACCGCCACCGCCCGCAGACCGCTTCGCGGGAGTGGGACACCCCGGCGGTCCCCGTCGGCGGGGTGTCCCCGCCGAAGGAAGGCCGCGCCCGCGAGGCCGCGCCCGCTCACAGCAGCGCGTTGGCCTCGCGGTACCGGCCCGCGGCGTTGTAGGCGCCCGCCAGGTCGCGGCGCAGCCGCAGCGTCAGCCGCCGCACCTCCGGGTCGCCGGAGGAGTTCAGCGCCACCCGGTAGGCGTCGCGCAGCACCTCCACCGCCTCGTCGGAGCGTCCCGCCTGCGTGTAGGCGCGGCCCAGGCGGTGGTGCACCGTCAGGGTGTCCAGGTGCCCCTTGCCCAGGCGGCGCCGCCGCCCGGCCAGCACCATCCGCAGCTGCCCGATCGCGTCCTCGTAGCGCCCGGACATGCTCTGCGCCGCGCTCAGCCCCAGCCGCAGCTCCTCACGGCGCTCGGTCGAGGCCACGTCCTCGATGGCCCGCTCGTAGTGCACCACGGCCGCGTCCAGGCGGCCGCTGCGCCGGTAGCAGACCGCCAGGCGCATGCGCGCCTCCACGGTGTCCTCGTCGGCCGAGCCGAACTGGCGCTCGCGCTCGCGCAGCAGCATCTCCCACTGCCCCGCGGCGTCCGCCGGACGGCCGGCGTCCTCGTAGGCCCAGGCCAGGTTCTCGCGGATGATCTCGGTGCGCGGGTGCTCCTCGCCGAAGACCGCCACCGCCTCGGCCAGGGTCAGCTCGAACTGCTGCACCGCGGCCTGACGGCGCCCCATCTGCGCGTACTTGGTCGCCAGGTTGTTGCGCGCGGTGATCGTGTCCGGGTGCTCGGTGCCCAGCCGCTCCACCAGCGAACGCAGCGTCCGCTCCAGGGACGCGGCCCGCATCCCGGCGGTGGGGGCGGGGGCCTGGACCACCCTGGAGGCCGTCCGCGCCGCCTCCTCGCGCGCCCCGGTCAGGGCCAGCGGCTCGGTGGGCGCACCGCTCGCCGGCGCGGGGCCCGGCACGGAGACCCCGGTCGGGCGCTCGGTCGGCCGCTCCGTCGGCTTCTCCACGGGTTGCTCCGCACGCGCGGGCACGGTGGTATCGGCGGACCGGGTCCTGGTCGCGCCCTTGAGTCCGGTCTCGCGCAGCAACGCACGCCAGAACGACAGCACAATCACCACATTCCCCTGATCGCGCACCGCGGCCCCAGGCCTGCGGCGTAACACCCGTTGGACAACCCGTACCCCGAAATCGCCAGGGCACGTTTCTATAACTTAATCGGACACCGGGCTACGGAACAGGCACCAAACGCCCTGAGGGCACGGTGAGTTCGCTCACTCCTGGGTTGATCGTGTCAGAACGGGGTAAAGCGCTACGCCTGATCGGCTGTCCGCAACGCTGTGGCCAGGGGTTCCGCGGTCAGGGTGACCTGCCACTCACGGGCTCCGCGCTCACGCAGGAACGCGCCCACCGCGTCGGGGTCGACCGCCCTCGGCGGCGCCCACGCCAGACGGCGCACCGTGTCCGGCAGCAGCAGGTTCTCGGTCGGCATGACGACGTCCTCGGCGATACCCGTGACCGTGGCCCGGGCCGCCTCCAGCCGCCGCGCCGCCTCCGGCGCCCGGTCGCCCCACCGGTTCACCGGCGGCGGGCCGTCGCCCGGCGCGTTGGGCCGGGGCAGCTCCGCCTGCGGCATGTCGCGCGCCCGGTTGACCGCCTTGATCCACGTGGTCAGGTAGCGCCGCGCCAGCTTGATGCCGAACTGCCGGATCTTGGCCAGCTCGGTGGTGGTGCGCGGCATGGCGGTGGCCGCCTCCACGATCGCCGCGTCCGGCAGCACCCGGCCGGGCGAGATGTCCCGCTCCTGGGCGATGCGGTCGCGCTCGTACCAGAGCTCGCGCACTGCGGCCAGGGCGCGCTGGTTGCGCACCCGGTGGATGCCCGAGGTGCGCCGCCAGGGATCGGCGCGCGGTTCCTTGGGCGGCGCGGACAGGACCGCGGCGAACTCCTCGCGCGCCCACTCCAGCTTGCCGGTCTCCTCCAGCTCGACCTCCAGGGAGTCCCGCAGGTCGATGAGGATCTCCACGTCCAGCGCCGCGTAGCGCAGCCAGTCCTCCGGCAGCGGGCGCTGGGACCAGTCCACGGCCGAGTGCTCCTTGGCCAGCCGCAGGTGGAGCAGCCGCTCCACCATGAACCCCAGGCCGACCCGCTGGTAGCCCAGCAGCCGCCCGGCCAGTTCGGTGTCGAACAGGCTCCGGGGGCGCAGGTTGACCTCGGTCAGGCAGGGCAGGTCCTGGTGCGCGGCGTGCAGCACCACCTCGGCCCCGCCCACGGCGTCGTTGAGCGTGCTCAGGTCCGGGCAGGCGATGGGGTCGATCAGCGCCGACCCCGCTCCCTCGCGGCGCAGCTGGACCAGGTAGGCGCGCTGCCCGTACCGGTAGCCGGAGGCGCGTTCGGCGTCCACCGCGACGGGGCCGCTCCCGGCGGAGAGCGCGGCGACCACACCGGCCAGCGCGTCGGCGTCGGAGGTGACCTCGGGCAGGCCCTCGCGGGGTTCCCGG
Source organism: Nocardiopsis sp. iso_25 (assembly GCF_056173305.1). NCBI lineage: Bacteria > Bacillati > Actinomycetota > Actinomycetes > Streptosporangiales > Nocardiopsidaceae > Nocardiopsis > Nocardiopsis sp. iso_25. The sequence goes on along the minus strand of NZ_CM149667.1, from coordinate 4,236,671 downwards.
AGAAGGGGGGCCCTCTCGGCGTCGTCGTCGTTGCCTGGTTCGCGGGGTTCTGTCTTGGAGTTCAACGCGTTCGCCACACCACTACGGTATGCGCTGTCGCCACCGGACGCGGATTCGGACCGGCCGCGGGCCCCGGGGACACAGGGGCCGGCGGTCAGGGCCGGGAGCGCTTTCCGGTGATGTCGGTGACGTCCAGCGGCGGCAGCCCCGCGGCCGAGGCCAGCAGCGCCGTCCACGCCTGGACGTGCCCGGACAGGTCGTCGGACTCCGGAGTCCAGGAGGCGCGCATCTCCACCTCGGTGGTGGCGCCCTGGTCCGCCTTGGTGCCGAAGCCCTCGGTGGTGGCACGGGTGACCGTGCCGCTCAGCGTGTGGTGCGTGGCGCCGCACGCGTCCAGGGCGTCGGTCAGCCAGCTCCAGGCGACCGGTCCGAGCAGGGGGTCGGTCGCGATCTCCGACTCCAGTTCGGAGTTGGCCTGGCAGACCACCCGGAAGGGCCCCGGCCAGTCGCGGGTGCCCTCGGGGTCGTACAGGACGATGAGTCTGCCCCAGGCGACCTCCTCCCCGTGGACGGTCACCTCGGCCGAGACCGCGGCGGAGTGGGGGGCCAACCGCTGGGGGGCGGGGATCTCCCGGACGGTGATCTCGGGTCGCAGGAGGGGTGAGCGCAGGGCCTCGACCGCTCGCCGGAACGTCTCGTGTGCGTCCTCGGCGCTACCGACATCGGGCATGGTGGGAACGTCAGCCTTCATTCTGGGGTGATCGATCACGTCTGGGCGGGGGCGTGTGGACGTGCTCCGCCTCCCCGCCGGAGGCGGAACGGTGGGCACGTCAAAGACCGTGGCATGAGTCACGGGCCGCGAGTCGGAGTTCGCCCGGCGTGTCGGCGTTTTGTGATGATCTTGGGACCGGCCGGTCGCCGACGGTGCCGGTTCGCGCCCTCCCCGGCCCCCGCCGCCGGTGCGCGCACGGGCGCGTACGGGTTCGGCGATCCGAGTGGGAGCACCGGGCGGGGCATGGCACGATCGAGGGGTGACCCTGCAAGATTCTCCTTTCCTCCGCGCCTGCCGGCGCCTTCCCGTGTCCCACACCCCGGTGTGGTTCATGCGCCAGGCGGGGCGCTCCCTGCCCGAGTACCGACGGGTCCGCGCCGACGTGCCGATGCTTGAGGCCTGCGCGCGCCCCGACATGATCACCGAGATCACGATGCAGCCGGTGCGCCGCTACGACGTCGACGCCGCGATCTTCTTCAGCGACATCGTCGTGCCGCTCAAGGCCATCGGAATCGACCTCGACATCAAGCCCGGGGTCGGCCCCGTGGTCGCCGACCCGATCCGCGACGCGACCGGCGTCAAGCGGCTGCGCGAGCTCGAACCCGGCGACGTGCCCTACATCACCGAGGCCGTGGGCCAGCTGGTCGGCGAGCTGGGCGACAAGCCCCTCATCGGCTTCGCGGGCGCCCCGTTCACCCTGGCCTCGTACCTCATCGAGGGCGGCCCCTCCAAGAACCACGAGCACACCAAGGCGCTCATGTACGGCGAGCCCGAGCTGTGGGACGAGCTGATGCGCCGCCTGGCCACGATCGCCCTGGGCTTCCTGCGCACCCAGATCGAGGCGGGCGCCAGCGCCGTCCAGCTCTTCGACTCCTGGGTGGGCGCCCTGAGCGCGGAGGACTACCGCGCCTCGGTGCTGCCCTACACCTCGTGGATCTTCGGCCAGCTCGCCCAGCACGAGGTGCCGCGCATCCACTTCGGCGTGGGCACCGGCGAACTGCTCAGCCTGCTCAGCGAGGCCGGGGCCGACGTCGTGGGCGTGGACTGGCGCGTGCCGCTGGACAAGGCGGTCCAGCGCGTCCAGCCCGGCACCGCCCTCCAGGGCAACCTCGACCCGGCCACCCTGTTCGCGCCCTGGGAGGTCGTCGCCGAGCGCACCCGCGACATCCTGTCCCGGGGCCGCGCCGCCGACGGCCACGTCTTCAACCTGGGCCACGGCGTGCTGCCCAGCACCGACCCGGACATGCTCCAGCGGCTCACCGAGTTCGTGCACGAGGAGACCGCCGTCTAAGCAGTGTTCTCTTGGGACCTTCGCTTCGCTTCGGCCCGCCCGTCGCCCGCCACCGCTCGCTGGGGAGCTGCGCGGCGGGCGGGCTACCGCCCTCAACGGACGCGAAGCGCAGCACTTTCGCTGTTCGGGTGCCCTTCGGTGCGGGAATCGGGTTGAAGCGAGCACAGCGGTGTCTCCGGTGAGACGGCTCGTGCCCACACCGTCGCCCGCCACCACCCTCAACCGACGCCTACGGCGCAGTCCTCCTCGCGGTCTCACCTGCGACACCTCCAGAACCCCGTGGGCACCCGAACCGGCCCCTCCAGAGGCTGAGGCCGATTCGAAGACGGACCCTGTCCCCGCCCGGCCCCGACGCGCGGGGCCGGGCTCCGTCGGCGCGGGTTCACTCCCCGGCCCCGGGCGGCCTCCCGCCGGACTCGGAGGACGCGCCGGGGTCCTGCCCCCTCGCGCTGTCGTCGGCGGCGTCGCCGGAGGCCGGGCGGCCGGGCGCGGCGCCCACCGGAGCGGCGCCCTCCGCGGAGCCGGTCCCGGGCCCGCCCGCGGAGGAGGCGCCCTTCGCGCCCTTCGCGTCCTTCGCGTCCTTCGCGCCCTTGGCGGACGCGCGCCGACGCGAGCGGTACCACCACAGCGGCCACGCGCCCAGCACGGCGGCCACCGCCAGGAACGGCAGCAGCCAGCCCGCGACCACGGCCACGCCCCGGCCGAAGGTCACCAGGGCGCGCCAGCCGCGCTCCAGACCGCCGAGGAACCCGATGGAGTCCTCCGAGGGCTCCTCCAGGTAGGTCTCCGGCGGCTGCAGGGTCAGGTTCACCGTCGAGTACGCCGTCTGGTTGCGCAGTGCCTCCAGCCGCGCCTGGAAGGCCTCCAGCTCCGCCTGGCGGTCCTGGATCTCGCCCTCCACCCGCAGCAGCTCGTCGACGTTCTCGGCCTCCTCCAGGTAGCCGCGCAGCGTCTCCAGGGCGGTCTCGGAGGACTCGATGCGGCTCTCGACGTCGGCCACCTCCTCGGTGACGTCCTGCACCGACCGCTCCAGGTTGGAGCGGTCGCCCAACCGCGACAGCTCCTCCAGGGCGCCCTCGTAGTCCTCACCCGGGATGCGTAGCGTCAGCGACCCCTCGGGGGAGCCGCCCTGGGGGGTGGACACCCGCTCCGAGGCGACGTAGCCGCCCGCGTCGAGGGTCAGCTCCTTGGCGAGCCCTACCGCCTCGGACACGTCCTCGACCCGTACCGCCAGGTCGGCGGTGTGGACCAGCTCCCGGTCGCCGATCTCCACCTCGGAGCCGACGGACGAGCCGCCGCCCTCCTCGGCGGCCCCCTGCTGGCCCGCCCCCTCCTCGGGCAGGGCCCGGTCACCGGACTCGGGGGCCACGGCCGCGGACTCGTTGACGGCCCCGGCGCCGCCGTCGGACATGGGGGAGGCGCAGGACGTGGCCAACAGGGCCGCCAGGCCCACGGAGAGCGCGGTCCCGGCGACACGCCGGGCCGGGGGGAGGGCTGAGGTAACCATGCCCGCTTCGACGTACTCCGCCGCGCGCCCGTTGCGGCCCCGCGGTAACGACCGCGCAACGGCGGCGTGCGGCGGCGGGGCCGCCCCGGAACCCGGAGCGCCGCGCGCGGACCCGCCGCGGCGCGACGCGAATCACGGGGTGTCGCGGGGGAAGGCGGATCACGGTGACCCAGGTCATCTGGGAAGCTGGGGGTATGCCTGAAGCACCGCACGTCGTCGTGGTCGGGGGCGGGGTCTCCGGACTAACCGCCGCGCACCGCCTCCGTGGTCTGGGCGCCGCCGTCACCGTGGTGGAGGCCTCCGACGCCCCCGGGGGCAAGCTGCGCGCCTCACCGGTGGCGGGGGTGTCCGTGGACGCGGGCGCCGAGGCGGTGCTCGCCCGCCGACCCGAGGCGCTGGACCTGTTCTCCGAGCTGGGCCTGGACGAGCGGGTGGTGCACCCCGGGCCCGGCGCCGCCGCCGTCTACAGCCGCGGACGGGTGCGCCCCCTGCCCAAGGGGCAGCTCATGGGCGTGCCCGGCGACCTGCGCGCGCTCGCCCGCAGCGGGGTGCTCTCCCGGGCCGGGACCCTGCGCGCCGGACTCGACCTCGTGCTCCCGCGCACACCGGTGCGCGGCGACGTGTCCGTCGCCGACTACGTCGGGGCCCGCATGGGCCCGGAGGTCGTCGACCGCCTCGTCGAGCCCCTCCTGGGCGGCGTGTACGCGGGCCGCGCCGACCGGCTCTCCCTGGAGTCCACGCTGCCGCAGATCGCGCCCATGGCCCGCCGCGACCGCTCCCTGATGCACGCCGTGCGCACCAGCCTGCGCGGCCGGGGGGCGGCGCCCACCAAGACCGGGCCGGTGTTCGCCTCCCTGCGCGGCGGCGTGGCCGGACTCGTCGGCGCGCTCGCCGAGCGCCACGCCGACAGCCTGCGCGTGGGCTCGCGGGTGCGCGCCCTGGAGCGCCTGCCCGAGGGCTGGCGGGTGCGCCTGGACAGCAACGAACGCATCGCCTGCGACGGCGTCCTGCTCGCCTGCCCCGCCCCCGAGGCGGCCCGCCTGCTCGCCGAGCACGCCCCCGGCGCCTCCCGCGACCTCGGCGGCGTCGAGTACGCCACCATGGCCCTGGTGACCATGGCCCTGCCAGCGTCCGCCTTCCCCGAGCCGCTCACCGGCACGGGCTTCCTCGTCCCGGCGGGGGAGGGGCTGACCGTCAAGGCCGCCACCTTCTCCAGCAACAAGTGGCCCTGGATCGCCGAGGAGCTGGCCGCGGCCAACCCCGGCGACGACCTGGTGGTGCTGCGCTGCTCCATCGGGCGCTTCGGCGAGGAGCGGGTCCTGGAGCGCTCCGACGAGGAGCTGGCCGCGGCCGCCGTGCGCGACCTGGCCACGGTCACCGGCATGACCGGGGCGCCGGTGCAGACCCGGGTCACCCGGTGGATCGACGGCCTGCCCCAGTACGCCGTCGGCCACGCCTCCCTCGTCGAGCGCGTGCGCGCCGACGTCGCCCGCAACCCCGGCCTGGGGGTGTGCGGCGCGGTCTACGGCGGCGTGGGCATCCCCGCCTGCGTCGCCGACGCCCGCCGACAGGCCGACCTCCTGGCGGGCGCCCTCACGACCAACAGTCCCACCAGCGGCGACGAGGCCGCCGGAACGAACCAGCAAGGAGTCAACCCGTGACGGGCCAGCACAACGAAGCCGTCGAGCAGGACGGCAGCGACCTCAACTCCCTCATCCGCTACACCATGTGGTCGGTCTTCAAGGTCGAGGCCCTGGACGGGATCGACCGCGCCGCCGCGGCCGACGAACTGGCCGCGCTCCTGGACAAGGCCGCCGAGCAGGGTGTGACCACCCGCGGCAGCTACGACGTCCAGGGCTTCCGCGCCGACGCCGACATCATGTTCTGGTGGGTGGCCGACTCCCCCGAGCAGGTCCAGGGCATCTACACGGCCTTCCGCCGCACGCGGATCGGCCGGGTGAGCACCCCGGTGTGGTCGGTCGTGGGCCTGCACCGCCCCGCCGAGTTCAACCGCGGCCACGTGCCCGCCTTCCTGGCGGGGGAGGAGCCGCGCGAGCACCTGTGCGTGTACCCGTTCGTGCGCTCCTACGAGTGGTACCTGCTGCCCGACGACGAGCGCCGCGCGATGCTCGCCGAGCACGGCCGTATGGCCGCCCCCTACCCGGACGTGCGCGCCAACACGGTGTCCTCGTTCGGGCTCAACGACTACGAGTGGCTGCTCGCCTTCGAGGCCGACGACCTGCACCGCATCGTGGACCTGATGCGCCACCTGCGCGGCGCCAAGGCCCGCCTGCACACCCGCGAGGAGGTGCCGTTCTACACCGGCCGCCGCAAGAGTGTCGCCGAGCTGGTCGAGTCCCTGCCGTAGTCCTTCGGGCCTCCGCTCCGGTCAGTGTCCGGGCGCCCGGAGAACGGGAATGGGGTTGTAGCAGGCACGGTGGTGTCTCCGGCGGGTTCGCCCGTGCCCACCCGTCGCCCGCCACCACCCTCAACGGACGCCTACGGCGCAGTTCTCCCACGGGAACCCGCCTCCGGCCCCTCCAGAACCCCGTGGGCGCCCGGACCGACCCGCACAGGCTGAGGTCCGCCCAGAACAGTCGCTGGCGGGGCACGGCCACGGCGCGAACGGGGGCGCCCCGGGGAAGGAGATCCTTCCCCGGGGCGCCCCCGCGCGTGTGCGTCAGTCCTGCGCCGCGGCGGCCCGCCGCACGGCCAGGACGTAGAACGGGATGGTGACGATGAAGCCCAGCACGGCGGCGCTCATCAGGTAGATGAGCGTCTGTCCCGCGGGCAGGCCCATGCCCCACGCGGCCATGAGGGCGACCCCGACGGCCAGGACGCCCAGCACCGCGTGGGCCTTGCGCCCGCGCGGCTTGGGGTACTCCATCCGGCTCACCATCAGCCAGGAGATGAGCAGCACCGCCGTCACCCCCGCCATCAGCGGCGGGTCCAGCAGGACCACCGTCACCACGGCCATGGCGCCGAACGGGCACGGCAGCCCGGTGAAGTAGCTGGAGCCCGGGGCCTGGCAGGAGAACCGGGCCAGGCGCACGATGACCGCGAGCAGCACGGCGCCGCCCGCCGCGACCGGCAGCAGGTCCGGGCCCTCGGTCCGCATGCCCCACACGACGAAGAAGAACGCGGGCGCGAACCCGAAGCTGATCACGTCGGCCAGGTTGTCCAGCTCCGCGCCCATGCCGCTGCCGCCCAGCTTGCGGGCGACCCGGCCGTCGAGCACGTCCAGGGCGGCCGCGACCAGCATCAAGCCCACGACCGTGGCCATGGCCGTGCGCGGCAGCGGCCCGGCGATCCCGGCCGCCTCCTGCGCGGACTGGGCCACCACCAGCGCCCACACCGCCAGGAAGCCGCACAGGGCGTTGCCGAGCGTCAGGTAGTCGGCCACGCCCAGGCGCAGCCTGGGAGCCTCCTGCGGAACGGGGGAGGCGGCCCCGTCGGCCGCCAGTGCGTTCTCAGTCGGCGTCAAGACGGGTTTCTCCGGCACGGACCTTCTGGCCGACCTCCACCGCCGGGGCGATCCCGGCCGGAAGGTAGACGTCGACCCTGGACCCGAACCGGATGAGACCGATCCTCTCCCCTTGCTCGACCTTCTGCCCCGCAGCGAGATACGGGACGATACGCCTGACCATCGCGCCGGCGATTTGAACGACCGTGATCGCACCGATCTCGGTTTCAAGGGTCCAGATGACGCGCTCATTACGCTCGCTGTCCTTGTCGAATGCGGGGCGGAAGCCGCCGGGTCGGTGCTCGACGCCTGTCACCACGCCGGCGAGGGGGGCACGGTTGACGTGCACGTTGAGGGGGTTCATGAACACCGCGACCCTGGTCCGCCCGTCGGGCTGGGGGTCGAGGCTCTGCACGACGCCGTCCGCCGCGGACAGCACCCGGCCGGTCGCGGGGCCGCGCTCGGGGTCGCGGAAGAACCAGGTCATCCCCGCCGCGAGCGCGACCACCGGGACGGCGAGCGCCGTGCGGGCCCGCGAGCCCCGTGCGGCCAGGACGGCGGCTCCGGCGGCTCCCAGCGCGGGCAGCAGCCACGGGGCCGACCCCTGTGCCATGCCCAGGCGCGGGCGCGCCGCGGGGCGGTGGGAGACGGATGAGAATGGTGAGTCGTCGGTCATCGAGCGCTTTCGTCGCGGGTCTGTCGGTTCGCCCGCACATCGGTTGCCGCTGCGGGGGTCGGCCCGGGGCTCCCGGGCCGGCTGGCGGAGGGTTCGGATGTGACCGGCCCTGCGCGCCGCGCCCCGCGGGCCGGCGGGGGTCCGGCCGTTGGTGCGCTGGATGCGATTATTCATGATTCCGCCGAGAACGGGTCGCGGGTGCGCGCCGCCGTCCTCGGGCGGTCCCGGTCCCGCCGTCCGGCACCAGGATCGTACGGCAACCTACTCGGTCGGCTCCAGGGTGAGGGCGACGGAGTTGATGCAGTACCGGTCGTCGGTGGGGGTGGCGTACCCCTCGCCGTGGAAGACGTGGCCCAGGTGTGAGTCGCACGCGGCGCACCGCACCTCGGTGCGCACCATGCCCAGGGAGCGGTCCTCGTGCAGGACCACCGCGTCGGAGTCGGCCGGGTCGTAGAAGCTGGGCCATCCGCAGTGGGACTCGAACTTCTCGCCGGAACGGAACAGTTCGGCGCCGCAGCCGCGGCAGCGGTAGACCCCGGCGGTCTTGGTGTCCACGTACTCCCCGGTCCAGGGGCGTTCGGTGGCGGCCTGGCGCAGTACCGCGTACTCCTGGGAGTTGAGCCGTTCGCGCCATTCCTGGTCGGTCCGGGGGATGTCCTTGGGCCCGCTGCCGTTGTCCTGGGCCTGGTCCGCTGAGTCAGCCATGGGACGACGCTACCCCGAATCGGCTGCGGATGCCGCCTCAGCACCCTTCGTGCCGCAAACACTCACATATGACATTTGGGACAGGAAAACCGTCCCAAAAGGCCAGATCCTCCTAACTTCCGCCTATGCGACGTTCGGTAGCCAAAGGTAAGGGTACGGCTGTAGCCAGGGTCAGTGGTCGAACGGTGCACTTGAGGCAGGTGACATGACCGTTACAACGCATCAGGCACTCGGAGTAAGCAGGCGACCGCTGCGCGTGGGCAGGATTCGATACGGACTGTGGTGGCTCGACCAGAACACCGCGGGAGCGCGGTCCCTGGTGAGGACCGTCGCAGACGGAGCGGCCACCACCGGCCGTGAGCTTCGCTGGGCCGCCGAGCTCAGCGTCCGCTCCACGGTCGTGCGGGCCGACCGCGCCCGGCCCGAACCCTGGAGCGAACGCACGCTGCTGTTCGCCGCCGCGGCCGTCGCCGTGTGCGCGCTGGCGGTCGCGCTCGTCCTGGGGTTCGGTATGGCGCGGTGGGCCATGACCGCGTCGGACTCCCTGCCCTTCGCCGCCGCCGGTGCACTGGCGGTGGGACTCGTCCTCCTGCCGTTGGCGTACCTGGTGTTCGCCTCCAGACGAGGCGGTCGCTGAAGTCGGTCCGAGAGGGGGAGGGGCGCCGGAGCGGCGTCCCTCCCTCCGTTTTCGCGGGCTCGGGGGCGCGCGGCGCGGCCCCGGGAGCGAGCTGGGACGAGGACCCGGCTCAGGCGTCGAAGTCGTACCGCAGCACGTAGGCGGAGCCGTCCATGGTGATCTCGTTGAACTCCACCGGCCGGTGGTCGGCGGTCAGCGCGGTGCGCGCCACCTCCAGCACCGGGGTCCCGGGGGCGAGTTCCAGCACCTCGTTCTCCTCGGGGGTGGGCATGCGCACCCGGATCTCCTCGGTGAAGTGCGCCGGGGCGTGCCCCAGTTCGGCCAGGCGCGCGTAGATGCCCCCGGGCCCGCTGTCGTAGTCGCGCACGCGCCGGGCCGACGGCTCCCCGCCGTCCCCCAGCACAGCCAGGGGCAGGTGCGAGACGGCCTGCTGCACCGGACGCCCGTCCACGAGGTAGCGGCGCGAGCGCCGCACGACCCCGGCCCCCTCGGCCAGACCCAGCGCGCGCGCCACGTGCGCGGCGGGCGCCGACTCGTCCACGCGCAGGCTGTCCACCTCGTACTCGCGGTCCTCGCTGTCGACCTGCCAGATCGCGCGCCCGCTGCCCCACAGGTCATGGGACAGCCGCCGGGCGCCGTGTCTTCGCAGGGGCCGGAACAGGCGGACGTAGATGCCCGAGCCGCGCACGGCCACGGCCAGGCCCTCGTTGATCAGTACGGAGAGCGCCTGCCTCGCGGTGGCCCGTGCGACGCCGTGGCGTTCCATGAGGGTGTTCTCCCCGGGCAGGCGGTCGCCGTCGGCGTACCGTCCGGAGCGGATCTGTTCGCGTAGTTCCTCGGCTATCCCGCGATAGACCGGAGGGGATCCGTTTTCGGACGTCGGCACCACGTTCATCCTCTCGGCCGGGGGGCCAAGCCGGTAAGCCCCGTCAATGCGGTGTGTCCTGGGTCCAGCAGCGGTGTTTCCAGTGGAGGGCACACCTCGGGTATGTCCGGTTGCGGGATGGTTCATGCGTGTTTGTGGGGCGACCGAAACCGAGCGGTTACCGGTGTGTCCTCCGCGGACGCCCTATTCCCTGACGTAACGCGCGAACAGGCTCCCCTCCGCCTCCAGCAGGTGCGCCATCCGCACGGGCGTGCTCCGCGCGCCGGTGGCGGGCTCCGGCGCTCCGGGAGCCCCCGGCCCTCCCGCCACGATGCGCGGCGGTCCCGCTCCCAGCAGGTGCGGACTCAGGGTCAGGCACAGCTCGTCCAGCAGCCCCGCCGCCACGAACTCCGACAGCAGGTGCGGGCCGCCCTCGGTCAGCACGCGGTGCAGCCCCCGCTCGGCCAGGGCGTCCACGATGTGCGCGGGCGTCACCGAGTCCCCCTCGACCACCACCAGGTCGGCGCGTGCGGCCACCTCGCGGCGCCGGTCCGCGGGGGCGCCGCCCGTGGTGAACACCAGGGTGCGCGCGTGCGGCGGCGCCTCGGTGAGCAGATCGGCGGGCAGGTCGAGGGAACGGGAGACCACCGCCACGGCCGGTGTCCGCGCCCGTCCCCCGCGCAGCCCCTCCCACGCCCTGCGGACGCGGACCGGTCCGTACCCCTCCACGCGCGCCGTGGCCGCGCCCACCAGCACCACGTCGCACAGGGCGCGCAGCGCGCCCATGATCCTGCGGTCGGGCGCCGAGGACAGGTCCCTGCTGCGCCCCGAGGGGCCCACGGCGCCTCCGTCGGCGCTGGCCACCATGTTGGCGCGCACCCAGGGGCGGTCCAGGTCGGCGGGGTAGGCGTAGGCGGCGGCCGGGTCCGCGTCCGCGCCGCCGGGGACGGGCAGCAGTTGCCGGAACGCGATGGGGGCGGCGGGGGCGTCCGCGCCGGTGTGTGTACTCGACATGGTCACCCAGAGTAGGCGGTGGTCCTGGGCACCCCGAGGAGGGGGGCGCGAGCCCCCCTGCCCAGCCTTTTTCATCCAGCATCTCCAACGCGCCGTGCCGCCGCCAGAGCGGATCTTTTCCTGTGGACAACAGGGAGGCGGCGTGCACGCCGACGGGCCCCGGCCGAACCGGCTTTTCCGTGGCCCCCGTTAGTGTCCTCGTGCGTCTTCGTATTCCACCGGCCGTCCACGCCGACGGGCCCCGGCAGCTCCCGACAGGGAGCTTCCGGGGCCCGTGTGCCCGAACCCCTCAGAACCGGGAGGACGGCGTGTGCTTGTGCGACACCCGGCGCAGCAGCAGCAGCGCCCGGTCGATCACCCGCACCGGACCGGAGGCCGCCACGAACGGCCGTCCCTCCACGTCGGGCTCGGCGGTGTCCAGCACGGTCTCCCAGGCCGTGCCGTACTCGGTGCCCGGAACGGTGAAGTCCACCGTCTCCGGGCCGCTGTTGAGCAGCAGCAGGAACGAACTGTCCCTGATCCGCCGACCGCGCGGGTCGGGCTCGGTGATGGCGTCCCCGTTGAGGAACACGCCCAGGGCCTGGCCCGTGGAGTTCCAGTCGTCGCCGGTCATCTTCTTTCCGTTCGGGCGCAGCCACACGATGTCGGGCAGCCCCCTCTTCCCTGCCTTGGCGCCGCCCACCGGGCTGCCCCGGAAGAACCGGCGGCGCCGGAACACCGGGTGGTCGCGGCGCAGCCGCGCCAGCCCGCGCACGTAGTCCAGCAGGTCGTTGTCGGGCTCCTCGTCCTCACCGAGCCCGGCGCCCTTCCAGTCGATCCAGGCGATCTCGTTGTCCTGGCAGTAGGCGTTGTTGTTGCCGTTCTGGGTGCGTCCCACCTCGTCACCGTGGGAGAGCATCACCACCCCCTGCGACAGGTACAGGGTGGTGAGGAAGTTGCGCACCTGGCGGCGGCGCAGCGTGATGATCTCGGGGTCCTCGGTGGGCCCCTCCACACCGTGGTTCCAGGACCGGTTGTCGTCGGTGCCGTCCCGGTTGTCCTCGCCGTTGGCCTCGTTGTGCTTGCGGTCGTAGGACACCAGGTCGGCCATAGTGAAGCCGTCGTGGCAGGTGATGAAGTTGATGGAGGCCACCGGACGGCGGCCGTCGTCCTGGTACAGGTCGCTGGACCCGGCCAGGCGCGAGGCCAGCTCGCCCACCACGGGCTCGCCCCGCCAGTAGTCGCGCACGGTGTCGCGGTACTTGCCGTTCCACTCGGTCCACAGCGGCGGGAAGTTGCCCACCTGGTAGCCGCCCGGGCCCACGTCCCAGGGTTCGGCGATCAGCTTGACCTGCGAGATCACCGGGTCCTGCTGGACGATGTCGAAGAACGTGCTCAGCCGGTCCACGTCGTGGAACTCGCGGGCCAGGGCCGAGGCGAGGTCGAAGCGGAACCCGTCCACGTGCATCTCCAGGACCCAGTACCGCAGCGAGTCCATGATCAGCTGCAACGAGTGCGGATGGCGCACGTTCAGGCTGTTGCCGCAGCCGGTGTAGTCGAGGTAGTAGCGCTGGTCCTCGTCGCTGACCCGGTAGTAGCTGAGGTTGTCGATGCCGCGCAGCGACAGCGTGGGCCCCATGTGGTCGCCCTCGGCGGTGTGGTTGTACACCACGTCGAGCAGCACCTCGATGCCCGCCTCGTGCAGCGACTTGACCATCGCCTTGAACTCCTGGACCTGCTGCCCGCGCGAGCCGCGCGCCGCGTACCCGCTGTGCGGGGCCAGGAAGGCCAGGGTGTTGTACCCCCAGTAGTTGGTCAGCCCCCGGGCCACCATGGCGTGCTCGGGCACGAAGTGGTGCACGGGCATGAGTTCGACCGCCGTCACCCCCAGCGAGGTGAGGTAGTCGATCATCACCGGGTGCGCCAGCCCCGAGTAGGTGCCCCGCTGGTGTTCGGGGATGCCCGGGTGGCGCATGGTGAGCCCGCGTACGTGCGCCTCGTAGATCACCGTGCGGTGGTAGGGCGTACGGGGCCGGGACTCGTTGCCCCAGTCGAAGAACGGGCTGACCACCACGCACTTGGGCACGTAGGGCGCGCTGTCCTTGGTGTTCCTGCGCTCCGGCGCGGCGAAGTGGTAGCTGAACAGGGATTCGTGCCAGGTGAGGTTGCCGTTCAGCGCCTTCGCGTAGGGGTCGGTGAGCAGTTTGTTCGGATTGCACCGCAGCCCCTGCTCCGGGGCGTAGGGCCCGTGGACGCGGTACCCGTACTGCTGTCCCGGCCCGACGCCGGGAAGGTAACCGTGCCAGACGAAACCGTCGTACTCGGTCAGCGGTATACGCGTCTCCTCGCCGTCGTCGTCGAACAGGCACAGGTCCACCTGTTCGGCGGCCTCGGAGAACAGGGAGAAATTGGTGCCGGACCCGTCGTAGGTCGCACCGAGCGGATAGGAGCTACCTGGCCAGACTTCCACCATAGGCGTCGTCAGTCTCTTGGTATCAGGGCTTTCGGAAGGGGCGCTTCGCACCCGCGTGCCTCCGGCCTTCCCGGAGGGTCTGCGCGGGCCCGCTCCCCGTCCGGAAGCAGGCGGTCGTGGTCTGTGACGACTTCTTTGTTCCGCTCCGGACGCCGAAGTATGCCGAACTGGCCGATGATCATTCATCGGCCGTCCCTCTTGCGGGTTTTTGTGGGAATTATCAGGGTTAAGGGTGGTAATCGGGATTTATGGGGTTAAGAAATAGTGTCCGTGTGCTCTCAGCGCGCCTCGGTTTCCCCTCGCGTCCAGCGCGCTCCGGGGCCGGTACGACCGGGGCCGTACAGGGGCGCACGGACCCGGCCCCCCACCGGTGCCCGCCGTACCCGCGACAGAGCGCCCCCGGCCCTCTCCGCGCGGCGGGGGCGCGCCCCCGGCCTCACCGGCTCGGTCGGGCCCGGTCCAGGATCAGCTCGGTGTCCACCCCTCTGGGCAGGGTGCCGAACACGTGCCCCCACTCGCCACCCAGACGCGAGGCGGTGAACGCCTCGGCGACCGGGGTGGGCGCGTGGCGCAGCAGCACCGACGCCTGCAGGACCAGCGCCATCAGCTCCACCACCGTCCGCGCCCGGTACTGCGCCTCCTCCGGGTCGCCCAGGGCCTGCTCCAACCGCTTGACCGCCGCGTCGTAGTGGTCGTCCACGCCCGCGGCCGCGCGCAGCTCCGACAGGAAGGCCTCCAGCGACTCGGGGCTGCGGCCCATCGCGCGCAGCACGTCCAGCGCGGCCACGTTGCCCGAGCCCTCCCAGACGGAGTTGAGCGGGGAGTCCCGGAACAGCCGGGGCATCCCCGACTCCTCCACGTACCCGTTGCCGCCCAGGCACTCCAGCGCCTCGGCGGCGTGCGCGGGCTGGCGCTTGGTCACCCAGAACTTGCCCACGGCCACCCCCAGGCGGCGGAAGGCCGCCTCGGTCTCGTCCCCGCGCACCGCGCGGTCCACGGCACCGGCCAGACGGGTCATCAGCGCCGTCGCCGCCTCCGACTCCAGCGCCAGGTCGGCGAGCACGTTGCGCATCAGCGGCTGCTCGACCAGCACCCCGCCGAAGGCGCTGCGGTGCTCGGCGTGGTGCAGGGCGTGCACCACCGCGGCGCGCATGCCCGCGGCCGAGCCGATCACGCAGTCGAGCCGGGTGCTGTTGACCATCTCGATGATGGTGGGCACGCCCCTGCCCGGCTCGCCGACCAGATGGGCGACGGCACCGTCGTACTCCAGCTCCGCCGACGCGTTGGAGCGGTTGCCCAGCTTGTCCTTGAGCCGCTGGATGTGCAGCGCGTTGCGGCCGCCGTCCTCCAGCACCCGGGGCACCAGGAAGCAGCTCAGCCCCTCGGGCGCCTGCGCCAGCGTGAGGAAGAAGTCGCTCATCGGCGCCGAGGTGAACCACTTGTGCCCGGTCAGCACGTGGTGCCCCTCGGCGGTGGGGACCGCGCGGGTGGTGCTGGCGCGCACGTCCGAGCCGCCCTGCTTCTCGGTCATCGACATGCCGGCGAGGAGCCCGCGCTTGGTGTGCGGCGCCCGCAGCCCGAAGTCGTAGACGGGTGCGGTGAGCAGCGGCTCGTACCGCCGCGCCAGTTCGGGGGAGTGGCGCAGGGCCGGGACCGCTGCGTAGGTCATCGACACCGGGCACCCGTGGCCCGCCTCGGGCTGGGACCACAGGAAGAACTTGGCGGCGCGGGCCACGTGCGCGCCCGGGCGCCCGTCCGCCCACGGCGCGGCGTGCATGCCGTGCTCCACCGCCTGGTCCATGAGCACGTGGTAGGCGGGCTGGTAGTCGACCTCGTCCACCCGGTGGCCGTAGCGGTCGTGGGTGCGCAGCACCGGCGGGTAGGCGTTGGCGGACTCGCCCCAGGCGCGGACCCGCTCCGAACCGGCCGCGTCGCCGACCTCGCGCACCTCGGCCTCGGCCCATCCGGCGCCCTCGCGCCGCAGGCCCTCCACGAGCGCCGGGTCCTCCGCCGCCGCGTAGTCGCCGAGCGGGGGCGCCTGGTTGAACACCTCGTGTGTGGGGGGCACGGCGGCCACCTCTTTTCGTTGCTGGTCGTGGGCGGTCGGAGTGCGGGAATCCTATCCCCGGACGGCACACCGAACAGAACCGGGTTCGGTCACGCTTGGGTCCCGGGCCGGTGAGCCGGTTCCGGGGACGGCGGGTGCGGTCATGGCAGCCCGTGGGTCCGTGCCCGTCCCGGTGACCGCTGGACGGGACCGGGGTCGTGTCTGTTCCCGGAGACGACGGACACGGGCGCCAGAAGGGCTCCGACTACGACTGTGGCGGGAGCCAGCACGGCGATCCCTCCGCGACCCGTTCCGGAGCCCGTCCTTCCGGGCGGCGTCGCGGTACGGTGCTCTCCCTCCCCGCCGCGACGCCTTCGCCCGGTCACGGCCAGAGCAGGCCGCGTTCCCAGGACGCGTCCGCGCCCGGGCGGGCGTAGCGCAGGCGCGTGTGGCGGCGGTCCCGGTCGGCCTGCCAGAACTCCACCTCGACCGGTCGGACCAGGTACAGGCCCCAGTCCCCGGGAACCAGCTCCGGATCGCGCTCCAGCCGCTCCCGGCTCTCCCGCGCCACGCGGTCCACGTCCGCGAGGTCGTCCATGGGCTCGCTCTGTCTGCCGTGCAGACCGGCCACCCGCGACTCCAGCGGTCGCGCCAGGTAGTCGGCGGCGCACCGCTCCGGGGAGGCCAGCTCCGCCCGCCCGCGCACCCGCACCTGACGGCCCTGCCCGATCCAGTGGAACAGCAGCGCCACCGCGGGGTTGCGGGCCAGCTCCCGCCCCTTGCGCGAGCCGGTCGTGGTGGCGAACCACCAGCCCTCGGGCGTGAAGTCCTTCATGATGACCACGCGGGCCGACGGAGCCCCCGCCTCGTCCACGGTCGTGACCGTCATCGCGTGCGGCTCGGCCACACCGCTCTCGACCGCCCCGGAGAACCACTCCGGGAACAGCTCCGCCGGGTCCTCGGGCGCCGCTCCGGGGTCGAACTCCGGCAGTGCCCCCGAGAACACCGGCAGTCCCCGCAACAGGTCCCGGACACCGCCGCGCACCACACTCCGCCCCTCTGACACGGACACCCCCACGATCCCTCGGTCGGCCGGCGCGCGTTCGCGACGCCCACCTCCGATTCTTCTGGGCCGCGGCCGCGCGGACAAGCCGCTTCCCGCGGTTGTGGACAACCGCGGGCGGCCCCCTCGGGGCGCGGAGGGGGAGGAGCCGGAAGGCGGCCGGTTCCCGTCGTCTGGCCGGTTCCCGCGTTCGCCCCGCCTGGCGGCAATCCCGCCCGTGGCAACGCGAACGGGCGGACCGCCCAGCGGACCGCCCGTTCGCCCCTCCGTCCCGCGCGCCCTGCTCCCCGCCGCGCGCCCTGTTCCGCGCCGCCCGACCTGTTCCGTTCCGTCCGGACGCGCACCTCCACGGCGCGGACGCCGGACACCGCGGCCGACGGCTTTCCCGCCACGGCCGGACGGCGACCCGCGCCCCGCGCCTCAGCGGGAGCTGGTCGCGTGCCGCGACGCCACCGCGGCGTCGTAGCGGTCCAGCACCACCCCTGCCATCTCGGGCACGTCCCCCAGCGCCTCGGACACCGCGTACGCACCCGCCTCCAGCGACCGGGCGCGCACCCGGTCGGCGAAGAACCCCGGCGCCAGCAGGTAGGTGGCCACGGCCACCCGCGACGCCCCCCGCTCGCGCAGGGCGGCCACCGCCTCCCCCGGACCGGGGGAGGCTGCGGACGCGTAGGCCGCCACGACCTCCCGCCAGGGGCCGCGCCCGGCCAGCTCGGCGGCCATCGCCGCCACGGTCGCGTTCGCCCCGGGGTCGCTGGAACCGGCCGAGGCCAGCACCAGCGCCGTGCCGGGGTCAGGGCGCACCCCCGCCTCGTCCAGACGCCGCTCCACCGCCTCCGTCAGCATCGGGTGCGGGCCCAGGGTGTCGGCGTAGCGCACCCGCAGCCACGGGCTGCGCCCGCGCGCGTCCGCCAGAACCTTCGGCAGGTCCACCTTGCTGTGGTAGGCCGCCGTCAGCAGCGTCGGCAGCACCACCGCCTCACCCGCCCCGCGCGCGGCCAGCTCCTCCAGAGCGTCCCGCGCGGAGGGCGCCACGTGGTCCAGGTAGGACACGCGCACGTCGAGCTCCGGCCGCAGCGACCGCACCCGGTCGAACACCGCCGACACGGCCCGCGCCGACCTCGGGTCCGCGCTGCCGTGCGCCACCGCCAGCAGGGGCACGCCCCCGTCCCGGCCTCCGCCGCCGCGCGTTCCGGTTCCGCCCACCGTCATGGCCGTCCTCCTCCTCGCCTCCGAGCACCGCCGCCCCCGGCACCGCCGGAACGCGGCGGAGCCGCAGCCGGGCCGCGCGGCCCGGCCGCCGCTTGCGCCCTCAAACGTGGATTCCGCACTCGGTCTTGCCCGTGCCGGACCACCGGCCGCTGCGCGGGTCCTCTCCCGGGGCCACCCGCCGCGTGCACGGCTCGCAGCCGATCGAGGGGTAGCCGTCGTACTGGAGCGGGTTCACGATGACCCCGTTCTCGGCCATGTAGGCGTCCACCCGGTCCTGGGTCCACCGGGCGATCGGGTTGACCTTGGTCATCCGCCGACGCCGGTCCCACTGCACGACCGGGGTGTCGCGGCGGGTCGCCGAGTCCTCCCGGCGCAGGCCGGTCAGCCACGCGGCGTAGGGCTCCAGGGCCCGCTGGAGCGGCTCGACCTTGCGCAGGTGGCAGCAGATGCCGGGGTCGCGCCCGTGCAGGCGCGGGCCCAGGGCCAGGTCCTGCTCGGCCACCGTGCGGGTGGGCTCGACGTTGACGAGGTTGATGTCGTACACGGAGGCCACGGCGTCACGGGTGCCGATGGTCTCGGGGAAGTGGTAGCCGGTGTCGAGGAAGATGACGTCGATCCCCGGCACCGTCCTGGAGACCAGGTCGACCATGAGCGCGTCGGCCATGGACGAGGTCATGCACAGCTGGTCGCCGAAGGTCTCGGAGGCCCAGGAGATGATCTCAGGGGCGGAGGCCTCCTCCAGTTCACGTGCGGCCCGCTCGGCGAGCTCGGGACCGCCCACGGGGGTGATGGTGGTGGAGTTCATGAGTTCCCTTCCGTCGGTCTGGAGGGGGCGCCTCCCGCGGAGAAGGACGCGGAGCGCAACCCGACGTACTTGACCCGAAACACCCGGGCACAGGACAGGCAGGCCCAGGGGTAACCCTCTCCCTTGACGGCGGCGCCTTCCTCGGGCACGAGGTCCTCGTCGCCGCAGTAGGGGCAGTAGTGGGGTGCGGCCCTCTCGGACACGGCGCACCTCTTCCTCTCGCTCGGGGTCTTCCAGGTCGTTTCGCGGCCGTGGGCCGGTCCGCACGCGGACCGGCCCCGGTGCTGCGGCCGGGGGCCGCGGCGGTCCCGACCGCCCGGACGGACTACTTCAGGTCGGCGTCCTCGGCCCGGCCGACCCAGGAGGCGAACGACTCGCCATCCTCCTTCTGGTCCTGGAACCGGCGCACGACCCGCTCGACGTAGTCGGGCAGTTCGTCGGCGGTGGCCTTGAGTCCGCGGATCTTCTTGCCGAAGGACTGGGTCAGCCCCATGCCGCCGCCCAGGTGGATCTGGTAGCCCTCGACCTGCTCGCCCTCGGAGTTCATGACGAGCTGTCCCTTGAGGCCGATGTCGGCGACCTGGATGCGCGCGCACGAGTTCGGGCAGCCGTTGACGTTGATGGTCAGCGGCTCCTCGAAGTCGGGCAGCCGCTTCTCCAGTTCGTCGATCAGGGTGGCCGCGCGGTCCTTGGTCTCCACGATCGCCAGCTTGCAGAACTCGATGCCGGTGCAGGCCATCGTCTGGCGGCGGAACACGCTCGGGTTGACCTGGAGCCCCTCCGTCTCCAGGGCGGAGGTGATCGAGGCGACCCGGTCCTCCTCCACGTCGAGGATGACCAGCTTCTGGTCGGCGGTGGTGCGGACGCGGTCCGAACCGTGCTCCTCGGCGATGTCGGCGACGCGCAGCAGCGCGGTGCCCGAAACCCGGCCCACCTTGGGCGCGAAGCCCACGTAGAACCTGCCGTCCTTCTGGCGGTGCACGCCCACGTGGTCGCGGCGCAGGCCCGAGTCCAGTTCGACGGCGGGACCGTCGGGCAGGGCGTAGCCCAGGTACTCCTTCTCCAGGACGTCGCGGAACTTCTGCGCGCCCCAGTCCTTGATGAGGAACTTGATCCGGGCGCGGGTGCGCAGGCGCCGGTAGCCGTAGTCGCGGAAGATCCCGCAGACCCCGGCCCACACCTCGCTCACCTGGTCCGGGCGCACGAACGCGCCCAGGCGCTGGGCGAACATCGGGTTCGTGGACAGGCCGCCGCCGACGAACAGGTCGTAGCCCGCCTCGCCCGCCTCGTTGCGCACGCCCGCGAACGCCACGTCGTTGATCTCGTGGTTGACGCAGTGCACCGTGCACCCCGACACCGAGGTCTTGAACTTGCGCGGCAGGTTGGAGTACAGCTCGCTGCCGATGTGGTCGTCGTAGATCTCGCGGATCGCGGGACCCGCGTCGATGACCTCCTCCTCGGCGACCCCGGCCAGCGGACAGCCCAGGATGACGCGCGGGGTGTCGCCGCAGGCCTCCATGGTGGACAGGCCCACCGACTCCAGCTTCTCCCAGATCGCCGGGACGTCCTCCACCCGGATCCAGTGGTACTGGACGTTCTGGCGGTCGGTGATGTCGGCGGTGTCGCGCCCGTAGTCGCGGGAGATCTCGGCGACGGCGCGCAGCTGGGCGACCGTCAGCTGGCCCCCGTCGATGCGCACCCGCAGCATGAAGTAGCGGTCGTCGAGCTCCTCGGGCTCCAGGATGGCGGTCTTGCCGCCGTCGATGCCCGGCGCGCGCTGGGTGTACAGGCCGAACCAGCGGAACCGTCCGCGCAGGTCGGCGGGGTCGATCGAGTCGAACCCGCCCTTGGAGTAGATGTTGATGATCCGATCGCGGACGTTGAGCCCGTCGTCGTTCTTCTTGTTCTCCTCGTTCTTGTTCAGCGGCTCGTGGTAGCCGAGGGCCCACTGGCCCTCACCACGGCGGCGTCGCGGCTTGGCCGCGGTCGCTGTCCTGCCGGGCTGCGCGGAAGAGGGAGGCATCGCGGGTGTCTCCGATGAGGTGTCGCGGGGTGCTCACAGCCCCGGCGCCCGCACCGCATGCCCGCGTCGCGCGCACATCGTCGTGCTGGCGATCGGGTGGGATCCGCGTGTGGGAAGAGGAGAGAAGGCAGGGCGCCGGTGCCGCGCGCACCCCTGGGGTGCGTCAAAGGGCGGTGAGATTAACCGACGCTGCAACAGATGGCGCTGCCGACCCGCAGGAAGTCCACGTGACGGCGCACGTAGAGCATGGGGTCCAGAGCAGCGATCATGTAATGAGAATGTCACGGGCGTCGACGCTTTGTCCAGACGGGGTCTGAGCGCCCCGGAGTGAGTCACGTCACTCGGTACGCGCGCCCGTGGCGCCGGGCGGCCCCTGAGGAGCGCTAACGTTTCCTCCGTGGCGGGTTTCTGGGAGCGGCTGTGGTACGCCGTGGACGGGTGGCTGAGACGTCGTGCCCGCCTGCGCAGCGGGATGCTCCTCGTCCTGCGCACGGTCCGGGCCTTCGCCCGCGACCGGGTCGTCGGGCTGGCCGCCGAGTCGGCCTTCTTCACCCTCATCTCCCTGCCCGCGCTCATGCTGGGCCTCCTGGGCGCTTTGGGCCCGCTGACCGTCGTGCTCGGCGAGGACTTCGTCGAGGAGATCCGGCTGTGGATCCTTGACCTGACCGCGCGGGTGCTGACCCCGGACACGGTGGACAGCGTGGTCGAGCCGCTCGTGGACGACTTCCTCGGGGGAGTGCCGGGCGGAGTCCTGTCGGTGACGTTTCTGGTGTCGCTGTGGTCGGGGTCGCGGGCGATGAACGTCTTCATCCGCTCGATCACGATCTCCTACGGCCTGGACGAGCTGCGCGGCTGGCTGCGCCAGCGGGTGCTGGCCTTCGTCGCCTACCTGGGCGGGCTGCTGTTCGCGATCCTCCTGCTGCCGGTCCTGGTGGCCGGGCCGGACCTGATCAACCGGTTGCTGCCGATGACCGTGGGGCGGCTCAACCTGTTCTACTGGCCGACCGTCGCTCTGCTCGCCGTCGCCGCGGTCACCCTGCTGTACGCCCTGAGCGTGCCGGTGCGCACCCCGTTGTGGCGCCACCTGCCGGGGGCACTGCTGGCCGCGCTGGTGCTGATCACGGGCTCGGTGGCGCTGCGGATCTACCTGGACGCCTCCTTCGGGCAGGTGACCATCTACGGCTCCCTGGCGGCGCCGATCGCCATCCTGGCCTGGCTGTTCGTGATGGCGATCGCCGTGCTGGTGGGGTCGTCCTTCAACGCCGAGATCGACGCGATGTGGCCCATGCCCCGCACGGCCGCCGCCCGGGCGGAGATCGCCAACCGGGACTTCGAGCGGGCCAACCGGCTCGTCCAGCGGCGGGAGCAGGCGTTCATCGACGCGATCGTGGAGAGCAACGGGCACTGACCGGTTCCGGTCGTACTTCGGTGTCCGGAAATTCCGGAAAGTCCTGTCGCGCCGGTAGTTTTGTCGTGCCGTCGGGCGGGAGGCCGCGATCCCGCCGCACCCGAGCCCGGACGGCGCCGCCCGTGAGAGGCCGTCCCCCCATGACCGTTCCCCCACCGGACGCCGTCCCCCCAACGGACGAGGACGACGGTGACTCCGTGCCCGTCACCGTCGAGACCGTGCTCGGCGGCTCGAAGACCATGTTCTACGCCTCGTTCGGCCTGCCCCTGCTGATGCTCACACACACCCTGCGCATGTACCTGAGGAGTGGCAGCGAGATCTACTTCGGGATTTTCATCATGGTGCTGTCGGTCCTGGTCCTGATGCCCCTCCTGTACATGCGCTTCCTCCCGGGGATGATCGAACGGCGGCGGCATCCGACCGGGTCGCCGCTGATGGAGATCATCATGCTGAGCATGTTGTGGGTCGCTGGCGCGCTCTTCCTCCTCGTCGGCGTCTGGGACCTCCGCGCCGGGGCCCTTCCGCTGCCACTGCTGGCCCTCCACCTGGTCGTCCTCGTCCCACCGGCCCTCGGCACGGAGGCCTTCGTGCGCGAACGGCGGTGGCGGTCGTGAGGGCGTCCTTCCTGCTGGTCCAGGAGGCGGGGATCGGCCTGGTGGCGTGCGCCCTGATCGCCGGATGGGTGGGGATCACCGGCAACCCCGTTCCGGTGGCCGCCGGGATCTTCCTCGCGTTCCTGCTGCTCTACCCGGTCGGGCTCTGGGCGGGTACCAACGCGGAACCGACCTCCGGCGAACTCCACCGGATCCACAACTCGCGGCACCCCTTCCGCGTGACGCGTCTGTGGTGGCTTCTGATCGCCTTCCACGGGCTGTTCGCGCTCTTCTCGATCGTCTCCAACGCCGTGTGGACACTGGTGCCGTTGTTGCTGGTCTCCTACGCGGCCTTCGCGCTCTCCCTCGCCGCCGGCAGACGCGAACGCCAACAGCTGCGCGAGGCGCTCGCCCGGCCCGAACTCACCGGCCCCAAGGTCATCGGTATCCGGAGCCCGGAGCAGGTGCCGCCGGGCTGGAGCCCGGTGCTGGTCCACCGCATCGACCGAGGGAGGTTCGACATGCTCGTCGACTACCGGATCCTCGTGGACGGCGACCGGGTCGGCACGCTCGGCCCCGGCCAGACCCTCGTGCTCGGCCTCCCTCCGGGGCCGCACAGCGTCCAGGGCGGCCTCGGCAGGCTCACCAACACCCCCGTCCCCTTCACGGCCGAACCCGGTGCCGCGGTCCACTTCACGGTCGAACCGGCCAGTCCGGACCGCCGGGCCAACGCCGACCGGCGCTCGCGCCCCGGCGAGTACTTCCGCCTCGTCCGGGTTCCGCCCCGGTGAGGCCCTGAGCTGCTACGCGTGCGTCCGGTGGGAACCAGGTGGCCAGATCCGGCCATTTTCGGTGTGAACTAAATATCTTCCCCAGGTGTCCACTCCATGGTGACGGTGATGCCCACGGCACCAGCCGCATCCCATGTTCGGTTGATTCTCCAGGTCACGGAGGGGAGGGCGGGACAACTGCCCCAGGTACGCCGGTCCGTGCGCGCAGTCTCGGCGCATGGCCGGAATAGGCGTGACGAGTGACGATCAGTATGATCTCGTGCAGCACTGACTACGCGTGCGTCGGCACCGTCTCCAGGTAGTCCCCGGCCGCGAACCACCGTCATCGCTGACCTAGGTCCCCGTACCCCCGTACACGAACAGGTCCACGTTCCCCATGCCTTCGGAGGCACCATGAGCCGGGAGTCCCGCCCGGGGCAGTCCCGGCCCACCGCCGTCATCGTCATCGCGCCCGACGAACGCAGCGCCGAGATCCTCGTCGAGGGACGCCGCCAGGTCGTCACGGGTCAGGCGCCCAAGGAGACGCGGCGCGCCGCCCTGGACGTCGCCACCGGCTACGCCGCCAGGATCGGCCAGCCGGTCCTCATCGACGCCCGGGACGCCAACGGCTACTGGCGTCTGGTCGCCACGCCCACGGGCGTGGTGCAGGCCGCCGACCAGGTCGTGGCCGGCCACGAGCCGACGCCGCCGCCTCCTCCTCCCGCCCCGGCCGACCCTCCCGCCAGCGGTGCCGAGACCGGCGCCCGGCCCGAGGCCAAGCCCGAGAAGAAGGGCGGTCGGGCCCTCGTCATCGTGGGCGCCGCCGTGCTCGCCCTGGTGCTGCTCGCCGGTGCGGGCGCCGCGGCCTGGCGCTTCCTGCCCGGCCTCGGCGGGGGCGATGTCGCCGCGGACGTGACCACCCTCAACCACCCCGCGCCGCCCCACTTCTCCACGACCGTCGACTTCAGCGCGCAGGTCGCCCCGGGCAGCCAGCCGGGGGTCGGTCGTAAGGGCGACCTGCTCGCCTACGTCGACCCCGAGCAGCGGCTCAACCTGCTCGACGCCGACGGTGAGCGCCTGTGGACGGCCGACCTGCCCGTGGAGGCCACCGAGGCCCTCGGCGAACTCCGGATCCTGGAGTACGGCGGTGAGCAGGCCGTCGTCATGGAGACCGCCGGAACCCTGTGGTTCTGGCCCGTGGCGGGCGGCGATCCCACCGGTGTGGACCTCCCCGAGAACGCCTCCGTCCAGTACGTGGGCCGCTCCGTGCTCGTGCGCACCGAGGGCGAGGCCTTCGTGCCCGTCGGTGCGGAGCTCCAGCCGGTCCCGGTCCCCGAGGGCTCCGCGCCCATGCTCGCCGACGGGCACAACGTTCTCGCCGCCGTGGTCAACGGACCCTGGACCTGGGTCAGCCCCGGCGACAACCCCGTGCAGGTCACCGCCCAGCGGCCCGACAACGCGGGCGAGATGGAGGCCGTGCTCACCGCGCTGCGCGAGTACGTCATCATCCGCTGGGAGCCCCTGCGGGGCGAGGGCACGGTCCTGGCCTTCCACGACACCCAGGACGGCAGCGTGGTCGGCAGCGCCCAGATCGACCCCGCTGACCTGGAGGACGTGCGCCACCGCTCGGAGGCCGTCGGCACCAGCCTGGTCGCCTACGGACCCGCGGTGATGAACCCCGAGAACGGCCGGACCGCCGTGGTCCCCGGCCTCAAGCCCCAGATCGCGGTCGGCTCCCTCGTCTTCGGCCAGATCGACGGAGCCTCGGTGGCCGTCGACGCCGAGGGCAGGGTCGAGGAGGCCGTGGCCGATTCCGTCCCGCCCATCGGCCTGCTCGGCGAGCGGGCCGTCGTGGTCCACGAGGACCACCTCTATGCCATCCCCTCTGAATAGATGAGTACACGAGAAGAAGAAAGGAGTGGGATGACCCCCAAGAAGCGTGTTTTCACCGTGACCGCGGCCGGCCTGTTCATGGCCGGTTTCTCCGCGGGTCCGGCGTTCGCCGACACCCTGGACGCGACCGCGACCGAGACTGTCAGTGACGCGGGTGCTGTCCTTTCCGACGAGGTCCTGAACGACACCTTCGGCGTTGCTACGCCTCCCGGCCCCGATGACGGCGGTGAAGGCAGCGACCCCGGTACCGATGACCCCGGCCCCGGTAACCCCGGCGGCGGTGACGACGGCGGCGACCCCGGCCCCGGCAACCCCGGTGGCGGCGACGACGGCGGTGGCGACGACGGCGGCGACCCCGGTCCCGGCCCGGACCCCGAGCCGGAGCCGGAGCCCGAGCCGGAACCTGAGCCGGAGCCCGAGCCCGAGCCGGAACCTGAGCCCGAGCCGGAGCCCGAGCCGGAGCCGGAGCCGGAGCCTGAGCCCGAGCCCGGTCCTGGCGACGGTGACGATGGTGACGACGGCGGCAACCCCCCCGGTGACGGTGGTGGCGACGACGGCGGCACGCCCCCTGGTGACGGCGACGGCGGCACCGCTCCCGGTGACGGCGACGAGATCCAGGCCCCCGGTACCACCGCCCCCGGTGGTAGCGCCCCCGAGGCCGCCGCTCCGGTGAGCGAGGGCAACGGCGACAGCGACGACGACGGTGACGAGACCCTCGCCACCACCGGCGTCGACATGCAGGGCTTCGTGCTCGGCGGCGCCGTGGTGACGGGCATCGGCGCTCTGGCCCTGTGGGCCGGGGCCCGCCGTCCGGCTCCGATCGCCTAACGGCATCACCCCGCCGCACGGTCCCTGAGGCCGTACGGCGACGAGGGCCCCCGACCGCCAGGTCGGGGGCCCTCTCACGTGCGCGGGCAGGCGGCCGCGCCGCCCCGGGAGGAACGGCGCTGCGGCCCTTCGGCCCTCACGTGCGCGGACGCAGGGCGAAGGCGAGCAGGAAGGCGCCCACGCCCGCCCCCGCGATCACCCACAGCGCGTTCCCCAGGCTGGAGGAGTCTGCGAGGAAGCCCACCAGCGGCGGGAAGGCCAGGAAGCCCGCGCGGCCCAGCCACCCGACGACGGTGATCCCGTCCCCGGTGCGCACGCCCGGCACGTTCCCCGCCGCCGCCAGGGTCAGCGGGAAGAGCGTGGACACGCCCAGCCCCATCACCCCGAAGCCGATGACCGTGGCCACCGGGTGCGGCACCAGCAGGGCGAACGCGATCCCGCCGGCCGCCAGCAGTCCGCACGCGCGCCCCACGTTGGCCGCGCCGAACCGGTCGGTCACCCGGTCGCCGGCCAGGCGCCCCAGCGTCATCATCGCCTGGCAGGCCACGAACGGCATCGCCGCCAGGAACAGCGACGCCTCCAGCTCCGAGGTCATGTACACCGCGCCCCAGGAGGCGGCGGAATCCTCGATGCCGCCCGCGAACATCAGCAGCACGCCGAGCACCAGCAGGAGCAGCACGGCCCGTCCGGGCACGCGCAGGCGCCGCCCGCTCCCGGCGTCGGTGCCGTCCTCGCGCTCGCTGCTCTCCGGGCCGGGCAGCAGCATCCGGCTCACCGCCAGGTTCACGCACACCAGCACCGCGGTCACGCCGCCCAGGTGCCACAGGATGGGCACGCCGGTACCGGCCATGGCCGCGCCCAGGAGGCCTCCGGCCACCGCGGCCAGGCTCCACAGCGCGTGGAAGGTGTTGATGATGCTGCGTCTGTAGCGCCGCTGGACGCGCAGCCCGTGCGAGTTCTGCGCCGAGTCGGTCCAGGCGTCCGCGCTGCCCAGTACGAACAGCGCCGCCGCCAGCATCCACCAGTTCTGTGCCAGCGCGATGAATGGGAGCGCTCCCAAAGAGATGAGGCTGGTCCCCACCGCGGTCCGGCCGCTGCCGAACCAGTGGATCAGCGGGCCCGCCAGCATGCCGGTCAGGATCGCGCCGGTCGGCATCGCCGCGATCGCCATGCCCAGTTCCGCGTTGCTCAGCCCCAGCTGGGCCTTGAGCACCGGCAGCCACGGAACGGCGTTGGTGTAGGTGAAGCCGTTGACGAAGAAGAGGGTGGATACCGCGACTCTGGCCCTGCGGGCCTCCGGCGGAGGGGACTCGGTTCGGGTCTGGACGTTCACGGCGGCTCCCAGAACGGCTGTCGGTGCGTGCAGATGTTATCGAGTCCGGTCATCGGATGGCAGGCCTTTTCGGCCGCTCCGAACAGGTTCGTCCCGGGGCGCCCCGCCTCACCGACCGTGCGGACGTCCCGCGTCGCTGAGCCGTCGTCCGCGGTGGCACCGCCCCGGCGGGTCCCGCCGGACCCTTCTTGCCTTCGGGTGGAAGAGGAAGTCAAATAGAGGTCCTGCTCCGTCACCGGGCAGGCCCCCGGCCACCCCCGACAGGTCCCGCCTCCACCCCGCCCGACGTCCTCCGCCCCCGGCCCCCGTCCGCCACCGCCTCCAGGTCCCCGACCCGAGCCCCCGCCCAGCGGCCCGCTCCCGCGCAGGGCGTCCAGCCCGCTGTCCGCCGCCTCCCCCACGCCGGGAACCGTGTCCGCACGGCCCGGACGGAACCGGAAGAGCCCATGATCAACACGAGCGCGCTGCGAGAGAAGCCCACACTCACCGGGAGGAGCGTACGCCTGGCGCCCCTGTCGGCCGAGCACACCGACGCCTACTTCGCCGCCAGCCTCGACGAGGAGGTCCGCAGACTCACCGGCACCCACCGGCGCGTCACCTACGCGCAGGCCAAGGAGTGGTGCGAGACCCGCGCGGGCCGCACCGACCGCCTGGACCTGGCCATCACCGCGCCCAAGGACGGGCGCTATCTGGGTGAGCTGTCGCTCTACGCCGTCGAGCCCGACGACGAGAGCGCCGGGTACCGCATCGCCCTGTCCGCGATCGAGTTCACCGGCCGGGGGCTGGGCAGGGAGGCCACCCAGCTCGTGCTGGAGTACGCCTTCGAGCACATCGGCCTGCACCGCGTCTGGCTGTACGTCTACGCCTTCAACATGAGGGCGATCGCCGTCTACCGCTCCTGCGGTTTCGCCGTGGAGGGGCGGATGCGCGACTCCCTGCTGTGGGACGGGCGCCGCTACGACGCGCTGCTGATGGCCGTCTTCCGGAACGGCTTCCGCCGCACCTGAGGGACGGTTTTGCTCGGGCGCGGGGTTGGAACCGCCGTGTCGGGGGGTATCTCGGTACCACTTTCCAGCGGCTCGTCCACACAGCCGAGAGGAGCGGTACCGGGGCCCGTGCCCCGGCGCCGGTGAGGCCATGAACCCAGTACCCGTTTCACTGCCCTTCGCCGACCGGTCGGAGGCGGGACGCCGACTCGCGGAGCGGGTGCGCCCCTTCGCCGTCGACGAACCGCTCGTGCTGGCCCTGCCCCGCGGGGGAGTGCCGGTCGGCGCGGAACTCGCCCTGCGGCTGGGCGCCGACTTCGACGTGCTCATGGTCCGCAAGATCGGCCTGCCCGGACACCCCGAGATGGGGGTCGGCGCCGTCGCCGAGGACGGGCGCGTCCTCTACGACGACCGCGCCCTGGCCCGGCTGCACGTGCCCCGCCAGGCACTGTCCGACACCGTCGCGGCCGAACGCGACGAACTCGACCGCAGGCGCCGCGTCTACCGCGGGGAGCGTCCGCCCCCGCGGATCGCCGGGCGCGACTGCGTGGTGGTGGACGACGGCGTGGCCACCGGGGGCACCGCCCGCGCCGCGCTGCGCATGGTCCGCCAGGCCGGTCCGGCGCGGCTGGTCCTGGCGGTTCCGGTCGCCTCGCCGGAGGCGGTCGCGCTGCTGCGCGAGGAGGCCGACGCCCTGGTGGTGCTCAGCGCGCCGGACAACTTCCGCGCGGTGGGGGAGTGGTACCGCGACTTCGGCCAGCTCTCCGACGACCACGTCACCGCCATCCTCGCCGAGAACGAGCACACGCGGCCGCGCTCGGGCCGGACACGGCACGTGCGGGTGCCCGTGGGAGGGGTCCACCTCGACGGCGACCTCACCGTGCCCGCCCGGACGCGCGGCGCGGTGGTGATGGCCGCGGGGGAGGGGCGCGCGGACGAACGGTGGCGGTCGGTCGCCTCGGTCCTGGGGCAGGCCGGGTACGCCACCCTCCTCATGGATCTGCTGACCGAGCGGGAGCGCTCGTCCGTCTCCTCCGGCACCGCTCCCGACAACGGCCCCGACAGCGCTCCCGACGCCGCCTCCGGCGTCGGCGCCGACGAGCTCGGCGAGCGGTTGGGCGCCGCGGCGGCCTGGCTGCGCCGGACCGCGGACACCGCCGACGAGCCCCTGGGCCTGCTGGCCTCGGGCGACGCCGCGGCCTCGGCCCTGGTCGCCGCGGCCAGGCACCCGCGGGACGTGGCCGCGGTGGTGGCGCACGGGGGTCGGATCGACGTGGCCGAGGCGAGCCTGCCGGACGTGCGGGCGTCGGTCCTGGTGCTGCTGGAGGGGGACGACTCCTTCCTGCGCGAGCTCGGCGAGTGGACGCGCGCCCGGATCGGCGGTTCCACGGACCTGCGGGTGGTGTCGGGGGCCGAGCGGCTGCTCCGCGACTCCCGCGAGTGGCGCAGGGTGGCGGCCGAGGCCCTGGACTGGTTCGACCGGCACCTGGACGCGGGCCGGGGGTGAGGCGCAGCAGGGCCGGACGCGGCCGTGTCCCCTCCGCGGAGGCGGGGCCTTTCAGCGGACCCGGAAGACAACGCCGGGCATGAGAAAACCCGCGGCGCCCTCGACGTTGTTCGTCGGGGCGCCGCGGGTTGTTCGGGGGCCGGGGCCACCGGGGGAGATCCGCCTGCGGGAATTTCCGGACTACGCGGCGTTCGCGCGACGCATGCGGCGACGGCGCTCGGAGGCGCGCTCGTCCTCGTTCAGCCCGCCCCAGGTGCCGTACTTCTCCGGACGCGAGATCGCATAGTCCAGGCAGTCGTTTCGAACCGGGCAGGCCGCACAGATCTCCTTGGCCTTGCGCTCACGGATCTCCCGCTCCGGCTGGCGTTCGCCGTCCGGACCGAAGAAGAGCACAAGGTCCTCGCCCCGGCACGCGGCGGCATCCTGCCACCCCCAGTGCGGGCGGGGGCGCAGCGCGGCCTGCCGACGTACCTGAGACATGCTTGAACCACCTCTACTGAAATCACTAGTAAGCTGTCGGAAAAAGCTTCAGTCACCAAAATTGGTCATGCGGCGCGAGTCACCCCGCACGACGCAAACGCCGAGCGGTGCGAGTGATGTTCCCCGGTGTGGCTGAGACCACGAGAAGCACAGGTACTGCGGCACCGATCCGCCGAGGGGCGGAGTGCTCTCACGCGAACGGCTGCGGAGGCGGTGACGGCCTCCGTCCGAGCCGGTACGTAATCATGCCATCCCTCATCCCGATCATGCACGGGGGGTAGGGAAATTACTCGCACAACCGTTACCGAAACCAGATGACAACTGACCGGTGTGCGGTCTTTTGTCTGAGTTTGTTGTGCATCGCAAGATCTGGGGCCTTGCGAAGGACACAGCACATCGTATGGTGCGATGTCCCTCCTGCCTAGGGGGTCCTCCTGATGTGCGGGTCACATTGCGGTCTGCGCGGAGCTCCCGGTTCGGGCCTGACCGTATGTCCTCACCCTCCGTCGACGCCGTCGGGGAGGACCGACGGTCCCTCCCGCGCCCGCTTCCGGGTGCTCTCCCTCGCGTCCCGTGCCCCTACCCCGATGACGCGCGATCCCCACACGACACGCCGTCCCGCGGCGCACGCGTCGACGCCTCCCGCATGCCTGAAGGCCGCCCCTAGGGGAAGTACCAGGGTGGGGCGTCCGAACGGGTCGTGGTGCGCGGACGTCCCAGACGGTAGAAACAACGGACACGGCCGCTCCGCGGCCACGCGTCCCCGTAAACGGGACACCAACACAAAGGAGGACGAGAACACCGTGGGCCTCTTGCGGTTCATCCTGAACGTCATCTGGATCTTCGTCGCGGGGTTCTGGCTGGCCGTCGGCTACGTCTTCGCGGGCATCATCTGCTGCATCCTCATCGTCACGATCCCCTTCGGCGTCGCCTCGTTCCGCATGGCCAGATACGCGATCTGGCCCTTCGGACGCGATCTCGTGCGCAGGCCCGGCGCGGGCGGGGGCAGCACCTTCCTCAACGTCATCTGGGTGATCGTCGCCGGTTGGTGGCTGGCCCTCGGCCACATCGCCACCGCGATCGGCCTCGCCGTCACTATCATCGGTATCCCCATGGCCTGGGCCTCGCTGAAGATGATCCCCGTGGCCCTCGCGCCCTTCGGCAACGAGATCGTCGAGAGCGGCCGCCCGCGGGAACCCTGGCAGTTCTGACAGCGTTGACCTCCCACCGGGCCCGTGGGAAACACGGGCCCCACTCGCTCGCCCCCCGCGAGAGCACCCCCATGCGGCCGTCGGTCCCCCGACCTCCACCGCGCAACGTCCAGAGAATGGAGTCCATGTGCAAGCCCAGCGGCCGGGAGTGTGGGCGCTCCTGAACAAGTGGCTCTCCGCCCGCAGAGCCCGCGCCGAGCGCCTCGCCAGGCTGGAGGCGGAGAACCAGCGCGCCGCCGAACCCCAGGCCGCGGACGAGGGACCGACCGATCAGCACCAGGGGGACGACAACCTCCTTCGCTCCATCAGCGACGTCGCCTGGCGGGTACTGCTCATCGGCGTGGTGGCGGGCCTGCTCGTCTACGTGCTCGTCTACCTGTCGGTCGTCACCCTGCCGGTGATCCTGGCGGTGTTCATCACCGCCCTGCTCATGCCGATCGCCAACGGGCTGCGCCGCAGGGGGCTGGGCCGGGGGCTGTCGACCACCATCGCCCTGCTGGTCGGGCTCATCGTCTTCGGCGGCGTGATCTCGCTGATCGTCACGCCCGCGATCCAGGGCTTCGGCCCGCTCGTGGACAGCGTCACCAGCGCGATCACCGAGCTCCAGGACATCCGGCTGCCCTTCGTCGACCCGGCCCTGTTCACCGACATGATCGACGACGCCTGGGCGCAGATCCAGAGCATGATCACCGAGAACCAGGACCAGCTGCTCAGCGGTGCCTGGACCGCCACCTCGGCGGTGATCTCGGTGCTGGTCGGCATCGTCCTGATCATCGCCCTGGTCGTGTACTTCGTGCACTCGGGCGACCAGCTCATGGACTGGCTGGTCACCCTGCTGCCGGCCCGCTCGCGCCCGGGCATGCGCCACGCGGGCGACGTCGCCTACGGGGTCATGGGCCGCTACGTACGGGGTGTGGCCGCGGTCGGCTTCTTCGACGCCGTCGGCATCGGTATCGCCCTGGTCATCTTCCTCGACATCAACCTGGCCATCCCGCTGATCGTGCTCACCTTCGTCGGGGCCTTCCTGCCGATCATCGGCGCCTTCCTCACCGGCTTGCTCGCCGCCCTGGTGGCCTTCGTGACCGAGGGCTGGGTCGTGGCCCTGATCATCGTCGGCGCCGTGCTCCTGGTGCAGCAGCTGGAGAGCAACGTCTTCGCGCCGCGCATCTACGGCGCCTCGCTCGACCTGCCCTCGCCGATCGTGCTCATCGGGATCTCCGTCGGCGCGGTCGTCGGCGGCATCCCCGGCATGTTCCTGTCCACCCCGGTGGTCGCGGTGCTGGCCGCGCTGCTGCGCAACCGCCCGCCCTCCACCAGTGACGACTCCGGCGGAGGGAACGCGGACGTGGCCCAGGTCAGGGCGGACACCGTCGTGGTCAGGGCCGACGGGGAGCCCGGCCAGGAGGGCGCGGGCGGAGCCACCCCGGTCGATCCCCCCGAGCAGAAGTAGGCGCGGAGCGGCGCCGCCGCGTCCGCGCCGCCCCGGGAATGTCCGGCGCCCCCGCCCCGTTGACCGGGCGGGGGCGTCCGCGTTCCGCGCAAATCCCTCGCGCCGCCCCCCACCGGTGCCGTTAGTCTGGGTCGGTAGGCCCCGAGTCGCCCCTCCCGCAGCCGCGCGAGGGAGACCACGTCTCCCCGCGGCGCACACGCCTGCCCGGCCGCCGGGAACAGTCGCACGGACCGGCCGCACACCAACGTCCCACCACCTCGTAGGAAGCCCCACCATGCTGATCGCCACCGACCTCGAACTGCGCGTCGGTCCTCGACTCCTGTTGGAGCCGACCACCTTCCGCGTCGCCGCCGGGGACCGGATCGGATTGGTCGGCCGCAACGGTGCGGGCAAGACCACCATGACCAAGGTGCTGGCGGGCGAGGGCCTGCCCACCGGCGGTACCGTCACCTCCTCCGGCAGCATCGGCTACCTGCCCCAGGACCCGCGCACCGGCGACCTGAACGTGATCGCCAGGGACCGGATCCTGTCGGCGCGCGGCATCGACGAGGCCCTGCGCGGGATGCGCGAGGCCGAGAAGAAGATGGCCAGCACCGACACCAAGACCCGGAACAAGGGCGTGCGCGCCTACTCGCGCTGGGAGGAGCGGCTGCACGTGCTGGGCGGCTACTCCGCCGAGTCCGAGGCCGCCGCCATCTCCTCCAGCCTGGGGCTGCCGGACAAGGTGCTCGGCCAGCCGCTGCACACGCTCTCGGGTGGTCAGCGCCGCCGGATCGAGCTGGCGCGCATCCTGTTCAGCGGGGCCGACACCCTGCTCCTGGACGAGCCCACCAACCACCTGGACGCCGACTCCATCGCCTGGCTGCGCGACTTCCTCAAGTCCCACCAGGGCGGGCTCATCGTGATCAGCCACGACGTGGAGCTGGTCGAGCACGTGGTGAACAAGGTGTTCTACCTCGACGCCAACCGCAGTGTCATCGACGTCTACAACATGGGCTGGAAGCTGTACCTGGAGCAGCGCGAGGCCGACGAGCGCCGCCGCAGGCGCGAGCTGGCCAACGCCGAGAAGCAGGCCGACACCCTGCGCAAGCAGGCCGACCGGTTCCGGGCCAAGGCCTCCAAGGCGCGCGCGGCGCAGCAGATGCTCAACCGGGCCGACAAGCTCCTGGACGGCGTGCAGGGCGTGCGCAAGTCCGACAAGGTGGCCAAGCTGCGCTTCCCCGACCCGGCGCCCAGCGGTCGCACGCCGCTCATGGCCGAGGGCCTGTCCAAGTCCTACGGGTCCCTGGAGATCTTCGCCGGGGTGGACCTGGCCATCGACCGGGGCAGCCGCGTGGTGATCCTGGGCCTCAACGGCGCGGGCAAGACCACCCTGCTGCGCCTGCTCGGCGATGTCGAGAAACCCGACACGGGCCGGGTCGTGCCCGGCCACGGGCTCAAGCTCGGCTACTACGCCCAGGAGCACGAGACCCTGGACGTGGACCGGTCCGTGCTGGAGAACATGATGAGCGCGGCCCCGGACCTGCCGGAGGTCGAGGCGCGGCGCACGCTGGGCTCGTTCCTGTTCACCGGCGACGACGTGGACAAGCCCGCGGGCGTGCTCTCCGGCGGTGAGAAGACCCGGCTGGCGCTGGCCACGCTGGTGGTCTCCAGTGCCAACGTGCTGCTGCTGGACGAGCCCACCAACAACCTCGACCCGGCCAGCCGCGAGGAGATCCTGGCGGCGCTGCGCAACTACAAGGGCGCGATCGTGCTCGTCACCCACGACGAGGGCGCGGTCGAGGCGCTCCAGCCCGAGCGGGTCATCCTCCTGCCCGACGGCGTGGAGGACGTGTGGAACGCCGAGTTCGAGGACCTCATCGCGCTGGCCTGAGGCCGCCCGCGGCGGAGGAGAGGCACAGGGGAGGTGGACGCCCGGCGGGTCCGGGAGGTTCACCTCCCCCTCTTTTCGGTCAGTGTCCGCCCCGCGCCGAAAACGGCGTCTTCGGCGGGGCGCCCGCGTGGTGTGGCGGTCCGCGGGCCCGATACCGGATCATGAGGGTGGCCCACGACGGGTGATCCGACGACTCTGAGGAGCGAGTGAGTGAACGACGCGCAGATCAAGCGCCCACGGCTGGCGGGGGAGGACCGTTCCGCGCTCGCCGACCAGCTCAAGAGCCGCTACGACGCGGGGGAGAGCATCCGCATGCTGGCGGCGGCCACCGGGCGGTCCTACGGTTTCGTCCACCGGCTCCTGAGCGAGGCGGGGGTGGAGCTGCGCGGCCGCGGGGGACCCACGCGCAAGGCGTGAGGCGCCGGGCCCCGGCCCCCTCGCCGCCCTGTGTTACTGATGGGTAATATCCGGGGGTGACACCGAACACGACGGAGGAACCCATGGCACAGGCGACGAACGGGCCCGGACCGGCGCCCACCGAGGAGGAGCTCTCCCGGGCCCGGCTCAGGCTGGTGGTGCGGGGGCCGGTCGCCCACGTCACCATCAGCCGCCCCGACCGCCGCAACGCGATGACCGGGCGCACCTGGACCACGCTGGCCCGCATCGGCCGGACCCTGCCCGAAGACGTCCGGATCGTCGTCGTCGACGGGGACGGCGACATCTTCTCCGCCGGGATCGACCTCGGCATGTTCAGCCCCGAGGGCGTCGACGGCGAGCGCTCCATGGTCGCGGGCCTGGCCGACGGCACCGCCTCCGACGCCGAGGTGCGCGACTACATCGCCGGTCTGCAGGAGGGCTTCCTCTGGCTGCGCCGCCCCGACCTGGTCACCGTCGCCGCCGTGCGCGGCCACGCCATCGGGGCGGGCTTCCAGCTCGCCCTGTCCTGCGACCTGCGCATCCTGGCCGACGACGCCCAGCTGTGCATGAAGGAGCCCGCCCTGGGGCTGGTCCCCGACCTCACGGGCACCAAACCCCTGGTCGACATCGTCGGCGTCAACCGCGCGATCGAGATCTGCCTGACCGCCCGCCGCGTGGGCGCCCAGGAGGCGCGCGACCTCGGCCTGGCCGAACTCGTGGTCCCCGCGGACGAGCTCTCCGCGGCGGTGGACGACGTCGTGGCCGCACTGCTCGCCACCGACCGCGCGGCCGCCACCGCCACCAAGGCCCTGCTCCAGCAGGCCGCGGGCAACACCCTCCGGCAGCAGGCCGAGGCCGAGCGCGCGGCGCAGGCCGCCCGGCTCGCCGCCTTGGCCCGAGCCGCGGCCGACGGAGCGCGTTAGCCCTCGCTCCGCCTCCCGTCCCCCTGCCTTCCGGACCGGGGGCGGAGCCGCGTACCCAGCGGTTGCGCGAGGATGTGGACAGGAGGGGGAGACCCTTGTCACCGGTCGAAAACCCCCACCCGGTCCCCGCTGCGGGACGATCTCTAGTAGTCTTCTACGAGCGGTCGTGACATGCCGCGCGCATCCGAGCGCGCCGAGGCCGCGCAAGACGCGGAGAGCGTGCCGACCCGGTCGGCGCCACTCTTGACCCGAAGAGTCGCTCGTCCCCCCACGCCAGTGAGGATCTCACGAGCTCAGGAGCCCCACACACATGATGGGGCCCGCTTCCGCGTGTGATCAGGCGCGTTTGTGTGATTTCTTCGCTGGGTCGGTCATGGCCGTGTGAAGCCTTCCTCGAAACGCCGCCAAACGATGAGGAAGGTACACGTCACTTGACGACGGACACTGCCGTAACGCCTGCCTTCGACAGCCTGGGACTGCCCCAGGACATCGTCGAGGAACTGGCCAAGAACGGTGTGACCACCCCGTTCCCGATCCAGGCCGCCACCATTCCCGACGCCATCGAGGGCCGCGACGTCCTCGGCTGCGGCCGCACCGGATCGGGCAAGACCCTGGCCTTCGGCCTGCCGGTCCTGATGCGCGCCGCCGAGCGCCGCGCCGCCGCCAACCGGCCCCGGGCCCTGATCCTGGTGCCCACCCGCGAGCTGGCCCACCAGGTCCGCGACGCCCTGCGCACCTACGCCCGCGTCGTGGGCGTTCGCGTGGGCGACGTCGTCGGCGGCAGCTCCTACACCCGCCAGATCAACGAGCTGCGCCGCGGCGTCGAGGTCCTGGTCGCCACCCCGGGCCGTCTGTCCGACCTGATCGACCAGGGCGCCTGCGACCTGGGCGACGTGGAGATCTCGGTGCTGGACGAGGCCGACCAGATGTGCGACATGGGCTTCATGCCGCAGGTCAGCGAGCTGCTGGACCAGGTCCGCCCCGACGGCCAGACCCTGCTGTTCTCGGCCACGCTCGACGGCGACGTCGACAAGCTGGTCCGCAAGTACATGAACGAGCCGCGCACCCACTCCGTGGACCCGCCGGTCTCGCAGGTCACCAAGATGGAGCACCACCTGCTCAAGGTGCTGCCCCGCGACAAGAACACGATCGTCACCCAGATCGCCGCGCGCGAGGGCCGCACGATCCTGTTCGTGCGCAGCAAGTACCGCGCCGACACCATCAGCGAGCAGCTGGCCCAAGCCGGTGTCCCCTGCGCCTCCCTGCACGGCGGCAAGACCCAGAGCGTGCGCACCCGCACCCTGGCCAAGTTCCGTGAGGGCCGCATCCAGGCCCTGGTCGCCACCGACGTCGCCGCCCGCGGCATCCACGTCGACGGCATCGACATGGTCGTCAACGTCGACCTGCCCACCGGCCACAAGGA
Source organism: Nocardiopsis sp. iso_25 (assembly GCF_056173305.1). Lineage (NCBI taxonomy): Bacteria > Bacillati > Actinomycetota > Actinomycetes > Streptosporangiales > Nocardiopsidaceae > Nocardiopsis > Nocardiopsis sp. iso_25. The sequence continues at coordinate 4,199,044 of NZ_CM149667.1, read as the reverse complement.
CTACCTGCACCGCGGCGGCCGCACCGCCCGCGCGGGCGCCTCCGGCCTGGTGGTCTCCCTGGTGGCGCCCAACCAGCGCCGCATGGCCCGCCGCCTGCTCAGCGACGCCGGTGTCGAGGCCAAGCAGCACCTGGTCAACCCGGGCGACGAGCTGCTCAGCGAGGTGACCGGAGCCAAGGAGCCCTCCTGGGAGCCGTGGATCGAGCCGCCGGAGCCCGTGCGCGAGCGCCGCGGCCGCGGCGGCCCCCGTCGGGGCGGCCCCCGCGGTGGCGGTGGCGGTTACCGGGGTGGCGGCGGCTACCGCGGCGGTGACCGCCGCGGCGGCGGTGGCGGCTACCGGGGCGACCGTCCCGGCGGCGACCGTCGCGACTTCTCCCCGCGCGGCGAGGGCGGCTACCGCGGGGACGAGGGCCGCGGCGGCTACCGGGGCGACCGTCCCGGCGGCGACCGTCGCGACTTCTCCCCGCGCGGCGAGGGCGGCTACCGCGGCGGTGACCGCCGTGGCGGCGGTGGCGGCTACCGGGGCGGCGGCGACAACCGCGGCGGCTACCGCGGCGACCGTCGCGGACCGCGCCGCGAGGAGCGCTTCGACTCCGCTCCGCAGTACTGATCCCGTCGCCGCTCCCGTACCCGGAGCGGCATCCGGTGCGATGACAGACCCGGGCCCGGCAGGTGGCACCTGCCGGGCCCGGGCCCTTTTACCGGGGTCACCCTCTTCTCTCGGACACTGCCGCCTCCCGCGGGTCGCGGCCCTGCTCCCGCGGGCGGCCGCGACGGCGACCAGGGTGACCGCGGCCATGGCGGCCACGTACAGCGGGATCGGCACGCTGCTGCCGAACGAGGCCAGCAGGGCCGTCGCGATCAGCGGGGCCAGCCCGCCCGCCAAGATCGACGCCAGCCGGTAGCCCACCGACGCTCCCGAGTAGCGGCACGCGGGTGCTGAACAGCTCGGAGAAGAAGGCCGCCTGCGGGCCGTACATGGCCCCGTGCAGGACCAGCCCGACCGTCACGGCCAGGGTCACCGACCAGAAGGTCCCCGCGTCCACGAGCGGGAAGAAGGCGGACACCCACAGCCCCGCTCCCGCGGCCCCCAGCGCGGTCACCGGCCTGCGGCCGATCCGGTCCGACGGGGCTCCCCGGGCGGGGATGGTCACCAGGTGCACCGCCGAGGCGACGAGCCCCGAAGGAGGCTCTCTGTCTCATGTCCGGAACCGTGGGGAGCGCGGACGCGGCTGACCATGGGCGCTCCCACCACAGGCCGGGGCCCGATCATGTGCCCGCGGCGGGTTGTTGACCCGTTACGGTCCTTTACCGCCCCTTCGCGTGTCCGCACGGGCCCCCACCTCCGGTGACGTGGACACTTGCCGAAGACCGGACCGCTTGAAGGGGAGCGCGTGAACAACGCAGTCGTCGCCGTCAACGACTTCTTCTGGAGCTACTTCCTCATCCCGCTCCTGATCGTCCTCGCCGTCTACTTCACGGTGCGCTCGGGGATCGTGCAGTTGCGCCTGCTGCCGGAGATGTTCCGCGTCCTGGGCAGCGCCCCGGGCGTGGCCCCCGACGGCCGACGGGAGATCTCCTCCTTCCAGGCCTTCTCCATCTCGGCCGCCTCGCGGGTGGGGACGGGCAACATCGTCGGCGTGTCCACGGCGATCATCCTGGGCGGCCCGGGCGCGGTGTTCTGGATGTGGACGATGGCCGCGGTGCTGGGCGCCGCGGCGTTCGTGGAGTCCACCCTGGCCCAGCTGTACAAGGTGCGCACCGACACCGGCTTCCGGGGCGGTCCGGCCTACTACATGGAGAAGGGGCTGGGCAGGCGGTGGATGGGCGTGCTGTTCGCGGTGATCATCACCGTGACCTTCAGCCTCGTGTTCAACACGGTGCAGGCCAACAGCATCGCCGCCGCCGTGTCCACCTCCGTGGGGACCCTGGGCGGGACGCCCGGCCTGCTGCTGTCGGCCGTGATCGGGCTGGTGCTCGTGGGCCTGACCGCGCTGGTGATCTTCGGCGGGATCCGGCGCATCGCGCACGCCGCCCAGGCGCTGGTCCCGCTCATGGCCGTCCTGTACATCCTGATCGGCCTGTGGGTGGTCGCCCTCAACATAGGGGAGCTGCCCCGGGTCGTCGGCGACATCTTCGCGTCGGCGTTCGGCGCGCGCGAGTTCGTCGCCGGGGGCGTGGGCACGGCCATCGTCCAGGGCATGCGGCGCGGCATGTTCTCCAACGAGGCGGGTCTGGGATCGGCCCCCAATGCCGGCGCCACCGCCTCGGTCTCCCACCCGGTCAAGCAGGGGCTCGTGCAGACGCTGGGCGTGTACTTCGACACCTGGCTGGTGTGCTCGGTGACGGCCTTCATCGTGCTGGTCAGCGGTCCCGAGTACGGCGACGACCGGGGCATCCAGGTCACGCAGGGGGCGCTGGAGGCCAGCCTGGGCGAGTGGTCGGTCCACGCGCTCACGGTGATCCTCTTCCTGCTGGCCTTCACCTCCGTGCTGGGCAACTACTACTACGGGGAGACCAACCTCCAGTTCCTGGACAGCAGCCCCCAGCACATGACCTACTTCCGCTACGCGGTCCTGGCGGCGGTCTTCCTCGGCTCCGTGGCTCCCCTGACCCTGGTGTGGAGTCTGGCCGACATCTCCATGGGCGTCATGGCCACCGTGAACCTGCTGGCCCTGGCGCCGCTGTCGGGGATCGCCTTCCGGCTGCTGGCCGACTACAGCCGCCAGCTGCGCAACGGCCTGGACCCCCAGTTCACGCTCGCCAAGATGCCCGGCCTGCCCAACGTGGAGTGCTGGGGTCCGGCCTCCGGGCCCCAGCCCGAGGACGTCCCCCGCGACGAGGGCGACGCGCCCCCGGACCCGGGCGCGGTCGCGGAGGAGCACGGCCGCGACGGTGACGAGCCCGGCCCGGCGGAGGCAGAGGCGGAGCCGCACGGCGCGACGGCCGTGGACGAGGCCGGTGACGCCGACCGGTCCGACGGCGACTCGGGGACGACTCACGACGGCGACGAGGGCCCCGAGCAGGGGAACCGGGACTCCGGCACCGAGCGATAACCGGGGTGTGTCGAAGACGGCCCCCTCCCCGGGTCCCCCCTTCCCCGGCTGAACCCGGTGCCCGGTTGTCCACAGGCCGGAGTGGGACGCTGACGGGCGAAAACGATTTTCGGTACGATGCGTGGAGTTCCCACCCGACCACCGCGGAGTACTACCGTGTCCGACCGGACGACGCCAGCCGCCGCACCCGACCCCGCCGCGCCCAACGCCTCCGCCTCGCTCGGCGACACCCTCGCCGGAGGGTGGAGCGACCGCGGCGACGAACTGCCGCCCGAGGACTGGGGGCGCAGGGGCGGTCAGCGCAGGACCGGGACGGTCTGGCTGTTCGCCCTGTTCATCACCGCCATGGCGATGGGGCACGCCTGGGTCACCGACCGGCTGACCAGCGACGCCTTCCTGGCCTGGGCCACCATCTTCACCGCGATCAGCTTCCAGGCGCTGCCCTTCCTGGTCTTCGGCGTCGCGCTGTCGGCGGCGCTCACCGCGTTCGTCCCGACCTCGGTCTACCAGCGCCTCATCCCCTCCAACCCCGCGCGGGCCGTACCCGTGGCCGGGGCCTCCGGCGCCCTGCTCCCCGGGTGCGAGTGCGCCTCGGTCCCCATCGCCGGAAGCCTGATCAAGGGCGGGGTCGCGCCCGCCGCCGCGCTGACCTTCCTGCTGGCCGCGCCCGCCATCAACCCGATCGTCATGATCGCCACCGCGGTGGCCTTCGCCGGACAGCCCGAGATGGTGCTGGCCCGGTTCGTCGCCTCACTGCTGGCCGCCGTGGTCATCGGGTGGATCTGGGTGCGCTTCGGCCGCACCGACTGGCTGCGCCTGCCCTCGCGCACCCACGCCCCCGGCGAGTCCCGGTGGACCGTCTTCCGCGAGTCCATGCTGCACGACATGATGCACGCGGGCGGCTACCTCGTGGTCGGCGGCCTGGCCGCGGCCTCCCTCAACGTCCTGGTCCCGCGCGAGTGGCTGGTCACGGTGGCCGGGCTCCCGGTCGTCTCGGTGCTCGTGCTCGCCCTGCTCGCCATCCTGCTGTCCATCTGCTCCGAGGCCGACGCGTTCGTCGCGGTCAGCCTCACCGAGTTCTCGCCCACCGCCAAGCTCGCGTTCATGGTGATCGGCCCGATGGTCGACCTCAAGCTCATCGCCATGCAGGCGGGCGTGTTCGGCTGGCGCTTCGTCGTGCGCTTCGCACCGATGTGCCTGCTGGTCGGACTGCTCAGCACCTTCCTGATCGGAGGCCTCGTCCTGTGAACCGCATCGCCCAGGGGCTCACCCTCGTCCTGCTCGGCGCCGCCGCGCTGACCAGCACGGTGGCCACCGACCTCTACCTCAACTGGGTCAAGGCGGGCTTCGGCCCCTTCCTCATCGCCGCGGGCGTGGTCATGGCCGTGCTCGGCGTGCTCATCATCGTGGCCGAACTGCGCGGGGAGAGGACGGCCGCGACCGCCCCCGAGGAGCACTCCGACCACTCCGCCGACGACCACGGCCACGACCACTCCCGCGCGCCCAGAGTGGCCTGGCTGCTCCTGCTGCCGGTGGTCGCGGTCTTCGTCGTCGCACCGCCCGCGCTGGGCGCCTACACCGTGGAGTCCACCGCCGCCTCCTCCGCCCCGCCGCCCGAGCAGGCGCGCCCCGGCCGCTTCGACGACGGCCTGGCCGAGGCCGGGCCGGGCGAGGTCGTCGCGATGGACATCCGCCAGTTCGTGATGCGCGCCTGGGTGGACGAGGAGCGCCAGCTGGCGGGGCGCGAGGTCGAGCTGACCGGCTTCGCGGTGCCCGACCCCGAGGGGGAGGGCTGGTTCCTGGCCCGCCTCCAGATGTCCTGCTGCGCCGCCGACGCCATCGTCAACAAGGTGCACGTCTCCAACGAGCCCGCGCCGGAGACCGACAGCTGGTGGACGGTGCGCGGCACCTGGGTCGAACCCGAGGGCGACATCGCCGACGTCAGCCAGCACGAGTTTGAGGTCCTGGAGATGGAGGAGGTCAGCGACCCGCCCTCCCCCTACGAGCAGTAACCGCCGGTCCGTTCGCCGACCGCCGCCACACCGCCGTCGCTTCGACGGATGTCCGGCCTCCTGGGTGACAATGGGTCGGTGCCAGGTTGGGATGACGGGCCCATGAGGGTGTGGGAGCGGATACGTCCCCGGTCGATTCGGGCCCGGGTCACGTTCGGCGCGGTCGCGGCACTGGCCGTGGTCACCGGACTGGGCGTGGCCCTGACCATCTTCCTCGTCCGCGAGGCGATCGTCGAACAGGTCCGCGACCTGGCGGCGGAGGAGGCCCGCGACGTCGCGGACCACATCGTGGTCCAGCGCTACCCGGAGCTGATCCCCGACGGGGAGTCCGTCCTGCGCATCCAGGTCGTCGCGCGCGACTCCGGTGCGGTGCTCGCCTCCAGTGACGCCATGGAGGGCCAGCCGCAGCTGACCTCCGAACGCCCCACCGGCTCCGACCCGCGGGTGGACACCACGGTCTGCGGGCCGGTCGCGGGCATCGACCCCCGGACCTGCCTGCTGGTGTCGGGCTACGCCGTCGACGACACGGCCTACGGCGACGTCGTCGTCCTGGCGGCCGTGGGCACGCCCCAGATCGTGGCCACCCACGTGCTGGAGGACGCGCTGGTGGTGATGTCCTGCGTCCTGCTCGCCTCCACCGGGTTCGTCATCTGGCACGGGGTCGGCCGGGCGCTGCGCCCGGTGGAGGAGATCAGGGCCCAGCTCGACACCCTCTCCGTCAGCGACCTGCACCTCAGGCTCCCGGTGCCCGACAGCGACGACGAGATCGCCCTCCTGGCCCGCACCGCCAACCACAGCCTGGAACGGATGGAGGAGGGGATGGCCCGGCAGCGGCGGTTCGTCTCCGACGCCTCCCACGAGCTGCGCAACCCCATCGCCGGGATGCGGACCAAGCTGGAGGTGGAGCTCTCCGACCCCGAACCCGACACCCGCGCGCGCGAGCGGCTGCTCACCGGCCTGCTCTCGGACACCGAGCGGCTGGAGAACATCGTCGCCGACCTGCTCGAACTCGCCCGCCTGGACGCCGGCACCGCACCCGTCCGGGAACGGTTGGACCTGTCCGCCCTGGTCGCGGAGGAGTTCGCGTTCGAACGCCGTATCCCCGAACTGCGGCTGCACTCCTCCGGTCCGGTCCACGTCGAGGCCAACCGCCTGCGCCTCGTGCGGGTCCTGACGAACCTGATCGCCAACGCCGACCGGCACGCGACGTCCCGCGTCGACGTCATCGTCCGGCGGGAGGGCGGCTTCGCCGTGGTGGAGGTGCACGACGACGGGTCGGGGATTCCGCCCGGGGAGCGGGAGCGGATCTTCGAGCGCTTCGCGCGGTTGAGCGAGTCGCGGGAGCGCGATCCCGGCGGCAGCGGTCTGGGGCTGGCCATCTCCCGCGAGATCGCGCGGGCCCACGGCGGCGGCCTGCTGGCCGCGCACAGCGAGCTGCTCGGCGGGGCGGCGTTCGTCCTCCGCCTCCCCGAGGCCTCCGAGGAACCCGGACACCCCGACCGGCCGGAATAGCGCGGACCGCCCCGTTCGCACCGGACGGCGCCTATGCGCGGTTCCGGGTGAGTCCGGCGCCGGGCGTACGCTGTGGCCATGGGTGAGGACACGCGCGGCTCGCGCGCCGCGGACGTGTCGCGGCTCGCCCTGCTGCTGCTCTGGGTGGCGCTGCTGGTGTCGGCGCTGCTGTGGGGTCCCGACCTGGACGCCCTCCAGACCTGGGTGGAGGAGGCCGGAGCGGCCGCTCCGCTGGCCTACCTGGGCGTGTACCTGCTGGGGGTGTTCGCCTTCCTGCCCCGGCCCGCCCTCAACGCCGCCGCCGGACTGCTCTTCGGTATGTCCCTGGGCCTGGTCCTGGCCGTGGCGGGCGGGGTGTGCGCCGCCCTGGCCCAGTTCTGGGTCGCCCGCCACGTGGCGGGCGACGCGGTGGCCCGGCGGCTGCCCGAAGGGGTCCGCGCCCGGCTGGAGACCCTGGCGGGCGGGCGCGCCCTGCTGGCGGTGCTCCAACTGCGCCTGATCCCGGTCATCCCCTACCAGGCGGTCAACTACGGCTTCGGGCTGACCCGGGTGCGGATGTGGCCCTTCGCGCTGGGCACGCTCCTGGGCGGGGTGCCGAGTACGGCGGCGCTGGTGCTGGTCGGCGTCGGCGGTACGGACCCGGGCCTGCCGGCGGCCGTGTGCGGGGTGGCGCTCGCGGTGGTGATCGGCGCGGTCTGGTGGGTGCGCTCGCGCCGCGGGCGGGCCCGGTCCTGAGGACCGGGCCGCACACGCGCGTTCCCGAGGCGGTCGCGCGTCCGTGTGCCCCCCGGGCCGTCCGCCGTACCCGGACCGGCGGCGCACCGCCGCCGGTCCGCCGGTCTAGCCGCCGGACCCCCCGAAGAGGGCCACCTCGTCGGGTGCGGGCCGGTCCAGCTCGAAGGGCAGGATCTCCCCGCCGCCGCTGTCGGTGACCATGGGCTCCTGGAGGACCTCGGGCTCCTCACCGGAGTGGTGCTGCACCACCATCACCCCGGCGTAACCGCTGTGGTCGTTCTCGGTGGCGTTGAACGGCACCAGGCCGGGCCCCGTCCACTCGTGGGAGTCGAGGGTGGCGAGCAGGCTCTCCCGGGTCAGGTCGGGGCCGGTCTCCATCAGCACCTGGGCGAACAGGACCGCCTGGACCATGCCGTAGACGGTGGTGTCGGTGAAGGGCGTGCCCTCGTTGTACCTCTCGTGGACCTCCAGGAAGAACTCCGTCCACGGGTCCTCGCGCTGGGCGGCCATCGGCAGGAACGCGGTGATGATCAGGTCGTCCAGGAAGGCCTCGAGCGGCACGTTCTCGGCCGCCGTGCCCTGCGCGTACTCCTCGATCAGCCCGGTGGCCACCGCCACGTCGCCGCCGAAGCTGGGCGCCACCCACTGCGGGGTGTAGCCGATCGCGGTGGCCTCCAGGACGGCCAGGGCCAGGAAGGCGGGGATGCAGTGGCAGACGGCGATCTCGGCGCCGGACCGCTTGAGTTCCTGGACCTGTCCGGCGAGCTCGGGGACGCCGGGGTCGTAGGACTCCCAGGCCACGATCTCCTCGGTGAGGTACTGCTCGATCCCCGCGTGCGAGGAGGGGCCCACGTCGTCGTTCTGGTAGAGCAGGCCGACACTGTCGCCGGGGAAGTTCTCGGCGATGTACTGGCCCTGGATCTTGGCCTCCCGGGTGTAGTCCACCTGGAAGCCGTAGCTGTAGGGGTAGACCTCGGGCTGGTCCCAGGCCAGGGCGCCGGAGGAGACGAACAGGTCGGGGACGCCCGCCTCGTTGAGCTCCTCGATCACGGCCTCGTGGGTGGGGGTGCCCAGGCCGCCGAGCATGGCGAAGATCTCCTGGTCGTCGATGAGGCTGCGGGTGGCCTCCAGCGTCTGCGCGGGGTCGAACGCGTCGTCCTGGACCTGGTACTCGATCCGGCGGCCGTGGATGCCGCCGTTGTCGTCGATGTAGTCGAACACGGCGCGGGCGCCGGTGGAGACGTGCCGGAACCCCGGGGAGGCCGCTCCGGTGAGCGGTTGGTGCGTGCCGATGACGACGGCGTCGTCCGTCACCCCGGGCGTGTCGGCCCGGTCGGAGTTGTCCGTGCCGCTGGAGCAGGAGGTGAGGAGAACCGTGACGGCCAGCGTCGAGGAGAGGATGCTCAGTGGTCGCATGATGGTGTCCTGGACTCGGTCGTGCCTTCGCGGAACGGGCGGGGCGGGGCCCGTGGGGGAGAGGTACGTGTCTGTGGAGCGGACGGCGGGGGTATGTCTACTCACGAGTACGTTACTTGCGGGTAAACACTCTACGCGTGCCGCCCCACCTCACAAACCGACCGGTCGTCATGTGACGTGTGTGCAGGTGGGAGGGGGTGGAATGCGGTCGGCTCAGCCCTTGAGCGCCCCCGTCGCGCGCCCGTCGCACCGCTCGCCCGGAGCCCGGCCGAGAGCGGAAGCGGCGCCGTCGGCGTACCCGGCGGCGCCCGGGGCCGGGGGTTCCGGCGTGCGGGACGGGCCGCCCAGGATCTCGCGGGCCAGCCGCGCGATCGTGTCGGAGGCCTGCTGGATCGGACTGTCGCGCCGCCAGACCAGCAGGTGGCGCAGCTGTATGGGCTCGCCCTCCAGGGGGCGTACCACCACGTCCGGTCCGGTGTCGAAGTCCGGCTGGCACGGCGCGACCGCCCGGCGGTCGGCGACGAGGTCGCGGATCTCGGAGCGGTCGTAGAGCCGGTAGGGGACCTCGGGCGTGAACCCGGCCCGCTGGCAGGCCAGGTAGAAGCACTCGGGCCAGCCGGTGCCGTCCGGCGGGGTCAGCGCCCACGGCGACCCGGCGAGGTCGCCCAGCCTGACCAGCGACCGCTTCGCCTGGGGGTGGTCGGCCCACAGCGCCACGTGCAGCGGCTCCACCGAGAGCATCGCCCAGGACAGGGGGCCGTCGGTGGACAGGTCGCGGTCCACGTAGTCGATCGTGGTCCCCAGGTCCAGGCGGCCCGCGCGCACCAGGTCGGTGACCAGCTTGGGGGAGTACTCCGTGCGCACGTGGACGGGCACGTTCGGGAAGACCTCGGGCATGCGGGCCGACAGCTCCAGCGTCAGCGGCCCGACCCCGCCCACACGCAGGGTGGTGGGGGAGGCCCCGCGCGCGGTGATGTCGTGCAGCAGGTCGTCCATGGACAGCAGGACCGAGCGGGCGCGCACCAGCACGAACTCGCCCAGTTCGGTGGGGCGGACCCCCGAACGCCCCCGGTGGAACAGGGGTCCGCCGACCTCGCGCTCGATCCGCTGGAGCTGGGTGGTCAGCGCGGGCTGGGAGGTGGAGAGCGCGGCGGCCGCCTTGGTCACGCTGCCGGTGTCGGCCAGGAGGCAGATGGTGCGCAGGTGGCGGAGTTCGAGGTCCATGCGTGGAATCTAGGACGAAGAGGGGGCTCGTGTACAGACGTGCTGTCGCCGCGGGCGCGGCGGGCCGCCCCGTCTAACGCGACAGCCGCCGGAGCGGTGCGCCGTCCAAGGGATCGCAGCGCCCGGACCCGTCGGCTTGTGGAGCGGGGGTGCCGTGCGTCACCATATAGTTGGACGTCCTACTAGGTGTCCACATGACGGACAGGCGCGGGAGAGGTTCATGACGGTCGCACGTACTCTGCACACCCCCGAGGCGGAGCAGCTCCTGGAACTGACCCGGGAGATCGTGGACAAGGAGCTGACCCCGCGAGCCGCCGGGGACGAGGAGGGCGGCCTGTTCCCGCGCGAGGTCTTCCGCGTGCTCGGCGGCGCCGGACTGCTCGGCCTGCCCTACCCCGGCCGCCACGGCGGCGGGGACCAGCCCTACGAGGTCTACCTCCAGGTGGTGGAGGAGCTGGCCCGGGGCTGGCTCGCGGTCGGCCTGGGCGTGAGCGTCCACACCCTGTCCTGCTACCCCCTGGCCGCCTTCGGCTCCGACGCGCAGAAGGACGCCCACCTGCCCGGCATGCTCGGCGGCGACCTCCTGGGCGCCTACTGCCTGTCCGAGGCCGCTTCGGGATCGGACGCCTCCGCCCTGGCCACCCGGGCCGAGGCCGACGGGGAGGGTTACCGCGTCAACGGCGCCAAGGCCTGGATCACCCACGGCGGCCGGGCCGACTACTACACGCTCTTCGCCCGCACCGGGGCCCCCGACTCCGGCGCCCGCGGCATCAGCTGCTTCCACGTCCCCGCCGACACCCCCGGCCTGGGGTCGGCGGCCCCCGAGCGCAAGATGGGCATGAACTCATCGACCACCGCCGGGGTCCTCCTCGACGACGTCCGGCTCGGGGCCGACGCCCTGGTGGGCGAGCGGGACAAGGGCTTCGGCATCGCCCTGTCCGCTCTGGACTCCGGGCGCCTGGGCATCGCCGCCTGCGCGGTCGGCCTCGCCCAGGCCGCCCTCGACGCCGCCGTGGACTACTCCCGCGAACGCCGCCAGTTCGGCACCGCCATCGGCGACTTCCAGGGCGTGGGCTTCATACTCGCCGACATGGCCACCCAGGTCGCCGCCTCCCGCGAGCTCTACCTGTCGGCCGCCCGCCTGCGCGACGCCGGCCTCCCCTTCGGCAAGCAGGCCGCGATGGCCAAGCTCCTGGCCACCGACACCGCCATGAGGGTCACCACCGACGCCGTGCAGGTCTTCGGCGGCTACGGCTACACCCGCGACTTCCCCGTCGAGCGCTACATGCGCGAGGCCAAGGTGCTCCAGATCGTGGAGGGCACCAACCAGGTGCAGCGCATGGTCATCAGCCGCCACCTGGCCCGCGAGGGCGCCTGAGGGGTCCGGGGGCGGCGCGCCCGCGGCCCCGGGGCTCAGCCGCCGCCCGGCCGGGAGCGCAGCAGCCGGACGGTCTCCTCGTGGGTGCGCGGCTCCAGCTCCAGCGGCCGGTCGGTCAGCGCCGCCAGCGCGGAGCGGTACTCCTCCCCGTCCCGGTCCGGGGCCGCACCGACCTCCAGGTCCGCCAGCGCGACCGCCCCCGGCGCCCCGCCGCCCTCCCAGGACAGCAGTTCCGGGGCGGCGTCCGCCGGACTCAGCAGCACCCGCCGCATCCCGCCGGACAGGCCCAGGCCGGTCGCCTTCAGCAGCGCCTCCTTGCGGGCCCAGTAGCGGAAGAAGGCGCTGACCCGGTCGGCGGGGGAGAGGCGCTCCCAGGCCTGCTGCTCGGGCCCGCCCAGCGTGTAGCCCGCCAGCCCCTCCAGGTCGCGGCCAGGGGACACGCGTTCCACGTCCACGCCCACGGGCACCTCGCGGGCCAGGGCCAGCACCACCCACTCGCCCGAGTGGCTGACGGAGACCTCCCACCCCTCGGCGGGACCGGAGGGGTGCGGCTTGCCGTGCGGGCCCTGCGCTGAGTCCCCGCCCCGGCTCGCGCCCGTCCGCTCCTTCTCCTCACAGGAACGGCAGCGCAAAGCGAAGGTCACCTTCTCGGGCGGGCAGTCGGCCCGCTCTGCCAGCAGCAGCCGGGACACCGCCCGGCCCAGCAGGTGCCGGTCACGGTCGGCCTGGAGCCGGAAGCGGGCGTTGCGTGACCGTTCCTCCTCGTCCAACAGGCGCAGCAGGCGGTCGTCGGCGGCTGAGGTGCGTACCCACCACACCTCGGTGGACAGGGGTGCCGGATCGAGCTTCATGCCCCCCATTGTGTCCCGATCTCCACCTCGTTCGGTGGTGTGAGGTCAACCCAAACCGGGAATTCGGTTATTGGCAGGTCAGCCCGTCCCCTGGGAGGCCCAGATGTCTGTCGTGGTACTGCTCGGCGCGGGAGCGCTCGTCGGTCTGGTGGCGCTCACGGCGATCGTCGTCGTCACCCTCCTGAGAGAGGGGGCCCAGACCACCGGGGAGGAGGCCGCCGCGGAGGCCGGGGAGCCCGAGACCGCGGCCGGAAGGGTCCCGAAACAGTCGGCCCCCGAGGACGCCGCCCGGAGCGGGCGCGTCCCCACCGCCGACGGGTCCGTAGTCTAGGGAGTCGCGCGGGACCGTGGCCCGTGCCCGACCAGAGCACGGAAGTGGGTCCATGGCCGAGGAGAACCGTCCGGCGTTCGCCGCCGAGCGCCGCGAGCGCATTCTCGAACTCGTGCGCGCCAACGGCACCATGTCCCTGCGCGACATCGCCGTCAGGGTCCGCGCCTCGGAGGTCACCATCCGCCGCGACGTGCGCGCGCTGGAGACCGAGGGGCTGGTCGACCGCCGCCGGGGCGGGGTCGCCCTGCCCGGCAGGATCGGCCACGAGCAGAGCTACTCCGGCAAGAGCGGCCAGTGCGCCGCCGAGAAGGCCGCCATCGCCGCCGCGGCCGCCCGCCTGGTGCGCCCCGGCGACGCCGTCACCATCGGCCCCGGCAGCACCGCCGAGGCCTTCGCCCGCGCGCTCCTGACCCGCACCGACCTGACCGTGGTCACCAACTCCCTGCGCGTCGCCGACGTCCTGGCCGGGGCCGCCGGAGTGGAGGTGGTCGTGACCGGGGGCACCCTGCACGGCCCCATCCGGGCCCTGGTCGGGGCCGCGGCGGAGGAGAGCCTGGCCGGACTGCGGGTCAACCGCGCCTTCCTCTCCGGCAACGGGGTCAGCGCCGACCGCGGCCTGAGCACCCCCAACCCGGCCGTGGCCAGCGTGGACCGCGCCCTGGCCGCCTGCGCCGAGGAGACCATCGTCCTGGCCGACCACACCAAGATCGGCGCCGACACCATGGTGCCCACCGTCGCCCCCGAGGAGATCGCCCACCTGGTCACCGACAGCAGCGCCGACCCCGAGGTGCTGATGACCCTGGAGGAGACGGGCGCCCTCGTCCACGTCGCGGTGGTCGCCCAGGAGCGGGGGCAGTGAGGGGAGGAGAAACGGACTTCTCCTCTGCGAACGGGGGAAGGGACCGCGTACCCTACCGTTCACACGCGTATCCCGCGTACGCTCCGCCCGTCCCGCACCACCCGTCCGATCCGCAGGAGCCGCCGCGCATGTCCTCCCAGCCGCCTCCCCAGCAGCCGCCCTCCCCGCCCGTGCGCGTCACCCCCGAACCTGTCGCGCTCCCGGCGCCGTGGGCCGACTCCCGGGTGACGGTGGTCGTGCCCACCTACAACGAGGCCGACAACCTCCCCGTGCTGGTGGGCCAGCTCATGGCCCTGGACCTGCCGCGGCTGCGGGTGGTGGTCGTGGACGACGGCTCCCCCGACGGCACCGGTGAGGTCGCCGACAAGCTCGCGGTCGAGTTCGCCGGGCGCGTCGGCGTCGTCCACCGCACCGCCAAGGACGGTCTGGGCCGCGCCTACGTCGCGGGCATGACCCGCGCCCTGGAGGAGGGCGCCGACCACGTCGTGCAGATGGACGCCGACCTCAGCCACCCCGTGGGCTACGTGCCCCAGCTGCTCGGCACCCTGCACGCCACCAACGCGGGCGTGGTGATCGGCAGCCGCTACGTCCCCGGCGGCAGCCTGTCCGAGCGGTGGAACCTCAGCCGCCGCCTGCTGAGCGGCTGGGCCAACGCCTACGTCAAGACCGTGCTGTCCATCCCCGTCCGCGACGTCACCGCGGGCTTCAAGATCTGGCGGGCCTCGGCCCTGCGCGTCCTGGACCTGCCCGGCATCGAGAGCACGGGCTACGCCTTCCAGGTGGAGATGCACTACCGGGCCTACCGGCGCGGACAGAAGATGGTGGAGATCCCCATCCACTTCGAGGACCGCGTCGTGGGCCAGAGCAAGCTCGACGCCTCCGTCGCACTGGAGGCCGCCCTGCGCCCGCTGCTGCTGCGCCGTGCCGAGCGCGCCCGCCGCCGGTAGCGGGGCGTTCGGCGGGGCCGCCCCCGGCCCGCCCGGCCCTCCCGTGCGCCCGCCGGTGACATAGGTGCGCCGGTTTGGGGCACGGGACTAACGAGGGAAAGGGGGCGAACATGACTGAAGAGCCCTATGACGTGGACACCGACATGGGGGACGACCCCGAGCTGAGCAAGGCCGTCGCCCGGGAGCGTCGGATCGAGGCCGACTACGACATCCAGGAGTACGACTTCGAGGACCCCGACATGCCGGGGACCGACAGTTCGGCCGAGCCGCGGGGGATCGACGAGGCGGTGCGCTCCGAGCGCAGCGACCTCTACCCGCGCGAGAGCTGGGGAGGGGAGACCCGCAGCGCCGAGCAGGAGGCCATGCACGAGGAGAGCGACGACGTCACGCCCGACGTCGACGAGGGCGCGGCCGTGCGCAGCGAGCACCCCGACAGGCCCTACGAGCATCCGGCGGACACGCCCCACGGCGCCCGGGACGACGAGCGCGACCGGACCACCGGCACGGCGGACTACGTTCCGGACGCCGAGGACCCCAGGGACACCGGCGCCCCGGACACCTGAGGACCGCTCCGTCTGAGGCGTACTGCCTGGGGCGCGGCGCTCGGGACACGGCCTCGGGTGCATTCCGCGCGGGGCGCCGCCTCCGTCGGGGAACTCCGCTTCGACCAGGGGAGAACGCCGAAAGCGCGGGCCCCCTTCCGTCTTCGGATGGAAGGGGGCCCGCGCGTTTTCCGCTGTGACCGCGCGTGCGCCCGCGGGGCCGTGGCGGCCTACTCGCTGGCCAGCGCCCCCGTGATGGAGGTGGCCGCCGCCCGTCGGGCTGGCAGCACCGAGGCCAGCAGCCCGGCCAGGACGGCGATCACGATGAACACCGCGATCTGGCCGAAGGGCACCGAGAAGACCATGTCCGGCAGGACCGAGGCCCCGGCCGCCCAGCCGAACACCACGCCCAGCGCGATGCCGATACCGGCGCCGATCAGGCACAGCAGCACGGCCTCCACGCTCAGCATCCGGCGCAGCTGGCCCCGGGCCAGCCCCAGCGCCCGCAGCAGCGCGGACTCGCGGGTGCGCTCCAGCACCGACAGCGCCATGGTGTTGGAGATGCCGAACACCGCGATGACGATCGCCAGGCCGAGCATCGCCGCGATGGTGTAGAAGGCGATGTCCAGGACGCCGGAGAACTGGTTCTTCATCTCGGCCGCCGACCCGACCTGCATGGTGGGGTGGTCCTCGACCGCGGCGTTGACCGCGTCGCGCACCTCGGCGGCGTCGGCTCCCTCGGCGGCGCTGACGAACAGCATCTCGTCCTCGTCCACCGAGGGGAAGGCCGTAGCGAAGTCCTCCGGGTGCAGGGTCACGCCCGACAGGGTCTGCATGTCCTCCACGACCGCGACGATCTCCACGGACAGGTCCTGGCCGTCCTCAGCCGGGAGCGTGAGGGTGTCGCCCACCCCGGCGCCCTCGGCGTTGCGCTCCGCCACCGTGGCCCTGCCAGGGCCCATGTCGGCCAGGTCGCCCTCGACGGTGTCGCTGGTGAGGTCGACGCCGATCTCGGCACCCGGGTAGGTGTAGACGCTGACGCCCTGGTCCTCGTACGCCTCGACGTAGGTGCTGCGCTGGCCGAAGACCTCGCCCAGGGCGGGCTGGCCCTCCAACGCCACCCGGACCTCGTCCGGGATGGTGGGGAACTGCGGTCCCTGGGCGGTTCCGGTCTCCGCTCCGGAGCCCTCGCTGGTGCTCGCGCCCTCGGTCGGCTCCACGGGTTCGGCGGGCCCCTCGGCGCCGTCGGCGGGCCCCTCGACGGGCGCGTCCTCCTCGCCTCCGGACTGCTCGGTCCCCTCCGGAGCCCCGGCCGTGTCGGCGCCGGTGCCCGGCTCCTGCAGGGAGAACTGCGGGGTGATCTGGTAGTCCACCGGGAACTGCTCCTCCAACTGCCGAGTCATGGTGGTCTCGACGGAGGCGCTGATCACCGAGTAGCCGGTGATGAGGGTGGCGCCCACGGTCAGGGCGATCATCGCGGTGGCCGCGCGGCGCGGGCTGCGGGTGGAGTTGTCCACCGCCAGCATGCTCGGCACGCCCACCTTCCGCAGGGGGATGCCGACCACGCGCACGATGCCGCGCACCAGCAGCGGCCCCAGCACGACCACGCCCACGAACGCGATGAGGGCGGCGGCGGTGACGACGACCAGGCCCATCGTGCTCAGGTCCGCTACCTGGGTCAGGACCACCAGGGCGGCCGCGATCGTGAAGGCCAGCAGACCGACGACGACGCGGACCCAGCCGGTGCCCTTCTCCAGACCGGCGGCGGTGGCGCTGGTGCGCAGGGCGGCCAGCGGCGCCACCCGGGTGGCGCGCGTGGCCGGGACCAGGGCGGAGAACACGGTCACCACGGTGCCCACGGCCAGGCCGACCAGGACCGCCGTCGGAGTGACGACCACAGGCACCGCCTCCCCCGTGCCCAGGAGCGGGCCGCCGTAGGTCGCGCCGGCCATGCCGACACCCACACCGGCCAGCACGCCCAGGGCGGAGGAGACCAGGCCCACGACCGCCGACTCGGCCAGCACCGACCGGAAGACCTGGCCGCGCTTGGCGCCCACGCACCGAAGCAGGGCCAGCTCGCGCTGGCGCTGGGCGATGAGGATGGCGAAGGTGTTGTAGATGACGATCCCGGCGACGAACATCGCGACGAAGGCGAACAGCAGCAGTGCGGTGCGGATCAGCTCCGTCTGGCCGCCCGAGGCCTCGGCTATCTCCAGGCCGACCTCCTCACCGGTGCGCACGTCGGCCGTCGTCCCGAGTTCGGCGGCGACGGCGTCGGTCACCTCCTGCGGGGTGTGGCCCTCGGCCGCGAGCACGTCGATCTCGGCGTAGCCCGTCACGCCGGTCATCTCCCGGGCCGTGTCCGGGGCGAAGACGACGGCGCCCGCGGCGCTGTAGGTCCGGTCCACACCGAAGTCGACCAGCCCGGTGACGGTGAAGTCGCGCTTCTCCCCTTCGGGGTCGAGCACGGTCACCGTGTCGCCGATCGTGAAACCGAGCTGCTCCGAGGTGGAGGTGGCCAGGGCGATCTCGTCCCCGTTCGCGGGGAGCGAGCCCTCGTCGGCGGAGAACCGGCTGATCCCGTTCAGCCCGAGCGCCCTGGGCGGCAGGAAGCCGGTCGCCCGGCCCTCGTCGTCCAGGAGCACGGCCTCGCCCCGCAGGGTTCCGCCCGCTTCGTCGACCTCGGGCAGCGCCCGGACCGCGTCCAGCTGCTCTTCGGTGAAGGGAACCCGCTCCTCGGGCGGTTCCGTGCTCTCGGGGTCGAACTCGGGCTCGACCGGGACGGCGATGGAGTCCACGCTGGTGGCCGAGCCCATGACGGACTTCTCGTAGCTGGCGTTGAGGGTGTCGGCGAAGACCATGGTCCCCGACACGAACATGACCCCCAGCAGGATCGCCAGCACGGTGGTGACGTACCGGGACTTGTGCAGCCGCAGCCCGGCGAGTGTGGTGCGCAGCATGTCCCTCAGGCCTCTTCCAGCTTCAGCAGCCGCGCCGAGACCAGCTCGGCGGTGGGCTCGACGACCTCGTCCACCAGGCGGCCGTCGCGCAGGAAGACCACGCGGTCGGCGTAGGAGGCGGCCACGGGGTCGTGGGTGACCATGACGATGGTCTGGTTCAGGTCGCGGGCCGAGTCGCGCAGGAACTCCAGCACCTCGGTGCCCGAGCGCGAGTCCAGGTTGCCGGTGGGCTCGTCGGCGTAGACGACCTCGGGCGCGTTGAGCAGGGCGCGGGCCACGGCCACGCGCTGCTGCTGGCCGCCGGAGAGCTTGGCGGGCAGGTGGCTGAGCCGGTCGCGCAGGCCCACCACGTCGATGATGTGGTCGAAGCGCTGCTTGTCGACTCCGCGCCGGGCGATCTGCGACGGCAGCAGGATGTTCTGCTCGGCGGTCAGCATCGGCAGCAGGTTGAACGACTGGAAGATGAACCCGATCCGGTCGCGGCGCAGCAGGGTCAGCTCGGCGTCGCGCAGGCCGGTGATCTGGGTGCGGCCCAGGTGCACGGTGCCCGAGGTGGGCACGTCCAGCCCGGCCAGGCAGTGCATCAGGGTGGACTTGCCCGAACCCGAGGGGCCCATGATCGCGGTGAACGCGCCCCGGTGGAACTCCACGTCCACCCCGGCCAGGGCGTGGACCTGGCTGTCGCCGGTGTCGTAGGTCTTGGTGAGGCCCCGGGCGACCACCACCGGCGGTGAGGTGACCGTCGGGTCGGGCTTCACGGTGAACTCGGTCACGGCAGACAGCTCCAGGAATCGGGGATGGTGTGCGGGCCGGGCGGGCTCTCCGTCCCGGCTGCCCACCACGCTAGGTCCGCGCGACCGGCCGGGGCGTCCCCCGCTGGGCCGATTCGCGACTCGGCCAAAGGAACGGTGACGGCCGGGTTCGCGACTCCTTCGTCTGGCCGGCGCACCGACTTTCGTCGGGGGTCGGTGGATCGCCCTCCGTGGCGGGTTCGCCACGCACCCTTGTCCGCCTGGGCTTTCGCGGGCGGACCGACGATCGGACCGCGCGCGACCGGGCGCGGCGCGCGCACGGTCCGACCAAGGGCGCCGCCGTAGACTCCGCAGCATGAGGAGCTGGTTGAGCGATCGGGGCAGGGCCGCCAACGCCCTGCTGAACAAGAACCGGGAGTGGTGGTGGGCCCGCCGCCTGACCATCGCCGACTGGCTCTACGCCGTGCTGCCCCTGCCGTTGAGCGGGTTCTTCCAGTTGGCGGGCAGCGTGCAGCACGGCATGTTCGGCGGGCTCATCGCCGCCGTTCCCGCGGTCCTGGCCTCCTGGAACCTCGGGGGCGCCCTGGCCGTCGGGATGATCCTCTACGTGGTCCCGGTCCTGTTCGCCGGGGCGACGGTGCTCCTGCGGCGGAGTTTCCCGCAGTGGATGCTCGTGACCGCGGCCGTGCTGCTGCTGTGCTTCGCCAACTTCGTCCCGGCCGCGATCGCCATGTACTCGTACTCGGTCTACCACGCCAACCGGCGCCTGCTGGTGGGCTGGTTCGCCGTGTACAGCCTGGCCATGATCGTCGCCTACGACGCCAACCCCCTCGGACAGATCTTCCTCATCGGCATGCTGCTGGTCGTACCGATGGTCTTCGGCCTGTGGGTGGGCACCCGCCGCCAGCTCATCGACCGCCTCCACGAGCGCGCCGAACGCCTCGAACGCGAACAGCACATGATGGCCGAGCAGGCCATCACCGCCGAGCGCACCCGCATCGCCCGGGAGATGCACGACGTGGTCGCCCACCGGGTCAGCCTCATGGTGCTGCACGCGGGCGGGCTGGAGGTCTCCGCCGAGGACCCGCGCACCGTCGAGGCCGCCGGGCTCATCCGCACCACCGGACGCGAGGCCCTCACCGAACTGCGCGGCATCCTCGGGGTGCTGCGCGACGACACCGCCGCCGCGCCCACCGCGCCCCAACCGGTCCTGTCCGATCTGGACCGCCTGGTCGAGGAGTGGCGCGCCGCCGGGATGCCGATCGACCGCGAGGAGACCGGCCGGGCACGCCCGCTGCCGACGGGCGTCCAGCGCACCGCCTACCGGATCGTCCAGGAGGGGCTGACCAACGCCGCCAAGCACGCGCCCGGCGCCGCCGTCACCCTGCTCCTTCACTACGCCGACCGCCAGCTGGAGGTGGAGGTGGCCAACGCGCCCGGGAGGGGCCCGGCCGCGCCCATGCCCCGCAGCGGTTTCGGCCTGACCGGGCTGCACGAGCGCGTCGTGCTCTCCGGCGGAAGCCTCAGCGCGGGGGCGTGCCCCGACGGCGGGTGGCGTCTGCGCGCTATCGTGCGAACCGACGATCCATCCGGTACGGAGGAAGAGGAAGAGGTTTCCGAAGGTGATCCGCACGCTCCTGGTCGATGACGAACTCCTGGTCAGATCCGGCCTGCGGATGATCCTGGACTCCGCCCCCGACATCGAGGTGGTGGGCGAGGGCGGCGACGGCGCCGAGGCCGTGCGCCTGGCCGAGGAACTCGTCCCCGACGTGGTGCTGCTCGACATCCGCATGCCGGGCACCGACGGGATCACCGCCGCCGCCCGCCTGACCGCTCTGCCCCGGCCGCCCCGCGTGGTCCTGCTGACCACCTTCGACCTCGACGAGTACGTGCACAGCGCCCTGCGGGCCGGTGCGGTGGGCTTCCTGCTCAAGGACACCCCGCCGCGCGACCTCATCGGCGCGGTGCGCACCGTCCACGAGGGCAACGCGATGCTCGCGCCCAGCGTCACCAAGCGCATGCTCGAACGCTTC
Organism: Nocardiopsis sp. iso_25; assembly: GCF_056173305.1. Lineage (NCBI taxonomy): Bacteria > Bacillati > Actinomycetota > Actinomycetes > Streptosporangiales > Nocardiopsidaceae > Nocardiopsis > Nocardiopsis sp. iso_25. The sequence goes on along the minus strand of NZ_CM149667.1, from coordinate 4,178,436 downwards.
GCCGCGCCCGCCCCCGCCGACTCCGCGGCGGGCCGCGCCGAGGCGGTGCGCCGCCTGTCGGTGCTCAGCGAGCGCGAGCGGTCGGTGCTCCTCGCGGTGGCCCGGGGCCGGTCCAACGCCGAGGCGGGCCGCGACCTGGGCATGCGCGAGGCCACGGTCAAGGCCCACGTCAGCCGCATCCTGGCCAAGCTGGACATGTCCAACCGCGTGCAGGCCGCCATCCTGGCCCACGACGCGGGCTGGGCCTGAGGCCCGGACCGGTGTGGCCGGCGGGCCGGTATCCGGGACGGGGCGGGAAACCTCGGCCGTGCACCCGTGGAGCGCAGGCTGGCGGTGCGCCAGAGGGGGCTGAGCCCTCAGCGAAGCCCAGCCACTCCACTGGTAGAACGCACGCCGCCGCTGTCAGCTCTACGGGCGCGTGGTGACGGACGCTGGTTCGCTCTTCGCCAACCCTGTTGGGGCTGGACGTCTGCCCGGGCTCTACGGGTGCGTGGTTGCTGACGCAGCGACGCTCTACAACTTGCGGACCCCCTACGACGCGCGGTCACGCGCGGGGCTTGGTGGTTGCTGTTGGTCTGGACCTTGTACCCCCGTTTCCGGATGGCTGAGGGGTCACTCCCGTGGGGCGTTCCTCCCGGCGTTCTCCCGGACCCCTCAGCGACGCCCACCAGACCCCTGAAGCGGCCGGAGTGAAGGGATCTCCTTCGCCAAGTTCGCTAGGCGAACTTGCCCTCAGTCGGTCCCCGCCCCCAGCACTGGACCTTGAAGCCGGTGCCCACCACGACCGCCCACCCCCCTTCGGCTGGTGGGGAACTCGCACGCTCTACGGGTGCCTGGCTGAGGCCGCCTGGAAACGGGCCACCACGACCGGCGTGGCGGTGACACACCTCACCACCGGCCGCCGTGCTCGGGGCGTCCCCCAGCGTGTCCGGAATCCCCGCACATGGGCGGATCGGTGCCCCTGTCCGCCTCGGTTGCGTCTACCGCCGGGTAGCTCGGTACGCTGCAATGCGATCCCACCCCCCGCAACACCACGTCGTGGCTGATCACAGCAGCCGCAGGAGAAGAGGAGCCCCTATGTCGCGCTCGGTACTGGTCACCGGCGGCAGCCGCGGAATCGGCCTGGCCATCGCCCGTGAGCTGGCCGCGGGCGGAGACGACGTCGCGGTGACCTACCGCTCCGGCGAGCCCCCGGAGGGCCTGCTGGGTGTCCGCTGCGACATCACCGACTCCGCCCAGGTCGACGCCGCCTTCAAGGAGGTCGAGGAGGCGCAGGGTCCCGTCGAGGTGCTCGTGGCCAACGCCGGCATCACCAAGGACCAGCTGCTGGCACTGATGAGCGAGGACGAGTTCTCCTCCGTGCTGGACACCAACCTCACCGGCGCCTACCGCGTGGCCAAGCGCGCCGTGCGCGGCATGATGCGCAAGCGCTCGGGCCGCATCGTCCTCATCTCCTCCGTCGTGGGCCTCCTCGGCTCCGGCGGCCAGGCCAACTACGCCGCCTCCAAGGCCGGGCTCGTCGGCTTCGGCCGCTCCCTGGCCCGCGAGCTGGGTTCGCGCAACATCACGGTCAACGTCGTCGCCCCCGGCTTCATCGAGACCGACATGACCGCGGCCCTGTCCGAGGAGCGCCAGGCCGAGATCAAGAAGAACGTCCCGCTGGGCCGTCTCGGCTCCTCCGCGGACATCGCCAGGACGGTGGGCTTCCTCGCCGGGCCCGGCGGCGCCTACATCTCCGGCGCCGTGATCCCCGTCGACGGCGGCCTGGGCATGGGCCACTGACCGGGTTCGCCCCCCCTTTTTTTCCCTCCAGCCACCGGAAGGGCTCCCCTTCCGCAACGGACCACAGACAGGACGGACGACCCGAACATGGGAATCCTCGAAGGCAAGCGCATCCTCGTCACCGGGGTGCTCACCGACTCCTCCATCGGCTTCCACGTGGCCCGCCTGGCCCAGGAGCAGGGCGCCACGGTCGTGCTCACCGGCTACGGCCGCCTGAGCCTGGTGGAGCGCATCGCCAAGCGCCTGCCCGAGACGCCCCCGATCCTGGAGCTGGACGTCACCGACGACGAGCAGCTCTCCACCCTGGCCGCCCGCGTCGGCGAGCACGTGGACGGCCTCGACGGCGTCGTGCACTCCATCGGCTTCACCCCGCAGGACGCCCTGGGCGGCAACTTCCTCAACACCGAGTGGTCGGACGTGGCCACGGCCATGCACACCTCGACCTTCTCCCTGAAGTCGCTGACCACCTCGCTGCTGCCGCTGATGAAGGACGGCGGCTCGGTCGTGGCCCTGGACTTCGACAACAGCGTCTCCTACCCCATCTACGACTGGATGGGCGTGGCCAAGTCCGCGCTGACCTCCACCGCCCGCTACCTGGCCCGCTACGTCGGCGGCCAGAACATCCGGGTCAACCTGGTCTCCGCCGGGCCGCTGAGCACCATGGCCGCCCGCAGCATCCCCGGGTTCTCCGAGCTGGCCAAGCACTGGCCCGAGCGCGCCCCGCTGGGCTGGGACGTCACCAACCCCGAGCCCGCGGCCAAGGCGGTCGTGGCGCTGCTGTCGGACTGGTTCCCCGCCACCACCGGCGAGATCGTCCACGTCGACGGCGGCTTCCACTCCACCGGGGCCTGACCGCCCCCAACGCACCGGCCCCTCCGGAACCGGTGCCCCGGCACACGCGTGCGATAGGTTGACGCGGGCGGGCCACCCCACAGGGGCGGCCCGCCCGTCTGCCGTCGCGGGGCGGTTGCGGCGGCTGCCCGCCGTGTGCCCGAAGCGGCGCGTGCGCCCCCGGCAGGCGGCCGTGCGAGCCGAGAGCGAAGGGGACGGGGCAATGGATCTGGGACTGAAGGGGGCGCGGGTCGCCGTGACCGGCGCCAGCAGGGGGATCGGCCGGGCCATCGCCCAGCTGTTCGCCGCCGAGGGCGCCGACCTCGCGATCTGCGCGCGCACCCCCGAACCGCTGTCCGAGGCGGCACGGGAGCTGGAACAGACCGGCGCCCGCGTGTTCTCTCGCGCCCTGGACGTCACCGACCACGACGCGCTGCCCTCCTTCGTCGACGACGCAGCGGCCGAGCTCGGCGGCCTGGACGTGCTGGTGTCCAACGTCTCCGGCGGCAGCGCGCCCACCCCCGACCAGTGGGAGCGCGGCTTCGCGGCCGACCTGATGCCCTTCGTGCGCCTGACCGAGGCGGCCAAACCCCACCTGCTGGCCTCCGAGCGCGGCGGCTCGGTGGTGATGATCTCCAGCACCTCGGCGCTGCACACCACCGTGCCCGCCGGACCGCGCTCCTACGGCGCGGTCAAGGCCGCGCTCAACCACCACGCGTCCTCGCTGGCCCGCGCCTGGGCCGGGGAGGGGGTGCGGGTCAACACCGTCTCGCCCGGACCGATCGAGTTCCCGGGCGGGGGCTGGGAGCGCCGTCGCGAGAGCGACCCGGGGTTCTACGAGTCGATCCGCGAGCGCATCCCCTACGGCCGCCTCGGCCACCCCGAGGAGGTCGCCCGCGCGGTGGCCTTCCTGGCCAGCCCGGCCGCGGCCTACGTCACCGGACAGAACCTGATGGTGGACGGCGGTTTCCTCGACCGGATCTGAGCGCGCCCCGCCGCGGCCGGGCCCACCGCACCGCGGCTGCACACTCCGGTTCCCCGTTTTCTTTGCTTTTTGTCGGACCGGAATTAATGCCCTTGGCGTGACCAGCCCCTGAGGACCACGACTTCATGTCGTGGTCCTTTTCGTATTGACGGTGGCCTTTTCCGGTGTGAATGATGACAAAGGTTTTAATCATGTGACTTACAACACCCAGGGCGGTGCGGTGGAGCACGAGGACCGTCCGGAGAGGATGCTCATGCGGTCACGCTGGCGGTCGATCCCGGCGGCTCTGGGGCTGGTGCTGGTCGCCTCGGCCTGCGGCGGGGGAGGGGAGGACGGGGCCGCCCAGGTCGAGGTCTTCTCCTGGTGGACCGGCGGCGGCGAGGAGGCCGGGCTCAACGCGCTCATCGAGCGGTTCGAGCAGGACCACCCCGACGTCGAGTTCGTCAACGCGGCGGTCGCCGGGGGATCGGGCACCAACGCCCAGGCCGTCCTGGAGGGCAGGCTCCAGAGCCAGGACCCGCCCGACTCCTTCCAAGGGCACGCCGGGGCCGAGCTCCAGGACTACATCGAGGCGGGCTACCTCCAGCCGCTCGACGACTTCTTCGACGAACAGGGCCTGCACGAGGCCCTGCCCGAGCAACTGGTCGAACAGATCTCCTACGACGGCAGCGTCTACTCCGTCCCCGTCAACATCCACCGCTCCAACGTCATGTGGTTCAACCCCTCGCTGCTGGAGGAGGCCGGGGTCGAGGAGCCCCCGCAGACCCTGGACGAACTGCTGGACGCGCTGGAGGCAGTGGAGGCCGAGACCGACGCCATCCCCATGGCGGTCGGCGCGCAGTGGACCGTGGACCACCTCCTGGAGTCGGTGCTGCTCGGCTCGCTGGGCACCGGCGCCTACAACGCCCTGTGGGAGCCGGGCGCGGACTGGGACACCCCCGAGGTCGCCGAGGCGCTGGCCACCTTCGAGGAGATCATGGCCTACACCCAGGAGGAGTCGGCCGCCGAGGACTGGCAGGAGGCCACCCGCCGCGTCTCCGACGGCGAGGCCGCGTTCAACATCATGGGCGACTGGGCCGCGGGCTACTTCGACGAACTGGGAGCGGTCCCGGGCCAGGACTACGACTGGGCCGCCTCACCCGGCACGGACGGCACCTACATGTGGCTGTCGGACAGCTTCACCCTGCCCCAGGGCGCCCCGCACGAGGAGCAGGCCCGCGCCTGGCTTGAGCTGGTGGCCAGCCAGGAGGGCCAGGACCTCTTCAACCCGCTCAAGGGCTCCATCCCGGCCCGCGGGGACGCGGACCCGGCCAACTACGCCGACAGCCCCTACCTGGAGTCGGCGCTGGAGGAGTGGCAGTCCGGGCCCGAGCTGGCGGGGTCCTTCTGGCACGGGGTGACCGTGGGCAACCGGTGGAAGAACGAGGTCGACACCGCGGTCGGCCTCTACCTCCAGAACGAGGACCTGGACGCCCTCAACGACGCCCTGCACGCGGCCGCGCAGAGCGAATGAGCACCCTTTCCCCACGACCCGGGGCCGCGGCCGACCGCGGCCCCGGGCGCGCCCGCCCCGGCGGCGACCGCCGCCACCCGAGCCGGGGGCGCCGCCTGCTGACACGGGCGCGGACCTGGCTGCCCGGCCTGCTGCTGGTATCCCCCTCCATCCTGCTCATCGGCGTGTTCGTCTACGGGATGATCGGCTGGAACACCCAGTTGGCGCTCAGCGACAAGCACAGGCCCATCGACGACGGCGAGTTCGTCGGCCTGGCCAACTTCGTCGCCCTGTGGCAGGAGGAGCGCTGGCCCGCCGCCGTGGCCAACGCGGTCGTGTTCACGGTCGTGTTCGTCGGCGGCGCCCTGCTGCTCGGCTGGCTCCTGGGCCTGCTGCTGGACAAGGGCATCCGCGGCGAGGCCGTCTTCCGCACCCTGTTCCTGGCGCCGATGGCGGTGTCCTTCATCGCCACCGGCGTGGTGTGGCGGTGGCTGATGAACCCGGCCCCGGCCGAGCGCGCCACCGGCCTGAACGCCCTGTTCGTCCACCTCAACCTGGATTTCCTGGTCAACGACTGGTGGACCGCGCCCGACCTCGGCATGGCGGCGATGGCCCTGCCCGCGGTCTGGCAGCTCGCGGGCTACATCATGGCCCTGTTCCTGGCCGGGTTCCGCGGCGTGCCCGAGGAGCTGCGCGAGGCCGCCCGGGTGGACGGCTGCTCGGAGTGGGGCGTGTACTGGCGCGTGGTCATGCCCCAGCTGCGGCCGGTCGTGCTGAGCGCGGTCATCATCCTGGGCCACATGTCCCTCAAGGTGTTCGACCTGGTCATCGCGATCGCCGGACAGCAGATCGTCGCCGACGTACCCGCCGTGTACATGTGGACGACCGTGTTCGAGGTGCGCGACCCGGCCAAGGGCGCCACCATCGCCGCCTACCTGCTCATCGCGGTGGCGGTGTTCGTCATCCCCTACCTGGTGTGGACCGTGCGCAAGGAACGGAGCGAAGGTCGATGACCGCGAGCGCCCCCGAACGTGTGACCGCCCCCGGAGGCGGGGCGGCCGGGACGACCCGGAGCGGACAGGCGGCCAAGGCCGCCGTCCTGGTGGTGCTGGCCGCGTTCTTCCTGCTGCCGATGTACGTGCTGGTGGTCACCGGCTTCAAGCCCTTCGACGAGGCCTCCGCGGCGCAGGCCTGGCTGCTGCCGCGGAACTGGAGCCTGGAGGGGTGGACGACGGCCTGGACCGAACTGGCCCCCGGGCTCTGGAACAGCGTGCGGATGGTGGTGCCCAGCGCGGTCATATCGGCGGTGCTGGGCTCGCTCAACGGCTACGTGCTGGCCCGGTGGCGCTTCCCCGGTGCCGACACCGTCTTCACCCTGTTCCTGTTCGGGATGTTCATCCCCTACCAGGCGGTGATGATCCCGTTGCAGCAGTTGCTGGTGAACGCCCAGCTCATGGGCGGGGTGTTCCCGCTGATCCTGGCGCACACCGTCTACGGCATCCCGATCTGCACGCTCATCTTCCGCAACTACTACGCGAGCATCCCGCCGACCCTGATCGAGGCCGCCCGCGTGGACGGGGCCGGGCTGCTGCGCACCTACGCCCTGGTGGTGCTGCCGGTGTCGGCCCCGGCCTTCGCCGTGACGCTGATCTGGCAGTTCACCTCCGCCTGGAACGACTTCCTGTTCGCCGTGTTCCTGACCGGCCCGGCGAGCTGGCCGGTGACGGTGCAGCTCAACAACGTGGCCGGGTCGATGGTGGTGCCCTACAACCAGCAGATGGCGGCGGCGGTGCTGGCCTCGCTGCCCACGCTCGTCATCTACCTGCTGCTGGGGCGCTACTTCATGCGCGGACTGATGGCGGGCGCGCTCAAGGGCTGATCGCTCCGTCCCGGTGCCGGGTCCCGTTCCCGGTGTCGGGTCCCGTTCCCGGTGTCGGGTCCCGTCCCCGGTGTCGGGCCCGGGGCCCGGCCGCGGCCCGTGGACCCGGGGATCAGGCCCGTGCGCGGTCGCCGCGCCGGTGTGCCAGCAGGCGCAGGACCACCACGGCCGCGCCGAGCGCACCCGCCGCCAGCGTCGCCGCCGTCACGTCGGGAAGCCACGTCAGGGCCGGGCGCGGACCGTGGCTCGCCGCCACCCCCACCGCGGCGGTCACCGAGACCAGTCCTAGGGCCGACCACAGCGCGGTCGCCCACCGGCGGGGTCGCCGGACCCGCACGGCCGCGACGGCGCCCGCGCCCAGAGCCGCCGCGGCGGCCGTGGGCGTCCACACCGACGCCAGGTACAGCGGGTCGGTGCCGGGGGAGGAGGGGGAGTCCCCGCCCGCGAGCATGTGGGCCAGCCCGAAGGCGACCGCCTGGATCCCGTTGTCGCGCAGCATGTCGTAGGTGTTCTGCAGGACCACCACCGCCCTCTCACGTTCGGGCAGCACCACCAGGATCGCCGCGTACCCCGGGGTCGAACCGCCGTGGAAGACGATCGGCTCACCGGGGTCGGACAGGGCGGTGTCGCGCCAGCCCAGGCCGTACTCCTGCGCCGAACCGGGGACCGGTACCAGCCCCGTGCGGGCCCGCTCCAGCGCGGCGGCGTCCAGCACGGGCGGCTCCGCCGCCACCTGCGCCCGCGCGAACGCGGCCAGGTCGGTGACGTCCCCGCCCAGGTAGCCGTAGGCGGCCCCCTCATCGTCCACACCGTCGGCGTCGGCCACCGGCACGCCCCACAGCGTGCGGTGCCCCGGGCTCAGCCCGGCCTCCCGCGCCTGGGCCGCGCTGGCGAAGACGCCGTCCATCCCCACCGGCTCCAGGACGCTCTCGCGCAGGTACCCGCGGAAGTCGCCGGTCACCTCCTCCATGATGGCGCCCAGCACGAGGTAGTTCGCGCTGCTGTACTCGTGCGTGCCCGGGGTCCCCGGCTCCGAGACGGAGGCGCGTGCCACCCGCGCGTCCAGGTCCGGGGCCCGCTCGCCGTACAGGTCGCTGGTGGCGGCGGCGGTGCGCCCGGTGAGCCCCGAGGTCTGGGTGAGCAGGTCGCGCACGGTGGGGTCGGCGCCGAACTCCGCGAAGACCGGCAGGTACTCCTCGACCGGGGCGTCCAGGTCCAGTCGACCCTCCCGGGCCAGGACCAGTGCGGCGGTGGCGGTCACGGGCTTGGCCACCGACCCCCACAGGAACGGGGTGTGCTCGTCCACCGGGGCGCCGTCGCCGTCCACGCCGAAGGTCCCCTGGTGCTCGACGCCCCCGGGGCCGACCACGGCGTAGGCCAGCCCGGGGGTGTCGGTGGCCGCCATGCGTTCTTGGACGTAGGCGTCCATCCCGGCGGGGTCGGCGGGAGCCGGGTCGTCCGGTGGGGTCGTGACCACGGGGGACAGGGCGAGCAGCAGGGCGAGGGGGACGTGGGTGAGGGGGAGGGGCATGAGGGGGCCTTTCGATAACCGTATGCCTATACGATCATGACCGTACCATGATACGGTTATCCGGTGCCGAGAACCGCAGACCACGCCCAGAGGCGCACGCAGATCACCGGTGCCGTGTGCGAGCTGATCGCCGAACGGGGGCTGGACGCCGTGACCGTGGCCCGCACGGCCGCGCGCGCGGGGATCTCCGTCGGGCTCGTGCAGCACTACTTCCCGTCCAAGGACGACATGCTGCTGCACGCGTTCGAGCGGGTCAGCACGGCCGTCGCCACCCGCGTCGCGGACGTCGTCGGTGAGGGGGCCCGGCACGAGAGGACCATTGCCGAGATCCTGCTGGCCGCGCTGGCCGAGCACCTGCCGCTGGACGAGCCCCGCCGGGCGGAGTTCCGGGTGATCCGCGTCTTCGCCGGACGGGCCCTGGAGAACCCGGCCCTGGCCGAGGTGGACGCGCGCACCGCGGACGCACTGCACGCCGAGATCGCCCGGGCGGTGCGCAACGGTGTGGAGTGCGGTGAGGTGGAGGCGGACGTGGACGCCGCCGCGTCCGCCTCCCGCGTCGCCGCCCTGGCCGAGGGGCTGGCCACCCAGGTCTACCGGGGAGGGTCGGGAGCCGCCGAGCGAGCCCGGGAGGCGTTGCGCGCGGAACTGGGCTCGGTGTTCACGGGAGAGTGCCGCCAGTACGCGCGCTGAACCGCCGACCTCGGCCGCGTTCCCGGCCGCGGTGGCGGTGTCGCCTCCGGGAGGGTCGGAGCGGCCCGAACGCCCCAGGCGTGTGCGCGGGTCGCCTCCCCACGGACGCGTTGTCGATGTCCTCGCGTGGGCTCTGGAGGTGTTCGCGCGGGTTCAGGGGGAGGTCGGGGGGTCTGGCTGGTTCAGGAGGGTGGCGATGTGTTCTTTGGGGTAGCGGCGTGCTCCGCCGGGGGTGCGGAAGGGTTTGAGGACGTTGTCCCATTGGCCTCGGTGGAGGCTGCGGGGGCGGATGTTGAAGAGGGCGGCGACTTCGCTGGGTGTGAGGACGTCGGGGCGGCCGTCGAGGAGGTAGCTGTAGTCGGGCATGAGGGGCTTTCCGTGTCTTCGGGGGGTCGGTACTCGGTGCTGAGTGTTGTGCGGGTGGCTGGTGGGGTGGCCCCGTCCTCCCGGGGAAGGGGAGGGCGGGGCTTCGGGCCGGTGCACTCCGCATCGGCCCGTCCGCACCGGCCCGGGGGACAGGTGGGTGGTGCGGAGCATGGAGCGCTGAGCGCTCACGGGGACGCGTGGGTCACTAGGGGAAGACGACACGGACGGTGATCGCGCCGCAGGAGTGCTGCTTCCAGTCCCAGTAGGAGCACAGGGCTTCGACCAGGCGTAGGCCGTTGCCGCTGGGGCGCAGAGGTTCGGCCGCAGGCACGGCCGGGAAGCTGGGTTGTTCTCCGGGGCGGGGGCCGTTGTCGGTGACGCGGAGTTCGAGGTGGCGCGGGGTGCGTTCGATCTCCACGCGGATGCTGCCGCCGGGGAGCCCGGACGCCGAGTGGCGCAGGGCGTTGGTGGTCATCTCGGAGACGGCGATGCCGACGGGTTCGGCCAGGCTGGGTCGGGAGCGGGTAGCTTGGGCGGCCCAGCGGCGGGCGATCTTGACGTGGCCGAGTTCGGGGCCGAGCAGAATGCCTGAGTTGGTGGCGGTTCCGCACAGTCGGCGTGGAAGCGGGATGGGCGGAACGGTAGACTTTTGCATGTTTCACCTCGGGGCTTTCGGGGTGGAGCGCTCTGCCTCGGAGGCCGCCTTCGACTTCGGTCTCCGGGGCTTTTTGCTGCCATCACATAGTTGTGCGCCTTGGCTACCTCGCGGTTGCATCGGGCCTTCGAGCCCTAACCTTGGTGTTTCTTGCTCTCCTCACGCCACTACCTGAAGAACTTGCGAAAAGGCCGGACAGGCCTCGGAAGCTAGGCGTGATATTCCGAGCATGAGCGACCCTCCGTTTCGTGAACTCATTAAGACCTTCCGCGATTTGCAAGGCCTCACTCAGGAGCAGTTGGCTGCCCGCGTGGGCTGTTCTGCCGCTTCCGTATCCCGGTGGGTGAACGGACAATCCCTTCCCCACCTCCCTCTTGCGGAGAAAATGGACAAGGTGCTCCGCGCGGATGGGAAGCTGATCGCTGCGTGGCGTCAGGCTACGAGTGGACATGCCCTGCCCGAGTGGGCACGAGATTTGCAAGCCATAGAGCGTGCCGCAAGGCAGCTCAGCATTGTGGCACCTGCTCTTATTCCTGGGCTGTTGCAGTGTCCGGAGGTCGCCCGTGGTGTGTTTCGGACAGCACAGCCGCTTGCCACCGCGAAGGAGCTTGATCGCTTGGTGGCTCTGCGCACAGGCAGGTTGGAAGAGTTGCCTGACCTCGAAGTGACTGCTGTATTTCCTGTTGCGGCTGTATCTGGCCTCCCTGAGCCCCTTCGTCGGGCGCAGGTGCCGTACCTCATCGAGTGGGCTGAAACAGGGCGGGTCGCGGTGCACCTTGTGCCTGACGGAACGACGCTCCTCGGCCCTTCGGCTCCGTTGATGCTCTTCCGTCTGGAGACAGGGGAACTCGCGGTCGTCAGTGATCATGCTGACGGTAACGTGATCCACGAGGACAGCACGCACGACAGACTGTCCGCTCAAGCCACCACCGCGCTGGCAGCATCCCTGCCACTTGCACTCTCGCTCGATGTACTGAGGAAGCTCACATGAACACCACCACCGAATGGCATAAGTCCAGCTACAGCGCCAACGGGGGCAACTGCGTTGAGATCCGTGAGCACAAGGCTGGTTCGGACGTGCGTGACACTCAGAATCGGAACCAGGGGCATCTGACGTTCGCTCGTCAGGAGTGGGCCGCCGTTCTCGCTGTCACGAAGGGATGAGCCGTGAAGTCTGGCTGGCACAAGTCCAGCTACAGCAGTGGTAGCGGAAGCTGCGTCGAGGTTAGCGAGGGCTCTGAGACACTGGTTCGGGACACCCAGAACCGGGAGCTGGGCCATCTGTCGGCCGAGGCCTCGGAGTGGACGGCACTACTGGCTGCGGTGCGCGTCCGGTAGCGAAGTACCTCGATCCGGCCCTGCCCGCGCCCGGGCAGGGCCGGTTTCTGTTTCCCACCCGTCACCCGCTACGCACCAGCCACGCATACACCGCCAAACCGGACCCGTAACCGGCCACACCTGGCTACGGTGTCCACCATGGCTACTCACGAGGAGCTGTCCTCCCGCTATCCCGACGTCCTCTTCACCAACCTGCCGCCCGGCGCACACGGCACGGGTGCGGTCTGGGAGGTCCGGTCCCGAGGCTCCGACACGATCATCATGTACGCGCACACCGACGAGCAGGCCGACCGGTACGCGAAGGTCGTCGCCCGAGCCGTCAAGTACCCCGGCCAGATGGGATGACGACGCCCCGCGCCGACGGACTGGGCTTGATCGGGACCCTCCCCCGCGTGCGCGGGACCGCAGGTTGTCCACAGGGCGAAGAGCGGTCTGGTGCGGTGCCGGACGGGCGGGCTACGCTCGATTCGGGGGAGTGCTCGCTCCGCGCAGGTGCGTAACGCGCCCCCGAATCCAGTCTGGCTGGCCTTCCCACCCGCCGCCAACCCCCGGCTTCCGCCTGTGGACGACCGCCTCCGCGTGCCCGGGGAGCGTTGGGAAACCGCCGCACTCCGACCCGGCTCGATCGGAACCATCCCCGCGTGCGCGGGGCGCGTGCTTCCCGAACCGCGGGCCTACCCCTCGCGCAGAATCCTCACCAGGCGGGTCGTCCGCTCCTTCGCCGCGTTCTCCCGCACACCGGTCTCCAGCCCGCCGCCGGTCGCGTCCACCAGCGACACGTGCCGCGTCGCGCGGGTCAGCGCCGTGTACACCTGCGGCCGCGACACCGGCACCTCCGGCGGGAACACCGCCACCACGGCGGGCCACCGGCCCCCGTGCGCGGCGGCCACCGTCACCGCCCAGCCCGGGCGCAGCGCCGCCGGGTCGGTCACCTTCACCCGACCGCCGCCGACCAGCTCCACCACGGCACCGCCGTCCACCCCGCGCAGATGACCGGTGTCACCGGGCCCGTAGCCGGGACCCTCCGCCGCGAACAGCACCCGGTCGCCCACGTCGAACCCGCCGTGCGCACCAGGCCCCGGGTTCAGCCTCTCCTTGCACGCGGCGTTGACCGCCCGCGCACCGGCCGGGCCGTCCTCCCGCGCGGTCACCACCTGCACGCGCTCGGCCCCGATCCCCAACGCGCGCGGAATCGAGTCCGTCACCAGCTGCACCACCCGGTGCGCCGCCTCCTCGGCCGACGCCGCCGGAACCCGCACCACCTCGCGCCCGGGCGCCTCCACCTCGGGAACCCCGCCCGAGGCCACGCCCGCCGCCAGCTCCGCGATCGGCCCCGGGGCGTCCTCGTCGGCCACCTCGGCCACGTGCGCGGTCCGCGAAGCGGCGATGTCCACCACCACCTGGCCCGGCGTGGCCGACGGCGCCTGGTTCGGGTCGGCCAGCAGCACCAGGTGGGCGTCGTCCGCGCACACCGAAGCCAGTTCGGCGGCACGGGCCGCGCCCACCGACATCGCCTCGCACAGCACGACCAGACCGGCCTTCAGCGGCGCCTGCGCCAGCAGCGCGGGCAGCGACACCGCCCGTACGGGGGACTGAACGTCATCGCCGGGCCCCTGCTGGCCCTGCTGTCCCGCCTGGCCCTGCTGTACCTGCTGGCTCCGCTGTTCCGGCTGCTCCCGGTCCTCCTGCGCTTCGTCAGCCTCTTCGGACCCCTGCGCGTCCGGAGCCCCCTGCGTCGCCGGGGTCTCCTGTGCCTCCGGAGTCTCCTGTGTCTCCGGAGTCCCCTGCGCGTCCGAGGCCGCCTCAGCGCCCTCAGCCCCCTGCGCCGCTTCGGCCTCCTCAGCACCCCGGGTCTCCTCGGCGGCCCCGCTCCCGGCCCCGGCCTCCGGCGCCCCTCCGGCATCCCCGGAAGCCCGCGTCCCCTCCGTACCCCCGGCCGCGGCCCGCTCCCCGCGGACCCGCGCCAGGTCGGCGTTGACGGCCGCCGCGGCCTGCGCGGTCGGCGCCGCCACCGCGATCCCCACCTGGCTGTCGGTGGCGATCGCCTCCAGGCACACCAGCGCCCGCGCGATCTCCGCGCCGTCGCCGGGGCCGTGCCGCAGCACCGTCACCGGACGCAGGGTCGCCGTCACCAGGGCCTCGCGCGTGCGCTCCGAGATGGTGAACCCGCCCCGCTCCACGGCCGCGTCCACCGTCTCGCCCGCGGTCACCGAGTCCATGATCGGCTCGTTGCCGCCGATCAGCCGCAGCAGCTGTTCGCCCAGCCGCTGTTCGGCGTGCCCCACCTCGGGCAGCGCGTAGAACAGTTCGGTGTCGGGCAGGTCCGGGACCTTGCCCTCGCTGAAGTCGAAGTCCTCATCGTCGTCCTCATCGGTGCTCTCCAGCACCACCGCGCTCCCGTCGGCCACGGCCGCCTCCAGCGCGGCGGCCGGATCGGCCACCCCGAACCCGCCCACGACCGAGGCCAGCTTCTTCTCCTCGACCACGGTGTGCCCGCGCGCGGCGGACATGCGCAGCACGTGCCCGGTGAGCGCCGCCAGCCGCCGGGGGTCGCCGGGCCGCGCGCCCTCGCCCAGGTGCCTGCGGGCGCAGAAGTCGGCCTGCTCCGGGGTCACCTGCGGCAGGCGCAGCAGCAGCCACGGGTTCGCGTCCAGCGCGGCTGCGGCCCCCGGCCCCAGCACGCCCAGCAGCCGGGGCGCCAGGGCGCCCGGCGCGCCCATCCGGTCAAGGACGGCACTGACCTGTTCTGCCTCGGACACCTCGGGCGGTTCCCCTCGTCATACGGTTCACGGACTCTGGGGGAGCCTATCGACTGGCGACGACGCTCGGTTCCCGCTTCCGGCCGTCTGCCCGCCGATGCCCGCCACCATGCACTCCGGTCGCCCGCCGCCGCCCGCTCCGGCTACCCGCTACCACGCACCCTGACGCCTGCCGTGGCCCGTTCCGGCTGCCCGCCACCATCCACACCGGCCGCCTGCTGCCGCCCATCCTGACTGCTCGCCACCACGTACCCCGGTCGCCTGCCGCCGCCCGCCCCGGTTGCCCGTTGCCGCGCTCCCCGTCCGCCCGCCGTCGCCCGAACCCGGCATACCTTCCGGACGCGTTCCGGAGCCTCCCCGAGCCCGGGAGCGCCCCCGGCCCGCCCGCTACTCCCGCTTCGCCCGGTTCCCGCGCCCGCGCCGCCCCTCCCGTTTCCCCTGCTTCCCGACCGGGGCGTCCGGACCGGCGACCTGGCGCACGGCCGCGCACGGGTCGGTCGTGGGGGAGGACTTCTGAACGGCGTCGGCCGCGTGCTGGGCGATCCGGCGGAACAGCTCGCGCGCGGGCGCGTCGAGTCCCGCCAGGATGTGCTCCTCCGCCTCACGCACGCGTTCGCTGAGCGAGGCCAGCACCTCGTGGCCGTGGGCGGTGGCGCACACCCGCCGCACCCGCCGGTCGCCGGGGTCCACCCGGCGCCGCACGAGGTCGGCCTCCTCCAGGTCGTCGAGGAGGTAGGTCATCACGCTGCGGTCGATGAGCAGCCGCTCGGCCAGGGCCGCCTGGGTGGGGGGCTCGTCGAGTGAGACCGCGGTGAGCACGTGGTAGCCGCGGCTGCCGTGCGGAACGTCGTCCAGGACCGCCTCCACCCGCTCGTGCCACCGGCGCAGGAGCACGGCCAGCGACCACCCCAGGTTGGTGTCCTGCCCCGGAACCGGGTCCGCGCCCGAGGCCGTGCCCGTGTCCGGGTCCGCGCCCGTGTCGGCGGCCGTGCCCGTGTCCGGGTCCGCGTTTCCTGCCGGGGTCCGGCCGGGCTTCGGAGTGGGGAGTGCCATGCTCCGAGGCTACCAGGAATAGGTGGCACACAAGATAAGTTGTTGTCAATATCGTTGATTCGACAAACTAGTTCCGGCTTCCTCCCGAGGAGAGAACCCAATGCCCGACTACGGACACCCCCTGAGGTTCGGCACCTTCATCACACCCGCGGCGCAGGACCCCGACCGCACCGTCGCGCTCGCCGAACTCACCGAGGCGGCCGGACTCGACCTGGCCACCTTCCAGGACCACCCCTACAACCCCGGCTTCCTCGACACCTGGACCCTGCTGAGCTGGGTGGCCGCGCGCACCACGCGCCTGAGCGTGTCGGCCAACGTCCTCAACCTGCCCCTGCGCCCGCCCGCGATGCTCGCCCGTTCCGCCGCCAGCCTCGACCTGCTCTCCCACGGCCGCTTCGAACTCGCCCTGGGCGCCGGAGCGTTCTGGGACGGCATCGAGGGCATGGGCGGCAAGCGCCTAACCCCGCGCCAGGCCGTCGACGCGCTCAGCGAGGGCATCGACGTCATCCGCGCCGCCTGGGACACCGACGCCCGCGGCGGCGTCCGCGTCGACGGGGAGCACCACCGCGTGCGCGGCATGAAGCGCGGCCCCGCCCCCGCCCACGAGATCGGCATCAGCCTGGGCGCATACAAGCCCCGCATGCTGCGCCTGGTCGGCGCCAAGGCGGACGGCTGGCTGCCCAGCCTGGGCTACCTCAAGCTGGAGGACATGGCCGGAGCCCATCGGACCATCGACGAGGCCGCGCATGCCGCCGGGCGCGACCCCCGCCAGGTCCGCCGCATGCTCAACCTCGCCCAGATCGCGTTCCTGCCCACCGGGAAGGACTTCCTCCAGGGCCCGCCCGAGCAGTGGGTGGACGACCTGCTGCCCCTGGTCCTCGACCACGGCTACTCCACGTTCATCGTGGGCACCGACGACCCGCGCACCATCCAGACCTTCGGCGCCGAGGTCGCCCCCGCCCTGCGCGAGGCCGTGGACCGCGAACGCGCCGACGCGGGCACCGACACCGGACCGGCCCGCGCCGCAGTCTCCCTGGCCGCGCGCCGTTCGGGCATCGACTACGACGGCGTCCCCGAGAGCCTGCGCGAGCACGCCGTCGAACCCGGCGACCGCGCCTACGCCCGCGTCCGCCACGGCTACATGCAGAAGGGCTCACCGGGTCTGGTCCTGCGCCCCGGCAGCGCCGAGGAGGTCGCCGAGGCCCTCGCCCACGCCCGTGCCCAGGACGCCGACCTGCACGTGCGCAGCGGCGGCCACGGCATCAGCGGACGCTCCAGCGGCGACGGCGGCGTCGTCGTGGACCTGTCGCGGATGAACGGCGCCGAGGTGCTGGACGCGGACTCCGGCCTGGTCCGGCTCGGCGCCGGCGCCCGCTGGGGCGATGTCGCCGACACCCTCGCCCTCCACGACCTGGCGCTCAGCTCGGGCGACCACGGGGGAGTGGGCGTCGGGGGCCTGGCCACCACCGGCGGCGTGGGCTACATGTCCCGCGCCCACGGCCTGACCATCGACAACGTCACCGCCGTCGAGGTGGTCACCGCGGACGGAACGCTCGTGCGCGCCGACGCCGACCACCACCCCGACCTGTTCTGGGCCATGCGCGGCGCGGGCGCCAACTTCGGCGTGCTCACCGCCGTCGAGGCCACGGCCGCCCCGGTGCGCGACGTGGTCCTCGGCCAGTTCGTCTACGACGCGACCGACACCGCCGCCTTCCTGCGGGCCTGGGGCGAGGTCGCCGAGGCCGCGCCGCGCGAGGTCACCGCCTTCCTCACCACCGGCCCCGCGCGCGGCGGGCGCGGCCCGGCGGCGCAGGCCATGGTGGTCTACGCCGGGGAGGACACCGACCTGGCCGTGCGGGCGCTGGAGCCCTTCCTGTCCGTGGGCCCAGTCCTGGAGCAGCGCGCCCAGCTCGCGCCCTACTCCGCGATCCTGGTCCGCCCCGACGGGCCCCACCAGGGCCACGGCCTGCCCGAGGCGCGCTCGGGTCTGCTGCACCACGTCACCCCGGACGCGGCCGAGGGCCTGGCCGGGCTGCTCACCTCGGGCGACGTCATGTTCATGCAGCTCAGACAGGTGGGCGGCGCGGTCAACGACCTGGCGGCCGACGCCACCGCCTACGCCCACCGGTCGCAGAACTTCGTGCTGGCGGCCATGACGGCGACCCGGAGCGCCGCGCGCATGGACCAGTGGTGGGCGGACCTGGACAAGCACCTGGAGGGCATGTACCTGAGCTTCGACACCCGTACCGGGCCCGAGGTGCTCGCGCAGGCCTTCCCCGAACCCACCCTGGACAGGCTGCGGGCCCTCAAGGCCGTGTACGACCCGCGCAACGTGTTCGACAAGAACTTCCCGATCCCGCCCGCGACCCGGGGCTGACCGGGCCCGGCCGGAAGCCGGACGGCCGGTGGGGCGTCCCCCGCGCGTGTGCGCCGGGGGCGGCCACGGCCGACCCTTCGGCGCCGGATCGCGTCCCCCATGTGCGCGGCTCCCGTGTCCGCGTGCGCCGGGGCGTCGCCGCCGGTCGGTGCCGCTCCGCGCGTTCCCCGCGCGTGGTATCCGGGGTGGAGAGGGCCCGCCTGTGGGCTTGCCCGCCGTGAAACCGTTTGCGGGCGCACCGCACGGGTGGGGCGGGCGCGGTCACCGCACGGGCGTCGCCGGTTCGCGCGGCCCGGGGGAGAGAGCGCCCCGAAGCCGCCGGGGACGGTCGCGCCCCCGTTTCCGTGGACCCCGGGGGAGCACCGGCGGGGGGAGGGGCCGAGGGAGCGCCGACGACGGGGAGGGGCGTCAGCGCTCGGGGCGCGCCGTGGCGTCGTCGAGCGCGTCGCGGATCTTGGGCGGCAGCTCCACGCCCTCCACGCCCAGGATCTCCTCCAACTGCGCGAGGGTGCGCGGACCGACCACCGCCGCGGCCACGCCCTCCTGGTCACGCGCCCAGCTCAGCGCCACCGCCAGCGGCGACACGCCCAGCCCCTCGGCCGCCGTGCACACCGACTCCACCACCCGGCGGCTGCGGTCGTCCAGGTAGGGCTCCACGTACGGCGCCATGTGGGGGAAGGCCGCCCGCGAGTCCGGCGGAGTCCCGTTGCGGTACTTGGCGGTGAGCACACCGCGGCCCAGCGGAGACCAGGCGATGAGGTGGGCTCCGGACAGCGCCGCGGCGGGTCGCAGGCCGTGGTCGGCGCCCCGGTTGAGCAACGAGTACTCGGTACCCACGCTCACCAGGGGCACGCTCCCGGGCCGCGCGCGCTGCCAGGTGGCCAGGGTCGCGAACTGCCACGACTCCAGGTTCCCCGTGCCCACGTAGCGCGCCTTGCCCGCCGCCACCGCCGTCTCCATCGCGGCCAGCGACTCCTCGGGCGGCGTGGAGGGGTCGAACACGTGGAGCTGCCACAGGTCCACGTAGTCGGTCTGCAGGCGTCGCAGCGAGGCGTCCAGGGAGGCCAGCAGGTGCCGCCGGGAGGCGTCCACCGGCCGGTAGCCGTCGGGCGTGTGGCCGGTCTTGGTGGCCACCACCACGTCCTCGCGGCGCACCGAGGCGCGCAGCAGGCGTCCCAGGATCCGCTCGCTCTGGCCGCCGGTGTAGATGTCCGCGGTGTCCACGAGCGTGCCGCCCGCGTCGACGAACGCGGTGAGCTGCTGCCCGGCCTCCTCCTCGGAGGTGTCCTTGCCCCAGGTCATCGTGCCGAGAGCGGTACGAGAGACCCAGAGCCCTGATCTGCCCACCTGTCGCTGTTCCATGCGGCGGAGATTACCGCGTCCGTCCGACGCCGTCCTTCGGGCACACCTCCGCCGCTCCCCCCGGACGCGGCCGTGACCGGCGCGTTCGCCGCGCCCGCGCCCGTGTTCCGACTCCGCGAACGGGCTCCTCGAACCTGGTGGCCCGGATCCGCCGCGCCCGCCGCGGCACACCGTTCCCGCGACCGCGGCCGGGGTCCTGCCCTCCCGTCCGCCGCGGGCCTACCCTGTGACCATGGCGACACCCGCAGCACCCCAGGACACTCCGCCCCCACCGCCCGCACCCGAGGCGGTCACCCTCCTCCTCATCCGGCACGGGATGACCGACGCCACCGGCCCCCGCCTGGCGGGGCGCGCCGAGGGCGTCCACCTCAACGACACCGGCCGGGTCCAGGCCGCGCACCTGGCCGGACGGCTCACAGGGCTGCGACCGGCGGCCCTGGTCTCCAGCCCGCTCGAACGCTGCCAGGAGACCGCCGAGGCCGTCGCCGCGCAGCTCGGCGTCCCCGTCACCACCGACGAGCGCTTCGTGGAGTGCGACTACGGCTCCTGGACCGGCCGCGGCCTGGGCGAACTGTCCGACGAACCCCTCTGGCGCGTGGTGCAGGACCACCCCAGCGCCGCGCGCTTCCCCGGCGGGGAGGCCCTGACCGAGTCCTCGGCCCGCGCGGTCGCGGCCGTGCGCGACTGGAACGCCCGCCTGCTCACGGCGCCGCCCCAGGACCCGGCCCCGGGCGCCCCGTCCGCGCCCCAGGACCCGCCCGTGTACGTGGTGTGCAGCCACGGCGACATCATCAAGGCCGTCGTCGCCGACGCCCTGGGCATGCACCTGGACCTGTTCCAGCGGCTGCGGGTGGACCCCTGTTCGGTCACCTCCATCACCTACACGCGCACCCGTCCCTTCCTCAACAAGCTCAATGACACGGGGGAAAGCCTGACCGCGAGCCTGCCGACCCCCGCCGAGGCCAGCGGCGACGCGGCCGTGGGAGGCGGCGCGGGCTCACAGGAGGCCGCCGCCGACGCCCCCTGACGGTTCCTCCTTCCGCCCGGTGAGCCGTAGGGATCTCCCGGTACCCTGCCCCCCCCGCCCGGCCCCGGCGGGCCGCCGGGAGACATCGGCGGCCCACGGGGGCCGGTGCGGTGGCCCGCTCCGCGGGGACGGACCGGCGGTCTCGACGGCCGAGGCCGCGGCACCGCGGCGCGGCGCGCACCCGCCCGGCGCCCGGCCCTTCGGCCCCACCCGGGCCCACCAGCGCGTCCGGCAGGTTTGGCACCGGGAGGCCCGCATCCCGTAAGGTTCTTGGCATGCCCGTCTTTCAGTTCAATCCGCCGGAGCGGTTCGTCGCGGGGACCGTGGGCCAGCCGGGAGACCGCACCTTCTTCCTCCAAGCCGTGGGCGAGGGGCGCATCACCAGCGTGGTCCTGGAGAAGGCGCAGGTCGAGGCGCTCGCCACCCGTATCGAGGAACTACTGGAAGAGGTGCACCGGCGCTTCGGCTCCCCGCCGGAGGACACCGCTCCGCCCGAGGACGACGCTCCCCTGGAGCAGCCCATCGAGCAGGACTTCCGGGTCGGCACCCTGGCCCTGGCCTGGGACGCCGAGGCCGCCCGCGTCATCATCGAGGCCCAGGAGATCGACGAGACCGCCGGTGAGGACCTGCTGGAGGACGACGAGGAGGAGCTGGAGGTCTTCGCCGAGGAGGCCCCCGCCCACCGCGACGTCCTGCGCGTCTACCTCACCCCCGGCGCCGCGCGCTCCTTCGCCGGACGCGCGCTGAAGGTGGTCGCCGCCGGACGCCCGGACTGCCCGCTGTGCGGACGCCCGCTCGACCCCAACGGCCACATCTGCGTACGCCAGAACGGCTACCGACCGGACAGCCTCGTCTGAGCACGCCGATGAGCACACCACCGGCGGGCCGCCGGGCGCGCAGACCCGGGGGCCCGCGATGAGGGACACCGCCGACGCCTTCGACGGCCTCAGCCCGGCCGTCGGGCTCGACCTGCTCCGCACCGGCGAGATCACTGTGGAGGGGCGGCTGACTGCCGCCTCCAACGCCACCCTGTACTGCACCGTCTCCGACGGCGTGCACTCGGCCGCCTGCGTGTACAAGCCGGTGGCGGGGGAGCGGCCGCTGTGGGACTTCCCCGACGGGACCCTGGCCGGGCGCGAGGTGAGCGCCCACGCCGTCTCCGAAGCCCTGGGCTGGGGGATCGTCCCGCCCACCGTGCACCGCGACGGCCCGTTCGGCGAGGGCATGGTGCAGCTGTGGGTGCACGGCGACGCCACCGTGGACCTGATCGCCCTGGCGCGGGAGACCGACAACACCGACCTGCGCCGCATGGCGGTGTTCGACGCGGTCATCAACAACTCCGACCGCAAGATCGGCCACCTGCTGCCCACCCCCGGCGGCCACCTGTACGGCTGCGACCACGGGGTCTCCCTCGCGGAGGACTACAAGCTGCGCACCGTGCTGTGGCAGTGGCAGGGCCAGCCGCTGCCCCAGGACGCCCTGGAGGCCCTGGGGTCGGCGCGCGACCAGCTCGCCGACGCGGACAGCGCCCTGTCCGAGGAGTTGAAGCGGCACCTGACCGGACCGGAGGCCTACGCGGTGCGCAGCCGGGTGGACCTGCTCATCCGGCACGGCATCCACCCCTACCCGGCGCCGGACTGGCCCGCGGTGCCCTGGCCGCCGATCTGAGTCCGGTGGCGGCCTTCCGCCCGCCCCGGTGCGCGGCGGGACGCGCACGGGAGGAGCGGCCCCGGCCTGCCACCGCCCGCGGCCGTGCCTTCCCACGGCCGCACCCCGCCCGCCCGGCCGCGAACCCGAGCCGTTCCGGGGACATCGTAGGACCCGGCGGCACCGGCGGGAGGGAACCCCATGGCGGGGTCCGAGCGCCTGCGGGCCGGGCCCGGAGGGCCGGTCACCCCGCGCCCGGACGGGCGCTTCCCCGAGGAGGAGCCCGCGGCCGGGACCGGACCGGTGTGAGGGTGCTCGCCTACCAGGGGGTGGGAATGGCGTGCTCCTTGCCCCTGACGGCACAATGGGCACGTGAGCAACGAGTGGAACTACCTATTCGACATGGACGGCGTGCTCGTACGCGAGCAGCACCCCATCCCGGGCGCGGACGAGCTCATCGCGGAGCTGCGCGAGAACGGGATTCCGTTCATGGTGTTGACCAACAACTCCATCTACACCCCCCGCGATCTGCGCGCGCGTCTGCTCAGCTCGGGCCTGGACATCCCCGAGGAGTCGATCTGGACGTCGGCCCTGGCCACCGCCCAGTTCCTCCAGACCCAGCGCCCCAACGGGTCGGCCTACGTCGTCGGCGAGTCCGGCCTGACCACCGCCCTGCACAACGTCGGCTACGTGATGACCGAGCGCGACCCCGACTACGTGGTGCTCGGTGAGACCCGCACCTACAGCTTCGAGGCCATAACCCGCGCGATCCGGCTGGTCCGCGGCGGTGCGCGGTTCATCGCCACCAACCCCGACGAGACCGGTCCCAGCGCCGAGGGCCCGCTGCCCGCCACGGGTGCGGTCGCCGCGCTGATCGAGAAGGCCACCGGCCGCCGCCCCTACTTCGTGGGCAAGCCCAACCCGCTGATGATGCGGTCGGCGCTGCGCCGGATCGGCGCGCACTCGGAGAACACCCTGATGGTGGGCGACCGGATGGACACCGACGTGCTCAGCGGTCTGGAGGCGGGCCTGCAGACCGTGCTGGTGCTCTCGGGTATCTCCGAGCGCGAGACCGCCGAGCAGTTCCCCTACCGCCCCACCCGTGTGATCGGGTCGGTCAAAGAGCTGGTGGGCATCACCCGCGACCCCTTCCAGCGGGACTAGCGCTTCCAGCGGGACCGGTGTCCGCGCCGGGGACGCCGCGGAGGGGCGCACGCCGCCCTCCCGCGGCTCTCCCTCGGTGATCCTGATCGCAGTGCCGTCGTGGGCGCCCACGACGGCACTGCGATCAGGATCACTCCCGCGGCCCGGGTGTTTTCGGGGCCGACACGACGACGGGGGCGGCGGACCGTGTCCGCCGCCCCCGTGTGTCGCGGGTGCTCAGGCGCTCTGCCGCTGCCTGGCGATCTCCTCCACCTTGGCCGCCTCCTCGCGGCGGCGGGCGCGGAGCAGGGCCAGGCGCTCGGCGAGGACCTCTTCCAGGTCCTCCATGCTCCGGCGCTCCAGCAGCATGTCCCAGTGGGTGCGCGTGGGCTTGGTGTTCTTGGGCTCCTCGCCGGAGCCGTCCCGCCGCAGGGCGCGGTCGCCGCAGAAACGGCACTCCCACTCGGCGGGAATCTCTGCCTCGGTCGCGAAGGTGACCGAGAAGCGGTGGCCCCGGGTGCAGTCGTAGGTGACTTCCTGCCGCGGAGCCAGGTCGGTGTTGCGGTCGTTCTCGTAGCTCGTCGCCCCGAGCCGGGTGCCGCGAAGTGCTCGCTCGGCCATCGTGTGGGTGCCTCCAGGCGCTTGTGCGGTCTCGCGGGGTGTAACGCGTCGGTCCACGTCAAGATTCCCCGCTGACCTGAGGTCGAACCACCTCCGGCGTCCGGGGGCCACCCCGATCCCAAAACATTGTCCGGTGCGCTGAGTGTGGCACATGTGACCTGGGGCACTCCAGGCTGCCTGTTTCGGGTGTGTCTCTATATACGCCCGCCGGGGGCGAAAAACATCCGCTAAATCCCCCGCTTTCGCCCTCCGGCGCATCCTCCTGCCTGGTGGGGGCGGGAACGCGCCCCCGGGGCCGAATCGACAGCGGCGGGGTCCCGCCGACGGACGCTCGGCAGCGCGTCCGTCGTCATCGGGTACGGCCCCTGCGCCCGGACCTCCGCCCGGCCGCCGCCGTCCGTCGGCGGCCGGGCGTGCTCCTTGCCGTCCGCCAGTCGGTCGGCATCCTTCTCGTCCCCTCGGCCGCCGCGCGGTCCCGCCGGTCGCCGTTCACGACCCGCTGTGCGGTCCCGCCAGTCGGCGTCCGCCCCGCTTGCCGCGCCCCGGAGGGTCGGCGTCCGTCCCCGGCCGGATCCGTGGCCGACTCAGGCCAGTTCCGCGCCGCCGCCCGCGGCCGCTCCCGGCCATCCGCGGCCGCGGGGCCGCCTCGCACCGCCCCCGCCCGTCACACTGCGTCCACCCTCACCGCGCTTCCCTCCACGCCCGCCGCCGTGCGGTTCCCGCAGTTCACGACTGGAAAAGGCGTGCGCCCGACAATGGCTTCCGGAAAAGGTCGGACGTTCCCGCACCGCTGATTATCACTCTCCGGAATCCGCGCTGTGGTAGGGAATCCGGCTCTCCGTCCCTCATGTGCGATAAAGATTCCATTGTGCCGACATGGCCGCCCGAGGTGTCTGGTGGTATGTTGACTCGCCGTGTACCGAAAAGCGTAGGGCGGGGAAATTAATCCCCTTCCTTTGGATGTGCACATCGTGCCGGAAATGTCCCCTTCGGTGCGTCCTCACGTGCCGGAACCAGGAGCGACGGCGCGGCCGGACGTGGAGCCCCATGACTGCTGAGACCCCCCACCTCCGAGGAGCCGTGCCCGCGTCGCCGTCCGCGCCGCGCTGGCTCCTCCTCCCGCTCGCGGCGCTGCCCTTCTGGGCCGTGCCCCTGTGGGCCGCGCCCGAGGCCCGGACCCTGCCCGTCCTGGCCGCCTCCGCGGTCCCCCTCCTGCTCCTGCTGGTCCTCGCGGTGCTGCTCGACCGGCGCGCCCGGCGGATTCGCGACCTGGGCGCCCGGCTCGACGCGCTGCGCGCCGACACCGCATCCCTGGCCGACGAGCACCTGCCCCTCCTGGCCCGGCGCCTGCGCGCGGGCGACTCCGCCGACACCGCCCTGCGCGCCCTGCCCCTGTCCGCCGACCACGGGGGTCGCGCCGTCCTGCGGACCGCCGCCACCGAGATCGCCGCCGCCGAACGCCGCCGCTCGGCAGCCATGGCCGCCTGCGCCACCGCCGCAGGACGCGTCCAGGCCCTGAGCACCACCATGCTCGCCGACCTGCGCCGGATGCAGGAGCGCCACGGCGACGGGGACACCGGCACCGACGTCCTCGGCGACCTCATGCACCTGGACCACAGCACCGCACAGGTCGGACGCGTCGCCGACAGCATCGCCGTCCTCACCGGGGCCCGCTCCGGCCGCCGCTGGGGCCGGGCCATCGGCATGGAGAGCGTCGTCCGCGGCGCCATGGCCCGCATCGGCGCCTACCAGCGCGTCCGCGTGCACAACGCCTCCACCCAGGCGGTCGCCGGGTTCGCCGCCGAGGGCGTCATCCACGCCCTGGCCGAGATCCTGGACAACGCCGCCAGGTTCTCCCCGCCCACCGCCGAGGTCCACGTCCACGTCGAGGAGGTCCAGGCCGGGATCGCGGTCATGGTCGAGGACGGCGGCCTGGTCATGGGGGAGGAGGCGCTGCGCCGCGCCCGCCGCACCGTCGAGAACGGCCTGGACCTGGCCGCCATCTCCGGAACCCGCCTGGGCCTGTCGGTCGTCGGCCAGATCGCCCACCGCTACGGCCTGTCGGTGTCCTTCCGCTCCTCCTCGCGCGGCGGCACGGCGGTCGTCCTCCTGCTGCCCCGCAAGCTCGTCAAACCCCTCCCCGAGCCCGTGGTCCCCGACTCCCCGGCGTCCCTGCCCGGGGCCGCACGGGAACCCGGTACCGCCCCCACACCCGCCGCGATCCCCCCGGCCGCGGCGGAGACCGCCGCGGAGGACGTCGACGGACTGCCCCGGCGCCGCCGCGGCCGGACGCTCACGGCGGCCGAGAACACCAGGCCCGCACCGCGCAGGAGCAACCCCGCCGCCGTGGCGAGGGGCTTCGGCGAGTTCCGCTCCGCGGTGCGCGGCCCGAACGACAAGGACGCATGATGGACCTCGACACGCTGACCTGGCTCCTCGAAGGCCTCCTGGAACGCACGCCCGGCACCCGCCACGCCCTCGTGCTCTCCCGCGACGGGCTCAAGCTCTGCCACAGCTCCGGCCTGCGCGCCGACAGCGCCGACCACCTCGCCGCGATCGCCGCCGGGGTGCAGAGCCTGGCGCACAGCGCCTCGGTGGAGTTCGGCGACGGGGCGGGCGGCGTCCGCCAGGCCATGGCCGAGTTCTACGGCGGCCTGCTGTTCATCGTCGAGGCCGGACACGGCGCCCACCTGGCCGTCATCACCTCCGAGGAGGCCGAACCCGGTCTGGTCGGCCACAACATGAACGAGCTGGTCGAGCAGATGGGTGAGCACCTGACCACCCCGCCCCGCGCCGGAGCCGGACCGGTATGACGCGACCGCACCAGCAGGAGGGTCCGGACCGCCTCTACGTCATCACCTCGGGCCGCAGCAGCGGGGCCGACGACTCCCTGGACGCGGTGACCCTCATCGTGGCCGAGAGCGCGCCCACCCCCGGCATGCAGTCCGAGCACGCCCGGATCCTGCGGCTGTGCCGCGGCCCGACGGCGGTGGTGGAGATCTCCGCCCACCTGCGCCTGCCCGTGGCGATCGTGCGCATCCTGGTCACCGACCTGCTCGACACCGGCCTGGCCACCGCGCGCCACCCCCGCCCCGCGCCCTCACCGGCCCACCCCCTCGCCTCCCCGGACGTGTTGGAGAAGGTGCTCGTTGCACTCCACAACCTCTGATCCCCCCTCGGCCCCGCCCCCGGACTCCCCGCCCGCCCCGGCGGACCGCGCCCGCGAGGCCGCCCGGGTCCCGCTGCCCGACACCGCCGAGTACGCCCTCAAGATCGCGGTCGTGGGCGGCTTCGGGGTCGGCAAGACCACCCTGGTCCGCTCGGTCAGCGAGATCCGCCCGCTCAGCACCGAGGAGACCATGACCCGGGCGGGGCACGGCGTCGACGACGTGGACGGGGTGGAGTCCAAGCGCGCCACCACCGTCGCCTTCGACTTCGGCCGCATCACCCTGGACGCCGCCTCGGTGCTCTACGTCTTCGGCGCCCCGGGCCAGGAGCGCTTCTGGTTCCTGTGGGACCGCCTCTTCTCCGGAGCCCTGGGCGCGGTGGTCCTGGTGGACACCCGGCGCCTGGAGGACTCCTTCTACGCCATCGACCGCCTGGAGGCCCAAGGCACCCCCTTCGTCGTGGCCCACAACGACTTCGGCGAGGCCGAGCACAGTCTGGAGAAGGTGCGCGCCGCCCTGGACCTGGACGCCTCGGTCCCCCTGCTGCGCTGCGACGCGCGCACACGCGACTCGGCCAAGCAGGTCCTCATCGCGCTGGTCGGCCACGTCCGCGCCCTGGTCACGGAAGCCGCCCGGTGAGCGGTACCCAGACCTGTCCGGTCCGCCTCCACGGCCCCGACTTCCGAACCCGTCCCCGACGGCCGAGCCGAGCGGCCGCCCGCCCCCTTCTCCCAAAGGACCGAGAGTGGCCGACCCCGTCCGGCTGTACGACCCCAGCTTCAACGCCGACCCCCAGGGCTCCTACCGGGCCATGCGCGCCGAACACGGTTCCGTGGTGCCCGTGCTCATGGAGGGCGACGTCCCCGCGTGGCTGGTCATCGGCTACCACGAGCTCCACCACGTCCTCAACACCCCCGAGGTGTTCGCGCGCGACCCCCGCCGCTGGAACGCCTGGGACCGGGTGCCGCGGGACTGGCCGCTGCTGCCGGTGCTCGCGCCCCAGCCCAACCTGCTGTCCGCCGAGGGCGAGGAGCACCGGCGCCGCACCGGCGCGGTCAACGACGCCCTGGACGGGGCCGACCCGCACGAGCTGCGCGCGGTCACCGCACGCCTGGCCGACCGCCTCGTCGACGGGTTCTGCGCCTCCAGCGGCACCGACCTGCGCACGCACTACGCGCAGCGGCTCCCGTCCCTGGTCCTGTGCTGGATGTACGGCCTCGACGACGACCGCGGCGAGGCGGTCACCACCCTGATGGGCACCATGTTCGACGCCGGTCCCGACGCGGTCGGGGCCCACGTCGAGATCGTGGCCGAGTTCACCCGGCTCGTCGCCTCCCGCCGCGCCGAACCCGGACCCGACGTGGTGTCCCGGATGATCGCCCACCCGGCGGGCTACGGCGACGCGGACCTGATCGCCGAACTGGTCGCCGTCCTGGGCGGCGCCCACCAGACCACCTCCGAGTGGATCGGCAACGCGCTGCGCCTGATGCTCACCGACGACCGCTTCTCCGCCTCCATGGCGGGCGCCCGCAGCAGCGTCCGCGAGGCCCTGGCCGAGGTCCTGTGGGAGGACTCCCCGTCCCAGATGAACGCCGGGCGCTTCGCCGCCCGCGACGTCGAGCTGGACGGCAGGGTCATCCGCAGGGGCGACCTGCTCCTGCTGGGCTACGCCGCGGCCAACAAGGACCCGCGGCTGCACGCCGGCGAGCGCTCCTCGGCCCTCCGGGGCAACCACGCCCACCTGTCCTTCTCCCACGGCGAGCACAGCTGCCCCCACGCCGCGCAGGGGATCGCCGAGGTCATGGCGGTCACAGCGGTGGAGGTGCTGCTGGACCGCCTGCCCGACGTCGAACTGGCCATCCCCGCCGAGGAGGTCCGCTGGCGGCCCTCACCTTGGGTGCGGGGAGTCGTTTCGCTGCCGGTCGCCTTCACCCCCACACCCCCGCAAGGAGTCCTGTGATGCCCTGCCCCGTCCAGCACACCCCCGACGGAATCCCGCTGGTGCACGCCGTCCCCGACGACGTGCAGGCCGACCGCGAACGCCTCCACCAGGCCGGACCCGTCACCCGGGTCGAGCTCCCCGGCGGGGTCCGCGCCTGGGCCACCACCCACCACGAGGTCAGCCGCGCCACCCTCAACGACCCCCGGTTCGTCAAGAGCGTCGACCACTGGGACGACTACCGGAGCGGCCGGGTCCCCGAGGGCTGGCCGCTGATGGGCACGATCCCCACCGACGGCTCCAACATGCTGGCCCAGGACGGCGCCGCCCACCGGCGCATGCGCAGACTCACCGCCAGCCCGTTCTCGGCGCGCCGGGTGGAGCGCCTGCGCCCGCGCATCGAGGAGATCACCGCTCGGGCGCTGGACGCCCTGGAGCCGCGCGCGCACGAACCCCTGGACCTGAAGTCGGAGTTCACCTTCCGGGTTCCCATGGGGGTGATCGGCGAACTGTACGGGGTGGCCGAGGCCGAGTACGCCCAGCTCGGCGAGATGTACGCCAAGCTCTTCTCCGGCACCACCGAGGAGGGCGAGCACCTGCGGATCTACGGCGCCCTGTTCCAGTTCTTCGCCGAGATGGTCGCCCGCAAGCGCGCCAGCCTGGACGAGCACGACGACTTCACCGCCGACCTGCTCAGGGCCCGGGAGGACGGCGACTCCCTCAGCGACACCGAGGTCACCATCACCCTGCTGACGGTGGTGGCGGCCGGGCACGAGACCACCGTCAACCTGCTCAACAACGTGGTGCGCGCCCTGCTCGCCCACCCCGACCAGTTCGCCCTGCTCAAGGCGGACAAGGTCACGTGGGAGCAGGTCGTGGAGGAGACGCTGCGCTACGACCCGCCCAACAACGTCATGATGTTCCGCTTCGCCACCGAGGACGTGGAGGTCGGCGGGCAGACCATCCGCAAGGGCGAGGCGCTGATGACGCACTACGGCGCGGCCACCCGCGACCGCGCGGAGTTCGGCGAGGACCCGGACCCGTCCGTCTTCGAACCGCAGCGCAACAAGGGGCGCCACATCACCTTCGGGTACGGCCCGCACATCTGCCCCGGGGCGCCGCTGTCGCGCCTGGAGGCCGGGATCATCCTGCCGATGCTCTTCGAGCGCTTCCCCGACCTGCGGCTGGCCGTCCCCGACGAGGAGCTGCGGGTGCAGTCCGCGCTCTCGGTGACCAGCCTGAGGGAGTTCCCGGTCGTGCTGCGCCCCTGACCGGTGGGAGACCGTCCCCGCGCCCCGGGCCGCCCCGGCCGGGCGCGGGGACCGCGCCGTGCGACCCCCGTCGCGTTCCGGCCGGGGCGCGCGTGGCCGGGGTGGTTCGCGTCGCGGCCCGGGCGGTACCGGGAGCGGCCTTCCCGCAGTCCCGAGGCCCGGCGGGGTCCCGGGCCTGTCCCTGCCCCGTGTCAAGAAGTCCTTACGCTGTGCGACCCCCGTGTTGACGCCTCCCGGCCGTAGGCTCGGCTGGCCGCCGGTCCTCACGGGGAAGGGAACGGACATGACGCCGACCAGGCTGGCCGCCGCCGCGGCCCTGGCCACGCTCGTCGCCTCCGGCTGCGGGGCGCCGGGGGACACGGCCCCGGGGGAGGGGTGGCCGCTCCACCCCACCGCCCTGCCCGGACCCCGGCCCGGACAGCCGGACGCCGACGGCGCGCCGCACGGACCCGAGCGGTCCGCGGCCCCGAGCGCTGAGCCCCGGGGCAGGCCCTCCCCGCACGGACCCCTCGCCGGAACCGGTGCGGAGGGTGCGCGCGCGGTGGCGGCGTCGGGCCGCACCGTCGCGGACTACATGGACTCCCTGGCCCGGACCGGGGACCCCGGACGGATGCGCGAGGGGCTGCCCCGGACAGCCGAGGACTCCGCCGCCCGCGCCCACCTGCTCCACCAGGCGGCCGTCGCCCAGGCCCGGGCCGACGGGGGCCGCCCCGCCCCGGACGCCGAGGTCGGGCAGACCCAGGACGGCTACGAGCTGTGCCCCGGCGGCGACCCGGACACCGAACCGGTCTGCGTCGCCTACGGCAGCTTCACCGCCGAGGACGGTCTGCTCGCCGACCTTCTAGTGGACGGCCGCGATCCGGGCCCCGGCCTGCTGGTCGCCGAGGACGTGACGGACGAGTCCGGGGGGGTGCGCGCCCGGCTGCTGACCGCCTACCGGGCCGCCTCCGACGAACCCCTGGAGGTGACGGTGGAGTTCACCACCGCCGACAGGGTCAGTCTGGACCTGTTCCAGGCCTCCTACGTCGGCGGCGGAGACGAGGGCGGACAGGGCGGGGGCGGCGAACTCCGGGCGGGCGAGGCGGCGGGGCGCTACGCGCTCGACGGCGGAGAGGGCACCCACGCCGCGTTCCTCTTCCCCGGCGCCGAGCCCGGCGGCACGCTCACCGTGGGCGGCTGCCTGGAGGAGTGCTCGGCCGTGATCGACATCGAACTGCCCGTCGGATAGCGACTCGACCGAGAACGTCCCCAGCGTGAGGCGGGCTCTCAGGCCTGCGTCGACCCTGTACCCATGGCGAGGATGGAGCGCCGAACCTTCGCGGCCACCGCCCTACCCGCGGTGCTCGCCGCGCATGATCCGCGCGGGCAGGTCCGAGACCAGGGTTCCGTACCCGGTCGCCGCCCACACGCTGCGCTCCGGTAGTACGGAGTAGTAGGGCAGCGGGCGTGCGCCGGTGGAGTCCAGGACCGGCTGCGGAGTGCGGTGCGCCCTGATGGCCTTGCGGCACTCGCGGCACGCCAGGACCCGCACCGAGTCGAACGAGGCCGGAGCCCGCCACCGGACCATGGCCTTGCCGCTGGTGTGGCGCGGGTCGAAGAAGCAGTGCGCCGGTCGGATCCCGCCGTCCAGCGCCGCGTCGCACATGTCCAGCAGGACCTGCACGCCCACCAGGTCGGACTTGTCGTCGGCGGAGTCGAACACCTTGGCCGCGGCGGTGTAGGCCTCCAGCGCCCGCCGGACCTCATCCGAGGAGTCCCCGCGCGCGGACACCCGTTGCCCGCAGCCGGTGAGGCGTTCGGCGATCCGGGCACGGTACTCGTCCTGCTGCGCCTGGCCGACGGTGGCGGCGACCACCTCGGTCAGCGGCACCACGCGGATCGGGCGGCGCCACCACCGGCTGATCCTGGACCAGAGCGCCACCGCGACCCCCGCCGCACCGGCGCCGCCCAGAACCAGCGTCCACCCGGAGGGGCCGGGGTCGTCCCGGAGGTTCCGGTAGGCCGCGGGGGCCTCGCCGCTCTCGACCAGGTCCACGAGCCGGTGCAGCCGCTCGGCGGTGGGGGCCTCCGCCCACTCGGGATCGCCGTTGACCACCGCCGCTGCCATCTGCGCCCTGTCCAGCCCGTCGACGAGGGTGTCGTCCATGCCGTACTGGCCTCCGTGCACCTCCTGCCCGTCCCAGCCGACGACGAAGAAGTACCCGGGGGCACCGGCGGCCCTCACCATCGCGGCCGGGTACTCCTCCAGGTTGCTCCTCTGGGTGACCATCACGATGTAGACCGGTACCTCCGCCTCCTCCAGACGCTCCCGCAGCGCTTCCTCAGCCAGTGCGTCCATGGCGGACCGGTGCCTGGGGCCGACGTGGAGGGGATCGTCCGACGAGACGGCGGCCTCGGCGTAGCGCCAGGCGCCGTCGGCGGAGGCGGGGGCGGGGGCCGCCGTGGCGGGGACGGCCAGCGCGGCGATGACGGCCAGCAGGGACAGGGCGAGCGCTCGCACCGCTCACACCTCCAGTTCTGTGCGGATACGCGCGAAGGCGTGGCCGGGAGCGGTGACGGCCTCGGCCCAGACGTCCTCGGCATGGCGGTAGTGCGTGGGCTCCCCGTCGATCGGCAGGGGCAGGGAGGGCCGGAAGGGGCCGAACCGCGGATCGAGTCGTCGCCGGGAGCAGCGCGAACAGAGCCGCCACCACGTCAGGCGCCTCCGGTGGTTGTACTCGCGGAGGCGGAAGCTCCCCGCACCGTGCAGCGGGTTGAACTGGCAGGGCTCCAGGAGCGGAAGGTCGGGGTGCCGCACCAGTTGGACGCCGTTGCGGGCCACGACGACCGCGCAGACCACGGCCTGCGGCGGCAGGTCCGGGGACCGGGCGATGAGTCCGGCGGCGTCGTAGGCCTGCACTGCCCGGGCGCGTTCGGGGTGGTCGGCGGGGGCCTCCTCGATGAGCAGGCGAAGGCGGCGCAGTTCACGGCCCAGCACCGGGCGCAGCCACCAGCGCCACGGCCGGTTGGGCGCCCACCTCGCCCTGTACGGGGCCTCGGCGGCGGCCCGCAGCCGTGCGATTCGCGACCGGAATCGCGCCATCCGAGCACGGAGCGGCCGTAGCGGTTGGGGCGGCCAGCGCAGGGGCTGCCAGCTCGAGGGCCTGCTGAAGAGGACGCGCACGCCCACCAGCGCTAACCCGATGAGGGCGCCGGGAAACAGCGCCGCGAACCAGAACCGCTCGGCATCGCCGCGCGGGCGCAGGACCGCCTCGTCCTCGTCGGCCGGGGCATCTCGAGTGAGCTCACTGGAGGCAGCGGGCCCGCGCGGAGCCTCCTCCAGTAGGTCCAGGACCTGGCGGGTGCGAGCACCGTAGCCGAGTCCGAGGTCCTCGGTGTCGACGTCGGGAACCCGCAGGGGGCTGTCGAAGGTCGCGAACGCCACCCGGTGGTCCCTGGTGACCGCCACGTACACCCCGTCCTGACCCGACACCTCGTGCAGGGCGTGCAGGAACAGCGTGGGCTGGCCCCCGGTCTCGTCCCCGGGGGCCGACGGGTAGACCACGACGCGCACCGACAGGTCCGCCAGCGGTCCTGAGGTCAGGCGCTCCTCCGTCTCCTCCAGGGAGCGCTCCGACCACTGGTCCCGAAGGTCGTGGTGGACGTACAGGGGGTTGTCCTCCAGTTCCCCGGCGATCCGCTCGACCCGGGAGCGGTCGGTGACGTCCGCGACGGACTCGACGGACGCGCCGGGTTCCGTCGCGAGCGCGGGAGAGGGGAGCGCGCACAGGACGAGAGCGGCCAGTACCCAGGTCAGGAGGGCGTATCGCGGACGCGTGCGGTTCATGTGAGGCCCTCCCCTCGGGACGAACGCACGTGCCGGTGCCACCGCAGGGCCGCGACGACCGCCGTGTAGGTCAAGGCGGCGCCCAGGGCGCCGCCGGCCCACGGCACCCACCGGTACTCACGCCAGAACAGCGTGGCCCTGGTTTCGGGGTCCCGCTCCTCACCCTCGTCGAGTGCGATGTCGGAACGGGAGAGAAACTCCTCCTCGGCCTGTTCCGCGAGCGTGTCCATGTCGGGGTGGTCGGACACGCGCAGCACGCGTTCGAGCCTGTCGGCGGGGCGCTCGGACCAGGCACCGGTGGTGATGGCGTACTCCACGGCGCTCAGGTGGAGACCCGCCTTCCCCAGGTTGGCGTAGCCGATGTGGAGGCTGTCCACGGAAAGGACGAGGAGGGGACGGCCGCTGTGCACGCTGATGGCGAAGGCCAGGTCATACGCGGCGAGGTGTTCGCCCCGGCCCGCCATGACCAGCACGTCGACGGTGACGCCGTACTCCTCCAGCAGGGCGCGCAGGTCCTCGGCGGTCTCGCGGCGGTCCAGCACACCGGCGAGTTCCTCCTCCACGAACACGCCGCCGTGCTCCTCCAGCATGCGGGCGTGGAACGCCCCGGCCTCGGCGGAGGAGGTGCCGTAGTCGGGGGAGGCGTGGGCCGGGGCGGGCATCCACGGCAGCGCGGCCAGGAAAGCGCAGAGGAACCCGACCAGGAGCAGGAGACGGGTGAGCGGCGGGGGAGGGCGCATCGATGACCTTCTGGGGGGCTTATGCAGTTTTTATCAGCCTATCGTCCCCCCTTCCGCGCGGAGGAAGCCCTACCGTTCACGGCGCACCCGCCCCTCGTCCCACACCGGCTCCGGCGCCTCGTACACGCCTCCGTCGGCGCCGAACACCACGAACCGGTCGAACCCGCGCGCGAACCAGCGGTCGTGCGTCACCGCCAGGATCGTGCCGTCGTAGGCCTCCAGCGCCGACTCCAGCGCCTCCGCCGACACCACGTCCAGGTTGTCCGTGGGCTCGTCCAGCAGCAGCATCGTCGCCCCCGACAGCTCCAGCAGCAGGATCTGGAACCGCGCCTGCTGGCCGCCCGAGAGCGTGTCGAAGGTCTGCTCCGCGGCCCGGGCCAACTCGTAGCGGTCCAGCGCCCGCCCCGCCTCGTCGCGGGGCACGCCCCGGCGGGTGCCCTGCCCCCGGTGCAGGATGTCCAGCAGCGTGCGCCCCGCGAACTCGGGGTGCTCGTGGGTCTGCGCGAACCACCCCGGCAGCACCCGCGCGCCCAACCGGGCCGTGCCGCCGTGCTCCACCGGCGGCACCTCAGCCCTGCCCTCCTCCGACAGCACTGACTCCGGAAGCACCGACGACTGAGGATCACTGCCGCCCCCGGCCGCCAGCCGCAAAAAGTGCGACTTGCCCGACCCGTTCGAGCCCAGCACCGCCACCCGCTCGCCGTACCAGACCTCCAGGTCGAACGGGCGCATCAGCCCGGTCAGCTCCAGTCCCTCGCACACCAGCGCCCGCCTGCCCGTCCGGCCGCCGCGCAGCCGCATCCGCAGGTTCTGCTCCCGGGGCAGCTTCTGCGGCGGCCCCGCCTCCTCGAACCTGCGCAGCCGGGTCCGCGCCGACTGGTAGCGCGAGGCCATGTCGGAGTTGTAGGCGGCCTTCTGCTTGTAGACGGCCACCAGCGCCCTGAGCTTGGCGTGCTCCTCGTCCCAGCGCCGCCGCAGCTCGTCCAGCCGCGCGAACCGCTCCCTGCGTGCGTCGTGGTAGGTGTCGAACGCGCCCCCGTGCACCCACGCCGTGTTGCCCGCGGCGCCCAGTTCGACCGTGACGATCCGGTCCGGCACCCGGCTCAGCAGCTCCCGGTCGTGCGAGACGAACAGGACCGTCTTGGGGGTGGCCAGCAGCGCCTCCTCCAGCCAGCGCTTGCCCGGAACATCGAGGTAGTTGTCCGGTTCATCCAGCAGCAGCACCGGCGCCGGGCCCCGCAGCAGGGCCTCGACGACCAGGCGTTTCTGCTCCCCGCCCGACAGCGTGCGCACCTCGCGCCACCGGCAGCGCTCGTAGGGGACGCCCAGCGCCGCCGTGCAGCACTGGTCCCACACGACCTCGGCGTCGTAGCCGCCCGCGTCCCCGTAACGGGCGATGGCCGCGGCGTAGCGCATCTGCGTCCTCTCGCCGTCGTCGACCATCATGGCCGCCTCGGCCGCCTCCAGGTCCGCGTGCGCCTCGCGCACCGGAGCGGGGGAGACCGACACCAGCAGTTCGTGCACGGTGGTCTCGTCGCGCACGTGCCCGATGAACTGCGGCATCACGCCGAGTTCGCCGTCCAGGGTGACCGCGCCGCCCTGGGGGCGCTGCTCGCCGCGCACGATCCGCAGCAGGGTGCTCTTGCCCGCGCCGTTGGCCCCGACCAGCGCCGTCTTGGACCCCTCGCCGACGCGGAAGGACACCGAGTCCAACAGGACCCTGCCGTCGGGCAGGGTATGGCCGACCTGGTTGACGTCGATGTAGCCCAAGACCGCTCTCCACAGGGGTTTCGCCGTAGGCGCCCGGTCACCGCCGCGAGCGCCCCGGCAGGTTTCCACGGCGCGGCGCGCGCCCGCAACCGGTTTTCCCGGGTGCGGGCGGCGGAGTCGGGCAGCGGACGGCCCAGGTCAGAGGGGCGCGCTCAGCCCGCGGCGGCGCCGAACCACCTCGGCAGCCGGTCGAGCAGCTCCCGCTGGTCGCCGCCGGCCCACACCACGTGGCCGTCCGGCCGCAGCAGCACGGCGGGCGTGCCCAGCTCCCCGCTCGCCCCGCCGGCATCGACGACGTGGTCCACCCGGTCCGCCCAGCCCGCCACCGAGAGCCGACCGGTCCGGTCGAGCAGCAGCCCGCGCCCGCCGTGCGTCAGCTCGTAGAGGCGCCCCCGCGTCAGGGGGATGTCGCGCATCCGCCTGCCGAGCAGCGCGTGCCCCCCGCCGAAGTCGTAGCGGACGTCCGTCGCGGTGATAAGCCCGGTCACGTACCGGTTCACCTCCTCGAAGTCCATCAGCGTGGAGAGCAGCTCGCGCAGTGCGACCGCGCCCGGCTCGGCGCCCAGCAGCACCATCTGCGCGCGGGTGCTGTCCAGCACGGCGGCGGCCACCGGGTGCCGTTCGGCGTGGTAGCTGTCCAGCAACCCCTCCGGCGCCCAGCCCGCGACCTCGGCTGCCAGCTTCCAGCCGAGGTTGAACGCGTCCTGGACACCGAGGTTGAGCCCCTGGCCGCCGGTCGGCGGGTGCACGTGCGCCGCGTCCCCGGCCAGCAGCACCCGGCCGACCCGGTAGCGCTCGGCCAGCCGGGTGGCGTCGCCGAACCGGGACAGCCAGCGCGGCGAGTGCACACCGAAGTCGGTGCCCGCGTGGGCCCGCAGCTGCGGCCTGAACTCCTCCAGGGTCGGCGCGCTCGTGCGGTCCTCGGCCACCCCGTCGGCGGGCACGACGACGCGGTACGC
This sequence comes from Nocardiopsis sp. iso_25, assembly GCF_056173305.1. Lineage (NCBI taxonomy): Bacteria > Bacillati > Actinomycetota > Actinomycetes > Streptosporangiales > Nocardiopsidaceae > Nocardiopsis > Nocardiopsis sp. iso_25. The sequence continues at coordinate 4,141,226 of NZ_CM149667.1, read as the reverse complement.
CCCGCTTCCGTCCGCGAGGGGTCCGGCGCCGAACCGCAGCTGGGTCCCGCGGACCCGCGCGACGACGGCGGCGATCTCCTCCGGATCCTCGGTCACCTCCATCTCTCCCAGCAGCGTCTCGACCCTGGCGGGGTCGCCGGGGAAGCCGACCCCCAGCAGCCGGCGCACCGTGCTGCGGGCCCCGTCGCAGCCGACGAGGTAGCGCGAGCGCAGGCGCGTGCCGTCCGCCAGTTCGGCGCTGACCCCGTCCCCGTCCTGGCTCAGCCCGACCAGCTCGACACCGCGTCGCACGTCGGCGCCCAGTTCGAGGGCGCGCTCGTTGAGCAGCCGCTCGGTGACCGGCTGCTCGACGGCCAGGCCGTACCCGTGGGCCGTGTCCAGCCCGTCGGGCCACGGCTTGGTGATGCCGCCGAAGATGCCGCCGACCCGGAACTTCTCCCCGACGGCGAGGAACCGCTCCAGCAGACCGCGCTGGTCCATCACCTCCACGCTGCGCGTGTGCAGCCCCAGGGCGCGGGTCTGCCGGGTCGGCTCGGTGAGCCTCTCCAGCACCACCACGCGCACGCCGTGCAGCCGCAACTCACCGGCCAGCATCAGGCCGGTCGGCCCGCCGCCGACCACGGTCACGTCAATCATGGATTCCCCGTTCAACGAGATCTCTCTCCGCCGACCGTTCCGCGTATTCCGGCGGGCTGCGCGTCCGCGCCCCCGCACCGGGCGTCCGCGAGCACATCACCTTTCCCACCAGCGGTTCGGCACCGGTGCGTGATCCGTGCTCCGACAACGGCACACGCTTTTCGCGCGGCCCCGGTTTCTGCGGATTCCGGCTTGGAAGGGAAATTGTCCGGCACGACCCGGGTCTTGCCGCAAGCCCCGGGGTGCGCTATAGATTGGAAATGGCAGGAGGCGTTTTTTCTCTTCCCGTCACTTTCTGTTATTGAAAGACCACCCTTTTGTGAGTCGCTTCGGGCCGAGCCCCGGCCCGGGGTCCTGGTCGCGCAGCCCCGATCCGGCGGCGGGCGTGTGTCGCAACCTCCCGGCGAACCCGAACGGTAGTTGTATGGGTGCCCTGAGTGAACGGTGAGTGGTGTCCGGGGCCCGCCTTGTCCCGCCGGTCCGGCCGGGGGCGGGCCCCGCCGGTGCGCGCGGGTCGGCGCCCGACACCACCGAACGGGGGAGACGCATGCAGATCGGGTACAAACTGGCGGCCGAGGCCTTCGGCCCGGAGGAACTCGTCCGCCAGGCGGAGCTGGCCGAGCGCGCCGGGTTCGACTTCGTGGAGATCAGCGACCACTACCACCCCTGGCTGGACAACCAGGGCCACTCGCCCTTCGCCTGGACCGTGCTCGGCGCCATCGCGACCAGGACCGAGCGGATCGGCCTGGCCACCGGGGTGACCTGCCCGACCGTGCGCTACCACCCGGCGATCATCGCCCAGGCCGCCGCGACCCTGGCCCTGCTCTCGAAGGGCCGCTTCGTCCTCGGCGTCGGCTCCGGGGAGCGGCTCAACGAACACGTCGTCGGCCAGGAGTTCCCCGACGCGGTCCAGGTGCGCCACCACATGCTGCGCGAGGCCCTGGAGATCATCCGCCTCCTGTGGGGCGGCGGCTACCAGTCCTACGAGGGCGAGTACCTGCGGCTGGAGGACGCCCGGGTGTTCGACCTGCCCGAGGAGGCGCCGCTGATCGCCGTCGCCGCCAGCGGCGGGCAGTCGGCCAAGCTCGCCGCCGAACTCGGCGACGGGCTGTTCGCCACCGAGCCCAAGTCCGCGATCGTGCGGGACTACCGCGACGCCGGTGGAGACGGCCCCCGCTACGCCGAGGTGCCCATGGCCTGGGCCGAGGACGAGCACACCGCCGCACGGGCGGCCCTGGAGACCTCCCGCTGGGCCCTGACCGGCTGGAAGGTCATGAGCGAGCTGCCCAACCCGGTCAACTTCGCGGCCGCCACCACCACGGTCCGGGAGGAGGACGTGCTGGGGCACTTCGCCTGCGGACCCGACCCCGAACGCTACGTCGAGGCCGTCCGCAAGTACGTCGACGCGGGCTTCGACCGCCTGGTCATGCAGAACGCCGGGCCGGACCCCGACGGGTTCGTCGACTTCTACCGGCGCGAACTGGACGGACCCCTGCGCGCCCTCGCCACCTGACCGGTCCGCTCGGCCCACCTGACCGGTTCGCCCTACCGGCCCGTCCGCGCCGCCCGACCGGTCGGCCGGAACGGGCCGGGGGCACTCACGCCGGGGGCGGTTCGGGCGCGCCCGAACCGCCCATCCACCGCGCCAGCCGCTCCCGGTCCACCAGGGTCATGTAATCCCCGCCCTCACGGACGGCGGCCTCGGTGAAGCCGTTCGAGGCCACGAACACCCCCCGGTACCCCTCGTAACCGGTGGCGAGGACACCGAGGAAGGCGCGGACCTCGTTCGGGGGCACCGGACTGTTCCACCGCTTGCACTGCACCACCACGGCCTGCCCGTCCGGCGCCCGGCCCAGCACGTCCACCCCTCCGTCGTCGGCCCCGCCGACCACCGTCACGGCGGTGTAGCCGTGCGTGCGCATCAGCCCAGCGACGTGCTCCTCGAACTCCACACCGGTCATCCGGTCGACCTCCGACAGGTCGACGCGCGCGACCGCCCGCTTCTCCCGGGCCAGGCGCAGCCGCATGCGGCACCACCACACCAGGGCCGCCGCGCCAAGCGCCGCCACGACCCACAGCAGAGGCCGGGCCGAACTCTGCACGACCCACGCCCCGAGCATCAACGCCACGACCAGACCGAGGAAGAGGCCGTACCGGTGGCGCCACACGAACCGCCACTCCCGGGGACCGGTCCGGCCCTCGCCGGGGTACGTCCTGTCGGGGTACGTCCTGTCTTCGGCCGCTTCGTCCGGGGAGATGTCGGTCATGGACTGCCCCTTCCCCGTCCGGGCGGTTCGTCACCCGCCCCGACGCCGGTGCCCTGTGGGGAACGCCACGGCGCGGAGCCGTTTCCGGTCCGGGACCCGCCCTGACCACCACTCGCCCGGGACACGGGGCTCCGGAGCGGGAGCCGAATGCATGGGGGAGGGCCGCACCCAGTACTGGGTGCGGCCCTCCCCCCGCGTGTCTACACCGGTCGTACGAGACCGTCGCAGGACTCGTACCCGTCCGGCGGGTCACTCCCCTCCACCTTCGGCGTGTCCACGTACAGGTCGGACACCCACCGGCCGTCGTGGAGCAGGTCCCACACGGTCGACTCCCGCGGATATCCGGCGGGGAACTCCTCGTTCCGGGGATCCTTCACGGGGTAGCCGTTGCGGATCTGGCAGACGACGTTCACGTGCACGTGGTCGAACAGGTTCTGCTGGTCGCTCGCCGGGTAGGTGACATGGGGGCCGCAGCGCGCCTTCACCCCAAGCCCTTCGGTGTAGACGACGGTCGCTGACCGCAGTTCCAGTGGATCCGGGCCCAAAGGGACCGGCGCGTCGCAGGCGGACTGCTCCGTGTTCGCCGCCACGGCCTCGTCGGTGTCCGCCGTCGCCTCGTCCTCGACCGGTAGGGGAAATACCCCGGAGAAGACCAGGACCAAGGCGACGATGATCGCCACGATGGCCACCATCGCCACTGCTCCGAGAATCACGCCGCCGGAGTTCTTGCCGTTGTTGTTGTGGGAGTTGGTGGTGTTGTGTGAGTTGTTGTTGGTGCTTACGGCGCTGTTTCTGTGGTTGTTCACGTGGCTGTCCGATCGCGTGTCCTCGGGTGCACCCGAATCGTTTTCGGGTTCCCCTTCCGGCGGAGAAGGTCGTTCGGCCTTCTGGAAGAAAGTGCCGTACGTACCGAGGGCTGCGAGAACCAGACCGAAGAACCCACTCACCAGGTTGGCGAACTCGGGTCCGCTGAACACCAGGGAAGAGAAGGCCGTGCCCAGGAGCACTACCAGCCCCAGAGTCCCCAGAGTGAGGGAGAGGGGAGAGAAGACGAAGCGTCTTTGCATCGCTGCTCCGGGTTGTGAGCTGTGGTGGTTGGGGAAATCCTGCCACAACATCAATGCCGGAGTGAACACTGGGGGCGGTTGTAGCGATTCAATAAGCTGTTTGTTTGCGAATGGAATTCTTTTTTCATGCTTGTGGTGCGTGAAAAAAACTTCTCAGGAAGGTGTCAAAAGATTGTATGTGCCTTTTGTGGTTAGATGACCGATATATCCGCTTGGTTGGCCGCGCGCCCGGGCATGGTCCGGCCCTGCCTCAAGCAGGGCCGGGGAAGGGCTCCGCTTCCGTGCGCGCCCTTCCGGCCGCGCCTTCCAACGGTCTTGGTGGGGTCTGAGGTGCGGCGCGCCGCTCCCCGGCCGGAAGCCGCCCGGGACACGGGGACTACCATGGCCGCGCGGCGGCCGACCCTCGCGGCGGCGACCGCCCGGGGAGCGGTGTCCCGCCGCCCCGGGGTACCCACGGGAAGTAGTCCTTCGATGTCAGTTCTCACGCGCGTCGCCGACCTCGTCGGCAGGTGGTTCGCCCTGCTGGTCCTCGCCGGAGGGATCGTGGGCCTGGCCGCCCCCGGGCAGGCCGCCCTCCTCGCCCCCTACATCTCCCTGCTGCTAGGGGTGATCATGTTCGGGATGGGGCTCACCATGCGCCCCGTGGACTTCGCGATCGTGGCCAGACATCCCAAGGCCGTCGTCCTCGGCGTCCTGGCCCAGTACACGGTCATGCCGCTCCTGGGCTGGGGGATCGCCCAGGCCCTCGGTCTGCCGCCGCTGCTCGTGGTGGGCATGGTCCTGGTCGGATCCGCCCCCGGCGGCACCGCCTCCAACGTCATCGTCTACCTCGCCCGCGGCGACGTGGCCCTGTCGGTGGCGATGACCTCGATCTCCACCCTGCTCGCCCCGCTGCTGACCCCGCTCCTGGTCCTGGCCCTGGCCGGTTCCACCCTGCCCGTCGCCGCCGGCGACCTGTTCGTCTCCATCCTCCAGGTCGTCCTGGTCCCGGTCCTGGCCGGACTGCTGCTGCGCATGGCCGCGCGCCGGTTCGTGGAGAGGATCCTGCCCGTCCTGCCGCTGGTGTCCGTCCTCGGCATCGTCGTCGTGGTCGCCGCGGTGGTGGGAGCCAACGCCGGCGCCGTGCTCTCCTCCGGCCTCCTGGTCGCCCTGGCCGTGGTGCTGCACAACTCCCTGGGCCTGGGCCTCGGCTATCTGGTCGGCGTGGTCACCAAGCTGCCCGAGGCCGCCCGCCGCGCGGTCAGCGTCGAGGTGGGGATGCAGAACTCCGGTCTGGCCGCGGCCCTGGCGACCGCCCACTTCGCGCCGCTCGCCGCCCTGCCCGGCGCCCTGTTCTCGGTCTGGCACAACATCTCCGGCGCGCTCGTGGCCACCTACTGGGCCCGCCGCCCGCCCGCGGAGGCCCCGGCCGAGTCCGCGCCGGCCGGGAGCGGCACGGAGGGCCCGTCCGGGGCGTGACCCCGCACCCCGTCCGCTCCCGCTCCGCCTGTTTCCGCCCCGGCCCGAGGACGCCGCCTCGCGCCGGGGCCGCCATCCCGGTGGACGGGTCGCCGCCAGCCCCCGGCCGGGGCCCCTTCCCGCCCGTACCGTTCTCCTCGCCGCCCGGGCCCTTGCCACCCGCACCCGCTCCAGCCGCTCGCACCCGTTCCAGCCGTCCGCTCCGGGCGCGGGCACGCTGGGGGAAACGGCCACGCTGCGGGACGCGGCGGGCGGCGCCCGGGTTCGTTCCCGGAACGCGTGTCCCCACCTCACCGACCGAACCGGTTACCCGGGCACAACACGGTTCACACGTGCAGTCCCTGGCCTGAACCGGACACCTCTCTTCACGTGATCATCACACCACGCAAGGCGACGGATGCCAGGCTGGTGCCCATGCCCGAGCGACACCGTCGGTTCCTGCTCCCCTGCTCCGGACTCCTCGCGCTCGCCCTCACCGCCGCGCTGGGAAACCCCCACGTCCTCCTCGCGCCGTGCGCCCCTCCCGCGCACACCACGCCCGTCACCGCACCCGCCGCGGAGGCCGACCCGCGCCGCAAGGCCCTCCGCGACCGTGTGCGCGGCCGCTGCCCACACCCCCGCAGGCCCGAACGCGGGATCATCCCGCACCCCCGCTGCTCCTACGACTGACGCACGCGCCCCTTTCTCAGGGGCCTCACGGTTCCGGGGGCGCGCTCCGGCGCAACCACGCCCTCCTCAGGAGCGCGGTGCCCAGGCCCAACGCGGCCTGGGCGAACACCAGACCGAATCCGAGGCAGAAGAGGTTGACGAGGACGAACCCGAGGATCGACGTGGTGACACCGCTCCCGAACCCCGCGTCCGCGTAGGCGCGGTCCGGCTCCGTGGTCACCATCCAGGACGGCTCGCCGGGGACGAGACGGGCCGCCTCCAGACGGCCGGGCTCACAAGGCCCCGACAGGTACAGGTGGACACCGGTCCGCCCGGGACCGTCGTCCGCGGAACGGAAGACACCCAGGCACAGCGAGCCCCCATCCGAGAGGGGCACCGACTCGGTGACCTCAAGGACGCCCTCCTGCCCGGTCCAGCCGTAGGCGGCTCCCAGAGCCCGCAGCTCATGACCCGAGAACCGCACCGACACCGGGATCAACGCGCAGGCCAGCGCCGCGCTGGCCAGGAACACGACGAACGCCTTCCCCGGTGACAGAAGTCCGATGTCTCCCGACCAAGCCCTCCGCCAGCCCATGCGCCCCTCCCCGCCGCCTCCGCTCCGCCGGGACACGGCCACCCCTTCGGACGCGCGGGGCGGGCAGCGGGTTCGCCCGCGCCGCAGGGCTTCTCCGCCCGCGCCGCACGGCCCGACGCCGCCCCGCCCCGCGCCGGACCGGATCCGGCGCCGGGCCTCAGGCGCCCTCCGTCAGGACACGGCGCAGGACGGCGGCGAAGGCGTCGGGGTCACCCTTCATGCCGAACTCGCCGCCGAGGAAACCGCCGTGGTGGCTGGGGAAGGTGACGACCGCCGTTCCGAGCCGTTCGGCCACGGCCTCGGCCGCCCGGTTGCACAGCTCACCCCCGCTCTCGGCCCCGGCGCCGACGACGATGCGCGTCGACGCCGCGCGCAGCCGGTCGACGTCGTGCTGGAAGTGGGTGCACGGGATGAGCTGCCCGAGCATCGGGTCGTCGCGGGAACCGTCGTCCTCGGCGGGCAGTCCGAAATCGGCGGGGTTCGGAGCGGGCCGGTCGGTGAAGTCGCCCGGAATCGGCCCCTTGTGGTTGATGAGCGCGAGGAACTTCGCCATCGCGGGTCCCAGGCCGTCGCGTTCGTACGTTCGGCGGATGTCCACGCTCGCGGCCAGCGCCTGTTCCCGGTCCGGCAGCACCTGGACGGCGGGCGGTTCGTGCGCCACGAGAGTGCGTACCTGCTCCGGATACCGGGCCACCAGGGCCAGGGCGTTGACGGCGCCGCCGCTGCTGGCGAAGAGGTCCACCGGCCCGGCGCCGAGGGCCGAGACCAGCCGGTGCAGGTCGTCCGCGTGCTCCTCGGGTGTGCCCCCGGCTCCGCCGTCGGCGCGCTCACTGCGCCCGACCCCGCGGGGATCGTAGGTCACGACCGTGCGGTCGGTGAAGTGCCGGGCCAGGGTGGTGAACCCGCTGGCGTCCATCGGAGAGCCGATCAGCAGCAGGACGGGCGATCCGGCTGACGAGCCGCTCCGAACGTCGTAGCGCAGAACGGCGCCCGGCACGTCCAGGGTGTGCGTCTTAGTCTCTGTCATCAGGTGTCCTCTCCGAGAACGCTGTCGTCTCCTGCCCATAGTGACCGTCCGGAGTGACAGAACCCATCGGCCCGGGTTCAGGTGCGGATGAGATGTGCAGAGAACGTCATCCGTGTCCGTTACGTTCTTCGTGCACATCCCCCGAACACGAGGAACGCCCCCATGCCGACCACCCCCACCCCGCTCGAAGTCGTCTACTGCGAGGGCTGGGACCCCGCCACCACCGCGCCGGTCGGCCTCCTGGACACGGCGACGGCACGCGCCCGGGACGGGGCCGGTGAACAGTACGCCGTCCTGGTCCGCATCCCCGACGCGGCACCGCTCGTCCTCCTGGAGATCTCCTGGGCCGACCGGCACTGCGGGATCTGGCTGTTCGACGCCGAGGGCCGCTGCCACGCCCACCACCGCTACACCCGCGCGGAGGGAGACGGAGAACTCCTCCTCTCGCACGGCTTCCAGTGGAACCAGCCCCCACGGGGAGCGATGCCGGACCGGCGCGACGGCTGGACCGTCAAGGTCGAGACGCTCAACCGCGAGCGCGGCCTCTACCGGTACCAGACGCAGCACGGCGGCGGCCTGATGTCGGTCAACCGCGCCCCGGACCCGGAACTGGCCCGCGTGGTCACGCTGCCCGCCCCGCCGTTCGGGGACTGGGTCGCCCTCCTACGGGCGCACCCCGTCCTCGCCGAGGAGGAACTCCGGCTCAGCGAGGCCGCGGTGGAACCGGGCGGCGCTCCCGTGGCGGCCCCCTGGACACCGCCGCGTCCCCTCGCACCCCGGCGCGTCGACGACCTCTTCCGTCCCGGAAACCGGTTCACGAGCTCCTGGTACCCCGGGACGGGAACGGTGGCCGTCCGCGACATCGGCACCGTGAACCTGCCCACCGGGCGCGTTATGGTCTACGACCCCGGCTCCCTGTCCTTCGCCAAGGACACCGAGGCCTTCACCGTGCCCCTCCCGCCGGGGGAGCACCCGACGCGCCTGTCCCTGCTCCACCTGGGGGAGGACGGCGACGAGGAGACCACGTGCGTCATGGCCCTGCGCGTGGACGTCCGGAGCCTCGAAGCATTCCCGGTCGCCTCCTGGGAGATGGCCCTGCGTCCGGGTCAGGACCCGCACGACCTGGACGAGGACCACTTCTACGGCGTCGGCGTGGACGGTGGGCAGATCGGTATCACCGACGCGGCCTGCCTGCCCTACTTCACCGGCCTCTTCGACGACTTCCGAGCCTACGAGCGCATCTTCCACGGGCTGCACGAGGAGGAACTCCAGGCGATCAGGGACAGGGAGCGGCTGTGGCAGGAGACCGCGCGTGCGCTGATCGCCCGGCCTGAGTTCCGCCCCGCCGTGCGCGACGCCTTCATGGAGGCGATCGGCCTGTCTCCCGACGATGAGCGCTATGACCAGTACCGGAGTAACCACAATCTGCTCCGGCTGGCCCACGCGGTGGCCAACAGCACCGACCCCGACCTCGCGGCGCTCGACGACCCCGTCCAGCAGGCGCGGGACACCAGCCCGTGGTCCCGGCGGCTCCCCGACCCGAAGACCGGAGGCGACCTGACCGTCGTCCCGAGCGGCTGGGGAGACGGCAGCTATCCGGTCTGGATCGGCCGCACCGAGGACGGCCGAGTCCGCTCCCTGGTGGTCGACATGCTCGTCCTGGAGAGCGCCGAGCCGGTCACGGACGGGGAACCCACCACGCCGTGAGCTCCGTCAGTACCGAGGAGGAGGTGCCCCGACACGGGCGCGCCCCGCCCGCTACGGTCTCCCGCGACCTCACCGGGGCCGACGGTCCGCGCACGGGCACCGACCGGGTGCGTCGGACGGAACCTCCCGTCCGGCGCACCCGTCGTCTCCACGCGGTGCCGACCGGCTCAGACCGCGTCGAGGAAGCGGTACCCGAACTGCTCCAGCCGGGCCCGGGCCCGGGTCAGCTCCTCATCGGTGAACAGCAGCGAGAACTCCGGGCGCAGCACCAGCGCCTCCACCGTCAGGTCCAGGCGCCCCCGCTCCCACAGATTCGCGAACCCGTCCGAGACCGCCGGGGCGTTGAGCAGCTTGCGCGCGGTGCCCAGCGGGCCCAGTTCCGAGAGCATGCCCAGGAAGAAGGCCGCGGTGTAGTCGGCCTCGGTCTTGGCCCGTTCGTAGACCGACAGCATCGCCCGGCCGAAGTCGGCGGTCACCGGGTCGGAAGCGGGAACCTCCTCCACCGGTTCCTCATCGCTCTCCCCAGCCGCGTCCTGTCCGAGCCGGTCCACGAAGCCCAACAGCGCCTCCGCCGACGTGAACACCTCGTAGCCGAGCTCCTGCAACCTCGGCAGGTCGGCCTGGTCGGGGTCCAGCTCCAGTACCGCGGGTTTGCCGACCCCGTGCTGGAGACCGTCCGGCCAGAACGCCTCCGCCTCGGCGATCACCCTGCCCCGCTCGGGGTCGCTGATCACCGCGTCCAGCTCCGGCTCCGCGAACCCCAGGCGCCGCAGCTCGTCCACCATCTCCTGCACCTGAACCGACCGCGCGTCGTCGGGTTCGGCGCTGAGCACCGTCATGGGCCGCAGCGGACCCGCGTCCGGCCCGGCCGTCGCCGTGCCCGAGGCCAGCCCCGCCAGGAAGTCCTGAGCCGCCCCGGCCAACAGCTCCCGCCGCGCCGCCAGGAAGTCGGAGTAGTTCTCCACCTTCCACAGGTCCGGGTCCATCGGGATCCACTGCGAGGCCAACGCTCCGGGGTGGCGCTCCTCCACCTCGGGGAAGTACTCCTCCGGAGTGCGCGCGGAGATCTCCAGGTTCGTGTCCTGCGTCAGGAAGCAGAAGTTGGCGATGGCGTTGACCTGCCGGTTGTCGTAGCGGGCCTCCCGCAGCACCTTCTTGGGGAATACGTGGTGCACCTGGAGGGAGGACAGCTTGCCCAGCATCTCCGCCTTCAGCTCCAGGCCGCTGCCGAAGTCACGGGCGCCGTGCACGCGGGTGAGCATGTACAGCAGGGGATAGAACCGCGATCCCCGGGTTGCGCCCTCGAAGTCGTGCGGGCGCACGTCCAGGTTCCCGCCGCGCCACCGGGACATGCGCTGCAACAGGCCCTCCACGCCCGACTCGTTCACCGCGTCGTAGTCGAGTTGGAGGAAGGTCTCCGTCGAACCGGCGTAGCGGCCCCACAGAGCGCTGTGCACGTACCAGTAGAGCACCTTGTCGCGGTGCGCCGCGTCACTGAACCTGCCGCCGTTGAGCTCCAGCAGCCGAGAGACCACCGGTGCCGCGTACCGGCCCATGAGCACCCGGTCGTGGTCCAGCCCGAGCCGCCCCGACACCGCGTCCAGGAAGGTGCCCACGTGGTCGACCGAGCTCTTCAGCGCCGTGGCGAACCGGTCGGGCTCCACGTTCTCCAGCGAGGTGAACAGCGCGCGTCCGGTGGCCACCGCCGTGGCGTTGCGCAGCAGCCAGTCCATGCTGAAAGAGAACCCCGCCTCCTCCCAGTCCGTGATGCTCTGGCGCATGGTCGCGCGGATACCGGGCTGTACCGCGCACCTCCGGGCCAGTGCCAGGTCGCCCTTGGACAGCTTGGTGCCGCCCGAGTTCACGCGGTTGAAGATCTCCACCACGTCGTCGATCGTCTGGTTGGCGTCGGTGATGCTCTCGTAGTGGAAGTCCCGGTCCACGATCTGGCTCAACGCGTTGAGTCGGGGAAGGTACCGGTTGGCCTTCTCCGGATCACTGGTGAAGCGCGTCAGATAGGGCACCAGGCCCTGCTGGAACAGCCCGGTGACGTCCACCCACAGCGGATCGTTCTTCATCTTGTTCGGCATGTAGAACTCGAACGCCTGGCTCTCCAGGTTGAAGTACAGGTCCGTGAACGCCTGCGTGTTGCCCTGGAAGAACGCCGGCGCCTTGCCCCTGGTCACGCCGTACAGGGTGGTCATCCGCTGCTGGCCGTCCAACAGCAGCAGGTGGGCCCCGGCGCCGTTCACCACACCCTGCACCGCCTCCTCGGCGTTGGTGGTCTCCCACATCAGCAGGCTGCCCACCGGATGGCCGAGGTAGACCGAGCGCATCAGCCCGCGTACCTGGTCGCGGTTCCACACGTAGCCGCGCTGGAACTCCGGAAGCAGGATCGTCCCGTTGTCGATCTGGTCGAGGAGCGTGGACAGTTTCGCCATGGAGGGTCGTCTTTCTCGTCTCTGGGGTCTGGGGAACGGGAATCAGGGGGTGAGGAGTGCCTCGACGAAGGGGCTGGGCGTCCCGTGCCAGCTCACGTGCAGCTGCTCCCTGGCGCGCGTGCACGCCACGAACAGCAGACTGCGCTCGCGGAGCAGGTCGCGGGCGTGCGCCCCGGGGTCCTCCTCCGCGGGTGTCACGTGCTTGATGAGCGGAAGCTGGTCGCCGCCCACGCCCACCACCGACAGGCAGCGGAACTCCAGCCCCTTCATCCGGTGCATGGTGCCCACGGCGACCGCGTCACCCGCCTTGCTGTTCTTGGACAGCGCGCGTGCCGTGACACCGGCCTCGGCCAGGGCCGCCACGGCCTGCTCCACGCTTCGGTTGGAGCGGGCGGCCACCCCGATCTCCGAGGGCAGGACCCCTGCCTCGGTCCAGGAGCGCACGGCCTCCACCACGTGCTGGAGCTCCCGCTCCCACGTCGCGAAGCCGGAGAGGACGGGGTCGGCGCCGCGCATCTCCGAACGGCAACCGGCCACCGAGTCCAGACCGCCGTCCATGTCGTCCACGGCCTGCCCGTGCATCAATCCCAGGCTCCAGCCGAGGATCTGGGCCGTGGTGCGGTAGTTGACGCGCAGTTTCGATGACCGTCCACGTACGTTGACGCCGACCTCGGCGAGGCTGACCTGCGGGCCGTAGATGCGCTGGTGGGTGTCGCCGGCGATGAACAGGTCGTCGGACCCCTCCGCCGCCGAGGCGCGCAGCAGGCGCCACTGCCCCGGGTAGAGGTCCTGGGCCTCGTCCACCACCACGTGGTCGAAGGGCTTGTCCACGCGCTGTTCCAGCAGCCGAGCCGCCTCCTCGACGACCGTCTCGTAGGTCCACAGGCCCTGGGCGGCCAACTGCTCCCGGAAGGCCTGTACCGCCTGCCACACCTGGGCCTTCTTCGCCGCCGAGAGCCCGCGGCCCCGCCCGGTGCGCTTGGCCGCCAGGTACTCCGAGGCCGTCTCCACCCGGCGGGCCAGCACCACCTGCCGCCACTCCTCGGCCAGGAAGGCGGGCGGCAGGTCCAGACCCAGACCGTCGAGCACCTGTTCCCACAACCGCCGCTCCCGCTGTGGACTCAGCAGTTCGGGCAGGCCGTGCTCTTCCCGGAAGACACGGTTGGCCAGACGGTCCACGTGCTCCACCCGCACCCGCTCCAGCACGGTCGGTGCGTCTCCCGTACCGTCGGTCTCCGCGAGCAGCCGCAGGGAGCCCTCCAGCGAGTCGGCCAGAGTGGAGGTGAAGGTGGTCAGCAGCACCCGGCCCCCGCCGCGGGCCAGCCGGTGCGCCCGGTGCAGGGCCACCACGGTCTTGCCCGTGCCCGGGCCGCCGCTGACCCTGGCCGGTCCGCGGTGCGAGGCCTCCACCACAGCCCGCTGCGCCGGGTGCAGGTAGATCCGCCACAGGTCGAACGGGTGCTCCAGGGCGGCCATCAGCTCGTCCGGGCCCTCGACCAGGAGCACCCGGTCGGAGCTGCGCCGGACCGCCGCGTCCAGGTCGTCGGGGTCGATCTCCTCGGAGATCGCCGAGCCCAGCTCCGCCCACACCTCCTCGGGGGACATCCCCGCCGCCAGGCCGTACAGCACGTCCCACTGCACCGGCGGAAGCAGGCCCCGGGCGGCGTCGAGCTGGAAGGGGGCCGTGAGCACGCGCGCCAGGGGCAGGGTGTGCTCGTCGATGCCCAGGCGGCGCAGGTCGGCGTCCCCGACGTGGTCGAAGAGGCGCTCGGGCACGGACGCGGCCATGCGCTTCATGTGCGGGATGCTGGCGTCGAGCGCCGCCACGTCGCGGATCTCGATGCCGCCCGTGGCCATGTTCACCGACGCCTTGCGGCGCTTGGCCCAGTCATAGGCCTCGTCATGGCCGAGGACGCGCAGAAGGGTGTAGGTGTCGCCCTTCTCCGGTGCCAGCACCACCCCGCGCCAGAACTGGTCGATGCGGATGGTGCGGAAACGGTCGTCGCGGGCTCCGGTGATCTTCTCCAGGTGCAGACCCGCGTGGGTGGCGTTCTCGAACTTGCCGAACACCTCCCCCACGCGTTCGCGGACCGGCTTCTCGAGTCCGGCGAACTCCTGCAGGAAGTCCCGGTGGAGGGCGAGTCGTGCCACTGCTGCTTTCCTAGCATCGTCAGGGGGTGTGGTCGGGGAGGGTCACGAGCCCGCCTTCGAGGATGCTGGAGACCTCGCGGGCACACACATCCGACACACCCGGCCCGCAGCGGGCGGTGGCGTCGCGGTGGAACGGTGCACGGGGGCGGCACATCCTCGGGACGGGCGGAGGGGCTGGGGCTGTGCGCTTCCTACGCTAGTTTCCCCCGCATCGGAAGACGCGTGGGCACGAGTTCCGGTTGTCCAGTCGTTACACGGATCGGCAGGTCCCACCGAATCGGAGAGCTGTTGTCACGGCTGACCGAAGACGCGTCCCAACGCGGTGCCGTACATCCGGTGTGGACTGGGCAGCGACGGCGGGTGCAGGACTCCGGGCAGCGGTTCGAGGCCGGTGACGAAGCCGATCAGGCGCCCGTACACCTCGGTGGCGTCGCGCGGACGGTCCTCCGGCTTCTTCTCCAGCAGCGCCGTGACGACGTCGCAGACCTCCTGCGGTACGTCCGGACGTAGCGATCGCACGTCGCGGGGCGTTTCGTTGACCTGCTTGGACGCCAGACCGAAGGAGGTGGAGGCGGAGAAGAGCCGCTGTCCGGTGAGCATCTCGTACAGCACGCACCCCAACGCGTACAGGTCGCTGTGCGCCGTGCTCTCCCCGTCCAGCAGCTGCTCGGGAGCCATGTACGCGGGCGTGCCGGGGGTGTGCCCGGTCCGGGTGATCTGCGACATGTCGGGACGCCCCAGCGCCACGGCCAGCCCGAAGTCGAGCACCTTGACGCCGCCGTCGGGCTCCAGGATCAGGTTGGCGGGCTTGAGGTCGCGGTGCACCAGGCGGGCCCGGTGGGCGACGCTGAGCACCGAGCACACCTGCGCGGCCACGCACGCCGCCCAGCCCACGGAGAGCCGTTCCTGCTCGGCCACCAGGTCGTGCACGCCGATGCCGTGGACGCGCTGCATCACCAGGTAGGGCAGTCCGTCCTCGGTGCCGGTGTCGAACACCGCGGGCACCCCCGGGTGCTGGAGTCCGGCGGTGATGCGCGCCTCCCGGCGGAAGCGGCGCACCATGTCGGCATCCTCGACGCCGTCGGGGAAGTGGAGGAACTTGACCGCGACCTCTCGCTCCAGGCGGGTGTCATGGCCCACCCAGACCTGGCCCATTCCGCCGCGTGCGAGCGGTGCCGGACCCAGCCTGTAGCGCCCGTCCAGGAGGCGTTCCGCGCCGGTCATACTTCCAAGCTCTCCCGCCCGCCGGGGTTTTCGCCCGACGCTACCGCACTCCGCTCCAGGGCGGCGATCCGGAGGCAGAGGCGGGAGACGGTCGGCGCTCAGCCCTCGGGTGGTGAGC
Organism: Nocardiopsis sp. iso_25; assembly: GCF_056173305.1. Classification (NCBI taxonomy): domain Bacteria; kingdom Bacillati; phylum Actinomycetota; class Actinomycetes; order Streptosporangiales; family Nocardiopsidaceae; genus Nocardiopsis; species Nocardiopsis sp. iso_25. The sequence goes on along the minus strand of NZ_CM149667.1, from coordinate 4,125,887 downwards.
AGATCCTCCAGGAAACCCAGGGTGTTTGTGCCGCTCCCCTCTGCGCCAGGAACTGTTGGAGGTTGTGTGTGCCGAAGGGAAGCGGCCGTGGTCCGCACCGGAATGGTGCGGGCCCGGTCCGGCACCGACCGGGCAGACGTGTCCTGAACCCGGCGTCCGCCGACGGTGCGCGGTCGGATTGTTGCGGGCGCGGGGCGTGGGTCAGCTGTGCGGAGAGGCCGCCTCGCTGGCGCTCGTGCCGTCCGGCACGGTTGTCTCGGGTTTCAACGCTCCGCTGGTCAGCCCTTCCCGGGCGAGTTCGGCGGCCTTGGCGGCGAGCGCGGCGAATTCCCTGGCCCGTTGCTCGAACCCGGCCACGGCCCGGAACGCCGCGCCGTAGCGGCGCTGGTCCCCCACGCCCATCTTGGGCACCCGCGCGGCACGTGCGTCGGTGCGGAAGGTTCCGCTGGAGCTGGTGGAGCGGCGGTTGTTGGACGGGCTGCGCAGGAACCCGTTGAGGAAGTCGGTGTCCACCTGCTCACTGGACGACCTCAGGGTGTCCCCGTCCACCTCCGCCATCCCCGCGTCGAGAAGGTCGGAGACCCGCACCCGGGCGTCGATCGGTTCCGCGGATCCGGCGTCGAGTGCGGGCAGGACGTCACGCATCTCCTCGGCCAGGCGCTCCAGTTCGGCTCGGGTCCGCGCGAAGGCCTCGGGAAGCTCGCTGAGGTCAGGGCCCACGTGCCGCGCCGGGTTCAGGTTGACCTCCTCGTCGAGCAGGTTGATCAGGGGGACCTCGGCGCCCGCCTCCTCCGTCAGCACCCACGGGCCGTCCGGGTCCGTCGAGGTCAGGTCCCACATCCGCACCGAGGATGCGTTGTCCGACCCCTTCAGGGGGCGGCGCAACAGCCACAGATGGACGGGCTGGGAATGCGTGGCAGCCAGCCCCGCGGGCAGGGCCACGACATCGGTGAGCAGGCCCCTGCGCACGAGTTCGGCGCGGATGCGCCTGCCGGTGCGCCGGTAGGCGCAGGAGGTGGAGAGCACCACCGCGGTCTGTCCCCCGGGCGCGGTGTGGGCGTAGGCGTGCTGGAGCCAGGCCAGTTCGCCCTCGGCCCTGGGCGGCAGGGCCAGTTCCCAACGGGGGTCCATCAGCAGTTCCTCGCGCCCCCAGTCGGCCGTGGCGGGCGGTGGGTCGCACACCACCAGTTCGGCCTGGTGATCGGGCCACCGGTCCGAGCGCAGGGAGTCGCCGACGCGCACCTCGGCCTGTTTCCCCCGTTCCAGGGCCGCCCGTGCGTGTGACAGGCGCGCCGCGTCCGGATCCGCGTCCTGGCCTGTGCGTCCGGCGTCCGGAGCTCCCACCGCCAGCAGCAGTGCGCCGGTGCCGCAGGCGGGGTCGAAGACGGTGGCGGCCTCGCGTGAGGTCAGGGAGGAGACCGCGCGTACCAGCCTGGCGGTGGAGGCGAAGGGGGTCCCCGACCTCTCACCGGAGTCGAGGAACCGTGCCGCCAGGGCCGCGCTGACCTGGCCGGGCGAGGTCTCGCCCGACAGCGCGTCCGCCAGTTCCCTCGCGGTCGCGCTGAGCGCTCCCGGCCGCCCGTCCCGTAGGTACTCGGCGGTGTCGGCGAGGCCCTGGAGCATCCTTCCGGGGTAGTCGCCGCGCAGGGCGCGCCACAGCCGCACCTCCGGGGACTCCTCGGCCACCTTGTTCTGGCGTTCGAGCCAGCCGCGGACCCCGGCCAGTTCGAACAGGGGACTGGAGGCGGTGCCGCCGCTGGGGGCGGGGAAGTCCTCGTGGCGCCGCCGCCAGTTGGAGACGGCGGCCCGGGTCACACCGGCCAGGCGCGCGATGTCGGCGGCGGTGACCTGCTGTTCCTCTGCGGGGGCCTGCTCGCGGGAATCCATGTGGTCACAGTACACGGGGTGGTACACAGGCCCCGGGTAGGGGTTGTTGGCCCCGTTAACGGTGTTCGGTGTCCGCCGGTGCGTGCCGTGGGTGTCTGAGTCCAGAGCGCGTTTTCCACTGCCCTGCCAGCCGTGTTCGCGGCCGCGGGCTTCCAGGGCCGGGGAGGCTGGTTTCGCGGGGCCAAGGGCACGTGTGGGAGCGCTTGCGGCAGGGAACAGGGCTCGGTTCCGTCTGGAACGGGTCTTCGATGTCATCCTTTTTCCTGGACGGAGCGTCCTTGTCTCGGGGAGGCTGTAGGGGTTCTCAGCTGTGCGTCTCCCCCTGGCCGCTGTGCCGACCGGTGTCTCTGGCTGTCGCGGGTGGGGTTGCCGTTCGTCTGCGCATGATTGTATGTTTGCTCTGTAAACAGTGTCTGAGTGTGTGATAAGGCGACACCTGTGTACTCGGTGTTGACGCTTCGCCATGTGGGCGGGACACACGGAGGAGCACGGCGGCGAACAGCGGAGCGCGGGGGCAGTGCGATGGAACGGCAGATTGTGGCGGGACGGTTCCGGATCACGGGTCCCATCGGCCGCGGCAACATGGGGGAGGTCCACCGGGCGGAGGACATCGAGGCGCCCGGACATGAGCTCGCCCTCAAACTCATCCTGCGCCGCCGCTCCGGTGCTCCGGTCGATCCCCAGGACAAATCGGTCCGCCGCTTCGCCCGAGAGGTCGCGATCATGCGCCGCCTCGACCACCCGCGCATCCCCCGGGTGGTCGACGGCGGGGTCGACACCACCGATGGCGACCATCTGCCCTACCTGGCGATGGAGTACCTGGACGGCCACACCCTGCTCAGCCTCGGTGAGGACGTCCCGCAACTGCCGGTCTCCTGGGTGGCCGCGATCGGAGCCCAGATCGCCGACGGGCTCTACGCCGCGCACGCCGAGGGCGTCATTCACCGCGACCTCAAGCCCGCCAACGTGATGATCACCCGCGGCGGCCTGGTCAAGGTCCTGGACTTCGGCATGGGCCTGATCGTGGACGACCCTCATCTCACCAAACTCACCAGCACTGACACCATCGTCGGCACTGCTCGCTACATGGCTCCCGAACAGTTCGAGGGGGCCAAGGTCACGCGTGCGGCCGACCTGTACGCCCTGGGTTGTGTCCTATATGAGCTTCTCACCGGCGGCCCGCCCTTCGAAGGCGCCACTTTCTTCGCTTTGGGGGAGAAGCACAACAACCAGGAGATTCCGCCACTGGCCCTACTGCGCGATGACATCCCCGCCGAACTCAACCGCCTCGTCGAACAGCTCCTGAAAAAGAAGCCCGAAGCACGCCCGGCCAACGCCGCCGAAGTACGCCAGAGCCTGATGTCCTTGGTCACTGTTGAGGGTAAGGTCTCCGGCTGGGACGACTTCGACCCTCGCTCGAAACTGCCGGTCTTCACACCCGCCCCCCTGCTGGAGGACACCGCCGTTCAGCGCCCCCAGGGTGCTCCGTTGGGCGTCATGGATGTGTTCTCCCTGCACGACCAGCTCATCACGGAATACCGCGCCTTCACCGAGGGCGGCGTCGTCATCCGCGATGACAGGATCACCGATCGCCTCCGTGAGGACTTGGACGACAAAGTCCAGTGGCCCGCCCCGTGGTTGTCCCTCAACCCCTTTTTCGATTCCGGCGGCGGGGTCAACGAACTCGTCCACGAGGGCCTTCTCCACCCTGAGACCGCCCACATCTTCCAGAAGGGCAAGGGCGAGGAGAGCACCGTCTGCCAGGGCGAGCGGCTGACCTTCCACCGCCACCAGCGCGAGGCTATCGAAAGAGCACGCACTGGCCAGTCGTACGTGCTCACCACGGGCACCGGTTCCGGTAAGTCGCTGTCCTACATCGTGCCGATCGTTGATCGCGTCCTGCGCGAACGTGACCGTGAGAAGGCCGAGGGCCGCAGCGGCAAGCGCGTGCGAGCCATCATCGTCTACCCGATGAACGCCCTGGCCAACAGCCAGCTCGAAGAGCTAAAGAAGTTCTTGGTGCACGGTTACGGTAAGGGCCGCGAACCGGTGACTTTCGAGCGCTACACCGGTCAGGAGGGGGACGAGGAACGTCGTCGGATCCGTGAAAACCCCCCGGACATCCTGCTCACCAACTACGTGATGCTGGAACTGATGCTCACCCGCCCGGTCGAGCGCCAGGAACTGATCACGATGGCCACCGGCCTGGACTTCCTGGTCTTCGATGAACTGCACACCTACCGGGGACGCCAGGGCGCCGACGTGGCCATGCTCATCCGCCGCGTCCGCGAGGCCTGTAAGGCCCCGGATCTGCAATGTGTGGGTACCTCCGCCACCATGTCCTCCGAAGGCACTGCCGAAGACCAGCGCAACACCGTCGCCCGCGTCGCCACCAAGTTCTTCGGCACCCCGGTGAGCCCGGACAACGTCATCACCGAGACGCTGGTCCGCGCCACCGCTGGTGGTGAGGCCACCGTCTCCGCCGAACGCCTGCACGGCCAGGACGCACCCCGTGCCTATCACGACCTGTACCGGGACCCCCTGGCCCGCTGGATCGAGTCCAAGTTCGGGTTGACCACCGACGCTGACGGTCGCCTGGTCCGCCAACGTCCGACCACGGTGGAGGCGGCCGCCGATGAGCTGGCCCGCGCCACCGATGTGCCCGCCGACCGGTGCGCCGAGACGATCCGACGCACCCTGGAGGCTGGCGCGGAAGCCAAGCACCCGGGACACGGACGCCCGCTCTTCGCCTTCCGGCTGCACCAGTTCCTGTCCAAGGGCGACACCATGCACGCCACCTTGGAGGACCCTGAGACCCGGTACCTGACCCGGGAGTACCAGATCGACCGGCCCGGCCATGACGGTCACGTCCTGCTGCCGCTGGCCTTCTGCCGGGACTGTGGTCAGGAGTACATGACCGTGTGGCGTGAGGAGGAGCCGGATGGAGTCGTGTACCGGGCCCGTCGCGACACCGACAGCTGGGCGGACAGGGCCACGCCCGGTTACCTGTTCGTCTCCCAGGACAAACCCTGGCCCCGCACTCTGGAGGAGGTCCTGGAGGAGGGGCGTCTGCCCGACTCCTGGGTCCAGTCGGACGAGCACCACCAGCCTCAGGTGCGTGAGAACCGGCGTGGCCGGGTGCCGCGATCGATCACCGTCGACGTTCACGGAGTGGAGGGACGAGGGGGGCTGAGCGCCGCTTTCGTTCCCGGCGCCTTCTACTTCTGCCTGCACTGCGGGGTCAGCTACGAGACCAAGCGCGGATCCAAGGACTTCACCCAGCTGGCGAGCCTCAGTCAGGAGGGCAGGTCCTCGGCCACCTCTTTGATCTCGGGCACCATCGTCCGTGCCCTCAAGGCGGTTCCGGCCCATTCCCTGTCCGAATACGCCCGTAAACTCCTCACCTTCGTCGACAACCGGCAGGACGCCTCGCTCCAGGCCGGTCACTTCAACGACTTCGTGCAGGTCGTGCAGTTGCGTGGTGGTCTGTACCGGGCCTTGGCGGAGGCTGGCAGCGAAGGGTTGAGCCACGAGTCCCTGGCCTCCGAGGTCGCCCTCGCCATGGAGCTGCGACCGGCGGACTACGCCAGGAACGGCGCCGATCTTCCGCCTCGCCTGGCCAAACTGGCCGCGACCACGCTGCGCGAGATGATCGCCTTCCGCCTCTTCCTGGACCTGCAACGCGGCTGGCGCGTCACCATGCCCAACCTCGAACAGGCCGGGTTGTTGCGCGTGGGTTACGCCGATCTGGACTGGGTCGCCGGGCAGGAGCACCTGTGGACCGGCGCCACCCCCGAGCTCCGCGCCGCCTCGCCCACCACCCGGGAGGAGATCCTGCGGGTCCTCCTGGACGAGATGCGCTGGTCCTTGGCCATCGACACCCCGCTCTTCCATGACGAGGTGTTCGAGTCCCTTCAGACCGCCAGCGAGGGCAGGCTGGTCGAGGGGTGGCAGCTGTCCAAGAACGATCGCCCCGGGAACACGATCGCCTATCCCCGTCCTTCGCGGGGTTCCCGGTACGGTCTGTTCCTGTCCGGGCGGTGCAACTACGCCAAGTACCTCGCCCGCAGGCACTCCGAGTTCCAGGGTCTGAAACCGCCGGACCTGGAGAAGGCCATCGCCGACATGCTCAAGGTGCTCACCAAGGCCGGCCTGGTCAACGAGGTCACCGAAACCCCCCGCGGGCCGCGCTTTCGCCGTGACACCAAGGCCGAGACCGGATATCAGGTGGACGCCGGCTGCATCATCTGGCGTGCCGGAGACGGCCGCCAGGGCGCGCCCGACCCGGTGCGCATGACCTACACCAAGGGCGAAGGGGCCAAGGTCAACGGTTTCTTCCGCGACCTGTACCGAGGGACGTCCCACACCCTCAGCGGGCTGTTCGCCCGGGAGCACACCGCTCAGGTCATCCCCGAAGACCGCCAGGAGCGCGAGCGACAGTTCCGTGACGCCGAACTCAAACTCCTCTACTGCTCGCCGACCATGGAACTGGGGGTGGACATCAAGGACCTCAACGCGGTGATGATGCGCAACGTGCCTCCCACCCCGGCCAACTACGCCCAGCGCAGTGGTCGCGCAGGCCGCGGTGGACAACCCGCTCTGGTCGTCACCTACTGCGCCACCGGTAACAGCCACGACCAGTACTACTTCCGCCGCTCCCAGCTGATGGTCTCCGGCGTGGTACAGGCTCCACGTCTGGACCTGACCAACGAAGACCTGGCCATCGCCCACCTCCAGGCCATCTGGCTGGCCGAGACCGACCTGCTGCTGGGCCAAGCCGTACCCGAGGTCATCGACATCGGCTATGACGAGGAGCACCGGGTCCCCGCCCCGGACCTCCCCCTGCACGAGCACGTCGATACGGCCATCTCGGCCGAGGCAGCCCAGAACAGGGCCATCGTCGCGGCCCGCGCGGTCTTCCGCGACGTCATGCCCCTGCTGAGTGAGATGCCCTGGTGGGACGAGGACTGGCTGGAACGCGTCATCCACAGCGCTCCCCGACGGTTCGACGCCGCCTTCTCCCGCTGGCGCGGACTCTTCCGCGCGGCCCTAATCGACCAGGCCGAACAGAACCGACGGGTGCTCGACCACAGCCTGAGCGAACGCGACCGGGCCCAGGCCACCAACCGCCGCCGTGAGGCCGAGACCCAGATCCTGCTGCTCAAGAACGAGAGCCAGGACAACCGGTCCGTGATGAGCGACTTCAACCCCTACCGCTACCTGGCCAGTCAGGGCTTCCTGCCCGGCTACTCCTTCCCGCGTCTTCCTCTGTCCGCCTACATCCCCACACGGCGCAGCCGTTCCCACGAGGGAGACTTCCTCCAACGACCCCGTTTCGTGGCGGTGCGCGAGTTCGGCCCCGGAGCCCTCATCTACCACGAGGGCTCCCGCTACCAGGTCACCCGGGTGCAACTGCCCCCAGACGCCGGCGGAGAGCTCACCACCGGCAAGGAGGTGCGCTGCCAGAACTGCGGATACCACCACCCGCCCCGGCGCAACGCCGACCGCTGCGAACTGTGCGACCACCCCCTCGGCGGCGCCATCACCGGGTTGCTGCACCTGCACACCATCTACACGACCAAACGGGAGAAGATCTCCTCCGACGAGGAGGAACGACGCCGCTCCGGCTTCCGCATCATCACCTCCTACCGCTTCCAGGACCTGGGCGACCGCATGGGCCGCCAGGACGCGTTGGTCCAGGACGGGGACGGCGCCATCGCGCGTCTGCACTACGGGGACTCCGCCGACGTCCACCGGATCAACCTCGGGCGTCTGCGTGCCAAGCCCGACGAACCCGACGGATTCTGGATCGACCCGGTCACCGGCAAGTGGCTCAACCAGCAACAGGCCAAGAACGCGGTGGGCGACCAGATGGAACTGCCCCTGGTAGAAGACGACGGCCGCGAACGCGGCACGCGCAAGCTCGTCATCCCCTACGTCGCCGACCGCCGTAACATCGCCGTACTGCACCTGGACCAGGCGGTGCCCAAGGAGACCGCTCTCAGCCTGATGTACGCCCTGGAGCGCGGCATCGAGGCAGCCTTTGAGCTGGAGGACGTCGAACTCGACAGCGAACTCCTGCCGCCCGACCACGGAGACCGCGACCGGATCCTCTTCACCGAGGCCGCTGAGGGCGGTGCTGGCGTGCTGCGCCAACTACAGGCCGAGCCCGAGAGCGTGGCAAGAGCCGCCAAAGCCGCTCTTGCCATCTGCCACATCGACCCCGAGACCGGGGCCGACACCGACAAGGCCTGCACCCGCGGCTGCTACGACTGCCTGCTCACCTATCGCAACCAGTTCGACCACCGCGACATCGACCGCCGCCGCATCCGCGACCTGTTGTTGCGCCTGGCCGACTCCCAGACACTTCCCACCGGCCAGGGTGTCTCGCGCACCGACCAGATGACGGCGCTCTCGTTCTCCTCCCAGACCGAACTGGAACGCCGCTTCGTCTCCTTCCTCAAGGAGAACGGCTACCGTATGCCCGACCAGGCCCAGGTCCTCATCAAGGAGGCCTCTGCACGCCCCGACTTCGTCTACCGGCTCCCCGGCGCCCAGATCGCGGTGTTCGTCGACGGCCCCGTACACGCTGATCCGCACGTGGCCCAGCGCGACGAGGAAGCCGAGGAACGCCTCGACGACGCCGGATGGGAGGTCGTGCGCATCGCCCACGACGCCGACTGGAAGACGGCCGTGTCCCGGCACGAGTACGTCTTCGGCCCCGGATCCCGCCGCTGACCCCCGGTGATCCCGCCCCCCGGTGCCGCTCCCGCCTGCCGACGGTGACACTGGGAGCGGGATCATCGAAGCAAGACCGCGACAAGCTTCTCACCGCCCCCCACGACACGACGTGAGGAACTCCTCCACATGACCACCGCGTACGCCCCCGGTTCCCTGGTCTCGGCCCGGGGCCGCGAATGGGTGGTGCTCCCCGAGAGCGCCGACGACATGCTGGTGCTGCGCCCCCTGGGCGGCAGCGACGACGACGTGGCCGCCCTCTTCCCCGGCTTCGAGGAGGTCCGCGCGGCCACCTTCGACCCGCCCGACCCCACCGACCTGGGCAACGCCGAGGCCGCCGGACTGCTGCGCTCGGCCCTGCGCATCGGCTTCCGCGCCGGTGCGGGCCCCTTCCGCTCCCTGGCCGGGATCGCCGTGCAGCCGCGCGCCTACCAGCTCGTGCCGCTGCTCATGGCGCTGCGCCAGCCCACCGTGCGCATGCTCATCAGCGACGACGTCGGCATCGGCAAGACCGTCGAGGCCGGGCTGGTCGCCTCCGAACTCCTCGCCCAGGGCGACGCCACCGGCCTGGCGGTCCTGTGCTCCCCGGCGCTGGCCGAGCAGTGGCAGGAGGAACTGCGCACCAAGTTCAACATCGACGCCGAACTGGTGCTGGCCTCCACCGTCTCCCGCCTGGAGCGCGGCCTGGACCTGGGCCAGTCGCTGTTCGACAAGCACAAGCACGTCATCGTCTCCACCGACTTCATCAAGTCCACCCGCCACCGCGACGACTTCGTCCGCCACTGCCCGGACCTGGTCATCGTCGACGAGGCGCACACCTGCGTGTCCGCGGACGAGGCCAGGAACCACCAGAGCCAGCTGCGCTACGAACTGCTCCAGAAGGTCGCCAAGGACACCGAACGCCACCTGCTGCTGGTCACCGCCACCCCGCACAGCGGCAAGGAGTCGGCCTTCCGCAACCTGCTGGGCCTGGTCAATCCCGAACTGGCCACCGCCGACTTCGACACGAGGGTCGGGCGCGAACTGCTGGCCCGCCACTTCGTGCAGCGCAAGCGCGCCGACGTGCGCCAGTACCTGACCAGCGAGGACGGGCTGGCCGACGACTCCCTCGCGGAGCGCACCGCCTTCCCCTCCGACCGTCTCTTCCGCGACGAGAAGTACAAGCTCACCCCCGAGTACCGCTCCCTGCTCGACGACGCCATCGCCTACGCGGGAGAGCGCGTGGAGCAGGCGGGCGCCCCAGGCGGGCGCGAGCACCGGGTGGCCTGGTGGTCGGCGATCGCCATGCTGCGCTCCCTGGTCTCCTCGCCGCGCGCCGCCGCCAAGACCCTCACCACCCGCTCGGCCACCGCCCTGGCCAGGTCCGCCGAGGAGGCCGACGAACTGGGTGCGCCGCTGGCCCGCGACGCCGTCGACTCCGACCAGCTGGAGGGCATCGACACCGCCCCCGGCGCCAAGGCCGACGAGGAGCGCGACGGGCACCCGCTGCTGCGCCTGGCCGAGCGGGCCCGTGAGCTGGAGGGTCCGGTCAAGGACACCAAGCTCAAGGCCCTGGTCACACACCTCAAGGGCCTGCTGGCCGAAGGCTACGACCCCATCGTGTTCTGCCACTACATCGACACCGCCGAGTACGTGGCCGAGTACCTGTCCGGCGAGTTCGCCGAGGAGGGCCGGAGCGGAAAGAACCTGCTCAACAAGGGCGGCAAGGGCGGTTGGAGGACCACCGTCAGGGCGGTCACCGGCGCCCTGTCCCCGCAGCAGCGCGTGCAGCGCATCGAGGAGTTCGCTGAGGAGGCCGCGGCCGAGACCGCCCGCGAGGCCGGGGGAGAGGAGGCGCCGGGGCCCGGGACCCGCCGGGTGCTGGTGGCCACCGACTGCCTGTCCGAGGGTGTCAACCTCCAGCACTACTTCGACGCCGTCGTCCACTACGACCTGGCGTGGAACCCCACCCGCCACGACCAGCGCGAGGGCCGCGTCGACCGGTACGGGCAAAAGCGCGACGAGGTCCGCGTCGTCACCCTGTACGGCGAGGACAACGGCATCGACGGCAAGGTCCTGGAGGTGCTGATCCGCAAGTACCGGCAGATCCGCAAGGACCTGGGCATCGCCGTGTCCGTGCCCGACGAGTCCTCCTCCGGCGTCACCGACGCCATCGTCGACTGGCTGCTCATGCGCTCGCGCACCGGCGAGCAGGAGGCGCTGTTCGGCACCGACGAAGTCGGTGTGCGGGCCGACGAACTGGACGCCCGGTGGAAGTCGGCGGCCGAACGCGAGAAGCTGTCCCGATCCAAGTACGCCCAGCGCGCCATCCACCCCGAGGAGGTGGCCCGTGAGGTCGCCTCGGTCCGCGACGCCCTGGGCGGCGGCGGCGAGGTCCGGGCGTTCACACAGACCTCGCTGAGGGAGATGGAGGCCGTTCTGCGCCCCATCGCGGACGGGTTCACCGCCGACGTCTCCGGTACCCCCGTCGGTCTGCGCGACGCCTTCGCCCCGGTCCTGGGATCGGCCGCCGTGGAGGACGGAAAACCCTTCCCGTTCCGCGACACCGCGGCCGTCGCCCGGGGCGAGGCCGCCCTGGTGCGCACCGACCCCGTGGTCGGCGCCCTGGCCTCCCACGTGCTGGACGCCGCCCTGGACCCCGACACCTCCGGTCCGCGCCCCGCCCGCCGCTGCGGCGTGGTGCGGACCGCGGCCGTGGGCAAGGCCACCACCCTGTTGCTGGTGCGCTACCGCTTCCACCTGACCCTGCCCTCCCGGCACGGCACCCGCCAGCTGGTGGCCGAGGACGCCCGGCTGCTGGCCTTCCGCGGAGCGCCCGACCGCGCCGAGTGGTTGGGCCCGGCCGAGGCGGCCGCGCTGCTGGAGGCCCGGCCGGACGCCAACACCGAGCCGGAGTCCGCCCAGCGCCGCATGACCCGGGTCCTGGAGGGGTTGCCCGCGCTGAACGACCACCTGGCTGCCCACGGCCGCGAACTGGCCGAGGAACTCGCCGACTCCCACCGCCGCGTGCGCGGCGCCTCCGGTGAGATCCGCCGTGGTCTGAAGGTCGAACCCCAGGAGCCCGCCGACATCCTCGGCGCCTACGTCTACCTGCCCGTCGCCAACCCCGCCGCCTCCGCCTCCGACGCGTCCGCGGCCGCCCCCGCCGGAGGAACCGCCTGATGTCCGCCATCGCACGCAACCAGGTGCTGAGCGCCGTCCACACGGTGGGCGGCCTGCTGCCCACCGACATGCTGGCCCGCATCGCCGAGGGCAGGGACGTGCCCGGGTCCAAACCCGCCGACTACGGTGTGGTGCTGGGTTCGGTCACCGACGAGGCCGAACGCCACTGGGCCTACTTCAAGGGGCTCTGGTGTGAGCTGCGCAAGCAGCTGCCCGCTGGCACCGGAGCGCCCGCCGCGGACCACACCGGCGTGGCGCTCAACCGGTGGGTACTGCCGCTCTTCAAGGAGCTGGGATTCGGCCTGCTCCCCGAGGTCGGCGGAGGGGGGATCACCGCCGACGACGACCCGGAGAAGGTCTTCCCGCTCAGCCACCGCTGGCAGCACGTGCCCATCCATATCCCCACCTGGGCTACGGACCTGGATCGGCGGCCTGGTGGAGCGGGCACTACCCCGCCCCAGTCGATGGTGCAGGAGTCGCTCAACCGGACCTCGGGACACCTGTGGGCGGTGCTCACCAATGGGCGGCAGCTGCGGCTGCTCCGGGACTCCAGCGCGTTGGCCACGGCGGCGTACGTGGAGTTCGACTTGGAGGCCATCTTCGACGGCGAGCTCTTCAACGAGTTCGTGCTGCTGTACCGGCTGCTGCACGCCTCTCGATTCGAGGTCAAGGAGGGCGAGCCTCCGGCGACGTGCTGGCTGGAGAAATGGCGCACCGACGCGATCACGTCCGGGATGCAGGCCCTGGAAGCTCTCCGGGAGAACGTCGAGGAGGCCATCAGGACTCTGGGAACCGGGTTCCTGAAGCATCCGGACAACACGGCGTTCCGTGCTGAGCTGGACGTGGAGGCGCTACATAAGGCCCTGCTACGGCTGGTGTACCGGATGCTGTTCCTCTTCGTGATCGAGGACCGGGGAGTTCTGCACCCCGCTAACGCCGAAGCGCGAGCCAAGGAACGGTACGCGAAGTACTTCTCGTCGGCGAGACTGCGCTCCCACGCCCGCAGACGGCGGGGCACGGCTCACGGCGACCAGTATCGAGCGCTGTGCATCGTGCTGGACGGGCTGAGCAAGGAGGAGGGGCTTCCCGAACTGGCGTTGCCCGGGTTGGGCGGCCTGTTCGACGACACCGATGCCGACGCGGCACTGAAGGGCCTAGCGCTGTCCAACGACGCCCTGCTCGCGGCGGTCCGACACCTGGCGTTGGTCCGAGACACGGAATCACGTAAGTGGAGGCCGATCGACTACCGGAACATGGGTGCCGAGGAACTGGGCTCGGTCTACGAGTCCCTCCTGGAGACAGTGCCCAAGTACCAGGCCTCCGACCGGTCCTTCGACCTTGTGGCCAAGCTCGGGAACGAACGCAAGAAGACGGGTTCGTACTACACGCCCACCTCCCTGATCGAGACACTGCTGGACTCGTCCCTCGACCTGGTCATCGACGATGCGGTCAAACGAGGAGAGGAGAAAGCGGCCAAGAAGGGCGAGCCCGAGGCAGCCGGGGCGATCATCGGTGAACTGCTGTCTCTGAAGGTCTGCGACCCGGCCTGTGGTTCCGGGCACTTCCTGGTCGCGGCGGCGCGACGTATCGCCAAGAAGGTCGCGGCCGTACGCGAGGGCAACCCGGAGCCCACCATCGACGCCGTCCGCCACGCGATGCACGAGGTGGTGGCCCGCTGTGTCTACGGGGTGGACCTCAACCCCATGGCGGTGGAGCTGGCCAAGGTCTCGCTGTGGCTGGAGGCGATGGAGCCGGGCAAGGCGCTGAACTTCCTGGATGCCCACGTCAAGCACGGCAACGCGCTCGTCGGTGCGACACCGCGCCAGCTGAAGGGGGACATCCCCGAAGCCGCGTTCAAACCTGTGGAGGGCGACGACCTCAAGTACGCGAGCAGCTTCGAGGCGGTCAACGCTCAGGAGATGGCTGGTCAGGGCACGCTGCTCGACACGGACCGTGGCACAGTCAGGGTCGCCAACGCCGCTTTCGCTGAGAAGGTACTCCAGATCACCCAGGCCTCGGGTGGCCCGCTGAGCGCCGTGCGACGCCAGGAGGAGGCGTACCGCGAGTGGGCGGCGAGCAGTGACTACGTGCGCGCGCTGCACGTCGCGGACGCCTGGTGCGCGGCGTTCATGTGGCGCAAAACGGAGGACGCGCCGCCGCCGGTGACGTACTCGGTATTCCGAGGACTGGCTGACCCGGAGGGCTCGGGGGCTTCCGCCGAGACCAACGCGGAGATCGTTCGTCTGCGGGAGCAGTACCGGTTCTTTCACTGGCACCTGGAGTTCCCACAGGTCTTCGCCGTGCCGGAGAACGGACAGGACGTGGACGGGCGTACGGGGTGGACCGGGGGGTTCGACTGCGTGCTGGGGAATCCGCCCTGGGACAAGGTGGACTTCGAGGACAAGAAGTACTTCAGCGTGGTAGAACCCGAGCTTGCCAGGGTCTCCGGTGTCGCGCGGAAGGAACGCATCAAGAGGTGGGGAGCAGAGTTCCCCGATGCGATGGAGCAGTATCTGCAGGCGCGCCGCACGGTGAAGTCCACCTTCCTGTTCGCCAGCAGGTCGGGATCGTTCCCCCAGTGTGAACAGGGTCTGAAGGCCAAGGGAGTCAACTCCCTTCAGACCGACCATCTCTTTACGGAGCGGTTCGACTCGATCGTCGCTTCACGTGGGCGTTGCGGAGTGATCATCCCGACCACGATCGCCACCGGAGCGGCGGCTCAGAACCTGTTCAAGGACCTGACCGCACGCGGAGTGATTCGCGCGCTGTACGGGTTCGAGAACAGGAAGAAGCTGTTTCAGGGAGTGCATTCGAGTTACCCGTTCTGCCTATTCTCCCTCGCGGGATGGGATATCCGCGAGCCTGTCACGAGGTTGGCCTTCTTCGTGCAGGATTCGGCGGAGTTGGACTCTGCGGAAAGGACCTTCGAGCTCACTCCGGAGGAGATCCACCTCATCAACCCCAACACGGGAACCTTGCCGGTCTTCCGTAACAGGAAGAATGCCCGCATCACCGCTGAGGTGTACCAGCGCATTCCGGTGCTGTGGAACGAGTCGGTGCGCAATGGGAACTCCTGGGGCATCAAGTTCAAGAACCTCTTCAACATGACCGACGACTCCGGCTTGTTTCGGGGCCGTGAGATCCTGGAGAGGGAAGGATGGGTCCTCGAAGGCAACGTCTTCCATCGTGATGGCAAGCGCATGCTTCCTCTGTATGAGGCCAAGATGGTGGACTTTTTCAATCATCGGGCTGCTGACGTGGTGAAGAGTGAGACGGCAGTGAACCGCCAGAACCAGCCCAGCTACCTCACCGAGTCTGAGCTGAGGAATGCAGCGCGTCCGGCTATGCCTTTGAAATGGGTTCCAGAATCTGATGTTCCCACTAAGGTGCTTGACCGCAAGGGAAATGGGGTGTACATTCCGGGTGTCGCATCTCGCCTGGCGGAGGTGGGCTGGGAACGTGAGTGGCTCTATGGGTGGTGTGATGTTACTGCTGCCACCAATGAGAGAACTTCAATCCCTGCTTTCGTTCCTCGTGCAGGTGTTGGGCACACGTACCCGCTGATGCTCTCTTGGTGCGAACCGGCGCTTTTCGCTGCCTTGTCGGCGGCGCAGAGCTCGTTTGTCTACGACTTCGTCAGTAGGCAAAAGATCAGCGGTGCACATATGTCCCTCATGGCTTGGAAACAGCTCCCGGCTCCTTCTCCCGATATGCTAAAAACCCATGTCGAATTCCTTGCCTCACGGGTCACTGAACTTTTCTATACTTCGTGCGACATGGAACCGTTCGCTCAAGATGTGGGAGATGAGGGAACGCCCTTCCGGTGGGATGAGGAGCGCCGCGCCGTCATGCGGGCGGAGTTGGACGCGTTGCTCTTCCGCCTCTACGGGATCAACCGTGATGACGTGGACTACATCATGGAGACCTTCCCCATTGTGAAGCGGAAGGACGAATCGGCGTACGGCACCTACCGGACCAAGGAACTCATCCTGGAGATCTACGACCGGATGGCGAAGGTTGGTGTCTCGCTCGACACTCCGGTGATCGATGGTGAGAACTTCACGTCCACCCTCACCCCGCCGCCTGGCCACGGTCCCCGGCACGCCCCCGCCTGATCCGTAGAACGTTCGGCCCCGCCTGCTGGCTCACAGCAGGCGGGGCCGAACGTGTGTCTTCGTGACTTTAGCGGAAGTCGCTCCGAGCAGTGTTGACGAAGGCACGCCACTCGCCGGTACCGAAGAAGAGCGCGCCCAGCTCGCGGTGCTTGGTGTCTCGGACTCCGGTAACCGGTCCCTCTGAGACCTCTACACACTCGCCTCGTTCAACGCTGTAGCTGGCCTTATGCCACGGTCGTGCAGGGAGGTGCGCTGCCTCCACGCAGTTGTTGTCCCCTCCGCTGTAGCTGGACTTGAACCAATGGATCACCGGAGCTCCCTTGCCAACGAGTCGATGAAGGCCATCGTGTCAGACGGTGATAGAGCCGAATCACGCAGGCTTTCGAACGCGTCCCTGTAGCGACTGACGCTCTCGGCGCTCTCCAGATACAGATCGCCCATCATGCCCTCGATGTAGACCACATCGGGGTACAGCTCTGCTGGGAACGAGAAGATCGTGAAAGCGCCCTCCATGGCCGCGTGTGTACCAGCCTGGAAGGGAAGCATGCGCAGGGTTGCCGTCTCGCTCCCCGCGACCTCATGCAGGGTGTTGAGCTGCTCGGTCATGACCTCCCGGCCACCTACGCTCCGCCTGATCACGGCTTCGTTGAGGATGAAGTCCAGGTGCAGAGGCTTCTCCCGCTCAAGGATCTTTTTGCGGGCCATGCGGGCGGTTACCCGACGTTCAACGCTTTGGGCGTCGTAGCCGGGGCGCAGCCCCTGGATCACGGCACGTGCGTACGACTCGGTTTGAAACAGGCCTGGAACCAGTTCCGAGGAGTAATACCGGATGAGGTGGGACTCATCCTCCAGGGCGACGAACGAGCCAGTGAAGACGTCCTGGTAGGTGGTCCACCAACCGCGCTTCTTGGAGTCCTTCGCCAGTTGGATGAGGGCTTCCCGCTGAGGGCTGGCCACTCCGTAGAGATCGAGTAGCCCCTGGATGTCCAACCAGTTCACGCGGGGACTGCGTGCGTTCTCCAGACGGAAAAGCTTGGAAACGTGCCAGTCCATGCTGGCGGCTACCTGCTCCTGAGTCATCTTCGCTGCGGTACGGAGTTCTCGCAGGTCTTGCGCGAGTCGGTACTGCCGCACCGTGGGGATCGGTTCAGCCATCGCATCCTTCGTTCATCGACGTTGTGGCTTTACTCTGCCATGCCCTTGAACTGCGCTTTTGCGTCCAAAGCGGATCTTTCAGGGCGTTCTACACGCCTTTAACTTGCAGGCTTGTAAGTTGATGCCTGCTGGGTTTTACTGTAGTCGGCTCTACACACTCCGCTGTCCAAGAGGAGAAGCCGGAGTCTGCCCAGTCTCCGGCGGGGCACTGTCCATCGCCGGTACAGCCGCTGACCTGGTTGACGGCTGACACGAAAACGGGCTCTGGGGGCGATTGCCGCGCCCCCAGAGCCCAGATCGACAACACAAGAACCCTGTACATGAGGAGTTGTGCGTCATGACCATTGTGCCGCGTCCCCGCGCCTCGATCCACACCCCCACCCCGCCCTTCGCTGGGCGGCGCTGGGCTTCCCGTGTCTATCCGGGTGACTTCTCCCAGGCAGTCTGGGTTCGTGAGGACCTGCGCGCCGACCTGTTCCGCCTGGAGGGGCTGTGCCCCGACCTGGCCGACACGATCGTGCTGTGCGCCAGCGAGATGTTCGCGAACGGCGTCGACCACTCCCGCTCCGGTCAGGAGGGCGGCCGGGTCATCCGGATTCTGTCCATGCCCACCGCCACCACCCTGCACCTGGGCATCACCGACGACGGCGTCCGGGCCGAGGCCCCTTGCCTCCCGGAGATCCCGCGCCAGCGCACCGCGTCCGAGTGGGAGGAGGCCGAACGCGGCCGGGGCCTGCTGCTCATCGACTCCCTGGCCACGCGCTGGGGAACCCGGGCCGTGGTGGACTTCCCGTCGTGCGGAGGCCTGGGCACGATCGTGTGGGCCGAGTTCACCCTCACCCCCGCCAGCGACACCGCGACTGCCGAGGCTGACCGATGACCGCCGAGACGGTGTCCTCGGGGGTGCGCGCGGTGCTGGACGCGCCCCGGGGACGCCGCTTCTCCAAGCCCGGCTACCCGACCCCGCTCACCCGGGAACAGCGGCTGATCGCCCAGATGGAGGGCAACCCCCGCGTCGCCTACCGCCAAGCCCACGGCGAACTTCCGCCCTGGATGCACGTCCACGCCGCCCGGCTGGACGAGCGCGCCTCTCGAACCACCGAACGCCCGGAAGAACGCCCGCGCAAGCCCGCCACACAGCCGAAGCGCCCACCCGAACCCGCGGTCCCGCGTCCGCGCCCGGCCCCTGACGACGGACCGTTCCCGTCCCGCCGGGAGCGCCCGCCCCTGCCGCGCCGCCGCCCCAAGCGTCCGCACGGTCGCCGCCGCAAGCCCAGTCGCTTCGGTCACCTCGGCAGCACCGGCCCGGCCCGCCTGCTGGCCGCCTACATCCTCGCCATCAGCACCGGAGCCCTGGCCCACTACCTGGCCACGGTCCTGCTGTAGCGGGGGAGCCTTCCGCACTCGAACCACATCAGGAGGCCGCGCCGGATCGGGACCCGGCGCGGCCTCCAGGGCATCAGCACTTGCTTTCTGAGGCCGCGATAACGTCACCACATGGATAGGAGCGACAACAGCCAGGGCCGCTGGATGGTGCACGGTGAGCGTGCCCTGTACGACAGCCCGTGGGTGCGGCTGGGCAAGGCCGACATCACCACACCCTCGGGCAACAGGTTCGAGCACCACACCGTGACTCTGCCCTCGGCCGCGGTGATCGCGATTCTGGACCAGGGCGACGAGTGCGTCCTGATGAGCTACCGGCATCGGTTCGTGCCCGACGTGTGGGGATGGGAGCTGCCCGGCGGCCTCTTGGACCCCGAGGAGACACCGGAGCGAACCGCTGTCCGCGAGGCGCTGGAAGAAACCGGCCACAGAGTTGGCGCGGTAGAGCATGTGGCCACGTTCGAGCCGATGATCGGCACGGTCCGCAGCCCCCATCACGTCTTCGTGGGACGTGACGCCGAGCTGGTCGCGGACCCAACCGAGTTCGACGAGGGCGTCTACGAGTGGGTTCCCCTGGCCAAGGTCCGCGACCTGGTCTCTGAAGGGCGGGTACAGAGCTCCGGCACCCTCATCGCCCTACTCCACCTGCTCGCCTCCTGACACAACCCGAGGTTCCAGAAGCCGCTCCAGTCGAGCACGTTGCCGGACCGAACCGGAACGCTTCGACAGTCCGACGGCACGTCGCGCCTGTCCACGGGCCTGGGTGAGGTGCGCCTGTCGGTGAGGTTTTCCAGGGCGCCGGCGTCGCGGGCGTTGCGCCACTCGATGATGTGGGAGTGGTAGAGGCGTTCACGGCGCAGCAGGGCGGCGCGTTCGGCTCCGGTGGCGCACGCGTCGTGCTCGGCGATGATGCGCAGCTTGTACTGGGCGGAGAAGGTCCGGCGTTGGGGTTTGGCTGCGGGGTTGGTGTTCTGGCTGGTCATACGGGTGATGCTCCCCTGTTGGTCTCTGCCTGCCTAAACGGACATGAAGTGATGTTTCATCCCAATCTGACAGAGAGGGAAGCGTTGGGCATGCGTCCCTCAGGACTGCCCGGACTGTGCACGCTCCAGGCCTTCCGCGTCCACCTGGACCGGTACGCCTACCGCCAGCACCAGCTCTACCAGCTGATGACCGGGGAGTGGATGCAGGGCCAGCACCACGCCCTGGCCGACGCACGCCACCTCGCCCGCATGCTCTCGGTACTGGTGAACGACAGTCCCCAGCCGCTCGCCTGGACCGGAACCGGACCGGTGCCCGCGCCGCAGGTGCCCCGCAGCGGGCGGATCGCTCCGCGCACCAGCGACCTCCGCAAGGGTCAGGAGGGGTGGCTGGCCAACCTGGCCGCCGGACTGCCCGACATGAACCCCTCGCCCCGCCCCCTTCCCCAGGGCGTGGCCGCCTACCGTTCCATGCTGGGGCACGCCCTGGCGGACGGGAGGATCGTCGGCGACGAGGCGCAACGGCTGGCCCTGCTCGCCACCCGGGCCGGGTTCACCCGGTCCACGTTGCGCCGGGTGCACGAGCAGGTGCTCCTGGAGGCGCGCGCCCGCGCCGAGGCCGACCGGCGGGTCACCTCCACCGAACTCAGGGAGTTGGAGAAGGCCGCCAGGAACTTGGGCGCGGGACACGTCATCCAGGACCTGCTCTACGTCGCCGACCAGGAGAAGGCGCGCAGGAACGGCCCACTCAAGGGCTGGCGGGTCGTGCCCGCGGGGGAGGACGGGTCGGTGAACGCGGTCGTGGACTTCGCCGTGTCCCACGGCGCGACGGCCGGGGTCAACGTCACCAAGACGGTGCGGCTGGTCATCGCCGAACCGGGAACGGACGACGCGAAGGTCCGCAGGGCCCAGGACGCGGACATCCGGGTGGCAACCCCCGCCGAGGCCTGGGACCTGTTGAAGGCGGCCGTCGACAAGGCGGAGCGCGGCCTGTTCGATGACGGGACCGGGGTGATGGTCGCCGCCCAGCTCCGCGCCGAGCAGCAGGAGGAGGCGGACAGGAAGCCCTGGCAGGCGTTCTGGCGCCCCCGCGAGCTGTCCGACCGGCAGTACCACGAACAGTTCGTGGCGCCCTTCGAACGCCGTGACCGTGCCGCGTCACACGAGCGCCGATCCGACCGGGGACCGCACAGGATCAACGCCCGCGTCACCGTGGAGCCGCAGAGGAAGAGCGGCGGTGGCTGCGCGGGCGCGGCACTGCTCTTCCTGGCCACGGTTTCGGGGGCGGCCACCGCGGCCTCCCGGTTCTGGCCGTTCTAGCGGGGTGACCACGAGGGTCCACCGGTTCGCCGCGCACTGCACCGGGCCCACCCGGGCGGGGAGAGGAGGACAGGAGCTCCGACGGGGCGCCCACTGAACAGGGTGCGCTTCGTCCGACAACGGGGAGAGGGGCACCTCGGTGTTCTCCCTTGTCGGGCGAACCCTCCCGCCCGTGGGCCCCGGAATGTGTTTCGCTCGTTTCCTCGCCGGTGGGGGCGGGCTATTTCTGGTGCCCCGAGTTATTGGAGGCACCGTTGTAACGAATGTGTCGACCTGTGGATTCGGTCCTTTCCCCCTTGCTAGGGTGCGCTGACCGGGTTGCCGTAGAAGGGCCGTTATGGAATTCGACGAGAAGGTTTCCGCGCTCAGTGCCAAGGTGCAGAAGCAGCGTGATATGACCCAGACCGAGGAGGCGGCCAAGAACGCCTTCGTCATGCCCTTCATCGCGACCGTCCTCGGATACGACGTCTTCGATCCGCGCGAGGTGGTGCCCGAGTTCACCGCGGACGTCGGCATGAAGAAGGGCGAGAAGGTCGACTACGCCATCATGCGCGACAACGAAGTGCAGATGCTCATCGAGTGCAAGAAGGCGAACGGTGAGTTGCGGATCGAGCACGCCTCGCAGCTCTACCGCTACTTCTCCGTCACCAACGCGCGGATCGCGGTCCTCACCAACGGCGTGGAGTACCAGTTCTACACCGACCTCGAAGCGCCCAACCGCATGGACTCCAAGCCGTTCATGGTGCTCGACCTCGGCGACGTGGACGAGACCCTGCTTCCCGAACTCCACAAGCTGACGAAGGCCTCCTTCGACCTGACCTCGGTCATCGACGCGGCGGAGAAGCTCAAGTACCTCGGGGCGATCAAGCGCGCTCTGGCCGAACAGTTCCAGGATCCCGAGGACGAGTGGGTCAAGTTCTTCGCCAGCCGCGTCTACGACAAGTCCTTCACCAAGCGGGCCCGCGAACAGTTCACGCCGCTTGTCAAGGAGGCCGCCTCCGCCTTCCTCGACGACCAGGTCAACGTCCGGCTGAAGAAGGCGCTGGAGTCCACGCGTCCCCAGCAGGAGGAGGCGGCGCCGGTCAGCGGCGAGGAGGTCGCGGAGGAGGACCTGGAACGCGGTAGCGGCATCGAGACCACCCTGGAGGAACTGGAGGGCTACCAGGTCGTCAAGGCGATCGCGTGCAGCGAGGTCAAGCCGCAGCGGGTCACACAACGGGACTCCAAGAGCTACTTCGCCGTCCTGTTGGACGACAACAACCGGAAGCCGATCGCACGCCTGCACTTCAACGCCAGGTCGAAGAAGTACCTCGGCACCTTCGACGCCGACAAGAACGAGACCCGGCACCCCCTGGGGTCGATCGACGAGATCTACCTCCACGCGGAGAGGATCCGCGAGTCGGTGCGCAACTACCTCGTCTGAGGTCCGGGCGATCCGGCGGCCGCACGGCCGCCGAACCGCTCCTTCCGGGCCCGCCCGCGAAGGAGCGGCCCGTTTTCGCGCGCCTTCCGGCAGGCCGCGTCAAACCGGGCCGACCGCCACCACCGCGCCCGCCGTCGGGGCGCCACCGGTTCCATGTTCGGACGGAACGCCTGGCCAGGGATTGCGACCCCGTGTCCGCGGCGGGTCCGTGCTGGGATGGTGTGGTGTGAGGATGCCACGATGGGTGCATGGGACGGATGAGAGCGGTCGTGCTCACCGCGCACGGCGGACCGGAGGTACTGCACGCACGGAGTGACTGGCCCCGACCCGTACCCCGTGTCGGCGAAGTGCTGGTCCGGGTCCTGGCGGCGGCGGTCAACAACACCGACGTCTGGACGCGGGAGGGGGCCTACGGCTTGCCCGGTGACCCCGACGCGCGGGCCGGTTGGCGCGGCCCCCTCCGTTTCCCGCGCGTGCAGGGCGGTGACATCTGCGGTGTGATCGCCGAGGCGGGCCCGGGCGTCGACGCCGACCGGGTGGGCCAGCGCGTCCTGGTGGACCCGGCCCTGTACCGCGACCACACGCGCGACGCGCCGCCGGTGGGACTGCTCGGCAGCGAGGCCGACGGCGGCTTCGCCGAGTTCGTGGTCGTGACCGCCGAGCAGGCCCACGACGTTACCGGCTCGCCGCTGTCCGACGAACAGCTGGCCGCCCTCCCGGTGGCCTACGGCACCGCCATGGGCATGCTGGAACGCGCGGATGTCACCGCCGGTGAGACGGTCGTGGTCACCGGTGCCTCCGGCGGTGTCGGCCTGGCCCTGGTACAGCTCGCCGCCGCACGCGGTGCGAACGTCATCGCGGTCACCAGTGGAGACAAGGCCGCCGAGGTGCTCGCCGCCGGGGCCTCGCACACCGTCGACCGAGGCGGCGACCTCGCCGAGCAGATCGACCGGTGCGCTCCCGGAGGCGTCGACGCGGTCGCCGACGTGGTCGGCGGTCCACTGGTCTCCCAGCTCATGCCGCTGGTCCGTGACGACGGGCGGTGGGTCGTGGCCGGGGCGGTCGCCGGACCGGTCGTCGAGTTCGACCTGCGTCGGCTGTACCTGCACAACATCAGCCTCATCGGCTCGTCGATGCACACCCGCGAACACTTCGCCGTGCTGTTGCGTGCGGCGCGAGGCGGCACGGTCCAGCCCGTGATCGCGGCCCGGTACGCGCTGGACGACCTGGCCACGGCCCAGGAGCAGTTCACGCACCACCAGCACGTCGGAAAGATCGTCGTCACGATCGACTAACCCCGAGGGCATCGAAGACGGACGTCGTCAGTTCGTCTCCGTCGCGGCCGTTGGCGGTTCCGGTCTCCCGTTCGCCGAAAGGCCGGTGTCTAACGCCGGTGCCGGATACTGGGCCCATGGCGATCATCTACAAGGCCACTCTCACACCGAGCAAACCCGAGCTGATCGGCGCCTGGCTGGACGGCCAGCCGTGGGCGGGCCAGGGGCCCGGCGAGATCCTCGGCGCGTACCGGTTCGACGACCCGGAAGGCGAGGTCGGGGTGGAGGTGTTCCTGGTCCGGCGCGGGGAGCGTCTGCTCCACCTGCCGCTGACCTACCGGGGCGCGCCCCTGCCCGGGCATGAGGACCACCTCGTCGGCACCCTGGAGCACTCGGTCCTGGGAACGCGCTGGGTCTACGACGGCACCGAGGACGAGGTGTCCCTCGCCTGCTTCCGGCGGGCGCTGGAGGGCGGGCAGGAGCAGGCGGAGCTGGAGGTCTGGGAGGAGGGCCGCCGCCTGGAGAACAGGCCCCAGCAGGTCGTGGTCTCCAGGGAGCCAGGCGCCGGCTCCTCCCGGGGCGGGCGGGTGCTGGTCCAGCGGGTCCTGGACGGTGAGCCCGAGGGGAGCGTGCGGCTTCTCGCCCGCTGGGGCGACGAGCAGGCGGTGGTCGCCGCACTGGTCTGACCTGTGGTTCCTCCCGCCCGAGCGGGGCTCACCGGTGCCGGGACCGGCCCCGGCGCCGACGGGTGGCCGCCCGCCGCGTGCCGACCTGTCGGCGGCGTGTGGTTGGCTCCTCCCATGGGTGTGGAGATCGAGCGGTTCATGCGGTTGGTGAGCGCGCTGCCGGAGTGCGAGTCCAAGGACTCGGACCAGTACACGACGTTCCGCGTGCGCGGCAGGCCCTTCGGCTACCTGTGGCCGCGCACCGCCACCGTGGGGCTGAAGCAGACCCTTCTGGAGCAGACCGCGCTGGTGGCCGAGCGGCCCGAGGTGTTCGAGGTGCAGTTCACCGCGGGCGGGTTCGGCTGGGTGGTCGTCCACCTCGACGGGATCGACCTGGACGAGCTCAGCGAGCTCACCCTGGAGGCCTGGTACCTGACCGCCCCCGAGGAGCTGATCGCCGCCCCGCCGACCCCGGATTCCCTGGTCCGGGCCTGACCCGGACCCCGGACAGGTCCTCGGTCCGGCCCGGCCAGGCGGCCGCGCACGGTCAGCGGTCCAGGAGCTCCTCCGTGCCGGTGCCGGGAAGGGCGACCGTCACCTGTGTTTCCCACGGGTCACGGAGCACCACCGACCTGCCGGTGTCGGCGTGGTCCAGCTTGTGCTCCCTCAGGCGCGCGACGAGCGCGTCGAGGTCCTGGCGCGCGGGTACGGTGATCGCCACGTCGCCCAGTCCCAGGCTCGCGGCGCGCGGACCCGCGCCCGCGCTCTGCCAGGTGTTCATCGCGACGTGGTGGTGGTAGCCGCCCGCCGAGGCGAACAGCGCGCCGGGATAGGTGTCGACCGTGGTCTCGAACCCGATCGCGTCGACGTAGAAGGCCCTGGCGGTCTCGATGTCGCCGACCTGCAGGTGCACGTGTCCGACCTTGCCCGCCCGGTGCGGTCCCTCGGCGACGACCGCCTCGTCGAGGTGCGTGCGCAGGTAGTCGTTGGGGTCCAGGTACAGCGTGCCCATCCGCAGCCGCCCCTGGTCGTATCTCCAGGCCGACCGGTCCCGGTCGGTGTAGAGCTCGATGCCGTTGCCCTCGGGGTCGGTGAAGTAGAAGGCCTCGCTGACCAGGTGGTCGGAGGAGCCCGCGAACCGGCTGCGCGGCTCCTGTGCCGCGCGGTAGACGGTCGCGGCGAGCGTCGCCGGGGTCTCGAACAGGAACGCGGTGTGGAACAGCCCGGCCTGGCGCGGGTCGACGGCGGGCAGCCCCGGGGTGGAGACCAGCCGGACCATGGGGGTCCGGCCGCGGCCGAGCACGCGGTGCACCTCCCGGCCGTGCGCCCGTTCCTCGACGGGTTCCAGGGCGAGCGCGTTCGCGTAGTAGGAGGTCATCGACTCCAGGTCGCCCACGCGCAGGGTCACGGCGTCCATGCCCGTGTCGTCGCTCAGGTTGCGCTCGTCCGGGGACGACGCCCGCGGTGTCGACTCGGTCACGTCGGACATGGTGGTCTCCCAGTCAGTAGGTCCGAGGGGTTTCCCGTGCCTCGGAGCTCGGGGCTGCTTTGCCCCAACAACACCATCCTAGGGAAGTTTCTTCCTTGTCAAATAAATGTCGTGCGGCTCTCCCCGCCGGTCCCACACCGGTCCCCGGGGAACGGCGCCCGGTAAGGGGAGCGCCCGTTCACGGGCGCCGGTCCGTGAACGGGCACCCCGTCTGACGCGTCGGCAGACAAGCCCGGTTCAGAGCAGGGCGTGGCCGTGGGCGGCCACGAGCGGAGCCAGGTCGGGGACCCCGAAACGCGTGCGCAGCTCCTTGAAACGGGTCACCTTGTCCTCGCCGAAGCGGGCGACGGATGCGGCGTAGGAGTCGGCGGAGAAGAACACCGGCGGGTTGCGCTTGCTGTGGAACTTGTCGGCGTACATCACCAGCTCCTCCTCTGCGGACTCGGCCACGTAGTCCCCCTCCGGAACGGGAAGCCCCTGGTCGCGGATGTCCTGCCGGGTCAGCCCCACCCCGGTGTGGTGCGAGCAGAACCGGCACAGCGCCTCGGGCAGCCCCTCCCCGGCGAGGATCTCGTGACCGAGCACCCCGTGGCTCACGTAGCGCGCGTGGTCGAGCCGCCCGGAGGAGTCGTACAGCCGGTAGACCCCGATGTCGTGCAGCAGGCACCCCGCCCGGACCAGGGCGCGGTCCAGCGCCGGGCCGGAGCGGTCGAGCAGCTGCTCGGCGACCGCGCACACGATCTCGCAGTGGGTGTAGACGAGATCGAACGCCTCACGCGTGGGCGCGTACCTCTCGTGCAGCGCGCGGATCTCTTCGTCGCTCGGGATCACCATGACCCGACGCTAACCGGAACGGAAACCGTTCGAGGACGGGGCCTCGGTGCGACACGCTCAGCACATGGGCCGCCGACTCTCACCCCGCACCCTGCTCTGGAGCGAGGCCGATCCGCGCGTGCACGCCTTCGACGGTGCCTGCTCACCGGAGCGCGCCGCCGGGATGCTCGCCGTACCCGCACGGGCCAGGGCCGACGCAGCCTCCGGCGCACCGCTGGCCTTCGACCTGCTCAGCTCCTGGCAGAGGGTGGTCCCGGGCATTTCCGACACCCCGTTCCGCAGCGCACCGGCCTTCGCAAAGCAGGGCCGGGAGCGCTACGGCACCGGCCCGGGCCTGCGGGGCCTCCTGCGGGCCTTTGCCGACCTGCCGAACGGCAGGGTAAGTGGGGGTGGCCCCGCAGCCGCGCTGCGTGCCCAGGGGCACGCGCCGGTCATGGAGGACGCGACCGGCGACACCGCCGGGAGAGAGCGCCGGGCGGAGGAGGGGGTGAGCCCGTGCCCGGGCGGCGCGAGCGCCTGCTCGCCCTGGCCCGGGACCTGACCGGTCACGGGTGAGAACACTGGTTCTGGCGCGCAAGAGATAAAGCCGAGTTTCTGATGTGACACGAGGGTCAATCGTGAAATCAGCTTTGTGTTGAGGAGTCTGTCGCCCGGACTTCTGCCGGGGCCTGTGATTTTTGTTTTGGTGGAGGATTTGTTGTTTGCCTCCAGGGTGGGATGAGCGAATCGTATCGGTGTTCGGCTCGCACCCTTTTCCGGATGCGGGAAAAGTGGGGCGTGGGGCTGTTGTTCCGCTGTTGGTGAACTCATAATGGCTACTGGCGTAGGCAGTTCCTCGACCCCCCGGAGGAAACGGCGTTGTCGGCCAGTGTGCGTGATTTCCCCTTTCTCGCCGTGCGTACCGTCGGCGGCCTGCTGCCCGAGGACATGCTCCTGCGCGTGGCACGGGACCGCGGCCTCCCCGGAACGGCACCCGGCGACTACGGTATGGTCGGTGTCTCCTCGGTCTCCGACGAGGCCGAGCGCCTCTGGCCCCACCTCCTGGCCGTGTGGCGGGAGCTGCGCCGGGCTCTGCCCAGAGAGGCTGCGGACGCGCCCCCTCCCGCGGATCCCGCCAACGCCGCCCTCACCCGGTGGGTGGGGCCGCTCCTGGAGGCACTGGGCTTCGGACGGCTGGCCGGTCTGCGCTCCCCGGGTGTCACGGCCGACGACGACCCCGAACGGACCCTTGCCGTCAGCCACCGCTACGCCCAGGCGCTGGTGCACATTGTCCCCTGGAGCCAGGAGCTGGACCGGCGCGAGCGGGCGGGCGGACCGCCTCCCCAGTCCCTGGTACAGGAGGCGCTCAACCGCGCCTCAGCGCACCTGTGGGGGATGGTCACCAACGGGCGCAGACTCAGGCTGCTGCGCGACTCCAACTCCCTCGCGGGATCGACCTACGTCGAGATCGACCTGGCAGCCGTGTTCGACGGCGAGCTCTTCAACGAGTTCGTCCTCATCCTCCAGCTCCTGCACGCCTCGCGCTTCGAGGCCCGCGGCGACGGTCCGCCCTCCACCTGCCGACTGGAGGAGTGGCGCGAGGAGGCCATGCGCTCGGGTGTGCGCGCCCTGGACGCCCTGCGAGACAACGTCGAACAGGCCGTCACCGCCCTGGGCACCGGGTTCCTGTGCCACCCCGCCAACACGGCACTGCGCGCCTCACCCGACGCGGGCCGACTGCACGGGGCGCTGCTCCGGCTCGTGTTCAGGATCGTGTTCCTCATGGTCGTGGAGGACCGCGACCTCCTCCACCCGCCGGGTGCCGAGGCCCGTGAGCGCCAGCGCTACGCCGCCTACTTCTCCACCGCCCGGCTGCGCCGCACGGCCGACCGCAGGGGCGGCACCGCGCACAGCGACCTCTACGAGGCGCTGCGCCTGGTGCTGGACGCCCTGGGCGATGAGGAGGGGCGGCCCGAGATCGCACTGGTGGGCCTCGGAGGGCTGTTCAGCCCGACCGAGGACGACGCTCCCCTGCGCGGGATGCGCCTGTCCAACGAGGCACTGCTGCGCGCCACGCGCAGTCTGTCCCGTGTCCGTGACGCCGGGTCGCGGCGCTGGCGTCGGGTGTCCTTTCGAACCCTGTCCTCCCGGGAGCTCGGCGCCGTCTACGAATCCCTCCTTGAGATGGTCCCCGAGTACGGGGCCGACGGCCGGTCCTTCCGGCTGGTGCACCGTGCGGGGAATACGAGGAAAACGACCGGTGCCTACTACACCCCCGCCTCGCTCATCTCCCGCCTGCTCGACTCCGCGCTCGAACCCGTCCTCGACGACGCGGTCAAACGCGGGGAGCAGCTGGCCACCGAGCACGCCGAACTCGACCCGGCCGACACCATCGCGGAGATGCTCCTCTCCGTCACGGTGTGCGACCCCGCGTGCGGATCCGGGCACTTCCTCGTGGCCGCGGGCCACCGCATCGCCAAGCGTGTGGCCGCCTACCGTGAGGGGACCCTCGAACCTCCGGAGGAGGCCTACCGCCACGCGCTGCACGATGTGGTCGCCCGTTGCCTCTACGGCGTCGACCTCAACCCCATGGCAGTGGCCATCGCCCGGATGTCGCTCTGGCTGGAAGGCATGGCCGCGGGGCGGCCCCTGGACCTGCTCGACCCGCACCTCAAGCACGGCAACGCCCTCGTCGGTGCGACTCCCCGGCAGATCGACGGGGGGATCCCCGACGCCGCCTTCACGGCTGTAGAGGGTGATGACGCCAAGGTCGCCGCCGCGTTCCAGCGGGCGAACCAGCTGGAGCGGCAGGGGCAGGACAGCCTCTTCGACCCGGAGGAGGAGTTCCGGCTCTCCAACACCGACTTCTCGTATGAGCTCAACTGCCTCTACGCGATCCGGGTGGGAAGCCTGCGCGACGTCCGTCGGCAGGAGAAGGTCTACCGGGACTGGCGGGAGTCGGAGGCGTACCGCAGGCAGTTGTACATCGCCGACACCTGGTGCGCGGCCTTCTTCTGGGAGAAGCGGGCGGGGGCCGCACGACCGGTCACGCACGAGGCCTTCGAGACGTTGAAGGCCTTCGAGGAGTCGGCCACCCCGGCGCGGACCCACGCGGAGATCAGGCGTCTGGGGGAGAGCCACCGCTTCTTCCACTGGCACCTGGAGTTCCCCGACATCTTCCCCGTCGGGTCCGATGACGCGCCGCGAGGGGAGGCCGGTGCGGGGTGGAGCGGCGGGTTCGACTGCGTGCTCGCCAACCCGCCCTGGGACAAGCTCGACTTCGAGGACAAGAAGTACTTCAGCGTGGTGGAGCCCTCCATCGCGCGCATCGCCGGGGTCGCCCGGCGTCGACGCATCGCGGAGTGGGCGCAGGAGGATCCCGAGGCGGGGGAGGAGTACCGGCGGGCGCGTCGCGCGGTGAAGTCGACGTTCCACTTCGCGGCGAGGTCGGGCAGCTATGAGAAGTGCGCGGAGGGGCTCAAGGTCAAGGGCGTCAACTCACTCCAGGCCGACCAGCTCTTCGTGGAGCGGTTCACGGCACTCGCACACCCTGAAGGCAGGATCGGAGCGATCGCGCCCACTGCTCTAGCCACGGGAGCTGGGGCGCAGAAGCTGTTCGACGCTTTCACCAGACGCCGCCGGGTGAGGTCGTTCTATGATTTCGAGAACCTTCAGAAGATCTTCTCCGCTGTCGACGCCAGGCAGAGATTCTGCCTCCTGACCCTGGACAGCGGGGACAGGCCTGCGCCCGCTGCGAAGTACGCCTTCTTCGTTCACGACCCAGTGCAACTCGACGACCAGCGTAAGGTGTTCGAGCTCAACCCCGACGAGATCGAACTTCTCAGTCCCAACACCGGAAGCCTTCCGGCGTTTCGTTCTCGACGCGACGCCGACCTCACCACCTCCGTGTACCACTCGATCCCAGTACTGCAGAAAGAGGGGAAGGGCCGGGGGAACCCGTGGGGAATCCGTTTCCGGAACCTCTTCAACATGACCGACGATTCCGATCTCTTCCGTACCCGTGTGGATCTGGAGGGGGAGGGGTGGGTCCTCCAGGGCAACGTCTTCCACCGGGACCGGCAGCGAATGCTGCCATTGTACGAGGCGAAGATGGCCCATCATTTCGATCACCGGTGGAACATTTTTTCAGGGGCGAAAGGTGACGATGTTCGCCAACTGGGCCCCGCTGAGAAGCATGATCCGGCGAAGGCCGCTCTGCCCCGCTACTGGGTGCCCGAGGGCGACGGTCCGGCTGGCGAACATGACTACCGGGGTCGTCCTGTACACCAAGAGGGTGTTTCCACCAGGCTGGCCGCTTCCGGCTGGGACAGGCATTGGCTCTACGGTTGGCGCGACGTCACTAATGCTACGAACGAACGCACCGCCATTCCGGCTTTTGTGCCGCGGGCTGCCGTGGGTCATAAATTTCCTTTGATGTTCTCCGATCTTCCTGGAAGCTTCATGGCAGGGCTGTGTGCTGTGCAGAGCTCTCTGGTGTTCGACTACATCAGTCGACAGAAGATCAGCGGTAGCAGCATGGGGCTCTTTGTCTGGAAGCAGCTGCCCGTCCCGCGCCCCGACCAGTTGGAACCACATCTGGACTTCTTCGTGCCCCGCGTGCTCGAACTCGTCTACACCGCCCACGACATGGAGCCCCTGGCGCGGGACCTCGGCCACGACGGACCGCCCTTCGCCTGGGACGAGGAACGCCGTGCGGCCATCCGTGCCGAGTTGGACGCCTACATGTTCCACCTCTACGGCCTGGGGAGGGAGGACACCGAGTACGTGCTGGAATCCTTCCAGACTTCCAGCGGGGGCCTGAAGAACAACGAGATCGCCCGGTACGGCACCTACCGCACCAAGGACATGGTGCTGGAGGTCTTCGATCGTATGGCGTCGACCGGTGTGTCCATAAAAAGCCCATTGGGTGATAATTCGGGCTTTTGTTCTGTTCTTGAGCCTCCCCCTGGTCAGTGGCGCTCGTGACTGCCTCTGTGGGTCTCGTATTTTTGGCGGCCAGGGTGGAGTCGGGGTGAAACGAGTGTCCTTCCTGCCTGGGGCTGCTTTTTCGTAAGTGCGTTCCCTCTGTTGTCTCGTGGGGCTGGAGAGGATTCAACACCCCGAGCGTGTGCAGCGTGTTGACAGTGCTTTCGTGGTGTTGTTAGCTATGGCTGTTCCCAAGCGCTCTTCAGGAGGTTTCCTGTGTACCTTCAGCGACTCCATGTCCAGGGGTTCCGCTCTCTGGCCGACACCACCGTCACCTTCCAGCCCGGCGTGACGGCCCTGGTGGGCGAGAACAACGCCGGCAAGACCAACGTCATCGACGCGGTCCGCCACCTCACCGCCCCGCTGGACGGCCAGCGCGACCTCTACCTCCGCGCCGAGGACCTGTACCGCGACGGCTGCGGCGAAGACGCGCACGGGGAGGGATGCCGACGCACGATCGACTTCGAGGCCCGCTACGCCTCCGACAACCCCGACGACCCCACCGATCTCGCCCTCTACGACCAGGCCCTCAACGCCGACCGGACGACGGTCAGCTACCACCTGACCTACGCGCCCCCGGACATCGGGGCGCAGCGGGGGACCACGAGCTGGCGCGCCGGGCAGACACCCACCACGGACCGGGATCCCGAGCCGGGCGCCCGTCGGCGCGTCCGGCACCTGTACCTGCCGCCCCTGCGCGACGCGCGGCGCGAACTCGCCTCCGGTGCGGGCAACAGCATCCAGCACCTGGTCGGCAGCTTCCTCAGGGAGGAGGGAGCGGCGGAGACGTTCCAGAAGGAGGCTCGGGAGTACTTCGGCGGTTTCGACAAGCTCACACCCCTGCCCAAGGTGGGCGAGGAGGTGCAGAGCAAGCTCACCGCCCTGACGGACGGTGTCCGCTCCCAGTCCACGGGCCTCGGACTGTCCCAGGCCACGGTCCGATCGGTCGTGCGCTCCCTGCGCATGCGGCTCAAAGAGCACGACCTCTCCCCGCAGGAGGTGGCCGAGAGCGGTCTGGGCTACGCCAATCTGCTCTACATCGCCACTGTCCTCGCGCAACTGCACAAGGCGGCCGAGGCCGACCTGACCGTGCTGTTGGTGGAGGAGCCCGAGGCCCACCTGCACCCGCAGTTGCAGACCATCCTCATGGACTGCCTCCGTGAGGAGACCGAGAACAGCCAGAAGCGCGACCGTTCCGGACAGCCCTGGCTGGGCCGCGTCCAGGCCCTGGTCACCACGCACTCCCCGCACATCGCCACCTCGGTACCGCCGCAGGACCTCGTCGTCCTCCAGCGGCACGGCCGTGGTACGGCGACCGGCGTCGGTGAAACCGGCCCAGAGGAGAAGAAGGCTCCCCCCGCCTTCCACGGGACCACGGGCGTGGCCGTGCGCAACCTCAACCTGGGCAACCGGGACCTGGTCAAGGTCCGCAACTACCTCAACGCGACCAGGAGCACCCTGCTGTTCGCGTCCCGGGTCCTGCTCGTGGAGGGGATCGCCGAGGCGGTACTGGTGCCGGCCCTGGGCGCGGGCGTGCTCAGCGGACCCGGGCGCCGACGCCTGCGGGGCACGGCCGTCGTCCCCATTGACGGGGTCGACTTCGATCCCTACCTCAGGGTCCTGCTCGACGTCGACCCCGCCAGCGGGCAGCGCATCGCCCAGCGCGTCGCGGTCATCACCGACGGGGACTTCTACGATCCAGCCGGCAAGCAGAAGGTCGACCGTGCCACCAACCTGCGCAAACTGCTCGCGGACCTGGGTGCGGACGAGGGTGTCGCCAAGGTGTTCGCCAATGAGACCACCCTGGAACCCGAGCTGCTCAAGGCCCACCCCGACAACGCCGAACTCATGAGGAGGGCGTGGAAGCTCCAGCGCCGTCAGGCCGCCGAGGGGCACTGGCGGGAGCTTGAGGCGCAGCCGTCCGTAACCCGGGACGCGTACTTCGCCACGATGTTCAAGACCCGCAAGGTGCGCAAGGGAGACTTCGCCCAAGACCTCGCCGCCCTCTCCGCCGATCCCGCGGTTGCTGAGTCGCTGGTCGCCCCCGCCTACTTCGCCGAAGCCCTGCGCTGGATCACCGAGGAGAGCCGTCATGAGCACTGACACCCTTGCGGCAGTCGACCTCGGCGTCCTGTGCGCTGACGCCGCGAGGGCTCAGGCCGAGGCGGCCACCCGCCTGCTCGATCCCGGCGAGGTGCTCTGGGTGAAGGCCTGCCCCGGGGCGGGCAAGACCCGGGTCATCGTGGACCGGCACCTGGCCCAGCCCCCACCGGGCAGGCGCGGACGCGCCATCGCCTCCTTCACCAGGGCCGCCAGCCGGGAGGTGCGTTCCCGGATCATCTCTGAGGCGGGGCCCGCCTCCGCCGAACACCCCAACGCCGTCACCACTTTGGACACCTTCTTCTGGCGCCACCTGGTCCGCCCCTACCTGGGAGCGCCGCGGGACGCCAGCACCGAGTGGAACCGGTTGGACTCCTGGGAGGAGCACCCCTCCTCGGCGGGGTTCGACGGCGGGCTCACCCTGGACGACTTCACGTTCACCGCGTCCGGCGCCGCCCTCGACGATGATTCGGTGTGGAAGATCCGCAAACTACGCCTCACGCGGTCCCAGGCCCTGGCATGGGCGGAGCGGCAGCACGCCTCCCTCACCGGCAAGGGCCACATGACCGGTGACCAGGTCAGGCAACGAGCACTGGCCAACTTGTCCGAACCCGGCCTCGCGGCGGCGATCGGTGCCGCCCTCACCGCCCGGTTCGCCGAACTGGTGGTGGACGAGGCACAGGACTGTTCCGACGTGGACGAAGAACTCCTGCTGCGCCTGAGCGAACGGGGCCTTCCGCTGCTGTTGGTGGCCGACACCGACCAGGCGGTCTACGGGTTCCGCCGGGCCAAGGGCAGCCAGGGCCACACGATCCGGCCCCTGCCCCGGGACAACGCCCTCCGGTTGCGCCACAACTGGCGCAGCGGCCAGCGGCTGTGCCGCTTCACCGCCACGCTACGCGGTAACCCCGAGCCCGATGTCGCGGTCGGCAGGCACAGGGACCAGGACAGCCCCGTCCTGCTCCTTCCCCACGCTCCGGGCGAACGCCATCCGGTCCGTGCCTTCCACGCCGCCGCGGAGGGCATGGGCGTCAAGAAGGAGGAGACGCTCGTCCTCGCCCACCGCTGGAGTGCCCTACCTCGTGAGTTGGCCGGTACGGCGAAGGTACCTTCGGGCGACCTCGCACGCCTGGTCTGGGCGGGTGAGGTGCTGGCCGCCCCGAACCCCGGCAAGAGGTTCCGGGAGCGGGCCCGCAAAGCCCTGCGCTCGACCCTGCTCGACCTCTGGTGCGCACCTGAGGCGGATTCGCGGGTCACCGAGGCCGAGCGCATGCGGGCCGCCGGTATCGATACCGCCCTGTTCGACCGGGCCGAGGCCCTGGTGCGTTACGAATACCCCTCCGCCGACCTGCCCCTGGCCGAGTGGGAGCGCAGGCTGACCTCATCCCTGCTCCGGCATAGTCCTTACGCGGTGCGTACCGAACCACCGGGTCGTGTGCGCTGGCAGGAGGCGGACGCGGGTCTTCGCACCGCTCCCGCGCGTCGCCTCTACGACGACTCGGTCGCGCCGCTGAACCCTCTGCCCGGTGTCGGACGCACCAGCAGTGTCCACGGGGTCAAGGGGGAGGAGGCCGATGCGGTCCTGGTCATGATCCCGGCCAGGAGGGCGTGGTCGAGGGTTCCGACGGTCATCGACCGCTGGCTCGACCCGGGCCGCGACCCGGACGAGGACGTTCGCGTGCTCTACGTCGCCGCCACGCGTGCCCGCCGTCTCCTGGCGCTCGCACTGCCGGAGGAGGACCTGGAGCGCGTGGCCTCCTTCCTCTCCCGGCGAGACGTTCCCTATGAGCGCTCCGTCCCACCGGGACCGGGACGAAGGTCCCTGATCAACCGCTGAGCGGCTTTCCGCACGGTCTTTTTTCCCGAACACCGCGCGTCGGCGCACCCGGACGGGTTGACTTCCCCCAGAAACCCCCTTCCCGGGCGCGCCGACCGCCCGGGCCCCTCAACGCCTCCACGGCCGCTCCCGCGACCCCGCCCCGCCACGACCAGAGAGCGCGAGAAGACGCATGTCCGCTACCCCGGCAGATCCGACCATCGACAGCATCCAGCGCATGTACCGCTTCCTCCTGGAGACGGAGGAACTGCGCAGCAACCCCGCGCGCACCCTGGACGGAGCCGCCCGGATCCTCTGGCTCGGCGACCTGCCCCGGGACGCGCCCAGCGTGGTCTCCGGGCTCTTCGACGCAGACGCCTCCGGGACCTGGCTCCGGGTCGACCGGGTGCACCACTCCGAGCCTCCAACCCTGCCCGGACCGCTCCGGCCCTGGGTGGACCCGGAGCAGGTCCGCGACCGTGAACGGGTGCGGCCACCGCAACCGCGTGAGCGCACCCTCACGGCTGTCCCAGCGGGGGAGGAGTCCGAGAGCGGGGGAGACACGCCCGACGCTCCGGCCGCGGAGCGGATGGTGACCCTCGCCGAGTTCCCCGACCGCGAGGGCGTGCTCGCCGCGCACCGGGAGTGGGCGCGGGCCTGGAGCGACTGGGCCGAACGCGAACGCCGTGTCGCCCCGCTGGTCAGGCTCTACGAGCAGGTCTACCGCATCCACCAGGAGGCGGCCGACCTCGGAGAGTCCTACGAACTGGTTCTCGCCACCGGCTACCTGACGTGGACTGTCGAGGGGCACGCGGTCCGCCGCCACCTCCTCACCCGCAGGATCGTCATCACCATGGACGAGAGGGGGAGCCTCACGACCACCCCGGATCCGGACGCGTCCGGGTTCTCGCTGGAGGAGGACATGCTGGACCCCTCCCAGCGCCTGCGCGAACAACCGAGGGAGCGCGTGCTCACCCGGCTCGAACTCGCTTCCGAGAGCACGGGCCCGGACGGGGCCGAACACCTCCACGCCGCTCTGGAGGAATGGGCGCTCTCAGTCTCCTCCGGGTCCCGCTACGAACAGGACGTCCACCGTCCGAACGCGAACACCGCCGACGACTCCGCCCTGGTCACCTTCGCCCCCGCCCTGGTGCTGCGGGAGCGCCCCAAACGGGGGCAGCTCAACGCCCTGCGCGAGGTCGGCGACGCGGTGGAGCGCCACGGCGCGCCGACCGCGCTGCTGCGCCGCATCGTCGGCCAGGGCACCGACACCGAGCGGTCCGCCTGCCCGCCGGAAGAGGCTGGCGCGGAAGGGAGGCCCTCGGACGCCGGGCGTCCCGAGGAGCTGTACTTCTCCCTGCCCTCCAACGATGAGCAGCGCGCCATCGCCGACCGCCTGCGCGACAGCGACCTCGTCGTGGTCCAGGGCCCGCCCGGCACCGGCAAGACCCACACCATCGCCAACCTGGTGACCCACCTCCTCGCCCAGGGGCAGCGCATCCTCATCACCAGCCACACCGCGCGGGCGCTGAAGGTGCTCAAGGACAAGCTCCCCGACGAGATCCGACCCCTGGCGGTTAGCCGTACCGGTGACGGTGTGGAGGCGCAGCGGGAGCTGGAGGGTTCCGTCCAGGAGATCCTGGGGCGTCAGGCAGGGCGGGATCCGGCGCGTGCGCGTCGGGAGATCACCGACCTTGAGCGGCGGCTCGCCGACGCCAGGGGCAGGCGCGACCACGCCCTGAAGGACCTGCGCGCGATCCGGGAGCGGGAGACCCACCGGTATCCGCGTGAGGTCGGCGACTACGGGGGCACCCTCGCTTCCATTGCCGAACGCCTCGCCGAGGAGGAGCCGCGCTACTCCTGGATCGGCGAGGTCGGCTCCGAGCGGCCGCTGTTCAGCAGCGAGCAGGCCCTGGATCTTCTGCGCGCCGCACGCGCCTACACCCCCGAGCAGCGGGCCGTCACCGCCGAGGTGCCCGAGGCCGCACGCCTGCCCGCCCCCAGCGTCTTCGCCGCTTCCCTTGCCGCCCTCGACCGCGCCCGGGAGGCGGCCCGGAGCGCGTCCGGTCTCTGGGACGGTCACATCGACGACCTCCTGCGCGGTCTGTCCCGTGAGCACTGCGCCCTGCTCAGGCTGCGGCTGGAGGAGTTCACGGCCGTACGGGCGGTGGCCACCCGACTGGACCCGAGGTGGGAGACCCAGCGGGAGAAGGCGCTGACGGGCAGGGGGCAGGAGGTTCAGGAGCGGGCGCGGTCGGTACGCGCCGCCCTGGAGAGCGCCGAGCACGACATGGCAGAAGTGGGGCGCGCCCTCGTCGAGGGGATCGACCGGTTCGGCTTGGGGGAGGCTCTCGGGTACGCCACCGACCTCCACAAGGGGTTGTCCTCCGGGGACAGGCTGCACAAGGTCCTGGGCCTGCGCAGCCGACTCGCCAAACAGAACGCGCCCTTCCTCCAGGCCGTCACCGTGGACGGGCGGGCGCCCGACTCGGTGCGGAGCGCCGCGGTCCTGCTGCACCGGATCGAAGCCGAACGCGCCCTGTTCGAGGCCGACGCCTCCCTGCATCCGGAGACGGGTGCCGCCCTGTGGCAGGATCCCCGGACACGCACCGCCCGCCTCAGGGACGCCCTCGCCGACCTCGACCACCTCCTCGCGTTGGCCGCGGCGCGAGCGGCTCTAGACGAGGCGGCGGCGGACCTGCCCCGACTGGCCTCCCTGGACTGGGCCGACACCTCCGAAACGGAACGGGTCGGTGTACTCCTGGCAGCCGTGGACGCCGAGTACGACGCCGCCCCGGCCCGTGAGACGGTGGAGGGTGCCCGAACCGAGCTGCGGACGTGGGCCGACCGCTCGTATCCCGAACCCGAGGCGTTGCGCCGTGCCCGCCTCGCGGTGGACACCGCGGACGCGGAGGCCTACACCGCCGCCTGCGCGGACATGGCGCGCGTACGGGAGGCAGCCCGCCTGGAGACGGAGTACCGGCGGGCGCACGCCGTCGTGGCCTCCGGTCACCAGGCCCTGGCCCGCGCCGTCGCGGAGGAGCCGGACGCGCCCGTGTGGGAGGAACGCCTCGGCCGGATCGAGCAGGCGTGGGCGTGGTCGGTGTGGAACCGGCGCCTGGCCGAGCTCACGGACCCCGCCGCCGAGGACAGGTGCCGTGCCCGCCTCACAGAGGCCGACGGCGACGCGCGGCTGACCCTGGCCAAACTCGCGGCGGCCAAGGCCTGGCGTGCCTGCCTGGAGAGGCTGACCC
Organism: Nocardiopsis sp. iso_25; assembly: GCF_056173305.1. Taxonomy (NCBI): domain Bacteria; kingdom Bacillati; phylum Actinomycetota; class Actinomycetes; order Streptosporangiales; family Nocardiopsidaceae; genus Nocardiopsis; species Nocardiopsis sp. iso_25. The sequence continues at coordinate 4,087,327 of NZ_CM149667.1, read as the reverse complement.
CCGACCAGGAGGTGGCGCTGCGCTCCTACCAGCAGAGTGTCCGGCAGATCGGCAAGGGCACCGGCAAGTACGCCCAGCGCCACCAGCGCCATGCCCGCGAGAGCCTGCGGGAGTGCCAGCCCGCCGTCCCCGCCTGGATCATGCCGCTCTACCAGGTGGTGTCCACGGTGCCCATGGACACCGCAGGCGTCTTCGACGTGGTCATCGTCGACGAGGCGAGCCAATCGGGCCCCGAGGCCCTGCTCCTAGCGTGGCTGGGAAAGCGCCTCGTCGTCGTCGGCGACGACAAGCAGGTCAGTCCCGCCAATGTCGGTGTGGACCAGGAGCAGGTCTTCATGCTCCAGCAACGACACCTCGGAGTCCTCCCGGCCTCCCGGCGCAACCTGTTCTCCCCCAACCGGAGCCTGTTCGACATCGTCTCGGGGCTGGCGGGCAGCCGCGGCCAGCTCATGCTCAGCGAACACTTCCGCTGCATGCCCGAGATCGTCGGCTTCTCCAACGAGAACTTCTACGACGGCAGATTGCAGCCGCTGCGCCAGTACGGAGCCGACCGGCTGCCGCCACTGTGCGCGGTCCACGTCCCGGAGGGGGTTCTCCAGGGGCGCAACCAGCGTCTGGGCAACCCCGCCGAGGCCCGCCGACTGGTGGACCAGATCGCCGAGTGCTGCGCCGACCCGGCCTATGAGGGCCGCACCATGGGGGTGGTCGTCCTCCAGAGCGGAGCCCAGCAGACACTGGTAGAGGATCTGCTCAGCGAACGCCTCTCGCTGGAGGAGCGGGTCCAGCGGCGCATCCGGGTCGGCACCCCGGCTGCCTTCCAGGGGGACGAACGCGACGTGGTGTTCGTCAGCGCGGTATACGCCCCCTTCGACACGGACGGCGCGCGACGCCGTCCGGGCCCCTACAGCTCTGTCGCCCACCAGCAGGCGATCAACGTCGCGGCCTCACGCGCCCGCGACCAGGTCTGGTACTTCCACAGCTTCGCCCTCACCGATCTGGGTGAGACCGATCTGCGCCGCGCTTACCTGGACTACCTGGACCGCCCCGCGAACGAGCAGGACGGTACGGGCCTGGGAGACGTGCCCGCCGACGAGCGCGTGCAGCCCTTCGACAGCCTCTTCGAGCAGCGCGTCTACCGCGCTCTGCGCTTCCGCGGCTACCGGGTCCTGCCGCAGTACCCGGCCGGGTACTACCGCATCGACCTGGTGGTCGAGGGCGGGACCCGCCGACTGGCTGTGGAGTGCGACGGTGACGCCTTCCACAACGAGGCCAACGCGGTCGAGGACGCGGCGCGCCAGCGCGAACTGGAGCGGGTCGGATGGACGTTCGTGCGCATCCGCGGCAGCCGCTTCTTCCGCGACCCCGAGGCCGCGCTCCAGCCGCTGTGGAAGCGGCTGGAGGAGATGGAGATCGCGCCCGTCCGCCTCTGAACGGACCACTCCGTGTCCGCCCGGATGACCGGGCGGACACGGCTCTCCCACCCTTCGTGCCGGAGGTACACACGTTCGCCCGGGACCGTTTCACCCGGGGCCAGGGGGCTGACCCCCGCCAGGTGCTGTTCGCCGTACTCGTCAACAGAACCACGGGCCACGACCGGTACAGGGCGACAGGAGCCACGAGGCCGCCGTCGTCCGCACCAACGGCCTCTCCGGTTCGGGCGTCGTCCGCCTGGTCCGCCGCAACCACGGTGTGCTGCGCATGATGGGCGCTTACCCGGGCAGGCGGGGCCACAGCACGACCACTCCGACGGGGGTGAACATCGCCCGCGCCGCGCTCCGGCACCGGCCGCGGCGCCGGTGACCGCCGTGCGCTGGGTCCGGGGCCGTCCGGTAGCCTGGCCGGAAATGTTGCCGGTGCGAGTCGTTGGGTCCTGACCTGCGATGATCTTGTACTTATAGCGAGTTTGGGCCGTCGAACCTCGCTATAGGTACAAGATCACGGTGAGGGGAGCGGCCCGCTCGGATGGCCCTCGGCCACGGGGCGGTTGTCCGCATCCGGCCACGTGAACCGTCGCCCCCGGCCGCGCCGCCCGCGTACGGGGCCGTCGCCTCCGGCCGCGCCTTCTGTATGCAGGGCTGTCGTTCCCAGCAGCGTCGTCTGTGCGCGGGACCGCTACCGCCGAGCCGGGCGGACGACCCGCACGAAGGCGCACCACGCACAGTTCACAGGACCGATACTGGAAGAGATGACTCCTCCCTCTGGATCCGGGCCGCTCTCGGAGGGGACCGCTCCCTCCCGCCCTCCCGAAGACCACACGCCCTACGCGGTCTTCGCCCACCTCACAGCTCCCAACAACGATCTCTACCGCGCGGTGATGGGGGTGTTCGTCCGGGCCAAGGAGCAGTTCCGCGTGCACCTTCGCCCCGAGGAGGTCCACACCGGCCTGCCGCAGGAGGTGCGGCCCGCCTCCGCCGAACCGGTCGCCAAGGCCCTGGAGAGCCTCTACACGTGGGGCAACCTGCGCCAGGACCCCGACACCGAGCGCGTCACGGCGGTGGAGGACTTCTACCGGCGCCGCCACATCTACCAGCTCACCCGGGAGGGCGAGGCGGCCGAACGGGCCCTGGCGGCCTACGACGAGGCGCTGGGACAGAAGGGCTCACTCCAGGCCGTCGCCCTGGCCGACATCGCCACCCAGCTGCGAGCCCTGCGGGAACTGGCCGCGCATGAGGCCTCCGACGAGGCGGTCGTCCACTTGACCCTGCTCGGTCTCGTGGAACGCTTCACCGACCTGGCCGACAACGCCCGCGCCTTCATGGGGTCCCTCCAGCGCACCATCGACCTGCACGACGCCGACGTCGAGGCCTTCCTGGCCTACAAGGACCGCCTCATCTCCTACCTGGAGCGCTTCATCGGCGACCTCATCACCCGGGGCGGCGAGATCGCCCTCCTGCTCGCCGAGCTCGACGGGACCGCCTCCCGTCCCGGGCCGGTCGGGAACCTGCTGCGGGTGGCCGCCGCACGCGAGGCCGCCGACGCCGCCCCGGACGGAAGACCCGCCGACCCGGGCACCGAGGCCACCGGCGGTGCGGACTTCGACCGGGCCCTGGAACGCTGGCAGCGCCGCTGGGAGGGACTGCGCTCCTGGTTCCTGTCCGCCCCCGGCGTTCCGGCCCAGGCGCAGCGCCTGCGGGTCAGCGCCCGCGGTGCCATCCCCCAACTGCTGCGGGTGGTCGCGGTCATCAACGAGCGCCGCACCGGCCGCTCCGACCGGTCCGCGGACTTTCGGACCCTGGCCCGCTGGTTCGCCGAGGCCCCCGACGACGACGCCCGCCACCGGCTGTGGCGCACGGCCTTCGCCCTGCACTCCTCCCGCCACCTGACCGTCGACCCCGCCACTGCGGAGCAGCGCGAACGCGAACCCATCGCCTCCACCACGCCCTGGGCCGAGGCCGACCGCCTCACCATCAGCCCGCGCCTGCGCCGCACCGGCAGCTACGAGCGGCGCGGCCGCGCGCGCAAGGTCATCGACCGCGGCGACGAACGCCGCTACCTGGCCGAGCTCGCCCGCAAACAGGCCCAGGAGGCCGCGGCTGCCCGCGCCCGGCTCGCCACCCGCGGCCGGGTGCGCCTGTCGGACCTGGCCGAACTCGACCCCGTCGCCTTCGGGCTGTTCCTCCAACTGCTCGGCGACGCCCTGTCCCGCTGGGGACCCGACACCGAACACACCGTCGCCACCAGCAACGACGGAACCATGGAGATCCACCTGAGCGCCCTGAACGACGGCCGCACCGCCACCGTGCGCACCCCCGGCGGCACCTTCCACGGCCCCGACCACCTGGTGCGCATCGTCGACCTGACCGGCGGGGGCGGATGAACACGCAGGAGGACCTGCACCGGGCCGCTCGCGCCCTGCTCCGCCAACCGCTGCTGCGCTCCTCAGCCCACCCCCGCGAGTTCCGGCAGGTACGCGACCACGCCCTCGGACTGCGCCAGTGGTTCGACCGCAACACCGGCTGGCGCCTGCACGTGGACGCCGAGACGGCACGGCTGCGCAAGGTCCCCGGAGACCCCGCAGACGCCACCCACCCGGCCCGTGAGGAGGGCAGGGGAAGACTCGCCTTCGACCGGCGCCGCTACGTCCTGCTCTGCCTGTCCCTGGCCGTCCTGGAGCGGGCCGAGGCGCAGACCGCCCTGGGCCGCCTGGCCGAACAGGTCGTACTGGAGGCCTCCGCGCCCGAGTTCGCCGATCTGGGCTTCACCCTGTCCACCCGGGACCAGCGCATGGACCTGGTGGCGGTGGTGCGGCTCCTGGTCGGCCTGGGGGTGCTGTCCCGGGTGGCCGGGGACGAAGGCGCCTTCGTCGGCGACCGGGGGGACGCCCTCTACGACGTGGACCGGCGCGTATTGACGGGGATGCTCGCCGGCGCGCGCGGCCCCTCCACCATCGCCGACACCGACCACGCCGCGCGGTTGTCCGCGCTGGCCGAGGACGGAGTGGCCCACCAGCTGGACAGCGACGACCTGCGCAACACCGCCATCCGCCACCGCCTCACCCGGCGCCTGCTCGACGACCCCGTCCTGTACTTCGACACCCTCACCGAGGAGGAGCACGCCTACCTCGTCAGCCAGCGCGCCGCCATCACCCGCAGGATCGGCGAGCTCACCGGCCTCGTCGCCGAGGTCCGCGCCGAGGGCATCGCCATGGTCGACCCAGACGACGCCCTCACCGACCTGCGCATGCCCGAACAGGGCACCCCCGGGCACGCCACCCTGCTCCTGGCCGAACACCTGGCCGCGGCCGGGCGTCCCCTCACCCTGGACGAACTCGGCGACAAGGTGCGCGAACTGGCCCGCGAGCACTCCTCCTACTGGTCCAAGTCGGCCCGCGCCCCCGGCAACGAACCCGCGCTGGTGGCCACAGCCGTGGAGCGCCTGCGCGGCCTGGGACTGGTCGAGACGGTCCTCGTGGACGGCCGTCCCGCGGTCGCGCCGCGCCCGGCACTGGCCCGCTACGCCGTCGCCGAACCCCACGTCAGCACACCCGAGGGAGAGACTCCGTGACCCTGCCCGAACCCGGACGGGAACGCTGGCAGCCCCTGCGCCTGGGTGTCGTCGACCTGTTCTACTACGAGGACGAGCAGTTCCACTTCCGCGACGGGCGGCTGCTGCTGCGCGGCAACAACGGCACCGGCAAGTCCAAGGTCCTCGCCCTGACCCTGCCGTTCCTGCTGGACGGGGAACTGGCCGCCCACCGGGTCGAACCCGACGGCGACCCCAAGAAGCGCATGGAGTGGAACCTGCTGCTGGGCGGTGAACACCCGCACGACGAGCGGCTCGGCTACACCTGGATCGAATTCGGCCGCCGCGACGCCGACGGCACCACCGAGTACCGCACCCTGGGATGCGGTCTGAAGGCGGTCACCGGGCGCGGTATCGCCCGCCGCTGGTACTTCTCCACCACCCAGCGGATCGGCGCCGGACCCGACGGGCTCAGCCTGCTCGACGCCACCCGCACCGCCCTGTCCCGGGACCGGCTGATCGAGGCGGTGGAGGGCCGCGGCATGGTCTACGACCAGGCCGGGGACTACCGCAGGGCCGTGGACGAGGCCCTCTTCGGCCTGGGCGAGGAACGCTACGGCTCCCTGGTGGACCTGCTCATCCAGCTGCGCCAGCCCCAGCTGTCCAAGCGCCCCAGCGAGGCGGCCCTGTCCAAGGCGCTCACCGAGGCGCTGCCGCCGGTGGACCAGGCGGTCATCGCCGACGTCGCCGAGGCCTACCGCGAACTGGAGGACGACGAGGAGGAACTGGAGGCGATGGCCGACGCCGAACGCGCCTCCTCCGCCTTCCTGGACCACTACCGCCACTACGCGCGCGTGGCCGCCAGGCGCGCCGCCCGCCCGCCCCGCCAGGAGCACTCCCGGTACGAGAGGTTCACCTCCGAACGCACCGCCGCGCTGGCCGCCCGCGACACCGCCCAGGCCGACCTGGACCGGATCGGCACCGAGGCCGACGAGTTGGCCTCGCGCACCGCGCGCCTGCGCGGGCAGGACCAGTCCCTGCGCCGCAGCCCCGAGATGGACAGCGCGCGCGACCTCGACCGGGCACGCGCGGAGGCCGACCAGGCCGCGCACCGTGCGGACCGGGGCGCCGCGGACGCCGCACGCGCCCGCGGTGACGCCGCCCGCGCCCGGCACCGGCTCGACCAGGCGGCCGGGGCCGCCGAACAGGCGGATCTGGACCTGGAACGCCTTCGGGCCCGGGCGGGCGCGGAGGCCCGGTTCGCGGGCCTGGGCGACCAGCACCGCGACACGGTCGACCGGGCCCTTCCCGATCACGCCGAACCCGCCCGCCGCGACGCCGAAGACCTGGTCCAGCGCCGAGCCCGCGCCCTGGACCACACCGCCGCGCTGCTGCGCTCCGCGGACGAGGCCCAGGGCCACCACCTTCAGGCGCGTACCCGCCTGGAGGACACCGAGACCGAACTCGCGGACCTGGACCTGGCCCGCTCCCAGGCCGAACAGGACCTGGACGCGGCAGCCCGCGACCACGTCGCTTCCGTACGCGGCCACCTCGACTCCTGCGCGGAGCTGCGCCCCGACGACCTGCCGGGGATGCTCGACCAGGCCGCGGACTGGGCCACCACCCTGGAGGGACCCGACCCCGTCCGCCAGGGCACCCGGCGCCACGCCCAACGGGTGGAGACGGCACTGGCCGCGCACGAGGCCGAACTGGGCGTGGAGCGCGACACCCTGCGCCGCGACCGGCAGGCGCTGGAGGACGAACGCGAACAGCTCCGGGCCGGACGCCCCGCGCCCCCGCCGGTTCCGCACACCCGCACCGCCCCGCGCGGTCGCCAGCGCCCCGGCGCGCCCCTGTGGAAGCTCGTCGACTTCGCCGAGCACCTCACCGCACCCGAACGCGCCCGCCTCGAAGCGGCACTGGAGGCCTCCGGACTCCTGGACGCCTGGGTGGCACCCGACGGTTCCCTCACCACCGCCGAGGGACACGACACCCTGGTCGTCGCGGACGCCCCCGTACCCGGCCCCCACCTGGGTCTGCTCCTGCGCCCGGCCATCGACCCCGACGACCCCGGCGCACACGCGGTCGCCGCCTCGCGGGTGGAGGCCCTCCTGGCCGCGGTCGGCACCTCCGAACGCGAGGACGTCACCACCTGGGTCACCGTCGGGGGCCGTTTCCGCGCCGGTGCCCTGCGCGGCAGCTGGACCAAGGACGAGGCCCGCCACCTGGGAGAGGGCGCACGGGAACAGGCCCGCCGCGACCGGATCGACCAGATCGCCCGCGAACTCGACACCGTCGAACAGCGCCTGTCGGGCATGGACACCGCCCTGGCCGCCCTGGCCGAGCGCCGCCGCGTGCTGCGCTCCGAACTCGACGCCCTGCCCGACGACGCCGCCCTGCGCGCCGCACACGCACGGGTCGCCGACGCCGTGCGCGCCACCGTCGCCCTCACCCGCCGCAGGCACGAACGCGCCGCCGAACTCGACCGGCTCCGCGCCCGGCTGGACCAGGAACGGGCCGAACTCGCCGAGACCGCCGACGAACTGGGCACACCCACCGAAGAAGCGGAACTGTCCGCCCAACGCGAGTCACTGTCCTCCTACCGGGTCGCCCTGGCCGAGCTGTGGCCCGCGGTCCGCACGCACCTGGACACGCACCGGACGCGGGAGGGCGAGCAGGAGGAGACCGAGCGCGCCGCCCGGCTCGCCACCGACCTGGCGGAGCGGGCCGGGGAACTGCGCCTGGAGGCAGAGGAGGCGGCCGAGCGCCGCGACACGCTCGGCCGGACCGTGGGAACGGCGGTGGCCGAGCTCAACCGCATGCTCACCCGGGTCGCGCAACAGCTCCAGGAGTGCCAGGAGCGCTCACACCTCCTGGAAGGGGAGCGCGCCGACGCCCTGGACCGAAGGGGGCGGGCCGCCGGACGGGTGGAGGGGCTCGACGACGACATCGCCGAGAGCGCGCGTGCCCGGGCCGAGGCTGTCGACACCCTGCGCGCCTTCGCGGCCACCGGTGTGCTCGCCATCGCCCTGCCCGACCTGGAGGCACCCGATACGGCCAGGGAGTGGGCGGCCGACCCGGCCGTACGCCTGGCGCGCGCCGTCGACCGCTCCCTGGAGGCGACCGAGGACTCCGACCAGACCTGGGACCGGCTCCAGAAGAACCTGTCCCAGCAGTTCAAGAACCTGCAGGACGCTCTGTCCCAGCACGGGCACAGCGCCGCGTCCTGGCCCGAGGCGGGGACCATCATCGTCCGGGTCACCTTCCAGGGGCGCGAACAGCCCGTCCCCGAACTCTCCTCCGCGCTGGCCCGGGAGGTGGCGGCACGGCGCGAACTCCTCTCGGCCCGCGAACGCGAGGTATTGGAGAACCACCTGCTCACCGAGGTCGCCGGCACGCTGCAGAACCTCATCGGCGCGGCCGAGCACCAGGTGGAGCGGATGAACACCGAACTGGAGGAACGCCCCACCAGCACCGGTATGCGGCTGCGGCTGCTGTGGCGGCTCAACCGGGACGCCCCCGAGGGCGTGGCGGCAGCCCGCAACCGGCTGCTGCGCCAGACCGCGGACGCGTGGTCGGCGGACGACCGCGCGGCCGTCGGAGACTTCCTCCAGCGCCTCATCGAACGCGAACGCGACCGGGACCCCGGCGCCCCGTGGTTCGACCGCCTGGCCAGGGCACTGGACTACCGCTCCTGGCACCGGTTCACCGTGCAGCGCCACCAGCACGGCCAGTGGAACAGCGCCACCGGCCCCGCCTCGGGCGGCGAACGCGTGCTCTCGGCGTCGATCCCGCTGTTCTCCGCGGCCTCCTCCTACTACGCCACCACGACCAACCCGCACGCCCCGCGCCTGATCATGCTGGACGAGGCCTTCGCCGGGGTCGACGACGACTCCCGCGCCAAGTGCCTGGGGCTGCTGCACGCCTTCGACCTGGACGTGGTGATGACCAGCGAGCGCGAGTGGGGGTGCTACCCGCAGGTCCCCGGCCTGGCCATCGCCCAGCTGTCCAGAGTGGACGGGGTCCCCGCGGTCCTGGTCACCCGGTGGGAGTGGAACGGCCGCGAGCGCCTCCTCGCCGACGAACCGAACGGGTCCGGACGGCAGACCGCGCGGGGAGCGGCCGCCGGGGATCGCTCGGGGGCGGACGGCGGCCAGCCGGCCCAGGAGGGGCTGTGGGAGTGACCGGACCCGACCTGCCGCGCCTGCGCCGCCTGCTCGGCACCCCGGCCACGGCCTGGCTCCTGGAGCGTTCGCGCCGCCGCCTGTACGAGGGCAGACCCCTGACCGGGACCGTGACCCGCAGCGGTGCGACGGAGGAGGAGCGGGCCGCGCTCGCCGCTCTGGTGGGCCGCCGGATCGGACGCGGAAGCAACGTCGGTGTGCGTCTGGAACGGATCGACGACGTCCTCCGGCGCAGCGGCGCCTGCCCTGACGGCCTGGCCGCGGCGGTGGAACTGCTCACCGGGCCCGTCGTCGCGCGCGAGGAGGAGCGAGAACGCGAGGAGCGCGCCTGGGACCGGGTCTTCGCCCCCCTGGAACGGGTGTGCGCCCGTGCCCCCGCCCTGGAGGCGTGGTGCGCCGACGTGCGAGGGGACGGCCGTGTGCGCCGGATGGCCGCCGGGCCGGAGGAGGCCGCCCCCCTGGTGGAGGCGGTCGCCCGGACGGTGGACGCGCTTCCCGCCGACGGTGTCGCCCTGTCCCAGTTGGCCGCCGGGGTCCTGGGAGACGCCCACGCCCTGGACGACGACCGTTCGGTGACCACCCTGGTCTTGGGCGCCGCCCGTCTGCTGGGCGGTGAGGCCGGGGGTGAGGGCGCGGCCTGGCGGCGGCGCGTGTGGGCCTCGGTGGGGGTGCTCAAAGACGAACTCTCCTCCACCGTGCTGGTCCTCAACCTGCCCGGGGACCCGGCGACCGCTACGGGCCGGGCGCTGGCTGCCCTGGCCGAGGCGGGACAGCCGGCCGTGCTGACCCTGCGGCAGCTGGTCTGCGACCCCCGGCACACCCCGTGGCCGGGCCGGACGGTCTCGGTGTGTGAGAACCCCGTCGTGGTCGCCGCGGCCGCCGATCACTGGGGCGCGGCGTGCGCGCCGCTGGTCTGCCTCCAGGGAGGGGCGAGCGCGGCAGCCCTGACCCTGCTGCGCCAGGCGGTGGACGGGGGAGCCCTCACCCGGCTGCACACCGACTTCGACTGGGGCGGGGTGCGTATCGCCAACGCACTGGCCCGACAGGTGCCGTGGCGGCCGTGGCGGCTCACCGCCGCCGACTACCGCTCCTCTCTGGGGAAGCGGGCGCGGCCGCTGTCGGGCACCGCCGCCCCGACCGGCTGGGATCCGCTCCTGGCCGAGGAGATGGCCGCGCACGGCGTACGGGTCGAGGAGGAAACGGTCCTGGACGACCTGCTGGCCGACCTCGGTCCGGTGTGAGGCCCGCCCCGCCTCAGTCGGAGGCGGGGGCGTGCCGGGCGATCCAGGCCGCCGTGCGCCGGGGGTCGGCCAGGTCGTCCCAGAAGCGCTCGGGGTAGTTGAACCACTCGGTGAACTCGTCGGCCAGGGAGGGGCTGCGGCCCAGTTCCCCGAGGAACTCCACGAAGTCCGCAGGCAGGGCCTCCAGGTTCTCCATGAACAGGTTGGTGGTGCGAAACGCCGACAGGACGCGGTCCTGTCGGCGCATGTCCACGTGCTCGACGAAGCGGCGGTCCAGGACGTCCTGGCGGACGATCTCCTCGGCGAGCACCCACGCGGCGTGGGAGGCGATGTTGGCTCCCTGACCGAGCAGGGGGTCCACGGTGACGTGCGCGTCGCCTAGGGCGAGCACGACGGTGCCGTCCTCCAGCACCGTGTGCGTGCGGCGCACCACGGGGGTCACCGCGCCCTGGAGGATTCCGCGCGGCCCGTCCAGCGGGCCGAACTCCGCCGGGTCGATCCGTTCGAAGCAGTCCGGGTAGTGCTCGCGCAGCAGCTCCAGGGCGAGGTTGCGGAAAGCCCCGGGGTCCTCCTCGTAGGGGGCGGTCGCCAGGGCCTCCAGGGCGGAGCCGCGGTGGTTCTCGATGACCAGGGCCATGACCAGACCGCCGTCGGTCCAGGTGGGGAACTCGATCATCTCGCCCGCGCCCGGGGAGACGTGGAAGGTCACCTGGGGGACGGGCTGCTGGGCGACGCCGGTGAACAGGCCGGCGCACAGCGCCCTTCCGGGGCGGGTGAAGGCCGGGTGCGCGGGGTCGCGCCCGAACACCTCCGCGAACGGGCCGCGTCCGGTGCACACCACGACCAGGTCGAACCGGGAGGCCAGGGAGGGCAGGTCCTCGGGGGAGAGGCGGCCGAGCACGAGCTCCCCGCCGCGTTCGGCGAAGTCCTCGGTCAGCCGGGGCTGGTAGATCCGGTAGTCCACGGCCCGGCTGGGCGCGCTGAAGCGGCCCCGGAAGGCGGTGGGCTCCGGGCCGGGGCCCACCCGGTACTCGTGCCCGGGGTTGTTAGCTGTTGGGTCGGGAGGCGACTCGAACGCACACAAGGGCACAGGAGTGAGCCCCTACTGCTGCCGGAAAGCGGTGTGTGGTGTGTGTCCCCACCCCGATGGACGGCCCGCCGGTGAAATTCCGTCCGAGGAGTTCGCTGATTCTCCGGACAAGCGCCCCCGAACCTGGCTACGGTCATCTCGAACACAGCGACGAAACCGGCAGGATCGGGAGGTGGGAAGGGATGGCAGGTACCAGTATGCGGCGGTTGCGGACCCTCGCCGACCCGTTCCTGGCCCCCGCACCGACCGGTGTGAGCGTGCGTGACCGGCTCAAGGGCCTCACCACTGAGGACGAAGCGGTGCTGGAGGCCGTGGGCGCGCACCTGGGATCGCTCGCCTCCACGGACCTGGCCGCCCGGTGTGCGCACGGCACCAGCCACGGCAAGGACGCCTGGGCGGCCCGCAAACGGGAACTGACCCCTGAATCCTCGTCGCGGTGGGCGGGGACGATCACCAGGGCCTCCAACGAGCAGTGGGCGCTGGCCCGCCGCAGCCAGGCCGCCCACCTGCACCGCCTCCAAACGGGGATCGACATCCTGCGCCACCGGCTCTCCCAACCACTCGGAGAAAAGGGCACCAAGGGCGTGCCGGGCGGGTACTCCTGTCGCAGGGAGTGGCACGCCAAGTCACGACGCCTGGCCGCCCTGGAGCATCGCCATGCGGTGGCGGTCGCTGACTGGGAGGCGGGGCGGGTGCATGTGGTGCGTGGCGGCAAGCGGTTGCTGCACACCCGCCACCACCTGGACCAGGCCGGACTCACCCAGGCCCAGTGGCGGGCCCGGTGGGAGGCCGCACGCTTCTTCCTCCAAGCTGAGGGTGAGTCCGGCAAACGCTACGGCAACGAGACGATCCGCATCACCCCCGAGGGGCAGATCTCGATCAGGTTGCCCGCCCCGTTGGCGCACCTGGCTAACGCTGCCCGTGGTCGGTATGTGCTCTCGGGTCGGGTGGCCTTCGCTCACCGGGGCACCGAGTGGGCTGATCGGGTTGAGGCCGACGGGGCGGTGGCCTACCGCCTCCACCTGGACACCGGCCGGGGCCGGTGGTACGTGAGCGTGTCTTGGACGCATGCTCCTGTCCCACAGGTGCCGTGGGAGGCGGCGCTGGCCCGCGGGGTGGTGGGGGTGGACGCCAACGCCGACCACCTGGCCGCCTGGCGGCTGGACACCCACGGCAACCCGATCGGGAACCCGCGACGGTTCGCCTTCGAGTTGTCCGGCAGCGCCTCCCACCGGGACGCGCAGGTCCGCCATGCCCTGTCCCGACTGTTGCGCTGGGCCACCACAAGCGGTGTGCGGGCCATCGCGGTGGAGGACTTGGACTTCGCCCGCGAGAAGACCCGGGAAAAGCACGGACGGCGCAAACGCTTCCGGCAGCTGATCAGTGGTTTTCCCACCGCCCGGCTGCGGTCCCGGCTGACCTCGATGGCCCACACCCTGGGGATGGCGATCATCGCCGTGGACCCGGCGTATACATCACGGTGGGGTGCCCAGCACTGGCAACGACCCCTGACCACTAAACGTAGGAAGGTCTCCCGGCACGATGCGGCCAGCATCGCGGTCGGGCGGCGCGCTCAGGGCCACCCGGTCCGGCGACGGACAGCACCGCCCCCACACCACCAGGGTGATGGTGTGGGGCATCGGACCGTCCAGGCCGCATCGGGGAGGTGTGGGCGTGAGGGAAACCGCCCACCTGTCACGGAGCGTGCACGCGATGCGCGTGGCCGGACGGGGCAGGAACGCGGTGACCCAGCCCATCCAGCACCGTTCGGGATGGGCGCAGTGCCGAAGTGACCCCCCGGGGGTCACTTCTGATCACTGTTCAGGAACGGTGACCTCCACACCGTGCCGCAGCAGGTGCAGGCCCGCCGTCCCGGCGCCGACGATACCGATCCTCTTGCTCACGTCTCTCCTGGTGGCAGGGGTGGTTGCGGACGAGGGGGGAGGCGCCCGGTGAGCGGGGTACGGAGGAGGCGCTCTTTCCCTCACTGAGAGTAAGCGTACGTAACATGTGCCCGCCCGGCCAGAGGCGTGCGCGGTCGGTCGGCCGGTTCGCCGTCCGGGGCCGACCGTTTCCCGCGCGGGCTCCGTCGCCCCCGGCGGGGAGCCCGTGCCGCTGAGAGGCAAGCGGCGCGGCCGACTTCTGCTCAAGTGACGCGCGGAGCTTTTGTTTCGCAGGGTGTTCATGTGATCCTCATGAGTAGCTGTGGGGGCAGTGGCTGTGTCCACGCGGGCGTGCGGAGCCCGCCGGACCCGGAGGCGTCGGGAGGGGCATGCGGTCTCTGAGCGGCCTCGTCCGCGCCGGAGCGCGGTCGGCGGCCCGCGCGGGATCGGCGGCGCTGGACCGCCTGTCCGCGGACGGGGGATCGGTGGTGCAGGCCACGTTCGCCGCGACCGCGGCGTGGATCATCGCGGGCGGCCTCGTCAGCGACCACTCCCCCTTCTTCGCGCCGATCGCCGCGGTCATCGCGCTCAACGCCGCGGGCGGGGAGCGGGGGACCAACGCCGTGCGGATGCTGCTCGGCGTGGTCATCGGCATCGTCGTCGGCGAACTGGCCCTGGTCGTCACCGGCGGAGGTTACGGGGCCCTGGCCGCCGCCACCGGCGTGGCGATGGCGATCTCCGTCGCCGTCGGCGCCGCCAGGCTCGTGATCGCCCAGGCGGCGGCCAGTGCGATCCTCACCGTGGCCTTCGCCGGAACCGGCAGGCTCACCGACGCCCTCATCGGAGCGGGTGTGGCGCTCCTGGTGAGCCAGCTCCTGTTCCCCGCCCGGGTGGTCTCGCGGCTGCGCCGGGCCGAGGCGGCCGCGCTGGCCGAGATGGTCCGCCTGCTCGGCGCGACCGGCCGCGCGCTGGAGGAGGACGAGGACCCCTCCCTGTGGACGGTGGACCGCCTGGGCGCCCTGAGCAGGCCCATGGCCGACCTCAGCCGCGCACGCGAGAACAGCCACCGCGCGGTGCGCTGGTCCAGGGCGCGGTGGACCGACCCCGAGCCGCTGCGGTACGAGGACGAGCGGATCGACCGGCTCATCATCCTCGGGGAGAGCTGCCTGTCCCTCGCGCGGACCACCGCCGCCACGGAGACCGGCGAGCGCCGACGCCTGGCGCCGGTGGTGTGCGAGATGGCCTCCGTGCTCGACGTGCTGGCCGAGGGCCTCGGAGACCGCGCGGCGCGCCAGCGCGCGGTCGACCGGGTGCTCGCCCTGGTCGGGCCCTTCGACGAGGACGCGCTGGAGGACCCCGTGACCGGGGCGGCCCACCTGTACGTGCGGATGGTCGCCACCGACATCATGCTGTTCGCCGGTCTCGAACCCGAGGGGGCCGAACGGGCGCTGGCCGGAGAGGACGAGCAGACGCGGGTCGCCCACCCGCCGCGCGAGCCGTGGCTGCCGTGGGCGCCCCGGGGGCGTGCCCGGTCAGGGCGCCGGTCCCGGCGCCGCCGGCCGTTCCGGCGCTCCTGAACCGTCCGGGCCGGGCAGCGGCCGTCGCCGCCCAGACTCTGCGCTGACCGCCGCGGGTCGGCGCCGGTTCTCCGATCAGGCACCGGCGGATTTTCGGTGAACGCCCGTATCCGAAGAGCCGGTCATGCAAGCATGGTCGAGCCTTCGGCACGGTGGACCCCGTCTTCCCGTGCCCGCCCCTAGACTCGAAAGAGATTCGGTATGACGACCCCCTCGTGCGCGATCGAAGCGGAGGTGGCACACAGCATGATCTTCACCCAACCGGAAGATCCTCTTCTGCGGTCCGTGCTCGCCCTGCTCCGGGTCGCCCATGACCACGGCCGGGTGCTCAACCGTGCGAAGGTCGCCACACTCCTCTATCTCGCGGACCTGACCGCGGTGGAGGCCGGGGGCGTGGCGTTCTCGGGGGCGACATGGCGCTGGGAGAGCCAGGGCCCGTTCGACACGTCCCAGTACAGGGTCGAGGAAGCCCTCGTGACCGCCGGTGTCATCACCAGGGAGCACGACCCGCACAGCCTTGCCGCGGACGCCGGGCTCCGGCTGGTCGAGGACGTCGAGGTGACCCTGGACCGTGACCTGACGGTCTTCCTGGAGAAGGTCGTCGCCGAGCACGGCGGCAAGTCCGCGGCCGCCCTGCGCGACCTCTCCTACGAGACGCCTCCCATGGCGGGGGCCCGGACCGAGGGGGAGCGCGGTGTGCTGCTGGACCTGAGCCGGGCCAGGCGCCGCAAGCAGTACCAGGCCCTCAAGGAGCGCTACAGGGCGCGTCTGTCCCACAGGACCGCAGCGGAGTCGGACCCGGGCGTCGGCGCGGACCTGCTGGAGGAGATGGGTTCCTTCGCCGAGGCACGCCGCCGGGCGACCACGGAAGCGCTGGGTGAGGAGTGAAGCCCGCGATCAGGCGCGGCGGGGTCTACCGGGTTCCCGACCACCGTCTCACCCTGCCCCCGGACTACGACCGTGATCCACACCCGCAACGTACGGTGATCGTGATCAGCGGAGAGGCCGAGAACGAGAACGAGGAATGGCCGATCGTCATGGTCGTGCCCTGTTCGAGCCAGTCCTCCCGCAGGACCAAGTACTGCGTGAAGCTCAACCACGGCGTGGCCAACGTGGACAAGAAGTGCTGGGCACGCGTCGTGGCCGCGCAACCGCTCGCCAAGGACGAGATCGGCGACTTCGTCGGCCAACTCCCCGCGGACCTGCTGGAGGACGTCTACGTCAACTGGGCCGAGTACACCGGTCAGGTCTGAGCTGGGCGGCGGCCGTCGCCGTCCCCGGTCCTGCGGCGCTCCTGAAGGGGCCCGTTCGCGCCCGGCGCGAACGGGGCCTGACCCCGGCCCCTAGCCGTCCGAGGGCAGCTCGGAGTGCCCCAGGTGGTGTTCGGGGGCGATCCGGTCCCGGATGAGGCGCTTGAGCTCGGCGGCGTCGGTGAAGGCCGCGTCGGTCCGGCGCGACCACACGCTCTCCCCGTCCAGACGCACCTCGAACACGCCGTTGGTGCCCGGGACGAGCGCGACCTCGCCGAGTTCGGCCTCGAACGTGGTCAGCAGCTCCTGTGCCATCCAGGTGGCCCGCGGGAGCCACCGGCACCGGGTGCAGTACTCGATCTCCAGCCGCGGTTCGTTGACCTCCATGACTCCCAGCATGGCACGGGATCGGGCCGGAGAGGGAGGCCGGAGCGCGTTGTCGTTGCCCGCGCGGGAAGGCGTTGCCCGCGCGTGCCGGACTTTTGGCGCGCCCGTGGGACGGCGGCACCCCGTCCACCATGGTCCGGAAGACTTCCGGAAGTAAGGGCGTCCGGTCGCGGTCGCGTCGTATCCCCACGCCGCTGAGCAGTGTGGACGCCGAACGCGAAGAGAGGCCCCCGTCAAGTTATCCGGAATCTTCCGGAATTTATTGACAACGCAACGGAGTCGGACGGACACTGGCCCTGTGACGGGGATCACGGTCCCCGTCGGGTCGGATCACCCCCGATCCGGTCCTCCGTACGCCTCCTGACCCCCCATCCACGAGGAGGAAGCACTCATGAACCCTTCCCCCGCACCCCCGCGGAGCCGCGGGGACGGTCGCGCCAGAACGCTCGTCGGCCGGGTCTGCGCCGTCGCGGTCGCGCTGGTCACGACCCTGGCGCTGCTGCCCGGCACCGCCAGCGCGGCCATCACCACCAACCAGACCGGCACCCACAACGGCTACTTCTACTCCTTCTGGACCGACAGCCAGGGGACCGTCTCCATGGAGCTGGGCTCCGGCGGCAACTACACCACCTCCTGGCGCAACACCGGCAACTTCGTCGCCGGTAAGGGCTGGCCCACCGGCGGGCGCAGGGCGGTGACCTACTCGGGCAGCTTCAACCCGTCCGGAAACTCCTACCTGACGCTCTACGGGTGGACGAGGAGCCCGCTCGTGGAGTACTACATCGTCGACAACTGGGGCACCTACCGGCCCACCGGAACGCACATGGGCACGGTCACCAGCGACGGCGGCACGTACGACATCTACCGGACGATGCGCTACGACGCCCCCTCCATCGACGGCATCCAGACCTTCCCCCAGTACTGGAGCGTGCGCCAGTCCAGGCGCACGGGCGGAACCATCACCTCCGGAAACCACTTCGACGCCTGGGCCCGCGCCGGAATGAACCTGGGCAACCACGACTACATGATCATGGCCACGGAGGGCTACCAGAGCAGCGGCAGCTCCAACATCACCGTGGGCTCCAGCGGCGGCGGAAACCCCGGAAACCCCGGCAACCCCGGTGGCGGCGGCTGCACCGCGACCCTGTCCGCGGGCCAGCAGTGGAGCGACCGGTACAACCTCAACGTCTCGGTCAGCGGTTCGAACGACTGGACCGTGACGATGAACGTGCCGTCCCCGGCCAGGATCAGCGCCACGTGGAACGTCGGCGCCGACTACCCCAGTTCCCAGGTGCTGACCGCCAGGCCCAACGGCAACGGCAACAACTGGGGCGTGACGATCGACCACAACGGCAACTGGACCTGGCCGACGGTCTCCTGCAACGCGAACTGACCCCGGACGCCGCCGGCATCCACCCGTGGCGCGGCGGCCTCGGCCGCCGCGCCGCCCCGGGCGGTACGTGAGGGCCCCCGGCGCCGCACCGCGCGGCACCGGGGGCTTTCACGTGCCGTGGAAGAGGGTGAGGTCGACCGCGGGCGCGTCCGTGTACACCACGCCCGGCTCCGGCGGGACGGGCTCTCCCGACGCGGAGTCGGTGCAGTGGGCGTCGAACATCCGCGCCTCGTCGAGGGGAACCAGGGTCCGGTCGGCGACCGTCCAGCCGCGCACCAGGGTGACGGGGACGTCCACCCCGTCGGGAAGCGTGTGGGAGATCCGGTCGGTGGGGCTGTGCAGCACCACCGCCGCGGAGCCACCGCCGGTGAGGGCGGCGCACAGCCGCTCCACCACCGCCGGATGCTCGACGTCGAAGCCCTCCTCCCGGCGTTCGACGGACGTGGCCAGCGCGTGCCGGGTGTGCAGGGTCAGGAGGTGCTTGGTGCCGGGCAGGTCGTCGAGGAGGGCGGACAGCAGGGCGGAGGCGTGTGAGGAGAGCATGCTCTGAGTATGCGCGCGCGGACACGGCCGGATCGGGTTGTCCACAGGCCTGATCGGGGCGGATCCCGGATTTTTCGGGGAGGCCGGTCCGTGGACCGCGCCGCGTACCGCTCACCCGCCGAGGGTCGCGGGGCCGCCCGCCCTGCTCCGCTGCCGCCCGTCCGGCTCTCCCGTCTCCCGGTGAGCGCGGGGCCGCCCGGCCACCGGGCCCCGACCGGGGCTTCTCCGGCCGGGCGCCCCCGCGCACGCGTCCGCGGTCAGGGCTTGCGCGCCACGCCGCCGTACTGGGCGACCTCCTTGGGCTCGCCCAGTTCGGTGGGCAGCGGGCGCCACAGGGACGCCGAGACCACGCCGGGCTCCAGCAGTTCCAGGCCGTCGAAGAAGCGCTCGATCTCCTCGGCGGTGCGCAGGTGGATGGGCTGGCTCGCGCCCTCGTTCCACGCCTTGGACGCCTCGATGATCTGCGGACTCGTGCTCGTGCTGTCGCACAGGGCCAGGAAACTGCCCGACGGCAGCGCGTCCACGTAGGCGCGGGCCAGGGCGTAGGTGCTCTCGTCCGCGGGGAAATGGCCCAGGGTGCCCATGAACGTCAGCCCGATCGGCTGGGAGAAGTCCAGGTACCGGCGGGCCTGCTCCAGGAGGGGGCCGGGGTCGGTCAGGTCGGCGTCGACGTACTCGGTCGAGCCCTCGGGGCTGCTGGTGAGCAGGGCGCGGGCGTGGGTCAGCACCAGGGGGTCGTTGTCGACGTAGACGACCTTGCACTCGGGCGCGGCGGCCTGGGCGGCCTCGTGGGTGTTGTTGGCGGTGGGCAGGCCGGTGCCGATGTCCAGGAACTGGCGGACGCCCTCCTCCTCGACCAGGTGCGTGACCGAGCGGACGAGGAACTGCCGGTCGGCGCGGGCGACCTCCACGATCTCGGGGAAGGCCCGCGCGATCTGCCGGCCCAGCTCCCGGTCGACGGGGTAGTTGTCCTTGCCCTCCAGCCAGTAGTTCCACACGCGTGCGGAGTGGGGGACCGACGTGTCGATGGGGGGAGTGGCGGTCATGGAATCCTCTCGGGGAAGTAGGTGTCGCGCTGCGATTGTCCTGGCGCGGTGGGCACTAACGCAACCACGAAACCCTTGCGCCACAGGGGTTTCCGGGCAAGGACCCGTGCCCTCAGCCACTCCCGTGCGTCCCCTGTCCGGCCCCGCACCGCCCCGCCCCGGGCCCGCCCGAGCCCCGCCGCGGCCGCGTGTGCGCGTTCTGCCAGGTGGAGATGTCTAGCATGGAACCCATGAACGAACTCTCCGCAGAGCAGACGGGCCGGGTCATCGCCCTGGCCATGGACCTCGCCCGGGAGGGGCGCACGGAGGAGCTGCTGGAGTTCCTCGACCACGGCCTTCCCGTGGACACCCGCGACGAGCAGGGCAACACCCTGGTGATGCTCGCCGCCTACCACGGCCAGGAGGCCGTGGTCCGCGCCCTCGTGGACCGCGGCGCCGACGTGGACCTGCGCAACGACCGGGACCAGACTCCCGTGGCCGGTGCGCTGTTCAAGGGGGAGGAGGGCATCGTGGCGCTGCTCGTCGCCGCGGGCGCCGACCTCGACGCGGGCACGCCGAGCGCCCGCGCCGCGGCCGAGATGTTCGGCCGCTCCCACCTGCTGCCCTGATCCGCTGATCCCGATCCGGGGGCCGCGCCGCCGCGGCCCCCGGGCCCGACGGCGCCCGGCGCCCTCCGGGGACCGGGCCCCGGAACGGGCCGAGCCGACGCGGTCGGGGCCGCGTCGGCTCGGTGGATCGGACCCGGATCCGGGGTCCTCACGCCCTCGCCCCGGTCAGGGCTTCGGGCGTTGCTCAGACGGCGTCCGAGTTGGGGTCGGTCGCGGAGACCTTGCCCGCCTGGAGGGCCTCGATCGCCTTGCGCACGCCCTCACCGTAGGCCGGGTCGGCCTTGGTGCAGTTGCCGATGTGGCGCTCGATGGTGGCCTGGGAGGCGCCGTCGATGGCGCGCGCGGTGTTCTCGAACAGGCGCTGCTGCTCGTCCGCGTTCATCAGGCGGAACAGGTTGCCCGGCTGCTCGAAGTAGTTGTCGTCGTCCTCGCGGTAGTCGAACCGGTCCGCGGTCGAGCCGATGGCCTGCGACGGCTCGGCGTAGGAGGGCTGCTCCTGCCAGCGGCCGTAGGAGTTGGGCTCGATGCCGGGCACGCCGCCCTGGTTGCCGTCCACGCGCATCGTGCCGTCGCGGTGGTAGGTGTTGACCAGCTTGGCGCCGCGCGGGTAGTTCACCGGGATCTGGTGGTGGTTGACGCCCAGGCGGTAGCGGGCGGCGTCACCGTAGGAGAACAGGCGGCCCTGGAGCATGCGGTCGGGCGAGAAGCTGATGCCGGGGACCAGGTTGGCCGGGGTGAAGGCGGCCTGCTCCACGTCCGCGAAGTAGTTCTCCGGGTTGCGGTTGAGCTCGAACTCGCCGACCTCGATGAGCGGGTAGTCCTTCTTGGACCAGACCTTGGTCAGGTCGAAGGGGTGGAAGCGGTAGTCCGCCGCCTCGGCCTCGGGCATGATCTGGACGTAGAAGGTCCACTTGGGGTTCTCGCCCCGCTCGATGGCCTCGAACAGGTCGCGCTGCGCGGACTCGCGGTCCCCGGCCACGACCTGGGCGGCCTCCTGGTCCGTGAGGTTCTTGACGCCCTGCTGGGTCCGGAAGTGGAACTTGGCCCAGAAGCGCTCGCCGGCCTCGTTGATGAACGAGAAGGTGTGCGAGCCGAAGCCGTGCATGTGGCGGTAGCCGGCGGGGATACCGCGGTCCGACATCACGATGGTGACCTGGTGCAGGGCCTCGGGGAGGTTGGTCCAGAAGTCCCAGTTGTTCTCGGCCGAGCGCATGTTGGTGCGCGGGTCGCGCTTGACGGCGCGGTTGAGGTCGGGGAACTTCAGCGGGTCACGGAAGAAGAAGACCGGGGTGTTGTTGCCGACGACGTCCCAGTTGCCCTCCTCGGTGTAGAAGCGCAGGGCGAAGCCGCGGATGTCGCGCTCGGCGTCGGCGGCGCCGCGCTCACCGGCGACGGTGGAGAAGCGGGCGAACATCTCGGTCTGCTTGCCGACCTCTGAGAAGATCGCGGCCTTGCTGTACCGGGTGATGTCCTGGGTGACCGTGAAGGTACCGAAGGCTCCGGAGCCCTTGGCGTGCATCCGACGCTCGGGGATGACCTCGCGGTCGAAGTGGGCGAGCTTCTCCAGGAACCACAGGTCCTGAAGCAGCATCGGGCCGCGCGGTCCGGCGGTGAGGCTGTTCTGGTTGTCGGCTACCGGGGCGCCGTTGGCCGTGGTCAGCGGCTTCGTGTTGTCCTGAGACATGAATTCCTCGGTCCTAAGGTGGGATCTTTCGGTGCCGCGGTCAGGGCACCGGGCGTGTGTCAGGCCTTCTGGCAGTCGGGGCAGATGCCCCAGTAGGTGACCTCGACCTCGTCTATGGCGAAACCGTGGTCCTGTGAACCCGTCATGCAGGGCGCGGCTCCGGTGGCGCAGTCCACGTCCGCGATCGTGCCGCAGCTGCGGCAGACCACGTGGTGGTGGTTGTCGCCCACCCTGCGCTCGTAGCGCGCGGGCGACCCCTCCGGTTCGATCCGCCTGACGAGTCCGACGTCCGTCAGAGCCTTGAGCACGTCGTACACCGCTTGTGTGGACACCGCACCGAGCTGGCCGCGGACCGCCTGGAGCACGGTGCTGGCGTCGGCGTGCGGATGAGCCCCGACCGCCTCCAGGACCGCTACCCGGGGTCGGGTCACGCGTAGCGAAGCCCCCCGGAGGAGGGCCTCGGTCTCCGTCTGGTGCATGCGCCCATTGAACCACTTTTCTGGAATGATTCCAACAAAGGTGCGCCTAACCCGGCGCCGGCTCCCGCCCGGCGGGCCCTGGCGGCACCCGGGAGAGCCGTCCCACCGCACGCCCCGCCCGGTTCCCGCCGTTCCCCGCTGGTGCGCGGCCGGGTGGTCCACGGCGGTGGACCACCCGCGTCCCGGCGGCTGTCGGAATGTCCTTTTTATGATCTACGTCGTAAAAGTGCCGCTTACTTAGGCGCTCCAGCGGGAGGAAGCCCTCCGCTCGGACAGCCCGTGATCACGCCCGCGCGCTGCCCCGCACCCGTCCCGGCGGCGGACCCGCGGCCGTCGGCGGGCACGCGTTCCCCGACCCCCGCCCCGGCGGGCGGGCCGCCGCCCCGCCGCCACTCATGCGGGCGCGTTGCCCAGCAGCTTCTTCTGGATCTTGCCCATCGCGTTGCGCGGCAGCGTGTCCACCACGCGCACCTCGCGCGGGCGCTTGTGCACCGACAGGCGCTCGGCCACGAAGTCGATGACCGCCTCGGGGGAGATGCCCTCGCCCACCAGGTAGGCCACGATCCGCTGGCCGAGGTCGTCGTCGGCCTCGCCCACCACGGCGGCCTCCGCCACCCCGGGATGCCCGAGCAGGACCGCCTCGACCTCGCCCGCGCCGACCCGGTAGCCGCCGGTCTTGATCATGTCCACCGACATCCGGCCCACGATCCGGTGCCAACCGTCCCCGTCGCGGACCGCCGCGTCGCCGGTGCGGAACCAGCCGTCCCCGGTCCACGCCGCGGCCGTGGCCTCCGGCAGTCCGAGGTAGCCCCCGAACAGGGTGGCGCCGCGGACCTGGAGCTCACCGACGCTCTCACCGTCGCAGGCGACGGGCTCACCGTGCTCGCCGCGCAGCCGCGTCTGCAGACCCGGCAGCGCCGTCCCGACCCAGCCGGTGCGCCGGGGCGCGTCGGCGCGAGCCGCCACGGTGATCAGCGTCTCGGTCATCCCGTACCGCTCCACGGGGCTGTGGCCGCACGCCCCCCGCAGGCCGTCGGCCACCGTGTCGGGCAGCGGGGCGCTGCCCGAGACCAGCAGTCGAGCCCCGGACAGGGCGCGTGCGCTGTCGGGGTCGCGGGCGATCCGCGACCACACGGTCGGCACGCCGAAGAACAGGGTTCCGCGCCGAGCCCCCCGGGCGGCCTCGGCGTAGGCGGCGGGGGTGGGGCGGACGGTGTGCAGCAGCGGGCTGCCCACGCGCAGGGCCCCCAGCACGCCCAGGATCAGGCCGTGCACGTGGAACAGCGGCAGACCGTGCACCAGCACGTCGTCGGGCGTCCAGTCCCAGGCGTCGGCGAGCGCGTCCAGGTCGGCGGCCACGGCCCGGCGCGGGATGAGGGCGCCCTTGGGCGGCCCGGTGGTCCCGGAGGTGTACATGACCAGCGCGGTGGAGTCGGGCGGCGGTTCGGGGAGCGTGAACGAGGAGCGCTCGGCCGGGTCCACGGGGACGACGGGCAGGTCGACGTCCTCCTGAGGGGTGCCCAGCCACAGCGCGGCGCCGGAGTCGCGCACGATGTGGCGGCGCTCGGCGGTCCCCGAGTCCGCGGGGACCGGGACCACGGGCACCCCGGCCAGCAGGCCGCCGACCACCGCGACGACCGTGGACAGCGAGGCCTCGCCGTGCACGGCGACGGCGTCCACCCCCGCCACCCGCTCGGCCACGGCGGCCGCGGCCGACCACAGTTCCTCGCGGTCCAGCCCCGCCCCGCCGACGCTCACCGCGGTCCCCTCGCCCGCGTCCGAACCCAGCAGCACCTCGTGCCCCTTCCGGTCGTGTCCTGTCCAGTCGGCCAGTACACCACAGGAGCGGTGCGGGAGCGGCCTCGGGCCGTTCGCGCCCCGGTCCGTTCGCGTTCGGCTCGGCTCGGCTCGCGCCCGGCGTGTTCGCGCCCGGTCCCGTTCGTGTCCCGCTCCTGCTCCGCACCGGCACGTTCGCGCCCCGCCTCGTGTGTCGGGAGCGGCGTCCGGGTAGCCGCTTGGCAGAATCCCCGGGGGAGCGGGGCGGGTGCCGGAGACCGCTTCCGACCCCGGGCCGGCGTTCCGGGGGCGCCTCGGTACACGGGACCGGGGCCGACACGTGTGTCAGGTGAGGGGGAGGGCCATGCGTGCTCTGACAGTGGTGCCGTCGCAGGCGGGTTCG
This sequence comes from Nocardiopsis sp. iso_25, assembly GCF_056173305.1. Classification (NCBI taxonomy): domain Bacteria; kingdom Bacillati; phylum Actinomycetota; class Actinomycetes; order Streptosporangiales; family Nocardiopsidaceae; genus Nocardiopsis; species Nocardiopsis sp. iso_25. The sequence continues at coordinate 4,062,821 of NZ_CM149667.1, read as the reverse complement.
GTGCGGGTCAGCGAGGTGGAGGCGCCCGTGCCGGGCGCGGGGGAGTTGCTCGTCGACGGCATCGCGCTGGGGATCTGCGGCACCGACCGCGAGATCGCGGCCGCCGAGTACGGCGAGGCGCCGCCCGGCCACGAGCGCCTGGTCCTGGGGCACGAGTCGCTGGGCCGGGTGCGCGAGGCCCCCGACGACAGCGGCTTCTCCGCGGGCGACCTGGTGGTGGGGGTGGTGCGCAGGCCCGACCCCGTGCCGTGCGGGGCCTGTGCGCACGGCGAGTTCGACATGTGCCGCAACGGCCGGTTCACCGAGCGCGGCATCAAGCAGCTCCACGGCTACGGCTCCCAGCAGTGGACGGTGGAGGCCGACTACGCGGTCCGGCTCGACCCGTCGCTGGAGCGCGTGGGCGTGCTGATGGAGCCGACCACGGTCGTGGCCAAGGCGTGGGACCAGATCGACCGGATCGGCGGACGCGCCTGGTTCGAGCCGCGCCGACTGCTCGTCACCGGCGCCGGGCCGATCGGCCTGCTCGCCGCAATGATCGGCGTCCAGCGCGGTCTGGACGTGCACGTGCTGGACCGGGTGGAGCACGGGGTCAAACCCGAGCTGGTGGCCGCCCTCGGCGCGACCTACCACACGGGGGGCGTCGCCGAGGTCGCGGCCACGGGTGAGCCGGACGTGGTCATCGAGGCCACCGGCGCCTCCGGTGTCATCCTCGACGCGATGGCCCACAACGCGGCCTACGGGATCGTGTGCCTCACCGGCATCTCGTCGGGCGGGCACACGATCGACGTCGACGCGGGGGAGATCAACCGTCGGCTGGTCCTGGAGAACGACGTGCTCTTCGGGTCGGTCAACGCCAACCTGCGCCACTACGAGATGGCCGCGCGGGCGCTGGCGCGGGCCGACCACTCCTGGCTGGAGCGGGTGATCACCCGGCGGCTGCCGTTGGAGCGCGCGCACGAGGCGTTCGAACCCGGCGGCGACGACGTCAAGACCGTCATCGAGCTGTGAGCCGCCGCGTCCGGCGGACTCCGGTGCGCCCTACCGCCGCGAGTCGGGGACGACCCGGAGCACGGGCCTGTCGGCGGGGGCCGCGGTTCCCGACCCCGTGCCGGTGCGGGCGGTGATGGAGAGTCCGAACATCAGCGCGTGCAGTTCGGAGAGGGGGATGTGCAGCGCGGCGGCCACCGAGGCCGGGGTGCGGCCGGTGCTGCGCAGCAGGGCGAAGACCTTGGGCAGCACCTGTGAGGTCTCGCGGGCGATGCCGTCCGGTTCGGCCGAGCGGTAGCCCAGTTCGGCGAGCTGGCGGCAGGTGGAGCGGTACTGCCAGTCCGTGAGCAGCCCCACGTCGTGGAGCCGGTGGGCCAGGGCCATCGCCGACACCCGCCAGATCGCCTTGGCCTTGATGACCTGGTCGATCTGGGCGCCCGCGGGCATGCGGGCCACGACGTCGGCGCGGGGCATGAGGAAGGCGCTGGCGAACTGGTTGGCCTCGCGTTCGGCCCCGGGGCCGCTGGAGGGGCGTTCGTGGCCGTGCATGACCAGGTGGCCGAGTTCGTGCGCGGCGTCGAAGCGGCCCCGCTCGCCGCTCTTGCCGGTGTTGAGGAAGACGTAGGGCACCGCGTCGCGCCAGAAGCTGAAGGCGTCCACCTCCCGGTGCTCGGTGTCCAGGGAGAAGACCCGGATCCCGTGCGCCTCCAGCAGGTGCACCATGTTGGGGGCCGCGGTGTCGCCCAGTTCCCAGAGCGAGCGGACCATCTCCGCGGCGGCCTCGGGGGAGGGCCTGCCGTAGGTGGGGACCGAGGGCTCGGGCAGGGCGAGGCGCCGCCCGATCCAGTCGTTGAGCTCGATGGCCAGGGCGGCCTGGGAGCGCACGGCCTTCTGTTTGCGCATCGAGGTCTTGGTCCTGGCCCGGAAGGCCACGGCCTCGGAGGGGACCTCCTCGACCTCGTCGGCGGTGAAGAACGCCGCGGGGAACCCGAGGGCGCCCGCGATGGCGGCGAGCGTGTCCGCCGTGGGGACGGCGTGCGCGTTCTCGTAACCCGACAGGCTCTGCTGCGAGATCCCGCTCATCCGTGCCAACCGGGCGAGGGTGAGTCCCCTGCGCTCCCGGGCGAGCCGGATGCGTGACGGCGTGACCATGGTGTGCGGCTGCCTTGTCGTTGTCCACGGCCCGGCGGGCGCGGACCCGCCGGGCACGGTCGTCGTTAGCGGAAGTTGACGGGGACGTCGAGTCCCTCCGGCTCCTCGTCGCCCTCCGGGAGGGCCACGGTCCCGATCTCCAGGGCGGGGAGCGGGACGCGCTCGTGCCACCCGGTGATGTAGCCCCGTGCGTTGGGCGGGTGGGGCCGGGACAACTCACTATGCCAGAAGACGCGGCCGTCCCCGGCGTCGTCCACACGGTGGACCAGGAGCACCCACACCTCCAGTTCCTCGCAGCCGTCGAGGGACACCTCGTTGTGCCTGGTCGGGGGTGTCTCGGGGAACAGGGTGAGCTGTTCGTGTTCGCCGTGCCCGGTGAGCAGGCGCTGGCCCTTGGGGCCGCGCGGGTGCCGGTTGCGGGGTACGGCTGCCGGGTTCGGGCTGCCGGTGTGGTGGTCGCCGCTCAGGGTCTGGATGGCGGTGGTGCGTTCGGCGTCGACCGTGAGTTCGATCTGCAGGAGGCGGGCGTTGTCCCAGCCGTGGTGGAGCTTCTGCTCGTCCCGCAGCGCGGCGAGCCGCCAGCGGTGGGCGTACTGGGAGGGGGCGTCCACCCCGTGGCTCGGGGTGGCGCTGCGCCAGCCCTCCTCGCCCCGGCGCAGGGCCTTCTCCAGGATTCTCCAGGACGTTCCGATCCGGGCCAGCCGGTCGTCTCGATGGTGGGGGTCGATGAGCACAGAGCACCCTCCGGGAGTCTCAGCGTGAAGAAACACTACCGCGATCGTGGTCGGAGATCTTCGGGTTCGGGTCGTGGTGCGTGGGCTTCCCCCAGTGTGCGGACGACCGTCGACAGTCCGCGCGGGCCGCCGGGGCGCGATCGGTCGGCGCCGTGCCGTTCCGGTCGCGGAAGAATCCGTCCGTGTTCCGGCCGGAGTCGGAGAAACCGTCGCCTTTTCGCGCGGGGCCGTTTTCCCTTTCCCCGGCCCGCTCCTTTCCTGGTCAGGTGCGCACGTCGTCACCGAGCGGAGAAAACGCAGGCCCGGCGGGTGTATCGGTGGAACCACGTGTCGTGCGCGAGGGTGTGTTGACAGCCCCCGCGGGGCGTCCGATATTCGGTGTCCAGCGCGCTGGAAGACAAACCCCCGCATTTCGCGCACCCCCAAGGAGAATGAGATGGGATCACCACTGGCACGCCGAACGGCGTCCGTCCTCCTCGGCCTGGCGACGGTCGCCGCCCTCGCCCCCGGGACGGCCGCCGCCGACCCCGTGCGGGTCCTGGGCGGGACGGGGCCCTACGACGCCGAGTACGTCACCACCCTGCGCCTGCGCGACCACACCGTCTACCGGCCCGTGGACCTGCCCGAGGACGAGCGGCTGCCCATCGTGGCCTGGGGCAACGGCGCCTGCCGGGCCGACGGGACGTGGTTCGAGAACATCCTCACCGAGTTCGCCTCGCACGGCTTCCTGGTCATCGCCAACGGCCGCCCCGGCGGCTTCGGCAGCACCGACCCCGAGATGCTCACCGAGGCGGTCGACTGGGCGATCGAGGAGAACGACCGCCTGTTCAGCGAGTACCGGGGCCACATCGACACCGACAGCGTCGCGATCATGGGCCAGTCCTGCGGCGGCCTGGAGACCTACGAGGTCGCCGACGACCCGCGCGTGGACACCACCGTGCTGTGGAACAGCGGCCTGCTGACCGACCGCGACAACGACCTGCTGGAGGACCTGCACGCCCCCGTCGCCTACTTCACCGGCGGCCCCGGCGACATCGCCTACGAGAACGCCCTGGACGACTACGCACGGCTGCCGCAGGGGCTGCCCGCCTTCATCGGCCACCTCGACGTCGGCCACTACGGCACCTTCGCCGAGCCCGACGGCGGTGAGTACGGCCGCGTCGGCGTCGCCTGGCTGGAGTGGCAGCTCAAGGGCGACCAGGGGGCCCGGCAGGAGTTCGTCGGCGACGACTGCGGCCTGTGCTCCACCGAGTGGGACACCGACAGCAAGAACCTCGGGTAGGCCACCGGCCCCCGCGCTCCCGGACGGGCGACCGCCGTCCGGGAACGCGCGCCCGAGGAGAGCGCGGGGGACTTGGGGCGCGCACACGGGCGAACGGCTGCACACGGTCCGTCCGGTGGCGGAGGGGGTGTCAGCGCGGTTCCGGGCCGTGTTCTGGGAGGCGGTGCTCAGTCCTGGTCGGTGACGCTGTCGGTGCCCCGGCTCTGGCGCTGTATCCCGATTCCCGAGCTGGACGCGGTCCAGCTGGCGAGGATGTCCATAGCCCGCCGTGACGGCGAGTCGGCCTCAGTGGTGTAGATGAACAGTGTGGTGTCGGTGTCGCCGGGCGGGTTGAGGGTCTCGTACTCGACGGTCAGGTCGCCGACGAGTGAGTGGCGAAGACGCTTCGAGCCGTGGGTGCGCTGGTGCACCCGATGCTGCTCCCACCACCGGTCGAACTCGCGGCTGTGTTCGCGCAACTCGGCGACGAGCGCGATGGTGGCGCGGTCGTCGGGATCTCGGCCGACCTCGAACCGCAGGCTCTCGACCGCTGCGCGGGCCTGGTCGTCCCAGTCCACGAACAGCGTGCGGGCCTCCTCGTCGAGGAATATCCAGCGCGCGTAGTTGCGGTGGGCGGGAGGCATGCCTTCGAAGTCGGCGAAAAGCGCTGCGCCCATCCTGTTGACCGCCAACACGTCGGTGCGACGTCCAAGGACGAGCGCGGGTTCGCCGTCGAGGGCGTCGAGGAGCTGGTGGAGCCCTGGACGCACGCGTTGGACGCCAGGGGCCCGTCGCCGGGTCGGTGCCGCCGTCACCCCGATGAGGTCTTCCAGGTGTGTCCGTCCTGCGGCGTCGAGTCCGAGCGCGTGACCGATCGCCTCGATCACGGCAGGGGAGGGCGTGATACGCCGACCCTGCTCAAGACGAGCGTAGTAGTCGGTGGACACCCCGGCCAGCAGTGCGACCTCCTCGCGCCGCAGCCCGGGGACGCGGCGTATGCGCCCGTCGGGCGGCAGTCCCGCACGTGACGGGTCGCCCTGGCTCCGAGCACGGCGTAGGAAATCGGCGAGTTCGCGATTCGTCTGTGCCACGACCCCATTATCCACGGGGTCGGCAGAATCCACCTGGGCCGCTTGCGACCGGACCTCCGAGTCCTAGGTTCCGGCGTGCGAGGTCGCACAGGGCCCGAGATCAGTTCCCGCGGCCTTGTGCCGTGAACCAGTCTTGGAGTCACGCCGGCACGGGACACCACCCGTCGGCGTCTCCCCGAACTCCGAGATTGAGGATGATCATGAGTTTCCCGTCGAATCGCCCGTCGACCTGGTTCGTGACCGGTACCTCTCGCGGCCTGGGCCTTGAGCTGGTCACCCAGTTGCTCAAGCGCGGCGACAACGTCGCGGCGACCACCAGATCCACCGACCGGCTGCTGTCGGCGATCGGCGATAGCGTCGACACGTCGCGGCTGCTCCCCCTGGCCGTCGATCTGCGAAACGATGCTGCTGTCAAGCAGGCCGTCGACCAGGCCGTCGCCCGCTTCGGCGCCCTCGACGCCGTTGTCAACAACGCTGGCTACGGCTACCTGGCCGCGGTCGAGGAAACCGACCCCGCCGACGTCCGCGACATGCTCGACGTCCAGGTCGTCGGCGTGTGGAACGTCCTGCGTGCCACCGTGCCGGTTCTGCGTCAGCAGAAGAGCGGTCACATCGTCAACGTCTCCTCTGTGCTCGGGCTGGTCTCCCTTCCGGGGTGGGCGCTCTACTGTGCCGGCAAGTTCGCGTTGGAAGGCCTCAGCGAGGCCCTCGCCGGTGAGGTCGCCGACTTCGGCGTCAAGGTCACCATCGTCGAGCCCGGCTATTTCCGCACCGACTTCCTCACCCGGGACTCCCTCGCGCTGCCCGCCCAGACCACCGAGGCCTACCCGGGCATCCGTGAAATGGTCGAAAACCACCTGAACCTACAGGGCAGCCAGCTCGGCGACCCGGTCAAGGGCGCCACGGCGATCATCGAGCGGGTCGTGAGCGGCGCCGAGGGCCCGCTGCGCCAGGTGCTCGGCTCGGACTCGCACGCCTTTGTCACCGACAAGGTCGAGGCCCTGCGCGCGAACCTCGACGCCACCGCGCGGACCGCGCCCCTCACCGACCATCCCGCTGCCTGACTCTCCGACACCCGCACCAGCTGAGGGGTGGACCTTGTCGGCGGTGCGCCATGACCGGTCTCCGCCGGATCCGCCCCTCGGTGAAGGCCCGGTCGATCTCCTTGGTGCGTTCAGCTTCCGGTGCGGGTGGGGCGCGGGGCCCGGCCGGAGGTCGCGTGCTGCCACGGCGGGCGGCGCGGGGGTGTTGGCGGCGAGGGTGGGGACCGTCCATGGATCCTTGCGGTTTCGTGCGGACGTGAACTGCCCTCGGCAGACACACTCCGTTTCTCAGGGATGACTGTGCGAGTGGACGGCTGTGAACATGCGTGTGCGCGATAGTGGTTGGCCCTATTCACAACTTCTGTGTATGGTGAGAACACAGCGAAGCTCAACGGGTCTCGCGAGGACGGGCGTGTATGCGCGTTCCTGTCTCCGTCCCTGCCCGCCGAGCGCATCCGCCCGGTGGGCGGCGCACATCCCGGCAGCGCCCCGTGCTGCCCCCTGCACACAGACCGGAGCACACCATGACCTCGCCCCAGCCGCCCTACGGCCCGCCGCCCCCGCCCGCCAACCGGGGCATGTCCACCGGGAAGAAGGTCGGACTCGGCTGCGGCGGATGCCTCGGCGTCCTCCTCTTCCTGTTCCTGCTCGTCGGGTGCGTGGCCGTGCTGGGCGGGGACGACCTCGACAGCGGGGCCTCGGAGCCCTCCGCCACCCGGGAGGAGGCGGGCGGTGAGACCGCCGGAGGGTCCGCTGCTGAGGAGGCCGACGAGGAGACCGCCGCCGCCGAGGAACCGGCCGCGGAGGAGGCTGTCGAGGAGCAGCCCGCGGAGGAGGAGCCCGAGACCCCCTCCGGCATCGGTAACGGTATCCACCGCGTCGGCGAGGACATCGAGCCCGGCACGTACACCACTGACGGGCCGGACCCGGACGGCATCCTCCCCATGTGCTACTACGCCCGCCTGTCGGGCCTGTCCGGAGAACTCGACGACATCATCGCCAACAACAACATCGAGGGACCCGGGTCCGTCGTGGTCCAGGAGGGCGACGTCGCCCTGGAACTGTCCGGCGACTGCGAGTGGACGCTGGAGTAAGCGTCTGCGGGCGGGTGCTGGGTCCGATCGCGTCGGCCCTTCCAGCTGCCGTCGCCCTCGGCCTGGGTGAGACCTACACCGTCGAGGTGGGATAGAGCGGACGGCCCGGACGGGGGCCGTCTCCAGCGGACCTCCGGTCGGAGGGCGAGTGGGAACCGACCGGCGGTCCGCGCCTTTCCGTGCGCGGTGCGGCTCTCCTCGTGCCCCCTCCGCGCTACCGCTTCGCGGAGGCGCGGTACCCCGTGTCGCTCACGCGTGGCGGAGCCCGGACACCGAGAATCGAAGGGCACCGGTCGATCACCCTGTGCACTCGTTTGAGTCCCAAGGGTGTCCGTCGGTCCGTCCGCGGCCTGCTGCGCCGCCCCGATCCGCCGAACGAGGGAGGGCCCCTTCCATGTCCGCCGACCGCACACCCGCCGGGTACCGACGCCCGGCACGGTCCGCCGCCGTGGTCCTCGCCGCCGCGCTCACCGCCGGTTCGGCCGCCGCCGCACCGTCCGTCGCAGCAACGGACACCGCACAGGAGCCGATCTGCACCTCCGAGTCCCACCCCGACCTCGCGCGACGGCTCGACGGGGGGATCCGCGAGCGTGTGGACGAGCGGGAGGGGACCGTCGCCGTGGGGGTCTCCGCGCACGGCGGCGACCTCACCTGCGGACTCGACCCCGACGCGGAGTTCGACGCGGCCAGCGTCGGCAAGGTCGTCGTCCTCGGTGCGCTGCTGCGCACCGCCATGGACGAGAACCGGGAGCTCACCGCTGAGGAGAGGGACCTGGTGACGGCCATGATCACCGTCTCGGACAACGACGCCGCCACGGAGCTGCGCAACCGGATCGGCGCCGAGCGCATCCAGCGGTTCCTGGATCTGGCGGGTATGGACGCCACGAAACCGGACCCCGAGGGCTACGTCGGGCTGATGGGGATCACCGTCTCCGACCAGCTCACCCTGCTCCGCCTGCTGCGCACCGACAACGACGTGCTCGGTCAGGGGGAGCGCGAGTTCGCGCGCGGCCTCATGGGCGACATCATCGGGGAACAGCGCTGGGGTGTGCCCTCGGGAGCACCCGCCGACGCCGAGGTCCACCTCAAGAACGGCTGGCTGCCCCACACCGACACCGGCCTCTGGCGGGTGCACAGCATCGGCGGCTTCCGCGACACCCCGGTGGGCGACTACGACATCGTCGTCCTGACCGACGACAACGACGGAATGCGGTACGGGGTGGACACCGTCGAGTCCGTGGCGGCCGAGGTGCACTCCGGCCTCACCGGCCAGGACGTGCGGATCGGGACGCCGCCGACCGACCCGCCGCTGGAGCCCCTGTCCGACGGATCGGACGGCTCCGACGGTTCGGGCCGCGCCTGAACGCAGGCCTCGCTTCACCGCCTGCGGTCCCCGGGGGCCGACCCCGGTCAGGACCCGGCCCGGCTCCGCGGCCAGACCCGGGCCAGCGCCCGGCCCGGCTCCGCGGCGCCCCCGCTCCGGACCTGGCACCGCCAGCGGGGGCGGGACGCCACAATGGAGGACATGTCGCAGCGCAGAACCCGCCACCGCACGTCCCCGCCCCGGCCCGCGGCCGACCCCGAGGCGCCCTGCCCCTGCGGCGGCCCGTCGGTCTACCGGGACTGCTGCGGCCGCCTGCACAGCGGGCGGGCAGCGGCGTCCACCGCCGAACAGCTCATGCGTTCCCGCTACAGCGCCTTCGCCGTCGGCGACCGCGACCACCTCCTGCGGACCTGGCACCCGAGCACCAGGCCGCGGCACCTGGACCTGGATCCCGGCACCGAGTGGGTGCGCCTGGAGATCCTGTCCACCACCGAGGGCACCCCGTTCCACAACGAGGGCACGGTCGCCTTCCGCGCCTCCTACCGCGAGGGCGCCCGCGACGAGGCGCTCGTCGAGAACAGTCGCTTCGTGCGCCACGAGGGCGCCTGGGTCTACCTCGACGCGCTCGCGGACTGAGGGCCCCGCGGACGGCAGGGGCCCGGCGGGCAGCCCTCCGTCCCGGCCGGGCACCCGGTCCCCGACGGCGCGGGCGGGTACCCGCTCCCCGATGGCCCGGGCGGGTGTCCGGGCACCCGCCCGCAGGGCGGTGAAGTCGCCGGGAGCCCAGCGGGCCCCGTCCGTATGGCGGTCCCGTACACGGCCCCGGGGCCCCGGGACCGCCCACCCCGAGGTCAGGCGGCCTCGGCCCCGTAGTCGCTCTCCGGCGTCTCGATCCCGTGCATGCCGTCCTGGCTCACCGTGACGCGGTGCGTGCTGTGGGCGTAGTCGTTCCAGGACTCGCACGTCACACCGGCGTCCTCACCGTGCTCGGCGGTCACCATCTCGGGCATGTCGCACCGCACGTACTCGCCCCGCACCTGCCAGCGCACCAGGTGCTCCACCCGCTCGCGGGTCACCGGCACCGGCGACAGCGTCTGCTCGTACTGGATGAGGACGCCCCCGCTGGTCACCTCCATGTCCCAGGTGAACTCCTCGCCCATGTACACGACGTCGCAGGTCAGGGTGGCTCCGACCTCGGGCTCCAGCTCCGGGCCGGGGCACTCGGCCGTCGCGTCGGGGTCCACGTGGTTGCCCGCCTTGTGCGCCATCTCCATGGCGTTCCAGGCCATGCGCACGTTCATCGGCTCGGCACTCGTGGGCTTCTCCGGCAGGTCCTCGGGGCGGAGCCTGTCGACGCTGTCGGGAACCCCGTCGCGCGTGAACTCGGCCAGGTCCAGCACGACCTTCTCCTCGTCGGCGGCGGCCTCCTCGCCTTCACCGCCGCCGCAGGCCGTCACCGCGAGAAGGAGGGCGCCGACCAGGAGGGAGGCGTTGTGGCGCATACGTAGGGAATTCATGAAAGTCCGTATCAGGTCCGGGGGAGAGAGCGCGACCGCGGCGGGGTGGGACGGCCACGACAGGGCGGAGTTCACGGTAGCGGTTCCGCGACGGAGGGTCGAAGCGGCGCCCGGACCGCGTGAACGGGCGGCGGCACGCGGCGGACAGCGTCAGGTACGGGCGAGGTCACGCTCCGTCCTCCCGGCACGATAGGAAGGAAGCGCGCAACCGACCGAACGCACCCACACGGACACGGAGCCCCACATGACTCCCCAACCTCCCGGCCCCCTCGAACAGGGCGAGGTCCTCCAGGACCTCGCCGGGCGACTGGTCGCGGTCGTCCCGGAGGGCTGGCAACAGCTCACCTACCTGGCCAGGGTGATCGGCGCGTACCGCGCCGACATGCTCGCCGTCCAGGAGGCGGACGGCCAGGTCCGGCAGCTGGAGGTGCCCGGCGGCGTCGGCGACCTGGTCGACACGCTCAAGCGGTCCGGATTCCAGGAGGGCGCGGGCACCTGGCTCTCCATGGTCCTCTCGGTCCACCACTCGCACCGGTTCAACGTCGAGTACAACCACGACACCGAGCCCGACCTGCCGCCCGGGACCAGCCCGCTCATCTACGCCCAGGAACTGGAGCGCTTTCCGCGCGCGCACGACCGCATCCCCGACTGGCTCGGCGCCCGGCTGGAACAGGCGCGCGAACTGGAGCCCGAACGGACGCGCGAGGAGTTCGGCGCGGCCCTGGTGCGGGCGTGCGAGCAGGAGGGGCTGCGCGCCGTCTTCCTGCCGCCGACCCGCCTGCGCGTGTTCGACTTCGGGGGCGCGGTCCTCATGGAGGCCGACATGGGGGACACCTTCGACCAGGCCGTCATCGTCGGGGAGGAGCAGCGGACCGACCTGGCCGCCCGCTTCGCCAGCTTCATGGCCGGCGCCGCGCGTGAGCGGGAGCAGGGCGCCGACGGCTCCTCCGCGGAGTCGCCCTCCACCGGTACGCGGAACGCGGACCCGGCCGGCGCCCCCTCCGCACCGGACCCCGACGACACGGTGGCCGTCTCCCTGGCGGCGGCCTTCGCCGAGGCCGGGGTGGGCGCCGCCTTCCAGGGCGCCGACACGCTCGTCGTCACGCTGCCCGACGGCAACCACGCCAGCGCCGACATCAGCGGACTGCGCGCCGCGCTGAGCGAGGCCGCCCCCGAGCAGATCGCGCACAACACCGCCCAGTTCGCGCGCACGTCCGTCGAACAGCTCAGCCAGGCCACCGGGCAGGGCGGCGGCGACACCGACGGACGCCTCCGGGTGCGCCTCTACCCCGCCTCCGCCTTCCCCGAGGGTGTGCTGGAATCCCTCCTGACCCGCGAGGTCGCCCCTGGGCTGTGGCAGACCGTGGTCGTGGACGCCGCCGACTCGCTGAGGCCGCTGCCCCGCCAGGTGCACGAGCGCTCCGGCCGTCCCGACGGCGAGGTCTTCGCCGAGGCGGTGGCCGCCTCCGTGGCCGAGACCGTCGAGGTCAGCGAGCACGAGGCCGACGGTGCGCGCATCGTGCACATCGGCGGCCAGCACCCCTACGTGGCGGCGCACGCGCACGCCCTCGACCGCTACCTCGGCGACCTGCCGCACGGCGCGCTCGTGGCCTTCCCCGTTCCCGAGGTGCTCCTGGCCCACCCCCTGGGACAGGGCCACCCGATCGCGGCCCTGGACCACATGCAGCAGGTCGCCGAGCGGTTCACCGCCGACGGCGACAAGCCCGTCAGCGCCCAGCTCTACTGGTGGCACCCCGGCTCGCGCTCGCGCGACCAGGGCACGCCGCCCGACCTGCGTCCCGTGGGGGCCAGGATCGACCACGAGCACAGGTCGGTGGAACTGCTGACCTCCGACGAGGAGTTCGGGCCCATGCTCGACTCCCTGATCGGGTAGCTGGCCTGGTAGACCGGGGGAGCCGTCACACGGGCGGCTCCCCGCCGCCCCTTCGCGCCAGCGGCACCGGTCCGCCGTCAGAAAGGACAGTCCTCCTCATGCCCGACGCTCCGTCCCGCGCTCCGCGGCCCCGCCCGGCGCCGCCCCGATCCCCGCGGGACCGCTCGGCCGGGTCCGGCCCGCTCCGGTCCCGCTCCGCTGCGTTCCGCGCGCTCGCGGCCCTCGGCGGCGCGGTCCTCACGGTCGGGCTGGGCGCCTGCACCCCCGAGGCCCCGCCTGAGCGGCCCGTCGACCGCGTCCTGCTCTCACCCACCGCCGACCCCAGCACCTCCCAGACCGTGACCTGGCGCGCCTACGGTGCGCGGGAGGCCTTCCTGGAGATCGGCCCCGAGGACGAGTCGGCGCAACCCACCCGGGTGCAGGGGCGGGCCACGGGAGGGGAGGAGCCCGGTTCCACCTTCACGGCCACGGCCACCGACCTGGAACCGGACACCGCCTACCGCTACCGGATCGGTGCGGACGGCGAAGGCGGCGAAGGCGGTGAAGTCGCCGGAGGGGGCGGCGGGGGCGGTGACGCGGGCGGAGCGGTGAGCGACTGGCGCACCTTCACCACCGCCGCCGAGGGGGCCGAACCCTTCAGCTTCCTGTACTTCGGCGACATCCAGAACGACATCACCGACGAGGCCGCCCCCGTGGTCAGGGCCGGCCTGGAGGCCGCGCCCGACGCCGAGTTGGCCGTGCACTCCGGCGACCTGGTCGACTCCGCCGACAGCGGCTCGGAGTGGGACGAGTGGTTCGACGCCTTCGGCCCGGCCACCGGAAGCATGAACCACGTGGCCACGCCCGGCAACCACGAGTACGACGGCGGACTGAGCGAACACTGGGTTCCGCAGTTCCGCGGCGCGGGCAACGGCCCCGACCAGGGCGCGGACCTGGCCGGGACGGTCTACCACACCGACTACCAGGGCGTGCGGTTCGTGGTGCTCAACTCCAACTACCGCGAGGTGCCTTCGGACGAGACCGAGCGGTGGCTGGACACGCAGCGGCGGTGGCTGGAGGGGGTGCTGGCCGACAACCCCCACGAGTGGACCGTGGTCACCTTCCACCACCCGGTCTTCTCCGCCGACCCCGTCCGCGACAACGCGCCGCTGCGTGAGGCGTGGCTGCCGGTGCTGGAGGAGTACGACGTGGATCTGGTCCTGCAGGGACACGACCACTCCTACACCCGCGGCAACATGGCCGAGCACCGGACCGGCGATTCCGGCACGCACACCGGACCGGTCTACGTGGTCGCGGTGACCGGCCCCAAGACCTACGACGCGGCCGAGGGCAACTGGACCGACAACGGCGCCGAGGTGCGCGTGCAGCGCACCGACACCCAGACCTTCCAGACGGTGTCGGTGGACGGCGACACCCTGGAGTACCGGTCCAGCACAGCCGACGGCCGGCTCGTGGACTCCTTCACCATCGTCCGGGACGGGGACGGCAAGCGCGTCACCGACGGCTCCTGAGGCACCGTCCCCGTCGTACGCGCCCTCGGGGCGGCCGGTGCCGCCCGACCACGGCCGGAGGGCAGCCGGGCCGCGGAGGGTTTCAAGGCATTCGACATCCCGAAGCCGTCACGCGTACGAGGCCGCCGGGCCTACGGCGGTCCGGCGTTCCCCATCCCTCAGGAGGGGGTCTCCCACCGCCCGGCGACCAGGTCGACGGCCTGGTCGGCCAACTCCTCGCCCCACCCCTGCAACTCCAGCAGCGCCTCCCGGAACCGCGCCACCCTCCGGAAGAGGTCCCCGTACCGCCTCTGCTCCTCCACCGGCAGCACCGGGAGCCGCATCCGGGACGGGTCGATCCTCAGGTGGCCCCGCATGCTGCTGCTCATCCGGGTGATGTTCCGGCTCTCCCCGGAGCTGGTGACGAACCCCGCCAGGAACCACGGGTCCACCGCGCCCGGGTTCGTGCGCACCACGTACAGGCCGCCGCCGGGGTAGGCGCCCGCGTCGTCCCCGGTCGCCACCCGCGCGGCGGGTCTCGGAGCCACCGCCGGGATGAGCACGTCGCCCTCCTGGATCGGGGGGTTGCGCATCGGGTCGGCGTCCACCTCCTCCGTGCGCGAGGCCCCCAGCCCGCGGGCCACGTCCTCACCGCTGATCACCCTGGCGCTGGTGCGCGGGCCCGCCTCCTCCGCCGAACGCCGGGGAAGGGGCCGCCGGATCGTCACCGACCCGGCCCGGGCCAGCTCGCCGAGCGTGACCACCCCGACCGCCTCGCCGCCGGGCTCCACCCGCGGCGCCTCGGGCAGGAGCGTGCGCAGCGTACGCAGCGCGCCCTCCAGGCGCGTGCGCCGCTCGGCGAACAGGTCCAGGTCGCCCGCCGCGGCGCGCGGAACCGGAAGGCGCGTGCGGGGGGTCAGGTCGACGTCCTCGTCCAGCAGGTCGGCCACCTCCAGCGCCCGCGCCACCCCCGGGTGCTCGTCGAACCCCTCCGGGTCGGCCAGGTACTCCCGCCAGAGCCGGTCGATCCGGCCGAGGACCCCGCCCGGCGGGCAGGTCTGCCCGGGCTCGTGCGGGGCGGTGTCCACGAGCAGCACGGGAGCGGGGACCGCGTCCCGCTCCGGTCGGCGCAGCACCCACAGCTGGAGGGGAACGGCGTAGTGGGCCGCGAACCCGGGCGGGAGCGAGACCACCGCGCGGAAGGCGCCCGCGCGCAGCAGCGACCGGCGGATGCGCCTCCCCGAGGGGCGCTGGGCGGCGCCCGGGGGCATCAGCACGACCACCGAGCCCCCCGGCCGGGCCAGGGACAGGCAGTGCTGGACCCAGGCCAGGTCGGACTCCAGGCGCGGGGGGACCCCGTACGTCCACCGGGGGTCCTCCGCGAGTTCCTCGACGCCCCAGTTGCGTTCGCCGAAGGGCGGGGCGCACACGACCGCGTCGGCGCCTTCCGCGCCGTCCGGTGCGTTCGGGGCGAACGCGGGCAGGCGCAGCGCGTCGGCCACCCGCAGGTCCGCCTCCCCGGTCAGGGCGCCGGCGAAGGCCAGGCGCAGGGCGGCCAGCCACACCGAGGCCGCGTCCCGGTCCTGGCCCAGCAGGGCGCGCCGTCCACCGCGCGCGGCGGCGAGCAGCAGCCCGCCCCGCCCGCAGGCGGGGTCGGCCACGGTACCGGCGGGACCGTCCCCGTTCCCGGCGCTGTCCTCCTCCGGGGCCGCGGTGTCCTCGGGGCCGGTTGCGGTGTTCCCCGTCCCGGCGTGCTCGCCTCCGCCGTCCTCGCGGGCGGTTCCGGCGTTCCCGGTTCCGGCCAGACCCGCCATGAGGTCGGCCAGCTCGGGCGGGACCGTGTGCGAGCCGGAGGGGGAGCGCTGGTCCAGGCGGCTGAGCAGGCGCTCGAAGGCGGCCCGCGGATCGCTCTCCCACGCGGCGCGCACCGCCGCGTCGGCCAACGGACCCAGGTGGGCGTCCGGAACGGGTTCGGGGCGGCGCGCGGACAGAGCGGCCAGACCCGCGCCTTCGAGGAGATCCTCGAAACTCCACCGGGCGTGCACCGCCAGCGCGGATCCGTCCGGTTCCCCGGCTTCCCCGGTGCCGTGCTTCCCGGCCTCAGGATCGCGGCTCAGGTGCCACAGCAGCACCCCGGCCTGGACGAGCACAGCGTCGACGGGGACGGAGCCGCGCAGGGAGTCCAGAGCCTGCCACAGGCGCTGGTCGGGGTCGATGCTCGGGACCTGGCGGTGGGTGGACAGCCACTCCTCCACCTGCCCCAGGTCGAAGCGGGGGCTGCGGTCGGTGCCCCCCACCGGTTGGGGGAAGTCGTCGTGGCGGCGCCGCCAGTTGCTCACCGCCGTCGGCTTCACGCCCGCGATCCTGGCGATGTCGGCCGAGCTCACCTCCACCTCACCGGTGCCCATGGCTTCCCCACCCGTCCGGGACGACAGCAGACCGGTCACGACTATACACACGCGCCGGGTGAAAACCCTGTTCGCGGACTTCTGATCTGGGGGTCCGTGATGGTTGGGCGGCTTCACAGTAGGACGGGTGTACGCGGGTGAGGAGCGGGTAGCCGTGTCCAGTATCCGGTGAGATGGGCGTGATATCGCGTACGCGTCGGTGTTCCGGCGCCGCGCGATCCCCGCGAAGCGGATCGGACGGGCGACCTGTGGGGGAGTGGGCCGATGTTGGAATGGTGGGAGGCCGCACTCCGGCTCGGCTGCGCGTTCGGACTGGGCGCCCTGGTCGGCGTCGAACGCCAGTGGCGGGCTCGCATGGCCGGCCTTCGTACCAACGCGCTCGTCGCCGTGGGGTCGGCGCTGTTCGTCCTGCTGGCCGCCTACGCCGTGGACGAGGTCAGCCCCACGCGTGTCGCGGCCCAGGTGGTGTCGGGCATCGGCTTCCTCGGCGCGGGCGTCATCCTGCGCGACGGCATCAACATCCGCGGCATCAACACGGCCGCGACGATCTGGTGCGCCGCCGCCGTGGGAGTCCTGGCCGGAAGCGGCGTCTACCTGGTCGCGGCGATGGGCGCGGTGGCGGTGGTGGCCGCCAACGTCCTGCTGCGCCCGGTGGCCCGGCGGCTGCAGAAGAGTTCGCCCGCCAACTCCAAGGACGAGGAGACCGTCTACCGGATCCGGATCGTGTGCACGAACGCCCAGGACCCCCACGTACGGGCCCTGCTGCTCCAGGCGCTGTCCGAAACCGAGTTCACACTGCGCTCCCTGGACTGCCGCCACCTGGACGAGGGCGAGGACCTGGTGTCCGTGTACGCCGACGTCTTCGCGGGCGCACGCCAGGACGAAGCCGTGGAACAGCTGGTCAGGAGGCTCAGCCTGGAGCCGGAGGTCTCGTCCGTGCGCTGGCAGGAGCTGGCCGAGGACGCGGAGTGAGGGAACCGGTCGCTCCCAGCGGGCACCCCGGACAGGGGCGGCCCCCGCGGAGGTTCTGCGCCGGAGTTCCTCACCCCGTCGGTCCCTCCGTGTCTTCCGCGGGTTCCTCCCGTGCGCTTTCCGGACTCCCTTCTCCGGAGGTGCCGGAACGCCCTTCCTTCCGGCTCCCGCTCGGATCGTCCTCCGGTTCCGGCGCGGGTGCGGCGGGGAGGTCCGGAACCTGTTCACGCCCGGCATCGGGCACCGCGGCTGCGGCCCCCACGGGCACCGGGGGCGCCTCGCCCGGTCCGGGGACCGGAGCCGGTGCGGGCAGTCCGTTCCGCGTCGACCGCGCCGCGGGCCGCTCGTCCCGCCGGGAGCGCCAGACGAAGAACAGCCACACCGCCAGGGACAGCACACCGAAGCCCGCGAACAGGACCAGGGTGTTGACGAGGGACTCGGGGACGGTCTGCGCCGAGACCTGGGCCGGGTGCATGTGCATCAGGTAGACGAAGAGGAACAGGCCCGGCAGGTACACCGCCGCCCAGGGAACGGCGCCCCAGCTCCAGAGCCGGTACCCGTCCAGGAACTTCATCGGCAGGAGCCCGAAGACGACGGTCTGCACGCCCAGCAGCACGGTGGAGAACAGGGCCTTGTCGGCCAGCCGCAGCACGAAGGAGGCGTCCTCCCGCTGCGCCGCGGGGCTCAACGCGCTCCAGACCAGGTAGCAGGCCGCGCTCAGGACGAGGATGAAGACCGCGCCCAGCATCGTCGCCCGCCCCTCGCGCACGCGCGCGAAGTCCTCCCGCACGCGCACCGGCATGTCGAGCCGCGACCGCCGGTCGACTACCGCCGCGAACCCGGCGATCAGCCCGTAGAAGTACCCCGGTTCGAAGTCCAGGGCGGCTGAGAGCGCCGAGCACAGCGCCACGATGGCCAGGCCCGTCGGCAGGACCTCGAACCGGCCCCGGACGCCGGACCACGCTGTATCCCGGTCGTCGACGATCCCGGCGTAGAAGGCGGTGACGAAGAAGACCGCCACCAGCAGACCCAGGAAGTCCAGCAGCGGAGTCGCCTGCGGGCCCGGGTTCCAGTTCAACAGGACCGGCAGCGCCGCGGCCGCCACCCAGAACACGAGGAAGGCCAGGACCGAACGCAGGGTGAAGACCGCCCGAGGCCTGCCCCGCCGCCCCGCCAGGGCCGCCCGCACACCGTTCCACCACTGGCGCACCCGCCCCTGGTTGGCCTCCACCGACTTGTTGAAGATGTCGGAGGGGAACCCGACCATGAGCATGAGGGCACCGGCCGCCACCGCGCTCGCGCCCAGGGCGAGGAGCAGGGTCTGGGGGTCCGTGCGCAGCTCGTCCACGCGGGGGAGGCCAGGGTCCTGCACGGCCACGGCCACGGGCGCCGGTGCGGCCGGGGCTGCGGCGAACCCGGTGATGACGGGGACGTCCACCCATCCCGGGGTGAACTCGTGTTCCCGGACCAGTGTGAGAACGTGCAGGCCCGGTTCCGTTCCCTCGGGTACCAGCACCTGCCCGGTACTGCCCGTGCCCGACAGCTCCACCGGCTCGCCGTCCAGCTCAGCCCGCAGCTCCTCCATCACCGGGGTGGTCTGGTCGCCCGCGACGTACTCCTCGGTGTTCAGGTCGAGCGGGACCACCCCGTCCTCCACCACGGGGGAGAACCGGTCCACGAAGAACTCCGCCCCTCCGCCGCTCTGGCTCACCGAGGTGAGGTTGAGCCCGGTCAGCGCGGCCCGCTCCCACTCGCCGCCGGGAGCCAGGCAGTCGATCCGTACGCGCGCGGCGCCGTAGACGAACTCGCGGAAGGGCTCGACGATCTCCACGACCAGGTCATCGGGGGCGGCGTAGTACACGTCGGTTCGGAGGGGCTCCACGGTCACCCACTCCTGGGAGCCCATCTCCGTCACGGCGACCGTCACCCGGACTCCCCGGCTCCCCTCGCCATCGGTGCCGCCTGCGCCCTCCGGGAGGGCGCAGGGTTCGGCGTCCCGCAGGGCGAACAGGTAGGCGGTGTCCTCACCGTTGCCGAAGAGGTGGCCGGTGACGCCCTGGGCGTCAGGCACGGTCTCCACGGGGTCGAAGAGCGTGCCCAACTCCTCCTCGAAGACCACGTCGGGAGCCGCGACGAGGTCAGCGCTCTCGCCGTCGTTCTCCGAGGCCCACGCGGCGGAGCCGGTCCCCAGACAGAAGAGGACTGACAGGGTCGTGAGGGCGGTGAGTCGCTGGCTCCGGCCCGGAGGCCGCTCTTCGGTCGCTCGATACCGACTTCCCCAGGTACGCGTCATGGCTGCTCCCGGCTGATTCAGTTAGTGGGGGACGTTTCCCATCATGAACGGTTTCGGAGTTCTGCGCGGGAAAATGGCCTGATGCGGCCTCGGAGTGAATGCGAAGTACGTCCGTGGCATCCTGACATCCGACGTGATTGGCGCGTCGGTGCTCTGTCCGTGCAGTTCATGGTGCTGGTGTGTTTCTGTGACCGTGTTTCTTTCCTTCTTTTTCGACGCCCGCAGGAAAAGTTTCCGTCGAATGCTGTGAGCTCCGTCGCGCGCCGCCGGGAAACACCTTTCGCCCTCCCTGTTTCGGGAAACGGGTCGTCCGCCGTTCCGGCGGCTTCTAACCTGGTGGCCATGAACGACCAGGCCTCCTCCACCGCCCCGGTCGGTGGCGACACGCCCCTGACGGTCGCGCTCCGGGAACCGGACCTGCCCGGCCGCGTCCGGAAGGAGCTGGCCGCCTACCCCGACGACACCGGCGAGGTCCTCATGGACTCCGCCGTGGAACTGCGCCGTGCGGGACGCGACGACCAGGCCCGCCGCCTGCTGGAGACCGTGCGCGAGCACCCTCCCACCTCCGAGGACGGCCAGTACGCCTCCGTTGAACTGGCCGACCTGCTGCGGGAGAGCTCGGACCCGCGGGACAGGGCGGAGGCGGAGCGGATCACCTCCGAACTGCTGCGTCCGGGCCACCTGGACGAGGGGCCCGCCGACCTGCTCGGTGAGGACCTGCGGGAGCTGGAGCGCTGGGACGAGGCGCTGCGCTGCTTCAACATCGCCGCCCGGCAACTGCTCGCCGAGCCGCCGGAGGAGCTCGCCGACGAGGACGACCTCTCCCTGTCGCCGATCGTCAACCGCCTGCTGGCGCGCATGAACCTCGGCCTGCCGCACGACGGCCACGACGAGGTGGCCCTGGTCGTGGCCCAACGGCAGGCGCAGGGCGCGCTGGGCCTGCCCTACGAGGAAGAGGGCTGGCCGGAGGAAGACGGCCCGGCCCGGGAGGTGGAGGCGCTCTACTCCCGCGCGGCCTTCGACGGGGCCCGCGTCCGGGGACTGCTCACGGGGCAGGCCGCCGAGCACGGCGACGACGCCTACTACCGCGCCGCCGAACGGAGTCTGCGCGAGCGCGACCGCGAACACCCCGGAACGCAGCGGGGCGTGGTACTGCACGGCGTGGAGGACATCGTCGAGTTCGCCGAGCGCTCCGGATTGGACCCGGCGGACGACGACACCGTCCGGACCTGGTCGGACCTGGAGCTCTCCGCGGACGACCCGAGGCTGCGGTCGTGGCCGCCCGGCCGCAACGAGCCCTGCTGGTGCGCCTCGGGACGCAAGTACAAGAAGTGCTGCGGCTCACCGTCCAACCGGTGACCCGCGCCGCCTCCGACGGCAAGGTCCCACGGGCGCTCCTCGGCTCCCCCTGAAACCGGACCTTGCCGGTGGTGGCCGGACCCGGCCACCACCGCGCCCGGGCGGACACGACCGGTGAGAATCGCCCTGCCGGTCACAGCCCTGGGAAAGAGGAGAGTCGCGAGCGTGGACAGGCACGGCTTCGGAGGACTGGTCACCGACGAACAGTGGGAGCGCTTGACCGCGTCGGCGGTGACACGCAGGTTCGCCCGGGGGGAGGCGCTTCTGCGACAGGGCGAGGTCGGCGGAGGGGTGCACCTCGTGCTGAACGGCCGCGCCAAGGTGGTCTCCATCAGGGCCGACGGCTCCTGCGTCCCCCTGGCCTTCCGCACCCGCGGGGAGATGCTGGGGGAGTCCGTCCTCGCCGGGGCCGAGCGCCCCAGGAACGCCACGGTCACGGCCCTGTGCCCGAGCACGACCGCCTTCCTCCCCGCGGACCGCTTCCGCAGGGTCGTCGACGAACTCGGTCTGGGCAACGCGCTGTGGCACAGCGCCCTCATGCGTCAGGACGAGGGCGACCGCCTCAGGGTGCAGCAGTCCTCCCTCCCCGCCGACCGCAGGCTGCCCGCCGCCCTGCTCCACCTCGCCTCGGTGATGGGCGAACCCCTCCCCGCACCCCTGTCCGAGGACGGCGCACCGGTCACGCGCGGATGCCTGTTGGGAGTCCCTCTGGCCCAGAGCGAGATCGCCGGATTCGCGGGCATGTCGCGCACCTCCCTCCACCACGCCTACACCTCCCTGCGGGAGCGGGGCGTCATCCGCACCGGACGGCAGTACGTGGCCATCCTCGACCTGGAGGCGCTGGAGGCCCTGGCGGCCGGAGACGAACCGGTGTGACGGCGGACACTCCACGCCTCCTGTGTTCAGAACTGAACACCACGGGACTCGTGTGCCGGGGAGTGTGGTCCCGTCCGGCCCGAGAGAGGGCCCCCGCACCCCCAGGAGTCCCCGGTGGAGATCGACCTGTCCCGCATCGGCAAGAGCGAGCCCCTCCCTCCCTACCGCGCCGTGCTGGCGGTGGACATGGAGAAGTTCAGCGCCAGCAGCGCCCGCCACCAGCAGTACATCGGCCGGTTGATACCGCAGGTGCTGGAGGAGGCGTTCACCCGTGCCGACATGCTCCCGGTGTGGAAGGACGCGCGCTTTCCCCGCCACAGCGGCGACGGCTACGTCATGGGAGCCGAGCCCGAGCACCTGCCCTACCTCATCAGCCCCTTCCTGGAGGAGCTGCAGAAGGAGCTGGAACGGACCCAGCCCTACCTGGCCGCCCTCGACCGCAACCTGCGCATGCGGCTGCGCGCCAGCATCGACGTCGGCCCCCTGCCCGACACCGGCGACGGCAGCGGCATCGACGCCATGGGAGAGGCGATGATCAGCACCCACCGGCTGCTGGACTCCGAGCCCGTGCGGCGCGAACTGGAGGCCTCCGACCCCGACACCACCCTGCTGGCCACGATCGTCTCCCGCCGCGTCTACGAGGACGTCGTGCTCGGCGGCTTCGCCCCCGTCCGCGCCAGCCGCTGGCGGCCAGTGCACGCCTCCGTCCCCTCCAAGGACTTCCAGGCCGAGGGCTACCTGTTCGTGCCCACCCCCTCCTGGGTCCCCGGCGCGCACGCCGAACCCGGGGTGGCCCCCGCGCCCGAGCGGAGTCGCCCGGCCGGGCAGTCCCCCGCCGCGCCGGGCGGGACCGTCCCCACCACGGGCAACAACGTCGGCCACAACGACCGCGGCCAGGTGGTCCAGGCCGGAACGGTCAACGGCGGCGTCTCCTTCGGGGGCATGACCGATGAGCGCTGAGGACGCTCGGAACGAGGAGGAGAAGCCACCGGAAAGCGAAGCGGAACCCGGTTCCGGGGCCGAGTCCGAATCACATCCGGTGTCCGACAGGGAACCCCCGAAGCAGTGGTCATCGAGCAACACCGTCCGTGACAACCGAGGCCAGGTGGTGAGTGCGGGAAGCATTCCCGGAGGCGTCCACTACCACGAGCACATCGGGGAGTCCACCACACGCCGTCTCCGCCAGGCAACGCGGATCGGCCAGTCCCGTGTCGACGACGTGATGACCACCTTCTGCCCCAGTGACGCCGGTCGCTACGAGACCTTCCTGGCAGAGCTGAAGGCACACGGCACAGGAGTGGTCACCGGAGAGCCCGGAACGGGTAGGGGCATCACCGCGGTGCACGCCCTCGCCACACTGCGTGGGGGCATCCCCGTCGAAGAGGTGGTCGCCGACCCCGAGGACCGGGACGGAGGGTTCACGGGCCTCAACATCGAGTCCAACCACTCCCGTTTCCTCGACCTGACACACCTGGGCAGGCCTACCAAGCTTCAACACGCTGGCCTGCGTGCACTCGTGGAGGAGATGCGCAAGGCCGGTGCGTTCTTCGTCATCATCGCGCGTCCAGGCCAACGGGATGACTATCTGGCCGAGCACCACGCCTGGTTGCGCATAGACGGCCCGGCATGTGCCGTCGACGTTTTCCGCAAGGTGATGGAGAGCCGCTGCGGTATCCGCGCAGCGGAGCGGTGGTCCAACGCCCCCGAGGTCCGCAAAGCATTGGAGGGAGCAGAACCCGAGCGGGGCACCAGACTCGCCCAAGAGGCGAAGAGGGCTCAGCCGTCTCTCCCTGTGTCCGAAGAGGATTACCACACGTGGGTCGACTCCGTTCTCAAGGGGTTCGCCGACGCCACGGAGGAACTGACCACCTGGTTCGCACACCATGATCTGGAAAAGGAGTTCCAGCGTGTGCTTCTGGAGGCCGTGGCACTGCTCGAGGGCGGACGCCGCACGGTCGTTGTACGGCAGGCCCACAGTCTGGCTGATCACTGGAAGATTCCGTCGATGTGGCGGACACCCGTCTCGGGAGACGGGTTGACCACCCATCTGCGGGAGATCCGCGCGCACGTGCGTGAGGACCGTATCCACTTCAACCGTCCAGGATTCGGTGATGACGCGCTCGACTACCTGTGGAGAGAGCATCCCAGCGCGCGGAAGTCCCTCCAGGAGTGGTCCAGCGAAGCCGTCAGAGACCTTGACTGGAGGGAGAGGGCCGCATCCGGTCGCCGCTGGCTGCGCCTGGCACAACGCCACGGTGATCCAGCTCCGGTCACGATGATGATCGACCGCTGGGGAAGCTCTCCGACCCTGATGTGGGACGTGATCCCCGTGATCGCCGAAGCCGCCGTCTCTTCGGGGCTGGGACCGGCGGTGCGTTCCCATCTATACAAGGTGGCTACCTCGTCCGGGGTGTCCCTGCGCGACCGGACCGTGGTGGAAGTGTGCCGGGTCTACGGCAGAGTTCAGCCGGGAACTGCCCTGACACGGCTGAGGCATGTCGCCGAGAAGGCGTCGGCGACGTGGGAGCAGAGTCTGGTCCAAGCCTTGGAAGACATCGCTGGTGAGCCGGGCAACACCACTGTGGTGTTGGAGGAATTGGCCGAGTGGACCGCGAAGGCGGAGAGGGGCCGCAGGGCGTTCGTCGCGGCACTGGCTCTGGGGCGGGTTCTGGCTGACCGCGGCGGTGGAACGGTGCCGAGGGTGATGGGCGAATTGGAACGGGGAGAGGTCGCCCCAGACGTCGTGGCCGCTGCCTGGGTGGGAGCGGGCTCTGGTGGAACTGAAGCTGGTCGTGCCCTCTGGTCCTGGTTCGGCGTGTTGTCCCAGAGACAGGTCGACTCCGAAACCTCCCGGATGCTGTTGCGCGCGGCTGGGGCCAACGAGCGATTCCTCCTCACTCTGAAACGCAACTTGAGGCGTTGGCGACAGGCCCATACACGGAGGGCACCGGTGCTTGAGGAACTGCACCGTGTACTGAACAAGAACGAGGAGGACCGGTGACCGACAAGCGGCTCCGTACGCGGGGCGACGTACCCATCTGGAGCATCGCCTTCCGGGCCCCGGACGAGACACGCGTGTTCCAGGCTCGCGTGCCCAGCCGTTCGGAGGGGATGTGGTTCGAGGCCGATTTCGAGGCGACGGTCGCGTGGAACGGTTCTGGCGCCTCCGCCCGTGCGAGGGCCCTGGCACACATCCAGCGGGAGGTCATCCGGGTCGCTTCCGAGCGGAGCGCCCAGTTCCACCTGGGAGACAGGGGAACAGCCGAGGCGGACATCGCCTGTGCGCTGGCGGATGGGCGGTTCCTCCAACAGGAGGAGGTGCGTGACCTCGCGGTGACAGCGGCCTTGACTGTGGATCCGGATGACATGGCCCTGGAACGGGAGCGCGAGCGCGTGGGTACACAGGAGGAGATCCGCGCGGCCCTTCACCAAGTACGCATGCGCCGGGTACGTGAGCTACGGCGCGACGTCCTCAGTGATCCCCTCGTGGCGCGCGTGTGGTGGTTCGAGCAGAATCCGGACCGCCTCAACGAGGTCGAGCACGCCGGTGCGGCCCTCGATCTGATGGCCACACCGGAGGAGGACAGCGAGAGCATCAGAACACTTCGGGAGAGCGAGGGCGATCCGGTCCTGGACGCCTTCCTGTCCGATCTGGAGGACCACGAGCGAACCTCGATGTTGCGGCGTCTGACCGAGATCCTCGAGGCCTTCGAGCGTCGCGACCTCATCGAACGCCTCCGGAACAGGTGGCCGCAGGGCTGACTCCGACCGGTGGGCCATGGGCGCTGACATGGGCGTCCGTGGCCCGCCGTGTGCGGGCTGTCGTGGTGACCTCAGGCCCGGTGGCTCCGTCCTGTCCCTGTGCCGCTGCCCGGAAGGTCGCGGTCGAGGCGAGGGCGGGGGAACGGGCGCCTCAGTGGTGTGGCCACACACGGTCACCAGAGTCGAAAAACTTCTTCGTAATCATGGTTGGCTGTATTCACAGTCCGATCTATGCTGTCATGAACCTACGGTTTCTGTGAGTGCACACAGCCCCGACAGCCGGACCGAGTTCCGAACGCGAGCCCCCCGGCTCTGCATGCCGACTGTTCCGTGACCGGTCCGACCAGGGTGACGCCAACGCCCCCCGTGGCGCCGCCCACCGCACCTTTCTCCGTGAGGGAGGCGAAACGATGGGGAGCAACGCCCGCCAACGGATCATCGAGCAGGAACAGACCGCTGTGGACCGGGCCCACCGATGTCTGGAACGGCAGCGCGGCCAGACCACACGGCTGGCCACCGCCGACGCCGCCGCCAGCGCCAAGGACAGCGCGGCCCAGCACGAGGAGTACGCACGCTGGGTCGCGCAGTACGAACTCGGCGGACAGCAGCTCGTCGTCCAACGTGTGGACCTTCAGGAGGAGAGCGGCGACGAGACCTTCTACGTGGGCCGCAGAAGTGTCCGGGACGAGGACGGGAACGTCTTCGTCATCAAGTGGTCCAGCCCGGCGGCGGTCCGCTGGCGCCGTGAGCGGGGAACCGAGAAGGGCGCGGTGACGCTTCGCCGACGCCTGCGCTGCCACGGCGAACGCGTGGTGGACTACCACGACGAACTCGTCCGCAAGGCCGACGAGCCTTCCTCGGAGCAGGCTTCCCCGGCCCAGGTGGCGGCCGCGATCCGGGCCCGGAAGGAGCAGGAGGCGGGCACGGCACAGGACCCGTTCCTCCTCCGGGAACTGGACCGCTCCCGCGACGGTCTCATGCGCGACATCGTCGATACGATCCACCGCGACCAGCTCGACCTGGTCTGCCACGACCGGCCCGGGGCGCTGGTGGTCCAGGGCGGTCCGGGGACCGGCAAGACCGCGATCGGCCTGCACCGTGTCACCTGGCTGCTGGACAACGACCACTTCACCCCGGGCCAGATCCTCGTCGTCGGCCCCAGCCAGTACTTCCTCGACTACGTCAGCGAGGTGCTGCCCTCACTGGGCACACGCGGTGTGACCTCGCTGCGCGTCGACGACCTGTGCCCGGGGCGGAGCGGAGGTCACGACACCGCCGAGCAGCACCGGATCAAGTCCGATGCCCGGATGGCCGGGGTCCTGCGCCAGGCGGTCCGCCAGACGGTACGCGCGGGGGCCTGGTCGAAGTTCCTCGACGGCGATCAGCTCAGAATCCGGGTCGACGAGAGCCCCCTGGCCGTGGCCGAGGCCGACATCGAGCGGACCTTCGCCGAAGTGCTGGAGTCGGACGCACCCCTCAACGCCCGCCGCCAGCGCTTCACCGACCTGCTCGTGGACCGCATGCTCGACCAGATCTCCTACCGGCACCGCCGCCAGGGACAGGCACTGCGCCGTCGCATCACCTCCTCCCTGGCCGGACCCGTCAACGCCACCTGGCCCCGGGTCTCCGAGAACCGCCTCTACCGAAGGCTGCTCGGCGACGCCCAGGTCCTGGGACAGGCGTCCGAGGGCGTCCTCACCGCCGAGGAGCAGTCCGCCCTGTACCGGCCCGCGGCCAACCGGACCGGGCAGGAGTCCTGGACCAGCGCCGACCTGCTCTGTCTGGAGGAACTGCGGATCCTCCTCAACGGAGACACCCCCGACCGCTACCGGCACATCGTGGTGGACGAGGCACAGAACCTCACCCCCATGCAGCTGCGCGCCCTGGCCCGCCGCTGCCCGAGCGGTTCCCTCACCATCCTGGGCGACCTCGCCCAGTCCACGGGCACGCACAGCCACACCGACTGGGCGGCCCTGACCGACCACCTGGAACTGCCCGACGGCTGGGAACTGCAGGAACTCACCCTCGGATACCGCATCCCCAGCCAGGTGATGCACACGGCCGTCCCCGCCGCCGTGGCCGCCTCCGAACTGACCACCTTCCCCGAAACGCTCCGCGAGCCCCGGGACGGGGAACTGACCATGGCCCGTCTCGCCCCTGAGGACCTGATCGATGGTGTCCGTGAGCGCGCGACCGAACTGCTGGTCAAGGGAGGCGAGCGCTCCGTGGCGATCGTCGCCGACGACGCCTCCCCGTACCTGCAGCCGATCGCGAACGCCTTGGCGACCGGCCCCGCACCCGCCGAGGGCACCGTCCGAGCCCTGGCGGCCTCCGACGTCAGCGGCCTGGAGTTCGACCACGTCATCCTGGTGGAGCCGCGCCAGATATCCGACTCCGGCCCCGGAGGCCACGGACGGCTCTACGTCGCGCTGACCCGGTGCACCCAGACCCTGACCGTCCTGCACACCGGGCCTCTGCCCGACACCCTCGTCGACCCGTCCGCCCCCGTGACAGACCACGAGAGGACCTGCACCCGTCACCACGCCGACGGTCAGCGGTGCCGCAACCGCACGAGTTCCCCGGACGGCTGGTGCCGGCGGCCCGGATGCGGCGGTTACCGCACCAGGCGGGCCCGGCGCCCGGAGGGCCAGCCGACCGTGCTGGGTTCGCCCTCCGGGCTGGACACCGGAGCCCGGTTGGAGCCCTCCGTGCGGGCTGCCGCGATCACCGTCAGCGCCGCGGCGCGCGCCCGTTTCGCGGTCCGCCACAGGGCCACGGCCAGGGAGGCCGAGGTGGAGATCCGCGCCATGCTCGGCGACTTCCTGACCGAGGGCCGACAGGCCCGGCGCACGGACGGGTGCTGGCACCTGGAGCGCGACGGCTACCGGCTGGTCCTGGACCGGTCCGCCGCGTCGGTGGTCGACTACCAGACCGTGCACGCCGAACGCAGCTGGGCCCAGCACAGGGCGGGGATCGACTCCCGGATCTCCCAGCGCACAAGGCACAGCGACACCACCACAAGGCACCGTGACACCGCGACCGAGCGGATCGAGGAGCAGCCGATGAGCGCGCCCACACCACCGGTTCCGCCGCAGCCCGGGCCCCAGGACCCCACCGCGGCCGAGCACCTGCGCCTCTTCCTGGCCGGAATCGCACAGCGGGGGGAGGCCCGGGACCAGAGCGTGTACGGCTTCCTGCGCCACAGCCTCATCGCCGACCTGTACCGGGCGGGGAGCCGACCGGACGACCAGGAGAACGGCGACGTACTCTGCCATCTCTCCGGCCTGTCCGTGCTGTACCGCGTTCTGCCCGAGGAGGACACGGGTTACGAAAGGCTGCGCCGTGAGGCCCTGGAGTTGCTGGAGGCGCGCTGGGCCCGGGGAGCGGAAGCCGACCGGGTGTGCCTCGTCCTCCCCGCTCCTCCCGAGGAGGACTGGTCGGCCCCGGCGCTGCTCGGCGCCCTGGGGGTGTCGGTGATCTGGCGGGAGGCGGACACGTGGCGCGGCGAGAACGCGGCCCTGATCGCCGGGGAGCGCGTGCACGCCGACCAGGCCTGAGCCCACACGCCGCACGTACGCGACGGCCCCGTTCCCGTGCCGAGAACGGGGCCGTGCGGCCGGTCGAGGACGCGAGCACCACCGGGCAGACCCGCCGTGGGCTGGACGGGGAGGAGGACGGCGCCTTCCGGATAACGAACCGCCCGGGGTTCCCGCGAACCCTAGGCTGGTTGCTATGACCGACCACGATCCCGCCACCACCAGCGTTGACGCGCCCCTGACGGCCGCGCTTCGGGAACTGGACCTTCCCGGCCGACTCCTGGACGACCTGGCCGCCGAACCCGACCGCACGGGCGAGCTCGTCATGGAGTTCGCCGAGGACCTGAACCGCGCGGGACGCGGAGACCGGGCCCGTCGCCTGCTGGGGGCCGTGCGCGATCACCTCCCCACCTCCGAGGACCGCCAGTACGCCTCCGTCGAACTGGTCAAACTCCTGCGGGAGAGCCGGGACGCGGGGGACACCGCCGAGGCGGAGCGGATCACCTCCGATCTGCTCCGCCCCGGCCGCCTGGGCGAGGGGCCCGCCCAACTGCTCGGCGAGGACCTCCAGGAACTGGGACGGTGGGAGGAGGCGCTGCGCTGCCACAACGTCGCCGCCCGCCAGTTGCTCGCCGCGTCACCGGAGGACCTCCGGGACGAGGACGATCTCTCCCTGGCGCCGCTCGTCAGCCGTTTGCTGGCACGGATGAATCTGGGTCTGACGCGCGACGCGCACGACGACGTGGCCCTGGCCGTGGCCCAGCGGCAGCTGGAGGGCCTGGCGGGCTTCTCCGGTGACGAGGGCGGGGCCCGGGAGGACGAGGGCCCGCAGGAGAAGGTGGAACCGGTCTACTCCCGCGAGGTCTTCGACGAGGCTTGCGCCCGGGGACTGCTCACGGGGGAGTACGTCGAGCACGGCGCCGACGTCTACTACCGCTCCATCGAACGAACCCTCCGGGAGCAGGACCGCGAACACCCGGAGGCGCGGCGGAGCGTGGCGCTGCACGGGGTGAAGGAGATCGTGGAGTTCGCCGAGCGCTCCGGCCAGGACCCGGTGAACATCGACACCGCCCTTGACTGGGTGTACCTGGAGCTCTCCGCGGACGACCCGAGGTCGCGGGCGTGGCCTCCCGGCCGTAACGAGCCCTGCTGGTGTGACTCGGGGCGCAAGTACAAGAAGTGCTGCGGTTCGCCCTCGAACCGCTGACCGCACACGGCTCCACACGCCGTATGCGCCCGCTCTCCTCGGAGCCTGAGGAGAGCGGGGCACCCCGGCCCCGGGTCCTTGCCCGCCGATGCCAGAGGCCGTGCGAGAACCCTTCCACCAACCTCCGGGTCCCCTCCTCCCACTTCACCGGGGAGAACACCGCATCCCCCATCTGGGGGGACACGGGAGGAAAACCGGTGACTCGGGTGGACCAACAACGGTCCTGCTGTGGAAAGGCACCTCGCACCATGGTCTCTTTGGCAGACTCGGGACATGGATCTCCGACGACGCCTACGCTCCACTCTCGCCGCGAAGTGCGTGGGTTCGGTCCAGGGGCCGTCCGCGGTGGTCGATCTCAGTCCCCGGGGAGTGGAAACGACGGTCGTCTGCCGCCCGGTGGCCGCCCAGGAGGCGCTGCGACGAAGAGCAGGCCGAACCCTGGGAGACAGGCTCGGGGTGTTCGAGGTCCTGCAGGCGCTCCCCCTGGAGGAGCGGCTACCCCTCGATTCCCTCACCAGCAGGGAGAGAGCCATTCTCCCAGCGGTGCCCGGTTGGGCACTGAGGAGGAGCGACCGGAGCATCCTGAGGCTGGCCGACATACCTGTGCACGTGGATATGGCCGCCGTGTGGGGCGAAGAGCCCTTCGAAGCCCTTGATCAGGCCTGCCGTCTCGGCCCGGGAGTGCCGCGCATGGCGGTGTGCGGGACCCCCGGGGACGATTTCGAACGGGCGGTGCTGGAGGCCGACTACCACGGCATCGGTCTTGCCGTGGCGCGGGGTGAAGAGGCCCGAGTCCTGGTGGAACCCCGGGTGAGGGCCTCCGAAGCGGAGGCCGCCCTGCGCTGGCGTTTCGCTGAGCGCGTCCACCGGGCTTTGGACGCGCGGAAAGGCCTCAGCCCCCCTCTCCAGCCCAGTACCTCAGCGCACCCGACGGGGTGAACGGACCGTTCGCGCGCAGAAATCGCCCGTTGTACTCGCCATAGCGGTGCAGAGCGCCCGCGCACAGGGCTCTCCACCGGGCCTCAGCCCCTCCGCGGGTGGTCTCACGGCTCAGGTCACTCCACCACCGCGACCAGACAGCCATGTTGTGTGCGTGGGCCTGCGCCGTGTCCGAGTGATCGTGCAGGGTGTTCAGCAGTCGGCCGACTGCGCCGCTGCCCCTCGCCTCTCCCGCCTCGACGCAGGGAACGCAGGTGCAGCGCAGGAGTTCGCCCACGGGCTGCTCGGCGAGCCGCATCCCCCGTACGTAGGCCATCAGGTTCGGGTCCAGGACGTTCGGGCTCCTGTTCCTGGTGAACACCCGTGGGTCCTCCCAGGGCGGCACTGTGTGCCGGGTGGAGGAGGTGTCGCCGATGGACGTGAACGGAGCACCGTGGACCATCGCGTCCAACCCCGCCAGGTCGGTGCGCAGGAGAGCGGTTTCTCCCGCCTCGAAGACGGTCTCCCTCAACGCCTGTGCTCGGGACGCGGACTCGACGGGATTGCCGCGGGCACCCAGGATCAGCGCCTTGGGAGCGCGTATCCGCTGCAGGAGGGACACCAGCTGTTCACGACGGCTCAACCAGAGGGCATCCAGGGGAACAGCCAACACCACATCGGCGGCGTCGAGGGCGTCGACCCGCCCCGCTGCCTGTCGTAGGGCCTCTGCTCCGTTCTCGTCCGCCGTCAGGAAACCGGTCGGTGTCAGGACCAGGTCGGCGCCGCTCATGGTGAGCTGGTGCAGTGTCTCCCTGAGCTGGTCCTCCTCGAAGAGACTGGATTCCCGGAGGAGGAAGGGTGCTTCGGGGGTGGCCACGTGGGACTCGTACGCGGAGGGGTCCAGGACCACGGGGCAGGGGCGTTCGCGGGCTCTGACGAAGTCCCGCACGTGGGAGGCCGCTCTTCGTCCGGAGAAGACCACACCACCGGTGGACGAGGACACCTGCACCAGAGGGGCGTGCTCGGGGCTCTTCACATGGAGTAGGACACGGCCGCGTACGGCGGCCAGTGGATCGGTGGGAGCGTGGTCGAGGGCTGGGGAGGGGCTCGGTCCTGGGGAAGGGGGCACCGCTTCACCTCGGGGTCCGCGTGGGCGACTGCACGTAGCGTTCCCGTGCGCGTACTCCGGGGCACCCGGCTGTCCGCTTCCGGCCACGCATCCGCGCCCGGGCGCCGCGTGTCCGGACGGGCCTCAGCCGCCGTCCGCCCCGCCATCCGGACCAGGCTCCGGTACATCACCCGCCTGCGCCGAGGCCGTCGTGACCTCCCCGCGCAGGCGTGCGGCCCTGGGGTCGGAGAACCCCTCCAGGGCCTGCAGCGCCTCGCGCCAGTGCCCCCTGGCCGTCTCGGCCTCCCCGGAGGCGGCCAGCGCGGAGGCCAGCCGGTCCAGACAGACCGCCAGCCTCCACCGGTCCCGGTACCTGCGGTACGTGCTGACCGCCTGCCGGTAGAACTTCGCCGCTTCCTCGGGGCGCTCCAGTGCCCCGTAGGCCTCGCCCACTCCCTCGAAGGCCTCGGCCTCGCGCACGTGGTCGGCGATCGTGCGGTGCAGGACCGCCGCCTCGTGGAAGCAGGACAGAGCCTCCTCCGTCTGCCCGAGCAGGACGTGGGTCCTGCCGAGTTCGAGGAGCGCGTACCCCTCCCGGACGGTGTGTTCGAGTTCCTGGGCAAGCTCCAAGGCCTTCTGAATGAAACCCAGTGATCGGTCGGCCCGGCCGAGTTCCCGCCAGGCCGCGCTCAACGAGGTCAGACAGGCGAACTCGCTCATTCGGTTGCCGGTCCGCCAGTGGACGGCGATGGCCTGCTCGGCCAGGACCGCCGCCTCCTCCGGCCTGCCCAGGTCGAGGAGGCAGCGGACCAGGTTTCCCTGGACGATCCCCTCCCAGAGCCCGTCCCCGAGGGCCCTGGCAGACTCAAGGGAACGCTCCAGATGGTCGCGGGCCTCACCGAGCCGGTGCTCGCGCAGGTGGACCAGGCCGATGGCGTTCAACGACATGGCCGCACCGAGGGCGTCGTCCAGCTCGCGCCGGAGCTCCAGGGCACGCCCGTGGTGGGTGATCGCGTCATCGGGCAGCTGGGACTGCAGGCATGCGATGCCCAGGCCCTCCTCCAGGTCGGCCTCGACCGAGGGGCGATGTTCGCGTCGCACCGTCTCCAGACCGCGGCGGACAGCGGCGGTCCACTCCGCACCGAGGCTGTGGAAGGCGGGGAAGTGCCGCAGGACCAGGGGAAACCGCCAGACGAGGCCGTCCAGATCATAGGCAGCGGCCGTCGCCGCCGCGGCTATCAGGTTCTTTCCCTCCAGTTCGAACCACCGGACCGCGTCGCCGTTGCCGGTGAAGACGGGACTCTCGTGCGCCCCATCGCGCAGCAGCTCGTCCGGTCCGGGACGCCGCAGGTTGGAGTCGACCACCCCGAGCGCGGCGTACGCGGTGCGCAGGTACCAGGTCAGGAGCCGCTCCAGGGCTTCGTTCCGCGGCCCCGGCTCCTCCCCGTCGCGCACCTGGTCCATCGCGTAGGAGCGGATCAGGTCGTGGAACCGGTAGCGGTCCGGGCCGGTCTGCTCCAGAAGGTGGGCGCCCACCAGGGTGTCCAGGGTGCGCCGGGCCCGACGGGCGGGCAGGTCCGCCAGGGCCGCTGCGGCTCCGGTGCTGAAGTCCCGGCCGGGGTGCAGGCCGAGCAGCCGGAACAGGCGTGCGGCGCCCTCTGGCAGGGCCCGGTAGGACCAGGCGAAGACGGAACGGATCGTGCCGGCCTCCTCCTCGTCATCGGTGGCCAGGGCGTCCCACAGCGAGGACTCGTCGCGAAGGTCCTGGATGAGGTCGGCCAGCGGCATGTGGGGACGGCTCGCCGCGCGCTCGGCGGCGATGCGCAGGGCCAGCGGGAGCTGTCCGCACAGCCGGGCGAGTTCGGCCACCTCCTGCGGGTCGTCCTGCGGCCGGTGGCGGACCGTGACGTGCTCCAGGAGTTCCACCGCCTCGGCGGGATCCAGGGTGCGCAGGGTGAGGCGCTGCGCGCCGTCCCTGACGACCAGGCCGGACAGCCGGTCCCTGCTCGTGACCACGACCGCGCATTCGGAGGAACCCGGCAGCAGCGGGCGGACCTGCGCCGCGGTCGAGGCGTTGTCCAGCAGGATCAGGACGCGTTTCTCGGCCAGAAGGGAGCGGTAGAGGGCGGAGCGGCTGTCGGTGTCGGGGGGAATCGAGCTGGTGGGGACCCCGAACGCACGCAGGAACCGGTCCAGCACCTGCTCGGGCGCCATGGGCAGCCCGGGGCCGTACCCCTGAAGGTCGACGTAGAGCTGTCCGTCGGGAAAGCGGTTCCGGACCCGGTGCGCCCAGCGCAGCGCGAGGGCCGTCTTGCCCACTCCGGCGGTCCCGGCGATGACGTGGACCGTGGTCTCGGAGGGGCCGTCCCCGCCTTGTTCCGCTCCCCGCACCGGCGTGCTGAGGATCTCGAGTTCGCCGGCACGGTTCACGAACCCGCGTACGTCGCCGGGGAGCTGCCGGGGCACCGGGGTGGGGGAGTGGCCCGACCCGTGTCCGTGGAAGTGGACCCCGCCGCGGACGTCGCGTGCCTGGACCGCGCGGCCGGAGACGTCCGCCATCCGCGACCGTGTGCTCTCGGACGGTTCCTTCTCCGGCTCCCCGCCCTGTCGGGGCGTGCCTTTATCGGACACCGGCGATGTCCGCCCCGCCCACCTCGCGGACGAAGTAGTCCTCCAGGGCCTCGGCGGCCGCGTGGAGGGCCGCTATCTCCGACCTGCACCGCGCGGTGACGTCGGGGTCGGCGAATCGGACCGCCCCTCGGAGCACGCCCTGCTCGTCGTAGAGGATCTTGTAGGTCACCTCGTCGCCGAGGGTGACGATCTCCGGAACGGGACGGTCCCGCTCGAAGGACGCGAGCCGTTCGGGAGAAACGACGCGGATGTCCTCGCCGCACTGGGCCCGGACCCGCAGGGAGTGCAGTTCCCAGAGCAGGTAGACGGGGAAGGGCTTCTCCACGACCCGGACCCGGCGGACACCGCACCCCGCCTGGGCGAGACGGGTGAATTCCTTCCGAAGAGCGGGGCGGTTGTCCTCCAACAGGCGCAGGGACTCGTCCCGGCGCCCGTCGATAAAGGCCAGCCAACTCCTGCTTTCCGGTTGATGGAACTCCTGTTGCCGTTCGAGCTTGTAGACGTCGGTGTTCCTGAGCGACCCGAAACGGTTCCTGAAGTCACTGGAGTAGTCGGTGAGCGCCAGGTGATCTCCGGTAAGGGAGTCGATGGTGTCAAGCATCGGGAATATCCGATTTCGCTGAGATCAGTGTGGAACGGGGGATGACGATGAGTCGCTCGTCCTCCGCGATCGCGGCCCCGTTCGGGAGCCGATGGGCATAGGTCCGCGTCAGGTCACGGCCGATCACCGCGATGTCGCCGTTGGAGAGTTCCCAGATGTCGGGGCAGCCGTCGACGTGGTCGGTGTTGCCCAGCTCCGCCGGTGATCTGCCCAGTCTCCGTGCCATGTCCGCAGCGGGATCCGCTTCCCAGGGGCGTGTCATCGTGAGCCCTTCCACGCACTGTTCGGGGGGTGTACGTGCGCCTGACGAAAATAGCACGAAAGCACGTATTCCCTGGGTGATGATCGTGTCGCCCACGGACACTATCGTCTTTCCTTGCCAGGTGTGCCGTGTTCCTTCGAATCCATCCCGGATTGCCGTGTCGCCTGAAGGGCAGGTCAGGGGATGTGTGGTGCCAAGGGTGGTTTTTCGTCTTCTGATGTAGCGGTGAGACTGTTTCTCAGCTTTTGCTGAAGTGGAATGTGGATTGTCCGCATCCGGTCATGGGGCGGGAGGGAGACAAGGGTATTTGGTCCCTGAATTCCCTGTTCGCGGGTAACCTATGGCGGATTCGCATACGAGGTGCGCGCGGTCCCGTCACGGCGCGGGGTCGACGTCGAGCACGTGGACGCCCTCGGCTGAGGAGACCACGATCGTGCCGTCGGGGGTGGCCAGGAGGTCGTGTACCTGTGGCGGCACCGACCAGGGGATGACGGCCTTCTCCGGGGTGTCCGTGTCCAGGAACAGATGACACAACCGTCCTGGAGGCTCCTGTGAGTAGCCCCGGCCCTGGACGAGGACGGCGACCGGACGGCCGCCCCATTCGGTCACCCGCGAAACCAGGACCCACGGGTCGTTCGGGAACACCGGTTCCAGGTCGGGCAGGGTGACGATGTTCCCGGACTCGGCGAGGTAGGTGCGCCCGGCCGCGTGAGCGATCTCGACGTCCCGGCCATCGGGAACCCCGCTGTGCAGACACACCTTTCCCACCCAGGAGCCGTCGTCCGCCCGCTGCACGTAGACGAAGCACTTGTCGACGACGCTGAAGTCCTCGGCCCCGAACTCGACGACCTCCTCTGTGGTGGCCCAAGCCAGGTAGCCGTGCCGAAGAGTGAGCCGCTCACTGATCTCCCGGTAGCGGTAGTGTTCGCAGGCCATGCCGAGGATCGGTTCACTGGTGCCCAGGTCCACCGCCGTCACCGAACGGTGGTAGAGCCCCTCATCGTCCTCGTGTAGGAAGAGCAGGTCACGGCCTCCGCAGCGGCCCAGAGCCAGGGCACACACCTCATAGAAGCGTTCGTCCGTGTAGGTGCGAGGCAGAGCGAAGGTCTTCAGCACGGACCCGTCGCGTACGTCGGCGATCGTCAGGACCTTGGGAGCGACGAACGCCAGGACCGGTTCGGGTCCGAGCCTGGGAAGGTCGACCAGTTGGACGGGAGAGCGGAAGGAGTGTACGGGTCCCAGGGGGCGGCGGCTCGGCAGGTCGAAGGCGGCCGCGAGGAAGCTGTCGTGCGGGAGGCCGGGGTCGGAGTCGTCGTCCACAACGACCAGCAAGGTGTCCCGGACCAGTTGAAGGCGTGCCCCGTGCCAGTCCTCGCCCAGCAGACGCGTCTCGCGCATCGGGTCCCCTCCGTCGGTTCCGGTTCCCCGGCATCGTAGAGCCCTCCGAGGGGCTCCGGTCAGTCGGCGGCCGCGGGCATCCGGAACCTGACCACCGGGACGGTGTCCGTGTCCGCTTCCTCGCCCTGTCCCGGTGACTGTCGTCCGGCGTCCCTGTCGGGGTTCACATGGGCCAGGAGTGCGCCGAAGCCAGCCCAGCCCCCGCCGTCGTGGTCACCGCCACCGGTGAGGTCGTACCAGACGGCCGGAGTCATCGGCGGACCGACCGGGACGGCGCGCACGGGTGCGTCCAGAGCGCGGTCGACTCCCAGGGAAGCGACGGTCTCCACCCCCAGGGCCACGCCCACCGGCGTCGGCCCACCTGTCCGGTAGGGGCTGCGGGTCAGGTCCGTACGGCCTCGGCGGCGGCGCACCTCCATCACGTGCAGTACGCCCCACTCGGTCAGCTCCCGCACGATCGGCACCAGGGCTGACAGGTCCGGCTCCTGCTCCGGCGGATGGTTCACCGTGAGCGTGACGATCTCGCGGACGCCTTCCCGGGTCCGGCGTATCCGCAGAGTGCCGCAGAAGGCGCGTACGCCCTCCGGACGCACTGACGCGGGCGCGCCGGCGAACACCAGCCACGAGGGACGGGGAGACCGGTCCCGGCACAGACCTGTGAGGGAGCTGGTCTCCCATGCCAGAGTGGCGGGTTCGGTGGGGCCGAACAGGGAGGGCACGGCTCCGGCCAGGGTCTCGGTGAGAAGCTCGATCGTCTGGCCCAGGACAAGGTTCGGATCGGCCGGGTGGTCGGCTTTGAGGGTGACCTGGAGTTGGTGGTCGGTCTCCTCCGGAGCCGGTTCGGCCCGCAGCGGGGAGTCGGCCACCGGGGTGCCGGGCGGGTCGGCGATCAGACCGTAGCGCTCGTCCCAGTGCAGCGGGCGGCCGGAGAACCCGTCGCGGAACCCGTCGCCGTCGGCCACCGCCCAGCGGGCCAGGGGCGCGGTCAGCAGGGTCGCCAGCGGTTCGGTGAGGCGCGAGTCCGGGGGCGTGACCAGCTGAAGGGCGCGGCCCTGGCGCGCGTGCGCGGCCAGGGCGTCGGCCAGCCAGACCGAGACCGGAACGACGGGCCGGTCCTCGACCACGACGGCGGCCTCCTCGGTGAGCGCGGCGACCACCGGATGCCCGGTGTCCCGGACGGGCAGCCCGTCGAGCTGCGGCAGGTGTTGCTCCGGCTGCCACACCAGTCCGCCGTACCACTCGACCAGGGTGTCGGCGAAGCGGCGCATCGCCTGCCGGGTGGTCGGGTCCGCCAGACCCGCCTCGGTGGTACGGGCCTCCACCCACCAGGGCTGCGCGGGCAGGGTGTCGGGAAGCGCGGTGTCCAGGAGTCGTTCGGCCTCGGCCGACACCGCGAGCCGCTGGGCGGCGTGCACCGCCGCGACCAGGTGCCCCGCCTCGTCGCGCAGCTGGACGAGCGCGCCGTCGGTGACCAGGCGCACGCGTAGTGACGGCCCTGCCGCGGCAAGGGCGCGTGTCAGCCCGGGGACGCCCGGCGGGTGCTCCAGGAGGGCGACCAGAGTACGGCTCACGGAAAGGGGCTCCTTCAAGAACGGATGTGGGGGGCGTGGCTGGTCTATCCGGTGGCTCTGCCCTCGGCTTCTTCGCGCAGTTTCTCGTGGAGCCAGTCGGGGATGTGCTCCTCGTCGCGAGGGAAGTACTTCAGGTCGTTGGTGAAGCCCCAGGCCGTCGGGAAGAGGATGTGGGGGTCCTCGTCGTAGTTGTAGCGGACCTTGAACTTACCTGGGCGGGTGATGACGTACTCAAGGGAGAACCAGGTTCCCTTGCCGTCCTTGTACATCCCGGCACGGAGGTCGTTGAGTAGTGGTCCGATTTGAGGTGGAGCCCATTCTTTCACCTGTTCACCATTGGTGAACTCTATGATGGTCGATCGGCTCGAATGGTCAATTACTGATTTTTCGGTATGGGTGATCTTCTCCCATCCTTCGGGGACTACTGTCAAGATCGCCCCTCCGACCTCCTTGAGGATATTCTGCTGTTGTTCGTGATTCAGGTGTCCGCGCTTGAAGAATTTGCTTACCAATTTATTTTCCTTTTCATTTGAGTGGTGGTACATTGGAGTATGTGATCGGATCCATTTTCACTCCGTTCAGACTCCACTGGACCACAATCTCGCTCGGGGGTGGAAGTATAGTTTTTTCTTTATTGTTTGGGCCCTTGATCAGGGGCATCTGGGGATCGTATAGATTCGTTATCTTGACGTCGATCTTCGGGTTGCCAGGGTTGAGGGAATATGCTGCTTCCCAGGAGCCGTCGTTGAACCTGGGGTCGGTGAATCCGTGCCAGTCGGATCCTTGTCTGAAGATTCCGCGCCAGGTCCGTTCTATGTTGTAGAAAGATCCCCTGATGCCCCCAAGATCCTCCGTGGCACGGTCGTGGAACGCAGTCAAGGTCCGGTTCTGATTGATGTCGTACCTCATGGGGGTCATGTTGAGGTTCTCGCCTATCCCGAAGAACTGGGAACCGATGAGATGACCCCCTTGGTATTCGATTTCATCGTACTGTGGTACCTCGCCCGGCTCTGGTTCGCGCCCTTCCGTGGCCAGGAAATCCTGTCG
This sequence comes from Nocardiopsis sp. iso_25, assembly GCF_056173305.1. NCBI lineage: Bacteria > Bacillati > Actinomycetota > Actinomycetes > Streptosporangiales > Nocardiopsidaceae > Nocardiopsis > Nocardiopsis sp. iso_25. The sequence continues at coordinate 4,023,285 of NZ_CM149667.1, read as the reverse complement.
GATTTGTTCGTTCAAGAGCTGGAAGTAGTTTTCCCCGGCGTCGCCGACGGCGTCCTGTCTGGATGCGTTCCGCTCGTTCTCCTGTCGGGTCAGGGTTCCTTCGGCCGAGACGGTCCTGCCGAGCCCGTCGGTACGGAACGTGTACCTGTCATCGACCACGTAGGTCATGTCCGGCCGCGGATTCAGGAACTCGGGGTGCTTGGCGCTCCACCCTTCGGAGCCCGCCCGGATCTCCCTGATCGCGCCCTCACCGTCGGTAATGTACTCGGTGGAACGCTGGCCGTCGGCTTCCAGCAGTGTGTAACGGGTGTTCGGCTCGAGCGTGACGCCTTCACCGAAGAGCCTCCCGTCCTGGGGAATGAGCTCCTTGACTGCGGGATCGTCGCTCGTCGAGTCGAGGGGCCGATCCTGTAGCGGAGTGCTGACATCGGGTTCCGGGGAGACACCCGGTACGAGAAGGCTGCCTTCGTCCTCCTTGAGGAGGGAACCCTCGTCTCCCGAGCCATCCGAGTCTGGCGCGCCTTCGTCGGGGCCGGGATCGCCGAGCGGCGGTCCGGAACCGTCGTTGTCTCCTCCTCCACGCCCGTTTCCGGCATCGGTGGCTGCGGTTCCGTCACTCTCCCTGGAAGCGTGGGGGTCCCCGTCCGAATGGGCGTCGGAGGGGGCGTCGCCGACCGGGGTGGTCGGGCTCTCAGCGCTTGGCGCGGAACCATCGTTGACCGGGGCGGCCGCCCAGGGGGCGCTGGAGGTGTCGGCACCGCTGTCCGCGGTGCCGTCATGCAACTCCCGGGCTGTCGGGCCGTCGGCGTCCCGCGGTGCGTCGGCCTCGCTTCCCGCCGGGGTGTCTCCGCCGTTCAGAGCCGTCCCGCCCTCGTCCAGCGAGGGAGTGTTCCCGCTGGGTCCGGTGGGGGCCTCCGGGGACGGTGCCGGAGCGGGTGGACCTGACGGTGTCCCTTCAGGGCTCGGAGCTCCGCCGGACTGGCTCTCCAGACCGGACAGGGACTCGTGCATCCCGCCAATAGCGCTGCCCGGGTCGGACTGGTCCCCGGTGGGAGCGGTGGTGGCCATGCCCACGGTGTCGGTGCCGCGGAGTCCGTTACCAGTGCCGTCCACACTGTGGGTGCCGCGGCCGCCGTCAGGGGAGCCGTTACCGTCGGGCCCCGAGCCCGACCCGGCCCCCGACCCCAGGTCGGGGCCGTCGAGGAAGACCCTGCCCCAGCCCAGGGGAGAAGCCATGAGCGCGACGTTTCCCGCGCCGTTCACGAGGGTGTACTCCGGTCTGCCCTCCCACTCGCTCACCGGAACGATGGCGTCGCCGTACGCCTGCCACGCCTCCTTCGCGTTGTGGTACTGCGCGTCCAGGCTCTCCGGCGCGATCCACTCGCCCTGTCCGTCCGAGCCCGCCAGCGCCCAGAAGCTGCCCTTGGCCTCCTCCCAGTTCGTGAGGAGGTTCTGGCCGTGCTCGGTACCGAAGGGATAGGCGAAACGGCCGTCCCGGTACAGCCCGGTGGTGACACCCAGGCCGACCACCGCACCGACGGCGATGTCGCCCAGGCCCCAGAAGACGTTCTCCAATGCGCCGGGTGGCTCGTCCACCGCGGAACCCCAGGGGTTGGCCTGGTCCACGGGGGCCGAGGCCGTCCCGTACACCTGCCAGGTGCGGTCACCACCGGTGGAGGTCTGGTCGTGCCCGGCCTTGTCGCTGTGGCCGGTGAAGAAAGTACCGCCGTAGTGCTGGCCGATTGCGTTGGCGCAGGCGCGTTCGGCCTCCTGGTACTCGTGGACGGCCGCTGCGACCCGGTTGTTCAGGTCGTTGTTGCGCTCGCGCTCGTCCTCGTCCTCCAGCCACTCCCTGTCCCAGCCCACGTCGGCGCGGAAGGCCTCGGCCTCCGCCTTGAGGCCGGTCAGGCGTGACTTGAGTTCGCGTGCGGTCTCGGCGAAGGTCTCCAGCGCGCTGGCGGCGTCCCTGACGCCGGTCGCGACGGCGGACCCGTCGGAGGAGACCGGGTCCAGGACGCTGAGCAGGGTGTCGGCCTCCGGCGCCACGTAGACGCCGGTGAGGGAGGCCCAGGTGGAGGTGATGCCCTCGCCCGATTCCTCGATGGCCTCGCCGACTGCGCGCAGTCGGCCGACGGCCTCGTCGAGCTCGTCGGGGTCGACATTGGGGATGGGGACCAGGCCGGGGACGATCCCGCCGTCGCCGGCGGGTGCGCACGACTCTGTGGAGAAGGAGGTGAATTCCATGGGGCCTTCGGGGATGGGGGAGGGCAGAGAGCCGGAGGGGCGTCAGGGGAGACGGGGATGGAAAGGGGCACGTTGGCCACGGCGCCTTGCCCGGCGCAGCGCTGAGCCCTGGGGAGCCCCCGGGCGGAGGGTCAGTGCGGCTGGTTCTCGGAAGGCTCGGGCACCGTTCCCGCGTTGGCCTGGGCGTTCTTGGCCATCTCCAGGTTGCCGTTCGCGTAGTGCATCGTGGCCTCGCCCGCGCCCCCGGTGGCGCTCGCGCTCAGGGTGATCATCTCCCCGACGATGCCGAGGAAGTGCGTGCCGAACTCCCCGAGCGCGATGCTGATGGGGACGCTCGAAGCCGCGGAGTTCACCTCCTCCAGACGCGTGCCGAGGTCGGTGTACTCACCGGACAGCCCGGTGGTGCCCTCCTCGTCGCCGATGAGACCGGAGACGTTGCGCAGGACTCCGTTGACCTCGGACACCTGGATGTTCCACGCGGACATGTGGGGGCTCCTTCTCCGTCGGGGGCGGTGGAGGGCGATGGCGGACCGCATGTCTGGTGGCCGCGCACTCACCGAGAGTTCCACAGGGGTGAGACGTTTTCCCATCCTTTGCGTGGTTTCCAAAGGTCAGGTCGGCATGGCGTGGATATGCGCGTATGTGCAGGTGAAGACGAGGAATGACCGGGGAAGCATGAGGAGGGGCGTGAGCCCCGCGTGGCGCACGTCACTTTCCAGGGTGCGTGGTGGAGGAGCTTCTCCCGGGAGTACGCGCAGGTCACGCACATGCGCATCGGCGCTGGGGATATGGCCGGATGCGGTCATCGAGGTCCTGGGCGCCGGGGCCCGAGGGCGGCATCGGTGTCCCAGGCCGCCCCGTAGGGCTGAACACACTTGCCGGTGTTCGTTCCAGATTGGCTCAGGGAAAAATTCTCCGAATTTGATGCTGGAAAGATGCATAGAAGTGAGTCGGACGGGCTACGGTGACTAGCGAAATCCTTTGTGAGAGTCAGGGAGGTGGCGACCGTGCTCCTGCGGTTCCGTGTGGCGAACTGGGCGTCCATCCGGGACGAACAGGAGTTGAGTCTGGTCGCTGCCGACGATCACGAGGACCTCGCGATGCGGGAGATCCCCGGAACCGGGCTGAAGGCGCTGCCCGTGGTCGGGGTCCTGGGCGCGAACGCCTCGGGAAAGTCCAACCTGATGACGGCGATGGCCTACGCGCGCGACGCTGTCCGCTACTCGCACAACCGGTGGCACCCCCGCGGTGGGACCGGCCGTGTTCCCTTCCTCCTCGACGAGGCCGCGGTGGCCAGGCCATCGGAGTTCGCCTTCGACTTCGTCCTCGACGGTGATCGCCACGAGTACGGCTTCGCGGTGGACGACGGCGCGGTGACCTCGGAGTGGTTGTACAGCTGGCCGCGCGGCCGTATGCGGACACTCTTCGAGCGTGAGGGCCAGGAGATCGAGCTCGGCCCCGGCCTGCGTCGGGGCTTCGGGAACCGGACCCGGATGGTTCAGGAGTCCGTCCGTCCCAACAGCCTCTTCGTGTCAGCGGGAGCGGCGGGCAACCACCCGTTGCTCACCAGCGTCTACGACTGGGTCGACCGGATCACGATGGCCTTCGACACGAACGCTCCCGTACGCCTGGACCTGACGTTGCGCATGCTCACGGGGCCCGAACGGGACCTGTGCACCCTCCTGCTCAGATACGCGGACCTGGGGATCACCGGTGTTCGTTCGGAGGAGAAGGAGATGCCCAAGGAGGCCGCGGCGCACTTCGCGGCGGGTTTTCGGGTGCTCCACCCCGAAGGGCCCCCCACGGACCCGGAGGGCTGGCGCCAGTCACCCGAGATCGTCGTCGAGCACCGGACCCCCGGCGGCAGCGTGGAGCTGCCCTACGGCGCGGAGTCCCACGGTACGCACACCTGGCTGGAACTGGTCGGTGTGGTGGTCCGGGCATTGGAACAGGGGCGTGTGCTCGTCGTCGACGAACTGGACGCCCGGCTGCACCCGAACCTGGCCGGACAGCTGGTGCGGCTCTTCTCCGAGCCGGAGACCAACCCCCGTGGCGCCCAGCTCGTGTTCAACACCCACGACGTCACTCTGCTGAGTCGTCGTTCCTTCGGATACCTGACCCGGGACCAGACGTGGTTCACCGAGAAGGGGGCGGACGGAGCCACCGAACTGGTCGCGTTGCGCGAGTACAAGGTGCGCGATGACCGCGATGATGTGGTGAAGAAGTATCTTCTGGGCGCTTTTTCCGCTGTGCCGGTTTTCGATGGCGGCATAAGTGACGAACTCACCCGTCTTGTCGCCGAACGTGCGCTAACGTGCCGGTGTGGCGCCGAAGAAGAAGCGAAACACCTCTCTCAGCCCGAAGAAAACCGGGACGAAGAACCTCAAGCGCAGATATCTCATCTTCTGTGAAGACACCTATGGCGGGACGACCTACTTCACGAAGATGAAGGAGAAGCAGCGCTTCTCGAACGTGTCGATCGACGTCGGTGACAGACACGGAGAGCCGTACGGCCTGGTCCTGGCCGCGCAGAAGAGACAGGAGTCCGCGCACAGGCGGCGCGGGGACCAGGGCACCGAGTACGACGAGGTGTGGTGTGTGATCGACGTCGAGGCACCCCGTCCCCATGACTCGCTGGACCGGGCGATACGCCTGGCGCGGGACAGCGGGATCGAGATCGCCTACGCCAATCCGTGCTTCGAGCTCTGGCTGTACCTGCACCAGAGGGACTCTGCGGGATACCTGACCACGGACCAGGCCATCGCGAAGATGGAGGGGCTGGGGTGTTGTTACAACAGGCGCAAGGACTTCGATCCCGAGCACTTCCTCGGCCAGCCCCAGCAGGAGGCGATCAGACGCGCCGAACTGTTGGAGAAGCGGCACCAGGAGGCCCTCCACCCGAGTAAGAAGAACCCCTGGACGAACGTCCACCGTTTGGTTCGCGGTCTTCTCGACCACGCGTGAGGACGCGGAGTGATCAGAACTGACGCGCGTGGCACGGCGGCGCGCCTTCCGGGCTTTGGCTCCGGAGGAGCGCCGCGCGCACCTGCTCTCGGTTGGGGCGGGGTCAGTGGACCCGGGTGACCTCGCGGACGTCGGTGGAGACCAGGTAGTCCTCGGGGTCCAGGTCCATCGCCTCGCGCTGGGGGGAGTTCCAGTACCGGCGGTTGCGCTCGGCGAAGGACTCGAGGCCGTCGTAGGAGATCTCCCAGATGAAGTGGTGGCTCTCCCGGTCGATCCAGGCGCCGCCGAGGGAGAAGCCGAACTCCAGACGCAGGGGAACGATCTCCTCCCTCCAACGCCGGACCCACTCGTCGAGCAGACCCTCTCGGACGGTGTAGGTGCGTACCTGGGTGGTGACGGCCATGCTGTCGCCTCTCCGAAGTGGTGGACGCGGGATCGATCAGCGCCGGTCCCGCGGGTTCCCGCGCACGTACCCGCCGGTCATGCCTGTGTGAGGTCGTGGTCCCAGCCCGGGCCGGAGGAATGGCATGTACCGGCTTCGGTGGGGCCGGATCCCGGAGGACCTGGCACAGGATCCCGACGCCACCGCGGACCTGCTCGCCGACGAACTTCCCGGGGACGTCGAGGAGGTCTTCGCCCGCCACGGGGTGCGGCTCTTCCCCGACTCCGTCGACGACCTCGACATCCACTGCACCTGGCCGGACCGGGGCATCCCTGCAAACACGGCGTCGCGGTCCTGTACACGTGGGCTTCGGCGCTCGACGACGCCCCGCTGCTGCTCTTCGCGTGGCTGGGAAGGGCCGAGGACGAGGTGGTCGCAGTCCTGGACGCCTCGGGGAGCGGGAGCGGGCCGGGCGGAGAACCGGGAGTGGAGGTGGCGCCGTTGGTCGATCACGTCGCCGACTTCTGGACCGTGGGGGAGCCCGTGCGTCTGTCCCCGCCCCGTTCCTTCGATCCGCTCGCGCACTGGGAGGGTTCCACCCCGGGCGTAGCCTCCCAGCTGGCGCCCGTGTACGAGCGGATCGGCCGTACGACGGGTTGATCGTGTCGCTCCTGACGGGCGGCCGGGCGTGCTCTCGCGCGGGGCGGCGTTCGCCGTGGTCGGTGAACGCGCACAGCGGATGGAGGCCGTAGGTCTTCTTCCAGGTGGGGGCCGCCATCTCCTTGTCGGAGTGGGCGGTGACGAGGGTGGCGTCCCGGCCTCCCCCTCCGTCCTGCCCGGAGTCACGCCGTCGGGGAAACCGGGCGGGGCCGACGTGGGCCAGCGCGGGTTCGTAGGCCCTTGGTGCGGCTCGGTGTGAAGGTGTGCTGCCCGTGGTCGAGGGTAGGCCGGGGAACGAGAGGCGATGGGGAGCGAAGTCAGGCAGTCCTTCTCCGGACGAGGGTGGCGACATGACTTCCCGGATAGAAGCAGGACGTGGGCGGGAACAGTACGCTCACAGGGTCGCCTGGCCACGGCCCCGGTAAGCCAGCGTCCAGTTCGAGGAGTCGATTACGTGCTGATCCGTCTACACGACGCCCTGCGGCTGCGTACCTCGCCGCCGGTATTCTTCGGCGCGGCCGCGGTGGTCATCGTGTTCGTGCTTGTCACCATCATCTTCACCGAGCCGCTGGATGCAGCCGTCACCGTCGCCTCGGACTGGCTGTACGCCAACCTGGGCTGGTTCTACATTCTCGGCCTCACCTTGTTTCTGGTTTTCCTGGTTTATGTTGCCGCCAGCCGATTCGGGCGGGTGAAGCTGGGCCCCGACGACGAAGAGCCCGAGCACTCCGGTCCGGCTTGGTTCGCCATGCTCTTCGCCGCTGGCATCGGTAGCATCCTGATGTTCTGGGGCGTGGCCGAACCCATCAGTCATTTCGGTGATCCGCCGAGGGGGCCGTCCCTGGGCGTGGAGCCGGAGACAGCAGCTGCTGCCGCGGACGCGATGAACTTCACGCTCTATCATTTCACCCTGCACACCTGGGCGATCTTCACCCTGCCAGCGCTGTGCTTCGCCTACTTCATCCACAAGCGGAACCTGCCTCCGCGTGTCAGCTCAATCTTCCAGCCGATTCTCGGTGAGGGGATCCACGGGCCGATCGGTAAGTTCATCGACATCGTCGCCATCGTCGGCACGGTCTTTGGCGTCGCGGTCTCCCTCGGACTGGGTGCTCTGCAGATCAACAGCGGAGTCAACCGTGTGCTCGGCATCCCGGAGAACGCCGTGTGGCAACTGGTCATCATCGGCGTCGTCGGCGGGGCCGCGATGATCTCCGTCGCGTTGGGTCTGGACCGCGGCATCAAACGCCTGTCCAACATAAACATTTGGATGGCCGTGGGTCTGCTGGTGTTCATCCTGCTGACCGGTTCCACTCTCTTCGTGCTCCAGGGAACCATCGAAGCGCTGGGCCGTTACATAGTGAATCTGCCGGAACTGGCCTTGTGGAACGACACCTTCGCCGACACCGGTTGGCAGTCCAACTGGACGGTGTTCTATTGGGCCTGGACGATCAGCTGGTCACCGTTCGTGGGCATCTTCATCGCCCGGATCTCCAAGGGCCGCACCATCCGTCAGTTCATCACCGGAGTACTCCTCATTCCGTCCGGTTTCTCGGTGCTGTGGTTCGGCATCTTCGGGTTCTCCGCTTTCGACATCGAGCTCAACGGTGAGGGCGGCCTGGTCGAAAGTGTCGTGGAGCAGCAGGACGTCCCCGGGGCGCTGTTCACGTTCTTGGAGCACTACCCCGCCACCCCCTTCACCTCGGTGCTCGCCATCGTCCTGGTGGTGGTCTTCTTCATCACCTCGGTGGATTCCGCGGCGCTGGTGACCGACACGATGGCCAACGGCCATGAGGACTTCAACCCGTTGGGGCAGCGCATCTTCTGGGCCGTCGCCATCGCCGTGGTAACCGCCACTCTGCTGGTGTTCTCCGGAACCGGCGGTCTGGGAGCGCTGGAGAAGATCGTCGTCCTCGTCGGCCTGCCGTTCTTCGTGATGGGATACTTCCAGATGTACGCGGTGTACCGAGCTCTTCGGGAAGACGCCGGAGAGCTGCCGGCTATGCGGACACGCAGGTGGAAGAAGGTCCTGCCCCCGGAAGAGTACGAACGCCGCCAGGACGAGGATGAACACGACGTCTCAGAAGTCGTCGTTCAGCCCGAAGCCATCGACGAACCGCCCGTGATGCGTGACCCCTACGTCGACCGGGGCCGGGCGACCGGAGCCCCCGGCACACTCTCGGCACGGACCGGTTCGACAAGGCGCCCCGGCCAGCAGCTGAACCGACCGAATCGGCCGCCGCAGGCCGGAGGTCAGGACCGGAAGGACTCTGATTGAGAGCGTCCGGCGGTAGGGGCGCTGCGGTGGCCGAGCACATGCGTACCGAGTTGGTGGATGACGAGTCGGCCCTGCGAGTAGCTTCGCTCCTGGACGAGGACGGCGACCGGACGGCCGCCCCACTCGGTCATCCGCGACACCATCGTCCACGGGTCCTCCGGGAGCACCGGTTCCAGGTCGGGCAGGGTGATGATGTCTCCGGCTTCGGCGAGGTAGGTGTGCCCGGCCGCGTGAGTGATTTCGACGTCCCGGTCCTCGGGGACCCCGCTGCGGAGGCGGACCTTTCCCACCCAGGAGCCGTCATCCGCCTGTTGTACGTAGATGAAGGACTTGTCGACGACGGTGAGTTCGTCGGGATGGACTTCGACGACCTCCTCGGTGGTGGGCCATGCCAGGTAGCCGTGGCGTAGGGTGAGGCGCTCGCTGATCTCCCGGTATCGGTAGTGCTCGTAGGTCATCCCGGGGACCGGCTCGCCGGTGGCCAGGTCCGTCGCCGACACCCGGCGATCGTCGGTTTCGGCTCCCCAGCACAGTAGTGCTCTTCCCCCACCCGGCCCGGGTCGGGCGGGGCCGTAGAGCGAAGCCCGGGGCGGCCTCGGAGTGGGTGGGAACCAGCCCCACCCGAGCCGCCGGCCCGGCCGAGAATCGCTATCGGGCCGGGTGTACCGGCTGCACCGTCACCGGACAGGCGACGGCGCGCACGGGGACGATCAGCTCCCGGCCCGCTTGGGCGGACGCCCGCGGCGCGGGGGAGACGGTCTCCACGCGGTGACTCCGTCCTCGGTGAGCCCCAGCCGGTTCAGGTAGTCCGCGAACCTCCTCCCAGCCCGGCACCGTCTCCGTGCGCACGGCGCGGGCCGATCCCCGCCCCCACACGGTCGACCCACGGCAGTACCTCGGCCAAGCCCGCGAGCAGCGGGATCACGGTCTCCGTGGGGGCCTGAGGAGGCGCCAGGTTCCGTTCGACGATGTCCACCAACGCCCAGGCGCGGTTACGAGCATCCCATCCGGCCCACCCGAGCATGCTGGTGGGGGCCCCGCGCATCATGCATGTCATCGGCTACCTGTGCTGGCCGGGGGTGATCCCCGAGCAGATCCAGGGCCGGGTCCGCTCTGCCGGGTTCTCCTGAGCGGGGTCCTACGGTGAGGTGAGCCGATCCATCCGGTCGGTGATGTCCAATCGGTGGCACATGCCCTCGAAATGGTCTCTGTCGACGTCGCGGATCAGGGTGAGCACGTCGGAGAGCGTGTCCCGGGCAGCCAGGTCGAGGATGGGCTTGCTCGCCATGTCCGCGTCGCGATGGGAGCTGCCGTGGACGAAGCTGGTCAGCCGCTTGGCCAGTACGGGATTGCTCTTGAGCACGTGCCTGATGGCTCCCGTGAGGTCGGTGGCCTGCTTGGGTGCCTTGAACTGGAGAAAGTGCTCCAGCACTTTGCGGGCGTCGTTGGCGGCCGACGTGAGCAGTCGGAGGTCGGCGCCCACGGACGTGTCGTCGAGGGCGTCCAAGAGGTTGTGCGCGACGTTGTGGAAGACCAGCAGGTACTCGGTCTCCAGAATGACGGATTCGCGGCTGTTCTTGGGATCCACCGGAATCAGGCTCGGTGAGCGTCCAGCCCCACTGGAGTCACCGACGGACCGCATCAGGTGGAAGGTGACCGAGTGGTTGTTGCTCTTGAGATCCTTGTTCCAGTGCCGCAGGAAGGAGGTGTTGTGGGTGAGGACGAAGAGCTGTCGGCACATCCCTCCCTCCGGGTCCAGGTTGCCGATCAGCATGGAGTAGATACCGAACATGAGCTGTTCGTCCAGGCTGGAGACGGGGTCATCCACCACGACGATGGAACGGCTCAGGTCCCCCTCCTTCTCCCTCAGGCTCTGGAGGAAGTAGATCAGCGCGATCGCGGTCTTCTCGCCCTCGCTGAGGTGGCGCGCGGGCTGATCGTGACGCAGAACCTGGTAGCGATCGTCGCGGTACTCGAAGGTCAGATCCGAACGTCGCAGCAGACTACGGATGTCCCCGTTCAGCTTGCTGAGGAAATACTCGGGATCACGTTCCTTCTGGGGTCCTTCGCGTAGAACGGCCTGATGTCCCTTCAGTTCCTCCGAGAGGTCGCTGATCTCCTTCGCCAGTGAGCCCTCCTCGTTCTGGTAGTCCCGGTACGGTCCCACGAGGTCGCGCAGCATGCGCTGGAACTCGCGCTCCGCGGCCTGTTCACGGTCGGCCTCCAGTGTCTGCGTGCGCTGGTTGTGCTCTTCGATGATCTGGTTCATCTCGGCGGTGTCGACGGCCACGCGTTCGATGGCGGAGGGCGGTGGATCAAGAGGGGTGAACATCGCTCCCTTCTTTCGCCGCAGTAGGTCGGCGAGACCTTCCAGACCGTTCTGGAACGTATTGATCGAGCTCGCGACCCTCTTGGCTGTCTGCTCGTAGTCCCCGCGCAGGTCCTCGAAGAACTCCGTCCGCCGAGGCAGGTCGTGGGAGAACCGTGAGGCCTGCTCCCGGAGCAGGCCTGTCTTCGCGAGAGCGCGATCGAGGTCCGCCAGAAGCCGTGTGTACCCTTCGTCGAAGTGGTGCTCCAGCCGCCTCCGGCGATCATCGTCGAGCTCGCCCTCGCAGAACAGGCAGGTGTCGAGTCCCTCATGCAGTTCTAGGCCCTCACGAACCCAGAATTCGTGCCGGGAACGGTCCCTGAGCGTTCCGATCACCTCGGAAGTCACGGTGCGTGTCACCAGGGCACCGACTTCGGAGCAGAGACCGTCGAGGGACAGTTCGGTGGAGCTGACCGGGCTGATCCGCTCCTGGGAGGCACCACCGAGCAGGGTCCGGTCCTGACCGAAGGTGTCCTCAAGGTTTCGCCAGGGGGTCAGCGGCTGCTCCAGGGCCTTCTTGACGTGGCTCTTGTTGAAGTGCCGCGGGAAGCGGCTGCTCACAGCGCTGAGCTGTTTGGCGACCCGGCCTCCCAGGTCGGTGCAGAGCTTCTCCCGCTTGCTCTCGACCGAACGCCGCTTCTTCCTCAGGGATTTCAGTTCGGGTGTCAGGCGCTCGATCTCGGCCTGGGCCGCGTCCCTGCGCTCCTTCTGCTCGACTTCGAGCTCACCCAGGTACAGCAGTGCGGGTGCGTCCGGGCCAGTTGTCTCGTCGTCATTGGCGTCGAAGCGCAGATTACGCCGAACGTACTCGGCGTTGAAGAGCCGCACGTTGTCCCAGATCCAGTGCCCGGGGCCGTCGATTGTGTCGGTCTTCTTCGGGTCGGCACCCGGCTGGATCACGGCCTTCATGCCGTGTGACCATTGCTTATCTTTGGGGACACCGCTGAGTAGTTCCGCGAAGGTGCTCTTTCCCGTGCCGTTGGGGGCATAGACCAGGTTGAGCCTCGCGAAGACGTTGACGTTGTCGTGCGGCCTCCAGTTCTGGTAGCAGCGGAAGTCCTTGACATGGGTGATGCGCTTGATCAATGAGGTGTCCTAGCAAGGCGCGGTTGCCGGGGAGTCCCACCATGCCAGAGATTCCGTTGTGGTGCGTGCGTTTTTCGTAGTGAATGACATCAATGTGCGGAACCGTGAGAGCAAGGAGTGAGTGATGTTCATGTCACTGAATGCTGCCGAACAGGCGATCGAATTTCTGCTCTGGGGTCAGTTTCTTATCGCTGGGTGCGCGTGCCCCGGCACCGAAGGGCGAGCCCGTGCTGCGGAGAGCCAGAGCGATCCCTGGATGGAGTACGTTTCGTTGCCATGATGTTCCCTACGGGGGCTTTTCCATTCTGGCCCCAGGGCGGTAAGGATGGTCACCTTGTTGCGATTCCCGCGGCTCGGGTGCTGACTTTCCGGGTGGCATCGGGAGCGGTGGGGTGGAGAAGGGGCAGGGGTGCGGTGCGGGCAGGCCAGAGCGACACACGCAAGGTGCAGACCGCTGTGGTGGGAGGGGCGCGCTCCCAGGAGGCCACGCAGATGCCGGAAGGACGGCAGGAGGCGCTGCGCTACCAGAGCAGGTACGTCGGAAACAGCTTCTGGTGCGGCTACTGGCTCGGTGGATGCGGCAAGCGGTTGACCACACGGGTCGGCCAGGAGCGCATCCCCCACTTCGCGCACATCCCCGACGCCGTCAAACCACACAGGTGCCATCGCCAGCACACCGACGGTGACAGCGCCGACCACCTCTACATCGTGCGTGACCTGAGGCGCTGGCTGTCCACGCAACAGGGTGTGGCCGCGCGCAAGGCCGTGCTGACCGGTGACTTCGAGGCGGGCGGAACCTGTCGGGAGGCGGTGATCGACACCGTTTCCGGAGAAGGCCGTATCACGGTCCACTTTCAGACTCCGGGCAAGTCGAAGCCCCACACACCGAACCACCTGACCTGGCACACCCGGTTGTACGGATCCAAGGTCTCAGGTGACCGGGTGGTGGTCCAGGACCGGGGATACGGTCTGGTCCTCAGACTCAGCGCCAGCGGGAGCGGCGGGAGCAGATACCGCACGGAGGTCGGCACCCTCCGAGGCAAGAGGACGACATGGGTCAACCTCGAGAAGTGTGTTCTCACCAAATGGGGGCTTACCACACCGGACATGCCCAAGGCCGGAGTGAGTAAGCCCGCGCCCGCTCCGGAACTCAAACCCGAACCCGCACCCGAGGCACCGCCGCTCACCCGGTTGCCCTTGGACGTGGAACAGATCATCGTGCGTCCCCGATCCAGGGGCACCATCGTGGAGAAGACGACCGCGCCACCCGGCCACTCCTTTCTCCTTCCCGTCGACGTCGAGGTCCCTTTGGAGGGGGGCACCCGCGAAGCGGCCCTGTGGTTTCCCGACCGGGTGGGCACACTGAAGAAAGGCGCCCCTCACCGGCTCGTGCCTCCCGCGTGGATCGAGGTGGACAAGAAGACGGACGCCCGGTGGCACCTGTGTGGGCAAGGGCTCACCCGGCTGGAAGAGCCCGACCCACCGAAACGGGAACCCGCCAGACCTCCCAAAGCGAGCGTCAAGCAGCCCGACGCTGCCGAGTACCAAGATTCACAACCGCTGGAGAAACCGCAGAAAAAGCCTGATGATCAACCATCGCAGCCCGACCCGGAAACGCTTCGGAACCTGCTGGCGTCGCTCTCCGACCTCGTCGACCGGTTGACTCCGGAGAAGCGGACCGCGGAGGGCGAAGACTCTCCTCGACAGTGGCCGCTCCTCGCCTTGGCCGAGGTGGGATCCGCGTCCGATTCCCCGGAGACGCACGATGGTCTGGTCTACGCCTTGGAGCTTCTTGAGAGCCTCGGGGAGCGATGGCTCGCCGTGTGCCTCGCGGACGTGTTCACGCGCCGTTACTTCCCCGCGAGCGAGAAAGCCGAGCGTAAGTGGAGCGCAGAGGCCCGTAAACGGGTGCTCGCCACGATGGTCGCCCGGCCGGAGGTACGGCAACAGCCCGCACGGAGCGATGACCGGGAGACCGCACGTCTGCTCCTGTGTGCTCTGGGGGTGCTCGCCCTGCGGGGGCAGGAGACAGAACTGCGTTCCCTGGTGGAGCGTGCCTGCGGTGAACTTCTCGACGCGCTGCGGTGGCAACAGATCGGGTGGAAGGATTTCGTCTCCGAACGGTTGGGGAAGGACCACCACACGATCAGTTGCGGCAAGTTCCGTGAAAAGCCACTGGTGTTCCGAGCAGTGGTCAGGGACGACCGGGGTCGTGCGGCGGAGGGGCAGGCGCAGACGAAGAAGAGCGCGATCACCGTGGCCGCCCAGAACTTCGCCAAGGAACATCTGCTGCACAGCTATGACTGGTGGCCGCCGACCGGCGCCGCACACAGGCCGGAGGAAGTCGACGCGCCATCCCCAACTCCAGGTGAGGTTCCGGACCACCACCAGAGTCAGGCACTGGAGAGGCTCCGATCCCTGGGCCTGCCGGAACGCGGTGCGGAACGGGTCCTCCAGGGGATCGGCGACAAGCTGGACAGCCTGACACGGTCGGACGGGGTGTTCCAGACGGACACCTGCTTCCACTACGCGGTTGTGCTGGGGGAATTGCTGCGTACGCACACCCACGCCGTTGAGGTCTTCGGGCGGACCACAGCCCTCAGCCGGGAGGAGGACCGTGCGCCTGACCCCCTGGAGAAGAGGACGTGGCACGCCATGGTGCGTGAATGCTTTGGGAAAGGCCTGTCCGCTGGAAATCTCCGGCAGAGAAAATCCCTGCTCACGGCGCGTCTGGTGGGCTCCTGGGTGGAGACCGGTCGCCAGGGCAGGATGGAGGTCGTCAACGTCGTTGCGGAGAGCTCGAAGCCCGTGCCGTTGCGGCCGGACGAACCCTCCCGAGAGCGCCCGGGTACGAGGACGACGACCGAAACCGACTTCTCCCAGTTGTGCGCCATGCTCGGTCTCACGTACAGCGTCAAGGCCACGCGCATGAGTGGCACCCCCCAGAACTGGCAGACCTACTTGCTGCTTCGACACCCGGTGCTGGGTGAGGCGGAGGGGCCGCGAGTCCCTGGTGCGTCAAGTACTGATGTCGACAGCGCTATCACCGGTGTGACGGAGATCCTGGACCGGATCGGAGAGCCGGTGGAGTGGGACCTCACCCCTGACCAGATTCCACCCGCTCGGTTGCTGCTCGGTCTACAGTTCGGGCTCGTTCCCCTGACATCCGGTCAGGAGCGTGCTGACTGCCTGGAACAGGGATACCTGGGCGCGGGCCTGCTGCGCACTGGAAACACCGAAGGGTTCCGCGTCTGGGCGCGGCAGGCGGAACAGCTCTGCGGGGAGCCCGATGAGAGGCGGCTCGGGGCTCTGGCGGCCTACTACGGAGAGGCTGCGCGGAAGGAAGAGGCCGCAACACCCCGGGCTCTGAGCAGGGTGTGTGCTCGGTTGGCTCTCGGCTTGGACCAGGCCGCCATGACGCCGGAGTCCAAGGTTCTGCCGAACGACACGGGTGAGCTGGTCGAGGGTCTCGTTCAGATCGCCAGGATCCTCCGGAGCATCAAGGAGATGAAGGCGTACTCCGGGGTCCTGGATGTGGCGCAGCGGCTTCCAGGGGTGTCCGAGACGTGGGTGCGCTTCGGTCCGCCCGCTCGTCCGAGCGGGTACGGCAAGCCCGAGGTGACCGTCGCCCTGCGTGAGGCCCAGGGGCTCGCCTTCCTCGTGTGGGCCCTGGGCAGGGCGGAGGACGGCCGTCCCGCTGGGATCGACATCCGACAGGAGCCTGGCGGGACGAGGGTCACCATGACCAGGGTGCCCGACCGCTTCCGCGCTCCTTCACGGGCCATGATCGACATGGTGTTGGACTTGGTGCCCTCTCTCCGGCTGGACGTGAGCGCCAGCAAACGCATGGCGAAGGTCGCCCCCGGACTCCTTCGCGGCGGCTTGGCCCAGCTCGGGGTGGACGCCTGGCAGGTGTCCGGGTACCCGGTCGCGCAGATGGGGTGGTTGGCGAACAGGCTGGGGCGTCTGCTGGCCTGGAAGGCCGGGGCCTACCGCACTCGGGCGCCCTTCGACTCGGAGGGGTGGCGCGAGGTCCGCAACGTTCTCGCCGAGATCACGTAGGGGTTGTTGGCGGACAGCGGTCGATGCCCTCAGGGAGGGGCGCCGACCGCTGTTGGACGGGCTCCGGTACCAGCGGAGACAGGTACAAAGGGGCAGCTGAGGTCAAACAGAGGACTGACGCTCTCGTGCGTGTGGTCCGCTGACTCCCGAGAGACGACCAGATTCCCGGACACCGTCCGCTGCTACTGCACGAGGCACCCGGCACGAGACATGGTCCTCATCCTCGTGGTCCTGCTCGTCGGCCACTTCATGGCCTACCGCCTGGAACACCCGCCGCTTCCCCAGTTCGCCCGGGAACCGGGGCGCTCGCCTATCCCGGCCCGGCAGCCTTCCACGAGGACGAGGCCGTTATCTTCTTCGGACGCGCCGCCCGGACCACCGAGGCCATGCGCCGTCTCAACGGGGTCGGTGCCGACCCCCACGAGCGCTTCCTGGCCGTCATCGGCGCCTCCGGCAGCGGTAAGTCCTCCCTTGCCCAGGCCCGGACTCCTGCCACGACTGCGGAACTAACGCTGGAACGTGCTGTTCGTCATGGTGCCCGGGGCCGACCCAGTCGGGGCACTGGCCGAAGCCCTGGCCGCGGCCACCACTGTTCATGCGCAGGCCGACTCCTACGTCCGCCGCCCTCCAGGCCCGCCACCCGCACCTGGTCATCTGGTTCGGCGAGAGCACCATGTCCTACTGGGTGGCCTCCTCCGCCGGACTGCCCGAAATCCCTGGCGCCGGAATCCTGGAACGGCTCCTGACAGCGGGACCGGCCCGCCACTGAACACCGCCCTGCTCCATGAGCGATTCGAGCTTGGGCGGGCCCGACCAGGGGTTGGTCTGGGCGGCACCGAATTCGGCGCCGCCCAGACCGGTGAAGACCACTGTCATCCACGCGGCGTCCTCACCGCGTGAGGACGAGGTCAGGAGCGGACGGACACGGGGCGGCCCCGTCGTCCGCGGGGGGCTCGGGCGGCCCCGCACACGACGGGCTCCGGGCGTCCCTGAGGGTCCTTCTCAGAGATCCTCGCCGATCCCCTCCAACGCCATGATCATCGGAGTCGCCTGGTTGGAGGCCCTGCCAGCGAGGTCCAGGACTTCGGAGGAGGCATCCTCTCCGGGCTTCTCCGTGGAGAGCCGGAGGACGGATCGCTGGTTCTCCAGCATCAGTTCGATGAACCGGGCGTCCTGCTGTCCGCCTTCCAACGAAGGGAAGCCCTCCAGATCCTGAGGGTCGAGGAAACCGTCTCCCTCGGGGCTCGCGGCCGCGTCGAACTCGGTCTCCGGGCTCTTCCCCCATTCCTGCAGGAGCTGGACCAGCTCCTGTTCCTCGCGCACGAAATCGGTCGCCAGGCCGGATGACATCTGCTGGATCCGAGGGTTGTCCCCTTCATAGGAGTTGAGGACGTGCAGTGACTGGCGTCGGTGCAGCAACAGGTCCTGGACGAACTCCACATCCGACTCGACGAAGGGGGCCGGAGACTCCATCCCGTACATCGTGGGATCTGCCACGGCCTCCTCCCGGACGTCCTCCTCCGCGCTGTCGGGGCGCAACAAGAAGACGAGCGCGACCAACGACACGCAAACCAGGCAGGCGAGGACCGCCCTGGGGGCGGGACCCCGAAAACGGTCCAGCAGTCGTGGTTCCCTGCGATCTCGCATGTCAGTTCCCCATGAGGGTCAGGAACACATGGGTGAAGAACCATGTGAGCGGAATGATGAGGAGTACGGGGGTGACGCATCCTGCTCCCGCCGCGGCGCAACCACCACGCGGGCCCTCGTCGGACCCTCTCATGACCATCAGGGCCAACCACGCGCTCGCGAACCCGGTCACCGTGGCCGCGGGAATCGCGCCGAGGCCGCCCATGAGAAAGGCGAGGTAACCCAGAGGCACTGAGCAGAACCCGATGGACGTGCTCAGCAGGACCTGGACGTATTCCTCGTGGGGTGTGAGCACGGCCCGCAGCCACACGACGACGGCGAGGGCGAGGCCGAACCCGGACAGCCCGGGGAAGGCCCAGCGAAGGTCGGGGGAGTACTCGGAGAGCACTTCCACGGCCCATCCCGCGTTGACGGCGAGAGCTGCGGGGACAGCCATGACGGTGATGTTCGAGAGCACGGTCCTCGGCAGCCCCGCGAAGACCGACACGAGGACTCCGAGCAGTCCGACGAGACCGCCGAGGCACATCCCGAGCGTGAAGTCGCTAATCGGCATGGGGATTCCCTGGAGAGAGGTTTCCACGTGAACTCATGTGCAGGTCCTCCGTTGCGATGGTGAGTCCATGAGCCCGTTGATGTGGTACTGGTCGCAGCGGGTCAGGGTCCGTGCCGAGGGGTTGCCGTTCGTGGTGTATTCGGGGTACTGGTAGACCTCGTACGTGGGAAAATGATCAGCCCTGAGGTACACGCTGAAATTGCTTCCGCCCTGATGCGTGAACAGTGTTCGGGTATCGATATGGGCAGCGAGTCCGGGCACCCAGTAGGTGTCGGAGTTGACGGCTTTCCACGTGATCGAGATCCCGTTGGGGGTCGTGTTGCTCCAAACATGGTTGTCGCTGAGAGGAGCCCCGTCCGGGACGCTGGAGAAAGCGAAACTGATCGGCCTCGCCCCGTTGCACATGGACCCGACGCAGCTGCGCTGCGCGAGTGCGGAGAGCCGTCCCCTCGAAGCGTCCCAGGCAGCGTGCATCCGTGCGCTCGCCCCGGGGTGGGCGTTGTACAACCGGCCGTCGCTGATCGGGCCGTAGGGGGCACGGTTTGCGATGAACGCCCTGCTGACCAGGATTCCGCTGTTGGATCCGACGGCGGGTGCCCAGGTGGTGCGCCTCGTGTTCCCGTGTCCCGGTGAGTTGACGAAATACCGGATATAGGCGCTGTAGTAGTTGACGTTGGTCATGAGCGGGCTCATGGTCGAGACCGATGACCGGCTTCCCTCGGCGCCGTATTTCGTGGCCGCGATGGCGAACCAGTGGATTCCTCGCTGAGTGAGGTAGGAGGCGGTGAGCGATGTGCCGGTTACCGGGTAGGGCAGGGGTCTCATGGTCGGCTGCTCGAACGCGGAGTTCGACACTCCGTGGTACACGATGTAGGCGTCGGCTCCCGGAACACGGTTCCATTCGAGGGAGGCCGCATACGGTCCCGCCTGTGTCGCTGAGAACCCTCCCGGAGTCCCCGGACGCGGGATGGTGGCCCTGACGACGCTGCTCCTGGCGCCTTCCTGTAGCCCGCTGACCGCGAGGACCTGGAACTCGTAGGTCTCTCCAGGGACCAGGTACTCAGCAGTCCAGGAACCGGCGGTCACGGGGTAGGGCATGCGGACGAACGACTCCCCCGCACTCCGATTGCGCAGGTAGATGTAGTAGCCGTCAGCGGAGGAGTACCTCTGCCATGAGAGCGTGGCCTCCCCCAGCCTCGCCGACACGTTCAGTGCCGACACCTGGGGTCTCGGCCCCTGCGCGGTCACGGTGACGGTGTTGGAGTACCCGCCTTCCTCGTAACCGTCCACCGACTGGATCCGGAACTGGTACGTGGCTCCGTTGACCAGGCCGGTAGAGATCCAACTGGTCTGCGCGAGGGGAATGGGCAGCCGACGCCAGTCCTCGCCGAGCGTGACCGCCTTGACCCAGACGTAGTATCCGGTGGCCCGAGAGGCGCCTGTCCACGACAGGGCGGCGCTGTTGTCACCACCGGACGCGTGCAGTTCCTCCGGTCCCGCCGCACCCGGTCCCGTGGGACTCACTGATACGGCGCTGCTCGTTCCGCCGGCGATCAGGCCGTTGTAGGCACGTACCCGGTACTCGTAGGTGGCGCCGTTGACCAGGCCGGTGGCGATCCAGCTGTCCGCGCAGACGGGGAAGGGCAGCTGGGTGAAGCCCGACTCTCCATGAGTCACATCGCGCACCTGGACGTACACACATGTGGCGTTGTCCGGCATGTTCCAACTGAGCACCGCCTCGCGGTTGCCGGAACGCACGCTGAAGCCGGTCGGAGCGCTGGGGGCGGGGCCGGTCGGTGTGGCTGAGACCGTTGAGCTCTGTCCGCCTTCGATGAGTCCGCTCATGGAGCGGACCCGGAATTGGTAGTCGGCTCCGTTGGTGAGTGCTTCGACGGTCCAGGTGTTGCCTTCGATCGGGTAGGGGAGGCGGGTGAACGAGGTTTCGCCTGCGGTCAGGTTCTTGATGTAGATGTAGTGGGCGGTGGCGTTTTCCGCCTGGTTCCATTCGAGTTTGACCTGGGCGTTCTGGGCTGTGGCGGTCAGGCCGGTGGGGGGTCCGGGGGGTTCCACCGTGGGTGTGGCCGAGACCGTGGAACTCCGCCCGCCCTCGATGTAGCCGTTCGCGGCACTGAGCCTGAACTCGTAGTCCGCGCCGTTGACCAGACCGCGGTTGACCCATTCCGTGCCGGTGACGGGGTAGGGCAGGCGGGTGAAGTCTTCCTCGCCCCGGGTGAGGTCGCGGACGTGCACGTAGTAACCGGTGGCGTTGGCGGACTCCGACCAGCGGAGAGTGACCTCACCGTTTCCGGCCTCGGCCGTCAACTGTGTCGGCGGATCCGGCACCGGACCCGTCGGGGTCACGGATACCGCCTCGCTCGTCCCGCCGTCGAGGAATCCGTGAGCCGACTGGAGCTTGAATTCGTACTCAGCCCCGTTGAGCAGGAGCTCCGCCGTCCATTCCGTGCCGGTGACGGGGTAGGGCAGGCGGGTGAAATCCTCTTCGCCCCACGTCAGATTGCGGACGTGCACGTAGTAACCGGTGGCGTCGGCGGACTCTTCCCAGGAGAGGTGGGCCTCACCGTCACCGGCCTCGACGGTGAACTGGCCCGGAGCTTCGGGAGGGTCTGGCAGGTCGCCGCTGATGCGGTAGGTGACGGTGTTGGAGAAATCGCCAGAAATATTCCCCTTGGCCGCCTGTAGTCTGTACTCGTACGTTCCTCCGGGCAGCAGGCCGTCGGTAGTCCAGGGATTGAACTCCATGGACAGCGGGTAGGGCAGGCGGACCCACTCAGGGGATTCCGGTTCCTTGACCCATACCCAGTAGGAACTGGCACCTTCCACCGGGGTCCACGAGAGCTCGATCTGTCCGGGGGCGATCTCCCTCAATTCCAGCGCGGGAGCGCCGACCGGGGCCTCCTCCCCGAGTTCCGGGAGGGGGCGGGGGTAGGGGGCGCCCAGGGAGTAGCGCTCGTCAAGGGCGTCCGCGAACGCTGCGGCGATCTTCAGTTCGCCGTTCGCACTCGGGTGCACACCGTCGTAGGTGTCGGTCTCGACGTCGAACCCTTCGGTGCCACCGATGTCGGTGACCGTGACGAGGGATTCCTCGTTCGACAGGTCCGAGGATATCTGGTTCATCCTCTGGTTGAAATCGGCGACCAGATCCCGAAACTCTTCGTCCTCGCCCGCTCGTGCGGTGGGAAGAAGCTCGGACATGATGAAATCAAGCTCCGGGTTTCCTGTCCGAGCATTTTCGATGTAGGTGCGGAGCTCTGCGTCAAGCGACTCGGGCGATGTCTGGAACCAGACCAGGTCGTTGATTCCCAGAAGCAGAAGGGCCAGATCGGGATCGTGCTCCAGGACTTCGCTTCCGATGGTCTCTTTGGCCTCGGTGATGGTCTGACCCCAGAGCGCGTTGTGGTCCTGGTCGAAGTCGGGATCTCGGTAGGTGTGGACGTGCTCTTCCGGGTCAGGTTCGGAGAGATCGTGCAGACCTGTGTGGGGACCCACGAAGTCGACGTCCGCGCCCTGCTCCCGGAGGTGTTCCCATAGGCGGTACCTCCAGGTCCAGTCACCTGACTGAGGTTTGATTATTCGGTTCCGAGTTGGAGTCCGGTGTGAGCGAGGAACCCGTCCAACAGGTCCGGGCGGTAACGCAGCCGACGCAGCCCCGATCGAACCGCTTCGCTCAGCTCCGCGAAGGACAACGCCGCGAGATTGGCCAACCCTGTGCCCTTCACGTGGGACCAGACGTCCTCCACCGGGTTCAACTCCGGGGCGTAAGAGGGCAGATACTCCACCTCCAGCCACTCCCGGGCCTGCACCGCCGCGCGTATCCGCCCGCTGCGATGGGCGGACAGGTTGTCCCACACCAAAATCACCGGCGCGTCCAGCACCCGGTGGACACCGTCCACGAAGGCGACCAGATCACGGTCGTGGTACCACCCCGGGCGGGTACGAAACAGCATCCGCGGCGCATGGCCGCGCCGGTAGCAGCACACCGCGGCCATCGACATCTTCGCCGGGCGGCCCTTGACCACGTGCAGCACCGGGGTCTGCCCCACCGGAGTCCAAGGTACGGGACAGGGCCCCGGTCAGTCCCGCCCCCGCCTCGTCCTCGAACAGGATCCAGGCCCCGGTCCGGGCCCCCTTTTTTCGATCCGTGGCCAGGTCTGCTCGATCCAGGTGGCGATGGCCTGCTCGTCGCGTTCGAGGGCGCGGCGGGCCGGGACCTGTACCGACCACCCCATCGCCTTCATCAGCCGCCACACCCCCGAGGGGTCGGTGTAGGTGGCCCCGAAGGTCTCGGCGATCACCCGCCGTACCCGGTTCAGGGTCCAGGCATCGGTGGCAAAGCCGTAGTCCTTGGCGCCCCGGCGCAGGAGTTGGCGTAGTCGGTGGCGTTGGTCGGGGTCCAGATAGCCCTGGGGGCCGGTGCGGCCCTTGCTCATCAGTGCGTCGGTGCCGCCCTGGTGCCAGGCGCGCCGCCAGTTGTTGACCGCGCGGACGGTGACGCCGAGCATCTCGCCGATACGGGCGTCGGACATCTGGTCCTGCTCGAACAGGGCGGCCGCCCTCAAGCGGCGTTGCTGCTTGTCGTGGGCGTCCATGGCGCCCCTCCTCGTGGAGAAGTTCCAGGTAGGAGGGTATGTACCCGGCCAGGAAACAAACAATCAAACCTCAATGAGTAACGGATGAGGCGACCGGTTGTGGTCATCGGACGCGGAGGCTTCCCTCCGAGCTCTGCCTCCGGAGGGAAGCCGTGCGCACCTGCTCAAGGTCGGTGAGGAGGGACGGTCTCAGCGAACCCTGAGTTCCTCACGGTCGTGGCTGGAAGAGGTGACGCGGAAGGTCGGCCAGGTGCGCGGGTGGTCGCTCGCCTGCGAAGCCCAGGCACAGTTCGTGGCGAGCCCGGGTGGCCAGGACGTAGTACGCCATCCTCTGATCGGGGTCCGCGACGTCGGCGGTGTCATGATGGCAGTCGGGAACAATGACCGTGTCGAACTCCAACCCTTTCATGCTGGCGCGGGTCACCAGGTGGACACCCGGGCGGCCGACGTCGATATCGCGGTACCGGCCGCGACCGCCACCGGTGTAGGCCTGCACGGGGACTTTGGAGCGCTCCAACGCCTCCAGAAGCCGCAGTTGGAACTCCGTGAACCGTACGACCACGCCGATGGTGCGTTCCGGATGCTGGCGAACGCGATCGCGCAGTTCGGTCGTGAGTTCACCGAAGGCACGGTATCGGGCCAGGACCGGCACAGGCCCGTCCCGATTCGGGAGAAGGGGTTCGGGGCCGCCCAGGCGGAACCGCTCGGCCAGTTCGGCGATCTGCCGTGTGGTGCGGTGGTTCCCCGCCATGCGGGTCTCGCCAGCGGCCAGCGTGCTCCGGATCTCCGCGGTCGTGCTCCTGGTCTCGGTGATGGTCTGGTACTCGTCCGCGAACACGGTCACCTGTGCTCCCGCCAGACGGCACAGCCGGTAGAACCCCACCGGCAGATCCTGTCCCTCGTCGACGACCAGGGCACCGGGGGTGGGAAGGCCATCGGCCTCCGCTACCTCTGTGAGCAGCGCGGTCCAGTCGATGTCGAACCCGCCGGGCGTGAGAGTGGGCGGTCGGCCCCCCACCGCACGTGCGTACCAGGTCCCCAGCCAGGAATGGACGGTCGCCACACTCAGGCCCGGACTCAGTGCGGCGGCTGCCGGTTCCACGTACTGGCGAAGAAGGTTGGAGCGGCACACGAGCGTGGTGGGAGTGCCGGTGAGGGCTGTCATCGCGGCGCGCTGGACCGCCAACACGCTCTTGCCCGACCCCGGCGGACCGCACACCAGGTGGTTGCCGTCGAACGGCAGCTCGTCCAGGACCCGCCGTTGCCCGGTCATCAGGTCCAGATAGCGCAGGACCGTGGGGTCGGCACCCGAAGCGGTCACAGCGGCCCCTCCGCACGTGCGACACGGGCCGCCTGACCGAGGGCGGCTTCGACCACCGGCTCGAAGAACCCGGGGATTCCGGGGCCGCCGATGAGAAGCACCCGGTCCAGCAGCGCGTTACCCGCCTCGCAACTAGTCTCCGGAAGAAGGGCACAGGCGTGGCAGGCCGCACGGTTGAGATTGGCGAACCCGCGCGCACCGTGCTCTGCGCACAGGGGATCGGCCGAACACCACGCACCTGACTCCAGGAGTCTGAGCAGGGTATCCACCAACCGCTCGGAGGCACCCTGGCGGACGAGCCCGCCCAGAGTGCCCTCGGCGTCACCGGCGGCCGTGTAGACGAGCACCCCGGCCTGGTGGCCGTCCGCGCCCGGGCGCGCGTACACCCTCTCCTGGAGGGAGGAGATCCCGTAGCCGCTCTCGAAGGAGAGCTGGCGGATCAGCAGGTGGGCGAAGGTGTGCAGGAGCGGCAGGCGGGGGAGTAGGCGCTCACCGACCGTTCCGGTGAGCCGGTCCCTCTGGAAGGCGGAGTCCAGGTCGTGGGCGAGGCTCTCCACCCGCTCACGGACTCCGGGTTGTGCCTCCCAACGGGTGAGCTCCTGCTCGGAGAAGGACAGGAACACCCCCTCACCGAAGACCTCGGTCGCGGGAAGCCAGCCGCGGCGACCTGTGGCGTCAGCCCCCACCATGCCTTTCGTCGACGGTTGCACCCGGCAGAATCCGCGCAGGGTGCGGACCTCGCGCAGCCGGTCGGCGACCACCACCCTCCCGATACGCGCGCGTAGAAGCCGTTCGGCCTCGTTGTGCCTCGTCAGCGAGCCGAAGGGGACGGGGCGGACCGTGAAATGCCGCTGGCTCACTGCGGTGTCGGTGTTCAGAGCCGACCATTCGCCCCAGCTCAGGTCCGTTGCAGGAGAGGCGGAGCCGTCGCCTGTGGAGACGGCGGCGGAGGCGTCCTCACCGGTTTCCTGGCGCAGCAGGGCAGCAACGTCCTCGGCGGTGACCCCCTCGTTGGCGTCACAGATCATCGTGGTGATCGTCTCCGCCCGCACCGGATCCTGGGCCCGGCACAGGCCCGTCCACAGGGCGTCTTCCCGGATACGCGCGGCGATCTGGGGATCCACCTGATGGGAGCCGGTGCTCTCGGGTTCGGGGATGTCCAGGGCCGAGAGGGTGATCGGATAGTAGACGTTGCCCGCGTTGCGCTGGACGATCCGAGCCTGCTCGTCACAGTCCACCGCCTCGCCCGGCCCCTGCCAGGGGTGGCGGCCTGTGCAACGTGTACGGCCCCGGTCCAGCAGTTGGAGCAGGTCTCGTGAGGAGTCACAGGCCCGGCAGGAGACGGACAGCGCCTCCAACCCGGTCGAGGAGCGGTCCACCAGGAACGACAGCCGCTTTGCGGAACGCTCACAGTCCCGGGCACCAGAACGGCTGTGCGCCCACCACCACCAGTCCACGTCGTCCATGTGTCCGGCCGAGCAGATCTGTACGAATCTCATGGGACTCATGACCTGCGGTGTGGGGCAGGCGGGACACACCGGTGCGGTGCCCGGCTGTTCGTCCGCCGTCGCCCACCTCTTCATAGCGCGACAAGCACCGCAGAAGAGCCATGCGGGGAACCGGACACAGGGCGCTCCCTGGGCATCGGGGGAGTCGAAGAAATCGTTGGTGGCCGGGGGCAGCGCCTTGAAACCCGAGACCTTCAACCGCTCCGCGAGCCTCGGTGAGTCGACCCAGGGGCAAATGGACACGGGCCAGTGGGAGATGTCGGCGGCGACGAAGGACTCACCCTGCGTCTCCATGATGGCGCCTACGCCGAACGGAACGATGGTCTGGGCCTGGCGGACACGCAGCCTGCGGGTGCGGGTCATGCCTGTGCTCCCTTCACGGTGATCTGGCATTCCCGATCGACGGAACGCATCGAGTTCAGGGTTTCCCACAGGCCGTTCCTGCGGTCGAAGTTTTTGAGCACGTGCCGTGTCGAACGGCCCTGACCACTCCAGTAGAGACGGGCCCCGGCCCGGCGCGCCGCAGTGGCCAGGTCCTGCCAGTCGGCGATGAGCTCCTTCAACTCGACGTCCACCTCCGGGGCGGTGTCAGGGACTGCGTGTTCCACCCACGAGACCAGCCGACCGACGGCGTCGGCCGCGGCCTCGGGTCGGTCGAGGATGAGGGAGGCCTGGTCCTCTCCCGACCACCCGTGGCCGTGGCGCAGGAGGATCACCAGAGCTGCATGCAGAGCACGTTTGCGGGAGGGGATCGACCACGGGGTCACGCTGGACGGCTCGACGTGTCGGTACAGCGAGCGGTGGAACACTCCGAAGGTCTCGTAGTGAGACCGGTCCCGTGGTTTGGTGGCGTTGAAGAACGCCACGACCAGACCGGGGACCCGGTCCCGCCCGACCCGGCTGGTCGCCTGGATGTACTCGGCGGCGGCCTTGGGCTGGCCGAGCATCAGCATGAGCGCGAGCCGTCCGACGTCCACGCCCACGGAGAGCATGTTCGTGCAGGCGAGGAAGGAGACCGCGGCGGACGCGGGCCAGCCCTCCTCCAGACGCGCGAGCAGCCGGGGCTGTTCCTCGCGGTCCAGATTGCTGGTGAGCTCCTGGACGGACTGTTCCGTGAGCTCCCGTGTGTCCGCCCCGTCCTGGCCCATCCCGATGAGCTGGGCTGGGATGTCGTCGCGCGCCGAGGTCAGGGTCCGGCCGAGCTCGCGGAGGCTGTGGTGGTAGGCGACCAGTGTCCAGTAGTCGTCGCGGTGTTCCTCGGGCAGGCGCGCCGCCTCGTGCAGCATGGTGGCCGCCGTGGCGACCGTCGCACGTCCGGACGTGTGTCCCTGGGCCATGACGCCCACGTAGAGGCGGCCGGGAGTGTGCGTGTCGGGTTCGGCGAAGTAGGAATGGCGGGCGTCGAGTCCCGGCGGAGGGAAGAGTTGGACGTCGCGTCCGTACATCGCGCGGATCTGCTCACTGGAACGGCGGATCGTCGCGGTGGAGGCCACGACCTTGGGAGGTGTCCCGTCCCAGGAGCACAGTTGCAGGACCGCGGACTCGTACAGGCCCACGGTGGTGCCGAGCGGACCGGTGAGCAGGTGCAGCTCGTCCTGGATTATCAAGGAGGGCCGCAGCCGGTCACCGCCTCCGAACAGTCGCCCGGCCCTGGGCTCCCAGGCCAGGCGGGCGAACTTGTCCACGGTGCCGAGCAGGAACGAGGGCGGGGCGTCGTACAGGTGCGTGTCGACCACGCGCACCGGAAGTTCCGAATGGAAGGCGCACTCCTCGCGCGGGCAGAAGAAGGAGAACGAGGACGGTGAGGTTCGCACACCGTAGTCGCCGGAATCGGTCGACTTGGTCGCGGGCATGATCCGGGTACCGCACCAGGGGCACCGGTCCAGGACGAAGGCATCGGTGGGCTGGGCCGCCGCTCGTTGTTGCTTGGCCAGTTCGTGTGCCCTGTCGTAGCTGTTGGGTGTGGTGGCCTGGCCCACCCATAGGCCGATGGAGAAGGGTTCCGTACCCAGATCGAGGTCGGAGCAGGCCTGCTCCTCGGGATGCTGCCGGAGGTATTCGAGGGCGCACACGGTGGTGCCGGCTCGTTGGAACTGCTGCGTGGTGAGCAGGCTGAGCGTGTACCGGCTGAGTACGGCGGTGCCGCCGCCGGCGGCCCCGTGCCGCAACCGCCGCAGGACCATCTCGAAACAGGACAGCAGCAGGTAGGCCTCGGTCTTGCCGCCGCCGGTGGGGAACCAGATGACGTCAGCGCTCTCGCGGTCGGGGTGCGCGGGATCGATCAGGCCCGCCGCGCACAGCAGGAAGAAGCCGAGCTGGAAGGGGCGCCAGGCGTATGCGTCGTCGGGCGTGGTGCCCTGCGGCAGGGGGTCGCGGCGTGTGCGCGGGGCACCCGCCAGATCCGCCTTCCCGTGGCGCATCTGGAGGGCCATCGCCTGGTTGGCTGTCCTGAAGGCCGCCAGTGCGACGGGGTCCTCGCACAACAGGCGTGCCCCGGCCTCCATCCTGCTGACGGCCGTGTGGACGCGCGCCAGAATACGTTCGGCGGCTGCGCGGCCCCAGCGCGGAACCTCTGTGGCGGCCTCCCGCATGCGCTCCTCGTACCAGCTCCGGTAACCGCGGGTGAAGCCGGCCAGTTCATCATGGAGACGCGAGGGGTGGAGGGACGCGTCGCTGAGGAAGGACAGTCGTAGCGCACGGGAATCGCTCCGACCTGCGTGCCGGACCCGCAGAACCTCCTCCGCGGGCATGACCTCCGTGCTGACCCTGTCGGGTGGGCCGCCGTCAGGTGCGGAGGCCGACCGCTCCTCCGTGACCGCGCAGCCGTGGCCGACGGTGAAGGTCCGTACGTGCTGGTACTGCAGACGTAGTTCCTCCTCCTCCGGATCACGGCTGGTGAGCAGGACGTCGGGATACTCCAGGAATGCGCCACCCAGAGGCTCCGCGCTGAACGAGGCCTGGAAGAGCATCCGTTCCCAGTCAGTGCGCGGGGGACGGTGGCCGGTCGCCCCCGGGGAGTCCGGAGGTTCGGCGACGGCCGCGTTGACCAGGGCGACGGTCACCAGCCACGCACCCGCGTAAGGGCGTCGCCGCACACGCAGGACGGCGCGGCCCTCGTGGACCGGGACGTCGACGCTCTCGGAGACCTCGATGACTTCCTCGTCGAGGGGGACGCGCCTCCACAGGCGTCGCCCCTCGTTCCTCTCGACCGCGTAGCGCGAGCTTCGGCAGGCGATGCGTAGGGAGCGGGCGTCGGTGAACAGTGACAGGCCCAGTGACGAGGGCAGCCAGACGTTGGCGTCGGAGGTCGGGTCCTCGGCGAAGCCGCTCTCCTCGGTCGGGGGCTCGGTGCCCGGTCCCTCGGGCTCCTCGCCCGCCGCGAGGATACGTGAGTACAGATCGGCTTCCTGGGGGTACAGGGTGCCCATGAGGTAGCGGCGGTCCGGAGGTACGGAGAGCACCTCGTGCTGTCCATCCGCTGGGCCGATGAGTTGTCGGCGCAGGGCTGACGCGAGGAGGCTGCGTGCCTCGTCCTGACTGGTGGAGCGCTCGGACATCCGTGTCCTGTTCTGATACGGAGGCTGGGGGAAAGAAATTCCGGCGGTGCTTCGGTCCCCTCGGTACGTGGGGGATTCTGTCAGCGGTAGGTGACATTATCCGAAGCATGCCGAACCTCACCTCGTCGACGCCGCACCCCGACCGTCGCGGCTTGGTCAGAGCCGTTCTCGCGAGGATTCGCGAGGGCGCGGAAAAAGGCCGCATCAGTTCCGACAAAATCGAATATGTGTGCGAGGAGTTGGGAATCGAGAGTGAGGCTCGCGGGCGGATCGAAGCGACCCTTCCGGGGATGGGCATCACGGTGGTCAGCCCGGTGGAGGTGCCCGCAGCACGTACCTCTCACGACGCGACGCAGGCGACTGCCCACCGGTCGCCGGCAGGGAAGCAGCAGGAGGATTCTCGGCTGGGAGCCGTCGCCCGCCTGGCGCACCGTTATGTCTTCGGAGGGAGAATCTCCCCGCAGGTTTTCGACGGTGTCGTTCGCATCTCCGGGCTGGGAGAGAACGAGGTCGACGATTTTGCGATTCACCTGCGAGAGTCAGGTGTATCGATCACGCATTCGAAAGATGCGGGTGCCGTGGAACCCGAAGGAGGATCGGAATCCGTACACGGGAGTTCCCAGAGCGAAACGGTCGGCTCGCGCGATCCCGTGGACGCCGCCCCTGATACGAGCGCGGCCCCCGTCAACCCGAGACTGTGCGAGGCGATCGCGGAGGCCCGCCGGGTGCTGGCCGAGGACCGCGTCCTGGGACGTCCCGGCGAACGCCTCCTCGCCGCGCGGGCGGAGACGGGACTGTCCACACTGATGAGGGGAGGAGAGTTCCCGGAACAGGAGCTCCAGGAGGCGGATTTTGCGGCTCTGGAGCCCGATGACGAGCGCCGCCGGGCCTACGAGGCGATGGTGCTGCACAACCAGCGCCTCGTCTACAGCCTGGCGTTCAAGTACGAGGGTCAGGGGCTGGAGACGGAGGACCTGGTGCAGCACGGCATGCAGGGCCTGATGCACGCGGTGGTCAAGTTCGACGGCAGCCGGGGCTTCAGGTTCTCCACGTACGCCACCTGGTGGATCCGCCAGGCCATCACCCGCGCCATCGCCGACGAGGGAGCGCTGATCCGCATCCCGGTGCACATGCACGAGAAGATGGCCAAGGTCGCGGCCACCGAGCGTGCCCTGGCGATCCAGGGCAGGGGCACCGGTGCGGCGCAGGTGGCGGTGCACAGCGGACTGACGGTCTCCGAGATCGACCAGGTCCGCCGCCTCACCTACCGGACCGACTCGCTCGACCGGGAGATCCGGGGTGACACCACCCTGCTCACCCTCGTGGGTGAGGACGAGAGCCGTGCGCTGCCCTCTCCGGAGGAACAGCTGCTGGAGGACGAGCGCAAGAGGGAGGCGCGGGAGCTGCTGTCCTGCCTGACCAGCGATCGTGCACGCGAGGTCATCGAACGGCGCATGGGGTGGACGACCGGGGAGAGGCAGACCCTGGACGTGATCGGTGAGCACTTCGGGGTCACCCGTGAGCGCATCCGTCAGATCGAGAAGAAGGCTCTGAAGACCCTGCAAGAGGTCCACGTGCACGGAGTTCAACAGTCCGCGTCTGCGGAGGGGAAGAAGGGCAAGAAGAGGAGGAAGAGGCGGACGCGACGTCCCGACCCGGTTCCGGGCTCCTCTCGGCCCACCGAAGAGCGCTGACGCCCTGGTCGGTAGTGCGTCTTCGCTGCCCCCGTGCCTCGTCGGAGCGTCGAGTTCCGGCCGGACACACAGCCCTGAGATGTCCTCCCAGTGGAGGGAGCGGACTTCAGGGCCGTCAGTATGGTCCCGGTGCAGGTGCGGTCCCTGTGCGCGCTGCCATGTTGTGGCTTGATTGGTGAACCGAGGAACCCCCCGATGACTGACGACCGGTCGGAAGTACACAACCAGGTCCACGGTGACGTCTACGGCACCCTGATTCAGGGCCGGGACATTACGTACCACGCGGCCAGAGCAAAACCGGAGGCGTTGCGGGGACTACCGCCGCTGTCATCGGTGTTCACGGGGCGCGGCACGGACATGGCGGTGGTGCTGGAGGCCTTGGGCCCAGACCATGGACAGCGCCGGGCCGTGCTCGTGGCGGGTATGCCCGGCGTGGGTAAGAGCGAACTGGCCTGCCAGGTGGCTGTTGAGGCCCTGGAAGCGTACGGCTGGTTCGCCGGAGTCCTCCACCATGACACCTTCGGCTACGACCCCCAGCGGTGGGTCGACCCCGGTGACGTACTCCATGACTGGCTGGGCGCCCTGGGCATCGACGCGGAGGATATCCCGCCCAGTACACAGGGCAAGGCGGCCCTGTACCGTTCGGAGCTCCAACGGCGGTCCGACCGGGGCTCACCACTCCTGGTGATCGTGGACAACGCCTCCTCTGTCGAGCAGGTGAGTCCCCTGACGCCCGGGGACTGCCGCTCAGCCCTCCTGGTGACCTCCCGCCACCGATTGGACCTCGGGGTGCGGGTGCACCATCTGGCCGAACTGAACACTGCGGGCGCGGTGGAGGTGCTGCGCCGTGGTCTTGTGCAAACCAGGGGAGTGGTGGACGAACGGACGGACACCGAACCCCGGGAGGCTGAGCGGCTCGCTCGCCTGTGCGGTCACCTGCCTCTGGCGTTGCGCATCGTCGCGGCGATCCTCGCCGACGAGCCGACGCTGGGACTCTCCCAGATGGCCGACGACCTCCAGACGAGCAGGCTGGACGGCCTCGAAAGGGGAGAGAGCGCCGTCCGAGCGGCGTTCAACCTGTCCTACCGTCGCCTGGACGAGCAACAGGCCCGCCTGTTCCGGATTCTGGCACTGGCTCCGGGGCCGGACGCGTCGACACGGAGCGCGGCGGTTCTGCTCAACGTGCTGGAGCCGCAGACCCGCAGGCTACTGACGGCCCTGGCCCGGGCGAGCCTGGTGGACGCCTCCGGCCACGAGCGTTGGCGGATGCACGACCTCGCACGGGAGTTCGCTTCAGAGAAGGCGGAGGAGCCCCGGAACCACCCCGGAGACCGGAAGGATCTCGTCCGGTTGATCACCTACCTGAGATACAGGGCCGAGGACGCCGCGACCGGTCTTCTGGTGGATCGTTCGGTGTCCCGCACGTCACGGTTTTCGGACATGGGCGAGGCGCTGCGGTGGTTGGAGCGCGAGCAGCACGTCCTGACCGCGGCGGTCCTTCGCGCGAAGGAGATCGGGGAGCTGGACCACGCCGTGAACCTGCCGAGGATCCTGACCGGTTTTCTCCGCAGTCGGCTGAGGTACGCGCAACTCGACGACATAGCCCAAATCGGTTACCAGGCGGCGGAGGAGAGCGGAGACCAGCGGGAGATGGCCAGGCTCGCGCTGCTGCTGGCGATCAACGCCTGGCAGGTCGGGGAGCTGGAACGCGCCATGCGCATGAGCGACCTGACCCGTGACCATGCCGTTCTGGCCCAGGACTGGCAGTTGGCCGCGAGCTCCACGGACACCCGGGCGATGGTGCTGCGTCGACTGGGGAGAGCGGAGGACGCTCTGGTCTGTCATGAGGAGGCGGCTCGAGTGTTCGCGAGCGCGGGTGCCGAAGTCCATATGGCCAGGTCCTACGTCAACACGGCCAACGCCCTACACGAGCTCGGACGTTCGGAAGAGGCGGTTCGCCGTCTGCTTTCTGCCACCGACATCTTCGTCAAGCACAAGGAGATGCGTTCTCTCGCCCGAGCCTGTATGAACCTCGGCGGGGTGTACCTGAGTCTGGGAAACGGTGCTGAGGCCTTCGCCCACCTCAGCATGGCCCGCGACTACTCCGCGGATGGAGGAGACCCCGCGACTCTCGGAGGCGCCTACATGGGGTTGGGAACGCTCTTCGGTCAGTCGGGTCGCGTCCACGAGTGCGAGATGGCCTGGGTGGAAGCGCTCGGAATCTTCGAAAGCCTGGGTGATGTCGATAACACACGTCGGGTCGTGTCGCTCCTGGCCCAGCTCTATCAGCAGACCGGCAGGCGTGAAGTAGCGGCCGAGATCAAACGGAAGGCGGATGCCCTCCTACGAACGGCCCGCTGATCCGGAGAGACGGCCAGATTCCCGGACGGCATCCGCTGCTGCCGCGCAAGGCCCGCGCCACAGGGGTTTCCGGATGGCCGGAAGGGGACAGCGGCTTTACCCCGACTACCCGTCACCGTAGGCTCACCGGGGGCGCGGGCGTCCCACGAACTCGGGAATACGCGACCCCTCGGAGACAATGTGCGGCGACGCCAACGACTCGCCCTGATGCTGCAACTGCTTCTCGTGCTGGCCGCCGGGCTGCTGGGAGTGGTCACCAACTTCGCCACCGACGGACGTCAGACCTCCTTTCCGCTGCAGGTGATGGAGCAGGCCGCCGTACCGGGCCTGGTCCTCATTCTTCTGGTCCTGCTCGTCGGCCACTTCGTGGCCTACCGCCTGGAACACCCGCCCCCGCCCGAGTTCGCCTGGGAACCGGGACGTTCGCCCTACCCCGGCCTGGCCTCCTTCCACGAGGACGAGGCCGCCGTCTTCTTCGGCCGCGCCGCCCAGACCACCGAGGCCATGCGCCGCCTCAACGGTGTCGGTGCCGATCCCCACGAACGCTTCCTGGCCGTCATCGGCGCCTCCGGCAGCGGTAAGTCCTCCCTCGTCCAGGCCGGGATCCTGCCCCGGCTGCGGGGCCAGCGCTGGAACGTACTGCCCGTCATGGTGCCCGGGACCGACCCCGTCGGCGCCCTGGCCAAAGCCCTGGCCACCGACCAGACCCAGGCCGACGCCTACGCCCGCCGGATCCGGCGCGACGGCGGCGAACTCCTGACCCTCCTGCGAACGATCCGCCGTGAGAGCGGGGGAGCCCGCCGTACCGTCCTGGTCGTCGACCAACTGGAGGAACTGGTCACCCTCAGCGGCGACCACGACCGCACCCTCTTCCTGAGCACCCTGCGCGAGGCCCTGCACGGCGACCGCCACCTGCGGGTGGTAGCCACCCTGCGTGTGGAATTCCTCGGCGACCTCCTCAACGGCGAGGCCGCCGAACTGTTCACCAACCCCTTGGCCCTGGGCGCCCTGAGCCGCCAGGACCTCGTCGAGATCATCCAGCGCCCCGCCGAGGCGGCGGGCTTCCGCTTCGAGGACGGCCTGGTCGAACACATCGCCGCCGACACCGGCAGCGGCGACGCCCTGCCCCTGCTCGCCTACCTCCTCCAAGAACTCCACATCCGCGCCGGCGCCCGCGGAACCGCTACCGAAGCCGACTACCGGGCACTCGGCGGAGTGGAGGGGGCGCTGACCCGCCACGCCGACCAAGTCACCGCCGAACTGCGCACGGAGGCCGACCTCGACCGTATCCTCAGGGTCCTGCTGCACTTCGTCACCGTCACCAGCGGCGACGCCACCCGCCGCCGGGTGCGCCTGGTCGAACTCGATGAGCGCGACCGCCACATCGTGGACGCCTTCGTCGACGCACGCCTGTTGGTCAGTGACGTCCATGATGGCGGCCCCGTCGCACAGGTCACCCACGAGGCGCTCTTTCGCCAGTGGGCCCCACTGCGCCAACAGGTGGAAGCGCACACCGAACGCCTGCGGCAGCGAGCCGAACTGGAACGCTGGGCGGGCGACTGGGAGAGTTCGGGACGCCACCCCGACTACCTGCTCAGCGGAGCCCGTCTGAGCACCGCCGAGCGCTGGCTGGAGGCCTTGCGCGAGAACGGCCAGGACACTCCCGCGCTCACCGCTTTCATCGACGCCTCCCGGCGCCGTGACCACCGGTTCCTGCGCCGCGTCTCGCTCTCGATCGCCGAGTACGTCCTGGCCGGTGTCGAGGAGCATCCCGAGTTGGCCGTCCTGCTCACCCTGGCCGCCCTGGAGGAGTGCGAACCGGTCCCCATCGTGCGCGGCGCCCTGCTGTCCGCGCTCGCCCACAGCCACTGCTCCGCGATCCTGAACGGTCATACCGACACTGTCCGCAACCTGGCCTGGTCACCCGACGGCACCCGGATCGCCACCGCGTCCCGCGACGGCACCGCACGCCTGTGGGACACCCGGGGCGGGCTGCTCCGGGAACTGCGCGGCCACATGGGCATGGTGGAGATGGCGGCCTGGTCACCGGACTCCCTGCGTGTGGCCACAGCCTCCCGGGACAACACCGTGCGGGTATGGGACTCCGGCACCGGCCAGGCCCTCATGCGCCTCACCGACGCCACCGACGTGGTGCGGGGCGTGGCGTGGAGCCCCGACGGCCGTTATCTCGCCGCGGCCTGCCGTGATCGCGTGGTCCGGGTCTGGGAGGCCGATACCGGCCGCTTGTGCACACAGCTCACCGGACACACCGACAACGTCCTGGGCATCCGCTGGTCACCCGACGGTACGCGTCTGGCCACCGCCTCCCATGACCGCACCGTCATCATCTGGGATGTTGTCGACGCCCGAGAGGCTGTCAGGCTCATGGGCCACCGCGATTTCGTCGAGGGAGTGTCCTGGCATCCCGACGGGAAGCGAATCGCCACGGCCTCGGGCGACCACACCGTCCGCGTCTGGGACGCCGCCACGGGCGAACAGACCCTCCTGCTGCGTGGCCACCGCGACCGGGTGTGGAACGTGGAGTGGTCGCCTGACGGCCGTCTGCTGGCCACAGCCTCGGCTGACCGCACCGCGCGTGTCTTCACCGCCGACGATGCCGAGGAGCGCGTGGTCCTGCGCGGCCACACCGATGCGGTCTGGGGTGTGGCCTGGTCGCCCGACGGCACGCGCCTGGCCACGGGGTCAGAGGACGCTACGGCGCGTCTGTGGGAGATGGAGCCCAGAACCGTCGAAGAGGTCGTCCACGACGCGGAGGGCGCAGCGGTCAACGCCCTGGCCGCCAGGGGAGGCATCCTGGCCGCGGCGGGCGAGGACGGGAGCGTCCGCATATGGGAGAGGGGCGCCGACCGGCCCGCGCATCTGCGCGGCCACACCGGTACGGTGCGCGACACCGCCCTGTCCCCCGACAGCAAGGTCCTCATCTCGGGCGGCATCGATCGGCGAGCCCTGCTGTGGAACCTGGAGACCGGCGAGACCCTGCTCGAACTGGACCACGAGGGCGCCATCGTGGAGTCGGTGTCCTGGTCGCCCGACGGCGACCGCGTCGCCACCGGCGCCCAGGACCGAAGCATCCGCGTGTGGGACGCCCGCGACGGCTCCCTGCTGACCGTGCTGCGCGGCCACCAGGACTGGGTCGTGGGCCTGTCCTGGTCGCCGAGTGGACGGATGATCGCCTCCTGCTCCGACGACCGCACTGCCCGGGTGTGGGACCTGACCACCGGTCGTGAGCGCATCGTGCTTACCGGGCATGAGAACTGGGTGGACGCCGTCTCCTGGGCTCCTGAGGAGACACACCTGGCCACATCCTCGGCTGACTGGACGGTGCGGGTGTGGAACCTGACCACAGGGCAGGCCGAACGGGTGCTCACCGGACACAGTGGTCGCGTGCCCGCCGTGGCCTGGTCGCCCGACGGCGCGCGTCTGGCCACCGCCTCTCACGACCGTACTGTTCGGGTCTGGGACGCGCATGGCGAGGGCGAACCCCTGACGGTTGGCGTCCACCGCGATCGTGCCCTGAGCGTCGCTTGGAGCGGGGGATCACGGTTGGTCGCCTCGGGCTCGGCTGACGGCACCGTGCGGGTGTGGGACGCCGACATGCCCCTGGAGGAGCTGACGCGTGTGGCGCGGCGGCGCACCT
The DNA here is from genome assembly GCF_056173305.1 of Nocardiopsis sp. iso_25. Lineage (NCBI taxonomy): Bacteria > Bacillati > Actinomycetota > Actinomycetes > Streptosporangiales > Nocardiopsidaceae > Nocardiopsis > Nocardiopsis sp. iso_25. The sequence continues at coordinate 3,986,338 of NZ_CM149667.1, read as the reverse complement.
TCCGGGCCCTGACACCGGAGGAGCGCCGCGCGCACCTGCTCGCGGTCGGTGAGGAGGAGGGGCGGGGTCAGTAGACCCGGTTGACCTCGCGGACGTCGGTGGAGACCAGATAGTCCTCGGGGTCCAGGCTCATCGCCTCGCGCTTGGGGGAGGCCCAGTACTGGCGGTTGCGTTCAGCGAAGGACTCGGGACCGTCGTAGGAGATCTCCCAGATGAAGTGGTGGCGTTCCCGGTCGACCCAGGCGCCGCCGAGGGAGAAGCCGAACTCCAGGCGCAGGGGAACGATCTCCTCCTTCCATCGTTGGACCCACTCATCAAGCAGACCCTCGCGAACGGTGTAGGTGCGTACCTGGGTGGTGACGGGCACGGTGCTGCCTTTCTGGAGCGGGTTGATGCGGTATCAGTTGCCCGTAGCGTCTCGGCAAGGACAGGAACGGAAGAGGCGACCCGTCGTGTGTGGCGCGTCGTGCCTCTTTCTTTGCCTTCGGGCTTCGAGTGGTGCGGCGATGTCTCAGCGCAGGTCCTGGAGCAGTACGCCGTCGCTGGCACGGCGCCACTGCTTCCATCCGTTGATCTCGTGCCCGCACAGGGCACGGGCGGCTCCGGAGGGGGTCTTGAACGGCGGTGCGTCGCCCTCGTCGAGCCGGACGCGTCCCCCCGCTGTGACGGTGGCTGTGTGTGTGGTGCCTATCCGCGAACGCTCCCAGACGAGCTTCTCCCCGGCGGAGAGGGCACCGCTGTCGATCATGCCCGCCAGCGCGCCCCGGTCGTTCTCGGAGCGGTCGTTCGACAGTCCGTCCGTGGTCGTGGAGGTCAGGCCCAGAACACGGCGCAGTACGTCGTTCGGGGTGTCGACGAAAGGCTGTGCCTGCTCCTGGAGGGCGGCGTAGACTTCGTCATCGACGCGGATGACCTGGGACATCGGCTGTTTCCTCTCTCCTTTTTCTCTCAAACTGTAATGGACTTGGCTCCCGTGGAGCTCATAGTGGGACCACAGTGCGAGCGGGTCAGGCCACAGAGCGGGGGATTCGTTCCCGTAGTTCTTTGAGGGAGACTCCGCTGTCGACCGTGTGCCACACCTTCAGCCCGTCGTACGATCCACCCGCCAGGGCCAGCGCGGCGCCGGAAGGCGAGAACTCCCCGGTGTGCCCCTCCGGGCGAAGGCGGCAGTTCGGGGTCAGTACTGCCTCATGGGAGGTTCCGGCCATGGGTCGGTTCCAGACGAGTGTGTCTCCGGGCCGGAGGAGCCCGTGTGCGTACAGGGCCCGTATCAGGGCCTGGCCCCGGAGCGCTTGCGGACGTTCCGGCTTTGGCGGGGTGTGCCGTACAACGGTTGAGGACACCGACGCGACTCCGGCGTGGTCCGGACTCTTCGCGCCGGTTCCCCGCGTCGGATGGGGTGCCAACGAGGTGGTGAACCTCAGGGTGGTCGTGATCTCCATCTGGAATGTGGGCTCGGGCATATCGAAAACTCTCTAAACTCGACTGGCCAAGGGCGCTACAGGTCCCAGTATAGGATGCGCGGGGCCAGGCCGCCACCGCTGTTGCCCATGTTGTGGGCGGCGTGTGCCAGCTGACCGGCTGTGCTTGGTTCGCAAGAGCCCGCGGTGGGAGCGCTTCTGAGGCTGGCGTGGCCGCATGTGGACAGAGTCCCGAAAGGGACTTTGGTCCCGGGTCTGCGTGCAGGTCAGCGGCGATAGCCTGTGTTCGCAGACCGCGCGTTCCCCCGCTCCACCGCGCGCGGCCCCCGGTGGCATTGGCAGGTCCGCAGTGAAACCCCTGACCCCCTCAGACCCCCGTGCCCTCGGCGGCATCGAACTCCTCGGCCGACTCGGGCAGGGCGGCATGGGCGTGGTCTACGTCGGCCGCACCTCCGAGGACGCCCCGGTCGCGGTCAAGACCCTGCACGCGGCGCACCTGGACCGCGACGACCTACGCGAGCGCTTCGACCGCGAGTCCACCGCCCTGGGTATGGTCCAGGGACCCGGCGTCGCCGCGCTCGTGGCGGTCTCCGAGCGGGACGACGAGACGCCGTGGCTGGCCATGGAGTACGTTTCCGGCCTGGACCTGGCCACCTATCTGGAGCGCAACGACCCCTTGGACGAGGTCGACGGCGCGGCCCTGGGCCTGGTCCTGGCCTCGGCCCTGACCGAGATCCACACCGCCGGGCTGCTGCACCGCGACCTCAAGCCCGCCAACGTCATGCTCGGCTCCGACGGCCCCCGCGTCGTCGACTTCGGCCTGGTGGCCATCGGCGGAGCGGGCGGCGACCTGACGATGACCAACATGCGGCTGGGCACCCCCCGCTTCATGGCGCCCGAGCAGTTCACCGACCCCACCGGGGTGACCGCAGCGGCCGACCTCTACGCCTTGGGCGTGATCCTGGCCTACGCGACCTCCGGACGCTACCCCTACAACGGCGCCACCGCCGAAGCCCTGGGCATGGCGGCGGTCAATCCCGACATTCACCCCGACCTGGCGAAGGTCCCGGCCGGGCTGCTCCCGCTGGTCACCGAGCTGATGGCGGTCGACCCCGCGAGCCGACCGGCGCTGGCCGACGTGCGCGCCCGACTGACCGAGTTCCTCGCGGCCGCGGGGCTCTCCCCGGGCGCCGCCCGGTCCCGGCTGGCCGAGCACACCCACGTCGAGGGCACCGGGATCGCCGACGCGATCCCGGCCGCCACCCGCCCCGCGGCCGTCACCCGGCCCGCCACGGCTCCGCTGCCCACCGGAACCGGGACCGGGACCGGGACCGGACCCCGGCTCGCGGCCCGCACGGCCGCCCGGCTGCGCAAGGCCTACGCGCGTCCCGCCGCCTGAGGGGCCCGCCGGACCGCCGCCGGGCCGGTCACCATCTGAGAACGACGCCAACCGCCGCCGGCGGCGGCGCGTGTAATCGAAAGCAACGAGAACACCGCAGTGGACAGTGAGGGTCTCCCCTTGACCGCAGAAGCAGACACCGCCCGCACCAGCCCCTTCGCCCCCGGGGCGCGTGTGGAGGTGCGCGACGCCGAGTGGATGGTGCGCACCTGCACCCCCGCGGCCTCCGACGGGTACATGGTCCGCGCGGTCGGGGTCTCGGAGTTCGTCCGGGGCGAGGACGCGGTGTTCTTCACCGGCATCGAGAGCGTCGACCCCCTGGACCCTGAACAGACGCGTCTGGTCCACGACGACTCCTCCGGCTACGCGCAGAGCCGCCTGTACCTGGAGTCGGTGCTGCGCCGCACCCCGCTGCCCCAGTCCGAGCGCCGCCTGGCCATGCCCGGCAAGTTCCTGCTCAAGGACCTCGTCTACCAGCAGCGCCCCGCCGAACTCGCCCTGCGGGCCCTGCGCCCGCGCGTGCTCGTCGCCGACGTGGTGGGCCTGGGCAAGACCCTGGAGATCGGCCTGACCCTGGCCGAGCTCATCCGGCGCGGACGCGGCGAGCGCATCCTCGTCGTCACCCCGCAGCAGGTCCTCGAACAGTTCCAGCAGGAGCTGTGGACCCGCTTCGCCATCCCGTTGGTGCGCCTGGACTCCGTGGGCCTGGAGCGCATCCAGCGCGACATCCCCGCCGGACGCAACCCCTTCCTGTACTTCAAGCGCGCCATCATCTCCGTCGACACCCTCAAGAACCAGGGCAAGTACGGCCAGCACCTGCGCAACATGCACTGGGACGCGGTCGTCATCGACGAGTCGCACAACCTCATCAACGAGGGCAACCTGCGCAACCAGCTCGCCCGGCTGCTCGCCGCTCAGACCGACGCCCTGCTGCTGGCCTCGGCCACCCCGCACAACGGCAATTCCAAATCCTTCGCCCAACTCATCCGCCTGCTGGACCCGGCCGCCATCGCCGACCCCGAGAACTACGGCGCCGAGGAGATCGAACACCTCTACATCCGCCGCACCAAGATCCACCCCGAGGTGCGCGCGGAGATGGGCGACGACTGGCCCGAGCGCGGTCCCTCCCTGTCGGTGCGCTGCGCCGCCACCCCCGCCGAGGAGGCCGTCTTCGCCGAACTCGCCCGGGTGTGGATGGCCGGGGACGCCCGCGAGGGCGGACCGGTGGTGCGCGGGAAAGACCACCTGTTTCCCTACACCCTGCTCAAGGCCTTCCTGTCCTCGCACGTGGCCCTGTCCACCACGGTCGCCAACCGGCTCAAGACCATCACGCACAAGGACACCGGCCGCCTCAAGGACGGCGAGGACGAGCGAGAGCACGCGGCCCTGCGCACCCTGGGCGACCTGGCCGCCGAGATCGACGAATCCAGCTCGGCCAAGTTCACCACCCTCGTCCAACAGCTCAAGGAGATCGGGGTCGGTAAGGGAAGTGACACCCGCGCCGTGGTCTTCTCCGAGTCCGTGCCCACCCTGGAGTGGCTGGGCGAGAACCTGCCCAAGGCGCTGGGCCTGAAGGAGGACCAGGTGGCGCTGATGCACGGCGGCCTGTCCGACACCGAACAGCAGCGCCTCATCAGCGACTTCGCCCTGGAGGACAGCAGGGTCCGGGTCTTCGTCACCGGCGACGTGGCATCCGAGGGCGTCAACCTGCACCGACAGTGCCACCACCTCCTCCACTACGACCTGCCCTGGTCGCTCATCCGCATCGAACAGCGCAACGGCCGCATCGACCGCTTCGGCCAGAAGCACGAGCCCCAGTTCCGCGCGCTCATCCTGGAGACGGCGACCGAGGGCGCGATGGACGACACCTCGGTGGCTGAGAGACTGCTGCACAGGGAAGCCGAGGCCCACCGCGCCATGGGCACCGCCGAGACGGTCACCGGCCTGCACAACGCCAAGGACGAGGAGGACCGCCTCGTCCAGGACCTGCTCCAGGGGCGCACCGTGGACGAGTCCATCGACGCGACCTCCGCGGACGGCGACGACGGCGGCTGGATCGGCGACATCCTCTTCGGCGACGTGGGCGTGCCCGACGAGGCCGCCGCCCCCGAGCGCGCCCCCGAACCCCAGCTCTTCGACTCCACCGAGCAGTTCGTCCGCGCCGCCCTGGACACCGTCGCCGGTGACGTGGCCGTCGACGACGACGGGCGCATCCTCGCCTTCGAACCGCCCCGCGACCTGGCCGACCGCCTCAGCGCACTGCCCACCGACTACCTGCGCAAGCTCAAGGTGAAGGAGCGCCTGCGCGTCACCTTCGACCGCGACCACGCCCTGAAGCGGCTCGACGAGGCCCGCGCCACCAAGACCACCTGGCCCGACACCGGCTACGTCAGCGACCTGCACCCGCTGGTGGAGTGGCTGGTGGACAAGGTGCAGGTGCGCACCCAGCGCAACCAGGCCTGGGTCATCCGGGCGCCCCGGGCCACCGAACCCGTCTTCCTCGTCCAGGGCACCTACTCCAACGAACTGGGACAGCCCACCGTCGTGGAGTGGATGGCCGTCACCGGCCTGCCCGGAGCCCCGCGCGTGGAGGACATGTTCGAGGCCCTCCAGCGTACGGGCGTCGGGTCGGGCATGGTCAACACCGGCCGCGCCGAGGACCTGTCCGCCCTCCAGGAACTGGTGCCCGACGCGGTCCGGGCCGCCCGTGTCCACCTGGCCGAGCGCAGTGCCGCATACGACGCCCGCATCGAACAGGACCTGGCCGCACCCGAGCAGCGGCTGAAGGAGTGGCGGCAGCTCAGCCTGGACGGCCTGGGCGAGGGCCGACAGAAGGAACGGGGACGGGTGCACGACACCGTCGCCGAACAGGAGCGGCTGATGCGCAGGATGCGCACGTCGGGCGAGCCGCTGCTGCGCGTGCTGGCCGTGGTGAAGGGGGAGAACTGAGCATGGGCTACGACTCGCTGGTCAACCGGGGAGAGTACTTCTCCGCCCACTACCTGGCCGAGGTGCTGCCCAAGCACCTCAAGGGCAAGGACGGCCCCTTCAAGGAGTGGGCCGAGCGCGAGAGCGCCGAGAACAAGCTGCCCAGGGAGGAGCGCTCGCCTTGGCCGGTGACCCCGCGCCAGGGACTGCGCCAGCTCAAGGGGCGCTACTTCGCCGACCGCCAGGCGTTCGCCGACTTCACCGAGCGGCTGCGCGAGGGCGACGGAACGCCGGGCCCCGCCGCGGTCGCCGCCCAGACCGAACGCCTGCACGCCCTGCACCGCGACGTGCTCACCGCGCTCGGCTTCACCCCCAAGGACGCGCCCGCCGAGAGCCTCTTCGAGCACGGCGACCAGCCCGTCCCCGTCTGCCTGGCCCTGCACGAGACCACCGTGGCCGCCGTCGAGTGCGGCTGGGCCCCCGACACCGACGCCGCCATGGACCCCGACGGCGCCGGATGGCTCCTGGACCCGGTGGACCTCGGCGGACGCGAGCGGATCACCCTGGGCACCAAGCTGGTGTCCTGGCTCTTCGCCCGCGACGAGAAGCTGCGCTACGTCCTCGTCCTCGCGGGCGGCGTGGTCGTCCTCGCCGACCGCTCGGTGTGGGGCGAGGGCCGCTACCTGGCCGTCAGCCTGGACACCGCCCTGGGCCGGGGCGACAACGACGAACTCGGCACCATCGCCGCGCTCTTCGGCGCCCAGGCGCTCCTGCCCTCGGAGGACGGCGGAGCCGAGGCCATCGCCACCCTCGTCGACGCCTCCCGCCAGCACGCCGTGGGCGTGTCCAAGGAACTGCGCGAGGGCCTGCAGCGCTCGGTCGAGATCATCGCCAACGAGGTCCTGGCCCGGCTGCGTGACCAGGGCGTGGACCCCGAGCGGATCGACACCCGTTCCAACCGCACCTTCGCCGACGAGCTGGCCCGCCAGTCGCTGCGCTACCTCTACCGGATCCTGTTCCTGCTCTACGCCGAAGCCCGCCCCGAACTGGGCGTGGTGCCCGCCAAGGACGAGGCGTACGTGCGCGGGTACAGCATGGCGCGCCTGGGCGACCTGGTCGTCAACGACCTGGTGGGAGAGGAGGCCCGTAACAGCACGCACCTGTACCAGTCGTTGGACCTGCTGTTCCGCATGGTCAACGAGGGCCACAACCCGCGCGGGCACGTCCTGGACCGGGAGGAGGCCGAGGGGCTGTCGGAGGGGGACGGGCTGCGCTTCGAACCGCTGAGGGCCGACCTGTTCGACCCCGAGCGGACACGGCTGATCGGCACCCGCCTGCCGCACCCGGACGACGACCCCGACGAGCCGACCATGGAGCCGCTGGATACCCGGCTGCGCAACGAGGCCCTGCACCAGGTGCTGCGCAGGCTGATGATCTCCCGCGGCACCAGGAGGGGGCGCGGCGGGTTCATCTCCTACGCCCAGCTCGGCATCAACCAGCTCGGCGCGGTGTACGAGGGGCTGATGTCCTACACCGGGTTCATCGCCAAGGAGGAGCTGTACGAGGCGGCCAAGAACGGCGACCCGTCCGGCGGTTCGTGGATGGTGCCGCACTCGAAGGTCGAGGACTACAGCGACGACGTGTGGGTGCGCGTCAAGGACGAGAACGGCAAGTCCACCAGGGAAAGCCCCATGGTGGTCTACAAGCCCGGGTCGTTCGTGTACCGCCTGGCCGGGCGCGACCGGGAGACCAGCGCGTCGTACTACACCCCCGAGTCGCTGACCCAGCTGACCGTGCAGCTCACGCTGCGGGAGAGGCTGGACCAGGACGGAACGACCACCCCGGCGAAGGAACTGCTGGAGTGGACCATCTGCGAGCCCGCGCTGGGTTCGGGGGCGTTCCTGAACGAGGCCATCAACCAGGTGGCGGCCGAGTACCTCAAGCGTGCGCAGGCCGAGCGCGGTGAGGAGCTGGACCCCGAGCGCTACGCGGTGGAGCTCCAGAAGGCCAAGGCCTACATCGCCCTGCACCGGGCGTACGGGGTGGACCTCAACGGCACCGCCGTGGAGCTGGCGGAGGTGTCGCTGTGGCTGAACGTGATGTACCCGGGGCTGCAGGCCCCGTGGTTCGGCCTGCACCTGCGGCGCGGTAACTCGCTGATCGGTGCCGGGCGGAGGCTGTACGACCCGGAGACGGTGAAGAAAGGCGAGTGGCTCAAGAGCGCGCCGGTGGATCAGCCGTTCCGGGACGGGGACATCTCGGAGGGGTACATCCACCACTTCCTGCTGCCCGCACAGGGGTGGGGGAGTGTCGCGGCGGAGAAGGAGGCCAAGAACCTCGCGCCGGAGGACACCGCGAAGCTGGGTGCGTGGCGGCGCGCGATGCGCCGCAAGCCCAAGACGAGCGGGAAGAACTCGCAGTTCCGGCGCTTGCAGGCGCTGTCTCGCCGGGCCGAATTCCTGTGGGGGCTGGTGATCCGGCGGCTGGAGCTGTCCGAGCGGGAGATCAGTCGGCGGGTTGATGTCTATGGCGCTGACTGGATCGACCAGCCCGAGCACGCCATCCCGAGGGAAGAGGTGCTCGCGAACCTCACCGAGAAGGGCACCCCGTACTGGCGGCTCAAGACGCTGATGGACGCCTGGTGCGCGTTGTGGTTCTGGCCGGTGCAGAAGGCAGGGCTGCTGGACGGCAGCGATGAGGTGTACCAGCGGCTCGGGAACACTCTGGAGTTGAGCAGCGCTGGTGGTAACGACTCGCTCTTCGGTTCAGCCCGGGAAAGCCTGGACCTGGCGGACCTGGAGAAGTGGCTCAAATTCGCCGAGGCCCTGTTGGGTTCCCAGGACATCCCGGAGGGGACCCTGTTCAGCGAGATTGAGACCTTGGCAGATCTCGACGCTGTTGAGGACTCTCTCGCTCCTCTCATGGCGATGAAGGACGAATTCCGTCTGGGTGAAAGCTTCCCCTGGCTCCACGAGGTGGAGAACCTCGCCGAGCGGCACGGATTCTTCCACTGGGAACTCCAGTTCGCTCATCTGTTTAAGAGCCGGGGCGGTTTTGATATCCAGGTGGGAAACCCTCCCTGGGTTCGCCCAACATGGGATGATGATGGTGTTCTCTCCGAGTTGGAGCCTTGGTTTAAGCTCGTGGAAAAATCGCCGATTGAAGTTAGATATGATCGGAAGCGTCAGGTCCTTGGATCTGAGACTTCGCAGGGCTACTTTCTTGCAGAGCTTGCTGGTGTTGCAGGGGTCAGCGACTTCTTGTCTGATGAGGCCACGTACCCACTTCTTGTCGGAACGCAGCCTGATCTCTATCGAGCCTTCATGTGTAGAGTTTGGTCAAATGGTGGAGAGTTTGGAAAATCTGGATTGATTCATCCAGATAGCCACTTTGGTGGAGCTAAAGAAGGTGCCCTCCGGTCGAGTTCTTATTCGCATTTGCGAATCCATGGTCATTTTATTAATAAGCTTGAAGTTTTTAGTGAAATTGACCGAAATGCTCAATTTGGCGTTCATGTTTATGGGTCAAAAAAGTCCGTTAATTTTCTGCATGTGAGCTGGTTGTTTATCGCTGAAACTCTCTTGGGATCCCTTGATGGGAGAGGAGGTGAGGATATTCCAGGTGTGAAGCATTTGGGGTCCTGGGATGTTCGTCCACATTGGGAGCGGCTGGTTCGTGTTAATCGAGAGGTCCTGTCACGTTGGAGCGAGTTGACGGCTTCCTCAGGTGAAGCTCCAGAGATGGCTCCTCTTCTGTATCCGGTAACTAATGCGGAGGCTGGTGCTATCGAAGGGTTGGCGCAGGCTGATCGTCGCTTGGGTGATGGTCGTCCAATGGTATCTAGTGGATATCATGAGATGGGTGCTAAAAAAGATGGTTTGATTCGATGGAATACATCTCAAAGAACATCCTTGCAAGATGTGATTCTTCAGGGTCCTCATTTCTCTCAAGGGACACCATTTGCAAAGAGGCCCAATATTCCTTGTAAGACTAACAGGGACTGGTCTGCGTGGGATCTGACTCGGCTTCCCGTTGATGCAGTTCCGGTGGCTAACTATGAGCGAGCGGGATATGAACATGACTTCCTAGATGCTCAGGATGTATGGAACGGGAAACGTTGTACGGAGTACTATCGCCTGGCCTGGCGAATGATGATTCCGCCAGCCAATGAACGCAGTCTCTTTGCTGCGCTCATTGCTCCGGGGCCTTCTCATGTTAATGGTGTTCATGCTCTGTCTATGGGTGATAATACTTCTACGGTCTTGAATGCTGGTTTCTGGAATGCACTTCCCTTGGACTATTTGTTGCGCGTTACCGGTCGTGGGCATTTGCAAATGGGTGATGCTTTGAAAATGCCCGCTCCTGGTGCGGGGCACCCACTAGAGGCCGCGTTGCTCGTTCGCACTATGCGGCTTAACTGCCTCACTAACGCTTACACTCCGCTCTGGGCGGAGCTCTATGACGAGTCCTGGCAGCAGGAAGCGTGGGCGGTGAACTGGCCGCGCCTGGCTCCTCTCGGCGAGGTCGGCCCCGAGTGGGAGTACGCCTCACCTTTGCGCACCGAGTACGAACGTCGCGCCGCCCTCGTGGAACTCGATGCCCTGGTTTCCGTCTGGCTTGGTATCAGCGCTGACGAGCTGGCCGCCGTCTACAAGTCTCGCTACCCGGTCCTGCACGACTACGAAGCGGATATTCACTTCGATGCCAACGGTCGCAAGATCGCCAAGAACCACAACACCTACGGTTACGGGCAGACGAAGGAAGACTTCCTCCACCTGAAGAAGTACCTGGACAAGGACGACCCCACGGACACCGTCCCTGACGGGTACGCCGCTCCCTTCTACGACACCGACCGGGAACGCGAGTACCGCGAGGCCCACGCCCACTTCACGGAAATTGTCGAGCGCGCCAAGCGCGACGGTACCTGGGACGGGGAGGTCTGACCATGCAGCCCACGCTCGCCGCCGCAGAGGTCAAGCGCAACATCACCCAGTACCTCTCCACGACCTTCGCCCTCGCTGACGAACCCGTCCGTGAAGGACTCGAAGCCTTCTTCAACGACTCGAAACAGGGCATCTTCCGGGGCCCCTACCTCCGCGTCCGCACGCCCTTCCGCCACGCCGACGACTCCTGGCACGAGCACCTGGAATGGCGTCCGGCCGGGTTCAGGCCCTTCCTCCACCAGGCCAAGGCCTTCCAGCGCCTGTCCACCCTCCACGGTCCCGCCGAACCCACCCTCATCACCACCGGCACCGGCTCCGGCAAGACCGAGTCCTTCCTCATCCCCCTCCTGGACCACTGCCGCCGCGAGCGCGCCTCCGGGAACACCGGCATCAAGGCCGTCCTGCTCTACCCGATGAACGCCCTGGCCACCGACCAGGCCCAGCGCCTCAACGAATACCTCTCCGACCCGGCCCTGTCCCAGGTCACCGCTGGCCTCTACATCGGCGACACCCCCGAGACCGGCTACCCGCGCGTGACCACCGCCCGCGCGCAGATCCGCCGCCAGCGCCCCGACATCCTCATCACCAACTACAAGATGCTCGACCTGCTCCTCCAGCGCGAGCAGGACCTTCCCCTGTGGAAGGACTCCGCCCTCACCTACGTCGTCGTGGACGAGTTCCACACCTACGACGGCGCCCAGGGCACCGACGTGGCCATGCTGCTGCGCCGCCTGTCCGCCGCCACCGGCAACGCCCGGCCGGGCCGCCCGCTGGGCGACATCTGCCCTGTGGCCACCAGCGCCACCCTCGGCCAGGACGGCAAGGACGGCGCCAGCAGCCCCGGAGCCCACACGCCCGGCACCAACACCCCCGGAAGCGACACCCCCACCCCGGCCGACCGCATCCGTGAGGTCGCCGCGACCGTCTTCGCCACCGAGTTCGGCCCCGACTCCGTGGTGGGCGAGGACCGCCTGTCCGTCGACGAGTTCATCCCCAAACTCGAATACAAACTGCCGGTGCCGGATCCGGTCGTGGTCGCCCAGATCCGGGACCCGCACAGCGACGAGACCGCCATGGGCCGGATCATGGCCGCCTTCACCGACCGCGACGACCTCACCCCGCGCGAACTCGGCGCCGTCCTGCGCACACACATCCTCACCAAGGCCGTCCTGCACATCCTCGACGGCACGGTCGCGCCCATGGACAGGGTCCTGGAGGAGATCCCGGACCGCGGCGCCTACGCCTGGGGCCGCGCGCTCAGCAGCGCCCCCGAGCACGCCGCCGAGGCCCTGGCCCGCTACGTCGCCCTGCTCTCCACCGCCCGCGATCCCGACGCCCCCGAGGACGGACCCGATCGCCCCCTGGTCACCGTCGAGACCCACCTGTGGGTCCGCTCGGTCTCGCGCCTGCTGCGCGCCGTCGCCGACAGGCCCTCCTTCGCCTGGCACGGAGAGACCCTGCCCGCGCTGGGCGCGGAGACCACCAACGCCGACCTCGGCCGAGCCAATCTGCCCGCCGTGTACTGCCGCCACTGCGGACGCTCGGGCTGGGCCGCCGTCTCGCCGGAGTCCTCGCCCTCCGACCTGGTCACCGACCCCGACAAGGTCTACCGGGGCGCCATCTCCAGCAAGAAGTACGTGCGCCCCCTCATCCGGGCCAGCCGCGCCGAGGCCAAGGAGCGCCCGGCCGGCACCCTGGTGCTCAACGCCGCGGGCACGCACCTGCGCCCGGTGGACGCCGCCGACATCACCAAGCACGAGACCGGGCAGCTCGACGGGGTGTTCGTCCTCGCCGACCTCGGCCACACCAAGGAGTCCTTCCGGGCCGCCGAGAACGACCGCTGCCCCGCCTGCGACGCCGACCAGGGCACCCGCTTCCTCGGCTCGGGCCTGGCCGCGCTCGCCTCGGTGGCCGTCACCGAGCTGTTCACCGGTGGCCAGCTCGCCCACGACGGCGAGGTCCCCAAGACGCTGATGTTCAGCGACTCGGTACAGGACGCCGCCCACCGGGCCGGGTTCGTCTCCAACCGGTCCTACACCTTCTCCGCGCGCGCCCTGCTGGCCTCGCGCCTGCCCGCCGACGGCTCGCCCATCGACCTCAACGACCTCATCGCCGACACCGTCGAGCACGCCGGGGACCCCGCCTACCTGGCGTGCGTGGTCCCGCCGGACATGCACGACCTGCCCGGCGTCGACCGGCTGCTGGCGGGGGAGAGCGGCGGAGGCACCCGCGAGTGGGACCTGGTCGGTGAGCGCCTGGCCTTCACCGCCGTCCTGGAGTTCGGGCTGCGCTCCCGCCAGGGTCGCACCCTGGAGCTGACCCGCACGGCCGCCGCCCAAGTCCGACTGGACGAGCCCGACCGCATCGCCGCGCTGGCCCGCGACATCCTCCAGCACAGCGGCGACCAGCTCGGCGAGCGCCTCGACCTGTCCGTCTTCCGGGGGTACGTGCGCGGCCTGCTGGAACGCGTGCGCACTCGGGGTGGTATCGGCCACCACTGGCTCGACCCCTGGGTCCACAACGCGGGCACCAGGCGCTTCGGCACCATCTGGGGCCAGCGCCCCGACGGCATGCCCGCCTTCCCCAAGCCCCGGGGCGGCTCCGGCCTGCCCGCGCCGCGCTTCGTCACCGACCAGCGCAAGGAACGCAGCGAGTTCGACTCCATCACCGGAAGCGGCACCTGGTACCAGGACTGGACCGTGCGCTGCCTCCAGGTCAAGGCCGACACCGTGCCCCGCTACCTGGGCCGGCTCCTGGACGTGCTGCACGACGAGGGCCTGCTCACCCGCACCACTGCCGCCGACGGCTCCACCCGGATCTACGGCCTCACCCCCGGGCACGTCCAGGTCCGGGCGCTGACCGAGGGGGACGCCGTCGTCACCGGCGGTCTGCGCTGCCACGTGTGCAACTGGCGCCAGACCGTCCACCCCGACCACAGCGCCGACTGGGAGGCCGCGGCCTGCCCCCGCTACCGGTGCACCGGCCGCCTCACCGTCGACGAGGACCGCCGCTTCAGCGACGACTACTACCGCCGCCTCTACCGGGAGGCCCAGCCCTTCCGGATCACCACCGCCGAGCACACCGGCCAGCTCACCCGCGCCCAGCGCGAACGCGTGGAGGACTCCTTCAAGCGCGGTACCCGCTACACCGACCCCAACGTCCTGTCGGCCACCCCCACCCTGGAACTGGGCATCGACATCGGCGCCCTGTCCGCCGTCCTGCTGGGCTCGCTGCCCACCGGACCGGCCAACTACGTGCAGCGCGCCGGCCGGGCCGGACGCCGATCGGGCAACGCCTTCCTGCTCACCCTGGTCGGCCGCCGCGCCCGCGAGCGGTACTACCTGGAGGAGCCCCTGGACATGATCGCCGGGCAGATCGCCCCGCCCGGCAGCTTCCCCTCGGCGGTGGAGATCCTGCGCCGCCAGTACGCCGCCCACCTGCTCGACCTGGCCGCGCGCGGCGAGCTGACCGGCGTGCCCGCGCTGCCCGGCCGCGCCGCCGACCTGTTCGGCGACCTGGGCTGGCTGCGCGGCTTCACCGAGAGCGCCCTGGCCTCCGGGGACCGGCTGGTCACGGGCTTCCTCGACCTGTTCGACGGCGCCGGGGCCGAGGTGGACCCCGACGCCGCCGCCCAACTGCGCCACTACGCCACCGCGGGCCTGAAGGAGACCGTCGCCCGCACCGAGGAGGTCTGGGCCGCGCGCCTGAACGACCTGCGCGAACGCGTAGAGACCGTCACCCGCTCCATCGACGCCCTGCTCGACTCCGACAAGGAGCAGAAGCGCCGCAAGCGGGCCCTCCAGGCCGAGCGCACCGCCGTGCGCAAGCGCATCGGCGAGATCGGCCGCACCAGCGCCCACGGCGCCCTGGTCGACCTGGGCGTGCTGCCCAACTACTCGCTCGTGGACGGAGCGACCGAGCTGGAGGCCACCCTCACCTGGGAGGAGCGCAGCGCCGAGGGCGACCGCGACTTCCGCACCGAGGTGCGCGAGTACAAACGCCCCGCCGCGCGCGCCCTCACCGAGTTCGCCCCCGGCAACCACTACTACGTGCGCGGTTACCGGCACACCGTGGACGGGCTCGACATCGGCTCCATGACCCGCCCCGCCTGGCGGGACTGGCGGGTCTGCCCCGGCTGCGGGTACGTGCGCACCGACAACGCCGCCGTGGACACCTCCCCCTGCCCCCGTTGCGACAACACCGTCATCGCCGACCGCAGCAGCCTGTACCGGGTCCTGGAGCCAACGCGGGTGTACGCCCGCGACCGCCGCGAGGACGCCCTGATCCGCGACGAGCACGACGAGCGCCAGCGCGTCTTCTATGAGACCGCCACGGCCGTGGACATCCCCGAGGACGCGATCGAGCCCGGCGCCTGGCGCCACTCCGGGCGGGTGTTCGGCGTGGAGTTCACCCGCGAGGCGGTCATCCGCCGCTTCAACCTCGGCGCGCTGCGCATGAACCGGCCCGCCACGGTCACCTTCGCCGGAAGCGAGGTCACCCCGACCCCGTTCCAGGTCTGCCGCGCCTGCGGCGGAGCCACCGCCGACGAGGCCGTGAACGCCACCAGCAGCCTGCTCGGCAGCTCCTACGACGCCAGGCCCGGCTACCACCGCCCCTGGTGCCCGCAGCGGCGCGGCGACGAGGTCGAACACGAGCGGATCATCCTCGCGCACACGCTGCGTACCGAGGCGCTGCGCATCCTGCTGCCCGTGGCCACCGTGCACACCGCCGAGCGCATCGTCAGCTTCAAGGCCGCGCTCATGGCGGGGTTCGCCCGCGTCTACGGCGGCGCCCTGGACCACCTGGCCGCGACCGTGGCCACCATGCCCGACGAGCAGACCGGCCACCGCCGCCGCTACCTCGTCATCCACGACACCCTGCCCGGCGGCAGCGGCTACCTCAACCCCCGCTCCGGGGACGAGGGCATCCGCGAGGTCCTCACCGCGGCCCACCAGGTCGTCGCGGACTGCTCCTGCAAGGACCAGGAGGGCAGGGCCGCCTGCCACCGCTGTCTGCTCGCCCACGTCAGCGACCGCGAGTTCCCGCACGCCGACCGGCTGCTCGCCCAGGAGATGCTGGAGGACCTGCTGGAGGACTGGCAGACCGACAGCATCGCCCGCACCGACGACATCTCCCTGTGGGACCAGGTCGAGAGCGAGCTGGAGGCCCGCTTCCTCCAGGCGCTCCAGCGCTGGGCCAAGGCCCCCGACGCGGGGCGCTCCTTCGAGCTGGGCGGCAGGGTCAACGGCCGCCGCAGCGCGGTCCTGCGCCTGATCGGTCCCAACGGCGGCGTCATCGGCTGGGAGGTGCTGTTCCAGAACACGATCAAGGGCACCCGCCCCGACGTGGTCTTCCGCCGCCTGGACACCGGAGGCGACCAGGTCGCCCTCTACCTGGACGGCTACACCTACCACGCCTCGCCCGAGCACAACCGGATCGCCGACGACGCCGACAAGCGCGCCCGGCTGCGCGCCCACGGCATCACGGTCTTCCAGCTCAACTGGGACGACCTGGACCACCTGGACGGCAAGAGGGTCCCGCACCCGGCCTGGGAACCCTACGGGCCCAACGGGCGCAGGCAGGCACAGGACGCCTACCGAGCACAGGGCGGCGACCCCAGGAACCTGGACGAGACGGTCTGGGACAGCCCCTCCCGGATGCTGTTCTCCTACCTCGGCGACCCCGACCCCAAGGCCTGGGTCCAGCGGGCCACGGCCGCCGTCACCGGGACCATGCGCACCACCGGGGTGGAGCACGCCGGGGGAGGGGCGGTCGAACTCACCCCGCACGTGGTCCCGGCCCTGCGCGGCGCCCCCCTGCCGAAGCGGATCCCGGGCCGGGGCTGCGTGCTCATCCGGGCCACCGACGACGCCGGATGCCGGATGGTCCTGGTCGCCAACAAGGCCGAGGAGACCATCAGCGCCTTCACGGTCCTCGACGACCGCGACGAGGCGCTGACCGCCGACCCCGACGCGCACCGGCGCCGCTGGAAGTCCTGGCTGTACTGGGGCAACCTCGTGCAGTTCCTCACCCGCGAGGGCGGCGACGCCGGCCAGTTCGCGATCAGCGCCCTGGACGCCCTCGACGCCACCGTGCTCTCGGCCGTGGGCGGCGACGGGCTCGACGACAGCCTCGCCCGCCAGCCCTTGGACCCGGCCGAAGCGGAGGAGCTGTTCGGCGACACCCTCGTCAGCACCCGGTTCCAGGAGAGCGGTCTGGAACTGGGACTGGCCACCCTGGCGGCCACCGCCGCCGAGCCGACCCCGGTCCCCTCCGCCACCGGGCCCGGGCCGGAGGTCCCCGCCGACGGCGCCCACACCGTGGAGATCACCGTCGACCCCGGCTGGGACCAGGTCAGGGACCTGATGGAGCCCGACGAACCCGGCCTGGTCACCCTGGCGGGAGAACTGGCCCGGCGGGGCGTCCCCGCTCCGGAGGCGGGTTACGAACTCGAAGGCCCGGGGCTGTGGCCCGCCGAACTGGCCTGGCCCGATCGGAAGGTGGCCGTGCTGCTGTCCGCCGAACTGATCGGCAACGCCGAGGACCGCGCCCGCGGGGAGGAGGCCTACGCCCGGGCGGGCTGGCACGTGCGGGAGGCGAACCAGTGGGATGTGTCGGAGCTGGCCCGGATACTGACCGGTGACGACGGTGACGCTGGCGCGGGCTCCGGCAGGGGCGACGACGACACGACGACGGTGAAGGGATGAGCGTGCAGGACAAGGCCACGCTGAGGCTGCTGGACAAGGCCGACAAGGAGATCCGCAAACTCCCCCGGAACGTGAAGGGGGCGCTCTACGACTTCCAGTACAAGTTCCGGGAGAACCCCACGGCCCCGGGACTGCACTTCAAGGCGCTCAAGGGACACGACCGGCTCTTCTCTGCCAGGCTCATCCAGGACTACCGGGTGATCCTGTTCCACGTCGGCAACCAGGACTACATCCTCGTCGCCCTGCGTCCGCGCGGGGAGGTCTACGAGCACCTGGACCGGTTCCGCTTCGAGATCAACGCGGTGACCGGCGCCCTGGAGATCTTCGACGTGGTGGCCTCGGCCGAGGCGAGCGCCTCGGAGGAGGAACCGGCCCCGGCCTCCACCCAGGAGGTCCCGGCGCCACCGGCCCCGGAACCGGCCGCCCCCGCCGAGCCGGTCGAACCGGTCGAGTCGATCGAGGCGGCGAAACCGGCCGACCCGGGCCCCCGCCCCCTCCTGGCCGACTACAGCGAGGAGCAGCTGCGCGAACTGGGCGTGGCCGACGGGCTGGTCTCCCTCGCGCTGACGATCACCTCCGAGAGCAGGCTCCTCGGCCTGGTCGAGTACGCCCCCCGCCACACCGAGGAGGTCCTGCTCGCCCTCGCCGACGGACGCGGCTTCGACGAGGTGATGGAGGAGGTCACCCGCCCGGTCGTCGCCCCCGAGCCCGTCGACACCACCGACTACGCCGCGGCCCTGGCGCGTCCCGCCACCCGGGTCACCACCTCCGA
The DNA here is from genome assembly GCF_056173305.1 of Nocardiopsis sp. iso_25. Classification (NCBI taxonomy): domain Bacteria; kingdom Bacillati; phylum Actinomycetota; class Actinomycetes; order Streptosporangiales; family Nocardiopsidaceae; genus Nocardiopsis; species Nocardiopsis sp. iso_25. The sequence goes on along the minus strand of NZ_CM149667.1, from coordinate 3,968,168 downwards.
CACCGAACTCCAACAGGTGCTGGAGGACGACTTCGCCGCGTGGAAGGTGTTCCTGCACCCCACCCAGCGCAAGCTCGTCGATCGTGTCTACAAGGGCCCGGCGCGCGTGAGCGGCGGCCCCGGCACCGGCAAGACCATCGTCGCTCTGCACCGGGTGAAGTACCTGGTCGAGCGGCTGCCCAAGGGCTTCACCAAGCCCGTGCTGCTGACCACCTTCAACAAGAACCTCGCCGCCGACCTGCGCCGCCGCATGCTGGACCTGGGCGGGCAGGAGCTCCTGGACCGGGTCGACATCGTCAACATCGACCAGCTCGCCTCCAGGATCGTCAGCGAGAGCGGCCAGGGCAGGCAGCGCCGCCGCACGGTCAACGACCAGCAGGCCGCCCGCGAGTGGGAGGACATGCTCGTCGAGCTCGGCGAGCAGAACTGGGACGCCGACTTCCTCAACGCCGAGTGGAGCCAGGTGATCCTGGGCCAGAGCGTGCGCAGCCGCTCCGAGTACTTCCGGGCCCGCCGCGCCGGGCGCGGGCAGCGCGTCAGCCGCGCCCAGCGCGCCGAGATCTGGCAGCTCGTGGAGCGCTTCACCATGCGCCTGGAGGAGAGGGGCGTGTGGACCTTCCGCCAGGTGGCCGAGGCCGCCGCCCGGGTGGAGGTGGACCGCGCCGCCAAGATCCGGCACAACCGCGAGCAGGAGGCCAAGCACGGCGGTCCGATGCTGCACCGCCAGGACCAGTCCTTCGCCAGCCTGCGGTTCCGCTACGAACACGTGGTCGTGGACGAGGCCCAGGACCTCAATCCCGCCCACTGGACGCTGCTGCGCGCGATGGTCGACCACAAGGACGACGACATCTTCCTGGTGGGCGACACCCACCAGCGCATCTACGGCAACCAGGTGTCCCTGGGCAGCCTGGGCATCAACATCGTGGGTCGCGCCTCCCGCCTGACCCTGAGCTACCGCACTACCCGGGAGATCCTGGGCTCGGCGCTGGGGCTGCTGGGGGAGGAGACCTGGGACGATCTGGACGAGGGCACCGACACCCTGCGGGGCTACCGGTCGGTGCTGCGCGGTCCCCGGCCGGCCTTCCGCGGAGCCGACACCTGGGAGGCCGAGATGCGGGCCCTCGTGGGCCGCATCCGGGCCATCCGGGAGCGCTCGGAGGCCGAGGGAAGAGTGCCCTCTATCGCGGTGGCCGTGCCCACAGGGGAGATGGTCAGTGAGATGGAGCGGGAACTGGTCCGGGGCGGGATCAGCGCCGCCTCCCTGGGGCGTGAGGGGCCGCCGCCCGGCAAGGAGCAGTCGGTGCACGTGGGCACCCTGCACCGGTACAAGGGGCTGGAGTACCAGCACGTGCTCATCGCCGGTATCACCGAGGGACTGGTGCCGCACGAGCGGGTGGAGCGGTACCGGGACAGCGACGGGCCGCGCTACCGCAAGGAGATGCAGCAGGCGCGTTCGCTGCTGTTCGTGGCGGCCACACGTGCCCGGGACTCCCTGGTGGTGTCCTGGCACGGGGAGCCGAGCCGGTTCCTGCCCCCGAACGCGGCGGAGCTGGCCGCCGAGGCCGAGAAGGCGGAAGCGGCGGAGAAGGCCGAGGGCGACGCTTTCGAGGACGGGGGCCTGTTCAAACCCCCGGGCGCGCTGCTGTAAGGGACGTGGGATGTGAGTGGGCCCCGGCACCTGGTGAGACTCCAGGTGCCAGGGCCCACGTGTTCTCGCGGGGACAGCCGTCAGCTGCGGGCGGCTGTGAGGAAGGCGTCCCACTCGTCTGCGGGGAAGGGGAGGTGGCCCTTGGCGGGGTTCTTGGAGTCCCGGACGGCGGTGCCGTGGGGCAGGTCGGCGACCTCGACGCAGTTCTGGCTTTGAGCAGTGCTGTAGCTGCTTTTCCTGAAAATCAGCTCGTCGTTCACGGTTTGCTCTCTAGGGCTTCTAGAACTTCTGTAATGACCTTGGCGGACTGAGCTGCGCTCATCGCAGAGCCTTGAACGTCACCGAAGGTGACGCTGTGCGCTTCCACTTCGTCAGATTCTTCCAGAAATAGACCACCCGAGGCGGTGTCCACGAACACGATCGGGGCGTCAAGCGGGTCTGGGAAGTCCAAGATGCTGAAAGGAACTGTAAGCGCGGCATGGGCGCCTGCGCTGAAGGGCAATACCTGAAGGTCGATGTTGGGAAGCTTGGCCATGTGAAGCAAGTGATGCAGTTGCTCAGCCATGACCTCAGCGCTACCGACCCCGCGGTGCAGCGCTGCTTCATCCAAGACGACACGTAGGCTCGCGGGCTTGAACCGTGTCAGGATGTCGCGTCGTTCCATACGGGCCGTGACACGGCGTTCGCTCTCCTCCACGCTGGTGTAGCGACCACCTTGGAATACGGCGCGAGCGTAGTCAGGTGTTTGGAGAAGGCCGGGGATCACCAGCCCTTCGAAGGTACGGATGGCGGATGCCTCCGCTTCGAAGTCCGGGAGTGACTGAGGTCCGAACACCTCTCGGTACTTCGACCACCAGCCCCGAACCTTGGCGTCCCTGGCGAGAGCGTGAAGAGCCTCGCGCTTGTCGGGTTCGGTGACCTGGTATAGATCCAGCATCTTGTCGAGATCGTCAGCCTTGATCGTCTGTGTCTCGGCGGTCTCGATCTTGCTCAGCTTGCCAGCTGCCCACTTGAGCGTCTTCACCACCTGTGTAGTGGTCAGATTCGCTTCGTTGCGAGCTCGCTTGAGCTCAGCTGACAGGCGTCGACGGCGGAGGGTGGGGCTGTGAGGACGCTGCATGGTGACAGTGTATCTCTTTCCTGGTGAAACTTCCTTCATTTGCTTGACGGTAGTGAGATTCACTACTAACTTGAAGGTGTAGTCAGTGACCAGGGCTTCACGCAGAGTCTCTGGTGGTCAGGCTACGCCGTGCCCCTTCCCGCTGATCGGGAAACGCGAAGGTCTCACACCTGCGGGCACACCGAACCCCTGTTGTCGCTCCACACGTGCAAGGAGTCTGTTCGCCATGCCCGCAACCGCACCCATGCCTGCGCTGCCCGAGGTGACCGTGCCCCTCGCTGAGCTGGTTCCGCCCCGGTGCCGCCACTACTTCACCGGCCGGTCCGACCGCGCCCACTACAAGACGCGCCGCTACGACTTCGGCGGCTCGGTCCAGTACATGCCCCTGGTGCGCGCGTTCCTGAGTACCTGCGCCGCCGAACGCGACCGCGACTACCGCTACCTGTTCACCCTGCTGGGCAGCGAACTCGCCAACAACGCCCTGCGCCACTCCCGCTCGGGCCAACCCTTCGGCGTCTACACCCTGACCTGCCAGCGCACCCGCACCGGCCTGCGCCTCGCCTGCCGCGACCAGGGTTCCCGCGACGGAGGGAAGACCGTTCTCGGGCAGCGCTCGTATCTGGCACCCGACCCCAACGGACTGGACCCGGCCGCCGAGTCCGGGCGCGGCCTGGCCATGATCGACGCCTTCGCCTCCTCCTGGGGCGACAACGGCGTCCCGAACTACCGTCAGGTCTGGTTCTTCCTGGCCTACGACCTGACCGACAGCCTCTGGAACACCACCGCGTAGACGTTCGCACCGCTGCACGCACGCAGAAGGGCCCAGGAGAGCGCGGCAACGCTCTTCCCGGGCCCACAACAACCCTGAAATCCGCACACTTCCACATGTTCAGAAAGCAGGATCAGTGACGCATCCTATCCCCGTACCCCGGCCCGCCAGCGACCCACTGCACCGACCGCTTCCGCCGCTGCCCCGACGGCACCCGCTGGTCGGTCCCTTCTGCCCGGCATGCGAGCACCCCTCGTGCCGTCGGCGCCGCGCCGCGCGCCTGCCCCGCCTGGGCGGCCACCGCTCCGAGTTCGTCCGCGAACACACCCGAGCCGCCGCCCTCCAGGCCCGCCACCCACACCTGGTCATCTGGTTCGGCGAGAGCACCATGTCCTACTGGGTGGCCTCGCCCGCCGGTCTGACCGAGGTTCCCGACATCGGAGCCCTCGTCCGCCTCTTGGACCCGGCGCCCGCCCTCACCTGAGCATCACCCACGACCCCCGGCGGTGGCCGCCTCCTGAAGACGAGGCGGCCACCGTCGCACCTGCGTAGGATGCTCGGCTGTACGGTCATACCGGGACTGCCTGATCACGCTTCTCCACCACACCGCGACCGGTGCGCGGAACACATGGAAACGGACACGATGCAACGCGAACTCGCCTCCGAGCTGGGTACCCAGGAGACCTGTGTCCTGGAGTTCAAGCGAGTGGTCAGGAACCTCGACGTCATCCGCAAGGCCGTCTGCGCGATGGCCAACGACCTGACCGGTAAGGGCGGCGGCGACATCCTCATCGGGGTCTGCGACGACGGCACGGTCGAGCCCGACCTCGACACCTCAGACAAAGCCCTTCTGAACCTCGCCAACCTCCGCGACGACGGCAAGATCCTGGACCGTCCCTCCTTCACGGTCGAACAAGCCCGCTTCAACGGCGAACCCGTCATCCACATCCACGTCGAAGCGTCACCGGCGCCGCCCGTGCGGCTCGACGGCATCGCCTGGGTGCGCCCCGGTCCGACGACGAGGAAGGCGACCTCCGACGACGAGTGGATCCTCACCGAGCGCAGGCGACACAAGTCCCTGCCCTTCGACAGTCATGCCTGGCCCGGCTGCACCGCGGCCGATCTGGACCTACAGCTCTTTCGGGGTACCTACCTGCCCAACGCGGTCTCCGAAGAGGTCCTGGAGGAGAACCATCGCCCCGAAGAGCAGCAGTTGGCCTCACTGCGTCTCCTCGATCCCGACTCGGGGCAGGCGACCGTCCTGGGTCTGCTTCTGATCGGTCTGGACCCGTCCGCCGCCCTCCCCGGCGCCTACACCCAGTTCGTCCGCTACGAGGGCGATCACATGGACAGTGCGGTCGTGGACGACCAGGAGCTGCGGGCCAACGTCGTCGACACCACTGAACGGCTGGACGCGCTGTTGCGCGGGCACATCCATACCAGGCTCGCGGAGACCGGCGGATTCCGTGAGGAGAGCCGTCCAGACTACCCGCTCGCCGCGCTCCGCGAGGCCATCATGAACGCGGTCATGCACCGCAACTACGAGTCGTCCAACGCGCCCATCCGGATCCTCTGGTTCAGCGACCGGGTGGAGATCAGCAACCCGGGCGGGCCCCACGGCGCGGTACGGGAGGACAACTACGACCGGGTCAACGACTACCGCAACCCCTCCCTGGCCGGTGCGCTCAAGAACCTCGGCTACGTGAACCGCTTCGGCCGGGGCATCAACAGGATCAGGGAGGCCCTGAAGCGCAACGGCAACCCGCCGCCGGAGTTCGAGGTCGGAGAATCCCACTGGGCCGTCGTGCTGAGGAGAGGCTGATGACGTCCGTCGCGCTGTTCAACAACAAGGGCGGTGTCGGTAAGACGACGCTGGTCTACCACCTCGCGCACATGTACCAGCGGCAGGGCAAACGGGTCCTGGCAGTCGACCTCGACCCGCAGTCCAACCTCACCTCCTCCTTCCTGGACGAGGAAGACCTGTCCTTTCTCTGGGACGAGTCCGAGCCGACCTTCCCCCAGAGCCAAGAGAGGCTCTTCTCCAGGTTCGATCTCGGAGGGGTGTGGACCATCGCCCAGGCGGTCGAACCGATCGTCAAGGGGACGGGGGACATCAGGGAGGTCGACCCCATCGAGACGGCCGAGAACCTGTGGCTGATCCCTGGAGACCTGGAGTTGAGCAGGTTCGAGGACGAGCTGTCCACGAACTGGGCCAAGGGCTTCAGCGGAGACGAGAAGGCACTGCGCACCACCACGGCGTTCTACCGCATCATTCAGGGCGTTCGCCGACGCATCGAGCCGGACATCACCCTGATCGACGTGGGCCCCAATCTGGGAGCGATCAACAGGGCCGCCCTGCTGTCATCCGACACGGTCCTGATGCCCCTGGCCGCCGACCTGTTCTCGCTGCGCGGCCTGCGCAACCTCGGTCCGACGCTGCGTGCCTGGCGCGGGGACTGGCAGGACATCGTGCTCCCCCGGGCGCCGCGGGATCTGGAGGTGCCGAGCGGACACATGCTGCCGATCGGTTATGTCATCATGCAGCCCGGTATGCGGCTGGACCGACCTGTTCAGGCCTACCAGCGCTGGCTTGAACGTATCCCTGTGGTCTATGACCGGTTCGTCCTGGACCGGGCGACGCCGTCAGCGGAAGCCGAGCACGAGATCGCCACCATTCGCAACTACCGCAGCCTCATGCCACTCGCACATGACGCCCGCAAGCCCATGTTCGACCTGCGGGCCGCGGACGGTGCCCTCGGCAGTACCCAGACCTTCGTCCAGACCTGCTACCGGGACTTCAAAGACCTGGTGGCAAAGATCGACGCACGCCTTGCCCAGACCATGGCGGAGTAATTGAGAGAAGGGTTCGGCCGTGCTCTTGTCTATGAGATTCCTGGGCTCGCTCTACATCCAGAAACGCTCGGATGTGGATCTTGCTATGGAGATATGGCCTTCGCGATGGCTTCCTCGCCCGCGCACTCGAGGTCAGCAGCGGACGCAGACGGTCAGCAGCCGCTGTCATCGTCGAGAAAGGTCCGCAAACCCTCCCTAGTCTGCTCGAACTCGTCGTTGTCGGTGAAGTCGTAGACGTCGGCCGGTTCGCCGCCTGCTTGGAGGTATTCGTCGAAGAGGCCGTTGCTTCCATGATGACGGCGACGTCATCCTCGAGTTCGTGGGGCAGGTTGTCACCGATCATGATCCCGAAGGTGTCGACGCTTCCGGTGCTGTCGCGCGCGCGCGGCTCACGGATGTCTCCTCGGGCAGGGGTTCCAAGCCGTTGACCATCGTGCCATCGGCCAGCTGGTCAGCGGCGGTGAGAAAGAGCGGCAGGGTGCCGCAGAGTGATGGAAGACCGTCTGTCGGCGTCGCGGACGTTGACGGGCCGTCCGCTGACGGCGATGATCCAGCTTCTGTTCCGGCGCTTCCACATGCTGTGAGTAGGCATGCCGCGGCGCATGCAAGGACGAGTTGGAGAAGTCTTCCGGGGGGAATTGAGTGCACGACCGGATTGTAGAGGTACCGCGTCGGGCTCGATCCCGATCAGGAACCGTTCATATTTCGGTGTCGTATGGACAGTTCGGATTGGGGTAGCTCCGGCCGGACGGACTTCGCGATCATTGTGGTGTCTGGTAGTGGAACCCCGGAGGACGACCGTGCCTGCCCTTCGATCATCCCCGGTGCCCGCCCTGCGGTAGGACGGTTCGCTGGTGCTCCCGGACGTGGATCCGAGAGCCGTCCGCGGTCTGAAGTTCTCGGCCGTCCTGCCCGAACGCTTGGCCGTCACGACCGTGGTCGCACAGCTCGCGGACTTCGACGGTGCGCGCACGGTACTCGACGAGCCGGTACGGACTGAGACGCTGCGGTCGTAGCGTCCGTGGGACAGCCCGGACAACACCCTGGTCGGGGCCAGCCCCAACTCCGGGATGATCGACCGAGCACCATCTGTGTAACCTCGGTTCGACAACGCGTGGCAGAACGTGGTGCCGTCTTCTACTCCTGGGAATCTGGAGCCGCCCGCGGGGGAGATGCGGCCGGTCCGAATTCGGTCCCACCGCACGCTCTCAAAGCTTCTAGCGCTAGGGTTCTCTGTGTGATTTACGTCTTCTCCATGAAATCCTCCCTGCGTGAAAAAATCCGCGGAAACCTCGACACCAAGAAGTACTTCACCCACACTCTTCCTCCGGGGATACCCACCCCTTATCCCAAAGGGAACATCGCTCTGCTGTTCGTGCACCACGAAACAGAGGAACGGGGTGTGCGGCCAGGGATCTATCTGGAGAAGGTCGGAGTCATCCTTCACCCGTCGGGAGACAAGGTCGCGACGGTCGGCCGCCGGATCAAGGTGGACCTCGTGCGTTCCTTCGGTGGTCTTCTTCCCCTGGATGCCTTGCGGGCTAAGCTTGCCAGCGACTCCGCCGACAAGCTCGCGCACGCAGTCAGGCAGGGAGCTCACCCGATGTCCGAAGAGGACGGAAGAGTCGTCCTCGACGCTTTGAGGGACACGTCCTCGGAAATCGCCGAGCAACTCGGTTATTTTCGTGCGGTCCTGGAACGGGACCTGCTTGACGAGCAGCGTCCGGAGGACGCCTTTCGCCAGGAGGAACGCGACGCCGTTCGCGTCGCCGCGAGGATGGGCGGATTCACCGGATCACGGCTCGAAGTCTGGAAACGTCCTGAAGATGCCAACGCACCCTACCTGGCGGGACTGATCAGGGAGCCGAACGAGCAGGCTCTCATCGAAGCGGACACACATCCGATCGTCGACTTCGGCAAGGGTGTGGAGGGCCGCCGGAGGGACATTGAAGTTCTCGTCGAGGGCGACCGTAGATTGGAGATCGTCAACGTCAACGCCACAACGGTGGAGGCCAGGCTGGGGACGGACCTCATCTACTACCACCACAGCACCCAGAGCTTCGTCTTCGTTCAGTACAAGAGAATCCCTTACGGGGACAAGAACGTTCGGGTGGACGACCGTCTGAGGAGCCAGTTGGACAGGATGGAGAAGGCGGCCGCCCTGAGCAGGCCGCCCAGGACTCCGGAGGATTGGCGCCTGAGCAGTGATCCGCGCTTCGTCAAGCTGGCCCAGTGGGAGCCCGGAGAGGAGCCGGTCGGCATGACCCCGGGGAAGGGCCTCTACCTCCCGGTCTCCTATGTGCGGCTGCTCATGAACGATCCGCGCATCCTCGGGGCGCGCGGTGGCGCGCGTCTGGGATACGACACGGTTCCTCGCTACCTGACGAACACCGAGTTCATCGACCTCGTCAAGGCGGGCCTGGTGGGAACCGTGGGGACGACCGTGGAAGCCCTCGACCGTCTGGTGAGGGAAAGGCTGGAGAGCCGTCAGGGGGTCGTCGTGGCGGTGGAACGCAGCTATGAGACCGCCTCCCAACGCCAGGCCCGTAACCGCTCTCGAGGCGGGCCGAACCTGTCGAGGCGACCTACGACCCAACCCCTGTTCTGATCCACTGACGGGTGGCCGGATCGGGGTGTCCATGCCGTGTGGACATCCGGGCGCTGACTCAGGACGTCCGACCCTCGTTCGGACCGCCCAGGAGGATGATCTCGTGGGCGGTCAGACCGCTCATGGCCTGCTGGTGGCGCGACTGTTGCCCGTCCATCAGTTCACGTATGCGCTGTGCGAAGGGCTGGGCCTCCTCGGGCATGGCGGAACTGGCCGCGAAGCGTTCCAGGACGGTGCGCGCACTCCTGAGCTGGCGAAGGTCGCGGCCGAACGAGGACAGGTGTCCCACGGCGAGGCCGTCCCAGGAGAGCGATTCCGTCCAACGGTCGATGTCCTCGTACACCGTGTCGTGGGACAGGCACATGACCGCAAGATTGGCCACGATGGGCTCCTCGCCGATCAGCACGTCGAAGAAGTCCACCACGTGGGTGAACGGATCCGCGGGATGAGCCGTCCAGGCATCGACGAGTCCGGGTGCCTTGATGCCCCAGACCGAGGGCAGGTCGCGTCGGAGCTGGGCCGGAGGCACGACGGCGCCGCGCTGGGAGGTCCAGTACTCGATGAGGCAGGAGGAGAACTGCGGCAGTTCCCACGGGCGTACCGCGGACATCGCCGGGACCGCGTCACTCCACAGACATCGGTGTTCCAGAAGGTGGGCCACCAACTGCACGAGGGATTGCAGCTCCGGGTCAGCCGGTGGGAAAGGGGCGAAGAGCCTTCTAGTACGCAGCCAGTCCACGAGCCGTGCGGTGTCCTCCCCGGTGGTGAGCCGAAAGGCGGCGTGTACCACCAGAGCCGCCCGCAGCAGGTCCACGTCGCCCAGATCGCGCCGGAACAGGTGCGGGTCCAGAGCCGGATGAGGACCCGTGCCGTCCAGGACCGCGGTGCTCACGTTGGCGAACCACTCCGTCCGGCTCCGGTGAAGCTCCGTGGCCTTGTTCTCGCGCATGGGACCTTTCAGGGAGACCATGGATACGCCACATGGCGACTGGAAGAGCACGCGGTGCTTTCGGGTCATTACACCGCGTGTCGGATGCTACGGCCTCCATACCGGACCGGGTGCGGAGATTCTCACGAGTCAGACGGATGAGGAGCCGTCGGGAGGCGTCAGCGTCCTGGGCAGTGGAGGGATGGAGGAGCCGGGCCGGACGGGCCGTCCGGCCGGTCGGGGGGAACGGCCCTCGCGCACGCAGTCCAGGACCTCGCGGGCGGCCACGCGCCCCGCCTGCTCGAAGCTCCAGTGGTTGGAGTCGTTCTCGTGCCAGGCCGCGTCCCGCAGGACGACGCGCACGGTGTAGGGAGGGACGCCCCGTCCCCGTGATCGCCAACCCTGACGGAACCCGTTCGCGAACGCTTCGGTGAACTCCGCGGGCAGCGGCTCCCCCGGTCGGTGGCACACGGCGGGCAGGTCGTCGACGAACTCCACGCCCTCGTCCGGCAGCACGTCCTCCGCGGGTGGCAGCGCGTCCAGCCACACGACGGCGAAGTTGCCGGGGCACGCGGTATGGATGATCTGGCGGACGAACACACCGGTGACCGGACGGGGCAGGACGGGCGGACGCTGGTGACTGGCGGTCACGGGCACCTCCTTCCTCAGCTGTCGCAGCTCTGGCAGCGGCGTGTGGCGACCCGCTCGGTGTTGCCGTGCGTCGCCCGGGCCGGGGAGCCCTCGCTGAGGCGGCGCCACAGCTGCGGGTCGGGCTCGGGGATCCAGCCCCAGAGCGGCGCCCTGATCTCGGAGTCGGACTGGTGCAGGCAGCCCGGGCGGTGGGCCACGCCGCGCGGCGAGATGAGGATGGTCCTCCCGGGGAAGTGCGCGTCGCCCGGGGAGGGGTCGCCGCCCTGTCCGGAGGCGCTGCTCCTGTTCTCGCGCACGAGCGAGCACGCGCAGCCGCCACCGATGGGGAGTTCACAGAAGTCACAGCGTTCCATGGTCCCGATCATGCACGGGCCCGGTGACGAACGGGCTCCGCGGCGCGTGTCGGGCCAGCACCGCACAGTTGTTGTGCCAGCTCGGGTGTGGTGTGGCCGTTTCCGGCCATGCTCTACCCGGCCTCCCACCGGCGGTGGACGGACGCGATCGCCGCTCCTTCGTGTGGAAGGCCGTGGCCTGTGCCCCCGTGTGGCGGCCCTCCCCGATTACTCGAAGCGGAGGAGCCGAAATCGCTCCCGAAGCCGGGGACCAAGACTGGGAAACAGGATGGAATCGGAAGCCTGAGCAGCGATTTCTCCTCCGCGCCGGTCCCTGTGACCTGCGCGGGGGTAGCTCCGGCTCATGACCACGACACAGAGCCAGCAGGACACCGCAGCCGTCACCACGCGCATCGTCGACCACTACGACAGCCGTAAACGGGCCTGGGTGAAGGAGGCGGTCCGGCTGCTGCACGCCGACGCCACGCGCTCGGCGGACACGCACGTCTTCCAGTTCCCGCTCCCCGTGGAGTGGGGCATCGACCTCTACGTCAAGGACGAGTCCGTCCACCCCTCCGGCAGCCTGAAGCACCGCATGGCCCGCGCGCTGTTCCTGCACGCGCTGTGCACCGGGTGGATCGAACCCGGCACGCACGTGTTTGAGGCCTCCAGCGGTTCCACGGCGGTCTCCGAGGCCTACTTCGCCAAGCTCCTGGGACTGAAGTTCACGGCCGTGGTGCCCGAGAGCACCAGCCGGGAGAAGGTGGAGCTCATCAAGTCCTACGGGGGAGAGGTCAGGAACCCCGGACCCGACGGCGACATCGAGAAGGAGGCCGCCCGCCTGGCCGCGGAGCCCCCCAAGGGCCACTTCATGGACCAGTTCACCTACGCCGAGCGCGCCTACGACTACCGCGACGACCACAACGTGGCGGCGACGATCTTCCGGCAGATCGCCGAGGAACGGCATCCCGACCCCAAGTGGATCGTGGTGGGAGCGGGCACCGGGGGCACGAGCGCGACCATCGGCCGCCACATCCGCTTCAGCCGCCGCGACACCCGGGTGTGCGTGGTCGACCCGCAGAACTCGGCGTTCTTCCCCAACTGGACGGTCAACGAGGGCCGTCCCAAGAGCCAGTGGCCCAAGGACCCCTCGACCTGGATGAAGGGAAAGCCCTCCCACATCGAGGGGATCGGGCGTCCGACGGTGGAGCCCTCGTTCCTGCCCGCCGTCGTGGACCGGATGATCTCGGTACCCGACGCCGCATCGATCGCGGCCATGCGCCTGCTCCTCTCCCGGCTGCGCCACCGCGCGGGGCCCTCGACCGGGACCAACCTGTGGGGCGCGCTGCGGATCCTCGCCGAGATGCTCTCCGACGGGGAGAAGGGCAGTGTCGTCATGCTCATGTGCGACCAGGGCGAGCGGTACATGAACAACTACTACAAGGAAGGGTGGGTCGAAAAGGAGTTCGGGCTCGACCTGAAGCCCTACACCAGGGTGCTGGAGGACTTCCTCTCGACCGGCCGTTGGAAGGAGCCCGCGGCCCCCGGCGTTCCCAAGGCGAGGAAGGCCTGAGTGAGCCCCGCGCACGCGGGGATGGTTCCACCCGGTTGTCGCCCTCAGCGACGACGGTGGACGAAGGCGCCCCTCAACACCGCGCCGCGCGCTGCGCACCGCGGCGTTGGGGGCGTGTGCTGTCTGCCGCCGTCAGCCGCCGCCGACGGGGACGAAGTTGGCGTACTCCTCGATGCGTCTGATCCGCCCGGCGTCGTCGAAGCCGAAGTAGACCGCGGCGTGGACCTCGCCACGCGTGCCGCCGGTGGTGGCGACGTGGACCACATGCTGCTGGAGGACCTCGCCCGGCTGGGAGAGCTGGCGCAGGACGTCGTAGCGCATCGACTCGATGGACGCGATCTGTCCCTCCATTCCGGCGATGTTCTCCTCGATGGACTGCTCGCCCTTGCCGTCGTTGTGCCAGACGGTGGCCGTCTCGGCGCACAGGGCTCGGGCGCTCTTCCAGTCGCGGTCCTCCAGCGCGCGGAGGTATCTGATGGCTCTGTCCTTCAGGTCCTGGCTCATACGGGTCTTCCCTCGGTGTGAGTGGGTTGACGGGTCCTGGCGGGGATGGGTCGTGTCAGTTCTGGCCGGTCGCGGAGTGAACCAGGGCGCGCTCGCCGACCTCGACGCGCATCGGCAGGTGGTTGCCGGGCGGTGAGAGCGGGCAGACGAACACGTCCGGGTTCAGGTGGTGGTGCGAGAGCGTCGCCTTGTTGAAGTCGACCGTCAGGGTGCTGCCGGGTTCCAGCAGCGGCAGCACCAGCCAGCGGCCGATCGTCGGCGTCCAATCGCCGTTGGTCTCGTCGGTGAAGATGACCAGCCGCTGGCCGGGGAAGTCCTGGAGGACGGCCAGGACGTGTTCGGTGCCGTCGATGGTCACGGCCAGGTCGACGGGGGCCAGGATGGCTTCGGTGCTGCGCGGGCTGGTCAGCCGCGGCACCTCGATCCGGCGCCCTTCGGGAGCCGCCCGGTACCGGCCGGTGAGGACCCAGGCGGGGTCGTGGGGAAAGGTGTCGACGCCGGTGAGCCCGGTGCGCGCGACGCGGTTCTGGTCCATGACGACCAGGCCGTAGGAGCCGTCCGCACCGCTGGCGAAGCCGACTCGGTCGTCGGGGAACCGCAGGGAGCTCCCGGAGGGGACGGGGCTCGTCCCGTCGACCCGATTGTCATCCACCCGCACGCCGTCGGCGGCCTCGGCCGTCACGGTCAGGGCTCCCGCCTCGGTGGTGCGCCATCGGCCGGGGACGCCGGGGATCGTGTGGGGACCCGGTGTGGTGATCCTGGCGTTGGCGACGACCTTGGCTTTGCCGTCGGCTCCGGCGATCTCCTCCCACCGGCTCCGGCGCCAGGCTTCGTGTTCTGCGGGCATCTTCGGTGTGGTCATGGCGTCACTGTAGCCTCGCCATGCCTCTGAAGCACGGCTTTTTGCTTATTGCGCAAGAAGGTGGCCCGGCCCGCTGCCCGCCGCGCAATGCCGCCCGTCGCGACACGGCCTGAACGGCGCGCTGATGCCGGCCCGCTCGCGCCCCTCGGGCGTCGTGACCGACAGCGGCACTCCCGCAACGCCCCGGCTGTCGCCACGCACAGCTCTACGGCCCTCGACGGCATCCCGCCTGCCGAAAACATCGGGCTCGGACGGACTGCTGGGCGGCCCTGTGCGTGGGCAACGCGGCCAAGCCACTCCGGATGCCGCTGGCCAGAACCGCCGCCAACACCATCTGGCTTGAGAGCGCGGTTCTGTCCACGCTGTCGATGGCAGGGGCTCGCCCGCATCGGACCTGATGCCCTTTCGCATATATCCAATGGTCCTCTGACCCCATGTATGGGCTCAATGGCCTAATGTGGCCAGCCTTCACCCTCTGTGGCAGTTCGGGCCTCCGGTGCCCCCGGTATTTCGGATGGCCCTTCGCGCCCCATGTGCCTGGCCAGTTGGAACCTGCTTATCTGAACAGAAGTGTGTCGACGCCGGTTCCCTCGGAACCACTACCCCGGTTACTTTCCGTGAGTGAATGATTATCGATGCTCTTGCGTGCCCTGTGTGCGGCTGATAGTAATGTCTCCGGTTGTTCCGGTTGTGGCGCCCATGGGGTTGTGATGTCCACGTGGTGTGCTTTCGGAAGTAATTCCTCTTTTTGTTCCATTTTTTATGTCTGGAGAACTGTGCGCAGGGTGGTTGTGACCGGTGGGGGTACCGGTATTGGCAGGGCGATCGCGGAGAGGTTCGCCGAGGACGGGAGTTCGGTGTTCATCCTGGGGCGCCGTAAGGACGTCCTGGATCGTGTGGTCGAGGAAAACCGCGAACGCCAGATCCGGGCGGTGGCCTGTGATCTGACCCGACCCGACGAGGTACTGCGTGCAGCCGATGAGATCGCCGACGATTCCGTGGACGTCCTGGTCAATAACGCGGGCGGGATCGTGAAGAACGGAACGACCGGCCTGGAGGGCGTCTTCGAAACCTACCGCCGCACGATCGACGCCAATCTCCTGTCGGCGATGATGATCACCGAAGCCCTGTGGAAGAGCATCTCCCGACCCGGAGGGCGGGTGGTCAATATCAGCTCCATCGCCGCTCACCGTGGAGGAGGCGCCTACGGCGCGGCCAAGGCCGGGCTGGTGGGATGGGGTTTCGGACTCGCCGGCCAAGGCGGACCCGACGGGATCACCGTCAACACCGTCAGCCCGGGCTATGTCCAGGACACGGAGTTCTTCAACGAGCAGGGCCGTTCGGCCCGACATGACCGTCTGGTGGCGGAGTCGCTCGTCAAGCGAGCGGGTGTTCCCGGTGACATCGCTTCCATAGTCCATTTCCTTGCCTCGCCGGAGGCGTCGTGGATCACGGGGCAGGTCCTCGGTGTCAACGGCGGATCCCTCCTGGGCCGCTGATCTCGGTGCGGCCCGGAGACGAGTAGCTCTGAGGGTTTTTGAGTGAAATCGAAATCGCCTATTCCGCATGCGCGGAAGAGGATAACTTACTTATTTCCCGATCGTGGCTCAAAAACGGACTCCGAGTGGGAGTCCGGTGTCTTCTGGCCCCAGTAGGCCAAGGCTGCCGAGGCTGTGGGCATGGACTTCGGGGTGATCGATCCCGAGCATATAATTTTCGAAGACGACTGCGTTCGGTGGAAGGACGAACAGCTCCTGCCTGAGCGGGATATTATTGTCTACGACATACGCTCGGGTCCGACTCATGCCGTTGACATCTGGCAGAACATGACCGCGGTCGCCTCTCTGGAGGCGGCTGGTTTCTGGCTTGCTATTCCTTTGTCCGCGGCCATCGTCTTCAACGACAAGTACGCCACCGCGAAGGCGCTGGTGGGCTCGCCCCTGCCACTCATTCCGTCGTTGCGCCTGACAGCGGGCCGTGACGTACACAGACTCGGTTACCAGGGCCTGGTGCCGGACGACTGGTTTCCCCTTTTCGTCAAACCCGCTTCCTGGGGCAGAGGCTTGGGCTGCGTGCTCTGCCCGGACAGGCCCACGCTCGATGCCGTTCTGGGGCTTGCCTCGGGCAGCGGAGCCGCCATGCTCGTCCAACCCTCGGTGGGAGAGGTCGTCGCGGACACGCGTGTGGTCGCCGTGGAGGGGGAGGTCGTCGCGGCTTACGACCGCATTCCCGATCAGGGAGCCCATGTCGCCAACGTCAGCCGCGGTGGCTCCACCGTTGGCCGCACACGGGTCGATGCCGCCGTGCTCGACCTCCTCGCCCTGGTCCAGGAGCGCTTCGACCTGCCCTACGTGTGCGTCGATCTGTTGCGCACCGCCGACGGGCGCATGTGGTTCTCCGAAATCGAACTGGACGGTGCGGTCTCGGCCCTGTTCGAGGAGCCCGCGACCGTCGAACGAGTGGTCGGTGCACGCTTCCGAGCCTACGGGCGCCGCCACGATGCCCACCTGCGACGAAGGGAAGGGCTGTGAGTATCGGCCACATCGACACGGAGTCGGTTCTGGAGGAGGCCAGGAGGTGGGCCTTCGGTATGGGTGCCGACGAGGCGCCCCAAAGCCTGGACGACCTGACCCCTTGGGCCCATGCGCGGATACGGTCCGCTGCCCGAACCCTGGCGGCCTCCAAGGGAGGTCTGGTCGTCTCCAGCGGTGGAACCACCGGTACGCCGAAATTGACGGTGATCTCACCTGACATGGGCCTGCCCCGGATCCTGCCCCACTGGAGTCCCCTCGGCGAGGGGGACGTACTGCTCAACATGTTCTCCACCGGACGGATGTGGGGAGCGCAGTACTTCTACAACGCCCTGGCCCTCCACTCCCGGAGCACCGTCGCGCCCATCGGGGGGCTCACACCCGAAGACGCTGAGGAGTGGGCCGACACCATCGTCGATATGGGAGTCAACGCGCTCTGCGGGACCCCCAACCTCCTGGCCCGCTTCGGCACGGCCCTGCACACCGCGGGAATCCGGCTCCCCGTACGCACCGTGATCTGGACCGGGGAACCCATGACCCCGGCCAGGCACACGGCCATCACGAAGGTCTTCCCTCAAGCAGGACTGTGGGGCAACTACGGCTCCATCGAGACTTTCGTCATCGGTGTGAGCAACCCCTTGTGCGAACCGGGCACCTTGCACCTTCTACCGGGACAACTCCTCGAGACCGACCACGACGGTGCTCTGCTCACCCGGGTCGGTGAGGGCTGGCCGGTCCCGGCCGTGCGTTTCCGCCTGGGGGACCGGATCGGTCCGGCCGCGTGCGCTTGCGGATCACCTGACGGCTTCACCGTCCTGGGCCGTGCCGACGACAGCTTCAAGCTCTACGGCAGCATGCTGCGCGCGAGCGATGTCCTGCGGCAGGCGGAGCAGGTCAAGGACATCGGCGAGGCCCAGGTGGTACTGCACCACGAGCGGGGAGCGCCTGCCGCGGCCCTCCTGATGGAACTGCGCTTCACCGGCCCCGCCGACGAGGAGGCGGTCAGGGCGGAAATGGCCTCGCGGATTGACGGGATTGGCATCTTGGACCGGCACACGCCCGAAGCCCTGAGGTTCCTCCGGGTGGAGGACGTCGAGCGCAGCCCCAGTAGCCACAAGGTCCTGCCGCTGGTGCGCCGCGAGGCCGGGCTCTCCCTGACGGGGGAAGGGATGAACACATGACCTCCCCTGTCCCCGTTCACGAGAACGGGCCGACCCGTGCCTTCCTGGCCTCCGCGAGGTCCTCTCACCGGGCCTTGGACCCGGACACCCCCTCCCATGACCGCTTCCGTTCCTGGTTTCCCCGAACCCTGCTGTCCCGTCCGGCCATTCTCGACGCTGAACAGACCCGAAGTCTGGACCGGGACCTACCACTGGTCCTACGCGCTCTGCACTCTCTGCCCAGCAGGCTCTTCGACGGGGACGAGAAGGCGTTCACGCGGGCTCTGGGCTGGATACAGCCTGCGGTACCCCCGCTCCTGGCAGCCCTGTCGGGGCCCACCATTCCTCTCGGCCGGGCCGACTTGGTACACAGCCCCCGCGGATTCCGCATGGTCGAGTTCAACACCTCCAGCTCCCTCGGTTCCTTCGAGTTCGGGGAACTGTGCCGAGCAGTCCTGGCCGACCCCCACTTCCGGAAATTCGCCGAGGAGGAGGGGTTGTACTATGTCGATCCTCTCGCCTGCATGGCCGATACCCTCCTGGCCACCGCGGGAGCCGGGCGCGGGGACCGCCCCACGGTCGCCCTCGTGCACTGGACGACCTCTCCGGTCGCCGTCGACGCCTCACTCTTCTCGGACCTCTTCACGGAGCTGGGTTTCCGCTTGGTGAACTGTACCGTCGCCGACCTGGAATACGGCGCCGGGGGACTCACCGCGCACGGCACGAAGATCGACGTCGTCTACCGTACGTTCCTGCTCAAGACCGTCGCCGCGGACCCAGCGGCTCTCGACCTCCTGGCCCCGCTGATCGCAGCGGTCCGAGACGACGCGGTAGGCCTCTTCTCCCCGCTCAACGCCGACTTGTACGGCACGAAGGCCGCTATGGCGATGCTCAGCGAACCGGCCGGTCGTCAGCTCCTCCCACCGGACGAACGGGGCGCGGTGGAGCGGTTGCTGCCTTGGACCCGATCCCTGCGGGACGCCCGCACGCGCGAGGAGGGACAGGGGAGTCTGCTGGAACACGTCCTCGCCCATCGTGGGGACCTGGTGCTCAAACCCAGCGTCGGACACGCCGGCCGGGGAGTCCGCGCCGGTTGGATGTGTTCGAACGAGGAGTGGCGGGGCCTGGTGCAGGAGGCCCTCGGGGGTGACTTCATCGTCCAGCGCCGGGCGCCCTCGGTCGCCGAGCGCTTCTTTCCGCCGGGCGGATCGGAGCCCGCCTCCACGTGCTTCCTCCACTGGGGACTGTTCGTCACGAAGGCCGGCCTCAGCGGGGGGTTTGTCAAGGGACTGCTCGACCAGGAGCAGGACATCCGCTTCCTGGGAGACGGCTCCCGGGTCGGCTGTGTCTTCCATACCGCGGATCCCTCACTCGCCACCCTCCATGAAAGTTCTACCTGATGTTCATCCATTCCAAAGAACGCTTGGAAGTACTTCTCGAAGCGCGCAACGAGTTCAGCGAGTTCCAGAGCGCCGTTCCTACCACCGGCTTCTACGAGGAGAAGATCGCCGCGGCTTGGCGGCGTGCTCTGGCCTCACCCGCCTACCGGGGGATCGGGGGATACTCCCCGGAAGCGTTCGACTCCCTGCCCGTCACCCCCAAGGAACGCCTCAAGTCCGAACCGTGGAACTTCACCGCGGTGCCGCTGGGCGCCTGCATCCGGTACCACGAGACCACCGGGACCACCGGCGGCGCGACCCCGACGCCCCGTACGGCGGAGGACGTCGTATGGAACACCGTCTCAGTCGCACACGCTTGGGGAGACGTGCTCGAACACGGTGATCGAGTGCTCAACCTCCTGCCCTCCGACATAGTCCCCGTCGGCGACCTGGTCGCCTCGGTCTGCGAGTACCTCGACCTGCCGTACACCCGGGCCTATCCCTTCACGACCGGTATCACCGGCTGGGACCGCGTCATCGGTCTGTGGAGGGAACTGCGGCCGACGGTCCTTCTCGTCGCCCCCGGGGTGGCCCTGCAGCTGACGCGTCTTCTCAAGCAACGCGGGTTGTTGGAGGAGCTGAGGGCGTCGGTGCGCTCCCTCATGCTGCTGGGGGAGGTCAGTGTGCCCGCCATGCGCCGCCGCCTCGGTGACTGGTGGGGTGCCACCGCCTACGACGCCAGCTACGGCAGTACCGAGACCGGCACCCTGGCCGCTGCCTGCGGCAGGGACCGACTGCACATGCTCACCGCCGCGAACTACGCCGAGGTGGCGACTGAGGGAGCGGTGGAACCGCTTGCCCCCGGTTCCAGGGGCCGCCTCGTGGTCACACCTCTCAACCTGTACGCCAGGCCCCTGCTGCGCTACGACACGGGCGACCGGGTCGAAATCGAGCAGGGATGCTCCTGCGGCAGGGCGACACCCGTGCTGCGCGTCCTCGGCAGGGCCACCGACACCATAAGCGTGCACGGCACCGTGCTGTCACCGCGAGCGGTGGAGGAGATCGTCTACGAGGCCGCTCCCGTCACCGGCTATCTGCTGGAGACCGCCGAGGAGGGGAGCTGGGCACGGCTGCTGCTCGAACGCCTTCCCGGTGCCGACCGGTCCGAGGAGCCCCGGTACACGCATGCCGTGCAAGCGCTCTCCCGGGAGCGGAGCGGTCTCACATGGGACCGGGTGGCCTTCGTCAATTCCCTGCCGACCAACACCAAGAGCGGCGGATCCCAGAAGAGCTGGAAGCGCTCCAACATCCGTGTGGTGGAGGCGCGGTGAGCGACTTCGGACTACTGCCGGACGTCCCCGCCCAGGGCTGGCCGGACCTGTGGTGCACCTACGCGGCTGTACGCACCATGACCTGGCTCGGCAGGGCTGACGGTGTCGTGGGCGCTGACGCCACCGCCGACTATGTTCTGAGCCGCGGCAACCCCGACGGGGGTTTCGCGTGGAGCCGTGGCATGCCCTCCGACGCGTGGGCCACCTTCTACAGCGCTTCCGCCCTCACCGATCTAGGGCACCGACTCCCCGACCCGGACCGTACTCTCGACTGGCTGCGCACCACTTGGACGGGTGACGCCTACGCGATGACGCCCGGGCAGGAGGCCGAGGTGTGGGCGACCCACTTCTCCACCCGGACCGCCGTCGAGATCTGCGGCGCCGACGTGCCCGATCGTCAAAGGCTGCTCGAATGGCTCGGCCGCCTCCAGACGAGGGACGGCGGATTGGCCTGGTCCATCGGCCACGCCCGGGCGGGGGAGGCCGATGTGCGCGCCTGCTACTACGGGGTAGCCGCATGGCGTGCCCTGTGTCGCCTGGCCTCCACCGACGCTCCCTGGGACGTGCCGGCCCTGGTGGCCTGGCTGAGGGAACGACAGGACACCAGTGGAGGGTTCCGGTTCTCCCCGGGCGCGGACGTGCCCTGCATGTGGGCCACCTACCGTGCTGTGGGAGCTTTGGCCGCCTTGGGAGAGGAACCCGCTCGGCCGTGCTCGGAATGGATTCTGGCCCAGCGCGATTCCTCGGGAGCCTTCTTGCGCTGGCCGGGGTACGCGGTGGCCGATGTGTGGGCGTCCTTCTGCGCGGTGGGCGCGCTGAAGGCACTCGACGCGCCGATCGAACCCGTGGCGGACGCGGTCGACAAGGGACTGGCTGCCATGGCGTGCCCGGAGGGCGGATTCACCTACCGGGAGCCAGGGTATGCGGCCGACGCCTTGTCCACGGCCGCGGCCGCGCTCGTGGCACGAGACGACGACCCCCTGACCTCCCGACTGCGTCGCTGGCTGGAGGGCTGTCTACTGCCCAACGAGGGCGGCGTGATGTACATGCCCGGGCGTGGTGCGGAGATCCGCTGCACGGCTTGGGCCCTGGCCGCGGGAGCCTTTCGAGACAGCCCACGGGATCTGTCACGCATACTGCGCTGGCTTTCGGAACTCCAGAACCCCGACGGCGGGTTCGGTTACTGGCATGGGCGCGGCTCTGACATGGTCTCCTCCGCTGCGGCGGTGGAGATACACCGGCTCGCCGGGGCCGAAGGCCCTACCCCCTTCTCCTCGTCCGCACTGGCCGCTTTCGTCGACCAGTGCGCCTCCGGTGACGGTTACGCCAACGTTCCACGGGCACGACCCGCCCTCCGCCCCGGTCTGCACGCCCTCCGGATCCTCAACGCTCTGGACCGGGCGGACCCCTCCACCGCTGACGCCCTCCTGGCTCGGCACCGTGTCCGCGGAGGCGGATGGGCCAACGAGGGCAATCGGGTGCCCGACCTGCTCTCCACCTACGAAGCGGTGGTCACCTCTGATCTCCACAGACTGGACGTGGAGCCCGCGCACCTGACCGCCTACCTCGATCGCACGGCGTCCCCCGCGGGAGCGGCATGGTCTCCATTGGCCCCGGCCACGGAGGACCCTCTCGCCGTATGCCTGCACGGTCTGTTGCGCAGACGGGCCGGGGACCCCTCGTTTCGCCTGCCCGCGCTCACTCTCTCCTGAGGTTCTCGTGCCGACCATCACCATCACGACCCCCCTTCCACGCCCCGCGACCCGCAGAGCCGTGGCTGTCCGTGTCACCCGCTGGCTCTCCCGGCACGGTGTCGCACCCTCCCACGCCGTTGTCCGCTTCGCCGACGCCCCCGACTCCACGGTCTTCAGCGGCGGCTTTCCCCTGGAAGCGCTGCCCCGGGGCAGGGGCGTCCTCCAACACGCCTCCGTCGTGTGCCACGTGGGCCCTGACCGGGATGAGAGGTTCCGGGACGGTCTGGCCGAGGAGATCGCCGAAGCCCTCGGCCTGGAACCGGACACGCCCTTCCTCTACATCGAGTTCCGCACCACCGCACCCGGCCACGTCTACACCTACACGTCCCGCCAGGGCGAGCTGCGCCGGGCTGACGGCACCGCCCTGCACGGCCAAGGAGATGAACGAGTATGAGCACCGTACCCACTGACCTCCAGGAGCGCATCAGAAGCGTGCTCAGTGCCCGTGTGGGCGAAGAGGTCATGACCGTCGGAGCGGAGGAGGACCTGGCTCAGGTCCTCGGTGAGCGCTACGACAGCATGACCGCGATGGAGTGCATCACCGCCATCGAGGCCGCCTTCGACGTCGAGGTCGACTTCGTCGCGCATGACGTTCGGTACTGGTTCTCCACGGTGGAGAGGATGGCCCGTTTCATCCGCGATGAGCAGGAGGACCGTGCCCTGCTGGAGCACGGGCGATGAGCGCGGCTCTCCCCGCCCCGGAGGAGGAGGTCCTCTTCTCGACCTCCGGTCACACCGGAGAGCCCGCCGTATGGGCCAGGACGGGAGAACAACTGCGCGCGGAAGGGCTGCTGCTCGCCGCCCTCCTGCCCGAAGCCGTGGACACGGTGGTCAACTACGCCCCGCCCAGGCACTTGTACGGCTACCTCATGGGGAAGGTCCTGCCGACGATCCTCGACGTACCCGTCCAACACCTGTGGGAGGACCCGTTCACCCCGCCTGACCTGACCAGCGGGAAACGCGTGCTGTTGGCGTGCCTCCCCTCCAGTTGGGCGGTGGTGCGCAGGTTCTCCGGTCGGTTGCGCTCCCTGCCCGGTGTCTTCGCGTTCCACGGTGCCGGCCCGGTGACAGAGGAGACCGGCAGGACCGCACGTGTACTGGAGAGCAGCGGTTTCCAGGCCACGGAACTCCTGGGGGCCACGGAGACAGGCGCTGTCGCCTACCGTCCCCTGGCCCCCCGCCCGGCCGACCCGGAGCGCTGGACGCCCTTTCCCGACGTTGACCTCAAAGGAGCGCCCGTCCCCGGTGGAGAACAGCCCCTCGTCGTGAGCAGCCCCCGGCTGGCGCGCCCTCGTGGCCGGGCGTGTGCACCCGAGGCGATCGCTCTCGACGACGTCGTGCGCCCCTTGGAGGGTGGCGGCTTCTCACTGGTGGGGCGCTCGACCAGCCTTGTCAAGGTCAACGGCAGGAGACTGTACCTGAGCCGGATAGAAACCGCCCTGCGAAAGGAGATGCCCCGTCTCGATGTGGTGTGCGTGCCCAGGAGTGACGCCATCCGGGCTGAGCACTACGACCTCTACTACGTCGGCTCGACGGTCGGAGAAGCAGAGGTGCGCAAGGGCATGGCTGCCGCGCTTCCGGACGCCCCGCAGCCCCGCGGCGTACACCGGGTCCGAAGGATCCCCCGGAGCATGACGGGCAAGGTGCGTCTGGACCTGCTCTTGGCCGCCGACCACGTCGTGTCCCCTGGGACCGTTCCTGCGGTGCACGAAGCCCTGCGGAACGACCTGGTAGGGGACGCCGGCCAGCCCGCTGACCGTCCCATGGCCTCAGAAGCGGCGTCTCTCGCGTCCCAGCCGGAGGGCCTGTTCCGGGCCCCGGCCGGTCACGTCACCCCGCCCCTGCCCGACGAGCGGAAGAACTGATGCCGCAGAGTCTCGCAGCCGCCCGCCCCCGCACGCCCCAGCAACCTGTCTGGGAGCCCTCCACAGACATCGACGGCGTCGTCGCCACGCTCCTTTCGAGACCCGGACTGGTCAGTCCCGGAGCCTGTCGTTCCCTTCTGCGCGCGCTGTCCCGGGTAGCCGCCGGAGAGGCTCTCGTGCTCCAGGCAGGTGACTGCGCCGAGCGCTTCGCGGATTCCTCTCCCGACAGGGTGATGGAGAAGGCGGAGCTCCTGGCCGACCTCGCCGACCTGATGGAGGAGACCACCGGTGTCCCTGTTGTGCGTGTCGGCCGATTCGCGGGGCAGTACGCCAAACCCCGGTCCAATCCTGTTGAGGAGGTCGCTGACGGACCCCCTATCCCCGTCTACAGAGGAGACGCCGTCAACTCGCCGGAGCGGACGGCCCGTGCCCGCCTCCACGACGCCCGCCGACTGGTCGCCGCTTATGACCATACGGCCCTGGCACTGAGCAGAATCGTACCGAAGGACGTTCTTCTGCCGGCAACGGCCGACGCCTCCTTCTCCTTGACCTTCACCAGCCACGAAGCCCTGCTGTTGGATTACGAGGAGGCCCTGGTCCGTCCTGACAGGGGCGGCGAGGTCTACGGTTCATCAGCCCACTTCCTGTGGGTGGGTGAGCGCACTCGCGCGGCGGACGGTGCGCACATCGCCTTCGCCGCGCGGATCAGCAACCCCGTCGGAGTCAAGGTGGGGCCGGACGCGGACGGACCAGATGTCGCTGCTCTGATCCGCCTCCTCGCCGAGGGGCGGCCTCCGGGAAGGCTGAGCCTGATCATCAGAATGGGAAAGCGTGTCACAGAAGAACTGCCTCGTCTTCTGTCGGAGCTGGGAGAAGCCGCTAATACGGTCCTGTGGGTGTGCGACCCGATGCACGGAAACACACGATCCAACCATTACGGGCAGAAGACCAGGCTGATGCCGGATATCTTGTATGAGGCGCGCGAGTGTGCGTCTGTGCTCCGTGAGCATGGACTGCGTCTGGCGGGCCTCCATCTGGAGACCTCACCCGACTCGATAACGGAATGCGTGAACACGGCGGACGACCTGCGTTCGCGGCTGGAGCGTTACACATCCGCCTGTGATCCCCGGCTGAACGCGGATCAGGCTGCCCTGGTGGTGCGGACGGCCGCCGAAGCAGGACGGCATACCCCCTCCGCGCAGGGCAGGAGAAGAGAATGAGTACCGTGCCGGAGAACACCACGGGACGGGAGCGAGAAGGGGCCGCGAGCCTGTGGCGCCATTTCGACTTCCTTAAGTACTGGGCGGGCCAGAGTGTTTCCCGCTTCGGTGCCCAACTCGCCACGCTCGCTCTCCCCCTGGCCGCTATAGAAGTCTTCGGGGCGACAGCGGGACAGCTCGGCCTCCTCAACGCCGCTGCTTTCGCCCCCTACCTCGTGGTGACGCTCCTGGCCGGTGTGTGGATCGACCGTCGCCGTAAACGTACGGTCCTCATCGCCGCTGATCTGGGAAGATTCCTGACCTTGGCGGCGATTCCACTTCTCGCTCTGGCCGGTTTCCTGGAAATCCACCACCTGTACCTCATCGCCTTCACCCTGGGCACCTTCGCTGTGCTGTTCGATGTCGCAGGAACCGCCTACCTGCCCTCCCTGGTGGACAGGGACCAGCTCCTGGACGGCAACAGCAAGCTCCAGGCCAGTATCGTCGTCTCCCAGTCAGGGGGCCCAGCAGCCGCCGGCGTGCTCGTGCAGGTGATGACCGCGCCGTTCACACTGTTGATCGGGGCCTTCGCCAGTCTCATGTCGGTGGTGGCCCTGCTGTCGGTGTCCAGCAGCGAAGAGCAGCCCAAACCCTCCACACAGCGTGGAAACACCTTCGCGGAGATCCGCTCCTCGATCCGCTTCATCGCTCAGGACAAGTACCTGCGCTTCCTCACGCTCCGCTCCGGGGTCAACAACCTGTTCTTTCTGGCACGCAACACCGTGCTGCCGCTCTTCGTGCTTCAGGTGCTGGGCCTGAGCAGTTCGGCCCTGGGTTTGGTGTTGGGAATGGGAGCGGTCGGTGCGCTCGTCGGAGCCGCCCTCGCCAAGCGGATGGCGGACTGGTTCGGCCCCGGTCGGGTCATCGCGGTCGCCTACGGCGCGTCTTCGCTCTTCCAGATCATGCTTCCCCTGGCCATGGGGCCGCCTGCCGTGGCCTTGGGAATCATGGTGGTGATGTTCTTCTTCGGTGGTCTCTTCATGACTATCGGAAACACGAATGTCGCGACGTTCCAGCAGATGCTCATTCCCAAGCGACGTCTGGCCAAGGTGGTCGCAGGAATGCGAACGGTGACCTGGGGGAGTATGCCCCTCGGTGCTCTACTGGGCGGAGCGCTCGGCTCGATTATCGGGATCCGAGAGGCGTTGTTCGTCACCGCTGCCGGGTTCCTCCTGTCAGCCCTGTGGATCGCGCTCTCCCCCGTCGCGCGACTCCGCACCATGCCGGAGCAGTTGGCGGAGGAGGAACCCTCCTCTCCGAGAGAAGAGGAGAAGACGTGACACAGAACACGCCTGTGCCGCACGCTTCCCGAGAGGCTTTTATCCTGACCGGGGCCTTTCGCGTCATCTGTCGCAACTCCCGTTATCTTCAGGAGCTCGCGGACAGAGGCCTGGCCGTGTTGGTGATTTCCCTTGACTCCTGCCGTGACCAGGCGGAGAAGGCCATGGCCGACCCGGACAACCCCGCCTCCTGGATCTCGGAGACCGCCTACGTGTCCGGATCGCTGGACCGGGAGTCGTCCTTCACTCCTGGCGTGTTCGCGGTCCTCCAGCGATGGCGGGACCAGTACCGCGTCAGGGGCGTCTTCGCGATGGAGGAGACCCTCGTCGAGCCCACCGGCATGGTGTGCGATGTGCTCGGCCTGCCCGGAGTGGGACTGCGTGCGGGCAGGGTCTGCCGCAGTAAGTATCTCCAGCGGGCTTACCTCGAAGCCCTGGGGCCCCGGACCCTGACCGTGCCTCCGGGAGGCAGGGGAAGCGGCGGCCTCGGTGCCCTCCGGTACCCGGTGGTGGTCAAACCGGCCACCAGACACGCCAGTTCCGGTGTGGTGTCCTGCGACACACCCGAGGAGGCGGCGTCCGTGATGACCTCCTACCCGGACCACGAGACCCTCCTGGTGGAGGAACGGGTGAACGGGCAGGAGTACTCGGTGGAGTCCCTGGTCCAGGAAGGCCGGACCGTGTTCTCCTCACTGACCCGGAAGGAGACCACGGGCAGCGGGAGCGGGTTCGTCGAGCTGTCACATACGGTACCGGGCGCTGCCCCAGACGCATCCCTGTCGAAAAAGATTCTCCAGGCCAACGCTTCACTTCTGGGCGATCTGTCCTTCGAGAACGGTGTGACCCATTCGGAATGGCGTATCGACGGGAATGGTCAGCCCCGCCTCATGGAGGTCGCCGCACGCACGCCCGGAGACGGGATCACGGCACTGTACGAGCTGGCCTGCGGCAAGCCCATGGAAGCACCGATCGTCCGCATCGCACTAGGGGAGACGGCCTCCTATCCGCACCCCCGGCGTGTGGCGCGCCAGGTGTACCTGGAGCATCCGCACGGAGTCCTGGAGGACGTGACCCTGGATTGGTCCGGCATCCGGGTCACCTGGCTGGGGAGGGCCGACCTGTGGCCCCGTGTCCGTCCGGGCGTGCCCGGTGACGCGCCTGCTCTGCGGGGAGTGCTGGTCTTCAAGGAGCGGGGAACCCTGCTGGGTGATCTGGCCTCGTCTGATGACCGGGCGGTGAGCTTCCTTGTCGATGCCGATACCGAGGCGGAACTCGATGAGCTAGAGGCGCGGGTGCGGTCGGCGATCAGCATACGAGTGAAGGAGGACACCCGTGTTCCTTGAGGAGGTGGTCTCTGATGCTTTCGGAACTAAATGCCGTCTGCTGGCGAACCAGCGCGGCGGAGATTGCGTCGTCGTCGATCCGGGCATCGGTGTCGTCGGGGGTTTGAAAGAGAAAGTGGAGGCGTACGGGCTGTCTCCGCGCGCGGTCCTGCTTACCCACGGGCACCTGGACCACACGTGCTCGGCCGCTGCCGTGTGCGCCGCCTACGGTATACCCGCGTACATCCACCCTGGTGACTCGAAGATGTTGGCGGACCCCCACGCGGGCCTCGGCCCAGAGTTCTCTCCGCAGTTCAGGAGAATCCTGGGGCCGGAGTGGCGCTGGGAGCCACCGAACGATGTCCTGTATCTGAAGGACGAGGAAGAGTTGAACCTGGCTGGGTTGGAATTGATTGTTGAACACGCGCCCGGACACACGCCTGGATCTGTCATCTTCAATCTGCCCAGGGGTACGGATGACGCTTCCTATTGCCTGGTAGGGGACGTATTGTATGCTGGAAGCATCGGCCGCACCGACATGCCGGGCGGAAGCCGACAGCAGACCCTCAGGTCCCTCCGGGAAAAAGTGCTGACAAAAGATGATGCGACAATCCTGCTGACTGGGCACGGTCAAGACAGCACGGTTGGTGTGGAGCGGGACGTGAACCCTTTTATGCGCCAAGCTGCGGCTTTGGCGCGGGATACCCGTTCCGGTGTGCGTTTCGAGTGAAGCGGGAAATCCACCCCTGGTGAACGCGTTCGGCGCGCCTGTTCGCTGGCGACCTTCCGGGGCCGGGCCGTTATGGTCCCTCCGTGTAGCCGCTGACGGCTGGTCGGAGTGCTTTCCCAACGGCCAGGCTCCGGGACCGTCGGGCACACTGGCGTGGTGACCACCCCAGGGGAGGACGAGTGAACGAGGCCGCGATCCGCGTCTACGGGGCCGACTGGTGCCGGGACTGCCGACGCACCAAGAAGCAGCTGACCGAGCTGGCGGTGCCCTTCGAGTACGTCGACGTCGAGCACGACCCGGCGGCCACGGAACGGGCCCGGGAGATCTCGGGGCGCACGAACATCCCGGTGGTCGTCTACCCGGACGGGACCCACCACGTCGAACCGGACAACGTGCGGGTCGAGGCCAAGCTCCGCGAGCTGTCGCTGATCTGACGGCGGTGCCGCCCGCGCACGTGCGCGCATCGTGTGCGCCCCGGTCCATCCCGCCCCGACCGCGCCCGGTGCGCGCCACGTGTGCCCGGGACGACCTGATCGAACGCGCCCCGGCCTCAGGCGGCCTCCTCCAGACCGCACCACTGCGCGATGAACAGGGCGATGGACTTGGTGATCCGCCGCACGGACTCCACGTCCACGCGCTCGTCGTACCCGTGGATGGCCTCCGAGACCGGCCCGTAGACCAGCGCGGGAATCCCCTGGTACAGGGCGTACACGCGGCCGTCGAGGTAACCGGGGGTGGTGAAGGTGCGCAGCTCGTCCTTGAAGACGGTCCGGTGGGCCTGGCGCAGCACGTTCTCGGCGTCCGTGCCCTCGGGCAGGACGTAGCCCTCGGCGTAGAAGCCGGTCCGCTCGCCCACGGCCTCTATGGGGTTGCCCGCGTCGTCGGTGGTGGTCTCCCGCAGCACCTCCCGGATCTGCTCCCAGGCGTCGTCGGCGCTCACCCCCGGGTAGATCGCCGCCCGGACCTGGAGCTCGCACCAGGCGGGGACGCTCGACGGCCAGTCGCCGCCGCTGATGCCGCCGAGGTTGAAGTTGATGGGGTGGTCCAGGTCCTCGAAGTGGGGGTGGCTGCCCCTCTCGTCGTTCCAGCGCTGTTCGAGGACGCGCAGCCGCCCCATCACGTGGTGCGCCGCGTCGATCGCGTTGAACCCCGACGCCATCTCCCTGGGGTGCGTGGGGTGGCCCGCGACCCGCACGGTGAACCAGATGACGCCGACGTTGGCGCGGACCAGCATGTCCTCCTCGGGCTCGGGGATCAGGACGGCGTCGGCGGTGTACCCGCGCTGGACCGTCGCCAGCGCGCCGTTGCCGGTGCACTCCTCCTCCGCCACGGACTGGAAGTGGATGCGCCCGGCGGGGGCGAACCCGGCCGCGCGCACGGCGTCGTAGGCGAACAGGTTGGCCGCCAGTCCCGCCTTCATGTCGCCGCTGCCCCGGCCGTGCAGCCAGCCGTCGATGACGGGGGCGTCCCACGGGGAGCGGGACCACTCCCCGACGGGGCCCTCGGGGACCACGTCGATGTGGCCGTTGAGGATCAGCGAGCGGCCTCCTCCCTGAGCCGGGGTGTAGGTGCCCACCACGTTCTCCACGCCCTCGTAGGAGACCGTGATCCTCCCCGCGCCGGGGTGGGCGGAGATCTCCTCCGGGTCGAGTTCCCACCGGTCCACGGCCAGCCCCCGCCGCTCCATGGCCTCGTGCATCAGGTCCTGCGCCGAGGACTCCCGGGTGCGCAGGGAGGGGTGGCGCACCAGTTCCCGGGTGAAGTCCAGCTGGGCGTCGAAGGCGTCGTCGACCGCCGCTTCGATGCGCGCGGCGACGTCGGGTGCGAGGTTCATGCGGTTCTCCTCCTGCGGGGCTGTGGTCGGTGCGGGCGGGCGGTTCACGCCGCGGCCCGGGCGTCGTCGGCGGCGGCGCGGGTGTCCGCGGCCCTGATCCGCTCACCGGCCAGGCCGCCGAGCGCGGTGACGGCGCAGATGCCGATCAGGACCAGCACCGCGGGCCAGGACGCGCCGTCGTCCACGGCCAGGAGCGCGGTGGCGATGAGCGGGAGGAACCCGCTGAGGGTTCCGGCGAGGTTGTAACCCAGGGACACGCCGCTGTAGCGCAGCCGGGGCGGGAAGAGGTCGGCCAGCAGGGTGCCGGTGACGGCGTAGGCCAGGGTGATGAGGCAGATCCCGATGGTCACCGCCGCGGTGATCGCCCACGGGTCGGCGGTGTCGATGAGCCAGAACAGGGGGAACGCGGCTGCGGCGGTGGCCAGGGCGCCGATCACCGTCATCCGGCCGGGGCCGAAGCGCTCGGCCGCGCGCCCGGCGACCAGGGTCGTGGCGATCTGGAAGACGGCGGCGACGAGCGTGGCGTTCACGACCGCCTGGCGGTCGACCTCCAACACCGTGGAGGCGTAGGAGACCACGAAGGTCGTCATCACGTAGAAGCCGCCGACCCCCAGCAGCGCCGCGGCCACCGCCACGAGCAGGCGGCCCCCGGCCTCGCGGAATAGCGCCAGTGCGGGCACCTTGGCGCGGTCCTCCATCTGCACCAGCTCCTGGAAGACGGGGGATTCCTCGACCTTGAAGCGGATGTAGAGGGCGATGCCCAGCAGCGGGAACGCGGCCAGGAACGGCAGGCGCCACCCCCAGGCGTCGAAGTCGGCCGCGGGCAGCGTCAGCACGGCGGCGAAGGCGGCCGAGGAGATGAGCGTGCCGACCGGGGAGCCGATCTGGACCAGGGCGGCGTAGCGGGCGCGCTGGCGTTCGGGGGCGTGCTCGATGGCGATGGTGATGGCGCCGCCCCATTCGCCGCCCACGGCCAGTCCCTGCAGGAGCCGCAGGACCGCGAGCAGGATCGGCGCGGCGATCCCGATGGCCATGTAGTCGGGGATCACGCCGATGAGCCCGGTCGCGCAGCCGATCATGACGATGGTCATCAGCAGCGCGGGACGACGCCCGTAGCGGTCCCCGATGGTGCCGAAGATCAGGGACCCGATAGGCCTGGCGGCGAAGCCCACGCCGAAGGTCGCCAGCGCCGCCATGAGGCCCGCGCCCGGGTCGAGTTCGGTGAAGAACAGGCGGTTGAAGACCAGCGCGGCGGCCGTGCCGAACAGGAAGTAGTCGTACCACTCCAGGGCTGTTCCGACGAAGGCCGCGAAGGCGATGCGCCTGGCGTCGGCCGCTTCGACCTTCGGCGCTCTCGCGCCGGCCGGGGCCGGGTCGGGCTGTGGCATGGGGAATCCTCCGGGAGATGTGCACCGGCCGGACGGGACGTCGGTGACCAGGTGTGATGCCGATCATCGTCTTGGAAAAAACGCACTCCCACAAGCGCAAAACCCAACGAGAACGCCGCCTAGAATGTGCACATGCACAAAGCAGCGCCGTCGGACGTCATCCCCCGCGCCGCACAGGCGTGCCTGGAGGAGCTGGAGACCGTCGCCCGGACCTATGTGCGCAGGGTTCGCGAGCTGACCGGGTACGCCGAGACCGTCATCGACGACGCCGAGCTGTACGGCACGGCCCGGGCCACGCTCGAACTCCTCCTGGAACTCCTGCGGGGGCGGGACCGCCACGGCGAGCTGCGCGCCCACTCGGTCGAGGTCGGACGCTCCCGCGCCCGCCGCGGCATCCCTCTGGAGTCGCTGCTGCGGGCCGTGCGCATGGACTTCCGCTTCCTCTGGGAGGCGATGCGCGCCCACGTCGCCGAGGCCGACTTCCGCGACTTCTCCGAGGAGGTCATCTCCATCTGGGAGGCGGTGGAGGTGCACACCACCCACGTGCAGACCGGCTACACCGACGAGATCGCCCGGATGCGCGCGGAACTGGAGCTGGAGCACGCCTTCCTCCTGCGGCACCTGCTGAGCGGTTCCGGCGGGGACCCGCGCCTGAACGAGCAGGCGGCGCGGGCGCTGGGCCTGCGCCCCGACGGCGTCCACCTCGTCCTGGTGGCCAACGGCAACCACGCCCGCGACTTCCGGGGCTGGGTCGGCGAGGTGCTTCCCGGGGCCGTCCTGCTCCGCCTGGACGGGGTGGAGTTCGCCATCGTCCCGGCCGGGGACGCCGAGGGCGCCGCCCGGGAGGCGCTGCTGGGCAAACCCGTCGGGCTCTCCCCGAGTGCCCACGGTATCGGGGAGATCGCCCCGATGTGGCGGCTCGCCCGCGAGCTGGCGGAGTGGGCGCGGCCCGGCGCGGCGGCCACGGTCGAGGGCCACTGGTCCCGGCTGGCGGGCGCGCGCCTGGGTCCGGCCGCCGAGGCCTTCGCCCGCGACGTGCGGGAGGCGCTCGGCGGGTTCACCGAACGCGAGGTCGACCTGCAGGTCGAGACGGTCCAGGCCTACTACCGGACCGGTTCGGTGACCGAGGTCGCGCAGGCCATGTTCTGCCACCGCAACACGGTGATCAACCGCCTGCGCCGCTTCGCCGAGGCCACCGGGCTCGACGTCACCAGACCGGTCGACGCGTCCGCGGCCCACCTCGCCCTGACCACTTTCCGCCGGGCCCTTCCCTCCCGCGAGCGGTCGGCCGGGGAGGATGTGGCACCCGGCCTGGTGAGCGGGTGAGCGATGGCGGTCACCGACGCGCACCCCGACCGCGCCGGTCGCCCCGTGGCGGCCGCTTCCGTGAACGGTTGGCGGGCCGCCCGGTCGGGCTCAGGCCTCGGGGGTCTGCCGGGCGTGCTCCCCGGTCGCGGGAGCTGAACCCTTCCAGGGCGCCGCGCTCCGGAGCGCGGGTTCGGCCGCCGTTCCCGCGCATCGGCGTATCCGAAACCCGCCTTGCGGTGCTCCGGATGTCCGCCCGCTGGGCTGGACATACCACTACGAAACCCCACAGGACAACGGTGTTCGCGCCATTCCACCACGGAATCGTCCGCGGGGCGGGAACGATGGGTGGTGTCGTTCCCGCCTCTTGTCCATGAAGGAGCACAGCACATGAGCGGTACCGTCCTGGACGTCACCGACGCGGACTTCGAAGCGAAGGTCGTCCGAGCACAGGGACCCGTTCTGGCGGTCTTCCGGGCCGAGTGGAGCGCTGTGTGCAGGGCGCTCGACCCGGTCCTGGCCGATGTCGCCAAGGAGTACGCGGACCGGGTGACCGTCGTCCGGCTCGACATCGACCGGAGCCCCGAGACGCCTCCCGTGTACGACGTCACAGCGATACCCACCCTGCACGTCTTCAAGGACGGAAACATCGTCGCCACCCGGATCGGGCCCTCCTCCAAGAACAACGTCATCGAGTTGATCACCCCGCACCTGTGACCACCGGCCCGGAGCGGGGCCGGGACACGGGTCCCGCACCCGTAAGGGCGCGGGACCCGGCGGTGCGCTGGCCCGCCCTCCGGGTTCCCGCGTTCCTCCAACCCCGGAGGGCCTGACGCGCGCACGGTGGAGCCCTGCCGCGGGAAGGACTTCCGCGTGTGGCCGGGGCGCGCGGGCGATGCCGCGTCCCCGCCTTCTCGACCGGTTCACCGGACCGGTTCGGTCCCCATCGCCTGTGTGCCCACGACGCCCAGCAGCGCGAGCTTCTCGGCGGTGTCGGTCCCGGCGCGCGGGGTGAACCAGAGCAACCGCTGGCGGCCGTCCTCGCTGAAGAGGCTGAGGCAGTTGAGGTCGAGCACGCCGACGGCGGGGTGGACGATCCGCTTGCGCTCGTCCCTGCGCACCTCCACGTCCTGGTCGGCCCAGAGCGCCCCGAACTCCGGCGACCGCCGCAGCAGCTCGTCCACCAGTTCGGCCGCCTCGGCGTCGCCCGGGCTGCGTCGCCCGACCGCGGCCCGCAGGTCGGCGACGAACGAGCGTGACTGCGGGGCGAGGTCCTCCTCCGGATAGATCTGCCGCGAGGCCGGGTCGGTGAACCACCGGTGGATGAAGCTCGCCGCGCGGCCGCGGTGCGCGGACAGGTCGCCGAGCATCGCGACGGCGAGCGGGTTCTGGACCAGAACGGTGTGCAGATCGGTGCTCACCATCGCCGGGGAGCCGTCGATCCGTGTCAGCAGGTCGAGCATCGCGGGGTAGACGTGTGAGGTCGCCCCGCCCCGCTGCGGGAGCGGACGGTTCGCCAACCGGTACAGGTGGTCGCGTTCGTCGAGGCTGAGGCGCAGGGCGCGGGCGAGCGCGGCGAGCATCTGGTCGGAGGGCTGCGAGCCGGCACCTCGTTCGAGCTCGGTGTAGTACTCCACCGAGGCACCGGCCAGAACGGCGACCTCGTCGCGGCGCAGACCGGGGACGCGGCGCCGTGGGCCGGGCGAGAGCCCGACCTCCTCGGGGCGGATCCGCTCGCGCCGCGAACGCAGGAAGCCGCCGAGTTCGGAGTACCTCGTGTTCGACATGGGCTCAGCATCCCCTGAGAGGTGCCGTCGGTGCCAGGGGACGGCGTCCCCACCTTCGGAAGCAGCTGTCGCGCCTTTGCGCCGCGCTCCAGAGTGGACGCCATGAACACCTCACTCACCGACACGCTCACCGGCTCCGACGCATCACCGGCCGCCGCGAGGACGGTCCTGGTCACCGGCGGCACCAGCGGGATCGGCGCCGCCACCGCCCGGCTCCTGCTCGGGCGCGGCCACCGGGTCGCCGTCACCGGGCGCGACCCCGGTCGGCTCAAGGCCTTCCTCGACGAGGTCGGCCACGCGGACCGCGTCCTGGGACTGGTGGCGGACGCCTCCGACTGGGAGGCCACGAACACGGCGGTCGCCAGCACGGTGGAGCGCTTCGGGTCGCTCGACGCGGCGATCGCGAACGCGGGCGGCGCGTCCGCGGATCACTTCCGGACGGGCGGTGCCGACGTCATCGGCGGCGGCGATCCGCAACTGTGGGCGCCGATGGTACTCGTCAACGTGCTCGGCCCGGCCCTGCTGGCCAAGGCGGCCCTGCCCCACCTCGAACGGTCCCGGGGCCGGTTGGTGCTCATCGGCAGCGTGGCCGGGACCAAGAACAGCCCGGGCAACCTCTACTCCGCCACGAAGTGGGCGGTGGTCGGCTTCGCCGAGAACCTGCGCCTGCACGCCACGACCCGCGGCGTCGGGGTCACGGTCGTGAACCCGGGCATGATCGACACCGCGTTCTGGCACGGCCAGGCTCCCCCCATCGCGATGAGCCCGGACGCGGTGGCCGAGACGATCGCCTTCACCCTCGACCAGCCGGCAGGCGTCGACCTCAACACGGTGACGATCCGTCCGATCGGCCAGCCCGTCTGACTCCGGGCGGCCGGTGTGCTCACCGGTGCGCCGTCCCCGTGTCAGCGGTCTTCGACGGACCGCTGACGCATCCGAGGTGCCGCCAGGTCGTCGAAGCAGGCGGGCCGCCGACGTGCCCGCCTGCTTCGTCCGCCCCGGCACGCCCGGACTCCGCGCACGCGGAGGCGGACCGGCCGGGGGCCTACCTCGCGCCGTCCGCGAGCCGGTACTGCAGCGCGCCGGAGGGGCAGCGCCGGATCACCTCGGCCAGGCGGTCGGCGGCGGCGCCGTCCGGCTGGATCCACGGGCGCCGCCGGGTGTCGAACACCTCGGGCAGGCCGTTGACGCACACGGCGGCGTGCTGACAGCGCTCCGCCTCGAAGGTGACCGTGATCGACTTCCCCTCGTACGCCTTCTTGCCGTGTCCGCCGCTCACTCCGGTCTCCTCCGCCCAGGCTTCGCAGCCGCTCAATCTAGGTGATGTATCAACTAGGTTGGGGATGCTATCCGCTCCGAGGGCATATGTCGAGAACGCGGAGACCCGCGACGGGCGGGCCCCCGCGCGGCTCCTCGCTTCCTTTCCCGTCCCCGTGGCGACCGGGGAACCCCCGGGCCCGCGCTACCGTCGTCGACGCGGCGGGGCGGAACAGCCGTCCGGGGCCACCGGGCCACCCGCGCGAACCGGAGCCGAAGGAGCCCACCGATGCTCAGCAGCGAGCTCGCCGAACTGGCGGGCGTCACCGTACGCACGTTGCGCCACTACCACCAGATCGGGCTGCTGCCCGAGCCGCCCCGCTCGGCCGGGGGCTACCGGCGCTACGACGTGGGCCACCTCGTCCGGCTCCTGCGCATCACGAGGATGACCGCGCTCGGCGTACCGCTGTCCGAGCTGCCCGCGCTGCTGGACGATCCGGCGGCCGCGGAGGAACTGCTCGACGAACTCGACCGCCGGGCCGCCGCCGAGGTCGAACGGCTCCTCGCCCGCCGTGCGGACATCGCCGCGCTGCGCCGCAGTGGCGCCCCGCCCGACCTGCCGCCGGAGTTCTCGGCGCTGCGTTCCGACCCCGCCTCGGACATGCCCGAGGACATGGCCCGCTACGAGCACGAACAGCTCGTCCTGGTCGCACATCTGCTCAGCGGGGACGGTCCGGCGGCACTCGCCGCCCTGCTCGGCGAGGTGGACGACGGCACGGCCGCGCTCGCACCGCTGACGGAACGCTTCTACGCCCTGGGCCCCGACACCCCGGAGGAGGAGGTCGCGGCACTGGTCGACGATCTGGTCGCGCGCCTCGAACCGGTGGTGGCGCGACTGGTCGGCCTGTTCCCGTCCGACGCGCGGGCCTCGACCCTGATGGACGAACTGAGCGGGCGGACCCTCCGCCCCGTACAGCACCGCGTCCTGCGCCGGGTTCAGCGGCGGCTGGCTCCGGCGGCCGGAGCCTGACCGGCCCCCCGGGGCGCCTGGCCGATGAGCGGGTGTGGTGCGGGTCACTCCCTTCGGCCTTGAGTGTGACGCGACGTCGGGGAGTGGACTCGGGCGTGCACGAACCCGTCGACCACGAGGAACTTCCATGACCGCTCCGTCGAAGCTGATCACCGTCGAGGAGTTCTTCGGCCCGCCCGCCTGCAGCCGGGCCCTGCTGTCCCCGGACGGCGCGAAGGTCGCCTACCTCGCTCCGTGGCGAGGCCGGCTCAACGTGTTCATCCGCGACCCGGACTCGGACTGGACCGACCCCGACCAGGTGCACGGCGCCGACGGGGTGCACGGCGCCGACGCCCCGGGCGTCCGGCGCGTCACCTCCGACACCCGGCGCAACATCGACGCCTTCTTCTGGACCGCCGACGGCCGCTACCTGCTGTTCCAGCAGGACACCGACGGCGACGAGAACTGGCACCTGCACCGCGCGGACCCGAACCGGCCCGACGAGCCCGCCGTCGACCTGACCCCCTTCGAGGGCGTGCGGCTGCTCGGCGCGCAACTCCCGCCGGACCGCCCGGGCACCGCTTTCGTGCAGCTCAACCTGCGCCGCCCCGACCTGGCCGACCTGTTCGAACTCGACCTGGAGACCGGCCGCCTGACCACCGCCGCGGAGAACCCCGGCGACGTCCTCTCCTGGCTGCGCACCCCGGACCGGCTGCTGGCGTTCACCATGGAGGAGGGAGGCGCCCACGTGCTGTCGGAGCACACCACGGGCGCGCGGCGCACGATCGCCCGTTTCCCCGGCACCGACGCCCTCTTCGGCATCCTTCCGGCGGCGCTCACCCCGGACGGGAACGGACTGTGGATCGGTTCGTCACGGGGCTCCGACCGCACCCGCCTGGTCCGGCTCGACCTGGACACCGGCGAGCAGACCGGTGTGGACAGCCACCCCGTGTTCGACCTGGACACCCCGCGCCCCGAGGCCGACCCGCGTTTCCCGTCCTCGCTGATCCTGCACCCGGGAACCGGGGACCTGCTCGGCGCCCGCTACCTCGGAGCCCGCCAGGAGATCCACGCGCTCGACCCGCACTTCGCCGAGGTCCTGCCGCGGCTGGCCGAGCTGTCCGACGGCGACCTGGCCCACGTCTCCTGCGACACCGCGGCACGGCGCTGGGTGGTGGACTTCACCCACGACCGCGACCCCGGCGTCACCTGGTTCTACGACCACGCCACGGGACGGGCGCGCCGCCTGTTCCGGCCCTTCCCCCACCTGGACCCGGCCGAACTGGCCCCGGTCACCCCGGTCACCGTCAGCGCCCGCGACGGCCTGACCCTGCCCTGCCACCTCACCCTGCCAGTCGGGGTCGAACCGCGCGGCCTGCCGACCGTGCTGCTGGTGCACGGCGGACCGTGGTACCGCGACAGCTGGTGCTACGACCCGGAGGTGCAGCTCCTGGCCAACCGCGGCTACGCGGTGCTGCAGGTCGACTTCCGCGGCTCCACCGGCTACGGCAAGGCCCACACACAGGCCGCGATCGGCCAGTTCGCCGGGCGCATGCACGACGACCTGATCGACGCCCTCGACTGGGCGGTCGAACAGGGCTACACCGACCCGGACCGGGTCGCCGTCTACGGCTGCTCCTACGGCGGCTACGCGGCGCTCGTCGGAGCGGCGTTCACCCCGGACAGGTTCGCCGCCGCTGTCAGCTACACCGGAATGTCCGACCTGGTCGACCTCGTCGAGTCGGTCGTCCCGTTCGCCCGCCGCACCGTCGAGAACAGCTACCTGCGCTACATCGGCGACCCGGACGACCCCCGCCAGAGGGCCGACATGCTCGCCCGCTCACCCATCAGCCGGGTCGACGACATCACCGCGCCGGTGCTGCTGATCCACGGCGCCAACGACGTCCGCGTCCACCGGCGCAACTCCGACCGAGTCGTCGATGCCCTCCGCTCCCGCGGCGCCGAGGTCGAGTACCTGCTGAACGAGACCGAGGGCCACTGGTTCACCAACCCGGACAGCAACATCGAGCTGTACGGGAGACTGGAGCGCTTCCTGGCCCGTCACCTGGGCGGGCGGTCCGCGACCGGGTCCTGACCCGCGGCGGCGCGGACGTGCGCAGGCGTTGCGGTGGACGCGGGGGCCCTCCGGGGTGAACAGGTGGGCGCCGACCCGCTCCCTGGGCCGGGCGAGAGGCCGGTGGGGGCTGGGTCGGGTGCCCACCTGTCCGGTCGGGGGCGTGTGGTGACCGCGCGTTCCAAGACGGCAGGGTGTGATCTGTCCGTCATGCCTCGGGCCCGCGCGGTCACCTGCGATGCTATGTGAAAACGATAATCGTTTTCTAGGTAAATGCGGGTGACCTGGCTCACTCGGGGAAGGGCTGTGGAGGGTGCGGGGACGTACGCCCCGGAGGGGGCGGGAGCGCCGAGGTCGGCAGGGGTCGTACCCGCGGGCCGGTCGCGGGGTTCCCGCGCATCGGGTCGCCCTCTCTCTCCGGGCGGTACGGTCCACCGGGGAAGACGCCGTCGTCATCGACCGTGACGCGACTTCGGTGCCGCGAGATCCCGCAGGGTCGCTCGGGCGGCGCCGACGTCCGGGGGCGGCTTCGGCCCGCCCGCGCAGGGCCTGCGCGTTTGCTGCTCCGGCAAAACTCTTTGCCCGGAATCGCGGGTGTCGGCGAGCATCGCCGTATGACACATGACGCTCAGAGCCCCACCTCACCCAGCGCCGAGTTCTGGGAACCGCTGTACCGGTCGGCCGAGCCCGCCACGGCGCCCCCGCCCAACGTCCGGCTCACCGAGCTGGTGCGCGACCTCGAACTGGCGCCGGGCCGCGCCTGTGACCTCGGTTCGGGTCGCGGCGGAGACGCCCGGTGGCTGGCCTCCCTGGGCTGGTACGTCACCGCGACCGAGGTCTCGGCCACGGCGGTCGAGCGCATCGCCGACATGGCCGCCGCGCAGGGCCTGGACCGCCTGCGGGCCGAGCGGCACGACCTGTCCCGTTCGCTGCCCGCCGGACCGTTCGACCTGGTCTACGCCTGCTACTTCCACAGCCCGGTGGCGTTCGGCCGGGAGGAAGTCCTGCGCCGCGCCGCGCGGCAGGTGGCGGTCGGCGGACGCCTGATCCTCGTCGACCACGCGTCCACCGCGCCCTGGTCCTGGCGCTTCGGGGACGAGGAGCCCACGTTCCCCACGCCGGAGGAGACCCTTGTCACACTGATGCTCGGGGACGGCTGGACCACCGAACGCTGCGAGAGCTCGGAACGGGTGGCCAACGGCCCCGACGGCACGACGGCCGGTGTCACGGACAACGTGATCGTGGTCCGCCGCCACTCCGCCTGACGGTCCCGCAATCCGGGGCGCCCGTGGGGAAGCGGGCGTCCCGGATGGTTTGTCCCGTTTCTTCCGGAGTCGCGTTTTCGGGTTCCGTCCGGGGTCCCGCGCCCTGGAGGGGGCGCCCGCGGGATGCCGTGGGCGCCCCCTCGGCCGTCACGCAGTGGAGTACGGGCTGGTGGTGGAGGCGCTGTAGCCTACCGACATGAATCTGAAAATCATTATCAGAACCGTGGGGGTCGTGTCGGCTCTCACCCTGGCCGGGTGCGCGGCGGCGCCCGCCTCCGAGACCGGCTCCGCGGCGGCCGCGGGCGAGGGCACGACCTCCTACCCCCTCAGCATCCAGAACTGCGACACCGAGGTGACCGTCGAGCAGGCCCCCGAGCGCGCGGTCTCGCTGAACCAGTCGGCCACCGAGATCATGGTCCAGCTCGGCCTCGCCGACCGCATGGCGGGCACCTCGTACGAGACCGACCCCGTCCCCAGCGACATCGCCGACGCCTACGAGAGCATCCCCCTGCTCACGGACGGCCTGCTCAAGCACGAGACCCTGCTCGAAGCGCAGCCCGACTTCGTCTACTCGTCCTTCGCCTCGTTCCTCACCGCCGAGAACGCCGGTGAACGCGCCGAACTGCACGAGCTCGGCGTTCCGACCTACCTGAGCGAGTTCGACTGCACCTACCACGAGGCCGTCGAGGGCGGCGCGACCTTCGAGATGCTCTTCGATGAGATCGAGACGATCGCCCGGATCTTCGACGTGCCCGACGCGGGCGAAGAACTCGTCGCCGAGCAGCGGGCCGTGGTCGAGGAGGGACTCCAGGCCGCCGAACAGATCGAGGGCACGCCCAGCCTGGTCTGGTTCTACTCCACCGCGTCGTCCTCCTCCACCCCGTC
Source organism: Nocardiopsis sp. iso_25 (assembly GCF_056173305.1). Lineage (NCBI taxonomy): Bacteria > Bacillati > Actinomycetota > Actinomycetes > Streptosporangiales > Nocardiopsidaceae > Nocardiopsis > Nocardiopsis sp. iso_25. The sequence goes on along the minus strand of NZ_CM149667.1, from coordinate 3,926,905 downwards.
GGTCGCCGGACCCGGCGGGCTCCCGCAGACCGTGACCGAGATGCTCGGCGCCGAGAACGCCTTCAGCGACGCCTCCACCAAATGGCCGGAGGTCAGCTGGGACGAGGTCGCCGAGCGCGACCCCGACGTGCTCGTGCTCGCGGACCTGAGCCGCGGATACCCCGGCGACACGGCCGAGGAGAAGATCGAGTTCCTCAAGAACGACCCCCTGACCTCGACCATGGACGCCGTCGTCAACGACCGCTTCATCGTCGTCCCCGGTCAGCACATGGACCCGTCGGTCCACAGCGTGCAGGCCGTCCCGACCATCGCGCAGGGCCTCATCGACATGGAGATCGAGTGATGACGACCACGACCACGAACACCCTCGAACGGCTCATCGGTGACTGGGACGCCCAGCAGGCGGCCTACATCACCCACCGCGAGCAGAGGTTCGAGATCATGCTCGACGTCATCGCGCGGACCTGCGCCTCCTCGGAAGCGTTCGGGGCCGACGGGACCGGCATGACCGTTCTCGACCTGGCGTGCGGCCCCGGCAGTCTCTCCCAGCGCGTCCTCGACCGGTTCCCGGGCGCCCGGGTGATCGGGGTCGACTACGACCCGGTGCTGCTCGCGATCGCGGGCTCCTGGCTCGGTCAGCGCCACGGTTCACGCTTCACGCCGGTCGACGTCGACCTCGCCGCGCCCGGCTGGAGCGCCCGGCTGCCCGAGGGACCGGTGCACGTCGCCGTCTCCTCGACCGCGCTGCACTGGCTGGAGCCGGCCCAGCTCGTCGCCGTCTACGGCGCCCTGGGCGCCCTGCTCCCCGCCGACGGCGTCTTCATGAACGCCGACCACCTGCGCTACGACCCGCGCTCGCAGCCGTTCCTCACCGGGGCGGCGGCCGCCGACGACGAACGCACCCAGCGCGACGCGCACTCGCGGGGTGTGCGGACCTGGGACGAGTGGTGGTCGGACGCCGTCGCGCACGACGCGTTCGGACAGCACCACGCCGAGCGCGAGCGCCGCTTCGCCGACCGCCCGCCCACACCGCACGCACCGCTCGAACTGCACCTGCAGGCGCTCAGTACCGCCGGGTTCGCCGAGACCGGGGTCATCTGGCGGTACTACGACGATGTCGTGGTGTTCGCGCGGAGATGACCAGACTCACCGATCCTTCGCGGACCGGCCCGCCCCACGCGGACGCTCTCCCCGACGCCGACCCGCTGGCGGCGCGGGCGGCGGCGGGCGGCGCCGAGGCCCCTGCGACACGCACACCGGGCAGGCTGCGCTCGTCCCTCGTCGTCGCCGTCTTCGTCCTCGCGCTGTGCGTGACGATCCTCGTCGCGGCCTTCATCGGCACGGCGAACATCGGGGCGCTCGACGTGCTCGGGATCATCCTGCGCAACATCGGGCTGGGCGCGCTCGCCCCCGTTCCGGCGGCACCGCCGCTCATCGACGCCCTCATCTGGGAGTCGCGTCTGCCGCGCGTGCTCCTCGCCGCCGTGGTCGGTCTCGGGCTCTCGGTCTCGGGCGCGGTGCTGCAGTCCATCACCCGCAACCCGCTCGCCGAACCGTACCTGCTCGGGGTCTCCTCGGGGGCGTCCACCGGGGCGGTCGCGATCATGGTGCTCGGGCTCGGCTCGGGCGCGGTGACCCTCTCCACGGGCGCCTTCGCCGGGGCGCTGGCCGCCTTCGCGATCGTGCTGGTCCTCATCGGGGGCGGACGCGTCTCCAACCCCGCCCGCGTGGTGCTCACCGGTGTGCTGGTGTCGCAGTTCTTCTCCGCGATCACCTCGCTCGTGCTGATGCTCGACGGCGACGCGGACGCCACCCGGGGCTTCACGTACTGGCTGCTCGGATCGCTCGGAGGCGCACGCTGGGAGCCGCTGCTCGTGGCGTCCGCCGTCATCGTGCTCGGAGCCGTCGGCTGCCTGTTCTTCGCCCCGGCCCTGGACGCGTTCACCTTCGGCTGGGACACCGCCTCCTCGCTCGGGATCAACGTGACCCTGGCACGGGTGACGCTCATGGTCCTCACCGCGTTCGTCACGGCGGCGGCCGTCGCGGCCTCCGGGGCGATCGGGTTCATCGGGCTGCTCGTACCGCACGTCGTGCGTCTGCTGGCGGGGCCCGCGCACCGCCTGCTGCTCCCTCTCAGCGGGCTCGGGGGCGCGATCTTCCTGGTGTGGGTCGACACCTTCGCCCGCTCGGCGTTCTCGCCGCACGAGATCCCGGTGGGAGTGATCACGGCGCTGCTCGGCGCACCGGTGTTCGCGGTCGTCCTGGGAAGGGCGGCCCGGTGATGACGGCACTGGAGGCGGACGGCATCACGTGGTCGGTCGACAGGACACGCATCCTCGACGGGGTCTCGATCCGGGCGCGTTCCGACGAGGTGCTCGCCGTGCTCGGGCCCAACGGGGCGGGCAAGACCTCGCTGCTGCGCATCCTGGCGGGGCTCCGGCGGCCGGACGCCGGAACGGTGCTCCTGGGCGGGGAACCGGTCCGCTCCCTGCCCCGGCGCGCGGTCGCCCGGCGGGTGGCCATCGTGGAGCAGTCACCCGAAGTGCACACCGACATCACCGTCGACGACGCCGTGGCGCTCGGCAGGACGCCCTACCGCGGCACCTTCGCCGGACTGGACGGTGCGGACCGCGCCGCGATCGAACAGGCGCTCGTCCTCACCGGGATGCGCGCCTACCGGTCGCGGTCGTGGCGGACGCTCTCCGGCGGTGAACAACAGCGTGCCCAGTTGGCCCGCGCGCTCGCGCAGCAGCCGGAGGTGATCGTGCTGGACGAGCCGACCAACCACCTCGACATCCGCTACCAGCTCGACGTCCTCACCCTGCTGCGCTCGCTCGACATGACGGTGGTGACCGCCCTGCACGACCTCAACCTGGCCGCACGCTACTGCGACCGGGTCGCGGTCCTGCACGCCGGACGGATCGCGGCGACGGGACCGCCCGCCGCCGTGCTGACACCCGGGCTCGTCCGCTCCGTCTACGGGGTCGAAGCCGTCGTCGACACCTCCCCGCACACGGGAGCGCCGGTCGTGACCTACCTGGGCGGTGTGTCCGCAGGCTCCTCGCCGATGCCCGCTCCCGGGCCGCACCGCCGGCGGCAGGAGGAGTGAGCCGCTTCGCGCGGCCTTTCGCGGCCGTGCGTGAAGGGCCCACTGCTTACCCGCCAGGCGGGCAGCGACCGTCGGCGGGACGGTGCGGGCGGCCCCGGCCAGGGCATGGCTCCATGACCTGACCGCACACCGGAGGGAGGACGGGGGAGGTCCCGGGCCCCGCGCACGCGGGGCCCGGGACCTCCCCGTTCGCGTTCCGCGACGTACGGTGGCCCCGATCCGCCAGCGGTGTTCCCCGGGCCGGTTCTCCACCGTCGTCCGGTCGGCCCGGGCCGGCGGATTCACCCGCGGGGCGTCTCCGCGCCGGGGTCGGCCACCAGGGCGTGCAAGTCGCGCAGGTTGTCCTCCAGGAACCGCGCCAGTGGTTCCGGGAGCAGACGGATGCTCCTGAGGGTTTCGGCGGTACCGGGGAGGACGACGGTCTCGTAGGTTCCCCGCGTGGGATCGGAGAACTCCGGCCCGGTACGGCTGGAGGGGTCCATCTCCGTCAACCGGGCGACGAACACGTGCTGGACGAGGGTCCCCTCGGGGCGTTCGTCGGTGATGACCACCACCTCGCGCACCCGGTCGACGCGTCCGCCGAGCTCCTCGAAGACCTCGCGGTGCAGGGCGGCCTCCACGCTGGCGTCCTCCGGTTCGACACCGCCCCCGGCCGTGATCCAGTAGGGGGCGCGGCCGGGGCGGGTCCGCTTGATGAGCACCAGCCGCCGCTGCCGGTCGAACAGGATCGCTCGGGCCTTCTGCTTGATGATCTCGGGCATGTCCGTGATCCTGCCGTGGTCGGAGCCGGTTGTCCCGGTGGGCAAGAGAACTCTGTCCCGGAGGCGACCCGGTCCGGGGCCGCCCCGGACTCCGCGGTCGGGAAAGCCCTCCCCGCGCCGGGGGCCTTGACGCCGGTGATCTGTGCGCCTTCCCGGGCCCGGGCGTCGTCACGGAGACCGGGGATCCGCCGGGGACCGGAACGTCGGTGGGCGCCCGTACCCTCCTTGCGGACGCGCGGGCGGCGACGCCCGTCCCCCTCCTGCCGATCCCCACCCCCTCACCGCTGGGAACCCGATGACCGAACACACGACCCCACTCGCCTTCTCCACCGAGCGCCGACGCGTCGGTGCGCAGGAGTGGACGCGAACCCCCCGGCTCAACGTCCTCATCGAACCGGGGGAGCCGGTCGCACCGGCCCGGATCGGTTGGCGCGACCGCGAGGGCGGCGAGGCCGTGGCCGTGTTCGACCCCCGTATGGGCGGGTTCACCGGCACCCGCGTCACCTCCGACGGGGTCCAGTACGAGTGGCGGGGGACCCGCCTGGACGAACCCTGCGAACGCTCCGGCCACCGGTTCCGCATCCAGGGCGGCGACCGGGAGCTGCGCCTGCTCGTCGAGGACGGAGGACCCCCGCTCGCGCGGGTCGACTGGGCCGACCGCGAGGGCGCGGGGGGAACGGTCCTGCTGCGCGCCGTCGAGCTGGAGCCGGTCGGGGGCCCCAGCCCGGAGGGCCTCATCCGCGTGGTGCGCTCTGTGCGCGCGGGTGACGAGTACACCGAGGCGGGCGAGGAGGCCCTCAACCTGCTCGACCCCACCAGGGGCAAGTGGCTGTCACGGCGCCGCGCCGACCGGCTCGACTTCACCATGTCCGAGCCCGTCACCGTCCGGCGCTACGTGCTCGGCTCCGCCGACGACTTCCCCGACCGCGACCCCGCGGACTGGTCCCTGCTGGGGTCTTCGGACGGGCAGGAGTGGACCCTCCTCGACGCCCGGTCCGACGAGTTCTTCCCCGGCCGTCATCTGGCGCGCGACTTCACCGTCACCGGCCCCGGCGCGCACACGCCCTGGCGGTACCTGCGGCTGGAGGTCACCCGCAACGCGGGAGCGGGGGAGACCCAGCTCAACCGGGTGCGGTTCTTCGCCGAGGACCGCGCCTACGAGGCCTTCCACGGGTTGCGCCACACTGCGCGGAGCGGACCGGAACCGTTCCTGACGAGGACGCGCCCGTGCTCCCGGCGACTGTCGGAGAGTGGCGGACCTACCTCACTGAGTACAGCGCCGACATGCTGCGTGTGGCCGAGGCGGAGGGGGAGGAGGTCACCGGGGAGGATCGGGCCTCCTCCTGGCTTGGCAACGAGGGCGCCCCGGAGGAGCGGATCGCGGCGCTGGAGGAGCGCCTGGGCCGTCGGCTGCCGCCGAGCTACCGCTCCTTCCTCGCCGCGTCCGACGGCTGGGGGAGGATGGGGGCGTTCGTCTACGCGCTGAGCTCCACCGCCGACCTGGAGTGGTCCGGTCTGGCCGCCATGCTCGGTCTGGACGAGGAGGACATGGAGGACGAGGGGCTCGTCGGGCCGCTGCTGCTGGTGTCCTCCGACACCGACGCCGAGTACTGGATCCTGGACGCGGGCGACGCCTCCCCCGACGGGGAGTGGGCGGCCTACATCTGGGCGAGCTGGTACCCCGGCCTGGGCGATCGGCACCGCTCCTTCGCCTCGCTCGTCCACGCCGAACGCGTCTCCTTCGAGGAACTCAGCGGTGGCGGAGGGCACCCGGTGCGCTCCGACGACGCCGGGGAACTGCTGGAGCTGGGGCGCCGTGAGGCGCTGGCCGGGAACGTGGACCCCGCGCTCACGGCCTTCGACCGGGCCGAGACCCGGGGGTCGGCGGCTGCCGCCTACCTCAAGGTGGTCCTGTCCGCCTTCCTGGAGCAGCGGTGGGTCCACCACGACCTGCGCAACACCCTGTCGTCCCGGGTGGTGGACGAGGTCGGTGCGGAGCAGGTCCGGGCCGAGGCGGTCCCGCTGGCTCTGCGAGGCCTCTCCCTCGACACCACTGGGTACGTGGGCCCCGCGCTGGAGGCCCTGCGCGGGGCGGTGCCGGGGCTGCCCGAGGGGAACGAGGTGGAGGGCCCCGTCTGGCAGGCGTGGCTGGACGCGCACCGCACGCCCGAACCCCCGGAGTTCGAGGAGGCCCTGGAGACCGCACGGGGGTTGGCGGCGCGGGGAGTCCGGGACGAGGCCTGGGCCGTGATCGAGGCGGCCCTGCCCGGGTGGTACCCCACCGCGCCGAACCGGATCGCTCCCGTGGTGCTGCTCACCGACCCCGCCCTGCGCGGCGTGGTCACCCGGGCCCGTGCCAGGGAGGCGGCGTTCATCGCTCGGGGGGTTCGCACCGCTGGTTGAGGCGGGTGCGCTCCGCGCGGGTGCGGGTCTGACGCGGTTCTCGGTACAGAATGCGAGGAGATAACGGCCTGTGTTTCCGCATGTCGTTTGCTCCCGAGCTCCGCGCACGCGGGGGTGAACCGACCACCGTGGCCATCGACCCCAGCGAGCACGACCGAGCTCCGCGCACGCGGAGGTGAACCGCTTTGGCGCGGCAGCCGGTTCCGGCCCTGCCAAAGGTGCCGCCCGGTCGCTCGGGGCGTAGTTCCAGTTCAAGGCTGCGAGGGCCCCTCCTCTACGCTACAGTTTTCGTACGACAGTTCGAATGCGGTGTCTTCCTCCCCGGCCGCACGGCCAGGGGAGGGGTGTCGGTGTTCGCGCACCTGCGGACGGCGTCCAACTACTCGTTCCGGCACGGCACCGCCGCCCCGGCCGCGCTCGTGGCCCGCGCCGCGGCCGACGACCAGCCGGTCGCGGCGCTCACCGACCGCGACAGCCTCTTCGGCGCCGCCGAGCACGTCCACGCCTGCCGCGAGGCCGGAATCCGACCCGTGCTCGGCGCCGACCTGGCACTGGCCGCCCCGGGCGGCGGCCGCGCCGTCCTCCTCGCCCGGGGCCCGGCCGGATGGGCGTCCCTGTGCCGCCTGGTCACCGCCGCCCACCACCGCCCCGGCCCGGTCGCCACCACTCCGGGCGAGGTCGCCGAGCACGCCCGGGGCCTGGTCGTGCTGCTGGGCCCGGACTCCGACGTGGGACGGGCCCTGGCCGGGCGAGAGGCGAGCCGCGCCCGCGCCCTGCTGCGGGCCTGGCGCTCCACCGGCGCCGAGATCGCTCTGGCGCCGCACGACCACGGCGCCCCGGGCCAGCGCGAGACGGTCCGCGCCCTGGTGCGCCTGGCCGACGACCACCGGGTGCTCGCGGTGCTGACCAACGCCGTCCGGTACCCGACCCCGGCCGACGCCTCCCTGGCACGGTCCCTGGACCGGATCCGCCAGTGGGCGCCCGGCGGCTACACCCCCGACCCGCCCACCGACCGGGCACACCTGGCCACCGGCGCCGAGATGCTCACCGTGGCCACGGCGGTGTGCGCGGGAGACCGCTCCCGGGCGCGACGGCTGCTCGCGCACACCGCCGCGCTGGCGGCCTCCTGCGCCCTTGACCCGGCCGCGGACCTGGGCATGGGACGCCTGCACCTGCCCCCGCGCCCCGGCGCCGCCGCCGAACTGCGGGCCCGGTGCGCCTCCGGCGCCGCCCGCCTGGGCGTGGACCGGGACGGCCGCGCCCCGGCACGTCTGGAGGCCGAACTCGCCGTCATCGACCGCCTGGGCCTGTGGTCCTACTTCCTGACCGTGGCCGACGCCGCCGACGCCGTCCGCGCCAAGCACATCCGGGTCTCGGCGCGCGGCTCGGCCGCCGGAAGCCTGGTCGTGCACCTGCTCGGCATCAGCGCCGTCAACCCGCTGGAGCACGGCCTGCTCATGGAACGCTTCCTCACGCCCTCCCGACCCGGCCAGCCGGACATCGACCTGGACGTGGAGTCCGCGCGGCGCCTGGAGGCCTACGACGCGGTCATCGCCGCCCACCCCGGCGCCGCTGCGGCGGTCGCGATGGTCGACACCTACCGGGCCCGCTCGGCCCTGCGCGACGCCGGGGCCGCCCTGTCCCTGCCCGCGGCGGAGGTCGAACGCATCGCCGCCGCCTTCCCCCGGGTGCGCGCCGCCCGTATCCGCCAGGCCGCCCGGGAACTACCGGAGCTGTCCCGGGTCGGCGGCGCCCCCCTGACCGGCGAGCACGTGGAGCGCCTGTTCACCCTGGCCGAACGGCTGGACGGTCTGCCCCGGCACCTGGCCATGCACCCCTGCGGGCTCGTGCTCACCGGCGCCGAGCTGACCTCGCGCGTTCCCACCCAGCCCTCCGGCGCGGGGTACCCGATGGTCCAGGCCGACAAGGACGGGGTGGAACCCTGGGGCCTGCTCAAACTCGACATCCTGGGCGTGCGGATGCAGTCCACCCTGGCCCACGCCCAGGCCGAGATCGCGCGCACCACCCGCACCGCCCCGGACCTGGAGGCCCTGCCCGACGCGGACGCGGCCACCGCCCGCATGATCGCCACCGGCAACACCCTGTCCTGCTACCAGATCGAATCCCCCGGTCTTCTCTACTGTCTGAGTCACTGTCGGTTTTTGACCCGGACATCGGTATGGAGACATCTGCATGGAGGAATCCGAGGGCTCTTGGGCTGTGGAGTTCTACGACCTCAGCCGGGACTTCCCTGTTCCTGCGGGCGACGTGGCTCTGGGGCAGTTGGGCGACGTACACGAAAGAGCACGTGAGAACGGCGCGCGGGATGGAACGCCGATCATTTGGTCGAGGCGGCATGGCACGGATCCGTGGATCAACCTCTTCTTCCGTGCTGACGAGATCGTGTCCAAGCAGCGAACCACGTGGCGCCGGTACGCCTACGCCCTCGTTGTTTGGTTGAACTTCTTGGAGCAGCGGGGAAGGTTCTGGTACGAGGCGAGCAAGCGTGACTACAGCGACTTCAAGCACTGGCGGATGGCGGATCCCCGCAACTACTGGCGAGTGGAGGGGACGTCGTTCGACACCGACCGGGCGGGGTTGAAGCGGTTCTATGCATGGGCCTCTGGTGAGTACGAGGTCTTCAACCCGATCCCGTCGCAAGCTGCCCAGTCCGGTGGCAACTTTGGTCAGGGTGCGCAGCGGCGGGATCCTTCCCGTCCTGCTGGCGCTCCTCGACGTCAGGTGAAGTGGCTGCTTCGGAAGGCCTTTGAGCAGTGGCGGGACGTGGGCCTGAGGGGGTACGGGTTCGACGGCCTCCGACCACAGGGGTGGAACGGCTTCAACGAGGATCGCAACGCGGCGTTCGTCGAAGGGCTGTGGGGCACGGGGTTGAGGCTGGAGGAGTGGGCGAGTGTGCTGGATGTCGAGCTGCCATCGAGCCCTGTGACGAGCCGGTACCCGAAGGCGTGGCTGTCGCAGTCCTGCGCGAAGGGGCGCCGTTATGGACGTAACTACCGGATCCCCCGGACGGTTGTGAAAGCCATGGCGGGCTACATGGACCCGATGGAGGGATCGCGAGTAGAGGCGGTCAGGCGGGCACAGTTGGCCGGCCGATACGAGCGTGTGCAGGGCCTCGTGATCGTGACCGGGCACAATCCGCGGACGAGGACGCTCACAGTACGTACCCCGCACCGGGGTGTTGCGACAATGTCCCTCGACGTGCTGGGACCACAGGAGCGGCTGCGCCTGTTCCGGGAGACGGAGGATGGGCTGGATCCGCTGGCGGTCTGGCTGAGCGTCGACGGGATGCCGCATCGGGCTCACAGTTGGGAGAACACGTTCGCCGCCGCCAACTCCCGGGTGGCCGAGGCGTGGGCGCGGTCACGATGGCCCGGGTTCGGCGACCTGGATCTGGAGGAGCGCAAGAGGCGGACGGACCAGTGCCCCCTGTGGGTTCGTCCGCACATGCTGCGGCACTCCTATGCACTGGCCTGGTACTCCGTCCTGAGCGCTGTGTGGGAACAGCGTCTTCATGGGTTCACCGAGGTGGACAAGCATGCGTTCCGCGAGCAGTTCGGCGATGTCTGGTACCAGTTGGCGACGATGCTCGGGCATCGCAACCCGCAGACCACCCGGGACTGGTACCTGGCGCCCTTCACGGCTTTGGAGGTCGACTACCTGATGGCGCTGATCGACGGTGACCAGCGGGAAGCTGTCGACGTCCTGCTGGGGAGGATCACCGGGGACAGTGCGTTGGTTCTGTCTCCCGTTCCCGCGGATGGGGAAATCCTCGACGACCCGAAGGATCATGGGTGAGTAGGAGAGGCCGTAAGGCGAGTGTTCCTCCTGGGGACTGGCAGGTGCTGGAGCGGCTTGTCCTCACGCAGGACGAGTGCAGTGTCTTCTTCGTTGAGGAGAAGGGGCGGCGCAGCAAGGTCTTCGACTTTGCGAAATTGCAGGTCAGTGTGGGTATCCAGCAGTGGTTGGCTCGGTCGTTCGCACGGGCCACGGGGCCGACTTCGGGAGTCAAGCGGATCAGGGCTGCCGAAAGTCTTTGGGACAGCGTGCGGGTCTTGGCGGGGCATCTCGGGAAAGTGCACCCGCCTGTACACCAGCCGACGCACATCACGGCCGTACACATCAAGGAGAGTTTGCTCGCCGTACCGCCGGGCTCCAAGAAGGTCCACGTTGAACGGCTGCGTGCGATCTTCCGAGCGGACAAGGAGTTGGTGGCCGAGGCTCGAAACGCCATCCTGCACGGGCGGTTGCCCGCGTACGAATCGAAGGTGCAGCCCTACAGCCGCGCCGAGCACCAGAAGCTCATGACCGCGGTCCGTCGTGACATTCGCCTGGCCCGCGATCGTATTCAGGCAGGGCGGGAGCTCCTGGCTGCGTACCGTCGCGGCGATCTGGGCTCGCCCAGCCGTTTCAACCATGTCGAGAAGATCGGTCGAGTGTTGGACACCCTCGACCGGACCGGGGATGTGCCACGACGCGTGACGCCGTCGTCGCCGCGTGGTGGTATCCCCTTCTGGGTGCAGGCATTGGGCGGGGTCCACGATCTCGTTTCCCGGTTGACGCTGACACGTAAGGAGATGGCGGCGTTCTGCTTGATGCTCGTCGATTTGACCGGCGAGAACCGTGGAACGATTGGAGAATGGCCAGCGGCGCACTTCCGGCCAGATGGTGACCTTGGTGGGCCCGCACTGGCCCTTGTGGACGCAGTGAAGCCACGTCGCGGGCCGTCGTTGGAGTTCATGGTGACCCCGCTGGAGGACGTGCCTGCCTCGCTTGTCGACGTGCTGAGGGCGGAGGATGACGACAAGTACCTGTTCCGCTCCGCCTTGCGCGTCTATCAACTCCTGCTGGATCTCACGGAGCTCGCGCGACGCCACAGCGCAGAGACACACGCTTTCTGTTATCCGAAAGTCCGCGCTCGGGGAGGGCTGGCGTGGGGTCACGGCGTCCACCGGAGCGGGATTGATGCTTGGGCTGCGGGACATGGCTTTGGTCCTACGAAGAGAGCCGGTGATCCGGCAAGAAAGGGTGGTTCACCCGGTGAACTCCCTGAGGGTGGTGCGAGGACCGAGCAGGGCGAAGAAGCAGAGCACAAGGGGTTGTCGGTCAACGTACACCGGCTTCGACGTGCGGCGCTGGAGCGCCGGGGAAAACCTGTGGCACACACCAGGGAGACGTACCACGACTACCTGCGGACGAGCCGACCAGCGCTTGAGCGCGGGCGCACCGTCATGCGCCAGACGCTGGAGGAGGAGGTCACCAAGGCGCGAGCAGCACAGGAGATTCCGGTGCTGACGAAGGCGTTCCTCGCGCGTGCCACCAAGGACCCGGAGCGGGCCGCGTCCGATGTCGGCGTGGATACGCAGACCCTCGCCCGGCTGATCTCCGGAGAGCAGGACACGGTGCTGGTGGGCTGCACCGAACCGGACAACAGCCCGATCACCGGGCCCGGGAAACCGTGCGGAGCCTCGTTTCTCGACGACTGCCTGCGGTGTGAGAACGCACGTGCTCTGCCCCGTCATCTGCCGGTCCAGGTCGAAGCTCACAGACGACTCAGGTACCTGCAGCGCGACCTCGATCCGGGCCTGTGGGCCTACCTGCATGCTGAGTCGTTCGCTCGTCTGTCCCACCTACTAGGGCACTACACCTCGGCCGAGCGCGCTGATGCCCGCGACCGCGTCACGGCTGCCGAACGGGCGCTCGTCGACGATCTCGTCAACGGAAGGATGGACCTGCGATGAGCACCGTGTCGACGTCTCGGTCCTCGGCAAGGGCGGACCTTCTACCCTGCCCAGACACCTTGGTCCTGGCCCACCGGCCGCTCCGTGCCTCAACGGACACGGCCGCACTGTCCCGCTTCGGGGAGCCGGTCTGGCACCTGGGTCCGGGGCTGCTCGACGACCAGTTGTGCCCGGTCAGCGAGAACTGGCCGCGGCTGGTACCTGGCCCCTTACGGGAAGGCTTCATGACATGCGCCTGGGTCGCGCTGAACACCAACTGGCCCGCTCAACTACAGCCGAGCCTGATCGATGAACAACCCGAGGTCCTCACGGTCCATAAGTGGATCATGTCGATGTCGGTCTTCGCCCGGTGGCTGGACTCCTGCGGCATCACGCGCCTGTGCGATGTCAGCAGTCAGGACCTAAGCAGTTACAAGAACCACGTACTCGACCTGTCCAACTCCACGCAGGACAAGGGACGCCTGCTGCATGCGGTCCGGATCCTCTGGGGTTACCGGGACGCGCTACCCGAGGAACACCGGCTCCCACGCCGCAGGCCCTGGGGCATGGCCTCAACGGATGACCTGGTCGGCGCCAAGCGCGCTCAGAGCCCGTACAACACAACACCTCGCATCGACCCCGCGACCATGGAAGCCCTGCTGGCATGGGCGCTTCGGATGATCGAGGACTTCGGGCCCGACATACGCGACGCCGCCCAGGAAGTACGACTGCTCTTGGACGGACGGCATCCGGCGACTCTGGCAGCTCGTGAGCGTTTCGGCCATGCCCCCTTGAAGGAGCGTTTCGCGTCCTACCTGGCCCAACTGCAACGCGCGAACCGAGGGCTGCCCGGCACGAGACGCCGCGAGCGCCACGGCGGACAACTTGGAGTAGACCACGAGCATGTCGCCCGCATGGTGGCCTCTAGCGGTCCCCATGTGAAGCCGTATGACGGCCTGTTGCTGTCCATGGCCGAGAACTACGGCCTTGAACTGGAATCCGACGCCTACTTCCTCGGTCCGATCACCGCGACCTTCCAAGGTGCACCCTGGCGCGACCGTCCAATCGGTGTACGTGAGGTCAACTCGTTGGTGCGACACCTGACGGCCGCGTGCTTTGTCGTGATCTGCTACCTCTCCGGCATGCGCAGCGGGGAAGTCCTACAGCTGCGGCGTGGATGCCTGCGCGAGGACGAACACGGTGGGCTCATGCTCGTCGGGCGGCGCAGCAAAGGCTCTGGCCACGATCCCGCACCCGAGCCTGAGAAGACCCAGGAGCGGCCCTGGGCCGTAGTCAGCGCGGTCGTTCCGGCTGTGGAGATGCTGGAATCACTCTCCGACGCCGATCTGCTCTTCCCGCCGAGCCGACAACGCACCACCACAGTCCGCGCACGCAGGAACCAGTCCAAGCCCTGGGGCACGATGAACGACGACATCCGGGAGTTTGTGGACTGGGTGAACACGCAATTCTCCGGCCGAGATGATCCCGCCATCCCGCCGGACCCGGCCAAGGCCATCCACGCGGCGCGCTTTCGCCGCACACTCGCCTACTTCGTGGTGCGGCGCCCAGGCGGACTCGCCGCGGCACAAGCACAATACGGGCATGTGCGCGCGAAGGTCACCCTCGGCTACGCCGGAGACGCCGACACCAGATGGATGGAAAGCCTCGCTGTTGAGGAGCTGGAGATGATCAGCGAGCAGATGGATGAGGACCTGCGGGCCTTGGCCGAAGGCGAATACGTCAGTGGGCCCTCCGCGCAGGAGTACCAGCGCAGAGTCCGCAAGGCCGGGGCCGCGTTCACAGGTCGCGTCGTCAATCAGGCCGGCAACGCCCAACGCCTGCTGGCCGGTAAGCACCCTCACATCCATCACGGGCTGGGCATGACCTGCGTGTGGCGCCCCGAGACCGCGGCCTGTCGACAAGAGCGAGAGGCGGCCGGGCTGGATGTGCGAGGGCCAGATCCACAGCTCTGCCGCACCACATGCACCAACCTCGCCTACACCGACCGCGACATCGAGAACAAGAGAAGAGAGCTCACCCGACACGAGACCGCCGCAGCCGACCCACTGTCACCCAAGCCCCTGAGAGACAGAGAGGCGGCGAAGGCCGCCCAGGCACACGCAGTGATCGCCGCACATGACCAAGGACGGCGCGGCAACAACCGACAGAAGCCAAGGAGGGAGCGGCTCGATGGGGCGCAGACCTCGTGACCGAGACCGGGATGCTGCCGCCATCAAGACAGCGGCCGACCGGCTGCTGGCGGGCACGCCCTTGCGCTCGACCTCGGGGAAACTGACTGCCACCGAGCTGATCGTTGAGTCGGGGCTGCGTCGTGACGTGGTCTATCCACGCCACCAGGATCTGGTCGACGAGTTCCGGCTGAAGGTCCAGGCCCAAGGCAAAGTGCCCACCGTTGCCCAAGAACTCGCCGAACGGTATGCGGCTGCGGTCGAGGAGCTGGAAGATGTGAAGCAGCAGCTCGCAACGGAACGGCAGACGAACGCGTTCCTTCGCCGGATCACTGTGGAACTGTCGGTCGAGGTGGAGAACCTACGCCGCGACCACGAGGATTCCCTCGATTCCACGGTGGTACAGATGCCCCGGCGGCGCGGTCCCAGACGCCGAGCTTCCACGATGGGTCCGGGGGAACCTCAGCAGAGTCCTGATAGCTAGGGAAGAGGCCAGGGCATCGTGGTGATACTGGTGGGCCGTTGAGGGCACAGGCCCACGTGTGCCCGGCCGCTGTCGGCGACCGGGACGAGAGCCCCTCACCCCTGACCTGAAGGTTCAGGGAGCCTCCTGCGCAGCGAGTTCCGTGATGAGCTCCTCGATGCGCTTCTTGATCTCGTCGCGGATGGGGCGGACGGCAGCCACGCCTTGACCGGCGGGGTCAGGTAGCTCCCAGTCGAGGTAGCGCTTGCCGGGGAAGATGGGGCAGGTGTCGCCGCAGCCCATGGTGACGCACACGTCGGAGGCCTCGACGGCGTCGACGGTGAGGAGCTTGGGGTGCTGGTCGGTGATGTCGATGCCGACCTCGGCCATGGCCTCGACCACGGCGGGGTTGAGGGTATCGGCGGGCGCGGACCCGGCGGAGCGCACCTCGATGCGCCCTTTGGACAGGTGGGACAGCCAGGCGGCGGCCATCTGGGAGCGGCCCGCGTTGTGCACGCACACGAACAGCACGGACGGCTTGGCGGAGTTGGTCATGGTGGTGCTCTCTACTTCGTTTCGGGAACGGCGGGCATGGCCAGCAGGGTCAGGAGTTCGGTGATGTGGGTGTCGATCACGTCGCGGACGCGGCGCCACCCGGCCAGATCGGATGCGTGCGGGTCGGCCACGGGCCAGTCCAGGTAGTGCCGCCCCGGCACGACGGGACAGGCATCGCCGCATCCCAGAGTGACGACGATGTCGGCGGCTCCGACGACCTCTGTGGTGAGCGGCTTGGGGTAGGCGTCGCCGAGATCGGCTCCCACTTCGGTCAGGACCTCGGCCAGGCGGGGGTCCAGTTCTGCGGCTGGGGTGGTGCCTGCGGAGGAGATGGTGATCGGTCCGGCGAAGCGGTGGGCGAGCAGGGCAGCGGCCAACTGGGAGCGGCCGGAGTTGTGGCCGCACACGAACAGCACGCGGGCGGGTCGCATGCCGATCGGTTCTCGGGATGAGGCCAGGGCGTCCAGGCGTTCAGCGGTCAGGCGTTCGGCCAGGACGTTGAGGTGGGCGGTGATCCGGGCGGTGGCGGCCAGGCGCTGGTGGGAGTCGTCGATGAGGGCTTGCACGGTCTCGATGGAAAAGCGGCCTTCGTGGCGTGCGGCCAGGCGTGCGGCGCCTACTTCGGTGCGCTCATGCAGGAGGGGATGGGGATCAGGTCTGGTCATGCCGGTTCCCTGGAGAGATGGGCTGTGGGGCCACGCATCAGTTGCGGATGATGAGATATTATCAGCACATGCTGATATCAGTCGATGCTGAGTTGATGAGGGTGTTGGCGGACCCTCTGCGGATGCGGATCGTGACCCTGCTCGCCCGGGAGACCCTGTGTACGACGCACCTGGTCGAGGAGACCGGGGCGCGCCAGACCAACCTGTCCAACCACCTGCGGATCCTGCGCGAGGCGGGGGTGGTGGAGACCGAGCCCTGCGGCCGGTTCACCTACTACCGGCTGCGCCCCCAAGCCCTGGAAGCTTTGTCCGAGGGGTTGGCCGACCTGGCCGCCACGGCCCGCTGCACCGGTGCGGCCGAGAACAGGAGGCCCTGCTGATGGCCTCGACCGACAAGACGACCAGCGGCACGGAGGATGGTTCCCTCGTCGCGAAACTCTCGTTCCTGGACCGGTTCCTGGCGGTGTGGATCCTGCTCGCCATGGCCGTCGGGCTCGGCCTGGGGCGCCTGGTGCCCGGCCTGAACGAGGTCCTGGCCGCGATGGAGGTCGGCGGGATCTCCCTGCCCATCGCGCTCGGCCTGCTGGTCATGATGTACCCGGTGCTGGCCAAGGTCCGCTACGACCGGCTGGACACCGTCACCCGCGACACCCGCCTGCTGGTCTCCTCCCTGGTGATCAACTGGCTCATCGGCCCCGCGGTGATGTTCGCGCTGGCCTGGGTCTTCCTGGCCGACCTGCCCGAGTACCGCACCGGCCTGATCATCGTCGGCCTGGCGCGCTGCATCGCGATGGTCATCATCTGGAACGACCTGGCCTGCGGTAACCGCGAGGCCGCCGCCGTGCTGGTCGCGCTGAACTCGGTCTTCCAGGTACTGGTCTTCGGCCTGCTGGGCTGGTTCTACCTGGACCTGCTGCCCGGCTGGCTGGGCCTGGACACCAACGGGCTCGACGTCTCCGCGTGGACCATCGCCTTGAACGTCGTGGTCTTCCTCGGCATCCCGCTCGTGGCGGGATTCCTCACCCGCCGCATCGGTGAGAGGAAGCTGGGCCGCGAGCGCTACGAGACCTCCTTCCTGCCCCGGATCGGCCCCTGGGCGCTGTACGGGCTGCTGTTCACCATCGTGCTGCTCTTCGCCCTCCAGGGAGAGAAGATCACCAACCAACCCCTGGACGTGGTGCGCATCGCCCTGCCGCTGCTGGCCTACTTCGCCCTCATGTGGTTCGGCACCTTCGCCTTCGGCAAGGCCATCGGCATGACCTACGACCGCACCACCACGCTGGCCTTCACGGCGGCGGGCAACAACTTCGAACTGGCCATCGCGGTCGCGATCGCCACGTTCGGGGTGACCTCGGGCCAAGCCCTGGCCGGGGTCGTAGGTCCGCTGATCGAGGTGCCCGTGCTCATCGCCTTGGTCTATGTGTCCCTGGCCTGGCGCAAGCGCTTCGTGCCCGCACGCCGGTAGACAAAGCCATCTTGGAGAGCGGAGGCCACGGTTGTGCGCGGCCTCTGCTCCCACCCCTGGGACACCGCTCCTCAGAGGCTGCGGGTTCTCGGCGACTCCCATGGGTGCAGCGCGCATCGCCAAAGCCACCCACGAGCTTGTGGAGGAACAGGGGCTTGCGCTGCGATGAGTGGGGTGTGGATTCAGTGCCACTGGAGGGCGCGCGCACCGCGCGCGGTGGCCCGGTAGACACCAGGCACACCGGTGGGCTCGGCGTAGTCCAGGGACTCCAGCACCCACAGCAGCCGCGCGATGAGGTGGGCGCGGGCCGTGAGCGGAGTGCTGTGCCGCCACATGTCGGCGATGTCCTGGGCCGAGGCTGGTCCGTCGTCGCACAGGGTCCGCAGCGCCCGGCGCCTGGCGGCGCTGAGGTGGCGCAGGGAGGCCGCCTTCTCCTCGTCCGCGTTATCGGCCTCGAACATGGTGGCCTCTACCTGGCGCATGGTGGTCTTCTCTTCCTGGTGTGAGCTCGTTGGGGCGGTCCTCTTGCACCTGCGCACGCCTGCGTCAACGGTGTGCGCGGGCCAGAAGTCGTCGCACGACGTGTCGGGCGTCGCGCCCGACCCCGCGCAGGGTGGCCGAGGAGAAGCTGCGCTGGAACTCCAGTCCCACGTATCCCAGCCCTGGCACGGTGGTCGATATTCCGCCCCGGTGCAGCGGGCGTCCCTGGGTGTTGAGCGCTCCGGTCGAGGAGAGGTAACCCAGTGCGGGCTGGTACCCGGTGGCCAGCAGGACGGTGTCCACCTCCTCCACCGTGCCGTCCGCCCACACTGTCTTTCCGCCCTCCAACCGGGTGAACATCTCGCGGCGGTCGGGGTTGCCCGTGGCGAAGGCCGCACGGTAGCGGCCGTCGTCGTTGACCAGTGTCGGACCCTTCTCCCACACGCCGCGCAGCGGGGCGGCGTCCAGACCGCTGCGGGTGAACCACCAGTGGATGTCCCGGCCCAGGGGCCGCTGGTTCGCCCAAGCCACCGGGGAGCGGGTGGCCAAGCTGACCCGGGCGACCCCTGCCAGTTCCGCGGCGATCTGGACCCCGGAGTTGCCGCCGCCGACCACCACGACGCGCTGGCCGGTGAAGGGCTCGGGGGAACGGTACTCGGCTGCGTGCAGGACGGTCCCGGTGAACTCCTCCAACCCCGGTAGCCGGGGCCGGTGGGGCTGGGTGAAGCCGCCGGTGGCCGAGACCACCACCGCCGAACGCACCCGGGACCCGTCAGCGGTGGTGATGAGGAACCCGTGACCGTCGCGCTCGACCCGTTCCACCCGTTGGCCGTAGCGCAGGTCGGCGTCCAGGCGTGAGGCGTAGCCGCGCAGGTAGTCCACCACCTCGTCCCGGTGCGGATAGCGCTCGGCGTGCCCGGGCAGCGCGTGTCCGGGTAGGGAGGAGAAGCGGGCGGGGGAGAACAGGGTCAGGCTGTCGTAGTAGTGCGGCCACGAGCCGCCCGGCCCTTCCGCTGCCTCCAAGACGAGAGGGCGCAGGCCGCGCCGGTTGGCGGCCCAGGCGCTGGCCAGACCCGCCTGACCAGCGCCGATGACGGTGAGGGGAACGTCGTCCATAACAAAGGCTCTTTCGTTCTTGCGAGGACGCAACCCTCGCAGGGGGAGAGATTCAGGAAGAGGCGGAAATCCGCTCGGTGCGGGTGGCCAGGGCGGCCAGCGCACCGAGAGCCGCCAAGACTCCCAGCCCCGCGAACGCCGCCGGATAGCCGCCCAGGGGCCCGGCCAGCGCCGTACCCGCCCAGGGCGCGACCGCGATGGCCAGCATGAGCGGGGTGTGCATGAGACCGTTGAGGGTGGCGTACTGCGTCGTTCCCCACCGGTCGGAGACCGCGGTGGCCTGGAGGAGGGTGAGGATGCCCCGTGCCATGCCCGCCAGCACCGCGATGGCCAGGACCAGCCCCAAGGGTCCCGGTACCAGTGCCAGGAGGAGGGTGGTCACCGCGCAGGCACCCAGCACGGCCACGGCGCGCGTCACCGGGCTGGTCCACCGTTCCAGGGGCGCGTAGACCAGACGGCCGAGCACCTGTCCCACACCACCGACCCCCAGGGCCCAGGCCGCCTCCGTTGTGCCAAAACCCTGTTCCTCCAGGAGGGGGACGATGTTGACCACGACCGCGTAGACGGTGAAGGACCCCAGGGCCAGAGCTGTCGTCAGAGCCCAGAACGCCCGACTACGCACCACGGCACGTGCGCTGTGGCCTGGGCCGCTCTGGTGCCTGGCACTGCCGGAGACCCAACCCTGTGGCAGGGCGAAGGCGTGCAGGGGCACCACCACGACCAGGAGCACGGCCGCGAGCACCAGGTAGGCGCCCCGCCACCCCCAGACTCCTTCCAGGAGCGCGGTAAGGGGAGCGAAGATGGTACTGGCCAGACCGGCGGCCAGGGTCAGCGCGGTCAGAGCCCGCACCTTGCGCTCTCTGTACCAGTGGGTCAGGGCGGCGAAGGCCGGAGGGTAGAACAGCCCGGCCATCGCCGCTCCTGCCACCAGCCAGGCGGCGGCGAAGACCCACAGGTTCGGGGCCAGGGCGATGACCGCCACGGCGGGAGCCGAGAGCAAGGCCGCCACCGTCATCGCCGGGCGCGGGCCCCGGGCCTGGACCCAGCGCCCCACCGGGACACCCGCCAGCCCCGCGATGACCTGGGAGACGGAGAACAGCGCGGTCACCGTGGTCAGGGACCACCCGGTGTCGGTGGTGATGCTCGAAGCCAACACGGGGAAGGCGTAGAACAGCACCCCGTAGCTGGTGGTGACGGTGACGCACAGGGCTACCAGGCCCCGGCGCGCCCCGCCCACGACGGGCGCGGACGCGCCGGAGACCTGAGCGGACGCAGACGTCACGAGACCCGGTCCGGCTCACCCAGCTCGACCCGCTGCGATGACGCGTCGGAGCAGCAGCCGCTCTCCACGGACGCAGCCGCCTCTTCGGAAGGCACGGTGCGGCTCTCGCCAAGGGCGATGACCGACGCCTCGGAAACGGCCAGGCCACCGCAGCAACCACCCTGCTCGGCTGCGGGCTCCCCTGCGGCCTCGGGGACGGGTCCACAACCGCCGCTCACGGCTGCCGCGTCCGGCTCCTCGGACAGACCTCCGCCGCTACAGATCCCCGTCTCGGGCAGGAGCAGCTCCACCCGGGCGGCGGCCTCGCGGTCCCCGGCCAGGTGGGCGGCGATGCTGCGCACCTGCTCGAAACCGGTCAAGGCCAGGAAGGTCGGGGCCCGCCCGTAGGACTTCATCCCCGCGAGGAAGAACCCCTCCTCCGGGTGGGAGAGCTCGGCGGCACCGTGCGGGTACACCGTCCCGCAGGAGTGCACATTGGGGTCGATGAGCGGGGCGAGCTCCACCGGGGCCTGGAGGGCGGAGTCCAAGCCGAGACGGATCTCGGACAGGAAGGACAGGTCGGGACGGAACCCGGTCAGGGCCACCACCTCGTCCACAGGTTCCAGTGCGCGCCCGTCCTCGCTGACGAGCACGAGACAGTCGTCCGCTGATCGCACCTCGGCGGTACGGAACCCGGTCACCACCTCGATGTCTCCGGCCTTCACCGCGGCCTCGGCGCGCTGTCCGAGTGCGCCGCGTGCGGCCAACTGGTCGGCGGCCCCGCCGCCGAAGGCGTCGCCGACCTGAGTACGGCGCAGCACCCACACCGCCTTGGTGCCCGGGCTCTCCTGGGCCAGTGAGGCCAGGGCCACCAGGGCGGTCAGCGCCGAGTGTCCGCTTCCGATCACGGCCGTGGTGCGGCCCGCGTGGCGCGCGCGGACGACGGGGTCGGCCAGGTCAGGGACGCGGTAGGAAATCCGTTCGGTCAGGGTCTCTTCGCCCAGCGCGGGCAGCCCGTCGCCGCCCACCGGGTTGGGCGAGTCCCAGGTGCCCGAGGCGTCCACGACCGCGCGAGCCAGAATCCTTTCCTCGCCGCCGCGTGTGCGTAGGCGCACGGTGAAGGGCTGCTCTGCGCGGTCGGCGTCCACGACCCGGTCCCGGCCCAGGCGGCTCACCCCGGTTACCTCGGCGCCGAAGCGCACACGGTCGCCCAGGACCTCGGCCAGGGGAGCGAGGTAGGCGTCGATCCACTCGCGGCCGGTTGGGTAGCCCGCGTCGTCCGGGCGCTGCCAGCCGGTGGCGGTGAGCAGCTTCTCCGCGGCCGGGGCGACCAGGTCGCGCCACATCGAGAACAGGCGCACATGGCCCCACTCGGACACGGCGGCACCGGCGGAGTCCCCCTTCTCCAGGACCAGGACCGGCAGGTCGCGCGCGACCAGCTCCGCGGCTGCCGCCAACCCTGCGGGTCCGGCTCCGATCACCACGACGGGACGCTCATCGGCCATGACACACCTCTTTCATCGACTGGTGTCTATGAAATGGGACTCTATCGATGCTCACCGATGGACGCAACCATAGATTGTGGTCGATAATGTGAGGCATGACCGTGACGCAGCCCGAGCACACCACTTCCGCACTACCCCAGCCCGACGCCGAGACCTACGCCGCCTGGTTCGCCTGCCTGGCCGAACCCATGCGCGTTCAGCTCCTGCACGCCATCGCCACCACCCCCGGCTCGGTCAGCGTGGGACAGCTCGCCGAGATGGTGGAGGTCCGCCAGCCCACGGTCTCCCACCACCTGCGCAAGCTCGCCGATGTTGGGTTCGTGACCCTCACCAAGGTGGGGACCTCCACCCGGGTCGCGGTCAACCCGGCCTGCTGCACGGGCCTGCCGCACGCCGCCGACGCGGTGATGGGGATGCTCAACGCGCGGCCGTGCTGTCCAACCGACCTGCCCGCCGACGTCGCTACCCGCGCCATGGCCGAAGCCGACCTGGTCGAAGTGCACCGCATTTACGTCGAGGGCATCGCCACTGGCGACGCCACCTTTGAGACCGAGGCGCCCGCCGTCGAGGACCTGAAGAACAAGTGGATCCCGGGGCACCGGTGGGTCGCCGAACTCGACGGGGCCGTGGTGGGCTGGGCCGCCGCCTCGCCGGTCTCCGACCGGGCGGTGTACGCGGGGGTGGCCGAGACCTCGGTCTACGTCGCCGAGAACGCGCGCGGCCGGGGTGTGGGCAAGGCGTTGCTATACCGGCAGGTCACCGAGGCGGACGCCGCTGGACTGTGGACCCTGCAGACCTCGATCTTCCCCGAGAACCGCGCCAGCCTGGCCCTGCACCACCAGGCGGGCTACCGCACCGTGGGCCTGCGTGAACACATCGCCCGCCACCACGGAGTCTGGCGCGACACCGTCCTTCTGGAGAGGAAGCCTCCGGAAGACATCCAAGTCGAGTCGTGTGAGAAGGGCGGCACAGTGAAAGTACGCACCGTGAACCAGTGAGGTCTCTCAGGAGTACGGACCGCTCTGTCGATGGCTCCTGCTAGATCCCCAGGGTGGCCAAGCAGGTGATGCTGATTGCGCTCCAGGGCCGTGCGGTAGTGCCCAGTGTCGTTGAGGCCGCGAAGTCGACACTTTCAAAACCGACACGTGACTTGACTAATGAACGGGGCAGCGCTCCCTGGTCACCCGGTTGCGCCCCCGCCACCTGGCCGACCTGGTCGCCGACATCAGCCTGTTCCGCCCCGGACCCATGGGTGTGGACATGGTCGCCGCCTACCTCGACGGCCGCGCGGGCACCCCGACCCCGGCCCCGCACCCGAGCCTGGACCCCGTCCTGGCCGAGACCGGCGGCGCCCTGCTCTGGCACGAACAACTCCTCCAGGTCCTGGACGCCTACACCGGTTGCGGCCTGGACCGCGCCGAAGCCATGCGCCGCGCCCTGGCCACCGACCAGGGACGGGCCCAGGTCGAAGCCGAGGTGCGCACGCTGGCCGCCCAGCGCGGCCACCCCGCCCGGGTCACCGACCAGGTCTGGGACATGGTCGGCGCGTTCGGCGCGTTCGGGTTCTGCCGCGCCCACGGCACCGCGTTCGCCGCGGTGACCTACCAGTCCGCCTACCTCAAGCGCCACCACCCGGCCGCGTTCACCGCGGGGGTCATGGAACACCACCCGGGTATGTACCCGCGCCGGGTCCTGCTCCAGGACGCCCGACGCACGGGCGTGCCGGTGCTGGGCCTGGACGTCAACGCCTCCCACTCCACCTGGCGCGTGGCACGCGTCGAGGCGGCGGGCCCTCCCCGGTGGGGGGTGCGCCCTCCGCTGGGCGACGTGCCCTCGCTCCCGGCCGCGGCGGTGGAGCAGATCCTGGCCCGGCGTCCCTTCACCGGCCTGGAGGACGTGCTGGAGCGCACCGACCTGTCCGGGCAGGGGCTGGACGACCTGATCCTGGCCGGAGGCCTGGACAGCCTCGTCGGCGGCCACGTTCAGCGCCGTGATGCCCTGCTGCGTGCCCATGCCCTCCGGCGCTCCCACTCCGCACGGCCCGCTCGGGGCCAACTCACCCTCACCGACGCGTCGGCGCGCTCCCGCCCGGTCGGGGCGGTGGCCATGACCCGTGCCGACGCCGTCGCCGAGGAGTTGCGGGTACTGGGCTATGAGCTGTCGGGGCACCTGCTGGACGCCCACGCCGAGGACATCGCGCGCCTGGCGGCCCACCACCGTCTGACCCTGGCCCGGGACCTGCACCGGTGGGAGGACGGTGCGACGGTCACCGTGGCGGGGCTGCGCGTGAGCGTGCAGACCCCTCCCACGCGTTCGGGCCGTCGAGTGGTGTTCGCGACCCTGGAGGACCGCACCGGCCTGGTCGACCTGGCCCTGCCCGGCCGCGCGCAGCGGCACTCGGCCGCCCCGGTGTTCGGCGGCGGGGTGCTCGTGGCGCGCGGCCGGATACGCCGGGCCGCTCCCGGCGCCCTGGCCACCGTGGACGCCGTCGACGTGCGTCCGTTGGGAGAGGTGACCAGGACGCGTCGCACCCGTCGGAGCGGCCCGTTCTCGGGCGGGCGGGAATAGCCAGGCGTTGGTCACCGCCGGTTCGCCATGCGGTCTGCGGGCACCCCGGTGCAGGTCGTTGGCCCGAGCTCCGCGCACGCGGAGGTGGCCCGGGCCGCAGGGCCGGTTCCGGGCAGCCGGGCCGCCCTCACGGCTGGGTGCGTCGCTCGGCGGCGTCGAACGCGGGCGCCAGCGGGGCCAGTGCCGCGCGGATCTGCTCGGCCAGTGAGCCGGAGGGCACGACCAGCCCTCCGGCAACGGAACCCCCGCCGCCCCCCGCGTTCCCGGTCGGCTGGAGCCAGCCTTCCAACGCGATGCGGACCGCCGCGGCGACGCTCGCCGCGAGAACGCGGGCTGTGTTCGCTCCGATGTCAGACAGCCGTTCGGCGATCACCACCGCGAGCGGGGGTTCGATACCGGCGGTGGTGCCGAGGAAGGCGTCGCGCAGTGCGGCCTGGGCGGTGATCAGCAGCAGTGCCCGGTGTTCGCGCTCACCGGTGTTCGTGTACTGCTCGACGACTGCTTCGGTGACGGCGTCGGCCAAACGCACTTCTGCGGGCCGGGCCGCGACCTCCGCCGCGATCCGCGCCTCCCGGTCCGCGGTGACAGCGGAGACGATCGCCTGCTCGCGGCTGGCGAAGTAGTTGTTGTAGGTGCGCGGTGAGACTCCGGCCGCCTCGGCGATGTCCTCGACCCGCACCCGGTCCGGCCCGCGCTCCACGGCCAGGCGCAGGGCCGCCTCGCGTAGCGCCTCGCGTGTGGCCTGCTTCTTCCGCTCCCGCAGTCCTGGTGGTGGTGTCGTCACGGTGTCAGCATCCCATACATGGCTGCGTGCACGCAAAATTGCGTGCGCGCACTTTTTCTGTCAGCCTCGGAACGACCGAGACCGACGGAGAGGACCTCGCCATGCGAGCAAGGGGAATGACCTACGACACCGGGTTCGTCACGCACGGCCGGATGTCCCGCGAGCACTTCGACCCCGCGGTGGTCAGGCGCGAGCTCGCCATCATCCGCGACGACCTGCACTGCAACGCGGTCCAGATCATCGGCGGCGACCCGGACCGGCTGGAGTCGGCCGCCGTTGCCGCCGCCGAGCTCGGACTGGAGGTCTGGTTCTCGCCCTATCCGCTGGAACTGCGTCCGGAGCAGATCCTCACCCTCTTCCGCGACTGCGCCGCGCGAGCGGAACGGCTCCGGCGTCAGGGGGCCACCGTCGTGTTCGTCGCGGGGGTCGAGCTGAGCGTGATGAACCACGGGTTCCTGCCGGGGGAGAGCCCCGAGGAGCGGGTCGAACAGCTGATGAGCCGACCCGAACGGCGGGTCGAAGCGATGCGCGAGCTCGGCGTGCGCGTCAACACGTTCCTCCGCGATGCCGTGGCCACGGTCCGAGAACGCTTCCAGGGCAGGCTCACCTACGCATCCATCCAGTTCGAGCAGGTCGACTGGACCCCCTTCGACATCGTGACGTACGAGCTGCTCCGCTCCGCCGAGGTCGCCGACCTGTTCCGTGACGCGGTCCGCACCCTGGCCCGGGGCCCGAAGCCGCTCGCCGTCACCGGGTTCGGCACCGCGGCCTACCGCGGCGCGGGAGACCGCGGTGGGCGGGTGCTGGGCGTGGTCGAGCACGACCCGCTGACGAGGGACCCCGTGCGTCTGAACGGCGTCTACGAGCGGGACGAGGCCGGTCAGGCCGCATATCTGAGCGAACTGCTGGAGATCTTCGAGGCCGAGGGCGTGGACAGCGCGTTCGTGTTCCTGTTCGCCTTGCCCGGCTACCCGCACCGTCCGGACGGCGACCCCAGGGACGACCTGGACCGGGCCGGGCTGGGCATCGTCAAGCTCCTCGAAGAGGGCCGTGGGCAGACCTACCCGGACATGGAATGGGAGCCCAAGGCCGCCTTCGCGGCGGTCGCGCGGCGCTATCACAGGTGACGGGCCCCGCGCACAGTGGCCGTGGTGCGTATTCCGACGAACGCGGGGCGGGCTCGGTGTGTACGGAGGTTGACCGGCTCACAGGGAGCTGGCGGGTCTCCTCGCTGAGGGCGTTCGCCAGGGTGTTCGGCTAAGCGTGCGAACAGGGTTGACGGCGCTGACAGGCCAGGACAGAGCGGGCCCAGGGTGTTCGTTCCGATGCCCCGACTCATGGTGTCCTGCCACCTGTTCGCTGGAGCGGGGGAGGGCGGGCTGGCTGGTGCCCCCCGGGCAGGCGGGGACGGCCCTGGCGTCCATGAGGGGCTCGGGTTGCTTCCTGCGCATCCGCGGCCCAGGAAAGCGGGCAGGGCCCCGTTCCCGTGGGAAAGCGGTGTCGCGGCCGCGGAACCCGGGCCGCGTCGCGGGCGTCTGATACCGCGACACAACCGGACAGCGGGAGGGCGGGCGGACATGACGATGTTCCAGGAGGGGGAGACCGTGCTGGGCTCCTGGGTCGCCGCGCTGCCGATCGGCTCCCTGGACCTGTCGCTGCTGGGTGGGGACCTCGTACTCACGGGCCGACGCCTGGTGTTCGTCCCTCTCATGAACACCGTCTTCGGCTTCGCCGGACACACCCTCGGACACGGCGAGATCCACCGGGCGGACGCGATAGGACCTCTGCGGTTGCGTCTGACCAGGAGAGCCGGTGGTCACCGCGACTACCTGGTTCTCGCCTCGCGTTGGAGCGCGGTGTGGGAGGCGGACAACACCTTCGCCCGCGACCACGCCCTGGCCCGGATCAACGAGGTCCTCGCCCGCTCGTAGGGCTGACGATCCCGCAGACGGGCGTGTGCGGAACGTTGCGGGCGGCCAGCACCAGACACTGCGCAGTCGACCGCCCCTACCCGTGCAGGCGATCCAAGGCTGACAGGACCTCGCCGTCGGGGTCCTACACCATCTCCTCCGCCTCACTGGTGAAGGAGAGCACCGCGTTGAACAGCTCCATGGCGTCCTCGGTCCGGCCGGAACGCTCCAGCTCCTGTACCGCGTCCACGGCGCTGTACACCGCCCGGGCGTACTCGGCCGCCTGTTCGCAGGGAACCGGTTCGGTGATGTGCAGGGCGCCCTCGAACAGGGTCCGCAGCGCCTCGGGGCTCCCGGACGCCACCACCGCCCGTGCCTCCAGGTCCAGGGCGAGCGCGGGGGAGCGGTCGGCCTCCTCCAGCAGCAACTCCACCAACCGTTCGCGGTCCAGGGTGTGCAGGTAGGAGGCGACATCGGGTACGGAGGACGCGGTTCCGCCGTGCCCGCCGATCCTCGCGCACCCGTGGTGCGGTCCGGTCGGCGGGCACGCCCGTCAGGGACGCCGCGCGGACGCGGGGTCAGCCGCCCGCGGGCGGTCCGCCGTTCGGGCCGCCGGACGGGACCTCCCCGGAGGGGGGAGTCCCGCCGCCGGGGCCGCCCGTTCCGGAGGACTCCTGCTGGGTGGCGCTGCCGGCGTAGTCGTTGCTCGGATCACGGTAGATGGTGTGCACGTGCCCCCACCCCGCCGTGGTATACCCGTCCACGTCGGCGCCCGCCGAACCCCGCTGGTTGGAGAACTCGGCGTAGACGTTCGGGCCGGAGACCTGGAAGTGGATGCCCTCGCCCCGGGTCATGTCGTACTCGGTCGCCCCCGACCAGTTCACGTAGGTCTCGTCCAGGGTCGCCTCGACCTCGGCCAGGGACTCGGCCGTGGTCTCCTCGTCCGACAGCCCCACCCAGTTGGCGACCACGTCGAGCAGCAGCCGCCTCTGTTCCCCGGACAGGTCCGCCCCGGAGATCCCGGTCGCCGTCGGGTAGGAGCAGGTGTCGCCGGGAGCGCAGGAGAGGTCCCCGACCTCCGACCCCTGGTACAGCTCGGCCCTCTGCTCCTCGGTCAGGCTGTCGTAGAAGGCGAAGGCCGTCTCGTACATGTTCGCGAGCGGCTGGACATCCTCGCCCTCCTCGTCGGTGTAGACGGCGGGTTGGGAGCCCAGGTGCGTGGGCGCGAACGTGATCGAGTCGTCGGCGCCGTCCAACGTGGCGTTCACGCCGAGGTGGTGCCCGCCGAACTGCACCTCCCAGGCACCGGAATCGGAGGGGGCGCCGAAGAAGGCGATGTAGTACTGACCCAGCGAGTCCTCGGTGCTGGAGCTGTTCTCCAGGAGGAACTCGTCGCCGCCCATGATGTCGGTGACGGTCTCGTACCCCTCCTCGCTCAGCAGCGCCTGGAGGACCTCCATGGCCGCCGCCCTCTGCTCCTCGTCCAGGTCCTCCAAGTTGAGCCCGGCCCGGTCGACGAAGGTGACCGGGAAGTTCGACCACGTCGTGGTCTTGGCCTCGTCGTCGTAGGCGTACACCAACTGTTCGCGCTGTTCGTCCGACAGCGTCGCCATGAGGGCCCGCGCGGCGGACGCGGTATCCGCGATCGTCTCCCCGGTCGTCGCGGACGACGTGTCCCCGGAGCCGGTCGTCTCCGACGCCGACGACATGGCGGCGGCCGACTCCGGGGCGGTGGTGTCCGGCACGGCGCACCCGCCGAGTGCGAGAACGGCCGTCAGCAGCACCGTCGCGGCCCACGCTCCCCGTGTGCGTTTCGGTCGGTGCCGCGCGTTCGCGGTCTCCCGATCGGTGGTGTTCGTCATGGGGACGAAGCTAGGGAACGAACCTTGGTGTTTCCTGTGTTTCGGGTGAGAACGAGGTGGGAACCGGCCCCTTCCGCTGGCGCCGCCCCCCGTGCCCGGGTCAGGCGGTGCCGGGGCGGATGGTGAAGACCCGGTTCAGACCGACCATGGTCATGATGCGCAGGGTGTTGGCCGGGACGGAGAGCAGGACCATGTCGGCCCCGGCGGCAAGGGCGTGCTGACGGGCGGCCAGGAGGGCGCTGATACCGCTGGAGTCGCAGAAGTCCAGGCCGGACAGGTCGATGGACAGGCACTGGCCGGAGTCCAGGGCCAGGAGCCGGACTTCACGGCGCAGGGTCGCGGCGTGGTCGTAGTCCAGAGAACCGGTCACGTCCAGGACGGGACCCGTCGCGCTGTCTCGGCGGGTGACGGTCAGGCTGCTCATGGTGGACCGCTCATCGTGTGGTGTCCGGGGCCGGACGGGGCGGGTACGCCGAGCGCGAGGATGGCGGTGTCGTCCTCCAGGCCCTCGCCGAGACCCTCCAGAAGTTCGGTCAGCGCGCCGACGACGCCGTCGGCCGTGGAGGGGGCGTGCCGAGCGGCGAAGGAGAGCAGGGCCTCCTCGCCGTACATCGTGTCGGGCCCGGCACCGGTGCGGGCCTCGGTCAGGCCGTCGGTGTAGAGCACGAAGGTGTCGCCGGGGGCGAGGGTGGTCTCGACGGTGGCGAAGTGGGCGTCGGGCAGCACGCCGACGAGCATCCCGCCGGAGGCGAACAGGAATTCGGCCCGGCCGTCCCCGCGCAGGGCCAGGGCCGGGGGGTGGCCGCCGAAGGCCAGGCGGGCGCGGACGCGTCCGGCGTCGCCGTCGGGTTCGAGGACGCCGAAGACGGCAGTGCAGTAGCGGGGGTCGCCGTTGTCGGCGTAGCGCTCCAGGAGGGCGGTGTTCAGCGTGCCCAGGGCGTCCGCGGGTTCGGGGGAGTGCAGGGCGGTGGTGCGCAGGACGTAACGGACCTGGGAAGTCAGGGTCGCGGCCTCGGGACCCTTGCCGCTCACGTCGCCGAGGAAGAAAGCCCAGCGCCCGTCACCGAGCGGGAAGAGGTCGTAGAAGTCGCCGCCCAACCGGTAGGGGGAGGCGGTGTGGTAGTAGGCGGCGGCCTCCATGCCCGGAACGTCGGGCAGGGTGTCGGGTAGCAGGGCCCTCTGGAGGATGACGAGCGCCTCCCCCAGGCGCGCCCGGTCCGCCTCGGCCCGCCGGTGCGCCTCCTCGGCCTCCTCGCGGGCCCGTTCGGCCTCGGCGCGGGCCTGCTCCGCCTCCTTGCGGCGGCGCAGCAGCTCCTCCTCGTAGGAGCGGCGGTCGGTGGCGTCGAAGACGGTGGTGCGGACCAGCAGCGGCTGCCCCCCGCCACCGCGCTTGACGGAGGAGGAGACCAGCACGGGAAGGCGGCCGCCGTCGGAGGACCGCATCTCCAGAGCGATGCCGTTGACCTCGCCCCGCAGGTGCAGCAGGGGCGCGAAGTGCGTCTCGTGGTAGAGCCTGCCGCCCACGGTGAGCAGGTCGGTGAAGCGCATACGGCCCACCACGGCGGCGCGCTCCAGGCCGAGCCACCTCAGCAGCGTCGCGTTGATCCTGGTGACCGTGCCGTCCATGAGCGTGGACAGGTAGCCGCACGGCGCGGACTCGTAGAGTTCCTCGGCGCTGTCCTCCAGCAGCGCGCTGAGGGCCGCGTCGGTGGCGGAGCCGTTGTCGGCTCCGGGAGGCCCCGTCTCCCCGCTCATCCGGCGTCCCGGAGGGACTCCAGGAACTCCAGCAGCGCCGCCGCGGTGGCCCGCGGAGCGCTCAGCTGCGGACAGTGGCCGGTGGCGTCCAGGGTGACCAGCGTGGAGGAGGGGATCGCGGCGTGGACGAAGGCGCCCACCTCGGGCGGGGCGATGGCGTCCCAGGCGCACTCCAGGACCACGGTGGGAACCTCCACGCCCTTCAGGTCCTCGCGGCTGTCGGACAGGAAGGTGGTGCGGGCGAAGACCCGGGCGATGCCGGGGTCGGTGGCGCAGAAGCTGTTGGTCAGCTCCTGCCCCAGTTCGGGCCGCTCGGGGTTGCCCATGATCACCGGTGCCATCACCGATGACCAGCCCAGGTAGTTCGACTCCAGCGAGGCCAGCAGTTCGTCGATGTCGGCCGCCGTGAAGCCGCCGCGGTAGCCCTCGTCGTCGATGTAGCGGGGCGAGGGGGCCACCATCGCCAGCGCCCGGATCCGCTCCGGCAGCGCCCGCGAGGCCAGGACGCCGACCATGGCGCTGACCGAGTGCCCCACGAACACAGCCCGCTCCAGGTCGAGGGCCTCGCAGACCTCCGCCACGTCCCGGGCGTATCCCTCCAGGGAGGAGTACCTGTCCTCGCTCCAGGCGGAGGTGTCCGACCCTCCGGAGCCGACGTAGTCGAACAGCACCACCCGGTACCGCTCGGCCAGGGCCGGGACGACCAGGCGCCACATGTTCTGGTCACAGCCGAACCCGTGGGCCAGCACGACCGTCGGGCCCTCGGCCGCCCCGGTGACGGTGACGTTGTTCCTGCGCAGGATGTCCATTTCGACCGCTCTTTCCCAATGTGGGCCGTACAAGAACGGTACTCGATCCCATGGGGTGTTTCCGGTGCGGAAACCGACGTGTCCGTCATCTCCTCATGCGGCACGGACAGGGGCGGCCGGGTCGGCCGGAGCGGTCGGGTCGGAGCGGTCCCCGCTTCCCCGGGTCCGCAGGTCAGGGCCCCGTGGCGGCCGGGTCGGCCGGGGAACGGGCGGTCACGGCCCCTGCCCGCCGTCCCGCTCCCGCGGGCCGGGGGGACGCGCGTCGCCCCCGTCGCCCCCGGACGCCGGGGCCGCCGGAGCCGGGGACGGCTTCCCGTCCTTCCCGTCCTCCTCGGCGTCGGAGAGCAGGGGGTGCTCGGTGACCTCGTAGCGCCGGATGTAGGTTCCCAGGAACGCCTGCATGCTCGCACCCATCGGCAGCGCGAGCAGCGCGCCGGGCGCCCCCAGGATGGCCACGCCCGCCAGGACCGAGCCGAACGCCACCGCGGGGTGCATGTCCAGGGTCTTGGCGGTGATGCGCGGCTGGAGCAGGTAGTTCTCGAACTGCTGGTAGACGACGATGAACACCAGCACCCACACGGCGGGCCAGACGCCCTCCAGCAGCGCCACGAGCACCGGGACGACCCCGCCGATGTAGGTGCCCACGGTGGGGATGAACTGCGAGAGCACGCCCACCCACAGCGCCAGGGCGAACGCGAAGGGGATGTCCAGCGCCACCAGCACCACGTAGTGCGCGCCCGAGCAGACCAGGGCCAGCAGCGCACGGGAGTAGAGGTAGCCGCCCGTCTTGGTGATCGCGATCTCCCAGGCCCGCAGCACCTCGCGCTGGGTGCGCGGCGGCAGGACCGAGCAGATCACGCGGCGGAAGCGCGGGCCGTCGGCGCACAGGTAGAAGGTGAAGAGCGCGATCGTCAGCGCGTTGAACAGCAGCGCCAGCACGGTCGTCCCGGCGCCCCAGACGTTGTTGGCGATGCCGGAGGCGTACTGCTCGATCAGCCCGCTGGCGCTGGAGATCTCGTTGAGCAGGGTGGTGGGGGAGTAGGAGGTGTCGAACGTGGTGTTGACCCAGGCCAGCGCGGCGCGGATCATCGCGGGGATCTCGGAGACGAAGGCCAGGATCTGGCCGACCAGCATCGACCCGAGCAGGCTGAGGAACACCACGGTCAACGCCAGCACCAGCAGCATCACCAGTCCGGTGGCGGGCCCGCGCGGCCAGCGGTGCCGGTGGAGCCAGTTGACCGCCGGCTCCAGCGCCAGGGCGAGGAACAGCGAGATCAGCAGCAGCATGATGAGGCTCTGCAACCGGACGAACAGCCACAGGGTGAGGCCGAACGCGGTGACCAGCCACAGGGCCAGCAGCATGGCCCGGGGGAGCCAGCGCGGCATGCCGCCGCCGCGGTCGGGGCGCGCGGACCCGGGCGGTGTGGTGCTCGTGTGCAAGCCGGTTCTTCCTCACTGTGTGCTGCCGCGCGACGGGGCTTCCGCGGCGTGCCGGGACCGTTGCGGCCCCACCGGACGATAGCGCCTCCCGGCCGTCCCTCCGTCCCGTCGGCGCCGCACTGTCGGCGGGGCTTCCTACGATGCCGCCATGGACACGAGTACGGATGTGTGGGCGGGAGTCCGCGAACGGGTGCGGGAACTGGGACGGGCGCCCGGTGCGGACGAGGTCTTCGGAGCGGGTTCCCACCGCTTCGAGCTGCTGGAACCGCTGACGGCGGAGGAACTGGCCGAGGTGGAGGAACAGGTGGGCGCGCGCCTGCCGACGGGGTACCGCGAGTTCCTGCTCAGGGTGGGCGCGGGCGGAGCGGGGCCCGCCTACGGCGTCTTCCCCCTGGTCAGAGGGGCGGACGGCCGGTGGCGGTGGCACGGCGACGGCGCGGACCTGGTCGCCCCGGCGCGGCTGGCGGAGCCGTTCCCGCCCACCGGTCCCGACCCGCGGTCCCTGGCCGCCCTGCGGGCCGAGGAGCCCGTCGAGGAGGACTTCGGGGACGGCGAGGAGTTCGACCGGGTCTACGAGGCCTGGGACGCGCGCATGGCCGACCTGCTGTGGGCCGAGGAGCGTACCGTCGGCGCCCTGTGCCTGTGCCACCTGGGCTGCGCGCTGCGGCAGTGGCTGGTCGTGACCGGCCCCGAGGCCGGGCGCATGTGGAGCGACGGCCGTGTCGACGACGAGGACCTCACGCCGCTCACCGGCGGGGACGGCGCGCCCCTGACCTTCACGGACTGGTACCTGGGGTGGCTGGAGGAGGCCTACCGGGCCGTGGCGGTCCGGCCCTGACCGGGGTCCGGTGCGCCGCCCGTCCTCACGGGCGGCGCTCTCACCGGACGGGGCCGGGCACCGCCGACCGCTGCCGACCGCCTCAGACGGACGGGGCCGTGCCGGAGGACGGCAGCGTCCTGGGCATCGGCGGGATCGGCCGGTCGCGCCGGGCGCCGCGCCCGACCGCCCGCGGTTCGCGGCCCTCGGCGGCGCAGCTCAGGATCTCCCTCGCGGCGAGCCGTCCCGCCGCCTGGAAACTCCAGGCGTTGGAGTCGGTCCGGTGCCACACGGCGTCGCGCAGCACCATCCGGGCCGCGAAGGCGGGGCGGCCCTCCCCCCGCTCCCGCCACGCCTCGCGCGCGCCCTCAGCGAACGCCTCGGCGAACTCCCGCGGAAGCGGTTCCCCGGTGTGCCGGCAGGTGGGGGGAAGGTCGTCGACGAACGCGAAGTCCCCGGCGGCCTCCTCCGGCAGGGGCTCGGCGTCGACCCAGACCATGGCGAAGTACCCGGGGCACGCGGTCTGCATGATGTGGCGGACGTAGACGCCGGTGACCGGTCGCGGCAGCGGGGGCGGGCGCTCGTGGCCGGTGGACACGTGTCTCTCCTGACGACGGGGATCACAGTGTCCCTCCGCGCGGCCGCTCCGCACCACCTTTTCTGCGGGCGTGGTCGAGGTACCCCGTGCCTTCGCGGGAGGTACGGCAGGCGAGCCAGCGCGCCGGGAAGTGATGTGCGTGCCGCTCACGCGAACGGGCGGCACGCTCACGGATCACGGATCACGGAAGACCGGTCGTGGCCGCCGGCCTCAGGTCCGCGGTCCGACCGCGCGCACCACCACCTTGCCCCGGATGCCTCCGGCCTCCAGAGCCCGGTGGGCCTCGGCGATCTCGGCCAGGGGGAGGACCCTGTCCACGACGGGGCGCACGGCTCCGGACTCGGTCAGACGGGTCAGCTCGGCGAGCAGCTCGTGCCCGGGGTTGCCGCTGAACGCCCGGATCCGGCGTGGACCGAAGACGGCCGAGGCGGCGACGTAGGAGAGCGACGCGAATGCGCGCTCGATGTCGAAGGTGATCGTGACCATGCGCCCGTTCCGGGTCAACCGCCTGCGGTAGGCGCCCATCCCGGTCCCCACCGTGTTCAGGACGACGTCGAACGGCGGCAGGTCCTCCGGTTCGGTGCTCGCGTAGTCGAAGGCCTCGTCGGCGCCCAGTTCCCGCACGAGGTCCAGGTTCCCGGCCCCGGCCAGCGCGGTGACGTGGGCGCCGTAGGCCCGGCCGAGCTGGACGGCGACGCTGCCCACCCCGCCGCTCGCGCCCCGCACCAGCAGCCGCTCTCCCGGGGCGAGACGGGCCTTGTCCCGCAGCGCGGTCACGGCCGTCGTGCCGACGCCGGGCAGGGCCGCGGCCTCGACCAGATCGATCCCGGCCGGTGCCGGGGCCAACTGCCGGGGCGCGACGGCCACGAACTCGGCCGCGCTGCCGAACGCCCTGGGCAGGCCGCCCCACACCCGGTCCCCCGGCGCGAACTCCGAGACGCCGGACCCCGTCTCGACCACCTCGCCCGCGAAGTCGATTCCGGTCCGCTTCGGAAAGCCCCTCTCGACCAGCCCGGTCACCGGGCGCACCCTGCCCGCACGGCCCAGCAGTTCGCCGCCGTTCACGCTGGCGGCGTGCACGCGCACCAGCACCTTCCCCGGACCGGCGCCGGGCTTGGCGACCGTGCCCTCGTACAGGACCTCCGGGCCGCCGTACCGGTCGTACAGGGCCGCGCGCATCTGACTCACTGTTGTGGTCCCCTTCGTCAGCCGCCGCACGTCGGGTCCGTGCGGGGTCCTCGTCGTGCACGCTACGGCGTAAACGGACGCCATTCTCCACTTAGGGCCGATGTGAGAGACAGTGCCGTTCATTCATCTCGGATCGCCCCGCCGGACCGCGGCTGCCCCCGGCGGCCGGAGTCCGGCCGTGCGTACGGGACCGTGCCGCCGAAGCCGTGCCGAAGGCGTCAGAACGGCCGGAACCTCCCGCGCGGCGCGGGCATCGAACCCCGGTGTTCAGCACAGTCCGCCACCGCCGTGGCGTCGGAAGACGAGGTGTCAGCACGTGTTCGGAATTCTGCGTCCCTGTCGGCACACGTTGTCCGACGGGCTGGCCGAGGAGTGGATGTCGCACATGTGCGGGCTGTGCCTGGCCCTGCGCGACGACCACGGCCAGGCGTCCCGGATCGCCACCAACTACGACGGCCTGGTGGTGTCGGTCCTGGCCGCGGCGCAGTCCGAGGAGTGCGCGGGCACGCGCCGGGCGGGCCGCTGCCCGCTGCGCGGTATGCGCGGGGCCGAGGTCGCCGACGGCTCCGGCGCGCGCCTGGCGGCGGCGGTGTCGCTGATGCTGGCCTCGGCCAAGATCGCCGACCACATCGAGGACGGCGACGGCCCCTACGCCCGCAGAGGCGTGCGCGCGCTCGCCGGACGGGTGGCCGAGCGCTGGCGGCGCGACGCGCGCGAGGCGGGCGCCGGGCTCGGGTTCGACGGCGCGGGGCTGGTCGCGGTGGTCGACCGGCAGCGGGAGGCCGAGTCCTCGGCGGGACCGGGCACCGACGTCCTGGCGGTGACCCGGCCGACCGAGGAGGCCACCGGCGAGGCGTTCGCGCACACCGCCGTCCTGGCGGGGCGGCCCGCCAACGCCGGACCCCTGCGCGAGGCGGGCCGCCTGTTCGGCCGCGTCGCCCACCTGCTGGACGCGGTGGAGGACCGCGAGGAGGACGGGCGCAAGGGCGCCTGGAACCCGCTGACGGCCACCGGCACCGGGCTCGGCCGGGCCCGTGAGCTGTGTGACGACGCCGTCCTGGGCGTGCGGCTGGCGTTGGAGGAGGCCGAGTTCGTCGACGACCGCCTGGTCCGGGCGCTTCTGGTGGGGGAGCTGCACCGTGCCGTCGACCGCGTCTTCGCCCAAGGCGGATATCCGCACCCGGGTCAGCACCACAACCACCAGCACCACCACCAGAACCATCATCAGCAGCCGCCCCACCAGTGGGGAGGGGACGGGTACGGGGCCCACGGCGGCCACCACGGCGGCGGTTCCGGCGGTGAGGGCTCCGGCGGTTCGGGCGGGGCGCGGAAGAAGAGCGGCTGCTGCGACTCCTGTTCGTGCGACACCCCCGAACTCCGGCACCCGCCCAAGCAGCGGGGCGTCCTGGCGGGTTGCGCGGTGGCGCTGTTCATGTGCGGAACGTGCCAGTTCTGCTGCCGCGATCCCCACCCCGGGCCGTGGTCGGGCAAACCGCGGAACTCCTGGTGTGAAGCCTGTGAGTGCTGCAACTGCTGTAATTGCTGTGAGTGCTGCAACTGCTGCGACTGACGTTCAGGCCGCGCGGGGCGGGGAACCGGGGGCGGCCCTCCCCGGAGACGCGTTCACCGCACGAGTGCGGCGGCTCCGGGAGGGTCTCCTCGGGACGCGCCTCACCGGACGAGGGGGCAGACCTGCCGTCCCTTCAGTCCTCCCAGTCGTTCCACTCCTCCAGCTCCTCCCGCTGGGCCCGCTCCCACCGCTCCAGGGCCTCCCGTTCCCGGGTGAGGCGCTTCTGCACCGTGGCGATCTCGGGGCCGAGGATCGTGTTCCTGAAACCCCAGTGGATCTCCTCGGCGGTCAGCAGTTCGATGCTGTCCGCCGCCCAGCGGCGGCCGGGGACGGCACCGGGGTTGCAGCGCAAGGTCCAGCCGGGGTTTGTCCGCTGGAACTCCTGGAGCACGGCGTCGAAGGTGCGGGGTTCGGTGTGATCGGGCATGGCCTCACCTGGGGGCGATCCGGGAACCGTTGTGCGGAAGCGGGTCGTGCGGCTGGCACCCAGCACACTAGACCCGCGCCGCCGCCCCGTCAGGTGTTTCGCGGAATTCTTTCGCGGGCGCGGAGGCCCCTCGGAGGGCTCCCGCCCGCGGCCGCGCCGGTCAGCGCAGGTACGAGGCGCCGTTGACGTCCAGGACGGCGCCGGAGGACCACACGGCCTCGGGCGAGGCGAGGTAGCGCACGGCCGCGGCGACCTCCTCGGGGGAGGCCACGCGCCCGAACGGGCTGTCGGCGCGCACCCGGTCGGTGAGGCGCTCGGCCACGCGCTCGGTCTCCACGAACCCCGGAGCGACGGAGGCCACGGTGATGCCGTGCGGGGCCAGGGCCACGGCCAGCGACTGGCCCAGGGAGTGCAGGGCGGCCTTGCTCGCGCCGTAGGCCGGGTGGTCGGGCTCGCCCCGGTAGGCGCCCCGCGATCCGACGTTGACGATGCGGCCGCGCACCCCGTGGTCGATCATGTGCCGGGCGGCCAGGTAGCTGGTGTTGGCGGCGCCGAACACGTTCACGTCCATGGTGGTCCGCCAGGCCCGCTGCCACTGCTCGTAGGTGGTCGTGGCCAGGGGGTGGGCGGTGTTGACCGCGGCGTTGTTGACCAGCACGTCGAGCCCGCCCAGCTGTGCGCTCGCCCGCCCGACCAGGTCGGCGGCCGCGTCGGGGTCGGCGATGTCGGCCTGGAGAACGACGTGCCCCTGACCGGGGAGCCCGGCCAGGGTGGCCTCGGCCTCGGCGCGGCGGGTCGCGTAGTGCACGGCGAC
Source organism: Nocardiopsis sp. iso_25 (assembly GCF_056173305.1). Lineage (NCBI taxonomy): Bacteria > Bacillati > Actinomycetota > Actinomycetes > Streptosporangiales > Nocardiopsidaceae > Nocardiopsis > Nocardiopsis sp. iso_25. Next base: position 3,888,653 of record NZ_CM149667.1, on the reverse strand, counting down.
CCGGTCGCCCAGCTCCGCGAACGCGGCGGCCACGGCCCGGCCGATGCCCCGGGCGGCGCCGGTGACCAGGACGGCGCGGCCCGCACGGCCTTCCCGCTGGTCGCGGCGGCCGGGCTGGGAGAGGTCATCCGATGGCATGCGGGGCACTCTAGCCCCTCGCCCGGCCGTGCGCGGATTCCGGTGCCGCGGAGCCCACGGCCCCCACCGGTCTCGGCCCCCGTGCACCGGGCACGAACCGCCGGACGACGCGGATCCCCTCATCGTGACCGCATGGTCCAGAACCAGTACGCTGAACGGATGGCGCGACCTCGTGAGTTCGACGAAAACCGCGTGCTTCTCGCTGTCCGCGACGAGTTCTGGGACAAGGGGTACGCGGCGACCTCTATGGACGACCTGCTGCGCGTGAGCGGGCTGGGCAAGGGCAGCCTCTACGGGGCGTTCGGGGACAAGAGGAGCCTCTTTCTTCGGGTGCTGCGGGAGTACGACGACGCGAACCTGCTGGCACTGCGCGAGCGCCTGGCTTCCGCGGCGAAGGGCGTCGACGTGGTGCGCGAGTTCGTCCTCGGCATGACCGGTGACCCGACCGGGGCGGTCGCGCGCCGGGGCTGCCTGCTGGCCAACAGCAACGCCGAACTCGCCGCCAGCACACCGGACGTGGCCGCCGAGGCCCGCCGCAGCTACGACGCGGTCACGTCCGTCCTCACGGCGGCGCTGGAGCGCGCCCGGAGCGAGGGCGACCTCGATCCCGGCGCCGCCCCTGCCGAGACCGCCCGCGCGGCCCTCGTCGCGCAGCTCGGTCTCGTCGCCCTCGGGCGCACCGGCATGGACGTCGGTGCGCTGACCGTGATCGCCCACTCCGCCCTGGCACGGCTGCTGCCCGCCCCGGCCCGGTAGCGGCGCCCCGCCGACGAACCCGTACCGCCGCGGTCCGCGGTCGGCGCGGCGTTCCGCGGCGTGCCCTCAAACCCGGCGCCGCGGCCTCCGGGGGAGCGCACTTCGCCCGCGGGCCCTCCGTGTGCCGCCGGTCGGACCGGTCCGCGACCGGCGGGTTCGGGATGCCGCCGCGGACGGGGTGAGCTCGGGACTTGGAGCCGGGGGGCTTCGTAGCGAGCCAAATATTGACTGAACGGTCCATAATGGGGCTATGATTCTTGACGCAACAGTCCATAACTGGAGGGAGGGCGGCATGGCCGTCTTGGAAGGCAAGATCGCCGTCGTCACCGGGGCGAGCACCGGCATCGGGTTCGCGACCGCTCGCGCGTTCCGTGACGCGGGCGCCACGGTGTTCGTCACCGGTCGCCGCAAGCACGTGCTCGACGCAGCGGTCGCCGAGCTCGGCGACCGCGTGACCGGCGTGGTCTGCGACGTCTCGGTGCGCTCCGAGCTGGACGCGTTCTACGGCACCGTGCGGGACCGGGCCGGACGCATCGACGTGCTGGTCGCCAACGCCGGTATCGGCGCCACGGCCCCGTTCGGCGAGGTGACCGAGGAGCTGATCGACTCGCTGTTCGCCACCAACGTCAAGGGAACGATCTTCACGCTCCAGCAGGCGCTACCGCTGCTCAGCGACAACGCTTCGGTGATCCTGACGGGCTCGACCGCCTCGTCCCGGCCCAACCCGGGACTTGAGGTCTACGGTGCTTCGAAGGCCGCGATTCGCAACCTCGCTCGCGGTTGGGCCCACAGTGCGCGTGCGCACGGCTTCCGGGTCAACGTCGTGTCCCCCGGCGGCACACGCACCGAGGGTCTGCTGGAACTCCTCACACCCGAGGCGCTCGAACAGACCGAAGCCTCCGTCCCCCTGGGCCGGCTCGCCGAGCCCGAGGAGATCGCCGCCCTGACGACGTTCCTCGCCTCGGACGCGTCGAGCTACGTCAACGGCGCCGAGTTCCACGCCGACGGTGGATACGCCCAGGTGTGAGCGGCCGCGCGTACGGGCCGGGGCTCCTGCCCCGGCCCGTACGTCCTCCTCGCGGCCCTCGGCGCGCTGGACGAGGCGGCGGCAGGACTCGTCGTCGACGGCGTTGTCCGGCGTGTGCGCGCCGCCGGTCGCCCAGGCGCGCGGCAGCGGCCTTCCCCCGTGGCCGGACCCGGGCGGAACCGCCCTCACGCCGGGCCGCGCTCCCTCCACACCCGGGCGAACATCTCGTGCGCGGGCGCCACGGGCCACACTCCGTTGAGGGGCCCCTCGATCTGCTTGTCGAACCTGGCCCGGACCAGGTGGGAGCCGAGCTTGGCCGTCTCCAGGGGCAGGTGCGGTGCCTTGAGCTCCGTCCAGTCGCCGGGGGCGAAGAGCGTCCGCCCGGCCCGTGAACGCCTGCCCTGCTCGACCGCGCCGGTCTCCAGGAGGCGGGCGGCGGTCCTCCTGTGGTGCGCGGGCGCCCAGCCGTTCCACCGGCGCACGTTGCGGTCGGTGGGCCGGGACAGGGTGAGCAGTTGCAGGTACAGCGCCGCCGCGTCGGCGTCCACGTCCAGCCTGCCCGCGACCTCCTCCACCAGATCCGGGACGCTCAGGCGCGGGTCGGCCTCGAAGCCGCCCGCCGGAACCGGGGTGTCAGCCGCGCGCGCGGCCGTGCGGGCCAGCCCGCCGTACAGCGCCGCCGCCCTGCGGACCTCCCGGACGGTGTCGCGCAGGTCCAGTCCGGCCAGCGCCTCCACCGTGCGCTCGACGGCGGCGGGGTCGAACAGCCCCGCGGTCAGCAGCACGGGCACGACCGGGCGGTCCATCCTGGGCTCGTGGAGGACGAGGACGCCGTCGCTGTGCATCGGCCACGCGGCGGAGCCGGGTTCGAGGGCGCGCCGCGGCCCGACCCGGACGGGGACGGCCCCGGTCCGCTCCGCCCACGCCCGGACCGCGGGGGCGGGCACGTCACAGGACAGCGGAACGTAGGACCCAGGGCCGCGCAGCCCCGCCGAGAGGCGCGCGTGCAGCTGCGCCGCTCCCGCCACGGCCGGATGGCCCACCGGAAGCTGGAGCGCGGCCCAGGAGAGCACAGTGGCCGGGTCGCGGAAGGGCAGGGCGAGGGCGCCGACGCCGTGGATCCTCTCCCTGGTGTCGTCGCGGCGGACCTCCAGGCTCCCCCAGGAGTTCTGGACCAGATGGCGGGGCTGGTCGGCGGCGGCGTGGCCCTCCCCGGAGGAGTCGGCGAGCAGGCCGGTCCAGGAGGGGTCCATGGACAGGTCCGCCGCGAACAGGTCGGGCACCTCGGCTTCGGCCTTCGCGGCGGCCCGTTCGGCCCGGGTCGGCTGCGCCCCCAGGAGCTCCACCCACACCCGGGCCATGCGCTCGGCCGCGGCGACGGCGCCGTCGGGCTCCCACAGGTCGGCCGGGTCGTCGGGCACGGCTGCCAGAAGCATCCCGCGGCGCTGCTCGTTGCTCAGCCTCGCGCCCGTTCTGCGGTACTCCGCGCGGGCGGCGCCCTTCTCCGGTGCGGCCCTGGGGCAGCCGAACTCCCCGGACAGGACGAACTCGGCGGTGGCCCCGGCGACCCGTGTGGTCGTGCGGAAGGCCGCGACCGCCTCGGGACCGAACACCACGGGGCCCCGCCGGTCGAGGAGTTCCAGGAAGCGGTGCAGCCGCGCGGCCTCGTCGCGTTCGATCCGCACCGGGTCCTGCTCCTCGGCCCCCTCCGGTGCGGGGGCCGAGTCCGCGCGCACGTAGACATAGCGCCGCTCCGGCAGGTAGCGGCCCGACCAGTGCCGCGCCTCCCTGCCGTGCCTGCGCAGCAGGGGAGAGGGCGGTTCGACGATGACGGCCCGCCCGGCGGCCAGCAGGGGCGCGAGCGAGGCGCCGGTGGCCAGGCCGCACACCCACGCCGTCCCCCGTTCGGCGAAGGGCTGATCGGCCCACACGCGCAGCAGCGCCACCAGCGCCTCGCGCTCGCGGGGGCCCGCGCCGCCGGTGGCCAGGCGCCACAGGACCGCGTCGGTGCGGCCGAGCAGGGGGTCCCAGCGCGCGGGCGCGCCGGGCGGGCTCAGTCTCCGGGTGTGTTCGTCGGTGCGGCCGCGCAGCCGCGCGCCGTCGGCGGTCAGGGCGGTGACCGTGGCCGCCAGGTCGCGGGAGGAGGAGCGGAACGCTGTCTCCGGGGAGTCGAACAGTCCCGCCAGCGCCTTCTCCAGATCCGCGTCGATGGCCTCCGCCAGGGGGCTCAGCAGGGCGCCGGCGCGCACGAGCGCGGTGCGCCGGGACATCTCCTCCCGGCGCAGGCGCAGTTCGGCGGCCCACAGCACCGCCCACACCAGGCCGCCCGTGCCGTCGGTCAGTGCCTCGTCGGTGACCTCGGGCAGCAGCCGGGACAGGGCCTCGCGCACGGCGGCCGCGCGGACGGGTGAGGTCCGGGCCGAGGATGCGAGCAGCGCCTCGGGGGAGGAGGGGTCCTCGGCGCCGGGCGCGTGCAGGGCCGCCTCGATGAGTCGGCGTGCGGTGGCCTCGTCCACCCGGCGCAGGGCGCGGGAGGCGGCCGGGTCGCGCGGGGACAGGAAGTGCCAGAAGGCGGGCGGCGGCATCAGGGGGAGCAGGCCGTTGTCCTCGTGGTTCCTCAGCCGGGCCTTGGGGTAGGCCCAGGTCTCCCAGAGCAGGGAACGGTCGTCGGCGTCCCGGCACTGGATCACCGTGTGGCCCTCCTTCCAGCGGTAGGCCAGCAGCCCTTCGGCGGTGCCGCTGGGCATGCGCAGCACACCCCAGTACGTCAGACCCGGGTGGTCGGGGAGCGGAGCGCGCCGCCCGTCGGTGCCCTCCAGGGCCCGCTGGGCCTTCCGGACCCCCTCCGCGCCGGGGCCGGTCCAGACGACGCGGAAGCCCGCGAGCCCGTCCGCCGAACCCAGCGGGGAGCCGTCCACCCCCTCCGGCAGGCCGACCAGGTGCAGGCGCGTGTCCAGGTAGTCGACGTAATCCAGCCGGGGGTCCGGGGTGAGGAAGCCGGGGCAGGTGAGGCCCCCGCTGACGCCGGTGGCCGCGTCCACCTCCGGAAAACCGCTGTCGCCCTTGTGGATGTTCGACCAGACGCGTGCGCCGTCGCCCAGGTGGTCGTGGACCTGTGTGACGCCCCTGCGGTCCCCGGGGCGCAGGACTCCGTCCTGGTCGTAGCGGCCCCCGTCCGGAGAGGCCAGGACGAGGCCGAGGTCGTAGCAGTGGGCGCTGCCGTGGTCGAAGAGGGCCGGGGAGGAGGCCGTGTCGAACACGTCCTCGGGCGCCGAACACCACAGCGCCCGCTGCGACCGGTGGCCGTCGGTCTTCCCGCTGGTGGTCCAGGACACCTGGAAGTCCCCGCCCACGAAGTGCACGGTGTACCTGTCGGCGTCCTCGGGCAGGGTGAAGGAACAGGACCCGCGCCTCTCCCGGTGGTCCACGGCCACCGCCGCGTCCCTGCCGTAGACGGTCAGCACCGGCCACGTGGAGGTCATGCCCCGGACGCCGCCGTCGCGGGCGCCGATCTCGGCCACGGCCTCCTCGAAGGCCCGCCAGCCGTACTCGCCGGGCACCCCGAACCGGAGGGTGCGGGCCAGGGGCGCGGCCAGGTCGAGTCCGTCCAGGATCTCCTCGACCTCGTCCAGGTTGCGCATGACATCGTGGGAGAGGCAGGCGTCGAGTTCGGTGAGGCCCCTGCCCGCCGACTCCAGCAGACCGCTCCGGACCCGTTCGACCTCGGCGTTCATCTGCTCCAGGAACCGCGGGTGCGGCCTCGTCCCGCCTTCGGTGTTCCGGGGGCCGCGGAGGGGGCGCCCGGCCCCCGCGGGCAGGTCCACCACGATGCCGTGTGACTCGCAGGCCCTCACGAGTTCGCCGTCCACGCGGCCGTGCCGGTAGCGGCCCTCGTAGAGGCGTACGGGGGCCTTCTCCTCACGGATCCGCGGGGCGATGCGCCCCAGCAGCGCGTACAGTTCCCCGGGCATCCGCTGCCGGGTCACGCCCTGGCCCACCCACCGGTAGCCGTACATGAAGAAGTAGCGCGACAGCCAGGCGCCGTAGCCGCCCTCCGGGAGCAGGCGCCCTTGAGCCATGTCCTCGGCGACGCCGGTGGTCTCCAGAAGACGCAGCCACGGGGCGCCGTCGGTGATCGAGGCGGGGAAGAGGACGGCCAGGCCGGGGCGGTCCTCCTCGGACGGCGGTGCCTCGGCGAAGACCCGGTCCGCCGCCTCCAGCACGCTCACCGGGATCTCGCGTCCCCCGGAGGCCGCCAGCACCCGGCCCAGGGCACGCGCCTCCTCGGCCCTCCCCAGCTCCGCCGCCCCGGCCGAGGCGCGCAGCCGGGAGGGCAGCCCGGCGGGGAGCGGTGCGCCACCGGCCGTCCAGGAGTCCAGGAAGCGCAGGAACTCCCGGTGCGCCTCCCGGGGCGGCAGGAGCGCGGCGAGCCTGGTGCGGTGGGCGCCCAACTCCTTGGCGGGGAGGGCGCCGTGCCGGGCGAAGAGCAGGGCGTTCTCCACGGTGTGGTGGGGATCGACGGGGAGCGTGTGCGCGGCCTCCGCCTCGCGCGCCCGGGTGAAGGCCGACCCCGCGCGCCTCCTGTCCGGTTCGGCCAGGCGGTGGCCGACCGTGTCCCAGAACCAGGGCAGGTACGCCTCGGGCAGGCCGGAGGAGGCGAAGTGCTCCGCCAGGTCGGACATGAGCCGTCCCCGGGCGCGGTGGCGCAGGGCCAGCCGCGCCTCGACCGCGTCGAGCAGTTCGCGGGCCCGCCGTAGGCGGTCGGGGCCCCGGGTCCGGGCCCGGTCCAGCAGGAGCGTCGAGGAGGAGGGATGCGCAGGGAGGGGAAGGGGCATGGGCGGCAGTATTCCAGCGGTCGCGGACAGTCGCGCTCCTCCGAGGTGGGAGCGCCTCCGGCAGGGCGCCGGACCGCCCGCCGCCACCGACCGGGGAGCGCTCGCCGCCGATTGCCGGTCCTGCCGCTGTCGGCCCCCGGTCGCGCGACCTCCCCGGTCCCGCCGCCAACGGTCGCCGCAACCCCCGCCGCCGCCCGGACCCCCGGCCCGACGGGCGGGCGGCGCCCGTCCCTGCCGCTACCGGCCGCCGGTCGCCTGCGCCTCCCGTCCCGTGCCCACGTCGAAGGCGGCGTCGCACGCGTCCCGGACGGCGTCGTCGTGCGTGGCGATCACCACCGCGCAGCCCTCCCGGCTCATCTGGCGCAGCACCTCCACGACCATCGCGCCGTTGTCGTGGTCCAGCGCGCCCGTGGGTTCGTCGGCCAGCACCAGGGAGGGCTGCTTGACCAGCACGCGGGCCAACGCCACGCGCTGCTGCTCACCGCCCGACAACCGGTGCACCTTCTCCCGCTCCCGTCCCGCCAGGCCCACCCGTTCCAACGCCGCGGCGTGGCGCGACCTGGTGCCGTACCGCTTGACGATGTCGAGGTTGGCCTGCACGGACGCGCTCTCCACCAGGGCGTAGTCCTGGAACAGGTAGCCGAGCTCGTCGGCGCGGAAGCGCCGCTGCCCGCCCGGTCCCAGACGGGTGAGGTCGGTGCCCCCGAAGAGGATCCGGCCCGCGCTGGGCCTCTCCAGCAGCCCCATGCAGTTGAGCAGGGTGGTCTTGCCCGATCCGCTGGCGCCCACCAGGGCCAGCATCCGCCCCGCCTCCACGGTCAGGTCCAGGTCCTGCCACAGCACGCGGGAGCCGAAGGACTTGGTGAGCTTCTCGACGGTGATCATGCTGCCTCCCGGGGTTCTCAGGCCTGCGAGGAGCCCTCGCGGACGATACGGCGGTGGAAGAATGCGAGCGCGCCCAGGGTCAGGGTGAGTCCGGTCGCCGCGATGGCCGCGGCGTAGAGGGGTTCGAGGCCGCTGGTCGGCACCGTCTCGGGCGGCAGCATCCTGGCGGGGTCGCGCAGCGCCCGCAACGTGGTCAGCGAGTCCCACGCGGCCCAGCCCGCGAAGCCCAGCGCGATCCCCGCCTCGACGGCCAGGAAGCGCCGGTGCGTGGCGAGGAAGCCCCAACCGCTGATGTGCCGGGCGAAGACGGTCTGGGCCCGGGTGCGCGCGTGGATGACGCACGAGGCGATGCCGGTCAGCAGCAGCAGAGCGGTACCGGCGGCCAGGTTGAACGCCTCGATCCGCAACAGGTTCAGGTCGGCGGCGTGGGCCGCGGCCGCCTTGTTCAGGATCGGCTGGACCGCGTTGACGTACTCGGCCATCCGCGGGTCGGCCTCCCGCGCCCGCTCCACCACGCCCGGGTCGGGGAACAGCACGGCCTCGTGGGTCATGTAGGCGACGTAGGCGCTGTCGGAGAGCACGGAGCCGTTGGGCAGGGCGATGACCACCGGGTCGCGCAGGAAGGGCAGCTCCCGCTGGGCGAAGGGGGCGCGCGACCCGTAGGTGAACACCGTCTGGCCGTCGGCCGCGGGCAGCACCTCGACGTCGGTCCCGGACCCCTCGCCGCCGTTCTGCAGGCGCAGCCAGTCCGGCATCGTCCGCTCGATGTCCTCGCGGTGGGAGGCGTGCGCCCGCGGGAGCAGGACCCGGACCCGGTCCTCGGAGGCGGCGGGGCCGTAGCGCTCGCCCGAGGGGGACACGATCTCCTGCTCCTCCAGGTAGGTGTCGTTGACCACGAGCACGTCGAAGCCGGGCCGCCCGGACCCGACCGGAACCACGGACTCGGGCGCGTGCTGGTCGGCGATGACGACCCGGCCCTCCCGGTCGGCCCGGCGCAGCCAGGGACCCAGGAGGGAGTCGGCGGCCTCGGAGTCCGCCATGCCGACGCTGCCGTTGAGGGTGACGTGCGAGGTCTGGCCGGTCCGGGCGAAGACCTCCAGGGAGGCCCGCTGCTCCCGGGTGGTCTGCGCCAGGTGGACCACCGACCCCAGGACGGCGAGCACCAGGAGCAGCACGGGCACGCGCACCAGGTAGGCGCCCGCCTGGGCCGTGCGCACGGGGATGCGGCCCTTGAGCGCGGGCAGGATCGCGGTGGTGTGCACCAGACCGAGCACCGCGGCGTGCACGGCCACGGCCACGGCGGCGAAGACCCCCGCGAACGCCAGGGCGATCAGGGCGAAGAAGCCGAGCTGGTTCCAGCCGTTGTAGAGACCCAGACAGGCCAGGGTGACCAGGGCGACGCCGGGCAGGGCCGCGCCCCACAGCCGGGCGACCCGGCCCAGGTCGCGCAGCAGGATCCGCCCGTAGGAGCGCCCCAGCAGCCGCTGGACGGCGTAGTCCCGGGACCCGAGCAGCACTCCCGCGCCGACCGAGGTGACACACGCCAGCAGCGCCAGGGCCAGGACGTTGAACAGCGGGCCGCCCAGGAAGGACTGCCACAGCCGCGCCTGGCTGCCGCCCTCGTCCGGGCGCAGGCCGTGCTCGGCGAGCGCGTCGGTGAGTACCCGCGCGCTCTCGGGCGGGCCGAAGACCAGGTAGTAGCCGCGCGGACTGCGTTCGGCGAGCGCCTCGACGGGATGGACGCGCAGCTCCGTGGCCGGGTTGAAGGACGGGTAGCCCTCGGTGAGCCAGTCGGCGTACCGGGAGTCGGGGTCGCCCACGGCCAGGTACAGGTGCGACAGCGACTCGGGGGTGCGCACGTCCGGGGCGGTGAAGCCGATCGCCACGCCCTGCTCGGCGGCGACGCGCTCGACGGTCTCCGCGACCCGGCCGCTGTCGGAGGTGCCCTCGTCCTCGACGATCCACACCACCGCCGAGTGCTGCGCGGTGGGGATCGTCAGCTCCCACGTGGCCAGCAGCAGCGCGGCGATGAGCGCGGCGAGCAGCGGGAACGCGGTGTGGGCGAAGGCGATGGTCCGGTTGGGCATGGTCTCCTGGCGCGGTCGCGGACACGGGGGCGACCCGCTGACGGGGGGACGTCAGCGGGTCCGTCGCGGTCGGTTACCCGCAGTGCCTCCAGTAGCTCTCGTTGTTGGCCAGGGCACGCGGGGCCGACGCCCGGGAGGTGTACCCCGGCAGGTACGCCGCGGAGGTGACGGTGTACCTGCCCACCGCCGTGGAGCCGTGGCAGCGCGACCCGTGGAAGTAGTCGGAGTACACGACCGAGGAGGTGAGCCCGTGGTACCACGTCCCGCCGCCGACGTAGCTGACGGCCGCCGCGGCGACGCCCGCGGTCCCGGCGGTGAGCCCGGCGGCGATCGCCAGGGTCGCGGCCGCCCGCTTGAGGGTGTGGGGCATGGTGTTTCCTCTCCTGGCCTTCGCCGGGGTTCTCGGGGGAGGTCCTTCGCGGTCCGCTGTGAGGGGTTGTGCCGAACGGCGGGGGACACCGCCCCGCCCGCGCGCAGGGTCGCCGGAGGCGGCGGGGGAGGAACCGTGGGCGCCGGGGCGGGGGGTACCCCGGCGCCCACGGCCCCCTCCGCTCGCCGGAGCGCGGGAGATGGAGATACCCCGCCCCGATCCGGCCGAAAGCCCGCTGACCGGTTGCGGACAGGCCCGCCGCCGTCACCTGCCGGTTCCGCGCCCCGGCCACCCGCATGACCGGAGGACGGCGTACACACGACGGACGGCCCTTGCGCGGCCCCGCCCGTTCGGATAGGCGGGGGCTCAGTCCCCCCGGCGCAGGCGGGCCAGCTCGGCGCGCAGCTCCTCGGCCAGCTCCACGGCGCGCTCCAGACCCGGTTCGCGGGCCGCGCCCGCCGGGGCCCCGGGGCGGGATGCGGTCAGCGACGGGTCCGGGGCGATGCGTACCTGGTCGGCGGCGCCCTCGGCCTCGATGTCGAAGACCACCCGGTCGGAGCGGTGCCAGCTCTCGAACCACTCCAGGGGCGCGCCCTGCTGGTCGAAGGTCCCGCCCTCCAGCAGCAGCAGCGGCGCGTCGGCGGCCACGCCCAGCTCCCGGGCGATGCGCGGGTCGGCGGGCACGGCGCGGATCTGCCTGCGCCCGCTCGTGGGCACCGCCGCGAAGCGCTCCTCCATCAACCGGTGCAGGGAGGCGTCGCGCAGCATCGCGGCGTCCAGCGCGGCGAAGCGCCCGGCGGGCAGCCAGGTGCGCACGTAGGACAGGGGGTCGCCGTCCAGGGAGCGCATCCGCTCCAGGCGCAGCAGCTCGCGCGTGCCCAGGTGGCGCGTCGCGGAGGGCACGCCCGACCGGGTGGCCTCCAGGGAGAGCACGGCGGTGGACAGGCGCAGGCCGTCGGTGGAGAACTGGTCGAACAGCCCGGTCACCCGCTGCACGAACCGGTGGTGCTCGGTGGGCACCGCCGCGACCGCCGCGCGCCCCCGGGTCCGGCGGACCGCGCCCTCGTCCTCCAGCGTGGCCAGCGCCTGGCGCACGACGCTGCGCGACACCCCGAACCGCTCGCGCAGGGCCGCCTCGCTGGGCAGGGTGTCGCCGGGGGCGATCGAGCGGTCGCGGATCTCCGCGCGCAGCGCTCCGGCGATCTGCGCGTGCAGCGGTCGGGGGTCGGTGCGGTCCACGGGCATGCGCAACATTCTAGGGTCGTCCCTCCTCCCGGGGCGGTCGCCCCGGAGCGGGGTCCTCGTGTGCCGGGCCCGCGTCCGCTCTCCGGACCGCGCGGCCGACGCGTCGGCCGGGGCGGGGCCCGTGGAACGTGGCCGCCTCTGGTGGGCGCCCCGCAGGACGGGCGGGGCGCCCACCACAGGCGGGGGGTGTGCGCACGGGCGCGCACACCCCCGGACCGGCTACCCCTCGGAGCGGGTGGCCTGCCAGACGTGGCCCCAGCCGGGGGCCAGCTCGGCCGCGCGGCGGATCGCCAGCACGAGGCTGGCCTCGCGGGCGATGCCCCGGCCCGCGATGTCGAAGGCCGTGCCGTGGTCGACCGAGACCCGCACCACGGGCAGGCCCGCGGTGATGTTGACCCCGTCGTCCCCGTAGACCGCCTTGAAGGGCGCGTGCCCCTGGTCGTGGTAGCAGACCGCGACCAGCTTCCACTTGCCCTTGACCGCCGCCGGGATCAGGGCGTCGGCGGGGAGCGGGCCGTGGGCGTTGATGCCCTCCTCGCGGGCGCGGGCGATCGCGGGAGCCAGGACGTCGGCGTCCTCGTCGCCGAACAGGCGGTTCTCACCCGCGTGCGGGTTCAGGCCCGCCACCCCGATGGGCTCGTCCGGGCTGCCCTGGGCGCGGGCGAAGGCGCTCATCAGGCGCAGCACCTGGAGGGTCCGCTCCTGGGTGACGCCCTCGATGGCCCGGCGCAGCGACACGTGCGTCGTCAGGTGGAAGAAGGACAGCCCGTCCGCCGACAGCACCAGGCTGTAGTCCTTCACCCCGAACTCGTGTGCGAGCAGCTCGGTGTGCCCGGGCCAGGCGTGCCCGCCCAGGTGCATCGCGGCCTTGTTCAGCGGCGGGGTGACGATGCCCTCCACCAGGCCGCGCTTGGCCAGGTCCACGGCGGCGATGACGAACCGGGCCGCCCCGTCGCCCGCCTCCGCGCTCAGCTCGCCCGGGGGGACGTGGCCCAGCGAGGGGCCGGTCTGCACGACGTCGATCACGTCGGGCCGGTCGGCGGCCTCGGCCGGGGAGGCGACGGTGTTGACCGCCTCCGGGTCCCCGCCGACGGCGGCGACGGCGTTGCGCAGCGCGTCGGCGTCACCGACCACGACCGGTTTGGCGTACTCGCGGACCTCGGGGTGGTGCAGCAGCGCCTTGGCCGTGATCTCGGGGCCGATCCCCGCCACGTCGCCCAGGGTGACTGCCAGTGTGGGGCGGCTCATGAGTTCCTGCCTTTCGGGTGGCGGACCGCCTCGGCGGCCTCCAGTAGTGCGGTGGGGGATCCGAACCCCCCGGCCTTGGTGACGATGGCGCGGCCGTGCCGGGGTCCGCCGGACAGCGTGCCGATCGGGATGCCGGGCGCGACCTCGCCGGTCAGGGCGATGGCGCGGGCCTCCAGCGCCCGGGTCAGGGCGCGCGCCCCGTCGCCGCCGGTGACGACGAACCCGGACAGCTCGTGCCGTCCGGCCAGGGCGGCGGCGAACTCGCCCATGCGGCGGGCCACGGCGGCCGGATCGAGTTGCCCGTCGCGGTCCTCGGGCGCCACCAGCGCCGTGTGGGCCGTCGAGGGGTCGAAGCGCTCCAGCGCCCCGGTGGTCCAGGAGCGCCAGGCCTCCTCGTCGGCGAGGTCGCCCGGCGCGGGCTGCTCGATGCGGGTGCGCGGGTCGGCCACCAGCTCCTCCACCTGGCCGCGTGCGGTCTGGTGCAGCGAGGTGACGACCACCAGCGCCGGGGCCGGGGCCTCCTGCCCGGCCCAGGAGCGGGCCAGCCGGGAGGCGAGCCCGGCCGAGCCCACCGGCACGGCGTCCGGGCCCAGGGCGGTGACGGCCGCCGCGAGGCGGTCCAGGTCCTCCTCGGTCTCGGCGTCCGCGACCACGACCGGGCCGCCGGCGCGCAGCAGTTCGGCGTCGGCGCGGGCGTCGGCGCCGGTGAGCCGCACGTGCTCGGCGCCCAGCAGGACCGCGATCCGGCTCTCGGTCACCGGGGTCACCGGGTCGCGGCCGACCGCGGTGCGGTGCACCTCGACCCCGTCGACCAGGAGGACCCCGTCGCGGACCGTGCGCCCCGTGGCCGGGAAGGCCGGGCAGACCACGGCGACCGCGCCGGGCGACCAGGCCGCGAGCGTCGCGTCGAGCTCCGCGCGGATGGGCCCGCGCAGGGTGGAGTCGACCTTCTTGTACAGGCGGGCCGCGCCCGCCCCGCGCAGGCGCCGGACGGCCTCGTCGGCGGCCCGGGCGGCCAGCTCCGCGGGCAGCGCACGCGAGTCGGTGCTGACCGCCACCACCTCGGCGGTGGAGGGGGCCGGGGAGAGCTGGAGCTCGGTGCTCCACCCCGCGCGCAGGAACTGCACCGCGGTGTCGCCCGCGCCGGTCAGGTCGTCGGCGACCACGGCCACGCGGGGCTCTTCGGGCGTGCTCACGGGTTGTCCTCCTTGGCCTGGGCGGGCGCGGCCGAAGCGGCGGCGCGGGCCTGCTCCTCCTTCTCGGCCTCGGCGGGCGAGGCCCCGGCCCGGCGCAGGACCCAGGTGGTCACGAGCGGGGCCAGCAGGGCGGTGACCAGGACGCTCGCGGCGACCTGGGAGGTCGCGGTGCCCACGTAGGCGGCGAACGACGGGTCGGCCGCGGCGACGATGGCCGGGGTGGCCACGGCGTTGCCGGAGGCGGTGCCGGCGGCGAAGCCGACGCCGGACTCCTTGCCGCGCCGCAGCAGGAACCTGTAACCGAGGTAGACGAAACCGCCGGTGACCAGGGTGATGACCACGCCCAGCAGGATGCCGGTCAGCCCGCCCTGGGCCACGTCGGCCAGGTTGATCCCCGTGCCGAGGGAGAAGGCGAAGAACGGGATGACGATGCCGGGTACGGGCTTGAGCACGTCGCGCCACTGGGCGTCCACGTTGCCCACGATGACACCGAGCACGAACGGGATGATCGCGGCGAGCAGGGTCGTCAGCGGGATCTGGCCCAGGCCCGAGGCGCCGATGAACAGCAGCGTGAAGAAGGGGCCGTCGTTGACCGCTCCGGCGATGTAGGCGCCGCGGTCGCGGGCGCGCCCGTACTGGCCGGTGATGGCCAGCCACAGTCCGCCGTTGGCGTTGGTGGCGGCGGCGATCATCGCCAGGATCGACACGCCCAGCAGGCCCTCGGGGCCGGTGACCGCGGCGAGCGCGATGATCAGCAGGCCGGGGATGACGCTCTTGCCCAGGAGCACGACACCGGTCGTGGCCAGGACGGGGCCGCTCGTGCGGAGGGTCACCTGGGTGCCGGTGGCGAAGATCAGCAGGGCGATCAGGGGCATCGCGCTGTCCTTGAACAGCGCGGTGGTGAAGCTGCCGATGTCCAGCGCCCCGGGGGCGAAGGTTCCGATGACCGATCCCAGGACCAGGGGGATCAGCATCGCCCCGCCGGGGATCTTGTTCATCCAGTGGTAGAGGGGCACCAGGGACCCGTGGTCGTCGCGCATAAGTATCCGTTCGCAGGGGTGGCCCGGCGGGCGGCCCGTGGAGGTCGGAGGCCGGAACACATGTTGTCCGTACAGAGTGTACGTACAAGTTGGGATGATGTCAGATCCGGGCACACGAATTCACATCGGGGCGTCGGCGGGTCGGGCTGCGGAGGCGCCGCGGGGGCGGCGTGCGGGCGTGTGCGGGGGAGTGCGGCCGGGTCGGTGTGATCCGCGCCACTGAATGCCCGGGTGTCCTCCCGTGGGGCGCGTCGGAGTCGCGGTGCGGGCGTGGCATCGGTTGGCCGTAATTCTCCTCTTCGGTGACCGGGAGGCGGCGCGCCCAGTCCTTCCTCATTGGAAATTCACATCACGAAATGTCCTGAATTCGTGGTTTCTGTTCGTGGCTCTGGTTGTACTCGGCAGTGAGGGGCGCGGGTGTTTTTGGGGTCGTGTGCCCTGTTCGTGGGCTTGTGGTGTGGTCGAGAAGTGCCTTTCGGCGGGGTGTGCGACCCCGGGTCCGGTGGAGGCGACGCGGATATGGGACAGGGGGCCCTCCGGTCCTGCTGAGAAAAATTCTCGTTTCCCTGCGAAGCCCGAACGGGCGCTCCTAGGGTGATCAGCGGTTTACGGAGAAAGCCGACCCGTGCGTCAACTGCCCAGGTCGCGCCATGTATCCGAATACGCGCAACCTTTCCCGGCGCGCTCCCGCCCGCGGGGCCACCTCCCCCGGCCCTGCGGGACGGGCGCGCCACCACCATGAGGAGAGACACGGCGGATGTCGATCGACTCGGCTCCTGAGGTCCGGAGCAGCAAGCAGCAGAGCCTGGGTACCGCGGCCGCGCGGAACCTGGCGACCACCACCAAGTCCACACCGCAGATGCAGGGCATCAGCTCCCGCTGGCTGACCCGGATGCTCCCGTGGGTGCACACCGACGGCGGCGCCTACCGGGTCAACCGGCGGCTGACCTACACCGTCGGCGACGGGCGGATCGAGTTCGAGCAGACCGGCGCCCAGGTCCGGGTCATCCCCCACGAACTCGGCGAGCTGGCCCTGCTGCGCGGCTTCGACGACGAGGAGGTGCTGGCGGCCCTGGCCAACCGCTTCGTCCAGCGCGACTTCGAGACCGGCCAGGTCCTGGTGGAGGAGGGCACGGCGGTCGACAGCCTGTTCCTGCTGGCCCACGGGCGCGTGCACAAGACCGGCACCGGCCCCTACGGCGAGGTCGTCCGGCTGGGCGTGCTGGCCGACGGCGACAGGTTCGGCGACCAGCACCTGCTCGGCACCGAACCGGCGTGGGAGTACACCGTCAAGGCCGCGACGGCGGGCACGCTGCTGGAGCTGCCCCGCCGCGACTTCATCGCGATCCTGGACGACTCGCCCGCCCTCCAGGCCCACGTCCAGCAGTACCTGTCCCTGCCCGGCGAGCGGCAGAACAAGCACGGCGAGGCCGAGATCGCCCTGTCCTCGGGCCACGTCGGCGAGGCCGAGCTGCCCAGCACCTTCGTGGACTACGAGCTCAGGCCGCGCGAGTACGAGCTGAGCGTGGCCCAGACCGTGCTGCGGGTGCACAGCCGGGTCGCCGACCTCTACAACAAGCCGATGAACCAGACCGAGCAGCAGCTGCGGCTGACCATCCAGGCCCTGCGCGAGCGCCAGGAGCACGAACTGGTCAACAACCGCGAGTTCGGCCTGCTCCACAACGCCGAGTTCAAGCAGCGCATCCAGACCCACTCGGGGCCGCCCACCCCCGACGACCTGGACGACCTGCTGAGCATGCGCCGCAACACCCAGTACATGTTCGCCCACCCCCGCGCCATCGCCGCCTTCGGCAAGGAGTGCAACAGCCGGGGCCTCAACATCGGCACCGTCGAGGTCAACGGCCACCACCTGCCCGCCTGGCGCGGCGTGCCGCTCCTGCCCTGCGGCAAGATCCCGGTCACCGAGCACCAGACCTCCTCGATCATCGCGGTCCGCACCGGCGAGGACAACGAGGGCGTCATCGGCCTCTACCAGACCGGCCTGCCCGACGAGGTCGAGCCCGGCCTCAACGCGCGCTTCATGGGCATCGACGACAAGGCCGTCATCTCCTACCTCGTCAGCACCTACTACTCCGCCGCGGTGCTCGTCCCCGACGCCATCGGAATCCTGGAGAACGCCGAGGTCCACCCGCGTGGCTGAGCACCCGACACCGTCAGGGAAGGAGGTCTAGACGGTGCCACCGCTGCCCAGGATGTCCGCCTCCGCCGCCTCTCCCGAGGTGGCGGCCCTGGTGGACCGCCTGCTCCGTGATTCGCGGCGCCCCGGGAGACCGGACCTGCTGGCGTCCGCGGCCGCCCCGCGGACGCCTCCCGCGCCCCGGCTGCCCGTGGGCTCCCGCGAGGTCGGCACGTCGGCGCTGCGGCTCCGGCTGCCCGAATCCCACGTCGCCGACCAGAGCCCCGGCGCCCTCGCCGTGCGCACCGGACTCCGCCTCCCCGGCCACCCCGGCGGAGCGGGCGCCCCGGGCCCCACCGCCCCGGCGCCCGAGCGCCCGGGGACCGGCGCACCGCCCGAGGGGTCGGCGGTCGCCTCCGAACCCGAGGGGCCCGAGGTCGGCGGGGAGCGGATCCCGGCGCTGTACTGCCCGCCCGCCGTCCGCGACGACCCCGCCCTGGGGGACGAGGTCGACGACCGGCTGCTGGTGTGGGCCGAGGAGATGGGGGTCTACCCCGGCCAGCTCGACCGGGTCCGCTCGGCCGGGTTCGGGCGCCTCATCATGCTCGCCCACCCCGAGACCGACGACCCCGACCGGCTGCTGGCGGCGGCCAAGTGCGCCCTGGCCGAGTGGTCCGTGGACGACCACTACGTCGACGGCGAGGCCGAGGAGGCGCAGCCGGAACTGCTCGGCCAGCGCCTGGCCATCGCCCACTCGGTCATCGACCAGGCGCACCTGCCGCTGCGCTACGCGCCCCAGCTGGAGGAGGTCGTGCGCGCGGACCCCGTGATGCGGGCCCTGCGCTCCAGCCTGGACAACCTGGGCCTCTACGGCACCGCCTCGCAGGTGCGCAGGCTCCGCCACGAGCTGGCGATCATGTTCGTGGCCTACAACCAGGAGGGCAACTGGCTGGCCACCGGCCACCGGCCGCCGGTCTGGGAGTTCCTCATGCACCGGCACGAGAACAGCTTCGTGCCGTGCATGGCGCTCATCGACGCGGTCGCCGGGTACGAGCTGCCGCACCAGGTGTTCTCCGAGCCCAGCGTGCGCCGCGTGTTCACCCTGGCGGGCAGCGCGAGCGTGATCGTCAACGACCTGTACTCCATGGGCAAGGAGGACGTCACCGACCTCAGCCTGCCCCGGCTGATCGCCACCGAGGACGAGTGCTCGCTGGGTGAGGCCGTGCGGCGCACCGTCGACATCCACGACGAGCTGATGCACGCCTTCGAGGCCGAGGCCGCCGCCCTGGCTCTCACCGGCTCGCCGGAGCTGCGCCGCTTCCTGTGGGGCCTGTGGGCCTGGCTCGGCGGCAGCCGCGAATGGCACGCCCGCAGCCCCCGCTACCACGGGGCGGGCACCGACTGAACGGGCCGCGCGCCCGGCGCGGCCCCTCCCTCCGCAGCGGACCGGCCCGGCCCCGGGCCGGGGCCGGTCCCGACCGACACACCACGACAAGGAGTTCCTCCGCGATGACCGAGACCCTCAGCCGATCGGCCAACGTCCTGCGCACCGCCTACCAGGAGTCCGTGGCGGCGTACTGGAACGCCGAGAAGGACCCCGTCAACATCCGCCTCGGCGAGGTCGACGGCCTCTACCACCACCACTACGGGATCGGCGACTACGACCCGTCCGTGCTGGAGGGGCCGGAGGAGACCCGCGACGAGCGCATCATCCAGGAGATGCACCGCCTGGAGACCGCGCAGGCCAACGTGCTGCTGGACCACCTGGGCCCGGTCGCGCCCGGCGACCGGATCATGGACACCGGTTCCGGCCGCGGCGGCACCAGCTTCATGGCCAACCAGCGCTTCGGCTGCCACGTGGACGGCATCAGCATCTCCGAGCAGCAGGTCGCCTTCGCCAACGGCCAGGCCGAGGAGCGGGGCGTGTCCGACCGCGTGCGCTTCCACTTCCGCAACATGCTCGACACCGGCTTCGAGACGGGCTCCCTGCGCGCCAGCTGGAACAACGAGTCCACCATGTACGTGGACCTGTTCGAGCTCTTCCGCGAGCACGCCCGCCTGCTGGAGTACGGCGGCCGCTACGTCACCATCACCGGCTGCTACAACGACGTGACCGGCGGCCGCTCCAAGGCGGTCAGCCGCATCGACGAGCACTACACCTGCAACATCCACCCCCGGAGCGAGTACTTCCGGGCGATGGCCGCCAACGGACTCGTCCCCATGGAGGTCGTGGACCTCACCGCGGCCACGATCCCCTACTGGGAGCTGCGAGCGAAGTCCTCCGTGGCCACCGGCATCGAGGAGCCCTTCCTCACCGCCTACAAGGAGAACAGCTTCCACTACCTGCTCATCGCGGCCGACCGCGTCTGAACCTCACGGGGGGCGGCGCGGGCACCGGCCGCGCCGCCCCTCCGGGCGTCCGTACCCCTACGGGCGCCCGCACCCCGACGCCGAACACGAAGGACACCGATGACCGCCAGAACGGACACCGACCACCGCTCCGCCGCCGACCGGGACGACCCCGCCGCGCGGCCGGTCATGCTCGAACTGGTCGACGAGGCCGGGACGACGATCGGCACCGCGGAGAAGCTCTCCGCCCACCTGCCCCCCGGGCAGCTGCACCGGGCCTTCTCGGTCTTCCTGCTGGACGAACGCGGCCGCTTGCTGCTCCAGCGCCGCGCCCTGGGCAAGTACCACTCTCCCGGCGTGTGGTCCAACACCTGCTGCGGCCACCCCTACCCCGGCGAGACGCCCTTCGCGGCCGCCGCCCGGCGCACCGGCGAGGAGCTGGGCGCGGCCCCCGCGCTGATGCGCGAGGCCGGAACCGTGCGCTACAACCACCCCGACCCGGTTTCCGGGCTGGTGGAGCAGGAGTACAACCACCTCTTCGTCGGCCTGGTGCGCGACGACCTGAACCCCGACCCCGGGGAGATCGCCGGGACCGCGTTCGTGGACCCGGACGGACTCGTGCGGCTGCGCGGGGAGCACCCGGTCTCGGCGTGGTTCGCGACCGTGTTCGACGCCGCGCTGCCCGCGGTGCGCGAGCTGGCACCCGACGCGGGCTGGTAGTCCGGTCCGGGGCCCCTCGCGCCCCGCGGCCTACAGGATGCGGCGCGGTCCCTCGGGCGGGTGCGGACGGGCGCCCCACTCACGGGGGTAGCCCAGCGAGACCTCCACGTGGGGCACGCCGTCGACCACGATCGTGCGCGGGATGTGCAGGTGCCCGTAGACCACGGCGCGCGCCCGGTAGCGCACGTGCCAGTCCGCGGTGGCCTCGGTCCCGCACCACTGGGCGAACTCGGGGTGGCGCAGGATCCGGGTGGGTTCGCGCACCAGCGGGAAGTGGTTGACCAGCACGGTGGGCAGGTCGGCGTTCAGCGCGTCCAGCCGCTCGCGCGTGTACTCCAGGCGGGCGCGGCACCAGGCGTCGCGCCCGGGGTGGGGGTCGGGGTGCAGCAGGTACTCGTCGGTGCACACCACGCCCGTCTCGTGGGCGACCGCCAGCGCCTCCTCCTTGGTGTGCGTCCCCTCGGGCCGGAAGGTGTGGTCGTACAGGACGAACAGGGGGGCCACCGCGACCGGTCCGTCGGGTCCCGGCCACACCGGGTAGGGGTCCTCGGGGGTGTGCACGCCCAGTCCGCGCAGGCCCTCGACCAGGTGCCGGTAGCGCGCCTCCCCGCGCAGCTGGACGGGGTCCTTGGGCGTGGTCCACAGTTCGTGGTTGCCCGGAACCCAGACCACGGTGGCGAACCGGTCGGCCAGCAGTTCCATCGCCCGGAGGACGTCCTCGCCGGTCTCGGCGACGTCCCCGGCCACCAGGAGCCAGTCGTCGTCGGACTCCGGCCGCAGCCCCTCGGTGAAGGCGCGGTTGTCACCGTGCCGTACGTGCAGGTCGCTGATGGCGAACAGGCCCATCCCACCGTCTCCCCGTGTCGGCACCGGTCCGCGGCCACCCTACACAGAAACGGGTGAGGGCCCCCGCCTCCGCCTTGGAGCGGAAGCGAGGGCCCTCACCGTGCCGTGCCGCCGGGCGGCTCACGCGGCGGTCCCGGCGCGGGGCGCCCGCGCGGGGACGTCCGGCGCCGCGCGCCGCCGGGCGCGCAGGTGGTGGACCAGCACGGCGAGCGTCGCGGCCAGGAACACCGCCTGCACGGCGGTGCGCACCGGCAGGCTCTCGGTCGTTCCGGCGACCGTCCCGGCGGTGATCGCGTACACGTTGGCCGGGAACATGACCACCAGCAGGGCGCTGAGCCCGGCCGCGGCCCAGGGCGAGGTGCGCGCCCACAGGACCCCCGCCGCCCCGGCCAGTTCGAGGACGCCCGTGACGGTGACCAGCAGGGCGGGGGCGGGCAGCGCGGGCGGGACCATCGCGATCATGTCCTCGCGCATGCCCACGAAGTGCGACACCCCGGTCAGGGTGAACATGGCCGCGATCCCGCCCCGCAGGGCCAGCGGCCAGGAGCGCAGCGGACGCACGCCCGCCGCGCCGAGGACGAGCAGCAGCGCCGTGACGCCGACGAGGGCGATGAGCGGTTCCATGGTGCTTCCTCCCGGTCCGTTCTCCCGTCCAGAGATCTTTCCATTGGCAATATTCCTCCCGCCGACGAAACTTGTCAATGGAAAGATGGAAGGGTGGCGGAGGACGGGGCCCGAGGCCGCCCGCGGACCCCGCGTGACACTTCCCATCCCGGCGGCGGACCGCCGGGCGGACCGGCCCGGGTAGAGCGGACCGAACCCCGACGGCGGAACCCCCGTCCCCCGGCCGCCGCAGAGCCGTCCGTGAACCGCGTCCGGGTCCTGCCGCGGGCGGGGGCGTCGGCGGCCCCGGCCGCCGCGGCTCCCACGGTGTGAGCGGACCCGTGTACCGCGTCCGCTCCGGTCACGTTGAGTCCGTGTTCGACACCACTACAGCGTGTGTAGGATGCCGCGGGTGATCGTGACGACACGGTCACCCGAGCCGTGGCGCCCTCCCCCCTACCTCCCCGCCACGGCGCCGAGCCGAGGCGTGCCGCCCCCGACCCGCTCGTGTCCGGGTGCGCACGCGCTCGCGGAACCGAAACACGAGAGGTAGAGGATGAGCCCTGAGACCGTCGGCCTCGCACTCCTGCTGCTGGGAGTGCTGCTGCTGACAGCGAAGCTGGTACGGGTCAGGTGGAAGCTGACGCAGAGGCTCTACCTGCCCGCGTCGATCATCGGCGGCGGTGTCGCCCTGCTCCTGGGCCCCGACGTGTTCGGGCGCCTCATGGGCTGGCTGGCCGACCGGGGCGTCGGTGGGGGCTTCGCCGAGCGCACGGCCGAGGGCGGGCTCTTCGGCACCGACGTGATGGCGGTCTGGTCGTCCCTGCCCGGCCTGCTGATCTCGGTGGTCTTCGCCAGCCTCTTCCTCGGCAAGCCCCTGCCGCGCTTCCGCGAGGCCGCATCCCTGGCGGGCCCCAACCTCGCCTTCGGCGTCACCATGGCCAGCGGCCAGTACGTGATCGGCCTGGTGCTCGCCCTGCTGGTGCTCGCACCCCTGTTCGGCGTGCCGGTCATCTCCGGGGCCCTGATCGAGATCGGCTTCCTCGGCGGGCACGGGACCGCGGCGGGGCTGGGCGACACCTTCGAGCAGGCGGGCTGGGCCGCGGGGCAGGACCTGGCCCTGGGCATGGCCACCGTCGGACTGCTGTCGGGGATCATCGTCGGCATCGTCCTCATCAACTGGGGAGTGCGCCGAGGCAAGTCCAACGTGATCAGCGACGACGCGCGCGGCAGCGACACCGAGCAGGCCGGGCTGGTCGAACCCGGCAAGCGCTCGGCGGGCTCGACCATGACCGTCCACCCCTCGTCCATGGACCCGATGACGCTCCACTTCGGGCTGGTCGCCCTCGCCGTGCTGATCGGTCAGCTCATCCTCATGGGGTTGCAGTGGCTGGAGCGGATGCTGTGGTCCGACACCATCGAGATCATGGCCTACGTGCCGCTGTTCCCGCTGGCCATGATCGGCGGCATCGTCCTCCAGGTGCTCATCGACCGCTTCGACCGCGACGAGGTGGTGGACCACGGGACCGTCGAGCGGATCCAGGGCCTGTCGCTGGACGTGCTCATCATCGCGGCGATGGCCACCCTCTCGCTCCAGGCCATCGCCGACAACCTCGCCGCCTTCACCATCCTCGCCGTGGCGGGCATCCTGTGGTCGCTGTGCGGCTTCCTGTTCCTGGCGCCGCGGATGATGCCCGGCCACTGGTTCGAACGGGGCATCGGCGAGTTCGGCCAGTCCCTCGGTGTCACCGCCACGGGCCTGGTGCTGATGCGCGTCGTCGACCCGGAGATGAAGTCGCCCGCCTACCCCGCGTTCGGCTACAAGCAGCTGATCTTCGAACCGTTCTTCGGGGGCGGCCTGGTCACCGCGGCCGCCATCCCGCTGATCATCAGCCCGCAGGTGGGAGCGGTGGGCTTCCTGGCGATCATGGCCGTGGTCCTGGCGGCCAGCCTCGCCACGGGCCTGTTCGTGCTCCGCCGCAGGTCGCGCGGGGCCGCCGACACCGAACGGGAGGCCGAGGAGGCCGAGACGGTGTCCTGACCCCGGCACACACGCCCGCCGGTCCGGCCACGGCGGAGCGGGGCGCGGGGCCCAGCGGTCGGGGCCGGTCCGGTGCTCCGGTGACGCGAGGCGGTCCGGGCGCCGGACGCGGCTTTGGCCGGGGCGCCGGACCTCCTCCCGAACCGGGCCTGTGGAAAACGGGTGTACCGTCCCTTCGGTCACCTAGCGTTAGTGATGGAGGCGCGACCGGTCCGAGGTCCGCCCCGCCGACGCGCACACCAACCGAAGGGGCGGCCCGTGGTCGAACGCAGAGCCCTCGACATGGACTCGCTCGCGGTCAGCGACCGGTTCCGTCTGTTCAACTTCACCCGTCGCGACGACCACGTCACCTACCTGTGGATCCTGCGGGCCATGGACCGCCTGCGCGAGGTCCACCAGGTCCAGGTGGCCCCCGACGACGTCGCCGAGGCCCTGCGCGAGCTCGCCCGGTCCCACGACGGGGTGCCCGTGCCCGACCGGAGCCTGCGCGACCGCCTGGACGAGCTGCACGCCGACCGCGTCGTGCACCGCTTCGACGACGCCTCAAGGGCGGGTAACCTGGCCCGCTACCGCAACCGCCAGTCGGTCTACCAGTTCAGCGAGCTCGGCTACCGCGCCTACCAGTCGGTCGAGAACCTGCTCGGCGCCCGCATCGAGGACGTCAACCTGTCACGGCTGGTCTTCTCCGAGGTCCTGGACGACCTGCGCGCCCTGGCCGAGGCCAACCGCACCGGCCGGGCCGAACAGGTCTACCGCAGGCTCGCGCGCCTGGACGCGGTCATGGAGGACATGGGGCGCCGCTCCGCCCAGTTCCACGTCACCCTCGGTGAGATCCTGCGCTCCACCGACACCTCCCCGGACATCTTCCTGCGCCACAAGAACGCCCTGCTGGTGCACATGAGCGACTTCATGGCCGAACTCGACCGCTACCTGCCCCGCCTGGACCGCGCCGTGCGCGAGGTGGAGGAGACCGGGCTGGCCACGCTGCTCTCCCGCGCCGCCGACTCCGACGAGCGCCTGTTCATGGAGCGCGACGAGCGCCTGGCCGACTGGCGGCGCCGCTGGCGGGCCCTGCGCGCCTGGTTCGCCTCCGACGACGCCATCCCCGCGCGGGCCGCCGAACTCCACGCGGCCACCCGGTCGGCCGTCTCGGGCGTCATCGCCCTGCTGCGCCAGATCACCGAGGCCCAGCGCGGCGGGGTCAACCGCTCCACCCAGCTGCGCCACCTCGCCGAGTGGGTGTTCCACACCCCCGACGACGGCGCCGCGCACGCCCTGATGGGCGCCGCCTTCAACGTCCGCTCCGCCCGCCACCTGGGCGCGGCCCACGACGACGAGGAACAGATCCCGCCCAACACGACCTGGTGGGACGCCCCCGGTGTGGAGGTGTCGGTCACCCTGTTCCGCAGCGGCAACGCCCCCAACGCGGGTGTGCCCAAGCCGGTGCGGCGCAACCCCGGCGCCCAGGCGCGCCTGCGCGGACAGCAGGCCGCCGGCCGGGCCGCCGAACGCGAGGCCGCGGCCCGCCTGGTCGACCTGGGCGCCCACGGCCGGGTCCTGGACGAGACCGACACCCGAGTCCTGCTGCGCCTGGTCACCCGCGCCCTGGAGTCGCGCAGCGTCGTCGCCGGACGCCTGTCCTCGGCCAGCGGCGAGGGCGACGGCACCATGGTCCGCCTGGTCCCCGACCCGGCGGGCAGCACCGTCCACACCAGCCAGGGCCGTATCCACCTGCCGGGCCTGCGCCTGGAGGCCACCGGCCACCGGCCCCGAACGAAGAACACCTGATGCCCCGACTCTTCGCCCGCACGGTCGCACCCGCCGACCTGGGCTCCTACCAACAGGCCATGCGCCGCGTCCTGACCTGCGACCTCATCACCGCCGCGCGCCCGCGTCCGGGAGTACTGGACCAGGTGCTGCGCTGGGCCGACGAACTCGCCTCCGACCTGGAGCGGCTCTTCGGCTACACCCTGGTCGCCACCACCGACCACGTGCGCCTGGTCCGCGAACTCGACGCTCTGGACCCCACCCAGCGCCAGACCTTCTCGCGCCGGGGCAAACCCTTCGACCGGCGCAGACTCGCCTACCTGTGCCTGGTGCTGGCCGCCTTCCAGCGCTCCCAGATCGAGATCAGCCTCGCCGACCTGGTCGCCCGGTTCACCCCCGCGGCCAACGCCGTCGCCGGACTGGGCTACGACCCCACCGACGGCGCCCACAAGGCCGCGCTGGTCGACGTCGCCCACTGGCTGGTGGACCGCGGTGCGCTCCACCTGTCCGACGGCTCCCTGGAGGCGTGGGCGGTGGGCGGCGAGCAGGGAGACGCCCTGTTCGACATCGACCACGAGGTGTGCGAGCTGCTGTTCCGCCCGGCGCGCCCGGTCCAGCACTTGGGCAGCGTCGCCGGACTGCTCGCCGACCCGCTCACCGAGGCCTCGCCGCGCGAGCAGGCGGCCCGGCGGGCGCGGCGGCTCCTGGTGGAGCGGCCGGTCGTGTACTACGCCGACGTCGAACCGGCCGTGGCCGCGGTCCTGAGCGGCCGGGGCGTGGCCGAGGACCTGGCCCGCGCCACCGGGCTGAGCGTGGAGCGCCGCGCCGAGGGCGTCCTGCTGGCCGACCCGGCGGGCACCTTCACCGACCGGCCCTTCCCGGGCCGGGGCGGGGCGGTCAACCGCACCGCCGGGCTGCTGCTGGCCAAGGTGGCCGACCTGCTGGAGACCTCCCTGGCCGCGCTGGTCCGGCTCCAGGTGCCCCCGCACGCCGACGACCAGGCCGAACTCGTCCGGCTCGTGGACGCCGGTCTGCCCCGCGAAGGCGTCGTGGCCGACCTGGCCTGGACGCTG
Organism: Nocardiopsis sp. iso_25; assembly: GCF_056173305.1. NCBI lineage: Bacteria > Bacillati > Actinomycetota > Actinomycetes > Streptosporangiales > Nocardiopsidaceae > Nocardiopsis > Nocardiopsis sp. iso_25. Next base: position 3,862,290 of record NZ_CM149667.1, on the reverse strand, counting down.
GAGCCCGCCGGGGAACGGGAGGAGGCCGCGGCGCTGCTGGAGGTTCCCCTGGTCGAACGCGGACGCTGGGAGACCATGATCCACGAGCTCTACGCGGAGTTCGGCGCCGCCTCCTTCGGCGGAGCCTGGCAGCAGGACCCCTACGGCCTGCTGGACGCCGCCCTGACCCTGCTCGCCGAACTCTCCCTCATCCGGCCGGTCCCCGGCGGCGCCCTGGTGCTCCCCGCCGCCTCCCGCTACCGCAACATCCAGGGCGCGCTGCCCGAGCGCGCCGACGGGGGACAGCTGCCCCTGGGGCTGACCGAACCCCCGCCGGGGGAGCGGGGCCCCACCGGGGCAGCCGACACCGAGGGCACCGCGGACGCCTCCTCAGACCCCTCTTCCAACCCCTCGCCCGACACGGCCCCCGCAGCCGCCTCCACCTTCGCGGAAGGAAAGTAATGTCCCCCAGGAGCGACCGATTCCGGCCCAGCCGCGCCGGCGTGATCAACGTCTGGGACTACGTCGACGAGGAGTTCGTGTTCGCCGACGGGCGCCTCGTCCTGCGCGGACACAACGGCTCGGGCAAGACCAAGGCGCTTGAGGTCCTCTTCCCGTTCATCCTGGACGGGTACACCGACGCCCGCCGCCTGGACCCCTTCAGCGGCCAGAACCGCACCATGAAGTCCAACCTGCTCTACCGCGGCCAGGACTCCGAGTACGGGTACGTGTGGACGGAGTTCGCCCGCACCGGCGCGGAGGGGGAGGGGACCGAGACGGTCACCCTGGTCATCGGCCTGCGCGCGCACCGCCACCGCGACGGCGTGACCCCCTCCTTCTTCGTCACCGACCAGCGCCTGGGCGTGGACTTCGGCCTGCTCGCCACCGACGGCCGTCCGCTCACCGAGCGCCAGCTCAAGGGGGTGCTCGGCGAGGACGCCTTCCGCTCCACCGCGGCCGACTACCGCCGCGCCGTGGACGCGCGCCTGTTCGGCCTGGGCGAGCGCTACGTCCAGCTGCTCGACCTGCTCCTGGCGCTGCGCCGCCCCCTGCTGGCCAAGGACCTGGACCCCGAGAAGGTCTCCGAGACCCTCACCAGCGGCCTGAGCCCCCTGGACGAGGAACTCGTCGACCAGGCCGCCCGCGACTTCACCAACTTGGCCGCCGTCCAGCGCCGCTTCGACCAGGCCACCACAGCGCACACCGCGACCACGGCCTTCGTCGGGGAGTACGCCGCCTACCTCACCGCCCACGCCCGCCACCGCCTGGCCCGCGTGCACACCGCCACCGGCCAGACCGCCGAGCAGGCCCGCGCCATCGCCGAGGCCCGCGACACCCGCGAGCGCGCCACGCTCACGCACGCGGCCGCCACCGACCGGGCCGAGGAGCACGACGCCCGAATCCGCCGGCTCGCCGCGCGCAGGGGCGGACTGGAGGCGAACGAGGCCTTCCGCAGCCACGCCGCCCTGGAGATCGAACGCGCGCACAGCGCCGAGAACGCCCGCGCCCTGGCCGAACAGCGGGCCAGACTGGACGACCAGGCCGGGGAGGTCACCGCCCTCCACCGCGAGGCCGACCGGGTCGCCGCCGACCTCGGACACGGGCGGGCGCGCGCCGCCGAACTGGCCGCGGAGCTGGCCGAGAACGCCGCCCAGGCCGGGCTCGACCACGACGGGGAGGGCCCCGCCGACACCGGCGACGACCTGTCCGCCACCGCGCGGGCGCGCGCGACCGCCCGCCGCGCCGACGTGGCCGCGGTCCGCGAGCGCCTCGCCGAACTCGCCCGCGCCGAGATCGCGCGCGGCGCCGCCGAACGGGCCGCCGCCCAGGCCGAGGACAGGCTCGGCCGCGGCGAGGCGGAGTGCGCCCGCGCCGCCGACGACCTGGCCGCCGCCCGCGCCAGTGCCGCCGACGCCCTCACCGCCTGGGCGGCGCACTGGGTCGAGGGCGCCGCGCCGGTCACCGACGACGCCTGCGTCGCGGCCCTGACCGGGGCACTGGAGGGCGTCGGCCGCCCCGGCACCCCCACGGTGTCGGAGGTCTACGGCGAGCACACCGACCAGCAGCGCCTGGACGCCGCCGCGCACACGCGCACCCTGGAGACCGACCGGGACCGGCTCGGCGCCGAGATCGACCGCCTCACCCGCGAGCGCGCGGACATCGCCGCCGAACGCGACGACGCCCCGCCCGCCGACGCGCTGCGCACCGCCTCCCGCGAGGGGCGCCCCGGCGCCCCGCTGTGGCAGCTGGTCCGCTTCGCCGACGCGGTGGGCGAGGACGAGGCCGCCGCCGTCGAGGGCGCCCTGTACGGTGCGGGCCTGCTCACCGCCTGGGTGCACCCCGACGCCGACGCCACCCGCGCCGCGCTCGCCTCGGGCGGGGCCGACGCCTACCTGCTGCCCGCCGGGGGTACGGCCGCGCCCCAGGGCCCCACCCTGGCCGACGTGCTGGTGCCCGAGCAGCAGGACCTTGTCCCCGAGCACGTCATCGCCCGCGTCCTGGCGTCGGTGCGCCTGGTCCGCGACGGCGATGCCCCGACCGGCCTCGCGGACGCCGTCCAGGTTCCCGGGGCGGCCGGTGCCGGGGGTGCCGCCGACGCCGCGGGTGCCGGGGGAGCGGCGGCGCACACCGTCAGCACCGGCGCACGGTTCGCCCAGGGGATGCTGGTGGGCGTCAGCCCCAAGGCCGCCCCCGAGTTCATCGGCGCCACCAACCGCGCCCACCGCCGCCGCGAACGCCTGGCCGAGTGCGACGCGCGCATCGCCGAACTCGACGAGCGGCGCGCGCGGGTCGCCGAACAGCTCGACCGTGCGGGCGAACTCCTCAAGGCCTTCACCCGGGCCCGCACCGCCCTGCCCGAGACCGCCGCGATCGACCGGGCCGTGCGCCGGGTCGAGCAGCAGTCCACCCTCCTGGCCTCGGCGCGGGCCGAGACCGAGGAGCGCCGCCGCGATCTGGACGCCGCGGTCGCCGAGGCCGACGCCCACCGCCACCAGGTGCGCGCGGTGGCCGCCGAACGCGCCATGCCCGCCCAGCCCGAGGCGGTGGACGCCGTCGCCCGCGCTGTGGACGACTTTCTGGAGACCGCGCGCCGACTGCACTCCGCCCGCGCCGAGGTCGACCGGCACACCGCCGACCTGGACGGCCGGAAGGAGACCCTGGACCGCCTGCGCGCACGGCTGGAGGAGGACCGGGAGCGCCACGAGGAGCGCACCCGCGAGCACGAGCGCGCCGCGGCCGAGCTGGCCGCCAAGCAGGAGGGCATCGACGCCCCGGTCCGCGAGCTCATGGCCGAGCTCGAACAGGTCAAGGAGGAGCTGCACCGGGCGCGTGAGGAGCACCAGGCCGCCCAGAAGGAGGCCGCGGCCGCCAACGAGGCCATGATCCGGGCCGACGAGAAGCTGGAGGGCGGGCAGCGGGCCCTCACCGACTCCCTCGCCGCCCTGTTCGAGCAGGCCGACGCCTTCGCCGCCCTCACACACCCCGACCTGCGCGCCACACTGGGCGTGGACACCGCGCACGCCTGGCCGGACCGTCGCTCCTGGCCCGCCCCCGAGGAGGCCGCCGAGCAGGTCCTGGCCGCGGCCCCGGCCGACCCGGAGGCCGCCGTGCGCGCGGTCCTGCCCGGCCGCGCCGGGCAGCTGCTCGACGCGTTCACCGCCGCCGTCGGCTCCGGGGCCGCGGTCACCGACGGCGACCTCAAGACCGTCTCCACGCGCATCTCCAACGCCCTGCGCGTCTTCCAGGACACCCTGGGCGGCGACGCCGAGGGCTACCGGGTCGACCACGAACTCGGGGCCAGCGGCGTCATCACCGTGTTCGTCAACGACGAGACCGGCCGCAACCCCGTCTCCGCCTTCGCCCGCGTCATCGCCGAACGCGTCGGGGAGCAGGGCGCGCTCCTGCGGGAGGAGGAGCGCGGGGTGCTGGAGGACGAACTGCTCACCGGCATCGCCCAGCAGATCCACGAGCGGGTGCGGGTGGCACGCGACCTGGTCGTCAGGATGGACGGAGACACCCGTTCGCGGCCCATGTCCTCGGGCACCCGGATCGGTATCCGCTGGAGCCGCTCGGACCGCGTCACCGAGCACCAGGCCGCCGCCGCCCGCCTGGTCCGGCGCGACACCGACGAACTGGGCGCCTCGGGGCTGACCCGGCTGCGCGAGGTCCTGCGGGAGATGATCCGCGAGCACCACGCCGCCCACCCGCGCGCCACCTACAAGCAGGTCCTGTCGGCGGTGCTGGACTACCGCACCTGGTACCGCTTCGAGCTGCGCCTGGCCGTGCCGGGCCAGGAGGAGGTCAAGCTCACCAGGAACAAGCACGAGCAGATGTCGGGCGGGGAGAAGTCCGCCGCGATCCACCTGCCGCTGTTCGCCGCCGCCAACGCCCTGTACACCTCGGCCGCGCCCACCTGCCCCCGGATGGTGGCCCTGGACGAGGCCTTCGCCGGGATCGACGACCGCTACAAGCCCGAGCTCATGGGGCTGACGGTCACCTTCGACCTGGACATGTTCATGACCGGGCACGACCTGTGGGTGCACTACGACAGCGTGCCCATGGCCGCCCACTACGACATGCACCACGACAAGGGGGCGCACACCGTCTCGGCGATGCTCATGCTCTGGGACGGCGCCCAGACCGTCGACGCAGACGCCGGGTTCTCCGGCAACGAGGAGCTGGCCGCGCAGCTGCTGGGCATCACCCCCAGCCGGTTCGCCCCGCTGTCCTCTGCCGGAACCCTGCTGGAGGACGCCGACGCCTGAGCGGTCCCGGCACGGCCCCGGCCGCCTCCTCCCGAAGGCCCGCCGCGGCCGTGCCGGGAAACGACACATCCGTGCAACACCGCTCGTACTTCACTCGGGGGGAACAAGGACCCCACACATCGCGCAGGCGATGCCCGGAAGGTGAAGGATGAGCGCAGTGACGAAGCGGGAGGCGCTGGAGAGCTTCCCCGCCGAAGACGCGGACGGGCGTCCCCGCCGCCCGCTCGGCCGCGGCTGGCGGCCCCGGTACCGGCTGGCCGCGGCCCTGGGCGCCGCGGCGGCCCTCGCGCTGGCGGCCTGGTCGGTGAACGCGCTGGTGCCGGAACGGGAGGAGAGGCCCTTCACCGCTGAGGACGGCGCCCTTCCGGACGACCTGTCGGTCACCGCCTTCGACACGCACCACCCCTCGATCGCCCGCCTGGACGGCGCGCTGCTGGAGGCCGTGCAGGAGGCGTCCCGCGACGCCCTGGAGGACGGGATCGTCCTCCACGTCACGTCGGGCTGGCGCAGCGGGGAGTACCAGCGGCACCTGCTCGACCAGGCCGTCCTCAACTACGGTTCGCGCGAGGAGGCCAGGAGGCTGGTCAGCACCCCGGAGGAGTCCAGGCACGTGACCGGGGAGGCGATCGACATCGGCCCCACCGACGCCGCCGACTGGGTCGTCCGCCGCGGCTCGGCCTACGGGCTGTGCCAGGTCTACGCCAATGAGATGTGGCACTTCGAACTGCTCACCGAGCCCGGCGGGGACTGCCCCGCCATGCTGTCCGACGCCGCGGGTTAGCGGCGGGGCCGGGCGGGGCGCCGCGCCCCGCCCGCGCGCCGGATCAGCCCTCCGCCTGGCCGCCCGGCCCCGAGCGCAGCCCGAAGGGCACGCCGAAACCGGTCAGCCAGCCGTCCTCGGCCAGCAGACGGAACACCTCGTGGGTGACGTCATGGTCGGGCGCCTGGCGCGGCGGCCACCCGAAGGCCCCGGCCACCGCCGACCAGCTGGGACCGTGCCCGTGCTCCTCCCGGTAGCCCTCCACCCAGCGGGCCACCCGCTCCCCGCGGCCCGAGACCAGATCCCGGGCGCGGTCGGCCACGGGCACGTCCAGCGGCGTGGTCGCCGGTGCGGTGTCCGGCGGCGTCGGCTCGGGGAGGGGCACGTAGGCCAGCGGCAGGGTGACCTCGGTGAGGCGGGCCACCACGGCGCCGCCGTCCACGCCCAGGCCCTCGACCCAGGAGATCTCCGTCAGCCACGCCAGCAGCTCCGCCAGCTCGTCGGTGCCGGACAGGGCGCAGGAGGTCACGATGTCCGCGGCCGGGACGCGGATGCGGCCGTCGGGCTCGGCCCACAGCGCGAGGTAGGCCCCCACGAGGCGGAGCCGGTTGGGCTTCTTGCGCATCTTCTTGTGCGCGAGGGTGCGCGAGAGCCAGCCCGAGGCCCGCGACCGGACGCCGTTGCCCAGCTTCCAGGTGTTGCCGTCCAGGCTCGGCAGGTCGCACCGGGCCGGGTTCGCGGCGTCGGACCCGATCACCGTCTCCGGCGTCGTGCCCAGCCATCCAGGGGAGGTCAGGTCGCTCAGGGCGGCGTGGGGGTCCTCCAGGCGCAGGATGCGCAGGTCCTGGGCGGTGAAGTTCGCCCAGCCCTTCAGCGCGCCCCGCAGGGTGAAGGTGAGGGCGAGCAGGCGGCTGTCGGGGAAGGAGCCCGCGCCCTCGGAGGCCACGCGCTCCCACAGCTCGCGGAAGAACTCCGCGTGGTGGGGCCCCATCCGCGGCACGCGCCTGCGGTCGGCCGGGATCTTCTCCTGGGGCCTGCGCCTGGCCTCCTCCAGGGCGCGCTTCCTCGCCTTCTTGGCCTTCTTGGCCTCGGAGTTGGTCAGCCGCTCGGGCGCGCCCCCCGGCGGCACGCTGATGCCCTGCTCCTTGCAGCGCGCGCACTCCATGGCCGCGGCCAGGTCCTCGTTGGGCCGGTGGAAACGGGGCTGGGGGATCTCGTCGGGAAGGGGATCCCGCACGTCGCTGGTGGCGGTGTGCTGCGTCATGGTCAGGAGCGTAGCGACGAAAGCTCCCCCGTGTCCGGCGTCCGGCGGATTCGCGCCCCCGGGCTCACCAGGAGCGCAGTTCGAAGGCGGCCGACCCCGGCCCGGTGCAGCCGTGCGGGCGCCAGGAGGCGCCGCCGACGGTCGCCCACCGGCAGGCCATGCCGCCGACGCCGACCGGCGCGGAGAAGAACTCCTCGGTTCCGGGGGTGAGCCGGGGGCGCGCCGTCAGCAGCGTCGAGGCCACGGGCACGGCCCGCGCGCACGGCATGGTCCAGGACACGGTGACCACCCACCACTGGCCCCCCTCCTCGCCCACCCGGCCGCAGACGGGCGTGACCAGCTGTTCGGTGCGGTCGGGCCACCACGGGCCCGTGCCGTCCGCGCTCCGCCCGGAAGCGGCGGTCCGGGGAACGGGCAGATCGGCGGGCCGGTCCAGCAGGGTCGGTTCCAGCTCCAGGCGGGCCCCGGGCACGGTGAACTCCACGCGGGCGGGCAGGCCGTCCCCGGTCAGCTCCACGCGGCCGGTGCCCTCCCGGGGCAGGACGCGGCCCAGGTCCAGGTCCCAGGCGGCCAGGTCGCCCTCCAGGACCGGGCCGGCGTCCGCGTCCGTTCTGGGAGCGCTCCCGGAAGGGGCCCGCGTCAGGTCCGGGTCCGCGGCCAGGGAGGTCAGCAGACCGGAGAGCAGCCGGGGTCCGTAGTCCTCGGCCGGGAACAGGGCGGCCCGCTCCCGGGGCCCGGCGTCGGCGAGGAGTTCCTCGACGGCCGCGGAGCCGCCCGGTTCGACGTGGAGGAAGGGGCCGTCGCCGTTGACGATGAGGCCGTACCCCAGGTCCGCGTCCTCCGGCTCGATGCTCAGGGCGCCGCTGACCGCCGTGTAGCGCACGGTGAAGCGGGTCGCGCCCTCGGGCCACACCTGGTGGACGGCGTCCGCGTCGGCCCCCTCGTCGCCGCCCCCGGCGGGGGTCCGGGTGATCCGCACGACCAGACCGGGGCTCGCCTCGACCGCGGCCGCCGCCCGCAGCAGCGCCTCGGCCGGATCCTCGCGCGGGCGGGCGTCGTACACCAGGTAGCCGCCCGCGACGGCGAGCGCCGCGCCCACGGCGGCGCTGACGGCGGCGACCGTCCTGGGGGGCTTCCTCATCCGGACATCGTGCTCGAAACGGGTGGGGCTGTCAAAGGTGGCCGTCCGCCGCGCTCCCCCGTGCTCCGCCTGGTCGGGAGGCCGCGGGCGGACCGGCCCCGGCCGGGGCGGAGGGGTTTCCCGCCCCCTCCCGGGGCAGGAAGAGGGCCATGGGCGACATGGTGCTGATCAGGCACGGACAGACCGAGTGGAGCCGTACGCGGCGCCACACCGGACTCACCGACATCCCCCTGACCGAGGAGGGGGAGCGGCAGGCGCGGGCGCTGCGCCCGCTGCTGGCCGCGCGCGAGGTGGGACGGGTGGTGACCAGCCCGCTGCGGCGGGCCGCGCGCACCGCCGAACTGGCCGGGTTGCGCGTGAGCGAGACCGATCCCGACCTGACCGAGTGGGACTACGGCGGCTACGAGGGGATCACCACCGCCGACATCCAGGTCGGGCGTCCCGGCTGGTACCTGTGGCACGACGGGATCGTGCCGGGCGGCCCGGAGCATCCGGGGGAGAGTGTGGAACAGGTCGGGGAGCGCGTCGACCGGGTCCTGGGGCGGCTGACGCCCCTGCTCGACGGAGGAGGAGGGGCCGACGTGGTGCTGGTGGCGCACAGCCACGTCCTGCGGGTGCTCACCGCGCGCTGGCTGGGCCTGCCGCCCGCCGAGGGGGCGCTGTTCCGGCTGGAGACGGCCACGGTGAGCACGCTGGGCCGCGAGCACGGCCGTCCCGCGCTCATCTCGTGGAACGTGCCGACCTGAGCGGAGGGCTCCAGGCGCCGGGACCGGGGATCCCGTGGTCGGAGGACTTGACAGAAGTCACAAAGGCCTATTGGCTAGGCCACTAGCCTTATGGCCCAGATCACAGCCCCAACTGTCCCTCTGATCGGTATGTCATGACCCCTCAGCTTCTCACCATCCTCGTCCTTTTGGCGATGTTCGTCATCGCCACCGTCCTGCCGATCAACATCGGCGCGCTGGCCTTCGTCGCGGCCTTCATGGTCGGGCTCCTGGTCCTCGGGATGGACGCCGACGCGGTCCTCGGCGGGTTCCCCGCCGATCTGTTCCTCACCCTGGTGGGCGTCACCTACCTCTTCGCCATTGCGAAGAACAACGGGACGATCGACCTGCTCGTACGCGGCGCCACCCGCATGGTCGGCGGCCGGGTGGCCGCGATCCCGTGGATCATGTTCGGCATCTCCGCCGTGCTGACGGGTGTGGGCGCGCTCGGCCCGGCGGCCGTGGCGATCGTCGCGCCGATCGCGCTGAGCTTCGCCGCCCGGTACCGGATCAACCCGCTGCTGATGGGCATGATGGTGGTCCACGGCGCCCAGGGGGGCGGGTTCTCCCCGGTCAGCGTCTACGGCGTGACTGTCAACGGCATCGTCGCCGACAGCGGGCTCTCGGTCTCCCCCATCACGCTGTTCCTCGGCAGCCTGTTCTTCAACCTGGGCATCGCGTTGATCCTGTTCGTCGCGCTGGGCGGCAACCGCCTCTTCGGCGTCCGCTCGCACGAGGCCGAGGCCGTCACCGAGGCCGCCCGCACCTCCGGCGGCTCGGACTCGGGATCGGTCGCACTGGCCACCGGAGGTCCCGCCGACGCCCCCGCCGCGAGCGGAGCGGCCGACGGCGCGGCGGCCGGGAGCGGCGGTACCGCCTCCGAGGGCGCCCCGGTCCGGTTCGAGCAGATCGCCACCCTGGTGGGCATCGTCGCGCTGGGCGTCCTCGCCCTGGGCGTGGGCCTGGACGTCGGCTTCGTCGCCCTGACCGTCAGCGTGGTGCTGGCGCTGATCGCGCCGCAGTCGCAGAAGGACGTGCTCTCCCAGATCAGCTGGTCCACGGTCCTGCTGATCACCGGCATGCTGACCTTCGTCGGCGTCATGGAGAGCGCGGGGACCATCGAGTACGTCGGCGACGGGGCGGCCAGCCTGGGCGCCCCGCTCCTGGTGGCGCTGCTGCTGTGCTACATCGGCGCCGTGGTGTCGGCCTTCGCCTCCTCGACCGCGATCCTGGGCGCGACCATCCCGCTGGCCATCCCGTTCCTGCTCATGGGCGACATCAGCGCGACCGGCGTGATCGTGGCCCTGGCGATCTCCTCCACCATCGTCGACGTCAGCCCCTTCTCCACCAACGGCGCCCTGGTGCTGGCCAACGCGACCGGGGTGGACCCGTCCCGCTTCTACCGCCAGATGCTGGTCTACAGCGGCATCGTGGTCGTGGTGGGCCCGCTGGTCGCCTGGGGTGTGCTGGTGGTGCCGGGACTGCTGTGACGGCAGTGCCTTTCAAGGGCAGTCGGGGCCGTCCGGCGGCCCCGGGAACGCGGAGGGTCCGGTTCGTTTTCCGGACCCTCCGCGCCCGCCCCGCCGCCCCGTGGCCGGGGCGGCGGGGCCCAGCCGGTTTGAAGGCCAGGCCTGTGAGCCACTGAGCCGGTTCAGGGGGCGACCGGGGCGTCCCCGTTGACGGCCGAGACCAGCAGGAGGTGGTCGCGCATCGCGTCGGCGGCCGCCTTGGGGTCGCCCGAGCGGATGGCCGAGGCGATGCGCTCGTGCCCGTCGAGCGAGGCCCGGGGCCGGTCCGGCTGCGACAGCGACTCCAGGCGGGTCTCCCGGATCATCGGGGCGATCTCGTTCATCATCCGCGCCAGCAGGCGCGATCGCGCGGCCGTGGTGATCGCCGCGTGGAAGCGCTCGTCACCGGTGACGCCGCGGTCGCCGTTGGCCACCTCCTGGCGCATCAGCTCCAGGGCGGCGTCGATCGCGACCAGGTCCTCGGGCGTGCGGCGCACGGCGGCCAGCTCCGTCAGCTTGACCTCCAGCGCCTGACGGGCCTCGATGATCTCCGCGCGCCGGTTGGCCCGGTCGCGCAGGAGGGCGAGAACCCCCTGCTCGGAGACGGTCTGGCGGATGATCGCGCCGTCCCCGTGCCGCACCTCGATGACCCCCTGGACCTCCAGCGCCACCAGTGCCTGGCTCACCGAGGCCCGGCTCACCTCCAGCGCGACGGCCAGCTCGCGCTCGGGCGGCAGGCGGTCGCCCACGCCCAGACCGGCGTCCCGCATGTGTTCCACGAGGCGCTCCACGAGCTGCTCGTACAGGCGCGGGCGCGCCGGGGGCCGGGGTCGGGGCTTGGTAGGCACGCTCGCTGGCTCCTGATCCTCGGATCTGACTGTGGTGAGGGACTTCCAGGCTAGAGCATCCGGTCGGCGGGCCCCCGGGACCGGCGCATCGGACGCCCCGCGATCGGGTGCGACGGGGGCTTCACAAAACGTGTGGTTTCGTGCCACCCTGACGTGAGGCCTAGTGGCCTAGCCACTGAACCATTTGGAGGTTGCTGTGGAGACCCGCGACACCGCCCGGGAGCTTTTGGACCGCACGCTCGACGCGGGATCCCACGTCTCCTGGGACGAGGCGCCCCTGGACGTGGGCCCCGACCCCGCCTACGCCGACGCGCTCACCCGGGCGCGGGCCGCCACCGGATGCGACGAGGCGGTCCTGACGGGGGAGGGGCGGCTGCACGGCCGCCGCGTCGCCGTCGTGGCCAGCGAGTTCGGCTTCCTCGCCGGGTCCGTGGGGCTCGCCGCCGCCGGGCGCATCGTCGCCGCCGTCGAACGCGCCACTGCCGAGCGGCTCCCCCTGCTGGCCGCACCGGCCTCCGGCGGCACCCGCATGCAGGAGGGCACCCCCGCCTTCGTGGCCATGGCGGCGATCACCGCCGCCGTCACCGCGCACAAGGCCGCCGGGCTGCCCTACCTCGTCTACCTGCGCCACCCCACCACCGGAGGCGTCCTGGCCTCGTGGGGATCGCTCGGCCACCTCACCGCCGCCGAACCCGGGGCGCTCGTCGGCTTCCTGGGCCCCCGCGTCTACGAGGTGCTGCACGGCGAGCCGTTCCCCGAGGGCGTCCAGCGGGCGGAGAACCTCCAGCGGCACGGCCTCGTCGACGCCGTCCTGCCCCCCGACCAGCTCAGGGACGCCGCCGGGCTCGCCCTCGACGTCCTGCTCGACCGCCCGGCCGCCGCCGCGCCCCCGTCACCGCCCGCAGAACCCCGCTCGCCCGCCCCCGTCTGGGACTCGGTGACCCGATCCCGCCGCAAGGAGCGCCCCGGCGTGCGCGAACTCCTGCGGCACGCGGCCAGCCACGTGGTGCGCCTGCGCGGCAGCGGCGAGGGAGAGTCCTCCCCCGCCCTGGTCACCGCACTGGCCCGGTTCGGCGGCAGGCCCTGCGTCCTGGTCGGCCAGGACCGCTCCCGCCAGAGCGCCGAACAGCCCATGGGCCCGGACGCGCTGCGCGAGGCCCGCCGGGGCATGCGCCTGGCCGCCGAACTGCGGCTGCCCCTGGTCACCGTCATCGACACCCCCGGCGCCGCGCTCTCCGCCGAAGCCGAGGAGCGGGGGACGGCCGGTCAGATCGCCCGCTGCCTGGCCGAGATGACCTCCCTGGCCGCCCCCACCGTCTCGGTCCTGCTGGGACAGGGCACCGGCGGGGGCGCGATCGCGCTCCTGCCCGCCGACCGCGTCCTGTGCGCCGAGCACGCCTGGCTCGCCCCGCTGCCGCCCGAGGGGGCCAGCGCGATCGTCCACCGCACCCCCGACCGCGCCGGGGAACTGGCCCGGGCCCAGGGCATCGGCTCCGCCGACCTGCGCGCCCGCGGACTCGTGGACCGGGTGGTCCCCGAATTCGGCGACGCGGCCGACGAGGACGGCGCGTTCTGCGCGCGCATGGGGGAGGCGATCGCCCGTGAACTCGCCGCGGTGCAGCCGCACGGGGGCGCCGAACCGCCCGCCGGACGCGCCGCGCGCTACCGCCGCCTGTGCGCCGCGGGCTGAGCGCGCGCCGCCCAGGACACGAACACCGGATCAGTACCAATCACCAGGAGGTAGGGAACGTGGACCGCTCGCAAGGGCCGCTCAAGGGGATCGTGGTCATCGACCTGTCGCGGGCGCTGGCCGGACCGCACGCGGCCATGCTGCTGGGAGACCTCGGCGCGCGGGTGATCAAGGTCGAGCAGCCCGGCAGGGGGGACGAGACGCGCGGGTGGGGCCCGCCGTTCGTCGGGCCGGAGGAGGAGCGCATCAGCACCTACTTCCTGTCCTGCAACCGCAACAAGGAGTCCATCGAGCTGGACCTGAAGTCCGAGGACGGCGCGGAGCAGCTGACCCGGCTCGTGCGCGCCGCCGACGTCCTGGTGGAGAACTTCCGCCCCGGCGTCCTGGACCGGCTCGGGTTCCCCGCCAGCCGCCTGGAGGAGCTCAACCCCCGCCTGGTGGTCTGCTCCATCAGCGGGTTCGGGCACGACGGGCCCGAGGGCGGACGGGCGGGCTACGACCAGATCGCCCAGGGCGAGGCCGGTCTGATGAGCCTGACCGGCCCCTCGCCCAAGGAACCGACCAAGACGGGCGTGGCCATCAGTGACCTGCTCGCGGGGATGAACGGCGCCCAAGGGGTGCTCGCCGCGCTCCTGGAGCGCGAGCGCACCGGGCGCGGCCGGGTGGTGCGCACCTCGCTGCTGTCCTCGATCGTGGGCGTGCACGCCTTCCAGGGAACCCGGTGGACGGTCGGGCGCGAGGTGCCCACCGCTCTAGGCAACCAGCACCCCTCCATCGCCCCCTACGGCGCCTTCGCCTGCATGGACGGCATGCTCCAGGTGGCGGTGGGCGGCGAGGCGCAGTGGGAGCGCTTCGCCGGACTGCTCGGCCTGGACCCCCGCGACCCCAGGTTCGCCGACAACGCCTCCCGGGTGGAGCACCGGGAGGAGCTGATCGCCGAGGTGGAGGCGGTATTGGGCCAGGGCACGCGCGACGAGTGGCTGCGCCGGATCGGCGAGGTGGGGGTGCCCTGCGGCGCGGTGCGCACCATCGACCAGGTCTACGAGTGGGAGCAGACGCGCTCCCAGGGGCTGCTGCTGGAGGTGGAGCACCCGGTGCTCGGCCCGATCGAGCTGCCCGGGTCCGCGCTGCGCTTCGACCCCGCGGCCGACGAGGCGCCGCAGCCCCCCGGGACGGGCCACCTGCCGCCGCCCGCCCTGGGCGAGCACAACGACGCGGTGCGGGCCTGGCTCGACGAGGTCGAGGCCCGACCGGCCGGATAGACCGCGCGCCGACCACCGCGACAGCCATGCGGACGGCCGCGCCGGAGCCCTCGGGCACCGGCGCGGCCGTCCGGCGTCGTGGCCCCTCGGCGCGCGTGGTCGGGGCCGCCGGACCGGACCCGCTGCCGGTCCGCCGTTCCCGCCCCGCGGTGTTCGCGAGGGTGCGTCCGCCGCTCCGGGCGGGACCGCCGCACCAGTCCTCCGGCTTCGGGTGAGTGGACCGGGAACGCGAAGAACCCGGGTTCTGCCGACCGCGGCTCCGGGTCCGCGTCCTGCTCCGGGGATTCGGGCCGGTGCCGGTGAGTGAACGGCGGCGTCCCGGCCCGCTTCGGGGCGGTCCGTATCCCGGGCCGATCCGGGCGGCAGCTATCCGACAGGTTTTCGAATCCGGTGCCGTGCCCGGCCGCCCCGGCCGACAGGCCCCGGCGGGCGTCCCGCACGGAGGGCGCCGGTATCCGGTCCGACCGCAACGGGGAAAGTCGCTTCCGGCTGTCGTGCGCCGGGGTCATGATCGGCACCATCCGCGCAACGGTCACCGAGAGGACCGATGCCATCACCTGGCGTCGCTCCCCCTCGCATGTCCGCGTACGGGTTCCGAGGTCCACGACACCACCGGAGGACGCCGAGGATGCACGACACACCACTTCCCACCGCCACCGGCAGCGACACCGACGACGTCGGGGAGGGACTGTCCCTGCCCGAACTCACCACGCCCAGGTGGTGGCACTTCGGCGACCAGGCGTCCAAGGCCACCTGGGGCGTGATCGGGCGCCGCATGCCCGCGCTGGTCCGCCAGGCCTTCGCGCTGGCCTGGCGCAGCAGCCCGCGCGACGTCGTCGCGACCGCCGCGCTCAACGCGGGTGTCGGCGCCGCCACGGCCTGGGCGCTGGTGGCCACCACCGACGTGCTCGGCGCGCTCTTCGCCGCCGTGCCCACCCCCGACCGTGTCCTGGCCGCCCTGCCCTCCCTGGCGCTGCTGGGCGCGGCGCTGGTCCTGCGCGGGGTCTGCTCGGCCGCCGCCGGACGCGCCCAGGCCCGCCTGGAACCCCAGGTCGTGCTCACCGCGGAGAAGCAGCTGCTGCGTCGCTGCACCGCGGTCGAGCTGCGGGCCTTCGACGACAGCGGGTTCCACGACCACCTGTACCGGTGCTACGTGCGCGGCAGCGACGAGGCGGGGGCGCTGGTCCGGCACACCGCCGACGTGCTCACCGGGGCGGCGGGCCTGGTCGCCGCCGCGGGGGTGCTCGGCGTGCTGCACCCGGTCCTGCTGCCGCTGCTGGCCCTGGCCGTGGTCCCCCAGTGGTGGGGCTCGGCCGCCGCGGCGCGCATGCGCTACAGGATGCTCATGGCCTTCACCGAGGGGCGCCGCCGCAAGATCCTGCTGGAGAACCTCATGACCGACCGCCGCAGCGCGGCCGAGGTCCGCTCCTTCACCATGGAGGGCCGACTGCTCGCCGAGTTCGACCGGGTCGGCGGCCGGGAACTGGACATCCAGCTGGGCCTGGCCACCCGCCAGTCCCTCATCCGGCTGGCCGGGGACACCGCGGGCGGGCTGGTGACCGGCGCGGTCTTCGCGGCCCTGGCGCTGCTGCTGGTAGACGGGGTCGTGGAGATCGCCGTGGCCGGCGCCGCCGTGGTCGCCATCCGGGTCGCGCAGGGCGCCCTGGGCAACGCGTTGTCCTCCCTCACCCTGGTCTACGAGTCGGGCCTGTACTTCTCCGACTTCGTCGCCTTCGACGAGGAGGCCCGGCGGCGGCTGCCCCGGGCGGGACTGGCCCCCGCGCCGGAGGGCTTCGACGAGATCCGCGTCGAACACGTCACCTTCTCCTACCCGGGGCAGGACGGGGAGCGCCCGGCCCTGGACGACGTCAACCTGACTCTGCGGCGCGGCCGCACGGTCGCCCTGGTCGGGGAGAACGGGTCGGGCAAGACCACGCTGTCCAAACTGCTGTCGGGCCTGTACCTGCCCGGTTCCGGACGGGTGCGCTGGGACGGCACCGACCTGGCCTCGGTGGACGGCACCAGCCTGCGCGAGCGGATCGCGGTCATCGCCCAGGATCACACCCACTGGCCGCTGACGGCGCGCCGCAACGTCGTCATGGGCAGCCCCGGCGCCGACCCCGGGCGGCTGGAACGCGCCGCGCGCGCCTCCCGGGCCGACGCGGTGGTCGCCGAACTCGGCCGGGGGTGGGAGACCCTCCTGGACAAGCGCTTCGTGGACGGCGCCGAGCCCTCGGGAGGGCAGTGGCAGCGCCTGGCCGCCGCCCGGGGCTTCTACCGGGGCGACGACGGTGAGCGCACGCCGCTGCTCATCGCCGACGAGCCCACCGCCGCGCTGGACGCGCGCGCCGAGCACGCCTTCTTCTCCTCTCTGCACGCCCACGCCGGGCGCACCGGTGCCGCCGTCGTCCTCATCACCCACCGGCTGGCGTCGGTGCGCATGGCCGACCACATCGTCGTGCTCGACCGGGGCCGGGTGGTGGAACAGGGCGGCCACGCCGAACTCCTGGCCGCCGACGGGCTCTACCGCGAGCTGTGGGACCTCCAGGCCAGCGCCTACCGCTTCGCCGAGGAGGGCGAACCGGCGGCCTGACCCGGGGGAGGGTCGCGCACGGGTCCGGGAGCGGCGCCGCCCCGCCGGTCCCGGGCCCGTGCGCCCGGGCCGTGGAGGGTGTCGGGAAGGTCGGTCGCCGGGCACCAGCGCCGGTAGGGGCAGTCCAGGCAGCCCTCGCCCGGAGCAGGTGGGTGGGAGGTGTCGCCGTGCCAGGGTCCGGCGAGCCCGCGCACCACCCGCCGGGCCGTAGCACGGACCCGTGCCGACCCCGGATCCAGCGACCGTACGGACGCGCCCCGGGGGCCGAGGACCTCCAGTTCCACGGCCGAGTCCGGACCCGCGGGCAGGGCGCCGCAGGCGAAGAGCCCCACCGCCAGGGCCAGCCGGGGCTCCGCCGCCAGCAGTGCCTCCTCGTCCCCGAAGAGCGCGCCTCCGGGCGGGGCGGGAGCAGCGCCCCCGTTCCGGCAAGGAGCGTTCCCGTCCGGTGGAGGCACGTCCTCTCCCCGAGGCGGCGGATCCCCTCCCCGAGCAGGCCGGTTCCGGTCCTCCAGGAGAGCGTTCCCGCCCGGGAAGGGTCTGCCGCCGCTCGCGGGGCCCGCACCCCCGTCTCTGAGCAGGGTGTCTCCGGCCGGGAAGAGCGCGCCGTCCTCCGAGGAGGGCCTGCCTTCGCCTGAAGCGGGTGCGTCGTCGGTGGTGGTGACGGCGCGGTAGACCCAGGACCGGCCCCGGTGGTGGAGCACGTCGGCCCTGGCCAGAACCAGGACGTCGGCCCGCGTGTCGTCGGCGGCCAGCCTGTGGCCCACCCGCACGTGGCTGCCCGAGGCCAGCCCGCGCAGCGGGCAGACCCCGACGTGCGCGGCGATCATGGCGGCGCCCAGACGTGCCTGTCCACCCTCCAGCTGCCACCTCCCCGCGGACCAGGACGAGCGGTCCCCGGGCAGGTCCCCGGCCGTGCAGGGCCTTCGGGGCAGGCGCCGGTGCAGTCGCTCCAGCCAGGCGCGCACGGCGCGGTCGCGCCGCAGCCGCACCGGTTCGACGCCGGGGTCCGCGGGCAGGCCCAGGGCGTGGAAGTGCGCCCGGGCGGGACAGCCCCGGTGGCGCAGCCCCAGGGAGACCGACCAGGAGCGCCGGGGCCACGGCCCGCCACCCGGGCCGCCGCTCGGGCCGAGCAGCCCCGGCGCGCGCGGCAGCCGACCGCAGCCGCGGCGCCCCGCACAGGACAGGCAGTCCCCGCCGGGGGAGCGGGCCCCGCCCACCAGGGCCGAGCGCAGCCCCTCGCGGCCCGCCGAGGCGAAGGCCTCCCCGGCCTCGGCGGCCGAACCGTCGTAGAGGACGGCGGTGGAGGAGTCCAGACAGGAGGCCTCCACCACGCGCACCCGGTCCGGCGGCCTGACGTCGGCGCCGCCGCGCTGTCCGCGCATCGGGTAGGGGGCGCCGCCCCGGTACCGCCCGGGACGCGCCGCGCAGGCGTCGCGGTCCACCAGAGTGCCGGTGGCGAGCACGTACGCGGCCACCGCCACCTCGGCCCGCGAGCGGGCCTGCGCACCGGCCGCGCCCGTGACCGGGACGCGCAGCTCCCGGACCCGTTCCGGCCCCTGCGCGTAGGCGTACCTGCGGCCCCGGGCGCACAGCTCGTAGGGCCGGGAGTTGGGGGAGCCGGGCACGGGCAGGTACTGGCGGACCCAGAAGTCGAACACCGGGGCGCGGTGCGGGCCGTCGCGCCCGCGGTCCCCGGCCAGGCCCTCCAGGTAGCACCGCGCGGCGTGCCGGACCCAGAGCAGCACCCCCGGGTGCGGCGGCACGGGACGCCCGCCCGGGAGGGCGCGTCCCGGACCTCCCGGACCTCCCGGACTTTCCGGCACGGACAGGCGCGCGCAGGCCTCCTCCAACGCCATGCCCGCGTGCTCGACCAGGTCCAGGACGGCGTCCAGGACCGCCCCGGGAGCGTCGCGCGGCGGCGGATCCGCGCCCGGGGACGGGTCGGCGCTGAACCGGCGGTGCGCCGGGCATCCCCCCTCAGCCAGCGCCGCGGAGCCGCTGAAGACGCGGACGGTCGGTGCCGGGACGGGTTCCCCGCTGGTGCGGTCGGACATGGGCGCCTCCCCTCACCAGAAGGGTGGCACGATCGCGGCCGCGCCGCCGGAGGCCTGTGGACAACTCCGTTCGGGGGTGCTCGGCGTGTCCGGACCGGGGGATAAACCTCCGTAAAGAGTCACTCACGGTGACGTTTTCGACGCTCCGGGTGGTGCGGCGATCAACGGTGGGGAGCCCTCCCATCATGTTGAATGACGTCCATGATCGTGCGTCGAGTACTTCCCGATGAGATGAACGCCGTCAGTGAGCTGCGCGTGACGGCCTACACCGCCGACGGCCTCATGGACGTGAACCCGGCCTACGTCGAGACGCTCCGGCTCCTGGGCACGGACGGCCGCGGCGAGATCCTGGTCGCCGCCGACGAGAACCGGCTCCTGGGGACGGCCGTGTTCGAGCCCTGGTCTCCGGAGAGCGAGATCGCCCGCAACGCCGACGAGGCCGAGATCCGCGCCTTCGCCGTCGCCCCCGAGGCGCGGGGGCGCGGCGTGGGGCGCGACCTGGTCAACGCGCTCGTCGACCGCGCCCGGGAGGAGGGGGTCTCCCGGCTGCTGGTGGCCACCCTGCCCGAGATGGTCTCGACCCAGTACGTCTACCGCGCCCGCGGTTTCGAGCGGGCGCCCGAACGCGACTGGCCCGCACTGCCCGGCGTCGAGACGCTCGTCCACGAACTGGTCGTCAAGGCCTGAAGCCCGCGCGCGCCCGTCCTCCCGCCCCGGACCGGGGCGGGGGAGGGGCCGCTGTTCAGGGGATGAGCGGGGCGGGGCGCAGCTGCCGAACGGCCTCGGCCAGGGGCGCGCCCAGCGCCCCCTCCGCCAGCAGGTCCAGCACCGTGTCCGAGGCCGGGTGACCCGTCAGCCACACCGTGCGGACGAACCGCTCCGCGCACCCGGCGTACCTGTCCCGGTCCCGGCCGGGGAGGAGCCCGCCGCCCTCCAGCAGGATCGCGTAGTCGTCCAGCACCGCCCAGACCTCCTGGTGCGACGTGGGCGCCCCCGCGGCTCCGCCGCGCAGCCGCCGGGCCCACCCGCCCAGGACGGGGTGGTGCACGTACAGACCCAGCACCGGGCCCAGGTCCTCCTCCAGCGAGGCGAGCACCCGGGCCACCCGCTCACGCAGGCGCCAGGAACCGGGGGCGTCGCAGGCCTCCAGCAGGCCGCACACCGCGCTCTCGGTGTCGCGGGCGGCCACCCACCGCTCCAGCAGGCCCTCGGTGTCCACCGGACGGCCCCGCTCCGCCAGGGCCAGCACCTCCTCGGCGTCCATCCCGGACAGGGGCGGGGTCAGTGCGAGGTCGGCCCCCGTCTGGCGCAGCTGGCGCACCATGAAGTGGTCGCCGAGGCCCGTGACGCGGAACCGGCCGCCGCCGATCCCGCGGACCGCGCCCAGACCCTCCAGCGTCTCCAGCACCTGGCGCACGTGTTCCACGGGGTCCTCCCCGCGCAGGGCGATCCCGGGCCCGTACACGGCCGCCAGCTGCGCGGGCGTGCGCGCGTCCCCGTGCACGAACAGTTCGGTGAGCAGCAGGAACGCCGTCACCCCGCGCAGGTCGGTCATGGTCAGCAGGGCGTCGGCCCAGGCGTCGGCGGCCGCCCCCGGCACACCGTCCCGCCAGGCCCGCGCCGCCCGGCCCGGCAGCACCCGGGTGTAGGTGGTGCGCAGCAGACCCGCGTCCCTGGCCACGGCGAACAGCGCGGCCACCCTCGCGGGCGCGATCCCCAGGTCGGCGGCGGCCCCGGCGGTGTCGTCGGCGGTGAGGGCGTCGTCCCCCTCGGCGCACAGGGGCCTTCCCCCGCCCGTCCACGCCGCCAGCCGCGCGGCTTCGGACAGGGGTCGGCACCGGCGCGCCGCCGCGTCCAGGTCGGCCGGGTCCGCCGGGACGACCGTCGGCAGCGCCTCGGGAGCGCCGTCCGCGCCGCCGCCGAGCCGGTCCAGGAGCGGCAGGGCGGCGCTGTCGGTCGTCCGGTCCTCGGTCGGCGGCGGGCCGCCGGGCGCCAGGTCGACCGTGGCGATGGCGGCGCGCAGGCGGCGCGGGCTCTCCGCGGACAGCAACCGGTCCTGGTCGACCAGGAAGTCGCACCAGGTCAGCCAGGTGTCCCTGAGGTTGTCGGGCACGCTGTCCCAGTCGCGGACGGTGCGGGCGATGTCGTCGACGTCGGCGGTGGACCAGTCCCCGGTGTCGGGTGCGCCGGCGTCCATGTGGGCGGCCAGCAGGAAGAGCAGGCTGCCGGTGTCCAGGGCGGGCCGGGGCTCGATCGTTTCGGCCCAGTCCAGGCACGCGTGCACGGCGGAGTAGATGCGCTCGGTCATTGACAAACCACCCGAAGTGCCGTGAGCCGCTGAAACGGGATCAGATTAACCTCGGGGCGCGGGCCCGTGCGGGAGAACGCCGAAAATCGCCCCTCACCTGCGGCGAAGCTCGTCCGAAGCGGGGGAGGAGGCCGCCTCCGCACGCCGAAGCACCGGCCCTGGGCCGCTCGCACCCACGGGGCCGCCCCCGGCCGGGCGGAGGCGGTCCGGGGCCGAGGAGACCCTGACCGATTCCCGGTCTTGGCCTCCTGCCCGGCGGAGGCGGCCCGGAGCCGGGGAAACCCCGACCCGTTCCCACATCCCGGCCCGGCGCGGGCTCAGGCGCTGGTCCACCGCAGGAGCCGGTGCGCCTCGGTCGGGTCCGGGCACTCCCAGCGCCGTACCAGGCGCTCCACCGCTGCGGCCGGTACCGGCGCCGGCCTGCGGTCCAGACGGGCCCGCAGCACCCTGGGCGGCGCCTCGACGGAGACGATCTCCACGCGCGCACGGTAGGCGGCTGCCAGGTCCACGCACTGGTCGCGCAGCGAACGCGAGACGTTGGTGGCGTTCCACACGAACGACCGTCCCGCGCGCAGGTGTTCGCGTGCGCGCGCGTGCGCGGCCGCCGCCACCGGCCGCTGGTCGGCGGTCGGACGCACACCCAGCTCGGTGCGCAGCGCGTCCAGGCTCACCACCGGCACGTCCGGCCGCTCGCGCGCGATCCAGGTGTCCTTGCCCGAACCCGGCAGCCCCGACATGACGGTCACCGTCATCCGGGTGTCGTCGTGGGCGGCGTAGTCCGGGTCGCGGTCGGGCTTGCGGAAGAACCAGAACCGGGCGTGGTCGGAGGGGAACTCCCTCGGCCGGTCCAGGCACCGCTGCTCCCGGCAGTACTCGTCGTACAGCCCGATGTTCTCCAGGACCTCCGCGGTGTCGCCGCAGCGGCGGCCCAGGATGTCGGCGGTGGCCAGGAGCACCAGGTCGTCGTTGCGCGCCACCAGGCTCACCCGGAACGCGATGCGGCGCAGGTCCGGCCGCTCCAGCGCCCAGAACGGCACCTGGTGGTGGCGCACCAGGGCCGCCACGTGCTCGCGCCAGCGCACCGCCTCCAGCGCGGAGGCGGCCGCCCCGGGTTCGGCCGCGGCCTCCCACAGCAGCCGACGCGCCAGGAGGTCCCCGCGCCGCGAGTGGCCGTGCGCGGTCACCCGGCCGTCCTCCCCACGGCGGGTGCACAGCGGTTTGGCGACGTCGTGCAGCAGCACGGCGGCGAACAGCCGCTCCCGCTCCGCGGCGGGGCGGGAGCGCCACGCGGGCAGCCCGGCCAGCGCCTCGCACGCCATGCGGGTGTGCGTCTCCACGTCCCCCTCGGCGTGGTGGACCGGATCCTGCTCCACCCCGGCCAGGTCGCGCACCCACGGGAGGGCCTCGCGCACCCGGGCCCAGTCCAGGTCCCAGCGCGGCGGCGCCGGGCACAGCTCAGCGAACACCCGCATAGAGCACCTCCGGATCGGCCAGCCCGTTCGCGATCAGCGGCCGGTCCAGCCAGTGCGTTCCCGAGTCCAGGACGGCGGAGGTGAACCCC
Organism: Nocardiopsis sp. iso_25; assembly: GCF_056173305.1. NCBI lineage: Bacteria > Bacillati > Actinomycetota > Actinomycetes > Streptosporangiales > Nocardiopsidaceae > Nocardiopsis > Nocardiopsis sp. iso_25. Next base: position 3,839,792 of record NZ_CM149667.1, on the reverse strand, counting down.
GGGCGCACCCACTTGTACCGGTCCACCGTGCGCTCTCCCTCCTCGACCTTGACGTAGAGCCCCTCCATGAGGTCGGAGCCGTCGCTCTCGGCCAGGGCGCGGCCGGGGTCGGCGCCCGCCGCCCCCGCCGCCTCGGCCAGGGCCCCGCGCCAGTGGGGGGTGCGGCAGGTGGAGGGGCCCACCAGGCGGGTCAGGTCCGCCAAACGCTCCAGCGGACCCGTGTGGAGCACGGGCACCGACACCACCGGAGCGCCCTCCAGCAGCTCCCGGCGGCGCGGCGTGGACAGGAACGCGTTCTCGCGGGTGTCGAGGACGTCGAACTCGCAGAACAGGTGCGGCAGCGCGTCGTAGAACACGGTGTGCTTGGCGTACAGCCACTCCCCGTACAGCACGTACCGCTCGCCCAGGCGCGGCCGCAGCAGCGGAGCCACGGTCGCCGCCCAGGCCTTGAACGGGGCGAAGTGCCGCTCGCGGGGGCCGCCGGTGAGGTAGTGGCCCCGGCTCTGGAGGCGCAGCTCGCCGCCGGGGCCGAAGCTGATCCCGGCGTTGGCGCCGTCCAGCTTCTCCTCCACCACCAGGTGGCGTCCGGCCAGCGCGGAGAAGGGCACGGCCGCCAGGTCGTGGTCGCCCGCCTGGAGGCGGGAGCCCCGGATGTGCCGGGTCCGCGGGTACTTGCGCATGGCCACGTTTGTACCGGTTCGTCCGGTCGCGCGGCCACCGGTTTTCGCCGCCCGGAAGGGTCAGCCCTCCGTCCGTGTCGGCAGCCCGCCGCATCAGCCGCTTCGCCGCCGGGGCCGCCCCGATGGAACCGGCCTTCCGCCAGCCCCCAGGGGGCAGGGGTCAGCGGTCCGCGACGCGGCGGTGCGCGCCCAGGGACGCGGCGTCGGCCGCCGCCAGACCCTCGTACCAGCCGTCCTCACTGGCGGGCCCGCGCACCCGCGAGTAGGTCAGCTCGCCGAAGGCCTCGGCCACGGCCGCCTCCACCTCGCGCTCGCGCGCGGCGAACACCGGCACCAGGTCCGTCCCCGTCTCGGCCGCGGCGGCCTCCTCGGCGGCGCGCGCCGACTCCACCAACCGCTCACCCACCCGTACCGCGAACGCTGACATGAACGAGGCGCGAAAGGCCTTGCCCGCCGCCCTGCCGGACCGGTCGCGCACCGAACCGCTGGCCCGCATCGCCGTCTCGGCCTGCACCAGCAGCGACGTGAACATCAGGTCCACCGCCTCCACGTCGCCCGGGAAGCCCATCACGGTGCACAGCCCCAGTTCCCGGTCCCACACGGCCCGGCAGTGGTTGGCCTCGGCGACCTCGTGCAGCAGCACCGCCTTGTGCTCGTCGTAGGGCGCGTCCACCGGCAGCCGCCGCCCCGAGGCGGCCTCCGACGCCTGCCCGGGTTCCTCGGCCAGCAGTGCGCGGTCGATGCTGTGCCGGGCCATCAACTCCTGCGCGCGGGCGCTCAGCGCCTCCGCCTCGCTGGGAAACTCCGTGGACTCGGCCTTGGCCAGCAGCGCGCGCACGCGGGCCAGCTTGCCCTGGTCCACCGTCTCCGCGGTCCGCGCGGCGCCCTCGGGGCGCGGACGGAACTCACCCGGCGGCGGGCACAGCCGGTGCACCGGCGGCAGCACGCGCAGCGCGGCCAGCAGCCGCAGAGCCGTCTCCACCGCCTCGAAGCGCAGCAGCCCGTGCCCGGCTCCCACGTGCGCCAGGTAGTCCCCGGTGCCGCCCCAGGACGGAGCTGCCCCCAGCTCGCGCACCTGCGCGGCCCATCTCGGGTCCACCGCGGCGGGGGAGTGGCGGTCGAGGTCGGCCGTCACCGCGTCGGCGCACACCGCCGCCGCCACCGGGTCCAGCACCCGGCCCGCCTGGCGGACCGTCTCGGCGGGCTGCCACCCGCGAGCCCAGGCCGAGGCCACCCCCGCCAGCAGGGCGTCGCGGACGGCGCGGTCCGCCGCCCCGGCACGCGCCGGGTCCTCGGCGTCGGCCAGCCGCGCGGCGGCCAGGTCCACGCCGCCGCCCTCCCGGCCGAGCACCAGCGCGTCGACCGCCTCCGAGACGACCTGCTCGGGGAAGTCGTCGGGCGCGGGACCGGCCCAGGGCCGGGCGCCCTGCCCGGCCGTCCGGCGGTCTCCGCCGCGCTGTCGCCCGCGGCCCTTCTTGCCCACGTGGTCCTCCGTTCGGCGCTGGTGTGCGACCAACGGGCCATTTTACCGACCGGCGGGTCCGCGGCGGGCGGGCGCGAGCCCCGGGGAGAGGTGGCGGGGGACACTCCCCGGCGCGGGGGAGTACGCCGCCGCCGGTGCCGGGGCGGGGCCGGGCACAGGCGCGGGGGAGTACGCCGCCGCCGGTGCCGGGGCGGGGCCGGGCACAGGCGCGGGGAGGCACGGGCACCCCTTCGCCCGCCGCGCCCGCAGGAGCGAGGGACCGGAGACGCTCCTCCGCAGCCGGGACCGGGGCGGGGCCGGGCACTCCTCGGCGCGGGGGCACGGACAGCCTTCGCCCCGGTCGGAAGGGCGAAGGCCCGAGGCGTTCTCCGGCCGAAGGGGCGGGCCCGGACCGCACCACCGGAACGGGAGCGCCCCGGCCGGGGGAGGAAGAGGCGCGAACGTCACCGGTGCGCCGACACCTGCTCCTCTGGGCGCGGTGAGCGGTAATCCCGCCTTGACCCTCCGTGGCACCGGGTGCCCCGTCCGGAAAGGCGGAGCTTTCCTGTCCGAAGCACGGCGGAAACACGGGGCGCGTACCGTCGCCTCGCATCCGCAGCCACTGAGGAGTCTCCATGCGCCAGGGAACCGGGACCGACGGCCGCGACGACCCCCAGGCAGCGGGGTCCGGCGGCGCCCGCTGCCCGGTCGCCCTCCCCCCGCACGGGAGCACCGGCGCCGACGCGCCCTGGGACGCGCTGCGCGAACGCCACGGCGGCCTCGTCCCGGTCGAGGTGGGCCCGGGCGTGCCCGGATGGCTCCTGCTCGGCTACCGGGAGAACCTCCAGGCCCTACGCGACCACACCCTCTTCTCCGCCGACCCGCGCCCCTGGGGCGCGGGGCCCGCCGCGCCCGCCCGCAGCGCCGCCCTGGCCCGCGACGGCGAGGAGCACCGGCGGCTGCGCGCGGCCCTCGTCGACACCCTGGCCGGGGTGGGCACGCCCCGTCTGGTCCCCGTCGTCGAACGCGCCGCCGTGCACCTGCTCGGCCGGGTCGCGGCCGACGGCGCCGCCGACCTCATCGGCGGGTTCGCCGCCCCGCTGCCCGCCCTGGTCCTCAACGAGCTCTTCGGCCTGCCCGACGCCTACGGCCGCCTGCTGGCCGACCTGGCTCCGAGGCTGTGGAGCGGCGAACCCGACCGGGCCGGTCCCGCCGCCGCCGCGATCCGCTCCTACTTCGCGGGCCTGGTCGCGCGCAAGCGCGCCGACCCGGGGCAGGACATGGCCAGCCGGCTGCTCGCCCACCCCTCCGGGCTCACCGACGACGAGGCGGCGGGGGCGCTGACGCTGCTGTGGGAGTCAGGGCACGAGCCCACCACCCACCTGATCGGCAACGCCCTGCTCCGGCTGCTGGACGACCCGGCCGTGTGGACCGCCTACCTGGGCGGCACCCTCACCCCCGAGGACTTCATCGACTACGTGATGTGGACCGACTCCCCGATCCGCATGCTCGGCGGGCGCTACCCGGTCGAGGATCTGAGCTTCTCCGGGGTCCGCGTCCGCAGGGGCGAGCCGCTGCTGCTGGGGCTCGCCTCCGCGCACACCGACCCGTCGGTGGCCCGCGGCGAAGACGCGATGGCCCGGGCCGGCGACCGCTCCCACCTGTCCTGGGGCGCGGGCGCACACCGCTGCCCCGCCACCGGCCTCACCCGCGAGCTGGCGCGCACCGCCATCGACACCGCCGTGGACCGGCTGCGCGGCATGGTCCTGGCCGTCGAACCCGAGGACCTGCGCTGGCGCGACTCCGTGGCCGTGCACGGACTGGAGGAGCTGCCGGTCTGGTTCACCGCCACCGGGGAGCGGGTCGGGCCCGTGGAGCCGGTGCGCGAGCGCGCCCCCGTGCTGCGGCGCCTGCGCAGGAAGCGCGGTCCCGCCCCGCGCGGGGCGCGCTACCAGGCGCCCCTGGCGGGGGAGGACGGCGAGCGGGCACGGGAGGAGCGGCCCGTGCCCGCTTCCGCCCCGCGGCCCCGCAGGGCCGCGCGCGGCGCCGGGGCCCGCTACCAGGCGCCGTTCGCGCCGGAACGCGCCGACCCCGACGCCCTGGAGCGGCTGCTGGCGGCCTGGCGACCGGGGGACTGACCGGCCGCCGGACCGACCGGCCGCGCGGACGGCCGGGGGCGTTCGAGTGCGCGCCACCGCGACCGGTCGCGGTGGCGCTGGCGGCCCGCCCCGCGTCGGCTACCCCTCGTCGGGGTCGACCACGACCAGTTCGGGGTGGAAGGCCCCGGGGTCCTCCAACAGGGGCTGGTCCCCGCCGCGCAGGTGGTGGTCGAAGAACGCCAGGCTGTAGGTGCGCACCAGCTCCAGGCCGCGCTCGACCCCGACGTCGCCGAACACGGCCCGCCACTGCTCGGGGGTGAGGACGCCGGTCAGGCCGAGCTGCTCCATCAGCACGCCGCGGTCGATGCTGTTGGAGTGCCCCGATCCCTCCATGCGGATCCACTGCCGCCAGCCCTCCAGGCGCGGCCACATCTGCTCGACGCCGTCCCAGGTGTTGCCCTGGCCGTTCTCGATCAGCGCCAGCGGCTTGTCCAGCCCCTCCTCCACCGCGGGCGGGTAGTAGGGGCCGTCCAGGTTGATCCCGGCGTCCACCCGATCCTCGGACCGGAGCGTCTCGGCGGTGGCCGTGCCGCCCCAGGAGTGCCCGGCCATCCCGATCCGGGAGGCGTCGATGACCCGCGACCACCGCCACGCGGGGTCGGGGCCGGTGAGGCGGTCCAGGAGGAAGGAGACGTCCTCGGCCCGGTTGGTCGAACCCAGGGCCCACTCGCCGCTCTGGCACCCGGTGCACTCGGTGACCAGCCCGTCGGGGAACTCCACGGGCGCGGCCTCGTGGGCGTGGTCCACCCCGGCCACCACGAAGCCGTGGCTGGCCAGCTCCTCGGCCAGCGAGGACAGCTCGATCCGGTTGTGCCCCGCGCCGGGGGACAGCACCACCAGCGGGAACCCGTCGCGGGTGCGCGCGGGCGGCACGTCCAGGCGGGAGGAGGTGCGCACCCCGCTGTGCAGGAGGTCGGCGGGCAGGTCCAGCCCCAGCCCCGCGACCATGGCGGCGGACTCGGCCTCGGTCATGTACGGCGCGGGGCGGCCCGCGTCCACCCGTGCCGGGTACCACAGGGTGACCATCAGCTGGCGGGGTCCGCCCACCCACACGTCCTCGCGCCCCCCGTCCACCAGGTGCAGGGTCGTCCTGCCCACCGGGTGCTCCCCGGTGGGCTCGGGCAGGGCGGCCCGGAGGGCGTCGGCGGAGGCGCCGGAGGGGCCGGTGTCGGCCGCGGCCGTTCCGGACGCGGCCAGGGAGAGCGGCAGCGCCAGCGCGGCGGCCGCGGCGAGCGCGGTACCGGACCGGAGCGCCCGCGAGGAGGGGGAGGGGTGCGGTGAAGGGGGCATGGTGTCCCGTCGTTCGGTGCCTTCGTGGTCACCGCCCACGCTAGGAAGGGCGGCCCGCCCGGCGCCATCGGGACCTCCACCCCCCTTCCCCGGGGGTGCCCCGGAGGAGGGGGGTGGGGAAAGCCCCACCCCCGGGGCTCCCATCAGCGGGTTGGGGGCTTGGGACCCACCGGACCGCGGTCCCGCCTGCCGCCCGGTCTCGGCCGGCCGGATTCGGGAGGCCGATTCCGCCGGAGTGCGCTCGCGTCCCCGGGGGCGGCCCTCCCCACCGGGTCCGGGGGCCGCGTCCGCCGGGCCGCGCCTCCACCCGCGGGGCCGCCCGCGCCTCCGCCCCCGTCACCGGGTTCAGGAAGCGGGTTCCACCAGCAGCACCTCCAGCGTGCGCGGGCCGTGCACCCCCTCCACCCGGTTCAGTTCGATGTCGCTGGTCGCGGAGGGGCCGCTGATCCAGGTGAGCGGGCGCGACGGGTCCAGGAGCCGCACCGCCTGCGGAACCCCGTCCACCACCTGGTCGGCGCGCACCACGCACAGGTGGTAGTCCGGCACCAGGGTGACGGCCCGGCGCCCCTGGCCCGGACCGCCGTCCAGGACGATCGTGCCGGTCTCGGCGACGGCCACCGCGCAGCCGGTGACCACGCCGTCCACGCCGGTGAGGTCGGTGACCGACAGCGGCTCCTCACGCGAGTCGGACAGCCGCTCGGCGCGGGTGTGCGCGAACCACTCCGGCGGCGCGTCCGCCGGGACGACCACCCGCTGCGCCCCCCGGCGCTCCAGCGCGGCGGCCACCTCGACGGCCAGGCGGTCGGAGCCCACCCGGCGCACCAGTGCCCGGTAGTCCAGCAGCCGGTCCTCCAGCACCTCCAACGAGGGACCCACACCGTGGCTGTCGGCGTAGCCGCGCCCCGCCTCCCGCACCGGCGACTCGTCGGCGGGCACGTCGGCCAGCGCCCTCCTGACCCTGGCCAGGATCCGCTCGCGGCTGCTCATCGGCCCTCCCCATCGCGCCTGTCCCACCACTGGCGGAAGGACTCGGCCGGAACGTCGGGCACGTCCCTGGTGTCGGTCCAGGCTCCGGCCGGGCCCGGCAGGTGGCGCGGGACCGCGCGGCGCCCCAGCCCCGCCGCCCGCTGGACCGCGCCCAGCGTCCGCGGGGAGGACAGCACCACCTCGGCGCCCGCCATGAGCGCCCTCTCCGCCGCGTGCCCGGAGCGCTGCGCGACCTCCTCGCGCAGGTGCACCAGCACCTCGGGGATGTCGATGGCCACCGGGCACACCTCGTAGCAGGCCCCGCACAGCGAGGACGCGTAGGGCAGCGCCTCGTCCACCGGCGAGGACATCCCCCGCAGCTGCGGGGTGAGGATCGCGCCGATCGGGCCCGGGTAGACCGAACCGTAGGAGTGCCCGCCGGTGCGCTCGTAGACCGGGCAGGTGTTCAGGCACGCCGAGCAGCGGATGCAGCGCAGCGCCTGGCGGCCCACGGTGTCGGCCAGCACGTCGGTGCGGCCGTTGTCCAGCAGCACCAGGTGGAACTCCTGGGGGCCGTCGCCCGGCGTCACCCCGGTCCAGGTGGAGGTGTAGGGGTTCATCCGCTCGCCGGTGGAGGAACGCGGCAGCAGCTGGAGGAACACCTCCAGGTCCGACCAGGTCGGCACGATCTTCTCGATGCCGACCACGGAGATCAGCGTCCGGGGCAGCGTCAGGCACATGCGCCCGTTGCCCTCCGACTCCAGCACCACGAGCGTGCCGCTGTCGGCCACCGCGAAGTTGGCCCCCGAGATCGCGGTGCGGGTGCGCAGGAAGCGTTCGCGCAGGTGCACGCGGGCCGCCTCGGCCAGCGCCCGGGGGTCGTCGGTCAGGCCCCGGGGCGCGGGCACGCCCCACTCGGCCATCTGCTCCAGGAAGATCTCGCGGATCTGGGCACGGCCCAGGTGGATGGCGGGCACCAGGATGTGCGAGGGCAGGTCCTCGCCCAGCTGCACGATCAGCTCGGCCAGGTCGGTCTCGTAGGCGGTGATCCCGGCGGCGGCGAGGGCGTCGTTGAGCTCGATCTCCTGGGTGGCCATCGACTTGACCTTGACCACGTCGGTCTCGCCGGTGTCCCGGACCAGCCGGGTGACGATCTCGTTGGCCTCGGCCGCGTCCGAGGCCCAGTGCACCCGTCCGCCCGCCCGCTGGACGGACTCCTCCAGCTGTTCCAGGTAGCGGTCCAGGTGGCGCAGGGTGTGCTCCTTGACCGCCGCTCCCTCCGCCCGCAGGCGCTGCCAGTCCTCGTGCAGCTCGTCGACGACGGCGGCGCGCTTGTCGCGGATGGTGTGCGTGGCCCTGCGCAGGTTGTGCCGCAGCCGGGCGTCGTTGACCGCGCCCGCGGCGGCCTCGGGAAAGGGCGGGATGCCCAGGAACGTCGCGCTCATCGGTATGCGCCCTCCTTCTCGTTCGCCTTCTCGGTGCTGGCCAGGATCTCGGCCAGGTGCGCCACCCTCATCCCCGACCGCTGCCGGGACAGGGTGCCGCCGATGTGCATCAGGCAGGAGTTGTCCACCGCGCACAGCACCTCGGCACCGGTCTCCACGGCGTGGCGGGCCTTGTCCGCGCCCATGGCCGAGGACACGTCGCCGTTCTTGACCGCGAAGGTGCCGCCGAAGCCGCAGCACTCGGTGGCCCCGGGCAGCTCCACCAGCTCCAGGCCGCGAACGGCGCGCAGCAGCCGGTAGGGGCGGTCGCCCAGGCCCAGCATGCGCAGCCCGTGGCAGGTGGGGTGGTAGGCCACCTTGTGCGGGTAGTAGGCGCCCACGTCCGTCACGCCGAGCACGTCCACCAGGAACTCGGTGAGGTCGTACACGCGCGGGGCGAGGTCGGCCACCTTGCGCGACAGGCGGCTCCCGCTCGCGCCCAGCCGCGGGTAGTTGTCGCGGACCATGGCCGCGCAGGAGGCGGAGGGGACCACGACGGCGTCGGCGCCCTCGAAGGTGCGTACGAAGCGCACGGCCAGACGGCTCGCCGAGCGCCGGTAGCCGGTGTTGTAGTGCATCTGCCCGCAGCAGGTCTGGCCCTCGGGGAAGACCACCTCGTGCCCCAGGCGCTCCAGGAGGCGCACGACCGCCCGCCCGGTGTCGGGGAACAGTGTGTCGTTGACGCAGGTGATGAACAGCGCGATCCGCATGTGCCTCCTTCGTGCCCCGCCGACCGGCGCGCGCGTGCGGACCCCGCAGGGTCGGCCCACGCGGTGCGCTGCCATGGCGGAACTGCTCGCCACGAGCCTGGGGTGGTCGGACCACTTTCGCACGCCGGAAAGCATCTGGGCAATAAGGAGGGTGAAAAGGGTGATGCGGGGCGAGGTGGTGGAGAATTGGTATGATCTCTTGGCGGCGGAGGTGACGCGGGTCACGCGCACACCCGGCCCCGCTCCCGCCCCGTCCCGGCCCCGTCTGGCCGACGGACGACCCGGGCCACTGCGCAGACTGGAGGGATCTTCCGTGAGCGACCCCGACGCCGGGCGCACCACCGTCACCCGGCGCGCCGCCGACCGGATCAAGGCGATGATCGCCGACGGGCGGGTCGGACCGGGGGAGCGCCTGCCCACCGAACGCGACCTGTCCGCGCAGCTCGGGGTGTCCCGCAGCTCCATGCGCGAGGCCATCCGCTCCCTGACCACGCTCGGCGTCCTGGAGTCCCGCCACGGCGCGGGCGTCTACGTCACCGCGCTGCGCCCCGCCGACCTGCTGGAGACCTTCTCCGTCCTGGCCGAGGTCTCCCAGGGGCACACCCTCCTGGAGGTCCTCCAGGTGCGGCGCATGCTCGAACCCGCCGCCACCGCCCTGGCCGCCGCGCGCGCCAGCGCCGAGGACCTCGACCGCATCGGCGCCCTGCTGGAGCGGATCGAGGGCGGGGACGACACCTCCCGCGCCGACACCGTCGCCGCCGACCTGGGCTTCCACCAGGCCATCGTGGCCAGCACCGGCAACGCCACCCTGGCCGCGGTCAACGACGGCCTGTCCTCGCGCACCTTCCACGCCCGCGTGTGGGCGGGGCACCGGGAGGCCGGGCTCACCGCCAAGCTGCGCGAGGACCACCTGCGCATCCACGAGGCCCTGGTGGCGCGCGATCCCGACGCCGCCCGGGCCGCCGCGACCGTGCACGTCCTGCGCGTGGAGCGCTGGCTCAGCGCGGACCTGGCCGACTGAGCGCCGCCGTTCCGCCGCGCCTCCCCGTTGCACCGCGCCGACACGCCTTCGGCTCAACCGCGCCGCCGGGCTGTCGTTTCGCCGCGCTGCCGTTCCGCCGTTGTGTGGCGCCGACGCCCTCGCGGCTCAGCCGGGCCGCCTGCCGCGGTCGCGGACCCTGTCGGCGAACTCCTCGGCCCGCAGCAGCCGCGCCAGGTCCTCGCGCCGGGCGGTCGGCGGGCGCTCCCCAGCGGCCTCTGGCGCCCGTTCGGGGATCTCCTGGTCCAGCTCCGCGTCGATGCCCAGGACGTCGTGGTCCTCGATCTCCTCGATCCGGTGGCCCTCCGGGAAGTAGCGCAGGAAGTCGGCCACCGCGGAGTCCTGGTCCGCGGCCCCCACGTCCGTGTCCGCCTCCACGTCGTCGTCGTAGCCGGGGTCCCAGGACCCCGTGTCGAACTCGTCGAAGCCCTCGGTTGACTCTGTCACCGGCGTCCCCCTCACGCTCGGTTCCCCACTCCGATCATGCCCGCTCCGGCCGGAGGACGCCAGGGGCTGATGCGAGGGCAGAGGCGGGTGCGAAACCGGACAAGGTGACTCACGGTAGGCTTCTGCCGCGCTGTCCGATATGTGAACGGAGCCCCCTCTGTCGTGCGCGAGCGCGTTCGAGCCATCGTCGACGCCCCCTGGTTCCAGGCCTGCGTCATCACCCTCATCCTCGTCAACGCCGTCATCCTCGGCGCGGAGACCTCACCCCGTGTGACGGACTCCTACGGCGGCCTCCTGCGCGCCGTCGACCTGACCATCCTCGCCCTGTTCGTCCTGGAACTGGGGATGCGGATGTACGCCCACCGGCGGGCGTTCTTCCGCGACCCCTGGAGCTGGTTCGACCTGGTGATCGTCGGCATCGCGCTGCTGCCCGCCTCCGGCCCCTTCTCGGTGCTGCGGGTCCTGCGCGTGCTGCGGGTCCTGCGCCTGCTGTCGGTGATCCCGACCCTGCGCCACGTCGTCACGGGCCTGTTCCGGGCCCTGCCCGGCATGATGTCCATCCTGTTCCTGGTGATGCTGCTGCTGTACGTGTCGGCGGTCATGGCCACCGAACTCTTCGCCGACGTCTCACCGCAGTACTTCGCCGACCTGCCCTCGTCGCTGTTCACCCTGTTCCAGATCGCCACCGCCGACGGCTGGGGCACCATCGCCAAGGACGTGATGGAGCACAAGCCCATGGCGTGGGTGTTCTTCGTGGTCTTCGTGCTGGTGTCCACGCTGGTGGCGCTCAATCTGTTCATCGCCGTGGCCGTGGAGGCCCTGGAGAAGGACGACGAGGAGAACGGCGGCGGTGGCGGGGGCGGCGGCTCCGCGGGCTGGACGGGCGGGGACCCCGACGACGGCGGCCCCGACGGGGGACAGGCCGTGATCCTGGCCGAACTGCGCGCGCTGCGCGCGGAGGTGGCCGTGCTGCGGCGGGAGCGCGAGGAGGAGGCCAGCGGCCTGCGCTGAGCGGCGCGCCCGAACCGGTCCCGCGCCGCGCGCGAAAGTCCGCGACCGGGCCTGTGGACAACCGCCGCGGGCCCGGTTTTTCGTGGGACTCTTGTGTTCGGAAGCACAGCCGCGCACCGCGGGCGGCGCGCGGACCGAGCACCCGCGCCGTGCCGCCGGAGCGCCGACCGACGAGGAGCCGCCGGATGTCTGCCAGTACACCTCTTCCGCGCGCTGAGGACACCGGAGAACGCGCCCGCCCGGGCGTTCCCCTGGACCAGCGGGACGAGTGGACCGCGCTGCGCGAACACCGCGGGCGGTGGGGCTCCACCGGCCTGCGCGAGCTGTTCGCCGACGACCCCGGCCGGGCCGAACGGTACACGCTCGACGTCGGCGACCTGCACGTGGACTACTCCAAGAACCTCGTCACCGACGAGACCCTGCGCCTGCTCGCCGACCTGGCCGGGGCCACCCGGGTCGCCGACCTGCGCGACGCCATGCTGGGCGGCGAGCACGTCAACCTCACCGAGGACCGCGCCGTCCTGCACACCGCCCTGCGCGCGCCGCGCGGGCAGGTGGTCAGCACCGACGGCCGCGACGTCGTCCCCGAGGTCCAGGAGGTCCTGGACCGGATGGCGGAGTTCGCCGACCGGGTACGCGCACGGGAGTGGCTGGGCCACACCGGCCGACCGGTGCGCCGGATCGTCAACATCGGCATCGGCGGCTCCGACCTGGGGCCGGCCATGGCCTACGAGGCGCTGCGCCCCTACACCGACCGCGGGCTGGAGTTCCGGTTCGTCTCCAACGTGGACGGCACCGACCTGCACGAGGCGCTGGTGGACGCCGACCCGGCCACGACGCTGTTCGTGGTCGCCTCCAAGACCTTCACCACCATCGAGACCATCACCAACGCCACCGAGGCCCGCACCTGGCTGCTGGACGGGCTGGGCCTCAAGAGCGACGATGACGACGGCGCCATCGCCAGGCACTTCGCCGCCGTCTCCACCAACGGCGAGGCGGTGGCCGAGTTCGGTATCGACACCCGCAACATGTTCGGCTTCTGGGACTGGGTGGGCGGCCGCTACTCCTACGACTCCGCCATCGGCCTGTCCCTGATGGTGGCGGTGGGTCCCGAGCGGTTCCGGGAGATGCTCGCCGGATTCCACCTGATGGACACCCACTTCGCGACCGCCCCCGTCGAGCGCAACCTGCCCTTCCTGCTGGGCCTGCTCGGCGTGTGGTACGGCAACTTCCACGACGCCCGGACCCACGCGGTGCTGCCCTACAGCCACCACATGTCCAAGTTCACCGCCTACCTCCAGCAGCTCGACATGGAGTCCAACGGCAAGTCGGTGCAGCGTGACGGGCGCCCCGTCCACTGGCAGACCGGTCCGGTGGTGTGGGGCACCCCGGGCACCAACGGCCAGCACGCCTACTTCCAACTGCTGCACCAGGGCACCCGGTTCGTGCCCGCCGACCTCCTCGGCTTCGCCAACCCGGCCCCCGACCTGCCCGAGCACCTGGTGCCCCAGCACGACCTGCTCATGGCCAACCTGTTCGCCCAGGGGCAGGCGCTGGCCTTCGGCCGCACCGCGCGGGAGGTCGCCGCCGAGGGCGTGTCCGCCGACCTGGTCCCGCACCGGACCTTCGAGGGCAACCGGCCCACGACGACCATCCTCGCCGACCGGCTCAGCCCGTCGGTGCTCGGGCAGCTGGTCGCCCTCTACGAGCACAAGGTGTTCGTCCAGGGTGCGGTGTGGAACATCAACTCCTTCGACCAGTGGGGCGTGCAGCTGGGCAAGGTGCTGGCCAAGCGGGTCGAGCCCGCCCTCACCGAGGGCGCCGACGTGTCCGGCCTGGACGCCTCCACCACCTCCCTGGTGCGGCGCTACCGCTCCATGCGCGGCAGGGACTGACCACGGCCGGGGGTGGTGCGACCGGCGGGTCCCGCCGGTCGCACTGCCCCGTGGGCCCGGTTCCTCTTTCCGAGGGGCCCTGTGCCACTCGGAAGCGGACGGGGCTGAGGTGGCGAGACCGCCAGCGCGTCCGGAGAGCAGGAGCGGTTGAGCGGGGGAGGGGCCCTCCGCGCGTTCCAGGGCCGCTTCTCCACGGACGTCCCCGGCGGCGGGGAGCGCCCGGCCCGGTCCTTGCGTACGCTGACGCGGCCGGTGGGACCGGGGGAGAGGGCGGAGAGAACCGTTCCGGACGCTTCCGGGTAACTCCGCCGAGGGCCTGCGAGGTCGGGGGAGCGGTCCGCCCGCGCACCAGTGCATCCGGCGAGCAGGGATCGGGTGCCGCCCCACTCCCGGCCGACCCGGGCCGGTCAGGGGAACCCTTCGAAGCGGGGAACGGGTTTTCGCGCCCCGCGCGGCACCGGGCTGTCCGGTTCCCGCTGAGCGGGGGACAGGCGTGATTTGCTTGCCTACCTAACGGTAGGTAGGGTGATGTGCGTGGGCGGGACCTCCGCCCGCGTCCACCCCACCACACGAGAGGTCGCCTTCCGTGACCACCGACACCCGAGTCCGCGCCATGAACGTCTACGCCGCGCACTTCGCCGCGCACGGCTACCGCGGCGCCTCCCTGGAGGCCGTCGCCCGCGAGGTCGGCGTGCGCAAGCCGTCCCTGTACCACCACTTCCCCGGAGGCAAGGAGACCCTGCACAAGCTCGTCGCCCTGGACTTCATCACCCGGCGCGGCGAACAGCTCGCCCTGGCCCTGGACACACCCGGCGGGCTCGCCGAGCAGCTGCGGGCGGTCGTCACCACCGCCGTGGCCGACCCGACCGGAGCCACCACCTCCTTCGAGCAGCACCTGTTCGACTCGCTGGACCAGCTCGAAGAGGACGTGCAGAAGGAGCTGCGCGACGCCTACGTCTCCACCCTGCTCGACCCCATGACCGCGCGTTTCCGTGCGGCCGTGGCCGGGGGCGAGGTCGCCGACCGGGATCCGGCCGTGCTGTGCAACGCCTTCCTGCACCTGGCCCGCGCCGTGGACATGATGGGTGACCCCGAACAGGCCGCCGACACCCTGGTCGGGCTCTTCCTCGACGGTGCCCGCGCCTCGGCCTGACCCGTCGCCCCGCCCGTCCCGCAGGAACCCCGTGTCCCTCCGGGACTGGCGGGGCCGGTCCGCGACAGTCGGTCCGCCCGAGGTGCCAGGGGAAGGGGCGGGAGAACCCTTCCGGGCGCACGGCGCCGCGCGTCCGGGCCGGTCCGCCGCGCGGCACCGGACACCCGCGTAATTCCGTTGCCCGCGCCGCCCCGGCGGGTTAACCTGAGCGCAACATGCGCATGTGACATCGAGACCGAAGACCGCCGAGTGCGCGGGGCTCGCCCACCGTGGCTGGAGCCGGATCCCCGCTCGGCGTGTACTGGCACCGTCCCCGGTGCGGTCTCGATGTCGACGACCTCCGTGTCGTCCCCGGACCGCGCCGCGCAGGCGCACCGGTCCCGCGCATCGAGGCCCGCCCCGAAACGAAGGGTGGACCACCCCTTATGACCCTCGGCAACACGACCGGCGCCGCCTCCGCGACCCACACCGCCCCGACCGGCCCGCCCCTGCTGCGCGCCCGCGACCTGGCCAGGGCCTACGGCGACCACGTGGTGTTCGACGGCGTGGACGTCGACGTCGCCCCCGGCCAGCGGCTCGGCCTGGTGGGGGAGAACGGCTCGGGCAAGTCCACCCTCCTGCGGCTGCTGGCCGGGGAGGAGGAACCCGACGCCGGGCGGGTGGAACGCCCCGCCGACACCGGATTCCTGTACCAGGAGCTGCCCCACGCCCCGGACACGACCCTGGCCCGGGTGATCGCCCAGGCCCTCGAACCGGCCCGGCGGGTGGAGCGGCGGCTGACCGCCAGCGCGGCGGCGCTGGACGGTTCACCCGAGGACGCCGAAGCCCTGCGGGAGTACTCCGAGGCCCTGGCCGAGGCCGAACTGCTGGAGGTGTGGGACGCCGAACGCCGGGCCGAACTGGTGGTCGCGGGACTGGGCCTGGACGGCATCGGCCCGGACCGGCCGGTGGGGCGGATGTCGGGCGGCCAGCGCGGACGCCTGGGCCTGGCGGCCCTGCTCGTCCGCCGCCCGCGCGCCCTGCTGCTGGACGAGCCCACCAACCACCTCGACGACCAGGCGCTGGAGTTCCTGGAGGGGTACCTGCGCGGCCTGCCGGGAGTGGTGGTGCTGGCCAGCCACGACCGGGTGTTCCTGGACGCGGTGTGCACCGGCCTGCTCGACCTGGACCCGGCCGTGGACGGTCCCGCCTACTACGGCGGCGCCTACTCCTTCTACCTCAGGGAGAAACGACTGGAGCGCGAACGCTGGGAGCAGCGCTACCGCGACGAGCAGGACGCCCTCAAGGGCCTGCGCGAGTCGGTGCGCACCACCTCCCGGCAGGTCTCGCACAACCGCGCCCCGAGGGACAACGACAAGATGGGCTACGACTTCCTGGGCGGGCGCGTGGACAAGCAGGTCTCGCGCCGGGTGCGCAACGCCCGGAACAGACTGGAGGAACTGGAGCGCGACCAGGTGCGCAAACCGCCCAGGCCGCTGGAGTTCAGCGCCTCGCTGACCCGCGACCCTGGCACGGCCGACGGCCACGCGATCACCGTGCGCGACCTGGTCGTGCCGGGCCGGTTGCGCCTGGACCGCCTGGACGTGCCCTCGGACGGGCGCCTGCTGGTCACCGGGCCCAACGGCGCGGGCAAGTCCACGCTGCTGTACGCCCTGGGGCACCGGCTGCGCCCGGCGTCGGGCCAGGTGCTGTGGCGGCGCGGGGCGGCGGTCGCCCTGCTGGAACAGGACGTGGTCTTCCCCGACTCCGAGCGGACCCCGCGTTCGCTCTACGACGGGCTGAACGGAACCCTGCCCGGCGCTCCCCGCCTGACCGACCTGGGCCTGGTCGCACCGCGCGACCTGGACCGGCCGGTGGGCAGGCTCAGCGTGGGGCAGCGGCGACGCCTGGCACTGGCGATGCTCGTGGGACACGCCCCTGACGTGCTGCTGCTGGACGAGCCGACCAACCACCTTTCCCTGGCGCTGGCCGAGGAGTTGGAGGAGGCGCTGGGCACCGCGCCCGGCGCGGTGGTGGTGGCCTCGCACGACCGGTGGCTGCGCCGCAACTGGGTCTGGTCGGAGCTGCGGCTGGTCGGCGGTGCCGTGGCCGGGCAGGACACGGCCGGACCCGTGTAGCCCTTCCGGCCGATCCCGGGCCACCGCCCCGCGCGCGGCCCGGGATCAGCTGACCGCTCCGGTCAAGGCCGCGCCCGACACCGTGCGGGGACACCGGCGCGGAGGCTGGAAACCCCCGCGCCGCTCGTGCAAACTCTTCGTGTTTCCACAGATACGAAAAGTCATGTCAACTGGCAGGGGTGCACATGTCCGTGCCGATGGACGCGCCCGAGTCCTCCCAGCACGCCGACCCTGAGGCGGCGGCCGCCGGAGGACGCGGGTCGGCGAACAGGTCCCTGCGCCAGATCGCCTGGCGGCGCTTCCGCAGGGACCGCCTCGGCATGGCCGGGGGCGTCGTCGTCATCCTGCTCATCCTGGTCGCGGTCTTCGCGCCCCTGCTCACCTCCTGGTTCGGCTACCCGCCCAACCAGTTCAACCAGCAGCTGATCGACCCGCTCACCGGCGGCGTCCTGCGCGACCCCGCCAACCCCTCCCTGGGGCTCGACCCCTGGGGCGGGATCAGCACCGACCACCTGCTCGGCGTGGAACCCGTCAACGGGCGCGACCTGTTCAGCCGCATCGTCCACGGCGCCCGCACCTCCCTGCTGGTCGCCACGGTCGCCACCCTGGTCTGCGTGGTCATCGGCACCGTCCTGGGCATGGTCGCCGGGTACTTCGGCGGCTGGGTCGACACCGTCATCAGCCGGGCCATGGACATCTTCCTGGCCTTCCCGCTGCTGCTCTTCGCCATCGCCCTGGTCGGCGTCATCCCCGACGGCTCCTTCGGCCTGAGCGGCAACGGCCTGCGCATCGGCGTGCTGGTCTTCATCATCGGGTTCTTCAACTGGCCCTACATCGGCCGCATCGTGCGCGGACAGACCCTGACCCTCCGGGAGCGCGAGTTCGTGGAGGCCTCCCGCAGCCTCGGCGCGGGCAGCGCCCACATCGTCTTCCGCGAGATCCTGCCCAACCTCGTCACACCGATCCTGGTCTACTCCACGCTGCTCATCCCCACCAACATCCTGTTCGAGGCGGCCCTGAGCTTCCTGGGCGTGGGCATCAACCCGCCCATGGCCACCTGGGGCGGCATGCTCGACAACGCCCTGCGCTTCTACACCATCGCGCCGCACTTCGTGCTGATCCCGGGGCTGGCCATCTTCATCACCGTCCTGGCCTTCAACCTCTTCGGCGACGGACTGCGCGACGCCTTCGACCCCCGATCCTCCGACTGACGGGCCGCGCCCGTCGCGTGTCCCGGGCCGGGCACCGGCCCCCACCAGCCAAACCGACCAGGAGGCAAGCTTGACCACCGACCACCACACGGGCGCGGCGCCCTCCCGGCGCCGCGGACGCCGCCGGGCGAGCGCGTCCCTGGCCGCGGGCACGGCCGCGGCGCTGCTGCTGGCCGCCTGCGGGGGCGCGGGCGGCGGCGGGGGCGGAGGCGGTCCGGTCGACGCCGAGTTCAACCAGGGCGAGACCGAGGTGGTCAACCCCTCCGACCAGACCGGCGGCACCCTGCGCTACGCCATCTCCTCGGACTTCGACTCGCCCGACCCCGGCAACACCTACTACGCGTTCAGCTGGAACTTCAGCCGCTACTACGCGCGCACCCTGCTCACCTACGTCGGCGCGCCCGGCGAGGAGGGCACCGAACTCCAGCCCGACCTGGCCGCGGAGATGCCCCAGCCCAACGAGGACCTCACCGAGTGGACGGTGCCCATCAAACAGGGGCTGCGCTACGAGGACGGCTCCGAGATCACCGCGCCCGACATCGAGTACGCCATCGCGCGCAGCAACTTCGGCGACCAGGCCCTGCCCAACGGCCCCAAGTACTTCCAGGACCTGCTGGCCGACAGCGACGACTACGAGGGCCCCTACGCCGACGAGGCCGACCCGCTGGCCGGGTTCGACGGGATCGAGACCCCCGACGACCACACCCTGGTCTTCCACCTCAAGGACCCCTTCGCGGAGTTCCCGTACCTGCTCATCCAGCCGCAGACCGCGCCGGTCCCGCCCGAGGCCGACCGCGGCGAGCAGTACCAGAGCCGCGTCGTCTCCTCCGGGCCCTACAAGTTCGACGGCGAGTACCGCCCCGGCGTCTCCCTGAACCTGGTGCGCAACGACCAGTGGGACCCCGCCACCGACCCGACCCGCGAGGCGCTGCCGGACCGGATCGAGGTGCAGTTGGGAGTGGACCAGAACGAGATCGACCAGCGCCTGACCAACGGCGACCTGGACGTGGACCTGGCCGGCGCCGGGGTGGGGCCCGCGATGCGGGGCACCCTGCTCACCGACGAGGCGCGCAAGAACAGCGTCGACAACCCGCAGAGCAACACCCTGCGCTACGTCAACATCAGCACCGTCCTGGAACCCATGGACGACCTGGCCTGCCGCGAGGCGGTCATGTACGCGGCCGACCGCGACGCCCTCCAGCGGGCCTGGGGCGGCGACACCGGCGGCGACATCGCCACACAGATCATGCCCGCGTCGCTGCCGGGGGCCGATCCCGGCATCGACCTGTACCCCTCCCAGGACAACCAGGGCGACCTGGACAAGGCCCGGCAGAAGCTGGAGGAGTGCGGCGAGCCCGACGGGTTCTCCACCTCCATCGGCGTCCGGGCCGACCGCCCCTCCGACGTGAGCACCGCCGAGGCGCTCCAGCAGGCCCTGGCCCGGGTGGGTATCGAGACGCGGATCAAGCAGTACCCCTCGGACACCTACACCAACACCCAGGCCGGGTCGCCGTCCTTCGTGGAGGACAACGACCTGGGCCTGACCGTGTACGGGTGGGCCCCGGACTGGTCGAGCGGCTACGGGTTCATGAGCAAGATCCTGGACGGCGACGCCATCCAGGACGCGGGCAACGCCAACATCTCGGAACTGGACGACGAGCGGATCAACGGCTGGTTCGACGAGGTCGTCACCATGGAGGACCCCGAGGAGCGCGCCTCGATCTACACCCGGATCGATCGGCGGGCGATGGAGCAGGCGGCGATCCTGCCCGCCGTGTTCGAGCGCACGGTGCTCTACCGGCCGCCGAACCTGACCAACGTGTACTACCACTCGGGCTACTCCATGTACGACTACATGGCACTCGGCACCACCCGGGAGTGACGAACAACAGGTGGAGCCCGTGAAGTGCGGGTCGGTGGGCTTCCTCCGCCCCCTGCGGGGCGGTTGCGGGGCGAAACCGCGGCCCACCGGCCCGGAGGTGTGACATGCGGCACCGGAAGGTTGCCAGGTGACAACTTTCGTCTTCCGATCCGTGTGTCCGCTGATCGTGGCGGGTAGCGTGGCATACCGGGCGTCGTCTCCCCGCTGTCGGTGGCCCTTCCCGTTCTCGGTGTGCTCCGCGCCAGCGGTGGTCCGACGCCCCGCGGCACCCGTCTGCGCCGCCCACGCCCGCGCGTGCAGCGCGCGTGCGCGATCGCGCACGGCGGAGCCGCCCGTACGGCCCGGCGCGGGCCGTGCGCCGCTACGCGTGGGGGAGTGGAACACCAGTGCTTGCTTCGGGGACCAGCGACCGCGCTCCGTTGGAGGACGACGGGGCCGGACCGGTCGGGGGGCGACGGGCCCGTGCGGTCCCGGCCTCCGCCGCGGTCGCCAGGCTCCGCCACGCCGCCCGCGAGCTGGGCAACATCCTGCATCCGGTCCGCCTCGTGGAGCAGACGGTGCGCTTCCCGGTACCGGAGGCGGCCCAGACGTGCGTGCTCTTCCTCGCCCAGCCCGACGGCTCGGTGCGCTGGACCGCGGCGTTCACCTCCGAGGGCGGCCGCCGCCGCGTCGGAACCGGTGAGGGCGTCTGGGACCGCGGCACGGTGGACGGCGCCGCCTGGCTGAAGGAGGTCGTGGACGGGGCGCGCACGGTGGCCGAGCCCACCCCCGGAGACCCCGTCGAGAAGCTCCTCCTGGAACTGGCCGGATACGGCGGCGCCCGGGGCGCGCTGTGCGCCGTGGCCGTCCCCGGCCTGTCCGGAGCCGCCGGAGCGCTGCTGTTCCACCGCACCCGGGGGTACTTCGACGCGGCGGACACCGAGGCGCTCACCGAGTACGCCGAACGCGTCGGCTCGGCCCTGAGCGCCGCCCACATGTACCAGTACCAGGCCCGCACCGCCTCCACCCTCAAGGCCGCGCTGGTCCCCGCGCCCCTGCCCGGCGTCGCGCACGCCGTGCTGGGCGCGGCCTTCCGCTCCGCCGTCGAGGCCGAGCGCATCGGCGGCGACTTCTACCAGGTCAACGAACTGGAGGAGGGCTTCGACTTCTCCTTCGGGGACGTGTGCGGCAAGGGCAACGACGCCGCCCTCCTGACCGGGATGATCCGCCAGTCCCTGGAGGCGCTGCGGCTGGTCGAACAGGACCCCCGGCGGCTCCTGGAACTGCTCAACGTCCTGCTGCTGCGCACCGACCCCGAGAAGTTCAGCACCATGCTCCTCGGACTCGCCAGCCCCCTGCCCGACGGCGGGCTGCGCGTCCGCGCCGCCGGGGGAGGCCATCCGCCCCCGCTCGTCGTGGGTGTGGACGGCACTGTCCGGGAGGTGTCCATCGGGGGCCTGTTCGTGGGCGCGGTGGAGGAGGCCGTCTTCCGGGAGACGGAGTTCACCCTGGCCCCCGGCGAGACGATGGTCGTCTTCAGCGACGGGGTCACCGAGGCGCGCAACCCCCTGCTGGGCGGGGAGATGCTCGGCGAGGAGCGCCTGGCCCGGCTGCTCTCCGAGTGCGGGGGCATGCCCGCCCCGGCCGTCTCGGACCGGATCGTACAGGTGGTCGGCGATTGGCTCGACGGAGGGGAGCACGACGACATCACGGTGCTCACCGTGCAGGCCCGCGCCACCCGGGGAGGCGTCCCCGGTGACCGCTGACCACGACACCCTTCCGGACGCGGTCGCCCCCGTGTCGCCCGCCGTCGTCGCCGACGACTTCTTCGCGCGCGTGCGCGACATCGACGACGCGGGGGCCTTGGCCGTGGTGCGGGAGGCGCTGGCGGCCGGGGTCGACCACGAGTCACTGGTCCTGGACGTGATCGCGGTGTCCCAGATGCGCGTGGGCATGATGTGGCAGGCCAACGAACTCTCGGTGGCCCGGGAGCACGCAGCCACCCACATCGGTGAACTCGCCCTGGGCCTGGTCCTCGAACACGGCCTGGGGCGCGTCGCCGGGGAACGCCCCCTGGGCTCGGTGGTGGTGGCCTGCGTCGAGGGGGAGTGGCACGGCCTGCCCGCGCGGCTGCTGGGGGACGTGCTGCGTCTGCGCGGCTGGAGCGTCACCTTCCTCGGGGCGAGCGTGCCCGCCCACCACCTGACCCTGCACCTTCAGGAGACCGCGCCCGACGTGGTGGCGCTGAGCTGTTCCCTGCCCTCGCACCTGGTCAACGCGCACGCCATGATCACCGCCGCCGCGCGCACCGGGGTGCCCGTCATCGCCGGGGGGCGCGGCTTCGGGCCGGACTCCTCCCTCGCGCTCCGGCTGGGCGCGAGCCTGTGGGCGGCCGACGCCCGCTCCGCCGCCGATCTGTTGGAGCGGCGTATGCCGTTGTCGTCCCTGCGGCCCAGGGAGGAGGCGCTGACCCCGGCCGCCGAGTACGCGAGCCTGGTGCAGCGCCGCCGCGACCTGGTGCGGACCGGCGTGGAGCACGCGCGCGCCCTCTACGAGGCCCGGGGCGCCAGCCTGGAGGGCGCGGACCTGGACCGGACGGTCGAGGACCTGGGGCACATCATCGACTTCCTGCTGACGTCGCTGTACGTGGGCGACGGTGCGGTCTTCACCCGCTTCCTGGCGTGGACCCGGGGTGTGCTGGAGGTGCGCGGGGTTCCGGCGGTGGGGGTGGCCCGCGTCCTGGAACTCCTCGAAGGGGAGCTGTTCGACTACCCCGAGACGTGCGCGGCGCTGCGCGCGGGGCGGGCCGTGCTCGGCTGAGGTGTCCGCCTGGTCGGGCACCCTCCGCCGCCGTACCAGCGCCACCAGCGCCGTACCGGCTCAGGGTGAGGTCGGGGGGTCTGGTTGGTTGAGGAGGGTGGCGATGTGTTCTTTGGGGTAGCGGCGTGCTCCGCCGGGGGTGCGGAAGGGTTTGAGGACGTTGTCCCATTGGCCTCGGTGGAGGCTGCGGGGGCGGATATTGAACAGGGCGGCGACTTCGCTGGGCGTGAGGACGTCGGGGCGGCCGTCGAGGAGGTAGCTGTAGTCGGGCATGAGGGGCTTTCCGTGTCCGGTGTTGTGTGAGTGGTCGATCGGGTGGCCCCGCCTCCCCGGGGAAGGGGAGGGCGGGGCTTCGGGCTGGTGCGCAGGGCACCGGCCCTGGTCCGCGCCGTCACGGGGGAGGGCGCGGAGGCCGAAGGGTGGCCAGGGGCGCGTGGGTTACCAGGGGAAGACGGCGCGGACGGTGATCGCGCCGCAGGAGTGCTGTTTCCAGTCCCAGTAGGAGCACAGGGCTTCGACCAGGCGTAGGCCGTTGCCGCTGGGGCGCAGGGGTTCGGCCGCAGGCACGGCCGGGAAGCTGGGTTGTTCTCCGGGGCGGGGTCCGTTGTCGGTGACGCGGAGTTCGAGGTGGCGTGAGGTGCGTTCGATCTCCACGCGGATGCTGCCGCCGGGGAGCCCGGACGCCGAGTGACGCAGCGCGTTGGTGGTCATCTCGGAGACGGCGATGCCGACGGGTTCGGCCAGGCTGGGGCGGGAGCGGGTGGCTTGGGCGGCCCAGCGGCGGGCGATTTTGACGTGGCCGAGTTCGGGGCCGAGCAGGATGCCTGAGTTGGTGGCGGTTCCGCACAGTCGGCGTGGAAGCGTTGGGACCTGGAGGATAGGCTTGTTCATGTTTCACCTCGGGGTTTCGGGGTGGGGCACTCTGCCTCGGCGGTCGCTCTCCACTTCGACCGTCGGGGCTTTCTCATGTCCTGCTGGGCTGTTCCGCCCGTGTATGGGCACGGACGGGACGGCGCTGGTGCCCGCCCAGTGAGGGGCGGGAGTTCACGGGGCCGACCTCTCCCTGAGTGAGATGGGAACGACAGCGGGAAACTACACATGAGACGCCACAACGGACATTTCTTCCGCAGTGACTCGCCGGAATGTTTCCGTAGTCACACCATCGCTTGCAGGTCAGAGGCTGCGCAATAGCTTTCACGCATAGGTGTAGTAAATGGCGATCGCGTTCTGTAGCGTGTACTTGTCGACTATCAGTGTGTAGTTGTGTGTACCCCTCGGGAGAAGCTAGTGGCAGAGAAAGCACCCCCAGCCTGGAAAAAGTTCGGGCGTGAACTCTTTCGCGCCCGCAAAGCCGCAGGTCTCCTCCAGTCCGACGCAGCCGAAGTCCTGGGCGTCGTGCCGACCGCGGTCTCCTCCTATGAGAGGGGCACCCGCAAGATCGAGCTGGACGCCGTCACTGCACTGGACGAGCTCTACAACGCGAACCAGGCACTCATCCGCAAATGGCACGAAGCGAAACAGGAAACCGGGCTCGACCCGTGGTTCCAGCAGCTCTCAGACCTCGAAGAATCAGCGGTGGAGATCCGTGACTATCAGCCGTTGGTGTTCCCTGGCCTGACACAAACCGAGGCATATGCCCGCGCGTTGACCCGCGACGTGTGGCCGGGGCGGGGAGCGGACTCGGTGGAAAGCCTGGTCCAGTCACGAATGCGCAGGAAGGCGATCTTTGACCGGATCGATAAGCCGTTCATCCTGATGATCGTGGAGGAGCCGGTGATTCGCCGCAGGGTGGGTGGGCTGAGTCGTGACGAGCACCGCGAGCAGATCCGCCGACTGGTCCATGAGATCGAGCGGGATAACCTACGGTTGCAGATCATCCCCTGGGGTGCTCCCCGGCACCATGGGGGCACTGGACCGTTTCGCATCCACACGTTCGCGGACCGCCCCTCTGTGGCTTCGGCTGAGCACATGACGGGGGAGGCCGTGATCGACGATGCGAAGCTCGTCCAGCACTGCATGACCGTGTTCGGGTTGCTCCAGGGGGAGGCGCTTTCCGGCGACCAAAGCCTGGACATGCTGAAAGAGGCTGTTGAAGATGTCTGAGAAGACCTGGCACAAGTCCACCTACAGCGCTGGCGGTGGCAACTGCGTGGAGGTCGCGGAGGGCCCGGTCACCGGCATCCGCGACACCCAGAACCGGGAGCTGGGCCACCTCACGGTGTCCACGCTGGAGTGGACTGCTGTTCTCGCCGTCACCAAGGGATGAACAGTGAGTTCTGCCTGGCACAAGTCCAGCTACAGCGGCAACACCGGGCACTGCGTCGAGGTCCGAGAGGGCGCCTTCACAGACGTGCGTGACACCCAGAACCGGGAACTGGGCCACCTGTCGGCACCGGCCCCTGAGTGGACGGCCCTGCTCGCGGTAGTCCGCAGCTAGTAGCCAAGTACGAACCGACCCCGCCCAGACACATTGGGCGGGGTCGGTTTCGTGCTGACACGGGGTGAGGCTACCCCACAGCGGCGGCCGTGCCCATAGGCCGAAGGACCCCTGCCGGGGCGTCCGCCCACAGTCGCGTTCCCTCCTGGTCCACGGTCACGCCGAGCCGGTCACGGCCCGGCTTCCCATACCGCGTCCATTTCTCCCACGCGGCACCGATCTCCGACCACAGGTCTCGGGGCCCGGCCCGCTTCGTGCTGTAGGGACCACCGGCCGGAACATATTCTCCGAGCGCCCACGACCCGTCCGGGGCAGTGCATCAGTCAAGAGCGGAAGGTGACCGACTCGGTCGATCCGTGATCTCCAGCGCCACGGAAGGCGTGCTCCGGGCGATTGAACGCGACCAAGTGACCACACTGAGTTACTGTCTGCTTGCGGGCGGGTACCGTTGGCGGACCCGTCCCGCCCCCGCCCCGGCCCCGACGACAGAGAGCACGCGCGTTGCTGACCTACATCCTGCGCCGCCTGGGCGCCGGACTCCTGCTCCTGGCCGTGGTCACCATGGTCACCTTCGCCATCTTCTACGTGGTGCCCCGGTGGGCGGGGCGCACCGTCGAACAGTTGGCGACGATGTACGTGGGCCGCGCCCCCACCCCCGAGGCCATCCAGGCCACCATCGACCGCCTGGGCCTGGACCGGCCCGTCGTCGTGCAGTTCGGGGAGTTCGTCCGGGGCCTCTTCCTGGGCGCGGAGTACCGCTTCGGCAACGACACGATCGAGTGCGCGGCACCGTGCCTGGGCTACTCCTTCCAGACCTACCAGGAGGTCTTCCCCGAGATCGTGGCGCGGCTGCCGGTGACGGCCTCACTGGCCCTCGGCGCGGGAGTGATCTGGCTGGTGGGCGGCATCCTGGTCGGCGTGGTCTCCGCGGTGTGGAAGGGCAGCCTGTTCGACCGGCTGGCGATGGCCGTCGCCCTGGCGGGGGTGTCGCTGCCGATCTTCTTCACCGGTCTGCTGTCCCTGGCCTTCCTCGTGCACGCCTGGGGGCTGTTCGGCACCCCGGGCTACGTCCCCTTCAGCGAGGACCCGTCCAGGTGGGCGCAGGGACTGCTGCTGCCGTGGCTGACGCTGGCCTTCCTGCACGCGGCCATGTACGCACGCCAGACGCGCGCGGGCATGCTGGAGACCCTGGGTGAGGACTACATCCGCACCGCCCGCGCCAAGGGGCTGAGCGAGCGCCGCGTGGTGCTCAAGCACGCGCTGCGCCCCACGCTGACGCCCATCGTGACCATCTTCGGCCTGGACCTGGGGCTCGTGCTGGGCGGCGCGGTCCTGACCGAGCAGGTCTTCTCCCTGAACGGGATCGGCCGGTACGCGGTCACCGCCATCATGCAGAGCGACCTGCCGGTGATCCTGGGCGTGACGCTGTTCGGCGCGTTCTTCATCGTGCTCTGCAACCTGGTGGTGGACCTGATGTACCCGCTGATCGACCCGCGCGTGCGCATCCACGGATAACCGTGTCGGGCGCACACGTGTACCGAACACGGCCCGGGCCGCCGCGCCCGGGGAACGGAAAGGAAGGGGTCGTGTGAGCGAGTCCGCGGCGTCGGGGACGGTCGTGCGGGTGGAGGACCTGCGGGTGGTGTTCCCGACCATGGACGGCGACGTCCGGGCGGTGGACGGTCTGTCCTTCGCCGTGCCCGTCGGGGGAGCGCTGGGCATCGTGGGCGAGTCGGGCTCGGGCAAGAGCGTGACCTCGCTGGCCCTCATGGGCCTGCACCGGGGCAGCCGGGCGCGGATCACCGGGGAGGTCGAGGTGGCGGGCACCGACGTGGTCGGCGCCCCGGACAAGAGGCTGCGGCGGATGCGCGGCAACGACATCGCCATGGTCTTCCAGGACCCGATGCAGTCGCTGCACCCGCAGTTCACCGTCGGCAACCAGCTGGTGGAGGCGCTGCGCGTGCACCGGTCCGGGGTGTCGCGGTCCCGGGCCCGCGAGCGCGCGGTGGAGTCGCTGGAGCGGGTGGGCATCCCCGAGCCCGGCAAGCGGGTCAACTCCTACCCGCACGAGTTCTCCGGCGGCATGCGCCAGCGCGTGCTGATCGCGATGGGCCTGATGTGCGAGCCCAAGGTGCTGCTGGCCGACGAGCCCACGACGGCGCTGGACGTGACGGTGCAGGCGCAGATCCTGGACCTGCTGGACGAGCTGCGCCGCGACCTGGGCATGGCGCTGATCCTGGTCTCGCACGACCTGGCGGTGGTGGCGGGTTCGGTGGACGAGGTCGTGGTCATGCGCCGCGGCGTCGCGGTCGAGCGCGGCGACGTGCGCGAGGTGCTGTCCGCACCTCAGCACGCCTACACGCAGGGACTTCTGGACGCGGTGCCGCGCGTGGAGGTCTCCCGGGCCCATCGGCGCGCACGCGACCGGGCCGAGCGCGGCCAGCGCCAGGACCAGGAGAAGCGCCGCAGGTCGGGGTCGACCGCGGCGGGCGAGGCGGGGCGCAAGGGGCCGGACGAGGTCTTCCGCCCCTTCACCCCCGAGCCGAAGGAGGAGCGGGGCGAGCCCCTGCTGCGGGTGGAGGATCTGGCGCAGCGGTTCAGGGTGCGCGGTGGCGTGTGGGGCAAGGCCACGGACTTCTGGGCGGTCAAGGGGGTCTCCTTCGACCTGCACCGCGGTGAGACCCTGGGCATCGTGGGGGAGTCGGGGTCGGGTAAGTCGACGTTGTCGCGGATGGTGATGCGTCTGCTGGAGCCCACGCGGGGCCGGGTGGAGTTCGAGGGCCGCGACATCACCCACATGCCCGAGCGGGCTTTGCGTCCGCTGCGCCGGGACGTGCAGATGGTGTTCCAGAACCCCTATTCCTCGCTCAACCCGCGGGTGACCGTGGGGGACGCGATCGGGACCGCGTTGCGGGTGCAGGGGGAGAGGGACACCAAGAAGGTGCGCCGTCAGGTGCAGGAGCTGTTGGAGCGGGTGGGGTTGGAGCCCAACCACTACAACCGGTTCCCGCACGCGTTCTCGGGTGGTCAGCGTCAGCGGATCGCGATCGCGCGGGCGCTGATCCTCAAGCCGAAGCTGATCATCTGTGATGAGCCGGTGTCGGCGTTGGACGTGTCCACGCAGGACCAGGTGTTGCGGTTGTTGTCGGAGTTGCAGGACGACTTCGGGTTGACCTACATCTTCGTGGCCCACGATCTGGCGGTGGTGCGTCAGGTGAGCGACCGGGTCGCGGTGATGCGTGCGGGTGAGGTGGTGGAGATGGGGGACAGCGACGCGGTGTACGAGAACCCCGCCAGCGACTACACCCGCCAACTGCTCAACGCGGCGCCCGTGCTGGACCCCGACCAGGCCCGCGAACTGCGCGCCGAGCGCGCCAGCCAGCGGACCGGGTGAGCCGAGCGCCGACCGCGCCGCGGGCCCCGGGGACGCCCGTCCCCGGGGCCCCGCCGGGCTCAGAACATGCTGCGCTTGCCCGCCAGCGAGTCGATCCACTGGTGCAGGTGGCCCGACCAGTCGCGCCCGGCGCCCTCGTTGTGGTCGACGCTGAAGCGGTGGAAGGTGTCGCGGCTCTCGGAGAAGAGCAGACCCGGCTTCTTGTCCAGCTCCAGCACCACGTCCATGCCGCGCTCGTCGGTGACCAGCGACAGCTCCAGCTCGTTCAGGCCCCGGTAGCGGCTGGGCGAGAAGAACTCGATCTCCTGGTAGAAGGGCAGCTGCTGGCGCGTGCGCAGGATGCGGCCCTGCTCCAGGTCGGCCTGCTTGAAGGAGAAGCCGAGGGAGGCCAGCGAGTCCAGCACGGCCAGCTGCGAGGGGAGCGGCTCCACGGCCACCGGGTCCAGGTCACCCGGGTCGACCGCGCCCGCCACGTGCAGGCGCGTGTTCACACCGACGTTCATGCGGTGCAGGTGGCGGCCCCGGTGGACGGTGACGGGGGTCTCCCAGGGCACGAAGAGCTCGAAGGGCACCTCGAAGCGCTGGCCGGGGGCCAGGGTCACGCCGCCGCCGATCTGGACGCGGTGGAACTCCAGGTCGCGCGTGCTCTCGTGGTCGCCGCTCTCGACCTCGACCCGGGCCTGGAGGCCGACGGTGAGCCGCTCGACCTGCTGCTCGACGTTGCCGCCCTCGATGACGACGGTGCCCCGCAGGGCGCCGCCCGGGGTGGCCACGGAGGAGTGCAGGGTGGTTTCCACCGAGGCCCCGCCGAATCCGATACCGGCGAGCAGACGCTTGAGAACCATGGATGACCTTTCTGTACCGCCCCGCGCCGGGAGGGGGAGCGGGGTCGGGGACTGTCTTCTGGTAACGACGCCGGGAGGACGCACTCGGTTCCCGGACCAGGGTCCCTGTTTCGCCCGGCGGGGCCCGAGCGCTGGTCACACCGGGGCCGGGCGGCGCCCGCCCCGCCCGGGCGGGACGCTGCCGCACCCCGGCGGACCCCCGCCCTGTCCGGACGCGGCTCAGGACCGGCGCGCGCAGGCCCCTGAAGGCGTCCTGCCGCCCGCCCGGGCGCGGCTCAGGAGGTGAGTCCGCGCAGCAGGGCGCGCAGCCCGTGCCGGAATCGCGCCAGGGACTCGGCGGCGTCGGGCGCCTCCTCCTCGTCCTGGTGGCGCACCTGGTGCACGACCGCGCCCACGCAGTAGGAGTGCAGGGCGTCGGCGGCGCGCTCCAGGTCCTCGCCCTCCAGCCCCGCCTCGGCGAGGGCGTCGTGGACCAGGGCCCGGGTGGCGTCGCTGCTCGGCGTGCGCGGGGCGCGGTGGACCAGCAGGGAGAGCGCCCCGGAGAACTCCAGCAGCCGCTCCCGGTAGGCCTCGGCCCACTCGGTGAGGCGCACGTCCCAGGGCCGGGTGTCCTCCTCGGGCTCCTTCGCCCCCTCCGCGTCCTCCGGAGCCTCCCCGTCGTCGAGGGGGACGGTGCCGGTGGCCGCGGGGGAGGTGACGTAGGCGGCGATGGCGTTGAACAGCTGCTCCTTGCCCAGGGGGAAGTGGTGGTAGATGGCCATGGCCTCCACCTCCAGCGCGTCGCCGAGGCGGCGCATGGACAGGCCGCCGAGCCCGCGGCCAGCGATGATGCGGAGCGCTTCGAGGATGATGCGCTCGCGGCTGAGTCCGGCGTAGTTCCTGCTCACGGTGGTCCTTTCGGGGGTGTGCGCCGTAAAGGTGGCAGATCGCGGGCCGCGCGGCCACCACCGACGCGCGGCCCGGCTCGCCAGATGATATTGGTCACCCTTAGAGTGGCCCCGTCCGACGTTACGCGTGGTCTGGAGCACACACATGGGACTTGCCAAGCAGAGCACGGCTCAGGCGCGGGAGAGCCTGGCCTCCGACCAGGAGCGCGCGGAGCGCCTGCCCGAACTCCTGCGCGCGGTGGCCGAGGCGCAGGAGGCGCTGGAGCGGGCCCGCACCCGGAACGCGCCCGTGGAGGAGCTGAACCAGCGGGGCGTGGACCTGGACGCGGTGCTGACCGAGGCGATGCGCGCCGCCTACGCCCGGGAACGCACCCTGGTGGGACCCAAGGGGTACGAGGACCGGATCCACCGGCGCAAGCGGCTGGCCCGCCCGCGGGTGCGCGAGGCCACCCGGGTCGCCGAACGCCTGCTCACCGCCCGGGAGGCCCACCGCCTGCACGGGATCCAGCGGGTGCCGCGCCAGGCGGTCTGACACCGGCGGCTCCGACCCGCGACCTGTGGTCGGTACACGCACGGTAACTTGGTGTCCGGTCCGGTCCGCGGCCGGACACCGCAGCACGCGACGGTGGGGAGCGCAGTGGCACATGGCGGATTTCATCCGTGTCGATCCGACGTCGAGGGTCCCGCCCTACGAGCAGATCAGGTCGATCGTGGCCATCGCGGTCGCCAACGGTGAACTCCCGGTGGGCTACCGGCTGCCCACGGTGCGCGCGCTGGCGGGTCAGCTGTCGGTGGCGGTGAACACCGTGGCCCGCGCCTACCGGGAGCTGGAACAGGCCGGTGTGGTCGAGACGCGCGGCCGCTCGGGGACGTTCGTCGCGGCGGGCCGCGACGACCAGCGCGCCGAGGCGCTGGCCGCCGCCCGGGCCTACGCCGAGGTGATTTCCCGGGTGGGGCTGGACCACGACGAGGCGGTGGAGATCCTGCGCGCGGCGCTGCGGGGCTGAGGCCGCCCCGCGCGCCGCCGCGCCGCCCGCCGGTTCAGGCCCCGGCGACGATCCCGTAGAGCTCGTAGACGCACAGCACCACGAACAGCGATCCGGCCAGCGCCAGGCCCGCGTTGCTGATCCAGCCGTTGCGCCACTCGCGGGGGGTGCGCGAGGAGTTGAGCAGCCACATCAGGGTGAAGGCCAGGAACGGCATGAAGAAGGCGCCCAGCACCCCGTAGGCGATGACCAGCTGGAAGGGCTTGCCGATCAGCAGGAGCAGCATCGGCGGGAAGGTCAGCCAGAGCACGTAGCCGCGGAAGGCCCAGCTCTTCTGGTTCTCCCCGGGGTCGGTGTTGGTCCTGCCCCGCAGGTGGTTGACGAAGTCGGCGAACAGCAGGCTCACGCCGTTCCACACGCCGATGATGGAGGAGTAGGCGGCGGCGAAGAAGCCGATGAGGAAGGCCGTCGCCACGAACCCGCCGAAGCGCTCGCGCAGGACGTCGCCCAGCTGGATCAGGCCCTGGTCGCTCTCCTGGAGCGTGATGCCGCTCGCGTAGAGCAGCTCGGCGCCCACGATGAGCATCGCCACGACGAAGATGCCGGTGGTGACGTAGGCGACGCGGTTGTCCAGCCGCATCATCCGCATCCAGGAGGAGTCCCGCCAGCCCTTGGAGTTGACCCAGTAGCCGTAGGCCGCCATGGTGATGGTGCCGCCGACGCCGCCGACCAGGCCCATGGTGTAGAACACCGAGCCCTCGGGGAGCATCGGGACCAGGCCCCGGAGCGTCTGGCCGATGTCGGGGACGACGTAGACGGCCAGGCCGACCACGGTGACGAACATGACGCCCACGAGCACCGTCATGATCTTCTCGAACACCGCGTAGCGGTTGAACCAGACGATCACCAGGCCGGAGATCCCGGCCAGGACCGCCCACACCTCCAGGGGTACGCCCGGCATCAGCGCGGCCAGGGGCAGGGCCGTGGCGGACATGGCGCTGGCGCCGTAGACGAAGCCCCAGATCACGATGTAGGGCGCGAAGTAGACGGTGGTCCACTTACCCAGGCTGCTCCAGCCGGCGAAGATGGTGGTCCCCGTGGCCAGGTGCCAGCGCCCGGTGGCCTCGGCAAGGGAGATCTTGACCAGGCAGCCGACGACGGTGGCCCACAGCAGGGCGTAGCCGAACTGGTTGCCCGCGATGAGTGTGGCGACCATGTCGCCAGCGCCCACGCCGGTGGCCGCGACGACGATGCCCGGACCGATCTGTTTCCACGTCGTCCTGCGTTGCTCGATGGCTACCATCGTGTCCTTCCCCCTGGTGGGACCGGTGTGGTCCGTGGTGGGCACGACTGTAGGGCTTCGGACACAAGGAGCATACGGGCAGATAAGCGACGGAGGTGATCCGTGGCGGAATCGATATGTTCCAGGTCACGTCCGGAGACCGGTCAGCGGCGCAGGCCCACGACCGAGACGACGTAGAACAGGATCAGCCCGAGCCAGACCAGCGGCAGCGCCGCCGGGCTGCCCACGGCCGCGGTGATCGCGGAGACCGGGATGCTCACGCCCAGGCACACCAGGGAGAGCACGAAGCGCACGGTGTTGGAGGGCATGCCCACCTTGGCCGTCTCCGTGCGCGCCTGCGCGGCCAGGTGGTGGCGCACGCGCGCCTCGACGGTGCCGTCGATGCGCTCGACCAGGGAGGCCGCCACAGCCTCGTCGTACTCGGGGCCGAGCTCGCGGCTGGCGCGCAGCGCGGCGGAGATCTCGTCGCTGTGGCGCTGGGGGTGATCGCTCATGGTCACCATCGTCGCACCGCGGTGTCGGCGGCGTGCCGGAACGGACGCGATACCGGGGACGAACCAGGGTTCGCCCTGAGGGTTTCGGACACGGCGCGGGGCCGCCCCCTGTGGGGAGCGGCCCCGTGTCGCCCGTCGCGCCGGGCCCTAGCTGGCGAAGTCCAGCAGCTGCTGGGCACGGCTGGGGTGGCGCAGCTTGGACAGCGACTGCTTCTCCAGCTGGCGGATGCGCTCGCGGGTCAGCCCCAGGTGCTTGCCGATCTCGTCCAGAGTGCGCGGACGGCCGTCCATGAGGCCGAAGCGCAGGGACATGATGGTGGCCTCGCGCGGCTCCAGGTCCGACAGCGCGTTGCGCAGCTGGTCGGCCATGAGCTGGCGGTCCACCACCTCGGAGGCCTCCGAGGCGTCCACGTCCTCGATCAGGTCGCCGATGCGGGTCTCGCCGTCCTCGCCGATGGTGGAGTCCAGGCTGATGGGCTGGCGGGTGACCCGCAGCAGCTCCTCGATCTGGGCCGGGGTCTTGTCCAGCTCCAGACCCAGCTCCTCCGGCGTGGGCTCGCGGCCCAGCGCCTGGTGCATGTCGCGCTCCAGGCGGCTGACCTTGCTCAGCAGCTCCAGGACGTGCACGGGCAGGCGGATGGTGCGCGCGGAGTCGGCGAAACCGCGCTGGATGGCCTGGCGGATCCACCACATGGCGTAGGTGGAGAACTTGAAGCCCTTGGTGTAGTCGAACTTCTCCACGGCGCGGATCAGGCCGAGGTTGCCCTCCTGGACCACGTCGAGCAGCGACATCCCCCGGTCGCTGTACTTCTTGGCCACCGACACCACCAGGCGCAGGTTGGCCTCCAGCATGTGGGACTTGGCCTTGCGGCCGTCCTCGGCCACCCACTCCAGCTCTTCGGCCTCGACCTCGGCCAGCGGTGCGGAGCCGTCCACCTCGCCGTGCAGGCCGAGCCGGTACTCGGCGTAGAGCCCGGCCTCGACCCGCTTGGCCAGGTCGACCTCCTGCTCCGCGGTGAGGAGCTGGCGTCGGCCGATGGCCTTGAGGTAGGTGTGGACCGAGTCGCCCATGGCGGGGGACTGGTCGTCGAGGTCGGCCTCGCCGGTTTCCGTGTCGGTGGTGGTCTGGGCGGGCTCGGCCTTCTTGACGCGCCGTGTGGAGCGGGTCTTCCTCCGGGGGGAGGGGCCCTTGCGCGGCGCGGTCTTGCCTTCGGCCCTGGGTGCCTCGTCGGTGTCGGGCACCGTGGCGATGAGAGTGTCTTCCAGCACGTCGTCCTCGGCGTCGGGATCGGCCACCGGTGCGGAGTCGTCGCCCCCGTTGGCGAGCCTGACCCCGTTCTCGGTGAGTTCACGCAGGATGGAACGGCCGTCGCCGGTGGAGACGGCGGCCGCGGTGAAAGCGGCACGCAGTTCGGAGAGGGACAGGTACCCCTGGGCGCGTCCGCGGTCGAGCAGGTCGGTCAGGACCGCGTCGGCGGACGCGTCGTCGCTGCGAGCGGTGTCAGCGGGGGCTCCGGCGGTGGGTGCCGGAGCGGCTGGGGCAGTGCTCGTCATCGGGGCACCTCCCTCCCTTCCAAGACGTGTGGCACGCGGCGGACGGTTCCCGCCGGCTGGACGCGCCAATATGTCCAACGTGTTGGGGAGTCAAATGTTCCCTGTCTCGATTGGATATCAGCCGAAGTGGCGTAGATCACTGCGACGGAAGTGGCCAAACGCTGTGGGGAGCGGGTAAAGGAGCGTGCCCGGAACCGTTGCGGGCGGGGAAGGGGGGCCGGTTGGGGGGAGAGCGCAGGGGCACGAACGTGTGGGCCGAGGGCTGTCACCAACTGCGGACCTCCTTGGGAGAGGGGCCGAGGGGCCGGATTACTCAGGTAGACGTCGGAGCGCCCGGGGAAGTTCCCCGTCTTTTGTCCGACACGTCCGTGACCGGCCGCTCCGCACGGAGCGACCGGACCGCCCGGCCCCGGGCCGTCACTGCTGTTCGACGGGCACCGACGTGGTGGGGCGCGGCACCCGACGCGCCCCAGGGTCCCACGGGTCGAAGGCGCGCCGGTACACGCGCCCGGACCGCGGGGCGCTGGTGGCGGCGCCGGAGGGGGCGCGGGGGTCCGCGCCGGTGCGGCTCCCGCGGCCGGTGCCGCGGACCGCGTCGGGACGCCCGCCCCCGCCCGGACGGGCGTCGGCCGGGAACGCGGGGGTCCTCAGCAGCGGTACCGTGCGGGGACGCTGCCGCCGCTCAGCCGCGCGGAGCGCGTGCGCCCTTCGGCGGGAGCCCCCGGGCCGGGCCCGCCGGTCAGCCGCGCGGGCCGCGCAGGGAGACCAGGTCGGGCTTGCCCGAGGCCAGCATCGGCAGGGAGGCGCGCACCTCCAGCTCGCGGGGCGCGGCGTAGGCGGGCAGGCGCTCGCGCACCCACGCGCGCAGCTGCTCCAGGGAGGGCGGCGCGTCGGGGTCGGCGGGCACCACGACGGCGCTCACCCGCTCGCCCCACTCGGGGTCGGACCGGCCCACCACCACCGAGTCGGCCACGGCGGGGTGCTCCAGCAGACGGGCGTTGACCTGCCCCGGCACCACCTTGTGGCCGCCGGTGTTGACCACCTCGTCCACGCGTCCGAGCACGCTCAGGCGCCCGGCCCCGTCCAGACGGCCCAGGTCGTTGGTGCGCAGCCACCGCGTCCCGTCGGTGTCGGTGACCAGGGCGCCCGGATCGGCACCGGCCCCGGGCGCCAGGCGGTAGCCGCTGAGCAGCACCGGCCCCGACAGCAGGATCCGCCCGGCCCCGTCGGCCGAGGGGGACTCCACCCGCACCCGCACCCCGTCCAGCGCGGCGCCGTCGTAGACGCACCCGCCGCAGGTCTCGCTCATGCCGTACGTGGTGACCACCCGGCCCCCGGCCCCGCGCGCCTCCCGCAGCAGGGCGGGGTCGGCGGCGGCGCCGCCGAGCAGGACGGTCCCGAACACCGACAGGTCGGTCCCGGCGGCCAGCAGGCGCCGCAGCTGGGTGGGCACCAGGGACACGTGCGGTCGCGATCCGCGCGCGAGCTCGGCCACCGCCCCCACCGAGAAGGCCGCGTGCTCGATCCGGCCGCCCGTGGCCAGGGCGCGCATGATCACCTGGATGCCGGAGATGTGCCCGGCGGGCAGCACGCACAGCCACGCGTCGCCGGGAGCGGCGCCGATCCGCGCCACCGAGGCCCGCGCGGAGGAGCGCAGCGCGGCGGCCGACAGCTCCACGCCCTTGGGCGCGCCGGTGGAGCCCGAGGTGGTGATGACCAGGGCGGTGTCCCCGCCCGCAGGGCGGGCGCCGTCCAGTGCGGCGACCCCGTCCGGGGTGCGCAGGGAGGCCGGGCGCATGGCGGCCAGGAGTTCGTCCACGCGCGCGTCGGGGGTCCCGTCCGGGATCGGCAGCAGGGCGGGGCCGTGCCCGTCCAGGGCCCGGGCCAACAGGTCGCCCAGGCGCTCCGGCGCCAGTCCGCGCACCGCCTGGAGGGGGCGCCCCTCCAGGTCGCGGGGGTGCGTTCCGCCTGCCTCGACCTGTCTCTCGCGTGCCACGACGGCAAGGGTACGCCCGTGTCCGGCGCGTCCGCCCCGGGGGCCGGGTCCGGCGCCGGGCGGCGGACCCGGGCGCAAGGAGCACCGCCCCGCCCGCGCGTCCCCGCCCGCCTGGCACAATGCGTAGGGTTGTCGCGTGGACGTGGTGACACGTCCGCGCCGTCCACAGTGTCCCTGTTGAGGAGAAGCAGTAGCCGTGAGCAGCGTGATCGACTGGCAGCGGTCGGGCGAGTATTCCGACATCATCTACGAGACCGCGGAGGGCATCGCCAAGATCACGATCAACCGCCCCGAGCGGCACAACGCCTTCCGGCCCCAGACGCTGTTCGAGCTCCAGGACGCCTTCAACCTCGCCCGCGACGACTCCTCGGTCGGCGTGATCATCTTCACCGGCGCCGGTGACCAGGCGTTCTGCTCCGGCGGCGACCAGAAGATCCGCGGCGAGGACGGCTACATGGGCGACGACGCCGTGGCCCGCCAGGGCATCGGCCGCCTCAACGTGCTCGACCTCCAGGTGCAGATCCGCCGCCTGCCCAAGCCCGTCATCGCCATGGTCGCCGGCTGGTCCATCGGCGGCGGCAACGTGCTCCAGGTCTGCTGCGACCTGACCATCGCCGCGGACAACGCCAAGTTCGGCCAGACCGGCCCCAAGGTCGGCTCCTTCGACGGCGGCTACGGCTCCTGGCTGCTCGCCGAGACCGTCGGCCTGAAGAAGGCCCGCGAGATCTGGTACCTGTGCCGCCAGTACAGCGCGCAGGAGGCCCTGGACATGGGCATGATCAACACGGTCGTGCCGCTGGAGGACCTGGAGAAGGAGACCGTGGCCTGGGCCCGGGAGATGCTGGAGAAGTCCCCGCTGGCGCTGCGCATGCTCAAGGGCGCCATCAACGCCGTCAGCGACGGCGCGGCCGGGATGCAGCAGTTCGCCGGTGACTCCACGATGCTCTACTACATGAGCGAGGAGGCCCAGGAGGGCCGCGACGCCTTCAAGGAGAAGCGCCGCCCGGAGTTCGACAAGTTCCCGCGTCGTCCGTGACCGCTGCCGAACCCGACCCGGCGGGCACGCCCGCCGGGGGACGCGCCTTCGCGGTCGGCCTGCGCAACCGCTTCCGCGGCATCACCGTCCGCGAGGGCATGCTCGTGCGCGGGCCCGCCGGATGGGGGGAGTTCTCCCCCTTCGCCGAGTACGGCCCGCGCGAGTGCGCCCGCTGGTGGGCCGCCTGTGAGGAGGCCGCCCACCACGGCTGGCCCGCGCCCGTCCGCGACCGCGTGCCGGTCAACGTGACCGTGCCCGCCGTGGACCCCGAGCGGGCCCACGCGATCGTCTCCGCGGGCGGCTGCGCCACCGCCAAGGTCAAGGTGGCCGAACGCGGGCAGGACCCCGCCGAGGACCTGGCCCGCGTCGAGGCGGTCCGCGACGCCCTTGGCCCCTCCGGGCTGGTGCGGGTGGACGCCAACGGCGCCTGGGACGTCGACACCGCCGTGCGGATGGTGCGCGAACTGGACCGCTTCGGCCTGGAGTACGTCGAGCAGCCGTGCGCCACCCTGGACGAGCTGGCAGCCGTGCGCCGCCGGGTGTCGGTCCCCGTGGCCGCCGACGAGTCCGTCCGCAGGGCGGAGGACCCGCTGCGGGTGCGCGCCGCCGGCGCCGCCGACATCGTGGTCCTCAAGGTCCAGCCGCTGGGCGGGGTGCGCGCCGCGCTGCGCGTGGCCGAGGCGTGCGGCCTGCCGGTGGTGGTCTCCAGCGCCGTGGAGACCTCGGTGGGCCTGGCGGCGGGGGTGGCCCTGGCCGCCGCGCTGCCTGAGCTGCCCCACGCGTGCGGCCTGGCCACCGTGCAGATGCTGACCGCCGACGTGACCGCCGACCCCCTGCTGCCCGAGAACGGGTTCCTGCCCGTGCGCCCGGTGGCGGTGGACGAGGCGGGCCTGCGCGCGGTGGAGGTCGACCCCGCCGCCTGGCGGGCCCGCGCCGAGGCCGCGCGGTCGGCCGCCGACGAGGTCCCCGGCGCCGGATGACCGCGCGGCCACCGGCGTTGGTGTTACGCCCGGGGCGCACGGTGACGGGGTGCCGGATGTCCTGTCGGCGTGTGTGAGGTGTAACAGCCGTGTTCGTCCTCCGCGGGTCCCAGGTGGGGGTTGACTGTAGGGGCCGGGTCCACATGGTGATACTGGGTACACCTTGAGACGATCGAGAGAGTTGATGAATCCGTCCACCGCCCTGGCGCGTGTCCTGGTCGACGAGCTGGCCCGCTGCGGCCTGGCCGAGGCCGTCGTCGCGCCGGGGTCGCGCTCGACACCGCTCGCCCTGGCCCTGGTCGCCCACCCCGGAATCCGGGTGCACGTGCGCATCGACGAGCGCTCGGCCTCCTTCCTCGCCCTCGGCATGGCCCGCGTCTCGCGCCGCCCGGTCGCGGTGGTGTGCACCTCCGGCACGGCCGCGGCCAACTTCCACCCGGCGGTGATGGAGGCCGACGAGAGCGGTGTGCCGCTGCTGGTGCTCACCGCCGACCGGCCCCCGGAGCTGCGCGGGACCGGCGCCAACCAGACGGTGGACCAGATCGGCCTGTACGGCGGCGCGGTCCGCCTGTTCGCCGAGGTCGGCACCCCCGACCCGGTTCCCGGCATGGTCGCCTACTGGCGGTCGCTGGCCTGCCGCGCGTGGGGCTCGGCGCTGGGCGGGCGCCCCGGCCCGGTCCACCTCAACGTGGCCTTCCGCGACCCGCTGACCCCCGACGCCGACACGGGCGCCTGGCCCGAGCCCCTGGAGGGGCGCGACGGCGGCCGGGCGTGGATCGGCCGCCCGGGGCCGCTGACCGAACCCGCGCTGTTCCCGCTGCCCGACGTCGAACGCGGTGTGATCGTGTGCGGCGACGGGGACTACGACCCGGTGCCGTTCCTGGCGCTGGCCGAGGCGACCGGGTGGCCGCTGCTGGCCGAACCGACCTCCAACGCCCGCCGCGCGGACGCGCTGTCCACCTACCGGCACTTGCTGGCCTCGCCGCGCGTGGCCGCGCGGCCGGCGCCGGAGCTGGTGGTGAGTGTGGGCCGCCCCAACCTGTCCCGGCAGATCCTGGCCTACCTGCGCCGGGCCGAGCGGCACGTGGTGGTCAGCGCGGGCGCGCTGGGCGACCCGTCGGCGAGCGCGCTCAACGCCTTCTCCGACCCCGTGCGCACCGCCACCGACGTGGTGGCCGCGGTCGCTCCGCCCGCCGGTGCGGACCCGGGCGCTCCGCGGCGCACCGAGTGGTCGCGGACCTGGTCGGAGGCGGAGGCGGTGGCCCGTGCCGCCCTGGACGCGGTGCTGGACGAGGAGGAGGTGCTCAGCGAGCCGAGGCTGGCCCGCGACCTGGTCGCGCACATGCCCGCCGGTTCGCTGCTGTTCGCCGGTTCGAGCATGCCCATCCGCGACCTGGACGCCACCATGCGGGCGCGCTGCGGCGTGCGCCTGGTGGGCAACCGGGGCGTGAGCGGGATCGACGGGTCGGTCTCCACGGCCATCGGCGCGGCGCTGGCCCACCAGGCCGGGGGCGGGGGGCACGCCTACGCGCTGCTGGGCGACCTGGCCATGCTGCACGACCAGAACGGGCTGCTGATCGGCCCGGGGGAGCCGCGCCCGGACCTGGCGATCGTCGTGGTCAACAACGACGGCGGCGGGATCTTCTCCGGTCTGGAGCAGGCCGGGCACCCCGACTTCGAGCGGGTGTTCGGCACCCCGCACGGGGCGTCGATGGAACGTGTGGCCGCGGTGGCCGACGTGCCCTACACCCGCCTGGAGTGGGCGACCGACCTGCCCAAGGCGCTGCTGGGCGAGGGGCCGCGCCTGATCGAGGTGCGCACCCACCGCGCGGGCAGCGCCGCGCTGCGCCGCCGTATCCAGGCCGCGGTCGACGCCGCGGTGGACGAGGCGCTCTGAGCGCACGCCCCTGACAGAAGCGGGCGGGGCCACCGCGCGGGCCGGGGCCGTCCGCCGCGGCGCCGGGCACCGCGCCCGCCCCTTTTCGACCTCCCGTGCGTCCCGCTGTCGGCATGCCCTAAAACCCCTTCGACCGGCAACCGTTTTCCCGCCACCGCGCCGGTCCCGCCCCCGCGGCGCGCCGCTTCGCCCTGCGCCGAATCACGGGAGGGGCGACAACTCCGGTGACGGTTACGGGCGTGTCACGTGGACCCGGCGGGTACGGTGCGCCATGATCACGACCGGAACCCGACGATGTGTGTCCCTCCGGATTCCCAGCGTGACCTACCAGGGCATGCGCCGGAGTTGTAGGCGCGTTCACCTTGGTTTCACCTGCGCGTTCGGAATTTCGGCCAAGGTCGAGAGCGTCCGGGGGAGCACCCCGCCGGACCAGGAGACAATCCGCGCGCCCCGGTCAGACCCCGCACCGACGGAGCGCGTGTGAGCAGCACGATCCCCAAGGAGAAGGTGTGCCCGAATCCGCGCCCCGCCGCCGCCAGCTGCCGTTGATCGGCCAGGTCGGTGGCGGCCGTTCCCGTGCGACATGCAGACTGCGCTGCGGCGACGCCTGTTTCCACCCGGCTCCCAACACCAGCGACAACCCCTACTTCGGGGACATCTTCGCCAAGGCGCTCTCCCGCCGCTCCATCATCCAGGCCGGTGCCGTGAGCGCCGGAGCGGGCGCGCTCGGACTCGCCGCGCTCAGCCCGGCCTCGGCCGACCGCCGCGGTCCCGACCGCCCCCACCCCTCGCCGCGGCCCACCTTCACCAGCGTCCAGCCCAACAACGACGACAAGATCACCATCCCCCGGGGTTACGACCAGCACGTCATCATCCGCTGGGGCGAGCCGGTCCTGCCCGGCGCGCCCGAGTTCGACGTGTACGACCAGACCGCCGAGGCGCAGGCCCAGCAGTTCGGCTACAACTGCGACTACGTCGGCTTCCACCAGCTCGACGACGACCACGCCCTGCTGTGGGTCAACCACGAGTACACCAACGAGGAACTCATGTTCCCGGGGTACGCCGGGGGCGACGCCGCCACCGAGGAGCAGGTCCGCATCGCCATGGCCGCCCACGGCGGTTCCATCGTCGAGCTCCAGCGCGAGGGCCGCACCGGCAAGTGGGTGCTCTCCACGGGCGAGCGCTCCTTCAACCGCCGCATCACCGCCGACACCCCCATGCGCATCACCGGCCCCGCCGCCGGGCACGACCTGCTCAAGACGGCGGAGGACCCCACCGGCACCCTGGTCCGGGGCATGCTCAACAACTGCGCGGGCGGCATGACCCCGTGGGGCACCTTCCTCACCGCCGAGGAGAACTTCAACCAGTACTTCGCCAACGGCTCCGGGTCCGCCGAGACCAGGCGCTACGGCGTCGGCACCGGTGCCACGGGACGCCGCTGGGAGCGCTTCGAGGAGCGCTTCGACCTCTCCAAGCACCCCAACGAGATCAACCGCTTCGGCTACATCGTCGAGGTCGACCCGCTCGACCCCGGGTCCGAGCCGGTCAAGCGCACCATGCTCGGCCGCTTCAAGCACGAGGGCGCCACCACCCGCCTGGCCGACGACGGCCGGGTCGTGGCCTACATGGGCGACGACGAGCGCTTCGACTACATGTACAAGTTCGTCAGCGCCAAGAAGTACGTCGAGGGCTCCCGGCGCCACAACCTCTCCCTGCTGGACACCGGCACGCTGTACGTGGCACGCCTGTCCGGCAACAGCCCCGCCGAGGAGTTCGACGGCTCCGGCGCGCTGCCCGCGGACGGCGAGTTCGACGGTTCCGGCGAGTGGGTCGCGCTGTGCACCGACACCGAGAGCTTCGTCCCCGGCTTCAGCGTCGCCGAGGTGCTCATCCACACCCGTCTGGCCGCCGACGTCGTGGGCCCCACCAAGATGGACCGCCCCGAGGACTTCGAGCCCAGCCCGGTCACCGGCAAGGTCTACTGCGCGCTGACCAACAACTCCTCCCGCGAGCCCGGCCAGGCCGACGAGCCCAACCCGCGCGGCCCCAACCGGCACGGCCACATCCTGGAGATCGTCGAGTCCGGCAACGACGCGGCCGCCACCTCCTTCGCCTGGAACGTGCCGCTGGTGTGCGGCAACCCCGAGGACGACGACACCTACTACGCGGGCTTCGACAAGTCCAAGGTCATGCCGATCTCCGCGCCGGACAACCTGACCTTCGACAAGGACGGCAACCTGTGGATCTCCACGGACGGCCAGCCGGGCGCCCTGGGGATCAACGACGGCCTGCACGTCATGCCGGTCGAGGGCCGCTTCCGCGGTGAGCTGAAGACCTTCGCCACCGTCCCGGTCGGCGCGGAGGCCTGCGGCCCCTTCGTCACCGAGGACAGCAAGACGGTCTTCCTGGGCCCCCAGCACCCCGGTGACGGCGGCACCTTCGAGGCGCCCACCAGCACCTGGCCCGACGGCGAGTTCCCGCGCCCCTCCGTGGTGTGCATCTGGCACACCGCGGGCCGCGAGGTCGGCAGGTAGCCCTGCCCTCCTCCCGCCGGTAGGGACGAAGACCACCGGCCCCGGCTTCCATCGTGGGGGCTGCCGGGGCCGGTTCCTCGTTTTCGGGCCCCCGCCCGGGGCGCGCGGGCCTCAGAGGGTCTTCTCGAAGCAGAGCGAGGAGGGCTCGTCGGCGTAGGCGCCGAAAGCGGGGATGGGCGTGTACCCCGAACGGGTGTAGAAGCGCACCGCGTCGGGCTGCCGGTCGCCCGTCTCCAGGCGCAGGCACTTCCAGCCCCGCTCGCGGGCCCACTCCTCCAGGGCCGCCAGGACCAGCGCCGCCGCGCCCGAGCCGCGCCGGTCGGGCCGCACGTACATCCGCTTGACCTCGCCCGCCGCGTCGCCGAGGTCGCGCAGGCCGCCGCAGCCCACGGCCGCGCCCGAGGCGTCGCGGGCCACCACGAACACCGCGATGTCCCCGGC
Organism: Nocardiopsis sp. iso_25; assembly: GCF_056173305.1. NCBI lineage: Bacteria > Bacillati > Actinomycetota > Actinomycetes > Streptosporangiales > Nocardiopsidaceae > Nocardiopsis > Nocardiopsis sp. iso_25. The sequence goes on along the minus strand of NZ_CM149667.1, from coordinate 3,796,703 downwards.
GGAGGGGGCCACCCCCGGCTCGGAGTCGGTGGTGCCGTACCGTTCGGCGATCTCCGCCCGCTGACCGGCCCGCAGGGCGGCGGCGTCGGGATCGTCCCAGGAAACCTCGTGGACACGCATGGGCGCCACGCTAGCGGCGCCGTGTTTCGCGGCCGTGAAATCCCGCACGGACGGCGGCCGCTGTGCGCATCGCCACCCCCTGCGGAACGCCGCCCCGTACCGACCGCCGCCCGCGTGCGCGCCGCGGAGCCCGGACCGGAGCGCGGGCCCCGCTCCCGCCCCGGCTCAGACGGGGTCGGTCAGGGCCTCGCGCATGACCCGGAACTTGGACTCGGTCTCGGCCAGCTCCGACTCCGGCTCGGAACCGGCGACGATGCCCCCTCCGGCGAACAGCCGGGCGCGCGCGCCCTCCACGCGGGCGCAGCGCAGGGCGATGCCCCACTCGGAGTTGCCCGCGCCGTCCAGCCACCCGACCGGACCGGCGTAGCCTCCCCGGTCCATGCCCTCGGACTTCGCGATCAGCCGCATGGCCGCCGCGGTGGGTGTGCCGCCCACGGCCGCCGTGGGGTGCAGGGCCGCGACCGCGTCCAGCGCCGACACCCCGGGGGACAGGCGGGCGCGCACCGGTGTGGCCAGGTGCTGCACGTTGGCGAGCGCGAGCAGGCGTGGCCGCGCGGGCACGTCCAGTTCCTCGGTGAGCGGTTCCAGCGCGGTGCGCAGGGAGTCCACGGCCATGCGGTGCTCGTCCACGTCCTTGGCCGAGGCCAGCAGCTCCTCGGCCAGGAGCCGGTCGCCTTCGGGGTCCTCGCCCCGGGGGCGGGTCCCGGCCAGCACCAGCGAGGAGAGCTGGTCGCCCTCGCGGCGCAGCAGCAGCTCGGGGGTGGCTCCGACCATGCCGTCCACGGAGAAGGTGAAACAACCGGGGAAGCGCAGCCGCAGCCGCTCCAGCAGTGTGCGCACGTCGATGGGGGCGTCGGCCTCGGCCAGGGCGTCGCGCGCCAGCACGGCCTTGTCGAGCTCGCCCGCGCGGATGCGCTCGACGGTACCGGCCACGGCGCCCATCCACTGCTCGCCGGTCAGCGACCCCCGGCTCCAGGAGAGCGGACCCACGGGCCGCCGCGCCGACGTGGGGCCCAGCGGCTCGGCCGGGTGCTCCCCGGGCGCTTCGGTGACGGTGGTCAGCCAGGCGCGGCCGTCGCGCCGCCCGACCAGCACGCGCGGCACCACCAGGGCCGATCCCGCGGAGGAGGGGGAGAAGGCGAACGTGCCGAACGCGACCGGGCCGGTGCCGGGCACCCCCACCTCGTCGTGGACCTCGGCGCGCTCGGTGAGGGCGTTGATCCAGCGGGCCGCCTCGGTGAAGCGGGTGGTGTCGGTGGGCTCGGCGGATTCGGGTTCACCGGCCAGGTCCAGCCGCGCTGCCCGTCCCCAGCCCACGATGCCCTCGTCGCCGGTCAGCCAGGCCAGAGGGGAGTCCGCGGGCAGGCGGTCCACCAGGCTGGCGGTGTCGTCGCGCAGGGCGACGGTGCGGACGGACAGACGGGGCGGGCTCAGGAGGGCGTTCACGGTCCCCGAGTCTAGGACCTCGTCTGGGACGGTGTGTCCGGTATCGGCCGTGGTGGCCGGGGTGCGCACGTGCCCCCACCCGGGCCGGGGCCGCCGCGGTGACCCCGGCCTCCGCCGCCGCACGGCGGGGATCGTGCTCCGCCGCCGCCCGCGCGGGCGCTCCGTGGACCCGCTGCGACGGCCCCCGGCGCCGGGGCTGCGAGGTTGTCCACAGATTGCCGCGATCGTGTCCGAAAATCGACTGTCTGGCCTACTCTGGTTCGCGGTGCGACGTCACGGTGACGGCGGTGCGCGTCCCGATTCCCCCTCAGAGGAGACCTGTTCCATGGATTCAGTGGCCCGTGCCGTGACCCCGTCGCGCGCCGCGCTGCGGTGGGCCGCGACGGCCGCCGCGGCCACCGTCCTGCTGGCGGGCTGCACCGGCGGGGGCTCCGGGGAGGAGCCGCCGGCCGACGGCGGGTCCGGGGCGGCCGCCCCCGTCCGGTGCGGGGACGGCGGGGCGCAGCGGCAGATGCGCGGGGCGTGGCTGACCACGGTCCGCAACATCGACTGGCCCTCCGAGCCGGGCCTGTCCGCCGAGGAGCAGAAGGCCGAGCTCGACGCCTACCTCGACGACGCCTCCGCCATGGGGCTCAACGCGGTCTTCCTGCACGTGCGGCCGACCGCCGACGCCGTCTACGAGTCGGACCTGGAGCCGTGGGCGCGCTACCTCACCGGAGAGCAGGGCGGCGACCCCGGCTACGATCCGCTGGAGTACGCGGTGGCCGGGGCGCACGAGCGCGGCCTGGAGCTGCACGCCTGGTTCAACCCCTACCGCGTGGGCTTCCAGGACCCCGACGTCGAGAACCTGGCCGAGGACCACCCGGCGAGGGAGAACCCCGAGTGGCTCGTCGACTACGGCGTCGAGGCCTACTTCGACCCCGGCAACCCCGAGGTCCGCGAGTGGGTGACCCGCGTGATCCTCGACGTGGTCGAGCGCTACGACGTCGACGGCGTGCACTTCGACGACTTCTTCTACCCCTACCCCAAGGAGGGCGAGGAGTTCGACGACGACGCCTCCTGGGAGGAGCACGGCGAGGGCTTCGACGACCGCGAGGACTGGCGCCGCGACAACGTCGACCGGCTCATCGCCGGCGTCCACGAGGGCATCGAGGCGACCAAGCCCTGGGTGAGCTTCGGCATCTCCCCGTTCGGCATCTGGCGCAACGACTCCACCGACCCCAGCGGCTCGGCCAGCTCGGGCCTGCAGTCCTACGACGCCCAGCACGCCGACACCCGCACCTGGATCCAGGAGGGCACGGTCGACTACGTCGCGCCGCAGCTGTACTGGCAGCGGGGCTTCGAGACCGCCGACTACGAGGTCCTGGCCGACTGGTGGGCCCGGGAGGTCGAGGGCACCGGCGTGGACCTGTACATCGGCCAGGCCGCCTACCGGGTGGGCGAGGACGGCTGGACCGGCGAGGACGCGCTCAGCACCCAGCTGGACTACTCCGGCGAACTGCCCCAGGTGGACGGCGACGTCTACTTCTCCATCAAGAACCTGCGCGAGCAGGCCGCCGACGCCTACGCCGCGCTGGCCGACGAGCACTACGGCGCCCCCGCCCTGCCGCCGCTCTCCGACGCGCCCGAGGGCCGGGAACCGCTGGTCGGCGCGGTCGGCGGCGTCACGGCCCGGGCCGCCGACGAGGGGGTCGACGTGGCGTGGGAGGCCGTGGACGGCGCCCGCTTCTACGCCGTCTACCGGCTGCCCGTCGACGCGGCCGCCGTCGGGACCGAGGAGGAGCGCTGCGCCGCGGTCACCGCGGACAACCTCGTGGGCCTCACCGGGCGCACCGCGCTGACCGACACCGAGCCGCTGGAGGACGGCGCCGGGTACGTGGTCACCGCGCTGGACGACTACCGCGCCCAGGGGCCGCTCGGCGAGGCCGCCGACGTGCGCGGCTGACCGCGGACGGCGAGCGCGCGGGCTCCGGCCGGGGGAGGCGTCCCCGGCCCGGAGCCCTTTCCGTGCGCCGTGGCACTCGCTCGGGCGCCGCTCGGGTCCGGCGCGCCCGTCTGCCGCAGAATCCCGGAACAAGAGCGAGAAAGTAAGCATCTGCTAGCGGAAAGCCCCTTTTGCCCCAGCAGATGCCAGGGGTAGGTTGGCCCCATGCCGACCTTCCACATCAGCGAGGCCGCCGACCTCCTCGGCGTCAGCGCCGACACCGTCCGGCGCTGGGTCGACTCCGGCCGCCTGTCCGCCACCCGCGAAGCCTCCGGAAGGCGTCTGATCGAGGGCGCGGACCTGGCCGGGTTCATGAGCACGGGGGCCGACGAGGACCCGGCCCGGCACCTGTCCTCCGCCCGCAACCGCTTCCGCGGCCTGGTCACCGACGTCGTCCGCGACCGGGTGATGGCCAGCGTGGAGATCCAGGCCGGACCCCACCGGGTGGTCTCGCTGATGAGCCGCGAGGCCGCCGACGAACTCGGCCTGGAGGTGGGCACTATCGCCACCGCGGTGGTCAAGTCCACCAACGTGGTCGTGGAGACCACCGGGGAGCGCCATGCGTGAGCCCGCTCCCCGCGACCCCCGGTCCGGAGCTTTCCGGCTGGCCCCCGCCCTGGCCGCGGCCGCGCTCGTCCTCTGCGCCTGCTCCCCGGGGGAGGAATCCGGCGACCGGCTCAACGTCTTCGCCGCGGCCTCCCTCACCGACGTCTTCACCGACCTGGCCGAGGAGTTCGAGGCCGAGCACCCCGGCACCGAGGTGGTCCTCAACTTCGCGGGCAGCAGCGACCTGGCCCTCCAGATCAACTCCGGCGCCCCCGCCGATGTCTTCGCCTCCGCCGACACCGCCACCATGGAACGGGTCGTCGAGGGCGAGGGGCTGGAGCCCGACTGGGCCGCGGAGCACGGCGCGCGGGGCGTCGTCTTCGCCGCCAACACCCTGCGCATCGCCGTGCCCCCGGACAATCCGGCCGGTGTGGAGGAGCTGGCCGACCTCGCGGACGAGGACACCGCCGTCGCCTTCTGCGCCGAGGAGGTCCCCTGCGGCGCGGCCACCGCCGCGGTCCTGGACGAGGCCGGACTGGAGATCACCCCCGACACCTACGAGGAGGACGTGCGCGCGGTCCTGACCAAGGTCGAGCTCGGCGAGGTGGACGCCGGACTCGTCTACGCCACCGACGTCGTCTCCGCGGGCGACCGGGTCGAGGGCGTCGTGTTCGACGAGTCCGACGAGGTGGTCAACGACTATCCCATCGGGGTCGTCTCCACGACCTCCGACGCCGCGCTCGCCGCCGCCTGGGTGGACCTGGTGCGCTCGCCCGAGGGCGGGGAGATCCTGCGGGCCGCCGGGTTCGAGGTGCCATGACGCCCGACCGCGCCCCCGCTGAACCAGCCGCGCCGACCGCCGACGCTGCGCCGCGCCGCCGCCCGCCGCGGCCCCGGCGCTTCGGCCGGGCGCCCTGGATCCTGCTGCTGCCCGCGCTCGTGGGCGCGGCCTTCCTCGTGCTGCCCATGGCGGGCCTGCTGGCCAGCGCGCCCTGGTCCACCATGGGCAGCCGCCTGGCCGAGCCCGAGGTGCTGGCGGCCCTGTGGCTGTCCCTGTCCACCGCCACCGCCGCCACGGCCGTGTCCCTGCTCCTCGGGGTGCCGCTGGCCTGGCTGCTGGCCCGCACCGACTTCCCCGGACGCCGCCTGGTGCGCGCCCTGGTCACCGTCCCGCTGGTGATGCCGCCCGTGGTCGGCGGCGTGGCGCTGCTGCTGGTCCTGGGGCGCAACGGGATCGTGGGCCGGTACCTGGACGCCTGGTTCGGGATCACCCTGCCCTTCACCCCCGCCGCCGTGGTCCTGGCCCAGGTGTTCGTCGCCATGCCGTTCCTGGTGATCAGCGTGGAGGGCGCGCTGCGCGGCGCGGACCGCCGCTACGAGGAGGCCGCCGCCACCCTGGGCGCCGGGCGGGCGGCCGTCTTCGCCCACGTCACCCTGCCCATGGTGCTGCCGGGCATCGCGGCGGGGGCGGTCCTGTGCTGGTCGCGTGCCCTGGGCGAGTTCGGCGCCACCATCACCTTCGCCGGGAACTTCCCGGGCACCACGCAGACCATGCCGCTGGCCGTGTACGTGGCCATGCAGCGCGACCCCGAGGCCGCCATCGTGCTCAGCCTGATCCTGCTGGCGGTCTGCCTGGCCGTCCTGGCCACCCTGCGCGAGAGGTGGACGAACGCCTGATGGCACCCGACCACGACCCCGCCGCCACCGCGCCCGCGCTGGAGGCCGACCTGCGCCTGAGCCGGGGAGCCTTCACCCTGGAGGCCGCCCTGACGGTGCGCCCGGGGGAGATCCTCGCCCTGCTGGGGCCCAACGGCGCGGGCAAGTCCTCGGCGCTGCGCGCCCTGGCCGGACTGGTGCCCCTCACCGGCGGGCGCGTCCTCGTGGACGGGCGCGATCAGACCGGGACGCCCGTGGAGCACCGCCCCATCGGCATGGTCTTCCAGGACTACCTGCTCTTCCCGCACATGAGCGCCCTGGACAACGTGGCCTTCGGTCCCCGCCGCCAGGGCCTGTCGCGGACGGCGGCCCGCGAGCGCGCCGCCGAACTGCTCGCCCACATGGGCCTGTCCGCTTACGCGCGCGTGCGGCCGCGCCGCCTCTCCGGCGGGCAGGCCCAGCGCGTGGCGCTGGCCCGCGCCCTGGCCGTGCGCCCGCGCCTGCTGCTGCTCGACGAGCCCATGGCCGCCCTGGACGCCAGCACCCGCATCGACGTGCGCGCCCGGCTGCGCCACCTGCTGGAGGAGTTCGACGGGGCCACGGTGCTGGTCACCCACGACCCGCTCGACGCCATGGTGCTCGCCGACCGGGTGGCGGTGATCGAGGAGGGCCGGGTCGTCCAGCAGGGCGGACCCGCCGAGGTGGCGCGGCGCCCCCGTACCGCCTACGTCGCGCGGCTGGTGGGGCTCAACCTCTTCCGGGGCACGGCCGAGGGCACCACCGTCACTCTGGACGGCGACGTGCCCCGCGGCCCGGTGCGCGTGGAGGCGCACGAGGCGCACCGGGGACCGGCCCTGGTGGCCTTTCCGCCGCGCGCAGTGGCCCTGTACCCGCACCGTCCGCACGGCAGCCCGCGCAACGTGTGGCGGCTGACGGTGGAGGGGATCGAGCGGTTCGGCGACCAGGTGCGGGTGCACCTGGCGGGGAGCCCCTCCCTGGCCGCCGACATCAGCCCGGCGGCCCTGGCCGAGCTGGGGCTGGCCCGGGGGGACGCGGTGTGGGCCGGGGTCAAGGCCGCCGAGGTCGAGTGCTACCCGGGCTGACCCCCGGCCGCTCCGGCCCGCGGGACCGCGTTCGGGTCCGACATGGCGGCGTACCCTGTGGAGAGAACCGATTTTTTCTACCCATAATCGGGCATAGAAACCCACATCGGAAAAGCTGTGCACACCTGGATATCTCAGGTACACCCGGGGGAGACTGTAAGTCTGGCGACGACTGTCCTTCCCCCCGTGGCCGAGGAGGGTGCCATGTCCCTGAGAGAGCACGAGAGAAGAATCCTCGCGGAGATCGAGCGGCAGCTCAGCGAGGAGGAACCGGACCTGGCCGGACGACTGGAGTCCTTCGGGTCGGGGGACCCCGACGCTCCGGCCGACCCCGGCCTGGGCGGATGGAAACCGTGGGTGGCGTGCGGCCTGATCGCCGCGGTCACCGCGGGCCTGCTCGTGATGCTGTTCGTCCTCACCCCGAGCACGCCGCAGCCGTCCGCGCCCGCGGTGCCGACCGACGCCTCGCAGACCAGCGGGGACCCGGCAGCCGAACCGGAACCGGAGCCCGCGCCGGAGGGGCCCGAGACCGTCGGCACCTCCTGACCGCGGTCCCGGTCCGCGCCGCGCGGTACCGCCCGGGACGCGTGACGGGCGGTGTGCGTCCGCTGCACACCGCCCGTCACGCGCCCCGTGTACCGCGGGTCCGGCTCAGGCGCCCTTGCCCAGGACGACGGTCCAGTAGGGGCCGCCGTCGCCCTTCACCACGCCCACGCCGATGTGCTCGGACCCGCAGTCGGCGAGCACCTGGTTGTGGCCGCGGCGCGTCCAGGCATCCACCGCCTCCTCGGCCGTCTCGAAGCCGCTGGCCACGATCTCGCCCGAAGGGTTCGCGTAGCCCAGGCCGCGGGCCCGGTCCCTGGCCGACGAACTGCCGCCGAAGAAGCCGCCGCCGGGGAAACCGCTGTCGCCCGCCTGGTCCTGGCTGTGCTCCCGGGCGGCCCGGGTGAGCAGTTCGTGGGCGCTCAGCTTCCCGCACCCGTACCCGGGCCTCTTGTCGTTGACCAGCCGCACGACCTCGGCCTCGGCCTCGGTCCAGGGGTCGGCCGGCTCCTCCTGGGACCACGGCGGGGGCCAGCCGCCCCCGGAGCCCGTCCCCTGGACCGCGGACGGGGTCCCGCCGCCGGCGAACACGTCGCCGGGGTCGGCCGCGCCGGTCACACCCGCGCAGCACACGGCCGCCGCGGCCATCCCCGCGAGGGCACGGCCTCGAAGCAGGTTTCGCATGTCTTTCCACCTCCCGTGCGCGGGGGCGCGTGTACCGCGCCGCGCCCGCGCACACCAGGGGCGGACAGCCGTGGAGGCCGTCCGCCCGCAACCTCGCGGGAACTCAGTTCGCCTTGCTGGTGGTCCTGTCCACCGTGGCTCCGTGCATGGAGGCGGTGTAGGTCACGTACTCGTAGTAGACCTTGCCGTCGTCGCCGACGCGGCTGTGGACCACGGTCATGGTGGCGCCCTCGGCGCTTGCGCTGCCGAAGTCCTTCTCGAAGACCGCGTCGGCCATCGCGACCGAGGGCGCACCCAGCGCCAGGCCGAAGGCCACGCCGGTCAGGGACAGCGCTCGTCGTAGTCGGACCATCGTCCTTCCCCTCCTCGGGTTGGGTCGGGTCACGCCCGCCGGGCGCGGCGGCCGACACGGCCGCCGCGCCCGACGGAAACGGGATGCCTAGTTCGCACCGCTCACGATGCTGTGGGAGGCGGCGCCGTCGTGGCCCGCCCAGGTGGCGCTCTTCTTGTAGAAGGAGCCGCCGTTGTCCCAGTGGTCGTGGCCCTTGTCGCCCTTGTGGCCGTGGCCGCCGCCGTTGCCGTCGAAGGCGACAGCGGTCACGTTGTGGCTCGCGGCGCCCTCGATGCCGGCGGCGCTGGACTCACCCGAGAAGAAGCTGTCCGCCATTGCGGTGGCCGGGGCGCCGAAGGCCAGGGCCGGAACGGCGACGGAGGCGAAGGCGATCCGAGTGAGAGTCTTGCGGTTCATCCTGTGTCCTTTCGAGGCGGACCGACGATCTGTCGGTCCGGTGGCACCGATCCCCCCAGCTCGACCCTCGGGAGAACCGTTCTCCTGGCGCCATCCGTAGATCTGCCCCGGGTTCCCGCTCGCTAACTCTTAGTAGTCACTAAATAGCTTAAAGTAATAATTGGCTGTTTTGGGTCGGATTTTTCCTGCTTGAGGTTGGACCGTGCCCGCGACCGGGGACACGGGGCCGACCGGTCCCCGGAGAGGCCGGGACGGGGCCGAGGCACGCCGCGCAACCCGGGAGCATCGTAGACGCCGCGAACCGGCGCCGACACCGGCCACGCCGGTGCGGCCCCGACGCCGACGGCGCGCACCGGCGGGGCCGGTACGCGCCGTCGGCGTCGGGGTCCGGCCTCAGAGGCCGTTGGTGAAGCTGGCGGCCAGGGGACCGGCCACGGACGAGCCGCCGCCACCGCCCTCGACCACCACGGCGAAGGCCACGTCGCCCTTGAAGCCGACCATCCAGGCGTGGCTGGGCAGCTCCCCGTCCTCGTCGGCGTCCTCGGCGGTGCCGAACTCGGCCGTACCCGACTTGGCGTACACCTCGCCCTGGAAGGGCACGTCCTCGGCGGTGCCCTCGGTGACGACCGCGCGCATCATCGTCCGCAGCGCCTCGGCCTGGGCGATCGCGCGGGGCTCGGGCAGGCCCTCCTGGGCGGGCTCGGTCACCAGCACCGGGTGGCGCCAGGAACCGTCGGCGACCGCGGCGGGCACCGTGGACATGTGCAGCGGCGAGGTGAGGATCTGGCCCTGGCCGATGCTCTGGGCGCCCAGCATGGTGGCGCTGTCCACCGGCGGGAAGGACGGTTCGAGCGTGGGCACGCCGATGTCCAGCGGCGCGTTCATGCCGAACTGCTCGGCGCTGGCCTGGAGCGTGTCCGAGCTGAGCCGGTCGCCGACCTGCTCCACCAGCGCGGTGTTGCAGGAGGTCGCGAAGGCCTCGGTCACCGTCTGGGCGCCGTACTCGGCGTCGCCAGCGTTGACGAACGGCCACCCGCCCAGGTCGTACTCCTTGGGGCAGTTCAGCGTGGCGTCCATGCCCATCCCGTTGTCCAGCAGCGAGCTGTAGGTAATGATCTTGAACGACGAACCGGGCGGGTACTGGCCCTCGAAGGCCCGGTTGAACCCGCCGGGCACGTTCGCCGCGGCCAGGATCTCACCGGTGGAGGGGCGCACCGCCACCAGACCCACCGGGTCGGCGGAGTCGATGACGGCGTTGGAGGCCGCGTTCTGGACGGCCATGTCGATGCTGGTGACGACGTCCTCGCCGTCGGCGCCGTCCAGGGTGGCCACCGTGTTCTCCGCGGTGGCCTCCAGGGAGTCGGGGTCCTCGGCGGCGGCCGCGTCGACCATGAGGACGGTCGTGGCGGCCTCACCGGCCAGCCGCTCCTCGTAGGTGCGCTGGAGGCCGCTGACGCCCACGGTGTCGCCGACGCTGTAGGCCGGGCCCAGCCGCTCGACGTCCTCCGCGGTGGCCTCGCCCAGGGAGCCCGCGATCATCTGCAGCGAACCGGAGACGGTGCCGTCCAGGACGGTGCCGTCGGCGGCCAGGACGCTGCCGCGCTCGCCCCACACGGCGGTGCGGGCCAGGACCTGGCCCTCGCCCAGGCCGGGGTAGGCGACCTCGGGGGAGAACTCCACCCACCACTCGCCGTCCTCGCGGACCAGCGGCAGCTCGCCCTCCCAGCCCCAGTCGTCGGCGTTGGTCAGCGACACGGTGACCTCGTAGGGCGCGCTGCCGGCACCGCCGTCGGCGGTCACCGTGCCGACCTCCACCGCGATGGAGTCCACACCCAGCCCGGAGTCGATCCCGCCGAGCACCGCGGCGGCGTCGCCGCCCCGGGTGACCGCGGCCAGGCGCTCGTAGTCCTGCGCCTCCCAGGCGGCCTCGTACTCGGCGGCGGCCTCCTCGGGTTCGGGCATCGTCAGGACGTACCAGGACGCGCCGCCGCCCACGAGCAGCAGCACCACGACGGCGGAGAGCACGCCGATGAGCAGTCCGCGCCGCGACTTGCGCGGCGGGGGGCCGGGGGCGTAGCCGTCGTCCCCGTGGCGGTCGGGGTCGTCCGGTCCGCCCGCGCCCGGGCCGCCGCTGTAGAGGTACTCGAAGCCGTCCGGGGATCCCTGGCCGTGCTGGGGGCCGGTCTCCCCGCGGCCGCCGCGGTCCGGCGCCGGGTCGTGCGGTCCGCCCGGGTAGGGGGTGCCGCCGTGGTGGACGGGCTGACCCGGGTAGGGGTCGTCGTCCCAGGAGTCGTGCGCCCCGCCGCCTCGGGGGGCGTCCCAGCCGCCGGAGGGGCCCTGCGCCGAGGGATAGGGGGCGTTCCAGTCCTCGGCGCCGCCCCGGTCGGGGGCGCGCGGCGGCTCGTCCCAGGAGGCGGGCTCCTGCGGGCGCCCCGCGTTGCCGTGGGCGCCGGAGTCCCCGTGCCGGGAGGGCTCCCAGGCGTGCGCGGACGGGGCGCCCCATCCGTCGTCGGCTGCTCCTGCGCGCGGGGGCTCGTCCCACGAGGCGGGGGAGTCCCAGGACCCGGCCGACCGCTGCGGGGGGTCGGGCTGCGGGGGAGGAACGGGCGCGGACGGGGCCGCCGCTTCCTCGGGCGGGGGCCCCTGGGTGCGCTGGGGGATGCGGTAGGGGTTACCGGGGCGCGGGGGGTGCGCCGGGGGCTCGTGCGATGCTTCGGGCGGCCCGGAGGAATCCGGTTGCCGGGGGGACCGTTCGTCCACGCCTGACCGTCCTTCACTGGGTTGGCTGGAGATACCACGATGCCCCGCTCCCACCTCGGTGGGAGCGGGGCACGAGAGTGAGGGTCGGCATGGCGGTCGCCTCTCGGCGCGGGGCACAACGGGGCTCCTGGCCGTACGGTCACCCACCCGGAGGCGGGACCGGACGCGGTATTCCGCGAAGGCAATTGTTGAGGCCCGGGGGACACTTGCTACCACACCGACCAACAGTGACTCTAACCCATCGGGCCGGGCCGTTGTTCCGTCACCGCCGGATGCCGCGCATGCGCAATCTCACGGTATCCGCGGGCGGAGGGGGGAATGCGGTGGCCGGTCCCGCAGAGGGGCGCGGGACCGGCCGGGAAGCCCGCGAACCGGGGTCACCCCTGGCGCGCGATGCTGGTCTGCTCGTCCCGGGACAGGAGCTTGAGGCGCTTGCGTCCGCGCTCGGCGCCCAGCTCCTCCTCGCGGGCCTCGATCCGCTGCCAGCCCTCCCACGTGGTGTAGTCCACGCCGCGCGCCTCCAGCAGGGCCCGGAAGGCGACCGGGTCGGGCTCGGAGGCGGGGGTGAGGGCCTCGCGGTCGGCCACCAGGTTGGTGACCGTCTCCAGTGCGTCGCCCTTGGTGTGGCCGATGAGGCCCACGGGGCCGCGCTTGATCCAGCCGGTGGCGTAGACGCCGTCCATCGGCTTCTCGTCCAGGTCCAGGACCCGGCCCCCGGCGTTGGGGACGACGCCGCGCTCCTCGTCGAAGGGCAGGTCGGCCAGGGGCGAGCCCAGGTAGCCGATGGCGCGGTAGACGGCCTGGACCTCGTGGTCCACGTACTCGCCGGTCCCCCGGACGCCTCCGTCGCCGGTCAGCTCCATGCGCTCGGTCCGGAAGCCCGTGACGCGGTCCTCGCCGAGCACGGCCACCGGGCTGTGCAGGAAGTGCAGGTGCAGGCGGCGCTCGGCGCCGCGCGGGTCGCGGATCGCCCAGTTCTGCAGGACCTTGACGTTGGTCTTGACCTGGTTGGAGTCCTCGCAGGCCTGGAGGCTCCCCTCGTCCATGTCGAAGTCCTCGGGGTAGACGATGACCTCGACGCCGGGCTGCTTGTCCAGCTCGCGCAGCTCCATGGGGGTGGCCTTGCACTGGGCGATGCCGCGGCGGGCGAAGACGTGGACGTCGGTGATCTGCTTGGCGCGCAGCCCCTCGTACACGTTGTCGGTGATGTCGGTCTCCAGCAGGTCCTCGGCGCTCTTGGCGAGGATGCGGGCGACGTCGACGGCGACGTTGCCCGCGCCGATCACGGCGACGCTGGTGCCCTCCACGTGCCAGGACGGCGACACGTCGGGGTGGGAGTCGTACCAGAAGACGAAGTCGGCGGCGCCGTGGCTGCCGGGCAGGTCGACGCCCGGGATGTCCAGCGGCCGGTCGCGGTCGCTGCCCGTGGCGAAGACGACCGCGTCGTAGTGGTGGCGCAGGTCCTCCAGCTTGAGGTCCACGCCGTACTCGACGTTGCCGTAGAAGGTGATCTCCGGCTTGTCCAGGATCTTGTGCAGCGCCCCCTGGATCTGCTTGATCCGGGGGTGGTCCGGGGCGACGCCGTAGCGGACCAGGCCGTAGGGGGAGGGCAGCTTGTCGAGGATGTCGATGCTGACGGACGTGCCGCACGCGGACAGGGTCTCGTCCTTGGTGAGCAGGTCCGCGGCGTAAATCCCCGCGGGGCCCGCACCCACGATTCCCACTCGCAGTGGTCGCGTCATCGCACAGCTCCAAGTCTTCGCGCCAGAGTCGGACGCCATCAAAAGGTAAGGCTTGCCTAATCTATCCGGTGTCGGCACCGGGAAAACCTACTATAAAGGTAGAGAATTCCGCTCCCCATCCCGGGCCCGCACGGCGGGCCCCGGAGGCCCCGCGGGGCCGTAGGCCCAGGCAGAACCCGGTAGGACCAGGTAGGGAGGCTGCCGCCGGTGCCCTGAGAGGTCCCTCAACAAAAGGTCAACGCCCTGTCACCGGTTCCCCAGTTCCGAACGGGCTGTGAAGAAAGTCACCGCCCGCCGGGGCGGTCCGCGTCCCGGGGGCCGCGCCGGGGGAGGGGGAGCCGACTCCCCCGAAAGCCGACCCTACTCGCCCGAGGGGCGCCCCTGCTCCAGTTCGGCCTTGACCGAGGCGGCGAACCGGGGCACCTGCTCCTGCCCGGACAGCTTGGCGATGGCGGCCATGATGGCGTCGGTGGCCTCGCGGCGCGGGCGGGCCCGGTCCGCCCGGCCCTCCCACGGCGACAGGTCCACCGGCTCGCCGAAGCGCACGCCCACACGGTTGAGGGAGGGCACCCTGCGGCCGGGGGGCAGGATCCGCTCGGTGCCCGCCAGGGCCACCGGCACCACCGGGGCGCCCGTGGTCAGCGCCAGCCAGGCCAGCCCCGTCTGCCCGCGGTAGAGGCGGCCGTCGGGGGAGCGCGACCCCTCGGGGAAGATCCCGAAGACCTCGCCGCTCTCCAGCACACCGAGGCTGTTGTCCATGGCCTCCTGGGCGCTCTGGCCCGGGCGCCGGTCCACCGAGAGCTGGCCGATGGCCCGCAGCGTGCGGGTGAACAGGCGCCGGGGCAGGGTCCCCTCGTCGAAGAGCTCCTGCTTGGCGATGAAGCGCACCGGCCGGGGGCAGGCCACGCCGATGAAGAGCGGGTCGATCAGCGCCAGGTGGTTGACGGCCAGGATCACCGGACCGCGACGGGGGACGTGGTGCGCGCCCTCCACGCGCTGGGGCCACACCACACGGGTGGCGGGCGCGATGACGGTCTTGGCCGCTCCGTACAGGGTCACTCGGTCGCCTCTTCTCGGGGTGGGATGGGTCCGTGCGGGGGTGACGGACGTACGGAGGGCTCCCGTGTCCGTGTCCTGCGAGCCTATCGGGGCCGCGGGGCGCAGGACGTGGCCGGAGGGTGTGATGAGGGCCGGGCACGGGTGCCGTGGCGACGGTCACACGCGCTAGGCTATGGTCTAGACCTCTGGTGCAGGTCAGGGGTCCTTTCCCCGGACGCGCGAGCGAGGAAGAACAGCCATGCCGAAACTGGTCGACGTCAGCCACCAGATCACCGACGGGATGACCACCTCTCCGGGCCTGCCGGAACCCGCCGTCGAGGAGAGCACCGCCGTTCCGGGATCCGTCCCCGGCCACGGCACCAGCAGCGGCCGCGTCACGATGGTCGGTGCCACCGGCACCTACGTGGAGACGCCCGCCCACCGCTACCGTGACGGCGCGGACCTGGCCGACCTGGACCTGGCCCGCGTGGCGGACCTGCCCGGCGTGGTCGTCGCCGTCGGCTCCGCACGGATCGGCCCCGAGGCCTTCTCCGGACTGGACGTGCGCGGACGCGCCGTGCTGGTGCGCACCGGCTGGGACCGGCACTGGCGCACCGAGTCCTACGGCCACCCCGAGCACCCCTACCTGACCGAGGAGGCGGCCAAGGCGCTCGTGGACGGCGGCGCCACCCTGGTGGGCATCGACGCGGTCGGCGTGGACGACCCCTCTCCCGCCGCCGAGGGCGCCCGCCCGGCGCTGGCCGTCCTGCTCGCCGCCGGTGTCCCCGTCGTCTCCCACCTGTGCCTGCTCGACCAGCTCCCCGAGGAGGGCTTCACCTTCTTCGCGGTGCCCGCCAAGATCCGCGGGATGGCCGCCTTCCCCGTGCGGGCCTTCGCCCTCGTGGAGTGACCGGCCGCGCCACCGGAGGCCGGGGGCGGGCGCGGAGCGGGGTCACAGGTCGGCGTCCAGGTCCTTCTGGGCCCGGCGGTGCTCGCGCTGGGCCCGCCGCTCGGCCTCCTGGCGCGCCGCGCGCTCGTCCTGGGCGACCGCGCTGGTCATCGCGTTGGACAGTGCCCGCAGCTCCATGTTGATCCTGGGGTAGGCGGGCAGCCGGGGGATCGCGCCCATACGGGGCGTGCGGCGCTCCCTCATCGAGGAGATGAGCTCGCCGAAGGCCAGGTCCACCCGTTGCAGGGTGATGACGCCCGCCGACTCGGGCCGGTCCCGGGCCAGCGCCGACAGTGCCAGGTAGCCGGTGCGCTGGGTGGCCACCACCACCGGCCACAGCGGCAGCGTGGACGCCGCGCGCGGCGCGTCCCCGATCGCGCTGTCGTAGACCCCGCGCAGGTTGACCAGGGCCGCGCGCATGTCCCTGCGCAGCCGGTAGCGCCGCTCGGGGCCGATCTCCACGTCCTGGTCCAGGACCGCCATGATGCACTCGCGCGAGGTCTCCAGCACGCTCGTGATGGCCTGGGGCAGACGGGTCGCCGACGCCCTGCGCCACAGCAGCAGCGAGCCCAGCAGGCCGAACACCGAACCCACGACGGTGTCGATGATGCGCGACCCGGCCAGGTCGGTGATCGGGTCGGGCGCGGCGGTCGCGGCCAGCAGCAGCGCCATCGGCGTCACCAGGACCGAGGCGTAGAAGAAGTTGCGGCCCACCACCAGCTGGGTGAGCCCCTGGAACAGCCCGGCGAGCACGATGACCACGACCAGCGGCGGGTGCGTCGCGATCAGCGCGGCGCCGATGAACACGCCCACGAGGGTGCCCAGCGACCGCTGGAGCGCCCGGTTCATGGTCAGGACCACGCTGCCCGCCTGGAGGACGGCGGTCGCGGTCAGGCCCACCCAGTAGTAGTGGTCCAGGCCCAGCAGGAGGCTGAACGCGCCCGCCGCGGTCACCGTGATCCACATGCGCAGCGCGGTGGGGCGCACCAGCGAGTCCGAGCCCAGGCTGGAGCGCAGCGCGTCCCACAGCGCCGGATAGCGCTGGTCGTGCAGGGTCGCGGCGTGCTCGTCGTCGTCGTGGGTGGAGCGGCGCGCGGCCTGCGCGGCCCGGGCCAGCTGGCCGTAGAGCCGGGCCTCCAGGGAACGGGGGCGCAGGCCCCGGCGCAGCTCGTCGAGCTCGTCGGGGTCGGGCCCCAGGGAGGGGTCGGCCACGGCCGGGGCCATGCGCTCGGCGAAGTCGGCGGCCTTCTCGGGCAGGGTCGTGGGGCGCGCCATGCACACCTGGGTGGTGGCCAGGTGCACGTCGGAGACCCACCGCAGCAGGGACCGCAGCCGGGCGGCCTCGGGGCTGGTGCGGTAGCCGCGGGTCTGGGCCAGCAGGACGATCCGCCAGGCCTCGGCCACCGCCACCGACGCCTCGTGCTGGGCGTGGTCCAGGTCGGGCGTGCCCACGGCGCGCAGCAGGGAGGCGAGCTGGCGGTAGGCCCCGGCCACGGCGCGGTACTCGGGGTGGCGGGCGCGCACGGGCGCACCCGACATCGACACCGACCAGCCGATGGCCGCGCCGAGGGCGGCCACGAGGGCGTGCAGGGGGACGTCGGCCAGGCCGCCGGGGGCGATGGTGGAGATCGCGCCGACCAGGACGAAGAAGAGGGGGCCCGGCCTGTCCACCCGCCAGGCCGCGCACAGCCAGGTGGCGATCCCGGCGGTCAGGCCGATGGAGAACACGGGCCCCCAGGAGGCCAGGGCCGAGGCCAGGGAGCCGAGGGTGACGCTGGCGACGAAGCCCAGACCGACCAGGGCGAGGGCCGCCGACCGGTAGGCGTAGGGCGTCTTCTTCTCGTACAGGACGGTCATGGAGCCCAGGGCAGCCAGGGTGCCGACCTCCGAGCCGAACAGCCACGTGGCCAGGGCGAAGGAGAGCGACATGGACACGGCGGCCTTGACCGCGGTGGTCCACGCCCAGGCGCCGGACTGGAGTCCGAACAGCGCCCGCAGGTCGACCCTGGGGTGGGGCCGTTCGGCCACCTCGACGCGTTCGGCTCCGTGCCCTTCGCCGGGGGAACCACCCACGTTCATCGGTCCGGTGTCTCCAGTGGTTCCCAGATCTCGCACGTTTCCCATCCTAGACCGGGACGAACCGGCACTTAGGTGACTTACTGAACATCCGTGGGGCGGGCCGTGGGCGGGGACCGGGCCGTTCGGGGCGCGGACCGCTACGTGGCGGTGTGCTCCGCGTCCTGCCCGGCCGGAGGCGTCCCGGCCCGCTCCGCGCGCCGTTCGGCCAGCTCGGCGCGGGCCACGGCCCGCTCGCGCGCCTCCTCGGCCAGAGCCAGGCGCGCGGCCGCGGCCTCCCGCGACTCGGCCAGGGTGATCTCGGCGTTGCGGCGCTGGGCGTCCAGGTCGGCCGCCAGGCGCTCGCGGTCGGCGCGGAGCCGCTCCAGCTCGGCGGTGAGGCGTTCGCGCTCGGCGGCGGCCGCCGCGCGGTCCGACTCCAGGCGCTCGCGGGTCCGCTCCAGTTCGGCGTCGAAGCGCTCCCGGTCGGCGGCCAGGGTCCGGGCGGCCTCGCCCGCGCGCTCCTCGGCGGTCTCGGCGCGGGCCCGGGCGCTCTCGGCCGCCAGGACGGCCTCGTCGCGCCGACGGGCGTGCTCGGCGGTCTCGGCGCGCAGCCCCTCGACCTCGGCCCGGGCGTGCTGGAGCCGCCGGGAGGTCTCGGCCCGCTCGTGCTCCAGCTCCTCGCGGGCGCGGGCGGACTGCTCGGCGATGCGGCGTTCGGCGGCGGCCAGCCCCGCGTTTGCCTCGGCGACGGCGGCGTCGCGTTCGGTCCGCGCCCGGTCGGCGAGGGCGCGCTGGCGGTCGCGCTCGGCCTCGCCGGCGTCCCGGGCGGCCAGGGCCTCCTCGGCGATGCGCTCGGCCTCCTGGGTGGCCGAGACGGCGGAGGCGGCGGCGTCCTCGGCCACGCGCCGGGCGCTCTCGGCCTCGCGGCGGCGGTTCTCCGCCTCCAGGCGGGCGGCGTCGGCCTCGGCGGCGTGCCGGGCCCCGGCGAGGCGGGCGGCCTCCACCTGGGCCTCGGCCGCGGCCGGGTCGGTCATCGTGGAGAAGGCCTCGGTGGCCGACCGCAGGGTGGCGGTGAGCTGCTCGCTCTGGACGGCGAAGCGGGTGAGCAGGTCGTCGGCGCGCAGTCGGGCGGAGGTGACCGGCTCGGTGCTGAAGGAGGGGGAGGACCCGGCGGCGTGGGGGGAGGGCGCGGCGGAGTCGGCGGTGGAGGGCTCCTGGGCGGCGCGGGCCAGCTCCTCCTGGCGTTCGGCCTCCTGGGTCTGGCGCTGGCGTTCCTTCCAGGCGCGCCAGCGGGTGTGCTCGGGGAGGTCGCAGTACTGCGGCGGGCGGCCGGGCGAGGAGGCGCGGGGCACGGGCCGGTCACAGCCGGGGAAGTTGCAGGTGTTGGAGTCGGAGGCCACGGGGTGAGCGTAGCGGTTCGCCCCCGCGCGGCGCGGAGGTGTGTCGGGCACGGCGACCGGGCACCCGCGCACCCGCGCTCCACCGGGGCTGGACGGCCGCCGGTGGTTGCGCGCCAGCCCCCTCGGGCGGACCGCCGACCGCGGCCCGTGGACGCGGGCCGACGCGAGAGCCCCCTTCCCGGCCCCGGAGGCCGGAAAGGGGGCTCGGGCTCCCGCGGGCGCTAGTCGTGGGCGCCGAAGGCGTCCACGCGGCAGACCATCGTGGTCACGAAGGGGCGGAAGCCCTCCTCCTCCAGGAAGCGGATGTCCTCGGAGGCGGTGGCCAGCGCGGAGAACTCGATGTCGCGCACGCCCGTGCCCGCGAGTTGGCGGCGCACCTCCTCCAGCAGTTTGGAGCCCACACCGCTTCCGGTGTACTCGGGGTCGATGGCGAAGGTCTGCACCACCGCGCCCCGCGCGCCGCGGTCCCAGCTGCCCTGGGCGTTCTCGCGGATGGTGACCATCGCGTACCCGGCCAGGTCGCCGTCGCTCTCGGCGAGGACCGCCAGGGTCTCGGGGTCGGCGAGCCAGGCCCTGTACTGGGCGCGGCGGCGCCTCCAGGACTCGTCCAGGCTCACGGGGCCGATGATGTCCGCCAGGTGCGGGGCCGTCAGGGTGTGCTGCTGGTGGAGGGCGCCCCACAGGTCCGCGAGTTCCTCCACCTCGTGGGCTCCCAGGTAGCGGAAGCTGAGCACACCGACGTCGGACTGTCGAGGTTTGGTCATCAGCGAATTTTGCATATTTTTCTCACCCGTTTCACCAGCATTGGGTGCTGATCCCCCCGGGGCTCGCCCCTGGTTGAGCTGTGGAACCGACTGTACGTGTCCGTATCGACCAGAACGCGCCCGACACGGAGAAAGAGGTGTCGGAGATTGTCGAAAGAGAAGAAGCTCAGTTTTTTCTTTGGTTGTGGAGCCCGCTGACAATGTGCAGGGAATCACGCCCCTAACCTGCGCAACGTGTACGAAACCACCCTGAAATCTGTACGCGCTGCCATAAGTTGGAAATCATGATCGACGTTCGGCGGCTACAGCTCCTCCAGGCACTGGACCGCCACCACACGGTGGCGGCGACCGCGGAGGCGCTCAACGTCACCCCGTCGGCGGTCTCCCAGCAGCTCGCCGCCCTGGCCAAGGAGGCCGGGGTCCCCCTCGTCGAACGCAACGGCCGCCGCTTCCTGCTCACCGGCGCCGCCCGGGTCCTGCTCAAGCGCGCGCACGTCATCTTCGCGGAGATGGAGCGCGCCACCGCCGACCTGGCCGAGTACGCCGAGGGCGACCGCGGCGTCGTCCGGATCGGCGCCTTCTCCACCGGGATCAGCGACCTCATCGCCCCGGCCCTGGCGCGCCTGCGCACGAGCCACCCGGACTGGTCCTTCCAGGTCGTCCAGGCCGAACCCGAGCACAGCGCCGAGATGGTGCGCTCGGGCCGCCTGGACATGGCCCTGACCATGTCCACCGGCCACATGCCCGCCAGCGGCGACCCGGACTTTCGCGTCGACCCGGTCATGGTCGAACTGTTCGACGCGATCCTGCCCTACCAGCACCCGCTGGCCGCCCGCACCAGCCTCCACCTGGCCGAGGACCTCGCCGACGAGGACTGGATCCTGTCCGCGCCCGGCACCGCCTGGCACGAGTGCGTGTCCGGCGCCGCCCACCAGGTGGGCTTCCAGCCCCGCGTGGCGCACACCGTGGACGACTTCAGCGCCGTGTTCTCCCTGGTGCAGGCGGGACTGGGCGTCGCCCTGATGCCGCGCCTGGCCTGGACCGGACTGAGCACGCCGAGGATCGTCGTGCGGGGGGTGCGCGAGAGCGCCCGGCGGCACATCGTCGCCCTCTCCCGCGCGGGAGCCTCGCCCGAACCCCTGCTCACCGCCATGCGCGAGGCCGCCAGCAAGGTCCCCGTGCCGTCGGTGGGGCCCTTCGCCATCGCGGGTTGAGCACCGCCCCGCCCGGCCGCCCGGCCGCCCGCTCCGCTCGGCCACCCGTCCCGTCCGGGCGCCGCGCTCCCTCCGGGCCCGCCCGGCCCCCGACCTACCCGGCCAGCACGCCCGCGGCCGACTCGCGCAGGTACTCCGCCACCAGGCGGATGGGCTTCCACGCCCATCCGCCGGTGCGGCCCGCCAGGTGGACGCGGCGGACCCCGCCCAGCTCGCCCAGGGGCGCGTGCGCCACCCCGCGCCGGGTCACCGCCGACAGGCGCGGCACCACGCCCACCCCCAGGCCCTCCGCCGCCAGCTGCTCGAACAGCTCCAGGTTGTCGATCCGGTGGACGACGCGCGGCGTGAACCCGGCCTCGGCGCACATGCGCTGCACCAGCGCCTCCTCGTCGCGCCGGTAGGGGCTGACGATCCACGCCGCGTCCGCCAGCTCCCGCAGCCGCCGCCGGGTCAGGGTGCGGCTGTCGGCACCCTCCGAGGGCTGGGCGAGCAGCAGGTCCTCGCTCCCGACCGGGTGCACCGTCAGCGTCCCCGGAAAATCCCGGGGAAGCAGGCTGTACTGGTACACCACCCCCAGGTCCGCCCGCCCGTCCTGGAGCAGCTCCAGCGCGTGCTCGGACTCGTGCTCGGTCAGGTGGACGTCGATCCCGGGGTGGTCGCGCCGCAGACGGCGCAGCGCGGGCAGCACCAGGGGCGCCGCCGTGGTGTACATCACCAGGTCGACGCGGCCGACCGGCTCGCCCTCGCCGTCGAACTCCGCCCGCGCCGCCTCCACCCGCGCCAGGATGCCCACCGCGTGCTCGGCCAGCCGACGACCGGCCGGGGTCAGGCGCACCCGCCGCCCGTCCGGCGCGATCAGCGGCACGCCCGCCTCCCGCTCCAGGACGGCGAAGTGCTTGGAGACCGCCGACGTGCTCATGCCCGTGACCTCGGACACCGCGGCCATCGTGCCGAGCCGTTCCAGTTCGACCAGCAGGCGCAACCGGGTGAAGTCCATCCGCGGAGACTACCCGACCGTCCACCGGAACTACACGGTCCGTCAACCAATGGTCCGTGGACAGAAACGAACCGCGTCGGTGCAATGGTCGGGTGATCCGCTCTCTCGCTCCCTCGCTCCGCCGTGCCCGCTTCGGGGTCCCGGCGCCCCTCATGCTGCTCATCGGCATGTTCACCCTGCACACCGGCAGCGCGCTGGCCGTCACGGCCTTCGCCCAGGCCAGCCCCGCCACCGTCACCTGGCTCCGGCTGAGCTGGGCCGCGCTCCTGCTGCTGGCCCTGGGCGGCCGCTCCCTGTGGCGGGCGGTGCGCGCGGCGTCGCGGCGCGAACTGGGCGCCGTGGTGATCCTGGGCACAGCGAGCGCGGGGATGATGCTGTTCTACTCCGAGGCCACGGCGCGGATCGAACTCGGCACCGCCACCTCCATCGAGTTCCTCGGCACCCTCGTGGTGGCCGTGGCCGCCATGCGCCGACGCCGCGAACTCGTGTGGATCCTCGCCGCGGTCGCGGGCGTGCTCTGCCTGACCCGCCCCTGGCAGGGCGAACTCGACCTGGTCGGGGTCGGTTTCGCCCTGGCCGGTGCGGTGTGCGTGGTGGGCTACATCGTGCTGACCCAGCGGGTGGGCGCCGGTTTCGGCGCCGTGCACGGCCTGGCCCTGACCATGACGGTGGGCGCGGTGGTCAGCGCGCCGCTGGGCGCCCCCGGCCTGGTCGCCGACTTCGACCTCGACCTGGTGCTGTTCACCCTGCTCATCGCGCTGCTGTTCCCGATGGTGCCCTTCCTGCTGGAGATGGTGGCCCTCCAGCGGATGAGCCGCACCGCCTACAGCACCTTCTCCAGCCTGGAACCGGCGGTCGCCCTGGTGATGGGCCTGCTGGTCATCGGCCAGGCGCCCGCCCTGATCCAGGTCGTCGGCATGGTGCTGGTGGTGGTCGCGGGCGCCGGGGCGGCACGGGGCGACGGCTCCCGGAGGCCCGCCGTGCCCGACCGGGCGGCGGCCACCGCCGCCGACCCGCACCGGTCCGACGGGGAGGCCCTGCCCGAGGAGGCCGGAGCGGTGTCGGGCCGGGCGGTCTGAGGAGACGGGGTCACTCGGCCTCGGGGACGTGGACGTGGGCTCCCGAGGCGATCTCGCGCAGAGCCCGGACGTGCTGGTCGAAGGCGGCCCGCCCCTCACCGGTCAGGGACAGGGACGTGCGGGTGCGCCGCCCCACCGCGGTCTTGTGCACCTTCACGTAGCCCGCGTTCTCCAACACCGTGACCTGCTTGGACAGGACCGAGTCGGAGACCTCGACGGTGTCGCGCACGAAGCGGAACTCCGCGAGGTTCACGGCGGCCAGCGCCGCCACGACCGAGAAGCGGACGGGGGAGTGGATCACCTCGTCCAGCCTGCTGCGTGGGTGCTCCATCAGGCACTCCTGCTCCGGCGCGCCGCCAGCCACCCTGCCACCAGCGGCGGGACGGTGCCCAGGGCGGCTCCGGAGACCCACCACACGGGGTCTCCGGGGAAGAAGCGGTTGCCGACGAACAGCGTCACACCGTAGACCGTCGCCCAGCCGAACATCGCCAGCGCGTGCAACATCCCGAACCGTCGTGGGGTGACCGGCTGGCGGAACGCGAAGATCAGTAGAGCCGTCAGGAACACAAAGAATCCCGCCGTGGTCGTGAAGATCGTGACCGGGGAGGGGAACAAGCCGATTACCACGGTCAAGGTGAAGGTCGCCGCCCCGAAAAGGGCCGCGAACACCATGTACCACCCGCCCCGCGAGCGCGCCCGCGTCCCCACCGTCTCCGCCCGCTCCAGCGCGTCCAGCGCCTCGTTCCTGCGCATGCCGTTCTCCGTTCGCTCAACCTGTTGCCAGCATGACACTCACTTTCCAACTTGGCAAGTGATTGCCTCACCGGAAGGCAGGACTGGGACGCATGCGCAAGCCCCGTCCCACAAGCGACATCCGTCACCCGCGCCACTTCGCCGCACCGGTACGGAGCGTCTCCGGAATGCACTAGCTTGGTGCGAACCATGGCCGCGAAATCTGATCTCGAACTCCTCCGCGCCTACGAACCGGTGCTCATGTGCACCAAGGGGGAGCTCTTCTTCCCCACCGACGTGGACGCCTACGTACGCAACTGCAGCCTGTGGATCGAGGAGCCGGGCGGCGGCGAACGCCGCCTCGTCCCGGCCGGGGAACTCACCCTCGACCGCCTCGGCCGGGCCGAGGCGGAGTGGCCCGGACGCCACAAGCACCTGCGCTTCGTCCAGGAGGAGACCCTGCGCGAGGAGGCCCGCCGCTACAAGGGCGTGGCCCGCACCGTCATCCCCAAGAGCGGCCGCCTGGCCGCCGTCGGCGTCCTGGGCCGGGTCCTGGACATCCTGATGAAGCTCTCCCTGCTCATCCGCGGTGCCGTCCCCGGCGGTCTCACCTTCGCCGCGGTGACCCGCTACCGCGAGCGCGTCGACAACGGCGGCGTCACCTACTACGGCCGCGTCACCCGCGAGGGCGGCTACACCATCCTCCAGTACTGGTTCTTCTACGCGATGAACGACTGGCGGACCATCTACGGCGGCGTCAACGACCACGAGGCCGACTGGGAGCGCGTCACCGTCTACGTCGTGGACAACCCCGACGGCACCACCCGCCCCGTCTGGGTGGGCGCCTCCTCGCACGAGTACCACGGCGACGACCTGCGCCGCTGCTGGGACGACCCCGACCTGCACCGGGACGGCTACCACCCCATCGTCTACGTCGGCGCGGGATCGCACTCCCACCAGATGCTGCCCGGCGACTACCTCATCCAGGTCGACCCCTCCTTCCTGCGCGGCCCCATGCGCGCCTGGCGGTGGATCACCCACCGCATCTTCCGCGCCGACAGCGTCCTGAACCGGCACGGCATCGGCGTCCCCTTCGTCGACTACGCCCGCGGCGACGGCATGCGCCTGGGCCCCGGCGGCGACCGCGAGTGGTCGGCCGTCCTCATCGACGACGACACCCCCTGGCTGACGGGGTTCCGCGGCCTGTGGGGACGCGACACCGGCGACTTCTTCGACGGCGAGCGCGCCCCCAGCGGCCCGCGCTACGAACGCGACGGCACCATCCGCCGCTCCTGGGCCGACCCGCTGGCGTGGGTGGGCCTGCAGAAGGTCGCCCCCACCGAAACCGCCGCCCGCGCCGAGCTGCGCGCCCACGTGCGCGCCCTGGACGAGCGGCTGCGCACCCTGGACGCCGACGTCATCAGCCGCCGCGACCGCCTGCGCCAGCTCCACTCGGCCCGCATCGTCCTGGAGCGCGAGGCCCACTCGCGGCCCCGCGCCCGCGAGTACGCCGAACGCATCGCCGCCCTGGAGATGGAGCTGGGCGAGGTCTACGAGACCCGCGTGCTGACCGCCGACGAGCGCGACACCCACCTGCGGGCCCTGGACGCGGACACCCCCCTGGTGCCCTCGCCCACCGGGCACCTCAAGGCCCCGCACCTGCCCTACTCCTCGGGGACGCAGCGCTCCACCCGCTTCCTGCACCTGTGGGTGGCCCTGAGCACCCCGCTCCTGCTGATCTCGCTCGCGCTGCCCATGTTCGTCCTGAACGGGCAGTACACCTTCTACGCGATGATCGGCGTGGTCGTGGTCTTCGCCGCGGTCGACTCCGTGGCCCGCCGCAAGTTCGTCCAGTACCTCATCGGGCTGGCGGTCATCGCGGTGGTCGTCGGACTCGTCGTGGGGGTCGTGGCCGCGTTCGTGGTCAACTGGCGCATCGCCATCACCGTCCCCGTCGCAGTGATCGTGGTGCTGCTGCTCGTGGTCAACGTCCGCGAACTCCTGCGCCGCTGACTACTCTGCCCGCCCCGCCCCGCCCCGCCCCGCGCTGGCGCCCACCGCCCGCGCGGGGCAGCATGGGACCCATGAGCGACGCGCTGTTCGACCGCCCGCCCGCGCAGGTGGCGCCCGGCGCCGTGCACGTGCCCGGATGGCTGGACCCCGAGGAGCAGGCCGACCTGGTCCGGCGCTGCCGCAGCTGGGCGCGCGGGCCCGCCGGGATGCGCCGCCACGCCATGCCGCGCGGCGGGGTGATGAGCGTGCGGATGGTCAGTCTGGGCTGGCACTGGTCGCCGGGGCCCAACCCCCACGCCGAGCGGCGGGGCTCCGGGCACTCCCGGCACCGGCAGGCCTACTCCTACGCGCGGCTCCTGCCCGACGGCACACCCGTCCAGCCCTTCCCCGACCTGCTCGGCGACCTGGCCGCGCGGGCCGTGGAGGCCGCCTACGGCGCCCCGCCCGGCCCGGACGCCGACTCCTACGACGTCGCCCTCGTCAACTTCTACGACGCCGACGCGCGTATGGGCATGCACCAGGACCGCGACGAACTCTCCGGCGAGCCCGTGGTCTCCCTCAGCCTCGGCGACACCTGCGTCTTCCGCTTCGGCAACACCGAGACCCGCAACCGCCCCCACACCGACGTCGAACTGCGCAGCGGGGACCTGTTCGTCTTCGGCGGCCCCTCCCGCATGGCCTACCACGGGGTCCCCCGCACTCGGCCCGGCACCGCGCCGCCCGGCCTGGGCCTGGACGGGCGGCTCAACATCACGGTCCGCGCCTCGGGGCTGCGCGGCTGAGGCCCCCGCCCGGGTCCGACCCGACTGCCCCGCCCGGTTCGGGGCAGTCCCTCCTGAGAGCGCTCGCCCGTCGGTCCGGTGCCGACGGGACAGCGCGCCGTCCGACCACGCACGGGAGGGGAGACCACGGATGAGCGACTCCGCGCCGGAACGCATCATGGACCTGGGCCGCAGGAGGGCCGCGCTGCCCGAGCGCGGCTCGCCCGGCCCGGTCCGCGCCGTCCTCTACCGCGACGGGCGCCGCGAGCGCGAGACCGACACCGTCGCCGAGGCGCGCGGCGCCGCCGAGCGCGACCCCGGCCTCATGGCCTGGATCAGCATGACCGCCCCCCACCGCGACCAGCTCACCGAGGTCGCCCGCCTCTTCGGCCTGCCCTCCCTGGCCCTGGAGGACGCCATCGTCGCCCACCAGCGCCCCAAGGCCGAGGTCTACCGGGGCGTGCTCTTCCTCGTGCTGCGCCCGGCCCGCTACGACACCGTGCGCGAGTCGGTCGAGGTGGACGAGATCCACCTCTTCGCCGGACGGGACTTCGTGGTCACCATCGGCCACACCGAGCACGTGGACTTCGAGAGCGTCCGCGACTTCCTGGAGGCCGAGCCCCGCGTCCTGGCACACGGCACCCTGGCCGTGGTGCACGCCGTCCTGGACCTGGTCGTGGACGGTTACGCACCCGTCGTCTCCGAACTCCAGGACGACATCGACGAGGTGGAGAACCAGGTCTTCGGCGGCGACTCCCGGGCCTCGCGGCGCACCTACCGCCTCGCCCGCGAGGTCATCCTGCTCTCCCGCGCCGTCGAACCCCTCGGAACCGTCCTGGACAGGCTCATGGGGCCGCTGGCCCACGACCCCGAACGCCCCGGTCCACCGGACCCGCGGCCGTTCGCCGACGCCCTCGTCGAACCGGAGGGGACCCGCCCCCCGGCGCGCCGCCAGGGCTTCGCCTCGGCCGACCCCTTCCGCATCCCCGCCGAACGGCGCGGCGAACTGCACCACCGCCTGCGCGACGTCGCCGACCACGTCGCCGCCGTGCGCGAGCGCGTGGACGGCTTCCGCCAGCTGCTGCAGAACATCATGTCGGTCAACAGCGCCCTCATCGACCAGGCGCAGAACGAGGCCATGAAGAAGGTCTCCTCCTGGGGCGGCATCCTGGTCGTGCCCACCCTCATCTCCTCCGTCTACGGCATGAACATCTCCCCGGGCGGCGACTACCACTGGGCGTTCAGCTGGCCGCTGTCTTTGGCCCTCATGGCGCTGACGAGCCTGAGCCTCTACCTTGTCTTCCGTCGCAACGGTTGGCTCTGAGGGCCTGTTGACGGAGGTGGGGATGACGGGGGACGGATCCGCCGAGCGCGAGGTGCTGCGGCTCATGACCGGGCCGTGGGTGGCCCGGGCGGTGGCCACCGCGGTCGAACTGGGCGTGCTCGACCGCCTCGCCGGGGGCGCCGCCGACGCCGCGGCCCTGGCCGCCGGACTGGACCTGCGCCCAGACCGCCTGGAACGCCTGCTGCGCCTGCTCGCGGCCGTGGGGGTCGTGGAGCACCGCGACGGACGCTACCGGCCCACGCAGGTCGGGGCCGCCCTGCACCGGGACCACCCCTCGGGCATGGCCGACCTGGCGCTGCTCTACGACAGCGACATGTTCACCGCCGCGTGGGCGCGCCTGGGCGAGAGCGTGCGCACCGGCGGCACCGCCTTCGAGGCCGCCCACGGCACCGACGTGTTCACCCACCTGGAGCGCCACCCCGCCGACGCGGCGCGCTACACGGCCGGGATGGCCGCGAGCGGCCGCTTCTCCACCGCCGTCCCCGACGTCCACGACTTCACCGGTGCCCGCACGGTGGTCGACCTCGGGGGAGGGGACGGCGAACTCCTGGCCACCGTCCTGGCCCGGGCGCCGCACGCCCGCGGGGTGCTGGTGGAGCGCCCGCCCGCGCTGGCCGCCGCCCGCGCCCGCCTCGGCGCGTACGTCGAGGCGGGGCGGTGCGAGCTGGTGGAGGGCGACTTCCTGCGGGGCGTGCCCCGGGGCGCCGACGCCTACCTGCTCAGCCGGGTCCTGCACAACTGGTCCGACCAGGACGTCCGCACCGTGCTGCGCCACTGCCGCGAGGCGATGGCCCCCGACGGGCTGGTGCTCATCGCCGAGCGCGTCCTGCCCGACGAGGGCGCCGCCTGGCTCACGGCAGTCCTTGACGCGCACATGATGGTGATGACCACCGGGGCCGAGCGCACCGAGCGCGAGTACGAGGCGCTGCTGCGCTCGGCCGGGCTGACCACCCGGGGAATCCGCGACCTGCCGCTGGAGATGCGCCTGCTCGTGGCCGAACCGGTGCGCGGCGGGGCCTGACCCGCACCGCCCCTCACATGCGCCAGGGCAGGTTCAGCCACGGGCTCCGCGGGTCCTCGGCCAGCACCGCGTGCGCCCGCGCCGAGTCGGTGTAGTACGGGCCGAACGCGCCCTCGTCGAAGGCCATCGCCCGCCCCAGCACGAACCCGGCGGACATCTCCTGCCACGACCCGTGGTAGCGCATGGACTGCGCGCCCGCCCGCAGGATGTGCGCGTGCGCCGCGCGCTCGTCGGCGTACCCGGCTTTGACGCCCCACCGCGCGAGGTTGACCGCCCGCCCGAAGTCGTAGGCGCGCGCCGTGCGCACCGGTGTGCCCGGGGGCAGCACCCCGTCCCGCACCATGCGCTCCTCGTACTCCCAGACCTGCGCGGCCGCCGTCACGAGCTCCTCGTACAGACCGGGGGCGGCGCCCTGCTCCCGGCACCAGCGCACGATCAGATCCGGCCAGATCCCCGCGTCGAAGGGCCACCTGGGGGCCTGCGCCATGGTCCGGGCGCGCAGGTCCAGCACGATCGACAGCGCCGTCGCGGGGCGCGCGTCGTCGGTCAGCAGGCGCAGCGTCCGGTCCCAGCCCGCGTGGTCGGTGACGCCCCAGGAGTCGCGGAGCTTGTCCCGCTCGTCCTGGGCGTCGCAGCACGAGCACGAGGAGTGCACCGCGTTCCACACCCCGCCGTTGGCCGTGGGCATGTGCGCGCCGGAGGCCAGCGCGTGCGCCATCGGGCCCTGGAAGAAGCCCTGCGGGTCGCTGCGGAGCTTGATCCGCGCGGAGAACAGTCCCATGTCCCCTGGTGTCCTCACTCTTCTCCGGTGCTGAGCAGGCGGTCGATCCGTCCCGCCTCGTTCCTGGCCGTGACGGCGTGCTCCTCGGAGGCCAGCAGCGACTCGCGCCACCTCTCGGCGGCCTCGGCGACCTGGACGTCCAGCCGCCGCACGGTCGCCTCGGCGGTGTCGCGGGCCTCGGTGCGCCTGGAGTGGTCGACCACCAGCGCGACCCCGGCACCCGCAGCGGCGGCCACGCACAGGAACCAGACCAGGCCGCTGCCCGACGTCAGCCCCAGCAGCGCCAGCAGGCCCGCCGTGGCGAGGAGGCCCCACGCGTAGGTCCGGGCGGAGCCGGTGTCGTGCCAGCGCCCGCGCAGCTGGGTGCGGGCGCGCTCCAGCTCCCGGGGTTCGGCACCGTGCGAGGAGACCGTCACCCGCACGCCCTGCGCCTGGAGGGTCGTGGAGTCCTCCACCGGCGCGGCGGCCTCGCGCACCAGCTCCTCGGCGAGCCCGGCCACGGTCGGGCGCTGCAGGGCCAGGGCGAAGGTGCGGCGGTGGGGCGGCGCGTCCTGGCGGACCAGGTCGTCGCCGAGCAGGGCGGCGACGGTGCCCACGGGGTCGGTCCACCGCTGCGGCAGCCCGCCCTCGCCGCTGCTCTCGATGACCGCGCGCAGTTCGCGGGCGCGGGTCAGCAGCGGGGCCTCCTCGGGGCTGCCCTCCTCCACGAGCAGGCGCAGGGTGTCGTTGAGGAACGCGGCGCTGACCTCGTCGGGGGCGAGCGCGGAGGGGGAGGCGTCCTCCCCGTCGAGCGCGACGACGCGGGCGACGCCCTCGCGCAGCGCGGTGATGCGCCGCGCGGCCCCGGCGCGCCCGGCCAGACCGCCGGACCCCTTCCTCCCCGGGGCCGGGGAGGGGGAGGCGCCGGAGGCGTCCGCCGCCAGTGCGGACAGGCCCGCGGAGGCCGGGACGCCGGTCCCCGCCTCGGACCAGGCGCTCAGCGTGGACAGCAGCAGGTGCTGCCGGGCGTCGTCGCCGAAGGAGCCGTCGGCGGTGAGCAGCCACAGGGCGCGCTGGCCCCGGGTCACCTCCTCGCCGGGGGAGGGCAGACGCGGGAGCAGCCCGGCGGTCGCGGCGGCGTCCATGGCGCGGGCGTGGTCCGAGCTGGTCAGGGCGGTGGCCAGCGCCGCGAAGTGGCCCGCGCGCTCCGCATCGCGCCGGGCGGCCTCGTCGAAGCGGAGGCGGGCGGCGGCGGTGTCGCCCTCCAGCAGCGCGTGCAGGCCGAGGGCGGCCGGGACCAGCCAGTAGCCGGGGACGTCCTCCAGGTCCAGGCCGGGGAGGGGCACGCCGTCCAGCATCTGGAGGGTGCGGTGGCGGGCCAGGGCGGCTCCGTCGAACATGGCCAGGACGGCGCGCACGTCGCTGAGTTCGATGAAGGCGTCCAGGGAGGCCGAGACGCGGTCCAGCCTCTGTTCGAGGGTGCCCCGGACGCGGGACAGCTCCGAGCGCATCCTGCGGCGTTCGGCGGCCATCTGGTGGTGGGCCGAACCCAGACTCTCCTCCAGTTCCCGGATCTTCCGGTTCTGGGAGTAGTCGATCCAGTCGCTCATGGGGTCCTTTCTCGCGCAGGGGGGCCGGGGCCGACGGGGGAAGGGGGCGCGCCGTGCAGTGCGACGATACGGGAGGCCGCCCGGTCCGCGTGACGCCGCTGCGCCGCCGACCGGGCCGAGGCGGGCGGAGGCGGCGGGCGGAGGTAGCGCACCGGCGTTTCGCGTGCTCAGGGTGTTTGTTCGACTACTTAAGGATGATTGGTGTCAGGGGTCGCCTTCTGTACGATTGGGAGCGCTCCCGCGAAAGGAACACCATGGAAGACCCCAGACTGCCCGCCAGCCTCCTCTTCGGCACCGCCACCGCCGCCTACCAGATCGAGGGCGGCGTCCACGAGGGCGGACGGGGCCCCTCCATCTGGGACACCTACTGCCGGACGCCGGGGCGCGTCGCCCGCGGCGAGAGCGGTGACGTCGCCTGCGACCACTACCACCGCTACGGCGAGGACGTCGCCCTGCTCGCCGACCTGGGCGTCGACCTGTACCGCTTCTCCGTGGCCTGGCCGCGCGTCCAGCCCACGGGCAAGGGCCGCCCCAACCCGGAGGGGCTGGCCTTCTACGACCGGCTGGTGGACACCGTCCTGGGCGCGGGGATCGAACCCGCCCTGACCCTCTACCACTGGGACCTGCCCCAGGCGCTGGAGGACGAGGGCGGCTGGCGGGTCCGCGACACCGCCTACCGCTTCGCCGAGTACTCCCGCATCGTCGCCGACCGCCTCGGCGACCGGGTCAACCGGTGGATCACCCTCAACGAACCCTTCTGCTCGGCCTTCGTCGGCCACGCCGTCGGCCGCCACGCGCCCGGAACCCGCGAGGGCACGCCCGCCCTGGCCGCCGCGCACCACCTGCTGCTCGCCCACGGCATGGCCACCGGCGAACTGCGCGCGGCCGCCGCCGGGGAGGTCGGCATCACCCTCAACCCGGACCACTTCCTGCCCGCCACCGACTCCGAGGCCGACCGCGCCGCCGTGGAGCGGGCCCGCACCCTGCACAACCGCGTGTGGTTCGACCCCATCTTCGCCGGGGCCTACCCCGACAACGAGGACGAGGTCTGGGAGGGCATGGCCGACGGCTCCTACCGGGCCGAGGGCGACCTGCGCATCATCGGACAGCCGCTGGACTTCGTGGGCGTCAACTTCTACCGGCCCATCATGCTGCGCGACGCCCCCCACAGCGAGGCCGACCCGGCCGCGCGCACCGCCGTGGACATCCGCACCGAGCAGGTGCAGGTCGAGGGGGTGCGGCACACCACCATGGGCTGGCCGGTGGTCCCGTCCACCTTCGCCGACCTGCTCATCGACCTCAACCGGCGCTACCCGAACCTGCCGCCCATCTTCATCACCGAGAACGGCTCGGCCGAGGACGACCAGCCCGACGAGACCGGCCGGGTCCGCGACACCGACCGCATCGAGTACCTGCGCGACCACCTGGACGCCCTGGCCACGGCCATCGACGCGGGGGTGGACGTGCGCGGCTACTTCGTGTGGTCGCTGCTGGACAACTTCGAGTGGGCCTACGGCTACGACCGCCGCTTCGGGCTGGTCCGCGTGGACTACGACCGCCTGGAGCGCCACCCCAAGGACAGCTACCACTGGTACCGCGACTTCCTGACCTCGCACCGCGCCCGCAGGGTCCAGGAACTCGCCACCAGGTGGGAGGGCTAGCCGCCCTCCGGAACCCCCGCGCGGGGGCGGGCCCGTCCCCCGGGGTGAGCCCGCCCCCGCCCGACCCGCCCGCGCGGGGCGGCACCGTGCGAGACCACGTGTCCGACCTCCCCAACGCCGTGTTGGAGAAAGCCCGCCCGGTCCGGCAAGCTGGGGGAGGTCCGGTCGACGAGGGCTGTGGGGACGGATGGCGGAGCAGGGGTCGGGCACGGCGGCGCCGGAGGAGGCGGAGCGGAGCACGAGCGGCAGCCCGCGCGTCGCGCGGCGCATGCTCCAGTTGCAGAACAGCCTGGTCGAGCTGCTGCGCGCCAAGCCCTTCAGCCAGATCACCTACAAGGAGATCACCGAGGGCGTGGACATCGACCGCTCCACCGTCTACCGGTACTACAACCACAAGAACCAGGTGCTCCGGGCCGCCGTGGACGTGCGGCTGACCGCGTTCGCCTCCCGGCTCGACCTCACCTTCGGCCGCATGGAGACCATCGACGGCTACATGGGCCGCGCCGTGGACGCCTGGATGGGGCTGTGGCTGGAGTCGGGCGGGCTGCTCGCCGCCGCCACGGGCCTGGGCTCCGAGCCCGGGCCGCAGCGCGACTGGTGGCGTCGGCGCACCGAACCGTGGGTGGAGGCCGTGCGCGAGGCGCTGGAGATCGCCCGCCTCGTGGAGGAGCTGCCCCAGGACGGCCGCCCCGCCCGCCCGCTCGCCGAGATGGTGGTGGGCCTGTGCCTGTCCACGTTCAACAACGAGCTGACCGCGGCGCACACCGAGGAGCACCGCGCGATGGTACGGGACCTGCTCCTGGACGCGGTGCTGCGCACCATGGGCCGCACGCGGGCCGACCGGTAGCGGGGCTCGGGCCGGGGCCCGGCCTCAGGCGTGCTGTCGGGCGATGGCGCCGAACGCCCCCACGACCGCGCCGAGCGCGAACATCGACGCCTCGTCCTCGTCCATGTGCACCAGGCCCGCGGGCACGAGCACACGGTAGGGCTTGGCCTCTCCCGGCAGGATCTCCAGGCCGTCGATGATCCCCTGTCCCTCCAGCATCAGAAGGGCTTCCTCGACCCTTCCGGTACGGTCACCACGGGACCAGATCGACATAGGTCACACCTCACTACGGCCGGGGCCGGGCAGTCCACTGTTCCCAGGGCCGGAAAACCCGGCCCTGTCGCGCTTCGGTAGTCGGCTCCGGTCTGCGCGGGGGAGTCCAGACCAGTGATACCACCGGGCGGCCCGGGGTATTCCGGCGCACGCTCACACCCGTGCTGGCCGGAACCGGCCACCGCCGCGCGGCGTCCGATCCCACGGCTCCGGGCGGCGTTCGGACCCCCAGGCCCCGGGCGGCTGCCGGGCCGGCCGGCCGGGCGCGGCCGGCCCGGACATCCCCTGGCCCCGGCCGGTTCAGCGGGCGAGCACGGTCATCTCCTCCCCGCGCGCGTCCACGGCGACGAGCCCGACCTCCTCGGCGGGCGGCTCCCCGCCCTCGGGCCCCTCCACGGCGAGGGCCTCGCCGCCCTCCGCGCTGCCGCTGGCGGCGCCCCGCACGCTGATCCGGTCCGCCTCCCGGGAGGCCGCCGCCAGGTAGTGCCACCGCTCGTCCCCGTCCTGCCACCAGGTGCCCGCCGCCACCTGCCGGTCGAGGTTGCTGCACTCCCAGCCGCCCTCGCGCTCGCCCGCGACCACGGTGTCGGTGCCCGCGTCGGTGTCGGCCACCAGCAGGGTGCGGGCCAGGCCGCCGCCGTCGTGGGCCCCGTAGCGCACGCACACCCACCGGCCGGTGCCGCCGCCGGGCAGCTCCTGGCGGGCGAACTCCCAGGCCGTGGCCGTGCGGACCGGTTCGGCGGGAGGCTCCCCGGCGCAGGCCGCCAGCCCCCACAGTCCGAAGCCGCTGTCGGCGTCCAGCACCTCGTGCGGGCCCAGGCGGCGGATCTCACCGGGAGGGGGCGGCATGTACCCCAGGTGGGCGGTGTCCTGACCGCCCAGGTCGATCGCGGTGTAGGGCTGCCCGTGCGCCACCTCCGGCGCGCGCAGGCGCAGCGCCGGTCCCACACCGCACCGCTCGTCGCTCGGCACGGGCCCGGTCACGCCGTCCCCGTGCGCCAGGTCCGTCCAGTCCGGCTCCTGCCCGCCCAGCGGGGCGTAGGCGGCCTCGGTCACCCACGGCGGCAGCAGGTAGCGGGTGCCCTCAGCGGTGTCGGCCAAGCGCAGGGCGGGCCAGTTGGCCACGCCGTTGCCGGGTTCGTCGAACACCTCCACCCGCTCCCGCGATCCGTCGTCGGTGTAGCGCGCCACCCACGGGGCGTCGTGCAGGAGCACCACCTCCTGCCCGTCCACGTCGCCCGCGAACACCAGACGGGGCGCGCGCGGCGCCGGGACCGCGGAGTCGCCCGCGGCCCGCGCCGCGACCCCCGCCGTCCGGCCCCGCACCGGGCCCGCGTCGGCGCCGCCCTCGGCGCTGTGCGCCGACCACGCGCGCAGGGCCCGCTGGACGAGCTGTTCGTCGCCGACCGCGTCGCCCCGCGGGTGCCAGGCGGTCAGGTCCAGCCGGAAGCGTTCGCGCCAGACCTGCCCGTCGGGGGCGTCGGCCAGGGCCACCGGCGCCGGGCCCGGGGACAGCACGGGCGCGACCGTCCTGGCGGTGCCCAGGGACAGCGCGACCAGGGCCAGCCCGGCCAGGACCGCGACGGCGGCCAGCGCGCGCCGCTCCAGGAGCGGGCCCCGGCCGCTGACCCGGACCACCGTGGGGTCGGGGAGCCGGTGTTCGCCCCCCGCCTCCAGGGCCCGCGCCACGGCACCGGACGCGTCACGCACGCCGACCGAGGAGAGCAGGGCGGCGGCCTCCTCGGCGGACAGGCCCTCCACCCGCAGCAGCCCGTAGGCCGCCCGTTCCCGCGTGTCCAGGCCCTCCAGTCCCTCCAGGAGGCGGGCCTCGCCGCCCGAGCCGTCCACCGGGGACAGGTGCAGCCCCGCCGCGCCGCCTCTGAGGTGCCATCGGCGCGGGCGCAGGGAGCGGCGCAGCACCCGGCGGCGCACCCGCGGGTAGGCCTGGGGGCGCGGGCGGCGCCGCCCGCGCGGCAGGGCTCCGGTGACCAGCCGGTGCGCGTGTTCGAGCAGGCCGTGCGGGGGACGGCTGCCGGACAGGGTCAGGAAGGAGAGAAGGACGAGGTTGCGGTACGGGTGGCGGGGCGGCTCGGACTCGGGCAGGGCGGGCATCGGGACTCCTCGGGACGGTTCCGAGCGAGCCTAGGGAGGCCTGGACCGCCGCACCCGGGAAACGCCGAAAGCCGCCACCTATGCCCCAAAAGTCCCGTGTGACAGGCGTTGCCCCTGTCATCGGCGGGTCGTGCCCGTACGGCCGAGAGCACGCGGCACTGACGGACCAGCCCTGTGGACTCACCACGGGAGGTCCGCCCCCTTCCACGTCGTGAAGGTGCCGGAGGGTCCCTCAGGCCCGAGCCGGGCAACACGCACGATCTCACGAGCGGCGTCCTCGACCGACTCCATGCCCTCGAAGTTGACCAGCGAGGTGTTCGCGAACCCCGGCGAAACGAGGTTGACCTTGACACCGGAGTCCCGGAGTTCGGTCATCATCGCCACCGTCACGGCGTTGAGCGCCGCCTTCGACGCCGCGTAGACCGGCTCGAAGAGCGAGTGGTAGGGGAGAGCCGGGTCGGTGACGCTCGTCAGAGAACCGAGCGCGCTCGTGACGTTGACGATGCGTGCGTCCGCTGACAGGCGAAGCAGCGGGAGCACGGCCTGGTACACCGCCACGGGCCCGAAGACGTTCACCTCCCAGACAGCCCGCACCTCCTCCAGCGGGACCGTGCTCGCCGCCGCCAGGGAGCGCAGTTCGGCCATGTCGACACCCGGTCGAGTGGTGGAGACGGCGGCGTTGTTGACGAGGAGGTCGAGCCGACCGGCCTCCTCGCGGAGCCGCTGGGCCGCCGAGGCGATCGACTCCGGATCCGTCACGTCGAGTTGGAGCGGGGTCGCGCCGGCTCCGATCTCGGCGGCGGCAGCCTTGCCGCGGGCGGCGTCGCGGGATCCGACGAACACGGTCACCCCGTCGGCGGTCAGCTCCTTCGCGACCTGCTTGCCCATACCTTGGTTGGCTCCGGTAACCAGAGCGATTCGATCCGAGGACACGAGGACCTCCCTTGTTCGGGTCGGACATACGGGCCGAGCGCCGGTACCTGTCGGCATGCGTCGCGCTCCCCGGCGACGATCCGTCATCGCCGCCGACCCCGGGTAGGCCGTCTCCATCCTGGGAGTGACAGGACCAGGCAGTCTCCCCGTACGGTCGGATACGATCCGGGGTGATGACAGGACGCGGAGCCGACAGCCAGAATCCGTTGGGCGGGTACCTGCGTGCCCGACGGGAGCTGGTGGCCCCCCGGACGGTCGGCCTTCCCGAGGACTCCCGCCGCCGTGTCCCCGGGCTGCGCCGCGAGGAGGTCGCCCTGCTCGCGGGCATCAGCTCCGACTACTACCTGCGGCTGGAGCAGGGGCGTAACCGCAACCCCTCGGCCCAGGTGCTCGGGTCGATCGCGCGGGTGCTGCAACTGGACGAACCCTCCACCCAGTACCTGCTCGGACTGGGCACCGCCCCGCGGCCCTCGCGTCGTGAACCCCGTCGGGGGGAGACCCTCGCTCCTCGGGTCCTCGACCTTCTGCGCACGGTCGACGCACCGGCGTTCGTCGCCGGGCGTTACGCGGACGTGCTCGCGAGCAACCCTCTGGCACGCGCGCTCTCCCCGGAGCTGAGGCCGGGCGTGAACCTGCTGCGCACGGCCTTCCTCAACACGGACGATCACCTGTACCTCGACCGGCAGGAGATGGTCGCGATGTTCCGCGGGCGCGTGGGAACGGATCTGCGCGATCCGCGAGTCGCACAACTGGTGGAGGAGCTGTCCCTGGCGAGTGAGGCCTTCCGGCGGGCCTGGGCACGTCACGATGTCCGTCCACCCCGCGGCGGCCTCATCCGCGTCGACCATCCCCGGGTCGGCGCCATGGACCTGAACGTGTCCAAACTCGCCGTCGACGGCACCGACGAGCAAATGCTCGTCATCTACCACCCCGACCGCGCGCATCCGGAGAGCGCGGACCGTCTCAGGCGCCTCGCCTCCCCGGCGGGTCGGACGACGCCTGCCTCACAGGCGCAGGTCGGAGACCGCTGAAGGTCGGATCGGACTTCCCCCTGACCGCGTGCCGACAGTGGAACGGCGATCGTCTCCGGGGCCGACACCGGCCGCACCCGGGCCCGATGTCCACCGTTTTCCGTCCTTTGTGCCGGGAATACCCGCTCCCCGGACCTCTCCGGTCCGCGGCCTTTCCACAGTCGGGGTATTGCGCGGCCGGGGGTCGCCGCGAAAGGGGGAGCGGGGGAGGCGCCGTCCTTTCGGCCATGCCCTCACACGGATGCCGCCGACCGGCCCTGAACCTTCTTGGGACCGTGGTCCGCGCGGGGGAAGGATGCCTACGCCTGTGCACCGGGGTGCCGTTGGGGTTGTCTGCCGGGGGCATGCCGTTGGATGCTGGCGGCACCCACCGGACCGGCGCGGCTGGTCGGGGGGAGCGTGTCGGAGACGGAGCCGACGTTCGCGCTCCAGGGAACCCCGTGGCGGCCTCAGGGCCGTACCCGGGCGCCCCGGGTCCCCGCCAGCCGCGCCAACGAGCCCCGACCTTCCCCTGCGAACCCGAACGGACCACGGCCGACCGGGCCGCGTGCACACCTGCCAGGCGGCCCGGGTCGGCCCCAGGTCCGCGGTGCGTCCGCACGGCGCGAACCCGGGGCCGGTGGGGACTCCCGGGTTTCGGCAACTACGAATCTACATAATAAAGGTAGGGCTTTATCGTATTGTCACTAAGGGGGGACAAGCAGTGACAACGCAAATGAAAACAGTCTTCGGTCTAAGGAAGCAGGAACCGGAAGAAGGCGGCGGGAATCGGGCGCCCTCCGTCTCGCGCGCCTACGGCGCGGCCTCGCTTCGGGGAACCGAACACCGCACGAATTTCCCGGACCGCTGGTTCCCCTTCCCCCCGAGTCCGTAAAATGGATCCGTGCGGGTGCGCCCGTACCGCCGGTGCGGGGCAGCGTGGACGGATGCCCCGCACCGGTCATCAGGATCCGGTCGGGGTTCGGCGTGCCGTGGTCCGGTGGTCGGCCGACGTGGCGGAACAGGCGGCTGCGGGGGGACGGTCTGACGGGTGCGGCCGTGGGGACGCACCCGTCACCGAGCCGGGTCGTGCTGCCCTAGCGGGTCTTGATCACGGCCGCGATGAGCCCGGTGGCGAGCATCATCGTCAGGCCCACGATCATGAGGACGAAGGCGATGGTTCCGACCATGGTGTTTCCTTAGTGTTCGTCGTTCCCGGGCGCGGTGCGCGGCGTCCGCCGTGCGGGTGGCGCCCGGAGGAGCCGGGAGCGGCGCCTACCTCTTCGGGGGTTCACCCTATCCCGGTCCCGCGCTGGTCCTGCGTCGGGTGGCCGCTGTGACCAGCGTGGTCGTGGCCACGGTCGCGGCGGCGGCGCGTGGAGGAGGGGTCGCGGGGCGGGTCAGCGTCGGGCCCAGGCCCGTTGGTAGGTGCTGACCAGCCAGCGGTCGGCCCAGGCGTGGTCGGGTTCGGCGGGCAGGTCGCAGGTCCGGCACAGCCCGGCCAGGCGCTCTTCGAGTTCGCGTGCCCGGTCCAGGGCGTCGGCGCGGCTGTGCTCGCCGCGGCGCAGTGCGAGCAGCCAGGTGCGTTCGGGTTCGGGCATGGGCAGGGTGATGCGGCCGGTCTCCATCAGTTCCACGCCCTGCACGCCCAGGCGGACCATGTGGTAGGCGAACTTGGTGTCGAAGCCGTGTCGTTCGACGAGTTCGGGGCGGTTGGTGTGTTTGCCG
The DNA here is from genome assembly GCF_056173305.1 of Nocardiopsis sp. iso_25. NCBI lineage: Bacteria > Bacillati > Actinomycetota > Actinomycetes > Streptosporangiales > Nocardiopsidaceae > Nocardiopsis > Nocardiopsis sp. iso_25. The sequence continues at coordinate 3,757,087 of NZ_CM149667.1, read as the reverse complement.
CCGCGGGTTCCCTCCATGCGGTCGCGTTGGGCGCGCAGGTAGCCCAGGAAGCGTTCGCCCGCCCGGCGGGAGAGGAAGCGTGCGGCGTTGGCGCGCAGGTCGTGTCCGGTGGGGGTGATGGCGACGATCTGGTTCGGGGGGACGAAGAGGGGGAGCAGGACGGTGGGGTTGCCGTCCAGGGCCAGGCGGGTCCACTTGCGCAGGGAGTAGACGGTCAGGTCCAGGTCGCCGGGGCCGGAGCGGGTGTGTTCGGGGCGGGTGTGGTGGATGTACTGCTCGAAGGGGCGCAGGCCGATGACGTGTTCGGGGGGTTCGACGCAGACGCCCATCTCGTCGCGGTCGGCCTGGCCGGGCAGGGCGAGGCCGTGGGCCTCGGAACCCACCTGGCACCGCAGGACGGTTCCCTCGTGTGCGATCCGCGCGAACTCGGGGCTGGAGTGCTTCACCCGCGGCTCCCTTCTGCCGGGTGTGGGGTGCTGGGTGCGCTGGTCGGGGCGCTGCCGGGCACGGTATCGGCCGCGGGGCCGGGGGCACGAGTGTTTTTCGGTGGTGTGGGGGGGTGGGCGGGCCGGTGTTCCGGTGGCCGGGGGGACACTCCCCGGGGAGCTTGCCGGTGGGCTCCGAGAGCCCTTTACTTGTCCGGGTACGCCCCTTTTCTCCCCAGAACGAGCGTAGAAGGCAGGCCCGTGCCCCCTGAGAACCCTGAGGTTTCCGCCCCCCGGATCGACACCTCCGTCCCCCACAACGCCCGGATCTGGAACTACTGGCTGGGCGGCAAGGACAACTACCCGGTGGACCGGGAGATGGGCGAGCAGATCCGCTCCTTCTTCCCCGAGATCGTGGACAACGCGGTCGCCGACCGGGGCTTCCTCGTGCGCGCCGTGACCCACCTGGCGCGCGAGGAGGGCGTCCGGCAGTTCCTGGACATCGGCACCGGTCTGCCCACCCACAACAACACCCACGAGGTCGCGCAGTCGGTGGTGCCCGAGTCCAGGGTGGTCTACGTCGACAACGACCCCCTGGTGCTCACCCACGCCCGCGCCCTTCTCACCGGCAGCGGCCGGGGGGCCACCGACTACGTCGACGCCGACCTGCGCGACCCCGGGGCCATCCTGCGGGAGGCCTCCCGCACCCTGGACCTGGAGCGGCCGGTGGCGCTGATGCTGCTGGGCGTGGTCAACTTCGTCGCCGACGACGCCGAGGTCCGCGCGATCATGGACCGGCTCCTGGAGGCGCTGGCCCCGGGCAGCTTCCTGGTCCTGTCCCACCCCACCGACGACATCGACCGCGAACGCGCCCACCAGGTGGCTGCGGCCTGGAACGAGCGCGGCACCCCCAAGCTGACCATCCGCACGGCCGAGCAGATCAGCGCGCTCTTCGACGGGCTGGAACTGCTGGAGCCGGGCGTGGTCTCCTGCTCCCTGTGGCGTCCGGCCCCCGCCGAGGTGGGCGGGGCGCGCCCGGTGGCCGAGTACTGCGGCGTGGCCCGCAAGGCCTGATGCCCGCGGGGGCGGGCCGCGGCCGCGCGTCCGTGACCGAGGACGGGGCCCGGACGACTCCGGGCCCGGCAAGTGACGAGCAGTGAAAGCAGAGACCGATGAGCGTTGAGCGACCGGTGATCGACACGACGGTGCCGCACTCGGCACGGGTGTGGAACTACTGGCTGGGCGGCAAGGACAACTACCCCGTCGACCGTGAGGCGGGCGACCAGTTCCTGGAGGCCTTCCCCGGCATCGCGCGGATGGCGCGCGCCTCGCGGGCCTTCCAGGAGCGGGCCGTGCGCCACCTGGCGGGCGAGGTGGGCATCCGCCAGTTCCTGGACGTGGGCACCGGTCTGCCCACGGCCAACAACACCCACGAGGTGGCGCAGGCGGTGGCGCCCGAGTCCAGGGTGGTCTACATCGACAACGACCCGCTGGTGCTCACCCACGCGCGGGCGCTGCTGACCAGCACCCCCGAGGGGCGCACGCAGTACCTGCACGCCGACCTGTACGAGCCAGAGGCGATCCTGGAGCAGGCGTCGGAGCTGCTGGACCTGGACCAGCCGGTGTCGTTGATGCTGCTGGGGATCCTGGGGCACGTGCAGGAGTACGAGGAGGCCGTCTCCATCGTGCGGCGCCTGCTGGCGGGCCTGCCCCCGGGCAGCTACCTGACGGTGAGCGAGGGCAGCAACGTCCACAGCCAGGAGAACGTGACGGCCCAGGACGAGTACAACGAGAGCGGCGCGGTGCCCTACAACCCGCGCAGCCCCGAGCAGATCGGCGGCTACCTGGAGGGCCTGGAACTGGTCGAGCCGGGCCTGGTCTCGGTCACGCGCTGGCGTCCTCAGGTGCGGGGGCAGGGCGTGGGGCTTCCGGCCGAGGTCGACCAGTACGGCGGTGTCGGCCGCAAGGTCTGACCCCGCCGGGAGGGGCCCCGGCGCCCGCCCGTGGGCAGGGCGCGGGGGCGCCGCGCCGGGGCGGTGCCGCCGGGGCGGCCGTGGTCCCCGCGCGGTGCGCGCCCCGCCGCGGTCGGCCGGTGGCCACAGTCCCCGCCGCGCCGGGGCGCGGTCCCCGCGGTGCCTCAGTCGGCGCGGGCGATGGCGATGGTCGCCCCGAGCCGGTGCCCGGCCTCGTAGAACATGTACTGCACGCCCCCGTCGGAGCCGAAGGAGGGCGCCGCGCTGCGGCCCGAGTCCGGCGGTCCGGCCATGGGGGTGTGCACCGTGCCCAGGTGGCGGCGCAGGCCGAAGTCGCGCCCCACCTCGGTCAGGCGGATGTCGCCCAGGTCGGTGTGGTAGGCGACGTAGGTGCTGTCGCCGCGTTCGACCACGTGCGGGCCCGACAGGTTCGACACCCCCACGTCGGCGTGGTCCACGAGCGGGTCGGGGTCGAAGTCGAAGGTGATCCCGTCCGCCGACCACCCCCATCCGATGGAGCGGTGGTCGCTGCTGTCGTTGCGCATGAAGACCATGACGTAGCGCGCGCCCCGGTCGGGCAGGCGGTACTCGAAGACGCGCGCGTAGGAGGCCTCGGTGGTGCCCGGCACCATGGCCGTGGTCAGCACCTCGCCCTCGTAGGCGAAGTCGATGCCGTCGCGTGAGCGGGCCAGCCGCGTGGTGGTGTTCTCCCCGTGGAAGTACAGCCACATCTCGCGGTGTTCGGAGTTCCACATCACGTGCGGTGAGGAGACGTGGCTGACGTCGTAGTGGGGGTCCCACACGTTGGCCACGACGGGGTTGTGCGGGTACTCGGTGAAGGGCCCGTCGGGGCTGTCGGCGTAGGCCAGGCAGATGCCGCCGGGCCTCTCGTGCGGTGCGTAGTAGAGCAGGAAGCGGCCGGGCGCGTCGGCCAGGCGGCCAACGGTTCCGCGCAGGCACGGGAAGATCAGCTCCCCGGTCGGGTTGTAGCCGAGTTCGGCGGTGTCGAGCGCCTCGCGCAGGAACCGGTAGGCGGGCAGGACGCCTGCCGCCGCGGCGCCGTTGGCGGTGGTGGCCGGGGCGGCGGTCGCGGACGCGGGCGTCAGCAGTCCCGGGGCCAGGAGGGCGCCCGCCGCGGCGGCTCCGGCGCCCCGCAGGACCGTGCGGCGGCCGGGGGCGGCGGGGGAGCGGCGGGGGTGCGCGTCGTCGGACATGACGGTTCCCTTCCGGAGCGGGTCGGGGGGAGGCTCCGAGGCCCAGAGTCTTCACCAGCGATGATGCGCCGGTCAAGGTTCTAATACGTATTAACGAAAGATCCTGCCTGCGGGTGGAAATCCGCCCGTCATCCCCTTGACATCTGCCGTGGCGCGGCTCACAGTCGTCAACTAATGCGCATTAACACGGCACGCAAGAGGAGAAACAGGTGACGCACGTCAGGAGGGCGGGGCCGCGGCGCCCCCGCCAGTCCGACATCGCGCGGGCGGCGGGGGTCTCCCAGGCCACGGTCTCGCTGGTGCTGCGGGGCACCCCCACCGGGATGTCCCTGGCCCGCGAGACCCGCCAGCGGGTGCTCGACGCCGCCGAGGAGCTGGGCTACGTTCCCGACCCGGTCGCCACCCGGCTGGCCTCGGCCAGCAACGCGATGCTGGGGCTGTACACCTTCAGCGCCACCTTCCCCACCGACGTGGCGCACTCCTACTACCCGGTCCTGGTCGGGGTGGAGGAGGAGGCCGCGGCCCAGGGGCAGGACCTGATCCTGTTCACCGGGTCGGCGCGGGCCGCCGCCAGCGCCGACGACCCGGCCGCGGTGCGGCGGGTGCGGGTGGCCGACGGCTGCCTGTTCTTCGGCCGCCACGTGCCCGACGAGCCCATCCGGCGCCTGGCCGAGGACGGCTTCCCGTTCGTCTACATCGGCCGCCGCGACGAGCCCGGCGTGCCCTACGTGGGCGCCGACTACGTCTCGGCCTCGGCGCAGGTGGTGGCGCGCCTGGCCGGTCTGGGCCACCGCGAACTGCGCTACCTGCGCGAGCACGACCAGGCCCCGGCCTCGACCGACCGCGAGCGGGGCGTGCTGCGCGGCGCCCGCGCGGCCGGGATCGACACCGCGCGCCTGGTGGTGCGCACCGACGGCTCGGACCTGGACGAGCTGCTGGGGCGCTGGTTGGAGGAGGGCGTGACCGCCGTCGTGGTCGAGCAGACCGACACCGGCGCCGCACTGGACGGCCTGGCCGCCGCCGTGGACCGGGCCGGTCTGCGCTGTCCCGGCGACCTCTCCCTGGCCCTGCTGGGCGCGCCGACCGGGAACCGGGGCCGCGCCCCGGGCGGCGGCGCGGCCTACGGCGGCTTCGACGCGCCCCTGCGCGCGATGGGCCGCGACGCGGTCCGCCTGCTGCTGGAACTGATCGCGGGCGCCCACGGGGAGACCCCCCGGCGCCTGCTGCCCTGCGAGCCGGTGGAGGGCGGCACCCTCGCCGCGCCCCGGACACGACACACCTGAGAAAGGCTCCAGATGAGCGAGACCAGCACGGAGATCCTCGTCGTCGGCGGGGGACTGGGCGGTGTGGCCGCGGCCCTGGCCGCCACCGACTCCGGCCGCCGCGTGGTGCTGACCGAGGAGACCGACTGGATCGGCGGGCAGCTCACCGCGCAGGCGGTGCCGCCCGACGAGAACCCGTGGATCGAGCGCTTCGGCTCCACCGCCTCCTACCGGCGCCTGCGCGAGGGCATCCGCGACCACTACCGGCGCGCCTACCCGCTGCGGGCCGAGGCAGCCTCCTCGCTCACCCTCAACCCCGGCGCGGGCCGGGTCAGCAAGCTGTGCCACGAGCCCCGCGTGGCCCTGGCGGTGCTGGAGGAGATGGTGGGCCCGCACCGCGCGGCCGGTCGCCTGACCGTCCTGCTGCGCCACCGGCCGGTGGCCGCCCACACCGACGGCGACCGGGTGAGCGCGGTGGAGCTGGAGGACGAGCGGGGGCGCCGCCGCACGGTGAGCGCCGCCTACGTCCTGGACGCCACCGAGAACGGCGACCTGCTGCCGATGGCGGGCCTGGACCACGTCACCGGCGCCGAGGCGCGCTCCGAGCACGGCGAGCCGCACGCGCCCGAGACGGCCGACCCGACCAACCTCCAGGGCATCACCTACTGCTTCGCCATGTCGCACCACGACGGCGAGGACCACACCATCGAGCGCCCGGCGATGTACGACTTCTGGCGCTCCTACACGCCCGAGTTCTGGCCGGGGCCGCTGCTGGGCTTCTCGGCCCCCGACCCGCGCACGCTGGAGCCGGTGGCGCGCACGTTCGTGCCCAACCCCGACACCGACCCGCTGGCGGTGGCCGCCGACCAGAGCGCGGACGCGGGCGACAAGGAGCTGTGGTGTTTCCGGCGCATCCTGGCCCGGCGCATGCACCTGCCCGGCGCCTTCGACTCCGACATCACCCTGGCCAACTGGCCGCTCAACGACTACTGGCTCAAGCCCGCCCTGGAGATCGAGGGGCTGGTGGACGCGCAGACGGTCCGCGAGGCCCACGAGGAGGCCCGCCAGTTGTCGCTGTCGGTGCTGTACTGGCTCCAGACCGAGGCGCCCCGCGCCGACGGCGGCACCGGCTTCCCCGGGCTCAGGCCGCGGCCCGACGTGACCGGCACGCAGACGGGCCTGGCCAAGGCCGCCTACGTGCGCGAGTCCCGGCGCATCAGGGCGGTCACCACCGTCACCGAGCACGACGTGTCCCTGGACCTGCTGGGCCCGCACGGCATCGTGCGCCGCCACGACTCGGTGGGCGTGGGCAGCTACCGCATCGACCTGCACCCCTCCACGGGCGGCGACAACTACGTGGACGTGGCCAGCGTCCCGTTCGAGATCCCGCTGGGGGCCCTGCTGCCCGAGCGGGAGACCAACCTGCTGCCCGCCGCCAAGAACGTCGGCACCACCCACATCACCAACGGCTGCTTCCGGCTGCACCCGGTGGAGTGGAACATCGGCGAGGCCGCCGGGCGGCTGGCCGCCTTCGCCCTGGAGCACGGCACCACGCCGCACGCCGTGCGCGCCAAGGACGAGCTGCTGGAGGCCTTCACCGCCGTGCTGGACCGCACCGGCGTCGAGCGCCACTGGCCCGACGTGCGCGGCTACTGACCCCTCCCGCACCTGGGGACGGACGCCGTGCTCCTTCGGGCCTCCGCTTCTGCCCGTGTTCGGGCGCCCGCCCCCGACCTGCACCCTCGCAGTCCCACTCCCCACCGCCCGACTCCCCACAGAAGGGGTGACCATGAGCGACGCGACCCCGATCCCGTCCCCGGGCCCCGGTTCCGGCCCCGGTCCCGTGCGCATCGGCATCGACGTCGGCGGGACCTTCACCGACGCCGTGGCCGTCAGCGCCACCACCTATGCCTTGCTGGGCCAGGTCAAGGTGCCCACCAGCCACGACCACGCCGACGGGGTGGCCCACGGCATCATGACCGCGCTGGAACGCCTGCTCGGCGACATCGGCGTGCGCGCCGAGGACGTGGGCTTCCTCGCCCACGGCACCACCCAGGCCACCAACGCCCTGCTGGAGGGCGACGTGGCCACCATCGGCATCGTCGGCGTCGGCAGCGGGTACGACGCCTTCGCCACCCGCAGGCTGCGCTCCCTGGGCAAGCTGAGACTGGACTCGGGTCACCCGCTGCCCGTGCGCTACGCCGCGCTGCGCGAACCCGACCGGGAGGGCGCGGCCCTGGCCAGCGTGGACCAGGTGGTCGCCGAGGGCGCCGAGGTCGTCGTCGCCGTCGAACCCTTCAGCGTGGACGACCCGCGCGGCGAGCTGGCCGTGCTGGAGGCCGCCCGCGCCCGGGGCGTCCCCGTCACCGCCACCCACGAGATCACCCAGCTCTACGGCCTGGGCAAACGCGCCCGCACCGCCGCGCTCAACGCGGGGGTCATGCCCCGCATGCTCCAGACCGCCGACCTGGTCGAGCGCAGCATCCACAAGGCCGGGGTCACCGCCCCGCTCATGGTCATGCGCTGCGACGGCGGCGTGATGTCGCTGCCCGAGATGCGCCACCGGCCGCTGCTCACCGTGCTCTCCGGTCCCGCCGCGGGTGTGGCGGGCGCCCTGATGGGCGAGAAGGTCAGCGAGGGCGTGTTCCTGGAGACCGGCGGCACCTCCACCGACATCAGCGTCATCCGGCGCGGGCGGGTGCAGATCCGCCACGCCCGCCTGGGCGGCAGGGAGACCTACCTGTCGGCGCTGGACGTGCGCACCGTCGGCATCGGCGGCGGCTCCCTGGTCCGGGTCGGCGGGGGCGAGGGCCCCGGCCGGGCGAGCCTGACCGACGTGGGACCGCGCAGCGCCCACATCGCCGGGCTGCCCTACGCCTGCTTCGCCGACCCGGCCGAGCTGGAGGGCGCCCGCCTGGTGCGGATCAGCCCCATGGCCTCCGACCCGGGCGACCACGCCGTCCTGGAGAGCGGCGGGCGGCGCTTCGCCCTGACTGTGACCTGCGCCGCCAACGCCGCCGGGCTCGTCCCCGAGGGCGATTACGCCCGCGCCGACGCCCGTGCGGCCCGCGCCGCTCTCGCCCCGCTGGCCGGGGCCCTGGGCGTGGAGGTGGAGGAGGCCGCCCGCGTGGTGCTGCACAAGGCCACCGAGCGCGTGGCCGCGGTCGTGGACGAGATGGTGGGCGACTACGGCCTGGACCGGCAGGTGTGCGCCCTGGTCGGCGGTGGCGGCGGGGCGGCCACCGTCACCCCCTACCTGGGTCGGCGCACCGGGCTGGACGCGCGTATCGCCGCGCACAGCGAGGTCATCAGTCCCCTGGGCGTGGCGCTGGCGCTGGTGCGCGAGTCGGTGGAGCGCATCATCCCCGGCGCGACCCACGCCGACGTGCTCGCGGTGCGCGCCGAGGCCGAGCAGGCGGTGCTGCGCCAGGGCGCGGACCCGGCGGGGATCGAGGTGGACGTCACCGTGGACCCCCAGCGCAACCTGGTGGCGGCCGTGGCCACGGGCGCCACCGAACTGCGCACCAAGGACCGCACCGCCGCCACCGACGCCGAGGCCGGGGCGCGGGCCGCCGCGGCGGCCAGTCTGGGAGCCCGACCGGCCGAACTGACCGAGTACGCGGCCAACGGCCAGTACCGGGTGTTCGGGCTGGTGCGCAGGCCCGGCGGGCGGCTGGGGCGCTTCGCCCGCGAACGCACCCACGTCCGCGTGGTGGACGCCGAAGGGGTGGTGCGCCTGCACAGCGCCGACGCCCTGGTGGACACGCTGGTGGCCGCCGAGGCCGAGGGGCGGCTCAAGGACCTGGTGGCCGAGCGCACCGCCTACGGCGACGGCGGGGCGCTGCCCCCGGCGGTGTGGTTGCTGCTGGGCCCCAAGTTCGCCGACCTGTCGGGGGTGCTGGACCCGGGGCACCTGGTCGCGCTGGCCTCGGCGGAGATCGCCCGCCGCGCCCCCGACGAGACGGTCGTCGCGGTCATGGAGAAGCGGCGGTGAGCGCGCACACGCCGCCGCGCGCGGCCCACGAACCGCGTTCCACCGGGTCCGGCCCACCGGAATGCCCCGGCAGCGCCGAGCACGCGTCCCGGCGCGATGCGCCGGGACGCGCGGGCCGACCGAAGCCCCCGTGGCACACGGAGCGCCCGGACCGGCGGGAGACGGGGGAACGGGCGCAGGCGCCCGGCGGGCACAGCAGCGGCGTAGCCCCCGGGCTGGCCGAGGAGTACGCGCGCATCGGCGCCGCCTCCGACGAGGAGCTGGCCGCCGACCTGCTCGCGCTGACCGCCACCCACGAGGGCCGCGACCGCGACCTGCTGCTGTTCTGGGCCGCCACGGCGCTGCGCTTCGGTGAGCGCATGGCCGAGGAGGACGCCGCCAGGGCCGGAGCGGACGTGGACACCGGGGGCACGGAAGCGGTGGAGGACGCCGGGAACGCCGTGCGTGTGGAGGAGCGGGCCGTCGGCGGGCTGCGTCCGGGCGAGGTCCTGCTCGCCGAGTACCTGCACCGCGCCTGCGGCGACCGGGTGGTCGTCTACGCCGACGCCCTCGACCACGCCCACCGCGTGGCCCGCGACGCCGGGTGGGGGCGCGACCTCACCCGCGCGGCCCTGCGCGAGACCGCTCTGGCCCACGAGCACGCCCACCGGATGCTGCACGAGGGGCGGGGCCGCGCGCTGCGGCGCGAACTCGACCACGTCCTGGTGCGCCTGGGGCCGCTGCGCCTGCGCGGACACGTGGTCGGCGCCGACGAGATCGCCGCGCACGCCTACGCCCGCCGCCGCGCGGGACTGGGCCGCAGTCCGATCGCGCTCACCGCGGCCATCGCCGCCACCCTTGCCCACCGGGGTACGGGCCACGACCGGCCCGCCCCGCGAACCTCCCCCGGAGAACGCCCGTGACCGCCTTCGCAATCCTCCTCGCCATGGCGGTGGGCGTCGGCCTGATGCTGACGCGCCGCCTGCCCACCGCCTTCGCCCTGGTCCTGCTCTCCGTCGCGATCGCGCTCATCGCGGGCGCGCCCCTGACGGGGGAGGAGGGCAGCGTCACCGGGACGGTCATCCAGGAGGGTGCGCCGCGCCTGGCCGCGACCATGATCGCCATCCTCCTGGGCAGCTGGCTGGGCACGCTGATGTCCGAGGCGGGGATCGCCTCCACTCTGGTGCGCAAGATCGTGGAGTTCGGCGGTGAACGCCCCTCGCTGGTCGCGGTCGGCGTCTTCGTCGTCGCGATCCTGTGCGGCAGCATCACCGGTTCGGCGCCCGCGGCCATGCTCGCCGGTGTGGTGGGCATCCCCGCGATGATCGCGGTGGGGGTCACCCCCACCGTCGCGGCCGGGACCGTGCTGGTGGGCATCGCCGCCGGACTGCCCCTGGAGCTGATCAACTGGCAGTTCCTGTCCGACGCCATCGGGGTGCCGGTCTCCACCGTCCAGCACTTCCAGCTGCGCCTGTTCCCGATCGCGCTGGCGGGCGGGCTGGCCTACATCCTCATCGAGATGCGCCGCAAGGGAGCCCGGCACACCTGGGCGGTGCGGGTCCCGGCCGGGGCCGGGGGCAGCGGTTCCGGGGGCGCCGGGACGAGGCCGCCGAGCCGCCGTCAGCGGGCCGCCGAGCGGCGCAGGCGCCGCGGGGACGCGCCCTGGTACGCGCTGGTCACACCGCTGGTGCCGATCGTGCTGGCGCTGGGGCTGCACGTGCCCATCGTGCCCTCGCTGCTGGCCGGTGTGGTCTTCGCGCTGTTGACGGCCGTGCCGTGGCGGGAGATGTCCTCCACCGCGCTGCGCACGCTCTACCGGGCCTTCGACGTGGCCGCGCCGCCCATCGTGCTGTTCATCGCGATCGGCATGCTGCTGGCGGCGGTGAACCTGCCCGGGGCCGTCTCGGCGCTCACGCCGGTGGTGACCGCGATCAGCCCCGGCAGCCCGTGGCTGTTCGTGCTGGTCTTCGCCGTGCTGGTGCCGCTGGCCCTGTACCGGGGGCCGATGAACATCTTCGGCCTGGGCGCGGGTGTGGCCGGTGTGCTCATCTCCGGCGGCATCTACCCGGCTCCGGCGGTGCTGGGGCTGATGGCCTCCTACGGCCAGGTGCTGGGGGTGTCGGACCCCACCAGCACGCAGACGGTGTGGAGCGCGCAGTACGCGGGGGTGCGCCCGGAGCGGTCGATGCTCTCGACGCTGCCCTACACGTGGGTGATCGCCGTCGCCGGTCTGGTGCTGACGGTGTTCCTGTACCTGGTGTGAGGTCGGTGGGGCCGGGCGCGAGCCGGGCCCGAGGGGGCGGCGGGGGTCCTTCGGGGCTCCCCGCCGCGGTGTGTGCGGGGCTCGTCCAGGGCGGCACCGGGGGTGTGGACACCCGTGGCGGGGGAGGCGTCCCGGCCCCGGATCCGGGCGGGCGCCGGCCCTTCGCGGTGGTACGGCATCGGCCCTTCGGGGCGGTACGACACCGGGCCTTCACACGGCGGAAATATTGGCCTTACCAATCCATTGACGCCCGCGACCTGCGACTTGTACGCTTCCTCACATTGGTCAGGCCAATCAGGAGGTGCGGTGGACACGAACTTCGACGCCCTGGTCGAGGCGCTGGCGCCGGAGGCGAAGGCCGCCGGCGCCGAGTCGCGCCTGATGACGGAACGGGAGCTGGCCGAACGGCTGGGCACGAGCCGGGCCACCGTCCGGGAGAACCTCGGCAGCCTGGAGATGCTCGGCATGGTGCGCCGCACCCAGGGGGCGGGGACGTTCTTCACCAAGCCCGACGCCTCCTTCGTCCAGTTCCTGTTCGGCCTCATGTCCAAGTTCGGCCACATCGACGACGACAGCGTCGAACGCGCCCGGGAGATGATGGAGGTCGCCGTGGTCCAGGAGGCCGCCGACCGCGCCGACGAGGAGGACGTGCGCGTGCTGCGCGGCCACGTCGAGGACATGGTCCGGGCCACCGCCGCGGGCGACGCCGAGGCCGGGCACGAGGCCGACTACGCCTTCCACAAGAAGCTGTTCCAGATCGCCGACAACCCGGTGATCGAGTTCTTCGTCGACGGCATGAGCCTGGCGCTCAAGGACGTCCTCGCCCACAAGCGGGCCCTGGCCCTGGACATCGAGGCCCGCGCCGCCGAAGGCGACCCCGGGGGGCCCCGCAGGACGGACACCGTCCACACGCCCATCGTCGACGCCGTCGAGGCGCACGACCGCAGCGCCGCCGCGGCCGCGATGGTGGAGCACTTCACCCTGTGGCGCCGCATCACCGAGGGAGCCGCGCCCGCCGACGGGCGCTAGCCGGACACCGCCCGGCCCGAGACACCCCCCGCGGGGGAGAAGGAAGACACATGGACACCACACCAGTTCCACAGCCGTGCCCGAAAACGGCCGTGATGTTCGTCGGCGTCGGCGCCATCGGTCTGCCCATGGCCCTGCAGGTCGCCGCGGCCGGGCACACCGTGGTCGGCGTGGACCCCTCGCCGCACCGCCGCGAGCAGGCCCGCGGCCAGGGCCTGCGCACCCAGCCCGACACCGCCGGAATCGGTGAGGCCGACGTCGTCATCGTCATGGTCGCCACCCCCGACCAGCTGCGCGCCGCGGTCACCGCCCCGGGCGGCGCACTGGAGGCCATGCGCGCCGACTCGGTGCTCGTGGTCATGAGCACCGTCGGACCCGGCCCCGTGCGCGAGGTCGCCGACCTCGCGCGCGAGCGCGGGGTGCGGCTGCTGGACGTGCCGGTCACCGGAGGGGTGGCCGGGGCCCGGCGCGCGGCCCTGACCCTGTTCGCCTCCGGCGACCCCGAGGCCCTCCGCAGGTGCGGGCCCGTGCTGGAGGCGATGGGCACGGTGCGCGACTGCGGCGACCAGCCCGGCCGCGGACAGTCCTACAAGGTCGTCAACCAGCTCCTGTGCTCGGTGCACATCGCCGCCGCGGCCGAGTCGCTGGCCCTGGCCGAACGCCTCGGGCTCGACCCCGCCGACGTGCTGGAGGCCGTCTCCGGCGGCGCCGGGGGCTCCTGGATGCTCGGCGACCGCGGCCCGCGCATGCTGCCCGACGGCCCCGACGAGATCACCAGCACCATCGGGATCTTCGTCAAGGACTCCGGGCTCGTCGCCGACACCGCCGAGGAGGCCGGGTTCTCCGCCCCGCTGCTCCTGGCCGCCCGCGACGCCTACACCAGGGCCGCCGAGGCCGGTCTGACCGACCACGACGACTCCCAGGTCATCCGGGTCTACCGGGACTGACCCCGCCGGGCCCCTGCCCGGCCCCCACCGCCCCCCGTCCCCGCGCGGCGCCGACGGTCCCCTCAGCATGCCCGGAAAACGTCTTCCGGAGCTGTGCGCGGGACCCGCGCCGCCACGACAGAGAGAACCCGAGTCCATGGACGCCCTCGTACTCGCAGTGATCGCCCTGGGGGCGATCGGCGCGCTGCTCGTCCTCATCATCCGCTTCAACGTCCCCGCCTTCGTCGCCCTCCTGCTGGTCAGCGTCGGCACCGCCCTGGCCACGGGCATGCCCTTCGAGGACGTGGTGCCCACCATCGTGGAAGGACTGGGCGGCACCCTGGGCAACGTGGCCCTCCTGGTGGGGCTGGGCGCGATGCTCGGCGCCATCGTCGAGCACTCCGGCGGCGCGGACGCGCTCTCCGAGCGCTTCAGCGCGCTGCTCGGCCCGGCCAGGGTGGGCGTGGCGCTGCTGATCGCCTCGTCGGTGATCGCGGTCCCGATCTTCTTCGACGTCGCCTTCATCGTCCTGGTCCCGATCATCTACGCCTTCTCGCGGGCGGCCCGCCTGCCCTCGCCCATGCGCATCGGCCTGCCCATCGCCGGGCTGATGCTCTTCATCCACGTGGTGCTGCCGCCCCACCCCGGCATCGTCGGCAGCTCCGTGCTCACCGGCGCCGACATGGGCCTGGTCACCCTCCTGGGCGCCGCGCTCATCCTTCCGGTGGGCGTGGTCGCCCACTACACGGCGAAGCTGCTCAACCGGCGCGCGTACGCCATGCTGCCCTCCACAGCCGAACTGTACGAGCAGAACACCGGCGAGCCCGGAACCGGGGGTACGGGCGGCGGCACCGGGATTCCGGGTGACACGGGTGACGCGGGCGGTACCGGCGGGACGGACGGCGCGGGCGCGGCCAAGGTCTCCACCCGCCCCCGGGTGGAGCCGCAGCGCCCGCCCAGCGCCGCCGCCGTGATCACGGTCATCGCCGTCCCCATCCTCATGATCGGGCTCCAGACCGTCGCCGGACTCCTCCTGGAGGAGGGCTCCACGGCCCTGCGCTTCCTGACCATGGTCGGCGCCCCGCCCTTCGCGCTGCTCACCGGCTGCCTGCTGGCCCTGTACCTGCTGGGTGTGCGCCGCGGCTGGTCGATGCGTTCGGTCGGCTCGGTCATGGACGCCGCGCTCGCCCCGGCGGCGGTGGTCGTGTTCGTGACCGGCGCGGGCGGCGCGTTCGCCGGGGTGCTCACCGCCAGCGGCATCGGCGAGGTGCTCTCCGAGAGCATGCTCGGCCTGGGACTGCCCCTGCTGCTCCTGGCCTTCTGCCTGGCCGCGCTGCTGCGGGCGGCCCAGGGCTCGGCCACCGTCTCGGCCCTGACCACCTCCGGGCTCCTGGCCGAGGCCATCGCCTCGGGCGGGTACAGCGGCCTGGAGATCGCCCTGATCAACCTCGCCATCGGCTGCGGCGCCATCTGCCTGTCCCACGTCAACGACTCGGGCTTCTGGATCGTCTCGCGCTACCTGGGCCTGTCGGTGCGCGACGCCCTGCGCACCTGGAGCGTGCTCGTCACGGTCCTGGGAGCGAGCGGGTTCGCCCTCGTCGGCCTCACCTGGGCGCTGGTCTGAACCCCGCGTCCCGGACGGGACGCGTCGCCCCCCGCACCCACACCCTTCACACACCGAGGAAGGTCACCATGAACCGGACCGCCACCAGACCCGGAGGCGGCGTCGACACCGCCAGGCTGGCGCGGCTGCGCGCCGCCGCCTACCGCATCCGGCTCAACGCCCTCACCCAGGCCCAGGTCCAGGGACAGGGCTACATCGGCCAGGCCCTCGGCTTCGCCGACGTGCTCGCCGCCCTGTACGCCGACCACCTGCGGCTGCGCCCCGAGGAGCCGGAGTGGGAGGGGCGCGACCGCTGCCTGCTCAGCATCGGCCACTACGCCATCGCCCTGTACGCCGCCCTGGCCGAGGCGGGGATCATCCCCGAGGAGGAACTGACCACCTACGCCACCGACGACTCGCGCCTGCCGATGTCGGGCATGGCCACCTACACGCCGGGAATGGAGATCTCCGGCGGCTCCCTGGGCCACGGGCTGGGGATCGCGGTGGGCATCGGCCTGGGACTGCGCCGCAAGGGCAACCCCGCCCGCGTGTACAACCTGCTCTCCGACGGCGAGCTCAGCGAGGGCTCCACGTGGGAGGCGGTCCAGGCCGCGGCCCACCACCGCCTGGACAACGTCACCGCCATCGTGGACATGAACCGCCAGGTGGCCGACGGCCCCGCCCAGGAGGTCATGGGCACCGAACCCGCCGACGAGAAGCTGCGCGTCAGCGGATGGCACACCCTGCGGGTGGACGGCAACGACGTGGCCGCCGTCGCCGCGGCCCTGGACGAGCTGCGCGAGCACCGCGGCTCGCCCACGGCGCTGGTGTGCGACACCAGGATCGGCGCGGGGGTGCCAATGCTGGAGAGCAGGGAGAAACTGCACTTCATGCGGGTGGTCGAGGACGAGTGGCAGACCGCGCGCGAGCAGCTGCGCCAGGGATACGAGGGGTACACGGCATGAGCACCACCAGCGCGAGCACGGTCGGCAGGGAAAGCGGTGGCGGCGGCAGGAAGCTGACGTCGGACGCCATGATCGCCTCGATCGCGGAGGAGGGCGCACGCACCGTCCAGGCGCCCCTGGGGCACGCCCTGGTGCGCGCCGCGCGCGAGGACGAGCGTGTCGTGGGGTTGTCGGCGGACCTGGCCAAGTACACCGACATGCACGTCTTCCGCGACGCCATGCCCGACCGCTTCCACCAGATGGGCATGGCCGAACAGGTGATGATGGGCGCCGCCGCCGGGCTGGCGATGGAGGGGTTCGTGCCCTTCGCCTCCACCTACTCGGTCTTCGCCACCCGCCGCGCCTACGACTTCCTGTGCCTGGACATCGCCGAACCGCGCCTGAACGTCAACGTCGTCGCGGCGCTGCCCGGCCTGACCACCGGTTACGGGCCCAGCCACCAGGCCACCGAGGACATCGCCCTGCTGCGGGGCATCCCCGGCATGGTGATCGTGGACCCGTGCGACTCGGTGGACATCGAGCAGGCGGTCCCGCAGCTGATCGCGCACGAGGGGCCCACCTACACCCGCATCCTGCGCGGCGCGGTGCCCACGGTGCTGGACGAGTACGACTACGAGTTCCGGCTGGGCGAGGCCGCGCTCCTGCGCGGCGGCGACGACGTCCTGTTCGTCTCCTCGGGGATGATGACCGAGCGCGCGCTGCGCGCCGCCGCGGAACTGGAGGCCGACCGGATCGGTGCGGCGGTCCTGCACGTGCCCACCATCAAGCCGCTGGACGTGGAGACGGTCCTGGAGCAGGTGGGCCGGGACCGCAGGGTGTTCGTGCTGGAGAACCACTCGGTCGTGGGCGGGCTGTTCGAGTCGGTGGCCTCCGCGATGGTTCAGCGCGGGGTGGCCCGGCGGATGGAGCACATCGGACTGCCGGACGAGTTCCTGGACGCGGGGGCGCTGCCCACCCTCTACGACCGCTACGGCGTGTCCGTGCCCAGGATCGTGGAGAGGGTGCGCGCCTCGCTGTGACGGATCGGGTCGGTCCGGCCCGGGCGGAATGAGGTGCGAGGTGAGGTGATGGGCGGGCCCCGGCAGGGAGAGGAGAGCCGGGGCCCGTGAAGGTGCGGTGGGGAGGTCTCCGGGGTTCCCCGCCGCACCTGTTCGGGGAGGCGGGGCAGGCGAGGCAGGCGGTCAACGCTTGCCGTTCGGGGATGGTTGCTCGCTCCTGCGTCATCTGCTGCCGCGAAGTGGCGTGGGAGGGCGACGAACGCTTGGTGTTGGTGGGTGGTGGGGCTTTGCTGCGTCGGCACCAAAGGCGGCGGGGCTGGCGGGCCTGGGGCAGCGCGACCGGCCCCTGTGGCGGGGGTGGGCGACGATGGCAGCGACGACGGCTGGCGGCAGGGCCCGGGCCGCTTGTCGGGCGCGGGCATGCCGGGGCCCGGCCCGGCCGGGGTCACTCCCGGGGCGGTGGCACCGCAACCCTGTCGGGCGGATGATCCTGTCCTCGCCGCTGGTGTGTGCGGAGTTCGCGTTGGTACTTGGCCCGGTTATGCGGCCCACACAGCGGTTGCAGGTTCGCCACCACCGTGCGCCCGCCTCGGGAGAACGACTGCACATGATCGGCCTGGCAGAGGGCCACCGGAACTTCGCACCCGCCCGGGTGGGCGCAGGTGGTGTGCCCGTGGAAGGCGGCGGTGCGCTGGCGGGCTGAGGCCAACCGGCGGCTGTGGCCCACATCCAGGACCTGCCCGGTGGGCGGGGCGGTGAGCATCCGCACCACCTCAGAGTCGGCGGCCAACTCGTGCACCACCCCGACCGGAATCACCCGTCCGCGCTCGTCCAGCGCCGGAACTTCCTGGCCCTGGGTGTCCAGGTAGGTCTGCACCGGCACGACGATGCGGATCTGCGCCAGTGGAGCGGGGGCGTTGGCGCATCCGGTGTGGGTGGTGGCAAAGCGCAGCGCCGCGATGAGCGCGTCGTGCTCCCGCTGCGACCGCGACCGCGTGTCCTCGTCCGAGGGTGGGGTGGTGAAGGTGTCGATGGCCGCGCGCACGATCAACGCATCCCCACTGCCGCCCCACGCCTGGAGCTGGTAGCTGCCCTGGAACGTGTCATGCACGACCAGCCCACGCGAGGCGTGAGCGGCTTCGTGGTCGCGGTCCAGGCGGTGGGGGTCCAAACGGTGCGCGACCTGGCGGGCCACTGACTGGAGTTGGTTGACCGACAACGCAGGCCGCTCCACCTTCGCGGCCACCAACGCCGACTCAAACCCGCCCCGATACTCCTGCTCCTCAGGGAAATGCTGAGCGTCGCGGGTCTGGACGGCCTTGTCGGTGACCTTGGCGATCACCACCGCCTCACCCAACCCCACCACGCCCTCAGCCACCGCCTGGGCGGTGGCGGGCAGAGTCTCCTCGTGCACATGCTGGGCCAGCCGCGCCAAATCCTTGGCCTGAGCGGTGGGCAACTTGCCGTGGTGCACCAACCACTTGTCCAACGTGCTGTAGCCGCTGTAGCGGGCCACCGCACCCCGCGCGTACAGGCGCGCCATCCGCGCCAACGCCTGGTACCGGATCTGGTCCAGTTGCGCCCACAGCGCCGCGATCTCCTCAGCGGCGCTCTCGTCCGCCCCGGGCGGCACGTCGGTGTTCAACGTCTGGTCGATGATCTCGCGCGCACCGGCCAGCGCGGCCACGGCCGGGGAACATTCCCCGGGGGCCGTCTCGGGCGCTGCGGTCATCATCTCCATACTTCTTATTATAGGCCGCCGATCGCCCTTTCTCCACCATTCTCGGCATCAATTGCCGACTTTCTTTCTGGAGGATGCTTTTGCCTCATGGGTCGCAATGGTGCCGGATTAAAAGGTGTCCGAAAAGGTGCCTCTAAAATGCCCGCTTGTCGTTGGTGCGATCGTCACCCACCCCGACCGCAGGGGCCAGGATCGTTGCCCGAGGCCGGAGGGCCTGCTGGCCGTTGGTGCCGACGCAGCAGAGCCCGACCACCCCCACACCCCGGGCGTTGGTCGCCCTCCGGTAGCCGCTCCCGCCTTTGGTGCCGCTTTTCGTCGGTCGCCCACGCCCCCACCCGGCGCCCGCCGTTCTCCGCAGCCCGTACCCTTTCGCGGCAGCTGGCGCGCTTTCGTTGCCGCCAGCAATCCCCAGCAGGAATAGCGTAGGGAGGGGCCCTGTGGACGGCCCCTCCCTGCCCCTTGATCCATTACCGTTATTGAACGAAGAGCGTTTCAGGGCACACTAAAACGCCCCCTGGGTGGGATCCCCCCTATTTCCAGCAAACCATCACCGCACCACACACGACCAGCCCCAATCCCCACCTGTGGAAAACACGCGAACGGCCCCGGACGATCGCCCGGGGCCGGAACACTGCCTGGAGGAAACGGAAACCGGTCAGGTGTCCGTCCTCCCTGCGGGTTCCTCGCTCCTACCCTCACCAGCGCCACTACCGCTGCCGTCACCACTGTTACTGGCACCACCACTGCTACTGGCACCACCACTGCCACTGGCACTGCCACCGACCCGGCCCCGGTACCACCGCCACAGAGCACGCGCCAGCGGCAGTACGATCACCACGGCCAGCAGCAGCAACAGCGTTCCCGAGATCGGCCGGGTCAGGAAACCCGTGGGGTCCCCGTCGAAGAGCAGCAGCGACCGGCGCAGCGAGCTCTCCAGCAGCGAACCCAGGACGAAGGCCAGCACCAGCGGCCCCGGGTCGAAGCCGAACTTCTTCATCAGGTAACCCAGTAGCCCGAAGACCACTACCAGCACGATGTCGAACACGTTGTTGCGCACCGTGTACACGCCCACCAGGGTGATCAGCACCGTGATGGGCGCCAGGATCGTCGGGGGCACCCGCAGGATCCGCACGAACAGCCCCACCAGCGGAATACTCATGATCAGCAGCAGGATGTTGCCGATGTACATCGAGTTGATGACGCCCCAGAACAGCTCCGGCTCCTGGGTCACCAGCTCCGGCCCCGGCGGCACGCCCTGGATGAGTAGCGCGCCGAAGATGATCGCCATCGTCGCGTTCGCCGGGATGCCCAGGGTCAGCAGCGGGATGAACGAGGAGGTGGCGGCGGCGTTGTTGGCCGTCTCGGGCGCGGCCACGCCCTCCACCGCGCCCCTGCCGAAGCGCTCGGGGTTGCGTGAGCGCCGCTTCTCCATCGCGTAGGCCGCCAGGGAGGACAGGGTGGCGCCTCCGCCGGGCAGGATGCCCAGCGCGAAGCCGATGAGCGAGCCCCGACCGATCGCGCCCGACGACTGGCGCAGGTCCTTGCGCGAGGGCCAGGTGTTGGTGACCTTGAGGGGCTTCTTCGGCGCCCGGTGGCGCTCCTCCAGGCTGTGCAGGATCTCCCCGATGCCGAACAGACCCATCGCGATCGGCACGAAGTCGATCCCGTCGGACAGCGCCATGGAGTCGAAGGTGAAGCGTTCGGCGCCGGTGAAGGTGTCCAGCCCGACCGTGGCCAGCAGCAGGCCCACGCAGGCGGCGATGATCGCCTTGATCCGGCTGCCGTTGCCGACGGTGGACACCAGCAGGATGCCCAGCAGCGCCAGCGCGGTGTACTCGGGCGGCCCGAAGTCCAGGGCGAAGCTCGCCACCAGGGGCGCGACCAGGGACAGGGCCACGATCGACACTGTCCCGCCCACGAACGAGCCAACGGCCGCGATGCCCAGCGCCGTTCCGGCCCGGCCCTGGCGGGCCAGCATGTGGCCGTCGAAGACCGTCACCACGGAGGACGCCTCGCCGGGCAGGCGCAGCAGGACCGAGGTGATCGTCCCCCCGTACTGGGCGCCGTAGAAGATGCCCGCGAGCATGATGATCGCGGTCACCGGTTCGAGGCCGAAGGTCAGGGGGAGCAGGATCGCGATCGTGGCCGCGGGCCCGAGCCCGGGCAGGACCCCGACCAGCATGCCGACCACGACGCCGATCAGGCAGTAGAGCAGGTTGACCGGTTCGAGGACGACACCGAACCCGTCGATCATGGGTGTCAGGGAATCCATCGTTGTGTCCTAGAAGAGGTGGGGGATCGGCACGGCCAGCAGGCCGACGAAGACGACGTAGAAGGCGACCACGATCAGGACCGAGGCGATGGCGGACAGCCGCCACGACTCGCCCCCGAGGAAGCGCAGCCACACGAAGGCCAGGAGCGCGGAGGGGATCTCGAAACCGATCACGCCGACCACGGAGACGAAGCCGACCATGGTGGCGACCCCGGCCAGCACCTTCCAGGAGGAGGCGGAGAAGACCTCGGTGTCGGCGGTGCGGCGGGCCAGTCCCAGCAGGGCCACGCCCAGCGCGGCGATCGCCACGCTGACGAGCAGGGGCCAGGTGCCCGAGCCGGGGTCGGCGGGGGTGCCCGGGCCGAGCGCCCAGGATCCGGCGATCCCGGCCGCGCCCAGGGCGATGACGGTCAGGGCCACCGCGGTGTTGGCCCAGGGGCCCAGGGGCTTCGGCGGTTCCTCGTCGTCCTCCGGGTCGGGCGCGGCCTCCTGCGACTGGGCCCCCTGCGACTGGGCCTCCTGCGGCTCGGCCCCCTCCGGAACGTTCTGCCCTGGGACGGTTCCCTCCGGAACGGCTCCCTCCGGAACGGCTCCCTCCGGCATCGCTCCCTTCTGAACGTTCCGCTCCGGACCGGACCTCCCCGCAACGGCTTCCTCCGGACCGGCCCGCTCCGCGCCGGATTCCGGGCCCGTGGGCGCTGCGTCCCGCTCCGCTGCGTCCCGCTCCGCTGTGACCCGCGCCGTCCCGCTTTCCCGAGTCCCGCTCTTCCGCGCGCCGTCCTCCCGAACGCCGTCCTCTCGCACAGCGCTCTCCCGCCCGGCGTTCTCCCGCGTGGTGGGTTCTCTGGCGATGGGCTCCCCTGCGGCGGACGCGGACCCCTGCGCGCGCCGGGTGCGGGGCGCGCTCACCGGCCCTCGCCCATGTCGATGCCGTACTCCTCCACCATGGAGGCGTACTCCTGCGCGAAGGAGGACCACTCCTCGGTCAGCTCGGCGGGCTCCAGTTCGTGCGGGGTGAGCAGGTTGTTCTCGTTGAACTCCAGGTAGGCGTCGCTGGCGAAGACCTCGGTGAACGCCGTGCGCAGCCGCTCCACGACCTCCTCGGGCGTGCCCTGGGGGGCTACCACGGCCCGGTACTGCGAGACCCGCACGTCGTACCCGGCCTCGACCGCGCTGGGGACGTCGGACAGGTACTGGTTGCGCTCCTCGGCGAAGGTGGCCAGGGGGGTGATCTCACCGGCCTCGATCTGCGCGATCGCCTCGCCGAGCTGGACCGAGGCCACGTCCACCTGCTCGCCCAGGACGGCGGTCAGGGTGGGGGAGCCGCCGTCGAAGGGGACGGGGGTGCCCGAGATCCCGGCCTGCTCGAACAGCAGCGCCTGGGACAGCTGGCTGCCGGTGCCCACCCCGGTGGTGCCGTAGTCGACCTCGTCGCCGGAGTCCACGAGGTCCTGGAGGGTGTCGTAGTCGGAGGAGGCCGCGGTGACGAGCACGTAGTCGTCGCGCGAGACACCGGTGACGACCTCGTAGTCGGCGATGTCGACCGCCTCCTCCTCCGAGACCGCCAGGGGGGTGATCGCGGTGAGGGAGGCGTTGATGACGAGCAGGTTCTGGCCGTCGGGCTCCTGGGAGGCGAGTTCGTTGGCGGCCAGGGCGCCGTTGGCGCCGGGGGTGTTGACGACCGGGAGCGCGACGCCGAGCCCCTCCTGCGCCCCGTCGGCCAGCGCGCGGGCGATGAGGTCGGTGCTGCCGCCCGGGTCCTGTCCGACCATCACGGTGATCGGCCCCTGGGGGAACTCGCCCTCGGCGGAGCCCCCGCCGGACAGGTTCCCGCCGCAGGCCGCCAACGACACGGTGAGCCCCGCTGCGAGGACCGAGGCCGCGCCCAGGCGGGCGCGGCTCCTGTGCGGCATATGGGTCATGGTTCCTCGCCTTTCTTGTGGCCGCCGTCCGCACACGTCGGAGGGTTCTGTGTGAATGCGGTCACGTACTTCGGTGAGTGGCAGCATAGGAACACGCGATCATGCATGTCCAAGTCGAATACGGCATAAGCTGATACCTTCCGTGCATCATGTTCTCTTTCGACCAGCTGCGCGGTTTCGTCGCCGTCGCCGAGGAACTCCACTTCGGGCGGGCCGCGGAGCGGCTGTCCATGACCCAGCCCCCGCTCAGCCGCCAGATCCAGAAGCTCGAACGCGCCGTCGGCGTGCGCCTGCTGGAGCGCGACCGGCGCCACGTGGTCCTGACCGCGGCCGGGCAGGCCTTCCTGATCGAGGCCCGGCGCCTGCTGTCCCTGGCCGAGAGCGCGCCGGACCTGGCGCGGCGCATCTCCCAGGGGTCGCGGGGCACGCTGCGGATCGGCTTCACTGCGGCCTCCTCCTACGGCCTGCTCGGGGACATGATCAACTCCGTGGAGAGGCAGCTTCCGGAGATCACCGTCGAGCTGTTCGAGATGGTCACCAAGGAACAGGCCGCGGCCCTGCTGTCGGGCGAGATCGACATGGGCCTGGCCCGGCCGCCCCTGGACACCGACCTGTTCGGGACGCGGGTCCAGCTCCGCGAGCGGCTGCTGGTCGCGGTGCCCGAGGCCCACCCGCTGGCGCGCCGCGCGGGCCCGCTGTCCGCCGAGGACCTGGTGGACGTGCCGCTGATCATGCACTCGCCGATCAAGGCCCGCTACTTCTACGACCTCGTGGTCGGGCTGCTGCCCATCGCCCACCAGAACGTGGTGCACACGGTCAGCCAGGTCATGACCATGGTCTGGCTCGTGGCCGCCGGGCGCGGGGTCGCCTTCGTGCCCGCATCGGCGACCGGTCTGGGCGTGGCGGGGGTGGCCTACCGCGAACTGGAGGGGCTGCCCGAGAACCCCGTCGAACTCCACCTCATCTGGACCCACGACTCGCCCAACCCCGTCGTGCCGCGGGTGCTCCAGGCCTGGCCCGCCGCCGACGGCGCAGGCTCCTGATACCCGGCGGGTATCAGTTGATGCCCAAGGAATCTTGGACAGCATCGAACGACGCTCCGTACGGTAGCGGCAACACCGTGCGGGCCCGCCACCCCCGGGGCCCGAGCCGCAGAACCGAGGACGACACGTGAACGCGATGCACCCAGACGACCTGGCCGGACGGCTCAGGTCAGGGCTCCTGTCCTTCCCCGTGACCCACTTCGACGCCGACCTGGCCTTCGACGAGGGGCGCTACCGGGAACACCTGGCCTGGCAGGCCGGCCACGACGTGGCCGGGCTGTTCGCCGCCGGGGGCACCGGCGAGGGCTTCTCCCTCACCCCGGCCGAGATCGACCGCGTGGTGCGCACGGCGGTCGACGAGGTCGGGGGCCGGGTCCCGGTGCTCGCCCCGGCCACCGGCGGCACCGCGGCCGCCGCCCTGCAGGCCCGCGCCGCCCAGGAGGCGGGCGCGGACGGCATCCTCCTCATGCCGCCCTACCTCACCGAGGCCGGGCAGCCCGGCCTGGTCGAGCACGTCAGCGCGGTCTGCCGGGCCACCGACCTGGGCGTGGTCGTCTACAGCCGCGCCAACGCCGTGCTCGACGACCGCTCAGTCGCCGAACTGGCCGAGCGCAACCCCAACCTCATCGGCTTCAAGGACGGCGTCGGCGACATCGAGGCGATGACCCGCATCTACGCCCGGGTCGGAGACCGGCTGGTCTACATCGGCGGCCTGCCCACCGCCGAGACCTTCGCCCTGCCCCTGCTGGAGCTGGGGGTGAGCACCTACTCCTCCGCGATGTACAACTTCGCGCCCGAGTTCGCCCTGGGCTTCTACGCCGACGTGCAGGCCCGCGACAGGGAGTCGGTGTACCGCAAGCTCAACGACTTCGTCATCCCCTACCTGGACATCCGCGACCGCATGCGCGGCTACGCGGTCTCCATCGTCAAGGCCGGGCTCGACGCCGCGGGGCGCCACGGCGGACCCGTCCGGCCACCCCTGACCGCACTCGACCGGACCGAGCGCGACGAGCTGGCCGCGCTGGTCGGAAAGGTTGCCTGAATGGCCGAGCACACTCCGGACCCCAAGGACACGGACACGGGCACGGCCACGGACGTCCTCGGGCCGCTGGTGGCCTGCGCCCCCGTCGAGGGCGGGGCCGGGACCCTGCGCGCGACCGACCCCGCCACGGGGGAGGAGTTCGGCGAGCCCGTGGGCCTGGTGGACTCCGCCCAGATCCAGGAGGCCACCCGCGCCGCCGAGCAGGCCCTGGACGCCTTCCGCGCCCAGTCGCCGGCCGAACGCGCCGCCTTCCTGCGCCGCGTCGCGGACAACATCGACGCCCTGGGCGACGCGCTCGTGGACCGGGCGGCGCGCGAGAGCGGCCTGCCGCGCCAGCGCCTGACGGGGGAGCGGGCCCGCACCACCGGCCAGCTGCGCATGTTCGCCGACGTGGTGGCCCAGGGCGACGCCCTGGGCGCCCGCATCGACCCGGCGCTGCCCGACCGCACCCCCCAGCCCCGCCCCGACCTGCGCCTGGCGCACATCCCCGTCGGCCCCGTGGTGGTCTTCGGCGCGAGCAACTTCCCCCTGGCCTTCTCCACCGCCGGAGGAGACACGGCGGCGGCCCTGGCCGCCGGGTGCCCGGTGATCGTCAAGGGCCACAACGCCCACCCCGGCACCGCCGCACTCGTGGGGCGCGCCGTGGCCGACGCGGTGCGCCAGAGCGGCCTGCCCGGCGGCGTGTTCTCCCTGCTGTTCGGGGAGGGCAACGGCATCGGACAGGAGCTGGTCGCCGACCCGCGCGTGAAGGCCGTGGCCTTCACCGGGTCGCGGGGCGGCGGACTGGCCCTGATGCGGGTGGCGGCCGAGCGCCCCGAGCCGATCCCGGTCTTCGCCGAGATGTCCTCGGTCAACCCCGTGTTCGTGCTGCCCGGCGCGCTCGCCGGGCAGGGAGCCCAGGACCTGGCCGCGGCCTACGTCGCCTCCCTCACCCTGGGATCGGGGCAGTTCTGCACCAACCCCGGGCTGGTGTTCGTCCCCTCCACCCCGGACGGGGACCGGTTCGTGGAGGCCGCCGCGCGGCTGGTGGCCGGCGCCACCGGCCAGACGATGCTCACCGCGCCCATCGCCGCGGCCTTCCGTGACGGGGTGGAGGCGTTGGAGGGGCGTTCGGAGGTCACGCCGCTGGCCAGGGGCGGTGAGGGGCAGGGCCCCAACGCGCCGGCCCCCGCCCTGGCCGAGGTGTCCCTGGCCGATCTCACGGCCGACCCGCGCCTGAGCGAGGAGGTCTTCGGCGCCGCGGGCACGGTGGTGCGCTACCCCGACGCCGCCGCGCTGCCCGCCGCGCTGGAGGGGATGGAGGGCCAGCTCACCGCCACCCTGCACGCCGACGCCGGCGACGCCGACGACCTGGCGGCGGCGCGCGCCCTGCTGCCGGTGCTGGAGCGCCGCGCGGGCCGCGTCCTGTTCGGGGGCTGGCCCACGGGGGTGGAGGTGACCCACGCGATGGTGCACGGCGGTCCCTTCCCCGCCACCTCCGACGGCCGGGGCACCTCGGTGGGCAGCCTGGCCCTGCACCGGTTCCTGCGGCCGGTCAGCTACCAGGACGTGCCCGACGCCCTGCTGCCGCCCGCACTGCGCCGGGACAACCCCTGGCGGCTGAACCGACGAGTCGAGGGCACCGTCGTGCCCGGAGGAGACCACGCATGAGCACGCCCACCATCGCCTCCGTCGACGTGGTGCCGGTGGCCGGACGCGACAGCATGCTGCTCAACCTCAGCGGCGCACACGGCCCCTTCTTCACCCGCAACATCGCCATCCTCACCGACAGCGAGGGACGCACCGGCCTGGGCGAGGTCCCCGGCGGCGAGCCCATCCGCGCCACCATCGCCGACGCCGCCGAACTGCTCGTCGGACGCCCCGTCGCCGAACTCAACCCCCTGCTGCGCCGCGTCCAGGACGCCTTCGCCGACCGCGACCGGGGTGGGCGGGGCGAGCAGACCTTCGACCTGCGCACCACCGTGCACGCGGTCACCGCCCTGGAGTCGGCCCTGCTCGACCTGCTGGGCCAGCACCTGGGCGTGCCGGTCTGCGACCTGCTCGGCGAGGGACGCCGACGCGAGCGGGTGCCCATGCTGGGCTACCTGTTCTACGTCGGCGACCGCCACCGCACACCGCTGCCCTACCCCGAGGCGAAGGAGCCCGCCGACGACTGGGAGCGCCTGCGCACCGAGCCCGCGCTCACCCCCGAGGCCGTCGTCGCCCTGGCCGAGGCCGCCCGGAGCCGCTACGGCTTCCGCGACTTCAAGCTCAAGGGCGGGGTGCTGGCGGGCGAGGAGGAGGCCGCCGCGGTCCGCGCCCTGGCCGCGCGCTTCCCCGACGCCCGCGTCACCATCGACCCCAACGGCGCCTGGTCGCTGGCCGAGGCGACCGCGCTCTGCTCCGACCTGCACGGCGTCCTGGCCTACGCCGAGGACCCCTGCGGCGCCGAGGGCGGCTACTCCGCACGCGAGGTCATGGCGGAGTTCCGGCGGGCCACCGGTCTGCGCACCGCCACCAACATGATCGCCACTGACTGGCGCCAGATGGCGCACAGCGTGCGCGTCAACGCGGTGGACATCCCGCTGGCCGACCCGCACTTCTGGACCATGCGCGGCTCGGTGCGCGTGGCCCAGCTGTGCGAGGACTTCGGCCTGACCTGGGGCTCGCACTCCAACAACCACTTCGACATCTCCCTGGCGATGTTCACCCACGTGGGGGCAGCCGCCCCCGGCGACATCACCGCCCTGGACACCCACTGGATCTGGCAGGACGGCCAGGCCCTGACCCGCAGGCCCTTCCGGATCGAGGACGGCGCCGTCACCGTGCCCACCGCCCCCGGCCTGGGCGTGGAGCTGGACCGCGACGCCCTGGCCGCCGCGCACGAGCTGTACCTGGAGCACGGCCTGGGCGCACGCGACGACGCCGCTGCCATGCGGCACATCGTCCCCGACTGGACCTTCGACCCCAAGCGCCCCGCGATGGTGCGCTGAACCCCCCGTCCCACC
Source organism: Nocardiopsis sp. iso_25 (assembly GCF_056173305.1). Lineage (NCBI taxonomy): Bacteria > Bacillati > Actinomycetota > Actinomycetes > Streptosporangiales > Nocardiopsidaceae > Nocardiopsis > Nocardiopsis sp. iso_25. Next base: position 3,729,449 of record NZ_CM149667.1, on the reverse strand, counting down.
TCTTCTCCGGAGACCCCATGAACACACCCGCCGAGCCGCGGGGCGACGCCCGCACCGGCGCCGCGGGGGGCACCGCCACCGACGCCATCGCCTCGGTGACGCTGTCCCGCGTGGACCTGCCCCTGGCCACCCCCATCAGCGACGCCAAGGTGCTCACCGGGCGCCAGAAGCCGCTCACCTCGGTGTCGATGCTCTTCGCCGAGATCACCACCGAGCAGGGGCTCGAAGGCGTCGGCTTCACCTACTCCAAACGCGCCGGAGGCCCGGGCCAGTACGCCCACGCCCGCGAGGTGGCCCCCGAGCTGATCGGCGAGGACCCCAGCGACATCCAGCGCCTGTGGACCCGCCTGGTGTGGGCCGGGGCCTCCGTGGGGCGCAGCGGACTGGCCACCCAGGCCATCGCCGCGATGGACATCGCCCTGTGGGACCTCAAGGCCAAACGGGCCGGGCTCCCGCTGGCCAAGCTCCTGGGCGCGCACCGCGACGCGGTCGACTGCTACAACACCTCCGGCGGGTTCCTGTCCGCGCCGCTGGAGGAGGTGCTGGACAACACCCGGGCCGCCCGCGCCGCGGGCATCGGCGGCATCAAGATCAAGGTCGGCCACCCCGACCACCGGGTGGACCTGGCCCGCGTGGAGGCCGTGCGCGAGGAACTGGGCGACTTCCCGCTCATGGTCGACGCCAACCAGCAGTGGAACCGGGGCTCGGCCGCGCGCATGGGCCGCCTCCTGGACCGGTTCGACCTGGTCTGGATCGAGGAGCCGCTGGACGCCTACGACGTCCGGGGCCACGCGGACCTGGCGCGCGAGCTGGCCACGCCCATCGCCACCGGCGAGATGCTCACCAGCCCCGCCGAGCACGAGGCGCTGATCCAGGCCGGGGCCGTGGGCTTCATGCAGCCGGACGCGCCGCGGGTCGGGGGCATCACCCCGTTCCTGGACGTCATGGCCCAGGGGCGCAGGGCCGGGGTGCGGATGGCGCCGCACTTCGCCATGGAGATCCACCTGCACCTGGCCGCGGCCTACGAACTCGACCCCTGGGTGGAGCACTTCGACTGGCTCCAGCCCCTGTTCGAGGAGCGCCTGGAGACCGCGGGCGGGCGCATGCTCGTTCCGGCCCGGCCGGGCCTGGGCTGCACGATCAGCGAGCAGGCCCGCGCCTGGACCGCCCAGAGCAGCCGGGTGGACGCCGACGGCCGCACGGACCTGGAGGGCTGACCCGCCGCGCCGCCGGGCCACCGGACCCGGCGGCGCGGGTTCAGGACAGCGCGCGAAACCCCCGCGCGTCCGCTCCGCCCAGCAGCGCCACGCTCAGCCACATCCCCGGCAGCTCCTCGGCGGGCACGTCGGTGTCGGTCACGATCCGCTCCACCGGGACGTCCAGCGGCGCGGTCGCCGGGTGCAGCGGTGTCATCAGTTCGGCCCTGCTGCCCATGGTGAGCAGCACCTGCACGGCGGTCCGTCCCCGGTGCCCCCCGGGCAGGGAGTAGGGCACGGTCACCCTCCAGCGCATGTTCGTGGGCAGGCTGTCCGGAGCGCGGAACCCCCAGTACCACGCCTCCTGGTCGGACATCTCCACCACCAGCGACGACACGGGGACCTCGGTCTCCTCGTCCGCCGGAGCGATCGTCCAGTCCCGGCCCATCACGGCGTCCTGGGGCCTTCGCGCCTCGCGCTGCCACCACCTGTGGCGACGCAGGGCCAGGTAGTCCTCGATCATTCCTCCCGAGCCCGCCCTGCCGACTGTCTCGTCCACCCGGTGTACTCCTTCAGGGGGCGTGGCGCGCCGCGCCGCGCGCCGCACGGCGCGGTCCCCCGGTCCGCGGACGGTGCCACCGGCCCGCACATGGGACGGAGCACACCGTTCAGGGGGACTGTCTTTACCCTCTGCCCGGTGCGGGGTCGTGCATGCCGGACGCGACCAGGGTTTTCGCGCACCCCGGCGACCTGGGCCTTCGCGGCGGCCCCCGGCCTCCCGGTCGATCGCGGGGGAGGGGCCGGGGAAGCGGTCGTGCGGGGGCGGTCCTCACCCTCGGTAGGCTCCTGTGCAACTCCCGTACCACTCTGCCCAGGAGCACACGCATGCGTGAGATCGAGGCCAAGTACCGCGTCGCCGACCCCGCCGCGCTCCTGGCCGCCCTCGAAGCCGCCGGGGTGGCCCTCTCCGCGCCCGCCGAGCAGGACGACCAGGCCTACGCCCCGCCCGGGTGGGAGTTCGGCATGCCCAAGGCGGGGCGCGCCTTCGCCCGGCTGCGCACCCAGGACGGCGAGCACGTCCTCACCGCCAAGACCCCGGCCGCCAACCCCCTGGAGTACGTGGAGCACGAGACCGCGGTCGCCGACCGGGAGCAGATGCACCGGGTCCTCCTCCAGTTCGGCTACGTCCCGGCCCTGCGCATCGTCAAGACCCGCCGGGTCGGCCGGGCGGGCGGGATCACCGTGTGCGTGGACGAGCTGCACGGCGTGGGCGTGTTCCTGGAGGTCGAGCTGACCGTGGACGACGACCGCGACGGCCGGGCGGTCCAGGACCGGCTCGACGCGTGGGTGCGCTCGCTGGGCGCGGACCTGGAGCGCACCACCGACGGCTACGACGTCCTCGCGCACGCCGTCGCGACGCGCTGACGGGCCGCGGGTGCGGCTCGTCGGTGTTAGCCCGTAGAGTGCGGGCATGGGAAGCCGTATCCGCGCGATCGCCATCGACGCGCTCGACGCCGAGGCCGTGGCCGCGTTCTGGAGCCGTGTGCTGGACTGGCCGATCGTGGAGGAGGCCGAGGACGGGTTCGGTCTCGCTCCGCACGAGGGGGCGGACCTGGGGGTCGACGTGTTCGCCGTGCCCGAGCGCAAGAGCGTCAAGAACCGCCTGCACCTGGACCTGTGCGTCACGGACGGACTGACGGTGGCCCAGGAACTGGAGAGGCTGCTGGGACTGGGCGCGGTGAAGGTGGACGTGGGCCAGCCCGAGGAAGCCCGGTGGACGGTGCTGGCCGACCCCGAGGGCAACGAGTTCTGCCTGCTGCACGGGGGCGCCGACGCCTCCTGAGGCGCCGCTCCGGCACCGGGGCTCAGGTCCCGCCCTCGGCGGTGAACACCCGCTCGGGTTCGTCCAGCCACACCGTCTGGCCCTCCGGGGTGACAGTGAGCCCGAAACGCCCGCGGGCGGGCCGACCGGCCGCCACCCACCTCCTGTACGCCCGCTCCACCTCGACGAACAGCTCGCGCGGCCCGTGCTGGCGCACCGCGTACTCCCGCGTCCCCGGCTCCACCCGCCACGACGCCCACGACCCCGACTCCGGTGCCAGTAGGTACACCGTGTACGGCCGGTCCGGATCGTCGTCGTCGAAGACCAGCACGTCGCTCGCCCCCGGAGCCAGAGCCAGGCCGATCGCGAACCGGGCGTCGGGGTCCGCGATCGGCTCGTAGGGGTGCAGGAAGGTCGTGCCCTCGTCGTGGTCGTGCTCGGCGCGCACCTCGTCCTCGACCACCGCGTGCGGCCGCCGCTGCGACCGTACCCACATGAACGCGGCGTCGCCCGTGAATCGTCCGGACGCCGTGCCGTCGGCGGCCACGGTCAGCCCGGCCAGCACCCCGTTGTCGAACGTCGTCCCCCACGGGGTCAGGATCAGGCCGCCGGGCCGGGTCTGCTCCACCCACGCGTACGGAACCCGCTGCACGGCTGCGGTGGACAGCACCCGGTCGTAGGGGCCGCGCCCGGGACACCCCAGGACGCCGTCGCCCGTGACCACCGCGACTGGACACCCGGAACCGATGAGGACCTCCCGGGCCCGGTCGGCGAGAGCGGGGTCGATCTCCACGGTGGTGACGTTCTCCGCTCCCGCGCGCTCGGCCAGCAGGGCGGCGTTCCAGCCCGTGCCCGTGCCGATTTCCAGCACGCGGTGGCCCGGTCGAAGGTCGAGGGACTCCAGCATCTGGCCCACGATCGACGGCTGCGAGGCCGAGGAGGTGATGTAGCCGCGTCCGGAACCGGCGCCGTCGTCGAGCTGGGTGACCAGCGGCCGGTTCTCGTGGCACAGCTCCAGCCAGCGTTCCGGCTCCTCGCGGCGGTCCACCGGTACTGGCTCGCCTCCGTCGGCGACCCACACGGTGTCGGGCACGAACCGGTCGCGGGGCACCCGGCCGGCCTCCGCCCGCCACGGGGGAGGGAAGAGTCCGGCCAGGCGGGTCCGCGGGTCGGCGTGCACTACCTGTCGTCCTCGTCGCGTTCGTGGCGGCCTCCGCCGCTGCCGCCGCTGTCGGGGGTGGGCGGCGGGACCGGCCGCCCCGGCTGGTGTCCGTCCTGGTCCTGGTTGCCGTGCTTGCCCATGACCGTCTCCTCGGGGAAGGGGGTGAGCGACAGCGCCAAGCTAACCCGGCCTTCGGCGCCAGCGCGCGGAACTGGCGCGATCCGGCCACGAAACCCCCGACCTGGCCACCAGGTTTCGTCCCGGCCTCTTCCGAACCGCGCGACGAACTCTGGCGGAGCGGTTCACAGGAAGGCCGGGGTCTCCTCGCGGGTCCACAGCCAGCCGGTCGGCGACAGCCGTTTCTTGAGGCGTGTGCGCTGACGCGGCGGCCGTGCGTCATGCGCGTCCCGTCACTCCTTGGGACGCTGGTCGATGATGCGGCGGAACTTGCCCACCGAGCGCTCGATCTGCTCGGGGTCGACCACGTCCACGGTCACGCTCACGCCGACCTTGTCCTTGACCGTCGCCACGATCTGCTCGCTCAGGACCACGCGCCGCTCGGCGGTGCAGTCCGGGGCCGCCTCGATGCGCACCGCCATGCGGTCCAGGCGGCCCTCCTTGGTCAGCACCAGCTGGAAGTGCGGGGCCAGCCCGTCCAGGCCCAGCACGATCTCCTCGATCTGGGTCGGGAAGACGTTCACGCCGCGCAGGATGATCATGTCGTCGCTGCGGCCGGTCACCTTGTCCATGCGCCGCATGGGCCGGGCCGTGCCCGGGCGCAGCGTGGTCAGGTCGCGGGTGCGGTAGCGGATCACCGGCATGGCCTGCTTGGTCAGCGAGGTGAAGACCAGTTCGCCGTTGGACCCGTCGGGCAGCACGTCCTGGGTGACGGGGTCGAGCACCTCGGGGTAGAAGTGGTCCTCCCACACGTGCAGGCCGTCCTTGGTCTCCACGCACTCGTTGGCCACGCCCGGGCCCATCACCTCGGACAGGCCGTAGATGTCCACGGCGTGGATGTCGAAGCGCTCCTCGATCTCGGTGCGCATCTTCTCGGTCCAGGGCTCGGCGCCGAAGATCCCGACCTTGAGCGAGGTCGTACGCGGGTCGATTCCCTGATGCTCGAACTCGTCCATCAGTGTCAGCATGTAGCTGGGGGTGACCATGATGATGTCGGGCTCGAAGTCCTGGATGAGCTGCACCTGCTTGGCCGTCTGCCCGCCCGAGGCGGGGATGACCGTGCAGCCGAGCCTCTCGGCGCCGTAGTGGGCGCCCAGCCCGCCGGTGAAGAGCCCGTAGCCGTAGGAGACGTGCACCTTGTGCCCGGGCCGTCCGCCCGCGGCGCGGATGGAGCGGGCCACCACCTCGGCCCAGGTGTCGATGTCCTCGCGGGTGTAGCCCACGACGGTGGGGCGGCCGGTGGTCCCGCTGGAGGCGTGGATGCGGCTGACCCGCTCCTGGGGGACGGCGAACATCCCGAAGGGGTAGTTGTCGCGCAGGTCGGCCTTGGTGGTGTGCGGGAAGTGGCGCAGGTCCGCCAGTTCGCGCAGGTCCTCGGGGCGCACCCCGGCCTCGTCGAACTTGCGGCGGTACAGGGGCACGTTGGCGTAGGCGTGCTCCAGGGTCCACCGGAGGCGCTTGAGCTGCAGGGCGCGCAGCTCGTCGACACTCATGCGCTCGGCCGGGTCCAGGATCCCGGGCTCGGGCGCCCGTCCCAGGCGGGCGGTGGCTCCGGCCGACAGCGTGGTGGTGTCGTGGATTGCCATGGGCCTCTCCGTGTACTGTGCGCGGGACCCGCCGGGGCGCGGGCGCCTGGGTGGGGTGGGCGGGTGCGCTGATCTCGTGGCGGTGCGGTCCGTCGCGGATCGGACCGACTTGCTTACTGACCGAACGTTCGGTTACTAATGCATTAACGCAGTCTCCGGGCAGCCGTGTCAAGGAGAAGTGTCGATGATTTCACAGGCGACGGTGGCCCCGACCACCGTCTTTACCACGGGAGGCCGCACGTGAGCGAGGTCTACTTGGTCGACGGGGTGCGAACCCCGCAGGGCCGCTACGGCGGCGCCCTGGCAGCGGTGCGCCCCGACGACCTGGCCGCCACGGCGGTGGCCGAGGCGGTCCGCCGCGCGGGCGTGCCGGGCGAGGCCGTGGACGAGGTGGTCCTGGGCGCCGCCAACCAGGCGGGCGAGGACAACCGCAACGTCGCGCGCATGGCGGCGCTGCTGGCCGGACTCGACCCGAGCGTGCCCGGCTACACCGTCAACCGGCTGTGCGCCAGCGGCCTGACCGCCGTCGCCTCCGCCGCGCAGGCCATCCGCGCGGGCGAGGCCGACGTGGTGGTCGCGGGCGGTGTGGAGTCGATGACCCGCGCCCCCTGGGTGATGGCCAAGCCCGGAACCCCCTGGGCCAAGCCGGGCGAGGTCGCCGACACCTCCCTGGGCTGGCGCTTCACCAACCCGCGCTTCGCCGCGGCCGACGCCGATGCGCCCGCCGACGCGGGCCCCGACGACCTGCGCTACACCCTGTCCATGGGCGAGACCGCCGAGGAGGTCGCGCTCCTGGAGGGACTCACCCGCGAGGAGTGCGACGCCTTCGCGCTGCGCAGCCACGAGCGCGCGGTCGCCGCCGCCGAGGCGGGCCGCTTCGAGGCCGAGACCGTCCCCGTCACCGTGCGCGGACGCAAGGGCCAGAGCAGCGAGGTCACCGCCGACGAGGGACCGCGCCCCGGCTCCAGCATGGAGAGCCTGGTCGGGCTGCGTCCGGTCTTCCGCGAGGGCGGCATCGTCACCGCGGGCAACTCCTCCTCCCTCTCCGACGGGGCCTCCGCGCTGGTGCTGGCCGGTGCCGAGGCCGTGCGCCGCTACGGCCTGACCCCCCGCGCCCGCGTGGTCGCCTCCGCCTCGGCCGGGGTGGACCCGCAGGTCATGGGCCTGGGTCCGGTCCCGGCCACCCGCAAGGCGCTCGGCCGCGCCGGGTGGGACCTGGACGGGGTCGGCGCCGTGGAGCTCAACGAGGCCTTCGCCGCCCAGTCCCTGGCCGTGATGCGCCAGCTCAAGCTGGAGGAGGAGCGCGTCAACGCCGACGGCGGCGCCATCGCCCTGGGCCACCCGCTGGGCAGCTCCGGCGCCCGCATCCTGGTCACCCTGCTCAACCGCATGGAGCGCGAGGACGCCGCCCGCGGCCTGGCCACCCTGTGCGTGGGCGTGGGCCAGGGCGTCGCCCTGCTGGTGGAGCGCCCGTGAGCGCCGACGGGTCCGCCGCGCAGCGGGACGCCGGGGACTTCACCACCCTGGACGTGGAGTGGCGCGAGGACCGCGTGGTGGTCCAGCTCCACCGCCCCGAGGCCCGCAACGCCATCAACGCGACGATGATCGCCGAGCTGCACCGGGTGTGCGAGCGGATCGAGGCCGAACCCAGGCCCCTGCTCCTGACCGGGCACGGCACCGTGTTCGCGGGCGGCGCCGACATCTCCGAGCTGCGCGAACGCGGCCGGGAGGAGGCGCTGGCCGGGATCAACAGCCGCCTGTTCGAACGCCTGCACCGCCTCCGGGCGCCCACCGTGGCGGCCGTGGACGGCTACGCCCTGGGCGGCGGCGCCGAACTGTCCTACGCCTGCGACATCCGCATCGCCACCCCCACCGCCGTGTTCGCCCAGCCCGAGCCGGGCCTGGGCATCATCGCCGGCGCGGGCGCGTGCTGGCGGCTGCGGGAACTGGTCGGCGCCTCGGTGGCCAAGCAGGTGCTGCTGGGCGGCTACCGCCTGGACGCCGAGGCCGCGCTGCGCCACGGCCTGGTCGCCGAGATCGTCCCCTCCGGGGAGCTGCGCGAACGCGCCCACGCCCTGATCGACCGCATGGCCGCCTCCTCCGCGCTGGCCCTGCGCATGACCAAGATGCTCCTGGACGCCGACGGGCCCCACCCGCTCGCCGACGACCTGACGCAGGCCGTGCTGTTCGAGAGCGCCGACAAGCACGAGCGCATGACCCGTTTCCTGGAGAGGAAGAAGCGTTGAGCACCACCGAGCAGGCAGACGGCGCCGCACCGGGCGTTCCCGCCACCGTCGCCGTCGTCGGCGGCGGCACCATGGGCGCCGGGATCGTCCAGCAGTTCCTCACCCGCGGCGCCGACGTGGTGCTGGTCGAGGCCACCGCCGAGGCCGCCGAGGCCGGTCGCGCCCGCGTGGCTGCCGGGCTGGACAAAGCTCGCCAGCGCGGGAAGATCGACGCCGAACCGGACGCCTACCTGGCCCGGCTGCACACGGTCACCACCCCCGCCGACATCCCGGCCGACGCCGGTCTGGTCGTGGAGGCCGTGCCGGAGAGGCCCGAACTGAAGATCGCCGTGCTCACCGCCGCCGAGGCCGCGGTGGGCGAGGACACCGTCCTGGCCTCCAACACCAGTTCGCTGTCGGTCACCGAGCTGGCCGCCGCCCTCAAGCGCCCCGCGCGCTTCCTTGGCACCCACTTCTTCAACCCCGTCCCCGCCTCCAAGCTCGTGGAGCTGGTCGTGGCCCCCGAGACCGACGAGGCCGTCCTGGCCTCGGCGCGCGCCTGGGTCGCCGCCCTGGGCAAGACCGAGGTCGTGGTCCGCGACGCGCCCGGGTTCGCCACCAGCCGCCTGGGCGTCATGCTGGGTCTGGAGGCCATCCGGATGGTCGAGGAGGGCGTGGCCTCGCCCGCCGACATCGACACCGCCATGGAGCTGGGCTACCGCCACCCCATGGGGCCGCTGCGCCTGACCGACCTGGTGGGGCTGGACGTGCGCCTGGCCATCGCCGAGTACCTGGCCGCCGAACTGGGGGACCGGTTCGCACCTCCGGAACTGCTGCGCCGTATGGTCGCCGAGGGAAGGCTGGGCCGCAAGAGCGGACAGGGCTTCCACACCTGGGACGAGGGGGAGTAGAGCGTTGAGTGAGGACACGGCGGCTAGACAGGCGCCCGCGGACGCGGAGTTCACCGAGGCCGACGGGCTGGCCACGGTGCGGCTGAACACGCCCGCCCTGACCCGGCGGGTCAAGGAGCAACTGCTGGCGGCGCTGCGTCGGGCGGCGGAGTCCACCACCGCCCGCGCGGTGCTGCTGCTGGGCTCGGACAAGGCCTTCTGCCTGGGCCAGAACCTGGTCGAGCACGCGCGGATCCTGGAGGAGCGCCCCCAGGAGGCGCTGGAGACCGTGCGCGAGCACTACAACCCCATCGTGCTGGCCCTGGAGGAGGTCCAGGTGCCGGTCGTGGTCGGCATCGGCGGCGCCTGCGTGGGCGCGGGACTGGGCTTCGCCCTGGCCGGGGACGTGCGGATCGCGGCCCGCCGGGCCAGGTTCGGCACCGCCTTCACCGGGATCGGCCTGGCCTCGGACTCCGGGCTGGCCTCGCGCCTGGTGGCCTCGCTGGGCCAGGCCCGGGCCATGGAGCTGATGCTGCTGGGCACGGTCGTGGACGCCGGGCGCGCCCTGGAGCTGGGCCTGGTCACCGAGGTCGTGGACGACGACGCCTGGGAGGCGCGCGCCCGCGCCGTGGCTACGGGCCTGGCCTCCGGGCCCACCAGCGCGTTCGTTGCGGCCAAGCGCGAGGTGCGCTCGGCCGCCGTGGGCGGGCGCGAGCTGCCCGAACTGCTGGAGGAGGAGGCCGAGCTCCAGAACCAGCTGGGACAGACCGCCGACCACGTCGGAGCGGTCCGCGCGTTCCTGGCCAAGGAGAAGCCGACCTTCTCCGGGAGCTGAGCTGGCGGTTTCCCCGCCCGGCGGACTTGCCCGGGCGGGGGAATCCGGGGATACTAATTACTGACCGAACGTTCGGTTATGAATGAGGTGAGGAACCAGTGAGCACCCAGACGGTCCGGGAGGCGTCTCCCGACGCCGAACTCCTCCAGGCCGAGTTCGACGCCAGGATCGCCGCCGACCAGCGCATCGAGCCGCGCGACTGGATGCCCGAGGGCTACCGCAGGACGCTCGTGCGCCAGGTCTCCCAGCACGCGCACTCGGAGATCATCGGCATGCAGCCCGAGGGCGACTGGATCGCCTCCGCGCCCAGCCTGCGGCGCAAGGCCATCCTGCTGGCCAAGGTCCAGGACGAGGCCGGACACGGGCTGTACCTGTACGCCGCCGCCGAGACCCTGGGCGTGGACCGCGCCGACCTGACCGAGCGCCTCATCGAGGGCCGCCAGAAGTACTCCTCGATCTTCAACTACCCGTCGCTGACCTTCGCCGACGTGGGCGTCATCGGCTGGCTCGTGGACGGAGCCGCGATCTGCAACCAGGTCCCGCTGTGCCGCAGCTCCTTCGGCCCCTACGCCCGCGCCATGGTGCGCATCTGCAAGGAGGAGTCCTTCCACCAGCGCCAGGGCTACGAACTGCTCATGCGCATGATGGAGGGCACCCCCGAGCAGCGGGCCATGGTCCAGGACGCCGTCGACCGCTGGTGGTGGCCGTCGCTGATGATGTTCGGTCCGCCCGACGCCGACTCGCCCAACACGCAGCAGTCCATGGCCTGGGGCATCAAGCGCGACACCAACGACGACCTGCGCCAGAAGTTCGTGGACATGACCGTCCCCCAGGCCGAGAAACTCGGCGTCACCCTGCCCGACCCCGAGCTGGTCTGGAACGCCGAGCGCGGCCACCACGACTTCGGCGAGCCCGACTGGGTGGAGTTCAAGCAGGTCGTCTCCGGCGCCGGGCCCAAGAACGCCGAGCGCGTCCAGCGCCGCCGGGCCGCCCACGAGAAGGGCGCGTGGGTGCGCGAGGCCGCCACCGCCTACGCCCGCAAGCACACCAGCGCCGAGGAGGCAGCGGTATGAGCGACGACAGCACGGCCGGTTCCGGAGCGGCCCGCCCCGAGTGGCCGCTCTACGAGGTCTTCGTGCGCGGCAAGCGCGGCCTCAACCACGTCCACGTGGGCTCGCTGCACGCCCCCGACGACCACATGGCCCTGCACAACGCCCGCAACCTCTACACCCGCCGCAACGAGGGCGTGAGCATCTGGGTGGTGCGCGCCGAGCACATCGCCGCCTCCAGCCCCGACGAGAAGGACCCCTACTTCGCGCCCAGCGGGGACAAGGTCTACCGCCACCCGACGTTCTACCCCATCCCCGAGGACGTCCCGCACATCTAGGGCGGCGGCACGACCGGCGCACACGAGGCCAAAGGAAACGACATTGAGTGGCGACCACATCTACTCGGCCCTGAGCGAGGAGCACGGCGGCGACACCCGCTGGGCCTTCGGCACCGGCTTCACCGACGCCCTCGCCGGGGTGGACACCACCCTGCCCGAGGGGATCGACGGAGCCGACCTGGCGCTGTACTGCCAGATGCTCGGCGACGACGCGCTCGTCCAGGCCCAGCGGCTCGTCCACTGGGTGACCGACGCCCCCGAGCTGGAGGAGGAGGTGGCGCTGGCCAACATCGCCCTGGACCTGCTCGGCCAGGCCCGCCTGCTGCTGGCCCGCGCCGGACAGGCCGACGGCACCGGACGCGACGAGGACGCCTTCGCCTACCGGCGCGGCCCCGCCGAGTTCCGCAACGTCCACCTGGCCGAGGCGCCCCGCGGCGACTTCGCCCGCGCCGTCGTCACCCTGCTGACGCTCTCCAGCGCCCGCCTGGCCGTGTTCGCCCGCCTGGCCGACAGCCGCGACCCCGTGCTGGCCGCCGTCGCGGCCAAGGCGGTCAACGAGCTGGCCTACCACCGCGAGTACGCGGTCTCCTGGGCCCTGCGCCTGGGCGACGGCACCCCCTACTCCCGCGAGCGCATGACCGCCGCCGTCGCCCAGGTGTGGCCGCTCACCGGCGAGCTGTTCGCCACCCACCCCGTCGAGGCCCGCATGGCCCGGCAGGGCGTGGGCGTGGACCCTGCCACCGTGCGCGAGGAGGTGCACGCCGTCCTGGCCCGGGTGCTCACCACCGCGAGCCTGGACGCCCCCGGGCCCTTCCCCGCGTCGGCCCTGGCCGGACGCCGGGGACAGCACACCGCCGAACTGGCCCCCCTGCTGGACGAACTCCAGAAGGTGGCCCGCGAGCACCCGGAGGCGACATGGTGACCACCACACGCGAGCGCGCCGAGCGCGCCGCCGCCGCGGTCACCGACCCCGAGCTGCCCATGCTCACCCTGGCCGACCTCGGCATCCTGCGCCGCGTGGAGGTCGAGGGCGACGGGACGGCCGCGGTGTGGATCACCCCCACCTACTCGGGCTGCCCGGCCCTGGCCGAGATGCGCGCGGACGTGGACCGCGCCGTGCGCGCCGCCGGGTTCGACCGGGTCGAGGTGCGCACCGAGCTCTCCCCGCCCTGGACCACCGACTGGATCACCGCCGAGGGCAGGCGCAAGCTCGCCGAGAACGGCATCTCCCCGCCGGGCGGCGCGCCCGCGCGGGCCGCCGGACCGGTGCCGCTGACCCTGCTGCCCACCCGCACCGCCCCGCGCTGCCCGCTGTGCGGGTCCGGCCGGACCGAGGAGCTGTCCCGCTTCGGGGCGACCTCCTGCAGGTCCCTGCACCGATGCCGGTCCTGCCTCGAACCGTTCGAGCACGTCAAGGAGATCTGACCGTGACCACACCCGTCACCGAGACCGCGCCCGCGGCCGCGCGCCGCCGGGGCGCGTTCCACCGGCTGCGCGTGGCCGCCGTCGAGCGCCTGTGCGACGACGCCGTCGCCGTCACCTTCGACGTCCCCGACCACCTGGCCGAGGAGTACGCGTTCGCCCCCGGGCAGTCGCTGACCCTGCGCCGGGAGGTGGACGGCGTGGAGGAGCGCCGCAGCTACTCCGTGTGCGCCCCCGTCGGCCAGGCTCCCCGCGTGGGCGTGCGCCTGGTCTCGGGCGGCCTGTTCTCCAACTGGCTGGTCAACGAGGTGCGCCCCGGCGACGAGGTGGAGGTGGGCGCGCCCACCGGCCGGTTCGTCCCCGACCTGGACACCGCCGCACGCCACGTCATGGTCGCCGCCGGTTCGGGCATCACCCCGGTGCTGTCCATGGCCTCCTCGCTGCTGCGCCGCACCGACTCGCGCGTCACCCTGCTCTACGGCAACCGCCGCAGCGACACGGTGATGTTCGCCGACGAGATCGCCGACCTCAAGGACGCCTTCGGAACGCGCTTCGAGCTGGTGCACGTGCTCTCCCGCGAGCCGCGCGAGGCCGAGCTGTTCACCGGGCGCCTGGACGGCGCCAAGCTGGAGGCGCTGCTGGACACGGTCGTGGCCGCGGACGCCGTCGACCACTGGTGGCTGTGCGGACCGTACGGCATGGTCACCGACGCCCAGGAGGTGCTCACGGGCCGGGGCGTGCCGGGGGAGCGGATCCACCAGGAGCTGTTCTTCGTGGAGGGCGCGGAGCCGCCGCCCCAGGCGCGCCACGAGGAGCCCGGAGTGGAGGGGCCCGCCAGCGAGGTGACCCTCGTGCTGGACGGGCGCACCACCACCCTGACGCTGCCGCGAGGGGTGCCCGTGCTGGACGCCGCGCAGCGTTACCGGCCCGACCTGCCCTTCGCCTGCAAGGGCGGGGTGTGCGGCACCTGCCGGGTGATGGTGTGCGAGGGAGAGGTGCGGATGCTGCGCAACTACGCGCTCACCGAGGCCGAGGTGAAGGCGGGGTACGCGCTGTCCTGCCAGGCGCTGCCCGAGACCGACGCCGTGACCGTGGACTACGACGCGTGAGCGCGCGCAACGAGACCGCCTGGCGGATGTTCGAGGCGGACATGGCGTCCAAGAACCTGGGGATGCGCCTGGTCGAGGCCAGCGACGGGCTGGCGGTCGTGGAGATGACCGTGGGGCCGCTGATGCTCAACGGGCACGGGATCGCCCACGGCGGGTTCGTGTTCACCCTGGCCGACACCGCGTTCGCGTGCGCGTGCAACGTGGACGGGGGAGGGGTGACCGTGGCCTCCGGGGCGGACGTGACCTTCGTGGCCCCGGCGAAGGAGGGCGACGTGCTGGTGGCCACCGCGAGGGAGCGGGCGCTGTTCGGCCGCAGCGGTCTGTACGACGTCACGGTGCGCCGGGGCGAGGAGGTCGTCGCCGAGTTCCGGGGCCGCAGCCGCACACTGCCCCCGCGCGGTTAGCCGCCGGGGAGAGCCGGGCACGGGGCCGGGTCCGCGAGAGCGGTCCCGGCCCCTCCCTCGTCCACTCCTTCCGCCGGGCAGGGGGCGCGAACACCCGGGGACGATCGCGCGTCCCACGGGTGTACGGAGGGCGCCGTCCTCCGCCGCACGAGAAGGCCCCCATGACCGTCACGCCCGCCCCCGTTCCCCCGCCGCCCCGCGACACCGGCCTCCCGCCCGGCCTCAAGCCCCTGGAGAAGGACGACCCGCGAACGCTCGGCCCCTACCGGATCGTGGGGCGGATCGGCGCGGGCGGCATGGGCGCCGTCTACGGCGGAATCGACGGCGGCGGGCGGTGTGTGGCCGTCAAGACCGTGCACGCCCGCTTCGCGCGCGGGCGCGGCCACCGCGAGGCCTTCGCCCGCGAGGTGGACATGCTGGCCCGCGCCCGGGGCGTGAGCACCGCGCGGCTGTACGACGCCGACACCACGGCGCGCGTGCCCTGGCTCGCCTTCGACTACGTCCCCGGCCGGAACCTGCGCGCCCACGTGCGCGCCCTCGGTCCCCTGGAGGGGGAGATGCTGCGCGCGTTCGCGTCGGGCACCGCCGAGGGCCTGGCCGCTCTGCACTCCGCCGGGATCGCGCACCGCGACATCAAACCCGGCAACGTCATCCTGTCCCCGGACGGGCCCAAGATCGTCGACTTCGGCATCGCCACCGCCGTCGGCACCCGGCGCGCGAACGACCTGGGCGCCTCCTGCGGCACCCCCGGCTGGGTGGCGCCCGAACGCTACACCGGCGCGGCCGCCGACCCGGCCGCCGACCCGGCCGCCGACGTGTTCGCCTGGGGCGCCCTGGTGGCGCTCGCGGCCACCGGGCGCGAACCCTTCGGCCGCGGCACCCCCGAACAACTGCGTCAGCGGGTCACCGCCGGACGGCACGACCTGGCGGGCGTGCCCGACGACGTCCTGCCGCTGGTGGAGGCCGCCCTGGCCACCGACCCCGCGCGGCGCCCGCGCGCGGTCGAGCTCATGCGCGCCCTGCTGCCCGAACCCGAGGAGGTCGGCCTGAGCGGACGCGGCGGCCCGGTCCCGGCCGCCGAGACCCTGCGCGCCCTGCTGCGCGGCTACTGGCGCGGGGTCGACTCCGCGGGGCACGACCCCGCCGCGTGGGCGACCGCCGTGGGCGTGCTCTCCGCGGCCGGGATCACCGCCGGCGCGCTGGGGGGTGCTGGGACCGGTACGGGCGCGGGCGGGGCCGCGGCCGGTACCGGCGGGGCGGCGGGGGCCGCGACCGGAGGAACCACGGCGGCGGGGACTACCGGCGGCGCCCTCAGCGCCCTGGCCGGGTCCAAGGCGGCGGTGGCCGGTGCGGGCGTGCTGGTCGCCGCCGGGCTCGCGACCGGCGGGTACGTGGTCTACGACCGGGTCGGCGGTGCCCCCGCGGAGGCCGTCACCGCCGCCGCGACCACCCTGGAGGAGGGCGGCGGGTTCGTGGTCGGGGTCGAGCGCCGCTTCAGCGACGCGCACGCCGAGGAGGTCGCCGCGCGGACAGGCCAGGCGGTCGAGGCGGTGCTGGAGGAGAGCACGGCCACCGTCGAGTACCGCTACGCGGCCGACCGCGACGTCTTCCTGGCCAGCGGCGAGGTGATGGGGCAGGGGTCCGTCGCGGCCGCCGACAGCGGCGGACGGCTGTACGTGTACGGGCCCGCCCTGGCGGAGGGCGAGGCCTCCGACCCGGTGGACCCCGCGTGGGAGGCCACCGCCGATGACCTGGGGCCCGAGCTGGTCACCGGCCCCCTGCGCGCCATGGCGGAGTCGGAGGAGCTGGAGGCGGGCGGAGCCGGGGAGGAGGGCGGCCGGGTGTACACCGGTCCGCTCACGTCCCGGCTCGTGGTGGACGGCGAGGTGGTCGAGGAGGACGCGGAGGGCTCCGTGGAGGTCGACGAGCGGGGCGGCCCGGTGCGGATGGAGTACGCCGGAGCCCTGTGGCGGGTGCGGGCCGACTTCACCGGGGTCGGCGGCCCCGTGGAGGTGGCCGACCCCCAACAGGGGCAGGAGTCCGGCGGCGGACGCCTGGAGGTGCTCCACGCGCCCGCCTGCGGGGAGATCGGCCTCTACGGCCGTACGTGGCGGGTGCGCGCGGAGGCGTGGGAGATGTCCTGCGACCGCGCCATGGAGACGGCGGGGCTGCTGGAGACGGGGAGCGAACGGGTGGAGACCCCCATCGGGTACAACGGCACCGGCGTGGTCACCTACCTCGTGGACGGCGAGATCGCGTGCACGGGGGTGCGGGAGGAGGTCCCCGGACGCCCCGGTGCGGAGTCCCCCTGGTCGCTGATCAGCTGCACGCCCGCCACCGTCCTCGGCCAGAGCGAGTTCGGCTGGGAGGAACTGGAGTTCGCCGAGTCGACCCTCATCGGGTTCGTCCGGGTGGCATAGGCGGACGGCCGGGCCCGGACGGCGTGGACCTTCGTCGAGGTCCTGCGCCGCCCCGTTCCCGGCCCGAGGACACGTCCGGCCGAAGGCCCGGGAACGGGGCTTCCTCCCGGTCCCGGGCTCAGTGCAGGGCGCTGGGCTCCGGGGCCGCCACCGCCCGGTCCCCGCGGTCGCGCCGCCGCCCCGGGCGGTCCAGGGCGCCCGCGAACACCGCGATGCCCAGGCCCACTACGGCCAGCACCGCGCCGATCGCGGCCGGAGAGGTGTACCCCAGACCCGCGCTGATCCCGATCCCGCCCAGCCAGGCCCCGGCGGCGTTGGCCAGGTTGAACGCCGAGTGGTTGGAGGCCGCCGCCATCGTCGGCGCCTCGGCGGCCTTGTTCATCACCAGCACCTGGAGCGGGGTGGCCACGCCGAACCCCACCGCGCCCAGGACCACCACCGTCACCGCGGCCGTCCAGGGGTTGTGCACGGTCACCGTGAACACCACCAGCACCACCGCCAGCGCGGCCAGCGACCCGTAGATCGTCGGGCGCAGCGCCCGGTCGGCCAGGGGGCCCACGATCAGCGAACCCAGGGTCATGCCGGTGCCGAACAACGCCAGGACGATCGGCACGCCGGACGCGGACATGCCCGCCAGCTCCGTCATCATCGGCGAGACGTAGCTGTAGACGGCGAACACCCCGGCGAACCCGAAGACCGCCGTGACCAGGCCCAGGACGACCTGGGAGCGGCCCAGTTCGCGCATCTCGTGGCGCAGGCCCGTACCGGCGGCCGCGGGCTGGTGCGGCACGAACGCCGCGACGCCGAGCACGGCGAGCAGGGCGATCCCGGCCACGACCAGGAACGCCGCGTGCCAGCCCATCGCCTGGCCCAGGAAGGTGCCCGCGGGCACGCCGACAATGTTGGCCACGGTCAGGCCGAGGAACATCCGCGAGACGCCCGTGGCCCGCCGACCCGGACCGGCCAGGTGCGCCGCGACCAGCGAGCCCACCCCCAGGTAGGCGCCGTGGGGCAGCCCGGCCAGGACCCGCGAGGCGAACACGGCGCCGAAGGACGGGGCCAGGACGGTGGCGAGGTTGCCCGCCAGGAAGAGCCCCATGAAGACCAGCAGGGCCGTCTTGCGGGGCAGCCGCGTGCTCAGCGCGGTGAGCAGCGGGGCGCCGACCACCACGCCCAGGGCGTAGGCGGAGATGAGGTATCCGGCGGTCGGAACCGACACGTCGAGGTCGGCGGCGACCTCGGGCAGCAGTCCCATGATCACGAACTCGGTGGTGCCGATGGCGAACGCGCCGACGGCGAGGGCGAGCAGGGCCAGAGGCATGGGTGGGTCCCCTTCGAAGGGTCGGTCGGGGTTCACGGGCACCGGGCGCGGCGGGCCGCGGGGTTGCGGGCTTCCCGGGGCCCGGCGGGGCCGGATGACAGCGGAGGGTGATTTGGCACGTGCCAAATCCAGTGTCGGACTTTTCCGGACCTGTGCCAACCGTCCGCGCGTGTGATGTGGCTCTTAACGGTGCGCCCACCCGCGGGAACGCTGCGGACCACCGGTCGCACGCGCCACGGCAGCACCCGCTGCCGTGGAGGAACGCGGTCACCCCGCCCACAGGCCTCGCGCGCCGGGCCGTGCCCCGCCGCCGCGCGGGTACCGGAGCGAACCACCGGCCACGGGCGTCCCGGGCCGGAGGGGCCTCAGCGCGGGGGAGCGGTGCTGCCGCGCACCGTCAGGGAGGGCTCCAGCAGCAGGTGCCTGCTCTCGGTGCGCCCGCCGTCCAGGCGCTCGGACGCGGACTCCACCGCGAGCCGCGCCATGCGCGCCGCGTCCTGGCGCACCGACGTGAGCTGGAGGAAGGACAGCCGGGCGGTCCGGCTGTCGTCGTAGCCCACCACCGAGACGTCCCCGGGCACGCCCACCCCGGCGCGGACCAGGGTCGCCAGCAGCCCGAACGCGCACAGGTCGTTGGCCGCGACCACGGCCGTGGGCAGGGCCTCCCGTGCCAGGAGCACCCGCGCCGCCCGCGCGCCCGCCTCCTCGGAGTAGTCCCCCGGCAGGACCTCGACGCGCCCGCCCAGGCCGTACCCGCGCATCGCCTCGGCGTAGCCCCGCGAGCGCTCACCGGCCCCCGGGAGCCCGCCGCCGTCGACGTGCACGATGTCCCGGTGGCCCAGCTCCACCAGGTGCCCGACGGCCTGGCCCACGCCCACGGCGTCGTCCGTGCCCACGCTGTCGGTTCCCTCCGCGCCGGTGCGCTGGCCGATCTCCACCACGGGAACCCGTTCGGCGACCCGCGCCAGGTCCGCGGGGGCCTCCGCGGACAGGCCGATCAGGATCAGCGCCTCGCAGCGCAGCCCCACCAGTTCGTCGATCGCCTCGCGTTCGCTGCGCGTGCTGGCCATCGCGCTCAGCACCACGCCGTACCCGAGTTCGGCGGCGGCCGGGTAGAGCTCCTCGACCAGGTGGGCGTCCATCGGGTACTCCAGACCGAAGAGCACGCCCACCTGGCGGCTGCGCGCCCGGCGCAGCAGCCGTGCGGCGGTGTCGGCCCGGTACCCCAGCTCCTCGGCGGCGCGCAGGACCCGCTCCCGGGTCCGCGCGCTCGGGCCCGGGCGGTCGCCCAGCACCAGCGAGACCAGCTGCCGCGAGACCCCCAGGTGCGCGGCCACGTCGGCCATCGTCGGGTGCCGATGGGCGCCCGCCCCGTTCTCCGACATCTGCCTCCTCCGGTTCGCGCCGCCGCCCGGCGTCCTCCCGGGGGGAGGACGCCGCGCCTCATGGCCCGGCCGCCGACGCCTCCGGACCGGCCGGGACCCACATTCTGGCACCGGCCGGTCTCCGCGCGGGCGCCGCGCTCACCGCCCGCGGGTGCCGGAGTCGCGGTAGTCGGTGTAGGTGTAGGGATTGTCCAGCACCTTGGACTCGGGGATGTCGGGGTTCATCCCCTCGGTCCAGGCCTCCTCCCCGACCGAGGCGCGCAGGTGCTCGACGGTGGACTCCACGCCGCGGCGCACGGCCGCCAGGTCCACGCCCACCAGCCGGTGCTCGTGCTTGACCACCCGGCCGTCCACCAGGACCGTGTGCACGTCGGCGCGCTGGGCCTGGAGGGCGATGTGGCCGTAGGGGTTGAGCAGGGGAAAGGACACGGGCGAGTCGTCGTTGCGGATCAGCACGAGGTCGGCCTTGGCGCCGGGCGCGATCCGGCCCAGGTCGTCGCGGCCCAGGGCGGCGGCCCCGCCCCGGGTGGCCCACTCCACCACCTGGTCGGCGCGCAGGGCGCTGTGGGTGACGGTGTCGCTGCGCCCGTGCGCCTCCTGGTGCTCGCGGGCCCGGTCGGCGCCCAGGGTGGCGCGCATGGCGCTGAACAGGTCCCCGCTCTGCCACACGCTGCTGTCCACCGACAGCGACACCGGGATGCCGTGCGCGCGCATCGCCCAGGTGGGCGGGTAGCCCTGACCGGCGCTCTGCTCGCTCTCGGTGGAGACCGACACCGACCCGCCGGTGGCGGCGATGCGCTGGTAGGAGTCCGCGGACAGGGAGGCGCCGTGCACGTACACCGTCTCGGGCCCCATGAAGCCGTGCTCGTGCATGAGCCGGACGCCGTCGTCGCCCGTGGCGCCCCACACCCCGGCGTGGGTGGTGACGGCCAACCCCAGGTCGCGGGCGGCCTCGAAGGCGGGCCTCTCGGGGAACTCCGGGTCACCGGTGACGTCGAAGGCGATCTGGAGGCCCAGCATGTCGTTGCTCCGGTGGCGTTCGACGAAGGCGCGCAGGTCGGGGCTGGCGGCCCACTCGGCGGGCGCCCGCTGGATGTCGCCGTAGGCCAGGACGTGGCGGCCGGGGACCGACAGCAGCGCGTCGGCGGCCGCGTCGGCGTGTTCGGGGGTCTGGAGTCCGTGCGACCAGTCCACGACGGTGGTGACCCCGGCCTCCAGGGCCTCCACGGCGGCGAGTGTGTTCCCCGCGTGCACGTCGGCGGGGCGGAACCGCGTGCCGTGTTCGAGGTAGTACCAGACGAAGTACTGGGCGAGGGTCCAGTCGGCCCCGTAGCCCCGCATGGCGGTCTGCCACATGTGGCGGTGGGTGTCGATCATGCCGGGCATGACCAGGCCGCCGGAGGCGTCGATCTCCGCGGTGCCGTCGGGCACCGGCAGGCGCGGTCCCACGGCGGCCACGCGGTCGTCGACGACCAGGACGTCGGTGTCGGTCAGGACCGTGCGCGCCTCGTCCATGGGCAGCACCGTGCCGCCGCGCAGCACCACCGGTCGGCCCCGGGGGAACTCGTTCGGTCTGTTCAAGGAGGGCTCCTTCGCGGTGTGCCCCTCGCGGACCGGTCCGGGCTTCCGCCGCCGGGGCCCACCGCGCGGTCGTGCGGCGGGCACGCCCTCGGCGGCCGCCGGTGCCGGGAGGAAGGGGGACGGACCGGTGCGGCCCGGCGTGTGGGGACGGCCGGGCGCCCGGAGGGGCGGGATGCGTGTGTTCTCCCACTGTGTCACTTCTGGTGACCGTGGGGTGCCAAAGACCGTTCGGGCGCGGGCGGACCGCGGGCCCAGTGGGGGAGAGGGGGAAAGGCCCCGGACATGGCTGTGGCCCGCGTCCCCCAACGCGGGCCACAGCGGGCGCGGCCAGGATGCACTGAGTGCGGTCTGGCCGCTGGGAAGGCGGATGTAGCGGCTGAGTACGTGCCGGAAACCCCCATTGCCGACACGAGCGCTGACATCCGCGCATGGATTGTGGTGTGCGCCTCACAGGACCTGCGGGTCGGGTGCGGGTGGTGGGGATCGGGGTCGGTCTGGGGCGCTTCACCTGTAAGAACGCTTCGTCTGTAGGAGGTGTTCCCGCTGGACGGACCGATTTTCGGATCGTCCGGTAAAAAGCGGGTGCGGACTGTCCCCGCTCTTCCTAAGCTCCTGACCACGCCCTACCCAAGGAGGCGGTTCCCATGCCCGCGACCCTCACCCTGTGGCGGCCCACCGGGCCCGCGGAACTCGCCCTGGTCGGGGATTCCGGCTGGCGGGAGTGGCCGCCGCGCCTGCCCGGGCAGGCGATCTTCTACCCCGTGCTCAACGAGGACTACGCGGTGCGCATCGCCCGCGAGTGGAACCTGCCACGCGACGGCGAGGGGCACGTCACACGCTTTCGCGTGGACGCGGACTTCGCCTCCCGCTATCCGGTGCGGCGGGCCGACGGGCGCACGATCCTGGAGCTGTGGGTGCCCGCCGGGGAGCTGGCCGTGTTCGACGCCCACATCGTCGGTCCGATCGAGCTGGTGCGCTCTTTCCCGCCCGGGCACCCCGGGGGCCTGGTCCCCGCCTGAGCGGGCCGTAGCCGGGACGAAGCGGCGCACGGCCGACCGCCGGGGCGGTCCCGCCGGAGGGGGACCGCCCCGGCGCGGAGGCCCATCGCGGCCGTGCGGCCGCAGCTCGGGCCCGGAACTCAGGCCCGGGTGTCGGTGACGACGAGCAGGTCGGGGTCGACGTCGGTGAGGGCGGTCATGACGTCGCTGAGCGCGTCGGCGAGCACCACGGGGTCGCGGTCGGTCCGGTCTCGGTCCTGGTGGGGAAGGCGGCGTCGGGGATCGAGGGTGGTGGCCATGGGGCTGCGGGCGCGCGGGCCGGGGGTGTGCGCCCTCCTCCTTCACGTGTTCAGCCGTTCCGGTCGCCGTGACGCCCGGTGACCGTGCCGTTGTCGGCTTTTCCAGGGATACCAGGGGAGAGTGACATTCGGTGGATACGGAGCGTGCCTGTGGATGAACGCGGGCCCACCGGGCGTTGCGCGCGGGGAAGCGAAGGGGAATGCGGGGCGGCTCCGGGGCGTTCCGCATGATAGTTTAATCGGAAACTACTTCTTTGGAAGATACCTAGGGGAGCGGGCCATGCAGTTCGGAATCTTCTCGGTGAGCGACGTGACCACCGACCCCACCACCGGCCGTACGCCGACCGAGGCCGAGCGCGTCAAGGCGATGGTGACCATCGCGCTCAAGGCCGAGGAGGTGGGCCTGGACGTCTTCGCCACCGGCGAGCACCACAACCCGCCCTTCGTGGCCTCCTCACCGACCACGATGCTCGGCTACATCGCGGCCCGGACCGACAGGCTCATCCTGTCCACCTCCACCACGCTGATCACCACCAACGACCCGGTCAAGATCGCCGAGGACTTCGCCATGCTCCAGCACCTGGCCGACGGCCGGGTGGATCTGATGATGGGCCGCGGCAACACCGGCCCCGTCTACCCCTGGTTCGGCCAGGACATCCGCCAGGGCATCCCGCTGGCACTGGAGAACTACAACCTGCTGCACCGGCTCTGGCGCGAGGACGTGGTGGACTGGGAGGGCAAGTTCCGCACCCCGCTGCAGGGCTTCACCTCCACCCCCCGCCCCCTGGACGGCGTGCCCCCCTTCGTCTGGCACGGCTCCATCCGCAGCCCCGAGATCGCCGAGCAGGCCGCCTTCTACGGGGACGGCTTCTTCCACAACAACATCTTCTGGTCCGCCACGCACACCAAGAAGCTCATCTCGCTCTACCGCCGCCGCTTCGAGCACTACGGCCACGGCAAAGCAGAGCAGGCCGTCGTCGGCCTGGGCGGACAGGTGTTCATGCGCAAGAACTCCCAGGACGCGGTGAAGGAGTTCCGCCCCTACTTCGACAACGCGCCGGTCTACGGCGGCGGCCCCTCCCTGGAGGAGTTCACCCGCGAGACCCCGCTGACCGTCGGCAGTCCGCAGGAGGTCATCGACCGCACGCTGACCTTCCGCGACTCCTTCGGCGACTACCAGCGCCAGCTCTTCCTCATGGACCACGCGGGCCTGCCGCTCAAGACGGTCCTGGAGCAGCTGGACCTGCTCGGCGAGGAGGTCGTTCCGGTGCTGCGCAAGGAGTTCGCCAGGAGCCGGCCCGCGCACGTGCCCGACGCGCCCACCCACGCCTCGCTGCTCGCCGCCAAGGAGGAGGCGGCCACCGCACCCGGCGGGGACGGCCAGCGGTAGGACGACCACTCCGGCCCGGGCCGCGGACGCGAGTACGTCCGCGGCCCGGGCCCCGCCGTGTCAGGGACCCGGAAGGGGACCCGGGCGCGGCTGAACGCTGACGGCAGGCCCTAGCCGACCGGCTCCTCGGCCCGCTGCGCGTCGGCCCCGTCCCCGTCCCGTGACGGGGACGGGGCGACGATGCCCTGCTCGACCGCCATGTCGCGCAGCAGCGGGTGCGTGGTCCACAGCGTCGGCAGCATGATCAGGCCGACGGGCACCGCGGTCACCACGATGAAGGACTGCAGCGCCTGGATCCCGCCGTCCCCGACCAGCAGCAGCGCGACGGCGGCCAGGCCCATCCCCACGCACCAGAACGCGCGGACCAGGCCCGAGGGCTCGCCCTCGTGCATGCTGGAGACCGAGATGGCGTAGGACATCGAGTCGAGCGTGGACGCCAGGAAGATCAGCGCGACGATCACCGTCAGCACGCCCAGCACCGCCGTCAGCGGCAGCGCCTCCAGGATGGCCAGCGCAGCGGCGGGCAGTCCGTCCCGGGCGTAGGGGCCCGTGATGACCCCCGGGTCCTGCTTCTCCAGCCAGATGCCGGTGCCGCCCAGCGCGGTGAACCAGATCGTGGTCACCACCGTGGGCAGCACCGTCGCCCCGACGTAGATGTCGCGCACGGTGCGGCCCCGGGAGATGCGGGCGAAGAAGATCGCCATCATCGGACCGAAGCCCAGGAACCAGCCGAAGAAGAACAGGGTCCAGTACCCGAGCCACTGCTCGTCGCCCGTGTACAGGGCCATGGGCAGGAATTCCTGCGTGTGCACCACGCTCGCCTGGATGTAGAGGTCCGCGACGAAGGGCAGCGACCCCATGCCGAGGACGGCCAGGATGAGGACCAGCGCCACCCAGACGTTGGCCCGGCTCAGCAGCTGGATGCCCTTGTGGATCCCGCTCAGCACAGACACCGCGGACACCACGGTCAGGCCCAGGATGATCAGCGCCTGGACGGCGTAGGTGTCGGGCAGCCCGAAGAGCCGGCTGCAGATGTAGGAGATCTGGAGGCCGAGGAAGCCGATGGGCCCCACGGTTCCGGCCACTACGGCGAGCACGCAGCTGATGTCGACGACCGTGCCGATCCAGTGCGTACGAACACGCTCGCCCATGAGCGGCCACAGCAGGGTGCGCGGGCGCAGCGGCATGCCCTTCTCGACCCCGCGCATCATGACCAGGGTGGCCAGTGCACCGCCGATCGCCCAGCCGATGAAGCCCCAGTGCACGAAGCTCTGCGCCATCGCGACGGCGGCGGCGGAGCCCTCGTCCACCTGGTCGGCGTACTGCGGTGGAGGGGAGGAGTAGTGGGCGATGGGCTCGGCCGCCGCCCAGAACACCCCTCCGGCGGCGAGCAGGGTGGTGGTGATCATCGCGACCCAGGTAAACCGTTTGAACTCGGGCTTGCCGGAGCCCCCCATGCGCACCCGGCCGTAGCGGGAGAAGGCCAGGACGGTGATGACGACGAAGGTGGCCAGCATCAGCAGCTGCCAGTAGGCGCCGAACCAGCGCGCGGACCAGGTGAAAGCCGTGTCCACGACGGTCCCGACCGCACCGGGCGAGACGAGGGCGGCCGTGACGAAGACGGTCATGAAGACGCCGGACACGCCCATGACCCAGAAGTCGGTACGTCTGCCTCGCGCGGACGCGCGTGAGCGCAGAGTGGAGAACATGGAGTAGAGGAAGCCCCTCGAATGGAAGCACCGGCCGGGACGCGCCGCAGCCGGTATCTGAAGCTCCATGCGCTGTGCGCGCGTGGCGGCCGCCGGGAACGACCGCCCGGTCTCACGGCCAGCGCGGCAGGCGCGGCATGGAGTGGGGCGGAGCGTCGAACGCAGCCCTGCCCGGTCGCCGACGGGCACTGACGGCGGGGGACGAGGGGGAAGAGCTGTCCCCGGGTCCCACCGCGGGCGGCGCGACGACGACGTTCCACCCTATCGCAGGCCACGGCGTGTGTCCGTGTGAGGGTAAACACTGCTGACGGCTCGTCGGGAGTGGTCGGGGCCTCTTGTGGCTCGGGAGCCGTCCGCGCCGGGTCGGCGCGCGGCAGTCCGGACGCCTTACCCAGCACCGACTGCGACAATAAGGACATGTCGCCCATTTCTCCGCTTCCGGAGCGTACCGGCAGCGCATCGCCCGGGACGCCCGCGTCCTCCGGGGAGGGCGCGGGCCTGGGGGCCTGGCGGCGCGAGCCGAGCACCCTGGTGCGGCGGGCCGCCCCGCTTCCGGAGGGGGCCGCGGCGCCCTTCGTGATCATCGCGGAGTCCCACGCGCCGGGCGCCCCCGCGGAGTGGGAGCCGCACGCGCACCCCGCGCACGAACTGGTGTGGGTGCGCTGCGGGGCGCTGACCTCCCGCGTCGGCGACCGCGTCTTCACCGTCTCCGAGGGGTGCGGGCTGTGGGTGCCCGCGGGGGATGTGCACGCCGGCCGGCTGACGGCCGGAGCCGAACTCCACACCGCCTTCTTCGCCCCGGGCCGCACGCCGGTCGCCTTCGAGGGCCCCACGGCCATCGCGATGACCCCCGTGCTGGAGTCGCTGCTCATGCGTCTGGCCCGCACCGACCTGGACGCCGGGGCGCGCTCGCGCGCGGAGGCGGTCGTGTTCGACGTGCTGGAGCCGTCCCTGCCCCAGCTCGCGCTGCGCCTGCCCGGCGAGGCCCGGGCCGACGTGATCGCCGACGCCCTGTTGCGCGACCCCGCCGACGACCGCTCCCTGGAGGAGTGGGCGCGCGACCTGGGAGTCAGCCCCCGCACGGTCAGCCGGGCCTTCCGCGCCGCCACCGGGCTCTCGTTCGCGCAGTGGCGGCAGTCACTGCGCATCCACCGGGCGCTCATGCTGCTCGGCGAGGGGCGCGAGGTGCAGGACGCCGCCGAACTCCTCGGATACGCCCAGACCAGCACCTTCATCGACGCCTTCCGGCGCGTGATGGGCACCACCCCGGGGACGTACTTCGGCTCTTCCGGGGCGGTCGTTGGCCGGAATTCCGTATCCGGTGTCCGAAAGTCCTGATTGCAGCCACGGAGCGGCCGAATCTATCCTGAGTGAGTGAAGGCTAACCTAATCTCCCGATCGGGCGCCCGTGCTCGTGTTCGGCCGTATCCGCTGGTCGGACAGTGTGCGCACGCGCTCCGCGCAGTGCCGCGTCCGTCCTCCGCCACGGCCGCCGCGGTCCCGGCACGCCCGGCGTGCCCAGTGCCGTGACGCGCGCGCACGCCCTGAGCGGGGACCGGCTGGTCCTGAGCTACGGCAGCTCCACGGTCGTCCACGGGGCCTCGCTGACCCTGGAGGCCGGGCGCGTGACCGCCCTGGTGGGGCCCAACGGCAGCGGCAAGTCCACGCTCCTGCGCTCGCTCGCCCGACTGCACCGCATCGACGAGGGGCAGGTCACGCTCGGCGGCGGGGACGGGGAACCCGGGCGTCCGGCCTCCCTGCTCAGCGCACGCCGGTTCGCCCGGGAGGTCACCCTGTTCGCCCAGGCCCGGCCCACGCCGGAGGGCCTGGCGGTCAGGGACGTCGTCGCGTTCGGACGCCACCCCTACCGGCGCGGCCTCGCGGGGCTCTCCGACCAGGACCGGCACGCCGTCGAGAACGCGATGGACGCCACCGGCGTGCGGGACATGGCCGACCGGGCGGCCGGACAGCTCTCCGGCGGAGAGATGCAGCGCGTCTGGCTCGCCACCTGCCTGGCCCAGGACACCGGCGTCGTGCTGCTGGACGAGCCTACCAACCACCTGGACCTGCGCTACCAGGTCGAGACCCTCGACCTGATCCGCGACCTCGCCGAGGAGCACGGGGTCGCCGTCGGCGTCGTGCTGCACGACCTCGACCACGCCGCGCGCGTCGCGGACACGCTGCTGCTGCTGAGCGCCGGACGCGTCCACTCCGCGGGCGACCCGGCCGAGGTCCTCACCAGTCGAAACCTCAGCGAGGTCTACGGCATCCGGGTCGAGGTCGCCCACGACCCCCGGACCGGCCGCCTGCGCATCGACCCCGTGGGCCGCCACACGGCCCGTCCCCGGTCCGCGGACGCGGACCACCCGAACACCGCAGAACAGAACAGAGAGAAGCACCCATGACCCGTCTCCCCCGCCTCGCGACCGCGGCCTGCGCCGCCCTCGCCCTCGCCGTCACGGGATGCGGCACCACCAGCGTCGAGGAGGCCGAGGCCGGCGGCGTCGCCGCACCCGCCTCCGAGAGCTGCGCCGAGGACACCACGACCACGTCCACGGGCCCGGTGTCGCTGACCGACGGTGTCGGCCGACAGGTCGAGCTCGACCAGCCCGCCGAGCGCATCGCCGTCCTGGAGTGGCAGCAGGTCGAGGACGCGCTCACCCTGTGCGTCACCCCCGTGGCGGTCTCCGACACCGAGGGCTACAGCACCTGGGTGAGCGCGGAGGAGCTGCCCGAGGGCGTGACCGACATCGGCAACCGCGAGGAGCCCGACCTCGACACCCTGTACGCGCAGAACCCCGACCTGGTCATCGTCGAGGCCTTCAGCGCCGACGACGAGATCATCGCGCAGCTGGAGGAGCGCGGGGTGCCCGTCCTCGTCACGCTGGGCGCCGACCCGGCCGACCCCGTCGGGAACATGCGGCGCGTCTTCCAGATGATCGGCGAGGCGACGGGGCGCACCGAGCGCGCCGACCAGGTGATCGGGGAGTTCGACGCCCACCTCGCCGAGGCCAAGGAGCGGGTGGCCGCCGTCGACCTGCCCACGAAGGACTTCCTGTACTTCGACGGGTGGCTCCAGGGCGGCAACCTCACCATCCGGCCCTACGGCGAGGGCGCGCTGTTCACCGCCCTCGGTGAGGAGCTCGGGATGACCCCGGTCTGGACCGACGAGATCAACGAGGCCTACGGGGACGGCGGCGTCAACCCCTCCTACGGCCTGGCGCAGACCGACGTCGAGGGGCTCACCGCCGTGGGCGGGGCCAACCTCTTCTACGCCAACGACGAGGGCGTCGGCGGCTACGTGGAGGCGCTGGAGGAGAACCCGATCTGGAACTCCCTCCCGGCCGTGGAGGAGGAGCGGGCCCACGCCTTCCCCCCGCGGATCTGGGGCGCGGGCGGCCCGCGCTCGACCGCGCAGGCCGTCGACGCCTTCGCCGACGCGATCACCCAGGAATGAGCGGACCGGTTCAGGCCCCGCCCCGTCGGTCCCCGCTGCCGCGCGTCGGCGCGCGCGGCGGCGCCGCCGGGGCGGCGGTCCTCGCGGGACTGGTCACCGCGATCCTCGCGGTGGCCGTGTTGCACCTCACGCAGGGGACCTCCGGCGTGGGGTGGTGGGACCTGGTGCGCTACGCGGCCGGGGAACGGGAGGCCGTCGACGGGGTGCCGGTCGGCGACGTGCTGGCCGGATCGCGGCTTCCTCGCCTGTTCGCCGGTGTGGCCGTGGGCTTCGCCCTCGGCGTCGCCGGGGCGCTGTTGCAGTCGGTCACCCGCAACGCGCTCGCCTCCCCCGACACGCTCGCGGTCACGGCGGGGTCCTACCTGGCCCTGACCCTGGTGGCCGCGTTCGGGTTCGCCGTCCCGCTGTGGGCCTCCGGCCTGGTGTCCTTCACCGGGGGGCTCCTGGCCGCCGCGCTCGTGCTGGGACTGGCGGGCAACGCCGCCGGAACGGCCACGACGCGGCTGATCCTGGCCGGTTCTGCGACCGCGATGGCCCTGGACGCGGCGACCGCGATGCTGCTGATCCTGTTCAAGGAGAACACCACCGGCCTCTTCGCCTGGGGGAGCGGCTCCCTGGCCCAGCTCAACATCGACGCGTCCCTGCGCGCGATGCCGCTCATCGTCGCCGTGCTGGGCGCGGCACTGCTGCTGAGCCGAAGGCTGGACGTGCTGGGCCTGGGCGACGACACCGCGGCCTCGCTCGGCGTGCCCCTGCGCTCGACCCGGACCGCCGCGGTGCTCTGCGCCGTGCTCCTCACCGGAGCGGCGGTGACGCTGGCCGGCCCGATCGCCTTCGTCGGTCTGGGCGCGCCCGTGCTGGCGCGCCTGCTCGCCGGGTGGATCCGGCCGCTGCGGAGGCACCTGCTGCTCGTGACCGCCTCCGGGCTCCTGGGCGCCCTCCTGATCCTGCTCGCGGACGCCGGGCTGCGCGCGCTGCTCGGCGCCGAGGGCGCCGCCTCGATCCCCACGGGAGTGCCCACGGCCGTGCTCGGCGGCCTGCTCATCGTGGTCCTGGCCCTGCGCCTGCGCGACGCGGGCCCGGTGCGCCGACCGCCGGGCGCGCGGACCGGGCCGCGCACGCGGCGGCGCTTCCTCGTCGTCCTGCTGGTCGCGGCGGCCCTGCTCGTCTCGGCGGCGCTCGTGGGCCTGCTCGCGGGCAGCCTGTGGCTGCGCACGGGCGACATCGCCCTGTGGCTCCAGGGGAGCGCACCGGACCTGATCGGCCGGTCCCTGGACGAACGGTTCCCCCGCGTGGCCGCCGCCGTGCTCGCCGGAGCGGCGCTGGCCCTGGCCGGAAGCGCCGTCCAGAGCACCGTGCGCAACCCGCTCGCGGAGCCCGGACTGCTGGGCATCACCGCAGGAGCCGGGCTGGGGGCGGTGATCGTGGTGACCGCCAGCCCCGGCAGCGGCCTGCCGTCGCTGGTCACCATGGCGCTCCTCACGGGCCTGGCCACGTTCGTGCTGATCGCCGTGCTGGCCTGGAGGGGCGGGCTGCGTCCTGACCGGTTCGTGCTGATCGGCATCGGGTGCGGGTACAGCCTGAGCGCGGTCACGACGTTCCTGCTCCTGCGCGCCGACCCCTGGCAGACCCCGCGCATCTTCACGTGGCTGTCCGGCACGACCTACGGGCGCACCCTGCCGGAGGTCGTTCCGGTCGCGGTGGCGCTCGTGCTGGCGGCGCCGCTGATCATCGGCATGGCCCGCCACCTCGACCTGATCGCCGTGGACGAGGACACGCCCCGCATCCTCGGCATGCGGGTGGAGCGGATGCGGCTGGTGCTGCTCGCCGTCGCCGCAGTCCTGGCCGCCGTCAGCGTGGTCGCGGTCGGGGTCGTCGGCTTCGTCGGGCTCGTGGCACCCCACCTGGCCCGCGCGCTGGTCGGCGCCCGGCACGGGCGCAGCGTTCCGGTCGCGATGCTGCTGGGCGCGCTGCTGGTCTGCGTGGCCGACACCCTGGGCCGCACGCTGCTGGCCCCGGCCCAACTGCCGGCCGGGCTCATGATCGCCCTGGTCGGCGCCCCCTACCTCGTCTGGCTGCTGCGCCGCTCCCGCGCGTGAACCGCCGATCCCCTCTGATCCGCACCAGGAGTACCGAATGCCGTCCCACAGTCCCGACGCGCCCGCCCCGGTCGTCGTCCCCTTCGACCCGGCCGCCGTGCCCGCGCCGCTGGCCCGGATCGCCCCCGGCCCGGTGCTCGAACGCTGGGGAGCCGTCGACCGCTCGGCCCACGCGCCCGAGATCGTGGCCGTCCCCGACGCCGCGGGGGAGGGCTGGGCCGCCGCCGCACTGGTGACGGCGCGCCCGCGCACGGCCTACGCCAAGATCGTCGACGCCGTCGGTGACGTGCCCGCCGCCGCGGCGGCGGTCCTGGCCCGCGCGCGGGGCCGGGGGCTCGTGCAGGTCAAGTGGGAGGGGTGGACGGTCGGCGCGAAGGAGGCCGCAGCCGCCGGCTTCGCACCGCTGGAGGCCCCGCGCGGGGAGGAGGGGGACGGGAACCGTCCGCCTGCAGGTCACGTGCGGTGGCTGGGGGAGGAGTCGGTGGAGGAGCCGCCGTACTACCGCCAGTCCACGAACTTCACGTGCGGCGCCGTCACCGCCCTGGTCGCGCAGGTGCAGGCCGGGGCGGTGCCCCGCGAGTCCCTGGAGCGTCCGGCGGAGCTGACGCTGTGGCGCGACGCGACGAACTTCCCCGCCTGCGAGCCCGTCGGGCTGGGCGTGGCCGTGCGCCGGGCGTGGCCGTCGTCGCCCGTCACGGTGTTCCTCGACGTGGACCGGCCGGTCATGCTCGACTCCTACGCCGGGGACGAGAGGGAGTGGCGCGCCGTCCTCCAGCGCGCGTCGCGGGCGGACGCGGAGCGCGCCGGGGTACCGGTGGACCCGCGCCGCCTGTCCACGGCCGACATCCGCGGCGCGGTCGGCCGGGGGGAGCGCGTGCTGCTGCTGGTCTCCCTGGCCGCGATGCAGGGCTTCGACGTGCCGCACTGGGTGCTCTGCCACGGGGCCGTGCCGGGCGCGCTCGTGGTCGAGGACCCCTGGACCAACGATGCCACGGGCGACACCTGGGTCGACGCCCACCTGCTGCCCGTGTCCGACGCCGCGCTCGACGCGATGTCGTCGCTGGAGCGGGACGGCTACCGCGGCGCCGTGGGCATCGCGGGGCCGGAGGGCGGGGAGCCGCCGCGCCGTTCCTGAGACCGTCCCGGGTCCGTGGACCGGTTCGCCCCGGCCCGTCCGGTTGCCGCCGAGGTCGCCGTTTCTGGGAAAGTGGGGACGGGGCGCGGCACACCGTGTCCCACAGCAGCAACAGGGAGGAGGGACGATGATCCTCATCGTCGTCAAGTTCCGGGCCAAGCCCGAGGTCGGAGACGGCTTCCTGGACGCGGTCGCCGACTTCACCGCGGCCACCCGCGCCGAGCCGGGCAACCTGTGGTTCGAGTGGTCCCGCAGCGTCGAGCGCGAGAACGAGTTCGTGCTCGTCGAGGCGTTCAAGGACGGCGCAGCCGAGGCACACGTCAACAGCGACCACTTCCGCGACGGGCTGGCCGCCATGAAGCCGCTGCTCACCGAGACCCCGCTCATCGTCAGCCGGGCCGTGGAGGGCGAGGGCTGGGACCGGATGGGCGAGCTCACCATCGACGCCTGACCGGTTTCCGTTTCCTCCAGGCAGTGTTCCGGCCCCGGGCGATCGTCCGGGGCCGTTCGCGTGTCTTCCACAGGTGGGGATTGGGGCTGGTCGTGGGTGGTGCGGTGATGGTTTGCTGGAAATAGGGGGGATCCCACCCAGGGGGCGTTTTGGTGTGCCCTAAAGCGCCTCGCCGGGCATAAAGAAATGAGGGGTAGGGAGGGGCCGTCCACAGGGCCCCTCCCTACGCTATTCCTGCTGGGGATTGCTGGCGGCAACGAAAGCGCGCCAGCTGCCGCGAAAGGGTACGGGCTGCGGGAAACGGCGGGCGCCGGGTGGGGGCGTGGGCGGCCGACGAAAAGCGGCACCAAAGGCGGGAGCGGCTACAGGAGGGCGACCAACGCCCGGGGTGTGGGGGTGGTCGGGCTCTGCTGCGTCAGCACCAACGGCCAGCAGGCCCTCCGGTCTCGGGCAACGATCCTGGCCCCTGTGGTCGGGGGGCGGCATCGCCGAGGTCAATATGGCATTCTGGGCGCACCTTTTCGGACACCTTTTAATCCGGCACCATTGCGACCCATGAGGCAAAAGCATCCTCCAGAAAGAAAGTCGGCAATTGATGCTGTGAATGGTGGAGAAAGGGCGATCGGCGGCCTATGATAAGAAGTATGGAGATGATGACCGCAGCGCCCGAGGCGGCCCCCGGGGAATGTTCCCCGGCCGTGGCCGCGCTGGCCGGTGCGCGCGAGATCATCGACCACGCGTTGAACGCCGACGTGCCGCCCGGGGCGGACGAGAGCGCCGCTGAGGAGATCGCGGCGCTGTGGGCCCAGCTGGACCAGATCCGGTACCAGGCGTTGGCGCGGATGGCGCGTTTGTACGCGCGGGGTGCGGTGGCCCGCTACAGCGGCTACAGCACGTTGGACAAGTGGTTGGTGCACCACGGCAAGTTGCCCACCTCCCAGGCCAAGGATTTGGCGCGGCTGGCCCAGCACGTGCACGAGGAGACCTTGCCCGCCACCGCCCAGGCGGTGGCTGAGGGCGTGGTGGGGTTGGGTGAGGCGGTGGTGATCGCCAAGGTCACCGACAAGGCCGTCCAGACCCGCGACACCGAGCATTTCCCCGATCAGGCGCAGTACCGGCAGGGGTTCGAGTCGGCGTTGGTGGCCGCGAAGGCGGAGCGGCCTGCGTTGTCGGTCAACCAACTCCAGTCAGTGGCCCGCCAGGTCGCGCACCGTTTGGACCCCCACCGCCTGGACCGCGACCACCAGGCCGCTCACGCCTCGCGTGGGCTGGTCGTGCATGACACGTTCCAGGGCAGCTACCAGCTCCAGGCGTGGGGCGGCAGTGGGGATGCGTTGATCGTGCGCGCGGCCATCGACACCTTCACCACCCCACCCTCGGACGAGGACACGCGGTCGCGGTCGCAGCGGGAGCACGACGCGCTCATCGCGGCGCTGCGCTTTGCCACCACCCACACCGGATGCGCCAACGCCCCCGCTGCGTTGGCGCAGATCCGCATCGTGGTGCCGGTGCAGACCTACCTGGACACCCAGGGCCAGGAAGTTCCGGCGCTGGACGAGCGCGGACGGGTGATTCCGGTCGGGGTGGTGCACGAGTTGGCCGCCGACTCTGAGGTGGTGCGGATGCTCACCGCCCCGCCCACCGGGCAGGTCCTGGATGTGGGCCACAGCCGCCGGTTGGCCTCAGCCCGCCAGCGCACCGCCGCGTTCCACGGGCACACCACCTGCGCCCACCCGGGCGGGTGCGAAGTTCCGGTGGCCCTCTGCCAGGCCGATCATGTGCAGTCGTTCTCTCGGGGCGGGCGCACGGTGGTGGCGAACCTGCAACCCTTGTGTGGGCCGCATAACCGGGCCAAGTACCAACGCGAACTCCGCACACACCAGCGGAGGGAACAGGATTATCCGCCCGGCAGGGTTGCGGTTCCACCGCCCCGGGAGTGACCCCTGGCCGGGCCGGGCCCCGGCATGCCCGCGCCCGCCAGGCGGCCCGGGCCCTGCCGCCAGCCGTCGTCGCTGCCACCGTCGCCCACCCCCGCCACAGGGGCCGGTCGCGCTGCCCCAGGCCCGCCACTCCCGCCGCCTTTGGTGCCAACGCAGCAAAGCCCCACCACCCACCAACATCAAGCGTTGGTCGCCCTCCGCACCACCTCGCGGCAGCAGGCGCCGCCACCTCCGGCCACCACCCGCGACAAGGGCGTTGAACGGCGTGCCCAGGCACCCGCCGACTTTGGTGCCAACGCAGCAAAGCCCCACCACCCCACAACCTCAGGCGTTGGTCGCAGCCTGCGCCACTTCGCGGCAGCAGGCGCCGCTGCCTCGACCACCACCCGTGACCAGAGCGTTCAGCGGCGCCCCCGGACACCCGCCGCCTTCGCTGCCGCTACAACAGGCCTCCACCGCTCAGGGACTCGGCGTTGCAAGGGGTTGGCACTGTGCTGGCACTGTGGGGCCGGTACCGTCCGACCGGACCGGAACGGAGCGGGCGGGCGCCCGCCCCGCTCCGGGTCGGCCCGGTGGGGCGTGTCACACTCGTTGGGTGACCGAGCCCGAAGTTCCCCCCGGAGGCGGCGTCCTGCCGACCCGCCCGATCCTCGGCGGTTTCCACCCCGACCCCACGGTGTGCCGTGTGGGCGACGTGTTCTACCTGGCGTGTTCGAGCTTCGAGTACGCGCCGGGGGTCCCCCTGTTCCGGTCGCGGGACCTCGTGTCCTGGGAGCGGGTCGGCGCGGTCATGGACCGGCCCTCCCAACTGGTGCTGTCCGGCGCCGCGCCGTCCTCGGGCGTCTACGCCCCGACCCTGCGCCACCACGACGGCACCTTCTTCCTGGTGACCACCAACGTCTCCGACGGCCCCGGACACCTGCTGATGACGGCGACCGACCCCGCCGGTCCGTGGTCCGACCCGGTGCGGATCCGCGGCGCCGGCGGCATCGACCCGGACCTGGCCTGGGACGGGGACGGCAGGTGCCTGCTCACCTGGTCCGACGGCGGCATCCGCCAGGCCGTCCTCGACCCGGCCACCGGCGAGCTGCTGTCCCAGCCGTGTTCGCTGTGGAGCGGCACCGGGGGCAGGGACCCCGAGGGCCCGCACCTGTACCGCGTCGGGCGGTGGTGGTACCTGCTGGTCGCCGAGGGCGGCACCGGCCCCGGGCACGCGGTGACGGTCGCCCGGGGGCCCTCGCCGGAGGGCCCCTTCGAGGCCTGCCCGCACAACCCCCTGCTGACCGCCAGGGGGACGCCGGGCCCGGTGCAGAACACCGGCCACGCCGACCTGGTCGAGCGGCCGGACGGGTCGTGGGCGGCGGTGTTCCTGGGAGTGCGACCCTCGGGCTCCTTCCCCGGCTGGCACGTGCTGGGCAGGGAGTCCTTCGCCGCCGACGTCGCCTGGCGCGAGGGCTGGCCCACGGTGAGCGGACCGGTCGAACCGGGGGAGCCGGCGCGGGTGCGCGCCTCACTGGGCGAGGGGACGCCCGGCCCCGACTGGGTCGGCGCCGGGGTCTTCCCCGACCGGGTGCTGCGGTGGTCGGGGGACCGGTGGCGGATGACGCCTCCCGGGGACGGGCGGGTGTTCGTCGGCCGCCGCCAGGAGCACACGACCATGACTGTCCGGGCCGGGATCGACGCGGACGGGGACGCGGGCGCCCTGGAGGTCCGCGTCGACCCCGTCCACCGGTTCGCCCTGGAGGTCGGGGGCGGACGGGTGCGTGCCGTCGCTCAGACCGGACCGCTCACCAGCGTGCTGGGGGAGGCGCCGGCGTCCGCCGACACGGTGCTCGAACTGCGGGTGGAGCCCTCGACGGCGCCCGAGTACAGCCGCGAACGGGGACCGGACGTGGTCGTCGCCGCGGTCCGCACCCCCGAAGGCGCCACCGAGCTGGCCCGGATCGACGGACGCTACCTGTCGACCGAGGTCGCGGGCGGGTTCACCGGCCGCATGGTCGGGGTGAGCTGCGGCCCGGGCGGGACCGGGGTGCGTTTCGTGGAGTACCTCGGCGGCGCCTGACCGGGCCGGGCCCCTCGCCGCGCGTCCGGCCGGGGGCGTGGGGCCTTGGCCGCACGCCCCCGGGCGCGGTCCCGGCCGACCGGGGCTCAGACTCCGACGACCCCCTGCGCTGCCCGGTAGAACAGGGCGACGGTCACCGCGCCGGGGTCCGGGCTGCCCAGGGCGGCCTCACCCACGTAGCTGGTGCGCCCCCGGCGGCCGAGCAGTTCGCTGGTGCCGTCCGCGCCCTCCCGCGCGGCCCGCGCCGCCTCCCGCAGCCCGGCGTGCAGCCCCGCGCCGCGGTCCACGGCCCCGGCCAGGGCCTCCGACGCCGGGGCGACGGCGTCGACCATGGTGCGGTCCCCGACCTCGGCCGACCCCAGCCGGTGCAGGGTCGCCCACCCGTTCGCGGTGGCCTCGGCCACCATCGCCAGGGTGAACGCCTGCGCACCCGCGCCCGCCTTGCCGAACTCGCGGAACCACATGCCGAACAGCGGGCCGCTGGTGCCGCCGCTGTGGCCCAGGAAGGTCTCCGCCATCACCTCGAAGGACTGCCCGGCCGACCCGGTGGCGGCGGTGTCGGCCAGGGCCTCGCGCGTGCGGCGCAGCGCGGTGGTCATGTTGGTGCCGAAGTCGCCGTCGCCGCTGCGGCGGTCCAGGTCGGTGAGGTGTGCGCCCTCCTCCTCGACCGCGCCGATGAAGGCCTGCACCCACCGCTCGACGTCGGAGGGACTGAGCTGCTCTGCCATGCCGGTGCTCCCGTTCGGACTGTGCTGGGACGGACGTTCTACCAGGTGAGCGCGGGTGTGGCGGCCGGAGCGTCCCACAGCTCCAACACCTCGTCGTCGGCCTCGACCAGGGTGACCGAGCAGCCCGCCATGTCCAGGGAGGTCACGTAGGACCCCACGAGGGAGCGGGCCACCCCGATCCCGGCGGCGTCCAGGACGCGCCGCGCCTCGCGGAACACCCCGTACAGCTCCAGGTCGTGTGTGGCGCCCAGCCCGTTGACGATGGCGACCACCCGGTCCCCGCGGCCCAGGCCCAGCGCCTCTACCAGCGGCGAGACCATCGGGGGCACCAACTCGCGGGAGGGTCCGAAGGCCCGCCGTTGTCGGGCCCGCTCGCCGTGGATGCCCACGCCGAACTCCACCTCGTCCGCGGGCAGTTCGAACGAGGAACGCGACTCGCCCGGGTGGGCGCCCGCGGCCAGCGCCACGGACAGGGTGCGGCTGCGCTCGGCCACCCGGCGCCCGAGCGCGGTCAGCTCCGCCAGGTCGGCACCGCGCTCGGCCGCGGCGCCGCAGACCTTCTCCACCGCCACGACCGCCGCCGTGCCCCGGCGTCCCGGGCCCCCGCCGTCGCCGGTGTCGGTGGCCAGGTCGTCGTCGACCAGGACGATCTCGCTGCGCACGCCCGCGTCGGCCAGCAGCTCCCCGGCGATGCGGAAGTTGAGCACGTCTCCGGTGTAGTTCTTGACCACGTGCAGGACTCCCCGGCCGGTGTCGGCCGCCTGCGAGGCCGCCCGGATCTGCACGGCTGTGGGGGAGGCGAAGACGGCCCCCGGCACGGCGGCGTCGAGCATGCCGGTGCCCACGAAGCCCACGTGCAGGGGCTCGTGGCCCGAGCCGCCGCCGGAGACCACCGCGACCTTGTCCGCGGCCGGGCGGGCGCGCACGACGTAGGCGGGGTCGGCGTTGAGGCGCACGTGCCGCGGCCAGGCCGCGGCGAACCCCTCCAGCGCCTCGGACACCACGTCGCCCGGTTCGTTGATGAACTGTCTTCGCATCGGCACGCTCCGTAGTCCTCGCTGCGGCCCCCTGCGGCGCCGTATGCGACATAGCCGTGTGCCGCCCCGCCCAAACGTCCCCGGCCGGGCTGTTATCGGCCCGGTGCCCGCGTCCTCGCCCCTCGGACGTTATATGCGCGTTATGGGCACATCGGGGCTGACCTCTTGCTCTTCCTTGCGTAAAGCGCGCAGTATGTCCCTGTTCACATGCGCGAAACGAGCAGGAGTGGTCATGCGTCACCAGGGGCTGCTGGACGCCGTCACCGACGGCGTGCAGAGGGTCGAGGACCTCGCGAGGGAACTCGGCATCAGCCCCTCCACCGTGCGGCGCGGGCTGGGCGAACTGGAGAGGGCCGGAAAGGTGGTCCGCACCCACGGCGGCGCGGTCCCCGCGCCCGCGGGCGCCGAACTGTCCTGGACCCAGAAGAGCCTGCGCAACGCCCCCGCCAAGCGGCGCATCGCCGACCACGCCGCCGCTCTGGTCGAGGACGACCACGTCGTCCTGCTGGACGCCGGGAGTACCACCACCTTCGTGGCCGAGCGCATGGCCCGGCGCTCGGGGCCCACCGTGGTCACCTCCGGTCTCGGCCCCATGGCGGCGCTGCACGACGCCGAGGGCATCGAACTCGTCGTCGTCGGCGGGCGCGTGCGGCGCAGGCGGGGCTCCATCGTCGGCGACTACGCGCACGGCGTGCTGGACCGCATCACCCCGCACATCGCCTTCATCGGCGCCGACGGGCTCCTGCCCGGCCGGGGGCTCAACTGCCCCAGCCCCGAGATCGCCGCCGCCAAGGAACTCCAGATGCGCAGCGCCCGGCGGATCTTCGTGGTCGCCGACTCCACCAAGGTCGGCTCCGGCCCCCACCCGTACTGGGCGGTCGTGCCCGGACCCTACGGCCTGATCACCGACGACGGGATCGGAGCCCGCGAGCGTGAGGCCCTCGACGCCGATCCCGCCTGCACCCCCCACGTCGTCGCGGTCGACGCGGGCACGCGACCGCAGTGACCCCCTGAAAGGCACCTGGTATGGAAGTACAGCTCCTCGCGGCACTGCTCCTGGGCGTGGCCACCGTCATCGCCCTCATCCTGTGGTCCCGGCTGGACGCGTTCATCGGACTGCTCGCCGGGGCCCTGGTCACCGGCGTGGTCGCGGGCGTCCCCGCCCCCGAACTGGTGGAGCACCTGACCACCGGCTTCGGCAACACCCTCGCCGGGATCGGCGTCGTCATCGCCCTGGGCGTGATGATCGGCACCGTCCTGGAACGCAGCGGCGGCGCCGACGCCCTGGCCAAGGCCTTCGTCCGCATGGCCGGGAAGGGCCGCGAGGACGTGGCGATGACCGCCACCGGCGCGGTCGTGTCCGTCCCGGTGTTCTGCGACTCCGGCTTCGTCATCCTGCACCCGCTCGCCCGCTCCCTGGCCAGGCGCTACGGCAGGCCGCTGGTCGTGATGAGCCTGGCCCTGGCGGGCGGGCTGTCCATCACCCACCACCTGGTCCCGCCCACGCCCGGCCCGCTCGCCGCCGTCGGTCTCCTCGGCGCCGACCTGGGCACCACCGTCCTGCTCGGCGGGGCCATGTCGATCCTGCTCATCCCGGTCGTGGTGGTCTACGCGCGCTACATGGGACCCCGCCTGGAGGCGAGCGTGGAGTCGGGCCTGGTCCCCGAGAACGCCGCCGCGGGCGGGCCGGGCGCGGCCACCCGCGAGGTCGACGGGGCCGGAGACGCCGCCCCGGCCGCCGGACGCGACATCAGCCAGGAACCCCCGGACCCGGGCGTGAGCGCGCTGACCGCTTCCGTTCCGCTGCTGCTGCCCCTGCTGCTCATCGTGGGCAACACCCTCACCGGCGCGCTCGCCGGGGGCAGCGCGGTCGCCGACGTCTTCGCCTTCCTCGGCAACCCCGCCATCGCCCTGATCATCGGGCTGGTCATCGCCGTCTACACGCTGCCGCCCCGGGGGACGGGGCGCCGGGAGGTCGTCTCCTGGCTCACCGCGGCCGCCGCCTCGGCCGGGATGATCGTGTTCATCACCGGCGCCGGAGGGGCCTTCGGAGAGGTCCTGCGCGCCTCCGGTGTGGGCGACGCGCTGGCCGACGCCGTCTCGGGATGGCCCGTGCCGATGTTCCTGCTGCCGTTCGTGATCGCCACCTTCGTCCGGCTGGCCCAGGGCTCGGGCACCGTCGCCATCATCACCTCCGCCACCCTCAGCGCCCCGATCGTGGCGGCGGCGGGGATCAACCCGGCGCTCGCCGTGGCCTCCGCGTGCGCCGGCTCCTTCGTCTTCTCCTACGTCAGCGACTCCTACTTCTGGGTCGTGACCCGGTTCACCGGCCTGTCCGGCGGCGCCGCCATGAAGATGTGGAGCGGGATGACCACCGTGCTGTGGCTGGCCAGCCTGCCGCTGCTGTGCGTCGCCGCCCTGGTCCTGGGATAGGGGGAAGCCCGTGGCGCAGATCCTCGTCCTGTCCGACGACCTCACCGGAGCCAACGCCACCGGCGCGCGCTTCGCCCAGACCGGCATGCGCGTGGCCTCGGTGGACGCCGGGCACGCCCACCACGCGGCCCCGGCCTACGACGCGGTCGTGGCCAACCTGGACAGCCGCCACCTGGCCGCCCCCGAGGCCGCCGGGCTCGTCACCGCCGTCGTGGACCGGCTCTGGCCGGTGGACCTGGTGGTCAAGCGCACCGACACCACCCTGCGCGGCAACGTCGGCGCCGAACTGGAGGCCGCCTGGCGGGCGGTGCGCGAGCGCACGCCGACCGGAGTCCGCGTCCGCCTGCTCTTCGCGCCCGCCCACCCCGCCTCCGGGCGGATCACCGTCGACGGCGTCCAACTGCTCGACGGGGTCCCGCTGGAGCGCACCCAGCTGGCCCTGGACCCGCTGAACCCGGTCCGCACCAGCGTGGTGACCGACCTCGTCGCCGAGCAGAGCGCCCTGGCCGTGCGGCACCTGTCCCTGGGCCGGGTCACCCGCGCCGACCTCGTCGGGGAACTGCTCGCGGGCGACGAACCCGTCGTGCTGTGCGACGCCGTGACCGAGGACCACCTGGCCGACATCGCCCGGGCGGCGGCCGCGGCCTCCCGCCGGGACGGCACCGTCTGGGTGGCCGCCGACCCCGGCCCGTTCGGGGCGCTGCTCGCCCGCGAGCTGGGGCTGCGCGGCACCGCGCCCGACCCCGGGCCGGTCCTGGCGGTGGTGGGCAGCGCGACCGAGCTGACCCGGCGCCAGCTCGACACCGTCGCCGAGGACCCCTCGACGGAGTTCGTCGACGTCGACGCCCGGCGCTTCACGTCCGACCCCGGGCACCGCGACGAGGTCGCGCGGCTCCTGGCCGCGGCCCTGGCCAGGACCTCCTTCCCCGCGGCCGTGGTCGTGCGCACCCGCGCCTCGGCCGAGGACGTCGTGCGCCTTCCGGCCGAGGCGCGCCGCGCCATGCCCGGCATGCTGGCCGCGCTGGTCGCCGGGGCCGTCGCCCGGACCCGGCCCAGCGCGCTGTTCTCCAGCGGCGGCGACGTCACCTCCGCCCTGCTCGCCGCCCTGGACGTGCGCGCCCTGGACGTGGGCGGCGAACTCGTCCCGCTGGCCGTGCACGGCCGCCTGGACGGCGGGCCGCTGGAGGGAACCCCGATCATCACCAAGGGCGGGCTGGTCGGGGATCAGGACACCATCGCGCGCTGCCTGGCGCGGCTGCGCGACACGGTCAACGACAGGCTGCGCGGGGTGTCCGCGCGGATCCCGAGCGGAGGAAGACGAGAAGATGACTGAACGCCCGACCCTGGCCGTCACCGTCGGAGACCCCGTCGGCATCGGCCCCGAGATCACCGTGCGCACCCTGGCCGAGGTGGGCGCCACCGCCCCCGCGCGCGGGGTGGTCGTCGCCGACCCCGCCGTGCTGCGCCGCGCGGCCGCCGTCCTGGACTTGGACGTGCGGGTGCGCGCCCTGTCCTCCTGGGACCTGCCGCCGGAGCAGGAGGGGGTGATCGACTGCCTCGACATCGACGCGCTCGGTGGCACCGAACTGGAGTGGGGCGTGGTCGACGCGCGCGCCGGGGCCGCTGCGGTCCGCGCGATCGAGGTGGCCACGCGGGCGGCGATGGAGCGGCGCGTGGACGGGATCGTCACCGGGCCCATCAACAAGGAGGCCATCTGGGCCTCGGGCAGCCGCCACCTCGGCCACACCGAGATGCTCGGCGAGCTGACCGGAGTCACCCGCCAGAACACCATGTTCGTGGTGCGCGGCAAGAAGGTCTTCTTCGCCACCCGGCACGTCTCGCTGCGCGGCGCGCTGGACATGATCAACGAGGAGCAGCAGGTGGGGGCGATCACCGAGGCGCTCACCGCGCTGCGCGTGTTCGGCCACGACGAACCCACCCTGGCGGTGGCGGCGATCAACCCGCACGGCGGCGAGAACGGCGCCTTCGGAGACGAGGAGATCCGCCACCTGGCCCCGGCGGTGGAGCGCACGCGCGCCTCGGGCGCGAACGTGGTCGGGCCGGTCCCGGCGGACTCGGTCTTCCACCGCCTGCTGACCGGCCACTACGACGGGGTGCTCTCGCAGTACCACGACCAGGGCCACATCGCGGCCAAGACCTTCGACTTCGACGGGACGATCTCGGTGACGGTGGGCCTGCCGATCCTGCGCACGTCGGTGGACCACGGCACCGCCTTCGACATCGCGGGCCGGGGGGAGGCCGACCACGGCACCATGCGCTCGGCCTTCCTGCACGGGGCCGACTTCGCCCGCTTCGCCGACCGCATCCGCGCCGAGTACGGGAACTGACCGAGGGCGGGGGCGCCGCGGACCGCTCGGAGCCGCCGCACGTCCCGGCGCCGC
This sequence comes from Nocardiopsis sp. iso_25, assembly GCF_056173305.1. Classification (NCBI taxonomy): domain Bacteria; kingdom Bacillati; phylum Actinomycetota; class Actinomycetes; order Streptosporangiales; family Nocardiopsidaceae; genus Nocardiopsis; species Nocardiopsis sp. iso_25. The sequence goes on along the minus strand of NZ_CM149667.1, from coordinate 3,686,387 downwards.
GGAGCCCGTCCGCCGAGTGCACGAGCGAGGCGACCTCCCGGGAACGGCTGCCCGAGGGCCAGGCCAGCACCGTGGTGACCGGCGGCGCGTCGACCACGGGCACCGCGACGTGTTCGGGCCACTGCCAGGCGCGGCTGGAGGCGGGGATGACCAGCAGCGTCCGGCCCAGCGCCACGAGCTGGGCGAGCTGCGACTGGGTGCGAACCTCCGGCCCTGGCCCGTCCGGGTAGGTTCCGTCGAGCCGGGGCCACCGGGCGATCGGCAGGCCCGGCACGTCGGCGACCTCCGCCAGCGTGAGCCGGTCGCGTGCGGCGAGCGGGTGCGCGGCGGGCAGGATCGCCACCTGGCCCTCGACGCAGAGCTCCTCGGTGTCGAACCCGGCGACGTCGTCGAAGGGCAGGTGCATGACCGCCACGTCGGCGCTCCCGTCGCGGAGCAGCCCCGCCTGCTCACCGACCTCGCACAGCAGGACCTCGACCGGTGCCGCGCCGGGTGCGCTCCCCGCCGCGGCGGAGACGATCGAGCGCGAGTCGGGGCGGCTCGACGTGCTCGTCGACAACGCGGGCATCGCCGGACGCACCGACGGCGGCGCCCAGGACCCGACCACCCTCGACCTCGACGTCCTCCGCGAGGTCCTGGACACGAACGTGTTCGGGGTCGTGCGGGTGACGAACGCGATGCTGCCGCTGCTCGGCCGCGCGAGCTCGCCGCGCATCGTCAACATGTCGAGCAACATGGGCTCGCTGACGCTGCGGACCGGCCCGGTCATGGCCGCGTACGCGCCGTCCAAGACCCTGCTCAACAGCGTCACGGCGCAGTACGCCCGCCGGTTCGCCGACACGAACGTCATCGTCAACGCCGCCTGCCCGGGCTACGTGGCGACCGACTTCACCGGGTTCAACGCGCCGCGGACGCCCGAGCAGGGCGCGGCGATCGCGATCCGGCTCGCCACCCTGCCCGACGACGGACCGCGCGGCGGTTTCTTCGACGACGAGGGCGCCGTCCCCTGGTGACCCCGGCCGGACGGCGGGCCGGTCAGGCGCCCAGGCCCGACATCAGGTCGGCGAAGGGGACCGGCTCCTCGTAGGGGTCCCCGGCGGCGGGGGAGCGGTCCGCGGCCAGCGCCGCGAGCTGGCGTCCGGCGCGCTCGACGCGCCGGGTCAGCTCGCGGCCGCCGCCCTCGCCCGAGCCCCAGTCCTCCGAGGCCGCGTACACGCCGGTGGGCGCGACCACCGAGCGGGTGTGGGCGAACATCGGCCGCAGCGCGTGCTCCAGCACCAGCGAGTGGCGCGGGCTGCCGCCGGTCGCGCCGATCAGCACGGGCATGCCGTCCAGGTCCTCGGGGTCGACCACGTCGAAGAAGGACTTGAACAGGCCGCTGTAGGAGGCGTTGAACACCGGGGTCACCGCGATGATCCCGTCCGCCCCGGCGATGTCCTCCAGCACACCGCGCAGCTCACCGGTGGGCACCCGGGTGGTCATCGCGTTCACGATGTCGTGCGCCACCTCGCGCAGCTCCACGGTGCGGACGCGGACCTCGTCGCCGCGCTCGCGCAGGGACGCCTCGGCGGCGGCGGTCAGCCGGTCGGCGAGCAGACGGGTCGAGGACGGCGTGCTCATCCCCGCCGAGACGGTCACCAGTGTGCGGGTCGCCATCTGTCCCCCTAGAAAAAAGCTTCTTGAGAAGTAGTTTCGCGATGAAACTACCAGAGGAACGGTGCGTCCGTCCCGGCTATTCCCCGAGGGGCGCCGCGGGGCGGAGGGCGGGCGTGTGCCGGGCGGCCAGGCGTTCTCCGGGATCGGGTCGCGCCACCGAACGCTGTTCTTTACGGGGTGTTTACATGTGAAGCCGTGGTGGTTATTCTCATGGGAGCGCTCCCGCATGATCTGGATCACATGCGATCCGGGTTGCGCGCGGGGGAGCTTGAGTGTCCGCGTTCCCGACCCATCCCATCCCGCCCTTCGCGCTCCTGTTGTGGAAGCGCTCCCACCCATGGGGTCACCCCCGCGTCGCCACACCCTCCACCGGAGGACGACGTGCCCCGCGCACCACCCGCACCACCCCCCACATCCGGATTCCACGCATCAGTCGGCGGCTCCGCGCCCCGACACTCTCGTCCCTCTGGCACCACCCCCCAACCATGAGGAAAAGCAAGAGATGAGCAGAATCCTGCGCGCTCCGGACAGACGTCCGGGCGCACGGCGCGGCCTCGCCGCGACATCGGCCCTGATCGTCGGCGCCGCACTGGCCGCGGCCGTGCCCGCCCCCGCCAGTGCCGCGGCCGGTTGCGAGGTCGACTACCAACTCAACGACTGGGGCTCCGGCTTCACCGCGAGCGTGGAGATCACCAACCTCGGCGACGCGGTCAACGGCTGGACCCTGGAATGGGACTTCGCCGGAAACCAGCGGGTCACCAACTCCTGGAACGGCACCGTCACCCAGAGCGGACAGAGCGTCTCGGCCACCGACGCCGGGTACAACGGCGCGATCGCCACGGACGGCACGGCCACTTTCGGCTTCCAGGGAACCTACTCGGGCGCCAACGCCGTCCCCGCCGAGTTCTCCCTGAACGGTGTGGCCTGTGAGGGCCTGGTCGACCCCGGACCCGACCCGGACCCCGATCCCGACCCCGATCCGGACCCGGACCCCGGTACGGGCGAGCGGGTGGACAACCCGTACGTGGGCGCTGACGTCTACGTCAACCCGATCTGGTCGGCCAACGCCGCCGCTGAGCCCGGTGGGGACGCCGTGGCCGATGAGCCCACCGGGGTGTGGCTGGACCGCATCAGCGCCATCGAGGGCAACGACAGCCCCACCACCGGCAGCATGGGTCTGCGCGATCACCTGGACGAGGCCCTGGTGCAGGCCGATGGTGAACCGTTGGTGTTCCAGGTGGTCATCTACAACCTGCCCGGCCGTGACTGCGCCGCGTTGGCCTCCAACGGCGAGCTGGGCCCGGACGAGATCGACCGGTACAAGAACGACTACATCGACCCGATCGCCGAGATCCTGGCCGACTACGAGGACACCGAACTGCGGGTGGTGACCACGGTCGAGATCGACTCGCTGCCCAACCTGGTCACCAACGTCTCCCCCCGCGAGACCGCGACCGAGAACTGCGACGAGATGCTGGCCAACGGCAACTACGTCGAGGGGGTGGGCTACGCCCTGGCGCAGTTGGGCGCGATCGACAACGTCTACAACTACGTCGACGCCGGTCACCACGGGTGGATCGGCTGGCAGGACAACTTCACCGCCTCGGCGGCGCTGTTCTACGAGGCGGCCAACGCCGCCGGGGCCAGCCCGGAGGATGTGCACGGGTTCATCGCCAACACCGCGAACTACTCGGCGCTGGTGGAGGACAACTTCGCCATCGGTGAGACCATCGCGGGCACGCCGGTGCGCCAGTCGGACTGGGTGGACTGGAACCAGTTCACCGACGAGTTGTCCTTCTCCCAGGCGTTGCGTGAGGAGCTGGTGGGCCAGGGCTTCGATTCCGGGATCGGGATGCTCATCGACACCTCCCGTAACGGGTGGGGCGGGCCGGACCGCCCGGACGGGCCGGGGCCGAGCACGGATGTGAACGCCTACGTGGACGGGGGCCGCTACGACCGCCGTATCCAGTCCGGGAACTGGTGCAACCAGTCGGGTGCCGGTCTGGGCGAGCGTCCCCAGGCCGAGCCCGAGGCGGGCATCGACGCCTACGTGTGGATGAAGCCTCCGGGTGAGTCCGACGGGTCCAGTGAGTTCATCGAGAACCCCGAGGGCAAGGGCTTCGACCGGATGTGCGACCCCACCTATGAGGGCAACCCGCGCAACGGCTACAACATGAGCGGCGCGCTGCCCGACGCGCCGATCTCGGGGCACTGGTTCTCCGCGCAGTTCCAGGAGCTGCTGGCCAACGCCTACCCGCCCATCCAGTAGGAGCGGCGACCGTCCGCCGGCGCGGTGAGTACGAGGGGTGCCCGTCCTACACGGGCGGGCACCTCCGCTCCGCGCTGCGTCCCGAAACTCCCCGGGGCGGTCCGGCCCGCCCCGGGGCCCCGGGAACTTAACGAGCAGTCACCACGGTTGCACCCGTTGTCTCCGTGTGTCGTGGGTGTTAACTTCGCCCCACGATGCCTGGGAGCGCTCCCGCAAGGTGTGCGCAAAACAGGCGTCCGAATTCCGGAAACCTACCGGATGCGCACCGGCCCGACCCGGGCAACGAGCCGCAGGTCACAGCGTCGTACCCGGCTCCCTCCCCCCACACCCGCACTCCGACCCCGCCGCCTCCCCCATCGGAGAGCTCCGCCCTGGCGCCGTCATCCGGCGCGCGAGGCCGCGGAGGGGAACGGAGAACCTGTCCGAGGAGGACACGTGACCACCCCCCGTCCCGGCCCGCGCCGCCCGGCGCGCTGGCGCAGACCCGCGCCCGCGCTCCTCGGCGCGGTGCTCTTAGCCGCCCTCCTTCCGGCCGCGCCCGCGCAGGCCGCACCGATTTGCTCCGTCGACTACCAGCTCAACGACTGGGGCTCGGGTTTCACGGCCGAAGTCTCGGTCACCAACGAGGCCGAGTCCGTCTCCGACTGGACGCTGGGCTGGGAGTTCTCCGGCAACCAGCGCATCAGCAACAGCTGGAGCGCGCAGGTCTCCCAGAGCGGCAGCTCCGTGACCGCCAGCGGCCCCTCCTGGGCACCCGGCCTCGCCTCCGGCCAGACCGCGACGTTCGGCTTCCAGGCCACCTACAGCGGCGCCAACGAGGTACCCGCCGACTTCACCCTCAACGGCCTGGACTGCGCGGGCGAGGACGAGGAGCCCGAGCCCGAGGACCCGGCCCTGGTCGTGGGCCCCGACTCGGTCACCCTGGAGCCCGGCGGCGAGGCCGCCTTCGACGTGGCCCTGTCCGAGGCGCCCGCCGAGGACGTGGCCGTCAGCGTGGAGCGCACCTCCGGCAGCTCGACCCTGTCGGTGGCCTCGGGCGCCTCGCTGACCTTCGGCGACGCCGACTGGGACACCCCGCAGGAGGTGACGGTCGCCTCCTCCGGCGACGGCTCGGGCGACCCCGCCCGGGCCGAGTTCACCGTCTCCGCAGAGGGCTACGATCCCGTGGTCGTCACCGCGCGCGAACTCTCCGGGGCCTCCAACGCCTACGAGGAGGAGTTCCTCACCCAGTACGACAAGATCAAGGACCCCGACAGCGGCTACTTCCGCGAGTTCGACGGCCTCCTCGTGCCGTACCACTCGGTGGAGACCCTGATCGTGGAGGCGCCCGACCACGGCCACGCCACCACCTCCGAGGCCTACAGCTACTACCTGTGGCTGGAGGCGGCCTACGGCAGGATCACCGGCGACTGGGAGCCCTTCAACTCCGCGTGGGAGTCCATGGAGGCCTTCATCATCCCGGGCACGGCCGACCAGCCCACGAACGGCTCCTACGACCCGTCGGCCCCGGCCACCTACATCCCCGAGTCGCTCGCCCCGAGCGACTACCCGATGGCGCTGGACGACTCGGTCGAGGCGGGGCAGGACCCGCTCGCCCAGGAGCTGAGCAGCACCTACGGCACCGACGAGGTCTACGGCATGCACTGGCTGCTGGACGTGGACAACACCTACGGCTACGGGTTCTGCGGCGACGGGACCGACGAGGCCCCCGCCTACATCAACACCTTCCAGCGCGGCTCCAACGAGTCGGTCTGGGAGACCGTGCCGCACCCGTCCTGCGAGACCTTCCAGCACGGCGGCGAGAACGGGTTCCTCGACCTGTTCACCGACGACGACAACTACTCCGAGCAGTGGCGCTACACCAACGCCCCCGACGCCGACGCGCGCGCCGTCCAGGTGGCCTACCTGGCGCACGAGTGGGCCTCGGAGCAGGGCAACGAGGGCGCGATCGCCGAGAACGTCTCCAACGCGGCGATGATGGGCGACTACCTGCGCTACGCCATGTTCGACAAGTACTTCAAGGAGATCGGCGACTGCGTCGACCCCCAGTCCTGCCCGCCCGGATCGGGCAAGGACTCCGCGCACTACCTCATGGCCTGGTACTACTCCTGGGGCGGCGCGCTGGAGAGCGCCCAGTACCCCTGGGCCTGGCGCATCGGCGGATCCTCCGCCCACCAGGGCTACCAGAACGTGATGGCGGCCTACGCGCTCTCGGAGGTGTCCGCGCTCCAGCCGGAGTCGGCCACCGGCACCGAGGACTGGGGCACCAGCCTCGACCGGCAACTGGAGTTCCTGGAGTGGCTCCAGTCCTCCGACGGCGCCATCGCGGGCGGCGCGACCAACAGCTGGGAGGGCACCTACGCCCAGCCGCCCTCGGGCACGCCCACCTTCTACGGCATGTTCTACGACGAGAAGCCCGTCTGGCACGACCCGCCGTCCAACCGCTGGTTCGGCTTCCAGGTCTGGGACATGGAGCGGGTGGCCGAGTACTACCGCATCACCGGCGACGAGCGCGCCGGGGACATCCTGGACGACTGGGTGCCCTGGGCGATCGCCAACACCACCGTCGGCGAGAACGGCGAGTTCGCCATCCCCGCCGACATGGAGTGGAGCGGACAGCCCGACACCTGGACGGGCGAGTCCACGGGCAACCCCGACCTGAGCGTCGAGGTCGTCTCGCACGGACAGGACGTCGGCATCGCCGCGGGCCTGGCCAAGACCCTCATGCACTACGCCGCCGCCACCGGTGACGCCGACTCCCGGGCGACGGCCGAGGGCCTGCTCGACGCCCTCCTGGCCAACCAGGACGACCTGGGCGTCGCCGTTCCCGAGACGCGGGCCGACTACGCCCGCTTCGACGACGAGTTCGGCGCCCCCGACGGCGGCCTCTACATCCCCGAGGGATGGACCGGCCAGATGCCCAACGGGGACCCGGTCGACTCCGACTCCACGTTCCTGTCCATCCGGTCCTTCTACGAGGACGACCCGAACTGGCCCCAGGTCGAGGAGTACCTCAACGGGGGGCCGGTGCCCGAGTTCACCTACCACCGCTTCTGGGCGCAGGTGGACGTGGCCACAGCCCTCGCCACCCACGGCGAGTTGTTCGGCGACGGCGCCTGACCGGCCGTAGCCGCACGGGGGCGGGCGCCGACGGCGCCCGCCCCCGATCCCCCCACAGGAGAAAGGAACACCATGTCGCTCACCAAGGGGCGAAGACGGCTCCGGGGAGGGGCCGCCGCCGCGGTCGCCCTCGCCCTCAGCCTGGTCACGGGCGGTCTGACCGCCGCGGCCCACGCCGAGGACACCGCGCTCACGGCGCAGGAGGCGGCCCGGGCCCAGCAGGCCACCCTGCGCGAACTCGCCGACCAGCGCGGGCTGCGCATGGGCACCGCGGTCGCGTCGCAGCACCTGAACCAGGCGGACTACGCCCGGACCGCCGCGACCGAGTTCAACTCCGTCACCCACGAGAACGACCTCAAGTGGGAGACCGTCCAGCCCCAGCCCGGGCAGTTCAACTGGACCAACGCCGACCGCATCGTGGACTTCGCCCAGCAGAACGACCAGCTGGTCCACGGCCACACGCTGGTGTGGCACAGCCAGCTGCCCCCATGGGTGAGGGACGGCACCTTCAGCCGGGACCAGCTGCTGGACGTCATGGAAACCCACATCAGCACCACCGTGGGGCGCTACCGCGACGACATCGCCACCTGGGACGTCGTCAACGAGCCCATCGGGGACAACGTGCAGTTCCGCGACTCGGTCTTCTACCGGACGCTGGGGGAGGACTTCATCGCGGAGGCCTTCCGGATGGCCGACCGGGCCGACCCCGACGCCCGCCTGTTCATCAACGACTACAACATCGACGGGATCAACGCCAAGAGCGACGCCTACTACGAGCTGGTCCGGGACCTGCTGGCGCAGGGCGTGCCGATCGACGGCATCGGCTTCCAGGGCCACCTCATCGCGGGACAGGTCCCCTCCAGCATCCAGCAGAACATCCAGCGCTTCGTGGACCTGGGCCTGGAGGTGATGATCACCGAGCTGGACATCCGCATCCAGACGCCCGCCACCCAGCAGAAGCTGGAGCAGCAGGCCAGGGACTACGAGCAGGTGGTCAACGCCTGCTACGCGGTCGACGGGTGCTCCGGCGTGATCGTGTGGGGCGTCACCGACGCCCACTCCTGGGTCCCCGGCACCTTCCCGGGCGAGGGTGCGGCGCTGCCCATCGACGACAACTACGATCCCAAGCCCGCCTACTGGTCGATCCACGAGGCGCTCGGCGGTGACCCCGGCCCCGATCCCGACCCGGACCCGGACCCGACCGACCCTCCGTCGGGTGAGTGTGAGGCGGTGTACTCGGTGACGAACCAGTGGCAGGGGGGTTTCCAGGCTCAGGTGACGGTGACGGCGGGTGCGGCTCTGTCGGGGTGGACCGTGGAGTGGACCTTCGGTAGCGGTGAGAGCGTCTCGCACGCCTGGAACGCTTCGGTGTCCGGTAGTGGCGGGAGTGTGACCGCGACGAACGTGGGTTACAACGGCGCGCTGGCGGCGGGGCAGTCGACCTCGTTCGGGTTCGTCGGCAACTCCAGCGGAGGTGTCTCCACGCCCGAACTCACGTGCAGCGGCTCCTGACCGGCGACCGACCCCGTCCGCGGGGGAGTACCGGAACCCAACGACGCTGACGCGACCGCCCCGGAACAGGCCGCGCCTGTGTCAGGACCGGGCGCCGGGGGAACGCAGCCGCCGACCCCCGGCGCCCACCCGGTCCCCGCCCGCCAGGGCGGGAGCCCCCGCAACACGACAACGTTGTCCGCCCCTCTACCTGGAGCCCCCCATGGTCAAACGCCTGCTGATCGCCCTCGGGTCGGTCATCACCCTGGTGGCCGCACTGCTCGTGCACTCGCTGCCCGCGCACGCCGACACCGGCTTCCGCGTCAGCGACGGCCGCCTCGTCGACGCCGCCGGAAACGACTTCGTCATCCGCGGCGTCAGCCACGCCCACACCTGGTACGCCCAGGAGACCCAGTCGTTCACCGACATCAAGTCCCTGGGCGCCAACACCGTCCGCGTCGTCCTCAGCAGCGGCCAGCGCTGGACGGAGAACACCGCCGCCGACGTGGCCAACGTCGTCGACGAGTGCAAGACCAACCGGCTGATCTGCGTCCTGGAGGTGCACGACACCACCGGTTACGGCGACCAGGCCGGGGCCGCCACACTCGACCAGGCCGTCGACTACTGGCTGCGCATCCAGGAGGCCGTCGAGGGCGAGGAGGACCACATCCTCGTCAACATCGGCAACGAGCCCTACGGCAACGACGCCGCGATCAACCAGAACTGGGCCGCCGACACCAGCGACGCCGTCAACCGCCTGCGCGACGCGGGCTTCGACCACACCCTGGTCGTGGACGCGCCGAACTGGGGCCAGGACTGGGCGGGCGTCATGCGCGAGGACGCCCAGTCGGTGTTCGACTCCGACCCGCACGCCAACACGGTCTTCTCCGTGCACATGTACGGCGTCTACCAGCAGGAGTCGACGGTCGTCTCCTACCTGGAGCACTTCGTCGACGCGGGCCTGCCGCTGATCGTCGGCGAGTTCGGCCACGACCACTCCGACGGCAACCCCGACGAGGACGCCATCATGTCCCACGCCGAGCGCCTGGGCCTGGGCTACATCGGCTGGTCCTGGAGCGGCAACGGCAGTCCCGTGGAGTACCTGGACATGGTGGAGGGCTTCGACGTCCACAGCCTGACCCCCTGGGGCGAGCGCATCTTCAACGGACCGAACGGCATCGCCGCCACCGCCGAGGAGGCCCCGGTCTACGGCGGCGGCCCCGACCCGACCGATCCGCCCACCGAGGAGCCCACCGACCCGCCGACCGAGGAGCCCACGGACCCCCCGTCGGGTGAGTGTGAGGCGGTGTACTCGGTGACGAACCAGTGGCAGGGGGGTTTCCAGGCTCAGGTGACGGTGACGGCGGGTGCGGCTCTGTCGGGGTGGACCGTGGAGTGGACCTTCGGTAGCGGTGAGAGCGTCTCGCACGCCTGGAACGCTTCGGTGTCCGGTAGTGGCGGGAGTGTGACCGCGACGAACGTGGGTTACAACGGCGCGCTGGCGGCGGGGCAGTCGACCTCGTTCGGGTTCGTCGGCAACTCCAGCGGCAGCGTTTCGACCCCCGAACTCACGTGCAGCGGCTCCTGACCGGCCCGCACCCCCCCGTCCCCCGCGACCCGCGACTCCTACGACCCGGTGCCACTACAACCCGCAACCCCTACAACCCAGTGCCACCACAACCCGGTGACCACGTGATCCGAAGCACCCGCTGATCCCGCTGAGGGAACAGACCACCCGCCCCGGCCGCGCCGCCCCGGTGCGGCCGGGCACCCCCCACAGAGATTGGAGTGGCCCATGCGGTCACGCAGCACCCTCGCCATGGCCGTGGCGCTCGGCGGCCTCGCCGTCGGCACCACCGTCGTCGCGCTGCCCGACACGGCCCAGGCCCACGGCGCGTTCACCTACCCGGCCAGCCGCACCTACGCCTGCTTCCAGGACGCCACCGGCGGCAGCAGCGGCGGCGCGCTCGCACCGACCAACGACGCCTGCGCCGACGCGCTGGCCGAGGGCGGCAACTACCCGTTCTGGAACTGGTTCGGCAACCTCATCAGCAACTCCGACGGTCGCCACCAGGAGTTCGTGGCCGACGGCGAGCTGTGCGGGCCCACCGACAGCTTCTCCGCCTTCAACGCGGTCCGCGCCGACTGGCCGACCACCGAGCTGCCCGCCAACACGACGGTGGAGTTCCACCACAACGCCTGGGCCGCGCACCCGGGCACCTTCTACACCTACGTCACCGAGGACGGGTTCGACCCCGCGACCGACGCGCTGACCTGGGACTCCCTGGAGCTGATCGACGAGGTCACCGACCCGCCGCTGCGCAGCGGCGGCGTCGCCGGGGCCGAGTACTACTGGGACGTGGACCTGCCCGACAAGGAGGGCCAGCACGTCATCTACGTGGTGTGGGAGCGCTCCGACAGCCCCGAGGCGTTCTACAACTGCTCCGACGTGGTCTTCGAAGGGGGAACGGGCGGCAACCCGGACCCCGAACCGGAGCCCGAGCCGGAACCCGAGCCGGAGCCTGAGCCCGAGCCCACGGACCCGCCGACGGGCGAGTACTGCACGGCCGAGTACACGGTCCTCAACGAGTGGCAGGGCGGCTTCCAGGCCGAGGTCGAGGTCACCGCGGGGGACAACGGGACCGACGGCTGGATGGTGGACTGGGTGTTCGCCAACGGCCAGGCGGTCAGCAGCGCCTGGAACGCCTCGCTCGTCAACCACGGCGCCCACTTCGAGGCCACGAACGCCGCGCACAACGGCTCGCTCGCGGCCGGGGAGAGCGCCAGCTTCGGGTTCACCGCCACCTCGGGGAACGTGAACATCGAGCCGCGGGTGTCCTGCCAGGAGCCGTGACCTGACCATCCCGGAGGGACCGTACCCCCCACATGAGGGCCGCACCGGCCCGCGCGGTCCCGGCGCCACGGTACCGAACAGCGTTCGGTACCGTGGCGCCATGGACACCGCGAAGATCTACACCTCCTGCCAGGAGCGCATGCTCGCGCTCGCCGACGACCTGAGCGCCGAGCAGCTCGCCGCGCCCGTTCCCGCCCTGCCCGCGTGGACCGTCCGGCAGACCTACGCCCACCTGGCCGGGCTCTGCGCCGACGTGCCCGCGGAACGGGTCACGCCCCCGGCCGACGACGCCGTCACCGCCCGCCAGGTGGCCGAGCGCGAGCACCTGGACATCGCCGCGCTCTGCGCGGCCTGGCGCGCGGACACCCCGGCCCTGCTGGAGGTGTTCGCCACCCGGACCCGGGCCCGCTACTCGCTGCCCGCGATCGACGTGTGGCACCACGAGAACGACGTCCGGGGCGCGCTGGGGATGCCCGCCCAGACCGGGCACGCCGACGAACTGGCCGCCTTCGTCCTGGGCGCGACGGCCCGCGCGTGGTCCCCCGAACTGCCCGGCGTGCGCGTGGCGGCCGTGGACACCGGCCGGGAGTGGGCCTTCGGCGAGCGGGCCGACCTGGAGTGGTCGGCCACGGCCTTCGAGCTGGTGCGCGCCGCCACCGGCCGCCGCAGCGCCGCCCAGATACGCGCCATGGACTGGAGCGGCGACCCCGCCGGCGTCCTGTACCGCCTGTCGGCCTTTCCCTTCCCGGAGACCGACCTGCGGGTCTGACCGCGGGCGGGCGAGGACGGCCGCGGCCGCGGTCAGGGACCGCAGGTCGCCGCCGGTCAGGGCCGGTACGGGATCCGGTCGAGGGCCCGCACCTCGCCCAGCGTGGACCACTCGTTGCGGCCCAGCCGCGCCAGCGGGCGCAGCAGGGCCGCCTCGGGGTGCCCGTCCACCAGCACCGACTCGTCCACGGCCGCCCGCACCACCCGGCCGAACACCACCGTCGAGTCGCCCAGGCCCACCGTCGAGTGCAGCACGCACTCCAGCGCCACCGGGGAGTCGGCCACCCGGGGCGGGCGCACCGACGCGCTGGGCTCGCGCCCGATCCCCAGGGCCTCGAACTCGCTCACCTCCGGCGGGTAGGAGGTGCCGCTGGCGTTGACCTGTTCCTGCATCGGCTCCGGGGCCAGGTTGACCACGAACTCGCCGGTCTCCTCCACGTTGCGCAGCGAGTCCTTGCGCCGCACCGAGGTGAACTGCACGATCGGCGGCTGTGTGCACGCGACGGTGAAGAAGGAGTGCGGCGCGAGGTTGTCCACGCCCGCCGCCGACGTGGTCGAGACCCACGCGATCGGGCGCGGCAGGATCACGGCCGTCATCAGCTGGTAGAACGCTCGTCCGGGCAGGTCTTGCGGTGTCCATTCGGTACGCATCGGCATCGATTATCCCGCCCCGCGCGCGGGCGCGGCCACCGCCGCCCCGCGCCCGCGCTTCCGGCTTCAGGCCGTGCGGTCGAACTCCGCCTGCCGCGGCGCCCCGGCCCGGCGCCACTCCATGCGCGCCCAGGGCAGGCGCAGCTCGGAGGTGCCGGTGACGTCCAGCGGCTTGAGGTCCTCCACCGCCTCGGCCTCCCGGTGGCGGGCGAACACCGACTCGGTGTAGCGGTGGCCGGTGTCGGCGGCGACGAACACCACCGTCCGTCCGGGGGAGAGCCCGAGTTCCCACCGGGCGGCCAGGTAGGCGGCGCCGCTGGAGAGCCCCGCGAACACGGCGTGCCGCCGCAGCAGGTCGACCGTCCCGGCCAGGGCCGCGGTGAAACCGGTCCAGTGCACGGTGTCGTAGAGGGTGTGGTCGACGTTGCCGAAGGGGATGGCGCTGCCGATCCCCGCGATGATGATGTCCCGGTCGGGCACGCCGTCGCTGGCGAAGGTGACGCTGCCGAACGGCTGCACCCCCACCAGGCGGGTCCCCGGGTCGGCCTCGCGCAGGTAGGTGCCCAGCGCGCCGGTGGACACGCCCGTCCCCACACCGCCCACGAGCGTGAGGTCCGCGCCCGCCGTCTCCCGGCGGACCGTCTCGGCGACCTCGCGGTAGCCCAGGTAGTGCAGGGGGTCGTGGTACTGGCGCATCCAGTGGTGGTCCGGGTGGGCGGCCAGGACCTCCCGGACCCGGCGCACCCGGCGGCTCTGGTCCAGGCGCAGGTCGTCGCTGGGCTCCATCTGCTCCAGGCGCACGCCCAGGACCTCCAGCTGTACGCGCAGGGTGCGGTCGACGGTGGTGGAGCCGATGATGTGACATCGCAGCCCGTACCGGTGGCAGGCCAGCGCCAGCGCGTGCGCGTAGACGCCGCTGGAGCTGTCCACCACGGTGTCGCCGGGGCGGACGGCGCCGGTCTCGACGAGGTGGCGGACGGCGGCCAGGGCCGAGAGGGCCTTGAGGGTCTCGAACCGCAGGCACAGCAGTCCGCCGCCCAGGTCGATGAGGTCGGGGCGGCCGATCGCTTCCGAGGCGTGCTCGTCCACGGTCGTTCTCCTTACTGGTGGCTGGGGCGGGCGCGCGCGTGCGCCGGAGCGCGACGGTGCACGCGCGCGCCCGGGGAGGAGGGCGTGGGTGTTCAGACCGCCGGGGTCGCCCGGTAGCGGTAGAGCCGCGTGGGGTCGGCGCTGAACTGGGAGAAGGGGAAGGGCTCGGCGGAGACTCCGTCGACTCCGCGGCCGAGGAAGGCGCGCGCCACCGCGCTCGCGCTCTGGGCGTAGACGTACAGGGGGACGTCGCGCCCGCGGCACCGCGCCAGGATCGGGTCGAAGGTGCCGTTGCCCAGGGTCATGCCGGTGGCCACGACGGCGTCGGCGGCGTCGACCACCTCCTCCATGGACTCCGAGACGGGGTCGCCCCAGCGGGTGGTGCGCAGGTTCAGGTCGCAGGGCAGGCACTCGCCGCCGCGTTCGCGGATGGCGGCCACGAGGGGGTTGACGACGCCGATCAGCGCGATCCGCGCGCCCTCGGTGATGGGGACGAGGCCGGCGACGGCGGCGTCCCTGGCCTCCGCGCGCTGTTCGGGCGTCCCGGCGGGCAGGGCGACCGGCTCGGCCCGGGGGTCCTCGCGGTGCGGAGCGGTGTGGGCGAGGTGGGCGTCCAGGGCGGCCACCCGCAGGGGGAGGGGCCCCTGTGCGATCAGTTCGGCCAGCGGGGCGCCCGAGGCCTCACGGCACAGGTCCGGCGCGATCTGCCCGTCCTCGAAGGCGCAGGCCCCGAAGGCCCCGCCGACGCGCACGGCGACGTAGTGGTTGAGGTAGGTGGTGTCGCCCCCGGCCAGGCGGGTGCCGTGGTGGAGCCAGAAGACGCTGGTGGCCACGGTGTCGCCGACCCGGTCGGCGGTGTCGCGCAGGAGGTCGTCCAGGGTCATCTGCCGGCCTCCTGGAAGCGGAACAGGTAGGTCAGGACCCCGTCGCCCCAGTCGTGCCGGTGGTGCACCCCGGCCCGGAAGCCGGCGGCCTCCGCGTGCCCGACGATGCGGCGCAGGTCGGCGGTGTTGGAGGCGATGAGGAAGACCTCCGCGCCGGGGGCCAGGAGCGGGCGCTCGGCCAGCTGGGTGAAGAACTTCTCCGTGATCGGCGCGCCCACGCACACGTTGCGCACGACGTCGGGGTCGGTGCTGACCGTCCGGCTGACCGCGGGCGGGTTGAAGGTGACCACGTCGAGCGCGGTCCCGTCCGGGAAGCCCTCGAACATGTCGCCGGTCACGGGGACGAGTTCGGTGGCGGTGCCGTCCCCGAGCAGGCGCGCGAAGTTGTCGGCGGCGGCCTCCACACTGGGGGCGTGGACGTCGGCGGCGTGGACCCGGCGGGCGCCGCGGGCCCCCGCGGCGACGGCCTCCACGCCCAGGCCCACGCCCATGGCGGCGTAGCGCCGTCCGCGCACGTCGATGTCGTCGTCCAGGATGCGCTGGTGGATCATCCTGCTGGTCCCGCCGGGGAGGAAGACGCCGGGCGGCACCTCGAACCCCCAGCCGTTCCAGGTGTAGGAGCGGGTGGTGTGCAGGTCCTCTCGCGGCGGGTTGACGGCGAGGATCTGTTCGGCGGGAAGCGGTGGGGGCAGTTGGTCCACGAGGGAGCGGTCCACGGTCGTCCTTCCAAAAGGGGTTGGGAGTAACACGGGACACCAACGGGGAGCGCCGGATGTTCTGAGTACCGGAGTCCGCGCGCTATTGTAGATAAAACGATAACCATTGTCATTAGTGGGGTCGGAGTTCGCGTCCCCGGGGTGTGTCCGGCCAGTACCGCCCGCCGCCCGGCGGGGCGGGCCCTGTGACGGACATACCCGGGCGAGGGCGGCGTCAGCCGCGCCGCGCCGGTGACCACCCGCGGAGAGGACGTGGAAAGACGTGGCCCACACCCAGCAGACCGGCGCCGTGCCCACGGCCCCACCGCGCGCGCACGTGCTCCTCGACCCCGCCTTCCTGCGCCTGTGGTCGGGGAGCACCGCCTCGGGTCTGGCCACGTGGGCCATGCCGTTCATCCTCGGCCTGGCCGTCCTGGACGGAACGCTCACCGCCATGGGGCTCGGCCTGCTCCTGGCCACCCGCACCGGCGGGTTCCTCCTGGCCCTGCCGCTCGGCGGCCTGCTGGCCGACCGGCTCTCCCGCCGCGCGGTGGTGCTGTGGGCCGGGGTCCTCGCGGCGGCGGCCACTCCGCTGGTCGCCGCGGGCGTGGCGACCGGCGCCCTGGCGCTCGCGGCCGTGGCCGCGGCGGCCGTGGGCGCGGGACAGGGAGCCTGTAGACCCGCCTTCCAGGCGCTGACCGCCGAGGTCGTGGACGAGCCGCGCCGCCAGCGCGCCAACGCGGCGCTCACCATCTCCGTGCGGGTCACCACCCTGGTCGCCCCGGGGGCGACGGCGCTGCTCTCCACGGTCCTGGGCGTGCACGCCCTGCTCCTGGTCACCGCCGCGCTCTGGGCGGTCGCCGCCCTGGCCCCGCCCGGGGGACGGGGCGCCCCCGCCCCGGGGACGGCGCCCCCGCGCGGCCCCTCCCTGGTCGCCGACTTCCGCGACGGGCTGCGCGAGGCCCGGCGCCACACGTGGTTCCTCGCGGGGCTGGGCGCCCTGACGGCGGTGATCGCCACCGGCTACTCCGCCACGGGCGTGCTGCTCCCCGTGGTCAGCCGCGACACCTACGGCACCGAGGCGGTGCTGGCGGGCGCGCTGACCGCCTACACCGGCGGCGCGCTGGCCGGGGCGCTGCTGATCGGGCGCTGGCGCCCCTCCTCCCAGGGGTGGGTGGCGCTGGCGGGCCTGGCCCTGTACGGCCTCGCGCCGCTGAGCCTGCTCCTGCCCGTGGGCCCGTGGGCGGTGTTCGCCGCCTACGCCCTGGCGGGGGTCGGGATCGAGCTGTTCAACGTCCCGTGGTTCACCGCCGCCCAGCGCGAGGTCGCGCCCGACAAGCTCGCCCGCGTCTCCTCGCTGGACTTCCTGTTCTCCTACGGCCTGGCCCCGGTCGGGCTCGCGCTCATCGCCCCGGCGACCCAGGCCTTCGGCACGGAGGCGGTCCTGGTCGTGTGCGCCGCCCTGTGCTTCCTGGCCCCGGGGGCCGCGGCGCTCGCCCCCGGTTCGCGCCACTTCGCGATGGGGGGCCGCGGGGCCCCGGCCCCGCGGGCCGCCTGACCGGGAGGGCGCCCCGGCGACCCGCCGGGGCGGCCCCCCGGGCGCTCACCGGCCCCGCCCCGCCCCTTCGCCGCGCGCCAGCAGGTACAGCAGGAAGGGGGCGCCCAGCACCCCGGTGACCACCCCGACCGGCAGTTCGCTCCCCCCGAAGGCGGTGCGCGCGACCAGGTCCGCACCGGCCGCCAGGAGCGCTCCGCAGGCGGCGCAGGGCAGCAGCCCCAGAGCGCGTCCGCCCAGCAGACGCCGCACGATCTGCGGGGCCACCAGAGCGACGAACGCGACGGGACCGGCGACGGCGGTGGCCGCGGCCGCGAGCGCGGCGGAGGTGAACAGCAGGGCGCCCCGGGCGGGCCGCACCCGGCCGCCCAGGGCGGTCGCCGCGTCCTCGCCGAGCTGGAGCAGGGACAGCTGACGTGCCAGCACGAACGCGGTCGGCGCCAGGACGGCCAGCGCCACCGCCACCGTCACCACGTGCGGCCAGCCCCGGTTCGCCAGGCTGCCGGTGAGCCAGAGCACGGCGCGCTGCGCCGTGGTGAGTTCCGTGCGGGTCAGCAGGTACGACGTCACCGCGCCCAGCACCGCGGTGACCGCGATCCCCACCAGGACCAGCCGCTGCCCGCTGACACCGCGCCGATGGGCGAGCAGGTACAGCAGGAACGCGGTGGCCACGGACCCCGCCAGCGCGCTGGCCGCGATCGCCGCCGCCGTGCCGCCGAAGACCACGATGGCGAGCACCGCCCCGGTCGTCGCGCCCGCGCTGACCCCGATGACGTCCGGGCTGACCAGCGGATTGCGCGCCAGCCGTTGCAGCAGCGCCCCCGAGAGCGCCAGCGCCGCGCCCACGCCCAGCGCGGTGAGCACACGCGGCAGCCGCATCTCCACCACCACGTGGGTGACCATCACACCGGCACGGCCGGTGAGCGCGTCCACCACCTCGCCCACGGCCAGCTCGAAGTCCCCCAAGGTCAGCGAGACCAGGGCCACCGCCGCGGCCAGGGCGGTGAGCAGGCCGCCGAGCAGCACCGAGGGCCAGTACACCCGCACCGACAGCCCGCCCAGCCGGGCCACCCCCGTCCGGGGGCCCAGGACCCCGGAACGCGCCGTCACAGCCCCGCCACCCTTCGCCCGCGCACCAGGAGGACGAAGAACGGCGCACCGATGAGAGCGGCCAGGACGCCGACCTGCAACTCCTCGGGACGCGCCACCACACGGCCCGCGACGTCGGCCGCCAACAGCAGGACGGGCGCCAGCACCGCCGACCAGGGCAGCACCCAGCGGTGGTCGGGGCCGACCAGGGCCCGCACGACGTGCGGCACGGCGACTCCGACGAAGCCGATCGGACCCGCCACGGCCGTCGCCGTCCCGGCCAGGAGCACCACCGCCAGAGCGCTCGCCCCGCGCACCAGCCACAGCCGTGTCCCCAGGGAACGGGCCAGTTCGTCGCCGAGCGCCACCGCGTTCAGGGACCGGGCCGCCGCCACCGCCGCCACCAGCCCCGCGGCCAGGAACGGCAGCGCCTGGAGCAGCGCCGCGCCGTCGGCGCCCGCCAGCGAGCCCACCACCCAGAACCGGTACTCCTCCAGGCTCGCGCGGTCGCGCAGGACGAGCGCCGAGGTCAGCGAGCCGAGCAGGGCTGAGACCGCGGCTCCGGCGAGCGTGAGCCTGACCGGACCGCCGCCCTCCCGGCCCAGCGACCCGACGGCGTAGACCGCGCAGACGGCCGCCGCGGCGCCCGCGAAGGCGAAGCCGACGTAGCCCAGCAGCGAGGACGCACCGAACACGCTGATCGCCAGGACCGCGGCCAGGGAGGCGCCCGCGTTGACGCCGAGCACGCCGGGGTCGCCGAGGGGGTTGCGGGTCACCCCCTGCGCCAGGACCCCGGACACGCCCAGGGCAGCGCCGACCGCCAGCCCGGCCAGGGTGCGCGGCACACGCAGGTGCCGCACGACCAGGTCTGTGTCCGAACCGGTGAAACCGGCGTAGGCGAGGTACACGTCGGACACCGACAGCCGCTCGTAGCCGACCAGGACCGACACCAGCAGGGTCGCGGCCAGGACCAGCAGGGCCACCGCCAGCCCGGCCGCGCGGGCGTGGGCGCCGACGAGCACCCCGGAACCGTCGGCGGCGGCCCGCAGCCGACGCCGGACCCCCGAGGGCACGGTCGTCACGGGCCTCCCGGCCGTATGGGGGGCCATCGGCCCGCCTACCCGAACAGGCCGGGGTGCAGGATCCGGGCGACCGTCTCCACTGCGGCCGCGCTGCGCACACCCGCGGAGCGGTCGGCGAAGGTGAACTCCTCCACCTGCCCCTCGGTGACCGCGGTCAGGTTGGCCAGCACGGGGTCGGCCGTGATCCGTTCCACGTCCGGGGCGGCGTCGGCGGCGGTCATCCGGGCGTCGCAGCACACGTCGACCAGGATGAAGTCGGGGTCGCGCGCGATCACGTCCTCGACCGCCACGTCGTGGTTGCGCCCGCCGTCCAGGTCGGCGAAGGCGTTGACGCCGCCGGCCAGCCGGATGATCTCGGTGGAGAAGTCCTGCCCGCCCGCCACCCGGAACCCCTGGTCGCTGGGGCGGCCGACCATCACCGTGGGCCGGTCCTCCTCAGGCACGCGGCCCTCCAGGGCCCGGGCGACCCCGCCTATCGTGCCCTCCATGTCCGCGACGACCTCCTCGGCGCGCTCGCGCGCGTCGAACAGCGCGCCCAGATCCCGCAGGTCGGCGTAGACGCTGTCCATCGTCACCGAGGCCGGGTCGATGGTCGCGTCGGTGCGGCCGTCCCCGCTCGGGCACAGCGGCGCCGGGATCCAGCTGCCGACGCCCAGTTCGCGCAGGGAGGCCCGCGTGCCGAGGTTCTCGTCGGTGAACACGTCGTTGAACCCGGCGAGCACGAAGTCGGGCCTGTGGTTGAGCAGCTCCTCGCGGCTGGGCAGGTTGGGGTAGTACTCCTGTCCGGCCTGGGCGTCGGCGTACTCCTCCAGGACGGCGGCGTCCAGGAACGCCGTCCCCACCAGGCGGTCGCTGAGGCCCAGCGCGTGGGCGGTCTCGATAGCGGGCTGGTAGGCGGCGAACACCCGTTCCGGCGGGCTGTCCGCGGCCACGTCGACGCCGCAGTTGCGGATCGTCTCCCCGGCGGCCTCGGGGGAGGGGGCGGCGCCGCCGCAGGCGGTCGCGGCCAGGAGCAGGGCGAGGGCGGCGCAGACGGGCAGGCGGTACCGGACCGCGCGTGCCCCGGTGGGCTTCACGAACAAACCATCCTTCGTGGTCTGATGACGCGGACGGTCGCAGCCGGTCTCCTGGCTCCCGGAGTCGGGCTTCTGCCCCGCGCCCCCACCCTTCCCGGGCCGTGTCCGGCCCAGTGGCGTGCGGGAGGCGCCCTCCGGTCACAGTGGCGAGGACCGCGCCGGACTTCCACCGGCTTCCCGTGCACTGCGACGTCGACGATATGGACTTGTGCTGACAGTCAACCGGCCACGGTAGTGCACGCGCGTTCCTTCCGCGAGACCCGCTCCCCTCCCGGCCGACGGCCGCGGCCCCGCGGGCCGCCGGTCCGCACGCGTGGCCGGTCCGGGACCGGGAACAGGGAACGCATGGAACTGATCACGGTGGAGGACGTCCGCGCCGCTCAGGAGCGCCTGCGCGGGGAGGTGGTGCGCACCCCGCTGACGGCGGGCCCCGCCGGAGGGCCGCCGTTCCTGCTCAAACCCGAGAGCCTCCAGCCCACCGGTGCCTTCAAGCTGCGCGGTGCCACCAACGCCGTCGCCCTGCTCGACCCCGCCCGGCGCCGCAGCGGTGTGGTGACCCACTCCTCGGGCAACCACGGCCAGGCGCTCGCTTACGCCGCCGCCCGGCAGGGGGCGCCCTGCACCGTCGTCGTCCCCGAGGGCGCGCCCGGGGTGAAGGTCGACCGCATGCGCGCCCTGGGCGCCCGCATCGTCGTGGTGGCCCCCCGGGAGCGGGAGGCCACCGCGCGGCGGCTCCGGGACGAGGAGGGGCTCACCCTCGTCCCGCCCTTCGACGACCCGCGCGTCATCGCGGGCCAGGGCACGGTCGGCCTGGAGATCCTGGAGCAGTCGCCCGGGGTCGCGACCGTCGTCGTGCCCGTGGGCGGAGGCGGGCTCGCCTCGGGGGTGGCCACCGCCGCGCTGGCCGCCGCGGGCCCGCGCCGCGTCCGCGTCGTGGGGGTGGAGCCCGAACTGGCCGCCGACGCCGCCGAGAGCCTGCGCACCGGGAGTCTGGTCGCCTGGCCGCCCGAGCGCACCCACCGCACCATGGCCGACGGGGTGCGCGTGTGCCTGTCCGAGCTGACCTTCGCCCACCTGCGCGCCCGCCTGGACGAGGTCGTCACCGTGACCGAGGAGGAGATCGCCCGCGCCGTCGCCGCACTCGCCCACGGGGCGCGTCTGGTCGCCGAGCCCAGCGGGGCCCTGGCCGCGGCCGCGGTCCTGGCGGGCCGGGTGCCCACCGCGCCCGGACGCCCGCAGGAGACGGTCGCGGTCGTCTCGGGGGGCAACGCCGACCCGGAGCTGTTCGCCCGCCTGGTGGCGTGAGCCGCGTTTCCGGGCTGGGCGGAGGACGCCCGCCGGGGGCCGGGGGCCGGGGCGGGCGGCGCCGGTCTCAGGCGCGGGAGCCCCCGCCGCCGGCGGGTCCGCTCCCGTTCACCCGCTCCCGCCCGTCCGCGCGCGCCGCCGCGGGGTTCGCGCTCCGGGCGGCGCGCGCGGCGCGGTCCTCGCGGCGGCGCATGGCCATGTCCGCCAGGGCGGCCAGACCGAAGGCGATGACGACGCCTGCGACGATCAGCACGGTCCACAGCGCGGTACCGAAGGAATCGGGGTCGATCATGGGTGCTCCGAGGGGCTCGGGGGTTGGACGTGCCGACAGCACAACCGTAATAGGCGTTAACTTTCGGACCGACTGTTAGCGGTAGTGAGCTGGGTCATACACGCGTCACCGCACGTCCGCACGCCGCACACGGCGAGGGGCCCGGGACGGCGTCACCGTCCCGGGCCCCTCGCCGGGCGAGCCCCGGGCCCTACAGGATCGAACCCGGGGAGTAGGCGGCCGCCTCCGGGTGCGCGGCCACGATCGCGTCGATCCGCTCCACCACGGCGGCCACCTGGTCGGCGGCGGCACCGGTGAAGGTGATCCGGTCGGCCAGCAGTCCGTCCAGCTCCTCGCGGCCGAGCGGGAAGCGCCCGTCCTCGGCCAGGCGGTCCAGCAGCCGGTTGCCCGCGCCCTCCTGGCGCATGGCCAGGGCCGAGCCCACCGCGTGCTCCTTGATCAGCTCGTGGGCGGTCTCGCGGCCCACCCCGGCGCGCACCGCGGCCATGAGCATCTTGGTCGTGGCCAGGAACGGCAGGTAGCGGTCGAGCTCGGCGGAGACCACCGCGGGGAAGGCGCCGAACTCGTCCAGCACCGTCAGCATCGTCTCCACCAGCCCGTCGAAGGCGAAGAACGCGTCCGGCAGGGCCACCCGGCGCACCACCGAGCAGGACACGTCGCCCTCGTTCCACTGGTCCCCGGCCAGCTCACCGGCCATGGACGCGTACCCGCGCAGGATCACGGTCAGCCCGTTGACCCGCTCGCACGAGCGCGTGTTCATCTTGTGCGGCATGGCCGAGGAGCCCACCTGGCCCTCGGCGAACCCCTCGGTGACCAGCTCGTGCCCGGCCATCAGGCGGATCGTCTTGGCCAGCGACGAGGGACCGGCGGCCAGCTGCACCAGCGCGGTCAGCACCTCGAAGTCCAACGAGCGCGGGTAGACCTGGCCCACGCTGGTGAAGCGCCGCTCGAACCCGAGGTGGGAGGCCACCTCGTCCTCCAGCGCGCTCAGCGCGGCGCGGTCCCCGCCCAGCAGGTCCAGCATGTCCTGCGCGGTGCCCACCGGGCCCTTGATCCCGCGCAGCGGGTAGCGGGAGATCAGCTCCTCCAGCCGCCCGTGGGCGACCAGCACCTCGTCCGCGATCGACGCGAACCGCTTGCCGAGCGTGGTGGCCTGCGCCGCCACGTTGTGGGAGCGGCCCGCCATCACCGTCTCGCCGTACTCGGCCGACAGCCTCCCCAGCCGGGCAAGCAGCGCCACCACCCGGTCGCGCGCCAGCAGCAGGCTGTCGCGCACCTGGAGCTGCTCGACGTTCTCGGTCAGGTCGCGCGAGGTCATGCCCTTGTGGACGTGCTCGTGCCCGGCGAGGGCGTTGAACTCCTCGATGCGGGCCTTGACGTCGTGGCGGGTGACCCGCTCGCGCTCGGCGATGGAGGCCAGGTCCACCTGCTCCAGGACCTTCTCGTAGTCCTCGACCACACCGGCCGGGACGTCCACGCCCAGACGCGCCTGGGCGCGCAGCACGGCCAGCCACAGCCGCCGCTCGGCGACCACCTTGTACTCGGGGGACCACAGCCGGGTCAGCTCCGCGGACGCGTAGCGGGCAGCCAGGACATCAGGGATCAGCGGTTTCGCACTCACGTCGTCCGACCCTATCGTCCTGAGCTGCGACGGGCGCGCGGCCACTCCCCCCGAAGGCCCGGGCCCCCTCCCCGGCTCCTCCCCGGCCCCTCCACGCCGGGAACCCGGCTTCCCGGGGTAGGGCCAGCCCCACCCCCGACCCGGTGGCGCAGCCGATTCCGGTGCGCGCCGGGCCTGCCTAACTTTGGGTCATGACCACTCCCGCGGAGTCCCCGAACGCGCCGCGCGCCCTGTTCCAGGCGCTCGGCACGAGGCGTTTCCTGCTCACCCCCTGGCCCTGGCGCGGCCTCGCCTACAGCGGCGGCACCGTCCTGGTGGCCTCCGTCCTGTTCTTCGTCGCCTCTCCCGTCCTGGCCCCCTGGGCGGTACTGTTCATGGCGTGGACCGGCGAGGTCCGGGCCTTCGACGACTACGGCGGGATCGTCCTGGTGCTGGCCCTGTGCCTGACGCTCACGTTCCTGTTCGGCCCGCTGGTCGCCATCCCCCTGGGAGCGCTGGAGCGCTGGCGCCTGGGCCTGGTCGGGGGCGGTCCCCGCGGGAGCGGGCACCGCGAACCGGTCCCCGGGCTGTGGGGGTGGGTACGCACCCGCTACACCGAGGCCGCCACCTGGCGGGAGGTGGCCTACGCGGGGCTGATGCTCCCCCTGTCGGGGGTCACCGCCATGATCACCGGTTTCCTGCTGCTGCTTGCGATCGTCCTGGCCTCCGGTCCGCTCCTGCTGGACGACAGCCCCGGCTCCGTCATCGACCTCGGCCCCGTGAGGCTCACCTCCAGCGCCGAGGCGGCTCCCTACACCCTCCTGGCCCCGCCGCTGCTGGTCGTCCTGCTCTACGCGTCGGCGGCCCTGGCGTGCCTGCACTCCGTGCTGGCCCGCACCCTGCTGGTCGGTCCGCCCAAGGGTGCCCTGCACGCCGAGCTCAACCAGGTCACCGAGTCCCGGGCCCGCCTGGTCAACGCCTTCGAGTACGAGCGCAGGCGCATCGAACGCGACCTGCACGACGGTGCCCAGCAGCGCCTGGTCGCCCTGTCCATGGACCTGGGCGTGGCCCGCCTGGACCTGGAGGAGGGCAGCGAGGCCGACCAGCGCGTGGTCGCCGCGCAGGCCAAGGCCGACGAGCTCATCACCGAGCTGCGCGAACTGGTGCGCGGCATCCACCCCCGGGTCCTCACCGACCGGGGACTGCCCGCCGCCCTGGAGGAGCTGGCCGACCGCTGCCCCGTGCCCGTCACGGTGCACACGCGGATCGGTGGACGCCTGCCCGCGCACGTGGAGGGCACCGCCTACTTCGTGGTCGCCGAGGCCCTCACCAACGTCTGCAAGCACACCGAGGCCGACACCGCCACCGTGCACGCCGGCACGGCACCCGGCGGGCCGGGGCGGCCCGACACCCTGCTGGTGGAGGTCACCGACCACGGCGCGGGCGGCGCCGACCCCGCCCGCGGGTCCGGGCTCACCGGGCTCGCAGACCGCGTCGCCGTCATGGGCGGCACAATGGAGCTGTCCAGCCCCGAGGGCGGACCTACCCGAATCCGAGTGGAGCTTCCGTGCGGACCCGTTCCCCCGACACCGCTGGCGTGACCCCCGACGCGCCCCCGGTGCCCACCGTCCTGGCCGAGGACGGCGTGCTGCTCAGAGAGGGGCTGTCGGGAATCCTGGAGCGCTTCGGCTTCCCCGTCGTGGCCTCGGTCGGCGACGCCGAGGCGCTGCTGTCGGCCGTCGCCGAGCACGAGCCCGGCCTCGTGGTCACCGACATCCGCATGCCGCCCGGCTTCACCGACGAGGGACTGCGGGCCGCCGTCCGGCTGCGCCGCGAACGCCCGTGCCTGGCGGTGGTCGCGCTGAGCCAGTACGTGGAGCTGAGCTACGCCACCGACCTGCTCGACTCCGGCAGCGGCCAGGGCGTGGGCTACCTGCTCAAGCAGAGGGTGGGCGACGTCCGCGAGTTCGCCTCCGTGCTGCGCCGGGTGGTGGACGGCGAGACCTTCGTGGACCCCGAGGTGGTCCGCCAGCTGCTGCGCCGCCGCGCCGACCCGCTGGAGCGCCTGACCCCGCGCGAGCACGAGGTCCTCGCCCTGATGGCCGAGGGCCGCTCCAACGGGGCGATCGCCCGCCACCTGGTGGTCAGCGACGCCGCCGTCGGCAAGCACGTGGGCAACATCCTGGCCAAGCTCGACCTGCCCCAGGACGAGGGCGTGCACCGCCGCGTCCAGGCGGTCCTGGCCTACCTGCGCGGCCGCCCCGCCTGAGCGCGCGGGAACGGGGCCGTCTGCGCCGCCTGCCGTGCTCCGCGCCCGCGCCCTTCCGGGCGTGTGGGGCGAGCGGGTCCGCCCGGCCGCGCCGCGGACCCGCCGTGGGGCGGGGGAGCACCGGACCTATCGTGGAGGTGCAGAGCCGTCACGGTGCGAACTCCCCCCCCGCAGCCCGTAGGAGACCGGATGCAGCCGACCGTCGCCGCCCCCGACAGCGTCACCTGGAAGATCCACCTGGACCGGTCGATGTGGGTGGCGGGCGTGCGCGCCCTCATGCTCCAGGCCCTGCACCCCGTGGCCATGCAGGGGGTGTGGCAGCGCTCGGACTTTCGCTCCGATCCCACCGGCCGCCTGCTGCGCACCGCCCACTTCGTGGCCGTCACCACCTACGGCAGCCCCGCCGAGGCCGACGCGCTCGGCGAACGCGTCCGCCGGGTGCACCGCGCGCTGTCCTTCACCGACCCGGACACCGGCCGCACGCACCGGGTTGACCAGCGCGACCTGCTGGTGTGGGTGCACTGCGCGGAGGTCTCCTCCTACCTGGAGAACGCCGTGCGCGCGGGCGTCGCGCTGACCGCCCGCGACGCGGACCGCTACCTCGACGAGCAGTCGCGCACCGCCGCCTACGTGGGACTGTCGCGCGAGGACGTGCCGCGTTCGGTCGCCGACCTGCGCCGCTACCTGGCCTCGGTCCGGCCCGTCCTGCGCGCCACCCCCGAGGCCCGCCAGGCGGTGCGCTTCCTGCTGTGGCCCAAGGTGCCCGAGCGCCTGTCCTGGCTGGCCCCGCTCAAGCCCCTGTGGTTCCCGGTCGGTGCGCTGTCCTACGCCACCCTGCCCGCGTGGGCGCGCCGCGCCTACGGGATCCTGCCCGAGGCCCCCGGCGGGGACGCGGCGGCCACCGCGTCGCTGCGGACCCTGAGGGCGGTGCTCAACCGGGTGCCCGAGCGCTACTACAACCTCGTCTTCGACGAGGCCACCGTGCGCAGCGCCGAGGAGGCCAGACAGCGGCTGCTGGAGGCCGGGTACGAGGTCGAGAACGGGTTCCGGGCCATGCGCGCCCGCACCCTCTTCCGGGCGCCGTCGGCCTCCGCCGCGGCGTCCTCCCCGCCGCCCGCGGACGACCGGGCCGCCGCGGGGGCCTGAGACGGGCTTGTGGCCCGGCCGCGGGCGGTCTCGCCTTCGCGCAACCGGTGGCCCGGGCCGGGGGAGCGTCCCGGGTAGCGTGGAGGGGTTCCCGTGGACCGAGGGGGCCGCGATGAAGCGCCGCGTACGCCAGTACAGCCTCGTCATGGGAGCGTGCCTGCTCCTGTTCGCCGGTGCGCTGCCCGTCTACTACCTCTTCGGCGCGGGATGGGCGGTGGCCATGTGCGCGGTGGCGGCCGTCCTGCCGCCGGTGGCCGCTGCCCTGGGCAGCATCGCCGACCCCGACGACCCGGAGGACCGCGACAACAGGTACGGGCCCAACGCCGACTGACCGCCCCCGTCACGGGCCCGCTGGTCCGGCGCGTAGTATTCCGGCGGAATCGGGCACCGCACGCCGTCACCGCTGCGGGACGCCCCGCCGTCCAGGGGGAGGAACGCGTGACACACACCGGTACCGAGGCCGTCGCGGCGGACCCGCGGACCAGCGCGGTCCGCATGCTGCGCGTGCGCCACGACGACCCGCGCGTGCGGGGGCTGCTCGACGGGCTGCTGGAGGAGTACACCGAGCGCTACGGCGCCGAGGGCGCGGCCGACGAGCTCGCGCGCTACCCGGTGACCGAGTTCGCCGCTCCCCACGGCCGCCTCGTGCTGGCCGAACTGGACGGGGAGATCGTCGCCGGAGGGGCTGTGCGCCCCTACAAGAAGGACCGGGCGGCCATGGCCGACACCGCCGAGTTCAAGCGCGTCTGGACCTCGGGGCGCCACCGCCGCCTCGGACTGGCCAGCCGGGTGATGACCGCGCTGGAGGAGGCCGCCCGCGACCTCGGCTACACCCGGGTCCTGCTGTTCACCGGTCCCGCCCAGCCCGAGGCTGTCGCCTTCTACACGCGGATCGGCTACCGGCCGGTCGACCCGGCCGACATCGACGAGCTGCCCCACCGCACGGCCATCCCCTTCGCCCACGACCTCGTGTGAGGAGGCGGGCGACCGGCCACAGGAGGGGCTCGTCCTGAGAGCGGCGCCCGCGCCCGGTGCCCGGCCGCCGGAGGGGTTCGCGCCGGGGGGCGTCCACGGCCTCCGACGGGGCCGGTCGCGTTATGGCTTCCGGTATGTCCGCGCGACGGCCGCACCCCGGGGCCTCCCCGTACGATGGGTGGCCAGGGCCGCCACAAGCGGCCACGACGCCGGACCCGCGAGGAGACGCACGACGTGAGCGAGCAGCAGCGCCCCCAGGACGAGACGAACGCCCCCGTGTTCAGTCCCCGCAAGAACGGGCAGGCGCAGTCGGTCTCCGACGAGCTCGCCGCGTGGATGACCACCGGGTGGGCCGACACCGAGCGGCGCGACCTGGAGCCCGTCGAGCAGGCCGGGCACACCGCCCGCCGCCGCGCCGCGCTCAGCGCGGCCTTCCCCGGCGACCGCCTGGTCGTCCCGGCCGGGCAGCTGCTCACCCGCTCCAACGACACCGAGTACCCGTTCCGGGCGGCCACCGACTACGCCTACCTCACCGGCGACACCTCCGACGGCGGCTGCCTGGTGTTCACGCCCCGCGCCGAGGGCGGACACGACGTGGTCCTCTACCTCAAGCCCCGCTCCAACCGCGACAACGGCGAGTTCTGGCTGGGCGGCTACGGCGAGCTGTGGACCGGCCGCCGCAACAGCCTCTCCGAGGCCGCCGACCTGCTGGGCGTGGCCACCGCCGACGTGACCACGCTGTCCGGCGTGCTGCGCGCGGGCGGCGCGACCACCCGCATCGTGCGCGGCCACGACGCCGACCTCGACGCGGTCGTCGACGGGCTGCGCGCCGACGCCGACGAGGAGGCCCGGGCCAAGTACGCCCAGCTCGACGAGGACCTCTCCGTCACGCTGGCCGACCACCGCCTGGTCAAGGACGAGTGGGAGATCGCCCAGCTCCAGCTGGCCGTGGACGCCACCGTGCGCGGCTTCGGCGACGTCGTCAAGGCGCTGCCGCAGGCCAAGGACACCTCCGAGCGCTTCATCGAGGGCACGTTCTTCCTCCGCGCCCGGGTGGAGGGCAACGACGTCGGCTACGGCACCATCGCGGCCTCCGGCGCCAACGCCACCACCCTGCACTGGACCCGCAACGACGGCCCGGTGCGCGAGGGCGACCTGCTGCTGCTGGACGCGGGCGTGGAGACCACCACGCTGTACACCGCCGACGTCACCCGCACCATGCCGGTGTCGGGCACCTTCACCGACGTGCAGCGCCGCGTCTACGACCTGGTGTACGCCGCCCAGGAGGCCGGTATCGCCGCCGTCGCCCCGGGCAGGCCGTTCACGGCCTTCCACGAGGCGTCCCAGCGGGTGCTGGCCGAGGGCCTCGTCGAGTGGGGCCTGCTGGAGGGCCCGGTCGAGCGCGTCCTGGAGCTGGGCCTGCAGCGCCGGTACACCCTGCACGGCACCGGCCACATGCTGGGCATGGACGTGCACGACTGCGCGGTCTCGCGCCAGGAGGTCCACCTGTACGGCGACCTGGAGCCGGGTATGGTGCTCACCGTCGAGCCGGGCCTGTACTTCCAGCCCGACGACCTGACCGCCCCCGAGGAGCTGCGCGGCATCGGCGTGCGCATCGAGGACGACGTGCTGGTCACCGAGGAGGGCCGCACGGTCATGTCGGCCGGTCTGCCGCGCTCCTCCGCCGAGGTGGAGGCCTGGCTGGCCGAGCGCCTGCCGCACTGACCCTCTCCGGACACATCACGGGACCGCCTCCTCGGGGGCGGTCCCGTCGTCGTGTGCGGCGGGCGGGAGGAACGCGTCCGCGCCCCTGCTGGTGCCCAAGAGTGGCCCATGCCTCGCCACAGCACGTTTGGGCAGGTGGATGCGCGGCCAGCGGGAGGGGGAGGGAAATCCACCGAGGAGGAGGTTCCACCCCATGGCAGAGCACACCCACGCAACCCGGCCGCGCGTCTTCGCCTCGCCGGGACGCTACGTCCAGGGACGGGGCGCCCTGGCCCGGCTGGGCCCGCTCGTCTCCGACCACGGCTCCCGCCCGCTCGTCCTGGTCGACGACGTCGTCCGCGGGCTGACCGAGGACGTCCTCACCGCCTCCTTCCGCGAGGCGGACCTGCCCCTGGTCTTCGAGCGCTTCGGCGGCGTTCCGACCAGGGCCGAGGCCGAACGCGTCTCCGGGACGATCCGCGACGGCGGCCACGACCTGGTCATCGGCCTGGGCGGCGGGGCCGCGATCGACACCGCCAAGGCCGCGGGGGACAACACGGGGGTTCCCTGGGTCAGCGCGGCCACGGTCGCCTCGACCGACGCGCCCACGTCGGCGCTGTCGGTGGTCTACACCGAGTCCGGGGCGTTCGAGTCCTACCGCTTCTACGACCGCAACCCGGCGCTGGTGGTCGTCGACACGCAGTTCGTGGCCGAGGCGCCCACCCGGTTCCTGGCCGCCGGGGTCGGCGACGCCCTCGCCACCTGGATCGAGGCGCGCGCGGTGGAGCGGGCGCACAGCACGAACATGGTGGAGGGGCTGCCGACCCGTGCGGGCACGACCCTGGCGCGCCTGTCCTGGGACATCCTGTGGGAGTCCTCCCTGCCCGCGCTGGAGGCGGTGGACCGCGGCCTGGTGACCCCGGACGTGGAGGCCGTCGTGGAGGCCACCACGCTGCTGTCCGGCCTGGGCTTCGAGTCCGGCGGTCTGGCCGCCGCGCACGCGGTGCACGACGGGCTGACGGCGGTGGACGAGACGCACCACCTCGCCCACGGGGAGAAGGTCAACATCGGCTCGCTCACCCAGCTCCTGCTGGAGGGCGCCCCGGCCTCGGAGGTGGACGACTTCGCGCGGTTCACGGCGCGCGTGGGCCTGCCGACCACCCTGACCGAGGCGGGGCTGGGCGACGCCGACGACGAGGTGCTCGACCGGGTCGTGGCCGCGGCGACCGCGCCGGAGGAGACCATCCACAACCTCGCGTTCACGCCCTCGGCCCGGGACGTGCGCGACGCCCTGCGCGCGGTGGAGGGGGTCGGCCGCCGCGCCCGCCGCGAGGCCGGGCTCGGGGAGCCGCAGGCGCCCGGGGCCCACTGACCGCACCCGGGCGCCGCTCGCCCCGGCGGGGCCGGTCCGGTCCGCCGGGTTCAGTCCAGCGGCCCGGCCAGTCGGGCCAGGTCGGCCTCCAGGTGCCCGGCCAGGAACGCCCTGGTCCGGGCCGCCTCGTCCGGCGCGTGCCCGCGCGGGGTGGGTTCGGTGAACATGATCAGGTGCAGGTAGACCCGGTAGAGCGCGAGCCTGCGCAGCAGGCCGGGGGAGAAGTCGACGCTGCCCCCGGCCTCGCGGTAGCCCGCCAGGAGCGCGGTGTCGTCGCGGACGTCGCCCAAGAGCGCCAGGGACACCAGTTCGGCCGCCGGGTCGCCCCAGAAGGCGCGCTCGGCGTCGACGATCCCGCTGCCGAGACCAGCCGCAGGATCCGCGCGCCGCCGCCGGGCAGCGCGACCGAGAACCGGTCGGCGTCGGCCACCACCGCCTCCGCCATCGCGCCGAAGGCCTCCGGCCAGGTGGGCGCGCTCAGCCCGTCCCACCCCGGGTAGCCGAACCCGTCGCCGGTGGCGGTGTGCAGCGCCGCCACGGCCCTCCCCAACTCCCTGCGGACCCCGGCGGTCCGCTCCGGCCCCAGGTCGGCGCGGACCCCGTCCAGGGGACCCCGGGCAGGTGGCCGAGGAACAGGTACGCGCGGCCGGGATCCCCGGGGACGGCGCCCAGGTGCAGCACCTCGGGCACGAGCGGGCCGCACACGGGCCGTGTCCGCTCGTGGACCAGGGCCTCGGTGGCGGTGATGCCGTGCTCGTAGGTGAGCCGGGGCCGGTCGGAAGGGGGCGCGAGCTTGAGCACCGACCCGCGGCCGTCGGCCAGGACCACGCGGTGCACGGAGTTGTAGGTGCCGCCGGTGAGCACCGCGCGTTCGCGCACATGGGCCCCGCCGCCGAAGGCCGCGCGCACGAGCGCCTCCAGGAGGGCGTCGTCGGGGTCGGTGGCGGGGGAGGGGAGGGGCATGCCCGCACCCTAGCCCTGCAGGGCCCGACCCCGCGGGACGGTCCGGTTGGCCCGCGGCCGCCTCCGCGCCGAAACCACCGCTGGGGACCGGAAGGCCGCCGGAGCAAAACCCCTCACGCCACATCGTCAACATTTCTGGTCGGCGCTCCCTAACGGCCCTTCGGAGGAGGCGTGCACCTCCGCGCGGACGTCGTCCGAGGTCGCCCCCGCGGGCCCGGACGGTCCGGCGGTTCCGGCGGCCGCGAGCGACCGCGGCCCCCGTCCCCCCGAGGTTTCGCCGGGGCCGAACGGGATAGCCGGGATAGCACCCGGCCGCGTTCGGCGGCCGAAGAACGAGGGGACACCGACCATGGGCGCATCATCGGGCGCGGGCCGCGCACTGCTGCTGGGGCTGGCCGCGGGGTCGCGGAGCACGCTCGGGGGCGCGCCGCTGTGGCACTCCGCGGGGACGGGCAAGCGCGCGCTCATGGCGCTGGCCGCGCTCGGGGAGTTCTCCGGGGACAAGCTCCCCGGCATCCCCAGCCGCACCGCCGCGCCGAGCCTGACGGCCAGGGTGGTGAGCGCGGGCACCGGCGGCGCCCTGCTGGCCCGGGGAGCGGGCGCGTCACCCGTCTTGGCGACCGTCCTCGCCGCCGCGGCCGCGCCGGTCGGCACCCTGGCGGGGGTGGGATGGCGACGGTACTGGAGCGGTACGGGCCGTCCGGCCTGGATCGGCGGCGTCGTGGAGGACGCCTGCGCGCTCGCCCTGGCGCGCACCGCCTGCCGGGGGCTGCCCGCGGACGGCTCCGCCCGCGGCTGAGGACCCGCGTCCGGGGACCCGCGGCTGAGGGGCGCGCGCCCCGGTCGCGGTCGGCGTGACGCCCGGCCTGTCCCGGTGCGCGCTCCGGTCCCCTTCCTCCCGGCGTCGGACCGGACCCGGCTCCCGCTCCGGGCACACTCCGTTTACGGTCGGGTCGAATCCGACATCAACACCGGTCACACCCCACCCGCCACGAACCCGGGACCGGCACCGGGCCCCCGCGGCGGGTTTGCTGCGCCGACGGCGCGGTTATGGTCCAGAACACACCGCTGTTCCGGGAACGGGCGGATGGTCTGGAGCGTTGGGGTACCTCTGGGGAGGTTCCGCGAACCCTCCGGACGAACCCTTTCGAACACCACAATCTGAGGACATCTGTGACCGGGCAGCCCACTCCATCCACGGCCGAGACCGCTTCGGCCCCACCGCAGGACGACAAGAGCGCGCGGGCGGGTCGCTTCATCATCCCCCTGCTCCTGGTCTCGGCGTTCGTGGTGATCCTGAACGAGACGATCATGGGCGTGGCGCTGCCCGCGCTCAACCGGGACCTCGGCATCTCGGTCTCCACCGGACAGTGGCTGACCTCGGCCTTCATGCTCGTGATGGCCGTGGTGATCCCCGCTACCGGCTTCCTGCTCCAGCGCTTCCACGTGCGCCAGGTGTTCATCACCGCGATGACCCTGTTCAGCGTCGGCACGCTGCTGTGCTTCCTCGCCCCCGGCTTCGGCTTCCTGCTCGTGGGCCGCGTGGTCCAGGCGGCGGGAACGGCGATCATGATGCCGCTGCTCATGACCACCGTGCTGAACATGGTTCCCTCGGACCGCCGCGGCCGCACCATGGGCAACATCTCCATCGTCATGTCGGTCGCGCCCGCCGTCGGCCCGACCCTGGCGGGTCTCATCCTCAGCGTGCTCGACTGGCGGTGGATGTTCGGCCTCGTCCTGCCCATCGCGATCCTGGGCCTGGTCCTGGGCGCCCTCTTCATCCGCAACGTCACCGAGCCGCGCACCGCCAGCATCGACGTCCTCTCGCTCCTGGTGTCGGCTGTGGCCTTCGGCGGGCTCGTCTACGGCTTCTCCGGCCTGGGCGAGGGCGAGGCCACCGCCGTGGTCCCGCCCTTCGCCTCGATCGGGGTCGGCGCCGTCGCGCTGGTGCTGTTCGTGTGGCGCCAGCTGCGCCTCCAGCGCCGCGACCGCGCCCTGCTGGACCTGCGGGTGTTCGGCTCCAGGCAGTTCTGCGTCTCGATCGGCCTGGTCCTGATCAGCTTCATGGCCCTGTTCGGCACCCTCATCCTGCTGCCGGTCTACATGCAGAACGTCCTGGGCCACGACACGCTCGTCACCGGCCTGGCCCTGCTGCCCGGCGGTCTGGTCATGGGCCTGCTCGCCCCGGTGGTCGGCCGCCTCTACGACCGCGTCGGCCCGCGCCCCCTGGTCATCCCGGGCTCGGCGCTGGTGTCCCTGGTGCTGTGGGGCATGACCCTGCTCGACGCCCAGACGCCGGTCGGCTTCGTCATCGCCGCCCACATGGCGCTCAGCGTCGGCCTCGGCTTCATGTTCACCCCGCTGCTCACCGGCGCGCTGGGTTCGCTGCGGCCCGAGCTGTACTCGCACGGCAGCGCCGTGGTCGGCACCGTGCAGCAGGTCGCGGGCGCGGCCGGCACAGCGATCTTCGTCGCGATCATGTCCGGCACGTCGGCGGGCCTGCTCACCGACGGCCTCACCGAGGTCAACGCCCAGGCGGGCGGCGTCCACGCGGCCTTCCTGGTCGGCGCGGCGGTCTCCGTCGTGGCCTTCGCGCTGACCTTCCTCGTGCGGCGCTCGCAGGCCGCCGCCCCGGAGGGCGGCGCTCCCACCCCGGCCCACTAGGGGTCGCCGCGGGGCCCGTGAGGGCCGTGGGCACAAGCAGGAGGGGCGTCGGGGACCGGTCCCAGCGGACCGGCTCCCCGGCGCCCCTCGTCGGTTTCACGCCCTGCGTGCGGACGGCCGCCCCCTCCCGGCCACGGCGTCCGGCGCCGCGCCGCGGGTCAGTCGGCGGCCAGGACGCGCTCGAAGGAGCGCTCACCGGCCTGGGAGGAGGCCGCGGGGTGGTACGCCGCCGTGTTGACGTGGGTCTCGGTGACCTCGACACCGGTCACCCGCGCGCCCGCCGCCCGGTCCCCGCCGTCGAGCAGGTCCTGTGCGACCCGGCCCAGCATCACGGCGACGGCCTCGACCGTCGGGTAGGGCAGGTCGCGGGCGTAGCGCTCGGTGCCGCCGGGCGAGGCCGCCCCGAACCGGTAGACCTTGCTGCCGTGCTCCGCCAGGACCGCGGCCAGCGGGTCCCCGGCGCCGAGCATGGCCCCGTGGTCGAGGTGGGTGTCGACGAAGGCGCGCAGCGCCTTCTTGAAGGCGCCGAACTCCACGACGGTGCCGTCCCCGCCCAGGGCGGGGGCGCTCACGCTGACCTCGGCCCACCAGGAGTGGCCGTGCAGGTTCATGCACTTCCCGCTCAGGTGGGGGAGCCGGTGGGCCGTCTCGAAGTTGTGCCGGACTCGGATGCGGTGCGTCATCGGGACTCTCCTTCGCGTACGCGGTCGGGTCGGGTGCCCCGGCGTCCGGGAGGGCGTGGCGCCGGGCCGGGCGGGTGAGGCGCCGACCGCACCGCATGCGGCCGTCCGGGCGGCGGGTCCGGCTCCGGCCGGGTGGGGCGGACGGCACGGTGGGCGGCTCGGGTACGGCGGAGCGGGGTCGGCATCGACGGTGGCCCGAAAGCCGGCGGACGGCCATTTCCATGACACGTGCGCTCGTGCCGTCCCGGTTCCGTCCTTCGCGCCGACGACTGACACGATGACATCTCCTCGCCGCTCCCGGGAAAACCATAGTTGATTATCCGGCGCAGCAGGAGGGGCGTTCGGGATCGTTTTTCCGGCGGGGTCCGGGCCGCCCTCTTCGAATATCACCATGTCCGGAAAAATCGTGCGAACGAAAATTCGGGGTGAAAGGTCCGAGTTCGCGTGACGGGGGCCACGCGGCTCCGCGGCGGCACCAAGGGCGTGTAGCGCGAGGTCAGGAACGCCTCTGCCGTGCGTCGGCGTTCGCCCCCCCGAAGGCGCCCGGGACGCGGACCACCCGCGGTACGGTGGCTCCGCGGGGCGCACGCCCTGCGTGGAGAAGAGGGCCGGAGCTGCTGCTTCCCGAATTTTCGCACGGGTCAGAACCCCCTTTTCCGGTCGTGCGGGAACGCCGTACCGGCCTGGGCCGGGGCCGTGTCGCGGTGGCCGGCCGCGCTCCCGTGGGGGGCAGCTGTGCGCGTCGGTGAGAAACCGGTTGTGTCGGTGTGCGCGTGTCGCAAGGTCATGTCAGATGACGTTGAATGACACACAAAAGACTGTTTTATGCCCTGTTCCCATGATGGTCAGAGGTTTTCGTGTCGGCCTGCTCCGGGTGCCTTTCATTCTTCCCGGAGGGGTGGAGATTGTTTCCGCG
Source organism: Nocardiopsis sp. iso_25 (assembly GCF_056173305.1). Lineage (NCBI taxonomy): Bacteria > Bacillati > Actinomycetota > Actinomycetes > Streptosporangiales > Nocardiopsidaceae > Nocardiopsis > Nocardiopsis sp. iso_25. The sequence goes on along the minus strand of NZ_CM149667.1, from coordinate 3,650,219 downwards.
GGAATGTACTCTGGTGGCGTCTTGGCGATTTCTCTGCAATGCTCCTGGGACGATCTTTTCGAGGGTGAATTCCGGGAGGCGGTAGATCCTGTTGTCCATGAGATCGACTTCGTCCACCCGGCGAGAGCCGACACGGCCCGGACAGGCGCACGGCGAACACGGGCTCCGGCGGACGGGAGAGTCGACGCCCACCGATCCCCGCGCCCGCCCCCTCAACCCCGGGACGGCGCGGCCCAGCCCACCCGTACCGACCGCGGCGGCCGACACACCGGGCCGGGACGGCCGCCGCCAGCCCGCCTTCGGGCTGGAGCCCGCATCGGACACCGGCCCCGGACGGCCCGCACCGGGGCTCCCCGGCGTCGGCGGACCCCGTCCGCCCCCTTCCCGCGACCACGAGAGGTGAGTCAGACATGGCACGAGCACGCACCCGAACACCGGTACCCGGCAACCCGCCCGAGGGGTCCGGGAACCCTGCACGGCTGTCACTGGACCAACTCCTGGAGCACGACGCCCTAGGGCCCGCGGACCTCATGCCCACGCGGTACCGGGGGCCGCGGAGCGTGACCGGCGACGGGTGGGTGGAGTTCGCGACCCGGCTGGAGCGCGGTGAGGAGCTCGCCCTCGTCCGGAGCCTCACGGCAGCCAACCGCCGCGTGCTCGACGTCGGCGGCGGGATCGGGGAGATGGCGCGCACCGTCGCGGCGAGGACGGGCTCCTGCACGGCCATCGAGCCCCACCCCCAACTGGTGGAGGCGATCCGCGACGAGGCCACCCGCGGTGTGGTGGACGTCCACCCCGGGACCGCAGAGGACATCCCCTTCCCCGACGACTCGTTCGACGCCGTCTACAGCGCGTGGGTCCTCCAGTACGTCGAGGACATCGAGCGGGCCGTCGCGGAGATGGTCCGGGTCTGCGACCCGGGCGACCCGGAGTCCAAGATCGTGCTGTTCGCCGCGGGGTCGGGCAACGAGCTCATGAGGCTGGTCAACGAGGTCTGCGTGCCGATCGCCGAGGAGCCCTACGACCACCACGGTTACCTGCTGACGCAGGCCGCCCGTGCGCTCGCCGCCCGGGGCTTCGGCGACTTCTCCCTGCACCGCGCCGAGTCCTCGATCCGGTTCGACGGGGAGGAACCGGCGGAGCGGGCCGCGACCGCGGCGGCCGTCCTGACCGGGTTCTGGTACGAGCGGCACCCCAGGGCCGAGGAGATCAGGAGTGCGCTGGAGTCCGCCCTGACCGGCCACTTCGCGCTCAGGCCCCACGCGATCGGCGACCAGTCAGCGGTTCTGGTCGCCCGACCGGAATCCTGACCCCGGTGACCGGGCCGTCGCGGCACGTCCGCCGACGGGAACCCGTCCGGGGCGGTCGGACCGTCTCCGAGGCCAGTTCCCCCCGAACACGAGGATGAGGATGCCCGAGCCCCGGACGCGGCGCAGCGGGATCGTGGGCAGGACCGAACCGCTCACGAGGCTGCTCTCGGCCCGTCGACACAGCCGCCGTACGGGGCTCACCTGTCACGTGGTGACGGGAGAGCCCGGTGTGGGGCGGACCACCCTGCTCTCCCTGGTGTGCCGCCCCACACCGTCCAGCACCGGACCCGCGGTGCACATCGCGTGCTCCCGGCACGTGAACCGCCTGGTCACCGCTCTCACCGACGCCCTCGGCCGGGTCGCCGACGGACACCCCGCCGAGGAGGGGGGTACCACCGCTCCGCCCCGAGCCAGGGGAGCGGGAGGCGGGCCGACCGGCCCCCGGGAGCTGGTGGAGGCGCTGACCCGGGACGCCCCCCTGGTGATCGCGCTGGACGACGTCGACCAGGCGGGGCCCGAGTCACTGGTGCGGTTGCGGGGCGTCCTGCGCGACGTCGCCCACCTTCCCGTGACGCTCGTCGCCTCGACCCGGAGCGGCGAACCGGCCGCGGCGCCGACCGAACTCGCCGATCTGCTCTCCGGCGCCCGCACCATCACCCTGCGCGGGCTGTCGGAGCGGGAGACCGGCGCGCTGATGCGCGAGCGGCTGGGCCGCCGGTTCGACGCGGACCTCGTCACGGCCTCCCACGAGATCACCGTCGGCAACCCGTTCCTTACGCGGGCCCTGTGCGACTGGATCCGGGCCCGCGAGTCCCCGGTGCGCTCACCGGCCGAGCTGCGAAGCGTCGCGCTCCCCTCCGTGGCCGACGCGATGATCGGCCGGGCGAACCGCTTCCACCCGCGGACCCGGGCGGTGGCCGAGGCGGTCGTGGTCGCGACGGCCTCCGGCGAGGCCGACCCCGCTCTGGTCGCGCACCTGAGCGGAACCGGGCTCGGGGAGACGATGGCCGCGCTCGACCTCCTGGCGCGGATGCGCCTGGTCACCGACGACCACGCGGTGACGCTGCGCCACCCGCTGCTCCACACCGCACTGCTCGGCTCCATGACCGTGATGAGCCGCAACGCGGCGCACCTGGCCGCCGCCGACTTCCTGCGCCGCAGACCCGGCGCGGAGCGGCGGGTGGCCCGCCACCTCACGGAGTCGACGGTGCCCCTGGACGCCCCGTGGTCGTCCGCCGCCCTGATCACGGCCGCGCGGCTCCCCGACACGACCGCGCGGGACCGCGTGCGCTACCTGGAGCACGCCGTCCAGGCCGGGGGAACGGGCGCGTGGCCCGGTGTCGCCCCCGAACTGGCGGCCGCCCGGATCGCGTTCGACCGGCGGGGCGGCCTGAGCGCCACGGTGGAGGCACTCGGCCGCACCACCGACGACGCGGTCCGTCGCCGCCTGCTCGGCCTGATCGGCGCGACGCTCTGCGAGGGCGAACGCGGCGACGACGCGTCCGCCGTCCTGCGGACGGTGGGGGAGGCCGTCGCCGGAACGGAGCGGGAGGCCTGGCCGCGGACCTTCCTCGCTCACGGCCGGTCCCTGCCGCCGGAGCCGACTGCCGCCCAGCCGACCGAAGGGGCTCCCGGCCCCGCCGACGTGCCGCGCTCTCCCGCCGTCACGGCCGTCAGCGCCTTCTCCTCCTACCTCATGGGCGGGCCGCCGTCGTCCGTGCTCGCCGACGCGAGGCGGGCCCTGGACCACGGCCTCGACGAGCTCCTGCTCCAACCGCCCGCCCTGCCCGCCGCCCTGTCGGTGCTGGTCGGCTGCGGGCACCAGGCGGAGGCGTCCACGCGTCGGCGCTCGCTGGTCGCCGATCCGGACCGGCTGCCCCGCTGGGTGGGCACGGCGGTCCGGCTCACCGAGGCGGCGGGGTCCTACGCCGCGGGCGACCTGTCCGCGGCCCGGCACGCGCTCACGCAACAGCTCTCGGAACTGCCCGCCCACGGTGGTCGGGGCTACAGCGGATTCCGGACCCGCGTCGTCGGCCTCCTGGCCAACGTCCACCTGGACCTGGGCGACCCGGAGGCGGCGGAGGCGCTGTTGAGCCGACACCACCACGACGGCCACCCGCCGACGGCGTGGCACGACGCCGACGTGCCACTCGCCCGAGCGCGGCTGAGGATCAGGGAGGGCGCCCTGTCCCAGGGCGCCGAGGACCTGTTGGAGGTCGTCCGACGCCGGGACGCGGCGGGGGTCCGGGGGCCGGGCACGCTCTGCTGGCGGAGCGAGGGCGCCCTCCTCCTGGCCAAGGCGGGCGCCCGTGACGAGGCTGTGCGCGACGCCCGTCGACAGGTGGAGTTCGCGGAGGGGACCGGTTCGCCGCAGGAGCGGGCCCGCGCGCTGCGGGTGTGGGGCGCGCTCGCCCGGGAGCCCGCGTCGGCGGAGGCGCTGAGCTCGGCGGTGGACCTGCTCAAGGGCACCGGACACGACCTCGAAACCGCGCGGACCACGGCGGAGCTGGGCACGGTGCTGGCGCGGATGGGCCGCCACGGGGAGGCCGCGGCGGCCCTGAGCCGTTCGGCCGCCCTGGCCGCCGGACAGGGCGCACGCGACCTCGCCGACCGGGTACGGCTCCAGTTGGTGGCCCTGGAGGCGTGCACCTCACGCGACGTCTCCGTGCGGGGCATCCTCGCCCTGACCCCGCGCGAACGGCAGATCCTCATCGACGCGCTGCTGGGGCAGGCCAACAAGACGATCGCGGGCCGTCGGCACATCACCCGTCGCACGGTGGAGCTGCACCTGTCGAGCGCCTACCGCAAGCTGGGCATCTCCGGGAGGGGAGAGTTCGGCAAGATCCTCGGCAGCCCCGGAAGGTGGGAGATCCTGGTCGGCGGGGAGTGAGCCGGACCCGGGACTGCGGTGGGACGCGCGAACACTTCGGTCGCCGTCCGTGATGCCACGCCGACGTGCGCGCACGAGAGTGGAACCGCAGGACGGGCGTCCCGACCGGGGCGCTGACTGCCGGATCGCCCCATGTGTGGACGGAGACGCCGATGCGAGTACAGGACACACCGCGAGACGAGACCGAGGGGGACCCCTTCACCGTGGTCGTGGTGTTCTCCGGCGGGATGGACTCCACGACACTGCTCGCCCACTTCGCCGCGCTGCGGTTCCGACTGGTCGCGGTGACAGTGGAGTACGGGCAGCGGCACGGGAAGGAGGTCGACGCCGCCCGGGCCGTCGCCCGCCACTACGGCGCGGAGCACCACGTTCTGGGAGTCACGGGCTTCGGGCCCCTGCTCAGGGGCTCGGCCCTCACCGACGCCCGGGTGGACGTGCCCGACGGGCACTACGCGGAGGAGTCCATGCGCGACACCGTCGTCCCGAACCGGAACGCCGTGCTGGCCAACCTCGCGGCTTCGGTGGCGGTGGCCAGACGGGCGGGCACCGTGGCCCTGGGCATGCACTCCGGCGACCACTTCGTGTACCCGGACTGCCGTCCCGCCTTCGTCGACGCGCTGCGCCACCTGGTGGGGGTGGCCAACGAGGGGTTCGCCGCGCCGCGCGTGGAGGCCCCCTTCATGGCGTGGTCCAAGGCCGACATCGCACGGCACGGCGTGCGCCTGGGAGCGCCCCTGGAACGCAGTTGGTCCTGCTACAAGGGGGGCGACGTCCACTGCGGCACGTGCGGGACCTGCTACGAGCGCCGCGAGGCCTTCCAGGAGGCCGGACTCCCCGACCCCACCGAGTACCTCGACGGCGTCACGCGCTTCTCGGCACCCTGATCCCGGATCTCTCGGTGACCACCGTGATGCGCTCCGTGCCCGCCTCGGCGAACCTGGGAACAAGGGGGTCGACCCATCGACCCCGGGCATCCCGGAACGGTCCGCTCCCTCGGCGGGCCGACGCATAGACCGTCCCGGCCCCGCCCGTCGGCCCCACCGCTCGCACGACCACGGGTGCGTCGCGCATCCCGCGCTCTCCCGCGACGGGCGGGCTGCGGGCGGGGCGGGGGCCGCGAGCGAGGCCACGGGATGCGACGCGAAAGGAGGTGAGGCCGTGGGAACGCCGAGTCTTGTAGTGAACGAGATATTCGGCCCTACTTGAACCATCCAGGGAGAAGGGCCTTCACTCGGGCGCCGTTGCGCCTTCGTGCGGCTGGGCGGGTGCAACCTGTCCTGCCGTTGGTGCGACACGCCCTACACCTGGGACTGGACCGGTCTGGGCGACACCAAGGTCGCCTACGACCCCAAGGAGGAGCTGAGAGCGGTTCCCTACCAGCAGGTCCGTGACCGCCTGGTCGCCTACGAGGTCCCCCTGATAGTCGTGTCCGGCGGTGAACCGCTGAACCAGCAGACCAGGCTCCGTCCGCTGGTGCGGGACCTGCGGGACTCGGGTCACGACATCGAGGTGGAGACCAACGGAACGATCATCCCCGAACCCCGTCTGGCGGAGCTGGTCAGGTTCAACGTGTCACCGAAACTGGCCCACTCGGGGGACCCGGAGGACAGGCGCATCGTCGGCCCGGCCCTGGCGGCCCTCGCCGCGCTGCCGGGGACCGCCTTCAAGTTCGTCTGCCGTACCGAGGCCGACCTCGACGAGGTCGGGACGCTCGTCGAACGGTACGGCATCGGGCCGGTCTGGGTGATGCCGGAAGGGCGGACCCGGGAGGCACTGGACAGGTCCCTCGTCCGGTTGCGGGATCCCGTCATGGCCCGCGGTTGGAATCTGACCACCAGGCTGCACATCATGCTGTGGGGCGATCGGAGAGGTGTATGACGCTGGCAGACCTACCCCATGACCCCGCCGTGCGCGATCCGTTGGAGGACGTGGCGCGGCAGCTCCTCATCGAGATCGGTGAGGACCCGGACCGCAGTGGGCTGCGGGACACCCCGCAGCGCTTCGCCCGATGGTGGAGGGAGTTCAGCGACTACCAGGCCGGCCGGGTCGAGACCAGTTTCCCGCTGCACACCGACGGACAGATCGTCATGGTCTCCGACGTCACCGTGTGGTCGCTGTGCGAACACCACCTCCTGCCCTTCTCGTGCGTGCTCACCATCGCGTACCGGCCGGACGAACGCGTGCTGGGGCTGTCCAAGTTCGCCCGGATCGCCCATCGCCACGCGCACCGCCTCCAGGTCCAGGAACGCCTGGTACGCGACATCGCCGAGGAGGTCTCCAAGGTGGCCCATACGAACGACGTCGCCGTCATCGGTCGCGGTGAGCACCTGTGCATGTCCATGCGGGGCATCCGGACCCCGGCTTTCATGACCTGCTCGGCCTTCGACGGGATCTTCCGCGACTACGGTCCGCCCCGCGACGAGCTGGTCAGGATCGCCCTGTCCGGGAACTGACCGCCGCGTCCATCCGCCGTTCGGCCGGAGCGGTGCCGGGGCAGTCCCCGGGCGCTCGGCCGCCACACCTGGGGACCCTACGACGTTCCACCCGCCGCCCCGACGTCTGCCCGGGCCCGTGCCCGGTCCGGGCGGCGGGGCGTGTCGGACTCGGGCGGGGCGGGCATCGAGACTCCTCGGGGTGGTTCCGAGCGATCCCGGGAGACACCTGGACCGACATACCAGGGAAACACCGCAACCCGACGTCTGCGCGCCAAGAGTTCCGCGTAACAGGCGTTTCCCGGATGGAGCCCGTCCGGTTGGGTGCCGCGCAACGTCCTTCGGGGCCCTCTCCGGGGCATCCCCGGAGGACGTCTCGCCCGGCGCTCGCGCACACGGCTCAGGGCGGCGCCAGACGCCCTCCAGAGCGGTTCCGGGACGCTGTGGCGGGTCCCCGTCTTCGTCCTGGCAGGGGACGGGGCGAGACGCAGCCCGGAGAACTGTCTACGCCAGGTGCGTCAGTCGACGCCAGGAACGCAACAGGAACCGTATGCGGGCGGGTTCGGTGGATTTCTCGGCTACGTGCGGGGCGCGCAGTTCCTCCAGGCCCGCCGCACGGGACTCGGGGCGTCGGCGTCCACCCCCGTCCCCCGGGGTCGTCGACCCTTCCGGCACAGGACCGGAGCGCCTCCAGCCGCAGGGTGTCGGCCATCCCGTCCTCCCGGCCGCACGTCTACCCGGGTCCGGGGAGGCGTCCGTTCTCCTCGGCCGGTCCCCGGTCCGTCATCTCCATCAGGAACACGGCGGTCTCGTCGTCCGTGTTCGGCACGGGCGCCGACCGGTCCGGAACCGGCCGCGGATGGTCCCGTCTCGGGACCGGAGGACTCCTCATCGGTCACCGGTCGGCTCCGGAGGGGCGGGGCTGCGTGTTCAGGGCGCTGTGGAACGCTTCCAGGAGCGAGTCCGCCGCGGGCCCCGCCCCCGGTCGCGTCGTCGTGCCCCCTCCGTCGGGCGCGGTCGGGGTCTCCCGGGGCGTGAGGCCGAACACCGGGCTGAGCTGGCTCCCCAGCGGTGCGCTGGAGTCGGGGCGGGGCGCCGCCGGCGGGGAGCCGGGCGGGGTGATACCTGCCAGGTGGGCGGCGGTGGCGTTGGTCGCGGTGGTCCAGGCGGTGACGGCGTCGTTGTAGGCGCCCAGGGCGGTCCGGTAGGCGGTGGCCTGGGTTCCGTAGGCGGTGCGGGCGCCGTCGAGGGCCGCGCGGTTCGCGGGAGTGGGGTCCGCGGCGTGGGCCTTGTACGCGTCGAGGTAGGCCTTGACCAGCGCGGGGAGTTCGGCGCGCTGCCCGGTGTAGGCGGCCTCGGCGTCGGCCATGGCCTTGGCGGCGTCGTACTCGGCGGTGATGGGCGCTTCGGCGGCGTCGGCCTGTCCGGAGGTGAGGACGCCCAGGGCGACGGCGTCGCTCCGGGAGATCCAGGCGCTGGTCCTGTTGGTGTGGTGGGAGGTGAACTGCCGGGGGGCGGTGCCGCCGAAGAACGTCTTCTCGTCGGTTCGGGCGCCGGTGGTCCAGGTGGTGTCGAACTCCACCAGGTAGGCGGTGCCGAGCCGCTGGCGCTCCATGTCGGAGGGCTCTCCGCTGGCCAGGCCGTCGCCGGTGGGCGAGTCGCCGGTGACGGTGCGGACCGTGGCGTCTCCGGAGCCGGTGAGGTGGGCGTTGCGGTCGTTGTCGTCGGGGTCGACGGTGTGGTGGCCGGTGGGCCGGAAGGCCGTGGTGGCGGTGGTTCCTCCGCCCTGGGAGCGGCTGTGGGAGACGCTCCGCCCTTCGGCCTCCTTGTGGACGAGCCGGGCGTCGGGGCGCGCGGTGACGATACGGGCGCCGGTGAAGTCGGGGGTGGCGGCGACACGCCACTGAGTGCGTCCGATTCGCAGGATGTCGGTACCGGAGGGGCGGCCGAGGTTGTGCGAGAGGAGGCCCTTGAGGGCCACGGGATTGAGGGAGTTGTCGATGGGGGTGTAGCGGGGGTCGAGTTCGAGGTGGTCGGCGATGTGGCGGCGGGCGTCGTCGGTGGCGCGGGCGTGGTGGGCGCGGAGCCGGTCCAGCTGCTCGGCCGTCGGGTCCGCTCCGAAGTCGGGGGCGGCCGGGGGCTCCCACCCTAGGGACGCGGCGACGGTCCGCAGCGCGGTGTCGCGCAGGTCGGGGCCGTGGACGGCGGTGGGCATGATGACGGCGTCGCGCAGCGCGTCCGGCGGCGTGGTGAGCTCCCCGGTGGCGGTGGTGACGGCGCCCGCGAGGGTGTCGCCCGCGCGGGGGTCGGCGGTGGGCGGCGCGGGCACCGTGTCCAGCGGTGCGGCGGGGGCAGCAGGCGGGGTGAAGTCCAGCGACGAACCCAGGTGGAAGGTGCGTACCCGTCCGCCGTCCACCGTCGCCGTCTCCACGACCGGTTGCTTGTACTCCAGGTACGGCGCCCTCTCTCCCCGCCGGACTCCCGCGGTGGGCACGAGTCCGTCGCCGTCGACCTCGATGGTCAGGGTCAGGGACGCGTCCTCCGTCATCTTCAGGTAGGGGCCGGAGGACTCCATCACGATGGTGTGGGTGGTCTCCGAGGACGAGGACAGCCCCTCGGACGCGTTCCGGGTTCCACTGGTCCCCGCGGCTGGCGAGGCGAAGAGGAGGCTGCTGCCCGGCGGCCGGTCGCTGCCGCCGTTCATGCCGCTGGACTGCCAGGGGAGGAAGTCCAGGCCCGTGGTTCTCGAGGTCTGCCGGGAGTCCTGGTGCGAGTGCTCGGCCTGCCAGGAGTGGCTCTCGACGGTGGCGGCGGCCGAGGTGACGTAGTCGACCCTGGGGTTGGTCCTTTCCAACTCGACCAGGACCCGTGCGGGCTTGGAGAAGTGGGCGTTGCGGTCCGTCGACACCACGTTGACGGCGATCGGCGGGAGTGCGTCCGTCGCGGTCCCCAGCTGCTCGGACAGGGTCACTAGCAGGCGCTCCTTGCCCCCGCGGCTGAAGGTGAGCCCGTGGGTGCGCAGCCGCGTCTCCAATGAGTCCACGGCGCGGGCGGGGTCGACGGGGAGGCTCTGCCTGCCCGCGCTGTCGAATCCGGCGCGGACGCGGGCGTGGGGCGGTGGTGCGGGGTTGGTCTGGGTCGAGGGTTCGGGGGCACCGTCGTCCCCGTGGGCCACGGCGTCGGTGATGATGCCGGCCTGTTCGGCGTCGCGTGCGGTGATGTAGCCGGAGACGAGGTCGTCGACCCGTGCCCTCCATCCGGCGTACCTGTGGGTCCACCAGTTGGGGAGGTTGAGGCCGCGGTGCTTCTTGAACTCCCACGCCTGCGCGATCGAGCCCGCGGCGGTGAAGGCGTAGACGGCCGCCGCCTTGGGCAGCAGGAGGAGCCCCGAGGCGGAGGAGACCCCGGAGTCCGTGGTCTCGCCGCGGCGGAGGAAGCTCCGGTTGTGGGAGGGGCCCGCCATGGGGATGACGCCGTCGGCGGTGGACCGGTCGACGCCGGATTCGGCCCCGCCCTCCTCGATGGAGTTGGTGGTCCCCCCGGCGAAGCCCGTGAACCGGGCGAAGAAGCCGCTGATCCTGGTGACGGCGGCGGACGCCGTCGACGACGTCTCGGACTGGACGGTGACCTGTGCCCTGGCCAGCCTCAGGTCGGTGATCTCGCCGACCGTGACCCTGGTGACCCCGGTGGCCCGCATGTCGTTGGGGGACAACCAGGTGCCCCGCATCTCGATCCGCCTGCGGCGGCCTGACTCCGAGAAGGAGGCCGGGTCGGAGGCCACCGCGGTGGGGGACATGAGGTTGGAGAAAAGGGTCGATCCGCCGACGCCGTCCAGGAAGGAGGAGAGCTTCATCCGTCCCCCGTCGGACCAGAACCGGCGTGGACGGGAGAACACGTCGAGAGTGCGGCGCAGGAGGTTGCGGCCCGGTCCCGTGTTGTCCTCCTCCCGGAGCAGGGGGTTGACGTGCTCGATGACCGCACCGTGGTCCAGCAGGACACGCGTGTTGTCGGTCGGCGGGTCGGCAGGGGCCTCACCCTCCGCCCCGGAGGTCCGGGTGGCCCCCTCGGGCGGTGCTGCCCCAATCCCGCCCTCGGCCTCCGGTACGGCCTCCTCGGGAGAATCGCGTCGCCCCGGGCGGGGGTCGAGCATCTCCCGCGCCTCTTCGGGGGTCAGCCCCGACGGCGCCCGGCCGTCCCGGCCGGGCGCCGGCCGCGCGGAGACCAGGTTGTCGCCGACGGTGGTGGGCGTGACCACGGAGTAGGCGGCCTTGACGGGCCGGTCCAGCAGGTCCGTACCCTGGCTGGTCCCGCCGGCCTGCTCCTCGGCGTCGTGGTCGTGCAGACGGGCGCTGAGGACCACCTCGCCGCTCCACCGGTCCGAGCCCTCGGGGAAGAACAGGCGGGCGTCGGACTTGTGCCCCGTGCCGTACGCCGCGTCGAAGTGGTCGACCCGGTTCCAGCCCGCCGAGGCCATGAACCCGCCGAGCAGCCGGGCGATCCCGCGGGCGTCGCCCTCGGCCGAGCGCACCATGCCCGAACCCGCGGAGACGGCGAGGGTGAACGCGCTCCCGGTCGCGGACTCGGTGGAGGCCGAGGCGGTGCCGCGCACCCGAAGGCCCGTCTCGGCCGTGCTCGTCCCGTCGTGGGACAGTCGGCCGAACTCGGCGTGCAGGCGGACGGTGACCGTGTTCGGGCGGATGAACTCTCTCAACCTCGCCATCAGGGTCGGGTCCACCGTCGCCGACTCCCGGAGCCGGACGGGCAGGCCCTCCCCGGGGCGGGCGAGCCTTTCCAGGTCGTCCTTGCCCAGGGTGCTCTGGAGGGTGTCACGCACCAGCATCGTGTTCTTGTAGGCGGTGTCGTAGGAGCGGCGGAACCCCCAGCGCTCACGGAACGAACGCTCGAAGTAGGAGGCGCCCTCCCGTCCGGGCCTGCGGGCGTAGGTGTCCCTGTCGCGGACCAGTTCGGGGATGACCAGGCCCGGGTGCTCCCGCGCGATACCGGCCAGCACGTCGTTCAGGTACCGCTCCAGGACGCCGTGCCGGCCGTCCGACGTGACCGGGGGTGTCGGCTCACCGGTCCCCCCGGTGCCCCCGTCGTCCCCGGTCGCGCCGTTGCCCCGGACGACCGGCCGCTCGCCGTCGCTCCCGTCGCGGGGGGCGGGACCGCCCCACTCCAGGCCGAGGAAGTGGGACCCGCGGAAGTGGACGGGGTTGTCGACGTCCAGGTGCGGGAAGGGCGGGCGCCGCTCGTCCCCGCCCCCGTCGTCGGGGGTCTCCCCGCCCCGTGCCGCCCGGTCCAGCCGGCCCGCGGTCTCGCCGGGGAGCAACTCCACACCGGTGACGGTGAAGTGGTGGGGGTCCGCCTCGCCCTGGACGTGAACGGACAGGTCGTGGGAGGCCTCGTAGGCGGCGAACTTCTCCGTGGAGGAGACGTAGCGGCTGAGGGACCGGTGCTCGCCCGAGCCGGAGGCGTTGTGGCTCTCGGAGTGGAGCGACTGCCACCAGGTGGCCTCCACATGGGGGGCGTTGACACGCAGGGCCCCTCCGGAGGGGAGCTCGGCCATCACGCCGAAACCGGTTCCCCCCGTCAGGGTGAAGCTCGTGTTGCGGCTCTGGGTGAGGCTGGTGCCGTCCTCGATGCTCTCCTTGAAGGTCGCGTCGTCGATCAGCGGGCTGTGGTCCTTGATCCGGTAGTCGCGCGGCCTCGCCGAGAACTCCAACATCACCTCGCCCAGGCGGGGATGGGAGGCGCTCACGGTGACCGGCCCCCGGTCCAGGTGGGGGAGGTACTCCTGGAAGGAGTCGTTGTCGAGGACGTGCCGGATCTCGTCCTGCCAGCGCGCGATGTCCTGGCCGGTGCCCGGCCCGGTGAGGTCCTTCATCCACTGGGCCGCGGTGTTGGCGCTGGTCGCCTCCCTGTTCAGCCGATAGGCGTCGGAAACCAGGTAGTCGGCGATCCAGGAGCCCAGGTCGGTGTGCGCCGGGTCCTCCCCGGCCGAGGCGTTCGGCGTGACGCTGTGGACGGCGATGGGCAGGCCGCCCGTCGGGCCGAGGTTGCGGGGCCGGTGCCCGGGGCCGCCCTCCTCCCCGGCGCCCGGGGTGAGGTCGATGTGCCCCGGCATCCCGTCGGGCCGCCCCTGGACCTCGCCGGCCAGGGTGAACACCATGCCGTCACGGATCACCGAGGAGCCGACCGGGAGGTCCACGGCGGGCGCAGGGGCCTCCCCGGTGTCCCTCCCGTTGGTCCCGCCCGCGGCCGGTGCCGTCCCGCCCCCTTCCGGCCGCGCGGTCACCTCGGCCCACACCCGCAGGTCGTTGGCGTAGAACTCGGGCTTGGCGAAGGCCGTGTACTCGATCTTGGAGGCGGCGGTGGTCGTCCCGCCGTGGGACGCCGCGCGCTGCCCGCGTGAGAAGCTGCCGCCGGCCGTCACCCACGGTCCCGCCGCGGACCCGGTGACGTCGCCGAGCAGCAGAGGGCTTCCCGTGAAACGCGCAGCGAGGATGCGGCGCGGGTCGTAGGACGAGGAACCCCCGGTGGCGGCGGAGCGGCTGCGCTCCTCCGCCCGGGACTCCAGGGGCGCTCCCGACGCCCGGTGCTCGACGTCCAGGTGCCGGTACCCGGCGGGGTCATCGGACGCCAGCGAGACCCGGACGGTCCAGGACCTGGGGGCGGCGCCGTCCGTCCCGGGGTCGGTGACGGTGATCTCCCGGCCCCCGGGCGCGAAGAAGGCGGACATCCCGTGTTCGTGCGCCACCCGGTTCAGGGCCGTGTCGACCAGCCGGGAGAGGCCGGGCGGCGGGTCGGTGATCCGCTGGCCGACGATGTCCGCGACCGCTTGGTGGACCGCCCTGGTGAAAAGGCGGTCGGGGCCGCTCAGCCGCGAGGTGACGAGGTAGTCCAGGTCGTACCGTGCGTCCGTCTTCTCGCGCAGGCGGGACGCCGACGTGAGGTCGCTGGGGAGCAGCGCCTCGGCGCGGTCGGCCGAGAGCGCGGTGTCCTGCGCGTGCCGATGGGCGTCGGCTAGGTCTTGCGCGGTGCGTCCGAGCAGGTCGCGGGCGCCGTTCACCAGCGCGTCCGTCCGCCTCAGGTCCGACTCGACCCTCGTGGCCGCCGGATGGGCGCTGTCCGGGACGGCGTTCAGCGCGGCGGACACCCGGCCCAGGGCACTCAGGGCGGCGGTGGTACCGGCGACGCGTGCTGGGTCTGCGGAGGCCTCCGCGCCGGTACGCGCCTGCCGCGCGGCGTCCGCAGCCTCCCGCGCCTCACCGACGGCGTCGGTGAGGCGCCGGACCGCGTCCCGGGACTCCTGTGACCGGCGGGGGCGTGCGGTGTCGGCCAGGATCCCGGCGCGGACGGCGTCCTCCGCCCGCGCGAGCCGGTTCCGCGCGATCCCGGAGCGCCGGTAGGCGTCGTCGGCCGCCATCCGGGTACCGGCGGAGTCGGACGCCGCGCGGTGCGCGGCCGCGATGAGGGCTTCGACGGCCGCGGTGGTGGAGTCGTGGCGTGCGGTGGCGGCTTCCTCCGCGCGCGCCCGCGCCTGGTTCCGCTGCCGGTCCGCCCGGTCGCGGCCGGAGCGGACGTTCGCCTCGTGGCCAGCGGCGGTGCGGTGGGCGTCCGTGCCGGGGGCGGCCGCCCGGGTGATCCTCTCCGCCAGCGCGACCGACGCGGCGGTCCGACCGGCGAACCCCTCGGCCTGGTCTGCGGCCAGCCGCACCGATCCGGCCCCGTCGGCGGCGGTGTCCCGTTCCCGGACGGCCTGTTCCGCCGCGGTGACGGCGGCCGCGGTGTCGTCCGCGGACCGCGCCGCCCGCGCGGCCCGGTCCGCGGCCTCGCGCGTGACACGCAGGGCGGTGGCGGCTCCGGCGGCGGCCCGCTCCGCCGCGCCCGCGGTCCGCTCGGCTTCTCCGGCGACGCGAAGGGAGACGGCGGTCAGGGCGCCGTCCGCGGTCGCGGCGGCGTCGCGTAGGGCGGCGTCGGCGTCCCGCGCGTGGCGCTCCGCCCCGTCCCGCAGCCGCACCGTCTCCTCGTGGCGGGCGCGGACGGCGGCCTCGGCGTCGGCGGCGGCTCGGTGGGCGTCCGTGTCCGGAGCCGTCTCCCGGACCGCCTGCCCGGCACGGTCGAGATCGGCGGACGTACCGCGGACGGCCTCGGCTGCCAGGCGCGCCGCGTCCCGTGCCGCTCCGGCCGCGCGGCCGGTCTCCTCGCGTGCCCGGGCGGCCTGTTCGGCGGCGGTCACGGCGTCCGCGGTTCCGGTGGCGGCGTCGGTCGCCGTCCTGGCCGCCGCGGAAACCCGGTCCGCCGCCGCGCGTGCCAGCCCCAAGGCGTTCTCGGCCGTTCCGTGGGCCCGATCCGCCACGGTTTCGGCCTCGGAGGGGGAGAGCGGGGCCGGCGGGTCCCCGGTGTCCCCCTCCGTCGCACGCGTTCCCGGGTTCCCGGTCCGGTCCGGCGCCGACGACTCCCCGGACCGTCCTTGCGGAGCCGATGCGTCTCCGCCACCGTCCACCAGCGCCGTGTTGACGGTCGTCACCGTGTCCGGTGCACCGTAGGGGGAGGGCCCCCGGTCCGCGGGGTCTCGCATCGCGTAGCGGACGTAGTCCGTCGTGAGCCGCCCGCCCGGGAGCCAGAGCCGGGCGCGCGCCGGGTCGTGGCGGTCCCGGAGGTTGCGTTCGACGCCCCGCAGGAGTGTGGCGGCGTCCTCGGCCTTGTCCGCCGGGAAGGCGTCCGGGTCGGCGGGTGTCCGCAGGTTCGCCGGGTCGGACAGGGTGAAGACCAGTCCGAGCGCCAGGCTGCGGGCCCTGCGCACGGAGGGGTTCTGCGGGGCGCCGTCGTCGGGGCGAGGGGAGAGCAGGTTCTGTATGTCCGCGCTCACCGCCCGGGCACGCGCGACGTCCCCGTCGCCCAGATGCCGTCGGGCCTGTGCGACCAGGTCAGCGGCGTGTTCGGCGCGTGCGTCCGCGGGGTCGGCGGCGGGGGGCGACTCGCCGCCGTCCGCCTCCGGGGGCGTGGTCCCGGGCACGCCCTCCTCGGACGGTGCGGGCCCGGTGCCGGATCGGGCCGAAGGAGCACCGCCGCCTTGCCCGCGCCCGGTTCCGGACTCCCCGCCCGTGTCGGTGCCCCCGTTCCTCCGAGTGGCGTCGCGGCGGTCCGCCGAGGACTCGGTCGCCCCGGGCGGGGGCACCTGCGGGTCGGTGCGCACGGCTGCCGGGGTCGGCCCCGCCGAGGGAACGGAGACGTTGGGAGCGGGCCCCGCCGGACCGCTCTCGGTCACAGGGAAGGCCAGGAGGCCGGGCCCGGAGGCTTGGCCCGGGGCTTCTGGCAGGCCCTCCGGGGCCTTCGCGTCCTTCACCACGGGGTGAGGGGTGTCGGCCCCGGGCGATGCGTCCTCTGCGTCCGGCCACGCGGTGTCCAGGCTCGACGTGTCGGACGCGGCGTCGTCGAACAGCGACGACGTGTCGGAGTCCGTGTCGCCGAGGGAGGCGTTGTCGTCGGCGTCGTCCCGGAGGCCCGGGGCGCCGCCGGTGGGGTTCAGTGAGGCGTCGAACGAGTACGGGGGCGCGTTCGTCCCCGACCGTTCGGCTGCGGAGGGGGTCGGCCGGGGACGGATGGACGCGCTCTCCGTCGGCGGGGCCGCGGTCTCCCGGATGTCGGCCGGGGCGGGGGGCTCCGCGGTGACGGGGGAGGGGGAGACGTTCCGCTCGGGGCCGGTCTTTCCGGCGGGAGCCGGTTCCGGAACGGACCGCGTCGTCTCCTGCGCTCCCGGGCGGGACGGCTGGGCCGCTTCGCCGGACGGACGGCCGGGGGGAGCCGCGCCCTGCGGCGGCGCGGCGCGGTCGGCACCGGTCTGGGGCGTCACGGCGGCCGGGGGCGGCGGGGGGATCTTGGTTCCCTCCTCGTGCGGGGGTGCCGGGGTCCGGTCACGTGAAGTCCCGGCGCCTGCGGCGTCATGGCCACCGGTGAAAGGGCCGGGGGTGCCTGCGCGACGGTACGCGTCGGTGTGGCCCGCCCCGTCCGGGATGTGGTCCCGCTGCCTTCGGACCGCAGGGGCGACCTGCTCTCCGGCTGCCGGGGAACCGCCGGGGCGGTGCGCGTCCGCGCCGCTCGCCGGAAACCCGTTCCAGCCGCCGCGCGAGCGGTCTCCGCCATCCTGTGCGGGGGCGGGCCCATCGACGGTGACGGTCGGCACGAGGCTGGTATCGGGGGCGTCGGGACCGCTGGCGGGCGTCGGCCCTCCTTCGCCGTCGCCGCTGGGGGGCCACGCCGTGTGGGCCTGGCCCTTCCCGGTCCGGGTGGGCAGCTCCGGCTCCGGAGGCGGGGGGAGCTCGGGGGGAAGGAGGACACCGCCTGGGCCGCTGAGCGCGTCGATGCCCGCCAGAGCAGAGTCGGTGGTCAGCTGGTGGGTCGTGTTCATGGTCGCGCCGGACGTGGCGGACCAGGGGGTGACGACGAACCCCTGGCCGCTGGCGAGACTGCCCAGGCCCTCGCTGAGGAAGCCCTCCGCGGCCCCGGTCCCCGCGCCCAGCCCCAGACCCCGCAAGTAGGGCAGGAACCCCTGCGCACTCCGGTGCAGCGACCCGGCGAGGTTCTGCGGGACGTCGGACAGGTGCTCGCGCAGGGGCGTGGGCAGTCTGTCGCCGATCGTCCGGGAGAGCTGGGAGCTCAGGTCGACGCCACCCCACGAGCGGATCAGGGTGTCGGCGTAGTCGTCGCCCAGCCGCCGCGCCTGGTCGACGCCCATGCGTTCGGCGAAGGAGCGCTGGAACAGATCCGCCATCTCCACGCGGAAGACGTTCTGTTCGACCGTGTTGTCCCAGGAGCGCGCCCCGGTGGGGGAACCGGGGTGGAACGGGACCAGCATCTCGTCCCGGTGGCGGGTGAAGAGGTCCGCTAGGTCGTCGTTGAGCGCGTCCGGCGGGGGCGCGGGGTCCGGCACGCCGTTCCTGACCGGCGGTGGGGGCACGGGGTCCGGCAGGCCGCGCAGGTCGTCGATGCCACGGGTGAAGGCTTTCGCGAAACCGCTGTTGATGAACGCCCCGACGCCCCCGGAGATGCCGGCTGAGACGAGCCCTTCGATCACGGCCCCCACGTGCGCGTCGTGCACCAAGCGCTTGTCGACCCCGCCCCGGTCACCGTTGGCGATCTGGACGCGCTGGATCAGTGCGCCGAAGCTCGCGAAGACCTGGCTGACGACCTGGTGGCTGGGAACGGTGACGATGAACCAGGCGATGAGCCGCTGGATGGCCAGGCTCCGGATCGCCTTGAAGACGGGGATCCACTTCAGAGAGGCGCCGAAGGTGAACTTGGCCGCCGCGATGGCCCAGGTGATCTCGGCGATGAGCTGGGCCACCTGGACCCAGACCATCGCCACCATGTAGTCGACGTTCGCCGCCGCCTTGCGCAGCTCGGCCGAGAGCATACGGCTCGTGCTCGCCGCGTTGCCGATGTAGTCCCTGTCGCCGCTGGTGAAGGCTGCTAGGGAGCGGTTGTAGTAGTCGGAGGCCGCTCCGCCGAAGTTCCTCCGGACGCTGTTGCGCGTCGTGTCCATGACGTCGGAAAGCTCGTGCAGTTGCTTGTCGAGGAGGTCGTAGACCTCCGAAACGGCGCGCATGGCCGGTGCACTGGCCCGGGGCAGGTCGATCCCAAGCACCACTTTGACGAAATCGTGTGCTGAGTCACCCATTTTCTGGGGGTCAAACAGCATGCCCGACCCCTTTCCAATCACACGTATCTGAAGCGACGGCAAGGGTAACAGCAATGTGGAGAGGCACGGAAGCCGCCCCCTGGGTTTCAAGGTGTTCGCGGTGGCGGACGCGGGCTTTTGTTGCGTCTGCGTTTCCAGCTTTTCTGATCGGTTGCTGAGGGTGAAGGGGGGTTTCGGATATGTATAGTTGCGGCTCTGCGGGTTGCATTCCCCCTGTCTGGTGCGGTACCTGTTGTGTCGGGCAGAGGGGAATGGTTCGCAGGGGTGACCCGGTTCCGTGCGGTGAGTCCCCTTGTCTCGGCTCCTTTTCTGTTCCTCCTGATTGCATTTCTGTTTCTTTTTCCGATGTGCTTCTCCAGGGGAGGGCTTCCTGTCGGGACACGGATTGATCACAGGTGAGGGGGTTGCGGTTCGGGGTTCGGCCGGGCGTGCCTCCGTCCTCCGGGGGTGGAGTCGGCACCGCGCGCTCGGGGAGACGGGTGGGGGACGACTGCGAACGGAGTTCTTCACCCCATTCGGAAGGCGTGCCGGTGCGGTGCCCTTTGCTGCGCGAGCCTGTGTGACCGAGGTCGCATTTATGGCGTGCCGGTTTCTGCGCCCCCGCTCGGGCTCGGTCGGTCGCCTCGGCGGTGCTCGGCGGGCTTCCGGGGCATCGTCGGGGGACGGCGGGGCCCAGGTGGCTCCGCCCGCTGTGCGAAGCGCCGTCGGCGGGGCGCGCTTTCACGGGCCGTTCATGCCGTGAACGATCTGAGTAAAACCTTGAAGGAGATCGGGCTAAATGAGCTCACCGATACGGGAGAAGGTGGAGGCCGAACTGCGGCGGCTTGATACGACGTTGAGGGCGCTCATGGAGACGGGCGCGGCCCTGGAGTCGGCGACCGAGGAGGCCACGGCCGGGAACCGGCTGGTGACCGCGAAGGCCGACGCGGCCGGTGACCTCGTCGGGCTCGTCTTCCACACCGACGGGTACCAGGGCATGGCCGCCGCCGAGTTGTCGGCGACGGTCGTCGAGGTGATCGACCGCGCCCATCGGCGGATGGTGGAGCGGGCCGTGCAGGCGTACGACTTCGCCGCCCCCGAAGGCGTCGACACGGCCCCCGTGCTGCGCGGCGAGATGGACGTCGAAGAGGGCCTGCGCACCCGGGGCCTCTCCCCGGACGGTTCGGAGTGACCGTCCGACCGCAGACACCAGGCAGCGACCAGGAAGAGGACGATGTCCGCACCACATGACCGGCTCTCCGTCGACGTGGACGGGATCGGGCGGCACAACAGGCTCGTTTATGAGGCTGCCGACTTCACGGACGAGATGGTGGCCGCCGCGCGCGGCGCGATCATGTCCCTCGGTGAGGCGCCCTGGGGGGATGAGGGGGAGTACTCGAAGCGGATGCAGGAGACCCTGGGCGAGGCGGAGAAGATCCTCTGGCAGCTCCTCGACTACGTGGCCGTGGCGCAGAGGCAAGCCGCCGACGGGGCGGTCCGCACCGCCCGCGGCTTCTCCGCCGCCGAGGACCTCAACGTCGACGTCTCCGGCTCGTTCGACCCGCGCACGCACAGCGGACGCCGCTGACGGCTGCACGCACGCGGTCCGGTCCCCGCCTCCGGGCTCGCGTACACGATCCTGCGCAACGGCTGGTACGAAGAGCACTTCGCGCGGCAGCTAGTAGTACTTCGTTAACTTGTGTCGGGTGGGTGCTGCTGTGCGAGTGGTCGGTGACAGGTGTGGCACACGCCGGTCCAGCACAGCAGCACCCGTTGGAGCTCCTCCAACACCTGGTACAGACTCAGACCGACGTCCGACTTTTTGGGTCCAGCCTCCGCAGGGTCAGGAACGCTTGGGCCGCGCTGACCAGCGTGACGTGGTGGTGCCAGCCCCGCCAGGTCCGTCCCTCGTAGTGATCCAACCCCAGACCGTGCTTGAGCTCGCGGTAGTCGTGCTCGATCCGCCACCGGATCTTGGCCAACCGCACCAGATGCCGTAGCGCGGTCTTCGTATCCAGGCTGGTCAACCAGTAATCGGTCGGCGCCTGCTCATACGGGGGCCACTGGGCGATCAGCGTCTGAGCGGGCAGCACCCCGTCCCAACCACCCCGGCCTCCTGCCCGGGCCAGAGCCGCCTCGCGGGCGGACTTACCCGCCAAACGCACGTCCATGACCAGGAACCGGCCCCGCATCGCCCCACGTGAGCCCTGCCGCCAGGTGCACCGGCGCAAGGCCCCACGCCCCCGCTCCAGCGCCAACTCCTTCAGCGTCCGGGCCGGGGTCCGATAGCGCGGCAGACGCGGACCCGGACCAGGCCGCTCGGGTGCCTGGGGCACCACCCCACCGGGGTGGGCGTTGAGATCACCGCGTACCGCGACCACGTAGTCCAAACCGCGCTCGGCCAGACCCTGCCGGAAGCCGTGGATCTGCCCGTACCCCGCATCGGCCACCACCACCTGGTCCTCAAGCCCCCAGGAGCGGGCCTGATCCACCATGTCCAGGGCCAGCCGCCACTTCTCCCGGTGGCCCACCTGCTCGGGCACACCCGTTTTGGCGCGGCGCTCATCGGCGGGGTTGGCCCACTCCTTGGGCAGGTAGAGCCGCCAGTTCAGCGGCACCGACGCGGTGTCGGTGACCGCGTGCAAGCTGACCGCGCTCTGGCACACCGCCTGCTTGCCCAGGGCGCCGCACCACTGGTGGGCCGCTCCCACCGACTCGGTGCCCGCTTTGGGGATACCGGAGTCATCGATCACCCACGCATCCGGATCGATGGCCCGGCTGGCCTTGGTGGCCACGCGGCGTTGGACGGGGACGTGGTCCCAGGGGGACTGGCCCACGAACTGCTGCAGCGCTTGCATGTTGCCGTCGGGCAGGCGCTCGGCCATGGGTTGGATGGACTTGCGTCGCCCGTCCAGCATTAATCCGCGCAGGTAGCAGCTGCCCCAGGCCCGGGAGTCCTTACGGGGGATGGAGGCGAGGACCTCGGCGCAGAACGCGTCGAGGTCCTCACGGAGTTCTTCTACAGCGGTCAGGTCCACGGGTCCATGATGGCGGAACCAGACCGCGAAATCATAGACTTAACGAAGTACTACTAGTGCTGTGGCCGGGAAGGTTCGCCCGGGTCAGTGATCGATGCCAGGGTTGACCGCAACACCAGCAGTCAACCCTGGGAGCCGCGGTGTCCGCACCCCTCAAAGCCCGCAGACTCACCAACCCCGAGGGCCAAAAACTCCAACGCATCGTCCGCCGGGGCAGCACCAACACCGTCCGCTACCGGCGAGCGATGATTATCCTGGCCTCGGCCAGCGGCAACACCGCCCCCGTCATCGCCCGCCTGGTCGCCGCTGATGAGAAGACCGTGCGCGAGGTCATCCACGCCTTCAACACCCAAGGGCTGAGCTGCCTGGACCCTAAATGGGCGGGAGGCCGTCCCCGCCTACTCACCCCCGACGAGGAAGACCTCGTCCTGAAGACGGCCACCACCCGCCCGACCAAGCTCGGCCAGCCCTTCACCCGCTGGTCGCTGCGCAAACTCGCCGCCCACCTGGCCCACCGGCCCGGACCGGGCCTGCGCATGGGCCGCGAGACCCTGCGAACGCTCCTGCACCGGCATGGCATCACCTTCCAACGCACCACGACCTGGAAGGACTCGCCCGACCCCGAGGCCGATGCCAAACTCGACCGCATCGAGCACGTCATGGAGCACTTCGCCGACCGGGTCTTCGCCTTCGACGAGTTCGGACCGCTGGGCATCCGGCCCACCGCCGGGACGGGCTGGGCCCGCAAGAGCCGCCCGCACCGCCTTCCGGCCACCTACCGGCGCACCCATGGCGTCACCTACTTCCACGGCTGCTACTCGGTGGGAGACGACACCCTGTGGGGCATCAACCACCGGCGCAAGGGCGCAGCCAACACACTCACCGCGCTCAAGACGATCCGGGCCGCCCGCCCGGACGGCGCCCCCATCTACGTGATCATGGACAACCTGTCCGCACACAAGGGCCCCACGATCCGCTCCTGGGCCCAGCGCAACAAGGTCGAGTTGTGCTTCACCCCCACCTACGCCTCCTGGGCCAACCCGATCGAGGCGCACTTCGGGCCGCTGCGCCAGTTCACCATCGCCAACTCCCACCACCCCAACCACACGGTGCAAACGCGGGCGCTGCACGCCTATCTACGGTGGCGCAACGCCAACGCCCGCGACCCGGACGTGCTCGCGGCCCAGCGCCGTGAACGCGCCCGGGTACGCAGCGAGAAGGGTGTTCGTTGGGGAGGCCGACCGCTACCCGTAGCGGCGTGAGGGCACCCGGGCGAACCTTCCCGGCCACGGCACTAGACGAGGCCCGCGCCACCGGCGCCTTCGTCGGCAGCGCGGGCCGGGGCCGCACCGCCGGCGCCTCGCGCCGGGACCTGGCCGAGGCCGCCTCCGCCGTGCTGCGCGACCCGGCGGCGCACGCGGGCGCCGTGTACGAGCTCTCCGGCGACACCGCGTGGACCTACGACGGCCTCGCCGCGACCCTGGGCGAACTGCTCGGCCGCGAGGTCGTCTACCGCGACCTGACCACCGAGGAGCACGTGGCGGCCCTGACCGGGGCCGGACTGGACGAGGGCACCGCGCGCTTCGTGGCCGCGCTGGACACCAACACGCGCGATGGCGAACTGCCCGCCACCACCGGGGAGCTGTCCCGCATCATCGGCCGGCCGACCACCCCGGTCGGCGAGACCCTGCGCGCCCTGCTCTGACCCGCGCCCCGTCCGCCCCGCTCACGGGAGGACGGGTCCACCGGGCCGCCGGGACCGCCGCCCCTCAGCCGGAGTCCGGGTCCGAGGGGGCCAGGGTCAGCGGCGGCCCGGCGGACGGCCCCGGAACGGGGTCGGCCACGACGTCGGGCCAGGGCAGGTCCACCGCGGAGGTCCCGGCGGCGAGGGCTGCCGCGGCCAGCCTCAGCGTCAGCGGCAGCCGCCCGCAGCGGTCGGCGATCCGG
This sequence comes from Nocardiopsis sp. iso_25, assembly GCF_056173305.1. NCBI lineage: Bacteria > Bacillati > Actinomycetota > Actinomycetes > Streptosporangiales > Nocardiopsidaceae > Nocardiopsis > Nocardiopsis sp. iso_25. The sequence continues at coordinate 3,626,922 of NZ_CM149667.1, read as the reverse complement.
GTGACCAGCGCCAGTTCCGCGACCCGGGCCCACATCCCGGCCACGGACAGGAACAACTCGACCGAGGACTCCTCCGACAGCACGTCCAGCGGCAGGGGGCGGGCGCCGAACAGCGCGACCAGCCCCGTCAACGGGTGCCGACTGGTGATGAGCACGACGCTGCCCCGGCCGGTGGGCAGCAGGGGAGCGAGCTGCTCGACCGAGGAGGCGTCGTCGAACAGGAACAGCAGACGCTGGTCGGCCGTCACCGACCGGAAGAGCTTGGCGAGCTCGTCGGCGCCGGTCGGCAGGGACCCGGGGTCCGCGCCCAGCCCGCGCAGCAGCTGGCGCAGCGCGTCCTCGGGCCGGGTGGGCTCCTCCCCGGAGGAGCGGCCGCGCAGGTCCACGTAGAGCTGGCCGTCGTGGAAGCGCTCGCGGACGGCGTGGCTCCAGTGCAGGGCCAGCGCGGTCTTGCCGACTCCGGAGACCCCGGTGAGGAGGAACACCGCGGGCCAGCGGTCGGCCCCCCGGTCGTCGTCCAGCGCCTGGTCGAGCACGGACAGCTCCGCCGAGCGGCCGACGAACTCACCGACGCCGTAGGGCAGTTCGGCGGGGCGGACCCGGTGGACGACGGGCGCGCCGGCGCGCGTGCTCCCGCCGTCCGGCTCGGCCGTGAGCAGGTCCAGGTGCAGCTGCCGGAGCCGGGCGCCGGGGCCGGTGCCCAGCTCCTCGGCCAGCCTCTCGCGCAGCGTCGCGTAGACCTCCAGCGCCTCCCCGGTGCGTCCGCAGGCGTGCAGGGCCGACATCAGCAGGCCCGCGAAGCGTTCGTGGGTCGGGTGCTCCGCGCACAGCGAGAGCAGTTCGGGGACGGCGGCGGCTCCGCGGCCGAGGCCGATCTCGGCGCCGTACAGTTCCAGCAGGGCGTGCAGCCGCCTCTCCTCCAGAGCCGGGCGCGCGTGGGCGGCCAGTGCCGGTGTGACGCCGCCCAGCGCCGGGCCCGTCCACAGCGAGAGCGCGGTGCGCAGGGTCCGGACCGCCTCGGCGGGCCGGTGGGCGGCGCGCTCGGAGTGCGCGCGCACCAGCAGCCGTTCGAACACTCCGCTGTCCGTGGCCTCGGCCGCCACGCTCATCCGGTAGCCGCAGGCGCTCCGGACGATCGTGTCCGCGCCCAGGGCCTTGCGGAGTCCGTGCACGTGCGCCTGGAGCTGGGACCGTGCGCTGCGCGGAGGGCGTTCGCTCCAGACCAGGTCGATGAGCCGGTTGTCGGAGACGACGGTGCCGGGTTGCAGGAGGAGCGCGGCCAGGACCGTGCGCCTTTTGGGCCCTCCTGTGCTGACCGGACGTCCTTCGGAGTGAACCTCGACAGAACCGAGCATGCGGTACCGAATCCCTGACAGATCGGTCTCCACTCATGAACTCCCTGACGCACGATGAACGCTCCGCTGCGCAACGTCGCGGAGCATACGGCACTCGTCGGCGTACCGTCCACCTACGCGGGGAGGAGCGCGGAGAGTGTCCGGAGCGGCTCTGGGGTGACCTGGGGGTTTGGGTTTCGGCCCGTGCCGGGCTCGTTGCGCTAACCGACACAAACGCTGCTGAGGCGGGCATGGGTCGGGCGGCCCCGGGCCGAACACCGGCCGGAGCCGCCCGCGAGAGGTCCGGTCAGCCGCAGTTGGTGCCGCGCTTGCCGCCCTCGGTGCCGGTGATGCGCCCCATCCAGTCCACGCACCTGTTGGCCGCGTTCAGGTAGATCGGACCGGCGTAGGTGGTGTAGTAGCCGCCGTCGAAGACGTCCCAGTGGTTTCCGGCGGGACTGATCGACAGGCCCGCCTCGATGAGCACGGCCGAGCCGGGGTTGTTGCGCTTGGCCACGACGCAGTTGTAGCCGTTGGAGCTGTTGTAGGTCAGGAAGACCGTGCCCTTGGAGCCGATGCTGTCCTGGTTGACGACGCCGTATCCGGAGCCGCACTCGCCGCCGTAGGTGGCCGCGGCGGCGGGTGAGGCGCTGACGAGCAGACCGCCCAGACCGATACCGGCGGCCGCGACGACGGCCGCGGCCCTCTGCGCGAGCTTCTTCATGTCATGTCCGATCGTGGTTCGGGGGTGTGCGGAGGCAGGGGAGCGGGGCGGGGCTCACCCGCAGTTGGTGCGGTAGACGGTCTCGGTGATCGTGCCGATGGTGCCGCCCCAGTCGACGCACTGGCCCGCCGCCGACAGGTAGACGGGACCGGCGTAGGTCGTGTAGTTGCCGCTGTCCCTCTTCCAGGACGAGGTGCCGTTGACCCTGACGAACGCCTCCATCGGCGCGGCCGCGCCCGGGTTCGTGCGCACGGTGACCACGCAGTTGTAGCCGTTGGAGTTGTTGTAGGTCAGGAAGGTGGTGCCGCGGTTGTCGGGGAACTCGACCTTGTTGACGACCCCGTAGCCGGACCCGCACGCCCCGTTGTAGGAGGCGGCGGATGCGGGGGCGGCGGTGGCCATCAGGCCCGCCGCGGCGATCCCGCCTGCCGCGGCGAGGGTGGCGGCCTTCTTCAGGAGGTTGCGCATGGTGCTCCCAGTCGTGCGTCGGCGCGCCGCCCGTCGCGGCGCGCGGGGGGTCAGCCGCAGTTGGTCCCGTTGCGGTTCTCGTTGGTGCCGCTGATGTTGCCGAACCAGTCCACGCACGAACCGGCCGCGCTGCGGTAGACCGGACCGGCGTAGGTCGTGTACTGGCCGCTGTCCACCTCGGCCGCGCTGGCGGGGTCGCTGGTGCGCTTGAGGCCGACCGTCATCTCCACCGCCGAGCCCGGGTTGGCCCGGACGGTCACCGCGCAGTTGTAGCCGTTGGAGTTGTTGTAGGTGAGGAAGACCGTGCCCTTGGAACCGATGTTGGCGTAGTTGACCACGCCGTAACCGCTGCCGCAGACACCGTTGTAGTCCGCCACGGGAGCCGCCGCCGACGCGGGTGAGGCCAGTGCCAGCGAGCCTGTGGCCAGCGCCGCCGTGAGCAGTGCGGCGGTACGGAACTTCTTGAACATGGGGGAGCTTTCCGTCCTGGTTGCCGGCGTCCGCTCCGTGCGGACGCCGGGAAGGACTGTGGCACGGGCCGCTTCGATCCGGCTTCGGTTCCGCTTCGTACCGGCTTCGTGCGTCGCTTGCGGGCCCGGAGCGCCCCCTAGAACGCGGCGCTGTCGAAGGAGGCCTCGTCCTCGCCCCCGTCACCGGTGATCCACCAGCGCACGGGCGTGTCCCGGGTGCCTTCGAGGTCGTGGGCCAGGGCGAGTTCGTCGGCGCCGTCCGCGTCGTAGTCCGCGCAGGAGAAGAGGCCGGCCACCCGCCCGGCCGCGTCTCCGGCGGCGAGCGGGCCGTCCTCGGGGCCCCGGCGGACCAGCGGCTCCGCGCCGTCCGCCTCGATCCCGTCCCCGGTGTGGCGCAGCAGGTCGACGCCGTGGCCGTCGCTGCTGACCGCGAGGACGTCGGTGCCGTCGCCGTCCAGGTCGCACACGGCCAGGGCGCGGCTGGCGCCGTAGCCGGGGGAGGACCCGTCCGAAGGCAGCTCCGCGGTGAGGGGGTCGGCCGCCTCGGCGGTGAGGGGGCCGGGGTAGACGTTCACCCGCCGGTCGACCTCGGGCGGCTCCGTCCGGTACCCCGGTTCGTCGTTGCGGCTGCCGCTGTCGCCCAGGGCGAGGTCGCCCTCCCCGTCGCCGTTCAGATCGCCGAAGGCGGCCAGCGAACCGGAGACCAGCTCCACAGACTCCCACCGCGCGGGATCGCCTGGTCCGGTCAGCAGCAGTGTGTTCTCGGGCTGTCCTCCGTCGTCGCCGTGCTGGAACAGCAGCCGTGACGTGCTGTCGTCGGGGGCGGGGGGTTCGGCGACGAGGCCGCCGACCTCCGCGTTCACCGTCCGCTGTGCGCTGCGCGCCGGAGCGCCCTCCGGGTCGAAGGGACCGTACATGACCATGAGGCGCGAGGCCTCACCGTCCGCCGACGCCCTGGCGGCGGCCAGGTCGGGGGCGCCGTCGCCGTCGAAGTCACCGTTCGCCAGCGCCGTGAAGGTGTCCTGCCACCCCTCCCCGTTGAGGAGCGTGACCGGGGTGGCAGGGGCGTCGGGGTCGGGGCCCGAGGGGCCGCCCCACACGATCGCCCTGGGGCCCAGCCCGCTGGCGGCCACCCCGAACCCCAGTTCGCCGTCGGCGTGGACCAGGACCGGGATGTCGGCGAAGCCGTCGCCGTCCAGGTCGGCCGTCCCGGGCCGGGTGCCCTCTCCACCGGTCCCGGAGGAGGTGACGGGGAGCACCGTGTACGGGCTCCAGACGGTGCGGGCGGCCGGATCCGGGCCTCCGGGCGAGCCGTGGACGGTCATCAGGCGCTGGGAGGGGGACCCCGCCTCGGGGTCCGGGTCGTAGCGGGTCGTGAAGAGGAGGTCGGGGAAGCCGTCGCCGTTGACGTCGTCGGGCACGGCACTGCCCTCCCCCTCGGGCACGGGCGCCGTCTCGTACTCCCGGACCTCCTCGGGGGCGGCCGTTTGCGTCTCCGCGCCCGTCCCCGGGTCCGGGGCGCCTCCGCACGCGGACAGCAGGAGGGCGCAGGGCAGCAGCACGAGACGGCGGGGGGCCATGGGACTTCCGATCGTGACGGGGGCCGGGCCACGGCGTGCCGCGGGCGGGGCCAGCGCCACCGGGGCGGTCGGCGGACGGGAGCAGCCTACCCGCGGCCCGCCCCGTAGACGCTCAGGTGCGTGTACGCCAGCGAGAACAGCGGCGTGGGCACACCGAGCTCCCGGCCCCGCGAGACCAGGTCGCCGACGATGTGGTCGGCCTCCACGGGGTTGCCGCGGGTCAGGTCCCAGTACATGGAGGTCGTGGTCGAGGACGTGGTGTCGGCGATGACCGCGTCGGCCCTCTCGCGGGCCGCCCCGCCCGGCGGGTGGCCGGAGGCGGTGGCCACGGCGATGGCCTCGGCGAAGACGGCGGCGGTGAACTCCTGGCCGCCGGGCGCGCTGTTGACCCGGCCGATGGGGCCGCGCATCAGGCAGGTGCACGCGCCCAGGGTCGCCAGGAACACCCACTTGTCCCACAGTTCCTGGCGGATGTCGGCGGCGGAGGTGGCGGTGTGGTCCCCGGTGTCCAGCGCGGCGTGCACGTCCTGCGGCGCGACGACGGGGTGTTCGCCCAGCGGTCCGTAGATCAGCTGGCCCATGGTGCCGACCTGGACGATCTCCCCCTGTTCGCCCAGGCGCGTCATCACCATGGCCACGCCTCCGTAGACCCGGTCGGCGCCGAAGCGGTCGACCAGGGCGTCGACGTGGCGCATGCCGTTGAGGAAGGGCAGCACCGTGGTCCGCGGGCCCACGGCGGGGGACAGGTCCTTGAGGGCGTTGTCGAACCCGTACGACTTGACGGCCACGATCACCAGGTCGTAGTCGGGGCCCACCTGGTCGGCGGTGACCGCGCGGACCGGCACTACCTCCACGCGTCCTCGCACGTCGCGCACGCGCAGACCGTGTTCGCGAAGGAGCGCGGCGCGGTCGGGGCGGACGAGGAAGTCCACGTCACGGCCCGCCCGGGCCAGGTGCGCTCCGAAGTAGCCGCCGACCGCTCCGGCTCCCACGACAAGAATCCTCATGCTGCTCCCGCCCGGTGGTTGCACGACAACGGACAACCTAGGGCCGTGGGATCCCGCCTGGCAAGGGCGCGGTGCGGCAGGGCCGGGCCCCCGGCTCCGCCGCACTCCCGCAAAGCCTGTCCCATGCTTGGGGAACCCCGGTTTCCGCAGGTCGGAGCGGAGGGCAACCTGGTCGTGGCCCGTGCGCCCCGTTCCGGGGGCGGGCACGGCGCGACCCGGGGTGACACCCCGTCCGCACGAGGAGGAGGAAACGGTTCCCATGGCTCACGTGACCACCCGCGACGGCGTCGAGATCTTCTACAAGGACTGGGGGAGCGGTCGACCGGTCGTGTTCGTCCACGGCTGGCCGCTCAACGCCGACGCGTGGGAGGACCAGATGAAGTGGGTGGCCGACAACGGCTTCCGCGGCCTCGCCCACGATCGCCGCGGCCACGGCCGCTCCGGCCAGCCCTGGAGCGGCTACGACTTCGACACCTTCGCCGACGACCTGAACGACCTCATGAACCACCTGGACCTCCGGGACGTCACGCTGGTGGCCCACTCGATGGGCGGTGGCGAGCTCGCCCGCTACATCGGGCGCCACGGCACCCGGCGCGTGCGCCAGGCCGTCCTGCTGTCCGCGGTCCCGCCGGTCATGGTCAGGTCCGACACCAACCCCGAGGGGGTGCCCGAGGAGGTCCTCACCGGGATCAAGGAGGGCATCCTCAGGGAGCGCTCGCAGTTCTGGAGGGAGACCGCGGAGGGCTTCTTCGGCGCCGATCGCCCCGGGAACAAGGTCACCCAGGGCAACAAGGACGCCTTCTGGTTCATGGCCATGCACCAGGCCGTCGAGGCGGGTGTGCGCTGCGTGGACGCCTTCGGCTACACCGACTTCACCGAGGACCTGCGCCGCTTCGACGTCCCGACCCTGGTGGTGCACGGCGACGACGACCAGGTCGTGCCGATCGACGCCACCGGCCGCAAGTCGGCGCGGATCATCCCGGACGCCACCCTGAAGGTCTACGAGGGCGGCTCCCACGGCATCGCCCTCGTGCCGGGCGACAAGGAGAGGTTCAACCGGGACCTGCTGGAGTTCCTCAGGAGCTGACCCGCTCCGGCCGGCGGGGCCCGCCGCCGGGTGTTGCCAGTGCGGTCCGTGCACCACAGGATGGGTCCTGCCGACGGCTCCAAGGGCCGTACCGACGGGCGGGAGGCAGGACATGACCGGTTCGACGACATCCAGCACCGTGGACGACGTCCTCCGGCGCAGCGCGGCACGCACCCCGGGGCGTACCGCGCTGGTCTTCGGCGGGCGCGACTGGACCTACGCCGACCTGGACGCCGCGGTCACCCGCGCCGCCGCACGCCTGCTCGGCCTCGGCGCCGTCCGGGGCGACAGGGTCGCGGCCTACGGCAGGAACTCCGACGCCTACCTCATCGGGTTCCTGGCCTGCGCCCGGGCGGGACTGGTCCACGTGCCGATCAACTTCGCCCTCCGTGGGGAGGAGTTGGCCTACCTGCTGGAGCAGTCGGGCAGCACCGTCGTCCTGACCGATCCCGCCCTGCGCCCGGCCGTGGACGCGCTGCGCGCCGAGACCGGCGTGGAACAGGTGCTGGAGCTGCGCGAGGGCCCCGGCTCGCTGCTCGCCGACAGCCTGGAGGGGCCGGTGCCCGGACTGGACGCCGAGGTCCGCGACACCGACCTGGTGCAGCTGCTGTACACCTCCGGCACCACCTCCCGCCCCAAGGGCGCGATGATGACCCACCGGGCGCTCGTCCACGAGTACCTGTCCTGCGTGGTGGGCCTGGACCTGTCCGCCGACGACGAGCCCCTGCACGCCATGCCGCTCTACCACAGCGCGCAGATGCACGTCTTCCTCATGCCGTGGCTGGCGGTCGGGGCGCGCAACACCCTGGTGGAGGCGCCCGACCCCGCCGACCTGCTGGAGCGGATCGAGACGTCCGGCCACCGGGCCTTCTTCGCCGCGCCCACGCTGTGGGTGGCGATGGCGGGCCACCCCGACTTCACCCGGCGCGACCTGTCGAGCCTGCGCAAGGCCTACTACGGGGCCTCCGTCATGCCCGGCCCGGTGCTGGACAGGCTGCGCTCCACCCTGCCCGGACTGGGCTTGTACAACTGCTTCGGCCAGAGCGAGATCGGCCCGCTGGCCACCGTGCTGCGCCCCGAGGAGCACGACGCGCGCCCCGCCTCCGCGGGCCGCTCCGCCCTGTTCGTGGAGCTCAGGGTGGTGGACGGCGACGGCCGCGACGTCGCCCCCGGGGAGCTGGGCGAGGTGGTGTACCGGTCGCCGCAGCTGTGCCGGGGCTACTGGGACAAGCCCGAGGAGACCCGGGAGGCCTTCCGGGACGGCTGGTTCCACTCCGGTGACCTGGTGCGCGCCGACGCCGAGGGCTACATCGAGGTGGTGGACCGGATCAAGGACGTCATCAACACCGGCGGCGTGCTGGTGGCCTCCCGTGAGGTGGAGGACGCCCTGTACACCCACCCCGGGGTGGCCGAGGCCGCGGTGGTCGGCGCGCCCGACGAGAGGTGGATCGAGGCGGTGACCGCGTTCGTGGTGCCCACCGGGGAGGCCGACCCCGAGACCTTGCCCGACGACCTGGTGGAGCACGTGCGCGCCGGCCTGGCGGCGTTCAAGGTTCCCAAGGAGGTGCGGGTGGTGGCTGAGCTGCCGCGCAACGCCTCCGGCAAGATCCTCAAACGCGAGCTGCGCGACCGCACCGCCTGACCGGCACCGCGCCGACCGCGGCTCAGTCCACGCGGTCGGGCGCCTCCTCGGCGTAGCGGGCGGCCAGGGTGTGGAAGGCCAGCTTGGGCTCCCAGTGGCCGTCGTCGGGGGACAGCCCCGACTCCAGCGGTGGCGGGCGCACGATCCCGAAACTGGCCATGTCCTGGTCGCGGGTGGGATCGGGGGAGTAACGGCAGTCGCCCTCGATGAACATGCACACGAACGCCCCGTGCACCTCCTCGGTCTCGAACACGTCCAGCAGGTCGCCGATGAGATCGGCCTGCACGCGCTCGTCGCGCACGTGGCCGCCCCTGACCCTGCGGTCCCCCAGGTCGCTCCAGTCCAGGATGTCCGAGCCCGAGCCGCCCCTGTCCCGGGCTCCCTCGTAGGAACAGCAGCCGAACTCGGTGACGACCACCGGCTTGCCGTGGGCGCGCAGCCGCCGCAGCCCCTGCCGGTAGGAGCGGCGGGTGAGTTCGTCCAGGTAGTAGTCCACGCCGACCACGTCGAACGGTGCCCAGTCCACGCTCTCCCAGGTGCCGGAACCGTAGGTGAGCGGCCCGTGGAACCCCCCGCGCGCGGTGCCCGCCATCTCGCGCAGCAGCCGGTTGAGCCTGCGGTCGAACCACGGCAGCAGGGGGAAGAGCAGGCCCAGCGCGCGCGTGCGTCGGTCGAGGTCGCGGCCGGGCAGCACCCCGGTGGCGAACAGGCTGATCTCGCACCCCACGTTGAGGCCCACCCGTTCGGGGTGGTCGCGGCGCAGCCGTTCGGCGGCCTCGGCGGCCCGGCCCAGGTTGGCCGTCAGCTCGCCCGGCGCGGCGTCGACCAGGCGGGGCTGGACCCACACGTACAGCCCCCGGCCCAGCGCCAGGCGGGCCGCCTCCTCCAGCCGCCCGAGGTCCTCGCCGAAGACGGTGACCGCCGTGCAGTGCAGGTCCTCGCGGATCACCCGCATCTCCCGGTCCACCACATCCGGGCGCCACCGCGGCCGGGAGTTCTGACCGGGCAGGTAGCTGGAGCCGACGTCGTACAGGATCCCCTTCTGCGCCAGCGGGCGGCGCGGCCCGCCCGCGTCGGGGGACGGGCCGCCCACCCGGCCGCGGTCGCGCAACGCGTGCACGACCCAGAAGGCGGCCAGGCCCGGACCGAGGGAGAGCACCGACTGCCAGGGTTCCGGAGCGGAGGACAGGCGCAGGCCGAGTTCCTCGGAGAGCACGCCGACGGCGGTCAGGGCCGTTCGCGCGGCCAGCGGCGTCCACACCTCCCCGGTGGTCGTTCTCAGGGCCCCGAGGAACAGGCCCAGGAGGAACACCTCGCCGGAGAGCGCCGCCGAGCCGGTGACCGCGGCGGCGAAGAGCGTGTACAGGGCGGCCTGACCCGGGACGGCCGCCCACGGGGAGTACCGCAGACCCAGATGGTGCTGCGCGTAGCCGCGGAAGACCAGTTCCTCGGGCAGGATCTGGGCCGCCAGGAGCAGGGGCAGGGCCACGGCCAGGGCCGGGGCGGCGTCCCCGACCGCGCCGGTGTCCGGGGTGGCCGCGCCCAGGGCCCACGCCGCCCCCAGGAGCACCGCCGAGGCGAGCAGGACGGTGAGGGCGGCGGCCAGCGGGCCGGACCATCCCCGGGGCGCGAGGCCGAACGCGGGGAACGGCGTGCGGTCCAGGAAGCGGCGGGCGGCCCACAGCAGCGGCGGCACCAGCGCCGTGCACAGCGCGGCCCGCACGGCCAGGGCGGGCAGGGAGCCGGGGGCCCCTGCCGTGCCCGGAACCGACGTCGAGGCGGCCGCGGCGAGCGCGCCGACCAGGGTTGCGGCGGCGCAGACCAGGACGGCCAGGGCCACGGGGTTCGCCCGGGGGCGTGCCGCCCCCGGGACGCGGGGCGCGGTGTCGGATGGGGGCGTGGAGCGGGGCTCGTCCGGCATGGCGGCCTTCCCGGGATAAACTCCGTACGGCGTTCGACCTTTTCCGAACAGTGTACGGAGTTTTTCCGAGGAGGCGAGAGTGGCCCACGTCCACGACCCCACGGCCACGCTCGAACTGCTGTGGGACGGCCCCCGGCGGCCCCGGCGCGGCCCCCGGCACAACCTCACGGTGGAGCGCGTCGTCGAGGCCGCCATGCTGGTGGCGGAGGAGGAGGGCGTCGACGCGCTGTCCATGCGCGGGGTCGCCTCCCGGCTCGGCGTGGGCGCCGCCACGCTCTACACCTACGTCCCCGACAAGTCGGCCCTGATCGCCCTGATGGTGGACACGATGGTCGGCCAAGCGGTCCTGCCGCACACCCGCGCCGGCACCTGGCGGGATAAGGTCCGGGCATGGGCCCACGAGGACCTGCGCTCCTACCGCGAGCACCCCTGGCTCGTCGAACTCACGGGCACCGGGCAGCCGGTCGGCCCGCACACCTTCGCCTGGGTCGACTCCGCCGTGCGGATCTTCGACGGCACCGGCCTGAGCGACCACGAGGTGTTCACCGTCGTGGAGGCCGTGGACGGCTACGTCCGCGGGCACGTCGCCCTGGTCGTCCAGGCCGACCGGGCCGGGGCCTGGACCACCCCCGACGGTCGCACGTGGGACACGGTCCAGGACGCCTTCCTGGCCGCCCGCGCGGGTGCGACGGGGCGCTACCCGGCCGTCGAACGCATGACCACCGCGGGCCCGACCCCGGAGGAGGCCTTCGCGCGGGGGCTGGACTGGCTCCTGGACGGGATAGAACTGCGCGTGCGCTCCCGCGCGGCCGAGCGCTCCTAGCCCGCGGCCCGACACGGCCGCGGGGGTGCTTGCACGGGCACCGGGCTCCCCCGAACCTGGGACAGTCCGGGGCGCGGACCCGACCGCCTCGGGCGACCCCGGCCGGTGCGGCCGCGCCGACCGCCCGCCCCGTGTCCCCGGGCCGTGCGGTCCGCGGCTGACGAGGAGGCGACGCGGTGAGTGGCGAGGACAGCACGAAGGCCGTGGTCATGGCGTTGGCGGCCAATCTCGGGATCGCCGCGACCAAGTTCGTCGCCTACCTCCTGACCGCCTCGTCGGCCATGCTCGCCGAGTCGGTGCACTCGGTGGCCGACTCCGGCAACCAGCTCCTGCTGCTGGTCGGCGGGCGGCGGGCCAGGCGCACGGCCACCCGCGAACACCCCTTCGGCTTCGGCCACGAGCGCTACGTCTACGCCTTCCTGGTGGCGATCGTGCTGTTCACCCTCGGCGGGCTGTTCGCCCTGTACGAGGCATGGGAGAAGATCCGCGACCCGCACCCGATCACCTCCTGGCAGTGGGTCCCCGTCGTGGTGCTGCTGGTGGCCGCCGTCCTGGAGTCGACGGCGCTGCGCACCGCGATGCGCCAGACCAGGACGGCGCGCGCCCGGGTCGGCTGGTTCGGCTTCATCCGCCGCACCAAGGCCCCGGAGCTGCCGGTGATCCTGCTGGAGGACACCGGCGCCCTCATCGGCCTGGCCTTCGCCCTGGCCGGTGTCAGCCTCACCCTGATCACCGGCAACGGCGTCTGGGACGGGCTCGGCTCGGGGGCCATCGGACTGCTGCTGATGGTGTTCGCGGTGGTCCTGGCGGTGGAGATGAAGAGCCTGCTCATCGGTGAGTCGGCCAGCGAGGAGCACATCCGCCTCATCCGCGAGGCCATCCTGGGCTGCGCGGACATCGACGCCGTCATCCACATGCGCACGATGCACCTGGGCCCCGAGGAGCTCCTGGTCGCGGCCAAGGTGGCCGTGGACGCCGAGGACGACGCCCGCCGCGTCACCGCCGCCATCGACGAGGCGGAGCGGCGGATCCGCGAGGCGGTGCCCATCGCCGCGATCATCTACATCGAACCCGACCTGCTGCGCCCGCGGCCCGCGGACTGAGGCGCCCCGCGACCGCGCGGTGCCCCCTCCGGACATCCGACCCGCCTCGCCCGCACCGCGGCCGCGTGGTCACCGAGTTCCGTCGGACGCCCTGTCCGCGCGACGGGACCGCATCGCGGTGGACAGGCCGCTGTCGTAGCCGCTGGCCGGGGGCATCGCTTCGACGACGGCCTTGGCGCGCGCCAGGACGGCTTTCTCCGCGAGCCGATCGGTGGGGATGTAGAGGGTGTCGGCCTCGACCGCGGCCGCGGTCTGGGCTCCGACCGAATCGATGTCGCGGCCGTGGGCGGCCGCCGCCGCGGTTCCGGCGGCCACCATCTCGGAGATCCGGTCGCGCTCGTCGGGATCGATGCTGTCGCCGGGAGCGTGCTCGACGCTGTTGTCGGCCACCCGGGTGGCGACGAGGCCCGGGATCAGCACGGAGGCGCTGACCGGCGAGCCGATGTCGTCCAGCCCGCGCCGAAGGGCCTCCGTCAGGCCGATGACGGCGTACTTGGAAGCGTGGTAGGTGTAGCCGGAACCGCGCTCGGGGAACACCGCGAGCCCTGCGGCGGAGGCGGTGGTGACCACGTGTCCGGGGGCTCCCCTCTCCAGCATCGCGGGGAGGAAGGTCTGGATGGTGGGGAGGAGTTGGGCCGCGTGGCTCCCGAGATCTCGGCCCGCCGGGCCCGCGTTCTCGTCGGCGCGGTGACGGGGGCGGCGGTGGCAGCGGTCACCCACGAGATCGAGGCCGGCGGCTCGAACGTCGTCGACGCCGCTCGCGAGGCCGTGCGCATGACCCTGGCCGACGGTCTGTGACTCCCCGTGGTCCGACCCCTGGGGCCGGAGCGCCTTTTCGCCGAAAGCGGTCGACCCCGTTGCCTGGTTCTTCGGGCGAGGTTTGTATTCACCGGTAAAACAGCCAAACGCACGTTCGAGTAAAATAAAGATTGCGGAAGCGGTCGTGGCCGGTGCGCGGGCCGCGGTGGTTGCGGCGCCCTTACGCGTCCGTGCGGGCAAGGGGCGACGGGCCGTCGCGCCACCTGGTGGTACGGCGTGCTGCCGGGGCCCGGGCGCTTTTCCCCTGCTTTTCCAGCCGCCGCATGCGTACGGCAGACCGGTTTATGGTGCATGGCGAAAAATTTCCTCCCGGCGGCTTTTGGGCCCATTTCTCAGGGAACGTACTCCTCACATCGCGATCATCCCCCGCCGGATCCCGGCCGCCCACCTCGATCGTCAGCGCGGGCGTGCCGTCAGCCCACTGCCGTCCAGGCAGACATCAGGCATCCAACAGGAACACGACACCGGGGGCTTCCTCTTGTCCATCAACGTTCCCCACGCGACGCACGAGACCTTCGACCGCACACCAGCCGTCCCCGGACCGCGCAGACCGGTCCGGGACGAGGACCCCACCGCCGAGGACATGCTCGCCGAACTCCACGCCCTGGACAGGGACGACCCGCGGGCCGACGACCTGTGCGAACGGGTCGTGGTCCTCTACCAGCCGCTGGTCAACAAGCTCGCCCGCCGCTACAACGGCCGGGGCGAACCGCTGGACGACCTGCAGCAGACCGCCATGCTCGGGCTGGTCAAGGCCATCCACGGCTTCAACCCCGACCGCGGCAAGCCGTTCATCTCCTACCTGATGCCCACGGTCACCGGTGAGATCAAGCGGCACTTCCGCGACCACACCTGGGCCGTGCGCGTGTCCCGGCGCCACCAGGAGAACCGGATCAAGCTGCGCCAGGCGCTCAACGACTTCCAGCAGGCCCACGCGCGCACGCCCACGATCCACGAACTCTCCGAGGAGATGGGGCTGCCCGAGGCCGAGGTCAGCGAGCTCATCCAGGTCTCGGAGTCCTACCGCTCCCTGTCCCTGGACGCGCCGGACGCCGCCGACTCCGAGGGCCAGGAGGGCACCCGGCTGGAGGACCACCTGGGCAGCGAGGACGAGGGCCTGGAACTAGTGGTCCAGCGCGAGTCGCTCAAGCCCGCCCTGGCCCGCCTGCCCGAGCGCGAGCGCGAGATCCTCATGCTGCGCTTCTTCGGCGACCACACCCAGTCCGAGATCGCCGATTGCCTCGGCTACTCGCAGATGCACGTGTCCCGGCTCCTCAACGGCGTCCTGGCGCAGCTGCGCGAGGAGATGGAACAGGACAGGCGCGCTCGGGGATGAGGGGGACCGCGCCGCCGGGAGGACGCCGAGGGGGGCCGTCCTCACTGCGGCGTTCACGCCGAATGTCACCGGGGACGTCTACCGTGCCGCCATGGCCACCGCACCGCTGACCGCCCGAGCCTTCCTGTCGCGCCTCGACGAGCACCGCAGCGACGGGGAACTCCGCAAGTACCAGCGCTACTTCCGCTTCGAGGCCGGACGCCAGCCCGAGGACGACTACTTCGTCGGCGTGCGCATGGGCACGGTGTTCGCTCTGGCCAAGGAGTTCGTGGACATGCCCCTCGACCAGGTCGAGGAGCTGATGGACAGCCCCGTGCACGAGGCCCGGGCCGGGGCGATGAGCATCATGGAGAAGAAGGCCCGCCACCGGCGCAGCACGCCCGAACAGGTCGCCGCGCTCGCGGAGCTGTACCTGCGCCGCCACGACCGCGTCAACAACTGGGACCTGGTGGACCTGGCCGCGCACCACGTCCTCGGCCGCCGCCTGCGGGAGCGCCCCCGCGGGGTCCTGTACACCCTGGCGCGCTCGGACGACCCGTGGCGGCGGCGCACCGCCATCGTGGCGACGGCGCACTTCATCGCCCACGACGACCTCGAAGACACCTTCGCCCTGTCCCAGATCCTCCTGGAGGACGACCACGAACTGGTGCAGAAGGCGGTGGGGTGGATGCTCCGTGCCGCCGGGGACAAGGACCGCGACCGGCTGCTGGCCTTCCTCGACGACCACGCCGCCCGTGCACCGCGCCCCCTGCTGCGCGCCGCGATCGAGAAGCTCGACCCCTCCCGGCGCGCCCACTACCGTTCCCTGTGACCGCGCCGGCGAACGAGTGGGCCAACGGTGCCGTTCGCCGGGGACGCGCGGGTCCTGCCGGAACCGGCGGACGCGCCGGGGCCCGAACCCGGGCGCGCCTCCTCGGAGGGCGGGCGATGAGCGGCGCCGCGCCCCCGCGGGGACGCGGCGCCGGATCCGCTACTCGGAGGGTTCGGGCAGGGGCGGGCACTCGATGGTCGGGTTGACCCCCATGTAGTTCAACGGCCCGACGAAGATGGTTCCGACGGTGTGGCCCAGCGTCGAGCACGAGGTCTCGTCGTCGCTGAACAGACCGCGCTGGAACGCGGCGATCAGCCCGATGAGCAGCCACAGGACGACGAGGGTCGAAAGAACGATGCGTACTCGCACGCTCTGCCTCCAGGGGATGGGGGACGGTGGATCGGTTGTCTTCGCCGGGGCCTATACCCGCGAGACGCGACGTTTCACCCGGTACCGCCTCCCGCTTCCCTGGAGACCCCTCCCGCCCCAGAACGCGCGCCGTTCGCGGCTCAGGGCCACACGTCGAACCGCCACCTGGTGGGCCCGTGCGGCAGGTCGGAGACCGGGAAGGCGAACACCGTGGACGGGGGGATCGTGAACACCCGGTAGGGCGGCGGGCCCGCGGTCGGCGCCCCCTCCGGGCCGGTCAGCCCGCCGTCCCCGGCGAGCGGGGCCCACCCGTGGCGTTCGGCGTAGCCCGCGGCCACCCGGCCCAGCAGCTCCGGGTCCAGCACCCGTTCGGCGGCGCCCTCCACCACCACGTCCATGACGCCGGTGGTGAAGGCCAGGCTGACCTGCGGGGACGCGGCCAGCAGCCGGGACTTGGCGGTGCCCTCGCCCGACGCGAAGAAGGGCTGTCCGTCCACCCACACCGCCAGCAGCGGCCGGGTGTGCGGGTGGTCGTCCGCGCGAGTCACGGTCAGCCAGCACGTCGCGGCCGACTCCGCCAGGTGGGGGAGCACCTCCTCCCACACGCCGGGTACCTCACTGGTCAGGGACTGCGCCTGGGGGCTGGGGAACACGTCGCGCTCCTCGGGTCTGGCCTGAACGAGCGAATCACACTAGCCGTGCGCACCGACACTCAGGCGGCGGCCGGCGCGGTGTGTCGCGTACGCACCGCGAAAGCGGTGAAAACCACCGCGGCGGCCACGGCCGTGGCGAGCATGACCGCGGTCATGCTGGACAGGGTCACCGGGCCGGTCAGCCCGGCGGTCGAGGCCAGACCGGAGCCGATGCCGAACTGGAGGGTGCCCAGCAGGGCCGAGCCGCTTCCGGCGATCCTCGGCGGCTGCCCGTCCAGGGCCAGAGCGGTGGCGTTCGGCGACACCAGCCCGGTGAACACCATCATCACGAACAGCGCGACGGTCACCGTCACCAGGCTCGCTCCGCCCGCGGACCCCAGCAGCGCCAGCGAGGCCACCGAGGCGATCGACCCGGCCAGGCCCAGGAACAGGCGGCGGTGGATCTCGACCCGGCGGATGAGGTAGGCGTTCAGCTGGTTGCCGATGATCATGCCGAGCGTGGTCACCGCGAACACCAGGCTGAACTCCTGGGCACTGGCCCCGAAGCGCGAGTGGGCCACGAACGAGAACGTCGAGATGTAGGTGAAGCTCATCCCGAAGCTCAGCGCGAGCGTGAGCGTGGGAGCGGTGAAGCGGACGTCGCGCAGCAGGCGGCCGAACACGCGCAGCTGCGCACGCGGGCTGACCCGCTCGCGCTGCTCGGGCGGCAGGCTCTCTGGCAGGCCGAACAGCACCAGGGCGAAGGTCGCCAGCCCGGTGGCGCCGAGCACGGCGAAGAGCAGCTGCCAGGGCCCGAAGAAGATCAGCTGGCCGCCCAGGATCGGGCCGAGCATCGGGGCCAGGCCGGAGAGCAGCACCAGCCGGGAGAAGAAGGTGGCGGCGGCGTCGCCGTCGAACACGTCCCGCACGATCGCGCGGGAGATGACCAGTCCGGCCGCGGCCGACAGCCCCTGGCCGAAGCGCAGCAGGCTGAACATCTCCACGCTGTCGACCGCCGCGATGGCGAGGGTGGTGGCGGTGAACACGCCGATGCCGACCAGCAGCGGCGCGCGGCGGCCCCACCGGTCGCTGAGCGGGCCGATGACGAGCTGGCCCAGGGCCAGGCCGGCCATCACCGAGGTCAGGGTGAGCTTGACGCTGGCCTCGCTGGTGCCCAGGTCGGAGGCGATCTGGGGCAGCGCGGGCAGGTACAGGTCGGTGGCGAGCGGGCCGATCGCGGACAGCACGCCGAGGACGATGACGAGCAGCAGCGTGCGGCGGCGCGTGCGCGCCGTGGCGGCCGTGGCCTCCTGGCGGGACGGCCCGGCCTGGGGCGGCACGTCGTGGTGGTTCAGGGGGTTGTCGGCGGTAGGGACGTTCTGGGCGTCCGGGACGACCTGGACGTCCGTGGTGAGCTGGGCACGACGGTTCGGGCGTGCGGAAGCAAGGGTCACCGAGGCTCCAACGCGGGGAGAAGTAACAACGAGCGGTGCGCGGTACGCGGGGGCGCCGTGAACCGCCTTCGGGCGGGGCGCCGACAGAAGTCCCATGAGAGACCAGAGGGTCCCGGGATCACTTCCGCCTCCAACACAAGGCTAGGAGCAGGCAATCCCCGCTTTACCCAACACGTCGAGTGATCCGAATTACGGTCCTGGAAAGGCCTGCTGGTAAAGGGATTCGGTCCGCTGTGACGACGCCCATGCGGTGACGGGAGCCCTCCGGCCGCCGTGTTCCGCTCATTCCCCGGCCGCGTGTCCTTCGGATCTCCCTGGTTACCCGATGGTAGTTCCGCTGGGCGAAACATGCCTTTCGGCAGTAGGTGTCCTGTGAAGAAAGGAGCGGGCCTGCAGGGTGCGTATCAGCAGCTCACAGGCCTCCGGGTTCGGGGTTCCACCCTCCGGCGGCCGCGCGCCGCGAACCGCGGAACGGAAATCACCCCGAGGCGTGTGCTAATCTGGCCGGGTAAGGGTTTATGGGGAAAGGAAAATAATTTCCCCAGGCCTTGCCTCCAACCGTTTTCCGGTTATTCTCGGCATATGCCGAACCCCCTTTCTCCCGTCGTGCTGTCCGCGTCCGTCATGACCCACCCCCGCCGGATCTCCGCCGCACGCCGCGTCCTGGACTCCCTCGGGATCGCGGACGCCTGCCTGGCCGTGGACCCCGAGCCCGACGGTCCGCCCAGCTCCCTGCGCGCCTCCCGGGTCGCCTTCTCCAGCGCGGAACGCTTCGACTCCACCCACCACCTCGTCCTCCAGGACGACGTCCGCGTCTGCGCGGATTTCGCCGATTCCGTGTGCGACGCGGTGCAAGGACGTCCGGATGCCGCGCTCTCCCTTTTCGTGGAATGGGGTTCGCGCACCGCCTACCTGGCCCGGTGGGCGGTGTTCACCGGCGCCGGAGCGGTACCGGTGATCAACCCGTACATGCCGACCCCAGCCCTGCTCCTGCCACGCGAGCTGGCCCTGGACATGGGCCGCTACCTGCGCGGCGCCGGGGGCCGCTCCGACGACCGCGCCGCCCTGCGGTTCCTGCGGGAGCGCGGCACCCCCGCCCTGGTCGCGGCGCCCAACCTGGTCGAGCACGAGGACCTGCCCAGCATCAAGGGCAACGACGAACACGGGCTCCGGCACTCGGCCTGCTTCGCGGCGGAGGGCGCCCGCTTCGACGGGACGGTCCTGGACCTGCCCCCGCTGCTGCCGTTCCTGCGCTGGAACACCGGGGAGGCCGTGGTCATCGACACCGGCGACGACGTGCCCGAGGCCCACCGGCCCACACCGCGGGTCCTGGCGGAGTGGGGCGCGTCGCCGGAGGAGCTGCGCCGGGACTGCGCCGAGCACCTGGGCACCGGTTCCGGGCCGCTGTTCGCGCTCTGGACCACCGCCGCCGCCTTCGGCGCGGTCCAGGAGCGGCACTGGCCGGGCACGGTGGCGGGCCTGCGCGCCCGCCGGGACGATCCCCTGGTCGGGCGCGCGCTGGCCACCTTCGCGCCGGGCGCGCTGCGCGTCGTCCTCGCCCCGGACCTGCTGGCACGGCTCTCCGGGCGGTTCGTACCGGCGGTGCTCGCCGCCATGGAGTACGGGGCCGGCCTCACCTCCGCCCGCTCCGCCTGAGCGGGCTGCCGCGCCGGTGCGTTCCCTGCGGCGGCCCGCGGCGCCGAGGGCGCGGCCCGGCCCGCGGGCCGCGCACCGCGGTCCTCAGTGCCCCCGGTCGATCCACTCCTGGAGGTGGGGCGCCTCGGCGCCGATCGTCGTGGACGGGCCGTGCCCGGTGTTGACCACCGTCTCCCCCGGCAGGCTGAACAGCCGGTCGCGGATGGACTCCACGATCGTCGGGAAGTCCGAGTAGGACCGCCCCGTCGCCCCCGGACCGCCCTGGAACAGGGTGTCGCCGCTGAACAGCACGCCCAGGTCGGGCGCGTACAGGCACACGGCCCCCGGGGCGTGGCCCGGGGTGTGCAGGACGGTCAGCCCGGTCCCGGCGATGGTGACGACCTGTCCCTGGGACAGTTCCGCGTCGGGCGCGCGGTCGGGGTGGGTCATGTCCCACAGCACCCGGTCGGCCGGGTGCAGCAGGATGGGCGCACCCGTGGCCTCGGCCAGCGCCGGGGCCGCGTTGACGTGGTCGTTGTGCGCGTGCGTGCACACCACCGCCACGAGTTCGCGGTCGCCCACCGCGCCCAGGATCGCGCCCGCGTCGTGCGCGGCGTCGATGACCAGGGCCTGGTCCCGGTCGCCCACGATCCAGACGTTGTTCTCGACCTCCCACTCCCCGCCGTCCAGGGCGAAGACCCCCGAGGTGGTCAGGTGTTCCACCCGCGCGCCGCTCACAGGATCACCACCGAGCGCAGGACGTCGCCGCGTTCCATCCGGGCGAAGGCCTCCTCGACCTCGCCGAGTCCGATCTCCTCGGTGACGAAGCCGTCCAGGTCCAGGCGCCCCTGGAGGTAGAGGTCGATGAGCACCGGGAAGTCGCGCGAGGGCAGGCAGTCGCCGTACCAGGAGGACTTCAGCGCCCCGCCGCGGCCGAACACGTCCAGCAGCGGCAGGTCCAGGCGCATCTCCGGTGTGGGCACGCCCACCAGCACGACCGTGCCCGCCAGGTCGCGCGCGTAGAAGGCCTGCTCGTAGGTCCTGGGCGTGCCCACGGCGTCGATCACCACGTCGGCGCCGAAACCGCCGGTCAGGTCGCGGATGGTCTCGACCGGGTCGGTGAAGGAGGCGTTGACGGTGTGGGTGGCGCCGAAACCGCGCGCCCATTCGAGTTTGCGGTCCTCCAGGTCCACGGCGATGATCCGTCCGGCCCCGGCCAGCCGCGCGCCCGCGACGGCCGCGCTGCCCACGCCGCCGCAGCCGATGACGGCGACCGAGTCCCCGATGCCCACGCCGCCGGTGTTGACGGCGGCGCCGATCCCGGCCATGATCCCGCAGCCCAGCAGGCCGGCCGCGGCGGGCGAGGCCTGCGGGTCCACCTTGGTGCACTGCCCCGCGGCGACCAGGGTCTTCTCCGCGAACGCGCCGATGCCCAGGGCGGGGGAGAGTTCGGTGCCGTCCTCCAGCGTCATCCGCTGCTCGGCGTTGTGCGTGTCGAAGCAGTACTGGTGCCGCCCCCGGCGGCAGGCGCGGCAGTCCCCGCACACCGCGCGCCAGTTCAGGATCACGTGGTCACCCGGCGCGACGGTGGTCACGCCCTCGCCCACGGACTCCACCATGCCCGCGGCCTCGTGCCCGAGCAGGAAGGGGAACTCGTCGTTGACGCCGCCCTCGCGGTAGTGCAGGTCGGTGTGGCACACCCCGCACGCCTGCACCCTGACCACGGCCTCGCCGGGCCCCGGATCGGGCACGACGACCGTGGTGATCTCCACCGGAGCCCCCTTGGACCGGGAGATCACCCCTTGTACCCGCTGAGACATTTTCGCTTACCCCCACACGTGGCCGGAGGCGGCGCGGGTGTGCGCCGCTTCCGGCACCATTCCCCACCCGCGTCACACCTATCCCGCTCCCGGGGCGCTGGTCACGCCCCCGAGCCCGAGCGGACGATCATGAGCACGACGACGGACGCCCACACCAGGTTGTAGACCCCGGTGATCATCGACAGCGTGCGCAGCGCGCGGGGGTCGCCGGGCCTGCGGAGCGCCTCGCGCTGGCGGGGGTGGATCAGCGCGGCCAGCATCAGGCCCGCCAGGGCCGTGAGCAGCATCGAGACGATGATCCAGACCTCGCCCATCCGGCCCTGGAGCAGGGCCAGGGCGATCCCGACCGCGGGGACGACGATTCCGGCGACGGCGTAGCCGCGGGTGATGCGGTGCAGCAGGGCGGCCACGGCGGTGTTGCGCTCGCCCGGGTCGCGCTCGTCGGGGGAGCGGGCGCCCGTGGGCGCGTCCGCGCTCCCCGGGTCGGCGGCGCCCACGGCAGCGGGCACGGCGACGGGGGCGAACCGCGGGAAGAGGCTGGCCGCGACGGTGGATCCGCCGACGAACACGATGGCGGCGAGCACGTGGACCGAGAGCAGCAGGTGTTCCATGGGATGTCCTTCTTCCTTCAGGCTGCCTGAAGGATACCCCTGGCTTCAGGCAGCCTGAAGGAGGGGTCGGTTCACGACCCCGGGAACTGCCGGGAAACGGGAGCGGCGGCGGACCGCCGGTCTCAGGAGCCGCCCGGGGCGCCGAAGGCCGCCCGCACTGCCTCGCCCACCCGCCGCTGCACGGGGTCGGCCTCCGGCCCGAACATCGCGGTGTCCACCGAGGCCACCGCCTGCCTGGCCGCGTCGAGCAGGCGGGCACCCTCGTCGGTGATCTCGATCGACGAGGCGGCCCCGGCCCGTGACGTGCGGTCGCGCACCAGGCCCGCGGCGACCAGCGCCTTCACCGAGCCGTGCACGCTCTGGACCGTGATCCCCGACATCCGAGCCAGGTCGCTGAACGAGGCGCCCGCGACCCCGGAGATGTGGCCGAGCAGCCCGAGCCGGGCGACCGTGAGGTCCAGGGGCGCGAGCGCGGCGTTCAGTTCGGTCTCGATACCGTGCGCCAGGGTCAGCAGGATGATCGAGGGACTGGTCACGGGCGGTCCGGGGCGGCTGTTCTCGGTGCTCACCTCCCCAGTCTCCCCCACCGCGCGGGGCGGATCCGCCCCGCGCGGCAGCCTCCGGGCCGGGGCCCGGAACGGTTACGGGCCGGTGCTCAGGCCGAGGCCCAGACCGCCGTCCACGGGGATCTCCGCGCCCGAGGTGAAGGTGGCCTCGAAGCCCAGGAAGAGCACGGCGCGGGCCACCTCGTCGACGGTGCCGTGGCGGCCCATCGGCGTGGCCGCGTCGCCCACCCGCATGAACTCCTCGCGATCGGCTCCCCCGAGGCCCGCGATCCCCATCGTGGGAGTGTCGGTGAAGCCCGGAGCGACCGTGTTCACCCGGATGCCGCGCGGCAGCAGCTCCGAGGCGAGCACCCGGCTGAAACCCAGCACGGCCGCCTTGGCGCCCGTGTACACGCTCATCCCCGGCGTACCGGTCATGTTCGTCACCGAGGTGGTGAACACGATCGCCCCGCCGTCGGTGACCAGCGGCGCCAGCCTCTGGACGGTGAAGAAGGCCCCCTTGGTGTTGACCGCGAACAGGCGGTCGTAGGTCTCCTCCGTCACCTCCCCGAACGGGCCGAGCTCCGCGGTCCCGACGTTCACGTGCAGGAGGTCGATCCCGCCCAGTGCGGCGCGCACGGCCTCGGCCAGCGCGTCGGTGTCGGCCAGGTCCGCCACGTCGGCGCGCACCGCGTGCGCCTCCGGCCCCAGGCGGCCGCGCGCCTCCTCCAGGTTCTTCTCACTGCGCCCGGTCAGCAGCACCCGGGCCCCTCCGGCGAGCAGCGCCTCGACCACGCCCATCCCCATGCCGTGCGTCCCGCCGACCACCACGGCCCGCCTGCCCGCGTAGTCCCCCATCACCGGTCACCCCGTTTCGGTCCGGGGGCGGCACCTCACCGCCCCGCACAGGATCACGGTGGCGGCGGCCGCCACGGTTGTCCTACGGGATCGCTACGGTTGTCCGCATGCGTTTCGGGGTGCTGGGTCCGCTGACGGTGCGGACCGACGACGGTGAGCCCGTCCGGATCCGCGACACCAAGGTGCGCGCCCTGCTGACCTCCCTGCTCCTGGCCCGGGGGCGCCTGGTGCCCGCCGACCGCCTCGTGCGGGACCTGTGGGGCGACACCCCTCCGGCCCGCCCCGCGGCCGTCCTCCAGGCCCGGGTCTCCCAACTGCGCGGAGCCCTGGAACGCGCCGAACCCGGAGCCCGTTCCCTGGTCCGCCACCGCGCGCCCGGCTACCTGCTGGACGCCGACGACGTGGACGCCGCACGGTTCGAGGACCTGCTGCGCCGGGCCGCGCGGGCCGCGGAGCCCCGTGAGCGCGCGGAGCTGCTCACCCGCGCCCTGGACCTGTGGCGCGGGCCCGTGCTGGCCGAGTTCGCCGACACCGAACCGGCGCGGTCCGCTGCGGCCCACTGGGAGGAACTGCGGGCGACCGCCCTGGAGGACCGGGCCGAGGCACGTCTGGAACTGGGGGAACACGCCGTGCTGGCCGTCGAGCTGGCCGAGACCGCCGCCCGCCACCCCTACCGCGAGCGCCTGCACGCCGCCCGCGTCCGCGCGCTCTACGGGGCGGGCCGTCAGGGGGAGGCCCTGGCCGCCTACGAACGGCTGCGCGCGCGTCTGGCCGAGGAGATGGGGATCGACCCCGGCCCCGAGCTGACGGCCCTGCACCGGGCGGTCCTGACGCAGGACCCGTCCTTGGACCCGGTACCTGCTTCTGCGCCCCCGCCGGGGGCCGCCGCGTTCCCCGCCGCGCACAGGACGGCCGTCCCCGCCGCCGGACTGCCCGCGCCGGTCGGGGACCTCATCGGCCGGGACGACCACCTGCGGACGTTGAGCTCCCTGGTCGGTGCCCAGCGGATGGTCACCCTCACCGGTCCCGGCGGGGTCGGCAAGACCCGGCTGGCCCTGGCGGCGGCCCGCGCACTGGACCCCGGCACGGCCCTGTTCGTGGAACTGGCCGCGCTCGCCCCCGGAGGCGACCCCGTGCCCCTCCTGGCCGATGCCCTGGGGGCCCGCGACGACGCCTCGGAGCCGGGGGCCGCCCCGCACGAGCGCGTCGCCGGACTCCTGCGCGGTCGCGACGCCCTGCTCGTCCTCGACAACTGCGAGCACGTCGTCGGCCCCGCGGCGGACGCGGTCGCCCGCCTGCTGGGCTCGGTGCCCGACCTGCGCGTCCTGGCCACCAGCCAGGTACCGCTGGACGTGGCCGGGGAGCACCTGTACGCGCTGCCCCCGCTGGACCTGCCCGATCCCGGCACCGACGACCCCGAAGCGCTCGCCGCCTCGGGCGCGGTACGGCTCTTCACCGCGCGCGCCCGGGCCGCCGCGGCCCCGTTCGCGCTCGACACCGACACCGCTCCCGCCGTCGCCGCGGTCTGCCGACGCCTGGACGGCATCCCCCTCGCCCTCGAACTGGCCGCCATTCGACTGCGGCACATGGGCGTGGCCGACCTCGCCGCCCGCCTGGACGACCGCTTCGCCCTGCTCGGGGTCGGCCGCCGCGACGCGCCCGCACGCCAGCGCACCCTGCGCGCCGTGATCGACTGGAGCTGGGAACCGCTCTCCGCGGCCGAACGCGCCGTGCTCGCCCGCCTGGCCGTGCACGCCGACGGCTGCGACCCGGCCGCCGCCGAGGCGGTGTGCTCCGATTCCGGCACCGTGCCAGTCCGGGATGTGCTGGGGCTGGTGGGGGCGCTCGTGGACCGCTCGCTCGTGGTGGCCGCCGACCGCTCCGGCGCGACCCGCTACCTCCTGAGGGAGTCGGTGGCCGCCTACGCCCTCGAAAGGCTGGAGGAGGCCGGGGACGCGCGCCGCACCCGTGCCCGGCACGCCGCCCACTTCGCCGAGCTGGCCGAGCGCGCCGACGAAGGGCTGCGCGGCGCCGACCAGGAGCACCGGCTCCGGCGCCTGGACCGCGAGTCGGCGAACCTGGACGCGGCCCTGGCCCTCGCGGTGGAGGAGGCGGACGCCCGCCTGGCCCTGCGCCTGGCCGAGGCCGCGTGCTGGTACCGGTACCTGCGCGGGCGCGCGGGGGCGGCCCGCACCGCCCTGGACGCCGCCCTGTCCGTGCCCGGTGCACCTCCCGCGGCCCGCGCCCGGGCACGGGTGTGGCGGGCCGCCCTGGCGGTACCCGGCTCCGAGGACGCCCGGCAGTGGAGCGCCACCGTCGAGGAGGACCTGGCCCGGGTGGACGACCCGGTCGCGCACGCCCGCCTGACCTGGTTCACGGAGTCCACGCGCTGGGGGCTGGGCGATCCGGTCCGGGCCGCGGCCCGGGTGGAGCGGGCCCGTGACGCCTGCGTGCGGGCGGGGGACACGTGGGGCGCGGCGGTCGCGCGGGAGACCCTGGCCCGGGCGGCCTTCGCCCGCGGCGACCTCGCCGGAGCCCGGCGGGAGGCGCTGGAGGCCGAGCGGGCACTACGTGCCCTCGGTGACCGGTGGGGGATCCTGCGCGCCTCCGACACCCTGGCCCAGGTCGCCGAGGCCCGCGGCGACCTGGCGGAGACGGCCCGGCGCCACGAGGAGGGGCTGCGCATCGCCGAGGGCCTTCGGCTGTGGCACACCTTCTCCCTCAAGCTCTCCGGCCTGGGGCGGGTCGCCCTGCTCAACGCGGACCTGGACCGGGCCGACGCGCTGCACGCCCGGGCGCTGCGGGTGGCCGAGGAGCACGCGGACCCGGTGGGCGAGCAGTTCGCGGACGCCGGGATCGCCCTGGCCGCCCGCCGCCGGGGCGACCTGGACCTGGCCGAGCGGTCGCTGCTGCGCCGCCTGGAGTGGAACCGGCGCGCGGACGGCCGGATCGGGACCGCCTTCATCCTCACTCAGCTGGGGTTCGTCGCCGAACAGCGCGGCGACGCGGACGCGGCCCTGGAACTGCACGGACGGGCTCAGCGTGAGGCCGAGCGCAGCGGCGACCCGCGTGCGGTCGCCCTGGCGACGGAGGGGCTGGCCGGAGCGCACGCGCTGGCGGGCGGGCACGGCCGGGCGACGCGGTTGCTGGAGCGGGCCGCGGCCCTGCGGGAGGAGGCGGGTGCGCCGTTGGCTGCGGTCGAGCGCTGGGACGTGGACCGCGTCGTCGGGCGGATCGGTGCGGGTGGTGCCCGCCGCGAGGCGACGGGCACCGCGGTCGGCGACGCGACCTGAGCGGCACCGGGCCCGAAGCGCCGCGGGCGGCGCGGGACCCGGAGCGCTCCGGCGGGCGGGTCAGCGGGTGAAGTCGTCGGGGCCCCGGGCGGGACCGTGGTAGAACAGCCGGTCCGGTTCGTCCGCGGGCACGGTCGGGTAGGTCGGGCCGTTCCCGGCGGGCGCGCGGCGGGCTGCCAGTTCCAGTACCGGCGCCAGCATGGCGTCGGCGACCGCGTCGCGCAGCTCCGGGAGCAGCGCGTACAGCACGTCGCCGGGGCAGGCGGTGGCGTTGAAGTCGCGGTGGCCCAGGATCGCGCTGTGCGGATCGAGCCGGTAGGCCCCGCACAGCCACGCCAGGGTGGCCACCAGCGCGTCGGTCAGGGCCCCGGTCGGGCTCACGCTCGTGTAGAGGCCCTCGTTCTCGATGCCGATGCAGGTGCTGTTGTTGTTGGCCACGTGCGCGCCCACGACGTGGCTGCCCTCGCGGATGGCGGCGAAGCTGCGGTCGCGGCCCTCCATGACGTGGCCGCCGCGGCTGATGGTGAGCTGCTGTCCGGTGTCGAGCCAGCCGTTGGAGTCCATGTGGTAGTTCTGGATCGCCCTGGACAAGGAGTAGGCGTGGCTGAGCGAGTAGTCGGTGCTGTTGGCCGTCGCGGTGTGGTGGACCACGATGTAGCTGGGCGCGGTGGTCAGGATCTGGACCCGGCCCGCGGGTGAGCGCGCTCCCCAGTCGGCCCGGGTGTGCAGGGGCGGTTCGGCCGCCCCCGAGGAGGCGCTCGCGCCCCCCGCGGTGAGCGCCCCGCCGAGAACGGCGGCGCCGGAGGCCAACGCGGCCCCGCGCAGGACGGTGCGTCTGTCCGGACCTGACCGGTGGGTTCTGGTCATGGGTGATCCTTCGGCTCGTGTCATGACTTGCCAGTCCATAAGAGAACACGGACCACCCACGGTGCACAAAGTGTGACGCGGTGAATTTTCATGGCCGTGACCGGCCAGAACGCCACTCTTTGACCCCATGGGTAGAAGTAGGTCGTTGGTGTACAAGACGGCGGAGAAACGATAGAGCGGGAATGCGCGTTTTCCGCTGTTCCATCCCCGGCTCTTTGCGCGTCTTTTCCGTTGTCCTCGACAGGTCTTTTCCGAACCGCGGTGCCCGAGCCCGGAACCGGCCCCCGTCGGGGCCGGGCGGTGTCTCCCGGAGCGCCGCCGACGCCCTTGCCTGCGCCGCTGCCCGGCCCCGGGCGTTTGCTGTACAGTTCCTGACTACTCAGGCGTCCCGTGCCCCCGGGCTCCTTCTCCCCCCACCCGGAGAACCAGCGGAAGAAGAGGACCCATGACGAGTACGACCGCCGAGAGGACCGGGCGCCCCGGGACGGTGGAGGCGGCGTTCCTGCTCCTGCTCGCCCTGATCGCCGTCGACCTCGTGCTGTGGGTGCTGAACGTGTTCGTTGTCGCCCCCACCGGGCTGGAGAGTATGCGCGCGGCCGCGGGCGAGGAGGGAGGCCTGCGCCAGGCCGCCGTGTCCGGCGCCGCCGCGCTGCTGTTCGCGGCGGTGGGTGTCCTCCTCGCCGTCCTGGTGCGCCGGGGTCGCAACTGGGCGCGTCTCCTGATCGCCGCCGCCGCTGCCCTCGTCGTGCTCATGGACCTGGCCACCGCGAACATGGACGCCATCGTGTGGCCGCCGGCCGGGATGTCGGCCTACGACGTCCTCGGCTACGCCGTTCCGGGACTGCTGGGACTGTCCGCCCTCGTGCTGCTGTTCCTGCCCGCGTCCAACGCCTACTTCTCGCGCGGGGCGCGGGCCGAGTAGGCGCTGCGGCGGACGGCCCCGGCGTCAGCCGGCGCCCGGGCCGTGCGGGACGACCATGGACAGCACCCCGGGCAGGCCCGCCCAGTCACTGGTCACCGTGGTGGCCCCGGCCTGCGCGAGTTCGCGCACGCGGGCGGCGGCCTCCTCCGGGGAGGGGGTGCGCGCGTCGATCGCGGGGGACACCGCGTGGGCGCCGGTCATCACCAGGAGGTAGTCGTTCTCGCCGTACCAGGAGGTGTCGATGCCCCCGGTGTAGGTCGGGGCGCTGCCGTCGAAGACCACGAACCACGGCCGCAGCTCCTCGGCGTAGCGCTCGCGCGGGTCGCCGCCGCGGGCGCCGAGCACCGCCGGGAAGGTGGCCGCCTCCTCCAGGCGGCCCTCGGCGGCCAGGTCGCGCAGGCGCGACGCCTGCTCCTCGTCGGTCCACAGGTCGTCGAAGGGGTTGCCCTGCTCGAAGGTGCCCGGGGTCAGGTAGACGACGACCCTCCCGGCCAGGGCCTCCCGGGAGGGCCAGCCGTCGGCGCGCACCGCCTCGTCCAGGGTGGCGTGGCCGCCCGCCAGCAGGTCGTCCGGTCGGAACAGGGCGTCGCCCAGGACCTGGTCGGCGAGCGCGTCGAACTCGGCGGGGCCCAGACCCGCCTCGGCGTGGTAGCCCTTCTTCATCTCGACCTTGAGCAGTAGCGGCGGGTGGCCGGGGTTGGCCTCGTGCCAGATGCGCACGTCGCGCAGGCAGTCGGCGAGGTCGCCGTCGCCGCCCCGGCGCAGTTCGTCCGGGCTGGTGGCCCCGGCGCAGTTGTTGTGCTGGCCGACCAGTTCGTGGTTGACCCGCCAGGTGCCGAACCACTCGTCGGTCCACACGTCCAGTTCCAGGAGTCCGGCACCGGAGTCGAGGGCGTCGGCGAAGTGGGGGAAGGTCGCCGTCTCGTAGGCGTTGTGCACGCCCACGGAGGTGGTCCGGGAGAGGGCCTGCTCGGCAGCGGAGGCGGGGGAGGGGGCGCTGGTCAGGGCGAGGGCGAGGGCGAGCGCGGCGCAGGTCAGCGCGGCGGTGCGTGCGGAGGGCATGGGGGTCCTTCGGCGCTGGGGGTCACTGGCTGGTGGTCAACCAACCACAGGTCACCGCTCGTGCGCAAAGGGTCATGCTCCGGGAGGTGGCGCTGGGCCCAACGGAGGATGAAGTCCCGTCGGGCCCCGCGGAGTCCGGGGGTTCAGGCCACGGGCTCGGGCGCGCGGTCCCGCTCCTCGGCGCGGGGGGCCAGACGTCCGGTGCGGTGCAGCCACCAGTCCGCGACCAGGGTGCCCAGGGGAGGCACGGAGGCGGCCAGGGCCACCAGCGTCGCCCACAGGTTCCAGCGCAGGTGCAGGGCGGCGGCCAGGGTGGCCGCCACGTAGAGCATGAAGGCGCCCCCGTGCAGGGGGCCGAAGAGGTGCACGCCCGCCTCGCTGCCGCTGCCCAGGTACTTGACGTACATGCCGCCCAGGAGGCCGATCCAGGTCAGGGCCTCGATGACCGCCACCACGCGGAAGACGGTCGCTGTGACACGGGGACTGATGCTCACGCTGTTCCTCGGACTCGCTCGGTTCTGGACGGGAGGGGAGGTCTCCGGCGCCCGCCGGGCCCGGACCGCTCCCAGGCTAGGACACGTTTTCGAGTGGCCGAATCCAGGGCGGAAGGTGCGGAAGCGCACGTTCGGACGTCCCTCGCGCACCGGTGACGGGCCTCTCCGGCTCGGACCGTCGCGGTCGGGGCGCGGGCCGGGGAAGGCGGAGGGACCCGGGGGCGCGCCCCCGGGTCCCCGACCCGGACCCTTCGTCCGGGCTCCTTCGGCCGAGCCCTTCCGGCCGGGCCGTTCCGACCGCGCCGCCTCAGCCCGGCGCCGTCAGCCCAGGGCCTCCACCACGACCCCGGCGGCCCCGGCGATCAGCGCGTTGTCGTACTCGGCATCCTCCTCGTCACGGCTGGACATGACGGCGAGGACGATGGGTTCACCCTCCGGGGGCCACAGGACGGCGATGTCGTTGCGCGTGCCGTAGTTCCCGCTCCCCGTCTTGTCACCGACTTCCCAGCCCTCGGGCACCCCGGCGCGGATCAGCTCGTCCCCGGTCAGGTTGTCGACGAGCATCCGCCTGAGCACCTCGCGCCGGTCCTCGGGCAGGGCGTCGCCCAGGACGAACTCGCGCAGGCTCCCGGCCATGGCGCGCGGCGTGCTCGTGTCCCGGGTGTCCCCGGGCGCCCACCGGCTCAGGCCGGGCTCGACGCGGTCGGCCTCGATCACGTCGTCGCCCATCTCCTCCATCGCCTCCTCGAACCCGTCGGGTCCGCCGAGTTCGTCGAAGAGCAGGTTGGCGGCGGTGTTGTCGCTGTAGCGGACGGCGGCGTCGGCCACCTCCTCCAGGGGCAGCCCGGTGTCGATGTGCTGTTCGGTGACCGGTGAGTGGCCGAACACGTCGTCGGCGTCGTAGGCGACGACCTCCTCCATCTCCTCGGGCGTGTTCCGCTGGAGCACCAGCGCCGCGCTGAAGGCCTTGTGGGTGGAGCAGTAGGCGAACCGCTCGTCGGGGCGGTGCGTGATCTCCTCGCCGCTGCCGGTGTCCACCGCGTAGACCCCCAGCCGCGCGTCGAACTCCTCCTCCAGGTCCGCGAACTCGTCGGCGAACCCGGCGGAGGGGTCGGCCGGGGTCGGCCGCCCGGCCGAGCCCTCCGCGGAGGGCCCGGCCGGGGGCTGCGACCCAGGAGCCGGACCGGAACCGTCCGCCCCGCAGGCGACGGCGGGCACGAGGGCGAGCGCGGTCAGCGTCGCGAGCCCGGTGCGCCGTAGGGGTGAAAGCAACATCTTCCCTGCTCCTTCTGTCCTGGGGACGTACGGGTTCCGTGCCCGGTCGGCGCGGAGCGGCGTCAGGCCAGCTCCTCCGCGACGACCTCGGCGGCCCGGGCGATCAGCGCGTCGTCGTACTCGGCGTCCTCCACCTCACGGCTGGACATGACGGCGAGGACGATGGGGTCGCCCTCCGGGGGCCAGATGACGGCGATGTCGTTGCGCGTGCCGTGGCTTCCGGCGCCCGTCTTGTCGCCGACCCTCCAGTCCTCGGGCACCCCGGCGCGGATCAGCGCGTCACCCGTGGTGTTGTTGACGAGCATGTCGTTGAGCACCTCGCGCCGGTCCTCGGGCAGGGCGTCGCCGAGGGTGAACTCGCGCAGGCTCCCGGCCATGGCGCGCGGCGTGCTCGTGTCGCTGGTGTCCCCGGGCGTCCAGGCGTTCAGCTCGGTCTCGATCCGCTCCGGGTCGGTGACGTCGTCGCCGATCGCCTCCAGTTCGTCCTCGAACGCGTCCGGCCCGCCGAGTTCGTCGAAGAGCAGGTTGGCGGCGGTGTTGTCGCTGTGGCGGACGGCGGCGTCGGCCACCTCCATCAGCGTCATGCCCGTGTCCACGTGCTGCTCGGTGATCG
Organism: Nocardiopsis sp. iso_25; assembly: GCF_056173305.1. NCBI lineage: Bacteria > Bacillati > Actinomycetota > Actinomycetes > Streptosporangiales > Nocardiopsidaceae > Nocardiopsis > Nocardiopsis sp. iso_25. Next base: position 3,595,347 of record NZ_CM149667.1, on the reverse strand, counting down.
GCGAGTAGTCGACCAGGTCCTCCTCGGTGTAGGTGACGACCTCCTCCATCTCCTCGGGCGTGTTCTGCTGGAGCACCAGTGCCGCGGTCAGGGCCTTGTGCGTCGAGGCGTAGGCGAAGCGCTCGTCGGGGCGGTGCGCGACCTCCTCGCCGCTGCCGGTGTCCACCGCGTAGACGCCCAGCCGCGCGTCGAACTCCTCCTCCAGCCGCTCGAACCCCCGGGCGGGTCCGCCGGAGGCCGCCGGAGAGGCCGACTGCTCCGCGCTGGGTGCCGCGGCGCCGTTGGCAGCCGCGCAGCCGGTGGCGGGGACGAGGACGACCGCGGCCAAGGCCGCGAGTCCGGTGCGCCGGTGGGATGAGAACACCATGTGTGCCTGCTCTTCCTGTCCTGGGTGTGCGCGGGTCCTCGGCCGGGCCCGAAGACGGCCCGGACACGGAAGGACCCCCGGTCAGCCGTGCGGGAACCCGCACGCGCCGCCCTGCCGGGCGGCCTCGACCAGCAGTCTGACCGCTGGCACTGATGCTGTCCAAGACAGAAACGACCAGTTCCATGTCAAAACGGCATACCATGAGGGTCATGGACCTCGTCGGCGCCTGCAAGGCGTTCGTGAACGTGAGCGAGAGGGGCAGCTTCACCCTCGGAGCCGCCGCCGCGCGCATCCCCCAGCCGGTCGCCAGCAGGCGCATCGCCGCCCTGGAACGGCATCTGGGCGCCCGCCTGTTCGACCGCTCCACCCGCAGGGCCACCCTCACCCAGTTCGGCCGCGACATGCTGCCCTCGGCCAGGCGCCTGGTCCGGCTGGCCGAGGAGATGGAGCACGACGCCGAGAGGGCGGCGCTGCGCCCGCTGCGCCTGGCCGTGCCCGACACCTGCGCCACGCGCGACCTCGCCCTCCTGGGCGCCGAGGCCCGCGAGGAGGGCATCCACCTGGACTTCCGCTCCGCCGCGCCCGTGGCGCGGACCGAACTGCTGGGCTCCCGTGAGGTGCGCGCCGCCCTGACGGGGGTGCCGCCCGGCGAGGCCGCGTGGACGGTCCCGCTGGGGCTGGCGGGCACCGGGGAGCCGCGCGCCGGGGCGGTCTACCTGGAGACCCTGCGCCTGCCCCGCGACCGCTCGTCCTCGCGCGGCCGCCGCGTCTGGCTCCAGCCCGAGGACGACGTCCCCCACGTGCGCGACCCCCTCAACCGCCTGCGCGACGCCGTGGGCCTGCGGCCCGGCCAGGTGGTCCTCGCCGCCTCCCTGGCCTCCGCCGCCGCCGAGGTCCTGGGTTCGCGGGACCTCCTGCTGTGCTCTCCCCGCCAGGCCGAGGACCTGGGGCTGTACTGGCGCCCCGCGGGCGAGGTCCGCCTCGCACGCGGCTACGAGGTGGCCGCCGAGACCGGGGACGAGGCCGAGCGGCTGCGCGCCCTCCTGGGGCGGGCGATCGCCCGGTGCCTGGGCGCCCCGGAGGGGGAGGGGCGGCCCGGTACGGACGGGCCGCCCGGACGCACCGACGCCGAACGGGAGTCCGCGTGAGCGCCACCGTCCTGGTCCGCGACCTGCGCCGCGAACTCGACGAGGGCGGACTGCGGGGCTCCTTCCTGGTACGGGACCTGCGCACGGGCGAGGAACTGGGTATCGAACCCGACCTGGAGTTCTCGACGGCCTCGCTCGTCAAGGTCCCGCTCGCCGTCGCCACGCTCGAACGGATCCGCGCGGGGGAGGTCGACGGCGCCGAACAGGTCCTCGTGCAGCCGGGCCGGGTCACCACCCCGGGGCCCACCGGGATGAGCCGGTTCCGCCACCCGGCCCGCGTCAGCGTCGAGGACCTGCTCTACCTCAGCATGTGCCTGAGCGACAACACCGCCACCGACGCCCTGTTCGAGATCACCCCTCCCGAGCGGGTCGCCGCCTCGCTGCGCGCGGCCGGGCTGCGCGGCATCACCGTCCGGCACACGATGCGCGGCCTCAGCGACACCCCCGCCGACCGGCTCGGCCCCGAGGGCGCGCACCTGGCGCACTCGCTGGCCATCGGCGAGGGCACCGCCGGGCGGGGGCACCGCATCGAGCAGCTCGACGTCACCCGGGCCAGCTCCGGTGCGGCCCGGGCCTTCGCCGACCTGCTGGAGGCGCTGTGGCGGCCCCGGGCGATCGACCCGGACGTGGCCGCCCGGGTACGGGAGCTGATGGGCGACAACCTGCTGCGCCACCGGCTGGCCCCCGACTTCACCTCCGACCTGTCCCGGTGGTCGTCCAAGACCGGAACCCTGCTCAACCTGCGCCACGAGATCGGTGTGGTCGAGCACGCCGACGGCCAGGCCTTCGCCGTCGCGGTGCTCACCGAGTCGCGCGTGCCCGCCTACCACCAGCCGGGGGCCGAGGCGCTCATGGCGCGCGTGGCCCGGGAGCTGCGCGACCACCTGCGCGCGGGAGTCCGCTGACCGGGCGGGGCGGGCTCCCCCGCTGCGGTCCCGTGCCCGTTGCCGACGCCGACGGTCGAGGCCCGCCACAGGCACGGGACCAGCGCGGGTCGGGGCCCCGGGTCGCACCGGCGACATGCGCGGCCCGGCCATGAGGAGGGACCTCAACCCCGGGCGGTGAGCCCCAGAGCCGGGGCGAGCCGGGCCAGCACCGGCAGGATGTCGTCGTCCTCGGCCAGCGGCTGCACCGCGACGTGGTCCGCGCCCGCCTCCAGGTGCGCGCGCAGCTCCGCCGCCGCCGTCTCCGGTGCGCCCTGCGCGACCATGGCGTCCACCAGCGCGTCGCTGCCGCCGTCGGCGAAGTCCTCGTCGGAGAAGCCCAGGCGCCGGAAGTTGGCGAGGTAGTTGGTCAGCCGGTTGTCGACGTAGACGCTGAGCCCCCTCCTGGCGGTGCGCCGGGTCTCCCCGCGGTCCCCGCCCAGGGCCACCTTGTGCTCGGGCGCCAGCAGCGGGCCCCCGCCCAGCGCCTCGCGCGCGCCGCGGGTGAACTCGGGGTTGACCAGGTACGGGTGGGTCCCGGCGGCGCGCTCGGCGGACAGGCGGAGCATCCGCGGCCCCAGGGCGGCGACCACCCGCCGGTCCGCGGGCACGCCCCCGCGGTCGAGGACGTCCAGGTAGTCCACCACCGCGCCGAAGGGCTTGACCGCCTCGGGGCCGTTGGCCTCGCGGTGGCCCGCGCCGATGCCGAGCAGGAACCGGCCGGGGTGCTCGGACTCGATCCGGCGGAAGGAGTCGGCCACCGCCTCCGCGTCCGCGGTCCAGATGTTGACGATGCCCGTCGCGACCGCGAGCCGCGACGTCGCGGCCAGCGCCGTGGACACCTCCTCCAGCCCGGCGCCGGGGGAGCCGCCGACCCAGACGGCGCCGTAGCCCAGCCGTTCGATCTCGGCGGCCGCGTCGGCGGTCAGGTCGGTCCTCGTCACCCACACTCCGTAGGTCCCCAGGTCGACGGCGGTGGCGTTCAGGCTCATGTCGGGCCTTTCTTGACGGTGGTGTCGGCGTGCCGCCCCCGGCGGCCCGCCGGACGGACACGGGGGGACCTACCCACCTTCCTCCCCGAACGAGCGCCCCCGGGCGGGGGAAGGGGAGTCCTCCGGGCCGTCGTGCCCCGTTCTGCGCGGAGCACCGGGCGCGTCTCCCCGGGACGTGCTCCGTGCCGCCCGCCCGGCGCGGGGCCGAGGACCCGGCCGCCGGGACGGACCACGGCGCCCGCGCGGCGCGAAGACTCCGGTCACAGCGGGTGCAGGCGCTCGGCCGCGCCCGCGCGCACGGCCTCCGAGACCCGGTCCAGGACCGGGGAGCGCAGGTTCCACCGCTGCCAGTACAGGCGCACGTCCACGGGGCGGCCCGGGGCCAGGGCCACGAGCCGCCCCGAGGCGATGTGCTCCGAGCACTGCGGTTCGGGCACCACGCCCCACCCGAACCCGAGCAGGACGGCCCGGGCGAAGTCCTCCGAGGCCGGGACGTAGTGCCGGGGGCCGGAGGGCTCACCGCCGGGGGACTCGCGCAGGAACCGGTCCTGGAGGTCGTCGCGGCGGTCGAAGTTGACCACCGGAGCCCGGGCGAGCAGCTCCGGGTCCGCCCGGCCGCCGAGGTGCTCCCGGTCGAAGTCCGGGCTGCACACCGCGTGGTAGCGCATCGCGCCCAGCCCCGCCACCGTGCACCCCTGGACCGCCTCGGGAGTGGAGGTCACGGCGGCCATCACCGCCCCCGAACGCAGCAGGGACGTGGTGTGCTCCTCGTCCTCGCGGTGGATCTCGAACACCGCGCCCAGGTCGGCGGGCAGGTCCGCCAGCGCCTCCAGGAACCAGGTGGCCAGGCTGTCGGCGTTGACCGCCAGCGGCACCGACACCCGGCCCCTCTCGCGCTCGCCCAGCCGCAGCTCCGCGTCGGCGTCCTCGTCCAGCAGCAGCACCTGGCGGGCGTAGCGCAGGACCACGTCCCCGGCGGCGGTGGTCCGCACGGGGTTCGTGCGCTGGACCAGCACCCGGCCCGCGGTCTGCTCCATCGCCCGGACCCGCTGGGACACCGCCGAGGCCGTCACGTGCAGCCGCCGCGCGGCGGCCTCGAACGTGCCCTCGTCCACCAGGGTCGCCAGGGTGCGCAGATGGTCGAACTGGAACGGCATGTTAAGCCTCTCTCAGGGATGCTAAGAAAGTTTAGCTTTACTGCACACGGGTGTCCGACCTAGCTTTTCGGGGTGAACGAGACACTCATCCCCGCCCTGCTCGGCCTCGGCACCGGGCTCGCGCTCATCGTGGCCATCGGCGCCCAGAACGCCCACGTCCTGCGGGTCGGTATCGAGGGCCGCACCGGAACCGTCCTGCCGGTGGTGCTGGTCTGCGCCCTGTCCGACGCCGTGCTCATCACGGCCGGGGTCCTCGGCGTCGGCGTCGTCGTCGAGGCCGCGCCCCTCGCCGTCACCGCGGTCCGCCTGCTCGGCGCGGGCTTCCTGGTCGTCTACGGGCTGTCCGCCGCGCGCCGCGTCCTGCGCCCCGGCTCCCTGGTGGTCGGCGGCGGGCCCTCCGGCGGACGCGGGGCCGCGGTGACCACGGCGCTGGTGCTCACCTGGCTCAACCCGCACGTGTACCTGGACACGGTGGTGTTCCTGGGTTCGCTGGCCAACCAGCAGGGCGGCGACGCGCGCTGGTGGTGGACGGCGGGGGCGGTCACGGGCAGCTTCGCGTGGTTCTTCGGTCTGGGCTTCGGCGCCCGCCTGCTGCGCCCGGTCTTCGCCCGCCCGGGCGCCTGGCGGGTCCTGGACGCGCTCATCGCCGCCGTCATGCTCACCCTGGGCGTGCGCATGGCGCTGGGCGCCTGAGCCGCGGCCCCTTCGCCGGGCCGGGCGGGCGTCCGGCCCGGCGGGGTCCGGGCGGCGGAACCGCCCCCGGGGCCGCTTCCACCGCCGTCGCCCCGGCGTGGCGCGGGTCTTCCTCTCGGGGCCGTGCGCACCCTGTTCATAAAACGTTTCAAGCAGGGGAGGGATGATTGGCCGGGCGTAAGGGCAAGTGAACCTTGACACATCAGAAGAGCTGGCGGTAGTTTCAGCGCAACCTGAGTGAAACGATTCAATGGGCCTTCCCGCCGGTCGGACCGGCAGGCGCGCCCTCCCCGAACGGAGCCCCACCGTGGCAGCACTCCCCGAACGCGGCGCGGACGCCCTGGCCGTCCTGCGGCGCCAGCACATCGAACTCCCCTCCTGGGCCTTCGGGAACTCCGGTACCCGGTTCAAGGTGTTCGCGCAGCCCGGCGTCCCCCGCGACCCCTGGGAGAAGGTCGCCGACTCCGCCGAGGTCCACCGCCTCACCGGGGTCGCCCCCACGGTCGCCCTGCACATCCCCTGGGACCGGGTCGACGACTACGCCGCGCTCGCCGCCCACGCGCGCGACCTGGGCATCGGCGTCGGCACCGTCAACGCCAACGTCTTCCAGGACGACGACTACCGGCTCGGCAGCGTCACCAACCCCGACCCGGGCGTGCGCCGCAAGGCGATCGACCACCTGCTGGAGTGCGTGGACGTCATGGACGCCACCGGATCGCGCGACCTCAAGCTGTGGTTCGCCGACGGCACCAACTACCCCGGCCAGGACGATTTGCGCGCCCGCCAGGACCGCCTCGCCGAGGCCCTGTCCGAGGTCTACGACCGGCTCGGCCCCGACCAGCGCCTGCTGCTGGAGTACAAGCTCTTCGAGCCCGCCTTCTACGCCACCGACGTCCCCGACTGGGGCACCGCCTACGCCCACTGCCTGGAGTTGGGGGAGAGGGCAGTGGTCTGCGTGGACACCGGCCACCACGCCGCGCACACCAACATCGAGTTCATCGTCGCGTTCCTGCTGCGCGCCGGGAAGCTCGGCGCCTTCGACTTCAACTCGCGCTTCTACGCCGACGACGACCTCATGGTCGGCGCCGCCGACCCCTTCCAGCTCTTCCGCATCATGTACGAGGTCGTGCGCGGCGGCGGCCTGGCCGCCGACACCGGGGTCGCGTTCATGCTCGACCAGTGCCACAACATCGAGCCCAAGATCGCCGGTCAGATCCGCTCGGTCATGAACGTGCAGGAGGCCACCGCCAAGGCCCTGCTCGTGGACGCCGACGCGCTCGCGGCCGCCCAGCGCGAGGGCGACGTCCTGGCCGCCAACGCCGCCCTGATGGACGCCTACAACACCGACGTGCGGCCCATGCTCGCCGACCTGCGCCGGGAGCAGGGCCTGGACCCCGACCCCATGGCCGCGCACGCCCGCTCCGGCTACGCCGAGCGCGTCGCCGAGGAGCGCAAGGGCGGCGCCCAGGCCGGGTGGGGCGCGTGAACCGGCCGCCGACCCAGCACAGCAGCACCGAACAGGGAGACCCCGTGCCCGACGTCGTCGAACAGCTCCTCGCCCGCAGCAACACCCTCGGCGCCGACCCGCGCAACACCAACTTCGCCGGGGGCAACACCTCCGCCGCGGGCACCCGCACCGACCCCGTCACCGGACAGGACGTCGACCTGCTCTGGGTCAAGGGCTCCGGCGGCGACCTGGGCACCCTCACCGAGGACGGCCTGGCCGTGCTGCGCCTGGACCGCCTGCGCGCCCTCGTGGACGTCTACCCCGGCGAGGACCGCGAGGACGAGATGGTCGCCGCCTTCGACCACTGCCTGTTCGGCAGGGGCGGCGCCGCGCCCTCCATCGACACCGCCATGCACGGCCTGCTGCGCGCCGCGCACGTGGACCACCTGCACCCCGACTCCGGCATCGCCCTGGCCACCGCCGCGGACGGCGAGCGCCTGACCCGCGAGTGCTTCGGCGACCGCGTGGTGTGGGTGCCCTGGCGCCGCCCCGGGTTCCAGCTCGGCCTGGACATCGCACGCATCGCGGAGGAGAACCCCGACGCCATCGGCGCGATCCTGGGCGGCCACGGCATCACCGCCTGGGCCCAGACCAGCGAGCAGTGCCAGGCCAACTCCCTGGAGATCATCCGCACCGCCGAGAGGTTCCTGGAGGAGAACGGCCGCCCCGAGCCCTTCGGCCCCGCCCTGGACGGCTACGGCGCCCTGCCCGGGGCCGAGCGCCGCGAGCGCGCCGCCGCCCTGGCCCCGGTCATCCGTGGACTGGCCTCCACCGACCACCCCCAGGTGGGCCGCTTCACCGACAGCGACGTGGTCCTGGACTTCCTGGCCGGGGCCGAGCACCCCCGCCTGGCCGCGCTGGGCACCTCCTGCCCCGACCACTTCCTGCGCACCAAGGTCCGACCCCTGGTGCTCGACCTGCCCGCCGACGCCCCGCTGGAGCGGGCCGTGGAGCGCCTGCGCGAACTGCACCGGGAGTACCGGGCCGAGTACCGCGCCTACTACGAGCGCCACGCCGACGCCGACAGCCCCGCCATGCGCGGCGCCGACCCGGCGATCGTGCTGGTCCCCGGCGTGGGCATGTTCTCCTTCGGCAAGGACGCCAAGACCGCGCGCGTGGCGGGCGAGTTCTACGTCAACGCCGTCAACGTGATGCGCGGCGCCGAGTCCGTCTCCACCTACCGGCCCATCGAGGAGTCGGAGAAGTTCCGCATCGAGTACTGGGCACTGGAGGAGGCCAAGCTCGCCCGCCTGCCCAGGCCCAAGCCGCTCGCCACCCGGGTCGCCCTGGTCACGGGCGCGGCCAGCGGTATCGGCAGGGCCATCGCCGCCCGCCTGGCGGGCGAGGGCGCCTGCGTGGTCGTGGCCGACCTGGACGCGGACAGGGCGGCCGCCGCCGCGGCCGAACTGGGCGGCGCCGACACGGCGGTGGGCCTGGCCTGCGACGTCAGCGACTCGGGCGCGGTGGCCCGCGCCTTCGCCGAGGCCGCCCTGGCCTTCGGCGGCGTGGACCTGGTGGTCAACAACGCCGGGCTGTCCATCTCCAAGCCGCTGCTGGAGACCACCGAGCGCGACTGGGACCTGCAGCACGACGTCATGGCCAAGGGGTCCTTCCTGGTCTCGCGCGAGGCGGCCCGGACGATGACCGCCCAGGGCATGGGCGGCGACATCGTCTACATCGCCTCCAAGAACGCCGTGTTCGCCGGTCCCAACAACGTCGCCTACTCCGCGGTCAAGGCCGACCAGGCCCACCAGGTGCGGCTGCTGGCCGCCGAACTGGGCGGCGAGGGCATCCGGGTCAACGGCGTCAACCCCGACGGGGTGGTGCGCGGCTCGGGGATCTTCGCCGGGGGCTGGGGCGCCCAGCGGGCCGAGGTGTACGGGGTCAGGGAGGAGGACCTGGGCGCGTTCTACGCCCGGCGCACCATCCTGGGCCGCGAGGTGCTGCCCGAGCACGTGGCCAACGCGGTGTTCGCGCTGACCGCGGGGGAGCTGTCGCACACCACCGGCCTGCACATCCCCGTGGACAGCGGCGTCGCCGCAGCGTTCCTGCGATGAGAGCCGCCGGAGGGGGTGCCGCCGGAGGGGGCGCCGTCCACGCCGCCGTCGACCTGGGCGCCTCCAGCGGCCGGGTCATCGCCGGGCGGTTCGAGGACGGGCGGCTGCGCACCGAGGAGGTGGCCCGCTTCCCCAACGGGCCGGTCACCGTGCCCGCGGACGGCCGCGCCAGCCTGCACTGGGACGTGCTGTCCCTGTACGCGGGCGTGGTCGGCGGGCTGCGGCGGGCCGCCGGACCCCGCGGCCTGGCCTCGGTCGGCGTGGACTCCTGGGCGGTGGACTACGGGCTGCTGGACGCCGACGGAGCCCTGCTCGGCAACCCCGTGCACTACCGCGACGGCCGCACCGACGGGGCGCCCGAGCGGGTGTTCGCGCACCTGCCCGCCGAGCGGATGTACGCGGTCAACGGGTTGCAGGTGCAGCCGTTCAACACGGTGTTCCAGCTCGCCGCCGCCTCCGGCGGCGCCCAGCTGGCCGCGGCCCGCGATCTGCTGCTCGTGCCCGACCTGCTCGGGTACTGGCTGACGGGCGAGCGGGTCGCGGAGCTGACCAACGCCTCCACCACCGGCCTGGTCGACGTGCGCGAACGCCGTTGGGCCGACGCCTGCCTGGACCTGCTGGAGGCGGGCTTCGGCGTCGCGGCGCGGGACCTGCTGCCCGGTCTGGTCGAACCCGGAACCGTCGTCGGCGCCCTCCGGGGCGGCCCGGAGCCCGGTGCGGGCCTCGGCGCCGCGGCGGGCGCTCCGCTGGTGGCGGTGGGCTCGCACGACACCGCCTCCGCCGTGGTGGCCGTGCCCGCGGCCACGCGCCGCTTCGCCTACGTCTCCTCGGGGACGTGGTCGCTGGTGGGCGTGGAGCTGGAGGCCCCGGTGCGCACCGAGGCGAGCCGGGCGGCCAACTTCACCAACGAGCTGGGCGTGGACGGCACCGTGCGCTACCTGCGCAACGTCGCGGGACTGTGGCTGCTCCAGGAGTCGCTGCGCACCTGGCGGGAGCGGGGGCGGGAGGTGGACCTGGCCGACCTGCTGGAGCGGACCGCCCGCGTGCCCGCGCTGTCGTGCGTGGTGGACGTGGACGACCCCCGGTTCCTGCCGCCGGGGGACATGCCCGCGCGGATCGCCGCGTTCGCCGCCGAGACCGGGCAGCGCCCGCCGGAGGGCGAGGCCGAGGTGGCGAGGTGCGTGGTGGACTCGCTGGCGCTGGCCTACCGCCGGGCGGTGCGCCAGGCCGCCGAGCTGAGCGGGACGGACGTGGAGGTGGTCCACGTGGTCGGCGGGGGCTCGCGCAACGCGCTGCTGTGCCAGCTCACCGCGGACGCGGTCGGGCTGGAGGTGGTCGCCGGGCCCGCGGAGGGGGCGGCGATCGGCAACCTGCTGGTGCAGGCACGCGCGGTCGGAGCGGTGGAGGGCGGCCTGGCCGACCTGCGCCGGATCGTGGCCGACTCCACCGAGGTCGGACGGTACCGCCCGAGCGGGCCGGGGGCCCCCTGGGAGGCCGCCGAGCGCCTGCTCCACGGCTGAGGCCGAGGCTTGTGCGAGGGGCGAGGGGTCGTCGGATCCCAGTGGCTGCCGGGTCCGGTGGGCCGTCGGAACCCCGGCGGCCCACCGGACCAGAGGCGGTCATCCCTGGTGTGGCCTGCTCCAGTGGGGCCGGTGCCTCTTCAGTGACCGGATCGTTTTCGGAGTCGGCTTGGGCACCTTCTCCGGGACCCGTTCGAGGGGCACGTCCAGCTCCCGCGCCCACGTCTGTCGCCACGACTCCCACCGCCGGGTCCTGCGTTCCCGGTTCCTCGTCCGGGACTCCCGCCTCCTCCTGACCTCCTCGCGCGCGGCTTCCTCGCTGCGGAGCCACGTCGGGGGACGGCCACGCAGCTGCTCCACATGGACCCACCTCCACGGCTTGCCGCGGCTTCTGCGCAGCCCGGCCACGACGTCCACGGGTAGCCCGAAGAGCTCCGCGACGGTCTCGTCGGTGCATTTCAACTGCTGCTCCGCCTCGCGCAGGACGCGCTGCTCCTCCTTCTCCCGGGCACGGAGGGCAGCCTCCCCGGCCTCGGCGGCGGCCAGCGCGGCACGCTCCAGCAGCAGCCACTCGGGTGGATCGTCCTCCCAGGCCCGCACCGTGCCCCGTGGCACGTGCCCCATGAGCATCTCGGTGCGGCCGCGCAGCGAACCCGGGCATACGCCCAACCTGCGGTGGACCTCGTCAGGGCTGGCCAGGGCCTCGTAGGCGGCTTGTGCCCGCTCCCGGAACCCACGGGCCATGGCGGTGTGCTCAGCGGGGGAGAGCCGACAGTCGCGGACCAGGGCCGTAATCCGGCGGGCCTCGGGGACGTCCGTAAAATCGGACAGGAACCCCGGAACCGACGCCTGATCCGCGACCAGCCCCGCCGTGTAGGCCAACACCCGGGTGGCGGGGTCGTCGGGTGCGGGCTCCGCGGCGTACAGCTCCAGCCGGGCCCGCTCGGCGCGTGCGCGGTTGCGGGCGCGCGTCTGGGCCGCCTTGCGGGCGGCGGCGGACCGGCCGAACGCCGTGGCGGCCCCGCGCAGGGCGATGTCCGCCCCCACACGCGGTGGCAGGGAGTCGACGTCGGCGGCCCTGTAGTAGCGCACGGCAAGGTCCCTGCCGTACTTTCTGATCTGCTCCTCGGCCACGGGCGCGAGACCGGTGTCAGCTACCACACGCGTGAACCGCTCCCGCGAGACGCCGAGGCGACGGGCGGCCTCGGTCGCGTTGAGGCGGTGCTCGGCCGCTAAGCGGGTACGGAACGTTTCGGTGTCGGCGAGCGCGGCCCGTACCGATTCGTCGTCGAAGCGCCGGTTGGGCAGGCGCTGGAGCAGACCGGTCCGGACGGACAGCTCGATCTCCCAGACGGTCAGCCCCAGTGCGGCGCGGACCTTCTCACGCCCCCACCCGGTTCGACGCTTCGACGGAGGGGGCTTGTCGGGATGACGGTTCATGAATCGAAGGTAACCGCGGTTGGTGACAGAACGGTTCCCTGGAGTGACGAGAACCCTGGGGATCAGCGGTTCGAGCGGTAAGCGGTCATTCCGGAGGCCGGTACTCGCAGGCGAGCACCGGCCCCGTTCGTTCGGCTGTCAGGCGGCTGTCAGGAGAGGGAGGCCTTCGCGGCGGCGCGGCGCGGTCGGCCGGTCCGTGCGGGCCCCGGGTTCCAGGTGCGGCGAGCGCGGGACGGCGTGACGGTGATGCGCGGTCCGGCCGGTCCGGTTTCGCGCCTCGGCTCCGGCGCCCGGTTGACGGAGGGCTCCTCCGCCTCCACGGCGGGCGCGGGCGCGTGCGGGGGCCGGAGACCGCGCCGCAGGGACGTGAGCGCCCTGCGCGCCGCACCCCTGCGGACTCCCAGCCCGCTTCTGGACCCCATCGGGGCCAGGGTGTCCACGACCACCGCCACCGTGACCGCAACCGCTACGAAAATCGCCAGCGTCATGTTCCCCCGCTCCCCTTTTCCCCGGACGGCCGCGGCCGTTGATCGCTCACTCCGGCCGCTGCGCCCTCCGCACCGACGACCCGATGTCTCTGCAAGGTGCCCGTGTGATCACCTCTGAAACCCCAGGGAGAACAGTGTGTCGTTCGCCGTGCGGTCGAGGACGACTCTAGGCCCGGCCTACGACGCTTCCGGGGACGCCGTCCGGACCGCGCTCACCGGCCCGGAAGCCGTCGGGGCCCGCTTCCTGCGGCTTCCCCGCGATCCGGGGCCCGCACGGGAACCGGTACCGCCTTCCCGGGTGCCCGGCAGGTCCGTGACCGGTTACGGACAGTACGGTGTGCGCACAGGTGCCGTGACAAAGCGGTGGCGTCGCCGCCCGCGAACGTGTTCAATCCAGGACGAACCGGGCTCGCAGAAGGAGGAACATGGACGCGGTGGAGGCGTACGCGCGAAACCACGCCGAGGCGTGGAGACACCTTCTGGCGGGCCGGACCGAGGAGGCCGACGCCCACGACGGGTTCAACGTCCTGCGCACGGCGGACCCCCGGGAGGCGAGGGTGCACCTCACGCGTGCCGCGGCGCGCGTCCCGGACCGGGTGTCGTCCGCCCTGTCCGCGCCGGGCCGCGTGAGCCTGGACGACCCCTTCGGAAAGCTCCAGTCCCCGGAGGGGTTCACGCGGACCCCCCGGCCCGTCATGGTGCGCGAAGGGACCGCGGCGCCCGCGCCCGCGCCCCGTCCCCGGCCGGAGGTCGGGATCGCCGCCGTGGGCGAGGAGAAGGCCCTGCTCACGGTGGAGCGGCTCGTGGTGGACGGCTTTCCGCTGCCGTCGCGCCAGCCGCACACGCCTCAGTGCTTCCTCCCCGTCAGCCTCCTGGACGCGGGAGGCTGGCGGGCCTGGCTCGCCACGTACCGGGGCTCGCCCGCCTCGGCCTGCCTGACCTTCGACCACGGCGGCGTGGTCGCCCTCTACTGGCTGGTGACCGCGCCCGAGCACCGGTCGCGCGGCATCGCGCGTGCGGTGCTGTCGCGGGTCCTGCTCCACCACCGGGAGCGCGACGTGGTCCTCGTCCCGACCGAGGACGGCCGCCCCCTCTACGACTCGCTCGGCTTCGTCGAGGTGGGCAGGGGCGGCTTCCACACGAGGGCGAACGCCGAGGCCCCCGGCCGGTAGGCTGCGCGTCGGATCAGGCCGTGGTCACGGCCACCTTGGTCCAGCCCGGCTCGCGGTGGTCGAAGGCGCGGTAGGAGTCCAGCACCTCGTCGAACGGCACCTCCTGGGTGAGGACCGAGGTGATGTCCACGCTGCCGCTGGCCACCATCTCCAGGAGCTCGGGGATGTAGGTGCGGTGGTTGCAGTTGCCCATCTTCAGGGTGAGGTTCTTGTTCATCGCCGCACCGATGGGGAAGTGCGTCATCGTCGGCGGGTAGACGCCGATGATGGACAGGGTCCCCGCCTTCGCGATCGCGTCCACCGCCCACCGCGCGGCCTGGGACGGCGCGTCGCCGGGAACCCAGGTGTCTCCCTGGGACCGGGGCTCGGGCACGAGCTCGGAGACCTCCGTCGCGAACTGCTCCTTCATCTCCTCCCGGGCGGCCGGTCCCTGCTTGGGCCGCTCCGCGTCGACCCCGACGGCGTCGATCACGCGGTCCGGGCCGATGCCCCCGGTGAGTTCCACCAGGGCGGCCACCGGGTCCTCCGAGGTGTAGTCGATCACCTCGGCGTGCAGCAGGCGCGCCTGTTCCAACCGGCTCGCGACCCCGTCGACCGCCAGCACGCGTCCGGCTCCCTGGAGGAAGGCGCTCAACACGGCGAAAAGCCCCACGGGCCCGCACCCCATCACCGCGACGGTGTCGCCCGGGGTGATCTCGGCGAGCTTGGCCCCGAACCACGCAGTGGGGAAGATGTCGGAGACCAGGACGGCCTCCTCGTCGCTCACACGCTCGGGGATGCTGACGAGTCCCACGTTGGCGTAGGGGACGCGCACCCGTTCGGCCTGGAGGCCGGGGAAGGAACCGGTCGCCTCCGGCCCCCCGAAGAACGCCGTGCCCGCGCGTCGGCCGCCGGGGTTGGCGTTGTCGCACTGGGCGAAGTAGCCCGACCGGCAGTAGCTGCACGCCCCGCACCCGATGGTGGAGGGGATGACCACCCGGTCGCCCGGCTGGAAGTTGCGGACCTGGGAACCGACCTCGGTCACCACGCCGACACCCTCGTGGCCCAGGACGGTGCCCGGCACCATTCCCGGCATGGTGCCCCGGATCATGTGCAGGTCGGTGCCGCAGATCGCGCTCGTGGTGATCTGCACGATGGCGTCCTGGGAGTGCTCGATGCGCGGTTCCGGCACGTCATCCACGCGGATGTCGCCGATGCCGTGCCATACGACGGCCTTCATGGTCTTCCTCCCAACAGCGCGGGACGCGCTGACGCGGCCCGAAGCGGCGGATGTCCGTTGGGTGCGGCGGCTACCCGGGCCCCGGGGCCGTAAACGGCGACCGCGGACCCGGGAACCGGTCCGGACGCCCTCCCGCGGACGGGGCGGGGCCAGCTCCGGCCGCGTACGCGCGGGACCGCGCCTCAGTCCTTGCGGGCCAGGCCGCAGTACTCGGGGATGTCGCGCGCCCTTCCGACCTCGACCGGCTCGGGCCGCCACCGGGTGACGCAGACGACCCCGGGATCGACCAGTGCCAACCCGTCGAAGAAGCGGGTGAAGTCCTCCACCGTGCGCATGCGGTACGGCTGCGCGAGGCTCTCCCGCCAGCGCCGGAGCGCCTCCAGCGCGCGTTCGTCGGTGACGGCCTCCACGTGGGCGAGGACGCCGTCGCACACGGCCAGGAAACTGCCTGGCGCCAGCGCGTCCGTGTAGGCGCGCACGATGCCCAGGGCCTCATCCAGGTCGCCGAAGTGGCCCATCGTCCCCAGCAGGGACAGCGCGACCGGGCGGTCCAGGTCCAGGGTCGCGCCGGCGCTCTCCAGCACCCGGTCGGTGTCGCGCAGGTCCGCTCCCACGAACCGGGTCCGTCTCTCGTCGGTGCCCACCAGCAGGGCGCGCGCGTGCGCCAGGACCATGGGGTCGTTGTCCACGTAGACCACGCGCGCGTCCGGGGTGTGCGCCCGCGCCACCTCGTGGGTGTTGTCGGCGGCGGGCAGTCCGGAGCCGAGGTCGAGGAACTGGCGGACGCCCTCCTCCCGGGCCAGGTGGCCGACCGCGCGGCGCAGGAAGAGCCGGTCCCCCCGGACGGCCTCGACGATCTGGGGCGCCAGCCCTCCGACGGCGTCGCCCATCTCGCGGTCCACCGGGTAGTTGTCCCTGCCGCCGAGCCAGTAGTCCCGCACCCGCGCGGTGTGGGCGACGCCGGTGTCGATGGGGATGTCCGTCATGGTGGCCTCTCGGGTGGGGGCGGACCGCAACAAGCGGTACGCGCAGTCTCATGCGTCCCATGACCCGCCCGCAACCCGAAAAACCCCGTCACGAAGGGCGTCGCGCTCCACCCGGCCCTTCCGCGGCGCCGCCGCGCTCGGTGACGTCGGTGTCGATCTCGGCGCCGGCCACGGCGCGGCGCAGGCGGTTGAGGCGCTGGTGGGCCGCGACCGATCCGGTGCGGTCGCGGGCGGCCAGTTCCATGGTGAGGGCGTGGGCCACCAGCCAGCTCGCGAGGTTCTCGCTCGCGGCGCCCGAGGTGGAGGGCGGGGTGGTCAGGACCGCCTCGACCCGGTCGCGCACGGCCTCGCCCACGGCCTCGGTGACCACGACGACGGGCGCCCCGACCTCGGCCGCGTGGTCCAGCAGGGCGTCGATCTCCCGGAAGAGCCGCAGCGGCGCGAAGACCACCACGGCGTCGTCGCCGCCGATGCCCAGCAGGTCGTCCGCGAGCCGGAACCCGGTCGCCTCCAGGACGGTGCACCGGCGGCCCATCCGGCCCAGTTCGACCGCGAAGTAGCGGGCGGTCGCCGAGGCCGGTCCGATGCCGTAGGCGACGGTGCGCCCGGCCGCCTCGACCAGGCGGACCGCCGTGTCGAAGGCCCCGGCGTCGAGGACCTCGGGCAGTCCCCTCAGCAGGTCGACGCTGTCGGAGAGGACCTGGTCGAACACGCGCGTGCCGCTGAGGCGCTCCAGCCGCTGGTCCAGGACCAGGGCGGGGTCGCGCCGGGTGGTGAGCATGTCCATCACCGCGCGCTTGAGTTCGCGCAGGCCGCCGTAGCCCAGCGACCGGGCCGTGCGCACGACGGTGGCGTCGCTGGTGCCGGTGCGGGCGGCCAGTTCGGCGGCCGACGCGGTCACGGCCTCCGAGGGGCGGTCGAGCAGGAAGTCGGTGACCGCGCGCTCGCGGGGGGAGAGCGAGTCGAGCCGGGCGCCCACCCGCTCACGGAACCCGCCGTCCTCCTCTGGTGAAGTTTTCATTTCGTCATTGACCTAATCATGTAGTTAAAACTACGCTTTCGTGAGACCGACCACACAGTGAGGGAGTGGCCGATGACCTACCAGTTTGTGATTATCGGGGGCGGAGTGCACGGCTGCGCCACCGCGTGGCAGCTCGCCGAGGCCGGGGCGGACGTCCTGCTCCTGGAGGCCCGCGAGGTGGCCTCGGGGGCCTCGGGCGGCTTCGGCCGCCGGGGCGTGCGCGCCAACCGGCGCGACCTGCGCGAACTTCCGCTGATGCGGGCCGCCTACCGTATCTGGCCCACACTCGACCGGCGCCTGGGCGCGGCCACGGGCTACCAGCGCACGGGCGGGATGTTCCTCATCGAGCAGGAGACCACCGGCACCAGGGGCGGGCTGGTCGCCGCGCACACCCACGCGGCGGTACAGCGGCGCCTGGGCGTGCCCACCGAGGTCCTCGACCGCGACGGCGTCCTGGCACGCGAACCCGGGGTCTCGGAGTCCGTGCGGGCGGCGCTGTACTGTCCGCTCGACGGCACCGCCGACCACACCGCCACGACCAGGGCGTTCGCCGACGCGGCGCGCGAACGCGGCGCCGTGATCGCCGAGCACAGCCCGGTCACCGCCGTGGAGCGCTCCGGGGACCGCGTCACCGCCGTGCGCACCGCGAGCGGGGAGCGCCACGAGGTGGGGGAGGCGCTGCTGGTGCTCAACAACGCCGGGGCCGCCGACCTGCTGCGCACGCAGTTCGACGTGGAGGCGCCGGTGTGGCGGATCCTGCCGCAGGCGCTGCGGCTGACCCCCCGTTCCACCCCGCCCATGACCCACCTCGTCGGCCACGACCACCGCTCGCTGTCGCTGAAGCCGCTGCCCGACGGCGGCGTCATGGTGAGCGGCGGGTGGCGCGGCCGCTGGGACGCCGACAACGGCCGGGGCCGGACCGTGGAGGAGAACGTGCGCGGCAACATGCGGGCCGCCGCGGAGGTCTACGCCGACCTCGCCGACGCCGAACTCGACCTCGCCGACGCCTCCCGGCCGGAGTCGTGCAGCGCCGACGAGATCCCCGTCATCGACCGGATCCCCGGAACCGCCAACGCACTGGTCGGCACCGGCTGGACCGGGCACGGCTTCGCCATCGCACCGGCGGTGGCCGAGTCGCTCGCGTTCTGGGCGCGCACCGGATCGCGCCCCGACAACCTCGCCCCCTTCTCGTTCGCCAGGTTCTAGCCGCGGCGCGGGGCCGGGGGTCCGCGCGGGACCGCCGGTCCGGGCCGCCCAAGGCGGCCGACGACCCCACTCCCCGATCCGCGCGTACGAAGGAGCGGCATGTTCCCCACAGACGAAGTCGGCGGCGACGCCGTCACCACCCTGCTGTTCGCCGTCACCGTCCTCGGCCTGCTCGTGCTCGCCGGTGTCGTGCTGCGGCTGCTGATCGCCCCGCTGCGCCGCCTGTTCGTCCCGGCCGCGCTCATCGGCGGCGTCCTGGGGGCCGCGCTGGGGCCCTACGGCGCGGGGCTGTTCCCCGAGGGCGTGATCGGCACCTGGGCCGCGCTGCCCGGGGTGCTGATCACCGTGGTCTTCGCCCCGATGCTCATCGGCGTGCGCATCCCCAGCCCGCGCAGGAGCTACCGCCTCATCGCGCCGCAGCTCCTCTTCGGCTACATGGGCGACTTCCTGATGATCGGCGTCCCCGTGCTGGTGTGCGCCGCGCTGCTCATGCCCTTCTGGGACGTGAACGCGATGTTCGGCACCGTCATCGAGGTCGGCTGGCCGGGCGGGCACGGCACCGCCGCCGGGATGGGGCCGGTCTACGCCGAACTGGGCTGGGCCGACGGCGGCGCGCTCGCGCTGGCGGCGGCCACGGCCGGGCTGGTGTTCGGGATCGTGGTGGGCATGGTGCTGATCAACATCGGTGCCCGCCGCGGCCACCTGCGCCACGTCGGCGCTGAGCGCGGCGAGGAGGCGCCCGAGGTCCTGCCCGAGGAGGCGCGGGCCCCGATGGGGCGCGTGACCCTCAACAAGGACCTCGTCGACGGACTGGCCTTCCACGGGGCGCTGATCGCCGCGGCGGTGCTGATCGGCTGGGTGCTCCAGTACTTCCTCGGACTCGTGATCCCCGGCATGCCCCTGTTCCCGCTGGCGATGATCGGCGGCGGCGTCGTGCAGGCGGTCATCGCGCGCACCCGGCTGGGCGAGGCGGTGGACCCCGGCAGCCTGCGCGCCATCCAGGGGGTCGCGCTCGACCTGCTGGTGGTCTCGGCCGTCGCGTCCATCGCGGTGCCCGTCGTGCTCGGCAACATCGTGCCGCTCCTGGTGCTGGTCGCGGTCGCCGCGCTGGTCTGCGTGGGCTTCTTCTACTGGGCGGGGCCGCGGATGTTCCGCGACTCCTGGTTCGAGCACTCCATCGTCAACTTCGGCACGCTGACGGCGGTGGCCTCGGTCGGCCTGATGCTGCTGCGCACGGCCGACCCGGAGCTGAGAACCGACGCCGCGCGGGCCTACGCGCTGCGGGCGCCCTTCTTCAGCCCGATCGCCGGGGGAGGCATGTTGACCGCGCTGCTGCCGCTGATCGCGGTGAACTACGGACCCTGGGCGCTGGGCATCGGAGCGCTCGTCGCCGCGGCGGCGGTGTACGTGCTCGCGCGGGTGCTGGGGATCTGGCGGCGGCCCGGAGCGGGCGTCGGCGCCGACGCCGGGGTCTGAGCCGCCGGTTGCGGGCGCGAACGCGAGAGGCCCTTCCCGGGGGCGATTCCGGGAAGGGCCTCTCCTGTGCGGGGTTGGTCAGTCGGCGGACGGCTCCCGGCCGGTCCGCGCCGTGCCCGCGGTGCCGACCGTGCTCGTCGGCTCCGCCAGGGCCCCGGCCCTCGGGGCCTGCGCGAGCTCGTCGGCCCCCTCGGTCCCCTCGGCCTCCGCGGCCGGTTCGGGCAGGTCCAGGCTGTCCCGCAGCTGGACCCGGGGCAGGAACACCGCCAGCACCAGGCCGACGAGGGCGATGCCCGTGGCGAGCAGGAACAGGTCGCCGGTGGACGTGCCGTAGGCGCCCTCGACGATCTCGCGCAGGAACGGCGGCATGGCGTCCAGGTTCAGGGTGCCGGCGTCCCCGCCCCCGGCGGTGGCGCTCACCCCGGACTCGGACAGGCCGTCGGAGATGTTCGTGGAGACGCGGTTGGCCAGGAAGGCGCCCAGCACGGACACGCCCATGGTGCCGCCCAGGGTGCGGAAGAAGGCGACCGTGCCGCTGGCCGCGCCGATCTCGCGCAGCGGGACGGAGTTCTGCACCACCAGGACCAGGTTCTGCATGGACATGCCGACCCCCAGCCCCATCAGCACCATGCCCCCGCACACGATGAGCAGCGGCGTGGTCGCGTCGATGGTGGCCAGCACCAGGAAGCCCAGGGTCAGGGTGACCATGCCGGTGACCACGTAGGACTTGACCCGCCCCGAACGCGAGACCATGCGCCCGGACACGGTCGAGGAGATCATCGTCCCCAGCATGAGCGGGGCGGTCAGCAGACCGGCCTCGGTGGGGGAGTAGCCGCGCGCCAGCTGGAAGTACTGGCCCAGGAAGACCGCGCCGCCGAACATCGCCATGCCGACCGCGGAGCTGGCCAGGATGGCGATGGCGGTCTCGCGCCGCATGACCAGGTGCAGGGGCACGACCGGCTCCGACACGCGCGCCTCCACCCACACGGCCAGGCCGAGCAGCAGCAGGCTTCCGGCGACCATGGCCCCGGACTGCCAGGAGATCCAGGCGAAGTCGTTGCCCACGAAGGTGACCCACAGCAGCAGGAGGCTGACGCCCGCCGCGATCAGCGCGGCGCCCGCGTAGTCCACCTTCGTGTCGGGGCGGCGCACGTCCACCAGCTTGAGCGTGCGGCTCAGCGCCACCAGTGCCACCAGCATGAACGGCACGCCGATGAGGAAGCACCAGCGCCAGCCCAGGCCCGGCAGGTCGGCCAGCAGGCCGCCGATCAGCGGTCCGCCGACGGTGGCCACGGCCATCACCGCGCCGATGTAGCCGTTGAGGGTGCCGCGCTGCTTGGGGCTGACCATCGCGGCGATGATCACCTGGACCAGGACCTGCGAGGCGCCCATGCCCAGGCCCTGCACGGCCCGGAACGCGATGAGCTGGCCGGTGGTCTGCGCGAAACCGCACAGCAGCGACGAGACGATGAACAGCCCGATCGAGAGCTGGAGCAGCTTCTTCTTGTCGAAGAGGTCGGCCAGCTTGCCCCAGACCGGAGTGGAGGCGGTGGAGGCCAGCAGGGTCGCGGTCACCACCCACGTGTACTGCGACTGACTGCCGTCCAGCGCTCCGACGATCTGGGGGAGGGCGACCGACACGATCGTGCTGCTGAGCATCGTCACGCCCAGCACTATGAGCAGGCCGCTCAGGGAGCGCAGGATCGAGGGTTGCCCGGTGTCGGATAAAGGACGGGAAGTGCGCACGGATGGACCTCTGAGGGAAGGAGACGGGGCGGCGCGGGAGGCCGCTGGACTGCTGGGTTGCCGTGGGTGGCCAAAAATATGCAGAAGAGGAATTTTTGCACCCACTGTAGAATATCACCGGGGTCACGAACCGGGGGCTGGTCAAACGTGGGAAAGCCGACACCCGCTCCCGGGAATGTTCGCCTCGCCCGCCGGGGCGCTCGGTTTCGCCCCGCTCCCCCGCTCCGCGGCGCGCCCGCTCCCGGTCTGCGGACCGCGTCGCCCCTGGTCGGCGCCCCGCCGTGCCCGCGTGCCGCGTCCTTCGCGCCGGTTCCCGCTGGGCGCCCGCCCCGAGGGCGGACCCTCGGTGGCGGGGGAGGAGGTCGAAGGCGGGGCCGATCCGCGCGCATGGCGCTCCCCCGATGGGGCAGACTGCCGAGGTAACCCTCGAAAAACTGTCTTCTCGAAAAGCGAGATAGAAGGACGCGCATGACCTCCCTCCTCTTCGCCGCCTTCGCGCTGGCCCACCTGTGCCTGACCGTCTGGCTGGTCCGGCTGGCGCTCTCCCAAGGCTCCCCGCACATCTGGCCGGCGGCGGCCGTGGCCGCCGGACTCGTCTACGACAACGGGATCGTGGCGCTGGGCTCCACCATCGGCGCCGGGGACCTCCTGCTCGCGCTGAACCTGCCGCGCTTCGTGGTGCACGCTCTGGTCACGCCGCTGCTGATCGTCTTCGCCGCCGGGGCGGCCCGCGACGCCGGACTCGCCTGGGCCCGCCCGCGCGCGGTGCGCGCCGGATTCTGGCTGCTGACGGCCGCACTCATCGTCTACGGCGTCGTGACCGAACTCGTGGGGCTCACCCTGGTGCCCGGCCGCGAGGGCGACGCGCTGCGCTACTCGGCCGCCGAGTCGGCCCTGCCGGTCCCGGCCGTGGCGACCGTCGTCGTGCTGCTCGTGGTCGGTGCGGCGCTGCTGGTACGGGCGCGCAGCGGGTGGATGCTGCTGGGCGCCGCGGTCATGTTCGCGGTCTCCGCCGTGCCCACGGCGCCGCTGGCGGTGGGGAACCTGGGCGAGGTGGCCCTCATCGCCGGGCTCGCCCTCACCGCGCGCCGGACGGACGGCGCTCCCGTCAGGCCCTCGGCCGCATCCCGGTGAAGAGGGCTTGGCGGACCCGGCCGACGCAGGCGTGGTCAGCGGGTCCGCCGCCGCGTGGATCTGCCGGCGCGGACCGGCCGCGCCGGACGGGGGCCGCGCGGTCAGGCGGCGGGGATGGCGGTCCCGGTGAGCTGTTCGGAGACCCGCCAGACCCGCTCGGCCTCGTCGGCGTCGCGCAGCGGGGCGTAGAGCCGCTGCTCCGCGGGCTGGCCGCCGAGGTTGCCGGGGCCGCTGGGGCTGTAGAGCACGCCGGACCTGGCGGCCGGGTCGGTCGCGGCCATGAGCGCGGGCAGCTTCGCGGTCTCGACGGTGCCCAGCAGGATGCCGCGGGCCGAGAGCGCGCGGATCAGCCGCACGCCCAGGGTGTCCCGGTCGCGGCCCAGTTCGGGGCGGGCGGCCAGGAGGCTGGTCGGGGCCACCCCGGGGTGGGAGAGGTTGCTGGTGATGCCCCAACCGTGGGCCCTGCTGCGGCGGTCCAGTTCGAGCCCGAAGAGTCCGAACGCGATCTTGGACTGGCCGTAGGCGCGCATGCCGTCGTAGGAACGCTCCCAGTTCAGGTCGTCCCAGTTGACGGCGCCCCGCCTCGCGGCGACGCTGATCTGCGACGTCACGCGGGCGCCCCCCTCGCGCAGCAGCGGCAGGAGGTGGCCCACCAGGGCGAAGTGGCCGAGGTGGTTGGTGCCGAACTGGACCTCGAAACCGTCCGCGGTGGTCTGGCGGTCCGGCGGGGTCATCACGCCCGCGTTGTTGATGAGGATGTGGATCGGCAGGCCCTCCTCGCGCAGCGTGTCGCCGAGGGCCGCGACCGAGGCCAGCGAGGACAGGTCGAGGCTGCGCAGCGAGACCCGGGCGTCGGGCTGGTTCCGGCGGATCCGGGCGATGGCGTCCTCGCCCTTGCGCGGGTTGCGCACGGGCATGACCACCTCGGCGCCGGCGGCGGCCAGCCGCTCGGCCATGCCCAGGCCCATCCCGTCGCTGGCGCCGGTCACGAGCGCGCGCTTGCCGGTCAGGTCCGGCACGGTGATGTCGATGGTTCGTCGTGGCATGGCTCTGCTCCCTCGTGGCCTCACGGACGCGCGTTCGGTCGGTCCCCGTTCCCTCCGTGCCCTGTGCACGGTGCGCGGGAACGATCCTCCGCCCAGGACGGAGGCGTAACCACGGCCTCCCGATCCCAGGATCGGCGGGCCGCCCCTGGCGCCCCTTCCACCTCCTCGACCGTAGAGGGGGATCGGCGATCCGTGGTTACCGCCGCGCGCGCAAGGTAGACACGGAGCAGCACCACTGGGAAGAAGGAGTGCCGTGATCGATCGCACCGGGCTGGCCGAGTTCCTCCGCACCCGCCGGGAGGCGCTGCAACCCGAGGACGTCGGGCTGCCGCGCGGGCAGCGCCGCAGGACCAGCGGTCTGCGGCGCGAGGAGGTCGCCGCGCTGTGCCACATGTCGACCGACTACTACTCCCGGCTGGAGCGGGAGCGCGGACCGCGGCCGTCGGGCCAGATGCTCTCCTCCATCGCCCAGGGGCTGCACCTGTCACTGGACGAGCGCGACCACCTGTTCCGCCTCGCCGGACACAACCCGCCCCCGCGCGGCACGGTCAGCGACCACGTCAGCCCCGGTCTGCAGCGGGTCCTCGACCGCCTGGACGACACACCCGCCGAGATCACCACCGAACTCGGCGAGACCCTGCGCCAGTCCCCGATGGGCGTCGCGCTCACCGGCGACACGACCGTCTACACCGGGCCCGAGCGCAGCGCGGGGTACCGGTGGTTCACCGATCCCGACTCCCGGCGGATCTACGCGCCCGAGGAGCACCCGTTCCTCACCCGCATGTACGCCTCGGGGCTGCGCGAGCTCGTCACCCTGCGCGGCCCCGACTCGCGGGCCGCCCACCTCGCCGACCTGCTCCTGGACCGGAGCGAGGAGTTCCGGCGGGTGTGGGAGGACCACGAGATCGGTGTGCGCCCCCACCACGTCAAGCGCTTCGTGCACCCCGAGGTCGGACCCCTGGAGCTGAACTGCCAGAGGCTGGTCGACCCCGGCCAGGCCCACTCGCTGCTCGTCTACACCGCCGTGCCGGGCAGCGAGAGCCACGACAGGCTGCACCTGCTGTCGGTCATCGGGGCCCAGGCGCTGGGCTGAGCGGCCCGCCGCCACGCGTCCCCGCCCGTCACGGGCCGGAGGCGGTGATCTCCTGGCCCCTGTCCAGGACGGCGCGCGGGTCCCCGTCCGGGGCCACGGCCGTGCCCAGCTCCCCGGCCATCGTGCCGCGCAGCTGGGCCCAGACCGGTTCGTAGGTGGGGTCCAGCCGTGCCTCGGGGATCTGCTCGACGTACTGTCCCACGTCGGGGTCGTCGCGGAACTCCTCGACGCCGGACTCGGTGGTCGGCAGCAGCCCCTCGACATCCAGGTAGGCGGTGTAGTTCTCCGGTTCGTAGAAGTAGTCCAGGAACTCGGTGACCAGCTCCTGGTTGCCGGGGTTGTCGAAGGCCACCAGGTAGTCCTGGATGCCGTGGGTGGCGGGCTCGGCGCCGCCGTTGGTCGGGTGGGTCGTCGTGCCGTAGTCGACGCCCGCCTCGTGCACCGGGTCCAGGAACGCGCTGCCGCCCAGCGGCGCGTACACCATGGCGGCCCTGCCCTGGGCGAAGAGCGGCCACGTGCCGTCGGGGCGGTTGGTCTGCCCGGGGTTGGGCTGGGTGGCTCCGTGCTCCACCACCAGGTCCCGGAGGAACTCCAGGGTGGCGACGTTGCGGTCGCTGTTGACCGTCCACTCGCCGTCCTGCTTCCAGCCGCCGCCGTTGGAGCGCGCCCACGTGCCGAACTCGTAGTCGCCGCCGTCGAAGCCCAGCGCCAGCGCGTAGGGGACGTGGTCGCCGGGGAGCGCCTTGATGCGCTCCGCCGCCTCCAGGAACTCGTCCCAGGTCCGCGGGGGATCGCTGATCCCGGCCTCGGCGAAGATGGTCCGGTTGTAGTACATCGCGTTCACCGTCGCGACGAACGGCAGGGCGTACTGCTCGCCCTCCAGCGAGGCGTTCTCGGCCAGGACCGGGACGAAGTCGGTGAACTTGTCCTCGGGCAGGACGTCGCGCGCGGGGTGCAGCAGGCCCGCCTCGGCGTAGTCGGCGAAGAGGTTCGTGTTGAGGACGTCGGGGAACTGCCGGGTCTGCACCATCGTGTTGACCTGGTTCTGGAGGTTGTCCCAGCCGATCACCCGCAGCTGGACGCTCGTGCCGGGGTGGTCGGCCTCGAAGGACTCGATCAGGTCGGTCCAGTAGGGCTGCGTCCCCTCGGTGTACTGCGCCACGACCAGCTCGATGGTGCGCGGGTCCCCGCCCCCGTCCCCACCGCACCCCGCGGCGAGCAGCGCGGCCGCCGACAGAGCGGCGGCCAAGGCGGTGGCCCGCGGCCCGGGTCTCCTCATCGCGTGACCTTCCCTTCCGCTCCCGTGCGGGGACGCGTCATCGAACACTGCCCGTGGTCAGTCCGCTGACCAGGTATTTCTCGATCAGGGCGAAGAGGACCACCGTGGGGACGACGGCCATCAGCCCGGCGGCGAAGAGGTACTGGTAGTTCGTCTCGTACAGGCCGATGAACTGCTGGACCCCCACGGTCAGCGGCACCCTGCCCTGCGAGGGGTCGTTGAACAGGGTCAGCGCGACGATGAACTCGTTCCACACCTGGATGAAGGTGAAGACGGCCACCGTGATGATCCCCGGCGCCGACAGCGGGACGATGATCCTGAGCATGGTCCGGAAGCGGCCGAGGCCGTCCATCATGGCCGCCTCCTCGGTCTCCCTCGGGACCGCCCGGAAGTGGGTGTTGAGGATCCACACCGCGAAGGCGATGTTGAAGGCGGAGTTGACGGCGATGATGAACCAGTAGGAGTTCACCGCGCCGAGGAAGAGCGCCTCCCGGTACAGCCCGATGATGAGCGCCACCGCCGGGAACATCTGGGTGATGAGGATCAGGCCGAGGAAGGCTCCCCTGCCGCGGAAGTCGGAGCGGGCGACGGCGTAGGCGGCGGGCGCGGCCGCGGCGAGCACGACCAGGGTCGAGACCCCGGCGACGGTGAGGCTGACCCGGAAGTACTCCGCCAGCGGGATCCGGCTCCACACCTCGACGTAGTTCGACCACGCCCAGTCCCGGGGCAGGTAGGTCGCGGGGACGGCGAACAGCTCCGCGTCGGTCTTGAGCGAGCCGAGGAACATCGCGGCGTAGGGGGCGAGGAAGAACAGGGCGACCAGCGCCCCGACCAGGGGGAGGACCGCGCCCCTGACGCGGCGCCACATCCGGCCGCCCGCGACGGCCGCCGGGCGCAGGAGCGGTGCGCACGCGTCCGCCGCGCGCCCGCGCAGGGACGACCACGAGCGCGCGGCCCGGCCGGTGAGCGAGCGGACGCCGCCGGGTAGCGCCGAGGCGAGGGCACGGCCCGCCCGGTCGCGGCGGCCCGGCCGCAGCAGCCAGGCCAGGAACGCGATCAGCCCGACGAGGAAGGCCACGTTGAGCACCGCTAGCGCGGCGGCCTCGCCCGGGTCCAGCTGCTCCTTGAAGGCGATCTTGTACATCCACGTGACCGTGGTGTCGGCGTGGTTCCCGGCGATCGAGCCGGTGATCACCCAGATGAGCGTGAACGCGTTGAACACGTGCAGCATGTTCAGCACGAACGCGACCAGCAGGGAGGGGCGCAGCAGCGGCAGGGTGACGTGCAGCCACCGCCTCCAGGCCCCGGCGCCGTCGATCCTGGCGGCCTCGTGCACCTCGGCGGGGATCGTCTGGAGTCCGGCCAGCAGGACGTAGGTCGTGAAGGGGACCGACGTGACGACGCCGACGACCATGATCGAGGCGAAGGCCGTGGCGGGGTCCTTGTACCACTCGTGCGGGGCGTCGAGGAGCGACAGGTCCATCAGCAGGCGGTTGAGCAGGCCGTTGCCGCCCTCCAGCAGGAACCGCCAGACCGTCGCGGTCATCACCAGCGAGGCCGCCCAGGGCACGACGACGGAGAGCCGTACGAGTCGGCGCCCGCGGAACTCCTTGGTGAGGAACTGGGCCAGGGCCAGCGACACCAGGATCGTCGCCGCCAGGACGACCACCAGCCACACCAGCGTGTTGGCCACCACCCCGGGCAGCGCGGGCTCCGCCAGCAGCCGCCGGTAGTTGTCCAGCCCCGTGAACCCCTGGATCTGCCCGATCCGGTCCACGGCCAGGAAGGACAGCCAGACCATGTAGAGCGCGGGGAAGACGATGACCAGGCCGATCAGGGCGGTGGCGGGCAGCAGCCAGCGCGTCGCCGACGTGCGCCGCCACAGGCCGAGGCCGAGCCGGGCCGGGGGGTCCCCGGACCGGCCGTCGGGGCGGCCGGGACCGCCCGGGCGGTCCGGCGGAGGGGCCGGGGCGCGTTCGTGCTCCGCACCGACCCGGCCGGTGGGCCGCGCGGTGTCAGCCATGTCCGTTTCGGGCGTACGCGAGAACCATGGTGAGCGCTCCCTCCGGTAGTCGGTGAGTGACCATCGTCACGTTCCGGTTGATTGGTGTCAAGCTTTATGTCCTCCTTCTGTTCACTAGTAATCATCATGTGCTCATGTAATGATCGTTGGGTGCGACCGGCCCGAGCCCGGACCCGACCGGGCGCCGCGCCCGTTGGCCGGAGCAGGCGGGCAGCCGCCGCGACGGCCTCGGCGGCGGGGCCGGCGAGAAGGGGGAGCGAGTATGCCCGACGACGCCGACCGACCCGCGATCATCCCGGTGCCGACGCGGACGCGGCCGCGCCCGGGCACCCTCCGGCTGGACCGCGGACTCTCCCTGCGCGTCGAACCGGAGGCCGCGCTGGCGGGCGCGCTGTTACGCGAGGCGCTGGCCCCGCTGACCGGACCGGGGTCCGGGGACGGACCCGGCGGTGATCCGGCCCCCGTCACCGTGCGCGTGGACCCCCGACGGGCCCGCGAACACGGCTACACGCTCACCGTGGACACCGACCGCGTCGAGATCGTCGGCGCGGACCCGGTCGGGGCCTTCCACGGCGCGCAGACCCTGCGCCAGCTCCTGCCCGCGCGGCTGTGGAGGGGCGGGTCCGCCCGGGGCGCGGGCATCCCCTGCACCCGTGTGGAGGACCACCCCCGGCTGCGCTGGCGCGGCCTCATGCTGGACGTGGCCCGGCACTTCCTGCCCAAGGACTTCGTCCTGCGCCTGATCGACCTGCTCGCGCTGCACAAGCTCAACGTCCTGCACCTGCACCTGACCGACGACCAGGGCTGGCGGATCGAGGTGCCCGGATACCCCCGGCTGACGGAGGTCGGCGCGTGGCGGGCGCGCACCGTGGTCGGCAACGACCTCGGCACGAGCCCGGACCCGGTCTACGACCGGACCCCGCACGGCGGCTACTACACCGAGGCCGACCTGCGCGAGATCGTGGCGCACGCCCGCGACCGGTGCGTCGAGGTGGTCCCGGAGATCGACATGCCCGGCCACATGCAGGCGGCCATCGCCGCCTACCCCGAACTGGGCAACACCGGCGCACCGACGATCGTGCGCGAGCGCTGGGGGGTGGGCACCCGCCTGCTCAACGTGGACGAGACCGCGCTGCGGTTCTGCCGCGACGTCCTGACGCACGTGATGGACGTCTTCCCCGGCAGGTACGTCCACTGCGGCGGGGACGAGGTCCCCAAGGACGAGTGGCGCGACAGCCCCCGGGTGCAGGAGCACATCCGCCGACTGGGGCTCGCGGACGAGGAGGAGCTCCAGGGCTGGTTCACCGGGTACGTCGCCGCGTTCCTCGCCGAGCACGGCCGCACGCTGGTGGGCTGGGACGAGGTCCTGGACGGGGGAGCGCTCCCCGCCGACGTGACGGTGATGGCCTGGCGCGAGCGGGAGAGGGGCGAGGCCGCGGCCCGGCTCGGCCACGAGACGGTCATGGCGCCCACCAGCCACGTGTACCTCGACTACTACCAGGACGGGGACACCGCGGCCGAACCCCTCGCCTTCGGCGGCGGCTTCGTGCCGCTGTCCACCGCCTTCGACTTCGAGCCGGTGCCCGCCGCGCTGGACGGGGAGGCCGCCCGGCGCGTCGTCGGCGCCGAGGCCCAGATGTGGACCGAGTACGTGGCCACCGAGGAGCACACCGAGTACATGCTCTTCCCGCGCCTGTGCGCCTTCGCCGAGGCCGTCTGGCGCCAGCCGGACGAGCGCGGCCACGACCGCGCCGACTTCCTCGCCCGGCTGCGCGTGCACCTGGAGCGCCTGGAGGCCCTCGGGGTCGGCTACCGGCCGCTGGACGGGAGGAACGACCCGTGAGGCGCCCGGACCCGGGACGCGGTTCAGGCCTGGACGACCTCGACCCCGGCCCTGGTGAAGCCGTCCACGACATCGGGGTCCGCGTCCTTGTCGGTCACCAGGACGTCGATCCCGGCGACCGGCAGGATCCGGGCGAAGGCCCGCTGGCCGATCTTGTGGCTGTCCGCGGCCACGATGACCCGCTCGGCGCGCCGGGCGAGCAGCGTGTTGGCGGCGGCCTCGTCCTCGTCGAAGGCCATGGCGCCGACGTCGGCGCCCACGGCGTCGGCCCCGATCACGGCCACGTTCAGGGAGAGCGCCTCCAGGACCCGTTCGGCGAGCGGACCCACCAGCTCGTAGGAGCGGGGGCGCACGACCCCGCCCACGACGACCACCTTGATGTGGGGGCGCACCAGCAGCTCGGTGGCGATGTTGAGCGCGCTGGTCACCACGGTCAGGCCGCGCCCGGGACCGTCGCCGCGGAAGCTCTCGTGCAGGGCCAGGGCGCGCGCGACCTGGGTGGTCGTGGTGCCGCCGTTGAGGCCGACGACCGAGCCCGGGGGGACCAGGTCCGTGATCGCCTGGGCGATGCGCTCCTTCTCCTCGGCGTGCCGGGCGGCCTTGTAGCTCAGCGGCAGGTCGTAGGAGACGGAGGAGGCCAGGGCCCCGCCGCGCGTGCGGGTCAGGAGCTGCTGCTGCTCCAGGTGGTCCAGGTCGCGCCGGACGGTGGCCGGGGAGACGCCCAGCTCCTCCACCGCCTCGTCGACGGAGAGGGACCCGCGCTCGGAGAGCAGTTCGAGCACAGCCGTCAAACGCTGGTGGCGGTCCATGACGTCCCCCAAGGACAAACTGTTGATCCAATCTGACTGATAACCGACTATATCGATCAAAAGCAATCAGACTAACGATGCTTCGTGCGCGTCGTCGCGCACCGCACGCGGAGAACGGGTCGTCCGAGCACTTCTACCCGACCCGGGAGCGGGGCGCACGGCGGGACACACCGCGAACGGGGCCGCGACGGGGGCGGGGGCGGGTGTCCCCGCGTCCGGACGAGGGCGCAGGGCCGCTTCCGCGGCGGGCGCGAAGGGCCCCGCCGTCAGCAAGGGAGATCATAGATGAACACCCATGTCACCGCGGAGATCGCCAGCCAGCCGCAGTGCTGGCGGCGCGTCGCGGACGCTCTGGAGTCCGCCGCGCCCGCGCTGCCGCGCCCGGGGGAGCGCACGGCCGTCGTCGGCTGCGGCACGTCCTGGTTCGTCGCGATGTCCTACGCCGCCCTGCGCGAGCGGGCCGGACAGGGCGCGACCGACGCGTTCCCGGGTTCGGAGGTGCCGCCCGGCCGCTCCTACGACCGCGTCGTGGCCATCAGCCGCTCCGGCACGACGACCGAGGTCACGGACCTGCTCAGGGCGGCCCGGGACGTGCCCACCACCGTGATCACCGCCGTGCCCGGCTCACCGGTCACCGGATTCGCCGACCTGAGCGTGGTGCTGGACTTCGCCGACGAGAGGTCGGTGGTGCAGACCCGCTACGCCACGACGGCGCTCGCCCTGCTGCGCGCCCACCTGGGCCACGACGCCGAGAGCCTCGCCCGCGACGGCGAGCGGGCCCTGGAGGTCCCGCTGGACCCCCTGGTCCGCGCCGAACAGATCACCTTCCTCGGCCGGGGGTGGACGGTGGGCCTGGCGCACGAGGCGGCCCTGAAGGCGCGCGAGGCGGCGCGGATGTGGACGGAGTCCTACCCGGCGATGGAGTACCGCCACGGCCCCCTCACCATCGCCGAGCCGGGACGGCTCGTGTGGTCCTTCGGCGAGCCGCCCGCGGGCCTGGCCGCCGAGGTCGAGGCCACCGGCGCCGCCTTCCGCGCCAGCGACCTTGACCCCCTGGCCGACCTCGTCGTGGCTCAGCGCCTGGCCGTTGCCCTCGCCGAGCGGCGGGGGCTCGACGCGGACCGGCCCCGCAACCTCACCCGTTCGGTCGTCCTCGCGGACGAGCGGACGTGAGCGCCGTCGTCGCCGTCGACGTCGGCGGAACCCTGACCAAGGCGGCCCTCGTGGACGCCGACCACGGGGTGCTCCTCGCCCGCAGGACGCCCACGCCCACGGGGCCCCGCGTGGCCGAGGCCGTGGTCGACACCGCCGCCGCCCTCGTCGGGGGGCTGCGCTCCGCGTCCCGGGACGTCCCGGTCGCTGCGGTCGGGGTGGTCGTCCCCGGCATCGTCGACGTCGGGCGCGGGGTGGCGGTGTGGTCGGAGAACCTCCTCTGGCGCGACGTGCCGGTACGCGACCTGCTCGCCGAGCGCTGCGGGCTGCCCGTCGCCCTCGGGCACGACGTGGCCGCCGGAGGCCTGGCCGAACAGCGGCTCGGCGCCGCGCGCGGCCACGAGGACGCCGTCTTCGTCCCCATCGGCACCGGCCTGTCGGCGGCCCTGCTCCTGGGCGGGCGGGCGCACACCGCGGGCGGCTTCGCGGGCGAGATGGGACACGTGGACGTGGGCCACGGGGGGCCGTGCGCCTGCGGCGCCACCGGGTGCCTGGAGGCGATCGCCTCGGCCGCGGCCATCGCCCGCCGCTACTCCGAGCGCACGGGCCGATCCACCCGGGAGGCCCGCGACGTGGCCGACCTCCTCGTGCGGGGCGACCCCGACGCCGCGCGGGTCTGGGACGAGGCCGTGGACGCCCTGGCGCTCGGCCTCTCCTGGATCAGCGCGGTGCTCGCCCCGCAGGTCGTCGTGGTCGGCGGCGGCCTGGCCCGGTCCGGCGAACTGCTGCTCGCCCCGCTGCGCGAACGGCTCGAAGCCCGCCTGACCTTCCACCGGCGCCCGGACGTGGTCCCCGCCGCGCTGGGCGACGGGGCCGGGTGCCTGGGCGCGGCGCTGCTGGCCCGGGAACTGCTGGAGCACACGTGAACAGGACCTGCGACCGCGACCGCGCCCGGACCGCGACCCGGGCCGTCCCCGGCCGCGGACACCGGGTCCCGGGGAGGAGCACGTGATCGTCACCGTCACCGCCAACCCCGCCGTCGACGTGACCTACGAGGTCGACGCCCTCGTGCCGGGCCGCTCCCTGCGGGTCTCGCGCGTGTGGGAGCGCCCGGGCGGCAAGGGCCTCAACGTGTCCCGGGTGCTGCGCGGGCTCGGCGAGCCCACGCTCGCGATCGCCCCCCTCGGCGGACCGACCGGCCGGTGGATCGCCCGCTCCCTGACCGGGGACGGGCACCGGCTTCGGGCGGTACCCGTCCCCGGAACGACCCGGCGCACCCTGACCGTCGTGGGCACCGACACCACGGTCCTCAACGAACCGGGCCCGCGGCTGAGCGCCGATGAGCTGGCCGCGCTGACGGAGGCGGTGCGCGACGCGCTGACCGGCGCCCGCGCGCTCGTGCTCTCCGGCAGCCTGCCCCCGGGAGCGCCGGACGACCTGTACGCGGAGCTGGTGCGCGTCGCCGCGCGGGCGCGCGTGCCCGCGGTCGTCGACGCCGCGGGTCCGGTGCTGCTGGCAGCGGCGGCGGCCGGTGCCGCGGTGGTCAAACCGAACGCGGACGAGCTGCGCGCCACCACCGGCGGGTGCGGCGCCGACGCCGCCCGCCGACTGCTGCGGGCCGGCGCCCGCAGCGTGGTCGTCTCCCTCGGGAACCGGGGCCTGCTGGCCTTCTCCGGTGACCGGGGGTGGCGGGCGGAGGCGGTCCCGGGCGTGACCGGCAACCCGACCGGAGCCGGGGACGCCGCGGCCGCCGCGATCGCCCTGGGCACGGCCGCCGCCGACCCCTGGCCCCGGACCCTGGCCCGCGCCGCCGCGCTCGGTGCCGCCGCCGTGCTCGCCCCCACCGCGGGGGAGGCCGACCCGCGGGCCTACCAGGCGTTCCTGCCCACCGTGCACGTCGAGGAGTACGCATGACACTCGTCGGGATCACCACGCTGCTGGAGCGGGCCGTCGCCCGGCGCGGAGGCGTCGGCGCCTTCAACGTCGTCCTGCTGGAGCACGTCGAGGCGCTGATCGCCGGAGCCGAGCGCGCCGCGGCCCCCGTCGTCCTCCAGATCAGCCAGAACTGCGTGCGCTACCACGGGGCGCTGGAACCCCTCGCCCTGGCCACGCTCGCCGCCGCCCGGGAAGCGGACGTGCCGACCGCCGTCCACCTGGACCACGCCACCGATGTCCCGCTCGTGCACGAGGCGGTCGAGCTGGGCGTCACCAGCGTCATGTTCGACGCCTCCGCGCTGGACTACGAGGACAACGTCGCGGCCACCCGCGCGGTGGTCGGGTACTGCCACGCCCGCGGCGTCGCGGTGGAGGCCGAACTCGGCGAGGTCGGCGGCAAGGACGGCGTCCACGCCCCGGGCGCGCGCACCCGGCCCGAGGAGGCGGCGGAGTTCGTCCGCGCGACCGGGGTGGACTCGCTGGCCGTCGCGGTCGGCACCTCGCACGCGATGCGCACCCGCGACGCCCGGGTGGACCACGACCTCATCGGCCGCCTGAACAGCGCGGTCCCGGTGCCGCTGGTGCTGCACGGGTCGTCGGGTGTCGCCGACGCCGACCTGGTCAGGGCGGTCGACAGCGGCATGACCAAGGTCAACATCGCCACCCGGCTCAACGACGCCTTCTCCGGGGCGCTGCGCGAGCGGCTGGACGAACGGCCCGACCTGACCGATCCGCGGGCGTACCTGGCCCCCGGCCGGGACGCGCTGGCGGCCGAGGCGCACGACCTGCTCCGCCTCCTGCGCGCGGGGTGAGGGTCTTTCCGGCGCGCCGCCGCGCGGTTTTACTTTCCTGCTAAGAGGTTGCGGCCCTGAACATTCTCACGGACGTTTTCCCGTGCCGTGATTTCCGGGGCCGGCGCGCCGGGACGCCCTCCTGTTCCCCGTTTTCCCGCGCCCCGTGGAACACCCGGAGCCCCGGCCCCCGGAGTTCCCCGGGCGTCCCGGCGTTCCCGCGTTCCCCTGATTCCCCGGTTCCGGGCGTTCCCGTCCGGCCCGTTTTTCCCCGCCTTGACCTCGGGGAGGTTTTGCCCCGGTCTTTCTCGGTAGTGGGTCAAGCCAAGGGCACGGCAAGAGAAATCGGATAATGGCCGACGGCCAGGAGATCCATGAGTCAGGACAGCAAGGACGACGGTTCCCCTCCGCGCGGGGAACGACGCAAGACGATGATGCAGCGTCTGCGCGAGGCCCAGGAGCAGTTCGAGGAAGTGACCGGGCTGGAGGTCGAAGGCGTCTCCGGGTTCCAACGGTCCGGAGACGGCTGGGACCTGACCCTCGAAGTACTCGAACTGCGCCGGGTTCCGGACACGGTGAGCCTGCTGGCCACGTATTCCGTGGAACTCGACGCCGACGGGGAGATCGAGGGATACAAGCGCACCAAGCGCTACACCCGCGGTCGCTCCGACGGCTGAGCCCGGCCGACCCCGGGCGGACGGGGCCCCTGCCCTCCACAACCTCACCGACGAAAGGAGCATGATTCCGATGACGGTGATGCAGCAGTCATCCGGAGGAGGCCGCAGTTCCGGCAACCTCTACGAGGTCCTCGACCTCATCCTCGACAAGGGACTGGTGATCGACGTGTTCGCCAGGGTCTCCCTCGTGGGCATCGAACTCCTCACCGTCGACGTGCGCATCGTGGTCGCCAGCGTCGACACCTACCTGCGCTTCGCCGAGGCGTGCAACCGCCTCGACCTGACCAGCAGCGGCGGGGCCGGACTCCCCGACCTGCTCGACAGCGGCATGGAGAAGGGCGCGCGCAGCAAGTCCAAGGGCGCGCTGTCCGGGGCGGCCGAGGCCATCTCCGAGTCCTTCTCCAAGGGGCAGTCCGACGAGCAGGAGAAGCAGCCCGCGCGCGCCCGCCGCCGCTCCTCCGCCAAGAAGGAGGGCGAGGAGTGAGCACCTACGTCTACGGGATCGTCCGCGACGACGAGTCCCTCGACACCATGAAGCTGTCCGGTGTGGGCGAGGACGCGGCGCCGGTGCGCTTCGTGCGCGCCTACGGCGTGGCCGCCGCGGTCAGTGACGCCCCCGAGGGCCTGCGCGCCAAGCGGCGCGACCTGACCGCGCACCAGAACGTCCTCCAGGACCTGGCCCTGGGCCACGGCGTCCTGCCCCTGCGCTTCGGCGCGGTGAGCGAGGACGACGACGCGGTCGCCGCCGAGCTGGCCCGCTTCGCCGACCACTACTCCGTCCTCCTGGACCAGCTCCAGGACCGGGTGGAGTTCAACGTCAAGGCCAGCCACAACGAGGAGGCGGCCCTGCGCGCCGTGCTGCGCTCCGACGAGGGGCTGCGGGCCCGCAACGAGGAGCTCAAGGCGGCCGGAGGCGGCACCCCCTCCGAGCGGATGGCCTTCGGCGAGCAGGTCTCCCACGCGGTGGAGGAGCTCAGGCGCCGCGACGCCGAGACCGTCCTGAAGCCCCTGGAAGGCCTGGCCGAGCGCGTGTCCGCCTGGCCCGCCGTGGACGGCGGCCTGGCCAACGCCTCCTTCCTCGTGCACCGTGACCGCACCGAGGGGTTCCTGAGCGAGGCGGCCCGGATCCAACAGGAGCTGGCCTCCTACATGGAGGTCCGCGTCAACGGACCCCTGCCGCCCTACAGCTTCGTGGCGTCCCCCCAGCAGTGACCCCGCCGGGCGGGGACACCGAACAGGAGTCAGGGGCATGGGCCTCCTCAGCATGATCCTCACCGCTCCCGCCGCGCCGGTCCGGTTCGTCGACTGGACGGCGCGCCAGGTCCTGGACGCGGCGGAGCGGGAGATGTACGACCCCTCACGCATCCGACAGCAGCTGGCGGAACTGTCCGAGCGCTTCGACGCCGGAGAGCTGTCCGAGAGCGAGTTCGACCAGGCGGAGGACGAGCTGCTGGACCAGCTGGAGGAAGCAGAGCGGTACCAACAAGGTCTTCGATAGACGATATTGAGGTGAGATCCCGTGGGGGACACCGCGAAAATCGTGGCCGCCGCAGTGGGCGGCTACGTCCTGGGCCGGAGGAAGAAGTTCAAACTGGCCCTGGGGCTGGGCCTCTACCTGGGGGCCAAGAAGCTCGACATCAAACCCGGACAGCTCGCCCAGGGGCTGCTCAAGGAGGTCTCCGCGCTCCCGGTGGTCGGTGAGCTCAAGGGCCAGTCCCGCGAGCAGCTGCTCAACGTCGGCAGGAGCGCGGCGGGCAACATCGCCGGCAAGTGGGCGGGCGGCCTGGCCGACTCCCTCAACAGCCGCACCGAACGCCTGCGCGACGGAGCGGCCGGGGCCGACTCCGACGAGGACGAGGCCGACGAGGACGGCGCCGCGCGGGGCGAGACCGACGAGGATACGGACGAGTCCCGAGGCGACGGCGACGCCGAGGCCCGGCAGGAACCGGAGACGAGTGAGGCCCCCGCCTCCGAGCGCCGGACCAAGTCCAAGGCCGCGAAGGCGTCCCGGAGCACCGCCTCGGACACCGCCACCCGGGCCAAGGGAACCGCCGCGCGGACCAAGGGCACCGCCAAGCGCGCCTCGGGCACCGCCAAGCCCGCCCGGCGCAAGCGCGCCTCGGGCACCGGCGGAAAGGGGGGCGACGATGGCCGCGACGACTGAGTCCCAGGGGCCGCTGGCCCGGCTGCGGTCGGCCGCCGACAGGAACGAGGGCACCTCCAAGCTCGCCGACGCCCTCCAGGACTACCTCAGCGCCAAGGCCACCAGCGTGGTCAACGGCGCGGCCCGCAGGCTCGGGGCCACGGTGGAGCGCCTCACCAGCGAGGGCGTCTCCGCGGCCCCCGTCGCGGCCGGGGTCGGCGGCAAGCTCGCCCAGGGCAAGAACCCGGTCAACGCCGTGGTCACCGGCGGGGCCAAGGGCCTCAAGGACAAGGTCGGCCGGGGCCTGGGCACGGGTTCCTCCGGAGGGGGCGGCAAGCCCGGCAAGATGGTCAACATCGTCGAGGACGTCGACGTGGGCGTCCCGGTCCGCGTGGCCTACAACCAGTGGACCCGCTTCCCCGACTTCGGCTCCTTCGCCAAGGGCGTGCAGAGCGCGGAGCGCACCGGGGACACCTCCTCCCACTGGAGGGGCAAGGTCTTCTGGTCCAGCCGCAGCTGGAGCGCCGAGGTCACCGAGCAGGTCCAGGACCAGCGGATCGCCTGGTCGACCGAGGCCGCCAAGGGCACCATGAAGGGCGTCGTGACCTTCCACCCCCTGGGGGAGAACCTCACCCGCGTCCTGCTGGTGGTGGAGTACTACCCCAAGGGCCTCTTCGAGCGCACGGGCAACATCTGGCGGGCCCAGGGCAGACGCCTGCGCCTGGACCTCAAGCACTACCGGCGCCAGGTCATGATGCTGCCCCGGGACGAGGCGGCCGAACTCCGCGGCTGGCGCGGCGAGGTCCGCGAGGGCGAGGTCGTCCTCTCCCACGAGGACGCCGTCGCCCTGGAGGAGGCGGACCTCACCGAGGAGCAGTGGGCCGAACTGGAGGAGCTGGACCCCGACGAGCGGGCCGAACTCGCCGACCTGGACCCCGAGGAGCGGGAGGAGCTCGCCGACCTCGACGACGGGAGCGGGGACGCCTCCGACGACGGGCCCGAGGACGGGTTCGAGGAGGAGCCCCAGGACGAGGGGCCCGAGGCCGAGGACGACGAGGAGCTCGAGGAAGAGCCCGAGGACGACGAGGGCGAAGAGGAAGAAGAGGAGGAGTTCCCCGATGACGAGGCTGAGGGCCAGGACGCTGATGAGGCGGACGAGCATGACCTGGAAGCAGAGGAGGACGAGTACCCCGACGAGGAGGAGCGGCCCGCGGCCGAGCGCTCCTGAGCCGGGGGCCGCCTCCGCAGCGGAGACCGCCACCGCGACGGCGGTGCGCGCGTGACCCGTGGCCGTGACGGCTCCGCGGGACCGGGAGGGAACTGGTACGCATGAGTGAACCCACGCCCTGGCGGGGCGAGCCGAGGCCGATCCGCTCCTCGGGCGGATCCTCCTCCGCCAACCTCGCCGACGTGCTCGAACGCGTTCTCGACAAGGGCGTCGTGATCGCGGGCGACATCAAGATCAACCTGCTGGACATCGAACTCCTCACGGTCAAGCTCCGGCTCCTCGTCGCCTCGGTGGACAAGGCCAAGGAGATGGGCATCGACTGGTGGGAGCACGACCCCGCCCTGTCCTCCCGCGCCTCCCGGCGCGAGGACGACGAGCTGGCCGAGGAGAACAGGCGCCTGCGCGAGCGCATCGAGGCCCTGGAGGAGCACCGCACCGCGCAGGTCACCGCGGCCGAGGCGGACCCCCTCGCCGAGGAGGGGACCGAGACCCCGGCCTCGGAGGGCTCCGGCGCCCGGCGCGCGACCGAGCGGACCCGGGAGGAGGGCGACCATGGAACGGCCTGAGCAGGCGAGCTACGTCTACGCGGTGTGCCGCCCCTTCGGCCTGGCGTCCACCGACGGCCTGACGGGCGTGGGCGGCCACCCCGTCCACCTCGTCGTCGAGGGCGACCTGGCCGCCGCGGTCAGCACCGTCCCCCTGGACGAGTTCGACGAGCAGGCGCTCCACGCCAAGCTGGAGGACCTGCGCTGGCTGGAGCAGGTGGCCCGCGCCCACCACGGCGTCGTGGACGCGGTGGCGCTGCGGTCCGTGGCCCTGCCGCTGCGGCTGGCCACCGTCTACCGCGGGGACGAACGGGTCCGCCGGGTCCTGCGCGAGAACGCGCAAGCCTTCGCGGCGACCCTGGACGAACTCGTGGACCGGGTCGAGGTCGGTGTGAAGGTCTACGCCGAGGCGGGCGTGCGCACCGCCGCGCCGCCCGAGCCGCAGGCCCCCGCCGACGAGAGCCCGGGCAAGGCCTACCTGCGCAGGCGCAGGGAGCAGCGCGACCGCCGCGACGACACCTGGCAGCGGGCCTCCGCTCTGTGCGAGCGCGCCGACGAGGTCCTGGTCGCGATGGCCCGGGCGCGCGCCCAGCACCAGACGCAGAACGCCGCGCTGTCCGAGGCCCCCGGCGAGAACGTCATGAACAACGCCTACCTCGTGGACGGGGACCGGGTGGCGGAGTTCCTCGCGGCGGTGGACGAGCTGAACTCCCGCGCGCCCGAGGGCACCAGGATCGAGGCCTCCGGGCCGTGGGCCCCCTACTCATTCTCCTCCCCCCGAGCTGTGGAGACGGGCGCATGAGCGCGGTGAACGGGACCGGCCCCGCCGGGGACGGCCCGCCCGGCACCGGCGGCTTCCCCGGCCAGGCCCACTCCCTGACCACGATGCTGGACGAGGACCACCCCCTGGCCAACCGGGAGATCTCCCTGGTCGACCTGCTCGACCGGGTCCTGGCCAAGGGGGTGGTGGTCTCGGGGGACCTGACCGTCTCCATCGCCGACGTGGACCTGGTCCGGGTCTCCCTGCACGCCCTGGTGTCGTCGATCAACGAGAACGTGCCCTCGCCCTGGGAGCACGGTCACCCCCTGAGCGGATGGATCCGGCAGGAGTGAGGACCGGCCCCGGAGGGAGGGGAAGGAGGCGGTATGCCAGAGGTGAACGGGAACCCGCTCCGCGGGGCACGGGGCCCCGAGGGGCCCGCGCCCGTGCGGGTGGCCGACGCCGACACGGTTCCGGGAGGCGGGAACGACATCCTGGGACGGCTCCAGGACGCCCTGGACGGGACGGCGGACCCGGACCGGTCCCGGGAGGGGGCTGTGGAGTCCGAGACGCGGGGACTGCGCCACCGGATCGAGACCGAGCCCGACACGGTCGAGCGCGACCTGATCAAGCTGGTGCTCACCGTGGTGGAGCTGGTGCGCCAGCTCATGGAGCGCCAGGCCCTGCGGCGCGTGGACCAGGGCGACCTCACCGAGGACCAGGAGGAGCGCATCGGCATGACGCTGATGCTGCTGGAGGAGCGCATGACCGAGCTGCGCGAGCGCTACGGGCTCTCCGCCGCCGACCTCAACCTGGACCTGGGCCCGTTGGGGTCCCTGCTGCCCCGGAACGGGGAGTAGGCGGACGTGCGCCCGGCGCCCGTCTCAGGGGGAGGACCCTGACAGAGGACGGGCACCGGGGGAGGGGTCGGCGGGGCCTCGCGCGGCCTCGGCCGCCGGGCGGGAGTGGAGTGGCCCGGGGCTACTTTCCACCGACCCCCATCATGCCGCGCACCAGGGAGCGGCGCGCGAAGAGGTAGACGAGGAAGAGCGGCAGGGTGGCCAGCACGACCGCGGCCAGCATGCCGGGCACGTCCACGCGGTACTCGCCCTGGAACTCGAACAGCCCCATGGTGATCAGCCGGTTGTCCGACGACTGGGTGAGGATCAGCGGGAACAGGAACCCGTTCCAGGCCTGGAGCGCGGCGTACACGCCGATGGTGCTCAGCCCCGACCGGGACATCGGCACCACCAGCTGGAGGAAGGTGCGCACCGGGCCCGCGCCGTCCAGGGCCATGGCCTCGTACAGCTCCTCGGAGATGTCGCGCATCGACCCCACCAGGATCAGTACGCACACCGGCAGCGCGAACGCCGCCGTGGGCAGCACGATCGCGGTCAGGGTGTCGTACAGCCCCAGTTCGATGATGATCAGGTACACCGGGATGATCACCGCCTGGGACGGGATCGCCAGCCCCAGCAGGAACATCCGGAACACCCCCGTGGTCCACCGGGTGCGCGAGCGCACCACGGCGAACCCGGTCATGGAGGCGAGCACCAGCACGATCGCCACCACCGCGACGGTGACGATCGCGGTGTTGAGCACGAAGCTCAGCACCCCGTTCTCGACCGCCTTGACGTAGTTGTCCAGGGTCGGGTCCGTGGGCGGGGTGAGCGGCCCGGCGGAGGTGTAGTTCTCGGAGCGCTGCACCGTGGCCACGAGCAGCGCGTACAGCGGCACCCCCACGACGGCCAGCCACACCAGGGCGCCCAGCCCGGCCAGGACGTTGGGTCGTCGGCGGCCCGGCCGCCGCCGCGGGAGGACGGGACGGCCGCCGCTCGGGAGCCGCCGTGCGGCGGGCCTCTCGGCCGTACTGGCGGTCAAATTCCCTCCCGGGTGCTGCGCATGTCGCCGAAACCGGTGAAGCGGACCAGGAGCAGGGCGATCAGCGTCGCCGTCACCACCAGGGTGAACGCGACGGCGCTGGCGTAGCCCAGCTCCCAGCTCTGGAAACCGGCCTGGTACATCAGGTACGGGACGATCGTGGTGTTGGTGCCGGGCCCGCCCCCGGTCATGATGAGCACGGTGTCGAAGTAGGTCAGCGCGCCCACCACCATCAGCACCGACGACGTGGTGATGGTGTGCCTGAGCTGGGGCAGCGTGATGTACCAGAACGCCCGCAGCCTTCCCGCCCCGTCGATCTCGGCCGCCTGGTACAGCGTCGCCGGGATCTGGCGGGCGCCGCCCTGGTAGAGCAGCATGTGCAGCGGGATGAACTGCCAGGCGCTGACGAACACGATCACCAGGAACGCGCTGTCGGAACCGCCCAGCACGTCCACCGACGACAGTCCCAGGCGGGGACCCAGCCAGGCCAGCGGGCCGAAGTTGGGGTCCAGCAGGGCCCGCCAGACGAGGGCGATCGCCGCCGAGGACAGCAGCAGCGGCAGGAAGAAGACGGCGGAGAGCACCGCGCGGTTGCGCTGTTGACCGGCTGCCCAGACTCCCAGCAGCAGGCTGATGGGGGTCTGGACGATCCAGGAGAGCGCGGTCAGCAGCACGCTCAGCCACACGGCGTTGTGCATCAGCGGGTCGCCCGCCAGGCGCGACCAGTTCTCCAGGCCGATGAAGCTGGGCGAGCCCAGCCCGCCCCAGGAGGTCAGGGACAGGTAGGCCACCAGCACCATCGGCAGGGCGGCGAAGAGCCCGAAGTACAGCAGGCCGGGCACCGCCCACAGCGGGCCGGGCCGCCCCGTGCGGGGGGCGGCGCCCCGCGCGGCGGCTCCGCCGCGCGGGAGGCCGGGCCGGGGGCCGGGGGAGGCGGAACCGCCCGCCCCGGCCCCCGTGGCCGCCGGGTCGCCGGTCATGGTGCCACCGGTCGCCTGGCTGTCGGTGCGGCCGGTCACAGGGCCGCCAGCGCGTCGACGAACTGCTCGGGCGTGCTCTCACCGTTGAACAGCGACTCGATCTCGGTGACCATCGGAGTGGCCACCTCCGGGGGCAGCGCCTGGTCCCACGAGAGCTGGAAGTGCGGCGCGTCGCGCACCATCTCGTACTGGAAGGTGGCGAAGTCCGGGCTGGGGCTGTCGGCGACGACCTCCTCGGCGTTGGTGGTGGTGGGCACCTCGCCGTTCTCCACCATGTCGGCGACGTACTCCTCCTGGGACATGTACGTCAGGAACTCCATCGCCTGGTCCGTGTACTCGGTCTCTGCGGAGATCGAGAAGTAGTTGGTCGGGTTTCCGACCACGTTGGCGGGGTCGCCCTCCCCGCCCTCGATCGGCGGGAAGGCCACGTACCCCAGGTCGTTCGTCGCGAACTCCTCGTTCTGGTCCAGGATGGTGGAGTACTCCCACGAGCCCATCAGGTGCATGGCGGCCCGGCCCTCGGACAGCAGTGCGGAGGCCGCTCCCTCGGTGTAGCTGACCGAGGCGTAGGAGTTGCCGAACGCGCCCTGGTCCACCAGTTCCCGGACCATCCGGGCGGCCTCCAGCACCGCGGGGTCGCGCCAGCCCTCGGAGTCGCCCTCCACGATGCGCGCGAACACCTCCGGTCCCCCGATGCGGTCCACCAGGTACTGGAGCCACATCTGCTCGGTCCAGGGGTCGGCCCCGGCCAGGGCGAAGGGGGTCACGCCCTCCTCGGTGAAGGTGTCGACCAGGTCCAGGATGTCCTGCCAGGTCTCGGGGGGCTCCGCTCCGGCCTCCTCGAACACCGTCTCGTTGTAGAAGAGGATGACCGGCTGGGTGCCGCGCAGGGGAATGCCGTACTGCACGCCGTCGACCTTGCCCGCTTCCAGGATGGAGGGGATGAAGGAGTCGGCGAACTCGGGGTTCTCGGCGAGCATGTCGTCCAGGGGAACGAGCATGTCCTGCTCGACGTAGGGCTCGATGCTGCCGCCGCCCCAGTTGAAGAACACGTCGGGCTTCTCGCTGGAGCCCATCGCCGTGCGCAGGCGCTCCTCGTAGCTGTCCCCGGGGACCTCGTCGATGACCGCCTCGGTCTCGGAGGCCTCGTTGAACCTCTCGACGGCGCCCTCCTGCACCACGACCAGGGTGTCCTGGTACATCCACACGTGCATGCGGTCGTCTCCGCCGCCGCCACCGGAACAGGCGGTGACGGCGAGCAGGCAGAGCGCCGTCGCTCCGGCGGCGGAGCCCAGGCGGGGGGTTCTCATGGCCACTCCTCTTTCGAAACTATCGGTAAGTATTTCGAAATATTTGCGCCCGAATGTACGCGGCGTCACCCCGAGCGTCAATAGGAGGATGAGAGCTGGGTCACCCGTGGCCGCACGGAGTTGCCATGACCGCGTAGGATCAGGCGTCGTGAGCGCAGACCCGACCCCCGACTCCGCCCGAAACACCCTTTCGGAGCCGGTCACCATCTCGAAAATTGCGGAAGCCGCAGGCGTATCGGTGCCGACGGTCTCGAAGGTGCTGAACGGACGCGCCGACGTGGCCAGCGAGACCCGCGCACGCGTGGAGGAGCTGATCCGCCGCCACGGCTACCGGCGACGCCGGGGCCCGGGCGGAGGCCGTTCCTCCATGGTCGACCTGGTCTTCCACGAACTCGACAGCGCCTGGGCGGTCGAGGTCATCCGGGGCGTGGAGAGCGTGGCGCGCTCGGAGGGGCTCAGCGTCGTGCTGACCGAGTCCGGGGGCGCCCAGACCCCCCGCGACGACTGGGTCGACGCCGTGCTCGCCCGCCAGTCCACCGCCGTCATCCTGGTCTTCTCCGACCTGGCGCCCGAACAGCGCACCCGCCTGACCGCGCGCGGCATCCCCTTCGTCGTGGTGGACCCGGCGGGGGACCCGGGGCCGGACATGCCCTCGGTGGGCTCGGCCAACTGGAACGGCGGCCTGGTCGCCACCCGCCACCTCATCGAGCTCGGCCACCGGCGCATCGGCGTCATCGGCGGGCCCCGGCACGTGCTGTGCAGCAAGGCCCGCATCGACGGCTACGCCTCCGCGCTGGACTCGGCCGGGCTGACGGCCGACCCCGCGCTCGTGCGCTACGGCGACTTCCACGTGGAG
The DNA here is from genome assembly GCF_056173305.1 of Nocardiopsis sp. iso_25. Taxonomy (NCBI): domain Bacteria; kingdom Bacillati; phylum Actinomycetota; class Actinomycetes; order Streptosporangiales; family Nocardiopsidaceae; genus Nocardiopsis; species Nocardiopsis sp. iso_25. The sequence goes on along the minus strand of NZ_CM149667.1, from coordinate 3,550,744 downwards.
AGCGGGCGCGACCGGGGCCGGGAGCTGCTCCGGCTGGACGACCCGCCCACGGCCGTCTTCGCGGGCAACGACCTCCAGGCCATGGGCCTGTACGAGGCCGCCCGCGAGCTGGGCGTGCGCATCCCCGAGGACCTGAGCGTGGTCGGCTACGACGACCTGCCGGTGGCCCGCTGGATGGGGCCGCCGCTGACCACCGTGCGCCAGCCGCTCACCGAGATGGCCGAGGAGGCGACCCGGATGGCGCTCACCCTGGCGCGCGGCGGCACCCCCGCCAACCTGCGCCTGGACCTGGCCACCGACCTGGTGGTCAGACGCAGCAGCGCCCCGCCCCCTGAGAGCTAGGCACTGTTTTGTAGAAGTGGGTGTGTGGTAGGTCCTGCTCTGACAGGGTTGTGTCATGGCCGGTCGTCATGAACTCTCCGATGCCGAGTGGGCCCTGCTCGCCCCGCTCATGCCCGCCGACCCTCACAAGGGCAAGAAGTGGGCCGACCACCGCAAGGTCATCAACGCCATCCTGTTCCGCGCCCGTACCGGCATCCCCTGGCGGGACCTGCCCGAACGCTACGGCCCCTGGGAGACCGTCGCGGGCCGTCACCGCCGCTGGTCCATCGACGGCACCTGGCAGAGAATCGCCGACCGGCTGCGTATCGACGCCAACAGCGGCGAGGAACTCATCGTCGGCATCGACTCCACCACGGTGCGGGCCCACCAGCACGCCGCCGGAGCGGCGAAAAAGGGGAGATAGCGCGGGACGAACCGGACGGGGCCGAGGCCCTGGGCCGCTCCCGGGGCGGGCTGACCACCAAGGTCCACCTGCTCGCCGACTCCCGCCTGCGGCCCCTGGTGCTGGCCACCACGCCGGGCCAGCGCGGGGACAGCCCGATGTTCGAGCCGTTGATGGCCGCGTTGCGGTTGCCCCGCAGCGTGGGCAGGCCCAGGACCCGCCCGGACCGGGTCCTGGGCGACAAGGCCTACTCCAGCCGCGCCAACCGGGCCCTCCTGCGTCGGCGTGGGATCAAAGCGACCATCGCCCAACCCCGCGACCAGCGCGAGCACCGCAAACGCAAAGGTTCGGCGGGCGGCAGGCCCCCGGCCTTCGACCGGGCGGCCTACCGCGACCGCAACACTGTCGAGCGGTGCATCAACCTGCTCAAGCAGAACCGGGCGGTCGCGACCCGCTATGACAAGCGGGCCGTGATCTTCGACGGGACCGTGCAGGTGGCCTCGATCCGGATCTGGCTTCGAGACCTGACCCGTTCAAAAAACAGTGCCTAGGGGAGGACCTTGTACAGCCCGGCCCCGGCGGGACCGTGGGGCAGGACCCGCAGGCGGTGGGGCTCGGTCTCGGCGCGCAGCGCGTCCTCGGTGAGCGTCCACCAGTCGTAGCGGACCTCGTCGCGAGCCAGGACCCGGTCCCGCTTGTGGACCTCGTAGGTCATGTGCCACTCGACCCGTTCGGGTCCGCTGGGCTCGGCGGCGGCCCAGCCGACGTAGGAGCGGGCGCCGACGCTGACCTCGCTCATCTGCGCCCGCTCCACGCGTTCGGGCTCCAGCGGGGCGGCGAGGTTGAGCAGGACGAAGGCCCCCGGGACCAGCCGCGGGGCCAGGTCCTCCCACAGCCGGTCGCGCTCGTGGGGGCTGAAGTGGCCGATGAGGTTGGCCATCACCATGCCGCCGATCCGGTCGGGCAGGTGGGCCGAGAGCAGGTCGTCGCCGTCCACGGTCACCCTCCCGCGCAGGCCGGGATCGTCGGCGATCCGGGAGAGCAGCACCGTCCGCAGCAGGAGGGAGGGCTCCACGGCCAGGATGGGGGCCGTGGGCAGGGCCGCGGCGATGAGCCGGGTTCCGTGGCCGCCGCCCGCACCCGCGTCCACGACGGGCCCGGAGTCCCCGGGCAGGGAGGCCAGTGCCTCGGTCAGGACCTTCCGGTGGTGCTCCCACCACCCGGCGATCATCAGGTCCAGGTACTGCCCGGAGCGGGCGTAGGGGTCGTCGTACTCAGGCATGGCGCGTCTCCTCGCCGTAGTGGGTGAAGGGAATGATAATCATTTCTGAACCCTGGCAGTCCCCGCCGCTGCGGCGGAAATGAAAAGCACAATCGTTTTTCCGGGGTCCGGTGCGAAATTCCGGTGGGAGGCGGATAAATTCTCCGTGCGCCGCCCCGGCGGCGCTTGATGCGCGATCGCTGATCGAATAGTCCTGGATGTGTTCCCGCTTTTTCCGCTGGTCGTTTTCGAGGGGGAGAGATGGCCGCACAGCATTCCGTCCACGAGGGGCACGCGCACGAGCACGGTCATGGCTGCGGGCACGTGGCCGTGCCGCACCAGGGCCACGTGGACTACGTCCACGACGGTCACCTGCACCATGAGCACGAAGGCCACTGGGACGAGTGCTCCGCGGGGGATCACGCCGTCCACGAGGGGCACGCGCACGAGCACGGTCACGGGTGCGGGCACGTGGCCGTGCCGCACGAGGACCACGTGGACTACGTCCACGACGGTCACCTGCACCGCGAGCACGAAGGCCACTGGGACGAGCACGCTCCCGACCGCTCCTGACCGCGACGGCCCGTCCGGGGAGCCCCCGGACGGGTTCGGCCGGTCCTCAGGGCCTGTGCGTCGGAGTGTTGGACGGGTAGGGCAGCAGGGCCATCTCGCGCGCGTTCTTGACCGCCGCCGCGATCAGCCGCTGCTGGCGTGCGGTCACCCGCGTGACCCTGCGGCTGCGGATCTTTCCTTTCTCGGAGATGAACTTGCGCAGAAGAGTGGTGTCCTTGTAGTCGATGTAGTCCATGTCTCCCAGCGGATTGGCGAAACTCCGCGTGGGCTTGCGCTGACGGCGTGCTGAAGAGGGCATGTTCACCTTTCTGAGATTCGCACTCCCGAGGGCGCACAGACCGTGCGCGCCCTCTCTGCCGGGCAGCGGGTACGCGCACCCCCCTCTCCGCCGCCCGCAGTGACTGAAAACGATTATCGTTCCCAAAATCCTACACGCTCCGCAGGCGGAGCGCGCGACCCCCGGGGCCTGTGCGAGGATGGCCCCGGATTTCGGGAGGGGCGATGACGCTGATCACCACGGACGACGGGCTTGGCATCGAGTGCACCGAACACGGTGACCCCCGGGGGCGCCCGGTCGTGCTCCTGGCCGGGTTCAAGGCCCCCGCGACCTCCTGGTGCCACCAGGTCCCCGCGCTCACGGACGCCGGATACCGGGTCCTCGCCGTGGACCTGCCAGGCCACGGCGCCGCGGGGCCCCTGCCTCCGGGCATGACCATGGACCGGCGCGGCGACTGCGTCCACGTCCTCCTGGAGCGGCTGGACCTGGAGGGCGTCGTGCTCGTCGGCGGCTCCATGGGTGCCAACACCGTCTGGGCGTACACCTCCGGGCACGGCACCGGTCGCCTGGCGGGCGCGGTCTCGGTGGACCAGACGCCGAAGATGCTCAACACCGCGGACTGGCCGTACGGCTTCTACGGCTACGACGAGGGCAACGCCGACACCTACTTCGCCGACGGCATCCCCGCCACCGGCCACGGCACGCCCCTGTGGCGGCGCGGTGTGCGCCTGGTCAGGACGCTGCGCGCGATGCGCGGCGCCGATCGCGAGCTCACCCCGGCCGAGCTGGAACTGCTGGGCGACCACGCCCGGCGCGACTGGCGCGACGCGGTCGCCGGGCTCGACGTGTCCGCCCTGTTCGTGGCCGGGGCCGAGAGCGAGCTGTGGCCCGCCGAGCACGCCGCGGCCGCCGCCAAGCCCAACCCGCGCGCCGGTGCGGCCGTGGTGCGCGAGGCCGGGCACGCCGTGAACATGGAGCGGCCGGGCGCCTTCAACGCCGGGCTGCTGCGCTTCCTAGCCCGCGTCGAGGGCTTCTGACCGGCTCCGTCACAGCACCCTGTAGCCGTCCCCAAGGGGTTGAGCCCTGCGCAAAGCCGAACCACCCGCCCGTAGAGCGGACAGCAGCGGTGCGCCGCAGGGGGTTGGGGTGGCATATGTGGTGGCCGTTCCCCCGTGGGGGTTGGAGTCGCATATGTGGTGATCGTTTACCCGTGGGGGTTGGGGTGGAACGTGTGGTGGCCGTTCACCCATGGGGGTTGGGGTGGAACGTCCTGTGGCCGTTCCCCCGTGGGGGTTGGCGTAGAGCGTGCTGGTGAAGGCGGCCACGCGCCCGTGGAGGTTGCGGGTTCCCCGTCAGCCCCTGGGGGGTGGGTGGTCGTGGTGGGCACTGGCTCCGAGGTTCAGTGCTGGGGGCGGGGACCGACTGAGAGCAAGTTCGCCCGGCGAACTTGCCGAAGGAGATCCCTGCACGCCGATCATTACAGGTGTCTGGTGGGCGTCACGGAGGGGTTCGGGAGGTCGCCGGGGGGAACGCCCACCGGGAGTCTCCCTCAGCCATCCGTGAGCGGGGGTACACGGTTCAGACCAAGAGCGGCCATGAAGCCCCGCGCGTGACCGCGCGTCGTAGGGGGTCCGCAAGTTGTAGAGCGTCCCTGCGTCAGCAAGTACAGGGGGTTATCGGGTCTCCTGCGATGCTCAGCTCCAGGGGGTTGAAGGGGAACTTCCAACGGTCCCGAGCCCCAGAGGGTTGAAGGGGAACTTCCAGTTGTCCCGAGCCCCAGGGGGCCGGAGGCGACAGCGGATTCCGCCGTGGTGGGATGTCGGTATGGCTCCGCGGTCGAAACCCCCTGAGAACGCGCGTCCGCTGTCGTACACCATCCGTAGCGCGCCGAGGTCCCCGGACTCCGGGCCCGCACACGCGATGACCGCTCCCGAAGCGGTCTCCAGGATCGCCTCCGGCGGCGGCGTCCACGCCTTCCTGATCCTCCTGATGCCCTTCTCCATCGCGGACGGCGTCACCCCCGGGTTCCTCGTCACCGTGCTCACGACTGCCTACGCCGTCCTCCTCACGGTCACCACGCTCCCCGGCCTGATCGCCTTCCTCCTGGAGCGCAGGCGCGCGTTCGGCAGCAGACGCAAGTCCGAGCGCAGGTGCGCGTGCGAGCACGGGCGCGCGTCCGACCGCAGTACCCCCACGCTTCGGGCCACCAAGGCCGCTCCCTCGGCCGTCGCGGCCCTGCTCTACGCCCTCCTCCCCGCGTCCATGATGATCACCGAGGGCCCCGACGCCTTCATCATCGCCACCTCCCTTTTCATCGGCCTGTTCGGCTACCTCGTCCACCGGGCCTGCCTGGCGGTCACCTTCTCCTCCTCCGCGGGAGCCGTCGTCCGCGTCGTGGCGCTGATCGCGCCCCCGCTGTTGATCCTGGGCCTGGCGTCCGCTCTCCCCTGAACCGGCGGTGGTCCCGACCGGCTCCCGGGCCCGGTCACGGACGAGCCGCGGCGCCGATGCCGACACACTGGTAGGCGTCCACGAGGGAGAGAACCGCACCGGTCCCGCCGCGCATCAGCGGCGGCCGACCGTGCGGTCCGGGTCGAAGGAGGGCGTGGTGAACGGTGGCGCGGATGGCGTGGGTGGTGCGGATGGTGCGAATGGCATGGGTGGCGCGGATGGTGTGGGCGGTACGGGCGGTTCCGGCCGGACGTACCGGAAGGCCGAGAAGCGGCGGTCACAGATCCTGTCGCGCGCGATCGAGGTGTTCGCCGAGCACGGGGTGGGCGCGTCGCTACGGGCGATCGGTGAGGCCATCGGGGTGTCCCACGCGGCGCTGCGCTACTACTTCGCCTCCCGCGACGAACTCCTGGTGGAGGTCTACCGCGAGCACGAGGCGACGGGGCGCGAGCCCTCGGATCCGGACGCCGTCTCGGCGGTCGCGGTCATGGAACGCAGCGCGGAGCGCAACCGCTCCATCCCCGGCCTGGTCGAGCTGTACGCGACACTGACCACGGACGCCTTGCAGGAGCAGCGCCACCCCGCGACACGGGAGTTCGTCCGGGCCCGGTTCCGGGCGCTGCGCGCCGACATCGCCGAGCGCGTCCGCGCCGGTCAGCGCTCCGGCGAGATCGCGGCCGACATCGACCCCGACGACGCGGCGGCCCTGGTGATCGCCGCGTCCGACGGGTTGCAGTTGCAGTGGCTGCTCGACCCGCAGGAGGTGGACGTCTACCGCTCGCTCCAGGTCCTGGAACGGCTGCTGCCCGGCGGGGAAGAGGGCAGTGGGGGATGGGGCGACGAGGTCGGGGACAGAGACGCCAGAGTCAGCGGAACCGGCGGAACCGGAGCCGACGGGGCCGGCGGGGGAGACCCGTCGGCCCAGACCCCGTGAACGCGCCCCGGGCGTCGTCGCCCGCCCACGGCGACGACGCCCGAGGTCTCCGCGTCAGGCACCCGAGCCCCCTGCTTCAGACGCCCAACGCCCCCGCATCAAGCACCCGCCGCCCCTGCATCAGGCACCCAACGCTCCCGCGTCAGGCGCCCGCCGCACCCAGCGTCGGGCTGGCCGGGTCCCACCCCTGCGGGAGCGGAGCCACCGGCTCCACCGCCGAGGTGATCTCCACCGGCGTTCCGCCGGCGGCCGCGTCGCGGATGCCCAGCAGCACGTCGAGCACGTGCGAGGCCACGGCCCCCGACGCGCGTTCGGTCCCGCCCGCGCGTACCGCGCGGACCAGGTCGACGACCCCGGCCCCGCGCCCGTACACGGGCCCCTCGGCGGGCATGGTGACCGGCTCGTCCCGGTCGCACCGCCACAGGGTGGTGTCCCCGCCGAACGTGTTGGGGTCGGGCAGGACGATCGTGCCCTCGGTGCCGTTGACCTCCACCATTCCCGCCCTGTGCAGCGCGTGCTGGAACGAGAACGTGGACTGGGCGGAGCGGCCCGGGCCGAACTCCACCAGCGCGGCGTGGTGCGTCGGCACCTGCACCTCGAACACCTGACCCGCCCGGGGGCCGCTCGCGATCGTGCGGGTCGCGCGGCCGGTGGAGGCCACGGCCTGCACCCGGGTCGCGGCGCCGAAGACGTGCACGAGCGCGGTGACGTAGTACGGGCCCATGTCGAACAGGGGCCCCGCCCCGTGGGCGAAGAGGAAGTCCGGGTCCGGGTGCCAGGACTCGGGCCCGGGCACGTGGAACATCGTGGTCGCGGTCAGCGGCTCCCCGATGTCGCCGCGGGCGATCGCGCGCAGCGCGGTCTGCGTCCCCGCCCCCAGCACCGTGTCCGGCGCGCAGGCGACCCGCAGCCCCGCCTCCCCGGCCCTGGCCAGCAGCCCGGCGGCCGCGTCGTGGTCCAGGGCGATGGGCTTCTCGCTCCACACGTGCTTGCCCGCGTCGAGGATCTGGTGCCCGACCTCGGTGTGCACGGCCGGGACGGTCAGGTTGACCACGACCTCGACGTCCTCGCGCGCCAGCAGCTCCGCCACGGTCCCGGACGCCGGAACACCGTACGCGTCGGCCTGCGCGGCGGCGCGCGCCAGGTCCAGGTCCGCGACGAAGCGGACCTCGACGTCGGGGAACCGGGTCAGGTTCTCCAGGTACTGGGTCGAGATGTTGCCCGCGCCGATGACGCCGACCCCGGCCACCCCGGTGGCCCCACCGACCCCGCCGACCCCGGCGGTCCCGGTCCCGGTGCGCGTCATCGGTCGTTCTCCCCGAGCCAGGCCAGCGACCGCGCGATGCCGTCGAACACGTCGCCTGCGTAGGCGTCGAACTCGACCACGCGGATCGCCCGCGGTGCGGCCTCCAGGACCGCGCGGACGTCGACCTCGCCCTCGCCCGCGGGCCGCTGCCGTGTCACGTCGCCGTCCAGGGTGCCGTCCTTGACGTGGATCAGTCGCACCCGGTCACCGAAGGCCCGCAGCAGCGCCGCGGCGTCGGCCCCGCCGACCCCCGCCCAGTAGGTGTCCACCTCCAGCACGACCCGCGGCTCCAGGTGCTCCACGAACACCTCCAGCGCGTGCCTGTCGCCGATGCGGGAGCTCAGCTCCCAGGCGTGGTTGTGGTAGCCGAACTCCAGGCCCCGCTCGGCGGCCAGCTCCGCCAGCCGGTTCACGCGCTCGGCCAGTCCGGCCACCTGGTCGGCGGTCTGCCACCGCTCGGCCGGGACCAACGGGTCGATGACCGTCGCGATGCCCAGTTCGGCGGCCGCGTCGAAGACCGCCTCGGGGGTCTGGGAGTCGATCACGGGGGCGTGGCCGGAGGGCGCGGTGACGCCCGTCGCGGCGAACACGCGCCCGTACTCCTCGGTGTCCAGGTGGAACGCGTACGGCTCCACGTGGGCGAACCCGATCTCGGCCAGGCGTGCCACGGCGCTCTCCAGGCCGTCGGCGAGTTCGTCACGGACCGAGTACAGCTGCACGGATGTTGTCGGCACGGGGGGCTCCTTCGTTCGCTGGGGCGTCGCCCTGTCGCTCACATCGCGGCCGCGCCCCCGAGGGTGCGGGGCGGGGCCGCCCACCCAGATTCTTACATTGGAAGAATTTTGTCCAGGGTTTTCCGGGCGTACGATCCGAGCCCGCGATCGGGGTCCACGATCTGAGCGCACGCTCCAGACCCACGATCGGGGAGCACGCTCCGGGTACACGATCGGCGCGCACGGTCCGGGCACGCGAACGGCACACGGGGCGCGGGCGGGCGCGACCCCGCGCGCAGGAGGACCGGAGGGCACGCCGAAGGACCGGGCGGCGCCCCGGCGCGGCGGGGGCCGACCCGGCCACGCGCACGCGCGCCCGGCTCCCGGGCACTCCCCGGCGGAGCGGGGGTCAGGCGGTAGGGGCCTCCGCCTCCTCATCGGCCTCCCGCTGGGGCGTGACGACCTCCAGGCCCACCCCCAGCTCCCGGATCGCGCGCACGGAAGATTCGGCGAGGCGGTCGTCGGTGATCACCGAGGCGAAGCTCGTGAGCGCGGCGACCTTGAACGTGCCGAAGGCCCCGTACTTGTCGGCCCCGGCGACCAGCACCGACGTCGAGGCCGCCGCCATGGCCGCGCGCTTGACCGCGACCTTCGCGCGCGAGGGCGTGGTGGTGCCCCGGCTCAGGTCCCACGAACTCGTCGAGACGAAGGCGACGTCGATGTTGAATTCCTCGATGGTGGCGGCCGCGATGTCGCCGACCGAGGAGCGGTTCTCGCGGTCGATCTGCCCGCCGATGAGGAACAGGGTCACGTCGGGGTGGTCGGTGAGGGAGGCGGCGGTCGTGATGTCGTTGGTGATGACGGTGAGGCCGGTGACGCTCCACAGCGACGGCACCAGGTGCCCCAGCGTCGTGCCCGCGTCCAGGTAGACGGTCTGCCCCTCGCCGACCAGGGCCGCCGCCGCGTGGGCCATCGCCCGCTTCTCGGCCACGTCCACCCGCGACTTGTCGCGGTAGGAGGGCTCCGAGCGCACCTGCGAGACCAGTTCGACGCCGCCGGGCACCGAGCGGACGCGCCCCTCCTCCTCCAGCGTCATGATGTCGCGACGCACCGTCATGTGCGAGACGTCGAGGATCTCGCACAGCTCCTTCACGCTCAGCACGCCCGTACCGCGCAACTCCCGCACGAGCAGCTCACGCCGTTGCGCCGGAATCATCGCTCTCCCTCGGTTCCGCTCATGGGCACCATGGTAACGAGTGTTCCCAGATGGTACCAGTCGTGATAATTATTGACTCTAATGTTCCGCTGGTGTTAAACATGGCGCGTTGCCGTAGCGGCCTGGCACACACGTGCCCCCCGCGAGGCCGGAAGAAGGAGAACCCATGCAAGCCACCGACGCCACCACGGCGCCGCCACCGCCCGTGCGCTACGCGCTCACCGGAGCCCGCGGCGGTTTCGCGCGCACCCTGCTCGCCCAGACCCCGCGGATGGAGCGGCTGCGGCCCTCGGTCCTGTGCGACCTGGACACCGAGGGGACGATCGCGCTGTGCGCCGAACTCGGCTACCCCGCCGACGCGCTGGCGGTGTGCTCCAGCGCGGACGAGGTGGCCGCGCTGGCCGACGGGCGGATCGCGGTGATCGCCGACGCCGGCCTCCTCGAACACGCCGACTACGACGTGCTCGTCGAGGCCACCGGCAGCCCCGAGGCGGGCACCCGGGCCGCGCGGACCGCCATCGCGGCCGGACGCCACGTGGTCATGGTCTCCAAGGAGGTCGACTCCGTCTCCGGGATCGCGCTGGCCGACCTCGCCCGGGAACGGGGCGTGGTCTACACCCCCGGGATCGGCGACCAGCCCGCCAACCTCGTCGAGTGGTACGAGCGGACCCGCCTGCTGGGCCTGGACGTCGTCGCGATCGGCAAGTCGGGCGAGTACGACCTGGTCTTCGACCCGGACACGGGACGCGTGCGCCAGCTCGACCAGGAGGTCGACGCCCCCGACCTGGCCGGTCTGCTCACCCTGGGCGAGGACGTGCCCGCCACGCTCGCCGCCCGCGCCCGCGCGGTGGCGGGCCTGTCGCGCTCGGCCGCCGCCGACTACTGCGAGATGGGGGTCGTCGCCAACCACACGGGCCTGGTGCCCGACACCGAGGCGCTGCACTACCCCGTCGCGCGCGTCGCCGAACTCGCCGACGTCTACTCCCTCGCCGAGGACGGCGGAATCCTCTCCCGGCCCGGCGCCGTGGACGTCTTCAGCGTGCTCCGCCTGCCCGAGGAGGCCTCCTTCGCCGGAGGGGTCTTCGCCGTCGTCCGCACCGGCGACCCCGTCTCCTGGGCACTGCTCGCGCAGAAGGGCCACGTGGTCTCGCGTTCGGGGCGCTACGCCTGCCTGTACCTGCCCTACCACCTCATGGGCGTGGAGACCCCGCTGAGCCTGCTGGACGCCGTGGACCGCCGCCGCGCGGTGACCCCCCGGCACCCGGCCCCGCACGCGGTCCTGGCCGGGCGCGCCCGGCGCGACCTCCCCGCCGGGACCAGGCTGGACATGGGCGGACACCACCACGACGTCCAGGGGGTGGCCCCCGTCCTGCTGGACACGGCCGACGCCCCCGACGACGTCGCACCGCTCTACCTGGCGGCCCACGCCACCCTGGGCCGCGACGTCGCGGCGGGCGCACTGGTGCGCCTGGACGACCTGGCCGACGCCAGCGCCCCCCTCCTGGACGCCTGGCGCCACGCCCGCACGCACCTGTGAACGATCGGACCCACTGACATGTCGGACATCTACACCCTGTTGGCGTTCCTCACCGCCATCGCGGTACTCGTACTGCTCATCGCCCGCTTCAAGGTCCACCCCGTGGCCACGCTGTTCATGGTGGTCGTGGCCCTCGGCCTGGTCCTGGGCATGGGCGGCACCGAGACCATCGGCCTGGTCACCGAGGGCTTCGGCGGCACCCTCGCCGACGTCGGCCTCCTGGTCATCTTCGGCTGCGTGCTCGGCAGGATGCTCGAACTGAGCGGCGCGGCCACCAAGATCACCGAGACCGCCCTGAGCCTGTTCGCGGAGAAGAGGGTGCCCTGGGCGATCGCCCTGGCCTCGACCGTGCTGGGCATCCCCCTCATCGCCGACACCGCGGTCGTCATGCTCATCCCGATCGTTTCCGCCCTGGCCTACCGCACGGGCATGTCGATGATGAAGCTCGGCCCGATCCTCTACCTCGGCGCCTACATCATGACCTCGGTCGTCCCGCCCGGCCCCGGCCCGCTCGCGTCGGCGTCGCTGCTCGGCGTCAGCATGGGCGAGGCCATCCTCTACGGCCTGATGGTGGGCGTCCCCGGCGTCATCGCCGCGACGGTCTACCTGTCCTTCATCAAGACCTACGTGCCGCCCAAGCCGGAGTTCGTCGAACACCTGGCGGGCGCGGGCGGCCCGGGCGCCCCCTCCACAGGCGCCCCAGGGGTCTCCGACGACACCGGCCCCAAGACCGCCTCCGACGGCGCCGCGTCCACCGCCAACGTGGGCCTCTTCGGCTCCCTGGTGCCGATCCTGGCCCCCATCGTCCTCATCATCGTCGCCTCCCTGGCCGGTCCGGCGCTCCCGGAGGGCGCCTGGTTCACCGAGGCCGTCCTGTTCGTCGGCGAGCCGACGATGGCGCTCTTCCTCTCCTGCCTGCTGGCCCTGCCTCTGTTCCGCGGGCGCTGGAAGGACAAGGCCACCCTCAACGACCTGTTCGAGGCGGGCCTGCGCATCGCCGCGATGCCCCTGGCCCTGACCGGCGTCGGCGGAGCGCTGGCCACCATCATCCGGGAGACCGGCGTGGCCGAGAACGTCGCCGCGAGCATCGAGAGCACCGGCATGTCACCGGTCGTCATCCCCTTCCTCGTCGGCGCGGCGGTCTGCACGATCACCGGCTCCAACATCCTGGGCGTGATGACCTCGGCGGCCATCATGCAGCCCCTGATGGACGACCTCGGCCTGGCGCCGATCGTGGTGTACCTGGCCTGCGCGACCGGCGCCCAGATCATGAAGCACGCCAACTCGTCCGGCTTCTGGGTCACCACCACGCTGTCCAACATGACGGTGGGCCAGGGCATCCGGTCGATCGGCGTCGCCTCGTTCATCTCGGGCGTCACCGGGTTCCTCGTGCTCAACGTCATGATCGCGACCGGCGTCGTCTGACCGGTGTTCCTCCGGGCCTGCGCTCCGCTCCGGCCCGCCCGTCCCACAGGGGGTTCCGGCGCACCCGGCCACCGGGCCGCACCGCGCGCCGGAACCCCTCCGCCCGCCCGACCCGCCCCGACCACAGGGAGTACCTCACATGGCGACCCTCGGCGTGATCGCCGACGACCTCACCGGAGCGACCGACGTCGCGATCGCCCTCACCGCGTCCGGCCACCGGACCACGGTCGTCCTGGACACGCGGGACCCCGGCGGCGCCGACCCCGTCGCCGCCGCGGCGGAGGGGGCCGACGCCGTCGTCGTGGCCCTGAAGTCGCGCACCACACCCGCCGACGCGGCGGTCGCGGCCTCGCTGGACGCCCTCGACCGGCTGCGGAGCGCGGGGTGCGAGCGGTTCTACCTCAAGTACTGCTCCACCTTCGACTCCACCCCGGACGGCAACATCGGCCCGGTCGCGGAGGCGGTCCTCGACGCCCTCGGCGAGGACGTCACGGTCGTCGCACCCGCCTTCCCCGCCAACGGGCGCACGGTCTACCGCGGCCACCTCTTCGTGGGGGACGACCCCCTCGACGAGTCCCCGATGCGCCACCACCCGCTCACGCCCATGACCGACTCCAGCCTCCCGCGCCTGCTCGCCCCCCAGGTCAGCGGCGGCGCGGACGACGTCGCGCTGGTGCCCTGGCCGGTGGTGGCCCGAGGGGCCGACGCGGTGCGCGGCGCCATCGCGTCCGCCAGCGCGCAGGGGGCCCGGTTCGTGGTCGTGGACGCCCTGACCGACGCCGACCTGCGCACGCTCGCCGACGCGACGCGGGACCTGCGCCTGCTGACCGGCGGCAGCGCCCTGGCCCAGGGGCTCACCGGCCCCCACGGGACCGGCCGCCTGCCGCTCACCCCGCCCCCGGGGCCGCGCGTCGTGCTCTCGGGCAGCGCCTCGCGGGCGACCCAGGGCCAGGTGCGCCACGCCCTCGCCCACGGCGGGGGACACCACCTGCTCCCCTCCGACCTGCGCCGGGACTTCGGTGCGACGGTGTCGTTGGCCGTGGAGCGCGCCCTGGAGGGCGGCGCGTCCCCGTTCGTGGTGTACGCGACCGCCGCGCCCGAACACGTCGTGGACACCGCCGACGCGCCGCTCATCGAGGAGGCGCTGGCCGAGATCGCCGCACGCCTGGTCACCGCGGGAGTGCGCGCTCTCCTGGTCGCGGGCGGCGAGACCAGCGGAGCCGTCGTGCGGCGCCTGGGCGTGGCCTCGCTCGCGCTGGGACCCGAGATCGACCCGGGCGTCGCGTGGACGCTCGGACACAGCGACGGCGAGGACGTCCAACTCATGCTCAAGTCCGGCAACTTCGGCCGCGAGGACCTGTTCGTCCGCGCCTGGGAGGGGGACAAGTGAACCGCGAAGCGCGAGAGGCGGCCCGGGAGCTGTGCGCGGTCGGGCGCCGCGCCGTCGAACTGGGGCTCAGCCCCGGCGCCTCGGGCAACGTGTCCGTGCGGGCCGGGGAACTGACCCTGATGAGCCCCACGGGGGTCTCCCTGCGCGACCTCGACCCCGAGGGCCTGTCCGTCCTGGACGGGGAGGGGGAGCACGTCGCCGGTCCGCCCCCCTCCAAGGAGTTCCCGCTCCACGAGGCGATGTACCGGCGGGTCGCGGACGCGGGCGCCGTCGTCCACCTGCACTCGCCGCACGCCTGCGCGGCCTCGTGCCTGCCCGCCTGGTCGGAGGCCTCCGCGCTGCCGCCCGTCACGCCCTACCTGGTCATGCGGGTCGGCCAGGCACCCCTGGTGCCCTACGCGGCGCCGGGCAGCGACCGGCTCGCCGACAACCTCTCCGGCCTGCCCGGGCGGTTCCGCGCGGCCCTGCTGGCCAACCACGGTTCGATCGTGGCCGCCGCCGGACCGGCGGCAGCCCTGGACGGCGCCGTCGAACTGGAGGAGGCCTCGCGCATCGTCGTGTCGCTGCGGGGGAGCGAGTTCTCCGTGCTCTCACCCGAGGACGTGCGCGAGCTGACCGGGCGCTACGGCACCGACTGGGACCTGTGACGACGGGGCGGGCGCCGCGCGGCGCCCGCCCCGTGCCCCTTCCGTGCCGCCCCGCGCGACGGGGACAGGGCGCCCCGGCACCGCACCGGCGGCGTCTCCGACCCGCTCAGACGGAGGAGGTGGACGGCCCCGCCGGTGCCGGCACACCGGCGAGACCGAGTATGAGGTCGCGGACCTCGGTGGCCGCGACGTGCTCCCGGGCGGAGCCGGGGTCGGAGCACAGCACCAGGGGACCGTCCTCGGGGTCGGCGTGCGCGCGCCCGTGGGTGCCGCGCACACAGCCCGGGTCGAGCGGGACCACGTTCATGGCGTAGCGCAGGCCGACCTTCTTGCGGGCGAGGTTGGCCGCCGCACGCGCCTTGACCAGCCGGTCGGCGGGGTCCAGGAAGAGTTCGGCGGGGTCGTAGCCCGGCTTGCGGTGGATGTCCACGCCCCGCGCGAAGTCCGGCGCCGCCGCGTCGCGCAGCCAGTAGTAGTAGGTGAACCAGGCGCCCGGGTCGGCCACGAGGACCAGCTCGCCGGAGCGCTCGTGGTCCAGCCCGTGCCCGGCCTGCCCGTCGCGGTCCAGGACCAGGTCCACCCCCTCCACACCCTCCAGGAGGCGGGCGACCGCGGGCACGTCGCCGGGGTCGCGGACGTAGACGTGGGCGCACTGGTGGTCGGCCACCGCGAAGGCGCGCGACTCCCACGGGTCCAGGCACTCCATCCCGTGCTGGGTGTACACCTCCAGCAGTCCGGCCTCGCGCAGCACCCGGTTGACGTGCACGGGCCTGTCGGCGGGGGTGATGCCGTACTCGCTCAGGACCATCACGGCCGTGCCCGAGCGCTCGGCGTCGTCCAGCAGGGGCGCCAGGGCCGCGTCCATGTCGGCCACCGCCCGGCGTGCCTGCTCGGAGTCGGGTCCGTACCGTTGCAGGTCGTAGTCCAGGTGGGGGACGTAGCACAGGGTCAGGTCGGCCCGCGGCATCAGCCTGCGGGTCGCGGCCACGATCCACTCGGTGGAGCGCAGCGACGCGGTCGGCCCCCAGTACTGGAAGAGCGGGAAGGGCCCCAGCTCCGCGGTCAGCTCGTCGTGGAGGGCGGGCGGCCGGGTGTAGCAGTCGGGGGACTTGCGCCCGTCGGCGTGGTAGACCGGCCTGGGCGTGACGGTCCAGTCGGTGGTGGCGCCCATGGCGTACCACCAGCACACGTTCGCGGTGCGAAAACCCGGCCGGTGGCGCCGGGCGGTCTCCCACACCTTCTCGCCCTGGACCAGGCGGTTGTGCTGGCGCCACAGGTACACCTCGCCCAGGTCCCGGAAGTACCAGCCGTTGCCGACGGCGCCGTGCCCGGCGGGGGTCCGGCCGGTCAGGAACGTGGACTGGACGGTGCAGGTCACGGCGGGCAGGACGGTCTCCAGCGGGGCCTGCCAGCCCTTCTCGGCCACGGCGCGCAGCCGGGGCGCGTGCCGCAGCAGCCGGGGCGTGAGCCCGACCGCGTCGACCACGAGCAGGCGCGGTTCCTCCGTCGGCATGGGGGTGTCCCTTCGTTTCGCAGGGGGGTCAGAGCAGGGTCAGGCCCAGGTCGGTCAGCCGGTCGCGCGCCCAGGCCACCTCGGCGGCGATGCCCTCGGCGAGCCCCTTGTCGTCGGCGGGGCGCCGCTCCTTCGGCAGCACCGACCAGGTGTAGGTCTCCACCTCCACGTGGTCGGTGCGCGCGCCGCCGGGCCCCAGGAGGCATTCGAGGGTGCGGGTGAGGTGCTCGTTGGTCCCGCGCAGCGGGGCGGTGGCGGGCGCGTGCAGGGGCACGTGGAAGTGGGTGCGCCAGGGCGCGCCGCCGGGCAGGGGGTCGGCGCCGCCCAGGGCCTCGTCCAGGTCGTCGCGGCCCTGCCGCGCCCCGTCCGCACCGCGTGCGCGCGTCTGGTGCAGGAAGCGGTCCTCGGTGAAGGCGGAGAGGGCCTCGCGCGCGGCCGGGTCGGTGGGGTCGGGGACCTCCACGGCCGCCGACGCCTGGGTCTTGACCACGGGCAGGCCCGCGCCGGAGAGCCGGTCCAGGGCCGCCCCCGGCTCCTCGAAGGCCGTCGCCAGGTGGCAGGTGTCCAGGCACACGCCCAGGTGCGGCGGCGGGTCCCCGAGCAGGCGGGCCGCGTCCCGGGTGGTCTCGACGACGCACCCGGGTTCGGGTTCCAGCCCCACCCGCACCGGGCGTCCCCTCCGCGCCAGGTCCTCCAGGGCGTCGGAGAGTTCGGCCAGGTGCGCGCGGGCGGCGGACAGGCGGCCGGGGTCCCACGGTTCTCGCCAGGCCAGGGGGAGGGTGGAGACGCTGCCCCGCGCGGCGTCGTCGGGCAGCAACCGCGCCAGCACCCGGGCGCAGTCCACCGTGTAGTCCAGCCGGGCCCGGTCGGTCCAGTCGGGGCGGTACACGGCCCGCTTGACCACGGGCGCGTGGAACCCGGTGTAGGGGAAGGCGTTGAGGGTCACCGTCTCCAGCCCGGCGGCCTCCAGCCCCGCGCGCAGCCGGTCGGTCAGGCGCGGGTCCGCCGCCAGCTCCCGGGCCAGCGGGGCGGGCAGCCACAGGCCCAGGCCGAGCCGGTCCGCGCCCAGGGCCTCGCGCACGCCGCCGCCGTGGACGCGGATCTGGCGCAGGACGCCGTCCAGATCCTCGGCGGGGTGCACGTTGGTGCAGTAGGCGAGGTGGACGACCGTTCCGTCGGGGTGGCGCAGCCTCACGCGGCACCTCCGCCCGCGCGCTCGCCGCGCAGCACCGAGTTCCCCGAGTAGGTCGCGGTGCGGTCGGCCCCGTGCACGTCGTCCAGCAGCAGGCGTCCGCTGCGGCCGTAGAACTCCACGGGGTTGTCCCAGAGCACGCGTTCGACGTCGCGTCCGGTGAAGCCCGCGGCGAGCATGGCCTCGCCGGTGCGCAGGGTGGCGAGCGGGTCGCTGCGGCCCCAGTCGGCGGCCGAGTTGACCACCATCCGCTCCGGGCCCCACTCCGACAGGACGCGCACCATGCGCTCCGGACTCATCTTGGTGTCGGGGTAGATGGAGAAGCCCAGCGTGCACCCCGACTCGTGCACCATGGCCACGGTGGCCTCGTTGAGGTGGTCCACGAGCACCCGCTCGGGCGCGATCCCCGACTCGGCGACCAGCCGGAGGGTGCGGCGGGTCCCGGCCGCCTTGTCGCGGTGAGGGGTGTGCACCAGGACGGGCAGCCCGAACTCCCCGGCCAGCTCCAGCTGGTGGCGGAAGGCCCTCTCCTCCTCGGTGGTGCCGGAGTCGAAGCCCACCTCGCCGACCGCCACCACGCCGTCCTTGGCCAGGTAGCGGGGGAGCAGGTCCAGCACCCCCGACAGGCGGGGGTCGTTGGCCTCCTTGGGGTTGAGCGCGATCGTGCAGTGGTGGCGGATCCCGAACCGCTCGGCCCGGAACCGCTCCCAGCCCACGAGGCCGTCGAAGTAGTCGCGGAACGAGTCCACGCCGGTCCGCGGCTGGCCCAGCCAGAACGACGGCTCGACCACCGCCCGCACCCCGGCGGCGTACATCGCCTCGTAGTCGTCGGTGGTGCGCGAGGTCATGTGGATGTGCGGGTCGAAGATACGCATCACGCCTCCGTTCGGTGGGTGTCCAGGCGGGCGGCCTGCCCGGGGAAGTGCCGCAGCACGAGGTGGACGTCGTCGGGGACCGGCCGCCCCGCCAGGACCCGCTCCTCGGCGTGGTCGGCGCACATGCGCGCCAGCTCCTCGTCGGCGCGGTCGGGCAGCCCGGCCGCCGACCCCAGGGGCACGCCGGTGAACAGGCACTTGAGGATTCCCTGGCGCCAGGAGTCGGCGTCGAGCAGGGCCGTCGCCGCGCTGGCGGCCGCCGCCGCGACCAGCCGGGTGTCGTTGGCGCGCATCGCGTCGGCCAGCAGCTCGCGCGCCGCACCGGCCACCTCCTCCCGGCCGCCGCCGAGCGCGTCGAGAGCGTCCAGGCCGCGCAGGACGGCGCGCCGCTCGCCCGCGTCGCCGTGGTGGTACAGGTCGCGGACCTCGCGGGCCAGCTCCGGCGGGGCCAGGGCCCCGGCCAGCGCGGACAGCAGCTCCACGCGCGCCATGTCCTCCAGGGTCGGCCCGGCCACCCCGTCGGGGTCGCCCGACGGACCGGCCCCGCGCGCCACGCTCCTGGCCGCCGCGGGGAAGAGCACGGCGATCCGCGCGGGCCGCTCGCGCACCTGCCCGACCTGGGCAGCCAGCGCCCCGCGCGCCGCGTCCGTGTCCAGGAAGGCGTACTCCCCGCTCACACCTCCGCCCTCCGCGCGCGGGAGTCGGCCAGCGCCCGCCTGAGGGCGCGGATCGACCGCTCGGCCACCAGGGGGGCGGCGTGCCCGTGCCGGGGCAGCTCCACCGACGCCAGGCCCCGGTAGCCGACCTCCTCCAGGGCGCCCAGGACCCCGGGCAGGTCGATCTCGCCCTCACCGAACTCCAGGTGCTCGTGCACACCCGGCCGCATGTCGTCCAGCTGGACGTTGGCGATCAGGGCCCCGGCCCGCCGGACCGCGCCCTCGGGGCCGTCCGGCTCGTTGCACACGCCGTGCCCGACGTCGACCGTCACCCGCAGCCGCGGCGGGTCGCCGAGCCGCTCGCGCAGCTCCAGCGCGTCGGCCACCCGTTCGGCGAACATGCCGGGTTCGGGCTCGAACGCGCAGTCCACGCCCAGGTCGTCGGCGGTGGCCAGGACCCGCTCCACGCCCGAGGTCAGCCGTGACCAGCCCTGCTCCCGGCTCACCCCCGCCGGGAGAACGCCCGACCAGAAGGAGACGGCCTCGGCCCCCAGGTCGTCGGCGACGCGCACCGCGCGGCGCAGCAGGTCCACCCGCAGTTCGGCGCCCTCGTCGGAGACCAGGGTCGGCTCGTGCTTGCGGCGCGGGTCCATCAGGTAGCGGGCGCCGGTCTCCACGACCACCGCCAGCCCCAGTTCGGACAGCCGCCGGCCGATGCGGGCGGTGCGCGCGAAGGCGTCCGGCGCGAAGGGGTCCAGGTGCGGGTGGTCCAGCGTCAGCCCCACCCCCTCGTAGCCGAGGTCGGCGATCAGGGCCAGCGCGTCGTCCAGCCGGTGGTCCCAGAAGCCGTTGGTGCCGTATCCGAACCTCATGTGAACGACACCGCCTTGGACGCCCGCGCCGCCACGGGCGCGCCGACGGCGAGCGCGCACGCCGCGTCCGGCGCGCCGTACCCGGACAGCAGGGCCGCCTGGAGCGGGATCATCCCCCGGATGCCCGCGCCCGTCGCCGCGCGCGCGTGGTGCGCCTCGGGTTCGACCAGCGCCCTGGCCTGCGCGGACCCCACCCCCAGCGCGAAGACCCCCGCGAGCGCCCCCGACAGGGCCCTGGCCGCGGCGTCGCCCGCCGCACGCCCGGGCAGGGGCCGGGCGGGCGCGGCGGCGAGCGCGGCGCTGGCCAGGGTGCACAGCAGCGCCCCCGCCGCCACTCGGGGCCGCGTCCCGTGCACCTCGCCCCGGCTCAGGGCGGTCACCCCGAGCGTGTGGACGGCCAGCGCCAGCGCGGGTCTGGCCGCGTCGGCGGGGCGCGCGCCCGCGCCCAGCAGCACGTCCAGCCCCCGGGCCGCCGCCATGCCCAGCGGGGCCAGGGGCGTCCTCTTGAGGAGGAGGTCGTAGCCCCACACGGTGGCGGCCAGGGCCGTGCCCACCCCCGCCGCCCGGCGTCCGCCCGCCGCCGCGGCCAGGCCCACGCCCGTCGCGGTCAGCCCCGCGGCGACCGCCAGGGCCTCGCCGGGGCGCACCGCCCCCGAGGGGATGGGGCGTTCGGGCCGCTCGACCGCGTCCACCTCCCGGTCGGCGTAGTCGTTGAGGGCCATGCCCGCCCAGTACAGGCAGACCGAGGCCGCGGGCAGCGCCCAGGCCCCGGGCCCGCGCAGGCCCCCCGCCGCCGCGGCACCGGCCAGGGCGTCGCCGGGAACGCTCAGCGCCGCGGGCAGGCGCACCAGCCTCGCCAGGTCGCGCGCTCTCACTGGGCCTCCTCCTCCGGTGCCGCGCACCAGGACGTCAGGGCCCGCCACTGTTCGGCCAGGCCGTGTTCGCTGCTGCCCACGGGGTCCTTGAAGAAGAACGCCAGCTCCGGCAGCGGGCCCACCCGGCCCCGCCGGTGGGCGTGGGCGGTCAGCCGCGCCAGGTCCAGCACCAGGGGCGCGGCCAGCGCGGAGTCGTAGCCCGACCAGGTGAACTGCAGGGTCATCCGCGCCCCCAGGAACCCCTCGAACGAGACGTGGTCCCAGGCGACCTTGGCGTCGCCCAGGTCGGGGACGTAGTCGATGTGCAGGGGCCCGTCCGGGCCGTGGCCCAGCATGTGCTCCAGACCCCGCGACTTGGACGCGAGCTTGCTCTCGGCGTTGGCCGGGTCGGCCAGGGTGGCGCCGTCGCCGCCGCCGAGCAGGTTGAGCGAGGACCACGAGCGCACGTGCAGCGCCCGGGCGGCGAACATCGGCGCGAGCGCGCTCTTGACCAGGGTCTCCCCGGTCTTGCCGTCGCACCCGGCCCACGGCACGCCCGAGCGCTCGGCGAGCCGTGCCAGGGCGGGCAGCCGGGGCCCGGTGTTGGGCGTGAACTCCACGAACGCGCAGCCCGCCCGCAGGGCCGCGTAGGCGTACGCGGAGCTGGCCGGGATCCGCGCGGTCCCGGCGTCCAGGGCCGCCTCCAGGGCGTCGGCGTCGGTGTGCTCGGCGTGCGGTTCGGGCCGGGGCTCGGTGCTGGACAGGTCCACCACCACGACGCGTTCGAGCGCCTCCCGTTCGGCGAACTCGCGCAGGTCCGCCTCCAGGCGGTCCACGTCGCGGCGCCCCACCCCGGCGGTGGCGGCGTGCAGGCCCCGGCGCAGGCGGTGCTCGGTCCGGTCCAGTTCGTCGGCGAAGGCCGGCGGCAGGTGCGCGGGCAGCACCCCCGCCCGGGCCAGCCGCTCGGCGTTCTTGCACAGGCGGATCTCGGAGACGTCGTGGCCGCCGAAGACCAGGTCGCCGATCCCGGGCAGGCGCGCCGGGGCGAACTCGGGGCGCTCGGTCACGCACCCCGTACTCCCCGACGCCCCGGACCGCACCGCCAGGGCTCCCAGGACGGCGGTGGTCGCCACCGACCCCCGCGCCCCGATCAGCCATACTCCGACTCGCGTCAACGCATGCTCCCCTCTGCGTGCCTCCGGGTGTTCCGGAACCGTGTGGTCACTGGTCACTGGTCACTGGTCGCCGCTGTCGGCGCCGCCCTCCGCGGGCGCGCCGCCCTCGCCGGGCTCGGCCCCGTCGGGTCCCAGGGCGCCGCTGCCGGGCGCCGCGGGCAGGTACAGGTGGACGTGGCCGTGGCCGGACTCGACGCTGACCATGTCCAGCTGGGTGGCCGCCACCGACCAGCCGCGCACCGCCTGGGTGCGCAGGTCTCCGGCCAGTTCGAGCAGTTCCGCCCGCTGTCCGTCCTGGGCGCGCTCGGCGTTGGAGTAGGCGACGACCGCCGACCCCAGCAGGTCCACGGCGTTGGACAGCCCCGCGTGCGCGACGTTGTGGCCGCTGTTGCCGGAGGGGGCGTCCTCGAAGTGGACCGCCGCCTCCTGGACGGTCTCCAGCCAGGAGTCGACCTTCCCGGAGTCGGGGGCCTCCCCGGCGGGGGTGGAGCCGTCGGGCGGCACGGCCGCGTCCAGGCTCTCCACCACGGGCACCAGCTGCCCGTGCGCGGCGGTGGTGCGCTCGACGAGCTGGTCGACCTGCGCGCGGTCGCGCTGCTGCGCGGAGGCCTGGAGTTCGGCGACGCGCGTCGGGTCGGGGGCGGTGTGGTCGTCACCGGTGAAGGTGAGGACGAGGACGCCGACGAGGGCGGCGACCACCAGGAGGGATCCGGCGGTCAGCCACCAGGTGAGCCTGGGCGGGGGAGCCTGCGTCCCGCTGGACGGGTCGGGGGAGGAGGGGGCCTTCTTGGCGGACACCGTGACACCTTCTTCTCGTCGTACCTGGGGGCCGGACGCCGCGACGTCGCGCTCCTTTCCGGCGGGGCGCCACCGCGGGGGGCGGCGGGGCCGGCCGCGACCGGCCCCGCCTTGGTCACGGGACCCCCGGCGGACGCCGTCCCCACCAGGGGGCGGGCGCGCGCCGGAGGCGTCCCGTCACTCGTCGTCGATGAGCGGACGCAGCCTGTCGGCCAGTTCCAGCAGCTCCTCCCTGGCGGCCTCGTCGGCCACCGCCTCGGCCACCCCGACGAACCGGTCCAGGGCGAGCGTGGCCTGCCCGGTCCGGCCGACGTTCAGGTGGTGTTCGGCCAGCTCCAGCTGCGGGGTCAGCCGACGCGCCTCGGACACGGTCAGCGCGCCGTCTGCCTCCAGGGCGTCGACGCGCTCCTGGACCTCGGCGAACGTGACCGGTTCGACCGCGTCCAGCTCCTGGACCAGGACGTCGCGGAAGAGCACCCGGTCGGCGTCGCCGTGGTTCTGCAACCCGATGTGGCCCGAGGACAGGTCACGCGCCGGGTCGGTGCTCTCGAACTCGTTCACCAGCTCCCCGTTGATCCACACGCGGATCATGGGGTCGGCCACCTCGATCTCCATCTCGTTCCACTCGCCGA
Source organism: Nocardiopsis sp. iso_25 (assembly GCF_056173305.1). Classification (NCBI taxonomy): domain Bacteria; kingdom Bacillati; phylum Actinomycetota; class Actinomycetes; order Streptosporangiales; family Nocardiopsidaceae; genus Nocardiopsis; species Nocardiopsis sp. iso_25. The sequence continues at coordinate 3,527,723 of NZ_CM149667.1, read as the reverse complement.
CCCGCGCGGGGTGGGAGTCGGCCGCCTGGAAGTCGTAGACGGCGCCGGTCTGGTGGATCGGGTCGCCGTCGGGCGCCCCGTAGCCGTCGATCTGGATCTCGTAGCCCTCGTCGACGGCGACCCAGGGGTCGTCCCCGGGCTCGGGGAAGCCGACGAAGACACCGGAGTTGTCCGTCTCCTCGGAGGCGAGGAAGTCCAGCTTCAGCCGGTAGGACTCCAGCTCCGTCTCGTGCCAGAGCAGCCCCATGCCGCCCTGGGTCTCCAGGGCGCAGCCCTCGCCGTCGTCGACGACGCCGAACCCGCCCGGGCCCGCCATGGCCCATCCGTCGAGGGTCTGGCCGTCCCACAGGGGGGTGTAGCCGTCCTCTGCCCCGGCCGGGGCGCACTCGGGCGGCTCGGTGCCGCCCGCCTCGACCGTGATGGTGGCGGTTTCGGAGGCGCCGGTGTTGCCGTCGCCGTCCGTGGCCACGGCGCTGACCTCGTACTCGCCCGCGGCGGCCCCCTGCCAGGCGGCCGTGTAGGGGCCCTCGGTCACCGTGGCGACGACCTCCTCGCCCACGAGGAAGTCCACCTTCTCCACACCGGCCTCGGCGTGGTCGGTGACCTCGGCGGAGAGGGGGACGTCCTCGCCCTCCTCGAAGACCGCGCCGTCCTGCGGGCTGGTCAGCTCGGTCTGGGGACCGTGCTCGCCGTGGCCGTCCAGGACCGCCTCGAAGTAGTTGACGTTGAACAGGCCGTCCTCGACGGCGGGACCCTCACCGTCGTAGACCAGGTACAGCGTGAAGGTCTCCCCGGGGTCGGTGACGTCCATGGTCACGTCGGTCCACTCCTGCCAGCCGCCGGTGGAGGGCACGTCGACGCTGCCGATCAGTTCGCCGTCGGGGGAGTTCACGCGGGCCTCGATGGTTCCGCCCGCCCCGGCGGAGGCGACCCGGAACTCCATCTGCTCGACCCCGGCCAGGTTGGTCGTGTCGTAGGCCGTCCAGTCGCCGTGGCCGATGTGGCTGACGTTGACCAGGCCGCCCTCGGCGTCCGTGGTGGGTTCGGTCTGGACCCCCTCGCTGTCGGTGAAGTACTGCGCCTGGGTGCGGGCGGGCTTGAGGGTGACGCCGTCGCTTCCGGTGAGGCCGGGCGCCCCGTCCCCGCCGGAGTCGGTGTACTCGGCCTCCAGCACCCAGAAGATGTTCATGTCGTGCCCGTGGCCGCCGTCGACCTCGGTGATGCTGATGTCCTCGCAGCTGTCGTACTGGGTCCACGGGTGGGCGTGCCGGTCGTGGCCGAGCGAGGCCGTGACCGCGACGTCGCCGCAGTCGACGCCCTCGCCCACGGAGCCGTCCTCGGCGTCCGCCACGTCCACGTTGAAGGGGATCTGGTCACCCCAGTGGAAGAACTGGCCGTCCCGCGGGGTCTGGAAGGAGACCTCGGGCGCGGTGTTGCCCGCGGTGACCGTCGTGGTGGCGGTGCCCGTGCGCCCCTCGCTGTCGGTCACGGTGAGAACGACGGTGTACTGGCCCGCCTCCTCGAAGGTGTGGGTGGGCGAGACCTCGGTCGAGGTCTGGCCGTCGCCGAACGACCACGCGTACTCCAGGGGCAGGCCGCCGGGGTGGCTGGAGCCCTCCGCGGAGAACTCCACCTCCAGCGGGGCCGGTCCCGAGGTCGTGGAGGCGCTGATGTCGGCGACCGGGGTGGTCCCGCCGCCGGTGTAGTCGATGCGCGACAGCGCCGAGTCGTCGGCCCCGCCGAAGTAGCCGGACCCGTACTCCAGCACGTACAGGGAGCCGTCCGGGCCGAACTCCATGTCCATGGGGTTGGCCAGGCTGATGTTCGGGACGGTCTCGGTGATGTCCAGGACCTGGCCGTCGTCGCCCAGGTGCACCTGCTTGATCCAGTCGCGGTCCCACTCGTAGAACAGCGGGATGCCGTCGTAGTACTCGGGCCACTTGGTGTCCGACTCCAGTTCGGGGTCGAACTGGTAGGCGGGGCCGCCCATCGGGGCGCCGCCGCCCGTGCCCAGCTGCGGGAACTCCTCCGACTCCTCGTAGCTGTACCAGATCGAGGCGGGGGTGACGGGGGGCAGTTCCGCCAGGCCGGTGTTGCGCGGGGAGTCGTTCACCGGCGCGGAGCAGTCGAACTCCTCGCCGGAGGTCCCCGTCGTGAAGTCGTAGTCGACGAACGCGCTGTTGTTGCCGATGCAGTAGGGCCAGCCGATGTTGGCGGGCTCGGTGATGGCGTGCCAGGAGACCGTGTTCTGCGGTCCCCGTTCGGGGTCGGGCTCGTTGGAGTCGGGCCCGTAGTCGCCCAGGTAGACGGTGCCGTCCTCCTCGTCCACCGTGAACCGGAACGGGTTGCGCAGGCCCATGGCGTAGATCTCGGGCCGGGTCTGCTCGCCGCTGTACTCCTCCGGCGGGAAGAGGTTGCCCTCGGGGATCTCGTAGCCGCCGTCGTCGGTGGGCGTGATCCGCAGCAGCTTGCCGCGCAGGTCGTTGGTGTTGGCCGAGCTGCGCTGGGCGTCGAAGGCGGGGTTGCGCGACTCGCGCTCGTCGATGGGCGTGAAGCCGTCCGACCCGAACGCGCTGGTGTCGTCGCCCGTGGCCAGGTAGAGGTTGCCCTCGGAGTCGAAGTCGATGTGGCCGCCGACGTGGCAGCACATGCCCCGGTCGGTCCCGACCTCCAGCAGGACCTGCTCGCTGTCCAGGTCCAGGGCGGGGGTCTCCCCGTCCGTGAACTGGAAGCGGGAGAGGTTGTTGTGGCCCTCGTAGGGCTCGAAGTCCTCCGGGGAGCCGTCCGCGGGCGCCTCACCCGCGGGGATGCCCTCGATCACGGGCGCGTAGTACAGGTACACCCACCCGTTCTCCTCGAAGTCCGGGTCCAGGGCGACGCCCTGCAGCCCGTCCTCGTCGTGGTTGTACACCGGGACCTGGGCGATCAGCTCGGTGGTGTGGGTGTCGGGGGACCACAGCCGCACGTCGCCGCCGCGGGTGATGTGCATCACGCGGCCGTCGGGCAGGACCGCCAGGCCCATGGGCTCGCCCACGGAGTCCTCGCCCTGCGCGAGGGTGACCTTCTCGAAGTTGTCCCACTGCGTGGCGCCGCAGTCGCCCTCGGCGGTCCCGGCCGCCCACCGCAGTCCGCCGAGCAGGTGCTGGGTGAACTCCGGTTCGGAGTAGGACTCGACGGTGTGGCCGCCGCCGGTGTACCAGGACCGGCCGCCGTCGTAGGCCTGACACCAGGCGATCGGGTGGTCCCACCCCATCTGGCCCCCGGGGTCGACCTGGTCGGCGTAGGAGTCCTCGTCGAGTCCGGCCAGGACGTGCACGTCACCGCGCGGGGACAGGTCGAAGTCGTACCACTCGTCGTGGCGCTCCCAGCTGGCCGGCAGGTGCTCGGTGGAGGGGTGCACCCTGTCGTTGACCACCACCTGGGCGTCCTGCGTGCCCGGCGGGTGGCTGGCGAAGTAGCCGCCGACCAGGTCGCCGTACCACTCCCAGTCGTAGTGGGTGTCGGAGGCGGAGTGGACGCCGACGAAGCCGCCGCCGTCCTGGATGTAGTGCTCGAAGGCGCCCTGCTCCTCCTCATTGAGCACGTCGCCGGTGGTGGAGAGCCAGATCACCGCGTCGTAGGCGGCCAGCTCCTCGTCGTTGAACACCGAGGAGTCCTCGGTGTGCGCGGTCTGGAAGCCGTGTTCCTCGCCCAGCGCCTCGATGAGCGCGACGCCGTGGGGGATCGAGTCGTGCCGGAAGCCGGTGGTCTTGGAGAAGATCAGCGTGTTGAACGCGTCCTCGCCGGTCTCGTCGGCGTACGCGACCGGTGCGGTCAGCGTGAGCGCCATGGCGACACCCGACGCGAGCGCGCCGAGTGTCAGCAGGGGTCTCTTCTTCATACGGAACCTCACCTGGGGGGTGGGAGTGAATCGATGAGTCCGTGCGGCGTGCCGGCGCCGACGGCAGGGGCGGCCCGGTGGTCGTGCGGCCCGGTGGGGCCGTGTGGCTGCGACCGGTGGGCTGACGGGGAATTCCTGCTATCAGGTGCGGGAAGCGGGGGTGCCGCCTCATCGCTCTCAGCCCATACCGGCTCCTTTCCTCGCTGGCCCTGCCGGAGGCGGACGACGCGGTGGCCGGGAATCGGGGCCGCGGGGCCCGTCAGCGTTCCGTCCACGTCTCGGAGGAGGAGGCCCGACGGGTCGCCGCCGCCGGGCTTCACTTGGTGCGGGAGGGGCAGCTCTTCGTAACCGGGAGAGTCCATGCCGACGGTCCGAAGACGCCACATAGCCCAACCCTTGTGACCTGCCTCACCTGCTGCCTCGAACCGTACGTCGGGCTTATGTCGATCGTCAAGCAGAAGTTGTCGGTGCAGGTCGCAATAGGTGGAGTCCGGTCATCCAATAGACCCGGGTTCGCAGGTGGGCCCGGCGGGTGCTTTTCCCGAGGTCGTGGGCACGCTCCGCAGCACGCCCCGGACGCCGGTGTTCACCCGGTGTACGGGGGGAGTTCCGAGAGGAGACACCGGTGGAGCCTCGTGCCGGTGCCGACGCCCGCCGGTACGCCCTCGCGTCCACGCGGCGCGGTCGGCGTCCGGGGCGGGCCCGGCCGCGGCGGACGGCGGCCCGGGGCACGAGTACGCCGCCGCGCCCCGGGCAGGGGCGCGGCGGCGCTCGGCGGGACCGCGCGGGGTTCGCGGGCCCGGGACCGAGGAGGTCCCGGCGGGCGACACCGGTTGCGCGACGGGGCAGGTCACTCCGTGAGCTGCTCCTCCCCGCGTTCGGCCCGGGCGCTGTGGTGGCGGCCCAGGGGCAGCATGAGGGGCCTGCCCGACGTGGGGTCGGTGATCACCTCGCTGCGCAGGCCGAACACGGCGTGCACCGTCTCGGGGGTGAGCACCTCCTCGGGCGCGCCCGCCGCGTGCAGCCGACCGGACGCGAGCGCGATGAGGTGGTCGGCGTAGCGCGCGGCCAGGTTGAGGTCGTGCAGGACCAGCACGATCGTCGTCCCCAGCGAGCGGTTGAGGTCGGTCAGCAGGTCCAGCACCTCGACCTGGTGGCTGACGTCCAGGAACGTGGTCGGCTCGTCCAGCAGCAGCAGGTCCGTGCGCTGGGCCAGGGCCATCGCGATCCACACGCGCTGGCGCTGCCCGCCGGAGAGCTCGTCCACGGGCCTGTCGGCCAGGTCCACCGTCCGCGTCGCCTCCAGCGCCTCGGCCACGGCCTCGTCGTCCTCCCGGCTCCACCGCGAGAGCATCCGCTGGTGGGGGTGGCGGCCCCGCCCGACGAGGTCGCTCACGGTGATGCCCTCCGGGGCGATCGGCGACTGCGGCAGCAGCCCGAGCGTGCGCGCCAGCTCCTTGGACGGCAGGCGGTGCACCTCCTTGCCGTCCAGCAGCACGTGCCCGACCCGGGGCGCGAGCAGCCGCGACATCGAGCGCAGCAGGGTGGACTTGCCGCACGCGTTGGCGCCCACGATCGCGGTGATCCTGCCGGGCGGGATGGTCAGGTCCAGCGACTCGATGACGACGCGGTCCTTGTAGCCGAGCGTCAGGTCCTCGACGAGCAGCGAATGGGCCGTGGTCAAAGCGAGCCTCCCACGCGGTTGGTGCGGACGATCAGGTAGACGAGGTAGGGGGCGCCGAGCACGCCGGTGACGACCCCGACCGGGTAGCGGGTCCCGAAGGCGTACTGAGCGCACAGGTCGGCGACCAGGATCAGCAGCGCCCCCACCAGCGCCGAGGGCACCAGTAGCGAGCCGTTCGGCCCCACCAGGCGCGCCGCGATCGGCCCCGACAGGAAGGACACGAAGGCCACCGGCCCCGCCGCCGCGGTCGCGAAGGCGATGAGCCCCACCGCCCCGACGATCGCGACGAGCCGGGTCAGGTCCACGCGCACGCCCAGGGCCGAGGCGGTGTCGTCGCCCAGCTGGAGCGCGGACAGGTTGCCCGACTGGGACAGGAGCACGGGGGAGAGGACTACCAGCGCGACCAGCACCGGGACGGTCTGGTCCCAGCTGGCGCCGTTGAGGCTGCCGGTCAGCCACCGCATCGCCTCCTGCAGGTCCCACTGGGCGGCCTGGTCCAGGATGTAGTCGGTGACGCTGGTGAGCATGGCCGCGATGCCGATGCCGACCAGGATCAGGCGCGTCCCGGCGACCCCGTCCTTGAAGGACAGCGCGTACACGGCCAGCGCCACGAGCAGGCCCGCCCCGATCGCGAAGGCCGACACCCCGGCCTCGCCGAGCGAGAGCACCACGATCGCGAACACGGCCGCCGCGCTGGCTCCCGCGCTGATGCCGATGATGTCCGGGCTGGCCAGGGGGTTGCGCAGCATGGTCTGGAACGTCACGCCCGCGAGCCCGAAGCACAGCCCCGCCGCCACCGCGAGCACGGCCCGCGGCAGCCGGAGCCGCCCCACGGTGAACGAGGCGCCGGGCACGTCCTGGCCCAGGACCACCCGCACGACGTCGCCGGGCGGGTAGAAGGTCTGCCCGACCATCAGGGACAGGGCGAACACGAGGACGATCGCCACGGCCAGGGCGGCGATCACGACGCGCCGCCGGTAGGCGCGGCGCACCCGGCCGCGGGCGACGGTCTCGACGGTGGAGGCGCTCAAAGGGCACGCACCTTCTGACGGCGGACGATGTAGATGAAGAACGGGGCGCCGATCAGCGCGGTCACGATCCCCACGTCGATCTCCGCGGGGCGCGCCACGATGCGGCCGACCACGTCCGCCGTGGTCAGCAGGGCGGCGCCGGTGAGCGCCGAGAACGGGATCAGCCACCGGTGGTCCACGCCCACGAGCAGGCGGCACACGTGGGGGACGACGAGGCCGACGAAGCTGATCGGGCCGGTCACGGCGGTGCTCGCGCCGCACAGCACGACCGCGCCGACGAAGGCCGCGCCCCGCGCGAGGGCGACGCGCTCGCCCAGGCCCGCGGCCAGCTCGTCGCCCAGGGCCAGGAGGTTGAGCGCGCGCGCCGACAGCAGGCACACGACGAACCCGGCCAGGAGGAAGGGCAGCACCTGCGAGACGCTGTCGAAGGTCCCGCCGCCCACGCCGCCGATCTGCCAGGACCTGGCCCCCTCGGCGATGTCGGCGCGCGGGAGCATGACGGCCCTGATGAAGGAGGCCAGCGCCGCGGTGGTCGCCGCCCCGGCCAGGGCGAGTTTGAGCGGTGTGGCACCGCCCCGCCCCAGGGAGCCGATGGTGTAGACGAACACCGTGGTCAGCCCCGCGCCGACGATCGCCACCCACACGAAGCTGGTCGCGGAGGCCAGGCCGAAGTAGGCGATGCCCGCGACGACGGCGAGCGAGGCGCCCATGGTCACGCCCAGGATGCCCGGGTCGGCCAGCGGGTTGCGGGTCACGCCCTGCATGACCGCCCCCGCCACGCCCAGGGCGGCTCCGGCGAGCACGGCCAGCAGCGTGCGGGGGATGCGCTTGGCCACCGCGGCCTGGTCGAAGTTCTCGGTCGCGCCGCCGAAGGCCGCCACGACGGCCGTCCAGGGCACGTCGCGCGAGCCGACCACGACCGAGGCGAACATGAGCGCGACCAGTGCGCCCAGCACCACCAGCAGCCACAGGGCCTTGCCGCGCCTCGGGCGCCGCACGACGGCGGCGCCCGAGACGGCGGTCGAGGTGTCCGTCGCCACTACTGAGCCTCGTCAGCGGCCTCGGCGAGGAGCGACAGGTAGTCGTCCAGGACCCACGAGATCGACAGCGGGGTCGGGTTCGCGGCCGTGCCCAGCGGGTCGTCACCGGGGAGGTTGACGACGGAGCCGTTCTCCACGGCGGGCATCTGCGACAGCAGCGGGTCGCCCTCCAGGGTCTGCACCAGCTCCTCGCCGCCGTAGGTGACGATGATGTCCACGTCGTTGAACGCGTCCGCCTGCTCGGCGCTCTGGCTCAGGGAGAACTGGTCGGTCTCGGCGGAGGCGGTCGCGATGCTCTCCGGGGTCTCCAGACCCAGGTCCTCGAAGAACAGGGCGCGCGTGTCGTGCGTGGTGTAGAAGCTGACCTCGCTCAGGTCCGTGGTGTCCACGTGGGTCAGGAACATCGCGGACCGGCCCTCGAACTGCGGGTACTCCGCGACCGAGTCCTCGATCTCCTGCTCCAGGCCGGCGATCAGCTCCTCGCCCTCGGCCGCCATGCCCAGGGCCTGGCTGTTGAGCTCGATCATCTCCCGCCACGGCGTTCCCCAGGCGGTCTCGGGGTAGGCGACGACGGGGGCGATCTCGCTGAGCGTGTCGTAGTCCTCCTGGGTGAGCCCGGAGTAGGCGGCCAGGATCACGTCCGGCGCGGTGTCGGCGACGGCCTCGAAGTCGATGCCGTCCGTCTCGTCGAACAGGACCGGGGTCTCCGCGTCCAGCTCGGTGAGCTTCTCCTCGACCCAGGGCAGCACGCCGTCGCCGTTGTCGTCGCCGAAGTCGGCGGAGGCCATGCCGACCGGCACGACCCCCAGGGCCAGCGGGACCTCGTGGTTGGCCCAGTTCACCGTCGCGACCCGCTCGGGCTTGGACTCGATGGTCGTCGTGCCGAGCGCGTGCTCGATGGTGACGGGGGTCCAGTCCCCGGAACCGCCGTCCTCCCCGCCGGAGGAGTCGGAGGAGCTGTCGGAGGAGCAGGCGGCGAGCGCGACGGTGAGCAGCGCGGCGCCGGAGAGCGCGGCCAGCCTTGAAACGCGGGGCATGGTTTCCTTCCCATTGCGGCCGTGGGGCCTCTTGCGGCCCTCGGGCCTCAGCCATGGCGGTGCCATGGTCCGGCTCCCGCACCGCCCCGGCGCGCACACGGGGGTGTGCGTCCGGGAGGGGACCGGTCGGGGCGGGTCGCGTGGGGACAGGGGTCCAGGGGTGCGCGACGCCGACCCGACCGCGGCGATGCCGAGAGATTAGGTTTGCCTAACCGAATTTAGGGTGTCCTTGGTGGGTTCGCAATCGCGTAGATGCGACATCTTTTATAGCGATTCGGACAAGCGGGGTGTGGCGGGGGAGTCTGGAGAGCTGGGTGGGGCCTGTGTTGCCGATCCTGTCGCGGGAGCTGAAACGCTGTCCCCGCAGGGCTCACAGGGCGCGGAAGCGGCCCGGACTCAGACCCGTGACCCGTCGGAAGGCCGCGCCGAACGCGCTCGCCGAGTGGTAGCCCACACACACCGCCACCTCGTCGATCTCGTCCCCCCGCGCGAGCATCGTCACCGCGTGCTGCACGCGGGCTGTGGCCAGCCACTGGCTGAACCCCAGGCCCGTCTCGGCGCGGAACGCCCGGGTGACGGTACGGGTACTCACGCCCAGCCGCGCCGCCCACACGGCCAGGGTGGTGGTGTCGGCGGGGTCCTCGCGCACGGCGGCGACGATGGGGGCCAGCAGCGGCGACTCGGGGATGTGCAGGATCAGCTCGCGCCGGGCCGGGGCGAGGATGTCCAGCACCATCGCCTCGGTCCGCGAGCGCTCGTCCGCGGTGAGCCCCTCGGCGTCGAGCCGGTCGAGCAGGAGCCGCAGGAGCGGGGTGACCTCCATGGCCACGGGTTCGTCGGAGATCGAGGGCACCGCGTGGACGCCGAACTGCGCGGCCCGGTGCCAGGTCCCCGCGGGGGTCCACCCGGAGTGGCGCGTCCCGGCCGGGAGCCACAGGCCGACCGTGGGGGTGATCGTCCAGACCCGCGTGCCGACGGTGGCGGAGGAGGCGCCCCGCTGGTTCCAGAGCAGTTCGTGCGTGGGGTGCGAGTGCTCCTCCCAGAACGTGTCCCGGGGGATGATCTCGGCGCTGCCCATGACGACGAAGGGCACCTCGATCTCGCCGGCGGCGTAGGAGGGGAGCCTGCGGCTGTCGATCGCCTCGCGCCGCGGGGTTTCGGCGGGACGGAGTCGAGTCGCCAAGCCCGGCCGGGTGTCTCGTTTGACCACGTCGTCCAGGTTAGGCGCCGGCGGGCGCCGCGGTGGCGGTGACCCCGCTCCGTCCCGCGGGCCGTGCTCCAGCGCCGGAGCGGCTGTTCCGGGGGCCCGGGGGAGGGGCGCGCCGAGGACCGCGTTCCCGTTCCCCGGCTCCGCGCGAACCCCTTGACCTCAATAAAAGTTGAGGTTTCAGAATGGGGGCCACCACTCACGACACGAAGGAGATGCGCGTGCGTACGACGCGTAATCGGCAGCGGAGTTCGGGTTCGCAGGCGGTGCCACGCCCCGGGGTGCTGCTCGCCAGCGTCATGCTGGGCGTTCTGGTCGTGGCCATGTCGATCTCGGGGACGGCCGTGGCCGTCCCGAACATCGGGGTGGACCTGGAGGCCTCAGGCGCCGCGCTGCACTGGGTGGTGGCCGGGTACAACCTCACCTTCGCCGCGTTCACCCTGGTCTGCGGTTCCCTGGCCGACCTGTTCGGGCGAAGGCTGCTGTTCGCCGTCGGCGCGGTCGTCTTCCTCGCGGGCAACCTGGCCAGCGCCCTGGTCGGTGACATCCTCCTGCTGGACGCGGCACGCCTGCTCACCGGTGTCGGCGGCGCGGCGATCATGGCCAGCGGCGGCGCCCTGCTGGCGATGGGCTTCGACGGTGCCGCGCGGACCCGGGCCTTCGCCGCCATGGGCACCATGGCGGGGGTGGGCATCGCGATCGGCCCGACCCTGTCGGGTCTGCTGGTCGGCGCCGTGGGCTGGCGCACGGCGTTCCTGGTCTACGCCGCGGTCGGCCTGCTCATCCTGGTCGGATCGGCGTTCGTCGCCGAGTCGCGGGCCTCCGAGCGCCCGCGCGTCGACTGGGTCGGCTCGGTGACCTTCGTGGTCAGCCTGACGCTGGTGATGTACGCGGTCATCGAGGCGCCCGAGGCGGGCTGGGGGACCCCGGCGGTGGTGGGCTCGCTGGCGGCCGGTGCGGTGCTCCTCGTGCTCTTCCTCGTCGTCGAGAGCCGGGTGGCCCGGCCGGTGCTCGACCTGAGCCTGGTCCGCGACGGACGGTTCATGGCCTGGTGCCTGGCGACGCTGACCACCTCGATCGGTTTCCTGGGGGTGCTGGTCTTCCTGCCGACCTACCTCCAGGGGGTGCAGGGGATGTCCGCCCAGACCGCCGGTCTGATGATGCTCATGCTCACGGCGCCGGTGCTGGTGGCCCCGTCCCTGGGCGGGTGGATGGTCGCCGGGGGCGTGTCGGCACGCGGGATGATCGTTGTCGCGCTGCTGCTCGTTGCCGGGGGCAACGCGCTGCTCACCGTGCTCCACCCGCAGATCACCGCGCTGGGACTGGCCCTCCCCCTGGTGCTGATCGGTACCGGCATGGGATTGTCGTTCGGCATCACCGACGGCCAGGCGATGGGCGTCATCGAACCCCGGAAGGCTGGCATGGCGGCGGGTTTCCTCAACACGCTCCGCGGTGGCGCCGAAGCCCTGGTCATCGCGGTCTTCGGAGCGGCGTTGACCAGCATCGTCGCCGCCCGCACGGGATCGTCCGAAGCCGCCGCCCGGGCGACCGCCGGGGACGTGGGAGGGTCGGACGCCCTGGCCGGTCACCTCACGGCGGCCTGGGACGCCACGTCCTGGGGTGTCGCGGCCCTGTCGCTGGTCGCCACGGCCGGGGTGTTCGTGCTCCTGGCCCGGCGCCGGGGCGTGGTGGGAGGGGTTCCCGGGTCGGGCGGGACGGAGGCGGAGCCCGCGGGGCGGGGGCCCGCGGGACCGGAATCCGTTGAACGCTAGTCCGTCGAACGCTGGCGGTTCTGCGGCGTGCCGCGGCGGCCCGGAGGAGCACGGCCGGGCCGTCGGGCCTGCGGGGGCGGTTCCCCGGGGCGGGCGCTGTCACAGGCGTGTGCTTCGATGCACCTCATGAACGCACCCGAGACCGCCCTCCGCCTGCCCGAACCGGCCACCGTGCGCGACCGGTCCCACAGGACGGCGCTGCTGGAGTTCCTCGTCAACCCCGACGGCCTCTACCGCAAGTACGATTTCACGCCCGGCTGGCGGCCGGGATGGGACCTGGCCACGATGAGCAGCGGGGGAGGGGACGAGTACGCCATCGCGCTCTCGGACACGGCCGGTCTCATCCGCTGCTTCGACCACGAGTCGGAGATGAGCCCCTACGCCAACGACGAGGAGCACTGGCCGGGGACGGTCGACGCCGTGCCCGGAGAACTCGCGTTCCTTATGGCGGACACCGATTTCAACGGAGGCGACACGCTGTCGGTGAGCGCTCTGCTGTGGCGTCTGCCCGCGGACGCCTCCTGGCGCACCGGGGTCGCCGGGGACCGGGAGGACGGGTCGGGTTGGCTGCTGGGTGGTCTGTACGCCGCCGACCCCGCACGGTACTTCCACGAGGAGTTCCAGGACTACTACGAACGTTCTCTGGACCTCGACGCGGTGCGCGCGGTGTTCGAGGGAGGGCCGCTGACCGAGGAGGTCGTGGCCGGGCTCAACCCCGGGGCCGACCCCGTCAAACTGCTGCGCATGGCAGCGGCGTACCCCTCCTGACGCCCGTCACCGTAGTCGTCCCGGGACGACTGCCCACCTCGGCGGCGGACGGAGAACGTCAGCTTCCCGCATCGCGGGCGATGCGGTACAGCACGTTCGGGCGCAGCGGACCCTCGGGCACGGTGGGGTCGTCGAAGTCCTCGGCCGGGTTCCGGGTCATCCCGATCCGGCGCATCACCGCACGCGAACGCAGGTTGGCGGCCGTGGTCACGGCGAGGACCTCGTGGAGCGCGAGGACGTCGAAGCCGTGGGCCAGGACCGTTCGCGCGGCCTCGGTGGCGTAGCCGTGGCCCCAAGCTGGGCGGGCGAGCCGCCAGCCGATCTCCACCCCGGTGAACGGCATGCCCTCGTCCACGTCGTCCAGGCCCGCGAAGCCGACGAACTCGCCGGTGGCCCGCACCTCCACCGCCCACCACCCGTAGCCGCGCCGGTCGAACGCGGCCTCGAAGCGTGCGACGGAGGCGTCGCTCTGCTCGCGGGTGAGCGGGTCGCCCAGGTGCTCGCGGACCTCGGGGTCGGCGTTCATCGCGGCCCAGGGGGCGAGGTCGGAGTCCCGCCACCGGCGGAGGGTGAGGCGTTCGGTGCGCAGTTCGGTCACGCGTCCAGCCAACAGGGCTCCGGTCCCCGGGGGCAATTCCTTATCCGACGAGGAGCCGGATCCTTATCCGACGAGGAGTTGGACGGCGTGGACCAGACGCCGGAAGGAGCGGCTCCGTTCTTCCACGGCCCGCATGTCCATGGTCGCGGTGAACTTCACCCGGTGGAGCGTCTCGCGGTAGGGCTCGGTCATGAGGGCGTTCAACTGGGCCTTGGCGTCGCGCTTGGCCTCGGGGGCGTCCGGCGCCACGGCGTCAGCGCCCATCGCGGAGTGCCCGCGCAGGGACTCGGCGGCGGCCAGGAACCACGCCTCGTACTCGGGACAGGCGATCACCACCTCGACCGGGCATCGGGCGAGTGCGGGATCGGGAGCGATCGAGCGCGCTAGTTCGACGGGGCAGGTGATGTCCTTGTCGTCACCGTCCCTGAGGACGAGGACGCCGCCCCGGTCGGGAACGCGCCTGGACTGGAGCATCACCGCCCTGGCCAGCTCGTCCGTTTTGCGCATTTTCGCCGAGTCCAGGCGGAAGGGCTGCGCGACGTCGATCCACGTGCCCGCGTACTCGGTCGCGACCCGGGTGAGCAGGTCCCGTACCGCCCTGTGCTCGCCGTGCCCCTCCACGATCGGGGCGATGGTGATGGGGGACATCACTCCTATTCCCAGGACAGGCGCTCCTGGACGGGCGCGGGGAGAAGCTGGTCGGTTCTGAGCAGCTCACCGGGGGTGTAGAGGTGCTCCCGCATCGCATGGGTACCGGCATCGTCGAGGGGGCCTAGGTTGGTCTCACCGGACACGGAGCGGACCGCGTACAGCTCGGAGGGCTCGAAGTCATCCCGGTCCAGCAGGTCGGGGCTGTGGCTGGTGACGACCACCTGACGGCGGGTGCTCGCGTCCCGGAGCGCGTCCAGCAGGACTCCGGCCGCGGCAGGGTGCAGGGCGCTCTCGGGTTCCTCGATGCCGACCGTGCTGAGGGTGTCCCCGGTGTCGGAGAAGAGGCAGACGAGGACGCCCAGGGCGCGCAGGGTGCCGTCCGAGACCGACTGGGCCGGAAACCGGCAGGGGTTCTCTGCTCCTGGCACGTCCTGTGTGAACTCCAGCGTTTCCCAGTTGCCGAGGTCCGCCCGCGACACTCCGTGCATACCGGGAACGATCATCCGCAGGTAGTCCTCGACGCGTTCCTTGTCGCTCGCGCCCTGGGGACTGCGTTGCAGGCGGTGCAGCACACTGGCGACGTTGGACCCGTCCCGGCGCAGGAACTCACCGGAGTCGGGGGTCTGCGGCTCGCGCATGGCGTCCGGGTTCAGGCTGAAGACGCTGATGCCGGAGAGGCCCGCGTACACCCGCTCGAAGATGTCGATCCCGGCGGCCGAGACCAGGTAGAGGCGCTGGTCGTTGACCGGGGGCATGACGGGCTCGGAGGCCTTCTCCAGTTCGCCGTTCCTGACCTTGAAGAAACCCTTCCAGGATTCCGCTTCCCCGGTGGAGTACACGTGGCACTCCTCCCGGGAGATCTTGAACGCGCCTCCTCGAACCGCGGCGACCTCGAAGGCGTACGTGCCCGAGTAGGTGGGGCCTCGGAACTCCAGGTCGATCGCGAAGTGGGTCGGGTGCCCGGTCGAGCGCCGCCGTACCTCGGCCACGCCGCCCCGGCTGCGCAGTGCCTGGTCGAGCGAGGTCTGGAGGGCTTCGGAGACCAGCCTGAGAGCGTCGAGGAAGTTGCTCTTGCCGGAGCCGTTGGGGCCCACCAGGAAGAGTAGTTGGCCCAGCCTGACATCGACTTTGGCGATGCTTCTGTAGTGCTTCAGGTGCACCCGGGTGAGCGAGAACTGGTTGGCCTGCATGGGGTTCAGTCTTTCAGCAGCCTGGCGGTAGGCCGTCAGTCTGACAGCCGTGTGAGCATGACCGGGATGTGCCCGGTGGCCCATGCCTCAGCGGGTTCGCGGGGCGGGTTGCGGGGGAGTGGACAGTGCGGAGTGTCGTCAGGGGCCGGGCGCGGGCGCGGAATGTGGGGGATACGTATGGCAGCGCTCACAGGGGGTGCGGGGGAAGGGGTCTGCGGCGCGATCGCCATGTCGGTTTCCTTTTTCGTTGGGGTTTTCGAGGTGCTGGCCGTGCTCTGGGAGTGCTGATTCCGCTCGCCAGAGCTTGTGCGTGATCGGCCGGAGGCATGTGGTGGGTGGGGCGAGAGGTGTGGATATCCGAGGCGTCATTTCTCGGGTGGAAAATGGAGAGTGAAGGTTTCTCCAGGATTGGTGCCGGTATCGCCGTTTTTGTCTTCTGGGCTCACCGTGTTCCGCGAACCTGGCGGTAGGCGGAACGGTTCGGCAGCGGAGGCTGGAACCCGGCCCTGTCCTCGACCACGGAGTCCACGAGGAGGTCGAGCCGGTCGCGCTGTACGTACTTCCAGGTGCCGTGCCGGTCCTGGTAGCTCCAGGAGAAGTCGTCCTTGAGGCCGATGACCACGTTGCCCAGGTAGGAGGGGCCGACGAGGGCGCGTTCGACGTCGGGGCCGTGGGTCCAGGGGAAGCGCCGCCACTCGACGGTGAAGGCCAGGCCCCGCTGGCTCTGGAAGGCGGTGACGGCGGCGGCGAACATGTCGTCGGAGGATTTCCGTGTTTCGTTCATGCCCTCAGCATCCGACGGGGGATATCTGTTCCTCCAGTGAGTGAGTTGTATCTACAAAGGGATGGTCCCAAGAGGAACGCCGAGGATAGCTTTGGGTCATGGTGCAACACGATTTCGGTGCATATCTGGCCGAAGAGCGCAATAACTCTGGCTACACCCTCCGCAAGCTTGCGGCGCTGGTGAACCTGAGCCCATCGACCATCTCCCGCTGGGAGAACAACCACGTGGTCCCACTCCGGAGCGAAGTGGAGAAAGTGGACAAAGCCCTGGAGTTGCAGGGGCGGCTTGTCAGTGTGTGGGAGTTCGCGAAGGCGGAAGGGCTTCCGCAGTGGATGCACAGCGTCTCGCGGCTGGAGGAGGCCGCCGAGACGATAGACCTGATATCCCCCTTGCTGGTGCCTGGGTTGTTGCAGTCTCCGAGTTACGCGCGACTGGTGTTCGAGGAGTCGCTGATGGGACGTGAGCCGGGTGACCTTGAGCGCTTGGTGGCGCTGAGGTGTGGCAGGTATGAGCAGTTGCGGAAGCTCAACAACCCTCGGACCATTGCAGTGTTTCCTGTGACGGCGGTGACCTGCGTCCCTGCCCGGGTTCGAAAGGAACAGGTTTCGCACCTTTTGTCCGTCGCTGAAATGGGCAAGATGCGTTTCCACCTGGTCCCAGAAGATTCCATCCTGCTCGGGGTGACGTCCATGCTGCTGCTGTTCCACCTTCGTGACGGTGGGAAAGCGGCTGTGAGCGACCATGTGGACGGCGCTACCTTGTATGAGGACACGAAGGTGTACGACCGCTTGCATGGTCTGGTGAAACAAGCACTGGGTAGCGCTCTGCCTGCGACCCAGTCTCGAAAAGTTCTGGAGGAACTACGGTGAGCGAGCGACGCGACTTCCACAAGTCCAGCTACAGCACGTCGGGCGGGAACTGCGTGGAGGTCAGCGAAGGCCGAGACACCCTCGTGCGCGACACCCAGAACCGGGAGCTGGGCCATCTCAGCTTCGACCGCCGTGAGTGGACCTCCCTCCTCTCCCTGCTGGCGTCCCCCCGCTAGCGACAGCGTTCTCCCCGAGACAGCGAAAGACCCCCGTTCCGCCTGGAACGGGGGTCTCGCGTCCACAGACCGCGCAGCTCAGCGCGTCAGCCCTTGAGCGGATCGTGCCCCCAGTTCATCAGCGAGTACCGCCACGGGGTCTCGCTCGGGTCCCCGGACGGTTTCTGCGCCAGGTGCCGGTGCACGTAACCGGTGACCTTGCGCATGTGCTCGTAGTCCTGCTCCTTCAGATCACCCTGCGAAGCGTGCAGGATGTCCACGATCCGCCGCCCCGAGCGGTGGCCCTTGGACTCCCCGTCGCCCTCGCCCACGGACTTCGACTCCTCGGTCTCCAGCCACCGTTCCAGTTCCTTGGGCGTCATGTTGACCGCCTCGCCGAACTCCTGCCGGACCTGCCGCTGCTGCTTCTCGTCCATGTCCCCGCCCCCGTCTCCCCGTTGTCCGTTTCCCGGCCAGCCCCCGGAGCGGCTGTGCCTCCGCCTGTGTCCGCACCTGCGCGGTCAGCCCTCGGCGCGCCTGTCGAGCACGCGTAACACGGTCTTGCGGGCCTTGTGCCCGCGCTCGTGCTCGGCTGCGCTGCGGGCCTGCTTCGAGGACATTCCCCGCGCCTTCTTGGCGGCCTCGGCGGCGGGCAGCCGGTCCAGTTCGACAGACCTGCGGGCCGACTTCGCGGCCGGAGGGTTCGGCGAACGTCCCTCCCCTCGCTCGTCGTCCCGGCGCTTGGTGCGCCGCGCCTGCCGCCGCTCTTGGGGACTGAGCTGCTCCCAGGCGTGGCGCGGAAGGTAGCGGTCGGTGCCTCCGGGTTCCTTGGAACCGCTGTCGCGCGCCCGCGCATTGCCGGAGGCCGTCTGCCACTCCTCCTCGGTCCACTTCCGCAGGTCGCGCTGTTCGCCGCTCCTGCGGTCCGGGTGCCGGTAGCCGCCGCCCTCGCGTTCGTACTCCTGGGTGAGCAGTTGGCTCTTGCGCGCCGACCACTTCCCGGCGGCCCCGCCCTTGTCCGAGGCCTTGATCCGCTCCTTGAGCCTCTCCCGTAACTTCGGGTCGGTGTAGTCCCTGCGGTAGTCGTCTGCGTCCTTGCCCTTGCCCGTGTCCTTGCCCATGTGGGCCGACTACCCCTCCCGCCGGGCCGCTACAACCCTGAGCAGGGCTTTTGCTGTGGCTTGTCTGGGGTGCGCGTCAGCCCGGGCTCTACGGGTGCGTGGTTGCTGACGCAGGGACGCTCTACGTCAACCCCGTTGTACCCAGCGTCAGCCCGGGCTCTACGGGTGCCTGGTTGCTGACGCAGCGACGCTCTACAACTTGCGGACCCCCTACGACGCGCGGTCACGCGCGGGGCTTCATGGCCGCTCTCGGTCTGAACCGTGTACCCCCGTTCACGGATGGCTGGGGGAGATTCCCGGTGGGCGTTCCCCCCGGCGACCTCCCGAACCCCTCCGTGACGCCCACCAGACACCTGAAGTGACCGGCGCGCAGGGATCTCCTTCGGCAAGTTCGCTAGGCGAACTTGCTCTCAGTCGGTCCCCGCCCCCAACACTGAACCTCGGAGCCAGTGCCCACCACGACCACCCACCCCCCAGGGGCTGAACTGGAACGCGCACGCCCTACGGGTGCCTGGCTGCCGTCACCTACACGCTCTACGCCAACCCCCACGGGTGAACGACCACCACACATGCCACCCCAACCCCCTACGGCATGCCGCCAGCCTGGGCTCTGCGGGCGGGTGGTTCGGCTTTGCGGAGGGCTCAACCCCCTGCGGCGTCGCCGCTGTGTGCTCTACGCCAACCGCAGTTCAGGGGCGGTACACCGCCGTCGAACCCCGCACCACCAGTTCCGGGGTGAACAGCACCCGCTCGTGGACGTGCTCGCCGTGGTTCAGCTCCGACTCCAGCAGGCGCATCGCCGCCCGGCCCAGTTCGTACTTGGGCTGGGCCACCGTGGTCAGCCCCGGGTGCACCAGGTCGGCGAAGTCCACGTTGTCGTAGCCCACCACCGACATGTCCTCGGGCACCCGCAGGCCCCGCTGGCCCAGGCCCTTCATCACGCCGAGCGCCAGTTGGTCGTTGGCGCAGAACACGGCCTGGGGGCGCTGCCGCGGCCCCCCGCTCAGGATCGCGTCCACCGCCCGCTCGCCCTGCTCGGGGTTGAGCAGCGGTTGCTCGACCACCCGTACGCGGGTGTCCGGGTCCAGCCCGGCCTCGGTGAAGGCGTCGCGCAGCCCCTCGTGCCGCCTGCGCACCTGCTCGATGGCGAACGGCCCGGTCAGGAAGGTCACCGTCTCGTGTCCCAGCCCGATGAGGTGCCTCCCGGCCGCCATCCCGCCCGCGTGGTTGTCCACGCTGACGCTGCACCCCACGTCCTCGGCGACGTCGCCCCGGTCCAGGGCCACCCAGAAGGTCCCCTGGCGGCTCAACCACAGAAGGTCCGACAGGTCGTCGTCCACGGGCATCACCACGGCCCCGGCCGCGCGCTGCTCGGCCAGCAGGCGCACGTTGCGCTGCTGGCGCTCGCGCTTCTCGGCGGAGTTGAGCAGCACCACGGCGAGTCCGGATCCGGCCGCCTCGTCCTCCACGCCCCGTGCGACCTCGGTGAAGAACGGATTGGTCACGTCCAGCACGAGTAGGCCCACGGACTCGCTGCGTCCCGAGCGCAGGCTGCTGCCGGAGGAGTTGCGCACGTAGTCGAGCTCGGTGATGGCCGCCTCGACCCGCAGGCGGGTGGCCTCGGCGACGCGCTCGGGGCGGTTGAGCACGTTGGACACGGTTCCGGGCGAGACCCCGGCGCGCCGGGCGACCTCGGTGATACCCACGCCGCGGCGTGCGTTGGGGGACCTGGTGGACAAGGGGCTTCTCCCGTGCGTGTGCGGAGGGCGGTGCGAAGCATCGTACTCACACCCCGATTGAAACGTGTCAATTCCGTGTCCGGAGTGGGGTGTTCCGAGCCGCATGGCTTGCTGGAAAGGGCTTACCGACACGGAAGCCGTTATCGGGGTGAGACCTGCGAATTCTCGGGTGATCCTCTTGACGGTGTGATGTGGGGCACTTAACATCCACTTCATATTAAAACGTTTTTGCCGGGCATGGCAAAGAGAAGGAGGGCGCACGTGGACCCAGCAGAGGTCCCCCCACCCCTCGCCCTGGTCGACGTCACCAAGTCCTTCGGAAGCGTCCGGGCCCTGCGGGGGCTGTCCCTGGAACTGCGCTCCGGAGAGATCCACGCACTGGTGGGCGAGAACGGGGCGGGCAAGTCCACCCTGGTCAAGACCATCGCGGGGGTGCACCGGCCGGACGGCGGGCAGGTGCTCGTGGACGGCCGCCCCGCGGAGTTCGCCGCGCCCGTGGACGCCCAGCGCGCCGGGGTCGCGGTCATCCACCAGGAACCCACGCTGTTCCCCGACCTGTCGGTGGCCGAGAACATCTTCGTCGGCCGCCAGCCCCGCACCCGCCTGCGCACCATCGACCGCGGCCGCATGCGCCGCGACACCCGGGAGGTCTTCGCGCGCTTGGGCGTGGACATGGACCCCGACCGCCCCGCCCGGGGGCTGTCCATCGCCGACCAGCAGCTCGTGGAGATCGCCAAGGCCCTCACCCGCCGGGCGAGGGTCCTGGTCATGGACGAGCCCACCGCCGCCCTCTCCGGGATGGAGGCCGAACGCCTGTTCACCGTCGCCCGCACCCTGCGCGACTCCGGCGCGGCGCTGCTGTTCATCTCCCACCGCTTCGACGAGGTCTTCGCCCTGTGCGACCGCGTCACCGTGGTCCGCGACGGCGCGTTCGTCTCCTGCGACCCCACCGGCGACCTGGACGTGGACACCGTCGTGCGCCGCATGGTCGGCCGCGAGGTCAGCAGCCTCTACCCCAAGGAGGAGGCCGAGCGCGGCGAGGTCCTGCTGGAGGTCGACGGCCTGACCCGCCACGGCGTGTTCGCCGACGTGTCCTTCTCGGTGCGCGCCGGGGAGATCGTCGCCCTGGCCGGACTGGTCGGCGCCGGACGCAGCGAGGTCGTCCGCGCCGTGTTCGGCGTGGACCGCTACGACGCGGGCACCGTGCGGGTGGAGGGCAGGCCGCTGGCGCCGGGGCGGCCCCGGGCCGCCATGGCCGCCGGACTGGCCCTGGTCCCCGAGGACCGCCGCCAGCAGGGCCTGGTCATGGAGTCCTCCATCGAGCGCAACGCCACCGCCACCCGCCGCCGACCGCTCAGCCGCCTGGGCCTGTTGCGCCCCCGCGCCGAACGCGACTCCGCCCGCGAGTGGGGCGAGCGCCTGAACCTGAGGTTCGGCCGCCTCACCGACCCCGTCTCCACCCTCTCCGGCGGCAACCAGCAGAAAGTCGTCCTGGCCAAGTGGCTGTCCACCGAACCCCGCGTGCTCTTCGTGGACGAGCCCACGCGCGGCATCGACGTGGGCACCAAGGCCGAGGTCCACCGCCTGCTGTCCACCCTCGCGGGCCGGGGACTGGCCGTCGTCATGGTCTCCAGCGAACTCCCCGAAGTGCTGGGCATGGCCGACCGGGTCCTGGTCATGCACGAGGGCCGGGTCACCGCCCACCTGGACCGCGGGGAGGCCGACGAGGAGTCGGTCATGTACGCGGCCACCGGACAGCGACCGAGCGAGGCCGCATGACGAACACGGTCGGTACTGCCCCCGCCCCCGCCCCCGTTCCCGCCGCGCGCCGCAGGCTCCAGTTCCGCGAACTCGGCGTGCTCCTGGCCGTGGTGGTCCTCGTGGCCGCCACCTGGCTCCACAACCCCGGCTTCCTGTCCAGCCAGGGCGTGCGCGACCTGTTCCTGGGCGCCACCGTCCTGTCCGTCCTCGCCGTCGGCCAGGCCCTGGTCCTCATCACCAGGAACGTCGACCTCTCGGTCGGCTCGGTCATGGGCCTGTCGGCCTTCGGCACCGGCCTGCTGTTCGTGTCCTTCCCGGGCCTGCCCGTGCCCGTCGCGATGCTCGCCGGGATCGGTATCGGCCTGGTCGCGGGGCTGCTCAACGGACTGCTGGTCACCACCGTGCGGGTTCCCGCCCTGGTCGTCACCCTGGGCACCCTGTACGCCCACCGCGGCCTCAACCACTGGTGGGCCGGGGGCGAGCAGGTCAACGCCCACGACATGCCCGACTCCTTCCTGCTCCTGGGCCGCTTCAGCGTCCTGGGGGTGCCCCTGCCCGCCGCGGTCGCCATCGCCGTGGTCGCCGTCGTGGGCTTCTACCTCGCCAGCTACCGCTCGGGCCGCGAGCTGTACGCGATCGGCTCCGACGCCGACGCCGCACGGCTCTCCGGCATCCCCGCCTCGCGCCGCGTCACCTGGGCCTTCGCCGCCAACGGGGCCCTGGCCGGGCTGGCCGGGGTGCTCTTCGCCGCCCGCTACGGCACCGTCGACTCCACCGTGGGCACCGGCATGGAACTCCAGGTCGTCGCCGCGGCCGTGGTCGGCGGCGTGGCCATCGCCGGAGGCGTGGGCACCGTCTACGGGGCCGCGCTCGGCGCCGTCCTGCTCACCACCATCACCGCCGCCCTGCCCATCTGGCAGGTCGACCAGTTCTGGCACCAGGCGGTGGTGGGCGCGCTCATCCTGGCCGCCATCGGCCTGGACCGGCTGCTCGCGGTGCGTACCGCGCGCAGGCTTCGAGGAGGAGGTGCCCGTGGCGCCTGAACGCACCGTCACCGCCCCCGCCCCCGACCGTGTGCCCGAGGGCTCCCCGGCGCGGGGACCCGGCGGCCCCGGCCGGATCCGGTCGCTGCTCTCTGCCCGCGAGGCGCCCGTGGTGGGCGCGCTCGTGGTCGCCCTGCTGGCCGCCGGACTGTTCGTGGACATGTTCGCCACCGCGCGCAACATCGACTTCCTGGTGCTGAGCGTGGCCGCCATCGCCCTGATGGCCCTGCCGATGACGCTCATCGTCATCACCGGCGAGATCGACCTGTCGGTGGCCAGCACCCTGGCGCTGACCAGCGCCACCCTGGGCGTGCTGTGGGAGGCCGGGGTCGCCATCGAGACGGCCCTGTGGATCTGTCTGGCCGTGGGCGCGCTGCTGGGCGCCCTCAACGGGTTCCTGGTCACGGTGTGCGGGCTGCCGTCCCTGGCTGTGACCATCGGCACCATGGCCCTGTACCGGGGGCTGGCCTACGTGCTGCTCGGCGACCGCGCCGTGGCCAGCTACCCCCAGAGCTGGGTCAGCGGTGCCCGGGCGCCCTTCCTGGGCGTGGAGGGCCTGCCGTGGATCGCCGTGGCGGTCCTGGTCCTGGCCGTGCTGTTCGGGATGCTGCTGCACGCCACCGCCGTCGGCCGCTCGCTGTTCGACATCGGCAACAACGACGAGGCCGCCCGCTTCGCCGGGGTGCCGGTGCGCTGGACCAAGTTCTGGCTGTTTACGCTCAGCGGCGCGGTGGCCTCCGGGGCCGGGGTCTTCTGGACCCTGCAGTACGGCACCTCCCGCGCCGACACCGCCCTCGGCCTCGAACTCCAGGTCGTGGCCGCGGTCCTGCTCGGCGGTGTGTCCATCTTCGGCGGGGTCGGTTCGATCCTGGGCGTGCTGAGCGGCGTCGTGCTGCTGGGCGCGATCCGCAACGCCCTCCAGCTGTTCGGCATCAGCAGCGAGGTCCTCCAGATCGTCACCGGCCTCATCCTCATCGCCTCCGTCGTCACCCCCAACCTCGTGGCCCGGCTGCGCGCCGGACGCGCACCCGGACCCAGCCCCTCCTCACCCCCGGCCGCGGCACCGTCCGCCGCGTCCGCCCCCACCAAGGGAGAACACTCATGACCCAGGGCCGCCCACGCCACCTGCTCCTGGCCGCGTCCGCGTTCGCGGTGCTGACGACCGCCGCCTGCGGCGGGGGCACCACCATCGAGGACGCCCAGGAGGAGAACCGGGCCGGGCCGACCGGCACCGCCGACCCCGACGCGCAGATCCCCGAGGGCCTGAAGATCGACTTCCTGCCCAAGCAGCTCAACAACCCCTTCTTCGAGATCGTCAACCAGGGCGGCACCGAGGCCGTCGAGGAGGTCGGCGGCACGGCCACCGAGCGCGGGGGCACCGAGGCCACGGCCGACTCCCAGGTGGAGTACGTCAACGCGGCCAGCCAGGCGGGCAGCGACGTCATCGTGATCGCCGCCAACGACCCCGACGCGGTCTGCCCCGCGCTCAACGAGGCCCGTGACAACGGCGCGGCCATCGTCGGCTACGACTCGAACGCCAACTGCACCGACGTGTTCGTCAACCAGTCCTCCACCGAGCTCATCGGCCGCACCCTGGTCGAGATGATCGCCGAGGACCTGGTTGGCGAGGGCACCTTCGCGGTGCTCTCGGCCACTCCCAACGCCACCAACCAGAACGCCTGGATCGCGGCGATGGAGGAGGTGCTGGCCGAGGAGGAGTACGCCGGCCTGGAGCTGGTCGAGACCGTCTACGGCAACGACGACGACCTGGAGTCCTTCCAGGAGATGCAGGGCCTCATGCAGTCCCACCCCGACCTGGACGGCGTGGTCTCGCCGACCACCGTGGGCATCGCCGCGGCGGCCCGCTACGTCAGCGACTCCGAGTACCGGGGCGAGGTGGCCGTGACCGGCCTGGGCACGCCCAACCAGATGCGCGAGTTCGTGGACGACGGCACCGTGAGCCGGTTCGCCCTGTGGAACCCGCTCGACCTGGGCTACCTGGCCGGGTACACCGGCGCGGCGCTCAAGGCCGGGCAGATCACCGGCGCCGAGGGCGAGACCTTCACAGCCGGACGCCTGGGCGAGTTCACGTTCGAGACCGAGGGGGAGATCGTGCTCGGCCCGCCGCAGGTCTTCGACGCCGGGAACGTGGACGACTTCGACTTCTGAGCCCGTCTCCGGGGGCGCCCGGCACACGGAAACCGGGCCGGGGCGACTCCGCCCGGCCCGACGTGCCGCAATACGTAACGCTTTGCGTAGAACCGTCATGGTCTGTCGTGCCTTATCCGTATCCGTCCCACAGGAAGGACGCCCGTGCAGCGCGTCTGCTTCATCCTCAAGGTCCGCCGGGAACGCCTCGCCGAGTACCGCGAACGGCACGCCGAGGTGTGGCCGGAGATGCGCGAGGCCCTCAGCGCCACCGGCTGGCACAACTACTCGCTGTTCTGCACCGAGGAGGGCATGGTCGTGGGTTACCTGGAGACCGAGGACTTCGAGGCCGCCCGCGCCGCGATGGCCCGGACCGGGGTCAACGCCCGCTGGCAGGCCGAGATGGCGCCGTTCTTCGAGGGCCTGCCCGGCCGCCCCGACGAGGGCATGGTGCCGCTGACCGAGGTCTTCCACCTCGCCTGACGGGGGGCGGCCCCACGCCAGGTGCCCGTGGTCACTCGGCGGGCAGGTCCACGCGGATCTCCCCGCCGAGGGACGCACCGCCCTCCAGTTCCAGGTCGTCACCGCTCCAGAACCGCCCCGGGTCGTAGTACCCGGGCAGGCGCCCCGGGGGCAGCAGCCCCATGGCCTCGTAGGTCAGGGCGATCACCTCGGCGCAGTAGGCCGTCTCCAGCGCGCGCTCGCGCGCGCCCCGCCCGAAGGGAAGCTTGCGCAGGGGCAGGCGTCCGCGCGCCCAGCGGGCGGCCATCTGGGTGGTGGAGGGGAAGGGGGTGCCGTTGAGCCGGGCGACCGTGCGCAGGGCGGCGTCCTCCATCGCGCCGTCCGCCAGGGGGTCGAGCTGGCGCAGCCAGCCGCGCTGGCCGTACTTGCGGCCCCACACCAGGACGGCGTCGCGCAGGTCGTGCAGCTGTACGCCGCGCTGGTGCCTGCCGGTCCACACGTCGGGCAGGGACCGGCCGAGTTCGGCGTGCCACATCAGCGGCGGCAGGTCCTCGACCACGATGGACATGCCGACGTGGTTGACCGGGCTGTTGGTGGTGATCTGGATGGCGCGGTCGGCCGCGCTCGTGCCGCGGAAGACCCAGACGTCACCGGTCCGGGTGAGCTCCAGCGCCTCGTTCAGGGACATGCTCGTGTCTGCCACACCGCTAGCCTAGGGAACATGCGTTGGTGGAAGGCCCTTGGAGTGGCCGCTTTCGTGGGCGTCGCGGCGACCGGCGCGGTGATCGCGCGGGACCAGCGGCAGCGCCGTGCCTACACCCCCGAACAGGTCAGGGACCGGTTGCGCGAGCGCGCCGCCCGGGCCGAGGACGCCGGGACGGACGGTGCGGCCGGGACGACCGGAACCGCCGTGGAACCGGGTGAGGACCTCGGCGTGCCCGTGTGGCGCCGTCGGCTGACCGGGCTGGCCGCGGGGGTGCGGCGTTCCGCTGCGGCGGCCCTGGGGCTGCTGCGGGGCCGCGTCGACCGCTCGGTCTGAGCGGCCGCGGTCAGCACACGGTCGCCGGCCGGTCCGGGTCGGCGAGGCGGGAGACGCCGGGAACGGCCAGCGGCACGAGCGTGGTCACCAGCCCGACCGCCGCAGCGCCGACCAGCACGGGGCGCGGCCCCACGGTCTGTGCCAGGGCTCCGGCCAGCGCGTACCCGACCGGTTCCAGCGCGAAGCTGCCCACCTCGTCGACGCTGATCACCACGCTGAGCAGGTCCTGGGGGATCGCCCGTTGCAGGGCGGTGTACCAGTACACGCCCAGGAGCATGAAGCCCGTGCCGGTGGCGGCGTAGCCGGTCAGCAGCAGCCAGGCGGGCACGGTCGCGGCCAGGCCCAGCAGGACCAGCGGGTAGACGAGCACACCCGCCAGGGAGACCAGGCCGGGGCGCGCCGGGCTCCAGCGGGCGGCGACGACCCCGCCCAGGAGCTGGCCCGCCGACATGCACGACAGCGCCAGCCCGTAGACGGGTTCGGCGTAGGAGTCGGCGACCACGATCGGCAGCAGGGTGAACCCGGGTGCGAGGGTGGCCGGTGCCTGCACGGTGGCTACCGCGATGACCGCCACCACCCAGGGCCGCCGCACCACCTCGCGCAGCCCCGCCCGGAGGTTCGCGCCCATCGTGGCCCCGGAGCGCTCGGCGGACGGCGCCGCCTCGCGCACCAGCGGCAGCACGGCGCAGCCCACCGCGAAGGCGGCGGCGACCACGGCGAACACCGCCCGCGCCTCCAGGGCGGCGAGCAGCACCCCGGCCACGGCGGGGCCGGTCACGCCCATGGCGCGTCCCACGACGTTGCGCAGGGCGTTGGCCTCGCGCAGCCGGTCGCCGGGGACCAGCAGCGGCACGATCGATCCGGCGGCGGGTTCGCTGACCGAACCGGCCGCGCCGCTGGCCGCCGCCAGACACACGAACCAGGCGGCTGAGTCGGGGCCCAGCGCGAAGCCGAGCATGACCGCGCACTGGGCCAGGTCGCCCGCGGCCAGGGCGGTGGACTTGCGGACCCTGCTCACCAGTGCGCCCGACAGCAGGGTGCACAGGGAGCCCGCCACGCCGCGCGCGCCCAGGACCAGGCCCAGGAGCAGCGGCCCGTGTCCGGCCAGCACCAGGCCGACCACGGCCACGGGCAGCATCGCCGAGCCGAGTTCGTCGGCGCCCCTGCCCGTGAGGAGGAGGCGGAATCCCCGGTGGCGCAGGGTCGGGGGCAGCGCACGCGCGCGCATCGGGGCCTCCTCGGGGGAAGCCCCCAGTGTGCCGGTGGCCCCCGCGGCCCGGCGAGTGGTTTTTCCGGCCGCCGCGGGGCGGAGGCGGCTCCCCGGCGGGGGCCGGGTGTTCCGGCGCGTTCCGCGGGTAGCGGGTCGTGTTCCAGCCCGGGGCGCGCGCACCCGGAACGGGACTGTTGTTACCGGCTGGTACTACCGACTGGTAGTTTTGCTCTGTTGCGGTGGCCGAACGGCCGCACCCGGATACGGACAGCGAGGAAACAGGCAGTGCACGAGGGCGTCCTCATCCGGCCCCGACCCGTTCCCCGGGCAGGCTTCCGGATCTTCCTGCTGCACCACGCGGGCGGGTCCTCCCTGGGCTACCGGCCCTGGGTGCGCCACTTCCCGGCCGACTGGGAGGTGTGCCTGGTCGAGGCGCCAGGACGCGGCCGGGCGGCGGAGGAGAAGCCCTTCCGCGACGCCGGAGGACTCGCCCGCCACCTGCTCGCGCGCCTGGCCCCCGAACTGGACCGACCCTTCGGCTTCTTCGGCCACAGCATGGGCGCGCTCCTGGCCCACGAACTGACCGCCCGGCTGGCCGCCGACGGCCCCGCCGAGCCCGCCTGGCTCGGGGTGTCCGCGTGGAGCCCGGCCCCGGGCCCCGAGCACGACGCGCCCCGGCACCTGCTGCCCTCCGAACAGCTGCGCCGGGGCATCGCCCGCATGGGCGGGACCGCCGCCGGTTCCCTGGACGACCCCGAGCAGTGGAAGATCGTGGAGCCGCTGATCCGCGCCGACCTCGAACTCGTCGACACCTGGCGCCCGGATCCGGACGCCCCGCCGCTGCGGACGCCGCTGTCGGTCTTCGGCGGCCGGGACGACCCCGGCGTCACGCCCGAGCGCCTCGCCGCCTGGGACGACCGCGCCTCGGGGCCGGTGGAGCGCCACATCCTGCCCGGCGAGCACTTCTACTTCGTCGGCCGGACCGGCGACGTGGTCACCCGCATCGTCAAGGACGTCCGGGCCGCCCTGCCCCAGGACGTCTAGTCACCTCCGTTCCTGCCGGGGCGGCGCGGAAACCCGTCATGCCGCCCCGGCCCGGGGCGTCAGCTCCCGGCCGCGATGACGTAGCCGGGCCCGTCCGCCGCCAGCTCCACCCGCTCCGCGCCCTCCACGACCGCCCGCGCCCCGCCGCCCCGGGCGAGCACCTCCAGGCCCGAGACGTCCAGGTCGGCCAGGGCCGCCGACAGCCCCTCGTGCGGGCCGTCGGCCAGGTGCACCAGCACCGTCCGGCCGCCGAGCGAGCGCAGGAACGTCATGTGGTGCGGCCCCGCGTCCAACCAGCGCAGGCCGCCGGTCTGGAGCGCGGGCAGCTCCCGGCGCAGGGCCAGCAGCCGGGCGTGCGCCTCCATCGTCCCCGTGTCCCACACCTCGGGCCGGTGCCAGGGCATGGGCCTGCGCGCGTTCTCCCCGTCCACGCCCTCCATGCCGATCTCGTCGCCCGCGAACACGAACGGCACGCCGGGCAGCGTCACCTGCGCCGCCACCCCGACCTCGTGCCGGTCGGCGTCGCCGCCCACCACGGTCCGAAAGCGCGTCGAGTCGTGCGTGCTCAGCGCGTTCACGCTGTGCGTCAGCACCCGCCACGGCAGCCCGGCGTTGGTCGCCCGCATCGCCCGCACCGCCTGTTCGGCGCCGCCGCGCGGCAGCGGCGAGTCCGTGCGCAGGTAGCGCACGTGCTCGGGCCCGGTGTTCAGCCACGTCCACACCGGCCGGGTGAACCCGGCGTAGTTCATCACCCCGTGCCACCCGTCGTGGTGGGTGTCGGGACCCGCGTCGTGGAAGTGCTCGGCCAGCAGCCACGAACCGTCGCCGCCCCGCCGCTCGTCCACCTCGCGCATCCGTGCCGCGATCTCGCCGGAGACCTCGCGGTTGAGGTCCTGCGCGCCGTTGCGCCCGGTCATGTTGGCCACGTCGATACGCCAGCCGTCCAGCGCGTCCGGCCCGGTCAGCCAGCCCACGAGCACCGAGTCGTCGGCGCCGTGGACCCGGCGCCGCAGCTCGGCCGAGGAGTAGTCCAGCTTGGGCAGGCTGGGCACCCCCAGCCAGCCCACGTAGCCGTCCGGGTGGTCGGTGAAGTGGTAGAACCCCGCCTCGGCGGAGTCCGCGTCGGCCCGCGCGGCCAGGAACCACTCGTGGGCGTCCCCGGTGTGGTTGGTGGTCAGGTCGCCCATCACCCGCATGCCGCGTTCGTGCGCGGCCCGCGCCAGCTCCCGCAGCGCCCGGTCGCCGCCCAGCAGCGGATCCACCTCGGAGAAGGTGGCGGCGTCGTAGCGGTGCGTGGAGCGCGCCGGGAAGACGGGCGTCAGGTAGACCACCTCCACGCCCAGCGCGGCCAGGTGGTCCAGGCGGCGGCGGACCCCGTCGAGCGTGCCGCCGAAGTACTCGCGGGTCGCGGTCAGCCCGAAGGCGGAGGGCTCGTCGTCCCAGGAGCGGGGCAGCGCCCAGTCGGGGTGCTCGGCCGGGGGTTCGACGGAGTCGTCGTCGCGGGCGAAGCGGTCCGGGAAGATCTGGTAGACACTCGTGCCCGGAACCCACGCGGGCGGCGGGGGACCGTCGATCAGCCGGAAGTCCGCCGCGTCGGTCACCTCGTGCCCGTGGACGCCCTCCTGGTTGAGCCAGGTGTACTCGGTGCCGCGCACGATCGCGAACCGGTAGTTGGTCACCACCGGGCGCAGCGGCACGTCCGCCTCGAACCAGACGGTGCCGTCCGATGCGTGCGTCCTCTCGGCACGGAAGGTGACGGCCTCGCCGTCCTCCACCACGCGGGCGTAGACCGCGTCCGCGTCCCCGGGCACGCGCACGCGCAGCCTCGCCCGGCCCTCCCCGACGCTGACGTGGTCGGGGGATCCGTCGTGGTGGGGGTCGCGGACGAACTTCATGGGGCGGCTCCTGGGCTGCGGGGTGCTGACACGTGAGCGGACCCCGCCGCGCGGGCGGCGGGGTCCGGTCCGGACTGGTCAGTATCGCAACGGGAGTCGGGCGTCGCGAATCCTTTTGCACTAGTCCGGGTCTTTTGTAGTGCCTTGTTCCCCGGTGGTGTGCCCCGCGTCCGGTCCGAGGGGGTCGGGGCGGCTCCGCGGGCGGGCCGACGGGTTCCCTGAGAGACCGCATGCCTGGGAGCGCTCCCAGATGTGCTGGACACCCTAACGGCCGCGATACGCGGTGTAAAGGGGTCGTGACGGACCGGTTCGCGGCCTGTCCGCGGGGCCCGGTGCCCGTGGCCGCGGCCGGGGCGGCGGCCACGGGCGCGCTCCTGCGGCCGGGCGCCGAGTCTGTTGCCCTTCCCCCCTGTCGTGGTGGTTTGTCGCGGGTTACGGTGGTGACATGAGCCTTGAGTTGCCGACCGACCGACTCCTCATCCGGGAGTGGCAGCTGGACGACGCCGAGGAGGCCCTGCGCATCTACGGGGCCGACGAGGTCGCGCACTGGCTGACGCCGGAATGGCATCGGGTGCACGACGCCGACGCGATGCGCCTGGTTCTGCACGCCTGGATCGAGGCGGCGCCCAACCTGATCCCGCCCGCGGGGCGCTGGGCCATCGTCCGCGAGGAGGACGGCCAGCTCGTGGGAGGGCTCTCGCTCAAGCTCCTGCCGCCCTTCGAGGAGGACTTCGAACTGTCCTGGGTGCTGCGCCCCGACGTGTGGGGCCAGGGGTACGCCACCGAGGCCAGCCAGGCCGTCATCTCGTGGGCGTTCAAACAGGGCATCGAGGAGGTCTTCGCCGTCGCGCGCCCCAACAACGAGCGGGCGATGGCCGTGGCGCGCAGACTGGGCATGGAGTGGGTCGGCGAGACCGAGAAGTACTACGACATGCGCCTCCAGGTGTTCCGCATGCGCCCCAGCTGAACGGGACGAACGGCCCGCCGTCGGCCCCCGTGCGGCAGCGGACGCCCCGAACGCGCGCGGCCCCGCCGGTCTCCCGGCGGGGCCGCGCGCGTTCACGGGCTCAGCCGTTCAGGAACTTGGCGATGCGCTCGGTCTCGGACTCCGACAGCCTGATCGCGGCGGCGGCGGTGTTCTCCTCCAGGTGCGCCACCCGCGACGTGCCCGGGATCGGCAGCATGACCGGCGAGTGGTGCAGCAGCCACGCCAGCGCCAGCTGCGCCGGGGTGACCCCGTGCTCGGCGGCCAGCGGGGCCAGCGGCGAGTCCGGCCCCGCCAGTTCGCCGCGCCCCAACGGCGCCCAGGGCAGGAAGGCCGTCCCGTCCCTCTCGCACTGTTCCAGCACGTCCTCGCACTTGCGCGCGATCGGGCCGTACCAGTTCTGCACCGACGCCACAGGCGTGATCGCGCGGGCCGCCGAGAGCTGCTCCAGGGTCACCCCGGTCAGTCCGATGTGGCGGACCTTGCCCTGTTCGCGCAGCTCCACCAGGGCGCCCAGTTGGTCGGCCAGCGGCACCCGGGCGTCGATCCGGTGCAGCTGGAGCAGGTCGATCCGCTCCACGCCGAGGTTGCGCAGGCTCAGTTCCGCCTGCTGCCTGAGGTACTCGGGGCGGCCGAGGGGGTGCCACTCACCCGGCCCGGTGAGCGCGAAGCCGACCTTGGTGGTGATGACCAGGTCGTCGGTGTAGGGGTGCAGTGCCTCGCGGATCAGCTGCTCGCTGATCTGGGGGCCGTAGCAGTCGGCGGTGTCGATGAAGTTCACGCCCAGCTCGACCGCGCGCCGCAGCACGGCCAGGGCCTCGTCGCGGTCGCGCGGCGGGCCCCACGCCCCCCGGCCGACGAGCTGCATCGAGCCGTAGCCCAGGCGGTGCACCGGCAGGTCGCCGCCGATCACGAGGGTTCCCGACTCCCGGGCGCTGTGCGGTGTGGTGTGTACGTCGGTCACGAGGGTTCCTTCCGGACGGCGCTGGGCCGAACATGCGGAGCCGGGGCGGAACCCGGGCGGCGACGCGCGAGACCGGCCCTCCGGCGGTGTCCCGGGAAGAATCTCAGCAGGTGGGACCCGTCGCAAGCAACCACGGGGCGCGTCGGAGCCCGATCCCGACTCCGTGCGGCACCGGTGGGGGAGGAAGTCCGCCAACGGTGCTTTTGCCCGCCGCCCGCCGCCGCGCACCCGGGGTCCGCGACACGGACCCGGCGCAGCCCGGATCAGGTGCCCAGGTACTGGCTGACGCGCTCGGTCTCGGCCTCGGTCAGCCGCACCGCGGCGGCGGCGGTGTTCTCCTCCAGGTGCGCCACCCGCGACGTGCCCGGGATCGGCAGCATGACCGGCGAGCGGTGCAGGAGCCAGGCCAGGGACAGCTGCACCGGGGTCACCCCGTGTTCCGCCGCCATCGCGGTCAGCGGGGAACCCGGCCCCGCCAGCTCGCCGCGCCCGACCGGCGCCCAGGGCAGGAAGGCCGTCCCGTCCTTCTCACACTGTTCCAGCACGTCCTCGGACTGGCGGAACGACGGCGCGTACTGGTTCTGCACCGACGCCACCGGCGTGATCGCGCGGGCGGCGGACAGCTCGTCCACCGTCACCTCGCTCAGCCCGATGTGGCGGACCTTGCCCTGTTCGCGCAGCTCTACCAGGGCGCCGAGCTGGTCGGCCAGCGGCACCTCGGGGTCGATCCGGTGCAACTGGAGCAGGTCGATCCGCTCCAGCCCCAGGTTGCGCAGACTCAGCTCCACCTGCTGCTTGAGGTACTCGGGGCGGCCCAGTCTGTGCCACTCACCCGGTCCGGTGCGCGCGAAACCCGCCTTGGTGCCGATGACCAGGTCGTCGGTGTAGGGGTAGAGCGCCTCGCGGATCAGCTGCTCGCTGATCTGGGGGCCGTAGGAGTCCGCGGTGTCGATGAAGTTCACGCCCAGCTCGACCGCGCGCCGCAGCACCGACAGCGCCTCGTCGCGGTCGCGGGGCGGACCCCACACCCCCTCGCCGACGATGCGCATCGCCCCGAAGCCCAGGCGGTGCACCGGCAGGTCGCCGCCGATGGCGAAGGTTCCCGACTCCCGGGCGATGTGTGGTGTGGCGTGCAGATCGGTCACGGTGTCCCTTCCGGACGGCGCTGGGGCCGTGTGCTCAGAATTCCAGGTTGGGGGCCGCCGCACGGTCCCCGTGCGCGCGGATTGGCGTCCCCGGCGGTGTTGCGGGCAGGATCTCAGGAGGCGGCGCGCGCCCGCAAGGCGCCACGGGTGCGCGGGGGAGGGGGAAGCGGGTGGCGGGGGAGCTGGAGCGGTTGCTGTCGGGAACGCGGGTCCGAACGCGGCCGGGCGGTTACGTCTTCACCACCGTGCCGGACCGCGCGTCCCTGCCCGAGGGGGTGCGTCCGGTGGTCACGGTGGCCGAGGACGAGGCCCTGACCGTGGTGTGCCCGCGCGAGGAGGCCGACGCGGCCGGGCTGCCCTACGACGGCGCGGCCGCCTGGATCACGCTGGAGGCCCCCGCCGGAGCGCGGGCGGCGGCGCTGGTGGCGGCGGTGGCCGCCGCGCTGACCGGAGCCGGTCTGCCGTGCGACGTGGTGTCCGGCTTCCACCACGACCACGTGTTCGTCCCCGAGGAGGCGGAGGAGCGGGCGGTGGCGGTGCTGCGGGCCCTCCTCGGCTCCGAGGAGGGCTGAGCCCACGCCACCGCACCGACTCACCCCCGCCCGGGACCGACCGAGGCCAGGTCGTCCTGGAGCAGCCCGAAGGCCCGGGTCAGGATCACCCTGCGCCCCCCGCACGCGCAGCGCTGGTAGGCGACGACGCCCTCGCTGGTGGTGTGGTCCGACTCGGTGGTCCAGTGGTGTTCGTGCCGTGTGTGCATCGGGCCAGTCTGGTGTAATGGCATTATGCATCTCAACCCTTACGGACAGGACCCGGTGACCCTGGCCGTGGACTTGGTCAACCGGCCGCTGACCGGTGCGGCGGACCTGGAGCGCCGCTGTGCGGAGGTGGGTTTCCTCCTCGAACGCTCCGTGGGCGAGGGCGACGTGGCCGCCGTCTGCGAGTTCCTGGAGCGCTGGACGCGGGTGGTCGACGCCGCCGACGCGCCCGCCCGCGCGCAGCGGCTCAACCCGCTGCTCATCGAGTTCTCCGCCGCCCCGCGCCTGACCGACCACGCGGGCACCGGGTGGCACCTGCACTACCGCCCCGACCTGCTGCCCGCCCACCGTCAGGTGGCCGCGCTGGTCTCCGTCGGCACCGCCCTGCACCTGACCGGCCGGGGCATGGACCGGCTCGGCCGGTGCGCGGCGCACGGCTGCGACCGCGTCTACGCCGACTTCTCGCGCGGCGGACGCCAGCGCTACTGCTCACCCGCCTGCGGCAACCGCGACGCCGTCCGGCGCCACCGCGCCCGGGCGGCCCGCCCCTGACACGCGGCCCGGCCGACCGTCCACCCCGGGGCCCGGTCATGAGGCCCGGCCCACGACCGCGCCCCGGTGAAGTCGGAGCCCGCGCCGCGGCGGGGACGTTCGGGGCGCCACCAGGCCTTCGCCGAAGCCTCCCGCGTCGCGGCGGGTGCGATTCGGGCGCCACCGGCCAGGTCCTCGCCGGGTGCTCCCGCGTCGCAGGGCGGCCCGCAACCGGAGTGTGGAGGCTCAGGAGCCCGCGTCGCGGCGCGCCACCGACGCGAGGTCGGCCTCGATGCGCGCGGTGGTCTCCAGCAGCGCGGGCAGCAGGTCGCGGCGCACGTCCTCGATCGAGGCCCGGTTGGCGTGGGCGGACACGTTGGCGGCCGCGATCACCCGGCCCGACCCGTCGCGGACGGGCGCGGCCAGCGAGCGCAGGCCCTCCTCCAGTTCCTGGTCGACGATGGCGTACCCCTGCTCGCGCACCCGCTCCAGCTCGGCGCGCAGCTCGGCCGGGTCGGTGACGGTGAACCGGGTCAGCGGGGCCAGCTCCACCCGCGCGAGGTAGGCGTCCAGGTTCCGGTCGTCCTGCCCGGCAAGCAGCACCCGGCCCATCGAGGTGGCCGAGGCCGGGAAGCGGGTGCCCACCCGGATGGCCACCGCCATGATCCGCGAGGTCGCAACACGCGCCACGTAGAGCACGTCGTCTCCCTCCAGCACCGACACCGAGGCGGACTCGTGCACCCGGGCGGACAGGTCCTCCAGGTGGGGTTGGGCCACGTCGGGCAACCCGGCGGAGGCCACGTAGGCGTAACCCAGCTCCAGCACGCGGGGTGTGAGCGAGAACAGCCTGCCGTCGGTGCGCACGTAGCCCAGGTCCACCAGCGTGAGCAGGAAACGGCGTGCGGCGGCGCGGGTCAGGTCGGTCTCGCGCGCGACCTCGCTGAGCGTCATGGAGCGCCGCTCGGCGGAGAAGGCGCGGATGACCGTCAGGCCGCGTTCCAGGGACTGCACGAAGTGGGCGCCGCGGGCCTCTTCTTCTTCGGTCGGCATCTGCTCTTCCCGGTTCGGTTGCGGGGGCGGCTGGCCGCGGCCCCCGCAAAGGTTCTCACACCCGTCTGACGGAGCGGCGGGGCCCGTTCACGGGGCATCGCCGGGCCGCCGCCGTCCGGATATCGGAGACAGCCCCTCATGCCCAGTGTGTTCGTGCTAAAACGGAGAGTGATCAGGGGCGGCCCTGCTCCGGGCGCCAAGCCCTGGGACGACCGAGGGGGACAAAGGTGGACGTGATCGGAGCGGGCTTCCCGCGCACCGGAACGACGTCGGTGAAGGCGGCGCTGGAACGGCTCGGCTTCGGCCCCTGCCACCACATGTCCGAGGTGATGGCCTCCGCCGGACTCGCGGGCCGCTGGGCCGAGATCACGGAGACGCCGGCCGGGGAGGTGGACTGGACCCGCCTGCTGGAGGGCTGGCGCTCGGGCGTGGACTGGCCGCTGTCGTTCTTCTGGCGCGAGCTCGTCGACGCCTTTCCGGACGCGAGGGTCCTGCTCACCGTCCGCGACCCGCACCGGTGGTACGAGAGCATGCGCGCGACCATCTTCGAGATGGTGCGGGAGGCCGCAAGCGATCCCCGTGCGGCGGGGGTGCCGCCCCAGATGGACAAGATCCACCCCCTTCTTCAGCGCATGTGGCTCGCGCACTTCGGTGTGCCGCCCGGCGAGATCCCCGACGAGGCGACCGCGGTGGAGGCCTTCGAGCGGCACACGGCCCGCGTGGTCGCGGAGGTCCCGGCCGACCGGCTGCTGGTGTACCGGGCGGGGGAGGGGTGGGAGCGCCTGTGCGCCTTCCTGGGCGCCGACGTTCCCGACGAGCCCTTCCCCCGCCTCAACGACACCGAGGAGATGCGCGCGAAGCACGAGAGCTGGCGACGCGGCGAACCGGTGAACTGACCGGACTCCCCTCTGACCGGCCCCCTCTGGCCGGGCTCCGCGCCGCCTGTCTCCGTTCCCGCTCCACCCAGTCCTGGCCCAGGGCCCTCGTGGCGTGTCGGCGGGCGGCCGACCTCTCGCGGAACCCCTCCACCGCACGCACCGTGCGGTCCTCACGCGTGCCTTGACCGCGTTCGGGAGCGGCGTCACCGTCGCAGCCAAGATGTTCGCTCTGAGAACATCCATTCGCTTTCCGGGCGGGAGCGCTCCATGGTCGTGTCCCTGGACGAGGACGCCGCCCGCATGCGCGCCATCCTCGACGCCACCGGCGGCTTGGCCCTGCCCGAGCGCGTCAACACCGACCTGGCCCGCGAACTCGGCCGAGCGGAGGCCCACCGCCTGCCGGGATGCCGTGGACTCCGGCCGGGAACTGGCAGGGCCCCCACCCGACGCCTCGACGGGGTCCGCGGCGGCGAGCGGATCCGTGCGCTGCTCGACCCGGCCGGGTACCCGGGCTCGGCCCCGGTGCCCACCGACCGGGTCACCGGCGCCGGACCGGGTAGGACCGTCGAGGCGGCCGACACCGGCCCCGAGGACGGCACCGGCCGCGCGGATCGATCGCGCGGCGGGTGACGACCGCGGGGGAGGCGACGGTCCCACGGCGGACACCGGCCGCGCGGGAACCACCGACGAAGACGAAGGAACACGAGGATTCGATGAGCGTTGACCTGCACCACACCGAGAGCGGGCCGGCCGACGCGCCGCCCCTGCTGCTCGGCGGCTCCCTGGGCACCACCACGCGGATGTGGGACCCGCAGGTCGAGGCCCTCTCGACCGCCTTCCGGGTGATCCGCTTCGACCACCGCGGACACGGCGGCTCGCCCGTCCCCCAGGGGCCCTACAGCATGGCCGACCTGGGCGGCGACGTCATCGCGCTGATGGACCGGCTGGGCCTCGAACGCACCCACTACGCGGGGCTGTCCATCGGCGGCATGGTCGGCCAGTGGCTGGCCGTCCACCACCCCGAACGCGTCGACCGCCTGGCCCTGCTGGCCACCTCCCCCCACATGGGCCCGGCCCGCAACTGGCGGGACCGCGCCGCGCTGGTGCGCGCCGAGGGCACCGGGGCCGTGGCGGACTCGGTGGTGGAGCGCTGGTTCACCCCGGCCTTCGCCGAGGACCGCCCGGCCGAGGTCGCCGTGCTTCGGGACCAGGTCGCCGCCACCGCGCCGGAGGGGTACGCGGGCTGCTGCGAGGCCATCGGGACCCACGACGTGCGCGAGGACCTGCACCGGATCAGCGCGCCCACGCTGGTCGTCGCCGGGGCCGACGACCCCTCCACGCCGCCCGCCGGGAACGCCGAGCTGATCGCCGAACGCGTCCCCGGCGCCCGCCTGGTGGTCCTGGAGGAGGCCGCGCACCTGCTGTCCTGGCAGCGCAGCGCCGAGGTCAACACCCTGCTCACCCAGCACTTCGCGCCCGCCGACCGCCACGGTGCGGGGACCAGGCCGCGCCGCGCCGTGCCGGGCGAGGAGTAAGCGGACCGGGCCCGGGCGCGCACGACCGGCTTCACCGAACCGTTCCAGGACCTCATCACCCGCTACGCCCGGAGGAGATCTGGACCCGCCCGGGCCTGGACCACCGCACCCGCAGCTGCACGGTGCCCACCGCCCTGGTCGCGCACGGGCACGGGGACGAGCCGGCCATGCACGTGCGTGCCGCCCTGCGCAACGGGCTGGAGCCCGAGAGATCGGCGAGGTGTTCCTCCAGGCCGCCGTCTACTACGGGTTGCCCGCCGCGAACCGGGCCTTCGGCATCGCCCGGGAGGTCTTCGCCGAACAGGACGGGTAGTGGTGAGGGGCGCTGGTCAGGGTCGTGCGCTGACCAGCGCCCCCGCGCATCCGGCCCGGGGTCCGCGGCCCGACGCCCACCGGGGTCCTCCACCCGGACGCACCCGGTCGGGCACGGGCCTGGTCGCGCCCGACCGCCGGGTCAGCGCTTGAAGGCCACGCCCGCCAGTTCCCACAGCTTGACCCTGGGGTCGGCGGGGCGGGAGACGGGGTCGGTGTCCGGGTGGCGCCAGGTGGCGCAGTCCACGGCGCGCGGGCCCCCGTCGCGCCCGTCGAGCCAGGGGCTGGCCAGCTCCAGACCGTCGAAGACCGCCGAGGCCTCCTCGGGGCTGCGCACCCGCCCCCAAGGGGTGCCGAAGGACAGGATCTTGTCGGTCATCCACGCGGCGGAGGCCGGATCGTCGGAGACGATGTGGGAGAAGATCAGGCACGACCCCGGGGCCAGGCGGTCCATGAGGGCGCGCACCATACCGAAGGGGTCGCTGCCGTCGGGGATGCAGTGCAGCAGCGAGACCAGCATCACGCACACGGGCAGGTCGGTGTCGATGAGCCTGGTGGTCTCCGGGGAGTTCAGGATCTCGTCGGTCTCGCGGATGTCGGCCAGCAGGAACGAGGTCTGCCCGCTGTCGCTGATCAGCGCCCGGCCGTGCGCGAGCACGATGGGGTCGTGGTCGACGTAGACCACCCGGGCCCGCGGGTTGGCCTGCTGGGCCGCGTGGTGCGTGTTGTTGGCGGTGGGCAGTCCTGCCCCCAGGTCGAGGAACTGCTCCACCCCCCGGGCCGCCACGTACTCCACTGCGCGCGAGAGGTAGGCGCGGTTGTCGTTGGCGAAGGCGACCAGTTCGGGGACGCCGTCCGCGATCGCCTCGCAGGCCTTGCGGTCGGCCTCGAAGTTGTCCTTTCCCCCCAGGAGGTAGTCGTACATACGTGCGATGCTGGGGGTTTCCATGTCGATGTTGGGGGGGAAGTGATCGGCCATGAAGGATACCCATCCGATGAAGTGACGAGGAGAGTTCTCTGGCCGAATGGTAACCGTGATCGCACGGCCTTGTGGAGTTTTCCACAACAAAGTTCGAAGTGCGTATTCGGTGTCCTATACGCTCACGTTCCGGTTCCTGCTCGCGGTTGTCCGAAACCGGGCAGATCATCGGCCACGAGCCCGGGAGCCGCGGCCCTGACACGCTCACCGGAGCCCTCCGGAGGGCTCGGCCGGTCGGGGAGCGGAGGTGCGGACCAGAACGCGGCGGCCGAGCCGGGATCCGCCGCGCCCGCCGGGGGAGTCGGTTCGGCGGCGGTATCCAATGCCGCTTCTCCGTCATTTTCCCCGATTGTCGGCTCTTCGCCCGAAAATCCTTTTGCGGTGGCCGTGGAAAACGCTTTGACCTGCGCCACGAGCGCGCGCCGCTCCCTGCCCAGCCACCGGGTCAGCACGAACGGGTCGCGGTCGGCCTCGGCGCCCAGCTCCGCCACCGCCGCCACCAGGTGCGCGCACCTGGCGTCCCACCGGTCACAGGAGCAGGTCGCTACCAGCGCGTCCCACCCGCTCGGCACCAGATCCCACCCCAGCAGCGAGAACACCCGGGCCGCCGCCACCGGCAGCTCACCGGCCAGGACCCGGGCGCGGAACACCGGCTGGGAGGCCAGCGCGGCGCACAGGCGCTCCCACTCGGCCTCCGGCGGCACCGTGCGGATCAGGCTCACCTCGTGCGCGCCCGGGCCGCGCACCCGCCCCGTGACCTCGCCCGGACGCACCGACAGCCGCTCCACCCGCGCGCTCGCGGCGGCCGGGCCCGGCTCCCCCAGGGCCCGCGCGAACAGCGGCGACCACGCGCTCACTCGGCCACCGCCTCCGGGGAAAGCCGCACGACCTCGCGCAGGTCCCGCACCGACAACCCGGTCAGCCACGCCTCACCGGTGGCCACGGCGCCGTCAGCCAGCGAGCTCTTGCGCTCGATCATCTCGTCCACCCGCTCCTCGACCGTGCCCACGCACACCATCTTGCGCACCTGCACGTCCCGCCGCTGGCCGATCCGGAACGCCCGGTCGGTGGCCTGGTTCTCCACCGCCGGGTTCCACCAGCGGTCCACGTGCACCACGTGGTTGGCCGCGGTCAGGTTCAGCCCCGTCCCGGCGGCCTTGAGCGAGAGCAGGAACACCGCGGGGCCCTCCATCTCCTGGAAGCGCTGCGTCATCTCCTCCCTCTCCGCCCGC
Source organism: Nocardiopsis sp. iso_25 (assembly GCF_056173305.1). Classification (NCBI taxonomy): domain Bacteria; kingdom Bacillati; phylum Actinomycetota; class Actinomycetes; order Streptosporangiales; family Nocardiopsidaceae; genus Nocardiopsis; species Nocardiopsis sp. iso_25. The sequence continues at coordinate 3,487,226 of NZ_CM149667.1, read as the reverse complement.
GGCGTGCCCCCGTGCAGCCACAGCACCGGCACCCCCAGACGCGAACGCAGGTAGGGGGCCAGGCGCTCGCCGAATCGCGCGTACTGGGTGAAGCACAGGGCCTTGTCGCCCTCGGCCGCGGCCGAGGCCAGGATCGCCTCCACCCGCTCCAGCTTGCCCGAGCGCCCCGACAGCGCCGAGCCGTCCCCCAGGAACTGCGCCGGGTGGTTGCAGATCTGCTTGAGCCGCGACATCGTCGCCAGCACCAGCCCCTTGCGCTCCTTCTCGGTCGCCTCGGCCAGCCGCTCGCCCATCTCGTCCACCACCGCCTTGTACAGCGAGGCCTGCTCCGGGGTGAGCGTGCACCAGGTGCGCATCTCCAGCTTCTCGGGCAGGTCGGAGATGATCGACCGGTCGGTCTTGAGGCGGCGCAGCACGAACGGACCGGTCATTCGGCGCACCAGCCCGGTGTCGGGTCCCTCCTCGCCCTCGACCGCCCGCTCGAAGGCCGCCGCCGTGCCCAGCAGCCCTGGGTTGGCGAACTCCATCACCGACCACAGCTCGCCCAGGTTGTTCTCCACCGGGGTGCCGGTGAGCGCGATCCGCGTGGCCGCGGGCAGCGACCGCACCGCCCGGGCCTGCCGGGTGCCGTGGTTCTTGAGCGCCTGCGCCTCGTCGCACACCACCCGGTGCCAGGGCATGCCCGCCAGCTCCTCGCTGTCACGGGTGACCACGCCGTAGGTGGTGACGACCAGGTCGCACGAGCCCACCAGACGGGCCAGGGCGTTGCCCGAGGGCCGGTCCGGGCCGTGCTGGACGTGCACCCGCAGCGAGGGCGCGAACCGCTCGGCCTCGCGGCGCCAGTTGCCCACGAGCGAGACCGGGCACACCAGCAGGGTCGGCCCCGGCGCGGGTTCGCGCAGCCGCTCGTCGGTGAGCAGGGCCAGCAGCTGCACGGTCTTGCCCAGGCCCATGTCGTCGGCCAGGACCGCGCCCAGCCCAAGTTCGCCCAGGAAGCGCAGCCACGACGCGCCCCGGTCCTGGTAGGGGCGCAGCGAGCCCCGGAAGCCGGACGGCGTGCCCATCGGGCGCGGCTCGGCCTTGGCGCCCCCGTCCAGCAGCGCGCCCAGCGGACCGGAGGCGACCGCGTCGGTCACCGGCAGGGGGGTGGTGCCCTCCACCCCGATGGCCGTGCGCAGCGCCTCGTCGGTGCGCATCCAGTGGCCGCCGCGCCGTTTGACCAGGTCCAGGGTGGCGCTGATCCGTTCGGGGTCCACCTCCAGCCACCGGCCGCGCACGCGCACCAGCGAACGCTTGAGGCGGGCCAGCTCGGCGAGTTCGGCCAGCTCGTCCTCGCCGAGCGGTACGGACCCCTCGCCGTCGCGCCCCTGGAGCAGGGCCTCGAAGGACACGTTGACCAGCTCGGAGGGGCCCACCCCGCCGCCCCTGCGTTTGCGGGGCGCCTCCTCGACCGCCACCCGCAGGCCCAGCGCGGGCCTGCCGCGCCACTCGGGCAGGACCACCCCGAACCCGGCACCGCTCAGCCGGGCGGCCCCCTCGGCGGCGAACCGCTCGGCGTCCTCGGTGCCCATCAGCAGCCGGGCCGGGGCCAGGTCGCGCAGCGCGCGGCGCAGCGGCGGGTGGTGTCGCGCGGCCCGGCGCAGGTCGGCCAGGGCGGTGGCGCCCACGTCGGCGGGCAGCCAGGCGGCGCCCTCGCCCTGCCACACCTGTTCCAGGGGCAGGCGAAGGCCGGGGTCGCTGACCGAGCGCACCCAGAACTCCAGCGCCCACGGCCCCGCGCGGTCGGGTTCGCGCAGCAGGAACAGCAGCGCCGCCCGCCCCGCGCCGCGCACCCGCGAGCGCCACTCGCGCAGGGGCCCGCGCAGCCGGGCGGCGGTCTCGGTGTCGATCCCGCCCGGGTCGCCGGTGAGCGCGGCGGCCAGCCGCTGGCCGGGGGCCGCCCCGTCGTCGGAGGTCTGTTCCGGGTTGGTCCGGTCCTGGTCTACCGGGCTGCTCCTGCCCTGGCCTACCGGGCTGGTCCGGGCCCGGTGCGCGCGGCGGGGATGTGCCAGGCGGCGTGCCGCCGCGTCGGTGAGCAGTTCCAGGGGTGCGAGCACGCAGGCCCGGGCGACAGCGTCGGGCGGCTCCCCGGGGAGGTGGGCGCGGGCGGAGGGCGGCAGGGCGCCGGTGAGCGCGGACAGGTGCTCCTCCGCCCAGTCCAGCGGTGCGGGCCGCCAGCGGGCCCGGGCGGGGTCGCCCACCAGGTCGGGCAGCACGCACCCGGAGGTGACCAGGAGTTCGGCGAAGTCGCGGACCGCGCGCAGGTGGGCCAGCGAGGGTCCGGAAGCGGTGTCGGGGACGTCGCGTGCGGGTGCGGCCAGGAGGGCTTCGGCGGAGGCGGCGTCCAGGCGCAGGGCGGGCACCCGCCAGGGGTGGAAGGCGGCCGGTGCGGTGCCGGGTGCGACGGTGGAGGAGAAGGGGGCGGAGGTGTCCCCGGGCAGGGACAGGTCCAGGGTTCCGTGCGTGACCGCGCCTGCTTCGGTTCCCGTGTCCGCCCTGATCCCCGCGTCCGCCAGGAGCGCGCGCAGTTCGTGGGCCTCCAAGGCGAACGGGTGCGGGCGCGCCCGGCCGTGGGCGCGCTCTGCCGGGGGCGGGGCGGAGGCGGCGGTCTCTTCCGGAGGCGGGGTGGAGGGAGCGGACTCGGCCCACACCGCCAGCGCGTCCCCGGTCCACACGCCGTGCAGAACCCGCACCGCACCTCCCACGTCCTCGCCGATCATCGGCCCCAGTATGGCCGGGGAGGGCGACAGACCGTGACGCGAGCTGGGGAGGAACACATCTCGCCCGGCGCCGGGTCCTTGTCTGGGAACCCGTGGAGCTGCCATGGGCGCGGCCACGGCGCTGTCATGGGCGTTGCTGTGGGCTCTGCTGTGGGAAGGCGGTCAACGGTCGGGGTTCGGGGATGGTCGCTCGCTCCTGCGGCGCTTGCTGCCGCGAAGTGGTGCGGGAGGGCAATCAACGGTTGGCGTTCGGGGGTGGTGGGGCTCTGCTGCGTCGGCACCAAAGGCGGCGGGCGGTTGGGGGCTCCGCTCAACGCCCTGGTCGCGGGTGGTGGCCGGAGGTGGCGGCGCCTGCTGCCGCGAAGTGGTGCGGGAGGGCGACGAACGCTTGGCGTTCGGGGGTGGTGGGGCTTTGCTGCGTTGGCACCAAAGGCGGCGGGAGTGGCGGGCCTGGGGCAGCGTGACCGGCCCCTGTGGCGGGGGTGGGCGACGGTGGCAGCGACGACGGCTGGCGGCAGGGCCCGGGCCGCTTGGCGGGTGTGAGCATGCCGGGGCCCGGCCCGGCCGGGGTCATTCCCGGGGCGGTGGAACCAGAATTCTGTCGGGCGGATGATCCTGTCCTCGCCGCTGGTGTGTGCGCAGTTCGCGTTGGTACTTGGCCCGGTTATGCGGCCCGCACAGCGGTTGCAGGTTCGCCACCACCGTGCGCCCGCCCCGAGAGAACGACTGCACATGATCGGCCTGGCAGAGGGCCACCGGAACTTCGCACCCTTGCGGGTGGGCGCAGGTGGTGTGCCCGTGGAAGGCGGCGGTGCGCTGGCGGGCTGAGGCCAGGCGGCGGCTGTGGCCCACATCCAGGACCTGCCCGGTGGGCGGGGCGGTGAGCATCCGCACCACCTCAGAGTCGGCGGCCAACTCGTGCACCAGACCGACCGGTACCACCCGTCCGCGCTCGTCCAGCGCCGGAACTTCCTGGCCCTGGGTGTCCAGGTAGGTCTGCACCGGCACGACGATGCGGATCTGCGCCAGTGGAGCGGGGGCGTTGGCGCATCCGGTGTGGGTGGTGGCAAAGCGCAGCGCCGCGATGAGCGCGTCATGCTCCCGCTGCGACCGCGACCGGGTGTCCTCGTCCGAGGGTGGGGTGGTGAAGGTGTCGATGGCCGCGCGCACGATCAACGCATCCCCACTGCCGCCCCACGCCTGGAGCTGGTAGCTGCCCTGGAACGTGTCATGCACGACCAGGCCACGCGAGGCGTGAGCGGCCTCGTGGTCGCGGTCCAGGCGGTGGGGGTCCAAACGATGCGCGACCTGGCGGGCCACTGACTGAAGTTGGTTGACCGACAACGCAGGCCGCTCCTGCTTGGCCGCCACCAGAGCCGCTTCGAAGCCCTGCCGGTACTGCGCCTGATCGGGGAAATGCTCGGTGTCGCGGGTCTGGACGGCTTTGTCGGTGACTTTGGCGATCACCACCGCCTCACCCAACCCCACCGCGCCCGTCTCCACCGCTTCCACTGTGGCGGGCAGGGTCTCCTCGTGCACGTGCTGGGCCAGCCGCGCCAAGTCCTTGGCCTGGGAGGTGGGCAGTTTGCCGTGGTGCACCAACCACTTGTCCAAGGTGGAGTAGCCGCTGTAGCGGGCCACCGCACCCCGCGCGTACAGGCGCGCCATCCGCGCCAACGCCTGGTAGCGGATCTGGTCCAGTTGGGCCCACAGCGCCGCGATCTCCTCAGCGGCGCTCTCGTCCGCTCCGGGCGGCACGTCGGTGTTCAACGTCTGGTCGATGATCTCGCGCGCACCGGCCAGCGCGGCCACGGCCGGGGAACATTCCCCGGGGGCCGTCTCGGGCGCTGCGGTCATCATCTCCATACTTCTTATTATAGGCCGCCGATCGCCCTTTCTCCACTATTCTCGGCATCAATTGCCGACTTTCTTTCTGGAGGATGCTTTTGCCTCATAGTCTGCAATGGGGGCGGCCCAAAAGGTGTCCGAAAAAGGTGCCTCTAAAATGCCCGCTTGTCGTTGGCGCGATCGTCACCCACCCCGACCGCAGGAGCCAGGATCGTTGCCCGAGACCGGAGGGCCTGCTGGCCGTTGGTGCTGACGCAGCAGAGCCCGACCACCCCCACACCCCGGGCGTTGGTCGCCCGCCTGTAGCCGCTCCCGCCTTTGGTGCCGCTTTTCGTCGGTCGCCCACGCTCCCACCCGGCGCCCGCCGTTTCCCGCTGCCCGTACCCTTTCGCGGCAGCTGGCGCGCTTTCGTTGCCGCCAGAAACCCCCAGCAGGAATAGCGTAGGGGAGAGACCTGATGGCGGCCCCTCCCTGCCCCTTGATCCATTACCGTTATTGAACGAAGAGCGTTTCAGGGCATGCCAAAACGCCCCCTGGGTGGGATCCCCCCTATTTCCAGGAAATCATCACCGCACCACCCACGACCAGCCCCAATCCCCACCTGTGGAAAACGTAGCCGCCCGCAGGAAACAACATCCACGACCCCTCAGCACCTATGACCACCGACTCGGAACACGTCCGCCCGTCAGCGACCCTCCGGCCCCGCAGCCCAGCCGCCCTACGGCCCCGCAGTCCCGCAGCCCAGCCGCCCTACGGCCCCGCACTCCAGCGGCCCAACGATCTACAGGTTGCGCGGCACCTCGTTGCCCACCGCCAGGATTCCCTCGCGCATGCGCGTGCGCCACAGCAGCAGACCGCCGATGACGAAGAACACGATCAGCGACAGGATCGCCATCCGGTAGCCGCCGGTGAGCGAGACGGCCACGGTTACGGTCAGCGATCCCAGGAAGCTCGATCCCTTGTCCGAGATCTGGTACAGGCTGAAGTATTCCGCCTCGCGCCCACGGGGGATGAGCTGCGAGTACAGAGACCGGGCCAGCGACTGGGTGCCGCCCAGCACCAGGCCGATTCCCACGCCCATGGCCACGAACAGCGGCACGTTCCCGACCGGGAGGAAGTATGCCGCCGCCACGAGCGAGCTCCACACCGCGAGCGTGGCCAGCACGGTGTTCTTGCTGCCCAGCACCCGGGCGACCCGGCCGGTCAGGAAGGCGCCCCCGAAGGCCACGAACTGGATGATGAGGATGGTGACGATGAGGACGTTCTGGTCCAGCCCCAGATCCTGGGTGGCGAAGGGGGCCGCGTAGCGGATGGCCGCCTGCACACCATCGTTGAACAGGATGAACGCCAGGAGGAAGAGAATCGTGTTCGGGTACTTGCGCATGTCCTTGAGCGTGTGCCCGAACTGGCGCAGCGACCGTCCCACCTTCGGGCGGCCCTGGGCGCGTGCCGCCAGGGCGCCGTAGCGGTCGCGCAGCGGCCGCAGCGCCAGGACGGTGAACCCCGCCCACCACAGGCCGCAGGAGGCGAAGGCGATGCGCGCGGCGTCGTCCGTGCCCAGACCCAGTGACGGGGCGCCGACCACCAAACCCAGGTGGACGGCCAGCAGCAGCGCCCCGCCCAGGTAGCCGATGCCCCAGCCGGTGACCGACACCCGGTCGCGTTCCTCGGCCGTGGCCACCTCGGGCAGGAACGCGTTGTAGACCACGCCCGCAAGCCCGTACAGCAGGTTGGCCAGCACGAACAGCATCGAGGCCACCAGGTAGCCGTCGGTGGCGAAGTACAGCCCCAGCGTGCACGCCGACCCGCTGACGGCGAGCCAGAGCAGCCACCGCTTCTTGTGCCGCGAGTGGTCGACCATCGATCCCACGATCGGCAGGCACAGGATCTGGAGCAGGATCGCCACCGTGGTCAGCGCCGGGTAGAGCGCGTTGGGGTGCAGCGAGAGGAAGTCCAGGCCCAGCGGGCTGACCGACAGTGCGGGGTCCAGACAGGACGCGGCGTCCGGGGCTCCGGCCGACACGCACGCCAGGTTGCTCAGGTACGGGCCGATGAGCACGGTCACCACCGAGGTGGTGAACACAGAGTTGGCCCAGTCGTAGAGGTACCAGCCGCGCTGTTCGCGCCTGCGCTGCGCGGGGTCGGCCGAGGGGGCGCCGGTGGCGTCCGTCTCCGGTGGTGTGCTGGCCATGGGGCTATCCGTTCCGCTGGGGGGAGTCGGTGGGGGGATCGATGGGGGAGTCGCTGGAGCCGCCGCTGGAGCCGCCGACGGGGTCGTCGGTGAAGGCGGAGGGGGTGTCGCCGGGCCACTGGCCCCGCCGCACGAGGAGTTCCCGGAGGGCGCTCGTGTTGTCGGTGACGATGCCGTCCACCCCCGCGTCGAGCAGGCGCTCCATCGTCCCGGGCTCGTTGATGGTCCACACGTGCACCTGCATGCCCAGGCGGTGAGCGGTGGTGATCAGGTCCCGGCTGAGCAGGGGGAAGGCGCCGTGGCGCAGGGGGATCTGCGCGCAGACGGGGACCCGGCCGGCCAGGGAGCGCAGCAGCGGTGACAGGGAGGCCGCCCGCAGCCGGACCACGTCCAGGGGGCCGCAGGAGGTGGCCACGGGCCGGTCGAACAGCCGCCGGGCCCGGTCCAGGCGGCGCTGGTCGAAGGAGCCCACGCACACCCGGTCCCAGGCGTTGGTGCGGCGCAGCGCCTCACACAGCGGTACGACGGCGGCGTCGGCCTTGACGTCGATGTTGAACCGTGCCTCCGGCCAGGTCCCCAGCAGGTCCTCCAGCACCGGAACCGGCTCGTGTCCGGCCACCCGGGCGCGGGCCACCTCGCGGTGCGGCAGGTCGCCGATCGCGCCGCTCATGTCGGTGGCGCGGTCCAGGGTGGGGTCGTGGAAGGCCATGAGGACGCCGTCGCGGGTGGCGTGCACGTCCGTCTCGAGGTACGTGTAGCCGAGGTCGACGGCGTACTGGAAGGCCGCGGCCGTGTTCTCCAGTTCGGTGCGGCGCACGCCCTGGTCGTCGAGGAGCCACCCGCCGCGGTGGGCGAGGGCCACGGGTACGGGGGAGGCGAGGTAGGCGGAAGTCACGCATGCAGTATGCCGGTTTCGGGGGGCTGCGCGCCCTGGGCCCGGGGGCGGCGGAACATTCCCGAAACCTGGAATGCCAGCTGGCACGGGGACGGCGGTGCCGCCTCTGTGCAGGGTGAAGGCGGAACGTCATCCTCCCGGAAGGGACCTGTTCATGTCGTACACCCCTCACCGCCACCCCTGCCCCCGGCCCCTGTGCGCCCACGGCGCCCCCGAGTACCACCGGCCGGTCCGCACCCCCGCGCGCACGCCCCTGCCGCCGCGCCACGCTCCCGTGCGCCGGTGCGCGACCCCGCTCCTGGCTGGCCACCGCACCCCCGGCCCCGTCCACCTGCTGGCCCAGCGCGTGGCCGAGGTCCTGGTCGGCCGCCGCACCCCCGAGGCGCTGCGCGACCAGGTGACCGTCCCGGTCCGCGAGGAGTTGCGCCGCCTGCGGGGCACGGTCTCCTGCGAGCTGGCGCCGCGGCTGACGCAGGTCTACCACCAGCCCGTGGACGCCGACGGTGTGGAGGCCAACGCCGTGATCCGCTGCGACCGCCGATCCCGCGTGTTCGCCTTCCGCGCCCAGCGTCAGGGGGACGGCCGCTGGGTGTGCACCCGGCTGGAGACCGACGGCGCCGTGCGCGGCCGTGGCGGGATGCCCGTCGAGCCGACCGGGTGAGACCGCCGCGCCGGGCCGGGGACGAACGCCGGGCCACGGCCCGCGCGGTCCGGCCGGTGTCCGTCCTCCTCCCGCTGCTTCCCGCGCCCGCGTCACGGCGAGGACCGCTGCGCCGTGCCGCGGGCGGTCCTCCTCCGCTTGCCCGGGCCCGGCGCGGACGCGGGTTCCGCTGGACGGAAAGCACCTGGATTTCCGGTGAGGAGCCTGGATAAGGTCCCCGTGGGGTGTTCTCCGGACCGGAGGGCTGACCCCGTCTTCGAACGGCGGCGCCCGTGACGCGGCCCGACCGTTCCCGGCACGCGGTGGTCCCGAACGACGGGCCCACCGCCGAGCGAAAAGGAGGGGGCGGTCACGGCGCTCCCCGCGCCGGGACGGCCGTCCGTTGTATGAAACCTGCTGACATCGCCCACCTGCACAGCATCGGCGCGCCCACCCTGTCCCCCGACGGCCGCCGCGCGGTCTTCGCCGTGACCCGGCCGGACCTGGAGGAGGACGCCTACCTGGGCTCCCTGTGGTCCGTGCCCACCGACGGCTCCGCGCCGCCCGCCCGGCTCACCCGGGGCACCAGGGACAACGGTCCGGTGTTCTCCCCCGACGGGCGGTGGATCGCCTTCCTGCGCCCCGACGAGGACAAGCGCCCGCAGATCCACGTCCTGCCCGCCGACGGCGGCGAGCCCTGGAAGATCACCTCCCACCCGCTGGGCGCGGGCGCCCCCCGCTGGAGCCCGGGCTCCACCCGGATCGCCTACACCGCGCGCGTCCCCGAGGCCGACCGCTACGTGGACCGCGAGCCGGGCAAGGAGCCGCCCCGGCGCATCACGCAGCTCAAGTACCGGCTGGACGATCTCGGGTTCGCCAACGACCGGCGCACGCACGTGTTCGTCTCCGCGCCCCTGGACCCCTCGGGAGAGGTGGGGGAGCCGGTCCGGGTGACCCGTGGCGACTTCGAGCACCGGTCCGTGACCTGGAGACCCGACGGCGCCGAACTGGTCTTCGCCGCCGCGCGCCACGCCACCCGCGACACCGACCTGGTGGAGGACCTGTGGGCGTGCGCGCCGGAGGAGGGCGCCGAGCCGCGCCGGGTCACCGCCGGGAACCTGGACGCCGCGCGCAGCGACTTCTCCGGGGACGGCGCCACCGTCTACTTCCTCGGTGACGAGCTCGGCCCCGACCTCGACGACTTCGTGGGCCAGACCAGCGCCCTGTGGTCGGTGCCCGCCGACGCCTCGGCGGCGCCCGTCCGGCTGACCCCCGCCCGGAACCCGCGGATGGCCGGGGGCCCCAAGGTCACCGGGCGCGGCCTGCTCGGCCTGGCGGAGAACCGGGGCGCGGTGGACCTGGTCCTGGTGCCCTTCGGGGGCGGCGAGCCCGAGACGGTCGTCGGCGGCCCGGTGCAGGTCCAGTCCTTCGACAGCGCGGGCGGCGTCACCGTCGCGGTGGTCGCCGACGGCCGCAGCAGCGGCGAACTGGTCGTGGTCGGTGACGGGGGCACGCGGGCGCTCACGGAGTTCGCCGGCGCCCTGGACCCCCTGCCGATGAGGGAGTTGACGGCCCGCACCGCCGACGGCTACCCCGTGCACGGGTGGGTCACCGTGCCCGAGGGCGAGGGCCCGCACCCGGTGGTGCTGATGATCCACGGCGGCCCCTTCGCCCAGTACGGTCACCAGCTCTTCGACGAGACGCAGGTCTACGCCGCGGCCGGGTACGCCGTGGTGATGTGCAACCCGCGCGGCTCCTCGGGCTACGGGCACGAGCACGGCCGTGCCGTCATCGGCTCGGTGGGCGCGACCACCGCCACCGACGTGCTGGCCTTCCTGGACGCGGCGCTGGAGGACGAGCGGCTGGACTCCTCGCGGGTGGGCGTCATGGGCGGGTCCCACGGCGGGTTCATGACCACCTGGATCGCCGCCCACCACGGGGAGCGGTTCCGGGCGGCGATCAGCGAGCGCGCGGTCAACGCCATCGAGAGCTTCCACGGCTCCTCCGACATCGGCTCGTTCTTCCCCGGGCCGCTGTACGGGCCGCCGCAGACCTGGGCCAAGGAGAGTCCGCTCACCTACGCCGACCGGATCGACGTCCCGTTCCTGATCATCCACTCCGAGGAGGACTGGCGCTGTCCGGTGGAGCAGGCGCAGCGCCTGTTCGTGGCGTTGAAGCTGCGCGGCCAGGAGGCGGAGATGCTGCTCTTCCCCGCTGAGGGGCACGAGCTGTCGCGCTCGGGCCTGCCCAGCCACCGCGTCGCCCGCTTCGAGGCGGTCCTGGACTGGTGGCAGCGACACCTGTGACATGTGCCGGGGCGGGGCCCGTCCCCGCCCCCTTCCGGTGGTTCACGTGATACACACCACTTTTTCGACGGGCTTTACCCTGTTTTGGGGTGTCTCCAGGGGGGAGAACTAGTCCCCGTCACGCCCGCTCACGCGGGCTTTTCGGCCCTCTTGTTATGGAACCGCTGGTCAGAGGGTTGCCCAAGGGGAGGTAACGAAAGGGTCGCGACCGGTCCCGTTGGTGAATTAGTGTTCCCTCAGGCCGGAACGCCCCCGTTAGTCACCACAAGGGTGACGGTGTCCGGTTTCCGTCGCACTCTCGCTCACGAGCAGTCCTTTCCCATGAGCAGAGGCCACCGCAGAACCCCGGCACACCTCCCTCGGCCCCCTTGAGCGCCGCCCGCCGGGATCCCCCTCACCGCGTTCCCACGCGCCCTCATCCGGGCGCGTTCTCGGGATGCCCTGCGCTGGTAGGCGGGTGTGGGAGAAAGGCAGTCGGTCCCTTGACTCGCAACCCCGAGCCCGGAAGGCGCAGCAGGCGCCGTGTCGCGACGGTCGGCTGCGCCACCCTGGGCGCCGTCGTCCTGTCCTCGGGCGTGGCCTTCGCCGAGCCCACCGCCGAGGAGGCCCGCGAACGCTACGAGCAGCTCCAGGAGGAGCTCTCGACCCTGAACGAGGCCTACAACCAGGCCGAGGAGGACCACGCGGCCGCCGAGGCCGAACTGGAGGAGGTCGAGGAACAGCTCGCCAAGGCCCAGGAGGAACTGGAGGCCATGTCCGGCACGGTCGCCGGGATCGCCCAGACCGCCTACACCGGGTCCACGCACAGCCTCTTCACGGTCCTGTTCCGCGGCGACCCGGACGGGTCGCTGCAGAACATCGCCGACCTGAACTTCCTGTCCATGGGCCAGGACGCCGTCCTGGACGACTACGTCGCCCAGGTGGAGCGCGCCGAGGGCCTGCGCGACCAGGCCGCCGAGTCGGAGGCCGACGCCTCCGCCGCGCTCTCCGAGGCCGAGACGGCCAAGGAGGAGGGCGAGGCCGCCCTGGACGAGCAGTCCGAGGTCCTGGAGAGCCTGGACGGGCAGGACCCGACCGCCTCCGAGGCCTCCACGGGCGGCGGCGAGGCCGTCGCGGCCTCCGGCGACGTCCAGGCGGTCCTGGACTTCGCCCGCGCCCAGATCGGCAAGCCCTACGTCTGGGGCGGCACCGGCCCCGACGGCTACGACTGCTCGGGCCTGGTCCAGGCCGCGTGGGCCCAGGCGGGGGTCAACCTGCCCCGCACGACCTACGACCAGGTCAACGCCGGCACCCGGATCTCGCGCGACGAGGTCCAGCCCGGGGACCTGCTGTTCTTCTACAGCGAGTCCTCGCCCAGCCACGTGGGGATCTACTCCGGCAACGGCAACATGATCCACGGCTCCAACCCGTCCAAGCCGCTGGAGGAGGTCTCCCTGGCCGCCTACTGGGACAGCGTCTTCACCGTCGCCGTCCGCGTCGGCTAGGTCGTGTTCCTCGGTTCATTTCCGGCTCGCGACCACCTGGCTGCCTCTCGCCGCGCCGGTTCCGCTTGAGAAGCCAACCGGGCTGACCCGCGCGAACCGTCTCGCGAGAGATGGCCCGGACGGCCGCTCGCTGATCTGAAAGCCTCCGCGGAACACTCCCTGGCGGACCGACCGGAAGCGTTGCCCGTGTGAGGCGAGGGCTGCGGCCCGCGACGGCCTCGTACCCACGGCCGGTGCCGACGCACCGGGCGCGCCGTGGGTACGAGGCCGCGCCGGAGGGGGCCGAACAGCGCGCCCTTCCCGTAAGCGGGCCGTACACGCGGGTTCCGGCCGGCGGCGCGCTCCGCGTATTCTTCCGCCCATGGGACGTCTCGTGTTCAGGGTCGCGGCCGCGGTCGCGGTCGTCATCGCCTTCTTCTGGATCCTGTCCGTGGTGGTCGGTCTCCTGATCTGGCTCCTGATGGCCGCCCTGCTCGTGGGCGTGGTCTGCCTCGGCGTCCGGATGCTCAGGGCGCAGGGCGGCCAGGACCGCTGACCGCGCACCCGCTGCCGGGGGCGCGCTGCCGGAACCCGTGCGGCGCGCCCCCGTCCGTGTGCCCGGTCCGTTCGCCGCGGACCCGTTTCCTGACACATGGGCGAAGGCCTCCGCGATGGAGCCGGGCGAGGGTATGGTTACTATGTGTCACTGAATAAGCACGTAGGGTCTCATGTTGACGGAGTGTCTCACCGTGGCCGGGTGGAACGCGTCCTCACCCGCGTCTTCCGCAACGACTGGAGTGCGCTGACACCGCCCGACATCGGACGCTGGACCCCCGACCTGCGGGTCAGCGTCGTCATCCCGGCGCGCGGCGGGCAGCGCCGCCTCGACCTCGCCCTGGCCTCACTGGCCGCGCAGACCTACCCCGAGGACCTGATGGAGGTCGTGGTCGTGGACGACCACTCCTCCCCGGCACTGCGCCTGCCCGACCTGCGCCCCGCCCACTGCCGCGTCCTGACCGTCCCCGACGGCGGCTGGGGCGCCGGATACGCCCGCGCCTACGGCGCCCACTCCAGCACCGGCGACGTCCTGCTGTGGATGGACTCCGACATGGTGGTGTGCCGCGAGTTCGTCGAGGCCCAGGCGCGCTGGCACCACGTCCACGCCGAGGCCGTCACGCTCGGCCGGGTCCGCTTCGCCGACACCGGGCCCCAGAGCCCCACCGACGTCCTGGCCCTGGCCCGCACCGACGCCCTGCACACCGCCCTGGACACCGGCCGCCACCACGCGTGGGTCGAGCGCGTCCTCACCGGCAGCGACGGCCTGCGCGACGCCGACCACCTGGGCTTCCACGCCTACGTCGGCGCTGCGGCGGCCGTGCGCCGCAGCCTGTACGAGGCCGCCGGGGGAGTGGACCCCGACCTCGACCTGGGCCAGGACACCGAGTTCGGCTACCGCCTCTGGCAGGCGGGCGCCGTCCTGCTGCCCGAACCCGCCGCCACCGGCTGGCACGTGGGCCGCGCGGGCACCGCGCGCACCCGGCTGCCCTCCGAACGCTTCCGCACCGAGGTCCTCGCCGAGTTCATGCCGCACCCGCACGCCTACCGCGAGCGGGTACCGGCCCACCGGCGCCGCATCCCGCTCGTGCACGCCGTGGTCGAGGTCTCCGGCGCGCCCTACGACCTGGTCCGCGGCTGCGTGGACCGGCTCCTGGACAGCGCCGAGACCGACCTGGCCCTGACCCTGGTCGCCGACTGGGACGGCGCCGAGGAGGGCGGCGCCGCCGTACACGGGGCGCGGCGGCTGCGGGCGGTGGACGGCCGGGCCCGGCGCGACATCGGCGGACCCCACCTGGACCTGCGACTGATCCAGGCCAACTACCTGCGCGAACCCCGGATCTCCTTCGCCACGTCCGCGCCCCGCACCGGGTTCCCCTCACCGTTCCTGCTCCAGGTCCCGGTCTCCTGGGGGCTGGGCCAGGTGGCCCTGTCGCGCCTGCTGGCCAGCGCCGAGCGCGCCCGCGCGGGGCTCACCGAACTCTTCCCGGCCGCCTCGCCCACCCGCGACGCCGGGGTGCGGCTGTGGCGCACCCGCGCGCTGGCCCGGGCCCTGCGGGTACGCGAGGAGGACGAGGACCTGGGCGACGTGGTCGCCGCCCTGCACGGCCGCTACCGGATCCACGCGGGGGAGGAGACGCTGACCGACCTGTCGCTGTACCGCTCGGTGCCGCCGCCCCCGCGCACCGAACCCGAACCGGCGGAGGTGGCCGCCCCCTCCCCGGGGGCCGGGACGGAGGAGCGTCCGGCGGGGGAGTGCGGCACACCGGAGCACGAGACGGGGCGGGAGCCCACCAGCGCCGCGCGGTCCGGCGGCTGGCTGCGCTCGGGATGGGCGCGGGCCCGCCGGAGGCTGCGCCGCGAGCGCGGCTGACCGCCTCCCGGGGCCCGACCGCGACCGGGCAGATGGGGGAAGACATCGACCCGGAGAGCGGGCGGACCCCGCCGAGCGCCCCCGCATCCCGGGGATGACCGAGGGCGACGCGGCCGGTACTCAAGGTACCCGACGCCGCGCGTGCGACGGGCACGCCGCCGCGGTGACGTGCCCGTGACGTCCGTTCCCGCGGCTCGGGCGGCCCGGGACCGGCCGGACCCGCGGGGTCACCGCCGCGCGGGCGGAACCGCTCAGCTGACGGCGGCGATCGACTCCAGGAGCTTCTCGCGCAGGGCGTCGCTGACCGGGGCCGACCCGGTCTCCTCGGAGGCGGCCGACTGCCCCTCCGGGCTCACCACGTAGCGCAGGAAGGACTTGGCCCGCTCGGCCTGGCCGTCGTCGGGGTAGTCCAGGCACACGACCTCGTAGCTGACCAGGACCAGCGGGTAGCTGCCGGCCTCGGTCGTGCCGTAGTTCAGGTCCAGTGCCAGGTCGTACTCGCTGGGGTTGTCCTCGCGCTGCGGGGACTCGGCGACCACCTGGGCGGCGGCCTCGGGGGAGATCTCCACGAACTCGCCGCCGACGCCGATGTCCACCGTGGACATGCCGTGCACGTGCGACATCTCCACGTAGCCGATGGACCCCTCGGCCCGCTCGACCGTGTCGGCGATACCGCTGTTGCCCTGCGCCGACTCACGCGGGGTGAGCGGCCACTGCCCGCTCGGCTCGTGCGGCCAGGCGTCGGGCGCCGCGGCGCTGAGGTAGTTGGCGAAGTTCTCCGTGGTGCCGGAGTCGTCGGAGCGGTTGACCGGGGTGATCGCCATGTCCGGCAGGTCCGCGTCCGGGTTGTCCTCGGCGATCTCGGGGTCGTTCCACCGCGTGATCTCCTGGTTGAAGATCTTGGCCAGCGTCTGCGGGCGCAGGTTCAGCGAGTCCACGCCCTCCAGGTTGAACACCACCGCGATCGGGATCACGTAGGCGGGCAGGTTGATCACGTCGGAGCCGCCGCACCGCTCCCTGGCGTCGGCGTTCTCGTCCGGGTCCATCGCCGCGTCGGTCCCGGCGAAGGCCACCGCGCCGTCGATGAACTGGCTGCGCCCGCCGCCCGAGCCGATCGAGTTGTAGTAGACGCGCGCGTCGTCGCAGGCGGACTGGTAACCGGCGATCCAGGTCGTCATCGCGTTCTCCTGGGCGCTGGAACCGGCCCCCGAGAGGCTGCCGGAGAAGCACTCCAGGCCCTCGGGAACCTCCGGCGCGGCGCTGTCCGGAACGGCCTGGTCGCTGCCGCAGGCGGTCACGGCCAGCAGCAGGCCGGCCAGCGCGGCCGACGCTGAGACCCCCCTGGAGGCCCCGCCGTGGCGGAGGACGCCGGTCTTGGTGCGCTTGTTGGACGGGAGCACGACTGCTTCTATCCCCTTCGTCGGTGTCGGTGGTCCTGGTCTGCGTTCACCGCCGCGCGTCCCCGAACGGGAGCGTCGTCGCTGGTGATGGAGCACCGCCGAAGAATTTAACCATCGGCGGACCACCACCCCCAAGGCGGCCCCGTGTGGCATGGCGCTCACGCGGACCGGCGTGCATGACACGCGGACGGTACGGGCACGGGTAGATGCGTGATGAGCACGCACGACACGTCCACCGCTCCGACGTCAACCTACCGCCTCCAGCTGCGCCCCGGGTTCACCCTGGAGGACGCCGCGGACCTGCTCGACTACCTGGACCGACTGGGAACCGGGGCGGTCTACCTGTCCCCCGTACTGGCCGCCGCGCCGGGCTCCCAGCACGGCTACGACGTGGTCGACCCCACCCGGGTCTCGCCCGAACTGGGCGGGGACGCCGCCCGCGAGGCCCTGGCCGCCAAGGCGCACGAGCTGGGTATGGGCGTGGTCGCCGACATCGTCCCCAACCACATGTCCGTGGTGCGCGCCGACGCCAACCGCTGGTGGTGGGACGTCCTCGCCCACGGACGGGACTCGGTGTACGCGCGCTGCTTCGACATCGACTTCGACGCCGGACCCGTGCTCATCCCCGTGCTGGGCGACGACGGCGACGGCGGACGGGCCGCCCTGTCCGCCCTCGTCCTCGCCGACGGCTGCCTGGCCTACCACGACAAGCGCTACCCGCTCGCCCCCGGCACCCACGGGCCCGGCGACTCCGTCGAGGCGGTGCACGAGCGCCAGCACTACCGGCTGGTGTCCTGGCGGCGCGGCGACGGCGAACTCACCTACCGCCGGTTCTTCGACGTCAGCGAACTGGCCGCCGTGCGGGTGGAGGAACCCGGCGTCTTCGACGCCACCCACGCCGAGATCCTGCGCTGGGCCGAGCTCGGCCAGCTCGACGGTCTGCGGGTGGACCACGTGGACGGGCTCACCGACCCCGGCGGTTACCTGCGCCGCCTCGCCGAGCGCTTCGGCGGCTGGGTCGTGGTGGAGAAGATCCTCGCCCCCGGCGAGAGCCTGCCCCAGTCCTGGCCGGTCGCCGGGACCACCGGGTACGACGCCCTGCGCGAGCTCTGCGGCGTGTTCGTCGACCCCTCCGGTGAGGCCGATCTGACCACCCTCGCCCTCGACCACGGGGTGGAGGTGGACGTCGCCGAGGCCGACCTGCGGGCCCGCCGCCACGCCGCCTCCGTGCTGCTGCGCACCGAGGTGCGGCGGATCGCCGCCCTGCTGCCGCCCCGGCCCGAACGCGGGCGGGAGGAGCCCCCGCCCGAAGCGGTGCGCCGCCGTGAGGAGGCCGTGGCCGAGCTGCTGTGCGCCTTCGACGTGTACCGCTCCTACCTGCCCGAGGGCGAGCGCGACTGGGCCCGGGCGGTGGAGACCGCCGTGGAGCGGCGCCCCGACCTGGCCCACGACCTGGAGGCCGTCGACCTGCGGGTGCGCCGCGACCCCCGGGGCGAGGCCGCGCGGCGCATCCAGCAGACCAGCGGGATGGTCGTGGCCATGGGCACCGAGAACACGGCCTTCTACCGCACCACCAGGTTCGTCGCCCTCAACGAGGTGGGCGGTGACCCCGCCGACTTCGCCGTCACGCCGCGCGAGTTCCACGACGGCGCGGCCCGCCGCGAGGCCGCCCGGCCGCACACCATGACCACCCTGTCCACGCACGACACCAAGCGCTCGGAGGACGTGCGCGCCCGCCTGGCCGCCCTGTCGGAGGTGGCCGAACCCTTCGCCGAGGCCGTGCGCCGCTGGGCCGGGCGGTGCGCCCTGCCCGAGCCCGCGCTCAACCTCCTGGGGTGGCAGACCCTGGTCGGCGCCTGGCCCATCGGGGAGGAGCGCCTGGCCGACTACCTGCTCAAGGCCGCCCGCGAGGCGCGGCTGGGCACCTCCTGGACGGAGCCGGACCCCGACTTCGAGGACCGCGTCCGCTCCTGGCCCGCGCGGGTGCTGGGCGACAGGGCCCTGCGCGGGGAGGTGGCCTCCGTGGTGGAGTCGGTGCGCGAGGCCGGATGGAGCAACTCCCTGGGCCAGAAGGCCGTGCAGCTGCTCGGCCCGGGCGTCCCGGACCTGTACCAGGGCACCGAGCTGTGGGACCTGTCCCTGGTGGACCCCGACAACCGCAGGCCTGTGGACCACCAGGCCCGCGCGGACCTGCTGACCCGGATCGAGGACGGCTGGCGCCCGCCGGTGGACGCCACCGGCGCGGCCAAGCTCCACCTGGTCCGCGCGTGCCTGCGCGCGCGCCGCGAGCTGCGCCCCACGGGGTACCTGCCGCTCACCGCCTCCGGCCCGGCCCGGGACCACGCCCTGGCCTTCGCGCGGACCTCGGCCGGAGCCGACCGGCCCGACCTGGCGGTGGTCGCCACCCGGCTGCCGATCGGGCTGGCCGACGCGGGGGGCTGGGCGGACACGGTCGTGGCGCTGCCCTCGGGGCCGGGGACCTGGACCGACCGGCTCACGGGCCGGGCCGTGGCGCCCGACAGCGCCGACGGGCTCGTCCTGGCGCACCTGGCCGGGGTCCTCGACCGGTACCCGGTGGCGGTCCTGGCCCGGGAGTGAGGGGCGCCGTCCGGAGGCGGTCCTCACCGCACGGCGGCGTGGAGCGGTAGGGGAGGCGCAGCGGAGGAAACCGGGGCGTCGCGCCGCTGCGCCCCGGCCTCTTCGGAGCGCGGGTAGGCTTGCCGCGATCATGGCGCGTACCGACACCCCACACACCACCGGCCCCAGGCTGCGCATGCCCGCGGCCGTCGCGGCGGCCCTGGCCTGCCCCGCCTGCGGCAACGGACTGGACCCGGGCGAGCGCGGGCTCTCCTGCGGCGCCGGGCACAGCTTCAACGTGGCCAGGGAGGGGTACGCGAGCCTGCTCACCGGCGCCACGCCGCCCGGGACCGGAGACAGCCGGGAGATGGTCGCCGACCGCCTCCGGTTCCAGGAGGCGGGACACCACGACCCGATCTCCGCCGCCCTGGCCGCCGCCCTGGCCCGCGAGCTCACCGCGCCCGCGCCCCTGGTCGCCGACATCGGCGGCGGAACCGGGCGCCACCTGACCCGGGTGCTGGAGGCCCTGCCCGACGCCGTGGGGCTGACCGCCGACGCCTCCAAGTTCGCCGCCCGCAAGGCGGCCAGGGCGCACGAGCGCGGCGGCGCCGTGACCGCCGACGCCTGGCGGGGCCTGCCGCTGCGCGACGGCTCCGCGGACGCCCTGCTCAACGTGTTCGCGCCGCGCAACGCCGCCGAGTTCCACCGCGTCCTGCGCGCCGACGGGGTGCTGCTGGTCCTCGTGCCCGCCGCCGACCACCTCGCCGAACTGCGCGGACCGCTGGGCCTGCTGGAGGTGGACCCGCGCAAGGACGAACGCCTCGCCGACTCGCTGCACGGGCACTTCGCCCCCGCCGGGGCCGAGGACCTGCGCTTCACCATGGACCTGGACCGCGCCGACGCCGCGACCGTCGTCGGTATGGGACCCAGCGCCCGCCACATCGACGCCGGGGACCTGCGCGCCCGCATCGCCGCCCTGCCCGAACCCGTGGCCGTCACGGCGTCGGTGCGCCTGCACGTCTACCGCCCGCTCCGCTGAGCGAAACGGGCAGGTCCAGGCAACACCGGCAGCCGCGGATGGCGGGCGCGCGATCCGGGTAGACCACCCTGCGTGAACCGAGCCCAGACCACCCCGACCACGTCCGACGCCCTCGCCGCCCCCGCCGTCCCGGGTGTCGGCGTCCGCGGCGACTTCGCCGTGTGGGCGCCCCACCGCGAACGCGTCCGCCTGCGCCTGTACGGCACGGCACAGCGCGAGGGCGCCGCGGAGCGCGACGTCCCCATGCGGCCCGACGACGACGGCTGGTGGCGCGTCCGCGTCGAGGACGCCGGGCCCGGCACCGAGTACGCCTACCTCCTGGACGACGACCCCCAGCCCCTGCCCGACCCCCGCTCGCTCCACCAGCCCCACGGCGTCCACGGCCCCAGCCGCGTTCACGACCACGCCGCCTTCGCCTGGACCGACGCCGACTGGACCGGGCGCCCCCTCGCGGGCGCCGTCGTCTACGAACTCCACGTGGGCACCTTCACCCCCGAGGGCACCCTCGCCGCCGTCGCCGACCGCCTCGACCACCTGGTCGACCTCGGCGTCACCCACGTCGAACTCATGCCGGTCAACGCCTTCGACGGCACACACGGCTGGGGCTACGACGGCGTCCTGTGGGCGGCCGTCCACGACCCCTACGGCGGCCCCGACGCCCTCAAGACCCTCGTCGACGCCTGCCACCGCCGCGGCCTGGCCGTCCTGCTCGACGTGGTCTACAACCACCTCGGCCCCTCGGGCGCCTACATGCCCCGCTTCGGCCCCTACTTCCACGGCGAGAACGCCTGGGGACCCTCCCTCAACCTGGACGGCCCCGACTCCGACCCGGTCCGCCGCACGGTCCTGGACAACGCCCTGGACTGGCTGCGCCACTACCACCTGGACGGGCTGCGCCTGGACGCCGTGCACGCCCTGCGCGACGACCGCGCCACCCCGCTGCTGGCCGAACTCGCCGAGGAGGTGCAGGCCCTCGCCGCCGCCCTGAACCGGCCGCTGTCCCTGGTCGCCGAGTCCGACCGCAACGACCCCCGCACCGTCCTGCCCCGGGAGGCGGGCGGACTGGGCATGACCGCCCAGTGGTCCGACGACCTCCACCACGCCCTGCACGTCGCCCTCACCGGGGAGGCGCACGGCTACTACGCCGACTTCGCCGACCCCGGGGCGCTGCCCGCCGCGCTCACCCGCGCGTTCTGGCACGCGGGCACCCGCTCCAGCTTCCGCGGCCGCACCCACGGCGCCCCCGTGGACACCGCGCGCGTCCCCGGCAGCCGCTTCCTGGCCTACCTGAGCACCCACGACCAGATCGGCAACCGGGCCCGGGGCGACCGCATGGGCGAACACCTCTCCCCGGGCCTGCTCGCCTGCGGCGCCGCGCTGGTGCTGTGCTCCCCCTACACCCCCATGATCTTCATGGGGGAGGAGTGGGGGGCCGCCACGCCCTGGCCGTTCTTCGCCTCCTTCGCCGACCCCGACCTGGTCAGGGGCGTACGCGAGGGCCGCCGCCGCGAGTTCGCCGCGCTGGGGTGGGCCGAGGAGGAGATCCCCGACCCCATGGACCCGGCCACCCGCGACGGCGCCGTCCTGGACTGGTCCGAGCCCGGACGCGAACCGCACGGGCTGGTCCTGGACACCTACCGGGCGCTCATCGCCCTGCGGCGCGTGGAACCGGAGCTGTCCGACCCGCGCCTGGACCGCGCCGCGGTCGAGACGGGCGGCGGCGGGCGCCAGCTCGTCCTGGTCCGGGGGAGCCTGCGGGTGGTGTGCAACCTGGACGCCGACGGCGCCGAGGTGGAGCTGGACGCGGCCCCGCACGAACTCCTGCTCGCCAACGGTGAGCCCAGGACCGCGGGGACCACCGTCACCGTTCCGGGGGAGTGCTTCGCCGTCCTGAGGGTGTGAGCCGCGCCGGGCGGGGCCCGCCCGGCGTGCTCCCGCGCGCGGACCCGCCCGGAGCGCCGGAACGTCACCGCGGCCCCCTAGCCTCGGTACGGCCCGCGACCCCGTGACGGAAAGGCACCACATGAGCGGCGACGCCCTGACCCTCGACCGGAGCTTCGAGGCGCCCAACGGAACCGTGCGCTGGGCCCGGTTCGGGGACGGGGACCCGGTCGTGCTGCTGCACGGCACGCCCTTCTCCTCCCACGTCTGGCGCCACGTCGCCCGCGCCCTGAGCGCCCGGTACACCGTCCACGTGTGGGACATGCCCGGCTACGGGGCCTCGGCCAAGCACGAGGGGCAGGACGTGTCGCTGGCCGCCCAGCAGGCCGCGTTCACCGCCCTGCTCGACCACTGGGGGCTGGAGCGCCCCGCCGTGGTGGCGCACGACTTCGGCGGCGCCGTGGCCCTGCGCTCGGCCGTCCTGGACGGGGCGGCCTACGACCGCCTCGCCCTGGTCGACGCGGTCAGCGTCCGCCCCTGGGGCAGCGACTTCTTCCGCCTCGTCAACGCCAACGCCGACGTGTTCGCCGCGCTGCCCCCGCACCTGCACGAGGCTCTGGTGCGCGCCTACGTCTCCTCCGCGGCGCACCGCGAGCCCCGCACCGACGTCCTGGACGCGCTCGTGCGCCCCTGGCTGGGTGCGGACGGCCAGCCCGCGTTCTACCGGCAGATCGCGCAGGCCGACGAGCGCTACACCGCCGAGGTCGAGGACGCCTACGCCGATCTCGACCTGCCGGTGCTGGTGGTGTGGGGCGAGGAGGACACCTGGCTTCCTCTGGACCGCGGCCGACGGCTCGCCGCCGCGATCCCCGGGGCGCGGCTGCGCGTCCTGCCCGGGGCCGGGCACCTCGTCCAGGAGGACGCACCGGCCGAGCTGACCGCCGCCCTCCTGGACTTCCTGGGCTGAGGGCGCCCGGGCGGGTCAGCCGACCGGCCCGGTGGACACCGCATCCCCGCCGCAGCGGCGGTCGCGTGACGCGCGGGCTCAGCCCTCCAGTGTCCGGAAGACCTCCAGCCACTGCCCCGGGTCCACGTGTCCGACGGGGGTACCGGCGGCGATCCCGGCCCGGGCCAGCGCCCGGTCCACCCGCCGGGCGGGGTGGGCGCGGCGCAGCGACGCGCCCAGCGATCCGCCCGCTCCCCCGAACCCCAGCTCGACCAGGCGCCGGTAGCCGCTCATCCGTCCCGGCTCCACCAGCGGCGTCCGGCGCCTGCGCAGCACCAGGATGCCCGAATCCACCCGGGGCACCGGCCGGAACCGCTGCCGGTCGATCCGCCCGGCCAGCGACCACGACCACTCCGGCCAGGTCAGCACCGTCAACCGGCTCCACCGCCCGAACCCGCCGGTGCGCTTGCGCGCGTACTCCAGCTGGGTGACGAGGGTGGCCGAGGCCAGGCCCCGCGCGTCCAGGCACCAGCGCACGATGTCCGCGGTGCGCGCGTAGGGGATGTTGCCCACCAGGTGGAACTCGCCCCGCGGCGGGCGCACCCGGGTGAAGTCGGCCCGCGCCACCCGCACCCCGCTCGCGGGGTCGCGGTAGCGCGCGCAGAGCCGTTCGGCCAGGCGCGGGTCGATCTCGTAGGCCAGGACCCGGCGGGCGGCCGGGGCCAGGAAGCGGGTGAGGGCGCCCTCACCCGGCCCCACCTCCACCACCAGGTCGGCGGGGCCGATCCCGGACACCGCCACCACGCGGCGGGCGGCGCCCGGGTCGGCGAGGAAGTTCTGGGAGAAGCGGCGCCGGTTGTCACCGGCACCCGTGCGACGTGAGCGTTCGGTACGTGCCACGGAAGGTCCGTTCCAGCCACCCTGCGGTGGCCGACGAGGACGGGCGGCACGGACGGGCGCGCCACACGGCGCGCGACAACGCGAAAGGAGGTCCGGGCAGCCCGTCCGAGGGAAGGAGGGACGCGACTGTGCCTGGACCGGAGGGTCACACGGGAAGGAGGAGGTGCCGTCCGCGGTCGTCGCCGGGCCGACCGCCGTGCGGGCGCGCACGGGCGCGCCCGCGCCGACGGCGGCGGGCGGCGCACCCCTCCCGAGCCGTCCGGACACGCGGTGGGGACACGCGCGCGAAGCGGAGGGGGAGGGGCGGGGCTCCCGGCGGGCCGGACGGACCCCGCGGGCGGGGTTCGCGGCGGCCGGGACGGCGGACTACCGGCCCAGGCGCGGGGACCGGGGCCGGACGACGTGGGTGTGGCAGCTCACCGGCCAGGCGTGGGCCCGGCAGACGATCGCCTGGAAGCAGCACATGGCGACCAACCTAGGAGCACGCCCGCGGCGGCGGCAACCGGTTTTCCCGGCCTCGGACCCGCCCGAAAAGGGTTCGCCCTCCCCGGGCCGAACACGCCATACTCGCCCCCATGCCCGACTTCGCGGACTTCGACACCCGCCACTACCGCACCGTCGACGTGGCCACCGGCTACGACGGCTGGTCCAGCACCTACGAGGACTCCGTCCTGGACGCCATGGACCTCGCCCTCCTGGACGGCCTGGCCGTCCCCGACTGGTCGGCCGTCGCCCGCGCCGCCGACCTGGGCTGCGGTACCGGCCGCACCGGTGCGTGGCTGCGCGGCCGCGGGGCCGGGCGCGTGGACGGCGTCGACCTCAGCTCCGGCATGCTGGCGCTGGCCGACAGGCGCGGCGCCCACGACAGCCTCACGCGGGGCGACGTGCGCGACACGGGCCTGCCCGGCGCCGCCTACGACCTGGTCATCGCCTCCCTGATCGACGAGCACCTGCCGGACCTGGCGCCCTTCTACGCCGAGGCCCGGCGGCTCGTCCGGCCCGGGGGGACGTGCGTGCTGGTCGCCTACCACCCGCAGTTCTCGATGGTCTCGGGGATGCCCACCCACTACACCGACGCCTCCGGCGAGGACATCGCCATCGCCACCCACGTCCACCTCATCAGCGACCACGTGCGCGCCGCCTCGGCCGCGGGATGGCGGCTGGCCGAGATGGCGGAGGGCACCGTGGACGACACCTGGGTGGCGGCCAAGCCCACATGGGAGAGGTTCCGGGGCCACCCGATCTCGGCGGCCTTCGTGTGGACCGCTTTCTAGGATCCGGCTCCGTCGGGCCTGCGGCGCCCGTGCGCCCGCCGTGTCCCGGAGCGCGCCGGGGGCGCGCTCGCGTCCATGAGGCGCGAGGCGGCACGCGGGCCACCGTCAGCGCAGCAGCGCCTCCCGCCACAGCTCGCGGTGGCGCCCGACGTACTCCGACGCCGGTCCCCAGTGGTCGGCGTGCCCCTCCGCGTGCAGGCGCGCCCACGGCTGCTCGCCCGTCCGCGCGCCCTCCGTCAGCAGGTCGTACATGCCGCGCACGCGGCCCAGGACCGCGTCGGGCAGCTCACGGCGCTGGGCCCCGTCGCACCCGTACCCGTCCGCCAGGGCGCGCAGCCGCCGCGCGTCGCGCCGGGGGTCCCCGCTCCCGTGCAGCGGCACGAACCCGTGCGCGGCGTACCCGAGGTCGCCCATGCGCGTGCCCGGACCGGCGCAGTCCCAGTCGATGAAGGTCCAGGCGTCGCCGTCGCGCACCAGGTTCCACGGCGCCAGGTCGTTGTGGCAGACGAGCTCCTCGCGCTCGTGGGGGATGGGCACCTCCCACACCGGCTCCTCCCGGGGCCGGTACGCGGCGGTCAGGTCGTGGAGGCGGCGGATCGTCCCGCCCAGCCGACGCAGTTCCCCCTCCGTCATCGCAGCCGTCCGGTCCGCCAGCGTCCCCGGCACGTATCCGAGCACCTGGCGGCCCCGCTCGTCCCTGCCGACCGCGGGAGGGGACGCCTCGTAGCCGTGCGCGTGCAGGTAGGTGAGCAGGAGCAGCACGGAGGGGGAGGAGCGCCGCCACGGTTTGCGCACGGTCCGGCCCACGCGCACCACCTGGTCGGCGACGTTGCCGCCCTCCAGCACCTCTTCCTCGGGTGGGGTCATAGTCCCTCATGCTCCACCGCGGGGCAGGGGGAGTCCACCGGTTTTCACCGGTCCCCGGGGGCTTGCCGGTCCTCGTCGGCCCGCTGCTCCGCGGCGGCCAGGGACGCGTCGTCCAACCGGGCCAGTCCGGCGAGCAGGCCCAGGCACAGCAGCCCCATGGAGGCGAACACCCAGGTCAGGCCGAGGAACTCCGCGAGGAGGCCGCCCGCGGCGGCGCCGAGCGGCATGGTGCCCCAGGCCAGCAGCCGGTAGGCGCTGTTCACCCGGCCGAGCAGGGGATCGGGGGTGATCCGCTGGCGCAGCGACACCGTGACCACGTTCCACACCGCGAGCCCCAGCCCGCCCGTGAAGAAGCCCGCCGCGACCAGGACGGGGTCGGCGGTCAGCGCGGGCAGGCCCACGAGCACGGCGAAGGTCAGCACGCAGGCCCGCAGCGCCCGGGTGCGTCCCACCAGCCGCTCGATCCGCCCGGCGCCCAGGGCGCCGATCACGCTGCCCGCGGCGACGGCGGTCATGAGCAGGCCGTAGGCGGGCTCGGACAGGCCCATGGGCGAGTCGGGGCCCACCGCGAAGAGCACGAAGACGGTGAAGGCCGCGTTGCTGGCGAAGTTGCTGGCCCCCACCATCGCCGCGAACGAGCGCAGGATCCGGTCGCGCCACAGGAAGCGCAGCCCCTCGGTGATGTCGGCGCGCAGGGTGGCGGGCGCGGCCCGCCCGGTCCGGAACCGGCCGCGCACCAGCAGCAGCGCGCCCACCGCGACCAGCCACAGCGACGCCGGGGCGGTGAAGGCCGCCGCCGCGCCCACCGCCGCCAGCAGGCCGCCGAGGGGAGGCCCGAGGAACTGGTTCGCGGTCAGCTCGGCGGCGTGCAGCCGCCCGTTGGCCCGGGGGAGCCGGTCGCGGCCGACCACCTGGGGCAGGATCGACTGGGCCGAGGTGTCGTAGAGGGTCTCGGTGACCCCGACGCACAGCGCCACCGCGTACAGCAGCCAGACCGAGCCCAGGTCCAGGGCCAGGGACAGTGCCAGGACGCCGAGCAGCAGCGCCCGGGCGAGGTTGGCGCCGAGCATCGTGCGGCGCCGGTCGAGCCGGTCGGCCAGTGCGCCCGCCGGGAGCGAGAAGAACAGCCACGGGAGGGTCAGCGCGAACGTCACCCCGGCGATGAGGGCGGGGGAGTCGGTGAAGCGCAGCGCCACCAGCGGCAGCGCCGTCTTCAGCACGCCGTCGGCGAGGTTGGACAGGGCGGAGGAGGTCCACAGGTTCCAGAAGGCGGCGCCCAGCGGTGCGGGGTGCGGGCGCGGCGGCGGAGCGGGAGGGGTGTGCGGGGGGCTGGTGTCCGTCATGCGATCGAGAATGGCAGATCGATTGATAAAACTCAATCGATTGCTGGAAATCGACCGTTGTTACCCTCGGGACATGGGAGAACCGGAACAGAGCGGGACCGCCCGCCGCCCGCGCACGCGACGACCGGCCACGGTCCAGGAGGCCAAGGCCCTGGCCCATCCGCTGCGGGTGCGCATCCTGCGGCTCTGCCTGACCCGGGAGCTCACCAACAAGGAGCTGGCCGACCGTCTGGAGGTCACCCCGGGCACGGTCCTGTACCACGTCCGCCAGCTCGTGGACGCGGGCCTGCTGCTGCCCGCGCCGGTGCGCACCGGGGCCAGCGGCGCGCTGGAGAAGCCCTACCGCGCCACCGGGGAGACCTGGTGGCTGGACGGCCCCCTTCTGGACACCGACGCCGGTTCCGCCGTCGCGCCGGTGGAGGCCTTCCAGCAGGAACTGAGCGAGGCCGGACCGGAGTCGGTGCGCATCTACTCGCGCTTCGTGCTGCACCTGTCGGACGAGGAGGTGGCGGAGCTGGACCGCCGCATCGTCGCCGTCTTGGACGAGTACGTGGCCACCGACGGCCAGCGCGCGGACCGGCCCGTCTACGCCGGGGCGTTCCTGCTGCACCGACCCGCCGACTGACCGCCGCGCGGGCCGCGCGGCGGCGGGTTCCGGGCCCGGCCCGGCGCCCGTCGTGTCCTGTGGCGGCCCCCGAACCCCTCCGGGCGGGGCAGCCGGGTCAGCGCCGGTGGATCTGCCGTCCGCTCAGCCTGCCGGGCGTGATCCTCAGGACCTGGTCGCGCGCCCCCTCGGCCCAGGGCCGGGGCAGGCCGCCCTGCGGCAGGCGTGCCAGCTCGGCCGCGTCGCGGATCCACGAGCACCGCCCGCTGGCCAGCACGCTCCACCCCTGGCGGCGCTCCTCGTCGAGGCTGTCCACCTGGAAGGCGGCGTATCCGCGCGCGTGGCGCATGACGGCCCCGGCCAGCGTGGAGCGGAACACGATGCCGCCGTCGACCATCGTGTAGTTCACCGGCAGCACCGTGGGCGCCGCGTCCCCCGCGATCGTGAAGGCCACGCGACCGATGTCGCGCGTGGCCAGCAGGTTGAAGCAGGTCTGGCGCTCCAGGACGGTGAAGCTGGCCCCGTCGTCACCCTCGATGATGTCGGCGCCCTCCAGCAGCTCCTGCTCGTCGGCGAGGCGGTCGGTCCCCGCGTACTCGTCGGACGGCCCCCGCTGCTCCGGCGGCGCGACCGGTCCCGTGACCGACACCGGCGGCGGCCTCATCCGGTCGGCGCCCTCTGATCCAGCCATCGCCAGCTCCCCCCGAGAAGAGTGCCCCCGTGTCCTTCCTCCGCCGTCGGCGCGGTTCGCGGGCCCGGGGACGCGGCCCGCGCGTCGTCGGCGAAGGTCCCCGATCCCCGACTACCCCCCGGGGCGACCAGCGCAAACAGCCGGTCGGCACCTCCGGGTCCGGAGGCGGCGGCCCGGTCCGTTCCCGGGCGGGGCGGAATGTTTGATTCCCCTGGGTGGCGGTCAACTTACTTATGGTGAATGTCCGGCGCCTGTCAGGAGGCATGACGTGCCCGCTCGACACATCGACGCCGAACCCCGGCGACCCAGGATCCTGGACGTCACCCTGCGCGACGGCGGCTACCTCAACGACTGGCGCTTCACCGACGCCACCGTGCGCGAGCACACCAAGGTCCTCGGCGAGGTGGGCGTGCCCTACGTGGAGGTCGGCTACATCAGCGACGACCCCGGGCGCGAACCCACGCTCCGGTGCACCCCCGACCTGCTGCGCCAGGTCGGCGAGGACGTCGGGCCGGCCCGCGTCGTCGCCATGCTCGGTGTGAACGGCAGGAGCCCGGACGAGGTCGCCGCCCTGCTGCGGCCCCGCGCCGAGGTGCTCGACGTGGTCCGCCTGACCTGCCTCCTGGAGAGGCTGGACCACGTGCTCGCCGCGGCGGAGGCGGTGTGCGCCACCGGCGTCACCTGCTCCCTCAACCTCATCAGCGTCACCGCCTACGAACCCGGGGAACTGGCCGAGGCGGCCGAGCGCGTGGCCCGGGCGGGCGTCGCCGACTGGCTCTACCTGGCCGACTCGCGCGGCGCGCTGCTGCCCGAGCACGCCGCCGAGCTCTTCGCCGGGGTGCGGGCCGCCTGGCCCGGCCCGGCGGGCTTCCACGGCCACGACAACCTCGGCCACGCCGTCGCCAACTCCCGGATCGCGCTGGAGGCGGGCTTCGACCTCGTGGACGGCTCCCTCCACGGGTACGGCCTGGGCGGCGGCAACACCGACCTGGCCGAGGCCCTGGCCCTGGTCGGGGAGGTGGACCGCCCGCGCCTGGCCTCCCTGGCCGAGCGCGTGGCGGCGGAGATGCCCCCGCCGCCGCCCTTCCAGCACCTGTATCCCCTGACCGGCTGGCGCAACCTGGAACAGGAGTGGGCCCCCGACGTCTGGGAGGCCCACGGCGAGGGGGCCGGGGAGTTCCTGCGCGGCCTGGCCTGGAAACGCTACAAGGAGGTCGGGGAGGTCCTGGGCGATGCGTCGGCTCCCCGGCCCTGAACACCCTGTCGGCGGCGGCGCCCGGGTCCGGGCCGCGGCCGCGCACCCCGCCACCCCCTGGAGGAACGGTTTGACCCGGCCCGTCCGCTGTCTCGTGCTCAACGACCGCCACCCCCTTCCCACCGACACCCTGGACCACCTGTCCGACGCGCTGGAGGCGCACTGGGTCCAGACCGCCGACGGCGAGCTGGACCCGGCCGAGGAGTTCCGGCGCCGCCCGGACACGCGGATCCTGGTCACCACCTACGCCGACCTGGGCGCGCGCAACCTGCGTTTGCTGCCCGACCTGGAGCTGGTGGTGGCCACCACCACGGCCGTGGAGTACGTGGACCTGGAGTACTGCCGCGAGCGCGGCGTGGCCGTGTGCAACACCGCCGGGTACACCGGTCCCGCGGTGGCCGAGCACGCCGTCGCGCTGATGATGGCCGTGGCCAAGAGGATCGTGCCCGTCCACGCCCGGGTCCGGTCGGGCGATCTGCTCTGCGCGGGGGAGCAGGGCATGGAACTCGCGGGCGGCACCGCGGGGATCGTCGGCATGGGCGGCATCGGCGCGGGGGTGGCGCGCATGGTGCGCGGCCTGGGCATGGAGACCGTCCACGCCAACCGCAGTCCGCGCCGTGCCGAGGGCTCGGTCCAGGTGGAGCTGGACGAGCTCCTGTCGGTGTCCGACGCGGTCTTCCTCACCCTGCCGCTGGACACCGCGACCCGCGGCCTGCTGGGCGCTGCCGAGCTCGCCCTGATGAGGCCCTCGGCGGTCCTGGTGAGCATCTCGCCCAACGAGGTCGTCGATTCCGGGGCGCTGACGGAGGCGCTGCGCGCGGGGCGCCTGCGCGGCGCGGGGCTGGACCTGGTCGGTGAGCGCAACCCCTACCCGCCGCTGGACAACCTGGTGCTCAGCTCCCGGTTCGCCGCCAACACCCGCGAGTGCCAGGAACGGCGTCGGGGGGTGTGGGCGGCCGCGGTGACGGCCTTCGTCGAAGGCCGGGAGCTGCCGCACCGGATCGTGTGAGGACGGGGACGGGCCGGGCGGCACGCGCTCGCCCGGCCCGTCCCCGTGGGGGAAGGCTCCAGGGCCTGTTCTCTGAACCGTTCTCCGGGCGCCCGAACACAAGAAGGGCCGCGCCGCGGGCGTCCGTTGAGGGTGGTGGTGGGCGACGGGTGGGATGGAGCGGAGCGGAGGCCCAAGAGAACACTGCCTAGCGGCCGGTCACCCGCACCGGGGTGTCGTCCAGGGAGTCGTCGCGCGTCTCACGGCTGATCAGCAGAGCCACCAGGGTGATCACGCCGACCAGGACGAGGTAGCCGCCGACCCAGTTCAGTCCCAGGGTGCCCGCCAGCCACGTCGCGATGTAGGGGGCGAACGAGGCGCCCAGCAGGCCCGCCAGGTTGTAGGCCACCGAGGCGCCGGTGTAGCGCACCTTGGTCGGGAACAGCTCCGGCAGCACGGAGGCCATCGGGCCGAAGGTCAGGCCCATCAGGCTCAGCCCCACGATGAGGAAGGCCAGCACGCCGACCGTGCCGCCGCCGCCCATCAGCGGGCCCATGGCGAAGCCGAAGACGATGATCGCGACGGTGACCCAGACCAGGACCGGCTTGCGGCCGAACCGGTCGGCGAGCAGGCCCGCGACGGGGGTGAACACCCCGAAGAACACCACGCCCACCAGCAGGAACACCAGGAACTGCGACCGGTCGTAGCCCAGGCCCGCCACCGGGTCGGTGCCGAAGCCCAGGGAGAACACGGTCATCAGGTAGAACAGCACGTAGGTGGCGAGCATGATCAGCGTGCCCAGCACCACGGCGGGCCAGTTGGTGCGGAACACCTCCGCCATCGGCGACTTGACCCGCTCGCCCGAGGCGACGATCTTGGCGAAGGCCGGGGTCTCGTGCAGGGTCAGGCGGACCCACAGGCCGATCACGATCAGCAGGGTCGAGAGCAGGAACGGCACGCGCCAGCCCCAGGCCAGGAAGGTCTCGTCGCTCATGAACTGGCTCAGGGCCAGGAACACGCCGTTGGCCAGGAAGAACCCGATCGGCGCGCCCAGCTGCGGGAACGAGCCGTAGAAGCCGCGCTTGCCGGGAGGGGCGTTCTCGGTGGCCAGCAGGGCCGCGCCGCCCCACTCCCCGCCCAGTCCCAGGCCCTGGCCGAAGCGGCACACCGCCAGCAGCAGCGGGGCCAGGACGCCCACCTGCGCGTAGGTGGGCAGCACGCCGATGCCGACGGTGGCGATGCCCATGGTCAGCAGGGACGCCACCAGGGTGGCCTTGCGCCCGACGCGGTCGCCGAAGTGGCCGAACACCCAGGAGCCGATGGGGCGGGCGACGAAGGCGATGGCGAAGGTCGCCAGCGACTGCAGCCGCGCCGCCAGCATGTCGCCCTCGGGGAAGAACAGCGCGGGGAAGACCAGGACCGCGGCCGTCGCGTAGATGTAGAAGTCGTAGAACTCGATGGACGTCCCCACGAGGCTGGCCGTGAGGACCCTCCTCTTGGGATTGGCCGGTGGCTCGGCCTCTTCTGGTGCGCGTGGGGCGACGTCCGTCATGGGACTTCTTTCCAGGTCAGTGGGTGCGGATGGCTGGATGCTAGCTCCGCTCGCCACTGCATGAAACATTTGTCTCACCATGTGGACATATGTGGCCTCTGTGTCCTTCTGGGGTTTTCCCCGGGTCGAGGAGCCCGGAACCCGCACGCACACGGGCCTCCGCCTCCCCGGGAACCGCACGCCCGGGTTCGGCCGCAGGAGGCGGCGGTGGCGATCCGCGCACCGCGACCGGCGGGCCGGACGCGGCTTCGGGGGCGGGCGCGGCGGTGCGGGGCCGTGCCCGGCCCGGCGCGCGGGCGGATCTCAGTCCCCGGGAAGGGGGCCCGGGCGCACCACCCGCGTGCAGTTGTCCCGGAAGCGCTTGACCAGCTCCCCGTTGGGCCGGTCGCTGCGCTCCACCCACTCCCGTGCGGCCTCCTCGGTCGCCCCGCCCGCGAGCTGGCGCCGGTGCAGCCTGCGCTCGCGCAGGTCGTCGTCGGCCTCCACGTACCACAGCTGCGCGAACAGCCCGCGCAGCCCGGACCAGGGCTCCTCGTCGCCCGCCAGGTAGTTGCCCTCGGTCACCAGCAGCCGTGTGTGCGGCTCGATGACGTGCCGCGCGGCGACGGGTTCGTGCAGTACGCGGTCGTAGTCGGGCACGTAGACGGGGTGGTCGGTCTCGGCGAGCAGGCGGCGCACCAGGGCCGCGTACCCGTGCGCGTCGAAGGTGTCCGGCGCGCCCTTGCGGTCGCGCCGCCCCAGCCGGTCGAGCTGGGCGTTGGACAGGTGGAAGCCGTCCATGGGCAGGTACCCGGCCGTGCCCGGGCCCAGTGCGGCGTCGACCCCGGCCACCAGGTGGCGGGCGAGCGTGGACTTGCCCGCGGCGGGGGCGCCGACCAGGCCGAGCACGCGGCGGCGGTGCGGGCCGGTGGCGGCGGCCAAGGCGAGGGCGTCGGCGACGAGCGGTTCGGACATGGCACGAGCCTACGCATCGCGGGGCGCCCCGTGCCGGGCCGGTGCCCGGGTCCGCCCCGCCGTGCCCGCCGGGTCCGCCCCGGCGGGCACGGGGGTCCCGGTCAGGGGACGTGGCCCACGTGGGCCAGCGCCTGGCGCAGCAGCACGTCCTGGCCGCCCGTCATCTCCTCGCGCAGATGCGCGCCGGCCGCCTCCTCCGGGGTGAACCACACCAGGTCCAGGGCGTCCTGGCGGGGCTGGCAGTCGCCGGAGACCGGGACGATGTAGGCCATGGCCACCGCGTGCTGGCGGGCGTCGTGGAACGGGGTGACCCCCGGCGTGGGGAAGTACTCGGCCACCGTGAACGGCTGCGGCGAGACGGGGACGCGCGGCAGGGCCACCGGGCCCAGGTCCTTCTCCAGGTGGCGCAGGAGGGCGTCGCGGATCCGCTCGTGGTACAGCACGCGGCCCGAGACCACCGAGCGGTGGAAGCTGCCGTCGGGCGCGGCCCGCATGAGCAGGCCGACATGGGTCACCTGGCCCACCTCGTCCACCCGTACGGGAACCGCCTGGACGTAGAGGACGGGCATGCGGCCGCGGATGCTCTCCAGCTCCTCGGGGGAGAACCAGCCGGGCTGGGTGTCGGCGGTTTCGGTCATCGGGTGCGCGGCGGAGCGCTGTGGCCGTCGGCCGGGGCCCGCCGCTCCCTCCCTTCTCGTGGGCTGTCCCTGGGGTCGGCCCCGGGCCCGGCCCGTGGGCGCGGGCACGCGGGGGTGCCACCTGTACCGCTTCTACCGCACTCGGGCGCGGAAGGCCACGCGCGGGGGCGCGCCCGGAGTGTCCGAGAGGAGAAGTGAGGGGTCCGGACCGCGGTCGCGCGCGGTGCGTCCCGCCACCCGCCGGACGGGGTGACACGGGACTGTCCCCACAGCCACATCGGCGAGATTTCGCGGGTTTTTCTCACGAAAAGCCCCCACGGTCTCTCTGTAGAGGTTACGATCTCGTACGCGGTTGCGTAGTGGGAAGGTTACGTCCGGTGAGAGGTGGCCCGCGTGGTGAGGAATGCCCGGTTCTCTGCCCAGGAGCGTTTCCCCTGTACGGGTGTGACGGTGGTGCCCGTCCACGGCGAGGTTGACCTCGCCACCGCCGACCGCCTGCGCGATCGGCTGCTCCAGGCCGCGCACGCCTCGCGCTGTGACTGCCTGGTAGTGGACATGTCCGGGCTCGACTTCTTCGACGCGAGCGGCGTCAGCGCCCTGGTCGCGGTCTACAAGAGCCTCACCCGCGAGGGGCGGCACGTGGTCCTGGCCGAGCCCGCCCCCATCGCCGCGCGGGTGCTGGAGGCGCTGGGCATGGGGCGCGTGTTCGAGATCTACCCGCTCCTGGAGATGGCGCTCACGCACACCAGCGGCCTGCGGGTGGACGGCGACCCGATCCGCAACACGGTGCCCGAACTCCCGTGACCGGGTTCCGGCCCCCGCCCCGCGAGGGGAGGGGGCCGGAACCGCGGTCCGCGCGGGTCCCCCGCTTCAGGGGCTGGTCGCCCCGCCGTCGGCGCCCCGTCCGACCCCGTCATCCTGCCCGTCGCGCACCAGGAAGGGCGCCAGCAGCTCGGGGACGGCCTCGTCCGCCCAGGCCAGGCCCTGGCCCAGCCCCACGTCCCTGGCCGCGTACATCCCCTGCCCCGCCGCCGTCGTGGCGGCCACGTCGGCCAGGCCCAGCCTGCGCTGGAACGGCGAGCGGTTGATGCGCCAGCCGATCACCGCCGACCGCTCCAGGGTCACCGTGTCGCGCACCGCCATCCCCTTGCGCACCACCAGGTAGCGCGGGTGCAGCCCGTGGCCCAGGCCCCGGTAGGAGCCCACCGCGTACCAGAACGCCGCCGCCGCGATCGCCACCGCCAGCACCGCCCACGCCCAACTCGGCGCGGCCTCCACCGTGCTCGTGGCCAGCGGTACCGGGATGATCTCGCGCTCCACCTCGTGCACCACGTCCCACCAGGCCCGGGCGATCAGCGTGTGCAGCCAGGCCAGCGCCCCGGAGAGCACCGCGCCCAGCACGGTGACCACGGCGGCCCGCGTGAAGCGGCGGCGCAGCGCGGCCTTGGGGTGCACGGCCAGCGCCACGTCCAGGGGTGAGTCCGGCGTGCCCATCAGGTCGGCGGCCAGCCTCCTGGCCCGCTCCCGCGGCATGGCCGGGGACAGGCGGCTCCTGGCGCTGGTCTTCTGGTCGTCGGCCGCGGCCAGCCCGGTGGCCACCGCGCGCACGTCCGCTCCACCCGACAGCCGCAGCACGTACGGCTCGTGCAGCGTGACCCCGTTGAGGCGGCGCCCCTCCACCGACAGCGACACGCTGGTCAGCAGGCCCCGGCGCAGCCGCACGGTCCCGTCGGCCTCCCGGGTGAGGCGGTAGTCCCACCAGGTCTCCACGGCCACGGCGGTCAGGACCACCACACCGGACACCAGCAGACCCAGCAGCATCAGGGGCACCACGATCAGGATCTGCCCCATCACGAACGAGGACATCTCTTCCACGCTCGGCAGACCGGCCTGCTCTGAGAGCCAGTCCCACCCCACGCCGCCGGTCTGGGCGTTCAGGCCCAGCAGACCGGCGATGGCGCCCAGGCCCACGCCCAGGGTCGCGGTGGTCGCGGGGGCGTAGGCGAACCAGCGGCGGTCGAGGCGGGCCAGTTCGGTCTCGCCGTCCTCGTAAGGACCGCCTTCGGGGGTCTCCTCGGTGCCCGCTCCGGCCTCCGGTGCGGGGGCGCCCCGGCGCAGCAGGTCGCGGCGCAGCCTCTCGCCCTGCCGTGCGGTCACGTAGAGCAGTTGGAGCTGGTCGTCTCCGGCCCCGACCT
The DNA here is from genome assembly GCF_056173305.1 of Nocardiopsis sp. iso_25. Lineage (NCBI taxonomy): Bacteria > Bacillati > Actinomycetota > Actinomycetes > Streptosporangiales > Nocardiopsidaceae > Nocardiopsis > Nocardiopsis sp. iso_25. The sequence goes on along the minus strand of NZ_CM149667.1, from coordinate 3,451,592 downwards.
TCTCTCCGGTACCGACCGTGACCGAGCACAGCCCGAAGATCCGCGCGTAGAGCGGCGCCGCCACGTCGACGCTGCGCACCCGCTCACGCGGGATGGACCGGTAGGACTTGGAGACGATCCCCGAACGCGTCTCCATGCGCTCGGCGGTGACGCGGTAGCGGGTCGTGCGCAGACGCAGCACGTCGAAGTAGGCCAGCAACCCCATGAAGGCCAGCGCGGCGGGGATCGGGAGCAGGGCCCACAGGGGCTGGCCGGCCACCGCGAGGGCGACGGCGACCACGATCACGCACGGGACGAGGACCACCCCGAGGATGACTGTGCTCGCCCACACGCTGAGCGGGTGCAGCCGCTCCCAGTCGTCGGTGGGCCCTTCAGCGGGGACGGGCTCCTCGGCGGAAGCCGCCGGGCCTTCGGCGCCGGGCATGGCGGCGGGCGTGGTGTCGGCCGGTCCCGCCGGGACGTCCTCCACCCGCGGGGCGGGCGTTCGGCTTTGTCCGGGCGCCGGGGGGAACTCCTCGGGGCCGGGTCGGTGTCCGTCGCTCATGTCGCGTCCCCCGGGGTCGCCTGGGTGGTGTCGGTGAGCTGGTCGGCCACGCGCGTGGCCAGTTCGTGGTCCAGGCCGGTGATCTCGATCGGGCCCGCGGCGGAGGCGGTGGTCACGGTGACGCTGGAGAGCCCGAACGCCCGCTGGAGGGGGCCGCGCGCGGTGTCCACGGTCTGGATGCGCGACATCGGGGCCACGCGCCACTCCTGCCAGAGCCAGCCGCTGGAGGTGTAGACGGCCGTGTCGGTGACCTCCCAGCGGTGGACGCGGTAGCGCCACCGCGGCATGACCACGGTGATCAGCAGCCCGATTCCGCCGATCACCGCGGCGGCGGCCAGGAACCAGGCGCGCGGCGGCTCCCAGATGATCGCGGGCACCACGGGGACGGCGGTGAGGAGGACCGTCACGGTCAGGGATCGGGTCGTCCACCAGCGGACGGCACGCCCGTCCACCCGGTGGCGGGGCGGGCGCAGGCGGGGGGTGTCGGCGCTCATCGCGTCCACGCCTCCTTCGGTTCGGGGCCCTGGCGGGCCGGGTGTCTTTTAAAAGTGATATCACAATGCTATTCTCGCGTCATCACCCAACAGAGAACGGAAACCTCAGATGACCGCTACCGGCCAGGCCCCCGCTCCTGCCCCCCAGTACCGGGAACACCCCGCCGCCAGCATCAACGGCATGGTGATGGCGGTGGTCAGCGTCCTGCTCTTCCTCCTCGGCGTCGCCGTCGCGCTGTCGCCCGTCGTCGGACTGCCCGTGCCCCTGGTGGCCGTCGGCGTGGTCCTCGCCGTGGTCGGCTTCCTGTTCTTCATCGGGCTGGAGATGGTCGCGCCCAACGAGGCCAAGGTCGTCCAGCTCTTCGGCCGCTACGTCGGCAGCGTCCGCACCGACGGCCTGCGCTGGGTCAACCCCTTCACCGTCCGCAAGGGCGTCTCCACCCGCATCCGCAACCACGAGACCTCCGTGATGAAGGTCAACGACGCCTCCGGCAGCCCCATCGAGATCGCCGCCGTCATCGTCTGGCAGGTGGAGGACACCGCCCGCGCCTCCTTCGAGGTGGACGACTTCGTGGAGTTCGTCTCCATCCAGACCGAGGCCGCCGTGCGCCACATCGCGGGCAACTACCCCTACGACTCCTACGACACCGATACCAGCCGCTCCCTGCGCGGCAGCGCCGACCTCATCACCGAGCAGTTGTCCCGGGAGGTCGGCGAGCGGGTCGAGGCGGCGGGCGTGCGGATCGTGGAGACGCGCTTCACCCACCTGGCCTACGCCTCCGAGGTCGCCCAGGCCATGCTCCAGCGCCAGCAGGCCAGCGCGCTGATCGCCGCCCGCCAGGAGATCGTCGAGGGCGCGGTGGGCATGGTCGACCGCGCGCTCGCCCGCCTGTCGGAGGAGGGCGTGGTGGAACTGGACGAGGAGCGCAAGGCCGCCATGGTCAGCAACCTGCTCGTGGTGCTGTGCTCCGACCGCCCCGCCAGCCCCGTCGTCAACGCCGGAACCCTGTACCAGTGACCGCGTGAGGTGGCAGTGCCCGAGCGCAAGAAGGTGCTGCTGCGGCTCGACCCCGCCGTCCACGACGCGCTCGCGCGGTGGGCCGGGCAGGAGCTGCGCAGCACCAACGCCCAGATCGAGTTCCTGCTGCGCCGCGCGCTGGACGACGCGGGGCGGATGCCCAAGGAGGCGGGGGCCATCCCCCGCCGCGGCCGCCCGCGCAGACCCGGGCCGGAGCAGCCGGAGCCCGAGCAGGAGGACGACGGCCCGGGGAAGTGACGGGGCCGCCGGAGCCGTCGGTCCGGGCCCCCGAGGGGCGCCCGGACCGACGCCACGCGCGGGACCCGGGCGGAGGGCGAAGCCGACCCCGCCCGGGAGGAGGCGCGCTAGCCCAGCGCCGCCGCGGCGGCCCGACCGGCCGTGCGGCCCGAGAACAGGCAGCCGCCCAGGAAGGTGCCCTCCAGCGCCCGGTAGCCGTGCACCCCGCCGCCGCCGAACCCCGCGACCTCGCCCGCGGCGTAAACCCCCGGCAGCGGTGTGCCGTCCGCGCGCAGCACACGGGCGTCCAGGTCGGTGTGCAGGCCGCCCAGGGACTTGCGGGTGAGCACGTGCAGGCGCACCGCGATCAGCGGGCCCGCCTTGGGGTCCAGGATCTGGTGCGGTGACGCCACCCTGGCCAGGCGGTCGCCCCGGTAGTTGCGCGCCCCGTGGATCGCCGTCACCTGGAGGTCCTTGGTGAAGGTGTTGACCATCTCCCGGTCGCGGGCCACCACCTCGCGGGTGACGGTGTCGGCGTCGAGCACGCCGTCGCCCGCGATCTCCTTCATCCGCCGGATCAGCTCGGGCAGCCGGTCGGCCACGGCGAAGTCCGCGCCGTTGCGCTTGAAGGCCTCCACCGGCCCCGGCGCGCCCGGCAGCACCCGCTTGAGGACGAGCCCGAGGTCCTTCCCGGTCAGGTCGGGGTTCTGCTCCGACCCCGACAGGGCGAACTCCTTCTCGATGATCCTCTGCGAGAGCACGAACCATGTGTACTCGTGGCCGCTGCGCATGATGTGCTCCAGGGTTCCCAGGGTGTCGAACCCGGGGAAGTAGGGTGCGGGCAGCCGTTTGCCGGTCGCGTCCAGCCACAGCGAGGAGGGCCCCGGCAGGATGCGGATGCCGTGCCGGGCCCAGACGGGGTCCCAGTTCTGGATGCCCTCGGTGTAGTGCCACATGCGGTCGGGGTTGACGATCCGTCCGCCCGCCCGCTCGGTGATGGCCAGCATGCGCCCGTCCACGTGCTCGGGCACCCCCGAGAGCATGTGCCGCGGCGGGGTGCCCAGGCGCTCGGGCCAGTTGCGGCGCACCAGGTCGTGGTCGCCGCCGATCCCGCCGGAGGTGACGATCACCGCCTGGGCGGAGAACTCGAAGTCGCCCACCGCCTCGCGTCCGCTGGCCTCGCCCCGCCTGACGTCGCTGGGGGCCAGGACCGCGCCGCGCACGCCGGTGACCGTCCCGCCCGTGACCACCAGCTCGTCCACCCGGTGGCGCAAGCGCAGCGAGACCAGGCCGCGCTCGGCCGCCGCGCGCACCCGCCGTTCGAACGGCGCGACCACGCCCGGGCCGGTACCCCAGGTGATGTGGAACCGGGGCACGGAGTTGCCGTGGCCGTCGGCCAGGTAGCCGCCGCGCTCGGCCCAGCCCACGAGGGGGAAGAACCGTATCCCCTGCTGGTGGAGCCAGGAGCGCTTCTCCCCGGCGGCGAAGTCCACGTAGGCCTCGGCCCACCGGCGGGGCCAGGCGTCCTCGGGGCGGTCGAACCCCGCGGTGCCCGTCCAGTCCTGCATGGCCAGCTCGGCGGAGTCCCTGATGCCCATGCGCCGCTGCTCGGGGGAGTCCACGAGGAACAGCCCGCCGAAGGACCAGAACGCCTGCCCGCCCAGGGACTGCTCGGGCTCCTGGTCCAGCAGGAGCACGCGCCTGCCCGCGTCGGCGAGCTCGGCCGCCGCGGTCAGGCCCGCCAGCCCGGCGCCGACGACGATGACGTCGGCGCGGTCGTCTCCGCTACCACCCATGCTTTTCCCTCCGGTCGGCCGTGCCCGGGGCACGGCGTGCGCGTTGGTGACGACTGTGCCGCCGCCGCGGCGGCACGGCAAGGGCAGAGTGTGCCGTGCGCCACAGGATTTGTCAGGAGGTGACAAACCCTCCCGGACCGCGTCAGCGCGGCGCCGCCGGAGCCCGCCGCGCTCAGACCCCGAAGCGCACCAGCGACCGGCCGCCCCGGCCCCGGGACATGCGCTCGAAGGCCTCGGGCACGCCTTCGAGCGGGATCTCGTCGGTGACCATGGCCGCCAGCTTCAGCTCCCCCGACCGCACCCGCTCGGCGATGAGCGGGACGTCGCGCTCCGGGTCGCTGGAGCCGTACACGCACCCGCGCAGCGTGCGCGCCTGGTGGAACAGCTCCAGCGCGTTGAAGGACACCTCGTCGTCCACCCTGCCCACGCCCACCACCGTGACCGTGCCGCCGCGCCGGGTCACGTCCCAGGCCGAGCGCACCGCCTTCGCCGACCCCACCACCTCGAAGGCGTGGTCGGCGCCGCGCCTGCCCGTCAGCGCGCGCACGGCCCTGACCAGGGTCTCGTCGGCGAGCAGGAACTCGGTGGCGCCCAGTGAGCGGGCCAGCTCCTCCTTGGCGGGGGAGACGTCCACCGCGATCACCGGGTCGGCCCCGGCCAGGCGCGCTGCCTGGAGCACCGACAGGCCAACCCCGCCCAGGCCCAGCACCACGGCGGACTGGCCCTCGCGCACGCCCGCGGAGTTGTTGACCGCCCCCCAGCCGGTGAGCACCGCGCAGCCCAGCACGGCGGCCACCGCCGGGTCGATCCCGTCGGGCAGCGGTACGACGGCGGAGGCGGGCACCACGGTGGCCTCGGCGAACGCGCCGCACCCCAGGCCGGGGTAGACGGGCGTGCCGTCGGCGAGCTCGGCGTAGGGCTGGGCGGTGCGGTCCAGCGCATGCTCGCACAGGTGCGGCTCGCCCTGGCGGCAGAACCAGCACTCGCGGCAGGAGGGGGCCCAGTTCAGGATCACCTGCTGGCCGGGGACCACCTCCGTGACGCCCTCGCCGACGGCGTCGACGGTTCCCGCTCCCTCGTGGCCCAGCACGGCGGGCCATTTCTGCGCCAGGGTGCCGTTGGACAGGGAGAGGTCGGAGTGGCACACCCCGGCCGCGGCCAGGCGCACCCGCACCTGGCCGGGGCCGGGGTCGGGCAGGACCAGGTCGCGGATGCGGGGAGGAGCGCCGCGCTCGGAGAAGACGGCGGCCCTGACGGTCGTACTCATGGGAGGCTCCAATCACGGACTGCCGCGACAGTAGCAATACCGACCGGTCGGTCAAAGGCCCGGGGCGTACGGACCCGTGCTCTCCCGGATGGGCCCGCTCCTTCCCGCCTTGGGGGTCCTTTGCCGTTGTCGACCGACATTTTGCCTGGTAACGGTAATGATGGGGGCAGAGGGAGGGGTCATGGTCAATCCGGTCTGGGTGGGAACCCTCATGTTCGGCAGGGTGCCCGTCGGCGTGCGCCTCTACAGCGCGCGCGAACGCAGGGGGCCCGTGCTGCACCAGTTCGAGCGGGGCACGGCCGACCGCATCCGCTACGTCCGCGTCAACGAGCGCACCAGTGAGGAGGTCGCCAGCGAGGACGTCGTGCGCGGGGCCCGCACCGGGGTTGAGGACGAGTACGTGGTCCTGGAGCCGGAGGAGCTGGAGGAGATCCTCCCGCACGGCTCGCGCACCATGGAGCTGACCGGCTTCCTGTCCCAGGGCGCCGTCGACGCGCTGTGGTACGCCTCCACCTACTACGTCGCGCCCCGGGCCGCGGTCGACGCCAAGGCCTACCAGCTGCTGTACACGGCCCTGGAGCAGACCCGCCGTACGGGCGTGGCCACCATCGTCCTGCGCGACCGCGAGTACCCCGTCCTGATCGAACCGAACCGGGGCGTACTGTCGGCCTCCACCCTGTGGTGGCCCGACGAGGTCCGCGAACCCGACGACGTGATGCCGCCCGTGGCCCACGCCGCGCTGACCAGGAGCGAACTCGAACTGGCCCGCGAGCTGGTCGGGTCCCTGTCGATCGAGTGGGACCCCGAGGACTACTCCGACAGCTACGGCCAGCGCCTGACCGAACTGGTGCGCGCCAAGGCCGGGGGCAGGACGTTCACCCACCGGCCCGAGCAGGCCGCGCCCCCCGAGGACGCGGACGGCCTCGGCGAGGCCCTGCGCCAGAGCCTGCCCGCCCAGCGCACCCGGGGCACGCGGTCGCGCGGCCCGCGCGCGTCCACCGGGAGGGAGGGGGCCGGGCGGGCCCGCGAGCCCCGGGGGACCGGCACGCGCGGTACCCGGGTCGAGCGGCGGAGCGAGGGCAGGGTCACCAAGCGCGAACTGCTCCAGCGGGCCTCGGAGCTGGACGTGCCGGGCCGGTCCAAGATGAGCCGGGACCAACTGGAGGAGGCCGTGGGGCTGAACGGCTCCGAAGCCCGCCGCTGAGGACCGCGCCGAACCGGGCCCCTCGCCGCCGCAGGGGCCCGGTGCCCTCAGCAGATCGCAGGACAGGTCCCTCGCATCACACCCGGGGCGCCTCCGGTCGGTCTCCGCTGTCGGTGGGCTTACCGGGGTTGACGGACGCCCTCCGCGGCCGGACAGTGTTGGGAGCGCTCCCAACACAGACGGAGACCCCGCTGGAGCGCCCCGTGACCCCGCCGCCGGCCGAACCCGCCGGTCGGGCGACCGCCCGCCGCCGAACGGACCGCCACCGCGGCCGAAGCGCCGCACGCGGAGCCGCACCCGCCGGGAACGGCTCCGCGAGGCGACCGGTGTGCGAGCGGGCACCGCAGTCCCCCCACCCCCCGCCGTCGGGAAGGCCCCGCACGTGACCCACACCCGCCCGAACCCCGTCAGCAGGGCGGTCGGCGCGCTCGCCGCCGCCGTCCTGCCCATGCTGGCCGCGCTCCTGTTCGCCGCGCCCCCGGCCTCGGCCGCCGCCCTGACCGAGGTCGAGGACTTCGGCCCCAACCCCAGCGGTCTGCGCATGTACCTGTACGTGCCGGACAGCGTCACCGAGAACCCCCCGGTCCTGGTCGCCCAGCACTGGTGCACCGGAACCGGACCCGTCTTCCACGCCGACACCGAGTTCGCCTCGCTGGCCGACCGGTACGGCTTCATCGTCGTCTACCCCTCCGTCACGCGCGCCAGCCAGTGCTTCGACGTGTCCTCGCCCGAGGCGCTGACCCGGGGCGGCGGCAGCGACCCGGTCGGCATCCGCTCGATGGTCGCCCACGTCGTCGACGTCCACGACGCCGACGCCGAGCGCGTGTTCGTCACCGGCGTCTCCTCCGGGGCCATGATGACCAACGTGATGCTGGCCAACTACCCGGACGTGTTCGCGGCGGGAGCGGCCTTCAGCGGAGTGCCCTTCGGCTGCTTCGCCACCGCCGACGGCTCCGGCTGGAACAACGCCTGCTCCACCGGCACGATCGACCGCACCCCGCAGGAGTGGGGCGACCTGGTCCGCGCCTCCTACCCCGGCTACACCGGACCGCGGCCCCGTATGCAGCTGTGGCACGGGACCGAGGACGACGTCCTGCGCTACGCCAACTTCACCGAGGAGATCGAACAGTGGACCGACGTCCACGGCCTCGGCCGGACACCTGCTTCCACCGACCAGCCCCAGCCGGGCTGGACCCGCACCCGCTACGGCGCCACCGGCGACCGGGCCCCGGTGGAGGCCGTCAGCATGCGGGGCGTGGGCCACAACCTCATGGCCAACGGCATGGCGGCCCACGCCATCACCTTCTTCGGACTCGACCAGGACACCGGCCCCGACCCGGAACCCGAGCCCGCTGACGGGGACTGCGCCGTCGCCGTCACCACCAACGCCTGGAACACCGGTCTGACCGCCTCGCTGACCATCACCAACACCGGCACCGAGCCCGTCGAAGGCTGGTCCCTGGACTTCACCCTGCCCGCGGGCCAGACCATCACCTCGGGCTGGAACGCCTCCTACGGTCCGCGCCAGGGCGCGGTCACCGCCGCCGACGCCTCCTACAACGCCGTCATCGCCCCCGGCGCCAGTGCGGGCATCGGCTACCAGGCCGTGCACACCGGCGACTCCGGCGGACCGACCGGCTTCGCCCTCAACGGCGCGGCCTGCTCCCCGGCCTGATGCGGCGCGGCGCGGCCCCTCCGGAGGGGCCGCGCCGCGTTGCACTCGCGCCGTAGAGGGGTATGTCCCCTTTCGTCCGTGCGGACCCGCGGTGCAGTGAACCCACGCGCCACCGGGGCCGCCCAGTGTCCCGCGCGGTGTACGGGAGGTCCCATGGCTCGACCGGTCGGTCCGGCGGCGGTTCCGCGGCACTACCTCATGTGCCGCCCCACCTACTTCGCGGTCGAGTACGCGATCAACCCCTGGATGGACCCGGCGGCGGGCGTCGACCGCGCACGCGCCATCCGCCAGTGGGAGGGGCTGCGCGACCTCTACCTCTCCCTGGGGCACCGCGTCAGCGAGATCGCCCCCGTCGACGGCCTGCCCGACATGGTCTTCGCCGCCAACGGGGCCCTGGTCGTGGACGGCAGGGTCTACGGGGCGCGCTTCGCCAGCGCCGAGCGCACCCCGGAGGGCCCGGCCTACCTCGACTGGTTCCGCCAGGCGGGCTACACCGAGACCCGCGAGCCCAAGCACGTCAACGAGGGCGAGGGCGACTTCCTCACCCTGGACGAGGTGGTCCTGGCCGCCACGGGGTTTCGCACCGAGGCCGCCGCGCACCAGGAGGCCGAGCGCTTCCTGGGCCGCCCCGTCGTCACCCTCCAGCTGACCGACCCGCGCTTCTACCACCTGGACACCGCGCTGTTCACCCTCTCCGGTGACCAGATCGCCTACTACCCCGGTGCCTTCTCGGCCGGAAGCCGACGGGTGCTGCGCTCGCTCTTCCCGGACGCGCTCCTGGCCACCGAGGAGGACGCCGCCGTGCTCGGCCTCAACGCCGTGTGCGACGGCCGCAACGTCGTCATCGCCGCCGAGGCCACCGCCCTGGCCGACCGCCTGCGGGCCTTGGGCTACGCCGTCCACCCCGTGGAACTGGACGAGCTGCGCCGGGCCGGGGGCGGCGCCAAGTGCTGCACCCTGGTGCTGCGCGACGCCCCCGTGTGAGGCGGGCCCGGCTCCGGGGCGCCGCTGAACCGGTGTGGGAAATACCACCGCGAAGCGGACCCGCCGGGTCGACGCCACAGGTCAGGTGCGCGCGCCCGCCGCGGACCGCGCCCGGGCGCGCGCACGGGGGACCACCGCCCCTGGCCGGACGCCCCCGCCGCAATAAAGTCTGAGTACGTGAAGAGCACACAGCGCAGACTCCCGCGTCAGCTCAGGGAAGAGCAGATGATCGACGCCGCCGTCACCGCGTTCTCGCGCGGCGGCTACCACACCGTGAGCGTCGAGGAGATCGCGGAGGCGGCCGGGACCTCCAAGCCCACCGTGTACCAGTACCTGGGCTCCAAGGAACGGATCTTCACCGCCTGCGTGCGCCGTGAGACCGACCGGCTCATCGGGGCCGTGCGCGCCGCGGCGCACGATCCGCACGCCCCGGCGGGGGAGGACCCCCTGCACCGGGGCATGCGCGCCTTCTTCGTCTTCGTCACCGGCAACCGCGCGAGCTGGACCGTGCTGTACCGGCACGCTGACCTGCGGGGCGAGCCCTTCGCCGGGGAGGCCGTGCGGCTCAGGGACCGTGTGACGGCCGAGGTGGCCGACCTCGTCACCGAGTGCACGCGCCGGGGCTACGGCGACCTCGCCCCCAAGGACGCCCAGCTGCTGGCGCGCATCGCGGTCAGCACCGCCGACGCCTTCGCCGACTGGTTCCTGGAGCACCCCGAGGAGAGCCCCGAGACCATGGCCCGGCACGTCACCGACCTGACCTGGGCCCACCTGCGCGCCCGCCGCGAGGGCGCCGAGGTCTGACCCCGGCGCCCCGGGCGGCGCGGCGGTGCCGTGGGCGGAGCGGGTCGGCGCCGCCGGACGGGCGCCCGCCTCCGTCGCGGCGCGCGGGATCAGCGCCCGTGGTTCAGCGCCAGGACGCTGACCAGGTCGTAGGCCACGTGCGAGGCGGCGGTCGCGGTGATCTGCGCGTGGTCGTAGGCCGGGGCGACCTCCACCACGTCGGCGCCCACCAGGTTGCACGAGGCCAGCCCGCGCAGGATCTCCAGCAGTTCGCGGCTGGTCAGGCCGCCCGCCTCCGGGGTGCCGGTGCCGGGCGCGTGCGCCGGGTCGAGCACGTCGATGTCCACCGACACGTACAGCGGGCGGCGGCCGATGCGCTGGCGCAGCGCGTCGGCGACCTCGTCCACGCCCCTGCGCATGACGTCGGCGGAGGTGACGATGCCGAAGCCGAAGCGGCGGTCCTCCTCCAGGTCCTTCTTGCCGTAGAGCGGGCCGCGGGTGCCCACGTGGCACAGGGCCTCGGTGTCCAGGATCCCCTCCTCCACGGCGCGGCGGAACGGGGTGCCGTGGGTGTAGGGCTCGCCGAAGTAGGTGTCCCAGGTGTCCAGGTGGGCGTCGAAGTGCAGCAGGGCGATCGGTCCGTGCCGGCGGTACAGCGAGCGCAGCAGCGGCAGCGCGATGGTGTGGTCGCCGCCCAGGGTGACCAGGCGGGTGCCCGCCCGCACGAACTCGGAGGCGCCCTGGTCCAGGGTCTCCACCGCGTCGCCGATCGAGAAGGGGTTGACCGCGATGTCGCCGCCGTCGACCACCTGCGCGGAGGCGAACGGGGACACGTCCAGGCCCGGGTTGTAGGGGCGCAGCAGGCGGCTGGCCTCGCGGATGGCCGAGGGGCCGAAGCGCGCGCCGGGGCGGTAGGACACGCCGGTGTCGAAGGGGACGCCGACCACGGCGATGTCGGCGTGCCCGACCTGGTCGATGCGGGGCAGCCGGGCGAAGGTGGCCGGTCCGGCGAAGCGCGGTACGAGGCTGGAGTCGGTGGGACCGAGCGGTGCGTTCACGGGTGTCCTTCTCGTCGTCGGTGCGGTGTTCGGTACGGTCCGCGGGCGGGGAGGCGCGGGGGGACGAAAGCGGCCGTGTCGGGGCGGATCACACGAACCCCGGTCAGGTTAAGCAGCCGACGCGGCCTCCTCCAGTGGACGAACCATCCACAAAGGTGCGTTGTACTGGACGAGGTATCCAGAACACGCGGTCAGCGCGCCCGCACGGGGGGCACCTGTTCCTCTCCGCTCCGCCGGGCGGGGACGCGGGCCGGTTCGCGAAGGGGGTCCGCGGGGTGGCGGGACAGAGCCGGGCACAGGGACACACGGTCCCGTTGAGCACCGTCGTGGGCCGCCTCGACCTGGGACTGACCTCTCTCGTGGCCGCAGGGGACCCGGGGATCGGCTGGGCGGTGGCCAGCGAGCTGGCCGACCCGGCCGCCTACCTGCGCGGTGGCGAACTGCTGCTCACCGCGGGCGTCAACCTGCCCGCCGCCCCCGCCGGTCTGCGCGGCTACGTGGACTCCCTGGTCGGCGCGGGCGTCAGCGCCCTCGGCTTCGGCGTCACCCCGGTGCACGACACCGTCCCCGCCGGGCTGGTCGAGCAGTGCCGCGCGCGGGGGCTGCCCCTGGTGGAGGTGCCCCGCCCCACGCCCTTCGCCGCCGTCAGCCAGGCCGTGGGCGCCGAGCTCCAGGAGCTGCACCTGCGCGATCTGCGCCGCCTGGGCGAGGCGCACCAGGCCCTGGCCCTGGCCGTCACCGCCGACGCCCCCGTGGACCGGGTCCTGCGCGTCCTGGCCGAGGCCCTGGGCGGCTGGGCGGTCCTGACCCGCCCGTCGCCCGCCGTGCCGGGCGGCGCCCGCCGCACCGCGGGCGCCCCGGCGGAGCTGGACCCCGAACTGCACGGGCTCGCGGACCGGCTCACCCGGCCGCGCGGCCCGCGCAGCGCCAAGGCCCGGGTGCGGGGGGACGAGGTCTTCCTGCACACCGTCGGCGCCCCGCCGGGGGAGCACGGCGTGGTCCTGGTCGGCCGTCCCGAACCGCTGGGCGTCACCGACCGGGCCGTCCTGCGCACCGCCACCGCCCTGCTGGAGCTGCTCGCCCGCGCCTCCCGGGGCGCCCCGCCCGCCCCGGGCCGCCTGATCACCGGCCTGCTCCTGGACGGCGGGCTCACCGACGCGGCCGTACCGCTGCTGGCCGAACTCACCGCCCCGACGGACGCCCCCGCGGGGTCGGTGCCTCCCGGCGCCTACCGGGCCCTGCGCGCCCGGCCCGCCGGGCGGGGCCGCCACACCGCTCCCGCCGCGCTGCCACTGGGAACCCGGCTGCTGGACGCGGACCCCGGTGAGGACCTGCGCGCCGTCCTCGCCGACCGGGGCGAGGCCGCGCACCGGGCCCACCTGGACCGGCTGCTCGACCACGGCTGGATCGCTGCGCTGAGCGGGCCGGTGGACCCGGCGGAGCTGGCCGCCGCGGACCGCCGGGCCGCCGCCCTGCTCGCCCGCGCCCGCGCGGTCGGCGGGCCGCTGCTGGAGGAGGCCGCCGACCCCTTCGACGCCCTCCTGGCGCCGGGGGGAGGCGAGGGCCTGGCCAGGAGCGTCTTGGGACCGCTGGCCGAGGACACCGACTCCGCGCGCCTGCTGCGCCGCACCCTGCGGGTCTGGCTCACCCGGCACGGCAACTGGGACCGGGCCGCCGCCGACCTGGGCGCCCACCGCAACAGCGTCCGCTACCGGATCGGGCGCGTCGAGCGCGACCTGGGCGTGGACCTGGCCGACGCCGAGCAGCGCATGCGGCTGTGGTTCGCGCTGACCCGCTGGCGGCACTGACCGGGCTCCGCCTCTCCCGGCCCGGAGACGACCCCGAGCGGCCCGCGCGGGGCGCGGACATGTGTCCGGGAAAGTGCCGTTGCGGCATTACCGGTCGTTTTCGGCAATTCCGCTGTTCCGTTCGAACCCGGTCCCCTTTTCGAAGACGCGTTCACGGCCTTTCGGCGGTCGACGAGCCGGGCACCGCGTCGGACAGGCGCGTGCGCCACGGGCTTTGCGGCCTCCCCGCGCCAACGGGATCCCCGTCCGCCCCGGGGCGCGCGATGGGGCATAATCCGGTGATGAAACGGAAGCGGAAGCGAGAGCGGCCTCCGAAACATGGGTGTATTTCCGTTCCCTCAACCCTGTCGAAGCCGAACCGAGAAAATCGATGAACGCCGTTGCGAACGCGAGCTCAGGGGACCGTATGTCTTTTCCGCCGCTGGACACGGCCCTGCCGGCCAGGGCCGACGCCCGTGAGCACGCCCGCCTGCTCCGGCGCGTGCACGAGGCCTCGCTCTCCGGGCGCCCGGCGCCGGCCGCCCTGCGACCGGTCATCGAGGACTCCTGGTCCCGCAGCCGACGCTTCGGGATCGACCCCGACAGCGCTCCGCCGCCCCGCACGGCACGCCTGGACGAGCTCCAGCGGCACCGGGACGCCTCCCCGATCGCCGAGGTCATGCCGCTGATCCGCCGTTCCCTCGTCTCGGTCGCCGACGAGGCCGACCACATCATGCTGGTCACCGACGCCTCCGGCCAGGTCCTGTGGCGCGACGGCTCCCACCGCATCCGCTCCCTCGGCGACCGCGTCGGGCTCGTCGAGGGCGCCTTCTGGAACGAGGGCAGCACCGGCACCAACGCCATCGGCACCGCCCTGGTCGTGGGACGGCCCGTGCAGGTCTACTCCGCCGAGCACTTCGTGCGCAACCTGCACGCCCTCACCTGCGCCTGCGCCCCCATCCACGACCCCCGCGACGGCCGCCTGCTCGGCGCCGTCAACGTCACCGGCCCGGTCTCCACCGTCCACCCCTCCACCCTGGCCCTGGTCAGCGCGGTGGCCCAGTTGGCGGAGGCCCACCTGCAGAGCATCCACCACACCCACCTGGAGCGGCTGCGCTCGGTGGCCGCGCCCCTGCTGGCCGGGATGAGCGAGCGCGCGCTGGTGGTGGACGAGGCCGGGTGGACCGCCGCCGCCGTCCACATGGAGCCGGTCCGCAGGGTGCTGCTGCCCAAACAGCGCGAGAGCGGCACCGCCTGGCTGCCCGCCCTGGGGGAGTGCGCCCTGGAGCCCCTGCCCGGCGGATGGCTGCTGCGCCCGCGTCCGGCGTCGGAGAGCGCGCCCTCCACGGTCACCCTGGACCTGACCCGGCCCTCGCCCAGGATGGTGGTCGCCGGGCCCAGCGGGGAGTGGGCGCACCGGCTCACCCCGCGCCACGCGGAGCTGCTGCTGCTGCTGGCCGTGCACCGGGGCGGGCGCACCGGCGCGCAGCTGTCCCAGGACGTGTTCGGCGCGGGCGGGCACGTGGTGACGGTACGCGCCGAACTCTCGCGTGTGCGCCGCCATCTGGGCGGCATCATCCAGAGCCGCCCCTACCGGTTCAGCGGGGAGGTGCGGGTGCGGGTGGTGCGGCCCCCCTCGCCGGTGGACCTGCTGCCCGGGTCGGTGGCCCCCGGGGTGCGCGCTGTGCGGGACGCGCTCCGCGACGGCGACTGCCCCATGGCTCTGCGCGACGGCACCGCAACCTAGTGCAACTGTTGCCGTGTCGTGCGGCGTGCGATGGACTGTGCGTGCGCGGCCCAGAGTCGGTGGCCGCCGCGGGGCAAGAGAGGGCCCGGCGGCGGACCGCGGACGGAACGCGTGGCGCGTCCACGGCCTTGGGACCTTGAGGGGGGTTCCGGGGGAGAGTAACGCAGAGGCGCCACCGGGCTCGGATGGCCGACCACGGGGATTCGGGGGAACCCCCTGGGGCCATCGCGCCGACGGTACGCCGCCTGCGGGAGCTCGGCTCCCCGGGGTGTGCCGATGCGTGGGGGACGGGTTCAGGGGGACCCGCCCCCCACGCCGTGTTCCCCGAGGTGAGCCGCCGTCCCGGCGGGAGGACAGGGCTCCGCCGGGACGGTTCTACGGGTAGTCCGCGCCCCCGTGGCCCGCGCGACCTGCTCCGCGTCGCGACCCCGCCCCGCGGGCGCCGACCGACGACAGGGGAAAGAGCGGACCATGTTCTGGCCTCCCTCCCCGTGAACCCCGCCGCGGACGGGTAGTCCACCGGAAGGGACGGGACGAGGGGAGCGGGTGTGACCGGTGTGGCGAACAGCACGCGCAGGCCCGTTCCGTGCCCGTCCGCCGACGCTGGGCTAGACTCGGTGCATTTACCGGGTCGTGTTCACCCGCGACCCAGCCCACCCGACCGCCCCACCCACGACCCCGGGCAGCGTGCCCGCTCCCGTGGACGGGGTGTGAACCGCGGGGACGGCGAGGGCGTCGAACCCGGGAACGCCGAGAGTTCCCGGACGGCCCCCCGCCCTGCCCCACAGAACGACCTTCCTTCGGAGGTGGACCGTGTCCGCTGACCACCGAGAGCAGCAGCCCAGCCAACAGGGTTCGCGTATCGACCCGCACTTCGGCCGCTACGCACGCCGAGCACAGGGCATGGTCGCATCGGAGGTCCGCGCACTGTTCGCCGTCGCCTCGCGCCCCGAGGTGGTCTCCCTCGCCGGGGGCATGCCCAACGTCGCGGCGCTCCCCCTGGACCAGATCGGCGAACTGGTCAAGGACGTCGTCTCCGAGGAGGGCGCGGCGGCCCTCCAGTACGGTTCCGCCCAGGGCGACCCCGTACTGCGCGAGCAGATCTGCGACTACATGACGCTGGAGGGCATCACCGCCAGCCCCGACGACGTCATCGTCACGGTCGGCTCACAGCAGGCCCTGGACCTGCTCACCCGCGTCTTCGTCGACCCGGGCGACATCGTGCTGACCGAGGCCCCCACCTACGTCACCGCGATCAACACCTTCGCCGCCTTCCAGGCCGACATCCGCCACGTCGGCATGGACGAGCAGGGCGTGATCCCCGAGGAGCTGGAGGAGGCGCTCGTCCGCGCCGAGCTGGACGGGCGGCCGGTGAAGTTCTTCTACACCGTCCCCAACTTCCAGAACCCCGCCGGGATCACCATGACGGCCGAGCGGCGCGCGCGGGTCACCCAGACCTGCGAACGCCACGACGTGCTCATCGTCGAGGACAACCCCTACGGCCTGCTGCGCTACGACGGCGACCCCGAGCCCACCCTCTACTCCCAGAGCGAGGGCAACGTCATCTACCTGGGATCGCTGTCCAAGACCCTCTCCCCGGGCCTGCGCATCGGCTGGGCGCTCGCACCCGCCGCGGTGCGCGCCAAACTCGTCCTGGCCGCCGAGTCGGCGATGCTCAGCCACTCCACCTTCAACCAGCTGGTGGTGCGCCGCTACCTCAACACCTTCCCCTGGCGCGAGCAGATCAAGTCGTTCAACACCATGTACGGCGAACGCCGCGACGCGATGCTCAACGCGCTGACCGCGATGATGCCCGCGGGCTGCACCTGGACCCGCCCCCAGGGCGGATTCTTCGTCTGGGCCACCCTGCCCGAGGGCATCGACTCCAAGGCCATGCTCCCCCGGGCCGTCACCGAACGGGTCGCCTACGTGCCCGGCACCGGCTTCTACGCCGACGGACGCGGCCGGGCCAACATGCGCCTGAGCTTCTGCTACCCCACACCCGAGCAGATCCGTGAGGGCGTGCGCCGCCTCGTCGGAGCCATCGAGGGTGAGATCGACCTGCGTGATACGTTCGGCACCACCCTGGCCCCGAGCACCGACGGCCCACAGGCCCCCGCTCCGGACCTGCCCTGACACCCCATGAGGGCACCCCATCATGACAGCAGCACAGAAGGAGGTCCGCGCCGTGGCAGACCTTGACCGGGTTCTCGTCCTGGCCGGGGGCCTGTCCCCCGAACACGAGGTGAGCGTCCACTCCGGGCGCGGCGTCGCCGAGGCGCTGCGCAGGCTCGGCGTGGAGGTCCAGGTCGCCGACGTGGACTCCACCCTGCTGGACCGCCTCGTCCAGGACCCGCCGCAGGTGGTCTTCCCCGTCCTGCACGGGGCCGCGGGCGAGGACGGCGCCATCCGGGAGGTCCTGGAACTGGTCGGGGTGCCCTACGTGGGCGCCCGGCCGGGGGGCTGCCGCCTGGCCTACTCCAAGCCCGCCGCCAAGGCGCTGCTGGCCGCCGAGGGCGTGCGGGTGCCGCGCGGCGCCGCCCTGCCCAAGTCGGCCTTCCACGACCTGGGCGCTCCGGCGCTGATGGAGCGGCTCGCCGACCGGCTGGGCCTGCCGCTGTTCGTCAAGCCCGACCGGGGCGGCTCCGCGTTCGGCGCGGCACCGGTCGGCTCGGTGCAGGAGCTGTCGGCGGCCCTGGTGTCCTGCTTCGCCTACAGCGACTCGGCCCTGGTCGAGGAGCAGGTGCAGGGCACCGAGCTGGCCGTGGGCGTCCTCGACACCGGCGACGGGCCGGTGGCGCTGCCGCCGGTGGAGATCGTGCCCGACGGCGGGGTGTACGACTACGCCGCCCGCTACACCGCCGGGCGCACCGAGTTCTTCTGCCCGGCGCGCCTGGACCCCGCCACGGTCGCCCAGGCCACCGAGGTGGCGCTGACCGCGCACCGCGTCCTGGGGCTGCGGGACCTGTCCCGCACCGACCTCATCGTGGGGGCCGACGGCCGCGTCACCTTCCTGGAGACCAACGTGGCCCCGGGCCTGACCGAGACCTCCACCTTCCCGATGGGGGCCGCCGCCGCGGGACTGGACTTCGCGGTCGCGTGCCGGGAGCTGGCCCACCAGGCGCTGCTGCGCGGCTGACCCCGCCGATGCGCGTCCGGGCCGGGCGCCGCCGTTCCCCGGCGGCCCCGGCCCGGTCCTGTTCCGGGAGCCCGAGTGCCTCTCCGGTCAGCCCCGGCCGGGCGCCCCTTCGAGCCGTTGGAGAGCGGACACGGCACCCCCGGCGCCGTGGTGACGCCGCGGCTCCACCCCGTCGCGGGGCCGCCGGGCGGCTACGTCCCCGCCTCCAGGTGACGCCAGCGCACCGGGTCCAGGCCGAAGGCGCGGCCCCGCCCGCCCCGGTCCGTCCCCGGCTCCGCGGCGCCGGAGAGGCCGTCGAGGAGGAGCATCTCGTTGCCCCCGGGCTGGAACTCGTAGCCGACCCGCTCCAGCCGGGTGCGCACGCCCCGCCCCTCCAGCCACTCCCGCAGCCGGTCGAGCGCGCCGTACCTCTCCCCGCTGGTGTGCAGCACCACGGGGAACAGGCGCACCTGCCACCGGGCCACGCGCACCAGTTCGAGCAGGGCGCACCGGTGGAAGTCCTCGTCCAGCCGCGCCCCGTAGGAGAACAGCAGGTGCGAGCTGAGCACCAGGTCGAAGGAGCGGTCGGCGAAGGGCAGGTCGGGCAGGGCGCCCGCGACGTAGCGCTCCGGCCGCGCCGCGAGGTCGGCGGCGAAGGCGCGGGCGGCCCGGGTCCGCATCCGCGTGTACCGCTCGGGGGAGCCGAACCACGTCCACGCGAAGTCCGCCGCCTCCCGCGCGACGAGGGAGTGCCGGTGCTCGGCCTCGCGCAGGGCCAGCGATCCCAGCGCCTCCCTGTCACCGGCGTACTCGGGGTCCACGGCGACGGCGTCCGCCCCGCGCGCCCCGGCCACGAACCCCGCCGCCCCGCCGGGGCAGTCCAGGACGCGCAGCGACAGGTCCCGTTCCGAGAGCGCGAACATCGCCCGGTACTCCTCGAAGGAGCGGGAGCTGACGAACACCGGCCCCTCACCCCCGCCCGACGAAGGGCATCGCGGTCGGCAGGACGGTGAGGAACTGGACGTTGGCGTCCAGGGGCATCGACGCCATCAGCGTCAGCGACTCGGTGAACCGCTCCACCGGGATCACCGGCTCCACTGCACTCGTCCCGTCGGCCTGGAGCGCCGCGGGCTGCGGCCCCCCGTCCACCGGGGCCACGTTGCCCACGTCGATCTGCCCGCAGGCGATCCCGTACCTGCGCCCGTCCAGCGCCAGTGCGCGCGTCATCCCCAGAAGCGCGTGCTTGGCCGCGGTGTAGGCGATGGTGTACGGCCGCGGCACGTGGGCCGAGGGGGCGCCGTTGTTGATGATGCGCCCACCCCGCGGCGACTGGTCCCGCATCACCCGGAAGGCCTCGCGCGAGCACAGGAAGGCGCCGGTGGCGACGGTGCCCACCACCCTGTCCCAGTCGTCCAGGGGCATGTCCTCGACCGGCCTGCGCGGCACGGCCGCGCCCGCGTTGTTGAACAGCAGGTCCACCCGGCCGAAGCGCTCGCGCACGGCCGCGAAGAGCGACGCGACCCCGCCGGGGTCCCTGATGTCGGTCGGGAAGGCCGCCATCCGGTCCGCGTCCGCCCCCGCCAGGGCCAGGGTCCCGTCGAGGGCGTCCGCGCGCCGCCCGGCCACCGCGACCGACCACCCGTCCGCGAGCAGGGCCAGGGCGCCCGCCCGGCCCAGCCCGCTCCCGCCGCCGGTGACCACGGCGACCCCGCCGCCGCGCGGGCGGGGGGTCACAGCACCTCCGTGCTCATCCAGGCCCTGAGCACGCGGCGGGCCCGCGGACCGGGCGCGTCCACGTAGGGCGAGCGCCCGTGCATGACCCGGTTGTTGCGGATGAGTAGCAGCTCGCCCGCCTCCAGGCGCAGGCGGAAGGCGATCTCGGGGCGGTAGAGGACCTCGTCCAAAAAGCCCAGGGCCTCCCACTGGTCCTCGCTCAGGGGCGGCCCGCCCCGTTCGGGCGAGGTCCGCACCGTGCGGGGCTGGTAGTAGCAGCCCACGGAGCCGTCCTCCTGGACGAAGAGGATCGGGGAGACGACGACCTGCTGCCCGGCGCGGCCGGTCCGGTCGAAGGTCCACTCCCGCTCCAGCGTGGCGAGCACGCCGGGGCGCTCGCCCGCCACGGTGTCGCGCACCGTCCGTGCGCTGGCGAGCTTGGTGTCGCCCCCGCCGTCCACCGCGGGCTGTAGGCAGAGCAGGACGAGCACGTCGCAGGTGTCGCAGTGGAAGCCCAGCTCGGTGGCCCCGTCGCCGTCCTGGTCGCGGAGCACGTGGGTCAGGTCGCCCTTGGCGTTCTGCGGGATGACCTCGCCCAGCTCGCGCAGCACGAACCGCATGACCGCCTCGCTCACGGCGTAGGGCGCGTCGGGGGAGACCAGGCCGCGCACGTGCGCGAACCCCACCGAGCGCACGCTCTCGACGGCGAAGGCGCGGAGCCTGTCGCGCACCTCCTCGGCGCCCTCCCAGCTGTCGGCCGCCGCGGCCTCCGCCAGCAGCCGCGTGTCCTCCTTCTCCAGCGGCAGCGACCAGAGCGAGCGCCGCTCCTCCAGGACCTCGGTGTTCCATCCCAGGTCGGTCACGGTGTCATCGGACATGGGTCGTTCCCTTCGTCAGGCGGGTTCGCGGGGTGTGCCGCGAAGCGTTCAGCGGGCGGTGGCGCCGTCGTGGACGGCGACCGGGGGCAGGAAACCGGACCGGGCCGCCCACCCCAGGGCCGCGGACCACCACCGGGGGGTGGGGGCCGCGAAGCGTACACCGGCGCGGTCGAGCACGGACACGGTGCGCGAGCTGTCCACGACGACGTTGCGCTCCTCCAGCTGCGACCACGCCGACGCCAGACGGATCTCGGTCGGGTGGTCGGGCTCGGCGCGGGCCAGCGCGGCGGCGAACGCCTCGTCACCGGTCAGCGCGACCGGGTAGCCGTGCCGGGCGAGCCACGCCACGAGTTCGTCGTGGGGGACCTGGTGGGGCGACTCGACGTGGTAGGCGCCGGGCGCGGCGCACGGGTGCGTGGCGATCGCCGCGATCCCCGCCGCCACCGTGTCCACGTGGGAGAAGACGAAGGAGGTGGACGGGCGCCTGGGCGCCGCCCCGGCCAGGACGTAGCCGCGCACGAGCTGGTAGACCCGGTTGTCCGAGACGTTGCTCTGGAACGCCCCGGTGCGGCTGTGCGCGGCGATGTGGCCGCTGCGGTGGACGTAGCACTGGCGGCCCGAGGCGGCCCAGGAGCGGACGATCTCCTCGGCCGCGAACTTGGTCCTCTCGTAGGGGGTGCGAAAGCTCTGCCCGATGTGCAGGTCGGCCTCGCTGAAGCGGCGCGCGGGCCCCTCGACGCCGCCGCACACGGCCAGGGTCGACAGGTGGTGCAGGCGCGCCCCGGGGACCTCGGCGTCGATCCAGGACACCAGGGTGCGGACCGCGGCCGCGTTGACGCGTTCGAGTTCGTCCGGCGGGGCCACCAGGCGCACGTCCGCCGCCGCGTGGACGACGGCGTGGACCCCTCTGACACGGCGGAGCCCCTCCCCGGACAGGCCCAGGCCCTCCCGGGTGACGTCTCCGGCCACGGCCTCGACGCCGCCCGTCCCGGCGCCGACCCGCCGGGCGGCGTCGGCGTCGCCGTCGGCGCGCACCAGGCAGGTGACCTGCGCCCCCCGCTCCAGGAGCGCGCCGAGCAGGTGCGTGCCCAGGTAGCCGGTGGCCCCGGTGAGCAGGACCCGCACGGGCTCGCGGAGCACCCGCACGGCCGCGCCGTCGCGGGGAGCCCCGTGGAGCATCGGCTGCCCCGAGGTCGACACCGGCGACCTGGTGTGCGCCGGGGGCCGGGCCCGGGCCTCTGCCGCGACGCGGCGGCCGAAGCCGGAGAGGACGCCCGCCGCGTCCTCGTGGGCCAGGTCGGGCCAGGCGTACACCAGGTCGGCCACCAGCCTGCCCTCGACGACGCGGGCGGTGAGCCGGAGGAGCTGGAGCGGGTCGCCCCCGGCGCAGCGTGCGTTCCCGGCCTGTTCGGGGGCAACGGTCCAGCCCAGGGAGGGGTCCCCGGGCGGCCGGAACGCCCCCAGGAAGTTGAACCCCGCCCCGGGCCTGGGGCCGGGGGCGTCCATCGGCAGCTCGGGCGCCTCGCGCAGGAGGTGCCGGACCGCACGCGCCCGCCGGGCCGGGTCGCCGTCGGCGCGGTCGAGCCCGACCCGCTTCGCGGCGGTGAACCAGCCGACGGTGTCCATGTAGGCGTGCCCCGCGTCACTGGTGTCGCGCCCGTGCGTCTCCACCTCCACCTCCAGCCGGGTGCGCCCGCCGCGGTCCAGGACGGCGTCGGCGAAGGCCGCCAGCAGGAACGCCTCCAGGTCCTGACCGTGCCCGTGGCGGTGCGCGAGCCGGTCCGTGGCCGCCGCGTCCAGGCTCCAGACCAGGGCCGTCGGCCGTGCCGGATCGGGCGCTGCCCCGCCCGGGGACGGGTGGTCGGCGGCCCCGGGCGCGCGCGGGGCCAGGGCCGCCCACCGGTAGAAGTCGGCCGTGGGGGGAAGGGCCTCCTCCTCCCCGGAGAGCGCCGCCCGGTAGGCGTGCGCGAGGTCGTCCAGCAGGATCCGCCAGGAGAGGCCGTCCACGGTCAGGTGGTGGGCGATCACCGCGAGCCGGTCCCCGCCGTCGGGGTGGCCGGTGAACAGGTGCGCGCGCAGCAGGAGCCCGGAGGCCGGGTCCAGGCCCCGGTGCAGTTCGGTGCACACGCCGCCGACCACCCCCGCGGCGCGGCCGGGCTCCCCGGGCAGCCGTGAGAAGGACACCGCGGGCAGGTCCTTCGCGGGCCGGGGCCGCCCGGGGCCGCCCGGGCCCACGGGGGTGCGCAGGGCCGGGTGCCGCTCCAGGACGGCCCGCACGGCCGCGGACAGGGCCGGGGCGTCCACGGGCGCCGCGCAGCGCAGCAGGACGGACTGGTTCCAGTGGCGCGTGTCGGACACGGGCTGCCGCAGCAGCCAGCGCTGGGCGGGGGCCAGCGCCCGGGCGTGCTCCCGGTGCGGTGCGCGTTCGGCCGGGTCCCCCGCGCCGGGGCGGACGGCCGAGGCCAGGAGTTCGGGTGTGGGGTGGCGGTAGAAGTCCTCGAAGGCCACGCGCAGCCCCGCCCGGCGCAGGAACGCCACCGTGCGCATGGCCAGGAGGGAGTCCCCGCCGAGTTCGAGCACGTCGGCGCCCGGGCCGACGGAGGCCAGTCCGAGCGCGCCCGCCCACAGTTCGGCGATGGCCCGGACCAGTGGCCCCGCGTCCGGGCCCGGCCCGTCGGGGGCCGCGCGGCGGGCCCGCTCCTCCAGGGCCGCGTCCACGGCCTCGGCCAGGCGCGCGCGGTCGAGCTTGCCGTTGGGCCCGGTGGGGAACGCGTCCAGGGCGACCACGGGCTGGGGCACGGCGTACCCGGGCAGCCGCTCGCGCAGGTGGGCGCGCAGCGCGTCGAGCAGCTCCGCCTCCTCACGGGCGCCGTCCGGGCGCACGGCGGCCACCAGGGCGGTGCCCGCGGGCGTCTCCCGCGTCAGCACGGCGGAGCGCCCCACCCCCGGGAAGCCCTCGATGACCCGCTCGACCCCCACCGGGTCCACCCGGTACCCCCGCACCTTGACCTCGCGGTCGGTGCGGCCGACGAAGACCAGGTCGCCGTCCGGGCGGCGGCGGCACACGTCGCCGGTCCGGTACATCCGTTCCCCGCCCCGGCGGACGAAGCGGCGCGCGGTCTCCTCGGGGCGGCCGAAGTAGCCCGCCGTGACCCCGGGGCCGCCGATGAGGAGTTCGCCCTCGGCCCCGTCGGGGACCTGCTGTCCGGCGGAGTCCAGCAGGCGCAGCCGCGTCCCGCCGATCGGGGTGCCGATGGGGACCGTCGGCTCGTCGCCGGGCAGGTCGGCGCGTGAGCGGGCGACGAGGCAGGTGGCGCCGATGGTCGTCTCGGTCGGCCCGTAGTGGTTGACCACGCGGTGCGCGACACCGCCCTCCAGCAGGTCCGAGGCCAGGGACCGGGGCAGCGCCTCGCCTCCCAGGAGCAGGGTGTGCAGCGGCTCCTGAGCGGGGGGACGCTCCTCCATCAGGGCCGCCATGTGGGACGGGGTCGTCTTGAGCACCGAGACCCGGGCCCCGCGCAGGGAGTCCCACAGGGCCCGCGGGTCGCGGGCGGCGCGGTCGGGGACGACGTGCACCCGGCCCCCGGTGGCCAGGGCGAGCAGCCAGGAGGTGTGGCCCAGGTCCGCCGCCAGGGTGGTCACGTGCGCGAACACCGGCGCGTCGGCGCGGGTGAGGCCGAGGCGGTCGCGCAGCGCCAGCGCGTAGTGCGCCGCGTTGGCGTGGGTGACCGTGACGGCCTTGGGCCGCCCGCTCGAACCCGAGGTGAAGGAGAGGTAGGCCGGGTCGCGGGTCCGGGCCGGGGCGCGGCGGGGTGCGGGGGCGGCCGGGGCCCCGGGGTCCAGCACCTCGGTGCCGCGCTCACCGGGAGCACGCGTGTCCGGGTCGGCGGTGAGCGCGTGGGCTACCCCGACCTCGTCCAGCCGCGCGGCGACGTCGGCGGCGCTCCACTCCGCGTCGACCACGACCGCGGCCGCGCCCGAGCGCAGGACCCCGTGCAGGAGCGCGCACAGCCGTGCGTCGCGCGGCCCGAGCAGGGCCACCCGGTCGCCGCGGCCCAGACCCCGTGCGGCCAGAGCGGCGGCGATCCGGTCGGCGGCGGCGTCGAGGTCGCGGTAGCTGAGGGAGCGCACGCCGTCGGTCAGCGCCGTACGGAGCGGGTGCGCCTGACTCCCCTCCGTGAGCATGTCGGACAGTGTGGGGGTGGGTCGCAACACGTGCGTCATCGTCTCCGCTCCGTCTCCGCTGTCTGGTTCGCGCGGCCCCGTGGCGGGGCGTCCGTCACCGCCGGGTCCGGCCGGGGGACCGGCTCCGGAGCCTCATACCGGGGTGTAGTCGGTGAAGTGCCGCGGTGAGAACAGCTCCGGCCATCCGCCCCGGTCCAGGCCGAGTTCGCGGGCGCGGGTGAGCATGTGCCGCCAGTAGGGCTTGACCGGGCGCCACCGGGCGCCGGTCTGGCAGTAGGAGGCGTCGACGAAGTAGCGGGGGCGGCCGGTCGTCCGCCGGGCGGGCCTGCGCGCGTGGAACAGCGCCGAGTTGAGCAGGACGGTCGAGCCGGGCGGGAGACGGTCCAGGACGGCCTCGCCCGGCAGCTCCGAGGTGCCCAGGTGGGCGCGGGCGGTCTTGTCCGCCTCCTCGCGGTGGGACCCGGGCAGGACGGCCAGGCTGCCCATGCTCTCGTCCAGACCCACGGGGTAGTGCAGGGCGTGCACCATGACCAGGTCCGTGTCCCCGCGGTCGTTGGGCTCGTTGTCGTGGTGCCAGGGCTTGCCCCCGGTGTCCGGATCGTGCCTGGCGCTGTGCAGGTGGTGGAAGACGAAGGGCGCCCCCAGCAGCTCCGAGATCACCTCCAGCAGCGGGCCGTGGGCGAGGAGTTCGCCGTGGGCGGGCAGCTCCAGCTCCAGGGCCGGGCGGGGGTCGCCCCCGTCCGGGTCGAGGCAGGCGGCTATCGAGCGGTCGCGTAGCCCCTCGTCCACCCAGCGGTCCACCTCGGGAAGGAGCCGGTGGAGGAGGTTCTCGGGCAGCAGGCCGGGGAGGACGAGGTATCCCGACTCGGCGAAGCGCTCTCGTCGCTCGGCCGCGGACACGTCCTGGGACAACGCATGCGTCAAAGTGTCACCCCTGATTCGCGCTTCGGTGGTGGACGACTGCCGGATCGTCGTGGGGATCGCCGTGCCGGTCCCGTTTCGGGGGCGCGGGGATGGGAGGGCGTTCTCTTTTCCCGCCGACCGGGCGCTGGGGGAATGGCGTGGTGTTTCCGCGGGAGGGCTGTGGTCCGTGTTCCGTGGTCCGACTGCATCAATTTGGCATCCGTTCCGTTCCGTGTCAAGAAGGTCGGAAAAGAATCCCATGGGGGAGGCGCGAACACGTGCGCACGCGAGGGTCGTGGGAGGCGGGAGAGTGTGCGTCGGTGCTGCTCACAGCGTTTTGCGGGTGCTGTTGACTTCTGTTGGTGCTGGTGTGGAACGCGGCGCCAAAATAGATATTTGTCCCCTTTCTCCCTTCTGGGTTGTGAGGGAAAAGGGGAGATATCCGGGTCTCGGCGAAGCCGGGGAGGTCGGGGCGTCGGGGAGAACGATTTCCCTCGGCGGTCGTGCCGCCGTCAGGCGTGTGCGCCCATGTGTGTTCTGTGTGAATGGGGATTGCGTATTTCCTCGTTGTCCCCTTGTGTGCGAAGTGCGCGGTGAGAACGAATCTCCTCGGCGGGGTCCGTATCCGGGAAGTGCGTGTTCCGGACACGGCGTCGGCCCCGCCCCCGCGTCGCGCGGGGACGGGGCCGCAGGGTCCGACCGGGGCCTCAGTCGTCCGGGGTGTCCAGGGCGCGCTCCAGGACGTCGCGCACGGTGGCGCCCAGCAGCTCCACCTTGTACCCGGTAGCGGGCAGCGGCGAGCACAGGTCGGCCAGGCCCTCCAGGGCCTCGGCCACGCCCCCGTCCAGTGCCAGGCCCGCACGCGCGCCCACCAGGGCGGCCTCCACCTCCGGCAGCCGCAGCGGTGTGCGGGCCACCCCGCCCACGGCCACCGCCGCCGAGGTCACCGCGCCCCCGTCCGTCAGGGCCAGGCGCACCACCGCCTCCACCAGCGGCCACTCCGCGCGCGAGCGCCCGGTGGCACGGCGGTAGGCGTACCGTTCACCCGGGGTCGGGACCGGCAGCCCGACCGACACCAGCACCCGGCCCGGTTCCAGCACGTGGTCGCGGGTCGGGTCGGCGGCGTCGTAGAGGTCGGCCACCGCCATCTCGGTCCGCTCCCCGCCCGCCACGAGCACCGACGCGTCGTGGGCCAGCAGCGCCACCGCCAGCGAGGACGGGTGCGGGGCCGCGCACGGGCCCCGGTCCACGACCACCCCGTACAGGTGGTCGCCCCCGCGCGCCGGGCAGGAGTCCCCGCCCGTCTGGAAGCAGTCGAAGGCCGGGTTGCGCAGGTACCAGCACCGGTTGCGCTGGAGCAGGTTGCCGCCCAGCGTCGCGGCGTTGCGCACCTGCGGCGTGGCCAGCGCCCGCGCCGTGGCCGCCAGCGCCGGATAGGCCGCGGCCAGCGCGGGGTCCGCGGACAGCTCGGCGACGCCGGTCAGCGCGCCCACCCGGGCCGACCCGTCGGGGCGCCACTCCACGCCGCGCAGCTCGCGCACCCCGGTCAGGTCGACCACGGGCGCGGGCTCCAGGACCCCCGAGGCCAGGCACGCCGTCAGGTCGGTGCCCCCGGCGCGCGGGCGGGCGCCCGTGCCCTCCAGCCGGGTCAGGGCCTCCTCCAGCCCCGCGGGGCGTGTGGTCGCGGTCATCGCAGTCCCTCCAGCAGTCGGTCCGGGCGGATGGGCAGGTCCAGGGGGCGCCAGCCGGTGGCGTCGTGCACGGCGTTGGCCACGGATGCGGCCACGCCCACCAGCGAGATCTCGCCCAAGCCGACCCCCGCGCCCGCGGCGTGCTCGAAGCCCTCCTGGTGGAAGTGCACCTCGGTCTCGGGGACGTCACCCAGCCCCGGGAGCCGGTAGTCCTCCAGGTTGTCGGTGAGCACCACCCCGGTGACCGGGTCGTGGCGGCGCTCCTCGAAGAGCGCGTACCCCACGCCCTGCGCCACGGCGCCCTCGGCCTGGTTGCGGGCCAGCCGCTCGGCGTACACGCGGCCCACGGCCAGACCCGCCCAGCAGCGGGTGGGGCGCACCCGGCCCAGCAGGGTGTCCACCTCCACCTCCATCACGTGCACGGCGCCGGTCATGCCCCGGCCCACGGCCAGGTCGTCCATGTTCGGGGTGAGCGCGCCCCGGCGGTCCCGGCCGCGCTCACCGACCACCCGCACCCCCTCGGCGGCGGCCAGGGCGTCCTTGAGGGTGTGCTCGGGGATCGGCCCCGAGGCGGGAACCCCCGGCTCGCGTTCACGCAGCTCGGCGCGGAGCCGGTCGGCGGCGTCGGCCGCGGCGGGGCCCATCGAGGTGGTGGTGCGGCTGCCGAAGGAACCGGTGCCGTGCACCGAGGAACTGTCGCCGATCTCCACGCGCACGTCGGCGGCGGACATCCCCAGCCGCTCGGCGACCACCTCGCCCAGGACCGTGCGGATACCGGTGCCGATGTCCTGGGTGGCAGAGCGCACCACCACCGCGCCGTCGCGGACCGACAGCTCGACCTTCGCGCTCGGGCCCATGAGGTAGAGCCAGTTGGAGGCGGCGACGCCGACCCCGCGCCGGAACCGGCCGGTGCGCGGTCCGCGCGGGCGCCCGCGCCACAGGTCCAGGGCGGCGGCCCGGTCGTACAGCGCCCGGCGCTTGGGGTTGCCGTCCCAGCGGCGGCGCAGGGCCAGGGGGTCCTCGCCCAGCCGGTGGGCCATCGTGTCCACGGCCTGCTCCATGGCCCAGGACATCGGGGCGCCGCCGGGGGCGCGCATGGGCAGGCCCGGCGGGCGGTGGGTGACCACGTCGAAGTCGCGGGCCCGGCGCGGCGAGCGCCCGTACATCAACAGCCCGAAGACGGCGGTGGTGGAGCCCACCGAGACGCCGCCGTCGCCGTGGGAGTCCACGGTCAGCGCCGCCAGGTCCCCGGAGTCGTCGGCCAGCAGCGCCACCCGGGTGCGGGTTCCGGGGCGGTGCCCGGCGTCGGTGAGCTCCTCGGCGCGGTCGAAGGACACGCGCACCGGAGCGTGGGCCAGCCGGGCCAGTTCGGTCGCGGTGACCATGTCGACCGACAGGCCGGCCTTGGCGCCGAAGCCGCCGCCGACGTACTCGCTGAGCACGTGCACCCTCTCCGGCGCCAGCTCCCAGCGCTCGGCGGCCTTCTGGGCGATCTTGGACACCGCCTGGGTGGACGCGCGCAGGGTCAGCGAGCCGTCGCGGTCCCAGGAGGCCACGCACACGTGGGGTTCCAGCGGGCTGTGCACCTGCACGGCGGTGGTGTACTCCTGGGCCACCAGGCGCGGATCCCGGCGTTCGGCGGCCGTGCGCAGGCGCCGCACCGCGGTGGCGCCTCGCCAGCCCACGGTGGTGGGTCCGCGCGTGTTGCCGTCCCAGCGGCCCGGGAGACTGGGGCCCTCGGCGCTGGAGGGGGCGGCCTGGCGCTCGGCGCGCGTGGGGTAGACCCGCGGGGCGTCCTCCGCGCGCGCCTCCTCGACACCGAGCACGGCGGGCAGGGGTTCGTAGTCCACCCGCACGGCCCGGGCGGCGGCGCGGGCCAGGGCCGCGGTCGGCGCGGCCACCGCGGCGACGGGCTGTCCCACGTAGCGCACCGTGCGCTCCCCGCCCAGCAGGTCGACGAAGACCGGGTGCGGGTCCGCGGTCTGTCCGGGCCCGGGGCGGCGGGCGGCCGCGCTCCGCGCCCCGCCGGGGTCGACGGCGCGCACCCGCGCGTGGGCGTGGGCCGAGCGCACGATCACCCCCTCCCAGGTGCCCTCGGGGGCCAGGTCGGCGCTGAAGCGGGCCCGACCGGTGACCTTGGCCAGGGCGTCCGCGCGCGGCGGCGCCTGCTCGGGCTCGGTGTCGAACTCGCCCGCGCAGGCGGCGTCCACGGCGGCGAAGATCCCCTCGTAGGCGCCGCAGCGGCACAGGTGCCCGGCCAGGGCGTCGGCCACGCGGTCGCGGCCGGGGCGGACGTCGCCGTGCTCGGCGCGCCAGGAGTCGACGAAGGCGGAGGCCTCCACCACGAACCCGGGCGTGCAGTAGCCGCACTGCATACCGTCGTGGGCGGCGAAGGCGCGCTGGACGGGGTGGTCGCCGCCCAAGCCCTCCACGGTGGTGACCTCGCGGTCCTCCAGAAGGTCGGCGGGCAGCAGGCACGAGGCGGTGGGCGCGCCCTCCACCAGGACGGTGCAGGCGCCGCAGACCCCGGTGCCGCAGGCGATCTTGGTGCCGGTCAGGCCGAGGCGGTCGCGGATGTGCTCGGCCGCCGTGGTGTCGGGGGAGTCGGGGGCGGGAGAGGAGACGCCGTTGACTCGAACGTTCATGGGGTGGCTTCCCTCGATACGAAGTTGACATTGTCAACTTAGGGGCGCCGCCGACCGCTGTCAACGAGGTGCCGCGCCCCCTACACCCGCCACTTCCGCCCCGAACGGCTCCGTGGCTGCTCCGGGCACGCGCGGCCCCGACCGGTCCGCGGCGAAAAAGGGGGGAGGCCGGGCCGCCCTCTCAACGGCCCGGCCTCCCTCCTGAGGGGATCCGGCTCAAAGCCCCAACGCGTGCATGGAGAAGTGGAACGCGAACACGGCCGAGAGCACCCACATCAGCCAGCCCACGTCGCGCACGCGCCCCTGGGCCGACCTGACCAGCGTGTAGGAGATGATCCCGATGCCGATCCCGCTGGCGATGTCGAAGGTGAACGGCATCATCGCGATGGTCAGGAAGGCCGGGATCGCCACGGCGATGTCCGACCAGTCGATCTCCCTGATGTGCATCATCATCATGGCTCCCACCAGCACCATCGCCACCGCCGCGGCCTGCGCCGGGACCACACCGAACACCGGGGCCAGGAAGATCGCCGCGAGGAAGAACAGCCCCGTCACCACGCTCGCCAGACCGGTCCGGGCCCCCTCGCTCACCCCAGCCGTGGACTCCACGAACACCAGCGTCGCCGAGGAGCTGGTCAGCCCTCCGGCCACGGCGCCCGCGCCGTCCGTCACCAGGATCTGGTTGACCCGGGGCATGTGCCCGCCCGCATCGGCGATGTCGGCCTTGGTGCCGATGGCCAGGATGGTGCCCAGGGCGTCGAAGAACCCGGCCAGCACCAGGGTGAACAGGATGACGCCCGCCGTGGTCGCACCGGCCGAGGTCCACGCGCCGAACATGTCCACCCGGAACAGCAGGCCGAAGTCGGGGACCGCGAACGGGTTGCCGGGCAGCTCGGGGCTGGCCCGGCCCCAGTCCCCGGCCTCCAGGCCCGCCGCGTAGTGCACGACGATCGCCAGGACCGTCGCGCCGACGATGCCGTAGAAGATCGCGCCGGGCACCCCGCGCACCAGCAGGACGCTGGCCAGCACCAGGCCGCACACGAAGACCAGGATCGGCCACCCGTCGAGGTGGCCCCCGGCCCCGGCCGCGCCGATCTGGAGCAGGCCGCCGCCCTCCCCAGCGCTGACGAAGCCCGCGTTGTCCAGCCCGATGAGGGCCACGAACAGGCCGATGCCCACGCCGATGGCCATCTTGAGGTCGTGCGGCAGCGCGTTCATCACCGCGGTCCGCACACCGGTCACCACCATGAGGATGATGGCGACGCCCTGCCACACGACCAGGCCCATCACCTCGGGCCAGGCCATCACGGGCGCGGCCTGGTAGGCCACGACCGCCATCACCCCCAGGGCCGCGGCGCAGGCGATCGGCGCCCGGCCGACCACCCCCATCATGATCGTGACCAGCCCGGCGGACAGGGCGGTCATGGTGGTCAGCTGGCCCGCGGACAGGACTTCGCCGTTCACGTCGGAGACGCCGCTGAGGATGATCGGGTTCAGGACGATGATGTAGGCCATCGCCATGAAGGTGGTCAGTCCGCCGCGGACCTCGCGCCCGAAGGTGGATCCGCGCTCGCTGACGAAGAAGAAGCGGTCGAGCCAGGATCGAGCCGTGGGCTTCCGGGCCCCCGAATGCGGGCCGGAGTCCTTGAGTCGGGTCATGTCCCCTCCTGGAGGGAGATGAGCATGGCGGTCATTGCCATGTGTAGGGGGGTTGTCACTATTAGTGTTCAACTGAGGGTGTGTGCAGGACGGCACTGTCCCGCTGTTGGGCACCCGCCCCGGTGTCGGGGCGCCGACGAGGCCGGGGCGGGCGGTTCATGGGGGGGCGGCGCGGCGGGGGACCGCGCGCCGGTCGCGGCTACAGGTCGATGCCCACGATGTCCTCCGGACGCACCGGAGCGTGGGTCAGGGCCCTGCCGGTGGCCGCGCGCACCGCGGCCACCACGGCCGGGGTCGAGGACAGCGTCGGCGGCTCACCGGCGCCGCGCAGCCCGTAGGGCGCGTGCGGATCGGGGCGCTCCAGCACGTCGATCCGCATCGGCGGCGTGTCCAGGATGGTGGGGATGAGGTAGTCGGTGAACGAGGGGTTGAGGATCTTCCCGTCCCTGACCTGCACCTCCTCCATCAGCGCCAGGCCCAGACCCTGCGTGGAGCCGCCCTGGATCTGCCCGGCCAGCTGCTGGGGGTGCAGCACCCGGCCCACGTCCTGCACCGCGTCGAGCGCGACCACCTTCACCAAGCCCAGCTCCACGTCCACGTCCACCACGGCCCGGTGCACGCACATCCCGAACTGGTTGTGCGAGGAGCCCTGGCCCAGCTTGGGGTCGAGCATCTCGGTGGGCCGGTGGTGGTACTCGCGGGTGTGCTCGACCACCGTGCCACCGCGCGCCGACTCCCCCAGCAGGTCCGCCAGGGACACCAGCGCCCCGACCGTGGCCGACACCAGCTTGCCCCCGTCCAGGGACAAATCGGTGTCGGGCAGCGCCTCGGGCACGATCCCGCGCTCGCGGGCCAGCGCGAACACCTCGGCGCGCACCGACACGCACGCGGTCATCACCGCGCCGCCGGTCATGTACGACTGCCGCGAGGCCGAGGAGGAGCCGGCCGAACCGACCTGGGTGTCGGCGGGGGCGATGACCACCTTCTCCACGCCCAGCTCGGTCCGGGCGATCTGCCCCTTGACCGTCACCAGACCCTGGCCGACCTCGGCCGCCGCCGTGTGCACCAGCACCACCGGCTCACCGCCCACGACCTCCAGCCGCACCCGCGCGGTGGAGTAGTCGTCGAACCCCTCCGAGAAGCACAGGTTCTTCAGCCCCAGGCCGTAGCCCACACCGCGCACCACGCCCTCGCCGCGCGTGGTGCCCGCCACCCCGCCCGGCAGGGTGCGCTGGTCGGCGGGGTCGGCCAGCGCGTCGCGTTCGGGCGGCATCGGCAGGGCGCGGCAGCGCTCCAGCATCTCCGCCATCGGCAGCGGCATGTCGATCTCCTGGCCCGTGATGATCCGCGAGCCCTGCGACATGGCGTTCCTGATCCGCAGGTCCACCGGGTGCATGCCCAGCTCCTCGGCGAGCCGGTCCATCTGCGACTCGTAGGCGAAGCAGGCCTGCACCGCGCCGAACCCGCGCATCGCGCCGCACGGCGGGTTGTTGGTGTACACCCCGTAGGCGTCCACCAGCACGTTCTCCACCTCATAGGGGCCGATGCCCAGGGAGGAGGCCACGCCCACCACCGCGGGGGTCGCCGACGCGTACGCGCCGCCGTCCACGATGATCTCCGCCGTGGCGTAGAGCAGCGTGCCGTCCGCGCGCGCCCCGTGCTCGTAGCGCATCCTGGCCGGGTGCCGGTGCACGTGCCCGTAGAAGGACTCCTCGCGGTTGTACACGAACTTGACCGGCCTGCCCGTGCGCAGCGCCAGCAGGGCCGCGTGGATCTGCATCGACAGGTCCTCGCGGGCGCCGAAGGCCCCGCCCACCCCGGCCAGGGTCAGGCGCACCTTGTCCTCGGGCAGCCCCAGCGCCGGGGCGATCTGGCGCTGGTCCACGTGCAGCCACTGCGTGGCCACGTACAGATCCACCCCGCCGTCCTCGGCCGGGACGGCCATGCCCGACTCCGGGCCCAGGAAGGCCTGGTCCTGCATGCCGACCTCGTACTCGGAGGACACCACCGCGTGGGCCTCGGCGCGCAGCCGCTCCAGAACCTCGCCCTCGCGCCCGACCGAGCCCGCCACCGCGGCGAACGCGCCCGTGCGCACCGGCTGGTAGCGCAGCCGGTTGCCGCGCGGGTTGTACTCGGGGTGGTCGGGGACCGTGCCCGGCTCGTGCACCGGCGGGCAGTCGGGGTCCAGCGCGGCCCGCCTGGAGTCGCTGATCGGCTCCAGCACCGCGTAGTCCACGCGGACGCGCTCCATCGCCCGCCGGGCGGTCTCGGGGTGGTCGGCGGCCACGATCGCCACCGCCTCGCCCTTGTAGCGCACCTTGCCGAAGGCCAGCACCGGCTGGTCCTGGTACTCCAGCCCGTAGCGCTTGTTCCCGGGCACGTCCTCGTGGGTGAGCACCGCGTGCACCCCGGGCACCTTCAGCGCCTCGGTGACGTCGATGCCGCGGATCTCGGCGTGCGGGTGGGGGCTGCGCAGGGTCGCCCCCCACAGCATGTCCTCCATCCACATGTCCGAGGAGTAGGCGAACTCGCCGGTGACCTTCAGGGTTCCGTCGGGGCGGCGCGGGCTGGAGCCCACCCCGTCCCTGGTCGTGCTGCTCAGGTCCGTCACGGTACGGGTCGTCGCCGCCATCAGCGGCTCACCTCCTGTGTCAGGGCGCGGTGCGCCGCACGGCCGCGCGCGGCGGCGGTCTCGGCGGACAGGGTGCGCAGCTCACCGCGGTCGACGACGGTGTTCCCGCCGACCCAGAGCCGCTCCAGGGGCGGGGTGGGACCGAAGACGGCCGCCACCACCGGGTCCCCGATCACGTCGTAGCCGAACCCGTCCACCCGCCACAGGGCGATGTCGGCCAGTTTGCCCACCGCCAGGGAGCCCAGTTCGGCGTCGCGGCCCAGCACCCGGGCGCCGCCCAGGGTGGCCATCTCCAGCGCCTGGCGGGCGCTGAGCGCCGTGGGGCCCCTGCGGGCGCGGGCCATCAGCAGCGCCTGGTGCATCTCACCTGCCAGCGGCGTCAGCTCGCTGGAGGCCGGGCCGTCCACGCCCAGGCCCACGGGCACGCCCGCCTCCAGCAGTTCGGGGACCCGGCAGATCCCTGCGCCCAGGCGGGCGTTGGAGGTGGGGCAGTGCGCCACCCCGGTGCCCGTGGACGCCATCCGCTTGATCGCCGCGTCCGACAGGTGCACGGCGTGCGCGAACCACACGTCCGGGCCCAGCCAGCCGAGCTTCTCGGCGTACTCCACGGGGGTGCACCCGAACTCCTCCAGGCACTGCTGCTCCTCGTCGAGCGTCTCGGCCAGGTGGGTGTGCAGCCGTACCCCCCGGTCCCGGGCCAGCTCCGCGCTCTCCACCATCAGCGCGCGCGAGACCGAGAACGGCGAGCACGGGGCCACCGCCACCCGCGTCATCGCGTCGGGCGCGGTGTCGTGGTAGGTGTCGACGGCCTCGGCGGTGCCCGCCAGGGCCTGCTCCAGCGACTCCACCACGGCGTCCGGCGGCAGCCCGCCCTGGCTCTGCCCCCGGTCCATCGACCCGCGGGCCAGGTCCAGGCGCACGCCCACCTCGCGGGCGGCCTCCACCTCGGCGGCCACGATGTCGCCGCGGCCCGAGGGGTGGACGTAGTGGTGGTCGGAGGCGGTCGTGCACCCCGACAGCGCCAGGTGGGCCAGACCGGCCGAGGTCGTCCCCGACACCACGTCGGCGTCCAAGCGGCCCCAGATCTCGTAGGAGCCCACCAGCCACTCGAAGAGCGTGCCGTCGGCGAACAACCCCTGCGTCGCCCACTGGTAGAGGTGGTTGTGCGTGTTGACCAGGCCCGGCGTGACCAGGCACCCGCGCCCGTCCACGCGCTGAAGCCCCTCGGCCCCGGGGGCCGGTCCCGCGCCCACCGCCGAGATACGACCCGCGCGCACCACCACGTGGCCGTCGGCGTACTCCGCGCCGTCCACGGTCACCACGTGGGCGCCCTCGATGACGAAGCCCTCCGCCGCGTTCACGAACCGCTCCCGACCCGCCGCGAGGCGGCCAGGCGCACCGCGTCGAGGATCTTCTCGTACCCGGTGCACCGGCACAGGTTGCCCGCCAGCGCCTCACGGATCTCGGCGTCCTCCGGCGCGGGCAGCCCCGCGCCCACCGTGCGCTCCAGCAGGTCGTCGGTCTGCACCAGCAGGCCCGGCGTGCAGAACCCGCACTGCACCGCGCCCGCCTCCACGAAGGCGTCCTGCACCGAGCCCAGTTCGCGCTCGGCCCCCTCGCCCTCGGACAGGCCCTCCACGGTGCGCACCTCGCGCCCCTGCGCCTGCCCGGCGGCGATCATGCACGAACACGCCGTCACACCGTCGAAGTAGACCGTGCACGAGCCGCACTCGCCCTGCTCGCAGGCGTTCTTGCTGCCCGGCAGCCCCAGCCGCTCGCGTAGTACGTACAGCAGGCTCTCGCCCGCCCACACGTCGTCGGCGGTGACGTCCTCGCCGTTGACCCTGAAACTCACGCGCATCGCGTGGCTCCCTTCCGGTAGTCGGTGACCGACCAGCTCAGTGCGCGGCGCGCCATCACCGACAGCGCGTGCCTGCGGTACTCGGCGCTGCCCCGCTGGTCGTCGATGGGGCGGGCGGCCGCGGCCACCAGCGCGCCGAACTCGCGCACGACCGGCTCCGCGAGCGGGCGGCCGTCCTCCCAGTCGAACTCCGCCGCCAGGAACTTCTCGGCGGCCTCCGCGCGCAGCGGCGTGGGGCCGGCCGAGCCCACACCCGTCCCCACGGCCCTGCGCCCGGTGTCCAGGGCCAGGGAGAAGGAGGTCACCGCGATGACCATCGCGTTGCGCGTGCCGATCTTGGCGAACTGCTGCGGGCCGGTCGGCTCGGGCAGCAGCACCGCCGTGATCAGTTCGTCGGCCTGCCGCGCGGTGGTGCGCAGCGACAGGTAGAACTCGCGGGCGGGCACCCGGCGCCTGCCCCGCACCGACGCCAGTTCGATGACCGCGTCGGTGGCCAGCAGGGGCGGGTGGGCCTCCCCGGCCGGGGAGGCGCCGCCCAGGTTGCCGCCCACGGTGCCGCGGTTGCGGATCTGCGGGGAGGCCACCGAGCGCGAGGCCCTGGCCAGGGCCGGGGCCCGCTCCGACAGGTGCTCGATCACCTTGGTGTAGGGCACGCCCGCGCCCAGGCGGGTGTGCCCCCCGTCCGGTCCGAACTCGGCCAGTTCCGGGATCCGGGTCAGGTCGATCAGGGCGGGCGGGCGCCTCTTGTCGAAGTTGAGCTCCACCATCACGTCGGTGCCGCCCATGATGGGCACCGCCTCGGGCTGGGCGCTCTTCGCCTCAAGGGCCTCCTCCAGTGTGGAGGGGCTCAGGAACTCCATGCTCGGTCCTCTTGTCGCCATGGTCGTGCCGCCGCTCGCTCGCGGCCCGGCGCGGTCTGTCGGTCGCGTCTTCCCTGGTGGGTCTCGCCGATGCTGTGAAGTACACCACTGGGAGCGCGGCCACTACCAGCAAGTGATGACATGAAGTGTCCGCGGAACGAACGGTTATCGTTGGGCGTTTCCTACAAGTGGCGTCACCGGAGTAACATCCACCGCCTCACCACCCGGGGCGCCCGCCGCCCACACGAGCGACAGAGGGACGTTCATGCGGATCAGCGAGCTGCTCGCGGTCACACGGCTGCACCTGAGATTCCTGTCGGGGGCCGAGCACGCGCACCGCACCCTGCGGTGGGCCTACACCACCGACCTGCTCGAACCCGCCCGCTACCTGCGCGGCGGCGAGTTCGTCCTCACCGGGATGATGTGGCGCACCCGCCCCGAGGACTCGCGCACCTTCGTGGCCTCCGTCGCGGGGGCCGGGGCGGTCGCCGTCGGCGCCGGGACCGCCCTGGGCGAGGTCCCCGCCGACCTGGTCGAGGCCTGCCGCGACCACGACCTGCCCCTGGTGGAGGTGCCCCCGGAGACCTCCTTCGGCGCGGTCACCGAGGAGGTGCTGCGCTCCCTGACCCGGCACCGCTTCACCACCATCGCCGAGACCCGCGACCGCCACCGCCGCCTCATGGCCGACGTCGCCGCCGGGGCCGACTTCCCCCGGGCCTTCGCCGAGGCCGCCGCGCAGACCGGGCGGGCCGCCTGGGTCCTGTCCTGCACCGGCCGCCACATCGCCGCCTCCGGCGGGCCCCTGCCCGAGGACGAGCGCGAGTGGATCGCCGCCCGCGCCCTGGCCGGCCCCACCCTGCCGCACACCGTCCGCACCCCCGGGCGGGAGGACCGCGCCCTCACGTTCCTGCCCGTCCAGGCCCGCGAGTCCCATCCCCTGGCCGCCTGGCTGGTGGTCTGCGAGGGCGACCACACCTCCTGGACCGAGGAGGAGCACGAGTCGGTGGCCGAACTCGTCTCCATCGCCGGGCTCGCCCGCAGTCGCGCCGAGGAGCGCGCCCTGACCGACGCCCGCCACCTGGAGGGGCTGCCCCGGCTGCTGGCCGCCCAGCGCTTCGACGAGGTCACCGAACTCCTGCGCGGCACCGACCCGACCGGCGGCCGGGGCAGCCACGTCGTGGTCAGCGCCGTCATGCTGCCCGAGCCCCGCGTGCCCGACCTGGCCCGGCGCGTGCTCTCCGAACTGGTCG
The DNA here is from genome assembly GCF_056173305.1 of Nocardiopsis sp. iso_25. NCBI lineage: Bacteria > Bacillati > Actinomycetota > Actinomycetes > Streptosporangiales > Nocardiopsidaceae > Nocardiopsis > Nocardiopsis sp. iso_25. The sequence goes on along the minus strand of NZ_CM149667.1, from coordinate 3,413,603 downwards.
CCGACCGTCCCGGCGCCGTCGTCACCGGCGACGAGGACGCCCTGGCCGTCGTCCCGGTGGCCGGGACCGAGGTCCGCGCCCGTGCCGAGGAGGTCCGCGCCGCGCTGCTGCACCGCGCCCGTGTCCTGGAGGGCGGCCTGCTCGACCACCGGCTGGCCATCGGCCTCAGTTCGGCCGTGCGGGGCGTGCCCGACCTGCGCGGCGCCGCCGTGGAGGCCCGCCACGCCCGCCGCCTGGCCGAGCTGCGCGGGGGCCGGTCCCGGGTGATCGCCGGGGCCGAGATCGACTCCCACGAACTGCTGCTGGCCTCGGTTCCGGAAGAGGTGCAGTCCTCCTACCGCGAGCGGCTGCTGGGCCCGCTGCTGGCCTACGACCGCGACCACCGCTCGGAGCTGGTGCGGACCCTGGAGCAGTTCCTGGCCCACTCGGGTTCCTGGCAGCGCTGCGCCGCCACGATGCACGTGCACGTCAACACGCTGCGGTACCGGATCGGCCGCGTGGAGGAGCTGACCGGGCGGGACCTGAGCAGCCTGGAGCACCGGGTGGACCTGTTCCTGGCACTCAAGCTCCGGGACTGACCCGGCCGGGGGAGGGGGCGCAGGTGGGGGAGAGGGGCCGCGGGGCGGGGGAACGGTCGCGCCGGGCGGCTCGCGTCGTGGGGCGGGCGCGCCGGAGCACGCGTGTCGCCGGTCACCGCTAGGGTGCTGGCGATGAGTACCGACCTCCTTCTCCCCGAGACCACCGACGCCGATCTGAACGGCGCCGACCTGCGCGACCAGCTGTCCCGGCCCCTGGACGCGCCGCGCGTGTTCACCCGCTGCGACCTGACCGAGGCGGACCTGCGCGACGCCGACCTGGTCGACGCCGTCTTCCTCGACTGCCGCCTGGACGGGGCCCGCCTGGAGCGGGCCGTCCTGGAGGGCGCGGTGTTCACCGGCGGCAGCGCCTCGGGGGCGGTGTTCTCGCACGCCGAGTGCACCGAGACCAGGTTCGAGCGGGTGGACCTGGCCAACACCCGCTGGCAGGGCGCCCTGCTCACCGACACCGCCTTCACCGGCTGCCGGATGACCGGGGCCGCGCTGAACTCGCTGCGGGGGATCGGCTACACCTTCGCGCACTGCAACCTCATGCTGGCCCGCTGCAAGGGCCTGGTGCTGCGCGGGCAGACCCTGGAGGGGCTGCGCATGGACGAGGCCGACCTGGCCAGCGCGGACCTGCGCGAGACGGTGTGGACGGACTCGCGGCTGCGGGGCGCCAACCTGGTCAACGTGAAGCTGGCGGGGGCCGACCTGCGCGGGGCCGATCTGGGGGAGCCCGCCCTGGAGCAGGCCGGGTACCTGCGGGGGGCCAGCATCAGCCCGGTGCAGGCGGGCGCCATCCTGGCCGCCCTGGGCATCACCGTCATGGAGTAGACGCCGTCTGCGTGGATCCACTTCTTTGAATCTACGTCGTAAAGGTGTTTGTCCTTAACAGTTTTCTCCCAAGGGGGAGAAAACAAGAACGACAATCAGAGATTGCAGTACAACCTGCGCAGGGCCAGCGCCACCTGGAGGCGCAGCCGGCCCGACACCTCGTGCACGGGCCAGCCCAGCAGGCGTTCGGCCCGCCCCACGCTCTCCTGGAGGGTGGAATGGTGCTGACCCTGCGCCCGGGCCGCCGCCCGCAGGCTGGGGGAGGAGGCCACCGCGTCCAGGGCCGCCAGCAGCGGCGGCGCCTCGCGTGCCACCCGTTCCAGTGCCGCGACGTCCGGCACCGGTTCGCCGCCGGGCCGCACGGTGTCGGCCAGGAGAAGCAGCCCGCCCAGCTCCTCGGCGAACACCACGCGCGGGCCCGGGTCGGCGCCGGTGCCCCGGGCGGTGAAGCGCAGCGCCCGGCGGGCGTCGTGCCAGGAGGAGGGCAGGGCCAGCGCCTCCACTACCGGTCCCACCCCCGCCTGTCGCGCGCCCGGGGGATCGTCGGGGGCCAGGACGCGTACACCGCCGCCGTGGTCGGCCACCGCGCGGGCCCGGGTCCCCGGGGCGAGCCCGTATCGGCGGGCGGCCAGGACGCGCTGTTCCTCGGACAGGTCGGCGTCGACCAGGGCCCGGGCCAGCGCGGTGCGACCGCTGGCCGCGTCCGGGGCGGGTTCGAGCCGGGTGCGCAGGGCGGCGGCCGCGCGTTCGAGGACCATCGCCTCCACCGGGCCGGGGGTGGCAGTGGCGCGTTCCAGCCACAGCACGCCGTCACCGACCCGGGTCGAGCACCAGGAGGGGTCGGGGCCGGCGGCGGTGCGCCTGACCTGTCCGGCGGGGTCGGCCCTCAGTGCGGGGCCGCGTCCGGGGCGGGTGAACCCGGCGGGGACGCCGGTGAGGACGGCGGCGCCGCGGATGACGGGTTCGATTCCGGCTCCGGTGAGTTCGTCGAAGTAGGCGATCACCTTGACGGCGGCGCCCGCTTCGGGGTCCAGTGCGGAGATCCTGCCCAGGAGCTCTCTCATGCCTTCATGGTGCCCCGGGTTCAGGCTCCGGTGATCCGGCGCAGCCAGGGCAGGCGTTGGGCGTGGGCGCTGCGGCTGAGGGCGGCGTGGGGGGCGATGCCGTCGAAGCCGTGGAAGCCGCCGGGCCACACGTGCAGTTCGGCTGATCCGCCCGCCTGCCAGATGCGGGAGGCGTAGTCGACGACCTCGTCGCGGAAGGTCTCGGCGGAGCCCACGTCCAGGAAGGCGGGAGGCAGGCCGGACAGGTCCTCGGCGCGGGCTGGTGCGGCGTAGGGGGAGACGTCGGGGCCGCCGGCGCGGGGGCCGATCAGGGCGGTCCAGCCGGTGGCGTTGGAGGTGCGGTCCCATACGCCGGTTCCGGCCATCTGGTGGGAGGAGGCGGTGTCGTTGCGGTCGTCGAGCATGGGGCACAGGAGCAGCTGTCCCTGGAGGGCGGGGCCGCCGCGGTCGCGGGCGAGGAGGGTGGTGGCGGCGGCGAGCCCGCCGCCGGCGCTGCCTCCGCCGATGACGATGCGGGTGGGGTCCAGGCCGAGGTCGGTGGCGTTGTCGGTGATCCAGGTCAGGCCGGCGTAGCAGTCCTCGACGGGGGTGGGGTGGGGGTGTTCGGGGGCGAGGCGGTAGTCGACCGAGATGAGGGCGAGGTCGAGTTCGTGTGCGGTTTGGAGGAGGCCGGGGATCTCGGTGCCGCGGTGGGAGCCCATGATCATGCCGCCCCCGTGGATCCAGTAGAGGGCGCCGACGGGGGTGGTGGTGTGGGTGGGGTGCCAGTGGATGAGGGGGATGGGGGTGTGGTCGTGGCTGGGGGCGTGGTGTGGGGTTTCGGTGTAGGCGGGGTGGAGGGTGGTGTCGGTGGGCAGGAGGCGGGCTCGTCGTCGGCGTAGGGCGGGGATCATGTCGGGGGTGATGGAGGGAGTGATCTCGTCGCCGAGGAGGGTGAGGGCGGCGGCGAGTTCGGGGTCGAGTGCGGGGCGGGGTGGTGTGGTCACGGGTGCCTCCGTTGGTGGTGTGTGGTGCGTCACCATTGTCGGGGGCGGGTGTGGGTGCGGGGCAGTGCCGTGTGGCGGGTGTGTGCCGCCGTACGGCGGGGTGTGCTCTGGTGGGGTCTTGGGTCCGCCCCCGGCCGTCCCGGGGTGTGGGGCGGTCGGGGGCGGCGGTGGTCATGCGCCCAGGGCTTCGGCGATGGTCACCGGTACGCGGGGCAGGGCGGGTTCGCCGTCCTCGAGGGCCCAGACGCATTCCTGGAGGACGCGGATGAGGGTCCAGGCGCGTGCGCGGTCGCGGGGGATGTGGGCTGCCTCGGAGAGCAGGTCCAGGCGGCGGCGGGTCTCCTTGCGTGGGTCTCCGGTGGCGAGGGCTTCGTTCCAGCGGTTGTGCAGGGCGGGGAAGAGGTCGAAGCCGGGGTCTCCGGCGAGGGGTTTGGGGTCGATGGCGAGCCAGGGTTCGCGGTCGGTGCCGGGCAGGGGGGCGAGCACGTTCTGGAAGTGCAGGTCCCAGTGCAGGAGGCGGTCTCCGGCGTGGGGTGCCATTTCGCGGGCGCGGGCGGCGAGTGTGTTGATGCGGTGGCGTTCGTGTGAGGTGCGCAGGCGTGGTGCCAGGTGTTGGGCTCGGGCGGCCATGGTGTGTGTGGCCTCCTGCAGGGTGCGTATGCCCTGTGGTGCCGGGTGTGCGGTGAGGCGGGCCAGGAGGGTGCCGATGGTGGTGAGGGCCTGGTCGATGGGGACGGTGTCGAGTGTGCGTGCGGGGTCGAGGGGTTCGAGGAGCATGGCGCCGGTGTCGGGGTCGTGTCGGAGGAGGCGTACGGCGCCGTCGCCGTTCCAGGTGCGCAGGGCGTCGGGTTCGCCTTCGCTCTCGGCGTCCACGGGTTGGATCTTGAGCACGGCGGGGTCGCCGTGGGGGAGTCGTACGGGGACGACGAGGGCGACCATGCCGTGCATGGGTGTTCCGGTGGGCTGGAGGTTCCAGTGTCGGAGTTGGCGTTGGGTGAGTGCGGGCAGCCCTTGGGTCCACTGGGGTCCGAAGAAGCGGTCCAGTAGGGGTGCGAGGGTGTGGGGGACGCGGATGGGGGGAGTGTCGTCGTGCATGTGGTGTGTCCTTCGTCGTCTTGTGATGGCTGGTGACGAAGGGCGCCTGGGGGACCACGGGTCTAACGCATACCGAACACCTCGTTCGTTGTCGGTGTTGGGGTTCGACGGTAGCGGGTGGGGTGGGTGTGGCGCATGTGGTGTGGGGTGTGTCGTCGGGCGGTCGTGTGCGGCGGCGCCCCGACCGGTGTGGTCGGGGCGCCGCGGCGGGGTCGAGGGGTGGTTTGTCAGGTGTGGGGGGTGTTCTTGATGAGGCGTTTGGTGGAGCGGCGGAAGGCCCAGATGACGGCTACGGCGGCCGCGGCGGTCAGGGGGAAGCCGGTGACGGTGTCGGCGATGGCGAGTCCGGTGGTGGAGTCGGCGAGGTAGAGCCACTGGCGCACGGTGAAGCGGGCGGCGAAGACGGCGGTGATGGCGAGGGTGGCCAGGTCGTGGGCGAAGCGGGTGGGGGCGTCGTCGCGCCAGGGGTGGGTGTTGCCGTGCAGGGCGTTCCAGATGAGTCCGGTGATCGGGCGGCGCGTGAGCAGTGTGAGGAGGGTGAGGATCGCGCCGGCCAGGGAGGCCCAGATGCCGATGAGGAAGAAGTCGTTGGCTGATCCGGTCCAGGCGGAGACGCCTCCGGCGACGGCGACGCCGAAGACGCCGCCCATGGCGCTCATGAAGGCTTCGCCGCGCCACATGCGGAAGGCGCCCAGTGCCAGGGCGGCGGCGATGGCGACTCCGATGGCCGTGGGCAGGGAGACGAAGGGTACGGCGGCGGCGAAGCCGACCACGGGCAGGGTGGAGTAGAGCATGCCCCAGGGGCCGCCGACGCCGTCGATGAGGGCCTGTTTGAGGTCGACGGGCTGTTCGGGGTGGGTGTTGTCGGGGGTGCCGGTGTGCTCGTTGCCGGGCGTGGTGTTGTGCTGGGGGGTGGGGGGAAGGTCGGTGCGGGTGCGCTCGGCGGTGGTCATCTCGGCCTCCGATGCGATGGGTGGCGTTGTGGTGTCGCGGGTCGGCGACTTCGTGGCCTCGGTGCCGTCTGCCGGGTTGTGGGTGCCGGTCGCGGTCGTCGAGGTCGTGTTCTGATTCCACCAGGGCGCTGCGCTGTGTGGCAGTGCGGTCACGTCATCTTTCGGCTGTGACGTGGTGTCACTGGTGCCGTCCGTGCCGGGCGCGCGTTGCTGTGTGGGCGCGGGTGCCTATCGCGTCGGGGTGTGCGGGGGTCTGCGGGAGAGGGTCTGGACCATGGCGTTGAGTGCCGGTTTGGGTGTGTAGGAGTCGTCGAAGGGCAGTGCGGCGGTGTAGCCGGGGAACCATTCGGGGATCCAGGAGTGCTGGTCGCTGACTCCCCAGACGGATACGCGTACGCAGCGGGGTACGTCGAGGCAGGCTTGGACGACCTGTGCGTATTCGCGGGCCTGGTCCTGGAGGGCGCCGTTGGGGACGGGTTCGGGGATGCGTACGTCCAGTTCGCTGATGCTGACTTCCAGTCCCAGGTCGGTGAAGCGGCGTAGTTGTCGGCTGAGGTCGTCGGGGACGTGGCCGTGGATGAAGTGGCTCTGGAAGCCGATGCCGTGCAGGGGGACGCCGCGGTCGAGCAGGGTGGTGACGAGTTCGTAGAGGGCGTCGGTCTTGGGGCCGCCGCCCTCGATGCCGAATTCGTTGATGTAGAGGCGGGCCTGGGGGTCGATCTCGTGGGCCGTGGTGAGGGCCTCGGCGATGTAGTCCTCGCCCAGGACCTGGTGCCAGAGGTTGTCGCGTAGGCGGGGGCCGCTGTCCTCGAAGGGTTCGTTGATGATGTCCCAGGAGGTGACGCGTCCTTGGTAGCGGCCCATGAGTGCCTGCATGTGTTCGCGGATGATCTGGCGTAGTTCGTCGGGGGTCCAGGTGCCTTGTGCGAGCCAGGCGGGTTGTTGGTTGTGCCAGAGCAGGGTGTGGCCGTGGACGGTGAGGTTGTTGCGTTCGGCGAAGTCGACGACGGTGTCGGGGCCGCTCCAGTCGAAGGTGTGGCGTTGGGGTTGGACGTACTCCCATTTCATGGTGTTCTCGGCGGTCAGGGAGGTGTAGTGCTCGGTGACCACGGAGCGGTACTCGCTGTCGTGGACGAGGGGGTTGACGGCCACGGCGACGCCGAGGTCGATGTCGCTCTGGTGGGCGAGTTGGGGGAGTCGGCCGGGGCCGGAGGGTTCTGGTTGTGCGGGCAGGGTGAGGGTGAGGACCGCGGTGACCAGGAGGATGACGGCGCACAGGGCGGCGGCGGTCAGCAGGGCTCCGCGTCCGCGGGTGAGCGAGCGCCATGGGGAGGGGGCCGTGCTGCGCATCTGGTCGCCTCTCGCCTTCTATCGGGTGCCCGTGGTGACGGGGAAGGCGGACAGGGAGCGTACGACGGTGGTGGGTCGGCGGGTGGGTGGGGCGGTGGGTCGTAGGTGGGGGAGGCGTTCGGCGAGGGCGCGTAGGGCGATGCGGCCTTCGAGGCGGGCCAGGGGTGCGCCCAGGCAGTAGTGGACGCCGCTGGAGAAGGAGAGGTGGTCGGCGGCGTCGGGGCGGGTGATGTCGAAGCGGTCGGGGTCGGTGAAGCGTGCGGGGTCGCGGTTGGCGGAGCCGATGAGGCACATGGCGTAGCCGCCGCGGCGCAGGGGTTGGTGTTGGACGGTGGTGTCGGTGTGGACCCAGCGGCTGGTCATCTGGACGGGTGAGTCGAAGCGCAGGATCTCTTCCACGGCGCCCGGGGCCAGGTCGGGGTCGGCGATGAGGCGTTCCCACTGGTGGCGGTGGCGCAGCAGGGCCATCACCCCGTTCCCGATCAGGTTCACGGTGGTCTCGAATCCGGCGATGAGCAGCAGGCGGCACATGGTGCTGAGTTCGGTCGCGGTGAGGTGGCCGTCGTCGACCTGGGTGACCAGGGTGGAGACCACGTCGTCGCGGGGGTCGGCGCGGCGCTGTCGCATGAGCCGGGTGAACAGCAGGTCCAATTGTGCCGTGGCCTGGTGGATGCGGCGCACGTGACTCGCCGAGCGGGCGCCGTCCAGGGCGCTGCCCAGGGCGTGGCCGATGCGGACGAATTCGGTGTCTTGGGAGGCGGGGACGCCGAGGAGGCGGCTGATGACGGCGATGGGCAGGGGTTGGGCGAAGTCGCGCATGAGGTCGAAGCGGCCTTTGGCGGCGGCTTTGTCCAGGAGTTCGTGGGTGGTTTGGGTGATCTGGGTTTCGTACTCGCTCATGCGGCGGGGGCTGAAGGCGGGGCGGGCGAGTTGGCGCAGGCGGGTGTGTTCGGGTGGGTCCTTCATGAGGAAGGACAGGTCCATGATGTCGAACTGTTGGGGTGGGGTGGTGCCGTCGGGGGGTTGGACGCCGAATTCGCGTCCGCGTAGGAGGGCGCTGACGGCTTGGTAGGTGTTGGCGGTGCGGAAGCCGAGTTTGCTGGTGGCGAAGTGGCCTTGGTCGCGCAGGCGTTGGTAGGTGGGGTAGGGGTTGTGGCGCCAGGGGTGGTGCAGGAGTCTGCTGGGGTGGTCTGCGGTCTGTGCGGCGGTCCAGGAGGCGGCGTTGGCCAGGCGTAGGCGGGCGTCGATGCGCAGGGTGTCGGGGATGTGCATGGTGTGTCCTCCTGGTCGCGTGCTTTTTCGACCCTAGGCGGGTGGGGGGTGCCTGGTCATGCGGGTTGGTGACTTGGCCGTGTGCGGTCAGGGGGGAACTTTGCGGGGTGGTTCGTCGTTGGGGTGCGGCGTTGGCGGGTGGGGTGTGGTGGTGGGGTTGTCGCAGGTGGTTGGGGTTGTGGGGGGTTGTGTGGGTGTGGGGTGGTTCGGGGTGGGGTGGACCCGGTGGCGTGGCGGGTGCGGGTGGGTGCCTGGTGGGGGCCGTGTCGGGGGTGTGGGGGCCCGCGGTGGTGCACACGCCGGTGTTTGCGGGGGAGTCTGGGGGGTGCGCCCGCCGATAGGTTGGGGGCAGGCGTCTTTCCGGCGGGTGCTCGGGCACCGGGGGAGGCGGCGGTCATCCTCTGGCACCCGGGGGTGGCGGAACGTCGTGTGTGGAGGCTGTAGTGTCCCTTAGGCTCGATCCCAGTGACCCGGAACGTATCGGCCGGTACCGGCTGATCGGCCGCTTGGGCTCTGGCGGCATGGGCCAGGTGTTCTTCGGCCGTTCGGCCGGGGGGCGTGCGGTGGCGGTCAAGCGCATCCATCCGCACATGGCCGCCGACGCCTCCTTCCGGGAGCGTTTCGCCCGTGAGGTCAACGCGGCCCGTCAGGTGAGCGGTGCGTTCACCGCGCCGGTGATCGACGCGGGTCCCGATGACGAGGTGCCCTGGCTGGTCACCTCGTATGTTCCCTCGTTGCCGTTGGACACGGCGGTGCACGATCACGGGCCGCTGCCGGAGGCGAGTGTGCGGGTGCTCGCGGCGGGTCTGGCCGAGGCGTTGGCCGACATCCACCGGGTGGGGTTGATCCACCGTGACCTCAAGCCCGGCAACGTGCTGTTGGCCGAGGACGGGCCGCGGGTGATCGATTTCGGTATCGCCCGTGCGACCGACGGTACGGCGGCCACGCAGTCGGTGATCGGTACGCCGGGGTTCATGAGTCCGGAGCAGGTGCAGGGGGAGGCGCTGACTCCGGCCAGTGACCTGTTCGCCTACGGTGCGGTGCTGGCCTACGCGGCGGCGGGGACGGGGCCTTTCGGTGAGGGCAGTATGCCCACCATGGTCATGCGCATCATCAGTCGTGAGCCGGATCTGTCGGGTGTGCCCGAGTCGTTGCGTCATCTGGTGGCGGCGTGTTTGTCCAAGGACCCGCAGGGCCGTCCGGGGCCGGGGGAGATCCTGGACTATCTGGGTGATGTGGCCACGGGGCCGACCTGGTTGCCCGCGGAGGTGATGCGCGGGGTTCAGGAGCAGGTGGCCAAGGTCAACGGGGCGTTGGCGGCCGCTGCCGGGGACGGGCGCGTTACCGGTCAGCACCAGCGCACGGAGGTGTTGGGACAGGGTGGTGCCGCTGCTGTGGGGGGTGCGGCGGGAGCTGCGGCCGGGGCGGCTGGTGCGGGTGTGTTCGGTGATGAGGCGGCCACCCGGGTCACGCCGCCGGTGCCGGGGCACGAGGGCGGTGCGACCTCGGTGCTGGGTGAGCAGCAGGGGTACGGGGCCACGGCGCGTTTTCCGTCGGGGCAGCAGGTTCCGCCGACCGCGCAGTACGGTCAGGGCGCTGCCTCCTACGGGCGGGAGGAGGCTTCGGGGTACCGGCAGTCGGAGCGGCCCAGTCAGGAGGACGCCTACGCCGACCTGTACGGCGAGCGGCGTGATCCGGGCGCGGACGTGCGCCGCCAGCAGCAGGAGCAGTTGCGTCAGCAGGAGGAGCAGCGCCAGCGCCGGATGCAGGAGCAGCAGCGCCAGCAGGAGGAGCAGCGCAGGCGGGTGGAGGAGCAGCGGTTGGAGCACCGGCGCCGTCAGGAGGCCGAGCGGGCCCACCGTGAGCGGGTGCGGGCCGAGCAGGAGGCCGCGCGTCGTGCCCAGAGCCAGGCGCGCCATGCGGACCAGCCGGGGTTGTGGGGTTTCGTCAAGCTGTTGCCGTTGTTGGTCATTCCGCTGATCCAGGTGCCGTTGGGGTACGGGGCGGCGTTGGCGTGGGCGTGGTTCACGACCGAGACCGATGTGTGGACGGGGGCGCCGTACGCGTTCGAGCCGTTCCGGTGGGAGTCCTTCTGGCACGCGATGATGCTGGGGTACTTCCTGTTGAACAACCTGGTGTCGTTGGAGTACCTGGTCAGGTCGTTGCGGACGTCGTTCGTCACGGGTGCGGTGTTGGCGTTGGGTGCGATCGCGGCGACCAACGGTCTGTTGTACAGCTTCGGTTTTTGGGGCTGATCCCTGGCTGGGGGGTGTGGGTGCCGGGGCTGGCGGGCGTGTTGGCTGCGGTTTCGCGCTGTTGACAGGCGCGGGAGACCTGTCCCAGGGTGAGGCGCCGAGGGCGGGGCCCGTGGTCCGGGTTCCGTCCTGGTCCGGGCCGGGGTCCCGTCCTCGCCGCGGGGGCGGGTCAGGCGGAGATGCCGCCGTCGCTGGTCAGGAGTTGGCCGTTGATCCACCGGCCGCGGGGTGAGCACAGGAACTCCACCAGGTCCGCGGTGTCCTGGGGGGTGCCCAGGCGCCCCAGCGGGGTGTGCTGGAGGCACTCGTCCCTGGTGTGCTGTGACATCCAGCCGGTGTCGACGGGTCCGGGGTTGATGACGTTGGCGCTCACTCCCAGGTGGGCCAGCTCGCGCGCGCAGGAGAGCACGATGCGGTCCAGGGCGGCCTTGCTCGCGCCGTAGGGCAGGTTGCCGACGGTGTCGTCGCTGGTCAGGGCTATGATCCTTCCGGTGCCGTGCTCTGCGGTGAAGCGCAGTCCGAACTCGCGGGCCAGCTGCCAGGTGGCGCGCGCGTTGACCGCGAAGTGCCGGTCGAAGCTGTCCACGGTGGTCTCCAGCAGTCCGGAGTCGACCGACTCGCAGTGGCACATGATGAGTGCGTTCACCGGGCCCAACCGCTCCTGGACGGTGTCGAATACGTGTGCGGCGGTGGCGGTGTCGGCCAGGTCGGCCTCGACCGCCGTGGCGCGGGCGCCGTGCCCGGTCAGGGCGTCCAGGATGGTGCGGGTGGCGCCCGGTTCGGCGCCCCAGTTCATGCGGGCGTCGTAGGCGCTCCAGTGGGTGAAGGCCACGTCCCAGCCCGAGGCGGCCAGGCGGAGGGCGATGGCGGAGCCGATACCGGTGGTGCGGCCGACGCCGGTGACCAGGGCCAGGGGGCGGGAGGGCGGTGTGTGCGTCATGGGGTGATGGTCGCGCGGTCCTCGCCCCGCACACCAGTGGTTTTCGTCGGGGGCGGGTGGCGCTCAACCGGTCAGGTCGGGGATCACGCGTGGGCCCACCCGTCGCACGTGGTCGCGGAACAGTGTCACCGCGGGGGGTTCGTAGCCGCCGCCCGATCCCTGTCGGGGCCAGACCACTGCGATGGGGCGGCGGGCGTCCACGCCCTCGATGTCCAGCTCCACCGTTCCGCTCAGCGCTCCCTTGGGGCGGGCGGGGAGCACCGAGACCCCCAGCCCGGCCGCGACCAGGCCGCGCGCGGTGGCGATGTCGTCGGCTTCGAAGGCCACCCGGGGGGTGAAGCCCGCTTGTTCCACGATGCGGTCGGTCAGGTGGCGCACGCCCCGTCCCGGTTTGAGCAGGATGAACTCCTCGTGGGCTGCGGCGGTCACCGCCACCGCCGCGTTCCGGGTTCGGCCCGTCGTCCCGCTGTGCGGGCTCTGGTGTCCGCGTGCCAGCGCGTGCTGCTCGGGTACCACCAGGCGCAGCACCTGGGTGTGCAAGGTGGCCGCCGCCAGTCCCTGTCCCGAGGGCAGTGGTGAGGTCAGCGCCAGGTCGGCGCCGCCCGCGGTGAGCCTGTGCAGCGACTCCGACCACGGTTCCTGGGTCAGGGAGAAGCGCACCCCCGGGTGCTGGGCGCGGAAGCCGCGCAGCAGCGCCGGGACCACCTCCACACCCAGTGTGGGCAGGAAGGTCAGTGCCACGCGGCCCTCCTCGGCGCCGGTGAGTTCCGCCATGCCCTGGCGCAGGTCCGCCAGGGCCCGTTCCACGTGCGGCAGCAGCAGTTTTCCGGCGCGGGTCAGCCGGACCCCGCGTCCGGTGCGTTCGACCAGGGCCATTCCCAGTTCCTGCTGTGTGCGGGCCAGTGCCCGGCTCAGGGTGGGTTGGGGGGTTCCCAGTGCTTCGGCGGCCTGGGTGATGTGCTCGGTGGCGGCCACCGCGGCCACCATCCGCAGCCGCGGCGCCAGTACCTGGGCCAGGGTGTCGGCGTCGAGGTTCTCGCCGTGCTCACGGTGTTCCATGCGTTCCAGTATGGATGAACGCCAACGTATGCATTGGACGTATGAAAGCGGTCTTTCTAGCGTGGGCGGTATGACCCTGACCAGCGGCTCACCGTCCGACCATGACATGCGTCCCCGTGCGGGTAGCGGCGCCTACCGGCGCACGGTCGTCGCGTTGGTGGCCGCCGCGGTGGCGACCTTCGCCCAGTTGTGGTCGGTCCAGCCGATCCTGCCGGCGATCGCCGAGGGGTTCGGCGCCTCGGCCTCCCAGGCCGCGCTCGCGGTGTCGCTGGCCACCGGCGGCCTGGCGGGGTTCACCCTGGTCTGGAGCGGGGCGGCCGACCGTTTCGGTCGCGCGCGCGTCATCGGTGTCTCCCTGCTGGCCGCGACCCTGGTGGGGTGTGCGATTCCCTTCGTCGCCGATCTGTGGGTGCTGCTGGTGCTGCGCGCGCTGCAGGGCGCGGCTTTGGGCGGGGTGCCCGCGGCGGCCGTGGCCTACCTGTCGGAGGAGATCCATCCGGCTGACGCCCCGCGTGCCACGGGTCTGTACATCGCGGGCAACCCGTTGGGCGGGATGGGCGGGCGTCTGCTGGCCGGGTTGGCTGCGGACCTGGGCGGCTGGCAGTGGGGGATCGCCGCGAACACGCTGTTGGCCCTGGTCGCGCTGGCCGTGTTCGCGCTGGTCCTGCCCCGGGGGGCGGGCGTTTCGCGCGCCGCGTCGCCGTCGGCGGGGGCGGGTGGGGCCGGGATGGGCGGGCGTGTGCGCGCGGCGGTGACCACGCCCGGGCTCATCGCCCTGTACACCCAGGCCCTGTTGCTCATGGGCGCTTTCATGACGGTCTACAACCTGTTGGGTTTTCGTCTGATGGCCGAGCCCTTCGGGTTGTCCCAGGCCGCGGCCTCGCTGCTCTTCCTGTCCTACACCGCCGGGATGGTGGGTTCGGCGGTGGCGGGGGGTGCGGTCGCGCGCTGGGGCGGGTACGCGGTGCTCACCGCGGCGACCGCGGCGATGGCGGTCGGGTTGGGCGGGATGTTCGCCACGGCTCTGCCGGGTCTGTTGGCGGCCCTGTTGGTGATGACCTTCGGTTTCTTCTGCGCGCACGCCACGGCCTCGGCGTGGGTGGGTACCCGGGCGGTGCGGGGGCGGGCCCAGGCCATGGCGGTGTACACCCTGGCCTACTACCTGGGGTCGAGTCTGTTCGGCTGGGTGGGCGGTCTGGTCTACGACGGTGTGGGCTGGGGCGGGTCGGTGGTGTTCGCGTTGGGGTTGTGCGCGGCGGCCGCCGCGGCGGGTCTGCGTCTGCGCCGTCTGCGGTAGGGGTGGTGACCGCCCGGGGGCGTGCTGGTTCGCGGGGTCGTGTTGGGGGGAGTGTGGGAAGGGAGCACACCACCGTGGTAGTTTAAATTTAAACTACATTGGCAGGCGCCCCGGCGAACTCGACGAAGGGTGAGGGACATGGACGTGCGCCCCGCGGGAATCCACCACGTGACCGCGATCGCCAGCGATCCGCAGGCCAACGCCGACTTCTACCTGCGCGCCCTGGGCATGCGCATGGTCAAGCGCACGGTCAACTTCGACTCGCCCCAGACCTACCACCTCTACTACGGCGACCGGGCGGGCAACCCCGGCACCATCATGACCTTCTTCCCCTGGCCCGGCGCGCCCCGCGGGCGCGTGGGCGCGGGTCAGGCCACCACCACGACCTTCTCCGTGCCCGAGGGCTCCCTGGGCTGGTGGGCCCGGCACCTGGCCTCCCTGGACGTGGAGGCCACCCGCCCCGCCGAGCGGGGTGAGGAGGACGTGCTGAGCCTGCGCGACCCCGACGGCCTGGTCATCGAACTGGCCGCCAGCGCCGACCACCACGACACCGACCCCTGGGACGGGGGAGCGGTACCGCCCGAACACGCCATCCGCGGCATCCGCGCGGTGACCCTGACCGAGCAGGACGTGGAGGGCACCGTCCAGATGCTGGGCGACCAGCTCGGCTTCCACCTGGCGGGTGAGAGCGGGGAGCGCACGCGCTTTCACACCAACGCCTCCGGCCGGGGCGTGGGCACCATCGTCGACGTGGTGGCCGACCCCCGCGCGCCGCGCGGACTGGTCGCCGCCGGAACCGTCCACCACGTGGCCTACCGCGCCCCCGACGGCCCCGTCCAGGAGGCCTGGCGTCAGCGCCTGGAGGCCGACGGCGTGGGCGTGACCGAGGTCCGCGACCGCCGCTACTTCACCTCCATCTACTTCCGCGAGCCCGGCGGGGTGCTGCTGGAGATCGCCACCGACGGCCCCGGGTTCGACTACGACGAGCCGCTGCTGGAACTGGGCCGCTCGCTCAGGCTCCCGCCGTGGCTGGAGCCCGACCGCGCCCAGATCGCCGCGCACCTGCCCGCCCTGGAGACCGACCGGTGAGCGGCGTCGACGACCTCGTCCACGTCTTCACCCCGGCCACCGCCCCGGACGCGCCCACCGTGCTGCTGCTCCACGGCACCGGCGCCGACGAGCACGACCTCCTGCCGCTGGGGCGGGCCCTGGCCCCGGGCGCGGCCCTGCTCTCACCGCGCGGCACGGTGGACGAGAACGGGATGAACCGGTGGTTCCGCCGCCTGCGCGAGGGCGTCTTCGACGTCGAGGACCTCATCGAGCGCACCGCCGCGCTGGCGGCCTTCGTCACCGAGGCCGTGCGCGCCTACGACCTGGACCCGGAGCGCGTCGTGGTCAGCGGGTTCTCCAACGGCGCCAACACCGGGGCCGCCCTGCTGCTGCTCCACCCGCACCTGCTGCGGGGCGCCGCCCTGTTCGCGGCCGGGGCGCCGCTGCAGGGGCGCCGGCCCGATCCGGTGGACCTGTCGGGGGTGCGGGTGTTCCTGGGCTCCGGCGCCGCCGACCCGATCACCACCGTGGACCAGGCGCGCCTGCTGGCCGACCAGCTGCGTGAACGCGGGGCCCGGGTCCAGGCCCAGGAGCACCCCGGCGGGCACCAGGTGGCGCCCCAGGTGCTGGAGCAGGCCCGCGACTGGTTCGCCCGGTCCCGGTTCTGACCTGGGCTTTTCCTCAGGCTGCGGCGGCGCCCCCTGACCCTGGGCGTCGCCGCTTCGCACGTCGTGGGCCGTGTACTCCTGTTCATCGCGAAAAAGCCAGCGCGACACTCACCAACATGGATACCATCAGCAGCGAAATGCACACCCAAAGTGACATGGAGTGGTTTTCGTGTGCTTGATGCAACGTTTCCTGGCTGGTACCGCCGCCGGTGTCGTCCTGGCCACCGTCCTGTTGGTCGGCGCCGCCCCGGCCTCGGCGGACTCCGTGGCCACCGGGTTCTCCCGTTCCCTGCACTTCTTCAGTGACGAGGGCTTCCTCGACGACATCATCGACAACATCACCATCACCGTCTGAGCGCTGACCCCGCGGGTCTGACCGGTGCCCTCATCGCACGCCCACGGCGTCGTCCCTCCCTTGGGCGCACGTGCGAGGAGCGGGGCCCAGCGGGCGCGACCGTGTACGGCGGGTTCACCCCTTCCCTCGTGAACCCGCCCCGGGCCTTGCGCCCGTCGGAGCGGAGCCGCCGCTCGCGCGCGGGCCAGGGACACCCTGGGACGAAACCCCCGGCGGGTGAAGAGTAGGCTTCGTGGGTCAGCCATCCCCGCCACGAAAAGAACCCATGATCACCTCTTCCCTCGGGCGCGCGCGGTAGATGGACCCCGAGATCCTCGGCCTGCTCCTGCTGGTCGGCGTCGCAGCGGGCTGGGTCGACGCCGTCGTCGGCGGAGGCGGCCTGCTCCTGCTGCCCGCCCTGCTGGTCGCCGCGCCCACCACACCCCTGGCCACCCTGCTGGGCACCAACAAGCTCGGCGCCGTCTTCGGCACGACCTCCGCCGCCCTGGCCTACGCCCGCAAGGTCGGGATCGACCGCCGCGTGGTCGTGCCCACCGCCGGCCTGGCCCTGCTGGGCTCGGGTCTGGGCGCGGCCATGGCCGCCGCGCTCACCGCCGACGTGCTCAAACCCGTCATCATGGTGGTCCTGGCCGGGGTGGCCCTCATGGTCTACTTCCGCCCCGCCATGGGTGTGGCCTCCGACCGGGCTCTGCGCACCCGCAACCGGGCCCTGGCGGTGGTGGCCCTGGCGGGCCTGGGCGTGAGCTTCTACGACGGCCTCATCGGCCCGGGCACCGGTGTCTTCCTCATCATCGCCTTCACCGCCGTGGTCGGCATGGACTTCGTCGAGGCCTCGGCCTCGGCCAAGATCGTCAACGTGTGCACCAACCTGGGGGCGCTGGTCGTCTTCGGTCTGGGCGGCCACATCGACTGGCTGCTGGGCCTGGGGCTGGCGGTGTGCACCATCATCGGCGCCCAGATCGGCGCCCGGATGGCCCTGCGGCGCGGTTCGGGGTTCGTGCGCGCCGTGCTGCTGGTGGTGGTCATCGCCCTGCTGGTGCGCATGGGCTGGGACATCTTCACCTGAGGCCGCCCCACGGGCGGACGAGTGCGCGGCGCGTTCAGCCGCGCAGCCGGTAGAAGTGGAGGGGTGAGTTGGGTGTGAAGCCGATACGCGGGTAGACGGGGGCTCCGGCCTCGGTGGCCTGCAGTACGGCGCGCCCGAGTCCGCTGGCCCGCGCGCCCTCGTACAGGGCCTTGCGGGTGACGGCCTCGGCGTAGCCCCTGCGCTGCCAGTGCGGTGCGGTGGCCACGAGCACGACGAACAGGCAGTCCCGGGCGGGCACGGTCGCGGCGCACGTGACCGCCTCGCCCCGGCGCATGCCCAGGTAGGCGTGGACGCCGTCCTTCCACAGGGTGGACCCCGCCAGTCCGTCGCGGCCCTCCTCCAGCGCGAAGCCGTAGGCGCGTGAGTTCAGGTCGGCGTAGGAGCCAAGGTGTGCGTCGGTGCTCACGCGCACGAACGTCAGGTCGGGGTGGGAGGGCTCGGGCAGGTGGGCCAGGTCCGCGGCCATGCCGACGCCGCCGAAGGCGCGCTCCAGGCCCGCCCGGTGGGCGGTCTCGTGCAGGTGCTCGCGCGCGCCCTGGTCGAGCAGGTCCGCAAAGAGCCACAGGAACCCGGGGTGCCTCTTGGTGCGCATCACCCGCGCGGCCCGGTGCAGGTCGCGTTCCAGGCCCGCCGCGTCCACGTCGGGGCCGGTCAGCGTCAGGCAGTTCCAGAAGGCGAAGCGGCAGTCGGCCCAGCGCACGGCCAGGCCCGGCAGGTCGCGCACGTCGGCGCGCGGGTCGCGGTCCAGCACCAGGGAGCGCCAGACCCGGGTGAGCTGTTGCATCGACTCGATCGACGCGGTGCGGTCCCCCATCAGTCCCCTTCGGCGGGTGGGGCCCGGTGCGGGCCCGGTGGGCGCTGTGCCCCGCCCCGGGGCGGGCGGGCCGTGGCCGCGGTGGCGGGGGTCAGCGCGTGGCGTGCGCTCCCCACGATGGCGGGCCCGCCCCGGGTTACCGGCGGGTTCGCCCGTTTCGTGACCCGGGTTCTCACACCGCGGGTGCGGTCTGTCCGGTCAGGGCCCGGGTCACGTCCTGGATGATGCGGTGGGCGGCGTGGTGGTTGGCCGCGCCCCACACGTCGTGGTCCATGCGGTAGATGCGCTCGTCGCGCACCGCGCGCAGGTTGGACCACACCCCCGCGGAGAAGGTGCGGGGCGCGTCGGGGTAGCCCGATCCGGCCAGGACGAAGACCGCGTCGCCGTCGGCGCGCTCCAGGTGCTCATAGCCCAGGGCGATGAAGTCGGTCTCGCCCTGGGCCTGGGTCTGGCCTTGGGGGCGGGGCAGGCCCAGGTCCTGGACGATCTGTCCGGGGAAGGAAGCGGGCGTCTCCAGGCGTATCTCGCTCTGGCTCTGCAGCCGCACGAGCGAGACCTCGGTGGCGGCCGGGTCCACCCCGGCCCCGGTGATCTGCTGGCGCGCTTGCTCCAGGGCCGTCTCGTACTCGGCCACGGCCTGCTCGGCCTGTTCGGGGGTGTCCAGGACCTCGGCGACCTGGTGCAGGTGCTCGCGCCAGGAGCCGGTGCCCTCCCACTCCAGCAGCACCGTGGGCGCTATGGCCTCCAGGTTCGCCAGCATCTGGGCCTGGGCGCCGGACTGGGTGTGGACGCCGATGATCAGGTCCGGGGCGGCGTTGGCCAGTTCCTCGACGTTGACATCGTCCTCGGCGGGGGAGTTGGTCGCCAGGGTCAGGGCGTCGCCGTCGGCGCCCGGGGGCAGGAAGGGGGCCAGGCCCTGTTCGGGTGCGCCGGGGGTGCCCATGGTGGCGGCCACGTCGTGTCCCAGCAGGGTCGCGGCGGCCAGGGTCGGGCGCCACAGGACGGCGACGCGCTGGGGTGTGGCGGGGATCTCCACGCTGCCGTTGGCGGCCTGTACGGTGCGGGTGGGCCCGTCCTGGTCGGCTCGGGGGTCGGGTGGTGCGGCGCAGCCGGACAGGGTCAGTGCCGCTAGGGCGGTTAGTGTGGCCAGGGCACACACAGGACGCGACAACTCGGGCATAACGGGCACCCTTCCGTGCGAACGGGATGAAGGTAAGGCTAACCTGTCCGGGGCGGCGCGCGGTGCACCGGTGCCGCCCCGGGCTGCACCCCACCAGGGCAGCCGCGTCCACCACCCACGCCACAACGAACGGGGAAGCCGTGGCCCTGCGCGCCCCCACCCTCACGCGCCCCACCCTCACCAGGCGCATCATCCGCCCCCTCGGGCTGGTCGCCGCCCTGGGCCTGCTCACCCTGTGCGCCCTGCTCAGCGTCACCATCGGCACCAAACCCATCCCCGCCGCCGACGTGTGGGCCGCACTGACCGCCTACGACGGCTCCTACGACCACGACGTCATCCGCAGTCTGCGCGTACCCCGCACCGTCATCGGCGTCTTCGTCGGCGCCGCCCTGGGCCTGGCCGGAGCCCTCATGCAGGCCCTGACCCGCAACCCCCTGGCCGAACCCGGCATCCTCGGCGTCAACTCCGGCGCCGCCGCGGCCGTGGTCATCGCCGTCATCGCCTTCGGCGCCACCGGCACCGGCTACGTCTGGCCCGCCTTCCTCGGCGCCGCCCTGGCCGCCGTCGCCGTCTACGCCCTGGGCTCACGCGGACGCTCCAGCGCCACCCCCGTACGCCTGGCCCTGGCCGGAACCGCCGTCGCCGTCGTCCTGCAGGGCCTCGTCCACGGCGTGTTCGTCCTCAACGAGTTCGTCTTCGACCGCATCCGCTTCTGGCAGGTCGGCTCCCTGGTCGGACGCGACCTGGACGTCTTCTGGCAGGTGGCGCCCTTCCTGATCGCGGGCATCGTCCTCACCCTGTGCCTGGGCCCCTCCCTCAACGCCGTCGCCCTGGGCGACGACCTGGCCGCCACCCTGGGCGCCAACATCCCCCTCATCCGCGCCGCCACCGCCGTGGGCGTCATCCTGCTGTGCGGCGCCGCCACCGCCGCCGCGGGCCCCATCTGGTTCGTCGGCCTCATCATCCCCCACGCCGCACGCCTGGTCACCGGACCCGACCAGCGCTGGCTGCTGCCCTACTCCGCGGTCCTGGGCGCCGTCCTGCTCACCGCCGCCGACACCCTGGGCCGCGTCATCGTGCCGGGCGCCGAACTGGAGGTCGGCATCATCACCGCCTTCGTCGGCGCCCCCCTGTTCATCGCCCTGGTCCGCAGCACGAGAATGGCCCAACTTTGAGCCGCACCCTGACACCGCACCGCCCGCGCGAGCGCGCCCGCACCAGACCCCGCGGCTCCTTCGCCCTGCGCCTGTTCGGCGAACGCCTGTCCCTGCTGGTGCGCCCGCGCACCCTCGTCGTCGCCGCGGTCCTGACCGCCCTCAGCGCCGCCGCCCTCACCGTCTCGGTGGCCGTGGGCGACTACGAGATCCCCCTGGGCGCCGTGCCCGCCGCCATCTGGGGCTACGGCGAACGCCTGGACGTGTTATTCGTCCAAGGGGTGCGCCTACCCCGCGCCCTGACCGCCATCGGCGTGGGCGCCGCCTTGGGGCTCGCCGGAGCCGTCTTCCAGAGCCTGTCGCGCAACCCCCTGGGCAGCCCCGACATCATCGGCTTCACCGGCGGCGCCGCCACCGGAGCCGTCACCGTCATCCTGCTCTTCGGCGCCGGACGCCTGGGCGTGTCCCTGGGCGCCATCGCCGGGGGCATGCTCACCGCCGCCGCCGTCTACCTGCTCTCCACCAAGAACGGCGTCCAGGGCTACCGGCTGGTCCTGGTCGGCATCGGCATGGCCGCCATGCTCGGCGCCGTCCGCGACTACCTGCTCACCCGCGCCGAACTCACCGACGCCCTCAGCGCCCAGATCTGGATGATCGGCAGCCTCAACGGCCGCGGCTGGGCCGAGGTCGCGGCCGTGTGGATCTGCCTGGCCCTGCTGGGACCGGTCCTGCTCGCCCTGGGCCAGCGCCTGCGCTTCATGGAACTGGGGGAGGACACCGCCCGCGGCCTGGGCGTGCCCACCCGCTCCACCCAGCTGATCGCCCTGGCCGCCGCCAGCGCCCTGACCGGCGCCGCCATCGCCGTCTCGGGCCCCATCGGCTTCGTCGCCCTGGCCGCACCCCAGCTGGCCCGGCGCCTGATGCGCACCGGCGGCACCACCCTGGCCGGATCCGCGCTCATGGGCGCCGCCCTGCTGGCGGTGGCCGACCTGGTCGCGCTGCGCGCCCTGGCCCCCACCCAGCTGCCCGTGGGCGTGGTCACCGCCGTCATCGGCGGCAGCTACCTGATCTGGTTGCTCTACACCGAATGGCGCGGCGGACGTGCCTGACCCGAACCGAGGAAGAACGATGACCATCGCCGACCACTCCGCCTCCCGCCTCCAAGGACGCGACCTCACCCTGGCCTACGAGCAGCGCGTCATCTCCCGGGACCTGGCCGTCACCATCCCCGACAACTCCTTCACGGTGATCGTGGGCCCCAACGCCTGCGGCAAGTCCACCCTGCTGCGGGCCCTGTCGCGCACCCTCAAGCCCGCGCACGGCCACGTGCACCTGGACGGCAAGGCCATCAGCTCCTACCCCGCCAAGGAGGTCGCCCGCCGCCTGGGGCTGCTGCCGCAGACCTCCATCGCCCCCGACGGCATCGGCGTGGCCGACCTGGTGGCCCGCGGCCGCTTCCCCCACCAGGGGTTCCTGCGCCAGTGGTCCAAGCAGGACGAGGCGGTCGTGGCCGAGGCCATGGCCTCCACCGGCGTGGCCGAACTGGCCGAGCGGTCGGTGGACGAGCTCTCCGGCGGGCAGCGCCAGCGCGTGTGGCTGGCCATGGTCCTGGCCCAGCAGACCCCCCTGCTGCTGCTGGACGAGCCCACCACCTACCTCGACATCGCCCACCAGATGGACATGCTCGACCTGTGCGCCCAGCTGCACGCCGAACGCGACTACACCCTGGTCGCGGTCCTGCACGACCTCAACCACGCCTGCCGCTACGCCACCCACCTGATCGTGATGAAGGAGGGCGCCATCGTCGCCGAGGGCGACCCCTCCACCGTGGTGACCGCGACCCTGGTCGAGGAGGTCTTCGGCCTGCCCGTGCGCATCATCCCCGACCCCGAGACCGACACCCCGATGATCGTGCCCGTCGACCGCCGCGGCGCCACCCGCTGACCCCGCGACCGCCGCAGACGGGCCCGGCCACGGCACGCCCAGGCGGGGGAGGGGCACGCCAGGCCCCGCCGGACGCAACCTCCGCTGCGCGGCGCGCGGGCAGGTCACGAACACGTCCTTGGTGCCGGAGCCGACGGGGGAGGGGCCCAAGGGCGGGGGAGCGGCCCCCGCCGGTCCTTCGCCCGACGGGTACCCGGGCCGCCCGTCACCGGTCCGACCCCCGGGGCCGCCGGGCCACACGGTGGGGCCCGGGGCGCACCACGCGCCCCGGGCCCCACCGCGCCCCTCCCTCGGGGCGTCCCCTCTCAGGCGCCCGACAGCTCCAGGCGCAACACCAGAGCCACCAGCTCCACCAACACCTCCTTGACCGACTCCCGGTCCCGGGCGTCGCACAGCAACAAAGGCACCCGCTCCTCCAGGTCCAGCGCCACCCGCACGTCGTCCGCCCGGTGCGTGCGCTGCCCGTCGAAGCAGTTCACCGCCACCACGAACGGCACCCCGCGCGACTCGAAGAAGTCGATCGCGTCGAAGGAGTCCGCCAACCGCCGGGTGTCGGCCAACACCACCGCCCCCAGAGCGCCCTCGGTCAACTCCTCCCACATGAACGAGAACCGCCGCTGACCCGGCGTACCGAACAGGTACACCACCGTCGACCCGTCCAGCGTGATCCGGCCGAAGTCCAGGGCCACCGTCGTGGTCGCCTTGGCCTCCACCCCGTCCAGATCGTCCACGCCCACACTCTCGGAGGTCATGACCTCCTCGGTGTGCAGCGACTCCACCTCGCTCACCGCCGAGACCAGGGTGGTCTTACCCGCCCCGAAGCCCCCCGCGACCACGATCTTGAGGGTGTCGGGAACCGGCCCCGCACCCTCGGCGTCCATCACGACCAACGACACATCCACTCCACCTCGACACCACCTTGCCCCTCACAGCTGACGGATGCGCTCCAGCACCGAACGCAGCGTCCCGGCGTCGGGCCGGTGCCGCTCCCAGTCGGAGGTGCGCACCACCACACGGCCCTGGTCCAACAGGTCCGCCAGCAGGATCCGCGTCACCCCCAGCGGAAACCCCGACCGCGAGGCCACCTCGGCCACCGACACCGGCTGCGCGCACAGCGACAGGATCAGCTCCAACTCCGGGTCCAACCGCGCCCCGGAGGCCGAGGCCACCGCGACCACCTGCGAGGTCATCGAAAAGTCCGTACGCGAAGGACGCGTGCGCCCACCCGTCAACGAGTACGGCCGGATCAGACTCGACTCGAACGACCACTCCCGTCCCGACTCCCCGCTGGACGGCTCAGCGTCCACACCCTCACCTCCTCACGCTCCCGCGCCGCGGCAGCGCCGACAGGTGCGGACCCACCTGGCGCACCAGACGGTTCACCTCGAACGCCGCCTGGCCCATGTCGCACGTGGACTCGGCCACCAGCGCCAGCGACGCGCCCTGACCGGCGGCCAGCACGAAGAAGAACACGTTGTCCATCTCCACCACCGTCTGACGCACCTCCGCGGCGCCCAGTTGCCCCCGCGCGCCACGGGCCAGGCTCGCGAACCCGGACGCGATCGCGGCCAGCCGCTCACCCTGCTCACGCCCCAGGTCGGCCGAGCACGACAACAGCAGCCCGTCCGCCGACAGCAACAGCGCGTGCCGCGCCCCCGCCACCCGCCGCACCAGGTCGCCCAGCAGCCAGTCCAGCGTCCTGGCCGGGGACTGCTCCTCCGCCGCTTCGGCCGTCCGGCCTCCCGCCGCAGCGTCCGCCGTCATCGACATCACCCTTCCGAGCTCTCACCGGGGCGCGCACCGCGCACGCCGTCTCCATCCCCGTCCGGGGGCTGTGCGCGCCCGCGCAGGCTCCCGGACTGGAAAGCACTCATCATCGACCGGATCTCGGTCAGCGACCTCTCGGCCGCCGCCTCCCGACTCCCGGACTCCCCGGGTTCCCCGGGCGCGGCCGGGGCGGGCGCGGGGGAGGGCTGCACGCCTTTGCGCCGCCGCCGGGGCAGACCCTTGTAGGTGTCGCCCGTCTCCTGGTCCGCCGCCCCTTGCGAGGGCTCGGTGCCGCTCTCGCCCGCGGCCCGTTCCCCGTCGCCGCCCGGTGCGGCCGGGGAGCCGCCCGCCAGGACCAGCCGCTGCGAGCGCGCGCTCTCCTGCGCGGGCGCGGCCTCCGGGCCAGCGGCCGGATCGGGCCCCTCGGCGGCCGTGTCCTGGCCTGCCAGCGCGTCGGCGGGGACGGCCACGACCGCGCACGTGCCGTGGTCCGGCCCGGCGCTCAGCGTCACCTCCAGGCCGTGGCGCGCGGCGATGGTGGCCACCACGAACAACCCCAGTTGGGAGTCCTCGCGCATCCGGGCCAGGTCGAAGCGCGGCGGGTCGCGCAGCAGCGCGTTGGCCGCCTCCACCTGTTCCCGCGTCATCCCCAGCCCCCGGTCGCGCACCTCCAGCACGCACCCGCCGGCCTCGCCGTCGCGGCCGTGCACCGTCACCTCCGTGCCCGGGGGCGAGAAGGACGTGGCGTTCTCCAACAGCTCCGCCAGCAGCCGCACGGTGTCCGCGCCCACCTCGCCGCGCAGCGCCACCCCCGGCACCGCCAGCACCCGCACCCGCACGTAGTCCTCGATCTCGCTGGCCGCGGCCCGCACCGCCTCGTGCAGGCGCACCGGAGCCAGCCCCCGCCGTACCGGGGCGTCCCCGCTGAGCAGCATCAGGTTCTCGGCGTTGCGCCGCATCTGGGTGCTGAAGTGGTCGATGCGAAAGAGCGACTCCAGCACCTTGGGGTCGGTCTCGGCGCGCTCCAGCGCGTCCAACAGCCCCAGTTGGCGGTGCACCAGCGCCTGCGTGCGCCGGGCGATGTTGCGGAACATGTTGCGCACGCCCGCGCGCACCTGCGCCTCCTCCACCGCCGCAGCCACGGCCGCGCGCTGGGCGTCGTTGAAGGCCTCGGCCACCTGTCCGACCTCGTCGGTGCTCTCCACCCGCAGCCGCGGCACCTCGGCGTCCACGTCCACGCTGCCGCCCGCGCGCAGCCGTGCGGTCACCTCGGGCAGGCGTACCCGGGCGTGCTCCAGGGTGGCGGTGCGCAGGTCCTGCAGGCGCCTGCCCAGGCGCTGGGTGGCGCCCACCGCGACCGCGGAGGAGACCAGGGCGGCCACCAGGGCGGGCACGCTCACCAGCAGGACGCTGGTGCGCAGTTCGGCCGACTGCGAGCGGCTGAAGGCGATGACGCGGTCGATCTGCCCCTGTTCGACGTCGCGCATGCGCGCGTCCACGGCCTCGGCGGCGCCCTGCCAGGCGGTGGCGTTGACCGGCACGGTGGCCCCGCCCCGTACGGGCATGGAGATGATGCTCTCCTGGAGCTGGTAGATGCGCTGCAGCTCGGTGTAGGACTCCAGTTCGATGTAGTCCTGGCTGTCCTCCTCGCTCATCTCGACCACGACCCGTTCCCAGGTGTAGTGCTGGGCTCCGGCCGCGGCGGCGAACTGGGCGTGGGCCTGGACGGGGAAGGAGTTGGTGGCCACGGCGTGGGCCAGGACGGTGTCCTGCTGGTTGAGGAGTTCGCGGGTGCGCATCAGCGAGGTCAGGGAGCGCAGGTGCGGGGCCTGGGCGGGGTCGGCGCGCTCGACCTGGCCGTCCCACACGCGCAGGCCCTGTTCGATGACCTCGTCGTAGACGGTGGAGGTCTCCTCCAGGTCGATCTCGGTGGGGGAGGAGGCGTCCACCCGGGCGCGCAGGGTGTCGAGGCGGTTGACGGCGGCGCGGAAGGCCAGGGCCTGTTCGGGCAGGTCCTGGACGTCGAAGGCGTCCAGGCTCCGGCTCAGGGCGTCCACGGCCTCGTCGGTCTGCTGTCGCGAGTAGGTCAGGTACAGGGCGGTGCGCTCGGTGCCCCAGGCCGCGTCCATGGTGGCGCGGCGTTCGCGCTGGAGCGCGCCGATGGTCTCCTCGACGGGGACGCCGACCTGTTCGGTGAAGGTGGCGGTGGTGCGCAGTTCTCCGATGTCGCCGACGAGCAGGGCGGTGAAGGCGGCCCACAGGGCCAGTAGCACGGTGCTGGGGAACAGGACCAGCGTGATCATGCGGGCGCGAAGCGAACGGCGCTTGTTGTGGGGCATGGGCTCGCTTTTGGGGGAGGGCGGTGGACGCTACCTGCGGGGGCGTCCACCGGTGTGGGGGAGGGGCCGGAGTTCCCCAGAGTGAACCGCTCAACGGGGGATTGCGCAAGCCTGAGGGGGACACCGCGGCCCATACGGGCAGGATCGGTGCAGGTGAAAGGTCTGGCCTCAGCTTGGTAACGCGGACTACGAAGCTACTAAGTACTTTAAAATCTACGTCGTACAGCCCGGCCTTCAGTTTCCACTAAACCAGAAAAACAAAAAAGGCGCGGCTCCGCCGCACCGACCACCACAGGCTCCCTCCTCGGGGGACACACCCGCCGCATGTGACCCCCGCCCCGCACACGGGTACGTAGCCCCCAGCGACCACCCGCGCGCGCACCGGCGCGCGCGACCGCCACCGGGGGAGAGGACCCGCCATGAGACTCACCGAGGAACAGATCCGCGACGGCCTGACCCGCCTCACCGACTGGGAACTGGACCCCGCCGCACCCGCCATCCGCCGCACCGTGCGCCTGCCCGACTTCCCGGCCGCCATCGCCTTGGTCAACGAGATCGCCCAGGCCGCCGAACAGGTCGACCACCACCCCGACATCGACATCCGCTACGACACCCTGCACCTGGCGCTGAGCACCCGCTCCGAGGGAGCCGTCACCGACAAGGACATGTCCCTGGCCGCCCGCGTGGACGAACTCGTCCCCTGACCCCGAGGCCCCGGCCCCGGCCCCGGGGGAGCGGCGCACGGGGCGGCGCCGACGCGCCCCCACCACCCCGGGCCACAGGGGCGCAGCCCACCGTCAGCGCAGCCGCGCCCGGCGCATCTTGCCCGAGGCCGTGCGCGGCAGCTCCTCCACGAAGTCCACCACCCGCGGCGCGGCGTGCGCGGCGAACCGCTCGCGCACCCACACCTTGAGCTCCTCGGCCAGCTCCGGAGTGGCCTCACGGTCGGCGCCCAGGACCACCCGCGCACCGATCACCTGCCCCGCCAGCTCGTCGGGGATGGAGTACACCCCGCACTCCTGCACCGCGGGGTGGGCGTTGAGCACCGACTCCACCTCGCTCGGACCGATCCGGTACCCGTAGGTCAAGATGGCCCCGTCGTCACGGGTGGAGAAGAACAACGACCCCTGACGGTCCTGGATACCGGTGTCCCCGGTCAGGTAGTAGGCGCGGTCGGGGGTGAACCGCACCTGCGAGGCCCCCTCCTGGCCGACGTAGCCCTCGAACCAGGCCAGCGGACTGTGCGCCAGGTCCACCGCCACACGCCCGTAGGCGCCCAGGGGAGCGGGGTCGTCGGAGATCGCCTCCAGGATCTGCACCCGCCAGCCCGGCAGGGCGGGACCGATCGCCCCCGGCGGCAGATCGGCCGACCCCTGACCGGTCTCGCCGTTGGGCACGCCCACACACCAGCCCAGCTCGGTCTGCCCGTAGTGGTCGCGCACCGGGACGCCGAACACGTCGGTGACCCAGTCGATGACGTCGGGGGCCAGCGGCTCGCCCGCACTGGCCAGGCTCTGCACCATCACCTCGGGCGGCAGGGTCTTGGTGGCCGCGCGCAGCGTCCGGTAGGTGGTCGGATCGGCCGCCAGGTTGGTCACGCCGTGCACGCCCAGCACGTCCAGGGTCAGCTCCGGGTCGAAGAACCCGGCCCGCAGCGCCAGGGAGTTGTGCCCGGCCAGCAGCGGCGAGACGAGCCCGTGGTAGAGGCCGTAGGCCGAACCCGGGTCGGCGGTGTTCCAGTAGACGTCGTCGTCGCGCACGCCCAGGCCGTAGTGGTGGTAGGCGTGCATGGCGGCCAGGGCGCGCACGGGCACCCGCACACCCCGGGGCGGGCCGATGACCCCCGAGACGTAGACGACGGCCAGCAGGCCGTCCCCGCCCACGGCGGCCTCGGGCGCGGACGGCGCCGCGGCGGTGCGGGCGGCCAGCCCGGTGAGGGTGTGGTCGCCCTCGTGGGCGGGCTCGGCGGCGGTGGTGACGATGTGCCAGGGGCGGTCGGCGCCGGTGACGAGCTTGGCGCGGTACTCGGCGTCGCACACCACCAGGCGGGCGCCGGAGTCGGTGAGGCGTTCGTTGATGGCCGAGGGCGCGAAGGAGGAGAGCAGGGGGACCAGCACGGCTCCCAGACGCCACACGGCCAGGGCGGTGACGGTCAGGTCGACGCCCTTGGGGATGAGGGTGGCGACGCGGTCCCCGCTGGTGACGCCCAGGTCGGCCAGACCGGTGGCCAGGTCGCGGGAGCGCTGGGCGAGGTCGCCGAAGGTGAGGGTGGTGGCCTCCAGGGTGGGGCCGATCTCGGTGGTGGCGGTGGCGTGGGGGTCGTGGCGGTCGCAGAGGAGATGTGCCACCGATGTGGTGGGTGTGTCGTAAGTGGCGAGCCAGTCGCGGACGTGGTGCTCCGGGTCGGGCACGGGCATCGGTGACGGTCCTCTTTTTCGGTTGGTGTGGGGTTTTCGCGGGTTACGTCAACACTATGCCCACCTGTGAGGCTGGCCTCACTCGCGCGCCGCGTGGGCGCTGGGACATGATGTGGGGATGGATAGCGTCGCGGTGGTGGAACGTTTCGGTCTGGGTGCGGATGTGCGCCTGTGGCTGGAGGAGGCGGAGCGGCTGCCGGAGCCGGCGAGGGCTCTGGAGGTTCCGGTGGGTGCTGAGGCGGAGCGGGTGTTGGACCTGTTCGCGCTGGAGGCGGCGGACCGGGCCGAGGTGGCGGCGCTCTGGCCGGGTTCGGGCTCTGAGCCGGGGGAGTGGCCGCCGGAGCTGTGGTACCTGGTGGAGTGCATGTACCGGCGCCTGTGCGCGGACGCGGACCTGGCGCTGGGGGAGTGGCGGGACTGGCCGTCGCTGGTGGAGGCCGAGGACGCGCGGGTGCGCGCGGCGTCGCTGTGGGCGTTCGCGGCGCGGGTGCCCGCGCAGTTCGAGGCGCACGCGGAGCTGGGCGTGGACCCGGCGGTGACGGCGGCGACGCTGGCCGACGTGGGCGTGCAGGTGGCGCGGTCGCGGCGGATGTTCGGCCGGTTGAGCGTGGAGACGGCGTCGTGGGTGGCGGCGCAGTTCCGGGGGCGCCTGTACTGGGTGGGCGGGTTGCAGCTGGAGCCGGGGGTGCTGACCGACCAGGGCGGTGTGGAGTGGTACGCCGAGCAGGAGGCGGCGCGGTTGGGTCCGGGTATGGGGCGCGGGGATCTGGCGCTGCGGTTGCACATCCCTTCGGGGGGCCTGGACCCGGCGTCGGTGGATGACGCGCTGGCGCGGGCGCGGGGGTTCGCGCGCTCGCACCTGGGGTTCGACCCGGTGGTGGCCACGTGTACGTCGTGGTTGCTGGACCCGCAGTGGGAGGAGGTGTTGGGGGAGGGCTCCAACATCGTGGGGTTCCAGCGGCGGTTCACGCTGGTGGGGCGCGGGCAGCCGGGGGAGTCGGACGTGTTCCGGTTCGTGTTCGGGATGCCGGTGGTGGACGTGGCCGCGGCCGGGCGGCGTACGCGGTTGGAGCGTGCGGTGGTGGAGCGGTTGGAGTCGGGGGGTGCGTGGCAGGTGCGCACGGGGTGGTTGCGGCTGCCCGGGTAGGGCTCGTGTGCGGGTTCCCCGGGGTTCGGCGGCGCGCGGGCCCCGGGGGACGCGGGCTCGCGGGTGCCGGGAGTGCGGGGCGGCGGGACAGGGTTCGTCGGGCTCGGCCGGGGCGGGCGGGCCAAGGAAAGGCCTTCGTCCGGCTGAGAGGCGCCGTTCAGCCCCGGGGCATGAGAGGACGGGCAGAGGAGGGGCCGACCACCTCGACTTTACATAATGTGCATTATCGGCGATATGGGAGGGCCTGCGGGGAAGGGGTTCCCGGGCCTGTGGGAGGTGCACGCCCGGGACGTGTGGACGTCGGCGTGGTTGGGCGGCCGAGCTGCCGGGTGGCGGCGCGCGCCGGCCCGGGTCCGGCGCTGAGAACGCCGCCGCACGGTCGTCGCGTGCGCGGCCGGATGCCTGGAACCCCGGAGCGTCTGCCTGCCCGGAGTGCGTGGCGACCGAGCCCCGGGGCCTGAAGGCTGACGCAGGACCGATCGACCAGCTGTCCTCGGCGCGGCTGCGGCCTGGTCCGCTGAACGCTCCATCTCTTCGAACGCGCTGACCGGTTCGCCCCGTCCGGACCGGCCTCGTCGCCGGGGCCGGTGTGTGGGCGCCCCGGAGGCCTCACCCGCGGTCAACCGTGACCTGGGTGTTTTTGCGCCGTGCTGGTCACCCGGGCGGGGCGTGACGCCCCGGTGCGGCAGGTCGGCTCCAAGAAGAAGGTGCTGGTGGGCGGCGGGGTGTCCCCTGCGAACGCGCCCCTCTCCCGATTCCTGCATGTTTCATGCATAAACCGTGTTATGCATGATTTTGTAGGGTTTTATACTTATATGCGAAGTTTCGTGGCGGCTGGTCGGCCGCCGAGTCACTCACCGGTGACCCTTCCCCCGCGCGCTCGACCCCGGGCCCGCGCCCCGCCGAACCCCTCCACCGGCCTGCGACCGCTCCACGCCGCTCGCCCCCCCTGCTCCCCCGCCCAAGCCTTCGAGTCCGGCGTCGCCCGGAGTCCCCCCTCCCCTGCCCCGGGGTGGACGACCCCGTGGAACGCATGGAGTGACATATCAGTAACGAAAAGTCACCGAACCTGGATCGTGCGCGGACTCCCCCGGACGCCGCTCCCCCTTCGGGCGGGAGCGTCCTCCCGTGAGGCCGGAGGGCGACGCGTGGACCTCTGCCGACGGGGCGCGGCCGTGCCGTCATGGTCAGGGCCCCTCCCCCGCCGCCCCGTGTCGAACGCGTTCGAACACGGTGGAGGGAGGCGGTGGAAGCGCCCGCGGAATCGGGGATGCTGGGGGCATGAGTGCTCAGACGGGGCCTGTGGCCGAGGCTGTGGAGCAGTACCTGGTGGCGCGTCGGGCGGCCAAGCCCTCCCCGCACACGGTGGCCGCCTACCGGCGTGATCTGCGCGGGGTGTTGGGGTGTGTGGCGCAGGTGGTGGGTGTGGAGCCTGAGCGGGTGGGGTGGCAGGACCTGGAGGCGGGGGTGCTGCGGGCGGCGTTCGCGGAGTTCGCCGGGGAGCGGGCGGCCTCCAGTGTGGTGCGGGCGTGGTCGACGTGGAACGGGTTCTTCGGGTTCTGGGTGGCGGAGGGGGTGGTGGCGGGCAATCCCATGTCGGCGGTGCCGCGGCCGCGGGTGCGTCCTTCGGGGCCCAAGCCGTTGATGGGTGAGGACACGCCGGAGCGGTTGTTGGAGGCGTTGGCGCGGGGTGCGCGCAAGGCGCGTGATCCGTGGCCGGAGCGGGATCTGGCGGTGCTGGCGTTGGCGCTGTTGACGGGGATGCGGTCGGCGGAGATGTTGTCGCTGCGGGTGGAGTCGGTGGGCGGGCGTTCGGGTGAGCGTCGTATCCGGGTGGTGGGCAAGGGCGGGGGTGAGCGGGTCCTGCCGATCGAGGTGCCGTTGGAGGCGTTGTTGGAGGCCTATCTGGTCTCGCGGCGTGAGCGGTTCGGGGTGGTGCGGGGGTCGGATCCGTTGTTGGTGGACAACCGGGGTGAGGGGTTGCGCCGGGGCGGGCTGCAGTACCTGGTGCAGCAGTGCTACAAGCACGCGGGTGTGCACGACCGGGTGGCGCGGGGGACGCTGGTGCACGCGTTGCGGCACACCTTCGCGACGCGGTTGGCGGAGGACGGGGCGTCGGTGTCGGAGATCATGCATCTGCTGGGGCACGCGTCGGTGGCGTCGTCGCAGGCCTACATCGAGGTGACGGCGCGGGCGCAGCGGGAGGCGGCGTCGTCGAACCGTACGTACGGGGTGCTGCGGCGTCTGGTGGCCGAGGGCGGGGGCGGCTGAGCCGGGGGGTGGCTAGGCTTTGCCTGTGGATACGACTTACTTGACTGTGTCATCGGTGAACGTGAACGGGTTGCGGGCCGCGGCGAAGAAGGATCCGGGGTTCGTGGGGTGGTTGGCGGACACCGACGCCGATGTGGTGTGCCTTCAGGAGACGCGGGCCGAGGCCGAGCAGTTGCCGACGGGTGTGGTGGCGCCTGAGGGGTGGCACGTGGTGTTGGCTCCGGCGGCGGCGCGGGGGCGTGCGGGGGTCGCGGTGTACTCGCGGCGTGAGCCCGACGGGGTGCGGGTGGGGTTCGGCCATGCCGAGTTCGAGGACGCGGGCCGGTATGTGGAGGTGGACCTGGGTGGGGTGACGGTGGCGAGCCTGTACCTGCCCTCGGGTGAGGTGGGCACCGAGCGCCAGGAGGAGAAGGAGCGCTTCATGGAGGCGTTCCTGCCGTATCTGGTCAAGCGGCGGGCCGAGGTGGAGGAGCGCGGTCGTGAGCTGGTGGTGTGCGGGGACTGGAACATCGCCCATGCCGAGGTGGATCTGAAGAACTGGCGGGGCAACCGCAAGAACGCGGGGTTCCTGCCCGAGGAGCGGGAGTGGTTGTCGCGGGTCCTGGGTGAGGCGGGGTTCGTGGACGTGGTGCGGTCG
This sequence comes from Nocardiopsis sp. iso_25, assembly GCF_056173305.1. Lineage (NCBI taxonomy): Bacteria > Bacillati > Actinomycetota > Actinomycetes > Streptosporangiales > Nocardiopsidaceae > Nocardiopsis > Nocardiopsis sp. iso_25. Next base: position 3,381,090 of record NZ_CM149667.1, on the reverse strand, counting down.
TTGCATCCGGATCAGGAGGGGCCCTACACGTGGTGGTCCTACCGTGGTCGTGCCTTCGACAACGACGCGGGGTGGCGGATCGATCTCCAGGTGGCCACGCCGGGGTTGGCGGGGCGTGCGGTGGAGGCGCGGGTGGAGCGTGCCGCTGAGCACGCCGGGCGTTGGTCGGATCATGCTCCGGTGACGGTGTGCTACCGGGTGCGGTAGGAGGAGGCGGTCATGGGTGTGCCGATCGTTCTGGTGCACGGGTTGCGGGTGTCGGGGAGTATGTGGCGCCCGCAGGTGGAGTTGTTGGAGAGCGAGGGGCGCACGGTGGTGGTTCCCGACCTTCCGGGGCACGGGTCGCGTCGGGGTGAGGAGTTCTCGCTGGGGCGTGCGGTGGACGCCGTGTTGGACGCGGTCGACAGTGTGGGCGGTCGGGCGCTGGTGGTGGGGTTGAGCCTGGGCGGGTTCGTCTCGATCGCGACGGCGGCCGCGGCTCCGGGGAGGGTGGCGGGGTTGGTGGCGGCCGGGTGTACGGCCAAGCCGGCGCAGTTGTTGGCGCAGGTGTACCGGATTCCGGCGGTGTTGATGGACCGGTTGCCGGACAAGGGTGCGGCGGTCAACGAGCGGTTCCACCGGTTGACGTTGCGTGATGGTGCGGCGGAGGCGGTGTTGGGTGGTGGTTTGGCGGTGGAGGCGGCCACGGCGGTGATCGACGCGGTCTCGGAGATGGACGTGTTGGCGGCGTTGTCGGCGTACGAGGGTCCGGTGTGGTTGATCAACGGGGCGCGGGACCACTTCCGGATCCATGAGAAGCGTTTCTTCGACGCGTGTGCGGATGGTCGGTTGGTGAACGTGCCGCGGGCGGGGCACATGGTGAGTTTGGATCAGCCGGTGAATTTTTCGCGGATCGTCGCGGACGCGGCTGATGTGGTGTCGGGTCGTGAGCGTGCGCGGCGTGCGCTGGAGTCCGGGGAGGGCTGAAGCCGCGGCGGTTGCGGGGGGCGGGGGTTGGTGTGCCTTCGCCCCCCTTCGGTGTGTCAGGGGGTGGGTGCTGGCAGGCGGAAGTAGATGGCGGGGTTGTGGTGGCCGGGGTGCAGGGGCGCGGTCAGGCCGAGTTCTTCCTTGAGTTCGCGTAGGGCGCGGTGGGTGTGGGGTGCGCGGGCGGCGGAGGCGGTGAAGAAGGCGGTGGTGTGGGCGGTGAGCCAGGCCATGACGTGGGCGCCTTCGGTGAAGGGCGGGGTGGAGTGGCGCCGGAAGACGTCGTGGACGGTGACGGTGGTGTGCGGGGGCAGGGTGGGCAGCAGGTGGTGCAGGTACCAGCGGGCGAACCAGCCCTGGTGGGTGGCGTTGATGTGCAGGTGGTCGGTGCGCGGGGGCAGGTGGGCGGTGCTGGTGCGGATGTCGCCGTGGGTGAAGGTCCAGCGGTCGTGGGTCAGGTCGGTGGGGACGTGGCGGGGCGCGTGGTCGCGGGTGTCGAAGGAGTGCAGGTGGCCGGTGCCGTTGTCGCGCAGGGCGGACAGGATCCAGGTGGTGGACCAGCCGTGGTCGGTGCCGATCTGGACGGTGTGGGCGGGGGTGTTCTCGCGGAGGAGGAGGTAGGTGATCTCGGCTTCGATGTCGTCGGTGCAGGGGCGCAGGCGGGGGTCGGCGGTGTGGTGGTGGCGCATCTGGTCGCGGACGCGGGCCAGGTCGTCGCGGTGGGTGCGGTAGAGGTGGCGGATGTGGTCGAGGTCGATGGTGGTGGGCATGTGGTTTCCCCGGGTGTGGCGTGGACACGGTGTGGTTGCTGAAAGTAGCAGTGTTGTCGCCGTGTGTTCATCTGGGGGTGGGTGTGTCGTCGTGTGCGGGGCCGGGCTGCAGTGCGCGTTGGGCGGGTGGTGGGTCGGGCCCGTGCGGGGGTGATGGCCGGTCGGGGTTTGTTACATATTGCACATGATGGAGTCATCCGCTGTTTTCGGTGGGTTCGGGACTGTCCAAGGAATGGGATGCTCCCTAAGGTTGGCCAGGTGACAAGCAGTGCGACGCCGCCTCCGAGTGCGGCCAACCAAACGCAGACCTCCGGTGCCGGACTGGCCCATTCGCTCCGGCGCCGCCACATGGCGCTGATCGCGATCGGCGGTTCGGTGGGCGCCGGGCTCTTCATCGGTTCCGGGTCGGTCATCCAGATGGCGGGCCCGGCGGCGGTGCTCTCCTACGTCCTGGCGGGCGCGCTGGTGTTCTTCACTCTGCGCGCCCTGGGCGAGATGGTGGTGGCGGTTCCGGCCGGGGGTTCCTTCTCCGACTACGCCCGGCTGGCCTTCGGTCCCCGCGCCGGTTTCACCATCGGGTGGGTGTACTGGTGGATGTACGCGGTGCTGGTGGCCGCGGAGTCGGTGGCCGGTGCGGCGATCCTGGGCCAGTGGGTGCCGGGTGTGCCCGGGTGGGCGCTGGCGCTGCTGGTGCTGTTGTCGATGACGGTGGCCAACCTGGTCTCGGTGCGCGTGTTCGCCGAGACCGAGTCGTTCTTCTCGTTGGTCAAGGTGGCCACGATCGTGGCGTTCCTGTTGATCGGCGGCCTGTGGGCGCTGGGTCTGTGGAGCGGTGCGGGCGGCTCCAGTGTGGCCAACCTGTGGGAGCACGGCGGGGTGGCGCCCAACGGGTGGGTGGCGGTGCTGGCGGCCACGGTGGTGGTGCTGTTCGCCTTCGGCGGGGTGGAGATCATCACCGTGGCCGCGGGTGAGAGCTCCGAGCCCGAGCGCGGTGTGGCCTCGGCGGTGACCAACGTGCTCTGGCGGATCGGGCTGTTCTACGTGGCCTCGATCCTGGTCGTGGTGATGGTGCTGCCGTGGAACAGCGTGGATCCGGGGCGCAGCCCGTTCGTGGCGGTGATGGAGCTCGTGGGTGTGCCCGGGGCGGCGCTGATCATGGAGATCGTGGTCTTCATCGCGGTGCTGAGCGTGTTGAACGCGGCGATGTACACCTCCTCGCGGATGCTGTTCACGCTGACCCGGCAGGGGGACGCCCCGCGGGTGCTGCGCGGGACCAGCCGGCGGGGTGTGCCGGTGCGGGCGATCCTGCTCGGCACCGTGGTGGGGTACGGGGCGGCGGTGGCCGACTACCTGTGGCCCGATCGGGTGTTCCCGTTCCTGGTGGCCTCGATCGGCGCGATCCTGCTGGTGCTGTTCCTGACCATCTGCGCCTCGCAGTTGGTGGTGGGGGCGCGGGTGCGTCGGCGTGAGCCGCAGCGGTTGACGCTGCGGATGTGGGCGTTTCCGTACCTGACGTGGGTGGTGTTGGGGGGTCTGGTGACGATCTTCGTGGCGATGGTGGTCATTCCCGACCAGCGTCAGGCGCTGTTGGCGTCGGTGGGGTCGGTGGTGGTGGCCTTGGTGGCCTATGAGTTCCGGCGCCGGTGGGGGCGTACGCCGCCCACGGACCGGGTGCTGGCGGTGCCGGACCGGCCCGACGCGGAGGCGCTGCGCCGTCGTCCGGGCGTCGAGTAGCGCGGGGTGTGCCGCGCTGCGGGGAGCGGTGTGCGGTGTCCCTTGGTCGGTGGTCGTCGTGGCGCGGCGGGCTTGGCGGGGCTCCGCTCCCGGTAGGGGCGGGGCCCCGTCGCCGTGGATACGGTCCCCTCCCCCGGAACGGGTGCCCGTCTTGAGGTGAAGTGATGCTGTTTCTGGTTTTTGTCGCTAGGGTGCTGCGCAACCTCTGAGAGGAGCACCCCCGTGCGTCACTTCATCGGCTTGCTGTCCGGTCTGATCCTGGGTCCGTTGCTGGTCCTGCTGGCGGGGTGGGCGTTCACCCACCTGCGCGGCTTGCACGCGGTCGGTCTGGGCGCCCTGCAGGGCTCGGGTCCCCTGGCGGTGGCCGGGTTGGTGGGTGCGGGGCTGTTGGTGGCGATGGTGGCGGTGCCGCCGCGGCTGACGCCGATGCTGCCCCTGGGCGCGGCGCTGGCCGTGGGTTCGCTGAGCGCTCTGTCGGTGTGGCGGATGTACCTGCTGGAGCGGTTGCCGCAGCTGCCCGGGACCGAGGGCGCTCTGGTGCTGCTGCCGCTGGGGGTGTTCGTGCCCTTGGTGGTGGTGCTGGTGGCCCCGGTGTTCGTGGGGCAGCGCTGGCGCCGTGAGGACGATGAGGGCCCCAGCGAGGAGGAGTACTTCGAGGGCCTGTACGAGGACGAGCGGGACCCCCGGCGCACGCGCAGTGCGACCGAGTCGGTGCCCCACACCCCCCGGCACCGGGCCTGAGGCAAAGCGTCTCGGGGCCCCTTTGCGGGGTCCCGGGCCGCCGGTGTCGTGTCGGGTCGTGGGAGGTGCGGCGCGGGCCGTCAGCGCCAGGCGGGCCCCCAGCCCGAGCTGTTGGACACCCCGGGCGGCAGGGGCGGCAGGATGCCGTTGCCGCCGGTGTGCTCGGCGGGGGGCCGGGGCGCGTGGGGCGGCTGCGCGGGGGCGGAGGGCTGCGCGGGGGCGGTTTGGGCCGGGGGTCGGACGGGTTCGGGGCGGGGTGCGCTCTGCGGCTCCGGTGGGGCCGCCGGTTCGGGGGCGGGGGGTTCCTCGGGCAGGAAGCCGCGTACGCGCAGGGGTTCGGCCTCCTCGGTGCCGAGCACGACCGGTTCGGGCAGCGGCGGGTGCTGGTCCTCGTCGGCGCTGGGGATGGCCGGTTCCGCCGGGGCGACGCGCTTCCACCACAGCGCCGCCTCCTCGGGGGGAAGTTCGGCCTCCACCTCCAGCCAGCCGCGTACCTGGGGGTGGCGCCTGGCGGCGTTCCAGGAGCGGGGGTAGGGCTGCTCGTCCAGGACCAGCAGGTGTTCGCCCTCCAGGGTGGGGATCTCGGCGGGCAGGCCCTCGTTCCACACCCAGGTGCCGTCGTGGGCGACCAGGTTCCACCAGCCGCGCACGGTCTGGGCGGCGGGGTCGGGCGCGCTGTCGCGGAAGGCGGCGACCCAGCGCGGGTCGGGCGGGTCGCCGGGCAGGCCCTGGCGGTGGGGGCCGATGAGGGCGTCGGCGAGCAGGGTGTGCAGTTGGGCGTTGTCGCCCACGCCCTCGAAGCGGACGCGGAAGGCGCGCTGGGAGGCGCGGTCCAGGACCAGGGTGCCGGTGGTCTCGGCCATGCGCAGCAGGTCGCGGACCTGGCCGAACTCGGTGAGCAGTTCGGAGAGCTGGTTGGCGATGGCCAGGAGTTCGGCGTGCAGGGCGGGGTCGCGGCGCATGTGGGCGCGGACCGGGGCCTCGCTGAGCATGGTCCTGGCGGCCAGGCCGTGGCGGCGGATGGTCCACCAGCACATGGTGGCGCCGGGGGCGTCGTTGCCCAGGTCGGCGGTCACGCGGGCCTCGGCGTCGGCGGTGACGGCGTCGGGGTCGGGTGGGGCGTCGGTGCCGGTGCGTTCCCAGGCGCGGACGAAGACGATGGCGCCCCGGCCCATGGTGCGCAGGCGGCGCAGGACCTCGACGCCGGTGGGGCCGGGGTCGGTGCCCATCTCGACCAGGGCTCCGGCGACCAGGGACAGGTCGGCGATGATGCCGGGGGCGGCGTGGTCTCCCGAGAGCAGGGGGGCCAGTGCCTCCAGGGCGAGTTCGCGTTCGGAGGCGGGGATCTGGGAGGCCAGCACGTAGACCTTGTGGACGGCTGGGGGGAAGTGTTGGGGGTCGGTGGCGACGGAGGCGTCGATCAGTTCTTGGAACGCCGCGCGAAACTCGTCGACCATGGGCCCGTCCCCTTTCTCACGGAACCAACCTAATGTCTCATCAGGGAAGGATCGCACTTTAATTGGTGATTTCGAGTACTACTGGTGTGTTTGTTGGCAAGCTGAGATGCCCAAGGGGCCACAGGGTGCGGGGTCACAGGCCCAGCCGGGTGACGGCGTTGTCCTCCAAGGGGTTGGCGGTGCGGATGTAGTCGTGGACCGTGCGCGGGTTGGTCCAGCGGCCCTGGCGCATGATCTCGCGGTCGCTGGCCCCGCCCAGGGCGGCCTGGGTGGCGAACCCCGCCCGCAGGGAGTGCCCGCCGAAGTCGTCGGGGTCCAGCCCGGCGCGGCGGGCGTAGCGTTTGACCAGCTCCCCCACGGCCCGGCCCGACATCGGGCGCGTCCCGAGGTGGCCGTGGCGGTCCACGGTGGGCAGCAGGGGGCGCTCGGAGCCGTCGGCCAGGTCCGTGCCCGGCCAGCCCTGGCACAGGTGGGCCAGGGCCCCCTCGGGACGGGGGTGCTCCAGCAGGGCGGCCACCGCCTCCTCACCGCCCGCGCGGTGGGCCCGGACCAGGGCGGCCCAGTCGGCGTAGGCGCACACCGGGCAGGTCTGGCGGTGCCTGCCCCGGGGCAGGGCGACCCTGTGGCCGTGGCGGCCCTCCTGGTCGGTCTTGGTCGCGCCCAGCGCCACCACCAGGGCGGGGGCTCCGGTGGCGGGGTCGGTGTGCAGGGTCAGGTCGTCGAAGGTCAGCGCGGCCAGTTCGCTGCGGCGCAGGGCCCCGCCGAACCCGGTCAGCAGCAGCAGGGTGTCGCGCCTGCGGGCCACCCCGTGGGGGTGTTCGGGGCCCGGGCGCACCGACAGCAGCGCCTCCAGGACGGGCAGGACGACCGGTTCCTTGCGGCGCGGACGGGCCCGGCGGGTGCGGCGGATGCCGCGCAGGGTCATGCGCACGACCTCGGCGCGGGTGGGCGATTCCAGGCCGTGGGCGCCGTGCACGGCGGCGATGGCGGCGGCGCGCCGTTCGATGCTGGAGGGGGCCAGGGCCCAGCCGGTGTCGTCGGGGGTGCGCTCCTGGGCGCAGGCGGCCAGGTACACGGCCGCGTCCACCGGGTCGGCGGGCAGGGACTGGCGTTCCTGGGCCAGGCACCAGGCGGTGAAGGAGGTCCAGTCGGCGCGGTAGGCGCGCAGGGTGTTGGGCGACTGGGCGCTGGCCAGGTAGCGGCCCAGGGTCTGGGCCTGTTCGGTGTCGAAGCGCTCGCGCACCCGGGCCAGGGCGCGGGTGTCGACCAGGACGCTGGGGGTGGCCTGCTCCAGGCGGGCGCGTACGGCTCCGGGCAGGGCGATCTCGTGGGCGGGTTCGGGGTCGGGGGTGGGCTGGGGTGTGTTCACGGTCATCCATGATGGCCCAGGGGCCCGTGCGAAGGCGTGAGGCGGCGCGGGTGCCCGGGGGCGGCGGAGCGGGCGGGGCGGGGTGTCAGCCGAACAGGTGGGTGGTCAGGGCGTCCCAGAGTTCGGCCAGGGGCATGACCCACAGCAGGGGCAGGGCCGAGACGGCCAGGGCGGCGGTGAACCCGATCGCGGCGATCCTGCGCCGCAGGACCAGGGCGGCCACGGCCGAGGCCGCCGGGACGGCCAGGGCCAGGATCAGGACCCAGACCAGGGCGTTGCCCACCGGGTCCAGGCTCTCGGGGGGCACCGGGGTGTCGGGGGCGGCGTGGATGACCGATTCCTGCAGGTCCATGAACACGAACAGCAGGTTGGCCAGGGCCAGCGGGGTGCCCAGCAGCCACACCAGGGTCAGCACCACCCATAGGGCGGTGATCCTGCGGTCGGGCGGTTCGGCGACGACCACCGGGGTGCGGCTGACGCTGGCTGCGGGCGGGAGCGGGCCGGGCTCCGCGGTGCTCTCCTGCGGGTGCGGGGCGGTGTCGGGGCGCTGGGCCTTGCGGCGCTTGCGTTTCTTGGGTGACACGTGGGTAGCCTACCGCCGGTTCGGACGGGGGCCGGGCCCCGCCGGACGGGCGGGGTTCACAGCGCCTGGGCCAGGTGGATGGCCACGACGAAGACTACCGGCCAGACCAGCAGGGCCAGCGACCACAGGGCGGCTCTGCGGTCCCCGGCGACGGTGGCCACGGCGGCGGCCAGCAGGGGGATGCCCACGGCGGCGCCGAAGGCCAGGGTGAACCACTCGGCCGCGGAGCCGGCGTGGGCCTGGACGCTGAGTCCCCGGAGGTAGCCGGCCGGCCCCAGCACCAGGCACATCAGGGCCAACAGGGCGATGACGACGCGGATACCGGTGGGGTGGCGGGTGTTGCGGCCGTTGCCGGGGGCGGAGGGACGGTCAGACACGGGGGCCGTGGTGCCTTTCGAGAACGGGTGGCGGTCCAGGGCGGGCGGGGGCACGCCCGCACCGGGGGTGCGGGTGGTGGTTCTTGCCGTCAGAAGACGCAGGGCACCGCTCCCGGCGTGTGGGGCCCGGGGCGCGTGCGGTGCTGTTTGACCTCTCTCCCATCCGAAGCGGGGGGATTCTTCCCTCGCGGGTCGAGCTTTCTGCTTCGTTGCTGGTTGCCGAACCGAACTGTCGGAGGGCGGAGCACCGCCCATCGGTCTTACACCAGCTCCCGCCCCTACTGTGTGGGCTTCGCCAGGATCACACAGCGGGGGCTCGACCGCACTCCCCGCCAGCCGGGCGGTAGGCCGATTCGGACTTGGTTCTCATCCGGATCGACGCTCACCAAGCTAGCACTGACTCGGGCAGCTCCGAAACCGCAGGGCGGGGCGGTCAGTGCTGGGCGGGCCAGGGGCGGGCGCCCTCGGTCAGGCGGGTGAAGGAGGAGAGCAGGCGCAGTTCGTCGATGCTGCGTGGGGCGGTGGTGAGCAGGTCGGGTGAGAAGACCACCGCCGCGACCAGCTGGGCGCGCGACAGGGCCACGTTGAGGCGGTTGCGGTCCAGGACGAAGGCGGTGCCGCGGCTGGCTTCGGCGGCGTTGGAGGTGGTCATCGAGCAGATGACGGCGGCGGCCTCCTGGCCCTGGAACTTGTCGACGGTGCCCACGCGCACGCCCTCCAGGGCGGGGTGGGTGTGCTCGGCCTGGGCCAGGGCGCGGCGCAGGGCGCGCACCTGGAGGTTGTAGGGGGCCACCACGAGGATGTCGTGGCCGGTCAGGGGGCGCGGGTGCGCCTGGTCGGGGCCGACGACCTTGTCGGTGACCAGGTGGGTGGCCACCTCCACCACCGCCTGGACCTCCTCGGGGCTGTGGGTGGTGCGGCCCTGATGGGGGGTGGGCAGGGTGTACACGCCCGGTGCGAGGGTGGCCAGGGCGCGGTCGGCGGTGCTGGGGTGGGCGTGCAGGCGGCCCTGGTAGGACAGGGCGGAGACGGTGGCGCACACGTTCGGGTGCATGCGGCGGGTCTGGTCGAGGAAGTAGCCGCGTGAGGGGTCGATGATCTGGCGGCCGGCCATGAGGTGTTGCAGGGCGGAGGCGTCGGCGCCTTCGCCGTGGGTGCCCTGGACGACCTGGGGCAGCTGTTGGGGGTCGCCCAGCAGGACGAGGTTGCGTGCGGCGGCGGAGACGGCGAGGGTGTCGGCCAGGGCGAACTGTCCGGCCTCGTCGATGATGAGCACGTCCAGGGGGTCGGCGAGCATGGCGGCGTTGGACATGGCCCAGGCGGTGCCGCCGATGAGGACGGGGTGGCCCTGGGCGGTGTGCTTGTCGCGCCAGCTGGCCAGGGCCTGGGGGCTGGAGGGCTGTTCCCAGGGCAGGTCCTGGTCGGTGTCCTTGCCGCGTCCCTTGGCGCGTTTGGCGGCGGCCACCTCCACCCCGGCGGCCTCGGCGGCGCGCAGGGCGGCGGTCATGACGTTCTCCACGGCCTTGTGGCCGGTGGAGCACACGCCCACGCTCCTGCCCTGGCGGGCCAGGTGGGTGATGAGCTGGGCGGCCAGGTAGGTCTTGCCCGCGCCGGGCGGGCCCTGCACGGCGAGGTAGGAGCCCTCCAGGCGGTCCACGGCGGCGATGGTGGCGTGGATGAGGTCGCCGTCGTGGTCGGCGGGGTCGGGCAGCGGGCCGGGGGTGCTCAGGCGCGGCGGGATGCGGCGCAGCACGTCCAGGCCGGGGTGGTGGGGCCACTGGGGCAGGGTGTCCAGGGCGGTGCGGGCCACCGTCTCCAGGGCGCCGTCCTTGGGGGCGGGGTTGACCGGGGAGCCGGGCAGGACGGCGACGGGGGGCCGGGAGTAGGTGGAGTCGGGGTCGCAGGTCTCGGTGATGGCCAGGGTGTCGGCGTCGGCTTCGGCGACCTTGGCCTGGGTGGTGGTGGCGGGCTGGCCGGGGGCGCCGGGGTAGAGCAGGTGCACGTCCTGGCCGGAGGTGAAGGGGTGGGGGTGGGCGGTGTCCAGGCGCAGGGAGAGTTCGCGGCGGGACTTGCGCTGGCGGCCGGTGGGTTCGATCCACTCCCCCGCGCGCACCTGCCAGGGAACGGCGCAGTCGGTGTCGGACTCCAGGTCGGTCAGGGGGGCGCTGGTGCGCCGGTAGTGCTCGCGCCAGGGGGGCAGGTTCTCGCGCTGGTAGTAGCCGACCAGGGCGGCCAGTCGGGCGCGGGTGTGGTGGTCGGGTTCGCGGTCCTGGGCCTGGTCGGGGACCTGGTCCAGGAGGGGTTCGGTGAGGGCGGCGTGGCGGGCGGCCTTCTCCTGGCGTTTGCGGGCGCGTTCGGCCTCGGCCTCGGTGAGTTCGAGCTGGACCAGGGGACGGTCGGTGATGCCCTGGTGGGTGCGGTGGTCCTCCAGCCAGTCGCGCAGGCGCGCGGTGGAGTGGCAGTCGTCGCGGTTGTAGGCGGCGATGTCGGCCAGGACCCGCGCGGCACGGTCGTGGTCGTCGGCCTCGGTGGCGGCCAGGTAGGCGGCGTAGGCGTCGATGCTGGAGGTGGCGGTGGTGACGCCGCCGGAGCGGGCGGCGGGCAGGTAGAGGGGTTCGAGGTACTTGATGGAGTAGGAGCGCTGGGACACGCGCAGGCTCTTGCGCACGACGGTGTACAGGTCCACCAGGCGGTTCTCGCGCAGGAGCCGGTTGACCTCCTCCTCGCGGGTGGCGAACTCCGAGCTCAGGTGTTTGAGGCGGTCCACCTCGTAGGAGGCGTAGTGGTAGACGTGGGCGCCGGGGTCGGCGTCCACGCGGGCGGTGGCGAAGTCGACGAAGTCCTCCAGGGCCTTCTTCTCCTGGGCGCGGTCGTGGGCCCAGAAGGCGTGGAAGGTCTCGGCGCCGTGGGCGTCCTCGGTGGTGGCGCCGAAGAGGTACTCCAGGCCGCGTTCGCCCTCGCGGGAGTGGTAGGGGTAGCCCTCCATGTCGAAGAAGACGTCGCCGGGGCTGGGGGCGGGCAGGCCGGCCAGGCCGTCGGGGGCGAAGACCTCGGCGGTGACGGTGCCCTGGGGGTTGTCGGGGGTGCGGGTGCGGTCCTGGCGGACCTGGAGGGCGGCCTGGGCGCGCAGTTGGTCGAAGGAGCGGCGGGGCAGGGTGGTGGGGCGCTGGTCGTCGTCGGCCCGGGCGAGGGCGTCGATGGTGTCCAGGCCGGAGTCGGTGAGTTTGGCGGCCTGGTCGGTGCGCAGTCCGGCGACCAGGGACAGGTGGCGGGCGGCGGTGCGCCCTTGGGAGCACCAGGCCTGGTAGCCGCAGCCCTCGCATGCGGGGCGGGGCTGGCCCCAGGTGGGGGCGGGCAGGGCGGGTTCGCTGGCCAGGAGGGTGAGCAGTCGGGTGGTGACGGTGCTCAGGATGGGGGTGAAGTCGGCGGTGGGCAGGGTGTGGGTGTGGTTGTCGCCGGTGAGCAGGTGCATGTGCTGGGGGGTGTGGCCGGTGGCGACGCTGACGGCGTGGGCGTAGGCGGCGAGCTGGACGACGGCGCCGGGGCCGGGGCGGCGGGCGAGCTTGGTGTCCCAGGGTTCGTAGGTCCAGTTTGGGGGTGCGGGGGTGCGGGTGCGGCCGGTGGCGGGGTCCAGGTCGGAGCGGATGAGGAAGTCGGCGCGGCCGTGGAAGGACACCGTGCGCCCGTCGGGGTCGGGTTCGGTGAGGCGGTGGTGGAAGCTGCCCTGGTAGATGACGGGGACTCCGGCGGCCATGGCGTCGGCGGTGGCTTGGGCGGCCGCGGCCAGGGAGGCGTCCTCGGGGCGGGGGTCGGGCATGCGGGCGACCTCGACCAGGGCGCTGAGGCGTTCGAGTTCGGCCTGTTCGTGGGCCAGGCCGTGCTGGGCCACGAGCGGGTCGATGTCGGTGGGGGCGGGTGCGCCTTCGACGCGGGCGGCCAGGGCGGTCTTCAGGGCGCTGCGGTGGTCGCACTCCAGGGTGTCGACGAGGTCGGTGGGTGAGACGACCCAACCGGTGGTGGTGCGGAACACGCCCCTGCTCCCCTGTGTGGTGTTGGTGTGGGTGCTGGGGATTGTGCCATGAAGCGGTGACGTGTGGGGGCTCACACGCGCGGCGGATGCGGTGCGAGGGGCCGGTTCGTGCGGGCCCGCGCCGGGAGCGTGCGTCGTAGCGGGCGGTGGCCGGTGGGCTTCGGTGGCGCTGCCTCGGCCGGGGTGTGGTGTGCTTCGCGCAGGGCGGTGGCCGGTGCGCCCCCGAAGGCGGCGGGGGCTGTCCGTCTTCGCGCTGGTAAGCGGGCCGCGAACGACGACGCTGCGGCGGCCCGTCCAAGGGCCGCCGCGGCGCGCACGCGTGCGGGTGCAGGGGTGTTAGCCCACGACCTGCCAGTCGACCTGGCCCACACCGGCTCCGGTGCCGATGATCTGGTCGAAGGCCGCGGTGGACAGGTCCAGGCAGCGTCCGTCGACGTAGGGGCCGCGGTCGTTGATGCGCACGGTCACGGACTCGCCGCTGCTGGGGTTGGTGACCTGGACCTGGGTGCCGAAGGGCAGGGTCTTGTGCGCGGCGGTCATGGCGTTGGGATCGAACGTCTCGCCGTTGGCGGTGGTGCGTCCGGCGAAGTCGGCCCCGTAGTAGGAGGCCTGGCAGGAGCCGCCCTGGCCGGTGGACTCGGAGTCGGAGCCGGTGTCGGCGGCGGGTTCCTCGGCCTCCTCGGTCTCCTCCTCCTCGGGCTCTTCGAGGATGTCGGAGGCGTCGGTGCTGGAGCGCTGGGTGGCGGAGCCGACGGCCTCCTCGGCGAGCTGCTGTTGCTCCTGCCCGGCGTTGGGTGTGGCGTCGTCGGCGACCAGCGGGTCCGGGTCGGCCTGGGGGACGCCCGCGGCGTTGGTGGCGCTGCCCGGGTCGGCGCCGGTGGCGATGACGGCCGCGGCGGCGGTGCCGCCCACCAGCAGTGCGGCCCCGGTGGCCGAGGCCAGGATCAGGGTGCGCTTGCGGCGGGAGCGCTTGGCGGCCACGCGGGGGCCCACGGGCGCGTCGGCGCGGGTGGCCTCTTCTTCGGCCGGCGGGTTCTGGGGCTGGTGTGTGCCCACGACGGATAGTCCTTCGAACGGGAACAGGGCGTGGCGGCGCGGGTGCTCCGGAGTGGGGCGCGCGGTTGCCGTGGCAGGGTGCGCGGGTGGTGCGGCGCCCCGGGTCGCGGGAGGGCGCGGCGCCTGGAGCGGGCCGCCGGGTGGTGCGCGGGGTTCTGGGCGCAGATCCTAGGGGTAACGCGAGGGTAACGGTACCGGAAAGGAAGGGTTTGTGGAACTTGTCACCTCAGGGGACGGTGGTGTCGGTCACCCGGTGATGTGGGGCTCGGGCAGTTCGGGGCGCCGGGGCGGCACGCCCTCGGGGAAGAGGGTGGCGGCCGGGTCGGGCAGGTCCACGCCGCTGAGCCGGGCGACGGCTCTGGACAGGCTGGGGTTGTCCAGGTGCCCGCCCACGGTGCGGATCATGGCGGCCAGGGTGGGCAGGACGGGGGCGCCCAGGGCGGTGACGGCGTAGCGGGTGGCCACGGCCGGGGTGCGCGAGGCGCCCGCCCAGCAGTGCAGCAGGACGCGTTTGCCCTCCGCGCGCAGGGCCGCGACCGCGGCGGCGGCCTCGTCCAGGGTGAAGTGCGGGTGGGAGTTGGCGCCCCTGCGGTCGTGCAGCCACACCCGTACCCAGTCGGCCGGGGGCAGGTGGGGTGCGTCGCTGGGGTGGGTGCGGCACAGCGAGACCGCGGCGTCCACGGTGTCGGGGTGGGCGCGCAGATGGTCGAGGTTGCCCAGCAGGACGCCCGGGTCCAGGGGGTGGGGGACGGCGAAGGGCGGCAGGCGGCGGGGTTCGGCGACCAGGACGGGGTGCTCGGGCCACAGGGTGGGGTGGGGGCCGCGGGCGGTGGTCAGGGCGGTGGTGGTCAGGGTGTGGGGGTCGGTGGTCTCGGACAGGCGGCGCAGGGCGTGCAGGGGCAGGGCCGAGGCGCCCCACAGGGCGGTGGCCAGGGTGCCGGTGTACAGGGCGGCCCGGTCCCCGGCGGCGGCGTAGGCCGACCAGACGGAGTCGACCAGGTGGGTGCAGGCGAAGGAGCCGCGGGCGGGGTCCTCGGCGGGGCGGAGGGTGCGTGTGAGGGCACGCCAGGAGGCGCCCAGGGGGTCGTCGGCGGTGGTGCGCTCCAGGGCGGGGGCGCAGGAGGGCAGGGCGCCGGTGCGGGCGGCGGTGCGCAGCGCCGCGGCCCAGGCGCGCTCGACGGGGTTCTCGGGGGGCCGGGGCGGCTGGTCGGGCCCGGCCAGGTCGGTGAGCCCGGCGCGGACCAGGCGTGCGTGGGCGGTGCCGGGGCCGGTGGTGTGCGCGGTCAGGGTGGGTGAGGTGCCGACCAGGGCGGCGGCGGCCGGGGCGCCGAGCAGGGCGCCGACGGCCCGGTCGCTGGCGGGGTGGTGGAAGTCGAGCAGGGGGGCGGGTACTGCGGGCATGGCCGTCCTCGGGGCGGTGCGGACCGGGATGGGTGGGGAACCCACGGGTGGTCTTCCCCCTCCGGTGGCCCGGCGCACCCCGCGGCCGGTTGTGGCCATGCCCGGGCAGCGCATGGGCGGGCCGGGCCGAGCTGGTGCCGGGGGCGCCGCTCCCCCGCGCCGGTGCCACGCCCCCGGGTCAGACGGGCTGGGCGATGGCGGCCTGTTCGTAGCGCGCGGCCACGGCGTGGGCCAGGGCCGGATCCGGGCACAGCGGGCGCGCCACCACGTCCGCGCCCGCCCCGGCCAAGCGGTCGTGGAAGAGCCCGGGCGCCAGCAGCCAGCTGGCCACGGCCACCCTGCGGTGCCCCCGCTCGCGCAGGCGGGCCACCTGTTCGGCCACGGTGGGTTGGCCGGTGGCGATGAACCCCGGTTCCACGGGGGTGCCCAGGCGTTGGGACATGCGCTGGGCCGCCTGTTCCAGTTCGGCGCCCGCGAAGGGGTCGGAGGTTCCGGCGCAGGCCAGCACGACGGCGTCCCCGGGCCGGTACCCGGCCCCGACCAGGCGGCGCACGGCGGTGTCCAGGACCGCGGGGTGCCCGCCCAGGGCTGGGGTGATGACGGCGTCGGCGCGTCCGGCGCGGGCGAGCTGGTGGGGGATGTCGGTGCGCACGTGGTAGCCCGAGGCCAGGAACGCGGGCACCACCACCAGCGGCCCCGGGGTGCGGGCGGCGACCTCGCCGACGCTGGGCGCGAGCACGTCGGCGAATGCCAGGCGGGTGGTTCGGCCCGTCACCTCGGCCACGCGCAGGGCCAGGGAGTGGGCCACGGCGGTGCCGTGGGGGTCGCGGGTGCCGTGGACGGCCAGCAGCAGGGTGGGGTGTCGGTTCATCGCGTGGCGCGGACGGCCGGGGCCGGTGATCCGCTTCTTCCTCTCCCTCGGTCGGGTGGGCCGGTGCGCTCGTCAGAGGGCGCGCTCGGGCGGGTCCAGGGCCAGCCGGTAGCCGCGTTTGACCACGGTCTGGATGATCCTGGGGTTGCCCAGCGCGGTGCGCAGCCGGGCCACGGCCGTCTCCACGGCGTGGGCGTCGGCGTCCTCGCCCAGGCAGGTGAGCAGGCGGGTGCGGTCCAGGACCTGGCCGGGCCTGCGCGCCAGCTCGCGCAGCACCCGCATCAGGGTGGGCGAGAGGGTGCGCACGGTGCCGTCGACCAGGACGGCGTGGCCGCGCAGGCGCAGGCGGTGTCCGGCCACGGACAGGGTCGGAAAGCGTGCGGGCAGCTCCTCGGCGAGCGCGCGGACCTGGGCGCCGACGCGGGCGCGCTGGGGCCACACGGTGGGGATGTCGTGGGCCATCAGGGGGCGTGCGGTGACCGCTCCCACGCACATGGCCAGGACGTCGCCGCGCAGGGCCCGGACCAGGGCGGCCTGGTGGCCGGTGGTGTGGGCGCGGGCCAGCAGCCCCGCCGCGGCCGGGGCGCTGGTGAAGGTGACCGCGTCCACTCCCCCGCTGGTGACGGCCTCGATGAGGCGGTCCAGGGGTGCGGTGTCCTCGGGCAGGGTCCAGCGGTAGACGGGGACCTCGACGACGTCGGCTCCGGCCAGGCGCAGCGCGGCGGTGAAGTCGGGCAGGGGTTCGCCGTGCAGTTGGATGGCCACCCGCAGCCCCCGTACGCCCCGGGCGAGCAGGTAGTCCAGGACCTCGGCGGAGGACTCCGAGGGCGGGGACCACTCCTCGGTGAGTCCGGCGGCGCGGATGGCGCCCTTGGCCTTGGGGCCGCGGGCCAGCAGGCGCGAGGTGCGCAGGCTCGCCAGGAGCGGGTCGACGGTGCCCCAGGTCTCGCAGGCCTCCACCCAGCCGCGGAAGCCGATGCCGGTGGTGGCCACGACGACGTCGGCGGGGCGGCGGGCGAGCTGTTCGGAGACCGCGGCCAGGCGCTGGTCGTCGCTGAGGGGCACGATGCGCAGGGCCGGTGCGGCCAGGACCTGGGCGCCCTTGCGGCGCAGCAGGGCGCTGATCTCCTCGGCGCGGCGGGCGGCGGTGACGGCGACGGTGAACCCGGCCAGGGGCGCGGTGGTGGCGGGTTCGGCCTGGCGGCGGACGGGCGGGGCCGCGGTGTCGTCGTCCAGGGAGGTGTTCACGGTGTGCCCTCCTGGGCGGGCGCGCCGATCTGCACGGCGGTGTCGGTCTGGCGCACGGGCCAGGTGGTCAGGCGCACGTGCTCGTCGTCCAGGCTCTGGCCGGTGCGCAGGGAGAAGACGTTCTTGAGCATGGGTGAGGCGACGGTGGGTTCGCCCGCGCGGTCGCCGACGATGCCGCGTGAGATGACGGCGGCGCCGGTGTAGGGGTCGATGTTGTCGACGGCGTACAGGTGCTGGTCGCGGGTGCGGAACACGGCGACCTGGCGGCCGTCGGGGAGCAGCACGGCCACCCCGTCCTCCACGCGCAGGCCCGCCGGGGCGCAGGCGTCGATCCAGGTGGTGGGCTGGGCTGGGGTGGTGACGGTCATCGGGTGGCCTCCTGGGGTCGGCGGGCGGGCATGCCCAGGCTGACGGGAGCGGTGGGGACCGGCTGGTCGCGGGTGGTGGTGAAGCTGATGGTGGGGTCGGGGGTGTCGGGGGCGTTGGCGAAGGAGACGAAGCGCGCGAGCTTGTCGGGGTCGGCCAGGACCGCGGCCCACTCGTCGCCGTAGGCGTCCACGTGGCGGGCCATGGCCTCCTCCAGTTCGGCGGCGATGCCCAGGGAGTCCTGGACGACGACGTCGCGCAGGTGGTCCAGGCCGCCTTCCAGGGACTCGATCCAGGGGGCGGTGCGCTGGAGGCGGTCGGCGGTGCGCACGTAGAACATCAGGAACCGGTCGACGTAGCGGATGAGGGTGTCCTCGTCCAGGTCCGAGGCCAGGAGTTCGGCGTGGCGGGGGGTGAAGCCGCCGTTGCCGCCCACGTACAGGTTCCAGCCCTTGTCGGTGGCGATGACGCCGAAGTCCTTGCCGCGGGCCTCGGCGCACTCGCGGGCGCACCCGGAGACGGCGGCCTTGAGCTTGTGGGGTGAGCGCAGGCCCCGGTAGCGCTCCTCCAGGCGGATGGCCAGGCCCACCGAGTCCTGGACGCCGAAGCGGCACCAGGTGGTGCCCACGCACGACTTGACGGTGCGCAGGGACTTGCCGTAGGCGTGTCCGGACTCGAACCCGGCGTCGACCAGCCGCTTCCAGATGACGGGCAGCTGTTCGAGTCGGGCGCCGAAGAGGTCGATGCGCTGGCCGCCGGTGATCTTGGTGTAGAGGTTGAAGTCGCGTGCGACCTCGCCGATGACGATGAGCTTGTCGGGGGTGATCTCGCCGCCGGGGATGCGCGGCACGACCGAGTAGGTGCCGTTGCGCTGCATGTTGGCCAGGTAGCGGTCGTTGGTGTCCTGCAGGGTGGCCTGTTCGCCCTCCAGGATGTGTCCGTTGCCCAGGGAGGCCAGGATGGAGGCCACCGCGGGCTTGCACACGTCGCAGCCGTGCCCGGTGCCGTGGGCGGCGATGAGGCCGGAGAAGGTGGCGGCGCCGGTGGCGCGCACGATCTCGACCAGTTCGGCGCGCGACTGGGGGAAGTGCTCGCACAGGGCCTTGGACTGCTCGATGCCAGCCTGGGCGAGGATCTGCTTGAGCATGGGCACGCACGAGCCGCAGCTGGTGCCCGCCTTGGTGCAGGCCTTGAGCGCGGGCACGTCGTGGTTGCCGCAGGAGATGGCCTCGGTCAGCTCGCCCTTGGTGACGGCGTTGCACGAGCAGATCTGGGCGGTGTCGGGCAGGGCGTCGGCGCCCAGGGCGGCGCCCTCGGGGGTGATGAGCGACAGGGGGTCGCCGGGCAGGGGTGATCCGACCAGGGGGCGCAGGGTGGCGTAGGCCGAGGCGTCGCCGACCAGGACGCCGCCCAGCAGTGTGGTGGCGTCGTCGGAGACCACGAGCTTGGCGTAGCGGCCGCTGGCGGCGTCGTTGACGACCACGTCCAGGGCGCCGGAGGTGCGGCCGTGGGCGTCGCCGAAGCTGGCCACGTCCACGCCCATGAGCTTGAGCTTGGTGGAGGTGTCGGCGCCGGTGAAGGTGGCCCGGCCGCCCACGAGCCGGTCGGCGACGACCTCGGCCATGGCGTTGCCGGGGGCGATGAGGCCGTAGACGGTGCCGCGGTGGTTGGCGGCCTCGCCCACGGCGTGGATGTGGGCGTCGCTGGTGGTGCAGGTGTCGTCGACGACGATGCCGCCGCGCTCGCCCACCTCCAGTCCGATCGCGCGGGCCAGGTCGTCGCGGGGGCGGATGCCCACGGAGAACACGACCAGGTCGGCGTCCAGGGAGCCCTCGCCCAGTCTTAGGCGGGCCACGCGGCCGTCGGGTCCGGCCTCCACGGCGGTGGAGGCCGAACCGGTGTGGACCCGCACGCCCAGGTCGGTGATCAGGGTGCGCAGCAGGCCTCCGGCGCCCTCGTCGATCTGCGCGGGCATCAGGTGGGGGGCGAGTTCGACCACGTGCGCCCGCACGCCCAGCAGGCGCAGGGCGTTGGCGGCCTCCAGCCCCAGCAGGCCGCCGCCCACGACCACGCCGGTGCTGGCGCCGCGCGCGGAGGCGGTGATGGCGTCCAGGTCCTCGATGGTGCGGTAGACGTGGCAGCCGGGCAGGTCGTGGCCGGGCACGGGCGGCACGAAGGGTGTGGAGCCGGTGGCCAGGACGAGCCGGTCGTAGGGAAGGACGCGTCCGCTCGCCGTGGTGACGGTGCGGTTGGCGCGGTCCACGTCCACGGCGCGTTCGTTGACGTGCACGTCCACGTGGGGGCCGCTCAGGTCGCCCAGGGACAGGTCCTGGGCGCTGGCGCCGTCGAAGTAGGAGGACAGGGCCACCCGGTCGTAGGCGGTGCGGGGCTCCTCGCCCACGACGGTGATGTGCCAGTGCCCGGCGGTGTCGCGGTCGCGCAGGGCCTCGACGAGGCGGTGGCCGACCATGCCGTTGCCGATGACGACGAGTTCTTCCATGGGCTCCTCCTGCTGCGGGGTCGGACAGGTTTCAGGCAACCTCCCGGGTGTTTCCCGACGGTCAGCCGTATGTGTCGCGCTTGTTTCGATGTGCTGCCACCGCAGGTGGCGGGTGAGTGATGCGGGGTGAAGCGCCAGGGTGGGTGCCGGGCGGGCCGCGTCTGGGGGGTTGGTCACACCGCGGGCCCGGTGTCGGGGGCGGGGCGTGGACAGCGGCCCCCCGGCCGGTCAGGATGGGCACCGATGCACACGTTCGCCGCCCCGCGCCCCGCGCGCGCCCTGTCCTGCCTGTCCGCCCTGGCCGTGGGCGACGCCTTCGGCTCCCAGTTCTTCGCCGCGGCCAACCGGCGCTTGGTGGAGGGGCGGGAGTTGCCGCCGGGGCCGTGGCGGTGGAGCGACGACACCGAGATGGCGGCGTCGGTGCACGCGGAGGCGGTGCGCGGCGAGGGGGTGGACCCCGACCGGCTGGCGGGTTCCTTCGCCCGCCACCACGACGCCGACCGCGGTTACGGCGCCGCCACCGGGCGGCTGCTGGGCCGGGTGCGTGAGGGCGGCGACTGGCGGACGCTGGCCGCGGAGCTGTTCGAAGGGTCGGGTTCCTTCGGTAACGGGGCGGCGATGCGGGTGGCTCCGCTGGGCGCCTGGTACGCCGACGATCCGGGCCGGGCAGCCCGGGAGGCGGCGGTGAGCGCGCGGGTGACCCACACCCACCCCGAGGCGGTGGACGGCGCGGTCGCGGTGGCGGTGGCCGCCGCGCTGGCGGCACGGCGCGAGCCGGTGGGGCCCGGGCCCTTCCTGGACGGGGTGGTCGAGGGTCTGCGGCCGGGGCGGGTGCGCGAGGCGGTGGGCGCCGCCCGCGGGCTGCTGGTGAGCGCCGACCCGCTGGTGGCGGCCGCCGATTTGGGCAACGGCTCCCGGGTCAGCGCGTTGGACACGGTGCCGTTCGCGCTGTGGGTGGCGGCCCGGCACGGCGGGGTCGTGTCGGGGGCGCGTGCGGGCGGTGGGGGTTTCGCCCCGGCGATGTGGGCGGCGGTCGCTGCGGGCGGGGACATGGACACCACCTGCGCGATCGTGGCGGGGATCCTGGGCGCGGGGCTGCCCGGGGGGCGGGTTCCCGCCGCGTGGGCCGAGCGCACCGAGGAGCTGCCCGGTTGGGCGCTGGCGGACGAGGAGGGCCTCGGCGGTTAGGGGGACGTGCCGTGGGGCGGCGGGGGCCGGGCACAGCTACCGGTACCGGGTCCCGGCTAGGGTGGCTCGGAGCCGGAGCGGCAAACGCGCCTGGGAACGTGTGGGTGAGTGGGGGGTGGGCCTGTGCAGGTCGAGGTGTGGTCCGACGTCGTCTGTCCGTGGTGCTACATCGGCAAGCGGCGCCTGGAGAGGGCGCTGGAGCTGTTCGATCACGCCGACCGGGTCCGGGTGCGCTGGCGCAGCTTCCAGCTGGACCCCTCCTTCCCGCCGGGTGTGAGCGAGCCGGTCTACGACTCGCTCTCGCGCAAGATGGGGGCGCCCCGCGAGCAGGTGCGGTCGATGACCGAGCAGGTCACGCGGGTGGCCGCCCAGGAGGGCCTGGACTACGACTTCGCGGGCGGGGTCATGGTCAACACCTTCGACGTCCACCGTCTGATCCACCTGGCCCGGACCCGCGGCCTGGAGGCGCAGGCGCAGGAGCGGTTCATGCGCGCCCAGCTGGTGGAGGCCCGCGACCTCAGCGACGCCGCCGTCCTGGTGGAGGTGGCGGCCGAGGCCGGGCTGGAGGCCCAGGAGGTGCGGCGGGTGCTGGAGGGTGAGGAGCACGCCGAGGACGTGCGCGAGGACATCGCCCTGGCCCGCCGGCTGGGTGCGACCGGGGTGCCCTTCTTCGTCATGGACCGCGCCGTCGGCATCTCGGGGGCCCAGTCGGTGGAGGTGGTGCTGTCCGCCCTGGACAAGGCCCACCAGGCCGGCCAGGGGTAGACGGCGCGTCGCGGTCCCGACCAGGGCCCGCGTCCGGGTTCACACCGGGCGCGGGCCCTCTTCGTGCGTCCGGTCCGGTCGGCTCCTCCCCGGCGAAGTGGCCCACGCCACAGGACCGGGGACTTGAGTGTGCCGCGACGGCACGGTTTTTGCTGGGACACGGTTCACCCCGCGTTCCCGGCACGGGCCGGGGCGGGGGAACGGCACCACCCGACCCGAACACCGATGGGAGGCCAGACGGTCATGCGCCGCAGCGCCACGGTCTACTTCGCCTCGTACGGGCTGTCCCTGTTGGGCAAGGGCATCGCCAGCGTCGTGATGCCGCTGCTCGTCCTGGACCGCACCGGCGACGTCCTGGCGGCGGGCGTACTCGCGACCGCGTCCACGGCGGCCTCCGCTCTGGCCGGGCTCGTCTGCGGTCTGATCGTGGACCGGATCGACCGCCGCTGGGTCTCGGTGGTCTCGGACCTGCTCGCCGCCCTGTCGGTGGCGGCGCTGCCGGTCGTCGACGCCCTGTGGGGCCTGAACATGGGCTGGTTCCTGGCCCTGGGCGTCGTGGGGGCGGTGATCCGCGTGCCCGGGATGACGGCTCAGGAGACGCTGCTGCCCGCCCTGGCCCGGCTCGGAGTCGACCGGCCGGGCGGGCGAGGCGGTCGGCGCGGGCGGTCGGCGGCCGCAGGGCCGGGGAGGCTGGACCGGATGATCGCCACCCGCGAGACCATGGGCAACGTCCTGCTGCTGGCCGGTCCCGGCCTGGGCGGGCTGCTCGTGGGTCTGCTGGGGCTGTCCTCGGCGCTGCTGCTGGTGACCGCCGCCACGAGCCTGCTCGCCGCGGCCATGACCCTGCTGCTGGACCCGCGGGCCGGTCGGGTCGTCCGGCGGCGCCCCGACCCGGCCGGGGCCGCCGACGCCTCCGGTGCGGCCGCCGTCGGCGGCCCGGTGCGCCGGGCGGTGACCGACCTGCTGGACGGGTGGCGCTTCCTGGGCCGCACCCGGCTCCTGCTCGGCACCACCCTGATCAGCGCGGTGCTCGTCGCCGTCCTGAGTTCGCTGCAGACCACCCTCATGCCCGCCTACTTCACCGGTCAGGGGCTTCCCGGACTCACCGGGCTGACGCTGAGCGCGCTCGCGGCGGGCAGCATCGCCGGATCCGCGCTCTACGCCGCCACCGCCGGGCGGGTCCGCCGCCGCAGCTGGTTCGTCCTCGGCATGAGCGGCACCCTGGTCGGGTTCGGCGCGGTCGGCACCATGGCCTCCCCGTGGCTGGTGCTGGGCGCCGCGGCACTGGTCGGGCTGACCTTCGCACCGGCCTCGGCGGTGCTCGGCGTCCTGACCGTCGAGGCCACCCCGGACCACATGCGCGGCCGGGTCCTGGGGGCGCAGAACACGGTCATGCTCGCCGCGCCCGCCCTCACCAGTGCCCCGCTCGCGGCGGTGGCCACCGCGGCCGGGCTGCCCGTGGCCGGAGCCGTCCTCGCCGTGCTGGCGGGCGTCACGGCGGCCGCCGCCCTGGTCGCCCCGGTGTTCCGCTCACTCGACGGCCCGCGGGTACGGGAGGCGGCCGGCCCCGCCGAAGGTCGTCCGCGGCCCGCGGAGCGCACGTCCCCCGAACTCGCCCTCGCGGACGCCGTCCCCCACGCGCCGGACGCCCGCGCGGTGGAGGAACAGCCGGCGCGGGAGCGCGCGGAACGCACCGCCGACCGGTGAGCGGGCGCGGGGTCAGCGCCCCTTCCGACGGGGGAAGCGGTTTCGGACCGTGCGCCGCGAGGGAGGTTTCGGTGGGGTCGTGACCTGTTCGGTCGGGCTCTCACGTGCGAAGATGTATTTTCTGGTCGAAAGATGGCACGGCGGGTAGGGATTCGTGAGACGAACGGCTGTCGTGCCGGATTCCGGGGTGCTGCCATGTCGGTGCAACACGCGTCCAACGAGCTGATGGTCTCCCTCGTGCGGGCCGGACACCTGGCCACCTTCGAGGAGCTGCCCGCACTCGTGGCCAAGAAGGCCGACGGCGCCGGGCTCTCCCAGGCGCGCATCTATCTGGCCGACCACCAGCAGCAGGTCCTGCGCGAGGTCACGGGAGAGGGCATCGACGCCCACCGGGGCGGTGAGGACCTGCTGGTGGACGACTCACCGGCCGGTCAGGCCTACGTCACGGGCGTGGCCGTGCGGATGGAGGACGAACAGCGCTACTGGGTGCCGGTCCTGGACGGCGCCGAGCGCCTGGGCGTGCTGCACGTGAGCTACGCGGGCGACCCCGACCGCTCGGCGATGCGCGACCTGGCCTCCATGGTGGCGTTGCTGGTCATCG
Organism: Nocardiopsis sp. iso_25; assembly: GCF_056173305.1. Classification (NCBI taxonomy): domain Bacteria; kingdom Bacillati; phylum Actinomycetota; class Actinomycetes; order Streptosporangiales; family Nocardiopsidaceae; genus Nocardiopsis; species Nocardiopsis sp. iso_25. Next base: position 3,357,363 of record NZ_CM149667.1, on the reverse strand, counting down.
CCAAGCGCTCCAACAGCGACGCCTACGCCCGGCTGATCCGCACCAAGCCCATGTCGGTCTCGGCGGAGATGCAGTGGACGCTCATGCCGCCGGGCACCTTCGCCGACTCGCGGGTGACGATCTCGGCCGCTACCGAACCGGCCTACGACAACGCCGGGGACTCCTTCGACTACGCCCTGGACGGGGAGATCGCCCACCTGGCGATGTTCGACGCCATGGGCCACGACACCGCCGCCGGGCTCATCGCGAACCTGGCCGTGGGGGCCTTTCGCAACGAGCGCCGCAAGGGCACCCCGCTGGCCGACGTCTGCCAGGGGGTGGAGAACACCCTGATCCAGGAGTTCGTGCGCACCCGCTTCGCCACCGCGATCCTGGCCGAGCTGAACATGGCCACCGGGGAGCTGTACTGGGTCAACTGCGGGCACCTGCCGCCGGTGCTCATCCGGGGCGAGGAGGTCCGCGACCTGGAGTGCGAGCCCTCCCACCCGCTGGGGATGGACCTGGGGCTGCCGGTGACGGTGTGCCGCGAACAGCTCGAACCCGGCGACCGGCTGCTGCTGTACACCGACGGCATCATCGAGGCGCGCGACTCCCAGGGGCGCGAGTTCGGCGTGGAGCGGTTCGTGGACTTCGTCATCCGCCACCAGGCCGACAACATGCCGGTTCCCGAGACGCTGCGGCGCCTGGTGCACGCGGTGCTGGAGTACCACCACGGCAGGTTCGGCGACGACGCCACGGTGCTCTTCTGCGAGTGGCACGGCTGACCCGGAGCTTTCGGCGCGAGCACGGTCCCGGTCGCGGGGGCAGCGATGAACAGCCCCCTCCACACACCCGCGGCGGGTGTCGACCGGGTCGGTGCGGTGAAGCGGTGTGCGGCGTCCGGGCGACGTGTGGCCCTTGGGGGTGGTGTGCGGGGAGTCGCCCGAAGGGCGGGTGGGACGCCTGGCACAGCGAGTGCGCGGGACGGGCTGGTGGGCTGGTGGTGCCGCTCGCTACGCAAGGGATGAGAGCGCCCTGGACGCTCCGCGCGGCACGTAGAATCCGCCCATAACACGCGGGCAGGACAACAGAATCCGGGGTGTGGCGTGGCGGAGATGGTGCACGTGGTCGTTCCGGTGTTCGCCGTGGTGGCGACCGGTCTGTTCGCCGGGTTGTTCTTCGCGTTCTCGATCGCGGTGATGCCGGGTCTGCGCAGGTCCGGGGACCGGGCGATGATCGAGGTGATGCAGGGGGTCAACGTCGCCATCCTCAACCCGTTCTTCGCCGTGGTCTTCATCGGCGCCCCGGTGGCGGTGCTGGCCTGCGTGGTGCTCTACGCCAGTGTCGGCGCGACCGCCTCCGCCGTATGGTCGGGGGCGGCGCTGCTCTGCCTGGTGGCGGCCCTGGTGTCCACCTTCGCGGTCAACGTCCCGCGCAACAACGTCCTGGACCGGCAGGGCCCGGCCGAGCGGATCGCGGACCCGGCTGCCGTGCGCGCCGCCTTCGAGCCGGTGTGGGTGCGCTGGAACAACGTGCGCACCCTGACCTCCCTGGTCGCGCTCCTGTGCACGGTCCTCGCGCTGCGCTGACCCCGGCGTACACCCGCCAGCACAAGTCCCTGCCCCCGCCCCGCCGGAGCCCCCGAAGCCCCGGCGGCCGCCGGGCGGGGCGGGAAAAACCCGTTGCGCACCGGCGGCGCGTGGATGATGCTCGCGCCTATGAGCACACAGCGCGCGGACATGTTCCTGGCCCCGGACGAGGACCCCCGCGAGGGCCGCCCCCGCCCCGTCGGCGAACGCGCCGTGCTGGTCGGGTTCCTGCACCTGCAGCGCACGACCCTGGAGCTGAAGTGCTCGGGTCTGGACGCCGACGCGCTGGCCCGCCGTTCGGTGCCGCCCTCCACCATGTCCCTGCTGGGGCTGGTGCGGCACATGTCGGAGGTGGAGCGGGCCTGGTTCCGGTGCCGCCTGGGCGGCCGCGGCCGCGAGCAGGCGCCCCTGCACTACGCCAGCGCGAGCGAACCCGACGGGGACTTCGACGGGGCGGTGGCCGATCCGGCCGTGGTGGAGGAGGCCTGGGCGACGTGGCGGTCCGAGTGCGCCCGCACCGACGCGTTCGTGGCCCGCGCCCCCGACCTGGAGAGCTCCACCTGGACCGACCCCCACAACGACCGGGTGTGGGACCTGCGTCAGGTTCTGGTGCCCATGGTGGAGGAGTACGCCCGCCACAACGGGCACGCCGACCTTCTGCGCGAGCGCCTGGACGGCCGCCGGGGCCAGTAGCCGGCTCCCGGCTCCGGCGCGGCGAGGACCCGGCCCTCCCCTCCCGCCCCCCGGGGCCGGACGCTCCGCCCGGCCCTGTGACGGGCGGGACACGCGCGCCCGCCCCCCGGGGCGGACGAGCCGTCCGGTCGGGCCCCTGGGGGCGGGGCCGTTGTTCCCTCCGGGGTCAGACCCCGGCGGTGGCCTGGCCCTGCATCCCCGACAGCAGCGCACGCACGTCCCGCACGCACCCCCCGCAACCCGTCGTGGCCCGGGTCCGGTCGGCGATGGCCTCGCGGGTGCGCGCCCCGTCCAGCCAGGCCTGTTCGATCTCGGTGCGGCTGACGGCGTTGCACCGGCACACCAGCGCGTCGGCGGCCGCGCCGTCGGCCTCCTCCGCGGCGGCGGTCGGCAGCCCCTGGAGCAGCGCCAGGCGGTCGGCGGGCACCGGGGCGCCCGTGTCGTAGAGCTGGGCCAGGGTCGCGGCGGCCTCGGGGAAGCCCAGCAGCACCGCGCCCATCACCTTCTCCTCACGCACGGACAGCTTGGCGTAGCGGCCGCCGTAGGGGTCGCTGATGGTCACCGTCTCCAGGTCGTCGGCGTCCTCCTCGTGCACCCGCCCGAACGCGGTCAGCTCGATCCCCTCCGCCTTGAGCCGGGTCAGCGGCCTGGCTCCGGAGTAGAGGGCGTGCGGCGCGGCGCCGGTCAGGCGCCGGGCCAGGACGGCGGCCTGCTCCCAGCCGGGCTGGATGAGTCCGGCGCCGCCGCCGGGGTGCTGGGCGCAGTCGCCGATGGCGTGCACGCGGGCGTCGGAGGTCGCCAGGCGGTCGTCCACGATGACGCCGTGCTCGACCTCGATCCCGGCGTCCTTGGCCAGTTCGATGTTGCCTCGCACCCCGGCGGTGACCACCAGGGCGTCGCCGGGCAGCACTCGGCCGTCGTCCAGCTCCAGGCCGGTGCCCGGAACCCAGCGGGCGGCCACCCGCCAGGAGTGCACGGTCACGCCCAGCGCGGCGTAGCGTTCGGCCAGGATGCGCGCGGCGGGCTGGTCGATCTGGCGGCGCATGATCCAGGGCGAGGACTCCACCACCGACACGCGCATGCCGCGTCCGACCAGGCCGCGGGCGGCCTCCAGGCCCAGCACGCCCCCGCCCAGGACCACCACGGGGGCGCCCGGGCGGGCCAGGGCGAGCAGCCTCTGGCAGTCGTCCAGGTCGCGCAGGGCCGTCACCCCGTCGCCGGGGGCACCGTCGGGCCCGGCCACGCCGGTGACCGGGGGGAAGGAGGCGCGCGCTCCGGTGGCCAGGACGAGTTCGTCGTAGCCCAGTGTGCTGCCGTCGTCCAGAGTGAGGGTGCGCCGCTCGGTGTCCAGGGCGGTGGCGGTGGCGCCGGTGCGCACGGTGACGCCAGGGGTGTCGGGGACGGGCAGGCGGATCTGTTCGGGGGTGTAGTCCCCGGCGACCACGCCCGAGAGCAGGACCCGGTTGTAGGCGGGGTGGTGCTCGGTGCCGACCACGCTCACGTGGACCCGTTCTCCGGTCGGGTCCAGGCGTGCGGTCTCCTCGGCGAAGCGGGCACCGACCATCCCGTTGCCCACGACCACGATCTGGCGCGGGGACGCGCCCTGCACGGTGCTCAACTGCTGCCTCCTGGTGTGTGCGTGTCCTCGGGTTCCAGCCGCACCGCGCTCACCTTGAACTCGGGCATGCGGCTGGTGGGGTCCAACGCCGGGTTCGTCAGGTTGTTGGCGGACTGGGCGCCCGCGTAGTGGAAGGGCAGGAACACCGTGTCCAGGCGGGCGGCGGGCGCCAGCCGCACCCGGGCGCGCGTGTGGCCGCGCCGGGAGGTGACGCGGGCCCAGTCGCCCGCGGCGAGACCGGCGCGCGCGGCGGTGTCGGGGTGCACCTCCACATACGCCTCCGGTTCGGCCCGGTCCAGTTCGTTGACGCGGCGGGTCTGGGCGCCGGACTGGTAGTGACCCATCAGCCGTCCGGTGGTCGCCACGAGGGGGTAGTCGGCGTCGGTGTCCTCGGCGGGCGGCCGGTGGGCGACCGGGACGAGGCGGGCGCGCCCGTCGGGGTGGGCGAAGGCGTCCAGGAACAGGCGGGGCGTGGGCGGCTCCTGTGCGCGCACGGGCCAGTGCAGGGCCTCGCCCGAGGCCAGCCGTTCGGGGGTGACGCCGGAGTAGTCGGCGGCTCCGCCGTCCGAGGCCCGGCCCAGTTCGGCCAGGACGGCGTCGGGGTCGGTGGGGAAGCGGTCGGCGGGCTGGCCCAGGCGCACCGCCAGCGCGGAGAGCACCTCCAGGTCGGTGCGCACCCCCTCGGGCGGGGCGGCGGCCCGGGCCCGGCGCAGGACGCGCCCCTCCAGGTTGGTCATGGTGCCGCTCTCCTCGGCCCACTGGGCCACGGGCAGCACGACGTCGGCCATGGCGGCGGTCTCGGAGAGCACGAAGTCGGCGGCCACGAGCAGGTCCAGGGAGGCCAGGCGGGCGCGCACGCGCGCGGTGTCGGGGGCCGAGACGACGGGGTTGGATCCGAACAGCAGCATGGCGCGCGGTCCGCCGCCGCTGCCCAGGGCGTCGAGGAGTTCGAAGGCCGAGCGGCCCGGGCCGGGCAGGGTGTCGGGGTCCACGCCCCACACCCCGGCCACGTGGGCGCGGGCGGCGGGGTCGTCGATTTTGCGGTAGCCGGGGAGCTGGTCGGCCTTCTGGCCGTGTTCGCGCCCGCCCTGGCCGTTGCCCTGGCCGGTGATGCACCCGTACCCCGAGCCCCGGCGGCCGGGCAGGCCCAGCGCCAGGGCCAGGTTGATCCAGGCCGAGACGGTGTCGGTGCCCTTGGCGTGCTGTTCGGCGCCGCGTCCGGTCAGGACGTAGGCGGAGCGGTTGCGGGCGGCCCGGCCCAGAAGGTCGGCGGCGGCGCGGATGCGGGCGGCCGGGACGCCGGTGACCTGTTCGGTGCGCTCGGGCCACCAGGCGGCGGCGTGCTCCCAGGCGGACTCGAACCCGGTGGTGCGCTCGGCGAGGTACTCCTCGTCGCACCAGCCCTGGACGCGGGCGGCGTGCAGCAGCCCCAGGGCCAGGGCCAGGTCGGTGCCGGGGCGGGGGGCCAAATGGATGCCGCCGCCCGAGAGCGCGACCTGGGCGGTGGCCGAGCGGCGGGGGTCGATGACGATGAGGGTGGGCGAGGACAGGTGGCCCATCATCGGCGGCATGGTCTCGGCCGGGTTGGCCCCGGCCAGCAGGACGGCCTCGGCCTCGCCGACGTCGGTCAGCGGGAAGGGCATCCCGCGGTCCAGGCCGAAGGCCCGTGTGCCCCCGGCGGCGGCCGAGGACATGCAGAACCGGCCGTTGTAGTCGATCTGGGAGGTGCCAAGGGCCAGGCGGGCGAACTTGCCCAGGGTGTAGGACTTCTCGTTGGTCAGGCCGCCGCTGCCGAAGACCGCGACGGTGTCGGGTCCGGACTCGGCGCGCAGGGCCAGCAGGCGTTCGGCGACGTGGTCCAGGGCGGTGTCCCAGTCGGTCTCGACCAGGTCGGCGCCGCGGTCCTTGCGCACCAGGGGGCGGGTGAGCCGGTCGGGGACGGTGAGGACCTCGGCGGAGGTCCACCCCTTGCGGCACAGTCCGCCGCGGTTGGTGGGAAAGGGCGCGGGGCGGGCGGCCAGGCGCCCGTCGGGGCCGGGCTCCAGGTGCATGGCGCACTGGAGCGCGCAGTAGGGGCAGTGCGTGGTGGTCATCGGTTGGCGCTCTCCACGCTGGCGGCGCCGGCCGGGGAGGCGGCGGGGCGGCGCAGGTAGACGGCCCAGGTGACGGCGGCGCACGCCAGGTAGAAGGCGCCGAAGACGACGAAGGCCGGGGCGGTGGATCCGGTGGCGGCGAAGGACTCGCGGAAGGCGATGTTGACGCCCACCCCGCCCAGGGCGCCGACGGCGCCGATGAGGCCGAGCACGGAGGAGGCCACGCGCTTGGTGCGGGCCAGGGCCTGTTCCCGGGGTTCCCCGGCGGCGATGGCGTCCTCGGCGCGGGCGGCGTACAGCGAGGGGATCATCTTGTAGGTGGAGCCGTTGCCCAGGCCGGTGAGGACGAACATCACCGCGAACGCGCCGATGAACAGGGCCAGTTGGGCGGCCTGGACGGAGACCACCAGGACGGCGGCGCAGGCGGCCATGGCCAGGAAGACCCACAGGGTGACGCGGGCCCCGCCCAGGGAGTCGGCCATTCTGCCGCCCACGGGGCGGATCAGGGAGCCGATGACCGGGCCGAGCACGGCGATGGCGGCGGACTGCACGGGCGCCAGCCCGAACTGGGACTGCAGCAGCAGGCCGAAGGCGAACCCGGTGCCGATGAAGGAGCCGAAGGTGCCCACGTACAGCAGCGACATGATCCAGAAGTGGCGGTCGCGGACGGCCGACAGTTGCGCGGAGACGTCGTTGCGCACGTGGACCAGGTTGTTCATGGACCGGTACGACCACCAGGCGGCCAGCAGGATCAGCGGCGCGTAGAACAGCGGGACCAGGTACCCGGCGGAGGTGGTGAACAGGGCGATGACGGCCAGGCCCACGAGTTGCACGGTGGCCACGCCGATGTTGCCGCCGCCCGCGTTCAGGCCCAGCGCCCACCCCTTCTCCCGTTCGGGGAAGTAGGAGTTGATGTTGGCCATGGAGGAGGAGAAGTTGCCGCCGCCCACGCCCGCGGTGGCGGCCAGGACCAGCAGCAGCCAGAAGGGGGTGTCGGGGTCGCGGACCAGGAAGAAGGCGGCGACGGTGGGCACGGCCAGGGTCAGGGTGGAGATGACCGTCCAGTTGCGTCCGCCGAGGGCGGGCACGGCCAGGGTGTAGGGCACGCGCAGGATCGCGCCGACCAGGGTGACCACCGACAGGAGCAGGAACTTCTGCTCGGGGGTGGTGGAGAAGCCGTGCTCGGGGATCATGAAGAGCACGAGTACCGACCAGATGCTCCACACCGAGAAGCCGATGTGCTCGGAGGCGATGGAGGCCCACAGGTTGCGGCGGGCCACGCGTCGTCCGCCGCCGTTCCAGAACCCTTCGTCCTCGGGGTCCCAGGCGGAGATCCAGCTCTTACCGGTGCGCGGTGCGCGCGGGCCAGTCTCAGAGGCCACGGCCGTGCCTTCCTGCTTGACGGCTGCTGACGAAACCGAAGGTAGGGAGCCCGCGTTGCCTGGAGGTGTCCAGCCGTAACACGCGGGAAACAGTCGGCTCACCCGGAGGGCGCGGCCGCGGTGAGAAGCCCTGTCCCGCCTGGTGGGAGGTGGTGGGGGCGTTCTCGGCGCGGCGGGCTCCCCGGTGTCCGTTGTGGCGCGAATCACCGCCGGTGGCGTTCCCGCGCCGGGGCTCCCGGGTGCGGCGGACCGCCGTGGGCAGGCGCCGCCCTGGGAAGGTACCGGATATCCGTGCCGTCGAGGGAACGGAAAGCGCGGGTTGTGGCCGGAAACCGACCGCTTTCCTCCCTAGCGTGGGGGCACTGGTGTCGAGCACGAGGAGTCCGTCATGCGTATCGCCGTGACCACACCCACCGGCAACGTCGGCCGCCACGTGGTGGGCGGCCTGGTCCGCGCGGGCGTGCGCCCGCGCGTGCTGCTGCGCGATCCGGCCCGGTTGGACCCGGCGCTGGCCGACTGGGTCGACCCGGTGGCCGTGGACCAGCGCGACCCGGACGCGGTCCTGGCCGCGACCGCGGGCGTGGACGCGCTGTACTGGGTGAGCCCGCCGGTCCCGGCCGAGGACCCGGTCGCCGAACACGCCCGGATGGGCGCGCACGCCGCCCGCGCCGTCACCGCCAACGGGATCCCCCGGGTCGTCTTCCAGAGCAGCGTCGGCGCGGAGAAGCGCGGCGGGGCCGGGGAGATCGACGGGCTGGCCCGCACCGAGCAGTTACTGGAGGGGACCGGAGCGACCGTGGCACACCTGCGGTGCGGCTTCTTCTTCACCAATCTGCTGATGGAACTGGACGCCCTCCGGTCGGGCACCGTCTCGGTGGTGCTGCCCGTGGACCGTCCGATGCCGTGGGTGGCGCCGCGCGACATCGCCGACACGGCGGTGGGCCTGCTGCTCAACCCCGACCTGGCGGGCCGGACCGTGCGGGCCGTGCACGGCCCCGCCGACCTGAGCTGGGAGCGGGTCGCGGCCGTGGTCTCCGAGGTGACGGGGCGCCGTGTGCGCGCCGAACGTGTTCCCGACGAGCGCATGCGCGGGGTGCTCGCGGGCGCGGGTCTGGGGCCCGGCTCCGTCGAGGCGGTCATGGGCATGTCCACCGGGTTGCGGGAGGGCTTCACCCCAGAGCAGCCCCGTACCGCGGCGACCACGACGCCGACCACCCTGGCCGCCTGGTGCCAGGACGAGCTGCGGCCCCTGCTCTGACCCCGTGGGCGCGGTGACGGCGCCGTCGGGCCGGGCCCGCATCGGAGCGGTCGGTCCAGTGCACAACGGTTCGTGGAGAGGACACCGGTGTGTGTACGATGCCCACATGCGTTCCTGAGAGTTCCGGTCCCCATGTGCGCGGCATACGGCCCCGTGGGGTGTAACCCTTCCTCCAGCCCAGGACGCCCGTGCTCCTTCTGCACCCCCCGGTTTCGCGCGCATCGTCCCCGCCGCCTCGTCCGTTCGTCCCAGCCGCCTCGTCCGTGGTGCGCCTCCCCTCCCGTCCGCGGCCCTCCCGCTCGCGGGGCGGGCGCTCGCGCCCGCCTTACGAGTCCGGCCGACGGAACAACCACGGAGGAGAAATCATGATCGACACCGGCCTGGCCGACCAGACCGTCCTGGTCACCGGAGGATCCGGCAACATCGGTGCGGCGATCAGCCGCGCCTTCGCCGCCCAGGGGGCACGCGTGGCGATCCACCACCTCGACCGGGACCCGCCCTCGCCCGCGGGTACCGCCCGGGCGCACATCACTCCCGCGGCGGAGGCGGCGGCCGCGCTCGCGGAGGAACTCGGCAACGGCTCCTTCGCCGTCAGCGCCGACCTGTCCGAGCCGGACGGAGCGGTCCGGCTGGCGCGTGAGGTCGCGGACCGGGCGGGCCCGGTCAACGTCCTGGTCAACAACGCCGCCCACTGCGAGACGCCCGACACCGTCGACACGCTGACCCACGCGTCCCTGGAACGCCACTACCGGCTGAACGCCATCGCCCCCGCCGTCCTCATCGCCGAGGCGGCGCGGCTGCGCAGGGGAAGGGAGCCGTTGTGCGTCGTCAACGTCACGACCGACGCCGCACGGGCCTTTCCCGGCCAGACCGGCTACGGCACGTCCAAGGCGGCGCTGGAGGCGGTCACCAGGTCCACCGCGCTGGACCTGGCGGCGCGCGGCATACGCGTGAACGCCGACGCGTGAGGACACCGCCCCAGGCGCGGCGCCCGGGGCGGTGCGGTGCTCAGGAGCCGGGGGCCGTGGCGCGCATGGCGTCGGCGATCCAGGAGTAGGGCAGAGTGTCCTCCTCTGGCGGAGTCCCATTGACCGCCGCCACCAGGGTCAGGTACCGGCCGTGGGTGTCGTCGTAGACGGGGTCCTCGGAGGCGGCGTCCTCCTCGGCGATCTGGCGCTCGATATCGGGGATCTGCCGGAACGCCTCGGCCATCCGGTCGCGGCCCTCGGGGGTGAGCGGGGTGTCGGACACTCCCGCGGCCTCCTCCATGAAGCGCGTGATGGCCTTCTGGGTCCGGGGGGAGCGGGGTGACTCGCCTTCGTGGTGCGCGGCCAGGACCTCCTTCATGAGCGCGGTCCCGCTCCCGTACATGAAGTCCTGGAACCGCGGGCTGGCGATGCTCCGGCCCACGTCCGTGGAGTAGGTGTCGCGCAGGTAGGTGCGGACCTCCTCGCAAAACTCCGGGTCCCGCACCAGGTCGGCCAGTTCGATCCACGCCTCCAGTTGGGCGGCCGTGGGGTCCGCGGGCAGGACCGGGCGCATCTCGCGCAGCCGGTCGACGAAGCCCTCGGGGACGTCCAAGCCCTCGCCGACGTCGTTCCAGAAGTCGTCGATGACCTGCTCGCGCTCCTCGTCGGTCATCGAGACGAGCTTGTGCATCAGGTCGGCCCGCGCGGTCGTGGCGCCCTGCCTGATCAGGGTCCGCAGCACCGCTCTCCTGGCCCGCAGGGTGCGCTCCTGGCGCTCGACCACCTCCAGGTGGGTGGTGAGCAGGTCGTGCAGGGTCGTGCCGCCCGCGAGCAGTCGGCGGATCTCCTCCAGGTCGGTGTCCAACTCGCGCAGGGTGCGGACGAGTTCCAGGCGGGCGATGGTGTCGATGTCGTAGAGGCGGTGGCCCGCGTCGGTCAGGCGCGCGGGCTCGACGACTCCGGCGTCGGCGTAGAAGCGGACGGCGCTGACGCTCAGGCCGCTGCGGCGCGCGGCGTCTCCGATGGGGTACAGCTCGTGGTCGTGCATGGGAGCCACTGTGGTACCTCAAGCAGCTTGAGATGCAAGCCGGTGGACGCACGGGTTCGTACGGGGCGCGGGCCGACGCGGTCGCGCTCCCCCGCCGCATGACATCTGTCATGCCCGACCCGTGCGGACCGCACAGGCAACACATGATCCATGACACTCCGTCACGGGCTTGCTCCGGTCTAGGTTCGAATCAGGGAACGGCGATCCACGAGGCGACAGGGAGCCCGAGATGTTCGAGGAACGGCGTCGGCGTCGGGCCGTGCGGCGGGTCGGGCCGGGGAACGGGCGTGCTCTGAAGCCCTTCCGCTGGTGGCAGCTGACCTCCCGCGCCCTGTTCTACCTCGCGCTTGGCGACGCCGACGGTCGGCGGACGGTCTACGCCGTCCACGTCAACCACACGCAGCGGTTCTTCTCCGAGGACGGCAAGGGCAGGGCCGACCTGTACCGCGACGGCAGGCACCACGCCGAGTCGAGGCTCCCCGCCGTCTTCCCCGTGCGGGGCGGGGTGATCGAGGTGGCGGCGACGGCCTTCGGCCTGCGGCGCTGCCACTACGTCACCGACGAGGGGAGCGAGCACCAGCTCGTTCCGGACCCGCGCTCCGGCGAGGGGCGCCGCGCGCGCCTGGAGCGCGAGCACCCCGTGCTGAGCCGCTGGATCGGGGTCCTCTCGCTGCTCCTGCTCGTCGTGCCCGCTGCGCTGCTCGTCCCCCAGCTCGTCGAGGTGGCCTTCGAGCTGCCGCCCGTGGCCGAGCGCTTCGGGACGTTCACCTCGCCCGTTGACCTGCCCGTGTGGCTCAACACCGCGCTCGGTCTGGGCGCTGCGGCGGCCAGCGCGGAGCGCGCGCTGCGCCTGCGCTACAACTGGCTGCTGGACTCCGCGGCCCAGGGGTGAGGAAGGTCCGACCGGCCGGGGGATCACCGCCGCCGGGGGCGTGGAGGCCCGAACAGGGACCGGACACACGGCCTCCGGCGACGGCTATTCGCCCTTGTCGGTGGTCTTCTTGTCGGCGGCCACACCGAAGACGACGCCCATGGACAGGCCCATCGCCACACCGAGCGCCAGGTTGTCCATGAGCAGGCCGAAGGAGGTGCCGAAGCAGACGCCGAGCGCCAGCCCCAGTGCGAGGTGGTTGTTCTTGTCCTTGTTCATGTGTCCCCTTTGTAGCCGCGTGTCGGTTCTTGGACGCGGGGGTGCCGTCCACGGTTCCCCGCGAGGGGACTCCGGCTCACTGCGGCGGCTCCAAGGCCGCGGCGACGTGCTTGCGGGCGCTGTCGTAGATGATCTGGCTGCGGAAGCTGGCCACCTCGCGGCGCTGGGTGAGCCGGTCGATGAGGAAGCTGTGCAGCGCGTCCAGGGAGGGCACGGACACGTGCACCAGGAAGTCCTGCTCCCCCGCCACGACGTAGACCGCCAGCACCTCGGGCAGGGCGAACATCGCGCCCTTGAAACCCTCGATGACCTGACGGCTGGGCGGGCGCAGCTGCACCGACACGAAGGCCTCCACCTCCCGGTTGAGCGCGGCCGGGTCGATGTCGGCGTGGTAGCCCCGGATGACCCCGCGCCGGTGCAGCAGGCGCACGCGTTCCAGGCAGGTGGAGGGCGCCACGCCGAGCTTGTGCGCGAGGGCGCGGTTGGTCTGCCGCGCGTCCTGCTGGAGTTCGCGCACGATCGCCGAATCAAGTTCGTCCATGGCCCCCACGGTAGCCCCTCGGTCGAATAGTGTTCGGTCCCGCAACCATGGGTGCGACCGTATGACTAGGTTCTGCACCGTTCACAAGACATATGAACGGGGTAACCATGGGGATGTCCACCAAGATCGTCGTCGTGCTGCGCGGGGGCCTGGAGCCCGCGCTCGCCGCCAACGCGGGGGTGGTGCTGGGCCTGGCGCTGGGCGGGCGGATGGAGAACTCGCTGGCCGCCGACGGCAAGGACGCGGGCGGCGGCCTGCACGCCGGGCTCAACCCGCACCCGGTACCGACCCTGGTGGCCTCGGCGGAGCAGCTGCGCCAGCTCAAGGCCGGGGCCGACGAGCGCGACCTGACGGTGGTGGGCTTCAACGAGGTGGCCCGCCGCTCCCGCGACTACGTCGAGTACCTGGACGCCCTCGCGGCCACCGAACCGCAGGACGTGGAGTACGTGGGGGTGGCCGTCTTCGGGGCGCGCAACGCCGTCAACAAGCTCACCGGCAAGCTGGCGCTGATGCGCTGACGTCGGTGGACGGGCTGGGACGGGGCGCGGATCGGGGGATCGGCGCCCCGCCGCCCCGGCGGGGAGGAGCACGCGCCGTGCACGCGCCGTGCCGGTCACACGCCCCCGGTGAGTTCCTCCAACTCCCGGTAGGAGGACACGGTGCGTACCTGCTGCTCGGTGAGGCGGTTGATCCGGGCCTTGGCCGCCCGCGCCTGCGCCCCGGTCGGCAGAAAGCCCCGGTGGATCTCGGGCAGGCCCAGTTCCCAGCCGCACACCGCCCTTGCCGGGTAGCGGTACCACTGGCGCACGACCACCGAGCCGACCCGGACCGCGTGCTCGTTGCCCGGGGGAACGTTCGGGCGGTCGGGCTCCCGGGCCAGGTAGCGGTGTCCGTCGGCCAGGTCGCAGGGCCCGCAGTCCAGCTCACCCGACCCCAGGGCCCGCCCGCACTCGGGGCACACCAGGCGGTCCATGGCCGCGTCCACCACCCGCCAGGCGAACTGGCCGGGGTCGGAGAGCACGAGTTCGGCCAGGTCGCGTTCGGCGTCGCCGCCCGGCTGGGCCTTCCACTCCGCGCACGCCTCGGCCCAGGCGCGGTCGGTCTCCGCGCGGATGAGGCGCATCGTCTCGGCCAGTTCCGGGGTGCGCCAGCCGTCGCGGGTGGATGTCATGCCCCGCACGCTAATCCGGTCGAACCGTCGGGTGCTAGGAGTTTTCCCTGCCCTCGTCTTTCCCCGTCCCTGACCCGGCCCGGCTCAGACCAGGTGGCGACCGGGCGGGGGCCGTCCAAACCCCTGGCGGGCTCGGGCGGCCCCTGCCTCAGAGCGGGATCAGCACCAGGTGACGACGCCGCCGAACCGGCCAGCGAAGCGTTCGACGTCGCCGAAGGAGTGGATGCCCGAACCCTCGATCGGGCGGGCCAGTCCCCCGCCGGTCGGGTGGAAGACGCCGAAGTAGGCGTGCACGAGCTCGTCGGTGTCCTCGTCCCACATGTCGACGTAGAACGCGCGCGGGCGGTCCTCGGAGACAGGGGTCTGGTAGACAGGAGCCGGATCGAAGGGGTTGTTCGCGTTCATACGCGCCGTCCTCTGGTTCCAGGCCCGGGCGGTGTAGTTGGTAGCTCTCTCGCCCGGGCCGCCTGTGTTTGAAGCGTGACAGCCCACCCTTCCCTCTGCGGGTGTGATGGCCATCTCACCTTCTGCTATGGTTGCATGCGCAAAGTAATCACACAACTCTGTATAAAAGTTTTCTGTGCAGCGGAGGAGGGCGCATGCCGCCCAAGGTCAAGCGGACGAAGAAGGTGACGCTTCGCGGCCAGTGGCTGGGCAAGCGCCTGCGGGAGCTGCGCGAGGAGCACGGCTTCACACTGGAGTACGTTGCCGAGTTCATGCAGCGCGCGAACGGAACGGTCAGCCGGTTCGAGACGGGTGTCTATCCGATTCGCCGTCCGGACGTCCTGGCCCTGCTCGACCTCTACGGCGTCAGTGAGCAGCGCGAGCGCGACAACCTGCTCAAGCTCAGCGAGAGCGTATGGCAGACCGGTTGGTGGGAGGGCTACACCAACGATGTCGTGGACTGGCTCATCGACTTCGTATGGCTGGAGGAGATGGCCGTAGAGCACTGGCTCTTCCAGAGCACGGTGATTCCGGGCATCCTCCAGACCGAGGCATACGCTCGCGAAATCATGGCAACCGCCAACCCCGAGGCGTCTGAGGAACAGATGGAACGATGGGTTGAACTGCGGATAGCACGGCAGGGGCTGCTTCGCCGCGAGAATCCCCCATCGCTGCGTGTGGTGCTGGACGAGTCTGTTCTACGTCGCCGGGTAGGGTCCGCACGGATGATGCGGGCACAGTTTCGAGAACTCGACACGATGGCTGAGCAGGACCACGTGGACATCCGGGTGATCACTTACAACGCTGGCATCCACACGGCTCTCAGCACCGGTTCGTTCGCCATCTACCGGATGGAGGACCCCTACCCCGAGGTCGGCTACGTGGAGACACCGAGAGGTGCCCTCTACGTCGAAACTCCAGACTGCGACCCAATGGTGGAAATGTACGATCAGCTGTGGGAAGCCTCCCTCAGCGCCGAGGAATCGGCCGCGTTCATCACCACGCTCAGCGAGGAACTGAAGTGACCGAGAATACGACGCAGCACCCCACCTCCGAAGAGCTGGAAGGTGTCGCCTGGCACATCAGCAGCTTCAGCGCTGACCGGGGTGGAAACTGCGTCGAGGCCGGTCCCCTCAACGACGGTTCGGGGCGGGTCGCGGTCCGCCACAGCCACTTCCCCGACGGCGCCGCGATCATCTACACCCGCGCCGAATGGGAGGCCTTCACCCAGGGCGTCCGCTCCGGAGAGTTCGACTTCCACCAGTAGGCAACGCCCTCACCCCCCGGCCGATCTGCTGTGAAGGGCCCGGCGAAACCCCGCCGGACCCTCCGCATCACATCACCCGGCGGGGTCAGCCGCCGTGTGCGGCCGACTGACCGACCAGCCGGGACGCGGACGCCCCCGGGGCCAGCGTCAGCCGGTCCCACGAGGCGACGTCGCGCTGGAGCTGGCGGTCGTGGGTGGCGAGCACCACCGCCGCCCCGGTGGCGCCGAGGGCCTCGGTCAGCTCGTCCACGAGAGCGATCGAGAGGTGGTTCGTCGGCTCGTCCAACAGCAGCACATGCGGCCGGGACGCCAGCGCGAGCGCCAGGTCGAGCCTGCGCTGCTGCCCCATGGACAGCTCACGCAACGGCTTGTTCACGTCCGCCGACGAGAGCAGCCCCAGAGAACTCAGCGAGACCGTCTCGCTCTCCCGCACAACTCCCCCGCTCACGAGGCGTCCCAGGTGGGCGTTGAAAACCTCCCGAGCACGACGCGTCCCCGCCTGGGGCGACTCCTGCGTCAGCAGCCGCACCCGTGCGGTGCGCGCGGTGCGCACACCGCCGCCGGTCGGTCCGATCCGCCCGGCGAGCGCTGACAGCAGCGTCGACTTGCCCGCCCCGTTGGCCCCGGTGACCACCAGCCGCGAACCGGAGTCGAGGGACAGGGTGACCGGCTGCTCCAGCCTCCCCGCGACGGTGACCTCCTCGGCCCTGACCAGGGTCACGCCGGGCAGTGCCGCCAGCTCCGGCATCCGGAACCGCAGCGGGGGCGGCGGCATGGTGACCGCGTGCGCCTCCAGGTCGTCGCGCCGACGGTGGACGGAGCGCACGAGCCCGGGCGCGCGGGTCGCCCGTCGGTGCTTGCCGGTGCCCTTGTCCGGACGCCAGCCGCTGACCAGCCGGTTCTGCGCCTCGGACAGGTCCTGGGTGAGTCGGGCGTGCTCGGCCCGCTGCTGTTCGTACTCGGCGGCCCAGCGTTCGCGTTCGGCGCGCCGCCCCTCCTGGTACCCGGCGAACCCGCCGCCGTAGACGCGGGGCCCGCCGTCGGGGCTCGGGTCGAGGTCGAGCACCGTCGTGACCACGTCCGAGAGCAGGGCTCGGTCGTGGCTGACGAGCACCACGCCGTTGCCGTGCCCGCGCAGTTGGGCGGCCAGGAAGTCGAGCCCGGCGGCGTCGAGGTGGTTCGTGGGCTCGTCCAGCAGCAGGAAGTCGTGCGAGGCGCCCAGCAGGCAGGCCAGCCGGACGCGGTAGCGCTGGCCCACCGACAGCTCCGCCAGCGGCCGGGAGCGGTCGGTGACGGCGCCCAGGTTCTCCAGGGCGAGGTCGACGCGCCGGTCGGCGTCCCAGGCGTCCAGCACCTCGGCGGCGTTCAGGGCCGCGGCGTACTCCTCGGCGGCCAGGGGATCGCCCGCGGCCAGTCCCTCGGCGCTGGCGTCGAGCGCGGCCAGGGCCGCGCGGGCGTCGGCGAGTTCGACGTCGATCAGGTCCCCGACGGTACGGCCGCCGGTCGCCCGCATCTCCTGTTCGGCGACGCCGAGGGTGCCGATGCGCCGCACGCTCCCGGAGTCGGGTTCGAGCGCGCCGGCGAGGATGTGCAGCAGCGTGGACTTGCCGCGGCCGTTCTCGCCCACGACACCCCAGCGGGATCGCGGTGTGACGGTCATGTCGACGCCGGAGAGGACCGTGCGGCCGCCGCGGTCGATGTGGACGCCGTTCGCGGTCAGTTGCGCCCGCTCACCGGCGGGCAGCACGAGTTCGGGGTTGAGGGTGGTCACTGTTCCTCCGAACAGAGCTCCGCCCGGCGCGGTGGCGGCGGGGTGTGCGGGAGCTCTTCGAGCTGACGGAAAAGACCCGGGAAGCGGGTCGGTGCTCACGTCGGGCGCCCGCGGCCGCGTGGAGGCGGGGCGGGCGCTCGGGCTCGGATCAGAGGTACAGCGGCAGATGCATACGGCAACCGTAACAAACGGGTCCGCGTGGGCGGAAAGGATTTATCGCGGGCCGCCCGCCCCGTGCCCCTGACATGGTGCTCACGGGCAGCGCCGTCGGAGCCGCCATGGCAGTGCGGAACGCGCGGCGCCCAGGACCCACCCCCCGGCCCCGGGCCGGGCTCCCCCTTCCTCTTCGTCTCGCGCCTTGGCCTTCCTGGAACGCCAAAGGCGGGCAAAGCGTCTAAAGACAAATAAAAAGGAGGTTTCATCTGTGAACGGCGAACATCGCGCATCGGGTACGGGGGTCGCGATCGGTCTTGCCCTTGGCATCGTCCTAGGAACGGTCTTCGACAACCTGGCGCTGGGGATCGTGTTCGGAGCGCTGCTGGGAGCCGCGGTCGGAGCGACGGGCGGGGCGCTCGGCTCGAAGCGTTCGAGCGGCTGAACCCGGAAGGCTCCCTCGCCCGGCCCGTCCCGAGGTCGCTTCTCGGCTTCGCGCGACTTCGGGAGAATCGGACGCCGATGGCGTCCCGGTGACGGCACAGCACTGACAAGTACGGGAGCGAAACGATGAGGGGGTGCGGCCACGGACCGCGCTTCCCCGCGGTTCCGCGAAGGCCGTACCCGGCGCGGCGCGCGGGGGCGCCGCCGGTGCGCCCCCTCACTCCCCGCCGGTGGCGTACAGGTACAGCAGCGCGTTCATGGAGGTGCCGCTCACCAGCTGGCGTCGCCTGACCAGTTCGGGTACCCGGTCCAGCGCCACCCACTCCACGCGCTCGGCCTCCCAGGCGTCCTGGGGTTCGCCGACCCTCTCCGCCGTGTCGGCGACGAAGACGTGGTGCTCGCTGTCGGTCAGCCCGCTGGAGGGCTGGACGTAGACCAGCGGGCGCAGCGGCCCCGTCCGCCACCCGGTCTCCTCCAGCACCTCGCGCGCGGCCGCCCTTTCGGGGCTCTCCCCCGGGTGCACGCCGCCCATGGGGATCTCGTAGCCCCAGGTGTCGGTGATGAACCGGTGCCGCCAAAGCAGCAGGGCCCTGCCCCGCCCGTCGAGCACCACGGCACCCGCCCCGGGCGGTCGGCGGACGACCCGGTGGTCGAACCGGTGCCCGTCGGGCAGTTCGACGTCGGCGGACCGCACGTCGATCCACGGATCGGTGTACAGGGGCTTCTCGGAGTGAACGGTCCAGCGCACGGGCGGCCCTTTCCGTTGGCGGGAAGCGGAACCACCAGACTCCCACGTTCGCGCGCGTGCGCGTGTGGCCGTCGGGGCGACCGTGAGCGGGCCCGCCGGAGACAGGTGCGCGCGTGTGGGAGTCGGGCCACGCGGGCCTCATGCCTTCGGCGGCCGGTGTGGTCCGGGTGTGCCCGGGCTCGGGCCCCACTGTTGGCACGGTCACGTTCGCGCTGGTCAGGCCCGTGGCGGGGTGCCGGCGAGGCACGGAAACGGGCCCACGCCGCCTGACCGGGGGGTTGCCCGGACTTGGTGTTGCCTTTCCCACTCACCCCAAGTGGTTTCAAACACTTTCCAAAGCCCTGACCAGCGCATACGTTGCACGGGTGAACTTTATGCGATCGATACCCAAGCTGACGTTTACCGCGACCTCCAGCCTGCTCATCACCGGCGGGCTGCTTCTGGCCGGACCGGGCGCCGCAGCCGCGGACACGGCCTCCGCCAAGGAGATCGCCGACACCCTCAACGACAAGCTGAACGACGACATGGCCGGTCACATGACCGAGGAGCACGTCGAGAACGCCCGCGCGATGGTCGACGCGGCCAAGGACCGCGACCTGGGCGAGGAGGCCGCCGCCATGGCGGTGGCCACCTCCATCGTCGAGACCCACCTGGACAACCTCGACTGGGGCGACCGCGACAGCGTCGGCCTGTTCCAGCAGCGCGACCACTACGGCTCGCAGGAGGACCGCCTCGACCCCACCTGGGCCACCAACGCCTTCTTCGACGAGCTCGAGCGCGTCTACCCCGAGGGCAGCTGGGACGACACCCCGCTGGGCGAGGCCGCCCAGGACGTGCAGCGCTCGGCCTACCCCGACCGGTACCAGCACCAGGTCGACGACGCCGAGATCATCGTGGACCAGCTCTGGTAACGGACCGTTCCTAGACAGACCTAGACAGACAGGGGAGCGTGCGGACCCCGCTCTCGCATGCTCGTCCGGCGGAGGCCGGTGACCGGGTGCCCGGTCACCGGCCTCCGCCGTTTCACGCCTCCTGACGCGCGGCGTTGGCGGCGAAGGCCTCGCGCAGGTACACGCTCAGCCCCTCGGCGTGGGCGTCGACGGTGGCGGTGAAGCGCTCGTCGTCCGCGTACAGCCGTCCCAGTCCCCGGTGGACGCAGGTGGTGCAGTCGTAGAACCAGCGGGTGATGTGGGCGCGGTGCCGCTCGGCCAGGTCCATCACGGCGGGGCTGTCGGGCGCCTGCCCGTCGTTCATGGCCGCGGCCAAGGCCAGGTAGATCTCCTCGCCCTCGGCGTTGAGCCGCTCCCAGTCGGCCTTGGTGTAGGAGCCGACCCTGCGCTGGGACCGGGTGTAGGCCTCGGTGCCGCCCCAGCGCCGGCGGGCCTCCTCGGAGTGGGCGTCCACGTCGAAGTCGCCGAAGAGTTCGAGGCGTTCGGCGGGGGTCAGGTCGAGTTGCATGGTGTCGGCCTCCATCAGGCGTTCGATGCCGCGCGCCATCGTGCGCAGGCGTTCGATGCGTTCGGTCACCAGCCGGTGCTGACGGGCCAGGTGGGCGCGGGCGTCGGCGGCGGGGTCGTCGAGCAGGGCGGCGATCCGGTCCAGGCCGAAGCCCAGTTCCCGGTAGGTCAGGATCCGCCGGAGCCGTTCGAGGTCCCCGTCGCTTTGACGTCCTCCTCGGGGTGAACCCTGAGGATTCCCACAACCTCGCGGCTGCGGGCGCGATGCGCCTCACGGCGTCCGCTGGTTCCTGTTTCGCTGGCCGGAGCCCCACCCGAAGATGGTGGTCTTACCCAGCCTCCGCAGGCGTTTCAGCTCTCCGCTTCCCGCTCTCGGGCGAGTTTCCGTCCAGCGGCGAGCACGACCCGGGACGCGTTCACATCCCGGTCGTGAACGGCCCCACAACCCCCGCACGTCCATGTACGCACGTGCAGGGGCTTGGGTCCGTCGATGACATAGCAGACCGAGCAGGTCTGCGAGGAGGGCAGGAACCGGCCCACCCTGGCGAAGGTGCGCCCGTACCGGGCGGCCTTGTACTCCAGCATGGCCACGAACGCCGACCAGCCCGCGTCGTGCACGCTCTTGGCCAACCGGGCGCGCCCGAGCCCCTTCACACACAGGTCCTCCACGTACACCGCTTGGTTCTCGCGGACGATACGGGTGGAGAGCCGGTGGTGGAACTCACGACGCGCGTCGGTGACCTTCGCGTGCGCGCGGGCGACCTTGACCCGCGTCTTGGCCCGGTTGTTCGACCCCTTCTGTTTGCGGGACAGGGCCCGCTGGGTCTTCTTCAGCTTCTTCTCAGCCCGGCGCAGAAACCGGGGGTTGGCGACCTTGGTGCCGTCGGAGAGTACCGCGAAGTGCCCCAACCCCAGATCGATCCCCACATCAGCCGGGGTTTCGGGCAGGGGCTGGTCGTCGGTCTCCACGACGAACGAGGCGAAGTACCGGCCCGCGGCGTCCTTGATCACGGTCACCGTGGACGGGGTGGAGGGCAGAGCCCCGGACCACTTGACCTTCACCTCACCCACCTTGGGCAGGGACAGTTTGCCCGCCTCGGTGATCTTCCACCGGGCGTTGGCGGTGAAGCGGACCGACTGGCGACTGTCCTTGCGGGACTTGAACCGGGGCGGCCCCACCCCGGGGCGCTTGCCTTGGAGTCCGTCGAAAAAGTTGCGGTAGGCGGCGTCCAGGTCGCGCAACGACTGTTGGAGCACCACCGACGACACCTCACCCAACCAAGACCGCTCCTCGGTCTTCTTTGCCTGTGTGATCAACCGTGTGGACAGCTCACCGGCGGTTGGGAAAGCCTCTCCGTTCGCGTGCGCGGTCTCACGGGCCCGGAGGGCATCGTTGTAGACCACACGGACACACCCGAACGCCCTGGCCAACGCACCCCGTTGGTCGGCGTCCGGGTACACGCGAAAGGAGTACCGCAACCGCATACCCCTGACAGTAGAGACGGGCTACGACAGAACGTGACCGGGTAAGGACACACAGGAAGTTCGGATCTAAGCAGTCCGGGTCCGTCACCAGGGGCGCCCCGTGTCCACCACCGGGCCTTACTCGCCGGTAACATCTGGGGGCATGAGCCCTGACCGCACCATCGAGGACTTCCGGTTCGACCGGGACACCCGCGTCGAGAAGCTGGCCGACGGCGAGTTCGCCACCACCCTCACCGACGCCTGGACCACCTTCACCTCCCACCCCAACGGGGGCTACGTCCTGGGCGCCGCCCTCAACGCGCTGCGCCAGAACCTGAGCCAGCCCGACCCCCTGGCCGTCTCGGCGTTCTTCCTGCGCCCCGCCGCCCCCGGCGCGGCCACCGCGCGCACCGAGGTGGTGCGCGAGGGGCGCCGCACCGCCACCGGCCAGGTCCGCCTGGAGCAGGGCGGCAAGGAGATCCTGCGCGCCACCGCCACCTACGGCGTCCTGTCCCCCGACCCCTCGGCCCGCGTCCTGACCCTGGACGAGCCCCCGCGCCTGCCCGCCCCCGAGGACTGCCCCGTCCCGCCCGAGTTCGACAACCCCGAGGGTCTGGGCATCGCGCGCAGCGTCGACTACCGCTACCCCGGGCGGCCGGGCTGGCTGGACGGCAGGAAGGACGGCCGCCCGTACGCCGAGTTCTGGATGCGCTTCGCCGACGGGCGCGAACCCGACACCCACGCGCTGGCCTCGATGGTGGACTTCGCTCCTCCGGCGGTTCTGGAGATCGGCGAGTTCGCGACGATCACCGTCGAGCTGAGCGTGCACGTGCGCGCCAGGCCCGCCCCGGGGTGGCTGGCCTGCCGGGTGTTCACCAAGCACGTCTCCGGCGGCCTGCACGAGGAGGACATGGAGATCTGGGACGCCACGGGCACGCTGGTCGCCCAGTGCCGCCAGTTGGCCATGCTCCTCTGATCGGAGCTCCCCCTGGCGCGGTGAGGCTCTCGGCGCGGGCCCACCCGCGCCGCGCCGAGAACGCTCCCCCGCCCGGACACGGAGCCGCCGGCCCTCCTGCCCG
Source organism: Nocardiopsis sp. iso_25 (assembly GCF_056173305.1). NCBI lineage: Bacteria > Bacillati > Actinomycetota > Actinomycetes > Streptosporangiales > Nocardiopsidaceae > Nocardiopsis > Nocardiopsis sp. iso_25. Next base: position 3,335,046 of record NZ_CM149667.1, on the reverse strand, counting down.
GACCGGGCCAGCCGACGGCTGCTCCCGTCACCGCCCGAGGGACCGACCCGCCCGGTTCAGGACGTGGACCGGTCCCCGCCGCTCCCCCGCCCGAACTCAGACCACGGCGCGGAAATGCGTGGTCAGGCGCCGGTCCTCGTCCAGGATGTGGAAGGCCACCCCCGGGGGCTGGTCGCGGTTGGCCGCGGGCTCGCCCTCCCAGGGCATGCGCAGCGTCCACGTCACGCCGGGCGCCAGCAGCAGGGGCCGCCCGGCGAAGGTGGTCGCCCCGCCGGTGTGGGCGTGCCCGACCAGGATCCCCGCCACCCGCGGGTGGGCCCGCAGCAGCCCGGACAGGTCGTCGGCGTTGTCCAGCCGCATGGAGTCGGGCAGCGGGTGGTGGACCCGCACGGGCGGGTGGTGCAGGGCCAGCAGGGCGGGCTGGTCGTCGGGCAGGGCGCTCAGCGTCTCGTTGATCCACACCAGGGTGGCCGTGTCCAGGTGGCCGCCGTCCTCGCCCGGAACCGTCGAGTCGCAGGTCAGCACCGCCGAGCCCCCCACCTCGTGCACCTGGTTGAACGGCTCCTCGGACGGCTCCTGACCCAGCAGCGACGCGCGCATCCGCCCGCGGTCGTCGTGGTTGCCGGGGCAGACCAGCACCGGGAAGGGCAGGTCCAGCAGCCGGGCCGCCTCGCGGTACTCCTCGGCGGTGGCGTGGTCGGCGATGTCACCGGTGACCAGGAGCGCGTCCGGCTCCTGGGCCAGGCCGCGCAGGTACTCCGCGGTCCGGGCGGCGCGCCCGGTGGTGCGGTCGGTCCCGTCCAGGTGCAGGTCGCTGATGTGGGCGAGCAGGAGCGTCATGGCCGTCCTTCGTCGGTCGCGGGTGCGTTGCGCCCTCCGGGACCGCGCGGACCTGCCGCTGGGAGGGCGCACGGAACCCGTGCGGCCGGGAACCCCCGGCTTCCGCCCCGTGCCCGCCCCAGGCCGTTGACCGGCCGTTTCCCGTCGGGTGAAACGAGGCTATTGCGCGCGCCGCGAGCGGGACAGGGTGGTTCCCCGCCCGCGTTCGGCGGCCGCGGCCCGGGTGGAGCCCGGGCGACCACAACAATCTCTGTGTTCAAAACGACCAGAAGATTTACCGGTCGGCAAACCGTGGGTCATGCTCTCGAAACCGGTGCGGATGCGACCGGCGCCACGGAGCGGTGTAACGGCCGCCACGTTCCCGCCTCGGGCGATCCGTCGGCCCGCGAGCGCCCGCCCGCACCGCGGACCTGCAGCAACGGAGAGAGCCACCCCATGAGCATCCAGCGCATTCTGCGCGTCGGCGGCGCGGTCGCCGCGGCCGTCGTCATCGGCGCCGCGGCGGTCAACGCCTCGTCGACCGGCGGCGACGGCGCCGAGGCCGTACGCAGCCGACTGACCACGATCGTGCCCGCCGCGCCCGGCGGCGGCTGGGACCTGGTGGGGCGCGAGGCGCAGAACGCCTTCCGCGAGGGGGAGATCGTCGCCAACAACCAGGTGGTCAACGTTCCCGGCGCGGGCGGCACCATCGGCCTGGCCCAGGCGGTCCGCCAGGAGGGCAGGGCCAACATGCTGATGGTGACCGGCACGGTCATGATCGGCAGCATCATCGTCAACAACTCCTCGCACGACCTGGGGGACGTCACCCCCATCGCCCGGCTCGCCGACGACTACGAGGTGGTCGTGGTCCCCGACGACTCCCCGTACCAGGACATGGGCGACCTGGCCGAGGCCTGGCGCGAGGACCCGGGCGGGATGGCGATCGGCGGCGGCTCCCTGGGCGGCACCGACCACCTGCTGGCCGGACTCATCGCCTCCGACGTCGACGTCGACCCCCAGGACGTCAACTACATCGCGTTCTCCGGCGGCGGTGAGGCGCTGACCTCGCTGCTGTCGGGCAGCGTCGACGTGGGCATCAGCGGCTACAACGAGTTCAGCGACCAGATCGAGGCGGGCAACGTGCGCGCCCTGGGCGTCTCCGCGCACGAGCGCGTCGAGGGCATCGACGTTCCCACCCTGGCCGAGCAGGACATCGACGCGGTCCTGCCCAACTGGCGGGGTTTCGTGGCCCCGGCCGGTATCACGGAGGAGGAGCGCGCCGAGCTGACCGCGATCGTCACCGAGATGCACGACACCCCCGAGTGGGCGCAGACGCTGGAGCGCAACCGCTGGGACGACACCTTCCAGACCGGCGAGGAGTTCGAGGAGTTCCTCGCCCTGGAGACCGAGCGCATCACCACCATCACCGAGGAACTGGGCCTGTCTTGAGTACCGACGCCACCACCCCCGTCCGGGCGACGGAGCCCGCCGCCCCGCCGCCCCGCCCCTCCTGGTGGCGGGGCAGGTCCGAACTGCTGGTCGCCGCCCTGGTGCTGGGCATCGCCGGGTTCATCGCCGTGCAGACCGCGGCCATGCCGGTGCCGCCGGGCACCGAACCGCCCGGTCCGCGCTTCTTCCCCACCCTGGTCGCGATCTTCATGGGCGTCACGGGCGTGGCCCTGGCCGTGCAGGTCCTGCTGCGCCCGGCCCGCACCGCCGACGCGCCGACCACCGGAGAGAACGCCGAGGCCGCCACCGCCGACACCGACGGGAGCGCCCCGGCCGGTGAGGCGGGGCCCGCGCGCATCGACTGGCGCTGCCTGGGGATCGTCGTCGCCTCACTGACGGTGTTCATCCTGCTGCTCCAGCCGGTGGGCTGGCTGCTGTCCGCGGCGCTGCTGTTCTTCGGCGTGGCCTACGCCCTGGGCAGCCGCCGGTACCTGTTCGACGCCGTGCTGTCGCTGGTGTTCTCCTCCGTCATCCAGCTCGCCTTCGTCGCCGGTCTGGGCCTGAACCTGCCGGCCGGAATCCTCGGGGGCATCTTCTAAATGGACGTTCTCACCAACCTCATGGCGGGGTTCGCCAACGCGCTGAGCCCCGAGTACCTGTTCCTGGCGCTGCTGGGCGTCATGCTCGGCACGGCCGTGGGCGTGGTGCCCGGCCTGGGCTCCTCCATGGCCGTCGCGCTCCTGCTGCCGGTCACCTTCCACCTCGACCCCACCGGCGCGTTCATCATGTTCGCCGGTGTGTACTACGGCGGGCTGTTCGGTGACTCCACCGCCGCCATCCTGATGAACACGCCGGGGCAGGCCTCGGCCATCGCCACCGCCATCGAGGGCCACAAGATGGCCAAGCGCGGGCGGGCGCCGCAGGCGCTGGCCACGGCGGCGATCGGCGCGTTCATCGGCGCGATCGTGTCCACGGCGCTGGTGGCGTTCTTCTCGCCGGTCATCGTGCAGTTGGCGCTGCAGTTCGGCCCCGCCGAGTACTTCGCGCTCACCGTCTTCGCGTTCGTGGCCACCTCCGCGGTGGTCTCGGACTCGGCCGTGCGCGGCCTGATCGCCCTGGGCATCGGCCTGGCCATCTCGATGGTGGGCATCGACGGCCTCAGCGGCGCCGAGCGCTTCACCCTGGGCGTGCCCCAGCTCTTCGAGGGCTTCAGCATCATCACGGTGACGGTGGCGCTGCTGGCGATCGGCGAGGTGCTGCACGTGGCCGCCACCGCCCACGCGGGCGACGCGGCGCGCGGTGGCCTGCGGCGCACCGGCACCCCCTGGCTGAGCCGACGCGACCTGCGGCGCACGCTTCCGGCCTGGATGCGCGGAACCCTGTTCGGCCTGCCGTTCGGGTCCATCCCGGCGGGCGGCTCGGAGATCCCGACCTTCCTGGCCTACGGCAGCGAGCGCAAGCTCGCCGCGCGGCGCGCCCGGCGGGGCAAGGGCAAGGGCGAGGACGAGTTCGGCGAGGGCGCCATCGAGGGCGTGGCCGCGCCGGAGGCCGCCGCCAGCGCCACCGCCGGAACCGCGATGGGCACCCTGCTGGGTCTGGGTCTGCCGACCTCGGCGACCGCCGCGATCATGCTGGCCGCCTTCCAGCAGTACGGGATGCAGCCCGGTCCGCTGCTGTTCGAGCGCGACGGCGACCTGGTGTGGGCGCTGCTGGCCAGCCTGTTCATCGGCAGCGTCATGCTGCTCATCCTCAACCTGCCCTTCGCGCCGCTGTGGGCCAAGCTGCTGCTGGTCCCCAAGCCGTACATGTACGCCGGGATCGCGGTGTTCTCGTCCCTGGGCGTGTACGCGGCCGCGTCGTCCATGGTGGACCTGTGGCTGATGCTGATCCTGGGCCTGGTGGCTCTGATGATGCGCCGCTTCAACATTCCGCTGGCCCCGGTGCTGATCGCGGTCGTCCTGGGCCCGGTGGCCGAGACGGAGCTGCGCCGCGCCCTGGCCGTGGGGCAGGGCGACGTGTCGGTGCTCGTGGACAGCGGGATCACCCTGGGCATCTACGGGCTGCTGCTGACGATCGGCCTGGTCGTGGCCGTCGGCCGACTGCGCGCCCGACGGGCCGCGGATAAGGACCACACCCCGGTGGAGGCGGGCCGCGGCTGACTCCGGCCAGGCCCCTCCCGGGCGCGGCGGCACGGACCACTCCCCGTGCCGCCGCGCCGTTTCTGTTCGTGCCCGTGCCCGGTCGGCGGCCGACCGGTGCTCTTCGGGGGCCGCGCGGCCCGGCGAGGAACACTTTCTCCGAACCGGCCGCCCTCCCGCGTCCGGCCCCGGTCTCAGGAACCCCCGCCGGTCGTGGCCGAGGGCCCCCGCGGGCGCACGCCCGCGAACGCGATGTCCAGCAGACGGCCCGCCTGCGCGCCGTCGGGGTGGTCCTCCGTGGCGAGCGAGATGGCGCTGACGAGCGCGACCAGGTCCTCGGCGCGCACACCGGGGCGCACCGCCCGCGCCCGCCGGGCGCGCTCCAGGAGTTCACCGGCCGCGGCGGTGATCATCGCCGCGCAGCCGTCGTCGCGCTCCAGCAGGTCGGCGTCGCGGCCGTCCCGCAGCAGCGAGGCGGCCAGACCGCGGCTGGCCTCGGCGTAGGCGTTGAAATCCCGCAGCCAGGCGAAGAGGGCGGGGCCCGGCCCGTTGGTGCGGGAGTGCTCCCGCGCCCTTGCGCAGAGCGCTTCGGCGCGGTCGTGGAAGACCACCTCCAGCAGGCGGCGCCGGGAGGGGAAGTGGCGGTGCAGGGTCGCCGAGCCCACCCCAGCCCGACGGGCGATCTCCTCCAGCGAGGCGTCGACGCCGTGGGCCGCGAAGGCCTCCTCGGCCACGGCGACGATGCGTTCGTAGTTGCGCAGGGCATCCGCGCGCAGGGGCTTTCGCGCCGTGCTCTCGACCACCGTGACCTCCTGGACTTGCTAAGTGGGGTGGATCTCCGGTTATCTTAGCGGAACGAAGTGGGGGGGCACCCCACTTTCTTCGCGAGACTGGGGAGAACGACCATGCGCGCTGTGCGGTACGACCGATTCGGCCCGCCCGAGGTGTTGCGCGTCGACGAGGTGCCCAGGCCGAGTCCGGGAGCGGGCGAGGTGCTCGTCGAGGTGCACGCCGCGAGCGTGGACGCGGGCGAGGTCGCCTTCCGCTCGGGCAGGATGCGCGGGATCACCCGCGCCCGGTTCCCCCGGGGCGTGGGCGTCGACTTCACGGGCCGCGTCGCTGCGGTGGGCGCGGGAGTGCGCGCCTGGCGGGCCGGGGACGCGGCGTGGGGGCTCATGCCGCACTTCGCCTTCGGGGCCATCGCCGATCACGTCGTCGTCCCGGAACAGCGGCTCGCCGGCGCGCCCGGGAACCTCGGCCTCCTGGAGGCCGCCGCCCTTCCGGGGGCGGGCACCACCGCCCTGACCGCGCTGACGGACAAGGCCCGCCTCGCGCCCGGTGAACGACTCCTGGTCCGCGGCGCCACCGGAGGTGTGGGCAGCGTCGCGGTGCAACTGGGCAAGGCGCTCGGCGCCGAGGTCACCGCCCTCGCCGGTGCCCGCAACCTCGACTGGATCCGGGGGCTCGGCGCCGACGAGGCCCTGGACTACCGCACGACCCGGCCGCGGGACCTCGGCCGCTTCGACGTCATCGTCGACCTGGTCGGCACCGACCTCGGCGCCTACCAGGCGCGGCTGGACCGGGGCGGGCGCATGGTCGCGCTCGCCTTCGATCCGGACCGCGTCCTCAGGTCCCTGCTCGGCACCGGGCTACGGGCCGCCGTGCGGCCCGGCCGGACCAAGCTCTTCAGCAACAACCCGTCGGCGGAGCGCATCGCCGAGCTCACCCGCGCCACCGAGGAGGGGAAGGTCCGCCCCCTGGTCGACACGGTCTTCCCCATGGACGACGTCGCGGAGGCCCACCGCAGGCTGGAGGCGGGCGGCGTCCGCGGGAAGTACGTCATCGACGTGCGTCGCCCCTAGCGGCGACGTGTCGGGCCGTGCCCGTCGGCGGCGGTGGACCTAGGAAGGTTCCTTCGCGGGGCGGGCCCGCTCGCGGCCGACCGCGCGGGCCCCGGCCCTTCGTGCGGCGCGCCGCCGCAGCAGCACGCCCTGGCGGGGCGAGAACAGGTAGGCCAGGGTGAAGGCCGACGACTGGGCCAGCACGATCGCCCCGCCGGTGGACACGTTCAGGTGGAAGCTGAGGAAGACCCCCGCCACGGCCGCCGCCACGGCCACCGCCGCGGAGATGACCAGCATCCGCTCGAAGCGGTCGGTGAGCAGGTAGGCCGTCGCCCCGGGGACGATGACCATGGCCACGACAAGGATGATCCCCACCGCCTGGAGGGCCACCACCACCGTGACCGACAGCAGCCCCAGCAGCAGCGTCTCCAGCAGGCGGGGGTTGATGCCCACCGCGTGCGCGTGGACCGGGTCGAAGGCGTACAGGGTCAGGTCGCGGTGCTTGTACCAGACCACCGCCAGCACCACCCCGGCCAGGACGAGCACCTGCCAGATGTCGGTGTCCGACACCCCCAGCACGTTGCCGAACAGGATGTGCCCCAGGTCGGTCTGGCTGGGCACCCGCGAGACCAGGACCAGGCCCAAGGCGAACATGGCCGTGAAGACCACGCCGATGACGGCGTCCTCCTTGACCCGGGAGGTGCGGTTGACCACCCCGATCAGGGCGACCGACCCGGCGCCGAAGACCAGCGCGCCCACCGCGAAGGGCAGCCCGAACAGGTAGGACAGCACCACCCCGGGCAGGACGGCGTGGGAGACCGCGTCGCCCATCAGCGACCAGCCCACCAGCGTCATCCAGCACGACAGGACGGCGCACGCCACCCCGGCGACCACGCTGACCAGCAGGGCGCGCCGGACGAAGTCGAAGCCCATGGGCACCGTGAACCACTCCGCGACCGCGGTCAGCGCGTCCATGCCGTTCCCTCCTCGTCGGTGTGGACCCCGAAGGCCTCCATGAGGGTCTCCGGGCGCAGGACCTCCTCGGGTGCGCCGTGCGCCACGACGCGGCGCTGGAGCAGCACCGCCTCGTCGCACAGGGCGGGCACCTGGGCCAGGTCGTGGGTGGACACCAGCAGCGTGTGGCCCTCGCCGCGCAGTTGCAGCAGCAGTTCGGTGATGCGCCCCTCCGAGCGCTTGTCGACCCCGGCGAAGGGCTCGTCGAGCAGGAGCACGTCGGCTCCCTGGGCGATGGCGCGGGCCACGAAGGCGCGTTTGCGCTGGCCGCCGGAGAGCGCGCCGATCTGGCGGTCGGCCAGGTCGCCCAGGTGGGTGCGGTCCAGGGCGTGCTCGACCGCTTCCCGGTCGGCCGGGCGGGGGCGGCGCCGCTGTCCCATGCGCCCGTAGCGGCCCATCATCACCACGTCGCGCACACGGACCGGGAAGGTCCAGTCGACCTGTTCGGACTGGGGCACGTAGCCCACCAGCCCGCGGCGGCGGGCGGCGGCCCCGGTGCGCCCGAGGATCCGCACCCGCCCCCCGTCGGTGGGGACCAGGCCCAGCACGGTCTTGAACAGGGTGGACTTGCCCGACCCGTTGGTGCCCAGCAGGCCGCAGACGCGGCCGGGGGCGACGGACAGGCTCACGCCGTCCAGCGCCAGGACGTCGCCGTAGCGGACGGTGGCGTCGGTGACCTCGATGGCGGCGTTCACCGCTCCTCCCCCCGCAGCCCGGCCACGATGGCCTCGGCGTCGTGGCGCAGCAGGTCCAGGTAGGTGGGCACGGGGCCGTCCTCCTCGGACAGGGAGTCGACGTAGAGGGTTCGGCCCATGGCGGCGCCGGTCTCGCGCGCCACCGAGCGCTGGGAGCCGTCGTTGACGGTGCTCTCGCAGAAGACGGCGGGAACCTGGTTGTCGCGGACGAACTCGGTGACGGCGGCGGTCTGCCGGGGGGTGCCCTGGGTCTCGGCGTTGACCGGCCACAGGTACATCTCGGTCAGCCCCGCGTCGCGTGCCACGTAGGAGAAGGCCCCCTCGCAGGTGACCAGGGCGCGGGAGCTGTCGGGAACCCCGGCGAGCTCCTCCTCCAGGTAGTCGCCGACCTCGCTGATCTCGTCCTTGTAGGCCTCGGCCGCCTCGGCGTAGGCCTGCTCGCCCTCGGGGTCGAGTTCGGTGAGGGCGTCGCGGATGTTGTCGACGTAGACGGGGGCGTTGTCGGGCGACATCCAGGCGTGGGGGTTGGGCTGGCCCTCGTACTCCCCCGCGGAGATGGGGATGGTCTCGACGCCGTCGCTGAGCACGGCGGTGGGGGCCTGCACGCGTTCGGTGAACTGGCTGAACCAGGCCTCCAGGCCGAGCCCGTTCTCCAGGATCAGGTCGGCGTCCTGGCCGCGGACGAGGTCGTCGGGGGTGGGTTCGTAGCCGTGGATCTCGGCTCCGGGCCGGGTGAGCGAGGCGACCTCCACGCGCCCGTCGGCGACGTTGCGTGCCATGTCCGCCAGGACGGTGAACGTGGTCAGTACCAGGAGCCGTCCGTCGTCGCGCTCCTGTCCGGCGGAGGAGCAGGCGGTCAGGCCCAGGACAAGGGCGAGGGAGGCGGCGGGGAGCTTCGCCGACCAGGAGTGTGAAGAAGCCTCATCTTGAAAGTTCGGCACGCCTAACTTTTTACCACAAGAGGGCCAAACTACACATCGCGGCGGGCGTGTCGCGGTCGCCGACCGGGCCTCGTGTCCTGGGCACCGCTGGCCCGCCCGTACGGCGAGTGCGGCTCAGTCCGGTCCGGCCAGGGCGGTCCGGGCCGCGGCGGTCCAGTGCGGCGACCCTGCCCGGGCGGCCACGCGCAGGGCCAGCCGGTAGTGCTCCGCGGCCCGCTCGCGGCGTCCGAGTGCGCGGTCGAGGTCGCCGAGCTGGTGCGCGACCGGCCCCAGGGTCAGCAGACCGCTGCCCGCACCGGCCAGCTCCCCGGCGGCGGGTGAGAGCAGGCGGTGGGCGCGCTCCATCGCGGGGCGGTCGCCGACGGCGGTGGCGGCCCGGGCGGCCAGGCAGGTCAGGGCCTCCCCGAGCAGGCCGGGCGGTGCGTCGGGCGGAAGGGGCGCTGCCCCGGGCCGGGCCAGGGCGTGGGCCCAGGGGGCGTAGGGGCCCCAGTCCTGGCGAGGGTCCACCGCTGCGGGACGGCCGCCCCGCAGGCGCAGGCACAGCAGCGCCAGGGGCAGGATGCCCTGCTCCACCCCGGGCATGCCGGTGTCGGCGAGCCGTACGCTCGCGGCCCGGTAGGCGGCCTCGGCCTCCTCGGCGGACCCCCGCGCGGCCGTGCGCAGCGCCTCGTACCACCGGGTGAACACCCCCACCAGGGCGATCCCGTAACGCGAGCCCAGCCGGTCGGCGGCGGCCGCGTGGGCGTCGGCGGCGCCGAAGTCGGCGAGCGCGGAGTACGCCTGGACCAGGACGAGGCGGCCCAGCACCTCGAAGGTCACCAGGCCGTGCCGGGAGGCCAGGTCGACCAGTTCCGCGCCGATCTCCACGCGCTGCGGGGCCCGCCCGGCGCCCTGGAAGGACTGCATGAACCGGGCGTTGAGCGCCAGGCACAGCAGGGCGGGGTCGCCGAGCCCGCGGGCGGTCTCCTCGGCCAGGCGGGCCGCGTCCGGGCCCCGGCCGGTGGCGGCGCCGCGCAGTTCCAGGGCCAGGGCGCATAGCAGGCGGGCGCGCTGCTCCGGGCGGTCCTCGGGCAGGGCGGCCAGGGTGCGTTCGGCGGCCCCGGCGACCCGGCGGGCCAGCGCCTCGTCGTCGTTGCGCGGCCACAGGGCGGGCACGTCGAAGGCGGTGATGACCTGAGCCGTCAGCTCCGCGTCGCCCAGCTCCTCGGCCGCGGCCACCGCCCGGGCGCGGTGGTGGCGGGCCTCCTCCAGACGGCCGGTGACGGCCAGCGCCCGGACCATGCCCATGACCGCCTCCAGGCGTTCGCGGGGCCGGTCCTCGCCGCAGCGGTCGTGGGCGGCGACGGCCTCCCGCCACAGCCGGGCCGCCTCGTGCGGGGCGAAGCGCTCTTCTGCCCGCAGGGCGGCGGTGCGCGCGTGGCGGGCGGCCCGGTCCGCGGTGGCGCGGGTTCCCGCACGCCCGAAGTGGTGGGCGAGCACGTCGGCCCGGTCGGGGTGCAGCGCCTCGACGGCCTCGGCCACCGCCGTGTGCCAGTGCGCCCGGCGCGGTCGGGAGAGGTCCTGGTAGAGGGTGTCGCGCACCAGCACGTGCGCGAAGCGCAGGCCGGGTGCGCCGTCGGGCTCGTCCGGTTCGGCGCGGTCAGTGAGGAAGCCCGCCTCCAGCGCCTCGTCCAGGGCGTCGAGCAGGGCGTCCCCGTCCGGGGACAGGGCCGACAGGACGTCGGGGTCGACGTCGCGGCCGATCACGGCGGCCCGGCGCAGCAGGTCCCGGGCCCCGGGTGTCAGGGAGCCCAGGCGGTGGCGGATGACGTCGCGCACCCCGGCGGGGACCGCGTCGAGCGCGGCGCCGTCCCCGTCGGACAGCAGCCGGGCCAGCTCACGGACGAAGAAGGGGTTGCCGCCGCTGCGCCGGTGGACGGCGCGCAGCGCCCGCCCGCCGACGTCGCGGCCGACCAGGGCCCGCACCAGCGCCTCGGTCGCCTCCTCGGCCAGCCCGCCCAGGTAGGCGCGGGCCGGTTCGCCGGGGGCGAGCCGGGCCAGGGCCGCGGTCAGCGCGGGGTGGACCTCGCCGGTCCGGTGGGTCCCCACGAGCAGCACGGGCCCGGGGAGCGGTTCGGCGGCCAGGAAGGTGAACAGTTCCAGGGTCTCCTCCGCCGCCCGGTGCAGGTCGTCGAAGACCAGCAGGACGGGGCCGCGCCGCGCGGCCGAGGCGAGCAGGCGGGCGGCTTGGCGCAGGACGCCGAACCGGGCCGCCGCGGGGTCGGGGGCGGCACCTCCCGGCGCCGCGGTGTCGTCGTCGCGGGCGGGGGCGGCGATGCCCCTGGGCTGCGTGGTGACCGCACCCCGGCCCGTGCCCGTGGAGGACCTGTCCGTCCCGGTGGGGCTCGTGTTGGATGCCGAGGCTGTGGTGTCGTCCGTGGTGAGGCCGGTGGTGTCCCCGTGGGCCGCGGTGCCCGTGGCGGTACCGGTGCGCGGGGTGCCGGGGTCGGCGGCGCCCCCGTCGGCCGAGGTGTCCGCGGACGCCGCCAGCACGGCGGCGATCTGCGTCCAGGGCCAGGCCGCGGGCGCCCCCTCGTGCTCGGGGCCGCGCCCCCAGGCCGTGGTCCACCCGCGCCCGGCCAGCCGCCGCGCGAGTTCCTCGGCCAGGGCCGTCTTGCCCGCCCCGGCGTCGCCGGAGACCAGCGCGACCCGGGCCGGAGCGTGCGGAGCGGCGGAGGCGGCGGCCCCCTCCAGCAGTTCCAGCTCCCGGGTCCGGCCCACGAAGGGGCGCCGGACGGGTTCGGGCGCGCCCTCCGCCCGTGCCGGAACAGCGGTGGCGGCGGCACGCGGGGTGAGGTGGGGCGCCTGGGCCAGGACGTCGGCCTCCAGCCGCCGCAGTCCGGGGCCGGGGTCCACCCCCAGCTCCTCCGCCAGGGTCCGGCGGGCGCGGCGCAGCGCGGCCAGCGCGTCACCCTGACGGCCCGAGCGGTACAGGGCCAGCGCCCACTGCCGCCAGGCGTTCTCGCGCAGGGGGTGGGCCAGGGCGTGCGCCTCCAGGGCGGGCACGGCGTCACCCGCACGCCCCAGCGCCAGGAGGGCCTCGGCGTGCCGCTCCACCGCCAGCAGCCGCAGCCCCTCCAGCCGGTCGGCCTCGGCGCGCGCCCAGGGGTAGGCGGTGAACTCGGCGTAGGCCGGGCCCCGCCACCACCCGAGGGCCTCCTCCAGGCCGTCCAGCGCCGCACCGGGCCGGTCCTCGGCGAGCAGCGCGCCGCCACGGGCCACGGCCCCGGCGAAGCGCCGGGCATCGACCGCCTCGGGGTCGGCCCGCAGCGCGTAGCCCGGCGGCGCGGTCACCAGCAGCCGGGCGGGCCGCCGCGCGGGCCGGTCCGGTTCCAGGGACCGGCGCAGCGCCGAGACGAAGGTGCGCACCGCGGCCACGGAGCCCTCGGCGGGCGTCTCCCACAGGTCGTCCACGAGGCGGTCCACGGGCACGGCACGGCCCTCGGCGAGCAGGAGCCGGGCCAGCACCGCGCGGTGTCGCGGTCCCTTGAGGGCGAGCGGTCCGTGCGCGCCGACGGCCTCCAGGGGACCCAGCACGCGGAAGGACACCGCCGCCCGTGTCACCTCCCCCTCCATGGCAGCAAATCTATCCGGCCGTCCGCACCGGCCGGGGCCGCCGACGCCCCCGCTCAACCGTTGCTCATCGGCTGCTCATCGGACCCCGGCAGGCTCGTGGACGACCGAGATCCCCGGCGACCGCCGGGGACCCGACTCCGACCCACCGAGGAGACCACCGTGGAACCCACGATCCGGGGATTCGACTACCAGCGCGTGCCCGTCGCCGAGGGCGTGGCGCTCAACGCCGCCGTCGGCGGCTCGGGCAGCCCCCTCGTGCTGCTGCACGGCTTCCCCCAGACCCACCTGATGTGGCGGCACGTCGCGGCCGACCTGGCCGCCGACCACACCGTCATCTGCCCGGACCTGCGCGGCTACGGCGACAGCGACAAGCCCGCCGGCACCGACGGCGACGCCTACGCCAAGCGCACCATGGCCGCCGACGTCGTCGCCCTGGCCCGCGCCCTGGGCCACGAACGCTTCGCCCTGGCGGGCCACGACCGGGGCGCCCTGGTCGCGATCCGCGCCGGGCTGGACCACCCCGACGCCGTCACCCACCTGGCCTCGCTCGACGTGCTGCCGACCCTGGACATGTGGGAGGTCATGCGCGGGGCCTCGGCCGCGGTGGGCTTCCACCTGTACCTCATGGCCCAGCCTCCGGGCCTGCCCGAGCAGCTCATCGGTGCCAGCCCGGACGCGTTCTTCGGACACTTCCTGGACATCTGGACGCGCGACCCCGAGGCGATCCCCGCCGAGGTGCGCGCCGCCTACCTGCGGGCCTCCCGCGAGGCCGTGCCCTCGATCGTGGCCGACTACCGGGCCTCGGCCGGGATCGACGTCGAGCACGACGAGGCCGACCGCGCGGCCGGGCGGCGTCTGGCCATGCCGGTGACGGTGCTCCAGCAGGACTGGGGCGCGGCGCTGGGCTACGACGCCGCCGCGGTGTGGCGGGCCTGGGCTCGCGACCTGCACCACAGCACGGTGACCTGCGGCCACTTCATGGCGGAGGAGGCCCCGGCCGAGGTGGTCGGGGCGCTGCGCGACCTGTTGGCCCGGTAGGCGGGCCGCGGGCGGACTCTGTCAGAATTCCCCGGAAAAAGATCGGTGGACGTGTCGATCCGCGGCGCCCCCCGTTCGACCTAGGGATGAAGGGGCCCGCAAGGGGCCCGCGACACCCGGGGAGACAGAGCCGTGAAGTACATGCTGATCATGCGCGCCACCGACGAGGCCTTCGCGAAGATGGGCCAGATCGACTTCGACGAGATGCTCGCGACCATGGGCCGGTACAACGACGAGCTGATCCGCGCCGGGGTGCTGCTCGCCGCGGAGGGCCTCGACGACGCCGCCGAGGGCGTGGTCGTCGACGGCCCCTGCCTCTCCTTCGTGAGAGTGCCACCGGCTTCAGCCAGTGGGTGAACCGTCAGTCACGAAACGTCACACCCCCGCGCTAAGGTCGACCCAGACCAGTCCAGGGGGGTGACACATCAAACGCGAACGCGGCCACAAGGCCCGCCTCTACCCCACCAAGGACCAACTCTCGGAGTTGGAAACCCAGGGCCACGCCGCCCGCGCCCTGTGGAACACCTTGCACTCCTGGTGGACGATGTCCTCCGAAAACCGGCGGGTGTCCCTCAAAGACGCCGACGCCGCGATTCGTCAGGCCCGCAAGGACCTGCCCTGGTTGGCTGTTCTTCCGGCGCAGGCGGCTCAGCAGGTGTTGAAGGCCTATTTCCGGGCGTGGCAGAACTGCTGGGCGGGCCGGACGGGGCCGCCCGTCTTCAAGGCCCGGTTGCGTGCACGGATGTGCGTGCACGGATGTGCGTGGACGTTCCCCAGGGGCGGGACCTGGCCATCGAGCGCCTCACCCGCACGTGGGGGGCCGTGAGGATCCCCAAGGTCGGCGTGGTCCGGTTCCGGTGGACCAAGGACCTACCGGTGGGTAAGCACGCTGACGCCGCGAACAGGGTTACCGGTGCCCGGTTGGTGCGGGAGGCCAACGGCTGGCACGTGGTGCTGCGCCTGCGCACCGAGGTTAAGGAACCGGCACCCCATGTCGGCCCGGGGGTGGGGATCGACCGGGGTGTGGCCCAGCCGCTGACCCTGTCCGATGACACCTTCCGCGAGCACGGGCCGTGGATATTCCCGGGTGAGGGCGGGCGTCTGCGCCGGTTGGAGTGCACAGCCGCCCGCCAACGGCGGCAGCGCACACCCGGGCAGCCGTCTTCGCACCGGTTGCGGCGCACCTATGACCAGATCGCCCGGGTGCGCGCGAAAGCCAAGCGCCGCGCCCTGGACTGGCAGCACAAGGTCACGCACGCCCTGGCCGGGGAGTTCGGTGTGGTGGGGGTCGAGGACCTGCACATCGCAGGGATGGTCCGTTCAGCTCGGGGGACGGTGGAGGCCCCGGGCACCAACGTGGCACAGAAGTCCGGGTTGAACCGGGCCATCGCCGGACAGGCGTGGGGACGCACCATCACGTTGTTGGAGTACAAGCTCGCCGACCGGGGCGGGTACCTGGTGCGGGTGCCCGCCCCCTACACCTCGCGGCGCTGCTCGGCACGCCAGGCCATCACCGAGGGCGGCCGCGAGTCACGGGACCGGCTCGTGTGCAAGGCACCGGGGTGCGGGCACACCGCGCACGCCGACACCAACGCCGCGCGCAACATCGAGCACCTGACCAAGCAGCAAGCGCCCCAGGACATTGTGGGTGCCAGGACGTGGAGCCCTCGCCGCCAGGCGGGCTGTGAAGCGTAGACCACCAGCGGCGAACGGGTTCCGTTAGCTGGGTTCTCCCGCCTTCAGGCGGAAGAGGATGTCAAATCCTCAACGTGGCCTCCAAGGAGGAGGCCGTGGAGTGGGCCAAGCGGTCGCCGATGGCCGGGCCGGGTTTCAAGACCGAGATCCGCCGGGTCACCACGATCGACGAGTTCCCGCAGGACAACGAGTGGATACAGAGGGAGCGGGCCTGGCGCGAGGCCACCGGCCAGCTCTGAGCGGACCGACCGGAGATGGCCGACCCCACCGGCCGCGAGGCCGTAGCCGCCGTCTGGCGGATCGACTCGGCGCGGATCGTCGGCGCGCTCGCGCGCTACACCGGCGACTTCGCGCTGGCCGAGGACCTGGGCCAGGAGGCGCTGGTGACCTGGCCGCGCGAGGGCGTGCCCCGCAACCCGGCGGGGTGGCTGCTCACCGTCGGCCGCCGCCGCGCGATCGACGCGTTCCGCCGCCGCTCCACCCTGGACGACAGGTACGCCGTCCTCGCCCGCGACCTGGGCGAGGGCGGCGCCGCCTCGGGCAGTGCGCCCGGCGATCCCGTCGGGGAGGCCGACGACGTGCTGTGGGATCCGGACCGGATCGACGACGACGTGCTCGCGCTGATGTTCACCGCCTGCCACCCCGTGCTGTCGCGGGAGGCCAGGGTGGCGCTCACCCTGCGGGTGGTCGGCGGTCTGACCAGCGACGAGATCGCCAGGGCGTTCCTGGTCCCGACCGCGACCGTGCAGGCCAGGATCACCCGGGCCAAGAAGACCCTCGGGGCGGCCCGGGTGCCCTTCGGGGTGCCCCCGGCCCGGGAGCGGGCCCGGCGGCTCGGCTCGGTGCTCAACGTGGTCTACCTGGTCTTCACCGAGGGCTCCTCGGCCAGCTCCGGAGGCGACCTGCTCCGGCCCGACCTCGCGGGCGAGGCCCAGCGCCTGGCCCGGGTTCTGGCCCGGCTGGTCCCCGACCAGCCCGAGGTCCACGGCCTGCTGGCGCTGCTGGAGCTGACCGCGGCGCGCTTTCCCGCCCGCACCGGGGCGGACGGGCGGCCGGTGCTGCTGGAGCACCAGGACCGCCGCCGCTGGGACCGCGCCGCGATCCGCCGGGGGCGGGCAGCCCTGGCCCGCGCCGGGAGCACCGGCCGCGGGCTGGGCGCCTACGGCCTCCAGGCCGCGATCGCCGAGCGCCACGCGCTCTCCCCCTCGGTGCGGGAGACGGACTGGGAACGGATCGTGCTGCTCTACGAGGCGCTCGGCCGTCTGGCGCCCTCCCCGGTGGTGGACCTCAACCGGGCGGTGGCGGTCTCCATGGCCCGGGGACCGGCCGCGGCGCTGCGGATCGTGGACGAGCTGGCGGCGGCCGGGGCGCTGGCGGACTCGCACCTGCTCCCGAGCGTGCGCGGGGAGCTGCTCGTGCGCCTGGGCCGCACCGCTGAGGCGCGCACCGAACTGGAGCTGGCCGTGCGCCGGTGCGGCAACGAGCGCGAGCGGGAGGTGCTGGAAGGCAAACTCGCCGACCTGGGCTGACCGGTCCACGCCCCCGGAGAGCGTCGCGGTTCGCCCCGGGGCTCCGGTGCGGCGGGCTGACCAGGGGCGGCGCTCCCACGGGGTCGAAGCACCGTCGTACCTCAGTACCATGGTCGCTCGGCGCGCGTGGGAAACCGCTGTCCCTGCGGGCTTGTCGACGTCCACGGGGTCACGAGGGCCCGCACCGCAAGGGAGTCCGATGGGGGCCGAGCCGCACCGCGCACTGCGTGGCCGCTACCAGTTGCTGGCCGAGATCGGCCGGGGCGGGATGGGCAGGGTCTGGCGGGCCCACGACACCGAGCTCAACCGCACCGTCGCGGTCAAGGAGATCCTCCTGGGCCCGGGCCTGGACGACGACGAACGCGACCGGATGGCGGCCAGGGCCCGGCGCGAGGCGCAGGCCACCGCGATGGGCGGCCACCCCAACATCGTCACCGTGCACGACATCGTCCAGGACGACGGGCGCCCGTGGATCGTCATGGAGTTCCTCAGCGGGCGCTCCCTGCACGCGCTGGTCCGCCAGGAGGGCCCGCGCGGAGCCCGGGCGACCGCCCAGTGGGGGCTCGACCTGCTCAGCGCGCTGAGCACCGCGCACGGGCAGGGGATCACGCACCGCGACGTCAAACCCGAGAACGTCATGGTCACCGACACCGGACGGGTGGTGCTCACCGACTTCGGCATCGCCACCATCGCCGACACCTCCTCCGTCACCCAGACGGCCGGGGTGATGGGCTCCCCCGCCTACCTGGCCCCCGAGCGGCTGGCGATGAGCCCGGCGACCCCCGCGAGCGACCTTTGGTCACTGGGCGCGACCCTGTACCTCGCGGCCACCGGCAACTCCCCGTTCCGCCGTGAGGGCATCCCCGCCACGCTGCACGCCGTCACCTCCGAGGAGCCGCCCGACGTCCTGGGGCGGGGTCCGCTGGCCCAGGCGGTGCGGGGCCTGCTGGTGAAGGACCCGGCCAGGCGGATCGACGCCGACCGCTGCCGCGCGCTGCTGACCGCGCAGGCGCGGGGAGACACCGCCGCCGCGGCCTTCACGGCCCCCTCGGCCACGACCGTGTCCGTGCCGCCGCGGCCGGTGGGCGGCCCCACACCCACGGTCACCCAGGGACCGGTGCCGCCCGAAGCCCCGGGGCCGGTCCCGCGGCCCCCGGCGGCGCTCCCGCCCCAGACGACGGTCACGACGGCGCCGGTACCGCAGCGGGGCGGGCGGCTGTCCTGGCCGATGGTGGTGCTCACCCTGGGCCTGGCCTCGCTGGTGGCGGTGGCGGCGCTGGTGGTGGTGCTCGATCCGTGGGGCTCCGACAGCGGCGTCTCCGCCGCCGGGACGGGTACGGAGGAGCCCTCCGACCTCGGCGCGGACGAGCAGGAGGCCGGGGCCGGGGCCGGGGGAGACGCCACCGAACCCGAGGAGACCGGGGCGCCCCAGGAGGGCGGCGCCGACGACACCCCCGTGCCCGGGATGACCTGGACCGAGGACCCGGACGGTTTCGGCATGCGCATCCCCGAGGGCTGGATCCGCCGGGTGGACGGCAGCAGCGTCTTCTACGAGTCCCCCGCCGACGCCAGCTACCTCCAGATCGACATGGCCGAGCACCCCACCGACGACGAGTACCAGCACGTCCTGGACCAGGAACAGGGCGTGTACGACTCGGGTCGGCTGCCGGGCTACGAGCGGGTGCGGATCGCGGACGTCACCGGCGACACCGGCTTCCACTCGGCCGCCGAGTGGGAGTTCACCTGGCGGGACGAGGCCGGCGAGACACGCCGCGTGCTGACCCGCAACATCGCGGTGGCTCCCGGGGAGTACTACACGCTGGCCTGGGCCTCCACCGATGCCTCGTGGGCTGACGATGACGTCCAGCGCACTGTCGTCATGGAGTCCTTCGAGCCGGCCTGAGCCGGTCCCGGTCCTCCTCGGCTTCGGGTGCGGGCCCCTCCCCGGACGGCGGGGCGGACGGGTGCTTGGCGGAGGAGAACTGTCCCGTGGCGATCAGGACCGCGACGAGCGCGAGCGGTACGATCCATCCGCTCCAGCCCAGGATCGTGGCCTGCGTGGTGTCGACGTGCTCGCCCGCCTTCGAGAAGAGGAGGTAGGTCCCACCCGCCCCGTTGAACGCGGCGTGGGCGAGGGCCGCGGGCCACACCGACCCCGACCGCAGCCGCAGCCAGCCGAAGACCGCACCGACCAGGACGCACATGCCGACCATCGCGGTCAGGCCGAGCCAGCCCGGCGCGTCGGGGTAGTTGTACCCGAGGAGGATGAGCGGGGCGTGCCAGAGGCCCCAGATCACGCCCGAGACCAGCAGGGCCGGGAGCGTACCGAGCGGCATCAGTCTCGGGAGCAGCCACCCCCGCCACCCGAGTTCCTCTCCCAGCGCCGGGATGAGGTTGACGAACGCCGCCACCGGCAGCGCGGCGAGCTGGATGGCGATCAGCGCGCCGACCGGTATCGGGAGCTCGGCCGCTCCGGCGGCGCCCGCCTGCTCCTCCAGGACCTGCCGGAACGCGGAGAGGTTCGCGAAGTCGGCCGGATAGACCCCCAGCAGCGCGCCGACCGGGAGCGCAGCCAGGACGAGCGCGATGGGCACGACGACCCCCAGCGCCGCGTAGCCGAGCAGCCTGCGGACCGGTCGTAGCGGCCACAGTCCGAGCGTCCACGCCTTCCGCCTCGGCCGTTCCACGAGGAACACGACGACGAGGGCGGCGATCGCGGGGGTCATCATCACGGCGGTGGCCACGACCGGGAACCAGGGGCTGGCGAGTCCGTCGCCGAGCCAGAGCGGGAGCGCCACGAGCCAGGCGAGTGCGAACGCCAGGGCGGTGAACACGCCGATGGAGCGCAGGTCGCGGCCGCTCATACGCGATCCGCCCCGGGTCGCGGCCGTCCTCGACACGTTCGGGGATTCGTCGGTCACGACGGCTTCCCTTCGAGGATGTGCAGACCGGCCACGGTGCGGTCGTCGCGGAACGTGATCCGTGCCGTGTAGTCGCCCGCCTCGAACGAGAGCGGCGTGTTCGTGACCGTCACGTCGCCGGCCCGGGCGGCCTCCGGCTCCCCCCGCCCCTCGAAGGCTCCCGCCAGGCCGATGATCTGCGCCCACGCGGCCGCGAGCGCGTCCTGCGACAGGCCGTCGCGCATGGCCGGATCGAACCGCTCGGTGACGTGCGACCATCGCCCGGACGCGAGGTCCTCGATCACCGAGACGGCCAGTTCGGCGGCTCCGGGGAGCGGTGTGGTGTTCATGGGCTCTCCTGTTCTGGGATCGATCGGTTTGCCGTAGCGCTGGAACGCCGCCTGCCTGCTCACGCCGAGCGCGTCGCCGATGACCTGCCACGTGACGCCGTCCTGGCGCGCCTGCCCCACGACGGCGCGCACGACGTCGTCGGCGGCCGCGCGCATGCTCACGGCGCGCCCCAGCGAGTCGGTCCAGTCGTCGTCCCTCGTCAGGACGCGCGAGGCGAGGAACGCTTCCGTGCGCGCCTTCAGGACACGCAGCGCCTCTGTCAACTTTTCTTGCACGTGTAAACCTTAGCTTGACAAGTAGGCCGTGGGCAAGCGGGTGAGCGCGACCGACTACGGAAAACGGCGCCCCTCACCGGCGCCCGAAGGACTTCGCGTTACGCGTGCCCCTTTGCGGGCCGTGCCGCCCGAACCCCGCCGCGGCCGCGCTCAGCTGTCCAGGCCCGGTTCTCCCGAAGCTACGGCGAGGGGCAAAGTAACCGGTGAGTAGCTTCGGAGGCGGTCCGAGGTCACGGATTAGGCGAACCCGCCGGTAACCCGATCCCTGTCCGCGATCGTGTGCGCTGTCGACTGACCGCACACGATCGCGGAGTACCCCCCTCATGCGCCAGGACTGGACCCCTGAACAGCTCGTCGATGAGTGGACCCTGGAAGAGGGCGACCGCAAGCTGATCGGCAACAAGAGCGGCGCCACCCGGCTCGGGTTCGCGCTCAAGCTCAAGTTCTTCCAGATCGAGGGCCGCTTCCCCTCCTACGCCGAGGAGATTCCGGCCGCCGCGGTGCCCTTCGTCGCCGACCAGGTGGGCGTGGAGGCGGCCCTGTTCGGCAAGTACCCCTGGAACACTCGGTCGGTGAAGTACCACCGCAGCCAGATCCGCGACAGGTACGGCACCCACGCGGCCACCGAGGACGAGGAGGACCAGCTCGCCGACTGGCTGGCCGACCAGGTGTGCCCGGTGGAGGCCGGCCGCGACGAGCTCGCCCAGGCGGTGGAGCGCCGGTGCCGCACGTTGAAGATCGAGCCGCCGCGCCCCGGACAGATCGAGCGCATCGTCGCCTCGGGGGTGCGCCGGTTCGAGAAGGCCTTCACCACCAGTGTGATGACCCGCCTGGGCCCGGGGATCTGCGACCGGCTCCAGTCCAAGGTGCTGGGCACCGAGGGCGTGCTGCTGGCGGTCAAGTCCGACCCGGGCCCGCTGGGGCTGGAGACCCTGCTGGAGGAGATCGACAAGCTCAAGACCGTGCAGGCCCTGGGGTTGCCGGACGAGCCGTTCGGGGGCGTGTCGGAGAAGATCGTGGCCGCCTGGCGCTCCCGGGCGGCCCGGATGTACCCCTCCGACTTCGCCGAGTGCGCCGAACCGGTGCGCTACACCCTGCTGGCCGCGCTGTGCTGGACCCGCCAGGCCGAGCTGATCGACGGCCTGGTGGAGCTGCTGATCCGCCTCATCCACCGGATCAACGCCCGCGCCGAGACGCGGGTGGAGAAGGAACTGATCGGCCAGTTGACCGCAGTGCCGGGCAAGAAGTCGATCCTGCGCCGGATGGTGGACGCCTCTCTGGCCTCCCCGGACGGGACGGTGGCCGAAGTGATCTTCCCCGTGGTGCCCGGCGGAGCCAAGACCCTGCGGCGTCTGGCGCGCGAGCTCATGGCCACTGAGAAGGCGGTGGCCGAGCGAGTGCGCTACCAGCTGCGGGGCTCCTACTCCCACTACTACCGGCGGATGCTCTCCCCGCTGCTGGCCGCCCTGTCGTTCCGCTGCAACAACACCGCCTACCGGCCGGTGATGGAAGCGATCGAGCTGCTGGGCCGCTACACCGACGTCGACCGCAAGGAGAAGTTCTACGGCGCCGGCGAGGTGGTGCCGATCGATGGTGTGGTGCCCAAGGCCTGGACCGAGGCCGTCACCGACCAGGCCTCGGAGCGGGTGGAGCGCATCCCCTATGAGCTGTGCGTGCTCATCGCGCTACGCGAGGCCCTGCGCCGGCGGGAGATCTACGTGGAGGGCGCCGGGAAGTGGCGCGACCCCGACACCGACCTGCCCGGCGACTTCGCCGACAACCGGGACGTGCACTACGCCGCGCTGGGCAAGCCGGTGGAGCCGAACGCCTTCGTTGAGGGGGTGCGCACCCGGATGCGCGCCGCGTTGGACCGGTTGGATGTGGCGATGGCCGAAGGCACCACGGGCGGGGTCCGAGTGGTGACCCGCAAGGGACAGCCCTGGATCAGCGTCCCGAAGCTGGAGCCTTTGGACGAGCCCCAGAACCTGGGCGCCCTCAAGGGCGAGGTGCAGCGCCGGTGGGGCACCATCGACCTGCTCGACATCCTCAAGGACACCGCGCTGCTCACCGGGTTCTGCTCCGAGTTCGTCTCGGTGGCCACCCGCGAGGCCGTCCCCAAGGCGACCCTGCACCGCCGGTTGCTGCTGTGCTTGTTCGCCCTGGGGACCAACATGGGCATCAAGCAGATGATCGCCACCGGTGACCACGGCGAGGACGAGGGGGCGCTGCGCCGCACCCGCGCCTCGCACATCACCCGCGACAACCTGCGCCGCGCCATCGCGACGGTGGTGAACGAGACCTTCGCCGCCCGCGATGCCATCTGGTGGGGCACCGCCACCACCACCGCCTCGGACTCCAAACGGTTCGGCTCCTGGGAATCGAACCTGATGACGGAGTTCCACGCTCGATATGGCGGGCACGGGGTGATGATCTACTGGCACGTCGACAAGGGCCGGGCCTGCATCTACTCCCAGCTCAAGTCGTGCTCCTCCTCCGAGGTCGCGGCGATGATCGAAGGCGTGCTGCGGCACTGCACCGACGCCGAGGTCCAGGCCAACTACACCGACACCCACGGCGCATCCATCGTGGGGTTCGCCTTCACCGAGCTGCTCGGGTTCAAGCTGCTGCCCCGGCTGAAGAACATCGGCGCGGTGCGCCTGTACAGCCCCGACGACGGTCCCGCGACCTGGCCGCACTTGGAGCGGGTGGTCAAGAACCGACCCATCGACTGGGCGCTGATCGAGCGCAACTACGACCAGATGGTCGCCTATGCCACCGCCCTGCGGCTGGGCACCGCCGACACCGAGCAGGTGCTGCGCCGCTTCACCAAGGGTGGCGGCCCCAAGAACCCCGTCTACCAGGCCCTGGAAGAACTCGGCCGGGCGGTGCGCACCATCTTCGCCTGCGACTACCTGGCCGACGAGGCCCTGCGCCGGGAGATCCACGGCGGTTTGGAGGTGGTGGAGAACTGGAACGGCGCCAACGACACGTTCTTCTACGGCAAGGAGGGCGTGCTCACCGGCGACGACCGCGAGTCGGCCGAGATCTCCATGCTGTGCCTGCACCTGCTCCAGTCCGCCCTGGTCTACGTCAACACCCTGCTCCTGCAACGAGTCCTGGAAGACCCCGTCTGGGCGAAGCGGCTCACCCCCGAGGACCGGCGAGCGCTCAACCCGCTGTTTTGGACCCACATCAACCCCTATGGCCGGTTCGACCTGGACATGGACAAGCGCCTGGACCTGGCCGTGTGAGAGACCCCCGACGAGAGGACAGAGACGATGCATCCGTGGCGCTACGCCGTGGACATGAACGCGAACGAGACCGAACGCAAGGAGGTGGCCGAGCTGGTCAACGCCGGGTTCACCGGCAAGTGGATGCCCTTCACCGCCCCCGAGAGGGTGAAGGAGGTATGGGCAGCCATCGTGGAGGCCACCGAGGCCGGACGCCTGGGGTGGAAGGCCAAGGTCGCCACCGACCACACCCCCGGCAAGGACGTGTTGATCTGCGTCTACACCAAGGACTGGCGCGACCGCCGTGACGTGGCCCGCGTCCTGGGCGAGTTGCGGGCGATGGGCATCGACCAGCGCCTGTCCTACAAGGAGGATGCCGCCACCCACGCCCTGCTCTACGGCAAGGGCGCCTCCCTGTACGTGGCCGGCCCTGGTTCGGAGGGCTTCACCCAGCGCCGCGAGGCCTGCACGGCCGAGGACCAGCACGCGATCTTCGGCGATCCGCAGGACCAACCCCAGCGCACCCCGGAGGAGATCTTCGCGCGCACCGAACCCTACGGTCCCTTCCCCGCCTGACGCCGGAGCCCGAGCGCCGACCGGGCCACCGGGTCGGCGCCCGGACACGCCGGTCCCGCCCCGCTATGCCCGCCCCCGCGGGCCGGGGGCCCTACGCTGCCCGCGCAGCACCGCCACCCGCGCCGACACCCAGGGGGATCGAGATGGGCAAACGCAACAAGAAGCCGCGCAACAAGCGGCTGGGGCCGCAGAACCCGGCCGCCCGCCAGGCCGCCGCGGCCGGGTTCGTCTTCGACGACGTCGACGAACCGGTTCCGATGACCTACCAGGGGCGCGTCATCACCCCCGAGGTCATCGCCCAGATGCGCGCCGAGGCGCCCGAGTACGCCCACCAGTTCGACGCCGAGTGGGAGGCCATGGTGCTGGACAACAACCGTCCCTGGCTCACCGACCCCGACCGGCTCCAGGACACCGAGCAGGTCTGGGCCGGGGCGCGGCAGGCGTTCCCCGACTCCTTCGCCGACTGCGGATGCGACGACGCCGACGGGCAGGCGCCGCCGCGGCCGCGCGAGGAGGTGCGCTCCGAGCTGGTGCAGCGTCTGGCCCGCACGGTGCCCACCGAGGGGCCCGACCCCGTCCAGATCCTGCTGCGGGTGGAGGGGATGCACTCGATCGAGGACTTGGAGGCCACCGAACCCGACCAGTGGCGCATCGACGGCCGGCCCCTGACCCGGGACGAGCTGCGGGCGGTCCTGGCCATGGAGCCCACCGACTTCATGCGCTACCACCTGGCCCAGGACCAGCGCCGCGCCGACGCCGCCGAGGGCCCGTAAGGGGGCGGACCAAGCACGCCGGAAAGCGGCAGCGGACTGGTCAGCGGGTAGGTAGAGGACATGGACAAGCACACCGAGATGGACAAGGACGCCGCCGGGCGGATCCAGTCCGCCGCGGCCCGCGACCCGGAGTCGGACACCGCCCGCAGCGGGTTCGACTCCCGGGCGCAGTCGGCGGCCGACCGCCGCCAGGACGAGCAGGACCACGGTGAGGACGGCGGCGCGCCCCCGGCGGGGCGCTGACCACGGGTTTTCCGTGCTCGCCGTGGGTGCAGTGCCTTCCGTGCCCGGGTAGGTCCTGGTCATGAGCGGGCAGCGGACGCGGATGACGTTGGACCTGGACACCGCCCAGCGGGAGGCGCTGGCCCGGTGGGCCGCGCTCGCCGGGGTGCGGATCGGCCGCCCGGGCCTGAGTTCGGCGGAGGTGCTGCGGGCGGTCATCGACCTGCTGGAGCCGCCGGGCGAGGACGCCTGCGAGCGCGAGCGGCTGCTGCGCCAGGCGCTCACCCGCGCGGTCATCGAGCACCTGGCCGCCGGCCGGGGGTGAAGGTGGCGGCGGAGTCGTCCTACCTTTCGCCGTGGCCGGACGGTGGTGCCGACCGTTGGAAAACGTTCGTTTCTGCGACAGGTGCCCGGAACGGCTCCGGAGGGCGCCGAACCGGGCCCGAGGGTGTCGGAAAAACGTGTTGGAAACTTCTGGTGTTCATCTACTCCGGAGGCACCGTTTTTCGTACACTTGGGGGATGGACACCACCCTCGCGCTCCCCGACGACCCCCTCGCCCCCGCACCGGCCTCCGGCGGCGGGGCGCTGATCGGCTACGCCCGCGTCTCCACCCGCGAGCAGAAGCTCGACCGCCAGCTCCGCGCCCTCGAAGCGGCCGGGTGCGCCAAGGTTTTCGCCGACAAGAAGTCCGGCAAGAACGCCCAGCGCCCCGAGCTGAAAGCGTGCCTGGCCTACCTGCGCCCCGGCGACACCCTCGTCGTCCCCGCCCTGGACCGCCTCGCCCGCTCGCTCCAGGACCTCATCACCCTGGTCGGGGACCTGCGCCGCGCCGGGGTGGGCTTTCGCTCCCTGCACGAAGCGTTGGACACCACCACCCCCGGCGGCAGGCTCGTGTTCCACGTCTTCGCCGCCCTGGCCGAGTTCATCCGCGAACTCATCGTGGAGGGCACCCGCGAGGGCCTGGACGCCGCCCGCGCCGCAGGCAAACGCCTGGGACGGCCCCCGGCTATGACGCCGGAGCAGGTCCGCCACGCTCGCGACCTGCTCGCCCGCCCCGACAACTCGGTGGCCTCCATCGCCCGCCTGCTCGGGGTGTCCCGCTCGACGCTGTACAAGCACGTGCCGGAACTGTCGGGCGGCCGCACCGAACTTCAGGAGTTTCAGTGACGCTGTCAAGCCACCAGCAGGGGCGGTAGGGCGCAGGTGAACACCCTCCCGCCCCCGAGCAGAGTCACAGCGCACTCACCCGTCTGCTCGGCACCGTCCAGGCCCCGGCACACCGTGCCGCCCTGGACGTGCTCGCTATCGACCAGTGAGTGTGCGTGCGGATCGGTAACCGGTGAGCCAGGCGGCGGCCGCGGTCGCGACCACAGCAGCCGCCAGCGACCCCCAGGGCACCGTGGGTGGCCACTCACCCCAGGCCCACAGGGCCAGCATCATCGCCGCGCCGCCTCCGAGCAGGCCTAGCACAGCGGCCGGAGTCACCAGCGCGAGCAGGCGCGCCGCCGCCATGGCGCGCAGGAACCGGGGACGGGCGCCCACCGCCGCCATGACCTCGTCGTCACGGGCGTGCTCAGCGGAGGAGAGCGCTCCGGCGATGGCCGCTGTCCCCACCGCGGTGACGGCGGCCAAGGCCATGAACAGCCACAGCACGGAGGCGATCTCCTGACTGTCGTAGCCGCGTTCGACGTAGAGATCGACCTGTCCGCCCAGGTGGCGGTTGGTGGCAGAGCGGGCCGCTTCGACCTGGTCGGGGGTGGGCTCTGTGCCGGTGACCAGCAGGGCCCCGCGGACCGGGGTGCTCACCAGGTCGTGTTCGGCCAGGGTCGCGGGCCAGACGAGGGCGTGGGGCAACTGTCCCACGGGCTGTTCGGGAACGATGACCTCCGCGTCCAGCTCCACGGCCTCTGCGGAAAGGTCGTTGCCCGGTACCAGCCGGGCCTGTCCGGGGCTGTGTTGCAATGC
Organism: Nocardiopsis sp. iso_25; assembly: GCF_056173305.1. Taxonomy (NCBI): domain Bacteria; kingdom Bacillati; phylum Actinomycetota; class Actinomycetes; order Streptosporangiales; family Nocardiopsidaceae; genus Nocardiopsis; species Nocardiopsis sp. iso_25. The sequence goes on along the minus strand of NZ_CM149667.1, from coordinate 3,307,978 downwards.
GGGGTCGGTCAGGACAATCTGGCCGCCGCGTAGGGCACGCAGGGCCCGTTCGCGCTGGTCGGGTTGGGTGAAGCGCGCGGCGACGAGGTCTTCGTCGGCCACCGCGACGTCCTGAACCGGGGTGAGACCCGGTCCCAACTCCTTCGGGCACTGTTCCGGGACGCCGCCGGGGGGAGGCTGCGCGCACCGGCGTGCGGCGTTGTCCAGGGTCAGACGCACCGGACCGCCGTCCGTGGGTATCGCTGCGTGGGAGAGCCGGATGACGCGCGCGCCGCCTAACGCCTGGGTCACCGGCCGCAGCGCGGCGTCGTCGGCGGGCAGGGGGCCGTTCAGCACGGCCTGGCCGTCCAGGAGGCGGGGCACGTAGGCGCGGGCGTTGTGCTGGTCGGCGCTGTGCAGGAGCACTCCGGCCACCGACGCCGCGGCCATGACCGCGCAGACCGCCACCGCCAGGGGCAGTGAACGCGATGGACTGCGTGCCGGGCCGCGCAACGCCACCCGCGCACGTACTCCAAGACGCGCGGCCACCACAGCCAGGGTACGCAGCAGCAGGGCGCACGAACCGAGGAGTCCGAGCGCGTAGGCGAGGGCGCCCGCCCCGGCCAGCGGGATGATCCCCACGGCGATGCCGCCGACCAGGGCCACCAGGCCCACCGTGGCCAGGAGCGGCCACACCCACGTTCGGCGTCGGCAGACGGCGGGAGGGGGCGTGTCGCGCAGCGCCGCCACCGGGCCTCGACGTGCCACCGACCATGCCGGAAGCCAGGCGGCGACCAGTCCCGCCACCAGCGCCAGGACCACGATCCAGACGAGCTGGTCGGGACGGATCACCGGCGGCCCCCAGGAGACGCCCACGATCTGTTCCCCCAGCGGTTGGGCGGCCAGCGCCAACACCACCCCCAGGGCCAGTCCGGCCAGGGCGCCGGTCGCGGCCACCAGCACACCGTGGGCCAGTACCACCCGGCGCAGCTGGGCCGGGCGGGCCCCGGCCGCGGACAACAACCCCAGTTCACGACGGCGGCGCTGGGCGGTGAGGGTGAACACCGCCGCGGCCAGCAGCCCGACCTCGCCCAAACCCAAGGCGGTGAACAGCAGCACCGCGCGGTCGTCGTCGCGGGTGGTGTCCTCGGCGGCGGGAGGGGCGCCCGGTGTGGGGCCGGGGGTGCGCGGGTCCACGGCGAAACCGTGCGGGCCCAGCAGCTCCACCAGCGCGGGTTCGTCCATGCTCGGGGGAAGACCGCCGACCAGCCACGGCCCCGCACCCTCCTGCTGTGTGGTCAGCGCCGGGTCCGTGGGCAGTCCCACGAGGAAGTCGCGGTCGTGGTCGGTGGGATCGAGGACCAGGCCGGTGATGGTGGCGGTGTGGTCCTCGCCCACACCCACCTGGTCACCGACCTCCATCCCCTGGGTGTCGCTGAGGTGCTGACTCACCAACACCTCGCCGCTACGCTCGGGAATCCGGCCCGTAGTGACTTCCAGCAGCCCCTCCGTCAGGGGGTCGGACAGGTCCACCAGCGTCACCGAGGTGGGCACCGGGCCGTGCGAGGTCTGGAGGGAGACCACGGAACCAGCGGCCTGGAGAATGCGCGCCTGTTCGGGTAGCACCTGGCGCAGCGCCTGGGCCGAGGCTTCCTCCGTTTGGGACAGCACACGTGCCTGGGCCGCGCCCATGGCCGCGACCTTGTCCTCCTCAGGGGTGGGAATGGCGGTGCTGTAGAGAATCTGCACCAGCACGGCCACGGCCACCGGCAACCCCAGCAGTCCCGCGCCGAGCACCGAACGCCTCCCGTCCTGGCGGAGCATGCGCCAGGCCAGCATCAGGCTCACTCGTCCCCTCACCGCGCGCCCCCCGCAGCGGGGCTCAGCACGCCGTCGCGCATGACGAGCACCCGGTCGGCCAGGGGGAACCACTCCTGGTCGTGGGTGCCCACCAGCACACCGGCGCCGTGTTCACGCGCACGGGTGACCAGGGCCTCCCGGACCGCCCGCGAGGAGGCCGAGTCCAACGCGCCGGTGGGCTCGTCGGCGACGACCAGGCGACGGGAGCCAATCAGTGCGCGGGCGATCGCCACCCGCTGACGCTGGCCACCGGACATCTGTTCCGGGTAGCGGTCGGCCAGTTCGGCGATGCCCAGTTCGTCCAACGCCGCGCGCGCACGCTGGCGCGCTTGACGTGTTCCGTCCAGTTCCAGGGGGAGCGCGACGTTCTCCGCCGCGGTGAGCACGCTCACGAGGTTGTACTCCTGGAAGACGTAGCCGATACGGCGGCGCCGCAGGTCCGCGCGGCGTTTGGCGTTGATGCCCGTGACGTCGTCGCCGTCCACGCGCACCGCTCCCCGGGTGGGTTCGGCAAGGCACCCGGCGATCTGGAGGAGGCTGGACTTTCCGGCCCCGCTCTGGCCGCAGACCACCACGATCTCCCCGCGGGTGATCCGTAGGGAGGCCTCCCGCACAGCCATGACCTGGGCCTGGCCCGCGCCGTATTCTCGGATCACCCCGTTCATTTCCAGAGCCGGTGTCGTGTTCTCGATGTGTACGTTTTCGCTGGGCGTCGCTCTCACCGCCTGATTTTCCTCGGTCCCACAGCGGCGGTCCGTGCACAGTGGTGATGCACCAGTATGCACGGACCGCCCTGTGCGGCATCGCATTCTTTCCGCGCTTTGATTCCCTTTCCCAGGGATTATATGTGCCGGAAAGTCACGCGAATACCGTTGGAACGACAGGGGTCAGCGAACCTCGATGATGGCTGCTCGCGCGTCCCCAACCGTGCAGCCCACGGTGACGTTTCCGTCGCCGTTCTGCCAGTCCGAGTACCGGTCGGGCTGGAAGGGGCAGTCGGCACGCAGGCGCCACTCCTCGCCCATCCTGCCGAAGCAGCTGGCGTAGGCGTCACCGTTACTCACGCCCTTGTTGCAGTCGAGCATGGCGAGCTCGTTGCCGCCGGTGCTGGCCCAGGCGGGGGCAGCGGCGGCAGACAGCCCTGCCGCCAGAACAGCGACAGCGGCCGATTTCCTCAAGTTTCGGAGAATATGCACGGATTGCCCTTTCTTTGCTGGTTTCACGTGCACACGAAGCGTAGTCATGCCGTAAAAGCCAAGTCAATGGAACTGCGATCCAGTCCGTAAGGGCAGGTCGCGAGGTGTCCGCTAATATCCGGCAGGAAAACTCCGCTGGTCAAGCTTCTGCATTTGACCGCCGCGTAAAGTTGGGTGTCCGATTGCGGTCATACTCTTTTGGAGGGGTTGCAGAGTCCCTTTCGGTAGTCTACGCGGATGCTTTTTGTTGCGGCCAAGGTTCCGCCACGATGGAGGAGGAGGTGTTGGCCGTCCCGGCCCGTCACTCTGGTGCAGTTACCACGCCGAGGGGCTCCTCCCCACAGGCCACCGGCTGTGATTACCCGACCACCTTGGAGGCGTCGATGTCCCTGCTCATGGTGTGGCTCAACCGCCGTCCCGCCCCACCCGCCTACCCGCGCTGTTCGTCCTGTGGCCACGTGGCCGACCCGCACGGCCCCGCCCCCGGCCACATGCGCCTGCACTTGTCGGTGACCCGCGCCCACGGCACCGAGACCACCCCGCACGAATGGACCTGCCCGGCCTGCGGGCACACCGCGCCGCTGTCCACCGACGACTACGCCCCCGCGACCGAACCGCGCCGGTGCCGACGCTGGTACTGCCGCTTCGCCTGGAACGCCCCTGCCGAGGCCATCACCCCGGCTTGCCCGCGCTGCTACACCATGGCTCGAAGCCGCTGACGGCGCTTTGCCCCTCGCCGTAGCTTCGGCAGAACCGCGTCTTCATCTGATGAAGAGATTCTTCATCAGATGAAACCGGTGTGGGGGTCCGGGGCGGGATGCTGACGGTCTCGATCCGGACCCGGGCTGTCACCACGGTTTCCCCATGGTTGTTCACTACCGCCGACCTGGCCATTGCCCCTTTCCGGCTTATCTTGTCCGCCCCCCACCGCTGAGGAGCGGGCCGCTGTTGTCGCCAAGGCCGACTTCTTCGAGTCGCTGGGCCTGTCCCGCACGGTCACCCTCAAGGTCATCGACCCCTGGGGCGCCCGCATCGGCAGCATCGAATTCAACCTCTGATCCGTAGACGCCAGAGGCCCGGCCGGGGGCGTCCCGTCCGGGCCTCTGGCGGTTGGGGTCCGGCTTCGGTGAGGCGGTAGGGCTCGCTGTAGCTACTCAAGGGTTACTTTGCCCCTCGCCGTAGCTTCGGGAGAACTGGGCCGTCCAGGTAGCGCAGCACCGCCAGCACCCGGCGGCTGTAGCCGGAGGCGTGCCCCAGCCCCAACTTGTCGAAAATCGCGTTGACGTGCTTCTCCACCGCGCTCAACGACACGTACAGCCGCTCGGCGATCGAGGTGTTGCTCAGCCCCTGCGCCATGCGCTCCAGGACGTCGCGCTCGCGTGGGGTGAGCCGGGCCAGCGGGTCGGTGTGGGTGGTGCGCGCCAGCAGCTGGCGCACCACCTCGGGGTCGAAGGCCGCCCCGCCCGCGCGCACCCGCTCCAGGGCCTCCAGGAACTCCCCCACCTCCGACACCCGGTCCTTGAGCAGGTAGCCGACCCTGCCCGAGGCCCCGGCCAGCAGTTCGGCGGCGTAGCGCTGCTCCACGTACTGCGACAGCACCAGCACCGCCACCTTCTCGTGGTCGGCGCGGATGCGCAGCGCCGCCCGCAGCCCCTCGTCGGTGTGGGTGGGCGGCATCCGCACGTCCACCACGGCGGCGTCGGGCGCGTGCTCGGCGACCGCGGCCAGCAGAGCGTCGGCGTCGCCGACCGCCGCCGCCACCTCGTGGCCCTCCTCCTCCAACAGCCGCACCAGGCCCTCCCTGAGCAGGACCGAGTCGTCAGCGAGCACTAGGCGCATGGGGGCTCCGTATCGTGGTCAGGGGCAGCATGGCGCGTACCGTGGTCGGACCGCCCCGGGGACTGTGTACCGCCAGTGTGCCGTCCAGCGCCCGCACCCGCCTGGCCAGGCCGGTCAGACCGCCGCCCGCGGGGTCGGCGCCGCCGCGGCCGTCGTCGAGCACCCGCAGGTCCAGAACGCCGTCGGCGTCGTCCAGGTGCACGGTCACCGCCTCGGCCCCGGAGTGCTTGACGGCGTTGGTGATGGCCTCGCGCGCCGCGAAGTACACCGCCGTGGCCAGTTCGCGGGGCGGCGGGGCCGACAGGTGCGCGCGCACCTCCACCGGCAGAGGGCTGCGTTCGGCCACCTCGGTCAGCGCCGCCTCCAGGCCCAGGGTGTCCAGCGCGGTGGGGTAGACCCGCCAGGCCACCCCCCGCAGCTCGTCCAGCAGCACCCGGGTCTCGGTGTGCGCCTGGCGGACCAGCCGCGCCGCGCGCTCGGGGTCGCGGCCGCGCTGGGCCCGCCCCAGCAGCACGGCCAGCGCCACCACGCGCTGCTGGATCCCGTCGTGCAGGTCGCGTTCGATGCGCCGCCGCTCCTCGTCCACCGCCCGAACGATGCCCGACCGGGTGGAGGTCAGCTCGTCGATGCGCCGGTGCAGCAGGTCCTCTCTGCTGGGGCCCACCAGGCGGCGGGCCAGGGCACGGTCGGCCGCCGAGGCCAGCGCCGCCACCAGCCACGTCGCCGCCAGGACGACCAGGCCCATGAACAGGCCCACGTTGATGCTGGAGACGTGTATCCGCGCGCCGGGCATGAGCACGGGCACGTAGGTGCCGCCCCCGGTGAACAGCTCCAGCGCGGCGCCGCCGACGAAGACCGCCACCAGCGTCAGCGCCGTGGGCGCCAGGTAGCCGCACACCAGCGCCGCCGGAAGACGCAGCAGCAGGTAGGCCACGCGCGGGGCGGCCCCGGTCCCCGGCTCGACGACGCCTCCCCCCGACCACCGGGCCAGACGGGCCAGGTCCGCGTCGCCCAGGCGCACCGCCCACCGGGTCACCGCGCCGCGGAACCGGCGCCGGTTGCGGGAGGACAGGAGCGGGGCGCACACCAGCGCCGCGGCCGCCGCGAGGACCCACACCAGCGTGAGCGCGGCGGTGCACAGCCCCAACACGGTGCCCGTCAGCTCGCGCCCGGCCCGTGCCAGCGGCGCGGCCGCCGCCCGCGCCCAGGCGCGGGGGCCGTCCCCGGCCCCGGCCCACTCGGCCATCCGGCCCTCACCCCTCTTCTCCCGCGACCGTCCGCACCCGCCGCCCCAGGCGTCCCGGAGCCGGAGCACCAGGGCGCCCGCCGCGGGCGTGAGCGCGTGGTCGAACCGCCCGTCGACTTCCCCTCCCCCGTGGACGAGGGGGATTCCGACCGGGCCTTGCCGACCCGGTGGTGCTGCGCGCCTCGCGGCCGCGGCTGGTTCCTGCCCCACCGTCATGGCGTCCCAGAGGTCTCGGCAGGTCGGCACGGTTCACCCCGAGGGGCTGATCCGTCCGCGCGCGAGAATGCTCTGGGCCGCGTTCACGTCCGCATGCGCCCTGTGCCCGTACCTGCCACGGCAGAAGACCGACGGGCTCTCCCGGTTCTCCACCGCGACGTGTCCGCACGGGCGACAGGTCCGCACCGCACCGAAACCGATCACCAGGTGCGTCAGAAGCGTACCGACGGTGGCCGTCACGAGAGCGGTTCCCCCCGGGGCGCTCAGGTGCGGCCCTCGTCTCCTCGTCCGTGCGGCGGCGACCACGCCGGGAACCGCGCCCCCTGCCGGGCCATGGGGCGTACCGCCAGGTCGGGGGCGGTGCGCGCCAGAGCGGGGGCGGGGTTTTCCTCAGGGCGCGAGCGGGGCCGCGCCATCGGCACCGGACCGCTGGGGCCGTTTCGTCCCCGAAGGCGTCCGGGCCCGGATAGCCTCGGTCCGTTCCCCGTTTGCAGGAGGTGCGCGGTGTCCCGGACCTGGACCGCGATCGACTTCGAGACCGCCAACCACGACCGCGGCAGCGCGTGCGCGGTCGGCCTGGTGCGGGTGCGCGACGGCGCGGTCGTGGACCGGTACACCACGCTGATCCGACCGCCGGGGCAGGTGGACTTCTTCTCCCGCCACAACATCGCCGTGCACGGCATCACCGCGGCCGACGTCGTCGACGCCCCCTCCTGGGAACAGGCGCACGCGCGCATCGTGGAGTTCGCCGACGGCAGCCCCCTGGTGGCGCACAACGCCGCCTTCGACATGGGGGTGCTGCGCCAGGCCTGCGGGCACACCGGGCTGCCCCACCCGGCGTGGGAGTACGCGTGCACGCTGGCGCTGTCACGGCGCACCTGGGCCGGGCTGCCCGACCACAAGCTGCCGACCGTGTGCGCCCACATCGGGCACCGGGTGACGCACCACCACCGCGCCGACGCCGACGCCGAGGCCGCCGCGCGCATCGTGATGGCCGCCATGGAGCGCTACGGCACCCCGTCGCTCGCCGACCTGGCCCGTGCCGCGCGGACGGACCTGCGCCGGGTGGAGGCCTCGGCCGGGAGCGCGGTACCCGCTCCGGCCCCGGCCGCCGCCGCACCCGCCCAGCCCGCGCTGTTCGCCGCGTCCGCCGCCGCACCCGAGGACCGGTTCGGACGGTGGCAGCGCGACGCCCAGACGCCACTGCCCGAGCCCTCCCCGGACGCCGACCCCACCGGGCCGCTGTACGGGCGCACCGTGTGCGTCTCCGGCGACCTGGAGTCCATGGACAAGCCCGAGGTGTGGCGGCGCGTGGCCGAGGCGGGCGGGCGGCCCGCCAAGAACGTCACCAAGAAGACCGACGTGCTCATCCTCGGGAGCCACGGCGGCCCCGGCAAGACCGCCAAGCACCTGCGGGCCGAGACCTACCGCGAGCGGGGCCAGCGCATCGACCTGGTCACCGAGGCCGAACTGCTGGCCCTGCTGGGGATGACCACCCGTCCCTGACCGGGACGCGCCCTGTGTTCCCGCGACGGAGAGTGCGGACCGGCCCCCGCCGGGCCCTCACCACCTCGCCAGCCTGCTGTCGTGGTGGTGCCACAGGTCGGAGAACGAGTCGGCCCGGTCGAAGTCCCCGTACTTGACCTGGAACAGGTAGGCGGCCCACTCGCCGTCGGCCCCGGCCTCGCGCGGGTCGAGGAGCCACAGGTCCTCGCCCTCGTTGAGCACGAGCGCCGACTCCAGGAGGGGACCGTAGACCTCGTCGTCCTCGTAGAAGCCCCCCAGGTACGGGCGTGCGGTGGCCAGCCACTGGACCTCGTGCGCGGAGAGGGCTCGCCCGCACCAGAGGCCGAGTTCGTCCCAGCCGTCGGTGGCGGCCAGGAAGGCGCGGTAACTGGGCGGTAGCGGCGTCCGCAGGCCCAGGCGGCGCTCAGCCCGCTCGATCTGCTCGTCGGTGGCGGGCCCGTGGCCGGACCACTCCTCGGGGGCCCGGCCGCCCGGGGCGGCAGCGGCGCCGTCGGTGTTCAGGTGGGCCCGCCACTGCTCGGGGGTGGTCAGTCTCCGCCCCGACGGCGCGGTGCCGCGCTCCTCGTTCACCAGGGGGTCCTCTCCGTAGTCCACGAGCGGTCAGAGTAACCCCGGCCACCGACATCGGAGGGGCCTGGAGGGAACGACTCCTCCGCGACCACGCACGACGGCCTCAGCGGCGGGGCCGCAAGGCGGGCCGCTGGGACGACGGCTCCGGCGGGTGCCGCGCACGGGGCCGCCCGCGCCCGGAGACGGACGCGGGCGGCTCGCCGGGGTCGGTCAGACCCTCTCGTTCGGCGACGTGGGAAAGCGCAGGATGGCGCCGTTCTCGGCGCTGGTGTGGCCGTGGTCGAGGACCTCGCCGAAACCGGCGTCGGCGGCCATCGCCGAACGCAGCATCAGCGCGCTGGCCGGTGCCCGGAACGCCGCGTCGGGGTCGTCCAGGTCCGCCGGGTCCTTCGACACCAGCACCGGCTCGCCCGGTGAGCCCCACAGCTCGGCTTCGCCGTCGCGGTCGGCGCCCAGCAGCAGGGTGCGCACCCGCGCCTCCGACAGCATCGGCAGGGTGGGCTCGGTGCCGCGCACCGCCTGGTCGTTGGCGAGTTTCTGATGGTAGTCGGCGATGATGTCGTCGTGGCCGTCGATGACGAAGTCGCGCAGCGCCTCCGCCGCGGCCTCGTGCAGGCGCTCCTCGGCGTCGGGGCCGCCCCGGCCCCCGGCCACCAGCCTGACCGGGGTGCTCAGCTTGCGCTCGCCCAGGTTGTCGCGCAGATAGGCGATGGCCTCCTCGTCACCGCCGACGAAGATGATCCGGGCGTCCACCTCGGCGACGGCCTCGCGCACCTGCTGGGCGATGCGGGCGGTGTTCTCCCGCCAGGTCTCCATCGGGTAGTGCTTGCCGTCGAAGCGGCCGTTGTACCCGCTCAGGACACCGGGCCCGCCCCGGCCCATCGGGTCGATGTTGCGCAGGTCGGCGCCGGAGAAGTCCTTCTCGGAGGCCGGTCCGCTGGAAGGCTGGCCGGTGTAGGAGAACACCTTGGCGTTGACCCGGTCCAGCGCCACCAGGACGTAGGGCAGATAGCGCCCCCGGTCCACGACCACGGGAAGGGGGTCGGGGACCGGCATGCGCAGGGCACGGCTCTGCGCGGGCGGTTCGGAGAGCGTGTACGCGCCGAGCAGGCGCCCCTCGGAGGCGAACAGGGAGTGGCCGTGGCTGCCGAAGGCCCGGGAGGAGCCGTCCCTGACCGCCTGTTCCAGCACGTCCAGGGTCGCCTTGTCGGTGCCCAGCGAGGAGAGTTCGTCCCGCAGGTGGCGCCAGCGCAGTTCGAGTTCCTTGCCGGCGTCGGTCCTGTCGCGGCTGGTGTCCAGGTGCACCGAGGCCACCGGAGCGTCACTCTCGTACAGAGGTCGCAGAAAACCCAGGTCCATGTGTCCGCGGGGCGTGTGTCCCCGCCCCGCCCACCTCCTTCTCGGGGTCGGTCTGCGGGCCATACTCGGGCCCATGATGCTTGCTTCGGGGCACGCCACGTCGGCACAGACGCGCTTCTTGCCCAAGGATTTCCTGTCCTTGGACGGGCCCCCTACCCCGTCGGCCGCCGGACATGGGCGAAGAGGACCGACGAACGCACAGAAGGGGGTCGCCAACTGTCGGGTGCGGAGGGGACCCGGGCCGCTAGCGTCGGTGACACGGAGAGGGAGGGCGCCATGCTGGACCGGCTCAACCGGGCCCTGGAGAAGGTCGAGGAGGACACCGGACGGCCGGTGGACGTGGCGGAGATGGCGCGGATCGCGCTCACCTCCGAGCACCACCTGCGCCGCCTGTTCTCGGCGCTGGCGGGGATGCCCCTGTCGGAGTACGTGCGGCGGCGCAGGCTCACCCTCGCCGGCGCCGAGGTGCTCGGGGGCGGCGACAGCCTGCTCGACATCGCGGTGCGCCACGGCTACGGGTCGGCCGAGGCCTTCGCCCGGGCCTTTCGCGCCATGCACGGTGTGGGGCCGGGCGAGGCCCGCCGGACCGGCGCGGTGCTCGCCTCACAGCCGAGGATGTCCTTCCGCCTGACCGTCGAAGGGGGTACCACCATGCGTTACCGGATCGTGGACAAGGAGGCCTTCCGCCTCGTGGGTCCCAAGGCACGGGTGCCGATCGTCCACGAGGGCCGCAACCACGCCATGGAGGAGTTCGTGAGGGGCCTGGACCAGGAGGTCCGGGCGCGCGTCGCGGAGCTCTCCGACCAGGAACCGCGCGGTGTCCTGGGCGTCACCGCCGCCCTGTCCCCCGACCGCGGGGAGGGGAGCCTGATCGACTACTACGAGGCCGCGGCGACCTCCGCCCGTGGCGCGGAGGGCATGGAGACGCTGGAGGTGCCGAGCGGTACCTGGGTGGTCTTCCCGAAGTCGGTGCCCGTGGCGCGGTGCCCCGAGGGGTTGCAGCACATGTGGGCGGACGCCTTCGGCCGGTGGTTCCCCTCCAACACGGCCTACCGGGCCACCGAGGGGCCGGAGATCCTGCGGGTCTCCTACTCCGGGGACGGCGCCACCGCCGAGGCCGAGCTGTGGCTGCCCGTCGAGCGCGTCTGACGTGCCCCGCGACCCCCGCAGCGGCGCTGAGCCGCCACCCGCCGGGTACCGCGCGTCCGCCGACGGACCGGACGCGGCAGTCGTCTGCTAGACGCGGGTGCGGCAGCGGTCCAGGAAGCGGCGCAGCACCTCGTTGAACCGCTCGGGCCGCTCCAGGTTGGGCAGGTGCCCGGCGCCCTCGACGATCTCCACGACCGAGTCCGGCACCAGCACGTGCATGGACTCGGCGAGATCGGGCGGGGTGAACACGTCGTGCTGGCCCCCCACCAACAGGGTCGGCGCGGACACCCGGCGCAGCAGGGGCGCGTAGTCCTGGCGCCTGGCGCGGCCCAACAGGGCGGCCGCCGCCCCCTCGGGCGGGGCGGCGTACATCATCGCGCGCACGTGGTCGGCCACCGCGGGCAGTCCGCGCACGTTGGCGGCGGTCATCATGCCCACGAGCACCTCGTCGCCGTAGCCGCGCATGCCCTCGGCGCGCAGCCGTTCGGCCAGCGCCACGCGGGCGGCACGGCCGCGCTCGGTCTCGGCGCTGGGGTTGGTGGCGGCCAGGGTCAGCGAGTCCACGCGGTCGGGGAAGAGCCGGTACAGCTCCAGGGCGATCTGGCCGCCCATCGACAGCCCCACCACGCTCACCACGTCCAGGCCCAGGTGGTCCAGGAGCGCGTCCAGGTCGCGGGCGAAGGTGTCCAGGGTCGTGGTCCCGGGGACGACGGTGCTGCTCCCGTACCCGCGCAGGTCGGGGGCGATCACCCGGTAACCGCGTCCCGCCAGGGCCCTGACCTGGGGCTCCCACATGGTGCGGTCGAAGGGGTGACCGTGGATCAGGAGGGCGGGGTACCCGGCCCCGCGGTCGGTGTAGGTGACGTTGATCCCGCGCACGGAGGCGATGCCCGGGCCTTCACTGCTCGCCGTGTTCGTCGTCTGGTGTGCCACAGGAACCGATGCTATTCAGACGCGCAAGGGCCCTGGCCACCGAGGGCCCCGCAGCAGGGTCGCGGCCGGGCCGTAGGCGGTCCCCCGACGCCTACGGCCCGCCGTCCCCGGGCGCGCGCCCGCCACGCGGCGCCGGACGCGGAGCGCCCGACTACGGGGAGGACCCGCCCGGAGGCCGTCGGGTCCGGACGCGGTTCACCGCTAGGCCGCCCCCTTCCGGTCGGGGGAGCGGCGGGCCGGACGGGTCCCGCGGGTGCCGCGGCCCAGGACGAGGGCCGCCACCAGGTAGGGCAGCGCGAACAGGGCGAAGGCCAGGGCGTGCCCGGTCACCGCGAACACCCCCGCGTACAGCAGGTAGGAGGCCGTGGTGAGGGCGTCGGTGCCCAGACCGGCCAGGGAGGTGACGGTGGCCCGGCTCGGCCCGGTGATGCGGTCCTGGAGGCGGGCGTCGGCGACCACCCCCGCGGTCTGGCACAGGCCGAAGCCCACGCCGATCAGCACCCATCCCACCGGGCCGTCCAGCAGGGCCCCGGCGGCGATGGCGGGCGCGGCCAGGCCCACCAGGACGGCCAGGACCCGCACGGGCAGCCGGGAGGCGGGCCCGGCCAGCAGTCCGCCCAGGAGCACGAAGGTCCACACCACCAGCACCGCCACGGGAACGGTGGCGGCGGGGACGCCGGACTCGGCGACGAGCAGGGGGACGTACTCGTCCAGCGCCTCCCAGAACCCGGTCACCGCGACCACGAGCACGATCGCGCCGCGCACCCGGCGGCTGGAGCGCGCCTCGGCCAGTCCGCCCCGTAGGGCGTCCAGGTAGCCGGAGGGCGCCTCCTCCGCTTCCCCGGTCCCCGTGACACCGTCAGCGGAGGCGGGGCCGCCCGCGGCGGCGCGGTGCTCGGGCAGGGCCAGGGCAGCCAGGGCGCACAGCACGCAGGCGGCGACGCTCGCCGCGCCGACCGCCGCGTAGCCGCCGTGGGCCATGACGGGGATGGCCAGCAGGGTGGCGGCGCCGACGGCGGCCACGTCCAGGGCGCGGGTCACGCCCATGACCCGGGCGTAGCGGTCGGACGCGCCGCGGCGGGCGAGTTCGGTGTAGACGAGGGCTTCGAGGGAGCCCGAGGACAGCGCGCCGCCCGCGCCCCACAGGACGAAGCCGAGCGCGAAGGCCCAGTAGCCGGGCCGCAGCAGCCACAGCACGAAAGCGCACGCGGCCAGGAGAGGGGCGGCTGCCAGCAGGTAGCGCCGCGGCACCACATCGGCCCAGGCCCCGGCGGGGACGGACGCGAGGACCGAGGACAGCGACCAGATCACGAACAGGGAGCTGATCTGGGCGACGGTCAGGCCGGTCTCGTCGAACAGCAGCGCGTACAGCGGGTAGAGGAGGACGAACTCCCCCAGTGCCGCGTAGGCGTACAGGGGTCGGGTCAGACGGGACGGACGCGTGCCGGGGGCACGTGAGGACAGGGTGGTCATGGAGGTCTTTCGGTCGAGCGGAGACGGGCACCGGGGCGGGGACCGCCCGGGGTGGACCGCGTGCTCGGACCGAGGACCGGCTGGGGACTTAATGTCGCTGGAACATGCCTCCAGGATAGGCGTGCGCCGACCGCCGCGACAGGGGGTTATTAGCTGTTGGGTCGGGAAGTCACGCAAACGCACACGAGGGCACAGGAGTCATGCTGTGCTGCTGTCGGAAAGCGGTGTGTGGCTGTGTGCCCCCACTCCGGTGGACGGCCCGCCGGTGACATTCCGTCCGAGGAGTTCACTGATTCTCCGGACAAGCGCCCCCGGCCCTGGCTACGGTCGTGTCGAACACAGCGACGAAACCGGCAGGATCGGGAGGTGGGAAGGGATGGCGGGTACCGGCGCGCGGCGGTTGCGGACCCTCGCCGACCCGTTCCTGGCCCCCACACCGACCGGGGTGAGCGTGCGTGACCGGCTCAAAGGCCTCACCCCTGAGGACGAAGCGGTGCTGCGGGCCGTGGGCGCGCACCTGGGGTCCTTGGCCTCCACGGACCTGGCCGCCCGGTGTCTGGATGGCACCAGCCATCACAAGGACTCCTGGGCGGCCCGCAAACGGGAGTTGACCCCTGAATCCTCGTCGCGGTGGGCCGGAGCCCTGACCAAGGCCTCCCACGAGCAGTGGGCGCTGGCCCGCCGCAGCCAGGCCGCCCACCTGCACCGCCTCCAAACGGGGATCGACACCCTGCGCCACCGGTTGTCCCAACCCCTCAGAACCCCGGGCACCCGGGGTGTGCCGGGCGGGTACGCCTGTCGCAGGGAGTGGCACGCCAAGTCCCGACGCCTGGCCGCCCTGGAGCATCGCTATGCGGTGGTGGTGGCGGACTGGGAGGAGGGCCGTGTACGGGTGGTACGCGGCGGCAAGCGGTTGCTGCACACCCGCCACCACCTGGACCAGACCGGACTCACCCAGCCCCAGTGGCGGGCCCGGTGGGAGGCCGCACGCTTCTTCCTGTCCGCTGATGGCGAGTCCGGCAAACGCCACGGCAACGAAACCATCCGCATCACTCCCCAGGGGCAGGTCTCAATCAGGTTGCCCGCCCCGTTGGCGGACCTGGCTAACGCCGCGCACGGTCGGTATGTGCTCTCGGGTCGGGTGGCCTTCGCCCACCGGGGCGCCGAGTGGGCTGATCGGGTCGAGGCTGATGGGGCGGTGGCCTACCGCCTCCACCTGGATACCGGCCGGGGTCGGTGGTACGTGACCGCGTCCTGGACCCCACAAGCGGTGCCTGCCCTGCCTCTGCAAGCGGCGCTGGCCCGCGGGGTGGTCGGGGTGGACGCCAACGCCGACCACCTGGCCGCCTGGCGGCTCGACACCCACGGCAACCCGACCGGGAACCCGCGCCGCTTTGAGTTCGACCTGTCCGGCAGCGCCTCCCACCGGGACGCGCAGGTCCGCCACGCCCTGTCCCGGCTGCTGCGCTGGGCCACCACACACGGTGTGCGGGCCATCGCCGTGGAGGACCTGGACTTTTCTGCGGACAAGTCCCGGGAGAAGCACGGACGGCGTAAGAAGTTCCGGCGGCTGATCAGTGGTTTTCCCACCGCACGGCTGCGGTCCCGGCTGACCTCGATGGCCCACACCCTGGGGGTGGCGGTCATCGCCGTGGACCCGGCGTATACATCAAAGTGGGGTGCCCAGCACTGGCAACGACCCCTGACCACCACAACCAAGAAGGTCTCCCGGCACGATGCGGCCAGCATCGCGGTCGGGCGGCGCGCCCAGGGCCACCCGGTCCGGCGTCGGACGGCACCGCCCCCACACCACCGGGGTGATGGTGTGGGGCATCGGACCGTCCAGGCCGCACCGGGGAGTTGTGGGCGTGAGGGAAACCGCCCTCCCGTCACGGCGCGTGCACGCGATGCGCGTGGCCGGACGGGGCAGGAACGCGGTGACCCAGCCCATCCAGCACCGTTCGGGATGGGCGCGGTGCCGAAGTGACCCCCAGGGGTCACTTCTGACCACTGTTCAGGAACGGTGTGGACAACCCGGCCGCGGAGGTCGTGCGCGGGTGCGCGGGGCCGCCGCGCGGGTTGGGGAGGTCGCGTCCGCGGCCCCGCGCGGGGCCGTCAGTCCGCGCGGCCGGGGCCGGGGACGATGCGCTCGACCGCGTCGGTCACCAGGTCGTGGAACCGGTCCTGGGAGAAGAGGTCGGGCAGGGTGAGCCGTTCCAGGATGAGCCAGTTCAGCGTCAGGGAGAGCAGGACGACGGTGGTCGCGTCGCCGGGCATACCGGACCCGGTGTGGAAGGCGATGTTGGCGTCCAGGTCGGCGCGGACGCGCTCGGTGAGCAACTGGCGCAGCTCCGGTCGCCGGGTGGCCTCCAGGCGCAGTTCCAGCAGGGCCAGGTAGCCGGAGGGGAACTCGGTGAGGCGTCCCACCACCTCGTGCATCAGTTCGGTGACCCTGTCGCGGTCGCGCGGCCCCGCCTGGGCCGCGGCCATCACGTCGCTGTCGGGGTCCAGGCGCTCGTAGAAGCGGTGGCCGACCTGGGTGAGCAGGTCGTCGCGGTTGCTGAAGTAGTTGGACGCCGTGCCGTTGGGGACGGCCGCCTCGGTGTCCACGGCCCGGAAGGTCAGTCCACGCGCGCCCTCGCGGGCGAGCACCTCGATGGCCGCGTCGAGCAGGGCGGCTCGGCGTGCCGGATTCTGCCTCATGTCAGATCTCTCCTCAGAACGAAGTTGACATCACTTTGATCGTAGTACTATGTTTTCACCACTCCAAGCAGAGTACTACGAAGTAAGCACTTGTGAGAGGGAACCCCATGCGTGCCGATTCCATCCGTCTGGACCTGGCCACCGCGCCGTCCGCCGAGATCCGACCCGAGATCACCCCGCCTTTCACCCCGCCCCGGCCCCGGCGCAGGTACCGCGACGAGCACCCCAAGCCCCATTCGGTGCGGCGCGCCAGGCCGCTGCCCAAGCCGGGCGGTGTCCGCTGACCAGCACCCCAATCGCCCCGCGGGAACCGAGAGGAGCACCGCGTGTGCGCGAGCTCGTGCACGACCCGACGTGAGCGCCGGGAGCTCCTGCCGCGGCGGACGTCCCCGCAAGGGGGCGCGGATCAGATCCCGTGCAGCTCGCGGGCCCAGGCCTCCAGCCCGGCGGCGAACCCCTCCCGCTGCTCCGGCGAGAGCCGGTCGAAGGTCCGCAGCAGGGTCCGGGCCCGGCTGGCCACGAACGCGCGCATGAGGTCGCGGTGCTCGTCGGCCAGTGACACCAGGGCGCGCCGCCGGTTGGCGGGGTCCTCGCGGCGCACCACCAGGCCCACCCGGGTCAGGTCGCCGACCAGTTCGCTGACGGTGGAGGGGCCCACCCCCAGGCGGGAGGAGAGTTCGCCCATGCCGAGTTCCTGGCCGTGGACGAGCTGGGCCAGCACCGCGCCGTGCCGGGCGGTGAGGTGGTGGTCGGTGAACAACCGCCGCAGTCCGGCGGGCATCTCGGCGTGGGCGCGGCGGTAGTAGGTCTCGATGAGGGGCACGAAGCGCAGCGCCCCCTCCACCATCGCGCGGTCCGGCACACGCGTGTCCTCGGCCTCTTCCCGGCCCGCCCCCTGGTCCATGCGCCGATGCTACCGGGGGCGTGACGTGGTCGTTCGGGGCTCAGTCGGCGACGCCGACGGCCCGGCGCACGGTGGCCGGGTCGTCCAGGACCCGCAGCAGCGCGTGCGCCAGGTCCGCGCGCGAGATCCGGTAACCGGAGGGCACGTTGCGGTCCAGGACCAGGCGGTACTCCCCCGTGGCCGGGACGTCGGTCAGCTGGGGAGGGCGCACGACGGTCCATGCGGCGCCGCTGGCCTCCAGGGCGACCTCCATCCGCCCCAGATCGAGGTAGGCGTCGCGGAAGAGCCTGCCGATCAGCGGCATGAGCAGCCGCTGCGCCAGCGGTCCTCCCGGTTCCTTCGGGCCGACGGGTGAGGCGCTGACCACGGCCAGGCGTGTGGCGCGGTCGCCCTCCAGCGCGCTCAGCACCGCGCCGGTCCAGGTGGTGGCGGGAAAGCCGCCCTTGGCGCTCGCGGCCAGCGCCGAGACCACCGCGTCCGCCGCGCAGAGCAGGGAGCGCAGCCGGTCGGGTTCGGGGACGGGCATCCGGACCGTCTCCAGCCGCTCGTGGGTGACGGGCAGCCGCGCCGGATCGCGGACCAGGGCCGTGACCTCGTGCCCCGCGTTCAGGGCCTGGTCCACGACATGGCGGCCGGTGCCGCCGGTGGCGCCCAGGACGGTGATGCGCATGCTGACCCCTCGGGGGGTCGGGAGGGTCTCCTGAACACCATCGTAGTTCGGGCATCCGAAGTGTTCATCCGGGTTCGGTTCCTCGCGAACGGGCGGCCGCCGCCCCGCGGGCCGCGCGACGAGTTTTCGGGCCCTCCGGCGTGTTACGGGCCTGACCTGCGTCGCAACGGGCTGTCACCTGTTAGTCACCCTAAGGGGTCCAACGTTCACCACCCGGTGGTTGGGGAGTTCCGCCCGCCGTGGCCGGATAGAGCACGGTCCCCCGCCCGGCCCGGCACGGGGTCGGGCTCCCCCGCGACCCGATCAGGAGACCGCCCATGCCGGGAACCCCCCGCACCCCCGCTCCCCTCCCCGCCGAGACCGTCAGCAGCACCACACGGCGCCAGGCCCTGGTCGGCGGCGCGGCCGCCCTGGGCGCCGTCGCGCTGGGCACCGCCTGGAACCCCGGCGTGCGGGCCGACGCCTCCGTCCGCGCCGACGCCCCCGTCCGGTCGGGCGGCGTCGCCGAGCCCTTCACCCTGGGCGTCGCCTCCGGCGACCCCTTCCACAGCAGCGTCGTGCTCTGGACCCGTCTGGCCCCCAACCCCTTCGCGGAGGACGGGCTGGGCGGCATGCCCGACCGGCGGGTGGAGGTCGAGTGGCAGGTCTCGCGGGAGGAGGGCTTCGGCCTGCTCTCCGCCTCCGGAACCGTGGAGACGGGCCCCGACGCCGCCCACTCGGTGCACGTGGAGGCGCAGGGGCTGCGGCCCGGCACCGAGTACTTCTACCGGTTCCGCGTGGGCAACGAGATCAGCCAGGTCGGCCGCACCAAGACCGCCCCTCCCCCCGGAATCCGCACAGACCGGTTCTCCTTCGCGTTCACCAGCTGCCAGAGCTACACCGCCGGGCACTACAACGCCCATGCGCACCTGGCCGAGGAGGACCTGGACCTGGTCGCGTTCCTGGGCGACTACATCTACGAGACGGGCGGGCAGGGGAGCCTGGGCCGGGGCCACCTCCCCGACCGGGAGGTCCGCACCCTGGCCGAGTACCGCGTGCGGCACGCCCAGTACAAGAGCGACACCGACCTCCAGGCCGCGCACGCGGCCTTCCCGTGGGCGGTGGTCTTCGACGACCACGAGCTGGAGAACAACTGGGCCGACGACCGCTCCAACGGCGAGGACGTCCCGCCCGAGGAGTTCCTGCGCCGGCGCGCCCAGGCGCTCAAGGCCTACTACGAGCACATGCCGCTGCGCTTCGCCCAGACGCCGGTCGGCCCCGACATGCAGCTCTACCGCAGACTGGTCTTCGGCGACCTGGTGGACATGCACCTGCTCGACACCCGCCAGTACCGCGACCCGCAGGTGTCGGACGCCGAACGCGGCGACCCCTCGCGCACCCTGCTCGGCGCCCGGCAGAAGCAGTGGCTGAGGGAGGGGCTGGCCTCGTCGCGGGCCCGCTGGAACGTGCTCGCCCAACAGGTGTTCTTCTCCCAGCGCGACTTCGCGGAGGGCGGGGCGACCGACTTCAGCAATGACGCCTGGGACAACTACCTCGTGGACCGCGACGAGGTCCGCGACCAGCTGGCGCGCACGCGCAACGGGGTGGTGATCACCGGGGACGTGCACGCCAACTACGTGTGCGACGTCAAGGCCGACTTCGACGCCCCCGAGTCGCCGACTGTGGCCACCGAGCTGGTGGGCACCTCCGTCACCAGCGGCGGCGACGGCACCGAGCAGGCCCCCGGCGACGAGGTGCAGCTGCGGGAGAACCCGCACATCAGGTTCGTCAACCGCAAGCGGGGCTACGTGCGCAACGTCGTCACGCCCACCGAGTGGACGGCCGACTACCGCGTCGTGGACCACGTGAGCGAGCCGGGCTCTCCCATCCGAGACCGGGCGCGGTTCGTGATCGCGGACGGCGTGGCGGGCGTGCGCGCCGAGGGGTGAACACCGACGCTGGTCCGGGCGGCGGGTGCGCGCCACCCGTCGCCCGGACCGGGACGGGGCGACCGGCTCAGCGACGCTGGATCTCGGTCAGGTCGATGTCGATGGGGAAGGGCCGGGAGGCCTTGAGGCGCTGTCGGTGGACGGTCGGCCTGGTGTAGCCACCGGTGGGCGCGAGTTCGTGCACGTAGACCACGGCGTCACCCCGGTCCTGCTCGATCAGCCAGAAGTGGGGGATACCTGCCTCGGCGTACAGCTGCGGTTTGCGCTCACGGTCGCGCAGCTCCGACTCGGGAGAGACCACCTCGACCACCAGTTCCACCGCCTCGGGTGCGAACCAGGCCTGTTCCGTCCCCCCGGTGGCCTGGGCCTGTACCAGGATGAGGTCGGGTTCGGGCCTTTGCCGCGGACCGAGTTTGAGGGTCATCTCCCTGCGCACGCGCAGGCGGTCGGGGGCCTGCTCGAACAGGCGAGTGTCCAGGACCGAGAGCACGACCGTGTGGAAGTTGCGTTGAGGGGTCACCAGTACCAGGCTTCCGTCGATGAGTTCGGTGTGCGGCGGAAGATCCGGGATGCTGTCCAGGTCGTCGGCGGTGAATCCCTCCGGAGGCGGGGTGAGCGGCTCGTACCGGGATTCGGTGGAGGACTGGCGTTCGGCCACAGGGGAAACGGGCATGTCGCTGCCTCCGGTCGTCGGATCGTCCTCGTCACCCATGGTAGCCACGTCCTTCGGGTAGCGACGGTGTTTCCGGGAAAGTCCTACCCCTGGTCGTCGGGGCTGATCCACAGTGCCTCGGCGGCCACCAGGCCCAGGGCCTGGGAGCGCTGGGGAGCACCCGCGACGGCACCCACGGTGATCTGCATCGACCCGGCGTAGGGGCGGCGCTCGGCCACCTCCACCCGCATCCCGATGCCGATCTCGATGTCGGCCAGGTAGCGCAGCAGGTCGGGGTCGGTGTCGTTGACGCGCACGATCACGCCGCTGACGCCCTTCTCCGCCTCCGACAGCAGCAGACTCTCCCGCTCGACGATGTGGCCGTCGCGGGTGGGGATGGGGTCGCCGTGCGGGTCGACCACGGGGTCGCCCAGGTGGTGGGCGATGCGGTCGACGAACTTGTCCGAGACCACGTGTTCGAGGATCTCGGCCTCGTCGTGCACCTCGTCCCAGGAGTAGCCCAGCTCGGCGACCAGGTAGGTCTCCAGCAGGCGGTGGCGGCGCAGCACCGACAGGGCCGCCTTGGTGCCGGGCTCGGTGAGGTTGACCGCGCCGTAGCGCCGGTGTTCCACCAGGCCCAGTTCGCTGAGTTTGCGCAGCATTCCCGACACCGAGGAGTTGGACACCGACAGGCGCTCGGCCATACCGGAGATGGTCACCGGCCCGGTGCCGCGTTCCTGGAGGTCGTAGATGACCTTCACGTAGTCCTCAACCGACGTGGACGGTCGTGTCGGTGCGTTGTCCATGACCCCAACCGTATCGCGGACGGCTCACCGGCCACCATGTGAGCATCGGCCCTGTGGACAACCCCAGACGCGGTACTCCCGGGCGTCCGGATCCGGTGCGGGCCGTCGTCCGCTACGGCACGGTCACCGCGGACGCCATCCAGGCGCAGTGGGAGCAGATCGCGCCCGAGGCCACCGCCTGAGCCCCGGAGCCAGCGGGCTTGCGGGGGTGGAAATCCCCGTTCTAATTACACAGGGTGACTCTCTGGATACAGTTCAAGGGATGCCTTGACATGAAGTCGACCTCGGATGTCTGAGGAGTTCTCTTGTCCTGGCCCGTCAAGGTCACCGAAGAGTATGCGGAGTGGTTTCGAACGCTCCTCAAGGAGGATCTCGATTCGGCTGTGCAGGTCACCCAGGCCGTTGGCCTTCTGCGCCAGGAAGGGCCCGCTCTGGGGCGGCCCTTCGTCGACCGACTCAAGGGATCTCGCCTGCACCACCTCAAGGAGCTTCGTCCGGGCTCCGGTGGGCGTTCCGAGATCAGGATCATCTTCGCTTTCGATCCCTCACGTTCAGCTCTGCTCCTGCTCGGGGCGACAAAGCGGGAAACTGGAAACGGTGGTACCGGTCCCACGTTCCGCGCGCCGAACAGCTTTACGCCGACTATGTCGACCAAGCGGAGGAGTGAGCATGCCCAAGCGCGTCCCACAGGACTGGGAAGTCCTGGAGGAGGAACTGTATGCAGCTGGTGCGGACCGTGAGGAGGTCGAGGCCGGGGCCCGCCTTCTCCTGGCCGAGGCGCGCGGTTACCAGCTCGCCGAGACACGCAGGTCCCACGAACTGACTCAGCGGGACATCGCCGAGGCCATGGGGGTCAGTGTGGCCAGGGTGTCCCAGATCGAACATGGAGAGGTCGCGTCGTTCGACGTCGTGGCCCGTTACGTTGAGGCACTGGGCGGTCGGCTTGAACTCGTCGCTCGTTTCGGAGACCACGAACTGCGTATGCCCGTGAGCCAGTCGCCCACGGCCTGAACCCGCGGGGTCGGACCGGACCCGGCCGCCGAGGACCGCGTGCTGGCTCCGCGCCGCGCGGGTGCGCTCCGGCCGGGGCTCTTCGGCGGGTGCGCGGAGGAGCGCGCGCCGTCGCCGCGTTCCCTTGCTGCTGACGCTGGTGGGACGGCTCGCGTGTGAGGTCGCTCCGGGCGGCGCGCGACCACCGAGAAGTTCAGCGGGATCCTGGGCGCGCCCTCGGGCAGCCGCCACCCCTGAGGGCACTCCACCAGGCCGGAGAAGGCGGGCCAGTCCATGAACGGGTGCTCCCCCAGCGCCTCGACGACCAGCCCCGCCTCCAACAGCGCGCCCGTCACCTCCGCCAGGTCGTGGCGCCACTCGTGGTTGACGGTCTGGGTGATCGAGTCCGTGGGCCCGTCGGTGTAGGTGGCCGCGTCGTCGTAGACGTTGGCGCCCCCGCCGCTGAGGTAGTCACCGCTCACCTGCCACGGCTCGAAGTCCATGGCGCCCAGGATCGGGTGGTCGTCGCGGATCGCGAACACCCCGCCCGGCTCCAACAGGTCGTGGATCGACCGGGCCCACGAGCGCAGCTCGGGCAGCCACACGATCGTCCCGGCGCTGGTCACGACCACCTCGAACGCGCGGTCGATGACCTGGGAGGCCGTGCGCGCGTCGCCCTCGATCCAGGTGACGTCCGCGCCGACGGCGTCGGCGATGCGCCGGGCGTGGGCCAGCGAGTTCGGCGACAGGTCCAGGCCGTGGACGTCCACGGCGCCCAGCCGGGCCCAGCAGGCGGTGTCGGTGCCGATGTGGCACTGCAGGTCCAGCAGCGACCTCCCCGCCACCGTGCCGCCCTCCAGGTGGGGCGCGAGCACCGCGAGGTCGTTGAGCACGACCGGGGAGCGGCGGGAGGGGCCCGCGATCAGCCCGTCGACGTCGTACATCGCGGACCGGGCGTGGACGTCGGCGCGCTGGTCCCAGTTCGCCCGGTTCCGGGCGATCGCCCCGTCGTGCTCGCTCACGTCTGACCGCTTCGCTCCGTGTACGCGGGAAGTGGTGCGCGTGGGCGGGCGGCGCCCGCCCGCACCGGCGTATCGCCCCGTCGTGCTCGCTCACGTCTGACCGCTTCGCTCCGTGTACGCGGGAAGTGGTGCGCGTGGGCGGGCGGCGCCCGCCCGCACCGGCGTTCTGCCCGCCGAAGGACGGTGTTCCCCCGGCAGCCGGACGCGCGGCCCGATGGTACAGCTCGGCGTGCCCGCCCCGCCGGGGTTTTCCGGGTGCCCGCCGGCCCCGGGGAACCGGCCCTTCGGCCCCGTACTCAGGGCGCGGGCGTGCCCTGGTGGTAGTACAGCCGCCACGCGCCGTCCGCGTTGCGGCGCCACAGGGAGCTGCGCAGGGCCCGCGCCCCGTCGGCCTCGGTCGCGTAGGTCAGGTGCACCAGGTCCGGGGCGAGCAGCCGTCCCACCATGTCGGTGACCCGCACCCGGCGCCGTCGCGGTCCCGTCGCGTCCGGGCCGTCCATGGCGGGGAGCTCGGCCAGCATCGTCTCCCGGTCCCAGCGCCTGCCCGACCTGCCCACCTCGGTGAACTCGGGGTCCAGCAGCTCCCCGGCGAGCCTGCGCGAGGCGCGCACGTGGGGCTCCAGCAGCCGCAGCTCACCCTCGATCACCCACTGGACCGCCTCGCCCGTCCCGCCTCCGGCTCCGTACACACCCGACCCCTCACCTGGACTGTCCGACTACGGTGACTGTGACCGGAGCGGTGCGTGGTCACACCGCGGCGTCGTGTTCGCGGGCGGGGCGCAGGTGGTCCAGCTCCCCCGGCACGACCGGGTAGGGGCGCTCGGCGGGCAGCAGCCGGGTCGCCGCGGCGGTGTCCCCCTCCTGGACCAGGGTGTGCACCCGGTGCGCGAGCGGGGTGACGTCGGTGATGGAGACGATCCACTCGTCCGCGTAGCGCCGCGCGGCCTCGCCCGCCAGTCCCAGTTGCAGGGAGCGGTGTTCCAGCGGGGTCAGGTGGAGGTCGCGTTCGGGGTCCCACTGCACGCGGGTCGGCGCCTCGCGCAGCCGCGCGCGCCAGGTCTCCCGGTCGGGGTGGACGGCGGGCGCGTGGTGGGACAGGCACGCGTTGCGCAGCGCCCACGCGAAGCCCGCGCGGGTGATCTCCACGGCCAGCACGGTCTCCTGGTCCCTCTTCAGCCCCCATCCGGAGCGATACATCACCCACATGAACGAAGGCTTGATCCAGGTCATGCGGTCGCGCTTCCAGGCGGAGGGGAAGCGTCCCCCACGCGCGGCGGCCAGCCCGAGGGAGGGGGTGTAGGCCTGGTAGACGGTGACCGTGGTGTCGGTGTGCAGCGCGCGGATCTGGTGCTCGGGGACGTCCATGGGCCCAGCGTGGTGCCCGGAAGCAGGGCGCGGCAAGCGGTTTTCCGACCCCGCCGGGGGCCGGTCAGCGCGCGCGGGCGGGCACGTCGGCCTTGAGCAGCATCTCCTCGTACTCCTCCTCGGGGTCGGAGTCCAGCACGACCGCTCCGCCAGCGCCGATGGTCAGCTCGCCGCCGCTGAGCACGGCGGTGCGGATGACGATGCTCAGGTCGGCCGCGCCGGAGGAGGACACGTAGCCCAGCGCGCCGGAGTAGACCCCGCGCGCGGAGGTCTCCAGGCGGTCGAGGATGCGCATGGTGCGCTCCTTGGGCGCGCCCGTCATCGACCCGCCGGGGAAGCAGGCGCGGACCGCGTCCACGGCCGACACCCGCGGGCGCAGCACGCCCCGCACGGTGGAGACCAGCTGGTGCACGGTGGCGTAGGACTCGGTGTACATGAACGCGGGCACCTCGACGCTGCCGACCTCGCACACCCGCCCCAGGTCGTTGCGGAGCAGGTCGACGATCATGAGGTTCTCGGCGCGGGTCTTGGCTCCGGTGCGCAGCTCCCGGGCCGCGCGCGCGTCGGCGGCCGGGTCGGTGTGGCGCGGCGCGGTGCCCTTGATGGGGCGGCTCTCGACCGTGCGTTCGCCGTCCACTCGCAGGAAGCGCTCGGGCGAGGCGCTGAGCACGCTCGTGGGCCCCAGTCGCAGCAGGGCGGCGTAGGGCGCGGGGCTGGCGGCGCGCAGACGGCGGTAGGAGTCCAGGTCCTTCCCGCCGTGGGGCACTCGGACCCGGTTGGTCAGGCAGATCTCGTAGCTCTCCCCGGCGGTGAGCTCGGCCAGGCACTCCTTGACGTCGGCGACGTAGTCCTCGCGCGGGCGCTCCAGCAGGCGGGCCAGGTCGGCGGGCGGGGCGGCGGGGGCGGGTGCGGGCAGCGGCGGCAGGTCGGTGAGGGCGGCCAGGGTCGCGTCGAGCCAGGCGTCGCCGTCGGGGAGGTCGTCGGCGCACACCGCGTAGGTGCGGTCCCGGTGGTGGTCGACGGCCACGAACCGGTCACAGCGCAGCCACACCGCGTCGGGTTCGGAGGAGGTGTGGGCGCTGTCGCCGCCGCAGTCGGCCTTGAGCTCGTAGCCGAGGTAGCCGACGTAGCCTCCGGCGAAGTCGAAGGGCAGGCCGGAGGGCGAGGGCGGCGGGAGGCGGCGGTCGAGGGCGTCGAAGACGCTGCCGGGCTCGCGGTGCTCGGTGCCGTCGGCGGCGCGCACGGTGACGGGTCCGCCGACGCGGTAGGTGAGCACCTCGCCGGTGGCGGCGCCGAGGAAGGAGAAGCGCGCGGGCCCCTCCGGGCGGGAGCTGTCCAGCCAGAACGCGTACTCGGCGTCGCCGTACAGGCGGGCGAAGGCGGCCTCGGTGTCCACGGCCAGGGGGAGTTCGCGCACGCGGACGGTCGGGGCGGCCGTGGCCGCGTCGGCGTCGGGGCGCTCTCCGGGCAGCGTCGTCGGGGTCTTCTCCTCCGGGGCCTCCAAGCCCCGGTCGGCCGCGTCCCGGCTCGGGGACGGATCCGGGGGCACGGCCGCGAGGGAGGTGTGCGGGCGGGCCAGGTCCAGGAAGTTCGCGACCAGCTCCGCGCCGTGCTCGCTGGCCACCGACTCGGGGTGGAACTGCACGCCCCAGCGGGGCAGCGTTCGGTGTTCCAGGCCCATGACCACGCCGTCCTCGGCCCAGGCGGTGGCCGTCAGCGCCTCGGGCAGCGGCTCGGGGACGGCCAGGGAGTGGTAGCGCACGGCGGTGAGGCCCTGGGGCAGGCCCGCGAACAGGCCCGCGCCGGTGTGCCGGATCCGGGACAGGTGGCCGTGGCGGGGCTGTGGGGCCGAGACCACGTCCGCTCCGGCCAGGTGGGCGATGGCCTGGTGGCCCAGGCACACTCCCAGGACGGGCAGCGGGGTGCGGGCCAGGAGTTCGGGGACGCGGCCCAGGTCGCGGGGGTTCTGGGGGCGGCCGGGTCCCGGTGAGACGACCACGGCGTCCACGTCCGCCGGGTCGAGCCGGTCCCAGCGGGGGTCGTCGTGGGTGAGCACCGCCGGGGTCCGGCCGAGGACGCGCGCCAGGAGCTGGAAGAGGTTGTACGTATATGAGTCGTGGTTGTCCACGAGGAGGACGCGCATAACCACCCTTTTCGTCCGGATCGCGACAATTCAGGTTACGGCGATCCGGGCGGGGCGGTTGTCCACAGACGCGAAGGACCCCTGGAGAAGCGCCCCCGACACGGGTACACAGGAAGGAGAGGAGCGGTTCTTCCAGGAGTGGGGAGCAGACATTGACCTACATCATGGCCGCGGTCGTCATCATGGTGATGGTGGCGCTGGGCGTCTTCTTCGTCGTCACGGTGGCGTCCGTGGCGGGCGCGGCCCGTGCCGATCTGGCCCGGCCGGGGCGCCGCCGGACCCCCGCCGCGCCCGCGCCGCAGGCCGTGGACGCGGCGGAGGAGGAGCTGCGGCTCAGATACGCGCGCGGCCAGATCGACCGGGAGGAGTTCCTCCAGCGCAGGATCGACCTGGAGCGCTGAACCCTCAGCCCCGCATCTCCTCCAGGGTCTTGCCGCGGGTCTCCTTCACGAACCGCAGCACGAAGAAAAACGACACCAGCGCGAAGAACGCGTACATCAGGTACGTGCCGCTCAGGCTCCAGTCACGCAGAGTCGGGAAGCTCACGGTGATGAGCCAGTTGGTGAGCCACTGGGTCGCGGTGGCCACGCCCATCGCCGCCGCGCGGATGCGCAGCGGGAACATCTCCCCCAGCAGCACCCACACGACCACACCCCACGACAGGGCGAAGAAGAGCACGAACAGGCTGGCCGCGGCCAGCGCCACCGCACCCCAGCCGAACGACAGCGTCACCTCCTCGCCCCGCACCACCGCGTGGTTGAAGGCGTAGGCGGCCAGCCCCAGCGCCACGGTCATCCCGGCCGAGCCCACCAGCAGCAGCGGCTTGCGGCCAACCCGGTCCACCAGCAGGATCGCCACGAACGTGCCCACGATGTTCACGATGGAGGTGAACAGGCTCAGCAGCAGTGAGGCCGACTCCTCCACCCCTACCGACTGCCACAGCGAACTGGAGTAGTAGAAGATGACGTTGATTCCGACCAGCTGCTGGAACGCCGAGACGGCCATGCCGATCCACACGATGGGCAGCAGACCGTAGCGGCCGGTCAGGTCGCTCAGCCTGGTCCGGACCTCCGAGCCCAGCGCCTCGCGGATCTCCCCGATGCGCTTGTCCACCCGCTCGGTCCCGCCGCCCTCCACGTCGGCCAGGATGCGGCGGGCGCGTTCGGTCTGGCCCACGCGTACCAGGTAGCGGGGCGACTCGGGGATGAGCACGCTCAGCCCCAGGTAGACCAGGGCGGGCAGGACCTCGACGCCCAGCATCCACTGCCAGGCCTGGACCGGCCCCAGCATGCCGCTCGCGGTGCCGTCGGCGATCTGGGCGATGCCGTAGTTGACCAGCTGCGAGGCGGCGATGCCCAGCACGATGGCCAGCTGCTGCAACGACGCCAGGCGGCCGCGGTAGGCCGCGGGCGACACCTCGGCGATGTAGGTCGGGGCGATCACCGAGGCCAGGCCGATGGCGACACCGCCCAGGATCCGCCAGGCGGTCAGGTCCCACACGTTGAACGGCAGCGCCGAACCGATGGCGCTGACCGCGAACAGCACACCGGCGATCTGCATGGTGCGGATGCGGCCGAGGCGGTCTGCCAGGGCCCCCGCGACCGCGGCGCCCACCACGCAGCCCAGGAGCGCGGCGGCGACCGTGAAGCCGAGCGTGGCCGGTCCCACTCCGAAGTACTCCTGGATGGCGGGTACGGCACCGTTGATGACGGCGCTGTCGTAGCCGAACAGGAAACCCCCCATCGCCGCGGCCGCGGCGATCATCGTCACGTGGACGATGTTGCCCTCCCCCGCCGGAACCGACTCGTCCCCGGCCTGTGTGGCTCCACTCACGTCTGGTGTCCCTTCCGCGTCGCACAGTGGTCGTCCGTCCCCAGAGTGGACACGCCGGGAAGCCGAGGGGCACGGACAAAACGCCCACGGGCCAAAAGATGTCCATCGTTTGGCCCGCGACGTGTATCGGTCGCACGGCGCCCGACCGCATACGATCTGGACGGGTTCCCGACGGTGCCATGAGGAAGGTGTGTCCTGTTGACCGTGCTCTTCGACCTGTTCGGCGTCCTGGCCCGCCACCAGTCCGAGGAGGGCAGGGACCGGCTGGTCCGGGTCGCGGGCGCGCCCGCCCCGGCCTTCTGGGAGGCGTACTGGGCGCGGCGCCAGGCCTACGACCGCGCTGACGTGAGCGCCGCCGAGTACTGGCGCGGCGTGGGCGAGGACCTGGGCACGAGCTTCGACGGGGAGCGGGTCGCCGCGCTCGTCGAGGCCGACGTCGCCAGCTGGAGCGCCGTGGACGAGACCATGGTCGCCCTGGTCGGGGAGCTCGCGGCCTCCGGTCGGCGGATCGGGCTGCTGTCCAACATCCCCGAGGAACTGGCCGCCCACTACGAGGCGCACCACCCCTGGCTCGACCGCTTCCACGTGCGCGCCTTCTCCTGCCGCATCCGCCGCGCCAAGCCCGAACCGGACGCCTACCGGTGGTGCCAGGAGGCCCTGGGCGTGGAGCCCGGGCGAATCCTTTTCGTCGACGACCGCGAGGAGAACGTCCGGGCCGCCGAGGCGCTGGGCATGGGCGGCCACGTGTTCACCGCCGCCGACGGGTTCCGCGAGGGCCTCGCGCGCTGGGGGTCCGACCCGCGGAGCTGAGTCTGCCCGTCGCAGTCACGGGAGTCGGTCCCGGTGGCGTAGCGGGTCTGGACCTCGCTGATCCCGGCCCGGTCCAGCAGCCGCCTGAGTTCGGCGTCGTGGGGCCGGGTTCCGTGTGTTCGCGTCAACGGACGTTCCTTTCCGGGGCGCGCCGGTGTCAACGGCGGCGGGGTTCGTGAACGCTCGAACCCGTGGCGCCGGAACGGTTTTCAGGCGGCGCGGGGCGTCTTCAGCGCAAAGGGCACTCCGGTGAGTTCTTCGGAGACCTGCCAGAGCCGGCGCGCCGCGTCGACGTCACTCGCCTTCGCCGCGCGTGTGACCAGCTTCGGCGCGCCCCGGAGCCCCATCAGGCGCCGGGGACCGGCGTAGCTGCCGCCGGGAACGTCCGCCGTGGCGGCGTAGAGCGTCGGCAGGGCGCCGAGTTCCGCGCTCTGCGTGACCAGGCCGATCAGCGCCTGGCTCGCCCGCAGCCACGGGCCGCGCCCTTCGGTCCTCATCAGGTTCGTGGCCGAGATCCCGGGATGGGCGGCCGTCGACCTCACCGGGGAACCGGCCTCGTCGAGGCGCCGTTGGAGTTCCGAGGCGAACAGCAGGTTGGCGAGTTTGGACTGCCCGTAGGCGGGATAGGCCCGGTAGGGCTTCCGCTCCCAGTTGGGGTCGGCGAAGTCGATCGAGCCGATCAGGTGCGCGAGCGAGGCCACCGTGACGACCCTCCCCCGGATTCGCGGCAGCAGCAGGTTCGTGAGCGCGAAGTGGCCGAGGTGGTTGGTCCCGAACTGCGACTCGAAACCGTCGGCGGTGCGGGACAGCGGCGGGATCGACAGGCCGGCGTTGTTGACGAGCAGGTCGACGGGCTCGGTGAGTCGGCCCGCGAACGCGCGGACCGAGGACAGGTCGGCGAGGTCGAGCTCGCCGACCTCGACGTCGCCGGTCATGGTCGCGGCGGCGGCGCGGCCCTTGTCGGGGTCGCGGACGGCGAGCAGGACCCGGGCGCCCCGTGCGGCGAGGACGCGAGCGGTCACGCGTCCGATCCCGCTGTTCGCGCCGGTGACGACGGCGGTGCGACCGGTCATGGAAGGGACGTCTTGGACGGAGAACACTGACATGCCCCCCGAATGTAGTCAGTGCAAACAATGATGTCAATGCAAACATTGCGTGTTAGGCTGGCGGACGTGACCGAACCCGCCGGGCAGCGTCCCTACCACCACGGCAACCTCCGCAGTGCGATCCTCGACGCGGCCGCGCGCCAACTGCGCGAGCACGGGGCGGACCAGCTCTCACTCCGGGACCTGGCCAGGGAGGTCGGCGTGAGCCACGCCGCGCCGCGGCGGCACTTCGCCGACCGTCAGGCACTCCTCGACGCCCTGGCCGAGGCGGGGTTCGTCCGCCTGGGCGACGCGCTGCGCACCGCGCTGGCGGAGGCCGGGGACGCGTTCGACGTGCGTGTGCACAGAGCTGTGCTGGCCTTCACCCGTTTCGCCACCGAGAACGCCGCGCTGCTCGAACTGATGAACTCCGGCAAACACCGGCCGGGAGCCACGCGGCTCGTCGAGGCGGCCGAGGCCGCCTTCGGGCAGGTGAGCGAGCTGATCGAGGAGGGCCAGGAGCGCGGCGCGCTCGAACACGGCGACCCCGAGCGCATCGGGATCATCCTGTACGCGACCGTGCAGGGCATCGCGACGATGGTCAACGGCGGCATGATCGGTGCGGACAGGCTCGACGGGCTGGTCGAGACCGCGGTCGGGCAGTTCCTGCGGGGCGCCCGCCCCCGCGGCCGGTAGCCGCACCCGGCCCCGGCCGGGACGCGGCGACAAACAACCGCCCCGCACAAGACTTCCGCCGCGTTTTTGGCTGGTTCGGTGACTGTGCCGCCCGCGTCCGGGGAACCAGGATCGTCCCCGTGACCACATTCCTTCCCCTGGCCGAGAAGGCCCTTCGCCGCGAGAAGCCCAGCCGCGCCGAACTCCTCGGGGTTCTGAGCAGCTCCGACGACGACCTGATGGACCTGGTCGCCGCGGCCTTCCGCGTCCGACAGCGCTACTTCGAGCGCCGCGTCAAGCTCAACTACCTCGTGAACGTCAAGAGCGGACTGTGCCCGGAGGACTGCACCTACTGCTCCCAGCGCCTGGGCTCCGAGGCCGGGATCGTCAAGTACACCTGGCTCAAGGCCGACCAGACCCGCGAGGCCGTCTCCCATGGGGTGAGGGCGGGCGCCACCCGGGTCTGCCTGGTGGCCAGCGGGCGCGGACCCACCGACCGCGACGTGGAACGGCTCGCCCCCGTCATCGAGGGCATCAAGAGCGAGCACCCCGGCGTGGAGGTGTGCGCCTGCCTGGGCCTGCTCTCCGAGGGCCAGGCCGACCGGCTGCGCCTGGCCGGGGCCGACGCCTACAACCACAACCTCAACACCTCCGAGGAGCGCTACGCCGACATCTGCACCACCCACGAGTTCGCGGACCGGGTGGAGACCGTGACCAGGGCCAAGCACGCGGGGCTGTCCCCCTGCTCCGGGCTGATCGCGGGGATGCGGGAGAGCGACGACGACCTGGTCGACGCCCTGTTCGCGCTGCGCGAGCTGGAACCGGACTCGGTTCCGGTCAACTTCCTCATGCCCTTCGAGGGCACCCCGCTGGAGGGCACCTGGGAGCTGACCCCGCAGCGGTGCCTGCGCATCCTGGCCGCCGCCCGGTTCGTCTTCCCCGACGTGGAGGTGCGCCTGGCCGGCGGCCGCGAGATCCACCTGCGCTCCCTCCAGCCGCTGGCGCTGCACATCGCCAACTCGGTGTTCCTGGGCGACTACCTCACCAGCGAGGGGCAGGCGGGCCGGGCCGACCTGGAGATGATCGAGGACGCCGGTTTCACCGTGCAGGGCGCGGGCGAGCCCACCCTGCCCAGGGAGCGCCACGACCTGCTCAGGCCGCGCCGGAGGGGCGCCGGAACCGCTCTTCCGCCCAACGCCTGACACCGGCGCGGCCCGGGACGCGGCGCGCTCCGTCCCCGCGCGCCGCGCCGGCCCGTCCCGCTCAGGAGCGCGGGACGGGCTGCTCTCCGTTCCAGATGGGGATCTGCTGGTAGTTCTGGGCCGCCTCGGCGGCCAGCGCGTCCTCCTGCCGGTCGCGCACGCACTTGGCCAGGGTGAACGTGGACGTGATCACGTAGAGCAGGCCCAGGCCGAGGAAGGCCCGGATCCACAGGTCGACGGGGAGGTAGATGATCCCCGCGCCGACTCCGACCGACGCCGCGCCGAAGGACAGGGCGGACTGGAGGAAGAACTGCGGGCTGGACCGGGGCTGGGGGGTGTAGGGGTTCATGCGTCCATGCTGTCGGCTCCCCAGGCCGCGCGCCTGAGTACCGCTACTCAACTCCCCGCCGGACCCGCCCCCGGGCCCGGCCGGGTTCGGGCCGCTGCCCGCGCGGACGGGGTCAGGCGGGTGCCATGGGCCGGTCGGGCCGGAAGGGGGACAGGTCCACCCCGGGGTCCTCCCCCATGGCCAGCCGGGCCGCGACCAGCCCCTGGAAGGGTCCGAAGGTCAGCCCCTCACCGCCCAGCCCGGTCGCCACCACCACACCGGGCGCCCGCTCCACGGGCCCGAGCAGCTGCCGTCCGTCGTGCGTGCACGGCCGCAGGCCCACCCGCGTCTCCACCACCGTGGCGTCCGCCAGCCCGGGCAGCGCCTCGACCGCGGTGGAGAGGTTGTGCAGCAGCCCCGACGCCGTCACCCGCCGGTCGAACCCGGCCTCCGGCTCCCACGTGCCGCCGGTGACCACCCGGTCGGGGCCGAAGGCCGACACGAAGTACCCGCGCTCGCCGAACCGCACCACCGGCCAGGCGCGGGTGTCGCGCCCCGGCAGCGCGAAGTGCGTCACCTGCCCGCGCACCGGGTGCACGGGCAGGTCCACACCGGTGGACGCCAGCAGACCGGCCGACCACGCGCCCGCGGCCACCACGACCACGGACGCCTCCAGGGCCTCACCGCCCACGCGCACACCGCTCACCCGGCGGCCGTCCCACAGCAGGCGGCACTCCCCCTTGAAGTGGCGCAGTCCCCGCTCCTCGGCGGCGTTGAACAGGGCGGCCCGCGCCGCCGCTCCGTTCAACCGGGCCATGCCCTCCACGAACACCCCGCCGTAGGGTTCGGGCAGCAGCGGGAACCGCTCGCGCGGTCCGCCCGGGGCCAGGCGCTCCACCGCGCCCATCGTCGCGAACTCCGGGCGCTCCGACAGGTTGCGCAGCAGGTCGAACCCGGCGTCGTCGCCCTCCCGGTCCACGGACAGGCCCCCGACCACCTCGTAACCGGTGGCCTGTCCGTCCTCGGCCAGCTCGGCCATCAGCCGCGGGTAGTGCTCGGCCGCGCGGGCCTTGAAGTCCCACACCGGTGCCTCGTCCCACGGCAGCGGCCAGGGGAAGACCACCCCCAGCCCGGCGGCCGTGGCCCGCCCGGGGTGCGAGGCGTCCACCAGCGCGGTGGACACGCCCTTCCTGGCCAGGTGGAACGCCGCGCTCGTCCCCACGATCCCGCCGCCGACAATGATCACGTCCATGGCCACCAGCCTGCCCCCGCCAGCACCGGCGAACAAGCCGGAAGACCCGCGTGCCGCGTCCGGGAAACGGGTACGGGTGCGCGATAGGTTGTGCTCTTCCCAGATCCCGGCGCCGCACCCCTGGAGGACGTGTACGTGGACGGATACACCTACTACGGGGTCGCCCTGATGCGCCGCCCCGGCCCCGGCCTGGCACGGGGCGCCGCCCCCCGCACGGAGGTGGACCCGGTCCTGGCCGCACGCCAGTACACGATCTACCAGGAGGCCGTCGCCTCGGCCGGGTGGCGGGTATGCGAGGTCGAACCGGCGCCCGAGCACCCCGACGCGGTGTTCGTGGAGGACACCGTGGTGGTGTGCGAGGACCTGGCGGTCCTGACCCGTCCCGGCGCGCGGGAGCGCCGCGGCGAGGTGGAGGGGGTCGAGGCCTCCGTGCGCAGGCTCGGTCTGCGGGTGGCGCGCGTCGAGGCGCCCGGGACCCTGGACGGCGGTGACGTGCTCCAGGTGGGCCCGACCGTCTACGTGGGCGTGGGCGGGCGAACCGACGCCGAGGGCGCCGCCCAGCTCGAACAGCTGTTCAAGCCGCTGGGCCGGGAGGTCGTGCGCGTGGGCCTGGGCGCGGCGCCGCACCTGAAGTCGGTGGTGACCGCGCTGCCCGACGGCACGCTCGTGGGCCTGCCCGAGCTGGTGGAGGCCGACGCGCTGCCTCCCGTGCGCCGGGCGGCCGAGGAGCGGGGCGCGCACGTGCTGCCCCTGGGCGGGCGCGACGTACTGGTCAGCGCCGCCGCGCACGAGACGATCCACCAACTGAGCGCCGACCGGTGGCGGGTGCTGCCGGTGGACATCTCCGAGTTCGAGAAGCTGGAGGCGTGCGTGACCTGTCTGAGCGTCCTGGTCCCCGACCGGGCCTGAGAGGTCGGCGACCCGCCCCCTCCTGCGGGGAGGGCGGGTCCTCTGCCGTGGGCAGAACCGGAAACCGCGGCCCCCGCGCGGTCGTTGGCGGGATGCCAGAGACCGACGAAGTCCCGGGAGAACGATGAGCGCTGTCCGACTGATCCGCAGCCAGACCCTGACCGAGGCCGTGGACTACGCCTACGCCGCCACGGCCCAGGCCCCCGCGCGCGTGGTGTGGACCGCGGGCGCCTGCCCGCTCGACCAGGACGGCCGCACCGTCGCGGTCGGCGACTACTCGGGCCAGGCCGAGCAGGTCATGCGCAACCTGCGCACCGCGCTGAACGACGCCGGAGCCGACCTGGCCGACGTCGTCAAGACCACGGTCTACGTCGCCTCCAGCCGCCAGGAGGACCTGGTGGCGGTCTGGGAGGTGGTGCGCGCGCACATGGGCGGGCACGACGCGCCCAGCACCCTGCTCGGGGTGGCCGTGCTCGGCTACGACGACCAGCTGGTCGAGGTGGAGGCGGTCGCGGTGACCCACTGAGGCATCCCTCCCCCGGCCCGAGCATCCCGTCCGACCGGTCGGCGCCAGGAGTGGAGGACCGAAAGCGTCCTCCGCTCCTGGCACACTGCCGACATGAGAGCGACCTCCGCGCGCCTGCTGCGCCTGCTTTCCCTGCTCCAGACCCGCAAGGACTGGCCGGGCGGCGAACTCGCCGACCGTCTCCAGGTGAGTCCGCGCACCGTCCGCCGCGACGTGGACCGCCTCCGCGAGCTGGGCTACCCCATCCAGGCCACCATGGGCACCGGGGGCGGCTACCAGCTCGGCGCGGGCGCCGCCCTGCCGCCGCTGCTGCTGGACGACGACGAGGCCGTGGCGGTCGCGGTGGGACTGCGCACCGCCGCCCAGGGCGGTGTGTCGGGGATCGAGGAGACCTCGGTGCGCGCCCTGGCCAAGCTGTTGCAGGTGCTGCCCTCGCGGCTGCGGCGCCGGGTGGACGCTCTGGGCACCTTCACCGTTCCCATGCCCTCCGACGGGCCCACGGTGGACGCCGACGTGCTGGCGCTGGTGGCCGCCGCCTGCCGGGACAGCGAGCGGCTGCGCTTCGACTACGAGCGCCACGACGGCAGCGCCTCGCGCCGGGTGGTGGAGCCGCACCGGCTGGTCTCGCGCGGGCGGCGGTGGTACCTGGTGGCCTGGGACACCGAGCGCGACGACTGGCGCACCTTCCGGGTGGACCGGATGCGTCCGCTCACGCCGACCGGGCCGCGGGTGCCCCCGCGCGACCCGCCCGAGCAGGGCGTCGCGGCCTACCTGCGGGAGCGCATGGACGTGCACATGTGGCCCGTGCGGGCGCGGGTCAGGCTGTTCGTCCCGGCGGAGGAGGCCGAGCGCACGGCGGCGGGCTTCGGGCTGATCGAGCCGGTGGACGAGCGCTCGTGCGTGCTGGTGTGCTCCGGGGACTCGCTGTTCCACATGGCCTGCTACCTGGGCATGCTCGACATGGAGATGGAGGTGGAGGAGCCCGCCGAGCTGCGCGGGCACATGTCGCGCCTGTCGGAGAGGTTCGGCCGCGCGGCGGCCTCGGGCTGAGCCCGCGCGCTCAGAGCCGGTGGACCTCGGTCAGGTCGATGTCCACGGGGTAGGGGAACTCGACCTTGAGCCGGTCGTGGTGGATGCCGGTGGGCACATAACAGGCCTTGGCCGGGTCCAGCTCGTACACGTACACCACGGGCCCGCTGCCGTCCTCCTCAATCCGCCAGAAGTGGGGAATGACCGCTTCCGCGTACAGGAAGGGCTTGCGCTTGCGGTCCCGCTCCGCGGACGCCTGCGACACCACCTCGACCACCAGCGCCACCGCGTCCGCGGGGAAGGTGCTCTGCCGATCGTCCACGGCCCCGGCGTCCACGACCATGATGTCCGGCTCGGGGCGTTGGCGCGGTCCGAGCGTCACGGTCATCCCACGGCGCACACGGTAGTGAGCTGGAATCGTGTGGCGTAGACCGATGGTGAGCAGATCCAGTACGACGCTGTGGTACCCCTCCCGCGGTGCGGGGAGGACGATACTGCCGTCGATCAACTCCCTGTGCGGGGGAAGGCCTGTCAGCCGGTCCAGGTCCTCCGACCGAAAACCTTCGACGGGAGGGATCAGCCAGTCGGGCACGGGTGCGGAGGTCATACCTTCCTCGCTGTTCAACGGCTCCTTCGACGACCGGGAGCCTAGCTGTTGGAGCCCCGAGTCGGGCGGAGTTCGCCCGAACGCGCGCCAAAACCACTACTTTAGGGAGTCGTTTCTTTCCGGAGAGTAGTGAAAGTAGTGGTGCAGGTGACCGTCCACGACCACGGCCCCGAACTGCGCGACCTGAGCGCGCCGCCCACCGTCCGGGACCTGTGCCCCGGCTACCGCCTCGCCCGCTGGGACTCCCCGGCGGCCCTGTCCCCGCCCTGCCGCGAACGCCTGCACCGCGTCCTGCGCGATTTGGCCGCGCGGGCCTTCGGAGCCGACCACTCGTCCTACTGGCGCGCCCGGATCGACGCGGGCTTCTTCGACCAGGTCTCCTCCCTGGCGCTGATCCTGGGGCCGGACGGCTCCCCCGTCGGCTGGGGCGGCTACCACCGCCGCCGCTTCGCCTCCCGGCGCGCCGTGTACCTGGACGCGGCGGGCGTGGTCCCCGCCCACCGCCGCTCGGGCCTGTCCGCGGCCCTGATGATCCACTTCCTGACCCGCGAGGTCCTCGCCCACCCGCTGCGGACCACCTACGTCGTCCTGCGCACCCGCCACCCGGCCGTCTACGCCGCGTGGCGGCAGAGCCTGGGCGACGCGCGCGTCTTCCCCAACGAGCTCCGGCCCCTCCCCGCTCGGGTCCGGCGCGTCGCTGGCGAGGCCGCCGAGTGGCTGGGCGACGGGCCGAACCTGGACCCCGACACACTGCTCATCCACGACGCCTACCGCGTGTTCGACGGCCGGATCTACGGCACCCGGCCCCGCAGCGGCCACCTCGCGCTCGACGACTACTTCGCCCACGAGGTCGGCTCCCGCGACGCCCTGCTGATGGTGGTCCGCATGAGCCTGCCCGCCCTGGCACGGGCCACCGCGGCACGCCTGCTGCACGCGCGGCGGCGCCCGCAGGAGGCCGGGGATCTTCCCGCGGGCGCCGCCGAGTCCGAGCGTGGGACCGCTCCCAGGAAGGAGAGGCAGGGAGCGGCCGGGATCATGCCAGGGGCACGGCCTTGACCGTGGCCGGGCTGTAGACCAGGCCGCCCACGTCGCGGATCTGGTCCATGATCCGGGCCAGGCGCAGGCTCTCGGCCCAGGGCATGTCGGGGCTCTCCAGCTCACCGGCGGCCACGCACCGCGCGACCTCCTCGGCCTCGTACTCGTAGCCGTTGGCGCGGAAGGGGCGGGAGAAGGCCTCCGGCTCGTGGCCGTCGCGGTGCAGCACCACGTCGGTGGCCATCCAGAAGTTCGGGATCTCCAGCCGACCCTTCGTCCCGGCCAGCACCCCCCGGTTGGGCAGCGTGGTCTGCGAGGCGCACGACAGCGAGCCGGTGCCCCCGTTCTCGCCGCGCACGAGCACGGTGGTGGCGGTGTCCACCATCCGGTCGGGCGACAGGTGGCGGGTGGCGCCCACCACGGTCAGCTCGCCCAGGTGCTGGGAGGCGAAGGCCAGCGGGTACACGCCCAGATCGAGCAGGGCGCCGCCGCCCAGGCCGGCGTTGAAGAGGCGGTGGTCGGGGTCGTAGGGGGCGTTGAAGCCGAACTCGGCCGAGAGCCAGCGCACCTCGCCGATCGCGCCGTCCTCTACCAGGTCGCGGACCAGGCGGGAGGCGGGCAGGTAGCGCGTCCACATCGCCTCCATCAGGAAGAGGCCGCCCTCGCGGGCCGCCTCGGCCATCTGCGAGACCTGGAGGGCGTTCATCGCCATGGGCTTCTCGACCAGGACGTGTTTGCCCGCCCTGAGGCAGGTCAGGGTGTTGGGGTGGTGCCAGGGGTGGGGGGTGGCCACGTACACGGCGTCCACGTTCGGGCTCTGGGCCAGGTCCTCGTAGCTGCCGTGGCGTTCGGGGACGTCCCAGGCCCGGCCGAACTCCTCGGCGCGCTCGGGGGTGCGCGAGCCGACCGCGGTGAGCCGGGCGGTGGGGGTGGAGCCGAGCGCCTCGGCGAAGGAGTGGGCGATGCCGCCGGTCCCGAGCACGCCCCAGCGCAGTACGCCGTTTTCATCTGTCATGGGGGCATCCTAAAAAACAGGGTCCCGCCGGGGTGCGGGCGGGGAAGGTGCTCGGTTTCCGCGGCCGTGGACCGTACGGTGGCCAGGAGACGGGCGAGGACGCCCGCAGGCCACGAACGGAGGGGGATATGTCGGACAACCCAGGCACTCTCGCCCAGAGGCTCGGGGTGCGCCCCGGCGACCGGCTGCTCGTCCTCAACGCCCCCGAGCGCTACCTGCGGCTGCTGGAACCGCCCCCTGACATCCACATCGACCTGGGCCCCATCGAGGGCGCCGACTACGACGACGTGCACCTGTTCGCCCTGGACCGGGGCACCGTGGGCCGCGAGGCGCCCAGGGTCCTGGAGGCGGTGGGGCCGGACACCCGCCTGTGGGCGTGCTACCCCCGGCGCGGCGGCACCATCATCACCGACCTGGCTGCGGACCGGGGCTGGGACCCGCTCCTGGACTCGGGGTGGCGCGGTACCGCCCAGGTGCCGATCGACTCGGACTGGGCGGCACTGCGCTTCGAGCGCGCCGGAGCGGGCCGGTCTAGTCCGACGTGACGCTGAGCGCGCCGCTGACGGTGTCGGCCTGGATGCGGGCCTCCGCCTCCGGGGAGGTGTCCACGTCAACGCGGCGCTCCCCGGACGCGGACTCCCCGGTGACCTCGTAGACGCCCTCGGGGACCCGCACGTCGACCCCGCCGCTGACGCTCTCCAGGCTCAGCAGGTCGAAGGCCTCGTCGGTGGCGACCCCGATGCCCCCCGAGACCGTGGAGACCTGGGCCTCGGTGAAGCCGCCGCCCACCCGGACGTCGCCGCTGGTGGACTCGGCCACGACCGTGCGCGCGTCGAACCCGGACGCGTCCACGTCACCGGAGGTGCTCGCGGCCTGCAGGTGCTCCCCCGCCCCCTCGGCGGTGATCCGGCCGCTGGTGGTCTCCGCGACCACGGAGCCCTCCACTCCGGTCACGTCGATCGTGCCGCTGACGGACTCGGCGGTGACGTCTCCGCTGTTGCCGTCCACCCGCACCTCGCCGCTGGTGCTGACCAGTTCCAGCTCGCCGTCGACGTTCTCCACGCTGATCCGGCCGCCGACCGTCTCCACGGTCACCGCGGTCCCCACCGGGACCGCGACCTCGTAGTCGATCCGGCAGCCGTCGAAGAACGGCAGGCCCAGGCACTCGGCCTCCACCTGGAGGGCGCCGTCGTCCTCCTCGATGTCCTCCTCCGGTTCGGTGAGGGGTGTGCCGCGCAGGGTGCGGTCCACCTGTACCCGCTCGGCGCCGCCGGTGAGGACGACGTCGCCGCCGGTGCCGTTCTCGATCTCCAGGGCCTGGGGCGCGTCGTAGGCGTCGCTGCGGGTGCCGCGGTCCACTCCCACGTTGCCCAGGACCGAGAAGGCGGTCGCCACCACCACGCCCAGCACCAGCACCGCGCCCAGGAGCAGCCACGGACCCACGCGGAACCCGCGCGGCTCCTTGCTCGACGAGGCATACAGGCCCCGTGCCTTGAATGTCACTGTTCTTCCTTCCTCGTTGGGCTCGCGCCCCCTCTGGTGTCCGCGGTCAGTCCCGGTCCGCGCCGCGCAGGTAGCGCAGCACGGCCTGTACCCTGCGGTGGTCGTGATCGTCGTGGCCCAGGTCCAGCTTGGTGAAGATCGAGCGGATGTGCTTCTCCACGGCGCGTTCGGTGACGGTCAGCCGCGAGGCCACGCCCGCGTTGTTCAGCCCCTGCGCCATGAGCTCCAGCACCTCGGTCTCGCGCGGGGTGAGCCGGGCCAGGGCGTTGTCCCGCCGACGGCTGAGCAGCTGCGAGACCACCTCCGGGTCGATGGCGGCGCCTCCCCCGGCGACGCGGCGCAGCACGGTGAGGAACTCGTCGATGTCGGCGACCCGGTCCTTGAGCAGGTAGCCGACCCTGCTGGCCCCGCTGCCGAGCAGGTCGGCGGCGTAGCGGCTGACCACGTGCTGGGACAGCAGCAGCACCGCCACCCGCGGATACCTCCGGCGGATGGCGATACCCGCCTGGATGCCCTCCTCGGAGTAGGTGGGCGGCATACGGATGTCGACCAGGCACAGATCCACGTCGGGGTGCTCCTCCACCGCCCGCATCAACGCGTCGGCGTCGCCGACCTGCGCGACGATCTCCACCCCCGCGTCCTCCAACAGGCGTGCCATCCCGCTGCGCAGCAGCACCGAGTCCTCGGCGAGGACCACCCTGGGCCCCCTCTCCGCGGGCTGGACGGGGTTCGCACCGGTGTACACGGTCATGCCTCCCAAGGGATGTCGGCGGTCAGGACGGTGCCCTCACCGGCCGGGCTGTGGATGGTCAGGACGCCGTCGACCGCGTCCACGCGGTCCCACAGGCCGTTCAGGCCCGTGCCCGCCCGTGGAGCGGCCCCTCCGGAGCCGTCGTCGGTGACGGTGAGCCGCAGCAGGTCGCCGCCGCCGCGCGCGGGGCGGGGCACCCGCTCCGCGGCCACGGTGACCCCGGTGGCGCCGGAGTGCTTGGCGACGTTGTTCAGCGCCTCGCAGGCCACGTAGTAGGCCACTCCCTCGGCGCGCGGGGAGGGGCGTTCCGCCAACTCGACGTCCACCCGCACGGGGACCGGGGCGCGTCCGGCGGCCACGGGCAGGGCCGCGCCCAGTCCGTGGTCGGTCAGGACCCGGGGGTGGAGCCCGCGCGCCACCTGGCGCAGTTCGTCCATGACCTCCCGGGACTCGCGCTGGGCCTCGGTGATCAGTTCCAGTGCCGTTTCGGGGTCGGTGGCCACGCGCGAGCGCGCCCGGGTCAGGGTCATGGTCAGGGCGAGCAGGCGCTGCTGGGCGCCGTCGTGCAGGTCGCGTTCGATGCGGCGGCGCTCGGCCTCGGCGGCGTCGACCATGCGCAGGCGGCTGTCCTGGACGTGGAGCAGGCGGCGGCGGATGCGCACCTCGGGCGCCTCGAACAGCAGCCTGCGGTGCAGCAGGACCTCGGTGGCGACCACGTAGGGGGCCAGACGCAGGCCCACGAGGGCGCACAGCGGCCCTAACACGACAAGGACCAGGGGGCCGACCAGGTCGCCCGGGGAGCCCATCACCAGCACGAACACGATCCCCATCAGGGCTCCCACGACCGACGCCCCGCCGCACACCACCAGCGCCACCACCACGCCCCCGGCCAGGAGGCCGTGGATCCCGGCGGCGGTGCTGTAGACGACCGCCGACCACGCGTCGCGGCCGAACACGAACCGCCAGGCGCGCACGAGCGGCTTGTCGTGGGCCAGGGGGTCGGGCGGGCTGGTCTCCACGATCCCGAACACGTTGTCCAGCCGGTTGCGCTGGACCCGGCAGGACAGGCGGGCCAGCAGGGTCGCCAGGGCCGGGAGGCCGACCAGGAAGGCGAGCGAGTCCGAGAGCATCCGATCGGGGACGAGCCGGGACACCTCGGGCAGCCAGGGGCCGGAGACCGCGAAGCCGATCCAGGTGGCCGAGACCACCAGCATGAACGCGGGCACCAGGTAGCACAGGGCCAGGGCCAGCGAGGTCATCAGGTGCAGGACCTCCACCACGCGCACGCGCCAACCGGACCCGTAGGCTTCGGCCACGCGGGGCAGGGCGGCGAGGGCGGTGAGGAAACCCCCTCTCCCGCCGTTCCTGGCGCTGGTGCGCGTGCTCTGACCGGTCACGCGACCAATCTAGGTTCGGCGGCCCCGGAGCACGAACCCAACAGCACGTGGAGTGCCGGTGGTGCTGGCACCACTCGGGCGTTTCCGGGTACGGGGAAGGACGGGTGCGGGGTGGGCGGAGCGGGGACGACGGCGGTGCGGCCGGTCCTGGCGGAGGTCGGCCGGGTCAACACGCTGTTCGCCGTGGAGGCGGCCCCTCCCGGCACGGGGTGGCTGCCGTTGGGAGGCGGCGGGGCTCTGGAGCCCCGCGTTCTCGCGGCCGAGGTGGAGCGGACGCGGAACCGCCTGGCGGAACTGGCGGGGCGGCCGGATGCGGTGGTGGAGTGGCGGGTGGCGGCGTCGGTGTTCCAGCAGGGGCTGGCGACGCGGCTGCTGTCGCCGGTGCTGGCGGCCGGACTGTGCCACGGGGTGCTGGTGGACGCGGCGCGGTTCCACTGGGACCCGCACCGGGAGGGGCCGGTGGTGCTGCGCACCTCGCAGGAGGAGGCCGCGGCGGTGACCGGGGGGACGGCGGAACTGGCCGACTGGGTCGAGCGCACCGTGGTCCTCGGTGTCCTGGCCCGTGCGGCGCGGGGCCTGGCCGGGGCGGGCGGGGTGGCGCCGGGGCTGCTGCGGGGCAACACCGCCGCCGCCCTGGCCGGGGCCGTGCGCGCCCTGGGCGCGGACCGGCCCGCGGTGCGCGCGCGGGCCGGGGAGGTGGCCGATGACCTGCTGGGACGCCCCTCCCTGGCCGGGACGGGCGGTTACACGGGAGTGGACGCCTCCGGGCTGGGGGTGTTCCGGCGCACCACGTGCTGCCTGTACTACCGGCTGCCGGGCGCGGGGTACTGCGGGGACTGCGCCCTGCGCCGCTGAGTGATCCACACCCGCCCCCTTCTGTGCTTCGCCGCCCCTCACCCCGGGTAGCTGCGCCCCTGGGAGAAGGTCGGCGAGGGCACCGGTGGGAGGAAACAGTGACGGGTCGGGACAGGGCGGGCGCGGGCGGATCCGTGGCCCGCGCACGCGCGTGGGTGAGCCGCGCGGTGGGTTCGGACGGACACGAACGGCACACGGCGCTGTCCATCGGCAAGAGCGCCCTGGCCGCATCGTTGGCGTGGTTCGTCGCGCAGCACCTGATGCAGGCCAGTTCTCCGGCCTTCGCCCCCTTCACCGCGGTCCTGATGATGCAGGTCACCGTCTACCAGTCGGTGGTCCAGTCGCTGCGTTACGTGGGCGCGGTGGCGCTGGGTATCACGGTGCAGGCCGTCCTGGGCTTCGCCGCGGGCCCGGACATGCTGACCTTCGTCGTGGTCACCCTCATCGCCCTGGTCATCGGCCGGTGGAGGCCCCTGGGCAGCCAGGGCTCCCAGGTGGTCACGGCCGCGTTCTTCGCCTTCTCCACCTTCCTGACCTCCCAGGGCTACACCGGGCGCCTGGTGGACCTCTCCCAGATCCTGTTGCTGGTGCTCATCGGTTGCGCCATCGGCACCGCGGTCAATGTCCTCGTGCTGCCTCCCATGCGCTTTCGCAGCGCGGAGTACGCCATCCGCTCCCTCGCGCACTCCGAGTGCGACCTGATCGGGGACATCCGGCGCGGGATGGAACGGGGGGACCTGACCGAGGACGAGGCCGAGGACTGGCGGCGGCGGGCCCACCGGCTCGCGTCGACCGTCCAGCAGACGCGTTCGGCGGTGGACACCGCCTGGGAGAGCGTCTACCTCAACCCGGCCAGACTCCTGCGCAGACACCGCCACAACGTCGCCTTCGAGGGCTACCAGCAGCTGGTCGACGCCCTGGAGCGCACCACCCACCAGCTGGGCTCCCTGGCCCGCAGCATCCACCTTTGGAGCCGTGACGATGAGCGCTCCGTCCACCAGGACTTCCTGCGCCT
The DNA here is from genome assembly GCF_056173305.1 of Nocardiopsis sp. iso_25. Lineage (NCBI taxonomy): Bacteria > Bacillati > Actinomycetota > Actinomycetes > Streptosporangiales > Nocardiopsidaceae > Nocardiopsis > Nocardiopsis sp. iso_25. Next base: position 3,263,621 of record NZ_CM149667.1, on the reverse strand, counting down.
GTACGGGGACTTCCTCGCCTCGGTCGCCGAGATCACCCGCGAGCTCAGCGGGCTGGACCAGGACCGGCTCGGCCCCCAGGCCCGGAGGCTGTGCCGACTCGCGGAGCAGGCCCGAGAGCACTACGACGACCTCGTACGGGCCAAGGAGGAAGAGGACTCCCCGCCCTTCGACGACCTCCGGCTGCCCTACGGCGTGCTTCTGATCGAGGCGCAGCGGCTCATGGACGAGTTCCAGTACAGCTGCGACGTGATCCTGAACTACGTGGACCGCCCCGGCCCCGCCGACGGGTCCGGCGGCGCCCGCCACATCTGACCGCGGCCGTGCCCCCTTCCGGGGCCGCCTGTCACGCGGCGGCCCCGGAAGGGCGGTGGCACCGGTCAGGCGCGGCCGGACCGCCAGGCGGACAGGGCCACACCGGCGGCGGCCAGCAGGACGCCGACGGTCGCCCAGGAGAAGGCGGTGCGGTAGCCCTCGACGGAGGCGGCCACGTCGCCGGACGCCCCCGCGGCGACCGCCGCGCCCACGAGGACGGCCATGCCGGTGGCCCCGCCGAGCTGGTCGACCGAGCGCTGGACGCCGGAGGCGACCCCCGCGTCGGCCTCGGTCACCCCGTGCAGGGCGGCGTTCTGCAGGGCGATCAGGCCGACGCCCATGCCGACGCCGACCAGGAGCATGCCCGGCATAGCGTCGGTCCACAGACTGCCGTCCACCGGCAGCCGCGACAGCCACGCGGTTCCGGCCGCGGCCGACAGCAGGCCCGCGATCGCCGCCCCGGACAGGCCCAGGGCGCCGATGATCCGGCCGACCACGGTCGCCGAGACCAGGATCGCCGCGCAGAACGGCACGTACGCCAGCCCCGCCTGTATGGGGCTCATCCCCAGCACGTGCTGGAGGTAGAGCGTCACCAGCAGGAAGGAGGTCGACAGCGCCGCGCTGAGCAGCACCGTCGCCCCGTTGGCGACCAGCCTGGTGCGGTCGGCGAAGAAGGACAGCGGCACCAGCGGGTTGCGCGACCTGGCCTCGACCAGGACGAACAGCCCCGTCGCCGCGACACCCGCGAGCACGGGGACGTACACCCGCGGCTCCGTCCACGGGTGCTCCGCCGCCTGGAGCACCCCGTGCACCAGGGCCAGCGGACCGGCCGTCAGCAGCAACCCGCCCAGCACGTCGGGACGGCGCCGTGCGGCGCCGGTCCCGGCGGCCGTGGCCTGGGCCCCCGGCGCCGCGCCGCGGACGCGGTCGGGCGCGACCAGCAGCGGGACCGCGACCAGGACCACGGCGACCACGGGCAGGTTGACCAGGAAGATCCACCGCCAGTGCAGCAGCTCGGTGATCACGCCGGACAGCAGCACCCCGCCCACCAGGCCGGAGCTGGAGATGGCGCCCCAGACGCCGAGGGCCCTGGCGCGTTCCTGGGGGTCGGGGAAGAGCATCGCGATCAGCGACATGGCCGCCGGGGAGGCCAGCGCCTCACCGGCCCCCTGCCCGAAGCGGGCGGCCAGGAGCCAGGGCAGGTCCGGCGCCGCGCCCGCGACGAGCGAGGCCGCGCCGAACAGGGCGGCGCCCAGGAGCAGCATGCGCCGCCGCCCCAGCAGGTCGCACACGCGCCCGCCGAGCAGCAGCAGGCCGCCGCCGACTAGCGTGTAACCGGCGACGACCCAGGTCAGGCCCTGCGGACCGGCGTCCAGGTCGGCGCCGATGGAGGGCAGGGCGATGTTGACGACCGTGACGTCCACGGCGATGAGGAACTGGAGCATCGACACCGCCGCCAGCGCCCACCAACGGCGGGCAGCGGTGAGGTGTTCCCGGCGGCCTGAGCGCGCGTCGGGAGTTCGGAAGGAGTTCATGATGGCCGATCGGGTCGGACCCGCGTCGGGGCGGGCCGGGAAACGGAAGGGAAGCCGTTCCGCCCGCGCGGTACGCCGAACAGGCCCCGCCCGTCCTCCCGGGACGGGACGCGGCGCGCGGCGGGCGGCGGGCGCGGACGCCCGCCTAGTCCGTGACTGCGACTGCCATCATGCGCGGCAGTCTAGACCCTGCCGCCGGGTCGGCGCACCGGAAATACCCGGCCGCTCCGTGTGCCGCCCCGGGCCGGTGCGCTCGACACGCGTCCCCGCCATGGGGCTCCCCCTGCCCGGGCCCGGCGCGCCGACCGGAGCCCTCCACGGGGAGGGTGGCTCCGCGCCCCCGAAAACGGGTGGACGGGCGGCGGCTCCCCCGCCAGGGTGTTCGGATGACCACACCGCCCCTGCCGCCCCTGTACCGCGACGCCGACTTCAACGGCCCGCTCTCGGACGCCCACGCCGCCAGGCTCATCCGGGACCTGGACTCCCTGGAGGGCAGGCGGATCGTCGACATCGGCTGCGGCTGGGCCGAACTGCTGCTGTGTGCCCTGGCCAGCGAGCCGACCGCCACCGGGTTCGGTATCGACCTCGGTGAGGAGGCCGTGGAGCACGGGCGCGCCAACGCCCGGGCCCGGGGCCTGGCGGACCGCGTCGAACTCACGGTCGGCGACGTGGGCGCCTGGTCCGGTACGCACGCGGACGTGGTGGTCAACAACGGCGCCAGCCACGTGTGGGGCGGCGACCCGGTGACGCACACCGTCAACGCCCTGGAGGCGGTCGCCGACCTGCTCCGGCCCGGCGGCCGGTTCCTGTTCGGTGAGTGCTTCTGGCTGCGCGAGCCGACGCCCGCGGAGCTGGAGGCCATGACCGACATCCCGCGCGCCCAGTACCGGTCGCTGCCCGACCTGGTGGACCTCGCCCTCTCCCACGGCTTCCGGCTGCGGGCGCTGTCGCAGGCCACCCTGGAGGAGTGGGACGACTTCGAGTCCCGGCACGCCCGGGGGCGGGAGGAGTGGCTGGAGCGCAACCCCGACTCCCTCGACGCCGACGAGGTCCGGGCCAGGGCGGACCGGTACCGGAACTTCTGGCTGCGCGGCACCCGGGAGACGCTCGGCTTCGCCTACCTGTCCCTGGCCCGGGTCTGAGACCGGACGGGGCCGTCCGCGCCGCCGTCTCCCGGCGCGGACGGCCGCCGCGGGTCAGGCCGCGTCCGCGGCCCGCCGGATCTCGGGCAGGTCGATCCGGCCCATCTTGAGCATGGCCTGCATGGCGCGTCCGGCCCGGCCGGGGTCGGGGTCGGCCAGCAGGTCGTCCAGCTCGGCCGGGAAGACCTGCCAGGAGAAGCCGTATCGGTCCTTGAGCCAGCCGCACTGGCCCTCCTCGCCCCCCTCGCTGAGCCTGGACCAGTAGTGGTCGGACTCCTCCTGGCTGTCGCAGACCACCTGGAGGGAGACCGCCTCGGAGAAGGTGAACTCCGGGCCGCCGTTGAGCGCGGTGATCTGCTGTCCGTCGATCTCGAAGTCCACGGTCAGCACCATGTCGGCGGGCCGGGGCCCCTCGGGGCCGAAGTGCCGGACCCGCAGGATGCGCGAGTTGTCGAACAGGCCCACGTAGAAGCGGGCCGCCTCCTCGGCGCGGGTGTCGAACCACAGGCAGGGGGTGATCTTGTTCAGCCGTGTCATGATCTGGTCCTCTCGGTGTGCGGCGCGGCCCTGCGCGCGTCCGCCCTACCCGTGATGACGCGTCCGGGCGGCGGAAATCATCGGCCCGTGCGGGGGTTTTCCCAGGAGTTTCGCCCCTCTCGCCCGTTCCGCGGCCGGTTGCCTCCGTGGCCCGGGGAGGAACCCCTCCTAAGAGGGCATTCTCTTCTTTGTCTCATATGATGAGAATAGAATCTCATTTACAGAGATGTCGGTGTAGGGTCCGAGGTGTTCGCTCCCGCCCGCGACCCACGAGAGGGCGTTCGATGACGCGCTACACCCACGGCCAGCACCCCACGGTCACCGACTCCTACCGCTGGCGCGACGCGGAGAACTCCGCCGCCTACGCCCTGGACCGGATGGTCCCCGGCCGCTCGCTGCTGGACGTGGGCTGCGGCCCGGGCAGCATCACCGCCGACCTCGCCCGCAGGGTCGCCCCGGGGAGGGTCACCGCCGTGGACGCCTCGGCCGAGGCCGTCGAACTGGCCCGCGCCAGCGCGAGGGAGGCCGGGGCCGACAACATCGACTTCCGGGTCGGCGACGTCCACGACTTGGACCTGCCCGACGACTCCTTCGACGTCGTCCACGCCCACCAGGTCCTCCAGCACGTGGCCGACCCGGTCCGGGCCCTGGCCGAGATGCGCCGCGTGGCCAGGCCGGGCGGGGTCGTGGCCGCCTGCGACAGCGACTACTCCGCGATGTACTGGTACCCGCGCCTGCCCGAACTGGACGCGTGGATGGACCTGTACCAGCGTGTGGCGCGCGCCAACGGCGGCGAGCCAGACGCGGGGCGGCGCATGGCCTCCTGGGCCCGCGAGGCCGGGTTCGAGGACGTCACCTACGTGGCCGAGGTGTGGAACCACTCCTCCCCCGAGCGCCGCGCCTGGTGGGGCGGCATGTGGTCCCGGCGCATCCTGGAGTCGGACATGGGCCGCCAGGCGGTCGCGGAGGGCCACGCCACCCGGGAGGAGCTGGAGCGCATATCGGCGGGCTGGACGGCCTGGAGCCAGGACCCCGACGGGGTGTTCGTGATCCCGCGCGGCGCGATCCTGTGCCGGGCCTAACTCGCGACAAGCCCCCGTGCCGACACCGCCGCCGGTCGTTGGCGGTGCGCGGCGCGGCGATCTATCTTCGACGTGTCTCGGAGAGTGGACGCCCGCGCAGTCACCGCTGGAAGGAGCACCATGTCCGACCTGCCGATCGGCTACTGGCTCAAGCACCTGGACCGGCTCATCGAGAACGACCTGGACCGGACCCTGGCCGCGGAGTCGCTGGGGCGCCGCCACTGGCAGGTGCTCAACTCCCTGCACACCGAACCGGGCACGATCGCCGACCTGGACCGCAGGCTCGCCGCGTTCCTGGACGAGGACGAGTACAGCGTCACCCCGGTGGTCGAGGAGCTGCGTCGGCGCGGCTGGGTGGAGGGCCTGGTCTCCCTGAACCTCAGCGCGGCGGGAGAGGCCGCGCACGAGGCCCTCTTCGCCAGGGTCGACGAGGCCCGCCGCCGTATCTCGCGGGGGATCAGCGCCGAGGAGTACCGCACCGCGGTCGACGTGCTGGAGCGGATGTCGGCCAACCTCGAACAGGGCTGACGCGGCCGCCCCCGACCGGCCGCGCCCCGGTCAGGGGGCGAGCAGTTCCCGGGTGAGCTCGACGAAGGCCAGATCCGCGCGCTTGGGCAGGCCGAAAGTCGCGTCACCGTAGGGAAAGGGCTCGGTCTTGCCGGTGTTGGTGTAGCCGCGCCGCTCGTACCAGGCGATCAGCTCCGGACGCTGCTTGAGCACCTTCATCCGCATCAGGCGGCAGCCCCACTCGCGCACCGCGGTCTCCTCCGCCTCGGCCAGGACCCGCTTGCCCAGCCCCCCTCCCTGGATGCCGGGCCGTACCGAGAACATGCCGAAGTAGGCGCCGTTGACGCCGCGCTGGAGCTCGCAGCAGGCCACGATCCGCCCCTGGGCCTCGGCGACCAGCACGATCGTGTTGGTGCGCGACAGCAGCTCGGCCATGCCCCCGGCGTCCACGCGCTGGCCGTCGAGCAGGTCGGCCTCGGTGGTCCAGCCCTGCTTGGAGGAGTCGCCGCGGTAGCAGGAGTTGACCAGCTCGACGAGCGCGGGGACGTCATCGGTGACGGCGGTCCTGTAGGCCAGGTCGGTCCAGGGCCCCGAAGTCGTCTCACTGCTGGTGGTCACACGCATCTCCCCCGTTGTTTCCGGCCGCTGGCACCCCCAGTATCGGCCACCGGACATAGCGAAGAACACGGACCCCTGGGGCAAGAGGGACGCAAGGGTCGTCCGGACGCGAGCTGATGCGTGACGGGCGCTGGCTGGTCTGACGCTCCGGCCCGGGCGGTGCTCCTGAGGTACCGCACGCCGTAGGCGGGGAGGATACGGGCATGAGCGTTCTCGACATGCTTCTGGCGGTGGTGGCCATCGTCGTCATCGGTGTGATCGTTTTCGTTGGCGGTGCAGACTCCGTCCTTCAGGGCGGGGTGAGCCGCCCCCGCCACAATGTCGTAGGGCCCGACTACGGTGTGTGCTGGTTCTTCGAGGGGAGGTGTTTTCTCATCATGCTGACGGGATTTCGGTACCGGCTCGCGCTCACTGACGAGCAGGCCGAGTCGTGTCAGGTCTATGGCGATATCTGTCGGGCGGTGTGGAACACCGGCCTGCACCAGCGCCGTGAGGCCGTGTCCCGTTGGCAGCGCGGCCAACGCCTGCCCTACTGCGGCTACCACCTCCAAGCCCGTGAACTGGCCGAGGCCAAGACCGAGGAGACCTGGCTGAAGGCCGCCCCCTCCCACATCCTCCAGCAGACCCTGCGCGACCTGGACCGGGCCTGCCGGGAGCACGGCACGTTCAAGGTGCGGTGGAAGCCCTCCTTCCGCTTCCCCGACGGTGGGCGGATGAGCATTCAACGCCTGAGCCGCAAATGGGGGCGCATCAAGCTGCCCAAGCTGGGATGGGCGCGCTTCCGCTGGTCACGCGCGCCCCGGGGCGCAGTCCGCTCAGCCACCGTCTCCCGCGACGGGGCCCACTGGTACGTGTCGTTGCTGTGCGAGGACGGCCACACCACCCCCGAGGCGCATGAGCGCCCCGCCAGCGCGGTAGGTGTGGACTGGGGTGTGGCGGTGGCGGTGGCCACCTCCGACGGCGACCTGCTCGACCAGGTGTTCCAGACCCAGAAGGAGGCCGAGCGTGAACGCCGTCTGCGCCGACGCCTGTGCCGCCAACGCAAAGGGTCGGCGAACCGGGCCAGGACCAGGGCCGCTCTGGGCAAGCTGACCGGGCGGGTGCGGGCTCGGCGCGCCGATTTTGCCGCGCAGGTCGCCCATACGTTGTGTGCCAAGAACGCGGTCGTGGTGCTGGAGAAGCTCAAGACCAAGAACATGACCGCCTCGGCCCAAGGCACCACCCACGCGCCGGGTGTCAACGTGCGTCAGAAGGCGGGGTTGAATCGGGCGATCCTGGCCAAGGGATGGCACGGCCTCACGCTGGCCTGTCAGAACGCGGCTCGGCGCACCGGGAGTCGGATCGTGGCGGTCGATCCCGCGTACACGTCCCAGACCTGTCACTCGTGCGCATACGTCGCGGCGGAGAACCGAGAGAGCCAATCGGTGTTCTGCTGCGGCAGGTGCGGGCACACAGCTCATGCGGACGTGAACGCGGCCCAGAACATTCTCACGCGCGGATGGACTAGCCCTTCGGGGTGAACCGTGCCAGCCTGCCGAGACCTCTGGGATGCCATGTCGGTGAAGCAGGAACCAGTTGCGGCCGCGAGGCGCGTAGCACCACCGCCCCGACAAGGGGCGGTCGGAATCTCCCTCGTTGACGAGGAAGAGGAAGTCAACCCGTTGGTCTTCTGTGTCGTCTCCATCGTGGACGAGATCCGCTACGGCGGCAGCGGGTCGGACGGCGGCCACCGGGGCGGCGGCGACGGCGGGTCCGGCGGCGGTGGTGACGGCGGAGGCGGAGGGGGCTGTTGGCTCCTTCTGCGGCCGGGGCGGGCTGAGAGGGCCTCTCGGAGGGGCCCACCGGGTGCGGCGGGCCGCTCCGTCCTCCCCCGGACGCCGACCGCTCAGGTGTCCTGGCGGCGCCGCCATGCCTCCTCGGTGCGGGCCAGGAAGGCGCGCAGCTCCCGCCGCGCCCCCTCGGGGCCCTTCATGCCCGGGGTGACCATCAGCTGGAGGGCGAGCCCGTCCACCTGGGTGTGCAGGTACCCGGACCACTCCTCGACCCACGGGTCGGGGTGGGGCTGGAAGGGGTCCTCCACCGGCTGCTGGGTGAGGGCGGCGATCAGGAGCCGGTAGAGCCTGCGCTGGCTGTTCCAGCGCTGCTCCCGGTCGCGGTCGTACTCCCCCAGCAGCCCGGCGGCCTCCCAGGCGCGGTACTCCGCGCGGCGGGTCGCGTCCAGGGGCAGGAGCTGTTCGGCGTACTCGGCCATGCGGTCCAGGAACGGGGTGTCCGGGTCCTGGGCGCCGTTCAGGGCCGTCACGCGCGCGGTGACGCGCTCCTCGGACAGGTTCATGGCGAAGACGAGCAGGTCCTCGCGGGTCTGGAAGTAGTGGCGCAGGGCTCCGGGGGACCAGCCCGCCTCGGCGGCCACGGAGCGGATGGACACGGCGGCCGGGCCGGACTCGGCGATGACCCGCCACAGGGCCTCGGCCAGCTCCCGGCGGCGCTGTTCGTGGTCGACGATCTTGGGCATCTCCCCTTTCTAGCACACTTGTGTTATTTTATTTGACACAGGCGTATGAAAACGAGAGCGGGGGAGATCCCGATGCCGTCCCTGGAAGTGCTGTTGCCGGTCGCCGGACTGGCGCTGCTGGACACCCTGAGCCCCGCCACCATCGGGGTCTCGCTGTACGTGTTACTCAGCGGGGCGCGGTCGGTGGCCCGCCCCCTGTTCGTCTACCTGGCCACCGTCGCCGCCTTCTACTTCGCCCTGGGCTGCGCGCTCATGCTCGGCCTCGGCTTCGCGTTCGAGGCCCTGGACGACCTCGCCGACAGCCCCGTCCTGGGCTGGGTGATGGTGGTGCTGGGCGGGGGCATGCTCGCCTACGCCCTGTTCATGCCGAGCGGACCGCGGCGGCAGCGCAGGCCCGTATCGCTGCGCACCGGCACGATGGTCGCGCTGGGCCTGGCCACCGGCCTGCTGGAGGGCGGTACCGCGCTGCCCTACTTCGGCGCCATCGGCATCATGACCACCGCCGGGCTCTCCACCGCGGCCTGGGTGCCGCTGCTCGCCGCCTACAACGTCGTCATGGTGCTCCCGCCGATCCTGCTCTACCTGGCCTACCGCGCCTTCGGCGAGCGGCTGCGGCCCCGGATGGAGCGCTGGCGGACCAAGATCGAGTCCGGTTCCCGGGAGGCCCTGGGCTGGATCATCGGCATCGTCGGCTTCCTGGTCCTGCGGCACGGGCTGTGGCTCTCCGGAATCCTCGACGGGGCCACCGCCTTCCTGGACGCCCTGTGACCGAAGGGCCCGAACGCGGCGGCGCCAACGCGGGGTGGAGCCAGCACCACCCCCGGTCCGCACCCGTACCGCCCTGACTCCGGGCCCGGCCGGGCGTAACTTCGGGGCCATGGACACGACCCGCAACCCCGTCGCCCGGCTCCTGGCCGACACCCGCCACATCCTCCTGGGCCTGCCGTTGGCCCTCATCGCCTTCGTGGTCGTCCTGACGGTCCTGGCCGCCGGGGCGGGCACCGCCGTCGTCATGGCGGGCCTGTTCCTGATGACGGGCGCCCTGTACGCCGCACGCGGGTTCGCCCACGTCGAACGCGTGCGCCTGGCCGACCTGGGCCGACGACCGGTGACGCGCCGCCCCTACCGCTCCCCCGCTCCCGGAGTCGGCCCCCTGCGCCGGGCCCTGACCCCGCTGGCCTGCCCGCAGAGCTGGCTGGACGCCCTGCACGCGCTGGTGCTGCTGCCCGTGGCCGTGGTCGGCTTCTGCCTCACCGCCACCTGGTGGGCAGGCGCCCTGGCCGGGCTGCTCCAGCCGCTGTGGGGCTGGTCGCTGTACACCATCCCCGGCTACACCGACGTGGGCACCTACCTGGTGCCCGAGTACCCGGTGCTGGCGACCACGGTGGCGCACATGCTCGCCGGAGTGCTGTTCGCCCTCACCCTGCCCCTGGTGGCGCGCGCCTGCGCCCGCACACAGGCCACGCTCGGCCGCGCCCTGCTGCTGGCTCCCGAGGACCCCCACGTGGGCGTGTACACCGCGGCGCCGCACCGGGAGGAGACCGCACGGGCCGCGCAGCACCGGCAGGACACCGCGCCCATGGCGGCGGGCGTATGAGGATCGCTGCCCGGCGCACTCCCGCTGTTCGACCCGGAGGGCGGGTGTCGGCGGACGGAGCGCCGGTCAGTCTCCGCCGCCGCCTCCGTCGCCCCCGTCACCGCCGCCGCTGTAGCCCGCGCCGCCGCTGCGGTCGGTGCCGTACCTGCGCCTGTACTCCCGCCACTCCCTCTGCTGCCGGTTCCACACCTGCCTGCTCATCCCCCGGGGGCGCCGAGGAGCGCTCCGGTCCTCCCCGCCGACGAGGATCATGAAACCGAGTGTCACGACGGTCGTCACGACCACGGCCACCAGGGGCAGCACCCCCGCTACAACCGCGCCGACCGCGTCGGCCACGTCGCCGACCGCCTCCCGGGCGCCCGGATCGGTCACGGCCCCGGCCAGGGCCAGGAACACGGCCATGACGGCAGTCCACATCGCGACCGTCAGCAGGTCGCGGACGCGTCTCCGGTGGCGGACCCCGTCCAGGTACCCGGTCGCCCAGGCACACGCGGCGCAGACGAAGACGTACACGGCCAGTACCGCCAGGAGGGCCCGCGCGCCGCTGCTCTGCGGTGGCGCGACCGCGACCACGATCAGGGTCGTGCCCGCACCGCCGCTGGCGGCCACCACCGCCAGATGCGTGAGCACGGCGTCGCGTTTCCTGAGGCGCTCCTCCTCGTGGGAGCCGACCATGGTGCGGTAGGAGCCGAGCACGACCCACAGCAGGCAGGCGCACGCGAGCGCGCATCCGGCCACGATCAGCAGCATCGACGGCATGGCGGCCTCCACGGCGCGGGGGTGGTCGGGTTCCTACCCGCCCCGCACCCGTCGACGGCCGACGGCGGTGGCCGGACCAGGACAGCGGTCGGTCGGCGGTCGTCACCGCACGTCGGGGCGCCGGGGAGCCGCGCCGCTCTGGGCGGGACGGCTCGCGGAACCGCCCGCCCGGCTAGAGCGAACCCGACAGCAGGAACATGAGGCCGACGAACGTTCCGATGATGACGAAGCCCAGGCCGACGACGACCATGACCGCGCCGGGCCCGCACCCCCACGTGTGGGCTTCGGGCACGGAGAAGCGCGCCGGGGCCCTGAGGTCGTACCTGACCCGCGCGCTCTGTCCCCTGACGGGGCGGTAGGAGGTGCTGGAGCGGCGGTAGCGCCGGTGCACCTCGCGCCCGTCGCCGGCCGAGAAGTGCACGGTGAACGGGTGGGTGTACACGCGGCGGCCGTTCACCGTCGCCCTGCTGGCCTCACGCCAGGAGTCGGTGACGGTTCCGTCGGCCCCACCGGTGTAGCCCCGGCCGCCCGCACGGTCGCGCACCGCGGACACGGTCGCGGAGAGGAGCATGCCGAGGCCGACGACGGTGAACAGGAACGGCAGGTACCGGAGGAGGCCGCCGCCGTCCCCGCCGGACAGGGCCAGCGCGGCGATGACGGCGGTGAAGGCGGGCACGGCGAGCATCGTCAGGACCGCGGCGGCGATCGCCTTCGCGCCGCCGGGGCGGCACCCGGGGCGGACAGGGTAGTGCTCGGCCGACGGGCCGGGCAGGACAGCGCTCTCCACCCGGACGAGCCGCGGGTCGTCGGCCGAGTGCAGGAGTTCGACCGGGGTGCCCTCGCGGACGAGGTACCCGCCCAGCCCCGAGGTGTCGACCGCCTCCCGCTCCCGGCCGTCGGCGTCGCGGAAGGCCACGGTGACGGTGTGGCCGTTGGGGCTCCGGGTAAGAGGGTGCACCGAAGTGACGACTCCCCGCGCGCGCACGCCGGTCCGGTCCAGAAGGCGGGCGTCGCGCCGGACCCGCAGCGCCGCCGACAGGTCCTTGAAGCCGGAGTAGACCGAGTACACGGAGAAGAGGGCCAGGAGGAGGAGCGCGAGGAGTCCTTGGGGGTCCACCGGGCCGTTCTACCAGAGCGCCGACGGCCGGAGAAGGGGTGTACGGGGATCGGGTCCGGCCGCAGGGGCCGCCGGTGCACGGGTGTCGGCCGCGGGCGCCCCGTTTGCCCGTGCAGCGGCCTCCCGGCGGTGTCGCGCGTCGGTTCGGGCAGCGGTGCCAGCGGCGTGAGCAGGGCGCCGCTCTGTTCGGCGCGGACGCGCTCGGCCAGGTCGACTCCGCCCATGGCCATCGCCGCGACGTAGGCGCCAGCCGACGTGCCGACGGCGACCGAGCAGGCCGAGGGGGTGAACCCCGCGTGCTCGCCCAGGGCTGCGAGTACGCCGGTCTCCCAGGCGATGCCGACCCAGCCGCCTCCGCCGAGGATCAGTCCGGTGTTCATTCCTACTCCTTACGTGGGTGGGGTGTCTGCCGGGGGTGTGTGCTCCCCGCGTGCCGACTGGCCAGTGGTCTAGGAGGCTGTTCCGGTCCCGGCGTCGAAGGGGACGCCGGTGAGCTGTTCGCTCGCCGTCCACAGCCGCCCGGCCTCATCGGTGTCGTCCGCTCCCGTGGGAAGCCTGGCGGGTTTGGGGGTGCCGGAGGTCTGGTCGCGGCCGGCCGGGCCGATGAACTGCCCGGAGCTGACGTGCGTACTGGTGGCCGCGTACAGGAGGGGCCAGGCGGCACCGTCGGCCGATCCCATGAGCAGGCGCGCGGCGACCGGGGTGACGATGCGGCTCAGTGTCCCGGTGCCGTGCTGCTGGAGCCCGGTCATCGCTGATCCCGGATGGACGACGAGTGCCGCGAGGGGGCTGTGCGCGGTCCGGCGGGCGAGTTCGAGGGTGTAGACGATGTTGGCGCGCTTGGACTTCGCGTAGGCGCCCATGGCGCGGTAGCCCTTCTCGCTCATCAGGTCGTCGAGTCCGCCCGTCCGCCACCGCGCGGCGATGGCGCTGACCGTGACCACGCGAGGTGCGGGGGAACGCAGTACGGCGGGCCAGACCCGGGCGTCGAAGGCGAAGTGGCCGAGGTGGTTGGTGCCGACCGTCATCTCGAAGCCGTCGCGTGTCAGCCGCCGCTCGGGCAGGTTCATCACGCCGGCGTTGTTGAACAGCAGGTCGATCGTCTCGGTCTCGGCGATTCGCGTGGCGGCGTCACGGACGGAGGAGAGGTCGGCGAGGTCGAGTACCAGTGTGTCGGTCCGGGCCCCGGGCGCGGCGGTGCGCACGGTCTCGGCGGCCTGGTCCAGTCTGTCCCGGCTGCGTCCCGCCAGGATGACGCGGGCGCCGTGCCGGGCCAGGACGCGAGCGGTCTCCAGGCCGATCCCGCCGCTCCCGCCGGTGATCAGCGCCGTACGGCCGCTCTGGTCGGGGATGTCGTCAGGCGTCCAGTGGTTCATCTCCGTGCCTCTCCGTTGGTTCGTCGTGTGCTGTGCGCGGGTCGTCCGGCGACCGGATACCCGGCCCGGGAGGTCTTGTGCGGCGCGCCCCAATTTAAGAGACCGGTGGTCTGATGTCAAAAGACCGGCGGTTTGTAATATGGGGGCATGGAGAACTTCCAGCGCGCCCGCAGTGAGGAGCAGCGCGAGATCCGGCGCAGGGCGGTACTGGACACCACCGCGGCCATGCTTGAGGAGATGCCCGCCGGTGGCGTCAGCCTCAACGAGCTGAGCCGCCGGGTCGGGCTGGCCAAGTCCAACGTGCTGCGCTACTTCGAATCCCGTGAAGCGATCCTGTTGGAGCTGCTGGACCGCGCCTGGCGGCAGTGGATCGCCGACCTGCCCGCCCTCCTCGACGCCGGCATCGACCGGGCGGCGCCCGTGGAGCGGCGCACGGAGCAGTTCGCCGCCGCCGTCGCCCGCTCCCTCGCCGGGCGCCGGGTCCTGTGCGACCTGCTGAGCTCCCAGGCGGGCGTGCTGGAGCACAACGTCTCCGCCGAGGCGGCCGCCCGCTACAAGCGCGCGGCCGTGGCCAACGTCGCCGCCGTCGCCGTGCTGGCCGACCGCCACCTGCCCGAACTGGGCGAGGACGCCCCGCGCCTGGCCGCGGCCATGATCATGGCGATCGGGGCCGTGTGGACGCACGCCCACCCCTCCGAGGCGATGCTCGCCGCCTACCGGGCCGACCCGTCACTCACCGCGTTCGAGATGGACTTCGCCACCGCACTGGAGGACATGCTGGCCACCCTCACCGCGGGCACCATCGCCCGCACCTCCTCCTGACCTCTGCTCCGCGCAGCGGCCTCCGGGCGGTTGGCCGGTGGCAGGAGGGGGATCTGCGCCGTAGGAGTCCGTCGAGGGCGTCCCACTCCCCCGCGCGGCGGCCTCCGGGCGGTTGGCGGGTCGCGGGCGGGAGTTTGACCTCAATATTTGTTGAGGTTCTACGGTTCTTGGCATCAACTCCGACAGATCCGGTGGACGACCATGAGTATGGAACTGGCCGCTTATAACTCCATGTACCACGCCATGCACGCCCGCGAGGACCAGCGCCCCTTCTCACTGCCCGTCCTGCGCCGGATCGCCTCCTTCGCCCGGCCCCACGCGCGCCAGCTCGCCTGGTTCGTGGCCCTGAGCGTGGTCACCGCCGTCCTGACCGTGGCCTCCCCGCTCCTGGCCGGACGGGTCGTCACCGCCATCACCGAGGGCGGCCCGCTGGAACCCGTACTGTTCCTGGCCGGGCTCATCGCCGCCGTCGCGGTCCTCGAAGCCGCCCTGGGGCTGGTGGTGCGCTGGCTCTCCTCCCGCGTCGGCGAGGGGCTCATCCTGGACCTGCGCACCACCGTCTACGACCACGTCCAGCGCATGCCGGTCGCCTTCTTCACCCGCACACGCACCGGCGCCCTCGTCAGCCGCCTCAACAACGACGTCATCGGCGCCCAGCGCGCCTTCAGCGACGTGCTCTCCGGGGTGCTCAGCAACCTGGTCACCCTGGCCCTGGCCCTGGCCGTCATGCTCGCCCTGTCCTGGCAGATCACCCTGCTCGCGCTCGTGCTGCTGCCGCTGTTCGTGGTGCCCGCCCGCCGCATGGGCGCGCGCCTGGCCAGGATCGAGCGCGAGCGCACCGTCCACAACGCGGCCATGGGCACCCAGATGACCGAGCGCTTCTCGGCTCCGGGCGCCACCCTGGTCAAGCTCTTCGGCCGCCCCGAGGAGGAGTCGGCCGAGTTCGCCCGCCGCGCCGGACGGGTCCGCGACATCGGCGTGCGCACCGCGATGGTCCAGGAGGTCTTCTTCACCGCCCTGACCCTGGTCTCCGCGCTCGCCCTGGCCCTGGTCTACGGCCTGGGCGGCTTCTACGCCCTGACCGGCCGCCTGGACGCGGGAACCGTGGTGTCCATGGGCATGCTCCTCACCCGCCTGTACGCCCCGCTCACCTCCCTGGCCAGCGCCCGGGTGGAGGTGATGAGCGCGCTGGTCAGCTTCAGCCGGGTCTTCGAGATCCTGGACCTGCGGCCCCTGGTGGAGGAGAAGAAGGAGGCCCGCGAGGTCCCCGCCGGGCCGGTGTCGGTGGAGTTCGACGACGTCTCCTTCGCCTACCCCTCCGCGGACAGGGTGTCGCTGGCCTCCCTGGAGGAGGTCGCCGTCCTGGACACCGCCGAGCAGCGCGAGGTCCTGCACGGGGTGTCCTTGCGGATCGAACCCGGGCAGACGGTCGCCCTGGTGGGCTCCTCCGGCGCGGGCAAGTCCACCATCGCCCAGCTGGCCCCGCGCCTGTACGACGTGGACTCGGGCGCCGTGCGCCTGGCGGGGGTGGACGTGCGCGACCTGTCCTTCGCCTCCGTGCGCGCCACCCTGGGCATGGTCACCCAGGACGGGCACCTGTTCCACGAGACCGTGCGCGCCAACCTGTCGCTGGCCCGGCCCGGGGCGACGGAGGAGGAGCTGTGGGACGCGCTGCGCCGCGCCCGCCTGGACCAGCTCGTCGCCGCCCTGCCCGACGGACTGGACACCGTGGTCGGCGAGCGCGGGTACCGCTTCTCCGGCGGTGAGCGCCAGCGCCTGACCATCGCCCGCCTGCTGGTGGCCGGACCCGAGGTGGTCATCCTCGACGAGGCCACCTCGGCCCTGGACTCCACCTCCGAGGCCGCGGTGCAGGCCGCCCTGGCCGAGGCGCTGGAGGGTCGGACCGCGCTGGTCATCGCCCACCGGCTCTCCACCGTCCGCGCCGCCGACGCCATCCTGGTCGTGGAGGCCGGACGGATCGTGGAGCGCGGCACCCACGCCGAACTGCTGGCCCGCGGCGGCCGCTACGCCGAGCTGTACCGGACCCAGTTCGCCGCCGACGACTCCGCGGCGGTCCCGGTCGGACGCGCGGTGTCCTAGAGGAGTTGCGGGGGAAGGCCCGGACGGAGCCTTCCCCCGTCTTCGGGCGGGCGTCCTCGAAGGGGGCCGCTTCCGCCGCCACAGACCCCGTCCCCCGGTGGCGCCACACCGGGGGACGGTTCTCCGTGCCCGGTCGGCACGCGGGGGCGTGCCGACCGGGCGGTGCGTACGGCGCCGCCACGGCCCCCGAGGAAGGTCGGAACCCTCCCCGGGGCCGGGGCGGGTCAGATGTGGCGCACCACGCGGGCCGGGTTGCCGACGGCCACCACGTTGGCGGGCAGGTCGCGCACGACCACCGCCCCGGCGCCCACCACGGTGTTCTCCCCGATCGTCACACCCGGGCAGACGATGACCCCGCCGCCCAGCCACACGTTGTCGCCGATGGTGATCGGCTCGGCCGCCTCCCACTTGTCGCGCCGCTGCTCGGGGTCCACGGGGTGGGTGGGGGTGAGCAGCTGGACGTTGGGGCCGATCTGCACGTCCGCGCCGATGCTGATCGGGGCCACGTCCAGCATCACCGCGCCGCAGTTGACGAACGTGCGCGCGCCGATGGTGATCATGGAGCCGTAGTCCACCCGCAGCGGGGGCCGGACCCAGGCGTCCTCGCCCAGCTCGCCCACCAGGTCGGCCAGGAGCTTTCGGCGGTCCGGGTCGTCCACGGAGGCGTTGTTGAACGCCGCCGCACGCCTCTCCGCCCGGATGAGGTCGGCCTGGAGGTCGGGGTCGTCCGCCTGGTAGAGCTCACCGGCGAGCATGCGTTCCTTCTGGCTGGTCACCACGGTCCCTTCGTGTCGGTCGCGTTCCGACCCTAGCCCGGCGCGCGCGGGTCGGGGCCCGTCTCCGGCTTTCGCGGAGACGGGCCCCGACCGGCCCCTCACAGGATCCGACGCGCTCCGGGAACCGCCCGCACGGCGGTGGCCAGCGCCCAGCAGGCCGGAACCGCGAGCGCTCCCATGCCGAGGAACTTCACGAGCGCGCTGGCCTCCCAACCGCTCAGGGCCACCCCCAACCCCACCAGCACCAGCGGGTGCAGGACGTACACGGCGAAGGCGTTGTCGGACAGCCAGCGCGTGAGGCGGTTGCTCCCGCTGGCGAAGCGCCGGAAGACCACCAGCAGCGTGAGCACCGCGCCCGTGGCCAGGACCGACTCGGACGTGATCTGCGCCAGCGCCTGCCAGGTGCCCGACGCGGGCGTGATCTCGCCCGACAGGATCGTGACCGCCGCCCCCGCCGCCAGACCCGCCAGGGCCAGGGCCGCGCCCCACCACCCGGCGGCGCCGGGCAGCCGGGTCAGCCAGTTGCCCCGGTAGGCCAGCACACCCAGGACGAACAGGGTGACGTACTGGGGCAGGAAGCCGGGGCTGGGCAGCCCCAAGATCGGCCAGTACGGGGCCGGGGCCAGGTAGCGCCAGGCGAAGGTGACCAGGGCCAGGCCCAGGGTGAGGGCCGCGACGGGCACCGCCCAGCGCAGCGGAGCGGTGTCGGCGGGCCGGGCAGGGAGCTCTACCTCTGCGCCCGCCTGCCGGACGCGGCGCTCGCGCAGACTCCGCACGGCCACGTAGGCCAGGGTCATGACCAGCAGGACCTCCACGAACCACATGGGCCCGGGGTCGTAGGTCATGATCAGGAACAGCCAGAACGGCAGCTCGCCGCCCTCGGCCGCGAACACCTCGACGGCGGGCCCGTAGTTGGGGATCACCAGGAACGGGCGGACCAGCAGCACGAACAGCAGGAAGGGCGCGCCCAGGCGCACCAGGCGCTCGCGGACCAACCCGCGCCCGCCCCGGCGGTCGGCCGCTCCCGGCACGAAGTAGCCCGCGAGCAGGAAGAACAGTCCCATGAAGTAGGTCTGGTTGAGGAAGACGAGCAGGTCCAGCAGGCCGCCGGAGGGATCCTGGGCCGGTTCGAGGTAGAACCACACCGGGATGTTGCCGTAGGTGAGCGCGACGTGGTGCAGGACGACCAGCACGGTCAGCGCGCCCCGCAGGTTGTCGACGTGGTGCAGGCGTCCGCGCGCGGGCGGCGCGGGGTCCGGGAGGAGCGGTGGGCCGGCGTGCTGCGTCATGGTGTCCTCGTCAGTCGTTCGGGGGTGGGGGGCGGTCGGCGCGGGTGGCGCGCACGAGCAGTTCGCCCAGCTCGCGGGCGTGTGCCATGAGGTCGTGGCCGGGGTGGGCGCTCCAGTAGGCGAACATCGCGTCGATCGCCGTCTGCTGGGTCACCGCCATCACCCGCACGTCGAAGTCGCGGAACTCGCCGCTCTCCTGGCCGGACCGGTACAGGTTCTCCAGGGACTCGTAGAGGACGTCGGCCTCCGCCGCCCCGTAGCGCGGGGTGCCGTCCGCCTTGCGTGCGTGGGTGAAGATCTGCCCCAGCGCGGCCATGCGCTCGGGGTGGGACAGCGCGTACTCGGCCACGCCGCGCACGTGGGTGCGCAGCATGTCGGCGGTGTTGGTCTGCTCCAGGATCGCGGGAAAGACGGACTCGGCGATCTCGGTGTAGACGTCGGTCACCACCTGGTCCATGAGCTCGTCCTTTCCGGCGAAGTGGTAGGAGATCACGCCCTTGCTGATCCCGGCCGTGCGCGCGATCCGCGCCAGGGAGGCGTTGGGATAGCCCACCTCGGCGATGGTCTCGACCGCCGCCGTGATGATCTGCGCCCTGCGGGCCTCCTCGATGAAGGACCGTTTCTGTCCGCCTGGTTCATTTTTTGACCGCATGGCCAGAATCTAGCACGCACGGCCAGGAAGCTATCGGGGATGCCCCTGACCCGACCCCTGGCGGCCACCCACCCGTCCCGGGGCCCGTCCCCGGCTCTCACTCCTTCGGGCATTCGGCCAGGACGAGCGGACTCGGCTGAGACCATCCTTCGGCGCACCGGATTTTTGGAGGTGAGATCTGGCGTTTTCCCTTTTGGCTAGTATCATTAGTGATACTAAGACGATCATGGGACGCTTGGAAAAAGCACTGGAAGCTATGCGCGCCAACCCTTCGGCGGTGCGCTTCGTCGACCTGGAGCGGGTATGCAGGCACCACTTCGGTGATCCGCGTCAGTGCGGTACCTCGCATCAGGTGTACAAGATGCCCTGGCCAGGGGATCCGCGCGTGAACATCCAGAACGACCACGGAAGGGCGAAGGCCTACCAGGTGAAGCAGGTCCTCGCCGCGATCGACAAACTGGGAGAGCAGGAGGGGCGACCGTGAACGTCGCAGACCACTACGCCTACCGAGTCCGCTGGTCGGCCGAGGACGAGTGCTACGTCGGCACCGTCGCCGAACTACCGTCCCTGTCCTGGCTCGCTCCCGGACGCAACGAGGCCTTCGAGGGCATCCAGCGGCTGGCCTTGGAAGTCGTTGAGGACATGCTCTCCTCGGACGGGGAGGAACCGCCGAGGGCGATCGCGGACCGGCCGTACTCGGGCAGGTTCGTGGTCCGGGTACCGCCCGAGCTTCATCGCCAGCTCGCGCTCGAAGCGGCCGAACAGCACGTGTCCCTCAACCGGCTTGCCGCCGCGCGCCTCGGGGACTCCTCCCGTGCGGCGTGCGGATAACACCGCCGGGACGAACGACGGTGCCCGCGCTCCCGGAGGGACACGGGCACCAGGACCACGGCCGCAGGACCTCAGTCCAGGCAGAACTCGTTGCCCTCGGGGTCGGCCATCACGATGAAGCCGGTCTCCATGGGCGGCTCCGGCTCGTGGCGGCGCACCCGCGTCGCCCCCAGCGCCAGAAGCCGCGCGCACTCGGCCTCCAGCGCCGCCATCCGCTCCTCCCTCAGCAGCCCGGGCGCCACGCGCACGTCGAGGTGGAGGCGGTTCTTGACCACCTTGTCCTCCGGCACCCGCTGGAAGAACAGCCGGGGGCCGCGCCCCTCGGGGTCCTCGACGGCCGACCTCGTGTTGCGCTGGTCCTCGGGCACGCCCACCCGCTCCAGGAAGGCGTCCCACGCAGCCAGGGGATCGGCGCCCCCGGGCAGGTCGATGCCGGGCGGACCGGGGTGGACGTAGCCCAGCACGTCGCGCCAGAAGGACGACAGCGCCCGCGGGTCGTGCGCGTCGAAGGTGATCTGGACGTCGAGACTCATCGGTTCGCTCCGTTCGCGGCTGCCGCCGTGTGCAGGTAGAGGTCGCGCAGCAGGCAGACCTCGGACAGATGATGGATCAGCTCGCGGTGGATGTGCAGCACCAGGTCCGCCATGGGTGCCTCGGGGTAGGGCTCCTTGTCACCGACCGGGGTCCGCAGCGCGGCCGCGTCCAGGCCCCGCACCCCGGCCAGCCACACGTCGACCTGGGTTTCGAGCTGGTCGAGCGCGTCGGACGCGCTCCCGGCGTACTCCCACGTCTCGTACGAGGCCGCCGGTGCCCCGAAGTGCGACGCGTTGCGCATGGCGAGCACGCCGACGATGACGTGGCCGAGCCGCCAGGCGATCGTGGTGAAGGGTGCGGGGTCGGGCTCCGGGAAGGCGAAGTCGATCGTGAAGTCCCCCGAACCGCCCCGCATGGGCGCCGTCGAGCCACCGCGCGGCCGCACGCTCCAGGAGCGGGAGTCCGGTACCGGCGACCAGAAGTACTCGTCGTCGGTGAGGCCCTCGAAGCGGGGCCGGATGTGGTGGTTCCAGTGGAACTCCCACTGCTCGCGCAGGGTCTGGTTCCAATCGGGTTCTGCTGTGCTCATGGGGCGACCCTGGCACCTCTGGCGGACAGGATCGGTCCGCTATCTCTGGCAGGGTGGACCGCATGGACACGGCAGGCGGCGACGAACGCGGCACGACGGAACGGGTGCTCACCCTGCTCGGGCTGCTGCAGCGGCGCCGGGTGTGGACGGGTCCCGAACTCGCCGACCGGCTCGGGGTCACGCCGCGCACGGTGCGGCGCGACGTCGACCGCCTGCGCGCGCTCGGCTATCCGGTGCACGCCAGCCAGGGCGTCGGCGGCGGCTACCAGCTCGGCCCGGGCAAGGACCTGCCGCCGCTGCTGCTGGACGACGAGGAGGCGATCGCCACCGTGGTCTCGCTGCTCGCCGGAGCGGGCGGCGCGGACGGTGTGGAAGGCGGCGCGGGCGACGCCGCGCTGCGGGCGCTGACCAAGCTCGACCGGGTGCTGCCCATCCGGTTGCGCAACGAGGTGCGCGCGCTCTCCGGTTCGGTGGAGTCCTTCGACTCGGGCCGCACGCCGGTCGATCCCGAGGTGCTCATGACGCTGGCCCGGGCCTGCCGCGACGAGGTCGAGGCCGGTTTCGACTACCCGTCCGGGAGCGGGGTGCGACGGCGGCGGGTCGAGCCCCGCCGCCTGGTCGCCTCCGAGCGGCGCTGGTACCTGCTCGCCTACGACCTGGACCGCGACGACTGGCGCAGCTTCCGCGTGGACCGGATGACCGATGTGGTCGCGCGGACCTGGCGTTTCCGCTCCCGCGCGGCCCCCGACGCGGCGGCGTACGTGCAGGAGGGCGTGGCCAGCCGGGTCTACCCGCGCCAGGCGCGCTTCCTCGTGTATGCGTCGGCCGAGACGGTGCGCGCGCAGATCCCCGCGTCGGCGGCGGTCGTGCGAGAGCGGGGCGACGGGCGCTGCGAGGTGGTCAGCGGCGGTCACGACCTCGACTTCGTGCTCATGCACGTGCTCCTGTTGGGCCACGAGTTCGAGGTGCTCGACCCGCCGGAGCTGGCGGGACGCTGCCGCGTGCTGGCGCGAAGGCTGCTGTCGGCCGGTGCGGCGGCCCCGGCCGAGCCGGACCGCGAGGAACCCGGGCCCTGAGCGGTCGCCCGCGAGGGGTACGGCCCGTGCCCCCGCGCGTCCCGGGGCGGCGCAGCAGGCCGCGCCTGCCCCGGCCGAGCCGAAAAGGGGAGGAAGCCCAAGCGGGTGCCCACGCTTGCGGCCTCCGTCCCGGCCGCGCCCCCATCCGTGCCTCAGACGGAGCCGAAGACGTGCCCCCGGTGGACGGTGGCGACGACACCCCAATGCGCGCCTCAGGCTGCGCGTACCCCGATCCCGCGTCTCTCCCCGCGTCCGAGAGGGCTGCGCCTCGGCAGGATCCAACCCGCCTTCTCCGGTGCGCGTCCCTACGAGCGCCTCGGGGCGGCACAGTAGGCCGTCAGCACCGCCGCGCCCCACACCGCCTGCGCCGCGAGCAGCGGCACGGTCACCCCGGCGGTGAACGCCGAAAGCGCGGGCAGGCACCCGAGCACGGCGATGTCGGCGCCGGTCAGCGCCCACACCACCGGCCCCAGCGGCACCGGGCCCAGGGGTGTGTCCACGACGGGCATCGTGTGCTCCACGGGTCGGCGCCGGGCAAGCCGCAGCGCCCCCGCCGCCAGTGCCGGAGCGCACAACAGCCCCAGCGGCCACAGGAGCCCTCCGAAGCCCGCGAGGCCCAGCCCGGCCAGCGCGAGGGTCAGCCACAGGCCGCCGAGCAGGGCGGGCAGCACCGACCGCGCCGCCATGAGCGCGTGCGGACCGGTGCCCAGCAACCGCGCCAACGCCGCGTCCCCGGCGTCCCGGCGCGCCCCCGCGGTGCCCGTCGCCGCGACCGCCAGCGCGCCCGCGGCGAGGACCACCAGCGCACCCGCCTCCCCGACGCCTGCCCTCGCGGCCAGCACGGGCAGGACGGTCGCCGCCGCCACCAGCGTCAGGAGCCCCGGCCGTCGCATCAGCCGCCGCCAGTCCAGCCAGGCCACCGCCGCCGCTCCGCACAGCCGGGACGGCCACGCGCGCGAGCGCAGCACGCGTGAACGCCAGTGCGCGTCCTCGGCGATCCACGACAGCGAACCCGGGTCCATGACCAGGAGCGCGCCCGCCGCGAGTTCCGCCCTGGACGAGGCCTCCAGGACCGCTCGGGCCGGGATGCGCGCCAGTGCCCGCCAGGCCCGCCACGCCAGAGCGGCGGCCACCCCGGCCGAAGCGCACGCCGCCGCGCCCCACGCCGACACGGGAGCCGACGCGATGCCCACGAGCACCCCGCGCCCCGGGCCCGCGCTCATCACCGTCGCGGCGGCCGCAGCGACGACGAGGGCGACGAGCAGCGCGGTCAGCCGGTCGTCCCAGGGCTGCGACGCCTGCGCCAGCACGGCCGTCGCCGCCCCGCCCACCGTCCACGACACGGCCAGCACCACGGACGCCAGCAGCCGCAGCGCCAGCGCGTCGGGGGCGCCGAGCGCGCTCAGCAGCGCGAGACCGAACACCGCACCGACCACGGCGCACACCACGGCCAGGGCCAGCAGGGCGGGGGCCAGCACGCCGCGGCGCGGCAGCGGTGAGAGCACCAGCCACGCCGCGTCCGCCGCCGACACCGCCGTCGGCCCGACCGCGCGCGCCAGCCTCAGGGAGGACGCCAGCAGCAGGGCGACCAGCGCCAGGCCCGCGCCCGCCCGCACCGGATCGACCGCGTCGGGCACGGCCGCCACCGCGCGGCCGACCACCGGGGACACCGTCACCACCAGCAGCCCCAGGGCCAGCAGGATGACGTAGCGGTCGGACCAGCTGCGGTGTCGGCGGTTGCGGGCCCGCACGAACGCCCGGACCTGTGCCGCCCCCGTGCGCGTCGCTCCCGCCCGTGTCACCCCGTTCACGCGGCGGCCTCCAGGGCGACGTGGCGGGCGTCCGCGGCGAAGCGCGGATCGTGCGTCACCATCACCACCGTGCCGCCGTTCGCGGCGTACTCGGCGAGCAGCTCCGCGAGCCGTCCCCGGAAGGCGGCGTCGAGCCCGCGTTCGGGTTCGTCCAGCAGCAGCAACCGGCTCGGCCGCAGCAGCGCCATGGCCAGGGACAGCCGCTGACGCTGCCCGGTCGAGAGAGACGATGGGGCCCGGTCCGCGCAGCCGGACAGCTCGAACAGCTCCACGGCCGCCGCCACCTCCAGTCGTCCGGGGCCGTGCACGGCGCGCATCAGTTCCAGGTGCTCGCGCACGGTCAGCCCCGGGTACCAGGTCGGCTCGTCGCCGACCAGGGCGACCTCGCGCCAGAACGCGGGTTCGTCCACGGGCGGCCGGCCCAGCACGCTGACCTCGCCCGCGGTCCGTTGGAGCCCCGCGAGGCAGCGCAGCAGGGTGGTCTTGCCGACGCCGTTGGCGCCGAGCACCGCGACCACCTCCCCGGGCGCGACCGTGAGGTCGACTCCGCGCAGGACCGGGACGCCGCCCAGTTCCACGTCCACGTTCCGGGCCACGATGATCGGTTCGCTCACCGGCTCAGCCTAGGGCTCGGGCGTCGAGCCGGGGCCGCCGCGTCCGGCCCCCGGACGGGCAGCACGACCCGTCCGCCCCGGCACTTGGCGGTGCCGGGGCGGACACGGGGACAGCGCGCGGCCGTCCCCTCCGCTCAGGCCTTCCCGGGGAACGTCGGTCAGCGCTCCAGGTAGGCCCGCAGGTGGCGGGCAGTGAGGGTGTCGCCCTCCGCCACCAGCCGGGCGGGGCTGCCCTCGAACACGATCCGGCCGCCGTCGTGCCCGGCGCCCGGCCCCAGGTCGATGACGTGGTCGGCGTGCGCCATCACCGCCTGGTGGTGCTCGATCACCACCACCGTGTTGCCGTCGTCCACCAGCCGGTCCAGCAGCGCCAGCAGCCGGTCCACGTCGGCCAGGTGCAGGCCCGTGGTCGGCTCGTCCATCACGTACACCGCCCCGTCGCGGGCCATGTTGATGGCCAGTTTCAGGCGCTGGCGCTCACCGCCGGACAGGGTGGTCAGCGGCTGGCCCAGGCCCAGGTAGCCCAGGCCCACGTCGTGCAGCCGGTCCAGGATGGTGCGGGCGTTGCCGCCGGAGAAGAACTCCCGCGCCTCCACCACCGACATCGCCAGCACCTCGCTGATGTCCTTGCCGCGCAGCTTGTGCGTGAGCACCTCGGCCCGGAACCGCTTGCCCTCGCAGTGCTCGCAGGGCGAGGAGACCCCGGCCATCATCGCCAGGTCGGTGTAGATGACCCCGGCACCCTTGCACTCGGGGCAGGCGCCCTCGGAGTTGGCGCTGAACAGCGAGGCCTTGACGTTGTTGGCGCGGGCGAAGGCGGTGCGGATCGGGTCCAGCAGCCCGGTGTAGGTGGCCGGGTTGGAGCGCCGCGACCCCTTGATCGCCGACTGGTCGACCACCACCACGTCCTCGCGCCCGGGCAGGGCGCCGTGGATGAGCGAGCTCTTGCCCGAGCCCGCCACGCCGGTGACCACAGTGAGAACGCCGGTGGGGACGTCCACGCTGACGTCCTTGAGGTTGTGCGAGTTCGCGCCGGTGATGGAGATGTGTCCCCGGGGCGTGCGCACCCGCTCGCGCAGGGTGGCCCGGTGGTCCAGGTGGTCGCCGGTGAGCGTGCCCGAGGCCCGCAGCCCGGCCACGTCTCCGGTGTAGGTGACGCGTCCGCCCGAGGGCCCGGCGCCGGGACCCAGGTCCACCACGTGGTCGGCGATGGCGATGGTCTCGGGCTTGTGCTCGACCACCAGAACCGTGTTGCCCTTGTCGCGCAGGCTCAGCAGCAGGTTGTTCATCCGCTCGATGTCGTGCGGGTGCAGGCCCACGGTCGGCTCGTCGAAGACGTAGGTCACGTCGCTGAGGCTGGAGCCCAGGTGGCGCACCATCTTGACCCGCTGCGCCTCGCCGCCCGAGAGCGTGCCCGACTCCCGGTCCAGGCTCAGGTAGCCCAGCCCCACCTGCACCAGGGACTCCAGGGTGTGCCCGAGGTTGTCCAGCAGGGGCTTGACCGAGGGCTCGTCCAGGGAGCGCACGAACCCGGCCAGCTCGTCCACCTGCATGGCCGAGCACTCGGTGATGGTGCGCCCGGCGACCTCGACCGCCCGGGCCCGGGCGTTGAGGCGGGCGCCCCCGCACTCGGGGCAGGTGGAGAAGGTCACCGCGCGGTCGGCGAAGGCGCGCACGGCCGTCTGCATCTTCTCGCGGTCCTTGGTCAGGTAGGTGCGCCTGATCTTGGGGACCAGCCCCTCGTAGGAGAAGGAGTTGGTGCCGACCTTGACCTTGGTGACGGGCAGGTGCAGCAGGGTGTGCCGCTCCTGGTCGGTGTAGTCGCCCACCCTCTTGTCGGCGTCCAGCAGGCCCGAGTTGACGAAGACCTGCCAGTACCAGCTGCCCACCCCGTAGCCGGGGACGGTGATCGCGCCCTCGTTCAGGGACAGGTCGCGGTCGACGAGTTCGTCCACGTCGATCTGGTTGGTGCGCCCCAGGCCCTCGCACTCACCGCACATGCCCTCGGAGTTGTTGAAGCTGAAGGCGCTGGAGGGTTCCAGGCGCGGGGTGCCGACCCGGCTGAAGACGATCCGCAGCATGGCGGCGGCGTCGGTGGCGGTGCCGACGGTGGAGCGGGAGTTGGCGCCCATCCGCTCCTGGTCGACGATGATCGCCGCGCTGAGGTTGCGCAGGCTGTCCACGTCGGGCCGCCCCAGGCTGGGCATGAACGACTGGACGAACGTTGTGTACGTTTCGTTGATCAGGCGCTGGGACTCGGCGGCGATCGTTCCGAAGACCAGGGAGGACTTGCCCGAGCCGGACAGGCCGGTGAAAACGCTCAGCCTCCGTTTGGGGATGTCCACCGAGACGTCGGCGAGGTTGTTCTCCCGGGCTCCTCGGACCTGGATGGTGTCGTGGGTGTCCGCTGTGGTGGGGTGGGAAGACACACTGCTCCTCAGGAGTCCTTATGGCGTAAGCTGATGGCTGGAGAACGTTAGTTTATAGCGTAAGGAGATGCAAGTGGTGGTCTACGCCGGGCAGGGTGACGCCCGTCGCACCATGGAGCTGCTGTGGCGTTCGCGCGGTGGGGACAGCGCCCGGACGGCTCCCGGCCCCAAGCCCGAACTCAGCGTGGACCTGGTGGTGGAGACCGCCATCGCCCTCGCCGACGCCGAGGGCATGCAGGCGCTGTCCATGCGCGCGGTGGGTCAGCGCCTGGGGCGCACCGCCATGTCGCTCTACACCTACGTGGCCAGCAAGAACGAACTCGTGGAGCTGATGTACGACCACGTCTTCGCCGGACTGGCCGACGCGGCCGAGGCCGACGCCGAACCAGACTGGCGCACGGCTACGACATCCTGGGCCACCCGGCTGTGGGACTTCTACCTGGACCACCCCTGGACCCTGGAGGTCTCCCAGGCACGGCCGGTGCTGGGCCCCAATGAGTACCGGCTGTTCGAGTCGCTGGCCGTGGTGCTGCACCGCGCCGGGCTGGGCCCCACGCAGATCCGCAGCGCCTACGGCAACCTGTTCACCCTCGCGCGCGGACCCGTGCAGATCGCCTCGGAGTCGCGCCGCGCCCCGGAGGTCACGGGTGTGGCCGAGGAGGCGTGGTGGTACGAGCGCTCCGCGCAGCTGGACCGGGTCGCACCGGACTTCGACCAGCGCTTCCCCGTGCTGACCCTGCTGTCGGAGCAGGGGGCGTTCAGCAACGAGAACCAGGACGAGCCCTACCTGGAGCAGGAGGCGTGGGAGACCTTCCTGTTCGGGCTCAACGCCCTGTTGGACGGCCTCCAGACCAGCCTCGGCCCGCGCGGGTGAGCCCGCCGGTCGCCCCGTCGGCCCTCCGGGGCCGGGCGACCGGCACGGCCGGGGTCAGAGAACCACCAGGGAGGCGGCCACCGGCGCCGCGTACACCAGCGGGAAGGGGATGTGCGCGTAGGAGCGCGCCCGGACCACCGCGGCCACGGCCCCGGTGAAGTACAGGACCAGGCCGACCCCCGCCAGCACACCGACGACCGGGACGAACAGGCCCGCCAGCAGGCCCACTGCCCCCGCGGCCTTGGCCGCGCCGAGCCAGGGCCACCACGAACGGGGGACGCCGTACTCGGTCAGGGGCTGCACGACCCACTGCGCGCGCAGGAAGACCGACCCGGCGGAGAAGGCCGCCAGGGCGGAGCCGAGCAGGGTGAGGACGATGTGGGCGGTGGACATCAGCGGCGCTCCTCGTCGGGAGGGCCCCGGCCTGCCCGGCCGGGTGCCTTCGGGCTTGTCACCCCCTCGACCCCGCACGGCGCACGGATGTGACGGCTTTGCGGAAGGAGTTCTCGGGACAGGCGCCGGTCACCGCGGCCGGGCGAAGGTGATGATCTCCGCGCTCGCGTCGGTCAGCGGGCTCCGGTCCCAGTAGCCGTACTGCGCGCTCACGTCGAATCCGGCCTCGGCCAGGAAGCCGTTCAGGGCGTCGGCGTCCAGGAAGCGCAGCGTGCTGCGGCTGCTCTTGGGCTGGTCCCACCCCTCGACGCCGTAGTCGGAGGTGAAGGTGACCAGGTCGCCCTCCACGCTCTCCAGCCGGTGGACACAGGTGGCCCTGCGCCCTCCGGGCCCGTCCACGGTGCGCGTCCGCTCGGGGGTCCACGCCTCCCAACCGCGCGCGGCCGGGTTGCGGGTCTCGAACACGAACCGGCCGTCGTCGGTCAGGACGCGGCGCACCGCCGCCAGGAACTCGCGTACCTCGGCGTCGGTGAGGAACACCTGGAAGGCGTGGCCGGTCATGACGACCAGGTCGAACTCGCCCTCGAAGGAACGTGTGCCCAGGTCGCCCAGAGTCCACTCGACGTCGTCGCGGTCGCGCCGTCCGACCTCCAGCATCGCGTCGGCCGGGTCGAGGCCGACCAGGCGCCCGGTGTGGCCGCGCCCGCGCGCCACCCGCTGGAGTTTGCCCGTCCCGCAGCCCACGTCCAGGACGCAGCGGGCGTCCATGACCAGGTCGAGGTAGAAGTCGTCCTGGGGTGAGGACCGCCAGAAGTTGAAGTAGTCGTAGAGCTCGGCCAGGTCCGGCTGGGAGAAGTGTCGGTCGACCATCGGGCCATTGTGGCCGACCGCTCCCCCGCCGTCACCGGGTTTTCGCGCGCCCGCGAACACCGAGCGCCACCGATCGAGATCCTCGCCGCCTGCTGGTCGACCGGTGCTACAAGGGCTTCGAGAACCGCACTCCCGAGGCGGTGTAGCCGCGCCGCCTGTAGAAAGCGTGGGCCCCGGTCCGCCCGGTCGAGGAGTTCAGCATGGCCCGGGCCGCACCCCGCTCCACGGCCCAGGCCTCGAACGCGGCGCACAGCGCCGTTCCCACGCCCCTGCCCCGTGCGTCCGCGGCGGTGACCAGCGCGATGAGCTGAGCGGCCGGGGTGTCGTCCTCCACCGGGAACAGCAGGTGTCCGGCGGCGAAGCCCACCAGCTCTCCCGAAGCGGTCTCGCTGACCCAGAAGCCGTAGGTGGGGTCGCCTGCCAGCCGTTCGAGGCGACTGCGCACCTGAGCGGCCGTGGCGGGGTGCGACAGCGCCGCGTAGAGAGGCACGAGCCCGTCCGCGTCGGCGGTCCGGACCGTGCGGATGGTCACGTGGGGAGTCATTTCCCGCACGTTACCCAGGGGTGTGTGGACCGGTCGTCGCCCCCTGCCGGTTTCCGGCACTGCGGGCCGAGCGGGGAGCACCGGGTCCTCCTCGGACCAGGGCTGTCGTCCGGGCCCGGCCAATACCGCCAACTCCGCCCGCGAACCGGCTCCACCTGCGAGCATGGCCCCCATGACCACCGCACTGCACTACCGGGACGGCGCGTGGGCGCCGGGACCCGACCCCGTCGAAGAAGCGTGCGCCACCCAGACCGTCGAGGAGGACTGGACGGACTGCGTGGCCCGCGCCGGGTTCGACAACCACCCGTTCGCCGAGTACGGCGGGCCCTGCGCGTTCTCCTACGCCCATCTGTTCGTCGGCGACGACGGCACGACCTTCTTCATGCACATCGCCAACGACCGCTTCGAACAGCACCTGTACTTCCACTCCGTGGTGGACGCCCTGGATCACATGGCCCGTTGGGCACCGGCGTTCGCCCTCCAGCGCGATGACCCCGAACTAGCCGCGCCCGACGTCAGGGCCGCCTCGACCATCCCGAGCTTCACCGGGGACTTCGACGAGGAGGAGCTGACCAAGCTGCGGCAGGCCCCCCACCCCTGAACCGGGCGGGCTCTGGACGCGGAGCCGGGTTCGACGGGGAGTCTCGCGGTTGCGGCGGCCCGAGCCGACCGTGTGCGACCGTGCGAACGGGCGGCACCACCGTGCACGGTGGTGCCGCCGACTCACAGGGGCGCCGGGTCTCATGAAAGGCGGTAGCTCACCCGCCTCGTCTCGATGAGCGTGGCACCCTCCGGCAGCGGCGGGCTGTTCTCGGCGTCTTTTTCGCCCAGAATCCGGAGCCAGATCCCGCTGTCGTGGGCGTAGGGGTCGAGTCGGTCGATGGCCTCCCAGAAGCCGTACGGCAACGGGGCGCAGGTGCAGGCGCAGGTCCGCTGGTTGTAGGTCGGGGTGAAGGGCGAGACGCGTCCTGCCAGCGGCATGCCGTCCTCGTCGGGCTCACCGCCCCGGATCACCTGCACGACTTCCGTGTACAGCTCATCACTGAGCACCGTTGATGACGCCATGGAGTCTTCTCCCTACGTAGAGGAGACGGCACCCGGCAGGGGTGCGCTATTGACTCCAGTATCTCTGTGTTCAGACACAATCGCAAGAAGATATTGTGTTCGAGTCGAAAAATTTGCGGCGATGCGCGCCGCTACGATCGGCAAGGCACGAACGCTCTGCCTGGAAGGGGTTTCCGTGACTGGTGGGCACTCGCCCGGGGTTCGACGGCGACGGTTGTCCGCTGCGCTCAAACGGCTCAGAGCCGCGAGCGGGATGTCCGCGGCCGAGGTGACCAAGCGGCTGGGCTGGTCCTCGGCGACGAAACTGACCAGAGCCGAGCGCAACGAGTGGAAGTTCCCCAAACGCGACGAGGTCGAGGCACTGCTCGACCTCTACGGGGTGGAGGGGGACGATCGCGCTCACCTGCTCAGTCTGACTCAGGAAGCTCGCGGCCGCAGCGATTGGCATGAATACGCCGACCTTTTCACCGGACCGCTACCCGATCTGGAGGCCGAAGCCGTCCGAATCCGGACGTACGAGGCCGTCGTGGTGCCCGGGCTGCTGCAAACCCCGGACTATGCCGCAGCTATCTTCAAGGTTGGCCAGGTCGTCCCACTGGAGCAGGTCGACCGCAAGGTGGAATCGCGGATGGCGCGGCGTGCTGTCCTGGACGCACCGAGCGGCCCCCGTCTGACCGCTGTCATCGACGAACCGGCCCTGCGCAAGGTCGTGGGTTCGCACACCGTCATGGCCGAGCAGTTGCGCTTTCTCACCGGTATGGCCGCCCACTACAAGGTGACTGTGCTCGTGCTCCCCGACGAGGCGGGGGCGCATCCCGCCGTTGACGGTGCCTTCACGCTGTTCGACTTCCCCAGGCCCGAACCGGGCATAGTCTCCATCCCCACCGTGGTGGAGGCGCTGTACGTTGAGGACGCGGACTACTTCGATCAGCACGCGCTGATCTTCGACGCCGTCCAGAACCTGGCGTTGGGCCCCCAGAGATCACTCGACCTCATCGGTTCCATCGCCGCCGAACACGACAAGCGAGCCTGAACATGTTGCTGGAGTTCCGCAAGTCCTCCTACTCCACCAGCGGAGACAACTGCGTCGAGGTGGCCGAACTGCCCACCGGCGCAGCCATCCGCGACTCCAAGAACCCTGAGCTGGGGTTCCTCCCGGTCGGTGCCGGTGAGTGGACCGCCTTCACCCGCCTCATGGCCGCCCAGGCCCCCAAGGCCTGAGTGACTGTTGGGTATGCGGGTGGTTGCGTGAGGTGACCGGCCCGGGTCGCTGACGGGAGAACAGAACATCCCCGCCAGAATTGCGCTGTGTGTGCAGATGCAAGTCCGGCGGGGACGCCCGCCCATGCTACCCCTCCAACCTCTCCGACCCCGTCTGGGAGGTGATCGAGCCCCTCATGCCCGTCCGCGACCAAGCCAAAGGCGGAGCACCCCGCAAATACGACGACCGGCTGGTCTGGAACGCGATCCTGTTCGTGCTGCGCTCGGGTTGCCAGTGGCGGATGATCCCCCACGACCTGATCCCCTGGGACGCCGCCTACCGGTGGTACCGCACCTGGAGGGCCGACGGCACCATCGATCGGATCCACGACGCCCTGCGCGCCCGGGTCCGCGAGGAGGCGGGCCGCGACCGGGACCCCTCGGCGGCGGTGTTGGACTCCCAGTCGATCCTGACCGGGGAGGGCGGTACCGACCGCGGCTACGACGCGGGCAAGCGCACCAAGGGCCGCAAACGCCACCTGGTCGTGGACACGTTGGGGTTGGTGCTGGTGGTCGCGGTGACCTCGGCCTCGGTCCAGGACCGCCCCGGTGGGCGCCGGGTCTTGGAGACCTTGGCGGCCCGGTTCCCGACGGTGGGGCTGGTGTGGGCTGACGCGGGGTACGCGAACAAGGTCGACAGCGGCCTGCTCACCTGGGCGTATGAGACGTTCCGGTTGGTGGTGGAGATCGTTCGGCGCAGCGATGACGCCAGGGGGTTTCAGGTGTTGCCGCGCCGGTGGGTGGTGGAGCGCACGTTCGCCTGGTTGGTGCGCAACCGCCGTTTGGCGCGCGATTACGAACGTTTGACCACGGGTTCGGAGGCCATGGTCAAGCTCGCGATGATCCGGTTGATGGCCACACGGCTGGCCGGTCAGAGCGAGCGGTGGAGCAACCGCTCTGCCGACCAGGCCGTGTAATCACCCGCATACCCAACAGTCACTGAGGGCGCTCCCACGCCCTCCCGGTGGCGGGCCGCAGCTCCGTCCGGCCCGCCACCGCACCCCCCGCGACGGGTTGTCCACAGCCCGAAAAAGCTCCTTCTCCCGCCGTTCCGGACCGCCTAGTCTGAAGGTGTGAGCGAAACCCCCAGCACCCTCAGTGAGCACGAGCACCCCTTCGACGTCGACGCCTTCCTCGCCCGGCCCCTGGTCGCCAGGGTGGCCGTCTCCGACTCCTCCGGCGCGCCCACGGTGCGTCCGGTGTGGTTCCTGTGGGAGGAGGGCGCGGTCTGGTGGATCACCGGCGCCTATTCGCGCATGTCGAAGTTCCTGGCCAAGGGCCCCCGGGTCGCGCTGGTCGTGGACACCTGTGACCTGGAGAGACTGGAGTTCCTCCAGGTCATCATGCGCGGCAAGGCCGAGGTCGTGCCCTACGACGAGGAACGCTCCAGACGCAAGCTCCGCCGCTACCTCGGCGACGACGAGACCACCTGGCCCACCGACTTCAAGGACTTCGACGACGACACACGGCTCGTCCGCTTCATCCCCGAACGGACCATCGTCCAGGACCTGTCCAAGACCCGCCCCTGACCCCGCAAACGGCTGCCGGGCTTCGCGGAGCGGCCCGGAAGCCCGGTCCCGGCACGGCGTGCTCTGTCCTGGAGGGGCACGGCACGCCATGCCACGCCGACTTGGACGAGGCGACCGAGAACACCGGCGCGCGGATCTCCTCCGGTGGTGCCGCGTGCCCGGCCCCTTCCATGCTTACGCGGTCCGCTCCCCCGCGGCAGCCCTCGAAAGACTCCACCCACCCCCTGGCACCACGACACCGGAGGAAGCAGCGATGACCCCCGCCTGGAACGTACCGGGACTGCCCTTCACCCTCTCCCCGTCCTCCGAGGGGGCATGGGCGGTCGAGGAGGAGACCGGCACGGTGACGGCCGCAGCGACCGCCCGCAGCGACCTCTTCATCGCCCCGGACACCGACCCCGGGGACGACGCCGCGACCACACTCAACGCCCAGACCCTGCTCGGCGTTCCCCCGGAGGGCGACTTCCAGTTCAGCGCGCGTGTCACCGTCGACTTCGCGTCGGCCTTCGACGCCGGAGTCCTGCTCCTGTGGATCGACGACCGCCACTGGGGCAAGCTCTGCTTCGAGTACTCCCCCGACCGCGAACCCATGGTCGTCTCCGTGGTCACCCGGGGCGTCTCGGACGACGCCAACGGCTTCACCGTCGACGGCCGGACGGTGTGGCTGCGCGTCTCGCGGATCGGCCGGGCCTTCGCCTACCACGCCTCCCCGGACGGCACCGCCTGGCGGATGATCCGGTTCTTCGCCGTCGACGCCGCCGCGAGCGCCCGGATCGGCTTCGAGGCCCAGTCTCCGACCGGCGACGGCTGCGCCGTCACCTTCGACCGCATCCGCTTCACCGGCGAGCGCCTGGCCGAACTGCGGAACGGTTCCTGAGACGGGGACCGAGCACGGCGCGTGCCCCTTCCGGCCGACCGGGCCTTCCCTGACCCGGCGCCGACCGCGTAGCCTCCGGGCATGTCCGAACTACCCGCGCGTTTGTCCGTCGTGACGCTGGGAGCCCGTGACCTGCCCCGGCTCCGCCGGTTCTACAGGGCCCTGGGCTGGGAGGAGGTCCCGGCCAGCGGTGACGGCTGGTCGGCCTTCCTCCTGGGCGGCGTCCTGTTGGCCCTGTACCCGGTGGAGGAACTGGCCGCCGAGGCGGCGGACGGCGCCCCCGGCCCCGTCGGCTGGTCGGGGATCACGCTCGCCTGCAACGTGGACGGCCCCGAGCAGGTGGACAGCGCCTTCGCGGCCGCGGTGCGGGCCGGTGCCACGGTCGTGGCCGAACCTGTGGAGCGCTCCTGGGGAGGGCGGTCGGCGTACGTCGCGGACCCCGAGGGCAACCGCTGGGAGATCGCCTGGGCGTCGGTGGCCAGGTTCGACGGACGGGGCGCGCTGACCGGCTTCGACGGCTGAGGGCCGCAGCTGAGGGCCGCACCGAGGACGTTCCGGAATGCCGGCCGTACCGGCCTCGTCCCCCGCCGCGGTAGGGCCCCGGCGCCCGTCCGCACCGGCGCGAGGGGCCCGTCGTCACGCGTGGCGCCCCCGGTCTCCTGGCCGGGGGCGCCACGGCGGGGGCTCAGAGCGTGTCGGTCACGCGCTTGCCGTCGCTCTTGTCGATGGTGAAGGAGTCCACGACCGCGCCGTCGGCGGTGCGGGCGGTGTAGCGCAGTCGGGCGCCGTCCACCTCCACGGTCTGGAAGGTGGAGGTGTCGGCCAGCTGCACGCGCACCTCGGCGCCGTTGTCGGTCCAGTTGGAGGCGGAGGCGTCGTACATCTTGGTGCCGGTCACCGCGACGGTGTAGACCGGGCCGGTCTGCACGTCGGGGTCGTCGGTGCGGTTCGCGGTCAGGTTGCCCCGGCCGTAGGAGTGGTCGTGGCCCTGGAGGACCAGGTCCACGTCGTGCTCCTCCAGGGTGTCGAGCCAGGAGTCGCGCAGGGGGCCGTTGTCGCGGCTGGGGCTGTTGGAGAAGACGGGGTGGTGGAAGGTGACCACCGTCCAGGGGTGGGGGTTGGTGGCCAGGGCCTCCTCCAGCCAGCGCTGCTGGGTGTCCAGCCAGGAGTCGGCGCTCAGCGGCGCCGCGTTGCGGTAGTTGGAGTTGAGGACGACGAAGCGCACGCCCTGGTAGTCGGTGTGGTAGACGGTCTGGGGCAGGTGGCGTCCGCCGGTGGGCCCGTTGCCCGCGCCCGGGAACTGCGGGTGCCAGTACCGGCTCAGGGAGAGCAGCGAGTACTCGTGGTTGCCGGGGGCGGCGAGGTGGTTGACGGTGCCGGTGGCCTCGGCTCCGAAGGCGTCGAACCACTCGGTCCACTGCGACTCGCTGTTGGGCGAGTCGACCAGGTCGCCGGAGTGCACGACCAGCTCGGCGTCGGGTTCGGCGGCCAGGGCGGCCCGCGCCACCGTGGCGCCGCCGGTGGAGATGCCGTTCTGGACGTCGCCGAAGTACAGGAAGGTGAAGGGCTCGGCGCCGGAGGCCGCGGTGGTGAAGGTGCGCCAGGGGCTGAAGGCGGTTGCGTCGCCCACGCGGTAGCGGTAGGCGGTGTCGGGGGTCAGGCCGGTGGCGGTGGCGGCGTGGAAGGCGCCGTTGGCCGAGCCGGTGTCGGCGCCCTCGACGGTGGTGACCCGGCCGGGGTCGGCGGCGGGGGCGATCTGCATGACCGGCGGGCCCGATCCGTCCGAGCGCCAGGCGAGGGTCTGGGAGGTGGCGGGGTCGGCCGTGGGCGAGAGGATCACCCGTTCGGGCGCGGTGGCCGCGGACGCGGCGGGTGCGTTGGCGACGACGGGGGTCAGGGCCAGCAGGGTCGTGCCGAGCAGGGCGAGGGCGGGTCGGGCGGCGAAGCGGGACACGGGGGGTGCCTTTCTGCCGGGGAACGCTGACGCAGCGAAGGTAGCCGCCCGCGCGCAACGCGGTGTGAACGCCCGGGGACGATCCGTCGTGGCACGGTGAACGCCGGGCGTGACCGCTGTTACAGGCGCAGGACACCGGGCCGCCTCCGGCACCGACGGCTCCCGCGCCGGTGGCCCTGCGGCGCTGTCCTCACCGGGCACTCCGGATCGGTGGCTTCCGAAGCCGAGAGTCCCCGAACCCGGCGGTTCCGTGCCGTGGCCCCTGGGCTGGTCGCCCCCGAACCCGACGGCCTCTGGCCCAGGTGCTCCCCGAAGCGCCTGGGGGTGCGGAACGCGATCAGGGGGAGTCCGCGCAGATGGGAACGCTCCCAAGGGCCTAGGATCGCACCCATGGAAACACGCGTACTCGGCCGCACCGGCAACAACGTGGGCGTCATCGGTTTCGGCGCCTGGCAGATCGGAGCCTCCTGGGGCGAGGTCAGCGAGACCGACGCCCTGGCCGCCCTGCACGCGGCCGCCGACGCCGGTGTCACCTTCTTCGACACCGCCGACGTCTACGGCGACGGCCGCAGCGAGCGGCTCGTCGGCCAGCTGCTCAAGGAGCGCCCCGGCATCACCGTGGCCACCAAGATGGGCCGCCGCGCCGACCAGGCCCCCGAAAACTACAACCCCGACAACTTCCGAGCCTGGAACGACCGCTCCCGCCAGAACCTGGGCGTGGACACGATCGACCTCGTCCAGCTGCACTGCCCGCCCCCGCGGGTCATCGCCACCGACGCCGTCTTCGACGACCTGGACGCCATGGTCGCCGAGGGCCGCATGCGCGCCTACGGGGTGTCGGTGGAGACCGTGGACGAGGCGCTGACGGCGATCGCCCGACCCAACGTGGCCACGGTGCAGATCATCCTCAACGCCTTCCGCCACAAGCCGCTGGAGAGGGTGCTGCCCGCCGCCCGCGAGGCCGGGGTCGGCATCATCGCCCGCGTGCCCCTGGCCAGCGGTCTGCTGTCGGGCAGGTTCACCGCCGACACCGCCTTCGGCGAGGACGACCACCGCAACTTCAACCGCGAGGGCCAGGCCTTCGACAAGGGCGAGACCTTCTCCGGCATCGACTACGCGACCGGACTGGAGGCGGTGGAGCGCCTGCGCCCGCTGGTGCCCGAGGGCGTGACCATGGCCCAGTTCGCGCTGCGCTGGATCCTGGACCAGGAGGGGGTCAGCGTGGTCATCCCCGGCGCCCGCAACGCCGACCAGGCGCGCGGCAACGCCTCCGCCGCCGGACTGGCCCCGCTCGACCCCGGGGTCCGCGCCCGGGTGGCCGAGGTCTACGACGAACTCGTCCGGCCCCGGGTCCACCACCTGTGGTGAGGGCCTGGGACACCGCGGCGGCCGACCCCGGGGTCGGCCGCCGCTCGTGGGCGCCGGGGGCCGCAGCGGTGACCGCAAGGGTCCACCGCTCCGGCCCCCACCACCGTGATCCTGTACCCACAGCGCGCCTCGACCGCCGACATCGGCTACGAGTACAAGGTCATCGCAGGTCAGAACCGTGTGCCTCGCACCGGCAACGGTTCCGGCCGGTCCGCTAGATCAGGCCCTGGGCCAGCATCGCGCCCGCCACCCGCTCGAACCCGGCCACGTTGGCGCCCAGCACGTAGTCGCCCGGGGCCCCGTAGCGCTCGGCCGCCTCCTCGCAGCGGTCGTGGATGCCCGCCATCGTCTCGGCCAGCTCGGCCTCGGCGTGCTCGAAGGACCACGACGTGCGCCGCGCGTTCTGGCGCATCTCCAGCACGCTGGTGGCCACACCGCCGGCGTTGGCCGCCTTGCCCGGCGCGAACAGCACACCGGCCTCGCGCAGCACCTTGACCGCCTCGGGCGTGGTGGGCATGTTCGCGCCCTCCGCCACCGCCACGACGCCGTTGCGCACCAGCGTGCGCGCCGCGTCGGCGTCCAGCTCGTTCTGGGTGGCCGAGGGCAGCGCCACGTCGCACGGCACGTCCCAGATGCTGCCGCCCTCGACGTAGTGGGCGCCCCCGCCGCGACGCTCGGCGTAGACGCTGATCCGGGCGCGCTCGACCTCCTTGACCTGCTTGAGCAGGTCCAGGTCCAGGCCCTTGTCGTCCACCACGTAGCCGCCGGAGTCTGAGACGGCCACCACGTTCGCGCCCAGCTGCTGGGCCTTCTCCACCGAGTAGATCGCCACGTTGCCCGATCCGGAGACCACCACCCGCTGACCGTCCAGAGCGCGGCCCGACCGCTCCAGCATCCGCTGGGTG
The DNA here is from genome assembly GCF_056173305.1 of Nocardiopsis sp. iso_25. NCBI lineage: Bacteria > Bacillati > Actinomycetota > Actinomycetes > Streptosporangiales > Nocardiopsidaceae > Nocardiopsis > Nocardiopsis sp. iso_25. The sequence goes on along the minus strand of NZ_CM149667.1, from coordinate 3,225,361 downwards.
AAGAGCACGCTGCCGTAGCCGGTGGCCTCGGTACGCACCCGCGAGCCACCCCACTCCAGGCCCTTGCCGGTGATCACACCGGCCTCCCAGCGGTTGGCCAGGCGCCGGTACTGGCCGAAGAGGTAGCCGATCTCGCGGCCGCCCACGCCGATGTCCCCGGCCGGGACGTCGGTGTGCTCACCCAGGTGGCGGTGCAGCTCGGTCATGAACGACTGGCAGAACCGCTCGATCTCCGTATCGGAGCGGCCCTTGGGGTCGAAGTCGCTGCCGCCCTTGCCGCCGCCGATGTTCATGCCGGTCAGGGCGTTCTTGAAGATCTGCTCGAAGCCCAGGAACTTGATCACGCCGAGGTTGACGCTGGGGTGGAAGCGCAGCCCGCCCTTGTAGGGGCCCAGCGCGCTGTTGAACTCCACCCGGAAGCCGCGGTTGACGTGCACCCGGCCCTGGTCGTCACGCCAGGGCACCCGGAAGATCACCTGGCGCTCGGGCTCGCACAGGCGCTCCAGGATGTGCTGCTCGGCGTACTCGGGGTGCCGGGTCAGGGCCGGGGAGAGGTCGTCCAGGACCTCCAGCACCGCCTGCTGGAACTCCGGCTCGTCGGGGTTGCGGCGCACGACGTGCTCGTAGGCGGATCGGACTCCGGGGTGGTGGTCACGGCCTGCCTCGTCGGCGAAGGGCATGGGTGAACGTTCCTTTCAGCACAGGTGGAACGGGCACCCCACACGCCGTTGTGTCGGGAACCTCGAACACGCGCACGCTGGCGCAACACATGGTGGTGATCCCAGGCCCTGAGGTCCTCACGCCTGCGGATCGTGGCTGTATGAGGAGTGTATTACCTCGATGTAAACATAAATCCTTCGCGTCCGCGCTCGGTCGCCCCCTCCGGGAAACCGGTGTCGTCACTGGCCAGCGCATGCACAAACGGGTGTTGTGCCCGGGGAGGGGCGGGGTCGTTCCCCGCCGCCGGTGTTTCCACTGTGTTGCCTTCGGGTGACGCTGTGCGGAACCGGTTTTCGCATTCCGGAATCCTGGCGGTGCCCCCGGCCGAGGTCCGGCGCGTCCGCTCCCGTGCCCGCCGAGGCCTCCGGGGGGCGGACGCTCCACGGACCCGGGCCGCGTAATCCCTTTGCGCGGCAGCCGTGCGGGGGAAGATGATGTCCCCATGCGCGTGGGAGTAGTGGGACTGGGGATGGGCCTGCACCTGGCGGCGTGGGCCGCCAGGCTGGGCATGGACGTGGTGGCGGCCTGCGACCGCGACCCCGCCCAGCGCGCCGCGGCCCGCGAGCGGCTGCCCGGCGCGGTCCTCACCGAACGCTGGCGGGACCTGCTCGAACAGGACCTGGACGGGGTGGTCCTGGCCAACGACTTCGACGCCCACGCACCCCTGGCCCTGGCCTTCCTGGACCGCGGCGTCCACGTGCTCTCCGAGACCGCCGCGTGCGCCGACGAGGCCGAGGCGAGGGCGCTGGTCGCGGCGGCCGACCGCTCCTCGGCGACCTACTCCCTGGCCGAGAACTACACCCTCCACCCGCACGTGCTGCTCGTCCGCGAGGCCGTCCGGGCGGGCGAACTGGGCCGGATCAACCTCATCGAGGCCGACTACCTGCACGGCATGTCCCCCGAGGGCGTCACCGGGCTGACCGGCGATCCCGCCCACTGGCGCGGACGCATCGCCCCCACCGCCTACTGCACCCACTCCCTGTCGCCGATCCTGGCGATCACCGGTGCGCACCCGGTGGAGGTCAGCGCGTTCACCGTGGACGAGGCCGCGCCGCGCCAGGCCAGCACCATGGTGGTGCGCCTGTCCACGGGCGCCCTGGCCGTCACCCGCAACGGCTTCCTCCAGGGCGAACCCGACAGCCACTGGAGCTGGGTGTCGGTACGCGGCACCCTCGGGCTGGCCGAGTCGGTGCGGGCGCGGGGAGAGCGCGCCTGGTCGGTGCGCGTGCGCCACGAGGGGTGGACCCGCCCCGACGGCGACGCCCGCGAGGAGGAACGCGTCCCGCCCGCGCTGCTGCTGGACGGCGAGCCCGTGGAGCGCGGGGCCGAGGGCACGGTGCGCCTGCTGCGGGGCTTTCGCGACACCATCGAGCACGGCGCCGAGCCGCTGGTGCCGGTACGCGCGGCCGTGGCGGCCTCACTGGTCGGGGTGGCCGGGGCCGAGTCGCTGGCCCGCGGGTCGTGCCCGGTCCCGGTTCCGCTGCTGTGATCGGGGTTTCTCCTCCTCCGGGACGACCCCGAACGCGGCGCGGCCTCCCCTTGGACGGTCGGCGGCACTAGTTTCGAGGTGGACCCGCCGCCGCAGGTCCTCGACGCCGAGGAGAGCGATGACCCACCCGAGCGACACCGACAGCGGCACCGACAACAGGGGGAAGCGGCTGGCAGGCGGCATGATGACCACGGTGTTCCGGTACGGCGGCCACGTCGTGCGCACCGCGACACCCGCCGCACCCGCCATCCACGCCCACCTGGGCGCCCTGGCCGAGAGCGGGTTCAGGGGCGCTCCGGTGCCGCTCCGGCTGCGCGACGACGGCCGCGAGGAGCTGACTTTCGTGGAGGGGGACGTCGCCCTCCCGCCGTTCCCCGACTGGGCGTTCACCGAGCACACCCTGCGCTCGGCCGCCGAACTGCTGCGCCGCTACCACGACGCCGCCGCACGCGTGCCCGTGGACGCCTCGGCCGCCTGGAACACCGGCGCCACCGGGATGGCCGACCCCGCGGGCGGTCCCATCCTGTGCCACAACGACCCCTGCCTGGAGAACATCGTCTTCCGCCGGGGCCGGGCCGCGGCCCTGATCGACTTCGACCTGGCCGCACCGGGCCGCCCGGTCTGGGACGTGGCGGCGCTGGCCTACTACCTGGCGCCCGCGCTCGACCCGGTCTCGGCCGCGGGGACCCCGCACGGGGAGAGCGACGTCGCGCACCGGCTGCGCCTCCTCGCCGACGCCTACGGGCTCTCCCCCGACGACCGCCGCGCCCTGCCGGGGGTGATCGAGGAGTACACGGCCGTCGCCCGCGTCTTCGTGGCCGAGCGGGTCGAGAACGGTGACGCGCTGTTCGCCCGCGACCTGGAGCGGATGGGCGGATGGGAGCGCTGGGACCGCCGCCAGGCCTGGTTGGCCGACCAGCGCGCGGTGTTCGTCGGGGCGCTGACGCCCTGAGCCGGGCGGCGGATCCCGGGCCCGTCCGCCGCCTCAGGCTCCGCGCCGGGAGATGACCACCAGGTACCGGCAGTCCGCACCGGTGGGGTTGTGGAACTCGCAGGGCTCGGGCGGGCCCAGGTGCAGGCAGTCGCCCCGCTCCAGCACGTGTTCCACACCGCCCTCGCGGAAGGCCAGCGTGCCCTCCAGCACCCAGATCTGGTGGTGGGTGAGGGCGTAGGCCTGCGCGGGGAAGCCCACCCGCGCACCCGGCGGCAGCTCCACCTCCACCAGTTCGATCGGGCCGCCGGACGCGGGCGAGACCGCGCGCCGCCGGTAGCCCGTCCCGGGATCGGTCCACACGGGCTGCTCGTGCGCGCGGACCAGGCGGCGGTCTCCCCGCTCGGCGCGGGCGATCAGCTCCGACAGGGTGATGCCCAGCGCGGCGGCGATCCGCCCGAGCAGGGAGGCGGTGGGCTGGGCCTCGCCGTTCTCGATCCGGCTGATCATGCCCCGGGAGACCCCGGACAGCTCGGCCAGCGCCCCTCCGCTCAGCCCGCGGGCCCGGCGCAGCTCTCGCAGGGTCGAAGCCAGGGCCGTGCCCAGTGTGTCACTCATGGCGTTCACTATAGGGAGCAGAAAGGAATACCATAGTCGACATGACTTCGATGCCGACCCTCACAGTCCGCGACGCGACCCCCGCGGACGCCCCGGCGTGCGCGGCCATCTACTCCCCCTACGTCACCGACACCGCGATCACCTTCGAGTACGAGCCGCCCACCGCCGGGCAGATGGCCGAGCGGATCGCCGCGGCCCAGCGGCGGCACGCCTGGATCGTGCTGGAGGACGCCGACGGGGTCGTCGGCTACGCCTACGGCGGGCCCTTCCGCGCCCGTGACGCCTACCGGTGGTCGTGCGAGGTCAGCGTCTACCTGGCCATGGGCCGCAGGCGCACCGGCGCGGGGCGCGCCCTGTACCGGGAACTGCTGCCCCGCCTGGCCGAACGCGGCATGCGCACCGCCGTCGCGTGCATGACCCTGCCCAACGAGGCCAGCCTGGGCCTGCACCGCTCCCTGGGCTTCGAGGACGTGGGCGTCATGCGCCGGGTCGGCCGCAAGTTCGACGCCTGGCACGACGTCGCCTGGGCCCAGATCGACCTCACTCCCGCACAGGGCTGAGACCGGCTCCCACCGGCGGGGAGCGCGGTCCCCGCTCGTTCCGTCTGCGCCGGAGGGCGCACGCCGCCCGAGGACTCCCCCGGACCCCGGCCGTATGCTCGTCAACGGTCCCATGTCCCCACCATCCCCCGGGAGCACCGCCGTGTCCGTCCCACCCGCGCGCCACCGGAGCTCGGGGCTGGCCTTCGCGCTCGCCTCGGCACTCGCCTTCGGCGGATCGGGCGTCTTCGCCCGCCCCCTGCTGGACGCGGGGATGGACTCCCTCCACGTCACCTGGCTGCGCGTGGCCGGTGCGGCGCTGCTGCTGGCTCCCGTGGCCCTGGCCCACTGGCGCACCGCCCGCCGCCGCCCGCTGCTGGTCCTGGCCTACGGCGTCTTCCCGATGGCCGGGGTCCAGGCCCTGTACTTCGCCTCCATCGCGCGCATCCCCGTGGGCATCGCCCTGCTCATCGAGTTCCTCGGCCCGGTCCTGGTCCTGCTGTGGCTGCGCGTGGTGCGCCGCACCCGGGTCTCCCCCGCCGCCGTGGTCGGCGTGGTCCTGGCCGTGGCCGGGCTCGGCCTGCTGCTGGAGGTGTGGGCGGGCGTGCGCCTGGACGCGGTCGGCGTGGGGCTGGCGCTGGGCGCCGCCGCGGCGCAGGCCGTCTTCTTCCTGCTGTCGGACACCATGGGCGAGGACACCCACCCGCTGGCCGTGGTCGCCTTCGGCTCCCTGGTCGCCGCGGTGCTGCTGGGCGTCCTGGCCCGGCCCTGGACGCTGCCCTGGCACATGCTCGCCGACCCGGTCGCGCTCGGCGGGTTCTCCTTCCCCGGTTGGGCGACGGCCCTGTGGCTGGGCCTGGTGTGCACCGCGCTCGCCTACTTCCTCGGCATCTCGGCGGTCCGGCGCCTGTCCCCGCAGGTCGCCGGGGCGGTCGCCTACCTGGAGGTGGTCACCGCGATCGTGCTGGCCTGGGTGCTGCTGGACGAGGCGCTCACCCCCGTGCAGGCCGTCGGCGCCGCCGTCATCGTCGCGGGCGCCCTCGTCGCCCAGACCGCCGTGCCCCCGGCCCCCGCACCGCCCGAGGCCGACCCCGAGCAGCCGCCGGTCACCGCCTCGCCCTGAGGAACGGGGAACCGCGCGCCGACGCCACCGGAACGCCTCACCGGGCGGGCCGCACACGCGGGCGGGCCCGGCGGAAGGAGATCCTCCCGCCGGGCCCGCCCGCGTGCCGGTGCCGTATCCGATGCCCGGATCAGGCCTCGCCGGTGGCCGCCTCGACCTCCGCGATGAACTGCTCCGCGGCCTCGGCCGGGGTCAGGTCGCCGAAGGTCAGGTCCTCGGTGACGCGCTTGGTGATGTCCACGACCTGCCCGGCGCCGATCGGCGGCGGCGGGTTGCCGTCCACGATCGTGCCCTCGATCTCGGACAGGAACACCGCGCTGCGGGCGTCGGCCTCGGGCAGCGAGTCGATGACGTGGGCGCGCACGTCCACGTTGGCGGGCAGACCGCGGTCGGCCAGGATCAGCTCGGCGGCCTCCTCGCTGTTGAGCAGGAAGTCCACGAACAGCGCCGCCTCCTCCGGGTGCTCGGTGCCCGCGGAGATGGAGTAGAACATGGCCGGCTTGAAGAACATGCCGGTGCGGTCCTCGGTGCTCTCACCCGGGTAGCGCAGCAGTTCGATGTCGCGGCCGGAGGAGGCCGAGATGCCGCCCAGCTGGTTGGTCCAGAAGTGGGCCATCGCGCCCTGGTTGGTGGAGAGCACCGACTGGTCGGGGCCGCCCGCCTCGATCTCCACGCTCTCGGCCGCGCCGGGCTGACCGCCGTTCTCCACGAGCTGCTCGGTGACGGAGAACCACTCCTCCAGCGTCTCCTGGGAGAAGCCGAGTGATCCGTCCTCGGCGTAGAGGTTCTCCCCGCGCTGGCGGGCGAAGATCTGGAAGCCCGTCTCGTTGTAGGACATGCTCTGCGTGCCCACGACCTCGCCGTCGGTGGCCTCGCTGATCTGGGCCGAGATCTCGATGTAGTCGTCCCAGGTCCACGTCTCGTCGTCGGGCATCTCCACGCCCGCGTCCTCGAAGGCCTGGGGGTCGGCCAGGATCGCGTAGGCGTTCACGCCGGTGGCCACACCGAAGGTCTGCCCGTCCAGGTCGCCGCTCTCGGCCACCAGCGGGTCGATCCCCGACAGGTCCAGGTCGACCTCGTTGAGGTCGAGCAGGGCGCCGCGGTCGCCGTACTCGCGCAGGTAGCGCTCCTCCTGCGTGATGATGTCGGGGGCGTCGTTGGCGGCGGTGCTGGTGGCCAGGCGGTCCCAGTAGCCCCCCCAGTCGGTGTACTCGGGGACGATGGTGATGCCCGGGTTCTCGGCCTCGAACAGGTCGATGACCTGCTGGGTGGTGGAGTGGCGGTCGTCCGCGCCCCACCAGGAGAAGCGCAGCTCGACCGTGCCGTCGTCGGCCTCGGAGCCGCCACAGGCGGTGGCCGCCATCACGATGGCGCCCACTCCCGCGGCCACGGACAGGAAAGGGCTGCGGCGACGGGCCTGGGGGCGCCCGTTGCCAGGGTGTGCGTGCATGTGTTCGGTTCCCTTCGACTACTTGATTCCGGTGGTGGCGATGCCCTTGACGAGGTATCGCTGACCCGCGAGGAAGAAACCGAAGACGGGGCCCAGGGCGACGATCGACATGGCGAACAGCGGACCCCAGGAGGTCTGCGAGGTCGAGTCGACGAAGGTGCGCAGGGCGACGGGGACGGTGTACATCGACGGGTCGGTGAGGAAGATCAGCTGGCTGAAGAAGTCGTTCCAGGTCCAGATGAAGGTGAAGATCGCGCTGGTGGCCAGGGCCGGCAGGGACAGCGGCATGATGATCTGGAAGAAGATGCGCACGTGGCCGCAGCCGTCGATGCGCGCCGCCTCGTCCAGGTCGCGGGGCAGTCCGCGGATGAACTGCACCATGAGGAAGATGAAGAACCCGTCCGTGGCCAGCAGCTTGGGCACGATCAGCGGCAGGAAGGTGTTGATCCAGTCCAGCTCGGCGAAGAGGATGTACTGCGGCACGATCACGACGTGGATCGGCAGCATGATCGTGGCCATCATGACGGCGAAGAACAGCCGCTTGCCGCGGAACTCCAGCCGGGCGAAGGCGTAGGCGGCCATCGAGCAGCCGATGAGGTTGCCCACGATCGCCCCGGCCACCACGATCGCCGAGTTGAGCAGGTAGTGGTGGAACGGGAACTGGAGGGCGTTCCACCCCTCGGTGTAGTTGCCCGGGGTGAAGGTCTCGGGGATCAGGCCCGGAGCGCGGAAGATCTCCTCGGTGGGCTTGAACGAGCTGGAGAGCATCCACAGCAGCGGGTAGAGCATGACCAGCCCGAAGGCGATGAGCCCGATGTGCGTGATCAGCCGTCGTGTGCGTTCGGCCCGCGTGCGCTTCTGCGAGGTCACGGGGGGCATTGTCTTAGTCGCCATAGAAGACCCAGTACTTGGAGGCGATGAAGTTCACCGCGGTGAACCCGCCGATGATCAGCAGCAGCAGCCAGGCCATCGCCGAGGCGTAGCCCATGTCGAAGGAGCCGAAGCCGCGCAGGTAGAGGTAGAGCGTGTAGAAGAGCGTGGAGTCCGAGGGGCCGCCGGTGCCGCCGCTGACCACGAACGCCTGGGTGAAGGTCTGGAAGGCGTTGATGAACTGCAGCACCATGTTGAAGAAGATGATCGGGGTGAGCATCGGCACGGTGATGTTCCAGAAGCGGCGCAGGGGGCCCGCACCGTCCACCGAGGCGGCCTCGTAGTACATGGCGGGGATCTGGCGCAGACCCGCCAGGAAGATCACCATGGGTGCGCCGAAGGTCCACACGTTGAGCACGATCAGGGTGCCCAGCGCGTAGTCGGGGTGGGAGACCCAGCCCTCGCCCTGGATGCCGAAGAAGCCGAGCACCTGGTTGATCAGGCCCTCCGCGCCGAAGACCTGGCGCCACAGGATGGCGATGGCCACGCTGCCGCCGAGCAGGGAGGGCAGGTAGTACACCGACCGGTACAGGGGCAGGCCCCGCACGCCGCGGTCCAGGATCATCGCCAGGGCCAGGGCCAGGGCGAGCTGGAGCGGCACCGACACGAACACGTAGACGAACGTGACCCTGAGCGCGCTGTGCAGGCGCTCATCGTCGAACATCCGCTGGTAGTTCTCCAGGCCGACCCACTCGTAGTCGCCGATGAGGTTGTAGTCGGTGAAGGAGAAGTACAGGGAGGCCAGGAGGGGGCCCGCGGTGATGAGCACCAGGCCGACGAACCACGGGGCCAGGAAGCCGTAGGCGGCGAGGTTCTCGTTCCGCCGCTTGCCAGGGGCCGGGCTCTTGCCGACCCTGCGGCGCGGCTTGGCGCCGGCCGGGGCGTCGGGGGCCTTGGCGGGCCGCCGTTGCAGGAGGGCGCTCACGGGGATCCACCCTCCTGTGGGGCCACCGCCGGAGCGCTGGCGGGCGCGTGCGGTCCTGGATTCATGGAAACTGCCAATCTCGTTCGGAGACGCGTACGCTGTGGGCGAGAACACGTGCTGAACTGCCTGAACATGTTCTGGTAAGCGCTATCCACGTACTAAGATGTTCAGTTTCTAGCACCGGGTTACATGGGTGTCAACGGCAGATTTCCCGAAAACTGTGATCCAAGCCCCATATCGTTACGCTTCCGGCGGCCCGGGAGACGCGGTTCTTGCCGCGCGCTTTCCTGTCTCGCGCTCGTTCGCACGAGAAATCCCACCCTTCGAAGTCATAGCGCCACTCTCCGTCGTGCGTCACGGGAGTGCGGACGCTCGGACACGTCTTGGTCGACACCCTTGTCGACCAGATGGGAAAGCGTTTACCATGCCCTGTGTGAACCACACCACCCCACGCAGGTACGCGATCGTCGGCACCGGATCCCGCGCCCGGATGTACACCCGGGCCCTGACCGGCACCCACCGGGACCGGGGACGTCTGGTCGCCCTCTGCGACACCAACAGCACCCGCATGGCCGTGCACAACCGCATCGTCACCGACGCCGGACTCGACGCCGTGCCGACCTACTCCCCCGACGACTTCGTCCGCATGCTCAAGGAGGAGAAGGTCGACGAGGTCATCGTCTGCACCGTCGACCGCACCCACGCCGACTACGTCGTGGCAGCCCTGGACGCCGGACTCGACGCCATCACCGAGAAGCCCATGACCGCCGACCTGGAGGGGCTGCGGCGCATCAACGAGGCCCAGGCGCGCACCGGGGGGCGGGTGACCGTCGGCTTCAACTACCGCTACAACCCCGTCCACCGCCAGCTGCGCGACCTCATCTCCTCCGGGGTGATCGGCGAGGTCGGGTCGGTGCACTTCGAGTGGCTGCTGGACCTGCGCCACGGCGCCGACTACTTCCGCCGCTGGCACCGCGACAAGACCCAGTCCGGCGGCCTGCTCGTGCACAAGGCCAGCCACCACTTCGACCTGGTCAACTGGTGGATCGGCGCCCGCCCCACCGACGTGTTCGCGTCGGGGAGGCTGTTCTTCTACGGCGACGACAACGGCCGCCGCCACGGCCTGGCCGCCGACTACGAGCGCGGCCACGGCGAGGACGCCGCCCAGAGCGACCCCTTCGCCCTGCACATGGACGACAGCGCCGACCTGCGGGCTCTGTACCTGGACGCCGAGCACGAGGACGGCTACCGCCGCGACCTCAACGTCTTCGGCCCCGGCATCACCATCGAGGACGACATGTCCGTGCTGGTCGGCTACGACACCGGCGCGCGCCTGACCTACCACCTGGTCGCCTACGCGCCCTGGGAGGGCTACCGGATCGCGATCACCGGCAGCCGGGGCCGTCTTGAGTTGGACATGACCGAGTTCGAGTACACCTCGCCCGAGCAGGACGAGGCCACGCCCGTGCGCGGCATGCCCGCCCCCAAGGAGCACACCAGCGCGCGGCTGTGGCTGCGCCGCCACTGGCAGCCCCCCGAGGAGATCCCCGCGGCGGTGGGCGAGGGCACCCACGGCGGCGGCGACCAGCTCATGCTCGACTCGCTGTTCGGCGGCGAGGACGACGGCATCCGCCCCGACCACTCCGACGGCGGCAACGCCCTGCTCACCGGGCTGGCGGCCAACGCCTCCATTGCCTCGGGGGCGCCGGTCCGCGTCGCCGACCTGCTCGGGGGCAGCTGATGGGCGAACCCGTGCCCGTGCTGCTGGCCGGGGTCCACGGCCACGGCCGCGCCCACCTGCGCTCCCTGCGCGAACTGGCGCAGAGCGGCCTGGTCCGGCTCGTGGGCGTGTGCGACCAGCGCCCCGTCGCCGAGGACGACGACCTGGAGGGGCACGGCGCGCTGCCCTGCCACTCCGACCTGGGCGAGGCGATCGAGAGCACCGGCGCGCGGATCACCGTCCTGGCCACGCCCATCCACACCCACCTGCCCCTGGCCCGCACCGCGCTGGAACACGGCTCCCACCTGCTGCTGGAGAAGCCCACCACCGCGACCCTGGCCGAGTTCGAGGAGCTCACCGCGGCCGTGGACGCCTCCGGGCTGGCCTGCCAGGTGGGCTTCCAGAGCCTGGGGTCGGCCGCCGTGGAGGCCGTGCGCACCCTGGTGCGCGAGGGCGTGGTGGGGCGCGTGCGCGGCATCGGCGGTACGGGCACGTGGGTGCGCACCTCGGCCTACTACGACCGCGCCCCCTGGGCGGGGCGCCGCCGCCTCCAGGGGCGCGACGTGGTGGACGGGGCGCTGACCAACCCCTTCGCCCACGCCCTGGCCACCGCGCTGGCCGTGGCCGGAGCCGCGACCGAGGCGCCGCGCGGCGTGGAGCTGGAGATGTTCCACGCCCACCCCATCGAGGCCGACGACACCTCGTGCGTGCGCGTGCGCACCGCGGACGGGCTGCCCATCACCCTGGCGGTGACCCTGTGCGCGCCCGAGCACCTGCCGCCCCGCCTGGTGGTCCACGGCGACCTGGGGCGCATCGAGTTCGAGTACACGCTGGACCGCGTCACCGTGCACCGGCCGGGCCGGCCCCCGGCCACCACCACGCACCCGCGCACCCACCTGATGTCCAACCTGGTCGAACACGTGCGCGGGGGCGGGCCGCTGCTGGTGCCGCCCCGGGCCACCCGGGCGTTCATGCACGTGCTCGAAGCGGTGCGCACCGCGCCCGACCCGGTGGCGCTGCCCGCGGGCATGCAGCACGTGTACCGCACTGAGGAGGGGGTGCGCCGGATCGTCCCCGGCATCGACGCCCTCATCCACCGCAGCGCCGAGCACCTGGCGCTGTTCTCCGAACTCGACCCCGCCTGGTCCCCCGCGGCCCGGGCGGGAGCGACCGACGCGAAGGCCACGCCGTGAACACGCTGACTCTGGACGGTTGCGTCCTGGCCGTCCTCAGGGACGGGACCGACATCGAGCCGACCCTGTCGCCGCGGCCCTACCTGCACCCGGTGCGCACCCTCGCCGGGGTGCCGGTCACCGAGGAGCGGCCCGCCGACCACCTGCACCACTTCGGGGTGGGCGTGGCCGTGCCCGACGTGTCGGGGGTGAGCTTCTGGGGCGGGCGCACCTTCACCCGCGACCGGGGGTCGGTGCTGCTGGACAACCACGGCCGCCAGCGGCACGTGTCCTGGTTGGAGCTGGCCGCGGACCGCCGTGTGGAGGCGCTGTCGTGGACCGGCCCGGACGGGGCCGAGATGCTGAGCGAGGAGCGCACCGTGCGGGCCGCGGGCCTGGACGGGCGCACCTGGGTGCTGGACGTGCGCACGCAGCTGCGCAACACCTCCGGGCGCGACCTGAGCATCGGCAGTCCCGCCACCAACGGCAGGCCCGGCGCTGGCTACGGGGGCCTGTTCTGGCGCGCGCCCGTGGCCGCGACCCCGCCCGCCGTCGTGGGAGCGGGCGGGCTGGAGGGCGAGAAGGCCCTGCACGGTTCGCGGGCGGAGTGGCTGGCCCTGGTCGGCGGTGGCGGTGAGGACGCCGGGGCCGCTGGTGCCGCTGCGGGAGAGGGTGCCGGAGGCCGTGGTGCCCGGGGTGGCGGCGCGGCCTGGGGCGGAGCCGAAGACGACGCGGCGGGCGCGGACGAGGCCGGAGGCGGGGGGTGGACCCTGGTCTTCCTCCAACCCGGGGAGCACACCGACCCGTGGTTCCTGCGGGCCGAGGACTACCCGGGGGTGGGGCCCGCGCTGGCGTGGGACACGCGGCTGCCCCTGCCCGAGGGCGGGCGCCTGGAGCGGCGGCTGCGCGTGGCGGTGCGCGACGGGCGCGCCGACGGGGCCGGGGAGCTGGAGGCCCTGGCCGAGGCCGCCCGGGACCTGTTCTAGCCCGGGGCCCGACCTGGTCGGAATCCGCCGAGGTCGGAACCGCCCGGCTGGGAACCGCCCCGGTGCGGTGACCGCGCAGGGCCACCGCACCGCTCCCTTCCCCTTCTGCGTCGTTCGAGGGTCGGACCCCTCCCAGCGCACCGGCGCCGTTTGCGGCCGGTCCGCCAGCTTTTCGGTCGGCCAGCCGCCCCGGGGTCCGTGCCCGGGAGGGCCCGGGGGCGCGGGCCGGTCCGCCAGCGTCCTGGGGTCGCCGGTGGGGTCCGTCGGTGCCCCGGCCGTCGGCGAACCGGTCCTCGACGGCCCGGTCCACGGACCGGCGGCGTGGGACACGGGACCGCGAACGGCCGGCGGGAGGAGGGGAAGGGCGGCCCGGACACGAGGGGCGCAGCACGAAGCGGGCGGGCCCGGGACCCCCCCCGATATCAACGTTAGAACCGCCGCGCGGGGCGGCACCAGTGCCCTGCACGACCTGTGGACAACCCCCCGGACCCGGGGGCTAGGGAAGGAAGACAACACCCATGCGCGTTCTCGTCACCGGCGGCTCCGGACGGCTCGGCCGCAGCGTCGTGGCCACCCTGGCCGCACGCGGACACCAGGTGACCTCCGTGGACACCGCCGCGACCGACCCGCCCGAGGGCGTCGACGCGGTCACCGCCGACCTGCTGGACCCGGACGCCCTGGAGGCGGCCTTCACCCGGGCCCGCCCCGAGGCCGTCGTCCACCTGGCCGGGATCGCCGTGCCCTTCGCCCGCCCCGACGTGGAGACCCTCCAGGTCAACACCGGCCTGGCCTGGGCGGTGCTCTCCGCCGCCGTCGCCCACGGCGCCCACTCGGCGGTGGCCGCCTCCAGCCCCACCGTGTACGGGTACAACACCCCCTCCTGGGCGCCCCGCTACCTGCCGCTGGACGAGGCCCACCCGGTCACGCCCTGGCACGCCTACGGGCTGAGCAAGGCGATCATCGAGGACACCGTGCGCGCCCTGGCACGCACCTCCGCCACCTGCGTCCTGTCGTGCGTGCGCCCGGGCTACGTCGTGGCCCCCGAGGAGTGGGAGGGCGCGCCCACCCAGCTCGGGCACACCATGGCCGAGCGGCTGGCGGACCCGGCCCTGGCCGCCACCTCCCTGTTCAACTACGTCGACGCCCGCGACGCCGCCGAGCTGTTCGCGCTGGTCATCGAGAACCCGGCCAAGGTCAGCGGCGGCCAGGTGTTCAACGCCATGGCCCCCGACCCGCTGTCCGAGGTGCCCGTCGACGCCCTGCTGCCCCTGCACCACCCCGGCACCGCCCCGGCGGCCGCCGCCCTGGCCGACGGCCGCGCGGTCTTCTCCTCCCAGGCGGCCCGCGCCGCGCTGGGCTGGGCCCCCTCACGGACCTGGCGCACGCAGCTGCGCACCGGGCAGAGCCGCGCGGCCGCCTTCGAGGACGGTTCCGTGGCAGACGGGGCGCGTGGGGCGTCAGAGCGTCCGTGAGCTGGTCGAGGGCTCCGCTAGGGTAGGAAAGAGTTTTCCCATGGGCCGAGGCAGGAGAGGGAGCGGCGTGGAGTCCGGTTACGTGACACTGGAACAGGTCGCCGAGCACGCCGGGGTGTCCCTGGCCACGGCGTCCAGGGTGATCAACGGCAGTACACGCCAGGTCAGCCAGCGCCTGCGCGACAAGGTGACCGCCAGCGCGCGCGAACTCGGCTACCTGGCCAACGCCTCGGCCCAGACCCTGGCCCGCAACAGCAGCGCCCTGGTCGGCCTGCTCGTCCACGACATCTCCGACCCCTACTTCTCCTCGATCGCCGCGGGGGTCACCCGCCACACCGAGGAACAGGGGCTGGTCCTGGTGCTGGGCACCACCAGCCGCTCCGCGCAGAAGGAGGGCCGCATCCTGGCCACGCTGCGCGCGCACCGGGCCCGCGCGGTGGTGCTGGTCGGCTCGCGCTCCACCGACGAGGAGAGCAACCGGCGCCTGTCCGAGGAGATCCGCATGTTCCGCCGCCAGGGCGGGCGGGTGGCGTGCGTGTCCCAGGAGGGCCTGCCCGCGGACACGGTCACCCCCGACAACCACACCGGGGCCTCCGACCTGGCCCGCCACCTCATCGCCCAGGGGCACCGCGAGTTCGCCATCCTGGCCGGGCCCACCGACCTCCAGACCGCACGCGAACGCCTGGACGGGTTCCACTCCGCGCTCTCGGGCGCGGGGCTGGAGCTGGCCCACCACAACGTGGTGCACGGCGCCTTCACCCGCGACGGCGGCTACGAGTCCACCCGCCGCCTGATGGCGGTGGGCACCGACGCCACCTGCCTGTTCGCCGTCAACGACGTCATGGCCACGGGGGCGATGGCCGCGCTGCGCGACCTGGGGCTGCGGGTGCCCACCGACCTGTCGGTGGCCGGGTTCGACGACATCCCCACCCTGCGCGACCTCACCCCCGCCCTGACCACGGTGCGCCTGCCGCTGGAGGAGATGGGCGAGCGCGCCGCGGTGCTCGCCCTGGACGGCGAGCCCAGTGACGAGCCCCGCGTGGTCACCGTGCGCGGCGAGGTCGTCGAGCGCGAGAGCACCGCGCCGCCCACCCGCTGAGGGCTGCGGGCGCGCCGAGCGTGCCCGCAGCCCGGCGGTCAGCCCTCGCGCCCGAGCGCGGTGGCGATGACCCGCGAGCTTCCGTCCCGCAGGGCCTGCGCCGCGGTCCGGCCCGTCGCGGCCAGGTAGGCGTCCGCCAGCCTGTTGCCGACCGCGTACCCCGCCCCGGTCGGCAGCCCCACCGGGGCGGCGCCGAAGCGCCGCGCGCTGGCGTCGCCGTGCACCCAGGCCGTGAAGTTCTCCATTCCGGTCACGCCGAGCCCGGACACGACCTTGTCGAAGACCGCGTCGTCACGCAGGGACGGCACACCGATGCGGGTGCGGCCGAGTTCGTCTCCGTACAGTTCGCGGGCGAACGCGTCGGCCAGCCCCTCGGAGACCACGTGCTCGCCGACCGTCACGGTCGCCGGGTCCCAGACCACCCCGCCGGGCCCGTAGCGCAGGTTGTGGTGGAGTTCGTGCACGGCGGTGGCCTCCAGCCGCGCCACGTTCTCGGGGAAGGGCCACAGGGTGATCACGATGTAACCCGACAGCCCGCCGTTGCCGGACACGCCGAGGCAGGGACCGGTGAAGTGGTCGTCGCCGGGGTCCCCGAGCACGAACAGCACGGTGATGTCGGGGACCTCCAGATCCGGGGTCGCCGCCAGCAGCGCGGACAGCGCCCCGTCGAGCGCGCGCCGCAGGCGCTCCCAGGCCCCGGCGGCCGCCAGCGTCTCCAGCGCGTCGAGGCAGCGCTGTTCGTCGCGGTCCAGGGGGAACCCGAACGACCGCCGGTGCATGTCGGCCGGGTCCACCTCACCGGGGAAGTAGCGGTACATGCCCCGGACGGGTTCGAGCATCGAGCGCAGCAGGTCGGGGCGGTCGGCGGCCGGGGCCAGCAGGACGCGCCGCATGGAGGAGAGGGTGTCGGGAACGGTGATCGTCATGCCCACGGACGCTAGGGGTTGACGCAGCGTCAAGGTCAACCTCTCCCGCCGGACCCGCTCCCGGGGGCCGCCGCCGCGCCACGCCCCACGCCGTTCGGTCCGCCGCCCGGCCGGTGCCGACGCGCAAGTCGACCGCTCACACCCCGACCCGCCGCGCCGCACGGCGGCGCAGGACCAGCCACCCGGCGACCGCCCAGGTCAACGCCACGATCCCGGCCATGACCAGGCGCGAGGTGAGCAGGTGCTCGGGCGGATAGAGGTTCCCGGTCAGGTAGAAGTCGATGAAGCCGTTCTCCATCACCGGCCGCCCGGTGCGCGACCGCGACCAGTTCTCGATCTCGGTCAGGAAGCACGGCCAGTCGACGATGACGATGCCCAGGGCGTAGGCGGCCACCGCCAGGTGCACCCAGAACATGCGGGGCCAGCGCCAGGCCAGCGCACCGCCGAACACGACGAAGGCGAGGAAACCGAAGTGTAGGGCCGCCGCGGCGTGGCCCACCAGGAGGGAGGTCATGTCCCGAACCTAGGACCGGGCCGTCCCGCCTACATCGGTACGCGCACCCGGTCCCCCTGAGTACCCCTACTCTTGTGCCCTCCCTCCCTCCCGCCCGACAGCGGGAGGTCGCGGAACCGCCCGCCGGCGGCCGCGGGGCCGGAGCCCCGCCGCGGGCCGCCCCGCGGCCCTGCCCTCCGCCCCGCCGGGGAGGACGCGAAGGGGCCGGGACGCCACCGCCACGGGGCGTCCCGGCCCCTTTTCCGGTCGCGACCCGGTGCTAGGGGGAAGCGTCCGCGACCGGTGTGAGCGTGTCGGCGAACACCAGGCCGTGGCCGCGGCCGGTGTCGGCGCGCACCCGGCCCCGGTCGAACTCCACCCCGCTGGGGCGGGCCAACGCTCCCAGCGCGGCGAAGGAGGCCCGGTCGATGTCCTCGACCATGGCCACCCGGGGCAGGCACAGCGCCAGCTGCCCCGACAGCTCGGGCAACAGGTGCGGAGCCACCGGCACGCCGCGGCGCGCCATCGACTCCGCGATCCGCAGGAACGGGGTGATGCCGCCCACCCGCACCACGTTGGGCTGGGCGACGTCGCACACCCCCAGCTCCACGGCCCGCTCGAACTCGGCGACCGTGCGCAGGTTCTCACCCACGGCGAAGGGCACCCGCGTGCGCCCGCGCAGGCGGGCGTGCGCCTCCAGGTCCTCGGCCGGGAGGGGCTCCTCCACGAAGTGCGGGCCGAACTCCTCCAGCGCGTCCAGCGCCCGGACCGCCCCGGGCACGTCCCAGCGCTGGTTGGCGTCCACCATCAGCAGCCGGTCCGGGCCCAGCACCCCGCGCACCGCGCCCACCCGCTCGGCGTCCCGGGCCGGGTCGGGCGAGCCGACCTTGATCTTGGCGGCGACGTGCCCGGCCTCCACCCAGCCGCGCACCTGTTCCACCAGGTCGGGCAGGGAGTAGTCCAGGTTGACCCCGCTGCCGTAGGCCGGCGCCGACTCGCGGCGCCGACCCACCAGGTCCACCAGGCTCGACTCGGCCGCGCGGGCGCGCAGGTCCCACAGGGCGATGTCCACCCCCGCCAGCGCCATCAGGGTGAGCCCGCTGGTGCCCGCCTCGCGCAGGTGCCAGCGCAGCTCGTCCCACCGGGCCGGATGGGCCTCGGCGCCCACCAGCGCGGGCCGCAGGTCGTCGTTTACCAGCGCGGCCACCGCCCGGGCCCCGATCAGCGGGGTCCACGCGAACCCCGTGCCGACCAGACCGGCGTCGGTGGCCACCCGCACCACCACGACGTCGTTGCGGTCCACGCCCCCGTCCCAGGACCGGTGCAGCGGCAGCCGGAAGGCCCGGGCGCCGACCTCGGTGACGCGCACGTTCAGCCCTCCTTGACCAGGGACAGGCCGGTCTCGATCAGCTCGGCCAGCTCGGCCTCCTCCTCGGCGGTGGGGTCGCTGAACGGGGCGCGCACCCCGCCCATGTCCACCCCGCGCAGCCGGGCGCCCGCCTTGACCAGCGACACCGCGTACCCGGGCGTCCGGTCGCGCAGCCGCACCAGCGGCTCGAAGAACTCGTGCATCAGGGTGTCGGCCAGCGCGTCACCGGAGTGGAAGGCGCGGTAGAAGGCGTCGGCCACCTCGGGCACGAACGCGAACGCCGCCGAGGAGTACAGCGGCACGCCCACCGACCGGTAGGCCGCCACGGTCAGCTCCGCCGTGGGCAGGCCGTTGAAGAAGGTGAACTCCTCGCCGCGCAGGTCGCGCACCGCCATCACGATCTGGTGCATCCGGCCCAGATCGCCCACCCCGTCCTTGATCCCCACCACCTGCGGGATCGCGGCCAGCTCCGCCGCGCTCTGGGGGGTGAACACCATCGACCCGCGCTGGTAGACCACCACCGGGATGTCGGAGGCCGCGACCACGGTGCGCACGTAGTCCACCAGCCCCGACTGCGGCGCGCCCACCAGGTAGGGCGGCAGCAGCAGGATCGCGTCCGCGCCCAGTTCGCGGGCCGCGCGGGCCTGCTCGATGGCGGTGCCCACGCTGCCGCCCGCACCGGCCACCACCGGCACGCGGCCCGCGGTGGCCTCCACCGACCGCCGCACCACCGCGGCGTGCTCGGCGGCCGACAGGGCGTGCACCTCACCGGTGCCGCAGGCCGCGAACACCCCGCCCGCGCCGTGCTCCACGCCCGAGGCGACGTGCTCGGCCAGCACGTCCTCGTTGACTCCTCCTTCGGAGTCGAAGGGGGTCAGGGGGAAGAAGAGGATTCCGTCGAAGTTCAAACTCGCTCCTTGAGCTCGGGGGGACCGGGGGCGCGCGTGCGCCCCCGGGGGCCTCACAGGACGTGCTGGACGTGGCGTCGGGCCAGGGTGGCGATGACGTCGTCGCCGTCGGCCGACCAGATCCGCTCGTTGAAGATCTCCACCTCGATGTCACCGTCGTAACCGGCCGCGTCCACCGCGCGGCGCAGGGCCCGCACGTCGGCGTGGCCGTCGCCGACCATGCCGCGCCCCAACAGGGCGTCGGCGGGGATGGGCAGCTCCCAGTCGCAGGCCTGGAAGGAGGCGATGCGCCCGCCCGCCCCGGCGCGGGCGATCTGCTCCCACACCTGGGGGTCCCACCACACGTGGTAGGCGTCCACCACCACGCCGACGGCTGCCGCGTCGAAGCGTTCGGCCAGGTCCAGGGCCTGTCCCAGTGTGGAGAGCACGGCGCGGTCGGCGCAGAACATCGGGTGCAGGGGCTCCAACGCGAGCCGCACCCCCCGCTCCAGGGCGTAGGGCGCCAGCTCGGCGATGCCGTCCGCCACCCGCTCGCGGATCCCGACCAGGTCGCGTTCGCCGTCGGGCATCCCGCCCACGACCATGACCAGGCAGGGCGCACCGAGTTCGGCGGCCTCGTCCACGGCGCGCCGGTTGTCCTCCAGCGCCGCGGCCCGGTCCGGGGCGGTGAGGAACCCGCCGCGGCAGTGCGAGGACACGCGCAGCCCGGACCGGCGCAGCAGGGCGGCCGCCTTGGCCAGGCCCATCTCGGCGACCGGCTCGCGCCAGGTCCCGATGGCGGGCAGCCCGGCGCGCAGGCAGCCGTCCACGGCCTGGGTCAGGTTCCAGTACTTGACGGTGGCCTGGTTGAGCGAGAGCCGTGCCAGGCGCGGGTCGCCCGGTTCGGGGGTGGGCACCGCGGCGGGCTGCCCGGAGGGCACGTCCACCGCGCCGGGCACGACCGCCGCGACGGCGGCCGCGGGTGCGGCCGTCCGCGCGGGGGGCACCGCGGCGCCCTCGGGTACGGTGCTCACTGGTCGACTCCTGACACCTGGAGGAGCGCCCGCATGCGTGCCGCGGCCAGGTCCGGGTCGGTCAGGGCCCCGGCGGCGTCGGCCAGGCGCACCGCCTGGGCCAGGTGGGGCAGGTCGCGGGCGCTGTGCAGCCCGCCCACCATGTGGAAGCCCTTCTGGTGGCCGTTGAGCCAGGCCAGGAAGGCCACGCCGGTCTTGTAGTAGAAGGTGGGCTCGGCGAACAGGTGCCGGGCCAACGGGACCGTGGGGTCCATCAGGGCCCGGTACCGCTCGGTGTCGCCCTCGTCCAGGGCTGCCAGCGCGCGGGCGGCGGCCGGGGCGATGGCGGCGAAGACGCCCAGCAGGGCGTCGGAGTGGCCCTGCTCGTCGCCCAGCACGAGGTCGGGGTAGTTGAAGTCGTCGCCGGTGTAGAGGCGCACGCCCTCGGGCAGCAGCCGCCGCAGCCGCACCTCCAGCGAGGCGTCGAGCAGGGAGACCTTGATGCCCTCCACCTTCGCCGCGTGTTCGGCGATCAGGGCCGCCACCGGCTCGATCGCCTCGGCCGGGTCGGCGAAGCCCCAGTACCCGGCCAGGGCCGGGTCGAAGGCGGTGCCCAGCCAGTGCAGGATGACGGGCTGGTCGGCCCGGCCCAGCAGGTCGGCATAGACCTTGGCGTAGTCGTCGGGGCCCGAGGCGACCGCGGCCAGGGCGCGCGAGGCCATGAGGATGGGGGTGGCTCCGGCGCCCTGGACGACGTCGAGCTGCTCACCGTACGCGGTGATAACGCTTTCCAGATCGGCCTGCGAAAGGTCGAGCTGGTCGGTGCCCACCCCGCAGGCCAGGGCGGCGCCGCGCGCGGCTGCCTCCGCACCCGACCTGCGGATCAGCTCGGCGGTGGCCGCCCAGTCCAGGCCCATGCCGCGCTGGGCGGTGTCCATGGCGTCGGCCACGCCCAGGCCCTGGTCCCACAGGTGGTGGCGGAAGGCCAGGGTGGCCTCCCAGTCCAGGCGGGCCGGGGCGCCGGGGGCGTTGGCCGACAGGGGGTCGGCGACCACGTGCGCCGCCGCGTAGGCCGTGCGCGAGCGGGCGGGGGGAAGCGGGGAGGCGTCGACGGGGGTGCCGCTCAGGGTGTAGGGGGCCGCGGTGCCGTCGGCGGCGGGTAGCAGGAGTGTGCTCATGCGAGGGTGACCTCGTCCAGTTCGATCGTGCGTCCGGTGCGCGCCGACTGGAGCCCGGCCTCGGCCATCTGGAGGCCGCGCGCGCCCGAGAGCAGGTCGTGCGGGAAGGGGGTGTCCAGGACCACGTGGCGCAGGAAGTCCTCCCACTGGGAGCGGAACCCGTTGGGGAACTCGGTGTTGTCGGGCACGGGCTCCCACTGCTCGCGGTAGCGCCCCAGGTCCTCCAAGTCGGGGTTCCAGACCGCCTTGGGCGTGGCCGAGCGGTGCTGGGCACGGCAGGAGCGCAGCCCCGCCACAGCGCTGCCGTGGGTGCCGTCGACCTGGAACTCCACGAGTTCGTCGCGGGCCACGCGCACGTTCCAGGAGGAGTTGATCTGGGCGATGACGCCGCCGTCCAGTTCGAAGATGCCGTAGGCGGAGTCGTCGGCCGTGGCCTCGTAGGGCCGGCCCTCCTCGTCCCAACGGCGCGGGATGTGGGTGGCCACCTTGGCGGTGACCGCGCGCACCGGGCCGAACAGGTGCTCCAGGATGTAGTGCCAGTGCGGGAACATGTCCAGCACCATGCCGCCGCCCTCCTCGGCGCGGTAGTTCCAGCTGGGGCGCTGGGCGGGCTGCCAGTCGCCCTCGAAGACCCAGTAGCCGAACTCGCCGCGCACCGACAGGATGCGGCCGAAGAAGCCGCTCTCGACCAGCCTGCGCAGTTTGAGCAGGCCGGGCAGGAAGAGCTTGTCCTGGACCACGCCGTTGCGCACGCCCGCGTCGCGGGCCAGTTTGGCCAGCTCCAGGGCGGCGCTGAGCGTGCTGGCGGTGGGCTTCTCGACGTAGACGTGCTTGCCCGCGGCGATGGCGGCGCGCACGGCCGCCTCGCGGGCGTGTGTGATCTGCGAGTCGAAGTAGACCGTGATGTCGTCGTCGGAGAGCACACCGTCCAGGTCAGTGGACCAGCGCTCGATTCCGTGGCGTTCGGCGATCTCGCGCAGCTTGTGCTCGGAGCGTCCGACCAGGACGGGCTCGGGAATGATCCGGGAGCCGTCGGGCAGGCGTACGCCGCCCGCCTCCCGGATGGCCAGGACAGACCGGGTCAGGTGCTGCCTGTACCCCATGCGTCCGGTGACGCCGTTCATGGCGACACCCAGCACGTGATCACCCATGGGTTGTTACCACCTTTCCGTGTGAAAGCGCTTTCCAGCCTACGGCAAGAACACCCCTGTGCACCAGAGGGGCCCCGGACCTGCCACGACGTGAAGCGCTTCGACACCCGTCCCCGCCAGAGCGCCCGGAAGGCCCCGGAGCCGTCGGCGACGACACCCGCCAGCCCTTCGGCCGCCGCACCGGCGCGGTCCGCCGCGAGGGGCGCCGCCCTTTTTTCGCGGGCGGTCCGCCCGCCTCGCCGGACACGTCCACCGGCTCTGGTGACGCGGACCTCCCTGCGGCACGTCCCCGGCGGGTGCCGGGGCGGGACCGTCTCGGCTACCTTCGGCAGGGTGAGCAATCTGGACACCCATCCCGCCGAAGAGCGCGTCTGCGGCGGAGAGGTCGACCCCGCCGGCACCGCAGTGTCCGGCGACACCGAACTCCTCGAACCGCGCGAGGTCCCGCTCGGCGGCCCGCGCGCCATGCTGGTCCGCCGCGCCCTGCCGGGGAAGAACCGCCGCATGGTCGGCGCGTGGTGCTTCGCCGACGTCTACGGACCCACCGGCGTCGCCGACGGCCCCGGCATGCAGGTGCCGCCGCACCCCCACATCGGCCTGCAGACCGTGAGCTGGCTGGTCCAGGGCTCGGTCCACCACCTGGACGGCCTGGGCTCGGACCAGTTGGTCCGCCCCGGCCAGCTCAACCTCATGACCGCCGGACACGGCATCGCCCACTCCGAGCGCTCCCCCGCCGACGCCCCGCCGCTGCTGCACGGCGCCCAGCTGTGGATCGCCCTGCCCGGGGACGACCGCGAGGGGCCGGCCCGCTTCGAACACCACGCCGACCTGCCCGCCTTCGACCTGCCCGGCACGGACGCGCCGGGGGCCAGGGTCACGGTGATCGCCGGAGAGGTGGACGGCCGCCGCTCCCCCGCCCGCGTGCACACCCCGCTCATGGGCGCCGAGGTCGTGCTGGAGCCCGGGGCCCGGGTGCGCCTGCCCCTGGACGCCTCCTTCGAACACGGTGTCCTGCCCCTGGACGCGCCCGTGCGGGTCCTCGGCCACGACGTCGAGGCCGGTGCGCTGCTCTACGCGGGAGAGGGGCGCACGGAGGTGGAACTGCGGGCCGATGAGACCGCGCACGTACTGGTGATCGGCGGTGAGCCCTTCACCGAGGACCTGGTGATGTGGTGGAACTTCGTCGGCCGCGACCACGACGAGATCGTGCGGGCCCGCCGCGCCTGGGAGAGCGACCGGGACGGCGCCGTCGACGCGGACGGGCGGCGCTTCGCCGCGGTCGCGGCCGACGACGACGCGGCCCTCCCGGCTCCGGATCTGCCCAACGCGCGCCTGCGCGCACGCCCGCGCCACCGCGGCGCGTAGCCGCCCGCGACTGTCGGCCGGGGTCTGCCGGGGCGGGGCGCGTCCGCGTGCCACGGCCCGGCAGACCCCGGCCGCGCCCTTGTGGTCCCGGGCCTGCGTCCGCCGGGAACCGGCCGGTTCCCGTGACGAGTGCCCCGCCCCCGGCGGTCGCCGCCACGCGCGCGGGCAAGAGCGGCTGAAGGTTTCCGGTAAGCACCCCTTGTCGTTTCCGTCCCTCGTGCGAGTCTGGACAAAAGGAAACGAAGAGAGCATCGTGGGGCGACACCCTGTCCAGGCTTCCCGTCCCACGATGCTGACCAGGCCAACTCCTGCTACGGTGCGGATCGCGAACTACGGGATGATTTAGGAGACCTGAACATGGTCCAACAGACTCGCGAGCAGTGGGGATCGCGCGCGGGCTTCCTGATGGCGGCGATCGGCTCCGCCATCGGTCTGGGCAACATCTGGCGATTCCCCTACATCGCCTACGAGAACGGCGGCGGCGCCTTCATGCTGCCCTACCTCATCGCCCTGCTCACCGCCGGTATCCCGCTGCTGATCCTGGAGTACAGCATCGGGCACCGCTACCGCTCCTCCGCGCCGCTGTCCTACCGGCGCATCACGCGGCCCGCCGAGGCCATCGGCTGGTGGCAGGTGGCCATCTGCTTCGTCATCGCGGTCTACTACGCCGTGATCGTGGCCTGGGCCGCCCGGTTCGCGTGGTTCTCCATCGGGCAGCAGTGGGGCGACGACCCCAACGCGTTCTTCTTCGAGGACTTCCTCCAGATGAGCGAGGGGCCCGGCATGGTCTCGGGCTACGTGGCGGGTGTGGCCTGGCCGCTCGTGGGCGTGTGGGTCGTGGTGCTGCTCATCCTGGCGCTGGGCGTGCGCAACGGCATCGAGAAGGCCAACAAGATCTTCATCCCGCTGCTGGTGGTGCTGTTCCTGGTCCTGGTCGTGCAGGCGCTCACCCTGGAGGGGGCCGCGACCGGTCTGAACGCCCTGTTCACGCCCGACTGGAGTGCCATGCTCAACGGCAGCGTCTGGATCGCCGCCTACGGGCAGATCTTCTTCTCCCTGTCCGTGGGCTTCGCCATCATGGTCACCTACGCCTCCTACCTGCGCCGTAGGGCCGACCTGACCGGCTCGGCGATGGTGGCGGGCTTCGCCAACAGCTCCTTCGAGCTGCTCGCGGGCATCGGCGTGTTCGCCGCCCTGGGCTTCATGGCCACCGCCGCGGGCACCGGGGTCGAGGCCGTGGCCGCCGACGGCATCGGCCTGGCCTTCGTCGCCTTCCCGCAGATCATCTCGACCCTGCCCATCGGCGGCGCGCTGTTCGGGGTGCTCTTCTTCGGCTCCCTGGTGATCGCGGGCCTGACCTCGCTGATCAGCATCGTCCAGGTGATCGTCTCCGCGGTGCAGGACCGCACCGGCCTGGGCCGCATCCAGACCGTGCTGCTGGTGGGCGGCGCCACCGCGCTGGCCTCGATCCTGCTCTTCCCCACGCCCGAGGGGCTGCACTTCCTCGACGTGTTCGACCACTTCATCAACCAGTACGGCATCGTGCTGGCCGGGCTCGTCATGATCGTGGTCTTCGGCTGGATCGCGCGCAGGCTGCCGATGTTCCAGGAGCACACCAACGCGATCTCCTCGATCCGGCTCGGCCTGTGGTGGAAGGCCACGCTGGGCGTGGTCACCCCGATCCTGCTCGGCTTCATGATGTGGGACAGCCTGCGCACGGAGCTGACCGAGAACTACGCGGGCTACTCGACCGGGTTCCTGCTGGCCGCCGGATGGGGTCTGGCCATCGGCGTGATCGTCTTCGGGATCGTCGTCTCGCTCTTCCCCTGGAAGCGCGCCGACGCCCTGGCCCGCGAGGACGCCGACACCGAGGAAGCCACGACCAAGGAAGGGGAACGCTGATGACCACCAGCGCGATCGTCATGATGGCCGTCGCCATGATCCTGCTGTGGGGCGGGCTCATCGCGGCCATCGTCCACCTGCGCCGCCACCCCGAGAAGCCCGAAGAGGGGTAGCCGCGCCCGAACGGCGACGGGGCGGTGGGAGCCGATCGGCTCCCACCGCCCCGTCGCCGTTCGGGCGCCCTCGCGGGAGGCCGCCTACTTCGCGGCGAACTCGCGGACGATGCGCTCGCAGAAGGCGGGCAGGTCGTCGGGGTTGCGGCTGGTGGTGATCCCCTGGTCGGTGACCACCTCCTCCTCCACGACGGTCCCGCCCGCGTTGCGGATGTCGGTGCGCAGGCTGGGGTAGGAGGTCACGGTGCGCCCCCGCACCACGTCGGCCTCCACCAGGATCCACGGCCCGTGGCAGATGGCTGCCACGGGCTTGCCCGCGGCCACGAAGTCGCGGACGAACCCCACCGCGTTCTCGTCCGAGCGCAGGTTGTCCGGGTTGACGGTCCCGCCGGGGACCACCAGGGCGTCGTAGTCGTCCACCCCGACCTCGGACACCACGCGGTCCACGTCGAAGGTGTCCGCGGGTTCGATGTCGCCGTTCATCGCCTGGATCCGCCCGGACTTGAGCGAAACCAGGTCGATGGTGGCGCCCTCCTCGTTCAGCGCCTTGCGCGGTGTGACGAGTTCGACCTGCTCGACCCCGTCCGCGGCCAGAATCGCGACCCGACGGCCGTTGAGCTTGTCGGCCATGGCTGCCCCCTCAGAGCTGGACTCTTTCCGGCACCCTCCGTGCCGCGTTGGCGCCCCTACCCGCACAGGCCGTGCTCTCACACCACCCGCCGGGGAGGCCCGCGCCACGTTCGGGGGCTCAGCCGCGCGACCTCTGGGTGACGGCGACGCACACGAGGACGACGACGGCGGCGACGGGCGCGGCCGGGGTCAGCGGCTCCCCCACCAGCAGCACCGCCCACACCAGGGTCAGCAGCGGCTGGGCGAGTTGGAGTTGGCTGGCCCGGGCGACGCCCATCGCGCCCATCCCCCGGTACCAGACCACGAACGCGCCGAACTGCGACACCGCGGCGAGGTAGGCCATACCCGCGAGTGCGCGCGGCGCGGCGTCCACCGGTTCGGCGGCCAGAGCCCACAGCGCGGCGGGCACGGTCAGCGGCGCGGCGGCGACCAGCGCCCAGGCGATGACCTGCCAGCCCGGCATGTGCGCGGCCAGCCGACCGCCCTCGGCGTACCCTGCGGCGCACAGCACCAGGGCCGCCAGCAGGTACAGGTCGGCCGGGCCGGGTGTTCCGCCGCTGCGCACCAGCGCGAACGCGACGACGGCCGCGGCGCCGCACACCGCGGCCGTCCAGAACCGGCGCGAGGGACGCACCGGGCTGCGGCGCAGGGCGAACACGGCGGTGGTGAGCGGCAGCAGCCCGACCACGACCGCGGCGTGGGAGGTCGAGGAGGCCTGGAGCGCGAGCGTGCTGAACAGCGGGAACGCCGCCACGCAGCCCAGCGCGACCACGGCGATGCCCCGCCGGTGGACGCGGTCGGGCAGCGGGGCGCGGACCGCCGCGAGGCAGCAGCCCGCCAGCGCGGCGGCCAGCGCGCACCGCACCACCGCCACGCTCCAGGGCCCGAAGCCCTCCAGTGCCCACGCGGTGGCCGGAAGGGTGAACGAGAACCCGAGGACGCCGAGCGCCGCACACAGTGTCGCGCCGAGCACCGCTACTCCGCGCGTCGCGATAGCGCTATCTTGTGTCTTCATGAAACAGCGTAGCAGCGTGCGGGAATTGACGGATTCTCTACGTGGGGAGATCAACCGCTACTCCCCTGGGGAGAAGCTGCCGTCGAGCCGGGCACTGGTGGACCGCTACGGCGTGAGCCCGGTGACCGTGTCGCGGGCCGTCGCGGCGCTGGTCGCCGAGGGCGTGGTGGTCACCCGCCCCGGCGCCGGGGCGTTCCGTGCGGGCGCAGGCGCCTCCGGGCGCCCGGTCGGCGACACCTCATGGCAGGAGGTCGCGCTGAGCGCGGAGACGGCGGCGGCCTCCGGCGAGCCGGTCCCGCGCACCGTGGACGCCTCCGGGGTGCTGGCCACCCTCACCCCGCCCGCCCTGGGAGTCATCGTGTTCAACGGCGGCTACCTGCACCCCGCTCTCCAGCCCGAGCAGGCCATGGGCGCCGCACTGGCCCGCGCGGGTCGGCGCCCGGGAGCCTGGGCACGCCCGCCCGCGGAAGGGGTGGAGGAGCTGCGCGGCTGGTTCGCCCGTCAGATCGGCGGCTCCGTCGGCTCGGCCGACGTGCTGGTCACCGCGGGCGGGCAGAGCGCGCTGACCACCACGCTGCGCGCCCTGGCCCATCCGGGGGCGCCCGTGCTGGTGGAGTCGCCCACCTATCCCGGTCTGCTGGCCATCGTGCGGGCCGCGGGCCTGCGGCCCGCCCCCGTCCCGGTGGACGCCGAGGGGATCCGCACCGACTTGTTGGAAGAGGCGTTCGCCGCCAGCGGCGCCCGTGTGCTGGTGTGCCAACCCCTCTTCCACAACCCCACCGGAACGGTCCTGGCTCCGGCCAGACGGGGCGAGGTGGTGCGGATCGCGCGCGCCGCGGGCGCGTTCGTCGTGGAGGACGACTTCGCCCGCCACCTGGCGCACGCCGACGCCGCAGCCCCGCCGCCTCCGCTGGCGGCCGAGGACCCCGACGGCACCGTGGTGCACGTGCGGTCACTGACCAAGGCGACCTCGCCCAGTCTGCGCGTGGGGGCGATCGCCGCGCGGGGACCGGTGACGCGGCGCCTGCGCGCGATCCAGCTGGTGGACAGCTTCTTCGTGGCGCGCCCCCTCCAGGAGGCCGTGCTGGAGCTGGTCGGCTCCCCCGCCTGGGGCCGACACCTGCGTGCGGTCGCGGCGGGCCTGCGCGAGCGCCGCACGGCCATGGCCGCGGCCCTGGTGCGGGAACTGCCCGAACTGGCGGCGCCGCACCTGCCCGCGGGCGGGTACCACCTGTGGCTGCGGCTTCCCGGTGAGACCGACGAGGCCGCGCTCGTGTCGGCGGCGCTGCGCGCCGGGGTGGCGGTGGCCGCGGGCCAGGCCTACTTCCCGGCGGAGCCGACCGCCCCCCACCTGCGGCTCAGTTACGGCGGCGCGGCCGGGACCGCCGAGATCATCGAGGGGGTGCGCCGCCTGCGCGCCGCGTTCGCCGGTACCGCGCCCGGGGAGTGAGGGGTGCTGCCGCTGACGCCGTCCGCCGCGCCCGTCCCGGAGGAGCGCTTACCCCAGGGTGTCCTGCGCGCTCTCCCAGACACCGGCCGGAACCCGTTCCAGCAGGCCGATCGCCGCGTCGGCGCGCTCCCGGACGCGACCGGTCTCCAGCGGTCCGCGCTCCCAGGCCACCAGGTAACGGCCGCCGAGGCGGAACGGGCACACGCCCTCGCGCGCGAGAAGCCACTCCCGCACCGGTTCCCCCAGGACGGTCGCCGCGAAGGCCCCGTCGCCGGTCACCGCGGCGAACCGCTCGTCGAAGGCGGCCTCGCCCGCGGTCCAGGCGCGGGCGCCGTCGGTCCGGGGCTGGGGCGCACCGGCACCGGCCTCCTCCACCTGGAGCAGCGGCACGCCCGCGGGCAGGGCCACCGCCACCACGGTGTACACGTGCGCGACGGTGCGGTGGCGCTGCTGGGGATGGGGTGCGGCGTAGCCGTACTCGTAGGCCAGGACCCGGCGTCCGCGCAGTTCGGCGCACAGCACGTGCCTGGCCCGGGCGTTGGACCGCCGTTCCAGGAAGGGGACGCCCTCGAAGCGGTCGACCAGCTCGGGCCGCTCGCGGTCGTAGCGCCACCCCTCCCGCGAGGCCCACAGGGACAGGGCGCGGGAGCGGCGGCGTTCGGCGGCCGAGCCCGCGACCGCCGCCCCGATCACGCCGACGACCACCAGGGCCGCGATCACCAGAACCAGGACGGTGGTGGTCTCCATGGGGGTCTCCTCGTGCGCGGTGCGGTTCCTGACCTCTGAGACGCCGCGCGGTCCCCGACCGGTTCCACCCTTCTCACGGCCCCGCGCCCCACCGTCCGCGGCCCGCTCCACCTTTCGGTCCGGCCCCCGTGGGCTAGGACGCGGCGAAGACCTTGCCCGGGTTGAAGATGCCCCTCGGGTCCAGGGCGTCCTTGACGGCCCGGTGCATGGCGAGCACGTGCGGACCCATCTCCCGGGCGGCGCCGCGCATCTTGAGCAGGCCCACGCCGTGCTCGCCGGTGACCGTGCCGCCCAGGGCGATCGCCTCGTCCACGATCACCTCGAAGGCCTCCTGCGCGCGCTTCTTGGCGTCCTCGTCACCGGCCGGGACGATGAACAGGGGGTGCAGATTGCCGTCGCCGGCGTGCGCGATGTTGCCGATGCGGGTGTCGAAGCGCCTGCCGATCGCCTCGATGCGCTCCAGCATCAGGGGCACCTTCGCCTTGGGCAGGCACATGTCCTCGGTCAGCAGCGGGCCGAGCCGCTCCAGCGCCGGGTAGGCCAGGCGGCGGGCCTCGAACAGGGCCTCGGCCTCCTCCTCGTCGGTGGAGCGCACCGCGTAGACCGCGCCCTCGGCCTCGAAGCACGCCAGGATGCGGTCGGCCTCCTCCTCGCCCGCCGCCCCGGGCTGGTCGCTGCGCGCCAGCAGCAGCACCTCGCCCTCGGCGGACAGTCCCATGTTCTTCCAGTCGTCCACCGCCTGGAGGCAGAACCGGTCGATCAGCTCCATCGCCGAGGGCACCACCCCGGCCGCCGAGACCGCCGCGACGGCCCTTCCGGCCTCCACCAAGGAGTCGAAGTAACCGACCACGGTGTGCTCGGTGCCGGTACGCAGCGGCCGCATCCGCAGCGTCACCTCGGTGACCAGGCCCAGCGTCCCCTCCGAGCCCACCATGAGCCCGCACAGGTCGTAGCCGGTCACGCCCTTGGCGGTGGTCCGGCCCAGCCGCACCACCTCGCCCGAGCCCACGACCGCCTCCATGCCCAGCACGTAGTCGCGGGTGACCCCGTACTTGACGCAGCACAGGCCGCCCGCGTTGGTGGCCACATTGCCGCCGATGGTCGACCAGGGCGCGGAGGCCGGGTCCGGCGGGTACCACAGGCCGTCCCGCGCCACCCGCTCGCGCAGGTCGTTGTTGACCACGCCCGGCTGCACGGTGGCGGTCTGCTGCACGGGGTCGACCTCCAGGACCCGGTTCATCCGCTCGAAGGAGACCACGACCCAGCCGTCCACGGCGTTGGCCGCACCCGACAGCCCCGTCCCGGCTCCGCGCCCGACCACCGGGACGCCCAGTTCCGCGCACACGGCCACCGCGGCCGCCACATCCTGGGTGTGGCGGGGGCGTACAAGCGCGGCCGGGGCGCCGTGGGGAGCCCACTCGGCCTCGTCGTGGGAGTAGCCCTCCAGGACGGCGGGGTCGGTGACCACCTGCTCCGCGCCGACCGCTGTCGTCAGTCTCCCGGCGATCCCGGACATGAGCACACTCCCTCACCGCTCGCTCGGCCGCTCCGCTGCGCCGACGCCGCCAGCACTCTAACCGGACACCGGGCGCCGAAGACACCACCGCCCCCTGGTCAGGGCGGTCGGCGGCGAGCCCCGCCATGGACACGCCCCGGGGCGTCCCGGCGGGGACCGATGCGCCCGGTTACCCGAGACCTAGCATGGGTCCTCCAGGAAGCGAAGGAGTGCGTATGAAGACAGTCCTCGTCACGGGCGGCACCGGTACCCTGGGACGGCCCGTCGTGGAACGCCTGCGCCGGACCGGACACCAGGTGCGTGTCCTGAGCCGCCGCCCCGACCCGGACGACCCCGCGTCCTTCTCCGTGGACCTGCGCCGGGGCACCGGGCTGGCCGACGCGGTCCGGGGCGTGGACACCGTCGTGCACTGCGCCAGCGCGCCCGCGGGCGGCGACATCGAGTCGGCCACCCACCTGATCCGCGCGGTCCGCGAGGCGGGGGTGGCGCACCTGGTCTACGTCTCCATCGTCGGCGTGGACCGGGTTCCGCTGGGATACTACAAGGCCAAGCACACCGTGGAGAGCGCGCTGGCGGCCTCCGGTCTGGGGTGGACGGTGCTGCGCGCCACCCAGTTCCACGACTTGGTGCTCAGGCTGTGCGCGGGTGCGGCCCGCCTGCCGTTCATGCCCGTCCCCGACGTGGACGTGCAGCCCGTGGCGGTCGAGGAGGTCGCCTCCCGTCTGGCCCACCTGGCCGACCACCCTCCGGCCGGGCGCGTGGCGGACATGGGCGGCCCGCGCGTGGAGTCCTTCCGCGACCTGGCCGCGGCCTACCAACGCTGGGCGGGGACGGACCTGCGGACGGTGCCCGTACGCCTGCCGGGCGCCGTCTTCGCCGCCTACCGTGCCGGGGGCCACCTGGCCCCGGACCGGGCGGTGGGCAAGGTGACCTTCGCGGAGTTCCTGGACAGCCGGGACCCGGTTTGAACAATCTGTTGAAAACTATTCGTTGACAACTGGGGGTTTGCGCCTCCATTCTGGAGGCATGAGCGAGGAACAGCGCGAGAGCGCCTTCACCCGACCCGACCCGCGAAGCGCCCGCCGTATGCGCACCCACGAGGCACTGCTGCGCATCACCGAACGCCACGCCACCGGAGAGCACCGCACGCGCTGGGACGAGGCACGCATGCCCATGGCGCCCCTGGACGCCCTGCGGCGCGTCGCCGACCTGGCCGCGGGCGGCGCACATCCCGAGCCCGGCGCCCCGGCCGTGGACCAGGACGACCTCACCGCCGCCCTGACCCTGGTGCCCTGGGCGCGCGCTGAGTTCGACCAGTTGGAGGCCGGACTGCTCCAGATGTCCAAGGGACGCGGCATGACCTGGCAGGAGATCGCCTTCGGCCTCGGACTGGGCTCGGCCCAGGCCGCCCGCCAGCGCCACGAACGCCTCCTGCAGCGCGGCGAGAGCTGAGGCGCCGGGTCCGGTGGGCCGCGCGGCCACCGCCAGCCCCTCCCGATGGGTGTGGCGGACCAGGGCGACCGCGTCGTCGGCATCCGCGTGCACACCGACCCCGGGCTGTTGGCCTCACTGGTGTGAGGGGCCCGGGGGCTCTCCTCAGACCCGTTCGAGAGGTGTGTGGGCACCCCGGGGCGCCCGCACACGCACAGCCATACCGGGTTCGACCGTGCCGCTGGTCAGGACGACGCCCATGATCCCGGCCCTGCGGACCACGGTTCCGTCCTCCTCGCGGTGCAGAACCTGTTTGAGCAGCCCCCGGGAGAAGCCGTCGATCTGCGCACAGGGGTTGCGCAGGCCGGTGACCCGCACGCTGGCCCCGTCGCCGAAGGACAGGACGGTGCCCACAGACAGGGACAGCAGGTCCAAGCCGCGGGTGGTGATGTTCTCGCCCAGTTGTCCAGGGGCGACCGCGAACCCGGCCTCGCCGACCTCCTCCAGGAGCTCTGCGTGCACCAGGTGGACCTGGCGCAGGTTGGGCTGGTCGGGGTCCGCGGCGATCCGGGACAGGTGCTGGACGGTGGCGCCCAGGTGGGCGTCACCCTCCACGCCCAACCCCGCCAGAAGACGGATCCGGGGCAGGGCGGCCTTGCTGAACGTGTGGCCGGGACTGCTGCTGACCGACTCCACAACCGGGTCCATGGACGCCATCCCCTCGCTCGCTCAGGTGTTCCGCGCCACAGCCTAGCCAGTCCGGCGCACCTGCCGGGAGGGAGCACCCCGGTCAGCCCGGCACCGCTCGCAGACCGCCCCGGCCGGGCCGCTCCAGGTCCTCCAGCGCGGCCGCGGTGGCCTCGTCGGTGGGCAGGTAGACGACCAACTGCTGGTCCTCGGTGTCCAGGGTCTCGTAGGACAGGCGCAGTGCACCCGCGACCGGGTGGGCCAGGTGCTCCACCCCCGTGCGCGGGGGCGCCGACGGCGCGGCCCGCATCCGGTCGGTGAACGCGGCACCGGCCACGATCGACAGCTCCTCCACCAGGTGGGCCGTGTGCGGGTCCTCATGCGGGGACCAGGCCCTGAACACGGCCACCCACGCGTCGGCCACCCGGTCCCAGTCGGGGTAGGCCCGCCGGGCGCGGTCGTCGGCGAACAGGAACCAGACCCGGTTGGGCGGGTCCCCCTCCGTGAGCCCGACCGGCCCGGCCAGGCGCTCGTAGGCACGGGTGTGGGCCACGACGTCGCCGAGCCGGTTCAGCAGTACCGCCGGGGTGTGCGCCATCCGCTCCAGCAGCGCTCGCACCGTGGGCCGCATGGTGGACCTGTACGCCGACGCCGGGGGCAACGTCATCGACACCGCCTCGGCCTACGGCGACAGCGAGGAGGTCATGGGCGGCCTGCTGCGCCGACGCCGGGACCGGTTCGTGCTGGCCACCAAGTACACGCTCACCCGCGACCCCGCCGACCCCAACGCGGGCGGCAGCCACCACAAGAACCTCACCCTGTCCCTGGAGCGGAGCCTGCGCAGGCTGGGTACCGACCACGTCGACCTGCTGTGGGTGCACGTGTGGGACGAACACACGCCGGTGGAGGAGACCATGCGGGCCCTGGACAACGCCGTGCGCGCGGGCAAGGTCCTGTACACGGGCGTCTCCAACACGCCCGCGCGGGTCGTGGCGCGGGCCGACACACTGGCCCGGTGGCGCGACTGGACGCCCTTCGCCGGGATCCAGGTGCCCTACAACCTGCTGCACCGCGACGTCGAACGCGAACTGCTGCCGATGGCCGAGGCCCTGGGCATGAGCGTGGCCGCCTACGGGGGACTCGCCGCGGGCGTGCTCTCGGGCAAGTACACCCGACCGGGCGGCGCCCCGTCCGGCACCAGGGTCGACCCGGCCTCCCTGACCGAGCGCGACCACCGGGCGGCCCGCGCGGTGGTCGAGGTCGCCGAGGAGCTGGGGGCGAGCCCCTCCCAGGTCGCGATCGCCTGGACCCTGGCGCGCTCGCGCACGGTGCACCCCATCGTCGGCGCGCGCGACGCCGAACAGCTGGCCGACAACCTGGGCGCGGTGGACGTGCACCTGCCGCTGGAGGCACGGGAGCGCCTGGACGCCGCGGCGGGCGTGGAGCCGGGCTACCCCGCCGACGACGTCACCGCCTCGCGCCGCTGGATCTCCGGCGAGGCCGACGCCCGGCTGGAGGGGCGCCTGTACCTGCCACCACGCGGGTGAGGAAGGCCCGAGGCCACGGCCGCGCCGACCGTGGTGACGCGCACCACACCGGCGGGGGTATGGACATCACGGAGCCGGGGCACAACCGTCGGCGACGAGGCCACCGCCGCGCGGCCTCCCCTCACCCCCGGACGTGCGCGGCCCGACCCATGGACGGGGCACCATGACCACCACCCTCCACCGGATCCGCGTCCTGGCAGCCGCCGGGGCCGTGACCGCCCTGCTCGGCGGCTGCGCCGGAGCGCAGGAGCAGGACGCGGCGAACCCCGCCCCCTCGGCCGCCGACGCCTCCCCTCCCGGCGACGCGGACACCGCCTCCCCCTCCGCCGCTGCACCGGCGCCGCCCGAGGCCGCCGACGGCACCGACCTGGAGGCCTGCGCCGACGCCGACTGCGAGGTGCTGGTGGAGAGCGGCGACGAGTTCGCCATGGACGGCTCCCACGGCGTGGACCGGTTCGTGGTCGACGCCGTGGGCGAGGACGGGCTGGACGTCAGCGGCTACGGACCCGGCACCACCCTGTCGGGCCACCTCCCGCCTCCGATAGGAGGGGAGCCGGGGGGTGTGTTCGTCATGAACGGCTTCGAGATCACCCTGGTCGCCGTGACGGACTCCGGCGGCGTGGTGCGCCTCGCGCCCTGAGCGGCCAGGACCGCGGCCTCCCCCCGTCGGTGGAGGCCGCGGTCCGCGTAGCAGGGGGCGGGGAGGGCGAAAACCGTTGTCCCCGCCCGCCCCCGCCCGATAGAACGGCACCATGACCGAACTCGGAGCCGTCTTCCGCCCCCAACTGCCCCCCGAGCGTCTGCGCTCCGTGGCCCGCGCGGCCGACGAGGCCGGACTCGACCAGCTCTGGCTGTGGGAGGACTGCTTCCTGGAGAGCGGCGTGGCCGCCGCTTCGGCCGCCCTGGCCTGGACCGAGAACCTCACCGTGGGCGTGGGCCTGCTCCCCGTCCCCCTGCGCAACGCCGCCCTGACCGCCATGGAGACCGCCACCCTGCACCGGCTCTTCCCCGGCCGCGTACGCATCGGCGTGGGCCACGGCGTGCAGGACTGGATGGCCCAGGTCGGCGCGCGCCCCGACTCCCCTCTCGCCCTCCTGCGCGAACACCTGGACGCACTGCGCGCCCTGCTGGCCGGGGAGCGGGTCACCTCCCGGGGCCGCTACGTCACCCTGGACGAGGTCGCCCTGGACTACCCGCCCACCACCCCCGTCCCCGTACTGGCCGGCGCCCGCGGACCGCGGACCCTGCACCTGAGCGGACAGGCCGCCGACGGCACCATCCTGGACGCCGCGGCGGGCGTGGACGGCGTGCGGAGGGCACGACAGCTGGTCGACCGGGGACGCCAGGCCGCAGGGCGCCCGGGCCACCACCCCGTGACCGTCTACCTGCTCGCCGCCACCGGCCCCGACGCCGACCGGCGCATGGCCGCCGAACTGCGCGCCGAGGGCCTGACGCCGCAGACCGGCGTGGCAGGGGACGCCGACCGCGTCGCCGAGGCGGTGCGGCACATGGCCGAGGCCGGAGCCGACACCGTGGTGTTGCAGCCCACGGCCGACGAGCCCGACCCCGAGGGCTTCGTGCGCTTCACCGCCGAACGGGTCCGCCCGCTCCTGTCCTGAACCACTCACCGGCCGCGCCGGGTACCTGTCACACCGCGTCCGCCGCCACCGGTCGGCCCCATGGTCTGCGGCCGGGAACGGCCCGCTGGAAGGAAGAGAACCGATGCTGGACCTGAGTTTCGCGCCCGAACTGCGGTTCTTCCTGCCCTCACGGCACCGGAGCGGAACCGTGCTCGTGAAGGGCGACTCCACCTCCACCCTCGGACACGTCGTCCAGTCGTTGGGCATACCCCTGACCGAGGTCGGCGCGCTGCGCGTCGACGGCCGCGTCACCCCCGCCTCCCACATCCCCGCCCCAGGCGAGGCCGTGGAGGTCCTGCCCGTGCAGTACCCGCAGCGCCTGCCCTTCGCCGAGCCGCGGTTCCTGCTCGACGTGCACCTGGGTACCCTGGCCCGGCGCCTGCGCCTGCTGGGTCTGGACACCGCCTACGACAACGACCGCGACGACCCCTCCCTGTTCCGCCAGGCCAACGCCGAGGACAGGGTGCTGCTCACCCGCGACCGCGGACTGCTGAGCCGCAGCGGACTGCGGGCGGGCGGCTACGTGCGCGAGCAGCGGCCCGCCGGGCAGCTGCGCGAGGTGCTGGAGCGCTTCGCCCCGCCTCTGCGGCCCTGGACCCGCTGCCCGGCGTGCAACGGCGAACTGGTGCACGCCACCAAGGAGGAGGTGCGCCAGGACCTGGAGGCGGGTACCCGCGCCACCTACGACGTGTTCGCGCGCTGCTCCGGGTGCGAGCGGGTGTACTGGCCCGGCGCCCACCACTCCCGGCTGGCCCAGATCGTGCGCGAGGCCCAGGAGCTGGTGTCCGCGCGCCCCGGACCGGCCTGACCCGCACGGCGAGGGCGGGCTGGGCCCGGCCGGCCGAGGACGGCAGATCGTGTGCAGAGGACCTCCCAGAGGGTGCCTGCTCGGCCGACCGGTGGGACGACGACGGCCGCGCGGCGGGGGCGGGCCGGTCGGGCCTCTCAGGGTCTGTGGTCGTGGAACGGGCCGCCCGCGCCGAAGACGCGCTCGGCGAAGCGTTCGCCGATACGCCGGTGCGTGGCGGTGTCCGGGTGCAGTTCGTCGGGCAGCGGCAGCTCGGCGTTGTCCGCCTCACCGTAGAGTTCGCGCCCGTCGAGGTAGTGCAGGTTCGGGTCCTCGGCCGCGCGCTGGTGCACGATGCGCTCCAGTTCCTCGCGGATGACGGTGAGCGTCAGCTTTCCGGCGGCGCGCTCGCCGGGGTCGCCGGTGGCCCGGAACCGCAGTTCCCCGGTGCGCAGGGAGTCCGGGTCGAAGGCGCAGGGGCCGGGCGTGTCCTCGTGGATGGGGCACAGGATCGGCGAGACGACCAGCAGCGGCGTGCCGGGATGGCCTTCCCGGAGGGTGTCGAGGAAGCCGTGCACCGCGGGGCCGAAGGCGCGCAGGCGCATCAGGTCGGCGTTGACCAGGTTGATGCCGATCTTGAGGCTGATCAGGTCGGCGGGGGCCTCGCGCATGGCGCGGGCGGTGAACGGGTCGAGCAGGGCGCTGCCGCCCAGCCCCAGGTTGACCAGTTCCGCACCGCCGAGGGAGGCGGCCAGCGCGGGCCAGACGGCGGTGGGGCTGGCGGCGTTGGAGCCGTGGCTGATGGAGCTGCCGTGGTGCAGCCACACCCTGCGCCCCCGGCCGGGTGCGGGTTCGACGGCCGCGTCGGTGCGCAGGGCGACGAGTTCGGTGGTCTCGTTGTGCGGCAGCCAGATCTCGACGTCCTTGACGCGGTCGGGCAGGCCGGTGAAGCGCACGGTGGCCACCGGTCCGGGCCGGTGCTCGGCGGAGCCGGTGGCCATGTCGACGGTCAGGGTGTTGCCGCCGGTCGCGCTGGCCTGGTCGACGAGCTGACCGTCCACGAGCAAGTCGTACACGCCGTCCGGGCGGGGCGGGGCGCCCGTGTAGGCGCGCTTGGTGGGCAGCGTGTCGAGTTCGACGGCGCTGGCCCGGGTCCGGAAGGCCAGTCGAACCCCGGAGGGTTGGGACTCGGCCATGAGCAGCTGCGGGTCCTCGCACTGGGCGCGGGCCCGCGCGGGCAGCCGGTGCGGCAGCACGCCGTGCTCGGTGCGCTCCAGGTCCAGGGCGCCGCGCAGGAGGTCCGCGGTCAGGGGTGTGGTGGTCCAGTGGTGCTGGGTGTGCATGGTGTCAACCTGGTGGTCGGGGCCGTCGTGAAGTCCGGTGGGTCGGTGGGCGCGCGGCTCGGTGCCGACGGGAGGGCGCGGGCCGCTGTCAGGGCTCGGGCCAGTTGCGCAGCAGGGCGTCGAGGGCGTCCAGGGTCCGTGTCCAGGTCTCCTGGGTGTCGGGGGCGCTGTGGCTGAACCCTCCGCCCAGTTCCAGGGTCACGTAGCCGTGGAAGACGCTGCCCAGCAGGCGGACCGCGTGCGTCTGGTCCGGCTCGGACAGGTCGTAGCCGCGCAGGATCGCCCGCGTCATCTGTGCGTGCCGCACACCGGCGCTGGCTGCGGCCGTCTGCGGGTCGAGTCTGAACTGGGCGGCGGCGTAGCGGCCCGGATGCTCGCGGGCGTAGTCGCGGTAGACGTTGGCCAGGGCGGTCAGGGCGTCCTTGCCCGCCCGTCCGGCCAGGGCGTCGGAGGCCCGGTCGGCGAGCTCCTCCAGGGCGAGCAGGGCGATCTGGGTTCTCAGGTCCTGGGAGTTGCGCAGGTGTGAGTACAGGCTGGCGACCTTGACGTCGAAGCGCCGGGCCAGTTCGGAGACGGTCACCCGCTCGAAGCCGACCTCGTCGGCGAGTTCGGCTCCCGCCTCGGTGAGCCGTTCGGTGGTCAGTCCCGCACGTACCATAGCCTCTCTCCTCTCTGCCAGAAACCACTGTACTTTTCCCTAAAGGCTTTAGGCAAGAGGTTGTGGATACCAGGCACGAGCCCGTGCGGCCAAGGGAGGGGAGACGCGCGTTCGCGGACCGTTCCCGGGCCCGAGGGGGAGCCGTGCCCTCCCGGCCCGGCGTGCCTACAGCCAGCCGTTCTTGCGCAGCCGGTGGTGGACCAGGCCGGAGGCACCCACCATCACGCCCATGATGAGGGGGTATCCGAACAGCCAGTGCAGTTCGGGCATGTGGTCGAAGTTCATACCGTAGAACCCGGCGATCATGGTGGGGATCGCGATGACGGCCGCCCAGGAGGAGATCTTGCGGACGTCCTCGTTCTGCTGCTTGCCCAGCAGGGCCAGGTGGGCGGTGAGCGCACTGGTGAGCAGCTCGTTGCGGTCGTCGACCTGGTCGTCCACCCGCAGCAGGTGGTCCAGGACGTCGCGGAAGTACTCCCGGGTCTCCTCGAACCGCTGGACGCGCCCCTTGGCGATCTCCTCCAGCACCGGGATGAGCGGGCTCTCAGCGCTGCGGAACTCCAGCACCTCGCGCTTGAGGTGGTAGATGTCCGCGGTCACGTCCGAGCCGCCGGGCCGGAAGACCGCCCGCTCCAGCTCGATGATGTCGGACTCGATCTTGTGCACCACCGTGCCTTAGTGGTCGACGATCTCGTCGCACACCCCGTGGAGCACGGCCGCGGGGCCGACGGCCAGCAGCGTGGGATCGGCCTCCAGGCGCCTGCGGACGCGGTCGAGCGGGTTGGCCGCGCCGTGGCGGACACTGACCACGAAGTCCTCTCCGATGAACAGCATCGCCTCGCCGACCTCGACGTCGGAGGTCTCCTCGTCGTAGGCGAGCGTCTTGACCACGGCGAACAGGGTGTCGTCGTAGCGTTCCAGCTTGGGGCGCTGGTGGGCGGTCAGCGCGTCCTCCACGGCCAGCGGGTGGAGGGTGAGCTCCTCCTCGATGAGGCTGAACTCCTCCGCTGTGGGTTCGTGGAGCCCGATCCACACGAAGCAGTCACCCTGCTCGCGGCGGGCCTCGTCGAAGGCGTCGCTGATGTCGCCCTCGATCTCCTGGCGCCTGCCGTCGTGGTAGGCCTTGTCTATGATCACGAGCCACCATTATGGGCGCTGTATCCCCTTCTGTACGCACGATCCCGCGCACCGGACAGCCTCCCGGCCCGGGCTTCGCACCCCCGCGGTCTCACCGTTCCGCGACCGTGCCACCGGGTCCGTCCGCCCCCGGGGCTACGGCGATCCGCCCTCCGGCGCGGTCAGCGCTCGGGGGCGCGGGCCTGACGGCCGCCGCCCGCGTAACGGCGGGCCAGCCGCGCGAAGGCGTCCTCCAGCTCTGACGGTCCGACGACCTCGAAGTCGGCGTCGAAGCGGCCGACGGCCGAGGCCAGGCCGACCCACGACCAGGAGCCGAGCACCAGTCGGCAGCGCTCGGGGCCCACCTCCTCCACCAGCCCGTCGTGCGCGAAGGGGGCAACGGCGGCGGCGGGCAGGTCCAGGATCACCTCACCGCGGCAGGGCCAGTCGACCGCACCGTCCGAACCCCGGAACCGGCCGATGAGGAAGGACGCCACTTCACCCCCTGGCACCTCCCGCGGTGTGAACCGGGGGCCGTTGGGACTGCGCAGCGCGATGCGGTCCACCCGCAGGGTCCGCCAGTCGTCGCGCTCCACGTCCCAGCCCAGGAGGTACCAGCGCCCCGCCCAGGTGACCAGGTGGTGGGGCTGGACCCGGCGCGGGCCCACGGCGACCTCCTCCTCCCCGGAGGAGGACCGGAAGGCGGGGGCGTAGTCCAGGCGCAGTTCCTCGCGGGCCTGCACGGCGGCGCTGATCTCCGTGAGCACCCCGCCGTCGGCCCGCGCCTGCGGGGCGGCGGGCGGCGCGACCACGGCGACCTCCTCCTCCCCGGAGGAGGACCGGAAGGCGGGGGCGTAGTCCAGGCGCAGTTCCTCGCGGGCCTGCACGGCGGCGCTGATCTCCGTGAGCACCCCGCCGTCGGCCCGCGCCTGCGGGGCGGCGGGCGGCGCGACCACGGCGACCCGGACCGCGTTGATCCGCTGGCGCAGGCGGGCGGGCATGACCTGGCGAACGGTGTTGAGGGCGCGCGCCGCGGCCTCCCCGATCCCGGCGCCGGTGGCCGTGGCCGCCTGGAGCGCTACGGCCAGCGCTACGGCCTGGTCGTCGTCGAACAGCAGCGGGGGCATCCGCGACCCGGCGTCGAGCCGGTACCCGCCGTCGGGCCCCTTGAAGGTCGTGATCGGGTAACCGAGTTCGCGCAGACGGTCCACGTCGCGGCGGACCGTGCGCGCGCTGACGTCCAGCCGGGCGGCCAGGTCCCGGCCCGACCAGTCCCGGCGGGTCTGGAGCACGGAGAGCAGCGCCAGCAGACGGGCGGAAGCCTTCATCACCATGGAACCCATCCTGCTGGAAGTAGAGGACACACCCTGGCCCCTACCCCTGCCAGTGTGAGACCGCAGACGCCGACGGGGGCCGACACAGGCACGGTCATCGCAGGTCACGACCCCGTGGGTGGTGGGCACCCGGTGTCCACCGCCCAGAGGAGAGGCGGTGTCCGCCCGGCCCCGTAGCCGGGCGGACACCGTGGCCATGCGGGACCGCCCGCCCGTGACACGGACCCGCTCGGCGGCCGTCCACACCCGACTCGACCAGGGAGCCAGTATGTCCGTCACGACCACGACCCACCTGAACCTGCGCGGCGACGCCCGCGCGGCGCTCGACTTCTACCACTCCGTCTTCGGCGGGGACGTCGTCGCCGTCACCTACAAGGACGCGGGCAGCGTCACCGACCCGGACGAGGCGGACTGGGTGGTCTGGGGCCAGGTGGTCGCGGACAACGGGTTCCGCGTCATGGCCTACGACGTGCCCTCGGCGATGCCCTGGGACCAAGGCGAGAACGCCGTCTTCGTCTCCGTGCGCGGTGACAGCGCCGACGAGATCACCGCCTTCTGGGAGAAGCTGTCCGCCGGCTCGACCATCGTGCAACCGCTGGAGCCCTCCCAGTGGGCGCCGCTCTACGGGATGCTCAAGGACCGCTTCGGCGTCGTCTGGGTCCTGGACGTGGCGGCCCCCTACAACGGCTGACCCCGCACGGGGGTGTGCGCCGGGCCGGGCACCCGCCCGGCGCACACCCCCTACCTCCCGTTCCCGTCCCGAAGGGGAGCCCCACGCGGCCCGCCGAAGAGCCGACCGGCGCCTCCTGCGCCACTCCGCAGCCCCGTGGCGGTGCGCCTTCCCCGGGCCCGGCGCAGGGCCCAGCCGCCACATCTGGTTGCCCCAGCCCCGTGTTCCCGAGTGCAGGGGGCGGTCGGCGAGGTCGGGGTGCTGTTCGAGCAGCAGACCTCGGACCAACTCGGCGGTGAGGCCGATCGGGGGGTGCGCCATGGCAGGCAACAGTAGTTCACGGGGCCGGTCGTGCCCGCCGCCGGTACACGCATGCCTTGGGCCCCTCGTCTCCGCAGGAACGCAGTGCTGCGCGCCCTCTCCGCACCCCTCCTAATAACGTTTCGTTGGTTACGTTATTAGTTAACGTAAAAACGATCTGCACACGTAACGAGGACTCAAACACCCCTGCATTCTCACCTCCGATAAGTGAACCTTATAAGGTGCTACTACATGTGTTGCTACAAAGAGGGCGGGGGAGCCCGGAGTTTCGTTGGCGGCGCCCTCAGAGGCCGCTGGCCAGGGCCCGAAAACGCGACGGGTACAGCCAGAGCTGTACCATCACGCGCGCCGCAGGAGGGGCGCCGGCCCGCTGGCGGCCCCCAGCGGTACCGGGGCGTTGCGGGTCATCGTCGAGTTCTCCGGGGCCCTCGACCGGTCCTGACCCGACACAGACGGCCGGTGACATCGCCGGCGCACGGCCGTGTCGTGCTTCGCCGACCGGCCCCTAGGTTCCGACGATCGGGTCCCTGCCCCCGAACGCCTCCTCCGCCCGGGCACTGTCCGCGCTTACCGCCTTCGACTGGCAGATCCCGGAACGGCACGCGAGGACCCGCCATGGACGGGCCCGGTGCTGTGGCAG
Source organism: Nocardiopsis sp. iso_25 (assembly GCF_056173305.1). Lineage (NCBI taxonomy): Bacteria > Bacillati > Actinomycetota > Actinomycetes > Streptosporangiales > Nocardiopsidaceae > Nocardiopsis > Nocardiopsis sp. iso_25. The sequence continues at coordinate 3,182,258 of NZ_CM149667.1, read as the reverse complement.
GATCCCTCCCATGTCCGTACGCGAACTCGTGGTCCTGGGCACCTCCAGCGCGGTGCCCACCCGCCGCCGCAACCACAACGGCTACTTCCTGCGGTGGGACACCCACGGCGTCCTGTTCGACCCCGGCGAGGGAACCCAGCGCCAGATGCGCCTGGCGGGCCTGGCCGCCACCGACATCACCCGCGTCTGCGTCACCCACTTCCACGGCGACCACTGCCTGGGCCTGCCCGGCACCATCCAGCGCATCGCCCGCGACCGGGTGCCCCACACCGTGCGCGTGGCCTACCCCGCCGACGGCGAGCGCTACTGGCGGCGGCTGCGCCACGCCACCGCCTTCCACGACACCGACGTCGTACTCCCCCAACCGGTCGGCGGCACCGGTTCCTGCCCGCTGGGCGAGCCGGACCTGCGCGTGACCGCGCTGCCGCTGCGCCACTCGACCACCGCCTACGGCTACCGGCTGGCCGAACCGGACGGCTGGCGGATGCTGCCCGAGCGGCTGGCCGCCCACGGCGTGCGCGGCCCCATGGTCGGCGAACTCCAACGCCGGGGCTCGGTCACCACCGCCCAGGGGCGCCGCGTGGAACTGGCCGACTGCGCGCGGCCGCGCCGGGGCCAGGTCATGGCGTTCGTGATGGACACCGCCGAGTGCGAGGAGGCGGTCGAACTCGCGCGCGGAGCCGACATGCTGGTGATCGAGTCGACCTACCTGGACACCGAGGAGCATCTGGCCCGCTCCTACGGTCACCTGACCGCCCGCCAGGCCGGGCGCGTGGCCGCGCGCGCCGGGGCGCGCACCCTGGTGCTCACCCACATCTCCGAACGCTACGAGGAACACGACGACGCCCGCTTCCTGGCCGAGGCCGCCGCCGAGTTCGACGGGCCCGTCACGCTGGCCCAGGACCTGCAACGCCTGCCGGTGCCGCCCCGCGACTCCTGAGCAGGGCGCGTTGGGGTAGAGTTCCGGGGCACTGGACCGTACAACCGAGGGGGTGAGGACGATCTCCGCTGTCGCAGGAGGGGCGTTCCCACCGCGAGGTCACGCACCCGCGTCGTAGCCGGAGCGCCCGACAGTTCGTCGAAAGGCTCTCGTGGCATCCCCACCTTCCCCGGTCTCCCCCGCCCTCGTCGCCCGTCTGCGCGAAGCGGGCTGCGTCTTCGCCGAGCAGGAGGCGAGCCTGATCGCCTCCGCCGCGCGCACCCCCGGCGAGCGGGATCTGATGGTCCGGCGCCGCTGCGCCGGTCTGCCCCTCGAACACGTCCTGGGCTGGGCCCTGTTCTGCGGGCTGCGCGTGCGCGTGGACGAGGGCGTGTTCGTGCCCCGTCCCCGCACCGAGTTCCTGGCCCGCTGGGCCTGCGCCCTGCTCGCCCCCGGCGCCGTGGCCGTGGACCTGTGCTGCGGTTCGGGTGCCCTGGGCGCGGTCCTGGCGCACACCCGCGCCGACATCACCCTGCACGCCGCCGACATCGACGCCGCCAGCGTGGCCTGCGCCCGGCGCAACCTGCCCGGGCACCGGGTGCACCAGGGCGACCTCTACGACGCCCTGCCCCCGGACCTGCGCGGCCGCGTCCAGGTGCTGGTCGCCAACGTGCCCTACGTCCCCACCGACCGGATCGCGCTGCTGCCCGCGGAGGCGCGCGTGCACGAGGACCGGCGGGCCCTGGACGGGGGCCCGGACGGGCTGGACCTGCTGCGCCGTGTGGCCGCCGGGGCCGGCCGGTGGCTGGCGCCGGGCGGCCGGGTGCTGGTGGAGGTGGGCCGGGAGCAGGTTGCGGCGGCGCGGGAGGCCTTCGTCCGGGGCGGTCTGGCCTGTGAGGTGGTCTCCTGCCCGGAGTGGGAGGCCACCGTGGTCACGGGCGCCCGCTGACCGCGCGGCCCCGGGGCGCGGGGCGGGCGGACCCGTCGCGTCCTCGCGCCCCGCGGCCGCCGCACGGGGCCGCTCGGACACGACCGCCCCCGGCGTGCGGCGGGTGCGCGCCTCGGCCGTCCCCGTCCCTCGCGCGGCGCCCCGGCCGTTCTCCCGTTCCGCGTGCCCGCTCCGGTGCCGGTGAGAGCGACGCCGCACCGGCCGCGCGCCACGTTTCGGTCGCCACCGCAGCGTGCGCGGCGCATCCTGGGGGTATGCGCGCTCCCGACGCCGCCCGCCTGGCCGCCCTGGCCTCCCTGCTGGCCGACCCCACCCGCGCCGGGGTGTGCCTGGCGCTGCTGGACGGGCGCGCCTGGACCGCCGGGGAGCTGGCCCGCCACACCGGGGTGGGCGCCTCCACCGTCAGCGAACACCTGACCCGGCTGGTCCAGGGCGGTCTGCTCGCCCAGGAACGCCAGGGCCGCCACCGCTACGTGCGCCTGGCCGACGAGGCGGTGGCGCACCTGGTGGAGGCCCTGGCCGCGCACGCGGACCCGACGTCGGCCCCGGTGTCGGCCCGGCGCCCGCGCACCCTGCGCACCGTGCACGCCGACCGGGCCCTGGCGCGGGCGCGCACCTGCTACGACCACCTGGCCGGTGAGCTGGGCTGCGCCGTCACCCGGGCCATGACGGAGCGGGGGCTGCTGACCCAGGACACCGGGTTCGCGCTCACCGAGGCCGGGGTGGCCTGGTTCGCCGAGCAGCGGATACCGCTGGCGCGCGGCGGGAAGCGCCCGCTGGTGCGCTCGTGCCTGGACTGGACCGAACGCCTGCCGCACCTGGCCGGAACGGCCGGGGCGGCGCTGTGCCGCCACGCGCTGGAGGCGGGCTGGTGCGCGCGCGTGGGTTCGGGGCGGGCGTTGCGGGTCACCGAGCCGGGCGAGCGGGCCTGGCGTGAACTGCTGGGTGTGCGGACCGCGACGTCCGGCTGAGCACCGCGACCTCGTGTGGTCCCGCGCCCGCGGCGCGGGCCGTGGTGATCGGCCGACGCCGGGCCGGGCACCGCGACGTCGTGTCGTCCCGGGCGCGCGGCACGGGCCGCGGTGATCGACAGCGTTCCCGGCCCGCGGTGGCAGCCTCCGGTGGCCTCGCCCCGCTGCGGGTTCCGGACCTCGTCTCAGCCCGTGGGGGTGCCGACCGCCCGGCCCGGGAGGGCGGCCCCGTCCAGCAGGGCGCGGGCGCGTCGTTCCACGTCCTGAACCTCTTGGACGCACGCCACCGCCGACCACGGCTCCCCCGCGGCCAGGGCGTGGGAGGCGCGCAGCGCCACCAGGCTGCGCACCAGGCGTCGGCGCGCGGCCGCGTCGGTGCCCGCGCACTCCCGCGCCCGGGCGAGTTCACGTTCGCACGCGGCCAGGGCCTGGCTCAGGTGGTCCCCGGCGCGGCGGTTGGCGACCGCCGCGCACACCAGGAGTCCGACCGCGGCGCCCAGCACGGTGGCCCACAGCCGCTCGGCCGCCAGCCCGTCCGCGCCCGGGTCGGCGTGGGCCAGGCCCGACAGGGCCAGGGTGAGCGGGGTGACGAACACGATGGCGTAGGAGTAGTTGGTGGTCACCACCAGTTCGGCCGCCATCTGGCACGCCACCACCAGCGCGATGACGCCCAGCGGGGAGTAGTCCAGGCTGAAGAGCGCGGCGGCCAGCGCCACGCCCACGATCGTGCCCGCGCCGCGTTGCAGGGTGCGGTGCCAGGTGGTGGTGACGTTGACGGCCTGCAGGACCGATCCGGCCGAGACGGCCGCCCAGTAGCCGTGTCCCATGCCCAGCGCCCAGGCCAGGGCCCCGGCCAGCAGGCAGGCCAGGACGATGCGCACCACCGACACCGGGGTGGGCGAGGGCGCGCGCAGTGCGGCGCGCAGGCGCTGGCCCGGCCCGGGCGCGGGTGTGTGGTGGCGGCGCAGGTGCGCGGCGGCTTGGGACAGGGCGGCGTGCTCGTCGGCGCCGACCAGGGGTTCGACGGCGCGTTCGGTGCGCAGGCGGCGTGCCAGTTCGCTCATCTCGGCGGCGGCGCGGGCGTCGGTGAGGCGGTCTCCGGTTCCGGTGAGCAGGGTTTCGGCGCGGGCGGTGAGGACCTCCAGTCCCCGGCGGGCCGGGGTGCGGCCGGGGCGGGAGAGCAGGACGTGCCAGGCGTGGTGGAGGGCGGTCTCGGCTGCGGTGCGGGCGGCGGGTGCGGGGTGGCGCAGGTGACGGGCGAGCGCGTGCAGGGCGCGGGCGACCGCCAGGCGTTCGGGGGCGGTGGGGTGGACCAGGGCGCCGACCAGGGCCAGCGTCCAGCACAGGGCGGCCGCGGCCGCGGTGGTGGCCACGACCACCGGCAGCGCGGTCAGGGGCTGGGGGTTGTAGGCGGCCACCCCGGCGGCGAAGACGAACATCAGCCCGGCCGGGGCGCCGAACTCCAGGGCGTCGGAGAGGTACTTGGCCCCGCCGGCGACCAGGGCCACGACCGTGATGGCGGCCAGGGGGTGGGGGAGCACGGCCGAGGTCAGCGCGCCCAGGGCCACGGCCAGTGTCAGGGTCGCGCCGACCACGGCCAGGAGCCGGGCGCGGCGGGCGTAGGTGTCGTCGCGCGCGTACAGGGCGGTGAAGCAGCCCATGGCGGCGTAGGGGGCCAGGTCGGTGCGCCCCGCGGCGTGCAGCGCCAGCAGGGGCAGGGCCACGCACACTCCTGCGCGCAGTGCGGTGACGGCGACGTTGCCGCGCACGGGCCTGGGCGCGAAGGCCCCGCGGGTGGTGAGGGTGCGGCGCAGCGCAACCCACGGACGATAAAAGTAATTCACAAGTAAATTATCTTAGGATGTTCGGCGGGCCGTACACACCCCCACGGGGGGAGAGACCGCCCACTCCGCCCGGCGCCCCGCCCACGGGCACGCCCGCCCGCACCCGGCGACCGGCCCGCCACACACGCGAAGGACACCATGAGCGACGCCGTCTCCCGCTTCCTCCACAGCTGGTCGCGCCTGCGCCCCGACCTCGACCTGACCAGCATGGCCGCCATGGGCCGCGTCCTTCGCCTGGCCGCCCTGATGAACAACGTCACCGAGGACGGACTCGCCGACGCCGAGGTCACCCGCCCCGAGTTCGAGGTCCTAGCCGCCCTGCGCCGCTCCCCCCACGGACTGCGCCCCCGCCAGCTCACCCGCGAGACCATCTCCTCGGGCGCCGCCACCACCAAACGCCTCACCCGCCTGGAGGCCGCCGGGCTCATCACCCGCACCCCCCTCGAACGCGACCGCCGCGAGGTCCAGGTCCGCCTGACCCAACGCGGACAGGCCCTGGCCGACACCCTCTTCGCCGGGCAGCTCGACCGCGAGGCCGACCTCCTGCGCCCCCTGACCGGCGACGAACGCGCCCAACTGGCCGACCTGCTCTCCCGCGTCCTGGCCCCCATCGACCGCGCCTGAGCCCCGCGCCGACGAGCACCGGCCGCGCGCGGCCCCACCCGCCGCCGGCCGCCTCGACCGAGCCGGGCTCGCGGCTCCGGCCCGCCGCGAGCGGCCGGCGCCAAAAACCACGGGCACACCCCACCGGGGCCGTGCGAGGATGGCCGCCCACCCCACCACACCCCCCAGGAGTGCCATGAGCGCGCCCGCCGTCGACCTCGCCCGCGCCGTCCCCGACCTGCTGGGGCGCCCCGGCCCCGCCCGCGCCGTCCAACGCCTGCGCGGCGGCTCCAAGAAGGGCGTCTACCGCCTGGCCCTGGACCAGACCACCGTCATCGCCTACCTGTGGCACGACAGCGAGGACTACTGGCCCGCCACCGCGCACGGCGCCGACCCGGCCGACCCCTTCTCCCACGCCTCGGGCGCCGACCTGTTCACCGCCGCCCACCGCACCCTGACCGACCTGGGCGTGCGGGTCCCCCGCCTGTACGCCCTGGACACCAGCGGCGCCCACCACCCCGGCTGCCTGGCCGTGCTCGAAGACGTCCCCGGCCCCACCCTCGAAGAACTCCTGCACCGCGACCCCCGCGCCGCACGCCCGGTCCTGGACCGCCTGGGCCGCGACCTGCGCACCATGCACGCGAGCACCGACACCGCCTTCGGCAAGGTCGCCCACCTGGGCGCGGGCGGCGCCGCCCGCGCCCCCTCCTGCCACCAGCTGGTCCTGGACCGGGCCCTGAGCGACCTGGACGAGGCCGCCCACCGCGACCCGCGCATGCGCCGGGGCCGCGAACGCCTCACCGCCACCCTGCACACCCTGGCCGCGCGTGTGGAACCCCGCCGCGAACACGCGCTCATCCACGGCGAACTCGGCCCCGACCACGTCCTGGTCGACGCCCAGGGCGCCCCCGTCCTGATCGACATCGAGGGACTGATGTTCTTCGACGCGGAGTGGGAGCACGCCTTCCTGCGCCTGCGCTTCGGCGCCCACCACCCGCGCCTGGCCACCCGCCCCCTGGACCCGGACCGCACCGCCCTGTACGACCTGGCCCTGCACCTGTCCCTGGTCGCCGGTCCCCTGCGCCTGCTCGACGGCGACTACCCCGACCGCGACCTCATGCTCGGCATCGTCGAGCACAGCCTCCACATCGCGCTGGCCACCACCGCCTGACACACTCGGTGCCCATGGACGACACCATCACCGGTCTGTGGAGCACCGACACCGTCTGGCTCAACACCGCCCAGTACGGCATCCCGCCGCGGCCCGCCCACCAGGCCCTGGCCGAAGCCGTGCGCTCCTGGCACACCGCCACCGGGGACCCCGGGGCCTGGGGGCGCGAGCTCGAACAGGCCCGCGTCAACCTGGCCGCCCTGGTGGGCGCGCCCGCCGACGACCTCGCCCTGGGCGCCAGCACCGCCCAGATCGCCGGAACCATCGCCGCCAGCCTGCCCGACGGCGCCCGCGTCCTGGTCCCCGAGGGGGACTTCGCCTCGATCGTCTTCCCCTGGCAGGCCCAGGCCGACCGCGGCGTCACCGTGGAGGCCGTCCCCCTGGACCGCCTGGCCCAGGCCGTGGACGCGCGCACGCACCTGGTCGCCTTCAGCACGGTGCACTCGGCGAACGGACGCCTGGCCCCCACCGGCGACATCGTCGCGGCCGCCCGCGCCCACGGCGCCCTGGTCGTGGCCGACGCCACCCAGGCCGCCGGGTGGACGCCCCTGGACGCCACCGTCTTCGACGCCCTGATCGCCTCGGCCTACAAGTGGCTCATGGCGCCGCGCGGTCTGGCCCTGGCCTACCTGTCCCCCGACCTGCGCGCGCGGCTGCGCCCCAACAACGCCGGTCCGGCCGCCGCCCGCGACACCGCCTCGGCCATGTACGCCGCCCGGCTGGACCCGGCACCGACCGCGCGCGCCTTCGACACCTCGCCCAACTGGTTCGCGGCCGTGGCGGCCGCCGTCTCCAGCCGGGTCCTGCTGGAGACGGGTCTGGAGAGGGTGCGCGCCCACAACACCGCCCTGACCGACCACTTCCGCGCGGCGCTGGGGCAGGAGCCCGCCCGCTCGGCCATCACCAGCGTCGACCTGCCCGGCGCCTTCGAGCGCCTGGCCCGGGCCGGGGTGGTGACCACCGAACGCGGGGGCCGCACCCGCCTGTCCTTCCACCTGTACAACACCCTCGACGACGCCGAGCGCGCCGCCAAGGCCCTGCTCCAGCCCTAGCGCGGCAGGCGCCCCACCGGCGCGCGCCACTTCCAGTACGGACCCCCACGCCCCACCGGCGTGGGGGAGTCCGCCCCCGTCTCGGTCCGCCGCTTTCCCCGACGGGGCAGGGTGGGCCGCGCACACGGACGGGTGCGTGCACGCGCGCGCCCACGGTGGTCGCCCCGGCCTTTCCGGGACCGCGTCCCGCGCCGGTCGGGGCGGGCGAAAACCCGGTGGTCGTCCCCCGGCCCCGCTGCCACACTGACGCGATGACCCACAACCCGTACGACTCCCCCGACGTCGCCGCCCTCTACGACCTCCTCAGCCCGTGGGGACCCGGTGACGACTTCTACCTGGGCCTGGTCATGGCCGCGCCGCGCGTGCTGGACGCCGGGTGCGGCACCGGCCGTCTGCTCCACCGCGCCCGCACCCGCGGCCACACCGGACACCTGGTGGGCCTGGACCCGGCCCGGGCCATGCTGGAGGTGGCCCGCGGGCGCACCGACACCGTCTCCTGGGTGCGCGGTGACCTGTCGGGCCACACCTGGCAGGAGGAGTTCGACCTGGTCACCATGACCGGACACGCCTTCCAGGAACTGCGCACCGACGAGGAGATCAGCGCCGCGTTGGAGGCGGTGCGCCGCGCTCTGGCCCCGGGCGGACTGGTGGCCTTCGAGACCCGCAACCCGGCCGCGCGCGCCTGGCAGAGGTGGACCCCCGCCCACCCGCACCAGGTCACCACCGCCGACGGTGTGCGCGTGAGCGACGTCCACGACGCCGCCGCACCCACACCCGAGGGGCTGGTGACCTTCACCAGCACCACCACCCGCTCCGACTCCGCCCTCCCCTTGCGCACCGTGAGCACCCTGCGCTTCGTGGAGGCCGACCACTTGGACCTGCTGCTGGAGCGGGCCGGGCTGCGGGCCGCCGAGCGGTTCGGGAACTGGGACCGCTCGCCCCTGACCGCGTCCAGCCCCGAGATCATCACCCTGGCCCGAACCCGCTGACCACCCGTTCCACGCCCCGGACCCCGGCCTGTACGAGTCCTGGGGCGTCGGCGTGTGGGGTGCCCCACACCGCCTTGACGCGCCCTAAGTCGTCAATAAACTTGAGTCCATCAGCATCAAGCCGAGGTTTTTCGGGGGTTCTTCCATGCTTCTCACCCGCACCATCCCCTTCGACGTCACCACCTCCACCGCTCCCGCCGCGCGCAATGCCGCCATGGACGCGGTGCGCACCCAGGACGCCCTCGTGGTCCGGATCGACCTGCCCGGCGTGCCCGCCGACGGCATCGACCTGGAGGTGGAGGGCTCGGTGCTCACCGTCCGCGCCCAGCGCCCCGAGCGGGCCGAGGAGGGCCGCGTCCTGGTCGGCGAGCGGCCCACCGGCGCCGTCACCCGCCGCCTGCGCCTGGGACAGGACCTGGACACCGAGCACATCGAGGCCGACCACACCGACGGTGTCCTGACCCTGCGCGTCCCGGTCGCCGCCAAGGCCCAGCCGCGCAAGATCCTCCTGGGCCAGGGCGGCGCCACCGCCTGACCCGGCAGAACCGACAGGGGGTGTGAGGACCACGGGGGACCTCACACCCCCTTCTCCGTGTGCCCGCCCCGCCCCTTGCCGCGGGGCGGGCACTGTGCCATCCTCGAATTGGGCGAGTGACCAATACGTTCGCCCAAGGCAATCGACCAAGAAACAGGACGCACATGGCACCCCGCGGCGAGGACGTCAAAGGCCGCCTGATCCGGGCAGCGGCCGAACTCATCAGCGAACGCGGCTGGTCAGCGGTCAGCACCCGCACACTCGCCGAACGCGCAGGCGTGGGCCCCGGCCTGGTCCACTACCACTTCCCCTCCCTCCAAGCCCTGCTCACCCAGGCCGCCACCCAGGCCATCACCGCCATCGTCGAAGAGGCCGCCCACCTGCTGGGCCCCACCACCACACCCGAACAGGGACTCGCCCTGATCCTGCGCGACCTGGACCGCTACCCCGGCGACGACCCCGCCTCCCACCTGGTCACCGAGACCTACCTGGCCGCCACCCGCGACCCCCGCCTGCGCGAGGCCGTCACCGGCGTCCTGGACCTGATGCGCCGCCACCTCACCGACTGGCTCACCCACGCCGGCGTCCCCAGTCCCCACCAGACCGCCACCGTCCTGGCCGCGACCCTGGACGGCGTCCTGCTCCACCGCGCACTCACCCCGGACCTGACCTCCACCGAGATCGAACCCGTCCTGCGCCGCCTGCTCACCCACCACACCCCGGGAGCACACCCATGAGAGCGATCATCTGCGGAGCCGGAATCGCCGGACTGGCCGCGGCCCACCGCCTGCACACCCACGGCTGGCAGGTCACCGTCCTCGAACAGGCCCCCCACCCCCGCACCCAGGGCTACATGATCGACTTCTTCGGCCCCGGCTACCAGGCCGCCGAACTCATGGGCCTACTGCCCCGCCTGCGCGCACTCGGCTACGACATCGACCACGCCACCTTCGTCGACCGCGATGGCACCCCCCGCGCCAGGCTGGGCATCCAACAGTTCTCCCACCTGGGCGTGGTCTCCCTCATGCGCCCCGACCTCGAACGCGCCCTGCGCGAAACCCTGCCCCCCGACGTGCGGGTGGACCACGACGCGGCCCTGCACCGCGTCCAGGACCACGGCGACACCGTCGAGGTCACCCTCGCGGGCGGCCGCACCCTGACCGGCGACCTGCTCGTGGGCGCCGACGGCATCCACTCCACCGTGCGCGCCCAGATCCTCGGCTCCGCAACCGACCACCTGCGCTACCTGGGCTTCCACACCGCCGCCTTCGTCTTCACCGACCCCGACATCCACGCCCGCGTCGACGGCGGCTTCCACCTCACCGACACCATCGGCGCCCAGATGGGCCTGTACGGGCTGCGCGACGGCCGCGTGGCCGCCTTCACCGTTCACCGCAGCCCCACCCCCGACCGGCCCGCCGACCCGCGCACCGAACTGCGCCGCACCCACGCCGACCTGGGCTGGCTGGTGCCCCGCGCCCTCCAGCACTGCCCCGACCCCGAACACGTCTACTACGACCAGGTCTCCCAGAGCGTGGTGCCCCACTGGAGCCGGGGACGCACCGTCCTGCTCGGCGACGCCTGCGGCGCGGTCTCCCTGCTCGCGGGCCAGGGCGCCTCCCTGGCCGTGGGCGGCGCGTTCGTCCTGGCCGAACACCTGGCCTCGGCCCCCACCGTCGAGGAGGGGCTGCGCCGCTACGAGCACCAGTGGCGCCCCGAGGTCGAACAACGCCAGCGCGCCGCCCGCCGCACCGCCCGCTGGTTCCTGCCCCCCACCCGCGCCCGACTGCTCCTGCGCCGCACGGCCCTGCGCCTGACCGGCCTGCCCGGGGCGAGCCGCCTGCTGGCCGGGGCGCTCACCGGTAAGCCCACCCCCGCCGTACGCGAACACACCCCCCTGACCGCCCACGGCTGAAACACCCCGCCGGGCACGCGTTCAACCGTGTCCACCGCGACCTGTGACGCGGCGACGGCCCCGCCCCGGGAGGGCCACGGCCCGCCCGGGGCGGGCGGCGAAACCCGCCGCACCGACGACGAGGGACGCCCTCACACGAACGGCCGGGGGCCGCCCCGGCACTGTCGCTGTCCGAGAGGAACGTGAAGCCGTCTCGCACGACCGCACCGGACGGCCCACCTGCGTCACCAGGCCGGGGAACCGGCCGGGTGGCCACGCGGCACGGCCCGATCTTCGACGAGAGGGACCACGACCGTGAAGCCGAACGACCCCCGCTGCTCCCTGTGCGGACGCCAGTACGACGCCGAGTTCATGACGGGGCTGCCCTGCCGCGTGTTCAGCCATGAGGACGTCGTGACCCCGGGGTGCCCGGCCCAACGGCACATGATCGCCGACTTGGAGGCCACCGCACCCCGAGGCACCACCCCCGCGGCCGGAGGGTGCCTCATGCTCGTCCTGGCACTGCCGACCCTGCTGATCCTCCTGCCGGTGTGAACCCCGCCGCCCCCTGCCCCGGCGGCCCGCACCCCCTCACCCCGGCTCGACCACCCGCCGCACCAGGTCCACCCACCCCACGAACCCCGACGGCGACGCGCACAGCACCCGCCCTCCCGGGTTCAACCGCCCCCCGCGGGCGTACCGGTACGCCAACTCCCGCTCAGCGGCCCCGTCCCCGCCGTCCGCCGCCACCAGCAACCGCGCCACCTCGTCGAACACACCGTCGTCCTCGGCCCGCATGGCCTCCCAGGTGTCCCACAACAACACCTCCTCGCCCTGGCGGTGCGCCAACTCCAACAGCACGTAGGCGCGCACGAACCCCGCACCCCGCCACGGCAGGTCCGGGTGCACCCCGTAGCGTTCGGCGTCCACCTCCCCCGCCCGGTGGGCCAGCCACACCTGCGCCGCACTGGCGAAGACCGCGCCCCGCGCCTCAGGCGCGCGCGGGATGTCCAGAACATCCACCGGCCACGGGCCCGCCGGGTCCAACTGGGTGTCCGCCCACACCCACCGCCCGCCGTCCCAGTACTCGCTCACCACGTGGTCGGTCCAAAACCCCTCGTTCAGGTAGGAGGCGAACCCCACCCGGGTGCGCGCCGCCACCCCCCGCTCCCGCAGCGCCGCCACCGTCGCCAGCGCGAAGTCACGACAGCACCCCACCAGCGGCTGCGCCCGGGGCCGCGTCCACGGCCCCGGGCAGCGGGCCTGGTCGGTGGCCAGCATCGCCTCCACCCACCGGTGGTCGATCTCGGCCAACCGCTCCCCGGTGAGCACCTGCCCGCCGCCGCGGTAGTGGGTCACCACCCCGCGCAGCACCCGCCCCAGCCCCGCCACATCCCCAGGCAGGCCCGCCAGCACGCCCGCGTGCCGGCCCGGGTCGCTGTAGGGGGTGTGCGCCGCCCACCGGTCCACCTCCACCGCGCTCATCCGCGTCCCGCCTGTCTCATCGGCCGCGCCACCAGCGCGAACACCGCGTCCTGGGCCACCTCATCCCAGGAGGCCCCATACACCTCACGCAACGGCCCCGCCGCGTGCGCGCCGCGCTGGAGCATCCACCGCTCCACCGCCCTGTAGGCGCCCATGATCCGCGGATAGAAGCAGTCGCCGCGCCTGACCTCGCACACCGCGCGCACGTGGGCGGCCTCCACCCGGATCACCGCCTCCCCCTCGGGTTCGGCGTGCCCAGTGAAGGGCACCGCCACCTCGATCGGCGCGGGACCGTCCGGGGTCACCGCACCGTGGTAGAGGACCCAGAACCCGGGGCCGGGCCGCGCACCCTGCCCCACCAGCAGGCGGCGCAGCGCCTGCGCCCGCCCGTGCAGGGTCGCCACCAGGTTCTGCTGGTCGGTGCGGGCCCGGACCGCCGCCACCTTGGCCGCCGCCACGTGTTCGCGGCGCACCCGCCACACCGGCTCCGGGTCCTGCTCAGCCGCCCCGCCCCAGGACAGGCTCAGCTCGGCCAGGGCCGCGCGCCGCGAACGCAGCGCCTCCTCCTGGGCCCGCCACCACGCCTGGGCCCGCTCCAGGGCCTGCCCGCCCTCCTGCGCCATCACCTCGGCCACCACCGCCAGGGGCATGTCCATCTGACGCAGCAGGCGGATGCGCCGGGCCCGCTCCACCTGGGCGGCGAGGTAGAGGCGGTGCCCGCCCGCGCCCACCCGGTGGGGGACCAGCAGACCCGAGCGCTCGTACAACCGCAGCGCCTTGGGGGAGAGCCCGCTCGCACGGGCGAACTCCCCCCGGGAAAGCCCCTCGCGGGGCTGTGGGGTGCTCATGGGATGTGAGTGTGGCCCCTGCCCCAAGGGCACCGTCAACACCCGCCCGCGTCCGGGACCCGCCCGGCCCCGCGGCCCGCGACGCCGACATCCGCGACCGAGCCGTCCGCCACCCGCTCCGCCACACCGGTAACCGGCCAGCCACACCGATCCGCGCACGGCGAAGACCACCGCCCCCGACGCGTCCGGCGTGCGCCCCGACGCGCCTACAACCCCTTGACCGCGTCCGCCAACGCCTCCACCTCAGCCTCCGTATTGAAGTAGTGCACCGAGGCACGCACCGCCTCGTCCACCCCCACACCCTCTTCCCACACCTGGTTCCACAACCGCGACACGCTCACCCGCACCCCGGCCTCCCCCAGCGCCGCACGCACCCCTTCGGCCGCCACACCTTCCACCGCGAAGGTCACGATCCCCGACCGCACCGCCCCCCGGTCCAGCACCCGCACCCCCGCCAGAGCACCCAACCGGTCCCGGGCCTGCTCGGCCAGCGCCCCCACCCGCTCCCGGACGGGCTCCATCCCCACCGCCAACGCGTACTCCACGGCCACACCCAACCCGATCTGACCGGCCACATTGCGCTCGAAGCTCTCGAACCGGCGCGCGTCCTCGCGCACCCGGTACCCCTGCCCCTCCCAGTGCGCCGACGTCACGTCCACCACCGCGGGCTCCCCCAGGTCCGCCCCCGACCGCGCGTACACGAACCCCGTCCCCCGCGGCCCGCGCAGGAACTTGCGCCCCGTCACCGCCAACACGTCGCACCCCAGCCGCTCCACGTCCAGATCCCACTGGCCCGCCGACTGGCACGCGTCCAACACGAACAACACCCCGAACCTGCGGCACAGCGACCCGATCCGCTCGGCCGGATTGACCAGCCCGTTGTGCGTGGGCATGTGGTTGAGCGCCACCACCCGCACCCCACCCTGAGCCAACTCGCGCTCCAGCGCCACCACGTCCATCACCCCGTCGGCGTCGTCGGGCACCACCTGCACCCGCACACCCCGCTCACGGGCCGCCTTGACCATCCCGAGCGCGTTACTGGGGTACTCACTGGCCGTGGTCAGCACCCGGTCCCCCTCGGCGAAGACCACCGAACCGAACGCCAACTCCCACGCCCGCGTCGCACTCTCGGTGAACGCGATCTCCTGCGGCCGCGCACCCACCAGCCGCGCCACCGCGGTGTAGAACCCCTCCACCCGCGCCTGCGCCAGCTCGGCCGCCGCGTAACCCCCCACCCGCGCCTCCAGGCGCAGGTGATCCACCACCGCCTCCACCACCACCTGCGGCGGCAACGACGACCCCGCGTTGTCCAGATGCGCCGCCCCCACGACCCCAGGAGTGTCCGCCCGCACCGCAGCCACATCCACGCCCATCCAGCCCGCCCCTCCCACGCGCCCGACACCGTCGCCGCCGAACCTACCCGCCGACCCCTTCAGCGCACCAGCCCGGCCCGGAAGGCGAACACCACCAGCTGCGCCCGGTCCCGGGCCCCGAGCTTGACCATCGCCCGGCTCACGTGCGTGCGCGCCGTCGCCGGGGAGACCACCAAACGGGCCGCGATCTCCTCGTTGCTCAACCCCTCACCCACCAGCCCCACCACCTCACGCTCACGCTCGGTCAACACCTCCAACCGCGGCACCCGCCCCCCGCCCGGCTCACGCGAGACGAACGCCGCCACCACCCGCCGCGTCACCGACGGCGACAACAACGCCTCACCCCGCGCCGCCGCCCGCACCGCGGCCAACATCTCCTGCGGGTCGCTGTCCTTGATCAAGAACCCCGACGCCCCCGCACGCAACGCCTCGAACACGTACTCGTCCAGTTCGAACGTCGTCAACACCACCACCCGGGTGTGCGCCAGCGCCTCCTCACCCGCGATCCGCCGCAGCGCCTCCAACCCGTCCACCACCGGCATCCGCACGTCCATCAACACCACGTCCGGACGCAGCCGACGCACCAGCTCCACCGCCTGCCCACCGTCAGCGGCCTCACCCACCAACTCCAGGTCCGCCTCCCCCTCCAGCAACACCCGCAACCCCATCCGCACCAGCGCCTGGTCATCGGCCACCACCACCCGCACGCTCACCGCTCACCCCCCAACGGCAACGACGCCCGCACCACGAACCCGCCACCCTCACCAGACCCCACCGTCACCGACCCGCCCACCGCACGCGCACGCTCACGCATCCCCGCGATCCCCGACCCCTCACGCACCGGCCCCACCACACCCACGCCCTCATCGGCCACCCACACCCGCACCTGCTGCTCGGTGTACACCACCCGCACCCGCGCCGACGCACCCTCACCGCCATGGCGCACCACGTTCGTCAACGCCTCCTGCACGATCCGAAACGCCGCGTGGTCCACCGCCGCGGGCACCCGCACCGCCTCCCCCTCCCACACCACCTCCACCCGACGTCCCGCCCCGCGCAACTCCCCCACCAACGCCTCCACACGCCCCAACCCCGGCAACGGACCCCGACCCGCCACCTCCACCCCACCCCGAAACACCGCCAACGTGCCCCGCAACTCCTCCAGGGCCGACCGGCTGCTGTCACGGATCGCCGCCAGCGCCACCGACGCCTGCTCGGGCCGACGATCCACCACGTGCAGGGCCACCGACGCCTGCATGCTGATCACCGACAGGCTGTGCCCCACCAGATCGTGCACCTCCCGGGCGATACGCAACCGCTCCTCGTAGCGGTGGCGGTCCACCTCCTCCTGGCGCTCACGCCGCCGCGCCTCACGCCGCGCACGCACGAACACCCCACCGCCCGCGGGAAAGGCCATCGCCCCCACCGCGAACACCACCCCCACCAGCGCACCCCCGTCAGCCAAACCCCACCAGGGCTCATCCGCCCGCGAAAGCAACCCCACCGCCACCACCAACGGCGCCGTCCACGCCAAGAACACCCCCGCACCCACCCGGATCGCGGCCGAGAACACCACCAGCGCCGGCAACACCAGCACCGGCCCCACCGGGTGCCCCGCCCCCACGAACACCGCCGCCCCCACCGCGGCCACCACCAACGCCGCCACCGGCCACACACGGCGCACCGCCACCGCGCACACCAACACCCCCACACCCACCCACACCGACCAGGGCACCACCACCGCACCCCAGTCCACGTCCCACCCCGCGGGCGGCCCACCCCGCCAGGGGCCGCCGTGCCCGCCCCCGCCGCGCCGCTGCCACACCAACTGGCCGCGCACGAACCCCACCGCCACCGCGCCCAGCACCACACCCATCACCAGGTCCGCGACCACCC
Source organism: Nocardiopsis sp. iso_25 (assembly GCF_056173305.1). Lineage (NCBI taxonomy): Bacteria > Bacillati > Actinomycetota > Actinomycetes > Streptosporangiales > Nocardiopsidaceae > Nocardiopsis > Nocardiopsis sp. iso_25. Next base: position 3,165,729 of record NZ_CM149667.1, on the reverse strand, counting down.
GGCGCATCCGCCTGTCACCACTCACACCACGACCCTAGGCCGCCCAACCCCGCCCTGTCGTGGCACCACAGGCGCAGGCGCCCTACGCACCCGGGCGCAGCACAGGTACCGCCCGCGGGGGGACGACCGCGACCCCGCGCCCCGGACACAGTGAACCCATGAACACCGTCACCGCGACAACCGCCCTGGCAGCCCACCCCCACTGGGGGCAGGGACCGCCCGCCTTCGTCTTCCCCGGAGCCCTGATGTTCCTCCTGCTCACCCTCATCCTGCTCGGCGCCCTGGCCTTCGTCCTGGCCCGCCGCGGCCACCGCCCGCCCTGGGCGCCGCGCCCCGCCTCACCCGAGGAGGAGGCCCGCCGCACCCTGGCCGACCGCTTCGCCCGCGGCGACCTGACCGTGGAGGAGTTCATGGAACGCGCCAGCGCCCTGAACTGGACCCCCGGCCACAACGACCGCCCCGGCCGCACATAACCCCGCACGCCCACCCGGCCCGGCCGCGCACCCCGCGCGGCCGGGCCCCAACGTGTGCTCCACACCCCACACCGATCCGGCCGGGGCACCCCCACCCATCAGCCACAATGGCCAGCACGCAACCCCGACCACGAAGGCGCGAGCACCACCATGCCCATCCCCAAGGCCGAACTCCACGTCCACATCGAAGGCACCCTGGAACCCGAACTGGCCTTCGCCCTGGCCCGACGCAACGGCCTGACCCCGCCCCGCCCCGACGTCGACTCCCTGCGCCGCGCCTACTCCTTCACCGACCTGCAGTCCTTCCTGGACCTGTACTACGCCCTCATGGACGTCCTGCGCACCGAAGCCGACTTCACCGACCTGGCCACCGCCTACCTCGACCGCGCCGCCGCCCAGGGCGTACGCCACGCCGAGATCTTCTTCGACCCCCAGGCCCACACCGGCCGCGGCATCAGCCTGGACACGGTGATCAACGGCCTCATGGCCGCCCTGCACACCAGCGAACACACCCACAACATCAGCACCAGCCTCATCCTGTGCTTCCTGCGCGACCGCCCCGCCGCCGAAGCCCTGGACACCCTCCACCAGGCCCGCCCCCACCTGGAACACATCAGCGCCGTCGGCCTGGACTCAGCCGAGGTCGGCCACCCGCCCGAGAAGTTCACCGAGGTCTTCGCCGCCGCCCGCGACCTGGGCCTGCGCCGCGTCGCCCACGCCGGCGAGGAGGGCCCCGCCTCCTACATCTGGCAGGCCCTCAACCTCCTGGGCGCCGAACGCATCGACCACGGCATCCGCTGCCTGGAGGACCCCGGCCTGGTCGCCCACCTGGCCGCCACCCAGACCCCGCTGACCGTGTGCCCGCTGTCCAACGTGCGCCTGCGCGCCGTACCCGACCTGGCCCAGCACCCCCTGCCCGCCCTGATGGAGGCCGGACTGCTGGTGACCGTCAACTCCGACGACCCCTCCTACTTCGGCGGCTACGTCCACGACAACTACCAGGCCCTGCACACCCACCTGGGCCTGGGCGCCGAACAGCTGCGCCAACTGGCCCGCAACTCCTTCACCGCCTCCTTCCTCACCCCCCAGCGCAAGGCCCAACTCATCGCCGAGGTCGACGCCCACCCCCACCCCTGGTAGGCGTGCGGCCCCGCCCCCATCCGGGGACGGGGCCACACCGCCCCACGCGGGCCCGCCCGATCGCGCGACGGGCCCGGCCCGCGCCCGCCCGCGTACCCGCCAACGGCCGCCCCGCCTCAACCCGCCCAGGTCAACCGCTGCCCGTGCTCACCCGCGAAGGCCACCACACGCCCGTCCAACGCCAACGCGAAATCGGTACCCACCCCAGGGCGCGGACCCTCCAACGAAGGCAGCACCGCCGCACCCTCGTTCGACACCCAGTGCCCCTCCAACCCCCGCACCACCTCAACGAACGCGTCCCGCGACGCCTCGTCCAGATAGGCCAGCACCGCGCTGTGCATCACCACCAACCGCGCCCCCGCGGGCACCCGCGCCGCCACCGCCTCCAACTCCCCCACCAGGTCACCGGCCACCAGCACGGGCGGCTCGACCGCCGCCACCCGCGCCGCCGCCCGCAACCGCTCCCGCCGCCCGGCCTCATACGGCCCCGGCCAGATCAGCGCCTCCAACCACCGCACGTCCTCCTCGCGGCGCACGTCCAACGGGTTCAGGTCGATCCCCGCCCGCCACACCACCCGCGGCACCCGCTCGGGCACCGGAACCGGCCCCGAGGTCGCACACTCAAGCAGCACCGGACTCCGCTGCGGACCGATCGGCGCCCCGCCGTCGAAGGAGTAGCGGTACCGGTCCGGGTACAGGCACAACCCCGCCGACGCCCCCACCTCCACCAGCGCCAACGGCCCCTCCAGAGCGGCCAGCACCGGAAGCAGGGTCGCGCACCGGCGCACCTCGTTGGTCTGGGTGTAGCGCTCCAGCACCACCTCCCGCACCGCCTCCCAGTGCTCCAGGAGCCAGGCGCGAAAATCCGCCCACTCCCCCACCGGCCCGCCCAGGAACCGCACCGCGCCCAGCAACAGGTTGGGCTGGCGCTTGTTGCCCGCGGGCAGGGAGGCCACCAGCTCCAGCACCCGCTCGTCCCCGGCCAGCGCCCGGGCGATACGCGCGTACGCCGGAGCCGCGTCCTGGGCGTAACCGTCCGCGAAACCCCGGTACTGCCTCACGACGCTGTGCACGCTCGCATCCACGGCGGCGACATGCTCCACGACCACACGCTCCTTCACCTCGGGGGAACAGGTGCGGTGTTCCTACCCCGCCCCCGCACCCCGCCGCCCCGTGACCGCGCTCACCCCGACGCCGCGAAAGCGCTCACGCCCCCTCCAACAGGAACCGCGAGCGCGCACGCGCACGCGCCACCAGCTCCGCGGGAGCCGTCCGCGGCGACCCCGCGTCAAAAGGCGGCCGCGGATCGTACTCGGTGGCCAACTGCACCATCTGCGCCACCTCCCGCCCCACCATCCGCTCGGCCAGCATCAGCCCCATGTCGATACCCGCCGACACCCCGGCGGCGGTGACATACCGGCCATCCACCACCACCCGCTCCTGCGTGGCAACCGCACCCCAGCGTCCCAACTGCTCCAACGCCAACCAGTGCGAGGTCGCCCGCCTGCCCCGCAACAGCCCCGCCGCGGCCAGGATCAGCGACCCCGTACACACCGACGTCGTCCACCTGCTGGCGGCGTCCACCCCGCGCACCCACTCCACCAAAGGGCCGCCCCGCATGTGCCGAACCTGCCCCGGACCACCGGGCACACACACCACATCGGCCTGACCCACCTCCTCGAACGCGGCGTCGGCCACCAGAGCACCCCGACCACCGCTGTCACGCACCGGCCCGCGCTCAGCACCCACGAACACCACCTCCACCCCAGGCAACCCCGCCCACATCTCATAGGGGCCCACCGCGTCCAACAGGGTCACACCCTCGAACAACACGATCGCCGCACGCACCACACACCACACCCTTTCTCCCGCACACCACCGACACCGACGAGGAAACCTGGCTCACACACTCCGAAAACGGGCCCGGTACTCCGCCGGAGGACACCCCAGATTGCGCACGAACGACCACCGCATCGCCTCCGCCGTCCCGAACCCGCACCGCCGCGCCACCGACGCCTCCCCCTCCTCCAACCACCGCCGCGCCGCCTCCAACCGCACCCGCTCCACGTACCGGCCCGGCGTACACCCCACCTCCCGGGCGAACACCCGCGCGAACTGACGGGGCGACAACCCCACCCGCCGCGCCAGCGCCTCCACCGTCGCCTCCCCATCCGGGTGCTCAGCGATCCAGTGCTGCATCTCCCGCACCGCCGGACGCTGCGCCACCTGCGCCGACAACTGAGCGGAGAACTGCGCCTGACCCCCCGGACGGCGCAGGAACACCACCAGATGACGCGCCACCGCCAACGCCACCTGCCGCCCCAGGTCCTCCTCCACCAACGCCAACGCCAGATCCACCCCCGCCGACACCCCCGCCGACGTCACCACCCGCCCCTGACGCACGAAGATCGGCTCAGCCTCCACCCGCACCGCGGGGAACTCCCGCGCCAACCGCTCGCAGTGCGCCCAGTGCGTCGTGGCCCGCAGCCCGTCCAACACCCCCGCCCCCGCGAGCAGGAACGCCCCCCTACACACCGACGCCACCCGCCCCGCACCGCCGCTGTGTGCCCGCAACCACTCCACCAGCGCCCCGTCCGGGCACCGCGTCCCCTCACCTCCGGGCACCACCAGCGTGTCCACACGCCCCACCCGCTCCAACGCCACCGACGGCACCAACCCCAACCCGCTGGAGGAGGTCACCGCCCCACCGCCCAACGACGCCGTACGCACCCGGTAACGCCCTCCCGGCGCCCTGCCCGCACCGGAGAACACCTCCAACGGCCCCGCCACATCCAGACTCTGCACACCGTCGAAGACGACGATGACCACCTCGTGCCCCATGCCACCCATCCCAGCGCCCCCGCACCGCGACCGCAAGGTCGTCCACCCCACCCTTCCTGCCGCCACCGGGAACCAACCAGCCCCACCAGCCGTTCCACCCAGCGAGACCAAGGACACGAACAGATCACGAGAACTCTCACCCGCGCAGGACAATCCCAGGCTGGTGACGACCACACCACACGAACGGACACCCGTGAGGATCTCCAACCGAGGCAAGCTCCGCAGCACCACCCACCCCAGCACCACCCCCCTGCCACCCCTGGTGGAGTTCCACGACGTGTCCCTCACCCCCCACCTGGACCACCTCGACCTGACCCTGCACCCCGGCGAACACGTGGCCCTGGTCGGCCTGACCGACAAGGCCACCACCGCCCTGACCCGCCTGCTCACCGGCCAGACCACCCCCACCCACGGACACCTGGCCACCCACACCCGCCCCCACCTGCTCACCCCCCGCCCCACCCTGGCCCACACCATCACCGGCCAGAACACACCCCGAGCCGACGACCCCCACCTGACCCACGCCCTGACCCACACCCGCCTGGAACCACACCGCCTGCACACACCCCTGGACGCCCTACCCCCCGCCCTGCTCCCCCGCGTCCACCAGGCCCGCGCCCTCTACGCCCAACGCACCAACACCCGCCTGCTCGTGCTCACCGACCCGCCCGCCCACGACCAGGCCCACCCACCCACCACCCCCGACACCGGCCTGCTCACCCTCACCCGCCAACCCGCCCTGGCCCGCACCGCCGACCGCATCCTGCTCCTGTACAAGGGACGCGTCACCGAAACCGGAACCCACCACCAACTCCTGGTCCGCGGCGGCGCCTACGCACGCCTCTACGCCCTCACCGGCACCCACCGCACCACCGGCCACGCCCTAGGATGAACACGTGGCACCCATCGTCAAGGAACTCACCGTCGGCCAGGTGGCCGAACGCGCCGGAGTCGCCGTCTCAGCCCTGCACTTCTACGAACGCCAGGGCCTGATCCACAGCCGCCGCACCGCCGGCAACCAGCGCCGCTACCGCCGCGACACCCTGCGCCGGGTCTCCTTCATCCGCATCTCCCAACGCGTGGGCATGCCCCTGGCACGCATCCGCCAGGCCCTGGACACCCTGCCAGACAACCGCACCCCCACCCGTGACGACTGGGCCCGCCTGTCCCAGCAGTGGCGCACCGAACTCGACGCCCGCATAAGCCAACTCATCCGCCTGCGCGACGACCTGACCAACTGCATCGGCTGCGGCTGCCTGTCCCTGGACACCTGCACCCTGTCCAACCCCGACGACGCCCTGGCCTCCGCCGGCCCCGGCCCGCGCCGCCTGATGGTCAACGCCCTGGCCCGCGAGAGCGGCTGAACACACGGGGAGGGCGGCGAACACCCGCGTTCGCCGCCCTCCCCGCACCGCCCCCTACACCCCGGCGGCCTCGTCGCGTCCGCGCCGCGCCAACGCGTCGGCGCGCTCGTTGCCCTCGTCCCCGCTGTGCCCGCGCACCCAGCGCCACTCCACCTCATAGCGTGAGGCGACCTCGTCCAGGCGCTGCCACAGATCCACGTTCTTGACCGGCTTCTTGTCGGCCGTGCGCCAACCCCGCCGCTTCCACCCGTGCAGCCACGAGGTGATCCCGTTGCGCACATAGGAGGAGTCGGTGTGCACCAGCACCGGCAGCGGCTGGCGCAGGCTCTCCAGCGCCCGGATCGCCGCCATCAGCTCCATCCGGTTGTTGGTGGTCTGCGCCTCACTCCCGTACAGCTCCTTCTCGTGGCCGCCGTAGCGCAGCCACACCCCCCACCCGCCCGGACCGGGGTTGCCGCTGCACGCCCCGTCGGTGTAGATGACCACCCGCTGCGTCGGCTCCTGGCCGACCTCGTCCCCGTTACGCATGCCGGGCAATCTACCGCCCCCCACGGTCACGAAAAGGCCACAACCCCCAACGACGGGGCCACAAAAGGAGCCAATCACCCCCAATGGAGCCCCCACATCCGCCACTTCGGCCCGCCGACCCGACCAAAGGACCCTCCACACCCGCCCCAACCAACCACCCCCGCACCACAAAAAAGGGGCGTTCCGCACCCGGAACACCCCCACACGCAGCCCGGATCAGCCGGCCAGCTCCCTCGCCAACTCCTCGGCCCGCTCCTCACGACGCGCGAACACGTCATGGGCCATCTCGTTCATCTTCTTCAGCACCCGCTTGCGCTCACGCGCACTCAACCGGTCCACGTACAACCGGCCCAGCGTGTGATCGGTCTCGTGCTGCAGACACCGGGCGAAGTACCCGCTGCCGCTGACGACCACGGGCTCGCCGTCACGGTCCACACCCCGCACCGTGGCGTGCTCGACCCGCCCCAGATCCGCGTGCGGCCCCGGAACCGACAAACACCCCTCGGACTCCACCACCACCGCGTCATCGGGGTCGCGCTCGTCCAACACCGGGTTGACCACGTGCCCCACATGACGCACACCGTCATCATCAGGGCAGTCATAGACGAACACCCGCAGGTCCACACCCACCTGACTGCCCGCCAACCCCACACCCTCGGCCGCGTACATCGTCACGAACATGTCGTCGATGAGAGCGGCCAACTCCGCCGAGCCCAACATCTGCGGCGCCACATCCACACCACGCCGGTGCAGCACCTCCTCACCCGTCACGGTGATCCGCCGCACCCGGCCACGCGCCGCCTCCGGAGCCCACTCGGGAAAATCCGCGACCTCCCGGCCCTGAACGACGACGCCAACCCCGCCATGCTCCGACATGGTCCTACTCTCACCACACTTCAACGAAACCAGGAGTTGCCCTGGATCAGACACCGCGCCAGGTAGTCGCGCAACGACACCACCACCAGGCGTCGCCGGTCACTCTCATGGTCCCACACCACGATCCCCGGACCGTAGTCGGTGTGCACGTAGGCGAACTGCGGCCCCATGTCGGAGTCACCGAAGAAGATCATCTCGTCGAAGGGCGCGTACAGCTCCAGATAGTCCGGCTCCCGGCGCATCGCCAGGTTGTCCTCCACCAGACGCCGCGCACTCCACACCACCGCGTCCCCGTACTCGTTGGTCACCCCGTCGGTCTCGCGCAGCAACGAGGCCAGCTCGAAGGGCAGGGGCAGCATCAGGTGCTTCTCCACCTCGGCCAGGGTCACCTCATCGGCCGGATCGCTCAGATCGGCCTCGGGATACATCTCCAGGATCAGTTCACGCCACACACTCCTGATCATCACAGGTCGTGGCAACCCACGGGAAATCGTCGGCGGCGAGTTGCGCCAAAAACCCGAACCCACGGGCGCCGCACCACCCCAAAACCCGAACACGCCACCCATATCACGATGCGTGCACAACCGGTCACTATCCCACACAATGACCCCATGGCTTCCACCGCACGCATGCTCGCCACCACCGCGCTCGCCGCCGCCCTGACCGCCCTGGGCACGCCCACCCACGCCACCACCACGACCACCACCGCCACCTACCCCGGCCACACCACCAGCCGCTACGTCCCCCTCACCGACGCCACCTCCACCCACGCCCACGAGGCCGGATGCACCGAAGGACGCACCGGCGCCACCGGCCCGCGCATCCTCTTCTTCGGCACCCAGGAAAAGGACGACACCCTACGCGAACCCGGCAGGGCGGGAAACTCCACCACACCCCGCTCCGCCTACAGCAAGGCCGCCGCCTACGCCCACCACTGGGCCCAGGGCTTCACCGAGTGCCGCACCGGCCAGGCCACCGCCCACCTGGCCCTGGGCGTCAACAACAAGGACGACGGCGGCGTCACCGGCACCCACGCCGGACAACGCTGGGCCGACCTGGTCACCACCGCCCAAGACGCCTCCACCACCGAGGCCGTCACCATCACCGCCGCCCTGGACGCCGAACCCTCCTGGTCCACCCCCGCCTGGGCCCGCGACTGGCTCGCCGCCTACACCCAGGCCACCACCACACCGCTCTACGCCGCCAACTCCGCCGACTCCTGCCCCACCACCGGCTCAGGCGACTGCGCCAACGGCTGGCGCCTGGCCGACGTCCACCACATGGCCGGCGGAGGCAACCCCCGCGTCCACGTCATCCCCCAGATCTACCGCACCGACGGCATCCAGGCCGACCAGTGGGCCAACATCAGCCGCTGGGGCCACACCAACACCGACGACCCCCTGCGCTTCGCCGGAGCCATGTCCCAGCACACCGCCTGCCAACAGCGCACCTGCAACAACACCGACAACACCCCCCGCCAGTCCTGGGACCAACTCAAGAAGGCCCTGGACGCCCACAGCAGCACCCGCGTCAGCGACCTGGGCCCCGCCACCGACATGCGCTGGCCCTGAAAACCCCCGAACACAACGCCCAGGAGGGCTCCCGCACCAGCCGGGAGCCCTCCTGACCGCTGCCCCCACCCCCGCGACAGGGGAGCCCACACCACCGCGCCCACACCCGCGAACAGGACACAATAGACACCAGCACCCACGAGCGCAGGAACGGAAGAACCACCCATGGCCACCGCACCCCACCACCGCGCAGGCCGCCTCACCACCCTGGCCTACCTCTTCCTCCTGCTCTCCCAGAACATCGCCGCCCTCCTTCTGCTCCCCCTCGTCGTCCTCTCGGCCGTACTCACCCTGACCTGGATCGGCCTACCCTTCGTCATCCTCACCGCCCTCCTCCTACGCACCCTCGCCGACAGCCAACGCCGCACCCTCAGCCACCTACTCATCAAAAACAGCAAAACCCCCCGAGGCCGCACCGCCACCCCCGGCCTGCCCACCCCCACCACCCGCCCCCTACACCGCCCCATCGCCTCCGCCTACCGCCCCATCCCCCCCACCGGCATCACCCGCCGCGGCACCGCCATCATCACCGACCCCGCCACCTGGAGAGACCTGCTCTGGCTCATCTCCGCCCCCGCCAGCTTCCTCCTCGTCACCATCCCCCTCACCCTCATCGCCCACGGCATCGAACAACTCCTCTTCGCCCTCAACCTCACCGGCCCCACCCTCTACGACACCTACACCCCCACCACCACCCTCAACCAACTCATCATCCTCATCCCCGCCCTGGCCCTCATCACCCTGGGCTGGCTCCTCATCCCCCTGGCCGCCGACACCTACCTACGCTTCAACCGCCTCCTGCTCTCCCCCTCCGAAAAAGCCCGACTCACCGCCCGCGTCGCCCACCTGGCCACCAGCCGCGCCCACACCATCGACACCCAGGCCTCAGAGATCCGCCGCATCGAACGCGACCTCCACGACGGCGCCCAAGCCCGCCTCGTCGCCCTGGGCATGAACCTCGGCATGGCCGAACAAATCGTCGAAAAAGACCCCGAAACCGCCCGCGCCATGCTCACCGAAGCCCGCGAAACCACCCGCCACGCCCTCACCGAACTCCGCGACCTCGTCCGCGGCATCCACCCACCCGTCCTCGTCGAACGCGGCCTCCACGGCGCCGTCCACGCCCTCGCCCTCACCCACCACCTCCCCATCACCGTCACCATCCACCTCCACGGCCGCCCCGCCGACCCCGTCGAATCCGCCGCCTACTTCGCCATCGCCGAACTCCTCACCAACACCGCCAAACACGCCCACGCCACCCACGCCTGGATCCACATCAACCACGGCCGCAACCGCCTCGTCATCACCACCACCGACAACGGCACCGGCGGCGCCACCCCCGCCCCCGGCAGCGGCCTGGCCGGCATCCGCCGACGCCTGGACGCCTTTGATGGCACGATGAACATCACCAGCCCACCAGGCGGCCCCACCATCGTGACCCTGGAGATCCCGTGCGTGTTGTCATCGCCGAAGACCTTGCCCTCCTCAGAGACGGACTGATCCGCCTCCTCCAGGCACACGACTTCACCGTCGTCGCCGCCGTCGACAACGGCCCCGAACTCCACACCGCCCTCACCGAACACAAACCCGACGTCGCCGTCGTCGACGTACGCCTACCCCCCACCTTCACCGACGAAGGCCTCCAAGCCGCCATCGCCGCCCGCACCCAGATCCCCGGCCTGCCCATCCTCGTGCTCTCCCAGCACGTCGAACAGCTCTACGCCCGCGAACTGCTCTCCGACGACACCGGCGGCGTCGGCTACCTCCTCAAGGACCGCGTCTTCGACATCGGCCAGTTCATCGAAGCCGTCCGCCGCGTCGCCGACGGCGGCACCGCCATGGACCCCGCCGTCATCTCCCAACTCCTCGCCCGCCAGGACCAGAGCGGCCCCCTGGCCCAACTCACCCCCCGCGAACGCGAAGTCCTGTCCGAAATGGCCGAAGGACGCTCCAACTCCGCCATCGCCGCACGCCTCTACATCACCGAAAAAGCCGTCAGCAAGCACATCAACAACATCTTCACCAAACTCGACCTACCGCCCTCCTCCGACGACAGCCGCCGCGTCCTGGCCGTCCTGGCCTTCCTCAACGGCCAGTAACCACCCCAGCCCACACCACACACCAAAGGCCGCGGCCCAGACCACCCGGTCCGAACCGCGGCCCCAACACCGCCGCCCACTACCCCCTACTACTGCTCACGACGCACCCGGTACAACCCGTCGATCTCCTCCGAGAACGCCCGCAGCACCGCCTCACGCCGCAACTCCCCCGACGCGTGCACCAACCCCGACTGCACCGTGAACTCCTCCGCCAACACGTGAAACGACCGCACCGCCAGATGACGCGGCACACTCCGATTGGCCTCGTACACCAACCCCTGCACCTCACGCAGCAGATCACGATCCCCCGCGATCTCCTCCGCAGCCATCGCCAACGGCCGACCGTTCACCAACCGCCAGTACTCCAACTGGTCACGCACCAACGTCACCAACGCACTCGCGAACGGCCGCCCCTCCACGATCACCAACACCTGACTGATCAACGGATGAGCACGCAACCGCGCCTCGAACTCCGCCACCAGCTCCGCGTCCCCCCGCTCCACACGCTGCTCCCGCGCCTCCACCACCGCGGGCTCCCCGACCCCGGCCGGATCCACCGCGGCGAAGGCGGCCGTCACCGCCAACATCTCCCCCGAACCCCCATCCGAGGCCGCACCGGGCTCCTGCTCCACCGCGGCCTCCAACGCACGCCCCTCCAACGCGGGCGCCTCCCGCCGACGCACACCCTCCTCAGAGGCACGCCGCTCCCGCACCGGCCGCCCCTCCAGGGCACGCTCCCCAGGCCCCTCCAGCACACGGCCCTCCAACGCGGGCGCCTCATCCACCCCGCGCGCCACGAACCGCCCCGCCAACTCCTCCGTCGCCGCCTGCACCCGCAACCGGCCCGCCACACTCACGACCCCGTCCGCGTCCACCTCACCCGCGTACCCGGTCGCCAACCACCCCTCACGGAACGCACTCCGCGAGGCCTCACCCTCACCCCAGTACCCCGAGAACACCGCACCGCCGCGCACATGGATCTCGCCCTCACGCGAGACCCACACCTCACGACCCTCCAGGGCACGCCCCACCGTCCCCGCAACCCGGTCCCCCACAGCACCGGCCGTGAACACACCCGCCGCCTCGGCCGTACCGAACGCCTGCACCACCGGAATCCCCACACCGCCGAAGAACGAGTCCAACCGGTCCGACAGCCCACCACCCCAGCACACCGCCAGATGCACCCGGCCACCGAACAACTCCCGCACCCGCGAGAACTGCCAGTCATACATCGTCCGTGACAACCGCTGCCACGCACTCCTGCGCGGCGACCGGTCGAACTGCACCGCCGACTCCACCGCCGCGTTGAACGTGCCCAACGAGTCCCACCCCGTCGAACGCGCACTCCCCCGCTCGACGTCGAAGACACCCTCCAACACACGGGCCGAACACACCAGCACCGTCGGCTTGAACGCCTCCACCTGCCGCATCAACCCCGTCGGGCCCGCCAACCCCACACGCACACGCCCCACCATGCACGCCACCAACGCGGCCAACCCCGAGATCTGCGACAACGGCAGATCCAACAACGTGCTCGCCCGACCCTCAGGCAACTCCGACAACCGCGGCCACATCCGGTCCACCACATCCGCCGCCGCCGACAACAACGCCCCGTGCGACAACACCACACCCCGCGTCAGCCGCGACACCGTACTCACCGGATACAGCACCACCGCCACGTCCTCGGCCACAGCCCCGTCCCGACGAAACCGCACCGACGACGCGTCCATGTACGCACCCAGCGACACCACACCCGGCAGACCAGCATCCATCCGCCACACCCGGCCCAGGTCCGGCAACTCACGCTGCAAACCCGACACCGTACGCAACGACCGATCGCCCTGCACCACCGCGGCCGCCGGACGCGTCTGCCGCACCACGTGCGCCAAACGCTCCGCCGACACCGACTCCGGCAACGGCACCAGCACCGCACGCACCGACCACACGGCGAACGCCAACCGCACCCAGTCCTGGTGCGACCCCGACACCACCACGACCCGGTCGCCCTCACCCACACCGGCCGCCACCAGACCCTTGGCGACCGCCGTCACCTCCGTGGCGAACCCGCCGGCCTTCACCCGCTCCCACCGGCCGCGCTCACCGCGCACGGAGAACACCTCCGCATGGGCCTCCTCCGTGGCCACCCCGTACACCAGGTCGCTCAGCCCGGAAAGACCCCGAGCCCACATACCAGGAGTGACACTCGGACCGCCCATACCCACTCATCCTCTTGCCGCATCGGAAGACAGGCCGGACAGGCCCACCTCAATCGGGGGATTGCGACCTACTGTGCCCATTTCCCCACCACACGGCAACCCGGAACGCAGACCCGCAACGCCCCAGACCACACCGCGGCCACAACTCACCCGACCCGGCACCACACACGCAGGGCCCGGCGCCCCACCCACGGCACCGGGCCCACACCACCGAAAAACGCTCACCGCACCTTCGTGCGCACCGACCACACATACGCCAGCAACGACAGCACCGCCACCGACACCATCACCACCGCCATACTCACCAACGACGGCTCACCCGTCTCCGTCAGCCCCGCCAGCGACGCCACACCACCGCCCAGCGCGAACTGCAACGCACCCATCAACGCCGAAGCAGTACCCGCCACAGCCGCCGGCTGCCCGTCCAGAGCCGTCACCGTCGCGTTCGGCATGATGAACCCGACACTGAGCATCATCAACGCGAGCAACCCCACGACCATCCACAACTGGGCCGCACCCAGCACCGCCAACACCGCCAGCACACCCACCGAGGACAGAGCCAGCACCAGCCCCATCCCCAGGCGCCGCAGCGTCTCCACACGACCCACCAGGAAACCGTTCAGCTGCGTACCCGCCATCATCCCCAGCGCGTTCACCGCGAACAGCCCCGCGTACAACTGCGGCGAGACACCGAACTCCGTCTGCGACACGAACGAGAACGCCGACACGTACGTGAACAACATCCCGAAACTGAGCCCCATCGTCAGCACGGGACCCAAGAAACGCGGCTGACGCAGCAGACCACCCACCGTCGCCACCAACTGACGAGGACCCTGCCGACGACGGTCCTCAACCGGCAGACTCTCCGGCAACCACACCAACACCAGCACGAAGCTCAGCGCCGACATCACCGCCAGCACCCAAAAACTCAACTGCCACGGACCCACCAGCAGCAACTGCGCACCCGCCAACGGAGCCAACAGCGGAGCCAGCATCATCACCAGCGCCAGACGCGAGAAGAACCGCACCGCGTCATCGCCCGCGAACAGGTCACGCACCACCGCACGACCGATCACCGCACCCGCCGCACCGGCCACACCCTGCACGAACCGCAGCGCGATGAACAGCGTCACGTCCGGCACGAACACGCACAGCACCGACGTCACCGTGAACAGGGCCACACCCACCAACAGCGGACCACGACGGCCCACCGCGTCACTCAACGGCCCGATCACCAACTGGCCCACGGCCAGGCCCAGCATCATCGCCGTCAGCGTCAGCTGGATCTGCGCCTCGCTCGTCCCCAGATCCCGCGTGATCTGGGGGAACGCCGGGAGGTACATGTCGGTCGCCAACGGCCCGGTCGCCGTCAGCACACCCAGGACCAGCACCAGCAGCGCCACCGACTTGCGCGAGGGCGTCCAGCGCCCACCCGCCTCCGGTTCGGGGGCGGGAGAAGAAACCGGGACAGGGGAAGAGGACCTCTCGACCGCCTCCCGGTCAGGGACCGCGGAGGGGGAGTTCGGGGACTGCACAGGCACTCCAGTTCAGGAACGGGAAAAGCGCCGGAAGGAGGAGCCCCGCCGACGACGGACACTCCCATACCAACATCCCGAACCCGCGGATCGCCTCCTCTTTATCCCCCAGAATGCCTGTGATGTCCGTTACGGCCCGGACGGTTACCTTACGAGCCGGTCCAGCAACCGCACGACCTCGCCCTCCGGATCCTCCGTCAGACCACCGTGGATCGGCCCCGGCTGCACGATCGTGCTCCGCGGAGCCGTCAACCACCGGAACCGCTGACCGGGACGCTCACGGCCGGCCGCACCCGCCCCCGCGCCGCCACGGCACATCACCTCCACCGCCTCCAGCGCACGCCGTACACCCGCCACGTCCGCCTCAGCGTCCACCGCCAGCAACCGCCGCTCGTCCAACGCCGAACGAGCCCCCAGGAACCCCCGCTCCTGGCAGTACACGATCACCCCGGCGTTCACGCACTCACCGCGCTCCAACCGCGGCACCACCCGCAACAGCGCGTACTCGAACACCGCACGCTCACGCCGCTCACCCACACGACCGGTCGTCACCGCGTCGCTGTAACGCCTCGGGGCGCTCATCCCGTCACCTCCGGCAGCCAGGAACGCTCGGCCACCCGGGCCAGCAGGTACCGCACATACGCCTCACGCACATCCCCGGGACCGTCGAACCCGGGCTCGTCCACCAGCCACTCGTCCGGCACCAGCTCCACCACACGGCGCAGCAGACCCTCGTCCACCAAGGGCGCCAGGTCCGCGTCCGCGGCGGCCAGGTCCGGCGACGCACCCGACAGCACGTGGTCGGAGGCGTCGTAGGGGCGGTGCACGAACCGCTCGGCGTTGGCCCAGTTGTGATGGAAGATCAGCGTCGCACCGTGGTCGATCAGGTAGGGGCGCCCGTGCCACAGCAGCATGTTCGGGTTGCGCCAGGACCGGTCCACGTTGCCGGTCAGGGCGTCGAACCACAGCACCCGCCCGGCGAACCCCCGGTCCACCTCGAAGGTCAGCGGATCGAAGCCCAGCGAACCGGGGAGGAAGTCCATCCCCAGGTTGAGCCCACCGCTGGCCTTGAGTAGCTCCTGCACCTCGGGGTCGGGCTCGCTGCGGCCGATCACCGCGTCGAACTCCGCCGTGACCAGCTCCGGAACGGGCAGGCCAAGGGCGCGGCCCAGCTCCCCCGCGACGACCTCGGCAACCAGCGTCTTGCGCCCCTGCCCCGCCCCGAGGAACTTGACCACGTACATGCCCAGGTCGTCGGCCTCGACCAACCCCGGGAGCGAACCTCCTTCGCGCAGCGGCAGCACGTACCGCGTCGCGACCACCTTTCTCAGCACGCGGACCAGCATAGGCAGCCCGCGGAGCGCCCGCGCACCGACGCCGCGACGGGCCCGCCGCTGAGCCGGACGCAGAGGCCCGCGGCCTCCCGCCCCTGCGCCGCACCGGAACCGCCTCCCGACAGCGCCACTAAAGGACCCTGAACACGTTCTAGGCAACGTCCCCGGACCGCCGCGACACGCCGAACCGCTTCCGGGAGGAAGATCAGTAGGACCGTGCGGCGTAGCCGCGCGATCTCGTGTTTTTTCGTTTTTCAAGAAAGAGACCGCCACCTGTACGACGTAGATTTATATCGGGTGCAAGGGAGGGGTCCGGTACCGGAACCGGACCCCTCGCGCGCTTCCCGAGCCGCGTACTCCCCCCGCTAGAGGTTGTCCTCGGGGTTGTCGCCCCACTCGCCGTCGCCCTCCCCCGGCGTGGGCACGACCGGCGTCGGCTCCGCTCCCCCGCCCTCGCCCTCCTCCTCGCCCGGGAGCGTCCCCGGACCCTGCGGGCTCTCCGGGCTCTCCTGCGCCTCGGGGGGCTGCGCCGGACTGGGCATCTCCGGCGGCGGGAACTGGAGCATCCACCAGTACAGCAGCGACACCAGCAGCAGGATGAGCACCAGCACCAGGCCCAGTCCGCCGATCAGCCACCAGTTGCTCTCCCCCGCCGCCACGGCGCTGTCCCTGCGCCCGGCCCAGGGCGCCCACCGCACCGAGACGGGACCGCGCGAGCCCGCCCAGTGCGGCATCACCACCGGGCCGCGCGCGGCCGCCCGGCCCGAGCGCGCCGCCACCTTGAGGAAGTCCTCCGCCGACGCGCCCGACCCGTCGTGGGCCAGGGCCACCCACAGCGCCGAGCGCCCGTGCGTGCGGGCCGCGACCACGTCGGGGCTGCGGCGCACCGCCTCGGCGAACCGCTCGCGCGCGCCGCCGTCGCCCGCGGCGCCGGAGTCGAGCACGGCGACGCTCACCTGGTTCCCGGACCCGTCCCTGCCCAGGTAGACCACCCCGAGGGAGGAGTCGCGCACCCGCCCCAGCAGGCGGTAGCCGCCCAGTTGACGTGGATCACCCTCGTTCAGCCCCATCGTGGGAACCGCCATGTCATCCCCCTTGCCCTCCACTCCGGCCGTCCGCTTCGCCGCGTTGTGTACCGGACTGGTGCCCGCGAAACGGGTAGTGTCACCACAGGTGAGTGATCCACAACCTATCCGGTGCCCCCGCGTCGGGGCTCCCTGCTAGGAAGGCGGCACATGGCAGAGAGCGCAAACGGCTCAACGCCCTCCGCGGGCCCGGACAGCGCTCCGGGCGAACCGACCCGACTGCTGCGCGCCGCGCTGCACGAGGTGTCCAGGGTGATCGTGGGCCAGGAGCGCATGGTGGAGCGCTCTCTCATCGCCTTGGTCGCGGGAGGGCACTGCCTGATCGAGGGCGTGCCCGGCATCGCCAAGACCCTGGCGGTGTCCACCCTGGCCAAGGTCACCGGGGGTTCGTTCGCCCGCGTGCAGTTCACACCGGACCTGGTGCCCTCCGACATCGTCGGCACGCGCATCTACCATCCCTCCACCGAGCAGTTCGACGTGGAGCTGGGGCCGGTCTTCGCCAACTTCGTGCTCGCCGACGAGATCAACCGGGCCCCGGCCAAGGTGCAGTCGGCCCTGCTGGAGGTCATGGCCGAGCGGCAGGTGTCCCTGGGCGGGACCACCCACCCGCTCCCCTCCCCGTTCATCGTCATCGCCACACAGAACCCGGTCGAGTCCGAGGGCGTGTACCCGCTGCCCGAGGCCCAGCGCGACCGGTTCCTGATGAAGATCAACGTCCGCCATCCGCGCGCGCACGAGGAGATGGAGATCCTGCGCCGGATGTCGACCACCCCGCCCACCGCGCACCAGGTGCTCGACCCCGTCACCCTGAGCGAGCTGCAGTCCGACGCCCAGCGCGTCCACGTCCACCAGCTCATCGCCGACTACGTGGTGCGGCTGGTCATGGCCACGCGCGAGCCGGAGAACCACCAGATGCCGGACCTGCGCCAGGTGCTGGAGATGGGGGCCAGCCCCCGCGCCACCCTGGGCCTGGTCTCGGCCGCGCGGGCCCTGGCCCTGCTGCGCGGGCGCGACTACGTGCTCCCCGACGACGTGCGGGTGCTCGCCCACGACGTCATCGCCCACCGCCTGGTGCTGACCTTCGACGCCCTGGCCGACGGCATCACCGCCGAACAGGTGGTGGACCGCATCCTGTCGACCGTGCTGGCGCCACGGGTGATCTGGGACGAGCCGCCCAGCGGGGAGACCGCCTCCTTCGCCTCCGCGAGGTGAGCCGGTGAACGCACCCGCCATCGGTACCGACCCCCGGCTGCGCGCCGCGCTGCGCCGTCTGGACCTGCGCATCGTGCACCGCCTGGAGGGGCTGCTGCACGGTGAGCACCTCGGCCTGCGCCTGGGGCCGGGTTCGGAGGCGGCCGAGGCGCGCCTGTACCAGCCGGGCGAGGACGACGTTCGGCTCATGGACTGGTCGGTGACCGCGCGCACCGACACCCCGCACGTGCGCGACCTGGTCGCCGACCGCGAACTGGAGAGCTGGACCCTGCTGGACCTGTCGCCGAGCATGGACTTCGGCACGGGTCTGCGCTCCAAGCACGAGGTGGCGGTCGGGGCGATGGTCGCGGCCAACCTCCTCACCCAGAAGGTGGGCGACCGCTTCGGCGCCCACTTCCTGCACCGGGGCGCGATCCGGCGCTGGCCCGCGCGTTCGGGCAAGGAGGCCCTGCTGGCGCTGCTGGCCACGGTGGCCGCGGCGCCGAAGGGGGACGAGCGCGAGCCCTCGCCGCACCGGGCCACCCTGGCCGACGCCATCGGCGACCTGGTGCGGGTGCGCCGCAGGCGCGGCCTGCGGGTGGTGGTCTCCGACTTCCTGGACACCCCCGCCTTCGGCGGCGAGGTGACCTGGGAGCGGCCCCTGCGCCAGTTGGCCGCGCGCCACCAGGTGCTGGTGGTGGAGGTGGTCGATCCGCGCGAGCTGGACGTGCCCGAGGTGGGCGACGTGACGCTGCGCGATCCGCGCACGGGCATGGTGCGCGACGTGCGGCTGACGCGGGCGGTGCGCGAGCGCTACCGCCAGGCGGCCGAGGGGCAGCGCCGCGCGGTGCGCGACGCGCTGCGCCGGTGCGGGGTGCACCACCTGACGCTGCGGACGGACCGGGACTGGGTACTGGATACGGCACGCTTCGTCATGCACCAGAGGCGTACCGCGCACCACCTGGCCCGCCACACCCCGGGGACGCCCCGGTGAGCGCGGCGGGCCCCACCGAGGGACCGAACGAGGGCGCGGGCGCGGACCCGCGGGACAGAGCCGAGGCACGGGGGATTGAGTCATGACCTTCCTGGAGCCCCAGAGGTTGTGGTGGCTGCTCCTCGTCGTCGTACTGGTCGCCGCGTACGTGTTCGCGCAGACCCGGCGGCGCGAGTACACGATGCGCTTCACCAACCTGGCGCTGCTGGACCAGGTGGCGCCGCACCGGCCGGACGTGCGCAGGCACGTGCCCGCGGTGCTGTTCACGGTGACGATCGGGGTGCTGATCGCCTCGATGGCGCTGCCGGCGATGCCGGTGCAGCAGCCGCGGGAGCGGGCGACGATCATGGTGGCGGTGGACGTGTCGCTGTCGATGGCGGCCAACGACATCGACCCCAACCGGCTGGAGGCGGCCAAGAAGTCGGCCCAGGGGTTCGTGGAGACGCTGCCGGACCGGTTCAACGTGGGTCTGGTGGCCTTCTCCTCGACGGCGACGGTGGTCTCCTCGCCCACCCATGACCACCAGGCGGTGATCGGGTCGATCCAGAACCTCCAGCTGGGTCCGGGCACGGCGATCGGCGAGGGGGTGTTCGCCTCGCTGGAGTCGATCAGCAGTTTCGACGAGGACGCGGACGTGGACCCGCCGCCGTCGGCGATCGTGCTGCTCTCGGACGGGGAGAACACCAGCGGCCGCGACATCTCGCAGGCCGTGGCGATGGCGGCGGAGCAGGAGGTGCCGGTCTCCACGATCGCGTTCGGCACGGGGGCGGCGATGATCGAGATCGACGGCTACCAGGTGCCCGCCGACATCGACAAGGAGGCGCTGCGCGGTCTGGCCTCGGACACCGGGGGGCACTTCTACGAGGCGGAGAGCGAGACGGAGCTGGACGAGGTCTACGAGGACATCGGTTCGTCCCTGGGCACCGAGCTGGTGCACGAGGAAATCGTCACACGTTTCGTGCTGGTGGCGATCGTCCTGGCGATGGCCACCGCGGTGACGTCACTCCTGTGGTTCCAGCGGCTCCCGTGAGCGGGAGGGGGTCCGCGGGTCCCCTCCCCCACCGGCCTCTGGTGACGTGGGACACATCCCTTTAGGTGGGGTTTACACCGTTCCTGTTATGTCCACGGGTTAGCGTTGGCATGTTTTGTCCTGCCCATCACATGAGGAACGATGCCGAACACACCCGCAGTGCCGACGGCGATCTGCTTTGACCTGGACGACACCCTGATCGACGATCTCGCCGCGTCGTCCACGGGGCTCCGCGCGGTCATGGATCGGCTCGGCCACCCGGACTTCGGAGCAGCCCGCAGTCTGTGGGACGTGCAGACCGAGATCTCCTTCGGTTCCTACCTGCGCGGACGCCTGAACCTGGAGCAGCAGCGCCGCGAGCGCATCCGGGCCCTGGCCGTCCAGGCAGGCCACTCCGACCTCGCCGACCAGCACTGCGACGAGCTGTACCGGATCTACCTGGAGGCCCACCGCTCGGCGTGGCAGGTCTTCCCCGACGCGATCCCGTCGCTGAACGCGCTGGCCTCGGCCGGATACCGCCTGGCCGTGGTGACCAACGGCATCGAGTCCCTCCAGCACGCCAAGCTCCAGTCCATGGAGCTGGCCCCCTACTTCCACGCCGTGGTGTGCACCGACACGGTCGGAACGGGCAAGCCGGACCCGCGCATCTTCCACACCGCCGCCCAGCGCCTGGGCGTGGACCCCACCGCGTGCTGGCACGTGGGGGACCAGATCCAGGCCGACGGCGTGGGCGCCGCCGCCGCGAGCATGCGCCCGATCATGATCGACCGCCGGGGCCACCAGCGCTTCGAGTCGGTGACCACCATCGCCAACCTGGACGAACTGCTGCGTCTGGTGGGCCTGCCCAGCGCGGCCCCCGCCGCCGGCTCGCTGTGACCGCCGCCTCCCCGGCCGTTCCGGGGCGGCGCGTCACCGCGCACCTGGTCGCCGCCGGTGAGTCCGCGGTGCTCGGGGCGCGCGTGCTGTTCGGCCAGGACCCCGCGGACGTGGTCCGCGGCCTGGGCGGCCTGGCCCCGGACGCTCCCCTGCGCGCGCTGGACGTGCTCACCGAGCTGGCGTCCGCGCCCGGCGGCGCCCCGCTGCACATCGACCGGGTGGTGTTCGCCGAGGCCGGGTCGGAGGCCTCCTGGCCCTCGGCCGCGAACGCGGGTCTGCGGCCCTCCCCCGCCGAACTGGCCGGGGAGGAGTCCGCGCCCGGCAACGGGCTGACGCCGCTGCGCCGGTTCGCCTCCTACGGGATCGTCACCGACTCCCGCGGGAACGTGCTGCTGAGCCTGATCGCCGAGGGGTTCCCCGGCGCCGGGACCTGGCACCTGCCGGGCGGCGGCGTGGACGCGGGCGAGGACGTGCGGGCGGCGCTGCGCCGCGAGGTGGTCGAGGAGACCGGCCAGAACGGCCTGGTCGGGGAGCTGGTCACCGTGTCCAGCCACCGCCGTGAGGGCTCCGGCGGCCACGACATCTACGCGGTGTGGGCGTTCTTCCGCGTCCTGGTCTCCGCCCCGGGCCCGGCCCGGGTGCTGGAGGAGAACGGATCGACCGCCGACGCGCGCTGGTTCGCCCCCGGTGAGGTCGCCGGGCTGCGGCTGTCCACCACGGCCCGGCGCGGCCTGGCCTACCTGGGCCTTTCCGGCGCGTCCTGAGCCCGCGGCCCGGCGCCGGCTCCGGTGCGTCGCACCGGTGGCGCCCGGGACGGGCCGTCAGCTCCGCGGCAGGTCCCTGACGAACACGATCCCGTCGCTGTCGGCCAGGCGGGACGGGTCGAGCGGGGCGTAGCCGAACCAGGCGGACACGCGGGGCGTGAGGCGCGCGTTGCCCGGGTCCGCGGCCAGCCGGGGCGCGTCGACCACGCAGCGCTCCTCCCCCAGGCCGTACAGGAGGCCCTCGACGGTGTCCGGGGGCGGGGTGTCCACGCCCCGGTGCCGGATGGTGCCCAGGGCCGTGGCCAGGAAGGCGTACTCGGGTCCCAGTCGGGCGCCCACGATCGCCCCGGCGCCCCACCAGTGCAGCGGCGGCCCGCCCATGCGCATCGTGCTCTCGCCGCGCTGGAGGTGGGTGTTGTGGGCGTGGACCAGCACCGGGCCCCGCTCGGCGAGGGCGAAGAGGTTGTCGGCCATCATCTGGTCGCGCAGGCCCAGCAGCCGCGTCATCCGGCTCGGCGAGGTGTCGACCGTCATCCCCACGTCCTCCAGCCGCGTCATGCGCCGCGAGGAGGTGTCTGCCATCCAGAAGTGGTAACGCAGCAGGCCGGTGGCGGTGCGCGCGTACAGGCGCGCCCGGTCCCATTCCTCGCGCGAGGTCGCCGAGACCAGGCGCGGCGTGTGCGCGTCGAGCAGCGCCGCCAGGTCGTCGATGAGCATGCGCAGCTCCCGGGCCTGGTCCGAGCGCCCCACGGACTCGGCCGGGTCCAGCATCGCGTCGGGGTTGGTCCACCGTGCGTCCTCGCCCGTCAGGCGGTCCAGCGTCCGCGCGTCGCACGGGAGCTGGTCCGCCTCCACCCAGCGCGCGAGGTAGTCGTGGAGGGCGGTCAGGGCCCGCCGGGGGCTCTGGGCGCCGGTCATCTCCAGCGGGCCGTCGAAACCGGCGAAGCGCACCTGTTCGGCGGCGGGCCTGCCCTCGTTGTGGGCGCGCATCCAGCGCACGAGTTCGCGGTTGGCCGCCGACGCGCCGAACCCGTGACTGAACCCGTGCTCCACGGCCCGGTCGAGGGTGCCCGTGCCCGAGGTGACGTACTCGTCCACGGCCAGGCCCGCCAGGCAGTCGCTCTCGACGGCGATCGTCCGGTAGCCCTCCCGTTCGACGAGCTGACGGAAGAGGTCGTTGCGCAGGTCCAGCAGCGAGTCCTCGCCGTGGGTGGGCTCGCCCAGGGCGAGCAGTCGCGGCCGGTTCGGGAGCAGTCCCATGACGGCGGCTGCCTCGAAGGTGTGTGCGGTGTCCCTGGTGACAGTGTCCATACCCTCAACGGTATCGTTGAAGTAACGGTTGAGGCTTTTTCGGTACAGCGGCGGGGATATGGCTAAGAACCTTCAAAGCGGTGATCGGCTCAGGCCGATCGACCTGGCGCGCGGGCACGGTCTGTCCACGCAGGCGGTCAGGAACTACGAGGAGGACGGGATCCTCCCGGAGGCCGACCGCACGCGCCACGGCTACCGCACCTACACCCCGCTGCACGCCCGGGCCCTGAGCGCGTTCACGGCCCTGGTGCCCGGCCACGGCCACCAGGGGGCGGCCTCGATCATGCGGGCGGTGAACGGGGGCCGGACGGAGGAGGCGCTGCTCCTGATCGACGAGGGCCACGCCCAGCTCCTGGAGGACCGGCGGACCCTGCGGGCCGTGGAGGGCGCCCTGCGCGGCCTGGAGGGCGGCGCGCGGCCCCGGTCCGCCGGCCCGGCCGCGTCCGGTGGCCGGACCGGCTCGGGCGGGCGGGCCGGGGCGGCCGCGCCCCCACGACCGGACGAGGAGCCCGGCGCCACGTTCATCGGGCCGCTGGCGGACAGGCTCGGCGTGCGGCCCGCGACGCTGCGCGCCTGGGAGCGCGCCGGGCTGGTGCGCCCGCGCCGCGACCCGCGGACGGGGTACCGCGTCTACCGCGGGGCCGACGTGCGCGACGCCCTGCTGGTCCACCAGCTCAGACGGGGCGGTTACCTTCTGGAACAGATTTCCCCGCTGATCGCCCAGGTGCGCTCGGCAGGCGGGCTGGAGCCGTTGGAGGGCGCGCTGCGCGACTGGCGGGCCCGGCTGTCCGCGCGCGGGCGGGCGATGCTGTCCGGGGCCGCCGAGCTGGAGGCGTACCTGCGCGAACGCGGATGAGGCCCCGGCGACCGGTCGGAGAGGGCTTGGAGAGCAGCGGCGCCGTCGAGCACGGGGGCCGCCCGCATGGTCGTCGCCTCATCCGGGGTTCGGGCATTCCACCGCTTCGGGTGTCTCGTGGCAGGCCACGACTCGGACGGGCCGCGGTCCTATCGACATGGCCCAGTACTGTTCGGGGTTCTCGGGGGAAGCCTCCACACGGAAGGGCTTGTCCCCGTCGCGCAGGACGACCTCGCCGGAGTTCTCCCGGGCGTCGATGTGGTGCGCCCGGAGCTCCCACTCGCAGGTCTGTCCCGCGGTGAGAGCCTCCACACGGAGCCCGCCCGGTTCGAGCCCGCCGCCGACGTCGATACGTCGGCGGCTGAAGTAGGGCTGGCCCTGTTCGAGTCCTTCGTCGGAGATCAACAGCAGCGGATCGTCGTGGGTGAGGTCGACGACCACACCGGAGTAGGCGGACTCACCGGCTGTCGGGAAGTCCACGACGGTCGTGGCCGTCGGTTCCGCGCAGGAGATGTTGACGGGTTCCATGTCCACGATGCTCACCTGGGAGCTGCGCGCTGACATGAGGGTCATGGTGAACACGGCCGTGCCGACCCGGGTGGTCGTCGGTGTTCCCTCCCAGGACCATCCGCCCGGCGGGGTGAGGTGCCCCGTCGTGAAGGTGCCCGGGATCAGGCGCCCTCCCAACGCCTCCAGGAAATCCCAGGCTTCGACACGTTCGAGGGTTCCCAGCTCCTCGGCCTGCTCCGTGGTCAAGGGGCGGTCCAGGACCACTTCGAAGCTTTCCGGGAGCGAAGTGTCGTAGGCGACCGCGTTGGTGAACGGGGGGCTTCCCCGGTCGATCGTGGTCTGGGCAGCCCGTTCCTCGCGTAGCCGGGCCTCCGCGGACCACAGGTCGTAGGCGTAGGTGCCCGCGAAGCCTCCCGCGGTGACCAACAGGGCGATCACGGCGGAGATCGCCCAGGCCCGGACGCGGACCCGGGTCGACGCCCCTCGGCCCTCGGGGAAGAACCGCGCCTGCAGGACATCGAGGGTGGTCGGCTTGTCAGCCCCGCGTTGGACCTCACTCCGTGGCCGCTTCCGTTCCGGGCGCGTCGCGTGTCGGGGGCCGCGCAGCCAGCGCAGGAGGGGCCCCCACGTGCGGTGCCCGGACCGGGAACGAGCGCTCGGGCCCACCTCGTGGCCACGGGAGGAGGCCGCGGGGCCGGGCCTGCTCCTCTTCGGTGGACGCTTCTTCCTTCGACTTGCCACAGCGGCGCCTCGGTCTCCCCTGAGAGGTGTGCGAGAACGACATTAGTGGGCCGCGAGTCTCCGCTACAGGAGATGACCGTAAGCGGACAGGGCCTGACCGGACCCGCGGAAGGAGAATCCGCGTCGAAGGATCCACACCCCCGAACCCGCCTCCTCGTTGCGGCTTTCGGGGGACGGAGGAGACAACCGTGCGCCCGGACGGGCGGGCCGGACCCGGCGGTAGCCCGACCCGGCGGTAGCCCGCTCGGTGACCTGTGGTGCGGGGGCATCGGCGAGGCCGGGGGGCGATCCCGTGGGCCGGACTCTGTCCGACGCGCTCCCGGTGCCCTCGAAGGCGTTTCCCGTGTGACCGAGAGAGGTTCTCATGAGCGACAACGTACGACACCAGGCGGCGGACCGAGACGACGAAGAGGGGCCGAGCGCCCAGGCATCGTCTCCGTACCCGGGGCCGCATCCGTTCACCGAGGAGGACGCGGCTCGTTTCCACGGCCGGGAAGCCGCGGTGGACTGTGTGCTGGCGGCGTTACGCGGCCAGCGGCTGGTGCTGCTGCTCGGCCCGTCGGGCAGCGGCAAGTCGTCCCTGGTCCGGGCCGGGGTGCTACCGGCCCTCGCGGACGGCTCCCTGCCGGGCGGCGAGCAGTGGCTGACCGTCCTGGTCCGACCGGGCCGGGACCTGTCGGCGGAGCTGGAACGGAGCGGCCTTCCCGGAGCCGCGAGCGAGGGCATCGGCCGCGCGGCCCAACAGCGCCTCGCGGACGCGCCCGACCACGACCACCTGCTGCTGGTCGTCGACCAGTTCGAGGAGTTCCTCTCCCACCCCACAGCTGAGGGCGTCGCCGCCGAACTGGTGGCACTGACGAGCACTCATCCGGCGACGCGTCTTCTCCTGGTCATGCGCGACGACGCGTATCCTCGCCTGGCGGCCCGTTGCCCGGAGCTGTTGGGCGCCGCGATCCCCGGGCTCGTCAACATGCCCGCCACCTTCACCGACACTGAGCTGAAGGCCGTCATCACCCGGCCCGCGGAGACCGCGGGCGCCCGGGTGGAGGAGGGGTTGGCGGAGGAGGTCGCCGAGGACCTGCACCGGGCCTCCGCTCCGGACAGGCAGGTGTCCGCGACTCTTCTGCCGCCGCTGGCGCTGGTGTTGAACCGGTTGTGGGAGCGTCGCGTGGACGGCCGTCTCACCCGCGACGCCTACACGCGGATCGGCGGTGCCGCAGTGTTCCTCGCCGCAGGGAAGAGCCGGGACCGGCAGTCCGCGCACAGCCCCCGGCGTCGCAACGCCGTCCTGGCCGGGCTGGTCGCCCTCACCCTCATCGCCACCGGACTGGCCGTGTGGCAACGCCAGTCCGTGCTCACCGCACGGTCCGACCAACGGGCCGCGCAGTCCCGCCAACTGGCCGCCCAGTCCCGGGCGGTGTTCGACGCCGACCGCGAACTCGCCTCGCTGCTGGCCGTCCAGGCGTACCGCACCAGCCCCACCCGGGAGGCCACGGCCAGCCTCTACAACGCCGCGGACACAGGCCTCGAAGGCAGCTTCGACACCGACTCCGACGGAGTGGCTTCGGTGGCCTTCAGCCCCGACGGCGCCACCCTGGCTACCGGTGCCGCCGGCAGCATCAGCGGCGACGTTCACCTGTGGGACGCGGCCACGGGCGAGATGATCAACACGTTCCACGGCTACGACACGGTCATCGACGCCTCGTTCAGCCCGGACGGCACCACGCTCGCCACGGGCGACGAGGAAGGCGTCGTACACCTGTGGAACACCAGCGGCGATCTACTCCACACCCTCACCGGCCATGGGAGCTGGGTGAACGCCGTGGCGTTCAGTCCGGACGGCGCCACGCTCGCCACGGGGAGCGCGGACGGCACGGCACGGCTGTGGGACACCGCCACCGGCGAACAGCTCCACGTCCTCTCCGACGACCACGGGGAGGTGTTCGACGTGGCGTTCAGCCCCGACGGCGCCACGCTCGCCACGGGGAGCGCGGACGGCACGGCACGGCTGTGGGACACCGCCGACCACGAGGAGCGGCATGCCATCGACCCCGGCGACGACCTCCCGGTGTACGACGTGGTCTTCGGCTCCGGCGGCGACGTCCTGGTGACCAACACGACCACCACCGTGTCGCTGTGGGACACGCGGAACGGCTCGCAGGTCCAGACCCTCACCACCACCGGCCGCACCCTGGTCGACACGGTGACGGTCGGCCCCGACGGGGCCACCCTCGCCTACGGCCTGACCGACGGCAGGGTACGGCTGTGGGACACCAGCGGCACCGCGTCGCCCCGAACCCTCGTCAGCGGCCTCGACCCGGTGTTCGACCTGGCCTTCAGCCCAGACGGGACCAGTCTCGCGACGGGCGGTCTCGATGACGGTACCGCCCACCTGTGGGACGCGGCCTTCGACGCGCAACGCTACGTCCTCGACGTCGGCGACGCCGGTCGAAGCGATGTCGCTTTCGGCCCCGACGGCACCTACCTCACCACCACCACCTTCCGGGATGCCAACTGGGACGGCACCTGGGACGAGACCGGCACCCGGGAGTCCCGCTGGAGGAGCACCGTGCGCTTCTGGGACGCGTCGACCGGAGAGGAGCACCACACCCTCACGGGCCACGAACTCGACGGGATCTTCTTCACCGGTGTTGACGGCTCGTCCCTCGTCACCACCGAGAACGTCGGCGAGGCAACCGTCCACCTGTGGGACGCGGCCACCGGTGAGAGGCGCCGCTCCTTCTCCGGCCGCGGCAACGAGGTGTTCGACCCGGCCTTCAGTTCCGACGACGACGTCCTTTTCGAGGCTTTCAGCCCTGACGGCTCCGCCCTCGCCCTCACCCACGAGTACGGTGCCGTCTGGCTGTGGGACACGGCCACCGGCGAACAGATCCACACCTTCGTCCTCGGCGAGGAGCCGGTGGCGCACACGGCGCTCAGCGCGGACGGGGAGACGCTCGCGACGGTTCAACACAAGGAACACGGGCAGACCGTGGTCCGGCTGTGGAACGCGGCCACCGGCGAGAGGCTCCACACCCTGACCGGCTACGACGAGGACGTGCTGGTACTGGAGTTCAGCGACGACGGCACCCTGCTCGCCACCGAAACCAGTTCCGGGACCCTGTACCTGTGGAACGCGGCCACCGGTGAGAGGCTCCACACCCTGACCCTGGACGAGGGCTCGGTGTCGTCCATGGCGTTCAGCCCCGACGGAACCCTCCTCGCCACCGGTGTCGGTGTCGGCAATGGGGGCGCCACACACCTGTGGGACACGGCCACCGGAGCGCTGCGCCGGACCTTCCCCGATTCCTCCGACGGATTCGTGGAGCTCCTGGCGTTCAGCCCCGACGGAACCCGTCTGGCCACCTCCACGGGCACGGACGACGAAGTACGGGTCTGGGACGTGGATATCCCGGACGCGGAGGAGGCCGTGGCGCGGATCTGCGGTGCCTTCGGCCGGGACGTCACCGCGGAGGAACGCGCGCGCCACCTACCCGGGCTGTCGGACGATGCCGCGTGTGCGGGCGCCGTCGATGAAGGCGGCACCAGTCGCGACGGCACCTGAACCCCGTCCACCGGCACTCCCGCGGTTCGGTCGGCCTGGTGGCGTGTTCCCTGCCCGCACCCCTAGTAGTACTTCGTTAAGTCTATGATTTCGCGGTCTGGTTCCGCCATCATGGACCCGTGGACCTGACCGCTGTAGAAGAACTCCGTGAGGACCTCGACGCGTTCTGCGCCGAGGTCCTCGCCTCCATCCCCCGTAAGGACTCCCGGGCCTGGGGCAGCTGCTACCTGCGCGGATTAATGCTGGACGGGCGACGCAAGTCCATCCAACCCATGGCCGAGCGCCTGCCCGACGGCAACATGCAAGCGCTGCAGCAGTTCGTGGGCCAGTCCCCCTGGGACCACGTCCCCGTCCAACGCCGCGTGGCCACCAAGGCCAGCCGGGCCATCGATCCGGATGCGTGGGTGATCGATGACTCCGGTATCCCCAAAGCGGGCACCGAGTCGGTGGGAGCGGCCCACCAGTGGTGCGGCGCCCTGGGCAAGCAGGCGGTGTGCCAGAGCGCGGTCAGCTTGCACGCGGTCACCGACACCGCGTCGGTGCCGCTGAACTGGCGGCTCTACCTGCCCAAGGAGTGGGCCAACCCCGCCGATGAGCGCCGCGCCAAAACGGGTGTGCCCGAGCAGGTGGGCCACCGGGAGAAGTGGCGGCTGGCCCTGGACATGGTGGATCAGGCCCGCTCCTGGGGGCTTGAGGACCAGGTGGTGGTGGCCGATGCGGGGTACGGGCAGATCCACGGCTTCCGGCAGGGTCTGGCCGAGCGCGGTTTGGACTACGTGGTCGCGGTACGCGGTGATCTCAACGCCCACCCCGGTGGGGTGGTGCCCCAGGCACCCGAGCGGCCTGGTCCGGGTCCGCGTCTGCCGCGCTATCGGACCCCGGCCCGGACGCTGAAGGAGTTGGCGCTGGAGCGGGGGCGTGGGGCCTTGCGCCGGTGCACCTGGCGGCAGGGCTCACGTGGGGCGATGCGGGGCCGGTTCCTGGTCATGGACGTGCGTTTGGCGGGTAAGTCCGCCCGCGAGGCGGCTCTGGCCCGGGCAGGAGGCCGGGGTGGTTGGGACGGGGTGCTGCCCGCTCAGACGCTGATCGCCCAGTGGCCCCCGTATGAGCAGGCGCCGACCGATTACTGGTTGACCAGCCTGGATACGAAGACCGCGCTACGGCATCTGGTGCGGTTGGCCAAGATCCGGTGGCGGATCGAGCACGACTACCGCGAGCTCAAGCACGGTCTGGGGTTGGATCACTACGAGGGACGGACCTGGCGGGGCTGGCACCACCACGTCACGCTGGTCAGCGCGGCCCAAGCGTTCCTGACCCTGCGGAGGCTGGACCCAAAAAGTCGGACGTCGGTCTGAGTCTGTACCAGGTGTTGGAGGAGCTCCAACGGGTGCTGCTGTGCTGGACCGGCGTGTGCCACACCTGTCACCGACCACTCGCACAGCAGCACCCACCCGACACAAGTTAACGAAGTACTACTAGAAGCGCAGGTCGAAGCGCTCGCGCAGCCACCACAGCCCGGCTCCCGCTCCCAGGACCGCCATCCCGGTGATGACCGTGGGCAGCGGCAGGCTGCACGCCAGCACGACGCAGCCGCCCAGCCCGGTCAGCGGCACCAGCAGCGGCGGGCGGGGCTCGTCGGGACCCAGGCGCAGCGCCGAGGCGTTGGTGATGGCGTAGTACACCAGCACGCCGAAGGCGGAGAAGGCGATCGCGCCGCGCAGGTCGGTGACCAGGACCAGGGCGATGACGACGGCGCCGACCAGCAGCTCGGCGCGGTGGGGCACCCCGTGGCGCTCGTGGACCGAGGCCAGGGAGCGGGGCAGGTGCCCGTCGGCGGCCATCGCGGCGGTGGTGCGCGAGACCCCGAGGATGAGGGAGAGCAGGGCGCCCAGGCTGGCCACGGCCGCGCCCGCGACCACCACGGGGGCCAGCCAATCGAACCCGGCCACCCGGACGGCGTCGACCATCGGGGTGTCGGTGGTGGACAGGCGCTCGCGGCCCAGCACGATCAGCAGCCCGGTGCCGATGACCAGGTAGAGCACCAGTACACCGGCCAGGGCGATGTTGACGGCGCGGGGGATCGTGGTCCGGGGGTCGCGCACCTCGCCGCCCAGGGTGGCCACCCTGGCGTACCCGGCGAAGGCGAAGAAGATCATCCCGGCGGCGCCGAGCACGCCGAAGGAACCGGGCCAGGGCCCCAGTCCCTCCACCTGGGCGACGGCGGCCAGGCGACCGCTGAGGAGCATAGCCACGCACACGGCGGCCAGGACCGCCAGGACCGCGGCCAGCAGGATCTTGATCACCATCGTGGAGCGCTGGATCCCGCGGTAGTTGAGCGCGGTGAGCGCGACCACGGTGGCCGCCGCCAGGGCCTTCTCCCAGCCGGGGAGGAGGTAGGCGCCGAAGGTCAGCGCCATGGCCGCGCAGGAGGCGGTCTTGCCGACCACGAAGGACCAGCCCGCCAGGTAGCCCCACAGCTCGCCCAGGCGCTCGCGGCCGTAGACGTAGGCGCCGCCGGACTCGGGGTGGCGGGCGGCGAGCCTGGCGGAGGAGACGGCGTTGCAGTAGGCGACGATCCCCGCGATGAGGATGGCCACGGGCAGCCAGGCGCCCGCGCCGAGCGCGGCAGGGGCGAAGACGGTGAACACCCCGGCGCCGAGCATCGCGCCCGCGCCGATGGCGACGGCGTCGACGGTGCCCAGGACGCGGGCGGGTCTGGCCTGGGGGCCGGAGGAGGAGGTGGTCAACGGGGTCTCCCTTGCGTGAGTACTCCCGGCTCGCGCCGGGCGGCAACGCTCCCTTCCCCGGACGCCTCCGGTAAAGCACAGCGGTACCTCGGGACGTGACGGCGGACCTCGTGTGCCCGGCTGGCGCACCCTCCCCCGTCGCGGCCTGACCGGACACGACGCGAGGTTCCGGCGCTTCGGGGGCCGGGGCTCGGCTGCGCCGCCGGGGCGGCGGTCGTGTCCGACTTCCGAGTGTGCCCGATCCCGGTGACCACCGGGAGCAGTCCCGTCATGCCGAAGGTGGCCGGTATCGGTCCGTACGGTGTCCGCGCGGTGGCGCGGGCGCCCCGGCGCAGCGCGGCGGGCCCGGACCGGCCCTCGCCGGTCCGGGCCCGCGCCCGCTCCCGTCCCCCGCGGTCGGCCGCGGGGCCGCCACCGGTTCAGGTGGGGCGCCAGGGCGTTCCGGTGTTGTCGGTGATGTCCTCCGCCGCGACCTGGCGGAGCTGGCGTGAGAGGTCGGACAGGGCGCGCGATACCGCGAGCTCCTCACCGATCTCGGGAACGTCCAGGTCCGTGGGGTGCTTGCGGGCCATCCCGTGTCCCCGCAGCGCCGTCCCGTCGTCGGCGACCAGGCCGACCTCGGCCCAGGTGCGCGCGCTGTCGCCCTCGTTCTCCTCGGCGACGACGACGTCGACGTTCCAGCGCTTGGTCGTCTGCATGGCATCGGCCCCCTCTGCGTTGGCGCCCGTGCGGCCGGGCGGGTGTTCGATGTGCGCGTCCGGACCCGGGTAGACCAGGTCGTCGTGGCCCTGTTCGGCGCCGGTCCAGTGGACCCGGTAGGGGGGCTCCCCGTCGGATCCCCCGACGCCGGTGACGACGCCCGTCCTGCGGTGGGCGTCGGCGCGCGGGCTCTCGACCACCAGCTGGTCTCCTACGTGTGCTCGCATGGGTTCCCCCGCAAACGTCGGATACCTCCATCTTCGGCACCCCGGCGCCCCTCGGCGCCGGGGTTGGGCCTTTGTTGGCGCGGGGCTGGGAGGTTTTTGCCGTGTGCCGTGGTCGGGGCCGCCCCTGGTAGCGTCACGGCGTGGCTCAGCACTACTTCGACTCCGATCCGGGCGCCGCCAGCCGCCCCTCCACCGCCGACCTGGTCCTGCCGGACCTGCACCTGCGGCTGCGCACCGACCGGGGCGTGTTCTCCCCCGACAAGGTCGACCTCGGCACACGGGTGCTGCTGGAGTCGGTCCCCGCGCCGCCCGGGGGCGGGCGCCTGCTCGACCTGGGCTGCGGCTACGGGCCCATCGCCCTGACGATGGCCTCGCGCGCGCCGGGGGCGCGGGTGCTGGGCGTGGACGTCAACGCGCGTGCGGTGGGGCTGGCGCGGCGCAACGCCGCCGAGCACGGGCTGGACAACGCGCGGTTCGCGGTGGTGGGGCCCGAGGGCGGGCTGTCGGTGGAGCGGGGCGCGTCCGGGGAGGACGCGCCGGCGCGGGAGGAGGTGGCCGCCCGGGACCTGCTGGGCCCCTTCGACGCGGTGTGGTCCAACCCGCCCATCCGGGTCGGCAAGGACGTGCTGCACTCCATGCTGCGCACGTGGCTGGGGCGGCTCACCCCCGAGGGCGTCGCCCACCTCGTGGTCCAGCGCCACCTGGGCTCGGACTCGTTGCAGAAGTGGTTGGACGGGCAGGGCCTGCCGACCGAACGGGTGTCCTCCCGGGCGGGTTTCCGGGTGCTCGCGGTGCGCCGTTCCGTGGCTTGACGCGGCTTTTGCCGTGGTGTGTCACAGGTCATGCGTGCGCCCACGCACGGTGACCTGTACTCTGTGGCGAACAGATGGCCTCCGGGACCAGCCCGGGAACACCCGCCGAGGAAAACACCGCAGTTGAGCACGCAGTTGCGTCCCACGGACGTCAAACGCCTGAACCGCCAGTGGCGCAGGCGCACCGAGGGGCGACTCGCCCTTCTCGTCGAATCGGTCACCCAGCCCTACAACCTGGGCTCGATCCTGCGCACGGCTGCGACCTTCGGCGTCGACCAGCTCTGGTTGACCGGCAACAGCGCCGACCCCGACGATCCCAAGGTCGGCAAGACCGCCCTGGGCACCGCCGCCAAGGTCGAGCACACCCGGATGGCCTCCACCGCGGACGCCCTGGCCGCCGCGCGCGCGGACGGGTACCGGGTGGTCGCGGTCGAGCTGGCCTCCGGCGCGCTGCCGCTGCACGCGGCTCCCCTGGAGCCGGACGTGTGCCTGGCCGTGGGCGCCGAGGACCACGGCTGCTCCCCCGCCCTGCTGGCGGGCGCGGACGCCGTCACCTACGTTCCCCAGATCGGACGGGTGGGATCGCTCAACGTGGCCGTGGCCACCGCGATCGCGCTCGCCGAGGCCCGCCGCCGGGAGTGGGCCGGACTGGGCGGGGAGGCCGACGCCCCCGCCGGGAGCTGACCGCCCGGAGACACCGACCGCCGGGGAACAATCGCCCCAGGCCGATCGTCTTTATCCCTGGTAGTCACATATCACCACAAAGCGCAACAGGCGCAGAGAGAGGAACAGTGGACCCGTCCCGAAGTACCGGCAGCGTCCTGAGTGGACGCTGCGACACAGACGACGAGCCCCCTTCTACGAAGGGTGCGCACCCTCGTAGGAGTCCGAACCCGAAGCGGAACCAGGCGGTGCGTGCCCGATGATGAGCACCATCCTCAGTATCGCCTTCGGGATCGTGGTGGTCTTCCTGATCACCGTGGCGACGGGTTACTTCGTCGCCCAGGAGTTCGGTTACATGGCCGTGGACCGCTCGCGACTGCGGGCGAAGGCGGCGGCCGGGGACGCCGGGGCCCAGAGGGCCCTGGGCATCACCAACCGGACGTCCTTCATGCTCTCCGGTGCCCAGCTGGGCATCACCGTGACCGCCCTGCTGGTGGGTTACGTGGCCGAGCCCATGATCGGCGAGGGCGTCGGCGAGCTTCTCGGCCTCGCCGGAATCCCCACGGGGACGGGCGTGGCCATCGGCACCGTCCTGGCCCTGCTGTTCTCCACCGTCGTGCAGATGGTCTTCGGAGAGCTCTTCCCCAAGAACCTGGCCATCGCCCGGCCCGAGCCGGTGGCGCGCTGGCTGGCGCTGTCCACGGGGATCTACCTGAAGATCTTCGGACCCGTCATCTGGCTGTTCGACCAGGCGGCGATCCTGCTGCTCAAGGCGGTGCGGATCGAACCGGTCGAGGACGTCCAGCACGCGGCGACCGCGCGCGACCTGGAGAGCATCATCGCCGAGTCCAAGGCCAGCGGCGACCTGCCGCCGGAGCTGTCCACCCTGCTGGACCGCACCCTGGACTTCCACGAGCGCACCGCCGGGCACGCGATGATCCCGCGTCCGGAGGTGGCCACCGTGGAGGAGGGCGACCCGGTCAGCCGGGTCGTGGAGCTGATGGCCTCCGACCACTCGCGCTTCCCGGTGCTGGGTGACGGCGTGGACGACATCGTCGGCGTCATCTGCCTGCGCGACGTGCTCGCGCTGGGCGACCGGGACCTGGCCAACACCAAGGTCAGCGAGGTGGCACGGCGCACCGTGATGCTTCCCGCGTCGCTGCCGCTGCCCTCCGCGCTGAGCCAGCTGCGCGAGGCGGGCGAGGAGTTCGCCTGCGTGGTGGACGAGTACGGCGGCCTGGCCGGGGTCATCACGACCGAGGACCTGGCCGAGGAGCTGGTCGGCGAGATCGCCGACGAGCACAGCCCCGTGGAGGAGTCTCCCTCCTACCTGGAGGGCGAGGGTTCCTACCTGGTCCCGGGCGCGCTGCACATCGACGAGGTCGAGCGGCTGCTCGGCCACGACCTGCCCGAGGGGGACTACGAGACCCTGGGCGGTCTGGTGGTGCACGAGCTGCACCGGCTCCCCGAGGCCGGTGACACCGTCTCCATCGCCCTGCCCAGGCCGCCCAGCGCGCACGACGAGGACCCCGACATGGGGCTGACCATGATCGTCAGCGCGGTGCAGAGGCACGTTCCGCACACCGTGGAGCTGCGCCTGCACGAGGTCCAGGGCAACGAGTCGCAGGAGGCGTCGGCATGAGTGACATGAACGTGTGGGTGGCGCTCGCGCTGACCGCGGTGATCATCGCGCTGAGCGCCTTCTTCGTGGCGATCGAGTTCGCCCTGGTGGCGGCGCGCCGCTACCGGCTGGAGGAGGCCGCCGAGTCCAGTGCCTCGGCACGGGCCGCGGTCAGGAGCGCCCGCGACCTGTCGCTGCTGCTGGCCGGTTCGCAGCTGGGGATCACCCTGTGCGCCCTGGCGCTGGGCGCGATCTCCAAGCCCGCCTTCCACCACATGCTGGAGCCGCTGTTCGGCGGCCTGCCCGACACGGTGGGCTACGTGCTCTCCTTCGTGCTGTCGCTGATCGTGGTGACCTTCCTGCACCTGGTGGTGGGTGAGATGGCGCCCAAGTCCTGGGCGATCTCGCACCCGGAGAAGTCGGCGATCATGCTGGCCGTGCCGATGCGGGCGTTCATGTGGTTCACCCGCCCGCTGCTGCTCATGCTCAACGGCATGGCCAACTGGTGCCTGCACCGGCTGGGCGTGGAGGCGGTGGACGAGATGTCCTCCGGTCACGGTCCCGACGACGTGCGCGAGCTGGTGGAGCACTCGGCCAAGGCCGGTGCGCTCGACCCCGAGCGCCGCGCCCAGCTGGCCACGGCGCTGGAGGTCAACTCCCGCCCGCTGAACGAGATCGTGACGCCGCGCGAGGAGATCGCGTCGGTGTCCCCGAACTCGACGGTGGACGACATCAAGCAGGTGTCGCGGGAGTCCACGCACCTGCGCCTGGTGGTGATGGACGGCGCCGAGCCCGTGGGCGTGCTGCACGTGCGCGAGGCGCTGACGAGCCCGGAGGGTACCACCGCGGCCGACCTGATGCGGCCGGTGCTCACCCTGGCCTCGGAGACGCCGATGTACGCGGCGATGGGCATCATGCGCGAGAGCCGCAGCCACCTGTCCCTGGTGGAGTCGGACGGCGAGGTGATCGGCCTGGTGACCCTCCAGGACATCCTGGACCGCCTGCTGCTGCTGGACACGGCCGCCTGAGCGGGGCCGTGAGGCCGTGAGGGGCCGGGAGGGGGATCTGCCCCTCCCGGCCCCTCGTGCGTGTGCGCGGGCCGGTCCCGGAGACCGGGACGCGCGGGCGCGAAGGGGCAGGGCGCGGTGCGCGCCCTCCCCCTGGTCCCGTCGTCCTCGGGCCCGGACGCGGCGGAGCCCCCCGGGATGGCTCCCGGGGGGCTCCGCGCAGGTGTCGCTAGGCGGTGTTTTTTTGGACCTCCGCTCCGCTTCGGTCCGTGCTCGGGCGCCCGGAGAACGGGAACCTTCGGTGTCTCCGGCGGGTTCGCTCGTTCCTCACGAACCCGCCTCCGCCACCTCCAGAACCCCGTGGGCGCCCGAACCAACCCCCACAAGCTGAGACCGGTTCAAAAAACAGAACCTAGGCGGTCTTGGCCGTCAGGGTCACCTCGATGTTGCCGCGGGTGGCGCGGGAGTAGGGGCACATCTGGTGCGCGCCCTCGACCAGCTCCTCGGCCTTGGCCTGGTCCACGCCCGGGATGGTGACGGTGAGCGCCACGGCCAGGGTCATGCCGTCGTCGGCCTTGCCCAGGCTGACCTGGGCGTCGATGGTGGAGCCGTCGACGTCGACCTTCTCCTTGCGGGCGACGGCCTTGAGGGCGCCGTGGAAGCAGGCGCCGTAGCCGACCGCGAAGAGCTGCTCGGGGTTGGTGCCGGGGCCGTCGTCGCCGCCCATGCCCTTGGGCACGGACAGGTCGACCTCCAGGCGGCCGTCGTCGGTGCGGCCGTTGCCCTTGCGGCCCTCTCCGGTGACGGTGGCGTTGGCGGTGTACATCACGTCGTAGGCCATGGTTGCCTCTTTCCTTCGTGGTCCGTGTTCGGTGTGGTGGTACGGATGGGGGCCTGCGGCCCCGTTCAGCACGGGCTGCGCCTGCGGGAGGCGGTCTCCACCGAACGCGTGAGCAGCCCGAGCGCCTCCTGCAGCTCCCGGGCCCGCTCCCGGGGCAGCCCGGCCGAGCACATGACGCGTTCGGGGACCTCCTCGGCGCGTGCGCGCAGCGCGTCGCCCTTCGGGGTGGTCGAGACCTCGACGACGCGCTCGTCGGCGGAACCGCGTTCGCGGCTCAGGAGCCCGACGCACTCCAGGCGGCGCAGCAGCGGCGAGAGCGTGCCCGAGTCCAGGTGCAGGGCCCGGCTGAGTTCCTTGACGGTGAGCGTTCCGCGCTCCCAGAGCACGAGCATGACCAGGTACTGGGGATAGGTCAGTTCCAGGTCGCCCAGCAGTTCCCGGTAGAGCCCGGTCATGGCCCGGGAGGCCGCGTAGAGGGAGAAGCACAGCTGGTTGTCCAGGGCGAGGGGGTTCTCCCCTTGCTCGTCGACCACGGTGTTCCCTCCTGCCCGTGCGGAACCGTTCGGTGGGCACCACCGTAACAGAATTCAATTGCGCGCAACATGATCGCGCGCAACTTTTTTGGTGTGTCTCGGTGGCCGGTGCCCGCGTCCGGCCGGACGCGGGCACCGGGGCCCTCAGAGGAAGCTCACGCCCTGGGCCAGCGGCAGCTCGCCGCCGTAGTTGACGGTGTTGGTCGCCCGGCGCATGTAGGCCTTCCAGGAGTCCGAACCCGACTCGCGGCCGCCGCCGGTGTCCTTCTCGCCGCCGAAGGCGCCGCCGATCTCCGCGCCGGAGGTGCCGATGTTGACGTTGACGATGCCGCAGTCGGAACCGGCCGCGGACAGGAACCGCTCGGCCTCGGACTGGTCCTGGGTGAAGATCGACGACGACAGCCCCTGGGGCACGCCGTTGTGCAGCTCCACCGCCTCCTCCAGCGTGCGGTAGGGCATCACGTACAGGATCGGCGCGAAGGTCTCCTCGCGCACGACGGCGGTCTGGCCGGGCATGCGCACTACCGCGGGCTCGACGTAGTAGGCGTCGGCGGCCTCCTCCTCAAGGACGCGGCCTCCGCCGACCAGCACCCGGCCGCCCTCGGCCTCGGCGCGCTCCAGCGCCGAGCGCATCGCGGCGTACCCGCGCTCGCCCACCAGCGGACCCACCAGCGTCGACTCCGCGAAGGGGTCGCCGACGCGGTCGCGCAGCTGCTTGTAGGCGTCCACGATCCGCCGGGTGACCTCCTCGGCCACGTCCTCGTGCACGATGAGGCGGCGCAGCGTCGTGCAGCGCTGGCCCGCGGTGCCCGCGGCGGAGAAGACGCTGCCGCGCACCACCAGGTCCAGGTCGGCGGAGGGGGCGACCACGGCCGCGTTGTTGCCGCCCAGTTCCAGCAGGTAGCGGCCCATGCGGGCGGCCACCCGGGGCGCCACCTCACGGCCCATGGCGGTCGAGCCGGTGGCCGAGAGCAGGGCCACCCGGGGGTCGTCGGCCAGGGCCCGGCCGATCTCGCGGCCGCCCAGCACGACCCGGTGCAGGCCCTCGGCGGGCGCGCCGACCTCCTGGGCCGCGCGCATGAGCAGGCCGTGGCAGGCCAGCGCGGTGAGCGGGGTCAGCTCCGAGGGCTTCCAGACCACGGTGTCGCCGCACACCAGGGCCACGCACGTGTTCCACGACCACACCGCCACCGGGAAGTTGAAGGCGGTGATCACACCGACCACGCCCAGCGGGTGCCAGGTCTCCATGAGCCGGTGGCCGGGCCGCTCGGAGGGCATGGTGCGCCCGTACAGCTGCCGGGACATGCCCACGGCCAGGTCGCAGATGTCGATCATCTCCTGGACCTCGCCCAGCGCCTCGGAGCGGATCTTGCCCGCCTCGACGGTCACCAGCTCGGCCAGGTCGGCCTTGTGCTCGCGCAGCAGCTCACCGAGCCTGTGGACGAGCTGCCCGCGCACCGGTGCGGGGGTGTCGCGCCAGGCGGCGAAGGCCTCCCGGGCCTCGGTGACGGCCTGCCCGACGTCGGCGGCGGACTCGTGGCCCAGCGCGAAGAGGTCCTGGCCGGTGATGGGCGACCTGGCCGCACCGCCGGCCCCGGCCGGTTCCCGGGGCGCGGGGACGCGGCACCGGTCCAGGGCGGCCCGCGCGCGGTCGGCGAGGGAGGCGGTGGTGGGGAGGGCGGAAGTCGGCATGTGCTGCTCTCTCCGTTGAGAGGAACGGGCGGTCACCTCACACCCTGCCAAGTCCGACCCCGCCGGTCCAGCCCCCGTGTCTCGTCGGCCGGACGCGCCGCACGCCCCGTCCCCGGGGCGGTCCCGGGCGGCGTTAGACTCGGCTGGCCCCTCCCCCGGCGGCCCTCCCGACGCCCCTGAGACGGACAGCGACCCCCGTGCACCACCACACCACTCCCGAAGAGGACCGCGCTGGTCTCGCCGAGCCCCGCCTGGTCCTGACCCGCTCCGGCTTCGGCGCGGCCGAGCCCCTGTTCAGCGCCGACCTGCGGGCGAGCACCGACCTCGCCCAGGCGCGGGAGGCGGTCGCCTCGCACGCCTCCCGGCTGTGGACCGAGGCCGCCCGCGACGGCGCCGACGACCGCCCCCTGTACTGGGCGCGACTAGTGCTCTCGGCCCGGCTGCGCTCCTGGCGGCCGGGCTTCGCCGTCTCCGACGCCGAGCGCGCCGACCTGCTGCACCTGCTGGAGACGGGTTCGCGCGGCATCGCCGACCTCGACTTCCCGCCGGGCGACCGGTGGGTGCGGGTGGTCGTGACCGGCTTCGACCCCTTCCGCCTGGACGAGGACCCGGCGTGTTCCAACCCCTCCGGCGCGGCGGCGCTGGACCTGAACGGGTGGACCTTCCCCGTGGGCGGGCGCACGGCCGTGGTGCGCACCGCGGTGTTCCCGGTGCGCTGGGCGGACTTCGACGCCGGGCTGGTAGAGGAGGCGCTGGCCGAGCAGCACCGGCGCGCGGACGCGGTGGTCACGCTCAGCCGCGGGCGTGCGGGCCGCTTCGACCTGGAGGTGTGGAACGGCGTCTGGCGCGGCGGGGGCGAGGACAACCTGCGGGTGTCGCGCACCGGCCGGGCGCCGGTGCCCGGCCCCGGCGCCCCGGAGTGGACGCTCTCCTCGCTGCCCCACGAGCGGATCCTGGCGGCGGTGAGGGAGGACCCCTACCCGGTGGTGGTCAACACCGAGGTGGCCGAGGCAGCGCCGGACGGGCGCGGGGTGGTGGTGCGCCCGGGCGGCCCCACGGAGGGGTCGGCGGCGCGCCGCGGGGGCGGCGGGGACTACCTGTCCAACGAGATCGCCTACCGCAACACGCTGCTGCGGGACCGGGCGGGGCGGCGGATCGCGGCCGGGCACGTGCACCTGCCCAAGGTGGCCTCCCCGGGGGAGAACGCCGCGGTCCTGGCGCAGGTCCGGCGGATCGTGGCGGCCGTGGCCGCCGACGCGGCCGGGCCCCGACAGGAGCCGGGGGAGGACTGACCCCCACCCCCGCCGGGCGCTGGTGGTGGGCGCTCCCGCCCGTCTCAGTAGGACGGGTCGGCCGCGAAGACGCTCATGAGCCCCGCAGCCCCGTAGAAGAAGAACAGGACGGCGTACAGCGCGGTCCCGACTCCGAAGAGCACCCAGGAGATGATGGTGCAGGTCCTGGCCGACTGGGGGTTGGTGGCGGTCATGGTCAGCGCGACGATGGCCAGGATGAGGCCGACGATCGACAGCATCCAGCACAGGCACAGGCCGAAGATGTTGGCGATGAGCGCGCCGATGGCCGAGCCCTGGCTCGCGGGCGGGGGCGGCGGCTGGAAGCCGGGGCCGCCGTACCAGCCTCCGGGGGGCGGGGGGAGGCCGCCGCCGGGCGGCGGATAGCCTCCGCCTCCTCCGGGAGGGGGCTGGTGGCCACCGCTCCCCCCGTTCGGGGGAACGTAGCCGCCGGTTCCGGGACCGTAACTCATGGGTGCCTTTCAGGGTGGACGGAGCGGGCGCTCCGACGGGGGAGGGCGTGTCACCGGCATCCGGGTTCGCGGGGGAACACCGTGTACGCCCCTTCGGAATCAGTATGGCCGGAACGCGGACCCGCCGGGGACCGGCGCACCCGCGCCCGCACCGGGTTTCGGACAGTGCGGGCAGGTGGCCGCAAAGCCCCGGACCCGGGGTCCGGAGCCGGACCCCGGGTCCACCGGGGACACGGCGGCGCGACCCTCCCCACGGGCCTTCCCGGAGGCGGCATGCGGTCCGCCTGAGGCGGGTCGGGTGAACGGAGCGTGACCGCACACCGGACACGCTGAGTACGCGCACGCCTGCGAGGCGATTCACGCTGAGGTGAGCGGCTCGGATATGGTCCCCCTCGTGGCTGTCACCTCACTACGACGCAAACTCTCCGTCAGCGCGGCCGTGGGTCTGCTCCTGGTCCCCGGCTGCCACGCCGTGGAACAGGAGCTGCCCTACGCCGAGCCGGTCCGCTCCTCGCCCGACGACCTGGCGGGGATGGAGGCGAGCACCGTGTCGGTGACCACCGACGACAGCGCGGTGAGCTACCGCTACCCGCGGCTGGGCGGCGACCACCCGCTGACGGTGGAGGCGCGCACCGCCATGGCCGCGCGCCAGACCGCCTTCCTGGAGGACCTGCCGGAGGGCGGCTCCCCCGAGCTGCACCAGGACACGGCCATCCTCGCCGCCTCGCCGGAGGTGGTGGGCGCGCGGCTGACCGCGACCGCCTCCGCGGGCGGGGACGAGACCTTCGAGGCCGACACCCTGTGGTACGACGCCGACAGCGGGGAGGTGCTGCCCTGGACCTCGCTGTTCCGGGACGAGGAGGCGATCGAGCGGGCCCACCTGGCCCTGGCCGAGGTCCTGGAGGAGGGGTACAACCTGCCCGAGCGCCAGTTGCCCGGGCTGGTCGGCGAGGTCGCCTCGGGCGAGCGGTCGGCGCCGGAGGGCGGCGCGTCCGCCGACGGGCGGGGCGGGACGACCAACGGTGGGGCGGCCGGGGATTCCAACAGTGAGGCGGCCGGGGAACCCGGCGGCGGGGAGGCGGACGGGGGCTCCGAGCCGCTCGACCTGTCCGAGCCCGACCAGGCCCGGGAGGCCGCCGAGCGCTGGGCGGGCTCGCCCCTGGGCGACCTGGCCTTCAGCACGGCGGGCGGCCTGGCCGTGCGCATGGACCCCGACGCGGTGCCCAGCGCGGGCCGGGTCGGCGAGGTGCTGGTCCCGGTGGAGGCCGCCGACGTCGAGGGGCTGCTGTCCGAACTGGGCTACCTGGCCCGGGAGGCGGCCCTGAACGGGGACGGCCTGGGCGACGACCTCTCGCAGGACGAGGGGGGCCTGAGCTCCCAGGGGCACACCCTGGACTGCGAGCGCCTCAAGTGCGTGGCACTGACCTTCGACGACGGGCCGGGCGAGCACACCGACCAGTTGCTGGACAGCCTGGCCGAGTACGACGCCCGCGCCACGTTCTACGTGCTGGGCTCGCTCGTGGACGAGTTCCCCGCACCGGTGGAGCGCATGGCCGAGGAGGGCCACGAGCTGGGCAACCACACCTGGAAGCACGACGACCTGGCCAAGATGTCGGCCGACGAGATCCGCAAGGACATCGAACGCACCAACGCGGCCGTGCGCGAGGTGACCGGGGTGGAGCCGCCGACCATCCGGCCGCCCTACGGGTCGCTGAACGGGACGGTGCGCAAGACGGTGGAACAGCCCCTGGTCCTGTGGGACGTGGACACGCTGGACTGGAAGAGCCGTGACACCGATGAGGTCAGCGCGGCGGCGCTGGGCAACACCGT
The DNA here is from genome assembly GCF_056173305.1 of Nocardiopsis sp. iso_25. Lineage (NCBI taxonomy): Bacteria > Bacillati > Actinomycetota > Actinomycetes > Streptosporangiales > Nocardiopsidaceae > Nocardiopsis > Nocardiopsis sp. iso_25. The sequence continues at coordinate 3,122,395 of NZ_CM149667.1, read as the reverse complement.
GCCGGGGAGCGTGGTGCTCTTCCACGACATCCACGAGACCTCCGTGGAGGCGATCCCGGACGTGCTGGAAGGGCTGCACCGGCGGGGCTACCACTTCGTGACGGTCACCGACATCTTCGGCTACCGGGGCATGGAGTCGGGCGACGTGTACACCGACGCGCGGCTCTCGTAGGCCCCGGGCCCGCGCGGCGGCGGTTCCCCGGCCGGGAGGAGGTCCCGGCCGGGGTCCGCGCGGCGGCGGCCCGCGCCGGGACGGTGCGCCCGCGGAGCCGTGGGCGGGCGCTCGCCGCGCCCGGGGCGGCGCCCGCAGGACCGCGGCCGACAGCCGGGAGGGCGCTGGCGAGGGGACCTCCCCGCGACCCCTTCCGTCAACAAAGAGGACATTCTCCACCCGTTAGAGAAAACGCTGGTGGCGGTCACCGGCTCCGGTGGACCCGATGGGCTAGGTTGCGTTTCCGGGGCCCGGTACATTCCCTTCCCGGATCACTCCCAAAAAGGAAAAGCCTCTTTTTTCCTATTCGCCCGTACCCATCTTCCGCACGGAGGCACGAGCAGTGGCACCAGCCAAGACCGAGGCAGAGGAGTCCTCCGTGAAGACCCGCAAAGGGTCGATCATCGTGAGCTGGCTGACCTCGACCGACCACAAGGTCATCGGGTACATGTACATCATCACCGCCTTCGCCTTCTTCGTCTTCGGCGGAATCCTGGCGGTGCTCATCCGCGCCGAACTGTTCTTTCCGGGCATGCAGATCATGTCCAACGAAGAGTACAACCAGATGTTCACCATGCACGGCACGATCATGCTGCTGCTCTTCGCGACCCCGCTGTTCGTGGGTTTCGGCAACGTGATCATGCCGTTGCAGATCGGCGCGCCCGACGTGGCGTTCCCGAGGATGAACCTCTTCGGCTACTACCTGTTCCTGTTCGGCGGGCTGATCGTCTCGGCCGGGTTCCTCACGCCGGGCGGCGCGGCCAGCTTCGGCTGGTTCGCCTACACACCCCTGTCCTCGGCGGTCCACTCACCGGGGGTGGGTGGCGACCTGTGGATCATGGGGCTGGTGGTGTCGGGTCTGGGCACCATCCTGGGCGCGGTCAACTTCATCACCACTGCCCTGTGCATGCGCGCGCCCGGTATGACGATGTTCCGCATGCCGATCTTCACCTGGAACATCATCCTGACCAGCGTGCTGGTGCTCATCGCGTTCCCCGTGCTGACGGCGGCCCTGATCGCGCTGGGCGCGGACCGCATGGTCGGCACGCAGGTGTTCAACGCCGAGCACGGCGGCGCCATCCTGTGGCAGCACCTGTTCTGGTTCTTCGGCCACCCCGAGGTGTACATCATCGCGCTGCCGTTCTTCGGCATCGTGACCGAGATCCTGCCGGTGTTCAGCCGCAAGCCGATCTTCGGCTACAAGGGGCTGGTGGCGGCGACCATCGCCATCACCGGGCTGTCGGTGACGGTGTGGGCGCACCACATGTTCCCGACCGGCGCGGTGCTGCTGCCGTTCTTCTCGTTCATGAGCTTCCTCATCGCGGTCCCGACCGGAGTGAAGTTCTTCAACTGGATCGGCACGATGTGGCGAGGCCAGATCAGCTTCGAGACGCCGATGCTGTTCTCGATCGGGTTCCTGGTGACCTTCCTGTTCGGCGGTCTGACCGGTGTGCTGCTGGCCTCCCCGCCGATCGACTTCCACGTCACCGACTCCTACTTCGTGGTGGCCCACTTCCACTACGTGGTGTTCGGCACCGTGGTGTTCGCGATGTTCGCGGGCTTCTACTTCTGGTGGCCCAAGTTCACCGGGACGATGCTCAACGAGGGTCTGGGCAAGTTCCACTTCTGGCTGCTGTTCCTGGGTTTCCACGGCACGTTCCTGGTGCAGCACTGGCTGGGCGCGGCGGGTTTCCCGCGCCGCTACGCCGACTACCTGCCCGGTGACGGCTTCACCGAGCTGAACCAGATCTCCTCGGTGTCCTCGTTCGTGCTGGCGGCCTCGACGCTGATCTTCTTCTGGAACGTCTTCGTGACCGCGCGCAACGCCCCCCAGGTGGGGATGGACGACCCGTGGGGCTACGGCTGCTCGCTGGAGTGGGCCACGTCCTGCCCGCCGCCGCGGCACAACTTCACGTCGCTGCCGCGGATCCGCTCCGAGCGTCCCGCGTTCGACCTGAACCACCCGCACGTGGCGGCGCGCGCCCTGGACGAGGCCGGGCGCGGGGAGGCCGCCCCGAGGCGCTGACCCGCGCGGGCGGGGGGCGGGCACCGCGGCCCGCCCCCGCTCCCGCTCCCCCACTCAGAGGAACCGGCGCAGCAGCTTCTGCTTGAGCTCGGTGACGGGCGCGTAGGCGATGCGCATGGTGTCCATGAACAGCGACTTGTCCAGCACCGACTTGGTGTGCGAGAAGGTGTCCAGGGAGGCCGCGGAGTGGTAGGCGCCCATGCCGCTGTCCCCCACGCCGCCGAAGGGCAGGTCGGGGACGGCCAGGTGGGCGACCGGCAGGCCGAAGGCCAGTCCGCCCGAGGAGGTCTCGGTGGTCAGGCGGCGCTTGGTCTCCTCGGAGTCGGTGAAGCCGTACAGCGCCAGCGGCTTGTCGCGTTCGTTGACGAAGGCGATGGCCGCGTCCAGGTCGGGGACCCGCAGGACCGGCAGGACGGGGCCGAAGATCTCCTCCGACATCACCGGGGAGTCGGGGGCCACGTCGCCCAGGACGGTGGGGGCGACGTAGAGGCGGTCGATGTCGTGCTGTCCGCCGGTGACCACGGTGCCGCTGCCCAGCAGGGCGGTGATCCGGGCGAAGTGGCGCTCGTTGACGATGCGCCCGTAGTCGGCGCTGCGCGAGGGGTCCTCGCCGAACATCTCGGTGATGGCGGCGGCCAGCTCGCGCTGGAGCGGTTCGGCGGTGTCGCCGACGGCGAGCACGTAGTCGGGGGCCACGCAGGTCTGGCCGGTGTTGGTGAACTTGCCCCAGGCCAGGCGGCGGGCGGTGGTGGCCAGGTCCACGCCGGGTTCGACGATGGCCGGGCTCTTGCCGCCCAGCTCCAGGGTGACGGGGGTCAGGTGCTTGGCGGCGGCGGCCATGACGATGCGGGCCACGGCGCCGTTGCCGGTGTAGAAGATGTGGTCGAAGCGCTCGTCCAGCAGGGCGGTGCTCTCGGGAATGCCGCCCTCCACCACCGCGACCGCCTCGGTGTCCAGGTAGCGGGGCAGCAGCTCGGCCAGGGCGGCGGAGGTGGCCGGGGCCAGTTCGCTGGGCTTGACCAGGGCGGCGTTGCCCGCGGCGAGGGCGCCGACCAGGGGCGCCAGGGACAGGTTCACCGGGTAGTTCCACGGGGCGATGATCAGCACGGTGCCCAGGGGCTCGCGCACGCGGCGGGCCCTGGCCGGGGCCAGGGCGACGGGCACCGGCACCCGTTGCGGGCGCAGCCAGGAGGCCAGGTGTCTGAGGGTGTGGTCGATCTCGTTGACCACGAAGCCGATCTCGGTGGTGTGGGACTCGATGGGGCTCTTGCCGAGGTCGGCCCCGAGCGCGCGTTCGAACGCGGTGCGCTCCTCGGTGAGCATGCGGCGCAGCGCGCGCAGCTGGGCGCGGCGCCAGGCGACCGGCTTGGTGCGGCCGGAGGCGAAGGCGGCGCGCAGGCGGGCGACCACCGGCGGGATCTCGGTGGTCAGGGTGAGCGGCTCGGCGGGGGGCCGGGGGGCGGCCTCGGCGGCGGGAGCGCCTTGGGTCTCGGTCATGGAGCGATACTAAACGAAACGCTTTCGTTTCCCCAGACCCCGCTCACATAGGATTCGGGCATGACCACCGACCATCTGCCCGACGCCTCGCGCGCCCCCCAACGGGGCCGACCGCGCGACGCCTCCCGGGACCGCGCGCTGATGGACGCCACCCTCGCCGAGCTCGAACTGCACGGGTACGGCGGTCTGACCACGGCCGCCGTCGCCCGGCGGGCCGGTGTCTCCACCGCCACCCTCTACCGCCGCTGGCGTTCCAAGGAGGACCTGGTGCTAGGAGCCGCCCGGGACTGGGCGGAGAACCTGGGGCCCGACCTGGACACGGGCGCGCTGCGCTCGGACCTGTCCCGGCTCATGCACGACAAGGCCGCCGCCCTGGAGGGGTCCTCGGGGAGGCTGCTGCGCGCGGTGCTGGGCGAGGCGGCGCACAACCAGGCGCTCGCCGACGCGCTCTTCGGCGACTTCGTGGTGCCGCTCCAGGAGCGGGTGCTGGCGGTGGTGGAGCGCGCCGTCGCGCGCGGGGAGATCCCGCCGGTGCAGGACCCGCTGGTGGTGGCGGAGATGGTGATCGGCCCGATGGTCAGCCACACGTTCCTGGTGCCGCCCGCGCCCGGCGCCTCCCCGGGCCACGACATGGCCGACCGGCTCCTGCCCTACCTGCTGCGCGCCCTGGGACACCGGGAGGCGCAAGCCCCCGGAGGGGCCCGGCCCGCCGACCCGGCCGGAAGGGCCCCGGGCGGCCGCACCGGCTGAGGTCGCGGGACCGCTCGGCTCCCAGACGGCCCTCCCCTGAGAGGGGCCCACCGCCGCCCGGAGACGTCGCGGCATCCGGAGCGGTGGCGGCAGGGGTGGTAACACCCCTGGCCTTCTCGTGTGGACGCTGTTACCGTCGGGGCAACGACCTACCTGATCCCCGGGGGAGTCCGCGCCGTTCGGCGTGCCCGATCCCCGGAGGCAGGCATGTTCCCGATCAATGCTCCAGGTCAGTCCACGGCACTGTGGGACATGGTCGACGGGCCGATGCCGCGCGGGCTGCTGGGCGCCGGCGACCCCGATGTACACGTGATCGACGGCGTCCCGACGATGTACCTGGGCGGCTTCTCCACGACGTTCCGCAACCGTCTCTACCGTGCGCGTCTGGCACCCGGTCAGGCGCTGGACAGCGGATGGTGGGTGTTCGACACCGACGCGCGCGGCCGGGTGAGGCCGCTGGTCGTGGACCCTCCCCGTGACGGATGGGACCGCGCGGGGATGCACACGCCCTCGTTCGTGCCCGGCGTCGACGGCCACCCGCCGCGCCTCTACTACACCGGGCGCGCCTCGCTCCGGCACTACGGGAGCCGCAGCAGCTACGCGATCGGGGTCCTGGAGTACCGCGGGGGACGGTGGGAGCGCCGCGCGGAGCCCGTCCTGCGCGGCAGCGCGCCCCGCATGAGTGTGCTGGAACCTCTCGTGGTCCACGACCGGGGCCGCTACCTGATGTGGTTCCAGGCGAACCCGCACGAGATCGGACCGGGCGAGCTGCCCGACTACGAACTCCGGGTCACCGAGAGCACCGACGGCCTGTCGTGGTCGGCGCCGAAGGTCTTCGCGGGGCCCGAGGAGGGATTCTTCGACAACGCCGTCCACCGCGTGGACGGCCGGTGGGTCATGGTGCTGGCCCGGGGATCGAACCTGCACGGCACACCGCACTTCCCCGACCAGGGCCTGTGGATCACCACGGCCGCCGAACTCGTCCCGGAACGGTCGGGGTGGACGGCCCCGGTGCGTGTGCTGGACACCGATCACGCGGATACGCCGGAGTGGATGGCGCGTGGTGTGTACGGGCCCGCGCTGCACGCGCTGGAGGGGGCCGGTGAGGCGGTGCTGCTGTGCACCGCGGCCAGGGACGCCCCGAAGTGGGCCGAGTTCAACGTGCGCCGCCTGCTACGGGGCAGGCGCCCGGTCGTGCCCTCCCCCTTCTATCTCGCGGTGGGGCAGTCGCGTCTGACAGCCCTGCCCCGCGGCACGGGCGGGAACGAGGGCTGAGAGCGCTCGGCAGGACGACGCGGCTCGCGAACCGGGCGAAGCGCGGCATCAGGCGGGCCGTGCGACGGCCGCCGTCCCGATCCCCTGCCCGCGGGAGAGGCCCGCACCCGTGGAGCCGCGCCCCGGGCAGGGGCGCGGCTCCACGGGCGGGCGTCAGCCCACCGTCGCCGGTTCCCAGGCGCGCTCGACCACGCGCACCAGGCCCCGGTCGGTGATCTTCACGCTCGGGGACACCGCCAGGGTCAGGGTGGACAGGCTCATGAAGGCGTTGCGGTTGTCCCAGCCCCACGCCGCCAGCTCCGCGCGCAGCTCCCGGGTGGCCCGGGCCACCTCGTCGGCGGGCCGCTCCGACATGACCCCGCCGACGGGCAGGGCGATCCCGGCGCCCTCGCCGCCCTCGCGGACCAGGCTCATGCCGCCGCCCCAGGACACCACCCGCGCGGCGGCCTCACGCAGCGTCTCCTCGCTCGTGGCCACGACGGTGAGGTTGTGGCTGTCGTGGGCGTAGGTGGTGGCGAAGGCCCCCGCGCCCAGTTCCTGCCCGGTGACCGGCGCGAACGCCACCCCGCCCGCCCCGGTGTGGCGCTCGAAGACCGCCACCACCGCGGTCCGGCCCTGCCAGCGCACCTCTCCCCCGCGCACGGGCAGCACGACCTCGTCCGGCTCGGTGTAGGTGTCCACCGGGTTCACCCGCAGCGCCCGGAAGGCGTGGTCGCCGTCGGGCAGGTCCACCCGCCAGCGGGCCGCCTGCGCGTCGGGAGCGCTGATGCGCACCGTGCCGCCGAACGGGTGGTCCGGCGCGGCTCCGGGACCGGTGAGCGGGGCGCCGTCGCGGCCCACGACCTCGCCGCCCGCGATCGCGACCACGGGGGTCAGCTCGGTGAGCGAGCGCAGCAGGACCAGGTCGGCGCGCTTGCCCGGGGTGACGGTCCCCCGGTCGTCGAGGCCGAGCCTGCGCGCGGGCTGGAGCGTGAGCGCCCGCAGCACCGCCAGCGGCGGCAGTCCGCGTTCGAGTGCCACCGCCCCCACCCGGTCCAGGTGGCCGGTGCTCACGATCGCGTCCACGACGATGTCGTCGGTGACCAGGCAGAAGTCGGGCAGGTGCGGCAGCTCCAGCAGCGCCCGCACGACCTGGGGGGTCAGGCACTTCTCCTGGAGCATCAGCAGCATGCCCAGGCGGGCTTTCTCCACCGCCACCTCGGCAGTGTTCTTGCAGTGGTCGGAGTCGATCCCGGCCCACAGGTACTCGCCCAGCTCGGCGCCGGACAGGTTGGGGCAGTGCCCGTCCAGGCGCACGCCCCGGCTGCGGGCGGCGGCGATGATGGCGCCCATCCTGGGGTCGCCGGAGACCACCGCGCGGTAGTCCATCACCTCGCCGAGGGTGGTGACCCCCTCCCAGTCCAGCATCTCGGCGACGTCGTCGGCGTCCAGGCGGGCCCCGGCCGTCTCGAACCCGTCGAGCGCGGGCACGCACGAGGGAACCGCCCAGCGCATGGTCTGCCCGGTGGACTCGCCCTGCGCGATCATCCACGCCTGTCCCTCGCGCCCGGCGACGTTGACGATCTCGTGGGCGTCGGCGAGCACGGTCGTGGTGCCGCGCGCGAGCGTGACCCGGGCGAACTCGGCCGGGGCCAGCAGGGAGCTCTCGATGTGCATGTGCGCGTCCACGTACCCGGGCGCGACCACGAGCCCGTCGGCGTCGACGGTCTGGCGGGCCTCGACCGGGGTGCCCGGCGGCAGCACCGCGCGGATCGCGTCGCCGACCACGGCGACGTCGGCCCGCCACACCTGGCCGGTGTGGACGGAGACGACGTCTCCGCCGCGGATGAGCAGGTCTGCGGTGAGCATCGGAGTCGGTTCCCCTTCCGGTGCGCGGTCGCGGTTCACGGCGTCCGCGCGCTGTCGTTCGGTTCTGCGGCGTAGGCGGCGATGCCCTCGGTGAGGCGGGCGGCGAACCCGTCGGCGTCCACGGTGCGGGCCACGCGCACGTGGCGTGCGCGTCCGGGGGTGCGCAGGTCGGCCACGAGGGCGCCGCGGGTGAGTTCCCCGGCGCACTCCACCGAAGCGGTGCCCTCCTCCCAGCCCAGCAGCTCGGGGTGGGCGACGGCGGCCACCGCCAGGGCGTCGTGCACCGGCACGGCGGCGACGCCGAAGCGGTCCAGGTAGCGCAGGGCGTAGTCGCGCAGCAGTGCTCCGGCGATCCCGGCGGTGCCGGGCAGCGCCGCCAGCTCCTCGGCCCGGCTCAGCGGGTACAGGGCGGCGCGGGTGACGTCCAGGCCCACGATCCGCACGGGCAGGCCCGACTCCAGGACGTAGCGGGCGGCCTCGGGGTCGGCGTGGAAGTTGAACTCCGCGGCCGGGGTGATGTTGCCCTGTGCGAAGGCGGCGCCGCCCATGACGACGATCTCGCGCAACGCAGGTCCGGCCTGCGGGTGGCGGGCGAGCAGGGCGGCCACGTTGGACAGCGGGCCGATCGCCACCAGGGTCAGCTCCCCCGGCGATCCCAGGGCCTGCTGCGCCAGCCAGTCCACCGCGTGGCCGGGGTCGAACGCCCGGGGCGGCGAGGCGGGGACGAGCCCGCCCAGGCCGCCGGCCCCGTGCATGGGTTCGTCGCGCAGGCGCGCGGTCCGGGAGATCGGCCCGGCCAGCCCCGACACCAGCGGCAGGTCGGCCGGGGCGCCGGCCAGGTCCAGCACGTGCGCGGCGTTGCGGTCCACGTCGGCGAGGGAAGTGTTCCCGGCCACCGTGGTCACCCCCCGCACCTCCAGCTCCGGGGAGGCCAGCGCGAGCAGCAGGGCGAGGGCGTCGTCGACGCCGGGGTCGCAGTCGATCACGACGGGGACGCTCACCGGGCCACCTCCTCGGTGAAGCGGTCCAGCCAGGTGGAGCGCTCCTGCGCGATGAGGGCCAGGTCGCCCTGGTGGTAGCCGCTGTCGGACGGGGAGGAGGCGGCCTGCCCCGACACCCGCTCCATGAGCGGGGTGGGGTCGGCCTCCAGCGCCACGGGCTTGTCGTAGAGGGCCTCGGCCATCCCCTCCTGGATCTCGGGGCGCAGCAGGAAGTCGACGAAGGCCAGGGCCCCGGCCTTGTTGGGCGCGCCGTTGACGACCTGGACGGTGTTGGCGGTCATCACCCGGCCCTGTTCGGGCGCGGCGAAGCCGATCGGCTGCCCGGCCTCCACCGAGCCCATGGCGAAGTTGTCCAGGCCGGGCGCCATGGCGATCTCACCGCGTTCGAGCAGGCTGGTGAGCTCGGTGGAGCCGGTGTAGAACTGGAGCGCGCCGGAGCCGATGCGGCCCATCGCCTCGAACCCGGCGTCGGGGTCGGAGGGGCCCGAGCCGAAGTGCTCGCCCGCGGCCAGGACGAACATCGGACCGGCCGAGACCGAGATGTCGGGCAGCACGTACCCCGCCTCGGGCTTGGCCCACAGGTCGTCCCAGGAGTCGGGGGCCTCCTCGACCAGGTCGGTGCGGTAGAGCAGGCCCAGGAGCTGGAAGGTGTAGGCGGGGCCGTACCCGTCCGGGTCCACCGCCCAGGGCTGGATGGCGTCCAGGTTGGGCACGTCGGCGGGGTCGACGGGGGCGAACAGCCCCATGTCCTTGCCGATCTGGGCGTAGTAGTCGGAGATGAGCACGACGTCGGTGTCGGGCGTCTCGGCGTTGATCCTGAGCTTGGTGAGCCGCCCGGCGTTGTTGCCGGTGTCCAGGACCACCCGGATACCGGTCTCGGCCTTGAAGGGGTCGGCCACCACCTCGGTGAACTCCTCGGTGGCGAAGGCGAAGGTGCTCACCACCAGCGTGTCGGGGTCGTCATCGCGCACCGGTGCGCAGGAGGCGCTCACCAGGGCCAGCGCCGCCGTCCCGGCGAGCGCGGCGAGCACGCGGCGCGTGCGTGCGGGGCGGCTCATCCGGTCTCCTCGGCGAGTTCCACCAGGTGGCGGTGGGGCAGGGCAATACGCACGGGGTCGCCGGGGCGCAGGTCGTCGGCCGGGTGCAGGGAGCGCAGGACCGCCCCGGGCCCCTCCACACCGTCGATGCGGGCCTCGACCAGGCAGTTGCTGCCCTGGAAGGTGACCTCGCCGACGGTGCCGTCCAGGCCGGTCTCGCCCTCGCCCTCACGGGTTCCGGCGGGCAGCAGGCGCACGTGCTCGGGCCGGATGGTGACGGCTCCGTGCCCGGGCACCCGCGGGAAGTTGTCGTAGCCCAGGAACTCGGCGACGAAGCGGTTGGCGGGTGCGGGGAAGACCTCCCGGGGCGCGCCCTGCTGCTCCAGGCGCCCCTCGTTGAGGATGACCATGGTGTCGGACAGCTCCAGCGCCTCGTCCTGGTCGTGGGTGACCAGGACGGCGGTCAGCCCGGTCTCGCGCTGGACCCGCAGCAGTTCGCGGCGCATCTGCACGCGCAGCTGGGCGTCGAGGTTGGACAGCGGCTCGTCCAGCAGCAGCACCGAGGGGCGGATCGCCACGGCGCGGGCCAGGGCCACGCGCTGCTGCTGGCCGCCGGACAGCTCGGCGGGCTTGCGGTCGGCCAGGTGGGCCAGGCCCACCAGGTCCAGCGCCTCACCGGCGCGCCTGGTCACCTCCTGGGCGGCGATCTTTCGGGTGCGCAGCCCGTAGCCGACGTTGTCGCGCAGGGTCATGTGCGGGAAGAGCGCGTAGGACTGGAAGACCATGCCGATGTTGCGCTTCTCCGGCGGGGTGCGGGTGGCGTCCTCGCCCTCCAGCAGGATCCTGCCGGAGGTGGGCTGGAGGAACCCGGCGATCATGCGCAGGGTGGTGGTCTTGCCGCAGCCGCTGGGACCCAGCAGCGTGGTGAACTTGCCGCGCTGCACGGCCAGGTCCAGGTCGGCGACGGCGGCGGGGCCGTCCTTGCCCTTGCGTCCGCCGAAGCGGTGGGTGACGCGGTCGAGTTCGACGACGGGTGTCATGTGGTGTCCTTCTCTTCCCGGTTAGCGGCCGAAGACCTTCGTGAAACCGACCATGCGTTCGGTGGCGAAGGCGACCGCGACGCTGAGCACCAGGAGCAGCACGCTGACCGCCGCGACCACCGGGTCGAACGAGGACTGGACGTAGTTGAGCATCTCCACCGGCAGCGTCGCCACGCCCGGGCCGGTGAGCAGCAGGGACAGGGGAACGTTGTTCAGGGAGGTGATGAAGGCCAGGATGGTGGCGGACAGGATGCCCGGCGCCATGACCGGCAGGGTCACGGTGAAGAAGGCCCGCACCGGCCCGGCGCCCAGCCCCCGTGCGGCCTCCTCCAGGCGCGCGTCGGCCAGCGACAGCGAGGCGCCCACGACGCGGACGGTGTAGGGCAGCAGCAGGACGGTGTGGCCGACGATCAGCGCGCCCAGCGCGGTGACGCGCATGCCCACCATGAGCTGCTGGAACAGGGCCAGGCTCAGGACCAGTTCGGGGACCACGATCGGGGCGAAGAAGAGGTTCTCCATCAGCCTGCGCCCGCGCGGGTTGCCCCGGTGCAGAGCCAGGGTCGCCGGAACGCCCAGGAGCAGGGCGATCGCGGTGGAGGCCAGCGCCACGGCGACGCTGGTACCGAAGGAGTCGATGAAGGGCCCGTAGTCCAGGGCGGCGGCGAACCAGCGCAGGGACAGGCCCTCGGGCGGGAAGGCCAGGGTGCTCCCGGCGGTGAAGGCGACCCCGATCAGGATCACCACGGGGCCGAGCATGAGGACGAAGGCCGCCGCCGCGAGCAGCGACAGGAAGGGGCGTCTCAGGATCATGAGGTGGTGCTCCCGATCTTGCCGAGCCGGCCCGACAGCGCGCTGACCGCCAGCACCAGCACCGTCATCACCAGGGCGACGGCGCTGGCGGAGGGCCAGTCGAGGCTGACGTTGACCCGGCTGTAGAGCAGGGTGGACAGAAGGCGTTCGCGCGGCCCGCCGAGCAGCTGGGGCGTGGTGAAGGCGGTGACCGCGCCCGCGAAGACGAGCGTGCAGCCCACGAGCACGCCGGGCAGGGCGAGCGGGAAGACCACGGTGCGGAAGGCCCGGCCGGGCGAGGCGCCCAGGCCGCGGGCGGCGTCCTCCAGGCGGTGGTCCTGCTGGGCGAGGCTGGAGTAGGAGGACAGGATCATCAGCGGCAGGAACAGCTGGACCAGGCCGAGCACGATGGCGGTCTCGGTGTAGAGCAGCTGGACCCGGCCCATTCCCAGGGCCTCGCTGACGCCGCTGATGAGGCCATTGCCGCCCAGGACCATGATCCAGCCGTAGGTGCGCACGACGGTGTTGAGCAGCAGCGGGAAGATCGCCAGGGCCAGGAGGCGGCCGGGCCAGCGGCCGGGGGCCCGGGAGATGAGGTAGGCCACCGGGAAGCCCATGATCAGGCACAGCGCGGTGGTCACCACGGCGACGCGGACGGTGCGGGCGACCACGGGCAGCAGGTAGGGGTCGGTGAGCAAGCCGCCCGTCTCGCGCGCGACCGTGGCGGGGTCGCCGTCGGGCGGCCAGGCCAGGGTGGCCACGACCGGGTAGCAGAAGGCGAACAGGACCACGGCCAGCCCCGGGACCAGCAGGACCGTGACGGGTGGTCGTGGAAGGCGGCCGCGGCGCGGAGCGGCCGCGTCGGCGCCGACGGTGGGTGACGGGCGGGGCAATTCCACTCCCGGTCGCTGTCGAGGGGACGGTCTGGGTTCGGCACGGCGCCCGAGCTGCGCGGTGCCGTGTCTGCGCGAGGATTCGTCTGCACGATGCCTGATCCGAACAGCGGTTCATCTGCGGAAACATCTGCAAGCGCTTGCACACCGTAGCCTGTGTCGGGGACATGAGCCAACCCCCGGGTCGCGAGTGTGACAGGGGGCACCGCCGGGTGTGAGGAGCTGCAATGGCGAGTCTGGACGACGTGGCCAGGGAGGCCGGTGTGTCGGCGTCCACCGTTTCGCGGGCCCTGTCGCGGCCGTCCATGGTCTCCGAGCCCACCCTGCTCCGGGTGCGCGCCGCCGCGGAACGGCTGGGTTTTCGGGCCAACCCGGCCGCGCGGGCGCTGACCACGGGCCGCAGCGGTTTCTTCGCCCTGCTCGTCCCCGACCTGGACAACCCCTTCTACTCCACCACCGCCACCGCCGCGCAGGAGCTGGCGGGCAGGAGCGGACGCCGGGTGATCATCGCCGTCACCGGGGGCGACGCGGCCCGCGAGGCCGAGGTGCTCGGCGAGCTGGAGAGCCAGGTGGACGGGTTCGCGCTCCAGTCACCGGTGGGTTCGGCCGCCGACCTGAAGGAGGCGCACCGGCGCAAGCCGCTGGTGGTGATCAACCGCCGCGTGCCCGGACTGACCTCGTTCACCGTGGACACCCCCGGCGGTCTGGGCACCGTCTACGACCGCCTGGTGGAGCTGGGTCACCGCGACGTCGCCTACCTGGCGGGGCCGCCCAGTTCGTGGATGGACCGGCGCAGGCGCGAGGAGCTGGTGGAGCACGCCGCCCGGTCCCGGTTGCGGGTGCGGGTCTTCGGGCCCGTGCGACCGGCCTTCGCCGAGGGGGCCGCGGCGGCGCGGGAGATCGTGGACTCGGGCTGCACGGCGATGCTGGTCTACAACAGCCTGTTGCTGCTGGGAGCGATGTTCGAGTTCGGCCGCATGGGAGTGCGGGTGCCCGAGGACATCAGTGTGGCCGCGGCCGACGACATCGCCCTGGCCGACCTGCCGGGGCCGCCGATCTCGGCGGTGCTGGCCCCGGCGGACGAGCTGGGCCGCGCGGCGGTGTCGGCACTGGTCGAGCTGGTCGACGGGCCCGCGGGGGCCCGCCCCCGGGGGCGCAGGCTGCCCACCGAGGTGCGCATCACCGACTCCCTCGCGCCGCCGCGCGCGGCCCGCGGCTGACGCGGGGTCCGGCTGTCCGGCGTTCACCGGCCGCTCTGCCGTGAGCCGGGGTGGCGGGAGTCCGTGCGCCGGAAGCCGGGCGTCGGTGGTTCAGGCGTCCCTCGGCGGACCGCGGCCGGTCGGGGCCGGGGTCGGCGGCGGGAGCAGCGCACAGCCCTCGTCCGATCACCGGAAAGCCGGGTGAGAGCGCGCCCCCGTACGGAATCCTGGACGGGACGGAGCAGCGTTCGACCTGAGGGCAGGAGCCGACCGTGGACAGATCAGTTCTGGTGACCGGCGGGAGCCGGGGCATCGGGCTCGGTATCGCCAAGGGGTTCGCCGAGGCCGGGGACCGGGTGGTGATCGTCGGCCGCGACGAGGCCCGGACGCGCGAGGCCGCCCGGGGCGTCCCGGGGGCGGAGTGGGTGGTCGGCGACGTGGCCAGGGCCGACGACTGCGAACGCGTCGTGGAGCAGGCCGTGCGGCGCACCGGCGGTCTGGACGTGGTCTGCGCCAACGCCGGGATCTTCCCCTCGTCCCCGCTGGTGTCGATGGACCCCGGCGAACTCGACCGGGTCGTGGACACCAACGTCAAGGGCACCGTGCTGACGGTGCGCGCCGCCGTGGAGGCCCTGACGGCCTCCGGGCGGGGGCGCGTGGTGATCACCTCCTCCATCACCGGACCCCTGACCGGATACGCGGGCTGGTCCCACTACGGTGCCACCAAGGCCGCCCAGCTCGGGTTCATGCGCAGCGCCGCGGTGGAACTCGCGCCCCGGGGTATCACCGTCAACGCGGTGCTGCCCGGCAACGTGCGCACCGAGGGCCTGGAGGAGTTGGGGCCGGACTACCTGGAGCGCATGCGCGCGGCGATCCCCCTCGGCCGCATCGGCGAGGTCGATGACATCGCCGCGGCCTGCCTGTTCCTGGCCGGTCCCGGCGCCTCCTTCATCACCGGGCAGAGCATCGTGGTCGACGGGGGCCAGGTGCTGCCCGAGGACGGGCAGGCCTTCGGCGTTCTGGAGTGAGGGACATGGGGTTCGGATGAAGCCGGATATTGAGAACCGCGGCCTTTACGACGTAGATTCATAAGATCGCCCGAGCGCGCCGCACCCCGCGCGCTCGGGCGTTTCGCCCCCTCGCCCCCGAGGCATGCGCCCCGGGGGTCAGGCGGACTCCCGGCGCCCGCGTATCCCGTCGAGGAGGAAGGCGGTGCGGCGGTCGTAGTCCTCCCGCGGCGGGCGGGTCCCGTGCTTGAGGGCGAGCGCGGTGTCCACGACGATCGCGTGGAGGTCGTCCTCCTCGAACTCCGGACGCAGTGCGCCGCGGGCCCGGCCCGCCGCGACGAGCTCGCCGTTGATCTCCCCCGCGGCCCGGCAGATCTCCAGGAGCCGCCGCGAGTGCGGATACGCCTGCAACAGCAGGTCGACCGCGGCGGGCTGGCGGTACAGGAGGTCGCGCATCGCGGTGACGTAGTGGGCGATCCGCTCCCCGGCGTCGTCCAGGGCCCGGGTGCGGTCGATGGCGGCGTACAGCTCGGCCGCGACCACCTCCTCGACGACGGCCTCGATGAGGCCGACCCTGCCGCCGAACCGGTTGAAGATCGTGGCCTTGCTCACCCCGGCCGCCCGGGCGACCTCCTCCAGCGGCACGGACAGGCCCCGCCCCTGGAAGGCGTCGATCGCGGCGCGCCGAATCTGCTCGGCGTTGCGCTTGGCGTCCGCCCGCAGACGGGGCCCCGAAGCCGCCGCACCGGTCATGGCCACCCACCGTCCCCCGTTGCCGACACAACAACTTGACTCACTTGGTCAGTTTACTTAATGTCGTTGGCGCGAGCGAAGTTGACCATGCCAGTCAACTTAAGTGCGGATGCCCGACCGCCGCGTCCGGGCCGCTTCCGCCCGGGCCCGGGGACCGCCGTACGCGCACCCCGTCGGTGCACCGGATTCCCGTCGCCGCGACCCGCCCACCGGGGCGGGCACGAACACACATGGAGAGGACCACGGACATGATCGTCGTCACCGGCGCCACCGGCGCACTCAACGGAGCCACCGTCGAGCACCTCCTCAGGCGCGTCCCAGCCGACCGGATCGGCGTCAGCGCGCGCGACGTCACCAGGGCACGGCACCTCGCCGACCGCGGGGTGCGCGTGCGCCAGGGCTCCTACGACGACCCGGCCGCGCTGCGCGACTCCTTCGAGGGAGCCGACCAGGTGCTCCTGGTGTCCTCCAGCGACACGGAGTCCGACGTGGTCGGACAGCACCGCGTCGCGATCGAGGCGGCCGTCGCGGCCGGCGCCCGGCGGATCCTCTACACCAGCCAGCACGGCGCCGCCGCCGACAGCCCCTACCTCCCGGCGCGCCTGCACGCCGCCACCGAGGCGGTCCTCGCCGAGTCGGGGACCGCCTGGACCGCGCTGCGCTACGGGTTCTTCGGCAGCCTCGACCTCCTGCTCGGCCCGTGGCAGCGGACCGGGGTGATCGCCAAACCGGCGGACGGCCCCCTCCCCTGGGCCGATCGCGCCGACCTGGCCGAGGCCGCGGCGGTCATCCTCACCGGTGAGCGCTCCTTCGACGGCCCGGTCACCCTCACTCCGCCCGAGCCCGTCACCCTCGGTGACTTCGCCCGGATCGCCTCCGAACTCACCGGCCGCGACATCGAACGCGTCGTCGTGGACGACGAGCGGTGGAGCGCCGACCAGATCGCGAGCGGCGTCCCCGAACACGTGGTCGGGCTGACGCTCATGATGTCGCGGGCCGCCCGCGACGGGTACTTCGCGGGACACCACCCGCTGCTGACCGAGCTGCTCGGCCGCGAGCCCCGCAGCGCCGCCGAGCAGCTCGCGGACCACATCGCGGCCTCGGGGGCATCCTCACCGACCGTCTGACCGCCGCCCGGCAAGGGACCAAGGAACTTTTCTTCCTCCGTCAGGTGAAGTACCCCTTCGTCCATGAGCGACAGCAGAAGGATCACCTGGGAGGGCTTCTTCAACACCCGCGACCTCGGCGGCCTGCCGAGCCGGGACGGACGCAGCGTCCGCCGGGGCGCCTTCATCCGCTCCGCCGACCCGCGCTTCGTCACCGACAGGGGCTGGCGGGCCGCCTACCAGGCGGGCGTGCGCACCGTCGTGGACCTGCGCAACCCGGACGAGATCCGGCCGGCTCCGGGTGAGGGCCCGACGAGCCGGGGCGGGTCCGCCGCCTTCCCCGCGGAGACGGCCCCCACTCCCCTGCCCGCGGGGATGACGCGCCTGGAGGTGGCCCTGGACCACGTCGAGGACGTCGGGTTCTGGCAGGACGTCAACCGCCGACGGCTGAACGGGAGCCCGCTCTACTACCGCCCCTTCCTGGACCGCAAGGCCGAACGCTGCGCAGCGGTGGTCACCGCCCTGGCCCGGGCCGAGCCGGGCGGCGTCCTGTTCCACTGCGGGGCCGGACGCGACCGCACCGGTCTGGTCGCGCTGCTGCTGCTCGCCCTGGCCGACGTCGGAGCCGACGCGATCGCCGACGACTACGAGCTGTCCACGACCGAGCTCGTCCCGCTCTTCGCCGCGATGGGGCAACCGGACCAGGGCCCCGTGATCGAGGCCGTGCTGTCCGAGCGCGGCCTGACCCTGCGCGACACCGTCCTGGACGCCCTGCGCGGGCTGGACGCGCACGCCTACCTGTTGGCGGCGGGGGTCGCGGAGGAGGACCTGGCCGCCCTCCGGAAACGGCTCCTGGACTGACCGCCGCCTTCGCACGGCACGGTCCGGCCGACCCAACGGCGGGGCGGGCGGCTCTCCCCCGCCCGGTCGCTGCACGCCCGCCGCCCCCGGGGGACGCTCAACCGCGCAGCCGGGCGTTGAGCCGTGCGGCCTGGCGCATGAGGTGGTCGCGTTCGGGCAGGTTGGGCGCCGACCGGGCGGCCTCGGCGTAGAGCCGCGCCGCGGTGGCCGGGTCGCCGTCGCGCTCGTGCAGGTACGCGGCGGCGGCGCCGTGCCGGGGAACGGAGGGGTCCAGCTCCGCCAGGACGGCCAGCCCCGCCCGCGGACCGTCGGCCTCACCGACCGCGACGGCCCGGTTGAGGCGGACCACGGGGCTGTCGGTGAGGCGCACCAGTTCGTCGTACCACTCGACGATCTGCGTCCAGTCGGTCTCCTCTGCCGTCCGGGCGTCGGCGTGGAGGGCGGCGATCGCGGCCTGGGCCTGGTACTCGCCCAGGCGGTCGCGGGCCAGGGCCGCCTGGAGCACGCCGACGCCCTCGGCGATCATGCGGGTGTCCCACAGGCCGCGCTCCTGCTCGGCGAGGGGCACGAGTCTGCCGTCGGGTCCGGTCCGCGCCGGGCGCCGGGCGTGGTGCAGCAGCATGAGCGCGAGCAGCCCCGCGGCCTCCTCGTGGTCGGTTCCGGCCGCCAGCTGGCGGGTGAGCCGGATCGCCTCACCGGCGAGGTCGACGTCTCCGGAGTAGCCCTCGTTGAAGACCAGGTAGAGCACCCGCAGCACGGTGGCGACGTCGCCGGGCCGGTCGAACCGGACGCCCGAGACGGTCCGCTTGGCCCTGCTGATGCGCTGGGCCATGGTCGCCTCCGGCACGAGGTAGGCCCGCGCGATCTGACGCGTGGTCAGGCCGCCGACCGCGCGCAGCGTGAGCGCCACGGCCGAGGCCGGTGTCAGGGACGGGTGCGCGCACAGGAAGTACAGCCGGAGCGTATCGTCCACCGCCTCGCCCGGACCGGGTGCGGGTTCGGCCTCGACGCGTACCTCGCGGTGCCGTCGGGAGGTGTCGGCGCGGGCGGTGTCGAGGAACTTGCGCCAGGCCACCGTGACCAGCCAGCCCCGGGGATCGTGCGGCGGGTGGTCCGGCCACACGCGCACTGCCTCGACCAGGGCTTCCTGCACGGCGTCCTCGGCCGCGGCGAAGTCCGCTCCGCGGCGGCCGAGGATTCCGATCACGGTGGGGGTGAGGGTCCGCAGAAGGGCCTCATCCATGGTGTGTCACTCCGTGATGGTCGGGGGCGCGGTCAGGAACGGGCGCACCTCCAGCCACTCGTGGATCGGCTTCCCGCCCGCCCCGGGCGCCGCCGACAGCTCCCCGGCCAGTTCGACCGCCCGCTCGTAGTTCTCGACGTCGATCACCATCCACCCGGCGATCAGGTCCTTGGTCTCGGCGAACGGGCCGTCGGTGACCGGCGGCCGCCCCTCGCCGTCGTAGCGGACGAACGCGCCCTCCGGGGAGAGCGCCTGGCCGTCGACGAACTCGCCGGTGCCCTCCAGCCGGTCGGCGAAGTCCCGCATGTAGCGCATGTGGGCCGAGACCTCCTCCGGCGTCCACTGGTCCATGGGCACGTCGTTGACCGATGCCGGTGCGCCCCGGTAGTGCTTGAGCAGCAGGTACTTGGCCATGATGTCCTCCGTGGGTCGCTCTCGTGGCCCGTGCGGGCCGGGTGCTGTGCGGCCCCGTCGCGGGCCGTGTTCACTCCGGGGACGGAGCCGTGCGCGGGTTCTCGACATCCCGCGGCGACTTTTTCCGACGGATTTCGCGGTGTCCGCCTCCTCCACTGTGCCGCAGGACCGCTGACGGGTGCGGGAAGCCGCTTCGCGTCGCGCTCGTCAAACGACGTGGGCCTCACCTTAGGAGGGACCGGTCTCGCCCGCCCCTCCCCCGCACGGACAACAGAGGGAAAAACGCTGTAAGTCGGGGCGTCAGAACGAACACCCGAAACCGGCCCTGACCTGCCCTGTCAGCGCCACCCACCCTGTTCGCACGCTTAGACGAACACCCCGGCGAACACCCTGGACACGGCGAACAGCCGTCCTCCCCCGGCTGACAGCGTCCTTCCCTGACAGCGCGCCATAGAGCTGTCAGCACCGCGTCAGCCATGCTGTCAGCCGCGGCCAGGAGCGCTTCGGAAGTTCCGCCGCCCCGGGAGCGATCGTCCGGCCGGGCAGGCCGCGGACGTGGTCACCGCCCGGAGAACGGTCCACGACGGCAGGAGGGCGCGGACGGCAGGAGGGCGCGGACGGCGGGGGGAACGGGAAGCCGTCGGCGGTCCGCGATGTCAGGAGGGCGCGGGCAGCGGCCTCACGCCAGGACCGCGACCGACCCCCGCTCCACCAGGCGCACGGGCAGCCGCACGGCGCTGCCGGGCCCCTCAACGAGCAGGCCCATGATCCGCTCCCCCAGCACCTCGCGCTCCACGGCGATCGTGGTCAGGCCGGGGTCCAGCAGGGCCGAGGTGGGCAGGTCGTCGTGGCCCACCACGCTGACGTCGCGCCCCACGCGCAGGCCCAGGGAGCGGGCGGCGTCGTAGACGGCGGCGCTCAGGTGGTCGGAGTTGACGATCAGAGCGCGGTGCCCGGGGCGCGCCATCATCTGAGCGGACCTGCGGGCCACCGCCTCGTAGTCCAGGGGGCCGCGTGCCACCGACGCGGTCATCCCGTGCCGGGCGCAGTGGCGGTGGAAGGCCTCCTCGCGCCCCCAGTCGGCGGCCAGGTGCTCGGGGGCCATCAGGAGCGCGGCCTCGCGGTGGCCCCGCTCCGCCAGGTGCTCCACGGCCCGGGCGACGGCCTCCTCGTCGTCGGGGCCGACCGTGGACAGGCGGCCGGCGGTGCCCTCACGGTCGGGTTCGGGTGTGCAGTTGAAGGCCACCACCGGGACGTGGGTGTGGCGGTCCATCCACTCCAGGAGGCGGTCGCGCCGCCCGATGGGCGCGATGGCGATACCGGCGACCGCCTCGGCGGCGAGCCTGCGCAGCGCGGCGTTCTCCCGCTCCTGGTCGTAGTCCGAGCTCATGATCAGCAGGAGCGCCCCCTCGCGGTGCGCGACGGTCTCCATGCCGCGCAACACGTCCAGGAAGAAGGGGTTGCGCATGTTGCGGATCACCACGCCGTAGGCGGAACGTCGGCCGGTGCGCAGCGCCCGGGCCCGGCCGTCGGCCTGGTAGTCGAGTTCCGCGGCGATCCGGCGGACCCGCTCGGCGGTCGCGGCGGCCACGCGGCCGGTGCCGTTGAGGGCGAAGCTGGCCTGGGCGACCGAGACGCCCGCACCGGCCGCGACGTCCCGCAGGGTCGCGCGCTTGGTCGGTTCCGGCATGGCTCTCCTCGGGGGGACTGTGACCGTGGACTCGAAAGTACCGTGCGCCCGCTCGGGGCGGGCACCGGCGGGTCGACGGCGCGGGACGCTGTTCCACCGGTGTTCGACCTCCGGTCACCGTTTGCGAAACAACAGGTCACCGCACTGATTAATCGTTTAATCACGCACTTCCGCACAGCGGTGTCCGGCAGGCACCGCAGACCCGATCCCGGAGTCCCCATGACCCTCACCCGCGGACGCGGCGTCCTGAGCGCCGCCGCGATCACGTCCGTCCTCGCCCTGACCGCCTGCGGCAACGCCGACCTGCCCCAGGCAGCGGCCACCGGCGACGGCGGCACCGTCATCACCTACAACTCCCCCGCCGAGTGGGGCAACTACGGCGAGGTCCTGGCCGCCTTCACCGAGCAGACCGGCATCCAGGCCCCCAACGACCCGAAGAACTCCGGGCAGGCCCTGGCCGCGCTCCAGGCCGAGAAGGGCGCGCCCGTCGCCGACGTCGCCTACACCGGCATCGCCTTCGCCGGACAGCTCGTGGAGGCCGGGGTCCTGCAGTCCTACGTGCCCGAGGGCGCGGAGGAGGTCCCCGAGGACCTGCGCGACCCCGACGGGAACTGGACCGCCGTCCACACCGGCACCATCGCCTTCATCGTCAACGAGGACCACCTGGACGGCGCGCCCGTGCCGAGCAGCTGGGAGGACCTCCTCGACCCCGCCTACGAGGGCAAGGTCGGCTACCTCGACCCCACCCAGGCGGCCGTGGGCTACTCGGCCGCGACGGCGGTCAACCACGCGCTCGGCGGCGACCTGTCCGACTGGCAGCCGGGACTGGACTACCTGGCCGAGCTGAAGGAGAACGGCGCCTCCACCTCCGCGCAGACCGCCACCGCCAAGGTCGCCCAGGGCGAGATCCCCATCCTCATCGACACCGACTTCAACGGCTACAAGCTCCGCGACGAGGGCGCCGACGTCAGCGTCGTCATCCCCGAGGAGGGCTCGCTGCAGATCCCCTACATCGTCGGCCTGGTCGAGGGCTCGCCCAACGCCGAGAACGGCAGGGAGCTGCTGGACTTCTACTTCTCCGAGCAGGGCCAGGGCCTCTTCGCGGACGGCTACATGCGCCCGGTGGTCGGCCAGATGCCCGAGGAGCTCGCCGATCAGGTCCTGCCCGAGTCCGACTACGAGCGCGCGATCACCATCGACTATCTCGAACAGGGCGAGCGGCAGCAGGAGTTCATCGACCTGTACCAGAGCGAGGTCGGCTTCTAGTGTCCCCCGGTACCGCGCGCGTGCGCCGCGCCGCGCCGCCCCCGTGGTCCGCGGCGCTCCCGGCGCTCGCCCTCGTCTGCCTGTTCAGCGCCTACCCGGTCGTGGTGCTGGTGGCCAACTCCCTGGGCCTGGGCCGGTCCCCGGCCGACGGGGGCCCCACCCTGGAGCACTACGCCGACGCCCTGTCCTCGGCGGCCGTGCGCGAGTCGCTGGCCGCGTCGGCGCTGGTCGCCGGGGTGGCGGTCCTGGCCACGCTCGTGATCGCCGTCCCCGTCGTCCTGCACCAGGCGCGGCAGGACCGCTCCGGGGGCGGCGGGGCCGCCACCGACGCCCTGCTCACCCTGCCGATCGCCCTGCCCGGCATCATCATCGGGTTCTTCGCGATCGTGCTCAACGGCAGGACCGGCCTGCTCGCGCCGCTGTGGGAGGGCTTCGCGGGGCTGGCCTACACCCTGCCCGGCCTGCTCGTGGCCTACGTCTACTTCTCGCTGCCCCGGGTCCTGGGGCCGCTGCGCGCCGCCGCGGCGGGGCTTGCGCCCTCGCTCACCGAGAGCGCCCGCACCCTGGGCGCCTCCAGGGTGCGGGTGCTGTTCACGGTCACCCTGCCCCTGCTGCTGCCCGCGCTCATCGAGACCGGGGGCACGGCGGCGGCGATCGCCCTGGGCGGGTACGGCACGGTCGCCACGCTCTCGGAGGGGATCCGCCTGCTCCCGCTCAACGTCGCCAACGAACTGACCACCGGCTACCGCCTGGCCGCCTCCTCCACCCTGGCGGTGCTGCTGGCGGCCATGGCCGTCGCCGCGCTGGTGCTCGGCCGCGGCCTGGGCCGCCTGGTCGGACGGGCGGTGGCCTCGTGAACCGCGTCGTCACCTGGGCCGTCTGCGCCTTCGTCCTCGTCCCGATCCTGGCGACCCTGGTGGTGGCCACCAGCGTCGACTTCTCCCAGGGCCCCTGGGGCGGCGGGTTCACGCTGGACTGGTTCGCCTACGCCTGGCCCCCGCTGGCCCCCGTCATCGGCCGCAGCCTGGCCGTGGCGGCGCTGGTGGTGGTGCTCAACCTCGCCCTGGGCGGCCCGCTGGCCTGGTGGGTGGCCCGCCACCCCTCGCCGCTGACCCGGCTGACGGGATACCTGGTCAACGTGCCCCTGGCCGTGCCCGGCATCGCGTTGAGCGTCGCCCTGGTGAGCGCCTACGCGGCGCTGCGCCCCAGCGGGATCCTGCTGGTCATGGGCCACGTGGTGTTCACGCTGCCCTTCACCCTGGCCGCCCTGGTGCCCGCGCTGGCCGACGACGACCTGCGCCTCAACGAGCAGGTCGCCCGCAGCCTGGGGGCCGGACCCGCCAGGGCCCTGGCCACGGTCACCGTCCCCGGCTGCCTCATCGCGATCACCCAGGCGATGACGATGGTCTTCGCCCTGTCCTTCGGCGAGTTCAACATCTCCTTCTTCGTCAACCCGCCCGCCACACCCACCGTGCCGTTCGCCCTGTTCGACTCCTACTCCACCCAGAGGCTCGAACCCGCGTCCGCGCAGTCGATCATCTTCATCGCCTTCGTCGCCCCGGTGCTGACGGCCATCGTGCTGGCCCGGCGGCACGCCCTGAGGAGCACTCCGTGACCGATCTCCGTGAACCCGGGACCCGCGCGTCCGACCCCGCCGCTCCCGCGCCCGGCCCCGCCGCCCGCGCGTCCGGCCTCACCGTGTCCGACCTGACCATCCGCTACGGCGACACCGAGGCCGTCCGCGGGGTGTCCATGGAGGTGCTGCCCGACGAGACCGTGGCCGTCGTGGGCCCCTCCGGCTGCGGCAAGAGCAGCACCCTGCGCGCGGTCGCCGGACTCACCCCGGTCGCCGAAGGAGGCATCGGCCTGGGCGGACGCGACATCACGCACCTGGATCCGGCCCGCCGGGGCGTGGGCCTGGTCCCGCAGAACTACGCGGTGTTCCCGCACCTGAGCGTGGCGGGCAACATCGCCTACGGCCTGCGCGCCCGGCGGCTCCCGGCCGACCGCAGGCGCCGCCGGGTCGCCGAGATGCTGGAGTTGACGCAGCTCACCGAGCTCGCGGAGCGGCGTCCCGACCAGCTCTCCGGCGGCCAGCGCCAGCGCGTGGCCCTGGCCCGGGCCCTGGCCGTCGAACCGGACGTCCTGCTCCTGGACGAGCCCCTGGCGGCCCTGGACCCGCAGCTGCGGGGCGGCCTGCGCCGGGAGCTGTCCGCCATGCTCTCCTCCTCGGGGTGTGCCACGCTGATCGTCACGCACGACCAGCGCGAGGCCCTGTCCCTGGGGTCGCGGATCGCCCTGATGCGCGAGGGGTCACTGGTGCAGTTCGGGACGCCCCGGGAACTGTGGGAGGACCCCGCCGACGCCTTCGTCGCGGACTTCCTGGCCAACGCGGTCCTGCTGGACGCCGAACTCTCCCAGGGCGAAGCCGCGGTGCTCGGCGGCCGGTGGAGGATCCCCGCGTCGGACCTGCGGACCGGGCCGACCCGGCACGGCCGCACCCGCCTGCTCCTGCGCGACGACAGCCTCACCGTCACCGACCACGACGACGCCCGAGCCGTGACCGCGCAGGTCACGCACGCCGAGTTCGTCGGCGACGCCGTCCGCCTCACGGTCGACGCGCACGGCCACGTGTTCGGCGTGCGGGTTCCGCCCGATGCCCGGATCGGCCGTTCCGTGTCGCTGGCGGTCGTTCCCGGCCGCGCCACCCTGCTCGTCCCCGCGGCCTGATAGCGGGCGTTCCGGCTCCGCCCGCTAAGGCCACCGCTTCGGTCCTGTTCCTGAGGCAACCACCCGGCTCCGCCCCTGAGGGCACCAGACCACCCCACGACGGAGAAACCCATGCTCGAACTCGAAATCCTCGGCTCCAACGCCACGGCGCCCACCGCGGAGGGCCCCGCCTCCTGCTACCTGCTGCACACCGACGACGGCATCCTGCTGGTCGACGCCGGGCCGGGGTCCCTGCTGGCCTACTGCGCGCGCTACGGGCTCGACCGGCTGCGCGGGATCGTGGTGACGCACCTGCACGCCGACCACAGCCTGGACCTCATGGCCTGGGCCTACCGGTGGACCTTCCCCGATGTGCTGCCGCGCATCCCCCTGTACTACCCGGAGGGGGAGGCCGAGCGCCTGGCCGCCTTCGACGCGGTCTTCGGCATCCCGACGCTGCCCACGATGAACAGCCCCATCGCCCAGTCCTTCGAGCCCAAGGAGATGGCCATGGACGGGACGACCCGCTACGAGGCGGCGGGGACCTCCTTCCGCTCCTTCCGGGCCCACCACAGCGTCCCCTCGGCGGCGCTGCGGTTCGAGGACCCCGACGGCGGCAGGGTGGTCTCCTTCTCCTCCGACACGGGGTACTGCGAGGCCGCCGTGCGCGCGGCCGAGGGGGCCGACCTGTTCGTGTGCGAGTCGACCTACCTGGAGGCCGACGACCAGGCCCTGACCGGCCACGGCCACCTCACCGCCGCGATGGCCGGTGACCTGGCCGCCGAGGCAGGGGTCGACCACCTGGTCCTCACCCACTTCGCCGACCCCGGCATGTGGGAGGAGGGCGCCCAGCACGCGGCACGCGGGTTCTCCGGCCCGGTGAGCGTGGCCAGGCCCGGCAGCCGCTTCTGAGGGGGCGGACGGGTCCGCACGACCGCCCGGGGGCGCCGCCGCACCGTCTGCCGCGCTCCCGTGGTCACGGCCTCAGCTTTGGTCCCTGGCCGGGACCACGGGCTGCTCTCCCCGCCCTGCGGCACACAAGGACACCTCGGCGTAGGGCTCGCGGATAGGCCACCAGGGGCGGCAACAGCACTGCGCGGGATGCGCCCCGGACGAAGATGTCGCGTGCCTCTAGCTCGTTTGACAGACCACCGGACTTCTAATCCGATGGTCGCAGGTTCGAATCCTGCCGGGTGCGCCACAAACCCCCAGGTCAGACGGGGTGTGCGAGTCGAACAGACGAGGCGTGCGGCCCGGATCCGGGCCTGAAATGCTCCCCGTGTGCTCCCCAGTGCAAGGTCCAGTACAGGCGGGCGCCCATCTCCCGGAGCACTTTGCCGTCCCGTGACCTTGGGCGGGGACGTGTTCGCGTGCCCCCGGCCCACCACGACCAGCACGGTGGGCCGGGCCCTCAGCGCGGGACCACGGCCCACCGCACATCGACAATGGACACCTACCGGGACAGCCCCCGATCGAACTCAGCCTCGGTCCCGTCCAAATCCAGGGTGGCCCCGCCGAAGGTTAGCGAGCCCTGCCCGGTCAGGCCGTCGGCGGTGGCGTAGAGCAGGGTGATGGCGCCGTTGCCGGTGTTCTCCCCCGGCATTTCGGCCACCAGGTCCCGGTTCCCGTCACCGTTCAGGTCGATCAGGGTCACCTCCGCACCCATCTCATCCCCGGTCTCGGAGACCCCCGCCACGTCCGGGGCTGCCCTGTGCTCACCCACCAGCGCCCTACAGCCCTGCATGAAACACCGAGTTCACCTCGAACTACCACAGCCTGGATACTAAACTTCCCCAGTTGCTTAGAGTTCCTGGTGCTGCGTTATGACTTGCCTTCAGTCAGCAGCCTGACACTCCGATACGGTCTACACAGCCCTCGATCCCCTCTTCAAGGACTCCTCCTGAGGTCAGGGGCATACTTAGGCCTATGTCCATCATCAAGGTTCTCGGATCCCTCATCTTCGATGGCGGGATACAACGCCTCCTTCAGCCGACCGCTTCGCTCGGGCTCGCAGAGCCGAAAAACTCCGAGCCGGACACGTCGCACAGACGGAAGTAGGACATCGCCAGGTCGCGGGGGGATTGCCGAGTACGGTGGTCGCTGATTCCACGACTCATGTATCTCGGTGAAGCTCAAGTTCGCGAGGTCCACGTCAACTTTGGGCTGGTCCCTTAACGAGAAGGAGTGTTCCTCGGCACCGGACACGAGCAGCTCCAGTCCCTCAACCAGTCAAGCAGGAACTCTCCGAATCTATCCTCGCTCCCGGTGCGTTCCGGTAAGCGACCCTCCCTTCCTTCGGAGTTCGTCAGGGGCACGGGACACGTAACAAGACACACGGACACCATCAGGGCTTATCGTTTTTGTAGGGCATCGGTTCCGATAACTACCCGGGGAGCGTCGCAGCCTTCCGTTACGCTGATGGTCGTGATTACCAGCGAGCTGAAGAGCAAGATCGATCGTCTCTGGGACGCGTTCTGGTCCGGAGGCATCTCCAACCCCCTCGAAGTGATCGAGCAGATCACCTACCTGGTGTTCGTCCGCAGACTGGAGGACGTCCAGACGGCCAAGGAGAAGAAGCACCAGCACACGGGCCGGCCCATCGAGAACCCTGTCTACACTGCCGGGACCGACGAGGTTCGCTGGTCCCGACTCTTAGAGCTCTCCCCCGACGACCTGTATGAGCGTGTGAGCAACGGGGTGTTCCCCTGGCTGCGCAGGCTCGGCGGTGATGAGTCCACGTACGCGCACCACATTCGGGATGCGCGGTTCACCATCCCCAACGCCAACCTGCTGACCAAGGCAGTCGACATGATCGACAAACTGCCTCTCGGTGATAGCGACGTGCAGGGCGACCTGTACGAGTACATGCTCGGCAAGATCGCCACCTCCGGGCACAATGGGCAGTTCCGTACTCCCCGGCACATCATCCAGCTCATCGTGGCGATGATGAACCCCGGCCCTCAGGACGAGATCTGCGACCCCGCCTGCGGTACGGCAGGCTTTCTGGTCGCCGCCTCCGAGCACCTGCGCGCCGAGCACAGTGACGCTCTCCTGGAAGTTGCCAATCAGCGGCACTTCCACCACAGCATGTTCCACGGCTTCGACTTCGACAGCACCATGCTGCGGATCGCCAGCATGAACATGCTCATGCACGGTGTGGAGCAACCCGACATCCGCTACCGCGACTCGCTCGCCGAGAGCATCGAGAACGAGGCGGAGCGCTACTCGCTCATCCTCGCCAATCCTCCCTTCGCCGGAAGCCTGGACTACGAGAGCACGGCCAAGGACCTCCATCAGATAATTAAGACGAAGAAGACGGAGCTGCTCTTCCTCCTGCTCTTCCTGCGTCTTCTGAAGCCGGGTGGTCGTGCCGCCGTCATCGTGCCGGAAGGCGTGCTGTTCGGCAGCACCAAAGCTCACAAATCCATCCGCAAGATCCTCGTGGAGGACCAGAAGCTGGAGGCCGTGGTGAAGCTCCCCAGCGGTGTTTTCAAACCATACTCGGGTGTTTCTACCGCGATCCTGTTCTTCACCAAGACAAACGCCGGTGACACCGAAAACGTCTGGTTCTACGATGTCGCGGCTGACGGGTACAGCCTCGATGATAAACGTACCCCTCTGCTTCCCGAGGACAAGATCGGCGCTCTCGCCAAAAACCTGAACGGAACCGAGCACGAGAAGAATAACCTCCCCGACCTACTCACCCGGTGGTCACGCCGAGACGGTAGTGAGCAGGACCGTGCTCGCACAGACCAGAGCTTCTGTGTCCCCAAGGCAGAAATTATCTCCCGAGATTACGATCTCAGCCTGGAAAGATATATAGAACGTCCTCGATACCTCATACCCGGAAAACGCGTATCTCTCGTCGACCTTTTCAATGAAGGTCTGCTCCAAAATGGAACGCAACTCATCCTGAAACATGCAGGCACCACTCACACAGCAACAATCACACCTCCAGGGCGGATCGAATTAAACAATAATCAGAAATTCGAATTCCCCGACCAAGCCACCGCAGCAGCCACCGGGGAATATTTTGACAGCTGGACCACATGGAAACTGAAAAATGGAACTACACTCGATCAAATTCGCCAACAGTTTCTAGAAACCCCAGCCCCCGGGATACCCAGACCAAAAGATTCCGGATCCATGACCGCCAACCAGCGCCACACCCATCTCAAGAAAGCAAGAGAGGAGGCAGAAAAAGGAAACCCAATGACAATCACCGCAAAGGAACTAATTAATTGGTGGGAAATAAAACAACGCGGCTCCCATGTTCGCGAAGCAGTGTATGCAGAGCTAGCAAATCACAGCCTGAGCACCTACCCCGATTTTGGCTCGGTACCATCGACCACTAGCGTAAAGCTTATTACGAACTACCAGCTAGGCTTCCGCGAAACCAAAGCAGCACAATCCGAACCAACAAAGAAACACCTCAATTCAGGCGAGGAGAGCACAATTTCAGGAGTCGGCTTGACTGTTGGAAATTTGCCCTCCGCCCTCGGTGGCATAGTCTCGATATCTCCGTCAGCAGGGTTCAACGAAGCCATTACCCACATGGTCATTAACGACTACTCTCAAATCCCTGTGGTATCCGGACGAGATGTGCGCGGATCCGTCACATGGAAATCGATCACCCGAGCACGCCACGCCTACGAAAATCCGAAGCTTTCTCAAGCAATAATCCCCACCCAAGAGGTTGCATACGACACAGACCTCATTGACATTCTTCCAATTCTCATAGAATCAGATTTTGCACTTGTTCGTGACCAAGCCAGGGAAATTGCTGGGATTGTAACTGCAAGCGACATGGTCGCCGCATACGGCGATATGGCCACCCCCTTTTTCCTAATTGGAGAACTTGACCAGCGACTACGACAAACCATCATATCGAACTTTGACATCTCCACCATTCGAACCCTATGCGACCCCACAGGAGACCGAGATATAGAATCATACGAGGATCTATCAATCGGAGACTACAAGCGCATTCTCGAAAATAAGGCATCATGGAGAAACCTCGGATGGGAACTGGATCGAAAAATATTCATCGAACGCCTTGATGAACTGCGTGAAATCAGAAATAACCTGATGCACTTCAATCCCGAGCCGCCACCCGAAGGTGCAGTTCGAATGATTCGACACATGATCGCCCTACTAAGGGAATATGGATCATAACACTTCCTACCATACGAGAAGGTTCTTATTTCGTCGAATTTACCTGAAAGCGAACTCAACTCTCACACCGAAATCATCTATATCCAAGAGGCGGCGGACTAGAGACGACGGCCGCTGAAATCCTGCCGATTAGCGGCTGCTCATCTTTCTAATGTCTGAGATCCCCCTAATCCACTCAAAACCTATCCTTCGGACCTTTGATCCGATCGGCTATCGGCCCTGAGCGTGAGAAAACCCCAGGCCAGTCGGGGTGAACCCGTGCGCTGGCCTGGGGTCGGTGACGCCGTGTGGCTCCTGGTGTGCTCGGCGGTTCGGCTACCCGGCCCTCACCGGAGCCGGGCCACGCAGCAGCGCGGCGGTGGCCTCGGCCGCCGCCTTCGCTACATCCGGGAACACCGACTGGTAAGTGTCCTGGGTGAAGTGCGTGGTCGCGTGCCCCAACTCGCTGGACACGACTTTCACGTCCGTCCCGGCGGCCAACGCCAGCGAGGCGGCCCCGTGGCGCAGCCCGTGCAACGTGATCGGCGGCAACCCAGCGGCCCTGGCGACGCGCAGGAACCAGTCACTGACCTGCCCCGGATGCCACCCCGAACCATCCTGACGGGTGAAGGCCAGGCCAGTGTCCGTCCACGCCGCTCCGGCCTTGAGACGGGTCTCGTTCTGGAACCGCTTCCAGGCCCGCAGCACCTTGATGGTGTCCGTATCCAGGGTGATGGTGCGCTGGCCCGCCGCGCTCTTCGGGGTGGAGGTGATCGTCTCCCACGCCAACTGCACGACCTGGACGCGGACGTCGATCTGCCCATCGGTCAACCTCGTGTTGGACCAGGGCAGCCCGACCGCTTCTCCTCGGCGTAGGCCCTTGACCGCGACCAGGTGGAACAACGGATACAGCCACGGATACTTCCTCGCGTGCACCAGGAACGTACGCGTCTGCTCCGGGGTCCACACCATGACCTCCCCCGGCACGGTCCCGTCTTTGGCCCAGTGGCGCACCCGGTCGGGTGTCCACACCAGCGGACGCTTCCTGGGACAGGAGGGCAGGCGTACGTGCGAGGCGATGTTCACCGACACCGGCAGGTCCGGACGCCTGACGGCTTCGGACAACGCACTGCGCAAGGTGGCGCGGATGCGGTGCTTGGTGGACAGCGAGATCACCCGGCGCCCCCTGACCGAGGCCCGCACCTTCACATCGTCGGACTCGCGGCACTCCAGGATGTGAGCGTTGGTCTCCTCGATAGCCGCGAACATGGTCTCGACGTGGCGGGCCTGGAGCTTGTCCACCCGCAGCCGGCCCAGGTGCGGGACGAGGTAGGTGCGGATGTGCCCGGCGTAGGAGGCCCTGGTCCCCGCGGCCAGATCGGGTTTGCCCGCCAACCACTCCCCCAACCACATCTCGACGGTGGGTGGTTCGGTGCGCACATCCACCGCCATCGCCACCCGCTTGCGCACCTCTTCCAGGTCGGGGAGCGGGCGGCGTTGCTTCAACGCCGCCTGGACCAAGTCAGCGATCTGCACTTCGACCGTGGGATCCTTCTCCGCCAGGCCGATGAGCGCCTTGACGTGCTCCAGGCCTTTACGGGCTTGTTCCTGGGAGGTCAGGCCGACCCGGCGGGCTTGGCGGCGCCCGCCCTCACCAGTCGGGGGAAGCTCGTACTGGAACGCCCACGCCCCATGGGCCGGATTCCAACCCCCAGTCTTGCGCTTGAGCTGCGGACACCTGACCCCCAACGCCCTGCCGGTTTTCTCGTCGCGGCATCCGCACCGTTTGAACGTGGACCCCTCACGCGCGGCCATGCACGGCCTCACCTTCGTCTCGCTTCCCACGCACACCACATCCGTCAGCCCTCGGCAGTGAGCCGACCTCGGCCACCGCGACCGAAGTACTCACACCCACACGACCCACCTCACCACCACCTCTGAACTGGACGAATACGGCGTACGGCCCCGCGTGTGGCGGGGCACCACGCATCCACGCTCGACCTCGTAGAGGTGGTCAAGCGGATTCAGCAGGAACGTCGTCCGATGGGCGCAGAACCCCACCAGGCCGTCCGATACGCCCGACATCTCCCCCTTCCTGCCACCGCCCCACCCCGGGCCGACCCGGGAGCCAGCGACGCGGGGCCCACCGAGCCCGCTATACGGCCCGTCCGCGCCGACCGGCCCGCCCCAGGACGCCTGGGGCCCTGCCGCGCGGTGGGGCCGATGTCGGGGCGCTGACAGCCCCACACCGCCCGCCCGCGTCCCGGGGCCGCACCATGGGCTTGGAACCCGCCGCGAACCGCCCCGTTCCCGAGCGGCGCTTCTCCTCGCCACCACGCCACAGCCCTCCCCCGACGTCGTCTCGGGCCTCTTCGCCCTGATGAACCCCTATGAAGACGCGTCAACTGAAGATGCGACACCCGACCTCAGAACCTCACGCGGCTCGGCCTCCGCCACCGTGTACCGCTGGCAGACGAGGTTGCGTGCAGCGCGGCTCGGGACAACAAAAAACGCACGGCCGGTGGGGAAAGAGCTCTGTTATGCGACACCCAGAGTGGGACGATCTTGGAGCCTGCGCAGGAGCAAGGGATTAAATTCTTATCTCATGATGAAGCCGAAAGAATTTCGTCGAGAAAGAGATGAAGAAAGAAGGGATGCCGCACAAGTAGAGCGCCCATGGAGGCGGGCGGGGCGGGCGCGCTCGCCCGTGAGTGAGGGCGCCCCGCCCGCCTACGTGACGAGAACTACCCACTGGGGTATAAGTCTGGACGCCCGTTGGCCCACCCACAGGGGCGTTGACCTGCACAGCAGCACGAGCAGGGGTGGGCCAGCTAAAAGTGGCCCACCCGCTGGCCCAGTCAGTGGCCCATGCGCTGGCCAGGGGTTCACTTCGGGTTCAGTGCAGATTCACACCCCACCTCCCCGCTTCCAAGGAATCCGGAGGAAAAGCGCCCATACAATTCTCACAGGCACAGGAAATTGCGCTTTGGCACACGGCAGGTGAGAGCGCTCCGGCCACCTCAACCACACCAGGCCAACTCTTCATGGGAAGGGATCGCGAATGCCATCTGAGAGGAGAAGAGCCCTTCTTCCATGGCTTCTTCGTCCAGGGGAAGCCCGCGCGTGGCAGGTGACAGAACTCGCGTGCCTCTGGTCTGGCTCTAGAGGGAGAGAGGGCAGACGAGGTGATCAGGGAGGAGACGCAGCGGAGGGATGGGACAGGCACAGGTGAGCGAGGGCCACGGTAGACGTAGGCGGGCGGGTCCGCCCCCGCTTGTCGGGGCGGGCCCGCCCGCCTACGTGAAGAGGACTACCCACTGGGTATAAGTCTGGCTTTCCAACGGCCCACCCACAGGGCCTTTGACCTGCACTGATAACGCCCGCGAGGTGGGCCGATCAAAGCGGCCCACCTACAGGCGGAGGCACAGGCGGAGTCACAGGCCCCCGGAAAGGCCCCGTCACCGGCGGAGTCACAGGCCCCTCAACGGCCCTTGCCCTGACACAGGGTTCTTCTGACCTCCGCCACGTGAGGCCGGGGCGGCGCCAACCCGTGATCACGGTCAGCACCACCCCGGCGTGAGTTCTTACTCCTCAGGTGGAGATCGCCTGCCAGCGCCGCACCAGATGAGCCAGTTCAGCGAACTCACCCTTGCCACCGCCCCCAGGGCTAGAAAGCGATGATGTCGCCGGGCCTCGACCACCCGCCGCTTCCCCACCTCGGTTCGCCCGCACGTCTCCCCTGGCATACGTGCGGACGACGCGGTCTTCGTGCCGAGCGAGGTAAGGGCGCACCCCGCGCACCCCTTCGTCGTCCTCGCACCACCCACGTGGTCCCGTGTACGGGGTCTGCTGCGGCGGCACCCGCACCGGAGCCTCCCTCGGCTGTTCCTCTCCGGGCCGGGGCCGAGGAACATTCGCGCTCCCCTTGGCCGCAGCCCGCACCGAGACCGGTTCACGGTCTCCCCGCACACGCCGCGAGGGCAGCGGTGGGCGGACCTCGGCCGCCAGTCGTGTACTCGGGCCGGTGGGGCCGCAGAACAGCGCGGCGAGCACCACCCCGAGGACCCAGCGCACCTGTTCGCCCCAACCCTGGCGGCGCCTGCGGTGCCGCCCGTTATGCTTCTCCATGGTTTCCTCCTGGTGTACTCAGGTGGGAATCACGCCCCGGGCCGGTGTTCTCAGCACCGGTTCGGGGCACCCTTCGTCATGTTTGTCAGCGGCCTCGTGAACGAGGACGGTTCTTCCTGTGCGGCCGCAGGTGAGTGTCAATGGCCCCGAGGTCATACGCCCCCGAAACTGCGCTTCTCACCCACACCGCACAATTAGTCACGAAGCATCCAAAGATCAGCGAATAGGTGTCCTTTTTCGCTGAGGGTGGTCGATGTTCCCTTGGGTGGGCGAGCACCTTCAACCCCAGCCACGAAATACATCCCTCCCCTGTTCACTGGGCGTCCGTCACTGCTGGCCACGCGTGCGCCCGGACCGGTCGAAGGCGTCGTTCACTTCCAGGTCCTGGGGCGGGAGAGGTCAGCGGGAGAGGACGCCTCCTTGGGCCTTGCGTTGCAGGGCTCGGCGTTTGCGCAGCCGGACCAGGTACATCACGTTCTGGTGCCGTGCCCCGGGCCGGTCGTAACCCCACATCTGGGAGGGGGTCTCGCCCTCGTGCCACAAGGCCAGGAACGCGCGGCGGGCCCGCCCCAGCGCGCGGGTGAAGGCAGGCGGGTCCATGTTCAGCGAACGTTCGGCGCGGCGCCGGTCCTCGTGTTCGGCCAGGGCGGTGAGGACCTGGCGGTGGGCTGGTTTCAGTGCGGTCCAGATCTGGGCTAGGCACTGTTTTTTGAACGGGTCAGGTCTCGAAGCCAGATCCGGATCGAGGCCACCTGCACGGTCCCGTCGAAGATCACGGCCCGCTTGTCATAGCGGGTCGCGACCGCCCGGTTCTGCTTGAGCAGGTTGATGCACCGCTCGACAGTGTTGCGGTCGCGGTAGGCCGCCCGGTCGAAGGCCGGGGGCCTGCCGCCCGCCGAACCTTTGCGTTTGCGGTGCTCGCGCTGGTCGCGGGGTTGGGCGATGGTCGCTTTGATCCCACGCCGACGCAGGAGGGCCCGGTTGGCGCGGCTGGAGTAGGCCTTGTCGCCCAGGACCCGGTCCGGGCGGGTCCTGGGCCTGCCCACGCTGCGGGGCAACCGCAACGCGGCCATCAACGGCTCGAACATCGGGCTGTCCCCGCGCTGGCCCGGCGTGGTGGCCAGCACCAGGGGCCGCAGGCGGGAGTCGGCGAGCAGGTGGACCTTGGTGGTCAGCCCGCCCCGGGAGCGGCCCAGGGCCTCGGCCCCGTCCGGTTCGTCCCGCGCTATCTCCCCTTTTTCGCCGCTCCGGCGGCGTGCTGGTGGGCCCGCACCGTGGTGGAGTCGATGCCGACGATGAGTTCCTCGCCGCTGTTGGCGTCGATACGCAGCCGGTCGGCGATTCTCTGCCAGGTGCCGTCGATGGACCAGCGGCGGTGACGGCCCGCGACGGTCTCCCAGGGGCCGTAGCGTTCGGGCAGGTCCCGCCAGGGGATGCCGGTACGGGCGCGGAACAGGATGGCGTTGATGACCTTGCGGTGGTCGGCCCACTTCTTGCCCTTGTGAGGGTCGGCGGGCATGAGCGGGGCGAGCAGGGCCCACTCGGCATCGGAGAGTTCATGACGACCGGCCATGACACAACCCTGTCAGAGCAGGACCTACCACACACCCACTTCTACAAAACAGTGCCTAGGGCCAGGCGGTCGACGATGTGGTCCTCGTGGGAGTGGGCGGGGGCCGAGGCGCTGGTCCAGTAGCGCACGAACGCTCGGGAGAGCAGGGCTTTGTCCTTGCCGCCCAGTCCGCGGACTTTGAGGTCCTGGTAGTGCTGGGCCTTCATCGCCTTCCAGCCCAGGGCGATCAGCTCGGTCTCCTGCGGGCGTTGGGGGGCGAGTTGGAGGTGCTCGGTGATGGCCTCCCAGGCGGTCTCCGCGCGGTGCACGGGGTCCATGGCGTCCACCCATCGGCATTCCCGGGCCGCCCACACCGCCAACCGCACCACCTGGAAAGCCGTGTACCCGTGCCCCACCGGGTCATCGGCCCGGGGCGGGGACAGCAACGGACCGAACTCACTCGACCCACGCGGGGCTTTCGTGTTGTCCCTGCTGACGCATCCGGAGGTCGAGACGGGGGACGGAGCCGGGGAGACACCGTCGTGCGTGGGGGTCGGATCCGGCAGCGGGACGGCAGCAGCATTCATGACGCACGCTCCAAGGGGCCGTGACGAGCGAGGAGCCACCACATGTCCATGTGTTTGGCCCATGCACTCATGTACATGAGTATTGAGAATAGGTTGCCCCACTCATGTACATGAGTCAACCCTGTGGGCGAAGAAGCTCGAAAGCCTGTCAGTCCCTGGCCGGAATGCGGTAGTCGAGCACGAACTGATCCGCCGCCATGATCGTGTCGCACACCTCCACCACCCGCCCTGAGGTGGTCACGGCGTTGCGTGTCAGATGGATGACCGCAGAACCAGGGCTCAGCCCCAACGCGCTGGCCTCCTGCTTGGTGGCCAGCCGTGCCCGCACGGTCTCGGTGTACTCGGCGAACTCGTGCCCGTGTTCTTCAAGCCTTGCGTAGATACCGCCGCCACCGGGATTCTCCTCAAACAACTCGGGGATGTCCCGGGCCACATCCCACGGCAGATACGACGTGGCCTCCTCCGTGGCCGTGCCGTCGCTGAAGTAGAGGCGTCGACGGGCGAGGACCTTGTCACCTTTGTTCACGCCCAGGCACTCGGCGATCTCGGCGGGAACGGGGACCGGGCCGATCGACAGCACCTGGACGGTGGGCCTCACCCCGGCCTGCTCGGTCTCCGCGATGTAGGCCGCCTTGCCCGCACGGCGATGAGAGCGTCGGAACCGGTCGGAGGACTTGCGGGTGACCGGAGGACGCGACTTCACGAACGAGCCCTTGCCCTGGAAGGTCTCCACCAGTCCGACGGTTCGCAACTGGGCGATGGCCTTGCGCACAGTGCCGGAGGAGACGCCGTAGCGTTCCATCAGCGCCGTCTCGCTCGGGATCTCCGCGGCGGGAGTCAGACGTCCGGTCGTGATCTGCTCCTCGATGTCGTCCGCGATCTGGAGATACCGCGGCTTACCGGACCGCGCCCCTGCACTGCTCGCCATAGTCCTTCCGTACCTCCTATGCTCCTGTATATGAGTAACAGCACCGGAGACAGGCCGTCAACGCCGCTGCACTCGGTGTCCGTGGCCGGGGCCGTCATCGACGACAACGGCCGGTTCCTGGTGATCCGCCGCGCCGACAACGGTCGGTGGGAACTGCCCGGCGGGGTCCTGGAAATCGTAGAGACCCCAGAGGACGGCGTGTGCCGGGAGGTCTGGGAGGAGACCGGCATCCACGTGGAGGTGGACCGGCTCACCGGCGTCTACAAGAACACGGTCCGGGGCGTCGTCGCCCTGGTCTTTCGTTGCAAGCCCTCCGGCGGCAGCGAACGTCCCTCCCCGGAGTCGACCGAGGTCGCTTGGTTCACCCCCGACGAGGTGTCCGCGCACATGGGTGAGGTCTACGCGATCCGCCTCCTGGACGCTCTGGACCCGAACACCCCCCACGTCCGCACCCACGACGGCCACCGCCTGACCCCAGCCAGGTGAACCTGCCTTGGTCTGCATCCGTTGCCGTTGGCTGTCTTCTCTCGCAACTCAGAATGTTCTACGGGACGGTGCTCTGATTCTGATGTGCGGCGGCACAGGCGACGCACAAGCTATAGGTCTCACCGGGAGTCCAGGTCACAGGTCAGGTGGCGGGAGGCGATCCCCGCACACGCAGAACCTTGCACGTGCCACTCCGGTCAGTTCCATTGACAGTAGGAGCGCACCGCGTCGAACAGACG
Source organism: Nocardiopsis sp. iso_25 (assembly GCF_056173305.1). Lineage (NCBI taxonomy): Bacteria > Bacillati > Actinomycetota > Actinomycetes > Streptosporangiales > Nocardiopsidaceae > Nocardiopsis > Nocardiopsis sp. iso_25. The sequence goes on along the minus strand of NZ_CM149667.1, from coordinate 3,084,706 downwards.
TCGACTGGGAAAGCCGGATTCGCCCAAAGCGGCCCGGCCGAAGGCGGCCAGGACCTGATCGCTGCTCGAGGCCAAGGTGACAGCTCCGGCCTCGGCGTCGCTGGACAGTAGCGCAGACTCACTATCGTCAACCCGCAGGTTCATGCTGGTCTCGGTATCTGTGCAAGTGTCGTCCCGACTCAGAGCGTTGGGTTCCACCTGAGAGAGCAAAAATGGACGCGCACCGATATCAATACGCGGCGCCTCCCTCTGGGCGACGGTGACCACCGCCGAACCAAGAACAACTGTGGCTACCGCGGCCACTGCCAAAACCGCGACAGTGTGCCTCCTTTGCCAAGGAACGGTGGATTTCAATCCGCCGGGTGCGTGCCTGCGCGCTCCGACCACCGAACGCAACCACGAGCCAGCGGACGCCCCGATACCACACAGCAGCAGCAACACAGGCAGACTCACCTGGCTGAAGGTCGCCTCGGCATATCCGTCCGAAAAGGATCGTGTCGTGACACCCGGGCATTCTGATGGCGCTTCTGTCAGAAGACACACCATTCCCTCGAACACCACTGCGTATGTGAGGGGCTCCAACGCCAACAGTGTGAGCACGACCGCGGCAGCCAGACACGTCCCTGTGCCCCGGAGGCTATACCCCCTAGACGATGACCATGCCCCCAGTGCGATGCTCGCAGCCACTGCGGCCAGCAGCACGAGAAGCAGGATGAGGGCGAGAGACAGGAACCCTCCGCCTCGGCCCACAACGACCGCGACCAGGAGCAGCACCGCGTACAAGCCGGTGAGCGCGCACCCAACCACGAAAGGTGTGAGGGGGTGACGGGTCAGCCCCTGCACGCGTGATCCGCGGATCAGACCGATGAAAGCGAACACGGTCGCGCAGCCGACGGCTGCGGGAAAGCGCCAGCTCGCCATGAAGGCAGCGACCGGGGCTCCCAACAGGCCGGCTAAGCCTCCACTGGCTTCAGCCCCGAGAATTCCATTGAAATGGACCCATATCCCGAACCCGCAGCCGAACACGACTGCTCCACAGAGCATTCCCATAAAGCAGGCAGCTTGCTGGTTTCGGGCGGTGGACAGCCATGCTCCCGCGCACAACGCGGCCCACCGCAGGAACAGTAGACACACCCCCCACAGCACAAATACTGAGACCACGGCAAACAGGGGATTGGACAACAGCAAAACGAGCCATGAGAGGCCAAATTGAATGGGAGGCAGGAGACCGAGAAGAATGCCAGCTGTCAGTGCCGTGGCCGCCCTTCCCCAGCGTTGGGCGCCATCTGGGGTCGCATGGACCGCATTCCATACGATCGCTGTGATGAGGGCGCCTACCGGCATGCCCATGAGCACGGCTGTGGAAATTCCCCCTTCCGAACCTTGGGAGATGCCGATGCCCCCTGCTGCACTCAAATGCAGGTGGGCAGCGCCCAGTGTCAAACCCGCGATAGCCAGATCGACACCGCTGACCGTGGTGAGCCGTCTCGGGTCGTCGAGTACGTCCAACCGTGAACGATGGGAGGGGTGGTACCTGTGTCGCTTGTGCTGCCATCTCCGCAACCGGAGGCCTGACCGCGTTCGCCCCGATCGGGCTAGGAGGTCGCGTAGACCCTTCTCGACTCGACTGGTTTCCGCTGCGCGCACATCGGCGTAGTGCTCGCGTGTGCGCAGGATACGGGCCCGGGCCGATTGCAGCAGTAGAAGGGCAAGGACCGTGAGGAGCAACCCCGGTAGTGCGTTGCTGAGCAGGATGGTCGAAGAGCCGAGCACAGCGATGGAGTACAGGGCAGCGAACATGTAGAGGGCCAGCGGTCCGGTGGTCAAAACGACGAAGGCCCACCATGAGGACATCGTCAGATACGCGATATCGACGTCTTGGTTGCGTAGATGGGCCACCTCGTGCCGAATCACCGCCAGAGCACGCTCGTCGAGTTCTCCGCTCTCCCGTAGGACGAGCAGGGAGGTATCGACAGCTATGCGATACCGGCCGAACGCTCCGAAGACACGTGCCCCGCCCGCAGTTCCCTGAGTGGGGAGGAGCTTGATCCGCTTACGGACACCGCCCAGAGCGGCATCCACCTCTCGTTGAGCAGCCCGCACTCCGCTGTCCTTCGGGAGTCGGATCGGGCGCAGCCGCCTTTGGAGACGAATCGGGTACAGCGCGTAGACGACGATTGTCAGGAACGCCCATACCAGCCCGGGAGCGACCATCCACAGCATGACTTGACGGTCCGCGGCTGCGACACAGTCGACAAAGCCGTTGAGGAGGGCTTGGTCGGAGAGCCGGTCAATACCTGCGCGGGCCTGGTCGGTACAGACTGCTCTGGCGGCGCTGCCCGTCGTATCCGCGCCGAGGAGCGGCAGGATCGGCGCGAACCAGTACGCGATGTACATGGAACTCACTGCGGCGACCAGGATGATCAGGGAGAACCGGATGCTGGTCGCGCTGGGCAGCAGGAACGGATTGTAGCCTCGAGGGCTTCCAGGGACGGTGCTTATGGCCTCAGCCAGAGGAGTCTGCACCGGCACCGCCATCGGGCTGATCCGGGGATGAAAGTTCGGCGATGATCGCCTGCGCCAGCCGCTCCGCCTGTTCCGGCGGCAGACCTGCTTGCACAGCGTGGTCGTTGACGGACGCGATAACGGCCGGGACCTCTTGCGGGGACAAAGCACGCACGACGGCACTGGATTCGACCTTCGGTCGCCTTCGGAGCCGCAGCACTCGTCCCGCCCACTGCCAGGCCCGCTCCCACCACGGCCGGGCCACAGCGGTGAGCGATTCGACCGTCAAGTCATGAAGCACAGTGAGCACAACGCCGGTGACGACCCCGATGACGATCTCGCCGAACCCCAGCGGGTTGTCTTCTGCAAGGTTGGCTCTACCACGCGCGAAGTACTCGTCGCGGACGCGCGGGTAAGCGGTGATCTCATCCGGAGCGACACGAGCCACAACAGACCTGGCCACGTCGTCGATGGTGACGGATCGCCCTGTGGGGGCGGGGATCTCGGGCACCGAGCGCATCCTCTCAACCTCTGTTCTGTAATCGGACGCTCAGGCTACGTCTCCAGCACTGACCGTGTCAGCAGAAAGAACTCCTTGGCACGATCCGGCCATGCAGCCCTACTCCTGAGGTATTCCGAACTCTCCAGGCGGAGACACAGATCGTCGGCCATACGGCGAGGAACTCACGAGGTGCCATCGGACGCCGCCAACGGCCCGCGTGTGCTCCGTTCGTGCTCCGCAGTTCTGGGCTGGGGCGACATCGGGCGTCACCACACGGCACCGGACGGCACGACGGATCGGATGGTGCGGGACAGAACAACACGAAGCCACACGTGGTGACACGAAACCAGCGAACTTCTAATCCGATGGTCGCAGGTTCGAATCCTGCCGGGTGCGCCACAAAACCCCAGGTCAGACGGGGTGCGCGAGTCGAACAGACGAGGCGCCGGGCCCGGATCGGGGCCTGAAATGCTCCCCGTGTGCTCCCCAGTGCAAGGTCCAGTACAGGTGGGCGCCCACCTCGCGGAGCACTTTGCCGTCCCGTGACCTTGGTCCTCCTGTCAAGGGCGTGTTCGCGTACCTCCGGCCCACCACGACCAGCGCGGTGGGCCGGGCCCTGTTGGGAACCACGGCCCACCGCACACCGACGATGGACACCTACCGGGACAGACCCCGACCGAACTCAGCCTCGGTCCCGTCCAGGCCCAGGGTGGCGCCGCCGAAGGTCAGCGAGCCCTGCCCGGTCAGGCCGTCGGCGGTGGCGTAAAGCAGGGTGACGGCGCCGTTGCCGTCATTCTCGCCCGGCACCCCCGCCACCAGGTCCCGGTACCCGTCACCGTTGACGTCGATCAACGTCACCTGCGCGCCCATCTCATCCCCGGCCTCGGAGACCCCCGCCACGTCCGGGGAGTCCTGGGTGAGGGACTGCTCGCGCCCATCCAGCCAGTTGGGGCCGCCGTAGAGCACACCTACTCCGCCCGCGTCAGCGCCGCCGTCAGAGGCCTGCACGGTGGCATCGCCCAGCACGATGTCGGCGTAGCCGTCGTTGTCAATATCACCCACCGCGACCGAGTCCGATCCCCACTCCTCGTCCAGTTCAGCGCCCCGTTCGGTCAGGCCAGCGACCGAGCCCGCCAGGACGCGGGCGGTATGACCGCTACCGGGGACGGCCACCACGTCGGCGTAGCCGTCACCGTTGACGTCTCCGGACGCGATCACTGCGGTGGAGTCCTCCAGGGTGAGGGGCTCGTTGAGCGGTCGGGTGGTCAGGCCGTCGGCCGAACCGGAGAACACCGACACGTCCCCGGCCTCGTCCTCGCTCTGGCGGGAGCTGGAGACCACCAGGTCCAGATGTCCGTCACCGTCGATGTCGGCGGATTCCAGTGCTTGGACGTTGTCGCCGGGGCTGGGAGTGGCCAAGAACGCGCTCACCGAAGGGTCGTCGGCCTCGCTCAGGTCGGCGCGGCCCGACAGGACCACGATGTGGTCCCGGGCGCTGATGGCCGCGTCGGCGTAGCCGTCGCCGTCGAGGTCACCGACCGCCAGAGCGTGGCCGAAGCCGGTGTCGCCCCGCTCCTGACGGGGCGAGTGCAAACCGATCGCGGTCTCGGACAGCCCGTCCGCGGAGCCGAAGACGACCTGAACCAGACCGGCGTCGGTGTGCTCCTCGACGTCCTCGTCCGGGGCGGCCACGATCAGGTCGGCGTAACCGTCCCCGTCCACGTCGGCCGAGCGCAGTACCTGCCCGAACCGGTCCCCCGCTTCCGGGGTACCGGGAACACCGGTCGAGGCCTGGTCGACCTGGGAGCCCGCACCGGTGTCCACACCGCCCGACCCACCGGGGACCACCGCGACGTAGCCACCGCGTACACCGTTGCCACCGACCCCTTCGGGAGCGCCGACGAGCAGGTCCGCGTAGCCGTCACCGTCCACATCGTTGGGAAGAGCGGTTCCAGCATGAGCGGCACTGACCGCCGCGGGAAGGAGCAGCGCTACACAAGCGACCACGGTGGCGACTGTAACGCCAGAAGGAAAAGTTTTCCCCATTGCATTCCTTAGCAGAGGCACGAAAAAATCCACCCTTCTACAAACAAGAAGGATTTTTAAATCAACCATCTCGGACATGACCAGGAAACCAGAAGGAGCACAAAAAAGTAGAGGCCGTCAAGCCGCGCCAAAAGAAACACGCGGCGGCTTCCGCCCTGGCACCTCCGCTAAAGGCATGCCCAGGATGACACCAGAGCGAAGCACCCTCCTGTCTAGCTACTCGACACTTTCGCCTCCTTGATCGCGCTTGCGCACACGCGCCCAGAGAACGATCTTTGGAAGTATCCAGACAACAGAGAAAACGGCAGCCATTACAGTGAAACCGACCGCCGAGTTCTCCTGTCCAGAAAGTCCGGTCCACACAGCCACCGCGAGCATCATCAGCGGAACCAAGCCCAAGCCGACGATGAGAGTTCGCCAGTCGTGACTAGTCGGGTTTTCCGGAAACTCCTTGTACCCCAAAGGAAGGAGAAACCTGGCCCTGGCCAATTGTTCGACGAAATCAGATGATGACCGATGGAACACGCGTCCCTCCGTTCGCATCTCTGGCTTAGCCAGTGCCCCTCGTCTCGACTTTCTCACGAGGACGAGACATGCGCCCCCTTGGGCGGCCACCCAGGATTCGCCATGTCGGCCCTGAAAGCAGGAGCCTTCCAAGCCCCAGCCATCATCTCCGCCTTCTCTTCATTTCAAAAAGGAGATACCACTTCGGGGCGGACATCAAGAGAACGCAGAATATAATAAGGATGACACTCAGAACTCCACCTGCGATGCTGTCTCTCCAGTAGACAGACATCAGTCCAAGTGCGGCGAGCGGGGGTACAGCCATCAAGGGGATGATAGCCATGTTTCGCACGTCTTTCATAGAGGAATTCTCAGTTAGGCGCCCACCAGTAGCTTTCGGCGTGAGAAACGGGCTGGTAGCGAGCACCATCATCATACGACCGAAACTTGATCGCTCTTGTTGCATATACGCATCCATTTCAGGTCTGCAGTGGGGAGGCTGGTGTTCGAGTGAATCTTCTATCAACCTCCCCACTCCAGAAGTACCTATGCCGTAAGAAGGTTGAAAGCCAACCCACCCCACATACCAGGGCCAGGCGGAAGCGGCCCGGTAAGGGCGCCGCCTGCGGCTCCCCACGCAGCAGACCGCGCGACTTGGCCACCTGTTCCTCCTGCTAGACCAGCGCCTGCGGCTCCTCCTGCGGCGCCGACAACAGCACCAGCTGCCATCATCGCTCCGGCGCATGCGATGGTTATGCCACAGGAGACCGCAACGGCGGCGAAGCCGAGCCCGGCAAGCGCCGCGCCAAGGTTGCCCGCCTCGGAGGCCGACATCAGTCCGAGTGGGTCGGTGTTGTTGATCGGGTCGCCCATGCCGTAGGCGTAGTTGTTCATCTCCTGCCGGGACGGATCCGGCTGGGTGAAGTTGAGCGTGTTCGTGTCATAGAACCGATAGCCCAGATGCACCGTGCCGTCCTGGAACTGGTAGGCGCCCGTGAACCCGAACGGGTTCAACGACGCCGCCCCGCTCTGGCCGGAGGCGTCTACGGACCGCTCGCCGAAGGGTGTGTAGTCATAGACCACGTCCGGACTTTCGGCTTCGGAACCCTCGGCGGTGATCGCGAGCACCGTGTTCTGGTGGTCGGTGGTGAAGTGGAACCGCTCCTGTCCGTCCCAGGCCACCATCGAGATCAGCTCACCGTTGGCGTCGCGCACGAAACTGGTGCGCTCACCCTCGGAGGCGACGTTGGTGACCCCGAGCGCGGTGTTGGACAACTGACGGTCGACCCGCTCGCCCTCGTGCACGTCGGTGATGCCGCGCATCTGGGTCTGGTTGGTGGTGTCGTAGCTGATGCTGGTGGCCAGGTCCGCGTCCTCGTCCGCCTGGAGGAACTGGTTGGTGAGGCTGTACTCCAGCACCCGGCCGCCCCGGGAGGTCATGTTCCCAGCCTCGTCGTGGCCCACCTCTTCGCCGCGGGCGTCGGTGACCTGGTCGGCGTCGTTGTAGGCCAACTCCTCCCCGCCTGCGCTGGTCAGGTTCCCGGCGTCGTCGTAGGCGTAGTCGATCTCACCGTTGCTGGTCAGGCGGTCCAGGCCGTCGTAGGTGAAGGTCTCGGTCTCACCGTCGATGGTGCGCGACTGCAACTGGTCGCTGTCAGCGCCGTCGTTGTCGTAGGAGTAGGAAGCCTCTACCAAGCTCTGACCAGCCGCCCCGGTGGTGGTGATGCCGGTCAGGCGCCCGGAGTCGTCGTAGGTGCGCTCCTCCACGGCTCCGTCGGGGTGCGAGATTTCGGTGCGGCGGTTGTTGGCGTCGTTGGTGAAGGTGGTCTCGGTGCCGGTGTGGTCGGTGATCAAGGTGAGGCGGAACGCGGCGTCGTAGGCGTAGGTGGTCCTCTCGCTCCCGGCCGAGTCGGTGCGCACGGTTTCGAGCAGGTCGCCGCGGCCGTTGTAGGAGTGCTCCACGCTCGCCTGGTCGGTGGCCCCGGTTCGACTGGAGCTGCCGGGCGATGCGCATCGTGCCCCGGGCCCGGTCAATGTCCTCCCACCGCACACCCACCACATCGCCCCGCCGCAGCCCGATCATCACCAGCAGGTGGAACAGGGCGTACAGCCAGTGGTCGGACACGAAGTCCAGGAAAGCGCGGGTTTGCTCGACCGTCCACACCGCCACCGCCGGTCGCATCCGGCTATGGGTCCACTTGGCCACCGCCTGGTCGGTCCACACCACCGGCCGCGTACCCACCCCCGGCTCCAACCGCAGGCCTCGAGCGAGGTTGGAGGGCAGCAACCGCTACGCACCGCGGTGTTCAACGCCGCCCGCAACGTGGACCGCACCCACTGCACCGTCGCCATAGCCACTGACCTGCCCCTGGGCGTGGCGTGTTCGGCGATGCCTTCGAAGGCCCGCTGTACCCGGGCGGGCGTCAACTCCTCCAGAACCGCTTCGCCCAAGTGCGGGATGAGGTAGCGGTCGATGTGCTCGGCGTAACTGACACGGGTGCGCGCACGCAACCGGGTCCGCCCCTCCAGCCAGTGCTGAAGCCACGCGGCCACCGTCCACACCACCGGGCTCCGCACCCTGCTCATCGCCTTGGGCCCTGCGCAGGGCCACGCGTGCGGCCTCACGGGAAGCGAAGCACCCGGCACCGACCACCCGAGGTCTGGTCTGACTCGAGCGAGAAGTACCAGCTTCCATGCCCACGGGAGCGCAACCGCGGGCAACCACTCCCGGGCCTCCTCGACGTACCGGCCCTCCGACACCCGCACCGCTTGAACACCGAACCAGACCCCAACATCACCACCACCTCCAGCCCCAGTCTCACCCTGAGGATCAGAGAAGACGAGTGACAGAAGACAATCCCGGCACGAGACAGTTCAACGCCGCCCGCAACGTGGCGCGGATCCGCTGCACCGTCGCCGCAGGCGACGGCGCTCATGCAGACGCCACGCCCTGCGAGATCTACTCGAGGGCCTTCTGTATCCGGGCTGGGGTCAGCTCCTCCAACGGCACATTGCCCAGGTGGGGTGAGGCAGCAGTGAATGCGCTCGGCGGAACTGGTCCGGGTGAACGGGCTGCTTTCCAGCTAAATCAGCGCTGGCTGGCACTGAAGCACGTCACCTTGAGCCCGAGCAGGATCGCAGAGTTCACCCAAGCCGACCTCACCCTCAACAATACATGGAGACACAATTTACCGAGAAGCCCCTAGCCCAACCAAACAACAGAGATCCAACAGGATCAGGCACTCAGACTGAACGCTCGGACAAAAGTTTTCAATCTCCGGAGAAAATAAGCTTTCTATGCGGCCGCAAAGGCACCAACTCAGCCAACTCGATCAGCTCCTGAATCATAGGGGCCATTTCACCGTCCCCGAAGGATCGATACGCAGAGCAAAGCTCTTCCAGCACCACTCCAACCTGACGAGAGTTGAATATGGTATCACCATAAAGATCCACATGACCCAACATAGGGTACTCTTTGCGCGAATCTAGCTTTCGCAAGAATTCATTAATATTCTGACGAACACAGCGAGACACGACGGCACCGCCGTATTCGCACACCAGAACGCTGACCGACAACTAGAGCACCTCCACATCGGCCATGAGAAAAGGAATCATCACCTGGGCCCCCCGGGATGCATAGTAATAACGCCGCCCCACTTGTCAGATATAACGGTGTAGGTCGATGTAGGAGCCCCGCCGTCCGTAGGCGCCTCCGTGCCAACCGGCCGACCGGCGTCACATACGCGCACACAATTACCATTCAATTGAACCTCGGCGCCAAAGGACTCAGACCGATCTGCCAGTTCATACAGATCTTCACTGTCATAGAAGTAGCCTTTGGTTTCATCCCTCATTGACCCACTTTCAGTATGCTTATCACGGACATACTTTTCTGAAACATCATCCAAAAAGGCTGGTTCACAGTTGTGGTTGAGGAGATCTAGCGATCCCGCACCCACGTGGAATGTGTGGACGCCCTGGACGGTCAGGTTATGGACCGTCGCGGCCTGCGTCCAGGCCTGGACCGCGGAGACCTGCACCCAGGTGCCCGAGGAGGTCTGCAACCACATCCCCGGAGCCAGGTCAACCGCGTCAACCCACTGCTCCAGGTCGGGCACCCAGAACGGGTGCCCGTCGGTCGCGATGACCACGTCCCCCGCTGTTACCGGGCCAGGGACACCCGACTGCTCGACCTGCTCACCTTCAGCTTCAGCTTCAGCTTCAGCTTCAGAACCAGACTTCCCACCGGCCGCCTCGCGTTCGGTGGTCGGGTCCACCGTGATCTCCACCAGGTGCTTGCTGCCCGACCCGATGATGGTGGCCAGCACCGTCCGCGCGGTCTGTTCACCGGTCTCCGGATCGGTGGCCAACACCTTCTCACCGACATCAACGTCTTCAATCGGTTTGGTCGACCCGTCGGCCATCACCACACCCGTGCCGGGCACAAAACTGTTTCTGCCTGAGCAGAGGCCGTCGACCCTCTTGTTGGCATCGACCAGGTCGTCGACACCGTCGATGAGGTCACCGCCGAGCCTGGTGATCTCCCGCCCCAACTCCGCGGCCTTGCCCCACCTCAGCCCGTACTTCGCCGCGATCTTGGCTGGCAGACCGCCCACGAACATGAGCGCGATGTTGACAGCGGTCTCACCACACGCCCCCAGGTCACCGGTGGTGAAGCACTCGAGCCCCGCTGTGATACCGAGCTCGTCCGCGACCAGTTGGGCCAGCCCAGTGGCTGCCTTGATCAGTTTCTGTTTGGCTTCTTCCTTCTCCCTCTTGGCGTCCTGGTATGCCTGATACTGCTGACCCTGATAAGTGCTCCCCGAAGAACCTCCAGAACCACCCCTGGGCGACAACCTGTTGGCCCAGCCCATGAGGCTCCGCCACGTGGGATGAGTGGTGACGTCAAAGCCCCAGCCCCGTGCCGCCGTTGCCGCGATATTCAACGCGAGCCTGATCGTGCTGCCGATGAAATTGGCGAGCTGCTTGAAGAAGAGGCCATCGGGGTCACTGAAGGAAACGGGGTTGTTGTTGGCGTAGGTATAGCCGTGCATCTGCTGGTGGTCGGTCACATCCATAACCGGGTCCACCGAGATGAAGCGCCCCAACGACGCGTCATAGGAGCGCGCCCCGAGCTGGGTCAGCCCTGTGGATTCGTCAACGGTCCCGTTCACGAACCCGCGTTCAGCCGGCCACTGGCCCTGACCAGCCCGTGCCTGACCGAAAGCCGTCATGTACCGGTGGGTGGCCTCTCCGGTACGGGCGTTGACCGCGATCTGTCCGCTGCCGTGGTGATCGGAGTGGATCCACGAAAGGTTTCCCTCGTTGTCACGTACCGCCACGGTCTCGTCAGCGAAGGTGTAGAACCGTGTCGCTTCCTTGAGCAGGCTCTGCCGGTCCAAGCGCAGCTCCATACCCGGCAGGTACAGGGTGGAGGCGTCTGGGGCGTGGCGGATCAGGCGCTGTCCGTCGGCGTCATAGACGAAGGAGGTGGCGGATCCGTTCTCCTCGACCACACGTGCGAGCTTTCCCTCCGCGTCCCACTCCAGCTCCTGGTCCCGGACAGCGGTGGTACGGCCGGTCATGTTGCCGGCTTCGTCGTAGGCGTACTGTTCCAGCCGGTCGCCCGCGGGCCCGGTCTCGGTCACCTGCGCCAGGGCCTGAGGGGCTATCCCCTCCTGGCCTCCATGGGCATAGGTGCGCACGGTGTCGGCCACCGGGTCGTGGCGCGTCTCGGTGACGCGGTTGCCCAGGGTGTCATAGGTGTAGGAGTGCCAGTAGGGGGCCGCACCGCCCAGGTCATCGGTCGAGGGTTCGGTCGCGCAGGCCTGCTCGCCGGTGGCGTCCGGTGTCCATACGTCCGTCATCCGGCGCATGTGGTCGTAGGCGAAGCACTGTACGTCAGCCTGGAGGTGGTCTGCGGTGGGTTCGTTGCGCAGGCTCAGTACGTTGCCCGCGTCGTCGTAGGCGTAGTGCTGGTGTGCGAGTGAGCCGGTGATGCCGAGTTCAGGGACCAGAGTGGTTTCGGCCATGCGTCCGGTGGCCTGGTCATAGTGCCGGGTCAGGTAGGTCGCGTGCGTACCCGAGACGTCCATGTCCATGGTGCGCTGGCGCAGCTCACCGGTGCTGTTGTAGACCACATTGGTGACGTAGTCAGAAAAGCCCGACATCTGTACCGGTAGGCCCAGATCGTTGAAGGAGTAGGCCACCGTCTCCTGGCCGAGTGCACCCGCGGAGGGCATCGTCACCGCTCGGACCGTGCCGTCGAAGTTGTACTGAGTCGAGGAGCGATAGCGTCCGGAAAGGCCGGCCTCACTGGAGGGGATGAGGATCTCCGTCGTGATGGGCCGGTAGAACTGGTCGTAGGTCACGACCCGGCTGGTGTAAGCGCTGCCGTCCACATACCGGGTGGAGGAGGTCGGGTGCCCCTTGGCCAGGGTGTCGTAGACCCAGCGTGCACGCGGAGACCCTTCGGGGCTGTCGTCGTACAGGCCCGTCTGCCGCCCGAGGGCATCGTAGGTGTAGGCGAGCGTCTCACCACGGGCGTCCGTCTTGGTGGCCAACTGGTCGAGCTGGTTGTAGGACATCGTGGTGGTGCCCGCGACGGGGTCCTCGGTCTGGGCGAGACGACCGCGGAGATCGTAGCTGTAGGCCCAGGTGTTGCCCTCGGGGTCGGTGACCGAGGCGAGTTCGTCGTTCTTGGCGTAGGTGTAGGTGATCGAGTCGTAGTCGCCCTCCGGGAGGGGACCGTGGTGCGTACGGGTCTCGATCATCCGTCCGCGGGCGTCATTGACGACGGTGGTCGCCGTTTCACCGTCCGGCGGGGTGATGAGGAATCGGTCGCCGTGGTGTTCGGTGGTGGTGCGCCAACGCTCCTCACCGAAGCCGACGTGGACGACGTCGGTGGAACGCCCGGCTCCGTCATAGAGGGTCCTGGTCTGGCGAGGGATATCACCGTCATTGGCGGCTACGAACAGAGTGTCGCTGGGGTCTTCGGTGTTGTAGTAAGCCTCGCGCTCTTTGACAATCTGTCCACGCGTGTCGTGGAAGGTGTCGGTAATCAGTCGTCCACCGTTCACGCCCGGGCTCTGGATCTGGCGCGGACGCAGGAACGCGTCGAAGATCTCGTAGCTGGTGGTGTACTCGGTCGAGGTACGCAGAGAGTGCGTGACGATGGAGGTGGGCGCGTCCTGACGGATGTGGTACTCGAACTTGCTGGTCGGAGTTTCCGTCTCGGGGTCGCGACCGGGAAGCCACACGCTGGTCAGACGACCGAGGGGGTCGTAGGCCATGTGCATGGTGCGGTTGTTGGCGTCGGTCTCGGAGACGGGCAGGCCACGGGCAGGATCGGCCCGTGTGGTCGTGGTGTGTCCGAGGGGATTGGTCTCGGTGGTGGCCTCGGGGAGTCCGGCGCTCGTGAAGGCGTACTCGGTGGTCGTCACACCTCCGGCGGCGTCGGTCTCGGAGACGGTGTTGCCGAAGGAGTCGAACTCGGCTTCCTGCACCATCTGGTAGACGGGCTCGCCGCCGGAGTAGGAGTCCAGCTTCTCCGTGCGGGTGGGTAGGCCCGTGGTCGGGGCCGCGCCGTGCGTCCCCCCGTCGTAGAACACCCGCTCGTCGGTGATGACGTCGGCGGGACGGTCAGGAGTCTCCTCACAGTCCACCGCAAGGGTCTCGGTCCGGGAAGCGAGGTTGAGGATCCACGCACTGGTGTTGTCGACGTAGTCGGTACGGACGCACCTTTCGTCACCGGATACGTCCACGTCGCCGTGCTCACGTGCCTGGGTGACGGCGCCCTGGTCGTTGATGGTGTTGTCGACACGGGTCTGGTACCAGCTCCCGTCCTCTTTTCGCGCGAACTTGACGACCTGTTCGGTCTGGATCATGTGCGCGCTCTGGCTGCCCCAGGAGTGGGTGACCTCGGCTGTCTCCTTCAGCCAGGGCTTGGTGATTTCCCGGGAGATGACCTCGCCGCCCTCGCCATCCCGGGTGGTGACCTCGAGCAGGGTGCCGTTGAGTTCCTTGTGGTCGGTGTGCTCGACTCCGCGTGAGTCGGTGACCGAGACGTCCCTGGTTCCGCTCGGCTGTTTGTCGCCGTCCATGCCCTGGAAGTACAGGTACTCGGTCTCTGTCCGCTCCTCGCTGGCGTGGCCGGTACGCACGATCACGCGGTCGTAGCCTCGCCAATCCCCCCAGGTGCGGTACTTGTCCTTGACCATGCCGTCGGCCTCGGTGTAGCGCCAGGCCGGGGTTCCCACGTAGTCATAGCTGGTAGTGAGTGTCGGCTGGTCGGTGACACCGTCAACCTCGTTGACCTCGGTGACGACGTACTTGTGGAACCAGTCGGTCAGCTCCACCCCGCCTTCGGGGGTCCACTTGACCGGATAGCAGCGCTTGGTGTTGTCGTGCGGCTCAGGAGTCTCGCCGTGCACGCACTCGGGTGCGGAGTAGGTGATATCGAGCTGTCCACCGGACTCGGTGCGGATCTCGGTGACGCGCCAGCGCAGCATCGGCGCGATGTCGTCGGTGGGCGAGTCCACCCGGTTGGGCATCTGCGTGCCGCCGAAGGTGACCTTGGGCAGGGTCTCGGTACCGCCCACGTGGCCGGTGTGCTCGATGGAGTCCAGCCACAGGGTCGGGCCGGTGCCGTCGCCCGCCTCGGGGAAGGATTGCTCCAGCGCCCAGGAGTCGACCTTGGTGTACTCGTCGCCGTTGTGGACCTGGGTGGTGATGGCGTCGAGTTTCCTGGTGGACCAGAAGGTGGGCGAGTGCTTGCCCGCGCAGGAGGCACCGGACTCGCAGTCCTGGTCCAGGGGGACGTCGGGCCAGTGCTCGGCGTTGTCGGAGGTGCGCTCGTCGGCGGCGCAGTCGAAGGAGTCGGTGACCAGGCAGCGTTCGGAGGTGGAGAAGGCCACGCGCGCCGGGGCGGTGGCGTACACGTCGTCGCTGCGCAGCCCGTACTCGATGCGTTCGATGTTGGCCGCGCGCACGTAGGGGGTGGCGGTGTTGGTGAGGTTGCGGCCGTAGTGGTTGGTCTCGGCGTCGTAGTAGAACGTCATGACGTTGCCGTGCACGTCCACGACGTAGTCGAGGTTCCACTTGTAGGCCTGCTGGCACCAGGATTCGGCGAAGGTGGAGTCGTAGCAGGGCTGCCCGGACTCTGCCGCGTAGACGGGCATGGTCTGTGCGGAGTCGGTCTCGGGGTCGCCATTGGACCAGCCGGGCAGGCGGTTGCGGCCGAAGAAGTACTGGGTGCCGTCAGGGGTGGTGACCTTCCAGTACTCGCCCTCGTGCGCCCCGTTGGTGGCGCCGGTGAGCCTTTCGACCTTGGTCCCGTCGTCGTTGGACAACCGGTAGCTGCCGTCGTCGTGCTTGATGAGCGCGCCGGAGTGTCCGCTCATGGACAGGGTGACGTTGTCGGTGTTCCAGCACAGGTCACCGGTCTCGTGTCCGGAGTCCACGCAGGCGGCGTAGCGGCGCTCAATGGAACCGGGGGCGTAGGAGAACCCGTCACCGATCC
Source organism: Nocardiopsis sp. iso_25 (assembly GCF_056173305.1). Classification (NCBI taxonomy): domain Bacteria; kingdom Bacillati; phylum Actinomycetota; class Actinomycetes; order Streptosporangiales; family Nocardiopsidaceae; genus Nocardiopsis; species Nocardiopsis sp. iso_25. Next base: position 3,069,629 of record NZ_CM149667.1, on the reverse strand, counting down.
AGGAGGTCTGGTTGTTGGAGGTGGCGATACGGCCGTCGATCCCACCGGAGGAGTAACTCAATCCCACCGCGGGGGACAGTTGGCTGGGAGCGGGTGGTGTGGTGACCCCGTAGGACCAGGAGAAGTCACCGGACTGAGTGTTGACGTTCCAGCTGGAGGAGGCTGACAGCTGGGTGGCACCGTAGTCGCCGTTGCCGCCGGAAGAGGCGGCGGTGACCGCGAACAGCGATCCCTGAGCGGGCGCAGCTCCCACGACGGCGGACAGGCTCTGCTCCGGAATGTTGTTGTCCAGGAGTTGGGGGGCGTCGAAGGCGACCGTGTCCTCCGCCGAGCAGGAGTCGTCCAGGACGCAGGGGTCGAGCTCGACGACGTGCAGGCGAGAGGCGTAGTCGCCGCCGAACGCCGCGGCGAACTCGGAGTAGTCCACCTCCATCTGAACCGGCGCGAGGGTGGGCGAGTCGTCGGTGCGGGTGATGTTGACGAGCAGGCCGTGTACTCCGGCCGCCTGAGCGTCGGCCTGGTCCAGGATCTCAACCTGGACCGACTCGACGGGCTCGGGGACGGAGAAGGCGTCCACCTCGGGCTCGTTCGGGGTGACGGGCTCTCTGCGCATCTCGTTGCGGCCGGGGGACGGACTGCTGTCCGGAGAGGGTTGCGTGGCCTCCGGCGCCTCTTCCGCGGCTTCCTCGGCGGTGTCCGCATCGGGCTCCCGTTTCGGAGGGTCCACGCGCGGTGGTTCGTCCGCCGAGGGTGTCTCATCCGACGCGGAAGGCTCGTCCTCCGGTATGTCGTCCTTGGGAACCTGAGGTTCCCACTCCTGCCAATGCTCGGGGACCTCCCAGTCGGCGAGGTCGTCTCCCGCCACAGCCGTGACCGTGACCGGAGACTGCTCCTGGGCTCCGAACGTCCGCGCCTGTCCCCCGCCCAGGTCCACATCGGCGGCCGAGGCCTCGGGCCAGTCAACCTCCTGAGGTGCGGCCACAGCAGCCTCGGCGACGGCGTTGCTTCCCTCAAGGGGTTCCGCAACCAGGTCCTGCCCCTCGACGGAGGACAGGTCCTCCACCTCCGGGCGCGGGTTGTAGGCCGTGGCGGACGCTGGTAGGGCATTGAGCAGTCCGGCCACGAGGACGAGGCCGACCGAGTAGGTGATGCCGCGGCGGATCGGGCCGGGGCGGGTGGGGGTGTCACTGTGCGGGGTCACAGCAGTCCTCCTGTCCTCCACCGGTCGGGTGAAGGACGATCACAGGGGCAGGGGGATGTCGAAAGCGTTGTCAGCTCTGGGTGTCGGGGAATTCCCCCGCGTACACCCGGAACAGGCCTTGGTCGTTGAGTACGCCCTGGTAGGTGTGGACGTCGTCGATATCGCCGGTCCAGTGGTAGGTGTTCGAACCGCTGTGTTGGGCGCTACCGATCCGGAAGGGGCCGTCGGCGTGCCAGGAGTGGTCGACCGCCACACGGGACTCCTCGAAACCGTTGACGTAGAGCACCAGTTCACCGCTGGTGTGGTCGTGGACACCGGCCAGGTGGGTCCACTCCCCCAGCCGGGCGGCGGTAGTGGAGTAGGCGTAGGTCCATCCGGTCGAGCCTGAGGTGGGTTCGTCGTCGTGCGGGGCCATCTTGAACACCCAGGAGCTGTTCGAGCCCTGGTAGCCGAGGTGGAATCCGCTCTGGAACGCACCTGCCTGGCTCACCGCGGAGGTGTTGACCGCCGCACCGGTCTCGTCCAGACGCACCCATGCCGAGACGCTGAGGCTCCGGTCGGTGCGCAATACCGGTCCGGGTGCTTCGACGTACTCGTCGACGCCGTTGAGCCGTACTCCCGGCGAGGCGGTGAAGGAGTTCTCCGCCAGGTTCCACGCTGTGGCCGGGTCGGCGTTGAGGACGGCGTCGAGTCCGTGGTCGGTGGAGTCGGCCACCGCGGCGCCCTCGTACTCGTCGAGCATCCACCGGCCCTGGGCGGCGACCGGTTGGTTGGCCAGGCGCCATGTCTCGGAGGAGGTCTCGGTGTCGGAGACCGTCTCGTTCAGCACCAGCCGGTCCCAGACCTTCACGTCGTCGATCGCGCCGGGCCAGTAGTAGTTGCCGACGCCCTGGAAGAGGGCGCGTCCCATGGTCAGCGGTCCGGTGGCGTTCCACCCTCCGACGAGCGTGTCCGTGCCCTGCTTCACACCGTCGACGTACAGGGTCATCTCACCGGTCTGCTGGTCGTGGGTGCCCAGCAGGTGGGTCCACACCCCGACCTCGGCGGAGTCGGCGGAAGTCACCATGTCCCAGTTCCGGGAGCCGTTCCAGTACTCGTCCTCGGACGACATCTTGAACACCCACTGGCCGGTGTTGCCCTGGTAGCCCAGGTGGAAGGCGCTCTGCTGCTCGCCCTCCTGGGCGACGGCGGTGTGGTGGGCGTAGGCGCGGTCGAGCTTGACCCACGCCGAGACGGAGAAGGTCCCGGAGGTGTCCACGGCGGAGCCGTCAGCGGTGATCTCGTCGTAGGGGCCGGGATCTCCGTTGGTGTAGCCGCTGGTGTGGACGGCGGTGCCCTCCAGCCGGGGCGTGGGGTTGGTGTCGGGGTTGTCCACCGAGCCGACGCGTCCGCGGATCCAGTCCACCCCGCCGGAGAGGGTGGCGCCCTGGTCGGGATTGGCCGTGTCGGCGGCCCGGTTTCCCTGTCCTTCGTCGAAGGTGTAGTGGGCGACCGGGTCGCTGGGCGCGGCGACGAGGAAGGAGTAGGCGAGCACGCAGTCGGAGGAGTTGCCGAAGGCGTCCACCGTGCGCGCGTAGACCCAGTTGGGGCCCTCCAGGCGGGGGGTGAGGGTCACCGTCACCTCACCGCCCGGCTGTTCGGGTTCGGCCTCGGTGACGCAGGAGTCGTCGTTGAGGGCGTAGAAGTAGCTTTCGGCGTTCTCGATACCGTTGTTGGAGAGGGTGAACCGCCCGGGCAGGCCGGGGGAACCGTGGAACTCGTCCCCGGCGGGGTAGTCGGTGGAGGTGACCGCGGGGCCCTGGTCGGGGCGTGCGGTGCTGACCATCAGGTAGCAGTAGCCGGTCCATCCCGACCAGGAGGTGCCGTCGTGGGCGTTGGCCCGGTAGCCGATGAGCACGTCCTCGGGTAGTGCGCCGGAGCGCACCGACTGGTAGGAGCCCGAGGACCACACGGCCACGTTGGTCGAGGAGGTGTCCACCTCGCCGGTTCGCGTACCGTCCACCCACCAGGCGAAGCGGGTCTTGACCTTCTGGCGGTTGGCCGAGGTGGAGTCGCGGTCGCGCACGTAGGCGGTGAAGGTGGGCCTGGTCTCGTTGATCAGGCGCGGGTTGTCCGGGTCGGTGGCGCAGCTGCCGCCGTGGGAGTCCGAGACCTTGGTGGGGACCTCGGGCGGGTTGTTGTAGTCCACCTGCAGGGTCGGGTTGGAGTCGAAGCGGCGCCAGTCCCAGTTACTGGAGGACTTGCTCTCGTTGCCGCGCAGGCCCAGGGTGGTGGTCGTGTGGCCCGCGTCGCGGCTGTGCACGTACCCGTCGGTGGCGTCGAACTCCACTGTCGGCGAGGTGCCCCCGGGGCAGTTGGAGCGGCCGGCGTTGATGGTGCGGGTGTCGAGCCTGGTGTTCCAAAAAGCCGAGGTGTTCTGCCTGTTCCAGGTGGTGGAGGAGGAGATGGAGTCGGTGCGCCACAACTGGATCTGCGCGTTGGTGCACCCGTAGGCGTGGGTGACCCTGGGGCGGAAGGTGACCCGGGTGATGTCGGCGTTGCGGGTGCGCGAGTCGACGTTGAAGCGCCAGAACGCGCGCTTGGTGCTGCCGTCGCTCGGTTCGTAGCCCACGCCCGGGTCGTGGGAGGTGGAGTAGTTCCAGTACGACTGGCTCGGGTAGTTGGCGTCGACGTAGGTGCGCCCCACCCGGCTCACCGACAGCGAGGGGTCGATGTAGACCGGGTAGGCGGTCTCGGCGTCGTCGAGCATGGCGGCGTCGGGGACCAGGCGGATGCTGTCGGTGGTCAGGTCCACGCCCAGGAGTTCGGTGCGCGCGCCCATCGGGGCCATCAATGTGGGGTCCTCGCCGGTCTCCTCCGTGCCCGCGGAGTCCCACATCGCCGGAGCCACCGCGGTGAAGACGCTCTCCTGTCCCAGGTCGCCGATGGCTTCCAGGGTGCCGTTCTCGGCCAGGCGCATGGTCACACCGGTGGTGGCCAGTGCCATCTCCAGCTCGGCGAGGTCCTCGTGCTGGGCCGCCTCGGGGGTGTGCACCACCAGCACCTGTCCGAACCCGTCCACACCCGCGGTCAGCACCAGATCCACGTCCGGCAAGACGTCGGCGTAGGTGGCCTGGGGGCCATCGACAGTGGGTGCGGGCAGGTCCTCGTGCCAGCCCAGGTCGACGGAGTTCGAGCCGATGCCGATGCTGGCCAGGGCCTGGTCCCCGCCGCCGGAGAAGGCGATGTCGGCGCTGACCGCCTTGGGTCGGAGGCGACCGTCGGAGTCCACGGCCAGGTCGGTGTCCACGGGGGTCCAGCCGCCCTGGTTCCTGACCCGCACCGGGAAGGCGCTCTGCTCCATGGTGAAGCTGCCGTCGGGGTTGGCCAGGTGCCGGGTGGTCTCGGTGGTGGCGGCGGTGATCTCGACGGGTTCGCCGGTCTCCTGCGCCAGGACCAGGGCTTCCCGGTCGGTGGTCAGATCGGCGGTCGAGACGGAGGGGCCGGGCTCGGGCTCCTCGTCCGCGTAGGCGGGGGTGGACAGAGCAGGCATGAGGAGCAACGACGCCGTGAGGGCAGCGCCGAGTACTCGCGCATGGCGGGGCATGGCAGAGCTCTCTAACCCAGGTTGGGGGATCACCGCAGGGGTTCCGTGTCATGGGGGCACGGGTGGTGGTTGTCCTGGGACCGAACGGGAAGTTAGCAGCCCGAAGGAAACAACACGAGAGTGTCACACGTCACAACATGTGGAACACGAGTGCACGACATGCACATTCAGCCACAGATAGGGAACTCAGCACCATGTTGGCCGCATCCGGCCACTTCCCTCTCGTTTGGCTTGGAAAAAGCCTGTTCACAGGACTGCCCCCTTTCGTGCGCTCCAAAGGACCGCAGCTCAGCGCGGGCCCATGTCGTTCCCCGACGAACGCATCCCACTTATGAGGACGAAAGCAAAAACAGACCACCGGACCCCAGGCCATCGACGCCCAGCATGAGCGTCTTCCATGCGCCCTGACCCTCGTCGCCGCGAACGCGCAGGGACCCGTTGAACGCCTCGATACGCACCCGAAGCCGGACGGGGTCGGTCTCGGCCAGCCCCTTCAACCGCCACAGCACCCCGGTCCCGCTCCCCGCTTATGGAGGACCTCGCGAGGTGCCATCGGACGCCACCAGGGGCCGGTGTGTGCTCCGTTTGTGCTCCGCAGTTCCGGACTGGCACGACACCGGGCGACACCTCTTGACACGAAACGATGGCGGTGATCGGATGGATAAGGACGAAACGGCGCCCTGTGGCACGTAGAGGCACGAAAGGACCGGATTTCTAATCCGATGGCCACAGGTTCGAATCCTGCCGGGTGCGCCACAAAACCCCAGGTCAGACGGGGTGCGCGAGGATCTCCGAGGAGGTCCTCGGCGTCGTTGGGGCCCTGAAATCCTCCATGTGTGCTCCCCAGTACAAGGTCCAGTACAGGTGGGCGCCCACCTCGCGGAGCACTTTGCCGTCCCGTGACCATGGCGGCCCGCGCTGGAGTGACCCGCGTCCGCCCACCAGCGCCCCGCAGCCGCCCCAACCCGCCCGCGTGGGCACCCCAGGGCCTCGGACACGCCCGTCGCCCCATCGACCGCATATGGCTGCTCCAGCCGAAACCCCTCACCCCATGGGACCTTCCGCGCCACAACCTGATGGCATCAGCCCTGGACCCCGGGCTCCGGCAAAGTCGGGCAGCGGTGCGGGCGTGTCCGATCCGGTTGGATGGAAGTCCTTCACACCGCCATCCGTCCGAGGAACACGCCCGCGCATGCAGGTCGAACTGTTGGATCGGCGCAGGTGGCGGACCCGGCTGGAGTTGGCCAACGCGATCTTCGAGTACTTGGAGATCTTCCACAACCGGCAACGGCGGCATTCGGCGATCGGCTGGCTGACACCCGTAGAGTTCGAGAAAAGACTACCGAGCACCGTGGCCTGAGAATCCGAAAATACGGCTCCACCGAAGCCGGTACATGCCACCTCCATCTCACCCGGCACGAAACAACGGCCTGCGGCTGCCCTGAAGGCCGACCCGGGACGCCAGCATCGCCACGGCCCGCGTACCGGACGCGCGTCCCGCGACGGAGGGGTCGGCCCGGCGTGCGCCCGCCGCACCCCGTACACGCCGTTGGACGCGGTGTGGACCCGGAGGATGGTGTCGGTGAGCACCGCGTCCCGGACAAGGTCACGACTCAGCTCTCGGGTCCGGGTGAAACGTGCAACACCTCGTAACTGCTCGCCTCTCCGTCGACCGTCGGCTGATCGGCGCCCAGTTCGGCCAGCAGCAGGGTCCAGGTCGTGACATCGACTGCCGCCACCCTGTGCACGGTCGACGAACCGGCCGGGGAGAGGAAGCCGCCGGTAAGGTCCTGGACCACGTGGACGGGGGCGACGCCGGCAGGCAGCGGCCTCGTCGAGATCGACATCGACCGGGCTTCGTCAAGGCGGCGAGGGCCGCTGACGAGGCCGATGAGGGTCCAGTCCTGGATCGGGCGTCGCCCGAAATCACGCACGATCGCGGAGTATCCGGGCTCGCCCCAGCAGAACGCCCTCATCCCGTCGATGTCGTTCCATACGTAGAACGGGGCGTACTCGTTGACCGGCGCGCCGTTCGCCTTCTCCCGGATCAGGTACGCCTTGAAATCCAAGCCTGAGAAGCCGTCGAGCAGATGGCCGGTTCGAGCGACGCGATCGCGGATGATTCGCATGTCGTAGTCAGCTGGCAGCGGGACCGAATACTGCATGGCATACATCAGAGAGTTCCCTTCCCCATCATTGTCTGGTAGCCGTCGTAGGCAGCATCCGAGACGGGTGCGTTCCAGACCGCGGTGCCGCCGTCGGCCGCGGCTTCCCGCGTGGCGGCATGCGCCATCGGTCCCCATGCTCCGGACCCGCGCCAGTGGGTGCGGACGTCCGCTGCGGAGATGACCTCGTACGCGACCGGCCTCGAACCCTCGTCTGCGGAGCGCGCTACCTTCGCGCTAACGCGGCCCGTGAACGCCGCTTGGCCGGGGACGCTCACGCCGCGGCGCGTTCCAGCAGGCCCACAGCGCCTTCGACGGCCGCGTCGAAGCGCGAGGCGTCGCCGTGAGCTCTCGCGAGAACGTAACCGCCCTGCACGACCGCGGCGATGGTGCAGGCCAGAGCCGCCGGGTCGATGTCGTCGAGCAGCTCACCGTTCTCGATGCCTTGACGGACGACAGCGGCGACGGCGTCCACCAGCCAGTCCAGTGTCGTCGTCACAGGAGCCATCAACGGCGGGGACGCCAGAACGTCGGCATCGTAGGTCATCCGTCCCATCCGGCAACCGCGAAGGCTGTCCCGCTGGCGGCGCAGATAGCCCTCCAGCCTCTCCAGTGCGGTTCCCGGTCCGGACAGCAAGGCCTCAGCGTCGCGTCGCATGCGCCGGGCGCTCTCCTCAAGCGCCGCGACCGCCAGGTCCTCCTTGCCCTGGAAGTGGTGATACATACTGCCCTGGCCAGCCGAGGCCGCCTTCTGGATGTCCTTCGGGCTGGTCGCCGCGTAGCCGCGCGCCCACAACAGCTCCTGGGCCGCGGCTATCAAGCGCTCTCGAGTCTCCATGACCAAATTGTACCTATCAGTATGTACAGCCATCGACCGGAGGCCTCCCCGACCGGGGGGACACGGCCAGACCGACCGGGACGAGGCCGCGCCGCTGCGGCCGCCTCCCTGGCCGCGCCCGGGAACACCGTCTGGCAGGTCTCCCCGAAGCGGGAGGCCCCGAGAACGTCATCCTCCGTGAGACGTTCTACGCCGCAGGCTTTTTCAGTCCAGACGTGGTCTCCTCCCCACCCCGAGGTGTGTGGTCCGGGCGGTGAGAATCCTCGCCGTCCGGTTCCTCGCCGTCTTCACGTGACCTTCGGCGGCTGCTGCGCAGCCGCCGGATCGGATGCACTATCCCCGAGCGCAGCGATCAAAAGGCCTGGCGGCATCGGCGCGGCTCTTACGGTGGGCGCCCGCCCGCCTTCGATCGGCAGGTCTACAAGCGCCGCAACCTGGCCGAACGCTGCATCGGCCGTCTCAAGCACTACCGGGGGATAGCTACGCGTTTCGACAAGCTCGCCACGCATTACCGGGCCGGGGTCGTGCTGGTCAGCGCCCTGCTCTGGCTGGACCACGAACCAGAAAACAGAACCTAGCCGTTCCTTCTCAGGTTGATCGATCCGTTGTCGGTGGTGGCGGTGATCGCATGAGGGCTGCCGGGGGTGTCCGTCACGTCGGAGTCCACACTGCCGCTGTCCGTCGTGACGCTGACGTCGTACTCACCGTCGGGGACCTGCACGGTCAAGGCACCGTTCTCCGTCCTCGCGGTCACCTCGTCGGGGGCATCGGCAAAGGAGATCCGCACCTCCCCGTTCTCGGACTCGGCATCGACGCGGTCCGAAGCGAGGGCGGTGGCGCGTATCCGACCACTGGAGCTGGACATGCTCAAAGGTCCCGAGACCCCGTCGACCTCCACTCCTCCGTTGTCGGAGCTGATACGCAGCTCCGTGCTGAATCCGGCGGCCGTGATCTCACCGTTGGCGCCCTCGACCGTCAGGGCGACGCCCTCGGGGACGAGCACCTCGTAGCGGACCCGGCAACCACCGAGATCGATCACCGCGCAGTCGGTGTCCAGAACCAGGTCGTGGCCGTCGAACTCCCAGGATGTCTCCGATCGCCCGCCGAGGCCGATTCCCTCGGTGAACCACCGGGTGACCTGGAGCGCCTCGACGTCCGCGGGTCTCACGTCGAGGTCTCCGCTGTTCAGCAGGATCGTGACTTGGTCCTGGACCGGACCGAAGGTGCGTTCCTCCGGTTCCGTTCCGTCCAAGGAGGTGCAACCGGCCACGAGCGTGAGCACGAGGGGCACCGCTATGAGCAGGGCGGGCATACGCAAGGGGTTGAGGCACATGGTCTGGTGACGCCCGTGGCGTTCGGGGCTACGGAGTTCGGAGGCGGTGTTCGCGTCATCCATGGCACACCTCATCGGTCAGTCGGGGCGAGCGCCAGCAGCCCCGTGATCACGGCGGAAACAGCTTGTTCGACGGTGTCCTGGTCCACGGCCTCCGGATCGACGATGTGCTCCATCGACAGGCCGTTGCTCAGGCAGTGGAGGATCAGGCCGGCCAGCTCCGGCGCAACGGCCAGGGTGATGTCGTCCGCCTGCGCGATCTCGGCGATGGATCGGGCGGCCGCTTCTCGTTGGCTCCGGCGGAGCGGCGTGACGACCTCCTTCGTCCTGGCGTCGTGTGCGGCGAGTGCCGCGAACTCCAGGCCCAGCTGTCCCCTCTCGCTGTCCTCGGTGATGCGTCGCGCGACGATCCGTGCGGCCCGTCGGGGCATGGTGGCGGTATCGCCTCGGGTGTGGAACTCGTTCATCACCGCGGTGCGCTCGACGTCTGCCCCCTCTCTGAGGATGGAGCCGAAGAGTTCCTGCTTGCTTCCGAAGTTGGAGTAGATCGCCCCCTTGGTGAACCCCGCCTCGCGAGCGATGTCCTCCAGGCGGCTGTTCGCGTAACCGCGTTCTGCGAAGACCTTGGCTGCGGCGGCCAGCAGCCGTTGCCGTACCTCTTCGCGCGGTGTGCGGGGGATCGGCCCCTGCGGCCGTTCGTCCGTGTTTGCCATGGCGCGAACAGTAGCAAACTTTCAGTATTGAATACTTTCAGTACTGAAATGCGGGCACGTGTTCCCTGGTTTCTCCCTTAGGGAAGCGTCGTTCGGTGCACGTGGACGCCCGAGGCTCACCCGGCGCCGGGCCGGGTGAACCGGGCCAAGGCAATGGTCCTTCGTACAGCCCGGGGCGTCTCTGCCTCGCCGAACGCACCGGGCTGCCCCTCGTCCTCGTGCCGGGTTCGGCGGTTCCGCATGTGGTCGTGTCAGGGGAACACCCCGGGACTCCCCTGAGATTCAGGAGAGTTCACTGGCGGCGCAGGGAATCCGGCGCCCAGGGGACCTTTGATCCGATCGGTCACCGGACCCGGGCATGAGGAAACCCCAGGCCAGCCGGGGTGAACCCGTGCGCTGGCCTGGGGTCGGTGACGCCGTATGGCTCCTGGTGTGCTCGCCAGTTCGGCTACCCGACCGTCACCGGAGTCGGGCCTCGTAGCAGCGCGGCGGTGGCCTCGGCCGTCGCCTTGGCCACGTCCGGGAACACCGACTGGTAGGTGTCCTGGGTGAAGTGGGTGGTCGCGTGCCCCAACTCGGCTGAGACGACCTTCACGTCCGTCCCGGCGGCCAACGCCAGTGAGGCGGCGCCGTGGCGGAGCCCGTGCAACGTGATCGGCGGCAGCCCGGCGGCCCTGGCGATGCGTAGGAACCAGTCACTGACCTGCCCCGGATGCCACCCCGAACCATCCTGACGGGTGAAGGCCAGGCCGCTGTCCGTCCACGCCGCTCCGGCTTTGAGACGGGCTTCGTTCTGGAACCGCTTCCAGGCCCGCAGCACCTTGATGGTGTCGGTGTCCAGAGTGATGGTGCGCTGGCCTGCCGCGCTTTTCGGGGTGGAGGTGATCGTCTCCCACGCGAGTTGTACGACCTGGACGCGGATGTCGATCTACCCATCGGTCAACCTCGTGTTGGCCCAGGGCAGCCCGACCGCTTCTCCTCGGCGTAGGCCCTTGACCGCGATCAGGTGGAACATCGGATACAGCGACGGGTACTTCCTCGCGTGTATCAGGAAGGTGCGGGTCTGCTCCGGGGTCCACACCATCACCTCCCCCGGCACTGCCCCGTCCTTGGCCCATTGGCGCACCCGGTCCGGTGTCCACACCAAAGGACGCTTCCTCGGACACGACGGCAACCGTACGTGCGAGGCGATGTTCACCGACACGGGCAGGTCCGGGCGGCGCACCGCCTCCGACAACGCACTCCGGAGAGTCGCGCGGATGCGGTGCTTGGTGGACAGCGAGATCACCCGCCGTCCCCTGACCGAGGCCCGCACTTGGGGGTCGTCGGACTCGCGGCACTCCAGGATGTGAGCGTTGGTTTCCTCAATGAGATTGAACATGGTCTCGACGTGGCGGGCATGGAGCTTGTCCAGCCTGAGTTGGCCCAGGTGCGGGACGAGGTAGGTGCGGATGTGTCCGGCGTAGGAGGTCCGGGTTCCCGCGGCCAGATCGGGTTTGCTCTTCAACCACTCCCCCAGACATGCGGCGAGGGTGGGGGGTTCGGTGCGTACGTCCACTGCCATCGCGACCCGTTTACGTACCTCTTCCAGGTCGGGGAGCGGGCGGCGTTGCTTCAACGCCGCCTGGACCAGGTCAGCGATCTGCACTTCGACCGTGGGGCCCTTCTCCGCCAGGGCGATCAACGCCTTGACGTGCCCGAGCTCTTTACGGGCTTGTTCCTGGGAGGGCAGGCCGACGCGGCGGGCTTGGCGGCGCCCACCCTGACTGGTCGGGGGAAGCTCGTACTGGAACGCCCACGCCCCATGGGCCGGGTTCCAGCCCCCGGTCCGGCGTTTGAGCTGTGGGCACCTCACCCCCAGTGCCCTGCCGGTGTTCTCGTCGCGGCATCCGCACCGTTTGAACGTGGACCCCTCACGCGCGGCCATGCACAGCCTCACCTTCGTCTCGTTCCCTACGTACACCACACCCGCCAATCCTCGGCAATGAGCCGACTTCGACCGCCGTGTCCGGAGCACTCACACCCACACGACCCACCTCGCCACCACCTCTGAACTGCGCGGATACGGCGTACGGCCCCGCGTGTGGCGGGGTACCACGCATCCACGCTCGACCTCGTAGAGGTGGTCAAGCGGATTCAGCAGGAACGTCCTCCGATGGGTGCACACCCCCGCCCGCCCATCCGATACGCCCGACATAGCCCCGTTCCGGCCACCGCCCTGACCAGAGCCGTTCCAGGGATCAACGACGCGGGTTCCACCGAGCCCGCCACACGGCCCGTCCGCGCCGACCAGCCCGCCCAAGACGGTCCCCGAGTTACGGGCGGACGGGCCCGGGCAGGTCTTCACCTGGGACATCACCCGCCTCAAAGGACCTGGGCGGGGCGCGTACTTCCACGCCTACGTCATCATCGACATCTACTCGCGCTACGTGGCCGCGCACACCGTGGAGCGAGCCGAGTCCGGCAAGCGGGCCGCGGAGCTGATCGCGGATCTGGCCAAGGCCAGCAGCATCGCCCCGGCAGTGCTGCACGCTGACCGGGGTGCGGCGATGACCTCCAAGGAGGTCTCCCAACTGTTGTTGGACCTGGGCATCGAGCGCTCGCACTCTCGCCCCAAGCAGTCCAACGACAACCCATACTCAGAAGCGCAGTTCAAAACCCTCAAGTACACGTCGGACTACCCGGACCGGTTCGCTTCCCTGGCACACGCCCGCCAGTGGTTGGACGGGTTCATGGCCTACTACAACCACGAGCACCGCCATTCAGGGATCGGTTACCACACCCCGGCCTCGGTGCACTTCGGTACGGCCGCTCAGGTCCGCGACCAGCGGGCCGCCACCCTGGCCCAGGCCTATGCCGCCCGTCCGGAGCGGTTCTCGCGTCCACCGCGACCGCCCCAGGTTCCCGAGACCGTGTGGATCAACGATCCAGCCCACCGCCGGGACCACACGCCACAGAACGTTTGACCAGGTCACCGTCTCATTTGACTTGACAAGTTCCGCTCGGTGCGAATCTCGGTGATGCGCCAGCGCAGCATCGGCGCGATGTCGTCGGTGGGTGAGTCCACCCGGTTGGGCATCTGGGTACCGCCGAAGGTGACCTTGGGCAGGGTCTCGGTGCCGCCCACGTGGCCGGTGTGCTCGATGGAGTCCAGCCACAGGGTCGGGCCGGTGCCGTCGCCCGCCTCGGGGAAGGAGTGCTTCACCGCCCAATCTGGGAGTTGGCGTGTGCGAAACGGCCATGGCTCCGGTGGGCTCGTGGGCGTTCGCGCTGATCACGGCCGGGGTGGTCCTACTCGCCGCGGTCTGGATCACCACCTCCCACCGGCCGGGGAAACCGGAGAGGTGAGTGCCTCTCCACCGTGCGAGGGAAGATAGCTCACATCGGTGGAAGACCTCGCGAGGCGTTATCAGACACCGTCTGGGAAACGCCGATGTCGCCGCTCCGGGGTGCAGGTCGTGCAACAGCACCGACGGCAACCCACGCCCTGTTCACCGAGCGTGCGGCACCGTGGGAACGCTAGACCTCATACGGCGTGAAGTACGGGCGTTCCACCTGGTCAGCAATGGTGAACTCCTCGAAGGCGACGTCGGTCAGAACTCGGAAGAGACACTCCGAGGCGGACATCGGCAAACACCGCCAGGCGCCGACCTCCTCGCGCGCCACCACCGTCCAGTCCTCCGGCGGCACTTCGGCGTCAGCGGCCCAGTAGAACTCAACGGCCGTCACCGACATGGCCCAGGGGATCAGGCCCTGTCCCCCCGGACGGTAGAGACCGTACGGATCGAAGCCGTCCCGTGTGAACGGATGCTCTTCCAGTGTCCGCAACAACGACGCCAGCCGGCCCGTCACCTGCGAGTCGGCGGCCCCCGGCGCACCGTACACATGCACATAACCGCTGAACTCCCCCACTCCGAAACACCGGCAGAGCTCCTTGTAGTCGGCGGGAAGCGCCGTGCCAAGACGCGCCTCGATCACGCCCCACGCGATGTCGATATTCCTCGGACGCCACTCGATGGCGTCGGCGATCCGACTTGTCCACGACACCGCGACCCCCTGTTGTCCCGGCAGTTTCGGCACGTTGCCGATCCGAACCCTGTTCGCTTGTGAACATTACCGGTACGGAGAACACGGTGGCACGCACCGTTGCTTGTCTGCGCGGGCTTCGAAGGGGTTGCCATGCAACCTCAATCAGCGCTGACATCTCGCGAACCCGGATTCGAAAAAACCCGGACCTGAACCAGACCAGCAATCCAGAACCGGAAGTCCGCGTTGAAGCACAACACGAACGCGCAGACATATGCGGCGCTTCAGGACATGCCAACGGCTGCATGGAACAGCCGACCCAAAGCCCGTCCGCAAAGGGCGGGCCCCCTCGTTCCAAGGGCCGATCGCGCTGGTGTGGGACAACGAGCGTCGTCATGTCTGAGCGATGGCATGCCGGGCAACGGCTCGGCGGGAGCGGCTGACGGTGTTCCGGTTCCTGATTTGCGCTCGGGAGACGAATTCGGAGGAGGGTGCGGCCCGCCCGCATCAAGGTCCTGTTAATACAAAAGTAAACGAGGGGAAACAATCCCCAGTTGCGGTTGCACAATCCGAACGCCACACCAAATCTCCATCCTTCCAGTTGACAACTCCCTACGGCACAGTTACTGTCATCGCTTATGTCGAAATTCGCATCGTTGGTGCAGGGCCGACCCGGATACGGGCTCACAAGAGGACCTACGGCCCGAACCACGCCCGGCGGCCCGGCCGCCTCGCGACCCGACCGACACGACGAGCCCCGGAAACAGCTCGTGGGCAGGCACGGTGAGCCGCGGCCAGGAGCCCTCCGGGACATCCGACGGGTATCGCGACAAACGGTGACCGGAGCTTTCCGACATCAGTGCGTGCGCGCAGAGGCACACGTACTGTGCGGTGGCGCATCCAACGGCATCGGCTGCTAGTTCCGCCGGGACCGGGCGACATGGTCGCCAGTTCTCCCGCCCTTTCCATCGACCTTTCCGGCGTGCGTTCGTGCCCCCGGGCACGGTTCGCGCTCCTGCTCCACTATTCGTGAGGCTGTGTTCGCCATGCCCGAAAAACCGCACAAAGACAAAGAGCAGACGAGCCGCCACGGCAAAGAACCCGAGGACGAGAAAGGCAAAGGCCGGTCCTCGGGCTCGCCGGGCCGAAAGGGCCACACAGCGCTCGGAAGCCTGGACTACCAGCACCCCACGTACCCCCACGACACACACCCGGTCCTCGTTCCGGGCATCTCTATCGACGACCAGCGCCGCAGCTACCGGGTCGACTGGCTCGTCTTCGCGATCGCCGGCTCGCTGACGGTCGCCTTCGTCGTCTGGGGCATCTGGTCGCCGGGGAGTGTCGCCGGGGTCGCCGAGACGGCGTTCTACTGGTCGACCGACAACCTCGGCTGGATGTTCAACGTCGTGGCCATCGTCGTTCTCGTCGCCACGGTGGGCATAGCGTTCTCGCCCTACGGGAGGATTCCGCTGGGCAAGGACGGCGAGCGGCCCGAGTTCAGCACGTTCTCCTGGACGGCCATGCTGTTCGCGGCCGGGCTGGGTGTGGCGGTCCTGTTCTGGGGGCCCTCGGAGCCGCTGGGCTACTTCATCTCACCGCCCCCGCTGACCGACGAGCCGGAGTCGGTCGAGGCCCTGCACACGGCCCTGGCCCAGATGTACTACCACTGGGGCTTCCACGCGTGGGCCATCTACGCGCTGGTCGGCGGGGCCGTCGCCTACGCCGCGTACCGCCGCGGCCGTCCCCTGCTCATGTCCTCGATCTTCCGCGCCCTGTTCGGCCGACGGCTCACCGAGGGCTTCGCCGGAAAGCTCGTCGACATCTTCGCGATCATCGCCACGCTCTTCGGCACCGCCGCCGCCCTCGGTATCGCGGCGATGCAGATCGGTTCCGGTGTCAGCATCGTGTCGGGCGCCGGGGACCTCGCCAACAACACCCTGGTCGTCATCATCGCGGTCCTGACCGTCGGCTTCGTCGTCTCGGCCGTCTCGGGTGTCGCGAAGGGCATCCGGCTCCTGTCGAACGTGAACATCGTGCTCACGATCGGCATCGTCGCGGTCTTCCTCTTCCTCGGCCCCACACTGTTCCTGCTGAACCTGCTGCCCTCAGCGGTCATGGAGTACTTCGGCTCCCTGTTCGACATGATGGGCCGATCGCTCTCGTGGGGCCCCGAGACGCAGGAGTTCCAGTCCCTGTGGACCGTCTACTACTGGGCGTGGTGGATCTCCTGGTCGCCCTTCGTGGGCATCTTCCTCGCGCGCATCTCCCGCGGCCGCACCATCCGCCAGTTCACCCTCGGCACGATCATCATCCCGTCATCGCTGCTCTTCGTCGCCTACGGGGTGATGGGCGGCACCTCCATCTGGATGTACCGGGAGGGCGCCCCCGGTCTCACCGAGGGCATGCCCGCGCCCGAGGTGCTCTTCGCCCTCATCGACAACCTGCCGTACGTGGAGTGGCTGCCCTTCGTCGTGATCGTGGTGCTCGCGATCTTCTTCATCACCGCCGCGGACTCGGCGTCGGTGGTCATGGGCATGCTCACCACGCAGGGGGACCAGAACCCGCGCCTGTGGGTGGTCGTCTTCTGGGGCCTGGTCATGTCGGGGATCGCGATCGTGATGCTGCTTCTGGGCGATGCGACGGCGTTGACGGGCCTGCAGCAGCTGGTGATCGTCACGGCGGTGCCCTTCGCGCTCGTGCTGGTCCTCGCCGTCGTCGCGTGGTTCAGGGAACTGCGCACCGATCCCCTCACCCTGCGCATGCACTACATCGACACGGCGATGGACAACGCCGTGACCGAGGGAGTGGACCGCTACGGCGACGACTTCTCCCTGAAGGTCGTGGAATCACGGCCCGGGGACGGAGCCGGGGCGGGTATCGACTCCACCGACGAGAGCTACACGGAGTGGTACCAGCGCACCAACGAGGAGGGCGAACCGGTCGGCTTCGACTTCGGGACCGGGGAGTGGGCCGACGGCTACGATGCGGACACCGGTGAGACCTCGCCGACCACCTCGTAGGCCCGCGGCACCGACCCACGCAACGGTCACCCCGCGCGGTGGGCGCCCCGGTCCGGGGTGCCCACCGCCGGTCGCGTCAGGGGGCGGATTCGTCGGCGAGTCCCAGGTCGGTGCCGCCGGGCTCCTTGACGACGGAGACCGCCGCCAGGGAGATCAGGCACAGGACCATGATGTAGACGCCGATGGAGAGGGGGGTCCCCGTGCTCTGCTCCAGGGCCTCGGCGATGGTGGGGGCGAAGGCACCGCCCAGGATGGCGCCCAGGGCGTAGCCGATCGCCACACCGGAGTAGCGCACCGACGCGGGGAACATCTCCGCGTACAGGGCCGACATGGGCCCGTAGGACAGGCCCAGGCCGAAGGTCAGCACGACGATGGCGGTCGCGAAGAGCCAGATGTCGCGGGTCTCCATCAGGAGGAAGAGCGGGATCATCCACACGAACACGAAGGCGTAGCCGATCTGGAAGGTGCGGACCCGGCCGATGCGGTCCGACAGCACTCCTCCGTACAGGGTGAAGACCAGCCACCCCACCGCCCCCGCGACCGTGGCGAGCAGGACGGAGGGCCGGGACAGGCCCAGCGTTGTGGTGCCGTAGTTGATGAAGTAGGCGATGAGCAGGTATCCGGCCGCGTTGTTGGCCACGAAGACCAGCGCCGTGAGCACGACGTTCCTGGCGTTGCTCCGGAAGAGGTCGCGCAGCGGCGCCGAGGAGGTCTTGGTGCGCTGCTGCAGCTCCTGGAACACCGGGCTCTCCTCCACGGCGCGCCGCACGAGGTAGCCGGTGACGATCAGCGTCAGGGAGAGCAGGAACGGCACCCTCCACCCCCACGCCTGGAACTGCTCCGGGGTGGTCACCGACGTCAGGACCCACAGGACACCGGTCGCCAGGATGAGCCCGATCGGCACCCCGATCTGGGGAAAGGAGCCGTACAGCCCGCGGCGGTCGCGCGGCGCGTGCTCCACGGACAGCAGGGCGGCACCGCCCCATTCGCCTCCCGCGGAGAAGCCCTGGAGGACGCGCAGCAGGACGAGGACGACGGGCGCCGCCACGCCGATCTGCTCGTAGGTGGGGAGCAGGCCGATGAGCGTGGTGGCCGCACCCATGAGGAGCAGGGTCAGCACGAGCATGCGCTTGCGGCCCAGCCGGTCGCCGAAGCGGCCGGCGATGATCGCGCCGAGCGGCCGGAAGAGGAAGCTGATGCCGATGGTGGCCAGCGAGATGAGCACGGCCAGGCCGGGCGCCCGCTCGTTCACCGGGGCGAAGAACAGGGGGCCGAACACCAGGCCCGCGGCCTGCGCGTAGATGAAGAAGTCGTACCACTCGATGGTGGTCCCGGCGAGCGTTCCGGCGAGGACCCTGCGGTCCTCGCGGGTCATGGCCCGGGACGACGGCGACGCGTTCGTCACGAGGAACTCCGTTTCTCCTTGGGGGGTCTGGTGGCGCGGTCGAGCGCCACCAGGACTGATTCGTAGGGGTGTCCTGTGGCGTGCTGGAGGCCGATCTCGCAGGGGCGGTTGCCGCTCACGTAGGCGTCGGCCGTGGTCCCCGCGAGCTCGGCGGCCTCGCCGCGGGTGGCGCTCTCGGTCAGCTCGCGGCGCAGGAAGCCGCGGTCTCCGGCGAACCCGCAGCAGGTGGCGGTGACCGGCTGGACCACCTCCTCCGCGAGGGCGGCGGTGAGGGCGTGCAGGTCGTCGGCGGTGCCCAGGTGGCCGGCCGCGCAGGTCGGGTGCAGGACGGCGCGGTCCAGGCGGCGGGTGGGCGTGAGCCGGGGCAGCAGTTCGGTGCGCGCCCAGGTGAGGGCGTCGACCACGGTCAGGGAGGCGTGCCGGGCGCGGTTGCCGGTGTCCAGGACCACCGGGGCCTCGCGCAGGACGCCCAGGGTGCAGGAGGCGGAGTCGACCACGACGGGCAGCCTGCCTTCGTCGGACCACCGCCACAGTCGTTCCACCAGTTCGTTGGCGGTGTGCGCGTGTGCGGCGCGGTAGCCCTTGCTCTGCCACACGGTGCCGCAGCAGGTCCCGGCGACGTCGGGAGGTGTCCACAGGGTGCGGCCCGCGCGGTCGGCCAGGGCGGCCAGCGCGGCCGTCACCGTGGTGGGGTCGGCCGCTCCGGGGGGTGCTCCGAAGATCCGGTTGACACAGGAGGGGACGTACACCGCCTCGGTGCCGGCGGGCCGCTCGCGGGGGCCGCGCCGCGGGGCGGGGGCGGGCCCGGGCGTGGCGGCCAGCCACTCCGGTACCAGTTCCGCTCCCAGGATGCGTCGGACCAGGAGGCTGGCCGCCCGCACCGGCCGGTCGCCGACGACGTCCGCGCACGCCCGTGCCAGGCGCAGCAGCATCCTGGCCAGCCGTTCCGTCACCGCCCAGCGGCGGGCGAGGGCCAGCGCGCCCCGTTCGGCCGCGGCGCCGTGCCGTGCGTGGCGGAGGTCCTTCATCGCGTGTCCGGTGTCGATGCCCACGGGGCAGGCGGTGGCGCAGGACCCGTCGCCGGCGCACGTGTCGACGGCGGCGTAGCCGTACTCCTTCTCCAGTTCCGCGTCCGAACCGCCTCTGCGGGCGATCTCCCGTCGCAGGACGATGCGCTGGCGGGGGGTGGTGGTCAGGTCGCGGCTCGGGCAGACCGGTTCGCAGAAGCCGCATTCGATGCACCCGTCCAGCAGGGGCGCCACGGCGGGCAGGGTCTTGAGGTCGCGCAGGTGGGAGCGCGGGTCGTCGGTGAACAGCACGCCGTGGCCGAGGATGCCGTCGGGGTCGAGGGCGTCCTTGACCCGGCGCATCATCCCGGCCAGGCGGGGACCCCATTCGCGTTCGAGGAAGGGCGCCATGTTGCGTCCGCTGCCGTGCTCGCCTTTGAGGGAGCCGTCGAAGCGGTCCACCACGAGCGCGACGACCTCCTCCACGCAGCGCGCGTAGCGTTCGACGTCGGCCGGGTCCGCGGGGTCGAACACCAGGGTGAAGTGCAGGTTGCCCGCCGAGGCGTGTCCGGCGACCGAGGCGTCGAACCCGTGCGCGGCGAGGACGTCGCGCAACGCGACGGCGGCCTCGGCGATCCGCGCGGGGGGCACGCAGACGTCCTCGCCGAGCAGGACGGTGCCCGGCGGCCGGTTGGCGCCCAGTGCGGTGAGCAGCCCCTTGCGCACGGCCCAGAAGCCGTTGGACACGCGGCTGTCCCGGGTGAACTCCCCGCCCAGGGCCGCTCCGCGGACGGCTTCGCGCGCCTCGCGCTCGAAGCGGTCGAGGTCGGCCGGGTCCGAGGAGCGGAACTCGACCAGCAGTCCGGCGTCGTGCGCGCCGATCGCGTGCGTCCACTCGGGTGCTCCGGCGATCGAGCGCGTGGACCGCAGGGAGAGGTTGTCCAGCAGCTCCGCGGCGCGGGCGCCGAGGTCCATCAGGGCGGGGACGACGGCCGAGGCGGCGGCCAGGTCCGGGAAGCGGAGGAAGGCCGTGGTCTTCCACCTCGGGTTGGGGACGGTGCGGAAGGTGACCTCCTCCAGGAATCCGAGGGTTCCCTGGGAGCCGATGAGCAGCCCGCGCAGGATCCGCACCGGGGTGTCTCCGTCGAGGAGGGCGTCGAGCCGGTAACCGCTGGTGTTCTTGATGGCGAACTTGCTCCTGACCCTTGCGGCGAGGCGCGGATCGGCGCGGAGTTCGTCGCGGAGGCGCAGGAGCCGTGCGACGAGTTCGGGTTCGGCGCGGGCGAGTTCGGTGTCGGCGTCGGGGGCGGCGGTGTCCACCCGTGTGCCCGAGGGGAGCACGATGCGCAGGGACTCGACCGTGCGGTAGGAGTTGGCCCGCACCCCGCAGGTCATGCCGCTGGCGTTGTTGGCGACGACCCCGCCCACGGAGGCCGCCGCGCTGCTGGCCGGGTCGGGTCCGAGCATGCGCCCGTACGGGGCGAGCCGGGCGTTGGCCCTGCTCAGGATCACACCGGGTGCGCTCCTGAGGATCGCGCCCTTCTTCTCCACGCTCACGTGGTCGAAGTGGCGCCGCACGTCCAGCAGGATGTCGTCGCCCTGGGCCTGGCCGTTGAGGCTGGTTCCGGCGGCGCGCAGGACGACGCGCCTGCGGTTGCGGGAGGCGAAGCGGAAGACCTCGGCGACGTCGTCGCCGGTGCGGGCCAGCACCACGACGCGGGGCGTCTGCAGGTAGGGGCTGGCGTCGGAGGAGTAGCGGACCAGGTCGGTGGCCGAGGTCAGCACGTTCTCGGCGCCGACCGCCGCGGCGAGGTCGTCGGTGCCGTCGTGGTCCGCCCGGTCGTTCAGCGGCACGCGCTCACCACCGCCGCCGCGGGGGCCGGGGGTCCGGGGGTGGTCGGCCCCGTGTCTGGACACCTGGGGTCCGGACTCCGGTTCGACGTGGCGGGGTGTCACGGTGTTCCTCCTGGGGGGTTGCCGGACGGACAAATCCCGAGTAGGACAACAGTGGGCGAAAGCCGCATGGCAAACAATGTCGAGGCCGACCCTCATTTCCCTTCCGGGGTGTCGGCCCGCACACCGGGCAGGGGCGTGACGATGGCCACCATGGCGCTGGGAGACCTCACCGACATGCTGCGGCCCGAAGTGGTCAGGCTCGCGGTGGGCGACGCCGCTCTCGCGGTGGGCGGGGTGGAACTCCTGGACGGCAGGTCGCTCGACGCCGTTCCCCCGAAGTGCCTCCTCCTCGCCCTCGGACTGGACCTCTCCTCGCCGGAGGCCGTCGTCCGGGCGCTGCGCCTGGCGGCCCAGGCGGCCGGGGCCCTGGCCGTCAGGTGCGCGGGAGCCCTGCCCCCACCGGTCGTGGAGTCCGCCCGGGCGGAGGGGGCCACCGTTGTGGCGGTCAGCCCGGACATCCCGTGGAGCCGCCTCTACGGTCTGGCCTCCACCCTGATCGCGACCCAGCCGACCGGCGGGGATCCCGCCCACGACCCGGGCGGCGGCGACCTGTTCTCCTTCGCCAACTCGGTCGCCGCGGTCTGCGGCGGCGCCGTGGCGATCATGGACACCGAGCAGAGGATCGTCGCCTACTCCAACCTGCCCGACCAGCCGATCGACGAGACCAGGCGGGTGGGCATCCTGTCCCGCCGGGTCCCGGACCACGCGCTCCCCCACCACCTGAGCGGCGACCTGTGGCGCAGCGACTCCGTGGAGTTGATCCGGCGCGAGGGTTATCTGCCCCGGCTCGCCGTGGTGGTCCGGGCCGGCGACGCGGTCCTGGGGTCGCTGTGGGCGGTCTTCCCGGACGAGGGCGCGATCGTGGACTGCGAGCAGGTGCTGGCCACCTCCGCCAAGCTCGCCGCGCTGCACCTGCTCGCCATCCGCCGGCGCCTGGACGCCGAACAGGAGGGACGCAACGCCGCCCTCCAGACGGCGTTGCGGGCGCCGGGCCACGCCGACGGCGCGCTCCACCTGCCGGGGAGCCTGGTCTGCGTCGCCGAGACGCGGGGCCCGGACCGCGGCCCCGACCACCAGGCGAACCTGATGCGCGCCATCGGCCTGCTCGAACTGGACGCCCGTTCCCTGGGCCACGAACCGGCCGTCGCCCTGGTCAAGGACCACCTGTACGTGCTGCTCACGACCGCGCCGGGCCGTTCGGTGACCGTCCCCACCCTGGCCGACCACTTCCACCAGCGGGCCACCCGCCTGCTGCGCACCGGCCTGCTGCTCGTTCGCAGCGAACGCGTCCGGGACCCGCGGGAGCTGCGCCAGGCCCGCGACGACCTGGAACGCGCCGTCAGCCACCTGCGTGACTCGGGCGCGCGGCCCGGGAGCTACGCGGCGCGGGAACTGCACGGCGAGATCGTGCGGCAGCGGCTGTTCGAGGCCGTCCGGGCCGATCCGATGCTGCGGACGGGGTTCGGCGGTCTGGTCGTCGCGCACGACGGCGAGCACGGAACCGACTACCGGCGGACCCTCCTCTCCTACCTGAGGAACTTCGGGGACGTCAGGGCCGTGGGTTCCGAGCTGACGCTTCACGAGAACACGGTGCGCAAGCGGGTCCGGCGTTCCCAGGAACTGTTCGGTTTCGCCCTCGCGAATCCGACGCACCGGTTGCTGCTCGAACTGGAACTCGGTGCGGGAACACCGGACGCCGTCTCCTAGGAGGCTCGCCCGACCGGCTCCCGCGGCCCCATGGCCGAGGGGCCGAACACTGCCGCCGCCCGCCGGTCCCGGTTCGTGCGGGGTGCGCTAACCGGACGGGCGGGGCGGGGCCGGAGCCCGGTCCGGAGGTGTCGCTCCGCGTCAACCGCCGCCGTCGGTCCGCGA
This sequence comes from Nocardiopsis sp. iso_25, assembly GCF_056173305.1. Classification (NCBI taxonomy): domain Bacteria; kingdom Bacillati; phylum Actinomycetota; class Actinomycetes; order Streptosporangiales; family Nocardiopsidaceae; genus Nocardiopsis; species Nocardiopsis sp. iso_25. The sequence goes on along the minus strand of NZ_CM149667.1, from coordinate 3,046,507 downwards.
CGGGGCGTCCGGCCGCGCGTACACCCCGGCCGGGCCGACCACCAGGTGCGTGTGGCCCTCCGGAGCGGTTTCGACGGCCTCCTCGACGTGGACGAGGAACAGTCGCAGTGCGCCGTCCTCGGCCGTGGCGTCCGGGAACAGTTCACCGACTCCCTCCATGGACCGCAGGCACTCCCCCAGCATCGGCGGGTCCACGTGCAGCAGGTACGGCGGGTCCAGGTCACGGCCCCGCCACCGGCGCAGCAGGACCCCCGACCGGTCGGGGAACCCGTCGGCGGAGCCGTCGTCCGCGTCGAGTGCGCGCACGAGCTCGTCGAACAGGAGTGTGTCGTCCATGAGACCTCCCACCTGCGCCGCAGGTCCTGACGGCGTTCCCGGCACCGCCCACGGGGCGGCGACTGCTCCATCAACGCGCGGGGCACGAACGTCGGCTTTCCCTCACTGCTTTCGCGACACACGCCGACGATGACTTCTCCCACCCCGTCCGGTCTACCCATGACGGGCCGCAGGCAAGGCATCGTCGTGAAGTCTGCGACGTGTCCTGCTCAGCACCGCTACGGGCCTCATCCGGGTCTTGAGAGAACAGAAGCAGGAGGACCATGAGCAAGGTGGTCGTCGACATCTCCGTGTCCCTCGACGGGTACGTCACCGGACCGGACGCCAACCCCGCACAGGGACTCGGCCGCGACGGGCAGCCCATCCAGGGATGGGTCACGTCTGCTGAGCGTTCCCCCCAGGACGCCGCCATTCTCCGGGAAGGCTTCCGTGCCACCGGGGCGGTGATCATGGGGCGCAGGACCTTCGACTTCGTCGACGGCGCCCACGGGTGGCAGGGCGATCGCGGATACGGCTACGAGCAGGACCAGTCCCAGGCTCCGCCCGGCTTCGTCGTCACCCATCGGGCTCCGCGCCGAAGACGCCACACCGTCGGCTTCACCTTCGTGACCGACGGCGTCGCTTCCGCCGTCTACCAGGCGACGAAAGCTGCTGGGGGCGGGGAGGTCGTCATCATGGGAGGAGCTGACGTCGCTGGGCAGGCGTTGGCCATGGGGATGGTCCACGAACTCCGTGTCCACCTGTCACCCGTCCTCATGGGAGCGGGCACGCGACTGTTCGACCATGTCACGGAGCAGATCCCGCTCACACAGCAGGACGCTGTCGTCACGCCCTACGCGACGCATCTGACGTACCGCGTCGACCGCGCTTGAAGCACACGGACCGTCACCACGTGGCAGACCGGGACCTGCGGGGCCGCGGTATCCCGTTACGCCGCGACGGCCGGGGCGGCGGTTCGGACGTTGCGCGCACCGTTGAACAGGAACGATCTTGGGCATGTGTCCGATGGCGGTTCCTGGGGTCGCTCGGGTGAAGCGGTGCGTCGGCTGCTCCGGGAGGGAGGACGTGTGGGACGGATCCCCGTGGTGTTCCTGCTGGTCGGCTTGACCGGATCGGGAAAGACCACCTACGCGCGGACCGTGCTGGAGCCGCGCGGTGTGGTGCGGTTGTCGGTGGACGAGGAGGTCCACCGGCGGCACGGCCGGTACGGGGTGGACTATCCGGAGTGGGAGTACTTCGAGCGCCAGGCCCCGGTGGTGGAGTGGGTGCGCGAGCGTCTGGTCTCGCTGGTGTCCGAGGGCCGTGACGTGGTGGTGGACCACGGTCTGTGGCGGCGTGCTGAGCGGGCCGGGTGGAAGAAGCTGGTGGAGTCGGCGGGGGCGCGGTGGAGGTTGCTGTACTTCCCCGTGGGACACGAGGAGTTGCTGCGGCGGTTGTCGGAGCGCAACCGCCGCCGGGACGCCAACGCGTTGACGGTCACGCCGGAGGCGCTGGCGGACTTCGTGGCCAGGTTCGACCCGCCGGAGGGTGAGGGCGAGGAGGTCATCGCTCCGGGGTCGTTTCCGCGTGGGCCGGCCGCCACCGGGTGAGGATCCGGTGGGCTTCGCCCCGCCAGCCGGGCGGGGTCCTGGGGCGCGGTGGAGGGCCGACGGGTCCGAGGCCTCTCCGCACCGAATGCCGCGGCGCCGGAAACCGCGAAGCCGTTCGGGGCCGTGCCCGTACAGGGCGGGTCGGACGGGGCGGCGGAAACCGGGCGGATACGCTGCTGGGCGGGGAGGGCCGCGGTTCTCGCGGCGATGGGCTCCCCGCTCTCTCGCGGCGCGCGTCCGCGATCCAGGAAACAGTGAGGTGGACGGCGATGGACAAGCCGCGTGGGAAGGACTCGTTCTCGTTGCTGTACAGGACGGGGTTCCGTATCAACTACGCGCTCCTGCACGTCATGGGCCCGGCGTCCCTGACCCCCGAGACCGATCCGCAGCACCGCGCGAAGAGGGAGTACGAGCGCCGGCGTGAACTCCACCGGGCGTGGAAGGCGCAACAGCGGTCCCGGTAGCACGACCGTGCGGAAGGTGTTCTCCGCCGCCGAGCCCCCGCGACCCGCAGGGGGCGGGGCCGGGCGCCCGGCCGCCGTACCCGCCCCGCACACATGAGGAGACAGCATGTTCACCGGCCTGAGCGCCTTTCCGCTGACCCCGTTGGACGACGACCGCTTCGACGAGCGGGCCTACGCGGGGCTGGTCACCCGCCTGGCGGAGGCGGGCGTGGACTCCATCGGCGCGCTGGGTTCGACCGGCTCCTACGCCTACCTGGACCGGGAGGAGCGCCGCCGCGCGGCCCGGACGGCGGTACAGCACGCGGACGGCACACCGGTGGTCGTCGGTATCGGCGCGCTGCGCACCTCCCACGTGCAGGCGCTGGCCCAGGACGCCCAGCAGGCCGGTGCGTCCGCCGTGCTGCTGGCCCCGGTGAGCTATCAGCCGCTCACCGAGGAGGACGTGTTCGCGCTCTACGAGACCGTCGCCGCCGAGCTGTCGGTGCCCCTGGTGGTCTACGACAACCCCGGCACGACGCGCTTCACCTTCTCGACCGGACTGTACGCGCGCGTCGCCGCCCTGCCCGCCGTGGCCGCGATCAAGATCCCGCCGGTGCCCGCGGACCCGGCGGCCGCCCGCGAACGTGTGGCGGCGGTCCGCGCGGCCGTCCCCGACCACGTGACCATCGGGATCTCCGGTGACGGCGTCGCCGCGACGGGGCTCAACGCGGGCTGCCGGGCCTGGTTCTCCGTGGTGGGCGGAACCCTGCCCGCCGCCGCTCTGCCCCTGGTCCGCGCCGCGCTGGGCGGTGACGCCGAGGGGGCGGCGGCGGAGTCGGAACGGCTGCGTCCGCTGTGGGAGTTGTTCGCCTCCCACGGCAGCCTGCGCGTGATCGCCGCGATCGCCGAACACCTGGGGCTGGTGGCCCCCAACTGCCTGCCCCGCCCGATCCTGGGACTGCCCGCCGCCGAGCGGGAGCGGGTGGCCCGTGTGGTCGAGCAGCTGGGCCTGGTCTGAACGGCGCCTGCGGGGACGTCTGCCAGCGCCCCGCAGCCAGCGGTCCACGCCGCGACACGGGAAATACGGTTGCGGCCAGGACGCACCGGGCCCAGGATGATCCGGTGCAGACCCGAGAGACCACACTCGACCTCGGCCACGAGGCCCTGGCCGCGCTGGACTTCGGCGGCGCGGGTGCCCCGGTCCTCCTCGTACACGGCAGCGGGCACAACGCGGCCGCCTGGACGGACGTGGCGGCCCACCTGACTGACCGCTGCCGGGTCGTCGCCGTCGACCTGCGCGGACACGGCCGTACCAGGACCGACTCCCACGACGCGGAACAGTACTGGCGCGACCTCGCCGGCGCGGTCCGGGCCCTCGGCTGGGAGGACCCCGTCCTGGTCGAGCACTCGCTGGGCGGTTACGCCGTCACCGCCGTGGCCGCCAGCGGGCTGGTCCGCCCCGCCGCGGTGTGCGTCGTCGACGGGCTCGTCCTCAACACCCGCGAGGAGGCCGTGGCCAACCAGGAGCGGTGGACCACACCCGAGGCGATGGAGCGGGTCCGTGCCCGGTTCGGCTACGGGTGGTCCGCCTCCCCCGAACAGGCGCGCGAGTACATCGAGCGCGGTGTGCGGGAGGCCCCCGGGGACGAACTCAACAAGGACTGTCGCCCCGGCCTGGTACGCGGCGTGCTGGAGCGCTCCTTCAGCAGGGACCAGCACACGTGGCTGCGGCGTCCGCCCGCCGAGCAGATCGCGGTGATCAGCGCCCCCGCGCCGGACGCGGCCGTCTACCCCAGCGTGGACGTCTACGAGCGCCTCACCTGCCCGCTCACGGTCGTCCTTCCCGACCGGGGCTTCTACGCCGCGCGCCGCGACGAGGTGCGGGCCGTCGTCGCCGCCCGCCCGGAACGGACGCTCGTGGAGATGCGCGCGCACCACAACGTGCCCATGGCCCGCCCGCGGGAACTCGCCCACGTCATCTGGGACACCGTGCGCGCCCGACCCACCGCATAACCGGAGGACACCTGTGGCACACCGCCTCCAGCAGCGTTCCGTACGCGAGTACCCCGTGGCCGCGCAGGGCTCCGGACCGTACGGCCTCACCGCCGGGTCCGACGGTTCGCTGTGGGCCACGCTCGTCCACGACGGCCGGATCGCCCGCATGGCACCGGACGGCTCCGTCACCCTGTACCCGCTGGACTCGGCCGCGTGCGCGCCCTCGATCATCACCACGGGCCCGGACCGCGCGGTCTGGTTCACCCGTACCAAGGACGGCAGGATCGGCCGCGTCACCGCGGACGGCGGGACCGACTCCTTCGCCCTGCCGACCCCTGACGCCCAGCCCTTCGGCATCACGAGCGGGCCCGACGGGGCGCTGTGGTTCACCGAGATGAACGCCGACCGTGTCGGTCGTATCACCACCGACGGGGAGGTCGCCGAGTTCCCCCTGCCGACGAGGGGAGGGTTCCCGTCGTTCATCGCCTCCGGGCCCGACGGAGCCCTGTACTTCACCCTCAACCAGGCCGACGCCGTCGGCCGCGTCACCGTCGGCGGGGACGTGACCCTTCATCCCCTCCCGACCAGCCAGGCGGGGCCCGTCGGTATCACCGCGGGTCCGGACGGCGCCCTGTGGTTCGTGGAGACCGCCGCGGGCCAGATCGGTCGCCTCACCGCGGACGGGCGTATCCGGGAGTTCCCCCTCCCCCGGCGCGACTCGCGCCCCCACACCATCGCCGCCGACCCCGCGGGCGGCTGCTGGTTCACCGAGTGGGGCGCGAACCGCGTCGGGCACATCACGGAGGAGGGCGACATCGACCTGTTCGACCTACCCGCGCCCTCCCGTGAGCCCCATGGCGTCGCGGTCACCGCGGACGGAACGGTCTGGGTCGCCCTGGAGACCGGCAGTATCGCCTCCCTGGCGCGGTGAGGCCCCGCGACTCGGCGCTCACGCCGGTTCGCGGTCCCCGGTCACCGGCGTCCCCGCCGCACGGGCCGGTTCGGCGGGCCGCGCCGCCGGGCCGGGGGCCGGTGCGATGGCGAGCATGACCGGGACCAGGGCGATGAGCCCCAGGCCGAACCATCCCGCGCCGGTCAGCGTCTCCCCGACGACCAGGACCGCCAGGAGCGCCGCGACCGCGGGTTCGCTCAACGTGACCGTGGTGGCCGTGCTCGCCGAGACCCGGGTCAGGCCGAAGCCGAAGAAGAGGTAGCCCAGGAACATGGGCACCAGCGCCATGTAGGCGGCCACCGCGAAGGCCTGCCCGGAGGCCACCAGGGGGGCGCTGGTGAGCGCGAGCACCGGCATGAGCAGCAGGCCGCCGCAGCCGAAGACCGCCCCCATGGACGCCGCCCGGTCGATGCCGCGCCCCATGAGGGTGTGCGCCGCCCAGGAGAACGCGGCGTAGGTGAGGCCCGCCACCAGCCCGAGCGCGACACCGGCCGCCGTCCCGCCCGGCGAGGCGGCGGGTGCGGCCGTGTTGGACACGCACAGCAGCACGCCGCCGACGATGCCCACCGCTGCGGCCAGCATCCACCACCGGCTCAGCGGTGTGCGCTGGACCACCAGCTCCAGCAGGCCGGAGGCCAGCGGTGCCGACGCCAGGGACACCACGGTGCCCACCGCCACCCCCGCCAGGTGCATCGAGCCGTAGAACGCCAGGGGGTAGACGCCCACGGCCAGGGCTCCCACCGCCACCAGGGGCAGGTTGTCCCGCAGACGGGAACGGGCCGCCGCCAGCGCGGGCAGGGCGATCAGCGCCTGGAGCAGGCCGCCGATCCCCAGGGCGGCCGAGCCGATGGCCAGGGGCCCGGCCTGCGGGGCGAAGGTCGCCGCGGTTCCGGTGGTGCCCCACAGGACGGAGGTGACCGTGATGGCCGCGATGCCCAGCGAACGGTGGCGGTTCACAGCGCGTCCACCAGGGCCGCGGCGATCGCGCGAGCCTCCTGGAGGCGGTCCGGCGCTCCCTCCAGCCCGGCCCGGGCCATGGAGCCCTCCAGCAGGAAGGAGCAGTGCCGGGCGGTGCGCGCCGCCGTGTCGGGGTCGGTGATCCGCTCCAGGTGCCCGGTCACGAGCGCCTCGACCTGCTCCTTGTGCTCGCGCACCCGCGCTCTGCCCGGTGCGCCCGCGGGGAGTTCGGCCGCGGCGTTGAGCAGCCCGCAGCCGCGGAACCCGTGCTCGTAGGCGGCCGAGGCGTGGTCGACGTAGGCGTCGAACACCGCCAGGACCCCCTCCCGGGGAGTGTCGGCCCCTTCCAGGCGGCGCCGGTACAGGTCGAGCCACTCCCGGTGCCGTTCCTGGAGGTAGGCCAGCGTCAGCTCCTCCTTGGAGGAGAAGTTGTTGTACAGGCTCATCTTGGCCACACCGGCCTCGGCGGTGACCGCGTCGATGCCGGTGGCGGTCATGCCGTGGGCGTAGAACAACCGCGCCGCCGCGCCGAGCAGCTTCTCCCGGGCCGAGCCCGCACGCGGCCGGGCCTCCTCGACGTTGGCCATGGTGCACCTCCGGTGTCGTATTTAGGTAGACCAGTCTACCTATATCTGACGGCGGACCTCTCCAGCGGGCCCGGCGCCCCGCTCGCCGGGGGCGTGCGGGGCGCTCAGGGATCCCCTGGCCCGGGCCGGGGCCCGCTCACACCCCGGCGCGCTCCGCTCCCTCCCGGAACACGCGGCCGAACACCAGGGGCGCGGCCAGCAGCAGGACACCTCCCACCGCGAAGGGCGCCGGGAGCCCGAGCCCTCCCAGGAGGCCGCCGGTGAGGACCCCCAGGAGAACGGAGGACTGGGCCAAGATCATGCGGGCCATGGACGCGCGTCCCAGGATCGGCTCCGGCGTCACCGCCTGGAGGATGGAGCCCGCGCTCACCGCGATCGTCGTCGCCGCCAGGCCGAACACGCCGAGTGCGAGGGCTCCCACGACGACGCCGGGAAGGAGTCCCATGGTCAGCAGGGCCCCGCCCCCGAGGAGGTGGGCCGTGATGAGCAGGGGCCCGTGGCCGCACCACCGCCCCAACGGGGCGCACAGGAACGAGGCCGCCAGCGCCCCCACCGGGGACAGCATCGTGTAGACCCCGAACAGCGCCTCCGGGACGCCGAGGGTCCGGGTGATGTAGAGGACGAGGATGGCCGACGCCCCGCCGGTGGCGAGCCCGGAGACGGCGGCGGCCGCGGCGAACCCCCGTTGGACGCGGTCGTCCCTGACGAACCGGAGCCCCTCCAGCGCCTCGCGGGTCAGTGAGTGGCGCTCCGTGTCCGGCGCCCGCCCGCCCTCCACCCCCTTCCTCTCCCCGCCGGGGGAGCGCACCGCGGCGGGCACGGCGAGCAGGAACAGCGCCCCCACCAGGTACACCCCCGCGTTGAACAGCAGCGCCGTCCCCGCGGAGAGGGCGAACAGCAGTCCCGCGAGCGGGCCGCCGAGGAAGTCCGAGGCCACCACACGCGTCCCCTGAAGGCGGCTGTTGGCCGTGACCAGGAGGCCGCGCGCCACCAGCACGGGCAGCAGCGCCCGGGCCGAGCCGTCGTGGAAGACCTCGCAGACCGCCAGGGCGAAGACGAACAGGCACAGCCCCCAGACGGGGACCGGACCGAACCAGGAGACCACCGCCAGCACACCGAGCAGCACGCAGCGCACGACGTTGCCGACGACCATGGCGCGGCGCTTGTCGATCCGGTCGATCAGCGCCCCGGCGTGGAGGCCGAACAGCAGCCAGGGCGTGTAGGCCGCCGCGGTCAGCATCGAGACCGCGAGTGGGTCGGAGGTCAGGGCGGCGGCCATGAGCGGGAAGAGGGTCAACAGGACGCCGTCGCCGAGGTTGGCCGACGTGTGTCCGACCCAGAAGCGGTGGAAGGCTCCCCCCAGTCCCACTACCGACGGGGTGTCCCCGGCCTGTGAGGAGTCGGTGCCCATGCGCCTACTCGAACCTGGCCCTGCGGTATCCCTCCACGCTCATCGGCGGGTGGGTGAGAACCGCTTCCCCGTCGGCGTCCACGGCGGGGACACCGGCGGAGAGGACGTACAGCGCGGTCTCCCGGACCCCGTCGACGCCCAGCAGCTCCTCGACTGCCGAGTCGTTGAAGGCGGCGGTCTGGAAGGGGCCCAGCCCCAGCGCCGTCGCCGTCAGGGCGAAGGTCTGGCCGAGGTGCCCGGCGTTCATCAGCATGACCCGGTAGGCGCGGGGGTGGCGGTACTTGAAGCTCAGACGTGAGACGACCGAGGTCAGGACCACGGAGAAGGGCGCCTCACCCACCCCTGACTGCGAGTCGCACGCCAGGGTCAGGCGGTCCCGGAACCCGCCTTCCCGGAGCAGTTCCAGGGAATGCTCCCGGACGTTGTAGTGGTAGGTCCCCGGAGCGATTCCGGCCACGTCGGTGACGACCGCGTACGCCTCCAGTTCGTGCCGGGCGCCGCCGGAGGGGCTGGTGCGCAGCATGAGGGCGCCGAACTGCTCGGCGTCGATGAAGTCCTTCGCTCCGAAGGTCATCGCCATGAGGGTCGAGAAGACCTCGCGCCTGACGGGCGCGTCGACGAAGTCCCGGTGGGTCCTCCTGCGGTAGAGGACCTCGCGGTAGGAGTGCCCGGGGTCCTTCTGGTGACGGGGGAGGAAGATCCTGTCCGCGTCCCTGTACTCCTTGAACACGGGGGGAGAAGGGTCCTTCGTGAGTTCCTCCCGGACCTCGTCGGTGCTCTCCGTGAAAGGGACGTCCCTGGTGGAGAAGTGGAATGAGACCCCCTCCTTCCCCCAGGGCGCCCAGGCATCGAAACCCCCCGACCCGGTTCCGGCCTCGCCCTGTTCCCCGGATTCGAGGAAACCGAGGGCGGCAAGGGAGGAAACCGCGCTTTCCAGGACGTCCTCCTCCAGCCCCAGGTCCTGCGCGACATCGGAGACGGATCGCAACTCGGAAAAACTGTGGAGAACGCTCACGGTGATCGGTTCGGTGCTGATCCTGGCCTTCGTCAGCGGGTTCTTGACGAAGAAACCGGACGCGTCCCAGAAGCATTCGAGGTGCTTGGCCGACCTGTACTTCACAGTACCGCTCCCTGTAAGACGAGGAGGTCGGCCCCGCCGAGGGGCCGACCTCCTCCGGCCACGTGCTAGCTGGCGCTGAACACGATGATAATGGTGATCTCTTCGACGGACTCGATCTTGATCATGGTCTTCTCCTTAGCTGTTGGATCCACGATCCAACGGGGGGATTTCCGCAGTCAGTCCGCGGAATCTGTACGCCTGGCGACGTACAGAGCCTTGGGGTGTTTCCCGTTGTCCAGGCCCTCCTCCAGCGCTCCCGCGTGGAAGCCCCGGACGCAGACGAACTCCAGACCGGCGGAGGCGATGCCTTCGAGGATGCGCTCATGCGTCAGGTGACGCAGCCGGTGCCGCGTGATGGAGCGTTCCCACAGTTCACCGCCCCGCACCCGAGCGAAGGAGTCCGCCTCCAGGTCGATGGATCCGCCGGGAACGAAACCGGTCGGCGCCAGCGGTGAGAAGGCGATGAACCCGTCGTCGGAACGGCGGATGTTGGGAGCCTGGGAGAGCACGCGGAAGGACAGCTCGGTGTTCACTTCCACGACCAGGAGTCCGGCGGGCACCAGCACCCGCGCGGCCTCGGCGAAGGCCGCGTCAAGCTCCTCGTCCCCCGAGAGGTAGTGGAACGCCTCGCCCGCGGAGACCACGGCGTCGAATCTCCCGGACGGCAGGGGGAGATCCGCCAACCCTCCCACGAGGAAATCGATCCCCCGCATCTCCTCTTTGCCCTCCGCTACCGACACCATCGCGGGAGAGAGGTCGACTCCGGTTACCCTGTATCCGTTCTTATGGAGTTCCACAGAACTGTTTCCGGTGCCGCAGCCGAGATCGGCCAGCCTTTCTCCGGGAGCGTCGAATTCTTTCAGGAGGTCACTGAACAGGTTCATCCATCGGTAGTAGTCAGGAGTTCTCGATGTCGCGTCGTATTGACTGGCAAGCTCTTCATAGGCTTCCAGGGGAGACGCCGAGGGGGGATGATCGGAAATCTTCGGCCTCCAAATTCAACCCTCAGGTGATTGAGTAGAAATTATGGCAGGGGAAGTACCCCGTCAAGAGTCTGGTCAGATACGGACATCAGTGGTAAGGCAGTACTCCTAAACCGGGGAGAACCGGCGGGGAACAACCAGGTCACCGAGGTTTTCGCAGAGGGATAACGGGTTCGCGCGGACGGGAGCGAGAGACCCGAAAGAAGCGATGGGGGCCTTGCGGGGACCCGGTGGGCGCGGTCTCGGAAACGCCGTTCCCTCCCGGTCCGCCGAGGAACGGGGCGTCCGGGTCGTCGGAGGTCCTCGCGGCGTGGTCATGCCGGACGGGTCCGGGCGGGTGTGCGCACGTGCGGGACGGAGGCCCCGGTTCCGGCCCCCTTTTCCGGGCGGCCGCCGCTTCAGCCGCCGGTCGGGGCCGCCGGAACGCGGATCGCGAGCAGGGCGGCGTCGTCGTCGTTGCCGCTCGGCCGTGCGCGCTCCAGCAGCTGGTCGGCGAAGGAGTTCAGGGGTCGGTGCGCGAGGGAGGCCGCGTGCTGGCGCATGCGGCTGAGGCCCGTGTCCAGTGACTGCCCCCGGGCTTCGATCAGGCCGTCCGTGTAGAACACGAGCGTCGATCCCGGAGGCAGGACGATGCGCGCGTCGGCGCGCGGTCGCGCCATCCCCGTGCCGAGCAGGACCCCGCTTCCCTCTTCGAGGTAGCGGGTGATGCCGTCGTGGTGGACGAGCAGGGGCGGGGGATGCCCGGCGCTCGACCACAGCAGTTCCCACCGTCCGGCCTCGTCGACCGTCAGGTGGGCCAGGACGAGGGTCGCCATGTGGACGTCGCTGATGCGCTCCAGGGCCTGGTCCATGCGTTCGAGCGTGCGGTGGGGGGACTGCTCCCGGGCCCAGGTGTAGGCCCGGAGCATGTTGCGGAGCTGGGCCATCCCGGCCGCCGCGTCCAGGTCGTGGCCGACGACGTCACCGATGACCAGGGCCGTGTCGCCGTTGGGCAGGGGGAAGGCGTCGTACCAGTCGCCGCCGACGTGCGAGACGTCCGGTGCGGGCAGGTACCGGGCGGTCATCTCCACTCCCGACAGCCGTGGGAGCTGGGGCAGCAGGTAGCGCTGCATGGTCTCGGCGACCTGGCGCTGGCGCTGGTGGTGGCGCGCGTTCTCCAGGGCCAGGCCGACGCGCCGGGCGATGTCCTCCAGAAGGGCGAGGTCGTCGCGGGTGAAGGGGTGCTGCGAGCCCGTGCGCCCCAGGGTCAGAGCGCCCAGCACCTCACGGGGCCCGCGGACGGGGGCGATGGCCGCGGTGTTGATGCCCGTCGCCTCGAACAGCCTGCGCTGTTCCACCGCGATACCGGTGTCGGGCGGACCGGCGTAGATCTCACGGTCGACGAGGGTGGAGGCGGCGCCCCGCAGTGCCTTGGACAGGGGCATGCTGGAGGTTTCGGGCACCGGGGGCATCGGACCCTGTAGGTCCTCGCGCACCGTGGGCCTGCCCTGGTCCGCCTGGACTACCAGGGAGCGGAAGACCTCGTCGCCTTCGGTGATCAGGTCGATGATCGCCCAGTCCGCGAGGCGTGGAAGCATCAGCTCCACCACCCGGAGCAGGGACTTCTCCACGTCCACGTTGTTGATCAGGTGTGCGGTGGTGTCGGCCAGCAGGGCCAGCCGCTCCGTTTCCGACAGTGTCCGGCGGGGGAAGGCGGTTCGCTCGGGGTTCCCCCCGTCCTGTTCGACGGCCTGGAAGAAGACCAGTTCCGCGATCCGGGAACCGTCGGGCTCACAGGGGACGGCGGACCACGACACGGGGAGGAGCGTGCCGTCGCCGCGCTCGAACCAGGACTCCCCAGCGCGGGGGAAGGGGCCGGAGGGTCTCCCGTGGGAGGCGTCGTCCGCCTCCTCGACGGCCTTCCGGCCCCGGGCGTCCCGGTGCAGCGATCGGACGTCGTGCCCGAGCATCTCGTCCGCCGATCGGGCCAGCAGGCGCAGAGCGGTGGCGTTGACCGCGACCAGGCGGTCCCCCTCGTCGACGGCGTACACGCCCGCGTTCACGCGGTCCAGCGCCTCCATGAGGAAGCGGTGCCGATCCGACGGACCGGCCGAACCGCTGTAAGTACCAGAACCATCGCCCACAGCGGCTCCTTGTCTCGCGGGCCCGCCCGCACGCGCCCCGGCCGGGGCGGGCACACCCGGTGCGTGTCCGCCATGCCCGCGCAGGGCCGTCAGGCCGGAAACGCTCGTGTCCGTTCGAGGAGCGGGACGAGTCCCGCGGCGGCCGGTACCGGCGGGGCTCCGGCGCCGGGGGCTCTTCGCCTGCACCGGCCCGCAGCGGACACGACCACCTCGGACAACGTACACCAGGGCATCTGAGCGCGATGGCCTCGCCTCGCCCCGGCGTGCGGGGGCGAGCCCGGGGGCACCGGTCCGCCTGAGGGGTCGGGGTCGAGGCGGGCCCGGGGACGGGCGAGGGCACCGGACCGCCGACCGCGGGGCGGGCCCGTCGCGGGCCCGCCACGCCGCTCACGCCGCGGACCACTCCCGCGGGCGGGCCCGGACGAAGTCGGCGAAGGCGCGGGGCGGGCGGCCGGTCAGGCGCTGGACCGTGTCCGTGACGAAGTCCTCGCTGCCCCCGGCGATGTCGGCGTCCACCCGGACCAGCGCCGAGGCGAAGGGCTCGGGCATGCCCGCGTCCAGGTTGCGCCGGACCAGTTCGGCCGCCGGGGCGGGCGTGTGGCGCACCGGCCGACCGGCGGCCCCGGCGATGACCGCCGCCGCCCGCGCGTACCCGAACGACTCCGGACCGGTGAGCACGTGTTCGTCGGCCACCGGCCCCGGCGCCAGGAGGAGCTGCGCCGCGACGGCCGCGATGTCGGCGGCGTCGATCCACCCCAGCTTCCCCTCGCCGGTCGCCGAGCGGATCTCGCCGCGCTCGCGGATGCCCGCCGCCACCGGGTGCGCCCCGGTGAAGTTCTGCATGAACCCCGACGGACGCAGCACCGCCCACTCCGGGAAGGGCCGCACGGCCTCGCCCAGCTCCGCGACGCCGGAGGCCTCGGACAGCCGCGCCAGCGAACCGAGCAGCACCACGCGCCGCACCCCGGCGGCCCGGGCCGCCTCCAGGAACGGCCCGGCCGTCGGCATGGGGTCCAGCGTCATCGGCGGCGGCACCAGGTACAGGGCCCGCGCGCCGTCGAGTGCCCCGGCGTGCGTTTCGGGGTCAGCCCAGTCGAAGGGCACGCCGCCGGGGCCGGGCCCGCGGCTGGCAACGCGCACGTGCGCGCCGCGGGCCCGCAGCGCCTCGGTGAGGGGGCGGCCGGTGTTGCCCGTGCCGCCGGTGACGAGGATGCTCATGTCTTCGGTCCCTTCGGATGTTCGGTCCGTCTGCGTCTGCTTCGTCCGGCCCGTGTCGTTCGGTCCGTCCTCCGCCACACTGGCGGGGTTCACCGCGCGGGGGAACGGCCGCGTCGTCCCCGGACCAGTGGTCCGTGGTTGGCCGACCGCGCGCGTGGCAGGCTGGAGGCGTGGACAAACGAGAACTCGGCGGATTCCTGCGCGCCCGCCGCGAGGCCCTGCGCCCGGCCGACGTCGGCCTGCCCGAGACCGCGCGCGGGCGCGTGCGGCGCACACCGGGACTGCGGCGCGAGGAGGTCGCCGACCTGGCCGGGGTCTCGGTGAACTACTACGAGCGGCTGGAGCAGGCCCGGGCTCCGCGCCCGTCACCGCAGGTCATCGACGCGATCGGGCGGGCCCTGGCGCTGTCGGAGACGGAGCGGGCGCACCTGTCACGGCTCGCCGGGCACGCGCCGCCCGCACGGCCCGGCCCGGCCGAACAGGTCCCCTCGGGGGTGCTCGCCCTGCTGGAGCGGCTCGGCCCGGTCGCCGCCTACGTCTGCGACGCCCGCCACGACGTCCTGGCCTGGAACGGCCTGGCGTCCGCGCTGATCACGGACTTCGCCGCGCTGGCCCCGGCCGAGCGCAATGTGCTGCGGCTGTCCATGCGCCTGGGCGGAACGGTGTGTTCGGCGCCGCCGGAGTCGGCGGGCGGGTTCGAGGCGCAGACGGCGGCCCAGACGCGCGAGGCGCTGGCCCGCCGCCCGCACGACTCCGCGCTGCGGCGGCTGGTCGGCGAGTTCGCCGAGCGCGATCCCGGGTTCGCGGCGCAGTGGCGGCGGCACGACGTGCGTCCGCGTGCGACGCTGCGCAAGCGCGTGCACCACGGCGAACTCGGCGTGCTCGACCTGGACTGCCAGACCCTGGCCGTGCCGGGCACCGAGCTGCGTGTGGTCGTGTTCAGCGCGGAGCCGGGCACCCTGGACCACGACAAGCTCACCCGCCTCCAGCTCGGCCTCGCGGTCCCCGAGCCCTCGTCACGGCCCTAGGGTCTGCTCTGAGTTTGATCACACTCCGTGCCCTGGGAGTCTCACGCTCTGAGGGTGCTGTCATCCATCCGCCTCACGAACACGGCCTATGGCCGGTGCCCTCCCCACACCTGCGCCCAACGCCTGGACATGTCATGGCCGGTTATTCTTTGCGTCGCTACAGCGGCGGCAAGGGCGCTGGTGGGCTAGGGTTCAGCCGGAGGAGCAGGCGAGGGAGCCGGGTCGTCAGGCAAGTAGGGTGCGTAGCTGGAGTGCCTCAAACCCGGGCCGAAATGTGTCGAATGCTTCCGAGACCGGCATGTTCTCGATAATCTTGCTACCAGAAGCAAGGCCGATGTCGGCCTTGCTTCTGGTAGCAAGATCAACTTCGAGGAGAGGCCCGAAACCCACCCCCGGGAACTCAGGCAGTAAGGCCCCCAGCAGATCCCCACATAGGCCAACTTCGAGCACCGTGGCCGGGACCAGCGGGACACACCCAGGACCCAGGGACTAATAGCCTTCGCTGCCGCTGTTGTGTCGGGGGACATGACCAGTCGCGACACTAAAAGCGTTCCACGCAAGCTCGAGGAACCCGCCACCTCTCGCTGCCGCTTTTCGTCGCAAGGAATGACCAGCCGCGACACAGCCAGACGTTACGCACAGGATCAATACACCTAGGTTCTGGTGTGGTCAGTCAGGGCTGGGACTCGCGCCGCTGGGATAAGCACGATCAGTAGTGGGGAACGTGGCACGAGCAAGGTCGCATTCGGCGGCAGGGCAGATGACCGGATATCTCTACCAGTGCGAGCTTGCTCTGCTCGAGCTCGCCCGTCGCAGCTGGCAGGACCCGACTGCCGAGGTCCGCATGGAACTCCTCGACGACATCGAGTTCCTCGACCAGGGCAAGGCGCCGCGGGAACTCCTGCAGGCCAAGCACCGCGAAGCCGCTGGCCCGCTGAGTGAGACCGGGAAAGACTTCTGGCGTTCGGTTGGATCCTGGATCGACGCCCTCAAAGAGCTCTCAGAGCCCTCAGGCGCCGCCATGCCCATCCTGCGCCTCGTCTCGACCCAGACCGCACTACCGGGCACCTTCTTCCACTACCTCAGCGCTGGCCCGGACAGAGACGAAGCCGAGGCGTTGCAGCGCATGGAGCAGACCGCCAACGACGAGAAAGGACCCGACACCACCGTCGAGGACCGCCGACTGTTCATGAGCCTTACCCCAGCCCGGCGCCAGGAGCTCGTCAGCGCCATCACCGTCAACGGCGGCGCCCCGCTGATGTCAGACCTCGACCCTAGCCTGGCCAAGGAACTGGGGATCACGCCGAGCGACCACGCTCAGGACGCCCTCGAGGAGATCAAAGGGTGGTGGTACGGCGTGGCGGTCAAACTCCTGGAACGTAAGAACCCTCAGCGTAAACGCGCCTCCGCCAGCGCCCAGGAACTCATGTGCCGCCGCGACGAGGTCACCGGCCGCTACACCGGCAAACATCTGCCGATCACCGAAACCCTGCGCAATCTTACCGAGACCGAGATCGCCGGTTACAGCGACCGCCTGGTCGTCACTCAGATGCGGTGGATCGGCCTTCCCGACGACGAAGTCGCGATGTACCTGCGCGACTACCATCTCGCCCGGGCACAGCGCTCCGAATGGCTACGCACCTTCAAGATCACCCCGGAACGGCTTGAAGAATACGAAGGCGAACTGCACTACGAGTGGGAGACAGCCTTCCGCCGCCGCACCCGGCGCATCCCCGCCGACGCGAGCGAAGAAGCACGCCAGGACATCGGTCAGGAAATCCTGGACGCCACCATGGACCGCGTCGCTGACACCCCGCTGCGCCCTGGCACAGTCACCGCACCCTGGGTCGGCAAAGGAAGCACCCACGGCCTGTCCGACCAGGCCGACACCGCCACGCCCCAGCGGCAACTCGGCTGGCACCCCGACTACCAAGACCGCTGCAAGAGCCCCGACGAAGCGCAGGAACAGTGACGACCGACTCCCACCGCAACGTGTCGGAGGCACAGGCGCTGTTCAACCCCGCCTTCGGTGCCTACCTCCTGGCCAGCGCCGTCAACACCGCAACAAAAAGAGCGCATCAACCCCTGCCCTGGCCCAGCGCGTTCCTGATCCTGCCCCTCGTCCTGCCCACAGACACACGAGAATCCCTGCCAAACAAGTCCACCGTCACACTCACCGCCTGGGCCAACGACCACCCGCGCCTCCAAGCTGCATTCGCCGAACGCGCCGCAGCACTCACCACTTACACCCGCGCTAGCTTGCGCACCGCCATGCGCCACCACGCCATAGACGTCACTCCAGCCGGACTGACCTGCCCCCGCGCCCCCAAACCCCCGTCCGCCGCCCCTGGCGAGGAAGTCGCCGACTGCGCCCGCGCAGCTGCACTCGTCGGCCGTTGGCTCGCCGTAACTGACCCCACCCGAGCCTTCACGACCCTCGGCGTCCGACCCTGACCCGCCCCTACAAAGGAGCCCCAAGACCGTCATGCAGCTGCTCGCCCTGGCCCTGTACCACCGAGACGGCAGGAAAACCCCAAGGCTCCTGCGGTTCCGCCCCGGGGCTCTCAACATCCTCACCGGCGAGTCCGAAACCGGTAAGTCCGAAGTTCTCGCCATCGTCGACTACTGCCTCGGGCGCCGCGCCCCCAACCTGCCAGACGACCTGATCGACCAGACCGTCGGCTGGTACGCCCTCCTGGTCACCTTTTCGGACACCTCGCGCATGGTCTTGGCCCGGCCCCGCCCGACCGGAGCCTCCACCCAGAACGCCTTCATCCGCACCGGCGACACCACGCTCGAAATCCCACGTTCCGACGAACTTGTCACCAACTCCAACGCCGCGGCTCTGCGCAGCGAAATCAGCGCGCGCCTGGGGATCGAGGACTTCCGCTTCCAGCCACCCACCGGCGCCGCCCGCAGCGCCTTCGACGTCTCCATCGCCCAAGCGGCCCTGCTCTGCTTCCAGAACCAGAACGAGATCGCCGACCAGACGGCTCTGTTCCACCGCCAGACCGAGTCCGGCATGGCACAGGCGCTCAAAGACACCCTGCCGTACTTTCTCGGGGCAGCCGGCCCCGAACAAGCACTACGCCGCCACCGTCTTGGCGAAGCCCAGCGAACCCAGCGCGCAGCACAGCGGAAACTCGAAGACGCCCTGCGTCACCAGCAGGCCATGGACGCAAACGGCCTAGCCCTCGTACGCCTCGCGGAGGCAGAAGGCCTCCTCACTGACGTCCCCGCAGCCCCCGAGAACGCACAGGTATTCGACCTTCTCCACCAGGCCCTGGCCACCGCGCCCCAGACCGCGGCCCCACTCGACATACGCGACCGGCGCCAAGAACTCAACGACGAACGCCGCGTCCTTCGCGAACAGCTCCAGGACTTCGACGAGGCACTGGCCGCAGTCGACCGCTGGCAGCAGCAGGGCCGCGCGTTCACAGGCGAACTCCACCTTCAACTCGACCGCCTCAAAACGCTCGAGCTTCTCGGCCCTGAACGCCATCACAACACCAGCGTGTGCCCCATGTGTACCCAGCCCCTGCCACACCCCGACCCCACCGCACAGGACATCTCCGAGCTGACCGACCATCTCGCACAAGAACTTGCCCAGGCGCAGACCCTCCAGCCCGTCCGGGAAGAACACCGACTTGCTCTGCAGACCGAACGCGCCGCCGTGGCCGAACAGCTCAGGCTGAATGGCACCCAACTCAGAGAACTCCTCGCCAGCGACGAACGTATGAGCCGCCTGCAGGAATACAACCTGCGAGTCGCTCACGTCCAAGGCCGCATCTCCGAAGCACTCACCCGCACAGGCACAAACGACGACATCACCCGCTTGCGCCACAACCTCGCCCTCGCCGAAGAGCACACGACCACGCTCGAACAGCTCGTCGATGAAGACAATGTAGCAGCCGAGACCGAGCGCCGTCTCGCCACCATCGCCATCGGCATGACTGCCTGGGCCAAGCAGCTCAACCTTGGAGGCGCAGCAGGCGCCACCGAAGTGGCCATCAGCCTCAAGCTCCTCAACGTTGTCCTCAGACGACCCTCCGGACGGCTGCCCCTCACGCGTATCGGCAGCGCCAAGAACCACATCGGTTACCACCTGGTCGCCCACCTCGCCTTGCACACCTACTTGCGACGCAACAACCGGCCCGTTCCCGGGTTCCTCATGCTTGACCAGCCGACCCAGGCCTTCTTCCCGGAAAAGCCCCGCGATGCCTCCACCATCGAAGACGCCGACTGGACAACCGTCACCGCCTACTTCCAACTCCTCAACGACGTCGTCCGGCTCAACAACGGAGCGTTCCAGATCATCGTCTGCGACCACGCGAACCTGCCCGAAGACTGGTTCCAGGAAGCCGTGATCGGCAACTGGCGTCCCGACGCCGAAGGTAATCGCACCGCGCTGATTCCGTTGGAGTGGCTCGGCTGAGGTTGCTGGCACAGCCGATCCCGGCGTGCCGGGAACCACACCCCGCTAGTAGTACTTCGTTAAGTCTATGATTTCGCGGTCTGGTTCCGCCATCATGGACCCGTGGACCTGACCGCTGTAGAAGAACTCCGTGAGGACCTCGACGCGTTCTGCGCCGAGGTCCTCGCCTCCATCCCCCGTAAGGACTCCCGGGCCTGGGGCAGCTGCTACCTGCGCGGATTAATGCTGGACGGGCGACGCAAGTCCATCCAACCCATGGCCGAGCGCCTGCCCGACGGCAACATGCAAGCGCTGCAGCAGTTCGTGGGCCAGTCCCCCTGGGACCACGTCCCCGTCCAACGCCGCGTGGCCACCAAGGCCAGCCGGGCCATCGATCCGGATGCGTGGGTGATCGATGACTCCGGTATCCCCAAAGCGGGCACCGAGTCGGTGGGAGCGGCCCACCAGTGGTGCGGCGCCCTGGGCAAGCAGGCGGTGTGCCAGAGCGCGGTCAGCTTGCACGCGGTCACCGACACCGCGTCGGTGCCGCTGAACTGGCGGCTCTACCTGCCCAAGGAGTGGGCCAACCCCGCCGATGAGCGCCGCGCCAAAACGGGTGTGCCCGAGCAGGTGGGCCACCGGGAGAAGTGGCGGCTGGCCCTGGACATGGTGGATCAGGCCCGCTCCTGGGGGCTTGAGGACCAGGTGGTGGTGGCCGATGCGGGGTACGGGCAGATCCACGGCTTCCGGCAGGGTCTGGCCGAGCGCGGTTTGGACTACGTGGTCGCGGTACGCGGTGATCTCAACGCCCACCCCGGTGGGGTGGTGCCCCAGGCACCCGAGCGGCCTGGTCCGGGTCCGCGTCTGCCGCGCTATCGGACCCCGGCCCGGACGCTGAAGGAGTTGGCGCTGGAGCGGGGGCGTGGGGCCTTGCGCCGGTGCACCTGGCGGCAGGGCTCACGTGGGGCGATGCGGGGCCGGTTCCTGGTCATGGACGTGCGTTTGGCGGGTAAGTCCGCCCGCGAGGCGGCTCTGGCCCGGGCAGGAGGCCGGGGTGGTTGGGACGGGGTGCTGCCCGCTCAGACGCTGATCGCCCAGTGGCCCCCGTATGAGCAGGCGCCGACCGATTACTGGTTGACCAGCCTGGATACGAAGACCGCGCTACGGCATCTGGTGCGGTTGGCCAAGATCCGGTGGCGGATCGAGCACGACTACCGCGAGCTCAAGCACGGTCTGGGGTTGGATCACTACGAGGGACGGACCTGGCGGGGCTGGCACCACCACGTCACGCTGGTCAGCGCGGCCCAAGCGTTCCTGACCCTGCGGAGGCTGGACCCAAAAAGTCGGACGTCGGTCTGAGTCTGTACCAGGTGTTGGAGGAGCTCCAACGGGTGCTGCTGTGCTGGACCGGCGTGTGCCACACCTGTCACCGACCACTCGCACAGCAGCACCCACCCGACACAAGTTAACGAAGTACTACTAGATCGTTGATGGGAAATGTGTGTCCTGGCCAGTGGTCGTAGGCCATCATCGATCGCTTGACCGGGGCACCGATTCCCCAGTTGTGTCAGATCACCGCGTTCAACGCGCAGATGCGCTGACACACACGAGCCCAGAGCCCCTCAACCATGCGTGCAGCGTGTGGTTCCAACCCGAACTGGTTCTTCAACACCCAGATGATCGCTTCGATCCTTTGCCGCAACCACCCCGGAAACACCCGTCCTGGCACGGCCCCGCCGCAGGCGGTTGCGCGTGCAGCAGGTGCAGCGCCTGCTTGCGCTCGTCCAGCTCCTTGGGGTGGGCCAGGGAGAACAAGCACACCGGTCCCTCGGCGGTGGTGGTCAGCATGAGCTTTGCGCCCCAGTAGAACGCGTGGTGAGACTTGTCCATCCCATAGCCAGCGATCTCACCCAAACCGGAGCGGTTGACGGTGACCCGCGAGGCCCCGCACCGCACCGGGGTACCGTCCATTAACCTCAAGTTCTCGTGCCGGGTGAGGGTCGCCCGGTTGAGCCAGTGGGCGGCCAGGAGCAAGGTCGGAGCCAAGGCGTGTAGGCAGCGGTTGTACTCGGACTGGGTGGGCAGGCGCAGGAAGAGATGGCCGATACGGGCCGATGCGACCCGTATCCAGTGCCGTTCGGAGTCATGGCGCAGCAGGACTTGGGCGATGACGACACAGACAAGTTCAGCGTCGGTGAGCAGGCAGGGGGCCGCCCCGGTGGGGTTGATCCGTTGAAGGGAGCACATGGTCGTCCAGATGGACGTAGAGTGCTGTCAGAAGGGCGTCAAGGTTGGTCGTCACACACCGATCCTCGACGCCCTTCGTCATGGGCGCAGCAGGTTCAGAGATTCCCCATCAACGATCTAGCGGGGGCTGTTCCTCACGGCGTCGCCCAGGCCCGCCGCTCCGGGCTCCGGGGGTCGTCCACCTGGACCCACTCGGTGCCGATGCGCATCGTGGCCCGGCGCTCGTTGTCGTAGGGGGTCCAGCCGGGGTCGCCGGTCCTGGCGAACCGGATCCAGGTCTGGTGGACGCGGGCGGCCAAGTCGGTGGGGGGCTCGCCGCGCCCCAGCAGACCGCCCGGTCCGCGCAACCGCGGCAGGTGCGCGAGGTCGAAGACGAAGGGCAGCTCGACCGCGTGGGCGGCGCCGAGTTCTCCGCCCAGGGCGTCGGAGCGCCACGCGAACTCGTAGCCGAAGGTGGCGGACTCGGGGTGGCGGGCGTGGGCGCTGGCCAGGGCCCAACTGCCGGCGCCGAACAGCGCGTCGCCCATGATGGCGGACCGCAGCTCGCCGAAGGACGCCCCGGGGCGTGCCCCGCGGTACGTCTGGACGAGCCGCGCCGGGTCCGGGTGCGAGCGCGCGGCGGCCGCGTCGACGTCGGACACGGTCGAGGTGGAGTAGCGGCCGACGGGGGCCAGGTAGAGGTTCCCCTCCTCGGTGTTGGTGCCGATGAGCAGGTCGACGTCCGCGCCGAGTCCGGCGGCGACGGATTCGGCGGGCTGCGTGTCGAGGACCAGGCTGAAGGGGCTGAGTCCGATCAGTGGGTCGCGGTGGGTCCCGGTCCGCAGGTCGATGCCGGCGAGCTTGGTGGCGGCCTCGACCAGGCGGTCGTCGGGGATCTCCGCGAAGGCGTCGGCATCGGGCCGCACGCCCAGCAGGTCGGCCGCCGCACGGGTGACGCGGGCGGCCTGCTCGGTCGTGAACGCCCCCAGGCCGCTGCCGCTCTGGACGATGGCTCGGCGGAAGAGGCCCGTGGCCTCGGGGGTGGCCAGGACGGCGCCGACGATGGTCGCCCCGGCCGACTGACCGAAGAGGGTGACGTCGTCCGGGTCGCCGCCGAAGGCGGCGGCGTTCTCGCGGACCCAGCGCAGCGCGGCGACCACATCGAGCAGGCCGCGGTTGGCGGGTGCTCCGGGGAGGTCGAGGAACCCGGCGATGCCGAGCCGGTAGTTCAGGGTGACGAGGACGACGCCGTCACGGGCGAAGCCGCCGCCGTCGTACATGTCCGAGCGTGTCGAGCCGGCGACGAACCCCCCGCCGTGGACGAACACCATGACGGGCAGGCCGCCGTCCGCGGTCTCGGGCGTCCAGACGCTGACGGTGAGGTAGTCGTCTCCGCGGCTCCAACCGTCGCCGAAGTAGGGGGACATGTCCACGCCGCCGAGTCCGCGTTCGGCCTGCGGCGCGTTGGGGCCCGGCACGGCGGCGTCCCGTACGCCGTCCCAGGGCTCGTGCGGTCGCGGCGGCGCGAACCGGTCGGCGCCGAGGGGAGGCGCGGCGTAGGGGATGTTCAGGAAGGCGGCGGTGCCGTCGCGGCGTCGGCCGCGGACCGCTCCCTGCGCGGTGGTCACAACGGGGTCGGGGTGGTGGTTCACAGGTATGCCTTTCCGCTGGTCTCAGCCCTGGTCGGTGTACGGGGCGAAGGGGGCCCAGCCCTTGACGGCGAACTTGTCTCCGTCGCGCACCACTTCGGCGGCGCCGTGGCCGCCCAGGTGCGCGGGGATCACGAGGGCGTTGTCGTCGGCCGCCCTGCCCAGGACCTCGCGGCGGGTGGCGCGGGCGCCCGCGGGGTCCTCGCAGAAGCAGCTGTTGGCGTCCGGTTCGAGGATCTGCACCGGGTTGTGCAGCAGGTCGCCGACGAACACGGCCCGGTCCGTTCCGGAGGCCAGGGTCAGCACGGAGGAGCCGGGGGTGTGCCCGGGGGCGGCGTCCAGGCGCAGGTCGGCGTCGATCCGGTGGCTGGTCTCCCACAGCAGCGTCTGACCGGCCTCGTGCACGGGGGCCACGCTGTCCTCGAAAACGTTCTGGTTGCCGCGGCCGAGCCGCGGCTGGTGGCCGTTGGCGGGGTTCCAGAAGTCGAAGTCGTCCTTGGGCATCAGGTACGTGGCGTTGGGGAAGGTGGGCACCCAGTTCCGGCCGTCCAGGTAGGTGTTCCAGCCCACATGGTCGATGTGCAGGTGTGTGTTGACCACGATGTCCACGTCCTCGGGTGCGACTCCGGCGCGGGCGAGATCGGCCAGGAATCCGGTTTCGAGACGGCTCCACACGGGCGCGTACGGGCGCTCCTTGTGATTGCCCACACCGGTGTCGACGAGAATGGTCTTTCCCCCGCTGCGCAGCACCCAGGTCTGGATCGCCGAGTTCACCGTATTGGCCTCGAAATCCACGAAATACGGGCTCAGCAAGGGGGCTCCGTCGTCCCAGACCTCCTTGGACACCTCCGGGAAGAAGGTGTCGGGCGTCATTTCCACGGAACCGTAGTACTCCCGGACCCGGGTGATCGTGACATTGCCGAGTTGCATTTGTTCCATGAGGGTTCCCCAGTAATTCGGATGCTTTCTTGGGACCCTACGGGCGGCCCCGGTGCACGCGGTATCAGTCACGTGACTGCACCTGCGCACACGCCCCGGCAGCGGCTGCGCCGCTTGTAGCCTGGGGGCCGAGGCAAGGCGGCTCCGACCGGGGAGCCACGACTCCTGGAGACCCCGTGGGCGAGCACGCAGGCGGTTCCGGTGCGATCGCGGGGCCGGGGCGGGACCCCGCGGACCCGATCGTCGGCCGGGACGCGGAACTGGCGCGCCTCTTCCGTGCGGTGGACTCCGCGTCGGCCGAGCGGGGTCTGGTGCTGGTCGGCGACCCGGGCACGGGCAAGAGCGCGCTGTTGGACTCCGCGGCACGCCGGGCCCGGGCGGACGGCGCTCTCGTGCTGCGCGCCGAGGGCAGCGAGTCGGAGTCGAGCCTGGCCTTCTCCGCGCTGCACCAGCTGCTGAGGCCCGTGTCGGCCCAGGTGGACGCGCTGCCGCAGAGGCAGCGCGCTGCGGTGCGCGACGCCTTCGGTGCGGGGGCGGCCACGGCCGAACCCGACCTCATGCTCGTCGGGGTCGCCGTCCTGGGCCTGTTCTCGGCCCTGGGTGAGCGGCGCCCCCTGCTCGTGGTGCTGGACGACGCGCAGTGGTCGGACCGCGCCTCCCTGGACGCGCTGTCCTTCGCCGCCAGACGGCTGGAGGGCGAACCGGTCACGATGCTGTTCGGGGTCCGCTCCGGCGCCCGCCTTGCGGGGCTGGACCGCCACCTGCCGACGCTCACCCTGGGGGCGCTCGGCGACGAGGCCGCCGACCGGCTGCTGGACATGCAGCCGGGCAGCCCCGTCGGCCGGACCCGGGCACGGATCCTCGACCAGGCCGGCGGGAACCCGTTGGCCCTGACCGAACTGGCGAGGGCGTCCGCCGCACCCGACGCGCCCGCCAGGACGCCCTCCCCGGGCCCGCTCCCGCTCACCGACCACCTGGAGCGGGTCTTCGCGGCCCGTCTGGACGGCCTGCCCGACTCCAGCAGGCGGGCCCTGCTGCTCCTGGCCGCCATGGACGGCGCCGACTCCGCGATCGCCGCCCCGACCGGACTGCCGCACGCCGAGGACGACGCGTGGCTGCCCGCCGAGCGGGCCGGGCTGGTGCGGCGGACCGGCCGGGACGTCCGGTTCCGCCACCCCCTGGTCCGGTCGGCCGCCTACCACGCCGCCTCCCCCGCCTCGCAGCGCGAGGCCCATCTCGCGCTCGCCGGAATACTGCGCGACGAACCGGACCGGCGTGCCTGGCACCTCGCCGCCGCGTGCACGGGCCCCGACGCGGCCGTGTCGGCGGAGTTGGAGCGCAGCGCGGGACGGGCCCTCCGCCGCGGCGGCTACGCGGCGGCGGCCAGCATCCTGGAGCGCGCCGCCGAACTCGCACCGCGGCGCGGGGACAGGGCCAGGCTGCTGGTCGAAGCGGCCACCGCGGCCGTGTTCACCGGCGACATCTCCTGGGTGGAGGAACTGGCCGCCGAGGCACGCGCGCACACCGACGACGCGTCGCTGCTGGCCTCCCTGACCGCGCAGGTCGGACGGCTGTCAGTGCTGACCGTGCGCCACTCGGTGGTCTTCTCCCGGCTGGCCGGTGCCGCCGAACAGGCGGCGGCCGCACAGCCCGCCACCGCGCTGGACCTCCTCGCCGATGCCGCCGTGGTCCGCTTCTACTCCGGAGAGGACGCCCAGCGGCACCGCGTCCGGGCCGTCCTGGGGCTGCTTCCCGAGGAGGAGTCGCAGGCGTGGACGCGCGCCTGGGTGAGGGCCGTGTCGGACCCCTTCGACGACAGGGCCGGGCACCTGTCCGTGCTCGCGCGGTCGGCGTCGCAGGCGCGGCGTCGGCCCGACCGGCTCACCGCCCTGGCGGTGATGGCGTGGCTCCTGGACGAGACCCCGCAGGCCGTCCGCGCCTTCGACGAGGCGTTCGACGGCTGGCGGTCGCGGGGGCCGCTGCCGGAGGGGCTGGAAGGCGCGGCCGCCTGGAGCTATGTGGAACAGGGACGGTGGGAGCGGGCACGCGAGGCCTGTGCCCGCACCGCCGCCGTCGGGGCGAGGGCCGGTCTCGACCACGCCATGGCGTGTGCGGCCGCGGTGGACGCCACCGTGCTGGCCTACCGGGGGGACACGACGGCGGCCCGTGCCCGGATCGGGGAGGTGTTCGCCCTGGTCGATCCGTTGGAGAGCCGCGCCGTGGCCGTCTACGCCCGTCGCGCGCTCGGTGCCGCGGCGATCGCGGACGGCGCGTACGAGACCGCCTACGACCACCTGCGCGCGGTCTTCACCGCCGACGGCGACCCGGTGCACTACCACGCCTCCCACCCGGCCCTGGCGGACCTGGCCGTCGCCGCCGCACGGAGTGGTCGGCGCGCGGAGGCCGCCGCGATCGTCGAGCGTTGCGCACGCGCGCTCGGGGACGGCGCCTCGCCCCGCCTGCGCGCGCTGATCAGCCGGGCCCGCGCCCTCCTGGCGGACCCCGAGGAGGCCGAGGAGGCCGAGGCGCACTTCCGGGCGGCCCTGGCCGATCCGCGGCTGGAGCACTGGCCCTTCGAACGCGCCCAGACCCTGCTGGACCTCGCCGAATGGTTGCGGCGCCGTCGGCGCGTCGCGGAGGCGCGGGGGCCGCTCACCGAGGCTCTGGAGGTCTTCCGGCGTCTGGGGGCGCGCCCGTGGATCGAGCGCGCACGGTCCGAGTCGCGCGCCGCGGGCCTCGACGTCACGGACGCGGTCCCCGACGCGCTCTCCCGGCTCTCCCCGCAACAGCAGCAGATCATCAGGCTCGCCGCCCGCGGGCTGACCAACCGGGAGATCAGCGAGAGGCTCTTCCTCTCCCCGCGCACGGTCGGCTCGCACCTCTACCGCAGCTTCCCCAAGTTGGGTGTCACCGCCCGCTCGCAACTGCGCGACCTCGTGGAGAGCGCCCTTCCGACGGCCGGTCACCGGGGATGAGGCCCGCCCGCCAGGCGCGGACCGGCGGTACGGGGCACCGCGCTGTCGACGGTCACTCCGCTGCTCGGGGGTCCTTGCGCTGCTTGGCGTTGAAGCGCGCCTTCTTCTGACGGTTGCCGCACGTGTTCATGTCGCACCACTTGCGGGTGCGGCTCTGGCTGGTGTCGAAGAAGGCGGCCCGGCAGGTCGGCGACGCGCACAGGGCCAGTCTCCCGTCCCGCTGGCCCGCGATGACGCCGATCGCGTCGGCGGCGATCACGCCGAGGGCGTCCTCCACGCGTGAGGACGGGCCGAGCCGCCACAGCCGCTCGCCCTCGGGCGTCAGGACGGCCGCGGCCCGGCCCTGAACGCTGCGTTCGTTGATGACCCGGACGGCGGCCGAGGGGAGGGCGTCCCGGACCGCGGCCGCCGTCGCGGCGGCGTGGACCGCCTCCCTCAGTTCCCGGGCGAGGTCGAGCTGGGCGGTGGTGCAGGAGTCCGCGGCGAGGCCGTTCACCGCCAGCCAGTCGAGGAGTCGGCGGGGTGTGGGGATGCGCTCCACGGCGTCGCCGCAGCGCTCCGTCAGGGTCGCCGTGAAGCTGGTCGCCAGCACGGCGCCGAGGCGGAAGTCAGGGAACTCAGCGGACATGGAACCACCTTAGCCGGTTGCGCACGGGCGCGGAGGACTGCTAGAACCGCCTTAGCCGGTTCGCGATGGTCGTAGCCGGTTCCGTGACGGCCAGGAGGCCCCATGTCCCGTCCGAGCAGCGACGTGCGAGTGTTCGAAGCCCGCGCGACCGACGCCGACCTCGACGATCTGCGCGCGCGGCTGGCCGCGGCGCGGCTGCCCGAGGCCGAGACGGTCCATCGCGCGGCGCCCGGCCCCCGCCGGTGGGAGCAGGGGGTCCCCCTCTCCGACCTGGTCGACGTCGTCGACTACTGGCGCACCGGATACGACTGGCGGTCGTTCGAAAGGCGTCTCGACCGCGTCGGCCAGTTCCGCACGACCGTCGACGGCCTGGGCATCCACTTCCTGCACCGCCGGTCCGCGCGCGCGGACGCCACTCCCCTGGTCATGACGCACGGCTGGCCGGGCAGCGTCGCCGAGTTCGTCGACGTGGTGGACGAGCTGGCGGACCCGAAGGACGCGGACGCACCGGCGTTCCACGTCGTGGCCCCCTCGCTGCCGGGTTTCGGTTACAGCGACAAGCCGGACACCACCGGGTGGGGAACCGAAAGGATCGCGGCCGCGTGGGTGGAGCTGATGGGCGGGCTCGGCTACGACAGGTTCCTCGCCCACGGCGGCGACTGGGGAGGCAACATCACCACGGTCCTCGGCGGCAGGTTCCCGGCGCACGTCCTGGGCATCCACACGACGTTCGCGGAGGCGCCGCCCGGGTTGTCGACGGACGGGCTGACGGCGGTCGAGCGCGCGTGGACCGAGGAGACCCGCCACTTCTGGCGCCACCGCGCGGCCTACGCCAAGCAGCAGGCGACCCGGCCGCAGACCATCGGCTACTCGCTCGTGGACTCACCGGTCGGGCTCCTGGCCTGGATCCTCGACAAGTTCGCCGAGTGGTCCGACACCGAGGACAGCCCGTTCGAGACGATCTCCAGGGACCGCGTCCTCGACAACGTCACCCTGTACTGGCTGACGCGGACGGGGGCGTCGGCGGCCCGCATCTACTACGAGAGCCACAACTCGCTCGACCCCGAACTCCGGGTCGACGTCCCGTCGGCGATCACCGTCTACCCCCGCGACATCGAGAAGTACCCGCGCCCCTGGTCGCAGGAGCGGTACCGCCGCATCGTCCGATGGAGGTCGCCCGAACGCGGCGGACACTTCCCGTCGCTGGAGGTTCCCGGGTACTTCGTCGACGACCTGCGGGAGGGCCTCGCGGCGGTGCTGGCCGCCCGGCGGTGAACGCGGCCCCGCACGGGCCGCCGCCTTCGGCCTTGCAGGGCAGGCATACCATGATGCCCATGACGCAAGAAGACGGAGAACTGGACGGCCTCGTGCGCAGGCGCATCCGCGCCCTGCGGGTGGCACAGGGCTGGTCCCTGGAGGAACTGGCCCGCCGCGCCCACCTGAGCCAGTCCTCGCTCAGCCGCATCGAGAACGGTCGGCGCCGCCTCGCCCTGGACCAGCTCGTCACCCTCGCCCGCGCACTGGACACCACGCTGGACCAGCTCGTGGAGACGGCCGACGACGACGTCGTCATCAGCCCCATGATCGACGGCGCCCACAGCCGGATGCGCTGGCCCGTCAAGGGCGACCCCGGCATGAGCGTGGTGCGCCAGCGCGTGACCGACCCGCCGCCGGACAACCCGGCCCGCATGCGCGCCCACCCCGGGCGCGAATGGCTCGTCGTCCTGTCCGGCACCGCGACGCTCATGCTCGGCCACCGGCGCTTTCGCGTCGAGACCAACCAGGCCGCCGAGTTCCCCACGATGACGCCGCACGCCATCGGCGCCGAGGGCGGCCCGTGCGAGATCCTGGGCATCTTCGACCGCGACGCCCGCCGCGGCCACCAGCGGGAGGACGGCGGCCACGACGACCAGGACACCTGAGGGAGCGACCGCGTGGACCGCGCGACGACGTCTTGCGCGTCGGGCAGCACATCCGGTCAATGTCTTGCGCAAACCGGGAACCTTCATGCTCGGGGCGCATGCACGTCCTACTGTGGGGGACATGAACCAGACGCACCCGCACAACCACGGCCCCGGTCACGACCACGGCGCCCGGCACGACCACCACCAGGGACACGGCCACCAGGGACAGGACGCCGACGTCCAGGCGGAGATCCTCGACCTGGACGCCGAGGTCCTCGCCGAGCACACGGACTCCATCACCGCGTGGCTGCCGCTGACGGCGGACCCGCGCCGGATCGTGGACCTGGGCTGCGGCACGGGCGCGGGCACCTTCGCCCTCCTCGACCGCTTCCCCGACGCGCACGTCACGGCCGTCGACACCTCCGACGGACACCTCCAGCGGCTGCGCGACAAGGCGCGCGCCCTCGGCGTCGAGGAGCGGGTGCGCACCGTGCGGGCCGACCTCGACGCCCCCGACTGGCCCGACCTCGGCTCACCGGACCTGGTGTGGGCCTCGGCCTCGATGCACCACATGGCCCGTCCCGACCGCGCGCTGCGCAGCGTCCACGACGCGCTCGCGCCCGGCGGCCTGTTCGCCGTCGTCGAGCTGGCCGGGTTCCCCCGCTTCCTGCCCGAGGACGCCCCCGAGGACCGGCCCGGCCTGGAGGAACGCGTCCACGCCGCGGCCGACCGCCTCCACACCCAGCACATGCCCCACCGGGGCGCCGACTGGGGCCCGATGCTGACCGCCGCCGGTTTCACGGTCGAGGGTGAGCGCACGATCGCCGTGAACATCGAGGGCTCCCAGAGCGAAGCGATCGGCCGCTACGCGCTCAGCGGCCTGCGGCGCATCCGCACCGGCGTCGCCGGAGAGCTCTCCCCCGAGGACCTGGCCGCGCTCGACCGGCTCCTGGACACCGACGGCCCGCACAGCATCCTGCGCCGCGACGACCTGGCCGTGCGCACCGAACGCGCCGTGTGGGCCGCACGCCGCTGACCCGGCCCCGGGCCCTTACGCGGAGCGGGGCAGCTCGGTCCCCCGTGCGGACCGGAGCCGCGCCGCCGCGCGCGCGGCGGTGAGCCCCGCGCCCACGACGGCGAGGGCGGTCAACAGGACGGCGAGCGCGGGGAACAGCCAGAAGACGTCCACCGGGACGTAGCTGTTGTCCTGGAGCGCGGGAGCGACGAGGAAGAGGAGGACCGCCGACGCCGGGGCGACACACTGGGGAATCAAGCGCAGGGCGAACCCCCAGGCGGGCCAGGCGGCCCGGCGGGCGGCCCACCTCGGCGAGCGGCGCAGGCCGAGGACGCTCAGGACCACGACGGCGGCGGTTGCCGCGCCCAGGACCAGATCGGTCACGGTCGCAGTCGGCGTGCCGGGATCGGGGGTTCGGCCCTCGGTCAGGTCGATGATGCCGGAGCTGATCTCGTAGGCGTTCTCACGGGAGGGGGAGAAGCTGTTGAGCAGCACCACCACGCCGTAGCCGCTGCCGGGCACCAGGTCCTGCTGGGAGTTGAAGCCGGAGACGACGCCGCTGTGCGAGATCCGCGCGGGCGTCACCTGCGGCCCGCTGTGCCTCCAGCCGAGCCCCGCCCGGTCGGCGGCGGGCTGGGCGGTGTGGGACTCCTCCACGAGCGCGGAGGAGAGCAGGCGCCGCCCGTCCGGGCCGACCCCCTCCCGCTGCTGCATGGCGAGCCAGGCCGCCATGTCGTGCGAGGTACTCACCACCGCGCCCGATCCGCTGTTCATCGCCTCCGGTGTGGGCGCGGGGAAGGCCGCGCCGTACGCGGTGACGTGCCCGGGGGCGAGCCCGTCGACGGGGTCGCGCGTGGTGGTGGTGGCGACGGTGTCGTCCATGCCCAGCGGGGCGAAGACCTCTTGGGCCAGATGTTCGGTGAAGTCCTGTCCGGCGACCCGCTCCACCAAGAGCGCCGCCACCCAGTAGTTGAGGTTGCTGTAGCGGTAGGAGGCGCCGGGGTCGGCGGCCGGGGGCAGGCCTTCGATGCCGGCCACGCCCTCCTCCAGCGTCCGCGCGGGGCCGACGATGGTGGGGTTGGGCAGCCCCGAGGTGTGGGAGAGGAGCTGGCGGACGGTGACGCCGTCGGGTGCGGCGTCGGGCAGGTAGCGCGCCACGGGCGCGTCGAGGTCGACTCGTCCCCGGTCCACGAGCCGCAGCACCGCGAAGGCCGTGAACGACTTGGACACGGAGCCGACGCGCAGCCGGGTGTGCTGGGTGATCGGGCGGCCCTCGGAATCCTCCCCGTAGCCCGCCTCGTACACGGTCTCTCCGTCCCTGACCACGGCGACGGCGGCCCCCGGAAGGCCGTGGCGGTCGAGGTAGGCGGTGACGAAGGCGTCCACCCGCTCCGGGGAGAAGCCCTCCCGGGCCTGGGCGGGGACCGCCACGGCGAGGAGGACGGACACGGCCAGGAGCAGGCGGAGCAGGGAGGTGGGCCGCATCAGAGGGCTTTCGTCGTCGGGGGCGGTCGGTGCGGGCGCCGTTGGAGGGTCCGCCCGTACACGTGTCACGGTCGGGCGCCACCGTCCCACCGGGCCGCGTCGGCGCACATCGGGAAGCCCCCTGGTTCCGTCCCGGGTCTCACCCTCGACCGCCCTCGGGGTGTTCCCCGACGGGGGATCAGGTCCGCGGTGCGACCGTCCCGCCCGGACGCCGCCTCCCGGCCGAGGGCCCGGCGGGACGCGCCGCCCGCGCGGCGGGACGCCCCTCCCTGCGCGGACGGACGGGGAACCCGCCGGTTCCGGCCCGCCCCGCCCGCATCCCCCGGCGGGAGGGTCGGTGCGCACCGCGGTTCGCCGTGGCCGGGCGGTCCGCGGGTCCGATCCGGTCCCGTGACCGGGTAATCCTTGTCCCATGGACACCCACGACGACCGCATCCGGGTGCGCGGCGCCCGCATCCACAACCTCAAGAACGTGGACACGGAGCTGCCCCGCGACGCACTGGTCGCCTTCACCGGCGTCTCCGGGTCGGGGAAGTCCTCCCTGGCCTTCGGGACCCTCTACGCCGAGTCCCAGCACCGGTACCTGGAGTCGGTGGCGCCGTACGCCAGGCGCCTGCTCCAGCAGCTCCCGGCCCCGGAGGTGGACGACGTCACCGGGATGCCGCCCGCCGTGGCGCTCGCCCAGCCGCGCTCGGCGCCCTCGGTCCGCTCCACCGTGGGCACCCTGACCACGCTGTCCAACACGCTGCGCATGCTCTTCTCCCGGTCCGGTGTCTACCCGCCCGGGGCGCAGCGCCTGGACTCCGACTCCTTCTCCCCCAACACCGCGGCCGGGGCCTGCCCGACGTGCCACGGAGAGGGGGTCGAGTACGAGGTCACCGAGGGGTCGCTGGTGCCCGACCCCGGGTTGAGCATCGCCGAGGGGGCGGTCGCCTCCTGGCCCGGTGCCTGGCAGGGCAAGAACCTGCGCGACATCCTCGACACCCTCGGGTACGACGTCCACCGGCCCTGGCGGGAACTGCCCCAGGGCGAGCGCGACTGGATCCTGTTCACCGAGGAGCAGCCCGTGGTGACCGTCCACCCGGTCCGTGAGGCGGGCCGTGTCCACCGGCCCTACCAGGGCAAGTACAGCAGTGCGCGCAGGCTGGTGCTCAAGGCGTACGCCTCCTCCGCCAGTGAGGCCCGGCGGCGCAGGGCCGCCGAGTTCATGGTCGACCGGACCTGCCCGGAGTGCGGCGGTCGGCGGCTGCGGCAGGAGGCGCTGCGGGTCACCTTCGCCGGGCACACCATCGCCGAACTGGCGGCGCTGCCCCTGAGCGAGCTGGTGGCCCTGCTGCGCCCCTGGGCGGAGGACACGGGTGCGGCGGGGGCGCTGGTCGGGGAGATCACGGCACGGGTCGGGGTGCTGGCGGAGCTGGGGCTGGGCTATCTGAGCGCGGCCCGACCGGCACCGACCCTGTCCACCGGGGAGTTCCAGAGGATCCGGCTGGCCACCCAGCTGGGCACGGGGCTCTTCGGGGTGGTCTACGTCCTGGACGAGCCCTCCGCGGGCCTGCACCCGGCCGACGTCGAGGCGCTCTCGAAGATCCTCCGGCGCCTGCGCGACGGCGGCAACACCGTGTGCTTCGTCGAGCACGACCTGGACGTGGTGCGCGGCGCGGACTGGATCGTCGACGTCGGGCCGGGGGCGGGCGAGCACGGGGGGCGCGTCCTGTACAGCGGACCGGTCCCCGGCCTGCGGGAGGTCCCGGAGTCGGTGACCGGCCGCTACCTGTTCGGCGACGAGGTCCCGGAGCACCGGCCCCGCACCCCCAGCGGATACCTGGAGCTGCGCGGGGCCGCCCGCAACAACCTCGAAGGGCTGGACGCCGACGTCCCCCTCGGCGTGTTCACCGCCCTCACCGGCGTGTCCGGCTCGGGCAAGTCCTCCCTGCTGGCGGAGACCGGGGACCTGGCCGCCGAACACGGCCGGGTGGTGTGGGTCAGCCAGCAGCCCATCGGGCGGACACCGCGCTCCAACCTGGCGACCTACACCGGACTCTTCGACACGGTGCGCAAGCTGTTCGCGGCCACCGAGGAGGCCCGCGCGCTCGGTTACGGGCCCGGCCGGTTCTCCTTCAACGTCGTGGGCGGTCGCTGCCCGCACTGCGAGGGCGAGGGGTCCGTGTCGGTGGAGCTGCTGTTCCTGCCCACCACCTACGCCCCCTGCCCGACCTGCGGCGGATCGCGCTACAACGACGACACCCTCCGGGTGCGGTACCGGGGGCGCACGGTCGCGGACGTGCTCGCGATGTCGGTGGAGGAGGCGGCGGGGTTCTTCACCGAGGAGCAGTCGGTGCGGCGCTCCCTGGAGACCCTCGCCGGGGTGGGCCTGGGCTACCTGCGCCTGGGCCAGCCCGCGACGGAACTGTCCGGCGGCGAGGCCCAGCGGATCAAACTGGCCACCGAACTCCAGCGCCGCCGGGTCACCGGCACGGTCTACCTGCTCGACGAGCCCACCACCGGCCTCCACCCCCACGACACCGACGTCCTAGTCAGCCGCCTGCGCGACCTCGTCGGCGCGGGTGCCACCGTGGTGGCGGCCGAGCACGACATGCGGGTCGTGGCCACCGCCGACCACGTCATCGACCTGGGCCCGGGCGGCGGATCGCGGGGCGGACGGATCGTCGCTCAGGGCACGCCCGCACAGGTCGCGGCGGCCCCGGACAGCCGCACGGGCTCCTACCTGAAGGGGGTGTTCTGAGCGACGATCCGTCCGCCCGCCGCCGTGGGCTGTGGCCACCTTCCGGCGCTGTG
Source organism: Nocardiopsis sp. iso_25 (assembly GCF_056173305.1). Lineage (NCBI taxonomy): Bacteria > Bacillati > Actinomycetota > Actinomycetes > Streptosporangiales > Nocardiopsidaceae > Nocardiopsis > Nocardiopsis sp. iso_25. The sequence continues at coordinate 3,011,734 of NZ_CM149667.1, read as the reverse complement.
GGCGCGGGCCCGACGAAGGGGCAGGGGCGAAACCGTGTGTCCGAACTTGCCCCTAGTCTTCCGGCATGTACGAATCTGAAGCAGGAACGGCCGGTTCGGGCGGCGGTACGGACACCGCTGCCCGGATGGCGTCAGCGGTACGGAACTGCCTCGCGCCGCTGCGGGTGTCCGAGGCCCACGAACCGGTCGTCGAGCACGTGCTGAGCGGCACCCGCCCGGAGGCCCTGGCGGCGTTGCGGGAGCGGCCGACCGGCGCCGACATGGTCGCCAAACCGGACGCGGTCTGGTCGGCCGACCGACTGGCCGCCGTCGCCGACGCGCATCCCGGCTGGTCGCTGCGGGAGGCCGACGCGGCACGGCTGGTGGTCTACCGGTTCGCGCCGATCGACCTGCTCGTCCGGTTCGGGCAGGTACTGCACGCGGTCACCGGCAACGCCCCGTCATCCGGGGAGCCGTCGTGGCTCCTCGTGCTGGCCGACGACGTGCTCCGTGTCCACGGCTCCGCTGATGGGACCGGCACTGACGGGACCGACGCCGACGACGCGCAGCGGCGCTGGGACGCCCGCACCCTCACCGAGGTCGCCCGGGCGGGCGGCGCACCCGGCCGGACTCCCGTGCACGCCGCCCTGTCGGCGCTGCTGTACTCGGACTCCGGCTACTGGCCGTTTCGTCGGCACCGGCTTCTGGAGAGCGAGGCGGGCGCCGCGTTCCTCGCCCGGCACGCTGACGCGCTCGCGGACGTCGTCACCGGGTCCGGTCTGAACACTCGCAGATACGTGGCGGACCGGTGCGCGCACAGTCCGGAGGCGCACGCGCAACTCGCCGCCGAACTGGCGGTGGACGCCGACGCGGGCGTTCGCGCGCAGGCGCTGTCCGCCCTGGCCCGGGTCGACGGCCCCCTGCAGGTGGACCTGCTGCGCCAGCACCTGCGGACCGCGCCGCCGGATATCCTGCCGGACGCCCTGGTCCGTCTGGCCGACCTCGACGGCGGCGTCGTGGCGATCGAGGAGGCCCTGGCCGACGACGGCGCCGGGACTCAGGACCCCGAGCGCGAGCGACTGCTGCGCCGGGCCGCCTCCCGGGTGCGGGCGCTGAGGGCGGCGGAGGCCGCCGTTCCCGTGCCCGCCGTCGCCGCGCCCCAGGACGCGGACCTGGCGGAGGAGCTGCGGGCGCTGGGGGTCGGGGGCGGCACCGACGGGGACCGCTCCTGGCACCGCGTCGAGGGGCGGCTGGCGCTGATGCCCGACGTCCGCGCCCTGCGGGACGCGTTCCGCGCCGCCGGGCTGTCCGACGCGGACCGGCGTACCGCCTCGCTCCTGGTCACCCGCACGGACCACCACAGGCGCAAGATCGGCGCCTTCCTGACCCCTGAGAACGCCGAGCGCTGGTGGCCCCTGTTCGCCGAGCGCCTGGACCTGGCGGACGAGTACCTCGACGGCGGCGACGGGAAACGGCATCCGGACGACTCCGCCGTGGACACGACGACGATGATCCTGACCATCCTCGAACGCTTCCCCGCCGCCCCCGAGGCCCTGGTCCCGCGCCTGACCTCGCTCGCGCTGGGCGCGAACCGCCACCGGCTGGCGGCCCGGCGTGTGCTCGGCGACCACCCGGACGCCAGGGCGGCAGCGGCGGCCGCGCTGTCGGACGCCGACGCCCGGACACGGTCGTCTGCTGCCGAGTGGCTCGCGGGGCTGGGCGAGCCGGGCGTGGTGGCGCCGGAACCCGGCTGGGAGTTCGGCGCGGGGGTGCTGCACCCGTCGGTCAGGGCCCTGCCCGCGTCGGTGCTGTGGTGGCTGGACCGGTTCCGGGAGCAGGCGCTCGGCAAGGGGGTTCCGGCGGCCGACGTCGACCGGTGGCTCGGGCTGGCCCGCCCGAAACTGCGGACGGCGCGCGACGGCACCGGCACGGTCGTCGGCAGGCTCGGCACTCCGCTGATGCTCCCGCCGGACGCGCCCACCCCGGGCACGGTGTGGGATGACGACGACCCCGACAACCGCGACGACCACCAGCTCATCGCGACGCTCGACCTGGCCGCGATCCCGCCGGAGGCCACCGACATCCCGCTACCGCCCGACGGCCACGTGCTCCTGTTCGCGAACGTCGAGTTGGACGAGTTCGTCATTCCGGGCGGCGCCGTATACGTCCCGGCGGGGACGCCGGTGGAGGAGCGGGAGTCCTCACCGGGCTACGAGCCCTACGAGTACGACTCCCCCGAGGACTTGGACGAGGAGCTGCGGCGCACCGGTGACCTGCGTCTGATCCCCGGCGTGGGACTGCCCTCCTGCCCCGTCGACGACGAGACCCTCGCCCTGCACCCCCACGCGGAGACGCTGCAAGAGGTCTGGTCCGAGCAGTCCGACGAGGGCGGCGAGTGGCAGATCGGCGGATACGCCGCGGACTTCGACGGCTACGGAGACCCGGCACGCGCCTCGGCGGACCCGGAGGAGGGCGGGCCCGGCTCCGACCCCGAGGACTGGGTCCTGCTCGCGCAGTGGGTCGGGGTTCCGATGGGAATCCTGTACTGGACCATCACCCGTGAGGACCTCAAGGCGCGCCGCTTCGACCGCGTCGTGGTGCAGATGTACTCCAACCCCTGACGGTGCTGCGGAAGCGGGCCCCGGCCGCCGGCGCGGCCGGGGTTCGCGCTCCTGCGGCTGAGGACTGGCACCGCGTTACGGCCTCGGTGTCGGAGCCGTCCCCGTCAGCGTGCACTGTGAGGGGGCGAGCTTCGAAGGGATATGGTGAACCGCTGCCTTGACGATGTAGATCTTCATCATCGCCCGTGAGCACAGGGCTGAGGCCGCTGATGCCCCGGGGCCGGAGATCCTTCCGGCCCACAGGGCTCGCGGCGAGTACGCTCCGGGCGGAGGATGACGATGCGCTGTCCCACCACACGGACGGAGGCGAGAACCGATGCGGGTCTCCCTGCTTGACCGCTCACGGACGCGCAGCGGCGAGTCCGACGCACAGACGATCGCGACGACCGTCGAGAGGGCCGTGCGCGCGGAGGAACTCGGATTCCACCGGTTCTGGACCGCCGAGCACCACGCGGTGCCCGGTATCGCCAGCTCGGCCCCCACCGTGCTGCTCGCGGCCATCGGCGCCCGCACGCGCGATATCCGCCTGGGCACCGGCGGGGTCATGGTCCCCAACCACAGCCCGCTGGTGATAGCCGAGCAGGCGCTGCTCCTGGAGGCGCTCTTCCCCGGCAGGATCGACCTGGGACTGGGCGGTTCGCTCGGCTTCACCGCTCCGATCCGGCGTGCGCTCGGGCGCACCGCCCTGGGCGAGGGCGAGTACCCGGCCGAGGTCGAAAGGGTCCGCGAGTACCTGAGCGGGCGGGCCGGGATCACCGCCAGGCCCGGTGTCGCGCCTCCGCCGGTGTTCCTGCTCGCCGTCCGGGAGGGGCTGGCACTCGCCGCCGAACTGGGACTTCCAGCGGTGGTCGGAGGGCCGGTCCTTCGTGACCCGGACAGGATCGCCGCGTACTTCGAGGACTTCCGTCCGAGCCCGACCGCGCCCGCTCCCTACCTGGTCGTGAACGTGGACGTCGCCGTCGCGGAGACCGAGGAGCGCGCTCGCGAACTGCTGCTGCCCGAAGCCTGGGCGTACGCGGACTCGCGGGAGGTCGGGGAGTTCCGCGCGCTCCGCCCCGTCGAGGAGGTACGTCGGCTGCTGGGCGAGACGAGCCGAGAGAGGAAGCGCAGGGAGGTGCACGGTTGGATGGACTCCGCGATCGCGGGCACTCCCGAGCAGGTGGCGGACGGGCTCACCGACCTCCTCGACCGCACAGGCGGTTCCGAGGTGCTCGCCAACGTCAGCACCTACGACCGCGATGAAGTCCGGAGGACCGACGAGTTCCTCGCCTCGCTCCAGGCCCGGTGACGGGGCGCGCGTCCTCCGGGCCGTGCCCGTCACCGGGGCATCAGGCGGCGAGCTGTCGGCGGAGCCGGTCGATGATGGCCTGACGCGCGGGTGAGTGGGCGGGCGCTGTCTCACGTGGAGGGACTTCATCGGCGGCGATCGGCCCGCCTCCCGTGAGCGAGGCCAGGATGCGTTCGGTGAGGGCCGGTTCGAGTTCGCAGGACCCCTCACCCATCGGTTCCGCGATGTCCGGCTCCTCCCCTCCCCTGCCCGGATCGGGTGGTCGAGGCGGGGCCGGTGGGTGCGGGAGTTCGCCCGGCACCGACCGGCAGGGGCCGCCGCACGCCCGGCAGGTGCCGCCGGGAACGTTGCGAACGCCGGGGTGCTCGGGACAGGTGTGCACCGCCGCGCCCCGGGCGTCGACGACGAACTCCGGCGGACGGGCGAAGAGGTCGCCGTCGTCGGGGCCGCGCTCCTCGGCGGGCCTTCGGGGTGCGGGAATCCCCGACCGCCAAGGCGTTGTGGGCGTGACTCCCCGGCCCAGAGCGCCCGCGAGGAAGGCGCGGGCCTCGGCCGGGCCGCGCAGGCGCAGCATCAGGGCCGGGAAGGGGCGGCGCAGTCTCTCCGCGCCCCGGACGAGGGCGGTGAGTTCCTGTTCGGTCAGGCCCGCGTCGCGCAGGCGGAGCAGGGCGCGGGTGAGGGCGGCCCGGTCGGCGCGCGGGTCGTTCAGGGCGGCGTCGGGGACCTGCCGGAGCAAGGGGTGCCCTTGCGAGGGCTGGACGTGCGGAGGGTGTGCGTGCCGGGGATGTGCGTGCGGGGGCCGACATCCGTGCGTGCTCGGCCGCGCGGCTTCGGGCCCTCCTGCTGTGTCTGGGCTCCTCCGGACGGAATCGGGGCGCTCGTCGGAGGAGAGGTGAATGGGATACAGGTGTGTGGGTCGATTCGACCCGTCGCCGAGGTCGATTCGGACCGTCGCGGCCTTCCTGATCCGGGGGCGGGTGGTCTCGTCCAGAGGCTCCTCCCCCAGGGCCGCGCGGACGGCGTTGATCTCCTCGCGCACCTGGTCGGGGAAGTCCTCGGCGGGGATCAGGAGTTCGAGGACGAGCGGAAGGCGGTCGTGCGAGCGGGTGCGTTCCTTGATGTCCTCGGCGAAGAAGGCGCGGGTCTGACCGGGGTCGAGTTTGCGGACCAGCCCGGCGGCGACGAGGTCCGCGATGGCGCGCTTGGCCACGGAGAGGCTGAGCAGGTGGCCGGACCGGCTGACCAGGGTGTCCAGGCAGAGGAAGCACCAGCGGCCGTCGAGGTCGGCGGCGCGGGCGATGACCGTGGCGGCGATGAAAGCGCGGGATGTGGGGAAGAGCCCGGCCTCGCGGGCTTCATTGACCCAGATGTCCGGTATGAAACCAATTCCGCGCATTGCCCCGCGGGGGCGTTGACGCGGGCCGAAAAACCGGGCCGAATCACGGCGTTCGGTGGTGGCACGGGGACTGAGGGCGATAGACTCCACGATGAGTCGCCTTCCTGGTGCTTTCAGGTAGGTGGCGCGGCCGGACGCTTGTTTGCTCAGGCGTCGGCCAAATCCCGGCTCGGTGTTGGTAGCACCGACCGGGATTTTCCTTTTCGGGGAACACGCTAGCGCAGCGAACACGAGTTCGCGTAATTTTCCCTCAAGTCCGCACATGCCAGAAGCCTGAACTGTCTGTTTCGTCCCCTAATTCACATAGCAAGCTTTTGCGATGCATTTTCCGGTTGGCGCGGAAAAGGGACAGAACCCGGAGGGCCGGGCCCGGCAGCCATCTCCGACCCGGCGCGACGCTCCGGACTCGGCCGGGCGGCCCATGAGGACGCCGCCGACACCACCGGCAGGGGTGGTTCGCGCCGTACACGACGAAGCCCCCGCGCCCGGGAGAGACCGGGTGCGAGGGCTTCGCGAGCTTCAGCTCGGGCGGACCTTGCCTACGCTTCCACCTGAACCTTGTCTGCCTGCATCCCCTTCTGGCCCTGGACAGCTTCGAAGCTGACCCTCTGGCCCTCCTGCAACGACTTGAAGCCGGTGCCCTCGATCGCCCTGAAATGAACGAAAAGGTCAGGCCCGGACTCCGGGGTGATGAAGCCGTACCCCTTCTCGTCGTTGAACCACTTCACTGTGCCGGTCTGGCGCTCAGACACGTGTCTTCCCCATCGGTAGTAGGCGGTTGTCATCATCGAACCACAAAAATCATGGCATGGGATCGCCTCGGAAAGACGCAGAAACGGCCGGAAACAACCGACTTAGCGGACTCCGACCCGGGCACGCTGCGGCTTCGCGCTCACCAGGACGAAACCCCGTGCCCACACTTCCATCCACCTCATGTGTCAACACCGGAGTGCGCCGATGGATGAACAGAGAGGTAGACACGAGACACACTTCGGCTACGACCTGGTTTCGCGGGGGGTCACCCTCCTAGCTACGTGTGAGCGATGAGGGGACCGCCTTACTGTCCGCATAGGCCCCGCGTGACGACTGCCTCCGCCCTTGGGCCAGGTCATCGTGCTACACCCTCATGAACAGTTTTCAAGAACAGACCGCAGCCCATCAGCACCCCGGTAACCGCTCAAATCCGCCACAAGATGACGCAACCTCCCCTTGGTGGTATCCCTCAGGTCTCCAGTCGGAACCGCCTCCGCCACCCGCATCCCCAGCTCAGTCGCGGCTTCTGCATCTCCAAGCGCTGCCTGAGCACGAGCCAACACGACCGTGGCAGCAGCCCACCCCGGGGACCCCACGCGTTTCAGCCTCGCCGACACTTCCGCGTGTTGGGCTCCGACTCCCGGATCATGGCCCAGCCTGGCTTCCCCGAGATGCAGCTCGAACTCCGCCCGATCGAACCCGAACCGGCCCGGCACTTCCTCCGCGGTGTCCATGTACCGCTGTGCCTCCCTGCTCTCCCGTCCCACGCCTTCGCCATCCCCCAACGCGGCAAGGGCACGCAGACGACACCAGGCAGTGGTCTGAGCACGCCTCAATGAGGAGTCTGAGAACACTGCGGCCTGCTCCGCCAGCTCCAACGCGTCCACCGGCCGACTCTGGCCGAGAGTGACCATGGATTGGGCTCCCAACGCCCACCCCGATAGCCACCGATCACCGACTTGCTCTCCGACACGAGCAGCCGCGCTGAGGTGGATGAGGGCGCCAGCCGGGTCCCCAGTGTGGTGGGCGAGGTTGCCAAGAAGTGCAGACATCCAGCCGAGCACACGCCGAGTGTCGATGTCGTGGTGGCCCATGAGCAAACTCCGGCAGCGGGCCACTTCTGCCGCCAGCGCAGGGGGAGGATAGTCGCTGTACCGCAGTTCGTAGAACTCCAACGCCCGTGCCGCAAGGTCGGGAGTGCTCCCGCCAGGGCCAGTGAGGGCGATGCTGTCAGCGACGGCTGTGAGTTCGGGGTACTCGGCGGGCATGTGGTGCTCCTGTCGCGGCTGCGGTATGCGGTGACCGTACCAACCGGGGGTGCACAGTGGCAGGGGGACACCCAGGCGCTCTGGAGTCACCCCGTAGACACGAGTGAGGGCTTGGACATAGTCGGGGCCGGGGCGGGTGTGACCGTGCTCCCACCGGCACAACATGGCAGTGGTAAGACCGGGAGGCGCAAGCCCGTCCGACCGGTACACCTGGGCGATGGCTTCGACAACGTGGGGGCGCGACCACCCGTAGGCGAGACGCCATGCCTCCAGGCGGGTGATGGGTAGGTCCCGAGCGATCTGAGCAGCGATCGCAGGGACGGTAGCGCCGTGACGCTGCTGGTCGGCGCGGATACGGGCAGCGTCGCGGGCGAGCTGGGCGCGAGTCGCGCGAGTGACCTTCACGTCCGTCTCCCAGAGATCGGGGGATTCGGGGACGTACCCGGAGCGGGATGGGGCCAACATTGCCGTCGCGGTCAATGTTCGCTCACCACAACCGCATTGATGCGCCTATCAGCGGTGGCGTCCACTAGGAGGCACACCCCCGGTCGGAGCCCTCCTCCGGGGACGGGAAGGAGACACTTGATGACCTCCATCATCGACACCCCCACTACTACTCGTGACCCCCGTAGCTTCGTCGCTCCCGAGGTGTGGGAACGACAGATCCTTCTGCTGACCCGCGACCACCCCTGGGACTCGGTCATGGCCGACCGGTGCTTCGGCCAGGCCGTCGCCTACCTGGTCACCGCCATGGAGAAGTGGGGACAGGGCCTGGAAGTCGGATGCGGGCCGCTCGTGGACATCGCCGTGCACGGGTTCATCCTGGACACGGTGAACTACCGCGAGTTCTGCCACCACCACTTCGACGGGAGGTTCTTGGAGCACGTCCCCGAGATCGCTTTCAAGTACGACGGAACGGTGGAACGCACCGCCCGCATCATCGAGTCCAATGGGTTCGCGGTGGACTGGCCGCTGTGGGACCGTGACGCGATGCGATGCAGCCCCTGCCACCCGGGCAGCAATTGCCACTGACAAGCCTGAGTAGAACCCGGGCGAGGCCGACACCTGCGGAGGTGTCGGCCTCTTTCGTTGTTCCCCTGCCGTCTCAGCTTTGCCGTGGCTACCGTGGTGCGGGTCCTGTCTCCTGAGCCGCGAGGACCGCAACCATGGCCAACCCGACCACGGACGTCCCGGGTTACTGGGACCGCTACGCCCAAGGCGTCGCCCCACAGGACCCGGAGGAGGCGCTGGCCACCGCCTTGGAGTGGACTCAGTACCCGGGACACGGGCCCGGATTCGAACTGCTGGGGGAACCTGCCTCCGCGTTGGAGCTGGGGTTCGGGCAGGGGGCGGCCGTCGCCGCACTCTCCTCTCAAGGTGTGAAGGCCTCGGGGCTGGACGTGTCACCGGTGGCGGTGGAGCGGGCCCGCCTCCGGTGGGACCGCCTGGGCGCGGAGTTCCACCATGCGGACGTGGTCGAGTTCCTGGCGGGGACCGGCCAGCGGTGGGACGCCGTCTACTCGGTGTGGGGAGCGGCCTGGTTCACCGATCCCGACGTGCTGTTTCCGCTGGTGCACGAGCGTCTGGAACCCGGTGGGCGGTTCGTGTTCTCCCACGCCCCCGCGGTTCCCGGATCGTACGGAGTGCAGGGCATGTACGGAGGTGGGTTCAACGGCCGGAAGGTGTGGGTGTACCGGTGGGCCTACGAACCCGCGGTGTGGGAGGAGATTCTGCTTGGTCACGGTTTCCGTGAGGTACGCGTGTGGGAGGAGTCGGCCCCGGAGGCCGACCATGTGGGAACCCTGATCGGAACCGCTTCCCGTTGAGTCCCCGAGCCGCCGCCGGGACAGCCCGCACGGGCAACAACGTCGGCTGACCGGCGACCGAACGGCGACCGGCCTCCGGTCACTCCACACCCCTGGACCACCGTCGGCACACGGAAATGCATTTCGGAAATCTTATGTTTTTCCACCCATAGTGCATTTGCCGCCTCAATATCACGGATCTTTTCGCGCGTGAATAATGTTTTGAACATTGGCCGAAGCGGGCCCAAGATGGTTGCTTCCTCCCACCTTTGGGCATCTCAACGGAAGCGGCGCGCGAGGTCGGGAAAGGCGAGAATTCCGCGGTTCCACTGATAAGTGGCGGAACACCGTCGTACCCACCCCGTTCAACGGACCCCTTTCCGGAAGAGGAAAGGGGTGTCAGCGGCCGGTGTCCGGGCCGCCGAAACCCTCCGCGTTCAGCGCCGCCCCACAGGTACACCGGTCGCCCCCGGACCGGCCGTGCCACAGGTGTTCCTCGCAGTTCAGCGCAGTCCCCCGAATGGACGGAGAAGGTTGACATGGCGTACTGGAAGCAGATCTCCGGAGCACTGACCAGGATCTCGGCGGGCTCCCGCACCAACGTGTGGGGCGTCAACGCCAGCGGATCGATCTACCGTTTCACCAACGACGACGCCAACCCCTGGGTCAACATCCCCGGAGGACTGGTCGACATCAGCGCCGCCGCCGACGGAACCGTCTGGGGCGTCAACGCCAACAACAACATCTACCGCTACACCGGCGACCAGGGATCCTCCCACTGGAAGCAGATCTCCGGAGCCCTGACCAGGATCTCGGTAGGCTCCCGCACCAACGTGTGGGGCGTCAACGCCGACGGAGCCATCTACCGCTACACCAACGACGACGCCAACCCCTGGGTCAACATCCCCGGAGGACTCGTCGACATCAGCGCCGCCGCCGACGGAACCGTCTGGGGCGTCAACGCCAACAACAACATCTACCGCTACACCGGCGACCAGAGCTCCTCCCACTGGAAGCAGATCTCCGGGGCTCTCACGGGGATCTCGACGGGATCGCGCACCATCGTGTGGGGTGTTAACAGCAGTGACGCGATCTACCGTTTCACCAACGACGACGCCAACCCGTGGGTCAACATCCCCGGAGGACTGACCGAGATCAGCGCAGCCGCCGACGGAACCGTCTGGGGCGTCAACGCCAACAACAACATCTACCGCTACACCGGCGACCAGCCCTGATCCGGGTCCGCAACAGGTGAGAGCCTCCCGCGTCGACGGAGCCGCGAGAGGCTCCCCGCCTGCCCCGTCCTGTGCAACGGGGTGCCCACGCGCAGCGAACAGATGAGACCGGCCCCGCCCACTACGGGCGGGGCCGGTTCGCGCTGTGCCGCTACTCGGCGCGCACCGCTGCGAGCAGGGCGGTCCACTCGGGCACCGGGGCCGACAAGTGACCCAGCTGCCGGTTCTGGGTGTCGCGGATGCCGGTGACTGCACCCTGGCGCACCTCCACACAGTTGCCTCCGTTGGCGCTGTAGCTGGCCCTGCGCCAGGAAGCGTTCTCGGCTGTGCTCATCACAGACCTTTCAAGCTCGCATGGAGGGTCTCGAGGAACCGTCGCGAAGGCAACGCCATGACCACTGGCCGCGCACCGTACTCATCAGCGCGGCCCACTCCAGCGCGGGCACCGTCAGATGGCCGAGATCCCGGTTCTGAGTGTCGCGGATGCCGGTGACCAGCCCTTCCGCTACCTCCACACATGCCCCCTGGTTCCCGCTGTAGCTGGACTTGTGCCAGTCAGACCTCACGGTTCACCCCTTCGTAACGGCGAGAACAGCAGTCCACTCCTGACCAGCGAACGTCAGGTGCCCCTGGTCCCTGTTCTGAGTGTCGCGCACGTCTGTGAAGGCACCCTCTCGGACCTCGACGCAGTGCCCGGTGTTGCCGCTGTAGCTGGACTTGTGCCACTCGTGGGTCACGTGCCTTCTCCTCCTAGCGATGCGATAAAACGCAAGCTCTCGACCGGCGACAGCGAGACGCCACGCAGGTCTCCGAACTGCTCAACGCAGTTTGCCACGACCCCGGGGTCTGTAATCACCTGGCCTGATCCAGGTGTCTCGGCGTACACAAGAGACTCCGCATGCGCCATGTTCAGTATGACCAGCGGCCCGTTCATCGCGCTATGGGCTCCTCGATCCAAGGGAAGCACCTGGATCTGCACGCGAGGCTTAGCGGCTGCTTCGAGCAACCTCCTCAACTGCTCCTTCATCACTGCTTCGCCGCCTACGGACCGTCGGAGCGCTGCCTCGTCAATGACGAACAGGGTTAGTGGTGGAGCTTCCCGCTCAAGGATCTCCTGCCTTTGAAACCGAGCAGAGATGACCTGGTCCTTCTCTGCCTGCAACAGGGGCGGGAAAGCCGCCTCGACCAGAGCACATGCGTAGCTTTTCGTCTGGAGCAGGCCAGGGACGGCTTGCGGATGGAACTCGTAGATCGCCTGCGCCTTCTCTTCGAGCTCCACGAACTCTTGCAACCACCACGGCTGAGCTTGACGCGCTCCAGGCCACAAGTTCCGTAGGATTCCGTGGCATTCCAGAGCCGAGTCAGCGAGTTCCGCAAACCTCTTCGAGGGTTTCCGCTCCCCTCTCTCCACAGCCCCTACCTGCTGCTTTGATGTGCCAGTCTGGACACCAAGGTCATTTTGGGACATGTCAGCCAAATCCCTCAAACGCCTGAGTTCATTACCAAATTGCTTAACCGCAGCTCGCTCGGCAGGGGTCATCTTAGGTGGCATGACCACATGAAAACACGAATGGCTACGGACAGGAAGACCTTGTAGAACTTCGCATTCAATATCCGACCACCCCTGGAGCGTCTATTGCCTGGTCAGGCATGGTGGTTCCCGGATGCCGCACTGGACCACACCAAGTGGCGACCAGGACACACAAACACGTGATGGCAGCCAAAAGCCCCGGAGACCGAAGTCGGAAGCGGTCCCCGAGGCAAGGTGCTCCACCCCGAGACAGCCGAGGTGAAACATGCAAAAGCCTACCGTTCCGCCCATCCCGCTTCCACGCCGACTGTGCGGAACCGCCACCAACTCAGGCATTCTGCTCGGCCCCGAACTTGGCCACGTCAAGATCGCCCGCCGCTGGGCTGTCCAGGCCACCCGCTCCCGCCCCAGCCTGGTCGAACCCGTCAGCATCGCCGTATCGGAAATGGTCACGAACGCGCTGCGTCACTCGACGTCCGGACTTTCCGGCGGCAGCATTCGCGTGGAGATCGAACGCACCTCACGCCATCTCGAACTCCGGGTCACCGACAACGGACCCCGCCCCGGCGAGGAACCCACGTTCCCGCGCGTGCCCGGTCCCGAGCCCATGCGCCCCAGCGGCAACGGACTGCGCCTGGTCGAAGCCCTGTGCTCCTACTGGGACTGGAAACAGCACTCCTGCGGCGCGATCACCGTCCGCGCCGTCTTCCCCTGGTAGCCCGCTTCCCCGGCAGGCGAGCCCTTTCAGACTCCGCACCACCCGATCTGTCCCCCGGGCCGGTGCGGACGGGCCGATGCGAAGTACACCGGTCCGAAGCCCCGCCTCCTCCTTCCCCGGGGAGGCGGGGCCACCCGATCGACCACTCACACAACACCGGACACGGAAAGCCCCTCATGCCCGACTACAGCTACCTCCTCGACGGCCGCCCCGACGTCCTCACCCCCAGCGAAGTCGCCGCCCTGTTCAACATCCGCCCCCGCAGCCTCCACCGAGGCCAATGGGACAACGTCCTCAAACCCTTCCGCACCCCCGGCGGAGCACGCCGCTACCCCAAAGAACACATCGCCACCCTCCTCAACCAACCAGACGAACCCTCCCTCCCCAGCGTCTGAGCCGGGGCAACGGACCCGCGCAGCCTCAGGACCGCGCGGGACCACCGCCGCCGCGTGCCTTCGGCAACGTGGACCCCGCAGCTTGGTAGGCCCCGGCTCGGCGAGCCCCGGCTTGATCGCAGGCGCACGGCAACTGTCGGGAACCACATCGCCCGCGCTCGTTAACGTCACCGGTGAACGAAGGGGGAAGCGATGCTGGACCGGTTGAACAAGGCCCTGGAGCACGTCGAGGAGGACCCCGGCCGCCCGGTGGACGTGGCGGCGATGGCGCGCACCGCGCTGACCTCCGAGCACCACCTGCGCCGGATGTTCGCCGCCTTGGCGGGGATGCCGCTGTCGGAGTACGCGCGCCGACGCCGCCTCACCCTGGCCGGAGCCGAGGTGCTGGAGGGCCGCAGGACGCTGCTCGACATCGCCATCGGCCACGGGTACTCCTCGGCCGAGGCGTTCACCCGGGCCTTCCGCGCCGTGCACGGCGTCACCCCCGGCCAGGCCCGGCGCACCGGGGCCGCGCTGGTCTCCCAGCCCCGCCTGGTCTTCCACCTCACCATCGAAGGGAGCACCACGATGCGCTACCGCATCCTCGACAAGGACGCCTTCGCCCTGGTCGGGCCGGGAAGGCGGATTCCTCAGGTCGACGAGGGGCCCAACCCCGACATGGTCGCCTTCACCGAAACGGTCGACGACACCACCTGGGAGCGGCTCGACGCGCTCAGCGACCAGGAGCCCCGCGGCGCGCTGTCGGTGACGGTCGCCCTGCCGGACGGGGAGGAGGTGGACTACTACGTCGCCGCGGCCACCGCCGCGCCCGCCTCCGTCCCCGAGGGGATGGAGCGCCTGGAGGTTCCCGCGGGCACCTGGGCGGTGTTCCCCTTCGAGCGGGTGGCCTTCCCCCACGGGCTGCAAGCGCTGTGGCGCGCGGTCTACACCGAGTGGTTCCCGGCCCACCCGGCCTACCACACCGCCCCCGGCCCGGCGATGGTGGCCGTCGAGCACCAGGAGGAGCCCGACCTCGGTTCGGGCCACCTGTGGCTGCCCGTGGAGAAGCAGGGCCCGGCAACGGGGTGAGCGTGCCCCGACCCTGACGGGACGCTCCGCAGGTGGCACGACACGACGGCCCCGCGCGCCCCCCGAAGGGTGCGCGGGGCCGTTCCGGGACCTCAGCGGGCGGGGAGGATTCTGCCGGTCACCTCACCGAAGTGCACGGTGGTTCCGTCCGGGCCCGGGGCCGTAGCAGTAATAGTCACCTCGTCGCCGTCCTCCAGGAAGGTGCGTTCGGTGCCGTCGGGCAGGCTCAGCGGCTCCTTCCCGCTCCAGGTCAGCTCCAGGAAGCACCCCCGCTGCTCGCGCTCGGGGCCGCTGACCGTGCCGGAGGCGTACACGTCCCCGGTGCGCAGGGACGCCCCGTTGACGGTCATGTGCGCGAGCTGCTGCGCCGCCGTCCAGTACATCTGCGAGAACGGCGGCGTGGAGACCAGGTGCCCGTTCAGCCGCACCTCCAGGCGCAGGTCCAGGCCCCAGGGCCCGTCCTCGCCGCGAAGGTAGGGCAGCGGCTCGGGGTCCTGGGCGGGCTGCTCCACGCGCGCGGACTCCAGCGCGGCCAGCGGCACGATCCACGGCGACACCGACGTGGCGAACGACTTGCCCAGGAACGGCCCCAGCGGCACGTACTCCCAGGCCTGGAGGTCGCGGGAGGACCAGTCGTTGAGCAGGAACACCCCGAACACGTGGTCGGCGAAGTCGTCCACCGCGACGCGCTCGCCCATCTCGGTTCCGGTCCCGACGACGAAGCCCACCTCGGCCTCGATGTCCAGGCGGACCGAGGGCCCGAAGACGGGCACGGGCTCGGTCGGCGGCTTGCGCTGGCCGGTGGGGCGCACGATGTCGGTCCCCGAGACCACGATGGTGCCCGAACGCCCGTGGTAGCCGATGGGCAGGTGCTTCCAGTTGGGGGTGAGGGGCTCCTGGTCGGGGCGGAACATACGGCCGACGTTGCTGGCGTGGTGCTCGGAGGCGTAGAAGTCCACGTAGTCGGCGACGGTGAAGGGCAGATGCATGCGCACGGACGCCCGGTCCACCAGGTGCGGGCGCACGGCCCCGGCGCGCGCGGGGTCGGTGAACCAGTCGGTGAGCGCGGCGCGCACCTGGTCCCACACCGGCCGTCCGGCGGCCAGCAGGGCGTCCAGGCTGGGCCGGTCGACGGTGTCGGCGAAGGGCGCGTCCAGGGCGCGGGCCGCGGCCCCCAGGTCCAGGACGTGGTCACCGATGGCCACGCCCGTGCGCGGCGCGGGGTCGTCGGCGGTGCCGAACACGCCGTAGGGCAGGGTGGCCAGGCCGAACTGCGCGTCCGGGGCGAGGTCGAGCCAGCTGTCGGGCATGGCGTTCGCTTTCTTGGAGTGGACGGTTTCTCGAAGCGGGGGGCTCTTCACATGGACGGGTTCTCCGAGCGGCCGGGCCTCGGAGCGTGCAGGTTCCCGAAGCGGGCGGCCTCCCGAAGAGGACGGGCCCTCGGATCGGGCGGCCTTCCGAAGCGGGCGGGCTCCCGAAGCGGTCGGCCCTCGGAGCGGACGGGGCCCCTGGGGCGGGCATGCCCCGGGACCGGACGGTTCAGCGTGCGCGGGAGGCGGACAGCGCCCCGAGCACGACCAGGTCCTCCAGTGGCTCGGTGACGCTGCACGTGCCGAAGGAGCGGAACCGGTCGCGCACCGCCTGTGCCTCCTCGTCGGTGAGCTTGGCGGCCAGGGCCGCCAGGCGCGGGCCGTCGCGGTCGGCCAGCACGAGGGCGGCCTCCCGTTCGGAGGCTCCGTCGAGCAGGGTGGCCGTGGCCAGCAGCACGTTGAGGAAACCGTGCTGCTCGAAGCCCTCGGCGGTGGTGTGGCGGACGGCGTGGTGGAGCCCGGCCGTGCACTTGAAGGGCACGTCCAGTTCCACGGCCGCGTGCAGGAACTCGGCGAGCTCCTCCTCGTCGGGGTGGGCCTCGGGGATGAGCCCCCCGGTGCGGAACTTGGCGCTGTGGCCGGTGCCCGCCAATGACCGCAGTTCGGCGGGCACGTCCCCCTGGCGGGAGACCTCCACGAACCCCTCGGCCCCCTCGGGCAGGTGCTCGGTCAGCCGCGCGGCGACCTCGGCGGCCGTCCCGGGTGCGGCGGCGGCCTCCACCCCGGCCAGGCGCAGCGCCGGGTCCGTGCCCGCGGCCGCGACGGCGGGGCCGACGCCCTCGGCTCCGCCGGGGACGGTGACCACGACCGCGAGCGGGCCGTGGCCCGGCTCCTCGCGCGCCAGGACGGCGCGCAGTTCGCCCACGCGCGCGTCGGAGACCAGGAACGGGCCGACGTACTCGGCGCGCTGCCCGGCCCGGTGGGCGCGGTGGGCGGGCAGCGCCCCGCCCATGGGGGCGTTGCCGGGCGGGAAGAGGGCGGCGTCGTCGAACAGGCCGCGGTACAGCTCGGCGCTCACCGCCGCTCCCTCCGTCCCCCGGCCCAGGTCCAGGCGTAGGTTCCGTCGTCGCTGGCCAGGCCGCCCTCGCCCAGGTCGAGCGGGCGGAAGGTGTCGACCATGACGGCGAGTTCGTCGAAGGCCTCGGCGCCGATGCTGCGCTCGTAGGCGCCGGGCTGCGGCCCGTGGGAGTGGCCGCCGGGGTGCAGGGAGATGGAGCCCTGACCGATCCCCGAACCCTTGCGGGCCTCGTAGTCGCCACCGCAGTAGAACATGACCTCGTCGGAGTCCACGTTGGAGTGGTAGTAGGGCACCGGGATGGCGCCGGGGTGGTAGTCCACCTTGCGCGGCACGAAGTTGCAGATGACGAAGTTGTGGCCCTCGAACACCTGGTGCACGGGCGGCGGCTGGTGCACGCGGCCGGTGATCGGCTGGAAGTCGGAGACGTTGAAGACGTAGGGGTACAGGCACCCGTCCCAGCCCACGACGTCGAAGGGATGGGTGGGGTAGGTGTAGCGGGTGCCGGAGATGCCCCCGGGCCCGTCGCCGCGGTGCTTGATGAGCACGTCGACGTTCTCGCCCTCGGCCAGCAGCGGCTCGGAGGGGCCGCGCAGGTCGCGTTCGCAGTAGGGGGCGTGCTCCAGGAACTGCCCGTAGCGGGACAGGTAGCGCTTGGGCGGGGCGATGTGGCTGTTGGCCTCCACCACGTAGGCGCGCAGGGGCTGGTCGCCGGTGGGCACCCAGCGGTGGGTGGTGGCGCGCGGCAGGACGACGTAGTCGCCCTGGCCGACCTCCAGCAGGCCGAAGACGGTCTCCACGCGGGCGGTGCCCGACTCCACGTACACGCACTCGTCGCCGATGCCGTTGCGGTACAGCTCCGAGGGCGCCCCGGCGACCACGTAGGAGATGCGCACGTCGTCGTTGCCCAGGACCAGGCGGCGCGACTCGACGACGTCGGCGGCCTTCCACTCCTGGTCGGAGAACAGCTCGTGCAGTTTGAGGTGGCGCGGCACCATCGGGGCGTTGCGGGTGCGGGACTGGTCGGGGACCTCCCACTCGGCGGCGTCGACGATGGCCGAGGGGATGGCGCGGTGGTAGAGCAGCGAGGAGTCGGCGGAGAAGCCCTCCTCCCCCATCAGTTCCTCGTAGTACAGCCCGCCCTCGGGGGTGCGGTGCTGGGTGTGGCGGGTGCGGGGCACCTCTCCGACCTGGCGGTAGTAGGCCATGGCGGTGTTGTCCCTTCCGTGTGGAGTGGGTCCGGGTCAGGCGGTCGGGGCGGGCTCGTCGCCGCGCGGGTCGGGGGCGGCGCCTGCGGGGCGGTCCGTGGCGGCGGAGGCCCTGTGGTCGGAAGTCCTGTCGGCGGCCGGGCCGCCCGCGCCGCCCGGTGCGGGCGCGGTGGCGGGCCGGTCGGTCGCGGTGGACGAGACGGGCTCGCCGCCCGCGCCGCCCGGCGCGTTCGCGTCGGATCGCTCGTTCGCCCCGCTGGCCGCGTTCGCGTCGGACGCGCCGGACGTCGGAGCGGGCACCGTCGGGACCGGGGCGAACCCCAGCGCGGTGCGCACGGCCGCGCGCACGGCGACGGGGTCGGCGCCCGCGACGACGGCGGCGACGTGGGCATCGGGGCGCACCAGCCACACCTGTCCCGGTTCGGGGGCCAGCGCCCTGGTCAGCGCGCCGGTGGTGTCGATCCGGTCCAGGTACAGGGCGGTGACCGGCGCCGGGGTGGCCCCGCGCGCGGCGGCGCGCACGCCCTCCAGGAACGCGTCGGGGTCGGCGCCCTCGGGTGCGGCGCCCACCAGCAGGGTCAGGCCCTCGCGCAGCAGGGGGCGCAGGCGCGCGGGGGCGTCGGCGCCGGGCAGGTCCACGGGTGCGTCGGGCAGGACCACCCCGGGGCAGGGGGCGGGGGCCCGGCCGCGCGGGGGCCTGCCGCCGAAGGGCCGTTCGGGGCAGGGGGTGGTCAGGGACGAGTCGGTGTACCAGAAGGGTTCGGCCAGGCGCCCGGAGTCGACCCGGGCGCGGGCCGCCTCCTCGGTGAGGGCCGCTTCGAGCACGGCCAGTCGGGTGCGGTGCTCCTCCTCGTCCCGGGGGACGAGGAAGCGCATGGTGGCGCTGGTGACGTCGGCGTTCTCCAGGGCGGCGGCGTGGCGCTCGGCGTGGTAGCTCTCCAGGAGTTCCTCGCCCGCCCATCCGGCCAGGACGTAGGCGAGCTTCCAGGCGGCGTTCTCGGCGTCCTGGACCCCGGAGTTGAGGCCGCGTGCGCCGAAGGGGGCGACCAGGTGGGCGTTGTCGCCGAGCAGCAGGACGCGGCCCGCGCGCATGCGTTCGGCCACGCGGGTGTGGAACCGGTAGACCGAGTGCCAGACGATCTCGTAGGGCCGCTCCCCGATGATCTGGCGGATGCGGGCCTCCAGTCGGCCGCTGGCCTCCTCGGCGTCGAGGTCGAAGTCGGAGGGCACCTGCCAGTCGATGCGGTACACCGAGCCGGGGCAGGGGTGGATGAGCACCTGGCGCCCGGGGTTCCACTCGGGGTCGAAGTAGAAGCGGCGTTCGCGCTCCCATCCGGCCAGGTCGGCGCGGATGTCGCAGATGAGGAAGCGGTCGTCGAAGGTGGTGCCGTCGAAGGACAGGCCCAGGGCCTCGCGGACCACCCCGCCGTGGGCGCCGAGGCAGGACAGGGCGTGGGAGCCGCGCAGGCGGACGGGGCCGTCCGGCGTGCGGCACTCGACGGTGACGCCGCGCTCGTCCTGGGAGAGGCCGGTGACCCGGTGGTTCCACAGGGTGCGCACCCCGGCGGCGGCCAGGCGCTCGTCGAGGACCTGTTCGGTGCGGGACTGGGAGATGTTGACGAACGGCGGCAGGGGCGAGGCTCCCGGGTCGGGGAGGCGGACGCTGAACAGCTCGCTGTCGCGGTAGAAGGTGCGGGCGGTGTCCCAGGTCAGCCCCTCCTCGGCGACCTGTCCGGCGCCGAGCCAGTCCCAGACGTCGAGCACGTCGCGCTGCTGGCAGATGGCCTTGGAGCCGACGGCGTCGCGTTCGGGCCGTGCGTCCATGAGCAGTACGGGGACGCCCCGCCGGGCCAGCAGCAGGGCCGCGGTCTGGCCGACCGGGCCCGCGCCGAGCACCAGGACGGGTTCGGCGGCGGTGTCCGCGGGAGTGCGTGGAGCGGGGGGTCGCATCTGGTGGCTCCGTTCGGCGTGGACGCCCCGTACGGGCGTGGAAGGGATCGGGAGTCGGCGGGCGGGGCGGCGGGTCGGCCGCGGCGGGTCAGCCCTGGAGCTGGTCCCAGACCTCGCGGTCGCGCTCGGCGGTCCAGATGACCGGGCGCTCGATGCCGGAGAACTCGTCCCACAGGCGGGAGACGTCGAAGGGCAGGCAGTGCTCGAAGATGGGCCAGTGGCCGTAGTCGCCGACGAGGGCGGCGTGGGTGGCCTCGAAGGCCTCCTTGAGGGTGCCGCCGCGTCCGTGGACGGCGCCGACCTCGCGGATCATGACGTCGAGGAAGCCGCGGGTCTGCTCGATGGCGGCGTCGACCTCCTCGCGGCCGCGGCTGACCGCGCCGCGTCCGCCGACGAGCATCTCGGCCTCCAGGGACTTGACGCCGTCCAGGGTGGCCCCGGCCCAGTCGCGGTGGAAGGCGTCGCCGGTGTAGAGGGCGGCCTGGGCCTCGACGAGGTCCCCGGCGAAGAGGATCTTCTGCTTGGGCAGCCAGGCGACGATGTCGCCCTCGGTGTGGCCGCGGCCGAAGTACTGGAGGACCAGCTCGCCGCGGTCGCCGCCCAGGTCGATGGTGGTGCGGTCGGCGAAGGTCTGGGTGGGCCAGGTCAGCCCGGGCACGGAGTCGGCGTCCTTGGCCAGGCGCGGCATGCGGGCGAACTCGCTGGCCCAGTCCTCCTTGCCGCGCTCGCGGATGAGTTCGTGGGTCTTCTCGTGGGTCAGGATGATCTCGGCGTCGAAGGCGCTGGCGCCCAGGACGCGGACCGCGTGGTAGTGCGAGAGCACCAGGTAGCGGATCGGCTTGTCGGTGTGCTCGCGCAGCTTGGCGAGCCACTCCCCCGCGGCGGCGGGCGTGGCCAGGGCCTCGAAGGCCACGAGGAAGTCCTCGCCCTCGATGGCGCCCACGTTCGGGTCGCCCTCGGCGGTGAGGGCGTAGACGCCGTCGGCCAGGACCTCCAGGGTCTGCTCCTTGGCCTCGGTGTCGGCGGATGAGGCGAACGGCTTGGCTGCCATGGTCGGGGCCCTTCACTCGCTCCGGACGGCTGCCGCCGCCCAATTGATCAAAGGTTTGATGATCCTGACCATAACGTGCTCCGCGCCACAGGACCAAGAGGCCCGGAGCCCACTACTGAGTGATACAGATCACATGATACGACGGGGTCGGTTATGCCCGCCGACCTCCCACCTGGCGGTTCGCGCCCGCGGTCGCGGCGGGGGGTACGCGGTGCCGCGGCGGCTCCGACCGGTGCCGACGCGTACGCCGGGCCGCCCGCTGTGCGCCGGAACCGGGGACGGCCGTCCGCCGACCGGCGCGGACGCGCGGGGCCGGACTCGACCGGTCCCGGCGGGAGATCAGGCACTAGGCTGACCGACGTGACCCACGACACCGCCCCCGAACTCACCTTCTGGTCCTTCGTGGACTACGCGGTGCGGAAGGCCGAGCAGGAACTGCCCTCCGTGAACGCCGACGCCATGCGGATGGTCCTGACCCTCAACCGGGCGACGAGCATGGTCATCTACGACCTGGAGTCGTCCGTGCACCGCCCGCGCGGTCTCACCTGGCCCGGGTTCCGGGTGATCTTCGCGCTGTGGCTGGCCGGTCCCATGGAGGCCAAGACCACCGCCGAGATCTCGGGAATGAGCCGGGCCGCGCTGTCCGCGCTGCTCAACACCCTCGAACGCGACGGGCTCATCGTGCGCGAGCGCGCCGCCCACGACCGGCGCGCCCTCCAGCTCAGCCTCACCGAGGCCGGGTACCGGGCGATCCTCGGCGGTTTCCGGGCGCACAACCGGCGCGAGAGCGCCTGGGCCGAGGCGCTGGAACCCGACGAGCGCCAGGAACTCGTGCGCCTGCTCAACAAGCTCATGGCGGGCTCCACCGAGGCCGAGGCCAAGTTCCGTATCTGAGATCCGAGGTCGCCGGGGGCTGGAAGAGGGGCCGCACGGTCCGCTCCGACCACTCCGAGCGCCGTCCGGCGCGGAAGACGGTCCGCGCCCCTCCGTTCGGCTGCTCCGGCGGCGCGAAGAGCAGTCCGCCCCCGGGACCCTCCCCCGGCGGGAGGCGGTCCGCCTTCGGGCACGGAGGGCGGCCCGAAGGTTCGGCCCACGCCGCGAAATGCAGTCCTTTCCCGGCCGGAATGGACCTTGAGCGGCCCCCGCCGCGCTGTGAGCATCAGGGGCATGGACGAAGCCGGACGGGCCCGCCTGCGGGCCGCGCAGCAGGAGTTCGCTGCCGAGAACACCTACCTCAACACCGCCACGCACGGCCTGACGCCCCGGCGGGCGCTGCGGGCCCTGGACCAGCACACCCGCGACGTGGCCGCGGGCCGGTTCCAGCCGGGCGCGGCCGACGCGGGCATCGAGCGCGCCCGCTCCGCCTACGCGCGCCTGAACGGGTTGTCCCCCGCTGATGTGGCCATCGGCAGCCACGCCTCACAGTTCGTGGGCACCGTCGCCGCCAGCCTGGCCCCGGGCGCGCGGGTGCTGACGGCGGCCGACGAGTTCAGCTCGGTCGTCCACCCCTTCATGGCCAGGGCGGACGCGGGGATCAGCGTGCGCGAGGTGCCCCTGGCCGACCTGGCCTCGCGGGTGGGCCCGGACACCGACCTGGTGGCGGTCTCGGCCGTGCAGTCCGCCGACGGCGCGATCGCCCCCGTGGAGGACCTGATCGCGGCCTGCGCCGACCACGGGGCGCGGCTGCTGCTGGACACCACCCAGGCCGCCGGGTGGCTGCCGCTGCCCGTGGACCGGGTCGACTACACGGTGTGCGCCACGTACAAGTGGCTGCTGGGCCCGCGCGGTTCGGCACTGCTCACCGGCACCGAGGAGGCGCTGGCCGAACTCTCCCCGCTCGCCGCGAACTGGTACGGGGCGCACGAGCCCTGGAAGTCGCTCTACGGCGGCCCGCTGCGGCTGGCCGAGGGCGCGCGGCGCCTGGACCTGGCGCCGGTGTGGGGGGCGTGGGTCGGGCTGGAGGAGACCCTGTCCCTGGTGGAGGAGGTGGGGGTGGAGGTCGTCCGCGAGCACGACGCGGCCCTGGGCGACCGCTTCCGCGAGGCCATGGACATGGAGCCCGCCGGGTCGGCGATCGTGTCGGTCCCGGTGCCCGAGGGAGCGGTGGAGCGGGTGGCCGAGGCGGGGATCGTCACGGCGGCCCGCAACGGGCGGATGCGCGCGGCGTTCCACCTTTACAACGACGAGTCCGACGTGGACCGGCTGGTCAAGGCGCTCAAGGGCTGAGGTGCTGAACGGCTGAGGACGCGGGTGCGGCCCCGCCGGTGGGCGGGGCCGGGCCGCTGGCGTTCGGCGCCTCCGGTTCCCAACGCGGTCCGGAGGCGTCACCGGCGCACGGCTCTGGCCTCCACCGCCGCCGGAACGCGGAGGTCAAGGCCGTTACCGGTGCACGGGTGCCGGGCCCCGGCGCACCGGCGCTCCGGGAGACCGGCGGCCCGCGGGGATCAGAAGATCAGACCGCAGAAGGGCGCGCGGGAGCGGCGCAGGGCCGCGTCCAGGCGCTCCACCGTTCCCGGGGTGTGCTCGGTGATCAGGCCCGCGCGCAGGTAGCCGTCCAGGGTGGTCTGGCCCAGGTGGGCGGCGCCCAGGTGCGACACGTCCAGGCTGACGTCGGGGGCGGCGTCGGTGGCCTCCACGCGGGCGCCGCCGGTGTCGGCCTTGACGTGCCAGCGTCCGGCGTTCCAGGGGGCGAACCGGTCAGCGACCTCCAGGACCGCCTCCACCGGCGCGGTGTAGGAGCGCTCGGACAGGGCCCCGGGCACGTCCACCAGCCGCACCCACAGGGAGGTGTAGAGCGTGGGCGCCGCCCGGCCGCTGTCCACGAGCAGGCGGTGCAGCGGGTCGTCCACGGCCAGGAAGTCGAAGGTGATCTCGGTGACCAGGTCGCGGTTGAACAGGTGCTCGTACAGGGCGGTCCAGGCGGCCGGGGTCGTGGCGGTGATCTCCTTGACGTACACCTCTCCGCGCGAGCCGTCGCGCTCCCACCTGTTGCGGGTGCGGTAGAGCGCGTAGCCGAGCGGTCCGTCGGGGCCGCTGACCACAGCGGCCCGCAGCGGACCGCGGCCCTCGCGGAACTGGACCTGGTCGCGCAGAGCCCGGTCCCACCAGTGGGCGGCGCGCTGGAACTGGCCGACCTGGACGGCGGCGACCTCGCGGTGGACGCGCTCCAGGTCCGGGCGCACCTGCCCGGGGTCGGCCAGGCGGACCCGCAGAGCGGGGTCGCGGGGCGCGTCGGCGCGCAGGCGGGCGTGGGGCTGGCGGACGGCGGTCTCCATCTCGGTGACCGCCGGGCCGTAGCCGAACCGGCCGTAGATGGCGCCTTCGGAGGCCCACAGCGCGGCGTAGTGTTCTCCGCGCGCGTGGATGTCGGCGAGCTGGCGGCGCATGAGCGCGCTGAGCACTCCGCGGCGGCGGTACGTGGGCCACACGCCCACGCCGGTCACCCCGGCCACCGGGCGCGGGCCGCCGGGCAGGGCCATCTCGAAGGCGAAGTCGTTGACCGCGCCCACGATCTCGTCCCCGTCCACGGCGACCAAAACCCGGTCGTAGCCCTCGGCGTCCAGGAGGGGGCGCAGGAAGGGCTCGCGGTCCTCGGGCGGGTCCGAGGACAGCAGCGCCTCACCGACGACGCGCATCACCTCGGCGTACTCGTCGCGGTCGGTTCCCCGTACGGTCCATTCGGTCGGGGTGACGTCCCCTCCGGCGTTCACGTGTGCGTTCCTCCACTCTTCGAACCGGGAACCGGCGCACTCGCGGCGAGGGCGGGACGGGCCCGGGTTCCACTTCATGTTCAGGGCGATACTGGCATGTTCCGGACATATGGCCCAGACCCGGGCTCCAGTCCCGGGGAGCGTGCCCGTGGCTTCCGGCGCGGGGCGCACGGCGCACAGGGCCCGGAGGGCCAGAGCCACAACGTACGGACTCCACCGGAGGGCGTGCCACTCCTTTTCGCAGTGCGGGGCGGGTCCGATGACGTCCGTGCGGGCGCGGGGACGCGTTCCTCGTGGGTTCCCGACGCCTCCGGTGCGTGCACTGGTGGCCGACCGCGGCCGGTACTACGGTGCTGCCATGCTGTTGCGCTCCGCCCGCCCCGGGGACGGCCCGGGCATCGCCGCCCTGATCGGCCGCGCCTCACCGCACCTGGACAAGAAGGGCTACCCGGCCTCGCTGCTGCCCGAGGACATGGTGGTGCTCGTCGCGGAGGCGGACGGCGCGGTGGTGGGGTGGGTGGAGGGCGTGCTGGACGGCGTCTACGAGGGGTCGGGGAGCCCGGCACCGCCGCCGCACGGGTACGTGCTGGCGGTGGTGGTGGACCCGGGGTGGAGACGGCTCGGGGTCGGCAGGGGCCTGTTGGAGGGGTTCGTGGACCGGGCCCGCGCGGCCGGGGTCGAGTGGGTGTTCCTGCTGCCCGAGGAGGGCGAGGGCGCCGAGGGCAGGGTGGAGTTCTTCCTCCGGTGCGGGTTCACGCCCGTGCACGACCCCGACAGGGAGTGGCCCGCCATGGGGCGGTGGACCCGCGACGCCGGGTAGCCCGGAGCGGAGACGGCAGGAGCGCCGCCGGTGCCCGCCGGGTTCCTCCCCGGCGGGCACCGGTCGGCATCAGTCCCCCAGTTCGGCGCGCTGGCGCAGGCCTCCCTCCCGGTCGATCTCCAGGACGGTGTCGATCCCGAGCCTGCGCAGGAACCCGTGGTCGTGGCTGACGACCAGGAGCGCGCCGCGGTAGGCGTCGAGGGCCTCGGCGAGCTGCTCGACGCTGGAGGTGTCGAGGTTGTTCGTCGGCTCGTCCAGGACGAGCAGCTGCGCGGGCGGCTCCGCCAGGAGCAGCGTGGCGAGGCAGACGCGGAACCGCTCGCCGCCGGAGAGCGTGGCGACGGGGCGGTCGACGCCGTCCCCGCGCAGCAGCAGGCGGGCGAGCTGGTTGCGGACCTCGCCCGGCGGCGTGCCGGGGGCGACCGCCCGCACGTTCTCCAGCGCGCTCGCGGCGTCGTCCAGGCCGTCCAGGCGCTGGGGCAGGTAGCCCACCCGGGCGGTGAGGAGCGTGCCGTGCGCGCGGCCGGGGGCCGGGGAGCCGCCGTGGACGAGCTGCTGGAGCAGGGTCGACTTACCGGCTCCGTTGGGGCCGACCAGGGCGACGCGTTCGGGCCCCTGGACCACGACGGTGCGGCCCCGGGCGTGGAACTCGGCCAGGCGGCGTCCGCGCGGCACGTCCGGATCGGGCAGTGTGAGGCGGATGTGCTCGTCCTCGCGTACGCGCGCGTCGGCGGCGTCGACCGCGGCCTGCGCGGCCTGGACCTTGTCGTCGAGGGTCGAGCGCATCGCCCCGGCCGAGGCCTGCGCCTTGCTGGCCCGGTTTCCCGCGAGGATCTTGGGGATGCCGCCGTCCTTCTGCGTCTTCCTGGCCGTGCGCTCGCGGCGGGCGAGCTTGGTCTCGGCCTCCACGCGCTGGCGCTTCTCGACCTTGAGGGCCTGCTGGGCGGACCGGGCCGCCTGGACGGCGGCGGCCTGCTCCTGTTCGAGGTGCTCCTTCCAGGCGCTGTAGGGGCCGCCGAACACGTCCAGGCTCCCGGCGTGGAGTTCGGCGGTGCTGTCCATGTGTTCGAGCAGTTCGAGGTCGTGGCTGACGACGACGAGGGTGCCGGGCCAGGTGTCGACGAACGCGGCGAGCCTGGCCCGGGTGGGCCGGTCGAGGTTGTTGGTGGGCTCGTCGAGCAGGGTGATCGGGGTGCGACGCAGGCGCATGCCGGTGACGGCGATGAGGACCGCCTCACCGCCGGAGACCTGCGCGACGCGGCGGTCGAGGTCGGCGGCGGTGAACCCGATCTCGTGCAGGGCCTCGTCGGCGCGCGCCTCGATGTCCCAGTCGTCGCCGACCGCGTCGAAGTGGCGTTCGTCGGCGTCGCCCGCCTCGATCGCGCGGAGCGCGGCGAGGGTGGCGTCGATGCCGAGCAGTTCGGCGACCGTCGCGTCCGTTCCCAGGGTCAGGTTCTGCGGGAGGTAGCCGACGTCGCCGACCGCGTCGACGCGCCCCGATGTGGGGCGCAGGAGACCGGCGATCAGGCGCAGCAGGGTGGACTTGCCCGCGCCGTTGCGGCCGACGAGTCCGGTGCGCCCGGTCGTGAGGGTGCCGCTCACGCGGTCGATGGCGACCGTGCCGTCCGGCCAGGCGAAGGTGAGGTCGGTGAGTGTGACGGCGGACTTGGTGGACATGCTGGGAGCTCTCCTCGTGCCCGGCGGCGGGCGACCAGCGTGGTCGGGCCGCGGGGCGGGGTCGTTGGCGGGGGAACACGCGAACGCCGACGGGGCTGTGCCGGGCGGGTGCGTGTTCGAGCCGTGGCGGGCCGCGGGAGCGGGCGGATCGGCGTCACCGCGCGTACGGGGACGAGGCGGGAGTCCTTGACGACTTCCCGGGCCGTCGCCACGCGCAGGCGGAAGAGGTGCCGATCGTCTGCGCTCCCGGATGCGGGGCGGACGTCACCGCGCGCACGGGGGCGCGATCGGTGGTCGGCGTCAGAACGCGCCGGAACGGACCGGGTCGGGGAGCGGGCCACGACGCCGCTGGGCGTACGCGGACAGAGCGCCCCCGACGAGGTCGAGGTCGTTCACCGGGGCGCGGTACGCGCCCTCGCGGGTGAAGGCCACCGGCGGTTCGGTGGCTAGAGTCTGTCGACCTCGATGAGCTCCATGGCCGTCATGCTACCAGCGGGCCCTGGGAACGCATCGGGGTCCTTGGGGTGCCTGTGGCCACTGGGGCTCCCGAGGGCCATTGGGAACCCCTGAGACCACTGGGGCTCCCTGGGACCGCTGAGGCCCCGGGCCCCCGCCGTATGGAGCTGACCGATGCCCGCGTGACAGCGGACGCAGGGGACCGTGTGCCCCGCGCACCATGGGCGGAGGCGCGAGGCCGGGCCCTCAGAAGGCCGGTTCCTCAGAAGTCGGTGCCGCAGAAGGGCGCGCGCGGCGCGTGCAGGGCGGTGTCCAGGCGGGCAGCAGCGCCGGGGGTGTGCTCGGTGAGCAGTCCCGCGTCCGCGAAGGCGCTCAGCGTGCGTCTGCCGAGGTAGGCCGCGCCCAGGTGGGAGGCGTCCAGGGCGAGGTCGGGGGCGGCCTCGGTCGGGCTCACGCGGGCGCCGCCGGTGTCCGCCTCCAGGCGCCAGCGCCCGGCGTTCCAGGGGGCGTAGCGGTCGGCGACCTCCAGCACCGTGTCCACCGGGGCGGCGTAGGGGCGGTCGGACAGGGCGCCGGGCAGGTCCACCAGGCGCACCCACAGGGCGTCGAAGTCCCGCCGGACCAGGCGCCGGGGGTCGGCCAGCAGGACGGTGAGGGGGTCGTCCTCGGGCAGTTTCTCGAAGACCGCCTCGCTGGTCAGGTCGCGGTCCAGGAGGTGTTCGTAGAGGGCGACCCGGGCGGCGGTGGAGACGGAGGCCAGCTCGCGCACCACCACCCGCCCCGAGGGAAGACCGTCCTCCCAGCGGTTGACGACGCGGTACAGCG
This sequence comes from Nocardiopsis sp. iso_25, assembly GCF_056173305.1. Taxonomy (NCBI): domain Bacteria; kingdom Bacillati; phylum Actinomycetota; class Actinomycetes; order Streptosporangiales; family Nocardiopsidaceae; genus Nocardiopsis; species Nocardiopsis sp. iso_25. The sequence continues at coordinate 2,983,595 of NZ_CM149667.1, read as the reverse complement.
CGTAGCCGCAGGGTCCGTCGGGGCCGCGCGCCAGGGCCGCGCGCAGTCGTCCGGGCCCGCCGGCCTCCTTGTCCTGGAGCATCAGGCTCCACCAGTGCTCGTCGCGGGCGAGCTGGCCCGCCCGTTGGGGCAGCGCCTCGCGGTACACCCGCTCCACCTCCTGGCGGACCTCGGCGGCCTCGGCCAGTTCGAGGGTGAGGGAGGGGTCCCGGGGCGCGTCGGGGCGCAGGCGGGCGTGGGCGCGCTGGAGGGTCGCGTTGGTCTCGCGGAAGGCCAGGCCGTAGCCGAAGCGGGCGTAGATGCCGCCCTCGGAGGCCCACAACGTGGAGAGTTTCTCGCCCCGGTCCCGGACGTCGGCGAGCTGGCGGCGCATGAGAGCGCTGAGGACGCCGCGGCGGCGATAGGTGGGCCACACTCCCACGCCGGTCACCCCGGCCACCGGGCGGGGCCCGCCGGGCATGGTCATCTCGAAACCGTTGGACAGGGCGGTGCCGACGACGCGGTCGCCGTCCACGGCGAGCAGGGTGCGGTCGTGCTCGGTGGTGGGGTGGTCGCGTTCGTTGTCCAGGATCTCCCGGGCGGAGAGGTTGAGGGCCTCGCAGAAGACCCTGACGGCCTCGGGGTGGTCCTTTTCCGTACCCTCGCGCACGGTCCACGCGGGGGCGTCGTCGCGGCGGGAGGGGTCGTGCTGTGGCGCTCCTGTCATGGCACCGAGCCTCTCAGCCGCCGTGGGGAGGACGCCAGTGGATTTCCCGGCGCGCCGCCCGCCTCCTCCGCGTCCGCATCGCGGGCGCCCGCTCCCCTGTGCGCGGCCGCTGCGGCGGACGGCCTCCTGCGCGTGCGCGGCGCGGACCCGGTCGCCGGGGCGAGGTGGACCGGACGAGGCGGACCGGCCGCCGTGACGAGTAATACGCGGTGCCACGGGGCACCTCTCCCCTGTGACACGTACGATCTCCTCTTCTTCCCGTGCCCGATCCGACCAGTCGGGCGACCGGCGCGGACTCGTCCTGGGGGTGGACGCCGGGGGCACCGCCACCCGGGCGCTGGTGGCCACCCTTTCCGGAGAGCGGCTGGGCGAGGCCCGGGCCGGGGGCGCCAACCCCAACGCCCACGGCGCGGAGCGGGCCGCCGAGCGGCTGGCCGAGGCGGTGTCGGGTGCGCTCGACGCGGCCGGGCCGCGGGCGCGCGGGGCCGTGGCCTTCGGCGTGGTCGGCCTGGCGGGGGTGACCGCGCTGCGCGACGACGAGGTGCGCGCGTGCCTGGAGCGGGCCCTGGCCGGAGCGGGACTGGCTCCGGAGAACACGGCGTTCACCGGCGACGACGAGGTGGCCTTCGCCTCGGGCACACCGGGGCCCGACGGAACGGTGCTGATCGCGGGGACCGGGGCGATCGCCACCCGGGTCGAGGAGCGCAGGCGGACCCGTTCCGCGGACGGCATGGGGTGGCTGATCGGCGACGAGGGGTCGGGGTTCTGGATCGGGCACCAGGCGGCACGGGAGACGGCGCGGCAGCTGTCCCGGGGCGGGGAACTGAGTCCGCTGGCGCGCGCGGTGGCCAAGCGGGTCATTCCGGGCCAGCGCCCCTCGGGAGGGGAGGAACACCTGCCCGAGGAGCACGCCCGCAACTTCGCCCGGCTCCTGACCACGGCCGCCCCGGTCACGCTGGCCGCGCTGGCCCCCCTGGTCAGCGATGCCCATGCGCAGGGCGATCCGGCAGCCGAGGTGATCGTGGAGGCCGCCGCGGGTCACCTGGCGCACTCGGTGCACCAGGTGCGCTCTCCCGGGGAGAGCCTGCCGGTGGTGCTGGCGGGCGGGGTGCTCTCGCGGTCCGAACCGGTGCGCACGGCGCTCACCCGCAAGCTGGCGCTGTGCGCGGCGGGGGCTCAGGTCGCCACGGCAGGGTGCACGGCGGGCGCGGCGGCCTGGCTGGCGGCCCTGCGGGCGGGGGCTCCCGAGGACGACCGGCGACTGCACGCGGTGTTCACCCTGGCCGACCGCGCCCCGGGCAAGGACCGCCCCGACGCCGCCTGAGGGCGCACGCCCGCACTGCGCCGTGACAGCGGGGTCGCCCACGGTGATCTCGCTACCGGCGTCGCTGTCGGTGTCGGCGGTGGCCCTGGCAGCGGGATCGCCCCCGGCGGGCGCGATCCCGCTCGGCGCGGTCGACCGCCCGCAGCGAAAACGGGCCCGGGGTCGCAGGCGCGGGCTCCGGGCCCGATCCGACCGCCCCGCACGCGCGAGCCGGTCCCGTAAGCGGGCGGGAGGCGCTCCCCACCGCGACCACTCCGCACGCGCGAGCCGGTCCCGCCCCGGGGCGGGCTGCCGCAGCCGCCCGACGGGGCGCGACGTGATGCTGGTTCCTGATTCGGGTTCCACCAGGGCGTAGGTTTTGCCCTGGTGCGTCACTGTGCCTTACGGTAAGTCCCACTTAGGTTTACCTAACTCACCCCGGAAGAAAGAGGGCGCCGTGGCACAGCGGCAGGGACGGGCCAGGACCGTCCACACCGGAAGGGTCGAGGCGGTCGAGCAGATCACCCCGCACATGGTCAGGGTCGTCCTGGGCGGGGAGGGCCTGGACGCGTTCTCCACCGACGGGCACACCGACAGCTACGTCAAGCTGCTCTTCCCGCCGCCCGCGCCCGGCGACACCGAACCCTTCGACCTGGAGCGCGTGCGCGCCGAACGCCCCCGCGAGGAGTGGCCGGTCACCCGTACCTACACCGTGCGCGACTGGGACGCCGAGGCCCGGCGGCTCACCCTCGACTTCGTCCACCACGGCGGCACCGGGCTGGCCGGGGTGTGGGCGGCCGGCGCCAGGCCGGGCGACCGGCTGCGCCTGATGGGCCCCGGCGGCGCCTACTCCCCCGACACCGGCGCCGACTGGCACCTGCTGGCCGGGGACGAGAGCGCCCTGCCCGCCATCGCCGCCGCCGTGCAGGCGCTGGCCCCGGACGCCGCCGCCCACGTGTTCGTCGAGGTCGGCGGCCCGGAGGACGAGCTGAAGCTGGAGGGCGGCTCGGGCGTCCACGTGCACTGGCTGCACCGGGGGGACGAGGCCGTGGGCTCGGTCCTGGTCCCCGCCGTGCGCGCCCTCGACTTCCCCGCGGGACGCGTCCACGCGTTCGTGCACGGCGAGGCCGCCTTCGTCCGCGACCTGCGCCGTCTGCTGCGCGTCGAGCACGGCCTGCCCAAGGAGCAACTGTCGGTGTCGGGCTACTGGCGCCTGGGCCGCGACGAGGACGGCTGGCAGTCGAGCAAGGCCGAGTGGAACCGCGGTGTGGAGGCCGAGGAGGAGGCCGCCCTGGCGGGGAGGGCCTGACCTCCCCGCCGGGCGCGCCCGCGCCCCGATGCGTTCCGCCTCCGGAGAGGTCGGCGCCTCGGACACCGGCCGCCCCCGCCCTCTCCCCCGGGGCGTCCGCGTGCCGGGGCATCAGGGGCGCGGAGGCCGGGCGGCGTCCGGCCGCCCCGCCGGACGCCGGTGCCGCCGCCTCACATCTTCAGGTTCTCCAGGGCGATGAGGTAGGCCTCGTTGTACGTGGGGAACTGCGGGATCGAGTCGAGCAGCGCCGCGACCGGCAGGCCGGTGCGGATCGCCAGCGCCGCGGTGTGGATCCACTCCGAGGCCATCGGGGAGAACGCCCACGCGCCCACCAGCACCCCCCGGCGGCGGTCGGCGACCAGGCCCAGGGTGCCGCGCGGGTCGGTGTCGTAGGTCCAGGGCCGGGCCAGGGTCTGGGGCAGGTCGGCCTCGGCGGTGGCCGTGTCGATCCCCTGTTCCCGCGCCTCGGCCTCGGTCAGCCCCACCCCGGCGATCTCGGGGTAGGAGAAGACCACGCGCGGCACGCCGGTGTAGTCGGCGGCCCGGTCGGTGCCCAGGATGTTGTCGGCGACCACGCGCCCCTGGTACTTGGCCACGTGCGTGAACAGGGCCCGGCCGGTGGCGTCGCCGACACCCCACAGCCCGGGCGCCGCGCGGCAGCGCTCGTCCACGCGCAGACCGGAGTGGTCCAGCTCCACCCCGAGCTCCTCCAGCCCCAGGCCGCCGCCGCGCGGGCGGCGGCCGGTGGCGAGCACGACCACGTCCGCCTCCACGTGTTCGCCGTTGTCCAGGGTCGCGCGGATGCCGTCGCCGTCCCGGGACACCGCGGAGACCTGGGTGTTCAGGTGCACGGTGACGCCGTCGCGGTCGAACTGGTCGCTGATCAGCTCGCACAAGCGGGGTTCCTCGCGGTTCACCAGGCGCGGGCCGCGCTGGACCAGGGTGACCTGGGAGCCCATCCGGGCCAGGAACTGGCCCAGCTCCACCCCCACGGCGCTGCCGCCGACCACGACGGCCCGGCCGGGCACGTCGGTGAGGGTGGTGGCCTCGCGGTTGGTCCACACCACGGAGGGGTCCAGGTCGTCCAGCCCCTCGATCGGCGGGCGCACCGCCTCCGAGCCGGTGGCCACGACGACGTGGTCGGCGGTGACCTCGGTGTCGCCCACCGCCACCCGCCACGGGTCGCGGCCGATGACGCGCCCCTCGCCGCGCAGGACCAGGGCGCCCTGGTCCCGGTACCCCTGGACCTGCGCGGAGTCGTCCAGGTGGCGGATCATCTGGTCCCGGTAGTCGCGCAGCTCCGGCCAGCGCAGGTCCGGCCGGGAGACACCGGCGGCGCCGTCGGCCTCCTGGCGCACCTCCGGCGGGCGCAGCAGCACCTTGGTGGGGATGCAGGCCCAGTAGCCGCACTCGCCGCCGATGAGTTCGCGCTCGACCACCGCCACGCGCTTGCCGGCGGCGAGCAGCCTGCCCGCGACGGTCTCACCGCCCGGCCCCATTCCGATGACGATCGCGTCCATGTGTTGCATGTGTCCTCGTTCCGCCAGGGTCCCGGTCACCCCCGATGGTGTCGCCTGCCCGTGTTCCGGGGAAGTCCCGACACGCCGTCATTCTCCGGGTTCGCGCGGCCCGGTCCGGGCCGGGGGGACGGTGCCCTGGTCGCGGCCGTGCGCGCCGCGGTCCGGGCCGCCCCGGGCGGCGGAACGACCCGGTGCGGCGCGTCACAGCGCCCGCGCGCGTCACACCCGTCCCGGACGTGGTGGAATGGCCGATCGGCCCTTTGGGCGCCGCCCTGTCCGAAAGGAACCGCCGTCCCCGGCGCACGCGCATGTCCACGCAGACCCTGATCCTCGTCCTGGACCTCGTCGGCATCCTCGCCTTCGCCGTCGACGGTGCGCTGACCGGTATCCGCACCGCGCGCCTGGACATCGTCGGCGTCCTGGCCCTGGGCGTGGTGACCGCCCTGGGCGGCGGCGTCATCCGCGACTTGCTGCTCGGCGTGACCCCCGCGACCTTCCAGGACTGGCGTTACATCTGCACGGCGCTGCTGGGCGCGACCGCCGCGTTCTTCCTCAGCAGGCAGCTCACCCACCTGAACCGGCCCATCCTCGTCTTCGACGCGGCCGGGCTGAGCCTGTTCGCGGTGATCGGGGCGACCAAGGCCCTGGAGCTGGGTTTCGGTCCGCTCCAGGCCACCCTGCTCGGCGTCGTCACCGGGGTGGGCGGCGGCACGATCCGCGACGTCCTGCTGAACCGGGTGCCGACGGTGCTGAGCGCCAACTCTCGCCTGTACGCCGTCCCCGCCCTGCTGGGCGCGGGCTTGGTCGCCGTCGCGTACTGGGCGGGCCTGACCTGGGGCTGGATCGCCGTGGTGGGGGCGGTGCTGTGCTTCACCGTGCGGCTGCTGGCGCTGCTCTACCGCTGGAACGCGCCCAGCCCGCCGGGTTCCCCTCCGCTGTGAGAACCGCCGGGGCCCTGTCCATCCGCTCCCCCGCCCGCGTCCGGCCCGCCCGCGTTCCCGGCTCCGCCGAGCACGCGGGAGGCGACGCCGCGCAGGAGTTCGACCATCGCCGGGACGGGCTCGGGCGGGCGGCGCCGGTGGACGGCGTAGATCTCGCGGGCCAGACGGGTGCCGCGCAGCGGGCGGCTGACCCAGCCGCCACGGCGGTCCGAGCGCAGGATGCTCAGCGGGACCAGGGCCACCCCCACCCCGGCCTCGACCAGGGCCAGGGCCACCTCGTAGTCGCGGGTCTCGTAGGCCACGTTCAGGCGCACCCCGGCGGCAGCGGCGGCGGTGTCCAGGCTGATCCGGTTGTAGATGCCCGGGGCCCCGCAGATCCACTCCTCGCCCGCCAGGTCGGCCAGCGCCACCTCGCGGTCGGCCAGGGCGTGGCCCTCGGGCACGACCACCAGCAGCGGGTCCACCAGAACGCGTTCGCGGTGCAGGCCCCCGGCGCGCGGCAGGGGCACGCCCGGGTAGCGGTGGGTCAGGAGCAGGTCCAGGTCGCCGGAGGCGACCAGGCCGTACCCGCCCGGGGGCTCGATGTCGGACAGCGACAGCCGCACCTGGGGGTGCTGGCGCCCGAAGGCGGCCAGGGTCGCGGGCAGCAGGACCTTGCCCGCGCTGGCGAAGGCCCCCAGGGACAGGCGGTCGGGGGACTCGCCCGCCACGGCGCGCACGGCGGCCTCGGCGTCGCGCAGCTCCCCCAGCACCCGCTCGCCGTGTTCGAGCAGGACCCGGCCCGCCTCGGTGAGGGTGGCCCCGGTGCGGCCGCGTTCGACCAGGGTGCAGCCGACCTCGCGCTCCAGCTTGGTGAGCTGCTGGGACAGGGCGGGCGGGGTGAAGGACAGGCGCTCGGCGGCCGCGGCGATCGACCCCGCGTGCGCGATCTCCACGAGCACCCGCACCCGGTTGGCGTCCAGCACGGCGAGCCTCCTTCCACACAAAGTCAGGTACAAAGTTTCGCTTAACGATCTTTAGCAGACCCAACTTTAAGTTAATGGCCGGTACGGGCACAGTGGGCTGTATGAGCACCACGACCGCGCACGCCGCGCCCACGGCCACCGACGTCCGTGCCGCCGCCGAACGCATCGCCCCCTACGCCCGCCGCACCCCGGTCATACACGCCGAGGTGGACGGGCGTCCGCTGACGCTCAAGCTGGAGCACCTCCAGCTCACCGGGGCGTTCAAGCTGCGCGGTGCCCTCAACGCCCTGCTGGGCGGGGAGGACACCGACCGGGTGATCACCGCCTCCGGCGGCAACCACGGCCTGGGGGTGGCCACCGCCGCCCGCCTGCTGGGCGTGCGCGCGACGGTCTACGTCCCCGAGTCGATCCCCGAGGCCAAGGCGGCGCCGCTGGCCGCCACCGGCGCCGAGATCGTCAGGGTGGGAGAGCACTACGCGGTGGCCGCCGAGGCGGCCCGCACCCGCGCCGAGGCCGAGGGGGTGCGCTACCTGCACGCCTTCGACGACGCCCTCGTCGTGGCCGGTCAGGGCACGATCGGACTGGAGATCGCCGCCGACGCGCCCGAGTGCGACACCATCGCCGTCGCGGTGGGCGGCGGCGGACTGGCGGCCGGGGTGCGCCTGGGCGCGGAGGGGCGCGAGGTCGTGGGCGCCGAACCCGAGGGCTGCGCGAGCATGCACGCCGCGATGGCCGCCGGGCACCCCGTGCAGACTCCCGTGGACTCGGTGGCCTCCTCCGCGCTGGGCGCGGCCACCCTGGGACGGGTCCCCTTCGAGGTGCTGAGCGCCCACCCGGTGACCCGGGCCCTGGTGAGCGACGCCGAGATCCTGCGGGCCCAGGACCGGCTCTGGGAGGAGTTCCGCATCGCCACCGAACCGGCCGCGGCCGTGCCCTTCGCCGCCTGGCTGGCGGGGCGCGTCCCCGGCGAGCGGCCGTGCCTGGTGGTGTGCGGGGCCAACGCCGAGTGGCGCCGCGTCGCCTGACCCCGTGGGGAATCCGCACGTCACGGGCCTGTTCCGCCCGCCCTCCGACCATGGTGACCTGGGACACTCTCCTCGTGGCCGACCCGTTGTTACCCACGGGTCGGCCTTACATTGGACTCCGTCAACCGACCATTGGTGAGGGAGAACACGTGTTCTACGGTGCGTTGCGGCAGACGGTATCGGTACTCGCCCGTACCCTGTGCCGTCCGACCGTCGAGGGCCGTGAGAACGTCCCCGCCGACGGAGCGGTCCTGCTGGCCAGCAACCACCTGTCCTTCATCGACAGCGTGATCATCCCGCTGTCGGTCACCCAGCGCCGGGTGCGGTTCCTGGCCAAGTCCGACTACTTCGAGGGGACCGGCGTCAAGGGGCGCGTCACCAAGACCGTGTTCTCCTCCCTGGGCGCCATGCCGGTGCAGCGCCGCGACGCGCGCGGGGCCATGCTGTCCCTGGAGATGATGCTGGAGCGCCTGAACGAGGGCGAGGCCTGCGTGATCTACCCCGAGGGCACCCGCTCGCGGGACGGACGCCTGTACCGGGGGCGCACCGGCGTGGCCCATCTGGCGATGGAGTCCAAGGCCCCGGTCGTACCGGTGGCGGTGGCGGGGACCCAGGGCGTGCAGCCGGTCGGTGCGTCCATGCCGCGCCCGCACCCCTACAGCATCCGCTTCGGCGAACCGCTGGACTTCTCCACCGGCTACGACCACCTCGCCCCGGGCAAGGCGCGCCGGGAGATCACCGACCGGATCATGGACTCCATCCACGCACTGTCGGGCCAGGAGCGGGCCAAGGGGTACAACTCCCTCGGCGCCGACGAGTGACCCGCGCGCGGGTCCGCGACACGTGGTCCCGACCCGCGCGCCGGAGCACGCCCGGCCCCCGCGGCGCTCCGGCGATGAAGCCTCACCGGCCGACCCGCGCACCGGAGCGTGACCGGTCCCCGCCACGCCCCTGCGAGGCCTCCTCCCCAGCCGACCCGCGCGTGGAGGCACGCGACCGACACCCGCGTCGCCTACGCTTGCGCGCATGCGCGTACTGATCGTGTCCGACACCCACATCCCGCGCCGCGCCCGTGACCTGCCCGAACAGGTCTGGCGCGAGGTCGACCGGGCCGACGCGGTGATCCACGCCGGGGACTGGTGCGACCTGGCCAGCGTGGAACGCCTCGACGCGCGGGCCGCACTCCTGGTCGGCGTCCACGGCAACAACGACGGCGCCGACCTGCGCGCGCGGCTGCCCGAGGTCGCCCGCGCAACGCTCGGCGGGGTGCGCTTCGCGGTCGTGCACGAGACCGGCGACGCGCGCGGGCGCGAGAAGCGCTGCCAGGAGCGCTTCCCCGACTGCGACGTGCTGGTGTTCGGGCACTCCCACATCCCCTGGGACACCACGGCCCCTTCCGGTCTGCGCCTGCTCAACCCGGGCTCCCCCACCGACCGGCGGCGCCAGCCCCACCACACGTACATGACGCTGGCGGCCGAGGACGGACGCCTGGACGGGGTCCGACTGCACCGGGTGGGCTGAAAGGGGACCCCGGGGCCCGCGCCGCAGGAGCCGCCCCGTTCAGAAGCGACACCGTTCAGAAGGCGCCCCGCGCCACCGGCGTCGGAGGGCGTCCCGCTCGGAGCGAAGCCCGGGGCCCGCCCCGGGGGCGCGGTCGGCGTCAGAACGTGAGCACGCTGACGATCCCCAGGTAGAGCACGATCAGCAGCACGCCCTCGAAGCCGATCCGGCCCCACCCCTTCGCCTGGCGGATGATGAGCCCGGCGAGCAGGACCACGGTCATCAGCAGCGCGCCGACGGTGAGGAAGAGTTCGTCGGCCGTGGCCGCGTGGTACAGCGAACCCCCGCGGTAGAAGGCGTCACCCACCGCCACGTTGAGCGCGTCCAGGCTGTTGCCGCCGATGATGGCGGACACCGCCAGGGTCATCGCGCCCCGCCGGACCGCGGCGACCGCCGCGACCGTCTCGGGGATGGCGTTCACCGCGCCCATGGCCACCGCTCCGACCAGTCCGGCGCTGAGCCCGGTGGACTCCACGATCACGCCCGCCGCCTCGGCGAGCGCCCACCCGCCCACGGCCACCACGACGCCCACCACGAGGAAGCGCGCCCACAGCACGCCCGTGCCGGTACCGTCCTCCTCGTCGGTGCCGTCGTCGTCGGGGACGTCCACCACGGTCTCCCGGGTTCGCACGGCCCGCCACATGGGCTGCTCGTTCTCCTGCCTGATCAGCCAGAGCCCGCCCATGTAGAAGGCGATCATCCCGAGCGAGGCCGGGTGCACCCCCAGGAACGTCACGTCCGGGCCGAGGGCGGTGAGCACGACCACGGACAGCAGTCCGATGAGCAGGCAGCAGAAGAGCAGGTTCGCCGACGAGGCGGCGGCGTGCTCCAGGTTGGCGCGCCGGTAGAAGAAGTCGGCCACCGCCAGAGCCAGCGTCTGCGCGGCGATGCCCCCGACCGCGTTGCTGTAGGCCAGCCCGGGCTGGTCCCCGGCGGCGCTGACCGCGGTCATCACGATCCCCGACAGGGACGTGGCCAGTCCGAAGAAGACCGCGCCGAAGACCGCCTCACCCCAGCCGGTGCGGTCGGCCAGGACGTCGCCGAGGGAGGTCATCCGAACACTGGCCACCACGGTCACCGCGGCCACCAGGACGAAGATCGCGACGCTCCACCCCAGGGACCAGGGGGGAGATAACGCCTCCAGCATGTCCACCTCTTCCTTCTGCTGTGCTTCCGGACCGCATCTACCCCCTCCCTGCACGACAAACCCGGGCGGACACGGGCGGGCCGCCGGCGGGAGGGGCGTCGGCCGAGCGGCCGGGAACGGCAGGCGCGGCTACACGGAAAGGCCAAATCCCCTCCAACCACCGTTAGCGACCGGAGGCCCCGGGTAGCCGGAGTCGGAATCACGCAGTGCGACGGCCACATCCCCCAGTGACGAGGTGGACATGTTCCGGCACACCAAACACCTTCAGTTCGAGGCCAAGCCCGAGGCTCCCGACGCGCTCTACGCGGCCAAGCTCCAGGAGCTCATCGGCGGCGCCTACGGCGAGATGACCGTCACCATGCAGTACCTGTTCCAGGGGTGGAACTGCCGCGTCGAGGGCAAGTACAAGGACCTGATCATGGACGTGGCCACCGAGGAGATCGGCCACGTCGAGATGCTCGCCACGATGGTGGCGCGCCTGCTGGAGGGCGCTCCGGCCACCACGGTGGCCAAGGCCGTCAAGGACCCGGCCGTGGCCGCGGTCGTGGGCGGGATGAATCCGCAACAGGCCATCGTCGCCGGTGGCGGCGCCGTACCGGCCGACTCCGGCGGCACCCCCTGGAACGGCAAGTACATCGTGGCCAGCGGCAACCTGCTGGCCGACTTCCGAGCCAACGCCGCGGCCGAGGCCCAGGGCAGGCTCCAGACCGCGCGCCTGTACAACATGACCGACGACCCCGGCGTCAAGGCCATGCTCCAGTTCAACCTGGCCCGCGACACCGTGCACCAGAACATGTGGCTGGCCGCGATCGAGGAGCTCCAGGAGGACGGCATGGAGGGCGAGATCGCGCCCGACGCGCTCTTCGACGAGGAGAACCAGGAGCACGCCAACACGATCTGGGGCCTGTCGGACGGCACGGCGGCCGCCAACGGCGGCTGGTCGCACCGGCCCGCCCCGGACGGCCGCCACGAGCTGCGCTACCTCGACCAGCCCCAGCCGCTCGGCGGCCCGGCCTCCGCGCCGCCCCCGGACCCGGCGCTGTACGGGACCGACGGCGGCCCCAGCGGTGAGGGCTCGGTCAAGGGCCCGTCCAAGGCCACCAAGGGCGAGGGGTTCGTGGACAAGCTCAAGGACTCCCTGGAGTGACCGGAACCGGCTCTGCCGTCCGCCCGTCCCGCTCCGCGCGGGGCGGGCGGACCCGTGTTCGGGGGTGCCCGCGGTGAGGGGCCGCCTCGCGGGGGCGGAACGGCCCCGGGCGCGAGGGGATCGGGTTCCGGCCGCACTGGCGCGGTTTCGGCTCCTCGGTTCCGACGGCTACCGAAGGACCGCAGTCCGCAGACGGGGCCGCGTCCCGGCGCGGATGGCACAGGCGTAGGCTCGGCCACGACACGGGCGCGGTCCACGCCCCGGCGGAGCGGGAGGTCCGGTGCGGAAGAAGCCAGCGCGCGCGGACCGGCGGCGGCTGCCGCCCCTGGACCCGGACCCGCCGCCCCTGCCGGGGCCCGCGCCGTTCCACCAGGGCTGGTACGACGTCCTCTTCGCGCACTGGGCCGTCCCTCCCGAACGCGTGGCGCCGCTGCTGCCCGAACACACCCGGCCCGACGTGCTGGGCGGGACCACCTACGTCGGGTTCGTGGCCTTCCGCGTGCCCTTCACCACGGCCGCCGGGATCCCCGTGGGCGGGTTCGGCGAGGTCAACGTGCGCCTGTACTCGGTGGACGGGTACGGCCGCCGGGGCGTGGTCTTCCTGTCCATGGACGCCGACTCCGCGCACAACGTCCTGGCCGCCAGAGCCCTGGTCGGCGTGCCGTACATGTGGTCGGACGTGTCCCTGTACGCGGGCGGCGACGGCGTGCGCGCGGGCGCGGTGCGCCGCCGCCTTCCCCTGGGCGGGGCCCGGGGGCGGTGGCGGGCGACCGTGGGCGAGCGGGTGGAGCGCGAGTCCCGGCTGGAGCGGTTCGTGACCGCGCGCTGGGGCCTGCACACGCGACGCGCGGGACGCACGTGGTGGATCGGGGTGGACCATCCGCGCTGGCCGCTGTTCCGCGCGCACTCCTGGGCCTATGAGGGCGACCTGCTCCGGGCGGCGGGTGTGCGCGTGGACGACCCGGAACCGGTGTCGGTGCTGTGGTCGCCCGGCGTGGACACCGGTGTGCGCCCCTCGCCGCTGCCCGCTCCCCGGACGGGGCCGCTCCCCCCGTAGCGTTCCCCGCCCGCCGGGGGCGGGCCCTGCGGCTGGCCCCTCCGACGGTCGGCACCCACCGCGCCGAGGGGCCGCGGCCACCGTCGTCGGGATCGGCGGGCCCGGCACGGACGGCCTCGCCGGGTACCCGTTCGGCCCGGTCGCTCCCCTGCGGGCCTTGGCCACGGACGAGGCGCGAAGGGCTCTCGCCCGCCGCGTCCGCGAGCCGGAGGAGGACGACGCGGACGGACTCCTCCCGTGAACCGCGCCTCCCGCCCCTGGCGGCCCTGCCGGGGCGTGCCCGGTTGCGGTGCGCCCGCGCGGGCGCACCGCAACCGGCCGTCAGCGCAGGAGCTTGTCCGCCGTGACCGGCAGGTCGCGCACCCTGATCCCCGTGGCGTGGTGGACGGCGTTGGCCACCGCCGCGGCGGTGCCGACGATGCCGATCTCACCGGCGCCCCGCGAGCCCATGGGGGTGGCGCGGGGGTCCTCCTCGTCCAGCCACTCCGCCCGCAGGTCGCCCACGTCGGCGTTGGTGGGGACGTGGTACTCGGCGAAGTCGCCGTTGGCGATGTGGCCGTACCTCGGGTCCCGGAAGCTCTCCTCGTGCAGCGCCATCGACAGGCCCATGACCATCCCGCCGAGGAACTGCGAGCGCGCAGTGCGCGGGTTGACCACCCGGCCGATGGAGAACAGGCCGTACATGCGCGGCACCCGGACCTCGCCCGTGTCCGCGTTCACCCGCGCCTCGGCGAAGTGCGCCCCGAAGGAGTAGACCGAGTACGACTCGTCCACGGTGTCCTCCGCCCCGCTGCCCTCGGCCTCCGCGCCCGGGGCCGGGGAGTCCCCGTGCCGGTCGCGGAAGGCGCGGGCGGCGGTCACGATGGCCGTCCCCCAGGAGCTGGTTCCGCTGGAGCCGCCCGCGACCGAGGCCGACGGGAAGGCGGTGTCGCCGATGCGCAGCCGGATGTCGGAGGCGGGCAGGCCCAGCGCGTCGGCGGCGATCTGGGTGAGCGCGGTCCAGGCCCCGGTGCCGATGTCCACCGCGCCGATGGAGACCTCGTAACGGCCGTCCCGGCCGTAGCGGACGCGGGCCACCGAGCCGGGGTTGAACAGGTGCGGGTAGCTCGCCGAGGCCACGCCGGTGCCCACCAGCCAGTCCCCCTCCCGGCGGACGCCGGGGCGGGGGTCGCGTCCGTGCCAGCCGAAGCGCTCGGCGCCCTCGCGCAGGCACCGCACCAGGCGCCGGTCCGACCACGGGGAGCCGCTCTGGGGGTCGGTCCCGGGTTCGTTGCGCACGCGCAGCTCGATCGGGTCGACGCCGCAGGCCTGGGCGAGTTCGTCCATGGCGGCCTCGGCGGCGTACATGCCCGGCGCCTCGCCGGGGGCGCGCATCCAGAAGTTGACCGGCACGTCCAGGGGCGCGATCCGGTGGGTGGTGCGGCGGTTGGGCGCGGCGTACATCCACCGCGAGCACATCGCGCTGTTCTCGGTGAACTCCTTGATCCTGGCGGTCTGCTCCACGGAGTCGTGGACGACCGCGGACAGGCGCCCGTCGCGGTCGGCGCCCAGGCGCAGGCGCTGGATGGTGGGCGTGCGGTAGCCCACCAGGCAGAACATCTGCTGGCGGGTCAGCGCGAACTTGACCGGCCGCCCGGGCAGGGCGCGGGCGGCCATCGCGGCCAGGACGTCGTGCGCGTGCGCCTCGCCCTTGGAGCCGAAACCGCCGCCCACGTGGGGCGCGACCACCCGGACACGTTCGGGGTCGAGCCCGAACACCCCGGCCACGGAGGCGCGGACCACGTGCACGCCCTGGGTGGAGTCGTAGAGGGTGAGGTGGCCGGTGTCCTCCTCCCACAGGGCCGTGGTGGTGTGCGGCTCCATGGGGTTGTTGTGCTCGGTGGGCGTGCTGTAGGTCTGGTCGACCACGATTTCGGCGGCGGCCAGGGCCGCGTCGGGGTCGCCCTGCTCGGTGTCGGAGGCGGGGCCCTCGTCGTCCTCGCCCACGGGCCGGTAGAGGCCGCGGTGGTCGGCGGTGAGCACCACGTCGTGCGCGGAGCGCTCGTAGTCCACCTTCACGAGTCCGGCCGCCTGGCGGGCGGTCTCGGGGGTGTCGGCCACGACCGCGGCGACGAACTGGCCGTGGAAGGACACCTCGTGGGACTGGAGCACCGCGAACTCGCGGTCCTCGGTGTCGGCGAGGCGTTCGGCGTTGTCCGGGGTCAGGACGGCGCGCACCCCGGACAGCGCCTCGGCGGCGGAGGCGTCGACCGCGGTGACGCGCCCGCGTGCGACGGTGGACAGCACCGGGTGCAGGTACAGGGGGTCGGTGAGCGGGTGCTCGTAGGCGTAGGGCGCCCGACCGGTGACCTTGTCGGCGCCCTCCAGACGGGTCAGCGGGCGGCCCATGGCCCGCGCGTCCAGCGTCCCGGTCATCGTGCCTCCTCCTCTGCGGTCAGGCCGCGCAGGGTCGCGGTCAGGGTGTTGACGGCCATGGGGACCTTGAAGGCGTTGTCCGGGCCGGTGGCGGCGTCGGCGAGTTCGGCGCGGGCGGCCTCGCGGAAGGCCTCCTCGGTGGCCGGTCCCCCGCGCAGCGCCTCCTCGGCGCGGCCGGCCCGCCAGGGCGCGTGCGCCAGGCCGCCGAAGGCCACGCGCACGTCCTCGACGGTGCCGTCCACCACGCGCAGCGCCGCGGCCACCGACACCACGGCGAAGGCGTAGGAGGCGCGGTCGCGCACCTTGCGGTAGGCGGAGCGGGCGGCCAGGGGCAGGCGGGGCAGGTCGACGGCGGTGATGAGGTCGCCGTGTTCCAGGACGGTGTCGCGCTGGGGTTCGTCCCCCGGTAGGCGGTGCAGGCCGGGCATGTCCACGGTGCGCTCCCCGGCGGGTCCCAGCACGTGGACCCGGGCGCCCAGGGCGGTCAGGGCGACCGCCATGTCGGAGGGGTGGGTGGCCACGCAGTGCTCGGAGGCGCCCAGGACGGCGTTGTAGCGGCCGTAGCCCTCGATCGCCGAGCAGCCCGTGCCGGGTTCGCGCTTGTTGCAGGGCATGGCGGTGTTCTGGAAGTACACGCACCGGGTGCGCTGGAGGAGGTTGCCGCCCGTGGTGGCGGCGTTGCGGAGCTGGCCGGAGGCGCCCGCCAGCAGGGCCTGGGAGAGCACGGGGTAGTCGCGGCGGACGCCGGGGTGGGCGGCCAGGTCGCTGTTGGGCACGGCGGCGCCCACGCGCAGGCCGCCGTCGGGCAGTTCCTCGATCCGGTGGCTGAGCAGGTCGCGCACGTCCACGAGGGAGGTGGGCTCGGCGATGCCGAGCTTCATGTGGTCGACCAGGTTGGTGCCCCCGCCGATGTAGGAGGCCCCGGGGTCGCCCGCGACCGCGGTGACGGCCTCGTCGGCCCCGGCGGGGCGGGTGTAGTGGAAGGGTTTCACTGCGCGGCCTCCCGGATCGCGGCGACGATGTTGACGTAGGCGCCGCAGCGGCACAGGTTGCCGCTCATGCGCTCGCGGATCTCGTCGTCGTCGAGGTCGACCGGCGCCTGGAGGTCCTCGGTGACGTGGCTGGGCCAGTCGGCGGCGGCCTCCTCCAGCATGCCCACGGCCGAGCAGACCTGACCGGGCGTGCAGTAGCCGCACTGGAAGCCGTCGTTCTCGACGAAGGCGCGGGCGACGGGGTGCAGCTGTCCCTCCCCGGCGAGTCCGGCGGCGGTGGTGACGCTGGCGCCGTCGTGCGCGACCGCGAAGGTCAGGCAGGACACGACGCGGCGGCCCTCCAGCAGGACCGTGCAGGACCCGCACTGGCCGTGGTCGCAGCCCTTCTTGGGCGAGGTGACGCCCAGCCGGTCGCGTAGCGCGTCCAGCAGGGTGGTGCGTGTGTCGACGGTCAGCTCGCGTTTCTCCCCGTCGACGTGCAGTGTGATCGTGGCCTCCACCGGCAGTGCCCTTCCTCGTGTGTGGGTCGGTGTCCTGCGCGCCGCCGTCCACGCGGCCCGCCCGGCGCACCGCGCCAGGGACTCGTCACAGTCTGTGCCAGTCGTGGGGCTCCCGGAAGCCGACACGGCGCGCGGGGCCGGGATGCGGGAGTCCGGGGAGCCGCCACTCTGGCGCGTAACCCGCAAGGGGAGGGCTAAACACCCGCGTGTGGTCACCCGGGCCGTGGTCGCGGTGGGTCCGGCGCCCGCCCGCCCGCAGGGGCGGGGGGCGGGCCCGCCGACCCCGGCGGCGGTCAGGCCGCGCAGCCGGTGCGGGGTTGTGTGCGCGTGCGGGGGGTGGCCGGGCACGGGACCGGCCCCGGTCGGGTGCGGGACCCGGCCGGGGCCGCGCGGTCGGTCAGGGGGTCCTGCCGGTGCGGGCGATCAGGCGGTCCTGGGGGCTCGCGTCGGGCCCGACCTCGACCGGGGCGCCGAACATCGGCCCCGGGCCCAGGTCCTGGTCGCTCAGCCAGGCGTGGACCTCCTTGACCAGGTCGGGGTCGAGGCGTTCGTCGGCGCCCAGGGCGCGCGCCAGGTCCCAGGCGTGCACCGTCAGGTCGAAGGTCATCTGCCACAGGTAGAGCTCGGCGGGCGCGTCGCCGAAGGACAGGTGCACCGTGCTCTCCAGGGAGGACGGCGCCAGCCAGGCGGTGCGGGCCTCGCGGGCGGCGACCTCCCAGGTGGTGATGGGCTCCTCGCCCAGGTTGTCGCCGTCGAGGCGGTCGCCGACCTCCTCGACCCGGGCGCCGTCCAGCAGGAGCGGCGCCCACAGCTGCTCGGTGGTCAGGTGGTTGACCAGGTCGTGCACGTCCCAGTCGGCGCACGGCGTGGGCAGAGCCCAGTCCGTCAGCTTGACCTCGCGGACCCGGCGGTCGAACTCCCCCATCGCGGTTCCGTGCAGTTCGGTCAGGTGTGGCATGAGTGTCCCCCGGGACGAAGTAGCGGTTGTGCGCCGGTCCCCTACCCGTGCCGCCAGGGGGTGAATCCGCCCGGGCGCGGCGGCCACGGCCGCCCGTACGCGTGCGTGCGTCCGGGCGCGGGCGCAGCCCGGACATGGTCAACGACGCGGTAGTCGGCCGTCCACCGCGCGACCGGGCGCGGGCGGGGCCAGGTCTGGCCCGAGCAGCCCGGACCGGCGCGCCGCCCGTGCGCCCGGGCGGAGTCCGGCCGCCGGGGCGGCCGGGCCCCGCACCCGGGTGAGTGCCTACTGCGGCTCGGTCGCGATCTGGATCAGGTTGCCGCAGGTGTCGTCGAAGACGGCGGTGGTGACCGGGCCCGTCTCCAGGGGTTCCTGGGTGAAGCGGACGCCGAGGCCCCGCAGGCGCTCGTGCTCCGCCCGCACGTCGGCGACGGCGAACTGGGCGAGCGGGATGCCGTCCTTGACCAAGGCGTCGCGGTAGGCGCCGACGGCCGGGTGGCCGGAGGGCTCCAGGAGGAGCTCGGTGCCCTCGGGCTCGTCGGGCGAGACGACGGTCAGCCACCGGTCCTTCTCCCCCACCGGGACGTCATGCTTCTTCACGAAGCCGAGGATCTCGGTGTAGAAGTGCTCGGCCTCGGCCTGGTCGTTGACGAAGATGCTGGTCAGGTGGATCTTCACGGGTTGCTCTCCTCCGGTCCGGACGTGTCTGGCGCAAGCCATCGCTCGGCGATCCGCCGCAGCGGGGCCGTGTTGAGGTCGTGGAACTTGTAGCGGCCCTCGCGCCTGGTCTCGACGAGCCCGGCGGCCTCCAGCACGGCGAGGTGCTGGGAGACCGCCTGGCGCGAGATGCCGAGCTGGTGCTTCATGGCCAACCGCGAGCAGATCTCGAACAGTGTCTGGCCGGACTTCTCCGTGAGTTCGTCGAGGATGGTACGACGAGTCGGGTCGGCCAGGGCCTTGAAGAGGTCGTTTGCCACGACCACCATGATAGGCAAGTAAAAACTTGCATGTCGAGTCGGAGCGCGTGTTGCGGAGCGGTCCCCCGTTCCACGGCTGCGGGTCAGCCCTCCGCGCGTTCGCGCAGGATCTCCACACCGTCGCCGGTGAGCTCGTCCAGGTGTGCGGAACGGCCGGTCATCGCCATGATCAGGGCGAGCGTGCTCCCGCGGACGAGGGGTCCGGCGCCGGAGGCGAACGGACCGTCGGTGGCCTGAAGCCTCAACCCCCGGATCCGGCTCCTGGCGACGACGACCTGGTCCGAGCCCCGGTAGTAGTCCGCCACGAGGGTCAGCGTGGCGATCGGACGTGCGCTGACGATGCCCAGGGGCCGCCTGATGTCCTCGCCGTGCACGATCACCTCACCCAGGACGGCGGGCTTGGGCAGGGGCGGTGAGGTCGTGCTGTCCACGATCCCCCGGAAGCGCGCGAGGGTGTCGGCTCCGGAGTCCCCCATCTGCTCCGCCAGGCGCATCGCGACCTGGGCGTCGAAGTCGAACCGGCAGCGGACGACCCCGGCCAGCCATCGCAGGCCGTTGAGGCTCGCCGACGACGTCAGGTGCGCGAGCACCTCGCGCACGGTCAGTCCCGCGCACAGCGACGGCGTCGCCCACCGTTCCCCGGTCAGTCCCGACAGGTCGTCGGCCAGCGCCGCCCGCTCCCGGTGGATCAGCGACCACAGGTCCGCACGGCCGCTCACCGGCGGGTTCCGTGGCGTGGGCGGGGTGTCGGTGACGTCATGGGGCTCTCCTCGGGACGGGCTCTCGCCTCGCCCCCACAGTGGTGGGCGGACGCCGGGATTATGGCCCAGGCCTGCGACAGTTCCGCGCTCCGTCGCCCACGGGGGCGTGGTGCTTCCGCGCCCACGGGCACACGGTGCTCGCGCCGTCCGCATCGCCGGGTCGGGGCGTCGGCCTCCTGGTGCGGTGACGGCCCCCGCCCGTGTGGGGCAGGGGCTCCCTGCCCCGGGCGAGGGGCGCGGATCACCGGCGTCACTTCTCCCACACGGGTGTGGTCGGTAGACCGAGTTCCCTTCGCGCGCGGTCGGTCACTTCCTGGACGAACTCGGTCTTCGCCGCGGTGTAATCGCGCGGGGAAGCGGTGGTGGCCGCGAGCCTTCGCTTCAGTTGCGCGTAGCGGGCCGCCTCCCGCGGGTGGGAGCGCAGGTAGTCGCGCAGAATCCTCTGGTTGCGAGTCGGCCAGCTCGCCCGGGTGACCACGTGCAGGATGTGCGTGCGCACCCCGTCGGGTACGCGCACGTAGAGCAGCCGGTCGTTCATCCCGTTCGTGTGCGGGGTGAAGCCGAGACGGGCCAGGCCGGGCTCGTGGTCGCGGACCTCCCGCAGGGAACCGGTGGCCGCCATCAGGTCGATGACGGGTTTGGCCGCGAGCCCCGGGACGGACGTGGACCCGATGTGCTCGATCTCCGTGAACAGCCCGGGAGCCGCGTCGCGCAGTTCCGTGATGGCGGCGGAGGCCATGCCGGGCCAGCGCGGATCGTAGTCGGTGATCGTCGTCGCGGCGGGTTCCATGGAGGACAGGCTGCCAGCCATGGCCCGGCGTGGTCTCCGCTCCGCTGCGGCGTCCGCCGACCCGGAGGAGCCCAAGGAGTTCGCCCAGTACGGCGGCGCGGCACGCAGACCCTGGGCCGGAGAGCGCCCACCGGGGTCAGGCGAACGCGGAGTCCTGGTCGACCTCCACGGGGGTGGCCTCGCGCAGGAAACGGCGCACGGCGTCGCGGTTGCGGGTCAGGGCGTCGATACGGGCGTCCATCTGCTCGACCTCGCGGGCCAGGTTGGCGGCCAGTTCGCTGTCCACCTGCGGCCGCAGCCCCGGCCCGGAACCCTCGAAACAGGGGACGACGACCCGGATGACGCGAGTGGACAGGCCCGCGGCCAGAAGGTCGCGCACCTGCTCCACACGCGTCACGGAGGAGTCGGGGTAGGAGCGGTAGCCGTTGCTCTCCCGCTGCGGGTGCAGCAGACCCTGTTCCTCGTAGTAGCGCAGGGTTCTGGTGGTCACGCCGGTACGGCGCGCCAGCTCACCGATCTTCACTGCTCGGCCCTCCGCCCCCTGCCCAAAGGTTGACACTCACGTACACGTCAGAGTGTACCGGGCGCCACCTGTTCGGCCGCTGCTCCACGCGTGGGAGCAGGAGCGGAGAGCACTCGTGCCCACCGTGCTTGACATTCACGTCAACGTCAAGGTTTATCTTCGGGGATCGGGCGACTCGCCCCGTTTGACCAGCATGTTCACCACTGCCCCGGAGAGAAGGCCATGCACCACGACCGCACCGCATTGTTCGACCCCGCCCGGTTCGGCGCGCTGGCACTGTCCAACCGCGTCGTGATGTCACCGCTGACCCGTAGCAGGGCCCTGCCGGACGGCCGTCCTGGTCCTTCGGCCGGGCTCTACTACGCCCAGCGCGCCTCGGCCGGGCTCATCGTCTCCGAAGGCACCGCCATCTCACCCGAGGCCATCGGCAACCCCGACATCCCTGGCCTGTGGAACCAGGAACAGGTCCGGGGATGGAAGCCGGTCACCGACGCGGTCCACGAGGTCGGCGGGACCATCGTCGCGCAGCTGTGGCACACCGGACGCGCCTCGCACCCGAGTCTGCAACCCGGCGGCAAGGAACAGGTCGGCCCCTCCGCCATCGCGATCAACGGCTCCACCTTCGCCCGCGACGGCCGCACCCCCCACGTGAGACCCCGCGCGCTGGAGACCGAGGAGATCCCCGCGATCGTCGCCCAGTACGGCCGGGCGGCGCGCAACGCGCGGGCGGCCGGGTTCGACGGCGTGGAGCTGCACGCCGCCAACGGCTACCTCATCGACCAGTTCCTCCAGGACGGCTCCAACCACCGCACGGACCGCTACGGCGGCAGCGTCGAGAACCGGGCCCGGCTCCTGCTGGAGGCCCTGGACGCGCTGATCGACGCGGTCGGCGCGGACCGGGTCGGGGTGCGCCTGTCGCCGAGCAGCACCTTCCAGGACATGGCCGACTCCGATCCGGTGGCGCTGTTCACCCACGTCCTGGACGCCCTCGCCGAGCGCGACCCGGCCTATCTGCACCTGGTCGAGCCGGGCATCGTCGGAGACGACTCGGCACGGCGCCCCGCCGACAGCATCGACAGCCTCTGGGTCCGCAAGCGCTATCCCGGGCGCCTGATCGCGGCCGGTGGCTACGACCGGGAGCGGGCCATGGCCGCCGTGGGTGAGGGCAACGCCGACGCCGTCGCCTTCGGCCGTGCCTTCATCGCCAACCCCGACCTGCCCCGGCGTCTGGAGGTCGGCGCCGAGCTGAACGAGGCCGAGCGGGCGACCTTCTACGGCGGCGACGGGCACGGTTACACCGACTACCCCTCCCTGGAGGCCGAGCGCCACCTGACCGACCTGCGCGAGGGGCGTGCCGAGCCGGTCCCCGGGCTGGACTTCGGCCCCCAGACGCCGCTGGAGCAGTGGCACCTGGCCTGGGCTCAGCGGCACGCGGCAGCCCGGAACTGACTCCGGTCGTCGCACAACGCACCAACCGCACCCGGCCCGGTGCGCACTCACCCACCATCGGTCCCGACCGGGCGTGCGTCACGACGGGGCCGCCCGGGCCGTGACGGACCGGCGTGCCCCACACGGCAAAGCCCCTGCGCCGTCCCCCGGCCCTGCGGGCGGTCAGGAACGGACTTCCAGAGGAGAGTAAGGACACATGAACACAGCCAGCCGACCTGAACGGCGCGCTCTGGTCGTGGGCGGAACCGGGATCGCCGGCCGGGCCCTGTGCCGGGAACTGGCCACGCGGGGGTGGCGCACCGCCAGCCTCTCCCGCCGGGCCACCGCACCCCGAGACGGGGTCGAAGTCCTGCGCGCCGATCTGACCGATCCCGAATCCGTCCGAGCGGCCCTGGCCGGGTCGCGACCCACGCACGTCTTCTTCACGGCGTGGAGTCGCCAGGCGACCGAGGCCGAGAACATCGCCGTCAACTCCGCCATCGTCCGCAACGTCATGGACGTGGTGGGCCCTTCCGGGCAGCTGCGGCACGTGGCGCTGGTCACCGGCCTCAAGCACTACCTGGGCCCCTTCGAGGCCTACGGCACCGGAGCGACGCGGGACACCCCTTTCCATGAGGACGAGCCCCGCCTGGACACCCCGAACTTCTACTACGCCCAGGAGGACGAGCTGTGGCGGGCGGCCGCGCGGGACCGGTTCGCCTGGAGTGTCCACCGCTCGCACACCATCATCGGCCACGCCCTGGGCAACGCCATGAACCTCGGGCAGACGCTGGCCGCCCAGGCCGCCCTGTGCCGCGCCGAAGGCCTGCCCTTCGTCTTCCCCGGCAACGAGGTGCAGTGGAACGGAGTCACGGACATGACCGATGCCGGTCTCCTGGCCCGTCAGATGATCTGGGCCGCCACCGCCGACGGTCTGCCCAGCCAGGCCTACAACACCGCCAACGGAGACGTCTTCCGCTGGCGCTGGATGTGGCCCCGGATCGCGGAGCGGCTCGGCGTCGAGCCCCAGGGCTACGCCGACCGCCCGCGCCCGTTGGAGGAACAGATGGCCGGGAAGGCAGACGCATGGCGCATGTTGGCCGAACGTGAGGGCCTGGTGGAGACCGACCTCGCACGGGTGGCGTCCTGGTGGCACACCGACAGCGACCTCAACCGTCCCCTGGAGTGCTTCACCGACATGAGCCGCAGTCGCCGCGCAGGATTCACCGACTACGCCGACACTCTCACGTGCTTCACCGATCTGTTCGAGACCCTGCGCCGCGAGCGGGTCATCCCCGCCTGATCCGGGCTCCGTCACCCGGAGCCCCGCGGTGGGAGGCACGCGGACGAGACGCTCCCTGGTCACGGTGACCACCGGGCCCGGACGGACCGGCGGGTCCCGGCCCTTCTCCGGAACCCGTGCGGCACGGCTGGAACCGGGGCAGTTCCCCTTACGTCCGCGTCGCCGGACGGTCGGCCCGTAAAACTTGAGGACCACTTCGCCCTGCTCCAGAGTGCTCCAGGTGGGGAGAACCGGAGAGCGGATACGTTGTGGCACCGGGAACCACCGGTCGAGACGGTCCGGCCAACAGGACCCACTCGACCTCGAAGCCGGTACAGAAGGAGGCGCTCATGTCCGACACCAAGCGCGTGGTCATCCTCGGCGGCCACGGCAAGGTCGCCCTGCTCACCGCACCCAAGCTCACCAACGCGGGCTACCGGGTCGACTCGCTCATCCGCGACCCCGGCCAAAGCACCGACGTCGAAGCCGTGGGAGGCGATCCCGTCGTGCTCGACATCGAGCAGGCGGACGTTGAAGCCCTCACGCGAGCCTTCGACGGCGCACAGGCCGTGGTGTTCGCCGCCGGCGCGGGCGGCGGCAGTCCGGCGCGCACCAACCAGGTCGACTACGAGGCGGCCGTGCGCGCGATGGCGGCCGCCCAGGCGGCGGGCGTCAGGCGCTTCGTCACCGTGTCCTACGCGGGCGCCGCGGTCGACGTCGACCGGATCGACCCGGACAACTCCTTCTACGCCTATGCCAAGGCCAAGCACGACGCCGACGCACACCTGAGGGAGACCGGACTGGACTACACGATCCTCGGTCCCGGGAGGCTCACCCTCGAACCGGCGACGGGGAGGATCCGGCTCGCGCACGCCGACGGCACGATCGACGGCCGGCCACCGGGCGAGGAGGGCCACACCTCCCGGGACAACGTCGCCGAGGTGATCACCCACGTCATCACCGCTGACGCCGCCATCCGGCAGACCGTGAACTTCTACGACGGGCAGACACCGATCTCCCAGGCGCTCCGGTGAGTCACACCACGACCGGAGGGGCCGGTTCCGCACGCGGAGTCGGCCCGTCCGGGGGTTGACCGGCGAGAAGCCGTCGACCGCGTGATCTGTGCTCTTCCGCGTGGTCTGCGCTCTTCGGGGCTTGCGCCAATCGACACATGCGAGGAGCGTCCTTGCGGCTGGCCCGGCCACAGCCGGGGGAACCCCGGTGCGGCCGGACCCGTCGCGCGACCCCGGCGAAGCCCGCACGGCAGGGGCGGGAACCGGTCCGGGCCCGGCGTGTCCGGTCAGACGAAGTACCGGGCCTGGAGGCGGAACAGCTCGGCGTAGAGCCCGTCGGTCCGGCTCAGCGTGTCGTGGGTGCCGGTTTCGACGACCCGGCCGCCGTCCATCACCACGATGAGGTCGGCCGCCCGGGCGGTCGTGAGGCGGTGCGTGACCAGCACGGTCACACCGCCTTCCTGACGGCCCAGGTCGGCGTACCGCTGGAACAGCCACTCCTCGGCGCGCGCGTCGAGGCTGGCGGTGGGCTCGTCCATGATCCGCAGCAGCGGCGCCCGCCGCATCGCCGCCCGGGCGTTGGCGACCGTCTGCCACTGGCCGCCGGACAGCCCCTCGCCGTCCCACGACCCGCGCCCGAGCCGGGTGTCCAGGCCCTCGGGCAGCGATGCGAGGAGCCTGTCCCCGCCCGCCGTCCGCAGCGCCCGGAGGATCCTCTCCGGGTCGTCGCGTTCCTCCAGCCGCCCCAACCCGACCGCGTCCCGCAGGGACAGTTCGATGTGCACCGGGTCCTGGAAGGCCGCCGTGATCCGGGCGCGCCACCGGTCCGGGGCGAACCGCGCCAGATCGGTCCCGTCCACCAGCACGCGCCCCTGAACGGGCTGGTAGAGGCCGCTGAGCACCTTGACCAGCGTCGACTTGCCCGCGCCGTTCTCGCCGACCAGCGCCACAACCGAGCCGGCCGGGAGATCGAGGTCGATACCGCTCAGCGCGGGCCGGTCGCGGTTCCAGTACCGGAAGCCCAGACCCTCCACCCTGATGCCGCTCTCCAGCCGGGCGGGCACCGCCACCGGCGCGGTCGGCACGACGGCGGCACGTTCGGCGGCGCCGTCCCGCACCACGTCGAGGAAGGCCCGGGTGGCCCGGAGCGACTCCATCGTCCAGAAGGACAGGTTGAGCAGGCTCTGCACCTGGCCGGTGATCTGGCTGCTGACGGCGACGGCCGCGACGATGAGGCCGAGCGGGGCGTCGCCGACCAGTCCGGCCCGCACCATCAGGGCGACGGCGGTCGCGTACGCCAGCACGAAGAGCAGCCAGGCCAGCGCGACCGGGACCCGGGCCAGCCCGTCGGTGCGGGCGATGTCGCGGCCCGCGGAGTCCCACTCCCGGCGGTGCCTGCGCCGCAGTTCGTCCGCCAGCCCGAAGAGGCGGGTCTCACGACCGGGCGCGGCGGTCGTGGCGAGCGTGAACAGGTGACCGGCCAGCCGGGTCCGGGGTGTGGCGCGCTCCACGGCCTGCCCGCGCCTGCGGTCCGCCGCCCGGGTGGCCAGCACGGCGGGGAGGGCGAAGAGCGGCAGCAGGGCCAGGACGGGAACGACCGAGGCCATCAGGGCGGCCGAGGCGACCAGGGCCAGCGCTGCTCCGGCCAGCCACATCAGCCGGTCGAAGCCCGGCCCGATCTCGCCCCGCGCTCCGCGCACCAGCGCCGCCCGGTCGGAGCGGCTCGAACGCTCGTGGACCTCCAGCGTCGGCGTCGTGCCGACCGCGTCGACGAACCGGCGGTCGACGTCGCTCTGGATCTCCTCCTGGAGGCGCAGGCGGGTGAAGTAACCGGCGACGAAGGTGCCCTGGGTGAGCATGACGAAGACCGCCACGCACAGCGCGAGCACCACCAGGCCGCTGGTCGAACCGCCGGTGGCCGCCTCGCTGAACAGCCCGATCGCCACGGCGAGGCCGATCCCGGTGGCCTGTTCGAGAAGCGCGATCGCCACCGCGACCAGGGAGCGGAACCCGTCGACGCGGGGTCCGCTGGTGAGGACGAAGCGCAGGGCGCTGATCACGACGGTGCCTCCTCGAAACGCTTGGCCTGCAGACGGAACAGTTCGGCGTAGCGGCCGTCGGCGCGCATCAGGTCCTCGTGCGTGCCGTCCTCGACGATGCGGCCCTGGTCGAGCACGACCACCCGCTGCGCCCTGCGCACGGTCGCGAACCGGTGGGAGATCGCGACGGTCGTGGCCCCCGCGGTGAGTTCGTGGAACGTGTCGTAGAGCCGGGCCTCGGCGCGGGCGTCCAGGCTCGCGGCCGGTTCGTCCATGATCAGGAGCCGTGCGCCGTGCCGCAGGCCGAACAGCGCCCGGGCGATGGCGATGCGCTGCCACTCGCCGCCCGACGCGTCGACCCCGCCCTCGTAGCCGCTGGACATCACCGTGTCCCAGCCATTGGGCAGCCCCTCGACGAACTCCAGCAGTCCGGCCCGGCGCGCCGCTTCCCGCAGGCCCTCCTCGTCGTCGGCGTGGGCCGGGGAGCCGAAGGCGATGTTGTCCCGCACGGTCAGCTCGTAGCGGCCGAAGTCCTGGAAGACGGCGACCACCTTGCGCTGCCAGCTCCGGCGGTTGGCGTCCTCGATGAGGGTCCCGCCGACGCGCAGGCGGCCCCCGCTGGGAGCGTCCAGACCGGCGAGGAGCCGGGCCAGCGTCGTCTTTCCGGCCCCGTTGAGGCCGACGACGGCGAGCGACTGCCCCTGGGGGACGTCGAGGTCGATGCCGTGCAGCACCTCGTCCGCGGCGCCGCCGTAGCGGAAGCGCAGACCCTCGCAGGAGACGGTCGCGGCCGGTTCGGTCCAGGGCGGGGCGTCGGACCCGCCGGGCGGGTCCGCGGCCGGAAGGGCGAACGCCTCGGCGGCCGCCCTGGAGCCGAAGCCGGTGCGCAGGTCGTCCTCGTCCGCCCGGAGCACCTGCAGGAGGGCCCGCAGGGCCAGGCCGCCCAGCGCCAGGTCGCCCACCGTCGTGCCTCCGGTGGCGGCCCGGTAGGCGAGGTAGTAGAAGACCGAGGCGACCGTGGCGCCGGTGACCACGACGACCACCACGACGAACACGCGGTGCTCACGCCTTCGCCGCCAGACCTCGGCCATGTTCACGCGCCACTCGGCGTGGTAGGCGTCGCGGAAGAAAGCCGTGAGCCCGAAGAGGCGCACCTCCCGGGCCGCGTCCGGTGTGGTCGGCACGTCCCGCAGGTAGGAGGTGCGGCGCAGCTTCAGCGTCTGGTTCACGGTCTCGACGACGGCGGTCCGGTAGTTGCGGACCAGCCGGAGGTGGAGCACCGCGAAGACCGCGAAGACGATGATCCCCAGCCCCCAGGTGACCTGGGTGAGCAGGGCCGCGGAGCCGACGGCGGTCACCCACAGCGAGGCCTTGGCCGACAGGCCGAAGACCGCCTCCCCGGGCGGCATGTCGATGGTGCCGTCACCGCGCGCCCGACTGAGTCTGCCCTGGTAGTCCGGGTCCTCCAGGTGTCCGATGGTCGCCGGTTGCGAGGCGGATGCCATCACGCGCTCCCTCAGCCGGCCGGTGACCCGGCGGCCCAGGGCCCGCCCCAGAGCCGTCCGAGCCGAATCGGCGACGTGGGTGAGGAGGAACAGCACGACGATGAGGGCGACCCAGCGGTAGCACTCCCGCGCCGCCGGGCTGTCCAGCCCCTGGCCGACGGCCGAGGCGAGTCCGTCCACCAGTGCGCCGATCCCGATGGTGATGCCGACCGGGGCCGCACCGGCGAGGACGGCCAGCACCGTGGTCAGGGCGGCCGGGCCCGGTGCAACGGAGAAGGAGTAGCGGACCAGGGCGGGAAGGACCCACCGCGTGGCCGGGGGCGGGAGGCGGTCCGTGTCCGCGGTCACACCCGCTCCCGGTGGTCGAGGTTGCGGGGGGATGGAGGGCACGCTGGTGGCGCGCATCGGGGGGTCCTCTCGGAAGCCGGGCATGCCCTGGAGGGCGGGCCGGAGGGTCGGCGAGGAGCACGTTACGGGGCGAGCCGCCCGGGGCGCGACGGGTTTTCCGGCGGCCGTCCGGTTTTCCGGCGGCCGTCCGGGGCGCGGGGCACCGCTCTCCCGTGCTGTCCTCGGCGCAACGGGTCCGCGACCCGGCCGTGGAAGCCCGCCTACTCCTGGTGCATGCGCCGGGTGACGGCCTCGTTGGACAGAGCGGGGGCGGTGAAGGCCCGGTCTTCGGACCGCTCGCGGCCGTGCGGCTCGTGGCGGCCGCCCTGACACCTGTGCTGCCGCGCGAAGCGCGACGGGATCCGCCCGAGGGCGTGTGAGCCCCGCTGAGGTTCAAGAACCCCTTTGGCCTGCGCTGACCCTCCCGGGAGACACGCCGACGGGCTTCCCCTCCGGGGTCACTCCGCCAGCCCGATCGAGGAAAGACGCATCAATATCACACCTTGGGGTAGCGCAACAGTCAGGAACAAGGAACGTGCTCCGTTCGTCATCATCCGCCCGGCAGTGGGGTGGCCGACCGGGACACGGGACCGACAGACGAGGAGGAAACCGCCATGAGGAACCCCCTGAGGACGGCGAAGAACCAGCTGATGCGGCGCACCGGGCTGGCCCGCCCGGCACCGGGCAGGCGCCCGCGTGCCGGTGGGCGCACGGGCGGACGCGGCAGCGACCCCCTGGCGATGGCCCAGCGGTTCGCCCGGTCCGCGGCCCGGTCCCGGGGCGGCAGCCCGCTGGGACGCGGCGGAAGTCCGCTGGGGCGCGGCGGCCCGGATCCGCTACGGGGTCCGGCGCGCCGGACGCCTCCGGGACGACGGAGCAGCCCCGGTGGGCAGGCCCTGCGGTGGATCAACTCCCTGACCAGGAGGCGCAGGCCCCGCATCTGACCCGCGCGGCGGACCCGGTTCGGCGCGACAGGCGCCGGGCACGCAGGACGACGGCTTCGGACAACACAGCGTGACACCACGCGCGACACCGCGGGGCGGGCCCTTGGAGGCCCGCCCCGCGGCCGTGCGTGCGGCACGCCCGTCCCGGTTCCGAAGGGAGCGGACCGGGCGGGACTCGCCCGGAAACCGGGAGCGGCCCGCCCTGGAAGCCCGTCCTGGTGATGATGGTGGGTGACGCGGTGGTGACGAGACCAGTGGAGGTTGTCATGGAGCGGTCGGTCCTCGTCGGGGTGGACGGTTCCGATGAGAGCCTGCGGGCGGTGGAGTGGGCCGCGGCGGAGGCCTCCCGGCGGCACTGCCGCCTGCGGACGATCACGGCCTTCCCCGCGCCGTCGCCTGACGCGGCCTTCGTCTGGCCCGAGGAGGAGATCCGCGCGAGCGCCCGCGCCGTCCTGGACCTGGCCGGGGAACGCGCGTCGGCCGCGGCCCCCGGTGTGGCCGTGGACCGGGAGGTGGCGGTGGACTCCCCCGGCCGGGCGCTGCTGGCGTGCGCGGGGCAGGACGGAACGGCCCTGGTGGTCGTCGGGCACAGGGGGCGCGGCGGGTTTTCCGGGCTGAGGGTGGGATCGGTGGCCTACCGCGTGGCCGCGCAGTCGTCGGTGCCGGTCGTCGTGGTGGGGCCGCGGCCCGCGGCCGACGACAGCGCCGAGGTGGTGGTGGGGGACGACGGGTCGGCCGGCGCGGAGCGGGTCCTGGCCGAGGCGTTCGAGGCCGCCTCCACCGGGGGCGGGCCGCTGCGCGTCGTGCGGGTCCGGGAGTCGCCGCTGCCGTTCCTTCCCCCCGTGGTCGCGTCGGCTCCCCGGGCCCGGGAGAACGGCCCTGACGATGAGGCCGCCCTGGAGCGCGCCGTCGGGCCCCTCCGTGCCCGGTACCCGGAGGTGGAGGTGAGCACCGAGGTGGTGGACGGCCGCCCCGTCGCGGCGCTGACGGACGCGGCGCGAGCGGCGCGGCTGCTCGTGGTCGGGGCGGGCGGCGAGTACGGACTGACCCGACTGGCCCTGGGTTCGGCGGCCCACGGGGTACTGCACCGCTCCCCCTGCCCCGTCATGGTGGTCCACACGGGTTGACGGGGCGGCGGGACGCGCGTCCTCAGGGCCGACCGGCACGAGCACGCCGTCCCGCCACCGGTCCGGGCGCGCGGGGAACAGCGTGAGGGCCGCGGGCCCGGGCCGCCCCGCCGGGTGACGCGGAGGAGGGGCGGGCACCGGGCCGGACGGAAGCACCGGCGCCCGCCGTTCGGGGGGACTCTCCGCGGTCAGTCCCGGCCGGGCTCCGGGGAGAGCCGCGGGTCGTCGGCGGCGAGGTGGCGGGTCGCGGGGCCGTCGTAGCCCGCCAGCACCGCCCTGGGCAGGGGCCCCTTGATGCGCGCCCCGCCCTGGTGCTCCTCCCAGGCGTGGGCGAGGATGCCCACGGAGCGGGAGAGGACGAACAGCCCCCGGGCCAGCTCCGAGGGGAAGCCCAGCGAGGCGTAGACGACCGCGGTGGCGGCGTCGATGTTCATCGGCACGGGGCGTCCGCGCCCCTTGGCCAGCGCCTCCTCCAGCGCCAGGGCTGCCTCCAGAGGCCCCGCGGGGACGAGGCCGTCCTCGACCGCCTCGCGCACCAGCCCCAGGAGCGGGTCGCGGCGCGGGTCGCGCGGGTGGAAGCGGTGGCCGAAGCCGGGCACGTACGCGCCGCGCCCGCGGTACTCGGCGACCACCTCCTCGGCCACCCGCGCCACCGGGGTCCCCTCGGCGACGCGCCCGGCCATCTCCTCCAGGAGGGCGACGCACTGCTGGCCCGCGCCGCCGTGCACGTCCCCGAGCAGGTTGACGCCGGTGGCGACGGCGTTGTTCAGGCCCACCCCGCAGCTGGCGGCCATCCGGGCGGCGGCGATGGAGGGCGCCTGGGGGCCGTGGTCCACGGCGGAGACCAGGGCGGCCTCCAGCAGGCGGGAGCGGCGCGGGTCGGGCAGCTCGCCGCGCAGCATGAGCCAGACCGTGTCGACGAAGGAGACGCGGCCGATCAGCTCCTGCACCGGGTAGCCGCCCGGTTCGATCTCGCCGGGGGCGATCCGGATCAGCCCGGTCCGCCACCAGCGGCCGATCTCCTCGTGGGTCATGGACGGCGTGTCGGACGTGCTCATACGGCCTTCTCCTCGCGCAGTGCGTCGATCTCCCGGTCGCTGAACCCCGTCTCGCGCAGCACCTGCTCGGTGTGCTCGCCCAGCAGGGGCGGCGCCGTGCGCGGACCCAAGGGCGCGCCGTCCACGCGGACGCCGCTGCCGAGCACGCGCAGCTCGCGGTCCTCGTCACCGCCGGGGAAGGGCAGCGTGTGCACCAGCCCGCGGTGGGCCACCTGGTCCAGTTCCAGCGCCTGGGCCACGGTCAGCACGCGGGCGGCGGGAACCCCGACCCGGGCCAGCTCCCCCTCCCATTCCAGGGCGGGCCGGGTGCCCAGGTGCTCCTCCAGGGCCTCGCGGAGGGCCTCGCGATGGGCCTTGCGGTCCTCGCGCTGGGCGAAGCGGGGGTCGCGCGCCAGTTCGGGCGCGCCCACGACCGCGCACAGCGCCTCGAACTGCTCCTGCTTGTTGGCGGCGATGTTGAGCGCGCCGTCGGCGGTGGCGAAGGTGCCCGAGGGGGCCGCCGTGGCGTTCTCGTTGCCGATGGGGGCCGGCTCCACACCCGCGGACAGGTAGTTGGACACGCCCCAGCCCATCGCGGTGATCGCGGTCTCCAGCATGGACACGTCCACGCTGCTCCCCCGGCCGGTGCGCTCCCTCCTGACCAGGGCGGTGCTGATCGCGAAGGCGGCGGCGAGGCCGCCCAGGACGTCGGCGATGGGGAAGCCCGCGCGCAGGGGGCCGGTGCCTGGCGTGCCGGTGGTGCTCATCATCCCCGACAGGCCCTGGATGATCTGGTCGTAGGCCGGGCGTCCGCTCAGGGGGCCGTCGGAGCCGAACCCGGACACCGCGCAGTAGACCAGGCCGGGGTTGATCGCGCTCAGGTCCTCCCAGCCGAAGCCCAGGCGCTCCAGCACGCCCGGCCGGAAGTTCTCCAGCAGCACGTCGGAGCGGCGCACCAGACGGGTCATGGCCTCCCGGCCGCCGGGGGTCTTCAGGTCCAGGGTCAGGGAGCGCTTGCCCGCGTTCTGGGCCAGGAACGACGCGCCCAGTCCGCGTCCGTTCAGCTCCGCCGAGGCGCCGAGCTGGCGGGCCAGGTCACCGGAGCCGGGGACCTCGACCTTGACCACGTCGGCGCCCATGAGCGCCAGCTGGTAGCCCGCGTAGGGTCCGGCCAGGACGTTGGTCATGTCCAGGACGCGCACCCCCGCCAGCGGCAGGGCCCTCTCCCCGGCCTCGGAGCCGGAGCCTGTGTCGGTGTGGTTGTCGGTCAACGTCTCTCCTGTGTTCCGGGTCCCGCGGTCCCTCCCGAGGGGTCGAGCCCGATGTCGGTGATGCGGCGGGCGGCGTCGACCACCGCCGTGGTGAAGCCCTCCACGGCGGCGTCGGTGAAGCGGGCGGTGGGTCCGCCCACGGCCAGCGCGGCGACCGGCACCCCGCCGGCGGGGCCGTAGACGGGCGCGGCCACGCCGGAGGCGCCCCGCTCGCGTTCGCCGTGGCTGACGGCGAAGCCTCGTGTGCGGGCCAGTTCCACCTCCTCGCGCAGGCGGCTGACGTGCCCGGGGCCGTGGGGGGAGGCGGCGGCCACGCGCAGCAGCAGGGACTCCCCCGCGCCGATGAGCAGCACCTTGCTGGCGCCCCCGCCCCACAGGACCATCTCGTCGCCGACGTTGACGACGTGGCGCAGCCGTTGGGGGCCCTCCTCCTTGGCCACGCACACGCGGGTGGCGTCGGCGCGGACGTAGAGGTTGACCGTCTCGGCGGTGTCGGCGACGAGTTCGCGCATGACGGAACGGACGGCCTCGGGCACCTGCCAGACGGCGTGTGCCAGGCGCGACCAGCGCAGGAGGCTGGGGCCGACACCGACCCGGCCGTCGGGGGCCGTCCACAGCAGTCCGCGCTGCTCCAGGGTCGCGACCAGCCGCAGGACCGTGGTCTTGGCCAGGCCGGTGCGCTCCACCAGTTCCCGTGTGGAGTAGCGCTGGTTCCTCTCGTCGAACAGGTCGAGCAGGTCCAGGGCTCGCGCGACGCTGCGCACGGTGCCGCCGGAGTCGCCGTCAGGCATCCCTCCCCCTTCCGTTTGGTCCACCAGGTGGTCTATCAAGACCGTCAAGTGGAATCGCGCCGTCAGCGTAGCGCAACCCCTCGGCGGACGGCCAGCCCCTCCCCGAAGAGCACCCCCCACCGGCGAAACCCGGACTGGCCTGGGCGAAAGGGAGGACCGACACGGGACTGTGCGTCGCAACACACTCGTTAACAAAAGGTTTCGAATCGCCATTGACAGAGATCACAGGGGCTCGCATGATTTCCCAGACCACGAAACGGTCCCGTTGGACCACCTGGTGGACCAGCGGGCCGAAAGGGAGTGAAGGATGAACAGACAGCGGATCCTCCGCGCGTCGGGGGCCGTGGCCACCGCGCTCCTGGTGGGCGCCGCCGCGACGAACGCCGCGCTGTCCGACACGAACGCGTCGGAGGCCCGCGCCAGGATCGACATCGTCGTCCCCGCCGACCCCGGCGGCGGCTGGGACCTGGTGGCGCGCGAGGCGCAGCACTCCCTGCGCGTGAACGACATCGTCGACAACACCCAGGTCCTCAACCTCCCCGGCGCGGGAGGGACCATCGGCCTGGCGCAGACGGTGCGCCGCGAGGGCAGCGCCACGACGCTGATGACCACGGGCACCGTCATGATCGGCGGCATCATCGTCAACGACTCGGCCCAGACCCTGGAGGACGTGACACCCATCGCCCGCGTCGCCGACGACTACGAGGTCTTCGTGGTCCCCGCCGACTCACCGATGGAGGACATGGGCGACCTCATCGAGGCCTGGCGGGAGGACCCGGGCGCGGTCGCGGTCGGCGGCGGCTCCCTGGGCGGCACCGACCACCTTCTGGCGGGGCTGGCCGCCCAGTCGCAGGGCGTCGAACCCCAGGCCGTCAACTACATCCCCTTCGCGGGCGGCGCGCAGGCGCTCACCTCGCTGCTCTCGGGCAGCCTCGACGTCGGCGTCTCGGGCTACAACGAGTTCAGCGACCAGGTGGAGGCGGGCAACATCCGCGTCCTGGGGGTCTCGGCCCACGAGCGCGTCGAGGGCATCGACGCCCCGACCCTGCCCGAGCAGGGCGTGGACGCGGTGCTGCCCAACTGGCGCGGGTTCATGGCCCCGCCCGGCATCACCGAGGCCGAGCGGGCGGAGCTCACCGCGATCGTGGAGGAGATGGTGCGCACCGACGAGTGGCGCGACACCCTCCAGCGCAACCGCTGGGACGACACCTTCCAGAGCGGCCGCGAGTTCGAGGAGTTCCTCGCGGCCGAGATCGAACGCATCACCGACGTCACCGAGGACCTGGGGCTTTCATGAGCCAGCACAGCACAACACCCACCGCCCCGGGCGAGCCCGGCGCGCGGCCGCCGGAGGAGCGGCGCACCTGGTGGAGGGGGCGCAGCGAGATCTTCGTCGGCCTGCTCACCATCGGCATCGGCGTGTTCGTGGGCGTGCAGACGCTCACCATGCACGTGCCCGACAACTCGGCCTCCCCGGGCCCCCAGCTCTTCCCCGCGATCGTCGCGGTGCTGATGCTCGCCCTCGGCGCGGCCCTGGTCGTCCAGGTGGCCCTGCGCCCCGCGGTGCCCGAACCGGAGGGGGCCGACCACTCCGACGCCGACGCGGGCGTGGTCGGCGACCTGGTCGAGGGGCGCGGCCCGGCCGCGGGCGCCCCCGCCGCCCACAGCGACTGGCGCGCCGTGGGCACCGTGCTCGGCTCGGTGGTGCTCTTCGCCCTGCTGTTGCAGCCGGTGGGCTGGCTGCTGTCCGGCGCGCTGCTGTTCTACGGCGTGACCTGGGCCTTCGGGGGCAGGCGCCCGCTGTTCGAGGCCGCCGTCGCGCTGGCCTACTCGTCCGTGGTCCAGCTCGCCTTCGTCGGCGGGCTCGGCCTCAACCTGCCCGCCGGAATCCTGGGAGGGGTGCTGTAAGTGGAGACCCTGAGTCTGCTCGGCGGCGGGTTCGCCGCCGCGCTCTCCCCAGAGAACCTGCTGTGGGCGTTCGTGGGCGTGCTGCTGGGCACCGCCGTGGGCGTGCTGCCCGGCCTGGGCTCGGCCATGGCCGTGGCCCTGCTGCTGCCCGTGACGTTCAAGCTGGACCCCACCGGGGCCTTCATCATGTTCACCGCCGTGTACTACGGCGGCCTGTTCGGCGACTCGACCACGTCGATCCTGATGAACACGCCCGGCAACAGCTCCGCGATCGCCACCGCGATCGAGGGGCACAAGATGGCGCTCAAGGGCCGGGCCTCCCAGGCCCTGGCCACGTCGGCCATCGGCGCGTTCACCGGCGCGGTGGTGGCCACGACGGTGGTGGCCTTCTTCTCCAAGGTGATCATCGACATCGCCCTGCGCTTCGGCCCGGCCGAGTACCTGGCGCTGGCGGTCCTGGCCTTCGTCGCCACCTCGGCGGTGGTGGCCCAGTCCATGGTGCGCGGGCTCATCGCGCTCTCCATCGGCCTGGCCATCGCGATGGTGGGCATCGACGCCCAGAGCGGCGCGGCCCGCTTCACCCTGGGCGTCCCCTCCCTGTTCGAGGGGATCAGCGTGGTCACGGTGACCGTGGGCCTGCTCGCGCTGGGCGAGGTGCTGCACGTGGTCTCGCGCGTGCACCGGGGCGGGGGCGCGGGCGCGGGCGCCAAACTCATCACCGGCACCGGCACCCCCTGGCTGAGCGGGCGCGACCTGCGCCGCGCCGTCCCGGCGTGGATCCGCGGGCTGGGCTTCGGCCTGCCCTTCGGCGCGATCCCGGCGGGCGGCTCGGAGATCCCGACCTTCCTGGCCTACGGCACCGAGCGCAAGCTCTCCCAGCTCCGGGCGCGCCGGGGCAAGCGGCCCGACGAGTTCGGCGACGGCGCGATCGAGGGCGTGGCCGCGCCCGAGTCGGCTGCCAGCGCCACCGCTGGCACCGCGATGGGCGCGCTGCTGGGTCTGGGCCTGCCGACCTCGGCCACGGCCGCGATCATGCTGGCCGCCTTCCAGCAGTACGGGATGCAGCCCGGCCCGCTGCTGTTCGAGCGCAACGCCGACCTGGTGTGGGCACTGCTGGCCAGCCTGTTCGTCGGCAGCGTCATGCTGCTCATCCTCAACCTGCCCTTCGCGCCGCTGTGGGCCAAGCTGCTGCTGATCCCGCGGCGCTACCTGTACGCGGGCATCACCGGTTTCGCGGCGCTGGGCGTGTACGCCGCGTCCTACTCCATCACCGACCTGTGGCTGCTGATCGTCCTGGGGCTGCTCGGGTTCATGATGCGGCGGTACGAGATCCCGGTGGCGCCGGTACTCATCGCGGTCATCCTCGGTCCGCTGGCCGAGACGGAGCTGCGCCGGGCCCTGGCCATCGGCCAGGGCGACGTGGGAGTGCTCTTCGCGGGTCCGATCACGATCGGGATCTACGCGGTCCTCGTGGCCGCCGTGGCCCTGGTCGCGTTCCTGCGGATCCGCGCCCGCGCGCGTTCGCGCGAGGCGCGGCGCGAGGAGACCGTCGACGCGGGGTGAGCGTCGCGTGCGCGGGGCCGGTCCGGGGCGTGTTCCGGACCGGCCCCCGCTATGTGTGCGGAGGCGGGAGCAACGACCGGCGGCGCGGCGGGACCTCGGCGCGGGCCGGGGTCGGACCGGGCAGGATCAGGGCCGCTCCCCCTCGTCCGCCGGGGCGGCCCCGCCCTCCGCGCGGGGCGCCCGGCCGGTTCCGGCGCCGGAGCCCTCCTCAGGTGCCTCCTCGGGGCGGGGCGCGGCGCCGCGGTGGCGCAGCGACAGCAGGTAGCCCAGGCCCAGCACGATGGTCGTGCCGATCGCGGTGTACCAGGTGAAGCCGACCAGGTCGGGCTGGAAGAGGAACAGCCAGACCATGGTGGCCACCGCGACCGCGAAGGAGACCATCGCGTCGAGCTGGCGGGCCCGGCGCACCCACAGCCCCAGGAAGAACGCGCCCAGCAGGCCGCCGTAGGTCAGGCTGGCCACGGACAGGCCCAGCTCCACGACCGGGTTGTCGGTGCCGGTGAACATCGCCGCCGCCCCGATGAAGACCAGCCCCCAGCCGAGGGTGAACAGCCTGCCCAGCCGCAGGCCCTGGGCGTCGGTGAGCGTGCGCCTGCTGAACCGCTGGTACAGGTCGGCCATGGTGGAGGAGGACAGCGCCGACAGCGAGGACGACAGGGTGCTCATCGCCGCGGCCAGGATTCCCGCCAGCAGCAGGCCCGACAGGCCGACCGGCAGCCCCTCCACGATGAACGTCGGGAAGAGCTCGTCGGAGTTGGCCAGGCCCATCTCCTCGACCGAGGCCCCCTCGTAGTAGGCGTACAGCGCCAGGCCCACGGTCAGGAACAGCGCGAACTGGAAGAACACCACGACGGCGCTGCCGATCACCGCCTTCTGGGCGTCGCGCAGGCTGCGGCAGCCCAGCAGCCGCTGCACGATGATCTGGTCGGCGCCGTGGGAGGCGGTGGAGAGCAGGGCCCCGCCCAGGACCGCGGTGACCGTCGCGTAGGGGGCCGAGACCGGGTTCGAGGTGAAGTCGAGGAACTGGGTCTTGCCCGCGTCGGCGGCCACCGCCAGGAAGTTCACGTCGAGGCCGCCCGCGATGACCGCCAGGGCGGCGACGCCGCCGACCGCGTACACCGCCATCTGCAGGACGTCCACCCAGACCACGGCCCGGATGCCGCCGACGAAGGTGTACAGGATCGTCACCACGCCCAGCAGCGCGATGATCGCGAAGTAGGACAGGTCGATCCCGTAGGAGTCCAGGATGATCTTGACGGGGATGGCCGCGGCGAACAGCCGCACCCCGTCCGCGAGCAGCCGCGTGAACAGGAACGCGACCGAGGCCGTGCCCTGCATGCCGCGGCCGAAGCGGGTGCCGAGGTAGGCGTAGGCCGTGGTCATCTCGCCCCGGTAGTAGCGGGGCAGCAGCACGAAGGCCACGACCACCCGCCCGATCAGGTAGCCGACCGCCACCTGGAGGAACGTGACGTTGCCCAGGTAGGCCACGCCGGGGATGCTGATCACGGTCAGGGCGCTGGTCTCGGTGGCCACCACCGACAGGCACACCGCCCACCAGGGCAGCTGCCGGTTGCCGATGAAGTAGTCCTTGATGTCGCGCTGTCGGCCGGAGAGCCTGAGGCCGAGCCAGGCCGATCCCAGCAGGTACACCGCGATGACCACGAGGTCGATTGTCTGCACTGCGCTACTCCGGGTGGTGGGGGGCGGGGGCTCGCAGGTCCCGTGCCCCGACGCGCAGGCGCGCGGGGACGGTGGACGCGGGTTCGGGGAGCCGGAGCGGTGAGGCGCCCGGTGTGAGGCGTCCGGCCACCGGCCCGCGGCGGGCTCCGGTGCAGGAGGGCACGGAGCCGGGGAGCCCGTGCCAGGTGAGGAAGCCGATCAGCGCGAACAGGTAGGCCTCCTTGGCGTCGCTGTCCAGCCCCAGGGTGTCGAACGCGGCCAGCCGCGCCGGGCTGAGCCGGGCGGCGAGGCGTTCCATGAGGACCGGGTTGCGGGTGCCGCCGCCCGAGCCGAGCACCTCGGCCACGCCGTGGGGGCGCAGCGCGTCGGCGACGGTGGCGGCGGTGAGTTCGACCAGGGTGGCCATCAGGTCCGCGTCGTCGGGCGTGCCGGTGGCGCGCAGCGCCGCGTCGAGGTAGCCGGGGCCGAACAGCTCCAGCCCGGTGGTCCTGGGCGGGGGCAGGCGGTAGTAGGGCTCGGCGAGCAGGTGCTCCAGCAGGGCGGGGTCGGGGCGGCCGGAGCGGGCGATGGCCCCGTCGGCGTCGAAGTCGGCGCGCCCGCCGCTCACCCTGCGCGCGGCGGCGTCGAGCAGGGCGTTGCCGGGGCCGGTGTCGAAGGCCAGCGGCGGCTGCTCTCCCCGCAGGACGGTGGCGTTGGCGATACCGCCGAGGTTGAGGGCGGCGGTGGGTTCGGGGCGCGCGCCGAGTAGGAGGGCGTCGAGCAGGCTGGCCAGCGGCGCGCCCTGTCCGCCCGCGGCCACGTCGGCCGTGCGCAGGTCCGAGACCACGGGCAGGCCGGTGGCCTCGGCGATCCAGGCGGGCTGGCCCAGTTGGAGGGTGCCGTGGACCGTGGCGCCGTCGGCCCGTTGACCGGCCCCATGATCGGCCCGATGATCAGCCCAGTGGAACAGGGTCTGGCCGTGTGAGGCCACCAGGTCGGCCCGTCCCCCGGCGAGTTCGCCGACCGCGCGCAGCGCCGCGTCGGCGAACGCCCGGCCGATGCGGGTGTCGAGGCGGCAGACGGTCTCCATGGTCGTGCGGGCCGGGGGGAGGGCGGCGCGGATCGCCTCCCGCAGGTCGCCCGGGTAGGGCTCGGTGCGGTGCCCCAGCGGGGTCAGGAGGACGAGGTCCCCGTCCAGGGCGAAGCGGGCGGCGGCGACGTCGATGCCGTCGGCCGAGGTTCCCGAGGACAGGCCGATGACGATCACGCGGCGCCCGCCCCGGGTCGGCGGGGCCGGGCCCATGCGTCAGGTCGAATCGGGGATGCGAGGGGTGCGGGCCCGGGAGGCGAAGGCACGGTCCCTGCCGCAGGCGACACGGGCCCGGCCCCGGGTCCGGGTTCCCCGGGGTCGGCCGTGGACGCGGGCGGAGGCCGGTCCCCCGGCCGGGTTGCACGGACCCGACCTGCGGCAAACCCGTGGACACCACCCATGCGACCAACCCTTCCGGCCTCGAACGCGTACCAGCGGTATACCGCGCGTCGCGGTGCGTCAACCGTTCCCCGTGACCGGCACGGCGGTGACTCCCGGTGCCGGAGAGTTCTCACCGAACTCTTGCCCGCGGCCCGTAACCTTTCGTGTTCGTACGTCCCACGAACCTTCAGGACTCCCGCATGCCCCACGCGCCCTCCGGCACCGCCGCTCCGGCGGCCCGGGCCCTCATCGTCGAGGACGAGCCCAACATCCTCGAACTGCTCACCGCCTCCCTGGAGCTGAGCGGCTTCGCCACGCGCGGCGCGCCCGACGCGGGGGCCGCCCTGGCCGCGCTGGACGGGTTCACCCCCGACATCGCCGTCCTGGACGTGACCCTGCCCGGCCGCAGCGGCCTGGACCTGGCCGGTGACCTGCGCGGGGTCGTGCCCGGCCTGCCGGTGCTGTTCCTGACCGCGCGCGACACGGTCCAGGACCGGGTGGCGGGCCTGAGGGTCGGCGCCGACGACTACGTCACCAAGCCCTTCAGCCTGGAGGAGGTCGTGCTGCGGCTGAACGCGATCCTGCGCAGATCGGGCCGCCGCGGCTCCGAGGGCGCCGAGCCCCTGCGCTACGCCGACCTGGAACTGGACGAGGAGGGGCACCAGGTGCGCCGCGCGGGCGCGCCGGTGCGGCTCTCGCCCACCGAGTTCGCGCTCCTGCGCTACCTCCTGCTCAACGCGGGCAAGGTCGTCAGCAAGGCGCAGATCCTGGACCGGGTGTGGGGCGGGGAGAGCGACGACATACGCGTCGTGGAGACCTACGTCAGCTACCTGCGCCGCAAGGTCGACGCGGGCCGCCCCGCGCTGATCCACACCGTGCGGGGCGTGGGCTACAGCCTGCGCCTGGCGGCCGGGGGGAACGGGTGAGCGGCCGCCGCGGACTCCGCTGGCCGCGGGGGCTGGGCGGCCGGATCCCCCTGGCGGTGCTGTGCCTGACCGCCGTGTGCCTGGTCGCCTTCGGCGCGGTCGCCACCCTGCTGCTCCAGCGCTCGCTGACCGAGGAGGTCGACCACCGGCTGCGGACCCTGCCCGCGCCCCGGCACGCGACCGAGCAGGCGGACCCGCCCGTCGGTGCCCAGCCGCCCCCGCTGCCCACCGACCTGCGCGCGCTGGTCGTCGACGCCGACGGCGACGTGGTGGACAGCGTGGGCCAGACCGGCTCCGACGACGGCCTGCCGGACGTGTCGGCGGTGACGGCCGAGGAGCTGCGGGCGCGGTCCGGGGAGCCGTTCACGCTGCCCGGAACAGGGGGCGGGGGCGACTGGCGGGTGCTGACCACCGCCCGGGAGGACGGCGGGGTCTTCATGACCGCCCAGTCCCTGGCGGGGATCGAGGACACGCTCGACCGGCTCGTGCTCATCGAGGCCGTGACGGGGCTGGTGGCGCTGGCGGCCGTGGGGTTCGGCACCGCGGCGATCGTGCAGTTCCAGCTCCGGCCGCTGCGGGAGATCGAGTCCACGGCGCGGGCCATCGCCGGGGGCGACCTGGACCGGCGGATCCCGCCCCAGGACCCGGCCACCGAGACGGGTCGGCTGGGCGCCTCCCTCAACACGATGCTCGGTGAGCTGACTCGGGCCCTGGGCGAGCGGGACCGCGCGGTCGAGACGACGCGGCGCTTCGTCGCGGACGCCTCCCACGAGCTGCGCACGCCGCTGTCCTCGATCCGCGGGTTCGCCGAGCTGTACCGGCAGGGCAGGGGTCAGGGGCTGGTCGCCGAGGACGCCCGGGCGGACCGGTGGATGTCGCGGATCGAGGACGAGGCCGGGCGGATGGGGAGCATGGTGGACGACCTGCTGACGCTCTCGCGCGTGGACGAGGCGCCGCGGTTGGAGCACTCCGACATGGAACTGGTCGCCATCGCCGAGCGGGTGGTGCTCAGCGCCCGGGCCCGGGCCCCGCGCACGCCCGTGGCGCTGGAGGCCGAGGGGCCCGTGCGGGCGGTGGGCGACGGCGACCGGATCCGCCAGGTGCTGGAGAACCTCGTCGGCAACGCCCTGACCCACACGCCCGAGGGC
Organism: Nocardiopsis sp. iso_25; assembly: GCF_056173305.1. Classification (NCBI taxonomy): domain Bacteria; kingdom Bacillati; phylum Actinomycetota; class Actinomycetes; order Streptosporangiales; family Nocardiopsidaceae; genus Nocardiopsis; species Nocardiopsis sp. iso_25. Next base: position 2,941,500 of record NZ_CM149667.1, on the reverse strand, counting down.
ACGCCGGTGCGGGTGTCGGTGCGTCGGACCCAGGACCCGCCGCCTCCGGGACCGGCCCGTGCGGGCGCGCTGCCGCCGGGGGTGGCGGAGGTCGCGGTCATAGCGGTACGCGACGAGGGGACCGGCATCCCCGCCGGGGAGCTGCCCCGGGTGTTCGACCGGTTCTACCGGGCGGACGGGCCCCGCGAGCGGGCCGGGGCCGGGCTGGGCCTGGCCATCAGCGCGGCCTTCGTGGCCGCGCACGACGGCTACGTCACCGCGGAGTCGCCGCCGGGCGGGGGCTGCGTCTTCACCGTGGTGCTGCCGCTGGGCTGAACTCCGGGAACGACTCGTCCGGGGCCCGGCCGACGGGATGGTCTCGTCATCGACACCTCCCGCCCGTTCGAGCTGACCGCGTGGAACGAGGGCGGCCCCGCCGTGTGCACGGGCGTCGGGCTTCCCCGCCGCCTCCTGCCGCTGCCCCGGACCCGGGCCGACCGGGAGGGGATCGGCGTGCCGGGAGGGGGTCCGCGGGCAGGGAGGGGGTCCGCGGGCCGGGAGGGGGTCCGCGGGCCGGGAGGGGGTCCGCGGGCCGGGAGGGGGTCCGCGGGCCGGGAGGGGGTCCGCGGGCCGGGAGGGGGTCCGCGGGCCGGGAGGGGGTCCGCGGGCCGGGAGGGGGTCGGCGGGCCGCTGACCGGCATGCCACCGGTCTGACCGGAGCGCCCGAACCCCTCCGCCTCGTCGACGGGGCGGGTTCCGCTGACGGGACCGGGGGCTTCCAGCCTCCGTGCTAACATCGTCGGCGCAGAGACAACCCGGTCGGCTGCGGGACCAGAAATGGGAGGTGAGTTGATGTCTGCGGTGAAGGCCGCTGCCCTGCGCAGCGCCCGTTGGACCATCCTCACGTCCCGGGCCCCGGTCTGACCTGACGCTGATCCCCCTGTCGGAGCCCTGACGGCTCGCAGGAGGCGGTACTCCGTGCTCATCGGGGCCCCTGTTCTAGGGTCTCTACGTTGTCTCAATCCCTTTCGCGTCATGCTCAGCCGTACTCCCTGGCGGACTACGGCTGGGACCAGGCGCGCGAACGCGCCTTCGCCCCCCATCGCGCCGACGGACTGGTCCCGGCCCGCGTCGTCCGGGCCGACCGCGGCTCGTGCGAAGCCGTCACCGACACCGGAACCGTCCGCGCGGACATCCCCGGCACCGCGGACCAGAGCGATCCGCTGACGGCACCGTGCACCGGCGACTGGGTGGCCCTGCGCCCCCTCACCGGCGCCGCACCGCTCCTGCACGAGGTCCTGGAGCGGCGCACCGCCCTGGTGCGCGCCTCGGCCTCACGGACCTCGCACGGCCAACTCCTGGCCGCCAACGTCGACACCGTCGTGGTGACGGTCTCCCTGGCCGCACCGCTCAAGCACGGCCGCACCGAACGCATGCTCGCCCTGGCATGGGAGAGCGGCGCCCAACCGGTCGTGGTCCTGACCAAGGCCGACGCGTGCGCGGACCTGCCCTCGGCGCGGGAACAGGTGTCGCAGGTGGCCGCCGGTGTGGACGTGCTGGTCACCAGTGCCGAGACGGGGCAGGGCCTGGACTTCCTGACCGCCGTCCTCAACGGCACCGTCGTGCTGCTCGGCCCCTCCGGGGCGGGCAAGTCCACCCTGGGCAACCGGCTGCTGGGCCAGGACCTGCTGGCCACCGGCGCCGTGCGTGAGGCGGACGGCAGGGGACGGCACACCACTTCCCGGCGGGAACTGCTCCCGCTGCCCGGCGGGGGCGTGCTGCTCGACACCCCCGGACTGCGGGCGATCGGCCTGCACGACGCCCAGGGCGGCCTGGAACAGGCCTTCGGCGAGATCGAGCACCTCGCACAGGAGTGCCGGTTCGCCGACTGCTCCCACACGAGCGAACCGGGCTGCGCGGTGCTCGCCGCGGTCGAGGAGGGGGAGATCCCCCGCCGCAGGCTGGACAGCTACCACCAGCTACTCCGGGAGAACGCGTACGCCGCCTCCCGCACCGACGCGAGGTTGCGCGCGGGCCGCGAGGCCGCCAGGAAGGACATCACCCGGCACTTGCGTGCCACCTACCGGTTCCGGGACCGCCAGCGGTGAAGGACACCGACAACACCCGCCTGGGCGCCGACGGCGACCCGGTGACGCAGGCGTTCCCGGGCCCGGGCAGCCTCACCGCCGAGGCGGCCCACCCGCCGCGCACCCACGCCGCCGACGCCGACGCGGCGCGGGCGACCGGCGGTACCGCACACCAGACGGAGACCGACACGCGGCGGCGGTACCGCGACGGCTACGACCACGCCACCCGCCTGCTCCAACCCCACGACGACACCGAGAACGGAACCATGACCACCTGGCACACCCGCCCCGAGACCACCGACGACACCCCCGCCATCCGCGACATCCTCCTGGCGGCCTTCCCCACCGACGCCGAGGCCGACATCGTCGACGCCCTGCGCGCCGACCCCGAGGCGTGGATCGAGGGCCTGTCGATGGTCGCCACGACCTCTGAGGGCACTCCGGTCGGGTACGCGCTGCTCAGCCGCTGCCACGTCGACGGCGAACCCGCCCTCGCCCTGGCCCCGTGCGCGGTGGAGCCCTCCGCCCAGCGCACCGGGGCCGGTTCGGCCGCGATCCGCGCTGCCCTGGGCGCCGCCCGGGCCATGGGGGAGAACCTCGTCCTCGTCCTGGGCCATGCCGACTACTACCCGCGGTTCGGCTTCACCCCGGCCTCCCGCTTCGGTATCCGGGCGCCCTTCGAGGTTCCCGACGAGGCCATGATGGCCATGGCCCTGGACGGCGACCGCCCCGTCCCGACCGGCACCATCGGCTACCCCGCCGCGTTCGGGGTCTGACCTCTCCCGTGCCCCCGGGGGTCTCCTCCCCGGGGGCGCGCGGTCGGTGTCCGGGAAGGACTGATCCGGGTCCCAGCGGTGGGAACCCTTCGGGCCCGGTGCAGGCCCCGTCCCCGGCCGGGATCGGCTCGGGCGTCGGCGGCGACCCCGGACACCGCCGTGCCGGGCCCGGTCAGCGGAGCAGAGCGAAGCCCCGCTCCACCACCCACCGCTGGGCTCCCGATCCCGAACCGGCTTCTGGCCGCGGCGGGCGATCAGCGGACGGATCCCTTCGGCACGCACCGAACGTCGGTACCTGTCGTGGTCACGGCCCCGGCCAGCGAGAACCACACCGGGGGACCGCGGGGATCGGCCCCGTTTTGCCCCCGGCGGTCCGCCCGCACCGGACAGCCCTCAGGAACCCCGCTGGTCGGTGGTGGCCCCCTCCCCCGCCTCCCGGCCGTCCTCCTGCGGGGTCTGGGAGACGGCGGCGATCCGCTCGGTGAGCTGCTCGCCCGCGGCGTCGGCCCCCGTGTCGCCCGCGGCCCCGGCCCGGGAGACGGCCGACTCCAGGAGTTCGGTGGCGGTACCGCTCCCGATCAACTCCTGGTGGAGGTCGGCGTAGGCCTCCTCGTAGAGGCGGTGGAAGTCCTCGTCGGCGAGGAAGCGCTCCTTGAGCGCCCCGCTGCCGCCCATGGACATACCGCCTCCGGCCGCCTCCCCTTCCCCGGGCGCCTCCATGCCCTCCGGCGGTTCCATCCCCTCCGGCGGTTCCATGCCCTCGGGGGGTGTGCCCCCGCCGGGGAGCTGCGCTCCCTCCGGCATCGCTCCCCCACCGCCGCCCATACCGCCGAAGGACAGGTTCAGATCCCAGGACAGGACGGTGAACCGCTCCTCGGCGGTGTCGTACCACAGGTAGTAGTTGTTGCCCGGGCCGTCCATGCCGTCGCTGTTGGACATCAGGCTCTGCAGCGCGAGGTAGCGGGCGAAGGACTCGGTGTCCAGGTGCTCGTCCAGCTCGCGGGCGAACTCCTCGTCGTCGGACTCGGCCACGAATCGCAGCAGGTCCATCACCGGCTGGAGGTCGTGGGCGCCCTCGCCGTTGATCTGGTTGAAGGCCTCCTCGTAGTCGGTGGCGTCCCCGCCCAGGTAGTCGAAGGAGCCTCCGGCGCGGCCCTTGTAGAGCACGCCGTCCCCGTACCCGTCGGCCCAGGCGGCGTCGGGCGCGTCCAGCAGCAGGCGCGGCACCTCCTCGCCGCCGTTGACCGCGAACGAGGTGAACGTGTAGTCCTGCGTGGTCTGCCCGGCCGCCGCCGTCAACTCCAGGGCCAGGGCCTCGTTGAGAGCGGTGTCGGAGGTCGCCGTCGCCGGGCGCAGGGCGATCTCGGTGTGCCCCTGGTAGGCCCGGCCGGAGACGAACTCCTCGAAGCTGATCAGCCAGGGGAGGTTCTCCGGCTCCTCCTCGGACAGGGTGACCGAGCCCGGCCCGGCCGCTCCCCCGGCGCCCGGACCGGCCCCCTGTTCACCCCCGGTGTCGGCCGCCGCCCCCGCCCCGGCGTCACCGCGCAGGCTCATCAGGGTCGAGTTGCCCTTGAGACGGAGTCCGACGTCCTCGACGGTGGTGCCGTCGATGGTGACGTCGGCCCGGACGTACTCCTTCTCGCCCTCCTCGCGGAAGGTGCTCATCATGTCGGCGTACTCGGTCTGGTCGAAGCTCACCTTGATCGTGTGCTCCCCGCCGTCGAACAGGTCGCCCTCGCCCTCGATGTTCTGGGTGACGGCGTCCTGCGAGACCAACTCGGAGGTGACGTAGGGGCGCACCCGCGCCTCACCGAAGACCAGGACCAGGGCGAGCAGCGCGGCGCACACGACGGCGGTGCTCCTCCAGTGCTGGCGCAGGCGCACCGGGAGGCGGTGCCGCAGGCGCGCGGGCCGGTGCGGGCCTCGCCCGGCGGCGGTGCCACCGTCGCCCTCTTCGTCATTGAGGCTGTGCATGTCATCGTTCCTCTCGTAGGACGTCCTCGGCATTCAGTCCGAGGACAGATCCGAGCAGTGTTTTCGGATTCGACGTACACCCATCCGAGAGTTCTGCCACCATGATGACCATGCGGAGGGCATACAAGTGCCGGGCCTACCCGGACCCCGAACAAGCAGTTCAGTTGAGCCGCACGTTCGGATGCCTGCGTCTGGTGTGGAACCGCACCTTGGCAGAGCGCACCCGCGTCTGGCGGGAGGAAGGCAAAAGGACTTCCTATCGGGACACTGACGCCGCGTTGACCCGTTGGAAGAAGACACCGGAACTGGCGTTTTTGGGTCAGGTTTCCTCGGTGCCGTTGCAGCAGACACTCCGGCACCAGCACGCGGCCTTTGTCGGCTTCTTCGCCGGGCGCACCCGTTATCCCCGGTTCAAGGCGCGGGGAGGCAGACAGGCCGCGCACTATACCCGCAGTGCGTTTCGGCTTCGTGATGGACGGTTGCGGTTGGCCAAGAGCATCTCCCCTCTGCGGTTCGTGTGGTCTTGGAGCCAGGACTCCCTCACCGAGTTGGACCCCACCATGGTCATCGTCTCCCGAGAGGCGGACGGGCGTTGGTACGTCACCTTCTCGGTGGAGACCGACGCCCCAGTACCCGCCCCGGCCCCGGCCCCGGCCCCGGAAGCAGGCTCGGGTACACAGACAGCGGCGGAGGAGGGCGATGTGGTCGGGATCGGCTTGGGCGTGATGGATTTGGCCACCCTGTCCACAGGAGAAAAGATTCCCAACCCCCGCCACTTGGCGCGCAAAGCCCGTGGCCTGGTCCGCTATCAGAGACGGATGGCCCGCACGCAGCGCGGATCGAAGAATCGACGCAAGGCCAGGCGCAGGGTAGCGGCCTCGCACCGCAAAGTGCGTCACCTCCGCCAGGACTTCCTGCACAAACTGACCACTCGGCTGGTGCGCGAGCACCCGATCATCGCGATCGAGGACCTGAACGTGCGGGGTATGACCGCCTCGGCGAAGGGCACCCACGGCCAGCCAGGCAGAAAAGTGCAGGCCAAGGCGGGGTTGAACAGAGCGGTACTGGACGCCTCCTTCGGCGAGATACGCCGCCAGTTGGAATACAAGACACAACGCGCGGGTCGCCTTTTGGTGGTGGTCGACCGGTGGTTGGCCTCCTCCAAGACCTGCAGTGAGTGCCACTACGTGCTCGCTGAGTTGTCGTTGAGAACCCGGGTGTGGTCGTGCCCGGGCTGCCGCACCCGCCATGACCGGGAAGTGAATGCGGCGAGGAACATCAGTGCGGCTGGTCGAGTCGCAGTCCGGGGTTCGACCTTGGACGATGCCTGCGGAGCTGGTGTCAGACGGCAAGGGTCCTCCCTGTCGCAACCGGCAAAGAAACAGGAAACCGGGCCTGTGAGGGTCACCACCATGGCGGTACCAGGTCGGTAGGCCTGGTCGGAGCCTTCTGCCTCAAGGCAGGAGGAAAAGTCAAATGTCCGTCTGGTCGTAGCCGGTCAGGACGGTCGCCTTCTGCCCCGCGTTGATCTCCCGCAGGCGCTGGATGACGTCGCCGGGCTTGACGCCCTTCTTCAGCCGTGCGGTGTAGGCCGTCTCCAGCAGGGAGCCGCCGCGCACGGTCTCGGTGCTGATCAGTTCGTACTCGTCGGTGAAGCGGATGAGCACGTCGTCGATGACGGGTCCGTAGTCGTCGCCGTCCGCGGGAACCTGGACCTTGACCACCTGGCGCTGCACGTTGAGCGCGAACCAGTTGAAGCGGTGCATGAGCAGCACGACCGCGCAGATGACCACGGTGGCGATGACCGCCAGCGTGTAGAAGCGCGTGCCGCAGGCCATGCCCACGCCCATCACCAGGAAGATGAACCCGACGTCGCGGGTCTCCTTGATGGCGTTGCGGAACCGCACCACCGACAGCGCGCCGACCAGGGCGAAGGCGCGGGCGATGTTGGAGCCGACCACCAGCATGATCAGGGCGATGAGCATGCCCAGGATGATCAGCGTGTGCACGTAGCTCTGCGAGTAGCTGATGTTGCGGTGGGTGGCGCGGTAGGTCCAGGCCACCACGAGGCTGGTGACGAACGCCAGGGTCAGGGACAGGACCACGTCCATGACGCTGAACGTGCCGGACAGGTCGGTGACGCCGAAATCGAGGTTCATGTGCGGGTGTGCCTTCGTACGGAGCGGGTGGGAACGGGGTTCAGGAACGGGTGCCGGGGGACGCGCCCCCGGCCGCGGGACCGGGCGCGGGCGCATCGACCACGGGACCGGGCGGACGCGCCCCGGCCAGGAGGCCGAGCGGACGCGCCTCGGCCACGACGTCCTCCTCGGGCAGGTGGAAGACCGAGCGCGGGGCCATGCCGTGGGCCTCCACGCTCTGGCAGTACTTGGAGACGCGCTGCACCTGGAGGCCGAAGCGGGCGGCCATGTCGGTGACCCAGTAGGGGGCGCGCTCGTTGGCCTTGACCTCCATGACCGCCAGGTGCGGGCTGATGATGTAGCGGCTCTCGGCCTCGGCGCGCAGGTCGAAGTCGCGGTCGCGCCCGCGCACCCGGTGGTCCAGGGTCACGCGCAGCCCCAGGTCGGAGCCGGTGCCCACGTAGGGTTCGCGCCGGTACCCGGTCATCGCGGTCGGACGCAGGTCCAGGCGGTGCACGAGGTCGAGGACCTCGTCCACGAAGGCCTGGTCGGCGCCGGGGTGCTCCACGCGCACGCGCCGGTCGCACAGGTCGCGGGCCAGGTGGTAGGGCAGCAGGACCCGGCGCTTCTGGGTGACGCGGTTGACGCGCTGCTTGATCTCGACGGAGACGGGGTGTCCTCGGCGGCCGGGCCGACCTCGCCGTAGCGGCGGACGCGCAGCTTGCGGCGGAACCTCAGGCCCTCGATCTTCTCGTGGTAGAAGCGCAGCCGGTCGGTGTCGTAGTACAGGCTCCACACGCCGTAGCCGTCGGGCCCGGCGTTGCGGTCGGCCCGCATGCGCGCGGTGAGTTCGGCGCGCACGTCCCGGGCCTGGTCGGCGGGGACGAGGTACTTGAGTTCGTATCGGTTGAAGGCGTGGAGCCTGCTCGGCGCCCTCAGCCGGTCCCCGGCGGCGGTGCCGGTCGGGGTGCCGGCCGGTGCGGCCTTCGCTGCCTTCGCTGCGTTCGCGGCGTGCCCGGCGGGGCCGGGGTGGCGTGGTGCTGCCACGGTGCCTCCTGTCCTGACGGTGGTGACGACCAGAAGGACACAACCCGACGACCCTGCGAAGAGGCGGAGAACTTCCTGAGAGGTTCCTGAGAGCCGGGGCGGCGTCCCCTGGTGGGCGCGTGGTCGCGGGTGAAGGTGAGAGGTGGGTGAGAACGCCGGTCGGGTACCGCCCGGGCAGGAGCGGACCGGCGCCAGGGGTAACACCGGCGGCGGACGGGTAGCGGACCGCACGAGGGCCTGACCGGCGAGAACGCCGCGGGCCGGACGGGGGGACGATGCAGACCTTCCTGCCCCACCCCGGGTTCGCCGAGTGCGCGCGGGTGCTGGACGACCGCAGGCTGGGCAAGCAGCGGGTGGAGACCATGCAGGTGCTGCGGGCCCTGGTGTGGCCCGAGTACGGCTGGAAGCGTCACCCGGCCGTGGCGATGTGGCGCGGCTTCGTGCCCGCGCTGGTGGGTTACGGGGTGGCGGTGTGCCGCGAGTGGCGCCGCCGCGGGTACGCCGACTCGGTGCTGCCCTCGCTGCTGGCCTTCACCGGGGGCCGCGTCCCCGAGGAGGAGGAGCTGTGGGAGCGCGACATGCTCCCGCCGTGGCTGGGCGACGACGCGCTGCACCTGTCGCACCGCTCGGCCCTGGTGTACAAGGACCCGGCGCACTACGCGCCGCTGTTCCCCGGCACGCCCGGCGGCCTGCCCTACGTCTGGCCCCGGCCGGTCTTCCCCCGGTGGCCGCTGCGGCGCGGCACCTCGGCGGCGACTCCGGTGGAGGAGGCGGCGGAACTGCTGGAGGCGGTCGCGCTCTCGGACGGGCAGGTCGCCGCCCTGGGCCGGCTGGTCGAGGGCCGCAGCGCGTCGCTGCGGCTCACCGGGCCCGGCGACACCCTGCCCGGCCTGCTGGCCGGGCTGTGCACGCCCGGCGAGACGCTGTGGCTGGTGCCCGGATCGCCGCCGCCCCGGCCGCGGGGAGGCGGCGCCGACCCGGGTCACTCGGAGGCGGTGGGGCGGACCAGCCGCTCGACCGCGCGGCAGCCCGGGCCCGAGGACGAGGCGGCGATGCGCGAGGAGGTCGGCGAACCCGAGTTCCGGTTCCGCCGGGTCCCTCCCGGGGAGGGGGCGGAGGCCCCCGTACCGCCCGGGGCCGGGCTGGTCGTCCTCGACGGCGCCGAACTGCCCGAGCCGCGCTCGGCCCCGGTGGTGCTGCGCCTGCTGCCCGCGGTGGAGGTGTAGCACCGCTCCCGGGGGCGGCGCCCGCCCCGCGGTGCTTGGGGCACAGTGGTTCCGGGCAGGTGACCGCGACAGCGACGCGGTCGCCCGCGTCACCGACAGCGCACACGGAAGGGTGGCACATGGACTCCGCGAGCGGACGAGCAGAGGGCGTGTCGAAGGGCGGTGCGGAGCGCCCGCGCGCACGCTCCGCACCGGCCGGGCGCAGGCCCGGCCCGAGCAAGGCGGAGTTGGAGGCGGCCCGGAACAGGCTGGTCCCGGACGTGATCGCCGAGGACCTGAGCGTGCTCTTCTGCGGGATCAACCCCGGCCTGACCTCGGGCGCGGTCGGACACCACTTCGCCAAGCCGGGTACGCGCTTCTGGCCCTCCCTGCACGGGTCCGGCTTCACCCCGCGCCAGCTCAGGCCGGACGAGGAGGACGAACTCCTGTCCCTGGGCCTGGGCATCACCAACGTCGTCGAGCGGACCACGGCCCAGGCGGACGAGCTGGACCGGGAGGAGTACGTGGAGGGCGGGCGCAGGCTGCGGGAGAAGGTCCTGCGGTGGCGGCCCCGGTGGCTGGCCGTCCTGGGCGTGACCGCCTACCGCCAGGCCTTCGCCGAACGCCGCGCGGCGGTGGGTCCCCAAGACGCGGAGATCGGCGGCGCCCGGGTGTGGCTGCTGCCCAACCCCAGCGGCCGCAACGCGCACTGGCAGCTGGGGCCGCTCATCGGGGAGTTCGCGCGCCTGCGGCGCGCCGCCGGACTGCCGGACCGGTCCGCCGGGACGTCCTGACCCGACGGCGTTCGGGCCCGCCGAAGCGCCCCACCGCGTCGGAGGGCGCGCCGACCGGCATCCTCCGCTCCCGGCCGTGCCGGGGCCCGCGCCCTCCCGCCCGCGCCCGAGGGGCGCCCGGCCCGCTCAGCGCGGGGACAGTCCGCGTTCGGCCAGAGCCTCGCGCAGGATCCGCACCGCCTTGGGCCCGACCCCGTGCAGCGCGCCCAGTTCGGCCTCCGTGAGCGCGGCCACCCGCTCCAGGGAGGTCAGCCCCTCCTCCGCCAGCGCCCGGGTCGCCGGTGCGCCGATGGCCCGGGGCAGGTCCCCCACCTCACCCGGGGCCGCGGACGCGGCGGCCTCGGCGGCCTCGGCCAGCCGCCGGGGCGCGCGGGACAGCCAGGCGCGCCGGACCAGGGCGTTGAGGTCCTTGCCGTTCACGTCGGCCAGGGGCAGGCCGAAGCCGACGGGCGTGCCCGCACGCTCTCACCGCTCCCCCGTCGAGTGCGCGGAGAGCGCGGCCTCGGCCTCGGCGTCCGGGAGGCGGAGCAGCACCCGGCCGTCCCCGGTCACCGAGGCGAAGTCCCCGCCTCGTACCGAGAACACGACCGTGCCGGAGCGGTTGCCCTCCTCGGCCTCCGGAAGGGCGAGCGCGGCCTTGCGCAGCTGGGACAGAGTGGTCATGGGGCCGATGCTAGACGTCCCCGCCGACATACGGCCGGTGCGCGCCCGGGCGGCGCGAGCCCCGTCGGCGCATGACAGATGTCATGCCCGGCCCGTGCGGAACGCAGAGGGAACCCGTGATCCGCGGCACCCTGGCGCGATCACTCTCCGTACTAGCGTTAAATCATGCACAGCAACGACGAACGCCCTTCCCGGGCTCCCCTCCCGCAGACCGGATCCCCCTTCTCCGCCACCTCGGGCGCCGGTCCGGCGCAGGCGCCCGCGCCGGAAGTACCCTCCGGTCCCGCCGCACCGCACCCGCGCCGCGGCGGCCCGCGGCCCGTCCCGCCGGGTGTGGAGTACCACCGGGTACTCGCCGGGGACAAACCCCGGATCGGACGGGGAATCCTCGCGATCACGCTCCTGGTGGGGGGGATGTTCGCCTTCGGCATCGCCATCGCGGCGGCCGCCGCCTTCGTCGACAGCCTGATGGGCAGGACCAACCCGACCTTCGGCGGTACCGACTACACGCCGCTCTTCCACGCCGCCAACCTGTTCTCGATCGCCCTGCTCATCCCGTGGAGCATGCTCCTCCAGCGCTGGCTCTACGGGGTGAAGGGCGCCTCGCTGCACTCGGTGCTGTCGAGCTTCCGGTTCGACCTGCTCGGCCGGGCACTCCTGTTCATGGGCCCCCTCTGGCTGGCCGTCTCGATCGCGATATTCGCCCTCAAGCCCCAGGAGCAGGTCCCCTGGTCGCCCGTCAGCCTGCTCAGCCTGTTCGCCCTCACCCTCGTGCTGACGCCCCTGCAGGGGGCCGGTGAGGAGTACGGCTACCGCGGACTCGTCTTCCGGGTCGCCGGGAGCTGGAGCCGGGGACCGCGTACGGCCCTGGTCGTCGCCGTCCTGGTCTCCAGCCTGGTGTTCGCCGCCATCCACCTCTCCGGTGACCTGTGGCACAACGTCCTGTTCTTCGTGATCGGCGCCAGCATGGCCCTCATCACCTGGCGCACCGGGGGGATCGAGGTCTCGATCGTCTGGCACGCCCTGAACAACACGCTCAGCTTCCTCATCTACATCCTCCTGCACGCCGACCTGAACGCCGCGCTGGAACGGTCGGCGGGTACGGGGACGATCATCCTGGGCATCCCCTGCGTCGCCCTCGTCGTGATCACGGCGGTGGTGTGGTGGCGCACCCGCAAGACGGGACCCGCACTGACCCCTTCCGGTCCGCAGCCGACGCGCACCTGACGCGACAATGACGTCCATGAGCAATCCGCCGCTGGTCGGCACACGCAGGTTCGAGACCTACGTGCGCTGGTCCACCTACATCGCCGTCTCGCTTCCGTCCGGCACCCTCCTCAGGAGCGCGGTGGATGTCGACCGGCTCACCGGAGCGCCCCTGGCCAGCCTGGTCACGGCGGGTGGGCTCTGCCTGGTCCTGGTCCTCGGGAACATCCTCGTCACCAGGTGGAGCATCGACGTCGTCGTCGGCCGCGGGCGGCGGCTCCCCCTCACGGGCGTCATCGCGTGGGCGCTGGTCCTGACGGCCTTCGTCGCCCTGACCCTGACGCTCCCCCTTCCCGCGATGGGCATGACGGTCGCGGCGGCGATCGGTTCGGCCGCCGCGAGCCTCGCCCCCGTCCTGCACTCCCGCAGGGCGCTGCTGCTCAACGCGGCGGCGCTCGTGCTGACCGCCGCGCTCGTGGGAGTCGCCGACATCGCGCTCCTGCTGGTCGCGGCGGTCATGGTCAGCGCCGCCCTGTGGCTGTGCTGGTCCAGCGCGTGGATGCTGCGGGTGCTGCGCGAACTCCAGTCCGCGCACGAGGACCGCGCCGCACTCGCCCTGGCCAACGAACGCCTGCGCATCTCCCGGGACCTGCACGACGTGTTCGGCCGCACCCTGGCCGCCATCGCGGTCAAGAGCTCGCTGGCCTCCGAGCTCGTCCAGCGCGGCCACGGTGAACGGGCCGCGACGGAGATCTCCGCGATCCGCGGGCTGGCAGAGGAGGCGGGTACCGAGGTCCGCCGCGTCGTACGCGGTGAGCTGCGCACGACCTGGGAGGACGAGGTGTCGGGCGCCCGTTCGCTGCTCAGGTCCGCGGGCATCCGCTGCACGGTGACCGGCGACCCCGTCCCCCAGCGGTGCGCGGAGCCCCTGGCGTGGGTCGTGCGCGAGGGCGTCACCAACCTGCTGCGCCACGCCTCGGCCACCCAGGTCACCATCGCCACCGCGAACGAGGAGGGGGAAGTGCACCTGACCATCGCCAACGACGGGGCCGGCCCCCCGAGAACCGCGCGGGACGGCGGGGGCACCGGGCTGCGCGCGATGTCCGAGCGCCTGCACGCGCTCGGCGGACGCGTCACGGCGCGCCGTGACGGAGACTGGTTCCTGCTCGACGCCGCGCTCCCGCTTCCGAAGGACGCCCCCAGATGACACGCATCCTCGTCGCCGACGACGAACACCTCATCCGCGACGCCATCGCCGGACTGCTCGACCTGGAGGAGGACTTCGAGGTCGTCGCCCAGGCGGCCTCCGGCGACGAGGCGCTGGCCATGGCCCTCAAGCTCCGCCCCGACGTGGCCCTGCTCGACCTGCAGCTGCCCGGCCCCGACGGAATCGAGATCGCCCGCAGGCTCGCCGCCGAGCTGCCCGGGTGCCGGTGCGTCATCGTCACCTCCCACGGCCGCCCCGGCTACCTGAAGTCGGCGCTCGCGGCGGGTGTGAGCGGCTTCCTGCCCAAGACCGTCTCCTCGCGCACCTTCGCCGAGGTCGTGCGCAAGGTCGCGGCCGGAGGCCGCTACGTCGATCCCGAACTCGCGGCCGAGGCGATCAGCGCGGGCGACTCCCCGCTCAGCCCGCGCGAGGCCGACGTGCTGGCCCTGTCCCGCGACGGCGCGCCCGTGGAGGAGATCGCCCGGCGCGTCTCGCTCTCCCGGGGGACGGTGCGCAACTACCTCGCGGCCGCCGTCGCCAAGCTCGACGCCGCCAACCGGCACGAGGCCGCGCACATCGCCGCCGAACACGGCTGGATCTGAACAGGGCCGGGGCCGTTCACCGCTGCCCTCCCGGGACGCGGCAACGGTCCTGAGGCCGGGACCGGGGCCGGAACCGCCGCGAGCCGTGTCCGGGACCCTGCGGGAGCGGAGCCCGGCGCCCGCCGACCCGGCGGCGCCCTCCGCGCCCGCTAACCGCGGGCCGCGGCCAGCAGGACGTCCACCAGCCGGTCGGCGGCGTCGGGACGCCCGTGCTCGCGGGCCCGCTCCGCGATCTGCGCGCGCCGCCGCGGATCGGCCAGCAGCGGCTCCACCGCCGCCTGGAGCCCCTGGGCGTCGACCCGGTCCAACAGGGCCACCGCCGCGCCCGACTCCTGGAGGTGGCGGGCGTTGTGGCGCTGCTCGTCGCCCGCCGACGAGGCCAGCGGAACGAACACGGCGGCCTTGCCCAGCGCGGTCAGCTCCGCGATCGTCCCCGCGCCGCTGCGGGAGACCACCACGTCGGCCAGCGCCAGCACGTCGGGGAGTTCGGGGCCGACGAAGTCGGTCAGGTGGTACCGCTCGGCGAGGCCGGGCGGGAGCTGCGCCGAGCTGCGGCGGCCCTCCTCCAGGTTCGCCGGTCCGCACTGGTGCACGACGTTGGCGCGCGCGAGCAGCCAGGGCAGGATGTCGCGGATCATGCCGTTGATCTGCACGGCGCCCTGCGCCCCGCCCGTGACGTAGACGGTGGGCAGCGAGGAGTCGTAGCCGGTGAACCCGAGTTCCTTGGGCGCCCGGTCGGCCTGCCCGGTGAGCACCTCGGGGCGCACCGGGTTGCCGGTGATGACCGCGTTGTCGCGCGCGGAGTCGGGCAGCAGTTCGGTCGTGGACGGGGAGGACACCGCCACACGGGCCGCGACGCGGGCGAGGACCTTGTTGGCCAGGCCCAGCCGGACCGTCTGCTCGTGCACCACCAGGGGACGGCGGCACATCTTCGCGGCCAGGCCCACGGGCACGGCCACGTAGCCGCCGGTGGCCAGCACCACGTCGGGAGCGAAGTCCGAGACCAGCGCGCGGGCCTGCGCGACGCCCCGGGGGACGTTGCTCATGTCCTTGATGTTGGCCCGGGAGGCGAGTTTGAGGGGGTTCTTCGAGCGCCGGATCTTGCCGGTCGCGACCGACTCGAAGGCGATCCCGTTGGCGGCGGCGACCCGGGACTCCAGGCTGTCCGCCGTGCCCACCCACAGCACGCTCAGGGCGACCCCGGCCGCCGCCAGCCGGTCGCGCAGGGCGCGGACGGCGGTGAGGGCCGGATAGGTGTGTCCGCCTGTTCCTCCTCCGGTCACGATCAGGCGCATGTCCCGTGCAGGGGGGTTGCCGCTGTTCACCAGTTCCTCCCGGAGGATGCCCCGGAGCGGGGCCGCAAGAAGCTACCGACAAAGAAAAGGGCCACACGGAGCGGCGCGGCGCTCGTCCTGTGCCCAACAGCACCGTAGCCGCCGCCGGACCCGCCCCGGTACACCCCCCGCTCCAGTCGGAGTGGGGACTGCCACACCGGCACCCGCGCGGGCGTGCCGGACCGGCGGGGCGCGGCAGCGGTCCGCCCACCGCGCTGTTCTCCGTGCGCGGAAGGGAGGACGGCACCCGTGGGGCGGGGCGACGCTGGAAGGGCGGAGGACGTGTCAGGCCGTGGAATCGGCCCTCCCGGAAACACCGGTGCGGCACGGCCGCGCCGCACGGGAAAGGCGGGACCGGTGAAGCCCGGAGGGTGACCGGTGGTTCGGCGGAGCGTGCGCCGCGGGCACGCGACCGACCGCCCCCGGTTCGCACCACCGCCGTGCACGCGAACTCCGGAAAAGGAGACTCGCGCAGCGGTTCCGCAGCGCACGACAGACCCCCGGCAGGCCGCTCACCAGCATGCCTTCCGGCGGAAGGGACAGGAACACCCACCGCCATACGGGCACTCAGAAACCACACAAAACACCCCAGACAACATTCGATATCGCCAAAAATTACTTTCACCAGAAAATGCACGTGCATAATATCGAGCACACTTACAAAGGGGGCGAAAGAAGTTTCAACAATCCCAGAAGGGCACACATATACGCGAGAGCGATAAACGGGGGCACTTCCCAACAAGGATCCGCCGGTGAGACTCTGCGTTCTGGGTTCCATCCATCTGAGCAGCGAAGGACGCCAGGTCGCCCCGACCACCGGCAAGGAGCGCGCGCTCCTTGCCGCCCTGGCGCTGACCAGCCCGGCACGGCTGCCCCTGCGGGAGTTGGCCGACCGGCTCTGGAACGGCTCTCCCCCGGAGGGCTACCGCAGCACACTGCACACCTACGTCACCCGTCTGCGGGGAAAGTTGGAGTCGGCGGGGCTGGACCGCACCGTCCTCACCCACACCGCCGAGGGCTACCTGCTGCGCCTGCCCGCACAGGCGCTGGACTGGGAGCGCTTCCGGGGCCTGCGCTCACGCGCCCGCGCCCTGCACCAGGCGGGCCGGTCAGCCGAGGCGCGCACGGCCCTGGAGGAGGCGCTGGCGCTGTGGAAGGGACCGCCCCTGGCGGGCGTGGGCGGGCGCTGGGTCGAGCAGTTGCGTGTGGCCATGGAACGCTCCCACCAGGACGCACTGGCGGTGTGGGCATCGCTGGCCATGGCCGAGGGCGACCACGCGGAGGCGGTGGAGGTCCTGGGTTCGGCACTGGTCTCCTACCCCGTCAACGAGTCCCTGCACGGCCACCTCCTGCACGGGCTGCACGCCCTGGGCCGGACCGCCGACGCCCTCGCGGCCTATCAGCGGCTGCGGGAGCGGCTGTCGGATGAGCTGGGCGTGGACCCCTCCCCTGCGCTGCGGCGTCGGTTCGAACTGCTGCTGCGGGCCACCGCCGGTCCGGCGGGGGGTAGTGGGTCGGACGGGAACGGCGGGTCGGACGGGGACTGTGGGCCACAGGCCCCACCGCCCGCGACCGGGAGGACGCGCACGATCGTGGACAACCTGGCGCGCGATCCCCGGCACTTCCGGGGACGCACCGCGCAGACGCGCCTGCTCTGCTCGCGGCTTCGGGAGACGGAGTACGGGTTCGCGCACCTGTGGGTCGTCTGCGGGATGGCGGGGGTGGGCAAGAGCCAGTTGAGCCTGCACGTGGCCCACCGCGTCAAGGACCTCTACCCCGACGCGCGGCTGTCGGTGGACCTGCGCGGGCATGACGAGCGGGCCGCTCCGCTGAGCGCGGAGGAGGCGCTCACCGAACTCATGCGCCTGCTGCGCGTGCCGGTGCCGCCCACCGTGCTGAGTCTGGCCGAACGCGTCGCGCTGTGGCGCGAGCACACGCGTTCGATGCGCCTGCTGCTCCTTCTGGAGGACGCAGCCAGCGCCGAACAGGTCCTTCCCCTGCTCCCCAGCGGAACCCGGTGCGCCGTCGTGGTCACCAGCCGCTTCTTCCTCCCTGAAGTGGAGGGCGCCGACCACCTGCCGCTCGGACTCCCCTCCGACGACGAGTGCGCCGAGATGTTCACCGCCGCCCTCGACCGGCCGTGGGGCGAGGAGGAGGCCGACACCCTCGCCGAGATCATCGAACGGTGCGACAGGCTGCCGATAGCCGTCGGGCTGGTGGCGAACCTGGCCCAGTTCCATCCGTCGTGGTCGCCGCACGATCTGCTGCACCGGCTGCCCTCGCCCTCCCGCCCGGGGTTGAACGCCTTCCGGGTGGGGGGCCGGGACCTCTCACGCATCTTCGACGTGTCCGTAAACGCCATGGACCCGAGGGCCCGTGACGCCTTCCTCCTGCTGGGTCTGCACCCCACCCGCGGTATGGACGGGCGGGTGGCGGCGGCGCTGGTCGGCCCCGACGAGCACGCTTCACGGCAGGCCCTCGTGGACCTGGTGAGCGCCCATCTGCTGAACGAGCCCGAACCCGACCGCTTCGAGATGCACGCGCTTCTCCAGGTCCACGCCCGCCACCGCGCGCGCGACGGTCTGTCGCCGGAGCGGGCCCAAGCGGCCAGGCGGAGGATGCACGCGGCCTACCTGTCGCTGACGGGCCGGGCCGACCACGCCCTGCACCCGCACCGGCCCGGACGCGATGACCACGAGCCGTCCCCGACCGGGGAACCGTGGCCGGAGGACAGGGCCATGGCGTGGTTCCGGCGCGAACTGGCGACCGTGCTCACCGTGGTGGCGGAGGCGGACCGGCACGGCGCGGACCGTACGGCGCTGCGGCTGGCGCGGGTGCTGTGCGACCACATGGACGCGCACGGTCCCTGGTCCGAGGCGGTCACCCTGCACACCGCCATGGTGGAGTGGGCGGGCGAGCGGGGGGAGGACCGCGAGCGGGCCAGGGCCCACTTCGACCTGGCGCGCGCCCTTCTGCGCGTGGGAGCGCTGGAACGCGCCGGGGAGCACAGTCGTTCGGCCCATGAGCGGTGGTCCGAGGCCGGGGACCCGCTGGGACGGGCGTGGGCCGTGGCCCAGCGGGCGATGATCTCCTACGTCGCCAACGACTACGCCGAAAGCCGGGACCTCGTCGAACGGGCACTGGAGACGTTCGAGGCGCGCGGACACCGCCCCGGCATAGTGTTCTGCCTGCGTGTGCGCGGACTGTGCCACTTCGCGGTGAGCGCGTCCCACGAGGCGATCACGGACTTCAGTGACGCGGCGACCCTGCTGGAACACTCACAGGACCAGCAGTTGCTCATGGAGATGCAACTGAACCTGGCGGGCGCACTCCAACAACTGGGGTACCACCACCAGTCCTGGACTCTGTGCGAGAAGGTCCTGGTGATCGCCCGTAGACGCGGTGATAAGCGCAGAGCCGCGGTCGCCCTGACGAACATGGGCGAGGTGTCACTACATCGGGGGCAGCCGAAGCGAGCGGCATCATGTCTGCGTGAAGCGTTGGAGATTCTCGAACCCTTCGGAGACCCCCGGGCCAAGAGCACGATTCTGACGAATCTGGGCGCAGCACACGCCGAAGCCGACCAACCAGACCAAGCTCGCCTTTGCTTCCACCGCAGCCTGGCAGCACATGGGTTCGTCACGCCCACGGTGAAGACTGAGGCGCTGCTCGGCCTTGCCCGGATCGAGGAAAAAGCCGGACGTCACACCGATGCCGGGACCTATCTGCGGCAGGCTTCCTCGACAGCACAGCAGCACGGTCTGCGCAGGGAGCACGCAGAGGCTCTACTCGCTCTGGGCCAGCATCTCGGCGCCCAAAGCAAGGCGAGTGAGGCGTGTACATACCTGCGCCAGGCGGCAGAGATATTCGAGGTGCTTCAGGCGCCGGAGGCCCAGATCGCTCGATCGTTGCTCGACACCCTGACAGCCAGGTAACGGACCGGCCTTTCCTGACACGCACGCCTGCCGTTATCGATAGCATTTGGCATGCTCGGCACCTGCCCGGTGAGTTTTCACCGTTCTGCGTGCTTATAGCACGGTAAGTGGCGGGACGTCCAGTGCCCCTGGAACGTCCCGCCCTTCACTGCATCACCAGAGTGGACCCCTAGCAGCGCTGTCTAGACGACGCAAGAGTCACAAAGGAAGTATGCAATGAAGTCTCTTATTGTACTCGCATTTTCGGTTTTCCTGGCGGGAGCCTGGCTGGTGATTTGGAGCACTCCCCTTATCCCCGCAGCGACATCCGCCTAACCCCCTAGGCGCATTCGACGAGGGGCCCGCCGCTCACAGCGACGGGCCCCTCGTAGTGCACCAAACCGTGTCCCCACTGGCCATGACCTCGCATTCTTGCATAAGCGCACGCATTAGCACGTGCACATGCAAGACACAAACTCCGACCAGAACCCCCCAGAACGATCAACAAGTTGCCCTCCAAAGAAATAAATTCAACACTGGTTGGAGAGGACTGAAACCCGGCTCACCAGGAGCCCCTTACACACCATTTGTCACAGGTGTTTTAGGAGACCACGTGGACTCCCCCGGTCACACCTCCCCGCCCGCCGACCCAAGCACCCGGACCAACACCGTGCGCGGCGACATCAGCGGAACCGCCGTCCAGGTCGGCTCGATCCACGGGGACGTGAACCTGCACCTGGCACCCGAGGCCGACCGCGTCCCCCGCCAACTCCCCGCCGCGCCCGCCGTCTTCGTGGACCGGCCCCGCCCGATGCGCGCGCTGGAGGCGGCCGTGTCGCGCGCCCACGCCCGTGGCCGCCACGCGCTGGTGGTGATCACGGGTTCGGCGGGGGTGGGCAAGTCCGCCCTGGCGGCGGAGTTCCTGCGCGCGCACCCGGAACTGGGCGGCGGCGGGCAGCTGTTCGTGGACCTGCACGGCTTCTCCCCCGGGCAGCCCGCCGACCCCCACGACGTGCTGGACGTGCTGCTCCGCGCCGTGGGCGTGCAGATCGGGACGGCACCGGCGGACCTCGCCACACGCGCGGCCTGGTGGAGGTCGGCCACCGCGCACGCGCCCGTCGCGCTGCTGCTGGACAACGCCCTGTCCGCGGCGCAGGTCCGCACCCTGCTGCCCGGAGGCGACCGCGGCACGGTCGTGGTCACCACGCGCCTGCGGCTGGCCGGACTGCGCCTGGACGGCGGGCAGTTCGTCGACCTGCCGCCGATGACGGGGGCCGAGGGCGTGGCCCTGCTCTCCGAACTCAGCGGCCGCTCCCCCGCCGGAGAGGCCGACTGGAAGGCCATGCACGGCGTCGTCTCCCTGTGTTCGGCGCTGCCGGTGGCCGTGTGCACGGTCGCCGTCGACCACGGTACCCGCAGCCGGACCTGGCGGGACACCGAGCGGCGCCTGCGCTCCGCTCCCCGCCGACTCGACCACCTGGACGCCGCGAGCAGGGAAATGGGTATGGACGTGTCCGTGCGCAACGCCTTCGACCTGTCCTACGCCTCCCTGTCGGACTTTCCCGCCCTGCTCTACCGGCGCCTGGCCTGGCACCCGGGCCCCGACGTCACCGGTGAGCTGGCCGCCCGCCTCACCGGCCGCCCGGTGGCCGAGTGCGAGGCGGGGCTGGCCGCCCTGACCCGCCACCACCTGCTGACCGAGCACAGCTCCGAACGCTTCGCCTTCCACGATCTGCTGCGCCTGCACGCCGCGGAGAAGGCCGAGGTCGAGGAGGAGTCCGGCGCCCGCCGCCGGTCGCTGACGCGGCTGGTGTCCGGGTACGCCGACCTGGCGGTGTCGGCCGACGCCGTGCTGCGGCCCTACGCGGGCAACCGGGCGGTGCCGGGCTCCCCCTTCACCGACGCCGCGCAGGCCATGGCCTGGCTCGACCGGGAGCGCGACAACCTCGCCGCCCTGGCCGAACTGGCGCCGGAGCTGGGAGCGCACGAGCACGTGTCGCGCCTGCTGGACGGCCTGTGGTCGCTGTTCCTGCACCACGGCCGGGCGCGGTTGTGGCTGCGTGCCGCCGCGCCCGTGCTCGGGGAGCCCTCGGCCGGACTGGAGGAGACGACGGTCGCGCGGCTGCTGAACAACCGCGCGCTCGTGCACAGCCACCTCTCCCGTGTCGAGGAGGCGATGGCCGACCTGGACGCCGCCGAACGGGTCTGGCGGCGCCACGGGGACCTGGAACGCCTGGCCCAGACCCAGCAGCGCCGGGGCACCGTGGCCTTCCAGAACAACCTCCCCGGACAGGCCGCCGACCACCTCGCCCGGGCGGTGGCGACGGACGAGCGGACCGGGGTCGCCCACAACCTGGCCATCAGCCTGTTCATGCTCGGCCGGGCCCGCCACGCCCTCGGGGAGCTCGACCCGGCCCGTCTGGCCCTGGAGCGCGCGCTCCCCCTCCTGGACGGGGACGCCTACAACCAGGCCCGGACCCGGATCGTCCTGGGCACCGTCCTCGCCGCCATGGAGGAGTTCGCCTCCGCCTCGGAGGAACTGGAGCGGGCGCTGGAGGTGATGCGCGAGCGCGGTTCGGCCTCCGGCCAGGTCAAGGCCCTGGAGGCGATCGGGGAACTCGCCGAACGCCGAGGGGAGCCCGGCCGGGCCCGCGAGGCCTACGAGGGGGCGGTGGAGCTGCTGCCGCCCACGGACCCGGCCAGACTGCGTGTGGAGGGACGCCTGGAGGCGTTGGGATGACCCCGTCACCGCGCACGTACACCTCGTGGACGTGCGGCCGTCCCGGGACCGGGGCGCGTTCCGGAGCGGGGCCGCCGTCCGCGCCGGTCCCGGGCCGTGGGGGGACGGTCGGGTTCCGCGCGGGTCTGAGCACGGTGTCGGGCAGCGCCGTCAGGTCGCGACCGCCGACCAGCCACGCGTACACCAGGACCGCGGCCGCGGCCGTCCCCCACGGGTGCGCGCCGTGCTCGGCGCGACCGGCGCGGGCGAGCGGCGTGACCAGGACGAGCCCCCACGGGGTGGTCAGGACGCCCCGGCCGTCGGGGCCGTGCACGGCGGCCACGAGGCAGCCCGGGTGGGCGCGCAGCAGGGCGCGCCCCGCCTCCTCCGGCGAGGGGGCCGCGTGCCCGCAGCCGCACAGGAGGACGTCGGCGATGTCCGGCCGGTCGGCCGGGCGGCACGGGTCCGCGACGAGGGGGGTGTCCGGCCCGGCGGGAAGGTGCCCCCGGAGCGGGTCGGGGGCGCCCGGCACCACGAGGACACGCCCCCGGAACGGAGCGGAGGTCCCCGTTACCGCGGGAAGGCGCTCCGGGAGCGGAGCGGAGGCCCCCGTTCCCCGGGGAAGGCGCCCCCGGGACGGGTCGGCCGTGAACGCGTGCTCCCCGGGCACGGCGGCGGCCGCCCGCCGGACCCGTACCGGGGAGGACTCCCGGGTCACGCCGCCCACCCGCGCATGTCCCAGCCCAGCGGGCGCAGCGGGCGTGCGGCGGGCAGGATGTCGGGTTCGTCCAGTCCCAGGACCTCGTAGAGCACCGTGCGCGTGCGCTGGGCGAAGCGGCCGGGGTGGGAGGTGATCCGCGCGGCCACGGCGCGCAGCGCCTCCCGCTCGGCCGCCCCCACGGAGCTCAGGGCGCGGCCCACGAGCGGTGCCTCACCGCGCACGGCCGGAAGGGTGCGCAGGACCTGCCCCATGGGCGAGGCCGTGTCCACGTCCGCCCGCCCGTCGTCGGCCACCAGCACCGGCCGTCCGGTCAGGGTGGCGTAGACGGTGGTGGAGCCGTGGTCCCCCACCACCGCGTCGGCGGCGGCCAGGGCGCTGGCCCATTCGGCGTCGACCGGCACCACCTCCAGCCCCTGGGCGATGAGCGGGCCCAGCCACTGGTGCACCTGCCAGTCGCCGTGGGCGGCCCACACGTTCGGGTGCACGAGCAGACCGACCCGGCAGGCCGCGGAGACCGCGTCCACGACCAGGCGTTCGAGCAGGGTTCGCCGGGACCCCAGCAGCGACGAGCGCCCCCAGGTGGAGGCCGCCACCACCCACACGTCGTCGGGGTCCAGCCCGAGCTGGGACCGGCACCACGGGCGCCGCTCCAGGGAGGCCAGGATCCGGTCCGCGGCGGCGTCCCCCACGACACGGGCGCCGCCGACCGCCTCGGGGCACGCGGAGGCCAGGCGCAGGGCCTCGTCGTCGTGGGCGAGCGCGATCCGCTCCGCGACCAGGCGGCCGTCCCGGACCAGGCCCTCGCGTCCCAGGCCGTAGGTGGCGCGGGCGAGCGCGCCCTGTCCGCCCGTATGGGCGGGGGTGAGCTTGTTGAAGCCGACGCCGTGCGCGAACAGCACCACGGGCGCGTGGACCCGGTCCAGGACGCGGCTGGCGCTGGCCGCCAGGGCCAGGTCGAAGCGGGTGTTGACCGCCTGCTGCCAGGGCACCGCCACGACCCCGGCCCGCGCCAGCCAGGCGGGGAGCCCGGCCCCGAACACCTGGTCGGGCGCGGCCGTGAAGACCACCTGCACGCGCGGGTCGGAGGCCACGGTCGCCACCGGGTCCATCAGCCGCTGCGCGTCGGCGACCGTGCACGCCACGGCCAGAACGCGGCGGCACCCGCCCCAGGTGGTCCACCGCCCCGCGTCCATCCCGATCGGCGCGCGGGCCCATTCCGAGTTCCCCATCGAAGCTCCCTCCCAGCTGGTTCCGCACGGGTGCGGCCGTCACCGTGAGGATGGGAGGGCGGACTCGACACACCGCTGGACGGCGCGCTGGACGGCCTCGGACGCGGTACTGGACCGCGGGCGCGACCGGGGTCACTCCCGCTGGTGCCTCCCGCTGAGGTGGTTCTGCGCCAGCACCACCACGACCAGGAACGCCCCGCTGACCACCTGCTGGTAGGCGGAGGTCAGGCCGCTGACGGCGTTGATGATGTTCTGGATGACGGCGAGCAGCAGCACGCCCGCGAGCGAGCCGGAGACGAACCCGTAGCCCCCGGCGAGCAGGGTTCCGCCGATGACCACGGCGGAGATGGCGTCCAGTTCGATCCCGATGCCGAAGATGGTCACGCCCGACCCCAGCCAGAACGCGTTGAGCGTGCCCGCGAGCCCGGCGGTCAGGCCCGACAGCGTGTACACCGCGGTCTTGGTGCGCGCCACCGGCACGCCCATCAGCGCGGCCGCGTCCTCGTTGCCGCCCACGGCGTAGACGTTCTGGCCCGCACGGGTCCGGCGCAGCACCAGTCCGCCGACCGCGAACAGCACGGCCACCAGCAGCACCGGGTAGCCGATCCCGGCGATCCGCCCCTGCACGAGCGGGGTCAGCACCAGCCCGTCGGGCACCAGGTAGGTCCGCGTGCCCTCGGCCGAGACCGCGAGCATCAGCCCCCACGCGCCCAGCATCGTCGCCAGTGTGACGATGAACGGCGCCAGCCGCGCCCGCGCGACCAGCACCCCGTTGAGCAGGCCGATCAGCCCGCACACCGCCAGGGGCAGGGCCAGGGCCGCCGGGGTGCCGAACTGCGCGGCCCAGGCCGCCAGCACACCGGCCAGCGCGAACACCGTGCCCACCGACAGGTCGATGCCGCCGGTGATGATCACGAAGGTCATGCCCAGGGCGATGATCGCCGGGAAGGCCGCGCCGACCGCGATGTGGTTGAGGTTGCCCACGGCCAGGAAGCCGTCCAGGGCCAGGGCGGCTCCCGCGAGCACCACCAGCAGCACCACGAGCGCGCCGTGGCGCTGGGCGAACTCCGCCGCCGCTCCCCCGCCCCGACCGACGGCACCGCCCCGGCCACCGGCCCCGGTCCGACCGCCCGTGGGCCCGGGGCGCCGCGTACGCCGCGCGGCCGGGCGCACCGCTCCCCCGCCCAGGCCCGCACCCGTGCCGTCGCCCGCGGACCTCGGGTCCGCGTCGGTGCCGTGCGCACCCATGCCGTTCGCGGTCGTCACTTCCTCCCCCTCTCCCGGGCCACGTACACGGCCGCGATGATCACCGCCGTCTGCGCGATCTGCGTCCACGAGGGCGGCAGGTCGTGCTTGATCAGCGTCGAGACGAGCAACTGCATCAGCACCGCGCCCGCGACGGTCCCGGCCACGCGCACCCGGCCGCCCGACAGCGGCGTGCCGCCCACGACCACCGCCGTGATGGCGGACAGCTCGATGAGCTGGCCGATGGAGTTGGGGTCGCTCGCCTGCAACCGCGCCGTGGCCAGCACCCCGGCCACGGCCGCGAACAGGCCGCACAGCACGTAGACCGCCAGCAGCGTGCCGCGCACCGGCAGACCCGACAGCTCGCTCGCCCGCCGGTTGCCGCCGACGGCCACGATGCGGCGGCCGAACGCGGTGCGCCGCACCGTGAAGGCGACCGCCGCCACCAGCACGGCCGCGACCCACACCAGGTAGGGCACGCCCAGGAGGTCGCCGGAGCCCAGCGCGCGGATGCCGGGGTTGCGGATACCGTCCAGCTGCGGCAGCAGCACCAGCGACAACCCCCGAGCGCCGATCATCAGCGCCAGTGTCGCGACGATGGCCTGCACCCCGGCCAAGGCGACCAGCGCGCCGTTGACCGCGCCGACGGCCGCGCCCGCCACCAGTGCCGCGAGGACGGCCGCCACCGGGCCGTAGCCCAGGTACAGCGAGATCACCGCCGCCGCTACGGCCATCACCGAGCCCACCGAAAGGTCGATGCCGCCGGTGGCGATGACCAGCGCCATCCCCAGCGCGATGATCAGCACCGGCGTGACCTGCACGGCCTGGGTGCGGAAGTTCTCCACCGACAGGAAGTGCGGGGTGAAGGCGATGTTGAACAGCACGACGGCGGCCACACCCGCGTAGACGCCGTACTCCTGGAGCCACGCGATGACGCGGGTGCGGTCGGGGAGCGCGGAACGCGCGTCGAGGGTGGTCATGGCCCCTCCCTCCCGACCGGGCCGCCCTGTTCCGCCGCGGCGGCGTCCCCGGGCGCGCCCGGGGCTCCTCCGTCCACCGGGTCCGGGGCCCGCCCACCCGACGGGTCCCGTGCGCCGGGCTCCGGCTGTCCGGTTCCGTGGGCCTCCTGTTGCCCTCCCGTCTCCCCGGCCTCCGCGATGGCGGCCATGAGGGCGCCCTCGCTGACCTGGTCGCCGGTCAGCTCGCCGACCACGGCGCCGTCCCTGAGCACCACCACGCGGTCGGCCCCCTCGATCAGCTCCTCCAGGTCCGAGGAGATGAGCATGACGCCCAGGCCCTCGGCGGCCAGTTCGTCCACGAGCCGCTGCACCTCGGCCTTGGCGCCGACGTCGATGCCGCGCGTGGGCTCGTCCAGCAGCAGCACCCTGGGGTTGAGCGCGAGCCAGCGCGCCAGCAGCACCTTCTGCTGGTTGCCGCCCGAGAGCTCGGCCACCTTCTGCCGGGTTCCGGCCGACCTGATGCGCAGCCGCTCGACGAAGACGTCCACGACGCGGTCGACGCGCCGCTCCGACACCAGACCGAACCGGGTCAGGCGCGGCATCACGGCCAACGCGATGTTCTCGCGCACCGACAGTTCGGGAATGATGCCCTCGCCCTTGCGGTCCTCGGGCAGCATGCTGACACCGGCCCGGACCGCCGCGGCCGCCGAGCGCCGTCGCAGCGGCACCCCGGCCACGGTGACGCGCCCGGTGTGCAGCGGCAGCGTCCCGGCGATGGCGCGCGCGGTCTCGGTGCGACCCGAGCCGAGCAGCCCGCCCAGCCCCAGCACCTCGCCGGGGTGGATGCTGAGCGACACGTCGTGCAGGTGCCTCCGGTCGCCGAGGCCCTCGGCGACCAGCACCGGTTCCCGGGCCCGTTCCCCGCGCCCGCCCGCGGAGGTGGTGGCGCCCTGCCTGCGCTGGCCCTGCTCCATCTCGCGACCCAGCATCAACGAGACCAGCCGCAGCCGTTCCAGACCGGCCATGGGGCCGGTGTGCACCACGCGGCCGTCGCGCAGCACGGTCACCCGGTCGCAGACGCGGTACAGCTCGTCGAGCCGGTGGCTGACGTAGACGAGGGTGATGCCGCGTTCGCGCAGGCGGTCGATGACCGAGAACAGCGTCTCGACCTCGCGTGGCTCCAGCGAGGACGTGGGCTCGTCCATGATCACCACCCGCGCGTCGGCCACGACGGCGCGCGCCAGCGCCACCATCTGGCGGGCGCCCATGGACAGCTCCCGCAGAGGGCGTCCGACGTCGACCTCCACCCCGTAGCCGCGCAGGATCCGCTCCGCCTCGCCGTGCATGCGGGTGAAGTCGATCAGCCCGAGGCGGCGCGGTTCGCGGCCCAGGAACAGGTTGCGCGCCACGCTCAGCAGCGGGATGAGGTTGACCTCCTGGTAAATGGTCGAGATCCCGGCCCGCTGCGCGCGCAGCGGGGTCTCGAAGCGCACCGGGCGGCCCCGGTGGCGCACCTCCCCTCCGTCGGGGGCGTGCACGCCGGTGAGCACCTTGATCAGCGTGGACTTGCCCGCGCCGTTCTCCCCGACCAGGGCGTGCACCTCGCCGGGCCACAGGTCGAAGTCGACCCCGTCCAGGGCCAGGACTCCGGGGAAGCGCTTGGTCAGCCCGCGCGTGCGCAGGACCGGCTGCCCCTCCGGGGCGGAGGGGCCGCGCGCCGCGCCGCCCCCGCCCGCGTCCGGGGCGCTAGTAGGCATTGGACAGCTCCGACTCGGCGTTGGACTCGTCGTACTCCCGGTCGGCGATGACCAGCTCGACCGCGACCTCCTGGCCCGAGCCGAAGGCCTGGGCGGCGTCGAAGGCCAGCGGTCCGAAGCGAGGGTTGGACTCGATCACGGCGTGGATCCAGCCGTCGACGATGTTCTGCACCGCCTCCCGGGTGCCGTCGACCGTCACGATCGCGACCTCGCCGGGCTCGCGGCCCGCGCCGCGCAGCGCGGTGACGGCTCCGATGCCCATCTCGTCGTTCTCGGCGTAGATCCCGTCGATGTCGGGCTCGGACTGGATGAGCTGCTCGGTGACCGACTGGCCGCCCTCGCGGGTGAACTCGCCGGTCTGCTCGAAGACGATCTCGATGCCGGGCGCCTCCGCTGCGATGCGCTCGGTGAAGCCCTGGGTCCGCTCGGTCGTGACGTTGTTCCCGGCGGTGCCGAGCAGGATGGCGACCTTGCCCTCGCCGCCCAGGGCCTCGATCATCTGGTCGGCGGCGCGGCGGCCCTGCTCGACGAAGTCCGAGCCGATGAAGGTGACGTAGTCCCGGCAGGGATCGCCGTTGATCTGGCGGTCGATGGTGATGATGGGGATCTGTTCGCGCTGGGCCTCGGCGAGCACCGGCTCCCACCCGTCGGAGTTGAGCGGGGCGATGACGAGCAGCTCCGCGCCCTGGGAGATCAGGCCCTGCACGTCGCTGATCTGCTGGGCGAAGTCGGACTGGGCGTTGGCGGTGAGCAGTTCGACGCCGCGTTCCTCGGCCTCGGCCTCGATGGAGGCCGTCTCGGTGATGCGGAACGGGTTGGACTCGGCCTCGGACTGGGAGAAGCCCACCGTCGTGTCGGCGAGGTCGAACTCCTCGCCGCCGTACTGGCCGACGGTGCAGGTCTCCTCGCTCCCGGCCGCGTCGTCGAGCACCTGTGCCTGGGCGGAGGGGTCGCCGGAGGACTGCGCGGACCCGGCCGCCTCGTCCTCGCCGCGCGCGCAGGAGGTGGCCGCCAGGGTCAGCGCGGCGCAGGTGAGCGCGCTGAGGACCAGTACCGGTCGGCGCGGGGGGTTCGCGGCCCGGTCGAAGGGTTGTGCCGTCATGTGCAGTCTCCACCTGGGAAGGAGCGCTCGCGCGGGTCGCCGTCGAGCGGTGTCGGTCGTGTGGTCACGCGGGGTCGCGCACGGAGGGGGGCGACGGGGCCGTGGGAGCGCGGCCCCGCCGGGTGGCCCGGTGTCGGCGGTGCGCGGGGCGGCGCCGACACCGGCTCCCGGTCGTGGTCGGTGGTCCGTCAGTGGTCGGCAAGCGCTGTGCGCGCCCGGTGTGAGCGCTGTGCGAGCCGGGTGTGCGTGCCGCGGGGCGCCGTGTGGGCGCTCTGTCAGCCGCCGGTCAGCGGCGGGGGCGCGCTCACGGCGCCGCCCAGGGGTCCTCCACCGCCCAGCTGGCGTCCTCGAAGAACAGGTGGGAGGTCTCGTAGGGCTCGGGTCCGCCCATTCCGGCCAGCCACAGCTCGGAGTCGTGGTGGCGCAGGTACTGGTCGGGGAAGTTGTAGGAGCGCAGCGACACCCCGGTGCCGGACAGCCCGGGAACGGCGCACCAGGTGGCGTCCCGACGGAACAGCTCCGAGCCGTCGGGGGCCTCGCGGTACACGCGGGACTCGCGGTGGCGCAGGTACTCGCCGGGATGGTTGCGCGACTCCAGCGAGTAGCAGGCGTCGTCGGCCAGACCCGCGACGATCCGCCAGGTGGCGTCCTGTTTGAGCAGGTCGGAGCTGTCTCCGTCGACGGGCTCGGTGAAGCCCAGCGCGTCCCGGTGGCGGACGTAGCGGTCGGTGTGGCCGGGGGTGGTGACCCGCAGCGACCGGTACTCGTCCTCGGGCAGGTCGGCCGTGCCGCCGATCGGGCGGCCCGCGATCAGGTCCTCGTGCGCGGCCCTGACCTGGTCCGCGTCGACCTTCAGCTCCTGGCGGTCGTAGGTCCACAGGCCGTTCAGCTCGTTCTCGACGTCGGTGATCTCGGTGTAGATGGAGGCCGAGAGCCCGTTGGTGCGCTCCAACCGCTGCACGCCCGCCATCAGGCCGACGTAGCGGTGGGTCAGTGCCTCCCTGTCGGAGACCATCGCGTAGCCGAAGCCGTCGCCGGGGCTCCACTCGTGGCCCTGGACCCGCAGGCCCAGACCGCCGAACTCGCCGAGCACCGAGATCCGCTCGTCGGTGGCCGGGGTCGGATCGCCGGGCCCCACGTAGATGTGGGAGTCGATGACGTCGCCGTTGCCGGTGTCGTACCAGCCCGATGCGCCGGTGACCAGCCGCGAGGGGTCCATGGCGGCGACCTCGTCGGCGATGCGGGCCCCGTCGTACTGGCCCCAGCCCTCGTTGAAGGGGATCCACTGGGTGATGGAGGGGAAGCTGCGGTGCTGGTCGACCATCTCGCGCAGTTCGGTCTCGAACTGCTCCTGCGCGGCCTGGTCCGGGGCGTGCGCCATGGAGGGCATGTCCTGCCAGACGATCAGGCCCATGCGGTCGGCCCAGTGGTACCAGCGGTCGGGTTCGACCTTGACGTGCTTGCGGATGGTGTTGTACCCGAGGTCCAGGTGCGCCTGGATGTCGAACCTCAGCGCCTCGTCGGTGGGGGCGGTGGAGACGCCGTCGGGCCAGTAGCCCTGGTCGAGGGTGCCCACCTGGAAGACGTACTCGCCGTTGAGCACGGGGCGCAGCACCCCGTCGACCTCCTCGGTGCCGATGGAGCGCATGCCCGTGTAGCTCTCCACGCGGTCGTGCACCCGCCCGCCGCGCTCCAGGGTGACCTCCACGTCGTAGAGGAAGGGGTCGTCGGGTGACCACGGCCGGGGGTCGGGGACGGGGACGGCGATCCCGGTCCCGGGCGCGCCGGTGGCGGTGCCGACCACGGTGTCGCCGTCCAGGACGGTGACCCTGGCGGTGGCCCCCCGGGCGCGTTCGGCGTGCACGACGGCGTCGAGCGTCTCGCCGGGCAGGTCCGGGGTGAGGTCGACCCGGGTGGTGTGCGCGGGCGCGACCGGTTCCAGCCAGACGGTCTGCCAGATGCCGGTGTAGGAGGTGTAGAAGATGCCGCCGGGCTCGTCGCGCTGCTTGCCGACGGGCTGGCCGCCGCCGTCGGTGGGGTCGTGCACGCCCACGACGACCTCGTTGCCGCCCTCGCGCAGGGCGTCGGTGACGTCGAGGGAGAAGCGGTCGTAGCCGCCGGAGTGGTCCCCGACCTCGGTGCCGTTGACCCAGACCCGGGCCCGCCAGTCGACGGCGTCGAAGTTGAGGACGACCCGGCGCCCGTCCCAGGAGTCGGGGACGGTGAAGGTGCGGCGGTACCACATGTGGTCGTGGTCCTCGGCGATGCCCGAGAGCGCGGACTCCACGGGGTAGGGGACGAGGATCCGGCGGTCCAGCGTCCGGCCGAAGGGCGGGGCCTCGCCCTCCCGGGCGGGGGCCCACTCCCACAGTCCGTTGAGGTTGAGCCAGTCCTCGCGCACCATCTGCGGGCGCGGGTACTCGGGCAGGGCGTTGTCCGGGGAGACCTCGTCGGTCCAGGGAGTGGTCATCGGCGGCTCGACGGGCGCCCAGTCGTCGGCCGCCGCGGGACCCACGGCGGTGAAGGGCAGGAACAGGAGCGAGGCCAGGGCCGCCCGGAGGAGCGCGGCGGCGCGGGGGCGACCGGGGCGGCCGTGTGCGGCGGGGCGGTCGGCGGAGGGGGTGGGGGGAGTCGGTCCGGCGGGGGGTTCGGAGGAGCGGCGTCTCATGGGGGCCTCCGGAGGGGGGAGATCCGATCCGCACGCGGCCACGGGACGTGGCGGCCCGGGGAAAGAGGCCGTGTGCGGCGTTATCGCGTCTTTTACAACGTGAGAAAACCGGTTTCCCCATGATGAGAGCACAGTCACATCGGCCTGTCCAGACCCGGAAAGCCATCTGGAAAAACCCTGTCCAGAAAGGCTCTGGAGCGCACGAACGGGAGATCTCCTGGGCAGGAGCGTTGCACGGGGAGCCGTCCCGTGCTGTATAACGATGGAAAAATCGCCGGAAAACGCACGGGTTCACGTGTGCACCATGTGCGGAGGAGGCGCTGTGGCCATCAGCCTGAAGGACGTCGCGGAGCGCGCGGGCGTCTCGGTCAAGACGGTGTCCAACGTGGTCAACGGCTACCGCCACGTCACACCCGCCACCCGTCAGCGCGTGCAGCAGGTCATCGACGAACTCGGCTACCGGCCCAACCTGACCGCGCGCCACCTGCGCAAGGGCCGCACCGGCATCATCGCGCTGGCCCTGCCCGAACTGGGCAACCCCTACTTCGCCGAACTCGCCGACGCCGTGATCAACTACGCCGCCGGGCTCGACCGCATCGTGCTGCTCGACCACACCTACGGCCGCAGGGACCAGGAGGTGCTGTTCGCCCAGGGCTTCCGCGCCCGGCTGATCGACGGGCTGATCCTGAGCCCGATCGAGCTGGAGAACGAGGACCTGCTCGCACGCGAGCACGACGCCCCCCTGGTGCTGCTGGGCGAGCGCGAGTACGAAGCTCCCTACGACCACGTCGCCATCGACAACGTGGCCGCCGCCCGCACCGCGACCCGGCACCTGCTCGACCTGGGCCGCCGCCGCATCGCCTTCATCGGCGCCCGCCACGGCCGCTCGCGCCAGCCCGCCCACCTGCGCCTGCGCGGATGGCGCGAGACCGTGACCGCGGCGGGTGCGGCGGCGGACGACGCGCTGGTGGCCACCACCGACGGCTACACCCGCCGGGACGGCGCCCAGGC
This sequence comes from Nocardiopsis sp. iso_25, assembly GCF_056173305.1. NCBI lineage: Bacteria > Bacillati > Actinomycetota > Actinomycetes > Streptosporangiales > Nocardiopsidaceae > Nocardiopsis > Nocardiopsis sp. iso_25. The sequence continues at coordinate 2,909,163 of NZ_CM149667.1, read as the reverse complement.
GATGGCCCGCCTCCTGGACTCGGGGACCGCGCCCGACGCCGTCTTCTGCTACAACGACCTCATCGCGATCGGCGCCATGCGCACGCTCACCGAGCGCGGCCTGCGGGTGCCCGAGGACGTCGCGGTCGTGGGCTTCGACGACATAGAGGACGGCCGCTACTGCACGGCCACCCTCACCACCATCGCGCCGCGCAAGCAGGCCATCGCGCGGGCCGCGGTGGACGCGCTGCTGGCCCGGCTGGAGGGCGGCGCGCAGGGCCCGGCCGAGTCGCGGCGCGTGCGCCCGGGGTTCGCGCTGGTGCCCAGGGAGAGTACGCTCGGGCGACCGTGACGCCGCTACGAGGAGGCCCCGCCATGACCCCTGAGCCCTGGACGGTCGACTTCTGGTTCGACCCGTCCTGCCCGCTGAGCTGGGTCACCGCGCGCTGGCTGCGCGGGGTCGCCCGGGAGCGCCCGATCACGGTCCGGTGGCGGGTGATGAGCCTGTCGGTGCTCAACGAGGGCCGGGAGGAGGACCCCGAGGGCGACACGGAGGGCTACCTGTGGATCCCCGCCCGCGTGTGCGCGGCGGTGCAGAGCGGCCACGGGCACGAGGCGCTCGGCCGGTTCCACGAGGCGCTGTGGACCGGGGAGGACGCCGCCGAGGGCGGGTGGATCAGCGGCCTCGCCGACGCCCTGCGCCGGGCGGGGCTGCCCGAGGACCTGGCCGGGGCCGGCCTCTCCGGGGAGCACGACCCCTTCCTGCGCGCCTCCCACCACGACGCCGTGCGCCGTGTGCACGGCGGGGTCGGAACGCCCATCCTGGCCCTGACCGGCGCCGACGGCGCGTCGCGGGCGGTCTTCGGCCCCGTCGTCGCCGAGCCGCCGGGCCGGGAGGAGTCGCTGCGCCTGTGGGAGGCGGTCGTGCTCCTCACCGGCGTCCCCGGGTTCCGCGAGATCAAGGCCTGAGGCGCGCGGACGCCCGCGCCGACGCGGCGCGGCGGGCCTTGCGCGCGAGGCGTTCGGGAGACTCGGCCGCGTCCGCCGCGCCCCGCACGGCCCCGCTCCGGCGGGAGCGGATTCCGCGAGCGCGGCGTCCACGTGGCGCGGTGGTCCGCTCGGACCACCGGCCCGGGCGGCCCGCCGGTGCGCGGGGGCGGGTCAGGTCCCGATGCCGGTGAGCGCGACCATGACCGGCACGAGCGCGATGATCAGGGCGGCGCCGATGACGTCGAAGCAGATCCCGGAGCGGATCATCCGGGTGATCGGCACGCAGCCCGAGCCGTAGACGATGGCGTTCTGCGGTGTGGAGACGGGCAGCATGAACCCGAAGGAGGCCGCGAACGTCGCCGCGAGCGCGGGCACGAACGGGTCGACCCCCGCCGCCACCGCCAGGGGGATGACGATCGGCACGACCACGGCCGCCGAGGAGGTGTTGCTGGTGGTCTCGGAGATGACGACGGCCAGGACCACGCCGAACGCGGTGATGGCCAGGGCGCTGGTGATCCCCAGCCCCGAGGAGGCCGCCTGGCCGATCGTGGCCGCGAGCCCGGTGGAGGAGAGCAGGGCGCCGAAGATGATGCCGGTGCCGAAGAGCAGGATGGTGCCCCAGTCGATCCGCGCGGCGTCGCTCCAGCTCAGGGTCATCTCGCGCCGCTTCCAGCTGACGGGCAGCACGAAGAGCAGGCAGGCGCCCAGGACCGCGACGATGCCGTCGTTGAGGCGGTCGTCGACCAGCGCGTACAGGGCGGCGTCGGTGCCGGTGAACAGTCCGACCAGGGCCGGGGTGAGCCACAGGACGACGGTGGTGCCGAAGGCGAGCACCGTGTTCCTCTCGGCCCGGCTCATGGGACCCTGGGCGGCGCGCTGCTCGCGGATGTACTCGGTCACGCCCTCGATGCGGCGGATCTCGGGGCGGTTGATCAGCAGCAGCACCACGGCCAGCACGGCGAACATGCCCGCGACCAGGGGCAGGGCCGTCAGGACCCACTGCGTGAACGGGATGCGCTCGCCGGTGGCCTCCTCGATGAGGGCGCGGCCGATGAGGTTGGGCGGGGCCCCGACCGGGGTGAGCAGGCCGCCCACGCTCGCCCCGTAGGCGAGCATCAGCATCAGGGCGGCGCCCACCCGCAGCCGTCTGGGGTCGAAGCCGGGGCGCACGACCCCGCGGTCCTGCATCAGGCGGGCGATGACCGCCAGGATGCCCAGTGCCGTGGGCATGAGCATGGCCACCGTGGCGGTGTTGGAGATGAAGCTGGAGACCACGCAGGTGATGGCGCCGAAGGCCAGGATGATCCGGGTGGTCGAGGAGCCCACGCCGGGCAGGGCGAGCACGAAGAAGGCCAGGCGCCGCGCCACCCCGTGTTTGAGCATGGCCTGCGCGAGGACGAACACGCCGATGAAGGTGAACACGGTCGTGGACCCGAAGGGCGCCAGCACGTCGTCGGGGGGCGCCACGCCCAGCAGGACGATCGCGGCGACCCCGATCAGGCCGCCGATGGGGATGGGCACGCTCTCGCAGATCCACAGGGCGATCACCCCGAGCAGGACCGCGGCGAGCAGTTGCTGCTGCCGGTCCATCCCCAGCGGGAGCAGGGCGAAGACGATCGCGAGCGCGGGTGCCAGGACCCATCCCAGCGTGGCCCGGCCCCGTTCGAACCGCTCCTCGGCGGGCGAGAGCCTCTGCCGTGCCAGGTCCTCCTGGGACCGTCCGCCCAGGAGGGCGGCCTCCACGTCGGTGCGCCCGGCCGGGCCGGGCGGCGGGGAGGCGGGGGGTGGTGCGGGTGTGGTCTCCGATGACATGCGCTCTCCTTCGGTCGGTGCGCAGACCACTCTCAACGTGTGACCGCCATCACGTCCAAGACGTAGTTTCTCTCGGACCCATAGACTGCACCTATGAATCGGTGGGTGAGCTGACATGGACGCGCGACAGCTGTCCTACTTCCTGGCCATCGTCGACCACGGCGGATTCGGCAGGGCCGCCGAGCACCTGCACATCGCCCAGCCCTCGTTGTCCCAGGCCATCGCGGGTCTGGAGCGGGAGCTGGGCGTGGACCTGTTCCACCGGGTGGGCCGGGGCGTGGTGCTGACCGACACCGGCACCCGCCTGATCGAACCGGCTCGCCAGGTGGTCCGGGACCTGGAGGCGGTGCGCGACACCGCGCGCTCGGCCCGCGGGCTGCGGCGGGGGCGGGTGGACCTGGTCTCGACGCCCTCGCCGGGGATCGAGCCGCTCACGACGCTGATGGCCTCCTTCGCGCGGGAGTACCCGCTGATGACGGTCAACGTGGCGGGGGCCTTCACCCCCGAGGAGGTGGTCCAGCACGTGCGCTCGGGGGCGGCCGAGATCGGGCTGCTGGGCTCGGCGGGCCATCCGCGCACCGCGGACCTGCGGGTGCTGCCGGTGGAGGAGCAGCCCCTGGTGCTGCTGTCCCCGCCCCAGGAGGAGGGCGCCCCGCCGGAGCGGGCCGGGTCAGGGCGGAGCGGCGCCGACCGGAACGCGTCCGACCGGAAGGGGACCGCGTCCGATGGCGGCGGGCCTGGCCCGGACCGGATCGACCGCGCGGACCTGGACGGTCTGCGGCTGATCGCCTCCCAGCGCGGCAGCCTCATGCGCCAGATCGTGGACGACATCCTGGCGGGCGGCACCGACGCGCACCTGGCCGCCGAGGTCGACCACCGCACCTCGATCCTGCCCCTGGTGCTGTCCGGGCTCGGCCACGCCGTCATGCCCTCCTCCTGGAAGCCCATCGCCACGCGCATGGGCGCCCGGGTCCGCCTCATCGAACCGGTCTCCCACCTGCGCGTCGTCATCGTCAGCCGCGCCTCACGGATGACGCCCGCCGCGCAGGCCTTCCTCGGCGTCGCCGAGCACTACGCCGGGACCCGCCCGGAAGCGGGCCCGGAGGGTTCCGCGCAGGCATAGGCGCCGCCTATGGGTCACATCGCCGATGCGTCTTGGACGCGGCCGGGTGCGGCGCGCTTGACTTCCGGGGAACCCGACCGACGGAGGAGACATGACCCAGACCCGCCACTTCCGCATCGCCGCCATCCCCGGTGACGGCGTCGGGAGCGAGGTGGTCGACGCGGGCCGCCAGGTGCTCGACGCCCTGGCCTCGGCCTCGCACGGCACCCTCGGCTTCACCTGGCAGGAGTTCCCGTGGGGCTCGGACTTCTACGCCCGCACCGGCAAGATGATCGACGACGACGGCCCCGAGCGGCTCAGGGAGTTCGACGCGCTCTACTTCGGCGCCGTGGGCTGGCCCACCGTCCCCGACCACGTCAGCCTGTGGGGCCTGCGGCTACGCCTGTGCCAGGGCTTCGACCAGTGGGCCAACGTCCGGCCCGTCCACTTCCTGCCCGGCGTCACCAGCCCCCTGCGCAAGGCCGACACCACCGAACTGGACTGGGTCGTGGTCCGCGAGAACTCCGAGGGCGAGTACGGCGGGTTCGGCGGCCGCAACTTCTCCGCGCGCGGCCGGGGCGGCGAGGTGGCCGTGCAGTCGGCGGTCTTCACCGAGACCGGCTGCGAGCGCATCATCCGCTTCGCCTTCGACCTGGCCCGCACCCGCAGCAGGCGCAAGGTGTCGTCGGTGACCAAGAGCAACGCCCAGCAGTACGGCATGGTGCTGTGGGACGAGGTGTTCTCGCGCGTGGCCGCCGACTACCCCGACGTGGAGACCGAGAGCGTGCTGGTGGACGCCATGTCCGCCAAGTTCGTCCTGCGCCCGGAGGAGCTGTCGGTGGTGGTGGCCTCCAACCTCAACGCCGACATCCTCTCCGACCTCGGCAGCGCCCTGGCCGGGAGCCTGGGCCTGGCCGCCAGCGCCAACCTCAACCCCGAGCGCCGCTACCCCAGCATGTTCGAACCGGTGCACGGGTCGGCCCCCGACATCGCCGGAAGGGGCGTGTGCAACCCGATCGGCGCCATCGGCAGCGCCGCCCTCATGCTGGAGCACTTCGGCCTGGACGAGGAGGCCGCGCGGGTGCAGCGGGCCGTCCGGGCGACGTGCGCCCAGGGCGTGCTGACCGCGGACGTGGGCGGCAGCGCCTCCACCAAGGACGTCACCTCGGCGCTGATCGACAACCTCGCCGACTGAGCGCGGCGCCCGGGAGCGAGGTGGCCCCGCGGCCGGGGCCACCGCGTCACCCTGCCCCGCCGACCCGCGCCCTCCGCCGCCACAGCTCCAGGTCGGCCCCGATCTCCCGGGTCCTGGGGTGGTCGGGCCCCAGGACGCGCAGTTGGTCGGGCAGAAGGGCCTCCAACGCCTCGGCCGCCCGCACGGGATCGCCCGCCTCACCGCGGAAACGGGCCAGGCTGTGGCGGGTGGTGAGGACGTGGGGGTGGTCGGCGCCCAGATACCGGACCTGGTCGGTCAGGAGTGCGCCGAGCCCGTCCAGCGCGCCCGCGTGGTCTCCCCGGACGCCCCGCCAGGCGGCGATCTGACCACGGGTGCTGAGGGTGTCGGGGTGGCCGGGCCCCAGGAGGCGCAGTTGGTCGGGGAGCAGGGCCTCGAAGCCCGCGATGGCGCCGCCGACGTCACCCGCCCTTGCCCGCCACCGGGCGGTCTGGCTGCGGATGACCATGGTGCTCGGGTGGTCGGGGCCCAGCACGCGCCGGTGGTCCCCGATCAGCGACCGGTAGGTCTCGAAGGCGGCCCGGGCGTCCCCCGCCCGACCCTTCGAGGAGGCCAGATGGCCGCGCGCGGCCAGCGCCTCGGGATGGTCGGGGCCCAGGCGGCGCAGCAGGCCCGGCAGAAGGTCTTCCAGCGCCTCGCACGCACCGCGGGGGTCGCCCGCCCGTCCGCGCCACCGCGCCGCCTGGACCCGGGTGACCAGGGTCTGGGAGTGGTCGGCGCCCAGGGCCCGCGTCATGTCGTCGGCCAGGTCCCGGAAGCCCCGGGCGGCGTCGGTGGCCTCGCCCGCCATGCCGCGCCACAGGACGAGTTCGTGGCGGGCCGCCAGCGAGTCCGGGTGCCGGGGGCCCAGCCGGAGGTCGGCGGCATCCACCAGCGACTCGGACCGGGCCGTGGCCTGGGAGAGCGCGCCGGAGCGGCCGAAGCTGCTGCCGAGCGCGAACAGCACCCGGTGCGCTCCGTCGTCCCACAGCCACTCGCCGCCGTGTTCGTCCAGCGCGGCGGCGTTGGCGCGCAGCCGCTGTCCCAGGGGGCTGGCGTGCACGTGCACGGGCCAGACCGACAGGAGCGCCTCGGCGGCCGTGTGCACGGTGTCGCGGTCGGCGGCGGTCGCGGGGTGGTCCCGGGTGGCGCGCTGTACGAGGCGGTGCGCGCCCACCACGGCGTCGTTTCCGAACCCCGTGCGGGTGACCAGGTGCAGTCTGGCCAGCGCGGACAGGGCGTCGTCGGCGTCCTGGGCGGTGGGCCGCGGGCCGTCGGGGCGCGCGCGGTGGAGGTGGTCCAGAACGGGTTCCGAGGTCAGGACCGCGGCGGGGACGCCGGTGGGGTCCAGCACGCTGACCAGCCGCATCATCGGCCGCGCCAGCCCTTCGGGGGCCAGGGTGTCGGCGTGCTCGACGGAGACCGCCCAGGTGGTGGCCACCGTCCGGGCCCCGTCGTCGGGCAGGCTCTCCCTCTCCGGGAACACCCCGGCCAGGCTGCGGCGCCGGTCCCGGAGCAGGGCGCGGTAGGAGTCGCAGGTCATGCCGTCCCTGCGGTCGCGGACGTAGGCGGCGGCGTGGGACAGGGCGAGCGGCAGGTGGCCCAGTTCGTCGGCCAGGGCCCTCAGCTCCGCTTCGCCGGGGGTCCGGGGCAGGTCGTGGAGCGCGGTGGCCAGGTAGGCGAGGGACTCCGGCGGCGCGTAGGTGCCGACGCCGACGAAGGTGCGGCCCCGACCGGCCAGCGCGGTGTCGGTGCGGCGGGTGGTGACCACGAGGCGGCCCTGGGGTCCCGGGGCATCGGCGGCGGGGGTGGTGCTGGGCGGCCACAGACCGCTCGCGTGCCGGGGGACGTCGAGGTTGTCCAGCACGACCAGCCAGCGCCGGTCGGTGGTCTGGAGCCAGGCGAGGAACTGCTGGGCCGCCCGTTCGGGGTCCTCGTCCACGTGGCCGGAGGCGACCTGGCGGGCGGCGTCGGCGTAGGTCTGCGTGATGGCGGACCGCTCGGCCGCGGGGGACCACACCACCAGGTCGAGCAGCTCCTTCGCCAGGAGGGCGCGGGCGTGGTGGGCGGCGAGCTGGGTCTTGCCCGCCCCGCCCATCCCCGTCAGGACCAGGCCCGGCACGGTTCCGGGGCGGCCCCGGGCCGCGCGGTCCATCCGGTCGGTCAGGTCCCGCTCCTGGAAGTGGTCGGCCTCGTTGGGCAGGACCCCGACGACGATCGGCCAGTCGGGCGCGGCGGTCGGCGCGTGCACGATCTGCGTGTCGATGACCGTGTGGTGCCTCGGCTGGTGCACGGTCAGGACGCGCCCCTGGACCACGGTGCCGCCGCTCACGCCCCCGGTGAGGGTGTTGGCCGCCCCGTCGTCGCTCTCCGGTGCCGTGGGGCGCGGCGCGGACCGCCCCGTCCGGGCGAGCGCGGTCGCGGCGAGTGCCAGCACGGCGGCGGCGCCGACACCGGCGGCGGCCCGCGCCCGGAGCGGGTCGGAGCCTCCGACGAGCCACAGGAGGACGGCCGCCGCACCCAGGAGCAGGGTCGCCGCGGCACCCGCCCGGACCCACCGCGTACGTGTCATGGCGCCGATTGTGGCGCGAAAACACCCGCGCCGCCAAGCTTGCCGGTCCCCGCCCAGGTGGCGCCCGGGCCGTGGCGTGCGGACTCGTCGGCCACCGCCGCGGGGGGGGTGCGGACGGGCCCCGGATGTCCGGCGGGGGCGGCCTCGGTGCCCCCTCCCTCCGGGGTTAAGCCAGCGGGAACCGGCACCGATGCCGCGGGTCCACCGGTGGTCCGGCCCCGGTGGAGGGGCGGGGCATGGCGGTGGGATGCTGGGGGCGGTCGGACCAGGGGGGACAGGATGGACGAGGACGAGTTCACGCGGTTCTGGGCGCAGCGGCGGCTGTGCATGCTGGCGTCACCGCGCCCGGACGGGTCCATCCACCAGGTCCCGGTGGGGGCGACCTACGACGCCGAAGCGCGCCTGGTGCGGGTGATCTCCTCGGGCAGCAGCTACAAGGCGCGCAACCTCGCGGCCCACCCCGGCGCCAGGGTGTCGGTGTCGCAGGTGGAGGGGCGCGCGTGGTGCACGGTGGAGGGCTCCGCGACGGTCTCCGACGACCCCGAGCGGGTGGCGGAGGCGGTGCGCCGCTACGGCGAGCGCTACAAGACCCCGAGGGAGAACCCGGGCCGGGTGGTCATCGAGATCGCCGTGGAGCGGTTCCTGGGCAACGTGCGTCCGGGCTGAGGGGTCCGGCGCTACCAGCGTCGGCGCACCGTGCCCTTGGGTCCGGCCACCAGGCTCGCGGCCGGAACGTCGTCGGCCACGACCGTCCCGGCCGCCACGACGGCGTCGCGGCCGATGCTGACGCCGGGCAGGATCGTCGCACCGGCGCCGATCCACACGTTCTCCGCCACGTCGATGGGCGCGCCGCTGAGGAACCGGCGCCGCTCGCCGGGGTCCACCGGGTGGCCCACCGTGATGAACGTGGCCTTCGGGCCGACCATCACGCCCTCGCCCAGCCGGATGCCCGCGTAGTCGAGGAACGTGCAGCCCTGGTTGACGAAGACGCGCTCGGCCAACTCCAGGCGCAGGCCGTGGTCGGTGTAAAGAGGTGGATAGATCGTCACCCGCGCCGGGAGGGGGCGGCCCAGGATCTGTTCGAACAGCGCCGCCCTCCCCTCCTCGTCGTCGAACGGCAGGACGTTGAGGCGGGAGGTCAGCTCCGTGGCCCGCAGCACCCTCTCGCTCATCGCCCGGAACTCCGCGCCCAGGACGCGTTCACCCCTGGCCTGGAGTTCCGGGTCGTGGATCAGCATGAAGCGGTCGTCGGTCATCGGGTGATTGTGGCGCATCCGCCGACGGGTCGGCGACGGCGGCCGCGGGTGCCCCGCCGGTCGGGGCGCCCGCGGCGGCCCCGCCCGGCCCCGGTCGCCTACCGGGCCGCGAGGGCTTCCGCGAGCTCCCCCAGCTTCAGGGAGTTGGCGCCCTTGACGAGCACCACGTCCCCCGCCCGGAGGTCGTACCGCTCCAGCCACTCCCCGGCCTCGGCCCTGTCCGCGACCACCTGACCGCCGGGCCCGTACTCGCCCGCGAGTGCGTGCGCCTCCGCCCGGCCCACCGCGACCAGCACGTCGATGCCCAGCGACGCGGCGAGCGCGCCCACCCTGCGGTGCTCCCGCTCCGAACTGTCACCGAGTTCGCGCATCTCCCCGAGCAGGGCGATCGTGCGTCCGCCGCTCCCCCGGCCCAGGTGCGCCAGCGCGCGCAGCGCCGCGCTCGTGGAGTCGGTGTTGGCGTTGTAGGCGTCGTTGACCACCGTCACCCCGTCGGAGCGTTCGGTGACGCGCATCCGCCCCTCCGACACCGGCACCGCCGCGGTGAGCGCCCTGCCGATCTGGTCGACGTCCATCCCCGCCGCCCCGGCCACCGCGGCGGCGGCGAGCGCGTTGGGCACCTGGTGCTCCCCCACCACCTGAAGGCGGACCGGGGCCTGCCCGGCCGGGGTGTGCAGGGTGAACGAGGCCCTGCCCTGCCCGTCGAGGGCGACGTCGGTGGCGTACACGTCGGCGACGCGCTCCACCCCGAAGGTGACCACCTCGGCCTTGGTGCGCGCGGACATCGCGGCCACCCGCGCATCGTCGGCGTTGAGCACGGCCACGCCGCCCTCGGCCGCGGAGGGCAGCGCCTCGACCAGTTCGCCCTTGGCCCTCGCGGTCATGTCCGGGCCGCCGAACTCCCCGGCGTGCGCGGTGCCGACGTTGAGCACGGCCCCGATCCGGGGCGGGGTGATGCCGGTGAGGTAGGCGATGTGCCCCTGGCCGCGAGCGCCCATCTCCACCACCAGGTGGCGGGTGTCGGCGGTGGCCTCCAGGGCGGTGAGCGGGAGGCCGATCTCGTTGTTGAACGACCCCTGCGTGAAGACGGTGGCTCCGGCGCGGTCGAGGACCTGGGCGATGAGGTCCTTGGTGGAGGTCTTGCCGGAGGAGCCGGTCACCGCGATCACGTCCAGTTCCGCCAGCGCCTCGACGTGGGCGCGGGCCCAGGCGCCCAGCGCGGCGAGGGGGTCCTCGACCACCACGGCGGGCAGGCCGAGCGGGCGGGCGGCGAGCACCGCGACCGCCCCGTCCTCGACGGCGGACGGGGCGAAGTCGTGTCCGTCGCGGCCCTGTCCGGGCAGTGCGACGAACAGGTCCCCGGGGATCGCCTCGCGGGAGTCGAAGGCGACCCCGGTCACCTGGGTCTCGGGATCGGCGTCGGTGACCCGGCCGCCGGTGGCGGCGGCGATCTGGGCGAGGGACAAGGGCTGCACGTGACCTCCGGGATGCGCTCGGCCTGAGGGTTCGACCGTACCGAGGAAGGCCGGGCGAGACCGTGATTTCGGGGCAGAACGCGGCCGCCGGTCGGCACGGACCCGCGGCGCGGGGAGCGGGGCGCGGGGAGCGGGGCGCCGGTCGGTCCCGTGCGCGCCGGTCCGCCTCCGCTCGCGGGAGCGCCCCGCGCACGCGAACGCCCCGCTCCCGCCGGGTGAACGGGAACGGGGCGTCGTGGCGATACCTACACGGGGTCGCCCATGCCGCCTCCGGGGACCGTGATCCCGCCGACCGGGTCACCGATGCCACCGCCGCCGGGGTGGTCGGTGGCGTGGTAGTCGGCGTAAGCGGGGGCTCCGAGGGCGAGTGCGGCGACGGCGGCGAGGGCTGCGGCTGCGAGCAGTCGGCGGATCATCGGTCTCCTTCTGCGTCGGGGCGGGATCCACCGGTCACACTAGGGACGCCGCCGCGCGGACGGCCAGCGGATCGGCTGTCCGCTTCCGGACGGACCACAAGCGGCCACGGCGCGCACCCCGGTCCGCCCGGGAGGGGGCGTTGCCGCCGCCCCCGCGCGCCGGGGCGCCGCCGGTGTCCGAAGGCCGGGTTACTTCCCGACCGTGTCGGCGATCCAGTCGGCGTAGTTCGCCGTTTCGGTGAAGACCCACGGACCCACGCAGGCCACGCTCTCGTCGTAGTCACCGTCGCGGCTGGTGAGGCCGACCAGCTCCCAGTCGCCCTTCCCACCGCGGACCATGGGGCTGCCGGAATCGGTCGAGCAGACCTGCGCCTCCTCGGTGGGGTGCTCGGAGCACAGCTCGCCGTCGATCTCCGCGCAGCGGTCGTCGGGCACGATCTCGGTGTCGAGCTGCTGCAGGATCTCCGGCTTGGGCTCCTGGCCGAGTTCGTCGACCACGCCCCAGCCCAGGGCGCGCACCGCATCGCCCGGTTCCGGCGACTCCTCGGCGAGGCGGACGGGGGTCTGCTCGACCGGGGAGTCCAGCTTGAGCAGTGAGATGTCCTTGCGCACCAGGAGGAACGAGTTGGGGTAGTCGGGGTCGTCGCTGACATCCTCCGCGACGTAGTCCGGGTGCTGGACCACCTCGACGACCTCGCGTTCGCTGCCGCCCTCCCCGATGTTGTTGCTGCCCACCCGCACGGAGATGCTCTCCGACCCCCCGAGCAGGTCGAAGTCGGAGCAGTGGGCGGCGGTGAGCACCCACTGCTCGTCGATCAGCGAACCCCCGCAGAAGTGCTGCCCCTGGTCGTTGAACAGGGCGGTCGCGAACGGGTACTCCTCGGTGGCGTCGTCCCCGCCGATGACGGCGGACGCGGGAGCCGCCAGCGCCAGCGGACCGAGCAGCGACGCGGCTCCCACCGCCCCCGCGACCGCCACCGTCCGCCCCCGACTCCGTCCGTTCCGGTTCCCGCTGATGCCGGCCATGTCCGTTCCATCCCTTCGGTCGTGCGTGTGACCACGCCTCTGTGTGCCGTCACACACGAACCTAGGGGGGCCGTCCCCGCCGGGGCATCGACCGCGGGGACCAACCCGCCCCCCGACGAAACGTCGATCGCGGGAGCCGACCCCCTACGAAAGTCGCCCGTCGCACGGGGGCCTTTCGCCGCCGCGCGGACGGCCAGCGGATCGGCTGTCCGCTTCCGGACGGGCCACAAGCGGCCAGCCCTCGGACCTCCCGCCGACCGGCCCCGACCTCGGTCACGTCCGCGCCGTCGGGTGCACCGGCCCCGACGCCCCGCCCGACCGGGGAGGCGGGTGCGGCGGCCCGCGCTTAGGACCGGCCCGCCTGTTCCCGGACCGGCGAGCCGGTGGAGGCGGCGTCGCGGCCCACGGCGCGCACCCCGAAGGCGACCGCCACCAGGCAGGCCAGGCACACCATGGCCACCGCCGACAGCGACACCGTGTAGGGCGCGACGGGCAGCAGCACGGCCAGGAGGGTGGGCAGCAGGAAACCGGTGTAGGCCAGGGAGTAGTAGACCCCGGTCAGACCGGCCAGGTCCCGGGGCGTGGCCACGGCCTGGACGTGGAGCAGCCCCGCCACGACGCAGACGCCGTAGGCCGCGCCCAGGACCACGGCCACCAGCAGCGCCGGGACTGGGTGGGCCAGCAGGGCCGCGACCACGGCCAGGACCATCCCCGCCGACATCAGGGACAGGCCCACCACCAGGGCGCGCCCGCCGGTGCGCCGGTCGATCCAGGGCACGAGGTTCTGCACCGCCGCGCCCGCGCCCAGGGTGAGCACCGTCAGGGCGGTGGCGTACAGCGTGGTCCAGTCCCCCAGCCGGTCCTGGGAGATCGCGGGCATGATCGCGTAGGCCACACCGGAGGCGGCGAACACCCAGGGGGCGGCCGGGAGCACCAGGCGGGTGAACCGGCGGTGCCCGGCGGACGGGACGCGCAGGTCGCGCCACCACGCCTGGGCGGTGCGCCGCTCCCGGGGCAGCGACTCCGGTGCCGTGGCCGCCACGACCAGGGCCGCGGTGCCGAGCGCCGCGTGCACCAGGTAGGGGGTCAGGGCCGGGGCCGGTCCCCACTGGGCGAGCAGGCCGGTCACCGCGGCGCCGACGCCGAAGCCCAGGGTGAGGGTCAGGGAGGGTCGGCGCGCCCCCGCGGTGGCACCCGCCCGGTGGTCGAAGGGCGGCGCGGACAGCTCCTTCATCCAGCTCGTGCCCACGGACATGGCCACACCCACCCCGGCTCCGGCCAGGGCCCGGCCCGCGCACAGCAGTCCGAAGAAGGGCAGCCCGGCGGCCAGCAGGGCGCTGCCGAGCAGGGCCAGGACCATCCCGGCCAGGAGCACCGGCCTGCGGCCGTGCCTGTCCGAGAGGGCCGAGGCGAGCAGCAGGCCGGGGACGAGACCGGCGACGTACATGCCCAGCAGCAGGTTGGCCTGCCACACGGCGTAGCCGCCCAGATGCTCGTACAGGTGCAGCAGCGGGGTGAAGTGGTTGCCGCCCCAGGCCATGAGGAACACCGCCGGGACGGTCCTGAGCCAGGGCGCCCCCGCGCGCGTACGGGTGCTCACGGGCGGCCCCCGTCGGTGAAGTGGCCGTACTCGATGTGGGAGCGCACCAGCGCGGAGAACCCCTCCGCGTCCCCGGCCAGGGCGCGCGCGGTCAGCCCCTCGTGCTCGCGCAGGAAGGTCTCCAGCCGGGGCGGGTTCTCGGTGACGGCGAGGTAGGTCAGCCGGGCCCAGCGCGGCCCGAGGGTGTCGAGCAGCTCGGCCACGACGTGGTTGCCCCCGCTCTGGATGACGCGGGCGTGGAAGGCGTAGTCGGCCCCGGCGAAGTCCAGGACGTCGTGGGACTCCAGTGCGGCGCGCTGGCGGGCCAGGATCACCTCCAGGTCGGCCGCCAGTCCGGCAACCGGTCCGGTCTCCGTTCCGGCAGCCGGTCCGCCCTCCTGGCCGGTCGTCAGCCCGCCCTCCTGGCCGGTCGCCGGTCCGCTCCCCCGCCCCGGGTCCGCGGCCAGGGTGCGCACGGCCTCGACCTCCAGCACCGCGCGCAGCGCGAGCAGGTCGCGGCGCTCCCGCGGGGTGGCCTCGGAGACGATCGCGCCCTTCTTGGGCAGCAGGCGCACCAGCCCCCAGGAGTGGAGGCTGAGCATGGCCTCCCGGGCGGGGGTGCGGCTGGCGCCGTGGGCGGCCGCCAGGTCGGTCTCGGTGAGCAGGGTTCCGGCGGGATGCCGGCGTTCGATGACGGCGCGCGCGGTGTCGGCGGCCAGGCGGTAGCTCAGCGGCGATCGGTCGTCGGGGCGCTCCCAGGGGAGCACGGGCAGGGAGGACATGGACCCAGGGTAAGTGATGCATGCATTGATGTATGCATTAGAGGGCTCGGGCCGGGTGCAGCCGGAACGCGGCGGCTCTCACCTGCGCTCCGGCGTCCGCGCGGCTTCCAGGCCGGAGGAAACGGGAGGGGGAGCGGCGGCCGGAGCACGGCGCCCGGCGCGCACCCCGTTGGCGATGACCAGGACCTCAGCCAGCTCGTGGATGAGGATGACCGCCGCCAGGCCCAGCACCCCGAACGCCGACAGCGGGATGAGGAGCAGCAGGATCGCCCCCGACAACAGCAGGCTCTGGAGCATGACCCTCCGGGCCCGACGGGCGTGGGCCAGGGCCCGGGGCAGCACCCGCAGGTCCTCGCCCATGAGGGCGACGTCGGCGGTCTCGATCGCGACGTCGGTGCCCATGGCGCCCATGGCCACCCCGGTGTCGGCGGTGGCCAGGGCGGGGGCGTCGTTGACGCCGTCGCCGACCATCGCCACCGGCCCGTGGCGGCGCAGGGCGCCGACCAGGGCCGACTTGCCCTCGGGACGCAGGTCGGCGTGGACCTCGTCGACGCCGATCCGCGCCGCCAGGGCGCGGGCGGTGCGCTCGTTGTCGCCGGTGAGCATCACGGTGCGCACGCCCATGCGGTGCAGGGCGGCGACCGCCTCGGCGGCCTCCTCGCGCGGTTCGTCGCGGATCGCGACGGCGCCGACCAGACGGCCGTCCGCCTCGACCAGGACGGTGGTGGCGCCCCACTCCTGGAGTCGGGCCACCTCCGGTGCCAGCGGCCCGGGGTCGACGTAGCCGGGACGGCCGAGCCGCAGGGGCGTGCCGTCGGCCGAGGTGCCGGTCAGACCGCTCCCGGTCACCGCCTCCACGTCCCGGGCGGGCACGGGGTCGGGGTGGGCGGCCAGGATCGCGGCGGCCAGCGGGTGTTCGCTGCGCGCCTCCAGCGCGGCGGCCGGGGCCAGGACCTCCTCGCGGGTGCGCCCGCGCGCGGGCACCACGGCCACCACGGCGGGCGCGTTGCGGGTCAGGGTGCCGGTCTTGTCCAGGGCGACCACCCGCACCGTCGCGAACGCCTCCAGGGCGGCCCCGCCCTTGACCAGCACGCCCGACCGGCTCGCCGCGCCGATCGCGGCGACCACGGTGACCGGGACGGCGATGGCGAAGGCGCACGGGGAGGCGGCCACCAGCACCACCAGGGCGCGCTCGACCCACACTTCCGGGTCGCCGAAGAGCGAACCGGCGACGGCGATCAGGGCCGCGGCGACGAGGATGCCCGGCACCAGGGGGCGGGCGATCCGGGCGGCCAGGCGCTGGGCGGCGCCCTTGCGCGCCTGCTCGCGTTCGACGATGTGCACGACGCGGGACAGGGAGTTGTCGGCCACCCGGGCGCCGACCTCGACCTCCAGGGCGCCGCCGCCGTTGACGGTACCGGCGAACACCACGGTCCCCTCGACGGCCTCGACGGGGACGGACTCACCGGTGACGGTGGAGGTGTCCACGGTGGAGCGGCCCGCGCGTACGGTGCCGTCGGTGGCGACGCGCTCGCCGGGCCGGACCAGGAGCAGGTCCCCGACGACGAGTTCGGCGGGCTCCACGGCGGCCTCGCGGCCCTCGCGCAGCACGGTGGCCCGGGGCGGGACCAGGTCGAGCAGGGCGCGCAGGCCGTGGCGGGTGCGGGCCACGGCGTGGTCCTCCAGCGCCTCGGCCAGGGAGAACAGGAAGGCGAGCATCGCGGCCTCGCCCACCTCGCCGAGCAGGACGGCTCCGGCCATGGCCACGGTCATCAGCGTGCCCACGCCCAACTTTCCGCGGACGAGGGCGCGCAGGGTGCCGGGGACGAAGGTCCGTCCTCCCGCCGCGATGGCCCCCGCGAACAGCACGGTCGGCACGGCAGGGACCGGGGTGAGCCACTGCGCGATCAGCCCGGACAGCCACAGGGCACCCGCCAGGCCCGCCCACCGGACGGTGGCCGAGTCCCACCAGGCGCCCGGCTTCTCCTCCGGTTCCGGGGCGTCCGCGCCGCAGGTCGGGTCGCCGCAGCCGTCGTCGGCCGCCGTCCCCGCACCGGCGTGGCCGTCGTCGGAAGCACCGTCGGCGGTGACCGCCCGGGGGCGCCCGCGGGCGTCACCGCCCGAGCAGCAGGAGCAGGTGACCGAGGCGGGGGCCCGGGGCACGGGCGCGGGTGCCGGGTTCGGCGTCGGGCGGCCCCGGCGGGACTCGGGCGCCCCGTCGTCGCCGCAGCACAGGTCGGACACGGGTCAGCCCTCCCTCACGGCGGGTTCGGGGTCGGGCAGCAGCAGTGCCAGCAGAGCGCGCCCCGCGTCGGTGAGGCGGTACATGACGAGCTTGCCCTCGCGCCGGGAGGAGGCCAGACCGGCGGTGCGGAGCTGGCGCACGTGGTGGGAGACGAGGTTCTGCGAGGCGGAGCAGACCCAGGCCAGGTCGCACACGCACAGTTCGTCGCCGACCGCCAGCGCGCGGGCGACGCGCAGCCGGGTGGGGTCGGCCAGGGCCCGGGCCCGGTCGGCGGCGGACCGGACGTCCCCGTCGGCGGGCACGCGGGCGCGGACGGCCTCGGCCTGGGGCAGGTCGAGGCAGAGGAGTTCACAGGAGTCGGAGGACATACCAACAAACTAACGCTCGTTGATATGTTGGAGCAACAGGGAGTCCCGATCCGACCCGGAGCGCCCCTCCCGGCGGCGCCGGGCACGGGGCGGCGGCCGAGCCGCCGGAGCGCCCCGAGCCCCTCCCCGTCCCCGGCGAGGCCCCCTCGTAGGGCGGCGGGGCCGGGCGCGGCCGGACCCCGGAGCGTCCCCGGCCGCCGCCCCGGAGCCGGGCACGCGGGGACTCGCGTTGGGCACCGGTTCCCCCATGGGTGGCAAACAGTCGTCGGGGGGGATGTGACAGGCCCTCCCAGGAGCCGGGTCCGGACGTCTACCGTGGTCGGACGGTGGGTACCCGGGGAGCACCGGGGCCGGAGCGGGCGCCGGGGTCCGAGGGGACGCCGGAGCCAGAGGGGACAGCGAAGCCCGAGGGAGCGCTGGGGCCGGAGGGAACAGCGAAGCCCGAGGGAGCGGCGGGGCCCACCGCACGGCACACGAACACGAGGGGGAACCGTGCGCGGTGTAGTGATGTACCAGCCAGGGGACGTGCGGGTCGAGGAACGCGAGGATCCGAGGATCATCGAGCCCACCGACGCGGTCATCCGGATCTCCGCGACCTGCGTCTGCGGGTCGGACCTGTGGCCCTACCGGGGCGTGGAACCGGCCGACCACCAGGTCATGGGGCACGAGTACGTCGGCGTGGTCGAGGAGACCGGCGCGGACGTGCGCGAGATCGGGGTCGGCGACTTCGTCGTCGGCTCGTTCGTCATCTCCGACAACACCTGCGAGATCTGCCGGGCGGGCTACCAGTCCAGGTGCGTGCACGCCTCCTTCGTGGCCCGGGCGATCGGCACCCAGGCGGAGCGGGCCCGCATCCCGTACGCGGACGGCACCCTGGTCGCCACGCCGGGGCGGCCGGACCCGGAGCTGATCCCCTCGCTGCTGGCCGCGTCCGACGTCCTGGGCACCGGCTGGTTCGCCGCCGACGCCGCCCAGGCGGGCCCGGGCCGGACCGTGGTGGTCGTCGGGGACGGGGCGGTGGGCCTCATGGGGGTGCTGGCCGCCCGCCAGCTCGGCGCGGAGCGCGTCATCGCGATGTCGCGCCACGCGGACCGGCAGGAACTCGCCCGCTTCTACGGGGCCACGGACATCGTCGCCGAGCGCGGCGACGAGGGCGTGGAGAGGGTCCGGGAGCTCACGGGCGGGCTCGGCGCGCACGCGGTGATCGAGGCGGTCGGCACGCAGGAGTCGATGATGCAGGCCATCCGCTCGACCCGCCCCGGGGGCCATGTGGGCTACGTCGGCGTCTCGCACGACGTACAGCTCCCCGGCGACGAGCTCTTCTTCAGCGCCGTGCACCTGCACGGCGGCCCCGCCCCGGTGCGCCGGTTCCTGCCCGACCTGATCCGGCGGATCTGGGACCGCGAGATCGACCCGGGCAGGGTCTTCGACCTGACCCTGCCCCTGGAGGAGGCCGCCGAGGGCTACCGGGCGATGGACGAGCGGCGCGCGGTCAAGACCCTCCTGACGGTGTGACCCCGCCCGGAGGGCCCGGCGCGCCGGTCGGGGTCCGGGCGGACGAATCCGGCCGGACCCCGACCGGTCGAGGAACACGGCGCGCCGGTCGGCCGCTCCCCCGCCGCCGGGGCGGCCGACCGGCCGGAGCAGCCTCAGCGCCCTTTCAGGGCCGGTCGGGCTGGTCCACGCCGGTCTCGGTCCCGCCGCGCCCGCCGTCGGCCTCCGCGCGGGTGGCGGCGAGGGTGCCCAGCAGGGCGAAGGCGTCCGCCGAGGGAGTGCCGGGTTCGACGGTGTAGGTGACGATCCACAACCGCTCCTCACCGGCCGGTTCGAACACGTCGAAGGTGACCTCGACCAGGCCGACGTCGGGGTGGCGGAAGGCCTTGGTGCCGGTGCGGTGGCTGTGGACGTTGTGGCGGGCCCAGTCCCGGGCGAAGACGCCGCTGCGCGCCGACAGCTCCCCGATCAGCGCGGTGAGCTCCCCGTCCAGCGGGTTGCGCCCAGCCTCCAGGCGCATCCTCGCGGCGGTGGTGCGCCTGGCCAGGGGCCAGTCGACGTAGTAGTCGCGGGCGCGGGGGTCCAGGAAGATGAACCGCGCCATGTTGGGCGGGCGCCGTTCGGTGTCGAAGTGCGGCGCGTACAGGGCCCGGCCCAGGCGGTTGGCGGCCACCAGGTCCTGGCGGGCGTTGTGCACGACGGCGGGTGTGTCCATCGCGTCCAGCATCCGCTGCACCGAGGGCCGCACGGCCGGGACCGGCGGCTCGGCCGGGACCGGCGGCTCGGCGGGGCGGGCCCGGGCACCGGAGGCGGCGCGCGCGAGGTCGAACAGGTGGGCGCGCTCGACCTCGTCCAGCATCAGGGCCCGGGAGACCGCCTCCAGCACGCTGTCGGAGGCGCCGCCGATGTTGCCGCGCTCCAGGCGGGTGTAGTAGTCGATGCTCACCCCGGCGAGCATCGCGACCTCCTCGCGGCGCAGCCCGGGCACCCGGCGGTCGTCCCCGTAGGCCGGAATCCCCGCCTGCTCAGGTGTCACACGCGCTCGTCTGGTGACCAGGAACTCGCGCACGGTCTTCTTGTCCATAACACCAGGCTAGGCAGGACCCGCCGGAAAGCGGCAGGCCCTGCCGGAACCCCTCAGACGGAGGTCCGGCGGGTCCGGCCGCCGGTCAGTGGAAGAAACCGGCCACGCCCCGGCCCGCCGCGACCGCGGTCCTGTACCAGTCCACGCAGGACTCGGCGGCGCTCAGCACGGAGGGGTCGAGCGCGGCCCTGCCCTCGCCGGTGGCGGCCTCCCACTGTTCGAGGGCCTTGCGGCACTCGGTGAGGCTCCATTCGCCGTAGCCCGGCAGGTCTTCGGGCGCCGGGATCGGCGAGGGGGCGCCGCCGAAGCTGAACTCCTCGACGCCGACCGCGGTCACGCCCAGTGCGTTCAGGCCCGCGTCGACCGTCTCCAGCCACCCGAACCTCATCGGGGAGAAGTCGTTGTTGAACAGGGCGCGGCCGTGGAACTCGCAGATCCACTTGTAGGCGTAGCCGTACACGGTGCCGTGCCGGTCGTCGAAGGGGCCTCCCTCGATGACCGCGCGGATCGCGTCGCGGATGCCGGGGCCGCCCGCGTCGGCGACGTGGTCGAACTGGGCGTCGAAGTGGGCCAGGTGCTGCTTGAACCGGCCGCCGATCATGCGGCGCAGCTTGTCGTCCCCCGACCCGACGGAGCCGTGCAGGACGTCGAGGTCGACCACGTAGGTCGTCAGCGCGTGACTCATGGCGGGACACTATCGGCGGCCGGGGACAACGGGACGTGCACGGGACCCGCCCCGACTGGGAGGAGGGGCCCCGGAACGCGGTGGCGGGCCGCCCCGGGCACCGGGGGCGGGCTGCGCCGCTCACCCGTCCGAGGCGGCGGGCCCGGCCCCGCTCCCGGAGACGGCGGCGACCGGCTGCCGCAGGATGGTGCGCAGCCTGTCCGGCGCGGCCCGGCGGAAGTCGCTCAGGTAGATCTCGTGGTGCCTGCCGACCATGCGCAGCCCGTTGCCGGGGACGAACTCGTGGTGCATCCGCCGGAGCACGTCCGCCTCGTCGTCGAAGGAGCCCACGTGCAGCGTCTGCACGCAGCGGCCCTCGGACAGCGTCTCCATGCGGACGTCGCCGAGGCGCGCGGGGCTGTTCTTCGCGGCGACCTGCTCCACGGCGGCGGTGAACATGTCCTGGTCGGTCCAGTCCGGGACCATGATCATCATCGTCCAGTCCCACCGCGACTTGTCGCGCGCCGCCGTGAAGGCGTCCATGTCCTCGGCCCACCACAGGCCCTCCAGGGGCATGACCACGTAGTCGCGCCCGAGGTCGCGCTTGCTGGCGAACTTGAGTTTGTAGGCCACCGGGTAGAGCGCCTCGACCGCCTCGGTGAAGGCCGGTGAGGTGTTGGGGTCGCCGTGGCCGTCGACCATGAGGTAGCTCAGGTCCGGCACGTGCGTGATCCGGAACCGGTCCCGCCGCGCCCGGTAGGCGTCAAGGCTTTTCTTGAAGTCGGTCTTGTCCGTCATCGGGCACCTGGACTCGGCTGGCGAGCCACGACCTTTCCGCCTCCAGGAGGCTCAGTGAGTACGAGAACACCTCGCGCGCCGCGAGCGCGGAGGGCGCCTGCGCCCGCTCGGCCTCCCGGACCGCGGCGATGCGCTCCTCCACCCCGGCCAGCCGGGCGCGCAGCGCGTCGGCGTACTCGCGTCCGGAGAGCAGGGGCAGGTTGGCGACGCCCGCCAGCAGCGGGTGGGCCACCGGCCGGGGCCGCCGGATGAGGTCGAGCGCGCCGTCCCGCGCCGCCCGCCTTCCGGTGTCGGTGGCGTGGAACACCCGGCGCGACTTCGCGGCGGCGGGGGCCTGCGGGACGTGGACCAGGCCCCGCTTCTCCAGTTTGGCGAGCAGGTAGTAGATCGAGGAGAAGCCGATGTCGGTCCACTGGCGGACACCGCGCAGCTCGATGGCCTGTCCCAGGTCGTAGCCGTGTCGGGGGCGCTCGATGACCAGGCCCAGGACGGTGAGTTCGGCGGGTGTCAGCTCCACGCACGCATTCTAGTACTGGAATATAACGCCGGAGAAGCCCCCTCCGAAGGGTTCTCCCCTACGCGGGGCGCGTGGCGGCCCTCCGGCCGCCGGGGCCCGCCGGGTGGGGAGGGGACCGCGCCCTCCGCGCAACGGACGCACCCGCGCGGAGGGACGCGGAAGAGCCCCCTCAGCGGCTGTTCGCCTCGCGCACCCAGCGGTGCGTCAGGAGGCGGTCAGCGTGGCGGCGCCTGCGGTTGCCGGCTTTGACGTACTGCTGCCAGTCCGCGGTGCATCCGCGCTTCTGGCACCCGGAACAGCATTCGTGGCCCATCGGCACCGAATCAGGGTGCGCCCACTGGCACCGCGTGTCGGGCGTCGCACGCGTCGGCTCCGGCGGCAGGTCGCAGGGTCCGTGGCTGTGGTCGTGCAGCGCCACCGCTCCGTGTTCGCGCTGGCGCACCCACAGCGGTTTGGTCTTGTCCGTACGGGACATCTCGTTCCTTCCGGAACCCGCCGCCCTCTCCCGGACCCTCCGGGCGGGCGGCTAGGTCAACAGCCCCATCACGACCACCTCCTCGTACGGCGTTCACGGAACGGACCACACACCCTAGGACATCCGGACCCGCGGCGACAGGCCGGTCCCGGAGGCCGGTCCCGGAGACCGGTCCCAGGAAATGCGCTGACCGGCGGTCACGTCCGTGGGCGCACCGCCGGAGCGGGCCGCGGGGAGTTCCGCGGCGATCCGCGCGGTGGCGTCGGAACCGGCGCCGCCGCGGCCCCGGACCCGGTCCCCGGGGAGGCACCCGGCGCGGGGCCCGGCTTTCACCGGGAACGCCGCGCCCCTCCCCGCCACCGGCGCGCACGGAACGTAGCCTTGTGGTCACTTCGTCTACGGGAGGACCTCGTGCCCCAGCCGTCACAGCAGCAGACCCCGCCCGGCCGCACCGACGCCATGGACCCCAGACCCGACCACGGCGAGGAGTCCTACCGGGGGTCGGGGCGGCTCGACGGGAAGGCCGCCGTCATCACCGGCGCCGACAGCGGCATCGGGCGGGCGGTGGCCATCGCCTTCGCCCGCGAGGGCGCAGACGTGCTCATCGGCTACCTGGACGAGCACGACGACGCGCGGGAGACCGAGCGCTGGGTGCGCGAGGCGGGCCGCAGGGCCGTCCTGTTCCCCGGGGACCTGGCGGACCCGGGCCGGTGCCGCGCCCTCGTCGGGAAGGCGGTGGAGGAGTTCGGCCGGGTGGACGTCCTGGTCAGCAACGCCGCCTTCCAGATGACCCACGAGACGCTGGAGGAGATCCCCGACGAGGAGTGGGACCACACCCTGGCCGTCAACCTCAGCGCGTTCTTCCACCTCGCCAAGGCCGCCGTGCCGCACATGCGGCCGGGCTCCTCAATCATCGCGAGCACGTCGGTCAACTCCGACGCCCCGCCGCCCACCCTGCTGCCCTACAACGCCACCAAGGCGGGCATCGCCAACATGGCCGCCACCCTGGCCCAGATGCTGGCGCCCGAGGGCATCCGGGCCAACTCCGTGGCGCCGGGACCGATCTGGACCCCGCTGATCCCCTCGACCATGCCGCCCGAGCAGGTGGAGGGCTTCGGCTCCCAGGTACCGCTGGGCCGCGCCGGGCAGCCGTCCGAACTGGCTCCGGTGTACGTGATGCTGGCGTCGGACGAGTCCAGCTACGTCTCCGGCGCCCGCATCGCGGTCACCGGCGGCAAGCCGGTCCTGTGACGGGGACGGCCGTGGACTGGTACCCGCTGCGTGTGAGCGCTCCGGCCCGGCAGCTGGTGTTCGGCGGCCACGCCATCGCCCGCCACCTGGGCCGGGAGGGGCTGCCCGACTGGGCGATCGCGGAGACCTGGGAGGTCAGCGACGTCGACGGGAACGGCAGCACGGTGCTCGACGGGCCCCTCGCGGGGCTGTCCCTGCGCGAGCTCGTCGCGCAGTGGCCGGAGGGGTTGGTGGGCGAGGGCTGGTCCGGGGAGGTCTTCCCGGTGCTGACCAAGTTCATCGACGCCTCCGGGACGCTGCCGGTGCACCTGCACGCCGACGACGCCACCGCCCGGCGGTTGGAGGGGCAGCCCAACGGCAAGACCGAGGCCTGGCACATCCTCGACGCGCCTCCCGGCGCCACCGCGCTGTGCGGGGTCAGGAGCGGGGTGACCGGGGAGGAGCTCCGCCGGGCGCTGCTCGACCAGGACTTCGACGCCGTGCTGCGCCGCCTGCCGGTGCGGCCCGGAGAGACGGTCTACGTTCCGGGCGGCACGGTGCACAGTTTCGGCCCCCGGACCCTGGTCTACGAGATCGAGCAGACCTCCGACGTTCAGCAGCACGCGATGCGCTGGGACATGGAGGACGGCTCGCCGGTCCCGGACGAGCGGTGGCGCGCGAACCTGGAGGCGCTGATGGCCCAGGTACGGCCGGAGCACAGGCCCGACTTCCATCCGGGGCTGAGGATCGGGGTCGGCGACGGCGTGGAGCGGGTGTTCTGCTGCGCCGGGCCGCACTTCGCGCTCGAACGCTGGCACGCGGGCACCGCCGAGCCCCTGCGCCACACGTTCGCCACCGCGCAGGTCCTCACCAACGTCGGGGCGCCCGTGCGGGTGCGCTGCGGCGACTGGCGCGGGGAGCTGGGCCGGGCCCGGACGCTGCTGCTGCCCGCCGCGGTGGGCGGGGTGGAGATCGAGGGCCCGGCCGACGTGCTGTTCGGCTACCTGCCCGACCTGGACCGGGACGTGGTCGCCCCCCTGGCCGCCGCCGGTTACCCTCCCGAGGTCGTCGCCGCTCTGGGCGAGGGCCTGTGAGCCGACGTACGGGCCCGGTCTCCGCCGCCTCGGTGGGGGTCGGGCCTGCCGGTCGGGCAGCGGACCGCTCCCGAGGCGCCGCCCGTCAGCCGCCGGTGCGGGGAACCGTCACCACCCAGAGGAAGTCGACCGCGTCCGAGGCGGCCTCGAACGTGTGCCCGGAGCCGCTCCCGATCCGCGTCGACTCGGCCTCGCCCACCGACAGGTCGCCCGAAGCCGACCGGACACGGAGGCGACCGCGCACCACGTGCGCCATGGAGTCGGGGGCGCCCGCCGCCGGAGCCGCCCGGTAGCCGTCGTCCCCGGCGATGTGCCACTTCCACAGCTCGACCGACACCTGGGGCGTCTCGGTCGCCTTGAGGAGGTAGGCCCAGCTCCCGTTCGGGGTCGACCAGACCTCGATCCCGTCGGGCGAGGGATCCGGGAGGAGTCCGACGAGCGCCGGAAACGTCGTCCCGAGCGCGGCGGCGAGCCGGTCGACGGTCGCGAGGCTGGGGTTGGCCTGGCCGAGTTCGACCTGGGTGAGCATGCGTCGGCTGACCCCGCTGAGCTCGGCGAGCCCCGTGACGCTCAGCCCCGCCTCCGACCGCAGTGAGCGGATGCGCCTGCCCACGAGGACGGCCACCTCGGGTCGTATCCGCTCGGCCACGCGTCCTCGCTCAGCAGTTCCGTCGACGGTCACACCAGTGAGCACTATACTGCCCACCGTCTGCCCTGTTCGGCCCCGGGCCGACCCCCACCGCGTGCGAACGCGAGGATGCGAGGCCCTGATGGCACGGACCCAGGCGAGGCCGCCCGGGCGGGACACCGGCGCGTCGCGCTCCCGGCTCGACGTCGTGCGCTGGCAGGTCGGGTACGGGATGTTCGGCGTGCCCCAGGCCGCCGCCCCCATCGCCTTCGCCCTGCTCGCCCTCCCCATCACCGGCACGGCCGAGTCCGGCGCGGCGCTGGTCTTCGCCATGACGGCCGCGCAGGTGCTCGGCGCCGTCCCCGTGTCCCGTATGGGCCGCCGGTTCAACGGCGTCCACTACCTGCGCGCGCTCATCGCCGTCCGAACGCTCGCGCTCGCCGCCGTCACCGTGCTGGCGGCGGTACAGGCCCCCTTCGGGTTGCTCCTGGTAGCGGTCACCGCGGCGGGGGCCGTCAACGGCGCCGCGTACGGCTACCAGCGGCTCCTGCTCAACCACCTCGTGGAACCGTCCGGGCTCCCCCGCGCGCTGGGCGTGGCCGCGACGCTGAACGAGGTCGGCTTCGCGCTGTCCCCCGCGCTCGCCTCGGTGCTCGGCGCCGTCTCGCCCGTCTGGGCCATGGCGGCGGTCACCGCGCTGGGCGTGGGCCCGCTGCTCCTGATGCCGCGCGTGCCCGGGGCCCGCGGGCCGCAGGGCGGTGAGGCGCCCCGCGTACGGATGCCGATCCCCCGCTCGGTGTTCCTGTGGCTGTTCTGCGCGACCGCGAGCGCGGGGGCGGTCGCGGCCGTCGAGGTCGGAGCGGTCTCCTTCGCGCTGTCCTTCGGACTCGAACCGGGCTGGGCCTTCCTGTTCGCCCTCGTGCTGTGCGCGGGCTCGGTCGCGGGCGGGGTCTGGGTGAGCGTGCGCAACCGCACGCCCGCCCCCTGGCAGGTCGTCGCCTTCCTCGCGGCGACCACCGCGGGCTCCGTGCTGGTCCTGGTCGGCGGCCACCTCTCCCTGACGCTCACCGGCGCGGCCGTCATCGGGCTCTTCCTGCCGATGCTGGGCACGTTCTACTCGCTCGCCCTGGACGGGCTCGCACCGCCGGACCGCCGCGCGGAGATGTTCGCGCTCCTGCGCACCGCGAGTTCGCTCGGCATCATCGCCGTGAGCGGCCTGCTCGCCCTCCTCGGCCTGCGGGCCGCCCTCGTCGGCAGCTTCGCGCTCCTGCTGGTGGCGTCCTCCCTCGCGGTGGCGCACCGCGCGCACTCCCGCCGCGCCCCGGCCCCGCCGACCGCGCGCGACGGAGTGTGAGGCCACCGCCGCCGGAGACGGGGCGACCGGCTTACTCCTTCTGACCCCCTGACGGCGCGGGGCGGCCGTACGCCCCGCGCCGCGCGGACCGGCAGCACGTCCGCCCCCGGCCGCCGGGGGCGCGGCGGCCCGTGCGCGGCTGCCGGGGAAATCGCCCCCGCCGGGAACTCCCCCGCCCTCCGGGACGACCCGAACAGGAGGAAACCATCACGATCGGCGCGCCCCGCACCGGCCGGGGAGCACCGCGGTGCCGTCGGAGCGGTCGCGCCAGCCACGAGGAGAGCAGCCCCATGGGACAGGAAGACAACGCGCCCCCGCAGGACGGGACGCGCGCGGAGCCCGGACGGCGCGGCACCTGGGCGGCGCTGCGGCCCCTGGTGCTGCGCCTGCACTTCTACGCGGGGGTCCTCGTCGCCCCCTTCGTACTGGTCGCCGCCGTGTCGGGACTGCTGTACGTGTGGACGCCCCAGATCGAACAGGCGGTCTACGCCGAACAGCTGCGGGTGGAGCCCTCCGGCGAACCGATCCCGCTCCACGCACAGGTGCGCGTCGCCCGGGAGGAGCTGCCGGACGCCGAACTCGACGCGGTGCGACCGGCCACCGGCGCGGAGGACTCCACCCGGGTGCTGTTCGACGTGCCGGGGCTGGAGGCCAGCCACAGGATGACGGTGTTCGTGGACCCCTACGGCGGCGAGGTGCTCGGGGTGATGGAGACCTACGGCACCAGCGGCGCCCTCCCGGCCCGCACGTGGGTCGACACCCTGCACCGCAGCCTGCACCTGGGCGACGTCGGACGCCTGTACAGCGAGCTGGCGGCGAGCTGGATGTGGGTGGTCGCCCTGGGCGGTGTCGTCCTGTGGGCGGCGCGCAACCGGCGCCCGCGCGCGGGCCTGCGGCGCCTGCTGCTGCCCGGCGCGGGCACCTCCGGGGGGCGGTCCAGGTCGGTCTCCGTGCACGGGGCCACCGGCCTGTGGCTGCTGGTGGGCCTGCTGTTCCTGTCGGCGACGGGGATGACGTGGTCGCAGTACGCCGGAGCCAACATCAGCGACCTGCGCGAGCGGCTGGACTGGAGCACCCCCGCGGTGTCCACGGAGGCGCCGGTGGCCTCGCCCGGGGTGGACGCGGGCGTGGACGCCGTCCTGGCCAGTGCGCGCGAGGCGGGCCTGGACGGCCCCGTCGAGGTGGCCCTGCCCGAGGACCACACCTCCCCCTACGTGGTGAGCCAGATCGACCGGAGCTGGCCGACGCGGGTGGACTCGGCCGCCGTCGCCCCGGACACCGCCGAGGTCACCGACGTGGTCCGCTTCGCCGACTACCCGGTCATGGCCAAGCTGAGCCGGTGGGGGATCGACGCCCACATGGGTGTGCTGTTCGGCGTTCCGAACCAGCTGGTGCTGTCCGCCCTGGCCGCGGGGCTGATCGCCGTCATCGTGCTGGGCTACCGCATGTGGTGGCAGCGGCGCCCCACCCGGTCCCGCGCCCTGGGCGTGGGGCGTCCCTACCCGCGCGGCTCCTTCGCGGCCCTTCCCCCGCTGTCCAAGGTCGCGGCGGTGGCCGCCCTGGCCCTGGTCGGCTGGGCGGTGCCGCTGCTGGGGGCCTCGCTGCTGGTGTTCCTGGCCGTGGACGCCGTCCTCGGGTGGCGGGCCTGGTCACGTGCCTCGGGGGGCTCCGCGCCGGGCGGTCGGGCTCCGGGCACCGGCGGGCAGGCCGGGCCCGGGTCCGCGGGCGCGCCCGCGTCCGGGGCGCGGAACCTGTGACGGGCGGCCACGGGTCCGCCTGACCCGTTGGCCGGGGCCCGGGGCCGGGGGGGCGGTCGCCGCGCCGGGCGGCCGCCCCCCGGACCGGCACGGAGCGGTGGGCTCAGTGGTGGTGTTCGTGCCCGGAGCCGCTCTCCCCGCTCCGCGCGGTCATCGGCTCCACCGGAACGGTGACCGCCACCTCCTCCTCGCTGGCGAAGGAGAGGGTGACGGTGACCTCGTCCCCGACGACCGGGGCCTCGGGCAGGTCGTTGACCATGACGTGGTAGCCGCCCTCGACCAGGGTGGTAGCTCCCCCGGCCGGAACCGGGATCTCCTCCACGACCCGCATGCGCGCGGACCCGGAGTCGGCGGTCTCGGTGCTGCACAGGTCGGCGTCCTCGGAGGCGTCGGTGGACACCCCCGTGACGGCGTCGTCGGACTTCCCCGAGTTGGACACGCGCAGGTAGACCACCCCCACCTCCGGGTTGGCCGGTTCGGGCATCCAGGCGTCCGACACCAGCAGGTGCCCGGCCTCGGTGCGGCCCCGTTCGCTCGCGGGTGCGGCGGAGGCCGGTTCCCCGGAGCCGCCCTGCCCGCCCCCGCACGCGGTGACGCACAGCAGCACCCCCAGGGCCGCCGGTGCGGCGCGGCGTGCGAGACGTCGCCTGTCAGCCCGTGTACGCGGCATGGTCCTCACTTGCCTCTTCCTCCCCTGCGTCGGGTCGGGCTCCGCTGCCGGGCCCGACCGTGATGTCGTCGCGGGAACCGCTCCGGTTCCCGAACCCCCCGTTCTCACAGCAGGGTGTGCGCCGCATGCGGCTCCCCCTCCCGCAGCGGCGGCACCGCGAACAGGGCGCTGCCCTCGTGCCTGACGTAGGCGCCGAGCGCGTCCCCGCCCTCGTCGAGGTTGCGCTGCACGGCCGTGAACCCGGTGCGCGGATCGGCCTGCCAGGCGGTGAAGAGCAGGCCCGCCTGCCTGCGGCCGTCGGCGTCCCAGCCCAGGTCGTAGCTGAAGCCCCGGCGCAGCATCCGCGCCCCCAGCGTGCTCTCGGGACTGGCGAGCCTGATGTGGGCGTCACGGGCGATGACCGGCTCCCCCGCGCCGTCCCGGGCCGACAGGTCGGGCCGGTCGTGCTCGCGGTCCCCGCCCAGGGGCGCGCCGTCGGACAGGCGGCGTCCGATGACGGCCTCGCGCCGTCGGGTCTGCAGGGCGAACCAGTCGTCCAGCAGCATGCGGATGCGCCGCACGACCAGGTAGGACCCCCCGTCCATCCACGCCAGGGACGGTTCGGTGTGGGAGGCCAGGACCTGGGCGTCGAACAGGGCCTCGTCGGGGCGCGGGTTGACCGTTCCGTCGATCTGGCCCATGAGGTTGCGCGGTGTGGCGGCGGGGTCGGCGGCGGCCGCGGCCGACCGCTGGAAGGCGGACAGGGACCAGCGGACCTTGGCGCGGCCCC
Source organism: Nocardiopsis sp. iso_25 (assembly GCF_056173305.1). Lineage (NCBI taxonomy): Bacteria > Bacillati > Actinomycetota > Actinomycetes > Streptosporangiales > Nocardiopsidaceae > Nocardiopsis > Nocardiopsis sp. iso_25. The sequence continues at coordinate 2,879,814 of NZ_CM149667.1, read as the reverse complement.
GGGCCGCGCGCAGCAGGTGGTCGACCGCGGAGCTGAGGACCAGGGGGTCCTCGGCTCCCACGTGCAGCATGAGATCGCCGCCGCACCAGGCGGGGACCAGGCGGTCGGAGTCGAAGGCGGGCAGGTCCTCCATGTGCGGCGGGCGACGGTCGGCCAGGCCCGCGCGTTCCAGCAGGGAGGGGCCGATTCCGAGGGTGACCCCGAGCGAGGCGGGGTGCAGGCCCTGGGAGGGCGCGCCCTCCCCGAGGGCGGCCGGTCCCCGCTCGTGTAGGGAGCGGGCCTCACGGCTCCAGGTCCCGAGGACCTCGCGGGCGGCCCCGCGCACGTCCGCCGCCTCCCGGGCGTCCACGTCCACGGCCACCACCCGCACGTGCGCGGGCGCGGGCGTCAGCAGCGCGGGAGGGCGTCCCTCCCGCGGACCGCCCCTGGAGCGGGCGGGGTTCAGGGCGAGGGCGTCCCGTTCCTCCGCGACCGCGGCGGCGGAGGCGTACCCGGTCAGCCCTCCGGCGCCGATTCCGGCGGTCCCCGCCGCCCCCACGGCGGTGAGCAGGCCGCGCCGGGAGAAGCGGGGCGGCCGGTGCGCGTCCCCCGTCACAGCAGCGCATCCCTGAGCTCGGGCAGTAGTTCGGCGATCTGGTCCGCCTCGGTGCCCTCGTCGAACATGCCCGCCGCTCTGCCGTCGGGGAGCAGGACGACGATCCGGCCCCCGTGGGAGACCAGGTACTCGCCCTCGGTCTCCCGGGGCGCCTCGACCGGGATGCCGTAGTCCGCGGCGGCGTCGACCGTGGCGTCGATGTCCCCGCGCACCCCCTGGAATGCGGGGTCGAAGCGGTCCAGCCACGAGCGCAGCTGTTCGTCGGTGTCGCGCTCGGGGTCGGTGCTGACCATGACGACGTCGTAGTCCCCGGCCTCCTCCCCCGCCTGGTCAAGGGCCAGGTTGATCTCGGCCATGGTCATCGGGCACACGTCCGGACAGCTGGTGTAGCCGAAGAAGAGCAGGGTGAGGCGGTCGTCCGCGACGTCGGCGAAGGTCCAGGGCTCGCCCTCGACCGTGGCCAACCCGACGGTGGAGGCGGCCATCGGCTCGTCGGACAGGTCCAGGAAGTACCCCGTCTCGGCCAGGGTGTCGGCCGGGTCCGCGGCGCAGGAGGTGACCAGGGCCAGGGAGGCCGCCGCGGCCAGCGCACCGCGCGCCGTGCGGGAGAGGGGTGATCGGGTCATCGTGTGTCTCCGTAAGTCGTTGAACGGCCCGGAGGGGCCGGATGTGGCTGGTGTGGCTGGTGTGGTCCTGCGTGGGCGGCGTCGGAGGAGCGGCCGTCCGGCACCTCCGCGGCTTCCCGGCGTGGCGGACCGGGCGGTCTCGCCGGGCACAGGCGCCGGGTCGCGGCGCACGGCACGCGGAACGCGGGAACCCCGCGCCGCGGGCGCGTGGGACCCCGGAGCGCGCGGAAGGCGGCGCGGGGTCCGCCCGGGCGCACCGCGGAAAGCGGATCAGCGCGGTCGCGTCACCGGGGCCCGGGTGTGCCGGTCGGCAGACGCCCTCGGCGGGCGGCGCGAAGCGGCCGGAGCACGGGAGAGGACCGCGGCCGGTGGCGCGGACGGAGGGTCACGGCGCGCACGACGGCTCCGCGCGCCGGGAGCGGGCACGGCGCGGACGGTGCGACGGACGGAATTACGCCGAAGGCTCAGGCGGCGCCGAGCGGGGCGGGCGGGCCCCGCAGGACCCGGGTGTGGCGCAGGTAGGGAAGGAGCGACGGCGGGCGCTCTTCACTCCACCGCCCGGGGCCGCCCGCCCGGACGGGCGGCACGGAGCCCCAGCCCAGGACCAGCAGGAGCGGGAGGAGGGTGAGCGCCATGAAGCGCAGGAACGCGAAGAGCGCGTTCTCCCCCCGGTGCAGCCACCACGCGCTGACCAGCGCGGCCAGCACGTGGACGGCGATCATCTGCCACCCCGACAGGGCGGAGTGGGCGACCGCGTCGGCGGAGTGGGCGCCGTGCGGGGTCCGGCCCCGCCCGGTGTTCTGGGTGTAGCTGAAGGCCACGTGGAGGGCGAGCTGCCCCCACAGCATCCAGCCGACGAGCATCGCCGGGCCGTAGCGGCGTCGGGCGGCGGCCCAGGAGACACCGAGGACGGCCGCGCAGCCCAGCAGGAGGCCTACGAGGGGGACGTCGTGGCCGGAGCCGAGGGCGTGGCCGTGCGCGGACACGCTCGCGCACACCAGGGTGAACACCCCGGCGCGCAACGGACGGCACGGCTGGCTCTCTGACATCTCCCGCATATCGTCTCACCCCCCTCACGCACCGCCGGAGCGGGATGGCCCCGGCCTCGCGGAGGACGGCGCGCGCTGCGGGCACGGCGCGGCGGCGCCGCCGGGTTCAGCGGTCGAGGGCGTCGACGAAGCGGGTGGCCTCGGCCTCGGTCATCCCGGTCTCGCGGGAGACCGTCGTGACGGCGTCGGCCGCACGGTCCTGGGCGAGCAGTTCCCGGGCCCGGTCGGCGAGGCTCTGACCGGGCGCGGGCTCGACCGGGATCCAGTGGCCCTGCTCGACGGCGTCGACGACGTGCTTGGCCTCGGCCAGTCCCGCGCCGGTGCGCTCGCGCACGAGCTTGATCGCCTCGATCTTGCGGTCCGCCCGCACGAGGGCCTGCGCCTCGTCGACCGTGCCCTGGCCGATCGGCCTTCTCATGGGCTCGGGGCCGAGGAGACGTTCGAAGAAACCGGCCATGGTCGGTGCTGCCTTCCCAGGAGTGGGGAACGGGGCGTCCGCCCCGGCCCCGTAGTGTACGGCCGGGCTTGGACGCCCACGCCCCGGGCGCGGCCTGTCCGTTCCGGTGTCAGCCGTCAGCGGCGGCCAGCCGGGGGAGGTGTCGGCGGACCTCGGGGGCGGTGGGCGTGCACGGCACGAGTTCCTCCTCGTCCAGGGCGATCACGACGAGGCCTCCGGCGGCGCCGAGGCGGGGCGGGGCGGATACCCCCTTTGCCGGTCGCTGGTTCTAGCCAAAGACGCCTACGGGAAGGCTCGCCCCGGTCGGGCCTGTCCACAGCCCGACCGGGCGGCCCGGCGACGACGGGAGCGCGCGCGGCCACGGCCCAGTGCGTCCAGGCCCCGCGCTCCTGACCCCGACCGACCGTTCCGTGCCCAGGAGCCAGGAGGAAGAGTTGACCACGACCGGACCCGAGCGCACCGACACCGCCGACTTCGCCAACGCCGACCGGGGGCTGATCGCCCGGCTCGAACCCGGGCAGATCACCGACGCCGAGGGCCGCGTGGTGTGGGACGCCGACGCCTACGCCTTCCTCGACGGGCCCTGCCCCGACACCGCCAACCCCAGCCTGTGGCGGCAGTCCCGGCTGTGCTCGCGCCAGGGGCTGTACGAGGTCACCGAGGGCGTCTACCAGATCCGCGGGTTCGACCTGTCCAACATGACCCTCGTGGAGGGCGACACCGGCGTCATCGTCATCGACCCCCTGGTGTCGGCGGAGCCCGCCGCGGCCGGGCTGGAGCTGTACCGCAGGCACCGGGGCGACCGCCCGGTCACCGGGGTGGTCTACACCCACTCCCACATCGACCACTTCGGCGGCGTCGGCGGGGTCACCGACGGGAACGTGCCGATCCTGGCACCGGCCGGGTTCATGGAGCACGCGGTGTCGGAGAACGTCTACGCCGGTACCGCGATGGGACGGCGGGGCGTCTTCCACACCGGTGTCCTCCTGCCCAAGGGCCCCGACGGGCAGATCGGCGACGGCCTCGGCCAGAGCACCTCCAGCGGCACGGTGACGCTCCTGGAACCCAACCGGGACATCACCCGCACCGGCCAGGAGGAGGTCGTGGACGGGGTGCGGATGGTCTTCCAGATGACGCCCGGCACCGAGGCGCCCTCGGAGATGAACTTCCACTTCCCCGGGTACCGGGCCCTGTGCATGGCCGAGAACGCCACCCGCAACCTGCACAACCTGCTCACCCTGCGCGGCGCGCTGGTGCGCGACGCCCGGGTCTGGTCGCGCTACCTCAACGAGGCGGTCGAGCTGTTCGGGCGCGACTCCGACGTGGTGTTCGCCTCGCACCACTGGCCGACCTGGGGCGGCGGGGAGGTCGTCCGCTTCCTGTCCCAGCAGCGCGACCTGTACGCCTACCTCCACGACCAGACGCTGCGCATGGTCAACCGCGGCATGGTGGGGTCGGAGATCGCCGAGGAGATCCGGATGCCGCCCGGGCTGGAGCGGGAGTGGCACACCCACGGCTACTACGGTTCGGTCAGCCACAACGTCAAGGCGATCTACCAGCGCTACATGGGCTGGTTCGACGGCAACCCCGCCCACCTGTGGGAGCACCCGCCGGTGGAGGAGGCCAGGCGCTACGTCGACTGTATGGGCGGTGTGGAGGAGGTGGTGGCCAAGGCCGGGAGGTACCGCGACGAGGGGGACCTGCGCTTCGCCGCCACCCTGCTCGACCACGCGGTATACGCCCGCCCCGACCACACCGGGGCCAGGGAGGCGCTGGCCGGGGTGTACGAGCGACTGGGCCACGGGGCCGAGTGCGGCACCTGGCGCAACTTCTACCTCCAGGGCGCGCGGGAGCTGCGGGGAGCGCCGCGCGCCCAACCGCTCGCCATCGGCGGGGGTATGGCCTCGGCGCTCACCGTGGAACAGCTCTTCGACTCCCTGGCCGTCCGGATCGACGGCCCCCGGGCCTGGGACCACCGCTTTACCGTGGACTGGGTGTTCACCGACCTGGACACGAGCCACCGCACCGAACTGTCCAACGGGGCGCTCATCTGCTGGGAGTCCCCCGGCGGCGGTGGCGCCGACCTGACCGTCACGCTCACCAAGCCCGGGTTCCTGGGCCTGGTCGCGGGCGGGGGCTCTGAGGACCTGGACACCTCGGGCGACGCGTCACTGCTCACCACGCTGTTCGGCCTGCTGGAGGAGCCGGACCCGGAGTTCAACATCGTCACGCCCCGGGAGAACCGGGCCGGCGCTCCGCGCCCCCGCCGGGAGGCCGCGGGCGGGGGCTGAACCCGCTCACGCCGGGGTCGGCGCATGTCCTGGGTGCTGCTGGTCAGGCTGCGCACACCGAACCGGCTCACGCCGGGGTCGGCGGCCCGGCGAGCAGGTCGGCGGCACCGCGCTCGCGCAGCTCCCCGGCGACCCCGGCCCCGAGGGCTTCGGGGTCCTCAGGGGAGCCGGTCCGCTCGACCCGTACCGACCGGCGGCCGTCGACCGAGGTGACCTGGCCCAGCAATCGCAGCGACGCGCCCTGGACCACCGCCGTCGCGCCGACAGGCACGTGGCAGCCGCCGTCCAGCGCGGCGAGCAGGGCGCGTTCGGCGCGCACCGCGGTCTCGGTGGCCGCGTCGTGCACGACCGACAGCAGCCCCCGGAGCCAGGCGTCCCCGGCTGCGGTGCGGATCTGCACCCCCAGCGCGCCCTGGGCGGGCGAGGGCGGCCAGACCCAGGGGTCGAGGACCTGGGTGATCTGGTCGGACATCCCCAACCTGCGCAGGCCCGCGGCGGCCAGGAGCAGACCGCCCCACCCCTTCCGGCGCATGTGCCGCAGCCGCGGGGGGACGTTGCCGCGGACCGGTACCGGGCACACGTCGGGACGGGCGCGCAGCAGCTGGCCGACGCGGCGCGGCGCGCTGGTGCCCACACGCGCGCCCTCGGGCAGGGTGTCCAGGGTGGCTCCGCACAGGGCGTCGCGCACGTCGTGGCGCCGGGGTACCACCGCGAGCACCGTGCCGGGTGTGGTCTGGGTGGGCAGGTCCTTGAGGGAGTGGACCGCCACGTCGACCTCCCCTGCCAGCAGGGCGGCCTCCACCCGGGAGGCGAACACCCCGGCACCCGAAGCGGACAGCTCGCCCAGGGCGGTGGTGCGGTCCAGGTCGCCCGCGGTCATGACGGTGTGCTGCGTCCACACCACCTCGGGGTGGGCGGCGCGCAGCCGGTCCAGGAGTTCGGCGACCATGGCCCTGGCCAGGCGGCTGCCGCGCGAGCCCACCCGCACCGTCCGCGTCATCGGCCCCGCCCCGCTCCGGGAGGCGCCGTGTGCTCCGGGGGCAGGCCGCAGCCGCCGCCTCGGCGCGCGAGGGCGCGCACGTCCGCGGTGCCGCGGTCCCGCTCCTGCCGCGGGATGGTCGGCGGTGTGTTCACGCGGGCCCTTCCGTGTCCGGGGACGGTTGAGGCGGGTACGCACGCCATGCAACCACGGACACCGGCGGGCCCGGGGCCGTTTCGCGATTCCCGTTCCGGCGGGACTGGTCGGCAGAGGCGGGATGGGGCTGGCCGACGCAAGGGGACGCTCCCGCGGCCGGTCGGCACCGGGGCGGCGGGCGCCCCACCCGCGGCGGGTCGTACCGGCGCGTACCGCGCCGACCGGCGCGGAACCCCCCGGCGCGGACAGGCGGTAAATCCGGACGGAACCCAGCCGAAAGCACACGGACAAACCCCTCGCATCGCCGCCCCAAAAAGGAATAGCGATCACCAATCCTGCCGTGGGAAAAGCAGAAAGCCACTCCGTGGTTACGGCCTCGCGCGCCCCGGGAACCCCCGATGGCGCGCATACGCTTCGCGTCGCGGGCGAAGGTCGGCGCTTCGAACGGGGACCGCGCCAGTTCGACCGCTCTCCACATCCGGCGGAAAACGCGTCCGACTGCTGACCGCCGACCACCGCGCCGAAGTCGTGCAAGCCCGGCAGAAACGACAGAGGGGGAGCATTGACACAGGACCAGATCCAGGACATCGAAGAATTCGTCGAACTGGTCGAGAGTTGGTACAGGGAGGATTTCGAGGGCTTCGCCACCATGTACGACGCCGCGATCAGGCACGTGAAACCGATCCCCGAGAACGCGCCGGAGGAGGTCCGCTACGACTGGCGCGAAAGGACGATCAACGACCTGTGCGACTTCTTCCGCGAATGGGACCAGTGGCGGCCGGGTGTCTCCAGCGGGCTGAACTACATCGAGAAGTTCAGCTGGATCAACTACGAGAACGACTACGGCATGGTCTTCGTCACCTCCGGCCCCGGATGCCGGATGACCGCCCTCTTCACGGAGTTGCAGGGGCGTTACATGGACTCCGAGGCCTCCCTCGGCCTGGCGGAGGAGTGGATGAGGGAGCTCGGGCGCAGGATGGACGACTACGTCGTCCCGGCCGGCGGCTACAAGAACTTCAACGAGTTCTTCGTCCGTGAGGTCAAACAGGGAAAGCGACCGATCGACGCCCCCGACGACGAATCCGTGGTGGTCGCGCCGGCCGACTGCGTCATCAACATGATCGTCGACGAACTGACCGAGGAGACGCGGATCCCGGTCAAGACGGTCACCATGAACGTCGGACAGCTGCTCGACGGCTCCGACTACGCCAGCAGGTTCGTCGGCGGCACGGCGGTGTCCTGCATCCTGCTGCCCAAGTCGTACCACCGCTACCACTCCCCCGTCAGGGGGCGCGTGCTGGAATCGCGTGACGACGTCGGCGGCGTCTACTACGGAATGCGCAACTTCCCCGAACTGCTCAACAAGGGCAACGTCGGATACGGGTACGACTACAGCATGTTCGAGTACTTCCGCCGGGGTTATCTCGTCATCGCCACGGGCGAGGACGACAACGGTCTGGTCGGAATGGTCCCCGTGGGGCTGAACTCGATCGCCTCCGTCGAGTTCAGGTCGAAATTCGCCAAGGTGACCCCCGAGGAACCCGTCGACGTGGCCAAGGGGGAGGAGATCGGATGTTTCAAGTACGGCGGTTCGCTGAACATCCTCCTGTTCGAGAAGGGTAGGTTCCCCGCGCTCCAACTCCTCCAGGGGCAGCGCATCGGGAACTTCGAAAACCCGGAGACGTCGGCGGCGGTCTTCGCCGGCTCCTGGCGCACGCCCTCCCGGCGCCTCGGGTTCTGAGCGCCCCCGGCCGGGCCCGGCCGTCCTGTGCCCCGCACGGGACGGCCGCGGCTGAGCCGGGAGGTTCGGCCGGGCCGCGTCGGCACACGGACGGCGCCCGCGCAGGCCGAAGGGCGGTCCGGGCGCGGCGCATCGCCCCCCGTCGCGCACCGCCTCGCGCGTGATCGCCGGGGACGGGCGACCGTAGCGTTCGATTTCCAGCCATTGCAATGCACCGCATGGAGTTCATCGCATTAGATTCCAAACCATTGCAATAATTTCCCGGCGTTTACCTGCGCATGCGGGGATTCCGCATGGAATTTCCATTGCCGCAAAAATGAACGCAACGTAGCTTTTCCACCGTCAGAAACATCGCGCCGCGCCAGCGCCGAACGCCCTCAAGGACAACGGCACCACCGAACCCGGTATCCACGCCCCCACGCTGAGGCCCCTCCCCCACTCCCACCGCGTCACCGCTTCGAAGGAGCACACCACCATGTCCCTCGCCCCCACCGAGCAGGACCGTCCGGAACTGCACAAGATCATGCAGGAGACCGTCGACTCCGGCTTCGTCGGAATGCAACTGCGCGTACACGACGAGCGCGGCGAATGGGTCGGCAGCGCCGGGGCGCGCAGGTTGGGCGAGCCGGAGCTGCCGCCGACCGAGGGGCACTTCCGGATCGGCAGCGCCACCAAGAACTTCGTCGCGACCACGGTGCTCATGCTGGTGGCCGAGGGCGGGATCGGACTGGAGGACCGGGTGGCCGACCACCTGCCCGAGTTCGGGCTGGACCGGCGGATCACGGTGCGGATGCTGCTCCAGCACACCAGCGGGGTGTTCAACCACACCGGCGAGGTCCACGAGGACGGAACCTTCGCGCCGGGGATCACCTGGTCGGGCCGGGAGTGGGTGGAGGACCGGTTCCGGACCTACCCGCCGGAGGAGCTGGTGCGGCTGGCCCTGTCCGAGCCGTCCCGGTTCGAGCCGGGGACGGGCTGGAGCTACGCCAACACCAACTACGTGCTGGCCCGGCTGCTGGTCGAGCGGGTCACCGGCCGCTCGCTCGCCGAGGAGACGCGGCGGCTGATCCTGGGCCCGCTCGGGCTGACGGGCACCGTGGTGCCGACCACCCAGACGGAGGTCCCCGAGCCGCACGCCCACGCCTACTACCGGTACGAGGAGGAGGGCCGGGAGAGGACGGTCGACGTCACCCGGCAGAACCCCTCCTGGATCTCCAGCGGCGGTGACATGGTCTCGACCACCCGGGACCTGCACACGTACTTCTCCGCGCTGATGGGCGGCAGGCTCCTGCCGCCCGAGCTGCTGGCGCAGATGCGCACTCCGGAGGAGAAGGTCGGCTACGGCCTGGGGGTGTTCGTCCAGGAGACCGACGGCCGGACCCTCTTCCACCACAACGGCGGCATCGCGGGCTCGGCGGCGCTGATGTACGCCACGGCCGACGGCGGCAGCACCCTGACCGCCTCACTGACCTACGTGGACGACGCCGGGCTGTCCCTGGCGCAGACGTTCCAGGAGACGACGCGGCGGCTCGTCGGGGAGGTGTTCGGCGGCGGGCGGACCGAGGCGGAGGACGAGGCGGCCGAGCAGGACGCCGGGGCGGCGCAGCCGACGGGCTGAGCACCTCGGAGCCGCGACCGCTGAGGACGGACTCCCGCTCCGTCCGGACGGCCACGTCGCCCGGGCGGCGGCGATCGACGGACCTGCCTCCGGAGCCGCGCCCGCGCGGGCCGCTCGAATGCCTCACGGGTTTCCTGGTCCCGCCGCACCCGCCGCAGGGCCGACCGGAGCGGGACGGCCCGCTTTCCGGAGGGCGGCCCCCGTGGCGCCCTCCGGAAAGCGTTCGGGGTCCTCAGCCCCGGGCGGGTCCGCGCTCGCCCACGTCCTCGCGCAGCTGCTCCAGGGTGTTCTTCAGCAGCCGGGAGACGTGCATCTGGGAGTAGCCCATGCGGTCGGCGATCTCGGTCTGGGTGTGGTCGCCGAAGAAGCGCAGCTTGAGGATCTCGCGCTCGCGCTCGGGCAGGCGGGCCAGGGCGGGCTTGAGCGACTCGCGCTGCACGACCCGCTCCAGGCCCTCGTCCTCGCTGCCCAGGTGGTCCTCCAGCCGGGAGCCCTCCTGGCCGTCGGAGTCGGAGGAGTCGGGGGCGTCCAGCGAGAGGGAGCGGTAGGACTCCGAGGCCTGGACGAGCTCGACGACCTCCTCCTCGTCCAGCCCCATCTCCTTGGCGATCTCGGCGTTGGTGGGGACGCGCGCGTGGGTCTGCTGGAAGGTGTTGAGCACCTGGCGCAGCTTGATCCGGTTCTCCTGGTGGCGCCTGGGGACGCGGATCGCCCAGGTGTGGTCGCGGAAGTGCCGCTTGATCTCACCGGTGACCGTGGGCATGAGGTAGGAGATGAAGGGCTTGCCGCGATCGGGCTGGTAGCCGTGGATGGCCTTGACCAAGCCGACCATGGCGGTCTGCTTGAGGTCCTCCAGCGGTTCCCCCCGGCCGTTGTAGCGGCGGGCGAGCTTGTTGACCAGCGGCTGGTAGCGGACCACGACCTGCTCGCGCAGTCTGACCGCGCGCGGGTCGTCGCCGTCCAGGCCGTGGAGTTCGGCGAGGAGTTCCTCGACCGGGATCTCCTTCCCCGGGGAGGACGTGCGCGTCCTGGGGATGAGGGTCGTGTGGTCGGTGTCGGTCTGCGACACGGTGTTCTTGTTCAACGTGGTGGACAAGAGGAAACCCCCGGTGCTCTGGTCCTGTGTGCTCCTGTCTGTCTGCCTCGGCAGACACCGGTGCGCTGCCCCGCCGGCGACCGCGGTTCGGGTGCCGCGGCCCGGCGGGCGGCGCCGGTGCGACCACTACCGTTCCCTCAGAAACAACTTCAAAAGCCGCAGAGCGGATTTTTTGTTGTCGCACGACAAATATCTACGTCAGAGCGCCTCCACCAGCCCGAACAAGGCGGGCGCGAGGCCGCCGCGCCCGTGGGCCGCGCCCCCGCGTCCACGAACCGGCGGCCGCCCCCTTCCTACCCGACGCACGGGGAGGGCGTCACGTCCTCCGCCCGCCGCGGCCGGTGAACCGCCGTCAGTCGAGGACGGCCGTCGCCTCGACCTCGACGAGCACGTCGGGTTCGAAGAGGTAGTCCACGCCGATGAGCGACGAGGGCGGCAGCGGCGTCGGGAGGCCGACCTCCTCGGCGACCTCGGCGACCCCCGCCATGAAGGCGTCGATCTTGCCGGGCTCCCACGCCGTGACGTAGAAGGTCAGCCGCAGGACGTCGTCGAACGTCGCTCCCGCCCCGGCCAAGCCGACCGCGGTGTTGCGCAGCACCTGGGCCACCTGCCCGGCGAGGTCGCCCGGGGCCACCGGGGTCGCGTCGGCGCGGCGGGCGACCTGTCCGCTGACGTGCACGTGGCGCGTACCGGTGCCGACCGCGACGTGGTGGTACGGGGTGGGCTGCATCATGCCCTCGGGGGTGAAACGCTGAACGGCCATTGCCTGTGTCCTCGCTACTGGTGCCGACTTGGTCTAATGTTGATACCTGGTATCAGAAAGAAACTGCAACGAAACCAGGTGTCATGACGGATACCGGGCAGGCAGCCCACGACGACATCGGGATCACCGCGCCGCACCGCGAGCTCCTCAACCAGATCCTGGACAAGTGGTCCATGGAGGTGCTCAACGTGCTCTGCGAGCGCCCCTCGCGCTTCAACGAACTGCGCCGCGCGATCCCCTCGGTGACCCAGAAGTCGCTCACCGCGACCCTGCGCCGCCTCGAACGCAACGGCATCGTGCACCGCGCGGTGGTCGGCTCGCGGCCGGTCGCCGTCGAGTACCGGATCACCCCGCTGGGCAAGACCCTCCGGCACCCGGTGGACGTGCTGCTCGACTGGATCTCGGCGCACACGCCCGAGATCGAGCGGGCACGCGAGCGCTTCGACCTCGAACAGGACGGCGGTTGACGCCCGGGGCGGCCGGAGCCCCGGTCGGGTCCTGTGCCGGGCCCGGAAGTGTCCGCCTCGAAAGTGCCTGCTCCAGAAGTGTCCGGTTCCGGAGCGCGGGTTCCGGCGGCTCGACGGCGCAGGGCGCCGCCGCGCGGGTCCGGACGGCGGTCGGCAGCGCCTTCGCCCGTGGGCTGGCCGACCGCCTCCGAGAACCCGGCGTGAACCGTCACGAGAGCCACAGGGTGAGCGCGAGCGATCCGAGGAAGGCGGCTCCGGCGAGGACCTGCCTCGTCAGGTGGGCGTCGTACAACTGCGGGGCGGTGCGCGTCGAGAGCAGCAGGTACCCGTCGCAGGAGCTCGCGACGAGGGTCTCCCCGTTCCACTCGTAGGCGGTTCCGTTGACCAGGAGGCGGGTCCCGGGCGCGACGGCCCACTCCCGGTAGGAGCGGCCGGCGCTCGAATGCGCGTGCTCGGGCCGCAGCTCCCGCCTCGCCTCCGTCCTGCCGAAAGCGCCCTCCGCCAGGGGGTCCACCACGAAGGAGTCGTGGGTGAGGTCGACCTTGTCCGTGACGGCCCCGCGGGGGTGGCACCACGCGCTCCCCGTCCTGTCCCGGAGCCGGAAGGGCGCCTCGCTCTGCTCCGTGTGGACCAGGGTCACGCGCAGGCGTTCGTGGTGGGAGTCCTCGGCGGGGCGGTGGTCCCACACCTCGGTCCGGTACCACACGCACCTGGTCCCGGAGTAGGGGGCGACCAGCGGTCCCGAGGGCCCCGGCACGGCGTTCCCGTCGACCAGGACCGGGGTGCCGGAGCGGGGCAGGTCCCGCAGCGGAGGCGTCCGGGAACCGCGCATCCTGTGGGACCGTGCGCGCGTGCGCAGCTCCCGGGAGAGCAGGAGGGCGCTGAGCACGGTGGCCAGCAGGGCCAGGAACTGGAACGCGGTCCGCGATCCGCCGACGAACATGTCATCCATGGTCGCCACCTCCTCGTGCCGGTGGCCGTGGCGGCGGGCCACCGGCACGACGCGGGCTCAGCCCTCCTCCGAACGGTCCGTGTCCGCGTCGGCGAGGGCGTCGTGCCGGGTGGCGGCGGAAAGGGGTGTTCCCGCCAGGTATCCCGACCGGGCCAGGGCGTTGCCGCCCACCGCCGCGGTGGCCAACTGCACGAGCAGCGCCAGGCCGATCTTGAGCGCGTTCTCCACCGAGGGGAACCACAGCAGCAGGCCGAGCAGGAGCAGGGCCGTCCCCAGACCGGCCGAGACCGACACCCCGTGCAGGCGGGCGTAGAAGTCGCGCAGGCGCACGAGGCCGAGGGCTCCCACCGCGAAGACGGACGCGCCGGCGATCACACAGGCCACGGCGAGCGTCTCGAACGGGGTCATCGTTTGCCTCCGGAGATCAGTCGGGCCAGGGACAGGGCGGAGAGGAACCCCACGAGGGCGCACACGAGCACGATGTCGACCACCAGGTCGGAGTCGACGCGAAGGCCGAGGACGACCACGAGGCCGACGAAACCGAAGAGGACCACGTCGGCCCCGGCCGCCCTGTCCCCCGTGTCGGGGCCCTTGAGGATCCGGTAGGCGGCGACCGCCATGGACGCGCCGAGCAGCAGCAGCGCGATGTCGACGGGGTTCATCGGGTCTCCTCCCCCCGGGGCGCGGCCTTCGTCCGTCCGGTACGTGTCAGGCCCAACAGGTAGTCCTCCATCTGGTGGATGTCGTCGAGGAAGGCCGACTCGTCAGCGGTGTACATGCCGTGCACCCACAGGGTGGGCGGGTCGGTGCGGGTGGCCACGGTCACCGTTCCGGGGGTCAGGGAGACCATGTTGGCGACGGCCGTGATCTCCAGGTCGGTACGGCAGCGCAACGGGACCTCGATCAGGGCGGGCACGGAGGCGCTGCCGGGGGTGACGATGTCCCAGGCGACCCGGAGCGTGGAGGTCACCACCCGGGAGCCGTAGAAGAACGGGAACCACGCGATCCGCAGGGCCCGGCGCAGGAGAGGGGTCATCGGTTCGTCACCGCCTCGACGTAGGTGGAGGTGTCCAGCAGGTGGGCCGCGGCCAGGGCGCTCAGGTCGAGCAGGAACTGGGCGCCCAGGCCGACGCACAGGGTGACGCCGGTCAGCGCCACCGCGGGCAGCACCAGGCCCGCGCGCATCCTCGTGGCGGCCGGGGCCGCGGTGGCCGTCGCGGCCCCCTCGACCGGCCGTCCGCCCCCGGGCTCGGGGCCGGAGTCCGGGACGGGGCCCCAGAACACCGAGCCCCAGATCTTGAGCATCGACATCAGGGTGATGAGGCTGACGGCGACGGCGAGGGCGGCGACCGCCCACTGGCCGTCGGCGAAGGCGGCGGCGACCAGGGTGAGTTTGGCGACGAACCCGGAGAAGGGGGGCAGCCCGGCCAGGGACAGGGCCGCACCCAGGAAGGCCAGGGCCAGCAGCGGTTCCCGGCGGGCCAGGCCTCCCAGCCGGTCGAGTGCGCCGGTGCCGTGGACGTGCTCGATCGCGCCGGTGGACAGGAACAGGGACGCCTTCACCACCATGTGGTGAACGAGGTAGAAGATGCCCGCCATCAGTCCCAGTTCGGTGAACAGGGCCACGCCGAGGAGGATGTAGCCGATCTGGCTGACCATGTGGAAGACCAGGATCGAGCGGGTGGTGTTCTCCCCCACCGCGCCCAGGACCCCGACCAGCATGGTCGCGCCGAACAGCACCAGGCCCACCCACAGCAGCGAGGACTCTCCGCCGAAGACCACCGCGTAGAGGCGGTAGATCGCGTAGACGGCGACCTTGGTGTGCAGGCCGGAGAACAGGGCGGTCACCGCCGGGGAGGGCGCGGTGTAGGTGCGTGCCAGCCATCCGTGCACCGGCACGACGGCGGCCTTGACCGACATGGCCAGCAGCACCACGCCCATGGCGACCGCGACCACGGGTGACTCCTGGGCGGCGCCCGCGAGTTCGCCGAGCTGCACGGTTCCGGCCGCGCCGTAGACCAGGGCGACACCGGCCAGGAACACGGTCGAGGTCAACAGGTTGACCGCGACGTAGGTCCGTCCGCCCCGCAGGCCGCGCAGGGTCCCGGCGATGGCCATCAGCCCGTAGGAGGGCAGCAGCATCACCTCGACGAACACGAAGAGGTTGAACAGGTCCCCCGTGAGGAGGGCCCCGTACACCCCGGCGGACAGCACCAGGACCAGGGACGGGAAGAAGCGCCGGTCGGCCTCGCCGGTGGCCACGGCGAAGGCCGAGCACACCAGCACCAACAGGGCGGTCGTGGTGACCATCAGCGCGCTGAAGGTGTCGGCGGCGAAGGGGACGGCCACCCCGGCGGGCCACAGGCCCACCTGGTGGGCGTGCACCTGTCCCTCCCGGGTGGCCCAGAGCAGGACGGCACCGGCGGCGAGGGCGAAGGCGCTGGTCCCCAGGAACAGGGCGCGGGCCGCCGCACGCGCGAGGGGCAGGACGAGCAGCGCGGCGCCCAGGAGGGGGACCGCGACCAGCACGGGCAGGAGAACGGGGTTCATGAGGCGTCCTCGGTGTCGTCGCTCCCACCGGTCGCGGCGAGGGCGAGCATGTAGATGGTGATGGAGAAGGCGATGACGATCGCCGTGAGCACGAACGCCTGGGGCAGGGGGTCGGCCATGGCGGCGCCGGTGTCCCGTCCCAGCAGGGGTTCGCCCCGGCGGGAGGCTCCGCCCGCCGACAGCAGCAGGAGGTTGGCCCCGTGGCTGAGCAGGACGAAGCCCAGGACGACGCGGACCATGCCGCGTTGCAGGATCAGGTAGACGGCTCCGGCGGTCAGGACGCCGATCGTGATGGCCAGGGTCATCGGGTACCTCCGGTGGCCGGACCGTGCTGGACGGGGTCGGGTGTGCGGTGCGCGTCGGGCTCCGGGGGGCTCTCACGGCCGCTCCGGGGCAGCCCCAGCTGGTTGAGCGCGGTCAGCAGCACGCCGACCACGACCAGGTAGACCCCCACGTCGAAGACGAGCGCGCTGGTGAAGTGGTAGTAACCGCCCCAGGGCAGGGGGATCTCGGCGTGCAGGGGCCGCAGGAAGGACCCGTCGGCGTAGCCGAGCAGCCCGGTGGCCGCGGCGGTGAGGACGCCCGCGGCGATGAAGGCCGGGTAGGCCAGGCGGATGCGGGCCGCCGAGGCGCTGGGCGCGGTCAGGTAGGCCAGGGCGAAGGCCGAACCGCCGACCAGTCCGGCGATGAAGCCGCCGCCCGGGGCGTTGTGGCCACGCAGCAGGAGGTAGAGCGACCACAGCACCAGCAGCGGGATCAGCCAGCGCGCCACGGTGCGCATGATGACGGTGTTGTCGTCGGCGTTCCAGACCGGGTTGGTCCCGGCCACGCGGGAGGAGGCCTCGCCGTTCGCGATGAGACCGGAGGACCGCAGGACGGCGATGATGATCAGGCCGGCCACCCCCAGGACGGTGAGTTCGCCCAGTGTGTCCAGGGCCCGGTAGTCGACCAGGATCGTGTTGACCACGTTGGTGCCTCCGGTGTCCCCGGGCGCGTTGGAGAGCAGGTAGTCGCTGACCCCGGAGGGCTCCCTGCGGCCGGTGAGCAGGTAGGCGCCCAGCCCCGCCGCGGTTCCCGCGGCCAGGGCGACCACCGCGGTGAGGGCGGTGCGTGAACGGCGGACCCGGTGGAACTCGCGGGGAAGTCGGCGCAGCACCAGGACCGCCACGACCACCGTCAGGGTCTCCACCAGCAACTGGGTCAGCGCCACGTCGACGGCGCCCAGGAAGACGAACCACAGCGCGGTGGCGAACCCGGCGACCCCGACCAGGGCCAGGGCGGCCATCCGCGAGCGGGTCACCACCGAGGCGAGCACCGCGACCGCCACCAGCGCCACCAGGAGCCAGTCCAGCGCGCGCGAGGTGGGAGCGGGCGCGAGCCCGTAGTCCAGCCCGAGGGAGGAGACCACGGCGGCGAGCACGATGAGCATGACGAACGGCACGGCCAGGTGGCGGGTGGGCGCGTCGGTGCGGGTCGGGTCGCCCACCCGCTTTCCCAGGGTGATGACCGCCGCGTGCACGCGCTCGAAGACGCCTGTGCCCCGGACGGGGAGGAGGCGGAGCCCGGCGAGCCTCTCCCCGGAGCGGGAGGCCCGGGTCAGGAGGGCGCCCAGGAGCAGGGCGGCGGCCGACATCCCCAGGGCGGGGTTGAGTCCGTGCCACAGCGCCAGGTGGGAGTCCGCGGGGGCGAGGACCGCGTCGCCGGCCGCCCGGGAGACGGCCGGGTTGAGCGCTGCCACCCCCAGTCCCAGGACCAGGCCCGCCGCCGCGGTGACCACGGGGGCGGCCAGCAGGAGCGCGCCCGCCTCCCGGGGCGGCTCCCGGTCGGGACGGCCCCTGCCGCTCCCGCCGAAGGCCAGGTACACGAACCGGAAGGCGTAGGCGAAGGTCAACGAAGCCGCGGCGACCGCGACGGCCCCGGCGGCCGGACCGGCCCAGGCGGGCCCGGGCGCCTGCAGAAGCGCCTCGAAGAGGTTCTCCTTGCTGACGAATCCCAGGAGAGGGGGGACCCCGGCCATGGACAGGGCGGCGAGCGCGCTCACCGACGCGGTGACGGGCATCGTCCGGCGCAGACCGCCGAGTTCGCGCAGGTCCCGGGTTCCGGTCTGGTGGTCGATCACGCCCACCGACATGAACAGCGCCGACTTGAACAGGGCGTGGGCCGCGGTGTGCACGGCGGCGGCGACGAGCGCCTGCGGGGTCCCCACACCGATGACGGCGATGAGGAAGCCGAGTTGGCTGACCGTGGAGTAGGCGGTGAGTTCCTTCAGGTCGTGCCGTCGCAGGGCCAGCACGGCGCCGATCACGGCGGTGGCCAGACCGGTGACGATCAGGGTGGCGCCCCACAGCGGTGTGTCGGTGAAGGCCGGGGAGAAGCGCATCGCCAGGTAGACGCCCGCCTTGACCATCGCCGCCGCGTGCAGGTAGGCGCTCACCGGGGTGCTCGCGGCCATGGCGTCGGGCAGCCAGTAGTGGAAGGGGAACTGGGCCGACTTGGTGAACACCGCGACGATGACGAGCACCGCCACGGTGCCGGTGAAGGCGGTGTCCTGGGTCCAGGACGGGTCGCCCAGGATCGCGCTGAGGCGGGTGGTTCCGGTGCGCACCCACAGCAGCACCACCGCGGTCAGCAGTGCCAGACCACCCATGGCGGTGAGCAGGAACGTGCGCACCGCCGGCCGTGAGGCACCCGGGCCGGACAGGCCGATCAGGTAGAAGGAGCAGATCGTGGTCAGCTCCCAGAAGACGAAGAGCAGGACCACGTCGTCGGCCAGGACCAGACCGGTCATCGACAGGGCGAAGGCGCTCATCAGGACGTAGAAGCCGGTCCTGCGCCCGGGCGGGAAGTAGCGGGTGGAGTAGGCCGTGACCAGGGCGCCCACGCCGAGTACGAGCACGCAGAACAGCCAGGCCAGGCCGTCCATGCGCAGGTGCAGCCCCACGCCGAGGGCGGGCATCCAGGGCAGGGACGCCTCCGGGACCCGGTCGTGGTTCCACAGGGCGGGCCCCTGGGCGCCGACCCACAGGGCCGCCAGGGCCAGTACCAGGGCGATGGGCCACCCCGCGGCGCGGCCCAGCGGGCGTTCCAGCAGCGGGACGAGCAGTGTGGTGACGGTGAGTACGGCAAGGAGGAGCAGCAGCACGCCGCTGTCCTTTCACGGTTGCGCGCCGGTCCCCGGGCATGCGGGCACACGCCGGGGACGGCCGTGGCGCACGGGGGCGCGGCACGGTCGGCGTTCAGCGAAAAAAGGTGGAAGAGGGCACGCGAAAGGTGCCTCGCGCAGGACGGAACCCGAAGAGGACCGCGGGCACTGACGTCGGTTACCGGTGCCTTGGGCGGACCGGTAGCCGAAGAGGACCGCGGGCGATGACGTCAGACACCGGCGCTTTGGGCAGGCCGGTGACCGACGGCGCGCGGACACGGGGCGACCGTCATGCGGAGAAGAGAAGACGCCTCGACCGAGGCGGGAGGGTCAGCTGCGTCCGGGCGGGCAGGAGCTGAGTTCGCCGTGGGCGTTGGTACCCCACGAGGTGGAGTAGCCGTTGGTGCCCAGGGGGCGGGGGTTACGCACGGGCAGCTTGTGTCGTTCGGCGAAGCGCGAACGGCCGACGCGGGCGTGGACGTCCAGGGCGCGGAAGTGGGCGCCTTCGAGGAGGACGGGCGTGTGACGACGCGGCGGGGGCGCCGTGGCCGCTGTCCGGGACATCACAGCACCTCCCCTCACGCCTTGTCTGGTCACAGCGGCTGCCACCGTACCAGCTGCTGCTTCAGGCGGGCCAGACGAGGACGCCGCGCACTGGATGTGAACAGGATCTCAGTATGTTCTGGTTTCGACCGACCGGCCCTCCGGGAGCCCCGGGAGGGCGCGGGCGCACCAATCGGCTCCGGGCAGTCGGGCGGACCCCCTCCCCCGTCCCCTCCGGCGGGTGCGCGGGCGGGGCTCAGAACGCGAGGACGGGTGCGCGGGCCGGGCACCCAGCGATCCGCCGGGTGCCGGGCCTCCCGCCTCACCCGCCGGATCGCGCCGCGGCCACGCGGGAGTCGACCCAGGCGCACAGGTCCTCCAGGGCGGCCTCGGTCCGCTCCCGGTCACCGGTCATGAGGTAGTCGGTCTCCAGTCCGGCGAAGGCGGCGTTGAGCACGGTGGCGTGCACGAGGGCCGCCTTCGGGTCCAGGCCGCGCGCGGCCAGGCACGCCGCGACGAACTCCGCGCGCCTGCGGGCGAAGCCCGGCACCGGGCACGGGAGCCTGCCGCTGGCGGCCAGGCCCTCGATCTCGCGGATCAGGCGGGTCGTGGCCACCTCACCGGAGCCGAGGTTGCGCTTCCACGTGGAGCGGACGATGGCGCCGACCGGCACGGAGGGGTCCTCCCAACCGGGGGTGGCGCGCAGGGCCTCGTGCTGCTGCTCGTCCAGCCGTTCCAGCACGGCGGCGACGAGGGCGTCCTTGTCCGCGAAGTGGTGGGTGAGCACACGGGTGCTCTGCCCGAGCCCCTCGGCCAGGGCACGCAGCGAAAAGTTACCGATGCCCGTGCGGGAGAGCTGGCCGATCACCGCGTCGACGACGTCCCGGCGACGGCGCGGGTCCGCGATCCGTGGCATGGTGCCCCACCTCCGGAAGGCCACTTTGGCACACGGATAAGGGAAACACTTGTTACCTTTATCCCATGAGTGGTTTCCAACGGCCTCCCCTGTGGCTCCTCGCCCTGGCACTGGCCGCCTTCGCGGTCCAGACGGACGACTTCATCATCATCGGCGTGCTCCCCTCGATCGCCTCCGACGTGGACGTGTCGGAGGCCGCGGCCGGACAGCTCGTCACCGTCTACTCCCTCGTCTACGCGCTCACCGCGCCCCTGTGGGCGGTCCTGTTCGCCCGGATCTCGCGCAGACGGGCCCTGTTCTGGGCCCTGGCCGTGTTCACCGCCGCCAACGCCGCCGTGCCGCTCGTCGACGGCTACCTCCCGCTCGTGGCCCTGCGGGTCGTGGCGGCGCTGGCGGCGGCGGTGGTCCTGCCCGCCTCCCTGGCGATCGCGAGCACACAGGCCCCGCCCGAGCACAGGGGCCGCTACCTGGCCACCGTCATGACGGGCCTGACCGGCGCCATCCTGATCGGCGTCCCCCTCGGGACGTGGATCGGCGCCCTGCTGGGCTGGCAGGCGACCTTCGTGTTCGGCGGGCTCCTGGGACTGGGCTCCCTCGCTCTCGCCGCCCGCGTCCTGCCCGCCGGGTCGGAGGGCACCGACGAGGAGCCCCAGGCCCTGGCGGACCTCGTCCGCCCGCTGGTCGACCGGACCGTGGCCGTCGTCCTCGCGATCACCGTCCTGACCGTGGCCGGGAACCTGGCCTTCCAGACCTACGTCGCGGTCGCCCTCTCCGGGCTCTCCGGTGTCACCCCCGCCCTGCTGGCGGTGCTGCTGGTGTGCTCCGGCGTCGGTGGCCTGCTCGGCACGCAGGCGTCGGGCCGCCTGGTGGACCGCCTCGGACCGCTGCGCGCCTTCCTGTGCGCCGTCGTGCTCTTCTGCCTGACAATGTCCGCCATGGCCCTGCTGTGGCTGGTGGCCCCGGTGCCCGTGTGGGCGGTGGTGCCCCTGCTCATGGCCTGGTCAGCCGCCGCGTGGGCGGTGCCGCCGAGCCTGCAGACGCTCATGCTCGACCGGGCGGGTACACGCGCCGCCTCGCAGGCCATGGCGGTGCACAGCAGTTCGGTGTACGTCGGGGCGGCCCTGGGCGGAGTCCTCGGCGGCGCGGCGGTCGCCATGAGCCCCGGCCTGGTCCCGGCGGCCGCGGCGGCGGCCGCCGGGTTCGGTCTCGGGCTCAGCGCGCTGATCCGCCGCGCCCCCGCCAGAGCCGACGCCTGACCCCCGGGGGGTACGGAGGGCCTCATCCCGCTGGCCGAACCCCAGCGCCGGTTCGCCTACGACCGGCTGCCCGCACGGCCCTACCACCACGACAGCGGATGGACCGTCGAAGGCGCCACCGCACTCCTCGCCCGAAGACTCGCAGTCCACCGGCCCGGGGATCGGGAGGAGGAGTCCTTCGCCCGCGGTGGCGCGGCACGGCTCATCCTGATCGCCTGCGGCGGACGGTTCGACGAGTGGACCGGGTACTACCGCGACAGCGTGGTGATCACGGCCGCGGCTCGCGCGTGAGCGGGGATCAGAGATCTGAACCCGGGCTCGCGGCGGCCAGGCGCTGACGGTGGTTGCGATGGAGACGTGCCCCGATCGGGCGACCGGCATGCCAGACGACCGCGGGGACGGCGGCGCGCAGGAGCTGGGTCTGCTCCTCGCTCGCCCCGTGCAGGGCCATGCCCAGCATCAGCAGACGCCGAGCGAAGGTCACCTTGCCGAAGGACGCCTCGACGGTCGCCTTCCACTCGCGTTCGGTCAGGTAGCGATCGATGAGCGGCAGGATCCGCTCCTCCTCCAGCGCCAGGTGCTCGTACAGCGCCGGCAACAGACGCTCCGCGACGGCGGCGACAGCATCCCGGTCGGTGGCGTCGGCGGAGGCCTGCCAACGCCGACTGCCCGCGGCGAGCGCCTCCAGCTCGCTGTCGATGAAGGCGTGCTGCCGGTCCATCGTCTCGACGAGGGGCTCGACGTCGGCGGGGCAACGCTCCCGCAGCCGGGGCCACACATGGTCGTCCTCGCTGGTGTGGTGGGCGTGCAGGAAGTCGACCATCATCAGGACGTGGCGGGCGACGACGGTGGTGCCGTCCGCGTCACGCGCCGACACGCCGGCGACCAGCGCGGGCAGAGCGGCGAACTCCCGCCGCATGGCGTCGTGCGCGCCGATCATGTCGCGGCTGTCGGCCATCTTCTCGTTGTGCATGGAAGCAGCTTCGGGGCTGTACCTTGCAAGCCGCCTACAGCACGGATACGGCGGCCGCCGCGCCGTTTGCCGCCGTAGGTGGCATGGGCTTACATGGTGCGGTGCTGACATTCTCGGTGCTGGGTCCGTTCGAGGTTCGCGTGGGAGATCAGCCGGTCCACGTCGGGGGCCGGCTGCCCCGCAGGCTGCTGGCGATCCTGATCGCCGCGGAAGGGCGTCCGGTCCGGGATGACAGCCTGGCCGAAGGAGTGTGGGGTGACCGCCAGCCACGCGATCCGGCGGGCGCACTGCAGGTGTACGTCTCCCGGCTGCGCCGGGTGCTGCCGGGCACGGCGTTGCAGCGGTCCCCTGGTGGCTATCGGCTTCTTGCCGCCGACACCGACGTCGAACGGTTCCGCGGCCACCTCGTCCGCGCCCGCGCGTTGGCGGCCGGCGACCGCCACGCCGACGCGCACGAGGCCTTCGACACGGCGCTGCGGTTGTGGCGCGGGACACCCTACGAGGATCTGGCCGACGACGAGTCGACGGCCGCGATCCGTGCCGCCCTGGTGGAACAGCGCGACAGCACCCAGGAGGAGGGCGCTGCGGCGCTGCTGGCCGCCGGCGACCACGCCGGTGCGGCGGAAAGGCTCGAACTGCTGGTGCACGCCGAGCCGTACCGCGAACGCCGATGGCAGTTGCTGGCCCTGGCGCTCTACCGCTCGGGACGCCAGGCCGACGCCCTGAACGCGGTGCGCCGGGTCCGGACCCTGCTGGCCGAGGAACTGGGTGTCGACCCCGGACCGGAGTTGCGGCAGCTCGAAGCCCGCATCCTGTCACAGGACCCGGCCCTGGCGGCCGTCGGCGTCGGGGCCGCGACGCCCGGTGACCGGCCGCTGTCGTCGTTCATCGGCCGCGACGCCGATCTGGCCGTGCTGGACCGTCTCGTCGGCATGCACCGGCTCGTCACCGTCGTCGGGCCCGCCGGGTCGGGCAAGACCCGCCTGGCCGTGGAGTGGGCGGGGCGGGACGCCGTCGTCCGGCTCGCCGATGTGGCCGACCCCGCCCACCTGGTCTCGGCGGTCGCCGCGGCGGTCGACGTCACCGGGTTCGCCGGGGACCCGTACGAGGCACTCGTCAAGCGGCTGCGTCTGCTCGGGAAACCCCTGGTGCTCGACAACTGCGAGCACCTCGTCGGCGAGGTGGCCCGGCTCGTCATCGACCTGCTCGACCGGATTCCCGCGTTGCGGGTGGTGGCCACCAGCCGCGGACCGCTCGGCGTCGACGGCGAGCACAGTCTCCCGCTCGGGCCGCTGGCCGCGGACGACGCCGTGGCGCTGCTGGCCGACCGCATCCGCGCGGGCCGGCCCGGCTGGGTCGAGCAGGACGCCGACCGCCGTGACCTGCGCCGCCTCGCCGACGCGCTGGACCGTCTGCCGCTGGCCCTGGAGCTGGGGGCGGCGCGGGTGCGGACCTTCGGCGTACGGGGGCTGATCGAGCACCTGAACGACCGTTTCACCGTGCTGGGCCGGATCCCGCGCGGCACGATGACCTCGCACGCGACGTTGCAGGAGGCCGTCGCCTGGAGTTTCGCTCTCCTCTCCGGCGACGAACGTGATCTCGCGGTGCGGCTCTGGCCCTACGAGGGTGGTTTTCCCGTGGAGGCCGCGGCCTCCGCTGCCGCCCGGCTCGACGCGCTCGTCTCGCTGGTCGACCAGTCCGTGGTCACCGCCGAGACCGGCGGCGGCACGGCGCGGTACCGGATGCTGGAGACGATCCGGGCGTACTGCCGGTCCGTGGACGAGGATCCGGCGGCGAGCCGGGCCGCCCATGCCGTCTGGGTTCGCGAGCTGGCCGCCCGGGCCGCGGGCGATCTGCAGGGCGTGCGGTCAGCGAGCACGATGGCGGCGCTGCGTCTGGAGTTGCCGAACCTGCGCGCAGGGCTCGCGCACGACCTGACGCACGCCCCGGTCGAGGCGTTGCGTACGGCCGCGCGGCTCATGTGGTTCTGGATCCGCAGCGGCCTGCTCGACGAGGGCAACCGGATGCTGACCGCAGCCCTGGCCGCCGCGCCGGACGCCCCGCTCGGTGACTCCGTGCGGGCCAAGACCTCGTCGGCCGGACTGTTCTACTTCACCGGCGACGTCACCACGGCACGGCGCATGCTGTCCGAGGCGCTCCTGGAGGTGGGCTCGGAACCGGGGCATCGCGGCCTGCTCGCCGAGGTCCGCTACTACCAGGCTCTGGTCCAGCTGCCGGGAGGCGACCCGGCGATCGCGCTGACCGCGTCGGCCGAGGCGCACGCCATCGCCACCGAGACGCAGACCACCTGGCTGATCGCGGCCACCTCCATGGCGTGGGGCGCCGCCCTCGTCATGGCCGGCCGGATCGCCGACGGCCAGCACCGGCTGCGTGCTGCCGTGCGGCTGGCCGACGCCTCCGGGCTGGTCTGGACGGCCGCGCTCAGCGAGCTGATGCTGGCCCAGACCCTGGTCGAGGCGGGGAACAGCGAAGCGCTGCCCCTGCTGCGGACCTCGCTGCGGCGCTTCCTCGACGAAGGCGACCTGAGCAACCAGCTGGCCGTGCTGCACAACGGGGCCCTGGCCTTGGAGGCGGCCGGCGACGCGGCCGGCGCCGCGCTGCTCCGCGACGTCGTCCATTTCCACCAGGCGCGCAGCGGTATCCGACCGACCGGCACCTACCTCCAGTCGGTCATACCGCACGGCTGGTACGAAGGCGCCCCTCCCGCACAGCCGCCGACATTCGACGACGCCGTCGCCGTCCTGTCCGCCCCGGTGCGCACTGTCTGACGGTTGCAACCCGGGTGTAGGGGTGCCTGGCCAGGATCACGGGGCGGGCCGGTCCACGGCCCGTGCAACGTCGACACCCGTACCAGCTAAGGACCGTCTTCATGCGCATCGGCATCGGACTACCCAACCAGGTCCGCGACGTCCACGCCCCAGTGATTCCCGCCTGGGCCCGCAGAGCGGAGGAAGCGGGCTTCGCCACCCTGGGCACCACCGGCCGAGTCGCCTATCCGGGCGTGATGGACACCGTCGCCCTGGCCGCGGCCGCCGGGGCCACCACCACGATCGGGCTGATGAGCCAGGTACTGCTGGCGACCACCTGGCCGGGCGCGCTGCTGGCCAAGGAGGCGGCGTCGATCGACGGAGTCTCCGGCGGTCGGCTGATCCTCGGCATCGGGGTGGGCATCCGCGAGGACGACTTCGTCGTGCCCGGGCACGGACCCCGGGGCCGGGGCGCCCGGATGGACCGCGACCTGGCGACCTATCGGTCGGTCTGGGCCGGTGAGCCCCTCTCGGGAAGCACGAATCCGGCGGTTCCGGCCGGAGCACGGCAGGTGCCGCTGCTGTTCGGCGCCAATACCCCGGCCGCCTACCGCCGGATGGCCGAGTCGTCGGACGGCTACATAGCCGGGTCAGTGCCGGCGAACCTGGCGTCCGGCGCTTTCGACGCCGCCCGTGCCGCCTGGCAGGCGGCCGGGCGGCCGGGACGGCCTCGGCTGGTCGCCCTCAACTACTTCGCGCTGGGCGATCCCGACCGCGGTCGGGCCAACATCGCCGATTACTACGCCGCTATCGGCGAATACCAGGACATAGTCGTCGACAACGTGCACACCGACGCGGAATCGCTGCGCGACGCCGTCAAGCAGTTCGAGGCCCTGGGGGCCGACGAACTGATCCTGGGCCCGGGAACCGACGACCTCGACGAGGTCACCCGCCTGGCCGACATAGTGCTCTGACTCCAAGCACGCCTTCTCCCGGCGGGCCCTGGCTGGGGTGGCCGGGGCCCGAGTGCGCTCCGCTCCTGGTGGGGCGCGTGTCGCTCCCGTTCGCGTATGCGGTGGACGACCGAGCGGACCACCTCTGCTCCCCGGAGACCACCACCTCCGGTCGGTCCCGCGCGCGGCGCCCGGACCTCCGTCACGGAACGACACCACCCACGAACGACGTGTGTCTGTCACGGCTTTTCCGTGAGGTTCGCACCGCCAACGCATGACACGGTGTCACTGGTGGACTCAGCGGAGTGACAGCAGGCTGGACGCGTGCCTCCGGCGACGGCGGTCACGGCCCTCCCGCGACGGACGGCGGGGCGCCGTGCCCGACGGAGCGCCGGTGAAATCGACATCCAGGAGGCTGGAGACATGGGACGAAGGCGGAGCGCGGGCCGAAGTCTGCCCCCGGTGGTGGTGGCGATGGGCCTCGTGGGCTCACTGGTCGCCCCGGTGTCAGCCGCGGCCGACGAGCGGAGCGGGGCGCCGACGACGGATCTGGCGTGGGGAGCCTGCCCCGAGGACGTCCCGGACGCGACGCAGGTGCTGGAGTGCGCCACCGTGCCGGTGCCCGTGGACTACGACGACCCCGACGGCGACCGGATCGAGATCATGGTGTCGCGGCTGGCCAGCACGGACCCGGAGCAGAGGCGCGGCGTGCTGCTGCTCAACCCCGGCGGCCCGGGCGGGTCCGGGCTGTCGATGCCCGCGGATCTGGCCTCCCTGGGCATGCCCGCCAGCGTCCTGAACAGCTACGACCTGATCGGCATGGACACCCGCGGGGTCGGGCACTCCTCGGCGGTGAGCTGCGGCTTCACCACCGACCAGGAGTACTTCGGCAACATCCCGCCCTACGCCGTCGACGAGGCGGCGGTCACCGAACAGGCCGCGGTCGCCGAGGGGGTCGCCGACCAGTGCGCGCAGAGCGACGAGAACGGGCTGATGAGCCACATCTCGACGGCGAACATGGCCCGCGACCTGGACCGGATCCGGGCCGCCCTCGGCGAGGAGAAGGCCAGCTTCTTCGGGCTGTCCTACGGGTCGGCGCTGGGCGCCGCCTACGCCTCGATGTTCCCCGGGAGCACCGACCGGATCATCCTCGACAGCAACGTCGGTGACACCCACCTCGACTACGACGGCATGCGCAGGTACGCCCTGGGCTTCGAGGAGACCTTCCCCGACTTCGCCGCCTGGGTGGCGGAGCGCGACGGCAGCTACGGCCTGGGCAGTTCGCCGGAACAGGTCCGGGAGACGTACTTCGAGACCGCCGAGCGGCTCGACGAGGAGGGTCCGGTGGCCGGTGTCAACGGCCACGTCTTCCGGCTGGCCGTCTTCGTAGGGCTCTACAACGAGCGCAGCTACGGGCGGACTGCACAGCTGTGGCAGTCGGTGCGCCTCGCGGACGAGGAGGCGGTGCGACGGCACATGGAGGAGAACGGGCTCGGCGGCGTGCCGGTCGGCGGTGCCGGGGCGGCGACGGGAGAGCTGTGGCCCTCCGACAACGCGTGGTCGGTGTTCCTCGCCACGACCTGCAACGACGTCGAGTGGTCCGAGGACCTGGCGACCTACCAGCAGGGCGTGGCCGAGGACCGGGAGAAGTACCCGATGTACGGCGCGGCCAGCGCCAACATCATGCCCTGCGCCTACTGGAACGACGCTCCGTCCGAGCCCGCCGTGGAGATCACCGGTGAGGGCCCGGACAACGTCCTCATCATGCAGAACCTGCGCGACCCGGCCACACCGCACCTGGGCGGCGTGCTGCTGGACGAGAAGTTCGGCCAGCGCTCCCGCCTGGTGAGCGTCGACGACAGCGGTCACGGCGCATACGTCTACGGCGACAACCCCTGCGCCTGGGACGTGGCCACGAGCTACCTGGTCGACGGCGAGTTCCCCGAACAGGACGTCTCCTGTGAGGCGTCCGGGGCCTCCGGCCTGGAGTTGGACGAGGAGGCCCAGCGGTCGCGGACCGAGACCCTCGACCAGCTCCAGGACACCGCCTGAGCACACGGTCGGGGACGATCGCCACTCCTGAGCGCTGAGGGGCGGGACGGCACAGCTCGTCCCGCCCCTCAGCGTCCCCACGGCCGCTCGCGCCCGGAGACGCCCGGCGTGCGCCCGGTGCCCTCCGGCTTCATCCGCCCACGCCCGGTCGCGCCCGGAAACACTCGGCGCGCCACGGTCGCGGACTCCCCCGGCCGCGCCGCGGGCGGGCTCCTTCGCTGCCCGCGCGGACGCCGGGGCCTCGGGCACCAGGGCTTGGGACACCGGCCCCGGGGAGCGCCCGGGTTCACCAACCGGTGAGCAGCAGGTGGTTGACCGCGAGCGCCGTGGCCGCCTGGACGGCCAGCCAGGCCCTGTGGTGGCGGTCCGGCAGGAGGGCGGCGGCCGGGACGAGCCACAGCACGAACGGCAGCCAGATGCGTTCGGTCTCGCCCTTGCTCATCCCCGACAGGGTGGCGGCCGCGACCGCGCACAGGGCGGCGGCCACCAGCATGGCCGCCGTGGCCTCCTCCCGGGACGGCGCCCGCCGCAGGCCGCGCACCGCCCCGGGCAGGCGCGCCAGGGCCCGCCGCAGGCCCGCCGCCGTCGCGGCTCCGGTCGTCAGGCACGCCACGGCCAGGTTCGCCCAGACCCAGTAGCCGTAGGGCCGCACCGACGCGAACCCCTGGTAGTAGCGCTCCACGAGCAGCTGGTAGCCCTCCCACCAGTGGAAACCGGCCGCGGTGAAGGCCGCGGCGACGGCCAGGGCGCCCAGCAGCGCGTAGGGCAGGGGGCGCGCGGTCCGCGCGCACAGGAGCACCGCCACGGCCGGGAGCCCGATGAGGACGAGCCCGTAGGACAGGTACACCGACCACCCCAGGAGCAGACCGGCCGCCAGCGCGGTGGCGCGCGGCGCACGCGCGTCGGGGGCCGCAGACACAGCGAGCAGGGCCAGGCCCCACGCGGTGACCGCCGCGAAGTACCCGTCCGCCGACGTGCCCACCCACACCGCGGCGGGCAGCAGCACGAGGAACGGGGCCGCCCGGCGCGCCGTCGGCTCCGCGCCGAGCGCGCGCATCGCGACCAGGACCGCGGCGGCGGCCGAGCCGCCGACCACGACGCACCACAGCCCGGCCCACGCCCCGCCGCCCAGGCCGATCCGGTCCAGCGCGACGAAGGTCAGGACGGCGCCCGGGGGGTGTCCGGCCACGTGCGTGGGCCAGTTGTCCGGCTGCCCGATGAGGATGTGCCGGGTGAACGTGCTCAGCGCCGCGCCCACGTCCTCGAAGCGGTCGACCGAGGACAGGTACTCGTGGGGCGACAGCATGCGGCCGACGATCCCGCGCCGCCACCCGTCGACCAGCGCGAGCGCGGTGGTCCAGAGCGCGGACGCGGCCCAGACCGCCCACACCAGGGCGCGCCAGGGCAGAGCGCGCGCCGCCGCGGGCCCGCAGGCCGCCACCACCGCGGCCAGGGCCAGGGCGGGGACCGTGCCGGGCCCCGTGTGGGGGAACCAGGACGCGTACAGCGGCGGCCAGTCCACGTGCAGGACGCCGTGGGCGCGCTCGATCCGGGTGCCGATGACGGCGGCAGCCGTGAAGAGGAGCGCGGCCAGGGCCGCCACGGCCAGGTCGGCGCGCGCTCCCGTCCGGGCGGCGCCGACCGCGCTCCGGACGTCGCGCTGGTGGAGTCCGGGCCGCGTCACGCCGTCACCGCGGGGCGGACGGGCCCCGGCGCCGGGTTGTCCCGCGGCGCGCGCAGCGCCGCGAACCGGCGTCCCCGCACCTGCCAGGCCTCCGACCACTCCCATCCGCTCTCCCGTGCGCACCACCGCAGGGCGCGGGGGCCGATCCGCGCCCACGGGAACGGGGAGCCCGGTTCCCCCCGGCCGTCGGTGACCTGCACCGTCACGCACTCGTGGACCTCGTGGGCGGCGGTCTCGACGATGAGCAGGCCGCCGGGCAGCACGACCTGCCGCATGCGGGCGAGCAGGTCCCCGGGAGATCCGCCGATACCGATGTTGCCGTCGACCAGCAGCGCGGTGCGCCAGCCCCCCTCGCCCGGCAGGGGGTCGAACACCGAGGCGCACACCGCACGGCCGCCCGCCTCGACCGCGCGCGACACGGCCACGGGGTTCATGTCCACGCCCAGCGCCCGGCGGCCCCGGGCGGCGAGCGCGACGACCATGCGCCCGGGCCCGCAGCCGGCGTCCAGCGTGTCGCCCTCGCAGCGCTCCAGCACGCTCTCGTCCGCGGCGTCGGTGCCCCCGCACCAGCGTTCGACGTCCAGGCGCAGCATCCACCCGTCGGGCCGTCGCAGGAAGAGGGGGCCGCGGCCGTCGGCGAGCGCCCGCGAGTAGGGGTCGCACAGCCACGGGGCCGATCTCGTGTCGATCCCGGTCTCCGTCGCGCTCACGGCCGACACCCCGCTCCGGCGAGCCGGACCGCCCTGCCGAAGCGGCTGCGGGGGACGAGCGAGGCGACCAGCGCGGCGTCGCGGGGCGTGTCCACGTCCGTGAGCACGTCCAGGTCGCCCACGCGCAGCCCGGCACCGACCAGCCGCGCGCGCTGGACGCGCCCGGTGTGATCCGTGGACATCGGCACGCCCCGCAGCAGGCGGGGGTCGGGTTCGGCCAGGCCGAGCGCCCAGAAGCCCCCGTCCTCGCTCGGGCCGAACCACGCGTCGGCGCGCTCCCAGGCGTCCGGGGCCAGGGCGGGCCCCAGGAGCTCCCTGTTCACCTGGGGGGTGTCCATGCCGATCAGCAGGGAGGGGCCCGAGCATCGGGCGAACGCGTGCGCGAGCCGTTCGTCGAGCCCGCCGCCCGACTGCGGGACCACCTCGAACCCCGGCGGGAGCCAGGGTCCGGGCCGCCCCTCCAGCACCAGGAGCCTCCTGCGGGCGGGGAGCGAGCGCACCGTGTGCAGGGTGTCCGCCAGGGCGGCCTCGGCGACCGCGGCGGCCTCCCGCGGCGAGTACTCCGGGGTCAGCCGTGTCTTGACCCGTCCGGGAACGGGTTCCTTGGCGATCACCATCAGGGTGGCCTCCCCCGCCGGGAGGTCGCGCCCGCCGTCGCCGGTCATGGCCGCCCTCCCCTCGCGCGCACGCCCTCCGGGCCCCGGGGCTCGCGCAGCACCGCCGTCATGTCGCGCACGGCGGTCCACGTGCCGCGCCACGTCCCCGTCACCTTGGAGGCCCCCGACCTGGGCAGGTAGGGGACGTCCACCTCGTCGACCCGCCACCCGGCGTCGGCGGCGCGCACGACCGTCTCCAGGGGGTAGCCCGAACGCCGGTCGGTCATCCCCAGCTTGAGCAGGTCCGTCCTGCGGGCGGCGCGCATCGGCCCGATGTCGCGCACCCGCACCCCGGTCCGCGAGCGCAGCATCCGCGCGACGACGGCGTTGCCGACCCTGGCGTGCGTCGGCCAGACCCCCCGGCGGACGGGGCGCCGCCTGCCCAGAACCAGGTCCGCCCCGCCGACCCGCACCCGTTCCACCATCTGCGGGAGCAGGGCGGGGTCCAGGGAGGCGTCGCAGTCGCAGAAGCAGACGAACTCGGCGGTCGCGGCGGACAGGCCCGCGTGGCACGCGGCGCCGAACCCCCTGCGCGGTTCGGAGACGACGAGGGCCCCCAGCTGCGCGGCGACGCCCGCCGAGCCGTCCGTTGACCCGTTGTCCACGACGATCGCCCGCCACCCCGGTGGGACGCGTTCCAACACCCAGGGCAGGGCGGACGCCTCGTCCAGACAGGGCAGCACCACGTCGACCGGTGGCGGCGGATCGCCGCCCGCCGTGTCGGGCGACGCCTGCGCCGGTTCGTCCTGGCCGTACTCGTGTGGTTCTCTGCTCACCCTGGTTACGCTACGAAGTCATGTGGACACAGGCCGGGAAAGGCGGTCGCGACACGCGGACGCCTCGGCCTCCGGCGCCGTCGAACCGGTCGAACCGCGCAGTTCGGCGCGGGCGAACTCGGCCATCCCCTCGGCGAAGCCGACCCCGGGCCGCCAGGACAGCTCCCGCCTCAGGCGGTCGGAGGAGGCGGTGATGTGCCGGACGTCGCCGAGCCGGTACTCGCCGGTGACCACGGGTTCGGGGCCGCCGTGCGCGTCCGCCAGCGCCCGGGCCATCTCACCGATGGTGTGCGGGGTCCCGCTGCCGGTGTTGAAGGCGGACAGCTCCCCCGGGGCCCTGCCCTCGACGGCCTCCAGCGCCGCCACGTTGGCCCGCGCCACGTCGCCCACGTGCACGAAGTCGCGCCGCTGGCGGCCGTCCTCGAACACGCGCGGCGCCTCGCCCCGTGCCAGCGCCGAGCGGAAGAAGGAGGCCACGCCCGCGTACGGGGTGTCGCGCGGCATCCCCGGCCCGTACACGTTGTGGTAGCGCAGCGACACCGCGCGTCCGCCGACGGAGCGGGCCCACGACGCGCACAGGTGCTCCTGCGCCAGCTTCGTGGTGGCGTAGACGTTGCGCGGGTCGCTCGGCGCGTCCTCCCCCACCAGGCCGGGCACGAGCGACGCCCCGCACCGGGGGCACGGCGGGTCGAACACCCCCGCCCGCAGGTCCGCCTCCGACCTCGGGCCGGGACGGACGTCGCCGTGCTCGGGGCACGTGTACCGCCCCTCCCCGTAGACGACCATCGAACCGGCCATCACGATGTCGCGGACGCCGGTCCGTGCCATGGCGGCCAGCAGGACCGCCGTGCCCAGGTCGTTGCAGCGGACGTAGTCGGGGGCGTCCAGGAAGTCCGCGGAGCCCAGCCCCACCATCGCCGCCTGGTGGCAGACCGCGTCCACGCCCCGTAGGGCCCGCTCGACGATCTCGCCGTCCCGGACGTCGCCCACGACGTCGACGGTTCTGTGCTCGGTGTCCCTCCCGCTGTGGGCCTGGGGCAGGTAGGCGTCGAGGGTGACCGCCTCGTGCCCGGCCAGGCGGAGTTCCTCCGCGACCCTCGATCCGATGAACCCGGCACCACCCGTGACCAGTACGCGCATGGACCCAACCTACGTTCCGTACACGCTCCGTCACGGGCACCGCCACGCACGCCGGCGCCGATTCGCCGACGTGCGCGGCGGCCCGCCGGGGGCTGGCTCACAGCAGCGTGGACCAGTAGGCCCAGAACGCCTGGGCGACGGCGCCGACGACCGCCAGCGCCCACACGGTGAGCACGACGGTGTGGTTGCGGGCCAGCAGGTCCAGGGGCCCGGCGGCCCATCCCGGCGCGGGCAGGTGCGCGGAGCGCACGTTGTGCAGTGTGACGTACCAGAAGAGCGGGATCGTCACCGCCCACACGACCAGGCAGTACGGGCACAGCGCGCCGATGCGGTACAGGCTCTGGAAAATCAGCCAGTGCACGAAGACCGCGCCGAACACCACACCCGCCTGGAGCCCGAGCCAGAACCAGCGGTCGAAGCGCGCCCCGGCGGCCAGCGCCGCGCCCACGGTGGTGACCACGGCGAAGCAGACCACTCCGATGACCGGGTTGGGCACCCCGAAGACCTCGGCCTGCGGGGTGGCCATGACGGTGCCGCAGGAGAGCACCGGGTTGAGGCTGCACGCGGGCACGTGACCGGGGTCGGCCAGCACCCGGATCCTCTCCACCAGCAGGGCCAGTGCCGCGAGCAGCCCGGCGCCGCCGCCCAGGGTGAGCAGCCAGGGCAGGGCCCGGCTGATGACGGGTGTCGCGGCACCGGGCGGGGACACCGCGGCGCGTCGGGGCTCGGTGGGGGCGTTCATTCCTCCAGCTCCCGGTCGATCATCGTCGAGAGCGTCTCGTAGCCGGGCATGCTGGGGGTGGGGCGGCCGTTGACGAAGATGGTCGGGGTGCCCCGCACGCCCAGGGCCACGCCGTCCCGGAAGTCGGACCGCACGCGCTCCAGCGTGGCGGGGTCCTCCATGGTCGCGGTGAACTCCTCCGTGTCCAGGCCCAGGTCCTCGGCGAAGCCGACGAACACCTCGGCCTTGGAGTCCCGGGACTCGCCCCACTCGGCCTGGGTCTCGTACATCCGGACGTACATCTGCTCCAGCGCGCCCTGCTGGGCTGCGGCCTCCACGGCCGCGGCGGCGGGCTCGGCGTTGGTGTGCCCGGGCATGGGGAAGTAGCGGATGACCGTGTTGATCCGCCCGTCGTAGTCCTCGCGGATACGTTCCATGACGGGGAACTGGGCGCGGCAGGCCTCGCACTCGAAGTCGAGGAACTCCACGACCGTCACCGGCGCCTCCTCCACCCGGTCGAGGTGGCGGCTGTCCTCGCGGACCAGGAGTCCGGCCGGTGCGGTGGGTGCGGCCTGCGGGTCGGCGGAGCCGTCCGTGGCCGCGGGGGCGGCGGGGCCGCCCCGGTCGTCGAGGGCGATGAGGAGGCCGAGGCCGATGACGGCGACCATGATCAGGCCGAGGGTGATGCCGAGGTTCTTGCTCATGTGGGTGTGTCCTGGGGTGCGGGGCGCGGCGGAGCGCGCCCGGGGAGACGGTCACGTGGAGGGGGCCGCGCGGGGCGCGGCCGCGCCCCTCCTCGCGCGGGACGCGGGGAGGGGCGGGTGACCGTGTCCTAGACCCGTTGGACGCAGAGCAGGGTCAGCAGCCCGTACCCGTGGGGGGCCAGGGGCGGGCGGCTGACGGGGCGCGGG
Organism: Nocardiopsis sp. iso_25; assembly: GCF_056173305.1. Lineage (NCBI taxonomy): Bacteria > Bacillati > Actinomycetota > Actinomycetes > Streptosporangiales > Nocardiopsidaceae > Nocardiopsis > Nocardiopsis sp. iso_25. Next base: position 2,845,273 of record NZ_CM149667.1, on the reverse strand, counting down.
GCCGGTCCCGGGCGCGGGGCCAGCAGGAGCGCGAGGACCAGGGCGACGCCGAGGGCGACGAGGAACAGGGGCGGCGCGGTGGGCAGTCCGTGCCCCTCGGTCACCTCGCACGCGTGCGCGGCCTGCGGGGCGGCGGCCGGGGCCGCGTCGGTGACCGCGGCGGCCTCCCGGGGCCGCTCCGGGCAGTCGGCCGTCGCGGCGGCGGTGGCAGCGGTGGACGCGGCGGCTGCGGTTGCGGAAACGGCCTGGGTGACCGGGCCCGTGCTGTGGCACAGCGCGCACATGAAGCACATGAGCACCAGCGCGACCAGCGGCACCGCGAGGGTGCGCTGTCGCCGCGTGGAGGTGTGCCGGTCCATGTCAGGAACTGTAGCGGTGGTGTCGCCGGGGTGTTCGGCGGCCACGGGACAGGGGAACCCCGCACCGCTGTCGGCGGACGCTGGGACACGCCGGTGCGTCAGGCGTTCCACCGGAGCCGGGCGGGCCGCCTCGGCCTCGCGGCGGCGCGGACGCCCCGGGACGGGGTTTCTGGACCAAGCTCCTATGAGGTCACGATCGCCCGGCCGGTCGCGTGTAGCGGCTCTCCCGAGCAGGCCGACGCATCACATCAAGGACAACCTGTCGGCGTCGGTCAGTCGGTGGGTCGGACCTGTTCGGACAAGCCACTCACTACACACACCCACAGTCAGTCGTGGAAGGGTTCGCCCGTCACGACGTGGTCGGCGTGGTTGAGCGCCTCCAGCACCAGGCGGCGCAGGTGGCCGTCGCGCAGCTGGTAGATGGCGTGCCGGGACTCCTTGCGGAACTCCACCAGTCCGGCCAGGCGCAGCTTGGCCAGGTGTTGGGAGACCGCGGTGCGCGACGCTCCGCAGGCCTCGGTCAGCTGGCCCACGTCCGCCTCGCCCCCGGCCAGGGTCCACAGCAGGTGCAGCCGGGTGGGGTCGGCCAGCAGGGCGAACACGCTCGCGGCCACGGCGAGCCGCTCGGGTTCGGGCGGAGCCGGGTGCACGCGGCTGGGGACGGCCTGCTCGTCGCTGGTGCGCATGTGCGCAGTCTAGGGCCCGGAGGGGGAAGGACCCCGCGCTACATGACATCATGTGCGTACTTGCGCACTTATATGGTGCGCCTGGTCGAGCTCTTCCTACTTCTCCGGGTGGTGGTCAGGGTGTGGCGGGTACTGGCGGACTTCGCGTCCTACCGCAGGTTGTTCTACGCCCAGGTCGTAGCGCTGGCGGGCACCGGGCTGGCCACGGTCGCCCTGGCGCTGCTGGCCTACGATCTGGCCCCGGGCCAGGCGGGACGGGTAGTGGCCACCGCCCTGACCGTCAAGATGCTCGCCTACGTGGGCGCGGGGCCGCTGCTGACCGCGGCCCTGGCCCGGGCCCCGCGCAAGGCGGTGCTGGTGGGCTCGGACGCGGTGCGCGCCCTGGCGGTGGCCTGCCTGCCGTTCGTGGACCAGGTCTGGCAGGTGTACGCGCTCATCGCCGTGCTCCAGTGCGCCTCGGCGGCCTTCACCCCCACCTTCCAGGCGGTCATCCCCGAACTGGTGGACGACCGCGGCTACACCTCGGCACTGGCCCTGTCCCGGCTGGCCTACGACCTGGAGGCGCTGGCCTCGCCGCTGCTGGCCGCACTCGTGCTGCTCGCGGTGCCCTTCGACGGCCTGTTCACGCTGACCGCGCTCGGCTTCGCCGTCTCCGCCGCCCTGGTGGCCACCACCGCCCTGCCCGCCCCGACGCCCGAGTCGCGGAGCCCGCGCCGGGCCGCGGCGAGCTGGCGGGCCTTCGGCACCGACCGGCGCCTGCTGGCGCTGACGGCGTTGAACACGGCGGTGGCCGTGGTCACCGCGCTGGTCCTGGTCGACACCGTCGTCCTCGTCCGCTCCCACCTGGGCGGCGGCGACACCGCCGTGGCGCTGGTGCTGGCCTGCTTCGGCGGCGGTTCGATGGCGGTGGCGCTGGCGCTGGGAGCACTGGTGGACCGGTTCGGCACGCGCGCGCTCATGCTCACCGGGCCCGGCGTCCTCACGGCGGGAGCGGCGGCACTGGCTCTGGGTTGGGCTCTGGCGCCGGGGCCGCTGGTGCTCGGCGCGGGGTGGGCGGTGCTGGGCGCGGGGTGCGCGCTGGTGTCCGCGCCCACGGGGCGGCTGCTGCGCGAGGCCGCTCCCGAGGGCTCGCTGGCGGGGGTCTTCGCCGCCCAGTTCTCCCTCTCCCACGCCTGCTTCCTGCTCACCTACCCACTGGCCGGATGGGCCGGAGACCTGGAACCGGTCCTGGTGCTGGGCGGCGCCGGGGTGCTCACCGGGGCGTGCGCCCTGGCGGCGGCGGTCCTGTGGCGCCCCGGCGCGGTCGCGGCGGACCCGGCCTCCGCCCCCGGGGGCCGCTGAGGTCCCCGTCGCACCGGTCCCGGCCCGTGAGGCGGTGGGAGGGGTGCGCGGGCGGGCGCGGTGGCGGTCAGCGGCCGGTGCGGCCGTCGGCCAGCTCGCGGAGGATGTCCAATTGCCCTGCGTGGCGGCCGGTCTCCTCGATCATGTGCACGAGCGCCCGCCGCATCGACGGTGCCGACCTGTTCCGGCGCCCCGCGTGCGCGGGCCCGCCGAGATCGTCGCAGGCGGCGATGGCCCGGTCGGCGGCGGCGACGGCGTCGCGGTACCCCTCCAGAACGCCCGACGTGGTCTCGCCCGCATCGGCGTGGAACGTGGCCTGCCAGTCGCCGACCTCCTCCCCGAGGAAGAGGGAGCGCTCGACGTGGGCCAGGTGCTTGACCAGGCCGAGCAGGTTCGTGCCGGACGCGACGCCCGGGGCGCGCACGTGCCGCTCCGGTGCGCCGTCCAGCTTGGCGAGGACGCTCTCGCGCAGGTAGGTCAGGAACCCGGTGAGGACCTCCTTCTCTCCGGGGCCGGTCCCGGGCGGGGGCTGGTCGCGTCGGCGCGAAGGCGCGGCGGGCGTCTTCGCGGACTCCTCCGGCGCCACCCCCGTGCGGCGCCGGGCCACCACCACGTTGTCGCTCACCCGCGCGCTCCGGCCGTCGGGGCCGTGGGCCGTCCGCGAACGCCGCTCGCACACGAGTCCGGTCCAGTCGGTTCCCAGGTCCAGCGACCGCCACAGGTCCTCGGGTGCGGGGAAGTCGTCGCGCTGCTCCCAGGACCAGGGCGCGCTGGACGCGTGGTCGATCACGACCAGCAGCCCGCCCCCGCCCACCGATCGTGCGGCCCGGCGCAGCACGGCGTCACGGTCGATGTCCACCGGGGTGTGGAAGTAGTTCGCGTAGACCAGGTCCCGCGGTCCGGTGTCGGGCACCGACAGCGCCAGGTCGTGGCGCCGCGTGGTGAGGGAGCCCTGGACCCCGGCGCGGCGGGCCCGCTCGGCCAGCACGGCCAGGGCGTGTTCCGCGACGTCGACGGCCGTGACGTTCCAGCCCCGGCCCGCCAGCCACAGGGCGTCCCCGCCCCGGCCGCAGGCGAGTTCGAGGGCGCGGGGCGGGCCCGCCCCGCTTCCCGGCTCCGGCGGTGGCACCAGGGCCAGTTCCCCGGCGAGTCGCGCGAAGGCCGCGTTGGGGCCGGGCGGCGGCGTCGAGGGGTCATCGTCCCGGTAGCGGGGTTCCCAGAAATCGCGGCTGGGCGAGGTGTTCTCGTCTGTCTCCATGGACGCCAGTGTTCGCCCCGCCGGGGCCGCGGGGCCAGTTCTCTTGCAGAACTGCAAAAGCACGTGCGCACGGCGCGTCCCCGACAGCTCCGGGCGTCTCCCGCGATCGCCCCGGGTCTCCCCCGGTGGTTCCGGGCCCCTCCCCCTGCGGCCCCGTCTCCGGCGGGCCGGGGGCGGGCACGCGGCTGTGCGGGTGTCCGTCCGCTCCGCGCGCCCGGCCCCCTCAGGTCCCGTGCAGGTGGACGCGTTCGCCCTGGGTTCCGAAGATCGCGATGGTCTCCGCCGGTTCGTCCTCGGCGGGGTTGCCGATCCAGTGCGGGGTCCGGGTGTCGAACTCGGCCGCCTCCCCCGCGCCCAGCAGCAGGTCCTGCTCGGCGCCCAGGACCAGCCGCATGGTTCCCGAGAGCACGTAGAACCACTCGTGCCCCTCGTGTGTGCGCAGCTCGGGCGGCGGCAGCGTCCGCGCGGGCGGGTAGAGGACCTTGTAGGCCTGGACCCCGCCCGCGCGCCGGGTGAGCGGGACGAACGTCAGGCCGAAGCGGCGCACCGGGTGCAGGTGCACCCGCGGATCGCCCACCCTGGGCGCGTCCACCAGTTCGTCGATGGGCACCCGGTACACGCGCGAGAGCGGGAGCAGCTGGCCCAGCGTCGGCTGCACGCGCCCGGTCTCCAGGCGCGACAGCGTGCTCGGGGTGACCCCCGTGCGCTCCGACAGCTCGGCGAGGGTCAGCCGCGCGCGGTTGCGCAGGCCCCGCAGCCGTGCGCCCACTGCACGGAGCACGTCGGCGTCGCCCTCGTCGGCACGGTGGCTCCCGCTCTCATCCATATCCGCAACCTACCGCGCGTCGGCGGGAACGGCGGCCCGTGCTGGCCGGCGAGGCGGTCACGGCCGCCCGCCCCCGCCGGAACCGGCCGCGCGGAGGCCCGCCCGCACCGAGGGCGGGGGCGCAGGCCCCTCCGGCCGGACGGAGCCCCGCCCCCACGGGTCACCACCACCCGTGCATGTGTGCCTTCTCCTCCACGTCCATGTAGTCCTCGACGTCCTGGTTGGCGATGGCCAGGTTGACCAGCATGAGCCCGGCCTTCTCCGGGACGAGCCGGAAGGTGCGCCCCGCGTGCGCCTCCAGCGGGACGACCAGGAGCCGGTGCTCCGGATCGCTCATGGCGGTCCGGTCCGCCACCAGCAGGGCGTCCGCGGCGCCCTCGTCGGGGTCCTCCGGGTCGGCGCGGACCAGCGACATCAGCTGCTCGGGGGTGGCGCCCTCGAACACCGGGTCGTCCACGACCCCGATGTGGTCGCCGAAGTCGTCGATCGGATTCCCGTAGCCCGGACCCGGGCGGTACACGGTGTCCAGGAGCGCCGTCCAGGCGGCCTCGTCGGTGAAGTCGGTGCGCACGAGCAGGCCGTCGTTGGCGTGGGTGAGCGGAGGCAGGGGCCGGGCCGGGGGCTCGTAGCGGGGCGGGGCCTCCTGGGCCTCCAGGTGGGCGCCCACGGGGTCGGGGAGGCCGGCCTCCCAGTCCTCCACCGTCTCGTCCTCCTCGGTCTCCCACTCGGGTTCGGCCGGAGCCCAATCCTCGAAGTCGTCCAGGACCGCGTCCAGGTCCTGGCAGTGCATCACCAGGTAGGTCAGGGCCGCCTGGCGGGGCGTGATGCGGAACGCCTCCCCGCCGGTGCCGCGGAACGCCAGCAGCGGGCGCGGACCGGCGTTGGCCGTGGTCCTGTCGTTGGCGAGCAGGACCACGTCGGGGACCCACTCCCCGTCCCGGCCCAGGGCCCCGACCACCTCCTCGGGGGTGGCGCCCCGCCAGGCGGGGGCGTCCACCACGACCAGGCGACGGGGAACGGGGGCCTCCGACACCTCGGAGGCCTCCTGGCCGGGGGCGGGCGCCACCAGACCGGGCAGTTCTCCCATGCGGGAGAGCACGTCGTCCCAGGCCTCGTCGTCGTGGTCGGTGCGCAGGAGCAGCATCCCGGGCACGTGCGACGCGTCGTCGGCGGGCGGCAAGGGCAGGGGCAGGGCGGGACGGTCCATCAGGGGGTACCTCGCGGTGGTCGTGGCGTACGGATTCCTCCGTTGTATCGGACCTCTACGACAGAACGGCGCGCTCTCCCCCGGGGCCTGCGAACCGGTACACGGTGCCCCAATTAGGCGTCCCGCACATCTTGTGGCGGCACACCGCTACGCATAGCATCGACCCGACCCCACCGGGTCACCAGGCAGCATCAGCACCCTCACCCCCGGGAGACCCCCATGCTGAGACGCGTCCTCATGCCCGTCCTGATCGCCCTGAGCGCCCTGGCGCTGACGCTGGTGGGCACCGCGCCGGCCACCGCCGCGCCCGCGGAGCAGACCCAGCCGCTGCGCCAGACCGTCCTGTACTACGACGCCAGCCGGGCCGCCGAGTACACCTCCGCCGTCGCCTCGGCCGTGAACGTGTGGAACTCCAGCGTCAACAACGTGCGCCTGGAACCGGCCTCCGCCGGACGGCGCGCCGAGATCCGGATCGTCGCCGACGACGGCTGGCCCCGCGCCCACCTGGGCCCGGTGCGCCCGGGCGGGCAGGTCACCGTCTGGATGGGCCGCCAGGGCACCGCCCAGGGCTACGACGCGGTGCGCATCGCCGCGCACGAACTCGGCCACAGCCTGGGCCTGCCCGACGCCAAGCCCGGCCCGTGCTCGTCGCTGATGTCGGGCTCCACCGGCGGCGTGAACTGCACCAGCCGCTACCCCAACGCCTCCGAGCGCTCGCGGGTGGAGGCCAACTACGGCAGCGGCCTGAGCGGCCAGCGCGTCGCGGACGGTCAGCTCCTGGTCGACCGCTTCTGAGCCGACCGCGCCCGCCCGGGCGCCCCGGCTCCGAGCCCGACGGACTCGGGCGCCGGTCCGCACCGGCGGGCCGGCGCCCGGGGCGTCGCACACCCCGTCGCGCCCGGGTGGGACCGGCCCTCGCTGGCAGGGTCGGCCCCGCCCGCCGCCAACCGCGCGGGCGTCCGTCTCGACGCGGGGCCGCCGCACCTCCGGCGGAGGGCGGGGTCATCCCGCGCACGACCGGAAAAGGGGCCCCACCCGGACCGGATCGGGCGTATCCGCCTCGATCCATCCGGCGCCCGGCCGGAAAAAAGGGGTTGAGGGGCTGCTTTCCGCCGGCCATCCGCACCGGTCATCCAGCGCGCGGCCGGAGGAGGGGGACCAGGGGACAGCGGTCACCGACCAGGCGGCACACCAGGGCCAGGGCCGCCAGACCCGCCGCCGCGGCGACCAGGGCCGAGCCGAGGGGGTCGGAGAGCCCCTGGACCAGCACGAACACCCCCGTGATCAGCACGAAGCCACCGAACCCCTTGCGCAGGGCGGCTTCGGGCACGCGGGAGGTCAGGCGCACCCCGACGAGCGAACCGGCCACCGCGAGCGCGCTGACCGCGCCGACCAGGGCCCAGTCCGGGCTCACGGCGGTCAGGTAACCGGTGAGTCCGGCGAAGGACTTCATGCCGATCACGAGCAGGGAGGTGCCCACGGCGGCCGGCATGGCCAGTCCGCCCAGCAGCACCAGGGCGGGCACGACGAGGAAGCCTCCTCCGGCGCCGACCAGCCCGGTGACCGCGCCGATCACCACTCCGTCGAGGACGACGCGTCCCAGCGGCGGCGCCGCGGCGGCCGTCCCCCGGCCGGAGGTCGCCCTCCCGCCCCGGAGCATGGCCAGGGCGGTCGCGACCATCATGAGGGCGAAGGCGGTCATCAACAGGGCGCCGGGGACGTGCGCTCCCACCACGCCGCCGGCGAAGGCCCCCGCCATCCCGGCGGCTCCGAACACCAGCCCGGTACGCCAGCGCACGTTTCCCGCACGTGCGTGCGCGAGCGCGCCGACGAGCGAGGTGACGCCCACGACGAACAGGGACGCGGCGATGGCCTCCTTGGGGTCCATGCCCGCGACGTAGGTCAGCAGCGGCACCATCAGAATGGAACCGCCTCCGCCGAGCAGTCCGAGTGCGAGCCCGACCACCACGGCGAGGCCCAGGGCGAGGACGATCTGAAACTCCATGTTGACTCCGCTTGCGTGGCTCGCCGCCGCGGATGCGGGCGGCCGTTGGCTCGGGAATGGTGGGGCGCGGGGGGCGGTCCGACGACGCGGGGCCGCCCGGACGACGCGGGGCGGGCCGCGCACGCACGCGCCCCGCTCCGTGGGGCGGCGGGCGCGGCCCCGCCGTGTGCCTCAGTCGGCACCAGCGCGTACCGACGCGTCCCGGTCCCGCCTCCAGTCCTCCCAGGCTCCGTAACCCCGGTCGAGTTCGACGACGTCGTATCCCGCGCGACGCAGAGCCGAGGCCGCCACGGAACTGCGGGCGCCCGACTGGCAGTAGCTCACGATGGTGCCGTCGGTCGGCAGCGCGTCGAGGTTCCACAGCACACGGCCCGCGCTGAGCTGCCGCGAACCGGGGATGTGCCCCTCGGCGTGCTCGCCCCTGGTGCGCACGTCCAGCAGGAGCGCGGCACCGGCCTGTTCGAGTTCCTCGGGGAGGACGCGCGGCGGCACGGTCCTCGGCAGGCCCTCCGTGCTGGTCGTGTAACCGGACACGTGGTCGATGCCGACGCGCAACAGGTGGTCGCGCACCCGGCGGGCGGTGTCCCCGTCGTCGGCGAGCAGCACCAGGGGGCGGGTTTCGGACTCGGGGTCGTGGGCCCAGGCCCCGAAGGTCGCGGCCTTGGCCGGACCCGGGATGTTCAGCGCCCCCGCCACGGTGCCCCGGTGGACCTCGGCGTGGGTCCGGGTGTCGACGAGGACGCTCCCGCCCTCGTTCAGGGACCTGCCGACCTCCTCGCCGGAGAGCGCGGGCGGCGGGGCGAGGCGGCCCAGGATTCGGGGCCCCTCCCTGTTCTGGCGCTTCATCCGCGCGAAGTAGGCGTGGGCGTCGGGCTGCCCGTCGAGCAGTTCCGCGACGAAGCCCTCCATGTCGTCGGCGCGCAGGTAGGGCCCCCACCAGGCGTTGAGCCGCTCGTATCCGACCGTGGTGGCCGGGAGCGCGCCGAGGGCCTTGCCGCAGGCGCTGCCCGCCCCGTGTCCGGGAAGGACCTGGACGTGGTCCGGCAGGTTCAGGAACACCCGGCGCAGGCTCTCGAAGAGCTGGCGGGCGCCCTCGAACCGGGTGCCGGTCCCCCCGGCGGCCTCGTCGAGCAGGTCGGGACGGCCCAGGTCGCCGGCGAAGACGAAGTCACCCGAGAGCAGGTAGCCGGGGTCGCGGCTGAACGCCCCGTCCGTCACCAGGAAGGAGAGGTGCTCGGGCGTGTGCCCGGGGGTGTGGCTCGCGCGGACCGTGATGTTGCCGACGGTGATGGCGTCACCGTCGAGCAGCCGTTCGGCGTCGAACCCGTACTGCCAGTCCTGACCGCCCTCGCCGGAGACGTACGCGGTGGCGCCGGTGGCCGCGGCGAGTTCGCGGGTGCCGGAGAGGTAGTCGGCGTGGATGTGGGTCTCGGTCACGGCGACGATGCGCATGCCGTGTGCGCGGGCCAGTGCGAGGTAGTCGTCGATGTCGCGGCGGGCGTCGACCACGACGGCCTCTCCTCTGGCCTGACAGCCGACGAAGTAGCCGGCCTGGGCGAGGTCTTCGTCGTAGAGGCGTTCCAACAGCATGCTCTGCTCCTTGTCCGATTGGTGCTGTGTGGTGTGTCAGCCCTGTTCGGATACCGGGGGGAGTATCCAGAGGGCAGAAGGCGGCCCTGTTCGCGTGCGCTCATCGGCCGACGCCGATGCGGGCCAGCGAGTCCTCGATGTCGACCTCCTCGCTCGGCCGGTTGTAGGGAAGGCGGGACAGGGCCATGCCCATGGCGCAGGTGTCGGTGACGGCGGCGAAGACCAGCCCCGCACCGACGACCCCGGCGACCGCCACCGCCGGGAACCACATCAGGGAGGTGAGCACCGAGCCCAGGACGATGCCGCCCGCCACCAGCCGGACCTGGCGTTCCAGCGCCCATCTCTCGCGGCCGCGCTCCAGGGGCGCCCCCTGCGCCTCCCAGGCGTTCATGCCGCCTTCCAGCACGACCGTGTCGCCCAGGCCCGCCCCCGCCAACGTGTTCCGGCACCGCCCGGCCCGCCTGCCGGAGCGGCAGACCAGGACGAGGGGGCCGCGCGCGCCGGTGACGATGCGCTCCAGGTGGGCGTCCACCTGATCCAGCGGCAGGTTGACAGCCCCCGGGATGTGCGAGCCCTCGTATTCGGCGGGGGTGCGCACGTCGACGATCAGGGCGCGGGGGTCGGTTTCGAGCAGTACGCGCACGGCGCGCACGTCGATGCCGTGGTCACTCATGTGTTTCCTTCCTTCGGTGGCGTGGGAGTGGATCTGGATACACCCGGGGGTATCCGGTGGACGGAGCGGGACTCCGGGCGCGCGGTAACCCGGGCTACCCGATATCCGCCCCCACATACTGGGGGGAGTATCCAGAAATCACGGAGGTACCCGGGCAGAGGCCGGAGTGGAACTCCGCGGGAAAGGCGGCGCGCGGGCGCCCGACACCCGGTCGGCGCCCGCGAACCCTCAGGCCAGCGCCAGGAACAGCTTCTCCAGCTCCTCCTCGGTGAGCTCGGGCTCCTCGCCCCGCTCGCGTGCGGTGTTGCAGTGCCGCATGCCGCTCGCGACGATCTTGAACCCCGCCCGGTCCAGGGCCCGGGAGACCGCGGCCAGCTGCTGGAGGACGGCGGCGCAGTCCTCCCCCGCCTCCATCATCGAGATGACACCGGAGAGCTGGCCCTGCGCGCGCTTGAGTCGCGTGATGGCGTCGCCCACCATTTCAGGCTTCATCTGGTCTCCTTCCGCCCATGCCCCCACTATACCCCCGGGTGTATCCGCGCGGCCAGTCGCGTAGGTCACACCGACACCAGGAGCCCGTGCACGAACCGGTGCACACCCACCACAGGATCCGCCCGTCCCGCCCTGCTCGGAGGCGTGTCCCGTTCCGGAACCTGATCAGCGCGCGGAGGACGACGACGGCGACGCGCCGGGAATCCCGCGTCTTTCACAGGAGACTCTCATAACCGGTGACGAGTGCGGTCAGGGTGAACCCCACCCGGGCGTCGACACCGGGAAACCCCGCTTCGAGGGCCTCGTTCACCAAGGGCAGGTCGGCACTTCCAGACGCGGGGCCGCCGGAGTTCTCGTCCCGCTTGGTCAGGTGTTGCCCGAGCACGGACGAGGCCGTCGCGTGCACGATGGTCAGGGCGGTCCCAGCGGCGAAACCCGCCGTGGTGAGGATACGCAGGAGGCCTTCGAGTTCGCGAAGGTTCCGGCCGGTCAGGGCGGGGCGGGTGGCGAAGAGGGTGGCCACCCCCGGATGGGCGAGCAGTCCTCGGTGCAGATCGAGCGCATAACCGGTGATCGCCTCCTGCCACGAGACCGACGCCTCGGGTTCGCGGATCGACTCGGCGAGGACGTGTTCGACGATCGCGTCCTCAAGCGCCTCCTTGTTGCGCACGTGGTGGTAGAGGGTCATCGCCTCCACGTCGAGCTCACGAGCCAGCCGCCGCATGGACAGCGCGGCGACCCCTTCGGAGTCGACCAGTCCCACGGCGGTTCGCAGCACCCGGCGCCGGCTCAGACCGGCGTGCTTGCCCTGGACGCGCGTTTGGCCCATGCCACCCCCCGATTGACCTCTCTTACGGCGTAAGAGTAGCATCAAGCCGTCTCATACACCGTAAGAGAGGTGGTGCGCCATGTCAGCCGAGAAGCAGGGCCCCCGCAACGGGGGCGGTGGGAACCTCACACAGGCGTTGCAGATCGGCGCCGGTCTGCAGGTGGTGTGCATCCTGCTGCCGGTCCTGGATCTGTGGCTCTTCGGGTCGGTGGAACGACACGTGCGGGCCGCCTACCCCCAGTGGGGCGCCGCCGAGATGGCCGCCGCCCGGACGGCGGTCATCCTCTACCTGGTGATCGTCGGCGCGGCAGGGCTCGCGGGATGGTTCTTCGCCCTGGCGGCGGTTCGGCGCGGGTGGCGGGAGCGCGGGGTGGTCACGGCCCTGTTCGCGGTCGGCATGGGGGTGCTCATCCTCAGCGCCGGGGCCGGGGTCGGTGCGTACGACCGGATCGTTCCCCTGTGGTTGGGCCTGACCCTGCTCTGTCTTCCGGCTCTCCCGGGGGTCACCGCGTTGGTCGCCGTCTGGTACGGAAGGGACCGATGACACCGGCAAGCGTCTCCGCGCGTTCTCTCCCCCTGGCGGTCGCCGCGCTGGCGGTCATCGGCTTCGTCTCGGTACTGGTCAGTTCGGTCACGTCGATGGCGCTCACCACCCTGGCGGAGGCTCTTGGGACCTCCATGAGTTCGATCGTGTGGGTCACGACGGTCTTCCTGTTGACGGCGGGACTGGCGCTCCCCTTCGCCGGGTGGGCTGTGGACCGATTCGGCGGCCGCCCGGTGCTGCTGGTGGGTCTCGCGGTCTTCGCGGCGGGTGCGCTGGGAAGCGGATCGGCGGTGACGTTCGAACAGCTCATCGCGGCACGCGCCGTACAGGGGCTCGGCGGCGGAGTCCTGGAGCCCGCCTGCCTGGCCTTGATCTCGCAGATCACCGACCGCAGACGCATCGGCGCGGTCATGGGGCTGATGTCCATGGTGGTCAACCTCGCCCCGGCGGTCGGACCCGTCATCGGCGCCGCTCTGTTGTCCGCCGCGGGTTGGCGCAGCGTCTTCCTCTTCGCCGTACCGCCCGTACTCCTGGCTGGCGTACTCCTGGCTCTTTCCCTGGGTCGGTGGCGAACGTCCCCCGGCACCGACTCATCAGCCGCAGGGGCAGCTCAGGCCCACCGGTTCGACCTTGTCGGCCTGGTCCTGCTCGGTCTCGGCTTCACCGCAAACCTGTTCGCCGTCGGTCGGCTCTCCGCTGGAACGCCGTGGTCGGCGCTCACCGCGGGTGTACTGGGCGCACTGCTGTTGACCGCCTACGTCTGGCGTTCTCTGCGCGTACCCGCGCCGATCATCGACCCCCGGCTCTTCACCGACCGTCGTTTCTCCGGAGCCGCCGCGATCATGGGTACGGGTGGCGTGCTGCTGTTCTCCATACTCACTCTCGTGCCCCTGATGGCCGCACGGTCATGGAATCTCAGCGGGTTCACCCAGGCGGTGCCACTGGCGGCCTTCGGAACGGGAATGCTGGTGTCGATGAGCGTCGCCGGAGCGCTCTCGGACCGCGTCGGATCCCGAAGGATCGTCACCACCGCAGCGTCCTGTTCAGCGGGTTCCCTGGCTCTCCTGGCGGCCTGCTCGCAACTCCTGCCCTCCCCCGCGTTGGTGTGTACGCTCCTTCTGTGCCTCACCGGCCTCTCCTTCGGATCGGTATCCGCGCCGACCTTCGCCAGCATCTACCGCATACTCCCGGCAGCGATGGCCGGGAGGGGCACCACGGCCGTCCTGCTCGTCGTCCAGCTCGGCGCGGCACTCGGCGTCACCGGGATCGGATCCCTGGTCGGTGCTGCGGGCAGTCGTTCCCACACAACCGTGCTCGTGCTGCTCGCGGGGCTCATGCTCACAGCAGCCGGTGTCGCCGCACTGGCCCTCTCCCGGGAGGCGAGTGCGCGGCACGCCGATGATCGGACCACGCGGTAGAGCGATCCAACCGCCGGGACCCAACGCGTCCACGACATCTTCGGCCCGGTTGACCGTCGACACCGAGATGAGGAAACACCAGTTCAAATGGGTCGGAACCGTGGAGCTGTCCGGGGTCGGTGGCGACAGGCCGCCCCCGCAGCGCCCACCGGCCCCGGACGACCCACCGGCCCCCGGCCCCCACACTGTGAGGAACCGTCTGTCCCCGCCCTTGCTGGAAAGGCCTGCCCTTGCCGACCCTCTTCTCCCAGATCATCGCCGGCGACCTCCCCGGACACTTCGTGTGGAAGGACCCCGAGGTCGTGGCCTTCCTGTCCATCGCCCCGCTCCGGCCGGGCCACACCCTGGTCGTCCCCCGGGCGGAGATCGACCACTGGACCGATGCCGACCCCGCCCTCCTGACCAGGTGCATGGAAGTGGCCCAGGCCGTCGGCCGGGGCGTTCGCACCGCCTGGAACGCGCCCCGCGCCGGACTGCTCGTCGCGGGCTTCGAGGTTCCGCACATGCACGTCCACGTGGCCCCCGTCTGGAACATGTCCGACTTCGACGTCAGCGGCGTCGAGACCGAGACGGACCACGCCGTCCTCGACCGCTCGGCCGAGCGGCTGCGCACCGCCCTCCGGGAACTGGGCTTCGAACACGCCGTCGCGCCCAGGGACTGACGCCGCCCCTCCCGGCGTGCGGGACTACCCGTCTCCGTGAGGCGTGTACAGCATGATCCAGTGGTCCCGCTCGGGGTCGTGGAGCACCTCGATCTCGAAGCGGGCCCACCCCCGCGTCGGGTGGCGCATCTGTTTGACCGCGGACCTCGAAACGCCGACCTCCCCCTCCTCCCAGTGGTCACGGAAACTCTGACTGGTCGCGGTGAGCTCGGCGAGCAGGGCGCGAAGGTAGTCGTCGCCGGGGTACCGGCTCAGCGCCGTCCGGAGTTCGGCGGCGGCGACCCGCAGGAACAGGTCCGCGCCCTCTCCCCCGAGCAGCTGCGCGAGCACGTCGGTCGTGAAGGCCTGGTAGGCGATGTTGCGCTCGAACGGACCACCGCCGGTCAAGGACCCCAGCAGCTCCTGCGCTGCCTTGTTGCGGGCCAGGAGGTCGAGCCGCCCGTCGTGCACGGTGACCGGCATCGTCTCGTCCAGGCCCCGCAGCAGGCGCAGCAGCCCGGGGCGGATGACCGACGAGGGCGAGGCCGGTTCGGGCGGGGGCTCGCCCCCCAGCCGGAAGAGGTGGTCGCGTTCGGCGTCCGAGAGCCCGAACGCCCGGGCCAGCGAGGAGAGGATCTCACGCGAGGGGCGCGGCGCCCTGCCCTGTTCCAGGCGCGTGTAGTACTCCACCGAGATACCGGCGATGTCGGAGACCTCCTGGCGGCGGAGCCCCGGGACCCGCCGACGGGACACCCGCACCCCGCCCCGCGGCTCCGGAGGGCTCATCGCGGCCCTGCGCCGCCGCAGGTACTCCCCGAACTCGGTCCGATCGCTGCTCGACATACCCCCATTGTCCCCGCCCCGTGCCGTCGGGCGAGCCTGGTCCTGCCAGTACCACCCTCGACGCGGTCTTCCTCCCCCGCCCGGCTCCCCGGATCATCGAGAGCACACCGCACCGGGCGGGCCGGGACCGCCCGGAACGCGCGGCGGACACCCGAGGCCGAGGAGACGGCATGACGAGTACAGCGTGGACCCTCCCGATCCCCCGGGAGCGCGTCCAGGAGTTCCGGGACCTGCTCACCGCCCTGAACAGGGACCACCTCCCCGGTCTGGACACCCGGGCCCGGGAGGTCGGCTACCACCGGGAACGGATGTGGCTCCAGCCCAACGACGACGGCGGCGCCGAGTTCATCGTCTACCTCGAATTCGACGAGGGCGTGGACCTGGCCGCCTTCTCCGAGCGGCTCCTGGCCTACGAGTCGGAGTTCACACGGTGGTGGACGCCCCGCTTCGGATCCTTCGGGCTCCCCGGGTCGTTCGGTGAACCCCTGCTGTCCTGGGACGCCTGAACCGGCTCCCCGCCCGCGCTACACGACGAACCCGCAGAACACGACGATCGGAGACCCTCATGCACGACCAGAAGCTGACCCCCGCCACCCCTGCCGTCCACGCCGGACTCGCCGTCGCCCAGGAGTTCATCCGCGCCGTCGAGGCCAAGGACATCGACGCCGTGACCCGGACCCTGGCCGAGGACGCGCGGCAGTTGTTCATGCACGCCCGGGGCGCCACGACCCCCGAGGGGGTCGCGGACATCATCGAGGGGCGCACACGGGGCCTGTGCGTCGCGGACGTCAAGGGCAGGAGCGAGGTCCTGGCCTACACGGGCGCGCTGTTCGACAAGTTCGCCCCGCTGCGGTGGCGCGACCACGCGTGGCGCGTCTCGCCCGACGGCCGCCAGCTCTTCTTCCACGGCGTCGGCGACATGGTCGTCGCTCGCACGGGCCAGCCCTACCGCAACACCTATGTGACGCGGTTCGACGTGGAGGACGGCCGGATCGTCCTCATGGCCGAGTACGGGAACGCGCTCATGTACGCCGGTCTGGGCGTGCGCCCGAACGGGGCCGAGTTCCGGGCCCTGCTGCGCGCGGTCGGACGCATGGTCTCGCCGCGGCTCTCCGCCCGGTCGGGCCGGTGACCCTTTCGCCCCGCCCCGTGCGGGCGGGGCGCACCCCTTTCCGCGCGGTCCTGGCCGGCCTCCCGTAGTCGCCCCGGCCGGGCCCGCCCGGCGGAGGGAGTCAGTCCGGTGCGCCCAGCCGGGAGATCTCCCTGCTCACCGCGCGGAACCCCTGTTCGAGGGCGCGCAGGTCCTCCATCGGCAGGCCCATGAGGATGTCGTCGCGAAAGGGCCGCGCCACCATCAGGCGCCGCACGACCGAGGCGCCCAGGGGCGTGGCGCGGAGGCGGCGGACGCGCTGGTCGTCGGGGTCGGCCGAGCGCTCGGCGACGCCGTGGGCCACGAGCCGGTCGAGCACGCCCGACATCGACGCCATGGAGACGCCGAACGACTCCGACAGCCCCCTGCCCGTCGCGCCCTCCTTCGTGGTGACCAGGACCATGAGCACCCTGAGCTGCTGGATGGTGAGGTCCATCGACAGCAGGTTCTGCAGAAGGGCGGCCATCACGGTCTCCTCCATGACCCCGTTCAGGGTCTGGATCTCGCGCACGATGCGTTCGCGTTCGTGTTCGCCCTGTTCGGAAACCTGTTGCCGCATGCCGCCATGATAGAGCGCCGCGACGGGCGCCCCCGGACCCAAATACTTAGCCTGATGCTAAGCTTTTTGGCGTACGGTTCAACGACACCGCCGCCGCATCGGGATGGCAGCCGCCCGGATCCCGTTCCACGCTCCCGTGAGCACCACGGCCATCCCCCGCGCGAGCCCGGCGCCGCGTCCGCGTCGCGATGCGACGGCAACGAAGTGAGGACGGCACATGGGCACAGCCTCCGACGCGCACCGCGATGAAGACAGCACCGAGGAGATCGACCTCGACGCGCTGCGGGCCAGGTACGCCCGCGAGCGCGACCGCCGCATCCGCCCCGACGGCGCCGGCCAGTACCGCTCGGCCAAGGGCGGGTTCGGCTACTACGCCAAGGACCCCTACACCCCCTGGACCGAACGCGAACCGCTGACCGACACCGTGGAGGTGCTCGTGATCGGCGGCGGCTTCGGCGGCCTGACCACCGGCGCGCGGCTGCGCCAGGCGGGCGTGGAGTCGATCCGGATGATGGACGAGGCGGGCGACTTCGGCGGGACCTGGTACTGGAACCGCTACCCGGGCATCCACTGCGACATCGAGTCCTACTCCTACATGCCCCTGTTGGAGGAGGTCGGCTACGTCCCGAAGTGGCGCTACGCCCCCGGCGAGGAGATCCGCCGCCACGCCGTGGCCATCGCCCAGACCTTCGGCCTGTACCACGACACGCTGTTCCACACCCGCGCCACCGCACTGACCTGGGACGAGGACGCGGACGAGTGGGTGGTGGAGACCGACCGCGGCGACCGGATGCGCGCGCGGTTCGTCATCACCTCCTCGGGCACGCTCACCCAGCCCAAGCTGCCGGGCATCCCGGGGATCGACACCTTCCGGGGCCACACCTTCCACACCAGCCGCTGGGACTACGGCTACACGGGCGGCGACCAGACCGGCGGCCTCACCGGCCTCGCCGACAAGCGGGTCGCGGTCGTGGGCACCGGCGCGACCGGCGTGCAGGTCATCCCGCACCTGGGCCGCGACGCCCGGCACCTGTACGTGTTCCAGCGCACCCCCTCCTCGGTGGACGTGCGCGACAACCGCCCCACCGACCCGGAGTGGGCGGCCTCCCTCAAGCCCGGCTGGCAGCGCGAGCGCATGGAGAACCTCCTGGCGATCCTCTCCGGCGAGCCGGTCGAGACCGACCTGACCCGCGACGGCTGGACCTCCACCGCCCGGCTCCAGCGCAAGATGATCACCGGCGCGCTGGACACCAGCGTCCCGGCCGAGGAGCGCGAGCGGATCGACGAGCTCGTCGACGCCCGCAAGATGAACCAGATCCGGGCGCGCGTGGACGAGGTCGTGGACGACCCGGCCACGGCCGAGCTGCTCAAGCCCTGGTACCGCTACATGTGCAAGCGGCCCTGCTTCAGCGACCACTACCTCCAGACCTTCAACCGGCCCGACGTCACCCTGGTGGACACCGCGGACCACGGCGGCATCACCCGCATGACCGAGGACGCGATCGTCGTCGGGGACACCGAGTACCCCGTGGACTGCGTCGTCTTCGCCACTGGGTTCGACGTGGGCGTGTCCGGGGTGATGTCGGGAACGCTGCCGGTGCGCGGGCGCGGCGGGCGCGACCTGCTGGCCTCCTGGAGCCGCGGACCCAGCACGCTGCACGGCTTCTACAGCAACGGGTTCCCGAACCTGTTCCACCTGGGCGCGCTCCAGAACGCCAACTCGGTGAACTTCGCGCACATCCTGCTGGAGCAGGCCGAGCACATCGCCGCCGTCGTCGCCGAGGCGCGCAAGACCGGGGCCCCGGTGGTCGAGCCCTCCCAGGAGGCCGCCGACGAGTGGGGCCGGACCGTCCGGGAGACCGCGCACGACAACTCGGCGTTCCAGGCCGAGTGCACTCCCGGCTACTACAACCGCGAGGGCGCGGGCGTGCACGGCGGCTTCTCCTACAGCCCCGGTCCCGTGGCCTTCCACCGGCTGCTGGCGGACTGGCGCGGGAGCCGCATGCACGAGGTCATGGACGCACGGCCCTAACAGCGCGCGGCCGTTCCGGCCGGGAACCCTCGCGGGCGCCCTCCTCCGGAACGCCCCGTCCTCCGGGGCGTGCCCGGCGCACGCGCGCCCCGCCGCGCGGCGGGGCGGGGCGCGCGTGCGCCGGGCACGCCCCCTGACACCCGATCCCGCATCCCAGACCCCGAGGGAGAACCGTATGGAACCGCACTGCCCCAGGCCGCGACGAACGGTGGCCGCCCGCGCACTCGCCGCGCTGGCCCTGACCGGCGCGGCGGCCGGATGCGCCGCCCCCGCCACCACGGGCGAGGACGGAGAGGACGGCGGAACCGAGCGCACCGCCGAACTCCTGGTCCAGGTGACCTCCGTCCACGAGGAGACGGGGATGACCCTGCTCGAAGGCCCGACCTTCGACGCCGACGGGCGCCTGCTCGTCGTGGACGTCACCGCCCCCGCCGGGGAGCCCAAGGTGCTCGGGGTGGACACCGAATCCCGGGAGGTGACCCCGGTGTTCACCGATGAGACCAGCGCCTACACCTCCGCGCAGTTCAGCCCGCACGACGACCGGCTCTACCTGACCGACTTCGCCGGCGGGAAGATCGACAGCATCACCCCCGAGGGCGGGGACCACACCACGTTCTTCTCCGGGGAGGTCGACGGCGCGCCGATGAACCCCGACGACCTGGCCTTCGACGAGGTCGGGAACATGTACGTCAGCGACTCGGCCGGTGTCATGGACCCGGCGTGGGAACGCCGGGGCAGGGTCGTCAGAATCGACCACGAGACCGCGGAGGCGACCGTCCTGGCCGAGGAGCTGCCCGCGCCCAACGGCATCTCGTTCACCCCGGACTTCTCGGGGCTGTGGGTCGGCCAGTACGGCGACAACCGCGTGGACCACTACGCGCTGAACGAGGACGGCACCGAGGTGGTGACCTCCCACGCCGCCCTGTACTTCGACGGCGGCACGAGCCGGATCGACTCCATCGCGGTGGACGCCGACGGCAACCTCTACCAGGCCGTCCACGGCCAGCCGCGCATCTTCGTGTACAGCCCGCTCGGTGAGCACCTGGCGACGGTCGGCGTCCCTGCCGACGCAGCCGAGGGGCTGTACTCGGCCACCAACGTGGCCATCGCGCCGGGGACCACCGAGGCCTACATGACCGTCAGCGGGGACGACGGCGGGTTCGTCTACTCCTTCGACGCGCTCGCCGAGGGGATCCGCCAGTCCAACGGCGGCTGACCGTCCGACCCGCGCGGAGGGGGTCGGGAGCGGTCGCGCGGCCCGCCCGGGAGCACGTCGGCCGGTTCCCGGGCGGGAGGGGAGGGCCCTGGCCACGCCCGTCCAGGCGGCGGGGCGACGGGCCATCCCATCCCAGGGGGCACGTCAGCCAACCTCCGGAACATCGGGAGACCCGGGTCACAACCCACCGTGTCACAGGGCGACGGGCCATCTCGTCTCAGGGGGTGTAACCGATGACGACCGCGAAGGAGCACCCCCATGGACGCAAGACTCGACTACTTGACCAGCCCGACCGCGGGCAAGGTCGTCAAGCCCTTCATGTCCGTGGGCCGGGCGCTCAGGGACTCGGCTCTGCCGAACGCCACGCAGGAGCTGGTGGCGCTGCGCGTGAGCCAGATCAACGGCTGCGCCGTCTGCCTGGACATGCACACCAAGGACGCCGCCGCTGCCGGTGAGACCGCCGTGCGGCTGAACCTGGTCGCGGCGTGGCGTGAGGCCACTGTCTTCACCGACGCCGAGCGCGCCGCGCTGGAGCTGGCGGAGGAGGGCACCCGGGTCGCGGACGCGGCCGACGGGGTCAGCGACGGGGTGTGGGAGCGCGCCGCCGAGCACCACGACCAGGAGCAGCTCACCGCCCTGGTCATGCTGGTCTCATTCATGAACGCCGTGAACCGGCTCAACATCATCACCCGGCAGCCCGCCGGAAGCTACGAGCCCGGGCAGTTCCACTAGGTTCCGGCACGGGGCCCGGCGGCTGCGGACTTCGGGTTCCGGCCCCGGGGACGGCGGCGGCCGGGCCCCGCAGTTGGCCGGGGCCGTCACGGGCGCGGCGAGGGTGGCGCGGCTGCTGGGCACGGTCTTCCCCCGGCTGCTGCGGATCGGCGTGGCGTTGGAGCAGCACGAGGTCAATGGCCAGCCCGGCGCGCTCCTGCGCGACCGGGAAGGCCGGGTCCTCCAGGCGCTGGTCCTGGATGTGCTCGACGGGCGGGTCCAGCACGTGCACGGGGTGATCAACCCCGACAAACTGGGCCACCTCGGCCCGGTCGCCGACGCCTGGGCCGTGGACCGCGAGGTGAGGCGGGCCCGGAAGCGGTCGCGCTGACCCCCGGTCGGGGCCGGCCCCGATCGGAGCGGCTCCGGCCCGGACCGGCCCTGATCGGACCGGTCCCGATCAGACCGGCCTCGACCGGTGGGCGGGCCGAAGGCCGGGCCGCAGGGTCGTACGCAGGCCCGTCCAGCCCCCCGTTCAGACGGTCTGGTTGATGCGCACGAGGTTGCCGGACGGGTCGCGGAAGGCGCAGTCGCGGACCCCGTAGTCCTGGTCGATGGGCTCCTGGACCACGTCCGCCCCGGCGGCCTCCAGACGATGGAAGAGGCCGTCGAGGTCGTCGGTGGCCAGGGTGATCGCGGTGTAGGTGCCCTTGGCCATCAGCTCCAGGACGGTGCGGCGCTCGTCCTCGGTGACGCCGGGGTCCACGGCGGGCGGGTGCAGCACGATGGAGGTCGCGGGGCGCCCCTCAGGCCCGACGGTGATCCAGCGCATGTCCTCGTAGCCGACGTCGTTGCGGACCTCGAACCCGAGGATGTCGCGGTAGAAGGCCAGGGCGGCCTCGGCGTCGGTGTGCGGCAGGAAGGCGTGGTGAATGGTGATGTCCATGCCCCCAACGCTAGGCCGGGCTACAGGGAGCGCGCTTCTTGATTCCTGACCGGTCTGGTCACCTGTTTGGCCAGGCAGGGCGGGATGCCCGCCGCCGCCCGCGAGTGGTCGCGGCGGTAGACGCTCGGCGGCACGCCGACCAGCTCGGTGAACCTCGTGCTGAACGTGCCCAGCGAGGACGAGCCCACCGCGAAGCAGACCTCGGTGACGCTGAGGTCGCCGCGCCGCAGCAGCGTCATCGCCCGTTCGATCCGCCGGGTCATCAGGTACGAGTACGGCGACTCGCCGTAGACACGTCGGAACTCCCTGCTCAGGTGCCCGGCCGACATGTGCGCCCCGCGGGCCAGCGCCTCGACGTTGAGCGGCTGGGCGTACTCGCGGTCGATCCTGTCGCGGACACGGCGGATGGCGGCGATGTCGCGCAACCGCTGTTCCTGTGCGTCCCTGTCGGCCATGGACGCCATCATCCCACGCCGCGCCGGGGCCGGACCGGTCGCGCACAGGGCGTGGGCGCCGAGACCGGACACGGACCTCGGCAGCCCGCGTGCCGTCGGGAGCCGGACCGGAGGCAGTCGGGGTAGAAGTTCCGCCCGCGGGGGTGATCCTCGCCCGTCTGGTGGAGAGGAAGTCCCGGATCTGGTTGCGGTGGTCCATGTCCTCCAGGCTAGGGAGCCGGACGGGCTCGTGGGAGGTCCTGGCGTTACCCCGAACGGGAGGAACCCCCTCGGTCACCGGACGGGGGCTCTCCGGGCGGAAACGGCGGAGCCCCGCAAGCGGGACCTGCCGTGACGGGCACTGACAGACCCTCCCAGAGGTGGCGTCGGGGTGTTTGACTGCCGGAGGCGGTCGACGCGGCATCCGCGGCCGTCCCGTCGTCCCGTGCCCGGAGGGCTGACCGCGCCCTCCCACGGGGTTCGACGCACGTCCAACACGAAAAAATTCTGAGGAGATTCATGTCCCTCGTTCACGCCTACACGGCCTCGTCGGCGACCGCGCCCTTGGCGCCGGGCACGATCGAGCGCAGGGAGGTCGGCCCGAAGGACGTCCTGATCGACATCGCCTGGGCGGGGATCTGCCACTCCGACATCCACACCGTCCGCGGGGACTGGGGCGAGGTTCCCTATCCGTTGACCGTGGGGCACGAGATCGCCGGTGTGGTCGCCGAGGTCGGCTCCGAGGTCACCAGCCACAAGGTCGGCGACCGGGTGGGAGTGGGCTGCATGGTCGACTCCTGCCGGGAGTGCGCGAACTGCCTGGCCGGTGTGGAGCAGTACTGCCTGCGCGGGTTCACCGACACCTACAACGGCACCGACCGGGACGGGACCGTGACCCAGGGCGGGTACTCCCAGCGCATCGTCGTCGACGAGCACTTCGTGCTGCGCGTCCCCGAGGCCATCCCCTTCGAGAAGGCCGCGCCGCTGCTGTGCGCGGGCATCACCACCTACTCGCCGCTGCGCAACTGGAACGCCGGACCGGGCAAGAAGGTCGCCGTGGTGGGGCTGGGCGGTCTCGGGCACATGGCGGTCAAGATCGCCCACGCCATGGGGGCGGAGGTGACGGTGCTCTCGCAGAGCCTGAAGAAGCGCGGGGACGGGCTGCGGTTCGGCGCCGACCACTACCACGCCACCAGCGACCCGGACACCTTCGAGCGGCTGGCCAACACGTTCGACCTGATCGTCAACACGGTCAGCGCGCCCATCGACCTGGACGCCTACCTCAACCTGCTGGCGCTGGACGGCGCCATCGTGAGCGTGGGCGCGCCGCCGGAGCCGGTGGCGGTGACGCTGTTCACGCTGTTCGAGAACCGCCGCTCGTTCGCCGGTTCCAAGATCGGCGGTATCGCCCAGACCCAGGAGATGCTGGACTTCTGCGCCGAGCACGGCATCGCCCCCGAGGTCGAGATCGTCGGCGCCGACCAGATCAACGAGGCCTGGGAGCGGGTGCTGGCCTCGGACGTGCGGTACCGGTTCGTCATCGACGCCTCGACCCTGGGCGGCGCCTGACCGCCCCGCGAGTCTGAGCACGGCGGGCCCCGCCGCTCCCCGGCGCGAGGGAGTCGGCGGGGCCCGTCCCGTCACATGCGGCGGGCCCGCCCCGCCCGGCACACCCGCGTCACCCGAAGCGGCCCGCCCGGCGTGGCCATTGAGCAGCGCGGGCTCGGCGAGATCACCAGAGCCGGACCAGGTTCGGCTCTCGTGACCGGTCCGGGCCTGTGCTGTGCCGCGCCGCGAAACAGGGAACAGGGGCACCGCCCCGTGGCCCGGGCGGGACGGCACCCCCGACAACCTCAGGAGGCGGCGGACTCGCCCGCGCCGCGCAGGTGGGACATGCTCCCGTACAGCTCCTGGAGCCGCCGCACCTCGTCGGCGTCGACGAAGCTGGCGATGCCGCGGCCGTAGTCCTTCGCGGTCTCGATGACGAACCGGACCGCGCTCTCCACGCTGCGCAGGTCCGTGGCGCCGGTGGCCGACCCGGCCACGGCCTCCTCGGTCACGATGGCCACGCCCACGACCGGGGCGCTGGTGGCCGTCGACGGCTGCAGGATCGAGTTCACGTGGTAGACGCCGTTGCCGTACGGGGTGATGTCCTGCATGGTCAGCGGCATCACGACCGGGGCGCGGCCGGTGGTGCGGGAGACGATGTCGAGCAGGCTCTCCGGGACCCGGACGATCCACCCGTCGACGACGGCCGGGGTGATGGCGATGCCGTGGTGGTTGCAGATCCGGTTGCCCTTGGTGGTGTCCACGGACAGGATCGCGTCCATCGCGGGCAGGACCTCGTGCCGGTTGCTGACGTCCTGGTCCACGACCGAGCCCATGAACGGAACCGGGTCGTGGGGCTGGGTCGGGGCGTCGGGGTCGATGTGGGTGGCCAGCACGACGTCCCCGGGCAGGGTGTCGCCCCGGCGGCGCATGTCCAGGAGCTTGGCCGCCGCGGAGACGGCGGTGAGGGCGCCGTCCCCGTCGCTGACGAAGCCGATCTGCTCCGGGCGCGCGCCCAGGCCGCCGAGGCGGCCGAGGATGCCCAGGGTGGGCGCGGAACCGCCGGAGGCGGCGCCGTCGGTACCGGCGATCGTCACCCGGACGAAGTCGGTGGACCCGCCCTCGCCCGCGACGGTCTCCACGAGGACCTCGCCGTCGGCCGCGCCGTGGCGGCGCAGGTACTCGGCCACGGACGCCCCGTCGGCGGTCGGGGTGTCGAGCAGGTCGTGGGTCTCGATGACGTGGCTCCAGGACATGGGTTCCCTCTCTCAGATGGTGGACCGCCGGATCCGGCCGGACACCGAGGTCGGTGCCACGGCCGGGGCGGTCGTTCGTGTGGTCGCCGCGCGTCCTGTGCGCGCGGGCGACACGGCTTGCCGCGTTGGCGCGTTACCGGATTGCCGCGTCACCGGGTTGTCGGTTGCCGCGGTTCCGGGCTCAGTCCCCTGCCGCGCCTGCGGACGTGCCTTCGGCCGCGCCCTCCACCGCTCGCACGGCGGCGCGCGCCCCGGCGCGGACGGCGTCCACGACGGGGACGCCGACCCGGTCGGTGAGCCGGGCGGCCAGGCCGATGGTGGTCATGCCGGTGCAGGCGAACATCAGGGTGTCCGCGCCCATGGCGACCAGGCGTTCGGCGGCCCGGACCGAGGCGGCCAGCCCGGCGTCGGTGGCAAGGTCGTGGGTCCGGCGCACGCCCTCGGGCACGAGCGCGGCGACGCGGGCGGGACCGAGCACGGAGATGACCGAGTCCGGGGTGCGGGTGGTCAGGTCCAGGACGCCGACCCGCGAGCCCAGTTCCAGGGCCCGACGGGCCGCGGCCTCCCCCGCGCCGACGACGGGAATCCCGACCGCGGCGCGGGCGAGGGCCAGGCCCGGGTCGGCGGCGCAGCTGACGAGCAGCGCGTCCACGCCGTCCTCGCGTTCCATGCGCGCGGCCAAGTCGGCGACCTTGGCCGAGGCGAGCGCGAAGGTGGCGTCGTCGTGCACGCCGTCGGGCTGGTCGGGCAGGCACCGCGAGACGGTGTCCACGCCGAACTCCTCGCGGATGACGCGGCCGTGCGCGTCGAGCTGCTCCCGGTCGTCGGTGGTGACCACCCGGATGACGCCGATCCTCATGCCGCCGCCCCCGTCCGCGCGCCGAGCGAGTCCAGGACCTCCGAGGCCAGGCGCACGCACACCGACCGGGCCAGGACCACCGGCAGGCCCGAGGCCGCGGCCGCGCGGGCGCGCATCTCCTCGGTGTAGCCGACGCAGTCCAGGGCCAGGAGGTCGGCTCCGGCGTCGGCCAGGCGCCGCGCGGCGGCGGCGAGGTCGTCGGGGGTGCCGGTGTAGGGGGAGCACACGTCGGTGAGCACCCGGGTCCCGGCGGGCAGGCGGCGGCCGAACTTGGCCTCGGTGTCGCGCCTCTGCTCGGGCAGGGGGCACACCACGCCCAGTCG
This sequence comes from Nocardiopsis sp. iso_25, assembly GCF_056173305.1. NCBI lineage: Bacteria > Bacillati > Actinomycetota > Actinomycetes > Streptosporangiales > Nocardiopsidaceae > Nocardiopsis > Nocardiopsis sp. iso_25. The sequence goes on along the minus strand of NZ_CM149667.1, from coordinate 2,819,527 downwards.
TCCGGTGTCGCCGAGCAGGGCCGCGGCCCCGAAGGCGATCATCCGGTCGGGCACGAAGAACGGCTTGGTGTGCTCCAGCTCCGGGAAGGCGCCGGTGCAGGCGAGCAGCACCGCGTCGACCTCGCGCTCCAGGTCGGCGAGCAGGCCCGGCAGGCGCTCCATGACCATGGACTCCCCCAGGACGACGGAGGTGCCGTCGGCGAGGCGGGTGGTGAGGGCGTGGTCGTCGGGGGCGACCGGCCGCGCCTCGATCTGGGCGCGGGTGAGGCCGTCCAGGACGCCCCGCTCGACCACGGTGGCCTCGGGTACCAGGGCGGTGATCTCCGGGGTCAGGTCCGTGCGCGGCGCCTGGCCGATGGTGACGACTCCGAGTCGTGTCATGGTTCCTCCCGGGTTCAGCGGCTGAAGATGGTGCCGACGGAGTGGACGGAGTCCCCGGCGATGAGCCCGGCGCCGACCAGGGCGATCTCCTGTTCGCCCTTCTCGCCGCGGCGGCGCTCCCACACCAGGCGGATCGCCAGCCCGGCGAGGACCAGCCATCCGGCGTTGGGCGTGGCCACGAGCAGGCCGGTGGCGAGCAGGACGCCCATCTGGCGCCGGGGGCCGCCCAGGAGCTGCACGAGCGCTCCGGGCACGGCCCACAGGGCGAGCTGGAGCAGGACCGAGGGGTCGCTCAGCCCGGCCTTGATCGTGTCGGCGTAGACGATCGAGGTGGGCGGCACGGCGCCGTCCTCGAACAGGCCCTGCCAGAGCAGCGCGACCATGCCGATGGCGACGGCGAACCCGATCATGGAGGAGATGAGCTGCTGGCGGCGGCCGTCGAGCTCGAAGGCGGTGTAGGGGCGGCGGTCGCGGCGCAGCACCCACCCGGCCTTGAAGTCGTAGCCCATGTCCGCGAAGGCGGGGCCGGTGGCCGCGCAGTAGCCCACGAGCAGGGCCAGCGGCACGCCGGGGATGCCCAGCGCCAGGCCGAGGATGAGGAAGATGAGGGTGACCGCGAAGGCCGGGAACCAGCCCGCGTGCATGGCGGCCAGGCCGACGATGAGTTCGTGGACCAGGGCGGCCACGGCGGCGAACAGGACGAACCCGAGGATGCCCAGCCAGCTCATGTCCGCCCAGATCCCGCCGGTGACCGCGAGCACGAGGGCGCCCAGGGCGAACAGAACGTAGCCCGAGCCCAGGGCCCGGCCCAGGGTGGCGCGGTCGACCGTGTAGGCCAGGGACGGGTCGTCCTGGGCGGCGCGGTCGCGGGCGGCCTCGCGCTCCCTCTCCCGGCTGCTCTGGCGGCCGGCGAGGATGACGACGATCTGGGCCAGCGCGACCACGCCCGCGCCGATCATGACGCCGTGCGGCACGTAGATCGAGTTGAGGTCGATCCCGATGACCGCCGGGGAGTACTGGGCGACGAGCAGGCCCACGGCGAACATGAGCAGGGCCCACACGTTGCCGATCATGGCGATGCCCGCCGCCGACATCGGCATGCCAAGGAAGGACGCGCCGAGCCCGACCGCGCCGCCGCCCACCAGGATGGCCGCCTGGCGTCCGCCCCGGTCACCGGCCTTGATGGTCTCGGCCGCCGCCACACCGGGCGGCCAGGCCGCGTCGGCGGGCAGGAACCGGGAGCCGAACGCCTTGTAGAGCACGAACACGTCGATGAGCAGGCCCAGGGACGCGCCCAGCAGCATCGGCCACACCAGGTCGGGGCGGCCGAAGAGGAACGGGATGGCGATCGGGGTGAGCAGGGAGTTCGCCGAGGCGAAGGTCGCGCCGGAGATCGAGGACTGGATGAGGTTCTGCCGGTTGGTGTTGCGCATCGAGCGCAGCCCCAGGAACCCGATCCGGCCGATGAGCATGGCCACGACCGCGCCGATGACGCTGGTGTTGGGCGAGACCCCGAGCGTCGTGATCATGTGGATCCCGATGACGGCCCCGAGGAGGCTCACCAGGACGGTGACGATGACGACGACGGGTTCGAACGCGCGCGGGTGGCGGGCGCTTCCCGGGGTCTGCGGTTCGGTGGACGAACCAGGTGCCGACGGTTCCATGTGTGTCCTTCAGGGGTGGCTCACGTCCGTCGAGGACGGAGTGTCGCTGGTCAAAGGCCTGCGGTGCGCGGCTGACGCGTCCTGGCCCGTCACGCCCAGGCTGCCTCCCGTTCACCCGCCGGGGCAAAGGTTTCCCACTATGTGGGAGTTAAGATCACATTTCGATCCTCGGAGCCGAGGGCCACGGGCCCCGGGGCGGACGTAGGGTGGGCTTCCATGTCCACCGGTTCCACGGAACGCACCGGCCCGCTCCAGACGGTCGACCGGGCGCTCGACGTCCTCCTCAGCTTCGACGAGTACCGCACGAGCTGGGGCGTCCTCGAACTCGCCGACGAGTTCGGCCTGTCGAAGTCGACCGCCCAGCGCCTCCTGGCCTCCCTCGCGGGCAAGGGGTTCCTGCGCGCCGACCCCGACACGCGCCGCTACAGCATGGGCCCCGCCATGTGGCGCATGGCCGGGCTGTGGGAGCGCTCGGGCGGCCTCTCCGTCCTGGCCGAACCCCTGCTCGCCGACCTGGCCCGCTCCAGCGGCCGCACCTGCCTGTTCTGCGTCCCCGACGGCGCGCACGTGCGCTGCATCGCCGCGGTCGGCGGCTCGGAGGGCCCGCGCCGCTCCCACCCCTTCCTCGACGAGCTCTACCCCGCCCACGCCGGGGCGACCTCCCGGGCCTACTTCGCCTTCCTGGACCCGGCGGAGCGCAGGTCCCTGCTGGCGGGGCGCCCCTCCGCCCGCTTCTCCGACCTCACCCCCTTCGACGAGCAGCAGGTCGAGGAGCTCTTCGACGAGGCCGTCGAGCAGGGCTACGCGCTCTCCCAGGGCGAGTACGACGCCGCGTCGCGCGCGCTGGCCGTCCCCGTGTTCGGCGGCAAGCGCCCGGTCGGCTCCGTGACGCTGGTGGAGAACAAGCACTCCGACCACGACGACGACCTGCTCGACCACCTGGCGCCGCTGCGCGCCGCGGCCGACGGTCTCACCGGGCTGCTCTCCAACCGCCGCCCGGCACCGCCCACGCGCAACTGGAGGCGGGGGCACGGCTCCCGCCCCTCCCCGCGCCCGACCGCTCCCTGAAGGGGGACCATGCCCGAGCTCCTGCTCTTCTCCAACTCGACCAACCACGGCCGCGACTACCTCGACCACGCGTGGGAGGAGGTGGAGGCCTTCCTCGACGGCCGGGACACGGTCGCGTTCGTGCCGTTCGCGGGGGGCGACCACGCCGCCTACACCGCGCGGGTGGCCGAGGCCTTCGCGCCGCGCGGGGTCCGTGTGACGGGGGTTCCGGCGGACGCCGGGGCCGCGCGGGTCCTGGACGAGGCGCAGGCCGTCTTCGTGGGCGGGGGCAACACGTTCCGCCTCGTGGCCGCCCTCCAGCGCACCGGACTCCTGGACGACCTGCGCGACCGCGTCCTGGCCGGACTGCCCTACATGGGGGCGAGCGCGGGCACCAACATCACCGCTCCCACGCTGCGCACCACCAACGACATGCCCATCGTGGAGCCGCCCTCCTTCACCGCGCTGGGCTTCGTCCCGTTCCAGATCAACCCGCACTACCTGGACGCCGACCCCCGGTCCACACACCAGGGCGAGACCCGTGAGACCCGGCTGACGGAGTTCCTGGAGGCCAACGACGTGGACGTCCTCGGCCTGCGCGAGGGGACGCACCTGCGCGTGCGGGGCGCGGGGACGGACGTGGTCCGCGCGACCGTGGGCGGCACCGCCGTGCAGCCGGACGCCCCGGGCCCGGCGATCGTCTTCCGGCGCGGTACGGCCCCCTTCGAGGTGTCGGGCGAGGTGACCGACCTGTTCGCGCGCACGAACCGCTTCGACCAGCCGGTCTAGGACCGTCGCGGGGGCGGGCCCGGTCCGCCAGGCTGTCGGACGGAGGAGTTCGGGCAACCGGCTCGTTCGACCGCCGGGAGGAGGATGCCGGGATCGGGCCCGTCCGGTGTCCCGTGGGGGGAGCGGGCCCGGTCCGTCCGGCAGCCGGAGCGCAGCCGCGGACCCGGCCGGACGCCTCCCCCGCGCGTCGGCCTACGCGCCCTCGATCCGCCGCACGGTGCGCCGCAGCAGGAGCGCCAGCGCGGCGGCCGCGACCAGGATCCCGCCTGTCAGGCACAGCCAGGTCCCCAGCGGCCCGGCGTCGTAGCCGGGCAGTGCCAGGGCGGGCCAGGACGGCGGGAGCGTCAGTAGCAGGAGGTTCCAGGGCGCGGGCAGGGCCCAGGCCGCCACCGGGGTCAGGACCAGGAGCGCGCCGATCCCCTTGACCACGACCAGGGCCTCCACCTTGTTGGCCGACAGCGCGGTCATCGTCGCCGTCAGCAGCGGCGCCTGGAGGGCAGCGAGCACGAGGGCGACCACGACCGGCGCGGACCACCCTGGGGCCATGAGCCCGCTCAGGGGCAGGGCCGCGGCGAGCCCGGCCAGGGAGAGGGCGGTGGCCAGGACCGTCCGGTAGCCGAGGTAGGCGGGCACGGACACCGGCGAGGCGCGCAGCACGAGCAGGACGTTCTCGTCGGAGTCCTCGACGGCGCGCAGGCCGCCGACCACCCCGAACATCATGGGCACGTGCAGCAGGACCAGTGCCGCCAGGACCACGGGGGTGTGCGGCGCGAGGTCGAACCCGTAGGAGCCGAGGACGAACTCCGAGGCCGCCGGGAAGGCGAAGCGGATGACCAGCGCCAGCAGGACCGGGGCGCCGAGCATGAGCAGCAGCAGGGGGTCGCGCCCGGTGCCGAAGAGGTCGACGCGGGCGAAGCGCACGATCGCCGGGAGGCCGCCGCGTCCGGTGACCGGCCGGAGGGACCCGGCCTCGCCCTGGCCGCTCGCACCCCTGCCGTTCGTGTGCTGCCGGGGAGCGGGGGCCGCTCCGCGCTCGACCGCGCGGGAGGCGGCGACCACCCCGGCCGCCGCCCACGCCACGGCGTAGACCGTGCCCGTGGCCAGGGCCGCGGGGGACGCGTCGAGGGAGCCGGGCGCGGCCCCCAGACGGATGAGGTCGGCGCCCGCGGTGGTCGGCACCGCGTACAGGAGCGGGTGCTCCAGGATTCCGCTGACGTGCACGAGGGGGACCAGGACCAGCGGCGCGACGGTGAGCGGGGCCGCGAGGAGGAAGCCCGACAGGTCCCGGGAGCGGGCGCCCACCGCCAGGCACACGGTGAGCAGCAGCAGACAGGTGAGCGCCACCCCGCCCAGGACCGGCGGCAGGGCCTGCGCGAGGTCGGCGAAGCGGCCCCGCAGCGCCGCCGCGAGCATCGGCACGGCGATGAGCAGCGTCAGCGCGGTGAGCACCGCGAGCCGGGCCGCCACCCCCTCCCCCGCGCGCAGCGGGGTCACGGTCAGCACCGAACGCGTTCCCTCGGTGCGTTCGAAGAGCAGCAGGGCCGCGGCGAAGAGCGCGCCGAAGCCCGCCGTGTCCAGGAAGAGCAGGTAGGCCGCCACCGTCCCGGCCGCCTCGGCGGGGACCGCGAGCAGGACCAGGGTCCACACGGCGCCGAGGGCGGCGGCCACGGGTACGACGCCGTAGCGCAGGCCGACCCGCGACTCCAGCGCGGCGGTCGCGAGCAGGCGGTTCACAGCTTCTCCCGGGTGACCGTCGCGAAGACCTCGTCCAGCGAGGCCTCGCGGGTGTGCAGCGTCTCCACCTCGCCCCGCCTCAGCAGCTCCAGGAGTTCGGCGTCCTCGGCCAGTGCCTCCATCGGCATCTCCCGGGCGGCCCGTCCGCGCACCCGGGCCACGAGTCCGGGGCGGCCGTAGCGGAGCTTGAAGCCGCGCGGTGTGTCCACGGCGGCGATGCGCCCACCGGCCACGAAGGCGACCCGGTCGCACAGCAGGTCGGCGGTGACCATGTCGTGCGTGGTGAGGAAGACCGTGCACCCCCGGTCGGCCGCCTCCCGGACGACCTCCCGCAGCAGGGCGGAGCGCACCGGGTCCTGGCCAGAGGTGGGCTCGTCCAGGAAGAGGAGTTCGGGTCTGTTGACCAGTGCCCGGGCCAGGTTGAGCCGCATGCGCATGCCCTTGGAAAGGTCGTCGACCCTGCGGTCGGCCGCGTCCGCCAGGTCCACCCGGGCCAGGAGTTCGCCGGGGTCCTCGACGGGACCGCGGTAGAGGGAGGCGAAGGCGGCGAGGTTCTCGCGGGCGGTGAGCTTGCCGAACCCGGCCGGGAGCTCGAAGCCCACGCCCACGCGCTCGAAGTAGTCCGCGCCCCGGTCGCGTAGGGGCCGACCGAGGACGCGCACCTCGCCCTCGTAGCGGCGCAGCAGCCGGGTGAGCACCTTCTGGGTCGTGGACTTTCCGGCGCCGCTGGGTCCGAGGAAGCCGAAGACCTCGCCGCGGGCCACGGAGAAGCTCATCCCCGCGACCGCGGGCCGGTCGGCGTTCGGGTAGCGGACCCGGAGGTCCTGGACGGTGATGACCTGGTCGGTCATGGGGGGTCCTCAGGGTCGGTGGCGGGTGAGTGAGGGGGTGCGCAGGGCGAGGAAGGCCCGGTCGACGAGCGCGGGCAGTTCGTCCCGGCCGTCCGAGTCCACCCAGGCGACGACGGCCTCGGACAGCACCGCCGAACAGGCGGCGGCGACGGCCCTGGTCTCCAGGCCGGGGGGCTCGGTCCCGGCTGGCGCCGGATCGGGGGCTCCGCTTCCGGGCGGATCCGGAGCGGAGGCCTCGCTTGCAGGAGAATCCAGACCAGGGGCTCCGCTTCCAGACGGAATCGGACCGAGGGCTGCACTTGCAGGCGGAGTCGGGTCAAGGGCCTCGCCCCGGGCCGGGGCCAGAGCGCGTTCGAAGGCGGTGCTCGCCGAGGCCAGGTTCTCGCCGATACGTGAGCGCAGGGCCGGGATGGACAGCAGGAGGCGGGCCCGGGCCAGCAGCGCCTCCCGGTTGTCCTCGTAGACCCGACCGAGTCCGACCAGGGTGGCCCGGTGGATCCGCTCGACGGCCGGGAGCGTGTCGGGCTGCTCGCGGACCAGCTCCTCCAACATGGGGTCGTACTCGTCGCGCAGGACCACGTCCTCCTTGGAGGGGAAGCAGCGGAAGAACGTCATGTGCGAGACGCCCGCCTCACGGGCGATCTGGGCGACCGTGGTCGCCTCGTAGCCCTGCCGCTCGAACAGGCGCAGGGCGGCCTCCTGGATGGCGGCCCTGTTGCGCTGCCTGCGGCGCGTGCGCTGGTCCATGTCCGCTCCTCCCCCGGTCGGTTCCGACACAAGAAGTGTTACTCGCTAACACAACTTCGTCAATCCCTTCCGCAAGGGCCCGGAGCCCGTGGAGGCACCGGAGCGGCCCGACGGGAAGAATGCGCGCATGGGCACATCCAGAACACTCGTGGCGTCCGAGGACATGCACTCCCACCTCGTCGGCCAGTTGAACTCGGCCCTGCGGCGGCCCGGGATGTACGGAGGCGAGACCACCCTGCGCATGCTGGTGGACCACCTGCTGTTCATGGAGCGTGGACCGCGGGCGGGGGCCGAGCACCAGCGGCTTCTGGAGGAACGCGGGGCCTGGTCCCCCACCGGGGTCACCGGAGCCTTCCGGCGGCTTGTCCCGGGCGGTGACTACGAGCACGGCGCGGTTGGCTGGCACCCGGACGCGTCCTGGACGCCCCGGCCTACGACGCGCTCACGGGCCGCGACAGGGCTGAGCGGAATCCGCCTCACGGGGCGAGTGCGGCGGACACCCGGGCGAGGCTCGCCCCCGTCAGGGCGGAGAAGGCGCCGGGGTTGCGGAAGGAGTACTCTCCGTCGTTGACCCGGACCCCGGCACCGGTCGTCCTCCAGCGCACCGGACCGGACGCCGACCAGCGTTCCACGATGGCGGAGGCGAGCGCCTCCGGGGCCTCGACTCCCACACGTGCGCGCAGCGCCGCCGCCAACCGGTGGATTTCACCGCCCGGCGTGGAACCGTCCGCGCAGGCGGGCAGGAGAAGCAGCAGACGGGCGTGGAAATCCATGCTCCCTGCCCCGGACGGACCGTTGTCCGCGGCGGCGAGCAGTTCCGGCCAGGAAAGGCCGGGCACCATGCCCTCCCCGGCGTGGACGGCGATGACATCGGCTTCGTCCCAGTCCGGATGGTGCAGGAGGTAGTCAACGCCCGCATCGCCGTCGCTGATGCTGTAGACGACGTGGAGGCGGTGGCCGGTGGCGAGCGGGAGGGTGAAGGTCGGCAGGGCGTCCCGGCGCCACACCCGGCGTTGGAAGCGCACGTAGTCGTCCCACGTGTGCTCCGAACCGAAAAGCCGCCTGCCGATCTCGCCTTGGGCACCGTCGTAGAGGTGCACCAGCCAGAACAGCCTCTCCTCCAGGAGTTCCGGGCGTCGGTTGAGGGGGTTCTCCGGGCGGTACCCCGGAATCCGGACGGGGGCCGGAACGGCGTCATGACTCACGTCGGCCAGTATGACGCCTTCCCGTCGAACGATCGCGCCCCGTGGGAGGCGCCGGAGGCCGTGCGTGGCCGCGCGGGGAGAGTTCGGCACCGGACCGACGCCTGCGAGCGCGGCGGGCGCTCCCGCCGGGGGGAGCCCGCCGCGCGACCGCTCAGAAATCGGCGGTGACCCGGACCTTGTCAGGGCTGAAAGCGACGTACCCGGCGATCTCCGCGACCGCCGGGTAGGGCTCCTCGTACGCCCACACCGCGTCGACCAGCTCCTCGCCCTCCCCGACCGCGAGCGTGCGGTAGGTCGCGGTTCCCTTGTAGGGGCAGTGGGTGGTGGTCGCGCTCGGCCGCAGAACCGCGGGGTCCACATCGGCGAGTGGAACGTAGTGGACCGGCGGGTAGGCGGCCTCCCGCAGGGTCAGCGCGTCCTCGGTGTCGGCGACGACCCGGTCCCCCACCCGCGCGACGACGCGCGCGCCGGCGGGTTCGACGGTGATGGGGTGGTCGGGTCCGGGTGTCCTGCCCTGTCCTGTCATGGTGGTCCTCCCTCTCCCCGCCGAGGCTACTTCGCCCGGACGGGAATTCGTGGGACGGCGACACTCCTCGGGGCACCGACGAAAGTCGGTCGGCGCACCGACCAAAGCGGCTCCCCTCCCCCGGGGCGTGCCGCCTTAGGAGACGGCACGGTGGGTTCTCCAGAGGGATGCCTCCCCACGGGTCCCGCGCCTAGCGTGGTGTTCGTCCCCGCAGGGGAGCCCGGTCGGCCCGCACCGACGGACCGCCGGGAGCCCTTCCGCCCGCGGTCCCGCCGCGGTCGGGCGGGGACACCACGCCCGACCCCGGACCTCGAAAGGGAACGACATGTCACTCCTGGCGGCGAACGATCCGAACCTCGTCCACACCGTGCTCCCGATCCTGCTGCTGGTCGGGGTCGCGTTGGTGTCCCTGGTGACGGTCGTGCTGATCATCGCGGCCGTGTTCAGCATCCTCATGTCGCGGGTGGACGGGGCGATGAAGGTCGTCTGGCTCATCTTCGTCTGCATCGCGCCCCTGATCGGGGCCATCCTGTGGTTCCTCGTCGGACGCAACCGCGTCCCCTACTGACCGGGCCCCTGCCTCCCGGGAAACGGGAGGCGGAGCCCCCGCGTGCTCCCGACCGGCCGCAGGCCCGGCCCGCATCCGGGCCCGGGCCGGAGCCGCTCCCCCGGTCCCCGGCCCTGGTGCCGGAACCGCCCGCTCAGCCGCGAGTCGGCTCGGCGCACGCCTCGGCCAGCACGGCGCCCATCCGCGGAAGGAGCCCGGCGACGTGGTCGCGGGTCAGCTCCGTCATCCGCAGCCGCCCGCCCACGGTGACGACGCCCAGCACGTGCTCGCCCCGCAGCTGTGTGGTCTGCGCGGGACCCCACAGGGCGGAGAGGACCGCCAGGCTCTGCCCGCCCGGGTGCGCGACGCCCGCGCCCCCCGCCACCCCCGCGACCCCGACGTTGGTGATCTGGATGTCGGCCGCGGTGGCGGCGGCCATCATCGCCTCGGCGTCGCCGGAGCCCTCGGGAGGGTGTTCCACGACGGCCGCGGCACCGGCCCTGAGCGCGCCCGGCGCGCGCAGACGGGCCAGCGATCCGCCGGTCCGCCGGGCGAGCGCCCAGAAGTCCTTCGCCTCGTCCGCGGTGCTCGCCGTCCGGGCGCCCGCGAAGCGGACGGCCGCCTCGTCGGGCAGGCCGACCGCGTGGCGCAGGTCCATCGGGCTGAGGACGCGCACGAACTCGCGCCCCTCACGGTGGAGCACCGTCGCGGCGGCGGCGCAGAGCGCGGCGTGGACGGACGTGCGCTCCAGGCGGCAGCGGCGGACGAGCCGCTCGGTCAGCCCCTCGCGCAGTGCGAGGGCGTCGACGTGCGGCAAGCGCCCGGAGAACGGCACGAGTTCGCCGACGGCGTCCATGCGCGCGTCCTCCTCCGGGGGCGTACCGGTCGCGGCCCCACCACCCTCCGGCACCCCAACACCGTCCGCCGCCTCGCCTCCGGCCGCCGCCTCACCGCCTCCGGCCGCCCGACAGGTGCGGGCGAGCAGTTCCTCCTGCGTTCCCGGGGCGCCACCTCGGTCCAGGTCCTCACCGCCCAGGGCCGCCGCCAGGTCCAACAGGGCCCGCAGGCCGCCGACGCCGTCGGCGATCTGGTGGGCGAAGGTGAGCACCACGGCGCTGGACCCCGGTTCCCCGACACGAGCACCGCGCGCGCCGTGGAACGGACGGGAAGTCCGCCGGGGCCGCCCGGCCGGGGCCGCCGGCCGGGCGGTGTCAGAAGTTCATCCAGAGCGTCTCGGCGTCGAGCACCCGGTTGCGCCGCAGCGTGAGGACCCGCTCCACGGCGGCCAGGACCCCGGCCAGGATCAGCGCGGCGTTGAGCCACCGCGGCAGTGCGACCGGCGAGGTGAAGGAACCGAAGAGTTCGGCGACCCTGGGGATACCGGTGACGAGTTCGAGCGCCTGGGGAACGGCCAGGACGAGGTTGAGGGCCAGGATCGCGACCGCCAGCCCCGCGATCGCGCGGCTCACCCGGGGGTGTCGGCGGTGGAGTCGGCCGCGCAGGTCCTCGATGGTGCCCGGCGCGGGGGTGAGCCGCTGTTCCCGGCCGTCGTCCAGGACCAGGTGCACGCGGCGGACGCCGTACAGGGAGATGTCGACCTCGATCACCCCGCCGGGGACCGGGAAGGCCGCCGGGAGTTCGGCTCTGGCCTGGCTCCTCCCGTCGGCGTACAGCTCGGCGCACCCGTCCTCCCGGCCGAGGTCCACCTCGGCCGTGTAGACGACGCGTCCACCGCCCGGGCCGGGGTGCTCGACGGTATAGAGCACCCGGTGGAGCACCTCGCGGCGCCGGAACGGCCGCAGCGGCCTGCCGTCCGCCGTTGCGGCGTCGTGCTCGTGCCGCGCCTCCTCCGCGTCGCCCTCCTCCGGCTCCGACGGTTGTCCGAGGCAGTCCACAGTCCCTCCTTCTTCCCCGCGGTGGGGTCTCGCGCCGTGTCACGACCGGGTTCCGTGCCGGGGCACGACCGGGACCAGTCGACACCGTACCGTCACGGCACACTCAACCCCTTCAGGGGGAAGGTGCGCCGCGGCACGGCGGCGACCGGTCCGGGCGGTCAGGGGTTCACCGTCCGCCGAGGTGGCGGGCGAGGAAGCGGTCGATGGCGCCGAACATGGTGATCAGGTTCTCCGTGTTGACGATGGCGTGTCCCTCGTCGTCGAAGACCAGGTACTCCACGTCCACGCCGCGCTCGCGCACCGACGCGACGATGTTGTCGGACTCGGCCTTGACCACCCGGGCGTCGTTGGCGCCCTGCACCACCATCAGCGGCGCGGTGATCCGGTCCACCCTGGTGATCGGCGAACGGGCCAGCATGTCGGCCTCCTGCTCGGGAACGGCCGGGTCGCCCACGTAGCGGTACCAGTTGTTGACCAGCGAAGGCCGCACGAACGCGGGCTGGGTCCGCATGAAGTTGGCCAGGTCGGAGATGCCGACGACGTCGACGGCGGCGGCGAAGCGGTCGGGGGTGAAGGCCGCACCCACGAGAGCCGCGTAGCCGCCGTAGGAGCCGCCCAGGATCGCGACCCGCTCCGGGTCGGCGTAGCCCTGCGCGACGGCCCAGTCCACGGCGTCGATGAGGTCGTCGTGCATCTTCCCGGCGAACTCGCCGATCGCGGCCTTCATGTGGGCCTTGCCGAACCCGCTGGAGCCGCGGAAGTTGACCTGGAGGACCGCGTAGCCCCGGTTGGCCCACAACTGCGCGGAACTGTTGAACCCCCAGTTGTCGCGGGCCCAGGGGCCGCCGTGGACCGTCAGCACCATGGGCAGGTTCTCCGGCTCCACACCCACCGGCAGGGTCAGGTACGAGGGCAGTTCCAGCCCGTCCCGGGCGGTGATGGTGACCGGCGTCATCGGCGCCATCGCCTCGGGGTCCAGGTGCGGGTTGGGACGGAACAGCAGCCGGGACTCCCCGGTGGAGTGGTCGTAGAACCAGGTCGCGCCCGGGTCGCGGTCGTGGGTGAAGCTCACGACCCACCGCTGTCCGCTGTCGTCACAGGAGATGGCGGACAGGTCGCCCTCGGACAGCTTCTCCAGCTCGGCCAGCACCTCGGCGAAGTGCGGGTCCAGGGCGTGGACGACCTGGCGCCCGCCCATGTAGCGCACCCCCAGCAGCTCGCCCCGCCGGTCCCGGATCAGCGGCGGGGGGAAGGTGGGGAAGACCTGCGCGCGGGTGTCGATGTCGAAGTCCGGGTGGCTGTCCACCTCGGTCTCCTCACCAGTGGACAGGTCCACGCGCACCAGGCGGGTGCGGTCGGTGCCCCGGCTGGAGCCGATCCACATCCCGGTCCCGTCCGGCGTCACCTGCGTCGGGAAGACGCCCACCGGGTAGTCGGCGCCGTCGTGGACCAGAACGGGGTGCAGGTCACCCGTCTCGGGGTCCCGGCGGGAGATCTGCGGGTCGCCGTCGGCGTTGAGGGAGGTGGTGAACAGCTCGCCCTCGCGGCCCTGGAACCAGGTCTCCGTGGCGCCGGGGCTCTGGGCCAGCATGGTGAGTTCGCCGGTGGCCACGTCCAGCTCGTGCAGGTCGAACTCGGCGGCGTCGCGGGCGTTGAGCAACACGGTCATCTTCCCCGGTTTTCCCCGGGAGGGCTCGAACTCCACCACCCGGGCGCCGGGGAAGGGGGTCAGGTCCACCGCGGTGGGTTCGGCGGCCTCCAGGTCGACCCGGAACAGGTGCCAGTTCTCGTCCCCGCCGCTGTCCTGGAGGTAGAGCAGCCAGCGCGGGTCATCGGTCCACTGGTAGCTCTGCACGCTGCGGGCCTCGTCGGCGGTCACGCAGCGCGGCTCGCCGTCGAAGTTCCCGGCCGGGTCCAGGTCCTGGACCCAGACGTTGAGCCGCTCCTTCCACGGCGCCAGGTAGGCGATGCGGGTTCCGTCCGGCGAGATCGTCGCACCGGCGCGCTCCGGCGCACCGAAGAAGTCCTCGACCGAGATCCTCGCGGGCAGTGCCATGTCATCCCTTTCATTGGTGTTCGGTGACGGGGGCCGCGGACCGGAGGGGCCGCGCCCTCGCGTCCGTCCGCGGCTCCGCGGCGTCGGTTGGCATCCGTCTTTCAGTGTTCTCCCGACTCCGGGGTGCCACCAGTGACACCGCGTCATGAGTCAGAACGGAGAAACGTCATGCCGGGGCGGTGGCGCCGCCCCGTCGCGGGGGCGCGCCACGGCCCCGCGTCACGACCTGCGGTAGGTCAGCCTCCGCAGCAGGACCTCCGCCGGTCCTCGCCTGCCCGCGCGGTCGAGCCAGAACGCCGCCGCGACGGTCAGCAGCCAGGTGCCCACGGCCACCAGCACCGCCGACCAGCTGGACAGGTACACGCCCAGGCCCAGTCCCCAGGCGGCCAGGAACGGGGCGAAGGCCACCGACTGGGCGAGGTAGCCGCTCAGGGAGCGCCGCCCCAGGGACACCAGCGCCCGGACCGGCAGGGACCGCTGCGTCCCCCGGGCGGAGAGCCGGTGCGCCAGGAGGCCGAAGAGCGCCGCGTAGCCCACCCCGGTGAAGATCCCGGTGTAGAAGTGCACCGAGGAGACCGCCGAGATGTAGGTGGCGTCCAGGACGCCCACGTGCTGGAGGCCCAGCACCGCTCCGGCGGCCCACCCCGCGGAGATGCCCAGGAACGCGACCCGGCGCAGCAGCGTCAGGTGTCGCGCCGGGTCCTCCAGGAACCGGTGCCGCGCCGCGAGCAGGCCGATCAGGAACACCGTCGGCAGAGCCAGGGTGAACAGGCCGGAGAAGAGCGCGAAGAACCAGGCCGGGAGGCGGAACACGCCGGAGAGCAGGTAACTCGTCTCGGCGATGCTGGCCCTTTGCATGTCGGTCGCCGCGGCCGTGGACACCGCGTCCGGTACCAGCAGGGCCGAGGCCGCCGAGACGAGGGTGACCAGGGCGCCCAGAGCCAGCAGGACGGACAGCCAGATCTTGAGGGTGCGGTCGCTGCGGTTGAGGAACAGCGGCACCATGATGAGCCCGATCAGGCCGTAGGTGCCCAGGATGTCGCCCTGCCACAGCAGGGCGGCGTGCACCGCGCCGAAGACGAGCATCCACAGGTGGCGCCTGCGCAGGAGCCCGCGGGCCTCCTTCTCGCTGGTGCCGCGCGCCCTCTGTCGACGGTACATCTGCCCGATGCCGTAGGCGAAGAGGAAGCCGAACATGGTGTGCGTGCGGGCGTCCACGACGACGATCGTCATGAACTGCGCGACCTTGTCCGCCAGGTCGCCGTCGACGGGGTGCAGCATGGCCAGGCCGGTGGGCGCCTGGTACAGGAACCACGGCACGTGGGCCAGCGCGATCAGCAGCAGCATCATGCCGCGGGCCAGGTCGGGGGCCAGGGCTCGTTCGGCCACCGGCGTCGAACCCGCCTGGGCCCGGGTGTCGGCGGCGGCGGGCGGGTCTTCGCCTCCGGGGACGGAGGGCGGGCCTTCGGCGCGGTCGGTCGTCATGGTGACGGGCTCCAGAGGGTCTTCGCGGCGATCGGTCTGCATGAGGGGACTCTCTCCATTGCAGCCGTCGCCGCGCTCCGGCGGCAGTGGGACCACGTCATCACCCGGCCGTGACGTTTGTCGGGTCCGGGTCATGACGCGGCGTCACTGGTGCACTCGGCGGAGCCGGGAGAATACTGGGGGCGCAACCGGCGCCCGCCCGCTCGCGCGGAGCGCCCTCACGCGGACGCGGTCCTCGGCCGCCTCCGAGGAGGGCGGCGCACCCGCGCTCCGCCCGGACCCCGCGGCCCTGGCGCCGCCGCTCCGGCGGCGGAGGTGCCGGGGCGAAGGACCGTGCGCGGTGGACACGAACCTGGAAGGGACACGCATGGCGTCCGAGAAGACCGAGGAGACGCAGGGACGGCTGCGCAAGCTCCACGTGGACCTCATCACCGGCGCGGTCTCCGCCGTCGGAGCGCTGCTGGTGGCGGTGAACGCCAGCTCGTGGCAGGACGCGCTCCTCATGGCCCTGAGCCTGGCCGTGACCCTGCTGGTCGTCAGCCGGTGGCACGTTGGCCGCCTCTCCCGGACCACGCTCGCCGGCCTGGTCGCCACCGCGCTCCTGTGGCTGCTCGGCATGCTCCTGGTGGACGTGTCCATGCCCGCCTACGGGTTCGCCATCGTGGCCACCATCATCATCCTCGACCTGCCGCGCCACCAGCGGGCGGCGGCAGCGGGGATCGCCGTCTTCGCCGTCGCCGGGCTCACGGCGAAACTGGTGGTGTCGCGCGGGGGCGTGGTCGACTTCCTGCTCCAGCACGTGGTCGCCTCGGCGGGCGTCGCCCTGGGCGGGGTCGTCCTCACGATCCTCGTCCACGCGATGCACGCCCTCATCGCGGAGTTGGCGGCGGCGCGTGAGCGCGAGGCGGAACTGGCCGTGGCCCAGGAGCGCATGCGCTTCGCCAGCGACCTGCACGACATCCAGGGCCACACCTTGCACGTGGTCAAGCTCAAGACCGCGCTGGCCCGCAGACTGGTGCGCGCCGACCCCGACCGCGCCGAGGAGGAACTGGGCGAGATCCAGTCCCTGGTGGGCGACACCATCACCCAGACCCGGGAGCTGGCCCACGCCCAGCGGCGCCTGAACCTGTCCGCGGAGCTGGAGAACGCCAAGAACCTCTTCGAGGCCGCCGAGATCGACGTGCGCGTGGACCGCGAGGCCGAGGTGGCCCCGGGCGCGGGCGAGCTGCTGGGCCAGGTGCTGCGCGAGACCACCACCAACATCCTGCGCCACGCCCAGGCCGCTCAGGTGCGCATCACCCTGACCGAGACCGGCATCACCATCGTCAACGACGGCGCCGCCGAGGAGCCGCCCGCGCGCCTGCGGGGGCTGGCCACCCTGCGCGAACGGGTGGCCGACAGCGGCGGCGAACTGACGGTCCACCACGATGAGGGCCGGTTCACGACCGCCGCGGAGTTCCCGCACCTGGCCCCCGCGCCGAGCCCGGAGAACACCGCGCGGGGGTGAGCGCTGCGCCCCGGGCCGCCCTGACCCCGGCGCCCGGGCGGGTCAGACCACGACCTCCTTGCAGACCTCGACGAAGGCCTCCATCCGCCGCACCGGCTTGCGCCCGGCGAGCCGCATGACCTCGATCCCGAGCCCCTCGGACCGGATGTCCAGCTCCCTGGTCGCGTAGGGCAGGTCCTCGTAGCTGCGCTCCAGCACGGTGCGCTGGGTGAGCAGGGCGTTGCCCAGGCCGCGGGCCACCAGGGCCCGCACCATCTCGAAGCTCGTGGTGCGAAAGCGCACGTTGGGCGTCAGCCCCGCCCTGGCGAACAGGCCGAGGAAGTAGTCGCCGCCGGGCGGCAGGTCGAAGAGGATCAGCGGCTCGACCGCCAGGTCAGCCAGGGTCAGCTCCCCCTTCGCGCTCAGGGGCCCGTCCACCGGGGTGAGCGCGTAAGGGGGGTCGGACCGCAGCCACTGCGAGGTCACGCCGACCGCCGGGCGCACGCCCGCCAGCTCGTAGTGGTAGGTGATCGCCAGGTCGATGCGGGAGTTGAGCAGGTCGTCCACGAGGGCCCCGTGGGAGGCCTCGACGAACGAGAGCCGCACCTGCGGGTGCCGACGCGAGAACTCCGCGATGACCCTGGGCAGCAGGATCGGCGCGATCGTGGCGTAGCAGCCGATGGTGAGCTCCCCCTCGACCTCCTCCCTCTCCCGGCTGGCGGTCTCCCGGAGCTGTTCGAGGCTGGCCCGCACGTCGTCGGCCACGGCCAGGGCGCGCTGCCCCGACGCGGTGGGGCGCATCCCCTTCGGGGAGCGGACGAAGAGGGTGACCCCCAGCGCCGTCTCCAGGTCGGTCAACGCCGTCGAGACCGTCGACTGCGAGACGAACAGCTCCCGTGCCGCCGCCGTCACCGACCCGAGCCTGGCTATGGCCCTCAGGTACTCCAGCTGCCGCAGGCTCACGTCGCCCATCGGTTGGGCCCTCCTACCCGAGCTATCGGTTTTTCCGAAGGAGATCTTCGGAACTATGTGTTTTACAGATCCTAGGATCCGCCTGGATAGTGGTGACCCATGGCACAGGCAGGTCCGATACCGACGGCGCCGTGGGCCCCACCCCGCTCCCGCCAGGCGTTCGAGACCACACTCCCGCGAACGAGCGGCCTCCTGACCATGCACAGGGACGCCCCGACCGGGGAGGCCGCCGCGGCCTCACCGACCCCGGGGCGCGCCAGGACGAGACCCCAGGAGAAGAGATGACGAGCGAGGTCGCGGAGCAGGTCGACGAGAAGGACCTGCGGCGGGGTGTGTTCGCCGGGGCGGTGGGCGTGTTCGTCCACTGGTTCGACTGGGCCGTCTACGCCTACCTGGCCACCACCATGGCGCAGGTGTTCTTCCCCGAACAGGACGGCACCGCCGCCCTGCTGTCGGTCTTCGCGGTCTTCGCGGTGGCGTTCTTCGTGCGCCCGCTCGGCTCGGTGCTCTTCGGCCACCTCGGCGACCGCTTCGGGCGCAAGACCACGCTGTCGATCGTCATCATCTCGATGGCGGCGGGCACGCTCATGCTCGGGCTGCTGCCCAGTTACGAGTCCGTCGGCGTCCTCGCGCCGATCCTGCTGGTGGTCGCCCGCATCATCCAGGGCCTGGCCGCGGGCGGGGAGTTCGGCTCGGCCGCGGCCTTCCTCGCGGAGTTCTCGCCGCCCAAGCGCCGCGGGTTCGGCTGCTCCTGGATCGAGTTCGGCTCGGTCGCCGGGTTCCTGTGCGCGTCGTTCGCCGTGTGGGCCCTGCACGCGTCCTTCCCGGCCGAGGTCGTCCTCGACTGGGCGTGGCGCATCCCCTTCCTGCTGACGGTGCCCATGGCCGCGGTGGGCCTCTACATCCGCCTGCGCATCGAGGACACGCCCGAGTACCGCGCGCTGGAGGACATGAACAACGTCCCCAGCCAGCCGGTCGTGGAGGTGTTCCGCTCCAACGGTAGGCAGTTCCTCCAGACGGTCGGCATCGAGACCTTCATGAACTCCACCTTCTACATCGTCCTGGTGTACCTGATCACCTACCAGGAGGAGATCGTGGGAGTGCCCGCCGACCGGGCGGCCCTGCTCTCCGCGGTGGCCTCGGTCGTCGCCATGGGGATCATCCCCCTCTCGGGCAGGATCTCGGACCGCGTGGGCCGCAAGCCGGTGCTCTACACCGCCGCCGCGCTGCTGATCGCGGCCTCCGTGCCGCTGTTCCTGCTGATGCAGGTGCAGACCTCGTGGGCGGCGTTCGCCGCGACCTTCGGCCTGGCCGCGATCCTGGCGGTCATCCTGGGCACCCACGCGTCCGCGGTGGCGGAGCTCTTCCCGACCCGGACCCGGCAGAGCGGGCTGTCGATGGCCTACAGCGTCGCCGGGGCGTTCTTCGCCGGAACCCTGCCGTACCTGATGACCTGGCTGATCTCCCTCACCGGCAGCAGCATGGTCCCCGCCTTCACCATGGTCGTGATCGGCGTCATCGGCGCGGTCACGCTGCGCACCATGCCCGAGACCAGCGGCTCCGACCTGCTGCACGAGAGCGACCGGGCCTCTCGCTGAACCCTCCCCCCGCCCGTCCGGGTCCGGCCGCGGCCGGACCCGGGGGACGGCACCCGCGCGGCCGGGGAGGCACGCGGGGCGCATCCGTCCCGAACACACGCGTTGACCAGAACCTGGAGGCTGTGCATGTCACTGGAAGAGATCGAGGTCGTCGTCGTCGGAGGGGGGCAGGCCGGGATCGCGATGAGCGAGCACCTCAGCGACCGCCGGGTGCCGCACGTCGTCCTGGAGAGGAGCCGGGTGGCCGAGCGCTGGCGCTCGGAGCGGTGGGACTCGCTGGTCACGAACGGGCCCGTCTGGCACGACCGGTTCCCCGGCCTGGAGTTCACCGGCCTGGGCCCCGAGGAGTTCGCCTCCAAGGACGGCGTCGCGGACTACCTGGCGACCTACGCCGAGAAGATCGGCGCGCCGATCCGGTGCGGGGTCGAGGTGACCTCGGTACGGCGCAACACCGGACGCCCGGGATTCCGGGTCCGGACCTCGGACGGGGACTTCGACGCCCGCTACGTCGTGGCCGCCACCGGCCCCTTCCAGCGGCCGGTCGTCCCCCCGGTCATCCCCGGGGACGCGGACCCGGTCCAGCTCCACTCCAGCGCCTACCGCAACCCCGCGCAGCTGCCCGAGGGCGGCGTGCTCGTGGTCGGGTCGGGCTCCTCGGGGGTCCAGATCGCCGACGAACTGCGCGCCAGCGGCCGACGGGTGTACCTGTCCGTCGGCCCGCACGACCGCCCGCCGCGCAGGTACCGGGGACACGACTTCGTCTGGTGGCTGGGCGTCCTCGGCAAGTGGGAGGCCTCAGCCCCCGCGCAGGGCGCCGAGCACGTCACGATCGCGGTCAGCGGCGCGCACGGCGGCCACACCGTGGATTTCCGGGACCTGGCCGGGCGCGGCGTCACGCTGGTCGGCCGCACGGAGTCCTTCGACGCCGGAACCGTCCGCTTCGCGCCCGACCTGCGCGACAACATCGCCCGCGGCGACGCCAACTACCTGTCGCTGCTGGACGAGGCCGACGCCTACGTCGAGCGCAACGGCCTCGACCTGCCCGAGGAGCCCGGGGCCCGCGCCCTGGGCGCCTACCCGGAGTCGGTGACCGATCCCCTCCGCGAACTCGACCTCGCCGCCGCCGGGGTCCGGACCGTCCTGTGGGCGACCGGCTTCACCGCCGACTACGGCTGGCTGCGAGTGGACGCGTTCGACGAGAACGGCAGGCCCCGGCACCAGCGCGGGGTCTCCTCCGAGCCCGGCGTCTACTTCATGGGGCTGCCGTGGCAGTCCCGCCGCGGTTCGAGCTTCATCTGGGGGGCCTGGCACGACGCCAAGTACGTGGCCGACCAGATCTGCATCCAGCGCGGTTACACCGAACACCACGAAGCGCACCCGCGCCCGTTCCGCACCCAGGGGTGATCACACCTTGACCACGCACACGCGCATCCGCAAGTTCAACACCAGGGACACCTACCCCGAGCAGAACCTCGACAACGACCTGTGCCAGGCGGTGGTGGCCGGAGGGGTCGTCTACCTGCGCGGCCAGATCGGCCAGGACCTGGACACCCGCGAGTCCGTGGGCGTCGGCGACGTCCGCGCCCAGACCGAGAAGGCCATGGCCAACATCGACCTCCTGCTCAGGGAGGCGGGCAGCGGTCTGGAGGACATCGTGAAGGTGACCGTCTACCTCACCGACCCGCGCTACCGCGAGGAGGTCTACCGCGAGATGGGTCGCTGGCTGAAGGGGGTCCACCCGGTCTCCACGGGCATCGTCGTCCAGGCCCTGGCCCGGCCCGAATGGCTCGTGGAGATCGACGCGACGGCCGTGATCTCGGGAGGCGGCAAGTGACCTTCTCCATCGCGGCCCACCAGGACGGCAGGTTCGGCATCGCCGCCTCCTCGTCCTCCCCCGCCGTCGCCGCGCGGGTCGTCCACCTGCGCGACCGCGTCGGCGCGGTCGCCTCGCAGAACATCACCGACCCGCGGCTGGGAACGGCGCTGCTGGACCGGCTCGCCGCGGGCGCGGGCCCCCGGGCCGCGCTCGACGCCGTGATCGCCACCGCACCGGACACCGCCTACCGGCAGCTCACCGTGGTGGACGCCTCGGGCGACGCGGCCACGTTCAGCGGCGGCCTCACCCTCGGCGTCCACGGTGAGGCCACCGGCCCCCACTGCGCCGCCGCCGGGAACATGCTCGCGGACCCCGGCGTCCCCGCGGCCATGTGCGAGGCCTTCGCCTCGGCCCGGGGGGAGCTGGAGAAACGCCTGCTCACCGCCCTGGCCGCGGGCCTGGCCGCCGGAGGCGAGGCCGGACCGGTCTACTCGGCGGGGCTGTCCACCGTGTCCGCGCACGGCTGGCGCGACACGGACCTGCGCGTGGACTGGCGGGAGGATCCGATCGGGGAGCTGGGGGAACTGCTCAAGGTCTGGCTCCCCCAGCGCGACGACTACGTCCGGCGCGGCCTGGAACCGGCCGCCTCACCGGGATACGGGGTGCCGGGCGATGACCGCTGAACCCGGAGCGCTTGGACACGGCGCGATTGGACACGGCGCGCTGCCGAGCGCCGCGGAGCACCTGCCGGACCTGGTCTCCTACTCCGAGACGCTGCACGCCCACCCCGAGACCGCCTGGGAGGAGCACCGCGCGGCGCGGTGGACGGCCGAGCTGCTGGAGCGGTTCGGTTTCGCCGTCGAGACCGCCTACCTGGGCTTTCCCACCGCGCTGCACGCCACCTACGGGTCCGGTCGGCGCAGGGTCGGCTTCGTCGTGGAGTACGACGCGCTGCCCGGCCTGGGCCACGCCTGCGGGCACAACCTGATCGCCGCGATTTCGGTGGGCGCGGCGATCGCGCTGCGCCCCTGGGCGGACCGGCTCGACCTGCGTATCGACGTGATCGCCACTCCGGCCGAGGAGGGCGGCGGCGGCAAGATCGAACTGCTGGACGCGGGGGCCTTCCGGGACCTGGACCTGGCGCTGATGGCCCACCCCGGGCCGGTGGACGCCCCGCGGGCCGAGCCCTACGCCGTCGCCCACGACCATGTCCGCTTCACCGGCCGGTCGGCCCACGCCGCCGCCTACCCGCACGAGGGCCGCAACGCCAACGACGCCTTCGTGGTCGCCCAGGTGGCTCTGGGCCTGCTGCGCCAGCAGCTCCCGCCGGGCACCCGCGTCCACGGCATCCAGACGGTGGGCGGGCAGGCGCCCAACGCCATCCCCGCGGTGACCGAGGGCCGCTGGTACACCCGGGCAGAGAGCCTGGCCGAACTGGAGCCGCTGCGCCGCCGGGTGGAGCAGTGCTTCCGGGCCGGAGCGCTGGCCACGGACACCGCGCTGGAGTTCACCCCGGAGTCCCAGCCCTACTCGGAGTTCCGCACGGACGAGCGCGCCCTGGAGATCTACACCCGGCACGCCCTGGCGCTCGGGCGGCGCTTCGACGCGCCCCCCGAACACCAGACGATGAACCGCGCCTCGACCGACATGGGCAACGTCTCCCAGCACGTTCCGGCCATCCACCCCTACATCGGCCTGGGCTGCTTCCCGGTCAGCAACCACCAGCCCGAGTTCGCCGCCGTCTGCGTGGGGGAGGCCGCCAACGGGGTCATCTCCGACGGTGCCACGCTGCTCGCCCGCACGGCGCACGAGTACTTCGCCGCCCCGGCGCCGGAGTCCGGCCCCCTCCGGGCCGGTTGACCCGGGTCGGGCTCAGTCGATCGCCGTGATCGCCCCCGGAGCGGGCCGGGGGCGGTCCGAAGCGCGACCGCTCCCGTCCGCGTCCGGCGTCGCCCGCACGACCTGTCGCCTCGCTTTACGCGGACGCGGGTGGGAGCTTGATCCCATGAGCACCATCGATCACACCATCACCCTGGCGGCCGCCCACGGCCTGCACCTGTCCGCGCGGGACGCCACGGTGAACGAGGCGGGCCTGGACTACCGCGTCGTCATGGCCCACGACGAGACCGGCCGCAAGTGGGTGCTGCGCGTCCCGCGCCGCGCCGACGTCACCGAGGGCATGACCGCCGAGAAGCGCATCCTCGACCTGGTCGCCCCGGTCCTGGCCGAGGACGGCGTCGCGGTCCCCGACTGGCGGGTCCGCTCCCCCGAGCTGATCGCCTACCCGGCCCTGCCCGGCGCCCCGGGCCTGACCCTGACCGACGCCGGAGAACCCGTCTGGCACATGGACCCCGCCAGCCCCGACTACGCCGAGCGCCTGGGGCGCCTGCTGGCCCGTCTGCACTCGATCACCCCGGAACGGGCCGAGGCCGCGGGCGTCGAGATCCGCACCCCGGCCCGGGTACGTCAGGCGTGGCGGGACGACATCGCCCGCGTGAGCGAGGCCTTCACCGTCTCCCCCGCCCTGGCCGGGGCCTGGCGGGCCTGGCTCGACGACGACACCTGCTGGCCCGAGCGGACCGTCATGACCCACGGCGAGATCTACCCCGCGCACGTGCTGCTCGACGGGGAGGGCGCGGTCACCGGGGTCCTGGACTGGACGACCGCCCGCGTGGACGACCCCGCCCGCGACCTGTCCGCCCAGTACGGCGCCGCGGGCGAGGCGATGCTGAAGGCCACCCTGACTGCCTACGAGCGGGCGGGCGGACAGGTCCACCCCGGCCTGGCGGCGCAGGCGAAGCACCTGTGGGACGCCTCCCCCGTCGGGTACGCCCTGTACGCGCTGACCACCGGCGCCGAGGCCGATCTGGCCGCCGCGGCGGCGATGCTGGACCCCCAAGGCTGACGCGCCTCCCGGTCCGGCGACGGCGGGCCCGCCCGTAGCCCGAAGACGCGCTGTCGCAGTCCCCGGAGAACACCGAGCGGAGGCGGGAGCGGCGCACCGCCGCACGGCGGCGAACACTCCGCCGAGGCACGCCCCCTCCCGCCGGACCGCGCCCCTCGGGTCAGCGCGGCGGGGTTTCCTGGACCCAGGCGCGGGCGTCCAGGCACAGGGCGTCCGCGTCCACCGCGAGGGTCTCCCGCACGCCCCCGTCCCGGTCCACGCGGACGCGGCCGGTCCCGTCGAAGGCCGGGGTCCGCACCCGCAGCCGGACGGGGTCGGTCGCGGTCAGCACGCGCATCCGCCACGGCCCGTCCCTGTCCTGGCCGGGCACGGCCAGGTGTGCCATGGCACCGGCCTCGCGGCGGACGCGCCCGTCCGTGTGCTCGGCCGTGCAGGAGACCATGCGCAACGCGGCCCGTTCCGGGAGTCCGGTGACCTCCCGGGGCATGACGGGGGCGTACGGGGCCTCTCCCCGCGCGAGCAGTTCGTCGCGCATGCTCCGAGCCAGCTCCCCGGCGTCCGGGACACCTCGAAGAAGCATTCTCCAGTCCGCTGCCAGATCGGTTCCGCCACGCCGCAGCCACTCGGCGGTCAGGGCACGGAACGCGGCCTCGCGCCGCCGCGGCCGCAGGGTCCCCGCCGCCAGGACGTCCCGCCCGGCCCCCTCCAGGGCACGGCAGTACGCGTCCACCGGCACGCGCGCGACCTCACCGGGATAGCGGACCCTGCGGATCGTCAACATGGCCCAGCCCAGGAAGGTCGCCGCGCCCCAGGCGGAGCCCTCCACCCTTCCCTCCTGCGGCGGCTGGGCGGGCCGGGACCCGTCCTCGTGGGGCGGGGTCCGCGCATCGGCGCGGCGGCCGGCCCCCGACAGGTGCCAGGAGCCGTCGGCGAGCCGCAGCGAGGCCGACCGGGCCCGCAGCACTCCCCCGTTTCCCAGGCCGATCACGACCCCGCGCGCGTCGGATTCCAGACGCACTCCGTGTGCCGAGTCGGTGTCCACGTCCACCCCGGTCAGGTCCTCCAGGTGCACGTCGAGCGTGGGCGGGCCGCCGGGAGCGCTGTCACCGGGGTCGTAGGAGCGGGCCAGTTCGAGGATCAGGAACCCGCACAGGCGGGCGCCCTCCCGTTCGATCCGCACGTGGCGCAGGGTGGCGGCGCCCAGTGCGTAGTCGTCCGCCAGGTCGGCCAGCGTCTGCGGCGCCCACCGGGAGTACGCCGGACGGATCTTGCCCCGGTAGTCGCGGTAGGGCCTGGCGAAGTACACGGGCGGGGGCTGGACGAGCGCGTCGAGGCGGTGCCCGCACAGTGCGGCCTGCTCCACCATCCAATCCCAGCGCGTCGGCCGCAGGCGTACCGTCCACTCCAGGGCGGCGCGGGCGCGCCGTTCCCGCTCCGGCCCGGGGAGGCCCGTCGCGGCCCGGAACAGGGGCACAACGGCGTTGTCCCACAGGTCGGAGACGGCCCGGACGGTCTCGCGGTCGAACGTCCGCGCATCGCTTGCGGCCTCGGCGATCTCGATGACGGAGCGGTCCACCAGGGCGCCCAGCGCGGTGAGGGCCGGTTCGTCGGACCGGGGGGAAGCAGGGGGATGGGCAAAGGGTCGGGGGCTCATAGCCGAACCCTGGCACAGGGCGGCGGCCCGGGAACACGCCCTCGGCCGCCGGACAGCGCATAGTTGCGGGCCCGCCCCGCAACCCGGCCACCTGACCAGCCGGGCACCCAGGCACGGTACAGGGCTCGGGCCTTCTCCCGGCCGCTGGCGGGCACCGCGCGGAGCCCGCCCCGCAGCCCCGCAGCCCCGCAACTCAGCAGCCCGGCAGCCGACGGGCAAGGAGCCACCGGCTACCGGACGTCGAGCTCCCGTTCCCGGGGGTCGAAGGCCACCGACCTGGCGTCGGATCGCAGTGCCCGCACGATCGCGTCCACCACCTCGTCCACGGGGTGGGGCTCGGGCAGGTTCCCGGGCGCGGTCCCAGCCAGGGGGCGGTCGGCGAGACCGGTGTCCATGTGCGGCGCGCGCACGTCCAGGGCCGCGACGTGCCTGGCGCGGTAGTCCGCGCGGGCGGCGGTCAGCCAGGCCGACAGGGCGGCCTTGCTGGCCGAATAGGCCGCCATGCCGTGGGTCGGGTACTCGGCGGTCACGGCGGTGACCGCCGCCACCGCCCCGCCGGGCTTGACCGCGTCGATTGCCGCGCGCAGCATCGCCATCGGCGCGAGCGTGTTGACCTGGAACATCTTCTCGACCGCGGCGTCCTCGATGCCGCCCTCGGAGCCGGTGCCGGTGTCGAAGGCCACGACGCCGAAGGCGATGACCAGTCCGTCCAGACCGCCCTGCTCCTCGGCGGTGCGGCGCACGAGCGCCGCGCAGCCCTCGGTGTCGGCCGCCTCGAACGTGGCCGTGGAGGACCCGTCGAGTTCCCGCGAGAGCGCGTCGAGCGCCTCCTCGTCTCGTCCGGCGAGCACGACCCGCGTGCCCTCCCGGTTCAGTGCCCTGCTGATGTGTCCGCCGAGTACGCCCGTGGCCCCGGCCACCAGGACTCGGGCTCCCTCAAGATCCATACGGCCAGTATTTCCGCAGGTGGTATGGGGACCGGGCACCGACACGCACCCCCGGGCGCCGGTGCGGCCCCTCCGCCGGACCGCCCCGGTGGCCAGCGGTACGCGGCGGTAGGGCCAGCGGCGGGACCGCCCCGCGGCCGAACGTTCACACGAACAGGAAGGCCGCCAGGACGACCGCCAGCAGCACGACGTAGGAGACCGCGTGCACCCGGTCGGGCATCCGGCCCACCAGGCGGCGGGTGACGGCGATGGCGGGCAGCGACCCGGCGAGCAGGAGGGCCCCGGCCACGAGGTCCACCGAGCCCAGATGGCCGGGCCCGGCGCCTCCTCCGTCGCCGAACAGCACGTACACCGCCGTACCCGCCACCGCGACGGGAAGGCTGAGCGGGTTGGCCATCGCGGTCGCCTCCCCCATCGGCAGGCCCCTACGGCGCAGCAGGGGGACGGTCATGACGCTGCCGCCCACGCCGAGAAAACTGGTCACCGCGCCGATACCGACACCGCCCGCCGTGGTGGTGCGCCGCCCCAGCAGGCGGGGTCCGGCGTCGGGGTCGCGGGTCAGGAAGCCCTTGCGCAGGAGGGTGTCGAGCAGGGTGACGGCGATGTAGGCGATGAACAGCACGCGCTGGGCCCCTCCCCCGACGACCGTGGCTGCCAGAGAGCCCAGCACCGCGCCGACGCCGATGTAGGCGGCCAGCGGCCACACGTAGTCGCGGCGCAGCCGCCCGGCCCGGTGCTGGGAGAGGGTGGCGCTGAGCGCGTTGACGACCATCACGGCGGTGGAGGTGGCCACGGCCACGGCCATCGGGTCCACGCCGGGGTCGGCCTGGGCGCGGGTGACGTAGTAGACGACGGGGACGACCACGAAGCCGCCGCCGAAGCCGAACAGGACGGTGGTGACGCCGGTCAGCAGGCCCAGGGCGAGCAGGGGAAGGACGAAGGTGAGCACCCCGACCACGTTAGGCAGGCGGTGGCTGGCGCGCTTTCGAAAGAAGGCCACCATCCTTCGTGCAGCGGACAACACCGGTAGCGTCCACCCCATGCGCAACATCCCCGTCGCCGAGGTGGACTCCATCGACCGGCCCGTCCTGGCGATCGGCACCGACTACCCGCCCGAGCACGTGCTGCCCGCCCACCGGCACCGGCGGGCGCAGTTCCTCTACGGGGCGACGGGGGTGATGCGGGTCCAGACGGCGGACGGGGAGTGGACCGTGCCGCCGCACCGGGCCGTGCTGATTCCGGCCGGGACCGACCATCGGGTGGTCATGACGGGGGTGAGCACGCGCAGCCTGTACCTGGAACCGAGCGCGGTCGCGTGGTTCCCGGGGCGCTGCCAGGTGGTGGAGGTATCGCCGCTGCTCCGGGAACTGCTGTTGACGGCGGTGGACCTGGATCCGCGCTACTCCCCGCACGGCAGGGACGCGGCGGTGTTCGCGCTGGTGCTGCACGAACTGCGTCGGCTCGTGCCGCTGCCTTTGGACTTGCCGCTGCCCGGGCACGAGGGGTTGAGGGCGATGTGCGAGGAGTTCCTCGGGGCGCCGGACGTGCACGATCCGCCCGCGCGGTGGGCGGGGCGGTTACACGTCAGCGAGCGGACGGTGCACCGGCTCTTCCGGGCGGAGACGGGGATGAGCTTCGCGCGGTGGCGGCAGCGGGCCTGCGTGCTGCACGCGCTGCCGCTGCTGGCCCGGGGTGAACCGGTGACCAGGGTGGCGATGGGGTTGGGGTACGAGAGCCCGTCGGCGTTCTCCACGATGTTCCTGCGCGTGCTGGGGTCATCGCCCCGGGACTACGCGGCGGGACAGTGAGCGGCCCCGCCCGGTTCGTCTGGGCGGGGCCGGTCGTGTCTGTGGACTACTGGGCGCGAACGGCGCTGACCAGGGCCGTCCACTCGACGGTGGGGGTCGCGAGGTGGCCGAGCGGCCGGTTCTGGGTGTCGCGGACCAGGACGGCGGCCTGGTCACGACGGGCTTCCAGGCAGTTGCCACCGGTGCCGTTGCTGTAGCTGGACTTGCTCCAGTCCTCGGTCATCATGCGATCATGCCTCGAATCTCTGCCATGAGGGATCCGTTCAGGGGCTGGCGTTACCGACCGCGTACCGCACTCAACAGGGCGGTCCACTCGGCAGTCGGGGCGGTCAGGTGGCCGAGCGGCCGGTTCTGGGTGTCGCGGACCAGGACGGCCGCCTGGTCACGACGGGCCTCCACACAGTGGCCGCCGCTGCCGTTGCTGTAGCTGGACTTGCTCCAGTCCTCGGTCATCATGTGATGCTGCCTCGAATCTCTTCCATGCGGGACCGTGACACCGATACCGGCAACGCGGCGCTCCTCAACTCCGCAAACGTTCGGTCATAGCGTGCCACAACCTCAGGCTGCTTCAGCGACACCCCGGTCTGCTGGCTCTCGACGTACACGAACGCCCCGTTTCCAGGTACAGCCATCAGCGTAAAGGACCCGCCCAGACCCGCATGCCCCTCGGCTGCGATTGGCACGAGCTGAATGTTCACGCGCGGACGGTAGGACTGGTTGATCAGATGGCTGATCTGAGCATCCATCACCTCTGGGTTCCGGAAGCGACGCAACAGCACCACCTCATCCAGGAGCATCGTGATCTTCGGAGGATGCGAGCGCTCCAGGATCTGCTGACGGTGTTGTCGTGCGTTCACGATCTGGTCGATGACTTCGGGAGTAGCGTCTGGCTCAGCGAGTTCACTGATCGCCCGGACGTACTCCTCAACCTGGAACAAGCCAGGCACCAGCCCCAGGGAGTAGTCGCGGATCGTCGTTGCCGCCTGCTCGGCCTCGGCCGCCTCGCGGAAATACGCGGTCATCCCGGTTCCGGAGAACACCGCGTCCCATGCGTCCACGAGCACACCCCGAGCGGTAAGAGCATTGTCGAGACGTACTACTGGGTCTCTCCGTGTCCCCTTTTTCCCCAGTTCCAAATCACTGACGGCGCTCTGTGAGATCACGGCCAGGTCAGCGAGTTCCTGCTGAGAAAGCCCGGCCTGACTTCGGAGTTTCCTGATGAGCTTCCCGAAACGAAGCCGAGCAGCCTCGTCTCCATCTTCTTCTTGCGCCATTTCACCACCAGGCTAACCGGACCTACCACTAGCCATAGAAGTTTTACCGTCTTCAGTGGTAAGCATAGCGCCGAAGGCAGACCAGTTGGCAAGGTTCATGACGAAGCAAATACAGAAAGCTTCGCAGCCCATATCGGGCGAAATATCCACAAGGGCATGAAAAAGCCCCGGAGGCCGAAGGTGAGAGCGGTCTCCGAGGCAGAGTGCCCCACCCGGAAAGCCCCGAGGTGAGACATGAACAAGCCTATCGTCCAGGCGCCGGCACTTCCACGCCGACTGTGCGGAACCGCCACCAACTCAGGCATTCTGCTCGGCCCCGAACTCGGCCACGTCAAGATCGCCCGCCGCTGGGCCGTCCAGGCCACCCGCTCCCGCCCCAGCCTGGCCGAACCCGTCGGCATCACCGTCTCCGAGCTGGTCACGAACACCCTGCGTCACTCGGCCTCCGGGCTTCCCGGAGGCAGCATCCGCGTGGAAATCGAACGCACCCCACGCCACATCGAACTCCGCGTCACCGACAACGGCCCCCGCCCCGGAGAACAACCCAGCTTCCCGGCCGTGCCCGACCCCGACCCCCTCCGGGTCGGCGGCAACGGCCTGCGCCTGGTCGAGGCCCTGTGCTCCTACTGGGACTGGAAACAGCACTCCTGCGGCGCGATCACCGTCCGCGCCGTCTTCCCCTGGTAGCCCACGCGCCCCTGGCCACCCTTCGGCCTCCGCGCCCTCCCCCGTGACGGCGCGGACCGGGGCCGGTGCCCTGCGCACCAGCCCGAAGCCCCGCCTCCCCCTTCCCCGGGGAGGCGGGGCCACCCGATCGACCACTCACACAACACCGGACACGGAAAGCCCCTCATGCCCGACTACAGCTACCTCCTCGACGGCCGCCCCGACGTCCTCACCCCCAGCGAAGTCGCCGCCCTGTTCAACATCCGCCCCCGCAGCCTCCACCGAGGCCAATGGGACAACGTCCTCAAACCCTTCCGCACCCCCGGCGGAGCACGCCGCTACCCCAAAGAACACATCGCCACCCTCCTCAACCAACCAGACGAACCCGCCCCCACCACCTGAAGCCCTCAGTCCGTCGCGGCGCGCACGAGGGTGTCGTAGGTGTCGGTGATGCGTTCCAGGGCCGCGTCGAGCCCTCGCGCCCACGCGTCGAGTTCGGCCTGGGCGGTCAGGCCGTCGCGGTCGTCGTCGACCACCAGTTCCAGTTCGATGAAGGCGCCCAGGCCCTCGACCAAGTCCACGCACACCCCGATGGGCCCTGTGGTGCCGGTGCGACGGTGCTTGACGATGCGCACCGTGGGTTCGTAGCCCAGCGCCAGCAGGGCCCCGTGCATCTGCTCGCGGTCGGCGACGATGGTCTCGTACTCCACGCACTCCATGGCGTTGGCCAGCGGAGTCTTCGTGGTGAGCAGGTGCACGCTGTCCTGGGTGCGCAGACGGGCGAAGGTGTGGCCGACCTGGCCCAGCTCCGGCCGCCAGCCAGCGGGGGCGTAGGCCTGGTCGTCCTGGTAGGCGGGGTCGCTCATGCGCACCCCGGCTTCCTTGAGCGCGGCCAGCAGCGCTTCGAGGTCGGCCACCCGGTACTTCGTCTCGATCTCCCGCACCACAGGCCCCCTCGCGTCTCGGCACCACCGTCCCGGCGAGCGTACCGAGACCGCACCCCACCAGGCGGGAGTTTCCCAAGACAGGCCCATCCCCGCGTGCGCGGGGCTCACCGGGAGGGTCCGGTGTGGAACCCCCTCGTGCGCGGGGCTCACCGGTACGAGCCGGACCAGGCGGGTGATGTGCGCGGTCCATCCGACCGCGCGGGCTCCAAACCATCCCCCGTGACCCGGCCTCTGGGCGCCAGGGCCCACACAAAACCACCCCCACAGGGTGGCCACGGGGCCGCTACGCAGCTGGAGTGGGCGGCCCCTCTGAGCACCGCACGGCCGAGCGCACATGCTGCCCGGCCGTGCAGGCCACCTCTCCGACCAAGAAAGGAGGTACTCCCGATGGCGGTATGCAGCGGATGCGGCGGACCCGGCAACGGAAAGCAGTGCGAAAAGTGCGAATAGCGCACCACGCACAGCCCCTGTCCTTCGGGCAATAACAAGTGGTGGCCCCCGCACGGGGATCACCACTCCCCACGCACCACAAGGAGAAGCGTGAACGACTTCACTCCCCCACCCCCGAGCAAGAGTGAGCAGGCGGACGGCCTGTTCCTCGCGTCCCCGCGCGCCGTCGTGCAGACCCCCGCGCAGAGCCACGAGTACAAGAAGTGCTCGGGCAGCAGCGACGCCGCGCACACCTACGACACCAACCGCCGGTAGCAACCTTCACCTGTTCCGCTGAACGCACGCCCTGGAGCACCCCATGTTGCGATTGCAGTTGACCCCCTACACGGAGAATCCGACCTGGGCCTGGTCCGGGGCGTGCTACAGCACCCTCGACCAGCGCAGCACGGTCACCCCCTTCGACCACCCGATGGTCGAGCACCTGGCCGCGACTGACGGCCGCCGGACCCTGCTCGTGGTCCGCGAGCGCGTCGCCGACCGCCCGGCCTGCGACCCCGGTGTCCGGACCCTTACGCCCGCCGAGTACGACCAGGCGCGCGACGCCGTCGCGGGCTGGCCGACCGACGTCGTCCTCATCGAGACCGAGCCCGGCCTGCCGGTGCGCGTCACCGCAGGGGCGGCCCGGACCACGCCCCTGTACCTGGCCTCCACCGACACGACCCTGGTCGGGTCCTGGGCCATGGCCGACCTTCGCGGCCACGCCACCGGCATCAACCCCAAGGAAGCCGCCCGGCTGCTGATCTACCGGCCCCGGTACTCCGCCGAGACCCTGTACCGGGGCGTGCACCGGCTCACCGAACGCGCGACCGCGCACTTCGGCGGGTCCCTGTGGATCACCTACCCCGAGCCCGCCCTGCACCGGACCCCCCGTGAGCTGGCCCCGGACGCCGATGTCCTGGGCGCGTTCGTCGCGACTATGGACACTGCGATGGACCGCCGCCCCTGGGCGCATGACACCACCCTGTTCCACCTGACCGGCGGGTTCGACTCGGGTACCGTGGCCACCCGCGCGGCCGAGCGCCACCCCGACCGGTTCCCCACCGCCACCCTGCTGATCGGCGGCCCGGGGCGCGCACAGCAGATCCGGCGCCGCGCCGAGATGCGCTCCCGCGTGCACTTCGCCAACCCCGACATCACCCTCGACGCCATGGAGCACCCACCGCTGGCGCCCGGCTGCCGGTGGGTGAGCGGCGACGTGGTCAACCCTTACGAGGACCCGCTACACCACCCGTTCACCCTGATGGCGCACGCCATCGCCCAGACCTGCGCCCGCACCGTGGTGACCGGCCTGGGCGGGGATGAGATGGTCGCCCTCACCCAGGAGGAAGAGCCCCACCAAGGGCTCGGCGAGATCACCGACGCCCTGGTCCTGCCCTGGGTCGGGCCGCGCGCCCGCGCCGTGTTGGAGTTCGCCGACGACGGCATCGCGCCCCCGGCGCGGGTCAACTCCATGACGCTGCTGTCGCTGGAGAGCGCCGCGCCCGCCCTGCTGCGAGAAGGGCTGTGGCCGGTGCACCCGTTCGCCGACCCCGACATGGTCGAACTCGGCGAGCAGCTTCCCTTCGCCTGGCGAGAGCTGAAGCAGCTTCAACGGCGCCGCCTGCGGGCGCTCGGGATGAGCGACGACGTCGTGCACCAGGTGGAGCGGGAGTCCTTCGCGGAGGTCATCCAGCACGCCCTGATCTCCCATGCGCCGCCCCTGTTCGCCCGTATGCTGGCCGACGGGTCACCCCTGTTCGATGACGGGCTGGTCGACCCCGATGAGCTGCGGGCCGCGGCCGAACGGCTGACCGCCGAGCACTACCAGGAGGAGCGGGAGTCGAAGCTCCTGGAAGTCCTGAGCCTGCACCTGTCCGCGACCGCGTTCCTGCGCTGAGAGAGGACCCCGACCATGTTCACCATGCGTCCCGCCACCGAGGCCGACACCCCCGCAGTCGCATCGGTCATCACCGCGCGCTGCGACTGGATGGAGGAGCGCGGACTGGAGTCGTGGCGCGAGGCCGTCGCCGATCTTGCCGGGCAGGCCGCGGCCGGGTTCATGTGGGTGCTCGAAGGCGAAGGTCGCATCATCGGGTGCACGACGGTGACCGAGCACGCGCCGCCGAAGGACTGGACCCCCGACGAGGCCGACGAGCCGAGCCTTTACCTGTTCTCCACCTGCACCCACCCCGACTACCGGGAGCACAAGCCGGGCACCCTGATCGACCTGTGGGCGGTGGACCGGGCAGCGAGAGAGGAACGCCAGTGGGTACGGCAAGGATGCTTCTTCCCCGAACTGGCGAAGTACTACCAGGGGCAGGGGTTCACGCTCATCCGCGAGATGGATCGGACATCGGGGCACCTGTACCTGCTCGCGCGCCGCGCCGAGCGCCTCGACCTCAGGCAGCTCGGCATGACGGAGAACCCAGCCGCCTGACCTCGGGCACAGCGAAAAACCCCACCTCTTTCTCGGGAGGTGGGGCTCTCTGCGTCCGCCGCCCCGATGGCACCGCGCTTTGCCACGAACGCACAGTGGCCACTCACGGTCACCGGCCCATCCCCGCGTGCGCGGGGCTCACACGATCCGAAAGAACAGCTGGTAGCGGGTCAGCGGTCCATCCCCGCGTGCGCGGGGCTCACCGCTCGCGGAGGAAGTCCCGGACCGTGGCCGCCGGTCCATCCCCGCGTGCGCGGGGCTCACGCTTAACGACCTGCGAAAACGCGGGCCGTTATCTCGCCGCAACCTTGGCCTGGGACATGCTGGGCGCTCTCAGCATCGACGTACATCCTCACACAGCGCACGGCGGCGCTCATCTTCACTGCCTCCCGTAGCCCTTCCGGCGTCCTCGAACTCCTGCGCCGGGCACACAGGCGTTCCAAACCTGACCTTCGATCACAGGCTCACCGAGCCGGAGAAACAGCCCTGAAGAGCAGGACGAGCACGGCGAGAAGCTCAGGACGACACGGGGTGATCCCAGTGCTGCCCCAGGGCCGCACACACCACCCGGCAGGAGTCCTGACCGGTAACGGCTTCCAGGTCAAAGCTCTCCAGCCCTGGGGACCCGGCACCCCGCAGCAGCCGGTACGCGTGGCCCAATTCCTCACCCAAGGCACGATCACCGCCGCCGGTGACGGTGCCGTCCGGCCACACGTACGCCCACGCCTGCCCGACGCCCATCCACACGATCCGGCCGGGCTCACCCCGGAAGGGCCGCAGCCCTGTTCCCAGACGAACCCCGGGCATCATCAACATCAGCTGGGTCATCATCCCCGAACCGATGAGTTCCACCGATCCGACGGGAAAGTCGGCGACCGGAGTCGGTTTCCGCCCGAGACCGGGGAAGGGAAGGTCACCCGCGCGCTGTGTGCGGTCGCGCATGAACGCGGCCTCGCGCACGAACGGCCCCGACCCGCGCCCCTCGCGCACGGCAAGGGCGACGATCGGCGTACTGTGGGCCGCCGGGTGCGGACTCCAGGGAAGCACGAGCACCGCGCCCTCAGCAGCGGCGAGCCACGCGCCCGGTATCCGGGTCGCCGCGCAGGTGGCGATGACCGCGTCGTACACCTCCCCGGGAGGCGGCTCGGCGGCGGTGCGAACGGTGACCCCGGTTCCGGTCAGCCGTTCCCGCGCCAGGGCGGCCACACCGGGGTCGATCTCGATGCTGGTGACAGACCCCTTCTCCCCCACGAGGGAGGCCAGGATCGCGGCGTTCCACCCGGTGCCGGTGCCGACCTCCAGCACCCGCATGCCCTCGCTGATTCCGGCCGCGGCGATCATGTCCGCCATCACCTGGGGCGCTGACGACGAGGAACTGGGTTCGTTGCGCGGCCCCGGACCGCCGTCGTTGGCCTGGGTGGTGACCGCGTCGGAGCCGTACACCAGACGCGTCCACCGGTCAGGCGCAGATGTCCGGTGCAGGGGCAGGCCGGTCGCGTCGGGCCAGACCAGGTCGGGGATGAACAGGTGCCGGGGGTGGGCCGCGAACGCGTCGCGGATCGTGGCGGTGGTGTCCAGGCGCTCCACCAGGGCGGCGTGAAGCCCGTCGAGGTCATCCGTCACGTCTCCCCCGTTCCCTTGCAACCGCTGCACGTGACCACCTGGCGGTGTGTCCAACCGCCGCCGCTGCCGTCTCCGTCGGACTCGATTACTACGGTGCCTTCACCTTTACACATGGAGCACTGGGCCACGGGTGGCTCCTGTCAGTGTCGGGGGATACTGCTGAGGCTCTGGTCCATCTCCGCGTGCGCGGAGCCTGAGTGAGGGGGCGAGAGGGGGTTGTGGCCGATTGGCCTTCCCCGCCTGTCTCGTCACGGCTACGGTGAGCATCCATGGAGACCTCCACAGACCGCACCCGTATCCAACCGTCCGGGATCTGCCGCCGGGGCCACCACCAGTGGCGGCACGACCCGCCGGGCGGGAAGCGGTTGCTGTGCACACGGTGCAAGTCGATGTCGATGACGAACTACGGCGAGTGCCGGGAGGACTGTGTGGACTGCCACCCCCCGGCCTGCGAGGTCGGTGGTCAGTAGTTCTTCGAGCTGATCGCTCCGCATCTGCTGCACTTGGCCGTACCGTTCGGACCGGATTGCCAGTCGTGCTGGCCCGCTGGGCAGTTGCCTGACATGACCACCTCCACACGGGGATGTACCCGGCAGTGGCGCGGGGGCCGTGGCCGAATGCGGACATGGGCGCCCGCGAGGGTCGGGCGCCCCTGTCACGCTCCCCCAGAAGACCAGTCCACCTCCGCGTGCGCGGAACTGCGGAACTGGGGAAAACGCCCTTGGCCTCGGCGTACATCCTCACGCAGCACACGGCAGCGCTCATCCCCCACCGCTCACACCGGTGCGTCCGGGCGGGCGGCCCGGGTAGGGGAACCACGTGGGAAGGCGGACGTTTTTCGCGCCACACCGCCGCCGCGGCGGGTGCGGACCCCCGCCGTAGGGCACGCTCTGCGGTGGGAGGAGTCCACCTCCCGCAGAACACGTCCCGCGACGAGAAGGCAGGAAACCATGCCCGATGACCCGATCCCCTCTCCCAAGGTCGCGGTGGGCGTCGACGGATCGGCGTCGGCGCGCGGAGCCCTGGAGTGGGCCGCGGCGGAGGCCGAGCTCAGGCAGCTCCCCCTGTACGTCGTGCACGCCCTGTCCATGCCGCTGGTGATGTCGGTCTACGCCGGTCCCACCCGCTTCCCTCCCACCGAGGAGATGACCGCCCAGGGCCGCCGCCTCCTGGAGGAGGCCGTCGAGCACGTGCGCTCGCTGCGGCCGGGGCTGCGGGTGGAGACCGCGCTGGGGCTGGAGGAACCGCCGCTGGCGCTGCTGCACCGCACCGGCCACGGGGACCTGGTGGTCGTGGGCTCGCGTGGTATGGGTCCGGTGCGCTCGGTGCTCGCGGGTGCGGCCGGAATGCGGCTGGCCGCCAAGGCGCTCTGCCCGGTGGTCGTCGTCCCCGACACCGAGGGACGCGCGCCGCGACCGCCGAAACCGCTGCGGATCGCGGTCGGCGTGGACGGCTCGGTGGACTCCCGGCGCGCGCTGGACTTCGCCCTGCACCGGGCCGCGCTCCAGGAGGGCTCCTCGGTCGTGGTGGTGCACAGCTGGGAGGTCCCGCTGCCCTTCGCCACCGCCTCCCTCACCGAGTCGGGGTGGACCCCGCCCGACGACCTGCTGGAACGCCAGTCCGAGGAACTCGTCTCGGGTGTGCTGGCCGAGGTGATGGACGACTCCACCGCCGACGTGGACATCTCCGCCGTGCGCACCCAGCGCAACCCGGTGGACGCACTGGTGGAGGCGGCCGCCGAGGCCGACCTGGTGGTCGTGGGCTCGCGCGGCCGGGGCGGTGTGCGCGGCGTGCTGCTGGGGTCGGTCAGCCAGGGCGTGATGCACAGTTCGCCGGTGCCCGTGGTCGTGGTGCCCCGGCACGCGGAGGAGGACTGAGCCCGCGATCAGCCCCAGCCGGTGCCGGGCATGCTGTACATGTCGGGCACGCTGGGCAGCAGGCCGCCCGGGCCGAGGCTCTGGAGCTCCTGATCGACCGTGCTCACCACCGAGCAGCTGCTGCCCTCGACCTGCGCACCGGGCGAGAGCAGTACCAGGGGGCTGCCGCAGGAGGGCTCCGTGGTGGGCTCGGCGGTGGCCTCGTCGGCCAGGGCGGGGGCACCGGCCAGTCCGGCCAGGGTCAGGGCGGCGGTCGCGGCGAGGGCGGCACGCGTCAGGTTCACGGGCACGGGGAGGGTTCTTCCTTCTCGGACGGAGGCGCGCGGGCGGGCCGCGGCGGCGGAACACATCCAGTGTTCACCAAGAGTGGTTATACAGCAACTCTCAGTAAATACACGTGGTGGCCAAGCCGCCTTCCGGAAAGGGAAAAGCCCCCACGCGACCGGATCGCGCGGGGGCTCCCGCGTCTCGCCGGACCCTCTCGAATCCCCCGATAGCGGAGGTCCGGCGCGGGCCGCGCGCTCACCCCCGTGGGCGCCCGCCCCCGCACCCGCGCCGTGCCCCCGGGACCTCACGGCCGCGAAGGCCGCCCCCGTGGTCCGCGGGGTGCGCAGGTGCACAACCCCCTGTCTACCCGACCTGCTCCGGGTAAACACGGACCCGCCCGGCCGCCCGCCGCGAACACCGGGCACCAGAGGCCCCCGACACCCGCCCACCAGGAACGACGCCGCCCGGCGGATTCCGCACATCCGGCACGGATTCCGCGCGAATTCCGCGCGAATCCCCTCCGCGAGCCGGTACGCGTCACCGGTTCCGGGACGACACACACCGCGTCCCGGACCGGCGCGCGTCCGTGCGCTTCGTCACGGTCTCCTCACCCCCGCCGGACTTTGTCCTACACTGAGCCCCGTGTCCGATAAAGCCCGCTTCCTGCGCATGGTGCTCATCTCCATGTCGCTGACGAGCACCGACGACGGACTCTGTCGCCGCCGGTGCCGCGACGGCGTGCGCTGACCGGGCCCCGTCACCCTCCCCCTGCGCGCGGTCTCCTCCGCGCCCGGCGTCCCCGCGGTACCGGTGTCCCCGTCCCCGTTCGGCCACGGCCGACACCCGCTCCGTCACCGTTTGGACAGCTTCTCCGTGACCACTCACCCCTCCGCGCCTCCCGGCGCCTCCGAACCCGCACCCGCGGACGCCGCACCGGACGCCGCCGCCGCGCCCGTCCCGTCCGCCCTGTCCCTGGGCTGGCGCCCGGCCCTGTCCGTGCCCCAGCCCCGCGCGGCCGAGGCCGAACCGGTCCGCTGGTGGCCGCTCGGCATCGCCCTGGCCGTGGCCGTGGGCCTGGCCGCCTACGTGTGGAACACCCACGGCGCGCTGCCCGCCGTCCTGCTGCTCCTGGGCACGGGTCTGGGCTTCACCCTGTTCCACTCCCGGTTCGGCTTCACCTCCGCCTGGCGGCAGTTCCTCGCCGTGGGCAACGGCACCGGCCTGCGCGCGCACGCCGTGCTGCTGGGCACCACCGCGACCCTGTTCGCCCTGGTCATCGGCACCGGAACCGGGTTGTTCGGCAACGACCCGCAGGCCTCGGCCGGACCGATCGGCATCGCCCTGTTCCTGGGCGCGTTCCTGTTCGGCATCGGCATGCAGCTGGGCGGCGCCTGCGCCTCGGGCACGCTCTTCGCGGTCGGCTCCGGCCAGTCGGCCATCGTCATCACCCTCGTCGGCTTCATCGCGGGATCGGTGATCTACAGCGCCGCGTGGCCGCTGGTCAACGACCTGCCCGCGCTGCCGCCGTTCCTGCTCTCCGACCACGTCGGGTGGGGCGGCTCCTGGGCGATCACCATCGCCG
Organism: Nocardiopsis sp. iso_25; assembly: GCF_056173305.1. Taxonomy (NCBI): domain Bacteria; kingdom Bacillati; phylum Actinomycetota; class Actinomycetes; order Streptosporangiales; family Nocardiopsidaceae; genus Nocardiopsis; species Nocardiopsis sp. iso_25. The sequence goes on along the minus strand of NZ_CM149667.1, from coordinate 2,780,312 downwards.
TGCTGGCGGCCGTGGTCGTGGGCACCCGCCTCGTGCAGAACCGCCGCGTCCCGCCGCCCGTGGGCACGCCGCCCTCGGCGCGGGGCCTGCTGCGCGTGGTCCGGGGCAGCTGGCCCATGATCGTCGGCGCCCTGGTGCTGTCGGTGCTCGGCGCGGCGGTGCTGCTGGTCTCCGGCGGCGCCTGGGGCGTCACCTCCGCCTTCAACCTGTGGGGCGCCAAGGCGCTCCAGCTGGTGGGCGCGCACCCCGAGACCTGGGCGTTCTGGAACCAGCCCCAGCAGGCCGCGCAGCTCGCCGGTCCGGTGCTCCAGGACAAGACCAGCCTGACCAACATCGGCATCATCCTCGGCGCCGCCGTGGCCGCGGCCGCCGCCGGGGCGTGGAAGCTGCACACCGGCCTGAGCTGGAAGCTGGTCGCCGCCGGACTCCTGGGCGGCATCCTCATGGGCATCGGCGCGCGTCTGGCGGGCGGCTGCAACATCGGCGCCTACCTGGCCGGAATCGGTTCGGGCAGCCTGCACGGGTGGCTGTGGGCGGTCTTCGCCCTGGCCGGGACCTGGGCGGGGCTGCGGGCCCGCAGCCTGTTCGGTCTGGGAGTGCCCAAGCCGGGCGACAGCGTCTGCTGAACCCGGGCGCGGCGGTCGCCGCGGCACCGCTGACGGGGGGACGGACGATGGACGACGCGGAACACGTGCACGACGTGGTGGTGGTCGGCGGCGGGCAGGCCGGGCTCGCCGCGGGGTACTTCCTGCGGCGGGCCGGGCTCGACTTCGCCGTCCTGGACGCGGGTGAGGCGCCGGGCGGGTCCTGGACCGAGTACTGGGACTCACTGCGGCTGTTCTCCCCCGCCGAGCACAGCATGCTGCCGGGCTGGTGGATGCCGGCCGAGGAGGGCCGGGAGTACCCCGGCGCGGGGCACGTGGCCCGCTACCTGGCCGAGTACGAGCGCCGCTACGAGCTTCCCGTGCGCCGCCCGGTCCGCGTGGAGGCGGTCGAACGGGAGGACGGGGCCCTGCGCGTGCTCGCCCGGGAGGGGACCGGGCGCGGGCTCCCGTCGGGGACGCCCCGCTCCGCGGCGGAGCGGCCCGTGGACGGCGGCGGGCGGCAGGAGGGGGGAACGCGCGGCGGACCCCCACCGGCCGCTCCCGGTTCCCGCGGTTCCACTGGTTCCCCCGACTCCCCCGCCGGGACTCCCCCGCTGCTGGTCTGGCGCGCCCGCCACGTCATCAGCGCCACCGGCACCTGGCGGGCGCCGCACGTCCCCGGCGCTCCGGGCCGGGAGCTGTTCGCGGGCCGGCAGCTGCACACGGTCGACTACCGGGGGCCGGAGGAGTTCGCCGGGCAGCGGGTCGTGGTCGTGGGCGGCGGCAACTCCGCGGCCCAGATCCTCGCCGAACTGTCCGAGGTGGCCGAGACCACCTGGGCCACCGCGCGCCCGCCCCGGTTCATGCCCGACGACCTGGACGGGCGCGCCCTGTTCGACATCGCCACCCGCGCGCAGCGGGCGGCGCGGCGGGGCGAGCGGGCCCCGGAGGGCGTCGGCGGCCTCGGGGACATCGTGGCGGTGCCGAGGGTCCGCGAGGCGCGCGAGCGCGGCGCGCTCAAGGCCGAGCCGATGTTCGACCGCCTCACCCGCACCGGTGTGGCCTGGAACGACGGCACGGCCCTGGACTGCGACGCCGTCCTGTGGTGCACGGGGTTCCGGCCGGTGCTGGACCACCTGGCCCCGCTGGGGCTGGTGGACGACCGGGGCCGGATCGCGCTGGAGGGAACCCGCTCCGTGGCCGAACCCCGGCTGTTCCTGCTGGGCTACGGGGACTGGACCGGTGCCGCGTCGGCCACCCTCATCGGCGCCGGGCGCACGGCCAAGGCCACCGTCGCCGAGATCACCGCCGCCCCCGCCCGGCAGGGGTGAAACGCCCCTCGGCAGCGGCGCCCGCCACCGGCGCGACAGCGGACAGGAGCGGGGACGCGGCTCCAGCGTCCCGTGCACCGCTGACCGTTCACCTCTGACCGCGCGCTGGCCAGCGCCTACGGCTGAACGATCACCGCTGACCGCTCAACCGACGATCGGCCGCTCCTCGGGAAGCTCGTACAGGCGCGGGCGGCGGCGCAGCGCCAGGGCCGAGGCCAGCGTGATCGGCCCGATCCTGCCCACGAACATCAAGAACATCAGCACCGCATGCCCCAGCAACGGCAGATCGGCCGTGATGCCGGTGGACAGCCCGACCGTGGCGAAGGCCGACGTCGTCTCGAACAGGATCTGGTCCAGGGTGAACGGGGTGATCGTCATCAGCGTCAGCGTCCCCGCCAGCACCAGGCCCAGCGCCAGCAGCACCACCGTGGTCGCCTGCGAGGTGGTGCCCTCGGCCAGGCGGCGGCCCGACACGTGGACCGTGGGCTCACCGCGCACGTTGGCGTAGATCACGAAGGCCAGCACGGCGAAGGTCGTCACCTTGATGCCCCCGGCCGTGCCCGCGCTGCCGCCGCCGACGAACATCAGGATGTCGGTGACCAGCAGCGTCTGGGTGTTCATCTGTCCGAAGTCGAGGCTGTTGAAGCCCGCCGTGCGCGGCATCACCGACTGGAAGAAGGCGGTGAGCAGCTTCCCGCGCAGGTCGAGCCCGCCCATGGTCGCCGGGTTGGTCCACTCCAGGGCCAGGAAGGCCGCGAACCCCACCACGAGCAGCAGCCCCGTCATCACCAGGGTGATCTTCACGTGCAGTGTCCAGTGGCGGTGCTCGGCCCGGCGCCGGGTGAAGCGCCACAGTTCCACCCACACCGGGAACCCGAGCCCTCCGGCCAGGACCCCCAGGGCCACCGGGACCGTGATCCACGGGTCCTCGGCGAACCCCGTGAGGCTGTCGGCGTAGAGCGCGAACCCGGCGTTGTTGAAGGCCGAGACGGCGTGGAAGACGCCCGTGTAGACGGCCTCGGGCAGGGGCAGCCCGTACCCCAGCCACCAGCGCAGCGTCAGCGCCACCGCCAGGGCCGTCTCGAACACCACCGTCACCACCAGGACCCCGGTGACCAGCTGGCGCACCTCGCCCAGCGTGACCACCTTGGCCTCCGAGCCGGTGCGCACCGCCATCCGCAGCCCGAGCTGCCGCCCGACCACCAGGGTCAGGACGGTGGCCAGCGCCATGATGCCGAACCCGCCGACCTGGATCAGGGCCAGGATCACCGCCTCGCCCAGCCCCGACCAGTAGGAGGCGGTGTCCACCACCGCCAGGCCGGTCACGCTGGCCGCCGAGGTGGCGGTGAACAGGGCCGTGTCGAAGGGCGCGCGCTCCCCGGTGCCGGTGGCGGCGGGCAGCGACAGCAGGCCCGCGCCGACCAGGATCAGGGCGGCGAAGGCCGCCGCCGTGAGCTGCGGCGGCTTGATCCATGCGGACAGGTCGCGCAGTCTCCGGTCCGCGCGGGCACCGGCGCGGACCGGGTTCCGCGGGGCCCGCCGGCGCCGCGGGCCCGTCGGGTGCTGACCGGTTCCCGTTCTCACCGGCCGTTCTCCCGGCTACCCGCCCCGGATTCCAGGCCGCCCGCCCCGGCCTCCCGGTCCTCCGGCCCGCTCTCACAGCATTCCGACCCGGACGCTCCCCCGGCGGCCCCTCCCCAGGCGCCGCCACCGCCGGGCCGGAACCGGTAGCCCAGTCCGGGTTCGGTGAGGAAGTAGCGCGGCCGGGGCGGGTCCGGCTCCAGGCGCTGGCGGATCTTGGTCATGAACACCCGCAGGTAGTTGGTCTCGCGCCCGTACGCGGGCCCCCACACCTCGTTGAGCAGGTGCTTGTGGGTGACCAGGCGGTCGGGGTTGCGCGCCAGCACCTCCACGATGTGCCACTGGCGCGGCGTCAGCCGCACCGGCTCACCGCCGCGCAGGACCTGCTTGGCGGCCAGGTCCACCGTGAAGTCGGCGGTGACCACCGGCGCCGCGTACTCGGGCACCGCGGAACGGCGCATGGCCGCGCGCACCCGGGCGAACAGCTCGTCCATCCCGAAGGGCTTGATGACGTAGTCGTCGGCGCCCAGGTCCAGCGCCCGGACCTTCATCGGCTCGGTGTCGCGCCCCGAGAGCACGACCACCGGCACGTCCGTCCACCCGCGCAGCCCCCGCAGGACCTCCAGGCCGTCCATCCCGGACAGGCCCAGGTCGAGCAGGAGCAGGTCGGGGCGGTGGCGGGCCACCAGCCGCAGCGCGTGCTCACCGGTGTCGGCCAGGTAGGCCGTGTAGCCGCGGGCCCGCAGGTTCACCTCCAGCGTCCTGCGGATGAGGGGGTCGTCGTCGACGACCAGGACCGAGGGCGCTCCGTCCGCGCCGGTGCCGGTGTCCGTGTCCATGCTGGTCCGTGTCTCCCCCGTTCGGACGCCCCGGGCGGGGCCCCGCGTTCACGATGCTAGGCGCGCCGCGTCGGCGGACGGCGGCGGTGCGGGCGCCGTGTCCGCAGGTCGCGACGGCACCGGCGCCGCGACGACTCCGCGCGGCGCGGCCGGTACGAGAGGCACGCTAACGCTCCCTCCCGGCCCCGGCGCCGGATTTAGCGCCCCGTTAGCAGTGAAATGTCCGAAAGCACCTCCGTGACCAGTCAGGATGGGGAGGCCGGAAGGGGGCACACGATGACACGCGGCCACTTGCGCGTCTACCTGGGCGCGGCGCCCGGTGTCGGCAAGACCTACCGGATGCTGGACGAGGCGCACCGGCGCCGCGACCGCGGCGCCGACGTGGTCATCGGGTTCGTGGAGAGCCACGGCCGGGCGATGACCGAGGCAATGGTGGACGACTTGGAGACGGTCCCGCGCGCGGTCCTGACCCACCGGGGCGCCCGCCTGGAGGAGATGGACCTGGACGCCGTGCTGGCCCGCCGCCCGCAGGTCGTCCTCGTGGACGACCTCGCGCACGCCAACGCCCCCGGGGCGCGCAACGCCCGGCGCTGGCAGGACATCGAGGCCCTGCTGGAGGCGGGGATCACGGTGCTGTCCACGCTCGACGTGCAGCATCTGGAGTCGCTCAACGACGTCGTCGAGCGCGTCACCGGCACCCGCCAGAGCGAGACCGTACCCGACGCGTGGGTGCGCGGGGCCGACCAGATCGAACTCGTGGACATGACGCCCGAGGCCCTGCGGCGGCGGCTCGCGCACGGCAACGTCTACGGCCCCGACCGGATCGACGCCGCGCTGGGCCACCGGTTCCGGGTCGACACCCTGACCGCCCTGCGCGAGCTGGCGCTGCTGTGGCTGGCCGGACGCGTGGACGACGAGCTGAGGCGCCACCGGGGCGGGCACCGCGCGGCCCCGGCGTGGCAGACCCGCGAACGCGTGGTCGTGGGCCTGAGCGGAGGCCCCGGCGGGGAGGCGCTGATCCGCCGGGCCGCCCGGATCGCGGGGCGCGGCGAGGGGGTCGAACTGCTGGCCGTGCACGTGGCGCTCGGCGACGGCCCGGTGGGCGCCGACCCCGCCATGCTCGCCCGGCAGCGGGTGCTGGTGGAGGACCTGGGCGGCACCTACCACCAGGTCCTGGGCGAGGACGTGCCCGCCGCGCTGACCGCGTTCGCCCAGGGGGCGGACGCCACCCAGCTGGTGCTGGGCGCGAGCGGCCGGGGCAGGCTCGCCCGTCTGCTGCGGCCGGGGGTGGGCGCGGCCACCGCGGCGCTGTCGGAGTCCATCGACGTCCACCTGGTCACCCTGGAGGAGGCCGAGCGCGGTTCCGGGCGGACGCGCTCGGGCGCGGTCTCGCGCCGCCGCAGGCTGGCGGGGTACGCGCTGGCGCTCACCGCGCTGGCGCTGCTGGTGTTCAGCACCGGAGTCCCCCACAGCGAGGAGTACCTCAGCGGCGGAATCCTGCTGGTGTTCGCCACGGTGACGGCGACGGCGCTGGTCGGCGGGCTGTGGCCCGCGCTGGCCGCGGCGTTCAGCGGGTTCGTGGTGCTCAACCTCTTCTTCACCGAGCCGTACGAGACCCTCGTGGTCAACCAGCCGGGCAACCTGCTCACCCTCGTCGTGTTCGTGTTCGTGGCCGTGGCGGTGAGCGTGGTGGTCGACCAGGCCGCGCGGCGCACCCGCGAGGCGGCGCGGGCCAGCGCCGAGGCCCAGACCCTGGCCACGGTGGCCGGAAGCGTGCTGCGGGGTTCGCGGCCCCTGGAGGCGCTGCTGGAGAGGCTGCGCGAGACCTTCTCCCTGGAGTCGGTCGCCCTGCTGGAGCGCAGGCCGCAGGCCTCCTCCCGGCCCGACCACCGCAACGACCCGGCCGCGTGGGAGGCGGTCGCCTCCGTCGGGGAGCGCCCCCGCGGGGCCCCGGGCGGGGCCGACGCGGACGTGCCGGTGGACGAGGGGCTGACCCTGGTGCTGCACGGGCACCGGCCGCGCGCGGGCGAGCGGCGCATCATCGAGGCCTTCGCCGCGCAGGCCGCCGTCGCGCTGCGCCAGGAGCGGCTGGCCCAGGAGGCGGCCGCGGCCGGGACGCTGGCGGAGGCGGACCGGATGCGCACCGCGCTGCTGGCCGCGGTCAGCCACGACCTGCGTGCCCCCCTGGCCTCGGCCAAGGCGTCGGTGACCAGTCTGCGCAGCCGGGAGGTGCGCTTCAGCGAGGAGGTCCAGGCCGAACTGCTGGCCACGGCGGACGAGTCCCTGGACCGCCTGACCCGGCTGGTGACCGACCTGCTGGACATGAGCCGCCTCCAGGCGGGCGTGCTGGGCGTGACGGTCACGGGCCTGTCGCTGCGCGAGTCGGTGTTCGCGGTCCTGGACGACCTGGGCGGACAGGGGTGCGCCGTGCGGGTGCGGGTGCCCGAGGAACTGCCGGAGGTCGCGGCAGACCCCGGCCTGCTGGAGCGGGTGCTGGCCAACGTGGTGGGCAACGCCCTGCGCTTCAGCCCGCCCGACCGGCCGCCCTCGGTCACCGCCTCCTGGACGGGCGACCAGGTGGAACTGCTGGTGACCGACCACGGGCCGGGGGTGCCCGAGCACGAGCGCGAGCGCATGTTCGTGCCCTTCCAGCGGCTCGGGGACACCGACGGATCCACGGGGCTCGGGCTGGGCCTGGCGCTCTCGCGCGGGCTCATGGAGGCCATGGGGGGCTCGCTGCTGCCCGAGACCACCCCGGGCGGCGGGCTGACGCTGCGCCTGACCCTGCCCGTGGCGGGGGCGGCGGGTTAGGGCGCTCCACCGGAGCGGCGACCAGAGTCCCGTCAGTCCCGGTCCTCGCGCGCCCCCTCCGCCTTGGGGCGGGTCTCGATCTCGCGCAGGGTGACCTGGAGGTGCTCCTCCATCGCCGCCACCGCGCGGGCGGGGTCGCCGCTCAGCACCGCCTCCAGCACCTCCTCGTGTTCGGTCGCCGACACCGCCGGGTCCTGCGCCGTGGCCAGGAACCGGCGGTGGCTCTGCTCGCGGCTGTCGGCCAGGGACCGTTCGAGCGCGTCCAGGATCTGGGTGAGGCTCCGGTTGCCCGAGGCCGCGATCAGGGCCTGGTGGAAGGCGAAGTCGGTGCGCACGCGGTTGGGCACGTCCAGGGGCGCGGCGCGCATGTCGGCGATGGCCTGGCGTGCCCGGGCGATGTCCTCGCGGGTCTGCTCCTCCTCCGGCCCGGCGATGCGCTGCGCGGCCAGCCGGGCGCCGTGCACCTCCAGCGCCTTGCGGATCTCGGTGAACTCCATCAGCGCCCGGCGGTCGCGCAGCACCGACAGGGCCACGAAGTTCTCCACCGGCAGGGCGTTGGGCGAGGCGATGACCGCGGGCTTGCCCTGGCGGCGGTGGATCAGACCCTTGGCCTCCAGGGTCCTCAGCGCCTCGCGCAGCACGACCCGGCTCACCCCGAAGCGTTCGGCCAGTTCCTTCTCCGAGGGCAGCTGGCTGCCCGGCTGCGCGTCGGGGCCCACGCACAGCTCCTCCACGAAGGCGACGACCTGAGAGGTCAGCGAGTTCGGTCGGGCGTGCCGCGGCTGGGACCGGCCTGCGAGCCCTTCGCCCTGGGTTCCCGGCGACGCTGATCCCATCGTGTACGCCTCGTCCTTCACTGGAGGGATGTGCCGAATCCTCAGCGTACAGACGCCGGGGCCCGCGGGCGGACCGGCGCCACCCCATTGACTACCTAGCAGCTTGTACTACAAGATGACCGCACCGGCACGGGCCCGCGTCGTCTCGACCGCGCGGCCCTGCCGAGAGCACGCGTGCGAGCGGTGTGTCCGACCCCGGACGGCCGCCGACCGCACCGACACGAGCGCGGGCACCGCCCGCGCACGGGCGGCGACGGCGGGCGCGGCGGCGGGTCGGAAACCCTCCCCCCGCCGCGCCCGCACGACCGCGCCCACGAGCCGACCGGAGGGCAACGGTGGACAGGTCCGACAGGGAAATCTGCATGAGCGCGTGGGAGGGGGCGGAGAACGTCCACGGCGCGGTCGCCCCTCCGGTGTTCCAGACCAGCATTTTCACCAAACCCTCGTTCGAGGCGTTCATCGAAGAGCAGGAACAGGAACACGAGAGGTACGTCTACAGCCGCGGCGCCAATCCCACGGTCGCCTTTCTGGAGGAGAGGCTGGCCCTTCTGGAGCGCGGCGAGGCCTGTAAGTGCTTCGGTTCCGGAATGGGCGCCATCAGCGCCGTTCTGATGAGCCTGCTGCGCGGTGGGGACCACATCCTCTTCGTCAACAGCACCTACGGCCCGGCCCTGGAGATGGCCGAGCACCTGCGCGGTTTCGGCATCGACCACACCGTGCTCCCCGACGGCACCTCCGACATCGAGGAGCACCTGCGGGAGAACACGGCGCTGGTCTACGTCGAGAGCCCCGGGACCATGCTGATGAAGGTCCTGGACGTGGCCGCGATCACCCGCACCGCCCGGGCCCGGGGGATCTGGACCGTGATGGACAACACCTGGTCCACGCCGCTCTTCCAGAAGCCGATCCTGGCCGGGGTGGACATCGTCATCCACTCGTGCACCAAGTACATCGGCGGTCACAGCGACGTCCTCGGCGGGGCGGTGATCGGCCCCGCCTCCTTCGTGCGCGACCTCTTTTACACCGGGTTCCAGCTCCTGGGCTCGGTCATGTCGGCCGTCGAGGCGTCGATGGTGCTGCGCGGGCTGCGGACGCTGCCGATCAGGATGGCCGAGCACGAGCGCAGCGCCGTGCGGGTCATCGACTACCTGGCGACCCGGCCCGAGGTGGCGGCGATCCACCACCCCCACCACGACCACCGGCCCGACGACCCCCTGATCAGGAACCAGTTCAGCGGTTTCTCCGGGCTGCTCAGTTTCGACCTGAAGGACCCCTCCTTCGAGAAGGTCGCGGCCTTCGTCAACCGTTTGTCGCTGTTCCGGATCGGCGCGAGCTGGGGCGGCTACGAAAGCCTGGTCACCGCACCCGTTCGGCCCGGAAACGAGGAGGCGATGCGGGAGAAGGGATTCTCACCCGGAATGGTCCGCCTCTCCGTGGGCCTGGAAGGGGCCGACAGCCAGATCGAGGATCTCGAAAGGGCCTTCACCGCACTGTAGAAGACCGAAAGCGGTCATCACCGAGAGGAAAGTAGATGGCTAACCCCCCGGACGAGAACGTCCGCCGACCCGGCGTGGCGGCGGCGTGCGTCCCCGTGGTCATCACCGTCGCGATTCTGGTCGGCGGCATCGGCGTCCTGAAGTACCCCGCCGAGCTCATGCTCATCTTCGCGGGGGTGGTGTTCGCCGTCTTCGCGCTCTGGCACGGCGTGCGCTGGGACGACGTGCTGACGAACATGGGCGACAAGCTCAAGAGCGCCCTGCCCGCGGTCCTGATCCTGCTCAGCATCGGCATGCTCATCGGCTCGTGGATGATCGCCGGAACGATCCCCCTCATGGTCTACTACGGCCTTGAGCTCATCAACCCGTCCTACCTGTACGTGCTGGCCTTCCTGGCCACCGCGCTGGTCTCCACCTTCACCGGCACCTCCTGGGGTTCGGGCGGCACGATCGGGGTCGCCCTGATCGGGGTGGCCCAGACGATGGACGCGTCGCTGGCGATCACGGCGGGCGCGGTCGTGTCCGGCGCCTACTTCGGGGACAAGCTCTCGCCGCTGTCGGACACCACCAACATGAGCTCGCTCGCGGCGGGCGCCAACCTGTACGAGCACATCCGGCACATGCTCTACACGGCCGTGCCCTCGTCGGTGCTGGCCGCCGTCGTCTTCCTGCTCGCGGGCACCACCATCACCGCCTCGCCCGCCGGCCTGGGCGGCGTCGACGAGGTCGTCACCGAGCTGAACGGGTTGTTCACCCTCAACCCGCTGCTGCTGATCCCGGCGGTTGTCGTGCTCGCCGGGTCCATCATGAGGAAACCGCCGCTGGTCGTGCTGTTCGCGTCGTCCATGACGGCGCTGCTGATCGCGCTGCTGGTCCAGGGTGCGAGCGCGGGCGACCTGTTCGCCGCGGTCGTCTCCGGCTTCACCACCGACATGCTGCCGCAGGGGGACGGGGTCTCCGACGTCCTGGCCGAGCTGGTGAACCGGGGCGGTCTGTACTCGATGTACAACTCGGCGTTCTTCGTCTTCTGCGCCTTCTTCTTCGCCTCGGCGCTGGAGAAGTCGGGCGTGCTGCGGGTCCTGCTGGAGGGGCTCATCGCCAAGCTGCGGTCCACTGGCAGCCTCATCCTCACCACCCTGCTCTCCGGCTTCACCATCATCAACGGCACCTCCAACGCCCTGGTGACCTTCTTCCTGGTCAAGGACGTCTACGGCGACGCCTACCGGGCCAGGAACCTGCACCCGGTCAACCTGTCGCGCAGCATGGAGGACTCGGTCACGATCACCGAGGTGCTGATGCCGTGGACGGTGTCGGGCGTCTTCTTCGCCACGACCCTGGGCGTGGCCAACTTCGAGTTCCTGCCGTGGGCGGTGTTCAACTGGGGCGGTTTCCTGTTCTCCGCCCTGATCGCCTTCCTGGCACCGCTGACGCGGGGCTTCGGCATCCGCCGCATCGAACCGGAGCAGGAGCGCTCCACGACGTGAGCCCCGCCCGGGGCGGCCACGCGAAAGGGGAGCGGAGCACGTGCGAGGCACGTGCTCCGCTCCCCTCGGGCGTGAGGCGGCCGGGTCGGCGGCCCCGGCGGGGCGGGGGCTCGCGGCCCTCCCCGTCCGGCCGGCCGGGCGGGAGGCGCCCGCTGGCAGGGGGCCGTTCGCGACCGTCCGCGAAGGCGGCACCTACCGGCCCTTCTTCATGTCCTCCTTGCCCTGGCGCAAGCGCCCCTTGGCCATCTCGGCGCGTCCCTCGTTCTTCATGCGGTCGTTGCCGGTGGCCTTGCCGGTGGTCTCCTTGGCCTTGCCCTTGACCATCTCGGCCTGGCTGCGACCCTTCTCACTGGCGCTCATGCTCTTCCTCCTTCGGTGGTCCCCGTGAGAGCGGCGTACTGGTGTGAACCGCCCTTGACCCGTCCCACTGCCCGAAACAGGAAACCCTAAAATCCCCGCAAAGCCCCCGTAAGGCTCCACACCCGCCGTCACCACCGCTGTCGCGCTCGAACACGTACCGGAATCAGGCCCGAAAACACGCGCCGCCGCGGGCCGGGGCACCGCCGCTTTCGGTCGCGGACAGCCCCGCGGGGCGCCTTTCGGCGCCGTGTGCCAGGGCGCCGCCTCCGGGAGCGGGCCGCGTTCGCGGGCCTCCGGACTCCGCCACGGCGCCCGGGGCGGCGCCGGTCCGCGGCCCTTGGAGGGAAGGCCCCCGGACCTGGCCCGGGAGGGGAACGGTACCCTCGTCGAGCCAGTCGAACTCCACCTCGTGGGGCAGGGAACCCGGTGCGAATCCGGGACTGACGCGCAGCGGTGAGGGTGACGGGCGGGCACGCCCCGGGGACGCGGTTCCCCGGGACAGCCACTGGAGCGCAACGCTCCGGGAAGGCGCTCCGCACCGGTCGATCCCGAGTCCGAAGACCTGCTGGCGCTGGCGGTGACGGGCCGCCAGGTCGACCGCGGACCCCGCGAACGGGTCCCTGACCAGAAGGACGCGCATGCCCCCGATGGGTTCCCCATCCCCATCCCCCACCGTCCGCGCCCGGCGCGACCGCTGCCCGGGCGCCCTGCGGCCCTGGCCCGCAGACGACGGGCTGCTGGTGCGGCTCCGGCTCGTCGGCGGCAGGCTTCCCGTCCGTTCGCTGCGCGCCCTGGCCGCCGTGGCCCAGGAGTACGGCGACGGCCGGATCCACGTCACCGGCCGGGCCAACGTGCAGCTGCGCGCCCTGCCCGGAGACGGGGGGCGGCTGTCCCCCGAGGTGCTCCGGGCCCTGGAGGGGACAGGCCTGCTGCCCTCGCCCTCCCACGAACTGGTCCGCAACGTCATGGTCTCCCCGTGCACGGGACTGGCGGGCGGGAAGGCAGACCTGCGCCCCGTGGCCGCCGAGCTGGACACTCTGCTGTGCGCCGAACCGCACCGCGCCGCCCTGCCCGGCCGCTTCCTCTTCGCCCTGGACGACGGAAGCGGCGACCTGCTGGAGCGCCCCTGCGACCTGGGGCTCGTCGCCCTCGACGCGCACACCGCCCAGCTCAGGGTCGGCGAGCACTGGGGCCCGCTGACGCCGCTGGACGAGGCCGCGGCCGCGCTCGTGCACCTCGCCGACCGGTTCCTGGAGCGGCGCGTCGACGGCCCCGACGCCCCCTGGCACGTCGCCGAACTCCCCTCGCCCCTGACCGACCCGGCACCGCCGGACCCGCGGCTGCCCGACCGCGCGCCGCCGCTGCCGTACGGCCTACTGCCCGGGATCGGACGGCACGTCCCCGTGTCCGAGGACGGCCTGGACCGGGCCGCCGCCGAAGCGCTCGCCGCCGAAGCCGTCGGGGCCGGTTCCGGCGAACTCGTCGTCACGCCGTGGCGAGCCGTGCTCGTTCCCGGAGGGCACGGTCTCGTTCCCGGACAGCCCGACCACGTCCCCGGGGAGGCGCGGTGACCTCCCCCAGAAGACCGAACCGGCACTACGGGTACGTCGACGACGGTCCCGCCATCTACGCCGACTCCTTCGCCACCATCCGGCGCGAGGCCCGGCTCGACCACCTGCCCGCCAACGCCGAGCGGCTCGCCGTGCGGATGATCCACGGCACCGGTCAGGTCGACCTCGCCGACGACCTCGTCGTCCACCCCGACCTGGTTCCCGCGGCGCGCGCCGCCCTCCGGGCCGGTGCGCCGATCCTGTGCGACGCGCGCATGGTGGCCTCCGGCGTGACCGCGAGCCGCCTGCCCAGCGACAACGAGGTGCTCTGCCTCCTGGGCGACGAACGGGTGCCCGGCCTGGCCCGTGAGTGGGGCACCACCCGCACGGCCGCCGCGGTGTCGCTGTGGGAGCCGCTGCTCGACGGCGCCGTGGTCGCCGTCGGCAACGCGCCCACCGCCCTGTTCCACCTGCTGGAGATGCTGATCGACGGCGCTCCGCGCCCCGCGGCGATCGTGGGCTGCCCGGTCGGCTTCATCGGCGCCGCCGAGTCCAAGCAGGCGCTGACCGAGCTGTGCGACCGCCACGGCGTCGACGTCCCCTACGTGACCGCACGCGGCCGCCGCGGGGGTTCGGCGATGACCTCCTCGGCCCTCAACGCACTCGCCAAGGAGGAGGAATGACCGGCCGTTTCCACGGCGTCGGCGTCGGCCCGGGCGACCCCGAGCTGATCACCCTCAAGGCGGCCAGGCTCATCGCCGCGGCCGACGTCGTCGCCTACCACGCGGGTGTGGGCAAGGAGTCCAACGCCCGCCGCATCGCCGACGCGCTGATCCCGGAGGGGGTGGTCGAGGAGCGGTTGACGTATCCGGTGACCACCGGGGCGACCGACCATCCGGGCGGCTACGCGGGGGCGCTGGCCGACTTCTACGAGGAGTCCGCCGCGCGGCTGGCCGCCCACCTGGACGCCGGGCGCGACGTCGTCCTGCTCTCGGAGGGCGACCCGCTGTTCTACGGGTCGTACATGTACATGCACGACCGGCTGTCCGAGCGCTACCCCACCGAGATCGTGCCGGGCGTCCCGGCGTTCGCCGCCGCCACGGCCGCCGCGGCCGCCCCGCTGGCCCGGCAGACCGACGTGCTCACCGTGCTGCCCGGCACCCTGCCCGAACCGGAACTGGCCCGCCGCCTGGCCGACACCGACGCGGCCGTGGTCATGAAGCTGGGCCGGACCTTCCCGGCCGTGCGCCGCGCCCTGGCAGCGGCGGGTCGGCTGGAGCACGCGGTGTACGTGGAGCGGGCCTCGATGGGCGGGGAGCGGCGGCTGCCGGTGGCCGAGGTCGACCCGGCGACGGTGCCCTACTTCTCCCTGGTGCTGGTGACCGGGGACAGCCGCAACGGCCCGCGCTCCCGGCGGGTCGGCGCGGACGCGCGGGCGCTGACGGAACCGGCGGCCGGGGCGACGCCCGGTTCCGCAGGACCGGCGGCGGGCACGGCGTCCGAGGCCGCCGGACCGGCGGCCGAACTGCTGGTCGTGGGCCTGGGCCCCGGCCCCGGGGGCTGGCTCACCCCCGAGGCGAGCGCGGCGCTGGCCGGGGTGGACCACGTGGTGGGCTACGGCCCCTACGTCAACCGGGTCCCGCAGCGCCCCGGGCTGACCCGGCACGCCTCCGGCAACACCGTCGAACTCCAGCGCGCCCGGTTCGCCCTCGACCTGGCCGGGCGCGGCGAACGCGTGGCCGTGGTCTCCGGCGGGGACGCCGGGGTCTTCGGCATGGCCACCGCCGTGTTCGAGGCGGCCGAGGACCCCGCCTACCGGGGCGTGCCCGTCCGGGTGGTGCCGGGGGTGAGCGCCGTCCAGGCGGTCGCGGCCCGCGCGGGCGCCCCCGTGGGCGGCGACTTCGCGGTGATGAGCCTGTCGGACCGCCTCAAACCGTGGGAGGTGGTCGAGCGGCGGCTGCGCGCCGTCGCCGAGGCCGACCTGGCTCTGGCCGTCTACAACCCCGCCTCCCGGTCCCGGACCGAGCAGATCGTCACCGCGCGCCGCATCCTGCTGGAGCACCGCAAACCCGACACCGTGGTCGTGGTCGGCCGCGACGTGGGCCGCGAAGGCGAGTCCCTGACGGTGACCACTCTGGGCGAACTCGACCCGGCCGCCGTGGACATGCGCTGCCTGCTCATCGTCGGCGCGTCCGGAACCCGGGTCACCGGGTCGGGCCGCGTGTGGACCCCCAGGTGGGTGAAGCCGTGACCGTGCACTTCGTGGGCGCGGGGCCCGGCGCCGCCGACCTGCTGACCGTGCGCGCCACGCGCATGCTCGCCGGGGCCGACGTGGTCCTCTACCCCGGCACCTACCTGGACCCGCAGGTCCTGACGCACTGCGCGCCCGGCGCGGAACTGGTGGACACCCAGGGCCTGGACCTGGACCGCATCACCGACCACCTGGTCCGCGCGCACGCCGCGGGCCGCGACGTCGTACGGCTCACCTCCGGCGACCCGTCGCTGTACTCGGCGCTGGCCGAGCAGACCCGCAGGCTCGACGCGCACGGCGTTGCGTGGGACGTCACGCCCGGGGTGCCCGCGTACGCGGCCGCCTCGGCGCTGGCGGGGCGGGAGCTGACCGTGCCGCTGGTGGCCCAGTCGGTGGTGCTGACCCGGACGCGGGCCCGCTCGACCGCCATGCCCGGGACCGAGTCACTGGCCGCGTTCGCCGCGACCCGGGCCACACTGGTGCTGCACCTGGCGATCCGGCGGGTGCGCGAGCTGATGGCCGAGATCGAACCCGAGTACGGCGGCGACTGCCCGGTGGTCGTGGTGTACCGGGCCAGCCAGCCGGGCGAGGCGGTGCTGCGCGGCACGGTCTCCACCGTGGCAGACGCGGTGGAGGAGGCCGGGTTCCGTCAGGCGGCGGTGATCCTGGTGGGGCGGGCGCTCGATCCGGAGAGGGGTGGTGAGTCCTACCTCTACGACCCGGCCCGGCCGCGGGTCAGCGGATAGGGAGGGCTCCGAAGGGGTTCCGGAGGTCCCGCGGGCGGGGTCGCGTAGGGGGGCGTGCGCGGGGGCCGAGGGCTCCCGTGCCTCCGGCGCCTGGGCGCGAAGCGGCGCAGCGGAGGGTCAGGGCAGCACCGCCAGGCACTACTGGGTGACCGTGCGGGCGGGAGTCCAGCCGGTGAACACGCCGATGGGCGCGGTGGTCTCGACGGCGATCCGGGTCAGCTCGTCCCCGTGGCGCCGGTGAGGGGCGGTCGGACCGGCCCGCCCCCTGCCCGGATCGTCGGTGTCAGCGGACGAACCGCTTGAGTGCTTCGGTGTCCAACGTGACGTCGGCTCCGGGGATCTGGACGGCCTCACCGTAGGGATGGGTGCTCCGGTCCAGGTACTGGCCGCGGACGGGTCGGCTGTGGACCACGACGGCATCGGCGTCCCGGTCCACCAGCAGGTAGACGCCGATACCGGTAGCCGCATAGGCGGCGGGCTTCTCGACACGGTCGCGGGCATGGGTGTCGGCGTCCCAGGAGGTGACCTCGACCACGGCCAGGACACCCTCCGGGTCGGCCCATTCGCCCGCCCGGTCGAAGTGGCCGACCGGGGCGAGGATGCCGTCGGGGCGGGCACGCCCGTTGCGGTAGGTGTCGACCTTGATCCCCAGTCCGCTGGTGATGAGGTCCAGCTCAGGACGGTGAGCGATGAACTCACGCATCAGCCACGCGAGGATCCCCGCGTGCGCTCCGTCGGTCACCTTGTGGACCCAGACCTTCCCGTTGAACATCTCCATACGAACACGGTCGGCCTCGAACGCCTGTCCGGCGAGGTGCTCGAACAGCTCCGGGCTCATCGGAAGCGCTGGTGTTCCGGGCGGCGGGTGGTGCTCTACGACGGTCATGAAGCCCCCTGGGTGATGTCCGTGGTGGTGAGCGACGACGCGGACACGGCTTCTGGCCAGAGTAACGCCGGGGAAGGGCCCAAGGTACGTCCGAAGCGGAAATCCGAGAAGCCCAAGCCCTACCGGGCGCCGGAAAGCGGACCGCACGGCCGCCACGGTGTGCCACATCCGCCCCGGCCGGGAGCGGCCGACCAGCCCGGGGGCGCGGTCACTCCGGTCGTTGCCGGGAGGGCGTGACCAGGCACCACTGGGTGACCGTACGGGCGGGCGTCCAGCCGGTGAACGCGCCGATGGGCGCGGTGGTCTCGACGGCGATCCGGGTCAGCTCGCCCCCGTGGCGCCGGTGGGCGTCGGCGAGCAGGTGCTCGGTCTCCAGCGTCACCCCGTGCACCACGATCCGACCTCCCGGCCGCAGCGCCCCCAGGCAGGCGTCGAGCACGCCCGGCCGGGTCGCGCCGCCGCCGACGAACACCGCGTCGGGCGCGGGCAGCCCGGCCAGCGCGTCCGGCGCGCGGCCGGTGACCACCTCCAGTCCAGGAACGCCGAGGCGGCCCGCGTTGCGGCCGATCCGCGCGGCCCGTCCGGGGTGGGCCTCCACCGCCGTGGCGGTGCAGGAGGGGTGGGCGCGCATCCACTCGACGCCGACCGATCCCGCGCCCGCGCCCACGTCCCACAGGTGCTGGCCGGGTGAGGGCGCCAGGCGGGCCAGCGCCGAGGCGCGCAGGTCGCGCTTGGTGAGCTGCCCGTCGTGTTCGAAGGCGTCGTCGGGCAGCCCCGCGACCAGGCCGTATCCGGGCGGGCCGAGGAGTTCCAGGGCCAGCACGTGCAGCGGGGGCACCGTGCCGGGAGATGAGGCGAGCCAGTGGTCGGCGGTGGTCTCCAGGCGCGATTCGGAGTCCGCGCCCAGGTCGCCCAGTACGGTCATCCGGCTGGCGCCGTAGCCCGCGCCGACCAGCAGGGCGGCGACCGCGGCGGGGGTGGCGCCGTCGGA
This sequence comes from Nocardiopsis sp. iso_25, assembly GCF_056173305.1. Classification (NCBI taxonomy): domain Bacteria; kingdom Bacillati; phylum Actinomycetota; class Actinomycetes; order Streptosporangiales; family Nocardiopsidaceae; genus Nocardiopsis; species Nocardiopsis sp. iso_25. The sequence goes on along the minus strand of NZ_CM149667.1, from coordinate 2,762,566 downwards.
GGAGAGCACCAGGACGCGGTGGCCGGGGGCGAGCTGGCGCAGCAGCAGGCGGGGGTCGCGGCCGACCAGGCCCACCACGGCGCAGCGTTCGGCGGGCCAGCCCATGCGGGCGCGGGCCAGGGCGACCGAGGAGACGGCGGGCTCCACCCGCACGGCGTCCGCGCCCAGCAGGTCGATCAGGGTGGTGGCGATACCGGACACCAGGGGGTCGCCGGAGGCCAGCGCCACTGTGGAGGGGGTGTCAGGGGAGGCGCTGCGGGTGGAAGCGGTGTCGGCGGAAGCGGGGCCGGCGGACGCGCCGCCGGTGGACGCACTGCCGGCTGAGACGGCGTCGAGTGAGGCCAGCAGTGGCGGCAGGCCCTCGCGCAGGGGTGAGGGCCAGGCCCGGCGGCGCTGCCGGGGCCGGTCGGGGAGCATCGACAGATGCCTGCGCCCGCCCAGCACGGTGTCGGCGGCCAGGACGAGTGCGCGCAGCCGCTCGGGCAGACCGGACCAGCCGTCCGCACCGATGCCGACGACGGTGATCCTGGGTTCGGGGGGAGGGGGCGCGTCATCCTTCATTCCTCGGACGCTATCGTGGCGGCAGGCGTGAGGTGCCCCAACGGCCCAGCCATCGGAAACGGTGGGGACGGCCGACGGGGAGAATCTGGGAAGCCCGGTGAGACTCCGGCACAGGCCCGCTGCGGTGAACCGAGCCTTCCGTCCAGGAAGGACCCGGCAAGTCCGAAGACCGGCCTCGCGCCCGTCCCTTACCGATGGCGACATGAGCGGGAGCCTCTACATGCCATTGCGGTCACCGCACTACCCCTTTTCCGCGATCGTCGGCTGCGACGCCGAGGAACTCGACGACCTGGGCCTGTCCCTCGTCCTCACCAGCGTCTCGCCTGAGATCGGCGGCGTCCTGGTGCGCGGCGAGAAGGGCACCGCCAAGTCCACCGCGGTCCGCGCCCTGGCCTCCCTCCTGCCGCCCGTCGACGTCTACCAGGGCGACCGGTTCTCCGTGGACCCCGCCGACCCGGCGCAGCACTCCCCCGACGGGCCCTTCGGGTCCGGCACGGCCGTGGAGAGCCGCCCGGTGCGCCTGGTCGAACTGCCCGTCGGCGCCACCGAGGACCGCGTCCTGGGCTCCCTGCACCTGGAGCAGGCCCTCACCCACGGCAGGGTCGCCTACGAACCCGGTCTGCTGGCCCGGGCCCACCGCGGCATCCTCTACGTCGACGAGGTCAACCTCCTGCACGACCACCTGGTGGACCTGCTCCTGGACGCCGCCGCCACCGGCCGGGTCACCGTGGAGCGCGACGGGTTCTCCGTGGAGCACGCGGCCCGGTTCCTGCTCATCGGCACCATGAACCCCGAGGAGGGCGAGCTGCGCCCGCAACTCCTGGACCGGTTCGGGCTCACCGTCGAGGTCGCCGCGCCGTCCGAGCCCGCGACCCGCGCCGAGGTGGTGCGCAGGCGCATGTCCCACGACGCCGACCCCGCCGCCTTCGCCGGTCGCTACCACGAGGCGGAGAAGGCCCTGGCCGAACGCATCGCGGCGGCCCGGGAGGCGCTGGGCCGGGTGCGCCTGTCCGAGGCGGCGCTGCTGAAGATCGCCGAGGTGTGCGCGGCCTACGACGTGGACGGCCTGCGCGCCGACATCGTGACCGCGCGCACGGCGATGGCGCACGCGGCCTGGGCGGGCCGTACCCGGGTCACCCGGGCCGACATCCGCCGCGCCGCCACGCTCGCCCTGCCGCACCGGCGCCGACGCAACCCCTTCGACGCGCCGGGACTGGACGAGGAGCTCCTGGACCGGATCCTGGGCGACGAGGAACCGCCGCCCGACCCCCCGGAGCCGCCGGGCCCGCGGGGAAGCGACGACGGCGACGGCTCCGAAGCCCCGTCGGACGCACAGGACCCACAGGACCCCTCCGACGACGCCGGTCCCCCGGATCGCTCCGGGGGCGCCGGGGACGCCGAGACACCCGGCGCCGAAGAGGCCGACCGGGAGCACTCCCCCGCCTCCGCCGAGCACGCCCCCGACGACGCCGAGGACGACTCCCCCGAGCACCGCCCCTCCGGCGCCCCACCGGCCACCGCCAGGGCCGCCGCCCCCTACCGGACCCGGCTGCTCACCGTGCGGGGCTCCGGCGAGGGCGCCGACGGCAGGCGCAGCCGGGCCGTGGGCACGCGGGGCCGCCGGATCGGCGCCGCCGCGCCCGGACGGGGTTCGGGCAGCGCGGTCCACCTGGTGGAGACCGTGCGGGCCGCCGCGCTGCGGCCCCAGCACGGCGGCCGCCTGCGGCTGCGCCCCCGCGACCTGCGCGTCGCGGTCCGCGAGGGGCAGGAGACCAACCTGGTGCTGTTCTGCGTGGACGCCTCCGGCTCCATGGCGGCGCGCAGGCGCATGACCGAGGTCAAGACCGCGATCCTGTCCCTGCTCCTGGACGCCTACCGGCGCCGCGACAAGGTCGGCCTGGTCACCTTCCGGGGGCGCGAGGCCGAACTCGCCCTGCCGCCGACCCGGTCGGTGGACGTGGCCGCCGCCCGCCTCGACGACCTGCCCGCCGGGGGGCGCACCCCGCTGGCCGAGGGCCTGGAGGAGGCGGCCCGCGTCCTGCGCCGCGAGCGGCTGCGGGACCCGAGGCTGCGCCCGCTCCTGGTCGTGGTCACCGACGGCCGGGCCACCGGCGGCAAGGGTGCGGTGGGCCGCGCGATGGCCGCCGCCGACCACGTCGCCGGACTGGGCGTGACCACCGTCGTGGTGGACGGCGAGTCCGGGCCGCTGCGCCTGGGCCTGGCCGCCGCCCTGGCCGCCCGTCTGGGCGCCGACCACATGCCCGTCAGCGAGGTCAGCGCCGACGCGCTGGGCACCGCCGTACGAGAGAGGGCCGCCTGATGCCCAAGGGACAGCCGCTCGTCGTCCCCGACGACGGGCTCACCACGCGCCAGCGCCGCAACCAGCCCCTGTTCGCCGTGCACACCGGTGACGGCAAGGGCAAGTCGACCGCCGCGTTCGGCCTCGCGCTGCGCGGCTGGAACCAGGGCTGGCGGATCGGGGTGTTCCAGTTCGTCAAGTCGGCGAAGTGGCGCATCGGCGAGCAGACCGTGCTGGAACGCCTGGGCGAACTGCACGAGCAGACCGGCGAGGGCGGCCCGGTCGAGTGGCACAAGATGGGTTCGGGCTGGTCGTGGAGCCGCCGCAAGGGCGACGCCGAGGACCACGCGGCGGACGCCGCCGAGGGCTGGGCGGAGATTCGGCGAAGGCTCGCCGACCAGACGCACGACCTGCTCATCCTCGACGAGTTCACCTACCCGCTCAACTGGGGCTGGGTCGATGTCGAGGACGTCCTGGCCGCCCTGCGGGACCGCCCCGGCCGCCAGCACGTGGTGATCACCGGCCGCCGCGCCGACCCGCGGCTGCTGGAGGCCGCCGACCTGGTCACCGAGATGACCAAGGTCAAGCACCCCATGGACGCCGGGCGCAAGGGGCAACGGGGGATCGAGTGGTGACCTCCCCCGGAGCTTGCGGGGGTTCGGCGGGAGACCGGGACACCGGGAGACCGGGGTCGGCCGGGCCGACGGCGCTGCCCCGGCTGATGATCGCCGCTCCCATGACGGGGCAGGGCAAGACCACGGTCGCGACCGGGCTGATGGCGGCGCTGCGCGACGCCGGGCACGCGGTGAGCGGGCACAAGGTGGGGCCCGACTACATCGACCCCGGATACCACGCCCTGGCCACCGGGCGTCCGGGCCGCAACCTGGACCCGCACCTGGTCGGCGAGGAACGCGTGGTGCCGCTGCTGCTGCACGGGGCGCGCGGCGCGGACGTCGCCGTCGTCGAGGGGGTCATGGGCCTGCACGACGGGCGGCTGGGCACCGACGGGTTCGCCTCGTCCGCGCACGTCGCAGCCCTGACGCGGACACCGGTGGTGCTGGTGGTGGACGTGTCGCGGATGTCGCGTTCGGTGGGCGCGCTGGTGGCGGGGATGGCCGCCTACGACCCGGCGGTCGAGGTGGTCGGGGTGATCCTCAACCAGGCGGGTTCGGCGCGCAACGTCGCCGAGATCATCCGGGCCACGCACCTGCCGGTCCTGGGCGTGGTCCACCGCGACGAGCGGCTCGCCAGCCCGTCCCGGCACCTGGGGCTGGTCCCGGCGTCGGAGCGGGCGGAGTCGGCGCGCGTGGTCGAACGGCTCGGGGAGCACGTCGCGCGCCAGGTGGACCTGGACGCGCTGCTCGCCGTGGCCCGCTCCGCGCCCGCGTTGGAGGCCCGCCCGTGGGATCCTGCACGGGCGCTGGGGGCACCCGCTACGGGAATCCCGTCCGGGGACCCGGCGCGGGAGACGTCAGTTCCCGGTACTCCGCTCGAAGACCCGGCGCGGGCACGGGAGAACTCGGGTCCCGGTACTCCCCTGGGAGGTCCGGCATGGGCGCGGGAGGCGTCCCGCGCTTCCCACGCCGCACACACAGACCATGAGCCCCACACGGCTCGTGTCCCCGGCGGCCCCTGTGATCGTCACACAGCCCACACGGACCACGGCCCCCACGAGCCCCCCGTGCCTCGGCGGCCGGTGGTCGCGGTGGCGGGCGGCCGGGCCTTCACCTTCCGCTACGCCGAGACCGAGGAACTGCTCGCCGCCGCCGGGTGCGAGGTCGTCGCCTTCGATCCGCTGGGCGACACCGCGCTGCCCCCGGGCACCCGGGGCGTCTACCTCGGCGGCGGCTTCCCGGAGGTCTACGCCGGTGAGCTCGCCGCCAACCGCGGCCTGCTGACCCAGTTGCGCGAGGCGGTGCGGGAGGGGGTGCCGACCGTCGCCGAGTGCGCGGGCCTGCTCTACCTGGCCGAGTCTCTGGACGGCGAGCCCATGGCCGGGGCCGTCCCCGCGCGCGCCCGGATGACGGGGCGGCTCACCCTGCGCTACCCCGAGGCGGTCTCACCGGGGGACACCCTGCTGACCCGGGCCGGGGAGCGGGTCACCGGGCACGAGTTCCACCGCACCGCGACGACCCCCGGCGCCTGCGGCGACCGTCCGGCGTGGGAGATCGGGGGCGCGCCGGAGGGCTTCGCCTCGCCGACGCTGCACGCCTCCTACCTGCACGTCCACTGGGCCGGTCACCCCCGGCTCGCCGCCCGCTTCGCGGAAGCCGTGCGCGCGTAGCACCCGTTCCGGTCCCCGACGGACCGTTCCTCCTGACGGCCCGCGCCGGACCGGCCGAAACCGCCGCCTTTTCCGGTCAGGCCGGGTGCGACCGCGGACCGGGTGCCCGCCGCCCGGTTCCGGCGTGCGTGGTCGGGAATCGGCGCCGGGGGTACGGACGCGACGACCGCTCCCCCGGCAGCCGGAGGGCCGCCCCGTCACCGCTGGGTCAGGCCGCCCTCACTCCCACGCGGCCCGGGCGGCCCTCATCGCGGGCGACACGTAACCGGTGCCGATCCGCACACCGCCCAGCCACTCGGTCAGGCGCGCCGCCTCCTCCCCCAGGGCCCGGCGCGTGGCCGTCGACACCGGTTCGAGCAGGTGCACCCGGACCGCGCCGGAGCCGTCCTGCACCCACGTCCCGACCACGCGGCCGTCCGCCCAGGCCGTCGTGCCCGCGTTGCCGCGGTTGTCGAAGAGCTGCGCGCGGTGCGGGCCCAGGTAGAAGTCCCGGCCGCGCCAGCCCATGACGGTCGGGTCGAGCACCGGCAGCAGGGCGACCCACGGGCCCGGGTCGGCCGCCTCGCCCAGGTCGTCGGGCAGGAGCCAGCCGGTGGCACCGCCGTCGAGGGAGACCATGACCGCGCCGAGTTCGGCCAGAGCCGTGCGCACCGCCGTCTTGGTGGACCCCAGCCACCAGACGATGTCGTCCTCGGTACCCGGACCGAAACTGTGCAGCCAGAGGCGGACGAGCTCCCGGTAACCCTCGGCGGCGCTCCACGGGGCGGGAACGGTGTCGAGCCAGTGCCCGGTCAGGGTCCACCGCGGCTGCGAGACCGCGAAGCGGCCGGTGTTGGCACCGCGCACGATGTCGGCGGCTGCGCCGAGGAGGGTGAGCACCCGCGGCGCCGACCAGACCTCTCCCGCCGACCCCGCCACCCTCACGTTGATCCTCGGCACCGCCCGGCGCACGTCGGCGGCCACCAGACCCCCGGGTTCGTCGGCGAGCAGGGCCAGGACCTCGGCCCGGGCCCGGTCGAGCCAGGCGTCGCCGTCGTCGGCGATCCCCTCCCTGGCCAGGTCCTTGCGCATGCGGGCGCGCTCCGCGGCGGCGACGCGCGCGGAGGCGCTCGGCCACACGGCAGGCAGCAGTTCGCGCGGGAAGACGAAGAGCGTGCGCCGCATCGCCAGCTGCTTCACCAGCCGCCGCTCCCGGTAGAGCGCCCTGTCGAGGTCGGCCACGGTCAGCGAGGGCACGCGCGCCCGGCACGACAGGTAGACGGTGGCCGGTTCGGTGGCGTGCAGCGCGGTCACCGCCCGCGTGGCCGCCTCCGGGGAGTCCGCGTGGAAACCCGCGGCCAGGGCGTGCCGAACCCCGATGCGGGCGCGCCGTTCGTCGTCACTCACGTGGTGCATCGGCTCATCGTGCCACACCGTCCGGACATTTCGATACAAACCAGTTCCGGAACTGTTCCGTTCCTGAACTACTCTGTTCCGGAACTGGTGTGTATCGTTCCGACCAGCGGTGAGACGAGGAGGGGACCGCCATGACACGAGACAGCGACACCCGCGCCCCCGCCGCGACCGGCGACGGCCCCGCGCGCCCCGGACGCAGGCGGGACCGCTCCCGTGACGGCGCCATCCTCGACGCGACGCTGGAGGTCCTGGCCGACTCCGGGTTCGCCGGACTGACGATGGACGCCGTCGCGGCCCGCGCCGGAGCCGGGAAGGCCACGCTCTACCGCCGCTGGCCCTCCAAGACGGAACTGGTGATCGACGCGGTGGCGCGCATGAAGCGCGAGCAGGTCGACACCGGGAGCCTGCCCGACACCGGCGACCTCCGGGAGGACCTGCTCGGCCTGTTCCGGCCCCAGTCGGCGCGGGAGGGCGAGCGCAGGCTCCGGATCATGGCGGGGCTGGCCTCGCTGCTCGTCCAGGATGAGGCGTCCGCCGACGCCGTCGGCGCCGCGATCGTCCAGCCCTGGGCCGAGGCCCACCGCTTCCTCATGCGGCGCGCCGTCGAACGCGGGGAGGCCGCGGCCACGGCCGACGTCGACACCCTCTCCCAGGTCGTCGCGTCGATGGCCGCCTACCGCGCGCTCGTCCAGCGCAGGCCCTTCGACCGGGACTTCCTCGTGTCGCTGGTCGACGGCGTCCTGATGCCCGCGCTGCGCGGGCCCCGGGCCGAGCCCCCTCCAGCGCAACCGGAGCACACGTCCTGACCGGCCGGGCCGACCGCCCCCGAACCGGCCGGGGACCCGGGGCGGGCGCCTCCGCGGGCGGTCCCGGCCCGGAGCCGCCGGACGGTCACCGCCGCCAGGCTCCCGCCGCCGCGGCCCGGACCACGTAGTCCTCGAAGGTGCGTGGAGCGCGCCCCAGCACGGTGGCCACACCGTCCGTCGTCCCGGCGAGGACCCCGCGCTCCATCAACACGAACATCTCGGCGACGTGGCGGGCGTCGCCCTCGCCCCAGCCCTCCTCGACCAGCGACGCGACGTACTCGTCGGAGGAGACCTGCTTGTAGGCGATGGGCAGACCGGAGGCCCGGGAGACCAGTTCGGCGGCCTCGCCGAAGGTGAGCGCACGCGGTCCGGTCAATTCGTAGATCCGGCCCCCGTGCCGACCGGTTTCGGTCAGCACCACGGCCGCGACGTCGGCGACGTCCTCCAGGTCGATGAACGGCTCGGGAACCGCGCCGGCCGGGAGCGCCAACTCCCCCGCGACCAGCGGGGCGTGGAAGAGGTCCTCGTCGAAGTTCTGGTCGAAGTTCGACGGCCGCAGAACGGTCCACTCCAGGGACGAGCCCCGCACGGCCTCCTCGGCCGACCGCATGTCCAGGCCGAACGCGGAGTCTCCCCAGGTGTCGGAGCCGCGCCCGGAGAGCAGGACCAGCCGCCGCACGCCGGCCTCCTCCGCCTTGGCTACGAACTCGTGCACGGGTCCGGGCACGGTCGGGGGCACGACGTAGACGGCGGTGGCGCCGCGCAGGGCCGCGTCCCAGCCGTCGGGGTCCGACCAGTCGAAGCGGGTCCGGCTGGTCCGGGAGGCGGTGCGCACCCGCGTGCCGCGCAGCCGCAGTCGGGCGGCGACCCGTCGGCCGGTCTTGCCGGTGGCGCCGAGGACGAGGGTGGTGTCGTTGCTCATGGAAGCGATTCAACGGCACCCGCCCGGACGAATCCATGGGCGAGAAGCTGCGATACCTTCGCCATCGTCCAGCCCGCTGGAGCGGACGCGCGCGGCGGGCGCCGCGTTCGTCCGAGGCTCGGCGCAGCGCGCTCCGGGTACCGATCTCCGGGGTCAGGGCGTGGACGTCCCCGGCGGGCGTCCCCGGCTGTGGGCCACGTGACGAACCGCCTGTCCTGTTGGACTGGCCGAAAACGGTGCTGGTGCGGCATGAGGGTTCTGATCTGCGGTGATCTCGTACTCGTAGCGAGGCCGGAGCACCGAGGCGCGCCACGAGCACGAGATCAGCGGGGAGAGGGCGGGCCGGTGGACCTCCACCGTCACCCCAGGGCGGTCGCCCAGGCGAACGCCGCGGCCACGTCGTGGACGGTGGGCACACCGGCCGGGCCCGGCGGGCGCCGCACCACCACGACCGGAACGCCCAGCATCCGCGCGGCCTCCATCTTGGGCCAGGTGTAGGCGCCGCCGGAGTCCTTGGTGACCAGCACGTCCGCGCGGTGCCCGCCCATCAGGTCCAGTTCGCCGTCGAGGGTGTACGGCCCCCGGCTGGTCAGCAGCGACCACGTCCGGGGCAGCGCGGCCTCGGGGACGTCCACCACCCGGGCCAGGACCGCCCGCCGCCCCAGCCTCGGCACGAAGCGGGCGAGTTCCTGGCGGCCCACCGTGAGGAAGGGGCGCTCCCCGAGCGCCGCGGCCCGCTCCGCCGCCTCCTCGTGCGTGGCGGCGTACCACCAGGCCGGATCGGGGTCCCAGCCCGGCCGCTCCAGCCGCAGCAGGGGAAGGTCCGTGCAGGCCGCCGCGGCGTTGGCGGTCATGCCCAGGGCGAAGGGGTGGGTGGCGTCCACCACCGCGTCGTAGGAGGCCAGCGCCGCGCGCAGCCCCGGCACTCCCCCGAAGCCGCCGATCCGGACCCGGCCCACCGGCAGGCGGGGCCGGGCCACCCGACCGGCCAGCGACGTGGTCACGTCCACGCCCGCCCCGACCAGGAGGGCGGCCAGCTCACGGGCCTCGGACGTTCCCCCCAAGAGCAGCAGCCTCACCAGGACACCTCCGCCCCGGACCCGCGCCGCGAACGGGCGGCGGACGGGGCCCCCGGGGCCAGCGCGGGCAGACCCGCCGGGGCGCCCTCGCGGGCCAGGGCGAGCAGGGCGTCCACGTCCAGGTGCTCCTCCGCCAGGTCGGCGAGCAGATCCAGGCGCCGCTCCCGGGCGGCGGCGAAGCGCACCCCCGAGGGCGCGCAGCCCAGCGCCTCGGCCAGGAAGGCGGCGCGGAAGGCGTCGCCCTCCAGGCTGCCGTGCCACATGGTGCCGAAGACGTTGCCCGCGCGGGCACCGCCCAGGAACCCCTCCGCGCCGCCGCCGACCGTGACCCGGCCGTGGTGGATCTCGTAGCCGTGCGCGGGCGCCCCGAGCGCCTCCCCCGAGGGCAGGCGCAGGGTCTTGTCCGCGGTGAAGTCGGTCCGGGCGTCCAGCAGCCCGAGGCCGTCCGCGCGCGCCCCGGGTCCGGCCTCGACCCCGTCGGCGTCGGTGACGGTGCGGCCGAGCATCTGGAACCCGCCGCAGATCCCCAGCAGCGGCCGACCGCGCCGGGCGTGCTCGACGATCGCCCGGTCGAGCCCGCGCGAGCGCAGCCAGGCCAGGTCGGCCAGGGTGGAGCGGGTACCGGGCAGGACGACCAGGTCGGCGTCGGCCACGTCGCGCGGGCCGGAGGCGAAGACGACGTCCAGGCCCGGTTCCAGCCCGAGGGCGTCCACGTCGGTGAAGTTGCTGATCCGGGGCAGGCGCACCACGGCCACCCTCAGTCCCTCTCCCCCGCGCGTGCGGCGGCCCTCCAGGTCCAGGGCGTCCTCGGAGTCCAGCCACAGCCCCGGGTCCCACGGCAGGGTGCCGTAGACCCGGCGGCCGGTGAGCCGTTCGAGGTCCTCCAGGCCGGGCCGCAGCAGCCCGGGGTCCCCGCGGAACTTGTTGACCACGAAGCCCGCGACCAGCTCCTGGTCGGCGGGCTCCAGCAGGCCCACCGTGCCGTACATCGCGGCGAAGACGCCGCCCCGGTCGATGTCGCCGACCACCACCACGGGTAGACCCGCGTGCCGGGCCAGGCCCATGTTGACGTAGTCGCCCGCCCGCAGGTTGATCTCGGCGGGGCTGCCCGCGCCCTCGGCGACGACGACGTCGTGGCGGGAGGCGAGGTCGTCGTAGGCGGCGTGCGCGGCCCGGGCCAGGTGGCGGCGGCCCGCCTCCCAGTCGGCCGAGGAGACGTCCCCGGCGGGATGGCCGAGCAGGACGGCGTGGCTGCGCCGGTCGGTGCCCGGTTTGAGGAGCACCGGGTTCATGGCGGGCTCGGGCACGGCACGGGCGGCCAGGGCCTGCACCCACTGGGCGCGGCCGATCTCCGCCGGACGGCCGTCGGGGCCGTGGCAGACCATGGAGTTGTTGGACATGTTCTGCGCCTTGTAGGGGGCGACCCGCGCGCCGCGGCGCGCGAAGACCCGGCACAGGGCGGTGGTGACCACGCTCTTGCCCGCGTCGGAGGTGGTCCCGGCGACCAGCAGCCCTCCTCCGCGGCCCACCGGGGTCTGCGGCCCGGCGGCGCCTCCAACGGACGCGCTCCGCACGCGGCCCTCCCCTCCTCGTCGCGTGCCCTCGTCCGACGGGGCCGCTCCGCGCGGAGACGGGCCACCGCCCCCGAACGGAGCCCCCGGCCCGGTTCCGTTCACTTCGGCCTCCTCAGCAGCGCCACGTCCATCACCCAGCCCGCCCGCGCCCTGGCCCTCCTGCGGCGCGCGGCGATCTCGAGCTGGGCCGCGCCGACCCGCCCGGCGACCAGCTCCTCGGTGTCGGTGCCCAGGTTGGCGCCCCACCAGACCGTCCAGTCCCTCAGCTCCCCGAACGCGAGCTCGCCCCCGAGCACGGTCTGGCCGCCGAGCATGACCACGATGTTGTCCTGCCCCGCCGCCACCGCCTCTCCCAGCAGGCGCGCGGGGGTCACATGCACCGGACGGCCCACCTCGTGCAGCACGATCCGGTGCCGCGCCGCGAGGAGCTGGGGGGCGCTGACGCCGGGGAGCACGTCGTACTCCACCGCGACGGCCCCCCGCTCGGCGATCCGTTCCACGATCCGCAGCGTGGAGTCGTACAGACCCGGGTCGCCCCAGACCAGGAACGCCGCGGTACCGCCGCGTTCGCCCAGCACCCGCTCGTAGGCGGCGACCCGCGCCTCGTGCCAGGCGGCCACCGCGGCCGCGTAGTCCGCCGGGTCGTCGCGGTCGCGCTCGGGGTCGGGCACCGCGACCAGCGGCACGCCGTGCGCCTCGCACACGGCCCGGCGCAGGGCCAGCAGCCCGTCGTCCCCGCGTTTTCGGGCGGCCACCGCGTAGTCGCAGCCGCGCAGCGCGTCGGCGACCTCGGGGGTCACGTGCCGCGGCCCCATGCCGATGCCCAGGATGCGCACCCTCATTCGGAGCGGTCCTCCAGGTCTCCCTCGACCTCCAGGTAGACCTCCTGGAGGGCCTCCATCGTCGCCGGGTCCGGCTCGGCCCACAGACCGCGCCGGGCGGCCTCGTGCAGCCGCTCGACGATACCGTGCAGCGCCCACGGGTTGGAGCGGCGCAGGAACTCCTGGGTTTCGGCGTCCAGCACGTACTCGGCGGCGAGCTTGTCGTACATCCAGTCGTGGACGACACCGGCCGTGGCGTCGAAGCCGAAGAGGTAGTCGACCGTGGCGGCCAGCTCGAAGGCGCCCTTGTAGCCGTGGCGGCGCATGGCCGAGATCCAGCGCGGGTTGACCACCCGGGCACGGAACACGCGGGCGGTCTCCTCGGCCAGGGTGCGGGTGCGCACCGCGTCGGGCGAGGTGGAGTCGCCGACGTAGGCCTTGGGGTCGGCGCCGGTGAGGGCGCGGACGGTGGCGATCATGCCGCCGTGGTACTGGAAGTAGTCGTCGGAGTCGGCGATGTCGTGCTCGGCGCTGTCCACGTTCTTGGCCGCGACCTTGATCCGCCGGTAGTTGGCGCGCATGTCGTCGGCCGCCGCCACGCCGTCCAGGCCCCGCCCGTAGGCGAAGCCGCCCCAGGCCGTGTAGACCTCGGCCAGGTCGCGGTCGTCGCGCCAGGTGCCCGACTCCACCACCTGGAGGATGCCCGCGCCGTAGGAGCCGGGCGCGGAACCGAAGATCCGGGTGGTGGCGCGGCGCCGGTCGCCGTGCTCGGCCAGGTCGGCGCGGGTGTGGGCGCGCACGAAGTTGCTCTCCTCGGGCTCGTCCAGGTCGGCCACCAGGTTCACGGCGTCGTCGAGCATGGCGACCACGTGCGGGAAGGCGTCGCGGAAGAAGCCGGAGATGCGCACCGTGACGTCCACGCGCGGGCGGCCCAGCTCCTCCAGCGGCACCACGTCCAGCCGCGAGACCCGGCGCGAGGCCTCGTCCCACTCCGGGCGCACGCCCAGCAGCGCCAGCACCTCGGCCACGTCGTCGCCGGAGGTGCGCATCGCCGACGTGCCCCACACCGACAGGCCCACCGACTCGGGGTAGGTCCCGGTCTCCTCCAGGTGGCGGCGCAGCAGGGACTCGGCCATCGCCTGCCCGGTCTGCCAGGCCAGCCGGGAGGGGACGGCGCGGGGGTCGACGGTGTAGAAGTTGCGGCCGGTCGGCAGCACGTTGACCAGGCCGCGCAGCGGGGAGCCGGAGGGGCCCGCCGGGACGAAGCCGCCCGCCAGGGCGTGGACGACGTGGTCGAGTTCGTCGGTGGTGCGGGCCAGGCGGGGCGCCACCTGCGCGGCGGCGAACTCCAGGACGGAGCGCACCCCGGGGTCGTCGTGCAGGCCGGACGCGGCGGCCGGGTCCCAGTCGGCGGCCTCCATCCGCTCGACGAGTCCGCGGGCGAGGGCCTCCACCTGGTCGACCTCGGCGGCGGGCGCGTCCTCCTTCAGGCCCAGCGCCGAACGCAGGCCGGGCACCGCGGCCCCCACCCCTCCCCACACCTGGGCGGCGCGCAGGACGGCCAGGACCAGGTTCACCCGGGCCTCACCCCCGGGCGCCTCGCCGAGCACGTGCAGGCCGTCGCGGATCTGCGCGTCCTTGATCTCGCACAGCCAGCCGTCCACGTGGAGCAGGAAGTCGTCGAACTCCTCGTCGTCGGGCCGCTCCTCCAGGCCGAGGTCGCGGTGCATCTCGGCCGCGCGCATCAGCGACCAGATCTCGCCGCGCACCGCGGGCAGCTTGGCCGGGTCCATGGCCGCGATGTTGGCGTGCTCGTCGAGCAGCTGCTCCAGGCGGGCGATGTCGCCGTAGGACTCGGCGCGGGCCATCGGCGGGATGAGGTGGTCCACGACCGTGGCGTGGGCGCGGCGCTTGGCCTGGGCGCCCTCGCCCGGGTCGTTGACCAGGAACGGGTAGACGAGCGGCAGGTCGCCGAGCACCGCGTCGGTGGCGCAGGCGGCCGAGAGCGCGGCGTTCTTGCCGGGCAGCCACTCCAGCGAGCCGTGCTTGCCCAGGTGGACGACGGCGTGGGCGCCGAAGCCGTGCTCCAGCCACCGGTAGGCGGCCAGGTAGTGGTGGCTGGGGGGCAGGTCGGGGTCGTGGTAGATGGCGATCGGGTTCTCGCCGAAGCCGCGCGGTGGCTGGACCAGGAGGACGACGTTGCCCGCGCGCATCGCGGCCAGGACCAGCTCGCCCGCGTCGTTGACGTAGAGGTTGCCGGGCGCGGCGCCCCACGCCTCGGTCATCGCCTCCCTCAGCGGGGCGGGCAGGCCCCCGGTCCAGGCGGCGTACTCCTCGGGGGTGATGCGCACCTGGGCGTCGGTCAGCTGCACGGAGGTCAGCCAGTCCTCGTCCTGGCCGCCCGCCGCGATCAGGGCGTGGATCAGCGCGTCCCCGGCCTCGGTCTCGTCGGGCAGGTCCAGGCCGGGCAGGGCGTCGGGCCCGCCCAGGTCGTAGCCCTCGGCGCGCATCCGGCGCAGCAGGCGCACCAGCGAGCGGGGCGTGTCGAGCCCGACGGCGTTGCCGATGCGCGAGTGCTTGGTGGGGTAGGCGGACAGGACGACGGCGACACGCTTGTCGGCGGTGGGCACGTGCCGCAGCCGGGCGTGGGCGACCGCGATCCCGGCCAGGCGGGCGCAGCGCTCGGGGTCGGCGACGTAGCGGGGCAGGCCGTCGCGGTCGATCTCCTTGAAGGAGAAGGGGACGGTGATGATGCGGCCGTCGAACTCGGGGATGGCGATCTGGCTCGCCGAGTCCAGCGGGGTGACGCCGTCGTCGGAGGCCTCCCAGTCGGCGCGCGGGCTCGTCAGGCACAGCCCCTGGAGGACGGGGACGTCCAGGGCCGCCATCCGCTCCACGTCCCACGCCTCGTCGTCCCCGCCCGCGCTCGCGGACGCGGGAACGCTGCCGCCCGCCGCCAGGACGGTGACCACCAGGGCGTCGAAGCCGCCGAGCGCCTCGTAGAGCTCGTCGGGCGCCGAACGCAGCGACCCGGCGAACACGGGCACGCCCACGGCCTGCCCGGTGGCGTCGACGGCGTCGGCCAGGGCGTGCGCGAAGGCGGTGTTGCCGCCCGCCTCGTGCGCCCGGTAGTAGAGGATGCCCACCTTCGGAAGGCCGGGGTCCTGAGGCCGGTCGCGTTCTGCGAAGCCCCACAGCGGGACGGGCGCGGGCGCCTCGAACCCCTCGCCGGTCAGCAGCACAGTGTCGGACAGGAAGGCGTGCAGGCGCGCGAGGTTGGCCGGACCCCCCTCGGCCAGGTAGCGGTGGGCGTCGGCCGCCAGGCCGATCGGAACGGTGGAGTGCTCCATCAGTTCGGCGCTGGGCTGCTGCTCGCCGCCCAGGACGACCAGCGGCGTGCCCCGCTCCCGGACGGCGGCCAGGCCCGGCCACAGGTCGTGCGGGGAGCCGAGCAGCCGCACCACCACCAGGTCGGCGCCCTCGACGACGCCGGCCAGTTCGGTGTCGGAGGCACGGGAGGGGTTGGCCCACGCGTACGCGCGGTCGCTGGCCCGCGCGGAGAGCAGGTCGGTGTCGGAGGTGGACAGCAGTGCGATCCGTACCGTCATGGCCGGATGCCTCCCTCGGGGTTGGTGTTCCGTCGTCGGTCGGACCGCTCGGGTCCGGGGGTTGCCCGCGCCTCGGCGGCGGGGGCGTCACGGTGGCGCGGCGGCGCGGCGCCGCGTCTCAGGAAGCGGATCACCGGGTGCCCGGGTCCGGTCTCGACCTCGGCCCGGACCCCGTAGACCTCCTCGATGAGGGCGGGGGTCAGGACCCGCGGGGGCGCGCCCTCGGCGACGACGCGCCCGCCGCGCAGCACCAGCAGCCGGTCGCAGTACATCGCGGCCAGGTTGAGGTCGTGCATGGCGATGACGGTGGTGACCGGCAGGCCCGCGACCAGTTCCATGAGGTCGAGCTGGTACTGGATGTCGAGGTGGTTGGTCGGCTCGTCGAGCAGCAGTTCGCTCGGCTCCTGGGCCAGGGCGCGGGCGATCTGGGCGCGCTGGCGCTCACCGCCGGAGAGCGTGTGCCAGGACCTGTCAGCGGTGGCGGTCAGGCCGGTGCGCTCCAGTGCCGCCGCGACGGCGTCCGCGTCGGCCGCGGACATGGGCGTCCAGGCGCGGCGGTGGGGGACGCGCCCCAGGGCCACCACGTCGCGGACGGACAGCTCGGTCTGGGTGTGCGCGTTCTGTTCGACGGCGGCCACGCGCCGCGCCACCGCCCGGCGCGCGGTCCGGCCGATCGGCTCGCCGTCGAGGGCGACCACGCCCGCGGAGGGCGCCAGGACACCGGAGAGCAGCCGCAGCAGCGTGGACTTGCCCGAACCGTTGGGGCCGAGCAGGCCGACGGTCTCACCGGGGCGCGGAGCCAGGGTGACGCCGTCCAGGACGAGCCCTCCGCCGATCAGGCGGCTCACCCGTTCGGCGCGCAGCCCGGTGGCGCCGGGCCCGCCGCGCCGCGTCCGCCCCCCTCCCTCGGGCCGCGGGCCGTCGGTCGTGAGCGCCGGGCGGGCGGGCGGAGCACCCGCGCCGAGCACCTCGGTCGCGGCGTCCCTCCCCGGTGCCGTCGCGGAGGAGGCGCCGTCGCGGCCGCGCGCCACCGCCTGGTCGGAATGGGTCACGTGTGCCTCCTCGCACGGTAGAGCACGGCGACGAAGGCGGGCACCCCGATGAGGGAGGTCACCACCCCCACCGGGATCTCCTGGGGGTCCAGCGCGGTGCGGGCGACCGTGTCCACCCACACCAGGAAGACGGCGCCCGCCAGCGCGGTGACCGGCAGGAGCCTGGCGTGGGCCGCACCGGTGAGCGCGCGGGCCGCGTGCGGCAGGACCAGCCCCACGAAGCCGATCGCCCCGGCCGCGCTGACCAGGGCGGCGGTGAGCAGCGCGGTGGCGCACAGCAGCACCATGCGGGCGCGGGCCACCCGCACGCCCAGGTTCGCCGCGGCCTCCTCACCGAAGGCGAACGCGTCCAGGGTGGTGGTGTGCGCCAGGCACACGGCGAGCACACCGGCCAGCACCGCCGCGCACAGCACCACGTCGTCCCACCCGGCGCCGCTGAGGGAGCCCAGCAGCCAGAACAGCACCCCGCGCGTGGTCTCGGCGTCGGCCGAGGTCAGCACGATGAACGAGGTCAGCGCCGAGAACAGCTGCATGGCCGCCACCCCCGACAGCACCACGCGGTCCATGCTCGCGCCCAGGGTGTGCGCGAGCAGCACCACCAGCCCGAAGGAGAGCAGGGCGCCGACGAAGGCGCCCGCCGACAGCGACACCACCGCGCCGCCCCAGCCCAGCACCAGCACGGCGACCGCACCGGTGGAGGCCCCCGAGGACACCCCGAGCACGAAGGGGTCCGCCAGCGGGTTGCGCAGCAGGGACTGCATGACCGCCCCGCACAGCGCCAGCCCCGCCCCGCACACCGCGGCGAGCAGGGTGCGGGGCATGCGCAGGTCCCACACGATGCCCTCGCGCAGCGGCGACAGGCCGCTCTCCCCGAACCCCAGCCGCGCGGCGACCGACCTCCAGACCTCGGCCGTGGTGATGTCGGCGGGGCCGATGGTCACCGCCACCGAGACCGACACGGCCAGGAGCACCAGTCCACCGCAGGAGAGCAGCGCCAGACGCGCACCGCTCACCGGCCGAGCCCGAGGCCGCGCAGACCCCCGGCGACCTGCTCGATCCCCTCGACCGTGCGGATCGAGGGGTTCATGGCCTGGCCGCTGAGCAGGACGTAGCGTTCCTCGCGCACGGCGGTGAGGTTGCTCGTGGCGGGGTTGGACTCCAGGAACGCGATCTTGGCGTCGGCGGACTCCGCGGTCTGGGAGTCGCGGGTCAGGTCGCCGAGGACGATGACGTCGGGGTCGCGGTCGGCGACGGTCTCCCAGTTGATCTGGGGCCACTCGTCGTGGGTGTCGTCGAAGGCGTTGCGCGCGCCGACCGCGCGGGTGATGGCGCCGGGGGCGCCGCAGCAGCCCGCGAGGTAGGGCGACTGGGAGTTGGCGAACCAGTACATGAGGGAGACGCCGGAGGCGTCCAGGTCCGAGGTGGCCGCCGCCACCCGCCCCTCCAGTTCGGCGACCAGCTCCTCCCCGCGTTCCTCGACCCCGAACAGCAGGGCCAGGTCGCGGATCTCGCCGTACACGGCGTCGAGGGTGAGGGGTTCGCTGCGCGAGCCGTCCCCCCCGCTGTCGTTGTCCTTGCCGGTGGCGCAGTCGGTCGGGGAGACGTAGGTGGGCACGCCCAGATCCTCGAACTGCTCGCGGGTGGCGACACCGCCCGTGCCGAGCGTGGAGACGAAGGAGGCGGTCACGAAGTCCGGTTCGGCGTCCAGGACCACCTCGAAGGAGGGGGCGTTGTCAGCCAGGCGGGGGATGCCCCCGTTGGCCTCCTCCAGCCCCTCCATGATCGGATCGGTCCAGGTGGCGGTGCCGACGAGGCGGTCCGCCAGCCCCAGGGAGAGCAGGATCTCGGTACTGCCCTGGTTGAGGGAGACGACGCGCTCGGGCGGGGCGTCGACGCCCACCCGGTGCCCGCAGTTGTCGACCGTACGGGCGCCGGCGGCGGCCTCCCCCTCACCGCTCCCCCCTTCCGGGGAGGGGGCGCAGGCGGTGAGCAGCAGGGCGGAGGCGAGCAGGAGGGGAAGGGGGCGCGGGGCGCGACGCAGCATGGGCATGCCTTGGATGTCGGGGCTCGAACGCGGAGCCTGGCACGGGACGCCTCCGCGCACTCGACGCGGAGGGGCCAGCAGGTCTTCGGACTCGGGTTCGTCCGGACGGGATGCCTTCCCAGGTCGGTGCCGCCTCGACGCCGTGGTCTCCGCGGCCTCCGCCCCAGTGGCGTGAGTACCCCGCCCGTCCCCCTCACCGCTGCGCGTCAGTTCCGGATTCGCACCGGATTCCCTGACCACGTACGTGGTACGACTGGCCCCGGCAGACTATCAAGGCCCCCTCGGCCCTTCGCCGCCGGAAGGCGCACAGGGGCCACGCGGTGAGGACCGCGCCGTCGCGCGCTCCCGGGGATAGGCTCGTGACCGGCCGCACACGGCCCCGCACCACCAGCACCCGGCTGAGAGGGGTTTTCCGGAGATGACCGAGACGACGTTCGACCCGCGCGCACTGCTCGCCCGGAGCAGGCTCGGCGTCCTGGCCACCATCAAGGCGGACGGCCGCCCCCAGCTCTCCCCCGTACAGCCCTTCTACGACGCCGAGACCGACCTCCTCCACGTCTCCATGACCGAGGGCCGGGCCAAGACCGCCAACCTGCGCCGCGACCCGCGCGCCACGCTCCAGGTCACCAGTGCCGACGGCTGGGCATGGGCCACCGCCGAGGGCGTGGCCACCCTCACCGGGCCGGGCACCGACCCGCACGGCCCCGATGTCGAGGCGCTGGTGGACTACTACCGCCTCGCCGCCGGCGAGCACCCCGACTGGGAGGAGTACCGGTCGGTCATGGTCTCCGACCGCAGGGTGCTCATGACCATGCCCGTGGACCACGTGTACGGCGAGAAGATCCGCTGACCGCACGGACGGGGCGGCCCGGGCCGACCGGCGCTTGCGCCCGTCAGCCCGGGCCGCCCGCACACCGGCGGCTCCGCCGACCGGTGCCCGTGGTGGTCGGCCCCGTCCTCCCACACGCCGGAGGCGGACCCGCCGCCCACCCCCCGGCGCACGCGAACGGGGCGGGGCCGCGGCCTGCCGCCGTACCCCCGCCCCGCTGGCCTCAGCGCTTAGCGCTTCATGCCGTGCTCGATCGCCTCGATGATGCGCGGCCGCATCTCGGCGGCGCTGATGATCGCGTCCACCGAACCCACCTCGACCGCGCGCTGGATGCTGTGCACCCGGTCGAACTCCGCGGCGACCTCGCCGAGCTTCTCCGCCCGCACCGAGGACTGCGTCTCGGCCAACCGGGCGTTGAGCGCGGCCCGCTCGGCGCCGCTGGCCGCCGACACCTGCTCTTGGAGCCCGGTCACCCGCGGGTCGCTCGCGGTACGCGTGTTGACCTCACCGGCGAACACCACGGCCGCCGCCGGGGCCCCGCCCAGCACCGAGGCGAACGACCCCTCCAGCGCGAGCACCGTCATGTTCGGGTTGAGCGCCTTGGAGAACACCACGAACGCGCCGCCGTGGTACCGCGAGATCACGCAGAACACGATCGGGCCGTCGAAGTTGACGATCGCCCGCCCGATCTCGGCCCCGTACTCCAGCTGGAGCTTGCGCAGCGACTCCGGCGAGCCGTCGAACCCCGACAGGTTCGCCAGCACCACCAGCGGCCGGTTGCCCGACGCCGCGTTGATCGCCCGCGCCACCTTCTTGGACGAACGCGGGAACAGCGTGCCCGCGGTGTAGGTGTCGGGGCCGTCGGTGGGCGGGAAGCCGTGCCGCGGCACCGACCGCGACTCGATCCCCACCAGGCACACCGGCCAGCCGCCGATGTGCGCGTCCTGCACCGCCGCCGTGTCGGCGTCGGCCATGCCCGCCCAGCGCTCCAGCACCGCGTGGTCCTGGTCCGAGAGCGCACGCATCACCGTGCGGATGTCGAAGGGCTTCTTGCGGTCCGGGTTGTGCTCGGCGGAGAAGATCTCGCCGACGGTGGCGAAGTCGCTGCCCGCCACCGCGTGCGGGAACGGCGAGACGTCGCGGTCGACCGGGTCCAGGGTCCTGGCCCGGCGCGGCGCCTCCTCCCCCGGCACGACGTAGGTGTGGTCGTAGTGCGCCATGAGGATCTCGCGGGCCGAGGCCAGGTTCGGCGCCCAGTACTGCGCCTGCCCGTTGGGGCCCATCACCCGGTCGTAGCCGCCGATGCCGAAGTTGTCCTCGGCCGACACACCGCCGGAGAAGTCCAGCGACTGCTTGCCGGTGAGCACCATCGCCGAGTCCGGCGTCATCACCAGGACGCCCTTGGTGTGCA
Source organism: Nocardiopsis sp. iso_25 (assembly GCF_056173305.1). Classification (NCBI taxonomy): domain Bacteria; kingdom Bacillati; phylum Actinomycetota; class Actinomycetes; order Streptosporangiales; family Nocardiopsidaceae; genus Nocardiopsis; species Nocardiopsis sp. iso_25. Next base: position 2,741,881 of record NZ_CM149667.1, on the reverse strand, counting down.
TGAGCATCGTCGCCTCGGCGTTCCAGTACGGCTGGGCGCCGACGTTGATGCCCGCGACCACGACGTTGATCTCGCCGCCGTCCTGGGTGAACTCCACGATCCGCTTGAGCGCGGCCGCGACCCAGTCCATGTTCTCGGTGCCCGAGGACATCGAGATCCGCGCGCCCGCCGACAGCGCGAACCACTCCAGCGGCACCCGCATCGACTCGGCCAGGTCCAGCGCGGCGATCACCCGCGAGCACTCGGGCTCCGAGAGCGCGCCCAGCGCCTTGGTCGGGTCGCCCAGCAGCACCACGCGCGTGACCCCCTCGGGGTGGCGCACGGTCGGCGTGGTGACCACACCGGCCACGATCGCCGCGGAGTTGTGCCCGCGCGGCCGGTCCACCGGGACCAGCACGCCGTTGTCGTCCAGGTCGTACTCGGTGAAACCGCCGCCCGGGCCCGACAGCAGACCGGTCAGCTCGTAGGGGTAGACGGTCCCGCGCCGGGCCGCGCGCAGCACCTTCTGGCGGTAGTCGTCCAGCGGCAGCACCGGCTCCGTCGAGGGCTCCTCGACGTGGACCTGCGCGTCCTGGCCCTGGTCCAGGCTGATGCGCACCGCGACCTCGGTCAGCTCACCGGAGGAGGTGCGCTGGCGGGCCAGGAACTGGACCTCCTCCAGCCCCGCCCCGGCCGTGGTCGGCAGCAGCCGCTGGACCAGCGTCTCCAGCTCCTCGGGGGTCAGCTCGGTCGCCGGCCACACGTACATCATGATGCGGTTGGTGTCGAAGCGCCGGTTCTGCGGGCGCTGCGCCTGGATGTTGCGGATCGCGTCCAGGCACCCGGTGACCGTGTCCTCCAACGCGGGCAGCGCGACCAGGCGCCCGTCCGCCTCGCGCAGCGGCGTCAGGTCGCGGACCTGGCCCATCGCGAAGAGGCGCTCGTCGGCCGGGTTGCTCTTGGCCACCGCCCGGAACAGGTAGATCTCCTCGTCGGCCGACGGCAGCCGGGTCAGGTCGAACTCGCGCAGGCGCTGCAACTGCAGGCGCCGCGCGATCTGCGGGTGCAGGCCCCGGATCAGCCGGTCCTCGGCGAAGCCGTCGCCCTCGGGCCGGAAGGTGAAGTGGTGGTGCATCACCGCGCCGCTGGTACCGGCGACGGTGGCGGTGACCCGGCGCACGCCCGCGGGCAGCGGGTGCTCGGCCAGGAGCCCGCCGAGCCGCACCGCCATCGCGTCGGCGTCGGGCTGGTCCTCCCAGGTGAGGTAGAGGTCGGCCACCAGGCCGTGCTCGGCCACGTCGGCGGCCAGCTCACCGACCGCGCCGACGGCGCCGGGCAGCGCGGCGATGTCCACGGCGGTCGTGACCACGCGCGTCAGGCCGCCCGCGCCGTTGTGGTCGGCGGTGACGAACCGGCAGCCCCCGACCTCGCGCGCGGCGACCCCGGACAGCCCGCGGTTGCCGTAGTAGCGGCGGGTCAGCACCTCCAGCAGCGGGGCGTGGTCGCGTCCGGCCCGCCCCATGCGCTGGCCGACCAGCCGCACCAGCGGCTCGGCGCTGGCCACCATGGACTGGATCCGCTCCGCCCGGTCCGGCGCGTCCGGGTTGCGGTCCAGGTGGCGCAGGTCGTCGCGCACCGCGGCGTAGACCCGGGCCCGGTTGCGGCGCAGCAGCGGCTGGGCGAACCAGCGGAAGACCACACCGCGGGCCAGGTCCGACACCGTGGGGAAGCGCACCTGCGTGGCCTCCACCAGGTGCTCCAGGGCCAGCCCGGCGCGCTCGCTGAGCGCCTCCGCGGGCGGCCCGCCCGCCAGCCAGCGGCGCAGCAGCTCCGACACGATCGCCAGCGCGGCGCCCGTGTTCTGCTGGGCCAGGAAGATCCGGAAGACCGCGGCCTCCAGCTCCGGCGTGCGGTCCAGGTCGGCGACCCCGTAGTGGGCCAGGACCCGGGTGAGCTTGGCCTGGAAGCCCTCGCTCACCCCGGCGCGCTCCACGTCCAGGCTCTGCAGGTAGCTGTGGAAGAACTCGCGCGGGCTGTGCACCGAACTGTGCGGCTCGGTGTCGGGCTCCCCGCCCGGCTTGTTGCGGCTCAGCTCGCACAGGTCGGCGAACACGGTGAACAGGTCCAGCTCGCCCTCGACCGGACGCCCGCCCAGCTCGGCGCGGGCGGCCAGGTAGTCGGCCAGCACCCGCCCGCGGTCGTGCGGGTCGGCGTCGAAGCCCAGCAGCAGACCGCGCAGGTCCTGAAGACCGCGCTCCACGCGCTCGGCCGCGGACGCCTCACCGGCCTCCTCGGGCAGCTCGATCGCCACGGCCTCCGTGCCCGACTCCGTCTCCTCGGCGTCCCCGTCGGACAGCGGCTCCAACCGCATCAGCGGCGCACCGGTCTCGACCTGGCTGCCCACCGACACCGGGCACTCGCGCACCCGGGCGCGGAACGGCGCGCGCAGCACCGTCTCCATCTTCATGCTCTCCAGCACCAGGACGGGCGCGCCGGACTCGACCTCGTCGCCCACCGACAACGGCGTCGCCACCACCAGGGCGGGCGCCGGGGAGCGCAGCACACCGCCCTCGTCGCGGCTGATCCGGTGCGTGACACCGTCCACCTCGACCAGGTGCACCGGCCCGTGCGTGGCCGACACCAACCGGAACCGGTGGCCGTTGACCACGATCTGGCCGCTGTGCGCGTCGAAGCGCTCGACCTCCACGTCCGCCGGGTGCACGTCGCCGCCCCCGGAGACGCCGACGCGGAACCGCCGGTGCCCGACGCGGGCCACGCTCACCCGGTAGCCCACGCCGCGCAGCTTCAGATCCAGCGGACGGCCGCTCTCGTGCTGCACCTGCGGGCGGCCGCCGTGCGCGGTGGACAGCAGCCGCTGACGGCTGACCTCCTCCTCGTCCTGGTAGGCCTCGATCGCGGCCGCGGCCAGCGCCACCGCGGAGTGGCGGTGGCTGACCAGGCGCCCCTGGGCGCGCACGCGGTCGATCCAGCCGGTGTCGGCGCTGGCGTCGATCACCTCGGGCTGGTCGAGCAGGTCGAGCACGAAGCTCTTGTTGGTCGCGCCGCCCTCGATGATCACCGTGGTCTCGGCCATCGCGCGGCGCAGCCTGCCCAGCGCCTGCTCGCGGTCGCGGCCGTAGGCGATGACCTTGGCGATCATCGAGTCGAAGTCGGCCGGGATGGTGTTGCCCTCGCGCACACCGGTGTCCACGCGCACGCCCGGACCGGTGGGCAGGGACAGGCGCGCGATGCGGCCCGGGGCGGGCGCGAAGTCGCGGTCGGGGTCCTCGGCGTTGAGCCGGGCCTCGACGGCGTGGCCGGACTCGACCGGCTGGGGGCCCTCCAGCCTCCCGCCGGCGGCCACGTGCAGCTGGAGCCGGACCAGGTCGGTGCCGGTGGTGATCTCGGTGATCGGGTGCTCGACCTGGAGGCGGGTGTTGACCTCCAGGAACGCGAACAGCTTCTCGCCCGGGTGGTACAGGAACTCGACGGTGCCCGCGCCGCGGTAGTCCACGGCCAGCGCCAGCCGCTCGGCCGACGCCTTCAGGTGCGCGGTCTGCTCCGCGTCCAGGACCGGGGAGGCCGACTCCTCGATGATCTTCTGGTTGCGCCGCTGCACCGAGCAGTCGCGCACGCCCAGCGCCCACGCCGTGCCCTGCCCGTCGGCGATGATCTGGACCTCGACGTGGCGGGCGCCGGTGACCAGGCGCTCCAGGAAGACCACACCGGAGCCGAAGGCGCGCAGCGCCTCCTGGCTGGTGCGCTCGTAGGCCTCGGCCAGGTCCTCGCCCGAGGCGACCATGCGGATACCGCGACCGCCGCCGCCCGCGGTCGCCTTGAGCATCAGCGGGTAGCCGATCTCCTCACCGGCGCGCAGCGCCTCCTCCAGGGTGGCGACCTCGCCGCGGCTCCACGGCGCGACCGGGACGCCGACCTCCTCGGCGATCAGCTTGGCGCCGATCTTGTCGCCGAGCTTGCGCATGGCCTCGGCGCTGGGACCGACGAAGGTGACGCCGATCCTCTCGCACAGCTCGGCGAAGGCCGGGTCCTCGGCGACGAAGCCCCAGCCCACCCACGCCGCGTCGGCGCCGGTCCGGATCAGGGCGCGCTCCAGTACGGCGTGGTCGAGGTAGGGACGGGCCGAGGCGGGACCGAGCGGGTAGGCGACGTCGGCCTCGCGGACGAAGGTGGCGTCGCGGTCGGCGTCGGTGTGGAGGGCCACCGTCTCGATCCGCGCGCCGGTTTCCGCTGAGAGGTCCCGGACAGCGTGGATGAGCCGCACAGCGGCCTCTCCACGGTTGACGATGGCGACACGACTGAACACCGGTTGAGCCTCCCAAGTACCACGCGCAGAAGGCGACGTCCGGGTCTCGGAGCGTCGCCTGCACCTACCCTTTCTACCCTGGTCGATTACCGCCGGGTACACCAATGGGCCGAACCACGCATAGCGAAGGCGATGCGTTGTGGGAACCCCACAAAAAACGCCCGGCGGCACCGCCCGACCCCCGTTTCACGCGAGTTTGGCCACATCGGACGGCCGTCTTCCCCGGCGGCGGTGACCAGGACGGCGTCCACCCGGCGAACACGCCGCAATAAAGGACTATTGGCCTATCCAATAGGCCAAAGAATGCCCGAGGGCGACCGCCGCGGTTTTCCCGCGCACCGTTTTCCCGGAACGGCCGACCTCAGGACGGCGGCGACGGGACCGGCGACCGCCCCGCCGCCCCGACCGGAACCCCCAAACCGGGCGCCAGACCCGGATCCGGCTCAGGCTCCCCGAACACCTGCCGCACCGGCACCACACCCGCCCACACCGGCAGGGCCAGATCCTCCTCGTCGTCCGTCGGCGGCCCCGTCCGCACCTTCACCGACGCCTCCTCCAACGACAGCGCCAGCACACGCGTGGCCGCCAACTCCCTCGCGGTCGGCTCCCGGGCCTCCTCCCACCGCCCCGGAGCCAACTGCCCGACCAGCGCGCGCAGCCCCTCCAGCCGCTCCCCCTCGTCCTCGACCACCCGCGGCACGCCGTAGACCATCGCGGAGCGGTGGTTGACCGAGTGGTGGAACAGCGACCTGGCCAGCACCAGGCCGTCCAACAGGGTCACGGTCACACACACCTCACCGCCCGCGCGCAGCGACCGCGCCCCGGTCGAACCGTGCAGGTACAGGGTGTCCCCGATCCGCCCGTAGGCGGTGGGCACCACCATGGGCGCACCGTCGACCACCACCCCCAAGTGGCACACCACCCCCTCGTCCAGGAGGTCGTACAGGTCGGCCCGGTCGGTACGGGCCTTGTGCTTGCCGCGGCGCAGCCGGGTGCGTTCTGTCGTGGAGAGCATGGCGTCAGCCTAGAAAGCAAGTGGACCTTTCGACCATGGCCACTTCTGCCCGAAAACGAAGGACCACTGTGCCCCGCCGTCTGGCCGAACCGGCCTTCCACCTCGACCGTTCCGCCGCCCGCCCCCTCACGACACAGCTGTCCGACGCACTGCGCAAGGCCATGTCCGGCGGGACGCTCACACCCGGGGAACGCCTGCCCTCCAGCCGCGCCCTGGCCGTGCAGCTGGGCGTGAGCAGGACCGTGGTCACCGAGGCCTACCAGCAGCTCTACGCCGAGGGCTGGCTGGAGGGACGCCACGGCTCGGGCACCTTCGTCGCCCAGGACAGCGCACCGCCCTCCCCCGCCCGGCACGACGCCGGAGGAAACGACGACGTCGGCGGACACGGCGCCCCCTCCGCCACCGCGACCCCCGCCGTGCACACAACCGCCCCGCGCCCCTCCCGGGAACAGGCCCGCCGCCAGGGCATGATCGACCTGCGCCCCGGCGCCCCCTGGGTCCGCGACCACGACCGCGCCGCCTGGCGCAGGGCCTGGCGGCACGCGGCCGAACAACCCCTGGACGAGGACCCCGACCCCCGCGGCCTGCCCCGGCTGCGCGCGTTCCTGGCCGACCACCTGCGCCGCACCCGCGCAGTACGCATCGGCCCCGAGAACGTCATGGTCACCCGCGGCACCGGCAACGGCCTGGACCTGGTCGGGGCCGCCCTGCTCGGCGCGGGCACCCGCGCGGGCGTGGAGGAGCCCGGCTACCAGAAGGCCCGCACCATCCTGGCCGCCCGCGGAGCCCGCGTGCTCCCCTGCCCGGTCGACCGCGACGGCATCCTCACCGAACACCTGCCCGACGACCTGTCCCTCCTCCACACCACGCCCGCCCACCAGTACCCGCTCGGCGGACGGCTGCCCGTCCCGCGCCGCGAACGCCTCCTGGCCTGGGCCCGCCGGAACGCGGCGATGATCGTGGAGGACGACTACGACGCCGAGTTCCGCTACGACGTGGCGCCCCTGCCCGCCCTCTACGGCCTGGGCCCCGACCGCGTCATCCTGCTCGGCACCCTGTCCAAGACCCTCTCCCCCGACCTGGGCATCGGCTGGATCGTCGCCGAACCCGCGCTGCTGGAACGCCTGGCCGCCGTCCGCCACGACCTGTCGGACCGCACCAGCGTCCCCGTCCAGGCCGCCACAGCCCTGCTGCTGGAACGCGGTGACCTCGACCGGCACCTGCGCCGCATGCGCCTGGAGTACGCCCGCCGCCGCGGGCTGCTGATCGACCTCCTCACCACGCGCCCCGTCGGGGACACCGCGGGCCTGCACGTCCTGCTCCCGCTGCCCGCCCGCGCCGTCGCGCCCGTGGTCGCCGAGGCCGCCGAACGGGGCGTGCTGGTGGACGACACCTCGCGGGCCAGCCAGGGAGCCCCGACCGTGCACGGACTGGTCCTGGGCTACGGGTCGGCGCACCCCGCCGACCTGCGCCGCGCCTGCGCGGTCCTCAACGAGGCCGTCGCCCGCCACACCGGCCGCCCCGCCTGAGCCGGGCGACGGGGAGCGCGCGGGGACGGAGGATCACGGCGACCCGCGTGCCGACGGGCCCCGGGCGGCGGCCGGTCACACCTCCAGCTCGGTCTGCCCGGGCACCTGCCGCTGCCGCTCCTGACCGCTCTGGGCCAGGCACCGGCGGCAGGTCACCGGCCCGGCGGAGGCGCGCAGCCGCAGCGGATCGACGGAGGCGTGGCAGGCCACGGCCGGGACCGGCACCCCCGCCCACATGTGCGTGGCGAGCGCGTGCACGACCAGGGCGCTGCCGATCCGCACCCCGCCCGCGCCCGCCAGCTCCTCCCGGCGGCGGCGCAGGGTCGCGGCCAGGTGCTCGACGGCGGGGTCTCCCCCCTCGGGGGCCTGCCCGCCCATCAGGCCTCGGCCCAGACGCCCAGTTCGTTGCCGCTGGGGTCGGTGAAGTGGAAGCGGCGCCCGCCGGGGAAGGCGTAGGGACCCCGGACCACGCTGCCGCCCGCGCCTTCCACGGCCTCGACTGAGCGCTCCAGGTCGGCCGAGTACAGCAGGACGAAGGGGCCGCCCGGGCGCGTCTCCTCGCCCAGCGCGAGGCCGCCCACCTCGGGGGCGTCCGGGCCCTCGGGGTTCTGGATTCCCGCGTAGCCGGGGCCGTAGTCGTTGAAGCGCCACCCGAACGCCTCGGAGTAGAAGCGCCGCGCCCGGTCCAGGTCGGTGACCGTGAGCTCCAGGTAGTCGATGGCGTGGTGTCGGTGTGCTGGCTGTGTCATACGCCGATTCTCCGGCACGGTGCCGACAGTCGTGTCCGCTTGTGGACACGGCCTTCGGACGGAGAAGCTCTCCAATGAAGACAAAACGGACAAGCAGCATCTTTACTACGTAGATTTACATCTCGGACAAGAGCCGTGAAAGTTACGCACCGGCCCACACGGCGGACCGCCCGAGGACGGCGTAGGCTCACGTGTCGTGCACCGACGAAGCGGCGAACGAAAGACGCGCCACCTGGTCCTCCACGACTACGGGATGGGCGGCCTGTGGTGGTGGGTGTGGGCCGGCTCCGCGGAGGAGATCGTGCGCGCCTGCGCCGAGGTCGAGGTGGTCACCGACCCCTACGTCCTCGAACGTATGCGGACACGTGCCTTGGAGGAGGTCAACCTCGACGCGCCGGACCCGAACCCGCTGTCCAGTCTGCGCGCCCAGCGTGACGCCCAGCGCGACCAGCCCGGTTTCGGTGCCCTGGCGGGTCGGGACCTTGTGTACCTGCGCTGGCAGGGGGAGGACGTCCCGGAGGTCTTCCTGATGGAGATCGGTCCGGACGGTCGTCGGTTGCGGCAGGTCGAGATCGCTCCGGACGGCACCGCCGTCAAGACGGGCCCGGAGGACTGGCCGTTCAACCCACCCTGCGACCTGTACGACCCGTGGTACGCGTCTTTGGAGACCAGCGGCGACGACTTCGAGGAGGCATGGCGCCGGGCCCGCCCCGAGTCCCGGGACTGACCGGCCGGGTGTTCGGGCTCTGCGGGCGCCCACGGCACTAGAGGGTCCCGGGGTTGGGGCGGCGCGGGCGAAGCAAGGTTCGGCTAACCTCACCTGGAGGCGGTCCGCCCCCGTGCCCCCGTACAAGGAGGAAGCAGCCCCGTGCGCGTCGAACAGCCCGGCCACCGCGCCATGATCCGCACCCGCGTGGTGCGGACCGAGCGCCTGAGCAAGCACTTCGTCACGGTGACCCTGGGCGGCCCCGAGCTGGCCGACTTCGCTTTCCTCGGCCGGGACCAGTTCGTGCGCCTGTTCCTGCCCCGCGCGAACCAGGACCGGCTGCACATGCCCGCCGACGCCGACAAGCGGTGGTTCGAGCAGCTCCGCGCCATGCCGCCGAACCGCCAGCCGCACGTGCGCAGCTACTCGGTGCGCCGCTTCGACGCCGAGGCCCTGGAGATGGACATCGAGTTCGTGGACCACGGCGACGCCGGTCCCGCCTCGGCCTGGGCCTCCGCCGCCGTTCCCGGCGACGAGGCGGGCATGCTCGCGGACGGCGTGTACTACCTGCCTCCGGAGGAGGCCGACTGGCACCTGCTCGTCGGCGACGAGAGCGCCGTACCCGCCCTGCTCTCCATCCTCGAACAGGCCCCCGACCACCTGCGCGGACAGGCCTACCTCGAAGTCCCCTGTCCCGACGACGTCCGACCCGTCCAGGCCCCGCCCGGAGTCGACGTGCACTGGCTCCCCCGCACCGACCCCCACACCGTCCCCGGACGACTCGCCCTGGAGACCGTACGCACCGCCGAACTCCCCCAAGGCCGCCCCTACTGCTTCGTCGCAGGAGAGAACGCCCTGCCCACCGAACTACGCCGCACCCTCGTCCGCCAACACGGCATCCCCAAGGACGACATCGCCTTCATCGGCTACTGGCGCCACGGCCGCTCCGCCATGGACTGACCCGAGCCGCCCCCTCGCGTCACACAGGCGACACCTGCGGCGGTCCGGTCAGGAATCGAGAAGCGCCGCCCCCGCTCCCCCGTCTAGTGCCGTGGCCGGGAAGGTTCGCCCGGGTGCCCTCACGCCGCTACGGGTAGCGGTCGGCCTCCCCAACGAACACCCTTCTCGCTGCGTACCCGGGCGCGTTCACGGCGCTGGGCCGCGAGCACGTCCGGGTCGCGGGCGTTGGCGTTGCGCCACCGTAGATAGGCGTGCAGCGCCCGCGTTTGCACCGTGTGGTTGGGGTGGTGGGAGTTGGCGATGGTGAACTGGCGCAGCGGCCCGAAGTGCGCCTCGATCGGGTTGGCCCAGGAGGCGTAGGTGGGGGTGAAGCACAACTCGACCTTGTTGCGCTGGGCCCAGGAGCGGATCGTGGGGCCCTTGTGTGCGGACAGGTTGTCCATGATCACGTAGATGGGGGCGCCGTCCGGGCGGGCGGCCCGGATCGTCTTGAGCGCGGTGAGTGTGTTGGCTGCGCCCTTGCGCCGGTGGTTGATGCCCCACAGGGTGTCGTCTCCCACCGAGTAGTAGCCGTGGAAGTAGGTGACGCCATGGGTGCGCCGGTAGGTGGCCGGAAGGCGGTGCGGGCGGCTCTTGCGGGCCCAGCCCGTCCCGGCGGTGGGCCGGATGCCCAGCGGTCCGAACTCGTCGAAGGCGAAGACCCGGTCGGCGAAGTGCTCCATGACGTGCTCGATGCGGTCGAGTTTGGCATCGGCCTCGGGGTCGGGCGAGTCCTTCCAGGTCGTGGTGCGTTGGAAGGTGATGCCATGCCGGTGCAGGAGCGTTCGCAGGGTCTCGCGGCCCATGCGCAGGCCCGGTCCGGGCCGGTGGGCCAGGTGGGCGGCGAGTTTGCGCAGCGACCAGCGGGTGAAGGGCTGGCCGAGCTTGGTCGGGCGGGTGGTGGCCGTCTTCAGGACGAGGTCTTCCTCGTCGGGGGTGAGTAGGCGGGGACGGCCTCCCGCCCATTTAGGGTCCAGGCAGCTCAGCCCTTGGGTGTTGAAGGCGTGGATGACCTCGCGCACGGTCTTCTCATCAGCGGCGACCAGGCGGGCGATGACGGGGGCGGTGTTGCCGCTGGCCGAGGCCAGGATGATCATCGCTCGCCGGTAGCGGACGGTGTTGGTGCTGCCCCGGCGGACGATGCGTTGGAGTTTTTGGCCCTCGGGGTTGGTGAGTCTGCGGGCTTTGAGGGGTGCGGACACCGCGGCTCCCAGGGTTGACTGCTGGTGTTGCGGTCAACCCTGGCATCGATCACTGACCCGGGCGAACCTTCCCGGCCACAGCACTAGCGTTGTCACCACGGACCCCACCGGCCACACTGACCGGCGCGCGACGGCCGCCGCCCGGCGCCGGTGGGACCGATCCGGACGACATAGGCGCAGAGGCCTCGCCCGACCGAGGGAGTATCCATGAGCACGGTCACCAGGACGGACGCGGGGGCGCCCGAACCGCACGCCGCCGACAGCCACGACCTGATCCGCGTGTACGGTGCGCGCGAGAACAACCTCGGGGACGTCAGCGTCGAGATACCCAAACGCCGCCTGACCGTGTTCACCGGCGTCTCCGGGTCGGGCAAGAGCTCCCTGGTGTTCAACACCATCGCCGCGGAGTCGCAGCGGATGATCAACGAGACCTACAGCGCCTTCGTGCAGGGCCTCATGCCGACGATGGCCAGGCCCGACGTCGACGTCCTCGACGGGCTGACCACGGCGATCATCATCGACCAGGAGCGGATGGGCGCCAACGTCCGCTCCACGGTGGGCACCGCCACCGACGCCAACTCGCTACTGCGCGTCCTCTTCAGCCGCCTCGGGGAACCGCGCATCGGCTCACCCAACGCGTTCGCGTTCAACGTCGCCTCCGTCCAGGCCAGCGGCGCCATCAAGGTGGGCACCGGCAAGGCCGTGAAGCAGACCTTCAGCCGCACCGGCGGCATGTGCACGCACTGCGAGGGGCGGGGCACGGTCTCCGACATCGACCTCACCCAGCTCTACGACGACTCCAAGTCGATCGCCGAGGGCGCGTTCACCATCCCCGGCTGGAAGTCGGACAACTTCTGGACGGTGCGGGTCTACGCCGAGTCGGGCTTCGTGGACCCCCACAAGCCGATCCGCGACTACACCGAGGGGGAACTCGCCGACTTCCTCCACAAGGAGCCGGTCAAGGTGAAGATCGAGGGCGTCAACCTCACCTACGAGGGGCTGATCCCCAAGATCAGGAAGTCGTTCCTGTCCAAGGACCGCGAGGCGATGCAGCCGCACATCCGGGAGTTCGTGGACCGGGCGGTCACCTTCACCGCCTGCCCCGCGTGCGACGGCACCCGCCTGAGCGAGGCGGCCCGGTCCTCCAAGATCAGCGGGATCAGCATCGCCGACGCGTGCGCGATGCAGATCAGCGACCTGGCCGGGTGGGTCCGCGGCCTCGACGAGCCGTCCGTGGGGCCCCTGCTGGACAAACTGGGGCACACGCTCGACTCGTTCGTGGAGATCGGACTGGGCTACCTCTCGCTCGACCGCTCCTCGGGCACACTCTCGGGCGGCGAGGCGCAGCGCACCAAGATGATCCGCCATCTGGGCTCCTCGCTCACCGACGTCACCTACGTCTTCGACGAGCCCACCGTGGGACTGCACCCGCACGACATCGAGCGGATGAACCGCCTGCTGCTGCGGCTGCGCGACAAGGGCAACACCGTACTGGTCGTGGAGCACAAGCCGGAGACCATCGCGATCGCCGACCACGTGGTCGACCTGGGCCCCGGCGCCGGTGACGACGGCGGGCGGATCGTCTTCGAGGGCGGCGTCGAGGGGCTGCGCGCCAGCGGCACCCCCACCGGCCGCCACCTCGACGACCGGGCCCGGCTCAAGCCGAAGGTGCGCACGCCCCGGGGCGCCCTGGAGATCCGCGGGGCCGACGCCAACAACCTGCGCGGCGTGGACGTGGACGTGCCGCTGGGCGTGCTGTGCGTGGTGACCGGCGTGGCGGGCAGCGGAAAGAGTTCGCTGGTCCACGGGTCGATGCCCGCGGGCGCGGGCGTGGTGTCGGTGGACCAGGGTGCGATCCGCGGCTCGCGGCGCAGCAACCCGGCCACCTACACCGGGCTGCTCGACCCGGTCCGCAAGGCCTTCGCCAAGGCCAACGGTGTCAAGCCAGCGCTGTTCAGCCCCAACTCCGAGGGCGCCTGCCCGGCCTGCAACGGCGCCGGGGTGCTCTACACCGACCTGGCCATGATGGACACGGTCGCCTCGCCGTGCGAGGAGTGCGAGGGCAGGAGGTTCCAGCCGCAGGTGCTGGAGTACCGTCTGGGCGGCCCGGACGACGGCCGCGACATCAGCGAGGTGCTCGCGATGTCGGTGGCCGAGGCGCGCGCGTTCTTCGGCGGCGAGGGGGCGAAGGTGCCCGCGGCCGAGCGGATCCTGCGGCGGCTGGAGGACGTCGGCCTGGGCTACCTCAGGGTCGGCCAGCCGCTGACCACCCTGTCCGGCGGCGAGCGGCAGCGGCTCAAGCTGGCCGTCCACATGGCCGGGGAGGGCGGCGTCTACGTCCTGGACGAGCCGACCAGCGGCCTGCACCTGGCCGACGTCGAGCAGCTGCTCGGCCTGCTCGACCGGCTCGTCGACTCCGGGAAGTCGGTGGTGGTCGTCGAGCACCACCAGGCGGTCATGGCGCACGCCGACTGGATCATCGACCTCGGCCCCGGGGCGGGCCACGACGGCGGCCGGGTCGTGTTCGAGGGCACGCCCGCCGACCTCGTCGCCGCCCGCTCCACCCTCACCGGCGAGCACCTCGCGGCCTACGTCGGCGCCTGAGTGGCCCGCGCCGCACCCTGGTACGCGAGCACGGCATCCCCAAGGACGACATCACCTTCGTCGGCTACTGGCGCCACGGCCGGGCCGCCATGGACTAGTGGGGCGTTCCACCCCAGGAGCGTGTCCTTCGGGGCCCGTACCCCGTTTCGTCCTCCCCGCCCGTGACCAGCTGGGCGCTTCGCACCGGGGGCGGGCTGCCGTCCCGGCCGGACGCTACGCGTGGTGCTCGCCCCGTGCGGGCGCCCTCACACTGTGACCGGTGTGCGACAGCCCCCACGCAGGGTCACGCCCGGGCTCCGATCCAGGCGAAGTCGTCGTCGTTGAGCCGGGCCCGCAACCGGTCGAGGAAGCCGCGGATGAGGGGCTCGGCGTAGTGGCCGACCTCCCATCCCGCGAAGCTCGTCATCTCGATGGTCTGTCCCCGCGACACGATGGGGACGGCTGTGAGGCCGAACTCGGGCAGGCTGGACAGGACCGCGATGCCCCCGCGTCCGGCGGCCAGCCCCTGGGCCATGGTGGAGGAGCGCATCTCGACGGGGCCCGCCAGGGCCAGTCCGGCCTCGGACAGGCCGCGGTCGAAGGCCAGTCGGGCGGAGTTGCTGCGGTCCATCACGATCAGCTGGTGGCGGACCAGCTCGGTCAGGTCGACCTGGTCGAGCCGGGCCAGGGGGTGGTCGGTTGACATGTGCGCCCTGACCGTCAAGGTGGCGACCCTCTCGCACTCCCACCCCGCGGGCGGGGCGACGGTGGAGATGCCCACGTCCGCGCCCAGCCCGGTGAGGCGTTCGAAGACGTGGGCGGGCTCGGCCTCGATGGCGTCGATGATGGGGATCCCCGAGGCGCTGGACGCCATCAGGGGCGCCAGGCCCGAGCTGATCGTGGCCTGCGGGGCCACGACCAGGAGGCGGTACTCCTCCGGGGTGTCGGCGGCCCGCAGTACCCTGCGCGCCGCGTCCTCCCTGCGTACCAGGTCCTTGGCCATGATGAGGAACCGCCGGCCGGCCTGGGTGAGGTGGAGCGGCCCGTGGCCGCGCTCGAACAGGCGCACGCCCAGGTCGGTCTCCAGAGCGCGGATCTGCCGGGTCACCGAGGGCTGGGAGACGCCGACGGCCTGGGCTCCTCTGGTGAGGCTCCCCTCCTGGGTGATGGCGACGAAGTAGCGCAGGACCCGAACGTCCACCATGCCTCCTAGGCATCGGTAATGCTATTTTTCTGCATTTGACAGCATAAACAAAGGAAGCGCAAGCTTGTCCCCCATCTCATCCTCGCGTTAGCCACCCCCGGGAGACCCCACATGCCCAGCGCTGTCACGCCCCCGACGACAAGCGGTCCCCCCAGGAACGGCAGGCGCGAGCGCATGGCCGCCTTCCTGGGCACCACGGTCGAGTGGTACGACTTCTACATCTACGGCCTGGCGGCGGCCATCGCCTTCGGGCCGGTCTTCTTCCCCAACGCCGAACCGGGCATCGCGCTGATCGCCTCGTTCGCCACGTTCTGGGCCGGTTTCCTGGCCCGCCCTGTCGGCGGTGTGGTCTTCGGGCACCTCGGCGACAAGTTCGGCCGCAAGAACACCCTGGTCACCACACTGCTGATCATGGGTGTGGCCACCTTCGCGATCGGCCTCCTGCCCGGCCACGCGCAGATCGGTGTGGCCGCCCCGATCCTGCTCACCGTGTTCCGCGCTCTGCAGGGCTTCGCGGTGGGAGGGGAGTGGGGAGGCGCCGTACTCCTGGCCTCGGAGTCCGACACCTCCCAGGCCAAGGTGCGCGGCGGCATGTTCGTGCAGCAGGGCTCCCCCGCCGGCAACATCCTGGCCACCCTGATGTTCACCCTCGTCGCGACGCTGCCCGACGAGCAGTTCCTCGCCTGGGGATGGCGCGTCCCCTTCCTGCTCTCGGCGCTGCTCGTCGTGGTCGGCCTGGTGATCAGGCTCAAGATCGAGGAGTCGGAGGAGTTCACCCAGGCCAAGTCGGACAACCAGGTCGTGCGGGTGCCGATCGTGGAGCTCATGCGCCACCACTGGCAGCGGGTGGCCGCCGCCGTCCTGGCCAGCGGGCTGGGCATCGCGATGGCCTACTTCATCAGCACCTTCATGCTGTCCTACACCACTGGCGAACTGGGTATCGATCGCCAGGTCATGCTCAACATCCTGTTGTTGAACGCCGTCATCCAGTTCGTCTGGCAGCCCTTCGCCTCCCGTATCGCCGAACGGGTCGGCGTGAGCCGCTTCATGGTCGCCACCCTGGGCGCCGCGGCGCTGCTGGCCCTGCCCATGTTCCTCATGGTCGAGACGGGCAACCCGGTGCTCATCTGGCTGGCCCTGGCCCTGAGCACCGTAGCGGGCGCCGGTTACTACGCGGTGCTCGCCGGATTCCTGGCCAACGCCTTCCCCGTGCACATCCGCTACACCGGCGTCTCCACCTCCTACCAGCTCTGCTCCACCCTCATCGGCGGCACCACCCCGCTGGTGGCGCAGTTCCTGCTCAACGCGGGCGGCGGCTCCTGGGGCGGCGTCGCGGTGTTCTACGTCGCGCTCATCGCCGCGACCATCGCGGGTGTCCTCGCACTGGGCTCCCTGACCGCACGCCTGTCCGCCAAGTCCTGACCCACGCACCGAAGGACCACCACTGACCATGCGCATCGACACTCTCCTGACCAACGCACGGATCCGCACCATGGATCCGGCACACCCCGTAGCCCACACCCTGGCGATCACGAACGGGTTCGTCGTGGCCGTCGACGAGGACGCCCGCGACGCCCGGCCCGACAGGGTGCTGGACCTGGGCGGGCAGGTGGTGCTGCCCGGCTTCCACGACGCGCACATGCACTTCAGCGTGCTGGGCCAGGACTTCACCCAGCTGGATCTGGCCCCGGAGAGGGTCGGCGGCCTGGACGCCCTGTACGCGGAGGTGGAACGCTTCGCCGCCACACTCGAACCCGGGCGCTGGGTCGTGGGCCACGGCTACGACCAGAACAAGCTCGGGGGCCATCCGCACCGCCGCGTCCTGGACCGGATCGCCGGTGGCCGACCCGTCTACCTGGTGCACAACTCCAAGCACATGGCGGTGGCCAACACCGCCGCCTTCGCGGCCGCGGGCCATCCGGACCCGGACGCGGTCCACGACGTCGCGGGCGGTGTCGTGGTGCGCGAGGGCGGCGAGGCGACCGGCCTGCTGCAGGAGAAGGCCCTGGCCCTGGTCAACCACGCGTTGCGTCCGGTCGCCCAGGAGCCGCTGGTCGAGGGGCTGGCCGCCGCCTCGGAGTGGGCGTTGCGCCACGGTCTGACCAGCGTGACCGAACCGGGTATCGCCGGTCAGTCGGGTATCGGTCACGGGCCCTCGGACCTGCGGGCCTTCCAGACCGCCCGGGACCTGGGGCTCCTGCGCGTGCGCGCGACGCTCTTCCCCTTCGTGGACGCCCTGCACCCTCTGGGGGCCATCAGCTCCTCGGAGGAGGGGTTCGGTCTCGACCTGGGGATGCGCAGCGGTCTGGGCGACGACTTCGTCCGGGTGGGAGCGGTCAAGATCGCCTCGGACGGCTCGCTCATCGGGCGCACCGCGGCGATGTGCTGCGACTACCACGACAGTCCCGGCAACAGCGGGCTGCTGCAGTGGAGTGAGAAGGAGCTGTTCGAGCTGATCGACCTGAGCCACCGCAACGGCTGGCAGGTGGCCACGCACGCCATCGGCGACTACGCGCTCGACGTGACTCTGGACGCCTACGAGGCGGCGCAGCGGCGCACACCGCGGCCCGACGCACGGCACCGGATCGAGCACGTCGCCGTGGCCTCCGACGAGCAGGTGGACAGGATCATCCGAGGCGGCGTCGTTCCCGTGCCGCAGGGTCGGTTCATCTCCCGTCTGGGGGACGGGTTCATCAGCGCGCTGGGCCCCGAGCGCGCCGAACTCGCCTACCGGATGCGTTCGTTCGTCGACGCGGGCGTCGTCCTGCCGGGTAGTTCGGACGCCCCCGTGGTGCCCGGGGAGCCACTGCACAGCATCCACGACATGGTGAACCGCACGACGGCTGCGGGGGTGGTGATCAATCCCGGCGAACGGTTGACGGTGGAGCAGGCCCTGCGCGCCTACACGGTCGGCTCGGCCTACGCCGACCGGCAGGAGCACCGCAAGGGCACGCTGGCCGCCGGGTACCTGGCCGACCTGGTGGTCCTGTCCGACGATCCCCTGTGCGTGCCCGCCCAACGGCTGCGCGAACTGCAGGTGGGGGCGACGATGGTCGGCGGCGAACTCCTCCATGACGCGGGCGTGCTCGAACGGGACGCCTGAGCGCGGGCACGTGGGCTCCCGACGAGGACGAGCCAGGGGTCGGGGGCGGGCCACAGCGGTAGAACCGAGGTCGTGGAAAAGGGCCGCGGGAGGCCCCGCGCGACGGAAACGTCGCACGGGGGTCTCAGCCGGCGGCGGTGACCTCCAGCAGCGAGCCCACGCGCTCCACCGTCAGCCGGGACTCGCGGCGCAGGGCGGCTGTGTCCATGCCCTCGTCTCCCAGCACGACGAGCAGGGCCTCCATCCCGACCGCGTAGACGACCGCGTAGCCGCCCTGGCAGCGGGTGACGACCTCGCGCAGCGGTCCCAGCCCCGTCTCGTCGCCGGTGCGCTTGCCCAGGCCCAGGGAGGCGGCGGCGAGCGCGGCCAGCGCGTGGGGTCGGCCGCCCTGGATGTCGGAGGCCACCAGCATGCCGTCGGAGGCGGCCACTGCGCTGTCGGTCACGCCGACGACGCGCTCGCGCAGCAGCGCCAACTCCTCGGCGATCTGACCCTGAACCATCTACTCGCTCCCGTGCTCGTCGGTCGGCCGCGTCGTGCGGCCGGTGTGGGCGTCCAGGTCCTGTAGCGCGCTGCGCACCCTCTCCAGGGGCACCGCGGCGCGCTGCGCACGGC
This sequence comes from Nocardiopsis sp. iso_25, assembly GCF_056173305.1. Taxonomy (NCBI): domain Bacteria; kingdom Bacillati; phylum Actinomycetota; class Actinomycetes; order Streptosporangiales; family Nocardiopsidaceae; genus Nocardiopsis; species Nocardiopsis sp. iso_25. Next base: position 2,723,873 of record NZ_CM149667.1, on the reverse strand, counting down.
GCAGGGCGGCGATCGGCCCGGGCTCGGGCTCCTTGGGGCCGAACAGCCCCGGCCGGGGGCGCGGCCCCCGGGGAACCGGGGAGGGGGTGCGCTTGGGCAGGGCGGTCAGGCCGCCCCCCTCGTGTCCCCCGGCGGGCGGTTCGCCGCTGCGGGCCGGACGGGGCCGTCCGGTCGTGCTCATCGGGCCGCCTCTTCCCCGGCCTCCGCGGCCGTCCCGCGGTCGGCGCCCAGTGAGCGCAGGCGTTCGCGCACGCTCCCGGGGACCGGAACCGACGGGGCCGGAGGCGCGGGGCGCACGGTGTTGGCGCCCGGACGACGCTTGGCCAGCGCGGACGGTCCCTCGTCCGGGGCGGCGGCCTCGGGGGTGCGTCGGGTGAGGCCGTCCGCGCCGCCGGGGGCCGCGGCCTCCAGCAGCCCGCGTTCGGTGAGGCGCGCGACGTCGGCCATGACCCCGGTCAGCCCCCGGCCCAGGGCGAAGGCCAGGTCCCTGGGGGTGCGGCGGCCGTTGGCCTGGGTGAGCAGGAGCCGGTAGGCGGAGGGCAGGGAGTCGTGTACCGGCCCGGCGGGCACGGGGCGGCGGCGGGCCAGGTCCGCGGGCGGGCCCCACCGGTCGGCGAGGAAGGCCAGGCGGCGCCCGGCCTCGGCCAGCACCTCCTGCGGGTCCAGGCCGTGCTCCAGGCCCAGCAACGGCGGCGCGGCGTCGGAGAGCACGGCCTCCACGCGGGGTTCGGGGGACAGGCACAGCGCCAGGACGCCGTCCGCCAGGGCCGTGGCGCACGCCAGTTCCAGCACCGCGACCGGGACCGCGCCGCGGTCCAGCAGTTCCCGGGCCAGGCCGTCGGTGTGGGCGGCTGCCTCGTAGGCGGCGGCCCAGACCCCGGCGGGGACCGCGCCGGACCTGACCAGGAGGGTCTCGGGTGTGGGCGCGGCCGGTGTGGTGACGGCGGTGACGCGTCCGGCGGCCAGGTGGACCAGGGCCTCGGGCGAGCCGGTCAGGCGCAGGGCTCCGGTGAACTCCTCCTCGCGGGCCCGCAGCAGGGCCTCGGTCAGTGCCCGCGGGGGTGCGGCGTCGCTCATGACAGCAGCTCCGCGGTGTGCTCGTCGGCCTGGAGGCGGGCCAGCGCGAGGTTGGTCCGCGCGCGGTCGAAGACCAGGACGAGCAGGGCCTCGTCCGCGCTCGGGGAGGGCACGGGGCGGGTCAGCACGTGGTGCCCGCCGGTGGTGACCACGCTCTCCCGGACCGCCGGTTCGCGGGAGGCCAGGGCCAGGTCCAGGGCCAGGTGGTGAGAGTCCGCGACGTGCTCGGGGTCGGGCAGCGCCGACACCGCCCCCGACCGCGCGTGCGCCCGGCCCGTCGCGCGGTCCACGAGCATCGCGGCCACGACGCCGTCACAGCTCAGGTAACGCTCCGTGGATACAGCTGTGCTCGACACGTGCCCCCCGGTGTCTGGTTGCCTCCAAAAGACATTTAACAGTCAAAGATGAGCAAAGAGGACACACTGTGGTAACGATGGACTCCAGCCACAAACTGTCCACTTACGCACCCTCCAGGCGTTTCGCTAATTTTCGTCATGTATCGCCGCTCCTGCGGTGGACACCGAGCGTGAGGAGACGCCATGAACGCCGACGCGGCGATGAAGGAAGCCATGGGGATCGAGGGCGCCATCGGCGTCGCGGTCGTGGACTACGAGAGCGGCATGTCCCTGGGCACCATGGGCGGGGGCGGCCACTTCGACCTGGAGATGGCCGCGGCGGCCAACACCGAGGTCGTGCGCGCCAAGACGCGCGCCCTGGGCGCGATCGGCCTCGACGACCGCATCGAGGACATCCTCATCACGCTGAGCAGCCAGTACCACCTCATCCGCCTGCTGGAGAAGGCGCACGGCAGCGTCTTCCTCTACCTGGCGCTGGACCGCCAGCGCGCCAACCTGGCCATGGCCCGCCACACCCTCCGGCGCGTGGAGAGCGAACTCCAGCTCTGACCCCCGCCGGCCCGACGCCCGGAGCGGCGCGGGCACGGACGGCGGCCCTGCGCGGGCTCCCCCGCCACGGCGCCCCGCTGCGAACGGCACGCCGACCGAAGGCGCGGTCAGCGGGAGAGCAGCTCCCCGTCGTCCGGCGCGCCCTGCCAGCTGCGCCACAGGTCGGCGTAGCGCCCCCCGGCGGCGACCAGCTCGGCGTGCGTCCCCTGCTCCACGACGCGGCCCCGGTCCATGACCACCACGCGGTCGGCGGTCTGCGCCTGGGTCAGCCGGTGCGCCACCACCAGCGTGGTGCGCCCGGCGGTGGCCGCGGCGGCGGCGCGCTCCAGCCGCCGGGCGCCGGAGCTGCCCGCCTCGGCGGTGGCCTCGTCCAGGACGGCCACGTCCGGGTCGGCCAGCACCAGCCGGGCCAGCGCCAGGTGCTGGGCCTGCTCGGCGGTCAGGGCGTGCCCGCCCTCGCCGACCACCGTGTCCAGCCCCTCGGGCAGGGCGCGCACCCACTCCAGGGCGCCGACGGCCACCAGGGCGGCCTCCGCCTGGGCCGCGTCGGCCCCGGCGCGGGCCAGGCGCAGGTCCTCCAGCAGGGTTCCGGCGAACACGTGGGTCTCCTGGCTGACCAGGAAGACGTGTTCGCGCACCCGTCGCTCCCCCAGTTCCTCCAGGGGGATCCCGCCCAGGTACACGGTTCCGGCCGTGGGCGTGCGCAGGCCGCTGACCAGGGCGGCCAGCGTGGTCTTGCCCGCGCCGCTGGCCCCGACCAGGGCCACGCGCTCGCCCGGGGCGACCTCCAGCGACACCTCCTCCAGCGCGGCCGGGCCGCCGGTGCCGTAGGAGTGGGTGACCCCCGCGACGCGGACCGAGGAACCGGACGGGCCCTCCTCCGCGCCCGGGTCGGCCTCCACCGGGATGTCGACCACACCGGCCAGGCGGGCCAGGCTCGCCCCGGCCGACTGCACCTCGTTGAAGTTCATGACCAGGAAGATCAGCGGGCCGAACAGGCGGTGGAAGTACAGGGCGGCGGCGGTGACCATGCCGACGCTGGCCAGGTCGGCGCGCACCAGCCAGAACCCGGCCACCAGCACCGAGGTCAGTCCGACGCACTCGGCGGCGTTGAGCCGCGACCCGAAGCGGGTGAACAGCCGGAACACCGACACCGTGATGTCCATGGCGGCGGCCGAGCGGTCGCGCACCCGGGACTCGTGCTCGTCCTCCAGTCGGTAGGCGCGCACGGCGGAGCGCCCGCGCAGGGCGCCCATCATCGCGTGCGAGCGCTCGCCCATGGCCACGCGCTCGCGGGCGTAGTAGGGACCCGAGCGGGGCAGGTACCAGCGCACGGCCGTCACGTAGACCGGCACGCAGAGCATTGCGGCCAGGCCCAGACGCCAGTCCAGGGCGGTGATGCCCACCGCGGTCAGCAGGACGGTGGCCAGGGCCACGACCGCGTCGGGGCCGCTGCGGGCGATGCTGGCGGTGACCACGGCGACGTCGTCCCCGACCCGGGAGAGCAGGTCGCCGATGCGCACCCGTTCCAGACGGGCGGCGGGCATGCGCAGCACCCGGTCCATGACGCGTTCGCGCAGGCGGGCCAGGACGGTCTCGCCGACCCGGCTGACCAGCCAGCTTCCCACACCCGTGAGCAGGCCGCCGAGCAGTCCCGCCCCGGCGATCAGCAGGACCGAGGACAGGACGGTGTCCAGCCCCCGCTGCGCCGAGATGTCGTCGACCATCCGGCCCAGCACCCAGGGGGCGACCAGTCCGGCGGCGCTGCCCGCGAGCACGGTGGCCAGGGCCAGGGGGGCGCCCCAGCCGGTGCCGCGCACCCCCTCGCCCAGCACGGCCCACGTGCGGCGGGCCGAGGCGGTGGGGAGCAGTTCCCCGTGTTCGCTCGCGGAGTCCTCCACCGGCGTGCTCATCGGTCGTCCTCGGGGTCGTGGTGGCGGGGAAGGGGGGCGCGTCGGCCGGGGGCGGCGGTCGGCGGCGGGGCGCTCCGGTGCGCCGCGGACCACGGCGGAGCGGCCCCGAACACGGCGGACCGCGACGGTGCGCACCGCGCCGGTGCCGTGCTCGGCGGGGCGGTCACCGCAGCACCGCCTCGCGGTAGTGCGCGTCCTCCTCCAACAGCCGCGCGTGGGTGCCCGTGCACCGCACCCGTCCCTCGGCCAGCACCACGACGCGGTCGGCGCGGGCCAGCAGCGCCGGGCTGTTCGCCACGACCAGGGTGGACCTGGCCGCACCCGAGCGGGCCGCGGCCGTGCCCCGGGCGATGGCCTCCTCGGTGACCGCGTCCACGGCGGTGGTGGGATCGTGCAGCACCAGGACGGGCGGGTCCGCGACCAGGGCTCGGGCCAGGGCCACGCGCTGGCGCTGGCCGCCGGAGAGGTTGGCCGCGCGGTCGGCGACCGGCCGGTCCAGGCCCTCGGGGTGACCCTCGACCAGGTCCGCGGCCGAGGCGGCCCGCAGGGCGTCCAGGAGCCGCTCCTCGTCGCCGCCCGCGCCGGTGTCCAGGTTGGAGCGCAGGGTGCCCTCGAACAGGGTGGCCCCGTGCTCCTCCACCAGGACCGCTTCGCGCAGGGCGTCCAGGGCGAGTTCGGGGACGGGGACGCCGCCCACCGTGAACGTGCCCTCCAGGGCCGCGGGCTCGGCCCGGCCCGAGAGCAGTTCCAGCAGCGCCTCGGCGTCGCGGGGGTCGGTGGTGAGCACGCCGACGAGTTCGCCGGGGGCGAGTTGGAGGTCCACCCCGCGCAGCGTGCGGTAGCCGACCCCTGACAGCGCGACCACGGGCTCCCGATCGCAGGCGCGCTCGCCCGGGGTGACCGCGTCGGGGGCGTTGAGCAGGCGCACCAGCCGCCGGGCGGAGGCGCGGGCGGTGGCGAACAGTTGGCCGACCATGCCCAGGCTCTGGACGGGTTCGGCCAGGAACTGGGCGAGGCCGATGACGGTGACGAGTTCACCGACGCTGAGGCGGCCCTGGAGGGCCATCCACCCGGCCACGCCCGCCACGCAGGCCAGGAACACGGCGCTGGCGGCGGTGACCAGGCCGCGGTAGACGCCGTTGCTGGCGGCGGCGCCGACCGAGGCGTCCAGGGCCAGGGTGCTGGCCCGGCGGTAGCGGGCGGCCGCGTTGTGCCGCGCCCCGATGCCCATGAGGACGCGCAGGCCGCTGACCAGGTCGGTGGCCAGGGCGGTGGCCCCGGCGGCGGTGGCCTGCTTGGCCTCGCTGCGCCGGGTGATGCGGGCGGCGGGCAGGCGCAGGAGCAGCATGAGCAGGGGGACGCCGACCAGGACGCCGATCCCCAGGGGGACGTCCACGGCCAGGAGCGCGACGGTGGTGACGATGATGGCGACCGCCACGGCGATCGACGCCGACCAGGCGCGCACGTACAGGGCGGCCTGCTCGGCGTCGGAGGTGGCCACCGACAGGACCTCGCCCGCGCGCAGGCCGCTGCGCTCGCCGCGCGGGTCCAGGGCCCGGCGAGCGGCCTCCACCCGCAGCAGGTGCGCCTCGTTCTCGACGGCGCGCAGGGTGAAGCGGGCGCCGTTGCGGTAGGCCTGGGCCAGGACGGTGAAGAGCACGACCATGCCCGCGACGCAGACCGCCAGGGCGCCGACGTCGCCGGAGAAGACGGCCCAGTCGATGGTCAGGCCGATGGCCACCGGCACGAGGGCCTCGGCGACCTGGTGCAGGGAGAGCAGGACCACGCCGACCAGGACGCGGCCGCGGTTGCGCCGCAGGGTGCGGCGGCGCAGGGCGCGCACGCTGTCGGGGACCTCACGCCCGGGGGCGCCGGGGGAGCGCGGTTCGCGCTCGGCGGCGGGGGCGGTCGCGGGGGCGGCGCTCACAGGGCGGGTCCGCTCGGCGCGGGGCGCGCGGCCCCGTACAGACGTCTACTCATCCGATGTCCTGTTCCCCCCGCTATGTCGTGCCCTGGGCAAGGCTAGTGGGCTGGCGGAGCGCCCGCGGAACCGGGAAGGAGCGCCCCGGACCACCGTGCCACACCAAGCTTGGTTAGGCTAACCTTTCCCGAGTCGGCATACGGTCACAGCACCCCGAGACCGGACGAAACCGACACCCGCCGCTCTCCGACCCGAACGAAGGGGCCGCGCCTTGCGCATCAGGCATCCGAACCACCGCACCATGATCCGCACCCGGGTGGCGCGCACCGAGCGGACCAGCGAGCACTTCCTCACCGTGACGCTCACGGGCGAGGAGCTGACCGGGTTCGAGTTCCTGGGCCTGGACCAGTGCACGCGGATCCTCTTCGCCCGGCCGGGCCAGGAGAGGCTGCACCTGCCCGTCGCCGACAGCGGCGGCGACGGCAACGGGTGGGTGGCCGCGTTCCGCGCCATGCCCGACGACGTGCGCCCGCACGTGCGCAACTACACCGTCCGCCGCTTCGACGCCGAGGCGCTGGAGCTGGACATCGAGTTCGTCGCGCACGGGGACGAGGGCCCGGCGTCGGCGTGGGCGCTGGCCGCGCGGCCCGGCGACGAACTGGGCCTGTACGCCGAGGGGATCTACTACCTGCCTCCGGAGGAGGCCGACTGGCACCTGCTCGTCGGCGACGAGAGCGCCGTACCCGCCCTGCTCTCCATCCTCGAACAAGCCCCCGACGACCTGCGCGGACAGGCCTACCTCGAAGTCCCCTGCCCCGAAGACGTGCGCCCTGTCCAGGCCCCGCCCGGAGTGGACGTGCGCTGGCTCCCCCGCACCGACCCCCACACCGTCCCCGGACGACTCGCCCTGGAAACCGTACGCGCCGCCGAACTGCCCGAGGGACGCCCCTACTGCTTCGTCGCCGGAGAGAACGCCCTCCCCACCGAACTACGCCGCACCCTCGTCCGCCAACACCACATCCCCAAAGACGACATCGCCTTCATCGGCTACTGGCGCCACGGCGTGGCGGCCTACTCGTGACGGTGTGACCCTCGCCACGACCGCGGCCCGCGAGGAGTGCCGCACGGTCCCGCAGACGACCGTGCACAACGGACTTCACCGGCATCCGCGGTCTTCCGCGCCCTCCGCCACGGGCTTGCGCAAAACCACCGACTCCAGCACCATAATCCTTGCTTAGGCAAGGCTAAGCTCACCGACTCGACCGAATGAGGCCCCATGAACCCCGGTCCGCTGACCCGCGGCGGCGCGATCGCCGCCGGCGCGCTGTCCCTCCTGCTGCTCGCCGCCTGCGGCGGCCAGACCTCCGGCTCCGCGGAGGGCGGCTCGGACGGCGAGGTCGCCGAGGGGTACCCGGTCACCGTCGAGACCATCTTCGGCGACGTGGAGATCGCGGACGAGCCGACCAACGTCGTCGCCATGGGCTGGTCCGACGCGGAGACCGCGCTGGCGCTGGGCGTGCAGCCGGTCGGCGTGGCCGACTGGCAGGCCTACGGCGGCACGGGCGTGGGTCCGTGGGCGGCCGACATGTTCGAGGAGGAGCCGGTCCAGCTCGGCACCATGGAGCCGAACCTGGAGGCGATCGCCTCCCTGGAGCCCGACGTCATCCTCGACACCCGCTCCGACAACAGCCAGGACCGCTACGACCTGCTCTCGCCGGTGGCCCCCGTGGTCGGCCCGCCGCCCGGCGTGGAGGTCACCTACGGCACCACCTGGCAGCAGCAGACCCGCCAGGTCGCCCAGGTGGTCGGCGAGCAGGAGCGCGCCGAGGAGCTCATCGAGGAGCTGGAGGGCCGCTTCGCCCGGATCCGGGAGGAGAACCCCGAGTTCGCCGACATGACCCTGACCGTGGGCGCCTACTTCGACGGCCAGTACGGCGCCTACGTGCCCGGCGACTCCCGGGTGGACCTGCTCCAGGAGTTGGGCTTCCAGTACAAGCCCGAGGTCGAGGAGATGGCGGACGGCGCCTTCTACGTGGACCTGAGCCCGGAGCGGCTGGAGGTCCTGGACGCGGACCTGACGGTCATGTTCCCCATCGGCGGCACCGCGGACCACCTGCGCGAGGACCCGGTGCTCCAGGGCATCCCCTCCGCCGAGGACGGCCGACTGGTCATCCTGGACGACCCGGAGCTGGCCAACGCCTTCTCCAGCGGCTCGTACCCGGGCATCTCCCACGCGCTGGACGAGCTGGTCCCGCTGATCCAGGAGACCCTGAACGGCTGACGCCCCCGCCTGCCAGGCCCCGTGGAGCGCACGCTCCGCGGGGCCCGTCGTCGTCGGGGCCACTCCCCCGCGAAGTCGACACCACCCCAAAAGCACACAGACCACACGTTTCACCCCAGCCACATGGGAGCGATCCCAACTTTTCGCCCGACCCCCCTTGTCCGCGAGCGGTCGCGTACGTACAGTCACTTAACGCTTGTTCAGTGGGCGCCCGCCCACGCGGGCACGCCCCAGCGGCACGTGCGGAACCCGCTATTTCGCACGCGTCACGGCACCGGGCGCGCCCGTCCCCCCGCTCACCGGAGTACGCCATGACCAAGAGCGCCCGCCCCAGTACCCGCCGCACCGCCACCGTCGCCACGGCGGTGACCGCCTCCGCCGCGCTTGCCGCGGCGGTCCTCACCGCACCGCAGTGGACGGGAGGCGCCGTGGACGGGGCCAACGCCGAACTCAGCGCCGCGCCCGGGGACATCGTCTGGTCCGACGAGTTCGACGGCGCCGCCGGAACCGCCCCCGACCCCGCCAACTGGAACCACGAGACCGGCGACCACGGCTGGGGCAACAACGAACTCCAGAACTACACCAACAGCCGCGCCAACTCCGCCCTCGACGGCCAGGGCAACCTCGTCATCACCGCGCGCCAGGAGGCGGACGGCTCCTACACCTCCGCCCGCATGACCACGCAGGACAAGGTCGAACACGCCTACGGCCGCATCGAGGCCCGCATCAAGATCCCCCGCGGCCAGGGCATCTGGCCCGCCTTCTGGATGCTCGGCTCCGGTTTCCCCGACACCCCCTGGCCCGACTCCGGCGAGATCGACATCATGGAGAACGTCGGGTACGAGCCCCACATGGTGCACGGCACCGTGCACGGGCCCGGCTACTCGGGCGCGGACGGCATCGGCTCCTCCTACACGCACCCGCAGGGCTGGTCCTTCGCCGACGACTTCCACACCTTCGCCGTGGACTGGAGCCCGGGGTCGATCACCTGGTCGGTGGACGGCAACGCCTACCACACCCTCACCAGCGCCGACGTGGGCGGCAACCCGTGGGTCTACGACCAGTCCTTCTTCATGATCCTCAACGTCGCGGTGGGCGGGAACTGGCCCGGCTACCCCGACGGCACCACCCAGTTCCCGCAGCAGATGGTCGTCGACTACGTCCGGATCTACGAGAACTGAGCGCCCCTTCCCGGAGTCGCGCGCGCGACTCCGGGAAGGGCTGTCAGCGCCCGTGGCACGTCTTCAGGTAGCTGAGGAACGATGCCTGCAACCCGGTGACGTGCGTCTCCCGCAACAACGCGTTCGAAACCCGCTCCGACCGCCCCCGGGTGCGCAGCTGCTCCACCGCGGTGAGGACGTTGCGGGCCATCGCGCGGTAGAAGGGGACCTCCCCCAGTATTTCGGCCTCGTTCAGCGTGATGTGCAGCCGTGGGGCGGCCGCGTCCCCGGCGGGTTCCGGCAGGGCCTGGACGAGGTCGAAGACCCGGCTGTCCGTACTGGCCACGCCGGGGCTGCCCGCGCCGACGCTCGCGAAGAGCCCCGTGTCGCACAGCCACGCGTAGAGGGCGAAGAGACCTCCGTAGGAGTAGCCGAAGAGGCCGTGTCCGGACTCGCTGACACGCAGCCTCGACCGCAGGTGCGGGTGGAGTTCGCCGGTCAGGAAGTCGAGGAAGAGGTCGGCCCGGGGTTCCGCCAGCTCCGCGAGGTAGGCGTCGACCTGCTCCGGGGTCATCGCACCCGACTCGCGCGCCGCCGCGAGGGTGGCCAGCATGTCGTCACCGACGGGTTCGCCCGGCGGCACGAGGTCGCGGTTGCGGATGTGCGCCCAGTCCGCGGCCTCCTCACCGGCGTACCCGACGCTGACCTGGACGTAGGGGGCGATCGCCAGGTACGGGTCCGCCTGGGTGACGATGAGGGGCGCGGTGAGGCCGACCGCCCAGTTGCCGTCCAGCACGTAGATCAGCGGCAGGGGGTCCGTGGAGTCCGCGTAACCGGGGGGCGTGGTCACCCAGACGCCGTAGCGGTGCCCCGACCGGGCGGTCACCTCCAGGTACTCCGTGTCCGGCAGACAGCCGTGCAGTATCTCGCTCAACGGGTCTCTCCCTTGGTCAGGCCGTCCTCGACGCACACGTCGACCGCGATCGGGCCAGCGCCCGGTCCGTCCGCGACGACACCGCCGACCAGCCGTGCGCCGGCCACCGAACCCCTTCCGCGGACCGCGGCCCACTGTCCTCAACAGTGGTGAATTGAACATGCGGTAACGTACTCAACAGTGGTGAAACTGTCAACGGAGGCAACGTGAGATCGCCGGCGGGGGAAGGCAAGAAGCGTCTCCTGGAGTCGCTGTTCGACGAGTTCGGCCAGAACGGCCCCAGCCCGAACCTGTCGATGCGCCAGGTGGCGGAGCGGCTCGGCGTGCACCACACGCTGCTGACGTACCACTTCGGGTCGCGGCCGGGACTGCTGCGCGCGGTGCTGTTGGAGGCGCGCCGCCGCGACAACCTCGTCATCGCCTCGACCGGCGGCGAACTCGGGTTCGCGGCCCTGTGCGGAGCGGTCTGGGACTTCTACTCGGACCCCGCGCACGAGGACCGCACCCACGCCTTCTTCCACCTGGTCGGGCTCGCGGTCTACGAACGCGACGCGTTCCAGGAGCTCGTCCTCGACATCGACGGCCTGGCGAACCTTCTGGAAGCGGCGGCCCTTCGCGACGGCGCCACGGCGGCCGACGCCAGGCAGCGGAGCATCATCGCGACCGCGTGCCTGCGGGGGCTCCTGCTGGAGAGGCTGCTGACCCCGACCGCCGAGGTCGACGCCGCGGCCGAGCGCTTCATCGCCTCGTTGGCGGCGCCCGGGGGCGGGGGTCAGGCGCCGTCGGCCGACGCGGCCCACGGGCCGACCGGCCGGTAGGCCGCGTCGGCACCGGGCCCGGCGCACGGAGCGGTCCGCGTGCGTCCGGCGCGGGACCGGGGCGGCCCCGCGCCCGCTCGACGCGGCGGTCAGCGCCCCCTTCGGGGATCGGGAGCCCCTGGGGCGGGTGCCCCGGCCCGGGGGCGCCCGCCCGCGACCCGTCAGGGCCGGAAGACGACCTTGAACACGCCGTCCTGCTTCTTCTGGAACTTCTCGTAGGCCATCGAGGCCGCGTCCAGGCCCACGTGGTGGGTGGCGAAGTCGTCCACGCCCAGCGGGTCGGCACCCTCCAGCAGCGGCAGGATCTCCGGCACCCACCGGCGCACGTTGGCCTGCCCCATCCGCAGCTGGATCTGCTTGTCGAAGAGCGTGAGCATCGGCATCGGGTCGGCCATGCCGCCGTACACGCCGATCAGGGAGACGGTCCCGCCGCGCCGCACCAGTTCGATGGCGGTGTGCAGGGCGGTCAGCCGGTCCACCCCGGCCGTCTCCATCATCTTGGCCGCCACGCCGCGCGGCATGAGGTTGGCCACGCGCTGGGCGAACTTGGCCGAGCCGTGCCCGGCCGCCTCCATACCGACCGCGTCGATGACCGCGTCCGGGCCGCGCCCGTCCGTGCGGTCGCGGATCTCCCGGACCACGTCGTCGGTGCCCTTGGAGGAGTCGAACACCTCCACGTCCCGGGCGGCGGCGCGGGCGCGCCGTTCCGGCACCGGGTCCACGCCGAACACCCGGCCCGCGCCCAGGTGGCGGGCGACCCGGCAGCACATGTCGCCGATCGGCCCCAGCCCCAGGACGGCCACCGATCCCCCCTCGGGGACGTCGGCGTAGCGGACGGCCTGCCAGGCGGTCGGCAGCACGTCGGACAGGAACAGGTAGCGGTCGTCGGGTCCCTGGTCGGACACCGGGACCGCGGTGGTCTCGGCGCGCGGCACGCGCAGGTACTCGGCCTGCCCGCCGGGCACCGCGCCGTAGAGCTTGCTGTAGCCGAAGAGCGCGGCGCCCATGCCCTGCTCCTCGACCTGGGTGTTCTCGCACTGGCTCTGGAGACCGGTGTCGCACATGAGGCAGTGCCCGCAGGAGATCTGGAAGGGGATGACCACCCGCTGTCCGGGGGTGAGGGAGGTGACGCCGGAACCGACCTCCTCGACCACGCCCATGGGTTCGTGTCCGAGGATGTCCCCCGGGGTCATGAACGGTCCGAGCACCTCGTACAGGTGCAGGTCGGAGCCGCACAGGCCCGAGCTGGTGATCCGGACGACGGCGTCGCCGGGCTCCTCGATCCGCGGATCGGGAACGGTCACGGTGTCGACGTTCCTGGTGCCGTTCCACACCACTGCCCTCATCGGTTCCCCCTGGTCTCGCGGCGGTCGCGGTCGTCGCCTGGGAAGCGCGCGGCCCCCTGGGCTGCCCTCGGCCACTACCCGGCCCGTGTGGGCGGAAACGGGCGCGCGGGCGCCGCGGAACCGGCCCGTTCCCGACCCGGCGGCCCCGGCCCGCGTCCGGGGCCGCCCACGCTCACCCCGGTTCGGAGGTGTCCCTGACCGGGCTGTCCTCGACGGCCGCGCCGGGTGCCCCGCGGTCGGGAGCGGCGGGGCTGTGCGCGTGCTGGGGCGGCGCGGTGTCGTCGCCCGCGCCCTCGCCCGCCGCCGGAACGCGCAGGGCGAGCAGGGCGACGTCGTCGCCGCCGGGGTCGATGCGGGCCAGGAGTTCGTCGCAGAAGTCCTCGACGTCGCGGCCGGCCAGGGCGGCGGCGTGGCGGCGCAGGTTGGCCAGTCCCGTGTCGATGGGGTGGCCGCGGCTCTCGACGAGGCCGTCGGTGTACAGCAGCAGGGTGGACTCCGCAGGGATCTCCTCCTGGGCGTCGGGCCAGTCCAGGCCCAGGTGCAGGGCGGCGCTCATGCCCAGCAGGGGCCCGTGGCCCTCCTCCAGGTAGCGGGTGTGTCCGTCGGCGGTGACGAGCAGCGGCGGGGGGTGCCCGGCGTTGACCCAGTGCAGACACCAGGGCCCGCCCTCGGGGCCCTCGATACGGGCGAAGACGGCGGTGGCCATGGGGGCGTCGCTGGTGTTGGTCATGGCCTCGTCCAGCCGCCGCATGATCAGGCTGGGCGGTTCCTGGCGGTCCCAGGCCAGGGCGCGCAGCATGTTGCGGACCTCAGCCATGTGCGCGGCGGCCTGGAGGTCGTGGCCGACCACGTCGCCGATGACCATGGTCATGACGCCGTCGGCGAGCAGGAACGCGTCGTACCAGTCCCCGCCGATCTCGGCGGCCTGCTGCGCGGGCTGGTAGCGGGCGGCGAACCGCAGGTGGTCGACCTGCGGCAGCGGGGTCAGGAGCTGGCGCTGCATGGTCTCGGCGACGTGACGCTGCTGCGCGAAGAGCTGGGCGCTCTCCATCACCAGACCGGCGCGCCGGGCGACGTCCCCCAGCACGAGGACCTCGGCGTCGGTGTAGGCGGGCCGCTCCCCGGTGCGGGCAACGGTCAGCGCCCCGAAGACCTGCCGGTGGGTGTGCAGCGGCACCACCACCGCGGAGTGCCCGCCCAGGCGGTCGAACAGCCGCCGGTGCGCCCGGGCGAGCGGCTCGTCCGGTTCACGGTCCAGGTCACCGGCGTCGAAGAGGACGGGCTGGGTACTGTACAGGGCGCGCATCAGCGCCGCGTGGGAGGCGGGCGACAGCGGCGGCAGCGGGCCCTTGAGCGCCTCGGCCGTGTCCTGGCCGCCCAAGGCGTGCACGGCGACGCGCTCCACCTCCTTGGTGCGCCCGTCGGTGACCATGTCGACCACCGCCCAGTCCCCCAGTTCCGGCACCAGCAGCCGGACCAGCCTGTCCAGCATCTCGGGCACGTCCAGGGTGGAGACCAGGACCACGGAGATCTCCGCGACCAGGCTCAACCGGGCGGTGAGTTCCTCCAGGGCCCCCAGGTGCGCCGCGGTCTGCTCGGCGGCGTCGCGGTGCGCCCTGAAGTCGTGGAAGACGATGACCGCGCCCTCCGGGCGCCCCTCGTTCTGGAGCGGGGTGGTCGCCCAGATGATGGGCACGAGCGTGCCGTCCCCCCGCAGGAAGGACTCGCTGCTCCCCTCGGCCGGGTGGCCGCTGTCGAGCACGGCCAGGACGCGGCACTCCTCCCGCGGCGTCGGCTCCCCCTCCGGGTCGCGGTGCAGCAGGCCGTGCAGGTCCAGGCCCAGCATCTCCTCCCCGGGCCGGTCCAGGATGCGCTGCGCGTAGGGGTTGGCGGCGGTGATGCGGCCGGTGGTGTCGATGACGAACATCCCCGCGCCCACGCTGTCGAACACCGCGCGCAGCAGGCCGGTCTCCAGCGGCCAGCCGTCGTCGCTCATCGCGCCGCCCTCCGGTCGCCGTGCCGCCGCGCGAGGCCGCGACGCCGCGCGGAGTTCCGCCCCGGCCTCACCGGGGCCGTCCGAAGGTTGCGCTCGAAGACACCCATGCGGTTCGCGTACCCACGTTTCTCATGACGACCGGCGTCGCCAGTCTGCCCCGCGAGGCGGCCCGGGGAGCGCATTGCGGAGTCGGCGGCATGTCACACGCCGCCGGACGGGGCCTCTCCCCCGGCGAACGCCGCGCCGCGCCCCGGAGGAGCGGCCCGGACCGACCGGACTCCCGCCGGGCCGTCACCGGTCGGCCGCCGGGACCGCTGTCTCCGTACGCCTGCGGTCGGCGGATCCAGGCCCCGGAACCGTTAGGAAAAGCCTTTCCGCGGTGCCCCGCCAACGGCTACCCTCGGCTGGAGGTCTGATGGTACGAGGACGCGGGAGGAAGGCAGCCGGTGGCGAACTGCCCGGTGTGCTCACGCCAGGATCGGACGGTCAAGGTGTCCGCCGTGGTCCGTGAGGGCACGACGACCACGCAGAGCGCCGGATCGTCGACGATCCGCGGGGATGACGAGTGGTCGTGGCTGCGCGGCGACACGACGATCGCGTGGGCCCGGCACTCCTCCACCTCCTACTCCCAGAGCACCCTGGCGACGCAACTGGACTTCCCCGCGCCGCCCGGGGCGGCGCCCGGGCTCACCCGGTGGATCGGAATCGGCCTGCTCGTGCTCGCCGCCCCGCTGGTGATCCAGTTCGGTGTCTTCGGCGCTGTACCGGCGGTGGCCACCGGCCTGGTGCTGCGCTGGCTGCTGGGTTGGGAGTGGAGAAGCGCGCTCATCGCGTCCGCCGTGGTCCTCCTCCTCGTGGGTCTGGTGGCCAACGGCGCACTGAGCCTGGCCGGAGGAGTGGAGCAGTTCGCCTCCTTCCTGTTCGGCATGGTCGTGTGGACCCTGGTGATCGGAGCGGGAGCAGCACTGGCCCTGCGGGACTTCCACAGCACCGAAGCGCGCAGGAAGCGGGACGCGCCCCTCAGGGCCCGCGCGTGGGGGATCTGGCAGCGGCTGTACTTCTGTTTCCGTGACGACCTGGTCTTCGATCCCGCATCCGGCGCGCACGGGCCTCCGACCGCCGTACGGCGGCTCATCGGATATCCCGACGAGTCGTGACGCATGCCGGTCCCGAGGGTCATCCCCCGGACCGGCAGCGGTTACGAAGGGCGGTGCGCGAAGCCCTGCGAGGGGCGGTCTCCGCGCGCCCGGCACCCCGTCCGGGCCGTTGACGCTCACCCGGACGTCCCACCATCGGACGGTCGGTGCCAGAATGCGCAGTGTGAGACACCAGCACTCGGACAACGCAGACCCCGCCCAGGACTCCCCCCGGATCAGCCCGCCCAAGAGCAGCGCGGCCGGACTCCCCGCCGTGCTCAACAGCCTCCGCCACCTCAACGAGCACACCGGTGTGCGGCGCGGGCTGCCAGCCATGCTCGCGATCAACCAGAAGCGCGGCTTCGACTGCCCGGGCTGCGCCTGGCCCGAGGGGGACAAGAGGCACCGGGCCGAGTTCTGCGAGAACGGCGCCAAGGCCGTCGCGGAGGAGGCCACGGCCACGGCGCTGACCGGAAAGTTCTTCACCGAGCACCCGGTCTCCGAGCTGGCCGGGCGGTCCGGTTACTGGCTGGGCCAGCAGGGCCGCCTGGCCGAGCCGCTGTACCTGGCCGAGGGCGCCACCCACTACGAGCCGGTCAGCTGGGAGCGGGCGCTGGACCTGGTCGCCGAGGACCTGCGCGCGCTGGACTCCCCGGACCAGGCGGTGTTCTACACCTCCGGGCGCACCAGCAACGAGGCGGCGTTCTGCTACCAGCTGTTCGCCCGCGCCCTCGGGACGAACAACATGCCCGACTGCTCCAACATGTGCCACGAGTCGTCCGGTTCGGCCCTGACCGAGACCCTGGGCGTGGGCAAGGGCAGCGTGTCCCTGGAGGACCTGCGCGAGGCCGACCTCATCATCGTGGCCGGGCAGAACCCCGGCACCAACCACCCCCGCATGCTCAGCGCCCTGGAGCGGGCCAAGAAGTCCGGGACGCGGATCGTCACCGTCAACCCGCTGCCCGAGGCGGGGATGCGCGAGTTCCGCAACCCCCAGCACCCGGCCGGCCTGCTGGGGCGCGGCACCGAGCTGACCGACCTGTTCGCGCAGGTGCGGCTGGGCGGCGACCTCGCCCTGTTCTCCGCCCTCAACCGCCTGCTGCTGGAGGCGGACGAGCGCGGCGAGCCGGTCCTGGACCGGGAGTTCGTGTCCGCCCACACCCACGGCTTCGAGCAGTTCGCCAAGGCGCTGCTGGCCGAGCCGGACGAGGAGTTCTGGGCGCGCACCGAGCGCGACACCGGCCTGGCCCGGGAGCTGATCGAGCGGATCGCCGCGATGGTCACCTCCTCGGAGCGGATCGTGGTGTGCTGGGCGATGGGGCTGACCCAGCACCGGCACTCGGTGCCCACCATCCGCGAGGTGGTCAACTTCCTGCTGCTGCGCGGCAACGTGGGCCGCCCCGGCGCGGGTGTGTGCCCGGTCCGCGGCCACTCCAACGTGCAGGGCGACCGCACGATGGGGATCTTCGAGCGCCCGGCCGAGGAGTTCCTGGACGCCCTGGGCGCCGAGTTCGGCTTCACGCCGCCGCGCGAGCACGGGTACGACACCGTCAACGCCATCCGCGCCATGGCGCGCGGTGACGTGCGGGTGTTCTTCGCGATGGGCGGCAACTTCGTCGCGGCCACCCCGGACACGTTGGTGACCGAGGACGCCATGCGCCGGGTGGGGCTGACGGTGCACGTGTCCACCAAGCTGAACCGCTCGCACGTGGTGACGGGGACGCGGGCGCTGATCCTGCCCGCCCTGGGGCGCACCGACCGCGACCTGCGCGACGGCGAGCCGCGCTGGGTGACGGTGGAGGACTCCATGGGCAAGGTGCACGCCTCCCACGGCGTGCTGGCCCCGCTGGCTCCGGGCATGCGCTCGGAGGTGGACATCGTCTGCGACCTGGCCGGACGGGTGCTCGGCGACTTCCCGGTGGCCTGGTCGGAGCTGACCGACTACGACCGGGTGCGCGAGCACGTGGCCGCGGTGGTGCCGGGGTTCGAGGACTTCAACGCCCGCGCGCGCAGGCCCGGCGGGTTCACCCTGCCGCACGCGCCGCGCGACGACCGGCGCTTCCCGACCGCGACCGGGCTGGCCAACTTCACGGTGAACGGCACGTACGCGCCGCAGGTGCCCGAGGGTCGGCTGCTGTTGCAGACGCTGCGCTCGCACGACCAGTACAACACGACGGTCTACGGGCTGGACGACCGGTACCGGGGCATCAAGGACGGCCGCCGGGTGGTGCTGGTCAACCCCGAGGACGCCCGGGAGCTGGGGCTGGCCGACGGTGCCTACACCGACCTCGTGAGCGAGTGGCACGACGGCAGGGAGCGGCGCGCGGCGCACTTCAAGGTGGTGCACTACCCGACCGCGCGCGGGTGCGCTGCCTCCTACTTCCCGGAGACGAACGTGCTGGTGCCGCTGGACTCCACGGCCGAGGTGAGCAACACGCCGACGTCGAAGTCGGTGGTGGTGCGCTTCGAGCCGGACTCCGGGGCCGTTTGACCCCGTGACCGGTGCGGCGCCCCGGCCCGGCCCCTTCGCCGGGCCCCGCGCGCCGCACCGGCAGACCCTTCCGGTCGGCCCGCCGGGGACCGTCCCGCCGTCCGGGCCCCGGGCCGCGCCCCCGGGGGCCGTCGGGGCCGTCAGGCCCTGCGGGCGGGGTTCCGCACCCGAACGCGTCCCCGGCGCGGGGGCGCCCGCGGGGCCGCTCGTACCCTGGTGCGATGCCAGCGATCTACCTGATCCGTCACGGGAAGGCCTCCCCCGAGGCGGAGGACTACGACGAGTTGAGCCCGACCGGCTACGAGCAGGCGCGCCTGCTGGGCGCCGAACTCCGGCGGCGCGGCCCCCGGGTCGGCCGCGTGGTGACCGGTGAGCTGCGCCGCCAGCGCCAGACGGCGGCCGCGGCCCTGACTGAGGCGGGCCTGGACCTGGAGCCGGTCGGCGACGAGCGGTGGAACGAGTACGACCACCTCGGCCTGCTGGGCGCCCACGCGGTCGCGACCGGCTCGCTCCAGGATCGGCTCGACGCCTCCCTGAGCTCATGGATCGAGGCCGGGGGCAGCGGTCCGGGCACCTGGGAGGGTTTCCGGAGCGGGATCCGGCAGGCGCTGGACGACCTGGTCGCCGGGCTGGACAGGGGGGAGACCGCGCTGGTCTTCACCTCCGCCGGGGTGATCGCGTCGGTGTGCTCGACCCTGCTGGGCACGGCGCCCGCAGGGTTCCTGGCCCTGAACCGCGTGGTGGTCAACGGTTCGGTGAGCAAGCTGCTGCACGGCCGGGGCGGCACCCGGCTGCTGTCCTTCAACGACCACGCCCACCTGGAGCAGGGCGGCCCCGCGCTGATGACCTACCGCTGAGCGCCCGTGCCGCCCGCCTCCCGGCGCTCGGCGTCGCGCCGCAGCACCGCGCGCAGGGCCAGTTCGTAGCCGAAGACCCCGCATCCGGCGACGTAGCCCGCGGCCACCGGCGCGGTCACCGAGGTGTGCCGGAACTCCTCGCGCGCGTAGATGTTGGAGATGTGCACCTCCACCACCGGCGCCTCGACCGCGTCGATCGCGTCGCGCAGCGCGATGCCGTAGTGCGCGTAGGCGCCGGGGTTGAGCACCACCCCTGCCCAGTCGCGCGCGGCGTGGATCCGGTCCACCATCACGCCCTCGCTGTTGCTCTGTGCGCACACCACCCGCACACCCAGCTCCTCGCCGAGGGAGACCACGCGGCGTTCGACCTCCGCCAGGGTGGTGGTGCCGTACTGCCCGGGGTCGCGGGTGCCCAGCAGGTTGAGGTTGGGGCCGTTGAGCAGCAGGACGGTGCGGGAGGGGTCGGACACAGCGGACATGCGGGTCAGCGCTCCTTCTCGGGTCGGTGGCAGCAAGCTTAGGGCCCGGAAGGCGGTACGGCCCCGGTCGCCCCGGAGTCCCGCGGACGGGGTAGCATACCGACCAGTCGGTCAACGATTCGAGGAGGCGACCGTGGCGTCCGCCCTGCTGTCCACGCGCGACCTGCACTTCCTGCTCTACGAGTGGCTCGACACCGAGGCGCTCACCAGCCGACCACACTACGCCGACCACTCCCGCGAGACCCTCGACGCCGCGCTGGAGCTGGCCGAACGCGTGGCCACCGACCACTTCGCGCCGCACAACAAGGCCAACGACGCCAACGAGCCCCGCTTCGACGGCGAGCGCGTCCACGTCATCCCCGAGGTGAGGAAGGCCCTGGAGGTCTACGCCGAGACCGGGCTGGGCGCCGCCGGGATGCCCGCCTCCGTGGGCGGCGCCCAGATCCCGCACGTGGTCTCCAGCGCGTGCGGCGCCTACTTCCAGGCCGCCAACCTGGGCACCTCGGCCTACCTCTTCCTCACCTCGGGCAACGCGCGCCTGCTCCTGGCGCACGGCAGCCCCGAGCAGGTCGACACCTGGGTGCGCCCCATGGTGGAGGGGCGCTTCACGGGCACCATGTGCCTGTCCGAGCCGCAGGCGGGCAGCTCGCTGGCCGACATCACCACCCGCGCCGAAGAGGACGGGCAGGGCGGCTACCGGCTGTTCGGCAACAAGATGTGGATCTCCGCGGGCGACCACGAGCTGACCGAGAACATCGTGCACCTGGTGCTGGCCAGGATCCCCGGCGGCCCGCCCGGAGTCCGGGGCATCTCCCTGTTCGTCGTGCCCAAGTACCTGTTGGAGGCCGACGGGTCGGTCGGCGAGCGCAACGACGTCGTGCCCGCCGGGCTCAACCACAAGATGGGCTACCGGGGCACCGTCAACGCGCTGCTCAACTTCGGCGAGGGGCGCCACACCCCCGGCGGGCGGCCGGGCGCGGTGGGCTACCTGGTCGGCGAGCCCCACCAGGGGCTGAAGTACATGTTCCACATGATGAACGGGGCCCGGATCGGGGTGGGCGCGGGCGCCGCCGCCGTCGGCTACACCGGCTACCTCAAGTCGCTGGCCTACGCCCGCGAGCGCCTCCAGGGCCGCCCGCTGGGCGGCAAGGACCCCGAACGGCCGCAGGTCCCCATCGTCGAGCACACCGACGTGCGCCGGATGCTGCTCGCCCAGAAGAGCTACGTCGAGGGCGCGCTCGCCCTGGTGCTGTACTGCGCCCGGCTGGTGGACGAGACCGCCAGCGCCGGGGGCGAGAAGGAGCGCGAACGGGCCCGCCTGCTGCTGGACGTGCTCACGCCGATCGCCAAGAGCTGGCCCTCCCAGTGGTGCGTGGAGGCCAACAGCCTGGCCATCCAGGTGCACGGCGGGTACGGGTACACGCGCGAGTACGACGTGGAGCAGCACTACCGGGACAACCGGCTCAACCCGATCCACGAGGGGACCCACGGCATCCAGGCCCTGGACCTGCTGGGCCGCAAGGCCGTGCTCGACGGCGGCTCCCGGCTGTCGCTGCTGGTGGAGACCGCGCGAGTCACGGCGGACCGGGCCCGGGAGCTGGGCGGGCGCGAGGCCGAGTACGCGGGCCTGCTGTCGAAGGCCCTGGACCGGACCGCGGAGACGGCCGCCGCGGCCTGGGCCGGGGGCGACCCGGCGGTGGCGCTGGCCAACGCCACCCCCTACCTGGAGGCGGTGGGGCACGTGGTGGTCGCCTGGATGTGGCTGGAGCAGCTGGTGGCCGCGCACGGGCGCGAGGGCGGCTTCTACGAGGGCAAGCGCGCCGCGGCGGCGTACTTCTTCCGCCACGAGCTGCCGCGCACCGGGCCGCAGTTCGACCTGGTGGCCTCGCGCGACCGCACGGTGCTGGACGTCTCGCCCGACGTCCTCTGAGAGGCGGTGCCGGGGGCGGGGCGCGTGTGCCCCGCCCCCCGGTTCCCGGGCGCAGGACGCCCCGGCGAAGGAGCGGCGGCGCCGTTCAGCCCCCGGGGATCACGCGTCCTCCCTCCGGTCGAGCCGCTGGCGTGCGTAGAACGCCATGGCCTCGTACTGGTAGTCGGCCAGCCCCGGGGCGCAGCCCTCGTAGACCTCGCGCCAGGGTCCCTCCTCGGCGTAGCCGCGACCCAGGTTCTCGAACGCGCCCGCGTCGGGCGTCCACGCCCACATCCGGCTCACCGCCAGGTAGTGGACGTGCACCTCGGCCTGGACCGCCGGGTCGTCGGGCAGGACGCCCGCGACCAGGTGGGCGGCCATGCGCCGCAGCTGGTCCGCGGCCTCGTCGCGGTACCGCTCCCGGTCGTCCTCGGTCATCCCCTCCGCGGTCCGCCGCGCCCGCTCCCACGTGTGCGGCCACTCGACGCGGGCGCGCTCGCTGTAGACGGACTCGTCGAATCCGGCGAACAGGTCCTCGGGGTGGTGTGCGGCCTTCACGGCGTCTGCCTCCTCCAGTGCGTCGACGGTGCGGCGCACGGTGGCGACGAGGGTGTCGACGCGGTCCCGCTCGGCCAGCAGGGCGCGCAGGTGGTCGCGCAGCGCCCCGACCCGGTCTCCCTCGTCCAGCACACGGGCGGTGTCGGACAGCCCCATGCCCAGCTCGCGCATCACCAGGATGTGCTGGAGGCGCAGCAGCTCGCCGTGCCCGTAGTGGCGGATCCCGCCGGGGCCGATCCGCTCGGGCTCCAACAGGCCGATCCGGTGGTAGTGCCGCAGGGCGCGGGAGGTGACGCCGCTCATACGGCACACCTCGCCCATCGACCAGGACATCGCGGTCTCCCCCTCGTCGGGCCGGTCCCTCCGGCCCGGGGAACGACGTTAGGCGTTGACGCCACGTCAACCGCAACGCGTTTTCACCCGGGTTTCCCCGCGCCCGTGCGGAGGCGGGCGCGGGAAAACCGCTTCGGCGCGGGCGGGGTCCTGTGCCAGGCTGACCCCATGTCCGACCCTCGTCGCGCGCTGCTGCGCTGGCAGTTCGACTTCACCTGGTCCCTGTTCGAGTACCACCTGGAGCGCCTGGAGCCCGGCGACCTGCTCTGGGAGCCCGGCCCCCTGTGCTGGACGGTGCGCCGGGACGGCGAGGGCAGGTGGGTGCCCGACTGGGCTGACACCGAACCCGATCCCGTGCCCGTCCCCACCGCGGCATGGGTCACCTGGCACATCGACTGGTGGTGGTCCACCGCCCTCGACCACCTGCGGGGGCGCGTTCCCCGCGAGCGCGAGGAGGTCCGCTGGCCGGGCCCGGAGGAGGCGGCCGACTGGCTGCGCGGGTTGCGGGCGCAGTGGCTGGAGGTGCTGGAGGGGTTCACCGGCCCGGACCTGGACGCCCCCGCCGCGTTCCCCTGGCCGCCGGACTCGGGGCTGACGGTCGAGCACACGGCCGCCTGGGTCAACGGCGAGCTGATGAAGAACGTGGCCGAACTGGGGCAGCTGCGGCTGCTGCGGGCCGCGTCGGCGCCCGGGGCCTGACCGGCGGGCGGGCCCCGGGGGACCCCGCCAGCCCGAGCGCTGGGGTCTGTTCTCTGAACCGGTCTCAGCTTGTGGGGGGGTCGGTTCGGGCGCCCACGGGGTTCTGGAGGTGGCGGAGGCGGGTTCCCGTGGGGGAACTGCGCCGCAGGCGTCCGTTGGGGGTGGTGGCGGGCGACGGTTGGGACGAAGCGGAGCGGAGGTCCGAAAAACACTGCCTAACGACGGGTCGGTCCGCTGGCCAGCGCGACCAGCGCACCGAGCACCGACAGGGCCGCCAGCAGTAGGAACACCGCCGGGTAGCCGCCCAGGGGACCGGCCAGCAGCGCGCACGCCCCCGGCGCCAGGGCCATGGTGAGCATGAGCGGGGTGTGCATGATGCCGTTGAGCGTGGTGTAGTGCTCCTCACCCCAGCGGTCGGCCACGGCCGTGGCCTGGAGCAGGGTGAGCACACCCCGCGCGGTGCCGACCAGCGCCGCCGCGGCCATGACCAGGGCCAGCGGTCCGCTGACCAGGGCGATCAGTCCGGTCGCCCCGGCGCAGGCCAGGAGCACCGCGGCGATCCGGTGCACCGCCCCGCTGCACCGCGCCAGCGGTGCGTAGACGAGGCGGCCCAGCACCTGGCCCACGCCCACGACGCTGAGCGTCCAGGCGGCCTCGGCGGTGCCGAACCCGCGCCCCTCCATGAGCGGGATGATGCCGACCACGACCGCGTACACGGTGAGGGTGCCCAGGGCGAGCGCCGTGGTCAGCGCCCAGAACGCGCCGCTGCGGACCACTCCGCGCACCGCCCTGCGGTCCCCGGCCCGGTCGGCGGTGCCGCCGGGAGCCCAGGGCGGGGTCAGGGCCAGGGCGTGCAGCGGCAGCACCACCAGGGCCAGGACCAGGGCGAGGACGAGGTAGGCGCCGCGCCAGCCGACCTGCGCCTCCAGGGCGGCGGTCAGCGGGGCGAAGACGGTGCTGGCCAGTCCGCCGACCAGGGTGAGCGCGGTGAGCGCCCGGACCCTGCCCGGCCCGTACCAGCGGGTCAGGGCGGCGAAGGCGGGCGGGTAGGAGAGCCCGGCCACGGCGACTCCGGCCGCCTGCCAGGCCGCGCCGAAGAACCACAGGTTCGGGGCCAGCGCGAGTCCGGCGACGGCGACCGCGCCCAGCAGGGCCGCCGCGGTCATCACCGGGCGGGGGCCGCGCACCCGCAGCCAGCGGGCCACCAGGGGCCCGCACAGTCCGGCCACGACCTGGGAGCCGGAGAACAGGGCGATGACGGCGGGCAGGGACCAGCCGGTGTCCGCGGCGATGGCGGGCGCCAGCACGGGGAAGGCGTAGAACAGCACTCCCTGGCTGGCGGTGACGGTGACGCACAGGGCGGCCAACGCCCTGCGCGCGTCCGTGCCGGAGGGTGCCCGGCCCGACGCGCGGAGGGGTCGGTGGGTCATACGCGCCGCCCGCGCGGCGCCGGTCGGGTGTTCGGGGGAAGCGGGGGAACGGGGGCAGGGTTCCGTTGCGCTTGCACGGGGGGACTCCTCGCCCTGGGAGGGGCAGACCCAGGGATCGAACGGACAGGTGACGCGTTCGTGTACATACCCGCGTTACTACACCGAGTATTCACCCAATGGCCATCTGTCGCTTACCTGGAATTCCAGCTTTTGTCCCCGGATACCGGCCATCTCCACACCGCTCACGGGAGTCGGCACCACTCCCGGAAGGACACCGCACCGGGGACCGGGGGCAGGCGTTCGCCCGTGGCCCGGAGCCGTTTCGGGCATCCACAGGGCGCCCCCGCACCAGCGACCCGGACGGCTCACGGAGCGGGCTGCCCGGGCGCCTCACGACCCGGTCTTCTCGCGGCCCGGGCGCCTCAGCCCACGTAGCGCCGCGCCCGGGACTCCCTGCGGGGCGCCTCCAGGGCGCGCAGCCCGCGCTCCACCCGCGGCGGGACCGGCGCGCGCTCCCTCAGCACCCAGGGCAGCCCCCCGAGCGCCTCGGCGACGGCCATCGCGCTCGGCAGGTCGCGCGGCACCGACCGCAGCACCGACCACGTGTGCCGCCACGCCCCGTCCACCGGGCGCCGCAGCCACGCGGTCCACAGGGTGTTGCGGATGCCCAGGCACCGCCGCCGGGTGGGATCGCGCACCGGCGAGGCGGCGTGGTGGGCGACCGTGTCCTCGTCCCAGCACATCCACCACCCGGCGGCGGCCAGGTCCAGCGCCAGCAGCTCCTCCTCCCCGCCCATCCACAGGCGCCGGGAGAAGCCCCCCGTCTGCCGGAAGGCGCGGACCCGGAACACGGTGACCCCGGCGAGCACACCGAGCAGGGCGGGGCCGGGCAGCCAGTCCGGCCCGGGCACCGGCGAGTGGCGCAGCTCCGGGGTGATGGGGTCCTCCCCGCCCGCGGGCTCCACGATCAGCCGGGCCGTCACCGAACCCAGCCCGGGGTGGGCGTCCAGCAGGTCGGCGGCCCGCTCCAGGGAGCCCGGCTCCCACCAGGTGTCGTCGTCGCAGAAGGCGACGTAGGGCGTGTCCAGGGCCTCGACCCCGACGTTGCGGCCCACCGAGCCCAGGTTGGCCCCGGCCCGGACGAGCCGCACCCACCCGTGGCGTTCGACGACGGCCGCGGCCGTGCCGTCGCCCGAGGCGTTGTCCACGACGACGGTCGGCGGCGGTCCCGGCAGGTCCGCCAGCCGGTCCAGGGTGCGCAGCAGCTCCTCCCGGCGGTCGCGGGTGATGACCACGACGCCCACGCGCGCGCTCGGGTTCATGCCTCCTCCAGCAGGGCCAGGTCGCGTTCCACGTGCGCGGGCACCGGTCGGCGCCGGGCCAGCGCCGCGGGGAGGACCCGCAGCGCCCCGGTCAGGGCGCCGCGCGAGACGGGGTCGCGCAGCGAGCGCCCGGCCAGCCGGGCCGTGCGCGCCAGGGCCAGGCCGGGGCGGCGGCGCAGCCAGACCGTCAGCAGGGCGTTGCGCTCCTCCAGCGTGCGCCGCCACAGGCCCGGCGGGCGCACCGAGGACGGGTGGTGGTGCACGCGCACGTGCTCCAGGTGGCACAGCTCCCAGCCCGAGGCCGCCAGGTCCTGGGCCAGGAGGGCCTCCTCCCCGGCGAAGAACAGCAGGTGGCTGAAGCCGCCCGCCTCCGTGAAGGCCGCGCGCCGCACCACGGCGGCGCAGGCCAGGAAGCCGAGGATCCGCGGACCGGGCAGGCCGTCGCCGTCCGGCAGCGGGCTGTGGGCCAGCGCCCCGTTGAGCGGGTCCGGCCGCCCCTCCTCGCCGACGAACACCGACGCGGCGACCAGCCCCAGGCGCGGGTGGGCGTCCAGGGCGTCGGCCGCCGCCTCCAGCGACCCCGGCGCCCACCAGGAGTCGTCGTCGCAGAAGGCGACGTAGGGCGTCCGGGCGCGCGCCACCCCGGTGTTGCGGGCCACGCAGCCGGTGTTGCGGTCCTGGCGCACGAGTTCGACGCCGGGGAACCCCTCGCGCACGGCCTCGGCGGTGCCGTCGGTGGAGGCGTTGTCCACGACCACCACGGGCGGTCGGGGCTCCAGCCGTTCCAGGTGCCCCAGCGTGCGCAGCAGCTCTTCGCGCCGGTCGCGGGTGGCCACCACCACGGTGACCCGTGAGCGCTCCGGATTCCCCACGCTGGTCCTCTCTCCCCTCTCGTGCCCCGACCCGCCCCCTCACCGCGGCCTCGTGCTCACGGCGGGGTACGGCGCCCCGGACCCGCCACGGGTACGGGGCCGCCGCGGGTCCGGACCTCCCGCGTCGCACCGGCACCGTTTCCGGTCCGGCCCTCAGTTGGCGGGCGCGGTCCCCTCGGGCAGGCCCTCGTAGCGGTCGCGCTGGTCCACGAAGTAGGCGACGGTGCGGCGCAGCCCCTCGTCCAGGCGGACCCGCGGCCGCCAGCCCAGGGCCTGCTCGGCCAGGCGGATGTCGGGGCGCCGGAAGTGCGGATCGTCCTCGGGGCGTTCGACGAAGGTGATCTCCGAGCCCGTCCCGGTGACGCCGATGACGACGCGGGCCAGGTTCAGCACGGACAGCTCCTCGTCGCTGCCGATGTTGACCGGCCCCGTCGTCTCGCTGTCGGCCAGGGCGATCAGGCCCCGCACGGTGTCGTCCACGTAGCACAGCGACCGCGTCTGGTGGCCGTCGCCCGCCACCGTCAGGGGCCTGCCCTCCAGCGCCTGGTTGACGAAGGTGGGCACCATGCGGCCGTCGTCGGCGCGCATGCGCGGCCCGTAGCAGTTGAAGATGCGGGCGATGCCCACGTCGGCCCCGCGGGCGCGGTGGTGGGCCATGGTCAGCGACTCGGCGTAGCGCTTGGCCTCGTCGTAGACGCTGCGCGGGCCGACAGGGTTGACGTTGCCCCAGTAGGTCTCGCGCTGCGGGTACTCCAGCGGGTCGCCGTACACCTCGCTGGTGGAGGCCAGGACCAGGCGGGCGCCGTGGCGCTCGGCGCACTCCAGCGCGTTGCGGGTGCCCAGGCTGCCCACCTCCAGCGTCTCCACCGGCAGGCGCAGGTAGTCCGGCGGCGAGGCGGCCGAGGCCAGGTGGAACACCGTGTCCACGGGTTCCTCCAGCGTGAACGGTTCGGTGAGGTCGGCCTCCATCAGCTCGAACCAGGGGTGCCCGGCCAGGTGCGCCACGTTCTGCGCCCGGCCGGTGGCGAAGTTGTCCAGGCACACCACGCGTGTGCCCCTCTCCAGCAGCCGTTCGCACAGATGGGAGCCGAGAAACCCGGCGCCACCGGTGACCAGGGCCCTTCCTCTCGACGCGTGCTCGCGCATCGTCGCCCACCTCCTCGGATGGTCTCACCGCTTACCTGGGTGCTGTTCTGTGGCCCTTGGGGCCTGTCTTGTGAACGGAGTCTTGGCGTGAGGGGGGTGGTTCGGGCGCCCACGGGGTTCTGGAGGTGCCGGAGGTGAGACTGCGAGGAACGAGCCGTCTCACCGGAGACACCACTGCGCTCCTTCAACCCGATTCCCGTACTTCGGGCGCCCGAACGCGGAGAGTGCTGCGCGTAGCGTCCGTTGAGGGCGGTAGCCCGCCTCGGCGCGAAGCGCCCCCGCGGGCGGTGGCGGGCGACGGGCGGGCCGAAGCGAAGCGGAGGCCCCGAAAGACACCGATCAGGGCCAGGACGTCTCCTGCGAGGGGCAGATCACCATCTCGCGCACCTCGCAGCCGGGGGGCTGGCTCAGCGCGAACACCACCGCGCGGGCCACGTCCTCGGGCGCGTTGAGCTTGGCGTCGGGGCCCGGCTTGTACTGGTCGGGGCGGTCGTCGAAGAAGGAGGTGCTCATGCCCCCGGGGACCAGGAGCGTCACCCCGACCTGTCCGGCGAGTTCGGCGGCCAGCGCCCGGGTGAATCCCACGACCCCGAACTTGGAGGCGCAGTAGGCCGTGGCGTCGCTGAGCGCGCGCAGGCCGAGCGTGGAAGCGCAGTTGACCACCGTGCCCCGGGAGGCGCGCAGGTGCGGCAGGGCGGCACGGGTCACGGCGGCGGTGCCGAGGAGGTTGACCTGGACGACCCGCTCCCAGTCCTCGGCGGCCACGTCGGTGAGCGTGCCGCAGGCGTCGGTCCCGCCCGCGTTGACCAGGGCGTCGATGCGGCCGTGCTGGACGCTGACCTGCTGCACGACGCGCTCGACGGCCTCGCGGTCGGCCAGGTCCACCTGGTGGAAGGACAGGTCGTTGCCGGGGTGCTGCCGGTCCAGGACGATCGGGTGGCCGCCCCCGTCGGCGACGGCCCGCGCGGTGGCCGCTCCCAGGCCCGAGGACCCTCCGGTGATCAGCGTGTTTCCGAGTGGACGCATCTGTCTCCCTCGTTCTCCGTGTCGTGGTCGTCGGTCGTTCGTGTCCGGTTCCCGGGCGCCGGGGCGGGGGCGTCCGGTCTCGGGGCGTCAGCGGGCGGGTACGCCGTCGCGGCCCCGTCCGCGGATGCGGGTGATCAGCCCGGTCGTGGAGTGGCCGGGCACGAGGGGCACGGTGACCACCTCTCCCCCGGCCCGGCGCACGACGGGCGTCTCGGGCAGGTCCTCCACCTCGTAGTCGCCGCCCTTGACCCACACGTCGGGCCGCAGCTCCTCCAGGGCGCGCACGGGCGTGTCCTCGTCGAAGACGACCACCTCGTCCACGCAGTCGAGCGCGCCCAGCACGCGGGCGCGGTCCTGTTCGGCGACCACCGGACGGCCGCTGCCCTTGAGCGCGCGCACGGAGGCGTCGCTGTTGAGCAGGACCACGAGGCGGTCTCCCAGGGCGCGGGCGCGGCGCAGCAGGTCGACGTGGCCCGCGTGCAGGACGTCGAAGCAGCCCCCGGTCGCCACGACCCGCTCCGCCCGGCGGTCCTCCCCCGCGCGGGGGCCGGGCACCGCGGCGTCGCGCGCCCGCCCGGCGGCGGGGCGCGGGGCGGCGTAGGCCGAGGCCCCGCCCCCGGCGACGAAGGCCGAGGCGGAGGCGACCCCGCGCCGGACGGCGTCGCGTACGTCATCGCCGTCGGCGAGCGCCGTGGCGCACGCGGCGGCGAAGGCGTCCCCGGCGCCGCAGGTGTCGGTCGGCGAGTCGACCGGCGTGCCCGGCAGCAGGGCGCACTCGTCCCCGGTGTCCGACCAGGCGGCGCCGCGCGCGCCGAGGGTGACGGCCACCGAGTGCACGTCCCACGCCCCGGCCAGCTCACCGGCCCGGCGCAGGGCATGCCCGTCGGCGCCCCCGGCGACCCCGGCCTCGGCGGCGTTGGGCGTGGCAAGGCGGGTTCCGGGCACGGGGTCGGCGCCGCGCGGATGCGGATCCCACACGAGCGGGACGCCGCGCCGCGCGCAGGCGGTCAGGGCCCGGCGCACGGCGCGCTGGCGGGTGAGCCCGTGCCCGTAGTCGGCCACGAGCACGGCCGCCGCCCCGGCCAGGGCCTCGGCGACGTCCTCGGCGCGGGCGTCGAGTTCCACGCCCTCGCACCCCCGGTCCAGGCGTGCCACGGTGCGGCCGTTGGCCTGGACCCGGGTCTTGGTGGGCGTGTGCTCCATCAGGGGCAGCCCCACCAGCCGGACGCCCCCGCCCACGAGCGCGGCCAGGTCGTCGGCGGCCGCGTCGCGGCCCACGGCGGTCACCAGGACCACGTCGTGACCGTCCTGCCGGGCGCGGCGGGCGGCCAGGGCCGCGCCTCCGGGCCGGTACCAGGACTCGGGCTCCTCCAGTACGGGCGCGGGCGCGTCGGGGCAGTCGCGCCGGGACACGCCGCGCAGGTCCACGTCGAGCAGGGCGTCGCCGACCACCACCACGGTTCCCCCGCTCATGTGGCAGCCCTCCCCTCGGGGACGAAGACCCCGTGCGCGCGGGCGGCGACCTCGGCGTCCACCGCGGCGCAGAACACGTGGACCAGCGCCAGGTGGACCTCCTGCACGGTGGAGGTGCTGGGCGCGGGGACCGCGACTGTCTCCGCGCTGAGCGACTCCAGGGCGCTGGGCCCGGGGCCGGTCAGGGACCAGCAGGTGACGCCGAGTTCCCGGGCTGCCTTGGCCGCGGCGACGACGTTCTCGCTGTTGCCGCTGGTGGACATGCACACCAGCAGGTCGCCCGGGCGGGCGTGCGCGCGCAGCTGGCGCGCGAAGACCTGCTGGTAGCCGTAGTCGTTGGCGATGGCGGTGACGCTGGAGGTCTCCGCGTGCAGCGCGATGGCCGACAGGGGCTCGCGCTCGTCCTCGAAGCGTCCGGTCAGTTCGGCGGTCAGGTGCTGGGCCTCGGCCGCGCTGCCGCCGTTGCCGCAGGCGAACAGGCGCTGCCCCCCGCTCAGGGAGCGCGCGGCGCGGCGCCCCCACTCCTCGACGAGGGCGGCGTCCGTGCCGTCCAGCGCGGAGCTGAGCTGTCTCAGGTGGGTGTGCATCACTCCTCGCCTCCCCCGGTGGTGGTGGCGACCGGCGTGCTGAGCCCGGCGCGCGGCGCCGGGACGGCCGTGCCGGTCGCGGTCGTGGTCACATGCAGGTAGCACTCCTCGGTGCGCCGGGCCACCTCCGCCCACGAGTAGTGGTCGCGCGCCCGCTCGGCCGCGGCCTCGGCGAAGGAGGTCCTGGTCGCCTCGTCCGAGAGCAGCCAGCGCACGGCGCGGCCCAGCCGCTCGGGCGACCTGGCCGGGACGAGGAGCCCGGTCTCCCCGTGCACGACGGTGTCGACGTGGCCGCCCACGCGGGAGGCGACCACGGGGACACCGCAGGCCATCGCCTCGACGGTGGAGATCCCGAACGGCTCGTACCAGGGCACGTTGACGGCCACGTCGGCCGACCTGAGCAGGGCGGGCACCTCGGCGCGGTCCACGCAGCCCAGGAAGCGGACCCGCTCCTCCACGCCCGCGCGCTCGGCGGCCATCCGCAGCCGCACCGCCTCGGGCTGGGTCCACAGGCGTTCGCGGTCGGTCCCCCCGGCGATGACCAGTTCGGCCTCGGGCACCTGGGCCAGCGCGCGGATCACCGTGTCCACGCCCTTGCGCCTGACCAGGCGGCCCAGGCTGAGCAGGCGCGGGCGGTCGCCGCGCTCGGCTGCGGGTCCCTTCGCGGTGAAGCGGGAGGTGTCCACGCCGCAGGGCACCACCGCCACGCGCGCGGGCGGGATCCCCCACTCGGCGAGTTCGCGCCGCTCCTCGGTGGAGGTGGCCACGACCATGTCGCACTGACCGGCCACGGCGCGTTCGGTCGGGACGCGCTCGGCGGGGCTGGTGTCGTCCGTGCCCTGGTGGCGGCGCTTGACTGTGCCCAGGGCGTGGAAGGTCTGCAGCACGGGCAGGCCCAGGGCGCCGGCAGCCCGCAGGGAGGCGAAACCGCTCATCCAGAAGTGGGCGTGGACGACGTCGGGCCGCTGGACGCGCCAGGCCGCCCGCAGCCGCTGCGCGAACTCGGGCATGTACTGGGGCAGCTCGTCCTTGCTGATCGGTGCCGCCGGTCCGGCGCGCACGTGCTCCACGCGCACGCCCGGGCCCAGGGAGACGCTGTCGGGCCGCTCCGCGTCGGTGCGGCGCGTGTGGACGACGACCTCATGCCCGCGCGCGGCGAGCGCCGCGGCCAGCTCGGCCACGTGGACGTTCTGGCCGCCCGCGTCCTCTCCGGTGATCGCCGCCAGCGGGCTGGCGTGTTCGGAGACCATGGCGATCCTCATGACGTCACCTCCTGTAGCACCCGGTCCCAGTCGTCGAGGAACCTGGTGAGCCCGTAGCGGCGCAGAGCCGCCGCACGGGCGGCCTTGCCGGCGCGGACGGCGAGGTCGCGATCCTCATGGAACGCGCGCAGCGCCTCCGCGAGCACTCGGGGGTCGGTCGAGACGGTGCCCGCCTCGGGCGGTACGGCCTCGTATGCCTCGGTCGTGCCGAGGGCGGCCACGGGAAGGCCCAGCATCATCGCCTCGATGAGGGACAGGCCGAGCGAGGTCCACCGCAGCGGGTGGGCGTAGGCGCGGCGGCGGGCCAGTTCGTCGTGCATGGCGCCCTGGGGCAGGTCCTCGTGGGCGCGCAGCCGCGGGGGCGTCAGCCCGAGGTGGTCGGGTACCCCGGCCACGCCCATGCCGAACAGGTCCAGGGGCACGCGCTCGGCGAGCGCGGGCAGCAGGTCGGTACCGGTGAAGCGCCAGCGGCGCAGGGGCTCGTTGAGCACCACGCCCGTGCGCGGGACCTCACCGGTGTAGCGGTACCCGGGGTCGGGCACGCCGTGTTCGACCACGCGGGTGGGCGCGCGCCCGCAGTCCCAGAACAGGTCGTTGAAGTGGGTGACGTGGACGACGGGGATGTCGTCGCGGTCGGCGACGGGGTGCCGGGTGACCGGCACGTCCCGGCGCGGGGTGTTGTGCTCGACGTAGACGGCGGGCACGTCCCGGCCCGGTACGCGGCCCAGGAGCTCCTCGGCCAAGGCGATCTCGTGCGGACGCTGGAGGACCACCAGGTCGGGCTCGCTGTCGCGCACCGCCCCGGGGGGCAGTTCCTCGGCGTTGGCGGGCCAGTCCCAGGTGCGGGCGCGGCCCCGCCCGTCGGGCCCCCGGTCCGGGGTCACCGGCAGCAGGCAGGTGTGCCCGCCGTGGACGAACGCGGTCGTCCACGAGCCGTGGACGTGCCAGAGCAGGATCCGCAGCGCGCGCGCGGGCGTCCTGGCGCGGCCCTGCGCCATGCCCAGGGGGGCGCGCGCCGGGGCGGCGGGTGTCGGATGGTGGACGGTCATCGTGCCCCCAGGAGTTCGTCGACGGCGGTCAGGACGTCGTCGGAGGAGACGGAGTTCAGGCAGGGGTGGCCGGGTACGGGGCAGACCCGGGCCCGGGTGTCGGCGCAGGGCGCGGACTGGTCGCCCAGGACGCGGACCGCGGTGCCGTGGGGCGCCCACGCGGAGGCCGGCACGACCGGGGAGAAGAGCGAGACCACGGGAGTGCCGACGGCGGCGGCCAGGTGGGCGGGGCCGGTGTTGCCCGAGACCAGGACGGCGGCGCGGTCGAGAACGTCGGCCAGTTCGGTGACGGTGGTGCGCCCGGCCAGGTCCGCGGCGCCGTGCGCGGCGACCTCGCGGGCGGCCCCGGCCTCCCCGGCGGTGCCGGTGACCAGGACCCGGTGACCGCGTTCGGCCAGCGCGGCGACGGTCTTGGCGGCCAGCGCGGGCGGCAGCTCCCGGGAGGGGGCGTCCGCGCCGACGTGGACCACCGCGTATCCGTCGGGCCCGGTCAGCCCGCGGGTGTCGGGCAGCGGGCGGCGCACGGCCAGGCGTCCGTCGTCGCCGGGCGGCGGCGGGTACCCGGCGGCGCGGGCCAGCGACAGCATGCGTTCGGCCTCGGGGACGCCGTAAGCCACATGGTGGCGCACGTCGAGCAGGCTGCCCGGGTAGTCCTCGCTGACGGCAGAGACGCGGGGAACCCCGGCCATGCGCAGGAGCAGGGCCATCGGCAGCGGCGACTGGTGGAAGGAGGTCAGGATCACGGCGGCGTCCGCGCCGGGGTCGGACAGGCGCCGCACGAGCCGGGTGACGTCGGCGGCGTCCACCGGCGGCGGGTCGGCGGCGATCCAGGGCGCGCACCAGGTCAGGACCTCGTCCACGCCCGGCAGCGCCGCGGCGGTCTCGGCGCCCCGGGGTCCGGCGAGGTAGACGACCCGGTCGGCTCCGTGGGCGAGGGCGCGCACGGCCGGTCCGGACAGCAGGACGTCCCCCATGCTGTCCAGGCGCGCCACGATCACGGTCCCGCCGCTCACGAAGCGTCCTCTCCGAGCAGGCGCAGGACGGCGGCCTCCAGGTCGGGCGCGGTCTCGGGTGCGGACCGGCACTCGGCGTCCAGGGTGGCGGCGGTGGGCACGAGCACCCCGCGCGCGCCCGCGGCCCGCGCGGCGTCCACGTCGGCGCCGATGTCGCCGACCAGCGCGCAGCGGGAGGGCGGCAGACCCAGCTCGGCCGCGGCGGAGCGGACCATGCCGGGCGCGGGCTTGCGGCACCCGCAGCCGTCCTCCTCGCCGTGCGGGCACACGCGCCACACGTCGAAGGGGCCCAGCAGTTCCTCCACGCGCCGGTTGACCGCGTCCACCTGGTCGCGGGTGATCAGTCCGCGGGCGATGCCCGACTGGTTGCTGACCACCCCGACGGCGAGTCCGGCGCGGCGGGCCAAGGCGAGCGCCCGCTCGGCCGAGGGCGTGGGCCGCACCTTGTCGGGGTCACCGTTGTAGGGGACGTCCTCGACCAGGGTGCCGTCCCTGTCGAACAGCACGGCCGCCACTCCCGGGGCGGGCCGCGCACCGGCGTATCGGATCTCGCCGCGCAGCCGCTGCCAGCAGGCCAGGGGCGGGATGAGCGCGCTGGTCACCAGCATGTCGGTGACTTCGTCGCGGGTGGCGGGTCCGCCGGAGATCCGGCGCCGGGCGAACGCGGCGGTGCGCGCGGTCCACAGCGCGGCGCACGCGGCGGCCGCGGCGCGGCGGCCGGTCAGGGCCGCTCCGGCGGCGCCCAGCAGGGCGGCCGTGGTGAGAACGTGCCCGCGCAGCCCGCCGGGGCCCTCGCCGACCCGGTTGCGCCAACCGCGCCCGTGCAGGCGGTCCATCAGCGCGTTGTCGGCGTTGCCGCGCTGGGCGGCCAGGCTCGCCCAGCGCCCGCCGCCGCGCAGCGGGTGCACGCACTCGCGCTCTCCGGGCACGAGGACGAACCCGGCGTCCACGACCCGCAGGGCCAGGTCGGTGTCCTCGCGGTAGGCGCGCGGGAAGCGGGCGTCGAAGCCGCCGACCGCCTCCAGCGCGTTCCTGCGGTAGGCCATGTCCGCGGTGATCCAGCGGGCGCCCTCCAGTGCCAGGGTGGCCCGTTCGGCGTCCGTGGGCCGGTGCCCGCGCGGGCGGGGCACGGTGATGCGGCCCTGGCTGGCGCCCACCTCGGCGGGCAGGTCGGCCAGGTCGGCGCGCAGGCGCGTCGGCCAGTCCGCGGGCGGGGCCACGTCGTCGTCCAGGAAGGCGATCCACTCGGCGGCGCAGGCGTGCCACCCGGCCTGGCGGGCGGCGGCGGGGCCGCCTCCGCCGGTGCGCAGGACGCGCACCCGGGCGTGGTCGGTCCCGGGCAGCGGCGCGGCGTCGTCGGAGGGCCGGTCGTCCACGACGACGACCTCCTCGGGCGCCTCCCGCGGCGGCGCGGCCAGAAGCGGTTCCAGAACGCGGGGCAGGGTGTCGCGCCCCACGGTGGGAACGACCACGGAGTAGCGGGGAGCGCTCACCGGTGCGCCCCCTCGCCCGCGCGGCGGCGCACGACGAACGGGCCGATGGCCAGCAGGTCCACCGGCGCGGACCCGAAGCACTCCAGGGCGTCGCGCGGGGAGTCGACCATGGGCCGTCCGGCGGTGTTGAGGCTGGTGTTGACCAGGACGGGCAGGCCGCTGCGCCGTTCGAAGCGGTCCAGCAGGCGCGCGGTGAGCGGGTCGTCCCGCTCGGCCACGGTCTGGACGCGGGCGGTGCCGTCCACGTGCACCACGGCGGGCAGGCGGTCGCGCCAGTCGGGGTGCACCTCGTGGACGAAGAGCATGTAGGGGCTGGGCAGGGGCCCGCCGGAGAAGATCTCCGCCGCCCTGGGCTCGGCCACCATCGGCGCGACGGGGCGGAACTGCTCGCGCCCCTTGACCCGGTTGAGCCGTTCGAGGTTGTCGGGGTTGGACGGGTTGGCGAGCAGGGAGCGGTGCCCCAGCGCGCGGGGACCGTACTCCGCCGCGCCCTGGAACCAGGCCACCAGCGCGTCCCGCTCCAGGGCCTCGGCCACGGTGTCGGCCAGGTCGTCGGGGCGCTCGAAGGCGACGTCGGCCTCGCGCAGGATCGCGTGCAGTTCGTCCTCGTCCCAGGAGCGGCCCAGGTCGGCCCCGGGCATGGGCGCCACGTCCTCCACGAGGGAGGCCACGTGCAGGGCGCCGCCCAGCGCGGTGCCCGCGTCGCCGGAGGCGGGCTGCACCCACACGCTCTCGAAGGGCCCCTCGCGGGCGATGCGGCTGTTGGCGACGCAGTTGAGCGCGACCCCGCCCGCCATCGTCAGGTGCGGTCGGCCGGTCCGCTCGTGCAGCCAGCCGACGACGGCCAGGAGGGTCTCCTCCATGGCGGCCTGCACGCTGGCGGCCAGGTTCGCGTGCTCCTTGGAGGGCTCCCGCCCCGGCTCGCACGGGTCGGTGAGGGAGTTCCACTCCAGGCCCGAGGCGCGGACCAGGCCGTCGCCCTCGTAGCGCACGCACTTGCGCACCGCGTCGAGCATGGTGGGCTCGCCGTAGGAGGCCAGTGCCATCACCTTGTACTCGTCGCTGGAGCGGTGGAAGCCCACGTGCTCGGTGAGCTCCTCGTAGACCAGTCCCAGGGACTCGGGCAGCGGCTGGCGGGCCAGCACGTCCAGCTTCCCGCCGGTGTAGACGCCCGCCAGGTGCGAGGTGCTCTCGCCGCGGCCGTCGGCCACGAACACCGCGCACTCGCCGCCTCCGGCCTCCGGCGGGGCGGCGAGCCCGGTGGAGGCCGCGTGCGCGACGTGGTGGGGGACGTAGGTGACCTTGGCCGGGTCCAGGCCCGGCAGGGCGGTGGCCAGGAAGTGCGGGGCGCGCTCGACGTAGAACAGGCGCAGGCGCTCCCACCCGCGGTCCTGTCCGGGCCCGTCGGGGTCGGCCAGGGCGGGGTCGTAGGAGTAGGTGACCGCGTCCAGGTCGGCGGGGCGCAGACCCGCGCGTTCCAGGCACCAGCGCATCGCCTGCTCCGGCAGCTCCCACGTGGAGAAGGGGACGGCGGCCTTGCCGTGCTTGCGCCGCGAGAACCGCTCCTCCTCCGCCGCCGCGACCGTGCGGCCGTCGACGACGATCGCCGCCGCAGGGTCGTGGAAGACGGCGTTGACACCGAGGACACGCATGTAACCGCTCCCTCCTCAGGCCGGGTCTGCAACTCAGACGCCGAGCGCACCCACTCGACTACCAGCAGCAGCGGCGCGTAAACATCGGCCGCGGGAGGACCGGAACCCGCTCACCAGCAGCGACGCGCTCGGGGACTGCCCCGGGGCCGCCGCCCGCGCGCCCGCGGTCCGCCCCGCGGCGCCGGGGAAGCCGTCATGTTTGCCCCCACCGATGCGGGCTATGGGACCGGTGAGAACCGAGAGGTACGACCGGCACGAAAGGAGCAGGACCATGGTGGTGCGAACCATCGACCAGGTGATGAGCAGCCCGGTCCGCACGGTCTCGCCGGACACGTCCCTGCGCGAGGCCGCCCAGATCATGCGCGACTCCGACGTGGGCGACGTCGTCGTGACCCGGGACAAGCAGATCACGGGCATCCTGACCGACCGCGACATCGTGGTGCGCTGCGTGGCCGAGGGCGGCGACCCGGGCGAGCGCAGCGTCGGCGACGTGTGCAGCGCGGAGGTGGCCACCGTGCCGCCGCAGAGCGGGATCGCCGACGCGGTGCACGTCATGCGCACCAGCGCGGTGCGCCGCCTCCCCGTCGTGGACGGCGACCGCGTCGTGGGCGTGGTGTCCATGGGCGACCTGGCGCGGGCCGTGGACGAGGACTCGGCGCTGGCCGACGTCAGCGCCGCCGACCCCAACCGCTGAGGCACCGGTGGAACCGGTGGGAGGGAACTCGGACCCCGGCCGCGGCGGCCCGGACGGGGGCCGGTTCCCCGGCACGGACGGACGGCCGTCCCTGCTGGCGCTGCGGGCGCTGGGGCTGGGCGACTTCGCCACGGCCGTTCCCGCGCTGCGCGCGCTGGAGCGGGCGCTGCCGTCCTGGCGCCGCACCCTGGCGGGCCCCTCCTGGTACCGGCACCTGGTCGCGCTGGCCGGGCTGGACTGGGAGGTCCTGCCCACCGGGCCACTGAGCGCGCCCGACACGCGCTCCCCGGACCTGGCGGTCAACCTGCACGGCCGGGGACCGCAGAGCACCGCGGCCCTGGCGGCGCTGACACCGGGGCGGCTGTGGACGCACGGCCACCCGTCCGCCCCGCAGTGGCCGGGTCCGGAGTGGCCCGAGGGGGTCCACGACACCGAGATCTGGTGCCGCCTGCTGCTCGCGCACGGTGTGGCGGCCGACCCGGACGACCTGCGGTGGCCGAACCCGTCGCGGGGGCGGGGCGCGGTGGTCGAGGGGGACACCGCGATCGTCCACCCGGGGGCCGCCTCCGGGTCGCGGCGCTGGCCCCCGGAGCGTTTCGCGCGGGTAGCGGAGGACCTGGCGGCCTCGGGACTGCGGGTGCTGGTGACCGGCTCGCAGAACGAGACCGCGCTGGCCGAGCGGGTCGCCGAGGCCGCCGGGCTCGGCGGCCGGGCGGTGCTGGCCGGGCGCACCTCCCTGGACCTGCTGGCGCGGCTGGTCGGCGAGGCGCGGCTAGTGGTGTGCGGGGACACCGGGGTCGGCCACCTGGCCACGGCCTACGGCACGCCGTCGGTGCGTCTGTTCGGGCCGGTCTCCCCGCAGCTGTGGGGCCCGCGCGTGGACCGGGGCGTCCACGTGTGCCTGTGGACGGGCCGCACGGGCGACCCGCACTCGGCCGAACTGGACCCGGGTCTGGACGCGATCGGCGTGGAGGAGGTCGTCACGGCGTGCCGGAGCGTGTGCGCCTCCGGCCGCCCCGCCGAGGAGGCCGTCCACGGCTCCTGAACCCCCGCGCCCCGGAGCCGGGCGGGGCCGGGTTCCGTCCGGGGAGGGGCGCGGACTCCTTCGCGGCTCCCGGGTGCCGACGCTCCGGCCGAAAGCGTTGACGGTGTGGCGCACGGGGTTCCCTCGGCGGACGCGGGCCGACGCGCCCTTCCGGTCACGAGTCGGCGTTGTCGGACGAACCCTCAACCCTGGGGCGGGCGCGCAGGTGCGCCCGCTCACCCTGTCGGCCGAACAGGCTGAGGAACTCGACCGCACCGGAGTCGGCCGAGCCGAACCAGTGCGGCACACGGGTGTCGAACTCGGCCGCCTCCCCCGGGGCGAGCACCAGGTCGTGCTCGCCCAGCACGACCCGCAGCCGCCCGTTGAGGACGTAGAGCCACTCGTAGCCCTCGTGGGTCTGCGGGTCGGGTTCGACGGGACGGTCGCTGCCCGGGATCACCAGCTTGTACGCCTGGATGCCGCCGGGACGGCGGGTCAGCGGCAGCATGGTCATGCCGTGGCGGGTGACCGGCCGCAGGTGGATGCGCGGGTCTCCGGTGGGCGGCGCGTCCACGAGTTCGTCGAGGGTGACTCCGTACGCCCTGGCCAGCGGGAACAGCAGTTCGAGGGTGGGGCGGCGGGAACCGGACTCCAGCCGGGACAGGGTGCTCACCGAGATGCCGGTCGCCGCCGACAGGTCGGAGAGCGTGGTCTCCTTCTGCTTGCGCAGCGCGCGCAGCCGGGGTCCGACCGCGTCGAGCGCCTGGTCGAGGTCGTGTTCCATTCCGCCATTTTGCCATAACGGCAACGAATATTGCGCGAACCGGTGGGGGAGTCGCATGGTGGGGGCATGGAGGTGATCGCGGTGAACGATCAGTTGGAGAACGGCTACGACGCGGTGGTGGTCGGCGGTGGCGCCGCCGGACTGAACGGCGCCCTCATGCTGGCCCGGGCGCGGCGCTCGGTGGCGGTGGTCGACTCGGGGACCCCGCGCAACGCGCCCGCCTCGGGCGTGCACGGACTGCTGGCCCGGGAGGGCGTGTCCCCGGCAGAGCTGTTGGAGCGGGGCCGGGCGGAGGTGCGCGGCTACGGCGGCCACGTGAGCACAGGGGAGGTCACGGCCGTGACCCGCGACGGCGACGGGTTCCGGGTGGAACTGGCCGACGGCCGCGGCGTGCGGGCGCGCCGGGTCCTGGTGACCACCGGACTGGTGGACGAACTGCCGGACGTGGCGGGCGTGCGTGAGCAGTGGGGCGCGGGCGTGGTGCACTGCCCGTACTGCCACGGCTGGGAGGTGCGCGACCGGGCCATCGGTGTGCTGGCCAGCGGGCCGATGGCGGTGCACCAGACGCTGTTGTTCCGCCAGTGGAGCGAGGACGTCACGCTGTTCACCCACACCATGCCCTCGCCGGGCGAGGAGGACGCCGAGAAGCTGGCCGCCCGCGGCATCCGCGTGGTGGAGGGGCCGGTGGCCTCCCTGGAGACCGCCGACGGCCGGATCACGGGGCTGAGGCTGGAGGACGGCACGGTGGTCGACCGGGAGGTGGTGGCCGTCGGAACGCGGATGGTGGCGCGCGCCTCCTTCCTGGAGGCGCTCGGCCTGAGCACCCGGGAGCACCCGATGGGGGTCGGCGAGTACGTCCCCACCGACGAACGCGGCCGCACCGACGTGCCCGGGGTGTGGGCCGCGGGCAACGTCACCGACCTGAGCGCGCAGGTCGGCGCCTCGGCGGCCTCGGGCGCCGCCGCCGGCGCCCAGATCAACGCCGACCTGGTCGACGAGGACACCCGCCGGGCGGTCGCCGCCCACCGGGACGCCTTCTCGGCCGGGTCCGAGGCGCGGGTGAGCGAGCTGGTGACGGGCGAAGGCCGCCACGGCCTGTGAGCCGCGGGAGAGGGCACGGCGCGTCCGGGGGTGTCGACAGGGCCCGGTCACCCCAGGCCCCCGGGACCGGGACGGCCGGCCACGGCGGCCGCGGGGGCACCCCGCACGATCCCGCGGCGCGGGCCCGCGGGCGCCCGTGACCGGTGGTTCCCCCGCGGCGTACCGCGCCGCGGGGGAACGTCTCCCGGCGCACGGCGGGGCACGCCAGCCGGAGATGCCCTAGCCTGGCGGCGTGCACCACGACGACGAGCCCGCCGCGAACGCGGACGCCGGGGACGGCCGGGGCCCCGAGGTCGCCCACCTCCTGGTCCGCCTCCTCAACATCAGCCAGCGGATCGGGCGCTACGCCGCGCACGAGACCGGCGAGCGCACGTCCCCGGCGACGTGGCGCGCGCTGAGCGTGCTCCAGGAGAAGGGGCCCCTGCGGCTGGGCGTCCTGGCCGAGCACTGCCGGGTCAGGCAGCCCACCATGACGGTGATCGTGGAGTCGCTGCTCTCCTCGGGGTACGTGGCGCGCCACCCAGACCCCGACGACCGGCGGGCCCAGCTGCACGAGCTGACCATGGCGGGCGCGGCGGCGCTGGAGGACTGGCGGCACCGGATCGGCGACGCGCTGACGCCGCTGTTCTGCGACCTGTCCGAGCACGAGCGGGAGCTGCTGTCGGACTCGGTGCGGCTGTTGGACGAGCGGCTGCGCCGCGGCGGGGCCTGAGCGGCCGGTTCCGACCCCAGAACCCGGTCGCACCCTCAGCTCCGCCGCGCGCCGCCCGCGCGCCCGCCGCGGCCGCGGTGACCGGCGTCTCCCCGCCCTCTCGGCCGTCGCGTGCCCGGTGGGAGTGCACGGGGATTAACATAGGTTTCCTATGCGAATGAGGGCCCCGACCGTACCGGCCGCCGTCCTCCCCACCATCGGCGACGACAGGGAGCAGCGAGAACATGGTGGCGAAGACCGAAACCCCGCGTACAGCACCGCCCGGAGGCGCGGACCAGGGACACGCGCCGGAGGGGTCCATCCTCCGGCAGCCGCGCGCCGTGTGGGCCGTGGCGTTCGCCTGCGTGATCGCCTTCATGGGCATCGGCCTGGTCGACCCGATCCTGCCCGCGATCTCCCGCAGCCTGGAGGCCACGCAGACGCAGACCTCGCTGCTGTTCACCAGCTACCTGCTGGTCACCGGCCTGGCCATGCTCGTCACCAGCTGGGTGTCGAGCCGCCTGGGCGCCAAGCGCACGCTCCTGGTCGGCCTGGCGCTGATCGTGGTCTTCGCCGCCGCGGCCGGGACCAGCGGCAGCGTCGAGTCCGTCATCGGATTCCGGGCCGGGTGGGGGCTGGGCAACGCGTTCTTCATCTCCACCGCCCTGGCCACCATCGTCGGCGCGGCCAGCGGTGGGGCCTCCTCCGCGATCGTGCTCTACGAGGCGGCGCTGGGCCTGGGCATCGCCACGGGCCCGCTCCTGGGCGGACTGCTCGGCAGCGTCAGCTGGCGCGGCCCCTTCTTCGGTACCGCCGCGCTGATGGCGGTCGGGTTCGTCGCGATCGCCGTCCTGCTCAGGAGCGAGGCCACGGAGCGGACCGCGCCGGTGCCGCTGTCGGCCCCGTTCGCGGCGCTGCGCGTCCCGGGCATCCTGGTGCTGGCCCTGGCCGCGCTGTTCTACAACATCGGCTTCTTCGCCCTGCTGGCCTACACGCCCTTCCCGCTGGGGCTGGACGAGATGGGCCTGGGGTTCACCTTCTTCGGCTGGGGCCTGGCGGTCGCCGTGACCTCGGTCCTCGTGGCGCCGGTGCTCACCCGCCGGTGGCCGCGCACGCGGGTGCTGTGGACGACCCTGCTCCTGCTGGCCGCGGACCTGGTGGCCGCGGGCGCGCTCATCTCCTCCACGGCGGGACTCATCACCGCCATCGTGCTGGGCGGCCTGCTGCTGGGCGTGCTCAACACGGTGCTGACCGAGTGCGTGATGGAGGCCAGCGACCTGCCGCGTTCGGTGGCGTCCTCGTCCTACTCGGCGGTGCGCTTCCTCGGGGGCGCCGCCGCTCCCCCGGCCGCCTCCGCGCTCGCCGCGGCCCTGTCCCCCGGCGCGCCGATGTACGCGGCGGCGGGGTCGGTGGCGCTGGCCGCGGGGATCGTGCTCCTGGGCCGCGGAGCGCTGCGCAGGGTGGACGACGGTCCCGAGTCCGCGCGGGCCGAGGCCGAGGCGATCACCATGGGCGAGTGAGCGCCGGTACGCGGCGCGGTCAGCGCCCGCACGCCTCGACGAGGAAGCGGTGCACCGTGCACGTGAGCGGGGTCCCCCGCGCCATGTCCCGGTGCAGCCGCAGCAGTGGCCCGCGGTGGGCGCGCGCGTCGAAGCCCGGCACCTGCCACGGCACCATGCGCAGGTAGGACACGAGCGCGCCCACGTCGTGGAAGCGGCGCAGGGGCCGGGCCCGGCGGGCGCGGGTGACGGCCAGGCCCGCCCCCTCCAGGCCGGCGACCGCGGCGTCGAGGTCCCAGTCCGCGTTCCGGTCCGGG
Organism: Nocardiopsis sp. iso_25; assembly: GCF_056173305.1. Taxonomy (NCBI): domain Bacteria; kingdom Bacillati; phylum Actinomycetota; class Actinomycetes; order Streptosporangiales; family Nocardiopsidaceae; genus Nocardiopsis; species Nocardiopsis sp. iso_25. Next base: position 2,680,625 of record NZ_CM149667.1, on the reverse strand, counting down.
GGCGGCCCCTCCAGGAGGGCGCTGAGTTCGTACCCGTCGTCTCCGCCGACCTGCTGGGTGAGAAAGACACCGCCGGGGGCCAGGACCCGGCGGACCTCGGCGGGGTCGTAGGCCTCGTGGCGGTCGAGGACCGCGCCGAACCCCCCGGAGGGCAGGGGCAGGCTCCCGTCGGGGCCCGGCTCCACCACGTCCACCGCCAGGGCCGCGAGCCTGCGTCGGGCGACGGGCACGTTCGGCGGCCACCCCTCGGTGGCCCGGGAGCCGGGCGGCAGCGGCGCCAGCGAGGAGAGGAACTCGCCGCCCCCGGTGCCCAGGTCCAGCACGGGCTCCCGCGCGGCGCGCACGAGCCGCCGGGCACGCTCCTCGTAGGACCAGGGCAGCGGGCCCTCGACCAGCCTGCCGTCCAGGAACCGGAAGTCCCACCCGGAGGTCGGCCGCCGCTCGGCCTCCTCCACCAGGTCGTCGAAGTCGCGCACGGTTTCCCGCCTCCTCGTGGTCACCCGGCCATTGTGCGTACCCGGCGGGGCGGGCTCAACCGGTTAACGACGGAGCGCGGTCCCGGAGAGCGACCACGGGCGTACACGGTCGATACCGAACGCGGACGCGGCGGCGCGGTGCTCTCCCTAGGGTCGTGGCCATGACCGAACACAGACCTCCCGCCCTCGGCCTGTCCTGGACCGCCATGGCCCTGCTGGCCCTGCTCGCGGCGCCCCGCGTGGTCCTGCACGACCTCGGCGTCATCCAGGAGGGAACCCTCGTCAACGCCCTGTTCGTGTTCGTCCCCCCGCTCGTATGGGTGGCGGTGGCCGTCCTGGCCCGGGTCCCGAACCCGCTCCCGACGCTGCTGGTGGTCGGACTGCTCTACGGCGTCCTCCTCGCCCTGGGGCACCAGCTGCTGTGGAACACCGCCTGGGAGGGGGACCCCCCGACGCTCGGCGGCAACCTCAGCGGCCTGCCGCCCCTCGCGCACGCGGTCGTCGTCCGCGGCTTCGCGGTGGTGAGCAGCCTGTTCACCGGCGCGGCCGTCGGCGCCGTCACCGGTCTGGCCGCCTGGGGGAGCGGAAAGCTCGTGCCCGCCCGCTCCGGCGTCTCCTGAGGCGCGGGCCCGCTCAGATGGCCTCGCGGCGCTGGAGGTAGGAGAAGGCCCCCCAGCCCGGCAGGACCGGCAGCCAGAAGGTCAGCACGCGGAACAGCAGCACGGCGGGCAGCGCGACGGCGGCGGGGACGCCCGCCACCGTGGTCAGACCGCCGATCAGGGCCGCCTCCACCGCGCCCAGGCCTCCGGGCGTGGGCGCGGCCGAGCCGATCGCGTTGCCCGCCAGGAACACCACCGCGACCGCCACCAGGCTCACCCGGGCGCCCGGGTCGGCGAAGGCCAGGACCGAGAACTGCAGGCACAGCACGAACGCCGCGGTGATCAGCAGCGTTCCGCCGAAGCCCAGCAGCAGGCTGGACGGGCTCTGGAGCATGTCCAGCAGCCGCGGCAGCACCCCGCGCAGGTAGGGCCGGATCCGGGCGCCGAGGGCGTGTCGCAGCCGGGGCAGCAGCAGGACCACCCCCACCACGGCCGTCCCGGCGACGCTGATCACGACGACGGTCGGCGAGGGCGTGAACCCGGTCCAGTACGAGGTGCCGGTGAGGTAGGCGCACACCAGCAGCAGCGGCACGTGCACCAGGAACCCGACCAGCTGGGTCAGTCCCACCGCGGACAGGGCCAGGGAGGTGGAGACGCCCTCCCTGGTGACGAACCGGGTGTTGATCGCGAGCGACCCCAACCCGGCGGGGGCGGCGATGCGCACGAACGACCCCGCGTACTGGACCATGACGGTGCGCCACCACGGCAGCGGCACGGGCACGAAGCCGATGAGGATCATCGCGGCGGAGAGCGTGCACACCACCGACGCGGCGAGCGCGGCCAGCGTCCACACCGGGTCGGCCCGGCCGATGGCGGTGAAGTCCACGCCGGTGAGCTGGTACAGCAGCACCAGGCCGACGACGGTGGCGACGATGACGCTGACCACGGTGCGCGGACGCATGCGCTCCAGGCGGGCGGGTTCGGAGGGCGCCTCAGGGGCGATGCGCGCCACGCGCTCGCGCAGCCGCGCCAGCAGCCCGCGGTCCCCGCGCAGCCCCCTGCGCAGCGCGTAGGGCAGCCCGGCGGGTTGGAGGAAGGGCAGGACCGCGGCCGTGGCGGTCACACCCAGCGCGCGCACCGCCGAGTCCACGGCGCGCCCGGTCCCCACCCGCATGGCCAGCAGGGTGAGCATGGCGGCCTGGTCCAGGCAGACCTGGAGCTGGGGGGCGGCCACGCCGCCGCGGTCCAGGCCGGTGAGCAGGACCGCCGACTCACGGGAGTCCGCCGGGACCGGCGGGGCCGCGGTTTCGGAGGCGTCTGCCGGAGCGGCGGCGTCTGCCGGTTCCGAGGAGTCCTCGGGAACGGAGCCGTCTGTTGAGGTGGGTGTGCCCTCTGCGGCGGAGAGGTCAGCCGCGCCCGGAGGATGGTCCAGGACACCGACCGTGGCGCCGTTGACGTTGCCGTGGACGAGCCGGTGCCGGTGCAGCAGCCCCAGTTCGCGCCAGCACAGGTCGGTCAGCCCGTCGGTGAGCTCCTCGTCGCCGAGTGCGTCCAGCGCGCGGAAGGCGGGCAGCTCGCGGACCAGCAGGACGGTGCCGGGACCGAGTTCGCCGACGGCCAGGACGCGGGGGACGGCGGCCCCCGCCTGCCGGGCGGAGAAGCTCATCAGCGCGGCGTGCTCGGCGCGGCGGCGGACGCCGTAGAGCATCCGGGGGGCCACGGGGCCGCGCAGGAACAGCAGGTCGCGCAGGCGCCGCCAGAACCCGGCGGTGTTCTCGGAGCTGAGCACGACCAGCTCCACCCGGCGGCCGTCGTCGAGTTCGGCCAGGTGGCGCGGGTTGCCCTCCTCGTCGTCCTCCGCGCGGGAGACGCCGGTGGCGGCCAGCCCGAACCGGCGCAGCTCGGCGTCCAGGCCGTTGTCGGTCTGCGGCGGCGGCCTCTCCCCCAGCGCGTACCGGACCAGGGCGGCGCAGGTGAGGCCGACCAGGACGGTCAGGAGGAGGGCGAGGAAGCTGGTCACCCCGGCCAGCAGGGCGCAGACCGCGACGGCGGTGTTGCCCGCCCACAGGACCGAGCGGACCCGCGGCAGACCGGTGGGCATGGTGCGGATGAAGGCCAGGACGGCGGCCACGTAGCCGAGGGTGGCGCTGGTGAACACGTCGTCGGGGGCGAGGGCGTCGGGGAACCGCTCCGGACCGATCAGCGCGAAGAGGGTGGCGTTGATCAGCGAGGCGAGCGTGTAGGCGGCGATCCCGGCGGCGACCGGCCGGACCAGGGAGCGCCGCCGTCCGGTGAACAGCGTGCGCAGGACGACGTAGCTGACGAGGACGATCAGCAGGAGGTTGGCGCCCGCGGCGACGAGCAGGAGCAGGCCGGAGGGCAGCAGCGCGCGGAGCCGGTCGGGGTCGGCCCCCTCCACACCGTCGGTGGCCATGCGGACGGCGATCATGATCGCCGCCACCGCGATCAGGCCGAGTGCTCCCGTGAGGAGGTCGACGGGCCTGCGCGGGGCTCGCGGCGTCCGTGGGTCCGGCGGGGGGATCTCGTCGGTTCGCGTTGTCACACTCCCAAGACTGCCCGACTCCGCGGGGGCCGGGGACCAGGGGCGGTGCGTTTCGCGGGACCGTCCGCGCTCAGCCCGTGAACAGGTCGGGGATCTGGCCCAGTCCGATCTCGGGGGCGGTGGGCAGGGGTCGGCGCCGTTCCGTGTTCTCGAAGGACTGGAGGAGGTAGGCCACCAGGCGCCGCGAGGAGGCGGCGGCCGCCTCGGGCGGCCCGGAGGCGGCCCCGCAGTTGGCCAGGAACAGCAGCGTGAGGTCCGCGACCGCGAAGTCGGGGCGCAGCCGCCCGGCCGCCTTGGCCCTGCGGATGAGTTCGGTGATGCCGCGTTCGGCGCGGTCGCGCTTCTCCTCGAAGGGGATCGCCCTGGGGAAGGCGGCGAGGAACGCGCCGGTGAAGCCGCGGTCGGCGGCCTGCATCGCGCACACCCGCTCGACCACCGAGCAGAAGCCCCGCCAGGGGTCGGGGTCGGCGAGGCCGTCGTCCACCAGGGAGGTGCAGGCCGTCAACTGGTCGGCGAACACCTCGGCGACCAGGGACTCGCGGGTGGGGAAGCGGCGGTAGAGGGTGGCGACCCCCACTCCGGCGCGGCGGGCGACGGCCGACATCGGCACGTCGATCCCGCGTTCGGCGAAGGCCGCGCGGGCGGCCTCGACGATGCGGTGGCGGTTGTGCAGGGCGTCGGCGCGCAGCCCCGGGGCGTCGCCGCCGGGCGCGGTGGGAGGCGTTCGGGCTGGCATGCCCACCACCCTACGGCGCTCGGCCGACCCGCCCGGCTGCCCGGCAGAGAAGCTCGGTGGCGGTGCCCACGCCGCCGCGCGCCGGGTGGGAGAGGGCCCCGGCGCGCGGCGGCGCGGGCGGACACGCGGCAGCGTCAGCGGCGCCTGGACCCGGTGTCGCGGCCGGACCGGGCGCACGGGGCCCGGCGGGCCGTGCCGGGCCTCTACTCGGGCGGCGCGAGCAGCCCGCGCTCGTAGGCGCGGACGAGGTTGCGCGGCACGAGGTGCTCGCGGCCGCGGATGTGGACGCGCACCAGGTCGGGGGTGGCGGCCTTCCACTGGGAACGGCGTGTGCGGGTGTTGGACCGCGACATCCTGCGCTTGGGTACGGCCATGGGCCTCTGCCTTCTTCTCGGGTGGTCGGGGGCGGGGCACCGGGCCCCGCCTCGCGTTCGTGTCGGTCAGCCCCTGCGCTGGTAGCGGCGCTGGAAGCGCTCCACGCGGCCCGCCGTGTCCACCACGCGGGCGTTGCCCGTGTAGAAGGGGTGGCTGGCGCTGGAGATCTCGACGTCGATCAGCGGGTAGGTGCGGCCGTCGCTCCACTCGATGGTCTTGTCGCTGGTGGCGGTGGACCTGGTGAGGAAGGAGAAGTCGGCCGCGCGGTCGCGGAAGACGACCGGGTGGTAGTCGGGGTGGATTCCCTGCTTCATGTGTGCCCCCTTGGGGTGGTCGTTGGGTGCGGCGGTCAGCCTGCTCGGCGGCGCGCGACGGGACTGCGCCCGTCGGGATCGGCGGCACCGCCGCCGGTCGGGGCGCCGGTTCGCCGGGGCATCGGCCTCGCGGGAACGGGCGGCCGGGGCGCAGCCCGGCTCAGCGCTCCTCGCGGAACTCGACGTGGCGGCGCACCCGCGGGTCGTACTTCTTCAGGGTGAGCCGGTCGGGCGTGTTGCGCCTGTTCTTGCGGGTGACGTAGGTGAAGCCCGTCCCCGCGGTGGACTTGAGCTTGATGATCGGCCGGATCTCGTTGCGTGCCATGGATGCCTCCTCAGGGTTCCCACGCGTTACAAGTCAATGATAACCGTTTTCATTCCCGATCCGGCCAGGTCATCTCTCCCCTGTGGACGACCCCCGCCCGAGGGCGCTCAGCCGCCGGAACCGCCGCGGACCGGACGCCAGTACTGGCGGTCGCCCTCGTCCCGCACGACCACGCCGAGAGCGGCGAGTTCGGCGCGCAACTCGGCGCTGTCGTCGGCGTCCTTCGACCTCAGCGCCTCACGGCGGGCCCGCAGGACCGCCTGGGCGTGCTGCTCCAGGCCCGGCATCCCGTCGACCCAGCGCCGGAACCGGTCCGCGTACGGGTCGCCGTCGCGCCAGGGGTAGCCCTGCTCCTCGAACGCGGCGCGGAGCCGGTCGGCGCCGTGGCCGGTGCGCTCGCGGGCGAGTTCGGCGGTGTCCGCGTCCAGCAGGACCAGGTCCCGGCCGTCGACGAAGACCGCCCCCACCCGCTCGCGGGCGAACTCCGCGTTCCGGCCGGACCGGATGACGCGCACCCCGCCCCCGTCCGCCTCGACGGTGACCATGTCGTCGTAGGAGGCGAGCGCGACGAAGCCGCCGGCGAGGACACCGAGGACCACCAGGACGGTCGTGAGGACCGGCCCGTCCAGGCGGGCCAGAAGGGCGACCTGCTCCTGGCCCGGGACCAGCGGGAGCTGGTGGACCCACTCCGGCAGGAGGGCGAGCCAGCCCGGAACCCGGGACAGCACCCAGCCGAGCCCGGCGCCGAGCAGGGGGAAGAGGGTCCACAGCAGCACGTGGGTGGCCCCGTGCTCACGGACCACGGACGGCGGTCGGCGGGTGTCGGTCATGGGGGAAGTCCTCTCCCTCTCGGCGGCCGGGGCCGAAGCGGTGGCGGCATCGCCCCCGACCCGCTCTCCGACGCGTCCTCCGTGGTGGTCAACTCCTTCCTAGTTGAGCATATAGGATTCTGTACATGCAAACAGTCGACAGTGGGGACGGGGAGGCCCGGCGCTCATTCATCGAGGAGGCACGCCGCGGACAGATCGTGCGGGCGGCGGTCGAGACCATCGCCGAGGAGGGGTACGCCCGGGCGTCCTTCGTGCGCATCGCCGCGCGTGCCTCGGTCAGCCCCGGCCTGATCACTTACCACTTCAGGACGAAGGAGCGGCTGCTCCGGCAGGTGCTGGAGTACGTCAACGCCCGTCTGGACCGGGCGATGGAGGGCGGTCCCGAGCCGCTCGCGGGGTTCGAGGACGCCCTGACGCGCATCGTCACCGGCCACGTCATGCACTGCTCCCGCCACCCCCGGGAGATGGCGGTGCGCCAGGAGATCGGCGGCGCGGACGTGCCCGCCTCCGTCCGCGAGTGGATCGCCCGGAGCCAGGACTCCGGACGCGCCGAACTGGTCGGCTTCCTCACCGAGGGGCAGAGCCACGGGGAGTTCCGCGCCTTCGACCCGGAGGTGTTCACCGACACCCTCTTCGCGGCCCTGAACGCGGTCCCGGGCCGACTGCGGCGCATACCGGTCGAGGAGCACGAGGAGTACGCCCGGGAGCTGGCCCTCATGTTCGCCGCGGCGGCGACCGAACGCGTGCCCTCGGCCTAGCGGACCGGCCGGAACCGTTGCCGGTGTGTCACGAGATCACGGTAGAGGTGTCGGCCCCTTCGCACGCGAAACGCCGGTGCCGCCGCGGGGTTCCGCGGCGGCACCGGCGCTGGGTGGTTCTGCCGGTCGGCTACCGATCCGTCAGACCCACAGGGTCCCTCGGGGCCGTCAGGCGACGGCCTTGCCCTCGGCGCGCTTCTCCACGCGCCCGGCGCGCAGGCGGCGGGCCTCGTCGGGGTCCAGGACCGGAGCGGCCGTCAGCAGCTGGCGGGTGTAGTCGCTGGCGGGGTTCTCGTACACCGCGTCGCTGTCCCCCATCTCCACCACCTCACCCGCACGCATCACCGCGACCCGGTCGCTCACCTGACGCACCACCGCCAGATCGTGGGCCACGAAGATGTAGGTCAACCCGAAGTCGTCCTGCAACTCCGACAACAACCGCAACACCTGGTCCTGCGTGGACACGTCCAACGCCGACACCGGCTCATCACAGATGATCAGCTTCGGCTTGAGGATCAGCGCCCGCGCGATCGCGATCCGCTGACGCTGACCACCCGAGAACGCGTGCGGGAACCGGTTGTAGTGGTTGGGCTCCAACCCCACCCGCTCCAACAGCTCCTGCACCTGACGGCGCACCTTCTTGCCGTCCCTCTCCCCCTGCACCCGCAACGCGGTCCCGATCGCGTCCCCCACGGTCACCCGCGGGTTGAGCGAGGAATAGGGGTTCTGGAACACCATCTGCACGTCCCGGCGCAGCGGACGCAAAGCCCGCTCGGGCATGTGGGTGATGTCGCGGCCCTCGAACTCCACCCGGCCCCGCGTGGGCTCCAGCAGACGCATCACCATCCGCGACAGCGTCGACTTGCCCGACCCCGACTCGCCCACGATGCCCAGGGTCTCACCGCGGTGCAGGTCGAAGGAGACCCCCTTGACCGCCCAGAAGTCCGTGGCCTTGCCCCAGGTGCCGCCGCGCACCTTGAACCGCTGCGCCACGTCCTCCACCCGCAGGAGCGGGGTCTCCTCGGAGGAGCCCTCGCCGCCGGCGGAGGGGGTGAAGGCCGCGAACTGGCCCGGCTCGGTGACCCTGCCCTCGCGCTTGTCGCGCTCGACGCGGTCGGCCCGGTCCTGGGCGCGCCGCTGGGCGCGGGAGACCTCCACGCGCGGCACGGCGGCCAGGAGCCCCTGGGTGTAGGGGTGCTCGGGCTCGGAGAGGACCTTGCGCACGTCGCCGCGCTCGACCGCGACGCCGCGGCGCATGACCACGACCTCGTCCACCGAACCCGCCACCACCGCCAGGTCGTGCGAGACCAGGATCAGGCCCATGCCCAGGTCGCGGCGCAGCTCGTCCAGCAGGTCCAGGACCTGGGCCTGCACCGTCACGTCCAGGGCGGTGGTGGGCTCGTCGGCCAGCAGCACCTTGGGCTCGCACATCAGCCCCATGGCGATGACCACGCGCTGGCGCATGCCGCCGGAGAACTCGTGCGGGTAGGAGTTGATCCGCTTGTCGGGCTGGGGGATGCCCACCCGGTCCAGCGACTCCACCGCGCGGGCGTGCGCCTCGGCCTTGGTGGCCTTGGGCCGGTGGATGCGGTAGGCCTCGATCAGCTGGTTGCCGATCGTGTACTGCGGGTGCAGCGACTGCATCGGGTCCTGGAAGACCATGGCGATGTCGTTGCCGCGCATCCGCCGCAGCTTCTTGTCCGAGGCGCTGACCACGTCCTGGCCCGCGACCTCGATGGAGCCGGTGATCTTCGCCTTGCTGCCCCGGTGCAGGCCCATGAGGGCCAGCGAGGTCACGCTCTTGCCCGAGCCCGACTCGCCCACAATGCCCAGGGCACCGCCCGCGGGCACCTCGAAGGACAGCCCTTTCACCGCGTGAACGTCGCCGTCCATGGTCGGGAACGTCACCCGCAGGTCGTCCACGCGGACGACGGGGTCGGTCGAGGCCATGTCACTTTCCTTCGTTAGAGCTGCTCTGTTCAACGCTGTCGGCCGTCAGGCGGCGATGCGCACGCGCGGGTCGACGACCGGGTAGAGCAGGTCGACGATCAGGTTGCAGACGACGATGAAGACAGCGCCCATCAGGGTCACGCCGAGCACCACGGGCAGGTCCTTGCCGATGATCGCGTCGATGGCGTAGGCGCCGATGCCGTTCAGGGAGAAGACCTTCTCCGTGAGGATGGCGCCGCCCAGGACCAGACCGACGTCCAGGCCGAAGATGGTCACGATGGGGGTCAGCGTCGGGCGCAGCGCGTGCTTGAAGATCACGCGGCGCTCGCTCAGCCCCTTGGCGCGGGCGGTGCGGATGTAGTCCTCGCCCAGGACCTCCAGCATGCCCGCGCGCGTCTGGCGCGCGTACTGCGCCGCGTGCAGGAAGGCCAGGGTGACCCAGGGCAGGAACATCACCTGGAACCAGCCGACCGGGTCCTCGGTGAGGGGGACGTAGCGCGAGACCGGGAACAGCTCCCACTGGTGCACGAGGAACGCCAGGGCGAGCAGACCGGTGAAGTAGATCGGCATGGACACGCCCACCAGGGCGGTGCTCATGGCGATGCGGTCGAAGATGCTGCCCTTCTTGACCGCGGACAGGACGCCGACGGCCACGCCGCCGATGATCCAGATGACGGCCGCGCCCAGGGCCAGCGAGGCGGTGACCGGCAGGCGGTCGAGCAGCTGGGGCAGCACGGGGCTGTTGGTGGTGAAGGAGTAGCCCAGGCAGGGCGCCGCGCACTCGATCGTCTCCCGGCCGAAGGTGTACTCGGAGCCGAGGACCAGGCCCTTGACGAAGTCCAGGAACTGCACGGCGATGGGCTGGTCCAGGCCCAGGCGCGCCACCGTGGCGTCGAGCGCCTCGGGCGTGGGGGCCTTGCCCACGTACAACGCGGCCATACCGCGCGGGGTCACGCCCGCCCAGCGGGGCAGGACGTAGAAGATCCAGAAGGTCACCGCCGTGACGACGGCGAGCAGCAGCAGTCCCGCACCGAGGCGGCGGAGAATATAGTTCAGCATCGCGGTCGGCGGCGGGGGTACCCACGGGGCCGTGGCACCCCCGCCGCCATCACCTGCCTTCTCGTACTAGTTCAGGCCGGTCGGAGCGCTAACCCCGGTCCACGCCCAGGGCCATGAAGTCGTACATCGCGTACGCGGACGTGTGGTAGACGTTGGTCAGCTCGTCCGAGCGGTAGTACAGCGCGCGGTCGAAGACGACCGGCAGGATGGCCGCCTGCTCCATGACCAGGGTGTCGATCTGCTCGTAGATGGCAGCGCGCTCCTCCGGGTCCTCGGTGGCCAGCGCCTCGTCCCACAGGCCGTTGATCTCCGGGTCGTCGAGCTCGGAGGTGTTGTAGTTGCCCGTGGCCTGGATGGCGTCGCCGTCGGTGATCTTGGAGGCGAAGCCGTAGCCGGTGGCCCAGTCGGGGCTCCAGCCGGAGACGCTCATACCGATGTTGTTCTCACGGACGTAGTCCTGCGAGCCCGCGTACTGGGCGAAGAAGTCCTCGGCCGGGAAGGTCTGGATGTCGACCTGGATGCCCACGCGCTTGAGGGACTCCTGGAGGGACTCCGCGGTGGCGATGTCGTTGGGACGGCCGTCGCGGACCGCGATGGTGGTGCTGAAGCCCTCGGCCTCGCCGCACTCCTCCAGCTTGGCCTCGGCCGACTCAAGGTCGCCCTTGTTGTCCTCGGAGGGGTACAGGTCCGACTCCGGGTTCGAGCCCGGGATGGTCGGCGGGAGCACGTTGGTGGCGATGTCGCCGCCGGTCGCGCCGCCCCAGGCGCGGTGCAGGCTGTCCCGGTCGGCCGCGTACATGATCGCCTGGCGGCAGGCCACGTCCTCGATGACCGGGGTGTGGATGTTGACGTAGCGCAGCGCGCCGGAGTACGGGTTGTCCAGGTTGGCCTGGACGTCCTCGTCGGTGAGCAGCGTGCCCTTCATCGCCGGGCCGACGCCGACGCCGGCCAGGTCGACGTCGAGGTCGCCGTTGACCAGGCGCTGGTCGATCTCGTCCTGGTCGACACCGATCTGGACGGTGACCTCGTCCGGCAGGGCCGGGCGGATCGGGTCGGTCTCGGCGTCCCAGTTCTCGTTGCGGACCAGGTTGAGCTGGACGCCGGGCTCGTAGTTGCCCTCGAACTTGTACGGGCCCGAGGAGAGGACCTTCTCCTTGTACAGCGCGCCGCGGTCGGCCTCCATGGGCACCGGGGCGGTCTGCGGCTGGGTCAGCACGTAGGGGAACTCCGAGAAGGAGTCCTTGAGGTGGAAGACCAGGGTGTGGTCGTCCGGGGTCTCGACCGCGGTGAAGGTCTCCAGCGGGTTGTCGACCTCGTAGACGTTGAAGGGCTCCTGGTCCAGGTGCGCCTCGAAGTAGCGCGGACCGTTGGGCAGCTCACCGCCGTTGTAGTTCGAGCGCGCGATGGCGTACTTGATGTCCTGCGCCGTGATCTCGGAGCCGTCCTCGTACTTGAGGCCCTCCTGGATCTTGACGGTCCACTCGGTGAAGTCCTCGTTGGGCTCGGGCATGCCCGCGGCCATGTCCGTGGTCAGCTCGGTGGACTCCTCGGCCGGCGCCGGGGTGAAGGCCAGCAGCGTACGGGCGTAGTAGCGGGTGAAGTTCCAGCTGAACCCGTAGTAGGTGTCGCCCGGGTCGGTGGAGTCGAAGTCCGTGGCGATGGCGTAGCGCAGGGTGCCGCCGGTCTGGTCGGACGGGTTGACGACCTCGGTCGCCCCCTGGTTGAACTCGGCGTCGGACGCGGAGCCACCGCCGGCGGAGCCACCGCCGCCGCAAGCCGAAAGGAGGATGGACGCCGCCGCGCCGAGCGCGACGAAGCCGAGGGTGCGTTTCCTCAAGGAACTGCCTCTCATGCGAACCTGATGGTGATGATGGGATCAACCTGTCGTCGGATCCCTGCCTTGCGGAGGCCGGGCGGGTCAGCCTCCACCGACCGTGGGTCAGTCGGAGGTCTTGGGGTCGAAGGCGTCGCGCAGCCCGTCGCCGAACAGGTTGAACGCCAGGACGGTGATGAAGATGGCCAGACCCGGGAAGATGACGAAGTAGGGCGCGTTCTCGTACAGCGGCACCGCGTCGGAGAGCATCTTGCCCCAGCTCGGCGTGGGCGGGTTGATGCCGACGCCCAGGAAGCTCAGGGCCGCCTCGAACAGGATGTTCGTGGGGATGAGCAGGGTCGAGTAGACGATGATCGGCGTGACCAGGTTGGGCAGGATCTCCTTGAAGAGGATGTGCCGGTTGCTGGCGCCCAGGCTCCTGGCGGCCTCCACGAACTCCCGCTCGCGCAGCGAGAGCGTCTGCCCCCGGACGATGCGGGCGATGTAGGGCCAGTTGAAGAAGCCGATGATGAAGACGATGACGCCGATGCGCAGGCCGTTGCCGCTCAGGCCCAGGACGCCGTCGGGGATGACGCCCACGAGCGCGATGGCGAAGAGCATCAGCGGGAAGGCCAGGAAGACGTCCATGGCCCGGCTGATGAGGGTGTCGACCCAGCCGCCCTTGTACCCGGCGATGATGCCGAGGACGGTGCCGATGAACACGCACAGGAGCGTGGACAGGAAGGCCACCAGCAGGGAGATCTGGGCGCCGTAGACGATGCGGCTGAACAGGTCGCGGCCGGTCTTGGGCTCCACGCCCAGCAGGTGGTCGGAGCTGATCCCGCCCCACGGGTCGAGGTTGGCGCTGGGGATGCTGCCGTCGGTGGGGGGCGGAAGGGACGGATCCCTCAGCGGGAACCCGGTGTTGGGCTCGATCAGGTCCTGGTGGAACTGGGTGGGCGGGTGCCCGAACCACTTGGCCAGGAGGGGCGCGAAGATCGCGGCGAGGATGAGCAGGACCACGACCACGCCGGAGACCATCGCGACCTTGTCCTTGCGCAGCCGCTGCCAGGCGATCTGGCGCAGGGACCGGTTGTCGGAGTCTCCGCGGACCTCGTGGGCCTGCGCAGCGACGTTCACGGCGTCGTTCTGCTCCGCCTGCTCCGCCGAATCGGGGGCATGCGAGGGCGCGCTCATCAGGCCACCACTCTCCACTCATACGCTTCTGGCCGAGGGGAACGGGACAGAACCCACGCGCGCGACCGCAAGGAGGGGTGACCTGCGGTTCGCGCACGGTGGGGCCGGCCGGTTCTCGACGCTGGCTGGCGTGGGCTTGCGTGTCGGCGGGGAGGGCGGATGACCCGCCTCCGCAGACCCGGCCCGCAGGGTGCGCCACATCACCTGAGGATTTGGACACACCGGGACCGTTGCGCCCGGGCTGTTACACAGCGACCAACTTACTCGCGATCTGAACGCACAACGTCCAATATCCGATCATGTATCTAAATCGTGACAAACAACGTTAAAAGGCCTATATAACAACAAAAGGCTACAGAGTTCGCATTCATCCGATGACCGGTCGCGAGCTGCGGCGACGTCCTCCACCGCCGCGCCCACGATACGTCCGAATATGCACCGGTTCGACCCCCGAAGTGGCACGCTATGGCAAGTGCTATACGTCTCAGCGTGTCCGCGTGGAAGCGAAGAGCGACGGTCACGGGCGTACCGGGACCCCGTCACGAACACGTACGGTGACGGTCACGGCGTACGCGAGAACGACGGCCCCGCGCCTGCGGAACCGTCGTCACGGGGATGTGCGGGCCGTGCCCGCGTCGGTCACTCGATGCCGCGCTTGCGCAGCAGTTCCTCGATGTCGCCCAGGTCGGAGAGGTCGTCGGCGCCCCCGGCCTTGGGGGCCGGGCCCACCTTCCCCTTGGCGCCCGGGGCCGCGGTGGCCGCACCGGGCGCGGCGGCGCCGGGCTTGGCCCCGCCGCCCGCCCCGCCAGTGGCCTTCGGCTCCTTGGCCCTGCCGGGGCGGGTGCCCACGTCACGGGCGCGCATGACGCCCGAGACGACGTAGAGCATTACCGCCAGGCCCGCCAGGGCCACACCGGCCCACACCGCCGGGTTGAACAGCAGGCCGACCAGGATGCCGAAGATGTTCATGGCGAACTGCCAGACGGCGTTCATCAGCCCGATCAGACCGGCGGCCAGCGGCAGCAGCGACCACGCCACGCCCCGCAGACCCGAGGCGGCGCCCTTGGCGCGCCACACGAAGAAGGAGATCACCAGTCCCGCGAGGGTGAGTCCGCCTCCCAGGACCAGACCGGTCATCCACGTCAAGTTCTCAGGCATGGGTCCAGTCTCCCATCCGGCGCCGGAGCGCACATCCGGTCGATCCCCTAGGGCGTGTCCGGTGGATGCCGCCCGTCGCGCAGCAGGGTGTGTGTGCGCCGAACACGCCCTGGGTCAGGCCCCGGAGTCGGGGTTCCTGTCCGCCAACGCTACCCCCGTACCCCGGACGGGCGGCCGGGGCACGGAAGGGAGCGTCGGGGCAGATGGGAGCGGGGAAACCGGCGGACCCGGGTTCAGCGGTCGGCGACCAGGGACTCCAGCCAGTCCAGGTCCACGCCCACCAGGCTGTCGCGGAACACCACGCCCTCGCGCGGCGGGATGTGCACGTGGTTGGGCACCGCGACCGTGACGCATCCGGCGTCGGCCGCCGAGGTCACGCCGACCACCGAGTCCTCGAAGGCCACGCAGCGCGCGGGGTCCACGCCGAGCCGCCGGGCGGCCCTCAGGTACGGGTCGGGGTGGGGCTTGTTCGCCTCGACCTCGTCCCCGGCCACCGAGTCGTCGAAGTTGTCCAGGCCGATCCCGCCGATCGCCGCCTGCACCAGCGTCCTCTCGGTGGAGGTCACCAGGACCACCGGGACCCCGGACTCCGAGAGCAGGGTGACCAGCTCCTTGGCGCCCGGGCGCAGGTCGGCGCCTCCGGCGAGCCTGGCGCGGAACCTCGCGTACAGGCGGTCGGCGACCTCGCGCGGGGTGAGGTGGTGCGCGCCGGTCAGGTCGATGATGTAGCGGCCCACGGGCTCGGCGGCGTTGCCGACGTTGCGCTGGTGGTCCTCCTCGGTCCACACACCGCCCAGTTCGGCGACCAGGTCGGCCTCGGCCTCACCCCACAGGTGCTCGCTCTCGATGAGGGTGCCGTCCATGTCCAGGAGTACGGCCTGGAGGCGTCGGGCCTGGGGGGTCTGGGTGTCGGAGGCTTCGGGACTCAGCGTGCTCTGCTCGCTCATACGTTCGGTGGCGCCTTCCGGACCGGGCGGCACCACGCTCTCCCCTCGTGTGTCATGGGTTGCCCGCTGGCCCACGGGACACCCGGGTTGTGCGTCATCATCGTGCGGGACGCTGGGCGCCCGCGCCGTGAAGAGGACCTGTCGGCGTCCTTTCCACACTACGAACACTCGGACGCCGGCGGGTGGAGAGCTGCCCCACACTCCGGCCCGCGCACGCGCGGCCCGGGGGCGGGGCACCGCGCGCCTCCCGCACACGCGCGCGGCCCCGTCCCCCGGTCGGGGGACGGGGCCGCGCCCCGGGCGGTCCGCACCGGACGAGCCGGTCAGACGTTGAAGTAGGTCGCCTCCGGGTGGTGGACCACGATCGCGTCGGTCGCCTGCTCGGGCACCAGCTGGAACTCCTCCGACAGGGTCACGCCCACCCGCTCGGGCTCCAGCAGGCGCATGATCTTGGCGCGGTCCTCCAAGTTGGGGCAGGCCCCGTAGCCCAGGGAGAAGCGGGCCCCCCGGTAGCCGAGCTTGAAGAACGCGTCCAGCTCGGCCGGGTCCTCACCGGCGAAGCCCAGCTCCGCGCGCACCCGGGTGTGCCAGTACTCGGCCAGGGCCTCGGTCAGCTGCACCGACAACCCGTGCAGCTCCAGGTAGTCGCGGTAGGCGTTCTTGGCGAACAGCTCGGCGGTGGCGCGGCTGATCGCCGGGCCCACGGTCACCACCTGGAAGGACACCACGTCCAGTTCCCCCGACTCCTTGGGCCGGAAGAAGTCGGCCAGGCACAGGTGGCGGTCCCGGCGCTGGCGCGGGAAGGTGAAGCGGGTGCGCTCGGCGCCCTCCTCGTCCAGCACCACCAGGTCGTCGCCCTCGCTGTAGCAGGGGAAGTGACCGTGCACCACGGCCGCCTCCAGCAGGCCGTCGGTCTGGATGCGGTCCAGCCACATCCGCATCCGGGGCCGCCCCTCGGTCTCCACCAGCTCCTCGTAGCTGGGGCCCTCGCCGCCGCGGGCGGCCTTGAGCCCCCACTGGCCCATGAAGGTGGCCCGCTCGTCGAGGAAGGCCGCGTAGTCGGCCAGCGGGATGCCCTTGCTGATCCGGTCGCCCAGGAAGGGCGGCTTGGGCACCGGGTTGGTGGTCGAGACGTCGCTGCGGGCGGGCACCTCCTCGGGCTCGGTCACCTTGAGCTTGGCCCCCGTCCTGACCCGGCGCTGGCGCAGGGCGGGCAGCTCGGCGCCCTCCTCACCGCGCTTGACCGCCATGAACGCGTCCATCAGGCGCAGGCCCTCGAAGGCGTCCTTGGCGTAGCGCACGTGGCCGTCGAAGACCTCGGCCAGGTCCTGCTCCACGTAGGAGCGGGTGAGCGCGGCGCCGCCCAGCAGGACCGGGAAGCGCTCGGACAGGCCCCTGGAGTTCATCTCCTCCAGGTTCTCCTTCATGATGACCGTGGACTTGACCAGCAGGCCGGACATGCCGATCACGTCGGCGCGCTGCTCCTCTGCGGCCTCCAGGATCGCCGACACCGGCTGCTTGATGCCGATGTTGACCACGTCGTAGCCGTTGTTGGACAGGATGATGTCCACGAGGTTCTTGCCGATGTCGTGGACGTCGCCCTTGACGGTGGCCAGGACGATGCGGCCCTTGCCGTCGTCGTCGCTCTTCTCCATGTGGGGTTCGAGGTAGGCGACGGCGCCCTTCATGACCTCGGCGGACTTGAGGACGAAGGGAAGCTGCATCTGGCCGGAGCCGAACAGCTCGCCGACGGTCTTCATGCCCGAGAGCAGGGTGTCGTTGACGATGGCCAGGGCGGGCTTGGACTCCAGCGCCTCGTCGAGGTCGGCCTCGATCCCGGCCATCTCGCCGTCGATGATGCGCCGCTCCAGGCGCTCCCACAGCGGCAGGGCGGCCAGCTCCTCGGCGCGGGAGGCCTTCATGGACTTGGCGTCCACGCCCTCGAACATCTCCATGAACCGCGAGAGGGGGTCGTAGTCTCCCTCGCGCCGGTCGTAGACCATGTCGAGGGCGACCTCGCGCTGGTCCTCGGGGATCTGGTTGATCGGCACGATCTTGGAGGCGTGCACGATCGCCGAGTCCAGCCCCGCCTGGACCGCCTCGTGCAGGAACACCGAGTTCAGCACGATGCGGGCGGCCGGGTTGAGGCCGAAGGACAGGTTGGACAGGCCCAGGGTGGTCTGCACGTCCGGGTAGAGCCGCTTGAGCTCGCGGATGGCGTTGATCGTCTCCAGGCCGTCCCGGCGGGTCTCCTCCTGCCCGGTGGTGATGGGGAAGGTGAGGCAGTCGATGACGATGTCGCCGGTGTTCAGCCCCCACTCGCCGGTGATCTGCTCGATGAGGCGGGTGGCGACGCGCACCTTCCACTCGGCGGTGCGGGCCTGGCCCTCCTCGTCGATGCACAGGCCCACGACGGCGGCGCCGTGCTCCTTGACCAGCCCCATGATGCGGGTGAAGCGGGAGTCGGGGCCGTCGCCGTCCTCGTAGTTGACGGAGTTGACCACGCTCCTGCCGCCGAGGGCCTCCAGGCCCGCCTCCAGGACCGGCGGCTCGGTGGAGTCGAGCATGATCGGCAGCGTGGAGGAGGTGGCCAGGCGCGAGGCCAGCTCGCGCATGTCGCTGACCCCGTCGCGGCCCACGTAGTCGATGTTGAGGTCGAGCAGGTGGGCGCCGTCGCGGATCTGGTCGCGCGCGATCTCCACGCAGTCGTCCCAGCGGCCCTCCAGCATGGCCTCGCGGAACTTCTTGGAGCCGTTGGCGTTGGTGCGCTCGCCCACGGCCAGGTAGCTGGCGTCCTGGCGGAAGGGCACGCTCTGGTACAGCGAGGAGGAGGAGGCCTCCACCAGGGGCTTGCGGTTCTTGATGCCGCGCCCCTGGACGCGCTCCACCACGTGGCGCAGGTGCTCGGGGGTGGTGCCGCAGCAGCCGCCGGCCAGACTCAGGCCGAACTCGGAGGTGAAGGAGTCGTGGGCGTCGGCCAGCTCGGCGGGCGAGAGGTTGTATACCGCGCCGTTGGGGCCGAGTTGGGGCAGGCCCGCGTTGGGCATGCAGGAGACGGGGATGGGCGAGTGGTGCGACAGGTAGCGCAGGTGCTCGCTCATCTCGGCGGGGCCGGTGGAGCAGTTGAGGCCGATGACGTCGACGCCCAGCGGCTCCAGGGAGGTCAGCGCGGCGCCGATCTCGGAGCCGAGCAGCATGGTGCCGTTGGTCTCGATGCTGACCTGGGCGATGATCGGCACGTCCCTGCCCGCGGCGCGGCGGGCGCGCTGGGCGGCCACCACGGCGGCCTTGACCTGGAGCAGGTCCTGGCAGGTCTCGATGAGGATGGCGTCGGATCCGCCGTCGATCAGGCCGCGCGCGCACTGCTCGTAGTAGTCGCGCAGTTGGGCGTAGGGCGCGTGGCCCAGGGTGGGCAGCCGGTTTCCCGGGCCCACGGACCCGAGGACGTAGCGGGGCTGGTCGGGGGTGGAGTAGGCGTCGGCGGCCTCGCGGGCCACCTGCGCTCCGGCTTGGGCGATCTCGTAGGTGCGGTCCTCGATGCCGTACTCGGCGAGCCCGCCGAGGTTGGCCGAGAACGTGTTCGTCTCGATGGCGTCCGAACCCACGGCAAGAAAGGCGGCATGGGTGTCGCGGACGATGTCGGGACGGGTGAGGTTGAGGATGTCGTTGCATCCCTCGTGCCCCTCGAACTGGTCGAGGTCGAGATCGTGCGCCTGGAGCATGGTGCCCATCGCTCCGTCCGCCACGACCACACGGCGGGACAGGGTTTCGCGGAAGGTGGGGCTGGCTCTCATATCTGGCAACTCTACGTCGGAGCACCGCGGCGGCCCAGTCGGTGTCCCCGTGACGCGTGGCACTGGGCGGACCCGCGGTGCGGGGCGGGTCGGTCGTCCGGGGACGGCGGTGTCCTTGTCAGTCGCTGTCTGTGAGGTTATCCCATCGCCTGTTCCACTAGATGAGACGGACATCCCGCGGTGCGGCGGCCCGAGCCCCTCGGCCGAGCGCCCCGAACGGTTCCCCGGGCGGGTCGGCACGCCGTAGGGTGGACTTCGTCCGCGTGCAGGGAGGAGCCACATGACCAAGCTCGTCCGGGAGCTTGTTGATCCCGTGATGGTGGCGGCGTTCGAGGGATGGAACGACGCCGGTGAGGCGGCCAGCCTGGCCGTGGAGCACCTGTCGAGGGAGTGGGACGCCTACGAGCTGTGCGCGCTGGCACCGGACGACTACTACGACTTCCAGGTGACCCGGCCGCGCATGTCGATCGTGGACGGTGTGGTCGGTGAGGTCGAGTGGCCCACGACCCGGGTCCGCGTGGCGACGCCGCCGGGGTCGGAGCGCGACGTGGTGCTGGTGACGGGTCCCGAGCCGAACATGCGGTGGCGCTCCTACGCCGCCGACCTGCTGGCCGTGGCGCGGGAGCTGGGCGTCACCCGGATGGTGATGCTGGGTTCGCTGCTGGCGGACGCCCCGCACACGCGGCCGATCCCGGTGACCGGGATGGCCTCGCCCGTGGAGCTGGGCGCGGGGCTGGGGCTGGAGGCGACCACCTACTCGGGCCCGACCGGGATCGTGGGCGTGGTGCACGAGGCGTTCAGCGCGGTGGGGATCGAGACCGCGTCGCTGTGGGCGGCCATCCCCCACTACGTCGCCCAGCCGCCGTGCCCGAAGGCCTCCCTGGCGCTGCTGGCGTGGGTGGAGGACTTCCTGGGCGCGCGGGTGCCGCTGGGCGACCTGCCCGAGGACGCGGTGGCGTGGGAGTCCAACGTCAACGAGCTCACCGCCGAGGACGAGGACATCGCGGCCTACGTGCGCGGCCTGGAGGAGGCCAAGGACACCGCCGACCTGCCGGAGGCCTCCGGCGACGCGATCGCCCGGGAGTTCGAGCGCTACCTGCGCCGCCACGACGAGGGCTGAGGCCCCGCGGCGGCCCCGGGCGCGCCCCGGGCCCGCGCCGGACGCCGCGTCCGAGGCCCCGGCCGGTGCGAGGCGGAACGGGGGTCTCCCGTGCCGCGGGCCGACCCACGCGGCCCGGGGCCGGGTTCTGGCGTGTGAAGCGGTCCCCTCAGACCCGCATGTGGCGCCACTCCCCCGTGGACAGCACCACGGCCCAGGCCCCGGCGATGCGGGCCAGCCCGCGGCGGACCTCGTCCACGACCGCGGGGGCCAGCGGCACGGGGGCCTCGCGTGAGGCCTGGAGGCGCACGGTGACGCGGAGGCCGTCCAGGACCTTCTGGCCCCGGGCGATGGCCTCGTGGTCGGGTTCGGCCCGCCGTTCCAGGACCGCCCGGATGCCGTCGCGCAGGGCGATGGCCTCGTCGAGGTCGGCGAGGGTGATGGGGATGGCTCCCTCGGTGGCCAGGCGGTGCTCGCGCAGGAACCGCGCGAGGTCGGCCCGGTCGGCGAGCCCGGCACCGGTGGAGACGAAGTCCGCGATGAGTTCGGCGGCCGCGCTGTGCCGCGTGGGGGTCGTCATGGGGGCTATCCCACCACGGCCGGGCCCCGGATACCGGCGTTTCCGCGAGCCCGTGGCCACAGGTGGTCACCGCGAACGTGCATAAAACGACATGTGCGGACGAAACGGAAACGGCACTTCCCGGTCCGCTCACCGCGGGGCTCCGCGCCCGACCGGTTCAGGCCGCGAGCAGCGCGCGGAGCCCGTGGCGCTCGCGGGGCAGCCCCAGCCGGGCGAGCACGACCGGGAAGTTGGCGAACCGGCCGTCCCAGAAGCCGTCGTGGTCGGCCAGGACCCGCAGGTAGTCGCGCTGGACGGCGGTCAGTCCGGCGGGGACGCGCGGCGCGGCGCGACCCGCTTGGGCTCCCTCGTGAGCGGTCGTGCCGCCGTCCCCGTGCGCGTCGGTGGTCGCGCCGCGGCCCGGGTCGGCCGCCCGGAAGGCCAGGTCCAGCAGCGGTCCGGCGTCGGACGCCGCGGTGAGGGGCGAGGCCAGCGGGGCCAGCGCGCGCAGCACCGGGAGCAGGCGCGCGGCGTCCTCGGCGGTGGAGCGCTCGGCGAGTTCGCGGACCAGGGCGAAACGCACGTGGCCGGAGAAGTGGGCGGGACGCCTGGTGAACCAGGCGTCGGCGGCCTCCGGGTCCGCGAGCGCGGCGGCCAGCTCGGCGGCGGCCGCGGGGTTGGCGCGCTGGCCGGGCGCCAGCGCGGCGCAGGCGCGGATGGCCGGGTCGGCGTGGGTGAGGAACTCGGTGGTGTCGGCGCCGCAGGCGCCCAGGGCCAGGACGATGACCGCGCCCTCGTCGCGGGTCTCGGCCATGTCGGCGGCCCCGGACAGGTCCGGCTCCAGCCCGCCGAGCCGGGCCAGGGCCGCGGCGGCCTCCACCGCGCACATGCGCGTGTGCGCGTCGGGGGCGGTCAGGTGGGGTTCGACCGCCGCGTACAGCACGGGCGCGGCGGCGCGCATGTCCGGACCCACCCTCCGCATGAGCGCGTCCACGGCGGGGGTCTCCCACACCCCGACCGCCTCCTCCTCGTCGTCGGAGGCCAGCGCGGCGTACACCCGGTCCAGCGCGGCCCCGGCTGGCGGTTCGGCCACGGGGCCGGAGGGCGTCTGGTACAGCGCGCCCTCGGCCGCGGCGGCCAGGAAGCCCAGCAGGACGCGGCGCGGGGAGCCCCGGTACTCGCCCGACGCCTCGGGGAGCGGGTCCCGGGCCGGGCCGTCGAGTTCGGTGCGGTCCAGGATCCCGGCGACGAACAGGGCGGCGGGGACGGTGGCCGGGTAGACCGTGCCCTGGTGCAGGAGCGCACTGCGGAGGTGGTCCAGCGCGCGCCCGCGCTCACGCGCGTCGCCGGTGAGCAGGTCCGCGAGGTGCCCGGGGGCGTCGGCGCCGGAGCCGTGGGCGTGGAAGGTACGGGTCCAGTCGGTGCTGTGGAGTACGTCCGGTCCTGTCTGCATGTCCCGGATTGTGGCAGCGCCCACCGACGGTCCGCGGGTGTGCCGCCGGGGAGCCCTGGGAACGGTCTGGCTATACTCGGGCCCCCGCCGCCCCCCGAGGAAGGCCACACCATGTCGTTCGCCGAGCCGCCCACCACACCCCTGCGCCGGGCGCTGTTCCGCGCCCCCATCTGGATCTACCGCACCGGGTTGGGCGGCCTGATGGGCCGCCGGTTCGTACTGCTCACCCACAGGGGGCGGGCCACGGGAGAGGCCCGCCAGGCGGTGCTGGAGGTCATCGGCGGCGACGACGCCGCGGGGACCGTGCTGGTGGCCTCCGGGTACGGAAGGCGGTCGCAGTGGTTCCGCAACGTCGAGCGCGAGCCGCGGGTGCTGTTCCAGCTGGGCAACCGGCGCCACCGGGGCACCGCCACCGTCCTGTCGCCGCAGGAGTCCGGTGAGGCGCTGGTGAACTACGCCGAGCAGCACCCCGCCGCAGCCGTGGCGCTGCTGCGCGCGCTGGGGTACGAGGTGGACGACAGCGAGGAGTGGTTCGAGCGGAGGGGCGCGGACATCGGGAACGACATCCCGGTCGTCCGGTTGTCCCCCGCGGGGGCCGCCGGTGAGCGCCACTCCGATCCCTCCGCTCCCTAGGGCAGCGGACCGGCGACATCGAAGGCCTTCGGTGTCGCCGGTCGAGTCCGGCGGCGCCAGGCGGCCCGCGGTTACAGGCGCACGCCCAGCAGGGTGTCCGCGGTCGCGCGCACCAGGGTCGGCGCGCCGGTGTCGGCGCCGCCCTCGGTGAGGGCGGTGTCGGCCCAGGCGTCCACCGCGGCCAGGGCCGCCGGGGAGTCCAGGTCCTCGGCCAGGGCCGCGCGCACGGCGGCGAGCACCGGGGCGGCGTCGGGCGCCGCACCCAGGGCCAGGGCGGCGCGCCAGCGCTCGGCGCGGGCGGTGGCGGCGGGGAGTTCGGCGTCGGTCCACTCCCACGGGGCGCGGTAGTGGTGGGCGAGCATGGCCAGGCGGATGACGGCCGGGTCCACGCCCTGCTGGCGCAGCTTGGAGACGAAGACCAGGTTGCCCAGGGACTTGGACATCTTCTCGCCGTCGAGGCCGACCATGCCCACGTGCAGGTGGTTGTGGGCGTTGGGTCCGCCCGTGGCACATCGGGTCTCGGCCGCGCCCATCTCGTGGTGGGGGAAGATCAGGTCGCTGCCGCCGCCGTTGAGGTCGAAGGCGGGGCCGAGCCGGTCCAGGGCGATGGCGCTGCACTCGATGTGCCAGCCGGGGCGCCCGCGGCCCAGGGGGCTGTCCCAGGCGGGCTCGCCGGGGCGCTCGGTGCGCCAGAGCAGCCAGTCGAGCGGGTCCTTCTTGCCGGTGCGCCGGGGGTCGCCGCCGCGTTCGCCGAACAGCTCCAGCATCTGCCCGCGGTCCAGGTGGCTGATCTCGCCGAACTCGGGCGCCTCGGCGGCGGAGAAGTACAGGTCCCCGTCCAGCTCGTAGGCGGCGCCGGTGTCGCGGATGCGGGCGGCGAGGTCGCTGATGAGGTCGACGGACTCCACCACGCCGACGTAGGAGGTCGGGGGGATGATCCGCAGGGCGGCCATGTCCTCGCGGAAGACGTCGATCTCGCGGTGGGCGAGGTCGCGCCAGTCGACGCCGGTGGCCTCCGCGCGCTCCAGGAGCGGGTCGTCGATGTCGGTGGTGTTCTGCACGTAGTTGACGTCGTGGCCCGCGTCGCGCCAGACCCGGTTGACCAGGTCGAAGGTGAGGTAGGTGAAGGCGTGGCCCAGGTGGGCTGCGTCGTAGGGGGTGATGCCGCAGGCGTACATCCCGGCCCGGGGGCCCGGCGTCGTCGTCCTTATCCGGCCGGTGGCGGTGTCGTGGACACGAAGGGGACCGCCGGTACCCGGCAGGGGGACGATGTCAGGCGCAGACCATGAACGCATACCGCGCAGCCTATCCGGACGCGCGTGCGACACGCGTGCGCGGGAGGGTGGGCACCGCGCGTGATGATCACCCCAGGAGAGGTGGGAATAAGCCGGGTGCGACCGGTGCGGCGGAGAGTGCGCACGGTCCGGATCCGGGGCTCACGCGGCGAGGTCGTGGTACCTGCGGCTGATGAGCAGGGCGCCGAACACCGCCACGGCGGCGCACAGCGCGGCCATCCCCTCGTTGCCCAGGCGCCAGTGCAGCAGTGCGCCGCTGACCGAGACGACGTAGAGGAGCCAGTACGCTCCGCTCTCCACCAGGTTGCCGTTACGGCCCTCCATCGTGCCCCCTGCCGTGAACGCGTGTCCTCACGCGAGCCTGACGGCGTGTGCCGTCTCTCTCTGAGACGCCGTGGTCACTCTCGGGGTTGACACGCCGTCGCGACCCGGGGGTGTGACGGTGGTTATGCGCACCGGTGACGCACGCCCGCCCTGGTCAGGGCCGAGTGGCCGGACCGGAGCAGGTGGGGTCGCAGCGGGCGGGGCCGGAGCAGGCGGGGTCGGCCCCGGACGTCCGCCCGGGGTCAGGGCCGGGCCGCGTCCGCGAGTTCGAGCAGGTCCAGCGCCTCGGCCGTGCGCGCCAGCTCGGGGTCCCCGGCGGGGCCGAACTCGGCGATGTCGGCGTGGACCGCCCGGAGCCGCCACCGGGCGCGGGACACGTCGCGGCGCTCCCGTCGCGGGCTGAGGGCGTGGTGGGAGGGGGCGGCCTGGTCACGGACGGGCATGGCGCTCATGGGCGGTCCTTCGGGGGTGGGTCGGCGGTTGTGGGGTACCCAGGGTCACGGTGTGACGCTGCCTCCGCGCCCCGGGTTCACCGTGAACACGATCCCCTGAACCGCCTCCAGCGCGGTTCCGGAATCCTTTCGCTCCACCCCAGGTCAACGGGGAACGGGAAGGGAGCGTTCCACAGCGTTCCTGTCCCCTACCCGTTGCTCCGTCCGGAATGCACAGAGTTGGCACATCAAAGCCACACGTGTCCGTCTTCGGGACCAGGGCCCGACCGCGTCCCCCGTTCCGTCGCCCTTCCCTTGTTCACACCCCTTGTGCTGAAGGAAAACTAAACGTACAGTAACTTACCAATTAGATTCGTTGCGTAACACGGCGACTGCGAGCAGTCGCCCACCTGGTCCCGCGCACGCCCTCCGTGCCCGGGACCGACTCCGCCCGTCACCGCCCCGCCGCGGCGGGGCTTCCCCCCGGAGTAGCCCATGCGCATCGCGTACCGGCCCCGCAGGTCCCTCGCCTCCGCAGCACTGTCCTTCCTCACCGCCGCCGCGCTCGTGATCCCGGTCGGGGCCGCCTCGGCCGCCCCCGTCCCCGAGGACACGACGGCCCCGGCCTCCGCCGAAGCCGCCCGTGCGGCGGCCCTGGTGTGGTCCGACGAGTTCAACGGCGCCGCCGGAAGCGCCCCCAACCCCGCCAACTGGAACCACGAGACCGGCGCCCACGGCTGGGGCAACAACGAACTCCAGAACTACACCAACAGCCGCGCCAACTCCGCCCTCGACGGCCAGGGCAACCTCGTCATCACCGCGCGCAGGGAAGCGGGCGGCGGCTACACCTCCGCCCGCATGACCACACAGAACAAGGTCGAACACGCCTACGGCCGCATCGAGGCCCGCATCAAGATCCCCCGCGGCCAGGGCATCTGGCCCGCCTTCTGGATGCTCGGCGCCGACTTCCCCCAGACCCCGTGGCCCAACTCCGGCGAGATCGACATCATGGAGAACATCGGCCGCGAACCCCACCTGGTCCACGGCACCCTCCACGGGCCCGGCTACTCCGGGGGCAACCCCCTGACCGGGTCCTACATGCACCCGCAGGGCTGGTCCTTCGCCGACACCTTCCACACCTTCGCCATCGACTGGCGCCCCGGCTCCATCACCTGGTCGGTGGACGGCAACGCCTACCAGACCTACACCCCCGCCGACACGCGCGGAAACCCCTGGGTCTACGACCAGCCCTTCTTCATGATCCTCAACATCGCCGTGGGCGGTAACTGGCCCGGCTACCCCGACGGCACCACCCAGTTCCCCCAGCAGATGCTCGTGGACTACGTCCGGATCTACTCGGACGGCGGCAGCCCCGGCGGCGGCACCGGCACGGTCACCGCCTCCAACGGCATCTGCCTCGACGTGGCCGGGGCCCAGACGGGCGACGGGACCCCGATCCAGCTGGCGCACTGCAACGGCAACCAGGCCCAGCAGTGGACCGAGGGCTCCGACGGCACGTTCCGGGCGTTCAACAAGTGCCTGGACGTGGCGGGCGGCGCCACCGCCGCGGGCACCCCGGTACAGCTGTGGACCTGCAACGGGACCGGCGCGCAGCGGTGGACCCACGACAGCGGGACGCAGGCCCTGCGCAACCCGCAGTCGGGGCGCTGCCTGCAACCCCAGGGCCGGGCGCAGAGCGACGGCACCCGGATGGTGATCGCCGACTGCGACGGCAGCGCCGTCCAGCGCTGGAGCCTGAACGGCTGACCCCTCACCCGTGCCGCCCGCCGACCCCCTCCGGCGGACGGCGCCCCGCCGTCCGCCACTCCTCGGGCGGTCGGCGGCGCCTTCGGCCCCCCGCGTCTCAGAACCGGGGGGCCGAGGTGTCGATCATCCGCCACGCCCCTGGATCGGCCGGGGCGTCGGTGAAGGCGTAGCGCACGGTCTCGCGGTCCATGGCCAGCAGGGTCACCGACCCGGTCTCCCACGTCCTGCCCCCGCCGAGGTCGGCGCGGGCGACCAGGCCGGTCGGGTCGCCGGACTCGTCGGGGCCCGCCGAACGGGGCGCGGAATCGGCGGCCTCGTTGACCAGGCGCGGCCACTCCCCCCAGATCTCCTCCACCCCCTTGGCGCGGGACAGGTCGGCCGGGTCGGGCCGGGTACGCGCGAACTCGGGAGTGTGGCGGGCGGCGCGCGGGTCGTCCGGGTTCAGCCCGGTGTTGACCACCATGCTCACGCCGACCGGCAGCGGACGGGTGTCCAGGCACCGGCCGTCCCAGCTGTGCAGCCCGGCCCGGCGGGCGTCGGCGTCCAGCAGGTGGAAGGGCGCGTAGAGGGTGGGGTCGTCGCCGTGCAGCGGGTCGCGGCCCGGGTTGCGGCCCGCGTGGGCGAGGGCGCGCAGCGGCAGTTCGCCCCGGCTGGCCGGGTAGGTGCCCTCCCAGGGCATGCGCCCGTCCCAGGGCCAGCCGTTGAGCAGGGCCGCCGTGCGCGGGCCCGACGGGTCCACCGCCAGCCAGGTGCCGCCCGCGAGGCGGTCCCGGCCGCCGACGAGGTCGGGCCGGTCGGGCCAGTGCCGGGCGGGCCCGTCCCAGGGCCGGGAGGACATCTCGTCCCGGAGCGCGGCGATAACCAGGGGCGTGTCCGCGCCGGGGTCGAAGCCGACGACGACAGTGCACATGACGACCTTGTGACCTTTGCTGTGGGTCCCCGGTGTGGTGCGGTCCCCGCGGCGGCGCGGGCGGAACGGGGATGTGGACAGGAGGTAGACGCAACCGTACCCGGAGGGGCCCTCGGCAGTAGTCCGCGCGGGCCCGGGGTGGTGCGGGCACCACCCGGGACCGGGGGACGGTGTGCCTGTTCCCGGTCCGGGAGTCTTCTAGTCTGTAGTCTCCCTCCCCCTTCGCGTGTGCGGGGCGGATGCCGCGTCCGAGGCGCCTTCCCGCCCGTCTAGTTTCCCGGACCACACAGGAGTAGTGCGTGCCCGAGCAACCCGACCGGACCGACGACGGTGCGGACAGCACCGCGGACAGGCCGCGGGACGCGGTTTCCGCCGTCCCCGGACCGCAGGCGGGCGGCGGCGCCCCCGAAGCTCCCGCCGGAGCCTCCGCCGAGCCCGTTCCCGCAGGCCCCAGGGGCCCGGCGGGCCCTCCTCCCGAGACGGGGCTGACCGGACGGCAGGTCGCCGAGCGGGTCTCGGCGGGGCGGACCAACGACGTGCCGGTGCGCGCGAGCCGCACGGTCGGCCAGATCATCCGCGGCAACGTGTTCACCCGGATCAACGCCATGGTCGCGGTGCTGTTCTCGATCATCGCCGTGATCGGCCCGGTGCAGGACGGCCTGTTCGCGATGGTCATCCTCTTCAACACGCTGATCGGCATCGTCCAGGAGCTGCGGGCCAAGCGCACCCTGGACAAGCTCGCCATCGTCAACGCCGCCCGGCCGCGGGTGGTGCGCGACGGCGCCACCGTGCACGTGGCCACGCAGGAGATCGTCCTGGACGAGGTCCTGGAAGTGGGCGTGGGCGACCAGATCGTGGTCGACGGCACCGTCACCTGGGCCGGGGGGCTGGAGGTCGACGAATCGCTGCTGACCGGCGAGGCCGACCCGGTGGTCAAGCGGCCCGGGGACACCGTGATGTCGGGCAGCTTCGTGGTCGCGGGCACCGGCCGGTTCCGGGCCACCAAGGTGGGGCGGCACGCCTACGCGGCGCGGCTGGCCGAGGAGGCGAGCCGCTTCTCGCTGGTGCACTCGGAGCTGCGGTCGGGCATCAACCGCATCCTGACCTGGATCACCTACGCGCTGTTCCCGATCGGCGCCCTGCTGATCTACAGCCAGCTGGTACTGGGCGGGCACGTGGGCCTGGAGGAGTCGACCTCGGGCGGCCAGATCTCCGGCCCGCTGGCGGACGCCCTGCGCAGCATGGTCGCGGCCCTGGTGTCGATGATCCCCGAGGGCCTGGTCCTGCTCACCAGCATCGCGTTCGCGGTCGGGGTGATCCGGCTGGGGCGGCACAAGTGCCTGGTGCAGGAGCTGCCCGCGATCGAGGGCCTGGCCCGCGTGGACGTGGTGTGCACCGACAAGACGGGCACGCTGACCGAGGCGGGCATGAAGCTGGCCGCAATCCGCGACCTGGGCGGGCACGGCGGGGAGGCGTCCCCGTCGCTCGTGCTGGCGGCGCTGGCGGCCGGCGACCCCGACCACAACGCGAGCATGGCGGCGATCGCGCGCGGATGCGAGGCCGCGGGCCAGGCCGCGCCCGACTGGACGGTCACGGCGCTGGCGCCGTTCTCGTCCGCCCGCAAGTGGAGCGGGGCCAGCTTCCTCACCCCCGGCGGCGAGGAGCACTGGGTGCTGGGCGCGGCCGACGTGCTGGCCTCCGCGCAGGACCCGGCGGCCGCCGAGGCGGCCCGGCTGGGCGCGCAGGGCCGCCGCGTGCTGCTGCTGGCGCGCGCGTCGGCGCGGGTGGACTCCGACGAGGCGCCCGGGGCCGTGCTGCCGGTGGCCCTGGTGGTGCTGGACCAGAGGCTGCGCGAGGACGCCGGTCCGACCCTGGACTACTTCGGGGACCAGGGCGTGGACGTCAAGATCGTCTCGGGTGACCACGCTGCGTCGGTGGGCGCGGTGGGCCGCGAGCTGGGGCTGCCGGGCGCGGACCAGCCGGTGGACGCGCGGGCGCTGTCGGAGGACCGCGACGAGCTGGCCCGCGAGGTGGAGGAGCGCTCGGCCTTCGGCCGGGTGACGCCCGAGCGCAAGCGCGATCTGGTCAGGGGCCTGCGCGACCGCGGGCACACGGTGGCGATGACCGGTGACGGCGTCAACGACGTGCTGGCGCTGAAGGAGGCCGACATCGGCGTGGCGATGGGCTCGGGGAGCCCGGCGTCGCGGTCGGTGGCCCAGCTGGTGCTGCTGGACAACCGGTTCGCGGTGCTGCCGCGCGTGGTGGCCGAGGGCCGCCGGGTCATCGGCAACATCGAGCGGGTGGCCAACCTGTTCCTGACCAAGACCGTGTACACGATGACGCTGGCGATCATCGTGGGCCTGCTGGCGGTGGCCTACCCCTTCTTCCCGCGCCACGCCACGCTCATCAACGCGGTGACGTTCGGCATCCCGTCGTTCTTCCTGGCGCTGGCGCCCAACACCGACATCGCCCGGCCGGGGTTCGTGATGCGGACGCTGCGGCTTGCGATCCCCTCGGGCATGGTGGCGGGCTTCGCCGCGGTGACGACCTACCTGCTGGTGCTGGGCGGTCGGACTGTGCCCGACCCGGCCGACCGGACGGCGGTGGTCATCACGCTGTGCGCGACGACGCTGTGGGTGCTGCTGCTGGTGGCCAAGCCGTACGTGTGGTGGAAGGTGCTGATGGTGGGCTCCATGGTGGGTCTGCTGACGCTGGCGATGGTGACACCGCTGGGCCAGTGGTTCTTCGACCTGGACGTGAGCGACCCGACCAAGGTGCTGACCGGTCTGGCCGTGGCGGGTGTGGCGATCGTGGTGATCACGGTGATCCGGGTGGTGGACGACCGGATGATGGCCCGGTCCGAGGCTCGTGCGGCGGAGAGGGAAGACGGGCGCGAGGCCGAGGAGCGCACCCCGGAGCCGGTGTGACAGCCGTTCTCCGAGAGGCGCGGGGACCGGGGCCGGCAGAGGGCGGTAGGGAGAGGGGCAGGACATGCTGAGCGAAACCGACATGCGCCGCCTGCGGCGCGCGGTCGCTCTGGCCGAGGAGTCCCTGGAGGCGGGTGACGAGCCCTTCGGCTCGGTGCTGGCGTCCGTGGACGGGACGGTGCTCTTCGAGGACCGCAACCGCGTCGCCGGCGGCGACCCGACGCAGCACCCGGAGTTCGCCATCGCCCGGTGGTCGACCACCCGCATGAGCCCCGGAGAACGGGCGGCGGCGACCGTCTACACCTCCGGGGAGCACTGCCCCATGTGCTCGGCCGCCCACGGCTGGGCAGGGCTGGGCCGGATCGTGTACGCGACCTCCTCGGCGCAGCTCGCCTCGTGGCTAAAGGAGTGGGGCGCGCCCCCGGCGCCGGTGCGGGCGCTGCCGATCGGCGAGATCGTGCCCGCGATCACGGTGGAGGGGCCGGTGGACTCCCTGGTCGCGCGGGTGCGGGCGCTCCAGGCCCGCTTCCACGGCCGGAGCTGACACCGGCGCCTTCCCCGCAGCCCGTCGACGGCCCCGCCCGCGCTGAGCGCGGGCGGGGCCGTCGGCGCGGTGAGCACTGTCAGCGCGTGAGGGCGGTCAGCGCGGTGGACGCCGTCAGTCCTTGTCGTCGTCGCGGGGTTCGAACCGCCCCTGGATGACGCGGCCGCGGTCGCGCGGGGCGGCGTCCTCGTCGGCGCGGGGGCCGAACGGGTCCTGGCCGGGGCCGAACGGACCCGCGGCCGGACCCGCCCCCGGGCCGCCGGGGGCGGTGGACCCGCGGACGACGGACTCCTCGTTCATCCGCTCCTGCATCCTGCGCACGCGGCGCTGCGCCCACGAGGCGAAGGCCCAGCGCAGGACGGGCCGGGTGAAGGGCAGGACCATCAGCAGGCCGAGCACGGCGGTGATGAACCCGGGGATCACGAGCAGGATGCCGCCCGCCATGAGCATGAGCGGGTCGAGCAGGCCCCCGCGCGGCTGCTCACCCGAGCGCATGGCCTGGTCAGCGTCCCGGAAGGCCCTGGTCCCGGCCCGGCGCAGCACGGCCACGCCCAGGACCATCAGCGAGACCAGCGCGGCCAGCGTCCACGGGACGCCGATCCAGCCGCCGACGACGATCATCAGCCACACTTCCAGGAAGGGCAGCGCCATCAGCGCCAGCACTGTCAGCAGCGGCATGCGTAACCATCCTCCGGGTCGTCGGCGGGAGCTCCCCCTACAGGAGAGAACGCGCGCGCGGGCTCCAGGGTTCCCCCGGACGCGTGCTTCCCGACCGGGCGTGCGCGTGAACGCCCCTCGGACGCGCCCTTCCGCGCGTCCGCACGCGCCCGCACAGGGCCCTGCCGTCGGCCCCGTGCCTCCCGGGCACGGGGCGGGCCCGCCCCCTCAGGCGCGGCGACGGCGCCCCAGGAGCACCGCCACGACCACCGCGCCCAGCCCCAGGGCGCTCAGGAGCGCCTCCGGCGCGGCGCCCAGGCGGGTGGCGACGGTGGTGCCCTCCATCGCCTCCAGCTCGGCCACGTGGATGTCGGGCACCGCCTCGGGCGAGCTGTAGGCCAGGCTGCCGTCGGGGTTGACCACGGCGCTGACGCCGCTGGTGGAGACGACCACCGCCGGGCGGCCGTGCTCGACGGCGCGCAGCTGGGTGATGGCCAGCTGCTGGTTGGTCTGACCGGTGAAGTTGTAGTTGGCGTTGTTGGTGGGGACCACGATGACCTGCCCGCCCGCGGCGACGGACTCGCGCACCGGCAGGTCGAAGGCCACGTCGAAGCAGATGCCCACGGCCAGGGTGGTGCCGCCCACGTCCAGGGCGCCGGGTTCGGTGCCGGGGACGGCGTCGGAGCTGACCTGCTGGAGGCGGGCCACGAACCGCGTGAAGAAGTCGCGGAAGGGCACGTACTCGCCGAACGGCACGAGGTAGCGCTTGTCGTAGATCTCGCCCGGCCCGGTCCGGGGGTCCCAGACCACGCTGCTGACGTAGCGGGTGCCGTCGTCGTTGAAGCGGCTCATGCCCCACAGCAGGGGGACGCCCGCGTCGGCCGCGGCGGCGTCGATGATCTCGCGCGCCCGGGGATCGCGGAAGGGGTCGATGTCGCTGGCGTTCTCCGGCAGCAGCACCATGTCCGGCTGGGGGTGCTCCCCCGCGCGGACGGCGTCGGCGAGCTCGTGGACCCCGTCGGCGTGGTTGTTGAGGACCTGCATGCGCTCGCCCGCGATGGACATCTGTCCGACGTTGGGGACGTTGCCCTGGACCATGCCGACGGTGACGGTGTGCGAGACGTCGGGGCGGCCGATCGCGGGGGCCAGGGCGCCGCCGGCGACGACGGCCGCCGCGGCGGCCAGTCCGATGGCGGCCGGGACCCAGCCGGTCCGCAGCGAACCGCCCGTGTTCGCGGGGCGGCCCGGGCCCGTGCCCGCCGCGTGCGCGGCGTCGCGATCGTTTCGGTCGTCCCGATCACCGGGTCCGGCCCCGAGGGCGCCCGCCAGGCGCAGCGCGCTCCACAGCAGCAGACCGCCGGTGAGGGCGACCGCGAAGGTCACCAGGGCGGAGGAGCCGAGGGCGGCGTAGCCGACGAAGGGCGTGTCGGGCTGGGCGAAGGCGAGCTTGCCCCAGGGGAATCCGCCCAGCGGCCAGCGGGCGCGCACGGCCTCCTGGGCCACCCACAGGGCCGCGGTCCACAGCGGCCAGCCGGGCAGGCGCACGGCCACGCCCAGGGCCATCGCCATGGGGAGGAAGTAGACGGTCTCGGCTCCGGCGATGAGCAGCCACACGTCGACGCCGAAGATGTCCTGCCAGTGCACCAACGGCACCATGAGCGTGGCCCCGGACAGGGCGCCGAGCCAGGCCGCGCGGCGCGTCCGGGCCCCCGCGACGGCGAGGGCGAGCAGCGCGGCGCTGAGCGGGCCCAGCCACCACAGGCCGTGGGGCGGCAGCGCGAAGAGCTGGGCGAGACCGGAGCCGACCGCGGCGAGCACCCGCCACAGCAGGTCGTGGCGTCCCCAGCGGTGTCCCGGCGCGAAGGCGGAGGCGAGGGAGCGTGCCGGGTTCGCCGTCCGCTCCCGCCCCACCGGTTCCGGCGGGGGTCTGTCGGAGCCGTGGGCGCTGCCCTGCTCGGTGTGCTCGGCAACCACGTGGGGTGCTCGCTTTCCGCTGGCTGGTGAGAGGTGCTCGCGGTCAGCATATGGGGGGACGCGGAAAAGGCCCGAGCCACCCTTCGGACCGGCTCCGTCCCGTCGGCGGCGAGCTCGGAAGACCGTTGTCTACTGGATGTTCGGGCCTTTTCCGGGTCCAACCCCCCGCCCGGTCGCGGTACTCCACCCCTCACCCGATCCCAACTGCACCTGGCGCGTGATGCAGCGTCCGATCGGACGAGCGGGGGCCGCACAACCGGTCCGTCCAGTGCTGGACTGGTCGTTAGGTTACCCAGACTCCCCGACCCGATGCCTCAACCCGGCTGCCGTGTCGTGGCCGCCGCCCCGAGGGCGTGGAGGGGAGAAAGGAAGGAACCGTCGGACAGGCTAACGCACCTGGGGCCGCCACGCCAGCTGAGCGGACGGGGTTTGTGTCTGACCGCAATCGGATCGACATCGACCCAAGTATGGACTTTTCGATCAGGATCGTGTCTGATGTGATCAGCACAACGGCCTGGTTCGATCAATTGCGAAAGTCCCAGGTCGGCGGCGCGGGCATCCCGATGATCCGCGTCACCCCACACCTCGACCCCGGCCCGGGAGCTGACAACCATGGCGGAGATCGTCCTCGATGGCGTTGACAAGATCTACGGCGGCGACGTCAAGGCCGTCGACAACCTGAACCTGAAGATCGAGGACGGCGAGTTCATGGTGCTCGTCGGCCCCTCCGGCTGCGGCAAGTCCACCGCGCTGCGCATGATCGCGGGCCTGGAGGAGATCACGGGCGGCACGCTGGTCATCGGCGACGAGATCGTCAACGACCGCCCGCCCAAGGACCGCGACATCGCGATGGTCTTCCAGAACTACGCGCTCTACCCCCACATGACCGTCGAGCAGAACCTGGCCTTCGGCCTCAAGCTGCGCAAGGTGGCCAAGCCCGAGATCGCGCGCCGCGTCAAGGAGGCGGCCGAGATGCTGGGTCTGGAGACCTACCTCAAGCGCAAGCCGGGCGCCCTCTCCGGCGGTCAGCGCCAGCGCGTGGCCATGGGCCGCGCGATCGTTCGCGAGCCGCGCGCGTTCCTCATGGACGAGCCGCTGTCCAACCTGGACGCCAAGCTGCGCGTGCAGATGCGCGCCTCCCTCAACCAGCTCCACGAGCGCCTGGGCGTCACCACCATCTACGTCACCCACGACCAGATCGAGGCCATGACCCTGGGCGACCGGGTCGCGGTGATGCGCGACGGCCGCCTCCAGCAGGTGGACACCCCCAAGCGCCTGTTCGACGCCCCCGTCAACCTGTTCGTGGCCGGGTTCATCGGCTCCCCGGCGATGAACTTCGTCGACACCGAGCTGGTCGCCGAGGGCGACGGCGCAGTGCTCACCTTCGCCGAGCACAAGCTGCCGGTCCCGGCGAGCGTCCTGGAGGCGCGCCCGGGCCTGCGCGACTACCTGGGCAAGAAGCTCATCCTGGGCATCCGCCCCTCGGACTTCAACGACGCCGACCTGGACGGCAACGGCGACCCGCAGATCCAGGTCAAGGCGAGCGTGACCGAGGAGCTGGGCACGGAGATCAACGTGATCTTCACCGTGGACGCCCCGCCGGTCCGCCACGAGGACGCCGCCGCCCTGGCCAAGGACGCGGCGGGCGAGGAGGGCGAGGGCGACGGCATGCCGCTGGGCGGCAACACCTCGCTGTTCACCGCCCGGGTCAGCCCCCGCAGCAACGTGCGCCCGGGCCAGCCGGTCAGCCTGTCGGTGGACGTGAGCCAGCTGCACTTCTTCGACCCGCAGAGCGGTCTGGCCATCGGCCACCCCGACAACCTCTGAGCCCGTCCCACAGCGCCCCGCCGGGCCCTCCCCCCTCCTGCGGGAGGGGCCCGGCGGGGCGCACCCGTGCGCGGGGTCCCCGAGGGCGCGGTGGAACGCACCCGCGCGACCGGCGGCGCAGGTGAGGCGGGCAGGACAGGTGGGGCAGGTGGTCTCGACCACCGTCGCGCACCCACGGGAACGGGCCCGGCCGGGGCGCGGACCTTATCCAGTCCGCACCGGGGCAAACCTTGCTCCGAGGACACAGTCACGCACCTCGGGGCAAGGCATCTGTTTCTTGACCCCCGGATGAGCGCACCCCAACGATTGTGTGGTGTCCAACCGAGCCCCCGGAGCCGCTCTCGTCACCGAGTCCGCGCCCGAGCCCGAGCCCGCCGTCGACGTCCTGCACGGCCGTCCCGTGCCCGACCCCTACCGGTGGTTGGAGTCCGCCGACTCCCCCGAGACGCAGCGCTGGCTGGAGGAGCGGGGCCGCGAGTACGCGGCGGAGGCGCTCACCTGGCCCCTGCGCGACCGCCTGGCCGGGCTCATCCGCTCCCTGGTGGACACCGACCTGTGGAGCCCGCCGGTGCACCGGCCCGGCGCGGTGTTCGCCACCGTGCGCCCGGCCGGGGGCGAGCACCCCCGCCTGGTGGTCCTGAACGGCGACGGCCCGCCGCGCACCGTCTACGACCCCGTGGCCGAGGACCCGGCCGGGCACACCACCCTGGACGCCTGGGACCCCTCCCCCGACGGGGGACTGGTCGCCGTGCAGACCTCGTCGGGGGGCGTGGAGCGCGGCGTCCTGCGCGTGATCGACGCGGGCAGCGGGGAGCCCGTGGGCCCCGAGGTGCCCGAGGTGCGCTACTCCCACGTGGCCTGGGCGCCCCGGGGCGTCCCCGCCTTCTACTACGTGCGCCGCGACGGCGCCAGGGGCGTGCGCGGCGTGTGGCTGCGCCGGGTTTTGGACGGCACCGAGACGCTGGTCCACGCCTGCGCGGCGTCCGGAACCGTGCCCGGGGTGCGCGTCCTGGGTGGCCGGTGGCTGCTGGTGTCCGAGAGCCACGGCACCGGGCACCGCACCGACCTGTGGCTGGCCGACCTGACCGGCCCCGCCCGACCCGCCGCCTCGGCCGACCCGAGCGCCCCGACCTGTGAGACCGGCCCGGCCGACCTCCCCGAGCGGCCCCCGCTGCGGCCCGTCCAGGTGGGCGAGGAGGCCGAGACCGAGGCCCGGCTGGGCCCGGACGGCCTCCTGTACCTGCGCACCACCCTGGGCGCGCCGTGGCGGCGGATCTGCGCGGTCTCCCCCGAGGAGCCGGGGGTGGGGCACTGGCGCGAGGTGGTGCCCGAGGAGGACGGGGCGACCCTGGACGCCTTCGCGCCCTGCCCCGCCGGACCCGAGGGCGGCACCGCCCTGTTCGTCGCGCGCACCCGACTGGGCATCAGCGCCGCGGCAGTCCACGACACCCGCACCGGCGGGCTCCTGTACACGGTGGACCTGCCCGGGGAGGGGATGGTCTCCACGCCGGAGACGGCACCCGACGGGTCGGTGTACCTGGGGTACGCGGACGTGGCCACCCAGCAGCGGGTCCTGCGCCTGGCCCCCGGGGAGCGCACCCCGAGCCCCTGGCCGCCCGGCGCCGCTGAGGCACCGCCCTCCCCTGCCGTGGAGCGCTCGGTGGTCTGGTGCCGCTCCGCGGACGGTACCCGGGTCCCGGTGACCGTGTTCACCGCCGCGGGCCGCGACCACGCCGCGCCCGGCAGCGGGCTGATCCCCGAGCCGACCCTCCTGCACGCCTACGGCGGCTTCGGACGCCCGCGCCAGTTCGGGTTCAGCGCGACCGTGCTGGCCTGGCTGCTCTCGGGCGGCCGGTACGCCGTCGCCCACGTGCGCGGCGGCGGGGACGCGGGCCGCGACTGGCACCTGGCCGGTTCGGGCCGCGGCAAGCCGCGCGCCGTGGAGGACCTGGTGGCCGCGGCGGCGGCCCTGGTCGGGGCGGGGATGTGCACCCGCGAGCAGCTGTGCCTGTCGGGCGGCTCGGCGGGCGGGCTGCTCGTCCTGGCCGCCGCGGCCGCGCGCCCGGACCTGTGCGGGGCGGTGATCGCCTCCGCGCCGCTGGCGGACATGGCCCGGTTCGAGCGGATGGGCCTGGGCCGGATGTGGACCCGCGAGTTCGGCACCGCCGCCGACCCCGACGACTTCGCCGCCCTGATGTCCTACTCCCCCTACCACCGGGTGCTGGAGAGCACCGGGGACGGGCCCAGGCGGCGCTTCCCCGGCGTCCTGCTCACCGGCTTCCACGGTGACACCCGCACCGACGCCGCCCACCCGCGCAAGATGTGCGCGGCGCTGCTGGCGGCGGCCGCGCGGGAGGAGGGGCGCCCGCCCGTCCTGCTCCGGTACGAGCGCGACGTGGGCCACGGCCCGCGCGCGGTCAGCCGGGCGGTGGGACTGGCCGCCGACGCGCACGCGTTCGCGGCCCACCGGACGGGGCTGTCGCCGCGCTGAGCGCGGGGGCGGCCCTGGCAAGAGAAACGGCACACAGAAAGCGAGGTGTGGTGCGTATGGACCCGATCGAGGTCGAGACCGAGGACCTGGCAGAGGTGACCTCCCGCGACATCACCGCGGGCGGCGACAGCGACGGCACCGACTCCAGTTCCGACTTCATCTGATCGCGTCCCGCCCGGCCCGGTCCCCCCGGGTCGGGCGGGCCCAGCCCCCGTGCACGGAGAGGACGCCCCCTCATGACCGATCCCGGCCACCTGTTCACCCGGACCCTGAGCGACGTCGTGGGAAGGGAGGCCCTCACCGAGCGCCTGTCCGAGGAGTTCGTCTTCGCCGACCTGGGCGCGGACGCGGTGCGTTCGCTGCTGACCTTCGACGACCTCAACGGTCTGCTGGCCACATGCTCCCCCGA
The DNA here is from genome assembly GCF_056173305.1 of Nocardiopsis sp. iso_25. NCBI lineage: Bacteria > Bacillati > Actinomycetota > Actinomycetes > Streptosporangiales > Nocardiopsidaceae > Nocardiopsis > Nocardiopsis sp. iso_25. The sequence continues at coordinate 2,642,431 of NZ_CM149667.1, read as the reverse complement.
GCCGCCCAGGCTGCGCCTGCACCGGGACGGGTCCCCGGTCCCGGCCGACCGCTACACCGAGGCGGCGACCTCCTCGCGCAGCGCGCGGCGGGTGGTGCGGCCCGAGGCGCTGTACCGGGAGCTGCGGGAGGGGGCGAGCCTGGTCCTGGACAGCGTGGACCGGATGCACCCGCCGGTGGGCGCGGCGGCCGACGACCTCATGCGGCTGGTGCGCGAGCGCGCGCAGGCCAACCTGTACCTGATCTGGGGCGGCTCGCGCGGCTTCGACACCCACTGGGACGACCACGACACGGTGATCGTCCAGGTGGAGGGGACCAAGCACTGGCAGGTGCACGGCCCGGGGTCGCGCCCCTACCCGATGAAGAACGACGTGGACCACGCCCACACGCCGCCGCGCGACGCCGACGGCGAGCTGCACCTGGTGTGGGAGGGCGTGCTGCGGCCGGGCCAGGTCATCCACGTGCCGCGCGGCTGGTGGCACACGGTGACCGGGACCGGCGGGGTGAGCATGCACCTGACCTTCGGCTTCACCCGGGCGACCGGGGTGGAGTGGGCGGACGCGCTGTTGCGGCGGCTGTTCGAGGAGGAGGTGTTCCGCAGGGACCTGCCGCGCTTCGCCGACCCGGACGTGCGGCGCAAGCACCAGAGGGCGCTGGCGGCCCGGATGGCGGAGCTGACCGAGGAGCTGGACCTGGACGGCTTCCTGGCCGAGCGGGACGCGCGCTTCCCGCGCCGGACCTCGTTCTCGCTGCCGTGGCCGGTGGAGGAGGGGGCGCCGCCCGCGCACGCGCGGGTGGAGTTCGTGCCGATCCTGCCGCCGCCGCTGTCCCACGACGGCGAGAGGGTGGCCGTGACGGTGGGCGGGCGGCGGTACCGGTTCCCGGCCGTGGTCGGACCGGTCCTGGAGGCGCTGGCCGAGCACCGGGAGCTGACCGTGGCCGAACTGGCCGAGCGCGCGGGCGCGGAGTTCGAGCGGACGGCGGAGGTCGTGTCCGCGCTGTCGCGGCACCACCTGGTGGTGGTGCGGTAGCCGTCCACAGACGCGCGAAGGGCCTGGTGGGCCGGGCCCGCGCGCGCCTACCGTAGTAGTAGGGGGGTCCCCGGCCCGCCCGCTTCGCGCTGCCCGCGCCCCGAGGGCAACCGGCACCGCTCAGGGCCGGCGCGCCAGCACGTGGGCGTCCAGGAAGCCCCGCTCGGAAGCCGGGTCGTGGAGCAGCCGGGCGAACACGACCAGTCCTGCCCCGGTCAGCAGCTCCGCGAACCGGTCTACCGGCCAGCTGTAGGCGGGCGCCACCCTGTGGTCGAAGGGGACCGGCTCCGGTCCCTCGGTCGCGAAGAACGAGGCCAGGAGCAGGCCCCCCGGCGCCAGGACGCGCACCTGCTCGGCGAGCAGCGCGGGCAGCTCCCCGGGCGGGGTGTGGATCATCGAGTAGTGGGCCAGCACGCCGCCGAGCGCGCCGTCCCCGACCGGCAGGGCCTCCATCCGCCCCTGGTCGAACCGCAGCGCCGGACGGGCCCGCCGAGCGTGCTCGACCATGCCCGGGGAGAGGTCGAACCCGCGGGCGTCCAGCCCCAGCTCGCACAGCATGGCCGTCAGGTGCCCGGGCCCGCAGCCGACGTCGGCCGCCCGCGGGTTGCCCGTCGCGCGTACCAGCTCGGCGAAGGTGCCGATCATGTTGCGCGAGAACGGCTGCGTCTCCAGCCGGTCGGCGAACATCGACGCGTACAGCTCCACGACCCCGTCGTAGGCCGCCCCGGTCCGTTCCTGGTGCTCTGTCACGGCACAGCAAGCTAGCACCCGCGGCCGCTTCCCGTACCGTTTCGAGGCTTTTTCGACGGGTACGGGTGGCTTCACGCTCGCGACGCGTGACAGTGGCGGGCCGCCAGGCCGACAGAACCGAGGGAGAGCACGCACGAGCATGGCACCAGAACGGATCTGCGCCCCGGACGCTCACCGACCCCTGACCCGGGCCCTCTCCCACCGCGGGTCGCCGCGCGGACCGGGCACCCCCTGAGACGGACGCCTCCTCCCGTGTCCGACCGGTGACGGGGGCGTTCGCCCCGGAGACGGCCCGCGTCCGTCGAACTCGGATCCGCGAACCGTTCGGTCCATCCCCGTGCGCGGGACCGATCCGACCGTTTCCGCGCTAGCGGAACGCGAGACACCGTGACCCTGCGCGACAACTCAACTCCGAAGCGAAGCCGAGACAGAGAGTCGAAGGTAGAGAAGTGAACTCCCCACAGACGGCGCTCAGCACCGAGTACCAGACCATGATGTCCTACACCCAGGGCATGTGGACGAGCCAGATCGTGCGCACCGTGGCGGCGCTCTCGATCCCCGAACACCTGGAGGAAGGGCCCAGGAGCGCACGGGAGATCGCCGACGCCGCCTCCACCGACCCGGAGGCGATGTTCCGACTTCTGCGCGTGTGCGTGGCCCTGGGCCTGGTGTCCTTCGACCCGGCCACGGAACGGTTCTCCGGGACGGACCTGCTCGCCACGCTGCGGCGCGGCGCCCCCGGCACCCTGGCCAACTGGTCCATGGTCCAGACCATGCCCGGGCACTGGAGGAGCTGGGCGAAGGCCACCGACGCGGTCCGCTCCGGGAGCACCCGCTCCGCCCAGGCCCTGGGGTCCCCGCTCTTCGACTACCTGGCGGACAACCCCGGGGAGGGCGCGCTGTTCTCGGACGCGATGACCGACCTCACCGGCCCCGTCGCCCCCGAGGCCGCCGCGGTGATCGACACCTCCGGAGCTCCGACCATCGTCGACGTCGGCGGTGCCAACGGGACCTTCGTCCACGAGTTCCTCAGACGCGACCCCGAGGCCCGGGGGGTCGTCCTCGACCTGCCGGGCACGTCCGCGGGAGCGCGCGCCGAGGCCGAGGGCGCCGGTCTGCTCGACCGGCTCACCGTGGTCGGCGGCGACTTCTTCGACACCGTTCCGCCGGGTGACCTGTACCTGCTCAAGTTCGTCCTGCACGACTGGCAGGACGACGACTGCGTGCGGATCCTGGAGAACTGCCGCAGGGCCATGGCGCCCGGGGGGCGGGTGTGCATCGTGGAGATGGTCGTGGGACCCGTCGAGGACCCCGGCCTGGACGCCGCTCTCATGGACATGAACATGCTCGTCATCACCGAGGGCAAGGAACGTGACATGGCCGAGTTCGACGCCCTGTTGACCAGGGCGGGGCTGCGGAGAGCGAAGCGGACGGCGATCTCGCGGCCCTACTCGGTGATCGAAGCCGTGGCCGCGGACTAGCGGCCGACTCCGTTCGTCCTGTCGGCGGCCGCACCGCGTCGCGGTCGCCGCGCGGGCGGTGCCGGAGCGGCCGCGAGAGCCGCTCCGGCAGCCGTACCCGCTACTCCCCCGCGCCCGCGGGGCCCTCCCGTTCCTCCTCGGCGCGCTGGCGCTCCACGTGGACCTCGATGCCGTCCAGGATCCGCCGGACGGAGAAGTCCAGGTCCTCCGCGGGCCCGCCCGCGCCCTCCTGCGGGGTGTCGGGGGTCTCCTCCAGGACCCCCTCCCGGAGCAGCCGGTCGATGGTGGGGAACCTTTCCGGGGTGACGACACGGCGCAGGCCCCTGCTGTAGTCGCGGCCGGTGTCGGCCATCGTGCCGCCCGCCGCCCTGGCCGCGCGGCTGATCTCCAGCTCGATGCGGATCGTCTCGCGCTGGACGGCGGAGAGCATCGTCAGTATCTGGAGCGACCAGCCGATGTCCAGGCCGGACCGGGAGATCTCGCGCAGCCCCGCCTCCATCCAGCGCAGTCCGTTGGGCCCGCTGGGCGGCCCGTTCAGGGTGAGGTAGACCGTCCACGGGTGGCGGCGGTACACGGCCATCGCCGCGCGGACCCACTCCTCCACGCCGGTCCGCCAGTCCCCGTCCTCGCGCGGCGGGGGCGGATCGCCGTCCATGGCCGCGTCGCTCATGAGGACGAGCATGTCCTCCTTGCTGTCCACGTACCGGTACAGCGACATCGTGGTGTAGCCCAGCTCCTTGGCCACCCGCTGCATGGACACGGCCTCCAGGCCCTCGGCGTCGGCGAGGGCGACCGCCGCGGCCACCACAGCCTCCCGGCTGAGCCTGGGCTTGGGCCCCCTCCGCGGTTCGGGTTGGCGCAGCCCCCACAAGAGCTCGACATCCCGCTCCATCCGGCTCGTCCCCTGGTGCTCGGCCGTCATACCCCACCCGTCGTCGGCTGCGTCGTTGACACCATCCTAGATCCGTGTATTACTCACACCAATAAATGTACGTCATAAACAGTTTAGGGAGCACACTGCCATGTCCCACACGACCCCGGCCATCAGCGTCGAGGGGTTGCACAAGAGCTACGGCGCCACCCGCGCCCTGGACGGCCTCGACCTGACCGTCGAGGCCGGAACCGTCTTCGGCCTGCTCGGCCCCAACGGCGCGGGCAAGACCACCGCCGTGCGCGTCCTGGCCACCCTGCTGCGCCCCGACTCCGGTCACGCCCGCGTCGCCGGGTACGCCGTGCTCACCCAGGCCGACCGCGTGCGCGCCGAGATCGGCCTGACCGGCCAGTACGCCTCGGTCGACGAACTCCTCACCGGACGCGAGAACCTCGTCATGTTCGGCCGCCTGTACGGCCTCACCCCCCGGGGCGCCGACGAACGCGCCCGTGCCCTGCTGGAGCGCTTCGACCTCGTCGAGGCCGCCGACCGGCGCGCGGACGGCTACTCCGGCGGGATGCGCCGCCGCCTGGACCTGGCCGTCAGCCTCATCCAGGAGCCCGGCATCCTGTTCCTGGACGAGCCCACCACCGGGCTGGACCCCCGCAGCCGCCTCCAGGTCTGGGAGTCGGTGCGCGCCCTGACCGCCTCCGGGACGACCGTGCTGCTCACCACCCAGTACCTGGAGGAGGCCGACCAGCTCGCCGACGCCGTCGCCGTCATCGACCACGGCCGCGTCATCGCCGAGGGCACCCCCGACTCCCTCAAGACGCAGGTGGGCGGCGACCGCCTGGACGTGGTCGTGCGCGACCCCGCCGACCTGGACGCCGCCGCGCGGCTCCTGGGCGCGGCGGTGTCCGCCCGGGCCAGCGTGCACCGCGACGAGCAGCGCGTCAGCGTTCCGGCCGAGGACCGCATGGAGGCGCTGACCCGGGCCGTACGCGCCCTGGACGGCTCCGGCCTGCGGGTGGAGGACGTCGGCGTCCGCCGCCCGAGCCTGGACGAGGTCTTCCTCGGCCTGACCGGAACGACCGCCAGCGGCGGCGAAGGCGCCCGCCGCACCCCTCAGGAGGTGTCCCGATGACCGCCGCCACCGCTCCCTCGGCCGCTCCGCGCCCGCTGACCCACGGAAGCCTGCCGCCCCGCCAGCTCACCCGGGCCCAGCGCCTGCGCAAGGCCGGGGCCGACACCCTCGTGCTGACCCGCCGCAACTTCCGGCACATGGTCCGCGACCCCTTCGAACCGGCCATCGCGATCACCATGCCGGTGGTGATGGTGCTCCTGTTCGGCTACGTGTTCGGCGACGTGATGGCGCCCCCGGGCACGGAGAACTACCGCGAGTTCCTGGTCCCGGCGATGCTGGCGATGGTCATGCTCTACGGCATCGGCGGCACCGCCTCCGGGATCGCCCGCGACACCGCCCGCGACGTGATGAGCCGCTTCCGGTCCATGCCCATGTCCCCCGCGGCCCTGCTCGGCGCCCGCGCCCTGGCGGACATGGCGCGCGCCTGCCTGGAGGTGGCCCTGCTGTTCCTGGTCGGGTTCGCGATGGGCTGGCGCGCCGAGCAGGGGGTCTCCGGAGCCCTGGCCGCCGTCGGCGTGCTGCTGCTCTTCCGGCTGGCCCTGGTGTGGCTCGGGGTGCTGCTGGGTCTGGTGCTGCCCACGGCCGACTCCGTGAGCATGATCGTCTACCCGCTGACGTTCCCGCTCAGCATGCTCTCGACGAGCTTCATCCCGTCCGAGGCCATGCCCTCGTGGCTGGCCCCGGTCGCCGAGTGGAACCCGCTGTCGGCGGTGGTCACCGCCACCCGCGACCTGTTCGGCAACCCGTCCCTGCCCTCGGACTCCTGGCCCGCGGAGAACGCCCTGCTCGTGGCCCTGGCCCTGCCGGTGGCCGTCATGCTCCTGGTCACCCCGCTGGCCGTGCGCCGCTTCCGGCGGCTCAGCAGGTAACCCGGCAAACCGACGAAGCCCGGCGGTCCGGCGCCCCGGCCCCCGGGCGGCTCCCACGGAGGCGGAGCCGTCCGGGGGTCCACACGGCCCCGCCCCGCCGCGGCGCCGGGCGGCCGGAGTCCGGCCACCCGCCTCCCCCTCCCCCGCGAGCCCGGCCCCGCACCGCGGTCCCCCGCCCGTATCCCCGTCTCCTGCAGAGGAACGACCGACATGACCGCGACCGCCGCCGCCCCTCCGGAGCGGCCCGCCCAGCGCCCCGGCCCCCGCTGGTGGCAGCGCCCCTGGATCCTGCCCCTGGCCCTGTTCAGCGCGACCTTCCTGGTCTACGCCCTCCCGCCCTACCTCGGCCTGGACCCCGCCCAGGCGCGCGTGGACGTCCCCGAGGACGTCGCCTGGTACTACCCGCTGCTGGTCACCCACATCTTCGGCGGCTCCCTGCTGACGCTGCTGGTGATCCTCCAGGTGTGGCCGTGGCTGCGCGTCCGCCACCCGGCCGTCCACCGCTGGAGCGGCCGCGTCTACGTCCTGGCCGGGATCCCGCTCGTGGGCGTCCCCGGCCTGCTCATCGCCCCGCTGAGCGGCTTCGGTGCCAGCGTCCGGATCAGCAACGTCATCTGGGCCCTCCTGTGGCTGTCCTTCACCGTCATCGGGTACCGGATGGCGCGTCGGCACCGCTTCACCGCGCACCGCGAGTGGATGCTGCGCAGCTTCGCCCTCGTCTACGGCATCGCGTTCAGCCGGGTGCTCACCGTCGTGCTCGTCATGGCGAACACGCCCCGGCTGGAGAGCGAGTACGGCGGCGACACCGCGGCACTGGGGCTGGCCATCGCCCCGGCCAACGCCTTCCTGTCCTGGATCGTGCCGCTGCTGCTGGTGGAGTGGTGGCTCAAGTACCGCCTCCCGCCCGGGCGGCGTCCGCGCGCCGCGGCCTGAACCCCGCACAGGGCCCTTCCCGCGGTACGTCCGCGGGAAGGGCCCCTTCCGTGTGCCAGCGGCGTGCGCGGTCCCGGGCGCCCGCGTTCGGCACCGCCCGCATGGGACTGGAGGGACGCGTGAGTCTGCCTCTGTCACCTCTTCCTTCACCCACGTCACACCGCACATGCAACCGAAACGGCACTGGTGACCTACGCCACCCCCGGTACGCACCAGGAGAAAACCGCCCGGACCTGCATCTTCTACCCGCGTTTCGGTTAGGGGATAATCCGATGATCATTGCGGGACACATGTTCGTTAGGGTAGCCTCACTTAAGAGGCGCAGATGTACTCGTCCCCCGAAGGTCACTGCACTCACACGACCCCCGGACATGACGACATCGTGCGACGAAGGGCAGGTTCAGCGGTGACACCAGACCCGCTCGACGCGTTCCGCGACGCCTGTGCGCCGCTGAAGTTCGCGCCCCTGCCCGACCTGCTCTCCTTCGAGGAGCTCTCCGCCGTTCCCCGCGGCCGCGTGCGGTGGCACCAGGCGGGCGCCATGGCCGCGGACGGCTGGCTGCCGGTCCTGTACGACCGCCTCCGCAGCGAGCACGGCCCCGGCCACCGCCTCCCCGCCGCCACGAACTTCCTGCGGGTGACCCTGCGCGAGCCCATCTTCCTGGTCTCGGCATCGCTGTACCTGACCGGGCGTGCCCCGCTGCTGAGCCCGGACACCCTCTACCTGCCCTGGGACTCGGGGCTGGCGCGTTTCGGCACGCCCGCCTCGGTCGGCACCCGCACCGCGGTCCTGCCGGACGACCCCGCCGTCGGCCACCCCGGCACCGTGGTCGCCGAGGACGAGGACGCCCAGCTGCGGATGGCCGGCGAGGCCCTGTTCGCCACGTTCGAGCCGATCATCGACGCCCTGCACGGGCACACGCGCTCGGGCAAGCGCACCCTGTGGGGCTGGGTCCTCGACACCCTGCACTTCTACATGCTCAACCCGGCCCGCTACCTGGGCCGCGACCCCGAACAGGCCTGGGATCTGGCCACCCGCCTGGGCGACGCGGTGGTCGCGGCGGGCGCGGTGACCCGCAGGCGCCCGCGCCTGTTCCCCTTCGCGCCCGACCACCCCCGCGGGACCTGGGCGGTGCGGGGCACCTGCTGCTTCGACTACAAGGGCGACCCGGAGCACGGGTACTGCACCACGTGCCCGCTCAAGTGCGACGGCGAGCGCCAGCAGGACCTGTCTGAGTGGCTGCGCGACCCGGCGCTGGCACCCTGAGCCCTACCGCGGGCTCTTCCGCGGCGCCGCCGGTCAGCTGACCGGCACCTCCACCGGTTCGCCGAAGAAGGGCGAGAAGACCACCGTCTCGGGCTCCACCTCGCCCTCGACCGTGATGACCCCCGAGACGCTCTGCCCGGGGGCGAGCGTGCGCGCGCCGATCTCGTCGGCGTCCATGCCGACGGCCTCGGAGGTGCTGTGCCGGTCGCCCCGGGCGTCCACGACCCGGAAGTAGAGCGGGTTGACCTCGACGTCCTCCTGGCCGGTGTTCGTCACCGACACGTCCACGCTGGTGTAGTCCCCCTCGGTGTAGAGCGGCCCGGGGTCGAAGTCGGCGGGTGAGGCGGTGAGCTCGACCCGGGGCCCGGCCGCCTCGCCGCCCTCCTGCCGGGACTCGGTCTCCTGCGCCGGGGGCTGCCGGTGGGCCGCCGCGAACAGGACGACGGTCGTGCACCCGGCGATGACGAACATCAGCAGCAGCAGGACGCCGCAGCCGATCCCGAGGATCCTGCCCCACGGGGTGGGTCTGGTCTCCGGCGGCCCGTAGCCGCCCTGGGGCGGGTAGCCCTGACCCGCGCCGGACCCCGGTCCGTAGCCGTAGGCCTGTCCGTAGCCACCGGTCTGCCCGTAACCACCGGTCTGCCCCGGCGCGTACCCCGGCCCCTGGCCCGAGGGGTAGCCGCCCGCCGCGGCGTAGCCCGGCCCCTGGCCGGAGCTGAAGTCGCCCGGGGGCCCGCCGGGGGGCTGCCCGCCCGCGCCGGTCGCGGGCCCGTCCGACTCCCCGTATCCGGGGGCGTAGCCCGCGTGTTCGTATCCGGCCTGGCCGGGACCGTTGGGCCCCTCGGAGAGTTCACCGGTCACCGGTTCGGGCGGCGCCCCCGTCGGGTGTCCGCCCGGGGGGACGTCCGCGGGGGCGCCTCCCCCGGCCGGGGGCTCCCCGTAGGCGTGGGCACCCGTGGAGGGAGGGCTCTCGTGACGGCCGTGCGGCGGTTGGCCCTCACCGGGCGGCGTCTCCCAGTGGGGGAAGCGGTGCGGCGGCTCCCCCGGCGGCTGCGGCCCGCCCTCGATCGGGTCACCGGCGTCGCCGGGACGCCACTCCTCCGGCGGACGGTGGTTCACCGGGTCCGGGTGCTGCCCCGACTGCTCCGGCGGCACACCCTCGGACTCCCGATCGGACACTGAGAACACCCCTCATGTCAGCGCGGTCCGCCCACCGGCTCGCCGCCGCCGGGCGCCTCACGCCTGCACGGTAACCGCGGGGGCGGGCCCGCGCGCGGAGGTGACGGGGCGTTTTCGGTAATGCCCGGGCAAAGGGCGCACGACGGGGCCGCGGGGTGCGGTCCGCCCATTCCGCGGCGGCGGGCGGACCGGCGGTCAGCCCGCTTCCCCGGCCCGCTCCCGCCGGTCCGTCCGGGCCAGCCGGGCGCGCACGGCGAGCACGAACACCGGCACGGTGAACACGGCAGCGAACAGGTTGAGGCCGCCGAAGCCCGCCTGGGCCAGCACCACACCCGACAGGGCGCCCGCCGCCGCGCCGCCCAGGTTCATCACCAGGTCGCTCACGCCCTGCACGCGGGGGCGCACGTCCGCGGCCAGGGACTCCGCCAGCAGCGCCGTCCCGGACACCAGCCCGAACGACCACCCCAGCCCCAGCAGCACCAGCCCGACCGTCACCCTGGCCTCGTCGTGCCCGGCCGTGCCCGCCACCACAGCGGCGGCGACCAGGATGCCCTGGCCCGCCAGCAGCACGGGCACCCGCCCGAACCGGTCGGTGAGCCACCCCACCACCGGGGACAGGGCGTACATACCGGCGATGTGCAGGGAGATGGTCAGGCCGATCACGGTCAGCGCCGCGCCGTGGTGGGACATGTGCACCGGGGTCATGGTCATGACCGCGACCATCACCGTGTGGCTGGCCACGATGCCCACGACCGCGAGGAGCGCCCCGGGGCTGGCCGCGACCACCCGCAGCGCCCCGGCCACCGACAGCCGGTCGCCGGAGGGGGCCGCGCCGCCGGAGGGGCGGCCGACCATGGCCGCGCGCAGCGGGTCCGGGCGCAGCAGGGCCAGGATCAGCAGCCCGCCCAGGACGAACCCGGTGGTGGTGAACAGCACCGGGCCCAGCAGGTCGGGCAGGCCGAACAGGTCGGCCACGCGCGCGCCGGGGCCGGTGAGGTTGGGGCCCGCCACCGAGCCGACGGTGGTCGCCCAGACCACGATCGACAGGTCCCGGCCGCGGCTGCGCTCGGAGGCCAGGTCGGCGGCGGCGTGACGCGCCTGGAGGTTGGTGGCGGTCCCGGCGCCGACCAGGACCATGCCAGCGAGGAACAGCGCGAACGCCTCCAGCACCGTGGCGGCGATGACGACGGTGCCGCCGAGCGCGCCGAGCATCCAGCCCAGCGCGAGGCCGGGTCGGCGGCCGCGCCGGGCGGCCAGAGAGGCCAGGGGCAGGGCGAACACGGCGGCGCCCAGGGTGATCATGGTGGTGGCCATGCCGGACCAGGTATCGGAGCCGGTGAGTTCGAGGGCGATGAGCGCGCCCACCGCGATCATCGCGCCCATGCCCACGCCCCCGACGATCTGGGCGAGCATGAGGACCAGGACGGTGCGCCGCTGGAGCCGGGCCCGTTCCGGCTCGGTGAGGGGGCTCCCTGGCTGAGCGGTGTGTGTCGACACGCGTGCGTCCTCTGTTTGGTCCTACCAACGGAGGAATCCTAGTCAGAAGCGTGTTATGTCTGCCATGTCGCAATACACACCCTTCCGGACACCGCTCAGTGGCGTCCGTAGCGCCACCGCAGGAAGTCGTGCTCGCGCTCGACGTAGCGCATCTCCGAGTACAGGGTGTGCGGGTCGCGCGCGCTGATGACGACGCCGCCCGCGGGGATCACGGGCCAGCACGCGAAAGCCCAGAAACAGCGGGTGTAGGGACCCCACAGGACCACCCACGCACCCTGCTTCTGCCACTCGATGTGTTCGGCGATCCGGCGCTGTTCCTGCTCCCGAGTCCTGTCCATGCCGATGGTGGACATACCCGGCACGGGCGAGGGTGATCAGGCCGGAACCGGCCACGGCACCAGTGACCTGTGACCCTTGCAGAACACGGGATTCGGTCTCCCGGTTCGCAGGTTTCGGCCGCACGGAAGCGGGTCGGGAAGCCGCGCGGACGCCGCACCCTCACCCCGGAGGGATGTCCCGCCTGCGAGGAAGCCGACCCCCGTACGGCGACGGTGCCCGCACCGACGCGGAGACGTCGGCGCGGGCACCGTGGGGAGTCCGGCGGGCGGGGCCGGGTCCGGCGCTCCGGTTCCTGGGGGGCCGGGTTCAGCGCCCGGAGACCAGTGTGCTGCCCGGCACCGGCTCGGCCGGGTCGTCGCCCAGGGAGATGATCGTGTTGTCGCGGTCCACGTGCACGATGTGCGGGACGTGCTCGGCCCGCTCGGCCTCGGTGAGCTGAGCGTAGGAGATGATGATGACCAGGTCGCCGGGGCTGACCAGCCGGGCGGCGGCGCCGTTGATGCCGATGACGCCGGTACCGCGTTCACCGGTGATCGCGTAGGTGACCAGCCGGGCGCCGTTGTCGATGTCGACGATGTGGACCTGCTCGCCGTCGACGATGTCGGCGGCGTCCATCAGGTCGGCGTCGATCGTGACCGACCCGACGTAGTGCAGGTCGGCCTGCGTGACCGTGGCGCGGTGGATCTTGCCGTTGATGAGGGTGCGCAGCACTGCTCAAGCCTCGTTTCAGGTGTCTTGCGAACTACAGGCCCAAGGGTCCCGTGTCTCTCCATGATGACCCCCTCCGGGTGCCGCTCCGGCCACCGGGGTCCGCCATCGCGTCCAACAGCACCCGCGGCCGGGGTGTTCCGCGTGTGGCGTGCGCCACCCGGGCGCTCTCCCACGTCCGAGTGCCCCCCGGCGCCCTTCGCCGACAGAGGCGTCTGCGGCGTTCGCGCTCACCCGCCGGGGTCACTGGGGCACAATGGGACCGCGCGTGCCCGGACCTCCCTGAGCCCCCGGGCGTTCGCCGCGCGCCGCGCCCCGCCCCGTGCCGGGAACGCCGCGGCCGGTGTCGGGACGAGGGGGTTGGTGGCGGTGGACCACGACGGCGGTCGGACCACGGCGGACCCGGTGCGCCGGGCCACCATGCGCGACGTCGCGGCCCTGTCCGGGGTGAGCCTCAAGACGGTCTCGCGCGTGGTCAACGACGTCTCCACCGTCTCCGAGGAGCTGCGCGACCGTGTCATGCGGGCCGTCGCGCAGCTGGACTTCCGGCCGAACCTGGCCGCCTCCAGCCTGCGCCGCACCGACGGCGCCACCCGCCAGATCGCCCTGCTGCTGGAGAACGTGGCCAACCCATTCTCCGCCACGCTGAGCCGGGCGGTGGAGAACGTGGCCCGCGAGCACGGCACCCTCGTCCTCTCCGGGAGCCTGGACGAGGACCCCCGGCGCGAGCTGGAACTGGTGCGGGCGGCCACCCTGCACCGGGTGGACGGCATCCTGCTGGTCCCGGCCGCGCCCGACCACGGCTACCTGCACCGCGAGATCCGCACCGGCACCCCGGTGGTGTTCGCTGACCGACCGCCGCGCGGCCTGGACGCCGACGCGGTCATGGCCGCCAACGCCGAGGGGGCCCGCGAGGCGGTGCTGCACCTGGCCGATCACGGGCACACCGAGATCGCCTTCCTGGGCCACGAGCGCGGCGTCAGCACGGCGGGCGAGCGCCTGACCGGCTACCGGGCCGCCCTGGCCGAGCGGGGACTGCCCGAGCGCCCCGGGCGCGTGGTGTGCGACCTGGACGGCTCCGCCGCGGCGGCGCGGGCGGCCCGTGCGCTGCTGGACTCCGCGCACCCGCCCACGGCGCTGTTCACCGCCCAGAACCTGCTGACCATCGGCGCCATCCAGACCCTCCAGGAACGCGGCCTGCACGAGCGCGTCGCGGTGGTGGGCTTCGACGACTTCCCCATGGCCGACCTGCTCACGCCCCGGGTGACCGTGATCGCCCAGGACGTGATGCGGATCGGCGCCCTGGCGGTGCGGCGGCTCTTCGCGCGCATCGCGGGCGACGACGGCCCGCCCCGCGAGGAGAGGGTGCCCACCGCGCTCGTCGTGCGCGGGTCCGGGGAGATCCCCCCGCCGGACCCGCGTTGACGGCCCTCCCGGGCCCGCCCCTCACGTCGCGGCCGTACAGCCGCCCGCCACCTGCCGCCTGACCCACCGGCGACGGTCCCGACCGGTGCGCTAGGTGAGCGAGGAGTAGGCCACCACTCCGCGCCGCACCAGGTCACCGGCCTTGCGCGCGGTGGTGCGCACCTCGGCGTCGCCGCTGGCCCCGGCGATCTGGCCGAGCATGTCCACCAGCATCTTGGCGGTGCGCACGAAGTCGCCGGCGGTCATGTCGGCCTGGCGCAGGATGGCGTCCAGCCGGTCGCCGCCCGCCCACCGGTGCGCCGTCCACACGAAGCCCAGGTCGGGCTGGCGCAGGAACGACACCCGGTGCCGGGACTCGACCTCCGACAGATCGCCCCACAGGCGCACCATCTCCGCGAGCGTCTCGTCCACCCGCCCGCCGGGCAGGCGCGGATAGGCGTCGTCGCCGCGGCGCGCCTCGTAGACCAGCGAGGCGGCGCAGGCGGCCAGTTCGACCGGGGTCAGCCCCTTCCACAGGCCGCGGCGCAGGCACTCGGCCACGAGCAGGTCCAGTTCGGAGTAGACCTTGGCCAGCCGCGACCCGTCGTCGGAGACGCTGTCGCCCTCCAGGTACCCCAGGTCGTCCAGCACCCCGCACACGCGGTCGAAGGTGCGGGAGATGACGTGCGAGCGCCCCTCCACCCGGCGGCGCAGGCCGTCGGTCTCCCGGCGCAGGCGGAAGTAGCGTTCGGCCCAGCGGGCGTGGTCCTCGCGGTCGGCGCACCCGTGGCAGGGGTGCTGGCGCATCTCCCCGCGCAGGCGCAGCACCTCGGAGTCCTCCCCCGCCTCACGCGAGCCGCGTTCGTAGACGGGGTCGGTGCCGCGCTCCTTGAGCTTGTTACGCAGCGTGGAGGCCAGGTCCTGGCGCGAGCGCGGCGACTTGGCCGAGAACGACTTGGGCACGCGGATGCGCCCGGAGGGGTGCACCGGCACGGTGAAGTCGCTGGCGTTGACCCGCTTGACCTGCTTGTCCACGGTGAGCACCAGGGGCGCGGGCAGGTCGTGGCGCAACCCCGGGTCCAGCACGACCGCGTGCCCGGAGTAGCGGCCCGAGGGGATGCGGATGATGTCGCCGGTGCGCAGCTTCTCCAGGCTCTCCAGGGCCTCGTCGCGGCGCCGGGCCGAGCGGTTCTTGGAGAGCATGGACTCGCGGTCGCTCAGGGCTCTGCGCAGCGCGGCGTACTCCATGAAGTCGCCCAGGTGGCACTCGGCCGCCTGGGCGTAGCCCTCCAGGGCCTCCTCGCTCTTGCGCAGCTGTTTGACCAGGCCCACGACGGCGCGGTCGGCCTGGAACTGGGCGAAGGACGCCTCCAGCATGTTGCGGCTGCGCTGGCGGCCGACCTGGCCGACCAGGTTCACCGCCATGTTGTAGGAGGGCTGGAAGCTGGAGTTGAGGGGGTAGGTGCGGGTGCCCGCGAGGCTGGCCACCGACTCGGGGTCGGTACCGGCCTGCCACACGACCACCGCGTGGCCCTCCACGTCGATGCCGCGCCGCCCGGCGCGTCCGGTGAGCTGCGTGTACTCGCCGGGGGTGAGCTGGGCGTGGGTCTCGCCGTTCCACTTGTCGAGTTTTTCGATGACCACCGTGCGCGCGGGCATGTTGATGCCCAGGGCCAGGGTCTCGGTGGCGAACACCGCGCGGATGAGGCCGCGCGAGAACAGGTGCTCGACGATCTCCTTGAAGGCGGGCAGCATCCCGGCGTGGTGGGAGGAGATGCCCGCCTCCAGGGCGCGCAGCCACTGCTCGAAGCCGAGCACGGCCAGGTCGGCGGGCGGGATGTCGGCGCACCGCGTCTCGGCGTACTCGCGGATCTCGTCGGCCTCCTCCGGGGTGGTGAGCACCAGCCCGGCCGCCAGGCACTGGCGGACGGCGTCGTCGCACCCCGCCCGGCTGAAGATGAAGGTGATCGCGGGCAGCAGGCCGTCGTCGTCCAGCTCCTCGATGATGGTGGGCCGCGAGGGCGGCGCGAACCGCGAGCGCGGGCGCACGTTGCCGCGGGCCCGCGACTGCGGGTGGCGGCGCCGGTTGGCCAGCTGGGTGACGCGCGAGTCCTCCTCGGCGAACCGGGTCAACCGGGGGTTGATCCGCAGCTTCTGCCCGCCGACCTCGATCTCGCGGGGCTGCCAGCCCTGGCGGCGGCGCTCGCGCCTGCGCTTCTTGGCGCGCCCGGTGGAGCCCTCCCGCCCCTCCCCGTCCTCGGACCCGGGGTCGGCGTCCTCCTCCATGTCCACGAACAGGTCGTGGACCCGGTTGCCGACCATCACGTGCTGCCACAGCGGCACGGGCCGCTTCTCGTCCACGATGACGGTGGTGTCGCCGCGCACCTGCTGGAGCCACTCGCCGAACTCCTCGGCGTTGCTGACGGTGGCCGAGAGGGCGACCATGCGCACCGACTCGGGCAGGTGGATGATCACCTCCTCCCAGACCGCGCCGCGGAAGCGGTCGGCGAGGTAGTGCACCTCGTCCATCACCACGTAGGCCAGTCCGCCGAGGGTGGCCGAGCCCTCGTAGAGCATGTTGCGCAGCACCTCGGTGGTCATGACCACCACGGGCGCCTCGCCGTTGACGCTGTTGTCACCGGTCAGCAGGCCGACCTGGTCGGCGCCGCAGCGCTTGACGAGGTCGTTGTACTTCTGGTTGGACAGCGCCTTGATGGGCGTGGTGTAGAAGCACTTGGTGCCCTCGCCCAGAGCCAGGTGCACGGCGAACTCGCCCACCACGGTCTTGCCGGAACCGGTCGGCGCGGCCACCAGCACCCCGTGGCCGTTCTCCAGCGCCTTGCAGGCCCGGATCTGGAAGGGGTCGAACTCGAACCCGTAGAGGCCCTGGAAGGCCTCGATGGCGGCGCTGGAGGACCCCTGGCGCCGACGGAAGGCGGCGTACCGCTCAGCGTGACTACTCATATGGCCTCCAGCCTATGAGGTCAGCTCCAACATCTCGACCGCTTTGGGCGCCACCTCGCAGACCAGGGGCGCCTCCCCGATGCGCTCGCCGTCGGCGTAGGCGACGCCGGTCGCGCCGCGGATGGTGACGGTGCGACCGCGTTCGACCACCACCTCGTCGAGGCCGGTGTGGCTGCCGTTGAAGACGCGGGGGAACACGCTCAGGAAGCGGCCGATCGGCGCCTGGCGGACGAAGACCACGTCGAGGAGGCCGTCGTCGGGGACGGCGTCGGGGCACACGTGCATGCCGCCGCCGTAGGCGCTGGTGTTGCCGACCGCGACGAGCATCCCCGGCTCGGCGATGCGGCGCCCGTCCACCTCGATGTCGTAGTCGATGGGCTGAAAGGAGCGCAGCTCGGCCAGGATTCCGGCCACGTACCCGATACGGCCGATCCGGTGGCGGAACCCGTTGACGCGCTCGTTGACCCGGGCGTCGAAGCCGCAGGCCAGGACGCTGAGGAAGTAGCGCTGCGTGCCGTCGGCCAGGGTCAGGCGTACGGCGTCGGCGGGGCGGGTGCGCCCTCGCAGGACCGCCTCGGCCACGTCCCCGGCCGACCCTCTCGGGCGGCCGAAGGCGCGGGCGATGTCGTTGCCGGTCCCGGTGGGGACCACGGCCAGGGGGACCCCGGTGCCCACCACAGCCTGGAGGGCCTGGTGGACGAGGCCGTCGCCGCCCACGGCCACGAGCGCGTCGGGCCGGTCGGAGGCGGCCAGGCGGGCCATGCGGCGGCTGTCGGCGGCCGAGCGGCCGGTGTACACGTGCACGCGGGCCCCCGCCTCGCGCAGCGCCTCCTTGAGGCGGACCGCGACGACGGCCGCGCGGCGCCGCCCGGAGTCGGGATTGACCAGGAGGGCGATGTGTGGGGGCATGGGAGTCCTAGCGGGAACGGGGGCGCGGGGCGCGCCGGGGCGCCCCGTGCCCGGTGCGCTCGTCTCCCGTCGGCCACGGGGCGGGAACGGCGCGCGGCGGTGTGGCTGCGGGCTTCCCGGCCCGGACCGCGGGCCCGGCCGGGGTACCCGCTGGGTCACACTACCCACACCGGCCCCGCCGCCGCACCAGTCGGCCACCAGGTTTCTGGCGGCCCCGCGCGGGCCCCGCCGTGCCGGCCGAGGACCCCGGATTTCGGTCGTACCGGATCGCGCGCCCGTGCAACCGCCGAGCCGGGGACCGGGCCCCGGCCCGCGAGGCGGCCTCAGCTCCCGGCGGTGTGGGGATGCGCGGTGCCGTACTCCTCGGGGGTCATGATCCTGCCC
Organism: Nocardiopsis sp. iso_25; assembly: GCF_056173305.1. Classification (NCBI taxonomy): domain Bacteria; kingdom Bacillati; phylum Actinomycetota; class Actinomycetes; order Streptosporangiales; family Nocardiopsidaceae; genus Nocardiopsis; species Nocardiopsis sp. iso_25. The sequence continues at coordinate 2,624,702 of NZ_CM149667.1, read as the reverse complement.
TCCAGCGTCGGCTGCGCGGCCGACTGCTGAGACTGGGGCTGGGGCTGGGGCTGCGCGGCTGGCCGCTGCGGCTCGGCGGGCCGCGCGCCGTCGGCGTCGTCGTGCATGCCCTTGGTCTCGGCCTTGAGGATGCGGGCACTGCGGCCCAGGGAGCGCGCCAGGTCCGGGAGCTTCTTGGCTCCGAACAACAGTAGCGCGATGACCAGGAGGATCAGGATCTCACGTGCCCCGAAACCCATCGTTCTCACTTCCTTCTTCCGCGGCGTGCCCCGTGGCACGGCCTCCTCGGCTCGGGTGCCCGGTCCCCCGGGTCCACGGCCGCTCGAATCAACGATGAACCACGCGTGCGGCGCTTGTCATCCGGGGGGCTGGAAACGGTATCCCATGCCGGGCTCGGTGATGAGGAACCGCGGCGCCTTGGGGTCGGGTTCGAGCTTCTTGCGCAGCTGGGAGACGTACAGGCGCAGGTAACCGGTGTCGGTGACGTGCTCGGAACCCCACACGTCCGCCAGCAGTCGCTGGCGTGTGACGAGCTTGCCGGCGTGGCGCATGAGGATCTCCAGGATGCGCCACTCGGTGGGGGTCAACCGCACTCCCTCCATCCCCGGCCCGCCCTCGCGGGTCACGGTCCGGGCCGACAGGTCCACGGTCAGCTCCCCCAGCCTGACGAGCGGTTCGGCGTCGCCGCCCGCACCCCGGCGGGTCAGGGCCCGCACCCGCGCCAGGAACTCGTCGATGGCGAAGGGCTTGGTGACGTAGTCGTCGGCGCCCGCGTCGAGCGCCTGGACCTTGTCCACGGAGTCGGTGCGCCCGGAGACGACGAGGATCGGGGCGCTGGTCCAGCCGCGCAGGCCCTCGATGACCTCCACCCCGTCCAGGTGCGGCATGCCCAGGTCGATCACGTACAGGTCCGGGCGCTGGTCGACGGCGGTGTTGAGGGCGTCGGCGCCGTTGGTGGCGACCACGATGTCGTAGCCGCGGGCGCGCAGGGTCACCCTGAGGGCGCGCAGGATCTGCGGGTCGTCGTCGGCGACGAGGATCTTCACGCGCCCTCCCCCGGGTCGGGGCTCTGGGCCAGGGACAGGGAGATGACCATGGTCAGCCCGCCGCCGGGGGTGTCCTCGGCGGTGAGCCGCCCGCCCATCCCCTCCACGAACCCCCGGGACAGCGCCAGTCCCAGGCCCAGGCCCGTGGTGTTGTCGGTGTCGCCCAACCGCTGGAAGGGGACGAAGAGCTGGTCGAGACGGTCCGGGGAGACGCCCGGGCCGTGGTCGATCACCCGGATCTGGGCGGCGGAGCCGAAGGCGCTGGTGGCCACGCGGGCCCCGCGGCCCGGCGGGGAGAAGCGCACGGCGTTGGCCAGGAGGTTGACGATGGCCCGCTGGAGCAGCCCGGCGTCGGCGCGCACGGCGGGCAGGTCGGGGTCAAGTTCCAGGTCCACGTCGGCCGGGCCCAGGCCCAGCTCGTCCAGCGCGGGCAGGATCACCTCGTCCGCGTCGGTGTCGTGGGCGGAGACCGCCAGCACGCCCGCCTGGAGCCTGCTGACGTCGAGCAGGTCGGTGACCAGGGCGGTGAGCGTGGCCAGGCTCTCCTCGGCGGTGGCGAGCAGTTCGTCACGGTCGGCGGGCGACCAGTCCACACCGGACAGGCGCAGGCTGCTGACCGCGGTGGTCACGGCGGCCAGCGGACGGCGCAGGTCGTGGCTGACCGCGGAGAGCAGGGCACTCCTGACCTGGTCGTTCTCGGCGAGCGGGCCCACCTCGCTGGCGGTGGCGCGCAGGTCCTGGTGTTCGAGGGCCGCGTCGATCTGGGTGGCGATCACCTCCAGGAGCCGCCGCTCGGAGGCGCCGAGGTCGGCGCCGTGGAGTTCGAGGCTGGCGCGCTCGCCCACGGCCACGACCGTGGGTTCGGCGCCGGGTGGGGGCTCGCCCGCGGAGCTGAGGACGGCCCCGTCCGAGCGCAGCCGCACCGCGTCCAGGGCGAAGGCCTCGCGGGTGCGGCCGACCAGGGCCCTGAGGGCGTCCTGGCCGCGCAGGACGCTGCCCGCGACGGTGGCGAGCAGCTCGAACTCGGCCCCGGCCCGCTGGGCGGCGCGGGTGCGGCGCGCGGCCTGGTCGACGACGTAGCTGACCAGGACCGCGTTGAGGGCGTACAGGACCAGGGCGCCCAGGTGGAGGGGGTGGTCGATCCTGATCTGGAGCAGCGGCTCGATGAACAGCAGGTCCAGCGTGACGGCGGACATCACGGCGGCGTAGAGCGCGGGCCAGATGCCGCCGATCAGGGCCACGACCACCACCAGCAACTGGTAGGTGAGCACGTCCGCGACCAGCGACTCCGTGCTGCGGTAGGAGACCAGCAGCCAGGTCAGGAGCGGGCCCGCCACGAGCGCGAGCGCGAACCCGGCCAGGCGGCGCCGCGGGCTGAGCGCCCCGCCCAGGCGCGGCAGGGCCGGTCCCCCGGCGGCCGCGGCGTGGTTGACGATGTGCACGTCGATGGGGCCCGACTCGCGGATGACGGTCGCGCCGACCCCGGGGCCGGTGAGCGCGGTGAGGAGGCGGCCGCGGCGGCTGGTGCCGATGACCAGCTGCGTGGCGTTGACCGCGCGGGCGAACTCCACCAGTGAGCGGGGGATGTCGTCGCCGACCACCTGGTGGAAGGCGCCCCCCAGCCGCTCGGTCAGGACCCGCTGGGCGGCGAGCGCCTCGGGGCGGGCGTCGCGCAGGCCCTCCTGGCCGCTGACGTGCAGGGCCAGGAGTTCGCCGCTGCCCGAGCGGGCGGCGATGCGCGCGCCCCGGCGCAGCAGCGTCTCCCCCTCGGGTCCGCCGGTGAGGGCGACCACCACGCGCTCGCGCGCCTCCCAGGTGCTGTCGATGCGGTGCTCGGCCCGGTAGTCCATCAGCGCGCTGTCGACCTCGTCGGCCAGCCACAGCAGGGCCAGTTCGCGCAGCGCGGTGAGGTTGCCCAGGCGAAAGTAGTTCGACAGGGCGGCGTCGATGCGCTCGGCCGGGTAGACGCGGCCCGCCGCGAGCCGGTCGCGCAGGGCCTGGGGCGCGAGGTCGACCAGCTCGATCTGGTCGGCCGCGCGCAGCACCCGGTCCGGGACCGTCTCGCGCTGGGGCGCCCCGGTGATGCGCTGGACCACGTCGTTGAGGGACTCGATGTGCTGGATGTTGACCGTGGTGATGACGTCCACGCCCGCGGCGCACAGCCGCGCCACGTCCTCCCAGCGCTTGCCGTGGCGCGCGCCGGGGGCGTTGGTGTGGGCGAACTCGTCGACCAGGGCGACCTGCGGGCGCCTGGCCAGGACCGCGTCCAGGTCCATCTCCGTCAGGCCCACGCCCCGGTGCGAGACCGCCGTGCGGGGGACGGCCTCCATCCCGTCGAGCAGGGCGGCGACCGCCTCGCGGCCGTGGGTCTCCACGACGGCGACCACGACGTCGCGGCCCTCGTCGCGCAGGCGCCTGCCCTCCTCCAGCATGGTGTGGGTCTTGCCCACGCCCGGGGCCGCCCCGAGGAAGACCCGCAGCCGTCCCCGCCTCATCAGCTTCCCCACCGGTCGAGCGCGATGTTCAACTCCAGGACGTTGACCCTCTCCTCGCCGAGGAAGCCCAGGTCCCGGCCTTCGATACTACGCCCGACCAGGGCCCGCAGCTCCCCCTCGGGCAGGCCGCGCTCCCGGGCCACCCGCGGCACCTGGAGCAGGGCGTACCCGGGGCTGATGTGGGGGTCCAGGCCCGAGGCGGACGCGGACAGCGCGTCGGCCGGGACGCGGTCGGGGTCCACGCCCTCGAAGGCGGCGACCTCCTCCCGGCGCTCCTCGACCGCCGCGACGAGCTCGGGGTTCTCCGGGCCCAGGTTGCTGCCGCCGGAGGCCCCGGCGTCGTGGCCGTCCCCGGCGGCCGAGGGCCGGGACTGGAACCACTCGGGCAGGGGACGGCCGTCGGCGCCGGTGAAGGACTGGCCGATCAGGGCGGACCCCACGACCGTCCCGTCCGGCGCGCGCAGCAGCGAGCCGTCGGCGCGGTCGGGCATGAGGGTCTGGGCCAGGAGCGTGACGGCCAGCGGGTAGGCCAGGCCGAGCACGAGGGTCAGGACCAGCACCGTGCGGAGGGCGGCGCCGAACTGGCGCAGGATGGCGCGTGTGGAGCTCATGGTGGGTGTTGCCTCCCGTGGGAGCGCGTCAGAATCCGGGCAGGAGGCTGACGACGCGGTCGATCAGTGCGATGCCAACGAAGGGGGCGGCCATGCCGCCCAGGCCGTAGAGGAGCAGGTTGCGGCTCAGGACGCGGGACGCGCTCAGGGGCCGGTGGCGCACGCCACGCAGGGCGAGCGGGATCAGGACGACGATGACGAGCGCGTTGAACACGACCGCGGACATGATGGCCGAGGCCGGGGAGCCGAGCCCCATGACGTTGAGCGCCGCCAGGCCGGGGAAGGCCCCCGCGAACAGCGCGGGGATGACCGCGAAGTACTTGGCGACGTCGTTGGCGATGGAGAAGGTGGTCAGGGCGCCGCGGGTCATGAGCAACTGCTTGCCGATCCGCACGACGTCGATGAGCTTGGTCGGGTCCGAGTCCAGGTCGACCATGTTCCCGGCCTCCTTGGCGGCGGAGGTGCCGGTGTTCATCGCCACGCCCACGTCCGCCTGGGCCAGGGCCGGGGCGTCGTTGGTACCGTCGCCGGTCATCGCGACGAGGGCGCCGCCCTCCTGTTCGCGGCGGATGAGGGCCAGCTTGTCCTCGGGGGTGGCCTCGGCGAGGAAGTCGTCCACCCCGGCCTCGGCGGCGATCGCCCGGGCCGTCAGCGGGTTGTCGCCGGTGACCATGACCGTGCGGATGCCCATCGCCCTGAGTTCGGCGAACCGTTCGGCGATGCCCTCCTTCACCACGTCCTTGAGGTGGACCACGCCGAGGACACGGGCCCCTCCCCCGGGTTCGCGCACGGCGACGGCCAGCGGGGTGCCCCCGCCCTGGGAGACGTCGGCGACCAGCGCCTCCAGGTCGGTGCGCACCACGGGGCCGACCGGGCCCTCCTCCCCGACCCACGCGGTGACCGCCGAGGCGGCCCCCTTGCGGATGCGGGTGCCGTCGGGCAGGTCCAGGCCGCTCATCCGCGTCCGTGCGGTGAAGGGCACGACCTCGCCCCGGGCCCGCGGTCCGGTGTCGGTCCCCCGCGCGGCGGCCAGCTCCACGACGGAGGTGCCCTCGGGCGTGGGATCGGCCAGGGAGGACAGGGCGGCGGCGCGGACCAGGTCCGCCTCGGGCACGCCCTCCAGGGGCAGGAACGCGCTCGCCCTGCGGTTGCCGTGGGTGATGGTGCCGGTCTTGTCGAGCAGCAGGGTGCTCACGTCCCCGGCGGCCTCCACGGCCCGGCCGGACACGGCCAGGACGTTGCGGCGCACGAGCCGGTCCATTCCGGCGATGCCCACGGCCGAGAGCAGGGCTCCGATGGTGGTGGGGATGAGGCACACCAGGAGGGCGACCAGGACGGGCACGCTCACCGGCGCGCCGACGTGGGCGGCGATCGGGCTCAGGGTGAGCGCGACGACCACGAAGACGACCGACAGGCTCGCCAGCAGGATGTTGAGCGCGATCTCGTTGGGCGTGCGCTGGCGCGAGGCGCCCTCGACCAGGGAGATCATCCGGTCCACGAAGGTCTCCCCCGGCCGGGAGGTGACGCGCACCACGATCCGGTCCGACAGCACCCGGGTGCCGCCGGTCACGGCGCTGCGGTCGCCGCCGGACTCGCGGACCACGGGGGCCGACTCTCCGGTGATCGCCGACTCGTCCACCGAGGCGATGCCCCAGACGACGTCGCCGTCGCCGGGGACGAGTTCACCGGCCGAGACCACCACGACGTCGCCGAGGGCCAGCTCGGAGGAGGCGACCGGGTGCGTCACGGCGTGTTCGGCGGAGGGGTCGGCCGCGGGGTCGTAGTCGCGGACCCGGTTGGCCGTGGTGCTGGTGCGCGTGCGGCGCAGGCTGTCGGCCTGGGCCTTGCCGCGCCCCTCGGCCACCGACTCGGCCACGTTCGCGAACAGGACCGTCAGCCACAGCCAGACGGCGATGGCAGCGGTGAACCCCGCCGGGACCGGGGAGCCGCCGGAGGGCTCGGGGCCGCCGAGGAAGGGCTCGGCGACCGCCAGGACGGTGGTGAGCGCCGCGCCCGCCTCGACGACGAACATGACGGGGTTGTGCCGCATCGACCTGGGGTCGAGCTTGCGCAGCGCGCCGGGCAGGGCCGCGGCGAGCTGGCGGGGGCCGAAGGTCCGCCGGGGTCCGCCCGGGCCGGTGCCGGAACCGTCGCCGGAACCGGGGACCTCGGCGGTCGTCCGGTCGGTGCCGGAGGTGTGCGATGTCAGGGACACGGTGCTCACAGTCCTTCCGCCAGGGGGCCCAGCGCGAGAACGGGGAAGTAGGTCAGGGCGGTCACCAGGACGGTGACGCCCACGAGCAGGCCGACGAACTGCGGCCTGTGGGTGGGCAGGGTCCCCGGTGTGGCGGGCACCCTGTCCTGGGCGGCGAGGGAGCCCGCCAGGGCCAGGACGAACACGACGGGCACGAACCGGCCCAGCAGCATGGCCACGCCCAGGGCGGTGTTGAACCAGGGCGTGTCGGCGGTCAGCCCCGCGAAGGCGGAGCCGTTGTTGTTGGAGGCCGACGTGAACGCGTACAGCACCTCCGAGAGCCCGTGCGGGCCGGGGTTGAGGAGGGAGGTGGCCACGACGTCGGCGCGCACGGCGGGGACGGCGAAGCTCAGCGCCGTACCGGCCAGTACCAGGGTCGGGGTGACCAGGATGTACAGGCTGGCGAGCTTGACCTCCCGCGGCCCGAGCTTCTTGCCCAGGTACTCGGGGGTGCGCCCGACCAGCAGGCCGCCGACGAACACCGCCAGGACGGCCAGCACGAGCATCCCGTACAGGCCCGAGCCCACACCGCCCGGCGCGACCTCGCCGAGCATCATGTTGACCATGGGCATCATGCCGCCCAGCGCGGTGTAGGAGTCGAACATCGAGTTCACCGCACCGGTCGAGGTCAGCGTGCTCGCCGATCCGAACAGGGTCGAGGCGTACACGCCGAACCGCTGTTCCTTTCCCTCCCAGGCGGCCCCGGCCGCCTCGGGCGCGGTGCCCGCGCCGTGGGCCTCCAGGAGGGTGAGCGCGGTCAGGGAGGCGGTGAACAGGACGGCCATGGCGGCGAGGACCGCGTAGCCCTGCCGGTGGCTGCCCACCATCCGCCCGAAGGCGCGCGGCAGGGAGAACGGGATGACCAGCATGAGCACGGTCTGGAACAGGCTGGTCCAGGGCGCCGGGTTCTCGAAGGGGTGCGCGGAGTTGGCGTTGAAGAACCCGCCCCCGTTGGTGCCCAGGATCTTGATGGCCTCCTGTGAGGCGACCGGACCGCCGGGGACGGTCTGGGTGGCGCCGCTGAGGGTGGCGGCCTCGGTGAAGCCGTTGAGGTTCTGCACCACGCCGCCCGCGACGAGCACCAGGGCGGCCAGCAGGGACACAGGGAGCAGGAGGCGCAGCGTGCCGCGGGTCAGGTCGACCCAGAAGTTGCCGATCGTGCCCGAACGGCGGCGGGCGAAGCCGCGGACGAGGGCGACCGCGACGGCGATCCCCGTGCTCGCCGACACGAAGTTCTGCACGGCGAGCCCGGCGAACTGGACGGTGTAGCCCAGGGTCAGCTCCGGCGAGTAGGACTGCCAGTTGGTGTTGGTCACGAACGAGGCGGCCGTGTTGAAGGCCAGCCCCTCGGGGACCGGAGGCAGGCCCAGCGCGTGGGGCAGGACGTTCTGGAGGCGCTGGAGCAGGTAGAGCAGGACCAGGCCCACGGCCGAGAAGGCGAGCACGGCGCGCAGGTAGGCGGGCCAGGACTGCTCGGAGCGGGGGTCCACGCCGACCAGGCGGTAGAACCCGCGCTCGGCCCGCAGGTCCTTGGTCGAGGTGAAGACCCGGGCCGTGTAGTCACCCACGGGGCGGTACAGCAGGGCCAGGATCAGGGCGAGGGCGGCGACGGGCAGGGCCGCGAGGAGCACCGTCATCAGAACCACTCCGGTCTGACGAGGGCGCACACGAGGTAGGCGATCGCGGCCACCGCGAGCGCGGCGGCCAGGAGGTCGAGGACGATCACAGCTTCTCGACCCCCCGGCCGATCACGCCCACGAGCGCGAACACGGCGAGGGCGGCGAGGAGATAGACGGCGTCGAGCACGGCGGAACTCCAGGAAAGGCGCGGACGGGTGCGTCCTCCGGGGCGGAGGACGCGGGCCCCAAAGGACCCCGAACCCATGCAAGACCCCGCGAAAGCGGACGGAGTTCGTCCTAACGGTTTCCATGCGGGTGGGGCGCGAACGCTAACGGAGTCCCTACACCTCGGTGTCCCGGGAGGAGATGGGGAGGGGCTGGGCCGGGCGGTCGGGGAAAGACGGCCCCGCGGCGGGGCAGGAGGGGAAGGGGCGGGTTGGGGTGTGGCGGGGTGGGGTGGGTGGCGTGCCCGGTTCTTCTGGAGGTGGCTGGGTTTTCCACAGGCAGGAGTTGGGGCTGGTCGTGGGTGGTGTGGTGATGGTTTCCTGGAAATAGGGGGGATCCCACCCAGGGGGCGTTTTGGTGTGCCCTGAAACGCTCTTCGTTCAATAACGGTAATGGATTGAGGGGTAGGGAGGGGCCGTCCACAGGGCCCCTCCCTACGCTATTCCTGTCGGGGGTTTCTGGCGGCAACGAAAGCGCGCCAGCTGCCGCGAAAGGGTACGGGCAGCGGGAAACGGCGGGCGCCGGGTGGGAGCGTGGGCGACCGACGAAAAGCGGCACCAAAGGCGGGAGCGGCTACCGGAGGGCGACCAACGCCCGGGGTGTGGGGGTGGTCGGGCTCTGCTGCGTCAGCACCAACAGCCAGCAGGCCCTCCGGTCTCGGGCAACGATCCTGACCCCTGCGGTCGGGGGGCGACATCGCCGAGGTCAAGGCGGCATTCTGAGCGCACCTTTTCGGACACCTTTTAACCCGACCCCATTGCGACCCATGAGACAAAACATCCTCCATAAAGAAAGTCGGCAATTGATGCTGTGAATAGTGGAGAAAGGGCGATCGGCGGCCTATAATAAGAAGTATGGAGACGATGACCGCAGCGCCCGAGACGGCCCCCGGGGAATGTTCCCCGGCCGTGGCCGCGCTGGCCGGTGCGCGCGAGATCATCGACCACGCGTTGAACACCGACGTGCCGCCCGGAGCGGACGAGAGCGCCGCTGAGGAGATCGCGGCGCTGTGGGCCCAACTGGACCAGATCCGGTACCAGGCGTTGGCGCGGATGGCGCGCCTGTACGCGCGGGGTGCGGTGGCCCGCTACAGCGGCTACTCCACGTTGGACAAGTGGTTGGTGCACCACGGCAAACTGCCCACCTCCCAGGCCAAGGACTTGGCGCGGCTGGCCCAGCATGTGCACGAGGAGACTCTGCCCGCCACGGTGGAAGCGGTGGAGACGGGCGTGGTGGGGTTGGGTGAGGCGGTGGTGATCGCCAAAGTCACCGACAAAGCCGTCCAGACCCGCGACGCCGAGCATTTCCCCGATCAGGCGCAGTACCGGCAGGGCTTCGAGTCCGCTCTGGTGGCGGCCAAGCAGGAGCGGCCTGCGTTGTCGGTCAACCAACTTCAGTCAGTGGCCCGCCAGGTCGCGCACCGTTTGGACCCCCACCGCCTGGACCGCGACCACGAGGCCGCTCACGCCTCGCGTGGCCTGGTCGTGCATGACACGTTCCAGGGCAGCTACCAGCTCCAAGCGTGGGGCGGCAGTGGGGATGCGTTGATCGTGCGCGCGGCCATCGACACCTTCACCACCCCACCCTCGGACGAGGACACCCGGTCGCGGTCGCAGCGGGAGCATGACGCGCTCATCGCGGCGCTGCGTTTCGCCACCACCCACACCGGATGCGCCAACGCCCCCGCTGCGTTGGCGCAGATCCGCATCGTGGTGCCGGTGCAGACCTACCTGGACGTTCAGGGCCAGGAAGTTCCGGCGCTGGACGAGCGCGGACGGGTGGTACCGGTCGGGGTGGTGCACGAGTTGGCCGCCGACTCTGAGGTGGTGCGGATGCTCACCGCCCCGCCCACCGGGCAGGTCCTGGACGTGAGCCACAGCCGCCGCCTGGCCTCAGCCCGCCAGCGCACCGCCGCCTTCCACGGGCACACCACCTGCGCCCACCCGGGCGGGTGCGAAGTTCCGGTGGCCCTCTGCCAGGCCGACCATGTCACCTCCTTCTCTCGGGGCGGGCGCACGGTGGTGGCGAACCTGCAACCGCTGTGCGGGCCGCACAACCGGGCCAAGTACCAACGCGAACTGCGCACACACCAGCGGCGAGGACAGGATCATCCGCCCGACAGAATTCTGGTTCCACCGCCCCGGGAATGACCCCGGCCGGTCCGGGCCCCGGCATGCCCGCGCCCGCCAGGCGGCCCGGGCCCTGCCGCCAGCCGTCGTCGCTGCCACCGTCGCCCACCCCCGCCACAGGGGCCGGTAGCGCTGCCCAAGCCGGAGGGCCCGCTCGCCTTTGGTGCCGACGCAGCAAAGCCCCACCACCCCCGAACGCCAACCGTTGATTGCCCTCCCGCACCACTTCGCGGCAGCAGGCGCCGCCACCTCCGGCCACCACCCGCGACCAGGGCGTTGAGCGGAGCCCCCAGACACCCGCTGCCTTTGGTGCCGACGCAGCAGAGCTGAGCCACCCGGCTTCAGCCAGCGTTGGTCGCGGCCTGCGCCACTTCGCGGCAGCTGGCGCCGCCACCTCCGGTCACCATCAGCGGGTGGGGCGTTGAACGGCGCCCCCAGACACCCGCCGCCTTCGCTGCCCACACAGCAGAGGCCAACCATCTCCCACCCTCGGGCGTTGGCCGCCCTCCCACACCACCTCGCGGCAGCAGGCGGCGCAGGAGCGAGCAACCACGCACGAACCCTGACCGTTGACCACCTGCCTCATGCCCGCGCCCGTTCCGGGACGCTCCGGGACGCTCCCCTCAACGACCTAGTAGTACTTCGTTAAGTCTATGATTTCGCGGTCTGGTTCCGCCATCATGGACCCGTGGACCTGACCGCTGTAGAAGAACTCCGTGAGGACCTCGACGCGTTCTGCGCCGAGGTCCTCGCCTCCATCCCCCGTAAGGACTCCCGGGCCTGGGGCAGCTGCTACCTGCGCGGATTAATGCTGGACGGGCGACGCAAGTCCATCCAACCCATGGCCGAGCGCCTGCCCGACGGCAACATGCAAGCGCTGCAGCAGTTCGTGGGCCAGTCCCCCTGGGACCACGTCCCCGTCCAACGCCGCGTGGCCACCAAGGCCAGCCGGGCCATCGATCCGGATGCGTGGGTGATCGATGACTCCGGTATCCCCAAAGCGGGCACCGAGTCGGTGGGAGCGGCCCACCAGTGGTGCGGCGCCCTGGGCAAGCAGGCGGTGTGCCAGAGCGCGGTCAGCTTGCACGCGGTCACCGACACCGCGTCGGTGCCGCTGAACTGGCGGCTCTACCTGCCCAAGGAGTGGGCCAACCCCGCCGATGAGCGCCGCGCCAAAACGGGTGTGCCCGAGCAGGTGGGCCACCGGGAGAAGTGGCGGCTGGCCCTGGACATGGTGGATCAGGCCCGCTCCTGGGGGCTTGAGGACCAGGTGGTGGTGGCCGATGCGGGGTACGGGCAGATCCACGGCTTCCGGCAGGGTCTGGCCGAGCGCGGTTTGGACTACGTGGTCGCGGTACGCGGTGATCTCAACGCCCACCCCGGTGGGGTGGTGCCCCAGGCACCCGAGCGGCCTGGTCCGGGTCCGCGTCTGCCGCGCTATCGGACCCCGGCCCGGACGCTGAAGGAGTTGGCGCTGGAGCGGGGGCGTGGGGCCTTGCGCCGGTGCACCTGGCGGCAGGGCTCACGTGGGGCGATGCGGGGCCGGTTCCTGGTCATGGACGTGCGTTTGGCGGGTAAGTCCGCCCGCGAGGCGGCTCTGGCCCGGGCAGGAGGCCGGGGTGGTTGGGACGGGGTGCTGCCCGCTCAGACGCTGATCGCCCAGTGGCCCCCGTATGAGCAGGCGCCGACCGATTACTGGTTGACCAGCCTGGATACGAAGACCGCGCTACGGCATCTGGTGCGGTTGGCCAAGATCCGGTGGCGGATCGAGCACGACTACCGCGAGCTCAAGCACGGTCTGGGGTTGGATCACTACGAGGGACGGACCTGGCGGGGCTGGCACCACCACGTCACGCTGGTCAGCGCGGCCCAAGCGTTCCTGACCCTGCGGAGGCTGGACCCAAAAAGTCGGACGTCGGTCTGAGTCTGTACCAGGTGTTGGAGGAGCTCCAACGGGTGCTGCTGTGCTGGACCGGCGTGTGCCACACCTGTCACCGACCACTCGCACAGCAGCACCCACCCGACACAAGTTAACGAAGTACTACTAGTAGCCGTTCCCCTCTCACCAGTCCGCGATCAGCGATACCGCCTCCTGCGGCTGGTCGTAGTTGTCGTTGTAGATCTGGAGCACCTCGTCGTCGATCTCGGGCGCCGCCACCACCACCATCAGAGCCAGCCGCTCCCCGCTCTCCGCGAGCTGGACGGCGCCGTCCTCCCGGGCCTGGGCCGCTTCGACGGCTCTGCCGCAGACGTCGGCGGTGGCGTCCTCCCCGGAATCGGCCGCCGCGGACTCCGAGGGCGAAGGGGAAGGCGAGGAAGACGGGGACGGCGTCACCGCCTCCACAGCCGAGGGCGACGGGGAAGGGAAAGGAGCGGCGCCGTCGTCAGCGCCTCCGTCGGCGCCCGCGCACGCCGTCACCGCCGCGAGCAGGAGGACCGCGGTAAGGGATGATCGCACCATCACGCACCTTCGGAGTCGGGGGGCCGCCCGGGCACGGCTCACTGAGGGCCGTGACCATGCGCGTCGAGTCGACCACAGGACGGGGACAAGATTAGGCAAGCCCCCGGTCGGTGGACCCCCTGGCCGCTTTCGGCCAAGGGGTACGGCGCTACGGCCCTACCTCGGGACGGCCGTGTTGCGGCCCGCCCCAAACGACATCGGCCGGACCACAACCACCCGGCCCGACCACTTCCCAGCCGCTACCCGGCCACGACGCGACCCACCGTGGACCTGCGGAGCCCGCCGGTCCCACCGGTGCCATCGCCGGACACCGTTCGCACACTCCCGGCCACACTGAGCACGGGCGAGTTTGCGGACGCCCCCAAAGCCCTCCCCCGGAACTCGGACCCGGTCTCCGCGGAACCGGCGCGCACCGCGTCCGCGTTGGGCGGGCGACACCAGCGCACCGGCCATCCGCGCGCCGGGGCGCACACGACGCCTCCCGGAAGGAAACCATGGTCTTCAAACGCCTGCTCGCCGCCTTCGGTGACGACGGTCCCACCGTCGACACCGTCCTGCCGCACCCCCACACCCGTCCCGGGGACCTGTTGGAGGGCAGCGTCGAGCTCACGGGCGGCGGGAGCCGCACCGAGATCGCCGAGATCGTCCTCGTGCTGGTCGCCCGGACCGAGGACGAGGAGGGGGAGGCCACCGGCGGCGCGGAGTGCACCCGCGTCCCCGTGGCGGCGGGCGTGAGCCTGGACGCCGGGGAGCACCTGTCGATCCCCTTCAGCCATCCCGTCCCCTGGCAGGCGCCCGTGACCGAGGCCGGGGGCTCGCCGCTGCCCGGCGTCCTGGCGGGGCTGCGTACCGAGGTGATCGTCGACGGGGACGCGGACAAGGGCGACCTCGACCGCGTCCACGTCCACCCGCTGCCGGTCCAGGACCGCGTGCTGGAGGCGATGCTGCGGCTGGGGGCCGCGTTCGCCGGGGTGCGAGTGGAGGGCTGGTCGGCGCCCGGACCCCACGAGGAGGCCGGGTTCCTCCAGACACTGGTGTTCCACCCCGCCGAGCACCACGCGCACGAGGTGGGCGAGGTGGAGGTCCTCTTCGCCGCCGACCCGGCGGGCGTCGGGGTGGGCTTCGCCTTCGACCGCCACGCCGAGGGGTTCTCGGAGGGCGGCTCCCCCAGTTGGTTCCGGGCCGAGCACTCCGACGCCGACCACACCGACTGGGCGCGGGCGGTGGACGAGTGGATCGGGCAGGCGCTGTACCGGCGCCGCGGGTTCTCCGGGCACGAGGGGGAGTACGGGGAGCAGGACGGCGGCGGCATGCTCGGCGCCGTCGGCGGGGTCGCGCTCGGTGTCGCGGGCGGCCTCGCGGCGGGCTATGTGGCGGCCGAGGTCGTGGACGAGATCGGCGACGCCTTCGAGGGCGAGGAGGAGCCCGAGGAGGTGGAAGAGGAGGAGTAGGGGCGGGCCTGCGGGGCGCGCGCCGCCGGGCGGGGAACCGCTTCGAGACCGGGTCCGGCTCCGGCTCCGGGCCGGGTTGCCGCCCCGCTCCGCGCGCGCCGGGCTCCGCCGGGCCGACGGGGCCCGGCGCGCTGGACGGCCGGGCCTACTCCGAGGCCCCCGCGCCGCCCTGCTCGGCCTCCTCGCGCTGGCGGCGGTGGTACTCCTCCATCGCCTTGGGGGTGTTCAGCGGCGAGGGGACCCAGGCCACCTCGGTGTCGACCTCGCCGCGCTGGATGCGGCGCTCCTCCTCGGTGAGGTACTCCTCGGGGATGTCGAACTCGCCGTCACGGGCGCCCAGGACGAAGGCCTCCCACTCGGCGGGGGTGAAGAACAGGGTGCCCTTCTCGGGGGACTTGCCGTCGCGCACCGCGCGGAAGCCGTCGTCGAAGGTGGCGACCTCGACCACGGCCTCGGACTCCTCCTTGGACAGGGAGGACCGCATCCAGACCGCGTCGGTGGTGTCGTGCCACTTCTCGTTGCCCATGGCCTCGGGCGGGAGCTCCCGCTCGGTCTCGGTCCGCTCGCTCATCGCACTTCCTCTTCCCAGCAACCGGCGTCGGCCGGGCTCCCCGGGCCGACGGGACGGCTCCGCGGCCCGTCCCACCGCCCGACCCTAGCGTGTACCGGAGGGGCTCAGGAGCGCCTTCCGCTCTCCTCGCCCACGTCGGGGCCGTCCAGCGGCGAGGGGGTCTCGTCCAACTCGGAGGGCGTCTCGTCGAGTTCGGAGATCTGGTCGTCGTCCAGGCCGGCGTAGGGGTCGTCGCGCTTCTTGCGCCGGTCGTTGAGGAAGGCGAACAGCTCGGCCACCTCGAAGAGGACGACGAGCGGAACGGCCAGCGCGAGCATGGAGATGGGCTCGGCCGGGGTGATGACGGCCGCGATCACGAACACCGTGAAGATGATGACGCGGCGCCACTTGGCGATGGCCGCGTGCGGCAGGATCCCGATGATGTTGAGCAGCGCCACCAGCAGCGGCAGCACGAAGCCCAGGCCGAACATGCCCATCATGATGAGCATGTAGTTGAGGTACTCGCTGATGGTGAGGAAGGGATCGGCGTCCTCGGGCAGGAACCCGAAGAGCATCGTCAGCGCGTACGAGGTGATGAAGTACGCCAGGGTCGCGCCCGCCGCGAACAGGACCGCGGCCAGGGGCGCGAAGATGTAGGCGTAGCGCTTCTCGCGCCCGTGCAGGGCGGGGGCGACGAAGGCCCACAGCTGGTACAGCCAGAACGGCGCGGAGGCGAGCGCGCCGACGAAGATCCAGATCTTGAAGGCGACGAAGAAGGCGTCGAAGGGCCCGGTGACGATGAGGGAGCAGTCGTCGGGGCCGGTCACCTGGGACACGGGCAGGGAGCAGTAGGGCTCCACCAGGAAGGCCCAGACCCAGTCGTAGACCAGGAAGCCGACCACCGTGCCCAGGGCGAGGGCGATCATCGCCTTCGCCAGGCGGTTGCGCAGCTCGCGCAGGTGGTCCATGAGCGGCATCCGGGCCTCGGGGTTGGTGGCCCGGCTTCGTGCCCTCATCGTGCGGTCACTCTCTCGTCGTCTGCTCCGGCCCCGTACCGCTCGGCGTCGGGGCCCTGGACTCCGGGGCGGGGCGGAGCCCGCACGCGCGTCGCCGCGCGGCCTCCGGGAACCTAGTTGCCGTAGGTGCGGTGCGTGGTCTCACCGGACTCGTCGACGATGCGCTGGCCGGGGGGCAGCTGCGGGTAGCCCTGCTGCTGGGGCTGCTGCGGCTGCTGCTGGTAACCCTGCTGGGGCTGGCCCGGCGTGTTCTGCTGAGGAGCCTGCTGCTGGTGGGTCTGGGCGCGGGTGTCCGCGTTGTCCTCGGACTCGTTGTTGTCGTCGTCGACCAGACCCTTGCTCTCGGCCTTGAGGATGCGCGCGCTGCGCCCCAGGGAGCGGGCCAGGTCCGGGAGCTTCTTGGCTCCGAAGAGCAGGATCGCCAGGACGATGAGGATGGCGATGGTAGGTCCGTTGAACGGTCCCATGGTTCTACCTCTCTGTGGGGCGCGACCAAGCGCCTTCGATGGTACGCGCATTCGAACGCGGGGCCATCACGGCCCCGCGTCACCGCGGCCGACGCGCTCACGCAGGTCAGCGCTGCTCGCCCGGTACTCGTCCGACGCACGTGCCACCGCTCGGGACAGCACCCCCGCCGCGCGGCGTGCGCGCAGCGCCGGGGCGCCGATGGCGACGAGTCCGGCCGTGACCACACCGAACAGGACAGCGAGGGCGATCACGCTGCAACCTTATCCTTTCCGGACCGACCTGTCCCCTGACCCGGGGCGAACGTCTGGGCCTCACTCGGGCGACGAAGTGGTCTCGACCAATTTCGCGGAGGTTTGGGGCGTCCGGTAGTGCTCCAGCGCACGGCGGGCCTCGGCCCGGGCCTCCTCGGCCAGAGCCACGGGGGACACCACGCGCCCCTGCTGTCCCAGTCGCAGCGCTAGTCGCACCACCCAGGCCGGGGCGGGGGTGCGCAGGGTGGCGCGGACGCCTCCCCCGGGCAGCTCGGTCACCGACTCGCACACGTAGTCCTCGGTCACCCAGCGGGCCGCGGGCTCCAGGTCCAGGACGACCAGGGCGTCGCGCTCCGAGCGCTGGAGGACACCCCCGGACAGGTCGCGGCGGCCCACCCCCGCGGGCACCTCGGCGCCGAAGGGCAGAACCGTCAGTTCCAGGACCCGGTCCAGGCGGAACAGGCGCACGTCCCGGCGCAGGTGGCAGTAGCCCTCCAGGAAGGGGTAGCCGTCCTGGACCACCAGGCCCATGGGGTCCACGTCGCGCTCGGTGACCTGGTCCAGGTAGCCCGACAGGTAGCGCAGGTGCAGGCGCTGGCCAGCCTCCAGGGCGTCGGCGCAGCGGCGCTGGGTCTGGGCGACCTGCTCGTCGCCCTCCAGGCGCACCTGGACCGAGTCGGCCAGCGAGCCCAGGGCGGCCCCGGCGGCGGCGCGCAGCTTCTCGCCCACGCGCTTGAGGGCACCGGTCTCCAGGCCCTCGGTCTCGGGCAGCGCCTCCAGCAGGGACAGGCCCACGACCAGGCTGGCCGCCTCGTCGGCGGTCAGGCGCAGCGGCTGGGCGAGGGTGTCGGCGTTGGCGATGATGATCTCGCCGGTCTCCCTGGCCGCGTCGAGGTCGACGTCGATGAGGTCTCCGGGGGTGTAGCCGGGCAGGCCGCACATCCACAGCAGGCTGAGGTCGGCGACCACCTGCTTCTCGCTGAGCCCGAAGTGGCGGGCCACCTCGGGCACGCGCACGTCGCGGCCCAGGGCGTAGGGGACGAGCATCAGCAGGCGGCGCAGCTGGTCGGCGGAGCGGGGACCGCGGGCGGGAGCCTCGGCCTCCTCCGCGGAGCCGGGACCGTCGGCGGCCTCGGCGACGGGGGCGGTCTCGGCGGTGGCCGTCAGGTGCGCGGCCATGGCCTCGCGGGCGCCTACGGGTTCGACGACGACCGCGTTGGAGCCGAAGTAGGCCACGCGCCGCACCAGGTCGGGGGTGTCGGTGTAGGGCAGGGTGAGCGTGTCCCAGCCGAGGCCGGAGCTGTCGCGCTCGCCGGGCACCACGCGCAGGGCGCTGCGGCGCAGGGCGTGCGCGGAGTCGGTGCGCACGCGCAGGACGGCGGTGCGCTCGGACTCGGCGCTGTGGCCCGCGACCACCGAGCGCAGGTCCACGCCCTCGGGGACGACGACGTCGGGGCCGCCGCGCAGGACGGTCACCTCGCCGCGGATGCGGCCCAGGCGGAAGACGCGGCGGGCGTCGCGCAGGCGGTCGTGGCCGACCACGTACCAGTGTCCGCGCAGGTTGACGATGCCCCAGGGTTCGACCTCGCGGGTCTCGGCCTCGGTCTGGCCCGGCTTGCGGTAGGCGAAGGAGACGGGGCGCCGGTCGCGCACGGCCTGCCAGACGGGGCCGAAGGAGGGCTCGTCGGTGCGCATGGCGGGCGTGAGGCCGGGGGCGGCCTCGCTGTCGACGGGGACCCCCGCGGAGCGCAGCTTGAACAGGGCGTTGGCGGCGGCCTCGCCGAGGGAGGCGTGCCGCCAGGCGCGTGCGGCCAGGCCCAGGACGAGGGCCTCGTCGGGCAGGAGTTCGATCTCGGGCAGCTCGTAGTCGGAGCGGGAGATGCGGTAGCCCTCCTCGCCGCTGATGGCGTCGCCGGTGCCCACCTGGATGGGGATGCCGCTGTCGCGCAGTTCGCGCTTGTCGCGCTCGAACATGCGCTTGAAGGCGGACTCGGTCTCGGCCTCGGCGTAGCCGTGCACCGTCTTCCTGATCTCCTGAGCGGTCAGGTGGCGGCGCGTGGACAACAGACAGATGACCAGGTTCAGCTGTCGTTCCGTCTTCCTGCGCGACATCGTCCGCACCCTTCTCGCCCGTGGTGGATGGACCGGCGGCGGCTGACGCTGGCGCGTCGCCCGGGCACCGGTTCAGCAACGACGGTACCGTGCCTTGCATGATCCGGTGGCGCCGTGGTGAAGTCCGTCAGATCCTCCCCTCCTGGCCGGGGGTCGTGCTGTGCGCGGTGGCGCTGGAACCCGTGGCCGGAGCGGACCGCAGAGGCCGCGAGGCCGCGGGAGCGGGCGGGGAGGTGACGTGCCGCGCGCTGGCCTACACCGACCTGGTGGGCTCGCCCGAGGCGGGCGACACCGTGCTGCTCAACACCGGCGCCCTGGACCTGGGGCTGGGGACGGGCGGGTACGCGCTGGTGGTGGCCGTGCCCGACCGGCTGCCCCCCGACCCCCGGGGCCCCGGTCACCTGGTCAAGGCCCGCTACACCCCGCTGCAGGCCACCGTGCTGGGCGCCGACGAGCAGGGCTCGCCCCACCACGAGGTGCTGCGCTCGGCCGAGGGCGTGGAGGGCATGCCGGTGGTGGTGGCCGACCTGCACTCGGCGCTGCCCGCGGTGGTGGCGGGGGTGCGGGCGCACCGTCCGCGGGCGCGGATCGTCCACGTGATGCTGGACGGGGGCGCGCTGCCCGCGGCGTTCTCGCGGCTGGTGGGTGCGCTGCGCGAGGAGGGGCTGCTGGCGGGGTGCGTGACCACGGGGCAGTCCTTCGGCGGCGACCTGGAGGCGGTGACCGTGCACTCGGGGCTGCTGGCGGCCCGGCACGTGCTGGGCGCGGACGTGGCGGTGGTGTGCCAGGGCCCGGGCAACCTGGGCACCGGGACTCCGTGGGGGTTCTCGGGCGTCTCGTGCGGTGAGGCGGTGAACGCGGCGGCGGTGCTGGGCGGGCGTCCGGTGGCGTCGCTGCGGGTGAGCGAGGCCGACGCGCGCGAGCGGCACCGGGGGGTGTCGCACCACAGCCTGACCGCCTACGGGCGGGTGGCGCTGGCGCGGGCGGAGGTGGTGGTGCCGCTGCTGCCGGGGGTGTTCGGCGAGCGCGTGCGCGTGCAGGCCGGGGCTCTGGGCGAGCGGCACACCCTGGTGGAGGTCGGTGTGGAGGGGCTGGAGGAGGCGGTGCGGACGCTTCCGGTGAAGGTGTCGACGATGGGCCGGGGCCTGGAGGAGGACCGCGCGGCCTTCCTGAGCGCCGCGGCGGCGGGCCTCCACGCGGCCGCCCTGCTGTAGGCGCGGGCCGGGGCGGCGCGGGTGGGTCGTCCACAGGCTCCAGAACGGTCTGGTTCGGGCCGGGGCCGGGCTTCTACCCTGAATAAAGGGGGGCGCTCGCGCCCCGCCCGCTCCGTGCTGCCCGCTCTTCGGCAGGTCCGCCCCGAGGCGCCGGGTTCCGGGGCTCCGGCTTGCGCGCCTCCCGCGCGGGCTCCGCCTCCCACCCCGGGCCACGGACTCCGGCGCGTGCCACCCACCACCACGGGTTCCGGGCTCCGGCCGCGGACGCCCCTTCGTGGGCCGCGGGCTCCGGCCTGCCCCACTCCTCAGCGCTGGTCGGCCGGACCGGGGTCACCCGCCATGATCCCGGACGCGAGGTCCGTACCGTCCCCCGCCCGCGCCTGCGGGGTCCGGGGCTCCGGTCCCCGGGCATCGGGAACCCGTGCCTGCGGCGTCTGCGCCTCCGAAACCCGCCCCTCGGAAACCCGCGCCTCGGAAACCCGCTGCTCCGGTCCCCGGGCCTCCGCCCCGTCCGCCCCCAACGCGTCCGAAGCACCCGATCCGTCCGGCGCACCCGACACGTCCGCCCCGGAAGCCCCCTCCTCGGGTGCCCGTGACCGCTCCTCCGAAGCCCGCGACCGCGCGTCTCCCTCCCCCGCCCCCTGAGCACGCGCCTCCGGAGCCCGCGCCTCCGGCGCGGTCCGGGCCGCGGGCACGACCCTGTTCGGCCCGCTCGGCGCCTGGCCGGGCAGGGGCGTCCGCCGGGTGCCCTCCAGCATGTGCTGGGAGGGGGCCTCGAAGAAGGTCCCCGGCCGGAACATCGCCAACGAGGTCGGCCGGGCGCGCACCCCCTCGTCCACCCGCAGCGCCTCGGGCACGAACACGGCCCCATCCCCGCAGGTGATCCCCCACTCCCGTCCCCGGCCGGTCGCGACCACCTGCCCGGGAGCCCCGCCGGTGACCCCGCCCGCCAGGCGGCCCGAGCACAGCGTGATCCGGGCGCTGCCGAACATCGCGAACGCCCCCGGGTAGGGCTCGGCCAGCGCGCGCACCATCCGGTCCACGTCGCTTCCGGAGGCGGTGAGGTCGAGGTGGCCGTCGCTGGGGCGCCGACGCGGCCACACCGACGCGTGGCCGCTCTGCGGCCGCCGGGGCGCGGTGCCCTCCAGCAGCCCCTCCACGTGGCGCACGAGCAGTTCCGCCTGGAGGAGCCCCACGCGTTGGTACAGACCGGCGGCGGTGGCGTCCGGGGCCACGTCGAACCAGGCCTGGTCGACGATGTCGCCGCTGTGCTCCTCCCCCTCGATGTGGAAGAGGGTCACGGCGCTGGAGCGCATGTCGCGCAGGATGGTCCACGGGATGGGCGCTCGGCCCCGGCCGACGGGCAGCGGCGCCGGGTGCAGTCCGACCCCGCCCAGCGCCAGGGAGGACAGGACCTCCTCCGGAACGTCCCCCGACCAGCCCGCGACGACCATCAGGTCGATGCCGTGGTCGGTGAGGGCCTGGCGCGCCTCGGGTGAGCCGAGGGCGGCGCGCAGGTGCGGCAGACCGAGCCGGCCGGCGAGGGCTCCGTAGTCGTGGTAGCCGGAGCAGTGGGCCAGCTCGGCCGGGTGGGACACCACCAGGCCGGGCGGGAAGCCTCGGGCGCACAGCTCCTCCAGCGCCGCAACCCCGAGGCCCAGCCCGGAGACGTAGCAGTAGCGCCGACGGTCTGACATGAGCTTCCCCCTCGCCCGTCCACCGATGGATTCGACTCTACGCACCGGTCGGTGAAGGGCAGTGGAACGCGGTACCCGGGCGTGTCCGCCCGGGCGGGAGCGCTCCGGACACGCGGACGCCCCCGCGGGTGACCTCCCCGCGGGGGCGTCCGGTGCCGGCTGTCCGGGTGTGCGCGCTCTGCTCGGCCGGGAACCGCTCCCCGGCCCCGGGCGTGCACGGGACCGCGCCGGGTGGGCTACTCCCCGCCCTCCTCGGGCGCGGGGGACTCCTCCGGTGCGGCCTCCTCGCCGCCGGCGCCCTCGCCCTCGGCGGGTTCGGGGGGCGGCGGGTTGTCGTAGGCGCCCAGGATGTCGATGACGAAGACCAGCGTCCCGGCGGGGGCTCCCCCGGACTCCTCCTCGGTCTGACCGTAGGCCATGTCGCCGGGCACGACCAGCATCAGGCGGCTGCCGACCGGCTGGCCGACGATGCCCTCGTCCCAGCCCTCGATGACCGCGCCGGCGCCGATCGTGGTGTCGAAGGGGTCGCCGCCGCGGCTCCAGGTGGAGTCGAACACCGGGTGCTCGCCGTTCTCGTCGGCCTCCCAGCGCACACCGCTGTACTGGACGATGACCTGCTGGCCCTCCTCGACCTCGGCGCCGTCGCCCTCGATGAGCGGCACGACCTCCAGGTTCTCGGGGGGGTCGGTGTCGGGGACCTCGATGGTGGGCTCGCTGTGGCCCTCCTGGGTCACCGTGGGCAGGCCGTCGCCGCCGTCGGTGACCTGCTCGCCCTCCACGACCGAACCCTTGTTGAAGCGGTCCATGAGGTCGATGACCAGGACGCTCGCGCCCTCCTGGACGGGCTGCCCCGACATCTCGGCCTGCTGGCGCTCCTGCTCGGTGAGGGGCGGGAAGACGTACACGGCGCGGCTGCCGACCGGCTGGCTGACCAGGACGTCGCTGATCTCCGCGGGCATCTGCTCCATGCGGATCAGGTCCGGGGCGCCGGTCTCGTAGCTGGACTGCCCCTCGACGGGCGCGCCCTCGCCGGGGCCGGTCCACTGGAACTGGACGACGTTGGCGATCAGGAGGTCGTCGGCGCGCACCAGCTCGTTCTCGCCCGGGCCCTCGTCGACGACGCCCGAGAGCTGCTCGGTCGGGGGCTCCTCGTCGGGGAAGGCGACCTCCGGTTCCTCACCGACCTCGCCGGTGACTTCGGGAAGCCGCGGGTCGAGCTGGTCCTCCCCCATACGCATGAAGGCGGGAGTACGCCACTCTTCGGGGATGTTTCCGCAGCTTGAGACCGCCAGGGCGATCGCGGTCAGCGGCACCGCGAGGGCGGCAGCACGTCGGTGCATGGGTCACAACCTCTGATTTCCGGCTTGGGACAGAGTCACACTACCGAAAAGAAGGGCCGTAACCACCCCCTGGAACACCACGAACGCCGGAGCCCCGCCGCGGACGGCCTTCGACCGCCGGACGGGGCTCCGGGAGCAGGGGACCGGAAGTCCTACATGCCGGCGATGAGCTTCTCCACCCGCTCGTCCACCGACTTGAAGGGGTCCTTGCACAGCACCGTGCGCTGGGCCTGGTCGTTGAGCTTGAGGTGGACCCAGTCCACCGTGAAGTCGCGGCGCTGCTCCTGGGCGCGCCGGATGAACTCGCCGCGCAGCCGGGCCCGCGTGGTCTGCGGCGGCACCGACTTGGCCTCGAAGATCTTGAGGTCGCCGACCACCCGCTCCATCTGGCCGCGGCTCTGGAGCAGGTAGAACAGCCCCCGGTCGCGGTGGATGTCGTGGTAGGTCAGGTCGAGCTGGGCCACCCGCGGCGAGGACAGGGACAGGTCGTGCTTGTCGCGGTAGCGCTCCAGCAGCAGGTACTTGGCCACCCAGTCGATCTCGCGGGAGACGGTCTCCAGGTTCTGGGTCTCGACCGCCTCCAGGGTGCGCTGCCACAGTTCCAGGACGCGCTTGCCGGTGGCGTCGGTGCCGTGCCGGTCGACGTAGCTCTGCACCTTGTCCAGGTACTCGCGCTGGATCTCCAGCGCGCTGGCCTCGCGCCCGTTGGCCAGGCGCACCTTGCGGCGGCCGGTCATGTCGTGGCTGACCTCGCGGATGGCCCGGATCGGGTTCTCCAGCGTGTAGTCGCGCATGACCACCCCGGCCTCGATCATGCGCAGCACCAGGTCGGTGGAGCCCAGCTTGAGCAGGGTGGTGGTCTCGCTCATGTTGGAGTCGCCGACAATGACGTGCAGGCGCCGGAAGCGCTCGGCGTCCGCGTGCGGCTCGTCGCGGGTGTTGATGATGGGGCGCGAGCGGGTGGTGGCCGAGGAGACGCCCTCCCAGATGTGCTCGGCGCGCTGGCTGACGCAGAACAGGGCGCCCCGGGGGGTCTGGAGCACCTTTCCGGCGCCGCAGACGATCTGGCGGGTGACCAGGAAGGGGATGAGCACGTCGGCCAGGCGTCCGAACTCGCCGTGCCGTCCCACGAGGTAGTTCTCGTGGCAGCCGTAGGAGTTGCCCGCCGAGTCGGTGTTGTTCTTGAACAGGTAGATGTCCCCGGCGATGCCCTCCTCGTGCAGGCGCTGCTCGGCGTCGACCTGCAGCCCCTCCAGGATGCGCTCACCGGCCTTGTCATGGGCCACCAGGTCCACGAGGCTGTCGCACTCGGGGGTGGCGTACTCGGGGTGGCTGCCCACGTCCAGGTACAGACGGGCGCCGTTGCGCAGGAACACGTTGCTGCTGCGCCCCCAGGAGACCACCCTGCGGAAGAGGTAGCGGGCGACCTCGTCCGGGGACAGCCGTCGCTGTCCACGGAAGGTGCACGTGACCCCGTACTCGTTCTCCAGCCCGAAGATCCGTCGTTCCACGCGGCCTCACCAACTTCCCGTCACCGGGGTGCGGACGACGGGGCCGCGCCGTCCACACCCGCCCGGCCGGTGCGGCGCCTCGGGAGCGCCGCACCGTGAATCATCGTTTCCAGGTCACTCGTCGGTCCCGCCCGTGGTGGTGCTCCCGGTGGTTCCGGTGCTCGCGGTGCCGCCTCCGGCCGCCCTGCCCTCCTCGATGAGGTCGGTCAGGCGCTGGCCGTGGATGCGGCGGAACTTGCGGTGCTCCCTGGACCGCTCCAGGACCGCGACCTCCAGGTTGGTGGCCTCCAGTTCGCGCTCCTCGCCGTTCTCCCTGGCCAGGGCGTGGGTGGCCGCGTTGAGGGCGGCGCTGAGGGGGGCGTCGGCGGCGAAGCGGTCCTTGAGCACGCCGGACACGTGCTCGGAGGAGCCGCCCACGGCCACGAAGCCCTGCTCGTCGACGATGGAGCCGTCGAAGGTGATGCGGTAGATCTCGTCGTCGGCGGAGGTGTCGCCGACCTCGGCGACGACGATCTCCACCTCCCACGGCTTGAGGCTCTCGCTGAACACGGTGCCCAGGGTCTGGGCGTAGATGTTGGCGAGCTGGCGCCCGCTGACGTCGCGGCGGTCGTACTGGTACCCGCGCACGTCGGCGAAGCGCACGCCCATCAGGCGCAGGTTCTCGAACTCGGGGTAGCGGCCGACGGCGGCGAAGCCGATCCGGTCGTAGAGCTCGCTGATCTTGTGCAGGGTGCGGGACATGTTGTCCGCCACCAGGAGGATCCCGCCCTCGTACTGCAGGACGACGGCGCTGCGGCCGCGCGCGATGCCCTTGCGCGCGTAGTCCGCCTTGTCCTTCATCTGCTGTTCGGGGGCGACGTAGAACGGCATCGACACCGCGGATCGTTTCCTTACCTAGTCGGGAGATGTCTGGTGTGGGACGGGGCCGGTTCAGCCCAGCGTGGCCGTGGGGCCGTCGGGGTCGGCCGCGCGTCCCTGGACCACCTCGGTCGCCAGGCGGGCCACGTCCTCGGTGGGCAGACGGCGGTGGCCGTCCTCGGTGACGACGTCGACGAGGGGGAAGATCTTGCGGTGCAGGTCGGGGCCGCCGGTGGCGGAGTCGTCGTCGGCGGCGTCGTAGAGGGCCTCCAGGGCGACCCTGGCGGCGCCGGTCTGGTCGAGGTCCTCGCGGTAGAGCTTCTTGATCGCGCCCCTGGCGAAGACCGATCCGGAGCCGATGGAGTGGTAGCGCTGCTCCTCGTAGCGGCCGCCGGTGGCGTCGTAGCTGAACACGCGGCCCTGCCCGGTGTTCTCGTCGTAGCCGACCAGCAGCGGGACGACGACGAAGCCCTGCATGGCCAGGCCGAGGTTGCCGCGCACCATCTGCGCGAGCTTGTTGGCCTTACCCTCCAGGGAGAGCGAGCGGCCCTCCATCTTCTCGTAGTGCTCCAGCTCGACCTGGTAGAGGCGGGCCAGCTCGATGCCGAACCCGGCCGAACCCGCGATGGCCACGGCGGAGTACTCGTCGGTGCGGAAGACCTTCTCCATGTCGCGGTTGGCGATGACGTTGCCCTGCGTGGCCCGGCGGTCGCCCGCCAGGAGCACGCCGCCGGGGAAGGTCAGTGCGACGATGGTCGTGGCGTCGGGGGTGAGGTGCTCGGTCCCGCCGCCCGGGGGCAGCTTGTGTCCGGGCAGCATCTCGGGGCGGACCGAACTGAGAAACTCGGTGAAGGACGAGGTTCCCGCACTCATGAAAGCGGCGGGCAACCGTCCGCCCTCGAACCCTTCGAACACGCGACTCCCTCCACGCGCGCCCCACCCCGGCATGGGGGCGGGTGGGGCGCCTGTTGTCCTTGTTGTCTGCGGTGGCTGTGCGCCGACCGTTGGAACTGACCCTAGTCCTGTGTGCGGCGGGGCTGGCGGCGCTGGAGTGCGCTGTCAGCGAACCGCCGCGGGGCGGCTACTGGCCGCCCTTCTGCACGAACTGTCGGACGAAGTCCTCGGCGTTGCTCTCCAGCACGTCGTCGATCTCGTCGAGGATGTCGTCGACGTCCTCGTCCAGTTGGTCCTTGCGCTCCTGAACGTCCGCCGAGGCCTCGGTCTCCTCGACCTCCTCGTCGCGGCGCGAGGCGTGCTTCTGGCCGCCCGTGTCCTTCGTCGCCATAGCCTGTTACCTCCCGTTCGGGCTCCCCGTTCGGGGCTCTTGCCCTTATCTTGGCCCAACACCGGGCGCCTCAACCCCCTTCCAGGGGCCCGATACTCGCTAGTTACCTCGGGTCGTCCCACCTGCGCGCGCACGTGCTCGTACGCGTGTGCGCCGCACCCCGGGCGTGTCACGGCCGACTCAGCGCGGGATGGGCGGGGCCGCCGGGTCCGCGCCTCCTCCTTTTCCGGAGCGGGGCGGGGCGGCCCGCGCGGAGACGCGGAGGGACCCGCTCCCGCCCTCTGCGCACCCCGCAGGAACCCGCGCCGCGCCCTCCGGGGTGGACCGCCACGGGTACCGCTGTTCACTCCGAGCACGGGAGTTACCCACGGG
Organism: Nocardiopsis sp. iso_25; assembly: GCF_056173305.1. Lineage (NCBI taxonomy): Bacteria > Bacillati > Actinomycetota > Actinomycetes > Streptosporangiales > Nocardiopsidaceae > Nocardiopsis > Nocardiopsis sp. iso_25. The sequence continues at coordinate 2,597,737 of NZ_CM149667.1, read as the reverse complement.
TCACCGCCCTGACCTTCGGGGTTACTCCTACGTGTCCGAACGGTCACGGATGGCACCCGGTTTCGATGGCCGCATCCGGCCACGGAACACCCCTTGCCAACACCGCGCTTCCGTGTTGTGGAAGCGATACCGGCGGAGAAGCGCAAGGTCAGACACATCATCACCATGCGTCACATATTGCTATTCATCCGATCATCCGATGGCCCGGTCATCCCTGGAAAGGCGGGCCCCCGCATCCGCTCTTCCGCTATCCAGGTTGTGCACTTATGGTGTGTGTTCGCTTACCGATTGTCTTGGCGACAGGACCCTCGGTAGGCACACCGTGGGGTCGGGCCCCCTGCACGGCCCCACCGGAGTCCGACGCCCTCGCCGGCGGGCGTCGGGCCCCGAACCCCCGTCAGTTACCCGAGGAGAGTAGGGATCTATGCGACCCTCCCCCGCTATCTCCGCTATCGGCACCGGCGCACTCGCGTTCGGTCTGGCGTTCTCCGTGACGCCGGGCGCCAGTGCGGCGACCGTACCGGCCGAGCCAGCGAGCGAGGCCCAGACGATGATGGAAGCGCTGCAGAGAGACCTCGGCCTCACCCCGCTCGGGGCCGAGGAGCTGCTCTCGGCGCAGGAAGCCGCGATCGAGACCGACGCCGAGGCCACCGAGGCCGCAGGTGAGGCCTACGGCGGCTCCCTGTTCGACACCGAGACCCTCCAGCTCACCGTGCTGGTGACCGACTCCTCGGCCGTCGAGGCCGTCGAGGCCACCGGCGCCGAGGCCACCGTGGTCTCACACGGCACCGAGGGCCTGGCCGAGATCGTCGAGGACCTCAACGAGACCGGCGGCCGGGAAGGGGTCGTCGGCTGGTACCCGGACGTGGAGAAGGACACCGTCGTGGTCCAGGTCTCCGAGGGCGCCAGCGCCGACGGCCTCGTCGAGGCCGCGGGCGTGGACCCCTCCGCCGTCCAGGTGGAGGAGACCGATGAGACGCCGCGCCTGTTCGCCGACATCGTCGGCGGCGAGGCGTACTACATGGGCGGCGGACGCTGCTCGGTCGGGTTCGCCGTGACCGACGGCTCCGGCGCGGGCGGCTTCGTGACGGCGGGCCACTGCGGCACCGTCGGCACCGGCGCCGAGAGCTCCGACGGCAGTGGCTCGGGAACGTTCCAGGAGTCCGTCTTCCCGGGCAGCGACGGCGCCTTCGTCGCGGCCACCTCCAACTGGAACGTGACCAACCTGGTCAGCCGGTACGACTCCGGCAGCCCCCAGGCCGTGTCGGGTTCCAGCCAGGCCCCGGCCGGCTCGGCGGTGTGCCGCTCCGGCTCCACGACCGGCTGGCACTGCGGGACCATCGAGGCCCGCGGCCAGACGGTGAGCTACCCGCAGGGCACGGTCCAGGACCTGACCCGGACGGACGTGTGCGCCGAGCCCGGTGACTCCGGCGGCTCGTTCATCTCCGGCTCGCAGGCCCAGGGCGTCACCTCCGGCGGCTCCGGCAACTGCTCCGTCGGCGGCACGACCTACTACCAGGAGATCACTCCCCTGCTGAGCAGCTGGGGGCTGTCCCTGGTGACCGGCTAGCGCTCCGGCAGCGCCCACGGCGCCTCCGTCCACGGCAGTGGGCGGGGGCGCCTTTTCTCGTGGGGCGCCTCGCGCGGGTGCGCCCGTTCTCCTTCTCTCCGTTTCTCCGCGCGCGTCCACGGCCGCCCTTTTCCCGTATCCGCGCGATCCCCGGGCCGTGCGCCGGAGCGCCCCGCCCCCCGCTTCCGGGAGCGCGCGCCAGGGCGCTCGCGCTGGCGCGGCGGCGCCGCGCGGGCGCCGCTCCGAGGGCGCACGCGTAAGCCTCAGGCGTCCCGCGAACCCCTCGCGTGTCCGGGTCCGGCCACGGGCGCGTCCGCTCCGCCCCGGGTCGGCACCCGCCCGAGAGGCCCCCGACGGCCGCCCCTGACCTTTGGAGTTACACACCTGTAGCCGCGGTGTTACGGATGGCACCCGGTACCGGCGTCCGCATCCGGCCACGAAGCACCCCTTGACGCAACCGATCCGCTTCGCTCCGTCACCGGACGAACGCGAGGATCACAAGGTCGCACGCAGAGCGACTACGCGTAGCCATCGCGAAACGAAGGGTCATGGGACAATCCCTCGTCCTTCTGAATGAATACACACCACACGGGTCTTTGCAGCGTCAAAGTGTGCACTTATGTTGGTGATCGTTTACCGGACGTCTCGGTGAATTTCGGGAATCGGATCAACTTCGTTGCCCGAAAGGGGCTTTCCGCTCCTACAGGAACGCAGAGCCCCGAATCCCCCGTCTATCCCCCTTGGAGAGTAGGGACCCCCATGAGACCCTCCAGCATCATCTCCGCCGTGGGCACAGGAGCCCTGGCCTTCGGTATGGCACTGGCCATGGCCCCCGGAGCCCTCGCGGCCCCGGCCCCCGTCCCCCAGACCCCCGTCGCCGACGACAGCGCCGCCAGCATGACGGAGGCGCTCAAGCGCGACCTCGACCTCACCTCGGCCGAGGCCGAGGAGCTGCTCTCGGCGCAGGAAGCCGCGATCGAGACCGACGCCGAGGCCACCGAGGCAGCGGGCCAGGCCTACGGCGGCTCCCTGTTCGACACCGAGACCCTCCAGCTCACCGTGCTGGTGACCGACTCCTCGGCCGTCGAGGCCGTCGAGGCCACCGGCGCCGAGGCCACCGTGGTCTCACACGGCACCGAGGGCCTGGCCGAGGTCGTCGAGGACCTCAACGGCGCCGAGGCCCCCGCGAGCGTCCTCGGCTGGTACCCGGACGTGGAGAGCGACACCGTCGTGGTCGAGGTGCTGGAGGGCTCCGACGCCGACGTCGCCGCCCTGCTCGCCGACGCCGGCGTGGACTCCTCCTCGGTCCGGGTGGAGGAGACCGAGGAGGCCCCGCAGGTCTACGCCGACATCATCGGCGGCCTGGCCTACTACATGGGCGGCCGCTGCTCCGTCGGCTTCGCCGCGACCAACAGCGCCGGTCAGCCCGGTTTCGTCACCGCCGGCCACTGCGGCACCGTCGGCACCGGCGTGACCATCGGCAACGGCCGCGGCACCTTCCAGAACTCGGTCTTCCCCGGCAACGACGCCGCCTTCGTCCGCGGCACCTCCAACTTCACCCTGACCAACCTGGTCTCGCGCTACAACTCCGGCGGCTACCAGTCGGTGTCCGGCGCCAGCCAGGCCCCGGCCGGCTCGGCCGTGTGCCGCTCCGGCTCCACCACCGGCTGGCACTGCGGCACCATCCAGGCCCGCAACCAGACCGTGCGCTACCCGCAGGGCACCGTCTACTCGCTCACCCGCACCAACGTGTGCGCCGAGCCCGGTGACTCCGGCGGCTCGTTCATCTCCGGCTCGCAGGCCCAGGGCGTCACCTCCGGCGGCTCCGGCAACTGCTCCGTCGGCGGCACGACCTACTACCAGGAGGTCACGCCGATGATCAACTCCTGGGGCGTCCGTATCCGCACCAGCTGACACACTCTCCAGCACGTCCCCCGTCCGCGCGCAGGCGCGGACGGGGGACGCCCGTGTGCGGGCCCCGGGCCCCGGACAGCGCGACCGCGGGGCCCGCGCGGGCGGCGGGCGCGAGCCGGGCACGGCCGGGGCTCAGGGGGCGCGGTGGACGACGCGGCCGTCGAGCACCGTCATCCACGCGTCGACCTCGCGCAGCCGCTCGGCGGGCAGGGACTCCACGTCGCGGTCCAGCACCACCAGGTCTGCCAGGTGCCCGGGGCGCAGCGCGCCCAGGCGGTCCTCCACGCCCAGCGCGTGCGCGGCGTCCAGGGTGTGGGCGCGCAGGGCCTCGTGCAGGGTGACGGCCTGCTCGACGCCGATCTCCTCGCCCTCGCGGGTGGTACGGCACACCGCGTTGGCCACGGTGTCCATCGGACGCAGGCTGGAGACGAAGGAGTCGCTGGAGAGCACCGGGCGCAGTCCCAGGTCGAGTTCCTCGCGCATGGGCTGGAGCCGGTGGGCCCGCGCCCCCAGGCGGCGCAGGAAGTCGCCGCCGCTGTCGTACAGGAAGTTGGGCTGGTTGACGGGGATGACGCCGTAGTCGGTGAAGCGCTTGGCCTGTTCCGGGGTGGGGTAGCCGCAGTGCTCCACGCGCGGGCGCGGGTCGGGTCCCGACACCCGCGCGGCCGAGGCGATGGCGGCCAGGGTGTTGTCCATGGCCGCGTCGCCCTGGGTGTGGACGGCGACCTGCCAGCCCTCCGCGGCGGCCCGCGTGACCAGGTCCACGAGCTGGTCGGGGTGGTGGTAGAGGCTGCCCGCGAACTCGCCGTGCTCGCCGTAGGGGACGCTGAACTTGGCGGTGCCGCCCAGCAGGGTGCCGTCGGAGTAGAACTTCATGCCGGTCAGCCGCAGCCAGTCGTCGCCGAAGGGGCTGGCCAGCCCGGCGGAGGTGAGCGCGTCCAGCTGGTGGGACAGCGGCATGCCGAACGTGCGCAGCGGCAGGGTCCCGGCCGCGCGGGCGGCCCGGTACACGCGCAGCTCGCGTGCCGAGACCTGCGGGTCGCACACGGTGGTGACCCCGGCCGCCAGGTAGGGGACGGCCGCCGCGGCCAGCCAGCCCAGGAGCTGTTCGGCGGGCAGGTCGGTGTGGAAGTTGGGGCCGTGGCAGCCGATGTCCACGGCCAGGGGCAGCAGCAGCTCCATGGCCGAGTCCAGGACCATGCCCGTCAGGCGCCCGCCCTCGTCGCGCACGAAGGAGCCGCCCGCCGGATCGGGGACGTCCTCGCCGATGCCGCTCCAGGCCAGGGCGGCGGAGTTGACCACGGCCTGGTGGCCCGAGACGTGGTAGACGATGACCGGGTGCTCCCCGGTGGCCCCGTCCAGGTCGCGGCGGGTGGGCCGCCCTCCCGGGAACTTGGCGTCGTCCATGTGGAAGGCGCGGATCCACTGGCCGGGCGGGGTGCGCTCGGCCTCGGCCCCGATCACGGCGACCAGGTCGGCGGCGCTGCCCACCCGGGGGTACCCGGCGTCGACGGCGGCCAGCGACTCGGCGGTGGAGAGCAGGTGGTTGTGCGGGTCGATGAACCCGGGCAGGACGGTCCGTCCGCCCGCGTCCACCTCCACCGCGCCCGGGCCCGCGGCGGCGCGGGCGGCCTCGGTGTCCCCGGCCAGGCGGACCCGGCCCTCGCGCACGGCCACGGCGCGGGCCCGGGGGTTGGCGTCGTCCATGGTCAGGACGTTGGCGTTGTGGATGAGCAGACCGGACACGGGTGGGGTTCCTCCTCGGTGGGCTGGCGCCGGGCCGGTCGGCCCGACGGCGGTGCGGGGGGGACGCGCGGTGGTCGGGCCACCGCTCGCGGGTGCGGCGGTACGGGCCGCGGCGGTTACGGGCCGCGGGGCCCGGGGGCGCTCCCCGGTTCCCCGCGGCGCTCGTGGGACGGGGGTCCTCAGGCGGCGGCGAGCTCGTCGTCGCGGTGGCGCGGCGCCCTGGCCAGGCACAGGATGCTCACCACCGACATGGCCATGAGCAGGGCCGCCACCGGGAGGATGCTGCCGGTCGCGGCGAGCAGGGCGGTGCACACGATCGGCGAGAGGCCACCGAAGACCGCCCCCGCGACCTGGTAGGCGATGGAGATGCTGGTGTAACGGGTGCGCGGCGGGAACATCTGGGCGAGCACGCGGGCGATGGGCCCGTAGACCGCGGCCATGGCCAGGCGCATCACGCACAGCACCGCGAAGATCAGCACGGTGCTGCCGGTCTCCAGCACCAGGAACTGGGGAAGCGCCAGCACGATGACGCCGACCAGCCCGATGGTGACCACGCGGACGGTGCCGAAGCGGTCGCCCAGCCAGGACACGCCCAGGGTCGCGACGAGTTCGACGAACGCGGCCAGGCTCAGGCCGCTGAGGATGACCTGTTCGCTGATCCCGACCTCGGTGACGCCGTAGGCCTGGAGGAAGGTGGTGACGACGTAGTAGCCGCCGACGGCCACCGGCAGGACGCCGATGCCCAGCAGCAGGGGGCGCCAGGAGCCGCGCACGGCCTCGCGCAGCGGCAGCTCCCGCGGCTGGTCGGGGTCCTCGCGCATGGCCTCGAAGACCGGCGACTCCTCCACCTTCAGGCGGATGAACAGGCCCACCAGGACCAGCAGGACCGAGGCGAGGAAGGGCAGGCGCCAGCCCCAGGTGTGGAGCAGGTCGGCGTCCCAGGCGGCGATGAGCCCGAACGAGCCCGTGGCCAGCAGCGCACCGGCCGGGTTGCCGAGCTGGGCGAAGGCGCCGTAGAAGGTCTTGCGGTTCTCGGGGGCGTGTTCGACCGCCATCAGGACGGCGCCGCCCCACTCCCCGCCCACGGCGATGCCCTGCACGAAGCGCAGCAGGACCAGCAGCGCCGGGGCGATGAACCCCGCCTGCTCGTAGGTGGGCAGCAGGCCGACGCAGAACGTGGCCGTGCCCATCATCAGCAGGGTGATGACCAGCGCGGACTTGCGGCCCAGGCGGTCGCCGAAGTGGCCGAAGACCAGGCCGCCCAGCGGGCGGGCGAAGAAGCCCACCGAGAAGGTGGCGAAGGAGGCCATCAGACCGATCACCGGGTCGGTGCCGGGCGGGAAGAACAGGGTGCCGAACACCAGGCTGGCGGCCGTGGCGTAGACGTAGAAGTCGAACCACTCGATGGTGGTGCCGACGAAGGCCGCCACGGCCGCACGCGCGGGGTGCGGGGACGTGGGGGCGGTCCGCTCTGACATGTGTGCTCCGTTGCGCGTTCGGTGCGGCCCCGGACCGGGTCGTCCGGTCGGCGGGCGCCGCGGACCGGCACCGCGGACCGGCGCGGCTCCGCCGTGGCGGGGCCCGCCCGCGGTCGGCGGCCTTCGCCGCCGACACGTCGCGGACGGGCGCCACCGCGGCCCGCGGCCCGTGGTTCGGGTGTTGTTGTGACCGTAGACACTCCCCGGCCGTCCGCGCCGGGACGGTGTGCACCGTGCAAGCTGTTACACATGTGCACAGTGCACAATCCGCGAGGCGGGAGGAGGGACGTTGGCGATCACGGTCCGCGACATCACGGCCGACCCGGACCTGGAGGTGCGGGTGGCGGCGGGCCGGTCCGGCCTGGACCGGGAGATCCGCTGGGCGCACGTGATCGAGCTGCACGACCCCGTGCGCTGGCTGCGCGGCGGGGAGCTGGTGCTCACGGTCGGTCTGGGGCTGGGCGCCGACGAGCGGGCGCGCCGCGCCTACGTGCGCCGCCTGCACGGGGCCGGGTGCGCCGGCCTGGGGATGGCCGTGGACGTACGGCGGCGCGAGGTTCCGCCCGAGGTGCTGGAGGAGGGCGACGCCCTGGGCCTGCCGATCCTGCGCGTGGAGGGCGAGACCCCCTTCGTCGCGGTGGTGGAGGCGGTGGCCGACCACTACGCGGCCGAACGCACGCGCGAACAGCACCGGGTGCTCACCGCACAGGACGCGATGGCGCGCGCGTCGCTGCGCTCGGGCCCGGCCGGGGTGATGGGCGAGCTGTCCTCGGCCACCTCGGGAGCGTCGCTGCTGCTGGACCGCAACGGGATGATGAGCGCGGCCGTGCCCGACACCGAACCCCCCTGGCACGCGCTGGTGCGCTCGGCCCTGGCGGGACGCCCGCGCGGGATGACGGTGCTGGCCGACGGGGAGGCGAGCGTCCTCCTCCAGACCCTGGGCCCCGCGGGCCGGACGCTGGGCTGGCTGGCGCTGCGCTGCCCGTCCCCGGTGACGCCGCACGTGCGGATGCTCGCCAACCACGCGGCCTCACTGCTGGCGGTGGACCTGCTGCACTCGCGCGACGCCCGGCGGGCGCTGTACCGCGAACGCGCCCCGGTCCTGCTCGCCGCGGTGACGGGACGGCCCCGGGTGCCGCCGCCCCTGCCCGCCCCGCCCTGGGAGGTGGTGTGCCTGCGCACCCCCTGGCCCGACCGGCTGCTGGACCGCGCGGCGGACGCGCTGACAGACGTGCTCGGCGACACCGGTGCCGCGCGCAACGGCGGCCTGTGCCCCCTGGAGGACGTGCTGGTGGCGGTCCTGCCCGACAGCGGGGGCGCGCCGCGCCCGGGCAGGCGCCTGTTCGAGGCGCTGTCCGCCCCGGACGGGGGCCCGGTCGCGGCCGGGGCCTGCACCGCCCGGGGACCCGACGACCTGTCCTCGGCCGTGGAGCGGGCGCGCCAGTCCGCGACGGAGGGGTACCGGCACGTGGACGAGACCGACGCCTGGGCGCTGCTGCGTTCGGCGGTCCCGGTCGAGGGGGCGCGCGCCTTCGACCAGGCGGTCCTGGGCAGGCTGCGCGCCCACGACGCCCGCAACGGCACGGAGCTGGCGCACACCCTGCGCCACTACCTGGACAACAGCGCCCAGGTGGAGGCGACCGCCCGGGACCTGGGCGTGCACCGCAACACCCTGCGCTCGCGGCTGCGCGCCGCCGAGCGGGTCATGGGCCGCCGCCTGGACGAGCCCCGCACCCGCCTGGAGCTGTGGACCGCCCTGAGCCTGGAGCCCGTCCGCTGCCACGACGGCACCTGGCACACCTGAGGAGTCCCTGCGCCGACCGGGACGCGGGCCCCGGGCCCCGGGCGGGCGCACGCGGTCCCCGGGGCCTCGGCGACCGCCGGGTCAGCGGCCCCCGGTGAGCACCGCCACCAGGTCGGCCGCGGTCGGGGAGGCGTCCAGCAGCTGCCCCACGTGCTCCTTGGTGCCCCGGCGCGGCTCCAGGGTCGGCACCCGCTGGAGCGAGTCGTAGCCCGGCAGGTCGAAGATCACCGAGTCCCAGGAGGCGGCGGCCACCTCGTCGGCGTACTTGGCCAGGCAGCGCCCGCGGAAGTAGGCGCGCGTGTCCTCCGGCGGCTCGGTGACCGCCCGGTCCACCTGCGCCTCCTCCAGCAGGCGCTTCATCCGCCCGCGCGCCACCAGCCGGTTGTAGATGCCCTTGTCCGCCCGCACGTCGGAGTACTGCAGGTCCACCAGTTGCAGGCGCGGGTGCGACCACTCCAGGGAGTCCCGGGAGCGGTAGCCCTCCAGCACCTTGAGCTTGGCCACCCAGTCCAGCTCGTCGGCCAGGCTCATCGGGTCGGCGCCCAGCCGGTCGAGCACCGACTCCCAGCGGTCCAGGACGTCGGCGGTGTCGGGGTCCACGTCGGTGCCGAAGCGGTCCTCCACGTACTTGCGTGCCTGGTCCAGGTACTCGCGCTGGAGTTCCAGCGCGGTCATCCGCCGCCCGTCGCGCAGCCGCACCCGGTGGGTGAGGCCGGGGTCGTGCGAGACCTCCCGGAGGTCGGCCACCGGGGTCTCCAGGGACAGGTCCGCGCTCAGGAACCCGTCCTCGATCATCGACAGCACCAGCGCCGTCGTCCCCAGCTTGAGGTAGGTGGAGATCTCGCTCATGTTGGCGTCGCCGATGATGACGTGCAGCCGCCGGTACTGGTCGGGGTCGGCGTGCGGTTCGTCCCTGGTGTTGATGATGGGGCGCTTGAGGGTGGTCTCCAGCCCCACCTCGACCTCGAAGAAGTCGGCACGCTGGGAGATCTGGAACCCGCTGCCCTGCCCGTCGGAGCCGATGCCGACCTTGCCCGCCCCGCACACCACCTGGCGGGAGACGAAGAACGGGATCAGGTGCCGGACGATGTCGCCGAACGGCGTCGACCGGTGCATCAGGTAGTTCTCGTGGCAGCCGTAGGAGGCGCCCTTGTTGTCGGTGTTGTTCTTGTAGAGCTGGATCGGCTCGATGCCCGGGGTGGCCCCCGCCCGCGCGGCGGCGTCGGCCATCACCCGCTCCCCCGCCTTGTCCCACAGCACCGCGTCGCGCGGGTTGGTGACCTCGGGCGCCGAGTACTCGGGGTGGGCGTGGTCCACGTACAGGCGGGCGCCGTTGGTGAGGATGACGTTGGCCAGGCCCAGGTCCTCGTCGGTGAGCTGCGTGGGATCGGCGACCTCACGTGCCAGGTCGAAGCCGCGCGCGTCGCGCAGCGGGTTCTCCTCCTCGAAGTCCCAGCGGGCACGCCGCGCCCGGGCCGCCGAGGCGGCCAGATAGGCGTTGACCACCTGGGTGGAGGTGACCATCGCGTTGGCCCCGGGGTTGCCTGGTACGGAGATCCCGTACTCGGTCTCGATACCCATAATCCGCCGCACACTCATGGTGAGAGGTTATCCACCGAGGCGTGGTCTTGAACGCTTCCGCGCCAATTGTGGCCCAAGTGCCGTGTTCTGGGGCGTTGCGCGGTACTGCGGCGCGCCGTTCCCTCGCAGGTCGCGGCACACGGGGGCCTGATTCCGGCGGTCGCGGGTTTCCTTCCTCCATGGGCGGGTAGCAGGGCACGGCGGGGTGGGGGCTCCCGTGCCCGCACCTGAAAGAGCCGTGACGTGCGGGCCCGGGCACGTGACCGTGGACGTGTCCTCGACGGCCTTCTGCGACTCCTCCGGCCTCAGCGCATGGCGCGGGCGGCTGCGAGCGGGTGACGGGCCCGGTTTCCGGAGGGCGGCCCGCACGGCGCGCCCTCCGGAAGCGGGTGGGGCAGCGGTACGGCGCGTCCGTGCGGGCCGCGTGGTGTCAGGTCGCGGCGGGGTACACGGTCACCTGGGTGACGGTGCGCCCGTTGGCCTGGTCGATCCTGGCCTTCCAGGGGTTCAGCGCCACCTCCTCCCCCGGCTCCCGGGGGATGTGGCCCAGCACGGCGATGACCAGACCGGCGACGGTGACGTAGTCCCCCTCGGGCAGGTCGTCCAGATGGACGTCGATGTCGGGCAGGTCGTGCACGGGATAGGTCCCGGGCAGGGTGAAGGACCCGTCGGCGTTGCGGGCCACGGTGCGGATGTCGGAGTCGGTCTCGTCGTAGATCTCCCCGACGATCTCCTCCAGCAGGTCCTCCAGGCTCACGATGCCGTCGACGCCGCCGACCTCGTTGACGACCACGCCCAACTGCTGGTGTTCGGCGATCATGCGGCGCAGGGCCAACGACACCACCAGGGAGTCGGGCAGGAGCAGCGGTTCGCGGGCCAGTTCCCCGGCGTCGGACTCACCGCGCACCAGGTCGGACCAGTGCACGACGCCGAGCACGTCGTCCAGGTCGTCGTCGTTCACCACCGGTGCCCGGGAGTGCCCGTGCTCGGCGAGCATCTGCGCCGCCTGGGCCGCGGGCGTGCGGGCGGGGATGGTGAACACCTCGCCGCGGGGGACGACGACCTGGCGCAGGCGCCGGTCGTCGATCTCGAAGGCCCCGGAGATGATGGTGCGCTGCTCCCGGGTCATGCCCCGCTGGGTGGCGAGCATGTCGCGCAGCTCCTCCTCGCTGACCTCCTCCTTGGCCGCGGAGGGGTCACCGCCCGTCAGGCGCACCACGAGGTTGGTGGAGACGCTCAACAGCCACACCACGGGGCGGGAGAGCATGGCGAGCAGGTCCAGCGGCCGGGCGACCAGCACCGCCCACGTCTCGGCCCGCTGCATGGCGATGCGCTTGGGCGCCAGTTCACCGAAGACCAGCGTGACGAAGGACAGGAGCACCGTGACCAGGACGATCGCCACCGGGCTGGCGGCCGAGCCCAGGAAGCCCAGGGGCTCGATGAGGGGCTGGGCCAGGGACACGGCCGCGGTGGCCGAGGCCAGGAAGCCCGCGAGGGTGATGCCGATCTGGATGGTGGCCAGGAAACGGTTGGGGTCCCGTGCCAGGCGGGCCACCGCACGGCCGCCGGGCCCCCGGGCCGCCAACTGTTTGATCTGCCCTTCCCTGAGGGTGATCAGGGCGATCTCGCTCCCCGCGAACAGGGCGTTGACGAGAACGAGGACAAGGACGAGGCCGAGTTGAACCCCGTAGCTTTCCATAACTGCTGTCGTCTCCGATGCTGTAGTGCTCTGGCACGGTCCGTTCGGGCCGTGGCACCAGAGCCTCTCACAACCCCGCCCGGGGACCTCCCCCGCCTCGTCGGCCAGGTCCGGGCGGGCGCCGACAGGAACGTTCCTCGGCCCGCTCGGACCCCTAGAAAGTGTTGACACCCTGCCATCACGGGGCCCGGAAACAACCGGTAAGAAGAGGGGCCGACCGGAAGTTCCGGTCGGCCCCTCAAGGCGCTCTCAGAGTGCGTTTCTACAGGTACTGGCCGGTGTTGGGCACCGTGTCGATGCTCCGACCGGAGTCCGCGCCCTTCTTGCCCGTGACCAGGGTCCGGATGTAGACGATGCGCTCGCCCTTCTTGCCGGAGATGCGCGCCCAGTCGTCGGGGTTGGTGGTGTTGGGCAGGTCCTCGTTCTCGCTGAACTCGTCGACGCAGGCCTGCATCAGGTGCGAGACCCGGATGCCCTTGGACTGCTGGTCGATGAAGTCCTTGATGGCCATCTTCTTGGCCCGGGAGACGATGTTCTCGATCATCGCGCCGGAGTTGAAGTCCTTGAAGTACAGGACCTCCTTGTCACCGTTGGCGTAGGTGACCTCCAGGAAGCGGTTCTCCTCGCCCTCGGTGTACATGCGCTCCACGACCCGCTGGATCATGGCGTCCACCGTGGCCCTGGCCGAACCGCCGTGCTCGACGAGGTCCTCGTCGTGCAGCGGCAGGTCCGTGGTGATGTACTTGCCGAAGATGTCGCGGGCCGCCTCGGCGTCGGGCCGCTCGATCTTGATCTTGACGTCCAGGCGGCCGGGCCGCAGGATCGCCGGGTCGATCATGTCCTCGCGGTTGGAGGCGCCGATGACGATGACGTTCTCCAGGCCCTCCACACCGTCGATCTCGCTCAGGAGCTGGGGCACGATCGTGTTCTCCACGTCGGAGGACACGCCCGAGCCGCGGGTGCGGAAGATCGAGTCCATCTCGTCGAAGAAGACGATGACCGGGGTGCCCTCGGAGGCCTTCTCCCGTGCGCGCTGGAAGACCAGGCGGATGTGCCGCTCGGTCTCGCCCACGTACTTGTTGAGCAGCTCGGGGCCCTTGATGTTGAGGAAGAAGCTCTTGCCGACGTCGCGGCCGGTGCGCTCGGCGACCTGCTTGGCCAGCGAGTTGGCGACCGCCTTGGCGATGAGCGTCTTACCGCACCCGGGAGGGCCGTAGAGCAGCACGCCCTTGGGCGGGCGCAGCTGGTGCTCGTAGAAGAGCTCCTTGTACAGGTAGGGCAGCTCGACCGCGTCGCGGATCATCTCGATCTGCCCGGAGAGGCCGCCGATGTCGGTGTAGGCGATGTCGGGGACCTCTTCGAGGATGAGCTCCTCGACCTCGGACTTGGGGATGCGCTCGTAGACGTAGCCCGAGCGCGGCTCCAGCAGCAGCGAGTCGCCGGGGCGGATCGCCTGGTCGCGCAGCGGCTCGGCCAGGCGGACGATCCGCTCCTCGTCGTGGTGGGAGATCACCAGGGCGCGCTCGCCGTCCTCAAGGATCTCCTTGAGCATGACGACCTCGCCGACGGTCTCGAAGGACTCCACCTCGACGACGTTGAAGGCCTCGTTGAGCATGACCTCCTGGCCGGGGCGCAGGTTGTCCAGGTCCACCGAGGGACTGACGTTGACCCGCATCTTGCGGCCGTTGGTGAAGATCTCGACGGTCTCGTCCTCGCGCGAACCGAGGTAGACGCCGAAGCCCGACGGCGGCTGGGCCAGCCGGTCGACCTCCTCCTTGAGCGCCACGATCTGCTCGCGCGCCTCCTTCAAAGTGGAGACGAGCCGTTCGTTCTGGCCGTTGGCGGCGGCGAGGTTGGCCTGTGCCTCCCTCAACCGCTCCTCCAGCAGGCGTACATGCCGGGGCGAATCGGCGAGCTTGCGCCGAACAACGCCGAGTTCCTTTTCCATGTAGGAGACCTGGGCCGTGAGTTCTTCGACTTCACGGTCCCGGTCGCTCTGACGCTCGTCGTCGCGCTCAGCCACGTCCGCCACCTCCCTATGAGGAACTACATCGGAGCCTACCTACCCTCGCCCTATTCCTAACCTCCCAAGGCCACAGAGTGTCGTAGGCCTCATTTCCAGGTCTTGCGTCAGCACAGGTCAGAGTGCTACCGGATGACCCGACGTAATGAGAACGTAACCTCTGGGTCCGGCCGCGGGCAAGGAGTGCGCCCCCTTGGGGCGTTCCCTCCCCGCGCACGTCAGCGGACCCGCCCGCACACGCCGGAGCCCGCCCGGGCGGGTCCCCGTGGGGACCGCGCCGAGGACGCACGGTGAGAAGCGGCGTGCGGCCTACGCGGGCGGGCTCGGACTGTGGGCTCGGGTGAGGGGCCGCGGGCTCAGCCGTCGGCGCCGTCCCGCGGGGCCTGCGGGTCGGCGGCGCCCTCCGGGGGCTGCGGGCCGGGGGCGTCGGCCGCCCCGGCGGTCCCACCGTCGCCGCGGGGCGCCTCGGGAACCGCCGCGTCGGTGGCCAGCGCCCGGACCTCCTCGGCCGGGACCGCCTCCCCCGCTCCGTCCGCGCGCCGGTCCTGCTCACGCGCGGCGGTGAAGTCCTTGCCGTAGGCGCCCTTGGCCGGACGGCGGCGGCGCTCGGGGGCCTCGGCCCCGTCGGCCAGGCGGCGCGCGACCACCAGGAAACCGGTGTGCCCGATCATGCGGTGGTCCGGGCGCACCGCCAGGCCCTCCACGTGCCAGGTGCGCAGCATGGTCTCCCACGAACGCGGCTCGTAGAAGCGGGGGTCCTCGCGCAGCTGCTCCACCACGCGCGAGAGCTGGGTGGTGGTGGCGACGTAGCAGCACACCAGCCCGCCCGGGATGAGGGCGTCGGCGACCGCGTCCAGGCACTCCCACGGCGCGAGCATGTCCAGGAAGACGCGGTCGACGTCGGTCTCGTCCAGATCCTCCACCAGGTCGCCGACGGTGAGCTTCCAGGCCGGGTGCGGACCGCCGTGGAACCTCTCCACGTTCTTGCGGGCGATCTCGGCGAAGTCGGCGCGGCGCTCGTAGGAGTGCACCATGCCGTTCTCACCGACCGCGCGCAGCAGCCAGTTGGACATGGCCCCCGAGCCCGCCCCGGCCTCCACCACGCGCGCGCCGGGGAAGATGTCGGCCTCCACGAGCACCTGGGCGGCGTCCTTGGGGTAGACGATGGTCGCGCCCCGCTTCATCGACAGGGTGTAGTCGATCAGCAGGGGGCGCAGCGCCACGTAGGCCGTGCCGGTGTTGGAGCGCACCACACTGCCCTCGGGCTGTCCGATGAGGTCGTCGTGGTCGACCTTGCCCTTGTGGGAGTGGAAGGCGGCGCCCTCTCGCAGGGTGATGGTGTGCATGCGACCCTTGGGGTCGGTCAACTGCACGGTGTCGCCGTCGGTGAAGGGGCCGCGGCGGCCATGGATACCGGTCAACGTCGCTCTCGTCTTCCCACGTCGCTATTGGTTGGCAGGGCGATCGCCCAGGGTATCGGCCCCCCGGTACCGCGGCGAACGTGCACGGAGCGCCCGCGCGTGCGAAATCCCCGCTCCCAGGGCAGTATTCAGCCTGACGGGCCCCTGACCGCGCCCGACCACCACACGAGGACCACGGGAGAAGACGACCCATGTCACAGCTGACCACGGGGCTGGGAATCGACATCGGCGGCAGCGGGATCAAGGGCGCGCCGGTCGACCTGAGCACCGGCGAGTTCCTCAAGGAGCGGACGAAGGTCCTCACCCCCGACCGCTCCGACCCCGAGGCGGTGGCCGAGATCGTGCACGGGATCGCCGAGCACTTCCCCGAGGCGGCGGGCATGCCCCTGGGCGTGACCTTCCCCGGCGTGGTGCAGGGCGGCGTGGTGCGCACCGCCGCCAACCTGGACAAGAGCTGGATCGACACCGACGCGCGGTCGCTGTTCGCCGAGGTCACCGGCCGCCCGGTGCGCGTGCTCAACGACGCCGACGCCGCCGCCGTGGCCGAGACCCGCTACGGCGCGGCCAGGGACGTGCCGGGGGTGGTGCTGATGACCACCCTGGGCACGGGGATCGGCACCGCCCTGGTGGTGGACGGGCGCCTGGTGCCCAACACCGAGTTCGGACACCTGGAGATCGACGGCCACGACGCCGAGACGCGGGCCTCCTCGGGCGCCAAGGAACGCGAGGAGCTGTCCTACCGCGAGTGGGCGACCGAGCGGCTCCAGCGCTACTACCGGGTCGTGGAGGACCTGCTGTGGCCGGACCTGATCGTGGTCGGCGGCGGGGTCAGCCGCAAGGCGGAGAAGTTTCTGCCGCTGCTGGACATCCGCACACCCGTCGTGGCCGCCTCGCTGCTCAACACGGCCGGGATCGTCGGCGCCGCCCTGGCCGCCGCCGAGTCCGAGGCGGGCTGAGGCGGCCCGGGCGGCCGGACCTAGGAGTGCAGGCGCAACCCCCTGACCGCCTTGTCCACGTCCGCCCTGGGCCCGTGCACGGCCACGCCCACCAGGTCCAGGTCCGCGGCGGCCACCCCGCGCACGGCGGCGCGGTTGTCGTCGTCGTTGCCGGTGGCGAACAGCTGCTCGGTGTACAGCGCGGCGGCAAGGCCCCGGGAGCGGGCGCGCTCCAGCGTGCGGGCCAGCGTGCGCGCGTCGGCCCCGTAGACCAGGACGGGTTCGCGGAACATCGCGAGGTAGGTGTTGCCCGAGGCGTCCTCGTAGGGCCTGCCCATGGAGCCGGGGCGCGCGTGCGCGACGCCGCTGCTGAGGAAGGCCGTGACGTTGAGCTTCTGCCAGGGTGCCAGGTCCTCGCGCACGGCGACGGCGATCTTGGTGTCGAAACGCATGGGTGCGAGGATGCCGCGCCCGCGGCACCGCCGTCTTGGACGCTGGTGCGCGCGGGTGGCGCCCGGGCTCGCGTGAACGGGTGCCCGCCCGCGGCTACCTCCCGGGGCCGCGGGCGGCCGACAATGGAGGCGTGACAGGGGACTGGACCAGGTACTGGCGTTCGCCCGACCGGCCGCTGGAGGCGATGCACGCCCACTTCGAGCGGCACGCCTACCACCGGCACAGCCACGACGCGTACTCGTTCGGGGTGACCGAGTCGGGCGTGCAGGCGTTCAACTGCCGGGGCGGCGCGCACGCGAGCGTGTCCGGGACGGTGCTGGCATTCAACCCGGACGACCCGCACGACGGACACGCCGGAGCCGAACCGGGGTTCACCTACCGGATCGTGCACATCGGACCGGAGCTGGTGCGGGAGGTGCTGGCCGACGCCGCCGAGAGCCGGGCCGCACTGCCGCTGTTCGCCGACCCGCTGGTGGGGGACCCCCGCCTGGCCCGGGCGCTGCGGGGCCTGCACTCGGCGCTGTGGCACGGCAGTCCGCGGCTGGCCGTGGACGAAGCCCTGCGCGGCGCGGTGGTGGCGATGACCCGCCGCGGGGCGGTCGGACGTCCGGCGCTGGCGCCGGTGTCGGACCCGGACGCGTCACGGGTGGCGGCCCGGGTGGAGGCGGTGCTGCGCGAGCGGTTCACCGAGGACGTGGGCGCCGACGAACTGGCCGCGGCGGCGGGCCGGAGCCGGTTCGCGGTCTACCGGGCCTTCCGCGCGGTGCGGGGGATGGCGCCCAGCGAGTACCAGCGGCAGCTGCGGCTGCGGCGGGCCCGCGAACTGATCGCGGCAGGGATGCCGCTGTCGGAGGCCTCGGCGCGCTCGGGATTCACCGACCAGAGCCACCTGACGCGGTGGTTCGGCCGTTCCTACGGGATCACGCCGGGGGCCTTCCGCGCGGCGGACCGCCCCCGCTCAGCCCTCGCCGACGGACAGGGACAGGGCGACCACGATCCGCCGCGCGGCGGCGGAGGTGTGCGCGACCGGTGAGAGGGGCACGCCCGCCAACGCCGTGGGCAGCCCGTCCTGGAGCGGCCAGCGCATCCACCACCACAGGTCCCCGCGGTGGGGCCGCAGCAGGGCGCGGTGGGGCCGGGCGCGGGGACCGGCGTCCACCGCCCCGCACAACCCGTCCTCACGGGCCTCCACCCCGCGTGAGCGCAACTCGGCGACCAGCCCGCGCAGGGCGAGGTCCGTCAGCTCCACGCGGTTCACCAGCCCGGCCGCACCCGGGTCACACCTCAGGCTCGGACTCCCCGCCGGCGGGGTCTCAACGGTCAACGGGACTCCCCTCCCCTTCCCAGACGCCTCTGGGACCAACGACCCTTGCACTCTGCCGTATCCGGAGGGAAAACCGCCGGTCCTATGCGGATCACGCATACGTACTTCTTTCTTACACATAGCCACCAGCGGCGCCCGGAGTCCCTAACCTAAGCTCATGCCCCAACCAGACGGCGTTCTTCCAGCGGACCTGTGGACACGTCCCCGCATGGCGGGTGCCCTGGCCACCTGCGACATGGCGACGGTCATCGAGGGAGTGCGCGCGGCGCACGGCTGGTCCCAGGGTGACCTCGCCCGCGCGATCGACTACTCCCAGAGCTGGGTCTCGCGCGTGGTCAACGGCCAGCAGTCGCTGACCATCAGCCAGGTACACGACCTCGCCCGACGCCTGGACATCCCGCTGCACCTGCTGCGTTTCGGCGGCACCGCGCCCCAGGCCCGTCCCGCAGAGAAGGGGGTGGACACCACGAGGCGCCGCGACTTCGGACGCGCGGTGGCCGCGGGAGCGCTGCTCACCGCCACCACCGCCACCACCGGTGCGGCTCCGGCCCCGGTGGCGTCGGGCCCGTGGCCCGACACCGTCAACGAGACGACCGCGCACTCCCTGCGCGCCATCACCGGGGGACAGCGCCGCATGGACGCCACCTCCCCCTCCCGCCACCTGCTGCCCAGCGCTGTGGCGCACGTGCATCTGGCCGAGCACATGCGTGGGCAGGCGCACGGGACGCCGTTCCACGGCGAGTTGAGCGCCGCGGCCAGCGAGGCCTCCGGCTTCGCCGCCTGGCTGCACGCCGACCGGGGAGACATGGGATCGGCCAGGGCGCACTACCGCACCGCCGTGACGCGCGCCCGCCAGGCGGACATGCGCCTGCTCGACGTGTACATGCTGGGCTCCCTGGCCGCCTTCGAGACCGACACCGCCGAGGACCACCACCTGGGCCTGGGGCTGGTCCAGGAGGCCGAACGCGTCCTGGGCCCGGCCGCCCACCCCACCGCGCGCGCCTGGCTGGCCTGCGTGGGAGCGCTCGCGCACGCCGGGACCGGGGACGGCGCGGCGGCCGCCAGCGCCCTGGGCCGGGCGGAGCGGGAGGTGGCCCGCTCCGCCAACACCGACCCGCCCTGGCCGTGGGTGTTCGCCTTCGACGAGGCCAAGGTCGCCGGCTACCGCGCCCGGGTGGGCGTGCGGCTGCGCCAGCCGCACGACGCCCGGCGGGCCTTCTCCGAGGCCTTCGCGCCCCACGGGGGCAACCCCAAGCAGTCCGCGGTCCTCCAGGTGGAACTGGCCTCGGCGCACGCCGAGGCGGGGGACGTGGACGAGGCCTTCCGCCTGGTCGACGAGGCGCTGGACACGGGCGTGCGCTACGAGTCCGAGCGGATCATCAGCCGGGTCCGGGCCTTTCGCCGCCGCTACTCGGGAACGCGGGCGCGCTGCGCGGCCGCCCTGGACGACCGGCTCCTGTCCCTGGTGAGGGGCGCCGTCGCACAGGGGTAGGAAGACCGCGAAGCGACCATCAGGGAGGTCCCGTGATCCACATCGCGGTCACCGGTCACCGCGGCCTGGCCCCGGACGTGCGACGCACCGTCACCGCGCTGCTCACCGCCCACCTGGAGCCCTACGGCTGCGAGATGGTGGGCCTGTCCTGCCTGGCCGACGGCGCCGACGCCGTCTTCGCCGAGACGGTCGTCGCCGCCGGAGCCCCGCTGGAGGCGGTTATCCCCGCCTCCGGCTACCGCGAGGCGCTGCCCGAGGAGCACCACCCCGTCTACGACCGCCTCCTGCGACGGGCCGTCCTCGTGCACACGCTGCCCCACACCGAGTCCACGCCCGAGGCGCACCTGGAGGCCGGAAGGCTGCTCGTGCGGCGCTGCGACCAGCTCGTGGCCGTCTGGGACGGCCGGCCCGCGCGCGGCCCCGGCGGCACCGCCGACGTGGTGGCCTACGCACGCTCGCTCTTTCGACCGGTCTCGGTGCTGTGGCCCGAGGGCGCCCGCCGCTGACCCGGTTCAGCGACCGCCCGAGACCACCGCGTTGACGTCCGCGGCCCTGAGCACCCCGCGCACCCCGCCGGCCTCGTCCACCACCACGTACTCCGGCAGCGGGTGCCCCGTCAGCTCCCGCAACAACTCCTCACCCTCCAACCCCACCGGCACCAGAGAATGCTCGGTCACCGCCCGGGACACGCTCGACACCGGCACCCACGCCCGGCGCTCCGGCTCGATCGCCCCGGCCGCCGCCGGGTGCACCACCGCCGTGGGAGCGCCCCGGGCGTCGGTCACCACGACCTCCACCGCCTCCGCCTCCCGCGCCCGGCGCTCGGCCTCGGCCAGCGGCGTGTCGGCCGGCACCGTCACCGAGGACCGGGCCAGGTCCCGGGCCCGCAGACGCGGGATGCGCTCACGCACCCGGGCGGAGCGCAGCGCGTCGGAGGCACCCATCCACATGAAACCGCCCAGGACGAAGCCCCACACCACGCTCCACGGGCTGAGCCGTCCGCCCGCCCACCACGTGATCAGGAACGGCAGCGCCACCACCAGCAGCGCCAGCACCCGACCGCCCCAGGCCGCGGCCACGCTCCCCGCGAAGGGACGACCCGTCGCCTTCCACACCCCGGCGCGCAGCAGCCGCCCGCCGTCCAGCGGAAGCCCCGGCAGCAGGTTGAACGCGCCGACCAGCAGGTTGGCGATCCACAGCTGGAACAGCAGCTCACCCACCACCGTGCGCGGCTCGGTGAACAGGTACAGACCGAACCCGCCCGCCGCCAGCAGCAGGGAGAACAGCGGACCGGCGAACGCGATCCAGAACTCACGCCCCGGCGTGGGCGCCTCGCGCTCGATCTCGGAGACCCCGCCCAGCACGTACAGCACGATGCGCCGGACCGGCAGGCCGTACATGCGCGCGACCACCGCGTGCGCCAGCTCGTGCACCAGCACCGACGCGTAGAGCAGCACGGCGAAGACGAAGGCCAGCAGGTAGGCGCCCGGCCCCAGCGCCAGGCGCCCCTGGACCACGCCGCCGTAGACCAGGGTGATCAGCGCCGCGACGATCAGCCACGAGGAGGTCACGTACACGGGGATGCCGAAGGGGCGGCCGATCAGTAACCCCGGTCTGGCGGAACGGTCGCGGGGTCTGGGCGCGGATGGGTCACTACCGGTCGTCACACCCCCAGCCTACGGCCCGCCCGCCCCGGCCCCGCGGCGCCCACGACCGCGCTCCGCACCGCCCGCCCGTCCACAGGCCGCCCTCCCCCCTCGCGGCCTGTCGCGGCCTTCTCATAGGCTCGATCCATGACCACCGCGCTCCTCCCGTCCGCCCTCTCCCCCTCCCGGGCCTCCGACTTCCTCCAGTGCCCGCTGCTGTTCCGCTTCCGCACCATCGACCGCCTCCCCGAGGCGCCCAGCGCGGCGGCCCTGCGCGGCACCCTCGTCCACGCCTGCCTGGAGCGCCTGTACGAGCTGCCCGCCGAGTCGCGCAGCCCGCGCAACGCCGTCGGCCTCGTCGAGCCCCAGTGGAAGAAGCTGCGCGAGAAGAAGCCCGAGCTGGACGAGCTGTTCGCCGACGACGCCGAGCGCGACACATGGCTGGAGTCCGCCCGCGACCTGGTCCGCCGCTACTTCGACCTGGAGAACCCCACCGCCCTGGAGCCCCGCGACCGCGAGATGCGCCTGGACGTGTCCCTGCCCACCGGCCTGCGGCTGCGCGGCTACGTGGACCGCATCGACGTCACCCCCTCCGGCCAGATCCGGATCGTGGACTACAAGACCGGCAAGTCCCCCGCGCCCCGCTTCGAGGACAAGGCCCGGTTCCAGATCTTCTTCTACGCGGTCATGATCTGGCGCGACCTCGGCGTCGTCCCCACCCGCCTCCAACTCGTCTACCTGGGCGGCGACGGAGCGGTGCGCTGGTACGACCCCACCGAGGACGAACTCCGGGCCGCGGAGACCGAGATCGCCGACATCTGGGCACGGATCGAGGCCGCCGGACGCGCCGGGGTGTGGGAGCCCCGCAGGAGCAAGCTCTGCGGCTGGTGCGAGCACCAGGCGCTGTGCCCGGAGTTCGGCGGCACCCCGCCGCCCCTGCCCGCACCGACGGACCGCCCGCGCGGATGACCCCGCCCCCGCTCCGACCGAGCGCGTGACCCGGCCGGGCGCCCGAGGACGCGGGGCCCGGCCCCCGCACCGGGAGCGGCCCGCCCCACCCGCACCGCTGCGCCCCCGGGCTCGGGCCCGCCCGCAGCCCGGGATACGGCACAATTCCCCCTGTGCCCGTCTCAGTACTACTGGTCGACGACCAGCCCCTCGTCCGCGCCGGTTTCCGCATGATCCTGGAGTCCGCCCCGCACCTGTCCGTCGTGGGCGAGGCCTCCGACGGCCGCGAGGCGGTCCGCGAGACCCGCAGCCTGCTGCCCGACGTCGTCCTCATGGACGTGCGCATGCCCGGCATGGACGGGATCGAGGCCACCCGTCAGATCGTGTCGTGGGCGCGGCCCCTGGGCCACCGGGTGCGGGTCCTGGCGCTGACCACCTTCGACCTGGACGAGTACGCCGTCGAGGTGCTGCGCGCGGGCGCCTCCGGGTTCCTGCTCAAGGACGCGCCGCCCGCCGAACTCGTCTCGGCCGTCGAGGTGGTCGCGGACGGGGCGGCGGCCGTCTCCCCCACCGTGCTCAACCGCCTGCTCGACCGCTTCGCCCCGCTCCTGCCCTCCGCCTCCCCCGGCGCCGAACCCGCCGAGGACACCCTGACCGCCCGCGAACACGAGGTCCTGCGCCTGCTCGCGCGCGGGTGGTCCAACGCCGAGATCGCCGCCCACCTGGTCCTGGGCGAGACCACCGTCAAGTCCCACGTCGGCAGCATCCTCACCAAGCTGGAACTGCGCGACCGGGTCCAGGCCGTGGTCTACGCCTACGAGCACGGCCTGGTCCGCCCCGGCGAGCGCGACGACGGCCCCGGCCCCGGCTGACACCGCCGACCCGCGTTCCGGGAGGACCTGGCCACCAGGTGCCGCGCCCCCTGCCCCCGGCACGCGCACCGGGCCACCAGGTTCACCGGCCTGCGCCGACACACCGCCCCGGCGCGCCAGGCCCCGCCCCGCCGGGGCTGCGGCCCGATCCGGTCCCGGCCCCGGCCCCCCGCGCGCGGGCCCCGGGCGCGGCGCCGGGAACCCCGGCGCGTCGCTGTGGACGGGCCCCCGGCCTTGACAGGATGATCCGGTGATCGAACTCACCGGCCACCAACCCCGTTCCGGGCGAACCCCGCCCCCGGGGGCCGCGTCCCCTCATGGGTTGTCCACAGCACGCCGGTCACCACGGGTACAGGCGGGGAGGAGACGGAGACAGGAATGCCAAGCAAGCGGGAGCGGCCCGTGCCCCCGAGCGAGGACCGCCTGCTCAGCAGGATGCGGGACTGGCGGGAGGCGCACGAGCGGGAGCTGACCCCGGACGGCTTCGACGAGACCGAGGACGTCAACCTCCCCGACGCCCGCGCCATCGACCTGGTGCTGCGGGTGGGCGAGCTGATGCTCGCCAGCGGAGAGGGCACGGAGGCCGTCAGCGAGGCGATGCTCAGCCTCTCGGTCGCCTTCGACCTGCCCCGCTCGGAGGTCTCGGTCACCTTCACCACCATCACCCTGTCCACCCACCCCGGGGGCGAACACCCCCCGATCACCGGCGAACGGGTGGTGCGCCGCCGCACCCTGGACTACTTCCGCGTCAACGAACTGCACACCCTGGTGCAGCAGTGCGCGCTCGGCCTGCTGGAACTGGAGGACGCCACCGCCCGCCTGACCCAGATCAGGCGCGCCCGCATGCCCTACCCCAACTGGCTCATCGCGGTCGGGTTCGGCCTCATCGCCTCCAGCGCGAGCCTCATGGTGGGCGGCGGCCTGATCGTGGCGACCGCGGCCTTCCTGGCCACCGTCATGGGCGACCGCACGTCGGTGTTCCTGGCCAAGCGGGGCGTCGCGGAGTTCTACCAGATGGCGGGCGCGGCGGTGGTGGCCGCCACGATCGGCGTGGCGCTGCTGTGGGCCAGCACCACGCTGGACCTCGGCCTCCAGGCCGGGGCGATCATCACCGGCAACATCATGGCCCTGCTGCCCGGACGCCCGCTGGTCTCCAGCCTCCAGGACGGCATCAGCGGCACCTACGTCTCGGCGGCGGCACGCCTGCTGGAGACCTTCTTCATCCTGGGCGCGATCGTGTCCGGCGTGGGCGCGGTCGCCTACACCGCCCAGCGCCTGGGCGTGAGCATCAACCTGGAGGACCTCCCCTCCGCGGGAACCTCGATGGAGGTCCCCGTGCTGATCGGCGCGGCGGGGATCGCGGTGGCCTTCGCCATCTCGCTCGCCGTACCGCCCCGGATGCTGCCGATGATCGGCGCGCTCGGCGTGATGATCTGGGTGATCTACGCGAGCATGCGCGACCTGCTGCACGTGCCCGCGGTGGTGGGCACGGTCGCGGGCGCGGTCGCGGTGGGCGTGGTGGGCCACTGGCTGGCGCGGCGCACCCGCAGACCGGTGCTGCCCTACCTGGTCCCGTCGATCGCCCCGCTGCTGCCCGGCAGCATCCTGTACCGGGGCCTGATCGAGATCACGCAGGGCGACCCCTCAGCCGGGCTGCTCAGCCTCGCGGAGGCGGTCACGGTGGGCCTGGCGCTGGGCGCGGGGGTCAACCTCGGCGGCGAGCTGGTCAGGGCCTTCCAGCACGGCGGGCTGGCCGGCGCGGGGATGCGCAGCCGCCCGGCGGCGCGCCGGACACGCGGCGGGTACTGAGTTCCTCGTATCCGGGGCCGGACAGGGCAGAACCATTGCTGGCCTGGGGGTGTCTCACTCCCCGAGAGCGGACGACAGCGGCGGGGAGAACACATCCGTGTTAAACCGCGACGAGCATGTGATGTGAACCACTACTCTTGGCGTCAGCTCAACGACGAGCACCTCTGGACCGAAAGGCCTGTCCCATGTGCAGCCACGAACCTGCCTGCCCGTCCTTCGAGGACACCGACCGCGAAGCGGCCCGGGTCGTCTCCAGCCACCCCGAACAGGGCTGGAGCCTGCTCTGCAACGGTGTCGTCCTCTTCGACGACACCGGTGAGCTGCTTCCCGACGGGGCGGTCGTCGCCCCGCACCGGCCCCGCGTCGCCGCCTGACGCCCGACCGCACCGACACACCCGGCCGCGAGGCCGACGTACCCCGCCCGGCAAGCACCCCCGGGCGGCGACGTGCCCCCTGACGGCCCCCGGTGACCGCGCGAGCGCCGGGGCCCGTCCCAGGCCCTCACTCCCGGACCGGGTCGGGCCACCCCTCCGGCAGCACGTCCCGGCCGCCCATCGCCTCACTCAGCCGACGCCGGAAGTCGGCGTGCACACCGGGCCCCCACACCAGTCCGCTCGGCGTGCGCAGCGCCTGCTCCATGGCGGCCCGCAGCGCCGCCGGGCGCGCCTCCCCCTCGGCCACAGGCAGCGCCAGCAGGGCGTGCATCTGGGTGACCACGGCGAACAGCTCCCCCGCCAGCGCGGGCGCGCTCGCGGTCGCCGCTGCCTCCTCCAGGTAGGGGTCCCACCACGCCTCCCCGGCCCCGCCGTCCCCGTCCTCCTCGGGCGCGGCGAAGCCCCTGCGCAGTCTCTGACGCACCTGCCCCGCGGCGTCCTGGTCCCGGTCCCCCAGGCCCAGCCGCCAGACCCGCTCGGCCGCGCCGGGGTCCCCGCGCAGGGCCAGCAGCCCCGCCAGGAGTTCCACGGCCGCGGCGAAGGTGCCCGGCG
This sequence comes from Nocardiopsis sp. iso_25, assembly GCF_056173305.1. Taxonomy (NCBI): domain Bacteria; kingdom Bacillati; phylum Actinomycetota; class Actinomycetes; order Streptosporangiales; family Nocardiopsidaceae; genus Nocardiopsis; species Nocardiopsis sp. iso_25. Next base: position 2,572,036 of record NZ_CM149667.1, on the reverse strand, counting down.
CGGCCCCCGGCCCCTCGGCGTCCTCGGAGACCGCGTCCGGGTCCGGGTCCACGACGGCGCCGACGTCGGCGATGGCGTGCTCCAGGTGGGCGGCGGCGCGCAGCAGGCGCAGACCGGGATCGTCCGCGACCGACAGGCCGCGTTCGACCGCGGCCGCGGCGGCGCCCGGCAGCCCCCGGCCCAGCAGGCGTTCGGCCAGGTCCCGGGAGGCGTCCACGACGGTGGCGGCGTGCAGGCGGCCGAGCGAACCGGGATCGGGCGGCAGGGCCAGCGCCGCCTCCCAGTGCTCCTCGGCCCCGCCGGTGTCGCCGCGCCCCTCGGCGGAGCGGGCCAGCCCGTAGTGCGCCACCGCCGTGTAGTCGGACCCGCCCAGGTCGAGCAGGCGGCGCCAGACGCGGTCGGCCTCGGCGTGGTCGCCGTCCTGTTCGAGGGAGAGCGCCAGGTGGTAGGCGGCGCGCGGGGCGTAGCGCGGGTCGCCGGTGGCCAGGGCGCGGCGGGCGGCCTCACGGGCGGCGGCCAGGTCGCCCCGCTGGTCCTCGACCACGGCCAGGCCGAGCAGGGCGCGGGCCTGCACCCGCGGGTGGGGGTTGGCGGCCACCGCCTGGTGGTAGAGCCTGGCCGCGCGTTTGAGGTGGCCGCTCTCGGCGAGGTCCCGGGCCTGGTCGCACAGTTCGGCGGCGCCCTGCCCGGTCGGCGCCTCCGCCTCGTCCGTGTCCCGGGGATCGGTGGCCGGGGGCGGGTCGGCGGGGCCAGAGCGCGCGGAAGGTCCGGACGTCGTGGTCATGGTCTCCGCTTTCCATGGGGGTGGCGGGGTGGCGGTCCGCGTGGTGGGAACGCGGTCCGTGTCGCCGCAACTCTAACGCCTGCGGCGTCCGGGGACCGGGGGCCCGCGCCGCGGCCGCGGGCACCGTCCCGTTCCCCGCCCCTCCCCTGACGGGCATGGAGAACAAAACGGACTTTTACGACGTAGATCTCCAAAGGGTCAGAAGAAGGGGCGCCGGTCCGAGGACCGGCGCCCCTTCCCGCGGCCCGGGCCGCCCTACAGCTCGAAGGCCTCCGGCGGCGGGCAGGAGCAGACCAGGTTGCGGTCCCCGTAGGCCTGGTCGATCCGGCCGACCGGCGGCCAGTACTTGTCCGTGCGCAGCGACGCCAGCGGGTAGGCCGCCTCGGCGCGCGTGTAGCCGTGCGACCACTCGTCGGCGGTCACGGCCTCCGCGGTGTGCGGGGCGTTGCGCAGCGGGTTGTCCTGCGCGTCCCACTCCCCCGAGGCCACCTTGTCGATCTCGCCGCGGATCGCGACCATCGCCTCCACGAAGCGGTCCAGTTCGGCGAGGTTCTCGCTCTCGGTCGGCTCGACCATCAGGGTGCCGTTGACCGGGAACGACATCGTCGGCGCGTGGAAGCCGTAGTCCATGAGCCGCTTGGCGAGGTCCTCGTTGCTGATGCCGCTGGCCTTCTGGAGCGGGCGGATGTCCACGACGCACTCGTGCGCCACCAGGCCGCCCGCGCCGGTGTAGAGCACCGGGAAGTAGGGCTCCAGCCGCTTGGCCAGGTAGTTCGCCGACAGCACCGCGGTCTCGGTGGCCGAGCGCAGCCCCTCCTCGCCCATCATGCGCACGTAGGCCCAGGAGATGGGCAGGATGCCCGCCGAGCCGAACGGGGCCGCCGAGACCGGGCCGACCCCCGTGTGCGGGCCCGCCTCGGGCTGGCCCGGGTGGTTGGGCAGGAAACCGGCCAGGTGCGAGCGGACCGCGACCGGGCCCACGCCCGGACCGCCGCCGCCGTGCGGGATGCAGAAGGTCTTGTGCAGGTTGAGGTGGCTGACGTCGGCCCCGAACTCGCCCGGCTTGGCCCAGCCCAGCAGAGCGTTCAGGTTGGCGCCGTCCACGTACACCTGGCCGCCCGCATCGTGGACCAGGCGGCACACCTCGGTGACGGTGTCCTCGTACACGCCGTGCGTGGACGGGTAGGTGATCATGATGGCGGCCAGGTCGCCGGCGTGCTTGTCGGTCTTGGCCCGCAGGTCCTCCAGGTCGACGTTGCCGTTGTCGTCGCAGGCCACCACGGCCACGCGCATACCGGCCATCACGGCGCTGGCGGCGTTGGTGCCGTGCGCGGAGCTGGGGATCAGGCACACGTCGCGGTGGGCCTCGCCGCGCGAGCGGTGGTAGCCGCGGATGGCCAGCAGCCCGGCGAACTCGCCCTGGGACCCGGCGTTGGGCTGGAGGGACACCGCGTCGTAGCCGGTGACCTCGGCCAGCCAGGCCTCCAACTGGCGGATCAGGGCCACGCTCCCGGCGGCCTGGTCCAGCGGCGCCAGCGGGTGCAGTCCGGCGAACTCGGGCCAGGTGACGGGCTCCATCTCCGCCGTGGCGTTGAGCTTCATGGTGCACGAGCCCAGCGGGATCATCGTGCGGTCCAGGGCCAGGTCGCGGTCGGAGAGGCGGCGCATGTAGCGCAGCAGCGAGGTCTCGCTGCGGTGGGTGCCGAACACCGGGTGGGTGAGGTAGTCCACCTGGCGGGCCAGCTCGACGGGCAGGCGGTCGGTGTCCCCGTCCACGCTCAGGCGCACGCGCGAGGAGCCGCGCTCGGCCTCGCCGAAGGCCGCCAGGACCTTCTCCAGGTCGGTCTCGGTGGTGGTCTCGTCCACGCTCACGCCGACCGTGTACTCGTCCGCGGCCAGCAGGTTGTACCCGGCCTCCAGAGCGGACTCCACGACGCGGGCGGCGCTGGGCACGCGCACGCGCAGGGTGTCGAAGTAGGCGTGGTGCAGGACCTCGAAGCCGCGCTCGGCGAGGGCGTCGGCCAGGGCGGCGGTGCGGGTGTGCACCTGGCGGGCGATCGCGCGCAGGCCGTCGGGGCCGTGGTAGACCGCGTACATCCCGGCCATGACGGCGAGCAGGACCTGCGCGGTGCAGATGTTGCTGGTGGCCTTCTCGCGGCGGATGTGCTGCTCGCGGGTCTGGAGGGCCAGCCGGTAGGCGGGCTTGCCCGCGTTGTCCACCGAGACGCCGACCAGGCGGCCGGGCAGCTGGCGGCGCAGCTTCTCGCCCACGGCCATGTAACCGGCGTGCGGGCCGCCGAAGCCGAGCGGGACGCCGAAGCGCTGGGTGGAGCCGACGGCGATGTCGGCGCCCAGGTCGCCGGGGCTGCGCAGCAGCGTCAGGGCCAGGATGTCGGCGGCCACCACCGCGAGGGCTCCGCGCTCGTGGGCCTGGGCGACGACCGGGCCCGGGTCGCGCACGGCGCCGCTGGAGGCGGGGTACTGCACCAGGACGCCGAAGGCGTCGCCCTCGGGCAGGCCCCGGGACAGGTCGGCGACCACGACCTCGATGCCCAGGGGTTCGGCGCGGGTGCGCAGCACGTGCAGGGTCTGGGGGAAGACGTCGGCGTCGACGACGAAGACGTCGGCCTTGCTCTTGGAGGCGCGGCGGGCCAGGGTCATGGCCTCGGCGGCAGCGGTGGCCTCGTCGAGCAGGGAGGAGCCCGAGACGGGCAGGCCGGTCAGGTCCGAGACCATCGTCTGGAAGTTGAGCAGGGCCTCCAGACGGCCCTGGGAGATCTCGGGCTGGTAGGGCGTGTAGGCCGTGTACCAGGCGGGGTTCTCCATGATGTTGCGCAGGATGACCGGCGGGGTGAGGGTGCCGTAGTAGCCCTGGCCGATCAGCGAGGTGCGCACCTGGTTGCGGGAGGCCAGGTCGCGCAGCTCGGCCAGGGCCTCGGCCTCGCTCAGCGCCGGGGGCAGGTCCAGCGGCGCGCTGCGGCCGGGGCCGGTGAGGATGGACTCGGGCACGGCGTCGGCCATGAGTTCGGCGGTGGAGCCGTAGCCGACCGCCTTGAGCATCTCCTGGACCTCGGCGGGCGTGGGGCCGATGTGGCGGTCGGCGAACACCCGGGCGGGCGCGCCCGGGGTGTGCACGGGCTGGTCTGGCACGGAGACCTCCTGGTGACAGGGCCGAGTCGGGTCGGCGGTGTTCCTCACGGTCTCCCCCTCTGTCACCGGGCACGAGGGTGCCCAGGCTTCAGAGCGGCCTCCTCCACGCGGTCCATGGTGCCTGAGAGGTTACTGGGGAGTATTGCCCCGTCGGCGCCCCGTTGCGGGGTCTCTCTCGCGCGGTGTCGACAGCCAGCTGACGATCTGTACGTGTGTACAAGCAGAGTGAATGTCGCTTTTCATCCCTGTTGTGACTACGACCGTACTCGATCGTCGCCTGGGGTGGCGCTCCCGGGCAGGCGTTTCGCGCACACCACACCGAGAGCCTGGAGGTTCCTCCAAGCGGCCACGGCCCCGAAACGCCCGCTCCCCCGGCCAGCACACGGCCGCCCCGGGGTTGCGCGCGGTGCCTGCCGGTCTCAGCCGGTGCGGCGCTCCCGGCGGCGCCTGGCCAGCTCGTCCACGGGCTGGGGCGCTGCGGCGGGCAGGTCGGCCCGTTCCTCCGCGGGCACCACGCCCAAGGCCTCCTCCACCTCGCGCCAGACGTTGCCCAGCGCCAGGCCGAACATGCCCTGACCGCGCTGCATGAGGTCCACGACCTCCTCAGGGGAGGTGCACTCGTAGACGCTGACGCCGTCGCTCATGAGGGTGATGCGGGCCAGGTCGGGGGCGGGCCGACCGCGCAGGTGGTCGACCGCGGTGCGGATCTGCTGGAGGGATATCCCGGTGTCCAGGAGCCGTTTGGCGATCTTGAGCAACAGGATGTCGGGGAGGCTGTACAGGGGGGCGTTGTGGGCTCCGGTGAGCACGCTCGGCTCCACCAGGCCGGTCCTGGCCCAGTAGTCGAGCTGGCGGTAGCTGATCCCGGCGGCCGTACACGCCGCGGGGCCCCGATACCCGACGTCCATAGGCAGCGCCACCAAGTCTTCTTCGCACAGTAGGCCCTGCTGCCCCGCTAGCCGCAGCGCGGACCGCCTGTCATGGGGATCCCGCTTGCCGCTCGCTACCGCCACGCCGACCTCCGGCTTCTCGTCCCACGGCGGTCTCGACAGGGGATGTCCACTCAGGGAACGGGTGCGCCGTGGGTTCCACTGCACTGAAGGTAGGACGGCCGACCGGCAGCGTCAACGACACCGCGCGGCGCGTCGCCAAGTGCGCGCGGCGCCGGTGTGCCGGGGCCTCCCCGGTGGCGCCCGACGCGCGAGCGGGGGTTTCGGCCCTGATCATCACGACCACTTCCGTTACCCAATCTATCACCGGCTCCGCGGACGAAGCCGCAGGTCGGGGCGTGTCCTCCCCGGATCACGCCACCGCCGCGGCACGGGACCCGCGCCTGTGCGCGGGCCCCGGGGGAGTGCACGTGCGCCACGGGCCTACTCCGCGCGCCTGCCGAAGTCCTCGGGCGAGATGTTGTCCAGGAACTCCCGGAACGCCTCGACCTGGTCCTCCTGCTCGTCCGGGATGGGCATCCCGGCCTCGTCGATCACGTCCTCGTGCGCGTAGATGGGCGTGCCCGTCCGTAACGCCAGGGCGATCGAGTCGGAGGGGCGCGCGCTCACCTCCACGCCGTTGCTGAAGACCAGCTGGGCGTAGAAGATGCCGTCGCTGAGGCCGGTGATGTTCACCGTCTTGAGCCCGGTGTCCAGGGCGTCGAGGACATCCCGGAACAGGTCGTGGGTGAGCGGTCTGGCCGGTGCGACGCCCTGTTGGGCCAGCGCGATCGCGGTGGCCTCCACACCGCCGATCCAGATCGGCAGGTAGCGGTCGCCTTCGGATTCCTTGAGCAGGACAATCGGCTGGTTCGAGGGCATCTCAACACGGACGCCGACGACCTCCATGTGCTTCACAGCGTCTCCGTCCCACGAGTCGTGATGCCGGATGGGCGCTCGTCCCTGCTCCCGCTGCGGATCAGGACCCGAGGGCGAAATCGGCACCCTTCGTTACAAAGCTCTCCGGCGGCGGGGGGCCGCAAACCTCATCGGCCCACCCGCCGCTCCCGCGGTCGTCCCCGCGCCGGTCAGCGGCGCGGTTTGGTCAGCAGGACCATCCGGAACTTGCCGATCTGGATCTCGTCCCCTCCGCCGAGCTGGGCCTCGTCGACCGGCTCGCGGTTGACGTAGGTGCCGTTGAGGCTGCCCACGTCGCGGACTCCGAACCCGTCGCCGCGGCGGAAGAACTCCACGTGGCGCCGGGAGACGGTGACGTCGTCCAGGAAGATGTCGCTGTTGGGGTGGCGGCCGGCGGTGGTCACGTCACTGTCCAGCAGGAAACGGCTCCCGGCGTTGGGGCCGCGCCTGACCACCAGCAGCGCCGTGCCCGGCGGCAGAGCGTCGGGGTTGGCGGGGTCGTCGCCGCCCAGCTCGTCGCCGGACTCCTCCTCTTCCAGGGCCTGTATGCCCGAGAGGGAGATGGTGGACGTGACGTCTCCGCCGGAGTCCCTGCCAGTGCCGGGTCGGGGGCCCTGCTGTTCGGCTCTGCGGATCGGAGTTCCGCAGTGGGAGCAGAAACGGGCATCATCCGCAACGGCGTGACCGCACTGCGTGCAGTAAACGCTCGACATAGGTCGGCTCGGCCTCCTACCGCACGGGGCGGTGCTTGATTGGGCTGATCGGTGGCACGTACCGGGCGTCGGGCGGGCACTGGGCCCGCACGCCGTCCGGTACGCGGTGAGACGGCCCGCTGTCGCGGCAGCGGTGCGCCTCACGCGGTCGGTCGCTAGGTCTCATCCCCCGTGTCGCACTCCTTGTCACCACCGGCGAGGGTGTCCGCCGTTGCCGGGATACCCGGTCCGGTGGGCGACGCGGCGCTTCGGGGAACACTCGACTTTAAACCATATCCCTGTCCAGGAAGGGTTTTGCTCCTCCCCCGTCCGCTGTGGACGGCCCGCCTGGAACGGATCGCCGAGCGGTGTGCCCGTCGTCGCGGAGGGTGTCCGGCGACGGCGGAGGGCCGGATCGGGGCAACACGCCTGTCCTGGTGCTGATGCCGTGTCGGAGGATTTGGTTCTCCACGGATCCCCCTGGATTCGCACCGACTTCACCGAACCGCCACGACCTGCCTGTATGCCCATTTTAACCCGCGGCGTCACGCACGGTAGGGGCCGCGCCCGCGCACAGTGCGTGACACCGGGGCCACGCACCGCGCGGGCGCGGACGGAGGACCCGCCCGCGCCCGCGCGGCCCGCCTCAGCCCTCGGCCCGTTCCACGACGGCCGCCCACTCGTCCAGCAGACGGTGCGCGGTGTCGGAGTTGGGACCTTCGGCCCAAAGATGGGTGACGGCCTCCGCGGTGTCGGGGAGGACCAGGGCCCAGCTTCCGTCCGGCTCGATCACCCGGACGCCGTCGGTGGTGTCGAGTTCGCGGCCGCCAGCCGCCTCCACGACGGCGCGCATCACGCTCCCCTTGACCGCCCACGGGGTGGGCACCGAACGGCGCAGCAGGTGCGCCTGGGGGATCGTGCGGTCGATCTGGCTCAGCGAGCGGCGGGTCCTGGCCACCAGAGACAGCAGCCGCACGAAGGCGGCGATGGCGTCGCTGGTGGGGCTGAACCGCGGCACGATGAACCCGCCGCGGCCGTCGCCCGCGAAGATGACGTCGTCCTGGGCCTGGACCGCCTTGGTCAGCTCGTCGGTGGCCGTGGCCGTCCAGTGGACCTTGACCCCGTGCGAGGCGGCCACGGTCTCGGCGACGCGGGTGGTGGTGACGGGCAGTGCCACCGTCCCGGTCCCGTACTCGGCGCAGACCAGCTCCAGGACGACCAGCAGGGCCCGGTCGCTGTGGACCAGGTCGCCGCTCTCGTCCACGATGGAGAGCCGTTCGGCCACGGGGTCGAAGCGCACGCCGAAGTCGGCGCCGGAGCCCGAGACCAGCTCGCCCAGCCGGGCCAGGTCGCGGTTCTGCTTGGCGACGGTGTCGGTGGGCGAGGACTCGTCCAGCCGGTTGTTGACGGTGAGCACGTCCACGCCGATCCGGCCCAGCAGGGAGGGCAGAATGAGCGAGCCGCTGCCCCCGGCGCAGTCCACCACGACCTTGAGCTCGGCCTCGGCGACGCCGGAGGTGTCCACCTTGCGCAGCAGCTCGTGGGAGTAGCTCTCCACATTGCGCGACGGGAAGGTCAGCTCGCCGATCTCCCCGGGGAAGGCCCGGCGGTACTCGGCGCGGGAGAAGACCCGGTCGAGCTTGCGCTGGGCGCCGGGCGACAGGTCGGCGCCGTCGCCGTCCAGGAACAGGATGTCGACCGACTCGGGGTCCCCAGGGGTGGTGCGCACCGTGATGCCGCCGCTGACGCCGCTCTGGGAGGTGTGGAAGCGGGCCACGGGCAGCGGCACCACCTCCAGGTCGCGCACCTCGATGGCGGCCGCCGTGAGCGCGCTGATGATCGCGCGCTTGAGCGTGCGGGCGGCGCGCGAGACGTCACGCGAGGTGGTGACGATCGCGCCCTTCTTCAGGGTGGTGGCGTAGGCGTTGGCCAGGCGCACCGCCAGTTCCGGGGTGATCTCCACGTTGATCAGGCCGGACACGCCCCTGGGGCCGAACAGCGAGCGCTGCCCGCGCGACTCCCAGATGACGTTGGTGCTGACCACCGCCCCGGCCTCGATGGTCTTGAACGGGTAGACCTTGACGTCGTTGTGCAGGTAGGCCTCGGACTCGACGACGCAGTCCTCGCCCACGACCGCGCCCTCCTCGATCCGGGCGGCCGCCATGACGTCGGTGTTCTTGCCGATGACGGCGCCGCGCAGGTTGGCGCCGCGGCCGATGAACACGTTGTCGTGCAGGACGGTGCGGTGGGCGAAGGCCTCCGAGCGCACGACGGTGTTGCTGCCGACCACGGTGAACTCGCGCAGTTCGGCGCCCGCCTCGACCTTGGCGTAGTCGCCGATGTAGAGCGGGCCCTTGAGGACGGCCTCGGGGTGGACCTCGGCGCCCTCGCCGACCCACACCCCCGGCGAGACCTCGAAGCCGTCGATGTCCACGTCCACCTTGCCCGAGAGCACGTCGGCCTGGGCGCTGAGGTAGCTCTCGTGGGTGCCCACGTCCTCCCAGTAGCCGTCGGCGATGTAGCCGTAGAGGGGCTCGCCCTCCTCCAGCAGCTGGGGGAAGACGTCGCCGGACCAGTCGACGACCTCGCCCGCGGCGACACGTTCGAGGACCTCCGGCTCCATGATGTAGATGCCGGTGTTGACGGTGTCGGAGAAGACCTGGCCCCAGGTGGGCTTCTCCAGGAAGCGCTGGACGCGCCCCTGCTCGTCGACGATGATGATGCCGAACTCCAGCGGGTTCTCCACCCGCTTGAGTCCGATGGTGACCTTGGCGCCGCTCTCGCGGTGGAAGCGGACCATGTCGGTCAGGTCGATGTCGGTCAGGGCGTCGCCGGAGATGACGATGAAGGGCTCTCCGCGCAGGTGCTCCTCGGCGTTCTTGACGCTGCCCGCCGTGCCGAGCGGAACCTCCTCGGCGACGTAGCTGAGCTTCATGCCCAGGTCCTCGCCGTCGCCGAAGTAGTTGCGGATGAGGGTGGCCAGGAACTGCACGGTGACCACGGTCTCGGTGAAGCCGTGCTTGCGCAGCAGGCGCAGCACGTGCTCCATGATGGGCTTGTTGACCACCGGCAGAAGCGGTTTGGGCTGGTTGGCGGTCATGGGGCGCAGGCGGGTTCCCTCGCCGCCCGCCATCACGACGGCCTTCATCGGAGGCGCGGCGGCCTCCGGGGTGGTGTCTGCGGCCTGGCTCATCGCCGGTACCTCCGTACCGCTGGGCCGCCGGTGCGCGCCGCGGGGGGACGGTGTTCGGAGCGCACGCCCTTGCGGGCGGCGGGACATGTTCTCATGCGGAGACGACACTCCCTCTCGATCCGACAGGACTCGTGGTGAGCCGGTCCGCGTGCGGATCAGGGGCCGATCCGCCCCTGGTCCGGGCGGCTCGGTCGGTCCGCGCCCTCGGCGGCCGCGCCGGGGTCGCCGTCAGCGGTCGCCGGTGCGGCTGGACCGAGTCGGTCCTGGGTGTGACCGCGTACGGGGTCGCTGTCGCCCACGGCCCTGGGGCCGCCGGTGCGATCAGCGCCTTCGTCGCGGCGGGTCTGGGCCATCAGGCGCAGTCCCTGTACGGCGTAGAGCAGTCCGGCCCACCAGTACAGAGCAGTTCCCCAGAGCGCGAAGGCCCAACCTATAATTCTCGCCACATCCGCGGCGATCGTGGCGTAACCAGCGAGGAACAGCAGCGGGAACGAGTACAGGAGGCACAGCGTGGCGGCCTTGCCCGCGAAGTTGACCGGCAGGGGCCCGTAGCCGAAGTGGCGCAGGAGCGGCAGGGCGCCCAGGATGAGGACGTCGCGCAGCACGAGGATGCCCATGAGCCACCAGGGCACGATGCCGCGGATGACCAGGCCGAGCAGGGCGGCGAAGATGTAGAGCCGGTCCGCGAGGGGGTCGAGCACGGTCCCCAGGCGCGAGGTCTGGTTCCAGGCGCGGGCGATCTTGCCGTCGAGCCAGTCGCTCAGGCCCGCCAGGGCCAGCACGAGCAGGGCCCACCAGTCGGCCTGGGGCACCAGCACGAGCCACAGGAACAGGGGCACGCCCAGAAGCCGGAGCATGCTCAGTAGGTTGGGAACCGTCCAGACGCGGTCACTGACCGCCGGGCTGACCACATCGCCCCCCGCCGTGTGTCTGCCTTCTTGCGCGGATCGCCCCATGGCGCCAACGATAACGGGCGGGAGGGTCGTTTCCCGCCATCGTGGATCCACCCGCCCTGGTCGGAGGGCGGCCGCACCCCGATCGTACCGTGTACGCTTTGCGGCCTCCCCGGCCGCGACCCCTCACCACCGTCCAACGCGGGGCGGCCCGGCGGGGTTCCCCTGCCGGGGCCCGGCCGCCTCTCCCCTGCCGCGGGCTCCCCTTCAGCGGGCGGCGAGCAGGGCGGCCAGGCGGCGCAGGCGTTCGGGACCGGTGGGCTCGGTGTCCTGGAGCGGGACCTCCACCGTTCCCAGGCGGGCGAAGCGCTCGCGGGTGGCGGCCAGGGCCTCGGCGGTGTCGGGTCCCGCGGCGTCCCCGCGCGGGATCTGGTTGACGACCACGGGTTCGAGCCGGAACCCGGCCCCGGTGAGCTGTTCGACGGCGCGGGCGGTCTCGGCCAGCACCATGCGGCGGGGCAGGGTCACCAGGCGCACCCGGGCGTCCCGGCGCAGGCGTTCGGCGGCGCGCTCCAGGCGGTGGCGGCGCGCGTGCAGGCGCTCGGTGAGGGGGTCGGCCTCCTCCTGCGGGCCGCTGACGACGTCGGCGAAGGCCTCGGCGCGGCGGGCCCGCTCGCGCTGGCGGGTCAGGCCCACCACCCAGGGGGTCAGGAGCGTCGGCAGGTTGAGCAGGCGCAGCAGGTGCCCGGTGGGGGCGCTGTCCACGACCAGGGCGTCCCAGCGCCGACCCACCTCCTCCATGCGGTCCACGAGCAGGTCGGCCAGGGCGGACTCGGCCATGCCGGGACTGGCCCCGGCCTGTTCCAGGTGGCGGCGCACGGCGGGCATCACCTCGGGCGGGACGGCCCGCTCGGCGTCCCGGAGCACCTGGGCGATCCGGCGGCGCACGGCGGCGTCGGCGTCGGGCTCGGCGGCCCACAGGCCGGGCGCGACCGGGACGGGCTCGTCCCCGAGCGGTGCCTCCAGGGCGTCGCCGAGCGAGTGGGCGGGGTCGGTCGAGAGCACCAGCACCCGCTGCCCGGCGTCGGCCAGGGCCAGCGCGTGCGCGGCGGCCAGGGTGGTCTTGCCGACCCCGCCCTTGCCGCCGAAGAAGGTGATCGGCGCGGCGGGGCCGGTCGCGGACTCGGTCAACAGCAGCCTCCGGGGGCTCCGAACTCCCTGCGGCCCATCCTCTGGTGCCACTCGTGCAGGTCGGCGACCATGTACGGGATGAGGTCGAGGGCCTCGTAGGCGACGGGGTTGTCCACTCCCAGGCTCTCCAGCATGAGCAGGGCCCGCAGGGTGTCCTGCTGGGTGCGGGCCTCGCGTCGGCGCGCGTGCCCCCAGCGCGCCTCGAAGACCTGCTGGTGGAAGTCCTCGAAGCGGCGCCAGGCGGCGACGGCGCGGCGCCAGGCCCCCGGCGGGGGCCCGGCGCCGGTGCCCGGTGCGCTCACGGGGTGGCGCCCCGGGCGCGGCGGTTACCTGACCTCACCCTCGTCCCTCCCGGCGGTGGTCTCCTCGGTCGCGACCTCGGCGACCGGCGGGCTCTTGCGCGCCTTGTTCAGGGCGATGGCGGCCTCGACCATCATCCACAGGGCCAGCAGCAGGATGACGCCGTCCAGCGGCGCGAGCAGGAAGGTCTGCATCGCGTCGCCCGAGACCGCGAAGTCGCGGAGCTGGATGACCAGCGCCCAGACGGTCATGGCGACCAGGAACACCAGCGGGATGAGGATCATGACCGGGTTGCGGTGGCGCTTGGTGACCCAGACGGCGATGACCGACAGGGCCAGGCCCGCGGTGAGCTGGTTGGTGGTGCCGAACAGCAGCCACAGGGTGCCCACGGCGAAGTCGCCCGGGACCAGGGTCAGGGCGAGGGGGATGAGCACCGCGACGAGCGTGGCGACGGTGATGTTGCGGGCCAGGAAGGACATCGCCCGGTGCGGCGCGCTGCCGGTGGAGAAGCGGTCGGCGGCGATCGTGGCGATCTCCTGGATGATGTAGCGCTTGAGCCGGACCGCGGTGTCCAGGGTGGTGACGGCGAAGCTGACGATCACCAGGGCGCCGAAGACCAGTGCGGTGCTCTCGGGGACGCCGATGTTGGAGGCGAAGCCCGCCACGCCCTGGATGAACATGCCCTGCGGGTCGGCGGAGGCGGCCTCCCAGTCGACGTAGAGGGTGCCCCACTCGGCACCGGTGTTGGCGGAGTAGACCATGACGCCCGCGGTGCAGGCCAGGATCGAGCACAGCGCCAGCGTGCCCTCCCCCAGGGAGCTGAGGTAGCCGACGTAGCGCGCGTCGGTCTCCTTGTCGATCTGTTTGGAGGTGGTCCCGGAGGCGACCAGGCTGTGGAAGCCCGAGACCGCGCCGCAGGCGATGGTGATGAACAGCAGCGGGAAGATCGGCGGGGAGCCCGCCGGGGTGTCGCGGAAGAGCGGCGCAGCGATCGTGTCCATGCCCACGATCACGCCGACCATGATGACCAGCAGCGCCACGACCATCTGCTGCTGGTTGATGTAGTCGCGCGGCTGGAGCAGCAGCCACACCGGCAGGCGGGAGGCCACGAACGCGTAGGCGAACACGATCACGATCCACAGCAGGTTCTCCGTGATCCCCGTGGCCTCGGCGACCGGCGCGAGGCTGATCGGCAGGATCTGCCCCAGCGGGATGCAGGCGTAGACCAGGAGCAGCGCGATGATCGAGGGGAGCAGTGCGGCGGTGCGGCGGCGGTAGACCACCTGGCCCACGGCGATGGCCAGCGGGATGGTGACCAGGGTGGGCAGCACCGCCTCGGGCGTGCTCACGAACAGCCCGGCGATGACGATGGCGAACACCGCGTTCACCAGGGTCACCAGGAAGAAGATGATCAGCAGGAACAGGATGCGCGCCCGGGACCCGATGACGTCGCCCGCCAGGGTTCCGATGCTGCGGCCCTTGCTGCGCAGCGAGACCACGATCGAACCGAAGTCGTGGGCGCCCGACCCGAAGATGGTGCCCAGGATGACCCAGAGCAGGGCGGGTCCCCAGCCCCAGAACACACCGATCGCCGGGCCGACGATGGGCGCGGCGCCCGCCACGGAGATGAAGTGGTGCGCGAGGACGATGTGCTTGTTGGTGGGGACGTAGTCCACACCGTCCTGGAGCGTGTGCGCGGGCGTGGTGAAGGAGGGGTCGAGGGCGTAGACCCGTTTGGCCAGGTAGGCCGAGTAGAAGCGGTACGCCAGCGCGAAGATCGCCAGGGTGCCGAGCAGTACTGCTACAGCGGGCATCGGGGAGTTCCTTCTTTCCGGTGTGCGGACCGGGTGGGCGGGACCTGCGGGTGCTCTGTCCAGGCGGTTCGGGTACAGTCCCGAGAAATTAACATGAGTCACACATCACAGAAAAGGAAGTATGTGGAAGATTTCGCCACGGTCTGGCGGCGTTCGGCCGTCGGTGAGCTCTCCTGGGTGACTCCGCTGGGTTTGCCGGTGAGCGTCCCGGTGGTGCCGCTTTCGGACGGCGGGACTCCGTGCGCGGCCCTTCCGCTGGCCCACCTGGACCTGGTGGACGCGCTCGGCGAACGCGCCGCGTTCAGCCTGACCGCGCCCGTGCCGGGGACGGACACCGGCCTGGTGGGGGTGGGTCCGGTGCAGGTGCAGCTGGACCCGGGGGGCCGCCTGTTCGGCCGCGACCTGGTGGAGCAGGAGGCGGCCAAGCACCCGCCGACCCGGTTGCGCGCGGGGAGCCTGATGGCGCGCAAGGAGAACTGGTGGTGGATGGCGCGCGCCCTGGTGACCCTGGTCGGGACCGACCGGGTGGAGGCGGTGCGCAGGCGCGACCGCTCTGAGGACGCCCTGCTGGTGCGCGGGTGGGGCGCGGGCGCTGGGACGAACGCCGACGCGGACACCGGCTCGGGCGCGCGCACCGGAGCGGCCCCGGGTGCGCCCGCCACGGATGGCGGGCCGCGCGCGGACACGGGTGCTGACGCCGCCATGGGCGCGGGCCGCGGCGCGGACGTGCGCGTGGACGTGGTCACCGCACGGGACTGGTCGGCCGGTCCGGGGCGGAGCGTGGAACTGTGGTCGCGCGACGGCGGCGACCTGTCCGGCCGGGGCGGCCGAGTCCTGGTGATGGGGCACCAGGCCAGCCCCGACTTCGAGCGCTGGGAGCGCTGGACGCGCACCGGCAGGCTGACGGGGCAGATCCTGGAAGTCATCGGCTCCGACGGCGGCCCCGAAGCGGACCCGCGGCCCTTCCGCCTGCTGGAGCGGCTGCGCAACCACCGCGAGGTGGAACGCGCCTGCCGCGCGGGGATCCGGGCCGTGGAGAGCCGCCTGGGGCTCTGACCGGTGCCCCGGCGCAGGCCCCCGGTCCGCACGCGGACGCTCCCCGTGGCGGGCTCACAGCTCCAGGATGCGCTCGGCCTCCCTGCGGCCCGAGAGCAGGGCGCCGTGCACGGTGGCCGTGTGCTCGGTCTCGGTCGCCTCTCCCCCGAAGAACAGCCGTTCACCGACCGGCTCGCCCAGCGCCACCCGGTCCTCGTCCCCCGACCCCACGGCGGTGAAGGAGAAGCTGCCCCGCGCGAACGGGTCGTCCATCCAGTGGGTGAGGTGGTGGCCGACGGGTTCGGGCACCTTGCGGAACAGCCCGCGCAGCGAGTCCAGCGCGTGCCCGACCACGTCGGCCTCGTCCTTCTCCTCCAGGAACCGGGCCGCGCTGCCCCCGTTGCGGCAGATCAGGATCGGCGCCCCCATGACCCGCTGCCCCGCGTACCAGTGGAACCACGTCCCCTCCTCGGTCCCCAGGTGCACCAGGACCTCGGCGTCGCCCCAGAAGACCTCCTCGAAGCGCAGGAACAGCTTCTCCAGGCGGCCGCTGCCCAGGCGTCGGACGGCGCCGGCCTTGTCCTCGGGCAGCGCCGGGTCGAAGTCGACCCCTCCGGTCTTGAGCACGCCCAGGGGCAACGTCACCAGGACCCGATCCGCGGTCAGGGTCTCCTCCCCGTCGGGTGTGTCAACGCGTACGCCCGCGCCGTCCCCGTCGTGGAAGACCGACAGCACCACGTGCTCCAGGCGCAGGTCCAGCCCCCGGGCCAGGTGGTCGGTGACCTGGGCCATACCGTCCGGGAAGACCACGTCGTCACCGCTGAACTCGTGCAGGGCCCCCACCGCGGTGAAGGCGACCTCGTCGGCGTCGGCGCCGTGGTCGCCCTCCACGAGGCGGTGCACGATCTCGTTGGCGTCGCGGGCCCTGGCCCGCACCAGGTTGGCGTCGTAGAGGGCCTGCTTGATGCCCTCCTCCATCGACTCCTGCGGCGTGGCCCCGACGTTGTCCCAGTACATGTGCTCGTGCAGGAGGTTGACGTCCTCCATGTTGCGGCGGTGGCGGTCGAAGAGCAGTCTGCGGCCCTTGGGGTCGTAGGCGGTCTCGGTGGAGCGGTTGAACACGGTCGTGCGGACGCCGATCTCGCGGACCAGACGCGCGAAGGGGTTGTTCTCCTCGCCGCGTATCCAGGAGGCGCCCACGTCCAGGGTGGCCGTCGTGCCGTCCCACTCGCGCAGGGAGTGGACGCGCCCGCCCAGGCGGTCGCGGGCCTCCACGACGGTGACGCGCTCGCCCTCCTCGGCGAGCCGGTCGGCGGCGGCCAGCCCGGCGACGCCCGCGCCCACGACGATGGTGTGACCGCGCCCGGGCCCGGCCTCGCGCCCGCGCGGCGGGGACACCGCGGCCCGCTCCCTCTCCTCGTCCCCGTCCTGGGTGGTCTCCTCGCTGACGTCCCCCGGCTCAGTCATGTACCTCCCCCTCCGTGTGGGCGCGCGGCAGCGGTGCGCACGCGTCGTCCCCGGACCGTGTGTCCGGGGACGACTCCGGCCACGGCCGGGCCCGGCCGTGCGGCCGGGTCAGGTGTTGGCGGGCGGCTCCCCCTCGTCGTCCTCCAGCTCGACCCGCTCGCGGCGGCGCTCGCCCTGGACGTGCTCCTCACGGGTCACGTCGCGCTTGCGGACGTGGATCTCCTCGACGGGGACCTCTTCCTTGGAGACGACCGGGCGCTCCTCGTAGAGCGTGAAGGTCTGCTCGTCCTCGCCCATCTCCCGGGGCTCGCGCACCGCGGAGGGGTCGTCCACCGGGCGGCGCTCGACCTGGAGCTCGTCGTGGTGCAGCGGGACCGTCTCGTCGAACTGCTCGGTCTCGACGTACTTGTGCATGCGGGCGTGACCGGCCTCGCGCCGCTCCACGCCGATGTCCACGCGCTCCTCCGAGCGCGTCATCGAGATGTCGTCGTGCTCGTCCGCCATCGCCGGGTCGCGGTCGCGCATACCGGCGTCGCGGTCGCGCATGGCGGCGTCACCGGCCATACCGCCGGCCATGCCCCCCGCCGCGCCTCCGGCGGCTCCCCCGGCCATGTCCTCCCGACCGGTGGTCTGCGGCCCGGGGCCGCGGCCCATCTCGGTCTCCTCGCCCCGCATCGGGGGGCCGCCGTGCTGCGCGTAGTACTGGCGGACCGTCTGCTCCTCCTCGGGAGAGATGTGCCGGTCGGCGTCGACGTGCGGGGCGTCCTTGACGACGGACTTGTCGTAGGGGACCCGGATGTCCTCCTCCACGGGCTGGGAGCCCTGGAGCGGGACGAGGGTCTCGTGCCTGCCGAACAGGCCGGTGTGCACGGACACCCAGCTCGGCTGGTCGGTGTTGTCGTCGAGGTAGACCTGGTTGATCTTGCCGACGTTGTGGCCCTCCCGATCGAGGACGTGGTGCCCGATCAGGTCTGCGGGTGTGCGATCGCGTGCCACGGTGTCCCCCTAGTGGTTCGCGTGGTCGAGGGGCGGGTGCCCCAACGCTGTCCGCCCACCCCCTACCCGCCATGACCTGCGCGGACTAACAGCTCTCCCAAGCCGCTACCGACTCCTGGACAAGTGTTGGCGCGCCCCTTGCCCCGGGCGTTCGCGCGTTGGCGGAACCGGGGGGTTCGGCCCCTCGGGGTCAAGCGTCCTTGGTGTCGGCGGTGGCCTCGGCTGGGGCCGTCTCGGCGGGCCGGGCCGCGGAGGGGGCGTCCGGGCCGGGCAGGGGACCGGCCAGGTAGGCCTCCAGAACGGGGCGCGAGGGGAGCCGGTCCGCCAGCGCCCAGGCGAGCATGCGGTGCAGGCCGTCCAGGTGGGTCACCGCGTCCGTGCGTTCGAACCGCTCGTAGAAGGGGTGGTCGAGGGCGCGCGAACTCAGGAACAGCGGCGCGTGGGCCGCGCCGGTGTGCCAGTCCAGCTTGCCCCAGCACACCGGGTTGCTGGCGGGGTACTCCCGGCGCCAGTCGGTGAGCGTGCCCAGGGTCTCGGCGACGGTCGCCCCGGCCGGAGGGACGAGTTCGCGCTCCCCGTACTCGCCCGTGTGCCAGGGCAGGAGCACGGACAGGACGTCCGCGCGGTCCAGGGCGACCCGGTGCCACGTCCCGCCGAGCTGGCGGGTGGCCAGGGTCAGGGCGCTCTCGGCGTACGTGTTGGTGGCGCGGGAGACCTCGTCCTCCAACGGGTGGGTGGCGCGGAAGCGCCGGAGGACGGTGTCGGGGGTGACGGGTTCGAGGATCTGCACGGGTTCGGTCCTCAAGGTCGGCCCGCCGGGGCGGGCGGTCACGGGGGCTCGGCGGTCGCGGGGGCGCGGGAATCACGGGGACGACGGCGGTCCGGCGACCGCTGGGGCCGCCGCTGCCTGTTGTCGGGGCGGTTACCGCTGCCCGAAGGATAGACGGACACGGCGCGTCGGGAAAGGGAACGCACACCGGGTCGGCACTCTGTGCATTCGACTCGACACACAGGGCTAGGATACGGGGGTCCCGCCGTTCCCGCCGTCGCCCCGGGGTCCTCGTCCATGCGCACAGCAGCCACCCTCGCCGCCGCCGTCGCGGCCCTGCTCCTGGCCTCTTCCACCGCCGCCGCGTCGTCCGCACCGCCGAACGGCCTGGAGGCGGTCGTGCTCCTGTCCGCCGACCGCCTCGACACCGCTCCGAGGGTGGCCGCGGCCAAGTGGCACACCGGCGACCCCGTCGAGGCCCCCGAGCGCGAGGCGCGGGTCCTGGCCGCCGTCGAGCGGCGGGCGTCCGAACTCGGCGCGGACCCGGCCTCCACCGTGGCGGTCACGCGCGACCAGATGGAGGCCAACAAGGTGGTCCAGCGCGGCCTGCACGCCCAGTGGTACGCGCAGGCCGACCGGCGGCCCGAGCAGGCGCCGGACCTGGCCGGAGTGCGCGCCGAGCTGGACCGGATCACCCCCGCGCTGGTGGAGGCGCTGGCCGCCGCCGAGGAGGAGCGCACCGCCCCCGGCTGCGCGGCGCGGCTCGCGCGCAGCACGGACACGACCGCGGCCGCGCGCGGACTCGACCGGCTGGCGTCGGCCGCCCTGTCCGGCGCGCTGGAGTCGGTCTGCGTCTGACCCGGTGGTCCGGGACCGTGCTCGGTGGGTGCGGGCGGAGCGGAAGCGACAGGAAAACGTGTCAGGCTCCGCCGGGCCGCTCCAGGCGGGCGACGCCGGGGCCCCGGGGGGTCGGGCCCCGGCGTCACGCGTGGTCAGTGTGCGTTCCGGCCGTGGTGAGGGTGTGGTCGAGGTGTGGTCAGGGTGTATTCCGGCCGCGGCCAGGGTGTGGTCAGCAGGTCTGGTCGCTGCTGTTCTGGAAGGTGACGTTGCGGACGGTCAGGTTCACCGAGCACGGGTTCTCGACCAGTGAGGTGTTGGCCAGCGTCAGGTTCTGGAACGTGACGTTCGAGGTGTTGGCGAACTCCGAGCGGGCCGCGATCCGGACGCTGCCCGGACCGGCGATCGTGCCCCCGGAGAAGGTGACGTTGTGGCAGTTCTCGACCAGCACCGCGTTGTTGCCGGTCTGGGCGATGTCCACGCGGTCGATGACCGCGCCGCCGCTCTCGGAGACGCAGAAGACCCCCCGGCCGCCGCCGCGGGCCCGGACCTCGCCGACCCGGATGTTGACCGGGTGGTCGCTGCCGATCCGCCCGTTGCGGTTGGCCATGCGGAAGGCCGCGTAGCCGGTTCCGGTTCCGGCCCCCTCGGCGTCGACCCGGTCGACCGTGGCGTTGACGGTGTTGTTGAGCAGCAGGCCCGAGTAGCCGGTGTCTCGGGCGGTGACCGTGCCGATGTCCAGCCCGTCCACGCTGTAGGTCTCCACGCCGTGGTTGTCGGTGCCCGACACGTACACGTCGTCGATGCTGATGTCGCGCGTGGTGCGGTTGGCGTCGCTGCCCCGGCTGTCGATGCGCATGCCCAGGCCGCTGGACAGGCGCAGGTCGATCCGGCCGAAGTGCACGTTCTGCGAGCCGCGCACGAAGACGCCGAAGTACGGCGAGCCGGTCACGGACAGGTGGGGGACGGAGACGTTCTGGGCGTTCCGGATCCGGACGGCGGCGTGGTCGGCGCCCACCGACCCGGACACGTGGACGGTGCCGCAGACCTCCAGTGAGGTGTGGCTGGGCAGGTCGAGCGAGGT
Source organism: Nocardiopsis sp. iso_25 (assembly GCF_056173305.1). Taxonomy (NCBI): domain Bacteria; kingdom Bacillati; phylum Actinomycetota; class Actinomycetes; order Streptosporangiales; family Nocardiopsidaceae; genus Nocardiopsis; species Nocardiopsis sp. iso_25. The sequence continues at coordinate 2,551,984 of NZ_CM149667.1, read as the reverse complement.
GTTGGCGGGCATGGAGCCGGAGCCGCGCACCACCACACGCTGCTGGGAGGTGCGGCCGGGGTCGAGGCTGCCGACGGCCGCGCGCATGGCGGCGAGCATGTCGCCGCCGGTGTAGACGGTGCTACCGCCGTTGCGGGCGGTCCAGGTGGAGCCGTTCTGGACGGCCTCGGCGTGGTGGGAACCGCTGCCGCAGTCGCCGTCTCCCCCGCCTCCGCCTCCGTTGCCGTCCACGCGGACCAGGTCCCAGACCTGGTTGGCGCCGCCGAGGGAGTCGTACTGGGACAGGCGGTCGCCCGGGGTGGTGCTCCACTCCCAGACCTCCAGGGCCTTGCCGCTGAGGCGGTTGATCAGCTGGACGCCGCCGCCGGTGTCCACGGGGCGCCACTGCTGGTTGGCGTTGCCGAGATCGGTGAACTGGCGGATCTCGGCGCCGTTGGCGGTGGAGTGCTCCCAGACGTCGACGGCCTTACCGCTGTGGCGGTTGACCAGGCGGTAGTAGCCGTCGCCGGACGACACGAAGCGGAACTGCTGCCAGGGGCGGTCGGTGCGCTCCCACTGGATGATCCGCGCGCCTTCCTGGGTTCCGGCGCTCTCGACGTCGGCAACCAGGCCGCTGTGCTGGTTGCGCAGGACGTAGTAGGCGCCGGTGTCGATGTCGGCGGCCCGGGCCGGGGTGACGGCGGCGGCGGAGAGGCCGCTCGTGCAGAGGACGACGGCCAGGGCGGAGTACAGGAACCGCCGCAGGCGCGACGCGGGCGAGAGGGGTCCGCGCGAGGGCGGGGAGGGTGGGGAGGACGGCGGCGCGGTCCGGGGCGCGCCGGGGGGAACCGGGGGGTTGATGGGCACTGCTGCTCCTCTGTGCGAACTCCGGACGGCGGTGTCCGGAAGGAGTGGGGGGTGGGGAGCGCTCCCATTGCACCGGAAGCTAACACGAAAAACGTTTTTACGGTAGCCGTGCGACTACGGTCGGGAAGAGACGGAGTTCCGGAGGGTGGAGGGGTTGGATCCGGAGGTGGAGGGGCGGGACTGGCTGTGGCAGCATCCCGGTATGACGATCAGCAGACGGGCCTGTGCCGCGTAGACGGCCGGGAAGCATCCGTGCCCGCGTTCCCGCGAGGAGAAGGCACCGGATGGGTGAACCGTTCGCACGGCCGGGGCTGTCCGGGGCGGCGAACACCGAGATCGTCCGACTGGAGCTTCAGCATCCGGAGCTGTATCCGGGACACGTCCGTGAGGCGTTCGGTTCGCGGGAGCGGTTCGTGCGCGACCCGTACCGGCGGCTGTGGGACCACGAGCAGCAGGAGGGTTGCAAGGCTCCGAGTTGTTGCAACGACTTCCGAAAGACGCGGAGTCCGTTGGACGCGGTGGCGTACCGGATGATCCCGTACCGGGCCCGCGAGCTGCGCGCTCTCCTGCGTGACCTGGACGACCTGTACTGAGCTGGGGTCCGCCGGAAGCCGGGAACGTACAGCCAGGCGGAACAGGGGCGGCAGAAGATACCGTGGTCCGCCCGTCCCGGCTGGGATCATGGAGGCTGGACACACGGTTTACCAGGGAAGGCGGGCACCGATGGACGCTGGCCAGGATGAGAGCGCTGTGGGCTCCGGTCGGCGTCCACGGCTGGACACGTCCGGGTTCAGCGTCGAACTGGATCCGGCCGAGGAGGGGGAACAGCCCTACAACGGACTCGGAGCGCCCTTCGATCCCGACCAGATCGACGTTGCGACCCAGACCCTGAGCGTTGACTCGCTTCTGGGCCGATTGCGCCAGGACACGCTCGCGTTCGCGCCCGACCTCCACAACAGGGCCGGGGGATGGACCCCGACCATGCAGAGCAGGCTCATCGAGTCCCTGCTCCTGAGAATCCCCGTCCCCGCGTTCTACGTCGCCGAGACCGACAGCGACGAGTCGTGGGAGCTGATCGACGGCAGCCAGCGGACGAAGGCCCTGGCCCGCTTCATCGAACCGGAGTTGGTCGGTGAGCCGCCCCTGGTGCTGCACGACCTCCAGTACCTGCGTCTGGAGGGATCGGCGTACAAGGACCTTCCCGGCGGGCTGAGAACCCGGCTACGGGAGACGCAACTCGTCGTGCACGTACTCGGCTTCGGCACTCCGGTGGAAGTGAAGTCCAACGTGTTCGCCCGGATCAACGCCGGTGGCCTCGCCCTCACCCCGCAGGAGCTACGACACGCGCTCGTTCCAGGCCGGGCCCGGGGACTCCTCAAGGAGCTTTCCCAGAACCCCGCCTTCCTTGCCGCCACCCAAGGTAGCGTTTCCGACACCCGCATGTCCGATCGGGAAATGGTCCTGCGCTTTCTGGCCTTCCTGAGACACGGGCCGGACGACCACCGCGCGGCCGACATGAACGGGTTCCTGCTGGACGCGATGGAAGAACTCAACACCCTCTCCTCCTTTGAGGAGGATGAGTTGCGGAAAGGGTTCGAACGCTCGATGTGTGCGGCCGAAAGCATCTTCGGCGCCCATGCCTTCCGTAGACGGAACCGCGGCGACGAAAGAAAACGGCAGCCGGTCAACAGGGCTCTTTTCGACACGATAGCGGTGAATCTGGCGCGCCGTACCGACCTGTCGATCCAGAGGCTGGTCGACCGCAGGGAGCAGGTGAACGAGGCTCTCGCCACCCTGTTGGAGGAGCCCGAGTTCGAGCGTTCCATCTCCGCGAACACGGGTAACAGCGCTAGGGTGCGAGTGCGCTTCGCGCGCGTCGACTCCCTGTTCTCCGAATTCGAGCGGCCCGAGGATGATTGACGAGATCACCCTGACCAACTTCAAGGCCTTCCGCGATCTCCGGATCCCCCTGGGCGGTCTCACCCTGCTCACCGGACTCAACTCGTCGGGAAAGAGCACCGTCCTCCAGGCCATCGCGGCACTGCGTCAGTCCACCAGCCTGCATTACCATCCCAGGCCCGGGCATGGAGGCCTTCTGCTCAACGGTTCCCTTGCCGAACTGGGAACCGGTCGGGACGTCCTGCATTCCGACTGGCTGGAGGACACGGAAACCGCCCAGGGTCCCTACGTCCGCATTCAGCTGTCCGGGCTTGGCAGAAACCAGGAGTGGGTCTTCGGCTATGTGGGCGACGCCGATGTCCTACCCTTGCTGTCCGCCCGCTCGGGTCCACCGACGAAACGTGCTTTTCCTGATCCTGGTACCCGCCTGTTCCTCCGCGGCCCCGGGACCTTCCAGTACCTGCGTGCGGACCGGGTGTCCCCCGCGACCACCTACGAACGCTCCCACGAGAGCACTGTGGAAGAAGAGTTCCTCGGCCCTCACGGTGAACACACCGTCAACTACCTGCGCCATCACCAGAGGACACCCGTCACCACAGAACTGCTGCGCCACGAGAGCGCACGATCTTCGACCCTTCTCAGCCAGGTCCAAGCATGGCTGGGCGAGATCAGTCCCGGCGTCAGTCTGGATGCGGCGGGTATCGACGGAACCGATCTGGTGCGTTTGAGCTATGGTTTCGGCGGACGCGCCGGACTGTCCTCCTCTGACCCCAGGCGTCCCACCAACGTCGGTTTCGGGCTCACCTACACCCTGCCGATCATCGTGGCCTGTCTGTCCGCCCAACCGGGAACCCTGCTGATGCTGGAGAACCCGGAGGCGCACCTGCACCCCCGCGGACAGACCCAGATCGCCTTCCTCATGGCCAAAGCGGCGCGGGCGGGTGCCCAACTGATCGTGGAGACGCACAGCGACCACATTCTCAACGGCCTGCGGTTGGCTGCGAAACAGGACGTCGTCTCCCATGGGGACGTCGTACTGCACTACTTCCGCAACCAGGGCACGGGCGCGACGGAGCTGATCAGCCCGTCGATCGGCCCGGACGGAATGCTCTCGGAGTGGCCGGAGGGCTTCTTCGACGAGTGGGACAACGCCGTCATGCGGCTGCTCAGCTAGCCCTTCCCCCGCCCTCTTCTCCAGAGACAGCCGAACACATGAGCCTCCTCTTTCTCAACGAACTCTCCTGCGGCACGTCGATCGACAGGCGTGCAGCGTCCGAGGCGATGAACGATCTCGCCATGGCTCTGCTCCCCGTCCGCCAGGCGTGTCCGGACGCGGCTCTGGTGTGCGTGTCGACGTTCCCCCACTGGCAGATCGGCCAGGGCTACAGCGCGGTCCAGTGGATGAACGAGAGCACGCAGAACCGGGAGCGGGCTCGCGTGCTGCTCCTGCTCCAGCAGCGTGCCCCCTTCCACCTGCCGCCCGAGGGCGTGGACTCCGAGAGCGAGTACAGCCATCAGGGCCGTGTGGGAGTCGCGTTCCAGGCCACGGACCTGCACGACGGCATGGCGGTCAGCCTCCCGGTGTGCGTCGACTGGGATGAACCGCAGCTCAGCGTGACCCGCTTCCGCACAGAGGAAGGCGAGAGCGGGGATGTCGAACTGCTCCGGAGTGAGGTCGTGCTGCGGCACTGTGCTCGGACGGCACACGTCTCCGAGCATGATGAATGGCTCAGGCGGGATGGTCTGGACAGGCTCACCACGGGATCAGCGATCTGGGAGGCACGGGAGCGATATTTTCCTCAGCTGTCGTTCCTGCCGGTTGTGGAGAGGAACCTGTGCGAGCTCAAGCCCGCGTGGGTTCTCCCGGTGCGCAACCGGCTGGTCGAGCTTCAGGAGGCTGTGGCCGCGTGGGATCCGACTCTGGCGAGGACTCCCGACTACCGTTCGAAGGTCTCCGGGGAGAGTGAGTCACGCCGCCAGCAGGGGCTCGCGGACTTCACCGACCTCGACGGGCAGCCCCGCCTGTTCGAACTGCATGCCCGGTTCACCCCGGGGGCCGGGCGGCTGCACTTTCGTCTGATCCCGGAGGAGCGCCAAGCCCGGGTGGCCTACATCGGCGTGAAGCTCGGTATCTGAGACCGGCTCTTCCTTGCGTTGACAGCGGACCCGCTGCCTGGAGCCGAATGACGGGATTGCGGAACTTGTCAAGTCAAATGAGACGGTGACCTGGTCAAACGTTCTGTGGCGTGTGGTCCCGGCGGTGGGCTGGATCGTTGATCCACACGGTCTCGGGAACCTGGGGCGGTCGCGGTGGACGCGAGAACCGCTCCGGACGGGCGGCATAGGCCTGGGCCAGGGTGGCGGCCCGCTGGTCGCGGACCTGAGCGGCCGTACCGAAGTGCACCGAGGCCGGGGTGTGGTAACCGATCCCTGAATGGCGGTGCTCGTGGTTGTAGTAGGCCATGAACCCGTCCAACCACTGGCGGGCGTGTGCCAGGGAAGCGAACCGGTCCGGGTAGTCCGACGTGTACTTGAGGGTTTTGAACTGCGCCTCTGAGTATGGGTTGTCGTTGGACTGCTTGGGGCGAGAGTGCGAGCGCTCGATGCCCAGGTCCAACAACAGTTGGGAGACCTCCTTGGAGGTCATCGCCGCACCCCGGTCAGCGTGCAGCACTGCCGGGGCGATGCTGCTGGCCTTGGCCAGATCCGCGATCAGCTCCGCGGCCCGCTTGCCGGACTCGGCTCGCTCCACGGTGTGCGCGGCCACGTAGCGCGAGTAGATGTCGATGATGACGTAGGCGTGGAAGTACGCGCCCCGCCCAGGTCCTTTGAGGCGGGTGATGTCCCAGGTGAAGACCTGCCCGGGCCCGTCCGCCCGCAACTCGGGGACCGTCTTGGGCGGGTGGGTGGCCGTGCGGCGGCGCTCGCCCGTCTGGCCGTGTTCGCGCAGGATCCGGTACATGGTGGAGACCGAGCAGTGGTAGCGGCCCTCGTCGAGTTCGCGGGCCCAAATCTGGGCGGGTGGTAACTCGGCGTAGGCGGGGCTGTTCATCAGCTCCAGGACCGCGGCGCGCTCGGCACTGGTCAGGGTTGAGGGCGGTGGTGTGCGCGGGGCTGGTTTCTTGGGCTCGGGCGGGTTGAGGCGGCGGTGGTGGGTGGCGCGGGAGCGCCCCAGGAGCTGGCAGGCCCTGACGATGCCGGTGTGGGGGCGCAGGTCTTGGACCGCCTGGTGCAGGACGGGTTCGAGGTGCTTGTTCAGTCCGCGCTCTTGGAGAGTGCCTGCAAGAGCGCGGAGGCTTTTCCCATGACCTCCAGGGCGTGGTCGCGTTCGGCCACGTCCTTCTCCAGTTTGGCGACCCGGGTGCGCAGCCGTTCGGCCTCGGCTTGGGCGGGGTGCTTCTTGGCCCGTGTGGGTGAGGTGCGCCTGTCGGTGAGGTTTTCCAGGGCGCCGGCGTCGCGGGCGTTGCGCCACTCGATGATGTGGGAGTGGTAGAGGCGTTCACGGCGCAGCAGGGCGGCGCGTTCGGCTCCGGTGGCGCACGCGTCGTGCTCGGCGATGATGCGCAGCTTGTACTGGGCGGAGAAGGTCCGGCGTTGGGGTTTGGCTGCGGGGTTGGTGTTCTGGCTGGTCATACGGGTGATGCTCCCCTGTTGGTCTCTGCCTGCCTAAACGGACATGAAGTGATGTTTCATCCCAATCTGACAGAGAGGGTTGGCTCCGAGTACCACTGAGCCCCGGAAGCGGAAGCGCTGCCGGGACTCGACGTTGTGGGGATGCGGGAGGGGTGAGGGTGTCAGGAGGTGGCGTTCGCTGCCTTCAGCGAAGAGACGAAGGTGTGCCACTCGGCGGAGGCGAAGGCCAGGTGGCCCAGCTCAGGCTGCTTGGAGTCACGGACGTAGGTGCCGGACTCGACGTCCGCCACCTCGACGCACTCACCGCTCGCTTTGGAGTGGCTGCTCTTCTTCCAACTTGCGACCTCGACACAGTTGTTCCCTGCGCCGCTGTAGGACGTCTTACGAAAGACCAAGTCTCCGAACATGAGACCCCCAAGACCTGACAGCACCGTCCACACGAGTCTGGCAGGCTCTCAAACGCTCAAGGAGAAGACAAAGGTGTTCCACTCAGTCGAGGGGAACGCCAGATGTCCAAGTTCAGGCTGCTTGGAGTCACGGACATACGCACCGGACTCGACGTCCGCCACCTCGACGCACTCCTTGCCCGTACCGCTATAGCTACTGGTACGCCAAAGTGCCTGTGTGGGGTCGACAGCCATCTATCCCGTCTCCTTCAGCAGTTCATGGATGAACGCGGTGGTGGCGCTTGCATCCAGCGCCACCTTGTGGAACCTCGCGGCTGCAAGGGTATACCGCGCTACATCCTTGGCATCCTCCACATACACATCACCGAAAAGCCCTTCCTGGTAGGCGACTGGAGCGTCTTCTGGATCAGGGAACTCGAAGATGGTGAACTGCCCCGATTGCCCCGTGTACACACCCTTCGTGAAAGGCACTACCTGGATGGTGATGTTGGGCCTCTGGTTAAGTTCGAGCAGTCTGTTGAGCTGGCCCCTGTGCACTTCCTCGTCCAGCACAGTCCGCCGAAGCACGACTTCATCGAGAACAGCCAGTACCTCAGGCGGGCTCTCGCGAGCAAGGATGCCTTGGCGCTCTATCCGGACGGACAGTTGCCGCGCCATCTCATCGTCATCGCCAGTGGCATGCATGGCCTGAATCGAAGCACTAGCGTAGCCCTCCGTCTGAAGCAGACCAGGTAGCAGGTTCGGCGCATAGACGCTGATCTTGGCCGCGTCGTTCTCCATGACGAAGAAGCTTTCGCCCTGGTAGAGGTCCCGGTAGGCCAGCCACCACCCGCGCTTCCACGCGTCCTTACCCAGCTGGAAGAGGGACTCGCGCTCGGGCGAGCGCACGCCGTACAGCTCCAGCAGCTCGTCCAGGTCATCGAGGATGAGCCGACTCTCGCCGCGCTCGATCCGGTACAGCTTCGTCTTGTGCCACCCGAGCTGCCCGGCGACGTCCTCAGGGCTCATCCGCCGCTCGTCGCGAAGACGCCGTAGCTCGCGCAGCAGGCGCTTCCCCCGCACCGACAGGCTGAGCCGCGTCCTCATAGTCACTCCACTCATGGCGTCGTCCGGTGTACGTCGGCCCATCTTGCCAGCCTCCAGCCCTATCACGAGGACTAAAAATGCGATGAACTATTAAAGATCTCTTGCGTTAACCCTCTGTAGTGTTGATGATAGAGACCAAGAGCACAGCTCAGGGGTGACTTGGTGAAGTCGCCGAATGCCGTGCCTACGAAAAACGGCCCTGGTCAGGTGCGGACACACCTGGCCAGGGCCTGAGCCCACAACCTGTAGGAGCAGGTGAGGACCTTGGACAACCGTAGTACTCCCATGCCCGAACCCCCTCGGCGGCCCGAGCTTCGGCGCTACCTCGGGCGCTTCCCCGGGGCGCTGTCCGCCGTCAAGGACGCGCGCGACTGGCTCTCCCACCGTCTGGAACTGGCGCGGACCCCCGTCTCCCCCGCCCAGGACGCACTCCTGATCCTGAGCGAACTCGCCACGAACGCCCTGCTGCACTCCCCCGCCGGAGCACGCGGCGGGGCGTTCCTCGTCTCGCTGTTCGCCTCGGCTCACTGCCTCCGCGTCTCCGTGCGCGGCTGCGACGACGACCGCGTTCCCGCCCTCCAGGCGGTTCCGGCCGACCCCGGATCCGAGCACGGACGCGGCCTCTTCCTCGTCAACGCCCTGGCCGACACCTGGGGCGTCGAACGCACCCCACACGGACCGGCCGTCTTCTTCACCCTGGGCTGGAATCCGGACCAGCCGGACCAGCCGCAGGGCCCCGTCCGGCCGCTCAGGCTGCCCCGGCAGCGGACCGCGCAGCCCCATACACCACAGCAGCCACCTGCGGTTCCGGCGCCCCGAACGGCCATGCGGAACCGGAGCGGGTGGTGAACCGTGCCCGGCTACGGCCTCTATCCCAGCACGGAGATCCGTCGCCTGCGCGGCGACTTCCCCGACCACCTCATCTGCGAACTCCACGACGAGTCGGGGCGCCCGGTCCTCGTCGCCACGCTGGCCCGCCGGTGCTGCCCCTGCCCGGCCGTTCTGGTCACCGCCAGCGACCCGACCGCCCTGCGCCGGGCCCTGGCTCTGTCTCCGCAACGGAAGAGCACCCGGTGACCGCCGTGGCAGAGGCACCGCGACCGGAGGTCTTCCCGAGGTGGTCCAGCCCCGTCACCCGTCCGGAACCCGGACGCGGTTCCAGCCCTCCAGCGCCCAGGCCCGGCCCGGGCGGTGACCCCCGAGTCGGGCTCGCGGCGCTGCGCCACCACGGCTGGACGGTCTGGTTCGGCCAGCACACCCGCCAGTACTGGGCCGCGCACACCGGTCGCATGCGGCTGGTCTGCGCCGACAGTCCCGAGGAGCTGATCCGCTCGGTCACCGCCGTCACAGGAGCACCGGGCACCTCACCCTTCCCTGGGTTCCACCGGAACCCCTGACCCTCAGGGGCGCCGCACCCGGCCGTCCGCCGGTCGCGGCGCCCCTGTTCGCCACACCGCCGCGAAGGAGCGGAGAACCGATTATGAACCCCGCAAAGCTGTACGCGCTTGTGTCCCACGGGACCCCAGGGAAGAGAGTGGAAAAGGAGCAGAGAAGGGACCGGGACCGAGCGGACCGGAAACGGCCAGAACCCCTGTGGCGCAAGGCCTGCGTGCTAGTTTCGGCGTCCCCTGAAGGCCCCTCGCAAAGCCTGAACGGAGATCCATGGAACTGGAACTGCTCGCCAAGGACCCCGCCTCCGGAGGTAAGGGCTGCCCCTCGGTCTACCTCAGCGACACCGGAGAGTTCGTCGTCCAGGGCCCCGCTCTGGCACCGGAGGACTGGGCGAAGGTGGAGAACCCCCTGCCCGGGGAAACCGCGGTCCGCATCTCCCCGGAGGTCGTTCTCGCCGCCGTCGAACTCCACCGCCAGAGACAGGGCTGACCTCCTCCGGCGCCGGGTTCCGCAGCATCTGGGGAACCCGGCGCCGTCGTCTCCTGGCAGGAGCGGTACAGACCTCCCCGGTTTCCCGTGGAGCGGCCGAGCGGCTGCTCGACCGGCCGGACGCGGCGCTGAGCGACCTGGTACGCGAACTGGCCGCCGAGGATTCACGTCTGGACGCCCTTGCCGAGGAGGACGAGTTGAGTGATCTGCGCGCCGTGATGACGGCTTCCTACCGGGCCCTGGACGACGACACCGCCCGCTTCTTCCGGCGTCTGGGCCTGCATCCGGGGCCGGAGTTCTCCTGCGGGGCCGCCGCCGCGCTCACCGACACCGCACAGGCGGAAGCCCGGAGGCTCCTGGCCCGCCTGGCCCGCGCGAACCTCGTGGAGCGCCCGCGCGAGGACCGCTACCGCCTGCACGACCTGGTCCGCCTGTACGCGGTCGAGCGGGTCCGCGCCGAGGAAGGACCGGAGGCGGCGGGTGAGGCCGTCGGGAGGGCGGCCCGGTGGTACACGCACGCCGCCGCCCGGGCACAGCGCGTGGAACACCCGAACTTCCCGGTCGTCCCCGGGCGGGAACAGGATCACGAGTTGCCCGAGTTCGACTCCGTCCAGGACGCGCTGACCTGGTTCGAGACCGAGCGCGCGAACCTTGTGGCCGTGGTGCGGGCCGCCCTGGAGCACGGCCACCACGACACCGCCTGGCGGCTGCCCGCGAGCGTGTACGGACTGTTCGAGCTGCACCGGCACTGGCACGAGTGGCGCGACCTGCATGCGGTCGGCCTCCGGGCGGCCGAGAGCGCGGGCTCCTCCTTCGGGCTCGCCCGCAACCACCTGGGCATGGGCGACGCCCAGTGGCTGCTGGACGATCTCGACGCGGCCGTGCGGCACTACGAGTCCGCCCTGGAGGCCAACCGGGAAGCCGGTGACCCGTGGGTGGAGGGGTTCGCGCTGCGCCAACTGGGTGTGGTGGCCTGGCAGCGCGGCGAGCGCGACGGAACCGCCGCCGAACACGTCGAGCGGGCCATCGCGGTCTTCCGTGGGGCGGGCGAGCGGCGCGGCGCGGCGATGGGGCTGCTCAGCCTGGCCGACTTCGGCGTGGACCTCGGCCGTTGGGACGAGGCCCTCGACCACAGCCGGGCGGCGATCGAGGCGTTCGAGGCCATCGGCGCCGACTGGAGTGTGGCGTGGGCGCGCTGCACCCTGGGCCGGAGCCTCACCGGGTCGGGCCGGGCCCAGGAAGCCATGACCGCCTACCGGCAGGCCCTGCGCGTCTTCGAGGAGCGCGACGACCGGGACAGCCGGGCGGCCGCGCTGCTGGGTCTGGGCGACGCACGAGCCGAACTGGGCGACGCGGTCGGGGCCCGGGAGGCGTGGAACGCGGCCCTGGAGTACCTGCGCGACCACGACGACCCGCGCGCGGACGAGGTGGAGGAACGCCTGGGCCGCCTGGCCGCCGACGGCTGAGGACCGCGTGCAGGGCAGCCACTCCGATGTCCGGCAGGGCGGCCCGGTCCCGGGCGGACGCCTCCGCCCGGGACCGGGCCGCCGGGTCACCGTTCGACGTGGGCCGCGAGGTTGGCCAGGGACGAGGCGAGGGCCTCCTCGTGGACGGCGTGGTCGATGCCCCGGGGCACGTCGGCGGCCTCGACGGTGACCAGGGTGCCCTCCGGCGCCGCCGCGAGGGTCCAGGTCATGGTCATCGTCCCGGCGAAGTCGGGGTCGGGCGACTCGAAGCCGATCCGCTGCACGACCCGCTCCCCGGGCGCCAGCTCGGCGAAGGCGACCTCGGTGACGTCCTCCGTCTCCGAGGTCTTGCCCCGCCCCTCCTGCGGATCGAGGTAGGTCAGCACCATGCGGTACCCGCCCCCGGGCCACGGCTCGAAGCGGTCGATCCTGCCCGCCATGCCCTCCGGCGGCAGCCAGGCCGCGAGGGCGTCCGGTTCGGTCATCGCCGCGTAGACCGCCGCCGCGGAGGCGCGGACGGTCCTGCTCCCCCGGTCGGTGCGCGGTGCTCTCGATGTCATGGTCGCCCTCCCCTGACACTGCTGTGCGTGTACGCGGGCAACCTAGCCGACGCCCACGACAGAAGGCGTGCGTCCCGGTCAGGCCGGTTTGACCCGCGTGGTCTTGTGCTCATAGCGGGTCTGGGGCACCGAACCTCTCCATAAGTAAACGATCACCGCAGGTCAGGACACTCGCGTCACACCAGCGACGTTTCCGGCCGATGTCACCCGTGTCAGCGGACGCGGGCCACGCGCTCAGAGGGGGCGGCGGCCCTGGACCGAGTAGATCGCGCAGGAGCTGGCCCGGAAGGACGGGTCGGCCAGGAGCGCGCGCACCCGGGCGAGCCGCTCGTCGCTCATCCCCTCGCGTACGAAGGCGTCGCGCAGGTGGCGGGTGTGGTGCGCGATCAGGTGCACGCCCGGGGAGTCGGCGTCCCACAGCTCCAGCCGGGGCCGGGGGTCGATGTCCACCAGACCCGCGCCGCGCATCGCCTCGGCGGCGTTGCGCCCCCAGGCCGGGTCGGCCCCGGCGCGGACCATCAGCCTGGTCTTGGCCTCCTGGAACTCCTCGTAGAGCTTCTGGGACTCGGCGTCGGGCATGAGCAGCGCCGGGCCGTAGGTGATGTCGAACTCGTCGAGCTGGAGCACGCCGCCGGGCTTGAGCGCGCGCACCAGGCGTTCCAGGACCGCGATCCGCTCCGGGATGTGCAGCAGGACCAGCCGGGAGTGGATGAGGTCGAAGGCGGCCTCGGGCAACGGGTCGCGGACCACATCGTGGCGGAGGACCTCCAGGCCCTCGACGGCGGGGATGCGCTCGGGCTTGATGTCGGTGGCCAGCACGCTCCCGCCCGGGGAGACCCGGTCGGCCAGCCAGAGCGCGACGCTGCCTCCCCCGGCGCCCACCTCCAGGCAGTCCCACCCCGGCCCGACACCGGTCTGCTCCAGGCGTTCGGTGGTCACGGGGTCGTAGGCGGCGGCCAGGAAGCGGTGCTGGTCGAAGGCGTGATCGCTGTGGTTGTCGAAGACGTAGCGCTGGTCCTCGGCGGCGTCGGTCACCGGTGTCTCCTCGGGGGTCGGTCGGGTCGGTCGGATCGTCGGGGCCGGTCGGGTCGGTCCGGCCGTTCGGGCTACGGGGTCTGACGGGGCGCGACCGCCCCCGGCCGCGGCCCGGCCCGGCGGTCGGTGCGCGCCGACGGCCTCGGCGGCGACGCGGGTCAGGGTGGCCGTGCACACCTTCCCGGTCGGGCCGAGCGGCAGTTCGGGCAGCACGACCACGTGCTCGGGCAGCGCGCGCACGTCCAGGCCGCGTTCGTCGCGCAGGAAGGCGATGAGCTCCTGCGGGGAGGGCGCGTCGGCCCCCTCCGCAGAGGACACGCAGGCGCACATGCGCTCGCCCAGGTCGGGGTCGGGGACGGGGACGCAGTGGGCCTCCGCGAGGGCGGGGTGGGCGCCGAGTTCGCGCTCCACCTCGGCCGGGAAGATGTTGACGCCGCCCCGGATCACCGTCCGTCGCAGGCGGTCCACCACCCGCAGCGCGCCGTCGGGGTCCAGGCGGCCCAGGTCGCCGGTGCGCACCCATCCGCCCGGGGCCCGCCGCTCGGCGTCCAGCTCGGGCGCGGCGACGCGGCACAGCGGTGTCATCGGGCCCAGGGCCCAGATCTCGCCGGTCTCCCCCCGGGGAACCGGGCGCCCCCGCGGGTCGCGAATGCTCACCTCGGCCACGTCGGGGGCGGGGTCTCCGGCCAGGCCCGGTTCCCACGCCTCGGGGCGGCGGGCGGTGTGGCAGTTGACCCCGTCGGTGGAGCCGTAGACGTTGACCACGGGCTGCCCGAAGCGGGCGGCGCAGGCGTCGCGGACCTCCCGGTGCAGCGGGGCGCCGCTGGCCACCACCGCGCGCAGGGACGAGGTGTCGGCCCGCTCGGGCAGCGCAGCGATCCGCCGCAGCATGGTGGGCACGCCGATCAGGTGGGTGGGGCGGTGCAGCTCGATCGCGCGCAGCGCTGCGGCCGGGTCGAAGCGGGGCAGGACCACCAGGGTCGCGCCGAGCCCGGCCAGGGTCACCGGCACCCCGCAGGAGCCGAAGGAGGAGGCCAGCGACACCAGGACCAGGTTGCGCATGGGGCCGGGTCCGGTGTGCAGCGCCGCCACGTAGTTGGCCCGGCCGCCCGCCATGGCGTTGTGGCTGTAGGCGACCATGCCGGGTTCGCCCTCCGAGCCGGAGGAGACCAGGACGCGGGCCGGGGACTCGGGGTCGGGCCGGGCGGGACGCCAGTCCCGCAGCGTCGCGGCGTCGGGCCGGTCCAGGCTGCGCGTCCCGGGGCGGGCCGGGCCGAACGCCCACGTCCGGCGCAGGGTCGGCGGCGGGTCCGCGCGGCGGATCTGTCGGGCGCGCACCGGGGTGGTGACGAGGTCGGCGGCCCGGGAGCGGGCCAGCAGGCTGCGCACGTCGGCCGGGGACCGGCCGTCGGGGACGGGCAGCGCGACCGCGCCGACGGCGGCGACGGCGAGTTCGGCCACGACGGCCTCGCGCCCGTTGGGCAGCAGGACGCCGACGACGTCGCGCTCCCCCGTCCCCCCTGCGGCCAGGGCGGCGGCGGCGCGGCGCACGGCGGCGTCCAGCCCGGCGTAGTCGAGCGTGCCGCGGTCGTCGACGACGGCGTCGCGTCCGGGGTGGGCGAGCGCGTGCTCGTGGAAGAGGGTGTACAGGTCCCGGCCCGGGCACCAGCCGCGCGCGGTCCAGCGCGCGCGCAGGTCGGCCGGGACCAGGTCGCGCAGTTCCAGGCCGTTGGAGGAGATCCAGGTCATCGGTTCTCCACGGGCGTGTGGTCGGCCACGGCGCCGTCCGGAGACGTCGACGGTGCGGCGTGGGGGGTGTCCGGGCCGGTGGTCCTGGCGCTGGTGCCGCCGTTGGCGCGGTCGCGGGGACCGACGGTGACGCCGGGAGCGGGTTCGTTCCGTACGGGCGCGCCCCGGCGCGCGGCTCCGTCACGCGGCCCCGTCTCGGCGCTCGGTGCGTCGGCGGCGGGCGCGAAGCTCCACGGGGCACGGACGCAGGAAGCGCCGCCGACCGTGTCGAAGGCCGCCGCGAACGCCGGTGCGGCGGCCATCGCCGCCAGGTCCTCCACGGGTACGGGACCGATCCGCCCACCGGGAGCCGGGCCGCCGCTCTCCACGGGCGCGGTGACGCCTCCCGTCCGCGACGCGGCGCCGTCGCACTCCACGGCGACGAGGCCGCCTCGCGGTCCGGTCCGGGTGCGGTCCCACCGCTGGGGCACGGCGCCGTTGCGCTGGCCGGGTCCGGTGCCGCTCCGTCGCCCGGGAACGGGGGCGCTCTTCTCCTCGGGGCCGGGGAAGCTCTGCTCCCCGGGAGCGGGGGCACTCTTCTCCCCAGATCCCGGGCTGCTCTGTTCCCCGGGTCCGGGGACGCTCCGCTCCCCCTCTTCGGTCGCGGTGCCGCGTCCGGCGCGGCGCAGCAGCCGGGCCGCGTCCGACAGGGCGGTCCGGGCGCGGACCCCTGCGCCGGTGCGGGCGCGCAGCAGCAGCGCGGCCACCGCCCCCTCGGCGGCGAGGATTCCGCCGAGCACGTCGGTGAGGGTGAGCAGGGACGGCGCGGGCTCCTGCCCGGGTCCGGCCAGGAGGTCGGCCACCCCGCCGTGCGCCTGGACCAGGTAGTCGGTGGCCAGCGTGCCGGGTTCGGGGGCCCGGCCGCCCCACCCGTCGGCGTGCACGTGGACCAGGCCGGGGGCGGGGCCGGCGAGGTCGTCGGGGCCCAGGCCGAACCCCTCGGCGCGTCCGGGCGGCCAGTTGTAGAGCAGGACGTCGGCCGTGGCGGCCAGGTCACGGGCGGCCCGGCGCCCGGCCGCGGACTTGAGGTCGGTCTCGACCGCGCCCTTGCCCCGGTTCAGGGCCAGGAACCGGGCGGAGCTGTCCCCCGCCATCGGCGCCACCCCGCGCATGGGGTCGCCGCCCGGGGGTTCGATCCGCACGACCTCGGCGCCGAGCATGGCGAGCAGCAGCCCGGCGAGCGGGCCCTGCACGCGGTTGGTGGCCTCCACCACCCGCAGTCCGGCCAGGGGCGCGGCGGCGTCGGGGCCGAGCGCTGCCAGCGGGGCGGCCGGGGTCACGGCGGCGTCCCGCGCGCGCAGCCGCCACTCCGAGGCCGGGGCGGGTTCCCCGGCGTCCCGGACGGCGCGGACGAGGACCAGGCTCATGCCCGCGTCGCGGGCGGCCAGGCGGACCCGGGCGAGGTCCACGGCCGCGATCGCGGCGGGCAGCTCGGGCGGCAGCGGGCACACCGCGGTGGCGAAGCGCCGCTGGAAGGGCGGCCACCCGGCGGCGATCGCGGCCGGGGCGGCGCCCAGGCCGGTCCAGAACCGCAGCCAGACCTCGGCGTCCAGGGTCTCGATCTCGAAGCGCGCTCCGTCGGCGGAGCGGAAGGGCGGAACGGTCCCGGGCACGACAGCACCGCGGCCGCCACCGGTACCAGCGCCTCCCGCGTCGAGCGCGGGCGAGCCCGCGGGAACTCCCTGTCCCGGGGCGGTGGCCGCGGCCACGTAGGGCCCCGCCGCGAGCAGGGCGGCCTGGGCCGCGGAGACCGACGCCGACAGCGCCGGGCCGCCGCGCGCCAGGGCCAGCGCGCAGGCCGCCACCGCCTGAGCGGCCAGCACCCCCGCGCACACCGACGCGTAGTCCACCCCCAGGAACCGGGGCGCCCCGCGGGCCCGGCCGTGCAGGTGCGCCAGCCCGCAGGCGGCCTGGACGCCGCGCTCCCCCGCCAGGGGCGCCGCGACCGGCCCGGACCAGCCGATGGCGCAGCCGACCGGTACCGGCAGCGCCCGGGTTCCCCCTCCGCCGGAGCCGTCAGCGCCCGGGGCCGCGCCGGAGCCGTTCCCGCCCGGGCCCCACTCGCCCGGGACGGCCACCAGGCCGATCCACCCGGCCGGCGCCTGCGGGGGCAGGGGCCCCTCGGCCCGGGAGACCTCGCAGCCGAGCGCCTCCAGGCGCGCCGCCGCGATGCGCAGCGCGACCGAGTCGCCCACCGCCCGCGCGGCGGCCCCGGCGAGCGGGAGCGGGGCCGCGTCCACCGGCTCGGCGGTCACGTCCACTTCCCCGTTCCGCAGGTGTCGGGGCGCAGGCCCAGGTGCTCGCGCAGCACGGAGCGGCGGACCTTGCCGGTGCCGGTGCGCGGCAGCTCGTCCCAGGTCAGCACCACCGGGTCGGCGAGTTCGGGCAGGTCGGCGACGGCTCCGCGCCAGGCCACGATGTCCAGGCCCCCGCTCTCGGTGGCCACCACCGGCACCGGGGGCCCGTCCGGAACGCTCAGGACGACGCACTCCAGCACCTCGGGCAGGCGGTCGTCCACGACGTCCTCCACCTCCAGGCAGCCGCCCTCGCGCAGGGCGTCCACCTCGCGGTCCACCAAGCGCAGCGCGCCGGTGCGGCTGAGGACACCGATGTCGCCGGTGTTCCACCACTCGCCCACCAGCTTGGACCGCCACCGGCCCTCCTCGCCGACGTAGCCCAGGCACAGGGCCTCGGTGCGGCAGAAGATCAGGCCGGGCGTACCGGCCGGGACGGGGCGCGTGGTGTGCGGGTCGACCGCGCGCAGTCTGGTGCGGGTGGGGATGGGCCGGCCCAGGTGGCGGGTGGTGGGGTGGCGCCCGTTCTCCGCGGCCATCGCCCGCCGGGTGAGGAACCGGAAGGTCAGCGGCCCGGTCTCGCTCTGGCCCCAGCCCTGCATCCACACCGGGCGCCGGTGGCCGGTGGCGCCCAGGAAGGCGCGCACGGTCGGCGGGTGCACGGCGTCGAAGGTGCTGACGTAGAGCCGCACCCGGTCGAACGGGGCGTCCTCCCGCTCCGCCCGGTCCTGCCAGCGCGCGAAGACCGCGGGCGCGGCCTCCAGGGTGGTGGGGCGGTGCCGCTCCAGCAGCGGCCCGGCCTCGGCCCAGTCGGCGCCGGTGACCACGGACAGCCCGCCCGGGGACAGCCACAGCACGCTGGCGGTCCAGGCGAGCGCGCGCCCGTGCGCGAAGGAGTACGCGCCGGTCACCGTGTCGTCGGGGCGGCTGCTCAGCACGGGCCAGCGGTGCGCCTCGAACCCGGCCAGGCGGCGCATGATCGTGCGGGTGGAGTGCGGGACCAGCTTGGGCACGCCCGTGGTGCCGGAGGTGTGCATGATCGCCAGGGGCGCGTCCAGGTGCGGCCTGCGCGGCGGCGGGGCCTCGGTGCCGCGCACGTCGTCCAGGCGCAGGACGCTCCCGGCCGGGCCCCCTCCTCCGACGGGGACCCCGTCCCCGGCCGGACCCGCGCCCCGCGCCGGGTCGTCGATGACCAGGGTGCGGGCCGCGTGCACGGCGGGGTCGGCCCCCGCCTCCCGGGACGCGGCGAGCAGGGCGGCGTCGGTGACCAGCAGCGCCGGGTCCAGGCGCTTGAGCAGGACCTCCAGCGCGTCCGGCTCCAGGTGCGCCGACAGCGACGCGGGCACCGCGCCCAGCCGGGCCGCGGCGGAGTTGAGCAGGACGTAGTCCCAGTGGTTGCGCTTGGCGATCGCGACGCGGTCGCCGGGCCGCACACCGGCCGCCGCGAGCCACCCGGCCGCCTCTCGGACCAGTTCGGCCACCCGGGGCACGTCCAGCTCGGTGCCCAGGCCGGGGGCGATGTCCAGCGGTCTGCTCAGGTGCACGGCGGTCGTGGAGCCGCGCTCGACCAGGTCGTCGAAGAGGGTGCCCAGGTGCAGGGGCTTGGTGAACAGCGTCATCGTCGTCGGTCCTCACTGGAGGCGGGAGCGGGTGTCTGGGCCGTCGAGGCGAGGAAGGCCAGGACCCGCGCGGCGGCCGCGGCCCCGGAGGAGACCGCGCCCTCGCTGCACGGGCGCAGCGAGATCCAGTCCCCGGCGTAGTCCACGGCCGCGGGCGGGCGGACGGCAAAGGCGGCGCGCTCGCGCAGGGCGCGCGGCCCCGCGGCGGGCAGGCCGTGGCGGAAGCGGTGCACGCGCACGGCCTCCACGTGCCGGGACAGGCCGGGCAGCAGGAGTTCGGCGCGGGCGGTGAGCCGCTCCGCCACCAGTGCGTCGGAGGCGTCCAGGAGTTCGGCCGCACCGCGCGGCGAGGCGACCAGGGAGACCAGGCCCCGGCCGGACGACACCCGGCCCGGGTGCTTGTTGTGGTCGGCGGTGACCACGTTGAGCAGCGGGTCCTCCGGGGCGGGCACCAGGGTGGCGAAGCCGCCGCGCGCCCCGGCCGGTTCCATCGGGCGGTCCAGGACCAGGGAGACGCGGAGCATGGGCGCGTACTCGCAGGCCTCCAGGTAGGCGCGCTCGACGCCGGACGCGCCGGGGTGGAGCACGGCCGCGAGCGGGGCGGGCACGGCCAGCACGGCCGCGCGGGCGGTGACCGTGCCCGCCGGGGACTCCAGCCCGACCCCGTCGGGGCCCGCGGACACACTGGTCACGGGGTGGCCGGTGACCACGTCGAGCCGGTCGGCCAGGGCCCGCGCGAGGGTGTCCATGCCGTCGCGGTAGGTGCGCCAGCGGGCGCTGCTGCCCGCGGAGACCAGGTGCGCGGCGAAGGGGGCGGCGGCCGTGTGCTCGGGGTCCCAGCCGAAGAACCCGGCGGCCAGGGGACCGAGCAGCCGGTGGCGCAGCTCCGGGTGGTAGGGGCGGAGCAGTTCGGCCAGGGTGCGCGCGCCCAGCGGGGAGCGCTCGGGGTGTTCGGGGTCCGGGCCGAGGCGGGCCAGCTGGATCTGGAGGCGCAGCAGGTCGGCCCGCGCGCGCGGGGACAGCCCGGCGCCGGTGAGCAGGCCCAGGGGGCGGCCCACGTGCGGTCGGGCCCGGCCCCCGCGCCAGGAGGCCAGGGCGCCGCGGATGCGGGGCACCGCGCGGCGGTCGGCGTCCAGGCCGACCTCGCGGATCAGCTTCCAGGTGGCCGGGTAGGCCTTCGCCGGGGGCAGCATCTCCGCGCCGGTGTCGATGAGGCAGCCGTGCTCGCGCAGGGTGCGCATGCGTCCGCCCACGGCCTCGGCGGCCTCCAGGACGCGGACCGAGCGGCCCGCGCGGGCCAGCGCGTGGGCGGCGGCCAGTCCGGCGGGGCCCGCTCCGACCACCGCGACGTCGAGCACCCCGCTCATACGGCGTCTCCCAGGAGCGCGGGCGCCAGCAGGTGGGCGGCGATGAGCAGGACCACGGTGACCCGGTGGGTGTGGATGGCCAGGCGGCGGGCGCGCAGGATGTCGTTCTGGACGAACCCGATGAAGAGCTGGGCCACCCGCATCAGGAAGACGGGGGCCAGGACGATCGGGAACCACCACGGGGAGATCCCGGCCAGGGTGGAGCCGCTGATGAGCAGGCTCTCCGCCGCGGTCGCCGCGATGATGAAGGCGGTGTTGAGGCGCCTGGGCACCAGCGCGGCCACGGTGATCCGCCCGGCGGCGCGGTCGCCCGCGGCGTCGTTGGTGTTGGAGTACAGGCCGAAGAGCATCGGTCCGAAGCCGAACAGCAGGGCCTGGACCACGACGAAGCCGTTCAGCTCCCCGGCGAGCAGCCCGTAGGGCACCAGGACCCAGCCCACGCCCAGGCCGATGAGGAAGACCTCCTGGAAGCCCCGGTAGCTGATCTTGAGGCCCCAGGAGTACTGGACCGAGGCGACCACGCACAGGGCGGCCAGGGCGACCGCCCAGGCGGGCTGGTGCGGGGCGGCCAGGACGACCAGGCCCCAGAGCAGGGCGCTCACCGCGGTGGCCGCCCAGGCGAAGCGCAGCGCCTGCGGTTCGGTGAGCGTCCCGGCGACGAGGGGTTTGCGGGCCAGCCGGCGACGGGCCGCGTCCGAGCCGTAGTTGGCCGCGTCGCTGCCGTCGCGGTAGCCGGTGACGTCGTCGAAGGCGACCATGGCGGCCACCACGGCCACTTCGGCGAGCAGGATGAGCAGGAGCAGCCCCAGTGTGCCCGGCTCCCAGCGCAGCGCGGGCGCGAGCATGGCCAGTACCAGGGGCAGGCCGATGTAGTAGTCGTAGATGTCGAGCTTGGCCAGCCGGGCGTAGGCGGCCGGGGTGCCCCGGGGCGGCGCGGCCGCGGGCGCCGGGGCGGCGGGGGGTGCGGCGGTGTGGTCGGTCATCTTGTTCTCCTGGAACGGTCGGCGAACGCGCACACGGTGTCGGCGATGTGCTCCACCTGGGCGTCGTCCAGGTGCGGGTACAGCGGCAGGGAGATGTTGCGCCGGGCCGCCGACTCCGCGTCGGGCCAGCGGGCCCCGGCCCGGGCGTAGGGAGCGAACGCGGGCTGGGCGGGCAGGGCTCGCGGGTAGTACACGTGGGTGTCGATCCCGTGCGCGGACAGGTGGACGCGCAGGTCGTCGCGCTCCTCGGCCAGGAGCGTGTAGACGTAGTGGCAGCGCCCGTCGCCGCCCGTGGGCGGCGCCGTGATCCCGGCTCCGGCCAGTCGCGCGAACCGGCTGGAGTAGTAGGTGGAGATCTCGGCCCGGCGGGCGAGCCGGTCCTCCAGCCCGCTCAGCCGGTGCAGCTGGAACTCGGCCATCACCTCGTCGAAGCGGCTGTTGAGGCCGATCCGGTGGTGCAGGAAGCGGTGTGTGCCGTCCTGGCCGTGGTTGCGCAGCATCCGCACGCGCACGGCGAGTTCGGCGTCCGCGGTGACCACCACGCCGCCCTCGCCGGGCATGCCGAAGGTCTTGACCTGGACGAAGGAGTAGACCCCGGCGTCGCCCCACAGCCCGGCGGGGCGGCCGCCGAGGGTTCCGCCCTGGGCCAGCGCGGAGTCCTCGACCAGGCGCAGCCCGTACTGGTCGGCCAGGTCCCGGAACCGGGGCATGGCGGCCATCATCGAGAACACGTGCGCGGGCATGACCGCGCGGGTGCGCGCGGTGAGGGCGGCCTCGGCGGCGTCCGGGTCCAGGGTCAGGGAGACCGGGTCGACGTCGGCGAAGACCGGGCGCGCGCCGCGTTCGACGACGGTGCTGGCCAGCGGCGCGCAGCCGAAGGCCGGTACCACCACCTCGTCTCCGGGGCCGATCTCCATGGCCGCCAGGACCAGGGTGAGCGCGGAGGTGCCGCTGGAGCAGGCGACGACGTCGGCGGCGGCGAGGCGGTCGCGCAGTTGGCGTTCGAGGAGGGCGGTGCGCTCGCCGAGGATGAACTTCTGCGCGCCGCCGGTGCCGGTGGCGTGGACGGCCTCCAGCAGGACGTCGCGGTCGGCGTCGAACAGGTCGGGGGCGAAGAAGGGGATGCGCTGCCCGGTCGCCGTGGTCATCGGTGCCTCCGAACGCAGAAGTCCTCGATCTCCTCGCAGACCCGGTCCGCCTGGGCGTCGGTCAGGTCGGGGTAGAGCGGCAGGGCCACCGCCGCCTCGCAGGCCGCCTCGGCGCGCGGGAAGTCGCCGGGCGCGTATCCCAGGTGGGTGAAGCAGGGCTGCAGGTGCAGCGGGATCGGGTAGTAGGTCTCGGTGCCGATCCCGGCCCCGGCCAGGTGGGCGACCAGGGCGTCGCGGTCGTCGGCCTCGACGAGGTGGACGTAGACGACGCGGTCGCCGCCGGGGTGGGGCGCGACGGCGCCGGGCACCGCGCGTATCCCGGGCAGGTCGCGCAGGCGGGCGTCGTAGCGCGCGGACAGCTCGGCCCGGCGGGCGATGTCGGCGTCGAGCCGGGAGAGCTTGGCCAGCAGCACGGCGGCCTGGATGTCATCCATCTTGCTGTTGCAGCCGGCGACGACCGTCGGGTTGGCGATGCCGGGGAATTCGTCCAGGGTCCGCCCGGAGCGGCCGTGGTGGCGCAGTGCCCGCGCGGTCTCGGCGACGGCGTCGTCGTCGGTGAGCAGCGCGCCCGCGTCGCCGATGGCGCCGAGGGTCTTGGAGGGGAAGAAGGACAGCACGCCGCCGGTGCCGAGCAGTCCGGCGTGCACGCCGCGCAGCCGCATGCCGATGGCCTCGGCGCTGTCCTCCAGCACGGTCAGGCCGCGGCGCCGGGCGACCTCGCGCACGCCCTCCATGTCGGCCAGGCGGTCGAACAGGTGGACCGGCATGACCATCCGGGTGCGGGAGGTGGCCACCGCGTCCACCGAGGCCGGGTCGATGCCGTACCCGTGCTCCTCGATGTCGGCGAAGACCGGGACGCCCCCGGCGAGGACGACGGAGCTGGCGGTGGCGACGAAGGAGTAGGCGGGGACGATCACCTCGTCGCCGGGGCGCAGCCCGGCGGCGCGCAGCAGGATGACGAGGGCGTCGGTTCCGGAGTTGACGCCGACCACGTGCCGGGCGCCGGTCCAGCGGGCCAGGGCGTCCTCGAACTCGGCGACCATGGCCCCGTGCGAGAACTTGCCCCGGTCCATGACCCGGAGGCAGTTGTCCCGGATGCGCGGCCACAGTTCCGCGAAGCTCCGGGACTGGTCGAAGAAGGGGACGGGGAGGCGTGTTCTGCCGGGGGGCGCCGCCTCGGGGGGTTCGAGCGTTCTCTTCAACTTCTCCACGTTTCTACGCTGCGGGAGGGGGCGGTCGCCGGCCGGGGCGGCGGGCCTCGGCCGGGGCGGGGGCTCAGCCGCCGAGGAGGGGGATGTCGTTGCGGCCGAGGTGGTAGTCGCGGACCGCGTCGACCAGTTCGGAGGCGGAGAGCGTGCCGCTGCCGTCGGTGTCGAGTTCGTCGAAGACGCCGTCGGCGTCCCGCGCGCTGACGCCGACGGCGTCGAGCCACTGGCGCATCTCGCTCCGGCTGATCTCGCCGTCGCCGTCGGTGTCGAGCACGTCCATGGTGGCCTGGAGCGTCGGCCGGGCGATCTCGGCGAAGCCGTCCTCGCTGCCGACCATCTCGCGCCCGGCGACCTCCATGAACTGGTCGCGGTTCATCCGGTCGGTGCCCGCGGCCGCCGCCAGGCGGTCGAACATGCCCAGGTAGGCGGCCCTGAGCGCGTCGCCACGGGCGGTGCCCTCGGCCCCCAGGCGCGAGACGATGCCGTCGGCCTCGGCCGCGAGGTCCGAGCGCTCGATCACCCCGTTGCCGTCGACGTCCCAGAGTCGGAAACGCTCCTCCAGGCGGCTGGCCGTCTTGGTGGCGGTCGTCATGGGCTTTCCCTCACTTCTTCCGTGGAACAACAGAGGCACGACGTCATACCGGCATTCGAAAAGGGTTCCCCAAACCGGGCTCCGACCGTTTCCCACGCCGAATAAAGCCCTTCCCGGGCGTCTCGGGAAAGACGGAACGGGAGGGCCGGCGCACTTCGCTTTCCCGCGTTCCCGTACCGCGGAGGGGAGAGGGGCGGGAAACGGTCCCGGCCGCGGCGGTCGGCCGCGGCCGGGACGAGGGGCTCAGCTCCCGAGGAGGGGGATGTCGTTGCGGCCGAGGTGGTAGTCGCGGACCGCGTCGACCAGCTCGGTGGTGGACAGCTTGCCGCTGCCGTCGGTGTCCAGCTCGGCGAAGGCGCGGTCGGCCTCGGCGCCCTGGAGACCGATGGCGGCGAACCACTTCTGCATCTCGGAGGGGCTGATCTCACCGTCGCCGCTCGTGTCCAGCACGTTGACGATGGCCTGGATGGTCGGCTGGACGACCGAGGCGAAGCCGGCGTCGCCCTTGCTGATGATCTCCTGCTCGGCAGCCTGGACGAACTGCTCCTGGCTCATCTCCTGGGTGCCGGCGGCGGCGGCCAGGTGGTCGAACATCGCCAGGTAGGCGGCCTTGAGCTCGTTGCCCTGGGCGGTGCCCTCGGCCCCCAGGCGCGAGACGATGTCGTTCGCCTCGGTCTCGAAGTCCGAGCGCTCGATGCTGCCGCTGCCGTCGACGTCCCAGAGGCGGAAGCGCTCTTCGAGGCGGCTGTTGGCCTTGGTGGCGGTCGTCATTTATTTTCCCTCTCAGTTCCCATGGAAAAACAGACGTACGATGCTCTCTCCGAGCACAGGAAAGGACCCTCCGACCGAGCCTGGCCGGACCCTCCCCACACCCAGAAGATTAGCCTGCGAGCGTGTCCCACAAAAGGGGTTCAGAAGAATCCATGGGGGTAATTGATTTTTTATATCGGACATTTTTCAGCAAATACCAGATTCTTCGGAAACCGTTTCGGCGGCCGGGTCGGCGCCGACCGGCTCCCCCTGTCGGAACACCAGCCCCTCGCCCGCGGCCAGACCCAGGTCCCGCCCGGTCGGCAGCGGGTCGGCGTGGACGAGCACGTTGTAGTGGTTGGGCATGTGGCAGGCGTCGAAGCCGAGCACCGTCCCCACCCGGCGCGGGCCGATCCACACCTCGTCGCCCCGGTCCACCACCCCGGCGCCGGTGATCTCGGCGAACCCGAGGAAGCCCACCCGGTCGATCCGGGCCCCCTCGGCGGTCTCGGTGTGGTCGGTGGCGACCAGCTCGTGCACCTCCCCCGCGCGCACGCACCGGCTGGCGTGGGGTTCGAGCCGCATGCCCCGCTCGCTCCTGCGGTGCACCAGGACCTTGACCAGCGTCGCGGTGACGTCCCGTTTGGGTCCGTCCTCACGGGGGTTCACCGCGCCCCCTCCCTCGTCGGCTCCGCGGCCTCCGCCAGGCGGTAGGCGTCCCCGACCAGCCGCAGCGCGGACGGCCCGCCCGGGTCCTCGACCACGCCGCCGCGCACCCGCCGCTCGAACTCGGCGAGCACGCCCACGTACTCGTGCCACAGGGAGTCCTTGAACCCGGGGTGGCCCTCCAGCATGTCCGCCGCGAGCACCTCCCCGTCGGCGGTGCGCGCCTCGACGTCCTTGCGCTCGCCGGGGTGGGACCAGTCGAGCAGGACGCGTGCGCGCGCCCCCGCGGCGCGCAGCACGACCTCGGCCCGGCGGTCGGTGCCCGCGGCGTCGCGCGTGACGCGCGCCGACTCGGCCTCGGCCGGGCCGAGCAGCCACTCCACCAAGTCGAAGGCGTTGGGTCCGTTGTCGGCCACGCACCCGCCGCCGCAGCGGGCCGGGTCCAGGTACCAGGTGTCGGTCCCGGCGTGCTCCTCGATCCGCTCCAGGTAGCGCACGGTCAGCTCCTCCACCCGCCGTCCGGCCAGGTCCCGGCGCAGCCGCGCGAGCGCGGAGTTGTACCGGCGGTGGAAGGCGGTGAACAGCACCGTGTCCCGGTCGCGGGCGAGCCCGGCCAGCGTCTCCCCCTGGACGGCGTCCAGCGCGAGCGGCTTCTCCACGCACACGGCCACCCCGCGCCGCAGCGCGTCGGCGCAGATCGGGGCGTGGGCGTCGTTGGGCGCGGTGACCACCAGCGCGTCCAGTCCGGTCTCGTCGAGCATCCGGACGTGGTCGGTGTAGCCCCGCGCCCCGACCGGGTGGGCGGTGAGCACGCCGGGGTCGCGGTCGCACACCGCGACCAGGTCCAGGCCGGGCGCGGTGCGCAGGGCCTCCAGGTAGAAGCGGGAGATCACGCCGAGGCCGACCAGCCCGGTGCGCAGCGGGGCGCTCATCGCGTCTCCTCCCGCATCGCCTCAAGGGGCAGGCCGGTCCGGTCGGCCAGCTCCGCCAGTTCGGCGTACAGCTCCGCCTCCAGCGGCACGCCCGTCAGGCGCAGTTCCCGCGCCCGGTGGTGTTCGTGCCAGCCGGGGTAGCGCACCGGCGCGTCCGGGTCGGTGGGCGGGCAGGCCAGCAGCGCGCCGAACAGCTCGCGCGCGTCGTCCTCGGCCCCCTGCCGCAGGGCGTCGGGCGCGATCGCGGCCACGAAGAAGCCGATGTCGTCGTCGCGTCCGCTCGGGCCGCCGTCCCCGTCCAGGGCGTCGGGGTGCGGGCCCGTCCCGGCACCCGGGACCAGTGCGGAGAGCACCTCGACCATGAGTCCGAGGCCGAAGCCCTTGTAGCGTCCCGCGTCGCCGCCCAGCCACATCAGGTGCGCGCGCCCGGCGTCGAAGGCGGCGGGGTCGGTGACGGGCGCGCCGGTGTCGTCGCACAGCAGGCCCTCGGGCAGGGTGAGTCCCTCGCGGGCGGCCTGGCGGACCCGGCCGGTGGGCGCGGCCGTGGTGCTCATGTCGAGCAGGAACGGGGGGTGCTCCCCCGCCGGGGCGGCGACGCTGAGCGGGTTGGTGCCCAGCATCGCGACCGCGCCGCCGGGCGGACGGGCGATGCGCTGGCGTCCGCAGTTGCTGGCCACCAGGCCCACCATGCCGCGTTCGGCCGCGCGCAGCGCGTGGTACCCGGCGCAGCCCAGGTGGGTGGCGCCGCGCACGGACACCAGTCCGATGCCGTGGCGCGCGGCGCGTTCGGCGGCCAGGTCCATGGCCTCGCTGGCCGCCCACAGGCCCAGGGCCCTCCGGGAGTCCCAGAGCACGGCGGCGCCGAGGTCGGCGAGGACGCGCGGTTCGGCGGCGGGGTCGGCCCTGCCCCCGTCGAGGAGCGGCAGGTAGAGGCGGGTCAGGTTGGCCAGGCCGTGCGAGCGCGGGCCGGCGAGGTCTCCGTGGCACAGTGCGCGCGCAGCCTCGGCCGCCCGGTCGGGGGGCAGGCCGCGGTCGGCGAACACCCCGGCGGCGAACGCGACCAGGTCGTCGTGGCGTACCCGCACGGCCTCGTGTTCCGGCGGGGCCTGGGTGGGGGCCGCGGTGGTCACCGGGCCTCCCGGGCGGGGTTGTGGTGTGCGCGCATGTCCTCGTCGCCTTCCTCGTCGGTGGTGTGGGGTTCTTCGTCGGTGCGCGGCCCTTGGGCCTCGTGCGGGTCGTCGGGCCCGGGGGCCCGACGCGGGATCTGGTCGGTGAAGGCGGCCAGGAGGCGGGCCACCGCGTCGGCGAACCCGTCGAGTTCGTCGGCGCGCGCGAACTCGTCGTCGGCGTGCGCGTTGTTGGCGGCCAGGTCGCCGGGGCCCAGCACGGCGGTGCTGGCTCCGGCGACCCCGGACATCCAGATCGCGTCACAGGTGAAGGCGGGTTCGTCCGCGGGCCACGGCGCGATTCCGGCGCGGCGCAGCAGGGCGGGACCCCAGGGGTCGCGGTCGTCCAGCGCGGGCAGGCCGCGTTTGGTCCACTCCAGGCGGGTGAGGGCGCGGGCGTCGGCGGCGGTGCGGGCGAACAGCGCGGTGTCGGCGAAGTCCTTGGTGAAGGCGTCCAGTCCCGCGTCGAGCGCGTCGGTCAGGGCGCGTTCCAGGGCGCGTCCGGCGGCGGCGTCCGCGTAGGCGAGGTTGAGCAGCAGCGACCCGCTGCCGTAGACCCTGTTGTGCAGGGTGCCGGTGTGCAGCCCGGCCAGGCATACCGCGCCGGAGCGGGCGTGCGCGTCCAGGGAGCGGCCCAGGTGGCGGGCCAGGTGGCCCAGCAGGACGGAGGCGTTGTGCCCGGTGTGCGGGCGGTCGTCGATGGCGTCGTCCCCGCGGACCGAGATCCGGGCGGTCATCGCCGCGGTGCTGCGCGTGAGGAACCGCATCCGGGTGGGCTCGCAGAAGATGTTGAGGCGGCCGGTGTGGCCGCGTTCGACCAGCGGCCGGGTGCCGAGGGTGCCCATGGCTCCGCCCTCCTCCCCGGCCACGGCCTGGACGAGCACCGCGACGTCGCGGCCGACGGCCGGGTCGCGTTCGCGGGCGGCCCGCACCCCGGCCAGCAGCGCCACCGCCGGGCCCTTGGCGTCGATGGCGCCGCGCCCGTGGAAGCGTTCGCCGTCGAAGCCGACCGGCTGCCGCCCGGCGACCGTGTCCAGGTGCACGTTGAACATCACGGTGCGCTCGGCGGGCAGGTCGGGGCCCAGCCGGAGCACGAGGCTGGGCTGGCAGCCGAGGAAGCCGGGGCGGGCCAGGGCCTCGCGGACCGGGGCCGGGACGTCCGGCCGGTCCATGTCGGCGGGCCGGGCCGGGGCGTGGTGCACGACGTCGAACCCGGCTTCGGCGGCGGCGCGGGCGTAGAGGAGCTGGGCCTCGCGCAGCAGCGGCGGGGGCCCGTCGGGGCCGGTCTCCAGCGGGCCCGCGGTGGGCAGTTCGAGCAGCCGCAGCAGCAGGTCGCGGTCGGCGTGGGTGAGCGCGGCGGTCACCGGACCCCCTCGGTGCGGCGGAGGCCGTCAGCGGTGCGGGCGGCCCCGGTCGCGGCGTGGGGGTCCGTGTCACCGCCGCGGCGGGGGTCGTTCCCGGTGTGCCAGGTGCGGGCCAGGAGGTCCTCCAGTGCGCGCCCGTAGGCGACGAAGGCGGGCCGGTCGCCGCGGCCGGGGTCGGCGCCCGAGACCCGCAGGTGCGGGCGCAGGTGCAGGTGGGGCTCGATGGACAGCGTTCCGGTGTAGCCGTCGGCGGCCAGCAGCCGCAGGCACTCGGCGGTTCCTGCCTCTCCCTGACCGGGCAGGACGTAGTCGACCCCGCCGTCGGGCGCGGTGACGGCGTCCTTGACGTGCACGTGCGCCACGTGGTCGAGGAGGTGGCGCAGCATCTGCGGGGCCCGGTAGCCGTGGGCGACGCCGTTGCCGGTGTCGAACAGCAGCCGCAGGGCCGGGCTGTCCACCTCGGCCAGCAGTTCCAGGGCGCGGTCGGCGCGGTCCCCGGCCCAGCCCGCGCAGTTCTCGTGCACCAGCACCAGGCCCGCGTCCTCGGCCCGGCGGGCCAGTTCGCGCAGGCGGGTGCGGACGCGCCGCCCCCACTCGGCCTCGGGGAGCCCGCCGCGGGGGTAGGACATGACCCGGACCAGGCGGGTGCCCAGCGCAGCGCAGCGCCGGGCCAGGACGTCCAGTTCGGCCAGGTCGGGGGCGAAGTCGCCGGTGGCGGGCCTGGACCAGTCGGCGATGCGGGAGGCGACGGCGACCACGTCGGTCCCGGCCTCGCGGATCCGTCCGGCGGCGCGGTCGAAGGTCCGCTCGTCCAGGGCGGCCAGCGCGGTCCCGTCGACGGTGCGCAGTTCCAGGCGGTTCCAGCCGAGTTCGGCGAGGGCGGCGAGCTGTCCGTCGAGGTCGGGCGCCGCCTCGTCGCCGATCCCGGCGAGCGGCGGAGCGGTGTGTTCAGGCGCCGACGGCACTGCCCACCTCCTGCCTGCGGCCGTGGGCCGCGCACATCCGCTTGGCCTCGGTGAGCAGCCGGACCGCCTCGACCTGGACCGGGAGCGTGCCGGGGCCGCGGAAGGAGCGGGCGTAGCGGGCGTAGGCGGCGCGGAGGAAGGCGGGGAGGGCGTCGTCGGCGAAGACCGAGTGGGAGGCCCGGTGCCCGGTGGCGTCCACCGACAGCTGGGCGGTGTGGTCGGCGGCACTGCACGGGTAGTGGCCGGTGAGCACGGCGCGGTCGAACTCCAGCGCGATGCGGCGCTCGCGGACGGGGGAGGTCAGGTCCGAGTCGATCCGGCTGCGCACCCCGCCGTGGTGTGCGAGGTCGAGGCGGGCGCGGCCCAGTCCGGGCAGCCGGGTCTGCTCGGTGACCATGTCCTCCAGACAGGCCCCGGTGACGTCCGCTCCCCCGGCCAGGCTGATCACCACGGCCAGCGCGTGCGGGACCTCCACGTCGAAGGCGGTGGGGTGGCCCGGCGTCTGGGCGGTGCGGGTGAAGCGGGGCTTGTTCTGCAGGACCGTGACGGCGCGCAGGTCGCCGAAGACGCGGCCCCGCACCGCGGCGCGCAGGCGCCGCGTGAGCGCGCTGTCCAGCCACTGGGTGGTGACGGTCAGGTCCAGGTCCCAGCGCCGCCGCAGCCGGGCGACGGCGGCCAACTCCACCAGGTCCAGGGCCAGCGGCTTCTCGACGACGACCATGCGGTAGCCGAGGCGGGCCAGGTGCTCCAGCGGGCCGGAGCGCAGGTGCGGCGGCGTGCACAGGTGGACCACGGTGCGCGCGGGCGGCGCGCAGCGGGCCGCCTCTTCCAGGGAGCCGGCCGTGAGGACCCCCTCGACGGGGCCCCGGAACGGGTCGAACCCCATCACCGGCCCCGGGGCGAACAGGGCGGGGGCCTGGGCCCGTGCCTTGGCCAGGGACGGCAGGTGCAGCCCTTCTCCCGATCTGCCCAGGCCGACGATGAGGGTGTGCAGCATAACGTACGGGCACCTTTCCCTTCTGCTTTCACGGCGGTGCGCTGGCGAATCCGGGGGCGCAGCGGCCGCACGCTTTCCGATCACATTGGGACATCGCGCCGAAAGCGTCAAAGCAGAGGACATGCCCCTGGGTCCGAAAACTCGGAAAAGGACATGTTGCCGTCCGCACTGCGAGAAGGAAATGCGTACTTTCGTGGTGTTTTATTCCCAGCGGCCGCACCGCCGCCGGAACACCGGACGGTCCCGCGACCGCCGGGCGGGGGCCGCGGGACCGGTCGGGGTCAGGCCACCGAGAAGCTGAACAGCCCGCTGGGCGGAGCGTGCCAGCCGTGGTCCGGCGCGACCAGGACCGACGGCCCGAAGCAGGTCGTGCCGGCGTGCATGCGCACGTCCGCGTCGGTGAGGTTGACCAGCACGTGCGCGGTCTCGGGGAGCCGCTGGCAGGTGCCCGACGGGGGTTCGGGGTAGCGGCGCAGCTCCTCGAACTCGGTCGTGAAGACGACGACCTCACCGGTCGCGGCGTGGGCCGGAGCGGCGCCCGCCACGGACCCGCCCGCCGCGAACGCGAGTGCCGCCGCGGCGGACACGAGAGCCCTCATTCCGATTGCCTCCATTTTCGTTCCGCACTTTTTCGGAAGGATCGGCCCGCGCATATCAACGATACGGCGAAGCCGACCCGGACATCCTGGCCCGCCGTCACCGCAAAGGCCAGAGCCGGTGCGGCCCAGCGGAGGATTTCGGGCAGCCGCTACCCGGAGCCGAACCGGAGGGAAAGCACCAGGGGAGGAAAATACCGAAAAGAATGCTTTCCATGTCTTCGCTGAGGCATTCGCCGCTCGCAACTTAGATGGCGTTATCGCCGGAAAAGTGCGTTCTCCGGAAGGGAGGGGGTCCGGAACGGGAGGTTTCTCCGGGGTGTGCAGGGAACGCGAGCGGCTGGGGATCCCCCTGTGACGGCGGATCAGGCGCGGGAACGGCTGCCGGGGCGCTTCCCCGCCCCGCGCCGGGCGCGGCGGACCGCGCGCCGGAAGGGGAGAAGTCCCGGTTTCCTGCGCGCACAAAAAAGCCCGCCCCGAGGGGCGGGCCGCCGTGTTGCGTGGCGCTCAGACCTTGCGGTACCTGGGCACCCAGGCGCCGTCCCGGACCTCGTAGTCGCCGAAGAGCGCCGGGGCCTCCTCCTGGAGGGTCCGGCCGATGAGGTGGAACAGCAGGCGGATCTCCTCCTCCGCGCCGGGGGCGGTGCGCGCCTCCAGGGTGTGGCGCAGGGTGCGCACGTTGGCGGTCCACACCAGGCCGGTGGCCACGCCCTCGGGGGCGAAGCGGCGCATGAAGGAGGTCTTGTGCTTCTTCTCCGCGAACTTGACGCCCTCGTCGTCCAGGCCGAAGTGGTCGGCCATCCAGAGCTGGAACTCCTCCATCTGGCGGAGCATCGCGGTGGCGCGCTCCATCAGCTCGGGGTCCTCCTCGGCCCAGTCGGGGAACCAGAACGGCAGGTCGGACAGGCGCACGAAGCGCAGGGACTCCTGGGAGACGGCCACGCCCGGGCGGTGACGAATCAGCTCATGTGTACATACACGGGACACGTTGTGCAGGACGAAGCTGAAGCTGATGTGCTCCAGGACGGAGCCGTGCATGCTGGCCAGGATGTTGCCGAGGTAGGCGTCCTGGTCGGTGCGCACCCGGGTCACGTTGGGGTTCAGGCCCGGCTCCCAGGAGCGGTAGCACAGCCGGCCGGCGAACTCGGCCAGGTTCTGGGGGTCGTTGAGGTGGGCGTCGAGCTCACCGCGGTCGAACCGCTCCAGCCACGCCTCCCCGCCGACCTCCTTGAGGTAGTCGGCGACGGCGTCGTAGTCCACCTGCGGACGCGCCACCAGACGGACCTGCGGCTCGACCCTCTTCACAGCATGCCTCCCGTTCGTGTTCCCGGCTCCCCGTGCGCACGCCTGAGCACCGCGGCCGACGGGCGGCGCGGGGTGCGGAGGGCGTGACGGGGGCGGGGGCTGACCAGCCCTCCCCGAGGGTACACGGGGTCGGCGGGGGTCGGCCGGGGGCAGGGTGCGGGCCGGGCGCCCGCCGGGTTTTCCCGGTCGGGCGCCCGGCCCGCGATCTGTGCTGTGCGTGCTTCCTGGTCGTGCGTTCCTGTCGTGGAGGGGAGGGACAACCCGCTAGAAGCCGTAGAAGTAGCCGGGGGCCACGAAGAGCCCGACGACGATGGCGATGATGCCCCACAGGAGCTGCCCGCGCAGCACCCCGAGAACACCGGCGACGATGAGAATGATTCCGAGGATTGTCAGCAGAATACCCATACACAACCACTGTCCCGTAACGGGTTGATCAAACTTTTCGGTTGGATGTGATTTGGGAAAGACGTCTTGGTGCAGGTATGTGCCCGTGCACCGGTTGTCGCCGCACTCCTCGAAATGTCCGCGTGACCCTCCGCACACGCCCTCGGCGCGGGGGTCCGCGGCCCCCGGGGACGGCCCCCGGGGCACCGCCGCGGCCCTCAGCCGCGGGCCAGGCGCAGGACCCGCGCCACGATGCCCTCGCCGACCGTCGCGGTGAGGATCGACTCGGGGTGGAACTGGACCGCGTACCACCGCGCGGCCGGGTCCTCCACCGCCATGACGACGGGTTCCTCGTCCGCCCCGCCCTCCAGGACGGCGGTGACCTCGAAGTGCTTGACCAGCTCGGGGAGGGTGTAGGTGGAGTGGTAGCGGGCGGCCGGGAAGGCGTCCGCCTCGCCCAGGCCGGTGAGGAGCCGCCCGCCGTGGACCCGCACGCGGCCCGGCTTGCCGTGCACCGGCTCGTCCAGGGTGCGCAGCTCTCCCCCGGCGTGCTCCACCATCCCCTGGAGGCCCAGGCACACCCCGAACACCGGCAGGCCGCGGACGGCGAGCGCGTCCAGCAGGGCCGACATCCCGAAGTCCTCGGGCAGGCCGGGTCCGGGCGAGAGCACGACCAGGTCGGGGGCGAGCCGGTCGAGCAGGGCCGGGTCGAACCCGTAGCGGACCGTGGTCACCTCGGCCCCGTGGCGGCGCACGTAGTCGGCGAGGGTGTTGACGAAGGAGTCCTCGTGGTCGACCAGGAGCACCCGCATGCCCTCCCCCGGGAGCTCAGCGGGCCCGGCCTCGGTCTCTCCGTCCGCCCGCGCCGGGGAGTCCTCCCGCTCACCCAGGGCGAGGGTCTCCAGCAGGGCGCGCGCCTTGAGGAAGGTCTCGCGCTCCTCGGCCTCGGGGTCGGAGTCGTAGAGCAGGGTGGCGCCCACGCGCACGGCGGCCACGCCGTCGCGGATGTGCGCGGTGCGCAGGGTCAGGCCGGTGTTCATGGAGCCGTCGAAGTTGAGCACCCCGACGGCGCCGCCGTACCAGCGGCGGGGGCTGGTCTCGTGCTGCTCGATGAACCGCATCGCCCAGGTCTTGGGCGCGCCGGTGACGGTGACCGCCCACATGTGGGTGAGGAAGGCGTCCAGGGCGTCGAAGTCGCGGCGCAGGGTGCCCTCGATGTGGTCCACGGTGTGGATCAGGCGCGAGTACATCTCGATCTGGCGGCGGCCGATCACGCGGACGCTGCCCGGCTCGCACACGCGCGACTTGTCGTTGCGGTCCACGTCCGTGCACATGGTGAGCTCGGACTTCTCCTTGACCGAGGAGAGCAGTTCCTGGATGTTCTCGGCGTCGCCCAGGGCGTCCTCGCCGCGGCGGATGGTGCCCGAGATGGGGCAGGTCTCCACGCGCTGGCCGGTACCGGGCTCGCCGGTGACGCGGACGAACATCTCCGGGGAGGCGCCGACCAGGTACTCGCCCCCACCGAGGTTGAAGAAGAACTCGTAGGGGGCGGGGTTGCGCTCGCGCAGCAGCTCGTAGAAGCGGGCGGGCGAGGAGCAGCGGGCGTAGGTGCGGTGCCCGGGGACGACCTCGAACAGGTCGCCGCGCCGGAACTTCTCCTTGGCCTCGGCCACGACGCGGGCGTAGGAGCCGGGTTCGGGGCCCTCGGGCACCTCGGCGGCGACCACGGGCGGGGTGGGTTCGGTCTCGCGCGGCAGGCCGCGCGTGGTGGCCTCGGCGCGGTCGCCGTCGGCGGGGACGGTGAAGTCGTAGGTGTAGCGCACGCAGGTCTCGCGCTTGCGGTCGCGGACGATGACGGCGTCGGGCAGGTGCAGGACCAGGTCGCGGTCGCCGGGGTCGCGGTCGATGTGCTGCTCGATGGGCTCGAACTGGAAGGCCAGGTCGTAGCCGAAGGCGCCGTACAGGCCCAGGTTGGTGTCCTCGGGGCTGCGCAGGGCGGCCATGACGGCGCGCAGCGCGGTGAAGACGCTGGGGCGGCGGCTGCGCTCCTCCTCGGTGAAGAACTCCCCCGGGTCGGGTTCGGGGACGATGACGGCGACGCCGCCGTGCCGGAGGTCGGCAAGGGTGCTGTCGGGGTCGGGCAGGCCGACGGAGTACAGGGCCCCGGCCAGGACGGGCAGCAGGACGCGGCCGCGGGCGTTGAGGGCGGTGGCGGTGACGCGGCGCCCGCGCGTGGTGATCTCCAGGCACGGGTCGACGTAGCCCAGGTGCCAGCGGTCGTACCGGCCCGGGTACTCCATGCCGGAGGAGAGCACTCCGCCGCGGCGCAGCTCGACCGAGCGGACGAGCTCGGTGAGGATCTCGGGGTCGCAGGCGGTGGCGCTGCGGTGTACGGTGACGCCGCCCTCGGTGAGGTACGTGCTGGTCTGTGCGTCGCTGGGGTTCACGGCCGGTCCTTTTGACTGCGCGGTCGGATGTGCCGCACCGTCCGGGGCCGTGGAACACGAAACGACCGCCGGTCCGGGGCGGTCGCTGCATGGGTATGCGAACTCGGAGCACCGCCTAGGGGCGGCGCCACCACTGAGCCTGGGTGGTCGTCTGTCGCATGGACACGAGTGTAGCGGGTGCTGTGTGTGCTGGGGAGGCCGACGCGGAGGTTTTCCGGTCCGGTCGCGGGGCGGGCGGCACAGGGGCTCGGGGCCCGCACGGAGTACGGGGCGGCGGGGCCGTGCGGCGGGTCGAGGGGGAGGACGTGAAAGCGCCCTCGCGCGGGCGCGCGGCGCTGTGCTAGGGTGCGTAGCCCATTGTCGCTTTTTGGATTCGCTCACAAAAAATCCAACATACGGAGCATAGCAAGCCGATGGAGTTCTGTCAAACCGGCGCCGACGGGGGCGCCTCGTCGGCCCTGACCGCGGAACAGGCCAGGATCAGCGCGATGTACGAGCGCCTGGACGACCTGCGCGCCCACACCTCCGAGCAGCTCGCCTCCGCCCACCTCCAGGAACGCGGGGGGTACGCGGCCCTCGTGGAGCGCGAGACCCGCTCCTACGAGCAGGCGCGCCGCCGCGCCCAGCTGGGGGCGGTCGAGGAGGGCCTGTGCTTCGGCCGCGTCGACCTCTCCCCTGACGGCGACGGGCCCGATACCCGCTACGTGGGCCGGATCGGGCTGCGCGACGCCGAGTACGAGACCATCCTGGTGGACTGGCGGGCGCCGGCCGCACGCCCCTTCTACGCCGCCACGCCAGGAGACCCGCACGGGGTCACCCGCCGCCGCCACCTGCGGGTGCGCCGCCGCAGGGTGCTCGGACTCGACGACGAGGTGTTCGACCCCGACGGGCTGAGCGAGACCGACCGCCGCCAACTGGTCGGTGAGGCCGCGCTCCTGGCGTCGCTGCGCCGGGGCCGCACCGGGCGGATGGGCGACATCGTGGCCACCATCCAGGCCGAACAGGACCGCGTCATCCGCGCCCGGCTGGCCGGGGTGCTGGTGGTCCAGGGCGGGCCCGGCACCGGCAAGACCGTGGCGGCCCTGCACCGCGCCGCCTACCTGCTCTACACCCACCGCGCCGTGCTGGAGCGGCGCGGGGTGCTGGTGGTGGGGCCCAACCCGGCGTTCCTGCGCTACGTGGGCGACGTGCTGCCCTCCCTCGGGGAGACCGACGCGGTGATGCGCACGGTCGGGGAGCTGTTCCCGGGGGTGGCGGCCACCCGCCGCGACGCGCACGCCGCGGCGGCGGTGAAGGGCTGCCTGGCGATGGCCGACCTGCTGCACGCGGCCGTGGCCGACCGCCAGCGCACGCCGCTGGAGGCGTTCGGCGGCGCGGACCTGGTCGTGGAGACCGACGCGGGCGCGCTCCGCGTGCCGGGGGCGCTGTGCGAACGGGTGCTGCGGACCGCCCGTGGGCTGCGCCTGCCGCACAACACCGCGCGCAAGTACGCGGTCGGGTCCCTGCTCACGGAGCTGGCCCGGGCCGAGTCGCGCCTGCTCGGGCGGCCCGCGGACGAGGAGGACCTGGGGTTCGCGGGCGCGCGGCTGTGGTCGGAGGACCCGGTGAGGGAGGCGCTGGAGGCCCTGTGGCCGCACCTGACCCCGCAGCGGCTGCTGCGGGAGCTGTTCGCCGACCCGGCCGCGCTGGAGCGGGTGGGCGCGCGGGCCGGGTTCGGCGGGGACGCGTGCGCGCTCCTGGCGCGCTCGGCCGGGGAGCCGTGGACCGTGGAGGACGTGCCGCTGCTGGACGAGGCCGCGGACCTGCTCGGGGGGGACGACGGCGCCGCGCGGGCGCGCGAGCGCCGCGAGGACGCCGAGCGGGCCGAGGAGGAGCGGTACGCGCAGGGGGTGCTGGAGTTCACCGGCCTGTTCGAGGACCGGATGATGGACGCGGCGGCGCTGGCGGCGCGCCACCGGGACGCCGGGGCCGCGCGCACCACCGCGGACCGGGCGGGCGCGGACCGGGAGTGGACGTACGGCCACGTGATCGTGGACGAGGCCCAGGAGCTGTCGCCGATGGCCTGGCGCACGGTGATGCGGCGCGTGCCGACCCGGTCGTTGACCGTGGTGGGGGACGTGGCGCAGACCGGCAGCGCGTCGGGGGCCCGTTCGTGGACGGAGGCGCTGGAACCCTACGCTCCCGGCAAGGTGCACGTGGAGCGGCTGCGGGTGAACTACCGGACGCCGGAGCCGATCATGGCGGTGGCCGCCGACGTGCTGCGGGTGGCCGCTCCGGGTGAGGAGGTGCCGGAGTCGGTGCGCGAGGAGGGCGACCCGCCGCGCGCGGTGCGGCTGGCGTCGCTGGCGGAGCTGCCCGCGCTGGTGGCCGAGGAGGCGGCCGCGGTCGGTGACGGCCGGGTCGCGGTGGTCACCGCGGACCGGCACGCGGACGCGGTGGCGGCGGCGCTGCCGGGGGCCGCGCGGCCGGGGGCGGCGGTCCCGGGGCGGGTGGGCGACCCCTTGGAGGAGGCGGTGGTGGTGCTGACCGCGACCGAGTCCAAGGGGCTGGAGTTCGACGCGGTGGTGGTCGTGGAACCGGGGGCGGTGCTGGCGCAGCCGCGCGGCGGCAACGACCTGTACGTGGCGGTCACCCGGGCCACCCGGCGGCTGGCGGTGGCCCACACCGGGGAGCTGCCGCCGGTGCTGGGACGCCTGGCCGGGGCCGCCGGGGGGTGAGGCCGGGGATGTCCGCGCACTGCGGCGGTCCGCACACTGCGGCGGGCGCGCCGGGGCGGGCCCTCGCACGGTGGCGGCACGCGGGGAGCCCGGTCGGCGGGCCGGGCTCCGGTGTCGCCGGTCAGTCGGTCAGTCGGTCAGAGGGGCCACCAGGAGGCGCCGGTGATCGCGGCGCCCAGCAGCCCGAACAGGTCCAGGGTGCCCAGGCCGAAGCGGGCGCCCGCCTCCAGCCCGGTGGCCAGGAAGGCCGCCAGGAGGATCAGGGCCAGGGCTCGGGAGGGCCAGCGGCGGGGACGGGGCGCCTCGGGGGCGTCCTCCTCCTCGTCCGCCCGGTCCAGCCAGGGCCGGTCCAGGCGGGCCACCTCGCGGCGCAGGTCCTGGACCTCCGCGTGGTAGTGGTCGCGCTCCTCGCGGACCCGCTGGAGTTCGGAGCGCTCGGCCCGGACGGCGGCGCGGGCGTCGAGGATGTCGACGCGGGCGCCCTCGGGTCCGTGCCGGGAGTGCCAGCGCTCCAGCCGGGCCAGGGGGAGGTCGACGTACTGGGTGGGCCAGTTGTCCTCGGGGACCTCGCCGTCGGGGAACTGCTCCGGGTCGGGTTCGGTCTCGGTCGCGTAGTCGAGGGGCGCAGGCGGCGGAGGGCCGGTCTCCGGCTCGGGGACCACGGGCAGGGGCGGCGCGTCGGCGGGGGCGCGGTCCTCGGGGCCGTCCGTGAGGCCGGGCCCCGGGGCCGGTTCGGGGTCCGCGGTCCTTCGGTCCGGCGGCGTCCCCGGCGTTCTGGGGGAGGCGGCGATGGTCCACTCGTCCGCGGGGGCGGGGGACTGGAGGAGGGATTCGGGGGGCGGGGCGGGCTCGCCGGCGAGGCTCACGGTGCCGCCCGTTCCGAAGGTGTCCTGGGCCGGGGCCGGTGGCGCCTGCGGGCTCTCCTGGCGCGGGGCTCCGGCCCGGGGACGGGGCGCGCCCGGGGGAGCTCCGTCCTCGGGCGCGGGCACGGCCGCCTCCGGCCGCGCTCCGTCCGCGGACAGGGGCGCTGTCGCGGCCGCGTCCTCCCTCGACCCGCTCGGGGGCGCGGACCCGGTCCCGCTTCCGGGTGCCGCCTGGGCGGGCGCGTCCCCGTCCCGTGGCTGCCCACCCCGGGCCGGGGGCTCGTCCGGTTCCGGAACGGCGCGTCTGCCGCGGCCGAGGAACCGGAAGGTCTCCCGGCCGCTCCGGGAGGCGGGCGGTCCGCCCTCGCGGGACGGTTCCTCCTCCGGTCCGTCCGGGATCGGCGCACCGGCGGACCGGAACCCGCTCCGCTCCCCCTCCTCATCGGCGGACGCGGACCGGCGGGGCTCGGGGTCACCGGGTTCGAAGGCACGGTCAGCCGTTCCGCCCCCGGTGTCCGGAACCAGACGCGGCCTGCGGTGGGGTTCGGGCGCCCCGAAGATCCCGGACCGCGCAGAGGGGCCCTCCGGGGTCGCGGACGTCTGCCCCCGGGCAGGTGCGATGCGCGGGTGCGGGCGCGGCGGGGCGTCACCGGCGCCGTCACCTCCCGGTTCCCGCGGC
The DNA here is from genome assembly GCF_056173305.1 of Nocardiopsis sp. iso_25. NCBI lineage: Bacteria > Bacillati > Actinomycetota > Actinomycetes > Streptosporangiales > Nocardiopsidaceae > Nocardiopsis > Nocardiopsis sp. iso_25. The sequence goes on along the minus strand of NZ_CM149667.1, from coordinate 2,512,341 downwards.
GGGGGTTCGGACGCGGGTTCGGGCCAGAGCGCCTCGTTGTCCCCGTCCGTCTCGCCGTCCCCGCGCGTCCCGCTCCGTCCGTAGGCCTCCTCGTCCCGGTGCGGCTCACCGTTCCCGCGCGTCCCGCGCTCCCGGTGTGCCCCGTCTCCTCCGTGCGCCCCCTCGGCCCCGGGCGCGGCGGGGTCCGCGCGGCCGTCCCCGCTCCGTCCGCCGCCCGCTCCGGCGGCGGAGGACTCCACGCCCTCGTCGGTGACCCCCTTCAGGGAGCGCTGGCCGCCGGGCACGCCCGGGACCGCCTCCGCCTCCAGGTCCGGGCGGCCCACCGGGACGCGGGACACCGGGAGCGGCCACGGGCCGGTCTCCTCCTCCCCCGGGGCCTCGGCCTCGGGCAGGTCGGGCAGGGGCTCCCCTCCGTACACGGCGTCCTCGTCCGGCAGCCGTTCAGGGACGGGGACGCCGTCGAACCGCCGGGGCCGCGGGTCGAGCCAGTCGCGCAGCAGCGCGCGGCGGTCGGCGAAGGTCGGGGCCCCGGCGATGCCGCGTTCGGCCAGGTGGCGGGCGAGCGCGTCCCCGCCCTCCTCCCGCAGGACGGACACGAGCCCCTCGGCGACCGCGCGGTGGTCGGGGGCCGGGGGCCTCAGGAAGGGCTCGGGCGCGTCGGCGACCGGCGGGCCGAAGGCCAGGTGCTGACCGTCCGGGGTGCCCAGCACCGGGTCGTAGGTGGAGAACGACCAGCTCCACCCGGCCGCGGGGATGGCGCGGGGCGGGGTGAGCACGTCGTGCAGCGCCCGGTGCAGGCCCCACAGGAAGCGCAACTGCACCGCCTGCCACAGGTCGGCCCGCTCGGGCGCCAAGGCGATGTGGATCGGCGCGTCCGGCCGGTACAGGGCGGCGGCCACCGCGCCCGCCAGGAGGGGTTCGTCCCCGACGGTGGTCTCGGCCGCGCGCCGGTCGCGGGTGCGCACGGCCCCGGGCGCGGCGGTGCGCTCCCAGGGCTCGGGCACGGGCAGGGTGTCCATGGTCGCCCAGCCCGGTTCCGGGGGGCGGCGCGAGGCCGGGCGGGTGTGGGGGTTCTCGTGCAGGGAGAGCAGCCGCGGCAGGGTCAGGCCGTGCGCTGGCCCCACGATCGCCCAGGCGTGCGCGGACCGGACGTCGCCGGGCCAGCGGTAGACCAGTGCGGCCTGCCCGTCGGGGTAGGCGCGCGCCCAGAGGGTTTCGGGGTACTCCCCCGGGTCGGTGTCGGGCAGCGCGGAGCGGTAGTCGGCGGTGAGCGCGGGGAGGAGGCGGTCCCGCCAGGAGCGCAGGACGGGCTGCTCGGCCTCGGGGAGGGAGGCGGCGGCCGGCCCGGGGCCGAACCGGCCGAGGAGGGTGGGTTCGGCCCAGGCGAAGTGGATCTGGTGGTACGTGCTGTCGGGCAAGTCGCCCCTCCCACGGGTTCGCGGACCGATGCGGCGCGGCCGCTCCGCCGCCACTAGGGAAGGTATCCGGTCAAAGGATGGTGAAAACCGCGCATGAATACATATGAGGTGTTACACGTGGTTTGTCCGGTACTGGTGACCGGCCCCGGCCACTCCCGCCGCCGAGCTACCCCGCCTCGGCCATGCGCCTCCACTGCTCGTCGCTGAGCACCAGGTCGGTGGCCTCGATCGCCTCGTCCAGCTGTTCCAGGGAGCTCACGCCCACCAGCGGCACCACCTTCGGGTCGCCGCCCATCAGCCAGGCGAGCACGACCTGGTTGCGGGTGGCGCCGGTCTCGCGGGCGACCTCGTCCAGGACGGCCAGGCGGGCGGGGGTCCCCGGGTGGTCGTAGGCCCGGTCCAGATCGGCGGCCTTCTCCGGCCGGGTGTAGGCGCCCCACAGCAGGGAGGTGTAGGCGACCAGCGTGTAGTCGCGGCCCTCGGCGGTCTCGGCGCGGACGAAGTCCAGGAGTTCGGGCGTGGCGTGCATGTGGCCCGCGGACCGCAGCGGCACGTCGAGGCGGGGCTGGAGGTAGCTGTACCGGTACTGGAGCACCCGGGGGCGCGGCCAGCCCCGGGCCTCGGTGACGGCGCGGGCCCTCTCCAGCTTCCAGGCGCGGTGGTTGCTCAGCCCCAGGTGGGAGACGGCGCCCTCGTCGACCAGCGCGGCGAAGGCCTCCAGGGTCTCCGGGAGCGGGGTCCCGGGGTCCTCGTTGTGGGCGTAGAGCACGTCCAGGCGGTCCGTCCCCAGGCGCTCGCGGCTGCGCTCGGCGGCCGTCGCCACGGCCCGCGCCGACAGCCCCTCCTTGGTCTCCATCCCGGTGCCGGGCACGGTGGGCTGCGCGCCGAGCTTGGTGGCGATGACCACCTCGTCGGTGACGCCGCGCTCGCGCCGCCACCGGCCCAGGAAGGTCTCGCTCTCGTGTCCCTCGAAGCCCTCCACCCAGAACTGGTAGCAGTCGGCGGTGTCCACGAAGGTGCCCCCGGCCGCCACGAAGCGGTCGAGCAGCGCGGCGGAGGTGGCGTCGTCGGTCTCGCTGCCGAACTTCATCGCCCCCAGGCACAGGGCGCTGACGCGGCGGTCGCCGATGGTGGTGTAACGCATCAGGGGGTCTCCTTGAGGGGTTCGGGGGCGCGGGCCGCGAGGACGCCGCGGTAGTAGTCGATCTTGTGCTGGATCACCGCCTGGCACCGGCGCATCTCCTCCATGCGCTCGTCCAACCGCTCCTGGTGGCCCTGGAGCAGGTCCAGGCGGTCGGGAACGGTGTGCTCGCCCTCGCGGATGAGTTCGGCGAACTCGCGCAGCCGGACGATGGGCATGTCGGTCTCGCGCAGGCACCGGATCATGTCCAGCAGTTCGACGTCGTCGGCCCGGTAGCGGCGGTGCCCGCTGGGGGAGCGCTCGACCCGGCGCAGCAGCCCCGCCTTCTCGTAGTAGCGCAGGGTGTCCAGGGTGAGGTCGAAGCGCTGCGCGACCTGGCCCGGCGTGTAGTAGTCCCTCATGGACAGCAAGCATGGGACCTGGAGCGCACTCCAGGTCAAGGGAGAAGGGGAAAAAGCCGTCTAGGTCTCGCTGGCGCGGATCGCGCCGACCACCGCGGCGGTGAGGTCGTCGATGATCTCCTCCTCCCCGACCTCGGGGTGCTCCAGCCACCACTCCCCCGCCGCCTGCACCATGCCCACGACGGCGTGCGCGACGATCTGGGAGCGCGGGCGGTCGCCGACGCGCCCTTCGGCGACGAGCTGGTCGGCGAGTTCCTCGCCCAGGCGGCGGACCATCATGCCCAGGTCGCCGCGGGTCCGGGAGTCCTCGGAGGTGGCCCGGTCCATCAGGAACCGGTAGAGGTTGAGGTTCTGGGAGATCATCGACAGGTAGGCGCCGACCGTGGCGCGGGCCCGGACCTCGAACCCGGTGTGCTGGTGCAGCTCCTCGCGGATGCGCTCGATGAGCGGGTCCACGTGGCGCCGGGCGAGCGCCCGGTACAGGCCGCCCTTGTCCCCGAAGTGCCGGTACAGGATCGGCTTGCTGATCCCGGCCTCGGCCGCGATGACCACCATCGACGCGTCCGGGCCGTCGCGCTGGATCACCCGGTCGGCCGCGTCCAGGATGGCGCGGCGCCGCTCGGGGTCGCGCCCGCGCGCGCCCCGCCCCCCGCGCGGGGCGGCCGGGGCCTCCGGCGCGGGCGCGCCGGAGGCGTCACTGCTGTCGGTCAGCGCGGTCGGCCGCGCGCGTTCGAGTGCCACAAGGGTTCACGGTAGCGGCTCGCGCAGCCCCGGATCAGGCCCGGAGCGCGATCCAGGTGGCCCGCGCGAGGGCCAGGAGGCGGCCCGCGCCGTCGTGGAGGGCGCTGGCGGTGGTGATCTTGCGGCCGTCGACCGCCTCCAGGTGTCCCATCACCACGTGGGCCTCACCGATCCGGGGCACCTCGTCCACGCGGACGGTGATGCGGCCCAGGAGGGCGGGGCGGCCGGAGATGGCGCTGGGGCCCGTGCGGGCCGATCCGCACCAGTCGGCCCCACGATCCCGTCCCGCCCCATCGGCGTCTCCCTGGCAGTACACCTCGGGCTCCGTTCGGTCCCTACTGGCAGCCGCCGACTCCGTCCGTCCCCTGTTGATTCCGCGCTTGGGAACGAGACCCGTCAGCCCTAGGCCTTCGGTCCGTTCTCTTCCCACCATTCGACGAACTTGCGGACCGATCCATCAAAGTCGGACTTGATGATCCGGTGGATCGCGATCTGGTCGTGGCCCTGGACCCAGTCCCGGCGTGTGAGTTCGCCGCACCCACACCGACAGGGCGTGAGGTCGGCCTGGTCCTCGAAGTAGGCGACAGGGTTGCGACTTCCGGAAGGCATGGGGTCAGGCTGACCGACGAGCCTGTCGTGCAGGGGGTGGCCGGGTTTCAGAACGGTTCCGTTGAAGGCGCGTCGATCCGCGGAATCGGAGAGGGCCCACTCGTCGATCTCGATGACCTGACGAATAACGTCACCGCCAACGAGAACAGCGTAACTTTCAGCCTCGGCCCGCTCGGACAGCCGCCACCAACCGCGACCCGCGTCGTAGATCTCCTGCTCGGACATCGTGGGGTCCCAGCCGATCAGCTGACGCGAGAGGAAGGGATGTTCGTTCACCTGGTAGTTACGCGCGCTCAGTCGAATGCGGATCATGTAGCCCTCCAGACGGGTTTCTACAGCACCTTACTTAACCTTGACCCAAGAGACACGGTTAAGACAAGTTAAACCCGAATACCGTGTTGCCACTTAAGAACCTTAAGGGTTCTCCCAACACCGAAGGCAAGTGAAGGCCCCACCGGGGTCCAACGGCACCAAGCCCTCACAGAGCGCGGACCGGTGGCCCGGGGGAATACGAAGGGGCGATCGCTCCCGGGAACTCCTCCCATGGACCGCCGCCCCGAAGATCGCCGTGTCGCGGTGCCAGCGCTCCACGGGGTACTCCCCCGCACAGCCGTTGCCGCCGAGGGTGCGGCGGAAGCGGTGAGGACAGCAGGAGACCCCGGCCAGGCGTCGGCGCGGGCAGGCGCAGGCAGGGTGGGGGGCGCAGGCGTTCCAGCGGGCGAGGCGGAGGTCAGACGTCGACCTGCATGACGGCCTCTCCGTCGCCGATCTCGGGGAAGGCCAGGGTGAACCTGTTCCCGTCCGCGAGCATGCCGCTGCCCTGACCGGCCTCCTTCAGCGTGATCGTGGTCGAGCCGCCATCGGAGCGGTTCTGCTGCAAGGTCACCTCTCCCCCGGCGATCGACCCGATCACGATCTCCGTGGCGCCCGCCTCCTCCGGAACCGGGATTCGGTCACCGGGTTCGACGGTGACCCGGCACTGCCCGTCCTCACAGGAGGCGAGATCCCTGCCCTCCTCCGGCAGGTCCGCCAGGGTGGGAAGGCCGGCGGACGCGGAGGGCGGGGCGCTCGGGGAGGCCGGGGCGGAGGGCGACGCGGAAGCCGGGGGCTCGTCGTCGGCGGAGGGGAGGCAGGAGGCGCCCGGGCACAGGAGCAGGGGGAGCGCGAGGAGGAGGCGGACGGAGGCCGTCCGAGGGGGCGTGGAAGGAACTCGAACCCGGGGGGAGGGTAGGCCCATGCCCCCAGTCTAGGCCGCGAACCCCCGCCGGTGCAGGGGTTTCGGCCGCCAGAACCGCCCGGTCACGCTCCGGTGCGCCCCCGGAGGGGGCGGGGCCGCGGGGCCGATGCGCCACCGGTCGCCGTCAGGACCCGGCGGGTGCGCGGGGCGCCCCGTGCCCGGGCACGGCGTTGTGGCAGGCGAAGCCACCTGTTACCGTTGGTAACACATACTGGCCCCTCCCCCGGAGGGCCCCGACAAAGGATGTGAGCGCATGAGCGAGGCCACCGCGCCCGGCTTCAGCCTGGAACTGAGCGAGGACGTCCGCGAGGTCCGGGACTGGACCCACGGGTTCGCCGCCGACGTCATCCGCCCCGCCGCCGCCGAGTGGGACGAGCGGGAGGAGACCCCCTGGCCGATCATCCAGGAGGCCGCCAAGATCGGCCTGTACTCCCTCGACTTCTTCGCCAACCAGTGGCTGGAGCCCAGCGGCGTCGGCATCCCCGTGGCCTTCGAGGAGCTGTACTGGGGCGACCCGGGCATCGCCCTGGCCATCACCGGCACCGGCCTGGCCGCGGTGTCCGTCGCCGCCAACGGCACCCAGGAGCAGCTCTTCGAGTGGACGCCGCAGATGTTCGGCACCCCCGACGACATCCGCCTCGCCGCGTTCTGCTCCTCCGAGCCCGACGCGGGCAGCGACGTCTCGGCCATCCGGACCCGCGCCGTCCACGACCGGGCCAAGGACGAGTGGGTGCTCAACGGCACCAAGACCTGGGCGACCAACGGCGGTATCGCCGACATCCACGTCGTGGTCGCCTCGGTGGAGCCCGAGCTCGGCTCGCGCGGGCAGGCCACGTTCATCGTGCCGCCGAACACGCCGGGGCTGAGCCAGGGGCAGAAGTTCGCCAAGCACGGCATCCGCGCCTCGCACACCGCCGAGGTGGTCCTGGACGACGTGCGCGTGCCCGGCTCGTGCCTGCTGGGCGGCAAGGAGAAGCTCGACGAGCGCCTGGCCCGCGCCCGCGAGGGCAGGGGGTCCAAGGGCCAGGCCGCGATGAAGACCTTCGAGGCCTCCCGCCCCACGGTCGGCGCGATGGCGGTGGGCTGCGCCCGAGCCGCCTACGAGTACGCCCGCGACTACTCCACCCAGCGCGAGCAGTTCGGCCGCCCGATCGGCGAGAACCAGGGCGTGGCCTTCACCCTGGCCGAGATGGCCACCCGCATCGACGCGGCCCGCCTGCTGGTGTGGCGCGCGGCGTGGATGGCGCGCAACGACAAGGACTTCGACAGCGCGCAGGGCTCGATGAGCAAGCTCTACGCGAGCGAGACCGCCACGTTCGTCACCCAGAACGCGGTGCGCATCCTGGGCGGCAACGGCTACACCAGGGAGTACCCCGTGGAGCGCTGGCACCGCGACGCCACCATCTTCACGATCTTCGAGGGCGCCAGCGAGATCCAGAAGCTCATCATCGGCCGCGCCGTCACCGGCCTGCCGGTGCGCTGACGCACCGGTGTGCCGCCGTGCTCCGGCACGCGCGAAGGAGGGGGGTCGGCGCGCGCCGACCCCCCTCCTTCGCCTGCCCCGCCGGGCCCGCCGCTCAGTCGACGCTGTGCTTCTCCAGGAAGGTGTAGACGTCGTGCTCGTCCACGCCCGGGAAGCTCCCCGAGGGCAGCGCCGAGAGCACGTGGGAGTGCGCGCGGGCCGAGGGCCACACGTTGCCCTCCCAGCGCGCGGCCAGGTCCGCGGGCGGGTGCACGCAGCACTCGCCGCTGGGGCAGTTGGACTTGGTGCGGTTGGTGGTCTCGCGCCCGCGGAACCAGCGCGACTCCTTGTAGGGCACGCCCAGGGTGATGGCGAAGTTGCGCTCGCGGCTGGGGTCCACGTGCGCCACGCACCAGTGGGTGCCGTTGGGCTTGTCCGTGTACTGGTAGTAGATCGAGTAGCGGTCCGGTGAGGCGAAGACCTGGCGCCCCGACCACTGGCGGCACATGCGCTGGCCCTCGATGGCCCCGGTGTCGTCGGTGGGGAAGACGAGGCCGTCGTTCTCGTAGGCCTTGTAGATGATGCCGGTCTCGTCGTTGCGGATGAAGTGGCAGACCAGGTCCAGGTGGCGGTGGGCCAGGTTGGTGAACCGGTGCGCGGCCATCTCGTAGGAGACCGAGTACACGTCGCGCAGGTCCTCCACCGACAGGTCGCGGGCCTGCTTGGCCTCCTGGAGGTAGCGCACCGCGGTGGTCTCGGGGATGAGGACGGCGGCGGCGAAGTAGTTGGCCTCCACCCGCTGGCGCAGGAAGTCGCCGAAGTCGCGCGGCCTGCCGTGGCCCAGCACGACGTGGCCCAGGGTCTGGAGCAGGATCGTGCGCGGGCTGTGCATGCCCAGCGTGGTCTCGCGCTTGAGGTAGATGCGCCGGTTGACGTGGTCGGTGAGGGAGCGCACCGAGCGGGGCAGGTCCTGCACGTACTTGAGGGAGAACCCGTGGTGGGTGGCGATGGCCAGGATCTGCCCCTGGGACAGGGCGCCCGCGGTGTAGTTGACGGCGTCGAGGGTCTGGGCCGCCGCCTTCTCGATGTGCTCGAAGTAGTTGCCGCGCTCGCGCATCTGGCGGCGCAGGTCGGCGTTGGCCCGGCGTGCCTCCTCGGGGGTGGCCGTCGGCTTGGCGCTGCGCCGCCGGAGCTCCCCGTACAGGCCCACGATGTGTTCGAGCACGTCGTTGGGGACCCGCTTGCCGATCCTCAGGTGCGGCAGGTTCAGGTCCTGGTAGAGGGTGTCGCGCTGGGCCTCCTCGACCGCGATCTCCAGCTGCGCGCGGCGGCTCGGGGGCTGCTTGGACAGCAGTTCCTCCACCGAGACGCCCAGCGCCGATGCCAGGGAGGTGAGGAGGGAGAGCTTGGGCTCGCGCTTGCCGTTCTCCAGCAGGGAGAGCTGGGAGGGGGCCCGGCCGACGCGTTCGCCCAGGTCGGAGAGGGTGAGGCCGCGCGCCCGCCGCAGGTGGCGGAGCCGCTGACCAAAGGTGACGAGATCCAGGTCACCCGTCAAAGACGGTATTTCTTCAGCACCAAAGTACGCCATGGCTTCATAGTACGGAAAGAAACGTCGATCTTCGCAAGATTTCCGATGGAAAAGCCTCGGAAGTTGCCCAAGAATCTAGTTACCGGCGGGGAACTTACCGCTCAGGGCTCACCCCCTGGCTCTGACCCGGCCTTCTCGACCGGTGCGAACACTTGGGGACTACACGTAAGGCGGGATCGAACATGGGCACCAGCGCTCGACGACAGGAAGCCAGCGCCGAACTCCAGCGCGACTGGGAGACCAACCCCCGGTGGGCCGGTATCGAGCGCACCTACTCCGCCGACGACGTGGTCAAGCTCCGCGGTTCGGTCACCGAGGAGCACACCCTGGCCCGCCGCGGCGCCGAGCGCCTGTGGGACCTGCTCCACACCGAGGACTACGTCAACAGCCTCGGCGCCCTCACCGGCAACCAGGCGGTCCAGCAGGTCCGCGCCGGGCTGAAGGCCATCTACCTCTCCGGCTGGCAGGTCGCGGCCGACGCCAACCTCTCGGGCAACACCTACCCCGACCAGAGCCTGTACCCGGCCGACTCGGTCCCGGCCGTGGTCCGCCGCATCAACAACGCGCTGATGCGCGCCGACCAGATCACCTGGGCCGAGGGCGACGACAGCGCGCCCGAGTGGCTCGCGCCGATCGTGGCCGACGCCGAGGCCGGGTTCGGCGGCGTCCTCAACGCCTACGAGCTGATGCGGGGCATGATCGCCTCCGGCGCGGCGGGCGTGCACTGGGAGGACCAGCTGGCCTCCGAGAAGAAGTGCGGCCACCTGGGCGGCAAGGTCCTCATCCCCACCGGGCAGCACGTCAAGACGCTCAACGCCGCCCGCTTGGCCGCGGACGTCGCCGGCGTCCCGTCCCTGGTCATCGCGCGGACCGACGCCCAGGCCGCGACCCTGATCACCAGCGACGTCGACGAGCGCGACCAGCCCTTCATCACGGGCGAGCGCACCGCCGAGGGCTTCTACCGCTTCCGCAACGGCGTCGAGGCCTGCGTGGCGCGCGGCCTGGCCTACGCCCCGCACTCGGACCTGCTGTGGATGGAGACCGCCACCCCGGACCTGGAGGTGGCCCGCGACTTCGCCGAGCGGATCAAGGCCGAGTACCCGGACCAGATGCTGGCCTACAACTGCTCGCCGTCCTTCAACTGGAAGCGCCACCTGGACGACGCGACCATCGCCAAGTTCCAGCGCGAACTGGGCCACATGGGCTACAAGTTCCAGTTCATCACCCTGGCGGGCTTCCACTCGCTCAACTACTCGATGTTCGACCTCGCCAAGGGCTACGCCCAGAACGGGATGACCTCGTACGTCGAGCTCCAGGAGGCCGAGTTCGCGGCCGAGTCGCGGGGCTACACCGCCACCCGCCACCAGCGCGAGGTCGGCACCGGCTACTTCGACTCCATCAGCACGACCATCTCCCCCGAGGCCAGCACCACGGCTCTCACCGGCTCCACCGAGGAAGACCAGTTCTCAGCGGCTCACTGACACTGGTCTTCGTTCCCAGGAGGCCGTCCCTCCCCGCTTTCGTGGCTGGGGCGGGGCGGGCGGCCTCCGCCCCCTAGCCGTCGGCCATGCGCGCTCCGTGTCACACGCGCATGGCCGGCGGCTCGTCCCGTGCGCGGCGTCCGCCGCATCCGCCCCCGGCCGCCCCGGGCGCGGGTGCGGCCCCCGGAGGGACGGGGGCGCCCTGCCCGCCCGCGCGGCCGGGCCCTAGGCTGGCCGCTGCACGGGGCCGCGCCCCCGCGGCCCGCCCGCAGATCCGGAGGTTGGGCTTGAAGATGTTCGAACCGCTCCTCACCGCCCTGGCCGCACTGCGCCGGGTGCTCGCCGTGGGCGCCCTGGCCACCGTCGTGGTCCTGGGCACCGCGGCCTGCGACGACCTCATGCCGAACGTGGACGTCGAACAGGGCGACGACGGGGACGACGGCGGCAACGATGACGGTGGAGACGACGACGGCGATGACGGGGACGACGACGGCGGTGATGACGGAGACGATGACGGCGGCGACGACGGCGAGGACTGAGCCCGCGCCCCGCTGACCCGATGCCGCCGCCGGGCACGTCCCGGGCGGCGGCGCGGGTCGGCCTCCCCCTCCTCCCCCGCGCGTCCGCCCCCCTCCCCCCTCCCCCGTCCGCCGGACGGCGCGGCCCCGACACACCGCAGCCCGTCACTCTCCGCGCTTTCCTGGCCACGGACACGGAGCACGTCTAGTGTGGGTCACGGACGGATAACACCCGGCTCGTGCCCGCCGCCCGGAACCGGGCGGCCCCCCGGCACCAGCCGCGACCCGAGGGAGTCAGCGATGAGCTTCGAGGACATCAGCAGGCAGACCATGACCGCCCTGCGCCGGGCGCTGGCGGGCTCGGCGATCGCCGCCGTGGCCGTGTTCGGCGTCGCGGCCTGCGAGGACCCCGAGGGGGCCGACGCCCCGACCGTGGACACCCCGGGCGACGACCAGGGCGACGAGGACGACGGCGGCCAGGAGAACAACCAGGACGGGGGCGAGGACGACGACGGCGGGAACGAGGACAACGGCGGCGAGGGCGACATGGAGAACAACGACACCGACTGACCGCCCCCGGCGCCGGCACGGCCGCCCGGACCGGGGCGGGCCCTCGGGCCGCGCCCCGGTGCGCCCTCGGCCCGCCCCGCTCCCCCAGGTCACCGGCCCCCGCCGACAGCGCGTACATTGCAACGCGTGACCGACAAGACCCACACCCCGGACGCCGGACTGCCCTCCGGGGCGCCGCCCGCCCCCTCCGTCCCCGTCGAGCGCGGCCTGCTGCGCTGGGAGATCCTGTGCGTGCTCGCCCTGTCCCTGGGCGCCGCGGCGGTCTCGGCGACCATCTCCTTCCTGGGCGTGCTCACCGAGCCCCAGTCCCTGGCCGAGCAGACCGCCAGCCTGGTGCGCCCCCGCGCGGACCAGGAGCGCCCCTGGCTGGACCTGTCGTGGCAGCTGTTCGCGCTGGCCAGCGCCCTGGTCCCGGTTCTGCTGGTGGCCTACCTCCTGCGCCGCTCGGGCGACTCCTCGGCCACGATCGGCTTCGACGTGCGCCGTCCCGGCTTCGACCTGGGCGCCGGAGCCCTGCTGGCCGCGCTGATCGGCTTCAGCGGCCTGGCGCTGTACGTGGTCTCCTGGCAGCTGGGGCTGACGGTCACGATCAGGCCCAGCACCCTGGCCGGGAACTGGTGGGACGTGCCCGTCCTGGTGCTCCAGGCGGCCAAGAACGGGATCCTGGAGGAGGTGATCGTGGTCGGCTACCTGCTGCACCGGCTGGGGCAGCTGGGGTGGACGCCGTGGAAGGCGGTGTTGGCCAGCTCGGTGCTGCGCGCCTTCTACCACCTCTACCAGGGCGTTGGGATGTTCTTCGGCAACCTGGTGATGGGACTGGTCTTCGGCTGGTTCTACCTGCGCTACGGACGTGTGATGCCCCTGGTGGTGGCGCACACGGTCATCGACGTCGTGGCCTTCGTCGGCTCGGTCTACCTCATCGGCCGTCTGGACTGGCTGCCCTCGTGAGGCCGCGAGCGGCGATGGCGTCCTCCAGGTAGCGGGGGCGGCCCAGGAACAGGCCCGTGGCCAGGTTGACCACGACCAGCGCCGCCAGCAGGAGCAGGGGCGCGTGCCAGCCGCCGCTGACCTCGCGCAGCAGTCCGAACAGGAAGGGTCCCGCACCGCCCATGAGGTAGCCCAGGCTCTGGCTGACGGCCGAGAGCGCCGCCGTCCCCGCCCCGGTGCGGGTGCGCAGCGCGAAGGCGGTCAGGGCGAAGACGAAGCTGCCCATGCCGATCCCCACGAGCGTGGTCCAGGCCCACACGCCGGACAGCGGGGCGAACCACAGCCCGGCCACCCCCGCGAGGTAGGCGGCGGAGAAGGCCAGCACGAAGGGGCGCTGGTCGCTGGTCCGGGTCAGCAGCGTGGGCAGCACCAGGGACATGGGGATGCCCAGGACGGTGAGGTAGGACAGCGCCAGGCCCGCGGTCTGGGCGTCCATGCCCTGGTCGCGCAGCATCTGCGCGTACCAGCCGAACATGATGTAGGCGACCGAGGACTGGGTGCCGAAGTAGAGGACGGACTGCCAGCCCAGGCCGGTGCGCAGCACCTGGTTGAAGCCCAGTGCCTGGGAGGTGTCGCCGCGCGCGGGCTCGTGGCGCAGCACCAGCAGCCAGGGGACGGCGGCCACGACGCCGAAGAGCGCGTAGGCGCCCAGCGCCGCGCGCCACTCGCCGGTGGACTGCTCCAGGGGCACGGTGGCCGCGGCGGCGATGGTGGTGCCCAGCGCGAGGCCGGTGGTGTACACGGTGGTCATGAGGCCCACGCGGTCGGGGAAGTGCTCCTTGACCAGGGCGGGCAGGATGACGTTGCCGACCGCGCCGCCGGACAGGGCCACCACGCTCAGGGCCAGGAACATCCACGGCTCGGGGGCCGCGGCGCGGGCGGCGAGGCCGACGGTGAGGGCGACGAGCGCGTAGACCAGCAGGTGGTGCTCGCCCAGGCGGCGCCCCAGGACGGGGGTCAGGCCGCCGAAGAGCGCGAAGCACAGCACGGGCAGGGTGGTGAGGATCCCCGCGCCGACGGCGGTCATGCCCAGCCCGGCGGTCACCTCGTCGAGCACGGGGCCGACGCTGGTGATGGCGGTGCGCAGGTTCAGGGCCGCCAGGGCGATCCCGGCGGCGAGCAGCAGCAGTGCCGCGCGCGGGGGACGGCTCGGGGCGGTCCGGCCTGCGGCGGGGCCGCTCGTCACGGGTGTGCGGGGGGCTGGTCCGGCGCTCATGGAGGCGACTCGCAGAAATTCATAGGATGACCCGATGTACTTCATGAGGATAACGCATTACCGTTCAAAGCCAATTCCCGACGTTAACTGGTCTAAGCTCCGGCCTTAACCGTTCCGTACCTGTGCGCTGGCCCAGTCATCCGGCGACCCGCCCCTAGGAGGTATACGCGTGCCCCTCGCCTCGACACGCCGGACCGGTCTCGTCGACCAGGTCATCAGTCAGTTACGAGCACAGATCGACTCGGGCGAGTGGGGTGTGGGCGACCGCATCCCCACCGAGTCGGAGCTCTCCGACCAGCTTGAGGTGGGCCGCAACACCGTCCGCGAGGCGGTGCGCGCCCTGGCCCACGCCGGGCTGCTGGAGATCCGCCAGGGGGCGGGCACCTTCGTGCGGGCCTCCAGCGAACTCGGCGGCGCCCTGCGGCGCCGTCTGGAGCGCTCCCGGCTGCGGGAGAACCTGGAGGTGCGCCGCGCGCTGGAGGTGGAGGCGGCCCGGCTGGCCGCGCTGCGCCACAGCGACGAGGACATGGCCGACATCGACCGCGCCATGGCGCTGCGCGAGGCCGCCTGGCGCGAGCGCGACATGGGAGCGTTCGTGGAGGCGGACTTCACGTTCCACCGCGCGGTGGTCAACGCCACCCACAACACCCTGCTCATCGACCTGTACGACGACATCGCGCAGGTGGTGTACGCGAGCATCGCGCACACGGCCTACGAGCAGGGCGCCGAGGCGACCGACCGGCCCTCCTCGGCCACCGACGGCGTGGACCACTCCAAGCTGACCGAGGCGATCCGCGACGCCGACGCGGCCGGGGCCGCGCGGGAGGCCACCTGCTACATCGACGAGCTGCTCTCGTTCACCGAGGACTGAGCAGCCCGCGTCGGACCCGGTCCGGCCGAGCGGCGCCCCGAAGGCCTGGGAGCGTTCCCATACGCTTCCGGGCCGGTGCGCACGCGCCGGGTCCGACCCGCCGCCGAGAGGGCCCACGGCTCACTCCCGCGGGTCGCCCGCGGCCTAGCGCGGCCAGACCCGCGAACGGGCCGCAGAATGGCCCTCGGCGCCGCGCGCGGCGGTGTCGCGCAGGGCACCCAGGGTCCGCGGGCGCCCGGAGCGCCGCGAGCGGTGCTCGGAGCGGTCCTCCCAGCCCGCGACCCGAGAGGGGTCCAGGCCGAGCAGGTCCAGGGTGCTCTCCCCCGCGTAGACGGCGTCGATGATCTCGCGTTCGCGCGAGACGCTGTCCACGGTCGCGGCGATGATGGAACCGACCTGCCCCCGGGGCAGGCACACCACGCCGTCGTCGTCGGCGACGATCCAGTCGCCCCGGCGCACCGGCAGGGGCGCGGGGCCGCCCGGCGTCATGCTGATCTGGCGGCCCACCGAGCCGCCCGCCTCGTGCGCGGCCTCGCGGACCGCGACCCCGGCCCCGAAGACCGGCAGCGCGCACCGGGCGATGGCCGCGATGTCGCGGACGCAGCCGTCCAGGACGATGCCCGCGACCCCGCGGGTGCTGGCGGCCACGGCGAGGATCTCGTCGACGTAGCCGTACTCGGCCTCCCCCGCCACGTCCACCACCAGGGCGGAGCCGGGCGGGGCCTGGGCCACGGCGACGTGGATGGCGAGGTTGTCCCCCGGCGTGCAGCGGACCGGGAAGGCGGTCGCCGCGAAGGCGGCCCCCGGCCAGACGGAGAACAGGTGCGTCCCGAACGGCCGGCCGCCGCACCGCGCGAGCGCCACCGTGCCCACAGCCGTCAACGTATCCGCCAGTGCCACGTCAGCCTCCCACTACACCCGCGCCCGGTGCGGCCGGTACGGACCGACCCCTTCCCATACTCACCGGTAACTTAAGCGTGACGCAAGCCATGCACGCCGGAAACACGTAAAAATGCTACCGCTGGTTACAGATACGGACGGAAGAGGCCGCCCGCGCCTACCCAGCGTGCCCGCCGCCGGGGACCGCCGGTCCGCGGCGCGCTCCTCTCCGTCCGTCGCGCCGCGGATCACCGACCCCTACTAGGGCGCCACCCACTCCAGCGGGCGGTCGCCCCCCTTGCGCTCCTTGCGCACCGACAGGTGGTCCCAGGACTCCACGTAGCCGACCCCCGGAGTGGCGCGCACCCCCTCCAGGGCCTCCACCAGCTGGCAACGGTCGGGCGCGGTGAGGGTGCCGATGACGTCGTAGCGCCCGAAACCGCTGGCCAGGAAGGAGATCCTGGGCATGTTCGCCAGCGCGGCCCCCAGCAGTTCGGCGTCGCCCCGGCAGCGCAGGCCGAAGCCCAGCCGCTCGTTGGCCCCCACCGCCGTGGGCTCCACCAGCGCGGTCACGTGCACCACGCCGGAGTCGAGCAGCCGCACCACCCGCGAACGGGCCGCGGCCTGCGACAGCCCCACCTGGCGGGCCAGGTCCGCGTAGGAGGACCTGCCGTCCCTGAGCAGCTGCCGCACCAGGCGCCAGTCCAGGGCGTCCAGTTCGATGTCGCGCAGCTCCCGGACGCTGCTGTGGGCGTCCTTGAACACCGAGTTCGCGCGGAAGACCTCCGCGCCGTCCACCCCGGGCAGCGCGCGCAGCTCCGAGAGCTCCTTGGTCAGGGCCGCGTCGTCGGCGACCCGCACCTGCGCCACGGCCGGGAACCGCCCGGCCGAGTGCGCGGCGAAGGTCACCGCCTCCCTCTCCCCCAGCGCGTCCAGCATCGGCCCCACGGAGCCGCTGACGCGGAACGACACGTGGCTGAGGACCTCCATTCCCACGACCCCGGCGTGCAGCACCCCGACGATCCTGATCGCCCCGGACTGCACGAGCTGGCGCACTCTGGCGCGTACCGCGGTCCTCGACAGACCGACCCCGTCGGCCAGTGCCTGGAACGTCGCTCGGCCGTCCCCTTGCAGCGCGCGCATGAGCGCGGTGTCAACCGCATCGAGCACGATGGCTTGCCTTTCGTTCCCATGACGCCGCCCTTCCCCCGGACGACGCCCCCTCCTGCGGCCAGATCATCGCAGCTACGGCGTGCTCGCACTACTGATCGCCAAAGAAATCGGTTGATCTCCACCTTTGGCGGCGCGGGAGGGGTCGACCAACGCCCCATCCGCCGCGTGCGAGACACATAACAGACTTGTATAGAACATCCCTCATGACTGAGTAGCGGTGCACACAAACCCGCGCAAAGCGCCACACTGAGAACTGTCGGGCCCGCACACGCACCCCGCGGGCTCTCCACGCCCGGAGGAGGACGGCCCGCACGGTACGTCCGAAAAGCACGGGTAGGCCCGTAGGGGAATCGGATGACCCTTCTCCGGCGTGTACATATCAGAGGTTTCGGACACGAGTCCGTGCCCGCGGCGTGGCACCGCACGACGACCGCGGCGGGAACGGCGAAGACAACGGGGCGGTCCGCCCCGCGGCTGGAGAGGAACCACCGGTGACAGCGGAGGACGATCAGCGGGACGAGGCGCCCGCGCGCCCGGGTACGGGCCGGGCGCTGCTGTGGACCGCGGCGTCGGTTCCCCTTCCCGGGCTGGCCCACCTGCGGATGCGCCGCAGGGTCGCGGGCGCCGTGATACTGGGGGTCTACCTGGCCGGAATCGTGGGTCTGCTCGTGTGGGCGTGGCGGCTGGGCGCCGACGAGGCGAACACCATGGCGCGGCTGGCCACCATGGCACTCCAGGACCAGTGGCTGCTGGGAGCCATGGGCGTGGTGTTCGTCGTGGCGGTGCTGTGGCTGACGGTGATCGTGCACTCGTGGGTGATCACCCGGCCCGCGGGGGCGCCCCGGAACTCGCGGGTGCTCGGCGCGGCCGTGGTGCTGCTGCTGTGCCTGACCGTCGCGGCGCCCTCGGCGCTGGCCCTGCACGGCGGCTACACGGCCTACCAGACGCTGAACAGCGTCTTCCACGCCGAGGAGGACCCCCTCCTGCCCCCGCACGACGAGGCCGACCCGTGGAACGGCCAGGAGCGGGTCAACGTGCTGCTGATCGGCTCGGACTCGGCGGACAACCGCTACGGGGTGCGCACCGACAGCATGATGGTGGCCACCATGGACACCGCGACCGGCGACACCGTGCTGGTGGGACTGCCGCGCAACCTGGAGAACGTGCACTTCCCCGAGGACAGCGCCCTGGCCGAGCGCTACCCCGAGCCCTACGGCTTCGACCTGCTGCTCAACGACGTGTACCAGACGGTGGCCGAGGAGCCCGAGGAGCTGGCGCTCAACCCGGACGCGGCCGACCCCTCCGCCGACACCCTCAAGAAGGTCATCGGGTACAACCTCGACCTGGAGATCGGCTACTACGCGATGGTCGACATGATGGGCTTCCGCGACCTGATCGACGCGATCGGCGGTGTGGAGGTGCTCATCGAGGAGCCCATCCCCTACGGCGTGCACGGCGGGGTGCTGGAGCCGGGCCTGCGCCGCCTCGACGGCCACGACGCGCTCTGGTACGGCCGCTCGCGGACCAACAGCGACGACTACGGCCGGATGGGCCGCCAGGGCTGCCTGATCAAGTACGTGGCCGAGCAGGTCGACCCGATGACCGTCCTGACGAGCTACCGCAGGCTCGCGGGCGCCACCGAGCGCACCCTGAGCACGGACATCCCCCAGGCCAAGGTGCCCGCGTTCGTCGAGCTGGCCGACAGGGTCACCGACACCGGGAGCATGAGCACGTTCCAGTTGTCGCCGCCCCAGGTCAACACGGCCAACCCGGACTGGGAGCAGGTCAAGGCCCTGGTCGCCGAGGCCATCGCCGACAGCGGGACCGAGGGCGACGACGTGGCAGCCGAACCCTCCGGCGCCCCCTCCGCGGAGGAGTCCGCCGCGCCCTCGGAGCCGGCCGAGCCCACGGAGGACGACGGGCTGACCGAGTGGCAGGAGTACACGGGCCTCGACGAGGAGGAGCCCGAGGAGCCGGGCCGCCAGGTGGGCGAGGAGCCCAGCAACCTGGAGGCCCTGTGCCCCTGACCGGGCGCTGAACCCGGTGCGCGGCCCCCGCTCCCCCGCGGGGGCCGCGCGCAACCCCGCGTGACCGGTGTCGGTCAGAAGAACGCGGACCGTTGCGGGCCGCTCACCGCCGTGTGACCCTGACGCGGTGACCCCCGCGCAGATCTGGACCCTCGTCGCGTTGGGCGCCTTCCACGGCCTGCACCCGGGCATGGGCTGGCTGCTGGCCGTGAGCCGCGGCCTCCAGGAGGGCGGTCGCGCGGAAGTGCTGCGGTCGCTGCCCGCCATCGCCGCCGGGCACGCCGCGAGCGTGGCGGTGGCGGCCGTGGCCGTCACCGCGACCGGCTCGGTCACCGCTTCGGTGCTCTTCCCGGTGGCGGGCGGCACGCTGATCGTTCTGGTGGGGCTGATGATGCTGCTGTCGCACCGGCACTTCCAGTGGCGCGAGGTGCGGCTGCCGCTGTGGCAGCTGTCGGCGTGGTCGTTCCTGATGTCGTCGGCGCACGGCGCGGGGCTGATGGTGCTGCCGGTACTGGCGGGGCAGCTCGCGCACACGCACTCCGGCGGACACGGCGGACACGGCGCCGCAGCGGAGGGGGCCGCGGCGGAGGACGCGGCCCCGGACGGCGGAGCGGAGGGCCCGGCGGCAGGGGTGGCCGGAGGCGCCGGCGCGGAGGCGGCGGGGGGCGCGGTGGCCGAGGGGGCCTGGACCCTCTGGGACGCGACGCTGGTCGGCCTGGCCGCGACCGGCGTGCACACGCTGGCGATGCTGGGCGCGGCGGGGGTCGCGGCGCTGCTCGCGCACGACTTCCTGGGGGTGCACGCGCTGCGCTGGCGCGGTGTGACCATGGACCGGATCTGGGCGCTGACCCTGGTCCTGGGCGGACTGTTCGTCCTGTGGTCGATCCGGTGACCCGCGGCGACGGCCTCCGGGGGCGGTAGAGCCGCCCCGGCAAGGGGAAAATGTCCGCGGTTCCGGAAACCCGGAGGTCCTCCCGGGAGTTGTCTCTCTGAAAACGCGCCGGGCGGTGACGGCACCGCCCGGCACGAACACGGAGGAGCGGGGCATGACACACAGCAGCTCGCGGCCCGAACGCCGGTGGACCGGCGCGCTCATGGCCGTGGCAGTTCTGTTGGTGCTGGCCGTCGTCGCCGTCGTGAGCGCGCGCTGGGTGGCGCGCAACACCGACCTGTTCCCCTCCTCGACGCCCTGGGGGCCGGAGTGCTCGGTGTGGACGGGCGAGGTGCACGTCCGCCTGGACCGGGACCAGGCCCGGCGGGCGACCACCGCGGCCGCCGTCGCCGTGCAGGGCGACAGCGCCCCGATCGGGGCGCCCGACACGAGCGACATCCCCGAGACGGTGATGACGCTGCTGGAGCAGGGGCCGGAGGAGGACGCCGGGCCGTCGCTGACCTGCCGTTCCACCAAGAACCCGGACCTCGCGGTGGAGGAGGGGCTGGAGCCCTCGGGCCTGAAGCCGCGCGCCCAGCGCCTGCTGGAGGGCATGGAGGAGCACTTCTCCGGCCTGAGCCTGGGCGGTTACGAGCCGGGCGGCTTCGACACCGGCCACGGCGACGACTCGGCGCACTACGACGGCCGCGCGATCGACGTCTTCTACCGGCCGGTCAACGAGGACAACCGCCGCGCGGGGTGGGTGATGGCGCACTGGCTGATCGCGCACGCGCCCGACTACGAGATCGACGTGATCATCTTCGACGACCGGATCTGGAGCACGAGCTTCCCGTCGCTGGGGTGGCGCGACTACGGGGCCGACCCCGACAACGAGATCCTGCGCCACCTGGACCACGTGCACGTGGACGTGCAGCGCGGCCAGGAGGCCCCCGAGGGCGGGTGAGGAGGCCGGGTCCGGCCTCCTCCGTCCACGGGTCGCACGCGACGGCGCGGGCGGGAGGGCGTACGGAGTGACGACGGCCGGAGAGCCGCGGCGGGCGCTGGGGAAGGCAGCCGGGGCCACGACGGGGCGTGCGGGTACGGGCACGGGAGCGGCCGCGGGGACAGACGACCGGGGGGACCGCTGCGGGCACGGGGGTGAGGCGGCCGCGGTCACGGCGGACACGGGCCGTGACCGCGGCCGCCCGTCCTCATTCCTCCAGGCGGAAGCCCACCTTGAGGCCGACCTGGAAGTGGGCGACGTCGCCCTCCTCGATGTGGCCGCGTATCTCGGTGACCTCGAACCAGTCGAGTCCGCGCAGCGTGGCCGAGGCCCGGTCGATGCCGTTGCGGATGGCCTGGTCGATTCCCTGCGGCGAAGTGCCGACGATCTCCGTGACGCGGTAGGTGTTGTGGGACATGCGGGACCCCCTGGGTGGTCGGTTCTCGGCCGCGCGGAGCGCGACCCCCCGCTTCCTGCCTCCCCTTAATCCCCTGGAGCCACACGGAGCCCTCCCGGCGCATCCGCCTCGCGCCGACGTGCGGGGGCCGGGCGCTTTGCCGTCGGCGGAAGCTCTCGGGGGACGCCGTTGGGACCGGCTTGACCCGTGGCCGCGCTCCGCGAGCCAGGAGTTATAGGCGAAAAGCCAGGTGAGTACCGATATGGGACTTAAGGCCTCTTATCGGCGGGACTCTCCCGAGACAACGTCGTAACTGACTCTTGACGTACACCGGGGGGCATCGGTGTACATTGGGTCCTAGCGCTTCGGTCCCCCGTCGGAGCGCGGGAGCGGTGTTCCGAGCCCCCGTTGGAGCATCGCCTGCGACGCCGGGTGGTTTGCCCCCGTAACCACCCGGCGTCGCCTTGTGTCCGGCCCCGGGCCGCCCGTGCGGGCGGCCGGAGGCGAAGACCCGAACGTGCCCCTGGCTTGACCATGGAGGCAGTTTCCCGGCTTGGGGGTCAGCATTGGGTAAACCGGCGGAGGCGCAGTGCTCGCGGCGCGGGTGCCGCGCCGAGGCGACGTGGGCGCTGGTGTGGAACAACCCCAAGCTGCACACGCCCGACCGGCGCAAGGTGTGGACGGCCTGCGACGAGCACCGCGAGTACCTGTCCTCCTTCCTGGACATGCGGGGGTTCCTGCGCGAGACCGTCCCCATGGACGAGTTCGAGGGCTGACCGGCCGCCGGTACCCGTCGTCCGGGCCTTCCGGGGCCGGGCCCGGCGGAAGCCTCCGCGGCGGGTCGCCTGCCGGGCGGGACCACCGGAGACCGCGCCCGCCCCGCCCGGCAGGACCGCGCTGCACCGGCTGCCCGCGCGACCCGGTGCTGCCCTCAGCCGGTCGGCGGCTCCAGGATCCGGCGGGCGCGGTCGAGGTCGTCGGGGGTGTCGCAGTCGGCCACGGCCAGGTCGTCGGCCAGGGCCACCGCGCGGGGGGCGAGGGGGCCGAGCAGCCCGTACAGGGAGCGCCCCCGGTAGTCGGCGAGGGCGGCGCGCACGGCCCCGGTGCGCCACACCCCGGTGAGCCACTGCTCGCGTCCGGTCGAGTCCGCGAACACCGCGCCCGCGCCGTCGGCGTCCCGGTCGGCGGCGGCGCACAGGGCGGCCAGGTGTCCGGGGTCCAGGTGGGGCAGGTCGGCGGCCAGCAGCGCGAACCGGGGGGTGCGCACGTGCGGCAGACCGGCGCGCAGCGCGGGCACGGGGCCGGAGCCGGGCGGGTCCTCGCGGACGTAGAGCGCGCGCGGGCTCTCGCGGGGCGGCCCGACCACGATCACCCGTCCGCCGTCCCCCGCCCCGGCGTTGTGGGCGCGGACGGCATCGGTGACCCGCTCCAGCAGGGTGCGTCCGGCCACGGACAGGCCGGGCTTGTCGGCGCCGCCCATGCGGCGGGCCGCGCCCCCGGCGAGGACGACGGCGTCCAGGGTCTCGTTCATGCCTCCAGCATGGCCCACGGCGTCGGCGGCGCGCTCACCCCTCCGTCTCGGCGAGCCCGTCCATCACGTCGTCCAGGACGGTCCGGCGGTGGTCCATCGACATCAGCCGCAGCTCCTTGAGCGCGGGGACGGTGTCCACGCTGGTGCCCTCCGCCGGGCCGCGCACCGTGCACACCCGCATGCAGTGCTGGGTGGGCTGGCGCCAGAAGTCGCGCTCGTCGACGGGGGCGATGCGGTACACCGTGGCCGGGTACGTGACCGGCCTGCTCGGGGAGTACCAGTGCTGGGTGCGGGACAGCACGAACCCGGTGAGGAGCGAGTCGAACACGCCGCCGGTGGCGAGGTCGGCCAGGGCCTCGCGGTCCCCCTCCCGGCGGCACTCGTCGCAGCCGTCCAGTTCCGCCCGCAGCAGCCAGCGGGCGCGGGCGTGGCTCACCTCGGAGTTCTTGAGTTTGCTCGGGTGTCGGTGTCCCATGCAGGGAAGGGTACGCCGCTCCCGGGGCTCCGTCCGCACGGACGGAGCGCTCCGGGAGCGGGCGCCTCGGGGGCCGGTCCCGCGCACCGCCTCAGCCCTTGACGCACACCACCTGGCGCAGGTGGGCGACCACCTCGACCAGGTCGGTCTGGGCCTCGATCACCGACTCCAGGTCCTTGTAGGCGGCGGGGATCTCGTCCACGACGCCCCGGTCCTTGCGGCACTCCACTCCCCTGGTCTGCTCGACCAGGTCGGCCTCGGTGAAGGTCCTGCGGGCCTTGTTGCGACTCATCCGCCGCCCGGCGCCGTGCGAGGCGGAGTTGAACGAGGCCGGATCGCCTGAAATCCTCGGTAATCAGTACATGCAGGCCCCGTCCACCTTTGTCTCAGCATGGAACCCCTGGGACCTGGACTCCGGGAAGAATTGCAGTGCTGACCACACTGAGTTGACGGTGACGGGAGCCACATTAGAGCGCTTTCAGTCTCGTTCTGTCACCGGTCCGGTACACGATGGTGGACGTGTCGACGATCGTGGTTCAGCTCAAACTCGCGCCCTCGCCCCAACAGGCGACGGTGCTCGAGCAGACCCTGCACGCTGTCAACACCCAAGCCAACCTGGTGTCACAGAGCGCCCGTGCACAAGGCGTGTACCGCAACTACGCCCTGCGCAGACTGGCGTACAAGGATGTGCGGGCGGCGGGGATCGGATCCCAAGCCGCCCAGCATGTCGTGAAGAAGGTCGCCGACGCCTACACCACGTTCCACGCCAACCTCGCGGCCGGGAACTACGGCAGAGAAGGCTCGGAGCGGTGGCGCAGGGCCGTGTCCACACTGATCACTTTCCGACTTGACGCCGCCCAGACCTACGACCAACGGAACCTGTCTGTGGCCCTGGACGCCCGGACAGTGTCGCTGTGGACCCTCCAAGGCCGGTTGAAGGACGTTGCCTTCATCTGTTCCGCCGACGCGGCCAAGGTGCTGGCCGAACACAAGCGCGGCGAGTCCGACCTGCTGCGTCGTGAGGGCGTCTGGTACCTGATGGTGACGGTGAACGTGCCCGATCCTCCGAAGTACGAGCCTGATGGGTTCGTAGGAGTGGACATGGGCATCGCCAACATCGCCACCACCTCCGACGGCCAGGTCATGGCCGGCCGCCAACTCACCCGATACCGTAGACGCCAGCGAAGACTACGCCAGAAGCTACAGGCCAAAGGCACCAAGAGCGCCAAACGGCTACTGAAGAAACAGCGCCGCAAGGAGCAGCGCCGTTCCAAGGACATCAACCACGTCATCTCCAAACGCATCGTGGCCGAGGCTGAACGCACCTCGCGCGGGATCTCCCTGGAAGACCTCACAGGGATCCGGCAGAGGGTACGGCAGGCAAAGCCCCAACGGGCCGCGTTGCACTCCTGGGCCTTCGCCCAACTCGCGGGATTCATCGCCTACAAGGCCAGGCGAGCCGGTGTCCCGCTGGTGTTCGTGCAGGCGGCGTACTCCTCCCGCGAATGCGCCGAATGCTCATACACCGATAAGGCCAACCGGGTCTCCCAGGCTTTATTCACTTGCCGGTCATGCGGCGTCGTCGCGCACGCCGACCGGAACGCTTCCCGCGTCCTGGCCCGCCGGGGCCAGGACGCATGGAACGCGGGGCGGCAGTCACACGTCCCACCCGCGAACACATAGTTCGCGGGTCAGACGCGGTGGATGTTCCTGACAGCCAGTCAGGCGTTCAACCGCAAGCTCGGCCCTTTAGAGCCGGGAAGCTGACGCCACCTCCCTTTCCCGGCACGGCCTGTGGGGTCGTTCGTACGGGGCGCGTACGCGGTCGCGCCCCCGGAACATCAAGCCAGAGCCGACCGGAGGAGGCAACGGATTTTAGGGCGGAGCGGGCGCGGCGCCAGGGCGCACCGGTGGCCTGCCCCGACCGGGGCTCAGCCGCCGATCGCCGACATCGGCCGGGAGGGCTGGAGGAAGCTGGGGTCGTTGATGCCGTGTCCGGGCAGTTTGGCGGACACCGCGGCGGTCCAGCTCCGGGCGATCTCGTCGTCGGTGGCGCCGCCCCGCAGCAGGGAGCGCAGGTCGGACTCCTCGCGGGCGAACAGGCAGTTGCGCACCTGTCCGTCGGCGGTGAGGCGGACGCGGTCGCAGGCGCCGCAGAAGGGCCGGGTGACCGATCCGATGACGCCGACGGTGGCCTGCTCCCCGTTGGGGAAGCGGGCTCCGCGCACGTGGAAGAGCTCGGCCGGGGCGCTGCCGCGCGTGTCGGCGTCGGCCGGGTCGAGGGTGAACTCGGTTTCGAGGGTGGCGAGGATCTCCTCGGCGGTGATCATGGTGTCGCGCCGCCAGCCGTGCTGGGCGTCCAGCGGCATCTGCTCGATGAACCGCAGCTCGTAGCCGTGTTCGACGCAGAAGCGCAGCAGGTCGGGGGCGTCGTCGTCGTTGACTCCGCGCATGAGCACGGCGTTGACCTTGACGGGGGTGAGCCCGGCCCGCGCGGCGCCCGCCAGGCCGTCGAGGACGTCGTCGAGCCTGCGGCGGCGGGCGAGGGTCTCGAACACGTCGGGGCGCAGGGTGTCGAGGGAGACGTTGACCCGGTCGAGCCCGGCCTCGGCGAGGGCGGGGGCCATGCGGGCCAGCCCGATGCCGTTGGTGGTCAGGGCGGTCTGGGGGCGGGGCTCCAGCGCGGTGGTCCCGGCGACGAGGCCGGGCAGGCCTCGGCGGAGCAGGGGTTCTCCGCCGGTGAAGCGCACCTCGGTGATGCCGAGGCGGGTGACACCGATGCGGATGAGGCGCAGGAGTTCGTCGTCGGTGAGCAGTTCCGGCTTGGGCAACCACTCCAACCCCTCCGGTGGCATGCAGTAGGTGCACCTGAGGTTGCAGCGGTCGGTGAGCGAGACCCGCAGGTCGGTCGCCACTCGTCCGTAGGAGTCGGCCAGCACGGGCGTCACCCTCTCCAGTCCGGGTTGTCGGGCGGTCCGTGTACGGAGGTGTACCCGGCCCGAGGGGTACCCATAGATAAGCGTAGAAGATCCCTTTAAGCGGCGGGCAGTCCCAATCGTGACATATGCCGTTTTTCGTGGGCTGACACGAGAAACCGGTCGGCGTATCGGCCGATCCCACACTCCCCCCCGGGGCTGCGGGCCGCGCGGACCCGCTCCGCCCTGCTGCGCACCGGCCCCGGCCCGCCGTAGGGTGACCATCCGACGGTCGTACACGGCTTCGATCGTCGCAGACGAAGGCTCGGGCGAGGAGGCGGGACACGGTGATCACCACACGCGAGTGGGCCCTGGCGGGCGGACCGGACGGTTCGGGGAAGCTGGCGGCGCGGGCGTGGGCGCCGACCGAGGGCGAGCCGACCTGGCTCGCGGTGCTGGTGCACGGCTACGGCGAACACCTGGGCAGGTACCACGCGGTGGCCGAGGACCTGGTCCGGGCGGGCGCGGTGGTCTACGGCGCCGACCACCGCGGACACGGGGGCTCCTCCGGCGAGCGGGTCCTGATCGAGGACTACGCGGGCGTGGTCGAGGACGTGCACCGGCTCGTCACCCAGGCGCGCACCGCCTACCGGACGCTGCCGCTCGTGCTCATCGGCCACTCCATGGGCGGGCTCATCGCCTCCCGCTACGCCCAGACCCACCCCGAGCGGGTGAGCGCGCTGGTGCTGTCCGGGCCGGTGCTGGGCCGGTGGGAGGCCCTGGAGCGGATCGCCGCCGCCGAGGAGATCCCCGACGCCCCCATCGACCCGTCCGTCCTCTCGCGGGACCCGGCCGTGGGCGAGGCGTACGTGGCCGACGAGCTGGTCTGGCACGGGCCCTTCAAGCGCACCACGGTGAACGCCATGCTCACCGAGATCGAGCGGGGTCTGGCCGCCGGGAGCTTGGGGCCGCTGCCGCTGCTGTGGGTGCACGGCTCCGACGACCGGCTGGTACCGCTGGAGGGCACGCGGGTGGGTGTGACGGCGATCATGGGCGAGGACTTCACCGCGCGGGTCTTCCCCGGCGCCCGGCACGAGGTGTTCAACGAGACCAACCGGGACGAGGTGCTGGGCGAGGTGGTCCGCTTCGCCCAGCGCTTCGCCGTGCCCGCGGGCGGCGCCTGAGGGGAGCGCCGGAGCGGACGGCAGCCCGGCGCCGACTCGTCCACAGGCGCGGGTTCGGGGTGGTGCCGGGGCTGCCGGGCGTGGTGAGCTGTTGACAAGGGGACCTCGTGCCTTCCCCTCCCCTCGGCGTGCCCTCACACGTACAGCTGCCCCCGGGGCTGCGCCGGGTGGACCAGGGTCTCGGTGTAGGCGGCGGCCAGGCGCTCCACGGCGTCCACGAGCACGTCCGGCGGCTGGGTGTAGGCCAGGCGCAGGTAGCGTTCCAGGGTTCCGTCGGCGCCGAACACCGGCCCCGCGGCCGGGTGCACCCCGTGCCGGATCGCGGCCGTGGCCAGCGCGCTGGCCACGGGGTGGGGCAGGGTCGCCCACAGCACCATCCCGCCCCCGGGCACGCTGGGCCGCCAGTCGGGGAGGCGCTCGCGCAGCGCGTGCAGCAGCGCGTCGCGGTTGCGGCGCAGTTGGCGGCTGCGCTCGGCCCGGATGCGCAGCACGTCGGCGAGCAGGTGGGTGGCGGTGAGCTGGTCCAGCACCGCCCCGGCCAGGTCGAATCGCTGTCGGGCGGCCATGAGCCGGGCCACCATCGGCGGCGTGGTGCGCACCCACCCCACCCGCAGGCCGCCCCACAGCAGCTTGGCCACCGACCCCACCGTCAGCACCCGGCCGTCGGTGTCGTGGGCGGCCACCGGCGCGGGCAGGTCGCCGGAGTCGATGGCCAGTTCGGCGACGGTCTCGTCGACGATCAGGTGGGTTCCCGCCCGGCGCGCCTCGCGCACCAGGACCCGGCGCTCCTCGTCGTCCATCAGGGCGCCGGTGGGGTTGTGGAAGTCGGGGATCAGGTAGGCCAGCCGGGGTTTCCACTGGCGGAACGCGTCGACCAGGTACTCCATGTCCCAGCCCTGCGGGGTCACCCCGACCGTGCGCACCCGGGCCCCGGCCCGCCGGATGGCGTCCAGGGCGTGCGGGTAGGTGGGCGACTCCACCAGGACCTCGTCGCCGGACTGCACGAGCATGTCCACGGCCAGCGCCACGCCCTGCTGGGCGCCGTTGGTGACGAAGATCTGCTCGGGGGTGGTGGGCAGCCCGCGCTCGACGTAGCGCCGGGCGATGGCGTGCCGCAGCTCGGGCAGCCCGTAGGGGTAGTAGCCGAGCCCTCCCACGTGCGCGGCGAGCTGTTCGGCGGCCCGGAACGCGGCGGCGCGCAGCCCCTCCACCGCCGGGGGCGCGGCCACCCCCAGGTCGATGTGCTCGGCGGTGGGGACGAAGGGCGAGGGCTCGCTGGTCGCGGAGTCGGGTAGGACGGTCCAGCTGCCCGCGCCCTGCCTGCTCTCCAGGAAGCGGTTGTCGCGCAGCCAGGCGTAGGCGGCGGTGACGGTGTTGCGGCTGACCCCGAGGGCGGCGGCGAGGTCGCGTTCGGCCGGGAGGCGGGTGTTGGTGGGCACGCGGCCGTCCAGGACCAGTCCGCTGACGGCGCGGGCGATGGCCAGGTAGAAGGGGCGCTCCACGGGCGCCTCACCGATGAGGCGTGCCAGCAGACGCCCGTTGATCCGCCGGGTACCGCCCCCGGAACGCTCCGCCGCGCGGTGAGCGCTCTGTCTCGCCATGCCGTCCCCTGCCGCCGCATTGAAAGGGCCAGTTACCCGGATTGGCTCTTCATTCCAGGCGCCACATCAGCCACGATACCCAGGTGGACCCCTTACTGGACCCGGGCCCGGCGCGGGAGCCACGGGGGACGGCGAACGGTCCGGCCCCGGGCCGCCGCCACCGGCCTCGCCCCGCCGGGACCGTGTGCCCGTGCCTTCGCGCGGGTTCTCCTCCGATGATCCCAGGAAAGACAGGTGTCCCCGTGACCGCACAGCCCCGTCCCGCCCGTGACGCGGCCGCCGCCCTGCTGGGCCGGGTGCTGGTCGCCCCCGCCCTGCCCCGGCCCCGGCGGCGCCGCCTGGCGCAGCTGTACGCGGGCCTGGTCCTCTACGGGCTGAGCGGCGCGCTGCTGGTGCACGCGGGGCTGGGCGCGATGCCCTGGGACGTGCTGCACCAGGGGTTGTCCCGCCAGACGGGTCTGTCCATCGGCACGTGGAGCGTGCTGGTGGGCGCGATGCTGATGCTGCTGTGGATTCCGTTGCGCCAGAAGCCGGGTCTGGGCACGCTGAGCAACGTGGTCGTCGTGGGCATGACGGTGGACCTGTTCCTGTGGCTGCTGCCCGAGGCGGATTCGCTGCTGGTGCGGGTGCTGCTGCTGGGGCTCGGGGTGGTGGTGTGCGCGGTCGCGACCGGCTGCTACATCGGCGCCCAGCTGGGCCCGGGCCCCCGGGACGGGCTGATGACCGGCCTGGCGGCCCGGGGGTGGTCGGTGCGCCTGGCCAGGACGGTGATCGAGGTGACCGTCGTGGTCACCGGCTTCCTCCTGGGCGGAACCGTGGGGGTGGGCACGCTGGTGTTCGCGGTGGCGATCGGGCCGCTGGCCCAGGTCTTCCTGCCCCTGATGCGCGTGCCCGATCCGGTCGCCGGGCGGCCCGGTCCCCGACGGTCCCCGGGAGCCGGACGCGGGAGTACGCCGGGGCCGGTCTACCCGGAGTGAGCCGCCCCAGGGGTGAGCCGTCCCGGAGCGGACCCGTGCGCAGGGAAGGCGGTACCGCGCGGTACCGCCAGGCGCGGCTCCGGCGGTTGCTTCGGCTTACTTCCCGTCCGGACGAGCGGTACCGCCGCGCCCGCGGCCACTCGCGGCGGACTACGGTCGCACGGGGCACGGCCCGTACCGCCGGGCGCGCGGCTCCGGACGCCCGGAGGGGTTGTGGACGCGCCGAGTACACCCATTGCGGCTGACCTTGGCCTTCCCGTCACCGGATCTTGATCACCGCGTCATAACTTCTGGTCCAATAAACTCCCCCATTCCGCCACATACTTCGCTGCACCTGCCGGTGCACGTGCAACTGCGGGTGGCGCCCCTCCGGAGGAGGGGGAAAGATGGGGACCGCGGTGAACGGAAAGGACCGTGTTCGGGACGGTTCCTGGGCACCGGCCTTTTCGGCTGCCTTCACCTGGGCACATTACCGGGTGGAAGGCGAGCGGCGGCTGGTGCGGAGGCGGAACGTGGCCCGAACGGCGCCTGGCGGCGGTGCCGCCCCCCATGGCGGGCAGGAGACGGGACCCCGGCGGGACGCGCACACGGGTGCGCGCGCGGGCGGCCGTCGCAGGACACCGCGCACCCCACGAGGCGCCGACCGCAGAGACCATGACGACCTGATGGGGGTGAGCCGCGTGCCCGGCTGGATCGAGGACTACGCAATGATCGGCGACATGCAGACCGCCGCGCTGGTCGGGCGCGACGGCTCCATCGACTGGGCGTGCCTTCCCGACTTCGACTCCTCGGCCTGTTTCGCCGCGCTGCTGGGCGACGAGCAGAACGGCTGCTGGACCCTGCGCCCCGCCGAGGGCGAGCCGCGCGCCACCCGCCGCCGCTACCGGGGCGACACGCTCATCCTGGAGTCGGAGTGGGACACCCCCTCCGGGTCGGTCCGGGTCATCGACTTCATGCCGCCGCGCGGCGGCGCCCCGCACATCGTGCGCATCGTCGAGGGGCTGAGCGGCTCCGTGCGCATGGAGACGACCATGCGCATCCGCTTCGACTACGGCCACGTCGTGCCGTGGGTGCACCGGACCGGGGCCGAACTGGTGGCCATCGCCGGACCCGACGCCATCTGGCTCAGCACCCCCATCCCCCTCCAGGGCCACAACTTCACCCACGACGCCACCTTCACCGTCACCGCGGGCCAGCGGGTGCCCTTCGTGATGACCTGGCACCCCTCCCAGGTGGAGGAGTCCGACCACCTGGACGCGGAGAAGGCGCTCTCGCGCACCGAGCGCTTCTGGGAGAAGTGGGTCAACCAGTGCACCTACGAGGGTCCCTACCGCGAGGCGGTGATCCGCTCCCTCATCGTGCTCAAGGCCCTGACCTACCGCCCCACCGGCGGGATCGTCGCCGCCCCCACCACCTCCCTGCCCGAGGAGATCGGCGGGGTGCGCAACTGGGACTACCGCTACTGCTGGCTGCGCGACGCCACCATCACGCTGGAGGCGATGATCCGCTCCGGCTACAAGGACGAGGCGCTGGCCTGGCGCGAGTGGCTGGTGCGGGCGATCGCGGGCGAACCCCAGCTCATGCAGATCATGTACGGCATCCGCGGCGAGCGCAGGCTCACCGAGTGGGAGGCCGAGTGGCTGCCGGGCTACGAGGCCTCCCGCCCGGTCCGGATCGGCAACGCCGCCGTGGGCCAGTACCAGCTCGACGTCTACGGCGAGGTCATGGACGTGCTGCACCTGGCCCGCCGCCACAACATCCGCGGCGGCGACTACCTGTGGGGCCTCCAGCGCTCGCTGGTCAACTACCTGGAGTGGTGCTGGGACGAGCCGGACGAGGGCCTGTGGGAGGTGCGCGGGCCGCGCCAGCACTTCGTGCACTCCAAGGTGATGGCCTGGGTGGCGGCCGACCGCGCGGTGCGCAGCATCGAGGAGTTCGGCAAGGAGGGGCCCATCGAACGCTGGAAGGCCCTGCGCGACACGATCCACGCCGAGGTGTGCGAATACGGCTACGACCCCCAGCGCAACACGTTCACCCAGTACTACGGCAGCAAGGAACTGGACGCGGCGCTGCTGCTGATCCCCGAGGTGGGCTTCCTGCCCTACGACGACCCGCGCGTGGTCGGCACGATCGAGGCGGTGCGCAAGGACCTGATGGTGGACGGGTTCGTGCTGCGCTACCGCACCGACCTGGACGACTCCGCCGACCAGCTGCCCGGCAACGAGGGCGCGTTCCTGGCGTGCAGCTTCTGGATGGCCAACGCGCTGCTGTCGATCGGCCGCCAGGACGAGGCCCGCGAGCTGTTCGAGCGGCTGCTGTCCCTGCGCAACGACGTGGGCCTGCTGGCCGAGGAGTGGGACCCGCGCGAGAACCGCCAGGTCGGCAACTTCCCCCAGGCGTTCAGCCACGTGCCGCTGGTGACCACCGCGCTGAACCTGTCCACCCGCCAGGGGGGATGGCGCGCCGAGTAGACCGCGCCGCCCGGCCGCCCCCGCACGGATTCCCCTCCCCCGACGCCCCCGTCCGCCCCCGTCCCCCACCGGAGCGGACGCGCACCAGAGCGGACGCACGCCCCCGCGCTCCTGTCCCGAGGTCCTGGACCCACGGACCGGAGCGCGGGGGCGCCGCCGTCTCCAGGACACGGCCGTGGCCGCCCGACGCCCCCGTACGGGGGCGGTCGCACGGCGCACCGGACGTGCGGGCGGCGCCGTCGGGGCCGGGTTCCGAGGCGGCGCGGGGGCCTTCAGTCCTCGCGGAGGCGGGCCAGCGCCGGGATCATCCGCTCGCCGATGTCCTCCGGTCCGGGGAAGACCCGGGTCACGGCGCGCTGGTGGGCGAGCCCGTGCAGGCCCAGCCACAGCCCGACCGCGTCGGCGCGGGGGTCGGTGCTGGTGGAGATCCCGGCCTCGACGCAGGCGGCGAGCGCCTCGCCGAGCACGCGCAGGCTCGCGTCCCCGAGGCTGACGAGGTCCTGCTCGGTCACCGAGGATTCCCCGAGCGTGGGCATCCACAGGCCGCCGAACATGGTGCGGTAGCGCTCGGGGCGTGAGCGGGCGAAGCCGAGGTAGGCGTGGCACGTGGCGTACAGGCGCGCACGGGGGTCGTCGCCCGCCCGCGCCACCGCCGCTTTCAGCGCCGCCTCCAGCTCGTCGAAGGCCCGGCGGACCACGGCCAGCATGATGGCGGGCTGGTCCGGGAAATGCCGGTAGATCGACGGCGCCGCGATCCCGACGCGGCGCGCGACGGACCGCAGGCTGATGGTGCGCTCGTCCCCCGTCTCGTCGAGCATCTCCACCGCGGCGTCGACGATCTCCTCCCGCAGGCGGCCGCCCTGACCTCGACGGTTACGGGTGCGCGGCGCGGAGGCCTCCTTCGTGTCCTTCATTGTGTCACCTTACGGCTGGAAGTCGACGGCCCGTCTTGCACCCTTGAGTTTACGCGTGTAAGTTTACGAGCGTTAGCAAGACTGCTCCGACAGGAGGCCCCATGAACGCCGTCGCCGCCACCACCGCCACCCAGGTCCTGCTGCCCGGCCGGGTCGAACCCCCCGGCCTCCGGCTGCGGCCCCGGGCCCTGCCCGCTCCCGGACCCGGACACGTGCTGCTGCGGATGGAGGCGACCGGGGTCTCGTTCGCCGAGCAGCAGATGCGCCGGGGCAAGTACTTCGACCAGCCCCCGTTCCCGTTCGTGCCGGGCTACGACGTCGTCGGCACCGTCGAGGCCGCCGGTCCGGGCGTGGACGCCTCCTTCGTCGGGCGCCGCTTCGCCGCCGTCACCAAGACCGGCGCCTGGGCCAGCCACCTGCTCCTGGACGCCCGCGACCTCGTCGCGGTGCCGGAGGGGACGGACCCGGCGGAGGTCGAGGCGCTGCTCGTCAACGGCATCACCGCCTGGCAGATGCTGCACCGCACGGCCCGCGTGCGGCGGGGCGGCACCGTCGTCGTGCTGGGCGCCAACGGCGGCGTCGGCACGGTCCTGGTCCAACTCGCCCGGCACGCCGGGATCACCGTGATCGGCACGGCCGCGCCGCGCCACCACGAGGCCGTGCGCGCGCTCGGCGCGACCCCCGTCGACTACCGCGACCCGCACGCGTACGACAGGATCCGGGACCTGGCGCCCGAGGGCGTGGACGCGGTGTTCGACCACGTCGGCGGCGGCGGGCTGGTCCGCTCGTGGCGCCTGCTGCGGCGCGGCGGCACGCTCGTCTCCTACGGCACGGCGTCGACGAAGGACGTCGAGGGCGACTCCCGGCTGCCCGTGCTCGCGCTCTTCGGCCGTCTGATGGTGTGGAACGCCCTGCCCAACGGCCGCGGCGCCCACTTCTACAACTTCTGGGCAGGACGCGGCCGCCGCGCCGACGCCTTCCGCGCCCGCCTGCGCGAGGACCTGACCGAGGTGCTGCGGCTGCTCGCCGACGGGGTCCTGGCGCCGAGGGTGGCCGCCCGCGTACCGCTCTCGGAGGCCTCCCGCGCGATGACCCTCGCCGAGTCCCGCACCGTCGTCGGGAAGGTCGTGCTCGTCCCCGACGCGTGATACCGGCCGCTCCGGACGGCTCCGCCACCGGTCCACGGTCCTCGAAGCCGGTGGGCCGACCGGTGGGAGTAGAGGTCCTCACCCTGGGGCGTCCTCTGGACACCACAGCCCTCCTGGAGGTTCTGCGGGAGTCCGGAGCGGCGGATCCGGCCACACGGGCGTGGGTGAACGCGTTCGCCGCCCAGATCCTGGAGTTCGATGACCTGGTGCCCGTCCCGTCGCTTCGGCGCGGACAGAAGGCACCCCGTGAGGAGATGCGCTTCCTGACTGTCGCGGAGGTCGCCACGATCATGCGCGTGTCGAAGATGACGGTGTACCGCATGGTTCACGCCGGAGTCCTCCCGGCGGTCCGGGTGGGCCGCTCCTACCGTGTTCCCGAACGCTCCGTGCACGAGTACGTGGACGAGACGGGTGCCCGGCTCCGCGTCCTCGGGTGAAAAACCCGGGCTGCCGGGAGCTGGGCAGGCCCGAAGCGGACGTGGATGTCGCCCGCTGCCGCTAGTGTTCTGGCCATGCCGAAGGACCTGAAAGAAATCATGGACAGCGGTTGGGCCGAGGCCCTGGAGCCGGTCGCGCCGCAGATCGCCGCGATGGGCGACTTCCTGCGCCAGGAGGTCTCGGAGGGCCGCACCTACCTCCCCGCCGGCGAGAACGTCCTGCGCGCCTTCAAGCAGCCCTTCGAGGACGTGCGCGTGCTCATCGTGGGCCAGGACCCCTACCCGACCCCGGGCAACGCGGTGGGCCTGAGCTTCTCGGTCGCCCCGGACGTGCGCCTGCCCGCGAGCCTGCGCAACATCTACAAGGAGATGGTCGACGACCTGGGCGTGCCCATGCCCTCCAACGGCGACCTGACCCCGTGGACCCGGCAGGGCGTGCTGCTGCTCAACAGGGTGCTGTCGGTGGAGCCGGGCAAGGCCGGTTCGCACCGGGGCAAGGGCTGGGAGGCCGTCACCGAGCAGGCCATCCGGGCGCTCGCCGAGCGAGACAAGCCGCTGGTGGCGATCCTGTGGGGGCGCGACGCCCGCAACCTGCGCCCGCTGATGCCGGGCGTGCCGTGCGTGGAGTCCGCGCACCCGAGCCCGCTCTCGGCACGGAACGGGTTCTTCGGCTCGAAGCCGTTCAGCCGTGCCAACGAGATGCTCAAGGAGCAGAACTCCGACCTGGTGAACTGGGAGCTGCCCTAACGGATCCCACCACGGGAGCACGCTCACTCCGCCCCGACCCCCGACACCCATGCTGACCTGCGGACTCGGCACCGCCCCCGGCGCCGGGTCCGACCGTGTTTCCACAACCTCCCTCGAAGCGGGAAGAGGCACCCCCGATGGCGAAACGGCTCACCTACGCGGACGCGCTCAAGATCCTCGGCCAGAACGACTCGGAGGTGATGAACCTCGCCGAGAGGCTCACGGACGGCGGACTGGGGCTGGTGGGGGTGCCCGACCTCTTCGGGCTGCGGGGAGCGCTGGTCAGCGGAGGCCGTCAGGCCATCGAGGGTATCCGGGACAAGATCAGCGGTGAGAGCCGGACCTCGCGGACGGAGAAGATCGAGGCGGCCCACCAGATCCTGGTCACCGTCGCGTTCTTCGAGGCGGTCGAGGAGGCCCTGAACGAACTGGACGCCCCCTTCTCCCTGGCCGACCTGGAGTTCACCCGTGGGGAACAGATCGCGCTGATGGACCGCGTCCTGGCGCACTCCGGGACCAGCCCAGCCGTGTCCCTGGGGTCGGGCTGGGTCCCGCGCTTCTTCTCGGACTTCCTGTTCAGGGACTTCGCCGCGGTCCTGACAGGGCTGGCGGTGGTCGAGCAGCACGGCATCACCTCGCAGGACCACACCCTCCTGGAGCAGATGGGGCGCCTCGTCCCCCGGTACGCCTCCCACCGGTACCAGGAGTACTACCGCCAGCTCTCCGCCGACGTCCCCGAGTTCGGCATGTGGGTACACCTGGCCGAGCACGAGCACACGCGCGAGACCGTCGGCACGGGGCTCGGAGAGCTGCGTCGGCGTCTGGAGGAGATCAGCTCCCGCCGTGCGGTGGACGTCCGGCGCAAGGAGCTGTCCGCCGGGTACCGGGCGGTCCTGCGCCAACCGGTGCTGCGTTCGGACGACGTCCCGCCGGGTCTCTCCCTGCCCACGCTGGAGGATGCCTACGTCCCGCCAAGGGGTCGTGCCGCCTACGCGGTGCACAGCGGCAGCCCCTCCTCCGAGGAGTGGTGGGAGCGTCTTCCCGTGCTCGCGGACCTTCAGCGGGTCATCGCCGCGCACCTGGTCCACCCGATCGCCACGGAGGTCCCCACGGTCATCCTGGGCCACCCCGGGGCGGGCAAATCCAAGTTCACCGAGATGCTCGCGGCCAGTCTGCCCGACTCCGACTTCCTCCCCATCCGCGTGGAGTTGCGCTCGGTCCAGCCGAACTCACCCATCCATGTGCAGATCGAGGAGGGGCTCGCCGCGACCCTCCACACCCGAGTGTCCTGGCGCGAACTCACCGAGTCCGCGGACGGCGCCCTGCCCGTCATCATCCTGGACGGCTTCGACGAGCTCCTCCAGGCGACCGGGGTAGACCGCTCCGACTACCTGGAGCGGGTCCAGGAGTTCCAGCACCAGCAGGAGGCGCTGGGCCAGCCGACGGCGGTGATCGTCACCAGCCGCACCGTCGTGGCCGACCGGGCCCGTTTCCCCGACGGCTCCATGGTGATGCGGCTGGAGCCCTTCACCGAGTCCCAGATCGAGCGGATGCTCCAGGTGTGGAACGGGGCGAACGGGCGGGTGTTCTCCTCCCGCGGCCTCGAACCGCTGAACGTCGACTCACTCCTGCCCTACCGCGAACTGGCCGAGCAGCCCCTGTTGCTGCTGATGCTGCTCATCTACGACGCCGGGGACAACGGTCTGCGGCGCGCCTCGCACGCCCTGTCCCACGGGGAGCTGTACGAACGGCTGTTGACGATGTTCGCCAGGCGTGAGGTGGACAAGCACCAGCCCCACCTCAACGACCGGGACCTGGACGACGCGATCGAGGACGAACTGCGCCGTCTGGAGATCGCCGCGTTGGCGATGTTCACGCGGCGCAAGCAGAGCGTGGACGCCGACGAGCTGGACCGCGACCTCGCGGTTCTCATGCCCGACGCGGCGGTGCGCGCGGAGGACGCCGACCTGCACGGACGGATCGACCCCGCCCACCAGGTGCTGGGCCGGTTCTTCTTCGTCCACGAGGCCCGTGCGCAGACGGGCGGCGGCGCCGCGAGCGTGTTCGAGTTCCTGCACGCCACCTTCGGCGAGTACCTGGTGGCGCGGGCCGTGGTCGCCGCGGTGGAGGAGTTGGGCGAGTCCCGCTCGCGTTCGTCCCGGCGCCGCGGCCGCAGCACGCGTCCCGATGACGGTGAGCTGTACGCCCTGTCCTCCTTCGCCACCTATGCGGGTCGGGAGAAGGTTGTGGACTTCCTCGCTGAACTCCTTGAGAGGCGGTTCGCCGAGGAACCCGAGGCCCGCGAGGACTACGCGCAGCTGCTCGTGGAGCTGTTCCAGGAAGCGCCTTTCCCCGCCTCCAACCGCTCCTACACCGCCTACGAGCCCACACGGCTGCCGCTGACCCGACGCGAGGCCAACTACACCAGCAACCTCATGATCCTGTTGTGCCTGGTGCGCCAGGAGCCGGTGGACATCCGGGAACTGTTCCCGGACTCCCCCGAGACCCTCCAGGACTGGCAGCACACGGCCGCGCTGTGGCGGACCCTGCCCGGAACCGAATGGTTCAGCATCGTGGCGACACTGCGCGTGCGCCACCTGGACGGCTGGAGCGAAGAGAGGCCGGCCACCGTCGTGGACCTGGACGACTCATCACCGGTCAACGTCGGCGAGAGCATGGGCTTCGAGCTGCGGATGAACACGGACGCTCGTCCGTCCGTACTCGATCCCTATGAGATCACCGTGCCGCACAACACGACCACGTCCCGCCTGCTGCGGTCGACGGCGATGCGGGTCAACGGCACCTCTGCGCGCTTCCTGCTCGGGCTGCTGCCCTACCTGCGTTACGTCTCCAACGACCTGGCGACCTGGTACTCGCAGATCACGACTGAATTGGAGGTGGATACGGAGTCCGAGACAGAAACGGAAACGACCTGGTCCGAGTTGCACGAGGTACTGCGGCTGCGTCTGATCCCCGCCGCCGAAAACCCCCTGGAACGGCTGGAGGCCTACAAACGGCTGCTCCTTTCGAGCCGAGCCCTGGGACGCGTGGAACACCTGGTGCTCAGGCAGGCCGTCGAAGACCTCGGTATGTCCGCGCCTGGGGATGTGCTCGCCGAGAGTGTGCGGAGCCTGTTGCAGTACTACCTCGCCGGGGTGACCGAGGTGGTGACCGGCCCTCAGCTCAGCCTCCCGGTGATCGCGCCGACGCTTCGCCGCCTGGAGAGCCTGGTCGACCGGGAGATCCTCGCGCGCGTCCGGGACCTGGCGCGGGGGGACGCCCTACCGGAACCTCATGCAGGAGCCAGCGACACCGTCCCTGAGTTCCACCGAACGCCTTCCCCGACCGGGCAGTACAGCAGCGGCGGCTGAGCGCCGCCCCGGCGACCGGCCGTGCCGGAACCCGGCACGGCCGAGGCGGCCTTGGCCGCCCCTACCCGGCCGCGCGCACCCGCTCCACCAGGGCGGGCAGCGCCGTGCCGATGGGGTCGCGGACCACGGCTCCCGCGAAGTCGTCGTAGGGCGTGGGCTCGGCGTTGACGACGACCAGGGCGGCCCGCGCCATCATGGCCACGTCGCACAGCCCCGCCACCGGGTGGACCGTCAGCGACGTGCCCACGGCCAGGAACACGTCGCACTCGCGGGCCGCCCGGCTGGCCGCGTCGACCACCTCCGCGTCGAGCCGCTGACCGAAGGAGATGGTGTCCGACTTCTGGATGCCCCCGCACTCCGGGCAACGGGGGTCGGACTCCTCGTCCAGGCGCGCCAGCACCGTCCCGCTCGGCGTGCGCAGACCGCAGGCCATGCACACCACCCGCAGCATGGTGCCGTGCACCTCGATGACCGCGTCCTCGGACACCCCGCCCCGCTGGTGCAGGCCGTCGATGTTCTGGGTGATCAGGGCGCGCAGCCGTCCGGTGGCCTCCAGGTCGGCCAGGGCGCGGTGCGCGGCGTTGGGCCGGGCGCGCCACACCGGGTGGGTACGGCGCTGGGCCCACACCCGGCGGCGCACGTCCGCGTCGCCCATGTAGATGTCGATGTCGGACAGGGCCTGCGCGTCCGGGTCGGTGGTCCACACCCCGTGCGGTCCGCGGAAGTCGGGGATGCCGGAGTCGGTGGACACCCCCGCCCCGGTGAGGACCGTGACGCGTTCGGCGGACTCCAGGAGTTCGGCGGCCCGTTCGAACTCCGCCGGGTCGGAGAAGGGCGCTGATTCGGTGGTCGTCGAGGCCATACCCCCCATTCTTACGCGGTCGGGGCACCGTTCGCCCCACCGCGCCCGCCGCTCCGTGCGGCGCGCCCCAGTCCCGCCCCGGGCCGGAACGGCGCGCGGCGCCGGTCCGGCCCGGGGCGTAACCTCGGGGGTACAGGAAGGGCACGGAGGCCACATCCCTGCCGATGCACACGAGGTGGGCAAAGGGTGCGAAAATCGACACCGTCATGAAGCAGCCGTCCTACATCCTCGTGGTCAACGGGACCAAGGTCGAGCGCCCCGTGTTCGTCCTGGGCGCTCCCCACTCGGGAGTCGCCGAGGTCGCCCGTGCCCTGTCGCGCGTGCCCGGCCTGCACCTGGGCGCGGGCTCGTCGGGCGTGCTCAACGCCGTCTACGCCGTGGCCAGACGCCCCTCCCTCGCGCTGGAGAAGGTCGCCGGGACGGCGAGCCTGCTGCGCGAGGCCTACGCCGAGGCCTGGCAGCTCACGCCGCTGACCTGTCCGCGCTGTCCGGGGCCGTGGGCGCGCGTGCCCGCCAACGCCTCCGCCGAGCCGTGCGAGCACAGCGCGGAGGTGCGCCGCTACGGCGACGCCAGCCCCGACCTGCTGTTCTGCGCCACAGCCCTGCACGCGGCCTTCCCCGACGCCCTGTTCGTGCAGGTCATCCGGGACGGCCGCGACGTCATCGCGGACATGATGGAGGACGAGCGCTCGCTGGCCTGGCTCAAACCGAGCTTCATGAAGCTCGACCACGAGTTCCCCAACCACTTCTTCGGCTTGGAGGAGGAGTCGGACCTGTCCTCGTTCAGGGAGGGCTCCACCGCCGCCAAGTGCGCGATGCGCTGGCGCGGGGCGATCCGCATGTCGGCGCTGCTGCGCCGCTCCATCGGCGCCGAACAGCTGCTGACCCTGCGCTACGAGGACGTGCACGGCGGCGAGGTGGAGGCGGCCGAGCGGCTGCGGGAGTTCACCGGGGCGCGGGTGTCGGCCTCGGAGCTGCTGACCTCGGAGTCCTGGGGCGTGGGGTCGTGGCGCGAGCGCCTGACCCGCGACCAGTACGGCGACGTGCGCGAGGTGGCGGGCACGGAGCTGTCCCGGCTCGGTTACACCTGAGCCCCGGCGGGACCGGTGCGCGCCCATGGCGGCCCCGGTCCCCTGTTCGCGGGCCCGGACGGGCTCCGGCACCACCCCCTCGGCCCCGGCCCCCGGTCCCCGTACGAAGCGGCCGGACACGTCCCGGCCCCGGCGCCCTCAGTCCGCGCCGTGCACGCTCATCAGGGCGTCCGCGGCGGCGCGGGCGGTGCGCGCGGCGTCGGCGACCCCGGTGACGTTGCGGGCCACCACGGCGCCCTCGTGGAGCATGGCCAGCGCGTCGCCGAGCGCCACCGCGTCCCGTGCACCCGACCGCTCGGCGAGGTCGGCGTAGAGGCCGCGCAACCACCGCTTCTGCTCCTCGGCGACGGCGCGACCGGGGTGCTCGGGGTCGGAGAGCTCGGCGTAGGCGTTGACCATCGCGCAGCCGCGCGGGTTCTCCTCGCCCATCCACGCGTCCAGGGCGTCGAACGTGGCGGCCACCAGCTCCCTCGGGGTCCGGGCCCGCTCCAGGTAACCGTCCAGGTAGGCGCGCCAGCGGGCGTCGCGGGCGCGCAGGTAGTGGACGACGAGCTGCTGCTTGGAGCCGAAGCGGTCGTAGATGGTCTTCTTGGTCACCCCCGCCCGCTCGGCGACCAGCTCCATACCCACGGTGTTGATCCCGCGGGTGTAGAACAGCTCGGTCGCCACGTCCAGGACGCGGCGCGCGGCCGGGGTCAGCGGTGTCGTCGCGGTACCGGGCACGGTGCCCACTCCCTCCGTCGCGCCCCGCCGTAGGGGGCGCCTCGTTCGGACTACATTGTGAGTATACCGACCGGTGTGTTTACCTGCCCGCATGGAACACGCAGAGACACGCACCTCCCGTTCCGTACCCTTCCCCCTGCTCGCCGCCGGACTGGTGGTGATGTGGAGCTCCGGCTTCGTCGGCGCGGAGCTGGGCACCCGGCACGCGCCCGCGACCACGCTGCTGGCCTGGCGCTTCCTGGTCGTGGCCGCCCTGCTGGCGGGGTGGTGGCTGTGGCGCGGCCCGCGGATGCCGCGGCGGGACTTGGCCGCGCACGCCGTGCTGGGCCTGCTGGCCCAGTCCGGGTACCTGTACGGGGTATTCGCCGCCGCGCAGGCGGGTGTGGCCGCCGGGACGAGCGCGCTGGTGGCCGCCCTCCAGCCCCTGGTGGCGACCGCCCTGGCCGTCCCGCTGCTGGGCGAGCGGGTGCGGCCGCGCCAGCTGGCGGGCCTCGCGCTGGGGCTGGCCGGGGTCGGCCTGGTGGTGGGCGCGGACCTGTTCCGGTCGGGCGCGGCGCCGTGGTGGGGGTACCTGCTGCCGTTCGGGGCGATGCTGTCCCTGGTGGCCGCGACCCTGCTGGAGCGCCGCGCGCGGCCCGGGGGTTCGGTGGTCCAGGCCCTGGCGGTGCAGTGCGCGGTGAGCGCGGTGCTGTTCACGGGGCTGGCCGCGGCCACCGGAACGCTGGCCCCGCCCGCCGACCCCGGCTTCTGGGCGGCGGTGGCGTGGGTGGTGGTGCTGTCCACCCTGGGCGGTTACGGCCTGTACTGGGCCGTCCTGGCCCGCTCGGGTGTGGCCCGGGTGTCGGCCCTGCTGTACCTGACGCCGCCCACCACGCTGGTGTGGTCGTGGCTGATGTTCGGCGACCCGGTGGGCCCGGTCGCCCTGGCGGGGATGGCGGTGTGCGCGGTGGCCGTGGTGCTGGTGAGCGCCGGGGGAACCGGAAGCCGCGCCGCCCGGACGGACGCG
Organism: Nocardiopsis sp. iso_25; assembly: GCF_056173305.1. Taxonomy (NCBI): domain Bacteria; kingdom Bacillati; phylum Actinomycetota; class Actinomycetes; order Streptosporangiales; family Nocardiopsidaceae; genus Nocardiopsis; species Nocardiopsis sp. iso_25. Next base: position 2,470,298 of record NZ_CM149667.1, on the reverse strand, counting down.
AAGACCACCGGCGTTCCCGGCCGGGAACCGAAACACACGGCCGGTTCCACCACGAGCACCCCCGACCGGGAACCGGAGCACGCGACCGCAACCACCACGGACATCCCCGACCGGCTACCGGCGCGGCGGGCCGAGGCCGCCGCCGGTGCTCCCGCCCGAACGCCGGAACGCGCGACCGGGGGCGCTACGGGCGCTCTTGGGCCGGAAGCGGGCCGACCCCGTCCGCGGAGACGGTGACCTCGGGCCGCCCCTCCTCCTCGACCGGCTTCCACACCTGCTCCGCGAGCAGCGGCCCGCTCCCGGCCGCGTCGGGGACCACGGCGGTGCACACCACCTCCACCACGGCGTCGGGGTCCAGGAGGTCGACCACCCCCAGGACCGTCATCGGCGGGTGGAAGCGGCCCATGTGGCGCCGGTAGACCGCGCCGACGCTCTGGCTCTGGGCCCGGTAGGCCGCCATGGACGTGGTGAAGACGCGCATATCCACCACGTGGGCGGGTTCGGCGCCCGCCGCGCGCAGCGCCTCCACCGCGTTGGCGAGCGCGCGGTCGAACTGCTCCGCCAGGCCGGTTCCGACGATCCTGCCGTCGGGGCGGTACGCGCGCTGCCCGCCGACGTGGACCACCCGCCCGGGGCTGACCACGAGCGCGTGGGAGGAGCCCGACGGCTCGGCGAGGGTGAGCGGGTTGACGATCTCGTGCGGTGTGCGGCCCATCGGCGGCCCCTCCTGCCCGTGTCGCGCCCGCCGCCCGTCCCGGACGGCCCCTTTGGGAACCCGCCGCGCGTGCGGCTACGATGAGCGCATGTCGATCACTGTGCTGCTGTCCGCCCTCGCCCTCGTCGTCGCGCTGGGCGTCTTCGCCGCCATCTTCGTCGGCGGCGCCGTCTACGTCGGCCGCGTGCGCCGCAACGGCACCGAGGCCGTCCTGGCCGGGGCCCGCAGGCACCGGGAGCTGCGCGGCTAGGAGGGCCCGTCCGAGCGCCCCGTCGGGCGGCGGGGAGGTTCAGGCGCCGTCGAAGTCGTCGGGGTCGGGGCCGAACCTGCTGTCGGTGTTGAGCCCGCTGATCCGGTCCATCTCCGCGCGGGAGAGCTCGAAGTCGAAGACCTGGAAATTGGAGCGGATGCGCTCGGGGGTCACCGACTTGGGGATCACCACGTTGCCGAGCTGGATGTGCCAGCGCAGCAGCACCTGGGCGGGCGTGCGCCCGTGCTCCTCGGCGACCGCGACGACGGTCGGGTGACCGAGCAGCTTGCCCTGACCCAGGGGGCTCCACGCCTCGGTGACGATGCCGTGCTTGGCGTCGAAGGAGCGCATGTCCGCCTGTGTGAGCAGCGGGTGCAGCTCGATCTGGTTGACCATGGGCGTGATGCCGCCCTCCTCCATGACCCGCTCCAGGTGCGGGCGCTGGAAGTTGGACACGCCGATGGCGCGGACGCGGCCCTCGGCGTAGAGGCGCTCCAGCGCCTTCCAGGTCGGCACGTACAGGTTCCGGCGGGGCATGGGCCAGTGCACGAGGTACAGGTCCACGGTGTCCAGGTTCAGGCGGCCCAGGCTGGCCTCGAAGGCGCGCAGGGTGGCGTCGTAGCCCTGGTCGGGGTTGGCCAGCTTGGTCGTCACGAACAGCTCGCCGCGCTCCAGGCCGGAGCGGCGCAGCGCCTCGCCCACCCCCTCCTCGTTGCCGTAGGCGGCCGCGGTGTCGATGCTGCGGTAGCCCGTCTCCAGCGCGGTGGAGACGGCCGCCACGACCTCCTCCTGCGGCACCTGCCACACGCCGAAGCCCAGCTGCGGAATGCGCAGGCCATTACCCAGAGTGAGTTCTGGAACGGTCATCTGCTGCATCTGTCTCATCCCCCGTCAGCGCCGAACGGTCTGCCTTGCTCTTCCAGCCTGCGGTCTTCCCCCTACCGCAGTCGCATACTGCCACGTCCGCGCGGGTCGCGGTCCCAGATGCGCCGTGACTGTGCGGGCTTTTTACCGTTCACGCCCGGTGACAGCCGACGTGTGTGGACATCCCGGACACCGAGGTCGCCGCGCGGACGGAGGGAGCCCCGGCGGGAGCGGCGCGAGGTTCCCTCCGGTTGCGTCCTCCCCACCCTTGCGGCACCTCCCACGCGTCACTGTGCTCTCTCTTCTCTCACCCCTACCCGGTGGGACCGGTCATGCCCACACGCCCTTCGCTCCCCTGTGCCCGAGGGGCCGCCGCCGATAGGCTGCCCTGGCCGTTCTGGAGGTGGGGCGATGGGACACGAACAGCGTGCCCGGGTCGGCGCCGAGCTGGCGCGGGAGCGGGCCGGGCTGGTCGAGCGCATCGTCGCCGAGGTGCACGCCGAGGTCCCGGCCTACCGCGCGCTGCACGGGTCCCAGCTCACCGAGGTGCGGGCGATCACCGGGTGGCTGATGGGCCGCTCGTTGGAGCTGTGGGCGGCCGGGGCGACGCGGCTGCCGCCGGAGGACGTGGAGCGGCTGCGCGGGATCGGCCGGTCGCGGGCGGCCGACGGGCGTTCGATCGGCGCTGTGGTGCGCGCGCACCGGGTGGGCTCGGCGGCGGCGGTGCGCCTGGTCGCCGAACTGGCCTCCGACCGGCTCGACGCCGCCGACGTGTTCGCTCTGGGCGAACTGTGGCTGACCTCGATCGACCAGATCTCCGAGAGCCTGTCCGCGGGCCACGCAGAGGCCGCGCGCCGCCTGGACGCGGACCTGGAGCGGGCACGCAGGGCCTTCCTGGACGACCTGCTGATCGGTCGGCAGGCCTCGCGCGGGGCCATCCGAGACCGGGCGCGGACCCTGGGCATCGCCCCTCCCGACCCGGCCGTGCTGGTGGTGGCCGAGGCCGACGGCGGGCCCTCCGAAGGGGCGCCGCGGGCGGCCGCGCTCGCCGCCGGGATGGAGCTTCTGGGCCTGGTGGAACCGGCGGGCGGCGACCCGCTGGTCACCACGCGTTCGGGACGGGTGGTGCTGCTGGTCCGCCCCGACGACGCCGACCGGGCGGCCGCCGTGCTCGGCGCGCGCCCCTGGCGCGGGTGCGTGCTGGAGCCGCGGGCGCTGACCGACATGTCGGCCGCCTACCGGCTGGCCGACGACGCCCTGGAAACCGCGCCCCCGCACGCCTTCGACTCCCGGGGGCTGCTCGGGACCGCCGACGCGTGCGTGCTGGCGCTGCTCAACGGAGGTCCGGTCACCCCGGCCGCGGTCCGCAGCACCGTGCTGGGGCCGCTGCTGGCCGAGGGCAACGCCCACCTGCTGGAGACGCTGCGGGCCTACCTGCGCGAGGGCGCGGCGACCACGGCGGCGCAGGCGCTGCACGTGCACGCCCAGACGCTGCGCTACCGGCTGCGCCGGGTACGGGAGCTGACCGGGCACGACCCGCACCGGCCCTGGCAGCGGTTCGTGCTGGAGACCGCCTGCGCGATCGCGCCCTGACCCGTTCCCGCGCGGACGGGTGCCCGGGCCTCCCGGTCCCGTGGCGCGGGCAGGCCCCGACCCGCTCGTGCCCCGACGGGCCGGGTCGTGGTGCTCGTCGGGAGGGTGGTGGCCCGCTCGCGCGTACGGGCCCCACACGGCGGGGCCGCGCCATGACGTGCCCTGGCGGTCCGCTCGCGCACGTAGGGGCCGGGGACGGGCCTCGGACAGGTCCGGGGACGCCGGGGACGGATCAGGGCGCCGCGGAGGACCCGAACCCCTCCGGTGCCGCCCGGTGCAGGACCTGGTCGCGGTACTCCTGGAAGGACTCCCATCCGTCGCCGCCGTCCTCGCGCAGGAAGTCGCCCGTCGAGCAGTCGAGGGCACGGCAGCCGAGCACCTCGGCCATCCGGAGGATGGCGGGCACGGGGTCGCCGCCGCGGACGTGGAGCATCACGCCCGTGACCGGGTCCCCGGTGCCGATGTTGAGCTCTATGTCCCAGCCCTGTTCCTCGCCCCGGAGGTGGCCCCAGGCCGGATCGGACAGGTCCGCCTCGGGGAAGGCCTCGCGCAGCGTCGCCAGGAGCCGGGCCAGCGGCGCGATGGACCCGGTCCCGTAGCCCTCGGGGATGTCGTCGACGGACTCCGCGTCCGCGGGCGCCGGTGTCAGCAGCACGTCCCAGCTCATGGGACTCCTCTCTCACGGGGGTGCTCGGGCCGGAACACTAGCGGGCGCCTGCGACGGTCCCGGTGCGCCGGGGCCCGGCGCGCGCCGCCCCGGGTCCGTCGGAGTGCTCCGACCGGTGAAAGCACACGAAACTTACCCTCGGTTGGCGCGGGGTTAGGCCCCCGGGAGCGGTGGGTAGCCGAGACTGGCAGGCGGAGCGCGACCACCGCGCGCTCCCCGCGACACGGGTCACACCGACTGGAGGGGGACCAGAGTGACGACCGCAGAGCGCAAGACCGGAGCGCCCAAGCCCAGGAGCAGCCAGCCGTGGCTGCACCAGAGCGGCGAGGAGATCCAGGAGTTCGGGACGGTCCGCCAGTTCCCGGTCGGGCTGTCCTACGACACCCGGATGTACTCGTGCCAGCGGCTGAACCAGGTGCTGTGCGACACGCGCATCCTGCACGACCTGTACAAGAAGCACCACTGGCTCATGCGCGGGCACACCTTCTACCAGCTGCACCTGCTGATGGACAAGCACGCCGGTGAGCAGACCGCGCTGATCGACGACCTGGCCGAGCGCGTGCAGACCCTGGGCGGTGTGGCGGTCGGCGACCCCAGGCACGTCGCGGAGATCACCAACATCCCGCGCCCGCCCAACGGCGCCGAGGAGGTGCCCGCGATGCTCTCCCGCCTGCTGGAGGCGCACGAGACGATCCTGGAGGACTGCCACGACGCCGCCGCGCGCACGCAGGAGCTGGGGGACGACGGCACGAACGACCTGCTGGTGTCGGACGTGATCCGCACCAACGAGCTCCAGGCCTGGTTCGTGGCCGAGCACCTGGTGGACACCCCGCTGGTGCGCAGCTAGGGCGGAACACACGCGTCGAGGGGTCCGGAGCGACCGAACCGCTCCCCGGAAGGTGGGCTGGCGGATCCAGTGCCCTCCACCGGGGAGCGGTTCCGTGTGCCCCGCGCGTGCGCTGTCCGAGCAGCGGCGCGGGGCTTGCCCGGCCGTGTTCGGGGCGGGACACCGCGAGAGCGCCGCCGCCCATTCGGGCGTCTGCCCCGCACCCCCGGCCGCCGCGGCATGCTGCCCTCCCGGCTCGGGCCGGTCGGTCCCAGGACCCGCCCACACCCCGCTCGTACGAGTTCCGGACATCCCCAACCCGGCATAACCGCCTCATCGATTCGGTGACCTCTCATCCTCTTTCCTCCGGGTGTGGGCGTGCGGCACGCGGCGGTCCGCGGACACGACCGCGCGGCACGGTCCCCGCGCCACCGCTTGCGGAGATCATGGCGGTGTCGGCGCCGCTCACCCGGTCCTGCCCCCTGTCGGCACACCACGCCCTGACAGAACGGGCGCACCCGGCCCGGCGTCCGGGCGGGCGCCCACGGCACCAAGGGAAGAGGCCCACGCCCTACTCCAAGGAATGCGTGTTCGGCGAGATCACCGCGGTCTTCTCCACCGGGGAGACCTCCCGGCCCGGCGCGGACTACTACTGCCTGACCGGCAGCATCGACCCCGAGGCCACCACCACGTGGATCAGGTCCACCGACGCCTCCAGCGGAGCGGTCCGGCCCGCCGAGGAATGGCGCAAGGTCGACTACTGCCACCGGGCGGTTCCTCCCCCCGGCTACCGCACCTTCGCCGACGCCCCCGGCCACGAGTGGTACTGGCCCCATCCCGTGCACAAGGAGCAGATCGCCTGCGTCAGGGAGAACATCGACGGGGTCGCGTACGCGGTGCCCGGCGACAAGTACTTCACCAAGGCGGACGGCGGGGCGTACGAGATGCTGCGCACCAAGCGGCCCCGGCAGACGCTGGAGCAGGACAGCGTCCAGATCGCCCCCGACCCCGGTTTCTGGGCTTACGGCAAGTTCACCGGGATGGGCGGCGTGGCGGACGCCGAGATGTTCGGGGAGGACCCGGGCGTGGTCTACGTGCTCAACCTGCCCCTTCCCGTCACCAGGGGCGGGGACCTGGTCCGCCCCAGGATCACCGATCCCGACAACATTCCCGATGAGCAGAACGCGGTCATCGACCGCGAGGTCGTCGTGCCGTGCCTGGCGGTCGACGACCGCACCAGGTCCCGGTCGTGGGTCATTGAGAACTCGCCCACCTACACCCTGCGCCGCCGCCGCTCCTACACGCTGGTGGCCGCGCTGGACCTGCGCGGCAGCAGCGAGGGCGGCCAGATGAGGCAGACCGTCTCCTGGGGAGTCACCGACACCCAGACCCAGACCTACAGCAAGAGCGTCGGCGTCACGGTGGGCTTCGAGGCCGGTGTGGCGGTGGAGGGCGTCGGCGTCAAGGTCAGCGGGTCTGTGACCACGACCCTGGGCTACTCGCACTCCTTCGCCAACTCCGAGATGCACCAGCAGTCGGTGGAGTTGGACGGGAACGCCGCCGCGGGCTACGTCACCGCCATGTACGCCGAGAAGCACGTGGTCTACGTGGTGCGCAACGACCCCGAGCACACCTTCTGCTCCGACGACGAGAAGAACGTGGTGACCTTCAAGGCGGGGATGCGCTACGCCGTCGTGGACAACAGCGGCAAACTCCCCCCGTCTCCCGCGCGCACGGGCGGGTTCGACCCGTCCATGCTGTCCGCGGACGGGCACCGCGCGGGCCGGGGCACCGACGGCCGGATCCGCTCGTTCGGCCGGAGCCCGGACGCCACCGATGTGCCCGCGCCCGACCAGCTGACCGGCCCGCACGCCCCCGCGTGCGTGCCCGAGCCCCGGAGCCCGCAGCGGAGCGGGCGGGAAGCGACGGCGGACACGTCCGCCTCCTAGGAGCCGCGTGGAAGGGCCGGGGCCGCAAACGCCTGCTGTCGCCGGAGGCTCCGGGAGACCGCGGCCTCGGCGGTCGGCTCCGGCCCGGCCGCCGCGTTCGGGGAGTGGGCCAAGGGGTCCTGTCCGCGGAGACGAGGGCGCATGTGGCCGAGGCGGCACGCGGACAGGCGTTCAGGGGCGGGGAGCATCCCGCGCACGGGGGTTGACGGGGCGCGGCCGGTTCGGGGACAGTTCTGCAATCGGTTGCAGTACCGGTCATGCCCTTGAAGCAATCGCTTACCACAGGAGAGGGGCCTCCCCATGGTCCGCCGCAGCTCCCCCGCCGACTCCGGGTCGGGCGTTCGGCCGTCCTCCGGAGCGGAGGGCAGGGTGATCACCGTGGCCGCCGACGGGTCCGGCGACCACACCGGGGTCCAGGCCGCGGTCGATTCCGTTCCCCGGGGCGGCGCCGAACGCGTCACCATCCGCGTCGGGGCGGGCGTCTACCGCGGGCCGGTGGTGCTTCCCGCGGACAGGCCCGGGATCACCCTGCTCGGCGCGACCGGCGACCCCCGCGACGTGGTCATCACCCACGACCGCGCGGCGGGCACCCCGAGGCCGGGCGGAGGGACCCACGGCACGTCCGGCAGCGCCAGCGCCCTCATCGGCGGGGACGACACGCACGTCCGCGACCTGACCTTCGAGAACTCCTGGCTGCGCGAGGAGCACCCCGGCGTCACCGGAACCCAGGCGGTCGCGGTGCGCGCCACCGGGGACCGGCTGGTCTTCGACAACGTGCGCTTCCTGGGCCACCAGGACACGCTGTACGCGGACTCGCCGGACGCGGACACCCCCGCGCGGCAGTACTACCGCGGCTGCCACGCCGAGGGCGACGTGGACTTCGTCTTCGGCCGGGCCACGGCCGTGTTCGACGGGTGCGTGTTCCACTCCCTGGACCGGGGCAGCGGCACCGACAACGGCTACGTGACCGCGCCGAGCACCCGGCCCGGGCGGGAGTTCGGCTTCCTGGTCACCCGCGGCCGCTTCACCGGTGACGCCCCCGCCGGGACCGTCTACCTGGGCCGCCCGTGGGTGCCCAGCTCGCATCCGGACGCAGAGCCGCGGGTGCTGGTGCGCGACTCCTGGATGGACCGCCACTTCCGCGGGCAGGGCTGGACCGCGATGGCCTCCGGCCACGACTGGCGGCGGTTCCGGATGCTGGAGTACCGCAACTCCGGCCCCGGCGCGCTGGTCACCGCTGACCGGCCGCAGATGGACCCGGCCGAGGCGGCCCGGCACACCGCCGAGGCCTACCTGGCCGGGGACGACGGGTGGAACCCGGTGCGGGAGCGCCCGGAGGGCACCGCGCGGGGACACTGACCCCGGCCCCGGCGGCCGGACACGGCGAAGGGCGGCGGAGCCAGTCGGCTCCGCCGCCCTCGCGAACGGACGGGGTGTGCGGGCGGCGGTCCCCGTCGGGGGGCCGCCGGCACCCGCGGACCCGGTTACTCCTGGTCGGCCTCGGGGCTCTCCTCGGCGGCGTCGTCGGCGCTGTCGTCAGCGCTGGCCTCGGGGCTCTCGGCCGCGTCGTCGGCGGCGGTCTCGACGATGTTGCCCTCGGCGTCCACGGCCAGGACCACGCCCTGCCAGGACTCCTGGATGAACTCCAGGACCCGCTCGTCGTGCAGCAGCTCGGCGAGCAGCTGGACGCGCTCGTCCTCGGCGTTCTCGGCCAGGGTCACCAGGCCGTTGGCGTAGGACTCGACGTAGTCGTCGCCCTCGGGCTCCCAGGCCAGGACGTTGGACTGCTCGGGCAGGTCGACCTCGATGGCGTAGTTGCCGTTGACCACCGCGGCGTCCACGTCGGTGATCGAGCGGGGCAGCTGCGCGGCCTCCAGCGGGGTCACCGTGATGTCGCGCGGGTTGTCGACGATGTCGTTCTCGGTGGCGGACTCCCCGGCCTCGGGGTCGACGGTCACCAGGCCCTCGGCCTCCAGGATGCCCAGGGCGCGGGCGAGGTTGGCCGGGTCGTTGGGGACCGCGATCTCGGCGCCGTCGGGCAGGTCGTCGATGCTCTCGACGCTCTCGGAGTACAGGCCGAGCCGCTCGATGTGGACGTCGGTCAGGTAGGTCAGCTCGGCGTCGGGGCCGTTGGCCGTCCACTCGTTGAGGAAGGCGCGGTGCTGGAAGTAGTTGGCGTCCAGCTCGCCCTCGACCAGAGCGGTGTTGGGGATGTTGTAGTCGGAGATCTCCTCGATCTCCAGGTTCAGCCCGGCCTCCTCGGCGAGGTTCTCCTCGATGAAGGCGAGGATGTCGCCGTGCGGCACCGGGCTGACGCCCACCCGCAGCACGTCCCCCTCGCCGCCGGACTCGGCGGCCTGCTCGCTGGGCGCGCCGCAGGCGGCGAGCGCCAGGGTGAGGGCGGCTGCTCCGAGTGCGGCTGGAGTCGTGCGCATGGTGCGCTCCTTCGTGATCGTGGATGGAGGATCGCGGGGACGGGCCCCGCGGCGGCCGGTACGGGTGCCGGCGAGGGTGCGGCTCCGCGGAACCTGTGGGGTACCGCGGGGCTGATCAGAGCCTAATCCACCGAATTGGTAGGAATTATCACTTCTCGGGCCCCGAGTACGTGGCATCGGCCACACGCGCCATATTACCTACCTAACAGGTAGAAATTATAGGATTATGCGCGCATCATGGTGACATGCCCAGCGCACACAGCCCTCTCGGCGCACCACCCGCCCCCGCACCGCCCTGGAACCCGCCGCCCCCGGCCGGTGAACCCGGCTCCGAGCACTCGCTCCTCGGCGTGCTGCCGCTGCCCGACGGCGACAGGTACATGCTGGTCTACGGCGTCGTCGTGGACGAGCCGCGCACACCCGACCGGCCGCTGCCCCGCGTGCGCGCCGGGCTGCTCGTGGACCGCGGCGCCCGCCGGGTCTGGTCCGGCGGCCGGGAGGTCGAGCTGACCTACCAGGAGTACGAGCTGCTGGACTGCCTGACCGCCTCGCCCGGACGCGCCATCCCCCGCGAGGAGCTGTTGGAGCGGGTGTGGAGCGCGCGCAAGGGGCAGAGCACGCGCACGATCGACGTGCACGTCCACCGGCTGCGCCGCAAGCTCGGCCCCGCCGGGGGTCTCATCACCACCGTGCGCAGGGTCGGCTACGTCTACGAGGGGCCTCCGGCGTCGGTGTCCGCCCCCGGAGGCTGAGACGCCCGCGCGGCCCCGGGAGCGGCGCCGCGCGGCGGGTTCCGGGTCGGGGCCGGGGCCTCAGCCGCCGAGCGCGGGCTCGGTGACGGGCAGCCCCCGGGCCCGCCAGGCGCGGTAGCCGCCGACCATGTCGGTGGCCCGGGACAGGCCCAGCTCCTGGAGCTGGACGGCCGCCAGACTGGAGGCGTAGCCCTCGTTGCAGAACAGCACGACGAGCCGGTCGGCGGAGTCGGCCTCGGGGACCCGGTCCGGGCTGGTGGGGTCCAGCCGCCACTCCAGTACGTTGCGGTCGATCACCAGCGCGCCGGGGATCTCCCCCTCGGCCTCGCGGTTGACGGCGGGGCGGGTGTCGACCAGCAGGGCGCCCGCGCCTTGGGCCGTCAGCGCCTCGGCGGGCGAGAGCCGGTCCAGGCGGGCGCGCCCGTTCTCCAGGAGCCGTTCGACGGCGCTCACCGGCGGCCTCCCCTGGCGGGCACGTCCTCCAGGACGGGAACGTCCGGCTCGGGGTCGGTGGTCAGGACGCTCCGGGTCCGGCGCAGCGCCCCGTCGCCGCCGACCTCGTAGTAGTGCATGGCGGTCAGCGGCGGCGAGTAGGCGTGCACGCTCACGGCGGGCGATTCGGAGGCGTTGACGACATCGTGCACGTGGCCGAGCGGGAAGCGGCCTCCCCCGCCGTCGGGCAGGTCGCGCTCGCGCAGCCCGGCGTCCCAGTACCGCTCGACCAGGTCCCCGGCGACGACCGTGAGCGCGCCGAGCGACCCGGCGTGGTCGTGCAGGCGCGTGGACTGGTCGGGGGTCCAGGAGATCAGCCAGACGTCGGTGTGGTCGTCGGCGCGCAGCCGGACCGACCAGCGGTTCTCGGCGTCGAAGCGGACCTCGTGGAGCCCCTCGCGGACCTCCCGGGCGACCTCGGCGGTCAGCTCGGACAGGCGGTCCAGGGTGAGCGGGGTGGGCGCCGCGGCGGGCGCTGCTGCGGTGTCGGTCATGGCGTGGTCCTTCGGAAGGTCGGTCGTGAGCGGTCCCTGGTCGGTCACACGGGCCGCTGACACCGCTCGTCGAAGACGGTCGCCCGCGGGTGCGGTGGTGGTGCGCTGACTGCCATGAACGCAGTTAACCACATTCCCTACTGGTTTAGTTGCCTTAAGGGGTGGTGCGCCCCGGGCGCCACCCTGGGAAAACGGTCATCACGGGACAACGGATAGGGGCAGCGCTTTCCAGTACCCGCTCCGATCCTCTAGGTTGTCAGGGTTGCCACCCCACCCTCACGGAGCGAGAACCATGCCCCTGGTCGCCGGAATCGACAGCTCGACCCAGTCCTGCAAGGTCGTGGTCTGCGACGCCGACAGCGGCGCGGTGGTGCGCGAGGCCCGCGCCCCGCATCCCGACGGAACCGAGGTCCACCCCGACTCCTGGTGGTCGGCCCTGGAACAGGCCTCCTCCGGCCTGCTCGACGACGTGGCCGCCGTCTCCGTCGCCGGACAGCAGCACGGCATGGTCGCCGTGGACGAGGTCGGCGCGGTGGTCCGCCCGGCGCTGCTGTGGAACGACACCCGTTCGGCCGGAACGGCCCTGGACCTGATCGAGGAGCTGGGCGGCCCCGCCGAGTGGGCCAAGGCCGTGGACAACGTGCCCAACGCCAGCCTGACCGTGAGCAAGCTGCGCTGGCTGGCCCGGCACGAGCCGGAGCACGCCGACCGCACGACCGCGGTGATGCTCCCACACGACTGGCTCACCTGGCGGCTGACCGGAGCAGGGTCCGAGCCCACCACCGACCGCGGCGACGCCTCGGGCACCGGTTACTGGTCGGCGACCGACAACGCCTACCGCCCCGACCTGCTGGCGCGGGCGTTCGGACGCGAGATCCGGGTGCCGCGCGTGGCCGAACCGGCCGAGGCCGTGGGACGCACGCCCTCGGGCGCGCTGGTGGCCCCGGGTACCGGGGACAACATGGGCAGCGCCCTGGGCCTGGGGCTGCGCCCGGGGGACGCGGTGGTCTCACTGGGCACCAGCGGCACCGTGTTCGCCGTGAGCGAGGGCCCCACGCAGGACCCCAGCGGCATCATCTGCGGGTACGCCGACGCGACCGGTCGGTACCTGCCGCTGGTGTGCACCCTCAACGCGGCGCGGGTGCTCGGCGCCACCGCCTCGATGCTGGGCGTGGACCTGGCGGGGCTGGACGAACTGGCGCTGGCGGCCGAGCCGGGCGCCGAGGGCGTCGTGCTGCTGCCCTACCTGGACGGCGAGCGCACGCCGGTGCTGCCCGACGCCGCGGGGTCGCTGCACGGGCTGCGCCGATCCAACATGCGCCCGGAGAACATCGCCCGCGCGGCGGTGGAGGGCATGCTGTGCGGGCTGGCCGACGGACTGTCCGCGATGACCGACACCGGCATCCCGGTCAACCGGGTGCTGCTCGTGGGCGGGGCGGCGCAGTCGGCCGCCGTGCGCGCGGTGGCGCCGACCGTCCTGGGCGCGCGGGTGGTCGTGCCCCGGCCCGCCGAGTACGTGGCCGTGGGCGCGGCCCGGCAGGCGGCGTGGACGCTGGCGGGGAGCGCCGAGGCGCCGACCTGGGACCTGGGCGAGCCGGAGGCCTCCGCCGAGCCCGTGGACGCACCGCACGTGCGCGAGCGCTACGCCGAGGCGCGCCGCTCCGCCCACGGCCTCTAGGAATCCGGCACACCCCCGTCCGGGCGCCCGGGCGGGGGGGCGGAGCCGCATGCGGCGCAGGGGCCTTCCTTCACACGCGGTCCCGCTACCGGCGCCGCTGCCACGGCCCACAGTGGCGCCGGTAGCGGAACCACCCGGTGAGGGGAGAGCGCTGGGGCGGAGGGCGGGGCTGTTCGGTACGCTGTTCCGTCGCAGGGCGGAACGGACGCGAGCGGTGGCGGGAGGGCGCATGTCGGTCGAGGAGCGACTGCGGGTGCCCATCGGGTCGGCACCGGCCTGGTCCACCGCTCCCGACAGCCGCCGGGTCCTCGTGGTGGTCCACACCGTGACCGCGCTGACCCGGCTGCTCGACATCCTCCCCCTGCTGGAGTCCGACCCCCGCGTGCAGGTCGTCTTCACCCGGGCCCGGACCTCCAACTTCCGTGAGGGCGTCACCGAGTTCCTCAGTGACATCGGCGCCGTCGTCGCACCGTGGGAACAGGCCGTGGAGGAGGAATTCGACCTCGCCCTCTCCGCGAGTTACGGCGACGATCTGCACCGGATCAAAGCACCCATGGTGGTGTTCTCCCACGGCGCCGGATACAACAAGTTGGCGAAACCGGAAACCGCGGGCGCACCCACCGGCGAATTCCCACCGGAGGACGAGGCGGTCTTCGGCCTCTCCCCCCAGACCCTGCTCCGCGACGGCGCGCTCGTCCCGCAGACCCTGGTGCTCTCCCACACCGAGCAGCTCGACCGGCTGAACGCCGCCTGCCCCGAGGCCGTGGGCGCGGCCCTCGTCGCCGGGGACCCCACCTACGACCGCGTCCTGGCCGGGCTCCCCTGGCGTGAGCGCTACCGCGACCACCTGGAGACCGGACGGCGCAGACTCGTCCTGATCAGCTCCACCTGGGGCCCGACCTCCCTGCTCGGCCGCTGGCCCGACCTGCCCCTCCGCCTGTTGGAGGAACTCCCGGTGGACGAGTACCGGGTGGCGCTGGCCCTGCACCCCAACGTCTGGCACGGCCACGGCCCCTGGCAGGTGCGCGCCTGGCTCGCCGACGCCGAACGCGCCGGGTTGCGCGTCCTGCCGCCCCGGCAGGGCTGGCAGGCGGCCCTCGTCGCGGCCGACCACGTCGTCGGCGACCACGGCTCGGTCACCTTCTACGGCGCCGCCCTGGGCACCCACACGGTTCTCGGCGCGTTCCCCCACCACGAATTGGCCAGCGACTCCCCCATCGCCGCCTTCGGAAGGAACGCGGCTCTCCTGCGCCCGGACGAACCGCTCCTTTCCCAGATCGCGGCGGACGCGGAGAAACACACCGCGGAAAGGTTCGCGCACACCACGCGAATGCTCACCTCCGTTCCCGGGAAATCCGGCGCCGTTCTTCGGACCGCGTTCTATCGCGTTCTCAATCTGCCCGAACCCGTCCACGGGGTGCGGGTGGCCCCGCCCGACCCGCCGGTCCCCCACCGGCGCGGATGGCCGGACACGGCCGACTGCGCCCCGCTCCTGGCCACCGCCGAGGAGGAGGACGGCGGCATCCGGGTGGCCCGCCACCCGGCCGAACCGGCGGTCACGGGCCGGCTGTCCCTGCGCCGACCGCACACGGTCACGCACACCGACGAACCCCAGACCCGCTGGCGCGACGCCGCGGACGTCGTGGTGTGCGGGCCGGACCGCGGCGATCCGTGGCGGCGGATCGGCGAGGCGCTGGAGGCCCACCCCGGCGCCCGCATGGCCGCCGCCGTGGACGGTGCCGACTGCCTGGTGGGTGACCGCGCGGTCCTGCGCCGCCGGCTCTCCCCCGAGGATGACGCGCGGGACGTAGACCCGGCGGTGTTCGCCTCGGCGTTCTGGCGGCTGCGGCGCGATCCCCGTGTCCGGGCCGCCGGAACCGGTCCCGCCGAAGGGTTCGTGTTCACCGTGCTGCTGGGCGACCGCGCCGTCCGGGTCCGGGCAGTATGGGAGCTTCCCTGAGGCACGGCGTTCCCGTTCCGCCGCGGGGACCGGCGGCCCTCAGCGCCCCGGCCCCGCCTCCAGGCGGGCGCGCACCCGCTCGGCCTGCCGCCGGTCCTCGGTCGCCTCGTACCCGGCCAGTGCCTCCTCCAGCGCGGCGCGCGCCGCCGCGGCGTCCACCGCTTCCAGGGCGTCGGCCCGCCTGAGGTGCATGTCGCCGACCCTGCGGTGGTCACCGAGGCGCCCGTGCAGTTCGGCGGCCCGCGCCCACCGGTCGAGGGCCTCGTCCCGGCGGCCGCGCCGCAGCAGCAGGTCGCCCAGGGCCGCGCCGAGCCGCGCCCGGTTCTGGAGGTCGTCCACCGGGTCCCCGGCGGCCAGCTCCAGCGCCCGGAGCAGCAGCTCCTCGGCCTCCGCGTCCCTGCCCTGTTCCAGCCGCACCCCGCCGAGCTTGCGCAGCGCGTTGCGGACCGCGCGCGGGTCGCCGGCGGTCCCGGCGACCTCCAGCGCCTCCGCGAAGCGGTCGGCCGCCTCCCCGGTCCCGCCGCCGCGCAGCGCCGCGTCGCCGACCGCCTCCAGCGCGGTGAGCAGCACCAGCGGCTGCGGCGGCGCGACGGCGCGGGCCAGCTCCAGGGCCCGTTCGGCGTCCTCGCGGGCCCGTGCGAGGCTGTCGTCGCGACGGTAGGCGATGGAGCGCTGCACGCACAGCCGCGAGAGCCGGGCCGGGGACAGGCGGTGGGTGCCCAGGGTCTGGTCGAGGAGTTCGGTGTGGGTGTCGACCACGTCGGCGAAGCCGCCGGAGGTGAACCACAGGGCCCAAAGGTGCTCGCACAGTTCGGCGGCGCGCTCGTACTCGCCGCGCACGGCCGCCTCGATGACGGTGGCGCGCAGGGCCGCGCGGTCGGCGTCCAGGAAGGCGCGGGCGGCCTCCCTGTCCGCGAAGGCGTGCGCGGTGGCGGCACCCGCCGGGAAGGCCGACCGCCCGTCGAGGTCGGCCTGGAGCCAGCGGCCGGGCAGCAGCAGCCGGTGCGCCGCCGCGGCCCGCTCGAAGTAGTGGGTGAGCACCTCCCGGAGGAACCGGTCCCGGTCGAGCGCCCGCGCGGCGCAGGCCCGCCGCACGCGCGCGGACAGGAACCGGTGGCGGCGCCCGGAACCCTCCCCGGACACGGTCAGGACCTCCTCCTCGACCAGCGCGGCCAGCGCCCCGCGCACCGCGTCGGCGTCGGTGCCGCTCCCGCCCGCCGTCGCGGGCTCCCGGCCCCACTCGGCCGGAGGGCCGAGGCGGGCAAGCCGCAGGGCGAGCGCCTCCCCGAAGTCGGTGTCGGGGTGGCAGGCCAGCGCGACGGCCAGAGCCCCGGGGGCCACCTCGGCCACGAACTCCTCACAGCCCTCGGGCTCCTCGGCGTCCCCGTGCACGGTTCGCGGTCCCCCTTCGAAGATTCCGCCACCGGAGGACCCCGGGTCGGCGCTCCCCCAGTCGGTCAGCGGTCCCGGGGCGAACGCGTGCTGCTGGCCGACCGGCCGGGGCCGGTCCCGCTCCTGCCCTGGGTCGCGCGTCCTCCGGCCGGGGACGGTTCCCGGTCCCCCGTCGGAGATCGCGCCACCGGAGGTCCGCCGGTCCGCGATCCCCTCACCGGGCCGCGGACCGGGTGAGGCCCCGGAAGGCCCTCCCTCCCGGTACACGGCCTCCAGCGCCTCCGGTACGCCCATCCGTCGGCGGGCCCGGAAGAGCCTGCGCCCGTAGCGCAGCAGCAGTTCGGGCCTTCCTCCGGCGAGCCGGACCAGCGCGGCCACCGCCGCCCGCTCGTCGTCGCGGCCGAGGGTCAGGCGCGCCTTCGCGCACAGCAGTTCGGCGGAGTGCTCCTCGTCCAGCGCGTCGAGTTCGACCAGCTCGTCGTGGACGTGGGGCAGGGCTTCGCCCAGGTCGAGGTCGTGCGCGGTGGCGACCAGGGTCAGGCTCCCCGGGCTGGTGGCGGCGAAGGGCAGGACGTCGTTCACCGAACCGGGGCCGTCGACCATGACGGCGACGGCGCCGCGCCGGTCGAACTCTCCGCGCAGCCGCTGGCGCCGCCGGTCCTGGGCGGCCGGGATCTCCTCCTCGGGGACCTCGGCCCGGCGCAGGATCCCGCTGACGGACTCCATGACCCCGTCGCGCTCGACGTCGGCGAAGAAGTAGCCGCCGGGAAACCGGTGCGGGTCCTCGGAGTAGGAGTCGTGCAGGGCCTTGAGCCCGAACGCGCTGGCCCCGCCGCCCCGGTGCGAGGCCTGGACGACCAGGACCCGGGCGTGGGCGCCGCCGTCGGCGATGAAGGCGCGGGCCCGGGCAAGCTGGCGGACGCGGTTGACGAACAGCGGCGGGGCGGGGACCGCGTAGCGCGGAGGGGCCGCGGCCGCGGCCCCTCCCCCGTCCCCGCCCTGGAGGACGGTGAACGAGAAGTCCCTGCCCTGGAGCAGCGCCCCGTGGCCGGAGACGCCCCCCGCGGTGCTGCGGGTGCCCTCGGACCACTCGTCGTCACGCCTGTCGTCGCTCAAGGGTCACCTCACGGCCGCATCGCTGCTGGGGCACGGGAAGCCTACCCAGCGGTCCCCGGACGACCCGGCCGCGCGGCCCGAAGGTGGCCGGTTCCGGCCACGACCGCCCGGCGTGACACCCCGAGGAGGGAGGAAACACCGGTTCTCCGGCACCCCCGGGTCTAGCCTGTCGGCGCATCCACCACTCGACGAAAGCGGGGCGAACATGGACCACGTACGGTTTCGCCAACTGGGGGAGTCATCCCTGCGCGTGTCCCCCCTGTGCCTGGGCGGGAACGTCTTCGGCTGGACCGCGGACGAGCACGCCTCCTTCCAGATCCTGGACGCCTACACCGCGGCGGGCGGGAACTTCCTCGACACCGCCGACTCCTACTCCGCGTGGGTCGAGGGGCACCGGGGCGGCGAGTCCGAGACGGTCATCGGACGCTGGCTCGCCTCGCGCGGACGCCCCGCCGACATGGTGATCGCCACGAAGGTCAGCGAGCACCCGGACTTTCGCGGCCTGTCCGCGTCCAACGTCAAGGCCGCCGCGAAGGCCTCGCTCGAACGGCTGGGCGTGGAGACCATCGACCTGTACTACGCGCACTTCGACGACGCCGAGACACCGCTGGCCGAGAGCGCCGAGGCCTTCTCCGAGCTGGTGGACGAGGGCGTGGTCCGCCACGTGGGGCTGTCCAACCACAAGCCCGGCCGCATCCGGGCGTGGCTGGAGGTGTGCGAGGAGCGGGGGCTGCACGCCCCGGTGTGCGTCCAGCCCCTGTACAACCTGGTGGAACGCGGGATCGAGGCCGACCTGGTGCCGCTGGCGCGCGAGCGCGGTCTGGCGCTGCTGCCCTACTTCGGCCTGGCCCGGGGCTTCCTCACCGGCAAGTACCGGCCGGGATCGACCGACGTGGACAGCCCGCGCGCCGGGAAGGCCCGCGCCTACCTGGACGAACCGCGCGGCCGGCGGGTGCTGGAGGCACTGGACACGGTCGCCGAGCGGTGCGGGGCCTCCCCGGCGGCCGTGGCCCTGGCCTGGCTGGCGGACCGGCCGTCCGTGGCGTCGGTGCTGGCCAGCGCCCGCGACACCCGCCAGTTGGCCGACCTCCTGCCCGCCAACCACCTGCGGTTGGACGAGGAGTCCGCGGCCCTGCTGACCGGGGCCACCGACCCGGAGCCGCCCGGGGACGCCTGAGACCCGGGACTCCACAGGCCCCGGCCCGCTGGTCAGCGGGCCGGGGCTTCGGGTTCCCCGGGCCCCGGAAGGCACCCCGCTCCCGGGGCTCCGGACGCGGTCAGACGAGTTCGGCCAGCAGGGGGATCTGCTCGGGGTCGGCCAGCGCCGAGCCGACCGCCACCATCCGCGCCCCCGCGTCGAGGTACTCGCGCGCGTTGCGGGCGTCCATGCCGCCGGTGGCCACGATCCGCACGTCGGGGAAGGGCCCGTGCATGGCGCGGAACCAGGCCGAGCCGAGCGACGTCGCGGGGAAGGCCTTCACCCAGCGGCCGCCCGCCCTGAGCACGCCCTGGATGTCGCTGGGGGTGGCCACGCCGGGCAGGTGGGGCATCCCCGCCGCCTCCGAGGCGGCCATGACCTCGGCGTCGAAGCCCGGCGCGACGGTGAAGGCGGCACCGGCCCCGGCCACGTCGCGCACCTGCTCAGGGGTGATCACCGTGCCCGCGCCCACGGGGTGGCCGCGCTCGGCCCCGGCCCTGACGGTCGCGCGCAGCGCCTCCAGGCCCGGGGCGTCGCGGGCGGGCACCTCGACCGCGGTGACGCCCAGGTCCCACGCGCGCTCGGCCAGCGCGACCGTGGTGTCCACGGGCATGCCCCGCAGGATCGCCAGTACGCGGTGCCCCCCGAACAGTCCGTCCAGTCCCTGGTCACTCATGTCCGTCTCCTCTCACAGCGGCCACGGCCGCCGAAGCCTGGTCGGTCCACCGGTCGTCGGGGACCGCGAGCAGTTCGTCCACCGATTCCGCCGGGGGCGGGTCGGCCAAATCGCCCACCACGCGCAGGACGCGCCCGGCGCACAGGTGCCCCAGCCGCAGGCGGCCCCGCGTGTCGAGGCCGCGCAGCCCTCCCGCCAGGTACCCGGCGGCGAAGGCGTCCCCGGCTCCCACCGGATCGACCACCTCCACCACCGGAGCGGGCACGTACGCCTCGTCGTCGCCGCGGAACTCGGTGGCGCCGTGCTCGGCGTCCTTGACCACCAGGCGGTCCACGTCGGGCAGGAGCGCGCGCACGTCGCGGGCGGTGGGGGTGCCCCACAGCTCCTCGGCCTCGTCCCTGCCGACGAGGACGACGTCGGCGAGCCGGGCCAGCTCCAGCAGGCGGGGGGCCGCCTGCCCCTCCTTCCACAGGCGGGGCCGGTGGTTGACGTCGAAGCTCACCGTCAGGCCGGGGTCGGACAGCAGGCGCTCGGCGAGGGCGTCGCAGCCGGGCGAGAGCGCCGGGGTGACCCCCGACAGGTGCACCGCCCGCGCCGTCCGGACGAGGGGGTGCGCGGCCAGTTCGGGACCCAGGGCCGAGGCGGCCGACCCCGCGCGGTAGTAGTGGACCGCGCTGCCCGAGGGCGAGGGGTCCTTGAACAGCAGGCCGGTGGGCCGGTCGGGGTCGGTCCGCACGCCGGACACGTCCACGCCGCGTTCGCGCAGGCTGCGGGTGACCACCCGCCCGAAGGGGTCGTCGCCCACGCCGCTGAGCCAGGCGGCCCGGTGCCCGAGGGCGGCCAGGGCGCACGCGACGTTGGACTCCGCGCCGGCGGTTCCCATGGACAGGAGCGGGGCGCCGTCCAGGGGTGCCGGGTCGGCCGCGGTGAGCAGCAGCATGGTCTCGCCGACACAGGTGACCTGGGGCGTCACGGGTTTCCTCCGAAGGGCTGGGCCGCCGGGGCGGACACGTCCACGGGAACCGAGAAGAGGGCGCCGTCACCGGGCCCGGGGCGGTCGAGGCCGATCCCGGCGGAGGTGACGAACAGCCGCGGGTCGGGGGCGTCGACGACGCACACGCTGGTGGGCTGGGCGGCGGGCAGGTCCACCACCCGCTCCAGTGTTCCGTCGGGGTCGTAGCGGTGCACCCTGCCCGCACCCCAGACCGCGACCCACAGGTGCCCCTCGGCGTCGACCTGCATCCCGTCGGGGCTGCCGTCCCCGACCCGGGCGAAGACGGTCCGCGCACCGGGGGTGCCGTCCGGGGAGATCTCGTAGGCGTCGATGCGGCCCTGGGCGCTGTCGGCGAGGTACATGCGGGCGCCGTCGGCGGTGAAGGCGGGGCCGTTGGGGACGGTGTAGCCCTCCAGGACCCGGGTGACCCGGCCGTCGGGGTCGGCGCGGTAGAGCGAACCGGCCCCGGGGGTGCCGTCGTAGGCCATCGACCCGGCCCAGAACCTCCCGTCGGGGTCGCAGCAGCCGTCGTTCATCCGCATCGGCGTGGCCGCGCCGTCCTCGGGCCTGGCCAGCCACTCCGGTGCGCCGCCCTCGGACAGCAGCGCCACGCCCGTGCCCGCGGCCGCGACGAACCTCCCCGGTTCGTCCCGGACGGGGGCGACCGCGCCCAGGGGGACGTCGAGGGCGGCGACCACCTCGGCCGGGCCCGGCGTGCGGGGGTCGAGCCGCAGGAGGCGGCCGGTGAGGATGTCCACCATGAGCAGGTCGCGGCCCCGCAGGCGCAGCCCCTCACCCAGTTCGAAGCGGTCGGTGCTCCACGGTTCGCACAGCATGCGCGTCACTCCCTTCCTCACCACTCCGCGAAGGACCCGTCCTGGTGGCTCCACACCGGCGGCCTCCAGCGGTGGCCGATCCGGTCCGCCGCGCGCACGGCGTCCTCGTCCACGCTCATGCCCAGGCCGGGGGCCTCGGAGCGGTGGATGTGCCCGTCGGGGAAGGCGAAGACCTCGGTGTCCAGGACGTAGTCGAGCAGTTCGGCGTCCCGGTTGTAGTGGATGCCCATGCTCTGTTCCTGGATCAGGAAGTTGGGCGTGGCGAAGGCGACCTGCAGGCTCGCGGCCAGGGCCACGGGGCCGAGCGGGCAGTGCGGTGCCAGCAGGGCGTCGTAGGTCTCGGCCAGGGAGGCGATCCGGCGCACCTCGGAGACCCCGCCCGCGTGGGAGAGGTCGGGCTGGACGACCGCGACCCCCGCCTGGAGCGCGGGCAGGAACTCGCTCCGGCTGAACAGGCGCTCGCCGGTGGCGATGGGCACCGGGCTGGAGCGCACGACGTCGCCGAGCAGGTGCCCGTACTCGGGCAGGATCGGCTCCTCCACGAACATGGGGCGCAGGGGCTCCAGCAGGGGCAGGACCCGGCGGGCGGTGGCCGCGTTGAAGCGGCCGTGGAAGTCCACCGCCACGTCCCGGTCCGGGCCGAGCACGTCGCGTACCCCGGCCAGGCGCTCCACGACGCCGTCGATCTCGCGCACGGTGGCCGAGCGCCCCATCACCCCGGACGCGTTCATCTTCACGGCGGTGAGCCCGGACTCCACGCGGGCCGCGACCGCCTCCGACAGCTCGGCGGGGTCGTCGCCGCCGACCCAGCCGTACACGCGCACCCGGTCGCGGACGGGGCCGCCGAGGAGCCGGTGGACGGGGACGCCCAGGCGCTTGCCCGCGATGTCCCACAGCGCCTGGTCCAGCCCCGCGACGGCGCTGGACAGGATGGGCCCGCCCCGGTAGAACGCGGCCTTGGTGAGGCGCTGCCAGTGGTACTCGATGGGAGCGGGGTCCTGGCCCAGGAGGAGTTCGGACAGCTCCTCGACCGCGGCGCGCACGGTCTCCGCGCGCCCCTCCACCACGGGCTCGCCCCAGCCCACGACGCCGTCGTCGGTCTCCACCCGGCACATCAGCCACCGGGGCGGGACCAGGAAGGTCTCGATACGGGTGATTCTCACTGAGGTGTCTCCAGATCGTCTACGGCCGCGTCGTCCTCGGTGACGCGGAGGAGGTCTTCCCGGGCCTGCTCCAGCAGGGAGCGCATGGCGGACTCGGCGGCGCGCGGGTCGCCCGCGGCGACGGCCTCGGTGACCGCGCCGTGGGTGGGCACCGGGTCGTCGTGGGCTCCCCCGTGGACCAGGCGGTCGCGTTCGGAGAGCCCCGCGGCGAAGAAGACGTCGGTGCGGGTGAACAGCTCGTTGTGCGTGGCCGCCAGCAGTGCGCGGTGCCAGCGCAGGTCGGCCCGCGCGGCCTCCTCGGCCGGGCCGCGGCCGGAGTCGGCGATGTCGGTGAGCGCCGCGCGCAGTTCGGCGACGTCGGCGTCGGTGCGGCGCAGCGCGGCCAGGCGCGCCGCGGCGGGTTCGAGGGCGTCGCGCAGTTCGGCCAGCTCGCCGAAGAAGACGTCCCCCGCGCCCGCGGCGATCCGCCACCGGACCACGTCCGGGTCGAGCAGGTTCCAGTCGCCGCGGGGGCGCACGAACGTCCCCTTCTTCTGCCGGGAGCCGACCAGGCCCTTGGCCGCCAGGACCTTGATCGCCTCGCGGATCGCGGTCAGGCTCAGGTCGAGTTCGCCGCTGAGCGCGGCCAGGTCGATCGTCTCCCCCTCGCCGATCCGTCCGGAGAGCACGCGTTCTCCCAGTAACCGCACCGTCTGGCCGTGCACACCGCGCCCCGAGTAGGCCGCCATCACTTCCTCCGTTCCGGGCGTCCCGTCACGACGACGCCTTGTAGATACTCCACCCTCCGTCGACCGGCAGGCTCGTCCCGGTGACGTAGGAGGCCTCCGCGGAGGCGAGGAAGGAGATGACGGAGGCGACCTCGTCGGGGTCGCCGAAGCGGCCCGCGGCGGTCTGGGCGACGCTGTCGCGGCGCTCCTCCTCGCCCACGCCCTCCCAGGCGGCGGTGAGGACGGGGCCGGGCAGCACGCAGTTGACGCGCACCCGCGGCCCGTACTCGACGGCGAGCTGGCGGGTCAGGGCGGTGAGCCCGCCCTTGGTGGTGGCGTAGGCCGGTCGGCCGGGGAGCCCGAACCAGGCGTGGACCGAGGAGGTGATGACGACGCTGCCGCCGCTGGCGGAGAGGTCGTCCAGGCAGGCGCGCACCCCCAGGAACGCGCCGGTGAGGTTGACGGCGAGCTGGCGCTCCCAGGACCCGAGCGTGGTCTCGTGGGCGGGCGCCTGCTCGAAGGTGTAGGCGTTGGAGACCAGGACGCCCACCGGCCCGAAGGCGTCCCGGGCCGCCGCCACGACCCCGTCCCAGGAGGCCTCGTCGCTCACGTCGGCCCGCACCGCCAGGGCGCGCCCGCCCTCGGCGCGGATGCGTTCGGCGGCCTCCTCCAGGCTCGGGGACAGGTCGGTGAGCACCACCGAGGCGCCCTCGGCGGCCAGGCGGCGGGCGGTGGCCTCCCCGATGCCGCGGGCCGCGCCGGTGACCACGGCGGTGACTCCGCGGTGCCTGGTGTGTGTCATGTCGTTCCGTCCTCTGCTGCGTCCCCGGCCGGGCCGGGGACCGTCGTTGCTCTGCGGCGCCTTCGTGCTCAGGCCCGGTCGGGTGCGAACACGACAGCGGGCGCGGTGTCGGTGTCGGGTTCGGGGACCACGGCGTCGAAGCGCGCCGGCTCGCCCGGCCGGGTGTGCGCGACCGTGCGGCCGGACGCCCGGTGGACCAGCGCGCCCGCGCGCGAGGACGTGAAGACCCCGCTCAGCCGCCGCCCTCCCGGCTCGGGCGCGCCCCAGCGGGGCTCCTCGCTCCAGAAGCCGTCGGGGGTCACCTCGGCCACCGGCCCCGTGCCGGTGCCGAAACCGAACTCGACGGCGAGGGAGGTGGACTGCCCCGGTCCGAGCCCGGTGAGCGGACCCAGCGCCTCGACCTCGGTGACGCGGTCCACCGGGCACAGCCCGCCCAGGTGCTCCAGGGGCCGGTCCACGGGGCATTCGAGCCACACCTCGGCCCGGGAGCCGCCGTCGGGGTACTCGGCCCCCTCCCGCACGGCGAAGCGCTGGGTGAGGGTGCCCTCGGCGCCCACGTCGGCCAGCCACCCGGAGGCCGTGGGGAAGCCGACCTTGCCGACCACGTCCTGGAGGGGGACCCGCACCACGGAGGGCGTGTGCTCCACCACCCGGGGGCGGCCGTTACCCGCGACGAGCGGAACCGTGTGCGGGCCCGGGCCGCTGACGCCCACGTAGACCCCGCGTGCTCCGCCCGGTCCGCCGGGCCCGTCCTGCTGCCCGTCGGTCCCACCAGAGTCACCGGACCCGCTCGGCCCGCCGGTCCCACCAGTCTCGTCGTGGCCGCCGTCGAGCTGGGTGACGTTCCACAGCGCCCACCGGCGCGCGGTACCGGAGACGTTGACCGCCTCCAGGTCCAGCCGGTAGGCGGCGCTGTCGGGCGCCAGGGTCAGGCGGCGGGTGAGCCGCAGCCCCGAGCGCGGGTCGTCCCCGCTGGTGAGGGTGAGCACGGCGGAGCCGTCGGGGTCGGTGGAGGTCTCGGCGGTGTAGGGGCCCGAGTCCAGGACGGAGTCGGGCGGCCCCGCCCACTCGTCGGGTCCGTCCCACCCCTGGGGCGCGGGCCAGGTCTTGTCGCCGCCGACGTTGTTCCACGCGCTCATGGGTCCGTCCACCGGCCCCAGGACCACGCCCTCCACCGGCTGGAGGTCGTCGCCCAGCAGGCGGGGGTTGCGGTACAGGTGCTCGCGGCCGCGGTGGCGCACCGACAGGAGCCGCCCGCCCAGCGCGGGGGCGGCGGTCAGCCGCAGCACGCCGTTGTCCAGGACCACGAGTTCGTGCGCCCCGGAGGCGTCGCGCCGCACCTCGACGGGGCGGCTCACCGCTCGGCTCCGTTGACCAGGCACACCTTGCCCCGGCTCTCGCCCGCGGCCAGGCGGTAGGCGGCGTCGGCGTCGGCGAGGTCGAAGCGGTCGGAGACCACCTGTTCCGGGGACAGGCCCCACCGCACCAGGTTCACCGACAGCTCCGCCATGGCGGGCAGCGAGGTCACCCAGGAGGCGTGCAGGGTGAGCTGCTTGTGCAGGAGGGTGTCCGACACCTCGGTCTCCAGGATGCCGCCCTCGCCGACGAGGGAGACGCGGCCCCACTCGGCGGCGTTCTCCAGGACCAGGGAGCGGCCCGGGCGCGACCCGGAGCAGTCGATGGCCGTGGCCGCGCCCCGGCCGGAGGTGACCCGGGCGATCTCGTCAGCCGCCTCCTCGGGCGAGGCCAGGGCGTCGAAGACGTCCAGGCCGGCGGCCCACTCGCGGCGGCGCTGGTTGGGCTCCACCCCGATCACACGGGCCGCGCCCATGCCGCGGCCGATCATCCCGGCCGCGAGCCCCACCGGGCCCAGGCCCACGACGAGCAGGTCGCCGTCGCCGTTGACCCCGATGCGCCGCAGCCCCTCGTAGGCGGTGCCGAACCCGCAGGCGATGAGCGCGCCGTCCACGAAGGACAGCTCGTCGGGCAGGGGGACGCAGGTGGACTCCTGCGCCAGCAGGTACTCGGCGTGGCCCCCGTCGCGCTGCCAGCCGTAGGCCGCCCGGGAGGGGTCCGTGCAGCTGATCATGAAGCCGCGGCGGCAGTTGTCGCACAGCCCGCACCCGGCGATGTGGTACACGATGACCCGGTCGCCGGGACCGAACCTGCGGCACCCCGGCCCGGCCTGCACGACCGTGCCCGAGGGCTCGTGGCCCGCGACGACGCCCTGGTAGGCGGGGCCCTCGACCCCCCGGTGCGTCTTGTGCTCGTGGTAGATGAAGCCGATGTCGCTGCCGCAGATGCCCGACGCGCCGACCCGGATCAGCACCTGTCCGGGACCCGGCTCGGGCACGGGCAGGGTGTCCAGGACCGCGGTCGAGTCCCCGGGCAGGCGCACCCCGCGCATGGTCTCGGGGAGTGCGGTGGCGGCGGCCGTGGTGTTCATGACTGTGTTTCCCCCGTTCGGAGCGGCTAGGCGAGGCGGTTGGCCGCGCTGCGCCTGCTGATGACGACGTTGATCAGGACGGCGCCCACGATGATGAGGCCGCGCACCACGTCCTGGAAGAAGGAGTTGACGCCGAGCAGCACCAGGCCGTTGGCGATGACGGTGATGAAGACGACCCCGAGGAAGGTACCGCCGAGCGAGCCGCGTCCGCCGGCCAGGGCGGTACCGCCGATGACCACGGCGGCGATCACGTCGAACTCCAGCCCCGCGGCGGCGCCGCCGTTGCCCGAGCCCAGGCGTGCGGCGAGCAGCACGCCGGTGATGGCGGAGAGCAGGCCGGTGGTGGCGAACAGCAGCACGCGCACCCGGGCCACGTTGAGCCCGGCCAGCTGCGCGGCGGCGGCGTTGCCGCCGGTGGCGTAGACGGAGCGGCCGTAGGCGGTGTACTTGGCGACGTAGGCGAAGACCGCGAAGAGCACGAGCATGACCAGCGCGGCGGTGGGGATGCCCAGGACGGAGCCGCCGAGCACGTCGAGCAGGCCGCTCTCGGGCAGCGGCACGGGGAGCGCGTCGGTCATGTAGAGCGCCAGGCCGCCCAGGACGCTCCACAGCCCCAGCGTGGTGATGAAGGAGGGCACGTTGAACCGGGCCCGGAGCCATCCGGCGAGGGCGCCCCACAGCACGCCCATGGCCAGGGTGAGCATGATGGCGCCGATCACGCCCAGGTTCCACTCGGTGGCGCCCTTGGCGACGATGACCGAGGCGAAGGCGACGGCCGGGCCGATGCTGATGTCGATCTCCCCGGCGATGATCACCAGGGTGACGCCCCAGGCCGCGATGCCGATCGTGGCGGCGTTGCGCAGCAGGCCGAGCTGGTTGTCCAGACTCAGGAACCCGGAGGCGGAGAGCCCGAGGACGACGTAGAGGATCAGGATGGCGGCCAGGAGGCCGATCTCGTTGAGGCGGTGGCCGTAGCGGCCGATGAGGTCGCCGCGGGCGGGGACCGCCTCGCCGGTGACCTTGGTGGTGGTGGTCATTGCTCTACCTCGCCGTTCACGCCGCCATCGCGGCGGCCATGATGTTGTCCAGGGTGATGTCGTCGCCGGTGAACTCGCCTTGCAGGCGTCCTCCGCGCAGGGCGAGCACGCGGTCGCACACGAGCGGCAGTTCCTCCAGTTCGCTGGAGACGAAGAGGACCGCGGCCCCCTGCTCGGCCAGCTCGCGCACGATGGCGTAGATCTGGGCCTTGGCCTCGACGTCCACGCCCCGGGTGGGCTCGTCCAGCAGCAGGATGCGGCTCCCGGCGTGCAGCCAGCGGCCGATGACGGCCTTCTGCTGGTTGCCGCCGCTGAGGTTGACGATGGGGGTGTCGGTCGCGGCGGCCTTGATCGAGAGCCGGTCGATGAGGTCCCGGCCGATGCCCGAGACGCGGGAGGGGAGCACGGTCCCCGCCTTGGAGGCGCCGCCGAACCAGGTCATGACCATGTTCTCGGAGACGCCCAGGAGGGGGACGACGCCCTCTCCCTTGCGGTCCTCGGGGGTGATGCCCACGCCCAGGCGCTTCATCGCGCGGGGGGTGGGGCGGGCCACCGGCGAGCCGTCCACCTCCACGGTTCCCCGGGAGGGGGTGAAGCCCGCCAGCGCGCGCAGGATCTCGGTCCGGCCCGAGCCCATGAGTCCGCCCAGGCCCAGGACCTCGCCGGGGCGCAGGTCGAAGGAGACGCCGTCGACCTTGGGCGGGACCGCCAGGTCGCGGACCGACAGGAGCGGTGTTCCGGAGGCGGCGGCGCGGCGCACCGGCCTGTTCTCCTCCTTGGCCTCGCCTCCGAGCATGAGGGAGACGATGTGCCGGGTGGTGGCGCCGCGGACCGGCGTGGTCTCCACGACGGCGCCGTCGCGCATGACGGTGACCGTGTCGGCGACCCGGCGGATCTCGTCCAGGCGGTGGCTGACGTAGATGACGCCGACGCCTCGGGAGGCGACGCGTTCGACGGCCTTGAGGACGGTCTCGGCCTCACCGGCGGCGAGCGCGCTGGTGGGCTCGTCGAGGATGAGCAGGCGCGGGCGGGCGCGGAAGGCCCGCGCGATCTCCACGAGCTGCTGCTGGGCCAGGGGCAGTTCGCCCACCCGGGTGCCGGGGGCGATGTCGACGCCGAGTTCGGCGAAGACCTCCTCGGCCCCGGCCCTGATCCGGCCGTAGTCGATGCGCCCGGCGGCCTTGGGCCAGGTGCCGAGGTAGAGGTTCTCGGCCGCCGACAGCTCCGGGACCAGGCTGAGCTCCTGGTAGACGGTGCCCACGCCGAGCTTGGCCGCCCGGCGGATGCCGCCCTGGCCGAGCGGCTGGCCGCCGATCTCGATCTCGCCCTCGTCGGGCGCCTCCACGCCGGACAGCAGGCGGATCAGGGTGGACTTTCCGGCGCCGTTGCGTCCGAGCAGCGCGCGGACCTCTCCGGCGCGGATCTCGAAGTCGGCGCGGTCCAGCGCCCGGACGCCGGGGTAGCTCTTGGTCGCGCCGCGGACGCGGGCCACGACGTCGGTGTCGGCCGGTGGCGCGGCGGAGGTGTCGCTCATGGGTACTCCACAGGTGGGACGAAGGGGGCGGACGTGCTGGGACGGCCGGTCTAGGGGATGCCGTCCGGGTGCTCCTCCAGCCACTCCTCGCCGTCCTCGGGCGTGGTGTAGAGGTCGATGGGCGCCTCGGTGACGAACTCCTCGGGCGCCTCGCCCGCGATGATGCGCTCGACGGTCTCCCCGGCCAGCAGGCCGACCGCGATTCCGGAGATGTCGACGTTGGCCTTGAGGATGCGGTGGTCGGACAGCGCACGTGCCGCGTCGGTGGACATGTCGCTGCCGAAGACCACGACCTCCCCGGCCAGGCCGCGGTTGGTGACGGCGCGGACCGCGCCCATGGTGGCGCCGCCCGCCTCCCCGTAGAAGGCGTCGAGGTCGGGGTGGGCGGTGAGCAGGCGCTCGCCCACGTTGACGGCCTCGTCGATGGTGGCGCCCTCCTGGTTGGCGACGATCCGGGCGTCGGGCAGGCGGGCGAAGAGCGCCTCCTCGAAGCCCTCGCGGCGCTGCACGCAGACCTCGACGAACTCGCAGTTGAGGACGCCGATCCGGGGGTCCTCGACTCCCTCGTCCTCGAAGTGGTCGGCGGCGGCGTCGCCGAGCAGGCGGCCGAACTCGCGGGGGTCGCCCAGGATGTAGGAGGTCACGTACTCCTTGGCGGCCTCGTCCTCGATGCAGGTGTTGTAGCAGATCACCGGGATCCCGCTCTCGTGCGCCAGGCGCACGGCGGGGACCGAGGCGGTGGCCGAGACGGGGGACAGCACCAGGGCATCGACGTCGGCCGAGGAGACGACGTCCACGAAGGTGCTCTCCTCGGAGGCGTCGCCGCGGGCGTTGAGCTCCAGGAGCTGGAGTTCGCGGCCGGAGTCCTCGGCGTAGTTCTGCATGCCCTCGCGGACTCCGGCGTAGAAGCCCTGCGCGTCCATGTAGACGACGCCGATGCGGCCGTCCTCGCCGAGCCTGGCGCCGCATCCGGCGAGCAGCAGCACGCACAGGGCGGCGGTGAGAGCGGCGAGCGTGCGGCCCGGGGGGCGCGGCGGTCGTCTGCCCATGGGGTCCTCCTTGGCGTAGGGCGTACGCGCTCACCTGCGCGGACGCCTTCCTCAACTGCAGGAGAGCATGCCAGAGTGACTCAGGTAACGTCAAGAATAAATAGTAATTAATTATTTTTAGGGTGGCGCGGGGCACACCAATCCCCTGCGGACAGGGCGTTGCGGCCGTCTGGAGGAGGGCACGGCGGCGAAGGGGCGGCGATGCGGAGCGAGCCCGGGGACGGGTGCGCGGACGGGGACGGACGCGGCCGCGCGGGAGCGGGTCGGCAACGACCACGGAGGGGCACGAAAGCACCCGGCGTTATCCCGGCGCCGGGCCGGGTAGCGGGCCGGGACGGAGGACGACCTGGCCCGGAGCGGCCCTCGGCGGGGACATCCGGCGCGGCCGGGGCGGACCGGCAGCCCCGCGCGCGTTCGGTCCCCACGCCGACCACAGCTACCGAACAAACTCCGGGCGCTCACTTAGAGTGAGCAAGCCACTACCGCACGCACGGGGGACGAAGACGACATGACACACGACCTTCCCGACGACCGCGGCAGCGACCCGGGTTCCTTCGACGAGTTCCTGGCGCGCTTCTTGGGGGCCCGGGGACCGGTCCGCCGCGTGGACCTGTCCAAGCTGATGAGCCCCGAGGCCCAGCAGGTGGCAGACGCCGCGGTGCGCCGCGCCCTGGAGGCCGGCAGCGCCGACGTCGACGCGGTCCACCTGCTGTGGGCCCTGCTGCGCTACCCGCCCACGCGGGAGATGGTGCAGAACAGCGGCTCCGACACCCAGCAGATCATCGACGTGATCGACCAGGCGGTGTCGCAGACCCCGAGGTCGGTGCGCGGGTCCGCCCGGCTCACCCCCGCCGCCAAGCGCGCCCTCCTCGACGCCCTCCAGATCGCCCGCGCCACGGGCAGCTCCAGCATCACTCCCGAACACCTGCTCTTCGCGCTGGCGGTCAACACCGACAGCGCCGTCGGCCAGCTCCTGCGCGGTTCGGGGATCACCCCGCAGTCGCTCCAGAAGGCCGCCGGGGCGCCGCCCGCCGCCGACCAGGGCGAGGGCGAGCCCTCCGCCACCCCGACCCTGGACGAGTACGGCACCGACATGACCGGGCTGGCCCGCGAGGGCCGCCTGGACCCGGTGGTCGGCCGCGACGACGAGGTCGAGCAGTGCATCGAGGTGCTCGCCCGGCGGCGCAAGAACAACCCGGTGCTCATCGGCGACCCGGGCGTGGGCAAGACCGCGATCGTGGAGGGCATCGCCCAGCGCATCTTCGACGAGGACGTCCCCGAGACCCTGCTCGGGCGCCGCCTGGTCCAGCTCGACCTGGCCGGGGTGGTGGCGGGCACGCGCTACCGGGGCGACTTCGAGGAGCGCCTGAACGCCATCGTGGACGAGATCCGCGCCCAGTCCGACCAGCTGCTCGTCTTCATCGACGAGATCCACACCATCGTCGGCGCGGGCGCCGCCGAGGGGTCCATGAACGCCGGGAACATGCTCAAGCCCGCACTGGCCCGCGGCGAACTGCACATCATCGGCGCGACCACCGTGGACGAGTACCGCAAGAACATCGAGAAGGACGCGGCCCTGGAGCGCCGCTTCCAGCCGATCCAGGTGCCCGAGCCCTCGGTGGAGGACACCGTCGAGATCCTGCGCGGGCTGCGCGACCGCTACGAGGCCCACCACCAGGTGCGGTTCGCCGACGAGAGCCTGGTGGCGGCGGCCGAGCTGTCGGACCGCTACGTCACCGACCGCTTCCTGCCCGACAAGGCCATCGACCTCATCGACCAGGCGGGCGCGCGGGTGCGCCTGCGCCTGAAGTCCTCCAGCTCCGGGCTGCGTGAGCTGGAGGGCAGGCTCAAGAACCTGGAGGAGGAGAAGGAGAAGGCGGTCCAGCAGGAGGACTACGAGCGCGCCTCGGCGCTGCGCGACGAGATCGCCGCCGCCCGGGGCTCGATCCACCAGGCGCGCGGAACCGGTTCGTCGGTTCCCGAGGTGACCAGCGCCGACATCGCCGAGGTGGTCTCCCGCAGCACCGGCATCCCGGTCTCCCAGCTGACCCAGGAGGAGCGGGACCGGCTGGTCAACCTGGAGGAGGTGCTGCACGAGCGGGTGATCGGCCAGGACGAGGCGGTCACGGCCGTCTCGGAGGCGATCCGCCGCTCGCGGGCCGGTCTGGGCGATCCCGACCGGCCGGTGGGCAGCTTCCTGTTCCTGGGACCGACCGGCGTGGGCAAGACGGAGCTGGCGCGGGCGCTGGCCGAGGCCCTCTTCGGCTCCGAGGACTCCATGGTCCGCATCGACATGAGCGAGTTCCAGGAACGGCACACCGCCAGCCGCCTGACCGGGGCACCCCCGGGGTTCGTGGGCTACGAGGAGGCGGGCCAGCTCACCGAGGCGGTGCGCCGCCACCCGTACTCGGTGCTGCTGCTGGACGAGGTGGAGAAGGCCCACCCGGACGTGTTCAACCTGCTGCTCCAGCTGCTGGACGACGGCCGCCTGACCGACGGGCAGGGGCGGACCGTGGACTTTCGCAACACGGTGGTCATCATGACCAGCAACCTGGGGTCGGAGGCGATCACCGGGGGCGCGCCGATGGGCTTCACCGCCGACGGCCAGATGGACCCCGACACCGAGCAGCGGGTGATGCGGCGGCTGCGCGAGGAGTTCCGTCCCGAGTTCATCAACCGCATCGACGAGGTCATCGTCTTCAAGCAGCTCGGCGAGGAGCAGCTGGGCCGGATCACCCGGCTGCTGCTGGAGCGCACCGAGGAGCGGCTCAAGGCGCAGGACATCACCGTGCGGTTCACCGACGAGGCGGTGGGGTGGCTGTCCGAGCGCGGCTACCAGCCCGCCTACGGCGCCCGGCCGCTGGCGCGCACCATCCAGCGCAACGTCGGCAACAGGCTGTCGCGCATGGTGCTGGACCAGCAGCTCGTGGCGGGCGACCACGTGCTGGTGGACGTGGACGAGCAGGGTGAGCTGCGCATCTCCACCGTGCAGTCGTACTGACGGAGGGGACCGCCGCGCCGGGCGGGGCCTGAGCGGGCTCTTCACTGCCGGACGACGGCCCCGGGGAGCCGGTCCGCGATCCGGCTCCGATGGCGGCTTCCGCCGGAAACGACGGGGTGCCGCCCGCGCTCGGCGCGGGCGGCACCCCGTGTTCCTCGTGGCCGGGCCGGGGCGGGTCGCCGTGGTTCCGGCCGCGACCGCGGTTTCAGGTGTCGGGTTCGGGGTCGGTGTCGGGGTCGACCGCTGATCCCAGGTCGGTCAGCCAGGCCAGGTGGCCTATCAGGGCCGTGCGTCCGACCGGGGTCAGACGGAACCAGGTCTTGGGTCGGCGCCCGACCGCTCCCTTGCGCACCTCCAGCAGTCCGGCGTCCTCCAGGGTGCGGCTGTGCTTGGAGACCATCGGGTCGCTGACGCCGAGCAGACTGCGCACGGTGGCGAAGTCGACCCAGTTCGCGCTCTGCAACAGCGCGCACATCGCCAGGCGCGGCCCGGTCTCCAGGATCGGTTGGCGTCCGGCCGCGCCGCCCTGGGGGGCGCCGCCGGGGTGGTGCAGCGCGGTCACGGGGTGGCCCGTCCGTTCTCGATGCTGCGGCGCATGGCCGAGCGGACCATCATCTGTCCGGCGAGCACGAGGGCGGCCACGGGCACCAGCGCGGCGAGCGCGAAGCCGGTCATGCCCTGGTCGACCAGGAGGGTGATGCCGATGTAGCCCACGCCCGTGATGGCCAGGGCGGCGATCCACATCAGGCGGGCGCCGGGGTAGGAGAAGACGTAGCGCGGCATGTACACGCCGCTGCGGCGGCGCTGGATGACCGAGTAGGCGGTGGCGATCACGACCACGCCGAGGATGGCCCACTGGAAGTAGGGGCCGCTGCCGGGCAGGAGGGCCGACCAGATCGGCAGTCCGGCGATGAGCACGCTCGCGGCGGCGAGGAAGACCCAGAAGGCGGCGGGCGGGTCGGTGTGGTCGGCGAGCCTGCGGCGGGCGTCAGCGACCTGGTCGAGCTCGGGACGAGTGCTCATGTCCATCTCCTCTTTCGCATCTACTTTCTATATGGAAAGTAGATACCAAGGATCGGGTCCTGTCAAGCACCGCTGAGGCCGCGAAGAAGGCCCCTGACGCGTGTTCACCCCGCTGACATGAGGAAACGCGCCGACCGCAGATGGCCGACGCGTGTCGGGGCAGGGCCCGTCACGGTCGCCTCCGGCAGCCCACGACAGGTTTGGAGAGCGCGGGGGCGGGCCTCCCTGCCCGCCCCGCGCGTCGGTCAACAGGAGCCGAGGTCCCTCCAGACGCCCCACTCACCCGTGGTGCCGGGTTCCTCCCCCTGCGTCCACCACTGGGCCCGGTACAGGCGTCCGCCGTGGCTGACCTGGTCGCCGCCGGTGTACACCTCTCCCGAGGACCAGGCCGGGGTCTCGCACGCGTCCGGGTCGGTGGGATCGGTCGGGTCGGTGGGGTCGGTCGGGGCGACCCCGCTCTCGCGGATGCGGTCGCGGATCCACTCCCCCGCGGGCTTGAGCGACTCGGTCCCGGTCCAGGGGCCGTCAGCGGCGCAGGTGCCCGTCTCGAACACCGCGCCGGAGCGGAAGTCGTCGGAGAAGTTCCAGTTCACCCAGCTGATCTGCTCCTCGGCCAGGAGGTCGAGGTAGGCCTGGGCCGAGGCGAAGTCGTTGGGTCCGTCGCCGGTGGCCTCCTGCGTGCCGAACTCGGTGACGAACAGCGGCAGGTCCCGCGCCGCGGCCCGCAGGCCCTCCCGGTGGAAGTCGTCGTGCGTGGCGGCGTAGAAGTGGAAGACGTACATGATGTTGTCGGCGTCCACCGGGTCGGCGGTGATCTCGGTGTGGTCGGAGCCCTCGGACAGGCCGAGGGAGGACCAGCCGCGGGTGCCGACGAGCACGACGGCCTCGGGGTCCCCGGCGCGCACGACCGGGATGATCTCCTCCGCGTAGCCGCGGATCGCGTCCCAGGAGACCCCGTGGGGCTCGTTGGCGATCTCGTACAGGACGTTGTCCTTGTCGGCGTGGACGGAGGCGATCTCGGAGAAGAAGGTGCGCGCCATGTCGGTGTTGTGGTTCGGATCGCCGGGCGTGAGCATGTGCCAGTCGACGATGACGTACATGCCGCGCGCGGTGCCCTCCTCGATCAGCTCGTGGACCCGGTCGGTGAAGCCGCGCGGGTCGGTCTCGTAGCCGCCCTCCTGGATGTACATGGACACGCGCAGGACGTCGGCGTTCCAGTCGTGGGCGAGCGCGTCCAGGGAGCCGTCGGTGAGGCAGTCGCTGTACCACTGGAGGCCGTGGGAGCTCATCCCGGTGAGCTGGACGGTCTCGCCGTTCTCGTCGCAGAGCTTGAGGCCGCAGACCCGCAGCTGGCCGTGGGTCTCGACGGGGCCGGCGGCGGCCCGGACCGGCGCCTCGGCCGCCGGCGAGGCGGGGGCGGCGGGGGCGGCCGCGGCCGGGCCCTGCGCGGCGACGAGCGCGAGGGGTGCGAGCAGGAGCGCGCCCGCGAGGGCGGTGCGGACGGGGGCGGGTCGCCGTCGGGCGGGGGCGGGGGGTTGCGCCACTGTGGTTCCTCCAGCAGGTGGCGGCCCGGTGCCGCCCGGGCGGGCGGTCCGGACCGGAAGGAGTCTTTCCCGTGCAACCTAGGCCGACCGTCACGCACGGGACAATCCCCCTGACGCCACGGATTCGCTTTCGTGCACACCTGCATCGGGTATCTCCCACCATCGCCGCCGGTTCGGCCCGGATCCGTACACGCATGCGCTGGAGAGCACGGCGCCGTGCAACGAGTACGGATTCCGACGGTCTCCGCGCACGTGTGCGCGGCGGAAAACAACCCCGGTGGAACGGACGGAAGCACTTACTCCCCCGCGCGCACGCGTGCGCGCGGGGCGTCCGGTGCGTGTTCCCCCGGTCAACGCCCCGCGGGCGGCTCCGTCCGCTGACGCGTCAGGCGGACCCGCCCTGCGGCGCACGCGGGCCGGGCGACGCCTCTCCGCGCACGGCGAACCCGTGGGGCGCGCGGGTCACCTGCGGTGCGCGCCCCACGGTCCTATCCGCGCGGAGGCCCGGCGGGTGTCTCAGGCGGGTTCGGGCTGGGGCTCCGGTCCCGGCGGTTCGGGGAGCGGTCCCGGGCCGGGCGGTTCCGGCTCGGGCACGGGCTCGGGCGGGGAGGGAGGCGGCATCGGGGTCGGAGGGAACGGGTCCGGAGGCATCGGCCCCGGTTCGCGCAGGGTGCCGTCACGGGTACGGGTGTGCATCTGTCCTCCTCACGGGCGCGGCCCGCGGACTACGCCGCCCGCGCGCCGCACCGCTGGTCAGGCCCCGGCCCGCAGCCGGGGCAGAACCTCCTCCGCGTAGAACGCGAAGAAGCCGTCCTGGTCGTCGCCCACCTGGCAGACGTAGACCTCGTCCACACCGGCCTCCAGGTACGGGCGGATCGCCGCCACGTGCACCTCCGGGTCGGGTCCGCAGGCGATCTCCTCCGCCACCATGTCCTCCGTGACCAGGCCCCGGGTGAGCTGTTCGAAGTGACGGGGCAGCGGCAGCAGCTGGGGCGCCTCCCCCGCCAGCGCCTCGTTGGGCCAGCGCTCGTGCGCCACCCGCCGGGCCTCGGCCCCGCTCGGCGCCCAGCAGACCTTGAGCCCGCCCTGGACGGGCTTGCCGTCACCTCCCCAGGAGCGGAAGTTCTCGACCGTCTCGTCGCTGGGCGCCACCTGGATCAGGCCGTCGGCCTCCCTGGCCGCGAGCCCCGTGGCCTTGGGGCCGAACGCCGACATGTAGATCCTCGGCGGCTCCTCGGGCAGCGTGTACAGGCGCGCGGTGTCCACCTCGTAGTGGCGGCCCCGGTGGGTGACGAGCTTGCCGGTCCACAGCTTGCGCATCACCTCCATGGCCTCCTCCAGCATCTCCAGACGCCGGGCAGCGGGCGGCCAGGGCTGGCCGAGGATGTGCTCGTTGAGCGCCTCGCCGGTGCCCACGCCCAGGGTGAACCCGCCCCGGACCATCGACGCGGCGGTCGCCGCGGCCTGCGCGACCACCGCCGGGTGCACACGCGTGGTCGGGCAGGTCACCGCCGTGGTGACCGGCAGGGACGTCACCTGCCCGATGGCGCCGACCACCGACCACACGAAGGGGCTCTGCCCCTGCGCGTCCAGCCAGGGGTGGTAGTGGTCGGAGATCCACAGGGAGTCGAACCCGGCCTCCTCGGCGGCCCGCGCCTGGCGGACCAGTTCCCGGGGCCCGTGCTCCTCGCTGGCGAGAAAGTATCCGAAACGCGTCACGTCGTGTTCCCCCGATTCGCGGTCGCGGGCCGCCGTCCGCCGCGGCGGCCTCCGGTCAGCGGCCGGGGCCGCCCGGCCCCGGCCCGGGTTCCTCCGGTCCGTCGGCGTCCGGCCCTTGGTCCCCGGACGCGCCGCCGCCCTCGTCGTCCCTCTGGTTGAGGCGCCCGCTCGCGCGCTCGTTGAGCGCCGTGGGCAGCTTCAGCACCCGGTTGACCGCGGTGTCGTCCGCCTCGCGCCCGGGCTTGTGCTCCACCGGTCCGCCGGGGTCCGGCAGGACCCGGTCCATGACGCGCATGGCGCCCTGGACGAAGGAGGGGCACAGCCCCCGCGCGGCGATGGCCGCCCGGGCCAGCGGTGTGAGCACCAGGTAGCTGCGTCCCCGCGCGGCCGCCTCCACGATCCGGCGCGCCGCGCGCTCCGCGCTCACCGAGACCAGGGGCAGCCCGGCGCCCAGGGAGAACCAGGTGTACTCGTGTTCGGGATCCCCGGAGAAGACGGCGGCCTTGTGGGAGCCGGTGCGCATCAGACCCGGGACCACCGTGGTGGTCCGCACGCCCCGGCGCGCGACCTCCGCCCCCAGCCCCTCGGAGAGGCCGACCTCGGCGAACTTGGCGCAGGAGTAGGGCAGCAGGTGCGGCACGCTCAGGTGGCCGCCGATCGAGGTGATGGTGACCAGGGAGCCGCGGGTGCGCTCCAGCGGGCCGATCGCGGCCCGGGAGATGCGCAGCGGCGCCCAGAACATGGTCTCCATGGCGTCGCGGAAGTGCTCCTCCGAGAGCGTCTCGTGCGGCCCCACCTGGATGATGCCCGCGTTGTTGACGACGAAGTCCAGGTGGCCGAAGGCCGCGGTGGCCTCCTCGACCAGGCCCTCGGCGCACTCGGGGTCGCGGACGTCGCACCGGACGCCGCGCGCCCGCACGCCCCGCCGCTCCAGGTCGGCCACCGCCCGGTCGATCTCGTCCTGTTCGCGGGCGCAGATCACGACGGACGCGCCGCGATGGCCGAACTCGCGTGCCAACTGGAGGCCGAGCCCGCGCGAGCCGCCGGTGATGAGCGCGACCCTGCCGTCCAGCAGGGCGGGGCGCCGCGGACCGGCCAGCGCCGCCGCCCCCAGGCCGAGGGCGACACCGGCCGCCATCCAGGGGACCGTCCCGCCGCGTCGGCGGCGCCGCCGCGGTTCGGGTTCGTCCCACCGGTCACGCCTGCCCCGGAGTCGGGACGCCGCCCAGCCCGCACCGGCCAGGACCAGGGGCGCCCTGCCGCGGATCACCGGCCGCCCCGTCCGCCGTGGCCGCGGGCCGGGCCCGCGGTGGATGCCAGCGCCATGTCACTCCCTGTGCGTCGGAGAAGAGCGTTCCAGGGGGATGGTGGGTGTACGGCTACCCGAGGCGGCGGAGCGAAAACGGCCGGTGGCCGCGCTCCGGTCCGCCTCCCCGGGCCGGGTTCCCGTCAGCGGCGGCGGGGACGGCGGGCACCGCCGCGAACACGGGAGCGGTGTTGCGCGCCCCGTGTCCCGGCGGGGCCGGGGACCGCCTCACTGGCCGCCGGGCCGGTAGTCGCCCTTGGGTTTGGCGGGCTGGTTGGGGACGCCCTGCGGCGGCGGGCTGAACGCGGGAGCGGCCGTGTCCTCGCTCACCGGTGAACCGCCGGCGGGCGGACCCGGGCGCTCGGGCTGGAAGTCCTGCGAGCCCCCGGAGGGTTCGGCTCCCTGCTCCAGCTCCATCAGGCGGTGCTCCAGGATCTCCAGGACGTTGATCCGGTTGGCGTGTTCGGACTCGTAGTGGATGAGCTGGCGCATCTGGTCGGCGTCGAGCGAGCGGACACGGTGCTGGAGGGTCCCCAGCGGAAGGCCCTCGTAGCCCTCGATCGGGGGCTGGGTCTCATGGTGCATCGACGTTCACTCCCTCTTCTGTCGGTACGGAACCGGGGTGACAGGCGTACGGGCTACCCGTGAGCCCCCGCGCGAAACCGCAGGTGGCCGTGGCGGGGACGGGTTCCGGCCCCCGGTAGCGGGGCTCCTCGGCACGCGCGGGGGCCGGGGGGACGGTCGTGGCCGACGCGGCTCCGGACGCCCCGAACCGCCGACGCGGGGGCGCTGTTGGTGCGCCCGCCCCGCGCGCTGTACTCTCCGCACGCCGGTCGGCCCGCCCCCGCGCGACGGCCAGGCGCACAGCCACACGAGGGAGAGATGCCATGACCTACGTCGCCGCCCCGGAGCGGTACGAGACGATGCCCTACCGGCGGTGCGGCCGCAGCGGGCTGCGGCTGCCCGCCCTGTCCCTGGGGCTGTGGCACAACTTCGGCCACGAGCGCGCCATCGGTGACCAGAGCGCCGTCCTGCTGCGCGCGTTCGACCTGGGAGTGACCCACTTCGACCTGGCCAACAACTACGGTCCCCCGCCCGGCTCTGCGGAGGAGAACTTCGGCCGGGTCATGACCCGGGACCTGCGCCGCTACCGCGACGAGATCGTGGTCTCGACCAAGGCCGGGTACCTGATGTGGCCCGGCCCCTACGGCGAGTGGGGCTCGCGCAAGTACCTGCTGTCCAGCCTGGACCAGAGCCTGGAGCGCATGGGCCTGGAGTACGTGGACGTGTTCTATCACCACCGGCCCGACCCCGACACCCCGCTGGAGGAGTCCATGGGGGCGCTGGACACGGCCGTGCGCCAGGGCAAGGCCCTGTACGCGGGCGTGTCCAACTACTCGCCCGAGCAGACGCGCGAGGCAGCGGCGATCCTGCGCGACCTGGGCACGCCGATGCTCATCCACCAGCCCTCCTACTCGATGTTCAACCGGTGGGTGGAGGACGGGCTGCTCGACGTGCTCGACGAGGTCGGCGCGGGCTCCATCGCCTACTCCCCGCTCGCGCAGGGGCTGCTGACCGACCGCTACCTCCACGGAGTGCCGGAGGGTTCGCGGGCGGCCGGGAGCAGCCCGTTCCTGAACGCCGAGGGCATCACCGAGGAGGTGCTGGAGCGGGTGCGCGGGCTCGACGCGATCGCCCGGCGGCGCGGGCAGTCGCTGGCGCAGATGGCGCTGGCCTGGGTGCTGCGCGGCGGCCGGGTGACCTCCGCGGTCATCGGCGCGAGCAGCGTCGCGCAGCTGGAGGACAACGTGGCGGCGGTCGCCAACCTGGAGTTCGACGCCGGGGAGCTGGCCGAGATCGACCGGTACGCCCCCCGCACGCGCTGACCTCCCCCGCCGCACCACCGGCCCCGCCGCGGACTTGCGACCGTCCGCGGCGGGGCCGACATGTGCGCGCCGCTCGCCGTCGCGGCGCGACGACCAGCGCTTCCGCGGCGTGAGGCGCGACACGCCCGCGTTTGGAGCACACGGCACGGGTTAGGCGCATGCGTATGCATCCCCGCTCGGAAGAGCACCAGAAGAGGAAGGCGGTGCGGGTAGCCGTGAAGAACGTGTTCGTGGTCGGCCTGGACGAGCACAACCTGGAGATCCTGCGCAGGACCCCCACAGGTCGGCACTGTGAATTCCACCAGCTGCTGGGCCTGGACGAACTCCAGGTCGGCGAGATCGACATCCAGGAACTCCTGGCCAAGGCGGAGGGGATCCTGGACGACTTCGACGGGAGCGTCGACGCGATCGTGGGCTACTGGGACTTCCCGGTGACCCTGTTCGTGCCCATCCTCTGCTCCCGCCGCGGCCTCCCCTCGTCCTCCCTGGAGTCCTTCGTCAAGTGTGAGCACAAGTACTGGAGCAGGCTGGAGCAGCAGAAGGTCATCGACGAGTACCCGGCCTTCGGCCTGGTCGAGCTGTCCGAGGACGACCCGACTCCCCCCGAGAGCCCGGCGTACCCGATGTGGCTCAAGCCGGTGAAGTCCGCCTCCTCCGAGCTGGCCTACAAGGTCGGCGACGACGAGGCGTTCCAGCAGGCGGTGTCCCTGCTCCGCGACGGCGTCGACCGCATCGGCCGCCCCTTCGAGCAGATCCTGGAGATGGTGGACCTGCCTCCCGAGATCTCCTCCGTGGGCGGGCGCACGGCCCTCGCCGAGGCCGCGATGCAGGGCGTGCAGGCGGCCGTCGAGGGCTACGTGTACAAGGGCGAGATCGTGGTCTACGGCGCCCTGGACTCGGTCGACTACCCGGGCAGCTCGGTGTTCCTGCGCCACCAGTACCCCTCCGGCCTCCCCGACCACGTGTCCCGGTGGATGGCCGAGGTGGCCGTCAAGGTCATCGGACAGGTCGGGATGGACAACTCCACGTTCAGCGTCGAGTTCTTCTACGACCCCGTGGAGGAGAAGCTGGGCCTGCTGGAGGTGAACACGCGCCACTCCCAGTCCCACGCCGAGCTCTTCGAGCTGGTGGACGGGGTCGCCAACCACGAGCGCATGCTGCGGCTGGGCTTCGGGCAGGACCCCGCCCTGGACGAGGACGCCCGGGGCGAGTACCGGGTGGCCGCGGAGTGGTACCACCGCCGCTTCGAGGACGGCGTCGCCGCGCGCGTGCCCACCCCCGAGGAGGTGTCCGCGCTGGAGGAGTCCCTGCCCGGCGTGAGGATCGAGATCGTGCCCGAGCAGGGGCAGCGGCTCTCGGACATGACCGCCCAGGACAGCTACAGCTACGAGCTCGCCAAGATCACCATCGGCGCCGAGGACGAGACCGAGATGCGCGCCAAGTACGAGCGCTGCGTGGACGAGCTCGTATTCGAGTTCGAGGACGAGCACGGAACGAAGGACAAGCTGGCCGAACACTAGGAGGGGCCCCGGTCCATGCACGTGGTCAACAACCTGCCCAACGCCGTCCAGGAGGACGAGCACCTGTGGATACCGATGTCGGACGGTGTGCACCTGGCCGCCAGGGTGTGGCGGGCGACCTCCTCCGACGTGTCCCCCGTCCCCGCGGTCCTGGAGTACATCCCCTACCGCAGACGCGACCTGACGTCGGTGCGCGACTCCATGCACCACCCCTACATCGCGGGGCACGGCTACGCCTGCGTCCGCGTGGACCTGCGGGGCACCGGTGACTCCGAGGGCGTGCTCACCGACGAGTACCTGGAGCGCGAGCAGCTGGACGCCGAGGAGGTGCTGGCCTGGCTGGCCGAGCAGCCCTGGTGCAACGGGAAGACCAGCATGATGGGGCTGTCCTGGGGAGGGTTCGCCGCGCTCCAGGTGGCGGCCCGCCAGCCCCCGAGTCTGGGCGCGATCGTCATCAGCTCCTTCACCGACGACCGGTACGGCGACGACTTCCACTACATGGGCGGTTGTCTGCTGTCGGACAACCTCGCCGAGGCGGGGACGATGTTCTCCGCGGGCACCTGTCCGCCGGACCCGGTGACCGTCGGCGACGACTGGCGGCGGATGTGGCACGAGAGGCTGGAGGCCACCGAACCGTGGGTCCTGGAGTGGCTGCGCCACCAGCGGCGCGACGACTACTGGCGGCACGCGTCGGTGAGCGAGGACTACTCCGAGGTGCGCTGCCCGGTGCTGGCCTCCAGCGGGTGGGCGGACGGCTACTCCAACGCCGTCTTCCGGCTGCTGGAGAACCTGGAGGCGCCCAGCCGGGGGCTGATCGGCCCCTGGTCGCACCGCTACCCGCACATGGGAGCCCCCGGCCCGGCGATCGGCTACCTCCAGGAGGTCGTGCGCTGGCTGGACCGCTGGCTCAAGGGCAGGGAGAACGGCGTCGACGAGGGCCCGTCCCTGTGGGCGTGGATGCAGGACAGCGTGCCCCCCTCCACCGCCTACACCGAGCGCCCCGGCCGGTGGGTGCGCGAGGACGAGTGGCCCTCGCCGAACGTGGAGTACCGCGGGTACCCGCTGGCCAGGTACCGGATCGGCCGCCCCGGCGAGGAGGTGCACTCGGAGTCGCTGACCGTGCGGTCGCCGCTGACCGTGGGCCAGTTCGCGGGCAAGTGGGCCTCCTACAACGCCCCGCCGGACCTGCCCTACGACCAGCGCGAGGAGGACGGCGGTTCCCTGGTCTTCGACAGCGACGTGCTGTCGGAGGACGTGGAGATCCTGGGCGCCGCCGAGGTGGAGCTGGACGTGTCGGTCACCGAACCGGTGGCCATGGTCGCCGCCCGACTGGTGGACGTCGCACCGGACGGCAGCGCCACGCGGGTGACCTACGGGCTGCTCAACCTCACCCACCGCGACAGCCACGAGCGCCCCGAGAAGCTCGAACCCGGTGAGATCTACCGGGTGAAGGTGACGATGAACGGTGTCGCGCAGGGGTTCCCGGTGGGGCACCGCATCCGGCTGTCGCTGTCCACCTCCTACTGGCCGCTGGCCTGGCCGCCGCCCAAGCCCGCCCTGCTGACCGTGCACCCGGAGGAGAGCAGGCTGCTGCTGCCGGTCCGTCCGCGCTCGGAGGCCGACGATCCGCACCCGGAGCCCTTCGGGGAGCCGGAGGGCTCGCCGGAGATCTCCACCACGCGCCGGGAGAAGCCCGACCACAGCTGGACCGTCTACAGGGACCTGGTGGACACCCGGTCGGCCCTGGAGATCGTCAAGGACGGCGGCATCCTGCACTTCGACGACATCGACCTGGACGTCGGTCGGCGCGCCTACGAGTACTACGAGTCGGTGGCGGGCGACTTCACGTCCGCGCGCGGTGAGTCGACGTGGACGATGCGCTTCGCGCGGGACGGGTGGCGGACCCG
The DNA here is from genome assembly GCF_056173305.1 of Nocardiopsis sp. iso_25. NCBI lineage: Bacteria > Bacillati > Actinomycetota > Actinomycetes > Streptosporangiales > Nocardiopsidaceae > Nocardiopsis > Nocardiopsis sp. iso_25. The sequence goes on along the minus strand of NZ_CM149667.1, from coordinate 2,426,767 downwards.
GACCGAGACCCACACGTCGCTGGAGTGCACCGAGACCGAGTTCCGGGTGTACGCGACGCTGGACGCGTTCGAGAACGACGAGCGGGTCTTCTCCCGGCAGTGGACCGAGACGCTGCCCCGGGACCACCTGTGATCCGCGGCCGGTGACCCGCGGCCGTTCGCGGTCGGGGAACGGCAGGCGCCCCGGTCCGGTGCGGACCGGGGCGCCCGTGTGCGCGGGGGGCGTCCCGGCCCGAAGCGGCCGGGTCGGGGACCGAACGGCGCACGGCGACCCCGCAAGACACAGAAGTCCCATGCGTCCCCGTTCGGACACGCCCGGACCGGGGCAGGGGACGGAGTAGAACCTGGAACCGGCAGGTGAGCGGCCGAGGCGGAGAAAACCGGGTCCGGAAGGCCCGCACCCCACCCGGGCAGGGAACACGGGAACCGGATCACCGGCACCCACGAGGGCCGCGGGATCCGCGGGAGGCATGAGAGCCGCGGGGGCCGGTGCGGGGCCGGGACCGGAACCGCGGGGGCCCGAAGCCGAGAACAGCGATCCACCCGAGCGAACCGATCAAGGGGGACGGTCTCGATGCCCACAGAACACCAGGAGGCGCACCGGCGACAGGGAGCGCACCCGCCACAGGACGCGGGCTCCCGGCCGGAGGCGGAACTCCGGCGGGGGGCGCGCCGCCCCACCGCCGCGGAGGCGGCGCGCGTGCTGTCCTCGGTTCTGCTGCCCAACCTGGCGCGGGGCGTGATCGTACGCCGCCCGCTGATGACGGGCCTGGTCGCCGGTCTGGACGCCGACCGCAAGGCGGTCTCGCTCCTGCGGGGCCTGCGCGAGCGCCACGGTGACGACCCGCTGCCGCTGCGCCTGGCGGGGCGGCGGCTCGCCCTGGTCCTGTCCCCGGATGACGTGGGCCGACTCCTGCGGGAGACGCCCGAACCCTTCTCCCCCGGCGGCATGGAGAAGCACGGCGCGCTCTCCCACTTCCAACCGCACGGGGTGCTGGTCTCCGACCACGACGCCCGCCCCGGGCGCCGCGCGGCCAACGTCGCCGCCCTGGTGCCGGGCCAGACGATCCACCCCGACGGGGACGTCGTCGCCGGGCAGGCGGACGACGAGGCGCTGGCGCTCAGACTGGCCCTGCGCGGCGGGGAGGTCCTGGACTGGCGCAGGTTCGCCGACTCCTTCCACGCCATGGCCCGACGGGTGGTCTTCGGCTCGTTCGCCGCGGAGGACCGCCGCACGACCGAACTCCTGCACGCCCTGCGCTCGCGCGCGAACTGGGCCTACGCGGCGCCGACCGACCACGCGTCGAGGGAGGAGTTCCTCGGGCGGGTGCGCGCCAGCATCGAACGCGCCGAACCGGGCAGCCTCGCCGCCCGCCTGGTCGCGGGAGCGGCCGCCGCGAAGTCGGCCGCCGGGTGTCCCCACGGCGGGGGCGGAGAGAGCGGGCGGGACCGCGGGGCGACGGCTCCCGGCGGGAGCGGGCCCGGCGGGGAGGGCCAGGGCGCGGACGTACACCCGGAGGACCAGGTGGCGCACTGGCTGTTCGCCTTCGACGCGGCCGCCGTCGCCGCGTTCCGCTCCCTGGCGCTGCTGACCTCGCTCAGCCCCGGCGCCCACGCGGCCCGCGAGGAGGCGGACGGTCGCGAAGGGCTCGACCTGCCGCTGCTGCGGGCGACGGTGCGCGAGTCGGTGCGGCTGTGGCCGACCACGCTCATGGTGATCCGGGAGAGCACGCGGGAGACGGCCTGGCGGCAGGAGGTGTTCGAGGCGGGGACGGCCTTCCTCATCGCGAGTTCCTACTTCCACCGCGACTCCTCCCGGCTTCCGTACGCGGACGCGTTCGAGCCGGAGGTCTGGCTCGACGGGCGCGCCGAGGCGGAGCCGGGGATCGTGCCCTTCAGCTACGGCCCCGCCGGGTGCGCGGCGCGCGACCTGGTGCCGCTGACGGTGTCGCTGTTCCTGCGCGCCCTGCTCCGGGGCCGGAACCTGACCCGCGTGGACGCGGGCGGGCCGCTGCCCGCGTCGGGGCTTCCCGCCTCACTGAACCACTTCGCACTGCGGTTCACGCTCTGAAGGTCCCGGTCCGGGCCCGTCCCGGGTCCGGACCGGAAACGTTCGAGGAGGAGTCATGAGCGTCGTCGAACAGATGCTGGACACCCGTTCCGGCCGCCGGGGCGACGGGGTCGAGGAGAAGGTGCGGGCCTGCATCGAGGCCTGCGGGGCGTGCGCTCAGGCGTGCGTGCTGTGCGCGGACTCCTGCCTGGCCGAACGGGCGGTGGCCGACCTGGTCGCCTGCGTGCGCCTGGACCTGGACTGCGCCGACGTGTGCGAGTCCACCCAGCGGGTGCTCTCGCGTCGGACCGGGGAGGACGACACCCTCGTCCGGGCGCTGGTCAAGGCGTGCGCGGAGGCCTGCCGCCTGTGCGGCGAGGAGTGCGACCGGCACGCCGCCCGGCATGAGCACTGCTGGGTGTGCGCCGAGGCGTGCCGCCGCTGCGAGTCCGCGTGCCGTGAGCTTCTCGCGGCCCTGTGAGGGCCGCGCCCCCAGGTGAAGGAGGAAGGCGATGGAGTGGGCGACACCCGGCGCGCTGTTCGGAATCCTGATGGCCCTCGTGATCCCGATCGGGGTGATATTCCTCGTGCTGTGGATCATCCGCAGGGACACGATCCGCAAGCAGGAGGCCGTGCGCTCGCCGGACTACTGGAAGGAGCGGCCCGAGGGCAGGCGGTACCCGACCGGCTGGGACAGGGGCAGCATGCCGGGTCTGGGGACCGCCCGGCCCGGGGAGGGGACCACAGGAGCCTCGTCCGGTGAGGACTGGAAGCCGCCGCCCGAGGGCGGGGACCCGCCGGACCGCGGGGCTGTGCCTCCGGACGACGACTGGCGGCCGCCGCCCGCGGGGCGGTGACCCGGAGGCCGCGGCGGCCACACGGCCGGGCCCGGGTCCGGGTCCGGTCGGCGGAACCCCGTCCCGGACCGGGCCCGCGCTCGGCGGACGGGCTCAGACCCGGCCGGCGGGGAAGCCGCCGGTGGCGACCGGGCCCCACCGCTTCGGGGTGACGCGGACGAGGGACTTGCCCTGGCGGCGCATGGCCTCGCGGTACTCGTCCCAGTCGGGGTGCTCGCCGGAGATCACGCGGAAGTACTCGACCAGGGGTTCGACCGCGTCCTCCCCGTCGATGACCTCGGCCTCGCCGTCGACCTGGACCCAGGCGCCGTCGAAGTCGTCGGACAGGACCAGGACGCTGACCCGGGGGTCGCGCCGGGCATTGCGGGTCTTGGCGCGCTCGGGGTAGGTGGAGACCACGATCCGGCCCTGGGTGTCGACGCCGCAGGTCACCGGGGAGGCCTGGGGCCCGCCGTCGGCGCGGCGGGTGATGAGGAGCGCGTGGTGGCGGGGACGCACGAACTCCAGCAGGCCGTCGAGGTCGACACGGGTGTTGGTGGCGATCGAAGGGCTCATCTTCTCGCTTTCGCTGTTCGCGGGTCCGCGCGCGCCTCGCGCGGACCGGGACAGCGTATCCGCCTGTGGGCGGGGTCGGGCGGGGCCGACGCGCGGTCCCGGACGGGGCCTCGGGTCAGTCGCGGCCGGAGTCGGAGCGGTCGCGGTCGGACGGGTTGCACAGAGCCAGGAACTCCCTGCTGCGCCGCCGGTGGAGGAGCCGCGCCGGGAGCATGAGGCACGGGATCAGGACACAGACCAGGGCGATCGTCCCCAGCAGGGAGCGCGGAAAGTCCAGTGTTCCACCGGAGGGCAGCGCGAGGGTGCCCAGGGCGCAGACGGCCGCGACGAGGGCCGCCACCGCCACCGGGGTCTTCACGGAGGGGGCGTTGAGCATCTGTTCGGCCTGGAGGGCGGCAACACGGTTGGCTGCGGGGTCGGCGCCGGGTCGGCCGAGGATCAGCCGGTCCGTGGCGGCGCGCAGGGTCTCGGGGACGATGGCGGCCTGCACCGCCGGGTCCTGGGACACCTGCGGACGCGGCGGAGTGGCGAACAGGGCCATGAACGAGCCGAAGAACGTGCCGACGAGAGCCCCGAACAGGAGCGAGGCCCACGGGCCGGATCCGAGCCACAGGACGTCGGCCAGGCCCATCGCGAACCCGAAAACCAGGCCCTGCTGGACGCCGAAGAGGACCTTCCTGCCGCGGTCACTGCGGTTGGCGCGCAGACGCAGGAGGGTGAACGGGTCCCGCGGTTCGGGAGCGGCGTGCGCGGAGGGGTCGCCCATGCGGGGAGCCTATCCGTTCGCCGCGCGGACGGGCCGGTCCCGGAGCCGCCGTCGGTCGGTGCGGTCCCGGGACCGTGGCCGGTTCACTCCGTGCCGAAGTCCTCGCGGCTGAGGTCCTGCTCCTCCATCCTGTCCTGGAGCTCGGCCTCCAGTTCTCCTCGGGTGTCCGGCTCGCGGGCGTCGTCGCTGTGGTCGGCGTCGACGACCTGGTCGGTGTCCGTGGTCTTGGGCCTGGACTCCTCCGGAACGCTCATGTCCGGTCTCCTCCCTGTCGGATGACTGGCCCGCCCCTACCCGAGGCCACCAGGGACCACACGCCCATCTCATGCATCAGGAGTCACACGGGCGTCACGCTGTGGTCGTGGTCTTGATGAGCGGCGCGTCCCGCACGAGCATCCGGAACCCGACGCCGTAGTACAGCCCGCGCGCCTCGGGGTGCCCCGGCGCGCCCAGGCAGGCGACCGTCGCGTGCGTGGCCCCGGCCGCCCTCGCCAGGCGCATTCCGTGCAGCAGCATCGCCCTGCCCAGCCCCCGGCGCCGGTAGTCCGGGTGCGTGCCGACCGGCTCGAACTCGACGGTCCCGTTGGCATCGTCGAGCCACATGATCGTCGAGGACGCCATCGTCCCGTCCGGTGCCTCCACCAGGACGTGCAGGTCGCCGCGGTAGCCCGGCGTTCGCCGGACGCCCCGGTAGGCCTCGGCGGTGTACGCCGAGGGGGCCCAGGCGTCCAGATGGGCCCGGACCGCGGCTTCGGGCCCGGCCTCGTCGGCGGTGCGGAACCGGAACCCGGTCGGCAGCACCGGCTGTTCCACGTCGGTGAGGTCGCGTTCGTTGAGCTGGGTCCAGGTCCCGTTGTCGCCGAGCGATTCGGGGTCGGTCCCGTAGCCGTGCGCCGCCCATCGTTCCAGGGCGAACCCGTCGGCGGCGCTGGGCAGCACCGTGCGTTCGAGGCCCGCCGCCGTGGCGTCGTACCATGCGATCACCTCGTCGACCAGCCCGGCGTGGTCGGGGTGGACCTGGTGCATCAGGTAGGCGCCGGTGACGTCCCTGACCGAGCCGTCGCTCAACCTCACCCGGCGCGGAAGGCGGACCCAGCCCCACGCCACCAGTTCCCCGCCGGAGAACCACAGCCGACGCGGCCAGGTCGCGCCGTCGCTGACGTGCCCCCGGCCCCAGTTCCAGGCCAGCTCGCCGAACGAGGCGTCGCTGTTCACCAGGTCCGGGCGGCTCGCGGTGACGCGCTGCGCCAGTCCCTGCATGAGCCGCACGTCCGCGGCGGTCACCAGTTGGAAACTCGTCATGGTGGGTCACTGTGTCAGGGCGCCGCGAAGCCGTCGAGCGGTTTTCCGTGGCCGCCGAACGCGGAAGCCAGCAGTGATCGCGCCCCGTCCCCCCGGCGAAGTTCCTTCACCCTCCGCAGGCCCCCCGCACCCACCAGAAACGGCTAACAGAACGCTGTAAGTCGGGGCACCCGAACGAACACCCGAAACCACCCCTGACCTGCCCTGTCAGCACCACACACCCTGTTCGCACGCTTAGACGAACACCCCGGCGAACACCCCGGCACAGAAACCCGTCAGCCCCCTGTCAGCAGTTCACCCCCCGCATGCACGGAACTCGGAACAGCGGAAAACACCGCGGAACTCTCCGCAATGGATTCCGGTTGGCTCGCCGCGCTCCCTCCCCCCGGTTCTGAAAGTGGCACGGGCCAACGCCCTTCCCGGAACCCCGGCGGTAGCGAACGAAAACGCTGGGTAGCTGGTGTAGGCGCTGTCCGTCGCACGGGGGCCGACGGCGCCTGGACCTGATCGGGAGGGGCAGAGGATGCAGCACAGGAGCGTGTGGACGGTCGTGGAGAACCGACCGGAGTTTCCCAGTCTGAGCCAGGACGTGGAGGTCGACGTCGCGGTGGTGGGAGGCGGCATCGTCGGGCTGACGACCGCGCTGCTGGCGCGGCGGGCCGGTGCGGGCAGCGTCGCGGTGCTGGAGGCGGGACGCCTGGGACGGGGCACGACGGGGCACACCACCGGCAAGGTCACCTCCCAGCACGGACTGGTCTACGCGGGGCTGGTCGACCGCTACGGCCAGGACCTGGCCCGCGTGTACGCCGACGCCAACCAGGCCGGGGTGGAACTGGTCGCCGAACTGGCCGGTGAGTACGGCATCGACTGCGACCTCACCCGTGCGCCCGCCGTGGCCTACACCCGTGACCCCGAGCAGCGCCGGACCCTGGAGGAGGAGGCGGCCGCGGCCCAGCGCCTGCGCCTTCCGGCGTCGCTGGTGGAGACGACCGACCTGCCCTTCGGGATCGAGGCGGCGGTACGGTTCGACCACCAGCTGCACTTCCACTCGGGCCGCTACGTCGCCGGGCTGGCCGAGGCGCTCTCGGCGGTCGGCGGCCAGGTGTTCGAGCACACCCGCGTGCTGGAGGTGGACGAGGAGCGGGACGGCACCGTGCGCGTGCGCACCGACGACGCGACGGTCCGCGCAGGCTCCGTGGTGGTGGCGACGCTGTTGCCGATCAACATGATCGGGGGGTACTTCGCCAGGACCCGCCCCTTCCGGTCCTTCGGGCTGGCGGCCCGGCTCCACGGTCCGGCACCCCAGGAGATGGCGATCTCCATCGACTCGCCCAGCAGGTCCACGCGCCCCTGGCTGGACCGCGGCCCCAACGGGCTGATCGTGGTGGGCGGCGGTCACGAGACCGGCACCGGGCAGGACACCCGGGCGTTGTGGGACGACCTGGAACAGTGGACCAGGTCCACCTTCGACGTGGACGCGGTGGAGTACCGCTGGTCCGGTCAGGACTACACCACGGCCGACCAGGTGCCCTACATCGGTCGTTCGTCGATGAACGACCGGATCCTGGTGGCGACGGGGTTCAACAAGTGGGGCCTGAGCAACGGCACCGCCGCCGCCGTCATCCTGAGCGATCTCCTGCGGGGCCGCGACAACCGCTGGCTGGCGATGTTCGACGCGACCCGCGTCGGTGACGCCAAGGCCGTGGGACGGCTGATCAAGGACAACCTCAAGGTCGGCGCGGACATGGTCGGCGGACACCTGGGCCGGCTGTACCCCCACCACGCCCGCCACCTGGACCGGGGCCAGGGCGGCGTCATCGAGATCGACGGCGACTCCGTCGGCGCGTACCGCGACGAGCGGGGCGGGCTCCACGCCGTCAGCTTGAACTGCACCCACCTGGGCTGCCGACTGGCCTGGAACGCGGCGGAGACCAGCTGGGACTGCCCCTGCCACGGCTCCCGGTACGACACCGACGGCAGCGTGCTCAACGGCCCGGCGGTCACGCCCCTGCCCACCGTCGACCTCGACGACGACTGACCCCCACCGTCGGATCCGGGGCCCGGCCCCGGAGGTGCCGGGCGTACGCGCACCGGGCCCGGCCCCCCGGGGCGGCGCGAAGGCCTACCGTGGGCGCATGGTGTTGATACGGGTCTTCGAAACCGCCGAGGAGCGCTGAACCGATGTCGCTGGCCGAACGCCTCCAGAGCCTGTTCGTGGCCCTGGCCGCCCTGATCGGCCTCGGGGCCGGGTTGGCGCTGCCCGTCGGCCCGGCGGCCGAGCACGTGGTGCTGCCCGCCCTGCTGGCGATGCTCACCGCCGTGTTCGTGCAGATGGACGCCGCCCACGTGGGCGAGGTCGGGCGCGCCAGGACCCTGGTCGCCGTCAGCCTGGTGCTCAACTTCGTGTTCACCCCGGCCCTGGCCTGGGCCCTGGGAGCGGGGCTGCTCGGAGGCGAACCGGACTTGCGCATCGGTCTGCTGTTGCTGCTGGTGACCCCGTGCACGGACTGGTATCTCGTCTTCACCGCCATGGCGCGCGGGCACACCGGCATCGCCGCCGCACTGCTGCCGGTCAACCTCGTCCTCCAGCTCGCGCTGCTGCCGGTGTACGTACTGCTGTTGGGCGGGCGGGCCGCCATGGTCGACGCCGCCACCCTGGCCGAGTCGGTCCTGCTCGTCCTCGTCGTCCCGCTGGCCCTGGCCGCGGTGCTGCGGTGGGCCTCGCAGCGGTTCAAGGGGGCGGCCTGGCGCGAGCGGTACGTCACCGGACCGGCCTCGCGTCTGGTCCTGCCGCTGCTGTACGCGGCCGTGCTGGCGATGTTCGCCTGGCAGGCCCGCACCGTCCTGGAGCACGGCGCCGACCTGCTCGCCCTGCTGCCGCCGCTGGCGGTCTTCTTCGTGGCGCTGCCCCTGATCGCCACCGGCCTGTCCCGGGTGCTGCGCCTCCCGGCGGACCAGGGGGTCACCCTGGTCATGACCACCACGGCCCGCAACTCGCCCATCGCGCTGGCCATCGCGGTCGCGGCCTTCCCCGACCGGCCCCTGATCGCGGTCGCGCTGGTGGTGGGACCGCTGGTGGAGCTGCCCGTGCTGGCCCTGCTCGCGCAGTTGGTGAGGGTCCGGCGGCCCGCCGCGAACGGGCCCGCTCCGGCCCGGACACACCAGGGGCACGGCCTGGAGCGCTGACCGCCCCGGGCTCCGGGCCGCCCCCGACGCCGCGTCAGGTCGCGTCGCCGCCCCCGTCCGCAGCCTCCTCCCGGAGGAGGTCGCTCAGACGTTTCAGCACCCGCAGCTGCGCGGGGTTGTACAACTGCACCATCGCTTCGGCCATCGTGCGTTCGGCGCGCTCCGCGCCGCCCGGCGCGTCACCGGCGGGGTCGGCCGACCACGGGTTCTCCTCACTCCGTCTGCGCACGACCGGCAGCATGCGCGCGGCGAGGCGGTCGATCGCGGCGTCGTCCGCGTCCTCGGGAAGGGCCTCGAACTCCTCGTCCGTCTCGTCGGGGTCGCTGATCAGTTCGCGGAACTTCTCGACGGACTTCTCGCTGAGAACGGTCGAGTAGACCATCAGCAACGACCGCTGCCGGTCGGAGAACTCGTGGGAGACCGGCGCGAACGCGGGGGGAACGTAGGCCGGTGCGCGGTGGCGCAGGATGACGGCCAGCTCCGCCCGCACGCGGTTGAGCCGGTCGACCGTCGCCTCCAACTCCTTGTCCAGCACCCGGATCGCCTCGTCCGGGTCCTCGTCCGCCCGTCCCATCGAGGCCACCTCCGACAGCGGGACGCCCAGATCGCTCAAGCGCTTGATCTGGAGCAGACGGACCAGGTGCGGAACCTGGTACTGCTTGTAGCCGTTCGCCGTCCGCTCCGGCACGTCCAGCAGGCCGACCTCGTGGTAGTACCGGACGGCCTTCACCGTGGTGTTGGCCAGCTCGGCGAGCTGCTGAGTACTCCAGGCCACGCGATGCCTCCTCCTCCGCCGCGACCGCGGGCGGCGCCGCGCCCCACGCGGACACCCAGTCCACACCCTGCCCCGGGGGCCGGGTCAAGCGGCGTGCCCTCGTTCGCCCCCGTTCGTCCGCCGTCCCCGGCACCGGACGGCTCCCGGGCTTGACCCTGCCCCGAGGGCAGCCTTTCGAATGGGGGCGAACGCCGATCGTGACCGGTTCGCGACCGAGCATGCCGGGTGCGCCCCCAGCGGCGACGGGCATGCGGCGGCCCCGGTTCCGTGCCAGGTCGGCCACAGGTACTCACGAGCGGACAGGGAGCCCGAAGTGATCAAGGAACGCCGACGGCGCGAGGCGGCCAAGCGGGTCAAGGACGGAAACGGCCGTCCGCTCAAACGCTTCCGCTGGTGGCAGCCGCTCTCCCGCGCCCTGTTCCACCTGCCCCTGACCGACGGCGACGGGCACCGCGCGGTCTACTCCGTCGACGTGCCCTACTGGCAGCGGGTCATGACCGAGGACGGCAAGGGCAGGGCCCACCTCTACCTGGACGGCAGGCACCACCTGGAGTCCACGCTCCCGGCGGTCTTCCCGGTGCCGGGAGGGGTGGTCGAGGTGGAGTCGACGGCCTTCGGGCTCAAACGCTGCCACTACGTGACCGCCGGGGGCGACGAGCGCCAGCTCGTTCCGGACGAACGCTCGGCGGAGGGCCGCCGCGCCCGCCTGGACCGCGAGCGCCCGGCGCTGAGCCGCCTGGTCAGGGCGGTGTCGCTGGTCCTGCTGGTCGTGCCGGTCCTTCTCGTCGTCCCGCAGATCGTCGAGGCGGTCTCGCAGGTGCCGCCGATAGCAGAACGCTTCGGCGCCTTCACCTCACCCGTCGACCTGCCGCTGTGGCTCAACGTCGCGCTCGGGTTGTGCGCCTCGACCTCCAGCGTGGAACGGGCGACCCGGCTGCGCTGGAACGCGCTGCTGGACGGCGCCAACTGAACGCCGACGCCGCGGACGCGCGTTCGCGCGGCGCGGCACCGAGTACCGCGAGCCCCGGCGGCTCCCCCGACCCCATCGAACCGACCCCGTCGAACACGGAGCCAGACACATGCGAAGCCTTCACAAGCCCTTCCGGATCATCCGCGCGAACCTCGGCGCCTACCTCGTGATGAACGCGATCGCCTACGGCGTGTTCCTCGTCGGCATGGGGGCGGCCCTGGCCTTCCCCGAGCTGAACGCCGCCCAGGTCGGCTCCCAGCAGGAGGACGGGACGGCCGACCTGGTGGGTGAGCTGTTCGCGAACCCCTGGCTGTTCGGCCTGATCATCTTCGGGGTCAACGTGCTGACCGTCGCCGTGCTGAGGATCATGCTGCCCTCGATGATCGTGCCCTTCGCCGGGATCCCCCTGTTCGCCTACAAGGCGTACGAGACCGGCGTGATCCTCGCACCCCTCGACGAGGCCACGGCCACGCTGATGATCCCGCACTCGCTGGCGGTCGTCATCGAGTTCCAGGCCTACGCCCTGTTCATGCTCGGCGCCTACCTCCTCGGGAGGGCCTGGCTGCGCCCCGCGGCGGTCGGCGCCCCCGACCGCCGTCGCGGCTACCTGTACGGCCTCCGGCAGGCCGGCTGGTTGAGCCTGCCCGCGCTGGCGCTGCTCGTCGTCGGCGCGGCCTACGAGGCCTTCGAGCTCGTCTACCTGGTCCCCCGCATGCTCGCGGGCTGATCCCGAAACGTCAGCGGGACGGGGGACCACCAGCGGAGCACCCGGCCGCCCACGACGACCGGGTGCTCGCGCGGCGGCGCCGCCGAGACGCTCCCCGCCGGGGCGCACCGCGCGACGGCTTCCCAGGCGCCCGCCCCGGCCGTCCCAGGAGACACCGGGACCGCACCGAACAACGGCTTCCCGGACGCCGGACGCGGCATGGTCGTCGCCCTCGCCGCCCGTGGGCCGAAGGCGGACTACCCCCCGACGGCGCGGCCCGCGTAGTCGGGCGCGGGTTCGGCGAGGGCGGCCAGGCGCGCGGCGGCCTCCTCGGGGAAGGGGACCGCCCGGCCCAGGGCCTGGTCGACGTGGAGCGCCATCAGCTCCTCGGTCGCCACCAGGACCTCGCCGACCCGCATCTCGTGGCAGATCCGCGCCTTCTTGGCGCCGGGCCGGTCCGGGCCCGGACCGACCACCCGGGTGCGGACCTCGACCTCGTCGTCCGCGGCGACCTCGCGCAGGTAGCGCACGTGCGCCTCCACCGTGTACAGCGAGCAGCCGGACCGCTCGCGGTAGGCGGCGTCCAGGCCGACCCGGTCCATCAGCGCGTCCGTCGCGAACCCGAAGACCAGGACGTAGTAGGCCTCGCTGAGGTGGCCGTTGTAGTCGATCCACTCGGGCCGCAGCCTCTGGGTGAGCGTCGCGCTCACGCGTCCGCCCCCGCCCGCTCGGCGGCCTCGGCGGCCTCGGCGCGTTCGACCTCCTCCAGCGCGCGGGCCACCGCGATCAGACGGCGGTCGCGCTGGGCGATCAGCTCGGCGGTGGAGCGCCCGGCCACGACCTCGTCCGTGCCCGCGACCATGCGGTCGCGCAGCTCGGCGGTGAGTTCGGGCGCCTCCAGGCGGGTCCACGGGGACTTCAGGGACGGACCGAAGTGGTCGAGCATGTGCGCCATGCCGCCCTCTCCCCCGGCCAGGTGGAAGGTCAGGCAGGGGCCGAAGAAGGCCCAGCGCAGCCCGGGTCCGCTGGTCATCGCCAGGTCGATCTGCTCGACGGTCGCCTCCCCCTCGGCGACCATGTGCAGGGCCTCGCGCCAGGCGGCCTCCTGGATCCGGTTGCCGATGAACCCCGGCAGCTCCCGGTCCATGGTGATCACCGACTTGCCCGCAGCGCGGTAGAAGTCCGAGGCCCACTCGACGGCCCACCGTTCGCTGCGCTCACCGCCGACCACCTCGACCAGGGGCACCAGGTAGGGCGGGTTGAACGGGTGCCCGACGACGAGCCTCCCCGGTGTGCGGGCCCCCACCTGCATCTCGCTCATGCTGTAGCCGGAGGTGGACGAGGCGACGACCACGCCCTCGGGGGCGGCGGCGTCGATCTCGGCCAGCAGGTCGATCTTCAGGTCGAGGCGCTCCGGGGCGCTCTCCTGGACGAAGTCCGCGTCGGCCACGGCCTCGGCCAGCGTGTCCACGACCAGCAGGTTCGCCGTGTCGGCCCCCTCTGCCAGGCCCAGCTCCTCCAGGGCGGGCCAGGCCGAGGAGACCAGCCCGCGCAGCTTGCTCTCGGCGTCCGGGGCGGGGTCCCAGGCGACCACCCGGTAGCCGCGGCCCAGGAAGTGGGCCACCCAGCCGCCCCCGATGACCCCCGCTCCGACGCAGGCGACCGTGCGCACGGCCTCGGGGGTGGTTCTCGCGTTCTCCGTCATCGTGCTCCTCGTGTGGTCGGCGGTTCGTGTGGGACGGCGGCTAGGCGGCGCTGCGGAGCCCGAGCATGGTGCGGGCCTCGGCCGGTGTGGCCACGCGGGCGCCGAGCTGCTCGATGATGTTGACGGCCTTCTCGGTGAGCTGGCCGTTGGTGGCCTTCACCCCGCGGCTGAGGTAGAGGTTGTCCTCCAGCCCCACCCGGGCGTGCCCGCCGAGCAGCACCGACTGCGCCACCCACGGCATCTGCTTGCGGCCAATGGAGAAGCTCGCCCACTGCGCGCCCTCGGGGAGCAGGTTCACCATCGACTGCAGGACGCCCGGGTCCGACGGCGCCCCGTAGGGGATGCCGGTGCACAGCTGGAACAGCGACGGGTCGTCGATGAGGCCCTCGGCGTGCATGGTCTTGGCGAACCACAGCTGGCCGGTGTCGAAGATCTCCAGTTCCGGGCGGACCCCGAGTTCCTGGATGCGCTTGGCGCCCGCGCGCAGCATGTCCGGGGTGGAGATGTAGACCTGGCTCCCGTCACCGAAGTTCAGGCTGCCGCAGTCCAGGGTGCAGATGTCGGGCAGCAGTTCCTCCACGTGCGGCAGGCGGTCCAGGCCGTTGACGAGGTCGGTGCCCTCCTCGAACTTGAGCGGGTCCTCCTGGCCGATGACCAGGTCGCCGCCCATGCCCGCGGTGAGGTTGATGACGATGTCCACGCCGGTCTGGCGGATGCGGTCGACGACCTCCCGGTAGAGGGCGTTGTCCCGGGAGGGGGCGCCCGTCTCGGGGTCGCGGACGTGGATGTGCACCACGCTGGCGCCGGCCCCGGCGGCCTCGACCGCGGCGGCGGCGATCTGCTCGGGTGTCACCGGCACGTGCTCGCTGCGGCCGACGGTGTCCCCGGCGCCGGTGAGGGCGCAGGTCAGGATGGGTTTGGGGTTCATGGTGTCGCTCATGGCGGTGCTCCGTCTCCGTGTGTGCGGCATTGCGGGTTCTGTGAACGGGCGGCCCTCGGGGGCCGGATGGGGCGTTTTCGGGCGCGCGGAACCGAGGTCGGGGCTCCGGAAGGGTCTGGAAGGGGTTAGGGCCGGGTCGGGTGCGGGTCGGCTCAGTCCCCCGGGGCGCCGCTGGGGCCCGAGGCGTCGCTGCCGCCCGGGAGGTCGCCGTTGCCTGGGATACCGCTGAAACCTGGGACGTTGTTGCCACGTGGGATATCGCTGTCCCCCGGGGCCCGGCGGCGGCCCAGGACGTCGCTGTCGATGACCGAGCGCAGGGTGTCACGCATGTGGGCGACCGACCGCCCGGGCATCCCGGTCATGACCTGGATGCCCATGCCGTCGATGAGGGCGGTGAGGCGTCTGGTCATCTCCTCGACGTCGAAGTCGGCGAAGACCCCGCTCTCCCTGCCCTCGCGCAGGGTGCGGGCGATGGTCTCGTGCCAGCGCAGGTAGGAGTCGGCGTGCAGCCCGCGCATCCCCGGGTCCAGCGCCGCCGCCGTCCAGACCTGGAGCCAGATCGACCACTCCAGCCGCAGGCGCTCGGAGTCGGGGAGCTGGAGTTCGATGAGCCGCAGGAGGCGCTCGTAGGGGTCCTCGATGGTGTGCAGCCCCGCGACCTGGCGGTCGAAGGCCTGCTTCACCGAGTGGCGCAGCGCCTCCACCAGCAGGTCGTTGAGGGTCGGGAAGTAGTAGTGGACGGTGGCACTGGACGTCCCGCACGCCTGGGCGACCTGGGCGACGCGGACCGAGTGGAAGCCGCGTTCGGCGATGAGGGTCCACGCGGCCTCGATGATCTGGAGTCTGCGGCTGTGCTCCCGGGCGGCCGTGGGGTGGTCCGCCAGGCTCGCGGAGGTCGGCCGCACCGCCGAGGAGTCGCGCGGTACCGCCGAGACCGTCTCGGCGTCGTCCTTGCCGTTGAGCAGCCAGTTGACCGTCACCCCGGTCTCGTCGGCGATACCGGCCAGTTCCAGGGCGGTGAAGCGCCGGGTGCCGGTCAGGGACTTGGAGAGTTTGCTGGGGTCGATGCCGAGTCTGGTCGCGAACTGGCGCTGGGAGAGGCCGGATCGGCGGATCGCCTCGCGGGCCCTGCCGCGCACGTCGTCGGCCACGTTGTCGCTCACGGTGGGAACGTAACAGCACGATGGCGATTTTCGCAACGCGGACGTGGTTGTCACTTCGTTACACAGGTATCGGCCCGTGCGCCCCACTACCCACGAAACCCTTGCTAACAAACGCTTTCCCTCATAACAGCAGCGCACGGCAGCAGGCGGGAACAGCGGTGAGGCGATTCTGACTGGTTGATTAGTCAAGCGCAACACAGTAGTAACTGGATGGTCCACGCCCTCGACCCCGGAGGTGACCCGAGCTATCCGCTGGAACATCGACAACAAAGTCTTCTGGCCCGCGCTGATCATGGTGATCGGCTTCAGCGCGCCGTTCGTGATCGCGCCGCAGACGGGTGAACGCCTGCTCGGCGAGGTCCTGTCCTGGCTACAGTCCGACCTGGGCTGGGTGTACATGTGGTTCGTCGTCGGACTCGCGGTACTGCTCGGCTGGCTGCTCTTCAGCAGGCACGGCCGCATCAGGATGGGCGGCCCCGACGACCGCCCCGAGTTCTCCACACCCACCTGGCTGGCGATGATCTTCACCGCCGCGATCGGCGGCGGCCTCATGTACTGGGGGATCATCGAGTGGGCGCACTACCACGTGGACCCCCCGTTCCAACTCGAACCGCACAGCGCCGAGGCCGCCGAGTGGTCGGCCACCTACCCCCTCTTCCACTGGGGCCCCACCGCCTGGGCGGTCTTCTGCGTCCCGACCCTGGCCCTGGCCTACGCCTACCACGTGCGCAGAATCCGCCGCCTGCGCCTGAGCGAGGCCTGCCGCGGGGTGCTCGGCGACCGCGTCGACCGCTGGCCGGGACGCCTGATCGACGTCTTCTTCATCCTCGGGATGATCGGGGCGGCGGGAACCTCGCTGGCCCTGGCCGTGCCCACCGTCGCCGAGGGCGCCTCCCGCATGCTGGGCTTCGAGCCGGGCGCCACCCTCAACACCATCGTCATCGGCCTGTGGACCGTGCTGTTCGGGGGCAGCGTCGCCCTGGGCCTGCACCGCGGCCTCAAGCGCCTGGCCAACCTCAACCTCTACCTGGCCGCCGCCCTGGGCGTCCTGGTCCTGGTGCTGGGCCCGGCGGTCTTCGTCATCGACACCTTCACCAACAGCGTCGGCATGCTCGCCCAGAACATCGTGCGGATGAGCACCTATACCGACCCGGTCGGCGGGTCCGGCTTCGAGGAGATCTGGACGGTCTTCTACTGGGGCTGGTGGATCTCCTACGGGCCCTTCGTCGGCATGTTCTGCGCCAAGATCTCCAAGGGGCGCACCGTCCGGCAGATCATCGTCGGCATGTGCGGCTTCGGCAGCCTGGGCTGCTGGCTCTCGTTCGCGCTGCTCGGCAACTCCAGCATGGCCTTCGAGCTGAGCGGGCAGGCGCCCATCGTCGACACCCTGGAGTCCGAGGGCGCGGTCCCGGCCATCTTCGCCACGCTGGAGGCGTTCCCGCTCAGCTGGATCATCACCCCGCTGTTCCTGCTGCTGTTGCTGGTCTTCCTGGCCACCACGCTGGACTCCGCGTCCTACATCATGGGCTCGGCCACCTCCCGTGACCTGCCCAACGAGGTCGAGCCCTCCCGGTCCAACCGCGTGCTCTGGGCCGTCGTCCTCGCGGCGGTGTCGGTCTCGGTGATGTCGGCCGGAGGCACCGACGCGTTGCAGACCCTGTCGGTCGTGACCGCCTTCCCGCTGATCTTCATCCTGAGCCTGGTCGCCGCCTCCCTGGTGCGCTGGCTCCGCGAGGACGAGCGCTACCGTTCCGGCGCTGCGGGCCCCGACCCCGGTGCCGGTCCTGGAGCCGAGCCCGGCCTCGGTCCGGACCGAGGGGAGGAAGCGGGACTGGACACGCCGCCGTCCCCGCCGACCCCGGCTGCGAGGTGAACCACCGCACGCGGTGACGCGCGAAGCGGTCCGGTACTGGCAGCGGGCCCCGCCCGAGGGATCGCCGGGAGCCTCGGGCGGGCGACCGTCGGCGGTCCCGACCGAGTCCCCGCCCCCGGCGGCGTCGCGCTCCCGGTTCCGGAGCGGGGCCCGGTCCACTCGTACGCCCGCGTCCCCGCTCGGGAGCACGGGCGCCGGGCAGGGCCGTCGTACACCAGGCGGGGCCGCCCCGGGCTCGGCGGAAGCGCACACGGCCACATGTGGCCAGGAGATCCGCCACGATGCGTGTCAGAACGGACACTAAACTACGTTCTGATTCCGCTTCGACGGCTCTGCCGCCGTGGAAACCCATCATACGGGGCACGGTATGAGCCAACCGTGGCGGACTCCTGCCCCGCCGTTCTCCGCCCGCCCCTCCCCCGACAGCAAAGGCCCCCATGCAACCCCAGCCCCCACAGCACGGCCCGACCACGTTCCCGGAGCGGATCCCCGTCCCCGGGCCGGTGCGGGGCCTGGCCGCGGTGCTCTGGATCTCCGCTGCCATCTCGTTGGCCGTGCTCGTCATCAACATGACCACCGCGCCCGTGTTCGGCGTCGAGCCGGGGTACGCGTTCGGCTACTCGCTGCCCCATACCGTCATCGGCGTGCTCATGGCGGTGACGGCGTTCCCGGTCACCCGTGGCCGTTCCTGGGCCCGGACCACGTCCAAGGTCGTCCTCATCATCCAGGTCGTGCTGCAGTCCATGATGCTGCTCGGCGGAAACAGCGTCCTCTGGGCGCTGCTCCTGCTCCCCCTGGCCATCGCCGGAGTGGTCCTGCTGCACCGGCCCATGTCCCAGTGGTTCTTCGCGTTCCGCAACCAGGCCGCCGGTCAGGGGCACACACAGCAACACACCCACCACCCGCACCATCAGGTGAACCAGGGCTACTACCCGCCCCAGCAGTACCCGCAGCAGCCCTACGGGCAGCAGCCACCGCAGCACGGCTCCTGGAACCAGGACCCCCGCCAGCAGTAGTCCGCGGACCGCGCCGCTTCCGTCAGCGGTATCCACCGGAGCCGACAGCGTCAGCGCCGAACACCAGTCCCTTGGCCTGCTGGAATCCCTCCGGCCCGTAGCGCCCGTACTCGCGGCCGCTCCCTCAGTCCTCGGAACCGGTCGCACCGCGCTGGTAGGCGGTCGGTTGTCCTGGCCTGGCCGCCAGTTCGCGTGCGGCCGCCAGGTTCTGGTCGATCGCGGCCCGCCATCGCCCCGGGGCCCGGCGGCGGCGTTCGCGCGCCAGCGCGAGCCCGGACAATACCGGGCCCAGCCACGCGTCGGTGATCGGGGCCGGAGGTATCCGCAGGTCCTGGCACGCTCCGTCGCCGTGGATCCGGCGGGCGATCGCGTTCAACGCCGGTCGGGCCAACTCGCCGGGTACCTTGAGCATCGCGTGCAGCGCGGAGGTCGCCGAGGCCAGCGTCGCGTCCGCCAGCACGGCCGACTCCTCCGTTGCCGGTCCGGTCACGGTCTGGAACACGGCGTCCAGGCGTGCGGCGGCCTCGTTGCCCGTGATCCCCTCGACCAGGCGCGCGTCGATCCCCAGCAGGTGGGCGACGTACCACCAGTAGCGGTACAGGTCGGCCTGCTCGCGGCTGCTCAACCCGAACCCGAGAAGCCCTTCGGCGGTGTAGGCGGTCAGGGTGAAGTCCATCCAGGTCCGCCCCAGGTCGACCTGGTTGATCGGGCAGCCGTCCGCCGAGCTGTCGTAGCCGCGGTTCAGCGCGAGCCTTCGCATGTGCGCGTGCAGCATCCGCACCTCCAGGGTCGCCACGTAGCCCGGCTGTCCGACCCGGAGGCTGCCGGGCAGCATGGTCTGGGTGAGCCACGCCCCGGTCTCCTGGATGCGCCGCTGCGCGGACTCGACCAGCCGTCCCGTCGTCGTCAGCACCTTGGAGATCGACGGCGACTCGTATACCCGGATCAGGGAGCCAGCGTTGAGCGCGATGATGTGCACCGGCGGCGGCGAGGTGTAGAACGGCATGGGGCCCCGGTCGAGCAGGGCGTCGTCCACGTAGTCGGGCGGGCTCTCGGTCTGCCGCAGCAGCGCCGCCAGTGCCGGGGGCGGGTCGGTGAGGGAGGCCAGGCCCTCCCGGATGCCCTGGTTCACCACGGGCCTGGCCTGCCCCATCCCGATCTCGTGCATCTCGGTGACGACCGCGTCGGCGAGCACGTCACCGGTGGTCAGCGCCCACTGCATCAGGTCGGCTCGGGCCTGGCCGAACTGGGCCAGGACGGTCGACCGCCCCGCCCTCAGCGTCGGCCACGGGTTCTGCTCGGTCATGGTCTCCCTTTCTTCCGGGGGTTCGTTCCTGACCGCCCGCAGGGTCGGGAGGACCCCGGGGGTGCCAGGTATGGCTGACATGGTCCTGCCGCGGACTGGGCTGGAGGCGCTCGGCCGCCCGGCGCTCCGGTGTCGGCCGTCCGCCCGGGCCGGGCGGCGGGCCCACGGGTTCTGAACCGGGCGGACAAGACGGGACCGTGGCCCGGGCCCGCGACGGCCCGGTGGTGTACGGGTCCGGGGCGGCTCAGCCGTGGGCCTGGGCCCGCGGCCTGCCCGGGGAGCCGTGGGCGTCGTCGCTCCCGGCGATGTCGCTCAGTACCTCGGAGGCGGCGAGTTCGTCGCGGGCGGCGAGGCGGTCGAAGCCGTTGACGGCGGGGTAGACGTAGCGGCCCAGGGTCGCGATGAGGACCGCGCCGACGACGAGGACGCCCATCAGGACGGGGATGACGGGGTCGTAGGAGCCCAGCAGGTCGTACCCCAGCCCGAGGAGCAGCGGCCCCAGCGCACTGCCCAGGAGGAACGCGGCCTGGACCAGGCCCAGGATGCGGCCGAAGTAGCGCGTGCCCAGGTAGCGGGTGATGAGCAGGGCGAGCAGGTCTCCCTCGATGCCGAAGGCGACGCCGATGAAGGCGACCGCGACGACGGCGCCGCCGAACGGCGGTTCCAGGAAGAACATCCCGGCGATGGGGGCGATCATCACGATCGGACCGATGACGCACGCGTGCACCCGGTCGAGGATGAGGCCACCCGCCACCCGGCCCACCAGCGAGGCGAGCCCGAAGACGACCAGCAGGGTGGCGGCCTGGTCGGCGCCCAGCCCGCGGTCGGTCATCATCGGCACGAGATGGACCTGGAGGCCGTAGACGACGACG
This sequence comes from Nocardiopsis sp. iso_25, assembly GCF_056173305.1. NCBI lineage: Bacteria > Bacillati > Actinomycetota > Actinomycetes > Streptosporangiales > Nocardiopsidaceae > Nocardiopsis > Nocardiopsis sp. iso_25. The sequence goes on along the minus strand of NZ_CM149667.1, from coordinate 2,406,725 downwards.
CCGACCAGTCCCAGTCCGAGCGCGATGGCCCAGAACTGCCGGGTGCGGACCGCCTCGCCGACCGTCAGGCCGGGGAGTTCGAGGCTGACCTCGCGGCCCTCCACCCGGGTCTCCTGGACGAGTCGTCCGCGCACGTGCCGTTCGGCGCGGGCGCGCACGAACAGGGTGACCATCGTGACCGACACCACGACCGAGATCAGCGCCATGAGGCCGTAGGCCGTCCGCCATCCGACGCCTTCGATGAGCGCTCCGGCCAGCAGCGGGGCCAGGGCCGAGCCCAGCCCGATGATGCCCGTCACCACTCCGACGGCGAGGGCGCGGTTGTTGTCGAACCAGCTCACCACCGCCCTGGTGGCGGGCACGGCCGTCCCGGCCCCGAAGAAGCCCACGAAGAAGCACGGGATGAGGTAGACCCACTCGACCGGCGGCACCAGCCCGATCAGTGCCATCGAGGCCGCGAACAGCACGAACCCCGGCACGAGGATGTACCGCGCGGCGAAGCGGTCCACGAGCTGGGCGACGATGACCAGGCCGATCGCCATACCGACCGCCGCGACCGAGAAGGCCCCGGTGACGGTCGTGCGGCTGAAGCCGGTGTCCTCGACGATCGGCAGTACGAACAGGCCGATGGTGGCCAGGTACATCTGGGGGCCGACGGCGTTGGCGGTGCCGCTGCCGATAAGCACCCACCAGGGGCTCCTGGGTCTGGGCGTGCGGGGGGCGACTGTACTCATGCGGTCTCCGTGGGGTCGTGGGGCGGTCGTGCAGGCGTTGGCGGGCAGGCGGTGACTGTCAGACGACAGCGGTCAGACGGCGGCGGGGAAGGAGACCCTGGTCAGTTCCTCGGAGACCTGCCAGACGCGCGCGGCCTCCTGTGCGCTGCGCAGCGGCGGGTACAGCCGCTGCTCGGACGGCGGGCCGCCCAGCCTCCCGAGGCCGCTGGGGCTGTAGAGCGCGCCCCGCTTGGCAGCCGGGTCGGTCGCGGCCATGAGCGCGGGCAGCTTGGACGTTTCGAGGGTGCCCAGCAGGATTCCGCGGGCAGACAGGGCCCGGATCCGGCGGATGTAGGGGGTGTCCTCGCCGCGGCCGATCTCGGGGCGGGCGGCCAGGAGGCTGGTCGGGGCCACCCCGGGGTGGGAGAGGTTGCTGGTGATGCCCCACCCGTGCGCCGTGCTGCGGCGGTCCAGTTCGAGGCCGAAGAGCCCGAACGCGATCTTGGACTGGCTGTAGGCGCGCATCTCGTTGTAGGAGCGCTCCCAGTTCAGGTCCTCCCAGTTGATGGAGCCGCGGCGCGCGGAGACGCTGATCTGCGAGGTCACCCGCGCCCGGCCCGCGCGCAGCAGCGGGAGGATGTGGCCCACCAGGGCGAAGTGGCCGAGGTGGTTGGTGCCGAACTGGAGTTCGTGGCCGTCGGTGGTGGTCTGCTGGTTCGGGGGTCTCATCACGCCCGCGTTGTTGATGAGGATGTGGACCGGCAGGCCCTCCTCGCGCAGGGTGTCGCCGAGGGCGGCGACCGAGGCGAGGGAGGACAGGTCGAGGCGGCGCAGCGAGACGTTCGCGCGGGGCACCGTCCGCCGGATCGTGGCGATCGCGTCCTCGCCCTTGCGCTCGTTGCGGACGGGCATGATCACCTCGGCGCCCGCGGCGGCCAGCCGCCTGGCCATCGCCAGGCCCATCCCGTCGCTGGCGCCGGTGACGACGGCGCGCTTGCCGGTCAGGTCGGGCACGGTGATGTCGATGATTCGACTTGGCATGGTCGTTCTCCCTCATGTCGTGTCTGGATGTCGCCGCCGGGTCCCCGTCACCGGAGGCCCGGCACCGGATGCCCGTCGCCGGTCCGGTCCGGCGTCCCCGGTCCGCGCGGGTGTTCCCGGAGCGGGCGGTTCCGGAGCGGGTGCTCCCGAAGCGGACGGTCGTGCGGGTGGTCGTGCCACCGGCGGGGCGCCGGTCGCGTTCACCGGTGACCGCTCCGAGGCGGTCTGCGGCGGCGCGTCGGGGCGGTGGGCGAGCACGCGTCCGCTCGCCTTCCGGGGTCCCGCTCGGGCCTTGGCACCGATCCTGGGCGCACGGCGCGGACCTATCCAGGACCTCCCGATCACAGGCTCGCCGGGCCGCCTCTGCGCCGCTCACGGGGGGATCGGCGGGTCGTGGCTGGCGCCGTCCGCGGGCGGTAGACAGGCCCCACGGACCAGGCAGCACCCGAGGAGAGGGACGTCGTGATCGATCGCACCGGGCTGGCGGAGTTCCTGCGCAACCGGCGTCAGGCCCTGCAACCGGAGGACGTCGGCCTGCCGCGCGGGCAGCGCCGCAGGACCAGCGGGCTACGGCGCGAGGAGGTCGCGTCGTTGTGCCACATGTCGACCGACTACTACTCCCGCCTGGAGCGCGAACGCGGCCCCCAGCCCTCGCACCGGATGCTCGCCTCGATCGCCCAGGGGCTGCACCTGTCGCTCGACGAGCGCGACCACCTGTTCCGCCTCGCCGGACACAATCCGCCGCCCAGGGGCGGGTCCAACGAGCACATCGGCCCCGGTCTCCTGCGTGTGCTCGACCGCCTGGACGACACACCCGCCGAGATCACCACCGAGCTGGGCGAGACCCTGCGCCAGTCCCGGATGGGCGTCGCGCTGACCGGGGACACGACGCGGTTCACGGGGCCCGCCCGCAGTGCGGGGTACCGGTGGTTCACCGATCCCGCCTCCCGGAGGATCTACGCGCCGCAGGAGCACCCGTTCCTGGCCCGGACCTACGCCGCGGGGCTGCGTGAGCTCGTCACCCTGCGCGGGCCGCGGTCGCGCGCCGCCGAACTGGCCGAACTGCTGCTGGCCCGCAGCGAGGAGTTCCGACGGGTGTGGAGCGACCACGAGATCGGGATACGCCCCCACGAGGTCAAGCACTTCGTGCACCCCGAGGTCGGCGCGCTGGAGCTGACCTGCCAGCGGCTGGTCGATCCGGGCCAGGCCCACTCGCTGAGGGTCTACACCGCCGTTCCCGGCAGCGAGAGCCACGAGAAGCTCCGGATGCTGTCGGTCATCGGAACGCAGAAGCTCGGCTGACGCCGGGTCGTACCCGGGCTCCACCGGAGCGGAGGCGGAAGTCAGCCGGGAGGGGGCGGGCTCCGTGCGTCGTGAGCGGCCGCAGGCCGGAGTTCCCGACCGGAGGCGGACCGCAACTGTCGGGCTGCTCCCCCGGAGGGCTCCCTAACGTGGCCGGTGAACGAGAGGGGAACCGGTTCATGCTGACCGATCACGACATCAGGGCCTTCGTCCAGGACGGGTTCGTCGCCCTGCGCGGGGCGTTTCCGCGCGAACTCGCCGACCGGGGCCGGGAACGGCTGTGGGCCGACCTCGGCTGCGACCCCGACGACCCCGCCACCTGGACCCGGCCGGTCGTCCGCCTCGGCGGTTACCCCGACCCGCCGTTCCGGGAGGCCGCCACCACACCCGCGCTGCACGAGGCGTTCGACCAGTTGGTGGGCCAGGGCCGCTGGCAGCGCCTGGAAGGGCTCGGCACCTTCCCCGTGCGCTTCCCCGGCGACGAGGACCCCGGCGACACCGGGTGGCACCTCGACGCCTCCTTCGCCGGAGCGAAGGGGGAGCCCCGCGTCAACCTCCGCTCGCGCGGGCGCGCCCTGCTGATGCTCTTCCTGTTCTCCGACGTCGGCCCCGACGACGCGCCCACCCGCATCCGGGTGGGCTCGCACCGCGACGTGCCGCCGCTGCTGGCCGACGCCGGTGACGGGGGCCGCGAGTTCATGGACCTGTGCGGCGCCGCCGTCCCGGCCAGCGAGGGCCGCCCCGAGGCGCTGGCCACCGGCGCGGCCGGAGACGTCTTCCTGTGCCACCCGTTCCTCGTGCACGCCGCCCAGCCGCACCGGGGCGCCGCCCCGCGCTTCCTGGCCCAGCCTCCGCTGCCGCCCGTGGGGGAACTCGACCTCGACGCGCGGCGGCCCACTCCGGTCGAACGTCCGGTCATCGAGGCGCTACGCGCCGACTGACCCCGCGCCGGGGCCGCGCTGTGGTCGCGGCTGTCACGCACCGGCGGGCGACGGCGGTGCCTCCAGGACGAAGAAGAGGAAGCCGATCCTGGTCGACAGGGCGTGGAACTCGTCGGGGAACAGCTCACGGGCGGCCGGATCGGGCTGCGGCTCGCTGACGGCGCACAGGCGCAGACCGGCGGCGGTGAAGGCGTCGGTCATCGCGTGCAGCGGCCTGCGCCAGAACCTCAGCGGAACGGTCCGCCCGCTGAACGCGAACTCGGCACTGTAGCTGGTGGTCGCGAAGTAGTCGGGCCGGGGGTCCTGGATCGCGTAGTCCGTGAACGGGTGCTGCACCGACGCGATCAGCCGACCGCCGGGCCTGAGCACGCGCCGGATCTCGGCCAGCGTCGGGCCCCAGTCCTCCAGGTAGTGCAGCACCAGCGACGCGACCACGTCGTCGAACGCACCGTCCTCGAACGGGAGGGGATCACTCAGGTCGGCCACGCGCAGGTCCGCGTCGTCCCCGAGCCGCCGCCGTGCCAGCGCCAGCATTCCGGCGCTGGCGTCGACACCGGTGACGTCGGCGCCCCGGTCTCGCAGTGCGGCGGACAGGGGGCCCGCGCCGCAGCCCGCGTCCAGGATGCGGCGGCCGGTCACGTCCCCGGCCAGGGCCAGCATCGCGGGCCGTTCGTAGTAGGCGTTCTGGACGTTGTTCTCGTTGTCCGCCGCGTACGCCTCGGCGAAGCCGTCGTAGTCGTTGTCGTTCGTCCGGGCCGCATCCGCGGCCTGGACGGGGGTGTGGGGCACATCGGTGACTCGGTCCATCGCTGGAGCCTAGTGTGCGCGGAGCCCGCCGGGCAGCCTTCGATTACGGTCCGCGTGGACGGGAGAAGCCGCCGCGACAGGGATCGCAGTACGCGAGGCCGCGCGGAGGACGGGCACTGCCGCAACCCCGGCCAGGGGTTCCGGCTGCCCTACCGGCATCATCGAGGCCCGGGGCCCGTGCAGCTCCTTGAGAGACGAGCCCGCGCTGGCAGCGGACACACCGGAGGTTGCTGATGACAGAGCTGTTCGAGGACGGCGACTACTACACCGGCCCTCCCCTCGACAGCGAAATGGTCCGCCGCGCCGAGGCGGACCTCGGCGTGCGGCTTCCCCGCGACTACGTGGAGGTGCTGCTACTACGGAACGGAGGAACCCCGCGACGCCGCTGCCACCCCACATCGTTTCCGACGTCCTGGGCCGACGACCATTTCGAGATCAGCGCGATCCGGGGAATCGGCGGAGACTGGGGAATCGACTCCGCGTCCGACGGGGGAAGCCCGTACCTCATCACCGAATGGGGGTACCCGGAAATCGGCGTGGTGGTCTGCCACACGCCTTCCGGCGGCCATGACACGGTCATTCTCGACTATTCCGTGTGCGGTCCCGCGGGAGAACCCGCCATCGCCTACATCGACGAAGACCGCGTCCCCCGACGGATAGCGCGGTCGTTCGGCGAGTTCCTCGCGCGGCTGTTCCCTGCCCTCCCGCTGGCTGAGGTCGTCGCGACCCGGCCCCGCCCTCCCCGGAACACCGGAGCGGAGACGCTCCCGGCCGCGATGGCCGGGCGCGCCCCCGCCCGGATGTGTCCCACGGGCGCTTGGCCGCGCCCGGAGGTCGGGGTCAGCAGCTCAGGTTCGACCCGGTGGTGGTGCCGAGGATCTGGGTGAACTGCGTGAACTTGTTGATGCGGCTCTGGACCTGCGCCGGGTTGCCCCCGTTGCACTCGATCGAGCCGTTGATCGCACGGATCGTCTCACCGAAGCCGTGGCCGTTGACGATGGCGTTGTGCGGCGTGATCGTGCCGGGTCCGGACTGGGTGTTCCAGTACCAGAGGCCGGTCCGCCAGGCGACCGAGGCGTTCTGCTCGACCAGGTAGGGGTTGTTCAGCAGGTCGATGCCGAGGGCGTCACCAGCGGCCTTGTAGTTGTAGTTCCAGCTGAGCTGGATCGGGCCGCGCCCGTAGTAGGCGGCCTGACCGGCCGGGCAGCCGAAGGGCTGGTTCCAGTCGCAGTAGTGCGGGTAGTTGGCCTCGTTGGTCTCCCTGATGTGCACCAGCCCGCCGGTCTCGTGGCTGACGTTGGCCAGGAAGGCGGCCGCCTCGCGCTTCCTCACCTCGGTGCTGCCGGTGTTGGCGAAGGCCGGGTAGGAGCTGAGGGCGGCGGTGAGGCCGCTGTAGGTGTAGAAGGGGTTCCGGTTCGGGAACATCTGGTTGAACTGGGCCTCGGTGACGACGAACCCGCTGGGCGCGGGCTCCTCACCGCCACCGTCGGTGCCGCAGGCGCCCTGGTCGGCCCAGACGTCGGAGGTGCCGGGACGCTCGTTCTGCGTCCACCACTTGGCCGTGTAGTTGCGGCCGTCGTAGGAGACCTGCCCGCCGCCGGTGTAGACGGCGGAGGAGTTCCAGGCCGGCGCGCAGACGGCGGCGGCCTGCGCGACGGTCACGGGGAGGACGACGAGCACAGCCGCGAGCGCGCCGAGCGCGGCCAGCTTGCTCAGGAGACGACGGATCACGTGTTCACACTCCTAGGGTGCGGCGCGTCGTCCGACCGCGCGCCGCTGGGGGTGCCGTCACCAAAGCAAGGGTGGTCTAGACCTGTCAAGACCAGTAACACGGATCGTGAGGACAAGGTGACGGAAAGCCGGAGGCGATGACCCGGCGTCGGGCCCCTCACCGGGCCGTCGGAGATGGGGGCGGTCCGCCTCGGCGTACGCGGAAGCTCGACGCGTTCCCGCAGAGGATCGTGTCCGTTTTCCAGGGACACCGGTCGAGTCGTGATCCATGCTGGAACCCATGAACGACACGCCTGCCCTCCGCCCTGTCAGCGTGGCCCGGACCCTGGTGTCGGCCGCCGCGGTCCTGGCGGTCGGCGCCTGTTCCCCCTCCACACCGCAGGAGGAGGAACAGCGCCCCGCCGCCAGCGAGCCGACACCTTCCGCAAGCGCAAGTGCCAGTGCCAGCGAGTCCTCCTCCCGGTTCACCGGCCTGGACCCCGAAGGCACCAGCCGGGCCCAGATCACCGAAGGACTCACCGTGGCCGTCGAGAACTTCGAGCGCGTCCGGGACGCCCAGGGGGAACCGGCGCTGACCTTCGACCTCACACTCACCAACGCCACCGGCCAGACCTTCGACGCGACCCGCGTCGCCGTGTTCGCCTTCCACGGCCCCGACACCCAGGAGGCGCCTCCGACCATCCTGGAGTTCGACGAGAACGGCTCCGGGCGTTCGGCCCACTTCGACGAACCGCTTTCCGACGGTGAGGAGGCGACACTCACCTACGGGTTCAACGTGGACCCCGACCACGAGCAAGTGCTGATCACGGTCGAACCCGAGGGGGACGACGCGCTGTTCTTCGGCGGCACCGTTCCCCTTTGATCGGGGTTTGGCCATACCGCTCGCCCGGCGAGGGCCGGGATTGCTCATGTTTACCCGCCATTGGGCGGGTAGAGAGGTGAGTGTGCACCTGCGCGCTCCTCGGGCCGCGGGGACGGCCTCCACGGCCGTACGGCCCGTGATGACGCGGCGCGGGTGCCGGGTCGGCGCCTCTCGGGGGTGAGCGCGCACGACCCGCGCCGGACCGGCGGTTCGGGGGATCCGCGACGGTCCGGCGAGACGCGGGAGCCCCCGCGCGACAGCTCTTGTCGCGCGGGGGCTTTTCCCTTCGGTCCGGACGCGGCTAGGAAATCAGCGAGCGACAGGGCTCGTCAGCCGAAGGGATCAGCCCCGCGTGCGCGGGGAGCACCTGGGCGTGTACGCCCCTAGCGAGCTGCCCAAGGGACCATCCCCGCGTGCGCGGGGAGCACAGGCCGCGGCTACCGGTACCGCTCTGGCCGGAGGGACCATCCCCGCGTGCGCGGGGAGCACGATCCTCGGTTCACGAGGGGGCCTCCAATGTGGGGACCATCCCCGCGTGCGCGGGGAGCACAACCGCTCCAGGGTGCGCGCCCGGCCCTCCCGGGGACCATCCCCGCGTGCGCGGGGAGCACCGCGGGGGGACCTTCGGCTCCAAGCGCGTGATGGGACCATCCCCGCGTGCGCGGGGAGCACCTGAGGACGGGCTGTTCTGTTTCGGCGAGGGGGGGACCATCCCCGCGTGCGCGGGGAGCACAGGGTGGGGGCTTCACCGAAGAGCAGGTCCGCGGGACCATCCCCGCGTGCGCGGGGAGCACAGGCCCGCCGCTGCCCTGAGGTCAACCGGCGGGGGACCATCCCCGCGTGCGCGGGGAGCACAGTCAACGACCTGCGAACTTACCAACGGCAAGCAGCCAATTTTCCAACTTCTTCAAAGACGGACACGCACCCCACAAGCCCCGAAACCCCCAAAGAACTCACCTCCCACCAAAGCGCCGCCTCTTCGACGCCTTGCTCCACCCGCTCTTCGGCGGCCTCCGGTTCTCCTCCACCGCCTTCTTCGGACGGTGCATCAGGGTCAGCCCCTCGTGGTCCACCGGTTCCCAGTGGTGCTCGAAGGTCTGGAAGGTGAACCCCTGCTCGGAGCCGTCGCTGTACGCCAGCAACGCCCTCCCGTTCCCCGCGTACTCCTTCACCTCCGCCCACAGCACCTCCCGGATCCGGCGCGACGGGTTGCCGATGAACACCCCCGCCGAGATCTCCATGAGCCACCGGGTCAGGAACCCGCGCAGCCCGGCCGGACAGTTCGTGAGCACGACGACCGTCACCAGACCACCTCGTCGGCGTAGCTGTAACCCGACTCCAGCAGCTCACCCCGGTCACCCACCAGCCCGACCGTGTCCGCCACGTCGTCGTTCGGACCCTCGCCCGTACCCTCGGCCCCGGCCTCACCGAACCCATCACCGAGCAGCAGCTTCTTGATGTCGTGCACGCACCGGTCCAGCAGCCCCTCCTGGTTGATCCGGTCCCGCAAGAGCCTGCGCGTCACACCGTCCACGTCCTCCTCACCCTGCGCGGCGGCATCGAAGGCCACCGGAATCCCGATCTCCACCTTGTACAGATCGGCCACGTCCATCACGAACCCGCGTTCGTGACCCGAGTGCACGAACCCCAACCCCGGACTGCACCCGAGCGCGGCCGTCACCGCGTGCGCCACCCCGTAGAAGCACTGCGCCGCCGCGGTGATCGCCTTGTTCGGCGGATCCGAGACGTCGTGGTCCCCCGGCACGTACCGCCGCCCACGCCAGGTCACACCGGTCCGTGCCGCCTGCTCCCGGTAGCACGCCTTGACCCGGTCGCCCTCCTTGCCCAGCAGCGCCTGACGGCTCAGCGCCTCCACGTCCAGGTCCGGGAAACGCATCCGGTACATCGCCCGCGCCACGTCGAGCCTGCTCCGCCGGTTCGCCCACGCCGTCGCCTGCGCCTCCACCAACCGGGAGGAACGGGTGAGCGCGCGCCCGGCCGCGTAGTAGCGCACCCCGTGCTCCCCGACCCACACCACCGTCGCCCCGCACTCGCCGAGCAGGCTCATCGCCGAGTGGGTCACGTTCGTGCCCGGCCCCAGCAGCAGCGTGCCGATGGTCGCGGACGGCAGGTAGCGCGTCCCGTCCCCGTCCTCTGCGGTGATGGCGTTGGAGTCGCGGTGCACGATGCACCGTTCCAGGTACAGGAACGACAACCGGTCGCCCACCCTGGTCAGCTCGCGCGGCCCCGAGGTCCTGCGCTTCCCCACGGTCCCCATGCCTCACCCCACCGGCGCCAGGGTCATCAGCCCGCAGCCGTAGGCCTTGGCCCGGCCCAGCCCGGCGCACAGCGTACGGCGCAGCGCGTCGGGGTCGGTGACGGTCAGCCTTCCGTCGAAGGTCGCGGTGACCACGGGAACCCGCATCCGCTTTCCCCGCCGGTCCGGGCGCGGGTCCGCCTTGTCGAAGCCGCGCGCGTCGCGGTCGTGCACGACCAGTTCGTGCTCGTCCTCGCCCGGGAGGAGCTGCTGCTCAGCGGGCTTGCGCACGATTTCGAAACCGCACCGCTCCTGGCGCTGGAGCAGCCACCCCGCCTGGTGGCGCGGCGTGACGTGCGCGGTGGGCTTGGTGGGCTCGCCGTCTCTTCGGCGGATGCTGTGCACGGGGTTGGCGGTGAGCCGGAACGCCCACGTCTGCCCGGCCTCCAGCCTCTTCAGGAACCCGGTGTACTCGTGCGTCCGCCACGCGTTCTCCGGGTCGGTCGGCCACCCGGCCTGTTCCACCACGTGGGTCAGGTCGGGCCGGTCCGGGCCCACCACGTACAGGAACACCTCCGCCCGGGCGTTGCGGTCCACCCGCCACAGCACCCGGGGGCCGTCCGTGTCGCTGGGCAGCAGGTTCGCGTAGGAGCCCATCACGGCCGCGTGCATGGCCTGCGGCGAGGACAGCAGCTTCCTCGCTCCGGGGCGGTGGGTGTTGAACCGGAATCGGGTGAGGTACATCAGCTTCCTCCCAGGGCAGCCGTGGGATCGTGGTCGGGAACCGGCCGGCGCCGCGCGAACGGGTTCGGCACGCCGACCGAGTCGGCATGCACCGCGCGCAGGGCGTAGCGGCGGTGCGCCGGATCGAAGCTCAGCGGCAGGTCGCGCAGCGAGTCCGCCCGGCCGTCGCCGGGCGCCGCGTCCACCAGCGTGGTCAGCGCGATCACCGCGCCCTGACGGCGCCCGGTGCGCCGCTGGTACCAGTCGGCCGCCTGCCAGGGGCGCCCCGCCAGGACGTCCTCGACGCGCCCCTCCTGGGGCTCGCCCAGGTCGAGCGGGCGGGAGGGCGGGCACGAGCGCCTGCCGAGGTAGGGCAGGTAGACGGGTTCGCGGACCGCCCGGTACAGCTCGGCGACCAGGTCCCGTTCGCCCTCCACCGCCGCGAGGAACACGGCGTCGGACAGGTAGAAGCGCTCCGACACCGGCATGGACGTGTCCGTGTCCAGGTGCTTGGCGGTCTGGTAGTCGCGCACGCGGATTCCGGGCTGGTCCAAGCGCACACCGAAGCGCAGCGCCGCCAGGTCGGACAGGTCGGCGGTCCGGTCCCGTCCCAGGGCGGCGGCGAGCAGCCCGAGCACGCCGCTCTTGGTGGGGGCGTTCTCCGTGCCCCGGCGGGCGAACCGGGAGGCGGAGCCCCAGGCCTGGAGCGGGCCCGCCAGAACCAGGGGCAGGACGCTCACCGCACTCATGCCCGCGGCGCCTGGCGCTGGGCCACGGCCGCGCCGACACGCTCGACCAGTTCGGGGAGGGTGACCTCCTCGCCCAGGCCGGAGAGCTTGGCGGTGCGCTCCCCCACCCGCACCACCCAGGTGTCGACGTCGTCGGCCGCCCCGAACGCCCGCTCCACCTGCGGCACGTACTCGGCCAGGCGCGCGCTGGCCTGGGCGACGTGCCCCGCACCCGCCTCCACGGGCTCCTCGAAGGCCCCCACGAAGCTGATCGGGCGCGCGCCGCGCAGCTTGACGACGACCGCGTCGGGCAGGGTGTGGTTGCCGAAGGTGTTGACCTTGCCGGTGGGCATCGACTCCACGAACCCGCGCACGAACGCCTCCACGGCGCGGCGCAGCGGTTCGGTAACCGGTTCGTCCTCGCGCAGCCCCTCCCCCAGGTTCTTCCGCAGCAGGTCCACGTCCACGGCGGCGTAGCGGTACAGGGTGGCGGAGTTGAACTCGACGGTGCCGATCATGCCCGCGCCGGTCTCCTCCTCGGGGTTGCGGTCGTCCACGGCCGTGTAGTAGTCGGACTCGTTCTCCACCGCGTGCACGCTGAGGGCGTGCGCGACCTGGGCGGCGGCGTCCACGTTGACGTCGGCGCCGTCGGCGACCATGCGGCCGAACAGGGCGATGTCCACCGAGTGGCGGGTGTCGGCCACGGCCTTGGCGCGGGCCTTGTTGTCCTTGTCCTTGAGGAAGGCCTTGATGTCCTCGCGGCCCTCCACGGCGAGTTCGGCGAGCCCGTCGCGCTGGCGCGCGCTGAGGAACATCAGGTAGGCGGACTCGGGGGCGGGTGCCTTGGTGCCGTTCTTCTTGGCGGCGTCGGCCTTGCGCTTGGGCACCTCGATCTTGGAGCCGGTGGCGACCTGGACGGTCTCGGCGGCCAGGGCCAGCGCCTCGGCCTCCTCGATGGAGGAGTCCCGTTCACGGATGCGGGAGGCGACCAGCTCGGCGACGCGCTTGGTGCGGGTGCCCAGTTCCTGGGGGTCGAGCAGGGCGTCGAAGGCCAGGCGGGTGGCGCGCTTCCAGGCCTGGCTGGAGACCCGGGACCGGCGCACGCCGCCGTAGACGGCCGTCTTGGGGGCGCCGGTGTCGTCGCGGTTGATGTTGCTGGGCGGCACGGTCTGCAACACGTGCACGTCGAGAATGGTGCGGCTCATGGTGTGTCCTTGTCTCGTCGGTGCCCGTCCGCGGGCGCACCCGGGCGGGGCGGGGGGCGAAGCGGGCTGGTGGTGCCGGGCCTCGGCCGGAGTCGGGAGGCGGTGCGCGAAGGGCGCTGTCAGTCGGAGGTGCCGGTCGCGGTCCGCGTGTCCTGGTGGCCGGTGGCGTCGTCGGCCTCGGCGCCGTCCGTTCCGGCGCCCTCCGAGTGCCGGTAGGCCTGGAAACCGCGGCCCCAGGCACGGCGCACGCGTTCGGCCCCGGGCCGGGTGCGGGCGTCGTGGAGCTGGTCGGCCAGCAGCCCGTAGTCGAGCGGGACGTCCTCGGCGCGCAGGAGCTGGACGATCCCCCGGAGCCGGTCGAGGCGGGTGGCGCGGTGCGCGGCGCTCCCCGCCTGCACGAACCTCCTGCGCAGCGGTTCGTCGATGTCCCCGGGCGGCATAAGGCGGCGGACCGCGTCGCCGAGGCCGCGCCCGCGCCGGTGCATGCCCTTCTCGCGCTTGGACTGCTGGTGCAGGGCGTAGAGGGTCAGCGCCTCGTGCGCGGCGGCCTCGGCGTCCTCGGTGCGGGGGTCGGAGACGGAGAAGCGCTCGTAGAAGCGGTGGTCCAGGGTCAGCCCCACCAGTTCGGGCACGGCCTCGACGGGCTTGCCCGCGCCCCGGCGCAGCTTGGCCAGGGTGGCGACGGCCTCGGGGAGGTCCTTGAGGTAGCCGCCCTGGAGCTGGCGGACGCGTTCGTCGACCAGCTCCCCGACGTCCTTGAGTTCGGGCACGAACTCGGCGGTGCTCGTGGTGGTCACTGCTCCTCCTGCGGGGAGTGGTCGGTGTTGGTCAGCGGGAGCGCCCTGCGCAGGGCGGAGCGGAAGCGCAGGTCGGCCCGGGAGGCGGTGAGCCAGACCGATCCCTTCTTGGTGGCCACGACCCGGCCCGTCCAGGCGGCCTCCCCGGCCGTGTCCATGAGTTCGCCGCCGAGCCGGGAGACGATCTCGTGCGCCGTGAGCTGCCACGTGCGGCGCTGTTCCAGAGGGGGTTCAGTGGTGTTGAGGCCGCGCAGCCACTTGCGGAAGGGCTCGTCCAGCTCCGCGAACCCGCGGTCGCGCGCGGCGGCCCGGGGTCCCTCCCCGTCCGCGCCCGCCGCGTCGGCGAGGGCGGTGGCCAGGTCACCGAGGACCATGACCGCCTCCTCGGCGTCGTTGACCGCGTCGATCGCCGTCTGGCCGAGAGTGCTGTCCTGCTCGTGCAGCAGGACCACGGGCATGGCGACGGTGTCGTCCACGATCTCGTCGATGACGGACTGCTGGGTGCCGTAGACGGCGCCGACCAGGCGTGTGCGGAGAAGGAAGCCCTTGTCCAGGTACTCCTCCACGGTCAGGCGCGCGATCCAGTCCAGCACCCGGGGTCGCACGACCTTCGCGGCCTCGCGGCGCTGCTCGGCGCCCTGGACGCGGCCGGTGACCAGGGCGGCGAGGCCGCGCCAGGCGCTGCGGGCGGGGTCGTGGTCCCGGGGCAGGTAGACCTGCTCCTCACCGAGCTTCTTCTCCTGGGCGGGGCTGCGCCGCCAGGCGGTCATGGGCTCTCGGTCGTGCTTGTTGCGCGGCGTGAGCGGGTCGCCGTAGGCGAGCAGGACGCCGTGGACCGCTTCGCCGTCGTGGTGCAGGCGGACGCGGCGGCTCTGCCAGGTGTAGAGGTCGCGCAGGCCGTGGGGGCGGGTCTGGGCCTCCGCTCCCCCGAGGGCCTCGGCGGTGGCCGGGGCCCGGCGCCAGGCCGGGCGGTCGTCGGGGCGCGAACGCAGGTTGTCGGTGTCGCGGGGCAGCAGGTTGAGCAGGAGGGTCGCGCGCAGGTCGTCGCCCTCCACGTACACCCCGCCGAGGTTGCCGGACCACCCCACCCCCTGCGGGTAGACCTTGCCGTCCTTGACCCGGGGGTCACCGACCACTCCGGACTTGATCCCGGAGGTGTCGTAGGCGTGGGCGTGCAGGAGCCAGCGGGCGGCCTCGGCGAAGCCCAGACTTTCGGCCCCGTGCGCGCGCATGGTGAAGAAGCGCGCGTTGTTGGGGACGTCGGCCACGATCGGGTCGAGGGAGGAGTGCTCGCCCTTGGCCGTGCGCAGCTCCGCCACCTGGAGGAAGGGCGCGGTCGGGTGCAGCAGGTCGAGACGGTCGCGGTGCTCGCCGAGGTAGTCGCGGACGCGGTCCGCGGGGAGCTCTCCCCGACCCCCGTCCCACAGGTCCGCCCAGTCCTCGATGTCCTCCGGGCCGTCGATCGCGTCGTGCAGGACCGCCAGGAGCAGCCGCAGGAGGGCGAAGTCCTGGGTGGGCACGTCCCCGACCAGACGCCGGATCTGTGCGGCCTGCTCGAAGACCTCGGTGAGGGAGAGTTCGGCCTCCATCCCGTCGAGCCGCTGGACGGGGACCCAGGGCCGGCTGGTCAGGTCGAAGGAGGGCGGGAGCGTCGGTGGGGGCGCGGGTCGCGGTGGGGGTGGCGTCGGCCCGGAGGCGTCAGTCGGCACGGTGGACCTCCAGTCCGTCGGTCGGGGTGTAGTGCAGTCGGAATCCGGCGAGTTCGGCGCGGTCGTCCTCGTCCAGGAAGAGGATGAGTTCCTCGGCGATCCAGTGGGCATCCTTGGTCTGCCAGGCGAGGACGAGGTCGGTTTCGAGTTCGGTGATGGCCCGGTCCAGTTCCTTGGGGAAGGTGAACTGATAGGGCAGCCGGAGCGCGGAGGCCGCCAGGGCCCGTGCGGAGGCGGGCTGCGGCGCGGTGCCGGTGGGCAGGTCCAGTCCGCCGCGCCCGTCTGCCAGCCAGGGAACGGTGGTCACGGTGCCGTCGGCGGCGCGGCGGGCGACCAGGACCTCCAGGCTGTCGCGGGTGTCGCGGACCTGGGCCTTGCCGGCCTGGGTGTCGTCGGCCTCACCGACCCCGGCCTCGACCCAGCCGATGAGCGCGCGGCCGTCCCGGGCGGCCGGTTTGAGCAGGAAGGTCTCGGCCTTCTCGCCCTTGCGCGCCTGTTCGGTCTCGTAAGCGTCGAGTGCCTCGGCCATCGCCTCACTCCAGGTGTCGGGGGCGGGGTCCCGGTCGCCGTAGGCGTCCTGGACCAGAGGGCTGATGTCCTCGGGGAGACGAACCGTGCGGGCGGCGTCCCCGTCAGCGGCACCGGACTCCAGGCGGGTGCGGAGCACGGCCAGGGAGCGGAGCAGGGGGTACTGCCCGTAGACCGTCCGCGAACCCTGTACCGGTTTGGGCGGCGCCTCGTCCCAGTCCACACCGGTGACCAGGCAGCGGGCCCTGCGCACGCGCTCGGGCCGGTCGGACTGGTCCCGGCCGCGCGGGTGGCGGTGCAGGCGGCCCATGCGCTGGAGCACGAGGTCGACGGGGGCCAGGTCGGTGACCAGCAGGTCGAAGTCCACGTCCAGGGACTGCTCCACGACCTGGCTGGCGACCACGATGTGGCGGGTGGGGCGCTCGCCGCCGAGTTCGGCGACCTTGGCGGGCGGCCCGTAGTCGGCCACCAGGGCGTCGTCGTTGGCGGCGCGGTCCAGGGCGAGGAAGCGCGAGTGCGTGACCGTGACCGTGTCGGTGCCGAAGCGGGCACGCAGGTGCGCGGCGGCCTCGTGGACGCGCGCGACGGTGTTGCGCACGACCAGGGCGCAGCCGCCCTCGGCCAGGGCGTGCTCCAGGTGCGCGGCGAGCGCGTCGAGGTCGTCGGACAGGGGTTCCACGACCACGTCGGTGGCGCGGCCTGAGGCGGCGGGGGCGTACAGGCGGGGCGCGGCACCGGTCTCGGCCGTGGTGATGAGGGGGTAGGCGCGGGCCTTCCCGACCTCGTCGTATCCCGCTCCCGAAGCGCCGGTGTAGGCCTCGGCCAGCTCGCGCCTGCGCCCGGCGGGCAGGGTGGCGGAGAGGACGACCACGGGGACGCCGTACCTGCCCAGCCAGGACAGGGCGCGGTCGAGGTAGGCGTTCATGTAGGTGTCGTAGGCGTGGGCCTCGTCGATGACGACCACCTTGCCCGCCATGGCCAGGTGGCGCAGGGCCAGGTGCTTGCTCTTGAGGCCGGTGAAGAGGAGCTGGTCGACGGTGCCGACGGCGAAGGAGGAGAGCATGCCCTTCTTGCGTCCCCGGAGCCAGCGGTGGGCGGTGAGGGCGGCGGGGGTGCGGGGGGTGCTGCCCGCGCCGGTCCCGGTGTCCTCGGCGTCGCGGTCGGTGTCGTCGGCCAGACGGCGGCCACCGCCCATGAGCTGCGTGAACTCCTCGTTCAGGTGCGCTTTGGAGTGGGCGAGGAACACGGAGGCGGCCTCCTCCGGCATTCCGGGGAGGCGGTCGAGCCAGGTGAGGTAGCGCCCGAACATGGCGTTGCTGGTGGCCATGGTCGGGAGGGCGACGAAGCAGCCGCCCGCGCCGGACCGGGCCGCGAAGATCTCGGCCACGGCCAGGGCCGCCTCGGTCTTGCCCTCGCCCATGGGGGCCTCGACGATCATCAGGCCTGGGCCGGCCATCCGCCGCGCGGCCTCGACCGCCTGTTCCTGGACGGGGCGGACGGTCGCGCCCTCGGGCAGGGCGAAGCGTTCCGCGAAGAGTTCCGCCGCGGTGCCGCCTGGTTCCTCGGCCTGCCACTGCCGGGGGAGGTCGAGGAGGCGCCAGGCCTCGCGGGTGCGCTCGGGGTCGGTGCTGCGCTTTCCTGCGCCCGGGAAGAGGGGGAAGAGTTCGGGGTTGCTGGCGATCCAGTCCGCGACGATGACGAGGGCGGTGAGCAGGACCTGCACGGTCTGCGGGAGCTTGAGGGAGTTCCAGGCGGAGAGGCGTTCGGCCGCGCCGGTGACGCGGGCGGCGGTGTCGAGGAGTTCGGTCTGGATGGTGGTCCAGGCGCGCTCGTGGCCGGGGGTGCGGAGGAGCTGGGGGTGCCGGTCGAGTTCAGCGATGGCCGAGTAGCCGGGTGGGACTCCGTGGTGGCCTCCGGCGACGACGGCGAGCTGGTGGGTGTCGCGGGCTTTCCAGCCGTGGTGCTCGACGAGCCAGTCGCGGAGGAGGAGCTGTCCGGCCAGGCCGTGGGGGGCGAGGTTGCGGTCGGCCATCTGCTTCTGGAGGGGCATGTCGAGGCCGTGCGCGCGCATGTCGTCCGCGAGGTGTTCGACCTGGCAGGCGAAGGCGGGGGTGGCCTTGCCGATGTCGTGGGTGGCGGCGAGCCAGACGGCGAGGACGCGGGCGTCGTGATCGCCGTCGGGGAGTGCACGGCTGATGTGGTCGCGGACCTGCGCGGGGAGCCACTCGTCCCAGAGCCTGGTGGCGACGGCGGCGCTGTCGGCCATGTGGCGGTAGAGGGGCAGCCAGCCGTCGGAGTCGAAGTCGTGTTTGGCCCAGGTGCGTCGGGCGGCCTCGGAGAGGGGGTCTTTCCAGGGCTGAGGGCGCCCTTCGTGCGTCATGGGGCACAGTGAACAGGAGTTCGAGGCGCCTTCGCAGGCAAACGCCGAAACTTGCCCTGTCCGCTTCTGGCCAGGGGGGTTTACCCGTCCGCGTAAACCGAGTGGCTCGTGTGCCGGGCGTATCCCCGTGCGTACGGGGAGCACTCCATGCCCATGGAGCGGGGCACGTGCCGGGTGGGACCATCCCCGCGTGCGCGAGGAGCATTTAACGCTAGCCACAACTCTGCTACCCACTTCAGGGGCAATCTCGAAGCCATCCGAGAGCAACACAACTACCTTAGGGGCAAGGCGATATATTCATCAAACCAAACACAAACGAAGTAGGCAGTAGAGCATGTGGCTAGCGCCGAAGCATACTAACGAAGTTGTTAGTAGAGCATGTGGCTAGCGTTAACGAGAAGCTTCAACACGTGATAGGCTCCCAGGCGGCTTACCAGAAAGCCCCTGATCAGACAGGCAACACATGCCCAAATCGGACATTTTTGACGATATGGCTTCACACCCCATATTCATGAGCATTGTAATAACAAAACTCAAAAATGGGTCAATGGCCACATCCGATGCATCCACAGTCACAAAGCATGACACATTGGCCCTAGAAGGCCTGGCCTTGCGAATATCTTCACAGGAAACCCCAAAGAACGAAAAGGACGAAAAAAATAAGCTTCTCGCCTAATTCGTTACATAGGTTCCGTCATGTGCCCGCACGAAGGGGCCGTCGTCACGCACCGCGTCCGTGATACGGACACTTCGTGCCTCTGGAACAGCGGAGACGGCTTCCTGGATAGTCATCCACGTGACCACACGCGCCTCAGAGGTGACCTGCGCCTCGCCTCCAATCGGCTCACACAGAAAGGCCAGGGAGACCACGCCGAGCTTCATGTTCTTGTACACGCCGGTCAGCCGAACAGGCTTGACCTCAACGCCGGTCTCCTCACGCACTTCCCGAACGGCGCACTCCTCAGGTGTCTCCGCGAGTTCGAGAACGCCGCCGGGCGGCACCCAACGCCCGTCGTCGGCCCGCTTGATCACCAGGACCTTGCCGTCCTCGGGACGGATCACCACACCGGTAACGCTCACGCTGTGCACAGGACTCGCGTTCATGCGCCCTGCTCCCACGCGTAAGTCAGTCTCCAGCGAAGCGCCGCCAGGATGTTCACACAGACCTCGACGCGGCGCCCATCGGCGTCGAAGGCGGTCCGCAGGATGGAGAACACGGGCTGACCACCAGCAACCTCCAGGAAATCCGCTTCCTCAGCCGTAGCGCTTCGCACCTCGATGTCCTCCGTGAAGCGCACCGGCCCGAAGCCCCGTTCCGCGAGACGAGCGTAGATACCACTCGGCCCGGTGTCCGGCATGGCAAGGTCAGCGCTCCCAGCCACGTCGAGGGGCACGTACGAGGTCGCGATTTGGACCGGCTTCTCGTCAGCGAACATGTGACGCCGCCTCACCAGAACCTGACCCTGGCTCTCAGGGTCCATCTCCAGAATCCCGGCGATCTCGTCGGAAGCAGGCTCGACACCCCAGCGGACAAGTTCAGTTCGCGGTGCGAGGCCGACCTCGGCCAGCTCCTCCGCGTAGGAACTTCGTCCCTCTGAAAAGCGGTAATCCGTACCCATGCGCCGCACACGCTTGACGGTGGGCATGTCCAGCACCACGGAACCTTTCCCGTGTTCGGTGCGGACCCACCCCTCCGCCTGAAGCATGGCCACGGCTCGGCTGATCGAACTCTGGTTGAGGCCGTACTGACGGGCGAGGTCCGGCTGGCTGGGCAATGTGGTTCCGGGTCTGTAGTCACCCCTTCGAATGGCCTCGCGCAAGATCGCGGCCACCTGCTTGTACCGCGCCTTGGACGGTTCGAGGGTGCTCATCCAGCGTGTTCCTTCCAGCATCACGTGTACTCGTGCCTCACCGTAGCGCGAGCCCCCGCCAGACCAGCGAGCCTCTGTCTCCCACCCCATGCCGCCAACTTATCGCATAAGACTTGACTCTTATGCAATAAGTTCCTACCGTCTTCACCAAGCAGCGTGGAGCCAGCTCACAGGCCTACGCCAAGCACCAAATCGTTCTTTTCGGGATACAGGGGACAGCCATGTCGGAACGCGCACACCCGCGGACAGCCAAACAGGAAAGCTGCCGGGAAGAGTCCGTCGAAAGCCGTTGGGAGCGGTTCGGAGAGCGGGTACGGGCAGCCCGGGAACGCCTGGGCCTGTCGGTCGAGGAGCTGGCCCAGGACGCCTTCGTCTCCCCCAGCCGGATCAACGGCATCGAGACCGGCACCAGCGAGCCTCAGCGCAACGACGCCCGCCACCTCGACGGCGCGCTGGAAGCGGAAGGCGTGCTGTGGGACGCCTGGGCACAGACGTTCATCACCACCAGCCTCCGCGCCGGTGCCACAGCCGCCGACCTTCTCCCCCAGGCGTTCCAGGTCCGGGCGTACGCGCCCCTCGTCCTGCCCGACAGCTTCCTGACCGAGGACTACGCCCGCGCGCTGAACCGGGCCGAGCGCCCCATGGAAGCTGCCTTCCTCGCCAGGGACCGACCCGCGTTCTGCAAGCTCTACAGCACGGCATCCGGACCGCCGTACCACTGCCTGATCGTCGACGAAGGCGCCCTCACCCGGCCCGTCGCCCCTCCCAACGTCATGCGCGGCCAGTTGTCCCGCCTGCGCGACCTGGCCGACAGCGACAGCATCACCGTGCACGTGGTTCCGGAGGGCACCGCGCCCCATCCCGGCCTGCGCGGAGCGTTCTGGACGCTGGCCTTCTCCCCGAGGCACTGCCTGGCCTACACCCCGCACCCGCGCGGGCCGGGCCACCTGGTCACCGACGCCACCCACATCAAGGGCTACGCCGACCTGTTCGCCACCCTCCAGGGCGTGGCGCTGTCGCCAGCCGACTCGCTGCGGCTGCTGGACCAGGCGGTCGAGCGCTTTCCCGAGAAGCCCCGGCGTCGCGCCCTCACCGTGGGCGGCGTTGAAGGATTCGGCGATACCCACGGAACCACCACCGTGGCCAGGGCCTGACCAGGCGGTTCGTCCCCACGTGTTCCCGGTCGGACACGTTGAAGCCCTGGCAGGCGTTAGCGCGCCTCCAGGGCATGACCAGCACTCGAAAACCCAACAGAAAAGGAGATACCGGCATGGTCATTGTGCCGCAGACCTCGCCGATCACCGCCGACCCGGAACGGCGCTGGGAGCCGCGCCTGTACCCCGGAGCCCTGGCCACCGCCAGCCGCGTGCGCTCGGACCTGCGCGCCGACCTGATCCGGTTCACCGAGAGCGGTGACGATCTGATCGAGACGGTGGTGCTGTGCGCCAGCGAGATGTTCGCGAACGCCGTCGAACACTCGCGTTCCGGTGAGGCCGAGGGCCGGGTCATCCGGACGCTGGCCGTTCACACCACGCTGGACGGCAGGACTGTGCTGCGGCTGTCGATGATCGACGACGGCGCCAAGGACGCCAGCCCCCGCATTCCTCGCCAGCGCACGGCTGAGGAATGGCAGGAAGCCGAGCGCGGCCGGGGTCTGCTGCTTGTCGAGAACCTGTCGGTGGCCTGGGGGTTCCGTCCCGTGCTGGAGTTCCCCTTCTGTGCGGGGCTGGGGACGGTGACCTGGGCGGAGTTCGGGCTTCCTGGCTCAGAGAAACCTAGGGACGCTCGATAGCTCCATCCCCGCGTGCGCGGGGAGCACTCGTGGTAGTCCCGGTCGAACGGGTCCAGCTTGGGATCATCCCCGCGTGCGCGGGGAGCACATCCACAGGTACCGCTGCACGACGGCGACGTGGGGACCATCCCCGCGTGCGCGGGGAGCACAGGCCCGCCTGGTCCACATGCACGAGTTCATCGGGACCATCCCCGCGTGCGCGGGGAGCACATGTCCACAGCCGGGACCAGGTACGGGCGCGTGGGACCATCCCCGCGTGCGCGGGGAGCACCGCCGGGGGTTGGCGCTCCGGGCGGCGAGTTGGGGACCATCCCCGCGTGCGCGGGGAGCACTGACCGGCACGCGCCACGCCCGGCCGCCGCGCCCCGTCCCGTGGGGACCATCCCCGCGTGCGCGGGGAGCACGCCAGCGGCACCGCCCCGTCCGGCACGTGCGGGGGACCATCCCCGCGTGCGCGGGGAGCACGGGACCTGGACGGGCGCGCGGGCCGCGTCGACGGGACCATCCCCGCGTGCGCGGGGAGCACGCCACGCCGTCCTTCATCGCCTTGGCGATGGTGGGACCATCCCCGCGTGCGCGGGGAGCACCATGCCGTAGGTCTTGCGCAGCCACGCCCGCAGGGACCATCCCCGCGTGCGCGGGGAGCACACACACAGGAGGAACCACCATGGCTGGAAGCCGGGACCATCCCCGCGTGCGCGGGGAGCACCTCTCCCATCTGGGAGGGGCGGGGCGTCCTTTGGGACCATCCCCGCGTGCGCGGGGAGCACCCCGACAGCCCGTCGCACTGGTTGAAGGTGAAGGGACCATCCCCGCGTGCGCGGGGAGCACACCTTCCCGGAAGGAGTCGGCACCTGCCGCTGGGGACCATCCCCGCGTGCGCGGGGAGCACGAGGCAACCGCCTGATCGTGATCCGCGACGTTGGGACCATCCCCGCGTGCGCGGGGAGCACGGCAAGACCATCGCGAGCCTGTTGCGCTGGTTGGGACCATCCCCGCGTGCGCGGGGAGCACTTGATACTGGGAGGGGCGCGGTCGGGGGAAGTGGGACCATCCCCGCGTGCGCGGGGAGCACACCAGCGTGGCGACGTCCAGCCGCACGGGTGTGGGACCATCCCCGCGTGCGCGGGGAGCACCGTAGCACCAGCGCCGTGAGCTGGTCACCGCAGGGACCATCCCCGCGTGCGCGGGGAGCACCTCGACATCAGAAAGCGGGGTCGCCGTCGGCGGGGACCATCCCCGCGTGCGCGGGGAGCACGATCACGTCGACGATGACCATCGACCGGGGGTGGGACCATCCCCGCGTGCGCGGGGAGCACACTTCGCCGTCGCAGCCCCAGCAGATCCTCGTGGGACCATCCCCGCGTGCGCGGGGAGCACACTGGGAGCGTGGACCTGTTCCAGCCCGTCCCGGGACCATCCCCGCGTGCGCGGGGAGCACCACACCACCACCCGGCTGCCAGCGCCGTTCCTGGGACCATCCCCGCGTGCGCGGGGAGCACGCGGCCAACACCCGCCGCCCGTACTCCATGACGGGACCATCCCCGCGTGCGCGGGGAGCACTTCCTGAGCCACCCCCGCGCGTACAGGCGTTCGGGACCATCCCCGCGTGCGCGGGGAGCACCTCCCGGCCGGGTGCGGTGTGGAGGTCGCCGGGGGACCATCCCCGCGTGCGCGGGGAGCACAGTCAACGACCTGCAAACTTACCAGCGGCAAGCAGCCGTTTTTCCAACTTCTCGAAAAACAGACACCGAAGACATAAAACCCAGCAACCCCACAACTCCCCTAACGACCGCCGACCCCATAAGCAGCGAGGAACACCCGCACGCCCTCCTCCGCATGCTGGCACAGTTCCGCCTCTGTCGGAATGGCTTCGTCCCCCAGCAGCATCGCCCGGTTCACCGGCTCCGACATCACCAGCCAGTTGAAGTGGGACGCCGCCCGCAACGGCTCCCCCACCGCCAACAGCCCCCTCTCCCCCAGCCGGGCGAAGCTCTCCGCCAACCCCTCGATCGCCCGCTGCGGCCCGCACTCGTACAGCACCCGCGCCAGCTCGGGGAACCGAGCGACCTCGCCGATCACCATCCGCCTCAACCGCATCAGCCGCGGCGTGAGCACCACCGTGAGCTGCCGACGCGCGTAGTCACACAGGTACGCCTCCACGTCCTCGACCCGGTCGGGCTCGGGCGTCTCGTCGCGCACCGCGTCCCCCGCACCCGAGGTCATGCTGGTGACGATCTCGACGAACAGCCCCTCCTTGCTGCCGAAGTGCTTGTAGACCGTCTGCTTCGACACCCCCGACAGCGCGGCGATCTCGTCCATGTTGGTCCCGAGGTAACCACCCCTGAGGAAGACCTCCTCCGCGGCGCCCAGGATGGCCCGGCGCTTGCGGGCCGAGCGACTCAGCTCCTCCTCCGCTGGCGGGTTCACGCTGTCCAACACCTCGTCTTCGTCGTTCCAGGTTTCGTTTCGACCCTTTTGTCCTATGGGTACCGTACGGTCTAGTTCCACACCACATGCGGTACTGGACGGTCCAGTTTGAAGGCGGACCGAACGCGGTAGCGCGTCAGAGGGAACGGAAAAACCCCATGTACGTCAAGTTCGCCGAACTCCCCGTCTTCGACCAGGAGCGGGCCAAGGCCTTCTACACCGACCGCCTCGGCTGCACCGTGGCGACCGACGCGCCCATGTCCGAAGACGGGTGGCGGTGGATCGAGCTCGGCTTCCCCGGCTCGCGGACCCGCCTGCACTTCCAGCGCCGCGCGGACGAGAACCCGTCAGCCGAACCGGTCATGGTCCTGGTGACGGAGGACGTCGAGGGCACGGTCGAGGCCCTGCGCGCCGCGGGCGTGGAGATCGTCACCGAACCGGGGGAGGCGATGTGGCAGCCGGGGGTCACGGCCGCCGAGTTCCGCGACAGCGAGGGCAACCGCATGGTGCTCAGCGACAGCTGACCAACGGGCACGCAAGAGGCAGGGAGACGCAGACATGTCGCACCACTCGCGCCACTCACCGGGAGCGCACACGTTGAAGGTGCCGGGTGCCAGCATCCACTACGAGGTCCGCGGTTCGGGCCCCGTGCTGCTGATGATCCCCGGCGGCCCGCAGGACGCGGGCGTCTACACCGCCCTGGCCGAGCACCTGGCCGACCGCTACACGACCGTGGCCTACGATCCCCGCGGCAACTCGCGCAGCGAGCTGGACGGCGAGCCCGAGGACCAGCGGGTGGAGGTGCACAGCGACGACGCCGCCAGGCTGGTCGCCGAGGTGGGCGGGGGCCCGGCCTACGTGTTCGGCAACAGCGCGGGCGCCCAGATCGGGCTCGACATGGCCGTGCGCCACCCCGGGGCGGTGCGCGCGCTGCTCGCGCACGAGCCGCCCTGCCTCATGCTGCTCGACGACCCCTCGGAGGTGCTCGCCCGCGACCAGGAGGTTTACGACACCTACCGGCGCGAGGGCGTGGAGGCGGCGATCGGCAAGTTCATGGCGCTGAACGGCCTGGACGAGGAGGACGGGGAGGCGCAGGAGGAGGACGGGCCGGAGCCGGAGGGCGCCGCGGCGGAAGGGCCGATGCACGAGGACCCCGAGACCTTCGAGCGGGTCAGCGGCAACTTCGGGTACTTCCTGGCCCACGGGCTGATGCAGCTGTCGCTGTACCGGCCCGACGTGGAGGCGTTGCGGGCGGGCGGGGTCCCGGTGACGGTGGGTCTGGGCGACGCCTCCGCCGGGAAGCCCATCCACGACATCGGGCTGGCGCTGGTGCGGCTCCTGGGCACGGAGCCGGTCGCCTTCCCCGGTGACCACACGGGCTTCGGAACCCATCCCCGCGCCTTCGCCGAAGCCCTGCACGGCGCGCTGGACGGCGCACCGGAGCGGCGCTGACCGACCGGGGCAGCACCGACCGGCCGGAGCAGTGTTGGCCGGATGTGGTCAGGACCGCCCGGTCCCGACCACGCCCTTCCCCGGCACCGGCCGGGGTTTCGGACGCACACGACCGGGCGGTCCGGCCTGTCCGCTCCGGCACGCGCCCCGGAACCGGCCCGCACCGCCCCGCTCCGTCACGCCACTCCACGCGCGGGGCGGGGCGGTGCGCCAGTGCCGGGTTCAGTCCCGCTGGACTCCCTCCGGCCAGATGACCTCCACGGGCACGCCCCTCAACCGCGCCGCCTCGACCGCGTCGGCGGTCCCGCCTCTGCCGTCGGCGGGCTGGCCGTCCCAGACCGCGAACATCAGCTCCACCCAGTCCAGGACGGCCTCGTTGGCGTCCTCGTAGGCGGCGCGGCCAGCCCGACGGTGCGGCATGTAGCGCACCAGTGAGGAGCGCACGAGCAGGTCGTCGAAGCGGTCGAGGTTGGCGGGTTTGACCTTGGCCTCGCGGTAGTCGGCCGAGGGCAGCACCACCTCCAGTCTGCCCCCGACGTCCAGCACGGCCTCGGCGAAGAGCTGGTCCGCGCCGCGCGCCAGGCAGGAGACGCCGACCAGCCTGTCGTCGGCATGGGGGTCGAGTGCCGCCACCAGCGCTTTGCGCACCAAAGTGACGCTGTCGCCGGAAAGATTCGAATGACCGGTGATTCCGATACGAGTCACGTCATCCCTTTCACATTTCGCTGATGGTGCAGCAGCGTATGTGATAACTCATCGCGGACCGCGGCCACGTGCGGGTCGCGGTGGTGCGTGGCGGACTCGGTGTACCAGTCGCGCAGGCGTCTGCGGACCCTGCCCGAGCCCAGGGAGGGTTCGAGGGCCGCGGCTTGGCGCACCACCCGGGCGGCCTCGGCGGGCTCGTCGAGCAGCAGGTAGGTGCGGCCCAGCCCGATGAGGTCGAAGGCGCGGCCGCGCTTGCCGGAGGGCGCGCGCAGCTGGAGCGCCTTGGTGATGTAGGCGGCGGAGGACTCGGCGTGCCTGCGGCGCGCGCCCGGCTCCTCCTGGAGCACCGCGAGGTCGCGGTAGCGGGCGCCGACCACCCCGGCCAGTTCGGCGTGGTCGAAGCCGCCCACCCAGTCGGGCACCTCCTCGCCGTTGGCGCCCTCCAGGAGGTCCTCGGCCTGGATGACCGTGCGGCGGTAGGCCTCCGACCTGCCCATCCGCGCGTAGGACCAGCCCTCGCGCGTGCGCAGCATCGCCCGGACGAGCGCGGGCGCGCCGGTGGAGTCCGCGCTGTCGAGCGCGAGGCGGGAGATGTCCAGGGCGTCCTCGGGCCGGTGCAGGTCGAGCATCTGCCGGGCCATGTCGGCCAGGACTCCGACGCCGTAGGGGCGGTGCTCGGGTCCGGCCTGGTGGAGCGCGCGCAGGGAGAGGGTGTAGTACCGCTGCGCGGTGGGGTGGTCCCCGGCGTCGAAGGACATCGAGGCGACGGTCTTGGACAGTTCGGCCATCACCGCGAACAGCCGGTTCTGCACGGAGGCGGGCTGGGGGGTCTCCACGAGTTCGGACACCTCCGAGAGCTGTCCGACGACGGCCTTGCGGCGCACCCCCAGGCGCCACCGGTCGTTCCAGTGCCGCAGCGCCACGGTGGCGGCCTCGATGCGCCCCAGCTCGGCCTCTCCGATCGTGCCGCGGACCAGGCCGGGGGCGGCCGGGCCGGGCAGCAGCCAGTGTTCCAGCGTCTCCGTCAGTGCGGCGCCCATCAGGAGCGCGCCGCCGACCGCGAATGCGTCTCTGCGTTTCATCAGGTCCTTCAGCGTGATGTCGACGATGTCCTGCGCCGTTCTGGACGCGGACCATAAATCGCCTTCTTGCAGAGAGGATTCTGTCCAGGAAACGCCCTTCGAATACTCGTCACCCGAATCCGCGAGGCCAAGGGTCCGGCGGGCCTCGGACGGCATGGCCAGGCCGTCGGCGATGCGCTGCCACGTGCTGAGCGCGGTGACCAGGCGTCTTCCCGCCATGATCGCACTCACGTGTGGCTGGGCCATGTCGACGGCGGAGCCGATCGTCTGCTGGCTGGCACCGGTGTGCTGTCGGACGAGCCCGAAGAGGGCTCCGGCGTCGTGCTCGGCCAGCGACCGCAGGACGTCGGCACGGGCCCAGAAAGCCCGTGACGGGGAAAGACGTGGACCGACCTGGGATTTCGTCATGCATACCGCCGGTGTATATCGGCACGGAATTCCGTCCTCGTGGACGAACGGCGTTACATCTTCCGTAGTAATCCTTACCCGGAAACTCCCGTCCCCGTAATGGACGCAAGACCCTGGTTCGTCCATGCCGGGGACACCCCCCGAGGAGAAGAGCGGTGACCTCCACCCCACAGGCAGGGCACGGCGGCGGCACGGGCCACGGGTCCGGAGCCGGTGTCGGTGCTGTTCACACGAGCGATAGGCCCGTCCGGCGGCGCGGAAGGCGCAGTCGGAGCGGGCGTCCCGGACACATCGGACTCGCCGAGTGCCCCGGACTCGTCGAAGACGTCGAGCACCCCGGACACATCGGACTCATTGGGCGAACCAGCCACACCAGAACCTTTGGTTATCCCGAACGCGTCGGGAACGTCGAGCGTCCCGGGCACATCGGATGCGTCGAGCACCCCGGGCACGCCGAGCGTGCTCCGTCCGCCGGACACTCCGGACCTGTCAGGTACGGCGAGCGCATCAGGTACGGCGGACATGTCGGGCACGCCTGTCACGCCCGGCGTGCCCGGGGCGTCAGCGCACAGTGCGTCAGACGGTGCGGGAGGTGCGGCAGATGATCCCCCCGCACGAGAGGATGGTCGAACGCCTCGTCGAGGAGGGCGCTCTGGCCGCGGAGTGGCGCGGGGCCTTCGCGGCGGTACCGCGGCACCTGTTCCTGCCCGACGAGATCGCCGCCCCGGACACGGGCGTGCCCGTCGACCGCTACCGCGGCGAACTGCGGTGGCTGGAGGCGGCCTACGCCGACGTTCCCGTCGTCACCCAGGTCGACGACGGCGCCCGCTACGGCCCCGGAGAGCCCACGTCCTCGTCCCCTGCGCCGTCCTCGGTGGCCGAGACGGTGCAGCGGCTGCGACTGGCACCGGGCATGCGGGTGCTGGAGGTGGGCACCGGCAGCGGGTACACCGCCGCCCTGCTCGCCCGGTTCCTGGGCGACGACGCCGTCACCTCGGTGGAGATCGACTTCGAGCTGGCCGAACAGGCGCGGGTGCGGCTGATGAGCGCGGGCCTCACACCGCTGGTGGTCAGCGGGGACGGCATGCGCGGCTGGGCCGGGCGCGCACCCTACGACCGGGTGGTCAGTGCGGTGACCGTGCAGCGCGTCCCCTACGCGTGGGTGGCGCAGTGCCAGCCCGGCGGACGCGTCCTGACTCCGTGGGGAACCGCCTTCCACCACGGGGTGACGGCCGATCTCGTGGTCGGCCCGCACGGGACGGCGCACGGCAGGTTCACCGGGCACACCGACCGCATGTGGGCGCGAGCGGACCGCACCCCGCGCCACCTGCTGGAGACCTACGTCCGTCCGGACGACGACGAGCACACCACGACGTGCTCCCGGCTGCACCCGGGAGAGGTGGTCGGCGACTCCGACGGGGCCTTCGCGGTGGGGTTGCAGATGCCGGACGTGCACCGGATCGTCCGGCTCGGGGGCGGCCCCGAGGACCCGCGGTTCACGGTGTACCTGCTGGACTCCTCGACCTGGTCGTGGGCCTCCTGGCACATCGACCCCGGGCACCGGGACCAGGGCTACGAGGTGCGCCAGCACGGCCCCCGCAGGCTGTTCGACGAGTTGGAGGCGGCCCACCTGCTGTGGGTGGAGGCGGGGCGTCCCGTCCACACCCGGTTCGGACTGACGGTGTCGGCCGAACACCAGCTGGTGTGGCTGGACGACGAGGCCACGATCTTCGCCGCCATGAGGTGAGGAGGCCGGCGGAGCGCCGGAGCCGCGTGCTCCCGGGGTTTCCGGGGCCTCCGAGGACGCCGAGGACGCCGAGGACGCCGAGGCATGAAGGCACACAGACACGAGAGAACACCAGGACCAGACGGACCGCGAAGGCCGTTCCCGTGGGAACCGCCCGTGCGGCCGTCGCACGAACCGAGGAGAAGACAGATGACCGTCCTGCCACGCCCACGGCGACCGCTCGACCTGGACAGGCGCTGGAAGCGCCGCAGCTACCCCGCCAACCTGGCAGCCATCCGAAGAGCCCGGGCCGACCTGCGTGCCGACCTGTCGCGGGTCTCGGGCGCCGACGAGGAACTGGTCGCGGCCGTGGTGCTGTGCGCCAGCGAGATGCTGACCAGCACCATGGGGCGGGTCCTGCCCAGCGGAAGCGGGGCGGAGGTGGTGCGCACGCTCGTGCTGCGCCATGACCCCGGCGGCCGCCGCGTCCTGCGGCTGTCGGTGGCGGACCGGTGGATTCCGGGAGCCCTGGCGAGCGTGCCGGGTCCGGAGGCGGACCAGGACTGGCGGGAACTCGCGCTGGGGCAGGGGCTGCTGCTCATCGGCCACTTCTCCGCCCGCTGGGGAACCCGTCGGGCCGGTGCGCCGGGCGAGGACGCGGGTCGTGTGATCTGGGCCGAGTTCGACCTCGCGCCGCGGTGGAGCCCGCGCCGGGTGGCGGCGTAGGCGGTTCGGGCCCCGGGTTGGAGCTGGGCCCGGGGCCGGGCTCGCGGACGGGCGCGGTGACCGAACCCGGAGGCGGGCCGGTGGACGAGCACGCGGACCGGCCCTGGAAGCGGGCTGGCGGACGGGCCCCGGCGGGGGAAGGCCGGGGCCCGACGCGGAACCGGACCCCGGCCGTGAACCGAACCGCGCGGCGAACCACTCCGGTGCCGGGGCTGGAACCGGCACCGGACCGGAGCGGGCCCGACCGGGGAAGGGTCGGTCGGGCCCGGCCGGGAAAGGGCACCGGACCACGGCGACTCCGGCCGGATACGCGCGTCGGTCCGCGGCGGGCCCCCCGACAAGGACTCGACGCCACCCCCGGCGAACTCCGGGCGCCCCCGAACACACGAAGAGTGTCCCCCGTCACACTCGCGGATTCTTGAGTGTGCCGTGTCGGCATGGTTTCTCCTGATCTTCGACTCCCCGGTCTCACCGGGCACGAACGAGAGGAACGACATGGCACTGCCCGACCTGGTCCCGGTCGAGGACTTCTTCAGCCCGCCGGAGCGCGCTGATGCGACGATCTCGCCGGACGGAACCCGCATCGCCTACCTGGCGCCGTGGAAGGACCGGCTCAACGTCTGGGTCCAGGACCTCGACCAAGCCGGAGAGTTCGACGGCGAACCGCGCTGCGTGACCGCGGACGAGAGCCGCAGCGTGCAGAGCTACCAGTGGACCGACGATGCGCGCTGGCTGCTCTACCTCCAGGACAGCGGCGGCGACGAGAACTGGCACCTGTTCCGGGTCGACCTGGACGCCGCCGAGCCCACCACAGTGGACCTGACCCCCTTCCCCGGCGCCCGTGTCGTCAGCTTCGAGCCGTCCCGGGGACGCCCGGGGAGGATGACCGTCTCGCTCAACGCCCGCAATGTCGCGGAGTTCGACCTGCACGAGCTGGACGTGGCCACCGGCGAACTCACCATGCTGGCCCAGAGCCCCGGCGCCGCGAGGATCTGGACGCGGGGAAGGGAGGGCGAGCTGCTCTCCACCACTCTCAACGAGAACAACGACTTCGAGATCTCCCGTCACGACTCCGCGACGGGCACCACGAGCAGCGTCCTGGTGTACGACGGCGCCGACTATCCGCTGGGCGTCTTTCCCGCACAGGTCACACCGGACGGGACCGGGATGTGGGTCGGCTCCAGCCGGGGCACCGACCGCACCCGCCTGGTACGCGCCGACATGGCCACGGGTGAGGAGACCGAGGTGGACAGCCACCCGGACTTCGACATCGACACGCGCGCGCAGGTCTCCACCCTTCCCCCGCCGCTGATCCTCGACCACCGTGGCGAGCTGCTGGGGGTGCGCTACCTGGGCGAGCGCCAGGTCATCCATGCCCTGGACTCGCACTTCGCCGAGGTGCTGGCCGAACTGGAGAAGCTGTCCGAGGGGGATGTGGCGGGACTGTCGTCCGACGCCGACGGGCGGCGGTGGATCGTGAGCTTCACCCACGACCGCGACCCGGACGCGACCTGGTTCTACGATCACTCCACCGGGGAGTCCCGGCTGCTGTTCCGCCCCCACCCGCACCTGGACCCCGACGCGATGGCCCCCATGCGGCCGGTCACCGTCACCGCCCGGGACGGCCTGGAGATGCCCTCCTACCTGACCCTGCCGGTGGGCGTGGAGCCCGAGAACCTGCCGATGGTGCTGATGGTGCACGGCGGCCCGTGGGCGAGGGACGCCTGGGGCTTCGACCCGACCGTCCAGCTGCTGGCCAACCGGGGCTACGCCGTGCTCCAGGTCAACTTCCGCGGCTCCAACGGGTTCGGCAAGGCCCACATGAAGGCCGCGATCGGCGAGTTCGCCGGGAAGATGCACGACGACCTCATCGACGCCGTGGACTGGGCCGTCGCACAGGGCTACGCCGACCCGGACCGGGTGGCGATCTTCGGCGGCTCCTACGGCGGCTACGCCGCGCTCGTGGGGGTCACCTTCACCCCCGGCCGCTTCGCCGCCGCCGTCGACTACGTCGGCATCTCCGACCTGGCCAACTTCATGCGCAACCAACCGGCGTTCGTCCGGCCCGCGCTGGCCAACAACTGGTACCGCTACGTCGGAGATCCGGACGTCCCCGAGCAGGAGGCCGACATGCTGGCCCGCTCACCGATCAGCCGGGTGGACCGGATCACCACACCGCTGATGGTGGCGCAGGGCGCCAACGACGCCCGCGTGGTCAAGGCCGAGTCCGACAACATCGTCGCCGCGCTGCGCGAGCGCGGCGTGGACGTGGAGTACCTGCTCAAGGAGGACGAGGGACACGGGTTCGTCAACCCGGAGAACCAGCTCGACCTCCACCGCACGGCCGAGCGCTTCCTCGCCCGCCATCTCGGCGGACGCCGGGACTGAGCCCGGCTGGGCCCCGGCCGCACGGGGGCGGCCGGGGTCCAGCCCTCCCACCGTGTCCCGGCCGGGCGGGGCCGACGATCGCGGGGCCCGCGGGACCCGTGGGCCACCCGACCGGTCAGGGCCGTTGGTCCGCCTGCTCTTCGGCCTGCCGGTCGGCTTGCCGATCTGTCCGCTCTTCGGCCTGCTGGTCGGCTTGCTGGTCCGCCATCGCCGCGCGGGAGAGGCGGTTGAGGACATCGAGCTGGGCGGGGTTGTACAGGTCGTTCAGCGCCGCGGTGAACGCCTGCGCGGCCTTGTGCCGGTCGATGGCCGTCGTGGCCTCGGAGATGCGCAGCTCCGGACGGTCGGACAGAACCTCGCGGGAGGCGTGCCACAGCCGTTCGGCTAGCTCGTGCCGGGTCTGCTCGTCGGCGTCGGTGGGCAGGTTGTTGAACTCCTCGTCGGAGGAACCGGAGCCGTAGGCCCGCGCCAACTCCGTGAGGGCCCGCTGCGTCTGCGGGGTGAACAGGCGCGCCATGACCGCGGTCAGCGAGCGGTCGGCCTCGGTCATGGCGATCCCGGCGGTGGCCAGGGCCATGTCGGGCGGTAGTTCGGTCGGCCCGGACCCGCGCAGGGCCAGGGCCAGCTCCTCGCGCATCCGCCGCAGGCGTTCGATGGCCTGGACGAGTTCGTCGTCCAGGGCCCGCAGCTCCTGTTCGGGGTAGGCGTCGGCCTCCCCCATCTCGGCGATCTGCACCAGGGAGAACCCCAGGTCCGACAGCCGTTTGACGCGAAGGACCCGCACCAGGTGCTCGACCTTGTAGTGCTTGTAGCCGTTGGCGCCGCGCTCGGGTTCGGCCAGCAGACCGACCTCGTGGTAGTGCCGCACCGTCCGCAGGGTCGTTCCGGCCAGCTCGGCCAGTTGACGGGTGCTCCACGCCATGACGTTCCCTCCGCGCTCACGGTCCGGCGGCCTTCGCTCCACCAGGAACGCTAGTGCAGACCAAGCGGTCCGCAGTCGGGGTGCGCGGCCCGTGCCGCGTGTCCGGTCGTTGCGGGCCGAGGACCGCGCACCCGACCGGGAGTTGCCCGGCCGGGCGGCACGGTGGTCGGCTGTGCGCGGATGAGCGGGGTGGATGCCTCTCCGCGGGCGGACAAGACCGGTTGTCTTTCCCCGGGTTGTCTTTCCACAGGCAGCCCCGTTGCCTTTCACAGGCGGATGGTGCGGACTGGTGGGGTGACGACCGGGGGACGTAGGCTCGAATTCGGGGGCTGTCGCGCCACCCATGAGCGCGTCACGCGCCCCCGAATCCAGTGTCCCCCGGCCCGCCCTACCCGGCCAAGCCCCGATCCGTCCCTGTGGACAGACGCCCGGGGGCTGGCTCCCGGAGACGAGCGACCGGGGACAGGCTCCCGGAACGGGTTCCCAGGGACAGGCGACCTGAGCCTCAGGTCCCGAGCGACCGGGAGTCAGCTCCCGAGCCCGGCGCACACGAGCGGTCCTCAGGCCGGACGGCGCGGACCGCGGCGGCGCGAGGCCGACCCGCCACGCGCAGACGACCCTCCGCGCTCGGTCGAACCACCGCGCGAGGCCGCCGCACCACGCCCAGCCGACCCGCCGCGCGCAGCCGACCCACGCGATCCGCCGCGCGAGCCCGCTCCGCGACCGCCCTGGCGGCGCTGCTCCTCCCGGGGAGCGCTGGGCAGGGTCACCGGAACACCGGACGGCTCCCGGGCACCGGTCACCCGGGCCAACTCGGGGTCGTCGGCGCTCACCTGTGCGACGTGCGCGTCGATCCGGGCCCGCTGCATCAGCCTGGCCATGTCCCGCCGCTCGCTGGGCAGCACGAGCGTGACCACGCTGCCCGTCTCGCCCGCGCGCGCGGTGCGCCCGCCCCGGTGCAGGTAGTCCTTGTGGTCCGTCGGCGGGTCGATGTTGACCACCAGGTCCAGGCCGTCCACGTGGATGCCGCGCGCGGCGACGTTGGTGGCGACCAGCGCGGTGACCGTGCCGTCCTTGAACTGCTTGAGGGTGCGCGTGCGCTGGGGCTGGGACCGGCCGCCGTGCAGCGGCGCCGCCCGGACGCCGCTGTTGAGCAGGTGCTTGGCCATCCGGTCCACGGCGTGCTTGGTGTCCAGGAACAGGATGACCTGCCCCTCACGGGCCGCGATGCGGGTGGCGGTGTCCTGCTTGTCCATGTGCGACACGTGCAGGACGTGGTGCTCCATGGTGGAGACGGCGCCCTCGGACGGGTCCACCGAGTGGACCACCGGGTCGTCGAGGAACCGGCGGACCAGGGTGTCGACGTTGCGGTCCAGGGTGGCCGAGAACAGCATGCGCTGGCCCCCGGTCGGCACCTGCATCAGGATCGCGGTGACCTGCGGCATGAAGCCCATGTCGGTCATCTGGTCGGCCTCGTCCAGGACGGTGACGTCCACCCGGTCCAGGACGCAGTCGCCGCGCTCCATCAGGTCGCGCAGACGGCCCGGGGTGGCCACGACCAGCTCCACACCCTGCCCCAGGGCGCGGGCCTGGCGGCCGATGGGCATGCCGCCCACCACGGTCGTCGTGCGCACGCGCAGCGAACGGGCGTAGGGGGCGAGCGAGTCGTTCACCTGCTGGGCGAGTTCGCGGGTCGGCGCGAGCACCACGGCCAGGGGGTGGCGGGGCTCGGCCACGCGGCCCTCCAGCCGGGCGAGCAGCGCCAGCCCGAAGGCCAGGGTCTTGCCTGAACCCGTCTGGCTGCGGCCCAGGACGTCGCGCCCGGCCAGCGAGTTGGGCAGCGTCGCCGCCTGGATGGCCGACGGTGTG
This sequence comes from Nocardiopsis sp. iso_25, assembly GCF_056173305.1. Classification (NCBI taxonomy): domain Bacteria; kingdom Bacillati; phylum Actinomycetota; class Actinomycetes; order Streptosporangiales; family Nocardiopsidaceae; genus Nocardiopsis; species Nocardiopsis sp. iso_25. The sequence continues at coordinate 2,371,630 of NZ_CM149667.1, read as the reverse complement.
GTCAGGCCCTGGCGGGCCAGCGTCGACTTCAGCGGCGCGGGCATCTCCAGGTCCTGGAAGTCGTGGACCGGGTCGAGCGCGGGGGTGGTCGAGACCGGGAGCGCGAACTCTCCGGAGGGGCGTCCTGCCTGGCGCCCGCCGGAGCCGCCGCGCTGGGGACGTCCGCCGGACGGGCGGGGCCGCTGACGGCCGTAGCCGCCGGAGGGGCGGCCGCGGCGCGCGTCGGTACGGGGTTGGTTCATATGGGGCCTTTCGCCGCCGACGCGTGCCTGGCGGGAAGCCCTCGGGGGCTTCGGCGTGTGACACCGGGTGTGCGCCGGAAAGAGTCTTCGAGGATCCACGGCCGGCACGGAGAACCCGGGGTCGTGGCGGAGTAGCCGGACCAGCGCCTGTCGGAGAACGACGGCCAGAGAAACGGTCCGGGAAAAACAGAACCGGGGAGGGGCCGCTGCCGCGAGGGCGGGCCCCTGCCCCGGAAGGAGTCTGAGCTGGGTCAGATCAGGGTGATGTTGTCGGCCTGGAGGCCCTTGGCACCCTGGGTGATGTCGAAGTCCACGGCCTGGCCCTCCGCGAGCTCGCGGTAGCCGGTGCCCTGGATGGCGGAGTAGTGGGCGAAGACGTCGGGGCCGCCGCCGTCCTGCTCGATGAAGCCGAAGCCCTTTTCACCGTTGAACCACTTGACCTTGCCGGTCGCCATGGGTGTTCCTCTCGTTCGGGAGTATGAAGAAAACCGCGGTCTGACGATTTTCCCGTCACTGCGGCAATAACCCGAAAAAGATGTACATCCAACGGGAATCACGACTGCAACTCCACTGAACCTAGCACACCTTCTCCCCCGCGCCACAGAAATACCGTGTGTCACATGGCACCGGAAAACGTGGTAAGGATCCAGCCGGAAAACACGTTGGTCCCGGACCCTGCCCCCGGCCCCGGCGAACGCCGCGACGGGCGCACGCTCGCCCCGCAGCCTCAGCGGCGCGGGGACAGCACGGCGGGCAGCCCGAAGTGCCGGAAGAGCGAGGTGTCGAAGAACATCACCGTGTGGGCGACCGCGTCCGCCCCGGGCGCCAGCTCCAGCACCTGGATGCCGAACGCCCGGTGGACGCCGTCGCCGCCCCGCATGTACAGCGCGAAGGCGGGCTGTCCGTTGGCCCCGGTCGGCACCAGCGCCATGTCGCCCGGCCCGCTGGCCGGGCAGTGGGCGGCGATGAGGCGGCCGATGTGCTCGGCGCCGCGCACCCACGTGGCGAAGGGCGGCATCTCGAACACCGCGTCGGCGGTGAACAGATCGGTGATCGCCGAGATGTCGTAGGACTCGAACGCGTCGACGTAGCGGTTCAGGACCTCGCGCTGTTCCGGCAGGGGCTCGGCCACCTCCTCCTCGATGGGGGTGACCCGGGCCAGCTGGGCGCGGGCCCGCTGGAGCAGGCTGTTGACCGCGGGGACGGAGACGCCGAGGGTGTCGGCGACCTCGGCCGCGCTGTAGCGCAGCACGTCGCGCAGGATCAGCACCGCCCGCTGCCTGGGTTGCAGGTGCTGGAGCGCGGCGACCAGGGCCAGGCGCACGCTCTCGCGCGCGGCCACGACCGCACCGGGGTCGTCCACGCCGACCAGGGCGTCGGGCACCGGCTCCAGCCAGGGCAGCTCCGGGCGGTCGGCCAGTTCGCCCTCGGGCTCGGCGGCGGGTCCGCCGAGCCCGGTGGGCAGGGGCCGCCGCCGACGCCTGTCCAGGGCGGTCAGGCAGGCCGTGGTGGCGATCCGGTGGAGCCAGGTGCGCAGGCTGGAGCGGCCCTCGAACCGGTCGTAGGCCTTCCAGGCGCGCAGGTAGGTCTCCTGCACCAGGTCCTCTGCGTCGTGCACCGACCCCAGCATGCGGTAGCAGTGCGCGAACAGCTCGCGCCGGTAGGGGTCGGCGAGACTCATGAAGTCCTGGTCGGACGCGTGTTCCACCACGACCGTCACGTTACGCCTCCTGTATGACAGAACACACGTTCCCGAACGGGTCGGCGAACCACGCCACCGTCGGGACGCCCCGCGAGACCCCCTTGCCGTCCTGGTCGAAGCCCTCGTAGCGGAGCATCCCGACACCGCGGCGGGCGAGCTCGTCCACGACGGCGTCGATGTCGTCCACGGGGAGGTTGAGCACGGTGAAGCCCGCGGGCTCGTGGTCGGGCTTGGGGTATACGAGGACCGCCCGGCCCTCCCCCAGGTCGATGCTGAGCAGGCCGTGTTCCTCCATGCCCTCCACGGGTCCGACCGTGAGCCCGAGGGTGGTTCCGTAGAACTCCCTGGCCCGGTCGGGGTCGCGGACGGCGAAGGAGCCGAAGGCCCTGGTGGTGTCGAACACGGTCCTCTCCTAACTCTCGCGCGCCATGGCGGCGCGGTGTTCGTCGCTGAGCTGGATGATCTGGACGTGGTTGCCGTCGGGGTCGACGGCGGTGCCGAACAGGCTGCCGTCGCGGTCCTCCAGGGGCGCCAGCCATCCGGTGCCCCGCGCGTCCACGCGGGCGGCGACGGCGCGGGCGTCGTCCACGTCGACGTTGAGGATCATGCGGGTCGGGTCGCCCGCCCTGGGCGCGACGTCGTCCCGGCGGTCGATGAGCAGGTGGAAGGCGCCCAGGCGCAGGACGCGGTAGCCGTCCATGTCGACGTCGTCCTGGGGTGAGAGGACGTCGGCGTACCAGTCGTGCAGGCGGTCGGGGTCGGTGGTGGCGAGGAGCATGCCGTCGAGGTTGGGGCGTTCCATGGTGTCCTCCGGGTGGTGTGGTGTCCGGCTTCGCGTCATCGGGTGCGGGCCGCAGTGCCGGTCGGCACCGCCGGTCCCGGGCGGTCCCGGGTCCGGTGCCGCTCACCCGTACTGACTCGCCGGGGTGCGCGGACTCATCGGCCGACGGCGGTTCTGCTGCCACCGTTTTCCGGGCGGGTTCGGCCGCCACCGGTTCCCCTTCCGTCAGCCGCCCGCCGGTCCGGGCGCCGGAGCGCTCTCGACCCCGGCCTGCGGCGTGTCCGCGGCGCCCTCCCCTCGGCGTCCACCGGTGCCTCCGCTGGTTCGGGCTCCGGCGGTGTCCCCGACGGCGCGGTGCTCGGGGAGCAGCAGGGGCGCGCACACCAGGGGCAGCAGCATGACGGGGACACCGAGCAGGAACACCGACCCCGTCAGAACCACTCCAGGAGAACCCTGCCCACGACCGGTCCGATGGTGGTGCCGCCCATGAAGCAGCTCGTCCACGATGTTCCGGGCGGTGCCGTGGCGCGGGGTGACGCAGGGTTCGTTCCCGGTCTGCGCGGGTTCCGCGCCGGTCACCGGAGCGGCCGGAACGGTCGGCTCGGAACACGGCGGTGGGGCCGGGCCCCGCGCATCGCGGGAACCGGCCCCTTCCGGTGCCTCAGCGGCTCAGCCGCCGGAAGCGCCGCAGCGCCAGCGGCACGAAGACCGTCATCAGCACCAGCGGCCAGACCACCGCCATGAGCAGCGCGTTCTGCGCGATCCAGGAGTCGTTGGCCGCCACCGGGTTGCCGAACAGGTCGCGGGCCGCGATCACCGTCGCCGACAGCGGGTTCCACTCGGCCACCGGCACCAGCCAGTCCGGCATGGTGTCGGTGGGCACGAAGGTGTCCGCGACCATGGCCAGCGGGAAGACCAGCGAGAAGAACTTCATCGCCGCCTCCGGACTGCGCACCACCAGCCCCAGGTAGATACCGATCCAGGTGAAGGCCAGGCGCAGCAGCAACAGCAGCCCCAGAGCCGCCAGCGCGGAGAGCGGGCCCTCGTGCCACCGCCAGCCGACCAGCAGCCCCATTCCGGCCAGCACCGCCAGGTCCACCACCGCGGAGAGCACGTCGGCCAGGCTGCGCCCGGCCAGCAGCGAGGCGGGGGCCATCGGCAGCGTGCGGAACCGGTCCACCACGCCGCGCCCGGCGTCGGTGACCACCGCGATCGTGGTGTTGCCGATCCCGAAGGCCATGGTCAGCGCGAACAGTCCCGGCATCAGGAACTCGCGGTACTCCTCGCCGGGAGCGTCCATGACCGCGCCCATGGCCTCGCCGAAGACGAAGCCGAACAGCAGCACGGCCAGGACGGGGACCATCAGCGTGCCGACGAGTTCGTCGGGCTTGTAGACCAGGTGCAGCAGGTAGCGGCGCGCCACCACCCAGGTGTCGGCCAACGCCCAGCGCGCCCGCGCCAGGGGGCCGGGATCCTCCGGAACCGGACGCTGCGCCTCGGTCGCGGACGCCATGGCGCCTCCCTCCTCCGGGGCCGGCGGCCCCGCCTCGGTCACGGACGTCATGTCCCCTCCCCGCGCGCGCCCTGGCGGCCGGTCAGCCCCAGGAAGACGTCGTCCAGGGTCGGGCGGCGCAGGGCGATGTCCTCCACGTCCAGCCCGGCCTCGTCCAGGGCGCGCACCGCCTTGGCCAGTCCCGCGCCCCGGCCGTCGAAGGGCACCGACACCCGCAGGGCGTCGGCGTCCACCTCGGGCAGGGCCCCGGCCACGCGGCCCAGGACCTCCGCGACCGGCGGGAGCGCGTCGGCGTCGGCGACGACGGCCTCCACCCGGCCGCCCCCGACCCGGGACTTGAGCTCCTCGGGGGTCCCCTCGGCGATGATCCTCCCGGCGTCGACCACCGAGATCCGGTCGGCCAGGCGGTCGGCCTCCTCCAGGTACTGGGTGGTCAGCAGCACGGTCGTGCCGCCCTCGGCCAGGTCGCGCACGGCGCGCCAGACCTCGGCGCGGCTGCGCGGGTCCAGGCCCGTGGTGGGCTCGTCCAGGAACAGCACGGCGGGGTCGGGGATCAGGCTCGCGGCCAGGTCCAGGCGGCGGCGCATGCCGCCCGAGTACTCGCGCACGGGGCGGTGGGCGGCGCCGGTGAGGCCGAACCGCTCCAGGAGTTCGGCGGCCCGGGCCCGCGCCACCCGGGCGCGCAGGTGGTGCAGGCGGGCGAACATCTCCAGGTTGCGACGCCCGTTGAGGACCTCGTCCAGGGCCGCGTACTGTCCGGCGAAGCCGATGCGCGAGCGCACCCGGGCGCTCTGGCGGGCCACGTCGAACCCGGCGACGCGCACCTGTCCGGAGTCGAAGCGCAGCAGGGTGGACATGATCCGCACGGCGGTGGTCTTGCCCGCGCCGTTGGGCCCCAGCAGCGCGTGCACCGCGCCGGGGGGCACCTCCAGGTCGAAGCCGTCCAGGGCGGCGCGGCCGCGGGCTCCGGGGTAGGCCTTGCGCACGTCGCGGGCCAGGATCACGGGGTCGGCGGTGCGCTGCTCGGCTGCACGGTCGTCGACGGCGGGAGCGGGTCTCACGGCGCGGCCTCCTCGACCGGGGCCCCGGCGGCCGGGAGCCGGCCCGGGCGCGTGCGCTGGGCGGGCACGTCGGGCCGGGTGACCTCGGCGTGGCGGCCCAGGCCGATACGGGCGATGTTGCGCACCGACTCGCTGCCCTCGGTGTAGTAGGAGCAGTGGCCGGGGATGGGGCCGGTGGCGAAGGCGGTGGCGCCGAACCCGGGGCGCAGCGGCGAGGGGCCGTGGCCCAGGTCCCGCCAGCGTCCCCGGGGGAAGAAGCGGATCCAGTCCGCGGGGCCCAGCGCCGCCCACAGGTTCCCGGTGAAGCCCAGGTCGGCGACGGAGTTCCCGCCCATGCCGGGGCTGCCCAGGGCCACGCACTCGTCCACGCGCCCGTGCCGCAGGGCCAGCCCGCACACGACGGTGCCGTAGCTGTGCCCCACCAGCGTGATGCGGGCGGTGCGGGGCAGGAAGGCCGTCAGGCGGGCCAGGTCCTCGGCGCCGCGTTCGGCCGGTCCCCGGAAGGCGGCCTCGGCGAAGCCGCGCGGGGTGTCGTAGCCGACCCAGACCACGACGGCGGAGCGCTCCTCGGGGGCGAGGGCCCGCATGGTGCGCAGGACCGTCCCCCCGTTGACCCGGGGCCGGGTGGGGCGGTTGGCGTCGAAGTAGTTGCCCAGGTAGTTGTCGTTGCCCGGGACCAGGACCACGATGTGGTCGGCCGCGGCCACGTCCCCCAGCGCCTCGACGATGCGCCCGTCTCCGGTCTCGTCGTGGGCCAGGAGCCGCAGGCCGTGCCACTCGCGCTCCTCGTAGCGCAGGGGGGTGGGGGGCGAAGCGTGACGTGGGCCCGCCGCGATCATGACTCTCCTGGGGAAGTTCGAGTGCCGACAGGTGGGGGGAACGGACCCTTTTCACGCTAGGTCCGCGGCGGGGTCGGCCTCCATGGCGCTGTCCCCCCGAACCGGGTCTGGCGTTGACCACCCGGTTCGGTAGTGGTGGCACCACTCCCGGCCGTACGACGCACGGTCAAATTCCGACTAAAGCGACAAATAAGACGAAAGACTTTCGGGTAGGTGGTGGCCGGACAGCCGTGAACTGGACGGACAGTGTCGAGCGGCCATACGGGCGCCGGGAATGCGGTCGTCGCGCGCCGGTGCCCGCTCTCCGCGAGAGCCTGGGGGTACTCCATGCGAGCCGTGGTCTTCGAGAACTACGAGCGGTTCCCGTCACTCACCGACGTTCCCGTGCCCGAGCCGGGGCCGGGCGAGGTCCTGCTGCGGGTGGCGGGAGCGGGCGCCTGCCATTCCGACGTCAGCGTGTACCGCCACTTCAAGGAGGGGCAGGCCGGGGCCCAGAAACCGCCGTTCGTCCTGGGGCACGAGAACTCCGGATGGGTGGAGGCGCTCGGCGACGGCGTGAGCGAGCGCGTACGGGTCGGCGACGCCTACATGGCCTACGGCCCGATCGGCTGCGGACACTGCCGCATGTGCGTCCGGGGCCAGGACACCTACTGCGAGAACGCGGCCACCATGCCCTACCTGGCGGTGGGCCTGGGGCGCGACGGCGGCATGGCCGAGTACGTGACCGTGCCCGCCCACCACCTGGTCCCGCTGGGCGACGCCGACCCGGTGGAGGCCGCGCCGCTGTCGGACGCGGGCCTGACCCCGTACCACGCGATCAAGGAGGCGCTGCCGCACCTGGAGGGCGGCGGTCGGCACGCCCTGGTGATCGGCCTGGGCGGGCTGGGGCAGATCGGCGTGCAGATCCTCAGGGCGCTGACCGGCGCGACGGTGATCGCCACCGACGTCAAGGCCGAGCCGCGGGCCTGGGCCGAGCGCAACGGCGCGGTCACCGTGGGGGCGGGCGCGCACCAGGTCGAGGAGATCCGCGAGATCACCGGCGGCCGGGGCGTGGACGCGGCCTTCGACTTCGTCGGCGTGACCCCCACGATCGCGACCGCGGCGGCCTCGATGGCCCGGGGCGGGCGGCTGACCGTGGTCGGGATCGCGGGCGGCACGCACGAGTTCTCGTTCTTCACCAACCCGTACGAGTCCTACATCACCAACACCTACTGGGGGACGGTGGGAGAGCTGTGGGAGGTGGTGGACATGTACAAGGCGGGGCAGATCCGCCCGGAGGTCGAGAGGTTCGACCTGGGGGACGCCCTGGAGGCCTACCGGAGGCTGGAGGCCGGGGAGGTCTTCGGCCGCGCCGTGGTCGTGCCGCACCGGAGCTGACCGCCCCGGGTGCTCTTGCGCGGGCGGCGGGTACCGCGACGCGCACCGGGGCGGAGTGCTCAGGGCGTTCGCGCGGCCGGAGGGCCTCCGGGCGGCGCGCCGGGACCGACGCGCGGGAAGGCGCGGTGGAAGCGGCGGGCAGCCGGGGCGCCGTACCCGTGCGCGGCCCGTCCCGGGACCCTCCCCCTTCCGTGAGGGCCCCGGGACGGGAACCCGTGCCCGGGGTCCTCAGCCCCTGCCGGGCGGCATCGGCACGAACGCGCTGGTGCGCCGGGCGTACTCCGCCCAGCCGGGCCGACCGGACATGTGCTCGTCCAGCAGCCGCTGGCCCGACCCCCGGGTCAGCAGGTAGGTCATCACCACGGGCGCGGGCAGGGTGAGCAGCACCCACCACGACCCCGACAGCGCGACCAGGAACAGCCCCCACCACACGCACGCGTCGCCGAAGTAGTTGGGGTGGCGGGTCCACGCCCACAGGCCGCGGTCCATGATCCGCCCGCTGTTGGCGGGGTCGCGCTTGAACCGGGCGAGCTGGGCGTCGCCCATCGTCTCGAACACGAACCCCAGCAGCCACACGGCCGCACCGGCGACGGCGAGCCACACCTGCGGGGAGCCGAGGAGGGGCGCACCGGCGTGCACCGCCACCTGGACCGGCATGGCGACCAGCCACACCAGGAACCCCTGGAGCAGGTAGACCATGCGCAGGGCGTAGGCGTTGCGGTTCCCGGGCGCCCCGGCCAGCAGGCGCTCGTAGCGAGGGTCCTCGCCCTTGCCCCGGGAGCGCAGCCCGATGTGCACGGCCAGGCGCATCCCCCACACGGCGGTGAGCCCGGCAAGCAGCCAGGCGCGGGCGGGGTCGCCCGAGGCGGTCAGGGCGCCGACCGCCGCCACGACGGTGAACCCGAGCCCCCAGGCCGCGTCCACCACGCTGTGCCTGCCCAGGCGCAGCGCCAGGGCGAAGGTCGCGAGCATGAGCGCCAGCACGGCCAGGGCGGACAGCCCCAGGGTGGGGATGAGCGCGGAGACGTCCATCAGCGGCTCCCGGCGCGGCCAGGGCGCACGGCCGTGATCTGGTCCACGCCCATGCGCCCCTCCTCGAAGGCGAGCGCGCCCCCGGCCAGGTAGAGCCGCCACACGCGGGCGGTCTCGGGTCCGGCCAGGGCCACCAGCTCGTCGAAGCGGCGCTCCAGCACCTCCAGCCAGGCGCGGGCGGTGCGCACGTAGTGCTCGCGCATGGCCCGCACGCCGCGCACCTCCAGTCCGGCGTCCTCCAGCAGTCCGACCGTCTCGCCCAGGGGCCGCATGTGCATGTCGGGGGCGATGTAGCGCTCGATGAAGGGGCCGCCGCCGGGCTGGGCGCCGCGCCGCGACATCTGCTGGACCAGCAGGCGCCCGCCGGGGCGCAGCCGGTCGTACAGGCGATGGGCGAAGGGCGTGTACTCGTCGCGGCCCACGTGCTCGCCCATCTCGATGGCCGCCACGGCGTCGAAGCCGTCGTCGGTGACGTCGCGGTAGTGCTGGAGGCGCACCTCGACCAGGTCGGACAGGCCCTCCTCGCGGACGCGGGCCGCGACGTGGTCGCACTGGCGCGCGGAGAGGGTGACGGCGGTGACGCGCGCGCCGTGGTGGCGGGCGGCGTGCAGGGTGAGCGACCCCCAGCCGCACCCCACGTCGAGCAGGCGGTCGCCCTTGTCCAGGCGCAGTTCGCGGCAGATCAGGTCGAGCTTGTCGCGCTGGGCGTCGGCGAGGGTGTAGCCGGGGTCGTCGCTGGTCCAGTAGGCGCACGAGTAGGCCATGGACTCGTCCAGGAGCAGCTCGTACAGGTCGTTCCCGGCGTCGTAGTGGTGGGAGACGGCCGCGGCGTCGCGCTCGCTGGAGTGCAGGCGTCCGCGCAGGCGCGCCTCGGCCGTCGGGACGGGCGGCGGGGTGCCCACCACGCCCAGGGCCAGGAGGGTGCGGGCCGCGCGGGCCCACTCGGCGGGGCCGGGCAGCGAGGTGCCGTTCTCGCGCACGCTCGCCCACACCCGGCTCAGGGCGTCGGTGAGGTCGCCCTCCACGTCCAGCGATCCGGTGACGTAGGCGCGGGCCAGGCCCAGCTCGCCGGGGCGGGCCAGGATGTGGCGCAGGGCGTCGCGGTCGCGCAGCACGGCCAGCGGGGCGTCGGCGGGACCGGCCTCGCTGCCGTCCCAGGCGCGCAGCCGGACGGGGAGCACGCCGTTGAACAGCCCGGCGGCCAGGGGCGCGAGGAAGTGGGCGGCCCCGCGGGGCGGGGCGGGGGTCGCGGTGGTGCTCATCGGGCCTTCTCCATGGTGATCTGCTCGACGTCGATGATTCCGGACAGGAAACCGGCCTCGCAGTAGGCGAGGTAGAAGGACCACATGCGGCGGAAGGTGGCGTCGAAGCCGAGGGCCTCCACCTGTTCGGCGGCGTCGGTGAAGTTCTCGCGCCACACGCGCAGGGTGTCGGCGTAGTCGCGGCCGAAGGACAGCCGGTCGGTGACGCGCAGGGAGGTGCCCGCCCGCAACTGCTCCTCGACGGCGGTGACCGAGGGGATGAGTCCGCCGGGGAAAACGTACTTGTGCATCCAGGTGTAGGAGCCGCGCGAGGCGCGCATCAGGGCGTGCTCCATGGTGATGCTCTGCAGGCCCACGCGTCCGCCGGGGCGCACGAGCCGGTCCAGGGCGGCGAAGTAGGCGGGCCAGTAGCGCTCGCCCACGGCCTCGATCATCTCCACGCTGACCACGGCGTCGTAGGTTCCGGTGACGTCGCGGTAGTCGCACAGGCGGACGTCGACCAGGTCGGAGAGCCCGGCGGCGGCGACGCGCTCGATCGCCAGGTCGCGCTGCTCGGCGGAGAGGGTGACGGTGGTGACGCGGGCGCCGCGGCGGGCGGCGCGCACGGCCAGCTCGCCCCAGCCGGTGCCGATCTCCAGCAGTTCGACGCCCTCGGCCACGCCCGCGGCGTCCAGGAGGCGGTCGATCTTGCGCTCCTGGGCGCGGGGCAGGGTGTCGCGGTCGCGGGCCTCGCCGTCCTCGAACAGCGCGGAGGAGTAGGTCATCGTCCGGTCGAGGAAGAGGCCGAACAGGTCGTTGGACAGGTCGTAGTGGTGGCTGATGTGGCGTCTGGACCCGGCGCGGGTGTTGCGGTCCGAGGCGGGCCTGCGGGGCAGGGTGACGTGGCGCAGGGGCTGGAGGGGGCGCGGCACGAGGTTCTCGTACTCCGCGGCCAGTCGGGTGAGCAGGGCGACGATGTCGGGCGAGTCCCACTCACCGGCCATGTAGGACTCGCCGAAGCCGATGAGGCCGCCCGCGGCCAGACGGCGGTGGAAGGCGTCGGGGTCGCGCAGCTCCAGGACGGGCGCGCCGTCGTCGGCGGCGGGCGCGGCGGAGCCGGTGCGCACGCGCACGCCCGCACGCGCGGTGGCGTAGCGCACGATGGCGCGGGCGACGGCCGCGCGCAGGCGTCCGCCTGGCACCCGGGCCACGTCGGGCCAGCGCCGTGCGTCCAGGGGCGGATGGGTGTGGGGGCTGGTCGTGGTCATGGCCGTGTCCTGGTCTTCCGTTCGGTCGCTGGTGTGTGCGTGTGCCCGCGCGGCTGGACGGGGAGTCCGCGCAGGTAGAGGCCGATGCCCTGGCGCCGGATGCGCAGCGCGTCGACCAGCGGTGCGAGGGGGTGGCGCAGCGCCCTGCGCAGCAGGGACGCGGCGGTGGCGGGGCGTCGGAGGCCGTGCACCGAGGCGGTGAAGGGCGGGCGCCCGTCGCGGTGCAGGGCGACGGTGAGCGCGAGGCGTTCACCGGGCTCGGGGAGGCTGAGGCGGTAGCGGCCGTCCACCGCGTTGAACGGGGAGACGTACATGGCCTTGTCCGCCTCGGCCCGGCCGCGGCCGTCCACGTCCAGGACGTAGCGGTGGCGCTGGCCGTAGGTGTTGTGGACCTCGGCGACGACGCGGCTGAGGCGGCCGTCGCGGTGGTGGCACCAGTAGACGGTCAGGGGGTTGAACACGTGGCCCAGGACGCGGGCGTGGGCGAGCATGAGCACCCGGCCGCCGTCGAGGTCCACGCCGTGCTCGGCCAGGAGGGCGTCGATGTCGGCGCGCAGCTCGCGCGCCCAGCCGTCGGCGCGGTCGCGGCGCGCGGTGCGGGCGACGGCCGGGGCACGGGTGTCGGCCGGGGCTCCGGTGTCAGCAGAGGCATGAGCGCCGTCCACGGCGTGGTCCTTGGCGCGGAACCCGGCCAGGGCGCGCAGCGGCCAGCGCAGGCGCGGCGGGTCGTCCAGGTCCACCAGCCAGTAGTAGGTGCCGTAGGCGAAGGCGTTGCGGACGGGTTCGGAGCGGACGTGGCGGACGGTGGCCTCGTACAGCGCGGGCGCCGGGGAGGGCGTCACCAGTGCACCCCCAGGCTCGCGGCGGCCCGGACACCCGAGCGGCACCCGTCCTCGTGGAAGCCCCACCCGTGGTGGGCCCCGGCGAAGGCGACGACCCGGTCGCTGAGTTCGGGCAGCCGCCGCTGCGCGGCCAGGGAGGCGGGGGTGTAGACGGGGTGGGCGTAGTCCATGGCGGCCACGACCCGGTCGGGGTCGACCTCGTCGGCTCCGTTGAGGGTGACCACGTACTGCTCGTCGGCGTCCAGGCGCTGGAGGCGGTTCATGTGGTAGCTCACGCGCACGGGCTCGGTGTCGGGCTCGCAGGAGGCCAGGCGGTGGTTCCAGCTGGCCCAGACGTCGCGGTCGGCGGGCAGGACGGAGGCGTCGGTGTGCAGCAGGGTGCGGTTGCGCGAGTAGCCGAAGGCGCCGAGGACCTCGCGCTCGGCTTCGGTGGGGTCGGCGAGCAGGGCGAGGGCATGGTCGGCGTGGGTGGCCACGACCGCGGCGTCGAAGTCCAGGGCCTCTCCCCCGGCGCGCAGGCGCACCCCCTGTGCCGTGCGGGCCAGCGAGGTGACCGGGGTGCCGGTGCGCACCGCGTGCAGGTTCTTGGCGACGCGCTCGACGTAGGCGTGCGAGCCGCCGGTGACGGTGCGCCAGCGGGGCGAGCCCCACACGCTGAGCATGCCGTGGTTGGCCAGGAAGGAGAACAGGTAGCGGGCGGGGTAGTCGGTGGCGGTGCCGGGCGGGCAGGACCACACCGCCGACACCAGCGGGAGCAGGAAGTGCGCGACCGTGTAGGGCGTGAACCGGTGGTGGCGGACGAAGGCGCCGAGGGTGGGCTCGGCCGCGCCGGGGGGCGGGGTCGCGGCGAGCAGGCGCCGGGCGGCCCGGTGGAAGCGCGGGATCTCGGCGAGCATGCGCAGGTACGCGGGGCTGCGCCGGGACCGGTTGGGGAGCATGGCCCGCATGCCGCGCGCGCCCGCGTACTCCAGGCCGCAGCCCCGGCAGCTGACCGACATGCTCATCTCGGTGGGCTGGGTGTGCACGCCGAGTTCGTCGAACAGGCGCAGCAGATGGGGGTAGGTGCGCCTGTTGTGCACGATGAAGCCGCTGTCGACCCCCAGCTCGCCGCCCGGTCCGCCGTCGATCCGGTGGGTGTGGGCGTGTCCGCCCAGGCGGTCGTCGGCCTCGAACAGGGTGACGTCGTCGTCCCGGTGCAGGACGTGCGCCGCCGTCAGTCCGGAGACGCCGGAGCCGATGACCGCGACCCTGCGCCGACGGAGGGTGTGCTGCCCTGTACCCAATGCGTCCTCTTCACTTCCGGTGGTTGTGTGGCGGAAGTGATTCGGTACCGGGGACCGGGCGGATTGGTCCGCAAAATCACGAAAAGATCTCGAAAGAGAGGAGGTGCGGACCGGGGCCCGAGCGCCCCGGCACCGACCGCCGCCCGTGTGCACCGGCCCCGGCCGCCCCGGCGAACCGGCGGTAGCGCCCGGACAAAACCAACATCGTGTGTGATGTCATCAACACACTGAAGGCTCTCCTGCGGGCGCGCCCTTATGGACATCTGACGGGACTTTGCCCAATCTGGGGCAATGAGCCTTATGAGTCGACTCCAACGGGCTGACAAGAAGGTCTACGACCACGTGACGGGGTTGGGACCCGCGTCCCTGGACGCCTACACCCCCAAGTTCGTACAGGCGACGGACAACATGGCGCCGTGGTTCCTCATGTCGGCCACCCTCGCCGCCACCGGCGGCCCAAGGCTGCGGCGCACCGCCCTGCGCGCCATACTGGCCGCGGGCACCGCCAACCTGGTCTCGGCGGGGATCAAGCAGATCTCGGGGCGCACCCGCCCGGACAACTCGGCCGTCCCGGCCGCTCGCAGCCCCTACCGCTCCTACCCGAGCACCTCCTTCCCCTCCGGGCACACCGCCGCCGCGGCGGCCTACGCGGCCGGGGTCATGACCGACGCGCCCAAGCCGCTGGCCGGGCTGGTCGCCCTCCTGGCGGGCGGGGTGGCGTTCTCACGCGTGCACAGCGGCGTCCACTACCCCGGCGACGTGCTCGCCGGAGTGGCCATCGGGTGCGGCGCGGCCCTGCTCGCCCGGACGGTGGTGCCGCCCCGGCCCGAACTGGTCTTCGGCGCGCGCACCGTCGCCGACGGGGAGACCGACGTGGACCGCGAGGGCTCCGGGGTGACGGTGGTGGTCAACCCGCGCTCGGCCTCGGGCACGATGCCCGGGCTGAGCGCGGCCGACGTCACGAGCAGGGTGGCGCGGGCGCTGCCCAAGGCGCGGATCATCCCGCTGTCGGCCGAGGACGACGTGGTCGGGGTCATGGACCAGGCCGCGCGCACCAGCGACGTGCTGGCGGTGGCTGGCGGCGACGGCACCGTCAACGCCGGGGCGCAGGCGGCGCTGGACCACGACCGCCCGCTGCTGGTGCTGCCGGACGGCACCCTCAACAACTTCGCCCGCACGCTCGGGCTGTCCTCGGTGGACATCGCGCTGCGGGCCTTCGACGACGGACGGCTGGCCCGGGTGGACGTGGGCGAGGTGGACGGCCGGATCTTCCTCAACACGTCCTCCTTCGGCTCCTACCCGCGCATGGTGGACCGGCGCGACAAGTGGGCCGACCGGATCGGCAAGTGGCCCGCGTTCGCACTGGCCCTGTGGCAGGACCTGCGGGAGGTTAGCCCGACCTCGGCGGTGGTGGACGGCCAGCCCGCCAAGGTGTGGTGGGCGTTCGTGGGCAACTGCCAGTACCGCACGCACGGCCGGGTTCCGGCGCTGCGCGAGCAGCTGGACGACGGGCGGCTGGACGTGCGGGTGCTCACCGCGCGGGCGCCCTTCCCGAGGCTGCGCGCCGTCGCGGACGTGCTGCTGGGCAAGTTCGCGCACGGCGAGGGCTACTCCGAGCGGCTGACCACGGGGCTGACGCTGACCATCCCGGGCGAGCCCAGGCTGCTGGCCGTGGACGGCGAGGTCGTGGAGGGCTCGCGTACGGTGGTCTTCACCAAGCGGCACGCGGCCCTGCGGGTGTTCGTGCCCGCCGTCGAGACCAACCGGTGAAAACCGGAAGCGGCGTCGGCCCGACCGTCAGCGGCGGCACCGCCGGGAGCCGCGGGAGGGCTCCCGACCGGTGTCACTGCCCAGCAGGAGGCTGAGCCCCGCCCCCAGCAGCCACGCGTCCTTGGACAGGGGCAGCCCCTGTTCGGTCGGGCGCAGGCTCTGGGGGCGCCGCATGCCCGGGGTGCGCAGGTACAGGCCGAGCAGGCCGGCGGCGAACGCGGTCAGGCCCGCGCCCGCGACGCGGCTCGGCACGACGGGGATCAGCAGGGCGGTGCCCAGGGCGATCTCACCGGCCGACAGCAGCCGGGCGAAGGTGACCGGGTCCACGTCCTTGAGGAAGGGGTAGGTCCCCGCCGCCATCCCGTGCAGACCCTGCGCGGCCTCCTCGTCGGCGCCGCGCTTCTCCAGCCCGGAGTTGAGGACGAACGCCCCCGTGATGACGCGCAGCGGCAGGTCGCGGGTGCTCAGGGGCAGGTTCATGTCGCTCCAACAGCTGGTCGGGTCCGTGGCGTGCCCGGTCGGCCGGTTCCAGCCCGGCCGCGCCGACAACAGGTCTTTCCGGTCGCCAAGAGTCAGGGAGATGTTACCGACCGCAAACCGTGCGGGCGGGCCGCGACCCGCCGGGCCGCCGGATCCGGGCGGCGTCAGCGGGTTCCGGACCGCTCCCCCGCGCCGAGGCGTTCGACGATGCGGACCAGGTCCCGCCATGCCCGGGAGGTGTCGGGGCCGCCCTCGTGGGGCGCGCGGAACCAGTCGACGAACTCGACCACGTCCCGCAGGTCCCAGCGCAGCCGGTACAGGTCCATCAGGGCGCGGTCGGGTTCGTGCCCGCTGGCCCGGGCGTAGCGGTCCAGTTCGGCGGGGTCGTCGGTGACCAGCCACAGGTCGCGCTCGGGGGCGGCCAGACCGACGGTGTCCCAGTCGACCAGGAGCGGGCGGTCGCCGTGCCACAGCAGGTTGCCGGGATGGGGTTCGCCGTGGGTGAGGACCGCCGGCGCGCCCTCCAGGGCGGCCGCGCCCCGGTCGGACTCGGCCAGGCGCTCGCGCAGCACCGGGGCGTGCTCGGCGAGCAGGTCGGCGGTGGGAGCGGCGTGGGGCCCCGCGTCGCCGACGGCGGCGGGGCGGTCCAGCAGCGCGGCGAGCCGGTCCTGGCCGGGGAGGCGGGTCTCGACGGCGGGCGCGTCGCCCGGTGCGCTGCGGTGCAGCTGGGCGAGGGTGTCCAGCAGCCGGGCCCGCCGGTCGGCGGCCAACTCCCGGCCGAAGTCGCCGGACTCGCCCTCCACGCGGGGGAAGACGCTGAGCGCGTACCCGTCGCCGACCGGGACGACGGTGTCCCCGCCCGGGGTGCGCAGGGGCGCGACGACGAACCCGAGCCCCTCGTCGTCGTGCAGCCGGGCCGCGGTGTCCATGGCCCGGGTCAGGCGCCGCCGCACGGCGGCCGGGTCCGGGCCGAGGAAGGACTTGTGGGCGAGGTCGGCCACGGTGGTGAACCAGCGGCGGCCCGCGGTGTCGGTGACGCTCCAGTGGTGGTCGCCGTAGCCCAGGGGGACGTGGTCGATCGCGGTCGCGTGGATGCCCCACGCCGCCAGCGCGTCGTGCAGGCGTGGTTCCAGGTTCGTCAGCCGTTCGCGCATGCGGCGAAACTACCAGCCGGTCCGCGCCGCGGCCGGGAACCTGCTCCCCGGGGACGCCCGCGTGGCTTCGCGGGCGTCCCCGGGGGCGGGCCAGTCCAGCGTGGTGCGGTGCAGGGGCAGGTCCCGGGTCTCACGGACCAGGGTGAGCACCATCAGGAGGCTGAGCGCGGCGACGCCGACGAGGTAGTACGCCGGGGTCAGGGCGCTGCCGGAGGTGCCGGGTCAGGGCACCAGGCCGTACACGGCGGCGGCACCCTCCTGGCCGTAGGCGGTGACAGCACCGGGGACGGGCAGCAGTTGGAGGTTCACGGCGGAGCCGATCCCGATGGCCGTGCCGCCCTCCGCTGACGCGCCCTGTTCCTTCCCGAGCGGAACCACGCGCACGGACGCCGGCACCTCGCCGCCCCACACCTCCTGTTCCTGGTGCGGCACCAGGAGGGTGTCCCCCACGGCGAGGGCGTCGCTGATCTCGTCATCCCCCGAAGGCGGTTCGGGGACCATGGTGGTGCGGACCAGCGTGCCGGAGTGGTCGACGCGGTGGACGAGGTACCCGTCGTTCCCGTCCCGCTCGACGTAGACAGCGCCTCCGGTGTCGGCGTGGACGCGTCCCCGGTATCCCGAACGGATCACCCGGTATTCCCGGCCGGCCTCGTCGTCATCCTCCATCAGGAACTCCGGGAACTCGCCCGCCACCGCGCCCGTGCGCGGATCCAGCAGAGTGACGGGACCGGAGTCGGAACCGACCCCCACCACGGGGTGCTCCCCCTCCGACACGACGTGCCCCTCCCGGAAGATCCGCATGGAGCCGCTCGGGTACGGGCCCCCGACCTCCGTGCGCCACCTCTGCTCCCCGGTACGCGCGTCCAGGCCGAGAACGACGAGAGGCCGGACATCGGACTCCCCCCGGCACAGGTACGCTGCCAGGACCAGGTCCTCGTGGAGAAGGACCCGCCGTTCCACATCACAGGCGGTCTCCGGGTCCCGGGGAGTGAAGGTCCACAGCTCGCCCTCTCCGGTGTCGCCGTACGCGATCAGAGTTCCCGGCTCCTCGTCGGAGCCCGTGTAGAGGCTGCCCGTGGGCAGGACACCGATGAAGTGGTCGTCCCCGGCACCGAACCGCTCCGCAGGCGGCGCCGACACCTCCCTGGTGATCTCGCCGGTGGCCGTGTCGATCGCGGTCATCCGCCCGCTCTCGATGTCGTCGGGGTCCTGTCGGTAGCTCACGTACGCCAGGTCGCCCCCCAGGGACGCGCCCGTGCTCGTGTACCAGCCGAAGGGGAGCCGGTAGGTCCACAGCTCCTCACCACTCGCGCCGTCCAGGCCGACCAGCCCGTCCCCGAGCAGCACGACCGGCCCGCGCGGTCCGGCCACGACCCGCTCGATCCTGGCGTCCTCGGGTTTCTCCCAGGTCCAGCCCACCCGGGTGACCGTGGTCGGCGTGCCCGCAGCGGCTCCGGGGGCGGTGACCACGTGTTCCAGCGGCTGGTGGGTGGTCTCGGAGACGGCCGCCCACCCGGCCGTTACCACGGCCAGGACACCTGCGGCGAAGCCCGTCCAGGCACGCCCGCCCGGCTGGGACCGTGGGCGGCGGACGGCGAGGAGCAGCGCCGGGAAGCCCAAGGCGAACGCGCACAGCGCCACCCACTGGAGGCTGCCCGTGACCGACGGCGCCCAGGTGTCCCTGCTCTCCGTGAGCCGGGCGAAGGCGTCGCGCGGGAAGGAGCGGTAGGCCAGGTACGACAGCAGCGCGGCCCCCACTGCCAGCGCCGTGAGGCGGAGCGGTCCCCCGCGGCCGTGGTCCGGACCGGTCTCCCGCGACGCCGCGTTGCGCAGCATCAGGACCAGCGTCACCAGTCCGGCGGGGAGCGCCACGAGGAGGAAGGGGCCGAGCCCCAGATCCTGCGCCGGGTCCCCCAGGAACAGCGAAACCACCGACAGCAGGAGGGCGCTGACGACAAGACCCGTTCCGGTCCAGGCGAGGAGGGCGGAGAGGAGGGGCCCGGCCGCGCGGAGCGGTCCCGGCCGGTCTCCGGACCGGGGGGTCGTCTCGTCATCGCGGCGCTGCGGGCCCTCCCGGTGCTCCGGTCCCTCCTCGGAACCGCTCGCGTCCCGGTACCCGGCCCCGGCGCCGTGGGCGTTCCCCTCCCGGGAGGAGCCCGCGGGAATACCCGCCTCGCTGTTCACGTGTGACCCTGCTCCCTGGCCCGTCCGAGGGCGTGCGCGTGCGCCCACGGACGCACGAACCGGATATGCGGTCGTCACGATAACAGCGCGTACGGGGCCGTTTCCCTCGTCGACCGGTACCGGCCACAACGGACCCGGCAGACCTTGCGGAGGCGCTGTCGTACGCTCCTCCCCCCTCTCTTGCCAATCCGAGCATGGGGGAGGCCCCCCTGGGCCGGGCCGGACGGACCAGTCCGGAGACAGCCCAGCCTGACCGAGGTCGTGGACGGCGTGTACGCCTGGGTGCGGCCGGACGGCACGTGGCGGGTCAACAGCGCGGGCGCCGTCGCCGGTGCCGACATGGACCCGGTGGCGGCGCTGTCCGACGCCGTCGAGTGGAACGGTGGCCTGATGCCCACCGGCCTCTGAGCGCTCCCGGCCGGTCAACGCGCCCCCGCACCGATCCCCCGAATTGGTGAAATCACCGTAAACGTGTGCCAAGTCGACGTCGCTCCGCCAACGCGCGCACCCCCGGATGTTTCGCTTGCCGTGACAGGGCATCACCGTGGGCGACGAGGGGGAACGCCATGGCGGAGGCGACCGGGGAGGACGCGCGCGCACGGCGGCGCGGCCCCCGCAGCAACTGGGTGCCACTGGGCGTGGCCGCGGCGGCGATCGCGCTGCTGGTGGTGGCCTGGCCGCTGGTCAACGCGCTCCTGCCCGGCTCGGAGTCCGTCCCCTCCGGCGAACCGGTGCCTGTGGGGTCCGCGGGCGGCTACCGGGCCTCCCTCACCTTCCCCCAGGAGGGCTGGCACCTCAACACCGGCTCCAGCCAGGCCGGGCAGATCTACCGCTTCACCCGGGGGCCCGTGGAGCTGACGCTCAGTTCGGTCACCCCCGTGTCCTCGCCGCCGCCCAGCCTGGAGGAGCTGTGGGCGGGTCTGCGGCGGATCGTGCGCGCGGGTGAGGCGACGGCGAGGCTGGGCGACCCCGAGGCCATCTCCACCCGGGGCGGCGTCGAGGGGCTCGCCGGGGCCCTGGAGAGCCGGGAGGGGGACGGCTCCGCGGTGGTCTACCCCTCCCCCGACGGACAGCTGGCCGTGGAGATGACCCTGGCCGGGCGCGAAGCCACCCCGGCCGACCTCAGCGCGGTCGCCGACGTCGTGCGCTCGGTCTCCTTCACCCGGGAGGGCTCGTGAACCCCGAACCCGAGAACCGCCCGGCCACGACCGACCGGGGCTCCGTGCCCTCGCCGCGCCGCGCCCGCCAGGAGGACTCCGAGCCCCGGCACGCGTGGAAACGGCCGACCGGGGGCGGGCACGCCCGCGGACAGCGGCTGCCCGCGCTGGCCGCCCTCGTCCTGATCGGGGTGCTGTGCGCGGTGGGCCTGGGATACCTGGCGGTGCGGTTCACCGGGCTGGTGCGCGTCTTCTTCTCCGAAGCGGCGCTGGCGGTGTTCCTGGGGCTGGTGACGATGGCCTTCGGGTTCTGGGTGCTGCGCCGCATCCGTCCGGTGCACGACCCCGCCCTGGACGCCTCCGTGGCCGCGGTGGCCTGGGGTCTGACCGCCGCGACGGCGGGCGGGGTCGTGGCCAACGCGGGCCTGGGCTCGATCTGGTCCAAGAGCCTGGGGCTGCCCTTCTCCGAGGTCTGGGGGGCGGCCATGACCGCCCCGCTCAACGAGGAGGTGCTCAAGCTCGCCGGGATCGTCCTGGTCGCGGTGGCCTTCCCTTCCGCGGTGCGCGGCCCGGTGGACGGGTTCGTGATCGGGTCCCTGGTGGGCCTGGGCTTCGAGGTGACGGAGAACTTCGTCTACTCGATGAACGCGATCGTCCAGTCGGGCGGCACCGGCGGGCTGGTACCGGTGGTGCAGACGACCGTGGTGCGGCTGGTCCTGACCGGGCTGGGCTCGCACTGGGCGATGTCGGCGGTCGCGGGCACCGCCGTGGGCCTGCTGGCAGCGGTGGCGTGGCGGCCCGGCAGGCGCAGGGCCGTGGCCGCCGTCCTGCTGGTGGTCCTGGCGATGGCACTGCACTGGCTGCTGGACTCGCCGCTGTTCGACGGGTTCGGCGGCGTCGTGTTCAAGGTCGCGACGGTCTTCCTGACCACGATGGCCGTGTACTTCACCGTCCGGCACGCCTACCGGCGCCGGGTCCGCGCGACGCTGGCCTCCGAGGGCGGGGCGCTGGGCATGCGGCGGTCGGCGGCGGTGGCCCTGGCCAACCGGCGCGGCCGCGCCGGGGAGCTGCGCCACGTGGCCGAACCGGAGCGGCCCGCCGTGGAGAGGCGCCAGGAACAGATGCTGGCGATCGCCGAGGACCGGGCGGTGCGCCGGACGCCGTGACCGGCGGGCACGGGCCGACCGGACGGGGCGGATCCGACAGCGGGCCGACAGGATGTCGGGCGGGCCGTGGGACGCGCGGACGGCACCGGTCCCGGCCCGCGAACGCCCGCGCGGACGGCAACGCGGATTTTCATCGGCCGTTACCTGGGCATAACGTGCCCCATGGGTGAGCGAGCACGGAGGGCCACGAGGACGACACCGCCGAGGACCGGGCGGGGGCGCACGCGCGACCCCAGCCTCACACCGCGGGCGATGGCGGCGGCGCTGGCCGAGTACGGCAGGGCGGGTTGGGCCGCGTTCACCCTGGACGCGGTGGCCCGCCGGGCGGGGGTGGGCAAGGCCGCCCTGTACCGGCGCTGGCCGACCAAGGAACGCCTGCTCGCCGACGCCATCGAGCAGCACACCCGGCCGCCCGCCGCGGCCGACACCGGAAGCCTGCGCGGCGACACCCGCGCGCTGGCCTCCGCCCTGCTCGGCCACTTCCTGGCACCGTCGGGCTGGGTCACCCTGCGCGTGGCCGTGGACGCCACCACGGGGATGGAGACCTTCGTGGGCCTCCAGGAACGGCTGGTGCGCGTGCACCGCGACGGGATGGCGGACATGGTGCGCAGGGCCGTCGAACGCGGTGAGCTGGCGCCGGGCACCGACACCGCGCCCTTCACCGAGGCGCTGTACGGAACGGTCCTGGTGCACGCGCTGACCATGGGTCCCGGCCGGCGCGAACGCGCCCGCGAGCACGTGGACGAGCACGCGTTCCCGCTGGCCGACTTCGTGCTGGCCCCGCTGGTGGACGCGGCCGGGGCCGGGGCGCCCTCCGGGGGCGGGGAGGGGACCGCCGACCGCGGGGAACACCGGTGACCGGGCGGCCGCGTCCCGGCTCGGCCGTCAGCCCCGCGGGCGCAGCCAGCGCTGGAGCAGGGTGCCCTCGGACTCGATGAGCACACCGGGCACCAGCGGCGCGTCGGCAGCCGTGCCGACCGCGACGCGCTGCTGGACTCCACCGGCCATCAGCGGGACGACCGTCAGGCACATCTCGTCCAGCAGACCGGCCGCGGCCACGTCGGCCAGCAGCCGGGGCCCTCCCTCGCACAGGATCCGGGGCAGGCCGCGCCGTGCCAGGGCCCCGACCGCCGCGCGCAGGTCCACGCGCTCGCGCCCGCACACCAGCACCCGGTCCTCGCCCAGGGCCCGGCGCGCCAGGTCCAGTGCTTCGTCCCCGGCCGCCGCACAGGTCACCAGCAGCACCCCGCCGCCGTCCCCGGACGGCTCGGCCAGCAGCGCTGGAACCCGTCCGCTGCGGCTGACCACGGCGACCTCGGCCCGGTCCGCGCGGCCCTCGGCGACGGCGCGGGCCGCCCGATCGCCGGTGCGCGGGCCCGTCCTGCGGTAGCCCGCCTCGCGCGCGGTTCCGGCGCCGACCAGGACCACGTCGGCCAGGTCGCGCAGGAGCGTGAACACCACCAGGTCGGCGGGGGTGTTGAGGGCTTCGGTACGGCCGTCGTTCCCGGCCGCCGCCCCGTCCAGGCTGGCGACCATGTTGGCGCGCAGCCAGGGCCGGTCGGGGTAGGCGTAGAGCCGTTCCAGGGCGGAGGCGTCCAGGGCGTCGCCCGGGGAGGCGGCGCCGGGGGCGGCGTCGTTCATCAGCAGTCGCACGGCCACACCGCCACGAAGTACATGACCCCGAACGGGTCGTCGGCGTAGAGCACCCGCGGACGCGCCGGCACGCCTCCACGGCCGTCGTCGGCGGCAGCGTCGGCGGTGAGCGCGTGCGCCATGACCTGGAGCGCGGCCCGACCCTGCGCCATCAACTCGGCGGCCCGGGCCGGGTCCAGCAGAGCGAGTCCCCGCCAGTCGCCCTCGGACAGGCAGCGGCGGACCTCCCCGTCGAAGGCGAAGGCGCGCTCGTCCGGCCGCACCAGGGCCCTGTCGCCGCGCCGGGCGCTGCCGTCGCCCACGACGAGCAGGCCGATCCGTCCGGTGCGGGCGGCGATCCGCCGCCCCAGCTCCTCCACCTCGGCGGCGGAGGCGTCCCAGGCCACGGTGAGCATCTCCACGCGCCCCCGGTAGCCGACGGTGTCGAGCAGGCGCCGGGCTACGCCCAGGCTGGGCGGCAGCGTCCGCTCCCGGGGCACCCGCTCCCCCGTTCCGCCGAACTCGCGGACCGGCACGAGCGCCTCGGCGTGCTCCGCCGAGACGTCGTGCCCGCCGACGACGACGAGGACGTCCGGTTCGGCCGCAGCCAGGGCCTCCACCGCCGAAGCGCACTCCTTGCGCAGTTCGGCCAGCGGGTCCAGGCCGCCGCCGAGCTCGCGCAGGAGCAGCGGCGGGTGCGGACAGACGGCGGTCGCGACGATCACGCTTTCCCCTCCCTCACACCAGTCCCCGGACGGCCCGCGCGGGGGGACGGACCCCGCGGATGCTGGCGACCATGTCCAGCGTCTGCCTCGTCTGGGCCACCTCGTGCACGCGGTAGACCTGCGCCCCGTGCCAGGCGCACACGGCGGTCGCGGCGAGCGTGCCGGTCAGGCGCTCGCCGACGGGCAGGTCCAGGGTCTCTCCGACGAAGTTCTTGTTCGACAGCGACACCAGGACCGGCCGGCCGGTGGCGGTCATCTCGTCCAGGCGCCGGGTCAGCTCCAGCGAGTGCCAGGTGTTCTTGCCGAAGTCGTGCGCCGGGTCGATGATCGCCGACGCCGGGTGCACGCCGAGGGAGACCGCGCGCTCGGCCAGGGCGACCGTGTCCTCCACGGCCGAGCGCACCACGTCCTCGTAGCGCGCGCGGTGCGGCGGGGTACGCGGGGCCATGCCGCCGGTGTGGGTGCACACCAGGGCGGCGTCGAACTCGGCGGCGACCTCGGCCAACTCCGGGTCGTACCCGCCCCAGGCGTCGTTGAGCAGGTCCGCGCCCGCCTCGCACACCGCCCGGCCCACGGACGCGCGCCAGGTGTCCACGCTGATCACCAACTGGGGGAACTCGGCGCGGACGGCGGCCACGAAGTCGACCACGCGGCGCTTCTCCTCGTCGGCGCCGACCGGTCGGCCGTAGCCCGCGGTGACGCCGCCGATGTCCACGATGTCGGCGCCCTCGGCTACGACCCTGCGCA
Source organism: Nocardiopsis sp. iso_25 (assembly GCF_056173305.1). Lineage (NCBI taxonomy): Bacteria > Bacillati > Actinomycetota > Actinomycetes > Streptosporangiales > Nocardiopsidaceae > Nocardiopsis > Nocardiopsis sp. iso_25. The sequence continues at coordinate 2,347,434 of NZ_CM149667.1, read as the reverse complement.
CGCGTTCGAAGGCGGGACCGTCGTCCCAGGTGGCACCGCCGTCGTAGAAGGAGTCGGGGGTGCGGTTGACGATCGCCATGACCAGCGTCGTGTCCGCGTCGTACTCCCGACCGCGCAGTCTCAGCACCGGCCGCTCACTTCCCTCTGCCTCCCTGTCCGCGTCGGACCGGCCGCTCGACCGGCGGGGCGAGGGCGGCGGTCGCCGGTGTCCGAACCGGCCCCCGCGCACGGGACCTCCCCCAGCGGCCAACACTAGGGCACGTCCGCCCGAGGGGGTCCGGCGACGCGTCCTTGCCCGCGTGCGGGGACCCGGGTGCACAGGCGGTCCTCCGGCCGCGTGTCCGGGCGTGGCCGTTCACGGCCACGGGCGGGAAGGCGGACGGGCACAGGAGCGCGGCACGGTCCGGGGCTCTCGGAGCACACGGGTAACAGTTCCGGCCGGTCTCTCAGCCGGGGCCCGGTGCCCGCCGGGGACACGGTCCGGACCGGCTCCGGCGCTGCGAGGACAACGGGCTCCACCCTTTTCTGACACACGATTACGTGTTACCTTTTTCGTGATGTCAGAGTTCAACAGTCCCCGGATCCCGGCCGACCTCGTGAGCGCGGCGGTCCGCGCCTCGGAGAACCTCGGAAAGGACGTGGCCGACGTGCCCCTGATCGCCATCGCGGAGGAGGCGGGGATCTCCCGCAGCACCCTCCTGCGCCGCGCGGGGGGTTCGCGCCGGGCCCTGGACGAGGCGGTGCGCGCCTCGGGCGTGGACCCCGGCGGGCAGCGCCCCGTACGGGAACGCGCGGTCGAGGCGGCGGGCGGCCTCATCAGCGGACAGGGCCTGGCCGCGGCGACCCTGGAGGCGGTCGCCGCCTCCGCCGGGTGCTCGGTGCACAGCCTCTACGCGACCTTCGGCGGACGGGACGAGCTGCTGCGCGCGGTCTTCGAGCGCTACAGCCCGATCCTGGACATGGAGGGGGTGCTCACCGGACCGGCGGGAGACCTGGCCGACCAGGTCCGGGCGGCCTACCGTCTGATGGTCGACGCCTTCAGCCGCGAACCCCGGGTGCTGCCCGCCATGCTCGCCGACGTGTTCGCCCGCCCCGAGGGGCCCACCTCCGACCTGCTCGTCCGGCTCTTCTTCCCCCGCCTGCTCGCCGGGCTGGGCGGGTGGCTGGCCCGGGAGGTGGCCGCGGGCCGCATCCGCGACCTGACGGTCCCCCTGCTGACCCAGCAGATGCTCGCCCCGATCGCCGTGCACTGCATGCTGCGCCCTGCGCTGGACAGGGTGGAAGGTGTGGAGTTCCCCGACATCGAGCAGGTCAGCGCGGTGTTCGCCGAGTCCTTCCTGCGCGCAGTCGCCACCGATCCGAACACCGCCGACACGTCACCGGAATCGCCCTGAGCGAGCGGAGTTGCCATGAGTGAACGAACGAGCGAGCGCACGACCTGCGTGGTCGTCGGCGGCGGCCCCGCCGGAATGGTGCTGGGCCTGCTGCTGGCCCGGGCCGGTGTCGAGGTCACCGTGCTGGAGAAGCACGCCGACTTCCTGCGGGACTTCCGCGGGGACACCGTGCACCCCTCCACCCTGGAACTGCTGGAGGAGCTGGGCCTGTACGAGCGGTTCGCCCGGCTGCCGCACAGCAGGCTGGACGAGGCGGCCTTCCCCCTGGGCGGGGGCCGCAGCGTGACCATCGCCGACTTCCGCAGGCTGCGGGGGCTCGCCCACCCCTACATCGCTATGGTCCCGCAGTGGGACTTCCTCAACCTCATCGCCGAGGCGGGAAACGAGGAGCCGACCTTCACCCTGCGGATGGACACCGAGGTGACGGGGCTGCTGCACGAGTCAGACCGGGTGGCGGGCGTGCGCTACCGGGACCTCGACGGCGACGGGGAGATCCGCGCCGACCTGACGGTGGCCTGCGACGGGCGGTGGTCGCTGACCCGCCGCGAGACGGGCCTGGTGCCCCGGGAGTTCCCGGTGGGGATCGACGCGTGGTGGTTCCGCCTGCCCCGTGAGGCGGGGGACCGCGCGACACTGACCCCGCGCGCGGGCCTGGGCAGGTTCATCCTGGTCATCCCGCGCGAGGGCTACCTCCAGATCGCCTACATCGGACGCAAGGGCGCCGACCCCGAACTGCGGGCACGCGGGATCGCGGCCTTCCGGCGCGACCTCGCCGAACTCGTGCCGGAGATGGCCGACCGGGTGGGGGCCCTGCGGTCCATGGACGAGGTCAAGCACCTGGACGTGCGGGTCAACCGGCTGCGCCGCTGGCACGTGGCGGGCCTGCTGTGCATCGGCGACGCGGCCCACGCGATGTCCCCGGTCGGGGGCGTGGGGATCAACCTCGCCGTGCAGGACGCCGTGGCCGCAGCGACGCTGCTGGCCCGGCCGTTGAAGGGCCGCTCGCTCACCTCCCGCGACCTGGCCGCGGTGCGCAGGCGGCGGATCGTGCCGACGGTCGCCGTCCAGACGCTCCAGCGCCTCATGCACCGGGGACTGGCCGAACCGATCGTCAGGGGTGAGCGGCAGGGTCCGCCCAAGCCCGTGCTGGCGGTCCTGGACCGCGCGCCCTGGCTGTCGTTCGTACCCGCCTACCTCATCGGCAAGGGCCTCCGTCCCGAGCACATACCGGGTTTCGCCCGCCGCGGCCCCGCACGCGCGACCCGGTAGGAGTGGTGGGCCGGTAGGGGCGGTGGCCCACCCCCTCCGCCGTGATCTTGTGCTTACAGCGAGGTTGGACGGTCGAGACGCACTACAAGCACAAGCTCGTCCCAGGCCGGAACCCCGGTGCCACACCGGCCAAGGTTCCGGCCGGTCCACCGGCGGACCGGGGACGCACCAGGCGGGGCCCGACCGGGGCGCAGGGGTCAGGAGATGTCGGGGACGCGCTCGCCGACCGGGACCGGCCCCGGGGCGGTCCCCGCGCCGAAGGGGCTGCCGCCGAGCTCCTCGCGGTGGTGCGGGGTGAGCCAGCCGCGCGGATCGGGCCCGGCGGCGACGATCCGCGTCGGATTGATCCCCGTGTGGACCCAGTAGTAGTGGATACGGACGTGGTCGAGGTTCGTGGTGTCGCCGAACCCCGGCGTCTGGAACAGGTCGCGGGCGTAGGCCCACAGCGCCGGGTACTCCGACAGCTTGCGGATGTTGCACTTGAAGTGGCCGTGGTAGGCCGCGTCGAAGCGCACCAGGGTCGGGAAGAGCTTGATGTCGGCCTCGGTGATCGAGTCCCCGACCAGGTAGCGCCGATCGGAGAGGCGCTCCTCCAGCGCGTCGAGTCTGGCGAAGACGGCGGCGACCGCGGCGTCGTAGCGCCTCTGGTCGGGGGCGAACCCTGCCCGGTACACGCCGTTGTTGAGGTCGGTGTAGACCTCCCGGGACAGGGCGTCGATCTCGTCGCGCAGCGCGGACGGGTACAGGTCCGGGGCGCCGTCCCTGACCAGGCCGCCCCATTCGGTGTCCATGTCCCGGACCAGCCGGTCGAAGTCGTTGGTCACCAGGTGGCCGCTCTCCACCTCGACCAGGCCGGGGACGCTGACCCCGCCGTCGTAGGAGGGGTCGCGCGCCAGGTAGGCCTCGCGCAGGGCGTGGATGCCCAGGACGGGGTCCCTGTCGCCGGGACTGCCGGTCGCCTCGGTGAACACCCAGTGCGGGTCGCCCCCGATGATCTCCTGGCGGGGGTCGGTGACCGCCAGGGAGACGGCCTGTTCCAGGCCCATGAGCCTGCGGGTGATGACGACCCGGTGCGCCCAGGGGCAGGCGCGGCTGACGACCAGGCGGTAGCGGCCGGGCTCGGCGCGGCGGCCGAAGCGGCCGTCGGCGGTGATCCGGTCGGCGAAGGCCGCCGGGGCGCGGGTGATCTCCTCGGTCGGCGTCTGGTTGGCCCTCATCCGTGACCCCCTCGTCACGCTGGCGGGACGCGGCCGGAGCCGCGCACACTGTCCGTGCAGTGTACGGAGTCGGCTCCGGCCGTCCGCGCTACGACACCTGGGGCGGGCCCTGGGTCAGGAGTTGTCCCGGGGGCGCCAGGTCCTTCCGCGCCCCGCCTTCTTGGGTTTACGGAGCAGGGGCCGGGACTGCTGGGACTCGTCCGGCTCCCCGCCCTCGGCCTCCGGCACGGGGTGCTCGGCGACGGCTCCGGCGGGGGCGGTGGCGTTCCTGCGCTCGGCCCTGGTTCGCCTCTCCAAGCGCTCCGCGCGGCTGGTGGGAGCGTCGGTACGGCCCGTGGGGGTCGCGGCCACGTTCTGGGCGCGGGCGCGCGCCCGTTCGGGGCGTGCGGGCTGGTCCGGGATCACGGGCTGCTCGGACCGCGCCACCGGGGCGGCCGGGGCGGACGAGGACTCGCTCGGCTTCGGGAGACGGGAACGCACGGCGCGCTTGGCGGCCTTGCGGACGGGAGCGGCCTCTTCCTCAGGGGTCCGCTCCTGCTGGGCGGGATCCGTGCGCGTCTGCTGGGACGGGCGTTGCGCGCGGGCGGGAGAGGCGACCACCGACGGAACCGTGCCCGTGCTCGGACGCCCGGGCGCGGGCCTCGCGGGGGCGGGCTCGGACTCGCGCTGCTCGGGTGTGGAAGGTCCGACGGGAGGCCTTGAGGGAACGGGCTTCCTCTGGGCCGTGAACTGCGCGGCCTCGCTCCCCGGAGGCGGGGACGGCGCGGACGCGGTCTCCTCGAACAAGGTCTCCTCAGGCACCAGCTGCGCCTGGGCCGCGGACGGCGCAGGCGCGGAGGACTGGGGCGCACGCTGTGCCTGGACCCCGGACGGCGCGGGCGCGGACAGCTCGGAGGCGTACTGCTCGGCGGAGGGCCGTTCGGACGAGTCCGCCGCGGGGGCGCCCTCCTCCTGGGCGGCCCGTTCCGGCGCACGCTGCCCGGGTGCGGGGTGCTCGGCGGCGGGCCTCGCGGAGGCGGCCTCCTCGGACGCGGGGCGCCGGACTGCGGGCTCCGCGGATGCGTTCTCCTTCGGCTGCTCCGCCCGTGCCGGAGCGGTGACCTGAGCGGAGGCGTCGTCCCGGGCCGCGGAGGGCCGCGCGAAGCCGGACAGCTCCGGCGCGGTCTCCCGGGAGACCCGTTCCTCGGAGGCGAACTGCTCGAACGCGGACAGGTCGGACTCGGCCTCCTCGGCGGCGGACGGCTCGGGGCTGGAGCGGTCCGCCCCGGCGTCCGCGGATTCCGCGTCCGTCCGCGCGGTGTCCGCACACTCGGACCCGGCCTGCACGGCAGCGGACTCATCAGCTCGCGACTGCTCCGCGTCAGCCAGCTCGGCCTCGGACCACACGGCAGCGTCATGCTCGGGCCCCGACGGCGCGGCGTCGGCCGACTCGGTCTCGGACCGGTCGGTGTCGGCCTTCCCCGCCGCGGGCGCGTCGGTCTCCCAGAAGTCGGTGTTCCAGACGTCGGCGTCCCAGAAGCCCTCCTCCGAGGCCTCGGCCGCCTTGGCCTTCCTGATCCCCTTGGTCCTCCTGGGCTTCGCGGCCGTCTCGGCCCTCTGCTCCTTCTCCTCGCTCACAGCAGCATCGACCGACTCGGTCGGCTCAGCCGTCTCGATCGCCTCGTTCGTCTCCGCCGTCTCAGCGGCGGCCTGCTCCCCAAGGGCGCCGAGGAACGGCTCCGCGAAGGAACCGGCCTCCTCTTCGACGGCCTCTTCTTCCACGGCCTCCCGGGCGGCCCCCTGGCTCGCCACCCGCTCACCGGTCTCCTCCAGGACGGGCGAGGAGTGGCGGTAGGCGCGGACGGCGTCCATGACCTCCTCGGCGGTCGCGCCGGGCCAGGAGCAGTGGAAGACCGGGTTGAGCGGAGGACTGGTCTCGGTGATGAGGCCGTCCTCCTCGATGACGCAGCTTCCGCCGAGCGGCCAGCGTCCGAGGACCACGGCCGTGATGCCCTGCTGCTGCCCGTGCAGCAGCAGACCCGACAGCGCGGTCTCGTGCTCGGAGGTGGGCGAGGTCACCAGGGCCAGGGGCGTGTGCGGCCTCTCCCCCGGCTCCTCGACGATCTGGTGCAGCTCGCGCTGGAGGACTGCCAGGGCCTCCTCCGTCGTGCCGACCATCCGCACGGGCTCGCAGGGGTGCGCGCGCAGCAGGTCGCGGCCCCGGTCGCCGACCAGGCGGGCGGCCTCGGCCTCGGTGAGCAGCACGCGCACGGCGTCGTCGTTGAGGCGGTCGAGCGCGTTGACGATGAGGCGCCGGGCGGCCCCCGCCGCGCCCGGACCGGTGATGCCGAGGCCGGGCACGTGGTCGAGTTCCACCGTCACCCGCTCGTCGATCTCGTCCCCGGGGGTGGGTCGGGGCGGCGGGGCGGTCAGGGCCAGGCGGCGGGGCGCCCTGGGCAACAGGCGGGGCAGGCTCAGGCTGACGCCGGGCATCCGGACGCCCCGCTTGCCCAGCAGGTATCCCCCGGCCAGGCCAGCGAAGGCCACCGCTCCGGTGACGGCGCCGTCGGGGATCTCCACGACCAGCACGTTCCCGCCGTCCTCGGCGGCCTCGGCCTCGGCAGCGTCGGCCGCAGCCGCCACCGGGTCGGCCTCCCCGGTCTCGGCGGCAGCGGTCTCCCCGGCACCGGCAGCGGGGTCCGGCGTCTCGGCGGCCATCACACGCGACTGGAGGGAGGTCGGCTGCGGAACGACGGTGTAGGCGACCTCGGCCCTGCGCTGGGCGGCGGCACCGCCCTCGCGGGGCTGCTCGGAGCCGACGCCCTCCACCTCCATCTCCGGGGCCTCCTCGCCCAGGACCTCGTCGAGGTGGTCCGCGACCGCCTGGGCCCGGCGCTCGGACAGCTCCTGGTTGATCTGGGCGTTCCCGCTGGGATCGGTGTGACCGGTGATGCGCACGGGCGTCTCGGTGTCACCGTAGGAGTCGATCATGTCCGCGACCGGCGCGAGGTCGTCGCGCATCTGCTCGGTGAGATCGGCAGAGCCGACGCCGAAGCCGGAGACGGTGCGCACCCGCTCGACGGGCTGCGCGGACGGGGCCTCCTCTGGAGCGGAGGGTGCGTCGGCGTCCTGCTCGCCGTCCGCCTCGCGGTCCTCCTGCGTGGTGACGGTGTCGGCGAACGCGGTGGCCGGGGCGACCGCCACGGTTCCCACGGCGGCCGCCGCCACCACCTGGAGCGGCCCGAGGGGGCGCAGCCTGCGGGGCATGCCGCGCAGGCGGGCGAAGGTCTCCACGACCAGTCCGGCCGCGTACAGGCCCCACAGGGCCCACAGCACGGTGATGAGCAGGGCGGTGAACACCCCCGGCGGCAGACGCCAGCCGCGCAGGTGCGCCGCGGCCACGGCCCAGGAGTCCGGCAGCTCCGGCCAGGGCAGGTGCCACAGGAGCAGGTAGGGGATGCCGAGCAGGATCGCCGCTGCGAGCAGGAGGGCGCTCAGCCGTCGGATCTGGGTCATGTCCGCCTCACTGGAGCTAGGGAGTCGGCTGGGTGTGGGGACGTGCGGTGGCCGTGGCGTCGACGGTGGTCGAGCCCATCGGCAAGAGGGTGAAAGAGTAGTCCACCGAGCAGGTCACGGTCACGGTGTCGCCGCTGACCGCGACCGTCCCGGTGGCACCGGCGGCGCTGAGGAAGGACTGCGCGGCGGCGGAGGCCGCCGAGGGGTCGAGGGCGACCTCGCTCGTGCCCTCGCGGTAGGAGGCCCAGTCGAGCTGCTGGACACCCGCGCGGGCGGCCTCCTGGGCCAGGGTGGCGGCCTCGTTGCGGGCGCGCAGCACTCCACCGCCGTCGGTCACCAGGCCCAGGCAGAGGAGGAAGGCCGCGGCCATGACGACCACGAACGCCGTGGCCTGGCCTCTGTCGTCCGTACGTCTCACGGTTGCCCCCTGAAGGTGTCGACGACGACCGTGGCGTCCCCGGTGACCGTGAAGGTCCCCGGAACGCTCAGTCCGGTCAGATCACCCAATCCGACGCGGCACTCGACCACGGCGGTGACTGCCCCACCCGGGGTTAGCCCACCGTGGTCAAGGGTGACGGAGTGGTCGCCGCAGACCAGGCCGTTCTCCGCGAGGGAACTCGCAGCGGTGCTCGACGCGGCCCCCTCTGCGGCGGCAACGCTGCGTTCGAGAGAGGCCGCCCGAGCGGCGGAGTGCGCCACCTGGTCGGCGGTGGAGTTGGCGTCCGCCACCCTCCCGGCGAGCACCATGAGCATGGCGAACGCCAGGAGGGCGGGGGTGAGCAATGCCAGTTCCGCCGAGGCAGACCCGCGGTCTCCTTGAGCCGCTTCAGCGGACTGTCGAGAACTCACGGGGCAGCCTCCGCAGGGACGAAACGCTCCACGGGCGCGGTGACCTCGTGGCCCACCGGCCAACTGAGGCCCGGAACGATGCTGGGCACCTCGGCGTCCACCACCACGCGTACCTCCTCCGCACTGCGGTTGACAGACACGTCGAGGCCGGAGAGGAAGGAGCTTCCCCCGCTCTCGGCCACCGACGTGCCGCCGCCCGCTGTCCGTGACTGCTCAGCGGTCCTGCGGGCGATGTCGGCAACGACGTGATCGCCGTGCATCCACAGAGCCATCTGGATGACTAGGAACACCAAGAGCAGCATGAGAGGCGCGGCGACCACCATCTCGGCGCTACCGCGGTCATCCCGCCGAGTGGGCAAGGTTAGCCACCGAGAACCGACCCGGCCCGTTCCAGTACTGCAGTGGTGATGATGCCGATCGCTCCGCCAGCCATAATGACGAGCAAGGCTGTGACAATAACTGTCTCGGTGGAGTAGCCGTCGTCCCTCCTGCTGAACAGCAGAGAGCTGAGGTAGGCAGTGATGCGCTGCATCAGAGGTCTCCAAGGTGCGTCGGGTTTTCATGAGCTGAACAGAATGTGACTCATCGCCGGGTAGCCCAAGAGGGCCAGGAACCCAGCGAAGAGCAGGACCACCGGCAAGCTCATCCGCTCTGTGGCGGACTGCGCCTCGGCGTCCATCTCGGACAGGAACTGGGTACGCAGAGTCTTGGCTTTAGCAGCCAGCGAACTGCGGATACGCGCGCCGTCGGCCCCAGCAAGCTGGAGGCTGGCCGCGAGTTCAGCGAACTCGGAGGTGTCGTAGCGCTCCCCTAGATCACGCAGTGCGGCCCAGGGCGGCTGGCGCATGAGTATCGCCTCGCGCAGGCTCTCCCGAATTCGAACCATGGCCCATCCATTACCTGCAGCACCGGCGTCGGCCAGAGCGCCGTTGACGCCCGCCCCTCCGGCAAGGGACACCACGACCAGGTCAGCGAAGCTCGCCAGGGCGCGACGCATCTGTTCTCGACGCTTACCCGCCTCGTCACGTAGAGACAGGTCGGGGGCGAACCAAACGACCAGAGCGAAGGCCACCCACATACCTCCGGCGATGACACCTGGCAGTACAACACCTGCCAGGGAAAGCATGCCGCCCAGCAGCGGAGGGAAAGCAAGCCCCAGCACCAGAGCAGTGAACTTCTCAGCGAGGTAGGAGGCCGGTGAGCGCTCGCACACCATCAGGTTGCGTCGTGTGCGGGGTCCGGGCATGCCGAAGCCTTCAAGAATCGGGGCGCCGAACTTTCCCAGTCGCGTCAGTACCCCGGTGTCCGGGCCCGCAACAATGACGGGCCGGGGAGGAGGCGGCGCGGCCAGACGTTCGGCAAGCGTGGGCCTCGCCCAGCGAGCCGCGAAGAGCGCCCACAAGGCCAGTCCGAGAGCAGCACCCGCGAGAGCGGCGGCCAGGACAGGGGTCATCGGGCGGCCTCCGAGGTTCGGGAGGGAGCAGGAGCAAGCACACGCGGCCCCAAGTCGAAGCGAGACATGTAGGAAAGCCAGACCAAGGCACCCGCCCACAGGCCACCGATACTCGCGAGCACCAACTGACCGAGGAGGCTGTCGAACGGCTCCATGTACTCACCGTTGAGCACCAGTAGGAACGCTGCCATACCCAGGGTGGCGCCGACGATGATCCGTGTGGACGTACGCAGCCGGGCGCGACTCGCCGCCACCCTCACCAACATCGCCGCCTGCTCCCGAGCGGCCTCCGACAGGCTGCCGAGCAGTGTGCCAAGGTCAGTCGCATGCCGGGTGGCAGCAGTGCTCAAGGCAGCAGCCACCAGATCGGCGGTCGGGTTGTCCACCTCGTCCGCGAAGGCCCGCAGCGCACCCTGCGTGGGCTGACCGGCCCGCAGCCGCTCCGCCAGTCTGGCGACCGGCTCCCGCACCGGCTCGGGCGCGATGGGCACCGTGGCGGCCACGGCCTGGTGCAGACCGGCCGCACCGGCCATCAGGTCGCGCAGCATCTCGGTCCAGGCCGCGACGGCCTCGACCCCCGCCACCTGTTTCTCATGACCGCGGTCGGGACCCAGCACCGCCGGGCCCCACCAGCAACCGGCGGCGGCGAGCACACCGGCCACCGGCCACCCGGTGACGAACCAGACCAGCAGGCCGCCGACGATCGCCGCGACCAGCCTCAACGGCCGCTGCTGACCGAACAGGAGCGCCCGCCACTGCGGAACCCGCGAGGTACGCGAGCCGCCGGACGCCGCCAGCGAAGCCAGGGCCAGCCACAGCCCCGCGCCGAGCAGGACGCCCGCGGCGGCGACGAGCAGAACAGGAGTCGTCACCGCGCCCACCCCACCGTGTCCGGGCTCAGCATCGCCGGGTCGAACCCGGCCTCGGCCAGGGCGTCGAGCGTGTTGGGGCTGGGCGGCGCCGCGGGCAGGGGCCCGTTGCGGTCGCGCCGGAAGATCTCGTTGGAGACCACGTTCTGCCCCTCGGCGCCCACCACCTCGCGCACGCTCGTGACCATGCGCCCGCCCGTGGGCAGCGCCGACACGTGCACGACCAGGTGCACGGCGGCGGCCACCAGGGACGCGGTGGCGTCCAGGGGCAGGCGCTCGGCGGACTGGGCGGCGTAGGCGCCCAGCTTGGTGAAGGCGCCCGCGGAGTTGGCGGCGTGCAGGGTGGTGAGGCTGCCGTCGTTGCCCTGGCTCATGGCGTTGAGCAGCGGAACGGTCTCGTGGCCGCGCGTCTCACCGACGATGACCCGGTCCGGCGACATGCGCAGGGCCGTGCGCACCAGGTCGGCGATGGTGATCTCGCCGACGCCCTCGACGTTGGCCGGTCGGGCCTGGAGGGCGACGCAGTCGGGGTGGGCGTCGCGGTCGCGGTCCAGCCCGAGTTCGAAGACGTCCTCGATGGTGACGAGGCGTTCGTCCACGGGGATCTCGGCGGCCAGGGCCCGCAGCAGGGTGGTCTTGCCCGCGCCGGTGCCGCCGGTGATGACCATGTTGCGGCGGGAGCGCACCCCCGCGCGCAGCAGGGCGACCAGGGTGTCGTCGATCGTGCCCAGCTCGTGGAGCTGTTCGAGGGTGGTGCGGCCGTAGCGGTGGCGGCGGATGGACACCGAGGGCTGCCGGGCGACCTCCATGACCGCGTTGAGGCGCTCGCCGCCGGGCAGCTGCATGTCGAGGATGGGCGCGCCCGGGTCGAAGCGGCGCTCCCCCGTGGCGGACTCCGACGCCAGGCGCCGGACCAGGGCGACGACCTCGTCGGGGTCGGCGAAGAGGGAGTCGTGCCGCTCGCGGCTGCCGTCGGCGCGGCGCACCCACACGTGCACGCCGTTGATGTTGATGTTCTCGATCCCGGGGTCGTCCAGGAGCGGCTGGAGGGGGCCGAGTCCGCACACCCGGGCCAGGGCGCCGGCGGCGACGGAGGCCTCGGTGGTGGCGTCGAGCACCTGCCTGCCCTCGGACAGGGCGCGGCTCGCGTCCTCGTCGAGGATCTGGGCGATGACGCGTTCGGCGCGGGCGCGGTACTCCTCGGGCGTGTCCTCGGGCCGGCCGCGGGTCTCCTCGCTGAGCCGCCGGGTGGCCTCGGTGACGGTTCGCTCCACGCGGTCGGCCACTGTGCGTGCCCGGTCGGTGTCCAGGAAGTAGCCGTCGGTGATGTCGTATCCGGTGTCGTGTCCGCTGCTCATGCGTGGACCCCCGTCGCCTCGGGCGCGGGCGCCGGGACTCCGGTGCCGTCGGCCGGCTCAGCGGGGCGCGCGCCCTCGGCGAGGTCCTTCGCCAGGCGCGCCGCCGCCTTGAGCAGGGGCCTGCTCTGCGGCTTGCGCGGGTTGGCCTCCCCGCGCAGGAAGGCCGCGGAGCGGGCGTCGTCGGGGAGGCGCCCCCACACGCCCGGGCCCAGCGCGCCCACGATCTCGCGGACGTTGCCGGAGCCGCCGACGACGACGGTGCGCAGGCGCGGCAGGCTGCGGGTCAGGGCCTCGGAGGCCTCCTTGGCCCGGCGCAGCTGCGCCAGGTCGTCGGCGACGAGCAGCAGTGCCTCGTCGGCCCACGTGGCCAGTGCGGCGGCGGACGCGCCGGGGGTCAGGCGGCCCAGGTCCAGGACGACGGCGGGCCCGTCGGCGGAGACGAGCACGCCGGGGTTCTGGGCGAGCAGTCGCACCGCGCCCTCGGCGCGGTCGGCGGTGACGGGCGCGTGGCACACCGACAGCCCTCCGGGGAGGATCTGGGTGTGCGCGGCCAGGTCGGCGGAGGCCCCGCCGTGCCGGGCCGCGGCGGCCAGGCCGGTCAGGCCGGGGTCGGGCTGGAGGCGCCGCCAGGTGGCGACGTCGCCGCCGGAGGCGTCGGTCTCCACCAGGACGGCTCCGGCCCCGCCGGGCCAGACCGCGGCCAGCGCCATGGCCGCGCAGGTGACGCCGGGTGCTCCGCTCAGGGAGAAGAGCGCCACGGTCCGGGGCATCACGCGCCTCCCCGGGGGTTGACCTGGACGACGCTGACCCGCTCGACGGCGGCGGCCGAGGCGATGGCGGCGGCGTCGGCGGAGGAGGCGACGAGTTCGAGTTCCACCGAGCCGTCCTCGGCGGCGGAGGGCTGCACGTCCTGCACAAGTGCGCGGTAGGCCTCCACGCCGCCGCCCGTGGCGCCCTCCTCGGGGTGGACCACCACGGAGACCGCGGCGCCGGGGCCGATCGAGGCGGGGAAGCGGCCCACGCGCAGGGCCACGCCGAGCACGGCGCGGTCGCGCTCGGGGAAGGCGGCCTCGGCGCCCAGGGCCGCCTCGGGGAGGAGGCCGCCCTCGGTGACGGGCACGGTGAGGGTCTGGCCGACGGTCGCCTCCAGGCGGTCGGCGCCGACGAAGGAGACCCCGTCGGCGACGGAGATCCGCGCGACCCGCAGGTCCTCCGCGGTCACCACGTGGCCCGCGGGCAGGTCGGTGTCGGCGACGAGCACCCCCTGCCGGTCGTCCATCTGCTCAAGGGCCACCACGCCGGTCAGGCCGCCCGCGGTCATCATGCCCAGGGCCAGGACCAGCCACCGCCAGCGGCGGGGTCCGCTGCCCAGGAGCCGCACCGGAGGGGTCTCCCCCTGCCGCGGGGAGGCCGCGGGGGCCGGTGCCGTCTTCGTGTCCACCACGTCTGTCGTCTTCTTTCGGTGTTAGCGGTTGCCGGTGCCGGTGACCAGGCCCTGGGATTCGTCCACCTGGAGTTCGACCTGCGAGGTCGTGGTGACCGAGTCGAGCGCGCCCGTCTCGCCCCCGGCGAACTCGCCCTCGGAGAGCTCCCAGCCCACGTCCCAGCCGACCTCGACGGAGACGGGGTAGACGCCGCCGGGCTGGCTGGCGGAGGGCAGGGTGTAGACGTGCCCGCAGTCGGGGGAGGCCGACTCGGGGTCGTGCACGGCGGGGTCGAAGGGGGTTCCGGGGCCCTCGCAGCGGATCTGCGTGCCGTCGCCCAGGTTCCAGACGGTGGACGCGGGCGTGGCGGTGACCGTGAGGGACCAGTCCTGGACCTCGGCGGAGGCCTCGGCCGCCTCCCAGTCCTGGGACTCCACCCACAACCACACGGGGGTGTTGACCAGGACCAGGGAGTCGCTGCCCGGGGAGGTCTCGATCCGGGGCGGGGGCAGCTCGAAGTCGGCCATGGACTCCTGGATGAGGGTGACCGGGTCGGTGGGGGCCTCCCCCTCGCCGTCGTAGTCGATGGACTCCCAGTCGATGGCGTCCCAGTCCACCTGGGACCAGTCGATCGCGTCCCAGTCGATGGCGTTCCAGTCGACGCCGTCGGAGGGGGCGGCCGGGGCGCCCGGGTCGCCGGAGCCCCCCGAGCCGCCGGAGCCCTGCTGCCCGGCGTGGGTCTGCCACCAGCGCAGCAGGATCGAGCAGCCCAGGCCGCCCGAGCTGCCGCACTCGACCTGGCCGAGGAAGGAGCCCTCGTCGGCCTGCGCCGGGGTGGCGACGGCTCCGGCCGCCAGCAGGGTCAGTACCGCGGCCGTGGCCGCGGGTCGTACGAGTCTCAGCATGATCCCGCTTCCCAGATCCTGAGGTCGGACACGCGCCAGGCGAGTCCGTCGTGAACGAGTGTGGCCTCGACGAGGCGCGGGCCCTGCCCGGAGGAGGAGCCGCCCATGCCGAGGTTCCAGCCGGAGTCGTCGAGGCAGTCCTCGACCGTCGCGCTGTCGGGTCCCTCGACCGCGGCGACGGGTTGGAGGACGGGTTCGCCGGTGACCTGCGCACCGGAGGTGCGGGCCCCCTCCAGGGCCGCGCTCATGAGGGCGTAGGCGCCGCCCACGGCGTAGTCCCGGAGTTCGGGGGGGACCTCGCCGCCCTCGTGGGAGGCGGCCACGACCGTGTCCCACATGCCGGTGTAGGCGGCGAGCGCCGCGGCCTCCTCTTCGCCGGACGGGGCGGCCGGGGTGCTCGGTGCGGCCTCCGCCCCGGAGACCGCGCCCTCGGAGGACGCACAGCCCGCCGTCAGGGCGAGGACCGCGCAGAATCCCGCGATCGCGGCCGCGCGCGGGACGGCGCCGGTTCTTCTCGCGGCTGTCGTCATCGGTGCGTTCTCCACTGCCGGGGAGGGGGAGGGGTGGTGCAGCATGGCGGAACCGACCCGGTGAACGGGCCCTTTCCCTTCCGACGAGGGGCGGGGACGGTCTCCTGCGCCGGGAGATCACGGGACCGGACGCGGAGGCCGTTGAGCGGAACGGGCGGAGGAGGGGACCCCTCGCCCGGGTTTCGGTCCGCCGCGGGCCGGCGCGACCTGGGTCGCGCGGGGCGGAGCCCGAGGGACTGACCGAAACCACGTGGTATTGGTTGGGTTTTATCTGCCCTTGCGTGAGCTTATAGAGAAGTCGCCTGCCATAACAACCCCCCGTGCCCCTTCTGTGACTGTGAACCGGCGGAACTTCCGGACATCAGCCTCACAGCGAACCTGAGAAGACCACGCGTCCGCAGCCCTGCAACAAACACACGCAAAACAACATCTGAACGGCACCGCCTTCCGAGCAGGTTTCCCCGTCTCCGACCCGCACGGCTGGTCGGAGACGGGGCGGGGAGGGCGCCGCGGTGTGGAGCGCGACACATCCGTCGGCCGCCGACCGCGTCCGGAGGTCAAGGTGTTCGTCACAGGGCGTGTCCGGCACCGGGAGGGGTCAGACCATGCGCACGCGCGGTCCGCGTCCGCGCAGCCTCCGGACGTCCTCGGGATCGGTGCCGGTGTCGGTGATGAGGCAGTCCACCTCGTGCAGCCGCGCGAAGCGGGAGATACGGTCGCCGCCGATCCTGGTGTGGTCGGCCAACAGCACGGTCCTGGACGAGGCCCGCACCATGGCCTGCCTGGTCATCACCTCCGCGGGGTCGGCACAGGTCAGGCCCCGCCGGGGGGACACGCCGTCGGCGACGATGAAGGCCACGTCGACGTGGAGCTGCTCCAGCAGGCGCACGGAGGCGAGCGTGGTCCCGGCCGCGGCGCTCACCCGACCTCCCAGCAGGTGCACGGAGAGGTCGCGGCGCGAGGTCAGACCCAGCGCGACCGGGACCGAGTTGGTCAGGACGCTCAGCCCGCAGCCGGCGGGCAGCAACCACGCGATCCGCTCCGCCATCAGCCCGGCGTCGAGCATGATCACCCCGTCCCCCGGCAGTTCCGCCAGGGCGGCCCTGGCGATCCTGCCCTCGGCGGCCGAGAGCCGCTCCGTTCCGGACGGGGCCGTCGTGGCGCTCACTCTCGCCGTCTGCCTGACAGCCGCGGCGCCAACGCTGAGACCACTCACAAGGTCCTCCGATCCGTCGATGGTCAACCCCTTGACCGAGGGGGCGACGAGCCCCGGCCCGGCGGGTGAATGCGATCGGGTCCTCTGCTTCCCCACGAAGAAAGCATCCCGGCCGAAGGGGAACGGTATGCGAATACCCCCGCTGTTCGGGGAAAACCGTTGCGAAATGGCAACGTCACCCTGAGCGCGGGCCTCGCACGGGAGCCGCCGACCTGCGGGTCGGGCACCGCGGCGGTGGCGGAGCGGCGGCGGGACGGAGGGAAATCCGCGACAGGAACTTATACCACAGCCGAAGAGCACACAAGACAACACACAAGGACGGGAACGGAAACATAAGTGCAACTGCTTCCACATCTGGCCGTAACGGTGTTATTTTCATCTCTCCTGAGGAAGCGGTCGTGGAGGGGGGAGGGCGCGCATGCCGTTGGACCCGAACATGTCCGACTCCTCACGCGACGCCATCAAAGTCCTCACCGGCATCAAGGTCCCCCGCGCCGGCCTCTACCAACTCGGCCACGCCTCCGAGATCTACAACAGCCTCACCCAACGCCTCAAACACCTCGAAGAACTCCTCGCCCTCAGCCGCTCCCACGCCCGCCGCCACTTCGACGGCAAAACCGCCGACAACTACGAACGCTCCCTGGACCAGTTCACCAAGGGCGAGAACAACTACGTCGGCTCCGCCCAGGACAACTCCACCGTCATGTCCACCGAACTCTTCAAGGCCCGCGCCAACGTCGAGTACATGCACATGATGGTCATCGGCCAGTTCATCCAACTCCTGGTCGAGATCGCCTGGGCCATCGCCACCGCCAAGTTCACCTTCGGCGCCTCGCTGAAGTGGATCCCCGTCTTCAAGGCCATCCGCAGCCTGGCCATGCGGCGCATCCTGACCTGGCTCGCCTTCACCGTGCCCAGCCACCAGATCCTCAGCCAGATCTTCGCCAGCATGGACAGCATCATCCAACGCATCCAGATCGGTAAGGGCACCCGCCACAACAAGGACCGCGAACTCACCAAAAGCTCCCACCTGGGCGCCATCGGCGAAGGCCTCATCTCCGCCTTCGCCGCCCTGGGCCTGGACACACTCTTCGGCAACAACCTCGTCAACCTTCTCAAGACCGGCCTCAAAGACCTCCACGGCCTCCCCGACCCACCACCCCTGACCCGCACCGGCCCCGACGGCGGACCCCCACCCCCCGGCCCCCTCAACAACACCCCCGACACACCCCCCGGACCACCCAACGGGGGCCCCGACGGGCCCCCCACCGGCCCCGTCAAAGACGACCCACCCGCCACCAACCCCGACCGGGGACCCGACACACCCACACCCAAGGACGACCCGACCAGCGGGCCACCGGCGTCCCCGTCCCTGAACCAGGACCTGGCCACCCTCTTCACCCGCCACAACGAAGAACTCCTGGCCCCCTACCACCCCGGCAGCCCCATCGGCGCAGGCGCCTTCGACAACGCCGCCAAAGCCGCCGCCGCCCGCGAGGAGTTCGCCGACCTCTTCGCCCGCCACTTCGGCGACCACCTCGGCGAGAGTGCCGCACGCAACCTGGGCCGCGACTACGCCAACACCCTCACCCGCAACTGGAACAACCCCGCCCTGGGACAACAGCTACGCCAGACCATCGGTGACCGCCTACCCCCCCACATGCGCGACCACCTGGCCGACGTACCCGTCAACCTCAACCGGCCCCTGGCCGAGTACTTCTCCACCACCGGCGCCTACGCCCAGCAGACCGGCGGCACCATCGGCTCCGGAGCCCTGGAGGGCTACCTCGGCGAAGGCCTGGGCAGCGTCATGGACGGACGCGGCTGGGAAGCCTCGGTGTGGTCGGCCACCGCGGGCGCCTCCCAAGCAGGCATCCAACAAGGCGCCACCGACGGCGCCCTGCACGGCCTGGACCTGTTCAGCCACAGAGACCACACCCCACTCCCACCACCCCAAACCCAAAGCAACAGCAACAGCAACAGCAACAGCAACAGCACAGACAACCAGGCAAACGGCCACGTCGGCGGCAACGGCGGCGGTGGATGGGGACGCGGGGACGACAACCCCGGCCAGGGTGGTGACCAGACCCCCGACCACGACAGCGACGAACCTCCTGTCACTGAGTCCGGCACCAAGAACCGGGACGGGGCGGACCGGGAGGACCGCGGAGGCGGACGCGAGGGCAACAGCGGTCCCGACCGCGACAGCGACGGACAACCCGACCGCGACGGCCCTCCGGCCACCGCCTCGAACGGCACCGGCAACCACGACGACGTCTCCGACACCGACGACGTCCCCGACCTGGTCAGCGACACCGGCTCCGACTACGGCGACACCGACAGCGAGTCCGGCGACCCCGACGACCGCGACTGGAACACCAACGACAACGCCCGCGTACGCCAGGACGAGGACACCCGCGCCCCACTCCCCGGTTCCCTCACCACCCCCGACCCCACCAAGGACCCCCTCGGTACCACCGACACCAAACACCCCGGCACGAGCGACGACCTCTTCCACCCCGGGATGAACAACGCCCCCCTCGCCGTCAACTTCCTCAACGCCATCGTCCCCGACAACCCCATGACCGCCGCACCCCCCGACACCGAACAGACCACACCCAACCCGGAAAACAACAGCGGCACGAACACCACCAACCGTCCCACCCCCGAACCCGAACAGCGCCACGAACCCGCCCCCACGGTCGTGGCGCCCCCGATCGGCCACACCACCCCGCCACCTCTGAGCCAGCAGCCACCCGCAACCACCCCGCAGAACCCGGCCTCCGACAGCGGCGGACGCTCACCCCAACGCACCCACGACATCCGCACCCCCGAGCCGTCCACCCCACAGTCGACCGACGACGACCCCCAGACCGTCACGACAGACCCCCCGCCAGCGGAGACCGCGACCACCGGGAACACCACCGGGCAGGACAACCAGCACACCCCGACCGACGAGCAGCAGACCAACACCACACCCGCCCCCGCACAACAGACCACATCGCAGGACGGCCCGCCGCCTCCCCCCGCCGAAGCCAGCGACCGCCAGCGCGACACCGACGACAGGACGGAGAGCGGACCACCGCCGACCGAGGACACCGGACGCACCCCCACCGACGACGACGGATCCGACGACAGGCGGTCGGACGAGGAGAATCGCGACCGCTCCGACGAAGACAGGGAAGAGTCGGACAGCAACCCCTTCGGCGAGGACCGCGGCGGCCGGGAAGGGCCCGAAACCGAAGGCCGCGACGAGTCCGACGGCCCGCCCGTCCCCGCTGTCGCCCCCGGGACCGACAGCGGCAGCGGGCCGGAAAAACCCTCTCCCCAGACCGGGTCGGACAGGATCACCACCGCCATCCGGCTCGGGGAGCAGGCCTCGGCCAGCATCAAGGACGCGATCAGCGGCTATCAGCGCGCCCAGGACCTGGTCGGCCAGACCAGGGAGGCCGAGAGCCAGGGCCGCCCCGACGCCGCCGACCTGCGCGCCCGCGCCTACGAGGCGCAGCGCGAGGCCAACGAGGCCTACCGGGAGTACGACGACCTCGCCCAGCGGCAGGCCGACCTGCTGCGCCCCGACGGCCCGACCACCGTCATGACCGTCCGGGAAACCCCGGGAAGTTCGAGCCGCGACGCCGGCCCCGTCCCCCTGGGGGGCACCAGCAGGGACATCCGGCTCGACCCCCTCGACACCGACCCACCCGTTCGCACGGAGGGGACTCCGCCGGAGGCAGCGCCGCCCGAGGGGGCGCCCCCGCCGGCCCTCACCTACGACGGCGGCTTCGTGCCGGACCGGAGCGGTCAGAGCTACGACCTCGGCTACCTGACCACGTCGACCCTCGTCGGTCCGCACATGCTCTTCGCCGAGCACCTGCCGGGGTTCGTCGACGACGTCCTGGCCAGCACTCCGGGCATGCCCGACCCCGCACGACAGGGGATCGTAAACAACGTGGTGGACATCCTCACGAAGGAGGGGCCGCGCCCCTTCCTCCGCGAGGACGGACACACCGTCAGCACCACGCACAACGGGCAGATGTGGAGCGCCGACATCGATCTGCGCTCCCTAGGCGACGATTTCTACCACGTCGACACCGAGGTCCCGAGCGGCGGCGGTGACTCCAGGTTCCTGCGGCTCCACGACAACGGCCCCGGGGTGGAGTCCGGCGACGGCGGGTCGCGCGGCGCGGGCAAGACCGTCGGCGGCAAGTTCACGATGAGCCCCTTCTACGTCACGGGCGTCGACGGCAACGACGCCGGACCGATCGCGGCCGTGGGCGCGCGGGGCGGCACGAAGGTCCGGGGCACCAGCGGATCGGCCTCGAACAGCGCCAACGCCGCCAGCGGCATCGAGCTGCTCGGAGCTCCGAACATCTACGTCGGCGACCTGGGTATGAGGGTGTCCGTCAACGGCCCCGGCCTCGCCGCGCCGCGCGTCCAGGAGGGGACCGCGTACAACGGACTGGCCATGAACCTGCCGGGCGAGGCGGTCTCCTCCCCCGACGCTCCCGAGCGCATCGTGCCCGACAACGGACCGGCGGACCCGGACGGGAACCGCCAGCCGGTCAACCGGCCGTTCATGGGAACCGGCCACCCGCTCGAAATCACCCGTTTCTCCCCGGTCCCCGCGACATCCGACAGCGGAGGCGGTAGGGACACCGTGTCCGGCGACGGCGGGACCGGCCGCCGCCGCGAAGGCGACCGAGACGACGGCACCGGCACGACGACGGGCGGCGGTCGACCGGGGAAGAGCACTCTGGGCACCTGGCTCGCCGACCACCTCCTGGGCCCCCGCACCGAGGGGAACCGGGGCGGCGACCACACGCCCTCCAGGAAGGAGCGGCGCGACAACGAGTACCGCGAACGAATCGAGCGGACCTTCGACAACGACCGGGTGCAGCAGTACCTGCCGCAGATGTCCAACAGTTCCGCGCACATCCGGATCGAGTTCCCCGACACCCGCCCCCGCATCATGCGGATGTGGTCGGTGTCGACCGAGTACAACCGCAAGGACTTCGCCCCCGACCTGGTCGACTTCCTGCACAGCAACACCTCGGTCAAGAGCGGCTCCTCCAGTGTGAAGCACTCCAGCGTGGTGTCCGGTTCGATCGGCGGCGGCTTCGGCATCTGGCTCGACCTGCCCAACGGCAAGAGCGTCCGGCTGGACGTGCCCTTCGTGGAGTACTCGGCGAGCTTCGAGAAGAGCACGGGGATCGCCCTCAACACCTCGGGGACGAACAGCCATGTCGTGCACGCCCCCTCCGGGCACGCGGCCTACGACGTCAAGCGCGACTACTACGTCCGCATCCAGGGCGAACCGCGGGTGCACCGCTTCGAGGGGAACTCCGTCGAGCTGCTCACGGTCGAGGACGCCCGCCAGCTCAACGGTGAAAATCCCAAGGCCCCGAACCCGACCGGCGGACCGGCCGCGCCGGCCCGGCCCCCGTTCCCGAACCTCGCGGTGGACCGCCCCACCGACCTGAGCGGGGCCACCGTGCGCGGGTTCGACCACCTTCCCCCGACCGCTCCCGCGGACAACGGCGAGGGGACGGGCACCACCGGGGACAGCGGCGCCGACCGCGACGACCAGGCCCCTCCCCCGCCGCGGCGCCCGTTCTACGACGACCTGGCGTACCGCGTACTCAGCGCCATCTCCGAGAAGCGCCCCGGAATGGTCATCCCCGACCTTGCCCGGACCAACAAGGACTACGCCGTCCGCCCCAGCCACATGAACACGGACGCGGTACGCAGCTTCCGCGAACGTTGGGGCATGCGCCGCAACGCGGACGTGGCGCGGGAGAACACCCTGAAGGTCATCAACGCGCTCTCCGAGTCCGGGCTCAGAAGCGGTGCGTCCGACCTGCCGGGGAACGGTGTGCCGGTCCGACTCAAAGAATCCGCCGTCATCGACCCGAAGATGATCCGCAAGGACAGAGGCGGTCGGCCCGAGACCGTGACAGTGCGCGTCTACGGCGACTTCGACCGCCTGGTGCACCGGCACGAAACGACCGCCAGCGGGGGTGCCCGGTTCGCGGGCTCGGCCGGCATCACCACCACGAAGGGCTCGAGCGTCAACCACACGCTCAGCCTCACCACGGGTGCCAGCGTGCGCACCGACGCGGGCGGCGACGCACGCGGCGTCCCCCGGGTCCTGGGAAACCCCTCGGTCTCGTTGAACGCGTCCCTGAACACGGGCAAGGGCTCCAGCCAGGGCCTCTCCCACAGCTCCGAGGAAACGGTGCTGTTCAACGTGGACTCCGACGTGTGGACGTCCAACACCCGCTTCACCGCACGGCTGTTCGAGCACGACGACATCGGGATGGCGCGCGACGACCGGCCCCAGCGCGAGCGCGGCATCCCGCTCCTGGGGGACGGGATGGAGGCCCAGGCCTTCCTCCTCACGCCCAAGATGCCACCGATGGCCTCCGACACCCCGAACACCGTGTCCGACCCGACAGGCACGACCCGCGACGGCGAGACCGTCGCCTCCTCCGACGGACGGGAGACCCGCGACACCCCCCAGGCCACCGACACCCCCGCCACACGGGAAGGGGACTCCGCGCGGACGGACACCGCCGAGGACACCGCTCCCGCCACAACGGTCGGCCGGGAACCGCTCACACCCGAGCAGGCACGGGACATGATCATCCGGAACTTCGTCCCGCGAACGACCACGGGCGACACAGCGGGCGACGACCGGGGAGGCCTGTGGACCGTGATCCGGGACGGGGCCGTGCAGACCTGGGGACGACTGTTCGGCGGGGGCACCGAGGTCGTCGCCCTTCCACAGAACACCACCACGAACACCACCGGCACCAACCAGCCAACCGCCCTCACCTCACCGCCTCCCCCAGTCACCACGGACACCACCGGGACGACGCCGGACAACACTCCTCCAGGAGACGACAGGAACGGCGACGACGCCCCCTCCGACCGCCCCCAGCGGGTACAGCCGACCCTGGACCAGTCCCGCGCCCAGGCGATCCGCCGCATAGGCGGCACCTTCGAGCGCGTGAACACCCACTTCGATACCGGGAGCCGGGGCATGCGCGGGCTGCTGGAGGAGACGTACCGGACCTTCTCCGACACACGCAGCGGACTCCACGACGGTTACCGGCGCAAGCTCGAGTCCTTCCTCTCCCAGTCGTCCGGAGGCGGCCGACGGTTCGAGAACCACCTGTCGGCGGAGGAACTCGCCGCGAGCAAGAGCGCGACCACACCTTCGGGTTCCCGCGTCCGCGAGGAGATGAGCGGCGGATTCTGGTCACCTCACGACATCCGCGCCACCGTCGTCACCAAGGTCGACATCGACAACGTCACCGACTTTCGCCCCATCGACGCCCAGATGCGGTGGAACGGCGGCAGCGAGGTGACACTGTCCACCAACTCCTCCCTGACCGGAAACCTCGGCCTCAAGTTCGGGGGGAGCGGTGGCCGCAACCCCAACCCCTACCCCTCAGACGGTTCCCTGCCCAACGAGGCCGTCAGGCCGATCCCGCTAGCGGGTCCCTCCCTCTACCGGAAGTTCTTCTCACTCGGCACCTCGCAAACCCAGGCGTCCTTGTTCACGTCGTCGGTGCTGTTCATCCCGAACAACACCAAGGCGTACGCCTTCCGCGCCTCCGGTCGCCTCACCCAGGCGATCGAGTTCACGAAGAACTGGAGCGTCGGCCCGCCCCTGAACTGGAAGACCCTGTTCCACGGATGGACGGCGCCCGTCCAGGACCTGCTCGCGGGCTACGTGCACTCCCGCGACGCCCAGCAGGAGGGGCTGGTGATGGACCGGGCGACCCCCGACGGGAACGGGACGGGGGTGGACCTGTCCCCGCAGCCCAACCCGAAGACTCCCGACACCGCGCGGGTGCGGCCCGGGTTCGAGGACAACGGCAGGCAGATCCAGCCCGCCGATCCCGAGGCCGCCATCCAGGAACTCGTGAACGACCTCGCCCGGAACGGACTGGAACTGACGGGCGGCGGCCGGGAGGCCCTCCTCCAGAAACTGACCACACACCTGGGTCAGAACCCGGACTCCACCGTCCCGGTTCCGGTCAAGGTCCGCGCGCTGGGGCCCGAACCCACCCCGGACTCGCATCCGCACGCCATGCGCTCGGCCACTCCGGCGAAGGTCTACGTGAACCTGACCAAAGACCCGAGTCGCACCGACGTCTCGTACGTCGGCCAGTCCGGCTACTACATCGAGTCGCACACGTGGAAGGCGACCGACGCGAACTCGCGGAGCAGGGAGACCGGCACGACCGTGGCCGCGGACGGCGTGCTGCTGCAGCCCCTCCCCTTCGCTCAGGACGACCAGGGGCCGGACGGGCAGCCGGAGCACCGTCCGCTGTTCGGCGCCCCCGCCGGAGCGGTGTCCTCCTCCAGCAACGACGGCCGCTCGTCGGGAGGTTCCCAAGACGACGCCCGCACCGTCGAACTGCACCTGAACACCCCGTACGCCAAGGTCGGAGCGGACACGAGACTGACCCTGACCCTGGAGCTCGGCGAGGCCAAGAACGGGAAGGACGGCAACCAACCGCGGTCGACGTACACGGGCACTGCTGACAGCGGGCGGGTGGAGACGCTGTACCCGTTCGCGTACATGACCTTCGATCCCCCGGCGACCACAACGGGAGAGGGCGCGGAGGACACCGGTGCCGAGCTGCCGACGCCTCCCCCGGCCCCCGCCGCGCCCGAGGACGCCAGCGGCCCCACTCGGGACGCCCGCACCGACCGGAACACCCCTGCGGAGGCAGAGGACGAGGGCACCACCGGCGACCGGACGGCGACCGACCCGGCCGGGAACGACCGAGCCGCGGAGGACGGCGGCACGACGCGGCGGCCCGGCGCGCCCATCTACGCGTCCGTGTCCGATGCGTTGCGCAACTGGACGGACAGCGCAGGCCCCCGGCCCGGCAACGGCACCGCCGTCACCAAGCCGGTCATGGTGGAGGACGGCGGACAGGCGCTGCGCGACAAGGCAAACGTCGTCATCGCCCGGTCCCTCGGCTGGCAGCCGCCCGCGGACACCCCCGAGGGGGAGCGGCCGACCCGCGCCACGGCGAACGCGGCGCGCGTCTACCTCGCCGACGCCTACGGCCAGGACCCGGTGTACAACGAGATCGACCACACCCTCACCGACAAGGCCGTCAAGGGCGTGTACCCGTCGGCCTCACGCAGCTCCGACGGTGTGCGCTTCACAGACATCAGCCGCACCGGCTGGGGCGCCAAAGTCGTACCGAGCAGCCACGGCGCGAGGATCCTGGACGCACTGCCGGGAAGCCAGATCAGCGATTCCCGTGTCCAGCCCCGGACGCACAGCTTCGGCGACTCCCAGGGCGGGGGCCAGGGCCGCGGCGGAGAGTTCCGCCCGTCCGGGCTGACCACCGGCGGCCTCCCCTACGACAGCCACGAGGGCATCCACACCGGTTCGGCCGCGGTGAACACCGGCTCGTCCCACGGGAAGGAGAGGGGCTCCAACCAGACCGTCAAGGGCTATCAGGAGTCCGACCAGCTCCGCCAGGGGACGGTCTACTTCGTGGAATACGACGCCACCTGGGCGTTCGCCGCGGGGAGCAAGCTCAAGGCGCCCGCCGCGTTCCAGTCGAACAACTCCGGTCTTTCGCGGACCTCGTTCTACTCCCGGCCCACCCGTTGGGACATGGACGACGTCACGGTCAGGATGGCCGGCTGGTTCTCGGAGGCCGACGCGGTCGCGATGGGCTTCCTCACGCCGGACCAGGTGAAGGACCTGGCCCCCGTCATGGACCGGGTCAACAAGGCGCGGCAGGAGTTCAGCGAGGCCGAGGCCGAGTACGCCGACACCCGGGCCCCGCTGGAGGGGCTGGCCGAGGGGTACGCGGCCGACCCGCGCAACCGGAGCGCCGAGAGCGCCTACAACACGCAGGAGAAGAAGTACAGGAAAGCACTGTCCGACTTCAACGACCAGATCGACGCCCTGGTCGAAACCTTGAACGACACGCGCTCCACGCTGGCGGGCGCCGGACAGGAGGGGGACGGCGGCACCGTTCCTCCCGTGCACGCGGTGAGCGGCGACGGGGACGGGGGGACGACGACCCGGACGCCGATCACCGGGGACACGGGCAACACGACCGCTGGGAACACCGGCACCGGGAACACGGCCGCCACGGCCACCGAAGGCCCCCCGGCGACCCGCACCGTCACCCCGTCGGCCCCGGAGCCAGCACCCGCGGGACCGCGCCAGGATCTGGTCGACCGCTTCCGAACGGAGTTGAACCTCCGTGCACCGGAGTCCGACACCACCGCCGGGGGCCCCGACACGCGGGACCCGGAGGGCTCCCGCGACCCCAGGAGCGGCCGGGAACAGGACACGAACACCGTGGAAGCCCGGGTCCAGCGCGCCTCCGACGCCGCGGACACCGCGGCCCGGGAGGCCCGTCGGGCCCACGATCGCGCGAACGCCCTCTCCACCCACCTGGACCGAGGCGGAACCGACATTCGCAACGGCGTCCGCCTCCTCGACGGACCAGGGGAGGGAGAACCCGAGGCCGGAACCGACGGCGCGCCCTCTCCGGGCGCGGTACGGCAGGCACAAGACGCGCGGGGAGCGGCGGACGCGGCGCACAACAGCGTCGGGCCCGCCCGCGAGGCCTTCGCGACCGCTCGCGACGAAGGCCTCGCGGAAATGCCCGAACAAAACCACGACGCCTTCACCGAACGCGTCAACACGGCCGTCTCCGACGCGCGGGGCGCGCACACCGCGGCGGACGAGGCGCGCGACGCCGCGGACGAGCACGGGGACGCCGTCACCAGGATCGAGGGCGACCTCGGCCGAACACCGCCGCGGTACAGAGAACTCAGGACCGCTGTCGAGGGCCTGACAGGGCAGGACAGGTCCGTAGGCGGCGGGCAGGCGGTCCAGGACACGCGCGACGGGGCCGCGCGGAGGGCACACGACGACGCCGCCAGCCTGATCTCCGACCTGGAGGCGATCGCCGGTCGCGCCGACACGGCGCGGGAGGCGGCGGATGAGGCCGCGACGGGAGCCGAGACGGTGCGAGCGCAAGCCGACACCGCACGGCAGGCGGCGAACCAGACGGCCCGGGACGCCGAGGCCCTGCGAGCCTGGGCCGAGGAGTTCGGCACCAGCGCGTCGGGCCACCGCGACAGCGCGAATCGGATCGTCCAGAACGCCCGGGACGCCGGTGTGGCGGCGCAGCGCGCCTCGGACGCGGCCGAGGACGCCCGCACCGCCGCGGAGGCGGCGGCGGGCAGAGCCTCCGAGGTGAACAACCGCGCCGCGGAAGCCGCCCGGGACGCGGCGCGGGCCGCGAGCGACGCCCGCGCGGCCCGCACCGCCTCCGATCTCGCCGCCCAGGCGGCGGTGAACGCCTCCCACCGCTCCCCCGCGGGACAAACGGAGTCGGGTGGCGCCGGTCCCCGGGGGAGGACGGGAAACCGGAACGACGCCGCTCACCGGAACGCGGAGGAGGCGCGGACGCGGGCGCAGGAGGCCCGGCGGACCGCCCGTGAGGCGGCGGAGCGCGCGACCCGGGCCGCCGAGGACGCGAGGAACCTGGCCGAGAGGGCGCGGGACCTGGGCACCAGGGCGGACACCACCGTGCGGGAGGCCGAGACGGCAGAGGCCCGCGCGAAAGCGGTATGGGAGATCGCCAAGCAGGACAGGAGCAACATCGACGACACCGTGAGGAGAGCACACGGCATCGCCGAAGAAGCCCGAGACGCGCACCAGTCCGCGCAGCGGGCGGCGCAGCGGGCGGCAGCCGCTGCCGAACGTGCCGCGGAGGCAGCGGAGACCGCGCAAGAGGCCCGCGACAACGCCGAGCTCATCGCCGGCGAAGCTCGCAAGCGTGTCGGGGACGTACAGCAATTGCTGGAGAGGATCCAGGCGGCGGTGGACCCGGGGAGGACGTCGTCCGAGGGGACGAGGACAGGGCCCCCGCCGCCCCCGCAACAGCCCGGGAACGAGCACGGGGAGACTCCGGAGGACGGGGACGACTCCGAGGACGGGGAGACCTCGGACGACTCCGACGACAGCGACGACAGCGACGACAGCGACGACGGCGACGACTCCGGACACACGCCGGAGAACGACCGGAGGAGGGACGGCGACGGGGGCGGGAGCCGGGACGGGGACGGTTCGGGCGACAGCGGCGGCCGCTCACGCGACGGAGGCGACCGGTCCGATGGCAAGGACGACACCGGCACCAGGCGAGACACCGGGGGCGGGGACGGGAGGCGCGGAGCGGACGGGGACAGCGGCCGCTCCGCGCGAGGAGACGGCCGCGGAGACAGCGGTACCCACGACGTCGGCGACCCGTCCCAGCGCGCCGCCGACGCGGACACCGACTCGGTCCCGGACCTCGACTACGGTTCGGACGACAGCGACGACGGCATGTCCCTGTACGACTACCCCGAGACGCGGGTGCACGAGCCCCGGCGTTCGCCGTTCGGCGATGACCCCCTGTCCGCAACCCGTGACGACCTCGACCCCAAACACTCCGGCTCCGTGAACGAGGTCCTCGGCTTCCTCGACCCCAAGTTCCAGCTGGATTCCAGTTTCGGAGAAGGCCGCCCCCTGCCCAGCTCGCTGACGGACATCGTGGCCTACCCCCTGACGGAGACCCCGGACCGGTGGGGGGACACCACCGTGAACGGGGAGAGCGACCGCCTTCCCGAGAGCGGATCCGGTGACGGACGCAACCGGACCGACCGCGACGAGCGGTCAGGCGGGCGGGAGACGCCGTCCCTCCGGACCGCGTCGGGCGACACCGCCAGCGCCGACGCCCCCGCGCCGTCACACACCGTGCCGCCGTCCCACCAGGACTTCACCGTGCTGTTCGGCAACACGCTCAACCCCCCGCCCGTCTCCCAGGCGCCCCAAGCCGGGCGAACCGACCGGCACCAGACCGACGACCCCGCCGACGATTTCTACGACCCTTCTCCCACGGCGCGCACACGGGAACCGTCCCCGGCCGATTCCAGCGCCCCGTGGGGCGGCAACCCTCCGACCGGGCCCGACCTGAGCACGCTGATCGCCGCGGACAAGAAGAACGACGACCGGCCCTCCACGGTCGAGGACGTCATCGCCGACCTCACCTACCGCTACGGGCTCGAAGACATCGGGCACCACACCGACCAGGACGCGCAGACCCAGGTCTTCATGGCGGGCCACCACCGGCGCCGCCACGGCCGCCGCACGGAGGCCGACCCCTACGAGCAGTACGCGGACGCGAACGACTACGAGGCAGCCGAGGTCCCGGACCCGGCCTACCCCGAAGGAACGCAGGTCTCCCAGTACCCCACGGCACCCCGTTACACCCAGGACCTCACCGGTTCCTACGGCACCTCCGCTGAGGCGTACGACGAGCGGACCGCGGCTTCGACGGAGGACACCGCACAGGGAGAAGGCGGTGACCAGGACGGGCGACTGGAAACGCTCATGCTGTGGAACGGGACCTTCGCCGGTGTCCAGGACCTCGCCGAAACCACCGGATTGGATGTGGTGCACCAGGAGGAGCTCGTCGAGGGCGGTTCCGACGGCGTCACCACGCTCATGCACTTCGACAACGGCGCGCAGGCTGTCTACAAGGACACGGAGGGGGCCACCTTCGCCCGCGACCGCGCCGACGCCGAACAACTCGCCTCGCTGGTGGGCCGCGCCATCGGCGCCAACGTGCCCGGTGTCCTGCGCATCGGTGAGACAGAGGTCTTCATGCACTTCATGAGCGGTGCGTCCGGGTTCGCCCACCTGGACAACCCGCGGTCGCCGCTCCTGAATACGCGGGACGGACACATGCTGGGTCTGCTGGACCTGCTGATCGCCAACGGCGACCGCAACCCGGGCAACTGGCTGGACCAGGGCAACGGGCACGTCGCGGGCATCGACCACGGCAAGGCCTGGTTCAAGTACGAGTACACGCCGGAGGATCCCACCGACCTGGAGGGGCTGGCCTACACCAACGGCATGCGGTCCTTCTACGACTTCGAGGCCAATACGTGGATCGCCAACCCGCTGACGGGGGCCGACATCCAGTTCCTGCGGACCCGGCTCACCAGACTCTCCGGCGAGTTCGCCCGTCTGGACCGGTCCGGCTGGTTCGACGAGATGATGGAGCGCTTCGACATGCTCGCCCGTAACGCGCAGGGAACCAGCAGCCTTCTCCCGGGAGGCGACCGATGACCCGTGTGCTCTATGCCGAGGACCGCCGCACACAGCGGGTACGGCCGTTCCTGACACTGCACGACGACGGCGCCCTCACCGCCCACGACCCCGAAACGGCAGCAGCGATCCCCCGCCTGCGCACCACACGCGGCTGGTCCGGCGAGCAGATATTCCACGACTGCGCCGCGCAGTCCAACGCCTACGTCCGCTACTTCGAAGAACCGGAGTGACCGCACTCGGCTCGGACACGGCCGCCGACGGTGGTCGGCCGGGGCGACGCGGTCGGCCTCGGGCCCGCGCGGGGGCCGAGGCCGCGGGGAATCAGTTCTCCTCACAGGCGGATCCGCCCCCACTTCCCACGATCCGACCATCCGGAATTCATCCACCAGCAAACAGAATTCATACCACCCGAATCTCTTAGGCGAATTCCCGGAGAACGGGAACTGAACGGCTGCCCCTCGCGCGAACGCCCTTCACACGCCTCCGCGCGATCCACTCCGCCCGCCGACTCGCCGAGACCCGGCCCGGAACCCACTCGAACACGGCGACCGGCGTCGGGCGACACGGAGCGACCGGCGGCCAACCCTGACGCCGAACCGCCACCACCAGGCATCCTCCCCCGACTCCGACATGCGCTCCGCCCCGGAAGCACGCGCGCAAGGAGAACGGAGAACGAATATCCGGACGGCTCCAGAGGAACCGTTGCGGAAATACTCGGCGCACCGATCGGGTGGAACGCGTTTCAGCAACCTCCCGCACCTGGCCGTGCGCGCGCGTGACCTCAGCAAATTCAACGAGCCGATCTCGGAACCCCGTTCCACACCGGGAACGGAAAAACCGAATCGTGCGGATTCTCCGGTGTTACCTTCGTGGCCGCGTAGCGGCACCAGGGGCAGAGGGAGAGTACGCATGCCGTTGGACCCGAACATGTCCGACTCCTCACGCGACGCCATCAAAGTCCTCACCGGCATCAAGGTCCCCCGCGCCGGCCTCTACCAACTCGGCCACGCCTCCGAGATCTACAACAGCCTCACCCAACGCCTCAAACACCTCGAAGAACTCCTCGCCCTCAGCCGCTCCCACGCCCGCCGCCACTTCGACGGCAAAACCGCCGACAACTACGAACGCTCCCTGGACCAGTTCACCAAGGGCGAGAACAACTACGTCGGCTCCGCCCAGGACAACTCCACCGTCATGTCCACCGAACTCTTCAAGGCCCGCGCCAACGTCGAGTACATGCACATGATGGTCATCGGCCAGTTCATCCAACTCCTGGTCGAGATCGCCTGGGCCATCGCCACCGCCAAGTTCACCTTCGGCGCCTCGCTGAAGTGGATCCCCGTCTTCAAGGCCATCCGCAGCCTGGCCATGCGGCGCATCCTGACCTGGCTCGCCTTCACCGTGCCCAGCCACCAGATCCTCAGCCAGATCTTCGCCAGCATGGACAGCATCATCCAACGCATCCAGATCGGTAAGGGCACCCGCCACAACAAGGACCGCGAACTCACCAAAAGCTCCCACCTGGGCGCCATCGGCGAAGGCCTCATCTCCGCCTTCGCCGCCCTGGGCCTGGACACACTCTTCGGCAACAACCTCGTCAACCTTCTCAAGACCGGCCTCAAAGACCTCAACGGCCTCCCCGACCCACCACCCCTGACCCGCACCGGCCCCGACGGCGGACCCCCACCCCCCGGCCCCCTCAACAACACCCCCGACACACCCCCCGGACCACCCAACGGGGGCCCCGACGGCCCCCCCACCGGCCCCGTCAAGGACGACCCACCCACCGGACCGGTCAAAGACGACCCACCCGCCACCAACCCCGACCGGGGACCCGACACACCCACACCCAAGGACGACCCGACCAGCGGGCCACCGGCGTCCCCGTCCCTGAACCAGGACCTGGCCACCCTCTTCACCCGCCACAACGAAGAACTCCTGGCCCCCTACCACCCCGGCAGCCCCATCGGCGCAGGCGCCTTCGACAACGCCGCCAAAGCCGCCGCCGCCCGCGAGGAGTTCGCCGACCTCTTCGCCCGCCACTTCGGCGACCACCTCGGCCACCAAGCGGCGCGCGACCTGGGCCGCGACTACGCCAACACCCTCACCCGCAACTGGAACAACCCCGCCCTGGGACAACAGCTACGCCAGACCATCGGTGACCGCCTACCCCCCCACATGCGCGACCACCTGGCCGACGTGCCCGTCAACCTCAACCGGCCCCTGGCCGAGTACTTCTCCACCACCGGCGCCTACGCCCAGCAGACCGGCGGCACCATCGGCTCCGGAGCCCTGGAGGGCTACCTCGGCGAAGGCCTGGGCAGCGTCATGGACGGACGCGGCTGGGAAGCCTCGGTGTGGTCGGCCACCGCGGGCGCCTCCCAAGCAGGCATCCAACAAGGCGCCACCGACAGCGCCCTGCACGGCCTGGACCTGTTCAGCCACAGAGACCACACCCCACTCCCACCACCCCAAACCGAAAGCAACAGCTCTGCCGGGAGAGGGTCCGGAGCTCCCGGCAACGGGAACGGCTCACCCCTCTTCGAAAGCGGATCCGAACGGTGGGACGACGGGTCCAGCGGAGAGAACCGGGGCGGGGCGGACCGGGAGGACCGCGGAGGCGGACGCGAGGGCAACAGCGGTCCCGACCGCGACAGCGACGGACAACCCGACCGCGACGGCCCTCCGGCCACCGCCTCGAACGGCACCGGCAACCGCGACGACGTCTCCGACACCGACGACGTCCCCGACCTGGTCAGCGACACCGGCTCCGACTACGGCGACACCGACAGCGAGTCCGGCGACCCCGACGACCACGGCTGGAACACCAACGACAACGCCCGCGTACGCCAGGACGAGGACACCCGCACCCCACTCCCCGGTTCCCTCACCACCCCCGACCCCGCCAAGGACCCCCTCGGTACCACCGACACCAAACACCCCGGCACGAGCGACGACCTCTTCCACCCCGGGATGAACAACGGCCCCCTCGCCGTCAACTTCCTCAACGCCATCACCCCCGACAACCCGGGGATGAACACGCCCCCCGGCGTCGAGCAGACCACACCCGACCCGGGCAACAACGGCGGCACGAACACAGCCGACCGCTCCACCCCCGCACCAGAGCAGCAGCACACCCCCGCCCCCGTCACCGTGGCACCGCCAGCCGGCCACACCACCCCGCCACCCGCAAGCGCACCGCAGAACCCGCCCTCCGACAGCGGCCAGCGCTCCACACCCACCGAGCGCAACAGCGGCGAACGCTCACCCCAACGCACCCACGACACCCGCACCCCCGAGCCGTCCACCCCACCGTCGACCGGCGACGACCCCCAGACCGTCACGACAGACCCCCCGCCCGCACCGGAGACCCAGACCACCGGGAACACCACCGGGCAGGAGCAGCCCCACGGCTCGACGGACGAACAGCGGGCGAACCCCCACACCCCGGCCACCTCCGACGCGCCCTCCCCGGCCGACGTCCCGCTTCCCGCGTCCCACGTCACCGAGAGCGGACAGCCCCAGGACACGGAGGACACCGGGCAGAGCCCGTCCGAACGCGGTGGCGAACAGCCCGAGGGCCGCGACGAGGACACCTCCCGCGACGAAGACCGTTCCCGGGACGGCGAGAGGGACCGGTCCGGCGACGGGAACGAGCGGTCGGGAGAGGAGAGCGGCGACCGCTCCGGAGACGGCGGTAACCGGGGCGACGGAGACCGCTCCGGGGAGGAGAAGGGCGACGGATCCGACGGCGAGGAGGGCAAAGGCGGCGACCGCGAGGACGACGCCGAGTCCGTGCACGGGGAGGACTCCGCCGAAGAGAAGGACGACCAGGAGCAGGACGGCCAGGAGAGCCGCAAGGACGCCCCGCCCGCCACCGAGGCCACGACGCCCGACACGACCGAGGGCACGCCGGTCCCCACGCGGAGCACGGCCACGGACGCGCCTCCGGCACCGCCCGCCGCCGGACCCGACCGCGCGGCGGACAGCGGACCCGACACCCCCGGCAAGGCGCCCACCGACCCCACCGCTTCCGGGATCGACCCGCGCGCCGACGCCCGCGCCGCGTCGGTCCTGGACCGCCTGCCCGAACTCACCCGGGCCCTCGCGGACAACGACATCCCCGGAGCCCGGGCGCTGGGCGCCGAGTTCTGGAGGCATCTGCGACCCGTCGAAGGTCCGGACCCGGAGAACCGCTCCATCCACGAGGCGCGCACGCTCGCGCAGGCACTGGTGTACACCGTCTCCGACCCCTCCGACAGGCGCGTCCCGCTGAGCGGCGAGTCCATCCCTGCCGAACGCGTCCGGGACGCCGAGGTCCTGGCCCGCGGCATCGGCCGCCACCTCCAGGACCGCCACGACCCGGTCCGCGCCCGGCTCTGGCAGCCCGGCGGGCGGCTCACGACGGACTACGTCCAGTACGCGATGCAGGACCCCGCGGACCGGGGACCCTCCCCCTACGGCGCACCGGACACGGTCAAGACCGTCAACACGGCGCTGGTCGACGGCGACGAAGACGCACCGGCCCCGGAAGGACGGTCCGAGGAGCCGCCGACACCGCCCCGGACAGCGACGGACAACGAGGGCCCCGCCGCGTCCGGATCCGGGACGATCCGCCGACTGCCGACCGTTGCCGAAACCGACCGCTACGGCGACCTCCTGCACGACCCCGGCTACAACCCCAACGCCTTCGACACGCTCCCCACCGCGTCCCAGGACGCGGTCTCCTCCTACACCCGGTCCTCCTGGCTGAACCGCTTCGCTCGGATGCGTCCGTTGAACGAGGCGACGGTGCAGGCCGAACTGGACCGGGCCCGGGACGAGAGCCGGTCCCAGCCCGGATGGCAGGTCTACGAGATCGGCGGCGGACGGTGGCCCGACCTGGCACGGCTGGAGGAAGCCGTGGAGCGGGGCGGCCTGAGTCCCGAGCAGGAGCGGATCGTGCGAGGCGTGCTCGACAACCCGTACCCGGAGGCGGCGCTGGAGAACCTCCGCGAACGCTCCGGACGCGCGGGCCGGATCGCCGAATCCCTCGCCCTGGGCGGGGAACCGGCGCACTTCCCCGACGCCCCGGAGGCCCTGGCGTTGATCCGGCGCCTGGACCGCGCCACCAGTCAGCCCTTCCCCGAGGGTTTCGAGGCCGTGCACGGCATGTACCACCACCGGCACCTGCTGGACGGGGGCAGCACCGATCCCCACACCCTCGCGGGGACCACGCACGTGGAACAGGGGTACCTCTCGGTCTCCCTCGGTAACGTTCCGTCCGCGGCGGGCGGCTCCCCCGTCGACCTGATGCGGCTGACCGTGCCGGAAGGCACCCGGGGTCTGTGGGTCGGCGACCGGAGCCAACACCCCGGCGAGCGCGAGGTGATCCTCCCCCGGGGGACCCGCTACCGGATCACCGCGGTCGAGCCCTGGGGGCGCGGTTACCTCTTCCACGCCGAGATCCTGCCCCCCGCCCACGACGACGGGCCCGCCGCGGAGCCCCCGGCCGGGACGGGCGAGGTACTGGACCGCATCGACCGGGCCCTGGACGCGGACGACACGGCAGAGGCTCTGGCCGGGATACGCGAGGCGGCGGAACGCTTCACCGCGGACCTGACCTCCACTCTCCGGGATGCCGCCGGCCCCGGCCGGACCGCGGCGATCGACCGCCTCGAACAGTTGCGGGACCGGGCCGAGCGGCTGGCGGACCGGGCCTCGGAGATCGCCGACACCGCCCCGGAGGCGGTCGCGGCCACGGTCGCCCTGGCCGCGGACCTCGCCGCCGCCGCGGAGGGCATCGCAGCGCGCGGTGCCGCCGACGCGGCCGCGGCCCGGAACGCGGTCCCCGAGCCGTCCGAGGTGGGCCCGGAGGACCCGGACCGGATCACCGACGCCGCACGGGAGCGCGACACAGCCCTCACACGGGTTTCGGACGCCGGCACCGCGCGCGACGACGCCGAACGCGCCTCCCGCATCGCATACGAGGCCGCCGACACCGCCGCCCGCACCGCACGGACCACCGGCAACGATGCCGAGACCCGGGTCGAGGAGGCGCGCGAGGCCGCCGAGACGGCGGACGCCCGGCGCCGCGCCGCGATCACGGCCGCCGAGGACGCGGCCGACCGGCACCAGAGCCTCACCCGCAACGTCAACGTGGCCGCGAGCATCGCCGTCGGTATCGCGCTCAGCGACGCGGCCGCGGCCCGAGGCGACGCCGACGCGACGACGGCCGCCCTCGACCGGGCGCGATCCATCGCCGACCTGGCCTCCCCGGACTCCGCGGCGCGCACGAGACTGAACATGCGCATGAACATGTTGGGGCTCTCCGACCAGGTCGGCTCCAACAATCCCTTGGCCTTCGCCGTGACCGACATCGCCGGAGAGGTACGGGACCCGGACGGGGACGGCACCGGGATGAGCGGCGCCGACCTCGACTCCCTCGCCCGCGGTCTGGCGCTGACCGGTACCGGCGACACGGAGCCGGCCCCGGCGGAGGCGCCCGAGCCGGACACGGACGACGAGACCACCGGGGCCGCTCCTGCCGAGACCGGCGTCTCGCGCGAACAGGAGACACCGCAGGACCCGCCGGCTACCGGGACCGTGGAGACGACGGAGGAGGCGGTGCGCCCGCCCGCGCCGCCCGAGGCCGAGACGCGCGTGCCCACGGAGGAGGCGCGGACCAGGAGCGGAGAACACGAGGAGGGCGCGCCTCCCCCGCCCGCTCCGACCGAGAACGGCGGCACCGAACCGGAGCCGTCGGTGCGGCCCGTCGACACCGGCGTCACGGACACGGAGCACACACCCCCGCCGTCCCCGCAGCACGAGCACGACACCACCGCAGGGCCCGTCGAGACGGTGGACGTCACGGGTACGGAGCAGCCTCCGCCGCCACCGCGGGAGAACACCGACGTCACCACGCACACCGTGGACACGGCGCAGCCTCCGCTGTCCCAGCAGGAGAACACCGGCACCACCACAGACACCACGCACACCGAGGAGGCGGAACGCACGCCCCCTCCACCGCCCCAGCAGGAGACCCCCCGCACCACCACAGACATCACACGCACCGAGGACACGCAACAACCTCCGCCGTCCCCTCCCGCCGAACCCGCGCCGACCGAGACCGAGAGGCCCGTGGCCGCGGAGGAGACGCGGACCGAGACCGAAGACCACGAGGAGAACACCCCTCCCCCACCGCCCCCGCCCGCCGAACCCGTCCAGACCGAGGACCACGACGTGGAAACGGCGGAAACCCCCGTCGACACCAACGTCACCACGGACCCCGCAGACACGGAACAGCCGCCTCCGCCACCCCCGCAGGAGAACACCACCACGGAGACGGAACGCCCACAGCCCGACACCGGCAACACACGGCAACGGGAGGGACCCCCGACCCGGAACTACCCGGGCTCCGTGACACCGGATCGGGCAGAGGCCCCCTACGACATCGGCTACCTGCTGACGTCCAGCCTGGTCAACTCCAGTATGGTCCACGCCGAGCACCTGCGTTCGTTCGTGAACGACACCCTCACCAACGACGCCGGACACGTTGACACCGCGGCGCGCGACGCGGTCAGGGAGCGGATCGACGAGCAGGCCCGCAGGCAGACGGGCGTGTTCTTCCGACCGGAGGGGTTCTCCACGACGGTCACCGGAGCGGACGGCTCCAGATGGCGGGCGGACCTGCGGCTGAACTCCTCCGGCGACGGCTTCCACCACGCGCCCACAC
Source organism: Nocardiopsis sp. iso_25 (assembly GCF_056173305.1). Taxonomy (NCBI): domain Bacteria; kingdom Bacillati; phylum Actinomycetota; class Actinomycetes; order Streptosporangiales; family Nocardiopsidaceae; genus Nocardiopsis; species Nocardiopsis sp. iso_25. Next base: position 2,309,583 of record NZ_CM149667.1, on the reverse strand, counting down.
AGCCGGAGCGGGGATCGGAGTCCACCGAACTGAAGCTGGTGGACGAGGCCGGGGAGGCCAACCCGGCCGAGGGCGGCGGCAACCACGGCGGCACCAAGTTCGTCGGACTGGGGTTCCAGGTCTCCCCGCTGCTCCTCGGCACAGTGAGCGGAACCGACATCGGTCCCCGCTTCACCGTCAGCTTCTCGGGCGGAACGCGCCAACGGCAGACCGCTGAGACGACGGCCAGCGTCCACGACAGCTACACCAGCTACGAGATCAAGGGCAAACCCGCGGTCTACGCCTCCGACCTGACCATGTCCTTCGACCTGACCCCCCTTCCCCGATCGGAGGACGGGACCGACCGCGACAACGGACCCGCGGACGACGACGCCCCCGCGAACGGCAACACCCCGACGAACAACGACACGCCGGCGGACGGCAACCCCCCTGCGGACGGCGATGCTCCGGCGAACAACGAGGCCCCGGCCAACGACCCCCCGGCCGACCGGGCCGTGAACGCCCGGGCCGAGTCCCCCAACGGAGTGCTCCTGGTCCTTCCGGGCGAGGTCGTGGCCAACGCCGGTCCGCAGACGATCCGCCTGCGCGACCCCTTCGCGACCCAGGACCACCAGCGCGGCCGGGACGACGACGCCAGGCCCGCGGGCCCGCACGCGGACAAGGGGCACCCCGTGTCGGTGGGCGACATCCGCCTGAGCGACGGGTCCTCCGACAAGTCCTTCCCCGACTGGATCGCCGACCACCTCTGGTCCCCCGAGCGGGACCGCGGATGGTGGAGGTCCGTGGTCGACACGGTGACGCCTGGGTTCGTCGAGAAGCGCAGGCAGGAGAAGCTGGACGCCTTCCGCGACCAGATCGGTGAGGTCTTCTCGGAGAAGTCCGTCCGCAACAACCTGCCGAAGATGTCCTCGGCACCCGCGGTCTTCACCGTCAACGACCCCTCGGGCACACCCCGCCTGGTGAGCGTCCAGTCGGTGCCCACCTCCTACGAGGCCAAGCCCCACACCATCCAGCCCGCGAAGTACATCAAGGGCAACGAGTCCGAACGTACGATCGGAACCTCGCTCCGCCACAGCGACTTCCTCGGCGGGAGCCTGGGCGCCGGAGTGAGCGTCGACGTCGGAACACCGGGCGGCACCCACATGGTGCGCGCCGACGCGCTGTCCGTGGAGGGGGGCCTGCGGGGCCGGGGAATCGACGAGAGCACGCGGTTGTCGTCGGGGGCGGCCAACAGGATGAACTACGGCAAGACCGAGTCGTCCGCCTACGACGTCCAGCGCAACTACTACGTGCACTTCGACGGCGAGCCCGACAACGTGTACCGCTTCCAAGGCGACACGGTCGAGATCCTCACCGTCCAGGAGGCCCGCATCCTGAACGGGGACGAGCCCTCGGACAAGGTGCCCGTGCCCCCCGCTCCCGTCCGGACCGAGGGGAACACGACGGCACCGCCGGTGGTGGACACCCACGAGACGGCACCCAACACCACCGGGAACCAGCGGCCCGGGAACGAGCAGGGCGGGGACACCGGTGACGGGAACGTCCGGCCCGAGGGACAGGACCAGCAGCGGGGGAACGGACAGGACAGGGCACGACCGCCCGCGGAACAGCCCCCCGTGGAACAACAGCCCGGGGAACAGCCCCCCGCGCAACAACCTCCGGGGGAACAGCGCGCCCAGAACGAGCGGCCCGAGGGCCCCCGACCCCCTCGTCCCAACCTGGACCAGGACCAGCCGGTCACCTTCCACGGGTCCGTGCCCCGCGACTTCACCTGGCCCGACGGCAGCCAGTACCGCGACGTCAACGGGCAGCAGCGCAGTATCTACCAGCAGATCGCGCACGAGGTGCTGACCGGCCTGGCCGACAAGCGGCCCGGCCTGGTCCTGCCCGAGCTGGCGCGCGACTCGAAGAACTTCGCGCGGCGACCCGGCCACGAGACCACGAGCCCGTTCACCGGTTCCACGCGCGAGCACCGCCCCTTCCGGCGTGACCACGACGTCGCCGTCTTCAACACGCACAGGGTCATGGACGCCATCTCCGCGTCCGTGTTCAAGAGCGGTGAGGACGACCTGACGCTGCACGGCCAGCCCATCCACCTGATCGACTCGGGGAGGTTCGACCCCAGCGCGCTCTTCAAACCGGGCAAGGACGTGCTGCGTCCCCCGTTCGTAGCGGTACGCGTCACCGCGGACTTCTCCGCGCTCAGACACGTAGGGGAGACCACGAGGGGCACCGGAGGCGAGTACTCGGGCTCGTCTGAGCGCAGTACCGCGGACGGCTCGCAGACGCGTAAGACGGCCCGGGTCACCACTGGCGCCTACGTCCGCCGGATCGACACCGTCGACGCGGCCGACAACCCGAGCGACGGCGGCGTTTTCTCGGTCTCCGGCCAGCTGAACAGCACCAAGGGCGGCGGCCAGGGCCTGGGCGTCAAGACCCAGAGCGAGGAGATCATCCAGTACGCGGAGGACTCCAGCGTCTGGAACTCCACGGTCCGTTTCTCGGCGAAGCTCTACGAGAACGACGACCTGGGCATGGTCCTGGGCGGCGATAGGCCGCTGAGCGAGCGCGGGCACGACCTGCTCGACGCCCCGATCCAGGCCCTGGCCACGATGGACACGGCCAGGTCGGTCCCCAACGGGGAAGGCGGCGGCCGGGACGGCACCGCCCCACAGGCCACCCGGATCCGGCCGATCCCGGTCGACCAGGCCAAGGAGATGATCGACGGCCACACGGCACCGGCACCGGACAGCGTCCGCAAGCGGCGCGACGTGACCGGGACGGTCAAGAGGTGGTTCGGCGGAGGGCCGGACAGGCAGCCTCCAGCCGGACGGACTCCCGCACCGGCGAACGGTCAGCAGGAGACGACCGGCGACGGACCGCGGGGCGACGGCGCACCTCCCGTCAACCCCGCCCCACGGTCGGAGAACAACACCGACACCGCCGAGCAACAGGACACCACGGGGAACAACACCACCGGACAGCAGGACACCACCAGGAGCACCCCCGACCTCCGCACCCCGGAACAGCGCCGGGCCGAACTGATCCGCGACCTGGGCCCCACCGTCGAACACGTCAACACCCGGTTCACCACCGACGATGACAACCGGACGGGCAGCCTGCTCGACGCCTCCTACGAGAACTTCTCCTCCGTTCCGCCGTGGGAGGGGCGTGAGGGCGTCCAGCGCACCCCCGGCAAGTTCGGTTTCGAGCGCAAGCTGCGGCACTTCCTGGTCCGGGGCCAGGGCAGCAGGCAGTTCTACGAGAACGCCCTCTCACCGGAGAACCTCGCGGGGAACCCGGCGTTGCAGTCCTCCGGCGGCGCACGCACGCGTACCGAGATGAGCGGCGGCCTGCTCTCCCCGCACGACGTCCGCGCGACGACGGCCACCCAGTTCGACATCGACTCGGTCGACCGCTTCGAGCAGTCCGACGGCGCGATCGTCTGGAAGGACAAGAACACCCTGGAGGTGTTCACCAGGGAGGGCAAGAGGACCGACGTGACCCTCCTGGCCACGGGCGGAGGCAGGTACAACCCCAACCCCATCCAGCCAGCCGAGCAGCCCGCGGGCGGCACCGAGCCCGCGCCCAACTCCGCGGGTGCTCCCCTGATCCAACTCGGCCCGTCCGCGGGCAAGAGCCTGTTCGACCGTTACACCAACACCAGGCCCACGTCGAAGTTCTCCGAGACGGTGGAGTTCCACCCCAAGATCCCGATGTCGTACTCCTTCTCCGCCTCGGGGCGCGTGACGCAGGCGGTGGAGTTCGTCAAGCACTGGAGCATCGGGCCGACGATTCCCCGCGCCGCGCGCTACCGGGGCTGGCAGGCCCACGTCCGCGACCTGGTCACCGGGCTGGTCCACATCCGCGACGCCCACCAGTCGGGCCTGGTCCAGGACAAGGTCGAGGAGACCGACGACGGGCTGATCCGCTCCCCGCAACCCGAGCCCGACCGGCCCGCGGGCGTGAGACCGCGTCCGGGGTTCGAGGACTCCGGCAAGATGGTCCGGCCCGCCAACCCGGACGAGGCCCTCCAGAACCTCGCCGACGACCTGGCCTCACAGGGATGGGAGCTGACCAAGGACAGCCGGGAAAGCATCCTGCACACCCTCAACTCCCACACTGGGCTCAACCCCAACACCGGAACGCCGGTAGCGGTGAAGATCCGGTCCATCGACCACTCGATCGGCGATCTCAACGCGCCGACCACCGCTCCGCTGTCCCTGGACGCCACCGTGAACCTGCGGCTCGACAGGGGTGACACGGAGGTCAAGTACCTGGGCGGCAAGACGGAGTACCGGCAGCGCCAGGAGTGGGATGACGGGGACCGGCTCCAGCAGGGCGGGGAGAGCTCCACGTCCGCGGGGGCACAAGGAGCGCTCCTGCCCCAACTGCCCCGTCCGGGGGGCGACCAGCCCGGGGGCACCACCCCGTCGAGCACCCCCTACCTGATGGGCGTGTACGGCGACGGCTCCGGGATGAACGCGCACGGCGACGGCCAGATCAACCGGGACACGGACAAGCGCTCCATCGGGCTGACCATGGAGACGCCCTACGCGCGGGTGTCGTCGGGCACGCGGCTCACGCTCGACCTGCACATCTCCGACAAGCAGGGTGTGGCCAACTCCCTGACGAGGGAGACCCCCGGCTCGGGCGGACGCCGGGACTTCACCGGTACGGGCGACTCGGGCCGGGTGGAGGCGCTGTACCCGACCCCCTACCTCGACCTGTCGGGGACGGAAAACACTACCGACGGAACCGGCACCACAAGACCGACCGGCAACCGGACGGACACCCCGGGCGGAACCGACACCACCAGGCCAACCGACAACAGAACCGACGACCCGGGCGGAACCGACACCACCCGGCCCGCCACCGATAGGACCGACGACGACAACGGCACAGCCACCACCAGGCCGACCGACGGCGGAACCACCACCGCGGGCGACACCACCAGCAGGACCACGGGCGGCGCCGACACCAGACCGCCCGGCGGCGGTCGGCACGCGGACAACCAGCCGCCCCCTCCGGAGAACCCCTCCCACGACCACCACGCCTCGCTGTCCGACATGATGCGCAACTGGTCGCGGGCCACGGACCCCGGGTCCAGGGGAGACTTCAGGGACGGCGTGGTCATGCCCGTGGCCGTCGAGAACAACGGCAAGGACGTCCGCGACCTCATGCACGTCGTCGCGGCCAAGTCGCTGGGCTGGAACCCGCCCGCGAACTCCGTCAGAGACGGGCGCTACACCCCGCAGGCCATCACACAGGCGGCCGAGTACACAGCGAACAAGCTGGGTCTCAACTCCCGCAACAACGCCATCGACCAGTCCCTCAACGCGATCTCCCTCAAGGCCCTCTTCCCCCAGGCCAACGCGGAGTCGGGCACCGAGATGATCGAGATGGGCCGGACCACGTGGAGCGTGCGTGCCGTGCCCCGGCCGGAGACGGCGCGCATCATCGACTTCAACCCGAGCGTGCGGCTGACCGACTCCTCGGAGTCGAGCAGGACGTTCTCCCCGTTCCACAACGAGTCGTCCACGGCGACCATGGGGGTAGACGCACGCCCCTCGGGACGCACCGGAACGGGACCGCCGACGACGGCCATCCACTACGGCTCGGCCAACGCCACCGGATCGTCCACGTCCGGGGGCGACACCGCGCGGGGGAGCAAGCCGAAGGAGCCGCCCCACTCCGACCGCGTCCGCACCGGCCCCGCCTACCTGATGGAGATCGACACCACCTGGGGCGTCGGCGTCAGGTCCGAAATGCGCGGCCCCTGGTACAAGCGCTCGGCGCGCTATGTGGGGGACAGGACCGCGGCCGCGGGCAGGTACACCGCGGCCAAGGTGCGCGGCGTGTTCGGCGACCGGAGCGCCCCCGCCCCGCAGCCGTCCCGGCCCGCCCGGTGGCAGCGGGGTGAGACCCCCACCAAGATCACCACGTGGGTCTCCCACGGCGACGCGGTGAAGCTGGGCTTGATCACCCCCGACAACGCCGCCCGGATCACGCCCCTGACCGAGCGCTTCACCAACCTCCAGAAGACGCTCGGCGACGCGGAGAAGGCCTACCTCAACGCCCGCCTGCCGCTGGACGCCGCGGCCTCCGACCGGATGGCCTCCCCCGACGACCCGCGGGTCCAGCAGCGCTACGCCGACCTGGAGTCCACCTACGAGGACCGGTTGGCGGACTTCAACACGGCACTGCGCGACTGGGAGACGGCGCTCCGGGAACTTCGCGGCAACCTGGACGATCCCTCGTCCCTGCCCGCACCCCGGCCGCGGACCGTGAGCGCCCCCTTCCTCGACACCATCCAGGAGGAGCCGCCGCCTCCCCCGCCCCCGCAGCGCAACACCCCGGGACTCGTGGACGACCCCGCGGTCGACCCCGCTGCCATCGAGCTGCCCGAGCGGAACAACCGGCCGCCCGGGGAGAACAACCGGCCAGCGGAGGAGAACAACCGGGCACCCGAACGGAACACCGGACAGCGCGGCACCGAGCCGAGCCTGCTGGACGCGCTCGGTTCGGACTTCAACATCCATCCTGCGGAGAGCCCGGTACCTCCGGACGAGGAGGAGCGGACCCGCCTGGACGAGAAAGGCCCCATCCACGTACCGGGGATCGACGGTCTGTTGGGGATCCACCAGATCCCGAGGTCGCCGGAGGAGTGGAACCGGTACTTCGAGGACCTGGCGAACGGCCGACCGCTGCCCTCGGCGAACGAAGGCGGGCTGCCCCCGCACGGCACCGACCCGACCGACGTCCGAACGGACCAGCGCTCACCCGACCAGACGGAGACGCACCGCACGCCCGCTCCGGAGCGCGCCGAAGACCCCGCCGACACGCACACGAGGGACAGTTCGGAGAGCCTGTACGAGAACAGCGACCAGGAGGAGACCCCTCACGTCCGCCTGCTCGACAGGCTCTACCCGGAGGCGTCGACTTGGGACCGGGACCAACGCGAGCGCGCGGCACGATGGCACCTCAACCGGAGACTGGGCCCGCCCCTCCTGGAGGACGACGGACTCTCCCCGGTCGACGCCGACCAGACAGGGCAACGCTCCCCCCACCAGCCGGAGGACCGCCCCGACCACGGCACGGACACCCAACGGGACGAGGAGACCCACTCGGAGGAGTCCTTCCTGGACTCGGACGACATCAGGAGGATGCAGATCCAGCTTGCCCGGCTGATGTCCACGAGCCCGCCCCCCGCCGACGGAAACGAACCGTCCCCACCCGGCACGAACCCGACAGACAGCCGCGAAGACCAGCGCTCCCCCGCCCCGGCCGAGGCTCCTCCGAACCGCGACGGCCGACCGCAGGATGAGTCGACCGCGCGACCGACCCGGCCGGTCCCCGAGGAGACCCCCGATACCCGACCCCGGCTTCTGCCCCCGGACCAGAACGAAGAGGGCTCCCCCACCCTGCCCAGGGACCGCACGGACACCTCCCGGCAGGAGGGGACCGCGCCCCCGACGGAACAGGCTCCCCCGGCCCCCGACCTGTTCGCGTTCTTCGACCAGGAGTTGAACGGTCCCGCGGACAGCGGAGGCGACCGCTCCGCGCAGGACACCACGCACACCCCCTCCGGCCAGGAGACGACCGCCGGGCCCGTACCGGCCGCCAACGACGACGGGGGCCACGAGACCCCGACGCCCGAGACTGCGCCCGCGGTGACCGAGCCCGACCCGTCCCTGCAGCAGCCCGAGCCCGGGGACGGGGAGACGGCGAAGGACCCCGGGCATACGCAGGACGAGAAGGAGGAGGAGAAGGACACCGAGGAGGAGGTCGAGGACGCCCCCACCGACACCAAGGACCAGCGCAAGGACGGGGAAGACGACGGCGGTCCCGACAAGGACGGCTCCGGGGGGAGGGGCGGAGACCGGACCGGCGGCAACGGAGGCTCCGGCCAGGACCGCTCCGGAGGCGGAGGCGAGCAGGGCGGCAGCAGTGGCAGTGGCAGGACCGGTGAGGGTGACCGTTCCGGGGACCCGGGCGGTTCCGGGGGGAAGGACCGCGGGAAGCAGGGGACGGAGGACCGCTCCCCGCATGGAGGCCGACAGGGCGGCACGAACCACAGCCGCGGGGGGAGCCCGGCCCGTCCCGACACCGACTCGGACGGCTACGACAGCGCCGGCGACCTGCCCCTGCACGACGTCCCCGACACACCGGTACAGCGGCCCCGCGGCTCGGTGTCCGACGAACCGCAGGTCCGACCGCTGCGCAACGAGGACGGCTCCCCCTCCAGCTCCGTGGACCCGAAGTTTTCGGACAAGGAGAACGGCTTCCCCGAGGCCCTCGGTACCAAGCCCTTCCCCGCCGACTTCCTGGGACTGCTCAACCCCGAGTCCGACTTCGAACAGCCGCTGCCCAGTTCGGTGACCGACTTCCCGGCCTTCCCCGTGACCGGTGACAACGGCGGACCGTGGAACAACCCACCCGGCCGCAACAACGACGGCCAGGGCGACAACCAGCCGCCCGCCAGCGCTCCCCCGCGCCCCGCCTGAGGCAGCGGCAACACCTCCCGAAACCTCTTCGGCAACACCAGCACCCAGCGCCCCGGACCGGTGGTCAACCCACCACCGGCCGCCCAAAGCAGCAGCGCCCCCGCCCTCAGAGGCGACCCCAACTCAGCCATCAACCAATTCGGTCTCGAAAACACCACCGGGGAGAACCACCTCCTCTCCAGCAACCTCACAGACGGAAGAATCCTCGGTAAAATCCCCGACTCACGCGCCACGAAAGACAACACAGGAAAAATCATCACCGTCGACGGACAACCCCTGGAAGAACTCCAGTTCAAACTCCTGGACGCACGCACCCAAGAGGTCCAAGACCTACTCGAAAACCAGACAAAGATCAAATTTGACCTCGCCAACCAACCATGGTGGAAACCCGGGCGCGACGGCATGACCAACCCCAACGAAAACGATCTGGAAGGAGAACCGGGAGCGGTCAACTCCATCGTCATCGACCGAGTGAGCGGGCTCGTCGCAGAAGGCATGAACGGAAGGCAGGGCGCCTCACCCGTCCCGACCGACAGACTGCACCCAGTAATCACCAGAAGGATCAACGCGATTCGCGAAGCCGGACCCCACGAGATACACAGGGACAAGAGGCCCACTGGGCAGACAAACCTCCACCCCATGGCGGATGCCCCCATCGCCACACCGAGGTCAAGGCGATCAACGCACTGCTCAGAGCCAGGAACAACGCCAGGATGAGCGACTTCCAGATCGACAACCTGTTCACCCTCAAAAAGGATCCATGGGGGCGCGAGCGCTGCCCGTGCTGCGCGAACTGTACCTGGATCACCTGGGGAGCACCCGCACCACGCACCGGAAAATCCACCTACGCCTCCGGCCACCGCCAAGTGGTGGACACCGATTGGACTCCCCCCTATGCGCAGGGTTGACCACAGGGACCTCGAATTCCCAGAAGGAGGAAGGACGGCACTCCTCGGCCAGCCCTTCACCGGACAAGCCACCACCCGGGGAACAACCGAAACCAGCGCCCAGACATTCATCGAGGACATCGAGAGCGGACCCGAACTCGCCTGGCACAACGACGGACAACTCCTCTCCCTGGACCACACCTCCCCCGGAGGAATGCCGGTAGGACCACTGCACCGCTGGGACAAAGGCAGACTCACGTACGAACACATCAACGACCCGTTCGCGAACCAACGCGTCACCCGCAACCGGGATACCTCAGGCCACCTCATCACCGAGGAACGACACCAGAGGTTGTTCGCCTCCCACGATCCCCACACCGGCCGGAAAGTGTTCCTGGCCTGGCACCAACTACGGGTGTCCGCGACCATGCACCACCCCGCCCACCAGGAGTTCCTGGTCGTGCCCGATGTCGACGAACTCACCGCCGAAGACGTGGAGGGGCTCGGCCGCCGGGTCCTGTTCCAGGGCACGCCCTACACCGGCGAAGCCGTCACCCACGGCCGCCTGGACCGGGTCAGGATGCACACCTTCGTCGAGGGCGTCGAGGACGGACTCGCCCTAACCTGGGCGTCCACCGGAAAACTCATCGCCCAGGGCCCCACCCAACACCCCCACGGCCCCATCGGCCCCCGGCACCAGTGGGACGAACAAGGACGGCTCCTGCGCGAGACCATCCACGACGCCCTGGGCAACCGCGTCATCGTCCGCGAACTCGACGAGACCGGAAACATCGCCCGCGAAGAACGCAGAGCCCCCACACGCCTGGTCCGCGACCCCGAAACCGGCGAGGAACGCCCCGCCTCCTGACTCTGAGGAGCGGCCGCGCTCCCGCGCCGGGGCCGCGGAGCCGCCGTCCCCGCGTCCGCGGGGCCCGCTCCGGAGGCGAACGACGCGGACCGGTCACCGGACGCTCATGGAACGTACACGGGAAACCGAGTACGCTACCGCAGTCGGCCCTGCCGTCCGGGCCCCGCCCGCACGGTCGGCGCCCCAACGGCGGCGGTCACAGCGCCGCCCGCGCACGGAAGGGCGCCACGGAACGGCGGTGAAGAGGCTCCGCGACGGCGCGCCTCACGGTCCGGCGTTCCGCGTGAGGTTGGCGCAGGGTCGGGTCCCCCGTCCCGCTCCCCGCGCGCGGCCTCCGAAGGGACGACGCCCCCCGCGCCCCGTCCGGGCCGCCCCACCGGGTACGAAGCGCCCCGAGGACACCCCTGAGAGTCTGGAGCACACGTCAGGTGACCGCACACACCGATCCGGGACCCGCCCGGCCCCGGCGCCGCCGCACCGCCGCCGCGGCGCTGGCCCTCGGGCTCCTCGCACCCCTCACCGCGGCCCCGGCCGCGGCCGAGGCTCCCCAGGACCCGGTCTCGCTCGCGCAGGTCCACCCCTTCAAGGCCGACAACCAGCCGTGCGCGGCCACCGGCGGGGACGTCGTGGAGCAGAGGCCCTGGACGCACCACTTCCTCGGCCTGTCGCGGGCCCACGACCTGAGCACCGGCGAGGGGGTGGGCGTGGCGCTGCTGGCCCCGGAGGTGGACGGGGACGTCCCCGCGCTGGCCGACGCCGTGGAGGGCGGGCAGTCCGCCGACTGCCTGGGGTTCGGCACGTCGCTGGCCGGGGTGGTCGCCGCCCGGTCCGCGGAGGGCAGCGGCCTGGTCGGGGTGGCCCCGGGCGCGTCGGTAACGGCCGTGGCCACCGGCAGCCCCCTGACCGGTCTGGCCTCGGCGCAGGAGATCGCCGCCGGAATAGAGAGCGCGGTGGGGGCGGGTGCCCGCGTGGTCCTGGTGGGCACGGGCACGTGGGAGGCGTCCCCGGCCCTGGAGTCCGCGGTGGCCGCCGCAGAGGAGTCCGACGCCCTGGTCGTGGCACCCGCGACGGTTCCCACCTCCCGGGGGCCGCTGCCGGGCCAGCCCGCCCAGCACGCGTCGGTGCTGAGCGTGGCCGCGCACGACGTGGAGGGTCTGCCCATGGCCCAGGGGCCGCTGGTCCTGCCCAGCGGCGACCTGGCCCGTGTGGACCTGACCGCGCCGGGCGACCGGGTGGTGGGGACCGGTCCGGGCGGTGGCCACGTGGCCACCGCGGGCGACGGCGTGGCCGCGGCGTTCGTGGCGGGGACCGCGGCCCTGCTCATGGAGCGGGAGCCGGACCTGAGCGCCGATCAGGTGCGTGAGCGGCTGACCACCACGGCCTACGCCTCCCCCCGGGGCGACGCGGACCCTCTGTCGGGGCACGGCAGGGTGGACCCGCTGGCGGCGATGGCCATCGCCCCGGGCGGAGCCCCCGCCGGGGTGGCGGGCGAGGGATTCGTCCCCGACCCCTCCCCCTACGGTTCGGTGGACGCGCCGCCCACGGCGGCCGTAGTGTCCGTGACCCTCCTGCTCATCGTGCTGTGCGTCCTGGGCGGGGCGGTGTACAAGCTCGGGAAGGCGCGCGGGTGGCGCGCCGCCGCCCCGGGCGAGCCGGTGCCGATGCGCTCCGACGAACCGGTGCGCTGAGGCGTCGGGGCCTGTGGGGCGCACCTTCCGGTGCGCCCCACAGGCCCCGACCGTCCCCGTCGCGGGGGCTCACTCCTCGGTGTCCTCGGCACCCTCGGCGATGGCCAGCTGCACCTCCACCGGGTCGCGGCGCGAGATCCACAGGGCTCGGCCCGGAGCCATCGTCCGCGCCCGGATGTTGCCGAACAGCATGCCCTCCGAGGGCGGCGCGGACAGCATGATGCTGGGCGTGTTGGAGTCGATGAGCGACCGGATGACGGGGTCGCCGGAGGCCCGGCTGAAACCGCCCGCCGCGTGCACGAGCACCACGTGCATGCCGATCTCCGCGCCCTGGCTGAGCATCGGCAGGAGCGGGGCCAGCGGGTTGGGACCGCTTCCGGAGACCATCTCGAAGTCGTCGATGAGGATGAACAGCTCGGGGCCGGTCCACCAGTCGCGCTTGCGGATGCGGTCGGGCGTGATGTCGGGCCCGGGCAGCCGCGCCTTCATCGCCTGCGCGGCGGCGGCCATCATCTCCTTGACGTTGTCGCCCGAGACCGCGTAGCCCAGCTGCATCTCCTTGGGCACGGCGTCGTAGAGCTGGCGGCGCTGGTCGGCGAGCACGACCCGGGCGGTGGTCGGGCCGTAGTGGCTGCGGATCGCGTTGGTGATGTGGCGCAGCAGCGTGGTCTTGCCGGTCTCGGTGTCGCCGACCACGAGCAGGTGCGGGGTGACGCCGAAGTCGTGCCAGAACGGCTGCATCCGGCGGCTCTCCAGGCCCATGGGCACCTTGAGGCCGCCCATCTTGGTGAGCTTGGAGGCGGGCAGCTCACGGGCGTGCAGGATCGGGGGAAGGGTGCGCACCGGCGGGGCGGGCGGCCCGTCCCAGGCGGCGCGCACGCGGTCGACGAGTTCGTTCGTGCCCTCGGACAGTGTGACCGAGTCGGCGTCTCCGTCGGCGCGGGGCAGACCGGTGAGGAAGTGGTGCTTGGTGTCGGTGATGCCGCGCCCGGGCACCTTGGGCACGGTCTGCGCGGCGCGCATGTGGACCATGGAGTCCACGGGGTCGCCCATGCGCAGTTCGAAGCGGGTGCCCATCAGGTCGCGGACGGAGGTGTGGAAGTCGGCCCAGCGGGGGGAGGCGACCACGACGTGCACGCCGTAGTTGAGTCCGCGCTGCACGATCTGGACGATGGCGCCCACCAGGTCCGCGTAGTCCTGGCGGATGGTGCCCCAGCCGTCGATGACGAGGAAGACGTCGCCGTGGGGCTGGTCGGCGAACTCCCCGGCGGCGCGGCGTCGGCGGTAGGTACCCATGGAGTCGATGCCGTGCTCGGCGAAGAAGACCTCACGCTTGGTGAGGATGTCGTTCATCTCCATGATGGTGCGGGTGATGCGCCGCTCGTCGGTGCGCGTGACGACGCTGCCCACGTGCGGCAGGTCCCTGAGTGAGTTCAGCACGCCGCCGCCGCAGTCGATCCCGTAGAACTGGACCTGGGCGGGGGTGTTGCTCATCGCCAGGGTGAGGATGAGCGTGGCCAGCATGGTGCTCTTGCCGCTCTGGGGGCCGCCCGCGATGCCGACGTGTCCTCCGGCTCCGGACAGGTCCGCGACCAGGGGCAGGCGCTTGTGCTCGAAGGGGCGGTCGATGACCCCCAGCGGCACGCGCAGGGTCGTCTCCTTCTGCCAGGCCAGGCCGCCCCGGGGCAGGCGGACGCCGACCGTGGCGAGCAGCTCGTCCACGAGCGGCGGCGCCTCCAGCGGGGGCAGCCACACCTCGCGGGCCGCGGGCCCGAGGGCGTCCATCCGCGCCAGGGCGATCGCCAGGAGGGACTCGCTGCTCTCCTCCACCTGGACCTGGGGCTCCTCGGGTTCGGGAGCGGCCGTGTCCACGGGGGTGTCCGCGAAGAGCACCACCTCCCCGCCGACGGTGTTCCTGCGGGAGGCGCGGCGTTTGACGCGGTAGGGGCCGGAGACGTAGGCGGCCTTGAAGCGGGTGAGGGTCTCGGTGTCGGTCTTGAGGTAGCCGTTGCCGGGGGCGGAGGGGAGCTGGTGGGCGTCGGGCACGCCGAGCACGCCCCGGCTCTCGATGGCGGAGAAGGTGCGCAGCGCCACCCGGTAGGACAGGTGGCCCTCCAGCTGGTGCATGCGGCCCTCGTCCAGGCGCTGGGAGGCCAGCAGCAGGTGGACGCCGAGGCTGCGGCCCAGGCGGCCGATCATGACGAACAGGTCCATGAAGTCGCGGTGGGCGGCCAGCAGCTCGCTGAACTCGTCGACGACCACGAACAGCGTGGGCATCGGCTCCATGTCGGGGTTGGTCTCGCGGGCCCTCTCGTACTCCAGGGCGGAGCTGTAGTTGCCCGCGGCGCGCAGCTGCTCCTGGCGGCGGACCAGCTCGCCGTGCAGGGCGTCCTGCATACGGCTCACCAGGATGGCCTCTTCCGCGAGGTTGGTGATGAGCGCGGAGGTGTGCTGGAGCTTGTCGAGGCCGATGAAGGTGGCGCCGCCCTTGAAGTCGACGAGCACGAAGTTGAGGGTCTCGGAGGAGTGGGTCAGGGCCAGGCCGAGCACCAGGGTGCGCAGCAGCTCGCTCTTGCCCGAACCGGTGGCGCCGATGAGCATGCCGTGCGGGCCCATACCGCCCAGCGCGGACTCCTTGATGTCCAGTTCCAGCGGCGCGCCGTCGGAGTTCATGCCGATGGGCACGCGCAGCCGGTCCTTCTCGTGCAGCTCGCTCCACATGCGCTCGGTGTCGTGCCGGTGCAGGTCGGGGATGCCCAGGAGCGCGGTCAGCTCGAAGTCGGTGGTGAGCGGCTCGGTGACCTCGACGACCATGCCGATCCGGTAGGGCGAGAGCAGGCGGCCCAGGGAGGTGGCGCGAGGCAGGCTCAGGGTGTCGGGCCTGCCCAGCACCTCCTCGGTGTCGCGGCCGCTGTTGTCGCGGGAGAGCATCACCAGGCGTTCGGTCTCCACCCGCAGGGCCAGGGTGTAGGGGTCGTCCTCGGGTGGCATCGGGTCGGCGACGTCGATGACGACGGCGTTGCGGTAGCCGCCGCCCAGCATGCGCGACCCCGGGGGGACGCGTCCGCCGTCCACGACGATGACGGTGAAGGGCTCCTCGCGGCTGGGGGCGGCGGTGGGGTCGAAGCGGGGGCGGTCGGCCAGGTCGGGGATGAGCTGTTCGAGCTCCATGGAGTCCGTGCACAGCAGCCGTGACTGGCCCGCGCCGTCGCGGGCGGTGGGGTGCTGGCTGTGCGGCAGCCACTTGGTCCACGACCACAGGGGCAGGGTCTCCTCGGAGGCGCACACGGCCACGCGCAGTTCGTCGTGGGCGTGGAAGACGGTGAGCTGGCCGAGGAGCGCGCGGACCAGTCCCCGGCTGGTGTCCAGGTCGCCGCGCATGGTGATGCGGGAGTAGCCGCGCAGGTAGATCTGGACCGGCTGGTCCTCGACGGTCCCGTAGGCGCGGATGAAGCGGCGCAGCGCGTGGGCGCTGAGGGGTTCGAGGTCCTCCACCGGTTTGGAGGAGACCGGGGAGATGGTCATGGACAGCGCCTGTTCGCCCACGGCCATGCGCGCCTCGGCGAAGTCGTCGTCGGTGCCCCTGCGCTCCCACAGCCGGGAGGTGCGCACGATCGACCACAGGGCGTCGGGGTGGGGGGCCCGCCAGAGCATCGCGTCGCGCTGCTCGGTGACCACCCCCCGCAGACGGGTGCGCATCTGCTTGAGATAGCGCAGGTAGTCCTGGCGGTCGTCGTTGAGCTGGCGGCGGCGCTCCAGCATGGTGCGCAGGTACTGGCCGCCGAGCATGACCACGGCGCCCACGAGCATCATGCCGCCCGCGAGGTAGGGCATGATGTTGCTGCCCTCCCCGCCTCCCATCCTTCCGGGGCGGATGATCATCATGAGCATCGCCAGCGAGGTCATGGCCATCGGCAGGTAGGTGAACACCGACGAAACGTTGGCCTGCGGTTCGGGCAGCTCCGGGGGTTCCTGGAGGCTGACCTCGCCCGAGGGCAGGTCCGGCCCGGGACGCCGCGGGGGACGGCGGACGAGGATCGTACTCACGGGGCGGGGTCCTCCCTTGCAGGGAACAGCGGGGAACGGTCCGGAAGCCGGGATCGGAACAGGGACCGTAACCGGCGTCCGGAACCGGACGCCGGAAGCAGAACACTACTGTTGCCAACTAAAGTGACAGACGCCAAAATTTAAAACAACACACCTCCAAAATGGGTCGTCGGAGTGTTACCGTCACTTCCGCCCCTGTCACGACCCCGCCTCATGATGGGCCCCCACCGGATGAACGATGCCGCCTCCCCGGACCTGTGCCGACTGCTGATCCGCGCCCCCGAGCGCTCCTTCGAGATCGCGGCGCCCACCGAGGTCCCCCTCTCCGAGATCCTGCCCACGCTCGTGCTCTACGCCGAGGGTGACAACGGCGAGGACCTGGACGAGAGCGGACTGGAGCACGACGGCTGGGTCCTCCAGCAGCTGGGCGACGAGCCCTTGGAGGAGGACGAGACCCTCCGCTCCCTGGGGCTCTGCCACGGAGAGACCCTCTACCTGCGCCCCCGCCGCGACCAGCTGCCGCCGGTGCACTTCGACGACCTGACCGACGGCGTCGCGACCGGCATGGGCGAGCGCCCCGACCGGTGGCGCCCCGAGGCAACGCGCGTCCTGCTCCAGGCGCTGGGCCTGGTCGTGCTGTTCACCGGCCTGGCCGTCCTGGTCAGCGGCGGACCCGGCCTGCTGACCGCGGTGTCCGCCGCGTTCTCGGCGATCCTCATGCTGCTGTCGGCCTGGGCCGCCTCGCGCGCCATGGGCGACCTGGCCGCCGCCACCGGCCTGGCCGCGGCGGCCACCCTGTACATGGCGGTGGCCGGAGCGTCCGTGCCCTCGGGCGACCCCGGAACCGCGCTGACCGGAGCGCGGGTCCTGACGGGAGCGGTGACCGCCGCCGGGGCCAGCGTGCTCGGCCTGGCCGCCGTGGCGGGCTCGGTGCCCTTCTTCGCCGGACTGTTCACCGCCGAGGTGCTGTGCGCGCTGGGCGCGCTGTCCCTGATGTTCATCCCCGGCGCCACGGTCCCGGCCGTGGCGGCGCTGACGGCGCTGATCGCGCTGCTGCTGGGCACGTTCGCCCCCCAGCTGGCCTTCCGCCTCTCCGGCCTGAAGCTTCCGCCGCTGCCCTCCAACCCCGACCAGCTCCAGGAGGGCATCGACCCCTACCCCGCGCGCGGGGTCCTGGACCGCGCCGCGCTGGCCGACCGGTTCCAGACCTCCCTGTACGCCTCCACCGGCGCCGTCCTGACGGTCTGCCTGGTCGTGCTCGGCGCCTCCCCCGGATGGGTGCCGATCACGCTGTGCGTGATCGTGTCGCTGGTGATGCTCCTCCAGTCGCGCGGGCTGGCCAGCGCCTGGCAGCGGTCCTTCGTGGTCGCGCCTCCCTGGATCGGGCTGACCGTGCTGGTCCTGGTCGTGGTGTGGACGGCCGACCCCCTACCCCGAACGCTCGCCCTGGTGGGCCTGTTCGCCGCCTCCGCGATCCTGGCGGTGGTGTCGTGGAACCTTCCGGGGACACGGCCGCTGCCCCACTGGGGCCGGGCCGCCGAGATCATCCAGTCGCTGCTGACGGTGGCCATCGTGCCCCTGGTCCTGGCGATCTTCGGCGTGTTCTCGCTCCTGCGCGGAATCGGCGGCTGACATGCAGTCACGTCGCGACAGGGTGATGGCCCACAACTTCACGGTGGGCCGCCTGGGCACGGCCATGCTGGAGGGCGACCCCGACGCGGTCGACGCCCCCATGCGCCGCACCCGCACCGGCACCTACATCGGCATCGCCATCGGCGCGGTGCTGTGTATCGGCTTCCTCGTGTTCGGCCTGATCTTCCCCGGGGGCGCGACCAGCTGGCGCCAGGAGGGGCGGCTGATCGTGGACCGCGACACCGGGGCCTCCTACCTGTACTCGGCCGGCACGCTGCGTCCCGTGGCCAACGGGGCCTCCGCCCGTCTGGTCCAGGGCGCCGACGCCGCTGTGAGCCTGGTCTCGGCCGACTCACTGGAGGGCGTCCCCGTGGGCGGCCCGGTCGGCATCGCCGGCGCGCCCGACGCCCTGCCCACGACCGAGGGGCTGGAGCAGTCGGTCTGGCGGGTGTGCGCGCTGCCGCCCGAGGGCGAGGAGGACGAGCGGGGCCGCACCGCCCTCGTGGTCGGCACGGCCCCCGCCCCGAACCAGCCCTCCGCCGAACAGGCGGTCCTGGTCTCCGGCCCCGACGGCGCACCGCACCTGCTGTGGAACGGCACCCGCCTGCGCCTGGACGAGGAGGGCGGCGCCGTCCAGGCCCTGGGCTACGGCACGAGCGACGCCCCGCCCGTCACCTCCGCCTTCCTCAACACCGTGCCCACCGGCCCGGACCTGACCGCGCCCGGGGTCCCGGGCGCCGGTGAGGACGCGGGCGAGTTGTCGGGCGAGCCCCGGCGCGTGGGACAGGTGTTCGCGGTCTCCACCCCCGGTCAGGAGGACCAGCACTACCTGCTCACCCGGGACGGTCTGGTGCCGCTCTCCGTGACGCAGGCGCTGCTGCTGCTGGCCGACCCGGAGGTCGCGGGCGCCGCCTACCCCGACGCCCCCGCCGAGGCCCTGCCCCTGCCCGCCGGTGAGGCGCACGCCCGGCTCTCCGACGGCCAAGGCCCGCGCGAGGAGCGCCACCCCGCCGCCCCGCCGGAGCTGGTGGGCCTCGGCGCGGGCGTGCCGTGCCTGCGGCTGGCCCCCGACGGCTCCCTGTCGGTGAGCATGGACGACCCCGCCGGGGTGGAGGCGTGGCCCGTGCAGGAGCGGCCCGGCATCGCCCCCGGGTGCCCCACCCCCGACCTGGTGGGCATCGCCTCCGGCCGGGGCTCCCTCGCCGCCGCCCAGCCCGTGGGCGGCGGCGGTGCCGCCACCACCCACTACCTCGTCACCGACAGCGCGGCCAAGTACCCCGTTGTCGACGAGGCCGCCCTGACCGCTCTCGGCTACCAGACCGGCCAGGCC
Source organism: Nocardiopsis sp. iso_25 (assembly GCF_056173305.1). NCBI lineage: Bacteria > Bacillati > Actinomycetota > Actinomycetes > Streptosporangiales > Nocardiopsidaceae > Nocardiopsis > Nocardiopsis sp. iso_25. Next base: position 2,290,624 of record NZ_CM149667.1, on the reverse strand, counting down.
GTTCCGGTCCCGACCTCACTCCTGAGGCTGCTTCCCTCCGGGCCGGTGCTCGACCCGGAGGCGGCCGCCCTCCCGCTGGAGTCCTCGCCGATGGTCGAGGACGCCGGATGCCCCTGATGGAACGAACCGAGGAGACCCCGTGAACCAGAGGACACGCACTACAGACGAGGCCGAGCGCATCGCCCAGGAGGCGATGACCGAGGCACACAGCCAGTGCAACACCATCTACACCAACGTGGACAACACACGCGACAGGCTGCGTATGGCCTGGCAGGGAGCGGCTTCCAACAAGTACAGCGAGGCGGTCGTCGGCTGGCTGGAGGAGCTGCGGCTCATCACCAACGACATGAACCAGATGATCGGCACCTTCGGCGGCACCGTCCACGCGATGCACGCCACGGAGGACGCGGCCGTCCTCACCGGTTCGCGGTGGATGGACGAGCTCAACCCGAACCAGCCCGGCTGAGGCCGGACCCCCGCTCCCACCCCGCACGAGACCCCTTCCGGAAGGCGAGACCATGAGCATCAACGGTTTCGACGTCAGCTACAACTACGTCGACGAGGCCACCAACGAGCTGCGCACCCAGACGCAGGCCGTGCAGAACCAGATCGAAGCGCTCGACACCCAGATGCAGACGGTCAAGGCGGAGCTCGACGGTGCCATGGCCGCGGAGTACGACCGCAAGGTCCTGTCCTGGCGGAGCAACGTCGCGGACATGCAGGTCCTGCTGGGCAAGGCCGAGGCCGCCCTGAACGAGATCCGCAACAACTACTCCTCCACCGACGGGCGCGAGGCCATGAACTGGCAGGCGCTGATGTAGTCCGCTCCACCTCCCAGGGGCGGGCGGCCCACCACTCCCCTCGGGGCGCCCGCCCCGCCCCCCATCCCCCACCCCCGAAACCCCAGACGAACGACCGCCCTGCGGGCGGTGAGGAGGCCCTGACGTGGAGTCCCCCCTCTTCGACTTCCGTGCTGCCCTCTCCGGGGAGGAGCCGGACCCGACCGAGACCGAGGAGGCCACCACCCTCCAGCAGCAGGGGACGACGGCCAACCGGCCTGAGTCCGCTCCGGTCAGCGTGGACCTGACCAGCGGTCTGCTCCTGCTACGACACGGTGACTCCTCGGTCGAGGTGGACACCGCCACCCAGGAGGCGGTGCTCGACCCGGGCGAGTCCGAGGTGACCGTCGGCGACGACGGCGTGATGCTGTTCGGCGCGCAACGGGCCGGGGACACCGCCTCCCCGCTGTTCGCCGGTCAGGACACCGAGCACGTCGTCGCCGTGTCCGCCCCCGAGGCCGAGGCCCTCTCCGTCCAGGAGCCCCAGACTTTCGAGCCCCTGCGCGCCGCGGAGCCAGGCACGCCCCTGGAACCGAGTGTTCCCGCGGAGCCGGGCGTGCCCGCCGAATCGCGGATCATCTCCTCGAGCATGTCCTCGGAGGAGGAGGAGAAGGAGAAGGCCGACCTCGAACCCGCCGAACCGCGGACCGTCTCCGCGAACATGTCCGCGGAGGAGACCGCCGACCTCGAAGGCGAGACGACGGCCCCCGAGACCGTACCGCTGGAGTCCGCCTCCATCGCGGAGCCGATGGCGCCCCTGATCACCGAACCCCGGTCCGAGGAGGAACGGGAGGGACTCCAGGACGCGCTGCTGGAGTCGGACCGGGACCCGGCCGGAGAACCGGACACCGGCGTGGAGCCCGTCTCCGCCACACCCATCTCCGCCGACGCCGACGACCCCGAGTACGGCGAGCCCGCCGGTGACGCGTCCGGCGACGAGATCGCCGGGGCTCCGGTCGTGACCCTGGACCCCGAGACGGGTGTCACCACCGTCGAGGCGGGCGATCTGAGGTTCGTCCTGGACTCCGACACCGGCACGATCGAGATCGAGCCCGGCGACAGGAACGTGCCCCTCGACCCCGAGGCCGCGCCGGTCACGATCGAGGCCGGACACCTGGGCCTGACCATCGACCCGGCCGAGGGCACCGTCGAGATCGAGACGACCGGGCCCGGCGAGGGCGAGGAGCCCCTTCCGACCACGATCGAGATCGGCGACCTGAAGCTCACCCTGGACCCCGAGACCGGCGAGGTCTCCTTCGACCCCGGCGACGGGCGGGTGGAGGTCGACCCCGAGACCGGCCTGATCACCGTCTCGGAGAAGAACGAGGACGGCGAGGGCGAAGAGGGAGAGGACAGGCCGGGCGGCGACCGGCCCGGCGAGGAGGAGGCCCACGGAGACGACCGCCCGGGAGGCGACCGCCCCGGCGAGGAGGAAGCCCACGGAGACGACCGTCCCGGTGGTGACGGCGAGGGCAGGCCCGACAAACCCGGTGAGGAGGACTCCCCCGAGCACGTGGGGAACCACCACCCCGACCGCCCCGGCGCGACCGACCCGGGCGGCGGCGGGGTGCCCGGCACCCCTGTGGGCACCACCACGCCTCCGGTCACGGGGGACTCCCCCCGCGAGCCGGACCCATCGGGCGACGAGTCCGACACTCCGGGGAAGGTCATCTCACCGCCCGCCGAGGACACACCCGAGCACGTCACCTCCGAACGCCCCGAAGACGGTGGCGACTCCTCCGAACCGCTCCCCCTCGACCCGGTCACCTCGATCAAGCCAGTGGCCACGACCGAGGGCGACGGTCAAGGCCAGGGGCAGGGCGACGACGGGGAACCCGAGTCGGGCGTACGCGAACAAGACGAGACGGCCGATGGCGGAGGTGGCGAGGGCGACGGCGAGGACGACTCCTCCGAACCAGTCCCCCTGGAACCGGCAAGCATCACCCAACCGGTGCCCACGGCCGAAGACGGCGGTGGCAGCCAGAGCCCCGACGAAACCCACCCCATCGACCCGGTCACCTCGATCAAACCGGAAAGCACCACCGGGGGTGACGGCGGGGACGGCGGCGAATCCCCCGAGCCAGTCCCCTTCGACCCGGCAAGCATCACCCAACCGGTGCCCACGGCCGAAGACGACGGTGAAGAGGATGACACCGACAGCGAGGGCGACGAGGACGAGGAAGGCGAAGGCGGGGAGGACGAGGACACCGACGAAGAAGAGGACGAAGAAGAGGAGGGCACCGGCGAGGACGAAGGCGGCGACGGCGAAGGCAACGGCGAGGGAGACGGAAAGGGGGGCGACGGCAAGGGCGACAAAGGCACCAAGATCGACATGACAGAGATCGAGAAATTCCGCGACACTGTCGTGTTCCCACTCATGGAAGAGGTCGATAGCCTGGAGACGAAGTTCGCTCGCTACAACGTCGAAGGCGGCTACCAGAGGCTTGGAAACCCCGAGCTATTCGAACCGGCCGCACTGCTCACCCAAGAGATCGACGCTTCAATGATCGAGTTCTCCAAGTTCGTCACCGGACTACAAAAAGAACTGATCCAGATCGACAACCAACTCTCGAAATCAACTCGAAAGTTCCTGGAAATCGAGGACGAGAACGACCTCACCGCCCAGGACGTCCAAAACCTGATCTATTCGAACCAGAGCGGCTCTGGCGGTGGCGGTGGCGGTGGCGGTGGCGGTGGCGGCAACGGTGACGGTGACGGCGGACAGGACGAGGAAAGCACCGAGGCCTAGGCCCGGAGCGCAAACCGCGAGGGGAGGGAGCAAGAGATGCCGGACAAGCCGATTCACGAAATCCTGAACATCTTCGCCAACGAAGAAGGCGATTATGGAAAAATGGAATCCATGGAGAAGCTCTTCGACTCCCTCTGGCTCGACCACGGTCGCTACCACTTCCACGAGACCACCGGCTTCAAGGACTGGACCGGCAGTGGCGACAAGAAAGTGGATCGCTGGTGGAAGCACGGAGAGACCCACACGTCGTACTTCACCGCCGGCTACACCTCGTACAGCTACGACTACACCGGCTATGACTACGCCGGCTACAACATGCAGAAGGAGGTATGGGGAGCCGACGGCAAAGGAAACAATGAAAACGAGGGTGGCGATCAGGTCGCGTTCCGTCAGTCACTGAACGACCTGTCGGCGCTCGCTGATTACGCGACCAACAAACTGACGTCCAAGAACTGGGATCTCGAACGGTTACAGGCCACCATCGACCATCTGGACGACTTTCGGGATGCCGTGAAGCCCTACATCGACGGGGAGGGCGGTGGTGTACTGAACAAGCTCTGGCAGGCGATCGACACCCCGGACGGCCCTATGAGGGGCTCGGCCGCGGCGGCGTACAAGTACCGCCTCCAGGACATGGCGTACCGCATGAACCATTTCTACGAGGCGATCCCCAATCTCAGAGCCGGACTGAAGAGGATCAGTGACGACCTGAAGTCTCCCACCGCCGACCTCGCCGACAAAGTCCAGGAAGCCCTCACAACGCGCGGGGGGCAGGTCGGCGACGCGGTCGACGACTGGTACTTCCAGCTCTCCGCGGGGTCGGAGAAGTGGGTCGATCACCGGAACCAGTTCGACATCCTGATCGTCCCGGCCGGAGAGAACGAGGACGGGACGGAGCGGGGAGAGGTCCGCGGCATCGTCGGTGACCCGGATACCGACACCAATGTCAACAACGCCCTCTATCAGAGGTTCCGTGACCACTACAAGACCGTCCACGAGTACGCCAACGGCCTGTACGACAAGATGGAGACCACCTACGACAGCGTCAAGTCGGACTTGAAGCCCGTCGCTGCTCCCACGCCGCTACCGACGCAGACACCCGATCCACCAGAGGACGGCCCCGGCGGCGACGACGGCCTCGACGACTACCTCAAGGAGCTCTTCGGAGACGGAGAGGGCGACGGAGAGGGCGACGGCGGCCCTGACGACGACGGCCTCGACGACTACCTCAAGGAGCTCTTCGGAGACGGAGAGGACGACGGCGACGGCGGCCCCGACGACATCAACCTCGACGACCTCTTCGGAGACGGAGAGGACGGCCCGGGCGACGAGGAAGAGGGACCGGGCAGCGGCGGTGACGGCACCGGCGACGGCGAGGAGGGCCCCGAGCACGTCGACCTCAACGAGGTCTTCGACGAGCTGGGCATCGACCCGCCGTCGAACGAACAGGAGCTCAACGGCCCCGACGGTACGAGCGGCGGCGGCCCCGGCGACGGCCTGAACCCGCCGCCTCCGGTGAACCACGCTCTCAACGGCCCCGGCGACGGCCTGGGCGACAACGGCGGTCCCTCCCCCTACGTCCCATCTCCCCCGTCGGTCCCGCCGCCCCTCGGCCTCAACGGCCCCGGCGACGGCCTGGGCAACAACGGCCTCGTGACACCACCGCCGGTTCCGCCGCCCCTCGGCCTCAACGGCCCCGGCGACGGCCTGGGCGACAACGGTCCCCTGATACCCCCGCCGATGCCCGTACCCCCGCCGCCCCTCGGCCTCAACGGCCCCGGTTCCGGACGTGGCGGCCCGGAGGGCTACAACGGTTCGCTGGAGCGCGACCCGGCGACAGGGCTCCCGCTCAACCCGGAGACCGGCCAGCCGTTCCCGGTCGACCCCGAGACCGGGCTGCCCTACAACCCCGAGAACGACCTGCCCATCAACTACGACCCCGAGACCGGACAGGTCCTGCCCATCGACCCCGTCACCGGACAACCGGTCCCCGACGGGGGGACCGGCAGCTCCTTGGAGTTCGACCCGGCCACGGGGCTCCCGCTCGACCCGGAGACCGGCCAGCCGTTCCCGGTCGACCCCGAGACCGGGCTGCCCTACAACCCCGAGAACGACCTGCCCATCAACTACGACCCCGAGACCGGACAGGTCCTGCCCATCGACCCCGTCACCGGGCAGCCGGTCGGCATCGACCCCGAGACCGGGCTGCCGAACGACTACGGGTACAACGTGCCCACGCCCCCGCCCGACCTCGGGCTCAACGGCCCCGGCACCGGGCAGGACGGCTACGACTACGGGAACGTCGTGCCCACGCCCCCGCCCGACCTCGGGCTCAACGGCCCCGGCACCGGGGAGGACGTGCCGATCAACCCGGTCACCGGCGAGCCCTACGTCATCGACCCGATCACCGGCCAGCCCTACCCGATCGACCCCGAGACCGGAGCGCCGATCACGAACGGCTTCGATGGTCTCGGCCCCTCGCAGCCGCGCCCCAGCGAGCTTCCGCCGCTGGAGTCGCCCAACGACCTGGGCCTCAACTACGGCGGCCTCAGCCCCGGCCCCGGCCCCTACGACAGCCCGGGCACACCGGACAGCTCCGACCGCTCCTCGCTGTTCGCCAACCCCGACGGCACCCAGTACCAGGCGGGCGGCCCCAACGGGGCCTCCGGCGGACAGGGCAACCCGGGTGCCCTCGGCGGCGTCGGCGGCGCGGGAGGGCTGAACGGTCAGCCCGGCGCCGGGGGTGCTGGAGCGGGCGGCATGGGCGGCATGGGCGGCATGCCGATGATGCCCCCCATGATGGGCGGCATGGGCGGCGGCATGGGCGGCGGTGGCGGTGACAACAACCGCGACCGGCAGCGCTCCACCTGGCTCTCCGAGGATGAGAAGGTCTGGGGCACCACGGCCGACGGGCAGAAATCCGCACTGGGACGACCCGTCCTCGGTCAGAACAAGAAGGGAACTCCCCGGCATGAGCTCGCAGATGCAGCGCCAGATGGAAGAGGAACTGGCACAGCTTCACAAGACGATGGACCGACTGGCGGACGCAAGCGCAAGTCTGGAGGAGGCAACCGAAGAGGTCGTGGCCAAGAACAGGCTCGTGGGCGCGAAGGTGAACGCGACGGGTGAACTGGTCGAGCTGAAGTTCCACACCCAGGCCTACCGGGACATGGCCCCCACCGAACTGGCCGCCGCCATCACGGAGGTGGTCAACAAGGCGCGGAACCAGATGGCCGAGCGCGTCTCGGAGGCCTACGGCCCCTTCATGCCGGAGATGACGGGGGTCGAGGAGGTCATGAACGGCGACCTCGACCCGCTCAAGCTGCTCGACCGGCTGGGCATCCCCTCCGAGGGCCCACAGCAGTAGACGGACCCCGCCGCCGTCTGCGGCGGAGGCTGAGGACCAGGACCAGGAAAGGAGGCGGACATGGCGGCCGGCGACAACGGCTTTCGCGCCGATCCCGACGGCATGACCACCAACAGCCAGAAAGTCCGCGAGGCGGCCGAGTACGCCCGCGAGACCGAGCAGTGGCTGGACGACGCGCTGGCACCGCTGCAACCCATCTGGGGCGAGGGCGACGATTTCGCCAAGCAGATGGACAAGTCCCTGGGGGAGCTCAAGACCTCCCTCAGCGAGTTGACGGTCCTCATCGCCACCGCGGCGGAGGATTCGAGCGACATCCTCCTCAAGACCACGGGGTCCGTCATCCGCGAGGAGGAGAACAACACGAACCACGTTCCGGACCTCAACACCCCGGACGGAACCGGAGGAGGCCGCCGGTGATCCCCGATCCCACCACCCCCACCTCCCCGCGCGGCCGCGGGAGCGGCCGCACGGGTCCCCTGAGAAGGAGCTTCGATGTCTGAGAACGCGCAGGCGCGCGGCGCGGCCGAGAGCCCTCCCACAGCGGCGTCCGATTTCCGGTCGGCGCTCTCCGGAGGAGCCGACGGCACGGTCTCCGGTGGGGCCGCGCACATCGCGCCCGCTCCCGCGGTCGGATCCACCGAGGGGGCGGCCGAGGCCGTTCCCGGTCCCCGGATCACCGGTGCCCTGCACGAGCCCGCCGCACCCCAGGCCCCGGAGGTGGCCCTGGACCGCCCGGGCAAACCCGTCCTGGCGGGTGCGGCCATCGCGGGCCTGCTGCTGGTCGCCGCCCCCTTCGCCATGACGGCGGGGGTGCCCGGGGTGACCCTGGACGCGACGCCGCTCGCGTCGGGCGCGGGCGGCGTGGACGGCACCGGCGGCCAGACCTCGGACACCGCCGAGGCGGGCGCCTCGGCGGGCGGCGAGTCCGGAACCGCCGCCGCGCCCGCGGACACGGGCGCCGCACCCGCGCCCCAGCAGGCCGCGGCGCCCCAGGAGACCGGCTACGTCCCCGAGGTGAGCGGCGACGGGGGCGCGACCCCGACGATGCCCGACCCGGGCACCGCCGCCACCGGCGGGGAGAATCCGGTGGAGACCGCCCCCGCCGCACAGGAGAACCCGCCCCCGGCCGCCGAGACGGACGCCCCGGGGACCGAAGGCGGCGCTGCAGAGACGGCCGCCGCCGGGGAGCCGGGGACCGAGGACGCCACGGCCGCCGGGGAGCCGGGGACCGAGGACGCCACGGCCGCCGGGACCGAGGGAACCGGAGACGGCGCGACCGGTGGCGCACCGGCCGAGGGCGGCGACACGGCCGCCGGTCCCCCAGCCGGTGAGGAGGGAGCGGACGGGACGACCGGAGAGGACGCGGCGACCGGAGACAACGAGGGCGCCGGGACCTCCGGGGAGGGTGAGGCCGAAGGAGCGCCCGGGGAGGGCTCCGGAGAGGGCGCCGGAAACGGTGACACCGGCACCGGGAACGGCACTGGCGCAGAGGGGATGAACGCCCCCCTCGCCGACACCACCGGAAACGGCGACACCGCGAGGGAGAACGGTGCCGCCGGAAACGGCGACGCCGCGCGGGAGGGCGGGGCCACGGGGAACGGCGACGCCGCCAACGGCGGGGCGCCGCCCGCCGACGCCCCGGTAGCCGACCCGCCCCCCTCGGAGGGCGGGGGCTCCGTCCTGGCGGACTCGGGCGCGGTGACGGGGGCCTCGGAACCCGAGTCCTTCCTCGCCGTCGCGGGGCCCGGCTGCCAGGCCTCACCAGGAGCCTCCTACGCGAACGAGGGGCGCTGGGCCAGCGCGGAGGGCACCGCCAGTTGGGCCACCCGGCCCGGCGGGTACGCTCAGGAGGGCTGTGACGGCGGTTACGAGGCCCTTCCCGTCTCGGGCGACCCGGAACGGGGCAACGGCCAGTACGCCACCTGGACGTTCACCCCCGGGGAGGCGGGGGTCGCATGCGAGCTCTACGTCCACGTGCCCGACGACGAGAGCCCGCTGTGGATCTCCCCCGGGGAGGCGAAGTACCAACTCTTCTCCGGCCCCTCGGCCGAGGGGCCGCCCGTGGCGGTCTTCGGGATCGACCAGGCGGGGATCCGGGGCGGCTGGGTCCAGGTGACCGGGTTCACCTCCCCCACGGAGGAGTTCACCGTCAAGCTCACCAACGCGGGGGCCGACGCCCTCGCGGACCGGGAGCACGCCAGCTCGCACGTGGCCGCCTCGGCGGTGCGCGCGTCCTGCTCCTGACCCCCGGCGGGGCGGCCCCGGCCGCCCCGCCACCGCCCCTCCCCCGACTTAGGAAGACACCGATGACCAGGCAGCTCCTCACCGTCGACGCCGACGCTCAGGACGGGCACGCGACGATCACCGAGGCGGTCGAGGCCGCTGACAGCGGTGCCCTCATCACCATCGCCCCCGGGCGCTACGAGGAGAGCCTCGTCCTGCGCGACGTGGTCACCCTGATGGCCCGCGACGGCCTGGGCAGCGTGGAGATCACCACCGCCAGCGGCTGCGCCGTGGTCTCGGGCGCCGAGGCGGTCAAACTGTCGGGGCTGGTCCTGCGCGGCCGCCACGCCGACTACCCCGCCGTGGACATCCCCCTCGGACAACTGGAGATGGCCGACTGCGAGGTGGAGGGGGCCTCGTGGACCGCGGTGTCGGTGCGCGGCGGCGGCGCGCTCGCCATGCGCGACAGCCGCGTCACCTGCTCGGCGGGGGCGGGCGTGGTGATCACCTCCTCGGGGCCGAGCGTCATCGAGGACTGCGTGGTCGAGGAGGTCGACACCAGCGCCGTGGTCATCGGCGAGCAGGCCCGCCCCACGATCCGCTCCTGCGTGCTGCGCGACGCCGGGGGCAACGGCGTGTTCGTCAGCGGACAGGCCGCGGGCACGATCCGGGACTGCGAGATCTCGGGGACCAAGAAGCCCGCCGTGGCGCTGGAGGAGGGGGCCGCCACCTCGCTGCTGGGCACGCGCGTACACGATGTCGAGGGCGACGGGCTGGTGGTCTCCAGCAGGTCGCGGCCGGTGGTCGAGGACTGCGTGTTCGAGGACGTGGGCGGGTACGGCATCGCCGTACGCAACGGTTCGGACCCCCAGGTGGCGCGGGCGCGCGTGGTGCGCGCCAAGGGTGTGTCCATCCACCTGTCGGGCCGGGCGCGCGGGACCTTCACCGAGTGCGAGGTGGAGGAGTCGGGCGGCGACGCCGTGCGCGCCGAGGAGCGCGCCTCCACCGCCTTCCTCGGCCTGGTCGTGCGCCGCGGCCTGGGGCTGAGCCTGGGCGGCGACAGTGTCGTGGAGTTCGACCGCGGGCTGGTCAGCGAGACCGCCGGTCCCGGCGTGGTGGTCGAGGAGTGCGCCCCTTTCCTACGCGCGACCGCGATCACCGGAACCCGGGGCCAGGGTGTGGTGTTCGGCAGGGGCGGGCGCGGACGCCTGGAGGACGTGACGCTGGAGCGCACCGGCAAGAGCGCTGTGTCCGTGGACGAGGGCGGAGCGCCCCTGCTGACCGGCGTGCAGATCTCCGGGAGCCGCGACGCCGGGATCTCGGTGGGCTCGGGCGCGTCCGCCGACGTGCGCGACTGCGACGTGTCCGAGTGCACGGGCGACGGCATCGCCGTGCGGGCCGGGGGCAGGGCGACGGTGCTGCGCACCCGGGTCTACAACGGGCGCCGCAACGGCGTGCTGGTGGCGGCCAAGGCGAGCGCCACGCTGCGACGGTGCGAGGTGTTCGGCAACGGCGCCGACGGCATCCTCGTGCACTCCGCCGAGGACGTGGCGGTGGAGGACTGCTCGGTGCGCGACAACGGCCGCTCCGGGCTGCGCCAGACCGTGGCCAGCCAGAGCATGCGCACGGAGGAGCTGCTCAGCCGCGGCAACGGGGCCCCGGACGCGTTCGGCGACCTGGCGGGCGCGCCCGTCCCGATGCCGGACGCCCCCGCCACCGATGAGGGGGACGGGGAGGACGAGGAGGTCGGCCCCATGATGGAACTGGAGGGGCTGGTGGGCCTGGCCGGGGTCAAGCACGAGGTCAAGACGCTCGTCACCCGCAACCAGATGGCCCAGCGCAGGGCGGAGATGGGCCTGCCCACGCCGCCCATGAGCCGCCACCTGGTCTTCGGCGGCGCGCCCGGTACGGGCAAGACCACCGTGGCGCGGCTGTACGGGCAGATCCTCGCCGAACTGGACGTGCTGCGCTACGGGCACGTGGTGGAGGTGGCCCGCGCCGACCTGGTCTCGCAGTACGTGGGCGGCACGGCGATCAAGACCACCGAGGTGTTCGAGCGGGCCAAGGGCGGTCTGCTGTTCGTCGACGAGGCCTACGCGCTGGCCAGCGGCGGCGAGGGCGGCGGCAGCGGTCCCGACTTCGGCCGGGAGGCCATCGACACCCTGGTCAAGCTCATGGAGGACCACCGCGACGAGGTCGTGGTGATCGTCGCGGGCTACACCGAGGAGATGCAGAGCTTCCTCGACACCAACCCCGGCCTGGCCTCCCGCTTCAGTCGGACCATCGAGTTCGCCAACTACGCGCCGGAGGAACTGACGGAGATCGTGCGCAACATGTGCGTCTCCCACAGCTACCGGATGGCGGAGGAGACCGAGGCGGCCCTGCTCGCCCACTTCGAGCGGGTGCCCAAGGGACCGGCGTTCGGTAACGGCCGCGAGGCCCGAAAGCTGTTCGAGGAGATGATCGACCGCCAGGCGTTCCGGCTGGGCGGGACCATCCCCGACAGCCCGGACTCGCTCACCCTCCTGCTGCCCGAGGACCTCGGGGAGGCGGCCGAGGAGGAGCAGATCGGCGGCACGGCGGACGGGATCGCGGCCCTGCGCGAGGAGCTCGACGCCATGGTGGGCCTGGCCAGCGTCAAGGAGACCGTGAACGACCTGGCCAACCTGCTGCTGATGTCCCAGCAGCGGCGCGCCATGGGGCTCCAGGTGGCGGCGATGAGCCACCACCTGGTGTTCGCCGGTCCCCCCGGTACCGGTAAGACGACCGTGGCCCGTCTGTACGGCAAGCTCCTGCACGCCCTGGGGGTGCTGCGCGGCGACCACGTGGTGGAGGCGGCCCGGTCGGACCTGGTCGGGCGCTACGTAGGGCACACCGCCCAGCTGACCGCCGAGGTGTTCGAGCGGGCCAAGGGCGGCGTGCTGTTCGTGGACGAGGCCTACTCGCTGGCACCGCGGGGATCGGGCAACGACTTCGGCCAGGAGGCCATCGACACCCTGGTCAAGCTCATGGAGGACCACCGCGACGAGGCGGTGGTCATCGTCGCCGGGTACACCAACGAGATGCAGCGCTTCCTGGACTCCAACCCCGGTCTGGCCTCGCGGTTCAACCACCAGGTGGAGTTCCCCGACTACAGCGACGACGAGCTGGTCACCATCGTCGAGCGGATGGCGAAGGGGTCGGGCTACACCTGCGGTGAGCAGACGACGGCGGCCCTGCACGAGCACTTCTCGGGGGTGGTCCGCGACGTCAACTTCGGCAACGCCCGCTACGCGCGCCAGGTGCTGGAGCGGATGATCACCCGCCAGGCGGGCCGCCTGGTCAACGGCGTCCAGAACGCCACGATGGAGGACTTCACCACCCTGCTGCCCGAGGACATCCCGGCCCGCTGACCCCGCGGTGCGGGGCGGGGGCGGGGCCGCCTCCCGGAGGGCGCCACGGGGCCGTCCTCCGGGAGGCGGCCCGGCCGCGGACTCAGCCGTGGCCGGGCGCGTGCCCGCCGACCTCCTCGCGCAGCTGTTCCAGCACCCCCGACAGCAACCGCGACACGTGCATCTGCGAGTAGCCCAACCGGTCCGCGATCTCGGACTGGGTGTGGTCCCCGAAGAACCGCAACCGCAGGATCTCCCGCTCCCGCGCGGGCAGCCGCGCCAGCGCGGGCTTGAGCGACTCGCGCTCCACCACCCGGTCCAGCGCCGCGTCCTCACAGCCCAGGTGGTCCTCCAGACGCGTGCCCTCCTGCCCCTCGGCGTCGGAGGAGTCGGGCGCGTCCAGCGACAGCGACCGGTAGGACTCCGAGACCTGCGCCAGCTCGCTGACCTCGGCCTCGGGCAGCCCCATCTCGTGGGCCAGCTCCGCGATCGTGGGCGTGCGCGCGTGCTCCTGCTGGAACTCCCCCGTCACCCGGCGCAGCTTCACCCGGTTCTCCTGGTGGCGGCGCGGCACCCGCACCGCCCAGGTGTGGTCGCGGAAGTGCCGCTTGATCTCCCCCGTCACCGTGGGCAGCAGGTAGGAGATGAAGGGCTTGCCGCGGTCCGGGTCGTAGCCGCGCACGGCCTTGACCAACCCCACCATCGCGGTCTGCTTCAGGTCCTCCAACGGCTCGCCGCGCCCCCCGTAGCGGCGCGCGATCTTGTTGATCAGCGGCTGGTAGAGCACGACCACCCGTTCGCGCAGCTCGTCGGCCCTGGGGTCGTCCTCGGCGAGGTCGCGCAGTTGGGAGATCAGCTCCTCGGGGCGGACCCTCCCGGACTCCCCGGCCCCCCCGGCTTCCCCGGCTTCTTCGGCCTCCCGGACGTCCTCGTTCCCCGTGTCATCGGGGACGGTGTCCTCGACCGGCCTGCGCGGTCTGGGGATCACGGGCAGTCGGCCGGTGACGGTCGTTGACGTGTGTGTTTCGTTGAGAGACGTGGACAAGAGGAAACCCCCCGGTGCTCTGTCCTGTGTGCTCATGTACCTGCCTGGGCAGGACACCGGCGGCGCGATCCAGCGCGCGACCCGCGGGGCCGGTGGCCCTGTGGCTGGCGGGACAGCCGCGATGCACAGACTAGGTTCCCTGAGGAACGGCTTCAAAAGCCACGAATCCAAGTTTTTGTTGCAATACGACAATTAACTTGCAAAAAACGTCAAATTATCTCAAATCCGACACGAATATCCGTTCGTCCCGTGGCCCCGCCGCCAGCGCTCCCGAGGCGCCGCGACCCGCTCGCCCGGTCGAAGGCACCCGCGTCGGTCGGATACACAGTCGCACGGTTCCGGGCTCCGGACGTGGTCCGACACGTGCGCGGGACGCCCGGCCCGCCCGCCTCCGGCACCGGGGTCGGCGGCGGGCGGGAGCCCCGGGCCCCGCCGGGAGGGGCCCCGGACCGGCGCTTCGGGGACACGGGGACACCCGGGCGGGCGTGCGGGCCCGGCGGAGTCCGGGGGTCCGCGGGGCTTCCGGGGAGCCCGGGCCTACCTCGGGGCGAGCGGGCTGGCGAGGAGCAGCCCGGCACCCGTGGCCGTGCCCGCGCCGACGCCGTCCAGGCACAGTTCCTGGAGCGCCTCGCTGTCGCGCACCACGGCCTCGCCGGTGAAGTGGTACCGCGCGGGCCTGCCGCCCAGGTGCTTCCACCGCGCCGAGGTGAGGTCCAGCGCTCCCGCGAGCTTGCCGTCCAGCCAGCCCTCGAACTCCTCCTCCGGAAGGGGGACCCGCTTGCCGCGCGGGCGCGCCCCCTCACCGGCGGCCCCGGCTCCGCGCGGCGCGGTGGGCGCCGTGATGAGCTCCCAGCGGACGGTCTCGCCCTCGGAGTAGCGCGGCATCGGGTGGATCGCGGCGGAGGTCGCGCCGGGGACCTTGCCCCAGGCGGGGGCGGTGTCGGAGCTGACCACCAGCGTGCTCGGCGAGGTGCGCGCCCACAGCACGCGGGCGTCGGAATCGGGGTCGGGATCGACCGCTCTGCGCACGGCCTGCCCCATGACCGCCCACTGGTCCATCCGGGCGCTGCGCTTGGGGTCGAGGTTGATGCGGGACAGGTACAAGGGGTTCCCCTCCGGGGCGTCCCCGCCGGGGCGGGGGTCGGTGTTCGTGTTCGGTCGCGGGCCGTCGAGGATCGCCTCCGCCCGGAACGGAGTTCCCACTGTACGAGGCGCCGCGCCCCGGCTCGGCCCGTCCGCACAGGACCGCTCCCCGGCAGCCGGCACCGGTTCTTCCGGTCCGGCTCCCGGGGAGCGGTTCATCGGTTCAGGACGTGCGGAACCGGCGGCTGCCTCAGTCCAGGTCCCTCACCTGCACGTTGCGGAACCAGACGTCGGAACCGGTGTGGTGGTTCTGCAACCCGATGCGGCCCGAGGACAGGTCCCGGTCGGGGTGGGCGCCCTCAGTGTCGAACTCGTTGATCAGCACGCCGTTGAGGTGGACCGTGACGTTCAGGTCCTCGACCACGATCTCGTAGGTGTTCCACTCCCCCGGCGGGTTGAGCGCCGCGTCCCTGGCCGCGATGTCGGCCCCCTGGAAGTCGTAGATCGCTCCCGTGGTGAGCTCGGGCTCGTCCGTGGCGTCGATCTGCACCTCGAAGGCGCGGTTGCGCACCCCGGGGCCGCCCTCGGGGTCGGGGAGGCCGATGTGCACGCCGGAGTTGTCGTCGCCGCCCATCTTCCAGTCCAGGGTCAGGCTGTAGTCGGTGAGCTCCTCCGGGTGGGTGATCAGGCCGAGCCCGCCGATGGAGCGCATGGTGCAGTCGGCCTGCGTGACGAAGCCGCCGGGCCCGACCATCTCCCAGTCGGCGAAGCTCTCCTCGGTGCCGTCGAAGAGCATGCGGTAGCCCTCGTCGGGCTCGGCCGGGACGCAGGACTCCTGCTGGATCCGCAGGTGGTCCCAGTTCAGGTGGCGGTCGTCGTCCTCGTCGGCGGAGAGCGTGATGGTGTTGGTCCCCTCCCGGAGGTCGAGCCGCTCGACGTGGTCGGCCCACGTCTGCCAGGTCCCGGTCGTCTCCAGTGCGATCTGGCCCCGGTCCTCACCGTTGACGCCGAGCGAGATGGTCTTGGTGCCGGCGAACGGGTCGGGGCCGTTGGAGTAGCGCAGGGTCACCGGGTAGGTCCCGGCCTCGTCGACCCCGACCTCCCAGGTCAGGGAGGCGCCGACGCCGCCGAAGCCGTCGACGTAGCCCCCGCCGGTGAAGTGGGGGTGCTCGTCGTCGATGTCCGCGCCGCCCCGCAGCGTCTCGTCCTCGGCCTCGTACACGCCCGTCTCGTTGGGCGGCTCGACGTAGCCGGGGATGGAGTGGACGGTGTACCAGGCCTCGGTGCTCCACAGCTCGGTGCCGTCCGCGGAGGCGAACGGTCTCGGAGAACGCACGTGCACGACGCGGTCCTCGCGCAGACCGGCGATGTCCAGGCTCACCGTGTGCCCGTCCTCGGAGACCGAGGCGCCGGTGACGGCCAGGGTCTCCTCGTTGCGCTTGGGCCCGCCGTACTGCGAGGTCGGGGTGTAGGACCACTGCTCGACCTCGTACCGCTCGCCGACGTTCTCGACCACGTCGTCGGCCACCGGCCGGGTGTAGGTGATGTCGAACCCGGTCTCGGTGACCTCCATCGACACGATGTCCATGGCCTCCTCGGACGTGGGCGTCAGCTTCTGCAGGCCGTAGGGGAGCTTGCCCGGCTGCTCCCAGTTGCCGCCTCCGCCGATTCCGCCGACGTAGAACGAGCCGTCCGGGCCGAGGGCGAGTCGGCTGACGCCGGACTCCAGGCCCTGGGTCATCCGGAACACCGCGCCCTGCTTCCTTCCGTCGACCTCCTCCAGGAAGGCGCGCTGGATCCCGCCGTAGGTGACGTCACCGAACACCATCTGCCCCGCGAACGGGCCCTCCTCGACCAGCACCGGGTTGGTGGGCGAGTTCGAGATCTCGTTGTGCGGCAGCCACAGCACAGGCTCGGTGACCGGCTGGTCGTCGAAGGGCCCCGCCGGGGTGGTGTAGTGGTTGTAGAAGGCGTCCGGTTCGATCTCGACCAGCTTGGAGGCCGGCAGCCAGTCCCCCTGGTTGTCCGCCACGAAGATCTCGCCCTCGGGGCCCCAGCCGATGCCGTTCGGGGTGCGCAGGCCGCCGGCGACGTACTCCAGCTCGCCGGTCTCCTTGTCGATCTTCACCGAGGTGCCGCGGTTCTCGACGTGCTGGGGCACCGTGGTCCGGCCGCCGGGCGTGATGGCCACCGACAGGTTGAGGTAGTAGTGGTCCTCGTCCGCCAGGAGTCCGAACGCGAACTCGTGGTAGGTCCCGCCGGAGGGCCAGGTGGCGATGGCCTCGGTGGCCTCGTAGAAGCCGTCGCCGTCCTCGTCGACCAGTCGGCTGAGCTGGTGCTTCTCCGAGACGATGACCTCGCCGTCGTCGACGAGCACCCCCTGCGGCTCGTTCATGCCGGTCGCGACGACCTCCGCGGTGGTGGTGCCGGAGCCGGCGTCCTCCCCCACGGTGCCGTCGACGATCTCCACGGCGCCGTCGAAGCTCTCGCGCCCCGCCCAGGTGGTGATGACCATGCGGCCGTCGTCGAACCAGTCCATGCCGGTGACCATGGGCTCGTAGCCCTCCGGCCGCAGGTCGGTCAGGGTGTAGTTCGGGTGCACTCCGGCCAGCGGAGCCCCGTCGCCGGGACTGTCGTCGGCGTCGGTGCACGTCTTGACGCCGGGCGCGGTCACGCGGGTGACTCCGGCGTCGGTGGTCAGCGCCGACTCGGGAACGAGGACGAACCCGTCCGCTCCGGGCGGTCTCCACTCCAGGCGCAGCGCCTTGTCGAAGGCACCCTGGAAGTAGTCGACGCGCAGGGCGTGCGCGCCCGCGGTCAGCTCGACCGAGCCGTCGGCCGCCGTCGGGGGCTGCCTCCGGTCGTTCTCGATGATCTCCTCGCCGTTGACGTTCAGGCGGGACCCGTCGTCACTGGTGATCCGGAAGTCGTAGAGGCCATCCTCGGTCACGTGGATGTTCCCGGTCACGCGCGCCATGAAGTTGTTGGCGATGCCGCCGAACTCCTCGGTGGTCTCCCAGTCGATGTCCGGGCGCAGGACGTCGACGTTGGGCGTCTGCCCTTCGGTCAGCGTGCAGATCTCCTGCGGTTCGAAACCGACGTCGAAGACCTGGAGCGTGACTCCGGGCTCCTGCGGCGGCAGGTCGGTGGGGTCGGCGGCGGCGGTTCCCGCCGGGAGGAGCAACCCGGCGACCAGGGTGGACCCCAGGGCCGCGGCCAGGTAACCGCGTGGTCGAGCAGGCATGGACTTTCACCTCGCGTGACTGGATGTCGTCGTCTTCGTCGGCGCGCGCGGCGCCCGCCCGTGTCGGGCGCACGCGTGGACGCGGTACTGGTCGGGGGGGTCGGGGCACGGTGAACCGCCGCGCCTGGCGGATGTGGGCGGGGCCGAGGGCGGGGACGGGAGCGGCGGGAGGATCGGCCGGGGCGGGGGGCGGGGCTCTCACTCAAAAGGAGAGCGACTGCCGACAGGACGAAGGAAAGGGCGTGGGGGCGTTCCGGGAGGACAGGGGGTCCGAGGAGGGTACGGGTTTCCGGAAGGAGCCCTTCGGGGTGCGGTGATTTCTCTGTCGGGGGGCCGTGGCGGGGGTTGTCCGGAGGATTCGGGGTTTCTCAGAGGAGGCGGGACACCCCGCCCTCCTCGAACTTGTCGAGCCGTCCGCACATGCCCCAGGCCGGGGCCGGTTCGCCCCGGTGGACCGCCGCGGAGGACAGGTGCGCGGTGTCGCCCCCGGCGAGCGCGTCGAGGTGGGCGGCCGTGCGGGAGACCTCCGCCGCCGGACCCCGTGCGAACCGGGCGCGCCAGTCGGGCAGACGCGCGGAGACCAGACGCAGGGCGGATGCGTGGAAGTCGGTCATCGCGGACCGGTCACCCGCTTCCAGACGCTGTCGCAGGTCGGCGAAACCGGAGAGGGCGAGGTCTCGTCGGGCCCTGGCGGCGCGCTCGGGGTCGGCGGGGTCGAGGGAGACGGCCTCCGCGTAGGCCCGCGCGTCGGAGAGCACGTCGGGTGGGAAGGTGAGGACGGCGTCACCCGCCTCGGGAAGGCCCGCGTTCTGCATGAGGACGATGATGCGCAGGCCTCCGTCGTTGACGAGGCGGTGCACCGTACCGGGTGTGAACCACACGAGGTCGCCGTCGGCGAGCGGGGTCGAGGCGAAGCCGTCCGTGGTCAGGGTCTGCACGGCGCCCGAACCGCCGACCACCGCGTAGGCCTCGGCACAGGCCAGGTGGATGTGCGGGGTGCCGCCGCAGAGGCCGTCGGAGCCCTGGGCGGCTGGCCAGTCGTAGACGCGCAGCCGGGACAGGCCGATCCCGCCCGGCAGCGACGGCGCCTCGGAGGCGCAAGCCTCAGGCCCGGCGTTCAACGGTGACTCCCTTCAGCGGTCCGCCGGCTCTGCGCAGACCGGACCGGCGCCCTCCATGCGCGGCGGCGGGCGGATCCGGTGCCGCCGGACGGGGGAACGCGGGGCGGGAGGCCGCCGAGGCGGCGGCGAGAACCGCGCCGCCCGAGAGTTTCGGCCGGTGGGGACAGGACGGCGGTGCACTCATGGGCAGACCCTCGATCGCTCGAAAGAAAGCGCTTTCTGTGCGGCAAAAGTACGTGCGCGTCCACATGTTGTCAACATCACATCACCGAGAGTTCACGCGTCGGCCTTCCCCCGCGGGCCCCTCGGAACCGTCGACCGACAGCCTTCCGCGTCGCACCGGGATCCGCCGCACTCGTTCCGGACCGCGTGCGCCGCACCCCCGCCGCCCCTCCGAGAGGGGCGTTGACATCTCCACTGTGGTGTATTTAACATCCCTGAGACGGAAAGCGCTTTCTGTACCAGGCCACCGCCCGCTCCCGACGAGGGATATCAGGTCGGACATGACTCAACAGGCAGAACAAGCTCCCCGCGCCCCGCAGGCACGAGCGCCAGACACGTTCCGCAGGTCCCGCATCCGCCGCCCACTCAGCTCGTTCGCGCTGGTGTACCCCCTCGTTTTCCTCGCACTGCTCGCGCTGTCGTGGTTCCTCGTCACCGCCGGGGGACTCGTCGAGCCCTACATCCTCCCGTCCCCCGTGGACACGTGGAAGGCGTTCGCTGACAACACCGCCTACCTGTGGACGCACACGGTCGTCACCACCGTGGAGACCGTCGTCGGCTTCGTGATCGCCTCCCTGGTCGGCGTGGCCGTCGCCGTGCTCATGGTCTACTCCCCCACGGTGGAGAAGACCTTCTACCCGCTCGTCCTGTTCGCGCAGGTCATTCCGAAGATCGCGATCGCGCCGCTGTTCGTCGTGTGGCTGGGCTTCGGCGCCAGCCCGAAGATCTTCGTGGCCGTGCTCATGGCCTTCTTCCCCGTGGTCATCTCCGGCATCAGCGGCCTGCGCTCGGTCGACCCCGAACTCCTCGAACTCACCTCCACCATGGGCGCGTCCCGGATCAGGACCTTCTGGAAGGTCCGCTTCCCCGCGGCGCTGCCCGAGCTGCTGTCCGGGCTCAAGGTCGCGGCGACACTGGCGGTCACCGGCGCGGTCGTGGGCGAGTTCGTTGGCGCCAACTCCGGCCTCGGCTACGTGATCCTCCAGGCCAACGGCAACATCGACACCGCCATGCTCTTCGCCGCGCTCTTCATCATGTCGGCCCTCGGTGTCCTGCTCTTCGCCGTCATCCAGATCGCCGAGATGTTCCTCATCCCTTGGCACGCGTCACGCCGCAACCGAGGCTGACCACCCCTCGCCACGAAGGACTCCCATGGCCACTCGCATGTTCCCCGTTCCCAAGCGTTCGGCACTGGCCGCACTCGCCGCCGCGTCCGGCGTCCTCTCCCTCGTCGCCTGCTCGGGCGGAGGGGGCTCGGACGGCGGCGGCGACGAGGTCACGTTGCAGCTCAACTGGTACCCCTACGGCGAGCACGCCCCCTTCTACTACGGCGTGGAGCAGGGGATCTTCGAGGAGCACGGGATCTCGCTCACGATCGAGGCCGGGCAGGGCTCCAGCAGGACCGTGCAGGCCGTCGGCCAGCAGAGCTACGACTTCGGCTGGGCCGACGCCCCCGCGCTGCTGGCCAACATCGACCAGGGGGTCGACGTCAGGTCCGTGGGCGTCTTCCTCCAGTCCACGCCCTCGGCGGTCCAGGTGTTCTCCGAAACGGGCATCACGGAACCGGAGGACCTCAGGGGCAGGACGATCGCGGTCTCCGCGGGCGACGCGGTCACGACCACCTTCCCCCTGTACCTGGAGGCCGTCGGACTCGCCGAGGACGACGTCGAACAGCAGAACCTCGACGCCGCCGGCAAGAACGCGGCGATGATGTCGGGCCAGGTCGACGGCCTCATCGGCTTCGCACACGACCAGGGGCCCAAGCTCGCCGAGGAGAGCGGCAAGGAGGTCAGCTACCTGCGCTACACCGACGCCGGACTGAACTTCTTCAGCAACGGCCTCCTCGCCCACACCTCCACCATCGAGGACGATCCGGATCTGGTCGAGCGGATGGTCGCCGCCACCTCGCAGGCCTACAGCGCCGCCCAGGAGGCGCCCGAGGAGGCGGTCGCCGCCATGGAGGGCCGGGATCCGCAGCTGCCGAGCGCGGAGGTGCTCCTCCACCAGTGGGAGGAGACCATCCCGCTGCTGCACACGGAGAACACCCGGGGCCGGGCTCCGGGCGTCACCGCCGAGGAGGACTGGCGCCAGACCATCGAGGTGCTGGCCGAGGCCGGGCTGGTCGAGGAGGCCAAGGAGACGAGCGCCTACTTCGACGCCTCGTTCACGGCGGAGGGGCGGTGAGCATGTTCGCCAGGGCAGCGGACAGCACGTCGGGAGAGGCGGGCGCGGACTCCCCCGAACCCGCGGGCCCGATGGTCGACGTCCACGGGGTCGACGTCACCTTCCGGACCAGGGCGCGCACGGTGCACGCCCTCAGCGGCATCGACCTGACCGTCGAACGCGGCGAGTTCCTCACCATCGCGGGGCCCTCCGGCTGCGGGAAGTCGACCCTGCTGCGGGTGATCGCCGGACTCACCGCGACGAGCGCGGGCGCAGTGACGTTGCGCGGCACCCCGGTCGAGGGGCCCCGACGCGACGTCGGCTTCGTCTTCCAGCGCGCCGCGCTCCTGGAGTGGCGCAACGCCCGCGACAACATCCTGTTCCAGGCCGAGATGCGCGGACTGCCCAGGACGTGGTCCCGTCGGCGGGCCGACGAACTCATCGAGATGACCGGCCTGACCGGCTTCGAGAAGGCCATGCCCTTCGAACTCTCGGGCGGCATGCAGCAGCGCGTCTCCCTGTGCCGCGCCCTGCTCCACGAACCGGACGTCCTCCTCATGGACGAACCGTTCGGTGCGCTGGACGCGCTGACCAGGGAGAACATGAACGTCGAACTGCGCCGCATCTGGGAGGCCACCGGCATGACCGTCGTGCTGGTGACGCACTCCGTGGCCGAGGCCGTCTACCTCGCCACCCGTGCCGTCGTGATGGGGCCGCGCCCCGGACGCGTCATCGAGGAGTTCACCATCGACATCCCGGGCCGCCGTGAGTACGAGCCCACGTTGGAGAACCCCGAGTTCCACAGGATCGCCGGACGCGTCCGCGAGCTGCTGGGCTCCACCGCCACCGCCGACTGAGCCCGTACAGGACCCGGAGCCGCGCGGGGATGCGGGGCCGGTCAGGGCCGGTCGGCGCGCGTCCCGGTCCGGGCCGCCAGGCGGATCCCCGGCCAGGCCCCCCGCTCGGCGAGCCGGGTCGTCACCTGCACGATGCCGTGCCGGACGACGGACACCGCGTCCCGCGGCTCGTAGTAGTCCGAACCGGCGCACACGGCGATGTGGCGTTCGATCACGGGGTCCACGACCCGCCGCACCATGAGGTCGGGGGCGCTGCGCAGCGCCTCGACGCTGGACAGCGGGAGCAGGGCGCAGGCCTCGCCGCTCTCGGCGATGCGCACCATCGTGCCCAGGGACTCCACGTCGGCGGCGATCGTGGGCACCGCGCCGTGCTCGGTGAAGACGCGGTCGATGAGCACGCGCAGGTTGCTGCGCGCCCCGGGGGCGACCAGCGGCACCCGGAGCATGTCGGCCAGGCTGATCTCCCCGTACGCCGCGGTGTCGGCGGCGGCCGGGCCCGCCTGGGCGGGCCCGGCGGCCCGGTCGTCTCCGGGCGGCTCCTCGTCGTCCGAGCGCCCGACCAGGTACAGCTCCTCGGAGTACAGCGGCGTCTCGGCCGGCCGGGGCGCCGCGTCGTCGCGGTACAGGACGGCCAGGTCCATCCGCCCGACCGTGAGCAGCTCCTGGATGTACCCGCTCACCGACTCGAACAGCCGCAGGTGGACGCCGGGGTAGTTCCGTTTCGTCCAGGAGAACAGCGCCGGAGCGAGGTGGACGGCGGCCGCGGTGGGCAGCCCGACCGCCACCGGACCGCGGATGGCCCGGGGCTCCTTGGCCACGTCCTCGGCGATCTGGTCGAACCGGCGGATGAGCTGCTGGGCGTCCCGGTACAGGGTCCGCCCCGCCGGTGTGGGAACCACACCGCGGGGGCCGCGCTGCACGAGCCGCACGCCCAGTTCGCTCTCCAGCTGCCTCATCCGCTGGCTGACCGCGGGCTGAGAGACGAACAGCGCCGAGGCCGCGCGGGTGAAGCTCCCGCTGTCGATGACCGCGATGAAGTCCCGCAACTGGGCGATGTCCACTGGCTGTCCCCTCGGCCTACACGGTCCGGTCCCTCCCCTCGGCGCGCCGCAGCAGTCGGCGGGCGCGTTCCACGACCGGCCGGTCGATCATCTCACCACCGCGCTGAACAGCGCCCCCGTCCCCCGCAGCGAGTACCCCGCGCGCCCATTCCAGCTCGGCGGCGTCGGGGGCGAAGGCGGTGTCCACCGGCGCGACCTGGGCGGGGTGCACGCACAGCTTGCCGCCGAACCCCCAGCGGCGGGCGCGGACGGCGTCGCGTGCCGCGGCCGCGCCGTCGCGCACGTCCGTGGTGACGCCCTCGACCGGCGGCGGCAGCGAGCACGCCGCCGACCAGCGCACCAGGTCGCTCCGCGACGGGTCGAGCGCGGCGTCGTCGGCGGTGCCCAGGTCCAGGGCCAGGTCGATCCCGCCGAACAGCAGCCGGACCGTCTCGGGGCGGCCCGCGATGCCGGAGAGCTCCACCAGCCCGCGGGCGGACTCGATCAGCGGCAGCACCGGCGCCCCGCCCGCCTCGGCCGCGGCGCGCACGTCGTCGCCGGACTCGGCCTTGGGCAGGACGACGGCGTCCGGCCCCAGCTCACGGCACAGCCGCGTGTCGGCGGCGAACTCCGCGGTGGTGCGCGCGTTGACGCGCACGGCCACGGCGGGGGCTCCGCCGGAGGGGGGACGGGCTTCGGCGACGCCCGGCCACCCGGCCCGCAGCGCTTCGCGCGCGGCCTCCTTGCCGTCGGCCGGGACGGCGTCCTCCAGGTCGATGATGACGGCGTCGGCGCCGCTGAGCACCGCCTTGGCGAACCGGTCGGGGCGGGACGCGGGCACGAACAGCCAGGTGACGGCCGAGGCGAGCGCGTCCGCGCGCGCGGCGGCGTTGGTCCGCGACGCCATCAGACCACCCCGCCCGACCGCAGCTCGCCGGTCTCCTCGGCCGTCATCCCCAGCTCTCCGAGGATGGCGTCGGTGTGCTCGCCCAGGCCGGGGACCGGGTCCATGCGGGGGGCCGGGTCGCGCGGGCCGGGCGGCGCCAGCGCCGGGACCCGCCCCGTAGGCGTGTCCACCTCGTGCCAGCGCCCGCGCGCGGCGAGCTGCGGGTGGTTCCACACGTCGGCGAGGCTGTTCACCCGGGCGTAGGCGACCGGGACGGCGGCGAGCAGGGAGGTGGCCTCGTCGCCGTCCAGTTCGGCGAAGCGCCGGGCGATGACGGCCCTGAGCGTGTCGCGGTTGGCGCTGCGGGCGGCGTTGGTCGCGTAGTCGGCGTCCTCGGCGAGCGCGGGGCGCTCCAGGAAGCGCTCGCAGAACGCGCGCCATTCGCGCTCGTTCTGGATCGCCATCAGGACCACCTGCTCATCGCGCGCGACGAAGGGGCCGTAGGGGTAGATCGTGGCGTGCGCCGCGCCGGCGCGCGCCGGCGGCTCCTGGCCGTCGTAGGTGTAGTAGAGCGGGAAGCCCATCCACTCGGCGGTGGCCTCCAGCATCGACACGTCCAGGTGGGTGCCCTTCCCGGTGCGTGCGCGTTCGAGCAGCGCGCCCAGGATCGAGCTGTAGGCGTACATGCCCGCGGCGATGTCGGAGACCGAGATGCCGACCTTGGCCATCTCCTCTCCGCTGCCCGTCACCGACAGCAGCCCCGACTCGCTCTGCACCAGCAGGTCGTAGGCCTTCATCGTCTCGTAGGGGCCGGGGGAACCGTAGCCGGAGATGTCGCAGACGATGAGCCCGGGGTGGCGCGCGTGCAGCTCGGCTGCGCCCAGCCCGGCGCGGGCCGCGGCCCCCGGCGCCAGGTTCTGGATGAAGACGTCGGCGCGTGCCAGCAGCCGGCGCAGCACCTCGTTGCCGCGCGGGTCCTTGATGTCCAGCGTCAGGGACTCCTTGTTGCGGTTGACCCACACGAAGTGCGAGCTCATGCCGTTGACGCGGGAGTCGTAGCCGCGGGCGAAGTCGCCCGTGCCGGGGCGCTCGACCTTGATGACGCGGGCTCCCATGTCGGCCAGGTGGCGGCTGGCGTAGGGAGCGGCGATGGCCTGCTCCAGGGAAACGACGGTGACACCGCGAAGCGGCTGCATGGTTTCTTCTCTCCTGCGTGTGTGTGAAGGTCGGGCGCGCCACGCGTGCGGGGGGTGCCGGGAGCCGCGTCCCCGTGGGCCGCCGCGTGCGCGGCGGCCCACGGGGACGGTGGCCGCGGCTCGCGGCGGTCGTCCCGGCTAGGTCGTGCTCCTTGGAGCATTTCGGGCTCGCGACCACCGGGCTGCCTCTCGCTGCGCCGGTTTCGCTTGAAAAGCCAACCAGGCTGACCTACGCGAACCGTCTTGCGAGAGATTGCCCGGACGGCCGCTCGCTGATCCGAAAGCCTCCGCGGAACACTCCCTAGACGACGAAGCTGATGCCCACGACGATGACCAGCGAGACCACCGAGGCCAGCGAGGTCACGAAGGTCAGCGCCTTGAGCGTGCCCCGGGTGGTTACGCCGAGCAGCGACTGGAACATCCAGAAGAAGTTGCTGTTCACGTGGAGCGCGAACAGGGCGCCCGCGCCGATGGACAGCCCCAGGACCGCGGGCGGCAGGTCCAGGCTGCCCATGATCGGGGCGAGGATGCCCGCGGCCGCGATGGCGGCGACGGAGATCGAGCCGATGGCCACGTGCAGCACGGCCGCCACCAGCCAGGCCAGCAGCACCGCCACGAGAGTCGGCGTGCCCGCGTCGGCCGAGAACAGGCCGCCCAGGACCCCTTCGAGGGCCGTCTCGCCGATCACCGCGCCCAGCGAACCGCCGACACCGGTGACCAGCAGGATCTGCCCGGTGGTGTTGAGTCCCTCGCCCAGCGCGTCGTTGGTGCGCGCGTTGCCCAGCACTCCCCGCGACAGCACGTAGGCGCCGAGCAGGCCCACGAAGAGCGCCAGCACCGGGTCGCCGAAGAAGGCGATCACGGGAGACGTCACGCCCGCGGCCTCGGCGATCGCCCCGGCGGCGATCATGACCAGCGGGATGAGGATGGGCAGCAGGGAGACGTAGAGCGGCGGGGTCCGCGGCGCCGTCTCGGGGACCTTCGCCGTGCCGTCGCCGCCACCGCCGTCACCGGCTCCACCAGCGCCGCCGCTGCCGCCGGGCGCGGCGCCCGCGGGCTGCACGGCACCGGCGGGCTCGCGCTCGCCGACCGCCGCCGGGGCGGTCTCGTCCTTGTCGGGGTTCCAGAACCCGACCTTCAGCAGGAGCCCGTAGAGGAACACGGTGAGCACCGCCGTGGCCAGTCCGACCCCGAAGCCGTAGAGCAGCATCGTGCCGAGCGGGACGCCCAGCAGACCGGCGATCGACACGGTTCCCAGACCGGGGATCACGAACACGTAGCCGACGAGGATGCCGGTGCTGAGGGCGCCGCCCATCATGCCGACGCCGTTGCGGCCCAGGCTGGGCGCGGCGGAGCGGGCCAGCGGGGCGGCGAGCACGAGCTGCACGTCCACGTAGATGGACGGGAAGATCGTGCTCAGCACGGAGGCGAGCGCGTAGGGGAGCCGCCTGGGACCGAGCAGTCTCAGCAGCAGCTCCACCAGTTTCTGCAGGGCGCCCATGCGGAACAGCAGCGACCCCAGGAGGACGCCGAATCCGATGAGCAGCCCGACTTCGGTCATGATGTCGCCGAAGCCCTGGGCGATGGTCGAGATGGTCTTCTCGAACCCCAGCCCGGCCGCGAGTCCCAGGTAGATCGACCCGATCACGAGTGCGATCACCGGCTCGACGCGGGCGGCCAGGATCAGCAGCACCACGCCGATAATCGCTATCGCCGTGTGCGCCACGACCAAGGTGTCAGTCATCTGGCTCTTTTCCGTTCATACCTGATGGGGGGCGGTGTCAGGCTCTGGGCCACTGAGGCGGACCGCGACCGGTCCGGTCTCTCCACCGCCTGAGGCCGCGCGAAAGCGCGGCCGCCTTGGCGGAAACGCTCGCACATCCGTGCTGGAAAGATGTGACCGGGTCCACCCCGACGTGCGCCGGGGCCGTATCGCGGGCGCGTCGTCCCGCGGAGGGCCGCGAACGGCACTGCGCCGCGCGGCGGCGGGTGGACGCGTCGCCCTGTGGTCCGCGCCACAGACCTGACCATGCAACACGAAGTCGGGGCCGCCTGGTAGGGGCCCGTCCCCATGGGGCTCATAAGCAGGGCTTATACCGGCGCAGCGGCCCGGGACGGCGGGGTGTGAACCCACCACCCCTTGGCCCCCGACCAAGGGGCACAGCCACGAAACACCCTTGGCAGGGGCCGTCGCACACGGAATCCGTGTCGCGCCCCGGCTGACGCTGTCAGGATGCGCCCTCGACGCCGTGTTCGAGCAGGTCGAACACGGCGTCGAGGGCGGCGCGGGGGTCGGGTTCGTCGCTGAGGAACTGCGGGATCTCAAGGACGTAGCGGGCGACGGCGCGGGCGGTGAGATCGCCGGGGTCGCGGCCGAGCCCGGCGGCGATGGCCTCGGCCAGGGGTTCCTCGCAGCGAATCCACAGTTTGCGTGAGTAGTCGCGCAGGGCCGGGGTGTTGACGATCAGTTCGGTGAGCCTGCGGGCCTCCGGGGTGGGGTCGGCCACGAACGGCCCGCGCCCGGCCATGAAGTCCCGCAGCGCCGCCATCACCGACACTCCGGCGGGGCGTTCACGCACCGCGGACAGCAGGCTTTCCCGACGTTCGACGCCATCGTCGAACATCAGCGCCTCCTTGCCGTCGGGGACGTGTTTGAACACCGTCGGACCCGAGATGTCCACCGCGTCGGCGATCTGTTTGACGCTGACCTGGTCGTAGCCCTTCTCCAGGAACAGCCGCTGCGCGGCCTCGGCCAGCGCCCGGCGAACCTGGGCCTTCTTGCGTTCCCGACGTCCGGGCGGCTCAACAGACATGCCACCACCCTAGCACATGACTTAACTCACTAAATATATTAACTCAGTTGTTTTTTTAATCAGGTTGTGTTTTCCTGGGCGGGTCAGAGCTGGACTCACCGCAGCGAGGGGATGATCGAGATGAGCGGCAACGAAACGGCACCGGTACTGATCGTCGGCGGCAGCCTGGTCGGGCTGTCCGCCACGGTGTTCCTGGCCTGGCAGGGCGTTCCGGTCGTGGTGGTCGACAGGCACCGCGGCAGCTCCCCGCATCCGCGGGCGATCGGTTTCACCACCCGTACGGTGGAACACTTCCGGCAGGTCGGGGTCGAGGTGCCGCCGTCGCTCCAGGGCATGAAGCCGCCGCGGCGGGCCCGGGTGGAGAGCCTGACCGGGACCTGGTTCGAGGAGTACCCGTGGACGCCCGGTGGCAGGGGCGCCTACGGCGCGGAGGACTCCCCGGTGCACGCGATCGCGGTCACCCAGGACCGGCTCGAACCCCTCCTGCGTGACCGAGCGGTCGAACTGGGCGCTGACCTGCGACTGGGCACCGAACTGCTCGGCTTCGTCCAGGACGCCGACGGCGTGACAGCCACCCTGCGCCGCCGCGACGACAGCCACGAATACCGCCTGCGCGCCCAGTACGTGGTGGCCGCGGACGGCGCGACCAGTGCCGTGCGTGAGGCGCTGGGCATCGGCCGCCACGGGGCGGGTCCGCTGTCGGTGCAGCGCAGCATCCTGTTCCGCGCCCCCTTGGACGAGTACCTGCGGCACGGTGTGGTCCAGTTCGATATCGAGCAGCCCGACCTGAAGGCGTTCCTGACCACCTATTCCGACGGGCGCTGGGTGCTGATGCTCAGCGACGACACCGAGCGTGCCGCCGACGAGCAGATCCAGGTGGTGCGGCAGGCGATCGGCCGCACCGACATCCCCATCGAGTTGGTGACCACCGGCCGCTGGGACCTGGCGGGGCTCATCGCTGACCGCTTCTCCGACGGCCGGGTGTTCCTCGCCGGGGACGCCGCCCACCAACTGCCGCCCAACCGCGGCGGTTTCGGCGCCAACACCGGTATCGACGACGTGCACAACCTGGCCTGGAAACTGGCCGCCGTGCTGACCGGGAGATCCGCGCCCCGACTGCTGGACACCTACGACGCCGAACGCCGGCCTGTCGCGGACCTGCGCCACGACCAGCTCTTCGCCCGCGCCGACTACAAGGCCCACCTGGCGGCCCCCAGGACAGACGTGCCGGTGCTCGACGACGCGTCCATCGAACTCGGCCATCTCTACCGCTCGGCCGCGGTCCTGGGAGCGGACGCCGACCTGCCGCCCGCGCGGCGACCCGACCAATGGGCCGGTCAGCCGGGCACCCGGGCTCCGCACCTGTGGGTCGCCGTCGACGGCGGGGAGAGCTCGACGCTGGATCTGTTCCGGCGCGACTGGGTGCTGCTGTCCGAAGACGACCGCTGGGCCGCCGCTGCGGCCCGCGCCGCCGAGCAGCTGGACATCCCAGTCACGTTCGTGCACATCGGCACCGACGCGGAACCGGTGGAGCCCGACGCCTTCCGCACCGCCTACGGCCTTGAATCCCACGGGGCCGCCCTGGTCCGCCCCGACGGCTACATCGCCTGGCGCACCATCACCGCCCCGTCCGATCCCGCCCAAGCACTCAACGCCGCGTTGAACGCCACCGCTGTGCCCACCCACGCCGTCGAGGCAACAGCAGGCGAGGCCTGGTCATAACCGCCACCACACTCGGACAACGCCTCCGCCGCCTCGAAGACCTCGAAGCGGTCCGTGACCTCTTTGCTCGTGGACGAGCGGGCTGAGCTGGCTGACCCGCGCTTTTCAGCGTCGGAGACGTCCACTACTCGGGGGGACGTCCGACCTCGTGTGCCCACCCGCCCCCGGTTCAACCCACCTGGGAAGCAGCGAGGGGCCCACCGAATGGTGGACCCCTCGCTGACCTGCTATTCCTCTGTCGGGACGGCGGGATTTGAACCCACGACCCCTTGACCCCCAGTCAAGTGCGCTGCCAAACTGCGCTACGTCCCGTCCGTTGCGCGAACGCCGTTCCCAGCGCCGCCAACAGGTGAAACTGTATCGCATCCGGCAGGGCTCTCGAACCGGATATCCGGCCGCGGGCACCAGGCGCGGGGGGCTCTCTCAGGGCACCAGCCCCTCGACGAGGGCCTCCTCGTCCTCACCCGTGTGCACGACGACCGCTCCCGGGACCGCGAGCATGTCGACCAGCATCTGTCCCTCGGGGGCGATCCACCGCGCCGTGTCCCAGGACACCGACTCGCCGAAGGGCGCCACCGCCACCTCGGTCCGTCGGTCGTCCGCCGCGAGGGGGGTACGCGTGCGCGGGACGAGCACCACGTCCTCCAGCGCGACCACGTTCGCCATGCTCGCGTACCCGCCCAGGAGGCTCTCCGTGTCCGCCGTCGCGGTGATCCCGCCCGAGGCGTCGACGCGGTGGAACAACGAACCGTCGTGCAGACTCTCACGGAGCACACCGCCTGCGGTGTCGACCTGTACCACGCTCTCCTGCTCGTAGCCCCCGTCCCTGCCCCAGTCCTCGTCCGCCACGAGTTCGGGGAGGAGGTCGAGCCGCTCCCCGGTGGCGACGTCGAGCACGCGCAGGGCCGGATCGGCGTCGTACTGCTCCAGCGCGATCACCGGGGTGCCGTCTCCGGCGGGCACGGGGCCTCCGACCGGTTCGGGTGCCGTCTCTTCCGGAGCGGTGATCCACTCGTGGCGCCAGGCCTCCTCCCCGGTGGTGAGGTCCACCGCCGTGACCGCGACCTCCACCCGGTTCCCGCCCGAGAAGAGGTCGAAGAAGGTCGAGTAGTCCGAGTGGTCCCCGAACCTGCTCTGCCTCTCGGGGGCGCACCCGTGCAGGGTCACCAGCAGGTCGCCGTACCGCAGGGGGTCCTCGTGGCGGCAGGCCAGGCCGTCGTCGGCCTCCACCAGCGTGCGCGACCACAGTTCCCCGTCGCCGTCCAGCGATCTCGCGGTCAGTGTGAGCGAACCGCCGGGTCCGGTCCGGACGAGTCCGATCCGGGCCTCGGGGGTCATCGCGACGAGGTTTCCCCACCCGTCCGACTGGAGCGCGGTGTGCTCACCGGTGACCTCACCGGTCGCAATGTCGAGCACCGCAGTGGTCCACTCCACCGGTTCGCCGTCCGCCTCGGGTTCGGCCCCTTCCGGCAAGGTGCCGCGGACGTAGCGCACGTACACGTGCGCGTCGTCGGCCCACACGCTCCGGCTCCGGTCGCGCGGGCGCCGGAAGGACCACCGCTCCTCGCCGGTCTCCCCGTCCAGGGAGACCGCGCCGTCGCCGAGCAGGACCAGGGGCCCGTGGGTGCCCGCGCGGACCTCCTCGATCCGCGTCCCCATCGGGGGCGCCCAGCTCCACCCCACCCGGCTGACCGTCTCCGGCACCGGCGGCGGGTCGCCGCCCTCCACCGCGGTGGTGTGCGGTTCCCGGGGGAAGGCCGTCACACCCACCAGCGCGCTGACCAGCACGACGGCGAGGACGCCCGCCGCGGCGGAGGGCAGCGAGCGCCGCAGGGGCGCCAGCCTCTGCGGCTGCACGGACGCCAGCATGGACAGGCACCCCAGTACGACCGCGCAGACGACGAGCCACATGGCGGCCGCCGCGGGCGAGGGATCGTAGTGCCAGGCCGTCTCCGCGGTCGCCTCGAAGGAGTCGCGCGGGAAGCCCGCGACGGCCGGGTACACGCCGCCGAGGGCGGCCAGGGCGAGCCAGACCACGTACGCCCGACCCTCGGGCTCGTCGTCGAGGCGGCGGGAACGCGTCAGGTTCCAGCGGATCCCGTAGAACAGGGCCATTCCCGCGACGGCCACTCCGGGAACCCACCAGCCGCCGGTCTCCTCCAGCAGGCCGTCCTCGTACCTTCCCCAGTTCCGGACCACCGTGGCGGCCGCCAGGAGCAGGGCGCCCATGAGCATCCCCGACCCGGCCCACGCCAGGGCGTTCCCCACGCGTCGGCGCCGCTCCGGCGCCCCTGCCCCGTCCACTGCTCTCCCCGGCTCCGGGGCCGCGCGCCGGAGCCGGCGGCGCCGTGTCCGCGCGGCCGCACCGTCGGTCATGTCCGCGGACAACCTAGCAGCGGACGGAATCCGGACGGCAGGGGCGTCCGGTCCCGCACGCGTACCCGCCCGGTTGCAGACATCCGTCCAGAATCCGTGCACGCAGACGGAAACCATGCACACATTTGGAATCCGCGCACAAAGACGGAATCCGTGCACGCGACCGGACTCCAGGCACGTGTCGGGGGCAGCCGGTCCGCGTCACTGGCCGCTGGGCCAGGTCTCCTCCTCGCCCGAGTCCTCCTCGACCTCGTGCAGGGGCGTGAGCGCGCGGGTGCGGTCGACGAACACGAAGGCGTCGTAGCGCTCCCCCAGCACGGTCGGGACGTAGTTGCGCAGCCCGTCGCGTCCGGGGTGGTAGATGACGCCGACGGCGCGGTGCGGCAGGACCTCGCCCGCGAACGGGTCGTCCGCACCGTCGCCGGTCAGGAGCAGCAGGCCCGTCTCCCCCTCGAACGACTGGTGCAGCAGCGCCTCCACGCTCCCGTGGCGCGCCGCGGGTACCGGCATCGGCTCGGGGGTCTCCCCCCACGCCCGGGCGGCCATGACCCGGCCCTCGTAGGTGCCGAAGCCGACGAGGACCACGCCCTCGTCACCGTGGCGCTCGCGCACCAGCTGCCCCACGTTGACCATGCCCGCGGCGGCCATGTCGGTGGCGCGCGCGTCGCCGACATGGGTGTTGTGCTCCCACACGACGGCTCTGGTACCGGGCCCGTGGTAGTCCATGAGCCGGTCGAGCGTGTCGGCCATGTGGTGGTCGCGGACGTTCCACGACTCGGGGCCGCCGCGCACCAGCGCCCGGTAGTACTGCTCGGCGTCCGCGAGCACCTCGGCGTTCTGGCGCGCGGCGAACTCGGCCAGGTCCTCGGCGGAGGAGGCCTGCCCCGCGCGCTCGCGCAGTTCGGCCAGCAGTCGCACGACCTCGACCTCGCAGTTCTCGGGCACCAGCCGCGTCGCGCGGGCGTAGGCCTGGGGGTCCTCGCCGTAGGGCTGGAAGCAGCGGTAGGCGTTCAGGGCCGGTTCCACCTGCTCGGGCATGTTCTCGCGCAGCCACCCCAGCACCGCGTACAGCGACTCCCACAGGCTGTAGACGTCCAGGCCGAAGAACCCGGCGCGCCGCTCCGGCGCGAGCCCCAGGTTGTGTCCGCGCAGCCACCGGGCGAACTCCAGCACCTCGGTGTTGGCCCACATCCACTGCGGCCACCTGCGGAAGCCCTCCAGGATCTCCTTCGGGTCCCCGGGCGCCCCCTCCGCGCCCACCACGCCGCAGTGCAGCTGCTGGAAGTCGGGCCAGTCGCCCTCCACCGCGACGAAGGAGAAGCCCGCCTCCCCGATCAGCCGCCGGGTCAGTTCCGCCCGCCAGCGGTAGAACTCGGCGGTGCCGTGCGAGGCCTCGCCCAGCAGCACGTAGCGCGCGTCGCCGATCCGCTCCATGAGCGGGTCCAGCGACCTCGGTCCGGTCAGCCGCGGGAGGGCGTCCGGGAGGGTTCCGCCGCTCATCGCTCCGCCTCGCCCAGGATGCCCGCGAACCAGCCGGAGGCGGCGTCGGCCACCTCCTCCAGCGCCCCCGGTTCCTCGAACAGGTGGGTGGCGCGGGGGACGACGTGGATTTGGCACGGGGCGCTGAGCCGGTCGGCCGCGTCCTCGTTGAGCCGCAGGACCTCGGTGTCCGCGCCGCCGACGATGAGCAGCGTGGGGGCGCGCACGACCTGGAGCGCCTCGGTGCCCGCGAGGTCGGGGCGGCCGCCGCGCGAGACGACCGCGGCGACCAGGTCCGGGCGTTCGGCGGCGGTCCTCAGCGCGGCGGCGGCGCCGGTGCTGGCGCCGAACAGTCCGATGGGTGTGCCCGCGGTGTCCTCGTGTGCGGCCAGCCAGTCCACGGTTCCGGTGAGCCGCCGGGTGAGCAGGTCGATGTCGAAGCGCTGCCGCCCGGTCGCGCTGTCGGCGCGCTCCTCCTCCGGGGTGAGCAGGTCCAGTAGGAGGGTGGCGACCCCGACCCGGTTGAGCTCCTCGGCTACGGCCCGGTTGCGCGGGCTGTGGCGTGAGCTTCCGCTGCCGTGCGCGAAGGCCACGACCGCGGTCGCCCCGGGGAACACGGCCAGCCGCCCGTCGAGCAGCGCGTCCGGCGTGCGTACCGTCACGTCGACAGCGGTCATGGTCCTCTCCCTTCGTGGGGGCCGGGCTCCCGTGCGGTGCGCCGACCCGGTGTCGTCCGCCGCGTGCACGGCGGCCGGTGGCTGTCAGGGGCGGCCGGGAGGGCCGCCGCCGGGACCGCCGGGGCCCGCGGAGTCGCCGGTGCCGGGGCGGCGGGAACCGCCGGAGTCGCCGGGCCCCCTGGGAGAGCTCGCCAGCAGGCCGCGCACCTCGTCATCGGTGACCTGCGCGAACCTCTCGTACCAGAGGCTGACCGCGCCGAAGTCCGGCGGCGTCTCCAGGCAGACGATCCGGTCGCAGACGTCGGAGAGCGCGCGGACGGCTTCGGGCGCGCCCACGGGGACGGCCAGCGTCAGGGACGCGGGGCGCCGGGCGAGCACCGAGGTCAGCGCCGCCCGGGCGCTCAGTCCGGTGGCCAGGCCGTCGTCGACCACCACGACGTCGTATCCGGCGGTCTCGGGTTCGGGGTCCTCCCCGCGGTAGGCCAGCAGCCTGCGCCGCGCCTCGGCCCGCTGTGCCCCGACCATGTCGGCCAGGCGCCCATCGGGGATGCCCAGCAGGTCCAGTGCCCTCTGGTCGAACAGCGCGGGGCCCTCGGCCGTGGTCGCGCCGATCGCCGTCTCCGGGCTCCCGGGGGCGGGGATCTTGCGCGCGACCACGATGTCCAGCGGTACGCCGAGGGCCTCGGCGACGGGCTCGGCCACGGGGACGCCGCCCCGGGGCAGGGCCAGCACGCGCGGGCGCGGCCCCGCCCGCTCCGCCACCGCGCGGGCGAGCCGCTCGCCCGCCTCTCGCCGGTCCCGAAACACGTGTGCCACCTCACCCGGTCGCGTCGTCTGGATCCCGTGGCGCGACGGCCCGCGTCCGCGCGGATCGGCGGCGCGCGCGGGCCGTGTGGTGAGCGCTACCCCGGGGCCCCCGGCGCACACATGGACCGGGCCGGGCACTCCGGGACCGGTTCGGCGCTACCCGCCCAGGGTGCCGTCGAGGCGCTGGACCACGCAGAACTCGTTGCCCTCGGGGTCGGCCAGGATCGCCAGCAGGTGTCCGTCCTCCTCGTAGGCCGGGCGCAGCACCTGCGCGCCCAGCGCGCGCACCCGCTCGACCTCCGCGTCCAGGTCGTGGACGACCAGGTCCGGGTGCATCCGGTTCTTGCCGGAGCGGGGCTCGGGCACCTTCTGGAGGACCAGGTCGGGCCAGCGTCCGCCCGGGTCCTTCAGGGCGAGGTAGACCGGGTGCTGGCCCTCCTCGCGCTCGAAGCCCAGCACCGCGCACCAGAAGTCGGCGGCGGCGTGGAGGTCGTTGGTGTCGAGTACCCAGACCAGGCGCACGTGGCGGTCCCCTCGGTAGGCCGTGCGGTCCGCGGCCGCGGACCGCACGGCCACCCTACGACGCGGACCCGCGACTCCGGGAGACCCCGCGGCGCCGGTCGGCACCCCGGTTCCGCCTTCGATTTTTTGTGACGATCAGTCCATAAAGTGGTACCGTCTGGAGCATGGGAAGACCACGCCAGTTCGACGAGGAGCACGTGATCCGGGCCGCCTACGAGGAGTTCCGGTCCAAGGGCTTCGACGGGACCTCCACGGCCGACCTGTGCCAGGCGACCGGACTGACCCGCAGCAGCCTCTACAACACCTTCCACTCCAAGGAGCACCTGTTCCGCCGGGCGCTCTCCCACTACGTCACCACCA
Organism: Nocardiopsis sp. iso_25; assembly: GCF_056173305.1. Taxonomy (NCBI): domain Bacteria; kingdom Bacillati; phylum Actinomycetota; class Actinomycetes; order Streptosporangiales; family Nocardiopsidaceae; genus Nocardiopsis; species Nocardiopsis sp. iso_25. The sequence goes on along the minus strand of NZ_CM149667.1, from coordinate 2,254,462 downwards.
TGACCGCGCGTCAGGGAACCGTGCTGGACTCCGCGCAGGGCAGCGGGCTGGACCGGATCGGGGCGCTGCTCGCCGTGATCGTGGCCGACGAGGCGGCCAACCGGGAGAGCGGCCGCGGAGCGGGCTGCTTCACCGTCAACACCATCACCACGATCGCCTCGCGCAACCCGGAAGTCGCCCAGGTGGTGGAAGCCGACCTGCACAAACGCCTGTCCTCACTGCGTCTGACCGTCATGGACGGCCAGCTCGACGGCTCGGTCGCCGCCGACCGCGACCCCGGTGACCTGGCCTGGTACGTGGCCTCGCTCATCTCCGGAATGAGGGTCGCGGCCCAGTCGGGCGCCGGGAGGGCGGTGCTGGAGGGCATCGCCTCCACCGGGATCGAGGCGCTCCGCCCCTGACCCGCGCTCCCCCACCCTTCCCGCCCTTCCCTCCACCCGCGCCCCCGCCCCCGTCTCCCGATCCACCTCCGACCTGACGGCCCCCGGCCCCGTGTGCCCGCGCGACCCCCGCGCCCCGGCACCGGTGCTGCCGCGCGTTCGCCGTACACCTCTTCACACGCCGCTCCGCGCGCTCTTATTTTGGTCTGATCGATCCAAAAATTGGAAGGGAAACCCATGCCCGCATCCGTCTACCTCATGGCGCTCGGCATCTTCGCCATGGTCACCAGCGAACTGCTCGTCGGTGGACTCATGCCGCAGATGTCGGAGGACCTGGGGGCCACCATCCCGCAGATCGGCTACCTCATCACCGCGTTCGCACTGGCGATGGCACTCGGCGGTCCGCTGGCGACCCTGTCGGTCCTCCGTCTGCGCACGAACCACGCCCTGATGGTGCTCTTCGCCGTCTTTTTCGTCGGCAACGCGCTGGCCGCCCTGTCCACCTCCTACTGGCCCATGCTCGTGGCCCGCGTGGTCACCGGAGCGGCCGCCGGAGCCTTCTTCGGCGTCGCCCTGTCGGCGGTCGCGCAGGTCACCGCGCCGCACCTGCGCGGGCGCGCCACCGGTGCGGCCCTCCAGGGCCTCATGGTGGGCACCCTGCTCGGACTGCCGCTGTCCACGCTCATCGGCGGCCAGTTCGGCTGGCGCGCCGCCTTCGCCGCCGTCGGCGCGCTGACCGTGGTCGTGGCCGCGGCCACCGCGCTCGCCCTGCCACGCCTGGAGAGGGCCGAGGAGGCCGGGGCCCTGCGCTCCGAACTGGAGGTGTTCCGCCGCCCGCGCCTGTGGACCGTCATGGCCACCTCCACGCTCATCATCGGCGCCACCTTCGCGGCGTTCTCCTACTTCACACCGATCCTCACCGAGGTCACCGGGTTCTCCCGCGACATCGTGCCGCTGCTGCTCCTGGGCTACGGCGGGGCCACGGTCATCGGCAACATCGTGGTCGGCCGCCTGGCCATGTCCCACACCGTGACCGTCATCGTGGCCGGTCTGGCGCTCAACACGGTCTTCCTGGGCGTCTTCGCGCTCTTCGCGGACCTGCCGGTCCCCGCCCTGCTGGCGATGGCGGGCATCGGCCTGGTGGGCATCACGTTGAACCCCGCGATGATCACCCGCGTCCAGCGCGCCGGGAACGCGCGCGCCCTGGTCAACACTGTCCACTCCTCGTTCATCACCATGGGCGTGGTCGTCGGCTCCTGGATCGGCGGCATGGGCATCGGCGCCTTCGGCCTGCGCGCACCGCTGTGGGTCGGCGTCGGCCTGGCCCTGCTCGCGCTGCTGGCCATGGTGCCCGCGGCCCTGACCGCGCGCAGGGTGGGCCACGAGGCCACCGACCTGTACGTCCCGCCCGCACCGGGTCCGGCGAAGGGAGACCGGATCACGCACCCCGCGGACGCCTGATCCCCGCCGGGCGCCCCGCACGGGCGGACCAGCCCGCTCCCCGGAGATCGCCCCTCCGGGGAGCGGGAAACACACACCCCCTTCCATGCCTTGACAGTTATATAACCAACTAGACATACTCAACACATGCCCGATCTGTTCGCCGTCCTGGCCGAACCCAGCAGGCGCCGCATCCTGGACGCGCTGCGCCGCAGCGAGGGCCTGCTCGTCAAGGACCTGGTCGCCGGGCTGGACATGAGCCAGCCCAACGTCTCCAAGCACCTGCGCGTGCTCCGCACCGCCGGACTGGTCTCCGAGACCGCCGAGCGGCAGGGGCGGCGCTACCGCCTGCGGGCCGAGGCGCTGCGCGACCTGGACGACTGGCTGCGCCCCTACCGGGCGTTCTGGACGGACCGGTTGGACGAACTGGGCGAGTACCTGGACTCCACGCACCCGCAGGAGGGGCAGCAGCCATGAGCACCGAGGTCCGCGTCGAGGCGAGCACGTCCGGCGCTCCCGTACTGCGCTTCACCCGCCGCTACCCGCACCCGCTGCCGACGGTCTGGGCCGCGCTGACCACCGACGAGGCGCTCAGCCGGTGGTTCCCCTGCCGGGTGGCGATCGACGCGCGCGAGGGCGGCGCGCTCACGCTCACCTTCCCCGGAGAGGAACCGGAGACCGCGCCGATCACCGAGTTCGCGCCGCCGCACGTCCTGGCCTTCCACTGGGACGGCGAGGACCTGCGCTGGACCCTGGAGGAGGACGGCGACGGGTGCGTGCTGCGCCTGTCCAACACCGTCGCCGACCCGGCCTGGACGGCCAACACCGCGGCCGGGTGGGACGTGTGCCTGCGCACGCTCGCCGCCGTGCTGGACGGACGCGCCGAACCGGCGCAGGCCGGTCCCGACGAGGCGCTCATCGCGCACTACCGCCAGACCCTGGCCGCCGACTGACGCACCGGCCGCGCGGGGACGCCGGCCCCCGCGCGCTCCGGGGCCGGGTGCCCCGCGCCGCGCGGGCGGCGTTTCCGGTCACCGCGTCGGGGAGGGCGACCTCAGGACGAGCGCGTGAGGAGGACGGGGCGGGGGCTGGCCGCGAGGATCCGCGAGCTGACGCTGCCCAGGACGAGCTTGGGAATCCCCACCCGGGCGCGGCTGGCGAGCACCGCCAGGGCGCCGGGGCGGCGGTGGAGCAGCCCGGTGATGTCGCCCGCGGGGTCGGCGCCGGTCAGCACGGTCGTGCGCACCGCCAGGCCGTCCGCCTCCAGCCTCCGCGCGGCCCCCGACAGCCGCGCCCCGGCCACGGCCGCCCCGCCGGGCGAGGCCACGTGCACCAGTTCCACCTCCAGTCCGAGCTGGCGGGCCCACCCCCGCCCCAGGGCGAGCGTGTCGGCGTCGCGGGAACCGCCGTCCAGGCACACGAGGGCACGGCCACCGGCCCCGCCTCCCCCGTCACACAGGTACCCGGGACCTATCATGAGCACCGGGGCGGCCGCCTGGCGCAGCACGTGTCCGGTGACGCTGCCCGCCACCAGGCGTGAGAACCGGTCCCGGTCGTGGGTGGCCATGCACACGACCGTTCCGGTCTGCTCGGCGACCGCGTCGACGATCACGTCCCCCGGCCAGCCGGAGCCGACCATGGAGACCTCGACGCGGTCGTAGTCCAGGCCCGCCGCGACGGCGTCGACGTCCTCGACCCAGGCGCGGTTCACGCGGTCGCGCACGGTCAGCAGTTCCAGGGGGACCCGCAGGACGCGGGCGGCGCGCAGCGCCGGGCCCAGGGCGGCCGCCGCACCGGCGGTGCCGTCCAGGGGCACCAGGAACCGGGTGATGGCGCGGGCGGGGGCCCGTGCGGTGCCGTCCTCACCACCGGCGGCCATCGGCACTCCCCCCTCCACCGCGTCCTAGAGCCGACGACGGGGGACCATGACAGTACACCTGCCCGCCGACGGGTGGATCCTGGCGGCCGGACTCCTGCTGGTGGCGGCCATCCTGGCCTCGGGCTTCGCCAACCGCATCCGGCTGCCCGGCCTGCTGTTGTTCCTGGCGCTGGGCATGCTCATCGCCGACGACGGGCTCGGGCTGATCCGGCTGGACAACCCCGAGGTCGCCCAGATCGGCGGAGCCGTCGGGCTGATCCTCATCCTCTTCGAGGGCGGCCTGACGACCAAGCCCGGGGACCTGAGGCGCGCCGCCGCCCCCGGGTTCGCGCTGGCCACCGCGGCCGTGGCGGGCACGGCGCTGGTCCTGGCGGCGGGCACGTACCTGCTGCTGGACGTGCGCCCCCTGACCGCCCTGCTCATCGGCGCGGTCGTGGCCTCCACCGACGCCGCCGCGGTGTTCGCCATGCTACGGAGGGCCCCGCTGCCCCGCAAGGTCGCGTCCCTGCTGGAGGTGGAGTCCGGCGCCAACGACCCGATCGCCATCCTGCTCACCATCGGCCTCATCGCCACCTGGCAGGACACGCCGTCCCCGGCCGAGTGGGCGCTGTTCGCCCTCATGCAGCTGGTCGGGGGCCTGGTCGTGGGCGCTGCGGCGGGACTGGCCGGAAGCTGGCTGCTGACCCGCATCAACCTGGGACCGGCGGGGGTCTACCCGGTGCTGGCGCTGGGCGTGGCCGGGGTCTCCTACGGCGCAGCGGCGCTGGCGGGCGCCTCCGGCTTCCTGGCGGTCTACGTCACGGGGCTGGTCGTGGGCGCCCGCGCGCCCCTGCACCGGCGGGGCATCCGGACCTTCCACGAGGGGCTGTCCAACACCGCCGAGGTGGGGCTGTTCCTGCTGCTGGGGATGCTGGTCTTCCCCTCCGACCTGCCGGGGGTGGCGCTCTCGGGGCTGGCCGTCAGCGCGGTCCTGGTGCTGGTGGCCCGACCGGCGACGGTGGCGCTGTGCCTGGTGTGGTTCGACTACACGTGGCGGGAGATCGCCTTCGTCAGCTGGGTGGGGCTGCGCGGTGCCGTGCCGATCGTGCTGGCCACGTTCCCGTTCGTGGCCGGGTACCCCGACGGCGCCCTGATCTTCAACATCGTCTTCTTCGTCGTGCTGGTCTCCGCGGCGGTGCAGGGCACCAGCATCCGCGCCGCCGCGGGCCTGCTGGGGCTGACCCGGGGCGGGCACTCGCTCGAACCCGTGGTGGCGGACGTGCCCATCAGCGACCTGGGCACCGAGCTGATCGAGGTGCGCGCGGCGCCGGGGCTGTACATCGTGGGCAGGCTGCTCGGGGAGCTGGAACCGCCGCACGGCCTGGTCACTACGATCGTGCGGGGCAAGCGGGTGCTGGTGCCCTCGGCGCACACCCGGGTCCGTGAGAACGACCTGCTCATCGTGGCCATGCCGCGCCGCCCCGACGCCCAGAGGCTGGTCACCGCCTGGGCCAAGGGGGAGAACACGGGCGGAGCCTGACGCGGGCCGCCACGGGAGGCGTTCCCGGGGCCGTCGAGGTAACGGCGCAGGCGTACGAGGACCGGCGGGTCCCGGTGCCCCGGCGGCGGCCGATGCGCCGGGATCTCCGGGGATGAGCGTGCGAAACGCCGGCCGCCCACCGCCCACCGCTCCCCGCGGGGGTGGAGCGGTGGGCGGCCGGCGCGGCGGCGTACCGCCTGGCGGGCTAGGGCGGAGCCGACCCTCAGGAGGCGAAGAGCGCCGCGGCGTCCACGGCGGTCTGCGCCACCCCGTAGGCCAGGGCGGCGAGCACGATCACCCACAGCAGGATCGCGGTGACGGTGGAGGCGTTGGTGGTCCGGTTGCCTGACATGTGTGGCCCTTCCTCGGTGACCGGTGAGGCGTGTGTTGGGTTCCGGAGGCGGCACCCGTGGCGGTCCCGCCCCCGGTTTCGGGCTCAGCTGCGCCCGGCGACGCGTTCCCGGTCGCGCTGGTGGACCCGCTCGGGCAGGGGCCGGACCAGCATGTTCGCGAGGAAGCCCACGGCCATGACGCCGACCATGACGTAGAGGGAGAGCCCGTAGAGCTCGGCCCCGTCGCGTCCGGCGGCCAGCTGGGCGTCGGCGATGACGTTGACGATCATCGGCCCGGCGACCCCGGCCAGCGACCAGGCGGTGAGGAGCCTGCCGTGGATGGCGCCCACGTTGAAGGTGCCGAACAGGTCCTTCAGGTAGGCGGGCACCGTGGAGAAGCCGCCGCCGTAGAAGGACAGGATGACGCCGGTCAGCGCCACGAACAGCACGATCGAGCTGGTTCCGGCGATGGCGATCAGCAGGTAGAGGAGCCCGCCCAGGCCGAGGTAGCCGATGTAGACGCGCTTGCGGCCGATCGCGTCGGAGGCCGAGGACCACACGAGCCGCCCGAGCATGTTGCACAGGGAGAGGAAGCCGACGTAGCCCGCCGCCTCGGCCGGGCCGACCCCGGTGAAGAACTCCTGCACCATGGGCGAGGCCTGCTCCAGGATTCCGATGCCCGCGGTGACGTTGCAGAAGAGCACGGTCCACAGGAGCCAGAACTGCGGGGTGCGCACGGCGGTCTCCACCGACACCCCCTCCAGGGCCGGTGGCGTGCTGGCGGAGGCGCCCTTCGGCTCCTCGGCCGCGGCACCCCCGGGCCGCCAGCCGGCCGGGGGGACGCGCACGGTGAAGGCGCCCAGCATCATGATCACGAAGTAGACCGCGCCCAGCGTGAGGAACGCGGGGGCGATGGCGTCCGCGGGGGTGTCGGCGTAGCGCCGCAGGAGTTCGGAGGACAGCGGCGAGGCGATGAGCGCGCCGCCGCCGAAGCCCATGATCGCGATGCCCGTGGCCAGGCCGGGCCGGTCGGGGAACCACTTGATGAGGGTGGAGACCGGCGAGATGTAGCCGATGCCCAGGCCGAGCCCGCCGAGGACGCCGTAGCCGAGGTAGACCAGCCAGAGCTGGCCGGTCGCCACGCCGAGCGCGGCGACCGCGAACCCGCCGGACCAGAACAGGCCGGAGACGAACATCGCCTTGCGCGGGCCGTTGCGCTCCACCCATTTGCCGCCGAACGCGGCCGACAGGCCGAGCATGACGATGGCGATGCTGAAGATGACCCCGATCGCGGTCAGCGACGTGTCGAACCGCTCGACCAACGGGTTGCGGAAGACGCTGAACGCGTACACCTGGCCGATGGACAGGTGTACCGCCAGGGCGGCGGGCGGGATGAGCCACCGGCTGTAGCCGGGTGGCGCGATGCTCCTCTCGTAGTCGAGGAACGAGGTCAGGGGACTGGTGCGCGTCATGGATCCCGCTTCGTGTTCTGCTTGTCGCGGTGGGGGCGCGGACGCCGGGGCCGCTCCTGCCGGTCCGGGATCATTCCGGGTTCGCCGGGAACCGGGCTGGGCGGGGTGTTCCACCCTTTCGGGAGCAGCATCCTCACGAAGAGTGATCGTGCGAATGTCGAACGTCTGTGCCGGAAGCGAACTTATGTGATGAGGGCTTCGTGATCAAGACCTCAGTACCCACAAACCGGTCAAATACCCCATTTCTCTCGGCTCCTCCGCGTCACCGGGACCACTGCGAGGGCCGCGGCGGAGAAGAGCGCGCTCACCGCGAAGACGAAGGGCAGGCCCGCGAGGGTGATCACCGCCGCCATGAGCACCGGCGTCAGGGTCGTACTGACCGCCTGGAGCCAGTTCTGCGCGGCCAGCGCCCGCCCCGCCCAGGAGGTCCCCGCCGTCTCGGCGACGGCGGTGAAGGTCAGGCCGTTGTGCCACATCGTCAGGACCAGGCAGGCCAGGAGCAGCGGCACGGCCGTCCACCCCCAGACCCCCGGCAGCGCCGCGAGCAGCACCAGGCAGACCCCCGAGACCGCCGCCAGCCACCGCACCGGGCGCATCCGGTCCCCGGTCCGGTCGGACCAGACGCCCAGCAGCAGCCGCCCGGCCGCCCCGGGCACCTGCGCCACCGCGACGACCGCACCCGCGGCGGGCGGGCTCCACCCCTGTTCCTGCACCAGGTAGATGACGGCGTAGGTCATCAGCGCGATCTGCGGGACGCCGAGCAGCATGCTCACCCCGTGCACCCGCCAGATGTGCCCGTGCCGGTAGGGCGATCCGGCCGCGGGGCGCACAGCGGCCTCGCTGACCTCGCTGTTCTCACCGGTCTCTCCGGCCGCGGGGCGCGCGGCGTCGTCGGCGGTGTCCGCGCACGCGGAGGCGTGGGCCGCCTCCCCCGCCGGGGGCCGCCCGGGGGCGGAGGCGGGCATCGCCAGCACGAACGGGACCGCCAGGAGCGCGAGCACCGCCGGGAGGGTCATCGCGCCGACGAACCCCCATGCACCGGCGGCCCAGGGCAGCGCCAGGGCGGAAAGGCCCACGCCCAGGGGCAGCGCCGACTGGCGGACGCCCATGGCCAGGCCGCGTTCGCGCTCGGAGAACCAGGACAGCACCAGCCGCCCGCTCGCCGCGTTGACCGGGCCGCCGACCGCGCCCACCAGCAGCAGGACCGCGACGGCCCCCCACAGCCCCGAGACCGCCCAGAGCGAACCGAGCGCGCACGCCGTGAGCACCAGGCTCAGCGCCATCGTCGGCCGCTCCCCGAACCGGTCGATCACCAGGCCCCACACCAGGAGCGTGAGCAGCAGGCCGAGCGAGGGAAGTCCGGCCAGCATCCCGGCCTGCGCCGTGGTGACGCCGAAGGCCTCCCGGAGCTGCGGCAGCACGACGGGCACGCCGAACATCGCCGACACACTGGCCACCTGCGCCACCATGCTGACCGAGAGGACGGCCCAGCGGTTCCGTACGAGCATCCGGCCAGCCTAGGGAAGGCGCCGTCCGCGGAGTCCACCGCCCCGCAGGGCGGCCTCTCCGCCCCGGCGGCGTCCTCCCCCCCCGCACCCGGTCGCGTCCTCGCGGCTCCGCACCGCGCACTCCCCGGCCACGGCCGCGCCATCGGGCCCGGTGCCGCTCCCCTTGGCCCGGGATCACGCCTTCCCGCCGCTGCCAGGCTGCGTCCCGCCGGTCCCCCTAACGGAATCCGGCGCCCCGCGCCCCCTCCCAGGCCCGCGCGGCCTCCTCCGGCGGTCCCGAGGCCGCGATCCGCCCGCCAGCCAGCACCAGGCAGTGGTCGGCGCCGAAGGCCTCGTCGGGGGCGTGGGTGGCGTGCACGACGGTGACCCCGTCGGCGCGGGCCCGTTCCAGGACGCGGCGCACGTACTCGCGCGCACGGTGGTCCAGCCCGGCCGAGGGCTCGTCCAGCAGGAGCAGGTCCGCCTCCTGCGCCAGGCCCTGGGCGATGAGCACCCGCTGGCGCTGACCGCCCGACAGCTCCCCCAGGCGGCGGTCGGCCAGGTCGGCGACGTCCAGGCGGTCCAGGCACTCCGCGACCACGGCGCGGTCGCGCCGGGTCAGCGGCCGCCAGAACCCCCGGTGGGCCCACCGCCCCATCGCGACGGCCTCGCGCACCGTGACCGGCAGGGCGTCGGGGACGGCGCTGCGCTGGACCACGAAGGCGGGGCGGCCCGGACGCGAGGCCCGGACCCCGCCCCGGCGGACCGCGACCGTGCCCGCCATGAGGCCGAGCAGCGTGGACTTTCCCGACCCGTTGGGCCCCACGAGCGCCGTGACCGCGCCCTCCGGGACCGCCGCGTCGACGCCCCGCAGGACGTCCTCGCGCCCGTATCCGGCGTACACGCCGTCCAGTTCCAGACGGTTCATCCCGCTCCTCACGCCCACCCCGATGTGCAAATGACAATGGTTATCGTTATACAGTGTCCCACTATGGAAGCTCTGTTCGACCCGTTCGGGGTCGTGTTCGTGCAGCGTGCGCTGTGGGGAGGCATCCTGGTCTCCCTCATCTGCGCCGTCGCCGGGACCTGGGTGGTGCTGCGCGGCATGGCCTTCCTCGGCGACGCGATGTCGCACGGAATGCTGCCCGGGGTGGCCCTGGCGTCCCTGCTGGGCCAGAACCTCATGCTGGGCGCGGCCCTGGCCGCCGGGGCGATGGCCGCGGGCGTCACCGCGCTGGGCCGCTCGTCCCGGCTGTCCCAGGACACGAGCATCGGGCTGCTCTTCGTCGGGATGCTCTCACTCGGCGTGATCCTGGTCTCGCACTCGTCCTCCTTCGCGGTCGACCTCACGGGCTTCCTGTTCGGGGACGTCCTGGCGGTGCGCGAACAGGACCTGGTCCACCTGGGCCTGGCTCTGGCCGCGGCCCTGGTCGTCGCCGTCGCGGGGCACCGGGCGTTCCTCGCCCTGGCCTTCGACCCGCGCAAGGCCGCCACCCTGGGGCTGGCGCCCCGGGCCGCCCACGGCGTCCTGCTCGGCCTGGTCACCCTGGCCGTGGTCGCCTCGTTCCACGTGGTCGGCACGCTGCTGGTGTTCGGGCTGCTCATCGCGCCCCCGGCGGCCGCGGCCCTGTGGGCGCGCAGCGTGCCCGCGATCATGCTCGGCGCGGCCGTGCTGGGCAGCGCCGCGACCTTCCTCGGCCTGCTCGCCTCCTGGCACTGGGAGACGGCGGCCGGGGCCACGATCGCCGCCACGGCCACCGCGTTCTTCTTCGCCTCCGCGCTCGCGGCGGCCGTGCGCTCCCGCGGGCGCGGCTCCCCCGACCCGACCCCCGACACCACCCCCGACCACCCCGTACAGATGGAGAGGCCGATGACACATGAGGCGTGAACACCGCACCGGCGCGCTGGGCGCGGCCGGACTGTCCGCCCTCGTCCTGCTGACCGGCTGCGGCGCCGCGCAGGACGGCGCGGAGCAGCAGCCGGAGGAGGAGGTCCCGCACGGTTACGTCGAGGGCGCCGAGGAGACCGCCGAGCCCCAGTCCCGCCTCGTGGTCGCCGACCCCGACAGCGGAGACGTCCGGGTGCTCGACCTGATCACCGAGGAGACGACGGAACTCGACCCCGTGGAGGGCCTCGACGGCATCGCCGGGGACGGGCGCTTCGCGTACCTGTACTCATCCGACCACCGGATGACCACCGTGGTGGACAGCGGGGCGTGGACCGTCGACCACGGGGACCACAAGCACTACTACCGGACCGGCGTCGGGCTCGCGGGCACGGTGGAGGGCCTGGCCGCGGGCCGGGTCGCCTCCGACACGGCCCTGACCGCGCTGACCTCGACGGACGGCGCCGCCGTGCTCGACCGGGCCGCTCTGGAGGAGGGGTCGGTCGAGGAGGCCGCGGCCCCGCCCGACGGCGCCTCGGTGGTCCTGCCCTACGCCGAGCACCTCCTGGTGGCCGGGGGCGGCTCCGAAGGCGCGGTCGAGGTGTACGACCGGGAGGGTTCCCCCGTCGCCACGCTCGACGCGACCTGCACCGACCCCCTCGGCCAGGCCCTCACCCGGCGCGGAGCGGTCATCGGCTGCGCCGAGGGCACCCTGCACGTCACCGAGGAGGACGGGGAGCTCTCCGGCGACTTGGTGGACTACCCCGAGGGATCGGAGGAGCGGGTCGAGGAGTTCGGGCACCGCCCCGGTTCGGCGACCCTGGCCTCGGTCTCGACCGGCGGCGACCTGTGGGTCCTGGACCTGGCCGAACCCGGGTGGACCGCGCTGGAGCTGGAGGACGCCGTGACCGCGACGGCCGTCGGCGAGGGCGCCCCCGTCCTGGCCCTGACCGGCGACGGGACCCTGCACTCCCTGGACCCGGCCTCGGGTGGGGAACTGGCCTCCGCCGACCTGCTCGACGGCACCGGCACCGCGCACGCCCCCGTCATCCGAGCGGACACCAGCCGCGCCTACGTCAACGACACCGGGCGCGGCGTGGTGCACGAGATCGACTACAACGACGACCTGCGCGTGGCGCGCACCCTCGACCCGGGCATCGCGCCGCACCTCATGGTCGAGACGGGATGGTGACCGCCGTGACGGACCCGAAGGCGCTCCTGCGCGCCGCGACCGCCGCCGCCCTGGCCGGGGCCGCCCTCCTCGGCACGGCCTCCTGCTCCCCTTCGGAGGACGGGGGCGAGGGGATCGTGGTGACCACCAACATCCTGGGCGACCTCACGCGGGAGGTCGTGGGCGGGGAGGCCGAGGTCACCGTCCTGATGAAGCCCAACGCCGACCCGCACTCCTTCGGCATCTCCGCGCGCGAGGCCGCGCTCGTGGAGAACGCGGCGCTCGTGGTCTACAACGGGCTCGGCCTGGAGGAGGGCGTGCTGCGCAACGTCGCCGCCGCCGAGGAGGCCGGAATACCCGCCCTGGAGGTCGGCGCACAGGTCGACCCCCTGGCCTTCTCCCCCGGCGGGGACGCCGCGGACAACGAGGACGAGGGCGAGCCCGACCCCCACTTCTGGACCGATCCCCGGCGGGTCGTCCGGGCGGTCGAGCTGATCGCCGAACACGTGGTCGCCGAGGTGGACGGCGTGGACGCCGAGGCCGTGCGCGCCAACGCCGAGGCCTACACCGCGCAACTGGAGGAGCTGGACGCGTGGATGGCCGAGGAGTTCGCGGCGATCCCGGAGCAGAACCGCAACCTCGTGACCAACCACCACGTGTTCGGCTACCTCGCCGAACGCTACGGGTTCGAGGTCGTGGGCGCCGTGATCCCCAGCGGCACCACCCTGGCCTCGCCCAGCAGCTCCGACCTCAAGTCCCTGGCCGACGCCGTGAGCGCGGCGGGCGTCGAGGCCGTCTTCGCCGACTCCTCCCAGCCCGACCGCCTGGCCACGGCCATGGCGGAGGAGGCGGGCGTGCACATCGAGGTCGTACCCCTCTTCTCCGAGTCGCTGAGCGAGGAGGGCGGGGGCGCGGCCACCTACCTGGAGATGATGCGCTCCAACACCGAGGCCATCGCCACCGGACTGCGTGGCGAGTGACCGGGCCACAGTCCCGGCACGACCGCGGCGGCCCCTCCCCCCGCCCGCAGCGGACCCTTCCACCCCGAAAGAGAGAAACGTGAACACCCCGACGAACGACGCGACGACGCGGTTCCCGGCGCGGGCGGCACTGCCCGTGCTGCTGTCCGCGGGACTGCTGCTGACCGCCTGCGGCACCGGAGAGGACACCGGCCGGGAGCAGGGCGGCGAGGAGCAGGCCGCCGCGCAGGCCGTGGTGGAGAACCCGGTCGTCACCACCTACGACGGCGGCCTGTACGTCCTGGACGGCCAGACCCTGGAGGTCGTCCAGGACATCGCCCTGGAGGGGTTCAACCGGATCAACCCGGCGGGCGACGACCGGCACGTGCTGGTCTCCACCTCCGAGGGCTTCCAGGTCCTGGACGCGGCCGGCGCGGAGCTGACCGACACCCTCTTCCCCGCCGACACCCCGGGCCACGTCGTCCGGCACGCGGGCAGGACCGTCCTGTTCGCCGACGGCAGCGGCGAGATCACCGCCTTCGACACCGACTCCCTGGGCGACGGCCTGCCCGAGACCGACGTGAGCAGCGCGGAGGAGGCCCACCACGGCGTGGCCGTGGAGCTGGCCAGCGGCGAGATGCTGCTGACCCTGGGCGACGAGGAGGAGCGGGTCGGCGCCGTCGTCCTGGACGCCTCCGGCGAGGAGGTCGCCCGAAGCGAGGAGTGCCCGGGCGTGCACGGCGAGACCACGGCCGAGGGCGAGGCCGTCGTCATCGGCTGCGAGGACGGCGTCCTCGTCTACCAGGACGGCGAGTTCACCAAGGTGGACAGCCCCGACGAGTACGGGCGCATCGGCAACCAGGCCGGGAGCGAGGAGTCGCCGATCGTGCTGGGCGACTACAAGACCGACCCCGACGCCGAGCTGGAGCGCCCCGAGCGGGTCGCGCTCGTGGACACCGCCGCCGCAGAACTGACCCTGGTCGACCTGCCCGCCAGCTACACCTTCCGCTCCCTGGGCCGCGGCCCGGAGGGGGAGGCCCTGGTCCTGGGCACCGACGGCGGCCTGCACGTGATCGACCCCGAGGCGGGCGAGGTCGTGGACAGCATCGAGGTCATGGACGAGTGGCGGGAGCCGCTGGAGTGGCAGCAGCCCCGCCCGGCCCTGTTCGTGCGCGGCGCCACCGCCTACGTGAGCGACCCCGCCACGAAGCAGGTCCACGCCCTGGACCTGGAGTCCGGTGAGGTCACCGCCTCGGTGACCCTGGACGCCGAGCCCAACGAGCTCAGCGGCGTGGCGTCCTAGCTTTCCGGACCTGCGCTTCGCTGCGTCCCACCCGTCGCCCGCCACCAGCCTCAACGGACGCCTGCGGCGCGGTCCTCCTTGTGTTCGGGCGCACGAACCGAACCCCCACAAGCTGAGGCCGGTTCGGGAAACAGAGTCCAGACACCCCCGTCGGGGCGGGCGCGCGTCCCCCGCGTGCCCGCCCCGACGTGCGTTCCGGTACCGGAACGCGCTCCGGCGCACCGCCGCGAACCCTCGGCAGACGGCTGCCGGGCACCCGCGCGCCCGAACCGAACCCCCCGCGAGCTGAGGCCGGTCCCAGGAACGGGACCGGGTCCCGCCGGTCCGGAGCGGGCGCCTCACCAGTCGTGCATCGAGCCGTCGAGCCTGCGGTTGACCGGCAGGTACCGGGTCTCGTAGGGGTAGCGGGCCGCGGCCTCCTCGTCGATCTCCACCCCCAGACCCGGGGCGTCGCCCGGGTGCATGTAACCGTCCGCGAAGGTGTAGGAGGTCCGGAACACCTCGCCGGCGGGCTCCAGGTGCCCCATGTACTCCTGGATGCCGAAGTTGGGCACGGTCAGGTCCAGGTGCAGGGCCGCGGCGAACGACACCGGCGACAGGTCGCCCGCGCCGTGCGAGCCGGTGCGCACCCCGTACAGGTCGGCCAGGTCGAAGATACGGCGCAGGTGCGTGATGCCCCCGCTGTGCGAGACCGACATGCGGATGTAGTCGATGAGCCGCTCGGTGATCAGGTGCTGGCAGTCCCAGATCGTGTTGAAGACCTCCCCCACCGCCAGCGGGGTCGTGGTGTGCTGGCGGATCGTGCGGAACGCCTCCTGGTCCTCGGCCGGGGTGGGGTCCTCGATCCAGAACATGCGGTAGGGCTCCAGCGACTTACCCAGCTGGGCGGCCTCCAGCGGGGAGAGCCGGTGGTGCACGTCGTGCAGCAGGTGGAAGCCGTAGCCGAACCTGTCCCGGACCGCCTTCATCATCTCGGGCGCGAAGTCCAGGTAGGCGGGGGTGTGCCAGACGTTGTCGGTGGGCACCGCCGCGTCGGCGGGTTCGTAGGTGTGGCCGGTGCCGGGGTGGTGCAGCCCGTAGGTGCTCTCCAGGCCCGGGACGGCGGCCTGCACGCGCACCGCCCGGTACCCCTGCTCCAGGAAGCCGCCGACCGAGTCCAGGAGGTCGTCCACGGACTGACCGCTGGCGTGTCCGTAGACCATGACCCCGTCGCGCGCGGCGCCGCCGAGCAGCTGGTGGACGGGCTTGCCGACCTGCTTGCCGAGGATGTCCCACAGGGCGCAGTCCACGGCGGCGATCGCGGTCATGGTGACGGGGCCTCGCCGCCAGTAGGCGCCGCGGTACAGGTACTGCCAGATGTCGTTGATGCGGCCGGAGTCGCGGCCCACGAGCAGCGGGCAGACGTGGTCGCGCAGGTAGGAGGCGACGGAGAGTTCGCGGCCGTTCAGGGTGGCGTCGCCGAGGCCGGTGGTCCCGTCCTCGGTGGTGATCTTGAGGGTGACGTAGTTGCGTCCCGGGCACGTCACGATGACGTCGGCGGAGGTGATCCTCATGGGTGCTTCCTCGTGGGTGGGGGTGTACCGCGACACCCGGCGTAACCGGGCCGCGGGGGCGGCCGGACGGTGGCGCGCCCCCGCGGCCCGGGGCCATGGTGAGCCCGGCGGAGTCGCGCCGCGCTTGCGCCGACTCCCCGCGCTGTGCCTGACGTGGTAGGTATATCGTTTTCCCATGCGGGTGTCGAGACCTGGATAAACCGCTCTCACTGCGGTAGGGTCCGCCGAAACGTTCGGGTTCATCGTTTTCCCAGGGGCTCTCCGGTACGCGTCGGGGAGCCCTCCACACACCCACTGGTAGCCTGTCCGCGCCCCGGCCCCGCCCGCACCACCACACCCGGGAACGGCGGAGCGAACGCGGCGGGTCCGCCACAGCGAAGGGAGCGGCACTGGTGCGCGAGCAGACCCCCGGCGCCCCGTCCGGCCGGAGGGCGCCATGACGGCCGTCCGCGGATCCACCGGCCGCCCCACGATCTCCGACGTCGCCGCGCTGGCGGGGGTGTCGGTCTCGGCCGTGTCGAAGGTGGTCAACAACAAGGGCCGCATCGCCGAACCCACCCGGCGGCGGGTCCTGGACGCGGTGGACAAGCTCCAGTGGTCGCCCTCGGCCGCGGCCGTGGCGCTGCGCGGGGCGCGCACCCGGGCCATCGGCATGGTCTCGCGCCGCTCCCCCGACCTGCTGTCCTACGACCCGCACTTCGGCGTGCTGATCTCGGGCATCGAGCGCGAACTCGCCCCCCTGGACTACGGCCTGCTGCTGCACATCGTGGGCGAGGAGGAGGACGCCGAACGGCGCGCCTACCGGCGCCTGGCCGAGGAGCGCCGGGTGGACGGCGTCATCCTCACCGAGAGCCTGGTCCGCGACCCCCGGTTCGACCTGCTGCGGCGGCTCGGGCTCCCCTCGGTGCTGATCGGCATGCCCTGGCGCGACGACCCGGTCGCCTCGGTGCTCGCCCCCGACCAGGAGCGGGGGCTGGTCGAGGCGGTCCGGCACCTGGCCTCGCTGGGGCACCGGCGGGTGGCCTACGTGTGCGGCCCCGAGGACCGCGTGCACACCGGGTTCCGCCGCCGGATCGTGGAGGAGCAGGTGCGGCGGCACGGGCTGTCCGCCGTCGTGCTGACGGTCCCCGACTTCACCACCGAGGAGGCGGCGGCGGCCACCGACGAGGCGCTGTCGGCGGCCGAGCGTCCCACCGCGATCCTGTTCGCCAACGACATGATGGCGATCGCCGGGATCAGCGCCGCGCGCAGGCGGGGGCTTGAGGTGCCCCGGGACCTGTCCGTCGTCGGCCACGACGGCCTGCCCCTGGGCGCGCTCGTGCAGCCGCGCCTGACCACGGTCGGCCACGACCTGGTGGGGCTCGGGCGGGCCGCCGCGCTGACGCTCGTGGCCGCGCTGGACGGGGCCCCGGCCGACGTGCCCGCGATCGCCCCTCCCGGGCTCGTGGTGCGCGAGTCCACGGCGCCGCCCGGGGCCTGAACGCGGACGACGCGAACCCCCGCCCGTCCCTGGGCTCCCTCGACCGCGCCTGGCGGGCGCGCTCGTCCCCGTCGGAGGCGTGTCCGGGGACGGGCGGTTCCGGTCCGCGGCGGAAGGGCCTTTCTCCCGGCGGTTCCGGCGGACGGACGGGGCCGCGTGCCGCCTCCGGCGGCGGGAGGTTGCTTTTCCCAGGCAGATGAGATTCAAACCACCAAAACCGCCCATGTTGTCCAAAAAGTTACTTCTTCGCCTACTCTGATGCCCGACGTGACGTCAAACGGATGTCAACGCAGCTCAGAGGAGTTTCCTTGACCCCTGGACGACGAGCCGGCCTCTCGCCGCGCTGGCGCTCCCGGTGGGTGGCCGCGGCCGCCGCGTCGGGGCTCATGATCTCCGGATACGCCCTCGTCGGCGCCGCCCACTCCCCTTCCGGTTCCTTCCCCGGCCCCGGCGCGGCCGGATGCGAGGCCGCCCAGGACAAACGGCAGATGCGCGGGGCGTGGCTGACCACGGTCGGCAACATCGACTGGCCCTCAGAGCCGGGCCTGTCCGCCGAGGACCAGAAGGCGGAGATGGACCAGCGCCTGGACGAGGCGGTGGACCTCGGCCTGAACACCGTGTTCCTGCACGTGCGGCCCACCGCCGACGCCGTCTACGAGTCGGACCTGGAGCCGTGGTCGAAGTACCTCACCGGCGAGCAGGGCGGCGACCCCGGCTACGACCCGCTGGAGTACGCGGTGGCCGAGGCGCACGAGCGCGGCCTGGAGCTGCACGCCTGGTTCAACCCCTACCGGGTCGGCATGGACTCCGACATCGAGGAGCTGGCCGAGGACCACCCGGTCAGGGAGCACCCCGACTGGCTGGTGCGCTACGGCGGCGAGGGCTTCCTCGACCCGGGCATGCCCGAGGTCCAGGAGTGGGTGACCCGCGTGATCATGGACGTGGTGGAGCGCTACGACATCGACGGCGTGCACTTCGACGACTTCTTCTACCCCTACCCCAAGGACGGCGAGGAGTTCGACGACGACGCCTCCTGGGAGGAGCACGGCGGCGACTTCGAGGACCGCGAGGACTGGCGGCGCGACAACGTCAACGACTTCGTCAGCGGCGTGCACGAGCGCATTGAGGAGGCCAAGCCCTGGGTGCGCTTCGGCATCTCCCCGTTCGGCATCTGGCGCAACGCCGAGAACGACCCCGCCGGGTCCGACACCTCGGGCCTGGAGTCCTACGGGGCCCAGCACGCCGACACCCGCGCCTGGATCCGGGAGGGGATGGTCGACTACGTCGTCCCGCAGCTGTACTGGGAGCGGGGCTTCGACGCCGCCGACTACGAGGAGCTGCTGCCGTGGTGGGCCGAGCAGGTCGAGGGCACGGACGTGGACCTGTACATCGGCCAGGGCGCGTACCGGGTCGGTGACCGCAACTGGACCGGCGAGGACGCGCTGAGCACCCAGCTGGACTACTCCTCCGACCACCCCGAGGTCGACGGCGACGTCTACTTCTCCTTCAAGTCCCTGACAGGCGTGGCCGAGGAGGCCTACGCGCACCTGGCCGACGAGCACTACGGCGACCCCGCCCTGCCGCCCCTGGCCGGAGGGGACCGCGGGGGCGAGTCCCTGGCGGGCCCGGTGGACGACGTGACCGCCGAGGTCGCGGACGAGCACACCTCGGTGGAGTGGGAGCGGGTGGAGGACGCGCGCTTCTACGCCGTCTACCGCCTGGACGCGCAGGAGGCCGCGCGGGCGGACTCGGGCGGTCCGGAGGAGTACTGCGAGGTGCTCTCGTCCGACAACCTCGTGGGCGTGACCGGCGGGACCTCGCTGGAGGACTCCGGCCACACCGCCGAGGACGCCGCGAAGGACGAGGAGGACGGCGAGGAGTCCGGTTCCGCGTACGTGGTCACCGCGCTGGACGACTACCGCGTGGAGGGCCCGGTCGGCGGGATCGCCGACCCACGCGGCTGACCCCGGCGGGCGGGGGTCGGCTCACACCGGACCGGGTCGGCTCACACCAGCGGGGCCCGGTCGGCGTCCAGCACGTTGACGCCCTCCGCCTCCAGGACCTCCTCGAAGGCGTCGAGCGACTCGGCCGCGACGAAAGCGGCCTCGCTCCGGTGCACGGGGAGCAGCCACAGGAACCTCGCTCCCCTGGCCTCGGCGGACGCCCACTCCAGCGCGGGCCCGTGGGGGTAGGGCAGGCTCACCAGCAGGTGGTCCATGCGCGAGCCCCGCGTCCACGGGCGGCCCACGTCGATCACCGAGCCGACGCCGAGCCGGTACTCCTCGAAGGAGTGCAGGTGGCTGACCATGGCCAGGGTCTCGGCGTGCTCCTGCTCCGCGGTCGGCGACATGAGGAAGAACTCGGTGCCGCCCTCCGCCTCGTGGACGGACGAGCCGACCGTCACGTAGGTCCAGCCCTCGCCCGCGTTCCGGGGCGCCACCCGGTAGGTGGCGAAGCCCGGGACCCGGTCGAGGATGGGCCCCTCCTCCCAGGTGGCGGGCTCCACGACGTGGCCCTGCCAGAACTCCCGGACGTGGCGTTCGAGCGCGCGGACCCGCGCGTCCTCCCCGGTCGTCAACGAACCCGACCCCTCGCTGTGCCTTCGGCCGCCGGGGGGCATGGCCCTCCCGAGGCGCCCGATATACGGACATCTGGAACGGACAGACTACGGCGTCCCGACGCCGTCACGGGCGTCGGCTGCCTCCGCCCGCTCCTTCACGTCCCGGCCGGAGCGGTTGGGCAGAGCCGAGTAGACGGCCGTCACGCTGAACAGCATCCCGGAAGCGAAGTACATGATGTAGACCACCCACACCAGGGGCACGAGGAGGTGCAGGACCACGGTCCCGAGGAGCAGCGGCACCACCGCCAGCAGCAGCGACCACCCCACCCGGTTGCCGCCGCGCGTGTCGGCCATGTACTCGCCCGCCGTGCACAGCGGTACGACCAGGGCCAGGAGGTGGAAGGGCGCGTAGACGATCCCGGAGCTCATGGTCAGCACCATGGTCCCGTAGTGCAGGTTCGGGAAGACCGTCCCCCACGCCATCAGCAGGGCCACCAGAACCGCGAAGTGGACCACGAGCGCGATCAGCCACCGCGTCGCCCACAGGGTCGTCCTCAGCCACGGGGGTACTCGTACCGTGTCGCGCAACGGCGGTCCGCCTCTCTCTGTGGAGCGCGGGGCCCGGCCGCCGCGGCGGCGGGCGCCCGGACGGCCGGAAGCGGTGCGGATGCGCCGCAGACCCCGTCTGACGGGAACACTAGCCCGGGGTTTCCCCGGGCCCGGTCCGGGGTCCGGCCGGAAGACCACGCCACAGAGCACGTGCGGGCCGCCGGGCACCGGGAGCCCCGCCCGCATACCCCGGGGCCGTCCGGGGTAGGCGAGGACCCGTCCCACCAGGCGCCGCTGCGCCACGGCCGGAGGAGAGGGTGTACGCGATGACACGCCGTTTCGACGTCGGTGACCATGTGAGCTGGAACTCCGAGGCCGGACGGGTGTCCGGCAAGATCACGAGGATCCACACCAGCGACTTCGAGTTCATGGGCCGTACGCGCCGCGCCTCCGAGGACGAGCCGCAGTACGAGATCAGGAGCGATAGGACCGACCACGTCGCCGCGCACAAGGACGGGGCCCTGACCCGGATCTCCGGAGGCAGCTGACCGCGATGGCGCCGCCGTTCCTCACCGTCGGCCACTCCGACCGCACGTTCGAGGAGTTCGCCGCACTGCTGCACGAGAACGGCGTGCACGCGGTGGTCGACGTGCGCAGACTCCCGGGTTCGCGCCGCAACCCGCAGTTCGACGAGGACACCCTTTCCGGGGCCTTGCGGAAAGTCGGCGTACGTTACCTGCGCGTCGCGGAACTCGGTGGACGGCGTCCGGTCACCAAGGACGTCTCCCCCGGGGTCAACGGATTCTGGCGCAACCGCAGCTTCCACAACTACGCCGACTACGCGCTTTCAGCCGGGTTCGGATCGGGGCTCGCCCGGTTGCGTGAGGCGGGTGCGGACCACCGCGCCGCCGTGATGTGCTCGGAGGCGGTCTGGTGGCGGTGCCACCGGCGCATCATCGCCGACCACCTGCTCGCCCGCGGCCACGAGGTCCTCCACGTCATGGCCGCCCACCGCGCCGACGCCGCCCGGCTCACGCCGGGGGCCGTCGTGCACGCCGACCGCACCGTCACCTACCCGGCGCGGTCCCCGGACGCGAACGACGGCGGGGACGCCCGGGCGGACGGGCCGTCCGGGGGGTGACGGAGGCCCGGCCCGGCCGGGGTGCACCGCGCCGAGGGCCACCGGCACACGCGCACGCGGACCGATCCGGGCGGGCACGGGCGCACTCGGACCGACCGCGCCGGCGGTCGGTCGGGAGCGGGCGCGCGAGGGCCGCATCCACCCATCCGGGCGAGCACCGTTCATCCGGGTGGGCACCGTAGGTCGTCGTCCCCCCGTTCCCACGCGACACGCGAGCAGCCCGAAACGCCCGCCGGGGTTCGTCGCGCCCCCACCCCGCGCGACACGCCGACGTCCCGAAAGGCCCGCCGGAAGCGGTACTCGGCGCGAAGGACGGCCCCGGTGGGTTTCACCGAACCCTCTTCTGGTTAACGTACGGGTGTTCCACCCGGCCGCGGGCCCCCGGCGACGGTGCCGGTTCTTGCGCCCCGGCACCACGCCTGACCGACCAGGAGGAGTGCGCCATGTTCCGCAAAGTGCTCGTGGCCAACCGGGGCGAGATCGCCATCCGCGCGCTGCGCGCCGGTTACGAGTTGGGCGCCCGCACCGTCGCCGTCTTCCCCCACGAGGACCGCGGCTCCCTGCACCGGCTCAAGGCCGACGAGGCCTACCAGATCGGCGAACCCGGCCACCCGGTGCGCGCCTACCTGTCCGTGGACGAGATCGTGGGCGCCGCCCGCCGGGCCGGGGCCGACGCCGTCTACCCCGGCTACGGCTTCCTGTCGGAGAACCCCGAGCTGGCCCGCGCGTGCGAGCGCGCCGGGATCACCTTCGTGGGCCCGCCCGCCGACGTGCTGGAACTGACCGGCAACAAGGCCAGCGCCGTGGCCGCCGCCCGGGAGGCGGGCGTGCCCGTCCTGGAGTCCAGCGAGCCCTCCGACGACGTGGAGGCCCTGGTGGCCGCCGCGGAGCGGATCGGCTTCCCGCTCTTCGTCAAGGCCGTGGCCGGAGGGGGCGGGCGGGGCATGCGCCGCGTCCAGGAGCCCGGACGGCTGCGCGAGGCGGTGGAGGCGGCCATGCGCGAGGCCTCCGCCGCGTTCGGCGACGCCACCGTGTTCCTTGAGCGCGCCGTGGTCGACCCCCGCCACATCGAGGTGCAGATCCTCGCCGACGGCGAGGGCGGCGTCGTGCACCTCTACGAGCGCGACTGCTCCCTCCAGCGGCGCCACCAGAAGGTCATCGAACTGGCCCCCGCGCCCAACCTCGACCCGGACCTGCGCGACCGCATCTGCGCGGACGCGGTGCGCTTCGCCCGCCGGATCGGCTACCGCAACGCGGGCACGGTCGAGTTCCTGGTCGGCGCGGACGGCAGCCACGTCTTCATCGAGATGAACCCGCGCATCCAGGTCGAGCACACGGTGACCGAGGAGATCACCGACGTGGACCTGGTGCAGTCCCAGCTGCGGATCGCCTCCGGCGAGACCCTGTCCGACCTGGGCATCTCCCAGGAGGGCGTCTACGTGCGCGGCGCGGCGCTGCAGTGCCGCATCACCACCGAGGACCCCGCCAACGGCTTCCGCCCCGACACCGGGACCATCAGCGCCTACCGCTCCCCCGGTGGCTCGGGCATCCGCCTGGACGGCGGCACCTCCGCGGCGGGCACCGAGATCAGCCCGCACTTCGACTCGCTGCTGGTCAAGCTCACCTGCCGGGGGCGCGACCTGGCCACCGCGGTCAGCCGGGCGCGCCGGGCCGTGGCCGAGTTCCGCATCCGCAGCATCGCCACCAACATCCCCTTCCTCCAGGCGGTGCTGGACGACCCCGACTTCCAGGCGGGGCGGATCACCACCTCCTTCATCGAGGAGCGCCCGCACCTGCTGACCGCGCGGCCCTCCGCCGACCGCGGCACGCGCCTGCTCACCTACCTGGCCGACGTCACGGTGAACAAGCCGCACGGGGAGCGCCCCCAGCTGGTGGACCCCGCCACCAAGCTGCCGCCGCTGCCCGAGCCCGCCGGGCCGCCGCCCCCGGGTTCGCGCCAGCGCCTGGCCGAGCTGGGCCCGGAGGGGTTCGCGCGGTGGCTGCGCGAGTCGCCCAACCTGGGCGTCACCGACACCACCTTCCGCGACGCCCACCAGTCGCTGCTGGCCACGCGGGTGCGCACCCGCGACCTGCTGGCCGCGGCGCCCGCGGTCGCGCACACCCTGCCCGAACTGCTGTCCCTGGAGTGCTGGGGCGGCGCCACCTACGACGTGGCGCTGCGCTTCCTGGCCGAGGACCCCTGGGAGCGGCTGGCGGCGCTGCGCGAGGCTGTGCCCAACATCTGCCTCCAGATGCTGCTGCGCGGGCGCAACACCGTGGGCTACACCCCCTACCCGACCGAGGTGACCGACGCGTTCGTGCGCGAGGCCGCCGAGACGGGCGTGGACGTCTTCCGGATCTTCGACGCGCTCAACGACGTCGAGCAGATGCGCCCGGCCATCGAGGCCGTGCGCGCGACCGGGACCTCGGTGGCCGAGGTGGCGCTGTGCTACACCTCGGACCTGTCCGACCCCGGCGAGAAGCTCTACACGCTGGACTACTACCTCAAGCTGGCCGAGCGGATCGTGGACGCGGGCGCGCACGTGCTCGCGATCAAGGACATGGCCGGCCTGCTGCGCGCTCCGGCCGCGGCGAAGCTGGTAACCGCGCTGCGCAGCGAGTTCGACCTGCCGGTGCACGTGCACACCCACGACACCCCGGGCGGGCAGCTGGCCACCTACCTGGCGGCGGTCAACGCCGGGGCGGACGCCGTGGACGGCGCGGTGGCGTCGATGGCGGGCACCACCTCGCAGCCGTCGCTGTCGGCGATCGTGGCCGCCTTCGACCACTCCGAGCACTCCACGGGCCTGAGCCTGGACGCGGTCAACGAACTGGAGCCGTACTGGGAAGCGGTGCGCCGGGTCTACGCACCCTTCGAAGCCGGATTGTCCTCCCCCACGGGCCGGGTGTACCACCACGAGATCCCGGGCGGGCAGCTGTCCAACCTGCGCACGCAGGCGGTCGCGCTGGGGCTGGGCGAGCACTTCGAGGAGGTCGAGGCGATGTACGGCGCCGCCGACCGGATGCTCGGGCACCTGGTGAAGGTCACCCCCTCCTCCAAGGTCGTGGGCGACCTGGCGCTGCACCTGGTCGGCGCGGGGGTCTCCCCGGCCGCCTTCGAGGCCGACCCCGGGCGCTTCGACGTCCCGGACTCGGTGGTGGGGTTCCTGCGCGGTGAGCTGGGCGTCCCGCCCGGCGGGTGGCCCGAGCCCTTCCGCACGCGGGCGCTCCAGGGGCGTTCCGAGGCGCGGCCCGCGCAGGCGCTGAGCGAGCAGGACCGCGCGGGGCTGGCCGGGGACCGGCGGGCCACGCTCAACCGGCTGCTCTTCCCCGGCCCGACGCGGGAGTTCGAGGAGCACCGGGCGGCCTACGGCGACACCAGCGTGCTCTCCAGCGCGGACTTCTTCTACGGCCTGCGCGCGGGCGAGGAGTACGCGGTGGACCTGTCGCCGGGTGTGCGGCTGCTCATCGAGCTGGAGGCGGTGGGCGAGGCCGACGAGCGCGGCGTGCGCACGGTGATGGCCACGCTCAACGACCAGCTGCGCCCGCTCCAGATCCGTGACCGGGCCCTGGCCTCGCAGGTGCGGACCGCCGAGAAGGCGGACCGCAACGATTCTGGGCAGGTCGCGGCGCCCTTCGCGGGCGCGGTGACCCTGACGGTCGCCGAGGGCGACGCGGTGGAGGCCGGTGCGACGGTGGCCACCATCGAGGCGATGAAGATGGAGGCCGCGATCACCGCGCCCGTGTCGGGGACGGTCACGCGGGTGGCGGTCGACCGGGTGCAGAAGGTGGAGGGCGGCGACCTGCTGGTCTGCCTGGGCTGAGCCCGGCACCGGGACGGCGGGGCGGCCGTTCGTCCGGGCCCGGCGGGCACCTGCGGGTGTCCGCCGGGCACTCTGCTCCCCCGAGGGCTCAGCCGGGGCCCGGCGCGACCTTGCGGGGGCGCTGTCCGTCCGGGGCGAGGGCGGGGGTTCCTCCGGACCGGACGAGGACTGGGCCGCAACCGGCCACGGAAGAACGGGAACCCCACGTGTCCCGGCGGCGTCGGAGCGTGTCGGTAAACCGCTGACACGAGAACGAAAGCTCCCCCTTTGACTCCCCTGCACCGCCACGGCGCCCTGACCCTCCTCGCCGCCCTGGTCCTGACCACCGGCTGCGGCCCCCGGCTCGACCTCCAGGACAGCCCGCGTCTGGAAGCCCTGCTGCCCTCCCCGAACGCCTACCCCGACGGGTTCGACGTGGACGATCTGGACGTCGACGAGATCCGGGGGGTGGACTTCGGCGGCGAGGCGGGCGCCGACGACTTCGGCGACGTGGAACCGGCCGAGTGCGCCGCCGTCCTCAACGGTGGCACCGGGCGGCTGCCAGCGGGGACCGTCGAGGGGGCGGCGCAGATCGCGGCCCCGCCCGGTTCCTCTCCGGGCGCGGCGACCTACGGTTACGTCCTGGTCTCGGGGGACTTCGGCGACGCTCCGGTCGAGGGCACCGGGTTCGGTCACCTGCTGGACACCTGTTCCAGGATGAGCGTGTCCGCGAACGGAGGGGTCGAGGGCGCGCTCGTCTCCAGGGAGTCGCCCTCCCTTCCCGAGGGCGGCGGCATGTTCTCGGTGACCCTGTACGGCGAGCGCTCGCACATGGCGGCGAGGACCGCGTGGGGCCAGGTCGGAGAGGTGTACTTCGTCCTCGTGGGGATGCGCACGAGCGGCTACTCGGGCGTGTCGTCCACGGAGCTCATGGAGGCGTGCCGGGAAGACGACTTCAGCGAGGAGTGCCGGGACGCCCACCGGGCTCAGATGGACAGGGAGGGGGACGCCCTGATGGAGGAGGAGTTCGAGCAGGTGCTGTCCCGCGCGGTGGAGAAGCTGGAGCGCGCCGCCTGAACCGGCGGGGCAGTACCGCGCCGAGGCGGTGACCAGCGGGTCAGCGGGAGGACACGACGGGGTGGCGGCGGCCGCACCGGGGCGCCGCGTACCCTCGAAGGCGTGAGGAACACGTTCGACGACCCGGCGGCCCTGGCGGCCCGGATGCACGAGGTCCTCGGCTCGGGCCCGGTGGTCGCGCTGACCGGCGCGGGCCTGTCCACGGACTCGGGCATCCCCGACTACCGCGGCCCGGACTCACCGCCGCGCAAGCCCATGACCTACCAGCAGTTCGTCGGCGACGCCGCCTTCCGACGCCACTACTGGGCCCGCAACCACGTGGGCTGGCGCCACGTGCACCGGACCCGCCCCAACGACGGCCACCGCGCGCTGGCCGCGCTGGAGGCGGGCGGCGCCCTGGCCGGCGTCATCACCCAGAACGTGGACACCCTGCACGGGGCGGCGGGCAGCAGGCGGGTGATCGACCTGCACGGCCGCTACGACCGCGTCATCTGCCTGGCCTGCTCGGCCGTGACCTCCCGCGAGAGCCTGGCCGGGCGTCTGAGCGCGCTCAACCCCGACTTCGCCGACGGGGTCCCCGACGTGGAGATCGCCCCCGACGCCGACGCGGTCCTGGCCTCCACCGAGGGGTTCCGCGTGGCCGACTGCGAGGGCTGCGGCGGCGTACTCAAGCCCGACATCGTCTACTTCGGCGAGAACGTGCCCAAGGCGCGCGTGCTGGAGGGCTACGCGATGGTGGACGGCGCGCGGGCGCTGCTGGTGGCGGGTTCCTCCCTGACCGTCTTCTCGGGGCGGCGCTACGTCAAGCGCGCCGTCGAGCAGGGCAAGCCGGTGGTGGTCCTCAACCGGGGCGCCACCCGCGCCGACGACGTCGCCGCGCTCACCGTCGACGCGGGCTGCTCCGAGGTGCTCACCGCCCTGGTCCACGCCTACGAGGCCGAGGACGCCGCCCCGGTCTGATCCGACCGCCGACCGTCGTCGCCGCGGTCCCGGCTCCTTCCCGCCCGGTTACGTTATCCACAACCCCGAGAACATATCCGTGCACTCCCCGTAGTCTTGAGAGGTCGGCGCCGTGTCCCGGGAGGGAGACCGCGTCGGCCCCGATGACGACGTCCCCCGGGGAGGACCGACTGTGGGTGCGATGGACGAGGCCGCTGTACGCGCGGAGCGCACGGACCTGCCGCTCAACCAACTGGTGGCGTCGGCGATGCTCATGCACGCCGTCGTCGCGATAGTCGAACTGGACGTGGTGGAGGACCTGGCGGACGGGCCGCGCCCGGTGGCGGACCTGGTCCGCCGCACCGGGGTCCCCGAGCAGACCCTGACGGCGGTGCTGCGGGCCGGGACGGTGAGCGGGCTGCTCTCGGAGCCCGCGCCCGGGTCGTTCGCCCTGACCGAGGCGGGCGGGCACCTGCGCGCCGGGGACCCCAGCGGCCTGTACGACCTCTTCCGGATGTGCACGCACGGCGCCTTCCTCCAGGCGTGGACCTGCCTGTCGCAGGCGGTGCGTTCCGGCCGTACGGCCTTCGAGGTGCACACCGGCCACCCGCTGTTCGCCTACCTGGAGCAGGAGCGGGGGGACGCCGAAGCCCTGTTCCGCAGGGCGATGGTCACGTCCGTGGCCGCCGACACCCTGCTGGAGAACGTGGACCTGTCCGGGGCCGAACGCGTGGCGGACCTCGGCGGCGGAGAGGGCTCGATGCTGGCCGCCCTCCTGCGGCGCCACCCGCGCATGGAGGGGGTGCTGTTCGACCTTCCGCACGTGGTGTCCGGGGCCGGGCCGCTGCTGCGGGAGCGGGGCGTGGCGGAGCGGTGCGCCGTGGTGGGGGGCAGCTTCTTCGACGGGGTGCCAACGGGGGTGGACGTCTACCTGATGGCACGGGTGATGCAGAACTGGCCGCGGCCGGATGCGGTACGGATCCTGCGCAACGTCCGCGCCGCGATGGGCGAGCGGTCCCGGCTGCTGATCATCGGACACCTGCCGCAGGGGGAAGGCACCACCCCCTTCCTCCAGGCGATGAGCCTGTACATGCTCGTCCTCTACGGCGCCCCGCTGCGCACGGAGGAGGAGTACCGGGAACTGTTCGCCGAGGCCGACCTCGCGCTGCACGCCGTGCACCGGGTCGAGGACGGGGAGTCGGTCATGGACGTCCGCCGCGCGTAGCGGGCCCCGTCCCGCCCGGGACGACACCCCAGTCGGAGCCGCTCCGTCCGGTGGCGCCCCGGGCGGGGCGCCACCGCGCGGCGGTCACGGGGACGCCAGCGCCTCCGCTTCCGGGGAGGTACGGCACCGGAGGGCCGGGCGGACGACCACGTGGGCCTGTCCTGGGTGGAAGCAGGAGGTGACGCCTCGCAGCGCGGACAGGATCGGCAGCAGGTCGTGGTAGCAGGACACCGAGGACGGCACCTCCAGTACCTCGGGGGTGCTGAGCAGGAAGGGCAGTTCGGCGCGCAGGTAGGCCAGCCCGGCGCGCAGCCTGGCGCCCTCCGGGTCCGGCTGGGTGCCCACGACCCGGCGTACGTGCTCCTCCCAGCAGCGGCGGATGCGGGGATCGGCGGCGTACTCCCGGTCGAGGCGCCGCTCGACCTCCCGGTAGCCGGGCAGCCGCGTGCACTGCGACAGGGCGAGGACGCGCACGTCCGCCCCGGCGGCCGACTCCGCGGCCGCCGTCTCCACCGCCCGCCGGATGCGCCGACGCACGTCCCTGAGCGTCCTGTTCGCCCGGACCGCGGCGTGCTCCCTGCTGCTGCCGGATGCCATGTACATGGCGTCCAGGTGCAGGTCGGTGTAGAGCACGTCGACCCGGGCGAAGCGGTCCCGCGCCCAGCACAGGAGCCGTGCGATCCGCTGCTGGCTGAAGTAGCTGTTCCCGGCGCTGATGCCGATGAGGGCGTGCTCCCCGCGCTCGAACACGCGACGGCAGGAACCGGTGAAGGGCAGGACGTCGAAGCCGTCCGGGGGCTCCGGGGGCGGCTCCGGCTCAGTCGGGGATGACATCGGGATCCTCCAGGACGGATGCCAGGCGATCGCACAGCTGGTCGAGCAGGGTGTCCAGTTCGTGGTCGCCCATCGCCCCGCACATGACGTCGTCCATCCGACCGCGCAGGGCGTCGAGTTCGGGGTGGTGCGGGCCGGTTCCGGCCGCGAGGGCCAGGACGCGCCGGGCGGCGTCCAGACAGCGGAACGTGCCGTACTGCCGTGGTTCGTCCAGCAGGCCGCGGCCGCTGCTGAGCAGGTAGGCGGCGAGAAGGAGGAGCTCCTCGCCGACCTGTCGGACCTCAGGTTCCCCAGCGCTCATGGCTGACCACCTCGTTCGGGTCTCGTCGGGGTGCGGGGGCGAGCGGCCGGGCGGGGTGCCCGATCGGAACCAGGAGCAGGGGTTCCAGGTGTTCGGGCAGGCCCAGGAGCCTGCGGACGGGGCCGGCGCGAAAACTCCCGGACGGGCACCCGCCCAGCCCCAGGCAGTGGGCCGCCAGAAGGAGGTTCTCCACCGCCATCGCGACGCAGAGCATGCCCTCGTCCCAGGAGCCCCTGGAGTCCCTGGAATCCGTCGAGCCCCCTGAGGCCCCCACGGCGCGAGAGCGGTCGAAGCAGGCCGCGACGACCAGGGGCGGGAGTTCGATGATCCCGGGGGCGAAGGCGCGCAGCAGCCTCAGCCTCCGCCGCTCGCGGACCGCGACGAAGGCCCACGCCTGCTTGTTGGACGCCGAGGGGGCGGCGAGCATGGCGTCCAGCATGGGGTCGAGGAGGGAGTCGTCCACCGGCCGGTCGGTGAAGGCGCGTACGGCGCGGCGGGTGGTCAGGGTCTGTAGGGCGTGTGATGACCGCTGAGAGGGGCACGGGTCCGCATCCGTCTCACTCGAACCCGTGTCCACAGTATGCGATTTTCTAAGCACGCTCCGTAGTTTACCCTGTTATACGGCTCCATGGATGCCGCATAGGCGCATCTGGCCGGCCCTCTCCGCACCCCCGGAGGGGCACCACCTGAAAGGACCGCGATGTCCGCATCCGCACCCCCGAGTCCTTCGGCCACGAAACTGTTCGAGCTCATCACCGCCAGCTGGGTGGCGGCCGCCGTGAGCGCGGCTGCCGAACTCGGCGTCGCCGACGCCATGACCTTCAAGCCCCTGCCCGTCGACGAGATCGCCGAGAGGGTCGGCGCCGACGCCGACGCCCTCCACCGCCTCCTGCGCGCCTGCGCCGACCTCGACCTGGTCGAGGAGGGGCCGCGGCGGCACTTCGCCCTGACCGGGCTCGGCCGCGCCCTACGCGGGGACGCGGCCGACTCCATGCGCGGCTACGCCCGGTGGGTCGGCAGCCAGGCCGAGCGGTCCACCATGGCCCACCTGGCCCGGGCGGTGCGGACCGGACGCTCGGTGTTCGAGGAGGTGCACGGCCGAACGGCGTGGGCCTACCTGGACGAACACCCCGAGACCGCGGCGGTCTTCGACGAGGGCATGACCGACATCTCCGCCCAGCTCACCCGGGGTGTGGCGGGCAGCTACGACTTCGGCGCGCATGAGACCCTCGTTGACGTCGGCGGGGGCCGGGGCAGGCTGCTGGCCATCGTGCTGTCGGCCCATCCCGGTCTGCACGGCGTGCTCTTCGACCGGTCCGACGTGGTCGCCCACGCCGGACCGGTGCTGGAGGGCGTCCGTGAGCGGTGCCGCGTCGTCAGCGGGGACTTCCTCTCCTTCGTCCCCGAAGGGGGCGACGCCTACCTGCTGTCGAACGTCATCCACAACTGGGGCGACCAGGACGCCGCGCGGATCCTCTCCCACTGCCGCGAGGCGATGACCCGCGACGGGCGCGTCCTGCTCGCGGAGGTGGTGGTGCCCGACTCCCCGGGTCCCGCCCGGACCGCCAAGTTCATGGACCTGAGCATGCTCGCCCACTGCGACGGCAAGCAGCGCACCAGGACCCAGTTCGCCGACCTCTTCGAGCAGGCCGGACTGAAGCTGACCCGTGTCCTGCCCAGCTACGGGACCAGCATCGTCGAGGGGGTGCGCGCCTGAGCGGCGCACCGGTGCCGCCACCGCGCCCGTGCGCGCCCGAGCCCGGCGCGCACGGGCACGGCTCAGCCCTCGTGGACGGCGGCGAGGAAGTCCAGCAGGGCCGCGTTGACCTCCCCGGGGCGCTCCTGCTGGGTCCAGTGGCCGCAGCCGGGCAGGGTGACGCCGGCGTGCAGCGCCGGTACGACCAGCGACAGGTTCTCCAGGAGTTCGGGAACGCCGCGCATGGCCCTGACCAAGTCCTTGTCCCCGCCCACGTACAGCGCGGGCACGTCGATGACGCGCCCCTGGAAGGGCGACATGAGCCCCTGGTTGCGGTCGATGTTGCGGTACCAGTTGAGCGGACCGGTGAAGGCGTCGGGGTCGGAGTAGTCGGCCGTGAAAGCGGCCAGGTCCTCCTCGGTGAGCCAGGAGGGCAGCTCCTCCGGTTCGGGCAGGGAGCCCAGTGCGCTCTCGCCCTCGGGCACGATCCACAGCCGGGGCTGGTCGAAGGGTGCGTCGCCGGATGCCCCGACCAGGATACGGCGCAGGGTCGAGGCGGGGTCGGCGGCCAGTTCGGCGTCGGCGACGCCCGGCTCCTGGAAGTAGGCCTGGTAGAAGCCGTCGCCGTAGACGGCGCGGGAGGCCGCGACCGACGGCAGCATGGCGGGCGGAACGGGCGGAACGCTCAGGCCCGCCACGCCGCGGACCAGGTCGGGGCGCATCATGGCGGTGGCCCAGGCCACCGGCGCACCCCAGTCGTGGCCGACCACGACCGCGCTCTCTTCCCCCAGCGCGGAGACGAGTGCGACGACGTCGCCGACCAGGTGGGGCAGGGTGTAGGCGTCCACCGCCTCGGGCCGGTCGCTGCGGGCGTAACCGCGCTGGTCGGGGGCGACCACGCGGTACCCGGCCCCGGCCAGCGGGGCGAACTGGTGGCGCCAGGAGTACCAGCTCTCGGGGAAGCCGTGCAGGAGCAGGACGAGCGGTCCTCTGCCCTGCTCGGCGACGTGCAGCCGGATTCCGTTGACCTCGACGTCCCGGTGTTCCACGTTCATGGCGTACGCGCTCCTCGTCGCTGAGGGGTGGGGTCACGGTCACGCTATACCGGCGGGTCCGGCTCCTCCAGGCTCCCTCGGGGAGTGGGGGTCGCACCCCGTGGACGGCGGCGCGGAATCACCACCGAAGCCCCATAAACGACATATATCCCACAAAAGGGATTCCACCCAGAAACCTCTTAATATTCCATGCCCGTAAAACACTGTTACCTATGGACTTGGGCGACAGGGAAAACCTACGGTGGAGGCTCGCGCTTACCCCCAGCGGTGAGGAGAATCGGCCATGACCGCGGCTCCCGAGGTTCCGGACATCCTTTCCCCGGAATTCCTTGCCAACCCCTATCCCGCCTACCGCGCCATGCGCGAGCGGGCGCCCCTGTTCTGGCACGAGGCCACCCGGAGCTACGTCGTCTCCCGGTACGAGGACGTCCGGCGCGCCTTCCGGGACGAGGCCTTCACCACCCGCAACTACGACTGGCAGCTGGAACCGGTGCACGGGCGCACCATCCTGCAACTGGACGGACGCGAGCACGCGGTGCGCCGCGCCCTGGTGGCACCGGCCTTCCGCGGCAGCGAACTGCGCGAGCGGTTCTGGCCCGTCATCGAGCGCAACAGCGGCGAGCTGATCGACGCCTTCCGGCACACGGGCGAGGTGGACCTGGTCGCGCAGTTCGCCACCCGCTTCCCCGTCAACGTCATCGCGGACATGCTCGGCCTGGAACGGGCCGACCACGACCGGTTCCACCGCTGGTACACCGCGATCATCGCCTTCCTGGGCAACCTGTCGCAGGACCCGCGGGTGGCCGAGGAGGGGCTGCGCACCCGCGAGGAGTTCGCCGCGTACATGCTGCCGATCATCCGCGAGCGGCGGGCGGACCCGGGCGGGGACCTGCTGTCCGCCCTGTGCACCGCAGAGGTCGACGGCACCCGGATGAGCGACGAGGACGTCAAGGCCTTCTGCAGCCTGCTGCTCGCCGCGGGCGGGGAGACCACCGACAAGGCCGTATCCAGCATGTTCGCCAACCTGGTCACCCACCCCGAGCAGCTCGCGCGGGTGCGCGAGGACCGCAGCCTGATCCCGCGCGCGTTCGCCGAGACGCTGCGCTACACCCCGCCCGTGCAGATGATCATGCGCCAGCCCGCGCACGACGTGGAACTGGGCGGCGGGACCGTGCCCGCCGGGGCGACCGTCATCTGCCTGATCGGCTCGGCCAACCGCGACGGCGACCGCTTCGCCGACCCCGACTCCTTCGACATCCACCGGGCCGAACTCGGGGACGCCACCTCGTTCTCCGCCGCGGCCGAGCACCTGGCCTTCGCCCTGGGGCGCCACTTCTGCGTGGGCGCCCTCCTGGCCGAGGCGGAGGTGCGGGTGGCGACCAACCAGCTGCTGGACGCCATGCCCGACGTCCGCCTGGCCGAGGGCGTCACCCTGGAGGAGACGGGGGTCTTCACCCGGGGGCTGACCCGGCTGCCGCTGCGCTTCACGCCGGTCCCCTCCCCGGGCTGAGCGGCGCCGCGGCGCGCGTCCGCCCCCCTACCGCTGCGGCGTGAAGCGCGCCGGGAGCTCGAACAGTCCGCGCATCCACAGCGACGGCCGCCACTCCAGCCGCTCCGGGGGCACCGCCAGCCGCACGTCCGGCAGCCGGTCCAGCAGGCTCTCCACCGCCGTGCGGGCGATCGTCTCCGCGATCTCCGGTGCCGGGAAGGGGCACCCGTGCTCGCCGTGGCCGAAGGACATCTGCGCGCGGTTGCCGCCGTAGACGTCGGGGAGCCCCGCGTGCAGGCGGGGGTCGGCGTTGGCCGCCGACAGCCCCAGCACCAGCATGTCGCCGCGCCGGATGCCGCGGCCGCCCAGTTCACAGGCCTGCACGGCCCACCGGCCGATGAAGTTCTGCGTGGGGGTGTTCTTCCACAGCACCTCGTTGAGGGCCTCCCCCGCGCTGCTGCGCCCGCCCCGCAGGTCGAGGGAGAACTGGTCGTCGGTCAGCATCAGGCGCAGGGCGTTGCCGATCCAGTTGCCCGTGGGCGCCTGGGCGGCGGCGAGGACCACCAGCAGGTCGACGACCGCCTCGGCGTCGCTCAGCCCCGCCGGGTGCAGCAGCAGCCGCGAGGGCACGTCGGCGCGGGGCGCGGCGCGGCGGTCGGCGACCAGGGCGTCCAGGCGGGCGTGCAGGCGCCGGTGGGCGCCGCCCGCGTCCGCGGTGACGTCGAGCGAGAGCACGACGTCGCGCACCAGCGCCGGTACCTCCGCCTCCGGCAGGCCGTAGAGGCGGGCGACCACCATCGCGGGGATCTGGTGGGCGTACTGCGAGACCATGTCGGCCTCGCCCTCCGCGCGGAAGGCGTCGACGAGCGTGTCGGCGGCCCGCTGGCACAGGGCCCTGAGGTCGGTGCGGTCCACGGCGTCCAGGGCGTCGCCGATCGCGCCCGCGCGCCGTTGGTGCTCGGCCCCCTCGGCGAACATGACCGAGGGCGTCCACATCACGTAGGGCAGGAGCGGCCAGTCGCGGCCGACGCGGTCCCACTGGTTCCAGCGGCGGCAGTCGCGGGCGAACCACTCGGGTCTGCTGGTGACGTGGTGCAGCTCCCGGTAGCCCATGACGAACCACGCCGGAACGTCGCCGTCGAGCAGCACGGGCGCGACCGGGCCGTAGCGCCCGCGCAGCTCCTCGTAGAGCCCGGCGGGGTCGCGGGCGATGTCGGGGCCGTAGAAGCGGGCGGCGCCCGCGTGGGCCGGGGAGGGTGGCGGCGGGCCGCTGCTGGCCGGTGCCGCGGCCTCCGGGCCCGGGGTGTGGTTCACGTCGTCTCCTGCGGGGTCGGCGCGGGCACGGGTGCGAACGCCGACGTCGGCGCGGGCGGGTACCCGGCCACGGGTCCGGACACGTGCTGGACGAGGGTGATCAGGACGTCGCGGCTGGACTCGCGGCTGCGGGCGTCGCAGTCCACCAGGGGGACCCGCTCGGACAGGTCCAGAGCGCGGCGCACCTCGGGCAGGTCGGGACCGGGGCCGAAGCGGTTCACCGCGACGACGAAGGGCGTGCGGTGGTGTTCGAGCCGGTCCACGGCGTACCAGGAGTCCTGGATGCGGTCGGTGTCCACGAGCACGACCGCGCCCAGGCTGCCCTCGAACAGCTGGTTCCACAGGAACCAGAACCGCTTCTGGCCGGGTGCGCCGAAGAGGTAGAGCACCCGCCGCTCGTCCACGGTGACGCGCCCGAAGTCGAAGGCCGCCGTGGTGGTGCGCTTGTCCCGGACGGCGCTGATGTCGTCGATCCCGGCGCTGGCCTGGGTCATGACCTCCTCGGTGCTCACCGGGCGCATCTCGCTGACGGAGCCGACCAGGGTGGTCTTGCCGACGCCGAACCCGCCGACGACGACGATCTTGAGCGCGTTGTCGGCCGTCGCTGCGAGCGGTGCCCGGCGCGGCTGGGCGAGCCGTTCAGAGTCGTTGGAGGGCAAGGAGCACCTGCTTCAGGGTCTCGGGGTCGTGTCCGGCCTCCTGCCGGGCGGGGACCACCGGGTGGCGGGCCGTCACCCGCCCCGTGTCCAGCAGGTCCAGCAGGAGGATCCGCACGACGCTGACGGGGAGCCGCAGCTCCGCGGACAGCTCCACCACGGCGGTCGGGTACGCGCACAGGCGCAGGATCGCGGCGTGCTCGGACTGCATGCCGGGCGCGGGGTCGCACTCGGCGACGACGAGGGTGACCGCGTCGAGGGCGCGGGTGTCCGCGTCGGAGCGCCCGCCGGTCACGGTGTACAGGCGGTCGGGGGCCTCTCCCCGGAGGGAGTCGTGATGGGTCACCGCTGCTCGGTGCCCGCGGGGGCCCGCTCGCCACGGCGCGGGGCGGCCGTCAGGAAGCCGCCGATCCGCTCGACGAGTTCGTTCATGCTGTGGCCGATCACGCCGACGTCGGCGTCCCCGTCGGCGATCACCGCCAGATGGGCGCCCTCCCCGGCGCGGATGATGAGCAGGACGCCTCCGCCGAACTCGGCCATGGCCTGGCCCGCGCCGCCCC
The DNA here is from genome assembly GCF_056173305.1 of Nocardiopsis sp. iso_25. Lineage (NCBI taxonomy): Bacteria > Bacillati > Actinomycetota > Actinomycetes > Streptosporangiales > Nocardiopsidaceae > Nocardiopsis > Nocardiopsis sp. iso_25. The sequence goes on along the minus strand of NZ_CM149667.1, from coordinate 2,218,403 downwards.
GGTCGCCGAACTCGGCGGAGGCGCTCAGGGACAGGCTCTGGATGCCCGCGGCGATGGCGGCGAGCTGGTCGGCGCGGTCGGTGTGCAGTTCGCGGGTGTGGCACATCCTGAGTCCGTCCCTGGACAGCACGAGCACGTGGCGGATGCCGGGTGTGCGGTGGCGCAGGTTCTCCAGAAGCCAGTCGAGGCTGGTGTCCATGGTGTTCATCGGGGTCGCGGGGCAGTCGCGCGCGGGTCCGGTCGCGTGCCCCTCCCTCCGTTTCTCTTCTCTACTCTTCGGCTCGTTGTGGCTGGCGGGCGTTGCGGAAGGACGCGAACCTGGTGCCGGGGTCACCGCCGGGCGCAGGCGCGGCCGGAGCCGCGGAGAGCTGGTCGGGCTCCTCCCGCAGCGCCGCGGCCAGGGTCTGGCCGCGCCGCCGCCGGGGCAGCCCGGAGGCGGCGCGGGCGGGTGCGGGAGCGGTGCCGGGGCCCGGGGCCGCCGTGCCCGTCCGGAGATCCGGCCCCGAGGCGGGGGCGGGCCCCACGGGGCGGCGGGGGTGGTGCCCGGCGCGCGGGCCGCCGTGCGCGGGTTGGGACTCGGTGACCAGGTGCGGCGGCACGAGGACGACGACGCCGACGCCGCCGCGGGCCGAGGGACGGAAGCTGACGCCGAGCGCGTGCTTGTCGGCCAGTCGACCCACGACCGCCAGGCCCGTGCGGGTGCCGCGCAGCGTGGACAGGTCGCGGGGCTCGGTGACCAGGCTCTCGGCCAGCCTGCGCTCGCGCACGCGCATGCCCAGTCCGCTGTCCTCGACGGTGACGGACAGGCCGGTGTCCTCCTCCTGGACGTAGACGTGCACCTCGGTGCCGTGGGCGGAGAAGTTGGCGGCGTTGTCCATGAGTTCGGCCAGGGCCTGCATGACGCCCTCGGCCGCGTGCCCGGCGATGGAGGCGGTGCTGGTGTTGTGCAGGCGCACGCGGCGGTAGGCGCTGATGCGGCCCATGGCTCCGCGCAGGATGCTCTCCATGACGATGGGCCGGGTCCAGCGGCGGCCCGAGCGGCCCTCGGCCAGGACGACGAGGCCGTCGGCGAGGCGGCCGGTGCGGGATACGCCGTGGTCGATGTCCAGGAGGTCGCCGAAGATGCCGGGGCTGTCGCCGTAGCGGTCCTGGAGTTCGCGGAGCTTGGCCAGCAGGGAGGTCAGGTGGGCCTGGATGCGGGCGCCGGAGGCGGCGGTCGTCTCCATGGCCGAGGCGGAGCGGCGGTCGGCGGCCAGTAGCTCCTCCAGCGTGTGCGCGCGCAGGCGGGCGAGGGCTTCGTGGACGGGGGGCAGTTCCTCCCCCAGCGTTTCGGCGGCGCCGACGCGGTCCTCGCGGATGCGGGCGGCCATGAGCGGCAGGCCGACGCGGTCGAGGTCGGCGATCTGCTCCTCCAGCGCGGTGCGCCGGGCCAGGGCGTCGGCGGCGCGCACGCGCGCGGTGTCGAGTTCGGCGGTGACGGTGTGGGTGAGCCGGTGCAGCGCGACGTGGCGGGGCTGGGGGTGCTCGTCGAGGACCTCGCGTGCGGCGCGCCCCGCGCGCAGGCCCTCGACGAGGGCGGGCAGGAGCTCGTCGACCAGGTGCTCGGCCTCGCGTTCGAGGGCCTGGGCGGTGGCGTCGACCCGGGTGCCGTGCTCGCGGGCGGCGCGGGCCGCCGCGGCCTGGTGCGCCGCCGCGGTGACGGCGGCGCACAGGGCGGCCGCGGCCGCGCCGACGGCCAGGGCCACGCTCTGGCGGGCGTCGGGGTGGGCCGTGACGACCGCCCAGGACCAGGCGGGGGCCGCCAGCGCGGTCACGGCGAACAGGGCGGCCAGGGCCTGTCGTCCGGGGCGCGGGGGCCGCCGTCGTCGGTCGGGCGGGTGAACTGGCATGGGCGGGTTCCTCGCGGGGCAATCGTGCGAAGGGGGCGGGGCCGTGCCCGGACCCGTCGCCCGGTCTCCGGGCAGGGGAGGTCCACCCGGTTTTCCCACGGGGAATTCGAGGGCGGACGGAAATCACCGTAGACCACGGGCGAAAGGCACGTGGGCTTTCTCGCGAGGAACCCCGGTCAGACGGCGGAGAAGTGCGCCATCCCACTTTTTCCGCTCTTCTTAATTCTGACATACCCCCGTATTGCGCACTTGCCGCGCGGCTGCTCGGTTCAGGCGAAGAGGAGGAAGAGCGCGAGGACCACCGCGAGGAAGACCAGCGTGCCGATCGCGGAGTGGCGCCGGGAGGCGGCGCCCGCGTCGTCGGCGCGCGCGGGCAGACCGGGCCAGCACAGCACCGCGGCCGCGGCGGCCCCCGCGCTCAGTGCCACGTCCAGGTACCAGACCGCCACGGGGAAGACCGCCCATGTGGTCAGCAGCAGTGAGAGCACCAGGAAGAGGAGCGTGTTGACCGTCCGGTTCAGCACGTCCCAGCGGTCCGCGAAGCGGAACCTGCCCCGGCCGCGGAGCCGCAGGAGGACGTCCGCCGCGCTCAGGACGCAGACGCCGTTGAGGAACGCGGCCCCGACGTAGGGCAGCACATCCATCACGCTCATCGGGCGTCCTCCTCCGTCAGCAGCTCCAGGACGGGGTCTTCCAGTCCGGTGGTCGTGTTGCCGAAGGCCAGCACCGCGCGCCCGCCCTCCCGGTCCAGGGCGACCATGGAGGAGAAGCCGCCGGTGCCGCCGTTGTGCCAGGTGACCTCGGTACCGCCGTACTCCTGCGTGACCCAGGCGAACCCGATCCGGCGGTCCGGCCCGTCGTCCCAGCGCGGTTCCAGTGCCGCCGCGCCCGGGGCGGTGCCCTCCAGCAGCGCCCCGGCGAAACGCGCCATGTCGGCGGGGGTGGAGCGCACGCCCCCGGTGGGCGCGTAGGCGCGGGCCAGCCAGGGGTCGGCCCGGCGCCCCCTGTCGGTGTAGCCCCGGGTCGCGTCCTCGGGCAGGTCGTCCCCGGAGTCGGGCAGGGTCGTGTCGTCCATCCCCAGGGGGTCGAGCAGCCGCTCGCGCAGCAGAGTGGAGTAGTCGGTCCCGGCGGCGTTGGCCAGGGCGTGGCCCAGGATCGCGGTGCCCATGTTGGAGTAGTGGGACTCGCCGCGGTCGGACAGCTCCGCCGCGGCCACCTGCGCGACCAGGTCGTCGTAGTCGTAGGGGTAGGGGTCGTTGCCCAGGTAGGAGGCCGCCGCCGAGACCACGATGTCGGGCAGGCGGGGGGAGAGCCGGGGCAGGCCGGAGCGGTGGCTGGTCAGCTCGGCCAGGGTGACGTCGGCGGCGGGGGCGCCGTCCAGCTCGACCAGCTCCCCGAGCCGGGTGTCCGCGGTGACCTCGCCGCGTTCCATGGCGATGGCGAGCAGCATCCCGGTCATGCCCTTGGTGACCGAGCCGATCTCGTAGTCGGTGCCGTCGTCGGCGCCGAAGTGCGCGAAACCCACCCGTCCGCCGTCGACCTCGACGACGCTGACGCGGTCGCGCACGCCCTCGGACAGCAGCGGGCGGGCCCGGTCCAGGAGCCCGGGGTCCCCGGACTCCTCGGCGGACAGGGCGGATGTGTGCGGCCGTGCGGCGATCCCGAGTACGACGACCAGGACGGCCGCCGCACAGGCGACCGCGACGGTCCCTCTTCTGGCTCTCACGGAACCCTCCTTACTGGGGCGCTCCCCCGGCCGCCGTGAGGATGGCGAGCAGGGGGACGACGCGTTCCGGTGGAATGGCGTAGTGGCCGCGCCGGACGGTGATGAGCCATCCGGCGGCGGCGAGCAGGTTGACGTGGTGGTAGATCTGGCCGGTCGTGCCGAAGTCGGAGCGCTCGGCCAGTGCGGCGACGGTCCCGGTTCCCCTCCAGACCGCCTGTAGCAGCTGGAGCCGGACGGGATTGCCCAGGGCGTCGAGGCTGGCGGCGTGGCGGGCCCAGTCGGACTCCTCCAGGCGCTCGACCGGCAGTCCCTGCTGCCACTCCAGCGCGTTCTCCTCCCCCTCGCCGTCGCGGACGATCCCCGCGAAGACCACGCCGCCGTGTCCGGTGACGCGCTCCCGCAGGGCGTTGAGCGCGAAGAACACGTCTCCGAGCGCCTCGGCCCGGGGTGTCTCGGCCGCGCGTTCGCCGACCGCCTCCAGGGCGCCGACCCGCGCCTCCAGCTCGGCCAGCCGCTCCTCCGTCGTCCTGTCCACCGCGCCTCCACCTTACATGCTTTTCCGTAATTACGTAATTTTAGATTACCAGGCCCGTGAGCTTTGCCCGATCCGTAGGAACGGGTGGGGTGTCGCTGACCCGAGGAGTCGGATGATGAAGACAAGGCGCGCGGCTCGCGCATCCGCAAGAGGGACACCCGAGCGGCCGTTCCCACGTCCCGGACCGCGCAGAGGCCAGCGGGGACGGCCGGGAAGGATCCGTGAACATGCGAACGCAGGCAGCCAACGGCTGGCAGTTCTTCGTCGCGACACTGCTGATCGTCATCGGGGCGGTCAACGTCATCCAGGGGCTGGTGGCGCTCCTGACCCCCGAGTTCTACGCCGCGGCGAGCACGGAGGTGCTCCTGTTGGGGTACACCTCCTGGGGCGTGCTGCTGGGCCTGTGGGGGGCGGTGCTGATCGTCGCCGGTCTGGCCGTGCTGTCCCGCAGCACGTGGGCCCGGGGCTTCGCCCTGATCCTCGCCTCGGTGAACGCCGTCGCCCAACTGGGTTTCGTCATGGCGATGCCGCTGTGGTCGATGGTGGCCATCGCCGTGGACCTGCTGGTGATCTACGGCCTGACCGCCGGCTGGCCCGACCGCGAACGTGAGTCCGGGCGCACCGAACACCACGAGGGCGCCTACCAGAGCGGGTACAACGCCGCCCACGCGGCGCCCAGGCCCGCGCAGTCCCCGGAGGGGGGCGCCGGCTCGCCGCAGCAGACGGCGGGACCGCAGCAGACCACCGGGCAGAACTACTGAGAGCCCCTCCCGGGCCGCCCCCGTTCCCCAGGACGGGGGCGGTTTCGCGCGCCCGGGGGCGGCCGCCGTGGACAGGGCCGGCGGCCGCCGGGGACACGGCCGGGGGCGGCGGCCTCGGCCACCGCCCCCGGCGGGTCGGTCACTCCCCCGCGGAGCGCCTCAGTCCTCTCCCCCGCCCGTGTCGTCGGTGAGGTAGTTGGCCAGGAACCCGAGGACCCCGAAGGCCGCCGCGGCCGCGACCGCGGGGACGAACAGCAGGTCCGAAGTGGTCGTGATCCAGTCCGGCCGCTGCGCGACGACCCCGGCCAGCTGACCGGCGACGAGCAGGACGCCGAGGAGGAAGCAGGCGACGAGGCCCAGCTTGAACAGGGTGCGCACCACGAGGAGGGCGCGGGATCTGATGGTGGTCATGTTCAGCCTCCGAAGACCGGTAGGACGCCCCAACCGATGAGGCAGCCGATCAGGAAGATCGGGATCATGTAGTAGACGATCAGCGGCAGGAAGGTGCTCTCGGGTCGGGCTCCCGTCAGTCCGGCCGCCACGAAGATCGACCCGGACGCGGGCGGCGAGGCCCCCTCGGTGGAGGCGAACACCAGGATGGCGATCACCGCCAGCAGCGGGTCGACGCCCACGCCCACCAGTGCCAGGAAGGAGATCTGCCCGACCGCGGTGAGGGTGGCCGTGGAGGAGAGCGGCCCGGCGACCAGGGCGATCACCAGTCCGACGGCCACCACCAGCAGGACGCGGTTGACCGGCAGGTTCTCCAGCAGGGTGTTGACGTCCTCCGCGAGCCCGAGGCGGGCCAGGATCTCGCTGGCCGCGATGGCGAAGAACAGCAGGGCCCCGATGGTGGCGAACTTGGGCAGGGCGCCGTCGAGCAGGGCCGACCAGTCCCGCGTATTCCGGGGCAGGCGGTCGCGTCCGGCGACGAGGGAGAACACGATGATCAGGATCGGGATCCAGATCAGCAGCGAGATCTCCCCCATGGCCTCGCCGAGCGGGGTGGAGTTCTCCAGGTAGGCGGCCAGGGGGCCCGCCGTGACCACGATCGGGATGAGCGCGCCCAGGAAGATGGTCAGGGCTCCCGCGCCCTGCCGCAGGGACTCGCGCAGGGGCAGCAGGTCGGTCTCGTCGGCCCTGGGGATACCGTCCCTGCGCACGAAGTACGCGATCAGGGCGAACCTGAGCAGGATCTGGTAGGTCCCGGCCGCGAGCAGGCCCATGTAGACCTGGCCGGTACTGACCATGCCCCCGGCGAAGCCGATCATGATGACCATGGAGGCGCTGGGGGGCAGGGCCGCGCCCATCCCCCCGTTGCCGGCCATCACCGTGGCGGCGCGGGTGGGGGACCACCCCGTGCGCACCATCCAGGGGCCGGTGAAGGAGCCGCTGGAGGCGGTGTTGGCGGAGTTGGACCCGGACAGGGCGCCGAAGACCGCGGAACCGGCCGTGTCGATGAAGGCGGGACCGCCGCGGACGCGCCCGAAGAGGGAGTTCAGGATAGCCAGGATCCGCTGGATCAGGCCCGTGACGTCGATCAGGTAGGCCATGAACACGAAGGCCAGGGCCGCGTAGAGCACCTCGTGGGTGAGGGCGTCGACCAGCCCCCGCAGCAGGTACGCGGGCGCCTGTGCCCCGGCGAACAGCGCGGTGACGACCAGTCCGAGCAGCATCGCCTCGCCCATGTTCCGTTTGAACACGACGTTCCAGACGATGATCACGGCGATGAAGGCCGCCAGGGCTAGGAGTGCGATGGGCATGGGTGGACCTTCGGGAGGGGAGTCGGGGAGTGGTGGCGGCCGGGTGCGGCGGGGGAAGGATCCGGCCGGGGACCGGCGGAGCGGGAACCGGCAGGGCGGAGACCGGCGGGGCGGCGACCGGCGGAGCGGGGACCGGCGGAGCGGGCGCTCACCGGCGTTCCGCCCGGATGGTGGCGCGGCGGCGCTCCTCCTCCGCCACGACCTCGCGGGCCGCGCTCAGGGTCTGCTCCGCCTCCAGGCGGGGGACGAAGAACACCCCGTCGCCGTCGGCGACCACGATGTCCCCGGTGGAGCAGACCGCGCCGCCCACCGAGACCGTCCGGCCCACGTGCCCGGGGCCGTCCTTGTAGGGCCCGGCGGGCGAGATCCCGGCCGCCCAGACGGGGAAGCCCAGGTCGCGGAGCTCGTCGGCGTCCCGGACCGCGCCGTCGACCACCATGCCGCGCACGCCCCGGTTGAGGGCGCGTTCGGCGATGAGCTCGCCCAGCAGGGCGCGTGAGGTGTCGCCCCCGCCGTCCACGACCAGGACGTCCCCCGGCCGCGCGACGGCCAGCGCCCGGTGCAGGGCGCGGTTGTCGCCGGGGCGGGTCAGGACGGTGAGTGCCCGGCCGGTGACGCTCGCCCCGGGCCAGACCGGGCGGACGCGCGAGGAGACGAAGCCCAGCCGGTCGCGGCCGTCGCCGATGGCGGCGGTGGGGACGCCGGCGTAGGCGTCGGCCAGTTCGCGCGCGTCCTCCCCGCCCGAGCGCGCCAGGAACAGGTGGCGGTCGGCGGCCCCGGTGCTCACCTGTGCCTGGACGCCCAGTTCATCGAGGAGTTCGACGCTGGAGCGGAGTTCGTGCGCCCTGCGCAGGGCGTGCAGGCGCGTGCCCTTGTCCAGGCGCTCCAGCGCGGAGGTGCCGTCGGCGAGCGCGTCGGCGACCTGTGTGCGCATCCACGCCTCCTCCCCCGCGGCCCTTCCGGCGTCCACGGCCTCGGTGATCAGGGCTCCCAGGCCCTTCATGAAGACACTGCGCAGCAGCTTTCGCCGTGACGCGGCCCCGACCTCGCCGCCGACGGGCTCGGCATCGGAGCCCACCGCCCGGAGCAGCCGGGCGGCGGCCTCGGAGGCGGGACCGGAGAGCAGGACGTTGACCTCGGCACCGTACCTGAGCACCGAACCGATGATCGCACCGTCCACGACCTGGGCGGATTCCCCCAGAGCCGCCTCCACCCCGGTCTTGGTGGCCGGGGAGGCGGCGTTGAGGTCCACGTACACCGCGTCCCTGCGCAGCAGCGGCCGGGCGTCCTCGGCCGCCGTCACCGCGTACGCGGCCGTGGTGAGGCTGAGGACCAGGTCGGCGTCGGCGACCGCCTCGCCGGTCGAGGCGGCCCGCGCCACCCCCTCGGGCGTCCGCGCCCCCGGCGAGGGGTCGTAGCCGACGGTCTGCCAACCGGCGGCCGCGAACGCGCCGGCGTAGACGGCACCGGCTTCTCCGAGCCCGAGCACGGCGACCTTCATGATCCCACCCTCTATCATTGAGTGATAGCTTCTGTTGCCTGTTGATAGTGAGTGTGACCTGCGACGCTTCGCGGTGTCAACCTGCCGGAAACCCGTCCGCTACGTTGAGGGGAGGGCGGCGATGCGCGCATCGCCTTGGGGGCGGGCACATCGGCCTCCTCCCGGGACAGTGCGAACTCCCGGACAGGACGAACTCCCGGGACAGGGCGAAGCCCCGGGACAGGACGAACGACGACGGAAGGGCGGGCGAGGGCACGGATGGGAGCGACGGCTGGGGGTGGCAACCAGGGGCGCACCCTGGACCGGGCTCTGGACGTGCTGGAGTGCCTGGAGCGGGCGCGCGGCCCCCTGCGGCTCAGCGACATCGCGCGGGAGAGCGGGCTCCACCTGGCCACGACGCAGCGCACCGTCAACCAGCTCGTACGGCGCGGATACGTCCAGCAGGAGCGCCTGGGCTACTCGCTCGGGCCGGTGGTGCTGTCCCTGGCGCACTCCTTCGTCGTCAACGACCGCCTCTGCAGCGTCGCGACGCCGATCCTCACCGAACTGTCGGCCACGACCGGTCTGACCTCGTCGGTCTACGTGCGCTCGGGACAGGAGCGTATCCTCATCGCGCGCGTGGACGGAGCCGACCCGCTGCGCTACCAGTTCCCGATCGGGCGCCGGGTGCCCCTCTACATCGGCGGCGGCAAGGTGCTGCTCAGCGACTGGGACGACCAGGAGCTCGACGCCTACCTCGCCGACCACGCCGAGGTGCGCCTGGCCTCGGGCAGGACCCAGGACGCCGCCGACCTCCGGGCGCAGATCGAGCGGATCCGGGAGGTCGGCTACCACCTCGCCGAGTCCGAGCGCGAGCCCGGCGCCCTCAGCCTGACCCGGCTGCTGTACGACTCCGAGGGCGAGGCCCTGGGCGCCGTCAACCTGGTGACCACCAGTGACAGGACCAGTCCCGGGGAGTTGTTGTCCCAGCTTCCGGAGCTGTCAAGGGGCGCCAACGCCATCGGGGTGCGCGCCTGAGGCGTCACCCGGCGGGGCGGGCGACCGGTGGGGGCGGGCGGCCGCGTTCGGGGCCCGGCCGGGTAGGTTCCGGGCATGGACGTTGCGGGCATGGGCGACGCCTGACCGGCCCCGGGGTCAGTCGCGGTACAGCTCCGCCAGGGCGTCGGCGTAGCGCTCCCGGACGACCCGGCGCCGGAGCTTGAGCGAGGGGGTCAGCTCACCGGTTTCCGGGCCCCACTCGCCGGGGAGCAGCCGGTGGCGCCTGACCCCCTCCGCGCGGCTGAACCGGGCGTTGGCCGCCGCGACCGCGCGTTCGGCCTCCGCCGCCACCTCGGGGTGGGCGACCAGCGCCTCCCAGTCCCCGCCGGTGTCGATGCCCCGGGCGGCCGCCCACACCGGCAGCGTCTCGCGGTCGGGCACCAGCAGCGCCACCAGGTAGGGCCTGCGGTCCCCGTGCACGTAGGCCTGGCCGACGATCGGGTGCTCCTTGAGGGCGTTCTCCACCGGCGCGGGCGCGACGTTCTTGCCCTGGGAGGTGACGATGAGCTCCTTCTTGCGGTCGGTGATCCACAGGTAGCCGTCCCCGTCGAGGCGGCCGACGTCGCCGGTGGCGAACCACCCCCCGGCGTCGGTGGCCGGGCGCACCGAACCGTCCGGCTGGAGGTAGCCGCCGAAGACCGACTCCCCGCGCAGCCACACCTCGCCGTCCTCGGCCACCCGCACCCGCACGCTCGCGATGGGGCGGCCGACCGAGCCCAGCCGGAAGCCGGTGGCGGGGCTGTTGACGGTGGCCACGCCCACGGACTCGGTGAGGCCCCAGGCGTCCATGACCACGACCCCGAACCCGGCCCAGAACCGCACCACGTCCAGCGGCATCGGCGCGGAGGCGCTGGAGGCCCAGCTCACCCGGTCCAGGCCCACCTGGGCCAACAGGGGAAGCAGAACCTCGGCCCGGGCCCGCTCGAAGCGTTCCCCGAGTTCGGCGGGCACCTCCTCGCCGCGCTCGCGGTGGGCGACGTGCTCGGTGGCCACGGCCGTGGCCGCGTCCACGGCGGCGCGCCTCTCCTCGGGCATGCGGGCGAGCTCCGCGCGCAGGGCGGAGGCGAACTTCTCCCACACCCGGGGGACTCCGAAGAACTGGGGCGGGCGCACGTGCCGCAGGACCCCGGGCAGGTCCTGGAGGCTTTCGCACATCCACACGTGGGAGGCGCGGAAGACCGGCAGGTAGAGGCCGAGCATGCGTTCGGCGATGTGGGCCAGGGGCAGGTAGCACACGTGGTCGGAGTGCTCGGGGAGGGCGATGGCCGCGTCCAGGGCGGTGGCGTTGGCGAGCACGTCGCGGTGCGTGACGGCCACGCCCTTGGGGTCCCCGGTGGTCCCGGAGGTGTAGACGACGGTGAGCAGGCCGTCGGGGGTCAGGTCGCGCCAGCGTTCGAAGGCCGTCCCGGCGGGGGTGGCCGGAATGACGGAGGTGGGGGCGGCAGGAGCGGCGGGGACGCTCTCCAGGCAGGCGTAGTCGGTGTGGCCGCGGCCGGGGTCGGCCCCGTCCACGACGACCAGCGCGGCCAGGGGCACCTCGGGGTCGGCGAGCAGGCCCTCCCACACGGCGGCGGCCGCGGTGTCCCCCACCACGGCGAGACGGGCGCGGCTGTGCCGGGCGATGTGGGCGACCTGTTCGGAGGCGGCGGTGTCGTAGACCGTGGTGGGAACGGCTCCCGCGTGGACGAGGGCGAGGTCGGACAGCCAGTGCTCGGGGCGGTTGCCCATCACGAGCAGGACGTGGTCGCCGGGTTCGACGCCCAGGGCGGCGTAGCCCTCGGTGAGCGCGGCGACGCGGTCGCGCACCCGCGACCAGGTCAGGGTGGTCCAGCCGCCGCCGTCCGGCGCGCGCCAGGACAGGGCGGGCGCGTCGGGGTGGTCGGCGGCGTTGCGGGCGAGCAGGCTCGGAAGGGTTCGTCCGGTGGGGGGCATGGGCGCTCCTGGGTCCGGGATCTCCGTGCACGGCCGACGGGGGTGTCGGGTGCACTGGTCCCTACCCAGGAAACGGGTGCCCCGCTCCGGGCGCCCCGCTCCGGGTGCCGAGGGGTCGGCGGCCGGAGCGGGGCTGCCCCCTCGGCAGCCGGAGCGGAGCCGGGCTCAGCGCTTGCGCGGGTGCAGGTGGCTGGTGACGGCCAGCCGGTTGTAGAGGTTCATCATGGCGATGCCGGCGATGAGCGCGGCCAGCTCCTGGTCCTCGAAGTGCTCGGCGGCGCCCTCGTAGGCCTCGTCGGACACCCCGTGCTCACCCAGTCGGGTGATCTCGTCGGTGAGCGCCAGAGCGGCCCGCTCGGCGTCGGTGAAGATCTCACCGGCCTCGTACCAGGCGGACACGAGGAAGAGCCGCTGCTGGGACTCCCCCGCCTCCAGGGCGCGCTGGGTGTGCAGGTCGATGCAGAAGGAGCACCCGTTGAGCACCGAGGCGCGGAGCTTGACCAGTTCCAGCAGGCCGAAGTCCAGGTGTCCGGAGATGACCTTGTCGATCTCGTCCAGTTTGCTGTAGACCTCGGGAAGCTTCTTCGCCCAGATCACGCGTTCTTTCGCCACGGGGGCCGCCCTCCTCGTCGAACACTTTCACCGTCCCGGTCTCAGCCGGGACCCGGACCTCAACGCTACCAACGGGGTCCGGGCGCTGCGGGGCCAAGAACGGAACCTGAGGTGGAAGGTCGAGTTCGGGTCAGTTCGGTTTGTCCGGCGTTTCACGAGTCAGCCCCGGCTACCAAAGGCAGCGGGTGTCTGGGGGCGCCACTCAACGCCCCGCCCGTTGATGGTGGCCGGGGCAGCGTCACCAGCTGCCGCGTAGTGGCTCGGGAGGGCGACCAACGCCCGGTGTTGGGAGAGGGTTGGCCTCTGCTGCGTTGACACCAAAGGCGAGCGGGCCCTCCGGCTTGGGCAGCGCTACCGGCCCCCGTGGCGGGGGTGGGCGACGATGGCAGCGACGACGGCTGGCGGCAGGGCCCGGGCCGCCTGGCGGGCGCGGGCATGCCGGGGACCGGCCCGACCGGGGGTCACTCCCGGGGCGGTGGCACCAGAATTCTGTCGGGCGGATGGTCTCGTCCCCATCCATGCCCCTGCTGTTGGTGTGTGCGCAGTTCGCGTTGGTACTTGGCCCGGTTATGCGGCCCACACAGCGGTTGCAGGTTCGCCACCACCGTGCGCCCGCCCCGAGAGAACGACTGCACATGATCGGCCTGGCAGAGGGCCACCGGAACTTCGCACCCTTGCGGGTGGGCGCAGGTGGTGTGCCCGTGGAAGGCGGCGGTGCGCTGGCGGGCTGAGGCCAGGCGGCGGCTGTGGCCCACATCCAGGACCTGCCCGGTGGGCGGGGCGGTGAGCATCCGCACCACCTCAGAGTCGGCGGCCAACTCGTGCACCAGACCGACCGGTACCACCCGTCCGCGCTCGTCCAGCGCCGGAACTTCCTGGCCCTGGGTGTCCAGGTAGGTCTGCACCGGCACCACGATGCGGATCTGCGCCAGTGGAGCGGGGGCGTTGGCGCATCCGGTGTGGGTGGTGGCAAAGCGCAGCGCCGCGATGAGCGCGTCATGCTCCCGCTGAGACCGCGACCGGGTGTCCTCGTCCGAGGGTGGGGTGGTGAAGGTGTCGATGGCCGCGCGCACGATCAACGCATCCCCACTGCCGCCCCACGCCTGGAGCTGGTAGCTGCCCTGGAACGTGTCATGCACGACCAGGCCACGCGAGGCGTGAGCGGCCTGGTGGTCGCGGTCCAGGCGGTGGGGGTCCAAACGGTGCGCGACCTGGCGGGCCACCGACTGAAGCTGGTTGACCGACAACGCAGGCCGCTCCTGCTTGGCCGCCACCAGAGCCGCTTCGAAGCCCTGCCGGTACTGCGCCTGATCGGGGAAATGCTCGGTGTCGCGGGTCTGGACGGCTTTGTCGGTGACTTTGGCGATCACCACCGCCTCACCCAACCCCACCACGCCCGTCTCCACCGCTTCCACCGTGGCGGGCAGAGTCTCCTCGTGCACGTGCTGGGCCAGCCGCGCCAAGTCCTTGGCCTGGGAGGTGGGCAGTTTGCCGTGGTGCACCAACCACTTGTCCAACGTGGAGTAGCCGCTGTAGCGGGCCACCGCACCCCGCGCGTACAGGCGCGCCATCCGCGCCAACGCCTGGTACCGGATCTGGTCCAGTTGGGCCCACAGCGCCGCGATCTCCTCAGCGGCGCTCTCGTCCGCCCCGGGCGGCACGTCGGTGTTCAACGCGTGGTCGATGATCTCGCGCGCACCGGCCAGCGCGGCCACGGCCGGGGAACATTCCCCGGGGGCCGTCTCGGGCGCTGCGATCATCGTCTCCATACTTCTTATTATAGGCCAGCACCCGCCTTTTATCCACTATCCACAGCCTGAAAGTCACTGCATTTTCGTCTTTCTTTTTAGGAGGCTCACCCTTCATTATGGGGCCGCAATTAAGGCGGACTCAAAAGGTGTCCGAAAAGGAGCACCCAGAATGCTTGCTTGCCGTTGGCGCGATCGTCGCCCTCCCCGACTACAGGGGCCAGGATCGTCGCCCGAAGCCGGAGTACCCGCCTGCCTTTGGTGCCGACGCAGCAGAGCCCGACCACCCCCACACCCCGGGTGTTGGTCGCCCGCCTGTAGCCACTCCTGCCTTTGATGCCGCTTTTCGTCGGCCACCCACACCCCCACCCGACGCCTACCGTTTCCCGCCGTCCGCACCCTTTCGCGGCAGCTGGCGCGCTTTCGTTGCCGCCAGCAACCCCCAGCAGGAATGGCGCAGGGGAGAGACCTGATGGCGGCCCCTCCCCACCCCTCAGTTCTTTATGCCCGGGGAGGCGCTTTAGGGCACACCAAAACGTCCACTGGGTGGGATCCCCCCTATTTCCAGGAAACCATCACCACACCACCCACGACCACCCCCAACCCCCACCTGTGGAAAACGTGGACGCCCGCGAAGTCGACCATCGCCCGTGGAGCTGGCTGGTCTGGGCCCCAGGCCCGGGACAGACCGGCCGGGTCTCCTCTTCCGGCCGGTCCGTTCCGAGAACACGTCACTGGTCGGCGACGGGCTCCAGCACGAAGACCGGGATCTCGCGGTCGGTCTTCTTCTGGTAGTCGGCGTAGTCCGGGAACGCCGCCACCGCGCGCTCCCACCAGGCCGCCTTCTCCTCACCCGTGACCTCACGGGCCACCATGTCCTGGTTCACGGTCCCGTCCCGCAGCTCCACGCGGGGCTCGGCGAGGACGTTGAAGTACCAGACGGGGTGCTTGGGCGCACCGCCGAGCGAGGCGACTGCGGCGTAGCTCCCCTCGTGCTCCACCCGCATCAGCGGTGTCTTGCGCAGCTTGCCGCTCCTGGCCCCGCGTGTGGTGAGCAGGATGACCGGCATCCCGCGCAGGGTCATTCCCTCCCTGCCTCCGGAGCGCTCGATCTGCTCGACCTGGTTGCGCACCCACTCCGTCGGACTCGGCTCGTACTCGCCTTCGAGCGGCATGGAATCGTCTCCCTCGTCGTTGCTCGTCATGCTGGCCGACAGCACTGCCAACATCACTTCCCCACGGGGCTCATCCGTACCACGTCAGTCGGGAGTGCGGGCGTCGTGGGTGAGCAGCGCCAGCTGCACCCGCCCGGACAGGTCCAGCTTGGTCAGCGCGCTGGACACGTGCGCCTTCACGGTGCCCATCGACATGTACAGCCGCTCGGCGATCTCGGCGTTGGACAGCCCCGCGGTCACCGCCTCGGCCACCTCGCGCTCGCGTTCGGTGAGCAGCGCCAACCGCCCCCGGGCGCGTTCGCGGCGCGAGGGCGCCTCGTCGCGCTCCGCAGGGTCGGCCCCGGCCACCCGGTCCATCAGCGCGCGGGCCACGCTGGGTGAGAGCACCGGCTCACCCGCCGCCGCGCGGCGCACCGCCTCCACGATCCGCTCCGGAGCGGTGTGCTTGAGCAGGTACCCGGCGGCACCGGCTCGCAACGCCCGCACCACGGTGGCGTCGGCGTCGAAGGTGGTGAGCACCAGGACCTGGGGCCCGTTCCCGTCGCCGCGCAGCGCCTCGGTCGCCGCGATCCCGTCCGTGCCGGGCATGCGCACGTCCATCAGCACCACGTGGGGGCGGTGCTCGGCCACCGCCGCGGGCACCTCGGCGCCGTCCCCTGCCTCGCCCACCACCTCGATGTCCCCGTCGCCGCTGAGCATGATCCGCAGGCCGGAGCGGACGAGGGGGTCGTCGTCCACGAGCAGGACGCGCACGGGAGTGTTCACGGGCACCACTATGGCACCTCCGTCGTCTCGGGCCAGGGCAGCGCGGCCAGGAGGCGGAACTCCCCGTCCCCGGGCCCGTGGCGCAGGGTTCCGCCGTCCAGGGCCACCCGCTCGGACAGGCCGGTCAGCCCCGCCCCGGCCCCGGGGATCTCCGCGGGCGCCACCCCCACCGGCAGCGGGTTGACTACCGACACCTCCAGGCCCCGCCCGGGGGCGCCGCCGATCCGCACCTCCACCCGGGCTCCGGGCGCGTGCTTGCGCGCGTTGGTCAGCCCCTCCTGCACCAGCCGGTAGGCGGTGCGGCGCACCTGGCCGGACGGCTCGACCCCCTCGGGGACGTCGTGGACGGAGCGCACGCGCTGGCCCGCCCGGACCGCCTCCTCCACCAGACGGTCGACCTCGGCCAGGGCGGGCGGCTGGGGCGCGGCGGTGCCCGCGTGGTCGCCCTCCTCCCCCGGGGCGGTGTCGGCCGCGCGCAGCACCGACAGGACACCGCCCAGTTCCTCCAGCGCCTGGTGGGCGTTGTCGCGGATGACGCGCACGGCCGCGCCGAGTTCGGCGTTCTCCAGCGGCGGCGCATCGCCCCGCTCCGCGCGCTCGGTCCGGTAGGCGAGCGCACCGGCGTGCACCGACAGCAGCGACATGCGGTGGGCGACCACGTCGTGCATCTCGCGGGCGATGCGCTGGCGCTCCTCGGTCCGGGCGGCGGCCAGGCGCCGCCCCCGGTCCTCGCGTTCGCGCCGCACGTCCTCGCGCAGCCGCTCGATGAGCTGGCTCCGGGTCCGGATGGCCACACCCCAGCCGATACTGCCCGTGAAGAGCAGTGTGGCGATGATCAGGACGACGACGCTGTCGCCTCGGGTGGGCGGGACCATGACGATCCAGGGCAGGCCCAGGATGAGGCTCGCCATCGCCGTCACCACGGCCTGCCGCCAGGGCCGGCGGACGGCGAGGTTGAACAGGGCGACGACCAGGGCCGCGATCACCGAACTGGACACGCTCTGGACCAGGCACAGCAGGACGGCCACGCCCAGGGGGTGGCCTCGGCGCCACCACAGCGCGAGGCAGCCGACCGCGCCCAGGGCGAGGTCCGGCAGGACCAGCCAGGAGGGCACGTACGGGTGCAGGCCCACGCTGTAGGCCAGGACGTAGTAGGCCCACACCAGCGCGGCGACGAGGAAGAGCAGGGCGTCCGCCGCCCATCCCCGCGGGCCCCGGCGCTCCCCGGACGCGGTGCCGCCGTCCGCGGCCGGTGTCGTGTCCACGTGGCCTCCCTCCTCCACGCCAAGAGTAGGACGGCCGCACCCGCGCGGCATCGGCCGACGGGCCGCCGCACCGGCGCGGGCCTGGCCGACCGGACAGGCGGCCGTGACCGTTCGGCGGATGCGCCCGCGACGGGAACGCGGGGAGGCTGGCGGTATGAGTGAGAACGCGCCCGCCCTGGAACTGGACGGGTTGACCAAGGTCTTCAACGGCACGACGGCGGCGGACGGGGTGAGCCTGTCCGTGCCGCGGGGGGCCATGCTCGGGCTGGTCGGCCCCAACGGGGCGGGCAAGACCACCTCGCTGTCCATGGCGGTGGGGCTGCTGCGCCCCGACGCCGGGACGGCCCGGGTCCTGGGCGTGGACGTGTGGTCGGACCCGGTCGGGGCCAAGCGCATGCTCGGCGTCCTGCCCGACGGCCTGGCCCTGCCCGAGCGGCTGACCGGCGGGGAACTGCTGGACTACTGGGGGCGGTTGCGCGGGCTGGGCCGGGAGGTGACGCGGGCGCGCGCCGAGGAGCTGCTGCGGGTGCTGGAACTGGACCGGGCCGAGGGGGACGCGGTGCTGGTGGCGGAGTACTCCACCGGCATGCGCAAGAAGATCGGGCTGGCCACGGCCCTGCTGCACGCGCCCAAGGTCCTGGTCCTAGACGAGCCCTACGAGGCCGTGGACCCGGTCTCGGCGCGGGTGCTGACCGCGATCCTGCGCAGGTTCACCGACGGCGGCGGCACGGTGGTGATCTCCAGCCACGTGATGGCGCTGGTGGAGCAGCTCACCGACCGGGTGGCCATCATCGCCCGCGGCCGGGTGCTGGCCGACGGGGCGCTGGAGGAGGTGCGCGGCGTGGACACCACCCTGGAGGACACCTTCGTGCGTCTGGTGGGCGCACGCGAGATGGAGGAGGGTGAGCTGGCGTGGCTGGCCTCCTGATCCGGTTGAAGTTCACCCTGCTGCGGCACTCGGCGACGGGGATGCGGCTGTTCGGAATCGTCCTGGTCGTCGGCGGGACCGCACTGACCTGGTACCTGGCGGTGGCGGCGGCCTCGGACGGCGTGCGCGCGGACCTGCTCTGCCTGGCGTTCGCGGTGTGGGCGGTGGGCTGGATGCTCGGCCCGACCGTCGCCAACGGCACGGGTGTGCTGCGCTCGCAGTACTTCGCGCTGCTGCCCCTGGACCGGCGTCGCGTGGGCGCCCTGCTGCTGGTGACGATGTTCGTGGACCTCGGTCCCGCCGTCACGCTGCTGGCGCTGGGCGCGCTCGTGTGGCACGCGCTGGCGTTGGACCCGTCCGCACTGGTGGTGGCGGTGCCGGGGGTCCTGGTGCTGTGGGTGTTCGTGGTGACGCTGTCCCGGCTGGTGTTCCGGGCTCTGGGCGCGGCGATGCACTCGCGGCTGGGCATAGAGATCGCGTCGGTGCAGTGGGGGCTGATCCTGGCCGGGCTCTTCTTCGGGTGGATGGTGGTGCAGCCCGCGTTCCGGGCGACGCTGAGCCTGAGCGAGAACGGTCTGGGCGAGGGCGTGGTGGGCGCCGTGCTGGCGGCGCTGCCGACCTCGTGGCCCGTGCTGGCCGTGCAGGCCGCTGCGGCCGGTTCCTGGCCGGCGGCCGCGGCCTGGCTGGGCGGGTTCGCCGTGCTCACGGCGGCGATGGTGGTGGTGACCAGCGTGCTGTTGGCGCCCCGGGTGACCTTGCGCGGGGTCCGGCGGCGCCGCCGCGGGAGCGGCGCGCTCACGCGCCGGGCGTTCGCGCTGCTGCCCGACTCCCCGCTGGGCGCGGTGGTCGGCCGGGAGCTGCGCCAGTGGTGGCGCGACCCGTGGCGGGGCCTGGAACTTCGGGCGTCGCTGTGGGCGGCGCTGTTCATGGGCCTGATGGCCTGGCCCACCGACCTGTACGCGTTCTTCGCTCCGTTCACGGGGGTGATCGCGGCCTTCGTCATGGCGCTGTCCACCTCGAACATGTACGGGCACGACGGCACGGCGCTGTGGCTGTCGGTGGTCGGCCAGGACCGGGAGACGCTGCGCGCGGACGTGCGCGGCCGCCAGATCGCGATCCTGCTGCTGATCGCCCCGGCCGCGACCGCGTTGAGCGCGGTGTTCATCGCGGCCACCGGTGCCCACTGGGCGTGGCCGCTGGTGCTCACGGGGCTGGCGGCGTTCTTCGGAGTGGGCAGCGGGCTGGCGCTGCTGCTGTCGGTGGTGGCGCTCTCCCCCGGTGTGGACCCGCAGTTGCGGGTGGACGCCAACGACTCCGGCGACAACTCGGTGCAGGTGTGGATCGCGCTCGCGGCGCTGCCGGTGCTGTGCACGCCCTCGGTGCTGGCCGCCGTGTTCCTGTCGCTGTGGGGGCTGCCGTGGCTGGCGGTGCCGGTGGGTGTGTTCAACGGGGGGTTCGTGGCCTGGCTGCTGGGCCGTGTCGCCTACCGGAGGCTGGAGGCGCGGCTCCCGGAGACCTTCACCCGGATCCGGTACGGCCGGGATGTCGCGCTCCAGACCGTGCCGGAACGGGGCGGGTGGCTGGACCGCCTGGAGCGGTCGGCGATCGAGGGCAACGCCGAGACCAAGCCCACGGGCTCCTGAGGGACCGGCGGCCGTGCGACCCGGGACGGGGGCCGCGCGGCCGCCTCCTCGTGTGCGGGCCGCTCCCGGCGGGACCGTCCTCTCACCGGCGGGGCGGGCCTCCTGCCTCCTGGCGCGGTCCTGCCACCGCAGGGGCCGCCCCTTCCCGGTGGGAGCAGCCGTCCGCCCCACCGGCCCGGCCCCTCCTCCCGGAGGCACCGGCGGCCCCACGGGACACCGCCCTGCGGCCGACGCGAGCCGCGCCCCGAGTGTGACTGGGTGCACTCAGTGCTTCGTTGCACTTGGTGCAACCACCTCCGTACCGTGGATATGTGGACAATCAGCACGAACCGCCCGCACGCGACCGGCGTGAGGCACTGAAGTCGCGCCACCGCCGCGCCATCGTGGACGCGGCCGCCGCGCTGATGACCGAACGCGGGGACACCGGCTTCACCGTCGACCAGCTCTCCGAACGGGCCGACGTCTCCCGAAGAACCGTGTTCAACCACTTCAGGTCCCTGGACGACATCGTCCTGGAGGTGTTCGGCGAGATGCTGGAGGCGATCGTCGACAGCATCGAGGCCAACCTCCCCGCCGTCACCGGCGACCGGGCGGGCAACATGTTCGACGAGTTCGCGGCGGCGATCCGCCGGACCGACCTGGTCACCCCGGTCACCCGGCTCAAGCGCCTCCTCCGGCAGGAGGGGAACGAACCCGCCCCGAGCCAGGCCGCGCTGTTCGAGCGGGCCATCAACGACGTGAGCGTCCGCCTGGCGGCCATCATGACGCGCCGCCACCCGCACGCCGACCCGCTCGTGGTCGACCTCATGTGCGGCGCGGTCATCAGCGGCGGCACGATCACGGTCCAGCGCTGGGAGCAGACCACCGGAGGGGTCGACAACGACGACTCCCGCCGGGTCTGGGCCGACCTGCTGGACCGCATGCTCGCCGTGACCCGTGACGGCTACGGGAACGCCGGATCACCCACCTCCTGAGCGCACACGCGCTCCCTCCCATCCACTCCGTTTGCAGGAACCATGGCTGAATTTCTCTACAGACTCGGGCGTGCGTGCGCACGTCGCGCCCGAACCGTCATCGCGGTCTGGCTGGCACTCCTCGTGGCCTCCGGCACCGCCTTCTTCCTCTTCTCCGGTGAACTGGAGGACAGCTTCTCCATCCCCGGGACGCCCACCGACGAGGTGGAACAGCTCCTGTCGCAGGAGTTCTCCGGGATGGGAGGCGGCTCGGGCACCGTCGTCTACCAGACCGAGGACGGCTCGGACTTCACCCAGGAGCAGCGGGAGGCGATAGCCGACCGCGCCGAGCAGGCCGCCGGGCTCTCCGGCGTGGAGGACGCGATCGACCCGTTCGCCACGGAGCAGCAGCGCGCCGACCAGCAGCAGGAGCTGGAGGAGGGCCGCGACGAGCTGGAGAGCGGCCTGGAGGAGCTCGAAGCCGGTCAGGCCGAGCTCGACGCGGGCCGCGAGCAGGCCGAGGCCGCCGGGCTGATCGACCAGGTCGGCCCCGGGCTCGACGCCGAACAGGTCGTGATCGACCAGAACCGCGAGGAGCTGGACGCGGGCCTGGAGGAGCTGGAGCGTGGCGAGGCCATGCTGGAGATGGCCTCGGAGATCCGCTCGGTCTCCGAGGACGGCGACACCGCCCTGGTCCGTATCGCCTTCAGCGACAGCCAGACCGAGATCACCCCGGAGACCCGTGACGCCGTCATGGAGGTCTTCGAGAGCGACCCCGTGCCGGGCACCACGGTCAACTTCGGCAACGACATGGCCATGACCATGCCCTCCCTGGTCAGCACCGCCGAGGTGATCGGCGTGATCGTGGCCGGTGTGGTCCTGGTGGTCATGCTGGGCACCCTGGTGGGCGCGGGCCTGCCGATCCTGACGGCGCTCGTCGGCGTCGGCGTGGCCACCCTGATCGCGATGTCGCTGTCCGGGGTGCTGGAGATGGCCTCGGTGACCCCGATCCTGGGCCTGATGCTGGGCCTGGCCGTCGGCATCGACTACGCGCTGTTCATCATCAACCGGCACCGCCGCCAGCTCAAGCAGGGCGTCGACGTCGGTGCGTCCATCGGCCTGGCCAACGGGACCGCGGGCAACGCCGTGGTCTTCGCGGGCACGACCGTGCTCATCGCGCTGCTGGGCCTGAACCTGACCGGGATCGGGTTCCTGGGCCTGATGGGCAGCGTGGCCGCCGTCTCCATCGCCATCGCCGTGTTCATCGCGATCACGCTCGTTCCGGCGCTGCTGTCGCTGGTGGGCGCGCGCATCCTGTCGCGCCGCGAACGCGCCCGTCTCGCCGAGAGCACCTCCGCCGCCGGCGGGGGCGCGCACGAGGCGGAGCGGGTCAAGCCGATGTCGACCGGGCGCGCGCTGGCCCAGGCCGCGGTGGCCGTGATCGCCCTGGGCGTGGTCGCCCTGCCCGCGCTGGACCTGCGCCTGGGCATGCCCGACGGCTCCTCCGAGCCCACCGACTCCACCCAGTACCGGGCGTTCACCGCCGTGGAGGAGAACTTCGGCGCGGGGCAGAACGGCACGCTCCTGGTCGTGGCCGAGCTGACCGGCGGACCCGACGAGGAGTCCGCGGAGCGCAACGCCGAGGAGGAGCAGGCGCTGGTCGCCGAGGAGATCTACTCCCACGACGACGTGGCGGCGGTGGCGCCCATCGGCGTCTCCGAGGACCACACCCTGGCCATCTTCCAGGTCGTGCCCGTCGAGGGTCCGGCCAGCGCCTCCACCGAGCAGCTCGTGCACACCCTGCGCGCGATGGAGCCGATCGAGGGCACCGGCCCGCTGGGCGTCGCGGGCATGGCCAGCGGCAACATCGACATCTCCGAGACGCTGAGCGACGCGCTGCCGACCTACCTCGCGGTGGTCGTGGGCCTGTCCCTGGTGATCCTGCTGCTGGTGTTCCGGTCGATCTTCGTGCCGGTCGTGGCCACGCTCGGGTTCATCCTGTCCTTCTTCGCGGCGCTGGGCGGCGTGGTCGCCGTCTACCAGTGGGGCTGGCTGGGCGGCCTCTTCGGGCTGGAGAACACCGGACCGGTGCTGAACTTCCTGCCCACGCTGCTGGTCGGGATCCTGTTCGGCCTGGCCATGGACTACATGCTCTTCATCGGCACGGGCATGCGCGAGGCCTACGTGCACGGTTCGCCCTCGCGGCTGGCCGTGGTGCAGGGCTTCAGGGCCGGACGCTCGGTGGTCACCGCCGCCGCGATCATCATGATCTCGGTGTTCGGCGGGTTCGTCTTCTCGCACAGCGTCATGATCAGCTCGATCGGCTTCGCGCTCGCCTTCGGCGTGCTCATCGACGCCTTCGTCGTGCGCATGGCGCTGATCCCCGCGCTGATGCACCTGGCGGGCGACGCCGCGTGGTGGCTTCCCAGGTGGCTCGACCGGATCCTGCCCGACATCGACGTGGAGGGCGCCTCCCTGGAGCGCCGCCACCCGCGTGAGCAGGAGGCCGCAACCGGCGGGGACGCCGACGGCGACGGAACGACCGGCGACGCGTCGGCCGCCGGGGACACGGGTTCGCCCTCCCACCAGGAGGACGACACGGACCGGGTGTCCTCCGAGCGGCGCTGAGGCGCACGCGGTCCAGGGGCCCGGGGGCGGTGGTGACCGCCCCCGGGCCCTTCGCGTGGAACGACGGGGTCGGCACGGTCGCCGGGGGCGGCCGCGGCCCCGGGCCGGGCCTCCGGGTGCTCAGCCCCGGTTACCGACCTCGCCGAAGACGCCGGTCAGCCCGTCCAGGAAGGCCGAGAGCGCGAGTTCGAAGCTCGCGTCGTCGATCTCCGCGGCGTGCTCGGGCAGCCGGTGGGCCTGCGACAGGTTCGGGTAGCGGTCCCGGTAGACGCGCACGTCGTCGTCGAACCCGCGCGCGAAGGAGTTGGTGGCGGCCCCCACGACCAGGTACTTGGTGGAGGCGCCGATCATCGTGGCGTAGCGGGGCGGCCATCCGGCGCCCACCAGGCCGCCGTGCACGGCGTCGGCGCGGCGCAGCGCCTCCTCGCGGCGCCCGGGCCCGGAGGAGACCACCGGCAGCAGATGGGGGTGCTCGGCCAGGGCGTCACGGTAGGAGCGCGCCCAGACGGTGAGGCCCCGGCGCCAGTCCCCGCCCTCGAAGCCCGAGACGTCGATGCGCGAGGTGACCTCGTCCGCGACCTCGGTGAGCAGCTCCTCCTTGGTGCGGTAGTGGCTGTAGAGGGAGGCCGCCTGCACGTCGAGCTCCTGGGCGAGCTTGCGCATGGACAGGCCGTCCAGCCCGTCGCGGTCGATGAGCGCGAGAGCCGCGCGGCGGATGCCCGGACGGCTCAGGATCGGCGTCTTGGGTCGGGCCACGGAGGGGTCCCCTTCTCCACTGCGGCGGACGGACCGGACCCTCCGGCGTCCGGCCCGATCATCGCACGTCGGCTCACCGCATGCGGCCCCCTGGCGGTGTTCGCGCACCTGAGCGCCCGTCTTCGGGTCCCGTGCGACCCGGCACGGGGATCTGTCCGGAACCGGACGCAGCACCCGTTTCCTCCTGTTCGGCGGCACCTCTTGCACTCGCCCCGGGGAAGACCGTACCCTCAAACCGAACGACGTTAGGTTACTGGGGAGACAGGCCGTGATCGATTTCTCACTGAGCGATGAGCAGCGCGCCGTCCGCGACTGGGTGCGGACCTTCGTCGATCGGGAGCTGATGCCGCTGGAGAACGACGTGCTGCGCCGCGAACGCGAGGGGCAGCCGCCCGGCCTCAACGCCGAGGAGCGCACCCGGCTGCGCGAGCTGGCCCGCAAGTCCGACTTCTGGGGCGTGGAGACGCCGGTGGAGTACGGCGGCATGGGCCTGGACCCGGTCACCGCCGCGATCATCGAGATCGAGCTGGGCAGGACCTTCCTGACCTTCAAGTTCGGCGGCGAGGCCGACAACATCCTCTACCACGCCAACGAGGAGCAGAAGGAGCGCTACCTGCTGCCCACCATCGCCGGTGAGCGCCGCTCCTGCTTCGCCATCACCGAGCCCGGCGCGGGCTCCGACGCCAAGGCCATCCGCACGCGCGCGGTCCGCGACGGCGACACGTGGGTGGTCAACGGCGAGAAGACCTTCATCACCGGCGGCAACGAGGCCGACTTCGCCATGGTCTTCGCGGTCACCGCCCCGGACAGGGGCGCCGACGGGGGCGTGACCTGCTTCCTGGTCGACCGCGAGGCGGGCTGGACCTCCGAGCCCATCGACACCATGGGCGAGCGCCGCCCCGCTTCCCTGGTCTTCCAGGACGTGCGCGTGCCGCACGAGAACATCCTGGGCGAGGAGGGCCGCGGCTTCGAGCTGGCCATGAAGTGGATCGGCAAGGGCCGCTACCTGCTGCCCGCCCGCGCGCTCGGCGGCTGCGAGCGCCTGCTGGACATGGCGATCGAGTACTCGCGCACCCGCGAGACCTTCGGGGCCCCCATCGCCGACCGGCAGGCCATCCAGTGGATGATCGCCGACTCCCAGACCGAGATCGAGGCGCTGCGCCTGCTGGTGCTGCACGCCGCGTGGCAGGTGTCGGTGGGCCGGGACTCGCGGCACGCGCAGTCCATCGCCAAGCTCTTCGGCGGTGTGAAGGCCAACGAGATCGTCGACCGCGTGATGCAGATCCACGGCGGCATGGGCTACACCCGTGAGCTGCCCATCGAGCGCTTCTACCGCGACGTGCGGCTGCTGCGCATCTTCGAGGGCACGGACGAGATCCAGCGCCGCACGATCGCCCGCGACCTGCTCAAGGGCCACGTCAAGGTGGGCGCAACCCTGGGCTAGCGGCGGGACGAGGGGCCCGTGCCGCACGTGGGAGCGCGGCACGGGCCCCTTGCCGTACGCGTGTGCCCGGACCGGGCGCCTGAGCCCCGAGCGGGCCGGGGCGTGCCCGCGGCCGGAGCGGCGGGTATGCGCCCCCGACCGGAGCGGGCGCGTGTCCCGACCGGTCGCCGCGGGGAGCCGGAGAGCGGGGCTCGCCGGGCCCGAGCGCGCGGAACCGGTCCGGACCGGCAGGGACCGCGGGCGGGATGCGGCGACCCCGTGGAGTCCCCCGCGGGGAGGAGGAGGTCCTAGCGGACGCCGACCAGGTCGCAGACGAAGATCAGGGTCTCGTTCGGCTCGATGGCGCCGGGGGCGCCGCGATCGCCGTAGGCCAGGTGCGGCGGGATGACCAGCTTGCGGCGACCGCCCACGCGCATGCCCAGGACGCCCTGGTCCCAGCCCGCGATGACCTGCTTCGCGCCGAGGCGGAAGCTCAGCGGGGCGCCGCGGTTCCAGCTGGCGTCGAACTCCTCGCCGCTGGAGAAGGACACGCCCACGTAGTGGACGTCGACGGTGCTGCCGTGACCCGCCTGGGCGCCTTCACCGACCTGGATGTCGGTGACCTCCAGATCGGCGGGCGGCGGGCCCTCGATGAAGTCGATCTCGGGACGCTCAAGCGCCATGGTGGTACCCCTCGTGTGGTCACAGTGAACAGAGGGGCCCAGGCTATCGGTGCGCGGGAACCTCCTGGAGCAAAACGGACGTCCCGCCCGGGTGCTCTGCGACGCGCTCGCGCTGCTCTGACGCGGTCCCAGGGCTGAGTTCCGGAGTCCGGGCCCTGGAATGTGAGATCCGCAGGCTGGGGCCTGGAGTCTGGAATCTGGAGCCTGAGGTCTGGAGGCTGGGGACCGGGGGCTGGAGTCCGGGGTCTGGAAATCCGGGCCTCGGCTCTCAGGCCCGGAGTCTCGGGTCTCGAAACCCAGGTGTGGGAAACCGGGTCTGGAGTCTCGGGTCTGGGGTCTCGGGTCGAGGAACTCGGGCTTCGGGTCTCAGGTCCGGGGAGTCGAGTCTCGGGTCTGGGGTGTGAGGTCTCAGATGTGGAATCTCGGATTCCGGTTCAGGATCTCTGGTGTGAAGTCTGGGGCGTGGGGTCTCGGGGCCCGGATCTCTGGTGTGGGATCTGGGGTGTACGGTCTCGGGTCCGCAGATCCGGGTCTCAGATATCGCCGACGGTGGCGGCGATGACGTGGCCGTGGCCCTCGACCTTGATCGGCCCGCTGTCGGCCTGCACGAACACCGACTCACCGCGCTGGAGGGTCATCCCCTGACCGACCTCGGCTACCAGCTCCACCTGCCCGTGCAGGGCGAGCAGCACGGTCGGCCCCTCCCCCGGCAGGTGGGCGGTGATGCGTCCGGGGCCGATCTCGTGCAGCGCGAACTCCGGGGCGGCCGTGCGGAACTCCCGGCGCCCCTCGCAGACCCCGGGTCTGGCGTAGGGGATGGGCAGCACCGAGAAGTCCACCACGTCCAGCAGCTCGGGCGCGTCCACGTGCTTGCCGGTCAGTCCGGCGCGCAGCACGTTGTCGGAACTGGCCATCACCTCGACCGCGGTGCCCTGGAGGTAGGCGTGCATGTTCCCCGCGGGCAGGAACAGGGCCTGGCCCGGCCAGAGCGTGACCCGGTTGAGCAGCAGGGCGGCCACCGCGCCGGGATCGCCCGGGTAGCGGTCGGCCAGGTCGGCGACGATGGCGCCGTGTGACCCGCGCGGACCGGAGTCCGACCACTCGCGCACGAAGTCGTCCAACAGTCGGGCGCGCTCCTCCTCGGAGAGGGTGAGCAGGCGGGTCAGGGCGCCGCGCAGGGCGGTTCCGGCGTCGGCCAGGTCGAGGTCGCCGCGCAGCGCGACGGCCAGTTCGCAGGTGAGTCCGCGCAGTTCGGCGTGGGCGGCGGCCGGTTCGCGGAAGCCGCACAGCGCCTCGAAGGGCTCCAGGGCCAGGAGGAGTTCGGGCTTGTGGTGGGGGTCGCGGTAGTTGCGGTGCGGGGCGTCCAGGGGGATGCCCGCGCGCTCCTCGGCCTCGAACCCGGCGCGGGCGCGGACGGCGTCGGGGTGGACCTGGAGGGACAGGGGCGCCTCGGCGGCAAGGACCTTGAGGAGGAAGGGCAGCCGCCCGCCGAAGCGTTCGGCGGTGCGCCGCCCCAGGACGCGGTGGGGGTTGTCGGCGATGAGGCCGGGCAGGGGGCGCGGGCCGTCCTCGCAGTGGGCCGTGCTGGGCGCACCGTGGTGGGCCCCCAGCCACAGTTCGGCCTGGGGCGTGCCGTCGGGTTCGGCGCCCAGCAGCCGCGGGATGGCCGTGCGCGCTCCCCAGGCGTAAGGCCTTACCTGGTTGGTGAGCCTGTGCATGCGCCCCCCGCTTTCCCGTCTGCGTGTTCTCACCCCGTGGACACCCCGGCGAGGCTGCAACAGTCTCGTGGAGGGCGCTGTCCCGGTCGACACGGCGCGCCCCACACCTTGAGGTAGTGCACACTTCACCTCGCGGGGTGGGCAGGCACCCCACGAACACGGGTACCGACTGCGGCAACGAAGTTACTGGGAAGTAAACCATGATCGGAAGCACGTGAACAGCGCCACATCCTGACCTCCTCCTTCCACCCGGCGACGGGCCGGACACCCCGCGACGCGGCGGGAATCCCGTGCAGACCGCCCGTGGAGGCGACCGGCCGCCACCGCGCGGACCGTGCGGCTCACGGACCCCGTGCTCCCCATGCGGGGTTGCGCCATTGTCCCGCAGCGGCGCCCGTGGTGCCACGGCCCCGTCTGTGGAACCGCCTACCCGCCGCGCCGCCGAAGCCCCTCCCTTCCTCCGGGGAACCGGGGTGCCCGGCGGACGGGCGACCGGTTAACGTGCTCTGGTCGTGTTTGTTCCCCGACGTGTGAGGCGGACACTTGAGGCTGCGCCAGGGCGGACCAGCGGACCTGTCAGCGGTACTGGAGACCTTCGACGCCACCGTGGCGTGGCTGGTCGAGCACGGGCGCTCCGCGCAGTGGGGCGAGCGCCCCTGGTCACAGGACCCCCGTCGGGTCGCGCGCGTGAAGGAGCTGGTCGCCGAGGGCCTGTGGGTGGCCGAGGTCGGGGACGGCACGGCCGGGTTCCTCACCGTCACCGAACGGGCTCCCGGTTACGCGCCGCGGGTGCGCGAACGCGAGCTCTACGTCCACCTGCTGCTGGTCTCGCGCGCCTACTCCGGGCGCGACGTGGGCGGCAAGCTGCTCTCCTTCGCACGCAGGCGGGCGCGCGAGCGCGGAGTCGGGCTGGTGCGGGTGGACTGCTGGGCGGGCGGGGACGGGGCCCTGGTGCGCTACTACGAGGGGCAGGGGTTCACCCCGGTCGAACGGGTGCCGGTGGGCGGCACCGAGGTCCAGATGTTCGAGTACCGGGTCTGAACCGGGCCGGTTCCTCCCGGTAGCGGCGACCCCGCACCTGACCTGGGGACACGCATGTCCGGAGGGACACGCGCCGGGTCACGCCCGCCGGGAGCGGGGCCGGGCCCCGGAGCCGCGAACACCCGGTTCGCGCCGGATGCCCCCGCCCGGCCGGAACGCGGCGGTGCGGACCGGTTCGGCGGCGGGGGTCGAAGACGCGCGTCCGGCCCGGACGGCGGACGCTCAGCGCTCGCGGCGCACCTTGTCGGAGGCCTCCACCAGGCGGTCGATCATCCGCTGCGTCAGCGCCGGGTCGGGCTGGGGCAGCCCGGCGATCGCCGCCATGTACAGCCCGTCGCCCGCGCGCAGGATGATCTCGGCCAGGACCGGGTCGCTGAGCTCCTCGTGCAGCAGGTCGCCCCAGCGGCTGAAGAGCCCCTGGACCGTGCGGACGGCCTCCTCGGGCATGTCCTCCTGGCCGCGCAGGGCCGCGATGACCGCCCAGTACAGCTCCCGTTCCTCCGGGCTGCGGGGCAGCGAGGTGCGGAGGAAGACGCGGACCACGCCTTCCTCCCCCTCCACTGCCTCCCGGAACTCCTCCTCCGCCAGCACGCGCAGGCGCTCGATGAGCCCGGTGAGCATGGCGGCCTTGGACGGGAAGTGGTAGAGCAGTCCTCCCTTGGACACCCCGGCGTCACGGGCCACGGCCTCCAGGGTCACCGCGGAATAACCCTCACCGACGAGGATGTCCTGTAGGGAGTCGAGGATGCGGTCGCGGGTGTTCGAAGCGTTCACGATTGACACTGTACCGGCTGGACGGTACTGTACCGTCTGGACGGTTGAAGAGTCCCGGGAGTACGCCCCCGGTCGACCAGGCTTCCCGTCCTTCCGCCCGGCCGTTCGCCCTCCGCATCCCGCCGGTCCGAACGCGCCCTCACAGCCGTGCGGCGCGCACACAAGCGACACGTAACGAGGAAAGATGAGTTCCGCCCAGACCGGAAACGGCACCGCCGGCGCGCGCGGCCGCGACGGCGCGGCGCCCGCCCTCGCGGGCCCGCGCGAATGGACCGCGCTCGCCGTCCTGGTCCTCCCGGTGATCCTGATCTCGGTCGACTCCACCGTGCTCGGGTTCGCCGTCCCCGCGCTCAGCGAGCAGCTGCGGCCCGACGCCGGCCAGCTGCTGTGGATCGTCGACGTCTACGGCTTCGTCCTGGCCGGACTGCTGATCACCATGGGCTCGCTCGGCGACCGCATCGGTCGGCGGCGCCTGCTCATGATCGGTTCGGCCGCCTTCGGCGCGGCCTCGCTGCTCGCCGCGTTCTCGCCCACCGCCGAGGTGCTCATCGCGGCCCGCGCCCTGCTCGGCCTGGCGGGCGCCTCACTGATGCCCTCGACCCTGTCGCTGCTGCGCAACATCTTCCTGGACCCGCGCCAGCGCCTGCTGGCCATCGCCCTGTGGGCGTCGGGGTTCTCCGGCGGCGCGGCGCTCGGCCCGATCCTGGGCGGCTGGCTCCTGGAGCACTTCTTCTGGGGCTCGGTGTTCCTGATCAACCTGCCGGTGATGGCACTGATCCTGGTGCTGGTCCCGCTGCTGGTGCGCGAGTCGCGCAACCCCGACTCCGGGCGCCTGGACCCGCTGAGCGTGGTCCTGTCCATGGCCGCGATCCTGCCCGTCGTCTACGGCGTCAAGAACCTGGCCACCGAGGGCCTGGCCGTCGTCCCGGTCGCGTCCCTGGTGGTCGGCCTGGGCCTGGGCTACCTGTTCGTCCGGCGCCAGAAGGCCCTGGACGACCCGCTGATCGACGTGGGCCTGTTCCGGTACCGCGTGTTCAGCGTGGCGGTGGCCACCAACCTGATGATCGTGTTCTCGCTGGTGTCGTCGCTGTTCTTCCTGACGCAGTACCTCCAGCTGGTGCTGGGCATCTCGCCGATGCGTGCCGGTTTCGTGCTGGTGCCCGGCCTGGTGCTGTCGGTGCTGGCCGGACTGGTGGCGGTGCGGCTGTCGCGCCACCTGAGCCTGGCCACGGTGATCGGCGGGTCCCTGCTGGTGACCGCGACCGGGTTCGCGGTCCTGGTCTTCGCGCCGCAGGGCAACGTGGTGACCGGTGTGGTGCTCGTGACGACGGGCTTCGCGCTGATCGCCACCGGCTCCGGGTTCGCCGAGACGCTGACCAACGGCGCGATCATGTCGTCGGCCCCTCCCCAGCGCGCGGGCGCGGCCTCGGCGATCTCCGAGACCGCCTACGAGCTGGGCGCGGCGCTGGGCGTCGCGCTGCTGGGCAGTGTGCTGACCGCGTCCTACCGGGCGAACCTGACCGCCGTGGAGGGCGTGCCCTCGGGGGCCGTGGACGCCGCCCGGGAGACCCTGGGCGGGGCCGCGAACGCCGCCGCCGACGTGGGCGGCTCCGCGGGCGACTCGCTGATGCTCGCCGCGCGGACGGCGTTCACCGAGGGCATGCACCTGACCAGCGTCATCGCCGTGGTGATCGTCCTGTCGGCCGCCGCGCAGGCGTGGGTGCTGCTGCGCGGTCGGGGCAACCCCGCGGTGGAGCCGGTGGAGGGCCCCGCCGAGGGGGACGTGGAGGAGGCGGTCGAGGCCGTGGGCACCGCCGGGACGGCGGGGACCACGGTTGCCGCTGAGACCGCGGGCGCCGAGGAGGCCGGGGGGACCACGGGTGCCGGGCATGAGCCCGCTCCGGTGGCCGCCGACCCGGCGGCCGGTGACACCCGGGCCGCGTCGGAGCGGACCCGCTCCGACGGCTAGCACGTGAGGGTCCGGGCCCCGGAAGGCGTCGCCTTCCGGGGCCCGACGCGTGTCCGCCCCTCGCGGGGTCGCACCCCTGGGACCGCGCCGCGGGGTTCTGTGGGATCCTCGCGTGAGAAAGCGGTTCGGTCGCCCCGACGCCGTGGAGGCGCGAGGCCCCCTGGTCCGGTCTCTGAACGGGGGCGGGACCGGCGTCTGAGCGGACCCGGGAGTGGTCTCTGAGCCGCGGGACCGGCCTCCGGGCGGATGCGGGGGCGGTCTCAGGGCACGCGGAGCAGTTCCACCTCGCCGCCGTCCCAGTCCGGCGGCACCACCGCGTAGGCGTCGGCCAGCGCGGCGCCGCGCAGACTGCCCGGACGGTCGTGGCCCACCGGCCGCGCCCGGCCGCCGTCCAGACGCACCGCGACCAGCCGGGTGTCCCGGGGGTGGGCGGTGACGGCGCCCTCCAGGGAGGCGCGGGCCAGCCCCGTTCCGGGGTCCGGACGGCCGGTCATGGCGGCCAGCAGGGGGACCAGCAGGGTGGCCGCGGCGACCAGGGCGGCCCCGGGGTTGCCGGGGAGGCCCACGAACACGGTCCGGTCGGTGTGCGCGAGCAGCTGCGGGTGGCCCGGACGGCAGGCGACCCCGTCCACCGCCACCTGGGCGCCCAGCTCCTCCAGGACCGAACGCAGGTGGTCGGCCGGGCCCCGGGACGAGGAACCGCACACCGCGACCACGTCGCCGTCCGCACCCGCCAGCGCGTCGAGCAGCGGTTGCCGCTCGTCGCCCAGGTGCTGCAGGGGCCCGATCCGGCCTCCCGCGCGCTCGACGACCCCGGGCAGCGCCGGACCGATGGCGTCGCGCACACTGCCGTCGCCGGGCAGCCCCGATGTGGTGATCTCCTCACCGGTGACCAGGACCGAGACCCGGGGGCGCAGCACCGGCAGGGTGTCGTGGCCCAGACTGGCGGCCAGGCCCAGCACGGCGGGGCTGACCACCGCTCCCCGTTCGAGCACGGTCTCGCCGGGGGCGGTCTCCTCCCCCGCCCAGCGCACGTGGCGGCCCGCCTCCGCGTGCCCGTCCACCGTCCCGTCCCGGACGGCGGCCAGCTCGTAGGGCACGACGCACTCCGTGTCCTTGGGCACACGGGCGCCGGTGGCGATCTCGACGGCCTCGCCCGGGCGCAGGCCCACGGGCGCCTCCGCAGCTCCGGCCAGTTGCCTGCCGACCAGCCGCCAGGGCGCCGGGCCCGACACCGCGAAGCCGTCCATGGCCGAGGCGTCGAAGGCGGGCAGGCCCGTCAGCGCGTGCAGGTCCGCGGCGAGGACGGCGCCCAGGGCGTCCTCCAGGGGAAGCTCCTGCGGAGCCGGGGGCCTGACAGCGCCCAGGAGCCGGGCGGCCTCCCGAGCCCGCGGCCACGACCGGTGCCCGCCGTGTCCCCCGGTGCCGCCGCCCGCTCCCATATCCGTCTCCCCCTCGTCACGCCGGTGTCCTCCATTGTCCACCCGGGCGCATGACGCGGACGTTAACGTCCGCCCCGACGGCCCCGGCGCGTCCTGCGGCCGCACGGCCGCCTCCCCGCGCTGGGAGCGCCGAACCGGCCCCTCCCAGCGCCGATTTGCCGTCTGCCGACTTTCCGCTAGAGTTCTTACCAGCAGCACGGCGGGGCCCACGGGCCGGACGCCAGGCAGCAAGCGGACGTGGCTCAGCTGGTAGAGCATCACCTTGCCAAGGTGAGGGTCGCGGGTTCGAATCCCGTCGTCCGCTCGGAGGAGACGCGAGGTGCCCCGGCGCCTTACGTGCAACTCGGTGGAGTGGCCGAGAGGCGAGGCAGCGGCCTGCAAAGCCGTCTACACGGGTTCGAATCCCGTCTCCACCTCCCCATCGCTACACGCGGGCGGTTAGCTCAGTTGGTTAGAGCGCTACCTTGACACGGTAGAGGTCACAGGTTCGAATCCTGTATCGCCCACCAGCATCACCGCAGGTCAGCGGGTCTATCTGACCTGTGACCGAAGACCGGTCAGCCCAGACTGGGAGATATCTGGGAGATCGTCTTCGAAGCGGGTTCCTCTCGGAGCCCGCTTTCGCTGTTTCCACGGTAGTGCTCTTCGAGCACCGGCGCCACGGCGAAGAGCCACTCGCGTTCCCGGTTCGTGAGAGCCGTCACGCTCCCCCGCCCCCGGTTCTCCAGCACGCTGAGTACACGCCGCCTCATCTGCGGGGTCACGTGCTCGTAGACCCGGGCCATCCCCGGCACCCGGTGCCCCAACCTGGCCGCGCGGTCCGCCTCCGGAACTTCGTCCCTAGTGAGGAACGCTTCTGCGCAGGGTCGCCGGGCTGCTGGTTGCGCTGGCCGCATTCCTGCCGACCAAGAAGTCAGGAAGAGACGCATGCCCCAGTGAGCGGCCCCCACCCCACCGCCGAGGATCAGCCGAAGAGCGTGGCCGCGTGGTCCAGAACCCCGCGAGGCAGATAGCCGCTCTCCACTGGAACATCCCAGCCACGAGCACGGGCCAGACAGGCCAGAGCGAGAACACACGTGTTGACGAACCCATCGCTCTTCCCCTGGTTCACACCGACGCTGAAGGCATCCTGGTGCTCCTCCAACGCGTCGACCAAGGCCAGGGCAGAACCCTCGCGGTCCCCCGCGATCAGCTGGGACAACAGGATCACGGGAGGCGGCGGAGAGCCGGGGAACGCCTGGTGTGGTTCCAGGACCGCCACCGCCCTGTCCACAGCCACGCGCACCTCCCTGCCCGGGATGTCGACCCCTCCCTCGCCCTGCTCGTCGGCGCCGTCCTGGTCCGCGTGACATACGAGGGCGAGGCGGCGACAGAGGAGTTCATCGCCGATGCCGTCGACCGGGTCCTCGGCTGACAGACTCCGGGATCGATGTCGGGAACGGCCGGCCGAACGAGCGTGTCTTCGGCGATGGTGAAGTCAGGCCCGCGAGCGGCTGGGCGGTGCAGTCCCGGTCGACCGCGTTCCATCGTCCCCGGGCTCGGACCGGCGTCCCGGGGGGAGCAGGTGGAAGCGGACCGGCGCCCACGGTCTCCCTACGCCGGGGAAGTACGCCACCACGGAGAGCGCCGGGGTGGCAACATGGGAGCATGCCCCCTTCGGATTCCCCCCGCCCCACCCCTCCGGCTCCTCCGCCGACGCAGGCGCGGTCCTCGCGGCGTTCCATGTACGTGACCGGCGGCCTGTTCCTGATCGCCGGACTGGCCTCCTGCGGCCAGACCGGTTCGTCCGGTACCGCGCTGGTGGCCCTCGCGGCCGTCTACGGTGCCGCCTGCCTGATCTGTGGATACCTGCTTCGGCGGCCGAGCCGTGCGGTGTACGTGTCCGCCGTAGGGCTGCAACTCCTCCTACTGGTGCTCGTTCTCGCCCTGGCCGTCTGGGCGGTGATCGCCGGTTTCTGGCTGGGACTGGTGTTCGCGGCCCTGCCACTGCTGCTGGTAGCCAACACGCTGCACCTGCTCCACCGGAGCCGGAGCTTCCACCTTCACGGCCTCTGACCTCGTTCCACCGCTCGCCGTGGCTCCCAGGGGTCGGTTCCCCGTGGTCGGCAGATCGTTGTCACGGCACCAGTCGAGGATCCGCGGGGCCGCGTCGCAGGACCCGGTGAAGTCCTCCCCCTCGAAGATCTCGTACAGGTCGGGAGGCAGGTCACCGGGACCTTCCTCCTCGACCCCGATCGCGGCCATGGCAGTGGCGACCAGCACGCTGTAGGCCTCGCCCCGGGCCTGGGCCTCAGCAGCGCTGTCCATCTCACCGGCGTGGAAGCAGACCTCACGCGCGACCGTTCAGTCGCTGACCCTGCTCCGGGACCGGTACAGCAGGTCCTGGTACTCGGGATGACGGGCGATCCAGCCCGCGAAGAAGGGGCAGGTCGCCAGCACGCGCAGGTTCGCGGACCGCGCCTCGTCGAGGGCGGTGCGCACCAGCGCGGACCCGACTCCCCTCCCCTCGTACTCCGGCCCGACCTCGGTGTGCACGAACGCGACGAGTTCCGGCGTGCGGATGTACTCCGCGGTGCCCGCGACCTCGGATGCTCCGTCGACGCGGGCCTCATAGCGCTTGGCCTGGGGCACGTCGCCCACCTGGACCGCCACGGGTCCTCCCTCGTGTTGGTGTGTCAGCTTGTTCACGCCGTCAAGCGGCGGTGTCCTCGTCGGCGACGGGACCGGTCGGGGACGGGCCGTGCCCGCCGCGGACCGGCCCCGTCGCGCGGTCGTGTCCTCAGGCGCCGTTCGCGGCGCGGCTGGCCAGCATCTGCGTCTCCCAGGCGAAGGCGATGCCGGTGGCGCCGCCGTGCCGGGTCAGGACGTCGACCATGCCCTCCATGGTCTCCTCGCGGGCCCAGTCGCGCTGCCACTCGCCCGCCACGGCCAGCCAGGTGATCGGGGCCACTCCGGCCTGGACCATGCGCCGCACGGCCATGTCGTGGGACTCGGCCGAGGCGCCGCCCGACGCGTCGGTGACGGCGAAGACCTCGAAGCCCTCTCCCGCCGCCTGGATCGCCGGCATGGCCAGGCAGATCTCCGTCCACAGACCGGCCATGACCACCTTCTTCCGGCCGGTCTCCTTGACGGCGTCGACGACGCGCTCGTCCTGCCAGGTGTTGATGAACGTGCGGTCGATCGGCTTCTGCTCCGGGAACACGTCCTGCAGCTCCTGGATGAGGTAGCCGCCGCGCTCCTCCAGCACGGTCGTCAGGATGGTCGGAACGCCGAACGCCTTGGCGGCCTTCGCCAGGCCCACGGTGTTGTTGACGACCATGGACGGCTCGTGGCTGTTGAGGTTGGCGAACTGGAACGGCTGGTGGTCGATCAGGACGAGGACGCTCTCCTCCGGCGTCAGCAGTGCCTGGAGTCCGTTCTTGGCCTTGGTGCTCACAGGGGGTTCCTCTCAGGGGTTTCGTGCTCTGGGGGCTCGGCCGGGACGCCGGTCGCCGCGCGGACGGCACGGGCGCACGCGCCCGTGCCCGTGCCGCCCGAACCGGCCGACGCCACGCCGCGTCGGCCGACGCGGCTGCGCGGACCGGCGCGACCTCTCCGCGCGGGAGCGGTCCTGCGCGGCGGTGACGGAGCGCTTCCGCCGAGTTAGGTGACGCATCACCAAAATTAGCACCATTGGGTGATGTGTCAACCAAATCGGGCCCCGGATCCGCCGTCTCCCGCGGGCGCGGATCGCCCACCAGCAAGTTGACTTGTCACCTACTGTCCGGATGATGTATCAACGACCAGCGGGGGTCTCGCGCCCACAGGCGAGGCGGAGCACCGCCCGTCCGGAGGCCGTCGGCCGCCGTGGGGCGCGGCGGGGCCGACAGGACCGCGGCCCGCCTCGCTCCGGGAGGGGCCGGGGGTCAGGACACCCGTCCGCGGCACTCGGCCGCCTCCGCCCCTTGGCGCACGGAAGGAAGTGAGTGAGCGATGACCAGCCCGTCAGCGACGAACTGGCCGAGCCTGCGGGTCTCGGACTGGACCCCCACCCGCGACACCCTGCACATGTGGACCCAGATCGTGGGCAAGATCCGCATGGCCCACGCACCGCTGATCAACCACTGGTGGCAGGTGACCCTCTACGTCAGCCCGCGCGGGTTGACGACCTCGGCCGTCCCCTACCGCACGGGGGCCTTCGAGATCGAGTTCGACTTCGTCGGCCACCAGCTCCGGATCCACAGCAGCGACGGCGGCGAGCGGAGCTTCCCGCTGCGGCCGATGCCGGTCGCCGAGTTCTACACCCGGATCATGGACACGCTCGGCCAGCTCGGGATCGAGGCGCCGATCCGGCCGAGCCCCAACGAGGTCGAGCCCGCGATCCCCTTCGCCGAGGACCACGAGCACGCCTCCTACGACGGGGAGGCGGCCGCCCTGTTCTGGCGTCAGCTCCTCCAGGCGAACCGGGTGATCGGCGAGTTCCGGTCGCACTTCGTCGGCAAGGTCAGTCCGGTGCACTTCTTCTGGGGTGCGATGGACCTGGCCTGCACCCGCTTCTCCGGACGGACGGCCCCGCCCCACCCGGGCGGAGCGCCCAACTGCGGGGACTGGGTCATGGTCGAGGGCTACTCCCGGGAACTGTCCAGTTGCGGGTTCTGGCCCGGCGGCGGAGAGGAGGGCGCCTTCTACTCCTACGCCTACCCCGCACCCGAGGGGTTCGCCGACCAGCCGGTGGGCCCCGAGGGCGCGTACTACAGCACCGAGTTCCAGCAGTTCCTGCTGCCCTACGAGGCCGCCCGCACCGCGCCCGACCCCGACCGCGCGGTGGCCGAGTTCCTGCGCACCACCTACGAGGCCGCCGCGAACCTGGGCGACTGGGACCGCTCCGCGCTGGAGGACGACCCCCTGCGCTGGCAGGGCACCCCCGCGTCCTGAGGGACGACGGGACGGACCGGGCCGGGGTGGCGGCCCCCGTCGACGGGCCCCTCCGCGCTTTCGGAGGGCCCGGCCCGACGCGGGGCCGCGCCCGGGCCGCTTCGTCCCAGGTGGATGAGGTGTCAACTTCTTCGTTACACTGCGCCCATGAACGAGACGCCGCGCTGGCTGGAGGCGGATGAGAAGGCCGCTTGGGACAGCTTCATCCGCATGCAGGAGACGCTCGTCGGTCGACTGTCACGTCTCCTCCAAGCCGACTCCGGGATGTCCGCCTCCGACTACCTCGTGCTCGTCAACCTCACCGCGACCAGCGACGGGAAGATGCGTTTCCTGGAACTGGCCAGGCTCGTGAACTGGGAGAAGAGCCGGATGTCCCACCAGGTCCGGCGGATGGCCAAGCGCGGGCTCGTGGCCAGGGAGGAATGCCCCGACGACGCCCGCGGGGCGTTCATCGTCGCCACCCCGGCCGGATACGCGGCGATCGAGGAGGCCGCGCCCCTGCACGTCGAGCACGTCCGCCGCCTGTTCGTCGACGCCCTGACCCCCAACCAGCTCAGGACGTTCGCCCGGCTCTCCCAGCGCGTCGTGGACCACGTGGAGAAGCAGCCGGACTGAGCGGGCGGACTGAGCGGGCAGCGCACACCCCCGGGAGCACCACGCCGATTCCGTTGATGGATCAACTTCCACTTGGGCTACCCTGGTTGACACATCAACCAAAAGACGATGACGCCGCGACGGGGGCGACCACGCCCGGCACCGCGTCCGCCACGGCAGTCGGCACAGCGACCACAGGGAGACGGGTGCGATGCAGTTCGGGATCTTCACCGTCGGCGACTTGACCACCGACCCCACCACCGGCCGTACGCCGACCGAGGCCGAGCGCGTCAAGGCGATGGTGACCATCGCGCTCAAGGCCGAGGAGGTGGGCCTGGACGTCTTCGCCACCGGCGAGCACCACAACCCGCCCTTCGTGGCCTCCTCACCGACCACGATGCTCGGCTACATCGCGGCCCGGACCGACAGGCTCATCCTGTCCACCTCCACCACGCTGATCACCACCAACGACCCGGTCAAGATCGCCGAGGACTTCGCCATGCTCCAGCACCTGGCCGACGGCCGGGTGGATCTGATGATGGGCCGCGGCAACACCGGCCCCGTCTACCCCTGGTTCGGCCAGGACATCCGCCAGGGCATCCCGCTGGCACTGGAGAACTACAACCTGCTGCACCGGCTCTGGCGCGAGGACGTGGTGGACTGGGAGGGCAAGTTCCGCACCCCGCTGCAGGGCTTCACCTCCACCCCCCGCCCCCTGGACGGCGTGCCCCCCTTCGTCTGGCACGGCTCCATCCGCAGCCCCGAGATCGCCGAGCAGGCCGCCTTCTACGGGGACGGCTTCTTCCACAACAACATCTTCTGGCCCGCCACGCACACCAAGAAGCTCATCTCGCTCTACCGCCGCCGCTTCGAGCACTACGGCCACGGCAAAGCAGAGCAGGCCGTCGTCGGCCTGGGCGGACAGGTGTTCATGCGCAAGAACTCCCAGGACGCGGTGAAGGAGTTCCGCCCCTACTTCGACCACCACCCCCTGATGGGCGGCGGGCCGTCGCTGGAGGAGTACATGGACCAGACCCCGCTGAACGTCGGCAGCCCCCAGCAGGTCATCGACAAGACCCTCGCCTTCCGCGACTCCTTCGGCCACTACCAGCGCCAGCTGTTCAACGTCGACGGCGTCGGGACACCCCTGAAGACGGTTCTGGAGCAGATCGACCTGCTCGGCGAGGAGGTCGTTCCGGTGCTGCGCAAGGAGTTCGCCAGGAACCGGCCCGCGCACGTGCCCGACGCGCCCACCCACGCCTCACTGCTCGCCGCCCGAGACGCCGCGGACACCTCCGCGGCGGCGACGGGCTGAGGCGAGACGACCGATCCCCACGGCGGGTTCCCGTTCCGGTCACGACGAGAACCCGCCGCCGCGCCCGCCCCGCGTCCACCCCACCCGGGCCGGGCGCCCCCTGCCCGCCACCGACCGAGCCGAACACCGTCCCCACCAGAGAGGCCTTCCATGAGAGAGCCGCGAACAGACAGAACCGGCGCCGTCGTCCACATCGCGCTGGACCGGTCACGCGCCGTCAGCGCCTACACCGTGAGCCTGGACGACGGCACCCCCGCCGGGCGCGCGGACTTCGTCGACCCGCCCCAGACACCCGGCGAGCGCGTCTTCTTCCACACCGAGGTCGCACCGGAGTTCGGCGGCCGGGGTCTGGCCGGACTGCTGGTCGGTGAGGCGCTGGCCGACAGCGCCCGCGGGAACCTCACCGTCGTCCCCGTGTGCCCGCTCTTCGCCAAGCACCTGCGAGAGCACGGCGACGAGTACACGGCCGGGGGCGGGCGGTTCCGCCGCCCGAGGCCGGCCGACCTCGCCCTGGTCAAGGAGACCGTCGAGGGGAGCGGCGCATGAGAGCGGAGCGCCCCTACATCGACAAGGAGCACCCCGAGGTCTACGCGGCGATGCTCAAGGCGGCGGCGGCCTCCAGGGCCGCGGCGCGGGAGGCGGGCCTGGGCGACGACACCGTCGAGATGATCAACATCCGGGTGTCCCAGATCAACGGGTGCCCGACCTGCCTGAGCATCCACTTCCCGAAGGCGCGCGAGGCGGGGGTCGCGCAGAGCACCCTGGACGTGCTGTCGGCCTGGCGTGAGGTCGCGCTGTTCACCGATGAGCAGAGGGCCGCGCTCGAACTGGCGGAGTCGTTGACGGTGATCGACCCGACCGTCGACCGGCAGGCCGTCAACGCCCGCGCGGCGGCCCATCTGACCACCGCCCAGATCTCCGCGGTGGAGTGGACGACCACTCTCATCAACGCGTTCAACCGCGTCTCGATCGCCAGCGGCCACCCGGTGCGCAAGCGGTAGACGGAGGCGGTTTCCGCCGTCGTGGCGATCCGCGGCCCGGTCAGGGCGCCACGCCGGCGGAAGCGGTCCGCGATCCGTCCACCAAGCACGTTCTGAGGGCCTGGAGCGCCAACGAGGCGGTCTGTGCCCGCTCCAGAAGCAGAATGTCGCGATGCAGTTCGGTGTCGAGCGGCAGACAGGCGATTCTCGGATCACCGTCCTCAGCCGGGATCGGGACACAGGCGACGGCCAGGCCCTCCCGCACCAACGCGAGCTGGGTCAGATGGTCGGCGACGTGGAACGACACGTCGAGCTCGACACCGTGTCGGCGCGCGACCTGTTCGAGCGCGGTGTGGGCGTCCGAACCCTGGACACAGGTCGCCCAGCGCTCCCCGGCCAGGTCACGAATGCCGAGAGAGCCACGGGAACACAGGGAGTGGTCCCCCGGGACCGCGATGAACAGGGCTTCTCGTGTGAGCTGCTCCGCGATGACACCCGTCGGCAGCCGCAGCGGGGAGGCGCTCCAGGACTCGGCGAGCACGAGGTCGACGGCCCCGGCGGCGAGGCGGTCGAGGTGATCGCCGGTCTCCCCGTCCTCGACGGACACCCCCACGGCAGCGTCTCGTTGCCGCTGACGACGACCGGTGGACTGCTGCTGATCCAGCCGGTACTCGCGCTCGGCCTGTCCGCGCTGGTCCTGGGTGAGCACCCCACGGTCCTGCAGTCGGCGGGGGCAGCGGTCGTGGTCACCGGTGTCGCCGTAGCAAACGGCCTGCTGCTCCGAAAACGCAGGCACTGAACCGTTGATGGAAGTCCGCCGGAACTTCCGCACGCGGGTCCGGACCTGTACCGCCCGCCGTCCCCCCAGGTCAGAACCCACGTCCCGGACCGGGTCGTTTCCGGGCCGCGCGGGCCGCCCCCGGGCACGGGGAGAGGAGTCCTCGGGCTCTTCTCCCCGTGTTCACGTCCTCACCCTCCGGTGTGTACCGCCGTTGGAAAGAGCACCCGTCGTGGAGGATGTGCACGACCGGGCACCGGGCGCG
The DNA here is from genome assembly GCF_056173305.1 of Nocardiopsis sp. iso_25. Taxonomy (NCBI): domain Bacteria; kingdom Bacillati; phylum Actinomycetota; class Actinomycetes; order Streptosporangiales; family Nocardiopsidaceae; genus Nocardiopsis; species Nocardiopsis sp. iso_25. The sequence continues at coordinate 2,176,892 of NZ_CM149667.1, read as the reverse complement.
CCACCCACCGCCCAGACGAACCCTCCCGCGAAGGGGTGCCCCCGTGAACCTGTCCCGTCCGAGGCCCTCGGGCCCCGTCCGCTCCGCGGCCCTCCCCGTGGTCGCCGTGCTGGTCGTACCCATGGTCCTGGCCGCGCCGTCGTCCCGGGTGACGGCCGACGTCGCCGCGCCGGTGGGCGGGATCGCCGGGGCCGTGGAGGAGCGGATCGCCACCGGGGTAGGCCTCGCCTCCGGTCCCCTCCCCGCCACGGGGGACGGCGGGGAGCAGTTCGCCAGCCTCCTCACCGTCGACCTCACCGAGGGTGTCGGGGTCGAGTACGTCGACGGGGGCGGCCTCACCTCCCCCGCGACGGTGGCGGACATGGTCGCCGCCGCCGAGCTCCCGGAGGGCTCCACCGTGGTCGCCGCGGTCAACGGCGGCTACTTCGACATCGGCGCGACCCAGGCCCCGCTGGGCGCCGGGATGAGCGACGGGCGCCTGCTCACCTCGCCCGACCCCGGGTTCGCCAACGCCGCGGTCATCGACGCCGAGGGCAGGGGCAGCGTGCGCCAGGTGGCCTTCGACGGGACCGCGTCCCTGCCCTCGGGGGACCTCGACCTCGACGCCCTCAACACCTCCGCCGTCCCCGCGGACGGTCTGGGCCTGTACACGTCGGACTGGGGCGACCACCCCCGCGCACACGTGGTGTACGAACCCGGGGCCGACCCCGGGGACGCGGCCGTCGCCGAGGCCGTGATCTCCGAAGGCGGGGTCGAGCGGGTCAGCGACACCCCGGGAAGCGGCCCGATCGAGGAGGACGAGCAGGTCCTGGTAGCGCGCGGCTCCGCGGCGGAGCACATCGCCGCCCTGTCCGAGGGCGACCCGGTCGAGGTGGAGCACACCCTCACCGCCGGGGGCGTCGAACCCCGCGTCGTCGTGGGCGGACGGCACGTGCTGGTGCGCGACGGCGAGCCCGTCCCCGTCGAGGACGACTCCCGCGCGCCGCGCACCGCGATCGGGTTCTCCGAGGACGGCGGGGCCCTGCACGTGGTGACCGCGGACGGGCGCAACCGCGGCCACTCCGGGGCCACGCTCGCGGAGGTCGCCGAACTCCTCGCCGCGTCCGGGGCCGAGCAGGCGCTGGAGTTGGACGGCGGCGGGTCCTCGACCCTGCTCGTGCGCGAACCCGGGGGCGTCTCCCCGGCGCTGCGCAACCGCGCCGGGGACCAGCTCCGGGAGGTCCCCGACGGCCTGATCTTCACGGCGCCCGAGGGCTCGGCCCGGACCTCGGGCCTGTGGCTGCGGCCCGCGTTGGAGCCCCGGCCCGAGCACGGTTCACCGGTGCCGCCCCAGGCGGACCCCCGCCTCGTGTTCACCGGCATGCACCGCACCCTGGCCGCCACCGGGCACGACGAGGCCTTCGGGCCTTCCGGGCCCGGCGCGCCCCACTCCCCCGACGACCGCACCGGTGAACTGGAGCTGTCCGCTCCCAGCGGGCACGGCGACGGTCCCCGGTTCGTGGCGGGAGACCCCGGTCCGGTGACCGTCACGGGGCGGGCGGGCCGGGTCCGCGACACCGTCGACCTGGAGGTGCTGCCCGCCCCGGACACACTCGTCGCCGCGCCCCGGCACCTGGGCATGGCCTCCACCGAGGACACCGCCTCCTTCGTGCTCACCGGCGTCACCGGGGACGGGCGGCGGGCGCCCGTCGAACCGGTCGACGCACGGGTCGAGGCCGTCCCCGACCTGGTCGAGGTCGTGGACCGGGGCTACGGAGGCTTCGAGGTGCGGCCGCGCGCCGGGGAGGGCACGGGAAGCGGGGAGGGGTCGGGGCCCGGAGAGGGTTCGGGCGTCCTCACGGTGACCGCGGGCGGGGTGAGCACGCGGATACCGTTCTCCATCGGTACGCGGACGACTCCCCTGGCGGACTTCGAGAACGCCCGGGAGTGGACGGCGCGGACCGCGCGCGGCGCGGCCGAGGTGCGCCCCGTGGCCGGGCGGGACGGCCCCGGCCTGGCGTTGGCCTACGACTTCACCCGCGACATCCGCACCCGGACCGCCGCCGCCCACCCGCCCGAGCCGCTCGCCCTGGACCGCCAGGCCTTCGCGTTCACGGTGGGCGTGCGCGGCGACGGCAACGGCGCCCGCCTCATGCTCAGCCTCACCGACGCGCACGGCGTCGGCCACTCCCTGGAGGGCCCCGCCGTGGGCTGGGAGGGCTGGCGCGACGTGCGCCTGGAGGTGCCCGAGGACGTCGGGCACCCGGTCACGGTCTCGCGGGTGTACCTGCTGGAGGAGGACCCGAGCCGGGCCTACGCGGGTGAGGTGGTGCTGGACGGCCTCACCGCCCAGGTCACGACGGGGCCCTGACCCGCCGGGCGGGCCCGGCGGCGGCACGGACCCCGCCGGGCCCCGGCTTGCTCCGACCGGTCCCGAACGCCGCCCGGCACCCCGCTGGTACGTGGTACGAAGGGGACCCGGGGACCACGACGAGCAGGAGAACAGATGAGCGCCCGTTTTCAGGAACTGGACTGGCGGGCGACCCCGATGGGGGAGCTCAGCCTCCGGCGCCGCCACGACCCCCTCTTCCGCAAGGAGGTCTACGAGATCAAACTCGACGACGACTTCCTGATGTCGAGCCTGTTCACCGCGGCCGAGGTCGAACTGGCCCGGTTGGCCCTGGCCGAACTGGACGGGGCGGATGAGACGGGTGGGGCAGACTCGGCGAACAGCCTGCGCGTCGCCGTGGGCGGTCTGGGCCTGGGCTACACCGCGCACACGGTGCTGGAGGATCCGCGCGTGGGCTCCCTGGTCGTGGTGGAGGCGCTGGGCGAGGTCATCGACTGGCACCGCGAGGGACTGATCCCCTCGGGTGCGGCGCTGGTCTCCGACTCCCGCTGCCGCCTGGAGCACGGGGACTTCTTCGCCTCGGTCGGCGCCGGGACGGGGCCCGCCCCCGACCTGGGCGCGGAGCCGTTCCACGCGGTGATCGTGGACATCGACCACTCTCCGCGCCACCTGCTCCACCCGGGTCACGCCGGTCTGTACACGGCCGAGGGGCTGCGCCGCCTGCGCGAGCGCCTGCTCGCGCCGGGCGGCGTCTTCGCGCTGTGGTCCAACGACGCGCCGGACGAGGAGTTCACCGAACTGCTGGCGGAGGTCTTCACCACGGCGCGCGCGGAGGTCGTGGACTTCCCCAACCCCCAGCAGGACCACGACGCGTCCAACACCGTCTACGTCGCGCTGTCGTGAGCGCCCCCGCTCCCCCGAACGGGGAACCGGTTGAGCGGGGTGTCAGCGCGCGGAGTCGGGACCTTCACAACGGAGCAGAGCGGCCCACTCGGCGGCGGGGAAGGCCAGGGTGGCCGCTTCCCGGTTCTGGGTGTCGCGTACCAGGGTGGACGGCCCTTCGCTGACCTCGACGCAGTGAGCGGCGTCATTGCTGTAGCTGGACTTATGCCACATCACAGCAGCCTTCCTAGCAGGGGGGACGTCTCCCCCGAGGGAGAGCACAGACCGATCAGGTTCCTCACGACAGACACTACCGCCGCGGTGTCCTCCGGCTCGTCCATCAGGAGGTTGCCCCGGGCGTAGTCGGAGGCCGCCACAGCGGTGCCGTCCGTCAACCGGTAGACCTGGACAGAGGCGGCGATCAGCAGCATCGGATTGCCGTCGGGAATCAGGTGGACCGCCATGCGCTCCCGTTCCATGTGCCGCAGGATCGTCTTGACCTGGTCGGTGCGTACGCTGTCGGGCAGGCAGGTCAGCGCGGAGATGGGGAAGACAGCGGTGACGAACGGGTCATTCCTTCGTTTGAGCACCTCGTAGCGCGAGACGCGAAGCTGGGCGAAGCGCTCCACATCGTCGTTGGACGCGCTGGGATGCCCGGCGCGGAACACCATGCGCGCGTAGGGCAGGGACTGGAGGAGGCCGGGCACGAGGTTGGAGACCGTCACCGTGTCGATCTCCACCGCCTTCTCCTCCAGGGCGCCCTTGGAACGCATCCAGGGCGGAATCTGCGACCCGGTGGCCACCGGTTCCCACGTGCGCACCAAGCGGCCTTCGGCCTTGAGCGCCTTGTCGAGCTGTTCGACCTTCGCCCGTTTGGGGGTGATGACGCCGGTCTCCCACCGGGACACCGAGGCGGCGGAGGACCCCACACGTTCGGCAAGCTCCTCCTGCCTCAAACCGGACAGTTCACGGAGCTTGGAAAACAGAGATGTGAATTCGTTCTCAGTCACACCTCAAAGCTATCCAGGCATCTGCATTCGGGGCCATATCCATACAGGAAGATATTGGTAGCTGTGTAAAACCACTGTTCAGCCGCACCGTTGGTGCATGGATGCGATCGAACAGCTACAGCACCTCCAGGAAGAACTCACCGCGCGCGGGCTGCCCTCGCAGATCGGCGACAAGCCCCACTGGTTCAGTCTGGACACGGTTCCCACTCTGACCTGCTGACCCTATCTCGGGTACGCGCAGGTCACCGTCACCGAACACGGCCTCTACCGGTGGTTGGACGGCAAGGGCGAATACAGGACCCACCCCCGCGTCTTCGCCGGACTGGTCGTGGACGGCCTCATCCGCACCCGCGCGGGAACCTCGACCCCACCCGAACTGCCCGAATGGAACAAAACCGCCAAAAAGATAGCACCACCTCTCCCCCGCCGAAGCGAGCGGAGGCGTGCGCGCGAACAGGAGGAGTGACACGGAAACGGGCCCCACCTCCGTCATGCCGTGGGGTCCATTATCATTAACCTACGCAAGCACGAAGAGAAAATCAGACCATTTACATGCATTTCCGTAAAGCGGCTTGCGCGTCTTCTGGCGGCCCCGGCCTCTCCGAGGAGGACGGGTCTCAGAGTGCGCTGGCACTACTCTCCCGCACGAGAAGGGTGTGGCCGACGACGACCTTGGCCGAGGCCCGGGCGGCCCCGGCCCCGGGCTCCGCGTCCGGGGCGCCGCGACGGGCCTCCACCTCCTCCAGCAGCAGCCGCACCGCCTCCCTGGCAAGACCCGGCTTGTCCGGGGCGACGGTGGTCAGGCTCGGCACGGAGTAGCGCCCGGGGGCGATGTCGTCGAACCCGACCACCGCCACGTCCCGGGGGACCCGCGCCCCGGCGTCGTGCAGCGCGCGCATCGCCCCCAGCGCCAGCAGGTCGTTCATGCACAGCAGCGCGTCGGGCGGCCTGGGTCCGGCGACGAGTTCGGCGGCCAGTTCCGCCCCGTCCCTCCAGTGGAAGTGCCCGGCCGGTCGCACCAGCGCGGGGTCGTAGCTCCTCCCCCGCGCCTCCAGGGCCTCGCGGTAACCGCGGGTGCGCAGCTCGGCCGTGCCGGAGGGGCCGGGCGGCCGACCGCCCACCACCGCGATCCGGGTGCGCCCGCCGTCGAGCAGGTGCTCGGTCGCCTCCCGGGCGGCGGCCACGTTGTCGATGGCGACGTGGCCGTGCCGGACCGTGCGGGGCAGCTCGCCCAGGAGCACCACCGGCAGCCGGGAGGGGTGTGTGCGCAGGGCGGCGTCGTCCATGGCGAGCGGGCTGAGGATGACCCCGTCCACGAAGTCGGCGCCGAACCCCTCCAGCGCGGACTCCTCGCGCTCGCGGCGGGCCTCGCTCTGGTGGACGAGGACGGTGCGCGAGAGGCGTTCGGCCTCGCGGATGACCAGGTCGGCGAGTTCGGCGAAGTAGCCCAGGTCGAGTTCGGGCACGACCAGCGCGATCACACCGGTCCGGCCGCGGCGCAGGTGGCGTCCGGCCAGGTTGACCCGGTAGCCCAGGGCGCCGATGGCCGCCTCCACGGCGGCGCGCGTGGCGGGCCTGACGTGCGGGTGGTCGTTAATAACGTTGGAAACCGTTTTCTCCGAGACCCCGGCCTGACGCGCGACGTCCTTGATACGCGGCCTCGTGCCCACGTCCACCCCCGATCAGCGCCATCCTAGCCCGCGCCCGGCCGCCGCCCGGCGGTCGGACCGGCCGCTCCGAGCACGGTGTCCGGAGCCTCCTGACCTTCGGATCGAGGTATTTACATCGATGTAAAAATGTGCTGACATGTGGCGTGACGCCAGTCACAGGACGACGCCGTGAGAAGGAGAACACCTCCGTGCCGACGCACCACCGCTCGCAGCGCGGGGACGGGCCCACCGCTCCGCCCCGCCCCGAGTACCCGCGCCCGCAGTTCACCCGCCCCGACTGGCTGTGCCTGAACGGCACCTGGGACTTCGAGATCGACCGCGGCGACAGCGGACTCGAACGGGGCCTGCGCGACGCGGAACTCTCCGGCGCCATCACCGTCCCCTTCTGCCCGGAGTCGGAGCTGTCCGGCGTGGGCGACACCGACTTCACGGAGGCGGTCTGGTACCGGCGCACCGTCCGCGTCCCCGACGCCTGGGCGGGGCGGCGCGTCCTGCTGCACTTCCAGGCCGTCGATTACGACACCACCGTGTGGGTCAACGGCACGGAGGTCGTCCGCCACCGCGGCGGGTTCACCCCCTTCACCGCCGACCTGTCCGGGGTCGCCGCCCCCGGCGAGGAGGCCGTGGTGGTCGTGCGCGCCCGCGACAGCCGACACGGCTTCCAGGCCCGCGGCAAGCAGGCCACCTGGTACGCCAACACCGGGTGCCACTACACGCGCACCACGGGGATCTGGCAGACCGTGTGGATGGAACCGGTCCCCGACACGCACCTGCGCCGCCCCCGCATCACCCCGGACCTGGCCAACGGTGCCTTCCACCTGCTCCTGCCGCTGTCCGGCAGCGGCGAGGGCCTGCGGGTGCGCGCCGTCCTTGAGGACGGGGACGGCGAGGTCGCCGCCGCCGAGGCCCGCGCCGACCTGGACGCCGCGCCCCGGCTGACCCTGACGGTGCCGGTGGAGCGGTGCCGCGCCTGGTCGCCGCAGGACCCGCACCTGTACACGCTGCGCCTGGAACTGCTCGACGCCGCGGGGCGCGTGGTGGACCGGGCCGGGTCCTACGCGGGACTGCGGTCGGTCTCCGTCCAGGGCAAGGCGATCCTCATCAACGGCCAACGCGTGTTCCAGCGCCTGGTCCTGGACCAGGGCTACTACCCCGACGGGCTGATGACCGCGCCCGACGACGCCGCCCTGGTGCGCGACATCGAACTGGGCCTGCGGGCCGGGTTCAACGGGGCCCGCCTGCACCAGAAGGTCTTCGAGGAGCGCTTCCTCTACCACGCCGACCGGCTCGGCTACCTGGTCTGGGGCGAGTTCGGCGACTGGGGGTGCGCGGCCCACGGCGGCCCGGCCGACGACAACCAGCGGCCGGACGCCTCCTACGTGGCCCAGTGGACCGAGGCCGTCGAACGCGACTACTCCCACCCCAGCGTCGTCGGGTGGTGCCCGCTCAACGAGACCTTCCAGCGGCTGCACGACCGCTTCACCGCCCTGGACGACGTGACCCGGGCGATGTTCCTGGCCACCAAGGCGATCGACCCCTCCCGCCCGGTGGTGGACGCCTCCGGGTACGCCCACCGGGTCCCCGAGACCGACGTCTACGACTCCCACAGCTACGAGCAGGACCCCGAGGCATTCCGCAAGCAGATGAGCGGCCTGGCCCAGGACGACCCCTACGTCAACCGAGGCGCGGACGGCCGCGACTGGTCGGTGCCCTACCGCGGCCAGCCCTACTTCTGCAGCGAGTTCGGCGGGATCCGCTGGGACCCCGGCACCGACGGCGGCGAGCAGTCGTGGGGGTACGGCGACGACCCGAGGACCGAGGAGGAGTTCCACACCCGCTTCGAGGGCCTGACGGGCGTGCTGCTGGAGGACCCGGACATGTTCGGTTACTGCTACACGCAGCTCACCGACGTGTTCCAGGAACGCAACGGCGTCTACCGGTTCGACCGCGGCGACAAGCTCGACACCGCCCGCATCGCCGCCGCCCAGCGCAGGACGGCCGCGTACGAGAAGGCCGACCGTCGGCCCGAGTGAGTGCGTCCCCGGGACGCCCCGGGGACCACCGCCCCCACCACCCCCCGCCCCTTCCCTGGAGTCCGCCGATGCCACACCCACCACGCAGATCCAGCCCGCCCGCCGGGCCGCCTCCGCCGTTCTCGCGGCGCGGCGTGCTCCTGGGCACGGGAGCCCTCGCCCTGGGCTCGGCCCTGGGCGCCGCCGGATGCGCCCCCGGCTCCGGTGCGGGACCGGGCTCGCAGGTGCGGTTCTGGAGCCTGTTCCAGGGCGGCGACGGCGCCCGGGTGCAGACCATGCTGGACGCGGTGCGCGAGCAGGCCCCGCACCTGAGCGTCACCCCCAGCACGCTGGCCTGGGGGCCGCCGTACTACACCAAGCTCGCGGTGGCCTCCGTGGGCGGGCGGGCCCCCGAGACGGCCGTGCTGCACCTGTCCCGCCTGCCCGGGTACGCCCCCGGCGGGCTGCTCGAACCCTTCGACCTGGACCTGCTGGCCGAGTTCGGGGTCACCGCCGAGGACTTCGTGCCCGACCTGTGGGAACGCGGCATCCACGACGGCGCCACCTACGCCATCCCGCTGGACACCCACCCGGTGATCGTCTTCTACGACACCGGGGTGGCCGACCGGGCCGGTGTGCTCGACGGGGACGGGAAGTTGACCGGGATGGACTCCCCCGAGGGGTTCCTCGCGACCTCCCGGGCGCTGGCCGAGGCCGGGGGCGGCAACGGCGTCTCCTACGGGCACGTCAACGACGACTCCCAGGGGTGGCGGCTGTTCTGGATGCTGTACGACCAGACCGGCGCGTCCATGGAGCTGCCCGAGGGCGGACCGGCCGTGTTCGACCGCGACGCGGCGCTGCGCGTGTACTCCTTCCTCGCCGAGCTGCTCGACGGGCGGACGTCGGAACCGGACCTGGACTACCCCACCGCGCTGGCGGCCTTCGCCTCGGGGCGCTCGGCGATGCTCGTGTGCGGGGAGTGGGAGCTGCCCTACCTGTCCGAGCACGTGGAGAACCTGGGGGCGGCCCCCTTCCCCACGGTCTTCGACCGGCCCGGCGGGTACGCCGACTCCCACGCCTTCGTGCTGCCCCGCCGGGGCGACCCCGACCCCGAACGGGTGCGCGCCGCCCACGAGTTCGTGGCGCTCATGGTGCGCAACAGCCTGATCTGGGGCGAGGCGGGCCACATCCCGGCCTACTCGCCCATCGCCCAGTCGCCGGAGTACCTGGCGCTGGATCCGCAGTCGGACTACGCCGCAGCCGGTGAGACCCCCGTGCTCGACCCCGAGGTGTGGTTCGCCGGGGCCGGATCGCAGTTCCACTCCGACGTGAGCGAGGCGCTGCGCACGGCCCTGACCGGTGACGGGCCCGAGGCGGCGGTGGAGCACCTGGGCCGGACCCTGGACTCCTGGGCCGCCCGCACCAACCCGGGAGGCCTGGATTGACTTTCTCTCCCGTCTAAAGGCGGGAGATTCCGGAACCACCTACCGGTGGTTCGAGGCCAACGCCTCGTCACGGGTCACCCCGTGGCCTTCCTGTTTCACCGCCGGTCGCCCCGTCCGGGAGGACTCCCGTTGAGGTCTCACACCAGCTCCGCAGGCAGATGCCGCCAGCCCGGCGGCCCTGAGATTGTTCGCCGCGTTCACATCGCGGTCATGGGTGGTGCCGCACTGGGGGCACCTCCACTCCCGCACGTGCAGCGGCAGCGACGCGTGCACGTAGACGCACCCGGGCGTCGAACACAGCCGGGAGGACGGAAAGAACCGGTCCACCACGACCAGGTCCCGCCCGTACCAGGCGCACTTGTACTCCAGCATGGTGCGCAGCTCGCGCCAGGCCGCGTCCGAGATCGCCCGAGCGAATCCGCGGTTCCTGACCAGGTTGCGCACGGCCAGGTCCTCGATCACGACCACTTGGTTCTCGCGGACGAGTCGAGTAGTGAGCTTGTGCAGAAAATCCCGGCGCCGGTCGGTGATGCGGGCGTGCACCCGTGCCACCTTGCGGCGGGTCCTGCCCCGGTTCGCGCTGCCCTTGGCCTTGCGGGACAGCGCCCGCTGGGCGCGGGCCAGCCTGGCGCGGTCGCGTTGCTCGTGGCGGGGATTGGCCACCTTCTCCCCCGTGGACAACGCCACCAGCGACGTCACACCCATGTCCACGCCCACCGCGTCGTGGACAGCCGGGACCGACGTGATGGTGTCCTCGCACAGCAGGGACACGAACCAGCGCCCGGCCGCGTCACGCGAGACCGTCACCGTGGACGGCCGTGCGTCTGCGGGCAGAGGCCGCGACCACACGATGTCCAGGGGTTCGGCCATCTTGGCCAGGGTCAGGCAGCCGTCGCGATAGCGAAACCCCGACCGGGTGTACTCCGCCGATGCCCGCGACTTCTTGCGCGACTTGAACCGCGGGTACTTCGTGCGCCGGTCGAAGAAGTTCCGAAACGCCGTGTGCAGGTGGCGCAGCGTCTGCTGGAGCGGGACGGAGGAGACCTCGGTGAGGAAGGACAGCTCCTCGGCCTTCTTCCAGGAAGTGAGTGCCGCGGAGGTGTCGGTGTAGGAGAGCCGCCGCTGTTCGGTGTTCCAGGCGGCGGTGCGTTCGGCCAGGGCGCGGTTGCAGACCAGGCGCACGCACCCGAACGTGCGCGACAGCTCAGCCGCCTGCACATCGGTCGGGTAGAAGCGGTACCGAAACGCCCGCTTCACGTTCTTCCTGGTCATGGCACACACCGTAGCGACCACTCTGCGATCGCGTGAGCCAAATCCAACAGAAAGCCACGAGAAAGGAGAGGGCGTTTCCTCCCCGCCCTGAAGGACGGGGTGTCCACGCCCAACAAACAAATGAGCCTGACCACCCGGGCCCCGGCCCGCGCCCGCGCGGGCGGGACCCCGACGCCGGGCGGCCCCGGCGGCGCGCGGCGGCTGTGGCTGCGCCTGGCGGACTCGCCCCTGGTGTTCCTGCTGCCCTTCCTCCTGGTGTACGCGCTGTTCCTGGCCTGGCCGCTGGTGAGCGGCCTGTGGATGAGCTTCACCGACATCGCCCTCAACGGGGCGGGCGGCGCGTTCGTCGGACTGGGCAACTACGCCGAGGCGCTGGGCGACCCGATGGTGTGGCGGACCCTGGGCAACACCGTCCTGTTCACCCTCATCACCACCGTCCCCCTGGTGGTGGTCGCGCTGGCCATGGCGGTGCTGGTGCACACCGGGCTGCCCGGGCAGTGGCTGTGGCGGCTGTCGTTCTTCCTGCCGTTCCTGCTGCCGGTGGCCACGGTGGCGCTGGTGTGGAAGTTCCTGTACGTGGAGGACTTCGGCCTGCTCAACCACACGCTGGGACTGCTGGGGATGGAGGGCCTGGGCTGGCTGACCGACGAGGGCGTGGCCATGTGGTCGGTGGCGCTGACCACGGTGTGGTGGACGGTCGGGTTCAACTTCCTGCTGTACCTGGCAGCCCTCCAGTCGATCCCCGGCCACCTGTACGAGGCCGCCGCGCTGGACGGCGCGGGGGTGTGGGCACGGCTGCGCCACGTCACCCTCCCCCAGTTGCGGGGTACCACGGTGGTCGTCCTGCTGTTGCAGGTGCTGGCCTCGCTGAAGGTCTTCGACCAGATCTACCTGCTCACCGGGGGCGGCCCGGGCGAGGCGACCCGCTCGCTGCTGCTCTACATCTACGACGTGGGCTTCACCGGCTACCGGTTCGGGTACGGCGCCGCCGTCTCCTACCTGTTCCTGGCGCTCGTCCTGGGCGTGGCCGCCCTCCAGTTGTGGATCAGCGCGCGGAGAAGGGTCTGACATGGCGATGCGGAGCATTCGTTCGACGCGGCGGGCCGAGGCGGCCCTGGACCGCGCCAGGCAGCGCGACCTGATGCTGGGCGGGGGCCGCGGACCGCGGATCGCCGCGATGACGGCGCTGGCGGTCCTCGCGGTGCTGTGGCTGGCCCCGATGTTGTGGGCGCTGGTCACCTCGTTCAAGTCCGAGGGGGACGCGGTCGCGCTGCCGCCGACCCTGGTCCCCGGGACCGGGTTCACCCTGGAGCAGTACCGCAACCTGTTCGAGGCCGGGAACGTGCAGATGTGGCTGTTCAACAGCCTGGTCATCGCCGTGCTGGTCACCCTGCTCACGATCGTGGTGGCGGCCCCGGCGGCCTTCGCGATGTCGCGCATGGGCTTCCGGGGCCGCGCGGCGCTGATGGCCTTCACGGTGGCGGCGATCGTGGTCCCGCCGCAGCTGCTCATCGTGCCGCTGTTCCAGCAGATGGTGTCGCTGGGCCTGGTGGACACCTATGCGGCGGTGGTCCTGCCGCAGTTGGTGGCGCCGGTCATCGTGTTCGTGCTCAAGCGGTTCTTCGACGCGGTGCCGCGCGAGCTGGACGAGGCGGCACGCATGGACGGGGCCTCCTACTGGCGGCTGTTCACGACGGTGATCATGCCGCTGTCGCGGCCCATCCTGGCGGCGGCGTCGATCTTCGTGTTCATCACCGCCTGGAACAACTACCTGTGGCCGTTCATCGTCACGACCGATCCGGCCCTGATGACGCTGCCCGTGGGCATCCCCAACATCCTGGACTCCTACGGCACCTTCTACGCCTCGCAGTTGGCGGCGTCGATGGTGGCGGCGGCGCCGATGGTGGTGGTGTTCATGCTGTTCCAGCGCCAGATCGTCAACAGCGTCGCCACGACGGGTCTGGGCGGGCAGTGAGGACCGGTCCGCGCGCCCGGGGCCGACCGGCCGCGGCGTACCCGGGGGCGCACCGCGCGCCGCCGGGGCCGCGGGCGCGCGGGCCCCACCGCACGACGACAACGACAACGACGCAAGAAACAGGAAGAGCACCACTCACCGGACGGGAAACAGCGATGTCACCACGCACGTCCCCTCGCCCGCGACGCCGCCTGACGGCTCTCAGCGCCCTGACCCTGGCGCTGCTCGCACTCCCCCTCGCCACCACCGCCACCGCCGACGCCTCCGGCGGTACCGCCGCCACGACGGCCGGCGCGGCCGACGCCGGAGCAGCACAGGAGGGGACGTTCCGCAACCCCCTCAACGCGGGCGCCGACCCCACGATCGTGCACCACGACGGGAACTACTACCTGTCCACTACTCAGGGCGACCGCATCTCCGTGTGGAAGTCGCCCAGCCTGGCCACCCTGGCCACCGCCGAACCCGTGGAGGTGTGGCGCGACAGCGACCCCAGCCGCAGTACCGAACTGTGGGCCCCGGCGCTGCACCGGTTCCAGACCGGGGACGGGCCGCGCTGGTACCTGTACTACACGGCCGCCGACAGCAGGCTGACCGACCCCGTGGAGCGGGACGCCAGCCACCGGCTCTACGTCCTGGAGTCGGCCGGCGACGACCCGGCCGGCCCCTACGAGTTCAAGGCGCGGATCGCCGACACCGGCACCTACGCCATCGACGGCGAGCCCTTCGTGCACGACGGGCAGCCCTACTTCGCCTGGAGCAGCCCCGGACGCGGGTTCGACGGCGGCCCCCAGCAGCTCTACGCCGCGCGCATGAGCAACCCCTGGACGGTCGAGGGCGAACCCGTCGCACTGCCCAACGAGGGCGGCTGCCCCGAGGTCCGGGAGGGGCCGACCCCGCTGTACCGTGACGGCCGGACCTTCCTCACCTACTCCGCCTGCGACACCGGCAAACCCGACTACCAGATCTGGTCGATCGCGCTGGACGAGGGCGCCGACCCGCTGTCGGCGGACGCCTGGGAGCAGTTGCCGGGGCCGCTGTTCAGCCGCGACGACGCGGCCGGGGTCTGGGGGCCCGGGCACCACTTCTTCTTCCGCTCGCCCGACGGCACCGAGGACTGGATCGCCTACCACGCCAAGAACACGCCCGAGTACACCTACTCGTTCCGGTCCACGCGGGCCCAGCGCATCGGCTGGACCCCCGAGGGGACCCCCGACCTCGGACGGCCGCTGGCGGCGGGGGCGACCCAGCGCCTGCCCTCCGGCGACCCGGGCGCGGGCAGCACGGCGGTCAACGACACCGACACCGGCCGGGGCGGACCGCGGGTCTCCTACGAGGGCGACTGGACCACGGGGGACCGCTGCGGGGCGTACTGCTTCTACGGCGACGACCACTACACCGCCCAGGCCGGGGCCACGGCCACCTACCACTTCACCGGGTCGCGGATCGCGGTGTACGCCTCCCTGGACACCGACCACGGCTACGCGACGTTCTCGGTGGACGGCGGGCCGCCCTCGGAGCCGGTGAGCTACCACAACCCGTTCCGGGTCGGCGAGCAGCGCGTGTACCTGAGCCCCGAACTCGGCCCCGGCGAGCACACCCTGACCGTCACGGTCACCGGTGACCGGCCCGCGGGGTCCAGCGACGCCATCGTCACCGTCGACCGCGCGGAGGTCTACCCCGCGCCCTGAGCGCGCGCCGGTTCCGCCCGAGGCCGGGGCGCGGGCGGAACCGGCACCGCGCGGCGTCAGGGCTTGCGGGCCAGGCCGCCGTACTGGTCCATGCCGCGCCGGGAGCCGACCTCGATGGGGGCGGGGCGCCACAGGGGGCAGGGGACCACGCCCGGCTCCAGCAGCTCCAGGCCCTCGAAGCGGGCGGCGACCTCCTCCGGGCTGCGCAGGAGGTAGGGGACCGCGCCCTGCTTGTTGCCCACCTCGATGGCCTCGTTGTAGGCCTCGCTGGTGTTGGTGCCGTCGTAGCTCGCCAGGTAGCTGCCCGGGGGCAGCGCGTCCACCAGACGGCGCACGACCGGCAGGACCTCGTCGTCGGGCACGTGGCCCAGGACGCCCATGAGCATGAGCGCGACGGGCTGGTCGAAGTCCAGGGTCCGGGCGGCCCGCTCCAGGATCGCGTCGGGGTCGCGCAGGTCGGCGTCGATGTAGTCGGTGACCCCCTCGGGGGTGCCGACCAGCAGCGCGCGGGCGTGCGCGAGTACGAGGGGGTCGTTGTCCACGTAGACCACGCGGGCCTCCGGGGCGATCGACTGGGCGACCTCGTGGGTGTTGTTGGCGGTGGGCATGCCGGTGCCGATGTCGAGGAACTGGCGGATGCCCGCCTCGCCCGCCAGGTGGGTCACGACGCGGATCAGGAACTCCCGGCTGGTGCGGGCCAGGTCCACGATCTCGGGGAAGCCCGCGGCGACCGCGTCGCCCGCCTCGCGGTCGATCGGGTAGTTGTCCTTGCCGCCCATCCAGTAGTTCCAGATCCGGGCCGAGTGGGTCCGGGTGGTGTCGATCTGCGGCGGGCGGTCGGCGGAGGCGGGAGTGGACGCATCGTCGGTCATCTGGGCATCTACCTCGATAGACGGGGGCGGACGTCACGGAACGCGGCCCCCGGCGCTCACACGGTCGCGATCCCGCCGAGGTTGGGGAAACCGCTCGCACCGATGCTATCCACACCGTGTGTGCACGTCCCCCACCGAATGCCCGAATTCTCCCCTCGCGTGCGGTATTACCTCACGAAAGGGAAAGCCCCCGGCTCCGAAGACGTGCGCAGCCCGGGGAAGGGTGTTCCCCGCGAAAGGGGAAGACCCCGCCAGGCGCGGCGGTGGGCTGGGGGACGGCGGCATGTGCCGCGGTGGCCGCCGCCCGCCCTGCCGCGCGCCGGGGCAGTGTGCCCGACACCCCGCCGCGCGGGCCGAGGGTGGTCGGCCCGCGCGGCGGGGTGTCGGGGACGTGTTGTGGGGGTGTGTCGGGGGCGGGCGGCCCGGAGGCCGACGGGGACGGTCAGCCCCGCTCGGCGGCCTCGGAGCCATCGGACTTGACCAGGCGCTTGGTGGAGCGGCGGAAGGCCCAGATGACCACCACGGCGACCACGGCCATCAGCGGGAAGCCCATCACGGTGTCGGCGATCGCCAGCCAGGCGGTGGAGTCGGCCAGGTAGAGCCAGCCCTGCACCGCGAACCGCAGCACGCACAGCATCAGCACCGCGAACGTGGCGACGTGGTGCGCGACCAGCGTGGGCCGGTCCTCGCGCCAGGCGTGGGTGCCGCCGTGCACGGCGTTCCAGATGACGCCGGTCACCGGCCGGTTCATGAGGGTCGTGACGAGCACGACCACGCCCACCACCAGGGCGGCCCAGATCCCGATCACGAAGAAGTCGTTGGCCGACCCGGTCCAGGCGACGATGCCCCCGGCGATCACGACGCCGAGCACCCCGCCGTACACGGAGCTGAAGGGCTTGCCGCGCCAGAGCTGGACCACGGCGATCACCACGGCCAGGGCGATCGCGATCCCGGCGGCGACCAGCGGCGAGACGAAGGCGATCGCCCCCGCGAAGACCAGGGCCGGGATCGCCGAGATGACCATCCCCCACGGGCCACCCGCCGCCTCCATCGCCGCCTGCTTGACGTCGACGGGCTGCTCGGGCTGGGCGGGGGCGGGGTGGGTGGGGCGGTGCTCGGTCATGGTCACTCCGTCCGGGGAGGTGTTCGGGTCGGTGTGCTCGGGGGAGGCGGGGAGGTTCCGGTCGGCTGTCGTGTCACTGCGTGCCATGTCGTTCCTCTCTTTCACGTCCGCTTCCGGCTCCGCCGCCGGGTCGGCGCCCCGTCGCGGTCGCGGTCGCTTCCGGGCCGCCCCCGTGCGGGGAAGGGGCGACGGGGTGTCCCGCGTCCGCTCCGGGTGTCTCCCGGTGGCGGCCGGTGTGAAGTTCTTGCCCCCTATTCCACCGGTTCGCGGGCTCGTCCGGCAGTGCGACGGCGTCACCACTTCACCGTGACGTCGCGCTGAGGCAAACAATGACGTGGTGTCACTGGTGGAACGCGAAACGCGAGGTCACCGATGCGTGAGGACGGTGCCGCGGCCCCGTGTCACGGGACCGCGGCGTCCGGGAGGCGTGCGCCCGCACGGGCGCCGCCGGGGGCTCACAGCCAGTCGTGCTCGCGCGCGTACCGCGCCGCCTCGTGCCGGGTCCGCGTCTGGGTCTTCTGCATCGCGTTGGACAGGTAGTTGCGCACCGTGCCCTCCGCCAGGTGGAGTTGGGCGGCGATGTCGGCGACCGAGTAGCCCTCGCTGGTCGCCCGCAGCACGTCCACCTCGCGGTCGGTGAGCGGGCAGTCGTCGATGACGGCGAGCGCGGAGACGTCCGGGTCGATCCACCGCTTGCCCCGGTGCAGGTTGTCGATGACCGAGGCGATGTGCGCCGGTTCCGCGGACTTGCTGACGAACCCCTGCACCCGGAGCTTGAGCGCCTTGCGCAGCACGCCGGGCCTGGCGTGGCGGGTGAGCATGAGGATCACCTGGTCCGGCAGTTCGCGGCGGATCCGCTCGACGGCGCCGAGCCCGTCCACGTTGGGCATCTCCAGGTCGATGACGAGCACGTCGGGCCGGTGGTCCAGCACGGCCCGCACGGCCTCCTCCCCGTCCTCCGCCTCGGCGAGCACGGTGATCTCCCCCTCCAGCGGGAGCAGGGCGGCCATCGCCTTGCGCAGGAGGGCCTCGTCGTCGGCGAGTACCACGGTGGTCATCGGTTGTCCTTCCGCGTTGTCGTGCGCTGTGCCGGGGCCGGGCGCGGGAACTGCGCGGCGGTCGGGAACCGGCCCCTGTCGTGTCGGACCGTCGACCCGCCGCCGCGGTCGGCCACGCGTTCGCGCGGGGCGGCCACGGTGACGAAAGCGTAGGACGCCGACGGGTCGTCCCGGACCGGCGTCCCGGGCGGCCGGACCGCCGCGGTGGCGGCCGGGCACGGGATCCCGGCGCGGGAGAGGCGGCTCACCGCCCCTCCGCCGACGGCCCGGCGGTCGTGCGGGGCGGCCGCGGCAGGGCCGGAGCCGCCGTCGGCGGGATGCGCGGGGGCCGGGTGTCCATGTGCGGCTCTCCGGGTCCGAGGACGGGGGTCCCTCCCAGTATTCCGCCGATCGCGCCGCGCCCACCAGTGACACCGCGTCATGGGCTCACCCCCACAAACGTCACGGCCAGGTGGTGACGTGGCCCCACTGCCCCGCGGGCGCGGCGGGCGCTGCAATGGGAGCATGACCTCCACAGCAGTCATCGACGTCGAACGGCTCAACCTCAAGTACGGGGACTTCCACGCCGTGAGGGACCTGTCCCTCCAGGTGGGGCGCGGGGAACTCTACGCGCTGCTCGGCACGAACGGCGCGGGCAAGACCTCGACCCTGGAGACCGTCGAGGGCCACCGCACCGCCACCTCGGGCACCGTACGGGTCTTCGGCCAGGACCCGCGCGACCGGCGCGCCGTGCGGCCCCGGGTGGGCATCATGCTCCAGGAGAGCGGGTTCTCCCCGGACCTGACGGTGAAGGAGTCGGTCCGGCTGATCGGCGGACTCACCCGGCGCACGGACACGGTCGAACGCGTGCTCGGCATGGTCGGCCTCACCGCCAAGGCCGGGACCAAGGTGTCCCAGCTCTCGGGCGGCGAGAAGCGGCGGCTGGACTTCGCCACCGCCGCGTACGGGTCGCCGGAGCTGATCTTCCTGGACGAGCCCACCACCGGTCTGGACATCCAGTCCCGGGACGGGCTGTGGGAGGCCGTGGACAGGCTGCGCGAGGACGGCTCGACCATCGTGCTGACCACGCACTACCTGGAGGAGGCCCAGCAGCGCGCGGACCGCATCGGGCTGATGCACAAGGGTTCCCTCCACCGGGAGGGGACCGTGGCCGAGCTGACGCAGACCCTTCCGGCCACGATCCGCTTCTCCCTGCCGGACACCGCGCCGACGCCGCCGGTCCAGGCCGCGCGCCAGGGCGACGGGGCGTTCCTCGTCGAGACCCTGGGCCTGCAGAAGGACCTGTACACCCTGCTGGGCTGGGCGCAGGACAACGCGGTCGAACTGCGGGGGCTGGAGGCCGGTCCGACCCGGCTCGACGACGTCTTCCGCTCCATCGGCGACGACTAGGCAGTGTCTTCTTGGACCTCCGCTCCGCTTCAGTCCGTGTTCGGGCGCCCGAACCACCCCCCACAAGCTGGAACCGGCCCAAAAAACAGGCCCTAGCCGGTGCTCTCCGAAGCCCGCGCCGAACACGCTCCGACTCCCCGCACCTTCCAGGAAAAAGGACCCGACCCATGCTCACGATCGCTCAGAGCGAGCTGATCCAGATCTTCCGGAACCGACTGGTCCTGGTCACCATGCTCATCGTCCCGGCGGCCTCCAGCGCGTTCTACATCTACATGCACCAGACCTTCCCGGCGCTGCGCGAGGCCGTGGACTTGGGCGCCATCGCCTCGATCCTGGTGTTCCTCGTGGTGACCATGGGGCTCTACACCACCTCGGTCACCACGCTCGCCTCCCGGAGGCAGAACCTCTTCCTCAAGCGGCTGCGCTCAACGGCGTCGGGCGACGCCGGCATCCTCACCGGGCTGCTGCTCCCGGTCACCGCCGTCACGCTGGTCCAGGTGACCGTGATCCTGGCCGTGCTGGCCGTGGTCGGCGGCGCCCCGGACAACGTGCTCCTGCTGGTAGCGGCCGTCGTCGCGACGATGGTCATGATGGCGGGCCTGGGGCTGGCCACGGCCGGACTGACCAACTCCCCCGACCACGCCCAGGTGACCACGCTGCCCATCATGCTCGGCGTCCTGGCCGTCTCCGGATGGGTCGGGTTCACCGGCACCGAGGAGCTGACCCTGCTCAAGCGGCTGCTGCCCGGCGGCTCGGCCTCGGAGCTGGTCGTCAACGCCTGGAGCGGAGGCGTCCCGGTCACCGAGTCCCTGTTCCTGCTGGCGCCCACGCTGGCCTGGGTCGCCGTCGCCGTCGCGGCGGCCACCCGGATCTTCCGCTGGGAACCGCGCGGGTGAGGACCCCGGGACGGGCCGTCCGCGCACGCGGACGGGGTACTTCCACGGCAGAGCCCGACCGGGCCCGCAAGGACGCATTCGAGAGGAGAACGACATGGACCTGACGCTGCCGCAGCGGCTCTACCTGCTCAGCTACGACACCGACAAGAACCGGTTCGACCCCGTCAGCGCCGGCTACCGCGGCCAGCTGCTGTGCGCCGCGGCGCTGGCCGACCTGACCCTGGGCGGGGTGCTGCGCCCCCGCGACGGCAAGGTGGCGCGCGCCATCGCCCGGGCTCCCCGGGACCCGTTCCTGGCCCGGGTCCTGTCCGACCTGTCGCCCAACGAGCCGCACCACTGGATCAACCTCCTCTATCCCCAGATGGGCAGGGCCGAGGAGATGGTGCGCGAGGGACTGGTCGCGAACGGGACGGTCACGGTCAGACGCGGCCGGACGCTGGGGGTGTTCCCCACCCGCACGGTCATCCCCGAACGGCCCGAGGAGGTGGACCGGCTGCGCGAGCGCACGCGCGAGGCGGTCCTGGGCGGCGGCGACCCGGCGGCGGTGCCACTCCAGGACGCGGCCCTGGTCTCGATCGCGGCCGAGGGCGACGTGTGGACCGTGTTCGCCCCCAACGAGCGCTGGCGGCACCGGCCCGCGGTCAGGGCGCTCCAGGAGCGCTTCGACGCCGCCGCCCCCGGACTGCGCAACGCGGTCCGCACGGCCGTCATGGCCACCGGCAAGGGCGCGTCCGCCTGACCGGCGCGGCGCGCTCGTCCGCATCCGCCCGGCCGCCCGGTCACGACGCCGACGGCTCCCCCGGTCCGGGGACCGAGACGTCGACCCGGACACCGGCGGAGGCGCAGTCCGGACCGCCCCAGCCGACCAGCGCGTCCTCGGCAACGGGTACGAGGGGGCCGCAGTACCCGGACAGCGCCTCGGTCTGGAAGCGGCGGGACCGCCCCGCGCCGGGTTCCCACAGGCTGATCTCGCCGGGTCCGGTCGCGACCAGCCCGAGTCCGGCGGCGAAGTCCATTCCTCCCGTGAGCAGGCCGCCGGTGTACGTCGGCACCGGAGGGCGGAAGTCTGAGTAGTCCAACGTGTCCAGCGGCTCCGCACCGGCCGGGCCGACCTCGTACAGGCCCGCGCTCTCACCGCCTCTCAGCGCCAGGAGCACACGCCCCTCGGGCGAGGCCGCCAGCCCGACGAAGGCGTCCTGCTCCCGCGCCCCGGGGAGGTCGGAGACGTCCTGGACCGACGCGGCCTCCTCCCCGATCCGCATCGTCACCAGGAACACCCCCTCGCGCGAGTCACCGACGGCCACCACGGTGTCGTCCAGGGCCGCGAGGTCGTGGACGGTGGCGTGCTCGGCGTTGTGGCGCAGGGGTACGGTGCGCCACGCGTCCTCCTCGGGCGAGTACACCAGGAAGCCCTCCCCGCCCCGCTCGCTGTACCCGCCGCCGAAGACGACGTGTCCGTCGGCGACCACTCCGCGCGCCCCGGTCCTGCTCTCCGGCGCGGGCTCGATCGGCTCCCAGACGTCGCGTTCGGGGTCGTAGAGGGCCCCGTCCCGGGCCAGGTGCGCGTCCCGCTCACCGTCGTAGGTCGGCGTGAAGCCTCCCCAGACCAGCATCCGGCCCCCGACCATGACCGCGCTGTGGCGGGTCCTGGACTCCAGTCCGCTCTCGGCCAGGGGGCGCCAGGTGTCGCTCTCGGGAGAGTAGGCGGCGCCGTCGGAGAAGGAGTCGTGCTGTCCGGCGGAGTGTCCGCCCCAGACCAGGACCTCCTCACCGGACCAGACCAGGCTGTGGTCGGCGCGGGGCGCGAGGGGCCCTTCGGCGAGCGCGCGCACGGAGATGCGGACCTCCCACGGCTCCTCGGTCAACTCCCCGACCAGGGAGCAGGAGGTGCTCGCGACCAAGAGTGCCAGTACCGGGGCCGCGATGCCGGTCAGGCGCCGCGCCCGCCCCCGACGCACTGCCGTGTTCCGGTGCGGCCGGGAGTCGCCCCGGGAGGGTGCGCCGTCGTGTGGGGGGTCGGCCATGGCACCGCTTCCGCGCGCAGGGGGTGATCCGGTCTGCCCCGATGATCCCAGAAAGCCCGGCGGCGCGGGGGTTTCGTGCCGCAACCGGCCACACCGCCCCTCCGGCGCCGCGGCGGACCCGCCCGGTCACGAATCCGACCGCTCCCCCGGCGCGGGGCGAGGCGTGGGCCTCTCTGCCGAAGCGCCACGGGGTTTCCAGGGAGTAAACGTCCGATCTCGCGAGAAAAGCCCGCCGTGTCGGATGTGGGGTTCCCGCGAAGGCCGCATCACTCTTCGCAACTCCCGTTCGCCCTGGCCAGCGACTTACAGTCACCCCAAGTGACCACCACGGTCGCCACTGTAACTCTCCTCACACTGTACGGGCCCGAATGCTTAGGCTAGCCTCCCCTTAGTTAGGGCGCCCTACATAAGAGTGTT
This sequence comes from Nocardiopsis sp. iso_25, assembly GCF_056173305.1. Taxonomy (NCBI): domain Bacteria; kingdom Bacillati; phylum Actinomycetota; class Actinomycetes; order Streptosporangiales; family Nocardiopsidaceae; genus Nocardiopsis; species Nocardiopsis sp. iso_25. Next base: position 2,154,830 of record NZ_CM149667.1, on the reverse strand, counting down.
CGCGAAGTTCCTCACCCTATGCCCACACCCGCTTTGCGGGTGCTGTCGGCATGCCCGTTTCCAGGAGGATGATCCATGAGCTCCCTCGCGCGGTCCGCACCGGGCCCGCTGCACGGGAACGCCGGTGCCCTCGGCACCAGGCCCGAGCCGACACCCCCCTCCGACCAGGACCCCGACGACCCCCGGGCACAGCTGTTCGACGCCCAGAGCGCCGAACACTACCGCGACCTGACCGGGAAGGCCGCGGCCCGCGTCGCCCGGCGCATCGCCGGAGCCGACCGGCCGCTCACCGGAGCCACGGCCGAGGACCTGCGCCCCCAGATCGACAAGGTCGACCTCGACCAGCCGCTCCACGACCCCACCGCGGCGCTGGACGAACTCGAACGCGTCTACCTCGACGACGCCGTCTACTTCCACCACCCCCGCTACATGGGACACCTCAACTGCCCCGTGGTCCTGCCCGCCCTGCTCGGCGAGACCGTCCTGTCCGCCGTCAACTCCTCCCTCGACACCTGGGACCAGAGCGCCGGGGGCACCCTGATCGAACAGCGGCTCATCGACTGGACGTGCGAACGCGTCGGCTTCGGCGAGACCGCGGACGGCGTCTTCACCAGCGGCGGCAGCCAGTCCAACCTCCAGGCCCTGCTCATGGCGCGCGACGAGGCCCACCAACGCGCCAAGGCGCAGGAGGGCCAGGACACCCGCCTGGCCGAACTCCTGCCCAGGATGCGCGTCCTGACCTCCGAGGCCGGACACTTCAGCGTCGCCAAGTCCGCCGCCCTCCTCGGCCTGGGCTACGAATCCGTCATCACCGTGGCCTGCGACGACAGACGGCGCATGCGCCCCGACGCCCTCGCCGCCCAACTGCGCAGGTGCCGCGCCGAAGGGCTCCTGCCCATCGCCGTCGTCGCCACCGCCGGAACCACCGACTTCGGCAGCATCGACCCCCTGCCCCGCATCGCCGACCTGTGCCGGCAGCGCGGCGTGTGGATGCACGTCGACGCCGCCTACGGCTGCGGCCTGCTGGTCTCACGCCACCGCCACCTGCTGGAGGGCGTCGAACGCGCCGACTCCGTCACCGTGGACTTCCACAAGTCCTTCTTCCAGCCGGTCAGCTCCAGCGCGATCGTGGTCCGCGACCGCGACGTCCTGCGCCACGTCACCTACCACGCCGACTACCTCAACTCCCGCTCGGACGGCAGCACCCCGCTGCTCTCCCCCAACCAGGTCGACAAGAGCCTGCAGACCACACGCCGCTTCGACGCCCTCAAACTGTGGCTCACCCTGCGCGTCATGGGCGCCGACGGCGTGGGCGCCCTCTTCGACAGCGTCCTGGACCTGGCCGCCGCCGCCTGGACCCTGCTCGACGCCGACCCGCGCTTCACCGTCGTCACCCGGCCCAGCCTGAGCACCCTGGTCTTCCGCTGCGCCGTACCCGGCGCCGACCCCGACACCGCCGACGCCGCCAACCGCTACGCCCGCGAGGCGCTGCTGGCCTCGGGCCGCGCCTTCGTGGCCCGCACCACCGTCGACGGCAGACCCCACCTCAAACTCACCCTGCTCAACCCCAGGGCCACCCCGCAGGACGTCGCCGAGGTACTGGACCTGATCGCCGCGCACGTCGACCGCTTCGTGAACGGACACCACGCACCCGACCACCCGGCCCCGCCCGAGGCCCACACGGCCCCCGCCCTGCCGACCACCACCGGGAGGTCCCGTTGACCACCAGCCGCCACCCCGCCCCGGCCGCCGACCCCGGCCGGATCCACGACTTCGCCGCCGTCGGCATCGGCCCCTTCAACCTCGGCCTGGCCTGCCTGACCGCGCCCATCCCCGGCCTGGACGGCCTCTTCCTCGACGAGAAACCCGAGTTCTCCTGGCACTCCGGCATGCTCCTGGAGCAAGCCGAACTCCAGACCCCCTTCATGTCCGACCTGGTCACCCTCGCCGACCCCACCTCCCCCTTCTCCTTCCTCAACTACCTCAAGGAGACCGGCAGGCTCTACCCCTTCTACATCCGCGAGCGCTTCTACCCCCTGCGCGCCGAGTACGACGACTACTGCCGCTGGGCCGCCCGGCGCCTGGGCGACGCCGTCCGCTTCGGCCAGCGCGTGGACTCGGTGGAGTACGACCCCGACCGGGCCCTCTACCTGCTGCACAGCACCGAGACCGCGACCGGCACCCGGCGCACCCACCGCGCACGGCGCCTGGTGCTCGGCACCGGCACACCCCCCTACCTGCCCGAACCCTGCCGCGACCTGCCCGGCGACGCCGTGCACAGCTCCGGCTACCTGCCCGCAGCGCGGCGGCTGCGCGACAAGCGCAGCGTGACGGTCGTCGGCAGCGGACAGAGCGCCGCGGAGATCTTCCACGACCTGCTCCAGGACCTGGACGGACACGGCTACCAGCTCAACTGGGTCACCCGCTCCCCGCGCTTCTTCCCGCTGGAGTACACCAAGCTCACCCTGGAGATGACCTCCCCCGAGTACGCCGACCACTTCCACGCGCTCCCGGCACCCACCCGCGACCGCCTCGTGGCCTCGCAGAAGAACCTGTACAAGGGGATCGACTCCGACCTCATCAACGCCATCTACGACCTGCTCTACGTCAAGAGCCGCCTGGGCCCGCCGCCCGTACGCCTGATGACGGGCACCGAGGTCACCGGCGCCCGCCACGACGCGGCGGGCGGCGCGTACACCCTGGACCTGCGCAACACCGACCAGGGGCGCGACTTCACCCTCGACACCGAGGGCCTGGTGCTCGCCACCGGCTACCAGTACCGGATGCCGGACTTCCTGGAACCCATCACCGACCGCCTGGCCTGGGACGGGTCCGGGCGCTTCGCGGTGCGCCGCGACTACCGCGTCGACATCGGGGCACCGCCCGCCGGGGAGGACGCGCCCGGCGCCGACGGCTCCCCCGACGACGGCCGCGGACCGGAGTTCGCCCGGGGCGCCGTCTTCGTGCAGAACGCCGAACTGCACACGCACGGCTTCGTCGCCCCCGACCTGGGCATGGGCGCCTACCGCAACTCCTGCATCCTGCGCGCGATGCTGGGCCGCGAACCCTACGCCGTCGAGCGCTCGATCGCCTTCCAGGAGTTCGGCGCACCCGGGCAGGGAGCACCGGGCACCGACGCCAGGGACGGGAACCGCCCGAACCAGGAAGACCCGAACCAGGAAGACACGGTGGAGACGGCCCTTCCGGCCTCCGGACCGGCCCGGAAGGCGGCGCGCCGATGAGGGAGCAGGCACCGGCCGCGCCCGACCAGGCCGCCGACGCACCGGCCTCGGGCGACGTGTCCGGCCGCAGCAGGACACCCGACGGAGGGACCGCAACCGGCAAGGACACCGCGTCCGACCGGGCCGCCGCGGCCGTCTTCACCCGCGCCGACCCCGAACTCGGCGAGTTCCGCGTCCGGCCCGTGGACCCCGACGCCGACGCCCCCCTCCTGCACCGCTGGCTCACCCACCCCAAATCCCACTTCTGGCTCATGTCCGAGGCCACCGAGGACGACGTCGCCCGCGACTACCGCACCATGGCCGCCTCCCCGCACGAACACGCCTACGTCGGCGAGTGGCGCGGCACTCCCCGCTTCCTGATCGAGCGCTACGACCCCGGCCACAGCGAACTCGCCGCCCACTACCCCGTGCTCCCCGGCGACACCGGCATGCACTTCCTGGTGGCGCCCACCGACACACCCGTACACGGCTTCACCCGCGCCGTGATCACCACCGTCATGGAACTGCTCCTCTCCGACCCCGCCGCCCGACGCGTCGTCGTCGAACCGGACGTGCGCAACACCGCCGTCCACACCCTCAACGCCGCCATGGGCTTCCGGGTCCTCACCACCGTGACCCTCAAGGACAAGGACGCCCACCTGAGCACCTGCACCCGCGACCAGTTCCGCGCCGCCGTCGCCGCGGACCCGACCACAGGAGGCATCGGACGATGACCACGCCCACCACCCGACCCGACACCCACGGGCCCCGCCTCCAGGACCCCCGCGACGCGGTCGGCCACCTGGCCCCGCAGACCTGGGAGCGCGCCAACCGGCTGCTCGTGCGCAAGGCCCTGGCCGAGTTCGCCCACGAACGGCTGCTCAGCCCCGAACCCGGACCCGACGGCCTCTTCTCGGTCACCAGCGACGACGGCGGCGTCGAGTACCGGTTCGCGGCCCGCCTCATGGCCCTGGACCACTGGCGGATCGAGGCCGACAGCATCGTCCGCCGCGACCTGCGGCGCGACGGCGCGCGCCTGCCCCTGGACGCCCTCGACCTGATCCTGGACCTGCGCAAGACGCTCACCCTCGACGAGGACGTCCTGCCCGTCTACCTGGAGGAGATCACCAGCACCCTGGCCAGCAGCGCCTACCGCATGTCGGACGCGCAGCCGAGCGCCGCCGAACTGGCGCGTGCCGGGTTCCAGGAGATCGAGGCGGGGATGACCGAGGGCCACCCGTGCTTCGTCGCCAACAACGGGCGCCTGGGCTTCGACGCCGCGGAGTACCGCGCCTACGCCCCCGAGGCCGCCGCCCCCGTGCGGCTGGTGTGGGTCGCCGCCCGGCGCGAGCGCACGGTCTTCAGCTGCTCTGCCGACCTGGACCGCGAGGAACTGCTGCGCGGCGAGCTCGGCGCCCAGGCCCTGGCCGTCTTCGACGCGCGGCTGACCGACATGGGCCTGGACCCCGGCGACTACCACCTGATCCCGGTCCACCCGTGGCAGTGGTGGAACCGGCTGGCGGTCACCTTCGCCGCCGACGTCGCCCGCCGCGACCTGGTGTGCCTGGGCCACGGCCCCGACGAGTACCGCGCCCAGCAGTCCATCCGCACCTTCTTCAACACCTCCGCCCCCGAACGCCACTACGTCAAGACCGCGCTGTCGGTGCTGAACATGGGCTTCCTGCGCGGGCTGTCCGCCAAGTACATGGAGGCCACCCCGGCCATCAACGACTGGGTCGCCTCGGTCGTGGCCGAGGACCCCGTCCTGCGCGGCACGCGCGTGGAGATCCTGCGCGAACTGGCCGCGGTGGGCTACCGCACCACCCACTACGCGCAGGCTTCGACGGAGAAGTCGCCCTACCTGAAGATGACCGCCGCGCTGTGGCGCGAGAGCCCGGTGACACGGCTGCGGTCGGGCGAGCGCCTGGCCACGATGGCCTCGCTGCTGCACACCGACGCGCAGGGGAGGTCCCTCGCCGCCGAGCTCATCGCCGAGTCGGGTCTGGAGCCCGCGGACTGGCTGCGCCGCTACCTCGACGCCTACCTCGTCCCCCTGCTGCACTGCTTCTACGCCCACGACCTGGTGTTCATGCCGCACGGGGAGAACGTCATCCTCGTCCTGCGCGACGGGGTGCCCCAGCGGGTCCTGCTCAAGGACATCGCCGAGGAGATCGCGGTGATGAACGACGACGCCGAACTGCCCGCCGGGGTCGAGCGGGTCCAGGGCGCGGTGCCCGAGGACATGCGGGTGCTGTCGCTGTTCACCGACGTCTTCGACTGCTTCCTGCGCTTCCTCAACGGCGTCCTCGCTGGTGAGGGCGTCCTGTCCGAGACCGACTTCTGGCGCACCGTGGCCGCGTGCGTGGCCGGCTACCAGGCGTCGGCGCCCCACCTGGCCGACCGTTTCGCGCGTGACGACCTGTTCGCGGAACGCTTCGCGCTCTCGTGCCTGAACCGGCTGCAACTGCGCAACAACCGCCAGATGGTCGATCTGGAGGACCCGTCCGCGGGCCTGCAACTGGTCGGCACCCTGGAGAACCCCATCGCCGGGTTCCGTCCCGCGCCCCGGTAGGCGCGGCGGGACAGGGGCTTTCCGCGGTCCGGTGGGCGCGGCGGGACAGGGCTTCCACGGTCCGGTGGGCGCGGCGGGACAGCGGGGTTCGCCGGTCCGACGGGGGCCGAAGAGGTCCGCGTACGCCGCGTCCGCTCCGGGGAAGGGGCTCCGTGCCCCTCCCCCGGCGGTCCGCGCCGCCGGACCGCCCCGGGTGTCGTGGCGGCGCGGTACGTTCTTCGGGCCCGCGCACCGCACCGCACCGCCCAGGAGGAGACGTGGACCCCTACTCGCCCGTGCCGGAACTGAACCTGCTCAGGGAGCTGGAGGAGCGGGCCGACGGTGACTTCGTCGCGGACGGCTTCGAGACGCTCGACTACGGCGACCCGGAACAGCTGACCGGCTGGCCGGAGGACCCGGCGTTCCGGTCCCGCCTCATCCCCTTCGCCCTGGCCAACGGCTCCGGCTCCGTCTACGCCCTGTGGCGCTGCGACGACCGCGAGGACCCCGTCGACCTGCCCGTCGTCGTCCTCGGCGACGAGGGCGCCGTGGCGGTGGTGGCCGAGAACCCCCGCGGCCTGGTCCTGCTCCTGGGTGCGGACTCCGAGATCGGCGTCGACCACGGCTACCCGCCCTACCTGCGCGGCGAGCCCCAGGATGAGGACGGGCCCCGGCGCACCCGGTACCGCGCCTGGCTCCAGGAGCACTTCGGACGCGGCCTGCCCACGGAATCCGAGGTCGACGCCGTGCTGGAGGGCGCGCGGGACCGTCACGGCGAGTCCTTCGAGCGGTGGGTGGACGGCTACCTGCCCTCGTGAACTCGTCGTCAGTTCACTGGTTCCGCCTGGAACGCAGCTCCTTTACGGCGTAGATTCACTTTTGTCCGTTTATGCCGGATATGCCGCCGGGCCCGGAGCCCGGCGGCGCTTGTCGTCCGGCCGGGAGTCAGTCCTTCCACTCCTGGATCATGGTGTCGCAGGCGTGCACGCACATCACGCGCAGCCGTCCCGTGCCGGTGTTGGTGAAGCCGTGCCACACCCCGGGCTGGACGACCAGGGTGTCGCCCGCCGTGGCCGTGAGCCTGCGTTCGCCGACGGCGAACGCGGCCTCGCCCTCCAGGACGGTCCACGTCTCGGTGTAGGGGTGGCGGTGCAGGCCGGGCCCCTGTCCGGGGTCGTTGTCCACGAGGAAGAACGAGATCCCCGAGCCGTGCGGGCGGCCCTCGAAGCGCAGCGTGCGCGAGTCGCCCATCCGGAGTTCGTCGGCGGGGACCACGCGGTCGTGTGTCGTGCTCTCCACGGCGCTCACTCCCCGAACCCGGTCACGCGGCGGACCTCGACGGACCCGCGGGCCTCCGCGGGCACGCGCGCGGCCCGACCGGCCGCCGCGCCGGTGACGCGGTACCCGGTCGGCGTCGGGCCCGGGGCGGGCGAGCCCCCGGCCCCGCCGCCCGGATCGTGGCGGTGGAGCGGTGCGAACCTCATCGCGGTGTCCCTTCGGATGTGCCCGTCTCGGTGTGGCTCCACCATGGCCGGGCGGGCGCGCCGCGCTCTACACTTTCGATGTGCGTCGAAACAGGGTCCGCTTCCGGATCGGGGCGGCCGACGTCTCGGCGATCCGGTTCGGCGTCTCGCCGGGCCACGAGCTGTGCCACGCGGTCCGGGTCCTGCTCGACCCCTCGGGCCACCCGCTCCAGTGGGGCTGGCTGCGCGCGGTGCGGGGGTCGCTGCCGAGGCGGCCGTTCGAGTACCTGGCCACGGTGATCGGCCACGAGGGCTACTTCCCCGACTTCCTCACGGCGGCCCCGTCCTGGGACATGACCCCCGAGGAGGAGGCCGAGCGCCTGCGGCGCGTGCCGCCCGAAGCCGTCCGGGCCGACCTGACCAAGGTGCTCGCGCGCTCGCGTGGGCGCCGCCACGCCCTGGTGGCCGACATGTTCGCCCACCCCGAGCGCACCCGCGCGCTGGTCTCGGACGCCTGGACGGCGGTCTGGGAGGCCGCGCTGGCCCCGCACTGGCCGCAGATCCGGCGCCTGCTGGGCACGGACATCGACCTGCGGGTGCGGCGCATGGGCGCGGGCGGCGTGGCGGCGATGGTGGGCACGCTGCACGAGTCGGTGGGCTGGCACCGGGACGCGATCGAGGTCGGGATGCGCAGGCACGACGAGGACGTGGCCTGCGAGGGCAGCGGCGTGGTGCTCACGCCCTCCGTGATGAGCGCGCCACACTGCTCGGTGCTCACCGAGCCGCCCGTGCAGCCGACGCTGTTCTACCCGGTGCACGGGCTGTCGGCGGCGTGGACGCGTGAGGGCACGGCCGCCGCGGAGGCGCTGGAGGAACTGCTCGGGTCGGGGCGCGCCCGCGTCCTGCTGACCCTGGACGGGCCCCGGTCCACGTCGGAGGTGGCCGGGGACTGCGCGATGGCGGTCTCCACGGCCTCGCACCACCTGTCGATCCTGCGGCGGTCGGGGCTGGTGGAGGGCCGCCGGGAGGGCACGCGGGTGATGCACGCGCGCACGCCGCTGGGCGAGGCCCTGGTGAGCGGAGGGGCCTGAGGGGCGGCGGACCGGCGTGCGCTCCCCGGTACGGAGCGCACGCCCGGAGGCCGCGGGGCGAGTGGGGCCGGTGGGAACGCACACCCCGAAGCCTCCGGGCGGCGGCAGCCGGTGGGAACATCCGCCCGAAAGCCGCGGGACGAGCGGCCGGTGGGAACATCCACCCGGACGGGGAAGTCCCGGCCCCCGGTCAGCGGGCCCCGGTGTCCGGGTCCGCGTCCGGGGCGTGCGAAGCGTCCGGACCGGGAACCGGCGCGTCCCGGTCCGGCTCCGCGTCCCGGTCCCGCTCGGGCGCGATGGCGCGGGCCAGGTGCTCGGCGACCTGGCGGCGCGTCGGGGGCGCGAGCGTGCCGCTGGACAGCGACTCGTACAGCCACAGGCCGTCCGCGGCCAGGCGCAGCACGAACAGCTCCATCTCCTCCGGCGTCAGCGGCCCGGCGGACGGTTCGGGTGTCCAGCGCCCCATCACCTCGTCCCAGGGGGCGCGGGTGGCCGGTTCGTTCGCGGTCTCCAGCAGGAGCAGCAGCTCGGCGCGCGTGGAGCTGTGCGCGGCCACCCGGGCGTAGGCCGCCAGGCGCTCGCGGGACGTGGCCCGGTCCGCGCTCCTGCCGGCGGCCTCCACCAGGTGGTCGTCCCACCCCTGGGCCAGATGTTCGTGCAGGGCCTGGAGCAGGGCCTCGCGCGAGGGGAAGTGGTAGAGCAGCCCTCCCTTGGTCAGACCCGTCTCGGCCGCCACCGACTCGTAGGTCAGGGCCGTGACGCCGTCGCGCTGGACGACGCGGAAGGCCGCGTCCAGGATCTGTGTCCGGTTGCTCTTGCGCATGCTCTCCCCCGGGGGTCAGTGGTCCGCGTACGCCGACGAGGACGTGCCGGGACCATGGTGGCGCAGCAGCCGCCAGGTGAGGGCCGCGCCGCACGCCAGGACCGCCGCGACCACGACCATGACCACGAGGTAACCGGTGTCGAAGGCGTCGTGGGCCGCGGCGACGACCGCGCCGTCTCCCCCGGCCGAGGCCAGGGCGTCGGCCAGGCTCCTCCCGGCGGCGGCCGGGGCGCCCTGCGGCAGCTGGACGGCGGCCGCGTAGACGAAGGTGACCAGGCTGCCCATCAGCGCCACCGCGGTCAGGTTGCCGAACTCGTAGGAGACCTCCTCCACCGAGGAGGCCATCCCGGCGCGGCTGGCGGGCGCGTTGCCGATGATCGCCGTGGAGGCCACCGACATCGCCGCGCCCAGCCCGGCGCCGGTCAGCAGCAGCCCCGCGACGAGCCAGCCGATGCCCGTCTGGAAACCCAGGATCGAGACGACCACACCCGCCACGCCCGCGGCGAGCCCTCCCGCGATCAGGGGCAGCAGGCCGGTCCGGTGCAGGAACGCGCCGCCCAGCAGCGCGGTCGGCAGCGAACCCGCCGCCACGGCGGCCACCAGCAGCCCGGCCTCCAGCGGTGTGAAGCCCACGACGAGCTGGAAGCGCTGGGTGGTGACGAGCTGGATGCCGCCGATGGCGAACATCGAGAACGCCGCGGCCAGCACGCCGGAGGTGAAGGCGGGGTTGCGGAAGACCGCGAAGTCCAGCAGCGGGTCATCCAGGCGGCGCTGGCGGCGCGTGAACAGGACGAAGGCCACCACGGCCACGACCGCGGCGACGGCGAAGAGCGGCCAGCGCGGCGGCGTGTGCGCCAGCTCCTTGATCGCCAGCACCGAGGCGACCAGTCCGGCCATGGCTTGGAGCGAGGAGACCAGGTCCCAGTGCTTGCCGGGGTCGGGGACGTTGGGCGGCGCGATCAGCGCGGTCGCGACCAGGGCCGCGACGACCACGGGCACGTTGAGGAGGAAGACCGAGCCCCACCAGAAGAACTCCAGCAGGACCCCGCCCACGATCGGCCCCAGCGCGCCGCCGACCACCGAGACGCTGCCCCAGACCGCGATGGCGATGTTGCGTTCGCGTTCGATGGGGAAGGCGATCCTGATCAGCGCCAGGGTGGCGGGCATCATCGCCGCCGCGCCCACCGCCAGCAGCGCGCGCGAGGCGATGAGGACCCAGGCCGTGGGGGAGAACGCGGCGACCAGCGAGGCCAGGCCGAAGACCACCAGCCCGACCACGAACATGCGCACGTGGCCGATCCGGTCGCCCAGCGTGCCGCTGCCCAGCAGCAGACCGGCCATGACGACCGGGTAGGCGTTGATGATCCACAGGCTCTGCGCGCCGGTCGCCCCCAGTTGAGCGGTGAGGGTCGGCAGGGCGGTGTACAGGATCGTGTTGTCCACGGTGACGAGCAGCAGTCCGGCCGCCACGGTCACCAGCAGCAGCCACCGGCGTGTCGCCGTCATGACCGTCGCGTGCGTCTGATGTGAGCCCATGGCCCGAAATTTACCTTACATCCGGTACAGTTTCGCGCCCGCTCCCCCGGCGCGGACGGGTCGCCCTCCCCCGGCTCGCGGGCGTTCACGGACGTGCGGGGCGCGCCTTCGGACACGGCGCTCCCCCGCGCGCGGAAACACCCGGCGGGGCCTTTCGCGCGACCGTTGCGGGCGATCCCGCGCACGACCGCTCCAGAGGCCGTGGCGAGGCGATCCGGGGGATCGCGGCGATGTGGTCGGGGACCGCCGCGACCGGATCCGCGGCGCGCCGTGCCGCCCGCGGCGCCTCCTCCTGCTACCACCCGTAAGGGGGAGGCGCGCCGCCGGACGGTGCGCCGGTAGCGGGAGGGGACGGCAATGGCGGGAGTGGTGGAGGCGGGCGCCTGGGGGCTGCTGGCCGGGTCGGCGCTGCTAGTGGGCGCGGTGCTGGGGTACGCCCTGCGGATCCCGCGCCTGGTGATCGCCTCGGTGATGGCCTTCGGCGCCGGGGTGCTGCTGTCGGCGGTCTCGTTCGAGCTGATAGCCGAGGCGCACGCGGAGGCCGGGCTGCTCCCGGCGGTGGTCGGCACCCTCGCGGGCGCGGCCGCCTACACCGTGGGCAACATCGCACTGGCCCGGCGGGGGGCGCGGCACCGCAAGCGGTCCGGCCGGCCCGGAAAGCAGCCTTCGGAGGGCCAGCAGGCCGGGTCGGGCCTCGCGCTGGCTCTGGGGGCGCTGCTGGACGGCGTTCCGGAGTCGGCGGTCATCGGCGTCGGCCTGGCCCAGGGCGGCGCGGTCAGCACGGTGACCGTGGCGGCGGTGTTCATCAGCAACATCCCCGAGGGGCTGTCCAGTTCGGCGGGCATGCGGCGGGCGGGTCGCGGCAAGGGGTACGTCTTCGGCGTGTGGGGGGCGATCGCCGCCGCCAGCATGGTCTCGGCCATGGTGGGCTACGCCGTGGTGGGCGGGCTGCCCGCGTTCGTGGTGGCGACGGTGACGGCCGTGGCGGCCGGGGCCATCCTGGCGATGATCGCCGACACGATGATCCCGGAGGCCTTCGAGGACACCCACCTGGCCATCGGCGTCATCACCGTCTGCGGGTTCCTGGTCTCCTTCGCGCTCTCCCACGCCTGAGCGGCGGGAGCCGGGGGCCGCGCGGGTCGGCGGCTCCCCGGCGGCCCCGGTCGGCGGTGCCGCTACTTGCCGAAGAGGGCCTTCTGCACGTCGTCGGGGCCGTCGAACCGGCTCGTACCTGCGTCGGAGAGCTTCCGGACCAGGTCGTCACCCGCGCCGTTGCCCTTGGCCAGCGACACCAGGTCGTCGCGGCTGGCGGGGTACTCGGCTCCCTTGAGCGCCTTCTGCAGTTCGATGGGGTTGAGGTCGGCCATGGGTTCCTCCCGGTCTCGCGTGCTGGTGCGACGGACTCCCGTCGGCTACCCGGACGGCGCGCGCGGAAATACCACCGGTGGGCAAAGAGGAGGCGTCGCCGCAGACGCGTCCTCCCGGTGCCGGAACCCGGTCAGCTGGTCGCGCAGGACCCCGTAGGTGGGGGCCAGGTCCCGTAGAACCGCAGCGGCCGCACCGTCGTCGCCGGTGACGAGTGGGTACTGCAACGATCCGACCAGGCGGACCTGCCCGGTCAGGGTCGCGGCCGCGTCCGCGTGGCCGACGACGCGCAGGCAGGCCGCCGCGTCCGCCAGGCGCCGGGCGCCGACCCGGACCGCGAAGCCGACCAGGTGGCCGTGCAGCTCAGGGTCGCAGCCGCGCCCGACCAGGTCCGCGAGGGCCCGTGCCGCGTCGCCGTTGGCGGCGCCGAGCCATCCGTCATCGCGCCAGGATGCCGTTTCTCCCGGGAAAACACCACCGGCGCGCGGCGGTCCGCAGCCGTGGCCCGCGGCCCTCGGGTCCGCCCGTTTTTGCCGGACCGGCAAAGGACTTTGGCAGCGCGGCGCCGCGGCCGCATCGTGGCGGTATGAACGAGAACGAGTTGGTACGGGCATCCGGTGAGGCGTGGGACGTCGTGGTGGTCGGGGGCGGCGCGGCGGGTCTGTCGGCCGCGCTGACGCTGGCCCGGGTCCGCCGTTCGGTGCTGGTCGTCGACGCCGGGGAGCCGCGCAACGCCCCGGCGGCCGGGGCGCACGGCCTGCTGTCCCGGGACGGGATTCCGCCGCTGGAACTGCTCCGGCTGGGGCGCGAGGAGGTCGCCTCCTACGGCGGGCGGATCGTGTCCGGCCGCGTCTCGGGCGTGCGCCGGGAGGACGGGAACCTGGTGGTGAGCACCGAGGGCGGGGGCCGCGCGGTGGCCCGGCGGCTGCTGCTGACCACGGGGCTGGTGGACGAGCTGCCCGACGTCCCCGGTCTCGCGCGGCTGTGGGGGCGGGACGTGGTGCACTGCGTGTACTGCCACGGCTGGGAGGCGCGCGACACGGCCGTCGGGGTGCTGGGGACCGGGCCGGGGTCGTTCCACCAGGCGCTGATGTTCCGTCAGCTGTCGTCCGAGGTGACGCTGTTCCTGCACACCGGCGTCGACCTGGGCGACGAGCAGTGGGAGCAGCTGGCCGCGCTGGGCGTCGGGGTGGTCGAGGGCGAGGTGCACGGCCTGGAGGTCGACGACCGGGAACGGCTGGCGGGTGTGCGCCTGGCCTCCGGCAGGGAGTTCGCGGTGCGGACGCTGGCGGTGGCGCCGCGGTTCGCGGCCCGCGCGGACTTCCTGGCCGACCTGGGGCTGGCGTTGACGGAGCACCCGACCGGGATGGGCGCGCAGCTGGCCGTGGAGGCGGGCGGGTTCACCGGTGTCGAGGGGGTGTGGGCCGCGGGCAACGTCGCCGACGTGATGGCGAACGTGCCGGTCGCGGCGGCGTCGGGGACCCGGGCGGGGGCCGCGCTCAACGCGGACCTGGTCGCCGCCGACGCGGCGGCGGCCGCGGCGGCGCGGGCCGCCCTCGGCACCACGGAGGCGCGGGGACGCGTCGCGGACTGAACCCTGCCCGCCCGACCGGGGCGCCGGGCCGCCCTCCGGCGCCCCTCGGAGGACGGGGCCCTCACCTGGCCGGAACACGATCACGGCACCGCTGCCTAGGAGGCGGCGCCACTGCTTCGAAGGAGGGATCAGCCGGGCAGACCCGTGGCCCGCCGACCGTGGCCGCCCGCCCCGCCCCTTCCGCTCAGGCCGCCGGGCCGGAGGGGCTCACTCCGGCGGCGGCCCCGTCGGGGCCCGCCTCGGCGGACCCGCCCGCGGCGGCGTCGCCCTCGGCGATGTGCGCGGCCCGCAGGACCGCCTCCAGGAGACCGGGCATGCGCGCGCCGAGGTCCTCCTGGCGCAGGCAGCTCATGCGCGAGGTGCCCTCGTAGTACTGGCGGATGACGCCCGCCTCGCGCAGCACGCGGAAGTGGTGGGTGGAGGTGGACTTGCTCACCGGCAGTTCGAAGGCGATGCAGGCCATGTCGTCGTGGCCCCGGGCCAGTTCGCGCACGATGCGCAGGCGCACGGGGTCGGCCAGGGCGTGCATGACCGTCTCCACCCGGATCTCCTCGGCGGGCGGGTGCTCCAGGCGGCGACCGCCTCCGATCCTTCGTTCCTTGCCGGGCATGCCATGACCTCCACTGCCGTGCGCCGTGCGACTTCCACCACAAAGTACGAGGACGGTCGTAGTTTGACAATCCTCGTAGTACGTTGCTTACCGTAGTACGACATCCATCGTATTAGAGCCCCGCCGCCGTGCGCCGGACCCGCTCCCCGATGGAAGCCCACCACCTGTTGCAGACGGAAGGACACCCCTTGAGCACGCTGTTCACCCCCTTGAAGCTGAGGTCGCTGGAGATCCCCAACCGCGTGTGGATGTCCCCGATGTGCATGTACTCGGCCGCCTCCGAGGGGCCCGACACCGGTGCCCCGACCGACTTCCACCTCGCGCACCTGGCAGACCGGGCCGCGGGCGGAACCGGTCTGGTCATGGTCGAGGCCACGGGCGTGCGGCCCGACGGGCGGATCAGCCCCTGGGACCTCGGCCTGTGGAACAGCCGCCAGCAGGAGGCCTTCGCACGCGTGACCGCCGCGATCAGCGCCCACGGCGCGGTCCCGGCCATCCAGCTCGCGCACGCCGGGCGCAAGGCCTCGACGGACAAACCCTGGCTGGGCGGACGGTACGTCCCCGAGTCCGAGGGCGGCTGGACGACGGTGGGCCCCGGCACCGAGGCCTTCCCCGGCTACGCCGCGCCGGCCGAGCTGACCGCCGACGGGATCCGGCAGCTGGTCCGCGACTTCGCGGCCTCGGCCGAGCGGGCGCTGGCCGCCGGGTTCCAGGTGGCCGAGGTGCACGGCGCGCACGGTTACCTGCTGCACTCCTTCCTGTCCCCCGTCACCAACCACCGCACCGACGAGTACGGCGGCAGCCCCGAGAACCGGATGCGCTTCGCGCTGGAGGTCGTCGAGGCCGTGCGCGAGGTGTGGCCCGAGCACCTGCCGGTGTTCTTCCGCACCTCGGCCACCGACTGGTTGTCGGAGGACGGGACCGACGAGCGCGAGGGCTGGACGGGCGAGGACACCGTCCTGCTCGCCAAGGAGCTCCAGGCCCGGGGCGTGGACCTGCTCGACGTGTCCACCGGCGGCCTGGTCGCCGACGCCCGCATCCCCGTGGGCCCGAACTACCAGGTGCCCTTCGCAGAGCAGGTGCGCGGCGCCACCGGTCTGCCCACCGGCGCGGTCGGGGCGATCACCGAACCCGCCCAGGCCGAGGAGATCGTCGCCTCGGGCCGCGCCGACGCGGTGTTCCTGGCGCGGCAGCTGCTGCGCGAGCCCTACTGGGCCCACCGCGCCGCGCAGGAGCTGGGCGCGGAGTCGCGCTGGCCCGAGCAGTACGGCTACGCGGTCGGCCACCCGCGCGCCGCCAGCGGAGCCTGAACCGGGCGGAGCGGAGCCCCGCGGGCCCGGAGCGCACGGCTCCGGGTCCGCCGCCCCGGAACCCGCCGCAAGCGCCGAAGGCGCCGGGCGGGTTCGGCGGTACCGGGGCCGGGAGCGTTCTTCCCCTGCGCTCCCGGCCCCGGGTACGCGCCCGCCGTCGAGATGTCCGCGGCCAAGGTTCCTCCCTTGCGCTCCCGGCCCCGGGTACGCGCCCGCCGTCGAGATGTCCGCGGCCGAGGTCCTTCCCCCCGTGCTCCCGGCCGCGGGGAACGCTGTCGTGGGCGGCGCCTGCCACGGGCGCCGCCCACGGAGGTCAGGGCCGCAGGGGCCGGAAGGATCGGAGTTCGCACCCGGTGGCGCGGATGGCCTCGTCCAGCAGTCGCGGTGTGGTCGCTCGCAGCGGCGCGACGCGGTGCGGGCCGAGATGGAAGGCCCAGAAGCAGCGCGAAGCCGGTCCCCAGAGCACCCACCACAGCGGGCTGTGCAGTTGTTCCAGGAAACGGGCGGCCTCGTACTGGGCGGCGTCCCGGTTGCGGTCCCAGGCCATCGCGGGCTGTTCAGGCCGTGACGGCGTCGTCGGGTCCGGGCATGGGGGCGTAGGGGTCGATGCGGGCCCAGACGGTCAGGGGTGCGCCGGGTTCGCCGTTCCAGCCCCATTCCACGGACAGGCGGTCCACGAGGTGGAGGCCCCGCCCGCCGACGCGGAGGTCGTCGCCGGGCGGTGACAGGCGGGGCAGGTGGACGGGCTGACCCGGCCGGGGCCCGTCGTCGGTCACCGCGAGGTGGATGACGTGGTCCGGTAGGTGCCGCATCTGAACCTTCACGCGACCGCACCGTGCTCCCGAAGCGGTGTGCGCCCAGGCGTTGGTCACCAGTTCGCCCGCCACGAGCACCAGGGAGAAAGCCCGGTGCGCCTGAACCCGTGCGCCCCGCCGGCACCAGCTGCGGATCTGCGGTGCCTGGCTCACCTGGGACCCGAAGAGCGCCGTGCGCACCCCGGTCCCCGTCCTTCCCCGGCGCGGTAGCCCGCTCCCACCGTCGCGCCCGCCGTCCTCTCCCGCCCGCCTCGGTCGCGGTATGCCAAAACCGTTCACACCACTCAACACCTTTCACTTCATCACCGGGGGCCGCTCAGCACCCCATGGACGAATTGCCCGGTTTCCCGGAATTTGAGAGCTATAACGCCGGACGCTCAAACAACCGGCGCGCAACAACCCTGCCCCCGCCAGCGAAGTCAGTGCCATAGGTGCCAACGGTTTCTCGCGAACTCTCACCCGCAATGGCCCCGCATGACAGTAAACTCACAAAGAATCCAATCGGCTTGATTCCTTTGGAGAATCATGCCCAAGGAGCCCAACCCCGCTTACCGAAAATTCGCCTCTGAGCTGCGCAAACACCGCAAGGCCAGGTCCTGGACGCAGGGTCGGGTGGCTGAGCAGCTGAACTGCTCCACCTCTCTCGTCTCCTACTGGGAGCTGGCGATCTACGCCCCGCAACTCAAGGAATGCCAGTCCCTGGACCGGATCTTCGAGACCTCCGGGATCTTCGAGAGGTCGTGGAGCAGCTTCAACAGCGAGAGCATCTATCCGGCGGGCGCGCAGACGGCTGTGGATTTTGAGCGATCCGCGACCGAGATCCGCCAATACCACGCCATGCTCGTTCCCGGACTGGTGCAGACCCCGGCCTACGCCCGTGCCACCTACATGGCGATGCAGCCGTTCGCCGACGAAAACGCCCTCGACCGGCTGGTCGAGTCGCGGATGAAACGGCAGGCCATCCTCGGCGGTGCCGACCGGCCGCTATTGTGGATGGTGCTGGACGAGGGTGTCGTCCGACGGGTTCTCGGCAGCAAGGCCACCATGAGGGAGCAGCTGGGCCGCCTCCTCACGATGTCTGATCAGCGGGTCCTCAAACTCCAGATCGTGCCGGGACGCTGCACGCTTCCCCCCGGCCTCTCCGGCCCCTTCAAGATCCACACCTTCCCCGACCGCCCGATGGTGGTCACGGCCGAGTACGTGGTCGACGATTTGATCATCGATGATGTGGAGCAGGTGCGTTACTGCGCCAGCCTCTTCGGGGCCATCCAATCGGAAGCGCTGTCGACCAGCGACAGCTGTGAGCTGGTTCGACAGGTACAGGGAGAACTTGATGAGCGACCGTGAATGGCGCAAGAGCAGTTACAGCAGCGGGGTCAACAACGACTGCGTGGAGGTCTCCGAAGGCCGGACCGAGACCCGGGTGCGCGACACCCGCAACCGCGGACTCGGCCACCTCGCCTTCACCACCCCCGAGTGGACCGGCCTCCTCACCGCCCTCAAGAAGCACCAGCCGTAACCGCGTCGGGCGTCCCTGGACCCCTGGGACGCCCGGCACGGCACCCCTGCCCGACCGCCGTCGAGCCGGTCGTACTCAGGCCGACGCCGGGAGGAGGGCGGCCACGTCCTCGGAGCTGACCTGCTCGTATCCCAGGGCCACGTACAGCTCCTCCAGGGACGGGTACCCCGAACGGCGCGCCACCCCGGTCATCGCCCCCGACGACTCGGCCTCGATGAGCCGGTCCGCCCCCACCAGGGCGATCATCCGCTCCCGGCCGGTGTGCTCCGCCTGCTCGTGGGCGCGCGTGCGGTGCCAGGCGGCGATCGCGACCCGCGCCCTGCCGGTCCGGACCGACTCCAGCCACCCCCGGTCGGGGGCGGGCACGGACTTGGTGATGATGTGCACCGTGTCCCCCTCGCGGACCCGGGTCGCGGGGCTGACCAGGCGGCCGTCGATGGCCGCCGCCGAGTAGCGGTCGCCGGTGTCGGCGCCGAGCGCGTAGGCCACGTCGACCGGCGTGGCCCCTTCGGGGAGGGTGAGGACCTGGCCCTGCCCGGTGAGCACGGTGATGCTGTCGGCCAGATCCGTGCGCACGCCCTCCAGGAGTTCCTCGGCCGAGGCCTGCTCCTGCCACCCGAGCAGCCGGGTGAGCCACTCCGGGTCGGTGGTGCGCTCGGTGGTCAGGCGGCCGTCCCTGCCGGTGGCCTGGCGGATGTCGGCGATGATGCCGTACTCGGAGACCTGCTGGGCGTGGGAGTCGCAGATGATGATCTGCACGCGGCGGCCGGACTCGGTGAGGACGGTGGTGTGCAGCGCCCGGTACAGGTTGTACCGGGGGGTGGCGATGAAGTCGCGGAACTTGGCCGGGTAGGGCTTCCACCTCCCGTGGACCGCGCCCAGGGCCAGGTAGGCGTTGCGCTCGTCGCCCTTGACCACGACCACGTACCGGACGGTGTCCAGCGGGTCGGGGTCGCCGGTCAGGCCGGTTCCGGAGGTGAACACCGAGTACGGGTGGCGGGAGCGCACCTCCACCCGCGCCTTGACGCGGAAGGAGGCCAGGCCGTCGCGCAGGGAGACGCGCAGCGCGTCGACCTCGTGGGCGGAGTTCTCGCGGATCCGGGCCACCCGGGTGCTGACCCGCTCGAAGTCCTCACCCTCCAGGTACTCGAAGCACAGGTCCTCCAGATCGCGCTTGAGCCGGTACACGCCCAGCCGCTCCGCGAGGGGGATGAGGAGCTCCCGGGTGCCCTGGGCGATCTTGACGCGCTTGTGCGGGGGCTGGAACTGGAGGGTGCGCAGGTTGTGGAGCCGGTCGGCGAGTTTGATCAGCAGCACGCGCAGGTCGTCGCGGGCGGCCACCACCATCTTGCGGAAGGTCTCCCCCGCCGCCGCGCTGCCGTACATGGACCGGTCCACCTTGGTGACGCCGTCCACCATGACGCCGACCTCGGTGCCGAACTCCGCCGCGAGGTGGGCCAGGCTGAAGGGGGTGTCCTCCACCGTGTCGTGCAGGAGGGCGGCGACCAGCGTCGCGGTGTCCAGGCCCATCTCGGCGAGGATGGTGGCCACGGCGACCGGGTGGATGATGAACGGCTCGCCGCTCTTGCGCCTCTGCTCCTTGTGCAGGTGCTCGGCCACGGCGTAGGCCCGGCTCAGCAGCGCCACGTCGGCCTTGGGGTACCAGCGCTGGTGCTCCCTGACCAGGGCCCGGACCCGGTCGGCGGGGGTGGAGGTGGCCTTGGCCGCGTTGAGCCCCTGCCACCACTGGGTGGACGCCGTCACATCGGGTGCGCCCATCCCGACCCCCTGTCCGCAAGCTGATCCGAGTCGCACCAGTGTAGTGACCGGCAGCCGCCGCGAGGCAGGGAATCCGGAGTCCGCGCCCGGGGCCGGGACCGCCGCTGCTCACCAGCGGGACAGGGGCCGCCGCGGTCACCCGCAGGGGGCCGGGGACCCGCCTCGGCTCCTCAGCGCCGGAGCCGCGACCGCTCCCGCTACTCGCCGGTGAAGACGGGCCGGACCCGGGCGAGGGAGGCGCTGACCCCGGCCTCGTGGTCCTTGGTGCCCAGCTGCTTGTTCTGCTCCACGACCTCCCGGTCCAGGGCGGCTGGCAGCGCGGCGAGCAGGTCGGCGCGGAGCGTGGCCTTCATCGAGCGCACGGTCAGCGGGGCGGAGGCGGCGATGCGGTGGGCGTGGTCCACGGCCGCCGACCGCAGGGCGGCCTCGTCCACCAGCAGGTCGGCCAGGCCGGTGGCGTGGGCCTCGGTGCCGGTCACCCGGCGGGCGGTGTAGAACATGTCGGCGGCCTTCTGGCGGCCGACGATCGCGGGCAGGGACACGCTCAGCCCGAAGCCCTGGTGCAGGCCCAGGAGTCCGAAGTTGGCGTGGAAGCGGGTGGAGGGCGCGGCCACCCGGAAGTCCGCCGCGCAGGCCATGCCCAGGCCGCCGCCCACGGCCGCGCCCTGGACGGCGGCGATCACGGGCACCGGCAGGGCGAACAGGCGCAGCGCCTCACCGTAGATGGCGCTGAGGGTCCGGACCGGGGTGTCGCCGACCCCGCCCGCCGCGAAATCCACCCCGGCGCAGAAGTTCCTGCCCTCCGAGCACAGCACGAGGGCGCGGCGGTCACCGGTGGCGACCAGCTCCTCGGCGGTGTCCGCCAGCTCCTTGAGGAGAGCGTGGTCGAAGTGGTTGTTGGGCGGCCGGTGGATCTCCAGGACGGCGACGTGGCCGTCGAGGCGGACGGACAGTTCCTCGCTCATCGGACGCCTTCCCGTGCGTTCGGTGTGACCGGCGACGATGTTACCGCTGGGTAGGCCACCCGCGGGTGACCGCCCCCCCAACACGCGCGCGGCCGAGGCCAGAGGAACCGGACGGACCGGGCACTGGGATTCACCCGCACCACGCGCGCGGCGTGCGGCGCAAGCCGTCGGGCCGACTCCCCTCCCCCGGTTGCGCCAAAGGCGCCCCCGCGCGCCCGCCGGTCCAGCACACTGGCCTTGCCGGTCGCCCACCAGCGGCGATCGCGCTCCGGACACGCGAGGACACGAAGGGTTCTGCCATGGCCACCATTCCGGGCGACCTGCTCTACACCACGACCCACGAATGGGTCCGCCGGGAGCCCGGCGGCACGGTCGCCGTCGGACTGACCGACTTCGCCCAGCGGCAGCTGGGCGACGTGGTCTTCCTGGAGCTGCCCGACGTCGGGGACCGTTTCGACGCCGAGGAGGCGGTGGGCACGGTGGAGTCGGTCAAGGCCGTGTCGGAGTTCTACGCGCCGTTCGGGTGCGAGGTGGTCGAGGTCAACGACGAACTCGCGGAGGAGCCCGAGCAGGTCAACGACGACCCCTACGACTGCTGGCTGTACCAGGCCCGCCCCGCGGACCCGGGGGCGGTGGACGGGCTGCTCGACGCCGAGGCCTACGCGGAGCTGCTCCGGGAGGAGGCCGAGGGGTAACGGGGCCGACCGAAAACGTCACCTGTGTGGTGCGTGGCCCCTGACCTGCGATGATCTTGTACTTGCAGCCGATGTCGGCGGCCGGGACTCGCTATGGGTACAAGATCACGGCGAAGGGGCCGGGTTTCCGGTCACCGCGCAGGGGACGCCCGGAGGCCCGGTACCGGCACCGGCCGGGCGGCCCCGGACGGCCGGTGCCCGGTCCCCCGACCGCTCCGGACGGGGAACCGGGCACCGGTCCGGCCTTCACCCTCCCGACGCCCCCGACCCCGCGGCGGCCGCCTCCAGCGGGAAGTGGCAGGCGGCCGTGTGGCCGGGGTGCCCCGGGCGGGTCTGGGCGGGCGGGGCGACCTTGGCGCACACGTCCTCGGCCCGCCAGCACCGGGTCCGGAAGCGGCACCCGGACGGCGGATCCACCGGTGAGGGCACCTCGCCCCGCAGCAGGATGCGCTCCCGGGACGGGGCCCCCGCGCCGAGCAGGGCCGGGGCGGAGGACAGCAGCGCCGCCGTGTAGGGGTGGCGCGGGTTCTCGAAGATCTCCTCGGTCCCGCCCGTCTCGACCACGCTGCCCAGGTACATCACCGCCACGCGGTCGGCGACGTGGCTCACCACCGACAGGTCGTGTGAGATGAAGACGTAGGACACGCCCAGGTCGCCCTGCAACTCGGCGAGCAGGTTCAGCACCTGGGCCTGCACGGACAGGTCCAGGGCGGACACGGGCTCGTCGCACACGATGACGTCGGGTTCGAGGGCCAGGGCGCGGGCGATACCGATGCGCTGGCGCTGCCCGCCGGAGAACTCCTGCGGGTAGCGGTGGGCGTCGCCGGCCCGCATGCCCACCATCTCCAGCAGTCGGCGGACCCGTGCGGGCCGCTCCCCCCGGGGGACCAGCCCGCGGTGGGTGCGCCACGGCTCACTGATGAGTTCGGCGGCGTTCAACCGCGGGTTCAGTGAGGCGAAGGGGTCCTGGAAGACCATCTGCACCCGGCGGCGCCAGGCCAGCAACTCCTTGCCGCGCAGGGTGAACGGGTCGGTCCCGTCGAAGCGCAGCGTGCCCTGGTCGGGCCGCTCCAGCATGAGCAGGACCCGGGCCAGGGTGGACTTCCCGCAGCCCGACTCGCCCACCAGGCCCAGCGTCTCGCCGCGCTCCAGAGTGAGGTCGACTCCGTCGAGCGCGCGCAGCCGGGTGTTGCCCGAGGCGCTCCTGGGAACCCTGAAGCTCTTGGTCAGGCCGCTCGCCCGGAGCAGCGGCCCGGCCGGTCGTGCCGTGGTGTCAGGCATCGGCCTCCTCCTTCCAGTAGTGGCAGGCCGCGGCGCGGCCGTCACCGGTCGCGGTCGGCTCCGGCCGGTGGGTGGCACAGCGCTCGCGCGCCAGGGGGCAGCGGGTGCGGAACGCGCACCCGCTGGGGATCGCCCTCAGGTCGGGCGGGCTGCCGGGGATGAACCGCAGCGGCTCCCCCCGCTTCTGGCCACCCGGCACCGAGGCGAGGAGTCCGCGCGTGTAGGGGTGGCGGGGGGAGCCGAAGACCTCCCCGACCGGGCCGGTCTCCACGACCGCTCCGGCGTACATGACCGCCACGTGGTCGGCCTGCTCGGCGGCGACCGCGAGGTCGTGGGTGATGAGGACCAGCGCCATGTCCCTCTCGGTGCGCAGGTCGCGCAGCAGCTCCATGATCTGCGACTGCACGGTGACGTCGAGGGCGGTGGTGGGCTCGTCGGCGAGCAGCACCGAGGGGCGCAGGGCCACCGCCATCGCGATCAGCAGCCGCTGGCGCATACCGCCCGAGAACTGGTGGGGGTAGGCGTCGACCCGGGAACCGGGCTCGGGGATGCCCACCCGCTCCATGAGTTCGACCGCCCTGGCCCTGGCCTCGCGGCGCGACAGCCTCTCGTGGATGCGGAAGGGCTCGGCCAGCTGCGATCCCACGGTGAACACCGGGTTGAGCGCGGTGAGCGCGTCCTGGAAGACGATGGCCAGTCCGGGGCCCGCCAGGCGGCGCCGCTCCTGGGCGCCGAGGGTGAGCAGGTCCGACCCGTCCAGGCGGATCTCGCCGCCGACCACGTCGGCCACCGGGTCGAGCAGACCCGCGATCGCCTTGGCCGTCATGCTCTTGCCGCACCCGGACTCGCCCAGCAGCGCCAGGGTCTGGCCGGAGTCCACGGCGAAGCTCACGTCGCGTACGGCGTGCGCGACCCCCTCGGGGGTGCGGATGTCGACCGAGAGGCCGTCCACCTCCATCGCCGCGGGCCGCGGGGACCGCACCCGGGTCGGACTCTCCTGCACCGCGTTCACTGCGCTGCCTCCTCGGCCTTGCGGACGGGCGCGCGGCGCCTGCCGCGCGGCACGGTCAGCCGCCACCTCTGGGCGGGGTCGGTCGCCAGCCTGGCCCAGGAGGCCAGGGTGGTGGCCGAGATGGTCGTCATGATGATGGCCAGGCCCGGGAAGACCGCGATCCACCAGGCCGTCTGGAGTTCCTGCCTGCCCTGGGCCACCATCAGCCCCCAGCTCAGGTCGGGCGGCTGGATGCCGATGCCCAGGAAGCTCAGCGACGACTCCGTGAGCATCACGAAACAGAAGTCGAGCGTGGCGACGGTGAGCAGGGTGGGCATCACGGTCGGCGCGACGTGGCGCCGGATGATGCTCCCGCTGCGGGTCCCGAAGGTGCGGGCCGCGTCCACGAACAGGCGGCTGCGCAGCTCGGCCGACTCCGCGCGGGCGGTGCGCAGGTAGATCGGGATCCGGGCGACCGCCAGGACGAGGACGATGGTGGCGACGCTGGGCGAGAACACGTAGAGCACGACGACCGCGAGCAGCAGCGAGGGGAAGCTGAGGATCACGTCGGCGATCCGCATCGACACGCTCTCGCGCCAGCCCCGGTGGTAGCCCGCCCACATCCCCCAGACCGAGCCCACCACGAAGGAGGCCAGCACGGCGGGGACCGCCACGGCGAAGGTCGTGCGCGCGGCGACGATCAGCCGCGCCGCGACGCTGCGGCCCAGCGAGTCGCTGCCGAGCACGAACGCCCAGCCGTTGTCCAGGGTGAACGGCGGCAGGTTGACAGCGCGCAGGTTCTGCTGGGTGGCGAGGCCGCCGAGCAGGAACGGGCCGACCACCGCGACCGCGGCCAGCACCACCAGGACCAGGGCGGCGGCGCAGGCGAAGGGGTCCTTCAACAGCAGCCGCAGCAGCCCCTGGGGCCGCGGTGCGGGCGCCGTCTCGGCGGCGGTGGCCATGGCCGCACCCGTCGCCACGGCTTCGGTGGCGGTCACCGCCGTCGCGGCCGTCTCGGCGGCGGTCACCGCGTCGTCGCCGTTGCCCGGCGCGGAGTCAGGGTTCTTCATGCCGTCACCCCCTGGCGGACGCGCGCGTCCAGCAGCGCGTAGCAGATGTCGATGAGGATGTTGAGGACGAAGATCGTCACGGCGGTCAGCAGCACCGCCGCCTGGAGCACCGCGAAGTCGCGTTGCAGGATCGAGTCGATCATCAGCTTGCCGATGCCCGGCCAGCCGAAGATCGTCTCGACGACGACCGCGCCGTTGATCATCCCCACGGTCAGGTCGCCCGCGACCGTCAGGGCGGGCGCGGCCGCGTTGCGCAGGGCGTGGACGAAGATGACGCGCTTCTCGTCGGCGCCCTTGCTGCGGGCCACCTTGGCGTAGGGGGCCGACAGGGCGGAGACCATCGACCCGCGCACGACCTGGACCAGGACGCCGAACGGGCGGATGAGGAGCGTGGCGATCGGCAGGACCCACGCCCCCATCCCCTCGGTGCCGGAGGTCGGCAGCCAGTTGAGGGTCACCGCGAAGACCAGGACGCCCATGATGGCGAACCAGAAGTCCGGCACGCTGGCCGAGGCCGACGACAGGAAGCTGGCGACGCGGTCGGCGAGCGAGTTGGGGCGGTAGGCGGCCAGGCTGCCGATCACCACGGCCGCCAGGATGGCGATGCCCATGGTGGCCCCGGCGAGTTGCAGGGTCGCGGGGAAGGCCTGGAGCACCGCCTCGGCGGCGGGCTGGGCGGTGCGCAGCGACTCGCCGAAGTCGAGCTGGGCGATCTGGGTGAGGTAGTCGAGGAACTGCACGAACACCGGCTGGTCGAAGCCGTTCTGCGCGGCGAACTCCGCCCGCATCTCCGGTGTCGCGCTCAGGGGCAGGTAGAGGTTGGCGGGGTCGCCGGTCAGTCGTGCCAGGAAGAAGACACCGAGCACCACCGCGAGCAGTGGCAGGGCGCTGGACAGGATGCGGCGCCGCAGGAAGACGAGCATGGAGTCGGTTACCCCCTCAGCCGTTCCGCTGGATCTCGCTGAGACGCAGCTCGTCGTTGGTGGCCGAGTTCGGGGTGTAGGACACGTCGTCCGCGACGGACATGATGCCGGTCATGTGGGCGAGTACCGCGTCGCGGACCACCTCGTCGTTCTGGTGGGCCAGCGCGGCGGCGAACGCCTCCTGGCGCTCCCCCTCCCGCGCCTGCTCGGCGTCGGCGATCAGCCCGTCGAGCTCCTCGGTGCCGTAGATGCTCTGCGCTCCCTCGGAGCCGTAGATCTGCTCCATCGTGAACGCCGCGTCACCGGCCTGGTTGCCGTGCTGGGCCTGGAGCAGCGTCGGGCCCGCGTCCGCGGGGAAGGGCCGCAGCAGGTACTCCAGCCAGGCGTTGACGTCGAGCATCTGGATCTCCACGTTGAGACCGACCTCGATCAGGGAGCTCTGCACGACCTCCATGGCCTCGGAGGCCCGGGGGTAGATGCCGTTGCGTCCGATGATGGTGATGGTCGTGTCGACGGGCACGCCGTCGGCGTGCGCCTCCTCGATCAGCTCCGCGGCCCGCTCGGGGTCGTGGGGCCAGGGCGCGATGTCGGGGTTGTGGCCGGTGACGCCCTCGGGGACGATCTGTCCGGCGGGCTGGCCCATACCGGCGAAGACCGAGGCGACCAGGCCCTCCTTGTCGATCGCGTAGTTGATGGCCTCGCGGACGCGGATGTCGTCGAGGGGTTCCTGGGTCGCGTCGATGCGCATGTAGGAGGTCTCGTTGTTGGGGTACTCGACCGCGTTGTCCCCGGCGCCGTCCTCGGGGGCGAGCCCCACGGCGATGTCGGCCTCCCCCTGGGCGACCATCGCCGCCCGGATGCTGCCCTCGGAGCGCCAGACGTACCTGGCGGACTCGAACTCGGGCGCCTCGCCCCAGTAGCCGTCGTAGCGCTCCAGGGTCAGGCTCGAACCCTGCTCCCAGGAGCCGATCCGGTAGGGCCCGGTGCCCACGGGCTCACGGACCTTGCCCTCGGCGTCGGTGGTGGTGGGCACGACCTCGACGAAGGACAGCCGCAGCGGCAGGATCGGGTCGGGCTCGCCCGTGGTGACCTCCAGCGTGGTGGCGTCGGCGGCCTCGACGGTGATCTCGCTGTCGCCGAAGACGTAGCCGTCGACGTTGCAGCCGATGTCGGAGTTGACGGCGCGGTCGATGGAGAAGGCGGCGGCCTCGGCGTCGAAGGGCGTGCCGTCGTGGAAGGTCACGCCCTCGCGCAGGGTGAACGTCCACGTGGTGTCGGAGGTCTGCTCCCACTCGGTGGCCAGCGCGGCTTCGAGTTCACCGGTGTCGGGGACGCGTTCGGTGAGCGCCTCGGTGATGTTGGAGCGGGTGACCCTGCCGGTCGCGGTGAGGGAGGCGTCGCAGGGCTCCAGGGTGGGCGGCTCCTCCGGCAGGACGATGCGCAGCGCGTCGGCGGAGGCGGCGTTGTCGCTGTTGGCGACCGAGCAGGCGGTGCCTGCCAGGAGCGCCGCGGCCGCGGCGAGGGCTCCGGCGGCCCGTACCGGGCGGCGGACGGAGGTCGGGGGGCGGGATGTGATGGGCATGGGTTTCTCCGGGATCTGCCTTGTGGAGGGTGAGCAGGGGATGCGGGCTCTCCCCGGAGGGGGAGGTGCGATGGGACTGGTGACGGGCTGGGAGCACTCCCCCGGAGGGGCGCGGTGGGGCGGCTGGCGGGGGCGGGGGCGCTCTAGGCGGCCGCCGCGACCGCCAGACCGCGGTCGATGATCCGGCCGAGCCGCTCCCGGTGCTCGGGGCGGACCTCCCCCAGCGGGGGGCGCACCGGTCCGGCCGAGCGCCCTCGCAGCTCCAGGCCCGCCTTGACCAGCGAGACGGCGTAGCCGGGTGTGGTGTCGCGCAGCTCGGAGAGCGGGACGTAGAACTCGCGCAGCAGCTCGTCCTGGGTGGCCTCGTCTCCGCGTTCGAGCGCGGTGAAGAAGGCCGACGCGACGGCGGGGGCGAAGGCGAGCGAGGCCGAGGAGTAGGAGACGGCGCCGACGGCGCGGTAGGCGCGGACGAAGGTCTCGGCGGTGGGCATGCCGTTGAGGAGCGGGAGGTTCCCGCCGGTGGCGGTCACGGTGCGCTGGAGCAGTTCGATGTCGCCGTGCCCGTCCTTGAAGGCCACGACCTTCTCGCTGCGGGCGAGTTCGGCCACGGTGGCGGGGGCGAAGACCGCGGTGGAGCGCTGGTAGGGCACCAGGCCGACGCGGGCGGCGCCGATCAGCTCGCGGTAGTGGGCGAGCAACCCGTCCTGCGGGCCGACCTGGAGGTAGGGCGGCAGGACGAGGGCGCCGTCGGCGCCCTCGTCCTCGGCCGCGCGCAGGTACTCCAGGGCGGTGCGGGTTCCGCCGCCGACGCCCGCCAGCACCGGGACCGCTCCGTCGACGCGGGCGACGGCGGTCCGCACCACCGCACGGTGCTCGTCGTGGGTCAGCGAGGCGAACTCACCCGTCCCGCAGGCCACGAACAGCGCGGCCGGAGCGGCCTCCAGCATCTCGTCGAGGTGCTCCTCGAAGCGGGGGAGGTCGAGTTCCCCCGTGGAGGTGAAGGGCGTGACGGGGAAGCCGAGCAGCCCCGTGAGGGAGGCGGCGAGTTCGGCTGGGCTGGGGGACATGGGGGCCTCTTGTCTACGTATGGAGATGCGGTCTACCCTGATGGACGGCAACACTAGATTGGTGTCTCAGATCACGTCAAGGGGAAGAACTTCTCCCCTTAGTCACAAAATGGAAAAAGGGGATATATGGGATCATCCGCCATGCAGAGCACAGAAGCCTCCCAAGCCACAGGCGTGCGTCCGGTGAAGTCCGCTGAACGGACGATCGCGGTCCTGGAGTACCTGAGCACGGCCGACCGGCCCCGCTCGCTGCGCGAGGTCGCCTCCGACCTGGGTATCCCCCGGGCCAGTGCCTACGCGCTGCTCACGACCCTGGTGCGCAGCGGGTGGGTGGACCCCGACATCTCCAACACGGGGTACCTGCTGGGCATCCGCGCCCTGCGGATGGGCGCCTCCTACGTCGAGCACGACGGCGTCGTGCGCCGGGCGCAGCGCGTCATGAACGAGATCGCGCAGGAGTGGGGGGAGACCGTCCACCTCGCCCGCCTGGACGGCGACGAGATCGTCTACCTCGCGACCTGCATCTCGCGGCACTCCCTGGCGGTCGTCTCCCGCCCCGGCCGCCGCCTGCCCTGCTGGGGGACGGGGCTCGGCAAGGCGCTGCTCGCCACGCGCCCGTGGGAGGACGTGGAGGCGCTGCTGCCGCCCACGCTCACGGCCCGCACCCCCCACACCCTCACCGACCCCGCGGCGCTGCGGACCGAACTGGAGCGGGTCGGGGAGCGCGGACACGCGATCGACGAGCAGGAGTCGACCGTCGGGCTGCGGTGCTTCGCGGTCGCGCTGGACTTCGGGGGCGGGGTGGCGCCCAGGGAGGCGCTGAGCTTCTCCGTCCCCATCGTGCGGCTGGACCCCGACCGGGAGCGGCGGCTCGTGGCGGCCCTGCTGGAGGCGCGCGACCGCATCGTGCGCTGACCCCGGCGTTCCGGAGCGCCCCGGGCGCCGCCCGGGGCGGCACGGACACCGCCGGCCGGAGTACGGATACCGCCTGCGGGGGCCGGTGCGGCGCGGTGAGCGGTCCGGACACCGGCCGCGCGGGACGCCGACGCCGGGGGGCCGCTCCCCCGACGGCTCCGGACGGGGACCCGGACACCGGCCCCGAGGGGCCGGGCACACCGCCTCCCGGTGTGCCCGGCTACGGGTCAGCCGTGGGCCGGACCGGATCCCTGACGGGTCAGCCGGGGGTCAGACCAGCCCGCGGCGGACCAGCAGGGGCTCCATCCGGGGCTCGCGGCCCAGGAAGTCGCGGACCGCCTCCATGGGGTCCACACCGCCGCCCACCGACAGCACCCTCTCCCGGAAGCGGTCGCCGCCCTCCCGGGTGAGGCCGCCGTTCTCGGTGAACCACTCCACGCTCTCGGCGTCCAGGACCTCGCTCCACACGTAGGAGTAGTAGCCCGCGCTGTAGCCGTTGGCGAACACGTGCATGAAGTACGCCGACCGGTAGCGCGGACGGACGAGGGGGTGCAGGACCCCCGCGGCCTCCAGGGCGCGGGCCTCGAAGGAGGCCGGGTCCTCCACGGCCTCGCCCGGGGCCAAGCGGTGCCAGGACCAGTCCAGGAGCGCGGCGGCCAGGTACTCGAAGGTCGCGAAGCCCTGGTTGAACTGGCGGGCGGCCGTCAGGCGCTCCACGAGTTCGGCCGGCACCGGCTCACCGGTCTCGTGGTGGCGGGCGTAGTGGGCCAGGACCTCCGGCCAGGTCGCCCACATCTCGTTGACCTGGGAGGGGAACTCCACGAAGTCGCGCGGCACGCTCGTGCCCTGCACGCGCGGGAACCGCACGGCCGACAGCAGCCCGTGCAGGGCGTGGCCGAACTCGTGGAAGGCCGTCTCGACCTCGTCGAAGGTGAGCAGGGTGGGGCCCGAGGCGGGCTTGGTGATGTTGAGGTTGTTCACCACCACCGGCCGCTCGTCCAGCAGGAAGGACTGGTCGACCAGGTTGTGCATCCACGCGCCGCCGCGCTTGGTCGGTCTGGCGTA
Organism: Nocardiopsis sp. iso_25; assembly: GCF_056173305.1. Taxonomy (NCBI): domain Bacteria; kingdom Bacillati; phylum Actinomycetota; class Actinomycetes; order Streptosporangiales; family Nocardiopsidaceae; genus Nocardiopsis; species Nocardiopsis sp. iso_25. Next base: position 2,124,599 of record NZ_CM149667.1, on the reverse strand, counting down.
GGGGTCCAGCAGGAACAGCCCCAGGGGCGAGCCGTCCCGGTCGAACACCTCCCACACCCGCACGTCCTCGTGGTAGCCGCGCAGGTCGGGCCGCTCGGCGAAGGTGATCCCGTACAGCAGCGCGGCGGCGTGGAAGACGCCGTCCTCGACCACCCTGCCGAGTTCGAAGTAGGGGCGCAGGACGCTGTCGTCGAAGTCGTAGCGCTCCCTGCGCACCCGCTCGGCGTAGAAGGGCCAGTCCCAGGGCTCGATGTCGTGCCCGGCGTGCTCGGCCAGGGCCCGGGCCTCCTTCTCGACGTTGCGCCGGGCGGGTCCGACGAGCTGGCCGAGCCGTTCCTCGACCGCGTCGACGGTCTTGGCGGTCTGGTCGGCGACGGTGTAGGCCGCGTGGTCGGGGTAGCCGAGCAGCGCGGCCCGCTCGGCGCGCAGGACGGCCATGCGCGCGGCGATGTCGAGGTTCTCGGGGGCGCGCTCGGCGCTCAGGGTGTAGAGCCGCTCGCGGGTGGCCCGGTCGGTGAGCTGGGCCAGCGCGGGCTGCACGGTGGTGTTGAGCAGGGGCAGGACGTACTCCCCGTCCCGCTCGATCGCGCTGATGTGGGCCTCGTCCAGGCCGTCGAGGTCGGAGACGTCGCCGGTGACGAGGGAGGCCTCGCGGGTGGCCCGGACCACGTTGCGGGAGAACTCGGTGCTCAGTCCGGCGAGTTCGGCGTTGAGCTCGCGCAGCCGGGCCTGCTGGTCGTCGTCCAGGTCGGCGCCCGCCTTGACGAAGTCGAGGCGGTACCGCTCCAGCAGCCAGGCCTCCTGCGGGTCGGAGGTGGTGACCTGCCGCACGCGCTCCCACAGCTCCCGGTTGAGCGAGACGGCGTCCCGGTGCTGGGCGGCCCTCGGGGCGGTCTCCCGCTCGATCTCCTCGATGCCGTCGGTGGCGTCGGACCCGGCCAGGGTGTGCAGGACCGTCTCCACCCTGGCCAGGAGCGCGCCGGAGCGCTCCAGCGCCGCGATCGTGTTGTCGAAGGTCGGGGGCTGCGGGTCGCGGACGATCGCGTCCACCTCGGCGAGGTGCTCGGCCACGCCCTTGTCGAACGCGGGCAGGAAGTGCTCCTCGCGGACGGCGGCGAAGTCGGGGAGCCCGTAGGGAAGCTCGCTCGGGGACAGGAACGGGTTGTCGGTCAAGGATCGTGCTCCTCGTTCGTCGGTACCGGCCCCGCTCCCCCGCGGTGGTTGTGCGGCGGAGCTGTGGACGACGCGCCGGGTTCCGCGGCGTCGGGGTCCTCGGCCGGGCGGGCTCCGGTGCTCTCGGGGCGCTCGTGCTGTTCTACCTTGCTCCCCGGCCCGTGTCACCCGCACGCCCGGGGGCGTCGCCGGTAGTCGTCGAGCGTCCGCGCACCGTCCCGTGTGTCGCCCGCACGCCCGGGGCGACGCCCGCGCGCGTGGGCACAGGCCGAGCGTTCGGGAAGGCCGTCCGCACGCCGCCTACGGCCGACCGGGCGCCGACGGGCCCTTCCCCGCCCGCGCCGCCCCCTCGACCACCTCCAGCAGCCGGATCAGCCCCTCCTCGAACTCGGCGTCCCAGTCGACCGGGCGGTCCAGCACCTCGCCGAGCCGGTGGTGCGCGGGCACCAGTGCCGGGTCCGCCAGCTCGCGCCGCCCTCGCGTGCCGAGGTTGCCCTCCCCGAAGCGGCCGTTGACCTCCGAGACCGCGAAGCCCAGCACGAACGTGCTGATCATCCGTTCCAGGGCCGCCACCCGCGCGTCCGGCACGCCCGCGTCCAGCAGCGACGCGTAGAGCGCGTCCACGACCCGCATCGCCTCCGGGAGTTCGGCGGGCCGGTCCAGCAGCAGGGGGAACGTGCGCGGGTACCGGTGCGCCAGCGCGCGGGCCCCGCGGGCGCAGGCCAGCAGCCGGTCGCGCCAGTCGGCCCCGGGAGCGGGAGCGGGCACGGACACGGAGCCCGTGCCGGGACGGGGTTCGGGGCCGGGTTCGGCGCCCGGCAGGGGCAGTTCCCGCAGCAGGCGTCCGACGAGGCCGTCCAGGAGGGCCTCCTTGCCCTCGAAGTACCTGTACAGGGCCATCGGGGTCAGACCGATGTCGGTCGCGACCGCGCGCATCGACACGGCCGCCAGCCCCCGCTCCTCCGAGAGCCGCAGCGCGGCGTCGAGGATCTCCGGCCTTCTTTCTTGCCTGATCTTTCGCACAGCCATAGTCTACATCGTATACAAACGCTAGAAAATATCACACGGAGAATGAGGAAACCCCCCATGCTCGAAGCGTTATCCCTGTTCAAGGACTTCGGAACCGTCCGTGCGCTGGACGGTTTCACCCTGGTCGCCGAACCCGGTGAGATCGTCGGACTGGTGGGCCACAACGGAGCTGGCAAGACCACGTTCGCCGGTGTCGTCTCGGGCCTGCTGCGCCCCAGCACCTCGCTCTGTACCCGACCCTCACGCCCCGGGAAACCCTGCGCCTGTTCGGAGGCCTGCACGGTCTGCGCCGCCGCTCCCTGGACTCGGCGGTGGACGAGGTCGCCGACGCGCTCCGGCTCACCGGCTTCCTCGACCGCCGGGTGGGCGTGCTCTCCGGAGGCCAGCAGCGCCGGGTGCAGGCCGCCGCCGCGATGGTCCACCGCCCCTCCCTCCTGCTCTTGGACGAGCCGACCGGACCATGCCGGCGATGTGCAGGTCCTCGACCCCCACCACACCGAACTCCCCGGCCAGGGCGTGCGTGACCTTGTGCTGCCAGTCCAGGGCGCGGCGCTTGGCTTTCGCGCGCAGCCCGGCGATCTGGTCATAGGTGCGCCGCAACCGGTGCGAAGACGGCTGCCCGGGTGTGCGCTGCCGCCGTTGACGGGCGGCTGTGCACTCCAACCGGCGCAGACGCCCGCCCTCACCCGGGAATATCCACGGCCCGTGCTCGCGGAAGGTGTCATCGGACAGGGTCAGCGGCTTGGCCACACCCCGATCGATCCCCACCCCCGGGCCGACATGGGGTGCCGGTTCCTTGACCTGGGTACGCACCCTCAGCACCACGTGCCAGCCGTTAGCCTCCCGCACCAACCGCGCACCGGTAACCCTGTTCGCGGCGTCAGCGTGCTTGCCCACCGGTAGGTCCTTGGTCCACCGGAAGCGGACCACGCCGACCTTGGGGATCCTCACGGCCCCCCACGTGCGGGTGAGGCGCTCGATGGCCAGGTCACGCCCCTGGGGAACGTCCACGCACATCCGTGCACGCAACCGGGACTTGAAGACGGGCGGCCCCGTCCGGCCCGCCCAGCAGTTCTGCCACGCCCGGAAGTAGGCCTTCAACACCTGCTGCGCTGCCTGCACCGGAAGAACAGCGAGCCAGGGCAGGTCTTTGCGGGCCTGACGAATCGCGGCGTCTGCGTCGGCCAGGGACACCCGCCGGTTTTCGGAGGACATGGTCCACCAGGAGTGGAGCAGGTTCCACAGGGCGCGGGCGGCATGGCCCTGGGTTTCCAACTCACGGAGTTGGTCCTTGTCGGGGTAGAGGCGGGCTTTGTGACCGCGTTCGCGCTTGATGTGTCACCTCCTGCCTGGTCTGGGCCGACCCTAGCGCGGGGTGTGACGTTTCGTGATGGTCGTTTCACCCACCGGCTGAAGCCGATGGCACTCTCGCGAAGGCGAGGTAGATCATCGGATTCCAGCGCGCGGGGTCGCCGTGGTCGGTACCGGGCACCACCAGGCGCTCGTCCGCGTGCACCCGCAGCACCTCGGCCTGGACCACGGTGAAGTCGCCCGAGGCGTCGGCGTCCACGCGCACCGCCCGGGCCTCCAACTGCAACGGGCACTCGGCCACGCGGGGCGGCGCGACCCGCTGCGACTCCTGCGGGGTCAGGCCCGCGGCGGCGAACTTGTCGGCCTCGAAACGGCAGCCCGGCGGCTTGCCCGGGGGCACGGGCGAGCGCCCGGTAAGCGGGACCAGCGGCTCGACACCGGCCCAGTCCTCGGCGGCGGGGAAGCCGGCCGCGAGTTCGGGGCGCTCAGCCAGGTTGCGCGCGGTCTGCCCCGTGGCCCCCAGCCCCAGCACCAGCACCAGCACCAGCAGGTAGCCCAGGGCCCAGGCAGAGGAGATCGGGGCGAGGTCGGGGGTGCCGTCGTCGTTGACGGTGGAGATCAGCACCACGGGGGTGCCGAAGTAGAGGATGCGCGGTCGGATGGTGCGGTGGACGAGGGGCGCGGCCGGGGCGGCGTGCCCCGGGGCCGTTCGCTGGTCGGTGGTCATGACCGGGACTCTAGGAGGCCGAAGCTTCGGCGGCGGCCGAACTGTTCCCGCCCCCGCACCACCGGACCGGCGGCCGCGGACCGGTGTCCGGGCCGGGCCCCCGGGACGGTGTCCGGACCGGGACCCCCGGGACGGTGTCCGGACCGGGACCCCCGGGACGGTGTCCGGACCGGGACCTCCCCCGGGACGGTGTCCGGACCGGGACCTCCCCCGGCCCGGGCACCGTCGCGGTCAGGCCTTGACCCGGTGGGTGTCGACCGTCCACGCGCGCGCCTGGTCGCTCAGGGTCACCCCCAGGCCGGGCCGGCCGGAGAGGTGCATGCGCCCGCCCGAGATCTCCAGGTGCTCGTTGAAGAGGGGGTCGAGCCACTCGAAGTGCTCCACCCACGGCTCGTGCCGGTAGGCAGCGGCCAGGTGGATGTGGACCTCCATCGCGAAGTGCGGGGCCAACTGGAGGTTGCGCCGGTCGGCCATCGCCATGACCTGGAGGAACTGCGTGATGCCGCCGATCCGGGGCGCGTCGGGCTGGACGATGTCCGCGCCCCCGTGCCGGATCAGCTCGGCGTGCTCGGCGACGCTGGTGAGCATCTCCCCGGTGGCGATGGGGGTGTCGAACGTCGCGGCCAGGCGTCCGTGGCCCTCGAAGTCGTAGGCGTCCAGCGGCTCCTCGATCCAGACCAGCCCGAACTCCTCGAAGGCCCGGCACATGCGCTGGGCGTCGGCGCGCGACCACTGCTGGTTGGCGTCCACCATCAGCGGCACGCCGTCGCCCAGGTGTTCGCGCACCGCCGCGACCCGGGCCAGGTCCGTGCCGCTGTCGGGGTGGCCGACCTTGAGCTTGATGCCGCCGATGCCGTCGGCCACCGCCGCGGCCGACCTCTCCATGACCTCCTCGACGGGGGCGTGGAGGAAGCCGCCCGAGGTGTTGTAGCAGCGCACCGAGTCGCGGTAGCTGCCGAGGAGCTTGGCCAGCGGCAGGCCCGCCCGCTTGGCCTTGAGGTCCCACAAGGCGATGTCGAAGGGCGCGATCGCCTGGGTGGCCAGCCCGCTGCGGCCCACCGAGGCCCCCGCCCAGACGAGCTTGTCCCAGATCTTGCCCGTGTCGCTGGGGTCCTCCCCCAGCAGGACGGAGGCCACCTCCCGGGCGTGGGCGAACTGCCCCGGGCCGCCCGCCCGCTTGGAGTAGCCGAACCCGACGCCCTCGTGACCGGCCTCGGTGGTGATCTCGGCGAAGAGCATCGCGACCTCGGTCATCGGCCGCTGGCGCCCGGTGAGGACCTTGGCGTCGCTGATGGGCGTGTCCAGGGGAAGGGTGACCGAGGAGATCGTGACGCTGGTGATGCGGTCCTGCGTGGCCGCTCCGGCGTGCGGGGTCATGTACGTCCTTTTCTCTTGCTGGTGTGCGGCCGTGCACACGTGTGCGTAGAGGGCGTGCACGTGTGGGTCGTGTGCGTATGCGGTTACAGGTAAGGGGGCGTGCGCGCACGAGCGTGCACGTGTGCGTATGCGGGTGCGTGCGTGTACGGGCCTGGTGGGCGTCCGCCGTGGCGGAGCCGCGCCCGCGACCGCGTTCGTGCGGGCGCGGGCGCGACCGGTGGGCCGTGAGCGCCTCGGGCGGCCTTCGGCGCGGCGTCCGCTCGCGCCGGAGGCCGCGCCGAACGGCTCAGGAGGTCTCGATGGCCGCCTCGACCTCGGTCATGAACTGCTCGGCGGCCTCGGCCGGGGTGAGGTCGCCGAAGGCGAGCCCGTCGCTGACGCGGCTGCTGATGTCCACGACCTGACCGGCGCCGATCGGCGCGGGCGGGTTGCCGTCCACGATCGTGCCCTCGATCTCGCTCATGAACTCGGCCATCCGGGCGTCGGACTCGGGAAGGTCGTCGAGGATGGCCTCGCGGACCTCGGTGTTGGCGGGCAGGCCCAGGTCTGCCAGGAGCAGCTCGGACGCCGCCGGGTCGTTGAGCATGTGGTCGACGAAGCGGGCCGCCTCCGCGGGGTGCTCGGAGCCCGCGGAGATCGAGTAGAACATGGCCGGTTTGAAGAACAGGCCGGTCCGGTCGAACTCGGTCTCGCCGGGGTAGCGCAGGAGCTGGATCTCACGCCCGGAGGCCTCGACCACGTTGCCGAGCTGGTTGCTCCAGAAGTGCGCCATGGCGCCCTCGCCGGTGGCCACGACCGACTGGTCGATGCCGCCCGCCTGGATCTCCACGCTCCGGGCCGCGCTGGGCTGGCCGCCGTTCTCCAGCAGGTCCTGGGTGATCTCGTACCAGGCCTCCAGGGTCTCCTGGGAGAAGCCGAGGCTGCCGTCCTCGTTGTAGAGCGCCTCCCCGTGCTGGCGGGCGAAGACCTGGAAACCGGCCTCGTTGTAGCTCATGCTCTGGGCGCCGGCGAACTCACCGCCGCTGCCCTCGCTGATCTGCCCGGCGATCTCGACGTAGTCCGCCCAGGTCCAGGTGTCGTCGTCGGGCATCTCCACCCCGGCGGCGGCGAAGGCCTCGGGGTCGGCATGGACGGAGTAGGCGTTGACGCCGCTGGCCGCACCGAAGGTCTGCCCGTCCAGCTGGCCGCTCTCGGCGACCAGCGGGTCGATCAGCGAAAGGTCCAGGCCCTCGGCCTCGCTCAGGTCGAGCAGGGCGCCTCGGTCAGCGTACTCGCGCAGGTAGCGCTCCTCCTGCATGAGGACGTCCGGGGAGTCGTTGGCCGCGGTGGTGGTGGCCAGCCGGTCCCAGTAGGCGGACCAGTCGGTGGTCTCCGCCGTGATCCGGATGTCGGGGTTGTCCGCCTCGAAGTTCTCGATGACCTGGAGCATGGTGGCCTGGCGCTCGTTGGAGCCCCACCAGGAGAAGCGCAGCTCCACGGTGCCGTCGTCGGAGCCCGAGCAGGCGGAGGCGAGCAGGACCGTCGCCGCGGCCGCGGCGGTCACGGACAGGGCGGTGCCGCGGCGGCCGTGTCGGCGCCCTCGGCCCGGGGGTACGCGCATGGTGGTGTTTCCCTTCGGCTTCCGGCTCTCGCCGGTGACGGCTGTGGCTTCGGTGGGGGCGTCCGCGCCCGGCCGTCCGGGGGGACGCGGACACGGACGTGTGCGTGGGAACACAGGGAAGAAATGGCTCGAAGTGGACTGGTAAGCGCTATCCAAGGACTATGATGGTCAGTTTTTAGCACCGTGTTCACATGGGTGTCAATGGTTCACATCCATGGACCGCCTGGTGGACCATCTCGCCACAACGACGCCGCCTTCGGCCACAGAAGTCACACGCGCGAACGCGAAGGGCGACCCGGGGTGACCGGGTTCCACATCGGGGCAGACGTGCGGGACGACTCTCACGCCTCGACACGGAAAGCGTTTACCACGTCCTGGTCCGCAGCGACCCCCGTGGGGCGGGAGCCGTCACCCGCACCGGTGCGCGCGCCCGCCCACGGCGAGCCGCGCCACTGGGACGAGGTGACCCGCCCTGCACCCATGGGCGGCACCGCGTCGCGGTGAAGACCGGGCCATGGTGGAGAGCGGGCCGCGCGGTGCAGGCCGGGCCGCGGCCGGGCCACGGGGTCAGGGGCGGCCCCGGCCGGGGACCAGCGCGGCTCCGGCGAGCGGCACCAGAGCGAGCAGGAGCCAGGGCAGCGGCCCGCCCAGGTCCAGCAGCGCCCCCGCGGGCACACTGCCCAGGAGCACCACCAGCCCCGACAGCGAGGAAAGCGCGCCCGTGAACAGGCCCAGGTGGCGGTCCTCGACCAGGTCGGGGATCCAGGCACGCACCGTGGGCACGATGAGCACCTGGCCCAGGGTCAGCGCGGTGACGAACACCGCGGAGGGCACGAGCGCGCCCAGCGCGCCGACCGGCATCGACGCGGCGGCCCCGGCGAAGCCCAGGCAGATCAGCACCAGCCCCCACACCAGCGTCGCGCGCCGCGTCAGACGCGCGGAGGCCCAACGCAGCATCGGCATCTGCGTGGCGATGTAGAGCAGCGACGCCCAGGCCAGCAGCCAGCCCAGCGCCGTCTGGGAGCCGGTCGCCCGTTCCACCTCCGCTGGCAGGGCCAGGTAGAGCTGGTTGTAGGCCAGCAGGTAGCCGCTGTAGGCCAGGCTCAGCGCCAGGAACCGGCGGTTGCCCAGCAGCAGCCGCAGCCCCTCCCGCAGACGCGGCGCCCCCCGGACGGCCGACGCGGGCGCGCCCGGCGCGGTGCGCGGCATCAGCCGCAGGTGCCCGGCCAGCACGGCGGCGAAGACCCCGGCCCCGGCCAGGCAAGCGGCGCGGAAGCCACCGAGCAGCAGCAGGGCGCCCAACGGCGGGCCGACGAAGGTTCCCGCCTGGCCAGCGACGGAGAACAGGGCGAGCATCCGGGTGCGGGGTTCACCGGTCCTCTGCTCGTGCCGCACGGCCTGGCGCACGATCTCGGTCTCCACGGCCGGGGAGAACAGCGCGGCGGCGAAGCCGATGAGCAGGACTGAAGCGATGACCGACGCGGTGCCCTGCGCGAAGCCGAGCCAGCAGAACCCGGCCACGCGCAGCGCGCAGCCCGCCAGCACCACCGGGCGGGCGCCGAACCGGTCGGTGAGCGTGCCGCCCACCACGAACAGGCCCTGCTGGCTGAAGGTGCGCAGGCCCAGCACGAGGCCGACCAGCCACCCGGCCAGGCCCAGGGCGCCGCCGAGGTGGTCGGCGAGGTAGGGCAGGACCGCGAAGAAGCCGACGTTGAACGCGAACTGCGAGCCGATCAGCAGCAGGGGCAGCGCGGGCAGACCGCACACGTCGCGCAGAGCCGCGGCTCCGCGCGCGGTGGTCCGGGACAGGACGTTCGCGCCCCTGTTCGCGAGCCCGGTCCCGGCGGTGTTCCCGGACCCGCTCGTGTCCCCGCTACCGATGCCGCTGCCGCTCCTGGCCCCGCTGCCGTGCTCGTTCCCGTTCCCGGTTCCGATCCCGGTCCCGTTTCCGCCCTTGTTCTCGTGCCCGCTTCCGGTTCCGGTCCTGTTCCCGAGCCCGCTCCGGTGCCCGCTTCCGGTCCCGGACCCGCTCCCGCTCCGGTGCCCGCTCCCACTCCCGTGCCCGCTCTCGCTACCGCCCCGGTTCCCGCGGGGCGGCCGTGCCGGGCTCACGAGGCGCTCGGCAGCGACCGGTCCCCGGAGGCGCCGGGGAGGGCAGGGACGGCCTCCACCAGTTCGCGGGTGTAGGGGTCGGCGGGGTCGGAGCAGACCCGGTGGGCGGGGCCGGTCTCCACCAGCCGCCCCGCGCGCATGACCGCCGCGCGGTGCGCGACGTGCCCGACGAGCGCCAGGTCGTGGCAGATGAACAGGTAGCCCAGTCCCAGTTCGTCCTGGAGGCCGGTGAGCAGGTTGAGGACTCCGGCTCGCACCGAGGAGTCCAGGGCCGACACCGGTTCGTCCAGGACCAGCAGACGCGGCTCGCAGGCCAGCGCCCGCGCGATCCCCACGCGCTGACACTGCCCGCCGGAGAGCTCGTGCGGCAGCCGGTCGCCGTGCGCGGGGTCCAGACCGACCTTCTCCAGGAGTCCGGCCACCCGGTCGGGGCCGGTCGCGCGGTCCCAGCGGCCGTGGATGCGCAGGGGTTCGGCGACGGCGTCGCGCACGCGCAGGCGCGGGCTGAGCGAACCGTAGGGGTCCTGGAACACCGGCTGGATCGCGGGGCGCAGGGCGCGCAGCTCCCCCTCCGCCATGGCGGTCAGATCCCGGCCCTCGAAGAGCACCGTTCCGCCCTGGGGGCGGCGCAGCCCGATCACGGCCGCGGCGGTGCTGGACTTGCCGCACCCCGACTCCCCGACCAGGGCGAGCGTCTCCCCCGCGCCGATGTCGAAGGAGACGCCGTCGACGGCCGTCACCGGCGCGGCCCGCCGGGTGCGGCCCGGGTAGCGCACCACCAGGTCGCGCACGCTCAGCAGCGGTGGGGTGGTCATGTCGTCCTTCCTCGTGGTGTGTGCGCGGTGTCCGTGAACAGGGAGGACGCCGGGTCGGGCAGGTCCTGCCACCGGTGGCACGAGACCAGCCTGCCCGACTCCCCCGCCGAAACCGGTGAGGGCTCCTCGGCGTGGCACCGATCCTCCGCGAGCGGGCAGCGGGGCGCGAAGGCGCAGCCGCCGGGCAGCGCCTCCGGCGAGGGGGGCGTCCCGGCGATGGCGGGCAGGCGGCGGTCCCCGGTCCCGGGCCGGGGCCGGGGCCGGGGCAGCGCGGCGACCAGGCCGGCGGTGTAGGGGGCGCGCGGCCGGGTCAGGACAGGTTCCACCGGGCCCGACTCGACGTGGCGCCCGGCGTAGACGACCACCACCCGGTCGGCGTGGCCGCCGACGACGCCCAGGTCGTGGGTGACCAGGACGACCGCGGTGCCGGTCCGCTCCCGCAGCCCGCACAGCAGTTCCAGCGTCCGTGCCTGCATCCTGGGGTCGAGGGCGGTCGTGGGCTCGTCGGCGAACACCAGGGCGGGTTCGTTGACCGTGGCCATCGCGATGACCGCCCGCTGGCGCATGCCGCCGGAGAACTCGTGCGGGTAGGCGTGCGCGCGCCGGGCGGCGTCGGGTATGCCGACCCGGTCCAGGGCGGCCACCGCCCGCTCCCACGCCGCGGCCCGGCTCATCCGCCGCACGGAGCGCAGGGCGCGCACGAGCTGGGCGCCCACGGTGTGCACGGGGCTGAGCACGGCGAGCGCGTCCTGGGGCACCAGGGACATCCGACGCCCGCGCAGGGGCCGCAGGACGGCGGGCGGGGCGCCGACCAGCTCCCGTCCGTCCAGGCGGACGCTCCCGGTGACGGAGGCGCCGTGGGGCGCCATGCCCAGGACGGCGCGGGCGGTGACCGACTTCCCCGCGCCGGACTCCCCCACGAGCGCGAGCACCTCGCCGGGGCGCACGTCGAAGGAGAGCCCGCGCACGGCGCGGACCCCGCCCCCTCGCCGTCCGGGCAGGGTGACCCGCAGGTCGCGGACCGACAGCAGGGCCTCGTCGCTCATCTGCGTCCTTCCGGGGAGGGTTCGGCTTTCGGGCCGGAGAGGGGAACCGGGCACCGTGGAGCGGGGCGGCGGAGGCGGCCGCGCGCCCGGGTCGGGTCGCCGCCCGCCGCGCCCGCGCGGTCCTCGGGCGGGAGCCCGCCTTCTTCGCGGGTCACGTCAGGGCTCCCGGGGGCGGTGCGGTCGCGGCTGGCCGGGAACCCCGGCGCCACGGGGGTGTCCACGAGCCCTGGGGAAGCGTGGACGAGGAGACGGCGAACGCGGCCAGCAGGAGGAGCATGGCGGCCGGGGCCAGCGCCGCCAGGGGCGCTCGCTCCACGTAGGCCAGGGACTCCGACAGGCTCAGTCCCCACTCTGCCGAGGGCGGCTGCGAGCCCAGGCCGAGGAAGCCGAGCGAGGCGATGGCCAGCGCGATGCCCGGCAGGCGCAGCACGGCGTGGCGGGCCACCGGCCCCAGGACCGCGGGCAGCACGTGCCGGACCAGGATCCAGCGGGGGTCTGCGCCCAGGGCCCGCTGCGCGGTCAGGTAGGCGGCCGCGCGCGTCTCCTGGACCAGTGCGGAGGTGTGCGCGGCCAGCGGGGGCCAGGAGACCAGGGCCACGGCCACGGCGGCGCCGAGGGGTCCGGGCCCGGCGATGGCGGCCACCAGGATTCCGGCGATCACCGGGGGCAGGGCGTTGGCCATCTCCGAGGCGCCCGCCGACAGCGCGGGAACGAACCCGATCAGCAGGGCCGCGGCCAGGCTGGCCAGGCACACCAGCGCCGCGGTGCCCACGGTGGCCAGGGCGCCGTGCCCGAGCCGGGCCAGGACGTCGCGGCCGACCGCGTCGGTGCCCAGGGGGTGGTCCCAGGAGGGGGCGGCGAGGCGCTGGGCCACCTCGACGGTCATGGCGTCGCGGGTCAGGCCCCACAGGCACACCGCCAGGATCAGCGCCGCGCACACCGCGGGGACCGCGCGGCGCACGGCCCCGGCGGGGGCGGTGGGCGGCGGGGGCAGGGTCAGGGCGGCGTCGTGCAGGCCGGGGCCCAGCAGGAGGCGGCGCGCGGCCTGGGCGGCGATCCCGGCGGAGGTGCCGAGCAGCACCAGGCCGAGCACGGAGCCCTGGAGCAGCGGCAGGTCCTGGGACTGGGCGGCGCCCAGGGCGGTGCGGCCGATCCCGGGGACGGCGAAGACCGTCTCCACCGCGACGGCGCCGCCGGTCAGGCCGACGACGACCATGGCGAACTGGGGGATGAGGGCGGGGGTGGCCCGGCGCAGGGCCGCGGCGGCTACGGAGGCCGGGGAGCAGCCCGAGGCCGTCCACAGTCCCACCCAGCGTTCGGTGAGGACGGCGGGCAGCGCGTCGTCGAGCAGCCGTCCCAGCAGTCCGCCCGCGGGCAGGCCCAGCGCCAGCGCCGGGAGCACGAGGTTCACCGGGCCCTGCCAGCCGTAGGGCGGCAGCCAGCCCAGCCACACCGAGAGCGCGACCATGAGCAGGACGGCGACGAGGAACTCCGGCAGGGCGGTGAGCATCGCGGCGGCGGCCCCGCTGCCCGACCCGCCCGGGCGCAGGGTGCCGCGCGCCCCGCGCACCAGCGTCGGAGCGCACAGTACGGCCGCGACGAGCAGTGCGACGGCGAGCGCGGCGCCCATGACCGTCAGGGACACGCCCATGGCCGAGACGACCGAGGGCAGCACGGGCGCGTCGGAGACCCAGGAGCGGCCGAGGTCGCCCTGGAGGACGCCGCCGAACCAGCGGGCGAGGGTCACCGCGGGGCCGTCGGCCAGGCCGAGGTCCTCGCGGATGGCGTCGAGCACCTCGGGCGTGGGTGCCTGCTCGGCCGAGCGGGCGCGCAGCACCGACAGGGCGGGGTCGCGTCCGGACAGCCAGGGCAGGAGCCCGACGACGACCGTGACCAGGACCAGGGCGGCGACGCGGGAGACCAGGGGCAGGAGCCACCCGGCCCCGCGGGCGCCGGCGCGGTCGGGGGCGGCCGTGCGTCCGGGGGGCTCGGGGTGGCCGGGTGGCGCGGTGCGACCGGGGGCGCCGGTGCGGTCGGGAGCGGCTGCGGCCATCAGTTCAGCCGGGTCCGCGGGGTGACGAGCAGGCGCTCGCGCGGGTCCTTGGCCGAGTCCACGACGTTGGCGGCGTCGCCCTGGATGACGCGTTCGTGCAGCATGGGGATGGCGGCGTCGGTGGCCAGCACGGCCGCCTCGGCCTCCAGGATCGCGGCGCGCCGCTCGTCGCCCGCGGGGGTGCGCTCGGCCTCCTCCAGCGCCGCGTCCACGTCCTCGTCGCACAGCTGGGCGATGTTGAAGGACCCGTCGCAGGAGAAGTCGCTCGTCATGTAGGCGACGGGGTCGCCGGAGTCCAGGACGGTGGCGCGGGAGAGGATGAACGCGTCGAACTCGCCGTTGAGGGCGTCCTCCTCGATGTTGGCGTACTCGCGCACGACCTGTTCGACCTCGAACCCGGCCTCCTCCAGCTGCTGTTCCAGAACGGTGGCGACCTCGGGCAGCTCGGGGCGGTCGGTGAAGGTGGCCAAGGTGATGGCGGCGCCGTCGGGGTCGGCGGCCTCGGCGGCCCCCGGGCGTTCGGGGCGGTCGGCGGCCCAGGGCAGCGCGGGGCCCAGCAGTCCCTCGGCCGCGTCCGCGCGCCCCTCGTAGACACCGTCCACCAGCACCTGCCGGTCGATGGCCTCGCGGGCGGCGGCGCGCAGCCCGGGCTCGGTGAAGGGCCCGTCCTGGGTGTTGAGGTAGAGGGTGTTGGTGCGCGGCATCGGGACCTCGGTGATGAGCTCCTGGTCGAGCAGAGCCGCCTGGGAGGTGGGCACGGCCTCGACGATGTCGGCCTCGCCGGTGCGCAGGGCGGCGGCGCGGGCGGTGCCGTCGGGCACGAAGCTGACGTCGATGCCCGGGGCCAGGGCGGCCTCGCCCCAGTAGCCTTCGTAGCGGTCCAGGCTCGCGGAGGTGGTGCCGTTGACCTCGACCAGTTCGAAGGGGCCCGAGCCGGTGCCGACGGGGCTGACCGTGTCGCCCTCGTAGGCGCTCTCGGCCAGGATCGACAGCTGCGGCGAGGACAGGCGCTGGGGGACGAGCGGGTCGGCCTCGGCCGTGGTGACGGTGACGGTGTCTCCCTCCGCCTCGACCCCGAGTTCGACGCCGTCGAGGATACGCGGCTTGGGCGAGGCCTGCGCGGCGTACTCCAGGGAGTGGGCGGCCACCTCGGCGGTCAGCTCGGTGCCGTCGTGGAACGTGACCCCGTCGCGGATGGTGAAGGTCCAGGTGGTGTCGTCGACCTGGGCCCACTCGGTGGCCAGGCCGGGCTGGGGGTCGCCGACCTCGTCCAGGACGACGAGGGTCTCGGCGGTGCTCCAGCGCGAGAGCTTGAAGGCGTCGTCGGTGAGCGGGGACAGGGCCGACCTGGGCGGCAGCAGCATCGCCACCGCGATGCGCCCCTCCTCGTCGGCGGTGGCGGTGTCGCCGCCGGAGGGGAAGCAGGCGGTCAGCAGGAGGGCGGAGGCGGCGGCCAGGCAGGCGCCGGGAGGGATCTTGCGCAGGTGCACGGCGGTTCTTCCGGGTCGGGGGCGGGGAGGCCGCCGCGGTGCGCGGACGCCTCGGCGGACCAGAGCAGCATATGACAACCGTTTTCATTATTGATCCCCCGCGCCCCGCCCAACAGGGACGAAGCAGGACGCAGGGGCAGCCGGACCGACGCACTGGGGGGCGCGGAAGCCCGGCGTGGAAGGGGATACCCGTTTTGTCCTGAGGGCTCGGCAACCGGGGCCGCGGGCGGGCCGGGTGCCGCGCGGGAGGCCCACGCCACGCACGGGGGTGAGGCCCGCCACTCCCCCGCGCGCCTCCCCGGTTCCGATCCCGGCGGTCGGCGGCTCGGCGCGCCTCCTCCGCCGCCGGACGGTCCGGGCGCCTCGGTGACAGCGAGGACCGCGCCCGCCCGTGCATTCACGCGAGGGCGGAACCACTCGTTTTCCACGCCACCGCGCACCGGTTCCTGGAAATGGCCGGAAACGGATACGCCCCCGCATGATTCCGTAAACCAGTCCACCCCCTGAACAGCGCTTGCAACCCGATCCGGCAACCACGACAAGGGACAGTCACCCCCTGGTGCCGGCCCGGATTTCCGGGCTGATCCCACGGTGTTTCCCGCAAGCCCCCGGCACCGTCGCGCTGAAGACCCATGCCAGAAGAACCCGCCGAGGGAAAAGGCGGAGTCGCACGGGACTTCCTGTCGCGTGGCATCCGGTGCCGGTGGCGACCCGCGCCGGTCGGACGGCCGCTCCGGGTCAGGAGGGTTCGGCGGTCAGCCTCCACCCCCGGGCCCGCTCGCGCGCACGGGCGAACTCGGCGTGGCGCCCTCCCGCGGCGAGGAGTCCGGCCGGGGTTCCGGCCTCCGCGACGCGTCCGGCGTCGAGGAAGACCACCCGGTCCGCGGCGGCCACGGTGGCGGGCCGGTGCGCGATGACGAGCACCGTGCGCTCGCGCGCCAGGGAGACGGCGGTCGCGGTCAGCAGCGCCTCGTTCTCCGCGTCCAAGGCGGCCGAGGCCTCGTCCAGGACGACGACCGGCGCGTCCTTGAGCAGGGCGCGGGCGATGGAGACCCGCTGCTTCTGCCCGCCCGAGAGCGAGGCACCGCCCTCGCCGACGCGGGTGTCCCACCCGTCGGGGAGTCCGGCCACCACCGCGTCCAGGCCGGAGGCGGCGGCCACCCGGTCCAGGTCCTCCCGCGCGGCCCCGGGGTCGGCCAGGAGCACGTTCTCGGCGATGCTCGCGTCGAACAGGTACACGTCCTGGAAGACCATCGCCACGTGCCGGGACAGCTCCTCGCTGCCGACCGAGCGCACGTCCACCCCGCCCAGGCGCACGCTGCCCGCGTCGACGTCGTGGAAGCGGGCCAGCAGCCGGGCCACCGTGGTCTTGCCCGAACCCGAGGGCCCGACCAGGGCGGTGAGCGTCCCGGGCTCGGCCCGGAAGGAGACCCCGTCCAGGACGCGGGGCCCGCCCGGGTCGTAGGAGAAGGACACGTCGTCGAACTCCACGTCCGCGCCCCGGGGCGGCACCGGCGCGTCCGGTTCGGGGAGGGGACGCGCCTCCAGCACGGCGTTGATCCGGTCGAGCACGTTCGTCGCCATCCGCAGGGCGGCCCCCTGGTCGGCCGCGCCGGAGAGGGGGTGGACGAACCTGGCCACGAGCACGAGCAGCGCGACCGCCAGGGGCGCGTCGAGGGTGCCGCCGAGAGTGAGGAACACGGTGGCCACCAGGAGCAGGCCGAAGACCAGCCGCACCGCGAAGGAGTAGCAGAGCAGGGCGGGGACCGCGCGCAGCAGCAGGCGCCGGGCGGCGCCGTGTTCGGCCTCCAGCGCCGCGTCCAGGCGCCGACCGCCCGTGTCCGTGCGGCCGAAGGCCCGCAGCACGGTCTGGGCGCGGGCGTACTCCAGCACCCGGTCGGCGGCCTCGTCGGTGACGGCGTCGCGAGCGGCGTCGTTGCGCCCCACCGCCTCACCGGACAGGGTGAAGACCATCCACAGCAGCGGCAGGCAGGCCGCGGCCGCGAGCGCGATCCGCCAGTCCCACACGAACAGGGCCAGGACCGAGACGACGGGGGTGACCACCGCGTCGGCCAGGGGCGGGTACAGGTGCACGGGCAGGTTGGTGGCCCGGGAGACGCCGTCGGTGGCGAGGCGGTTGAGCTCCCCGACCCGGCCCCCGGTGAACCACCCCAGGGGCAGGCGGACGACGTGGTCGCCGAGCCGGTGGTGCAGGCCCCGCGAGAGCGCGCCGCCGACACGGAAGTTGAGGTGGAGGCTGCCCGCGCGCAGCACCGCGTAGACGGCGGTGGCGGCGAGCAGGACAGCCGCCCAGGGCCAGGCCCGGTCCGGGTCGGGGCCCAGGAGGTGGGACAGCACGGGCACCAGGAGGGCGAACAGCACACCCTGGAGGGCCGAGACGACGGTGGTGAGCGCGAGGCTCGCGCGCATGGGCCCGACCTGCTCGGGGCCCAGGGCCTTGAGGAAGGCGCGGATCACTGGTCTGCTCCCGGTTCTTCGTCTCGTGCGTCCGCGTCATGGGCGTCCCCCTCGGACGCGCCTCCGTTCCGGACGCCCCTGTTGAGCAGGGCCCCGTCACGAACGCCGTCGCTGGCCTGCCCGTCACGGGTGCCCGCACCGGGGCCGCCTCCGTCACCGGCGTCCGCCCCGGACACGCCGCTCTCGCGGGCGGCCCCGCCGGGTGCGTCCGCGTCACCGTCCCGCGGGTGCTGGGCGCGCCACAGGTCGGCGTACCGGCCGCCGCGCGCCAGCAGCTCACCGTGGGTGCCGCGCTCCACCACGCGGCCCTCGTCCATCACCGCGATGAGGTCGGCCCCGGCCACGGTGCCCAGCCGGTGCGCGATCACCAGGACCGTGCGGCCCCGGGCCAGTTCGCTCAGGGCGTCCTGGATATCCGCCTCCGACACCGGGTCCACGGCCGCGGTGGCCTCGTCCAGCACCAGCACGGGGGTGTCGGCGAGCAGGGCCCGGGCGATGGAGACCCGCTGGGCCTCGCCCCCGGACAGGTCGGCGTCCTCGCCCACCACGGAGTCGTAGCCGCGCGGCAGCGCCTCGATCCGTTCGGCGACGCGGGCGGCGCGGGCGGCCGCCTCCACCTCCTCCCGGGCCGCCCCGGGGCGGCCCATGGCGATGTTGTCGGCCACGGTCTCCCGCAGCAGCCGCACGTCCTGGAACACGAAGCCGACCGTGCGGTACAGCTCCTCGGCGGGGATGTCGCGCACGTCCGCCCCGCCCACGGTGACCGCGCCCGCCGTGACGTCGGCGAAGCGCGCGGGCAGGGTGGCCAGGGTGGTCTTGCCCGCGCCGGACGGGCCGACCAGGGCGGTCACGGTGCCCGGCTCAAGGACCAGGTCCACACCGCGCAGGACCTCCCCACCCGCCCCGCTCCCCTCGGCCCCGTCCTGGGCCGGGTAGGCGAAGCGCACCCCGTCGAAGACCACGCGGGCGCCCCGCGGTCCCCCGCCGGAGCCCTCGGGCAGGGGCGGGGTGGCGAGCAGGTCGCGGACCCGCCCGGCGGCGGCCCGCGCCGCCTGGATCTGCTGCACCCGCGAGCCGATCACGTTCACCGGCGCGCACAGCGCCGGGGCCAGCAGGGCGAAGGCCGCCACCGAGACGGGTTCGCTCCAGCCCAGGGCGGTGAAGCCCGCCCCCGCCGCCACGACGGTGACGGTGACCGTGGGCGCCGACAGCGCCAGGAAGGAGGCGACCGTGGCCGGGGTGGTGGCGCGCGACCAGGAGACGAAGAAGTCCGCGAAGGCGTCGGCGGCCCGGGTGAAGCGCTCGTGGGCCCTGCGGTGGCCGCCGAAGTGCTTGACCACCTGGATGCCGTCCGCGAACTCCACGGCCGCGGTGTTGACCGCGCCCATCGCCTCGGCGTACTCGGCCATCTTCTTCATGGACCCGGCCATGGCCCGCGCGAACAGCAGCACGCCCGCGGCCACGGGCAGCACCGCGACCAGGGTCAGGCGCCAGTCAACGGAGGCGAGGTAGGCCAGGGCGACCACGGGAACCGCCACGACGGCGGCCAGGTCGGGCAGGGTGTGGGCGACCAGGGAGTGGACGTCCTCGATGTCGTCATGCAGGGCCTTCTTGACCCGGCCCGAGCCGCGGCCGGAGAACCAGCCCAGCGGGACCCGTCCCAGGTGGCGGGCCAGGGCCCGCCGCACGGACAGCTGCATGTCGTTGTCGGCCAGGTGCCCGACCAGGGTGGAGGCGGTGCCCGCGGCCAGGGCGGCGACCGCTCCGGCCAGCGCGACCGCGACCAGCGTCCACACCGGGGCGGCGTCGGTCGGCCCGTCGACCAGCAGCGCCGCCGCGGCCTCGGCCAGGCAGATCAGGGGGACGAGGCCGAGCGCGCCGGCCAGGCCCTGGAGGACCACGGCCGCGCGGACGCGCCCCCTGACCGGCTCCAGGAGGACGTCGAGCGGGGAGGGCGCGCGCCCGGTCCCCGTCTCCGGCGCGGCCTGCGCGCGCGGGGAGGTGTCCTGTGCGGTGCTCAACGGACCAGCGCCCCGGTCTCCGGAGCGGCCTCGCGGCCGGTCCCGGGCGGGCGCCGCACGGACAGGCCGGGCTCCTCGGCGAGGCGCGGGACGCCGAAGGCCTCCCGGTCGTACTCGTCGACGACGGCGTCGTGCGCGGGGTCCGGGCCGTGCGCGGTGTCCGGGCCGTTCGGCGCCGCACGTGGAACGGGTGTGCTGGTGACCCTGTACCGGTGGCCGACGGGGGCGAAGGACCCGGTCCCCGGTGAGTGGTCGTCGATGGCGGAAATGGTGTCCTCCGGGTTCTGCGGCGTGGTCGGGGGGTGTTGGGCCGGGGGCCGGGGAGCACCCCCGCCGCCGGGGCGATCGCGTGGTCCCGTGCGGCGGGGGTGCGGCTCAGGCGGTCGTGCGCGGGCCCGGCGGCCCGTGGTCGGCGGACCGGCCCCGCCCGGAGCCCGTCGCCCGCACCGGCCCCGCCCGTCGGAACGGTGCGGACGCCCGGGCGCGGGGCCGAGAGCACGTGCCCGGAGGGCACAGGCCCGGAGAGCGCTGCCTAGGTGCAGCCCGGACACACGCCCGACAGCTCGAAGGAGTAGTCCAGGGAGTGGTAACCGCTGTCCTCGCGGATGCGTTCGACGACACTCCCCAACTCGTCCGCCTGCGCGATGTCCTCCACCCGCCCGCAGACCCGGCACAGCAGATGGTGGTGCCGGGAGGAGGTCCTGCACAGCCGGTAGAGGCGCTCCCCCTCGGGCGAGTGGAGGGTGTCGAGGACGCCCTCCTCCGCCAGACGGTGGAGCGTGCGGTAGACGGTGGACAGGCTGGGCGGCCTGCGGGCGCGGGAGCCTCCTCCGGAGAGGGCGAGGTGGATCTCCTGGCAGCTGCGGAAACGCGTGCTCCGCCCCAGGGCCTTGAGGACGACGTCGTCGTACTGGGACACCCGGGGCATCTCAGGCCGCCGTCCGGTCGGTCCTCACGGTGAACGGCGTGCCCGCCGCCCCCGGCGCGCGGCGCCGTCGCCTGCCTCCAGACACGTCACGGGCCTCCGGTCATGTGACACAGACTGCATGGAAATGATTTTCATAACCGTACCACGGTCGCCCCAGTATCACCTCAAAAACTCCCGAACCGCACCGGAATCCGCTCCCCCGAGGTCTACGAGCGAGCGGCGGCCGTCCCAGGAGGACCCGAACGTCGGCGCACGGCCCTACGCTCGGTCCCGCACACTCCCCTTCCCCACCGCGGAGGCAGGACCATGGGCGTCTCGCTCCACTACAGCGCCACGCGCGCCACCCCCCTGGACGCGCACGAGCACGCCCTGGCCGCCGAGGCGCTCGCCGAGGGCGAGCGGGCGCTCATGGAGGAGGCCGCCGCGCTGCTGCCCCGGTGGCACGCCGCGGGCGAGGTGCCCGAGTCGCACCGGCGGCCGGAGGAGGTGTTCGAGGGGCTCTTCCTGTACGGCGGCCGCCACCTGTCGGAGGGCGAGGTGCTGGCGGGCTCCAGCAAGCTGCCGCACCACTCCTGCGGCGTCGAACCGCTCCTGTGCCAGCTGCGGCACTACCTGGGGGCGCTCACCCGGCTGCGCGGGGCCCTGCCGAACGCGCGCTGGAGCGTGCGGGTCGAGGACGCCGAGGTTCCCTGGACCGAGGAGGGCGGGTACTCCCTGGGCGGCGCGTCCGCCTGAGGCCGCCGAGCCCCGGCGCGCGGCACCGGCGCCGCGGCCCGAACGGAACGGGCCCGGGTCACCCCTCGGCGGTGGAGCCCCCGGGAACCGGGCCGTCAGGGGCCGCGCCCCCGGAAACCCGCCCCTCCCGCGCCGGGTCCGGCCCGGCGGACCGCAGGCCGACGAGGCCGAGGAAGTGTGCCATGTGGTCGGCCATGTCGACGCCGGAGTCGTAGGACCACTGCACCTGGAGGCCGTCCATGAGGGCCAGGCCCAGGGCCGCCAGGCGGTCGGCGTCGTGCTCGGCCGGAAGCTTCCCCTCCCCCTGTAGGCGCCGGATCTCCGCCGCGATGGCCTCGCGTCCCGTGGCGTAGCGTTCCCGGAAGAAGCCGTGGGCGGGGTGCCCCTCCTCAACGGCCTCCGTGGACAGGCGCGAGTACAGCTGCACGAGGCCGGGCACCTCGGCGTTGTGCCGGACCACCCGGACCAGTGACTCTCCGATGTCGGGGCGCTCGTCGGCGGCCTCACGACGCTCGCCGACGGCCCCGGGAGGCCCGCCATCGGCGCGGGAGTCCCGGCCGAAGGCGCCGGAGCGCTGCCGCGCGCCCTCCCCGTAGACCAGCACGTCGAGTTCGTCGCGGTGGCGCAGCACCTCGACGAAGAGCCGTTCCTTGCTCCCGAAGTGGTGCAGCAGGCCGTTCTGGCTGAGTCCGACCGCGTCGGCGATCTCGCGCACCGTCGCGCGGCTGTACCCGTCGCGTCCGATGACGGCGAGCGCCGCGTCGAGGATCTCCCCGCGCTTGGCCACGCCCTTCGCGTAGGAGCCTCGTCGTGCCATGGCGCGACTGTAGCACTTGCCGCGCGAAAACCGCATGACGTACTGTTTTCGCACGGACGCGCCACCGAACCGCGTTTCCCCGGACAGGAGCGAGCACCCATGACCCACGACCCGAATCCCGACCTCAGCGGGCTCACACCGGCGGAGAAGGCCTCACTGAGCAGCGGCGCCGACTTCTGGACGACCAAGGCCGTGGGGGACGTCCCCTCGCTCGTGCTCACCGACGGGCCGCACGGCGTGCGCCGACAGGCCGGTGCCACCGACCACCTGGGCCTGTCCGAAAGCCTGCCCGCGACCTGCTTCCCGCCCGCCGTCGGCCTGTCCCAGAGCTGGGACCCCGACCTGGTCGCACGGGTGGGTACGGCCCTGGGCGCCGAGGCCGGGGCGCTGGGCGTGGACGTGCTCCTGGGCCCGGGGATCAACATCAAGCGCGACCCGCGCGGCGGACGCAACTTCGAGTACTTCTCCGAGGACCCCGTCCTCACCGGCGTCCTGGGCGGCGCCTGGGTGAGCGGCCTCCAGAGCACCGGAGTGGGCGCCTCGCTCAAGCACTTCGCCGCCAACAACGCCGAGCACGACCGGATGCGCTCCAGCTCCGACGTCGACCCGCGCACCCTGCGCGAGATCTACCTGCGCGCCTTCCAGAAGGTCGTGCGCACGTCCGCCCCGTGGACCGTGATGTGCTCCTACAACCGCATCAACGGCGTCTACGCCTCGGAGGACCACTGGCTGCTCACCACGGTGCTGCGCCAGGAGTGGGGCTTCGACGGCGTGGTCGTGAGCGACTGGGGCGCGGTGCAGGACCGGCCCGCCGCGGTCGCCGCCGGACTGGACCTGGAGATGCCCGGCGACGGCGGCGCGAGCGACGCGCGGCTCCTCGCGGCCGTGGAGGACGGGGCCTGCTCGGCGCAGGACGTGGACACGGCCGCCTCCCGCGTGGCCGCGCTGGCCGCCAGGGCGCGCGGCTCCCGCCGGGACCGCGCGGCGGATCCCGAACGCGCCCCGGAGGTCGGCGCGCGGGAGGTCGAGGACCACCACGCCCTCGCCCGCGAGGTGGCCGCGCGGTGCGTCGTCCTGCTCAAGAACGACGGCGCGCTCCTGCCGCTCGCGCCGGGCGGGTCGGTCGCGGTGATCGGCGGCTTCGCCCGGAACCCGCGCTACCAGGGCGGCGGCAGCTCCCACGTGAACCCCACGCGCGTGGACGTCCCGCTGGAGGAGATCCGCGCCCTGGCCGGTTCCGGCGCGGTCACCTTCGCCGCCGGGTACGCCGCCGACGCGCCGGGAGCCGCGGAGCCGGGCGACGCCGCGGAGCTGCGCGAGGATGCGGTGCGCGCCGCGACCGACGCGGACACCGCCGTGGTCTTCCTGGGCCTGGCCGAGCACCAGGAGTCCGAGGGCTTCGACCGCGAGCACATCGAACTCCCCGCCGAACAGCTCGACCTGCTCGCGGCCGTCGTGCGGGCACAGCCCCGCACGGTCGTGGTGCTCTCCCACGGCGGCGTGCTGCGGCTCGCCCCGGTCGCCGACCTGGCCCCCGCGGTCCTGGACGGGGCCCTCCTGGGCCAGGCGGGCGGCGGCGCGGTCGCCGACGTGCTGTTCGGCCGGGTCAACCCGTCCGGGCGGCTGGGCGAGACGGTGCCGGTCCGGTTGCAGGACACCCCCGCCTACCTCAACTTCCCCGGGGAGAACTCCGCCGTGCTCTACGGCGAGGGCCTGTACGTGGGCTACCGCTGGTACGACGCCCGCGACATGGAGGTGGCCTTCCCCTTCGGGCACGGCCTGTCGTACACGAGCTTCGCCTACTCCGACCTCGAACTGGAGCAGGACGGCGCCGGGATCACCGCGCACCTGACCGTGACCAACACCGGGGACCGGGCCGGACGCGAGGTCGTGCAGTTCTACGTCGCCAAGCCCGACTCGGCCGTGTCGCGGGCGCCGCGTGAGCTGAAGGGCTTCACGGGCGTGACCCTGGAGCCCGGCGGCAGCGAGCGCGTCAGCGTCCTGCTGTCGCGCGAGGACCTGGCGTACTGGGAGGTGCGGGCCGACCGCTGGATGGTCGAGGGCGGCGAGTACGTGGTGTCGGCGGGCGCTTCGAGCCGCGACCTGCGGGCCGCGGCGGCGGTCGCCGTCGAGGGCGACGCGCTGCGCCTGCCGGTGACGCTCGACTCCACGCTGGGCGAGGTCATGGCCGACCCCGGGGCGGCTGCCCTCCTCGCCCGGGCCTTCACACCTCCGGCGGCGGCCGAGGGCTCCGACAACGCCATGGGGATGGACATGGCGCGGATGATGGCCTCGATCCCGATCCGCCGCCTGGCGAGCTTCGGCCCGACGGGGCTGGACGAGCTCGAAGCGCTCGTGGCGAGGATCAACGCCGAGGACTGAGCGGACCGCCCGGCCGGGCAATCCCTTCCCGCCGCCCGGGCGGTCCTTTCTCCGCCCTGCCCCGCCCCCGCCCGCGCCGGGCCCTGTACCGGCGGGGCAGCGGCGGGGATACTGGGGCGATGTTCGAGGGCTTCACCTCCCAGCACGTCCCGCTCGGCGACGCGACCGTCTTCGTGCGCCACGGCGGCCGGGGCCCGGCCGTGCCATCCCTTGGCCAGGATCGCCCGGTTCAACCCCGCCTTCTGACGCACGTTGACACCCGGCGCGTGGGTGGTGCCTTGGGCCGAGGCGGTCATGTTCTTGGTCTTGAGCTTCTCCAGCACCACGACCGCGTTCTTGGCACACACCACGTGCGCGGTCCGGGCGGCGAAATCGGCGCGCCGAGCCCGCACCCGCCCGGTCAACGCGGACAGGGCGGCCCTGGTTCTGGCCCGGTTGTTCGACCCCCGGCGTTGGCGGCACAGGCGGCGGCGCAGGCGGCGTTCGCGCTCGGCCTCCTTCGGGGACTGGAACACCTGGTCGAGCAGGTCGCCGTCGGAGGTGGCCACCGCCACCGCCACACCCCGGTCGATGCCCACCGTGCTGCCGGGGCGCTCATGCGCCTCGGGGGTGGTGTGGCCGTCCTCGCACAGCAGCGACATATACCAGTGGGCCCCGTCCCGCGAGATGGTCGCGGAGCGGACCGTGCCCCGGGGCGCGCGTGACCAGCGGAAGCGCGCCCATCCCAGCTTGGGCAGCTTGATGCGCCCCCATTTGCGGCTCAGGCGTTGAATGCTCATCCGTGTGCCGTCGGGGAAGCGGAAGGAGGGCTTCCACCGGTCCTTGGCACGCCACCGCACCTTGAACGTGCCGTGCTCCCGGCAGGCCCGGTCCAGGTCGCGCAGGGTCTGCTGGAGGATGTGGGAGGGGGCGGCCTTCAGCCAGGTCTCCTCGGTCTTGGAGGTGGTAGCCGCAGTAGGGCAGGCGTTGGCCGCGCTGCCAACGGGACACGGCCTCGCGGCGCTGGTGCAGGCCGGTGTTCCACACCGCCCGACAGATATCGCCATAGACCTGACACGACTCGGCCTGCTCGTCAGTGAGCGCGAGCCGGTACCGGAATCCCGTCAGCATGATGAGAAAACACCTCCCCTCGAACCAGCACACACCGTAGTCGGGCCCTACGACATTGTGGTGAGGGCGGCGGGCGGTGCGCGACCCCGGGTGAGCCTTCGCCGCCCGCGGTCTCCGCTCCCCGGGATCGGCTCGGGTGGAGGGCCCCGGCGCCCCCGGAATCCGCGTGATTCGCGACGGACGGTAGGAACCCGGCCCGGGGCCGTGTCGTTGCACCTCCGTAGCACTCCTCCGAGTTTTTCGACGAAAACGCTGGGAATGCGTTCGGGAAGTAGCCGATGACTGGGTAGAGGGCTGGAGATGTGCCGAAGCAGACAGCCGGAGGTTGAGATGACGCAGGGTATCGGCGACCCCGGACCAATCGTGCGTGCGCTGACCGCTCTGGGACTCCCTCCCGTGTTCGATCCCATGCACCGCAGCGGCGGCGCGCACGAGGAGGACGTGCCCGCGCTCGCACAGAGCCTGATCGCCGCGGCGGAGATCCAGGCCGGTCCGGATACGGTGCGCCCCGCCGAGGGAGCGCCGAACGCGTGGGCCCACGCGGTACAGGACCGGGAGGTGGGTCAGGCCCTGCTGTACCGCAGGATGGAGCGGACCGTCAGCGACTGGCAGTGGGCGACCGACCCGGCCCCCTCACGGCCGGGTGCGGCGGCCGAGGCGGCGATGTGCGCGGCGCACGCGCTCATCGCGGTGCACTCGGCTCCGGACGGACACCACGTCCAGGCCGCGCTGGACGAGGCGGAGGACGCCCTGTTGGCCGCCGTGGTGCTGGTGCGCGGCTCCCGCTCCGCCGCCGCGTGAGGCGGGTGTCCCCCTCGTGCCAGGAGTCCGTACCGCCTCGGGGGTACGGGCTCCTGGCATGTGCGGGGCCTAGCGGTCCAGGAAGTCGACCGTCACCTCGGCGAGGCGGCGGTGGGCCTCGGCCTCGCCGATGTCGGCGGGCAGGTCCCCCGGCTGGTCCCCGTAGGCGCCGAACTGGGCGTGGTTCATCCCCTGGACCTGGTGCGTGTGCGCGTCGGGCGGCAGGTTCGGGCGGTTCTCCTCGACCGTCGCCGGATCGGACAGGCCGTCACGGCTGCCCGAGACCGAGATGACGGCGAGGTCCTCGCGCCCGGCCAGGCCCGCGCCCTCCGCGGCGTAGGAGCCCCACAGGACCAGTCCGACGACCGTGTCGTCCGTGCGTCCGCCGAGGTGGGAGGCGGCCATCGCGCCGCCCAGCGAGTGCCCGCCCACGTACCACGCGTCGACTCCGTCGCCGTGGTCGGCGATGGCGCGGTCGGCCCGGTCGGTGTCGAACACCGCGAAGTTCAGCGGCATCCTCGGGATGACCACACGCACGGCGGTGTCGGCGGCGATCAGCGCCCAGGGCGCGGCGTAGGCCTCGGGTGCGACGCGCGCGCCCGGGTAGAAGACGACTCCGGCCTCGGGCGGGGCGTGGGTGGAGCTGACGACCACGGCGTCGTCGGTCACGTCCACCTCGACGCCGGGGGCGGCGACGGCCTCGCGCAGCGCCCGCGGTTCCGCCTGGTAGGGGTTGAGCGCCCAGACGGCGAAGCCGCCGACCGCGAGGACGAGCAGGAGCGTCAGGGCGAGCGCGGCGATCCCCAGCGCCTTCGCGGCGCGGCCGCGTTCCCGGTTCTTTTTCTTCACGCTTTCCAAGATACTTGTTTAGTGAGGCAAGGGCGGAGGTAGCGGTACAGGCACACGGTCGCGGACCGGGCGCCCGCACCGACCAGAAGCCGACCGCCGCCCCCGGGAGAAGCCATGACCGCCGCAGCCGCCTCGCACACCCCCTCCACCCGCGCGTCCCTGCTGGGCCTGGTCGGGTTCGCCGCCGCCGTCACCGCCGCCGCTCTCGTCGGGGTGCTCTCCAGCACCGGCACCGCCGCGGAGTACGCCGCCCTGCGCCAGCCCTCGTGGGCCCCGCCCTCCTGGGTGTTCGGCCCGGTGTGGACCACGCTGTACGCCATGATCGCCGTGTCGGGCTGGCTGGTCTGGCGCCGCCACGGCTGGCGCGGCGCCCGCACCGAACTGACGCTCTACTTCGTCCAGCTCGCGCTGAACGCGGCGTGGACGCCGCTGTTCTTCGCCGCCGGTCTGCGCGGGGCGGCCCTGGTCGACATCTGCCTGCTGGTGGCGGCGCTGACGGCGACCATCGTGCTGTTCGCCCGCCGGTCCCGGTGGGCGGCGGCCCTGCTGGTGCCCTACTGGGCCTGGACGGTGTTCGCGACCGCGCTCAACCTCTCCGTCTGGTGGCTCAACACGGGCGGCTGAGGGCCTATACGCCGCGGACGCCCGCCATGGAGGGTTTCGGTCGGGGAAGAAGACCCTTTGTGGCCCTGGGCAGATCGCCCGATTCGGGACCCGGCCCCGCCCCGGCTTCCAGAGGGTGTTCCCGCAGTTCACACACTCCTTTCGCCACGTTCACCCGGATTCGTCGCGCACCGCCGGAGCGACACGGGACACACGAAAATCGCTGTCCTGATTTTTATCGTTCCGTTATGGGGAATGACCTGGAGACCAGACGGAGAGTGCTGCCGTCACACAGGAGGAGTACCGAGAAAGAAAGAGGAAGCATGCGGATCATCCAGCCGAGCATGAAGCGCATCAAGCTGATCGTGCCCGACACCGTCGATTTCGTCGGCATCCGCGACCTCGACGGGACCTTCACCAAGGTGGCCTCCCCACAGAAGAGCTACCGGTTCAAGCGTGAGGACGCCTCCTTCGACTTCGCCTCCACCGGAAAGACCGTGGAGGAGGACGGAGACAAGGCCGAGGTCTTCACGGCGGTGAGCGTGAAGTAACGGCGTCCCCACACGCCTCCCTCGGAACAACCCCCCAGACAGCGTCGGAGTACGAGCGCCAGAGCACGGAGGTTGCCATGTGCGGCCCGGAACCCCTCCCGGGCCGCACGTGCTCTGTGTACGGCCGGTCCGTGCGCTAACGCCCCGAGAACAGCACCAGGGCCTGGGCCGCCTCGGCCGGGACGGTCAGGTCCAGGCCGGTGGTCTCGCGGAAGGCCTGGAGCCGGTTGACCACCGTGTTGCGGTGGCAGTACAGGGCCTCGGCGGTGGCCTTGACCGACCCGGTCGCGGCGTAGTGGGCCAGCGTCTCCAGCAGCCGCGCCCGGCTGTCCCCGTCCAGCCGCTCGAAGCGCTCCACCCGGTCGCGTCCGAAACCGGGGATGAGGCCGCGCAGCTGGTCGTGGGCGATGGCGGACCAGACGTCCTCCTCGCGCACGAACCCGCCGCCGGTCGCGGCGTAGCCGGACAGGACGCGGGCCGCCTCGACGGAGGCCGGGACCGCCGCCAGCCCCCGCACCCGCGCGACCAGCCCCCCTGAGGCCCCCGAGGGCAAGTCCGGCCACGGCGTCCGTGCGGTCTCGCGCACCAGGGCGACGCCGTCGTCGAACTCCCACGCCAGCCCACCGCCGCGTTCGCGGACCCGGGCCGCGGGCCGCTGCTCCCGCTCCGGGGACGGCACGACGAAGGCCACGTCGAAGGCCCCGTGCTCGGGGAGTCCCAGGGTGCCCGCCACCTCGGAGGCCACGGCGGCGGCCCGGCTCCCGGAGTTGAGCAGCCGGGAGAACGCCTGGGCCGCCGCCGCCCGGGAGTCGCGTTCCAGCGCTGCCCGCTCCTCCAGGAAGGCGGCCTGCACGTCGCTGATGTACTGCTCGACCGTGGTCAGGATCTCCTCGGCGTGCAGCACGAGGATCTGCGAGGACCCGGGCCCGCCCGCGCGCACCAGACCCGCCCAGAGAACGCGGAAGTCGAGCCGGACCGCCTCCAGCAGGTGCTCGCGCGCCACACCCTGGCGTGCCCGGCGCACGCCCAGGCGGGTGGAGAGGTCGCGCAGGTGGTCGGGCAGGGGCACTCCGGCGATCCGCCGGGTGAGCATGTCGAAGGTCTCCGTGGCGCTCTGGCGCAGGTCGGAGTCGGGGACCATGCCGTCGGTGTAGTTGCCCAGGGCCGCCAGGCGCTGGAGGAAGTCCTCGACGAGGTTCTCCCGGTCCTCGGCGAGCAGTTCGACCATGCCCGCCCAGGAGCGGGGCTCGCCGGCGGGCGGGGCCTGCTCCGCGGGGTCCGTCACGGCCGCCTCCCTTCGTGCGTCTCGACTGCTTCCGGCGTCCGGTGAGCGGGGCTCGGCGTGCGGCGTCCAGCGTCGGCGTTCGGCGCCCGGTATCCGGCATCCGTGCTCAGCGTCCGGCACCGAGTCTATGTGCACATGCACAGCACCCCCGGGGAATCTTGTGTGGATGACGATTGAGCGGCGCGGGGCGCGTGGCGAGGATGGACGTGGCCCACGCCCGGCCCCCCGCGACCCGACGTTCTCCGAGAGGAACACCGAGATGACCGCATACGAACAGGGCCCGTCGCAGGACGCCGCATCCGCCGACGCCCGCTTCCTGGAGGACTTCCGGGCCATGAGCGCCTTCGGCGCCACGCCGTCGGGGGGCGTCGACCGGCAGGCCGCCACCGGGCCCGACACCGCCCAGCGGCGGTGGCTGGAGGGACTGCTGACCGAGCGGGGGCTGCGGGTGGTCTACGACCGCGTCGGCAACCAGTTCGGCCTGCTGGAGCGGGTGCCGGGCGCCCCCTACGTGGTCGTCGGCTCGCACATGGACTCCCAGCCCACGGCGGGGCGCTACGACGGGGCCTACGGCGTGCTGGCCGCCGCCCACGCCGTCTTCCGGATCGCCGGGCAGGACGCCGCCGCCGGAGCCCCCGCGCCCGTGTACAACCTCGCGGTCGTGAACTGGTTCAACGAGGAGGGCTCGCGCTTCACGCCCTCCATGATGGGCAGCGCCGTCTACACCGGCGCGCTCCCGCTGGAGACGGCGCTGGCCGCGCGCGACGCGGACGGGGTCACGGTGGCCGAGGCCCTGGCCCCGACGGGCTTCCTGGGTGAGGGCGACGGCCCCGAGGCGGCCTTCTGCGCCGAGATCCACGTCGAGCAGGGACGCGTCCTGGAGGAGTCCTCCACCACGATCGGCCTGGTCAGCGCGAGCTGGGCCGCGCGCAAGTACGCGGTCACCGTCCACGGGGAGCAGGCGCACTCGGGGGCCACCGTGATGGCCGACCGCCGCGACGCGCTCGTGGGCGCCTCCATGCTGGTCGTGGCCGCGCGCGAGCTGGCGGACCGGTTCCCCGGGGTCCTGCACACGGCCGTGGGGCAGCTCGACGTCTACCCGAACTCGCCGGTGGTGGTGCCCTCGCGAGCCGAGCTGCTGCTCGACCTGCGCTCGCACGACGAGGAGGTGCTCGCCGAGGCCGACCGGCTGCTCCAGGAGCAGGTCACCCGTATCGAGGCGGCGGCCTCCGTCACCGTGGAGCAGACCCTCTCCCACGCCTGGGGCGTCAACCCCTACCAGCCCGAGGGCGTGGCCCTGGCCCGCGCCAGCGCCCGGAGCCTGGGGCTGAGCAGCGACGAGGTCATGACCGTGGCCGGGCACGACTCGATCAACATGAAGGAGCGCGTGCCCACGGTCATGCTCTTCGTGCCCTCGGTCGGGGGCGTGTCCCACAACGAGGGCGAGTACACCGAGGACGCCGACCTGGTCGCGGGCCTGGCGGTGCTCACCGACGTGGTCCGGCGGCTCGGCGCGGGCGAGCTGGCCTCCGACGGGTCCTACACGCCCGGACGCGCGTGAGCGCAGCGCCCGGACGCTGAGCCGGAGGGCACCGAGGGGTCCGCGCACGTCGCGCGGGCCCCTCGCCGCGTCCGGGGCGGAACACGGAGCCCCGGGGCCGGGAAGGGCGGCCGCCCCCGGCATCGGGCGGCGCGGTACCCGTCGGCTCCCGTGCGCGGTGCGGAACGGGCCCGGACGACGGAACGGGCGGTGTCCGGGGAGCCCCCCGGACACCGCCCGTCGCGTTCCTCCCCGCGGTGTCAGCGCACCACCACGTCGTCGCGCACGCGCAGCCGCTCGCCGTAGAAGCCGCCGACCGCCGTGATCAGGGCGATCCCCAGGAACAGCGCCGAGGCGATCCAGGACCGGCCGTCCGCGCTCTCCAGCAGGGCCGTCGCGATGAACGGCAGGAAGCCGCTCAGGGCACCGGCCAGGTTGTAGGCCAGCGCGACGCCGCTGTAGCGCAGGTTCGCCGGGAACAGCTCGGTGAGCAGCGCGCCGGAGACCGCGTAGGCGATGGACAGGAAACCCACGCCGCCGGCCACCGCCAGCACCACGAGCACCGGCGAGGTCGTGTCGATCAGCCAGAACACCGGGAAGGCGATCACCGCCGTGGCGATACCGCCCCACATGGTGACGCGTCCGGGGCCGAGCTTCTCGGCCAGGCGCCCGAAGTAAATGATCACGCCGATCTGCACCACCGCGGCGACCAGGGTGGAGTTGACCATGAGGCTGCGCGACAGCCCGAGGGTGTCGGTTCCGTAGCTGATGGCGAACGTCGTCATGACGTAGAAGCCGCCGACGCCCAGCATGGCGGACGCGATAGCGATGAGGAGCCTGCCCCACGCGTGGCGGAACACGTCGATCGCGGGGACCTTGGAGCGCGCCTCCTGCTTCTCCATCTCCTCGAAGACCGGCGACTCCTCCACCTTCTGGCGGATGTAGACCGCGACCAGCAGCAGCGGGAAGGCCGCCAGGAACGGCAGGCGCCAGCCCCAGGAGTCGAACTGGTCGGCGGGCAGGAGCAGGACCAGCGAGAACGCGCCCGAGGAGAGCAGGGTGCCCACGGGCGACCCGATCTGCGGCAGGGCCGCGTAGCGCCCGCGCTTCTCCGGCGGGGCGTGCTCGACGGCGATGGTCACCGCGCCGCCCCACTCGCCGCCGACCGCGACGCCCTGCACGAGCCGGAGCAGGGCCAGCAGCAGCGGAGCGGCGATGCCGATCGAGGCGAAGTCGGGCAGCAGGCCGATGAGGCCGGTGGCCACACCGATGGAGACCACGGTGATCAGCAGCGCTGGTCGCCGTCCGATCCGGTCGCCCATCCAGCCGAACAGCACCGCGCCCAGCGGACGCGCGACGAAGCCGACGCCGAAGGTGGCGAACGCGGCCAGGGTGGCGGCCGTGGCGTCCAGCGTCGTGAAGTACAGCCGGTTGAACACGAGCGCGGCGGCCGTACCGAAGAGGAAGTAGTCGTACCACTCCAGCGCGGTTCCGACGAAGGCCGCGAAAGCGATCCGGCCCGCCTCGCGACCGCTCACCACCGGCCCGCCGCGTGCCGGGCGCTCCTCGGTCGCCTCTGGGTCGAGGTCACTCATGGTTGGTTTCTCCTATTCGCTGTCCGCGCCGGCGGCGGCGCGGTGTTCAGGGGATGGGGCGGTGCCGGGCGGGCGTTCGCCCGGTGCCGCCCGTCGGACACGGGCCGGGGCCCGGCCGGGTGGGACCGGGCCGGAAGCCGTGTCAGGCCGGTTCGGGCCGGACCGCGCCGGTCCGGCCGGGACGGGTCAGGTCAGGCCGTCGAGGACGTCCGCCCCGTGTACGCACTCCCCGCCGACGAGGGTCGCCAGGACGCGGATCGTGCCGATGCCCTCCTCCGCGGTGTCCACGGGGTCGCGGTCCAGGACCACCAGGTCGGCGAGCTTGCCCGGGGTCAGGCTGCCCCTGCGGTGCTCGTCGTGGCTGGCCCAGGCCGCGTCCATCGTGTAGGCCCGCAGGGCCTGTTCGGCGCTGACACGCTCGTCGGCGGCCAGAACGGTTCCCGAGGCGGTCACGCGCTCCACCATCGATTCCATGCCCAGGAGCGGCGCCCCCGGGGCGACCGGCCGGTCCGAACTGCCCGGGACGCGCAGCCCGTGGTCGAGGAAGGACCGGTGCCGGTAGAGCCAGGGCACGCGGTCCGGGCCCACGGCGGCGGCCATGCCGTCGCCCAGGGCGTACAGGAACCGGGGCTGGGGCACGGGGACCAGGCCCGCCTCGGCGATGCGGGGAAGCTGGTCCGGGCGCACCACGCCCGCGTGCTCGATGCGGTGGCGCACGTCGGGGCGCGGCAGCGCGCGCTGGGCCTCGGCGAACGCCTCCAGGGCGACGTCGACGGCGTCGTCGCCGATGGCGTGCGCGGCCACGCGCCACCCGGCCCGGTGGGCGGCCACGACCAGCGCGCGCATCTCCTCCGGGGAGTTCTGGTACACGCCGTGGCCGTGGCCGCAGAGCGGTTCGGTGACGGCGGCGGTGCGGCCGATGAGGGACCCGTCGAGCCAGATCTTCATCGGTCCCAGGCGCAGCCGGTCGTCGCCGAAGCCGGTGCGCAGTCCCAGGTCGATGCCGGTGTCGATCCCGTCGTCGGCGTGCCCGCCCAGCGGGTGCATGTTGTCGGCGGCGACCATGAGCTCGACCCGGGGAAGCAGCTCGCCCCGGTCGCGGGCGAGCTGGTAGGCGGCGGCCTCCACGGGGGTGCGGCCGATCAGCCCGCGCCCGATGCCCGCCTCCACGACGTGGGTGAGGCCCTCGGAGGCGTAGACCCGGGAGGCGCGCGCGAGCGCGTCGGCGAGTTCGGTCACCGGGTAGGGCATGACCAGCGCGGTCACGAGTTCCTGCGCGCGCTCCTGGAGCAGGCCGGTGGGGGCGCCCGCGCCGTCGCGGACGATCACTCCCCCGTCCGGGTCGGCCGTGGCTGCGTCGGAGACGGCGGTGTCGATCCCGGCCTGGCGCAGGACCGCGCTGCTGACGGTGCACATGTGGCCGGAGCGGTGCTTGAGCCAGACGGGTCGGCCGCCTCCGGCCCGGTCGAGGCCGTGGCGGTCGGGGTGGGCGCCGAGCAGGGCGTCGTCGTAGCCGGAGCCGACGATCCAGGTGTCCTCGGGCAGCGTCGCGGCGGCGCGGGCGACCGCGTCGTAGAGGGCGTCCAGGGTGGACACGGTCTCCAGCTCCAGCTCGGCGAGCGACTGGCCGAACCACGCCATGTGGTTGTGCGCGTCCCCGAATCCGGGGACGACCACGGCGCCGCCGCAGTCGACCGTCCTGCGCGCGGGCAGGTCGGCGACCTCCTCGTCCAGGCCGAGGACGCGTCCGGCGGCGATGCCGAGCACCGTGGCGAAGGGCCGGTCGTCGTCGACCGTGCGGATGCGGGCGTTGGTCAGTTTGAGGTCGAGCATGCTGGAGGCGTTCTCCGTGGGGTGCAGCGGTCGGGACGGTTGCGGCGGTCGGGTCCCGGGCGGGGCGCGCGGCCGGACGCGGCGCATCCGACGGGCGGAGCCGACGTGCCGCGCGGACGGAAGCGGGCGGAGCGGAGCCGCCGGACGCACCGTGCACGGGGTCGGCGGCGGGCGTGGAACCGCCCGCGCCGTGGCGGTCGCGCGTGCTCCCGCCCCCGCTGGTGCCGCACGGTTCACGCCGCCCCCACCTGGGATTTCCCTCCAGGTTGCAGCAACTGTGAGCTGGCGAACAATGGCGATTCGCAGCGGATTGGGCACGCGGGGATAGGCATGTGCACAACGACCGCCCGCTGCGCGACATTCCCGAAACACGCACGTCATACGCCGTTACCTGCGCGGTGTCACATCGCACAGTCGCACGTGCGGGGCGCAGGGCGGTCCGGACTCGGCGCCTCCATGTCGCCCCCGGTGCCCGAGGGGCGCGAGGGGTCCGAGGGGTCCGAAGGGTCCGAGGGACGCGGGCCCCCGGTGCCCAAGGGGTCCGAGGGACGCGAGGGGCGCGGGCCCCCGGTGCCCAAGGGGTCCGAGGGGCGCGGGGGGCGCGGGGCCTCCGGTACCTGAGGTGCGCGAGGTGCGCGAGGGACGAGAAGGCGCGAGGACGCGAGAGACACGGAGGCCCGGGCGGGGCCCGCCGTCAGCGCCAGGGGCCCGGGCCGGTGGACTCGCGCCACAGGATCGTGTTGAGCGGCTCGCGACCGACCTCCGCCGCCGTGCCCCGCACGGCCGCGACGAGGCGGCGCATGGCGTTGACGCCCAGCCGTTCGAGGTCCACGTCGACCGTGGTGAGCGAGGGCGACAGGTAGGCGCCCACCGGGTTGTTGTCCCACCCCGTCACGCTCAGGTCGCCCGGCACGCTCCACCCGCGCTCCATCGCCGCGCGGACCGCGCCCGCCGCGACCACGTCGTTGCCCGCGATGACGGCGCTGACCCCGCTGTCCTCGGGCAGGGAGCGCACGGCCTCGGCGCCGGACTCGGCCGTCCAGTCGCCGTCGAACACGCCGTGGGACTCCAGCCCCAGGCGTTCGACCGCCTCCAGGTAGGTCCGCCTGCGCCCCCGCGCCGAGGCGTACTGCAGGGGGCCGGACACGTGCAGGAAGCGCCGGTGCCCGGTCTTGGCCAGCCCCTCGACGAGGTCGGCGACGATCGATCCGTCGGCGATCTCGCCCAGACCGCGCATCTCGTCGTCGTAGTCGGCGGAGACGACCACGGAGGCGCCCTCGCCCGAGTCCCGGAGGCTGTCGGGGGCGACGGGGGCCAGGGACAGGACGCCCTCCACCTGGCCCGATCCGGCGAGTTCGAGCATGCGCTCGGTCCGGGCCCCGACCCCGCCGTCCACGCTCACCGCCTCGACGACGAACCCCTCCGCGTGGGCCGTCGCGATGGCCCCGGCCAGCAACCGGCTCGGGCTGGCACCGGGCACGCCGGGCAGGAGGATCGCCAGGCGCCCGGTCCGGCGCGTGCGCATCGACCGGGCCACCAGGTTGGGGCGGTAGTTGAGCTCCCGGATCGCGGCGTCCACGCGCTCGCGGGTCGCCTCCTTGAGCCCGCCCTCGAAGCGCAGGTAGCGCGAGACGGTCTGGTGGGAGACGCCCGCCAGGCGGGCGACCTCCATGATGGTCGGTCGGCGCCTGGTCGGTTCGGGTTCGGCCATCGGCTCCTCCTGGGGCGGGGCCCGTCGGCGGCGTCCGTCGGCGGGACCGGTCTTGACCGCGTCGGTCTTGACGGTGGATGTGAACGATCACTATTTTAGACCCGGCCGCAGAAAGTGAACGTTCACCATGGGTTCGTGATCCGAGGGGTGTGCCAGTGCCGAGTCCCAGACCACCGATTCGCGTAGCCGTCGTCGGGAGCGGCGGCATCACCCGGGGCAGGCACCTGCCCGCGCTCGCCGCCCTGGGGGACAGGGTCGAGGTGGTCGCGTTGGCCGACCTCGACGCGTCCCGTGTGGCCGCGACCGCCGACGAGTGGGGGGTTCCCGGCCGCTACACCGGCCTCGACGCCCTGCTGCGCGCCGAGTCCCCCGACCTGGTGATCGTGTGCACGCCGCCCGTCGCGCACAAGGACGCGGTGACCACGGCCCTGGACGCCGGGTGCTGGGTGTGGTGCGAGAAGCCGCCGGCGCTGTCCCTGGCCGAGTACGACGAGGTCGGTACCCACGAAGGGGGCGAGCGCGGGCCCTTCGTCAGCTACGTGTTCCAGCACCGTTTCGGCTCCGGCGCCGAGCGCCTGCGCCGCCACCTGGCCGAGGGAACGCTCGGCCGTCCGCTCGTCGGCGTGTGCAACACCCTGTGGTTCCGCGCCCCGGACTACTTCGAGGTCCCCTGGCGCGGACGCTGGGCGACCGAGGGGGGCGGCCCGAGCATGGGCCACGGCATCCACCAGATGGACCTGATGCTCTCCCTGCTCGGCGACTGGTCCGAGGTCACGGCCGTGATGTCCACGACCGCGCGGCCCACCGAGACCGAGGACGTGTCGATGGCGATCGTGCGCCTGGAGTCGGGCGCGACCGTCTCGGTGGCCAACAGCCTGCTCTCCCCCCGCGAGACCAGCTACCTGCGCTTCGACTTCGAGCACGCCACGGTCGAGCTGGAGCACCTCTACGGCTACGACAACGCGCACTGGCGCTGGACCCCCGCGCCGCACGTGCGCGACGCCGACGCGGTCGCGTCCTGGCCGCCGGTGGAGGACGAGCCGAGTTCGCACCGGGCCCAGCTCGCGGCGCTGCTCGACGCGATGGAACACGGGGAGCGGCCCCGCGCCAGCGGCCCCGACGGGCGGCGCGCGCTCGAACTCGTCGCGGGCATGTACCGGTCGGCCCTGACCGGCACGACGGTACGGCGGCGGGACCTGACCCCCGACGACGGCTTCTACCACGCGATGCACGGGGGCGACGCGGTCACCGCCGCGGCCGTCCTCACCAGGACGGAGGAGACCACAGGTGCTTGAGACCCCCACCCTGACCGAAGGCGACGACGCGCTCACCGTGGCGGTGGGCGGGGTCGAGATCGCGCGCTACGTGCTGCGCCCCGACTCCCCCGCCACCGAGTCCCCCAAGCCCTACCTGCACCCCCTGCGCACCCTGAGCGGCGCGCCGCTGACCGCGTTCCGGCCGTGGGACCACCGGTGGCACAAGGGCCTCCAGATGACCTGGTCCCACGTCTCGGGACAGAACTTCTGGGGAGGGCCGACCTTCGTCCGCGGCGAGGGCTACCGGTGGCTGGGCAACAACGGCGCCATCGGCCACGAGGGGTTCACCTCCGTGGCCCGCGACGGCGAGGGCGTCTCGGTCACCGAGCGCCTGGCCTGGAGGAGTTCGGGCGGCGAGCGGTGGATCGCCGAGGTGCGCACCCACCGGTTCCACTCGGCGGACCGCGAACGGGGGATCTGGGCGCTGGACTTCGCGACCTCGCTGACCAACGTGCGCGGGAGGACCCTCGAACTGGGCAGCCCCACCACCCACGGCCGCGCCGCCGCGGGCTACACCGGGCTCTTCTGGCGCGGCCCCCGGTCGTGGACCGGCGGCGACGTGGTCAGCGCGACCGGCCTCACCGGCGCCGACGTCATGGGCACGGAGGCGAACTGGATCGCCTTCAGCGGCCAGCACGACGAGATCGACGGGGGTGCGACGGTCCTGGCCTACGCCGGGACCACGAGCGCCGCCGTCCCGATCAGGTGGTTCGTGCGGACCGAGCCCTTCCCCGTGTTCAGCCCCTCCCCCTCCTTCGACGAGGAGGTCGTCCTGGAGCCGGACCGCACCCTGAGCCTGCGCCACCGCCTGGTGTTCGTCGACCGGGTGTGCGCCGTGGACGAGGCCGGTGCGCTCGCGCGGGAGTACGCGCCCGGGGAGGACACGCCGTGAACACGCCCCGTTTCCCCGGCGGCACCGCCGTCAGCGGCCTGCGGGTCTACGACTGGGAGGCGCCAGACGGCCTGCACGGCGGCACGCCCCACGTCCACACCGCGTCGTCGGAGGCCTACGTGGTGGTCTCGGGCCGGGGCGAGGTGCACACGGTCACCCCGGGGGGCGTCGCGGCCGACCCGCTCGCGGCCGGCGCCGTGCTGTGGTTCGCCCCGGGCACGGTGCACCGGCTGGTGAACTCCGGCGGGCTGGAGATCACCGTGGTCATGCAGAACGCGGGCCTGCCCGAGGCGGGTGACGCGGTGTTCACCTTCCCCCGTGAGGTGCTGGCCGACCCCGCGGCCTACGCCGCCGCGGCGGCCCTGCCCGCGGAGGGGTCGGAGGAGCTGCGCGCGGAGCGGGCGCGTGCCCGGCGCGATCTGGCCCTGCGGGGCTACTGGGAGCTGGTCGCGTCGGTCCGGGAGGAGGGCGCGGGGGCGCTGGAGGAGTTCCACCGGCTCGTGGCGGAGGTAGTGCGGCCGCGCGTGCGGGAATGGCGTGAGATCTGGCGCGAGGGTGTGGAACGGGAGGTGGAGCGCACCCGGGAGCAGCTCGCGTCGCTGGCCGGGGGCGACCCGGGGATCATGCGGGAGGCCGCCGTGGTGCGCACCGAGCCGAGGCCGGGGCCCCGGGCGTTCGGGATGTGCGGACGCCTGCGCACGTGGCGGGTCGCGGAGGCCCCCGGCACCGATGAGCCCCCGGGAGTCCCGGAGATCCCGTAGGCGTCGGACACCCTTCGTTTCGGACTCTTGGGAGCCCCGCAGGCCCCGTAAGCCCCGGGCACCCTCGATTTCAGAGGTCCGGAGTGCCCCGGGAGCGCCGGAGACCCCAGCGGCCACGGACACCTCCGCCTTAGCGGAAGCCCCAGGGGCCCGGTACGCCTCAGCTGCCCCGGAGACCCCGAACGCCCCCCGAACCCCGGAAAGCCCGGAAGGGAACAACTGACCGCCCCGGGAAACGGCCACGGCTCCGCCCTCGCGGAGCGGACGGCCTTCGGCTGCCACGGCGCAACCGGCCGACTGCCCGGCGCGTCCTACCGGACGCCTCCCTCCGATGAAAGGCCACCGCGTGGACTCACCCGCCCCCGGTAAAGCCGCTCCCGAACGCCGAGACACCAGACGGAGCTCCCTGTGGCTCTTCGGTGCGCCGTACCTGTGCATCCTGCTCACGCTCTGCTTCCCCTTGGCCGACCTCGCGCTCTCCCCGGCACGTGTTGCGCCGAACGTGGACCTCGGCCCCCTGGCCGGGGCGCTCCTCCACATCCTGGCCACCGCCACCCTCTTCTACGTCACGTTCACGGGGTTCCGGAGGGCTGGCCTGCCCCATCCCCTGTGGAGTGTGCTGCTGCTGTCCGCGGTGGTGGTCACCGCCCTCCTCCAGTACTTCCTCATGCTCGAACAGGCCGATCTCGGCTGGAGCGTGTTCGTCACCGTGTACACGCACCTGACGGTGACCCTGGTCGTCGGCGGAGCCGCCGTCCTCACCGTGCTCCACCTCACCCGTGGACGCGGGATCCTGTGGGCCGCCGCCGCTCTCGCGGCCGTGGTCGCGGCGCGGGCCGCGTTGGACGGGTACACGGTCGAGGACCGACAGCAGGAGAGTCTGGCCAGGGCGCGGGCGCCGTTCGACCGCGTCGTGTACTCCCTCACCGGCAACCCTCCGGCCCGGGCCGTGCTGGACTCCGAGGACTGGACCGCCGTGGCCACGGACCGCGCAGGGCAGATCACCTACCAGCGCGCCGACGGCGCCGAGATCAGCGTCAGCTCTTGGGGCACCGCGGAACGGGACCCCCACTGGACCGAGCACGACTATGCCGGACCGCTCCGGAGCGGCTGCGTGGACGAGGGCACCGCGTGCGAGGACTTCGAGGCACACGGGCGGAGCGGCGTGGTGTTCCGGGAGGGACCGCCCTCGGACGGCGTCATCGTGCGCGTGGCAGTGGGAGCGGACCCGCAGACCTACGCGGACGTCCACCTCACGGCCGGACCAGTGGGCCCGCTCCCGGAGGAGGTCATCGGACTGGCCGGTGACCTGCGGCTGATCAGGGACGGCGACGCCGAGCGGATCGCCGAGGAGATCACCGGTGGCCCGCGCTCCTGAGGCGCGGGGCTGACGGGGCGCCGC
Organism: Nocardiopsis sp. iso_25; assembly: GCF_056173305.1. Classification (NCBI taxonomy): domain Bacteria; kingdom Bacillati; phylum Actinomycetota; class Actinomycetes; order Streptosporangiales; family Nocardiopsidaceae; genus Nocardiopsis; species Nocardiopsis sp. iso_25. Next base: position 2,084,256 of record NZ_CM149667.1, on the reverse strand, counting down.
TGGGACGCGGAATGGCGGTACCAGCGTTCACCAGTGTCCTGGTAAGGGCTTTCCGTATCACCTGGTTCTGCGTCTCCGACTACGCCGTCCATCCAGGCCAATGCCCTTGCAAAGCGCGTCGCGCGAACACAGTCGAAACCCCTTCCGTCACTCGCGGCCCTTCTTCTCCACCGGGCACATAATCGGACGCCTCAACGCGCCACCCGCACAACGACGCCCCCGCGACCGAGAGCCACGAAACCTGACACAGAGCACTTCCAAAAAAGTGAACACCGCCCCGAACAGGAAGGACTCCGCGCTATTAACACGAAAGCACACGGAGAACAAGACCGTTGACGCGCTGAGAACGAACACTTAACTTCTCGTTTGAAAGCGCTTTCCGGACTACGGGCACCACCGTTCCACCGGAACGGTCGGCCCCGTGGCCGCACCACCCCATGGCCGACCGCGCCGCAACGACTCCACAGCAACGGCTGTGCCGCACCGACCGCACCCGCGAAGCCCCCATCCCCCAGCCCCTTCCATCACTCCCGTCCTTTCCGTTCACCGTCCCAATGGTCAGACGCACCAACCCCCCTGGAGACGAACGATGAAGACCAGACCCGCCCTCGCGTGCGCCGTCCTCCTGGCAGGCACGCTCGTCACGCTTTCCGGCACGGCGGCGCACGCCGCCACCACCCGCTACGAGGCCGAGGGCTCCTCAGCCTCCTGCAACGGCAGCATCGAGACCGAGTGGCCGGGCTACTCCGGCGACGGGTTCTGCGACACCGAGAACGAGGAGGGCGCCCACGTGCAGTTCAGCGTGAACGCCTCCGCCCCGGAAACGGCCACGCTGACCGTGCACTTCGCCAACGGCACCTCCTCCGCCCGCCCGGCCGACGTCCTCGTGAACGGCTCCCGGGCGGCGTCGGTCTCCTTCGAGGGCACCGGCGACTGGGACGAGTGGGCGACCAAGACGCTCACCGTCCAACTGGACGAGGGCGCCAACACGATCCGGTTCGACCCGACCGGCTCCCAGGGCATGCCCAACGTCGACTACCTCGACGTGGAGACCAGCGACGGCGGAGGCGATGACGGCGGCGGCGATGACGGGGGCGGCGACGACGGCGACCCGCCGACCTCGGACGCGCTGTACGTGGCTCCGGGCGGCAGCGCGGGCGCTGACGGCACCGAGTCCGACCCCACCACGCTCACCTCGGCCATCGACCGGATCGAACCCGGCGGGACGATCCACATGCGCGGCGGAACCTACTCCTTCTCGGACACGGTCACCATCCCGCTGGGCGAGGACGGCACCTCCGCCGACCGCACGGAGCTGTCCGCCTACCCGGGTGAGACCCCGGTGCTGAACTTCTCCGCCCAGAGCGAGGACTCCACCAACCGCGGCCTGGCGCTGGAGGCGTCCTACTGGCACATCGAGGGCATCGTCGTCGAGCACGCCGGGGACAACGGCATCTTCGTCAGCGGCAGCCACAACGTCATCGAGCGCACGGTGACCCGCTTCAACCACGACACCGGCCTCCAGCTCTCGCGCCGCGTCTCCAGCACCCCCGAGAGCGACTGGCCCGCCCACAACCTCATCCTGAGCGCGGAGTCGCACGACAACGCCGACTCCGACGGCGAGGACGCCGACGGCTTCGCCGCCAAGCTCACCTCCGGCCCCGGCAACGTCTTCCGCTACGCCGTGGCCCACAACAACATCGACGACGGCTGGGACCTCTACACCAAGGACGACACCGGCCCCATCGGCACCGTGACCATCGAGGACTCCCTGGCCTACGAGAACGGCATCCTCAGCGACGGCTCCCAGGCCGGGAACGGCGACCGCAACGGATTCAAGCTCGGCGGCGAGGACATCGGGGTCGACCACGTCATCACGGGCAACATCGCCTACGACAACGGCAAGCACGGGTTCACCTACAACAGCAACCCGGGCTCGATGACGGTGTCGGACAACGTCAGCATCGGCAACGAGGAGCGCAACTTCAACTTCGACGACGGCTCCTCGGTGTTCCGCGGCAACACCTCGTGCGACAGCGGTTCCAACGACCGGATCATCGGCAACGCCGACAGCTCCAACCAGTTCTGGTCCGGCTCGAACGGGTCGCGGTGCTCCTCCTACGACGGCGGCCTGGACTGGTCCCACTCCGCCGACGGCACCCTGGTCGTGACCTTCGGGGGCCAGCGGGTCACGCCGTAACCGGCGCCACGGACCGGGTGCGCTGACGCGACCGAGGCGCCCGCCACGGTTCGGTCCCCGGACCCGCACCCGCACCCGCACCCGCGAACAGGAGGCCCCGGCCAGCGAGGAAGTTCGCTGGCCGGGGCCTCACCCCATGGTTGCGCGCCTCCGGTCCGACGGGTCCGGAGGCGCTTACGGCGGCCGGGAGGACCGAGCGGCACCACGACGCGGGCCGGGAGCCCGGCGCATGGCCTCATCTGTGGACGCGGCCATGCGCCGGGCTCAGAAGTCCCTGCCGCACCGCCCATGTCTCGAAACCCCCCTTGTGGAAAGGAAGGCGCAGTTCGGCCTCGATCAGGTCGTCCATGAACGAGGAGGCACTCGTCACCGTCCACGTTCCGGCGCAGCAGGCGTCCGCTACCAGGCCCGCAGTGCCCCGCACCGCGAGACCACGGCGTTCCGCGACCTTACGGGCGGGCTTGTCGTCCATGTACACCGTTCCACCATGCGCGTCGGCATAGGTGCACAGCGTCGTCTCACCGATATTGTGCTCGTGTGTCATCTTCAGCCACTGGCTCCACGCCAGAAAACGACCGTGGTAGGCCAGGGAATCGGTACGCGCCCTGCCCAGCCACGAGGCGGACACAACCCGTCGCAGAACCTCGCTGTCCTCCTCATTGCGCTCCACTTCCTCAATGACTGAGTGGGTAGTGAGACACTCGTAGCCTTTCAGCAGACTCCCGAGGACATCGAGGCGGTCGATCCGGGCGGCGTACAACAGAGGCGAGGCATCGATCAGCAGTACGCGGGAGGAGAGGTCCAAACCGCTATTCCTCGTCGAAATCGTCGGGGGTCACCTGTCCTCGCATCATCTCGACCGCACCCACAACGGTGATCAGGTCGTCATCGAGTGCCCTCATCACCGCTGAGGCGTACCCCGGGGGGACCCGCACCGCGGACAGGTCAGGCTGCGGCTTCCACCCCAGGGAGTTCCTGAACTCCGCTGCTGTGGGGGTCTGTTCCTTCATCCGCTGCCAGAACTCCGCCTTCCTGCCGCCCTCGGGCACCGCCTGATGGACAGCAAGGGTCCAGGAGACCTTGTAAGTAGCGGACAGCTTGACAAGGTTGTGCCGCACCTCTTCTGGGTTCTTGCGTGCAACGGCCCGCCTGGCGACCTTTGTCGGCAGGAGGAATTCCGCGGCGAAGGCGTCCACCGCCTTCTCCCGGTCCCGCCGGGAGGCGTGCACTCCCAGGTCGCTGGAGAACTCGTCCCCCAGGACGAGATGGCCGAGCTCGTGTGCCGCGGTGCTGCGCTGCCGCCCGGGTTGCAGGTGCTCGTTGACGATAGCCACAGCCACGTCGTCGTCTACCAAGGAAGCTCCGTCCGCCCCTTCAGGCAGCGAGACGACAGCGGTGTACTGCCCTGCCCTCTCACACTCCTCGGTCATCGACCCCAACGGCTCCGCCCCCAGACCCAACTGCTCACGCAACCAGACAGCCGCTTCCTTCGCCTCACCGCTGCTGCCCACGGTGCCTGGAAAACGCAGCAGAGGCGGGGCCTTGAGCACACCATCGGCCATGAGTTGGCGTACATCCCTCAACCACTCCGAGAGTCGGGCTTCGGTCCGATAAGCCCTCTTGGAATCTTCACTCCTGTCGAGCTCGGTCGCGGTGGCCGTCCTGCGGGAGACGACGGTGGGAGGGGCACTCAGAAAGTGAGCCAGGGGGTAGTCGAGCTCCCTGGCGATTCGCGTGAGCTCGACCGCGTCGATATGGCGGACTCCACTCTCCAGCTTGGAGACCATCGAGCGCTCCAAGCCGATGCGCTCGGCCATCTCCCCTTGGGACATTCCAACAGAGAGACGGCTCAGTTTGACGCGCTCTCCGATCGACTCCCAACTCAGCTCCTGTGCCATGTGTGCGATCATCGCACAGCGCTCTCGGCGTGTGAACCGGGATGCCAGAACGGTGAAGTAATTTCTTCCGCGCTGGCAGACAAACCCTTCGAAAACGGATCCTCAGGGGTCCAGGCGGCGCAGCGCGTCCTCCCAGCGGTGGCGGCGGTCGGCCTCCGGCAGTTCCCACCAGGGCGTTCCGCGCTCGCCCAGGCCCTCCTTGGCCAGGGCCACACGTGCGCGCGCACGCCCCTCGGCACCGGTGTCCCCGGTGCGCAGCGCGGCGGCCACGTCCCTGCGCGCGGACATCAGGTGTCTCACCAGGCGCTCGCGTACCGGTTCCGGCAACTGCGGGTCGCTCGCGCGCCAACGTCGGCCGGAGACCACGACGTAGCGTCCGTCCTCGGTGCGTTCGGGCATGTCCGTGTGGTGCCCGCGATCGGTCCCGGACAAGCGCGCCGCTGTCCCCAGGGCCGGTCATCGCCCGGTTCAGGTCCGGTCCGCCTCCTCCAGGAAGGCGGCGATGTCGGCGGCCAGCTCCTCGGGGTACTCGCCGTTGATCGCGTGTGAGGCCTCCGGGTAGACCTCCACCGTGCCGTGGGGCAGGGCGCGCTCGGCGGTGGCCGCGGCGGTGTCGGGGTCGTGCATCACCGACCGTCCGGCGACGAACGCCAGCACGGGCACGTCCAGGTCCGTGAGGGCCTCCTCGCTGACCCTGCCGGGCGGGGGCAGCTTGAGCGCGTAGTTCTGCATGGCGGACTCGATCATCCGGGCGACCGGAACGTCCTCCACCGGAGCGCCGCCCGCGGTCCAGGAGTTGAAGTCCTCGCGCCAGGAGCGCGGCAGCCAGGGCAGCGAGGCGGGCAGGGAGCGCAGGATCGCCTCCACGGGCATGTCGTCGAAGACGAACACCGGGTCGACCAGCGTCAACGAGGCCACCAGCGAGGGCTCGCGGACGGCCAGGTTGGTCGCCGTCCAGCCGCCGATCGACAGCCCCACCAGGTGGAACCCCTCCTCGGGCAGACCGTCCAGGGCCTGGTGCAGCCACGCCGCCTGGTCGGCGTCGTCCTCGATCGGCCGCTCCTGCACGCTCATCCCGGGCTCGCCCAGCAGGTCGACCGTGTAGACGTCCCCGACCTCCAGCAGGGAGGGCAGGTTGTCCGCCCAGACCGGCGAGGGCGCCGCCCGGCCGGGCAGCAGGACCAGCGGTTCCTCCCTGTCCCCCGTGCCCTCGAAGCGGTACATCCGCACGATTCCGTAGTCGGTGCGCACGTCGATCTCGGCGTCGGGCCGGGGCAGGTCGGCCATCGCGGCCTCGTAGGTGCGCATGAAGGCGTCCCGCCCCTCGGCCGAGCGCCAGTGCCCCACCGGTGAGGGCGTGCGCAGGGCGACCGCGGCGAGGAGCACCGCGACGACCACGGCGCACGCCACGATGATCCACCGGTTGCGCTTCTTCTTCTGCATGACAACCCCTAACCGCTTGGTAAGTAATCTGACCATACGGTAAGTTCTGGAGTCATGACAAGAGAGAACCCCCGGTCGCGGGAGCCCGAACAGGGGCACGAGCAGGCAGAAGGGCAGCCACGGGAGCGCGAGCGCGGACCCCGCAGGCCCACGCTGACCGAGCAGGCGAGGCGCGCGCAGCTCATCGACGTCACAGTCGGGCTCATCGCCGAACACGGGGACGCGGCGACCTCGCTGGCCCGCATCGCCGAGGCCGCGGGGATCACCAAGGCGGCGGTGCTGTACCACTTCCGCTCCAAGGACGCCCTGGTGCGCGCGGCGCACGAGAGCGCGCTCAGCGGCCTGGTCGAGCACGTGGGCCGGGCCGTGGAGAGCGTCGACGCCGAACGGGCCCCCGCCGCCTACATCCGCTCGATGGTCGGCTACCTGCGCGACCACCCGGGGCACACCCGGGTGGTCATCGCGGCGGTGAGCGACGAGGACCGCCGCTCCAGCCAGCGCTGGCGTCCCCTGGCGGACCTGATGGCGGCCGCCCGGCGGGCGCGCGGGGCGGACCCGGGCACGGAGGGGCCGGACCTGCGCACCACGGCGCTGATCGTCGGCGGCGGCATGGACGCGATCGTGGCCGAGCACCTGGACCACCCCGACTACGACCCGCTCGCGGCGGCCGAGGGACTGGTCGCCATGCTCGACGGCGTTCTCTTCTCCTGACCGGCGGCGAACCGGCACGGGGCTTCCACGCCCGCGTTCCCCACCCGTGACCCCCGCCGGGGCACGTCCGCGTCCGCCCTGACAACGACTTCGGGGCGGACGACCGCAGAGCGGACCCGGGCGGCGTACCGGAGCCCCGGTCCCGGCGGCCTCGGCGGCGGGACCGGTCAGCGCGGTCACGGACGCGGTCCCACCGGACAGGTGTACACGTTGGCCAAAGCAGGCCAAATACTTCCAAAAGGCCGCGCATGCGACACGGCGCCTGCGACGATGACGCTTCCATCAGCCCCTCAGGAGCGTCCATGCCACGTCTTGCCCTGCGCGCCGCCGCGATCGCCGCGGCCGCCGTCACCGCCGCCTCCCTGCTGTCGACCCCGGCACAGGCCGCCTCCACCACCGGGGCGCTGATGATCACGCACGTGCGCCCCAACGCCGCCGGGTCGGACACCTCCAGCAATGTCAACGGCGAGTACTTCCTCATCAGGAACGTCACCACGCGCACCGTGAACGTGGGCGGGTACGTCCCCGACATCACCACCAACACCTACGGGCGACCGCTGCCCTCCTACAACCTGCCTGCGGGTGCGACGGCCTACGTGCGCACCGGCAGTGGCACCAACCGGCGCGACTCCAACGGCAACCACCAGATCTACCGGGGCTACGCCCGCCACGTGCTGCTCAACAGCAGCACCAGCCGCAACCCCGACCTGCGCCTGAAGCGCCCCGGCAGTGCCGACAACAACGCCAGCGCGGGCACCATCAGCTCCTGCAACTGGGGCAGCGCCGCCAACGGCACCACCTACCGCTGCTGACCGCTGTTCGGCCCCGGCCCGGTCGGCCACAGGGCCGGGGCCGAACCGACGGGCGTGGCGGCTCCGGGGCGCGGGGCCGGGCGCGATCAGACGGAACGGGTCAGGCGGCGGCGCCGGAGCGGAACCGCTCCCGGTAGGCGCGGGCCGTGTCCATCACGCCGTCGAGCACATCCCGGGTGCGGACCAGTTCGGCGATGTGCTCGGTGAGCCGGTCGCGCTCCTGGGCCATGCGCTCCATCGCCGCGTCGGAGTTGCGCTCGCTGGGCGCCTCGGCACAGGGCAGCACTTCGTAGATGGTGCGGCTGGAGAGCCCGGCGGCGTACAGCCGCTGGACGAAGGCGACGCGCTCGACGGCGGCCTCGGTGTAGTGCCGCTGCCCGCTGGCGCTGCGGGTGCTGGTGAGCAGCCCCTGCTCCTCGTAGTAGCGCAGGGACCGGACGCTCACACCCGTCCGCCTGGCGAGTTCCCCAATGCGCACGCTTCCTCCCCCGTGACCCGCGACACAGCCTCTTGCCCCTCACATCAATGTCAGGTTTTAGCGTAGTCGACGTGCCCGACCGGAGCACACCGCCCACGGAGGAGAACCTGTCGTGACCAGCATCTTCCAGCCCTACCGGCTCGCCGACCCGCACCTGCCCAACCGGGTCGTGATGGCGCCGATGACCCGTGTCCGCGCCGCGGAGGGCGGGCTGGCGACACCGTCCATGGCGGCCTACTACGCCCAGCGCGCGACAGCGGGGCTCATCGTCTCCGAGGGGGTGCAGCCGAGCCTGGTGGGGCAGTCCAACCCGGGAACGCCTGGCCTGTACACCGACGAGCAGGTCGCCTCCTGGAAGCCGGTGACCGAAGCGGTGCACGCCAACGGCGGCCGTATCTTCGCCCAGATCATGCACGGCGGGCGCGTCTCGCACCCCGAGACCACCGGAACGCAGCCGCTCGGCCCCTCGGCGGTTCCCGCGGTCGGGGACGTGTTCACCCTGACCGGCCGCCAGCCCGCTCCGATGCCGCGTGCGATGACGGAGGCCGAGGTGCCCGAGCACGCCGGGTCCTACGCCCGGGCAGCCCGCCGCGCCGTGGCCGCCGGGTTCGACGGGGTCGAGCTGCACGGCGCCAACGGCTACCTGATCTCGCAGTTCCTCTCCGACAACGCCAATCTGCGCACCGACTCCTACGGGGGCTCGGTGGCCAACCGCATCCGGTTCGCCGTCGAGGCCACCACCGCCACCGCCGACGCCGTGGGCCCGGAGCGCACCGGTATCCGCCTCTCCCCCCGGCGCGGGGTTCTGGGGGGTGCAGGAGACGAACGTCCTGGAGATGTACACCGCGCTGCTGGCCGAGTTGGCCCGGATCGGGGTGGCCTACGTCCACCTCGAAGCCACCACCGACGAGGAACTGCTGCTGGAACTGCGCCGCGTCTGGTCGGGCACCCTCATCATGAACCCCGTGCACCCCATGGGCCCCAAGCAGGTCGGCCGGACCGAAGCAGACCACTGGCTCGGGTTGGGGGCCGACCTCATCAGCTTCGGCCGCTCGTTCATCGCCAACCCCGACCTGGTGGAACGGCTGCGCACCGGGCTGCCGATCGCGCCGGCGGACGAGGAGACCTACTACCAGGGCGGCGAACGGGGCTACCTGACCTACCCGGCGTACCAGTACAGCGCGTAGATCGGGGGTCCTGCGGCTCCGCCCGGTTCTCCGGCCCGGTCCTGGTCCTGTTCGGCTCCGAAGCCCAGGTCTGTAAGTCCGCATGGAAATTCGTGTGGAGGACGCAAGGCAGCGGAGGAAGCGCGGAGAACGCGGCGGCCCTCCGGGAAGGTTCCCGGAAGGGCCGCGCTGGTTGGAAGCCGGATGCAGATCTTGCAGGCGAAAGCGGATGTCGTCAGGCCATGGCGGAAACCCGCGTGCCGCCCAGCGCCCGCGTCCGGGGGCGGGCGGCGGGCGGGTCGGCGTCCAGGGTGCGGCGCGGCTGCGGCCACAGGGCGAGGAGGAGTGCGTCTACGTTCGGTGCTTCCAGAAGTCCGGTGGAAGTGACGGCCCAGAACGACTGGGTGGCTTCACCGAAATAGATGATCAGGTGGCGGTGCCGGGCCTGGAGAACGGCGGCCTGGGCGTGTTCGCGGATGAACTCGGCGCGGTGGCCGCCCAGGTGTGGAAGCCGCTGGGCGCGGCGCACCCGGCAGGAGGGGTGGTCGCAGACGGGGCGAACCGGGCCGACGAGCGGGGTACGGCGCGGGAGCGGGCGGACGGGGCGGGTCGGTCGGATCGGCCGAACATCGTCCGAACGCCTGGGCGCCGGGATAGGGTTCTGCATCAGATCCTCTTTCCTTGCATATGACCGTGTTGGGTGTTGGGGATTCAGGGCCCGGGAGAAGCGTTGGCGCGCTTACCTGGGCCCGTCTCATGTCATCGACATGTCAGAGCGCGAAGCTCAGTGGTCGGTTACCGGTGTCAGTCGTTGGTGGCAGTTACCGATGTCAGTTGCCGGTGGAGGCGTTCCACCGGCTGCCGGTCAGGTCGTAGGCCAGGTAGAACCACACCGTGCGGAACTCCGCGTTGCCGTTGTCGCCCCACTCGGAGGCGAAGGCGTTCACCATCGCCAGACCCCGACCGGATTCGGCGTCCAGGTTCAGGCCGTTCGCCTTGGGCGTCAGGTGGGCGTCGTGCTCGCGCAGGCCGCCCCGATCGCGGCAGGCCAGGTGCAGGCCCTCCCGGTGGCGGTGAACCAGGAGGCTGTAGCTGCCCCCGGGACGACCGGAGGGGCTGTGGCGGATCGCGTTGTTGGCGAGTTCGCTGCCCAGAAGGGTGAAGAGGTAGCGGTAGTCAGCACAGCGGGCGGCGGCACAGGTGTCCAGGAACGCCCGGACCAAGGGCATCACCGCCGGAGTCCCCGCGAAGTTGTAGCGGCGCATCCGGTAGTTGGGCCGCTCGGGCTGACCGGTGAAGTAGTGGCGGTGCGCGGGCTGGATGAAGCTGGACAGCGGCACGGTGGCCTCACCCAGCACGGGTACGGGCGCGGGCATGGACACCGGGGCTTTTGCAGGCATGACGAACACGCTCCTTGGCATGGCAGGACATGAGCAGGGGTTTCGTAGGCCCGTCGGAGGAGTCTCACGGTTGACGTGATGCGCGGCACGGGCAAGGCGTAGCCTGACCAGAATGAACTCTGCGTGATGGACTGGTCACGACCACACCCCAAAGATAACTAGCAATCGTAGAGAAAGATAACTAGCAATCGTAGAGTTTTCAAGCCAGATCTCTACCATCCTGAATTTTTTCGCTAGGGTGTTGCCATGACCCCTGCCAACAGCCCAACCCTCCGACTTCGCCGCCTGGCAACAATGCTTCGCCAATCCCGAGAAGCGACTGGGTACACCGCCACCCAGGTCGGCAACAAGTACGGGTGGAGCTCTGGAAAAGTCTCCAAGATGGAGACAACCGAGACTAAACGCATAAAAGCGGAAGATCTCAACAAGCTGATGGACCTCTACGAGATCACCGACCCTGGCAAGCGAGCATCCATGCATGCGCTTGCAAAGGACGCACGTCAACGAGGCTGGTGGTCCAAGTACAAAGAGGTCTTCACCGAACGCGCCCTACCCGACTTCGAAGCTGAGGCGTCAGTGATCCGCACTTTCGAAGCGCAGATGGTGCCAGGGCTACTGCAAACGCCCGACTACGCCGAAGCTCTACTACGAGGGCGCAGGTTCGCGGACCCCGAAATCATGAAGAAAAAAGCTGAGGCGCGCATGGTTCGCCGCGAGATCTTGGTTCGCCACCATCCCGCTCGGCTCCGAGCGGTCATCGAGGAGAGCGCTCTTCACAAGCAGATTGGCAGCGTGAAGGTTCTCAAGGAGCAGCTTGCCTACCTACATCACATGGCTCAGCTATCTAACATCGACCTTCAGGTACTCCCTGCTGATGCTGGATCACATGCTGGCCTGTGTGCTCCCTTCACCATCCTGGAGTTTCCTGACCCGCTAGATCTCCCCATCGTGTACATCGACACCGCATCCAACGGGCTCTTCCTTGAGGACCAGGAGGAGGTTGAAGCTCACAGTGCTACCTTCAGTGACATCCAGGGGTCTGCCCTGAGTACAGTGCGCTCCGCCGATCTCATCACCAGCATCATGAAGTCCCTAGAGAGCCCTCATGACCACCGTCCTTGACTTCCGTAAGAGCAGCTACAGCGGCCATGCCCAGAACTGCGTTGAGGTTGCTCAGATCCCCACGAACTTCCGTAAGAGCAGCTACAACGGAGAAACCGGTGGCAACTGCGTAGAGGTCGCTCACCTTCCCACCGACTTCCGGAAGAGCAGCTACAGCGGGCAGACGGGGGGCAACTGCGTGGAGGTAGCCGACCTTCCCTGCGGCGCAGCCATCCGCGACTCCAAGCACCCCGACGCCGGACACCTCCCCTTCCCCGCCACCGAGTGGACCGGCTTCCTCAACGCCGCCCTCTCCCGGTAGCCAGAGCAGTCATCCCCTGCCGCACCTGGCCCCTGCGCCTGGTCGCCCGGTCGTGCCCTCCAGAACCGCGACCGGGCGACCAGGGCATCCACCCCCACAACGCATTCCGGTATGCTCCGGACGGCATCCGCGCCGCCCGGCGGCGGACGGCGCGACGCCCTGCTCGCCCGCCCGCGAACCGAGGGAGGCCCCGTGCCGACGACCACCGTTCCAGGACCGCTGTCGTGAAGCTGTCGAGGGTGGCACCGGAGCTGCGCGGCCCCCTACTCCGTTCACCGGAAATCCCCGTACACCGCCCCTGGGCCCTGCAACTCACACGCAAACTGATGGAAGACCTGGACGCCCAGGAACTGCCCGGCGTCACCATGGAACTCCCCGAGGAGGCGGCCCCCGGCGTACGGGTCTACCGCCCCGACGAGCAGCGCTCGGACGGCGCCCTCGTCTGGATCCACGGCGGCGGCCTGGTCATGGGCCGCGCCGTGCAGGACGATCCGCTGTGCAACGCCACCGCCCGCCAACTGGGTATCACCGTCGTCTCCGCCGAGTACCGCATGGCCCCCGAGGACCCCTATCCCGCCGCCCTGGACGACTGCCACGCCGCCTGGACCTGGCTCCAGGACAACGCCGCCTCCCTGGGCGTGGACCCCGCGCGCGTGGCGGTCGGCGGCCAGAGCGCGGGCGGCGGCCTCACCGCCGCGCTCGTCCAACGGTTGCACGACGAGGGCGGCACGCAACCGGTCGGCCAGTGGCTGCTGTGCCCCATGCTCGACGACCGCACCGCCGCCCGGCGCGACCTGGACAGGGTCCGCCACCGCATCTGGAACAACGAGGTCAACCGCTTCGGCTGGCGTTCCTACCTGGGCGCCGAACCCGGCGCTGCCGCGGTCCCGCGCTACGCCGTGCCCGCACGCCGCGAGGACCTCAGCGGCCTGCCGCCCGCCTGGATCGGTGTCGGCGACATCGACCTTTTCCACAACGAGTCCCGCGAGTACGCGCACAGGCTGCGCGACGCCGGGGTGGACACGACCTTCTACCTGGAGCCCGGTGCTCCCCACGGGTTCGACTCCTGGGGCGCCAAGACCTCCATCGCCCACGACTACCTGGACAGGGCCCGGGCCTGGCTGGGCGAGGCCCTGGCCCGGGAACTGGACGGCTCCTGACACTCCGGTCCCGAAAGCCCGACCTCGGGCGCCCGCGCCCCCGGCCGGAAAGCACCGGCATCATAGGGAGGGAACGCAGCCACACGACGGGGACGTGCATGACCGGAGCAGTCGAGACGGGCGCCAGGAAGAACGGGGACGGCCGGGCCTCCGCGCTCGCGCTCTCGCTCGCGACCCAGATCAGCGAGCTGGCGCGGACGGGCGGCCTGGACGAGGGCGCGCACCTGACCGAGCAGTGGATCGCCGACCGGCTCCAGGTGTCGCGGTCCCCGGTCCGGCGCGCGCTGGCGCTGCTGGACGAGATGGGCATCGTCGAGCACATCCCGAACCGGGGGTACTTCCTCACCAGGCCGGGCAGCGAACTGGCCTCGGTGGACGCCGTGCCGGAGCGGGACGGGCAGGAGGACCTGTACTTCCGCGTGGTGGACGACTTCCTCAACGACCGGCTCGACCGGGAGTTCACCGCCGCGGAGATCGCGCGCCGCCACGGGGTGGCGGCCCGGCACGTGCAGCAGGTCCTGGTCCGGATGGAGGCCGAGGACCTGGTGCGGCGGCGGGCGGGCCGCGGCTGGGAGTTCCAGGAGGTGCTGTCCACCGCGCAGGGGCACGACCACAGCTACAGGTTCCGGATGATCGTGGAGCCCGCCGCCCTGCTGGAGCCGGGGTTCGCGGTGGACGCGGAGGCCTTCGCGCTCCACCGGGAGCGCCAGGAGGGCCTGGTGCGGGGCAGGGCGCTGTCGTCCGCGCGCGGCACCCTGTTCCAGACGGGGGCGGAGTTCCACGAGATGCTCGTGGGGTGTGCGAACAACCCGGTCCTGCTCGACGCGGTGCGTCGGCAGAACCGGGTGCGCAGGCTCATCGAGTACCGCCACCAGGTGGACCGCACGCGGATGGTGCACCAGGCCCGCGAGCACCTGCTCCTGATGGACCTGCTCGGGGAGGGGCGCATCGAGGAGGCGTCCCGGGCCCTGCACGCGCACCTGGACCGGGTCCGGTGGATCAAGACCGGGATCGGCGCGGAGCCGCCCGCCCTGCTGTGACGGGCGGCGGCCCCGCGACCGGGCGTGCCCGCGTGCGGACCTGACCGGAGAAGGCCCTGACCGGGGACCGGCCCCGGGTGCGCGGACGTCCGTCGCCGGGGATCGCCGCGCCCCCAGCCCGGCGGGCCGAGCGCGCAGGCGTTCACCGGTCCGAGGTGGACTCGGGCACGCAGGCGTCCGCCGGTCGGGGACGGCCCAGGACGGGACGGTCTCAGGCGGGGCGGTCCGCGAAGCGGCGCGCCACGTAGGGCATCGTGCCCCCGTGCCGCAGGTAGGCGACCTCGTGCCCCGAGTCCAGGCGCAGCAGCACGGTGTGCTCCCGCGCGCTCCCGTCGGACCCGGCGACCCTGAGGACGAGCGGCGTCACCCCCACGCCGATCCCGCCGAGCCCGAGGACGGTCAGCCGTTCGCTGCCGTCGAGTTCCAGGTCGGCCGCGGTGGTCCCCTCGGGGAACAGCAGCGGCAGGACCCCCATGCCGATGAGGTTGCTGCGGTGGATGCGCTCGAAGCTCTCCGCAACCACCGCCCGCACGCCCAGCAGGGCCTGGACCTTGGCCGCGACGTCGCGGCTCGACCCCGTCCCGTAGGACCGGCCCGCCAGGACCACCAGGTCCACCCCGGCCTCGCGGTAGGTCGCGGCGGCGTGGAAGACCGGTTCCACGCGCGAGCCGTCGAGGACGCGGGCGTGTCCTCCCCGGGCGCGTTCGCCCTCCGGCAGGAGCAGGTTGGCCACGGCCGGGTTGGTGAAGGCGCCGCGCAGCATCACCTCGGGGTTGCTGCGCCGGGTGGAGTACTGGTTGAGGTCGCGCGGTTCGGTGCCCAGTTCCCGCAGGTAGGCGCCCGCAAGACTGTTGCGGGGGATGGCCCCGGCCGGTGAGATGTGGTCTGTGGTGACGTGGTCGCCCAGCCACAGCAGGACGCGGGCGTCCTCGACGCGGACCTCGCTGCCGGGTTCGGGGCGCACGCCGGTGAGGTAGGGCGGCCTGCGGATGTAGGTGGAGCGCCCGTTCCAGGGGAAGTGCGTGCTCCCGGACGCGTCCAGCGCCCGCCACTGCTCGGTGCCCTCCCAGACCGCGGCGGCGTTCTCCCGGAAGGCCTGCGGGTCGACGGCCTTCTCCGCGACGCGCGCGACCTCCTCGTCCCCGGGCCACAGGTCCGCCAGGTACACCGGGTTCCCGTCGCGGTCGCGGCCCAGGGGCTCGGCGGCGAAGTCGTGCAGGACCGTTCCGGCCAGGGCGTAGGCCACGACGAGGGGCGGCGAGGCCAGGTAGGCGTGCGAGACGCGGGGGTTGACCCGGCCGGGGAAGTTGCGGTTGCCGGACAGCACGGCCGCGGCCTCCAGGCCCTCGCCTGCAAGCGCCTCCAGTTCGGGGACCAGGGGGCCGGAGTTGCCGATGCAGGTCATGCAGCCGAAACCGACGGTGTGGAAACCGGCCGCTTCCAGGGGCTCCATCAGCCCGGCCTTCTCCAGGTAGCCGACGACCACCCGCGAGCCCGGGGACAGGGTGGTCTTGACCCAGGGCTTGACGCGCAGGCCGCGTTCCATGGCCCGCGCCGCGAGCAGGCCCGCCTGGATCATGAGCGCGGGGTTGGCGGTGTTGGTGCAGCTGGTGATGGAGGCGATGCCCACCGGTCCGCGCGGGAGGGGCTCGCCGAAGACGTCCTCCCCCTTCACCGGGGCCGCCGCGCCGTCCGGGACAGGAGCCGGGGAGGCGACCGCGTCCGGCACCGGAGCGTTCTCCGGGACAGGAGCGCTCTCCGGCGCGGACGCGGTCTCCAGGAAGGAGGCGGGCACCCGGGACAGCGGAACGCGCTGGTCGGGGCGGTGCGGCCCGGCCAGGCAGGGCTCCACCGCGTCCAGGTCGAACTCCACGAGCCGGTCGAAGCGCGGCTCCGGGGAGTCCACGCCGCGCACCAGCCCCTGGGCGCGCATGTAGGCGTCCACCGCCTCCACGTGCCCGTCCTCGCGGCCGGTCAGGAGCAGGTAGTCGCGGACCTCGCGGTCGTAGGGGAAGTAGGCGCACGTGGCGCCGTACTCGGGCGCCATGTTCGCCACCGCCGCGCGGGCCGACCAGGGCAGGCCGTCGATCCCCGGTCCGCAGAACTCCACGAACGCGTCCACGACGCCCGTCGCGCGCAGCAGTTCGGTCAGCGTCAGCGCCAGGTCGGTGGCGGTGACGCCGCGCCGCAGGGCCCCGGTGAGCCGGACGCCGACGACCTCGGGGAAGTTGAGCATCACGGGTTCGCCGAGCATGGCGGCCTGCGCCTGGAGGCCGCCCACGCCCCAGCCCAGGACGCCGATGGCGTTGATCATCGGCGTGTGGCTGTCGGTGGCCACGAGGACGTCGGGGTGCAGGAGGTCGGGGCCGTCGCCGCCGTCCTCGCGCCAGACCACGCGGGCGAGGGTCTCCATGTTGACCTGGTGGATGATGCCCCGGCCCGGGGGGACCACGCGGAACCCGCGCACACTGCGCTCGGCCCACTTGACGAACTCGTACCGCTCGGCGTTGCGGCGGAATTCGATGTCGAGGTTGCGGGCGAAGGCGGCGGCCGAACCGTGCGCCTCGGCGATCACGGAGTGGTCCACGACCAGGTCGGTGGCGATCACCGGGTTGACGTCCGCGGCGTCGCCGCCCAGTTCGGTGACCGTGTCGCGCAGCGCGGCCAGGTCGGTGAGGGTGGGCAGGCACGTGGTGTCGTGCAGCATCATCCGGTTGGGGTGGAAGGGGACCTCGCAGTCCCCGCGGCCCGAGCGCACGCGGGCGAGCACCGCGGGCAGGGCCCCGGGCGCCCGGCGGGCCACGTTCTCCACCAGGACGCGGACCGTGTAGGGCGTGCGGTCCAGCTTCTCGGGGGTGAGCAGCCGGTCGAGCGCCACGTAGCGGAACTCGCTTCCGGCCGCGTTGAGTACCGCCGTCGCGGCGGTTCCGGCGGTTGTGGCCACGGAGTCGTCCATCGTCTCCCCACGCTGGTCCTCGGGTGCTCCGGTTCCCGGACACCATGATTGTTCTAGCAACGAGTCTAGTACAAAGCGGAAACACCTGGTGGAGCCAGCCCCCGGGAGCGGCCGCCCGGCACCCGGAGGCGCCCCTCCAGGCCGCGACCGACTCGCCCGCTCCGCCCCGGCACTGCACTTGCATCGGCTTCGAATGCTCGGAACTCGACAGGAACACGAGCTCACCTGGGCCGGGGCACCGTACTCCGCACCGTCCGCAGCCCCGTCGGACCCCGGCCCCACGCAGGGCGAACCGGGAGGTTTCCGAGGGGTGACGAGCGCTGATCTCGGCTTCCGCATATTGCACTCGCGTTAATCTTGGTGCAATATCTCCAGGTGTGTGCCCCGCCTCACGAGGCGCACGTCACGCAGGGACCGGGCGCCGGTCACACGATCCGTGGGGGAGAGCAATGCAGATAACGGCTCCGAGCCGACGCGAGGCGATCGCGGGTGCGATCGGAGCGGTCGCCCTCGCCGGTGCCCTGGTGGAGGTCCGCTCAGGCGAGGCCTCCCGTGAAGCGGGTACGGGCGGTGGGCGCTTGGAGGTCGTGGTTCCCGCCGCGGCGGGCGGCGGCTTCGACACCGTCGCCCGGCAGACGCAGTACGCGCTCCAGCAGAACGGCCTGGCCAGCGGGGTCGAGGTGCTCAACCTGCCCGGTGGCGGCGGAACCGTGGGCCTCAACCACACGGCCCAGCAGCGCGGGCGCGGCGACGTGCTCATGGTGATGGGCAGCTCGATCCTGGGCGGCATCGAGATCACCGGTTCGCGGACCACCCTGGCCGATATCACGCCGCTGGCCCGGCTGGCCGAGGACTACATCGTGGTCGCGGTCCGCCGGGACTCCCCGCTGAGGACCCTGGAGGACCTGGCCGCGGCCTGGACCGAGGCGCCCCGCGACCTCGTGGTGGGCGGGGGCGCCATCGGCACCTCGGACCACCTGCTGGCCGCGCTCATGCTCGACGGGCTCGGGATCCCGCCCTCCGAGCTGAACTACATCGTCTACTCGGGCGACGGCGAGGTGCTCACCTCCCTGCTGTCGCACACCTCCGACATCGCGGTGTCCAGTTACAACGGCTTCCAGTCGCAGATCGAGGCCGGGGAAGTGCGGGCGCTGGCGGTCTCCGCCGCCGAACCGCTGCCCGGCGTGGACGTCCCCACGCTGCGCGAGGCGGGCATGGACCTGGACCTGGCCAACTGGCGCGGTCTGGCCGCGCCGGGCGGCCTGGACGGGGACCAGCGCGAGGTCCTGCTGGACCTGGTCCACGCGCTGGTCGAGACGCCGGAGTGGCGGGAGGCCGTGGAGCGCTTCGGGTGGCGGGAGGCGTTCGTCGCCGGGGAGGACTTCGACGCGTTCCTCACCGAGGAGACCGCGCGCCTGGAGCAGATCATCGAGGGATTGGGGCTGTCGTGACCCGAGAAAGACCCGCCGGGGTGCAGTCCCCGGACACCGACGCGAAGACCGGCACGGACACCGGGCCCGCCAGCGGGAGCGGGAGCGAGACGCGAGTCAGCGCCCGGGCCGAGGCCGGGGACGGCAACGGAACCGGCGCTGGGAACGCCGTCGTGGGCGTGGCCGGAGGCCGGGCCGGAACGGAGGCCGAGGGCGGAACCGGAGCCGACACCACCGCCCCGGAGCCCGAGCCCACGGCCGACCCCGCGCCCGCCACCCTCGGCACGGCACTGGCCGTGCCCTCGGTGACCCTGGTGACGGCCCTCTTCCTGCTCGTGGGCGGCACGGTGATCCGCGTGCCGGAGAGCAGCGGCTTCCTGGGCCCGCAGTTCTTCCCGCTGACCGTGGGCGCCCTCCTGGGCGTCACGGCGTGCGTGGCGGGGGTGCGCGCGGTCCTGGCCGTGCGGCGCTCCCCGTCCGCGGGGACCACCGCAACCCCGGCGGCACCGACAGCACCGACTTCTCCAGAAGTCTCCGGGGTATCCGCGCCTCCGGAGTCCACGGGGACCTCCGAAACCACCGACTCCCCTGAGGCCTCCGACTCCCCGGGAACCTCCGCAGCGCCCAGTGCCACAGCTCCGAACGCGACCGCCGCCGAGGCCGGCACCGATAGCGCGGCCACCGGCACCGATCCGACCTCCGCCGCCGACGACGCCGACGCGGCCAGCGACGACGCGAAGAGCGGACACGGCGACTGGCGCACCCTGGGCATCATGGCCGCGACCCTGACCGCCCACGTCCTGCTGCTCCAGCCGCTCGGCTGGCTGCTCTCGGGCACCCTGCTCTTCTGGGGCGTCAGCTTCGCCCTGGACCGGCGCTCACCCCTGCTGGACCTGTGCGTGGCCGTGGCCCTGGCCGCGCTCGTGCAGATCTGCTTCTCCGGCCTGCTGGACGTGTCGCTGCCCAGCGGCCTGCTCGGAAAGGTCCTGTGAACACCGTGGACACCTTCTCCCTCCTGATGTCGGGGTTCGCCGAGGCCCTGACCCCCGTCAACCTGCTGTGGTGCCTCCTCGGCGTGGTCCTGGGCACGGCCGTGGGCGTCCTGCCGGGGCTGGGCTCGTCCATGGCGGTCGCCCTCCTGCTCCCCCTGACCTTCCTGCTGGAGCCGACCGCGGCGTTCATCATGTTCGCGGGCATCTACTACGGCGGGCAGTTCGGCGGCGCGACCACGTCCATCCTGCTCAACACCCCCGGGCAGAGCTCTTCGATCGCCACCGCGTTCGAGGGGCACACCATGGCGCGGCGCGGCAGGGCCTCCCAGGCTCTGGCGGCGGCGGTGATCGGCTCCTTCGTGGGCGGCATCGTGGCCACGACCGTGGTGGCCTTCTTCGCCCAGCGCATGGTGGTCCTGGCGCTCGGGTTCGGACCGGCCGAGTACTTCGCGCTCGCCGTCCTCGCCTTCGTGTGCACCGCCGCCGTCGTGACCTCCTCGCCCCTGCGGGGCATCGCCGCTCTGGGCATCGGCCTGGCGGTCAGCGTGGTGGGCATCGACGACCAGAGCGGGGCGATCCGCCTGACCCTGGGCGTCCCGCAGCTGCTGGACGGGGTCAGCATCGTCGTGATCACGGTCGGACTGCTGGCCGTGGGCGAGGTCCTGCACACCGGGTTCCGGCCGAAGCGGGCCGCCGCGAGTCAACTGGTGGCGTCGGGCACGCCGTGGCTGGGGCGCGCGGACCTGCGCCGCTCCTGGAAGCCGTGGCTGCGGGGCACGGCGCTGGGCCTGCCCTTCGGCGTGGTCCCCGCGGGCGGCTCGGAGATCCCCACCTTCCTGTCCTTCGGGGCCGAGAAGGCGCTGGCCAAACGGCGCGGGAACAGCGAGTTCGGCCGGGGCGCGATCGAGGGCGTGGCCGGTCCGGAGGCGGCCAACAACGCGACCACGGCCACCGCGATGGTCCCCCTGCTCGGGCTCGGACTGCCCACGTCCGCGACGGCCGCCGTGATGCTGGCGGCGTTCCAGCAGTACGGGATGCAGCCGGGACCCCTGCTCTTCGAGCAGGAGGGCGACCTGGTCTGGGCGCTGCTGGCCAGCATGTTCATCGGCACGTTCCTGCTGCTGGTGATCAACCTGCCCTTCGCACCGCTGTGGGCGCGGCTCCTGCGCCTGCCCCAGCGCCACCTGTTCGCGGGGCTGATGGTCTTCGCCACGGTGGGCGTGTACTCGGTCAAGGGCTCGGTGTTCGACGTCGTCCTGCTGTTCGCGGTGGGCGCCCTGGGGCTCCTGATGCGCAGGTACGACATCCCCGTGGCGCCGGTCCTGATCGGCGTCATCCTGGGGCCGCTGGCCGAGAGCGAGCTGCGCCGGGCGATGGCCGCGAGCCAGGGCGACGTGTCGATCCTGTTCGACAGCGGCATCGCGGTCGGCATCTACACCATCCTCGTGGCCGTGGTGGCGGTCTTCGCGGTCAAGCGGGTGCGGGACCGGCGCCGGTCCGCCACCCCGGCCGACGGGAGCCGGGTGGGCACCGTGTAGAACCTGATGGTCACGTCATCGGACGTCCCGGGGGACCCCCAGCCCCCGGGGCGCCGCGGCGTCGGACGGGGATCACACGGACGAGGGGGAGAGAACGTTGGGAAGAGGCCGCGTCAGGGGGGCGTCGTGGCTCTGGCCGCTGTTACTGAGCGTCATGTGCACCCACACCGCGCTCAACCTCGCCCGTCCCCTGGTCTCGTACCGGACGATCGCCCTGGGCGGTGACGCCGTGGCGGTCGGGCTGGTCACCGCCGCCTACGCGCTGCTGCCCCTGCTGGTGGCGGTCCCGCTGGGGCGGGCGACCGACCGGTCCCGGCGCATGGCGTGGATCGTCGGCCTGGGCGCTGCGGTGCTCGGCGCGGGCTCGCTGCTGCTGGCGTACGGCACGGACCTGTTCGCGATCGCCGCGGCAAGCACGGTGCTGGGCATGGGCCACCTGCTGTGCATGGTCGCGGGCCAGGGGCTCATCGCGCGCCTGGCCGCACCGGGGAACCTGGACCGCGACTTCGGGTGGTTCACCGCGGCGGCCTCCCTGGGCCAGCTCGTGGGCCCCCTGCTGTCGGGCGCGATGCTGGCCGACGCCTCGGGGGACGCGCTGCTGTCGGCCACCTCCGCCGCCCTGCTCCTGGCCGCGGTGATCGGCGGGCTGGGGCTGGTGCCGATCCTGGCCTTCGTCCGGGTGCGCATGCCCGCGCCCTCGCGCAAGAAGGGCTCGGAGAGGACCCCCGCGCGGGAACTGCTGCGCAGGCCGGGCCTGCCCTCGGGGCTGTTCGCCAGCCTGGCGCTGCTCTCGGCCGTGGACATCCTCACCGCCTACCTGCCGCTGGTCGCCGAGAACCGCGGCATCTCGCCGATGACGGTCGGCGTCCTGCTGAGCCTGCGGGCGGGGTTCTCGCTGCTGTCCCGCCTGGTGCTGTCCCGGCTGGTGCTGCGGTGGTCGCGCGAGACGCTGATCGCGGTCAGCGCCGGGGCCGCGGGCCTGTCGATGGCGGCGGTGGCCCTGCCGGTCAGCAACGTGTTCGTGCTGGGGGCGGTGCTGGCCGTCGGGGGGTTCCTGCTGGGCCTGGGGCAGCCGCTGACGATGTCGGCCGTGGCCACGGCCGCGCCGGAGGGCTCGCGCGGGGCCGCGCTGGCGCTGCGGATCTGGGGCAACCGGCTCGGGCAGGTCGGAATCCCGGCCGTGGGAGCGGGGGTCGCGGGCGCGGTGGGCGCGCCCGGGGCGCTGTGGTTCGCCGCGGTGGTGCTCGTGGCGTCGGCGGTCACGGCGGCCAAGCAGGTCTGACCCGCCGCCGGGGCCCGCGGGGCGGGTGTGCGACGCGAGGCGTCAGATTCGTGTGTGCTCTCCGGACTACGCGAGTCTGGCGTGCGGCGCGGGGAGCCAGGTGTGTGTGGGGCGCGTGGGCCGTACGGGTGGCCCGGTCATCCGGAACAGGTAGGCGGCACGAGGCGTCGAGTGCACGTGGGGCGCGTGGGCCGTCCGGGTGGCCCGGTCATCCGGAACAGGTAGGCGGCACAGGCGTCACAACCGTGCTCTCCCGTCCCGGGACCGGACCCGGGAACCGCCTCGGCGCGAACACACAGGTCGCGCACTCCCCTGTTCGAACACCCCCCGGGGGCGTACGATGAGAAGTTAGGTGTGTCGGCAGTCGGGTCCACCAAGCCCGGCGTCTCCACGGAACCAGGCAACGTGAACCACCCCGCCCCCTCTCCCGCACAGCGCGTCTACCGTTCCCGGACCACCAGACAGGCCGTCCACGACTGGTGCTGGGACAGGCTCAACGCCCAGCCCCTGCTCACCCCGCTCGCGACCGTCCCCTGTTCCCTGGGCGTCACCCGCGTCTTCACCGCCTCCGGAGGCCCCGGCGTCCCGGTCCTCGTGCTCCCCGGTTCGGTCCTGAGCACGGCCACGCTCCTGGACGCCGTCCGCGTCCTGGCCGAGGACCGCCCCGTCCTGATCGCCGACCCGCCCGGACAGCCCGGGCTCAGCGACGGCGTCCGGCCCCTGGTCGAGCGCCCGGCGTACTACGGCGGCTGGCTGGACGAGGTGCTCCCGCAGATCACCGACCGGCCCGTCCTGGTCCTGGGCCACGGCATCGGCGCGGCCATCGCGCTCTCGGCCACCCCCGGGCCCCTGGTGGCCGGGCTCTGCCTGGTCAACCCCGGCGGCCTGACACCGGCGACCGGCGGCACCGCCCTGGCCGCCGCCCTGGTGCGCTGGAGGTTCCACCCCGACACCCGGTCCAGCTCCGCGCTGCTGCGCGCCATGTGCGGCCCCGGATCGGCCGAACCCCGGGACACCACCCTGCTGGAGTGGACGACCCTGGTCGGCCGGTCCTGCCGCGCGGTCAACGCGCTGCCGCCCCGGCCGCTGCGGGCGGAGGCCCTGCGCCACTGGCGGCGGACCCCGGTCAGCGTCGCCACCGGGTCGCACGACCCCTTCTTCTCCCCCGACCTGCTGCACAGTCCGGCCCTGCTCTTCCTGGACGCCGCCGTCCACACCGTCCGGGGCGCGGGACACCTCGCGCTCCGCGAACGCCCCGACCTGGTGCGGGACCTGCTGCGGGGGCTCCCCGACGCCTGAGGCCCCGGGCCGCGTCCGCGGCCCGGGGCGTGCGCGTCCCGACCGGTCCGGAGCCGGGTCCCCGGGTCCGGGGACCCGGACCCGGGGACCCGACGCGGGGCCGCGGTGTCAGGCCTCGGTGTCAGGCCTCGCTGTCGGGGCCCGGCTCCTCGGGGGCCTTGAGCGGCTTGACCAGCGCCCAGCCGCCCATGAACACGGCGAAGGCGAGCATGCCCAGGCCCGACCACAGGTTCAGGTTCGCGCCGCCCTGCTCGATCTCCTCCGGCGTGGTGAAGAACCCCATGACCGTCAGCACGACGCCGTAGATCGCGAACAGCAGCGCGATGATCGTGCGGATGTCGAAGACCCGGGAGGCGGTGCGGCCCTTCCCCGTTCCGGGGCTGTCAGCGCTCATCGGATGACCTCCTTGCCAGCTTGTCTCAGCACGGTGCACCTCTCGGGGTCGCTCAGGCGAAGATGATGTTCAGAATGATGACGAGTGCCAGGGCGATCCCGGCCAGCAGCCCCGGTCGGCGGTACCAGCCGGAGTCCTCACCGGTGGTGGAGGCCTTGCGCGACTCGCGCGGGGTCAGCGAGTGCACCAGGCCCACCAGTTCGGAGTCGGGCTTGGGCCGGGTGAACATGGTGACCACGACGCTGACGAGGATGTCGACCACGAAGGCCGCGCCCGCGCCGACGAAGCTCGCGCCCTGCGCCGACAGGGCCAGCACGCCGGTCTCGGCGAGCAGGAACACGCCCACGGCGGCCAGGGTTCCCGCCGCCAGGCCGCTCCAACCGGCGTGGGGCGTCATCCGCTTCCAGTACATGCCGAGGATGAACGTGGCGAACAGCGGCGCGTTGAAGAACGAGAACAGCTGCTGCAGGTAGTCCATCAGGTTGGAGTAACCCGAGGCGATGAACGCCGTGCCCACGGCACCGACGGTCGCGCCGACCGTGACCCACCGGCCCATGCCCAGGTAGTAGGAGTCGGGCCGGTTCTTGACGACGTAGGCCTGCCAGATGTCGTACGTGAACACGGTGTTGAACGAACTGAGGTTGGCGGCCATACCGGCCATGAACGACGCGAGCAGACCGGCCAGGGCCACGCCCAGCAGACCGTTGGGCAGCACGTCGCGCATCAGCAGCAGGATCGCGTCGTTGTAGTCGACGCCGGGGTTCTCACCGGCCTTGAGCTGGACCATCTCCGAGACGCTCACACCCGCGATCATCCCGGGGATGATGACGATGAACGGGATGAACAGCTTGGGGAAGGCGCCGATGATGGGGGTGCGCATCGCGGCCGACATGCTCTTGGAGGCCATGGCGCGCTGCACCTCGACGAAGTTCGTCGTCCAGTAGCCGAACGCGAGGACGAAGCCGAGGCCGAAGACGATGCCGAGGATGCTCAGGAAGCTGTCGCCGAAGCCGGTCAGCGCGTTGCCCGGCCAGGCGGAGAGCTGTTCGGCGCCCTGCGGGGAGGCGGTGACCTCCTCCACCAGGCCCGACCAGCCGCCGACGCGGTTCAGTCCGGCCAGGGTCAGCGGCAGCAGCGCCGCGACGATGACGAAGAACTGGAGCACCTCGTTGTAGATCGCCGCGGAGAGCCCGCCCAGCGCGGTGTAGCTGAGGACGATGGCGGCGGCGACCAGGAGCGACAGCCACAGGGGCCAGCCCAGCAGCGCGTCCACGATGGTCGCCAGCAGGAAGAGGTTGACGCCCGCGATCAGGATCTGAGCGACCGCGAAGCTGATCCCGTTGAGCAAGTGGGCGGCCGTACCGAAGCGGCGGAGCATGAACTCGGGGACGCTGCGGACCTTGGAGCCGTAGTAGAACGGCATCATGACCAGGCCCAGGAACAGCATCGCCGGGACGGCGCCGATCCAGAAGTAGTGCATGGTCGGCATGCCGTAGTTGGCGCCGTTGGCCGACATGCCGATGATCTCGATGGCGCCGAGGTTGGCCGCGATGAAGGCCAGACCCGTCACCCAGGCGGGCAGGGAGCGCCCCGACAGGAAGAAGTCGAGGCTGTTGGAGACCGAACGCCGGGCGATGAAGCCGATGCCCAGCACGAACGCGAAGTACACCGCGAGCAGGGTGTAGTCGATGGCGTTGGCGTCCAGCCGCAGGGAGTCCTGTGCTAGCACGGTCACGTCGGCTGGTCCTCTCTCGACGCGGCGGCCCCTCCGCGGAAGGCCTGTTCACACCTTCGGACGTGATGCGGGCGGGTCGGCACCGGATCTCGGGCGACGAAGGACGCGGCGTCGCGAACCGGTACTCGTGTCTCCACCTCAGGACGGGGTGCGCCCATGTTCTTACTCCGTTCACGCATGTGCACCGTGCACATGAGGACCATTCCCCACATTTTTCCACGGAACCAAACATTAACCATCAAGGTAAGCAACCATCTTGCACAAGCACCGGTGTGTCAAGGGTCTGGCGCCGTCCTGTTCGGGGTGGCGCGCGCGGCTCCGCCGGGGGTGGCGGACACCGGTGGGAGCGGCGTCGCGGGAGGCCTTCTCCCGGGGCGCCGGGGGGCGGGGGCGCCTGTGCACCTACCCCGCCGGAGCACGCCTATCGTGTGCTTTCGGGGCGGTTTCTCATGAAATGCCGCCGAAGGCGGTGCGGCGGCAGGGGCGCGGGAGACAGGCCGGACCGGGGCGCGGACCCTCGCCCGGAACGGGAGGAGGGGCCGGTCGGAGTGAACGTCTCGCGTCGGGCGAAGCGGGCGGCCCGCCCCGTGCTCCGGGGCGGGCCGCCGACGGGACCGCTCAGCGGTCCCGGTCGGGCTCCGGAAAGGTGAGAACGCCGATCTCGGGGGCTCCGGGCAGGCCGGGCTCGCTGACCAGACGCCCGGTCATACCGGCCTCCTCCGCGAGCCCGGCGATGCTGAGGTTCTCCCACACGTAGGTGTCGCTGGTGCTGCGCACCAGCGTGTCGCCGCGGAGGACCTTCCAGGTGGTCTCCCACCGCAGGACCTCGGTCTCGGCGCACTCGACGGGTTCGGCCCGCGTCCACCACTCGTAGGTCTGCTCGCCGATGCGCTCCCGCAGCATGCGGAAGGGGGGAACTGCTCTGGCGGAACCGGTGCCCATGAGTTCCACGACGACCGGCGCACCGGGCGGGACGTGGGCCCTCAACACGTCCCACAGCGCCAGCCTCTCGTCCCTGGTGAGGTGGCCGACCACTCCGAAGACGACCACCGCGCCGACCCGGTCGGGCAGCCGCAGGTGTTGGGCGGGTTCGGCGCTGATGGTCACGCGTCGGCGCAGGTCGTCGTTGCCGACGACCCGGCTGGTGAGCATCGCCCGCATGGGGGTGGACGGTTCCGCGGCGATGATCGGGGCGCTCGGCAGGGCCTTCGCGATCACTTCGGTGATGCGGCCCGTGCCGGCTCCGATCTCGACGACGGGGCCGGCTCCGGGGGCGACCCCGGCCAGCGCCGCGCGCAGCGGTCCGGCACTGGTGCGCACATGGCGTGCCGCGACCATCTCGTAGAACTCGGCCGAGGCCGTGTAGTAGTCGGCGACCATGGTGATCTCCCTCGTCGTGGTGGTGTCAGGGTGTGCTGGGCCAGGCGGGTGCCGTCCCGGTCGGCGCGTGGCCCAGGGTCCGGGCGACGGCCGCCGCGACCGGGCGGCGCTGTTGCGCGAGGAAGAAGTGGCCGCCCGGGAACACCTCGGTCGTGACCTCACCGGTCGTCGTGGTCCTCCAGGTCGCCGCGGCCTCCTCGGAGCACTCCGGGTCCTGTGCGCCGACGAAGACGTGCACGGGCATGTCGAGCGGTTCCGCCCGGGTGGGCCGGTAGGTCTCGATCAGCCGGTAGTCGTTGCGCACGTAGCGCAGGACAGCGGTCCGCAGCTCCTCGTCGGCCAGGACCTCCGGCGGGGTGCCGCCCAGTCGGGTCAGGTCGGCCGCCAGGTGCTCGTCGTCGCGCAGGTGGACGTCCCCGGGCCTGACGTGGAGGGGTGCGGGCCGCCCCGAGGCGAACAGCCGGACCGGGGCCGGGATCGCCCTCCGACGCGCCTCCACGGCCACCTCGTAGGCCACGGCGCTTCCCATGCTGTGGCCCAGGAGCGCGTAGGGGCGGTC
This sequence comes from Nocardiopsis sp. iso_25, assembly GCF_056173305.1. NCBI lineage: Bacteria > Bacillati > Actinomycetota > Actinomycetes > Streptosporangiales > Nocardiopsidaceae > Nocardiopsis > Nocardiopsis sp. iso_25. The sequence goes on along the minus strand of NZ_CM149667.1, from coordinate 2,056,960 downwards.
CAGGAGGGGGGCGAGCGCGTCCACGACCGCGTCGACGACCTCGGACATCGTGTCGACCATGGGATCGCCGAACCGGTCCTCGCGCCCGGGGTACTGCACGGACAACGCCTCGATGCCGGGTGGCAGCAGGTACTGCCACGGCCGCAGCGAGGACGCCGACCCCCCTGCGTGGGGCAGGCAGACGAGCCGCACGTCCGCGCGCGGGCGGTGCTGGGGCCGGCGCAGCCACGGGCTGATGGGCGGATGCCGCAGGTCCATGGGAATTCCACTCCTCGCGATATCTTCCGGTGAAAATAGAATGGCTTTTAATGGCGCCGCCATTGGCGGAACCGGTGACATTGGTCTCGGACAGCAGATTTCCAATCGGGTTGGAAATCGGATCCGCGCGTTGTAAAGTTATCAGTGAAGATCAGTCGGATTCTCCTTTTCCCCGATTTTTCCTGCCGTTTTTGAACCCTGCACAGAAGGGCTGGTGCGCGTATGTCCGACGCCGATGTCGCGAGGCTTCCGGGTTTTCCCATGCCACGCGGGTGCCCGTTCTCGGCACCGGGCGCCTACGCCGACCTGCGCGAGCGGGGGCCCGTGGCGCGGGTGCGCCTACCCACCGGCCGCACGGCCTGGGTCGTCACCGGATACCAGGAGGTCCGCGCGGTACTCGCCGACCCCCGCGTGAGCGCGGACATCCGCCGCCCCGGTTTCCCCGCACTGGTGGAGGGCGAACAGGAGGCCGGCACGAAGACGACGCCGTTCATCCGGATGGACCCGCCCGAGCACTCCCGGTTCCGCCGGATGCTGCTGGCCGAGATGACGGTGCGCAAGGCGCGGCGGATGCGCCGGGACATCCAGCGGATCGTCGACGACCGAATCGACGAATTGCTGAACTACGGCCCGCCGGCCGATCTGGTGACCCATTTCGCCCACGTGGTCTCCAGCACCGTCATGTGCGAACTGATCGGTCTGCGCCGCGGCGACCAGCTGTTCCGGCGCGTCACCGAGACCCTGGGATCGCAGGTCTTCGGCGGGGGCGGCAGCACCGCCGAGGGCGCCAGCGAGGGCATCGGCGCCCTGGGCGCGGTGGTGGAGGACGCCGTGCGCGCCAAGGAGGACGACCCCGGTGAGGACCTGCTGAGCCGGCTGGTCCACGAGCAGCTGCGGTCGGGCGAGCTGACCCGGCAGGAACTGGTGACCACGATCAGCATCCTCATCGTCGCGGGCTGGGAGACCACCACCAACCAGATCGCGCTGAGCGTGCTCGCACTGCTGCAGCGCCCCGACCTGCTCGACCGGCTGCGGCGCGACCCCGCGGTGCTCCCGCAGGCGGTCGAGGAGCTCCTGCGGGCGCTCTCCGTGGGCGACTCCATCGCGCTGCGCACGGCGACCGAGGACATCGAGGTCGGCGGGACCGTGATCCCCGCCGGCGACGGGATCATCCCGCTGCTGGCGGCGGCAGACCACGACCCCGCGGTGTTCCCCGACCCCGGGCGGATCGACTTCGACCGCACCGGCAGGACCCACGTGGCGTTCAGCTACGGGATCCACCAGTGCGTCGGCCAGAACATCGCCCGCCTCGAACTGGGTGTCGCCATCGGCACCCTGGTCGACCGGATGCCCGGGTTGCGGGCGGCCGAGCCGTTCGCGTCGGTTCGCTTTCGTCACGACGGAATCGCCTTCGGACCCGAACGGGTGCTCGTCACGTGGTGACCGGACCGTCCCCCGGCGCCGTGAGCGTACCCAGGTAGGGCACGCTCGCGGCGTGGGGCGCGGGCGGCGGGGTGAGGTGCAGGCCGCACTCCTCGGCGAGTTGGGCCAGCTCCAGCGTGTACCAGAGGTACTGCTCCCGGACCTCGCGGACGGGCTCGCCCCCGCGGAGGACGCGCCACTCGGTGTCGAGGCGCATCCGGCCCGGACCGTCCGGTTCTCCGGACATCCACCACTCGTACCGCTGGTCGCCGAGCTCGGCGTGGCGCAGGAGGGTCGGGCGGATCGTCGTGGGCTCGCGCATCCCCGTCAGCTCGACCACGATCGGGGCCCCGGGCGCCATGCGCCGGGCCAGCCCCAGCAGGAGTTCGCGGCGCAGGTCGGGTTCGAGGTGGCCCAGCACACCGCAGAGCACGACCCCGGACAGCCGTTCGGGAAGGACTCCCGGCTCCAGCAGGCGCTCCGCGGCGTGGGGCAGGACGGTCACCCTTCGCGCGAGCCCGGGGTCGTCGCCGACCCGGGCCGTGAGCAGGGCGCGCATCCCCGCGGCGGGTTCGGTGGCGATCAGGCGGCAGTCGGGGTAGGCCGCCGCGACCTGCCGGGTGACCAGCCCGCTGCCCGCGCCGATGTCCACCAGGGGCCCGGCGCCCGGATCGATGCCCGACAGGCACGCGACGACCGCGGGGCCGGTGCGGGCGGTGTGCTCGCGCGCGCCGAGGTCGAAGAACTCCGCGGCCTCGTTGTAGTCCGACAGGTCCGCCGCGTGCGGGCGGGCCGGTTCACCGACGGGGGCCGGGCGGGCCCCCTCGGGCCCGGGACCGGCGGGCCCCGCCGTGCCCGGGGCGCCGGGTGCCGCGAGGACGGCGGGCGCCAGGGGTTCGGGGTCGGCGGGGCGGATCAGCTCCGGTGGCCCCAGACGGGCCATCAGGTCCCGCCAGACCGCGAAGACCGCGAGGTCGTGCTGGGCCGACCGGAGCGGGTCCCCGCCCGCGGCGATCGCCGCGGCGAAGCCGTCGAGGGCCTCGCCGATCGCCGCGGGCCACAGCTCCGAGAAGATGTCGGAGATCCGGGGCGGCGGGTCCACCCCGTCCAGGACCGCCGACGCGGGCAGCCGGAGCGCCTCGGCTCCGGCCCCGGGCGTGAACACCAACCGGTGCCCGGAGTCGCGGGGGGAGTGCACCCGGGGGTGCCACAGCACGGGGCCGTGCGTGTCGGCCAGGGTCAGGACCCCCCCTTCGGTGCCCACCGCCACGCGGTGCCAGAAGAGGGAGTGGTTGTCGCGGTCGCCGGGGTGGAGCTGGTTGTGCACCCGCAGCGTCAGCGGGGCTCCGGCGATGGCGCCGTGCAGCAGCCTCAACGGCGCCTCGCCGTTCGCGGCCGCGGCGACGTCCTCGGGGACCGGAGCCGGGTCACCCAGCCGCCAGGGGCGGGTACCGCCCAGGGCCCGGGCCAGGATGTCGATCAGGGGGGCCAGGACGTGGACCGGGGCCGCCGCGTCGACGAACAGGACGCGCTGGAGCTTCCTCAGCCTGCCGGCCGCCTCGATGAAGCCGCGCACCGGGGCCACGTGCGGGTAGTGGGTGTTGACCTGGAACTGCCGGTTGGCCCGCCGCGCCGCGCGCAGGGACTCCGACAGCTCGTCGGGGTGCAGCGGGTGCTCCTGGAGCACGTGCACCCCCATGTCGAGCAGGGTGCGCGCGAGCTCCGAACCCCTGCCGCCCATGACCGCCGCGGGGACCGCCACGAAGGCGGCGTCGATGTCGTCGGGCAGCTCCTCCGGGGCGGTGTGGCAGGGCACGCCGTGCCGTTCGGCCAGTTCCCGGGAGTAGCGGCTGCCGGTGGAGAGGATCCCCGCCAGGGTGAAGTCCGGGTGGCGCTGGACGGCGTCGATGTAGAAGCGGCCGAAGTTCGTGCCGCAGACGACGGCGCGCAGCGGCGTGCGGGGGCTCACAGGGCACCGTCCTCGACGGCGGCGTCCGCGTCCCCGGGGCCGGGCAGCGCGACGGCGTGCTCGTGGACCGCGAACTCCGCGTCCCCGTCGGCGCTGAGCGCCGCCACCGTGGCCTGCGGGTCCATCGCCTCGGCGGCATAGTGCAGCCCCCCGCCGACGCGGCCGGCCAGGACGTCCAGGACCGCGAGCGCCGCGACCGCGCCGGTGAGCCGGTAGCTGCTCTCGCTGTACACGACGCAGGTGCGCGCCCAGTCCTGCCCCGAGAGGCTGAACACCAGGCGGTAGTAGGGCGCGCTGCCCGCGGCGTCGACCTCGGCGGCGCGCCGGATGCGCTCGGTCACCGCGGCCCGCTCCCCCGCGGTGTCCATGGGCAGTGTCGGCAGCGCGGTGAACAGTTCGCGCACCCGCGTTCCGGGGAAGACGTTGTACCAGTCGGCCTCGGCCAGACCCATCCGCGCGGCCAGGCGCTCCACCTCGGCGGTCAGGAGCGGGTGCAGGGCGACCCGGTGGGGGAAGTAGGGCACCTCGGCTCCGTCGGCCACCCGCAGGACCCTGTCGGCGCGGCGGCCGTGCCGCCAGGCCGCCAGGGGGCGGCCGAAGCGCTCGCCGCCGGACCCGCCGGTGTCGAGGGAGAGGACGATGTCGGCCGCCACGCTCTCGGTCGCGTGTTCCAGCCCTCCGGCGTAGCCGGTCATCCTGCGCGCCGGCCCCTTCGCGGGGCCGGCTCCGGCCAGCCAGGGCGGGATGAGGCCGGCCAGGCCGGGAACGGTCCCGGCCGACAGGACGACGCAGCGGTCCGGCCCGACCCCGCCCGACTCCGTCAGGGACTCGTGGACGGGGTCGTCCCCCAGGACGTCGACGACGTCGGCGCCCGCGGCCAGCCCGGCCCGCACGACGGTGTCCTTGAGCAGGTAGCTCGGCCCGGCGCAGTTGACCACCAGGGTGCAGCCCGCGCTGAACCGGGCGAGCGAGGAGGGGTCCAGGGCGTCTACCCCGACGGTCTCGCTGCCCTCGGGCCAGGGGCCCGGGGGGACGGCGGAGGGACGCCGGGCGCCCAGGCGCAGCGGGCCGACGCCCGCTCTGGCCAGGGCGGCGGCGGTGTGGCGGCCGACCGCGCCCGAGGCGCCGATGAGGCCGATCATGACGTCTTCCCTTCGATGATCTCGTGCAGGTGGCTATCCACGGTGGGGACGTTCTGACCCGTCATGCAGGTGAAGTGCTCGCCGGGGATGTCGCGGGTGCGCAGCTCGCCGAGGCAGATGCGCGCCCAGTGGTCGGCGATGGTGTCGGCGCTTCCCGGGAAGGGGTAGGCGCCGTTGTGCCGCAGGAAGGTGATGTCGCCCGCGTAGGGTTCGGCCCGGTGCCGGCTCAACGCGAAGATGCTCTGCTGGTAGGTGCGCAGCGCCCGCAGCAGGCCCTCGGGCTGGTAGGTGTCGGCGAGCTCGGGCGGCAGCGCCTCGCACATGCGCTTCACCCGGGCCATTCTGGGCAGCGCCTCCAGGGCCTCGAAGGAGGCCCCGACATCGGCGAACTCCCCGTCCAGATCGGCGATCGCGCCCTCCAGGACGGCATCCGGAGAACGGTCGAGCAGGGAGGAGACCGCCTCGCCGACGCGGTCGGAGTCGGCGGGGAACCCGATACGGGCCTGGTCCATGCCCATCATGAGCGAGAAGGAGTACTCGGAGAGCAGTTCGTCGTCGATCCGGAAGGTCGGGCTGTGGCTGCTGATGACCGTGAGGCTGCGGACCGTGGCACCGGCCTCGGCGAGCCCGCGGGCCACCTCGGTGGCGATGACCCCGCCCACGCAGTAGCCGACGACGTCGACCCGCGTGTGCCCGGCGTCGACCAGGGCGCGCACGTACTCGGCGGCCGTGCGGTCGATGAGCCCGTTCGGGTCGGCGTTGCGGAAGTCCTCGGGTACCGGCAGCTCCAGGCCCACCAGCCCGTGCCCTTCGGTGGAACGGGCGCGGAGCCGGGTGACCAGGGGCCGGTACGGCAGCAGGGTCCCCGTTCCGGCGTGCACGAGCACGGTCACCGGGGCGCCGGCCTGCGGCGCGATCAGCTCCACCAGCGGCGAGTTCTCGGCCTCCTCCTCCGCTTCGGGGGCGGAGAGTTCGCGCAGGTAGGCCGCCAGGCCCGCGATGGTCGGCCGGCGCAGCAGGTGGCGCAGGACGACCTCCCACTCCAGGTCCCATTCGTGCCCGGCCAGCCCGTCGCGCAGCCGCCCGACGATCCGGGCCACCAGCAGCGAGTCGCCGCCCAGCGCGAAGAGGTCGTCGTCGCGTCCGATGTGCTCCGTTTCGAGCAGCTCGGCCCACAGGTCGGCCAGTGCGCGTTCGAGGTCGTCGCGGGGCGTCTGGTCACCGGCCTCCTCCGCGGAGCCGGTTCCCAGCTGGAGCGACCGCTTCTCCAGCGCGCTGCGGTCCAGTTTGCCGTTCTCCGTTCTCGGCAGGGCGTCGACGATCTCCCAGTGCGCGGGCACCGAGTACTCGGGGAGCAGCTCGTGGCTGCGGCGCGTCAGTGCTTCCACCGCCACCGGGGCCTGCGCCGGTTTGGCCTGGACCAGGTACAGGTGCTGGCCGAAGGCCCGGGCCGTTTCGGGGTCCTCGGGGAACTCCGCGGCGATCCGGCGGCCGCTGTCGCTGTCGCCGATCAGCTCCCGCCACTGTTCGTGGCTGAGGAAGGTCTGCTCCCGCTCCCGGCGGACGTCGGTGAACGGCCCCGCGTGCTCGGCCATGAACTCCGCGGAGACGCGGAGCGCGTGGTCGTCGTCATCGGTGTTGGCCAGCAGGAGCATCCACCCGCCCGGCGCCACCAGGGTGGAGAGCCGGTCCAGGGCGGCGTGCGCGTCGGGGAGGTTGTCCAGGACGCCGACGCAGACCAGCAGGTCGACGGAGTTGCGCGCCAGTCCCTGTTCGGCCGGGTCCTGCGCGGGGTCGAAGGCCGCGCAGCGCACCCGGGGGTCGTCGGAGAAGTCCCGCTCGAACGCGGAGCGGTTCTGGGCCGACCCGTCGGTCGCCAGGTAGTCGACCGGGTGGTCGGAGAGGGCGGACAGCAGGTCGGCGGCGACTCCACCGCCGCGCAGCCCGACCTCCATGACCCGCAGCGGGTCAGGGGTGTCTCGGGTCCGGGCGATCTCGGCGGCCGCGGCGGCCAGGACCGAACGCAGTGCCGAGGAGCCCGCGTTCTCCGCGTAGGCGGCGGTCAGCGCCCGCGGATCGGCTCCGGAGAACGGCCGGGCCGCCGCCTCCTCACGTCCGGCGATCAGGTCGGACAGGTGCTCGGCGCTGGAGCGCACCGTGGCGAACAGCTCGGTGCTCCACCCCGCCTCGCTCTCCAGCCGGGCGGCCTCGGCCCAGGCGCGGGCGGTTGCCTGCGGACCGGGGGCCCGCAGGCCGCTCAGCCTCCCCTGGGGCGTGCGCTCCAGGAGACCGGCGGTGACGAGCCCGTTCAGCCAGCGCCGTACCAGCCGGTGGTGTGCGGGGGCCGCTCCCAGAGCGTCGGACACCTCCTCCGGTGAGTACGCGCCGCCGTCGGCGAACACCGGCGCGAGCGTGTCGGCGACGGAGGCCGCGGCCGCCTCGCTGAGCGCGGCACGGAACGCGGCGAGCCCCGCGGTGTCCACCCGCCGCCCGACCTCCCGGGCGGCGTCGCGGACGGCGGGGACCAGCGTCTCGGGGACGGGGAGGGGGGTGTCCAGACGGGCGGGTTCGACGAAGGCCGTCAGGCTCTGTCCCGCGCCCGTGGGCGCGGTGGCGCGCCCGCCGGTGAGCACGACCGCGGCGGCGCCCACCTCCGGCAGCGACTCCACCGCCGCCTGGACGTCGCCGAGTTCGATCCGGTAACCGCGGATCTTGACCTGCTGGTCCTCGCGCCCGAGGAACTCGATCACCCCGTCGGGCCAGTAGCGGCCCATGTCACCGGTGCGGTAGAGGCGCTCACCGGTTTCCGGGTGCCGGATGAACCGGGCCTCGGTCCGCTCCTTGTCGCCGAAGTAGCCCTGCGCCAGACCGACGCCTCCGATGTACAGCTCGCCGACGACCAGGTCGGGGCAGGGGCGCAGCGCCGTGTCGAGGACGTGGAACGTCTGGTTGTCCATCGGCCTGCCGTAGGGGATGCTGCGCCAGGCGGGGTCGACCCGGTCGATCGGGTGGTGGATGGACCAGATGGAGGCCTCGGTGGCCCCGCCGAGACTGTGCACCGCCATGTTCGGGGCCCAGGACCGCACGGCCTCGGGCAGGGCGGTGGGAATCCAGTCCCCCGACAGCAGCGCGACGCGCAGGGACGGCAGGGGAGGGTCGTCGGCGCGCAGGTAGTCGTGCACCATCTGGAGCTGTCCCGGTACCGAGTTCCAGAACGTGACCTGCCTGTTCCGGACGGTCTCGATCCACTCGGAGGGGTCACCGCGGCGCGCGGGGTCCGGCAGCACCACGGCCGCCCCCACCGCCAGCGGGCCGAAGACGTCGTAGACGGACAGGTCGAAGCCGAGCTGGGCCAGCGCGAGGACGCGGTCGTCGGCGGTCACGCCGAACCTGCGGTTGACGTCGGTGATCGTGTTCAACGCCGCGGCGTGGCTGATCATGACGCCCTTGGGCGCCCCGGTCGACCCCGAGGTGTAGATGACGTAGGCCAGGTCGTCGGGGCCGGTGTCGGGCCGCGGCGCGGGACCGGACACGGGAGGGAGGCCGTCGACGGCGACGGTCCTGCACCCCGGGGGCCACTCGCCCTCCTCCACCAGCCAGGACTGGGTCAGGACCACCGAGGTGCCGGCGTCGGCGAGGATCGCCCCACGGCGCTGCGGCGGCTGCGTGGTGTCCAGGGGGAGGTAGGCGGCTCCCGCGAGCAGGGTGCCCAGGACACCGGCGACCTGCTCCCACCCCTTCTCCATCGTGATCGCGACGAGGTCGCCCGCGCCGACGCCGCTGGCGCCCAGCGCCCGTGCGACAGCCGTCGCGTGCGCGACCAGCTCGCCGTAGGTCAGCGAGCGGTCCCGGTCGATGACGGCGACGCGCCGGGGGTCGCGCTCGGCCGCCGCGAGCACCCCGTCCTGCAGCAGGGCGCGCGGCACCGGGGCGGCGGTGTCGTTGACCCGCTCGCGGACGGCGCGGGTGGCTTCGGGCAGCTCGACGCGGGCCGCCTCGTTCCAGGCGTCCGGGTCCTCCGCGAGGCGGGTCATGAGGGCCGCGAAGGCGGCGAAGAGGTCGGCGGCGGTGTCGCCGCCCAGCACCCCTTCGCGGACGTCCCAGCTCAGGGCGAGTTCGTCGGCGCGTTCCATGACCTGGCAGTCGAGCCAGACCTGGGGGGTCTGGGTCTGGGCGTGGCGGATCGCGGCCGCGGGGCGGCGGGCCGCCGCGGAGCCGAGCGTGCTGGTGAACACGACCGGCATGAGCACGGTGTCGCTGTCGCTGCGCCGGGTGAGGTCGGCCAGGACCTGGCTCCCGGTGTACAGGGAGTGCTCCAGGTCCTCCAGCAGGGTGTCGCGCAGGGTGGCGGCGCGTTCGGCGAACGTCTGCGCGGGCCGCAGGTCGACGGCGAGGAGCTCGACGGAGGTGAAGTCCCCCACGAGGCGGTCGACGTCGGCGTGCAGGGGCAGGCGGGTGAAGGTGGGGACGTTGAGCGTGAACCGGGGGCTGCGGCTCCAGCGGCCCAGCACCTCGGCGTAGGCGGCCATCGCGGCGGCCGAGGCGGTGACGCCCGCGCGGACGGCGTTGGCTTCGAAGGACGCGCGCTGCCCGGCGCTCAGCACCTCCTCGAAGCGCCGGAAGGCGCCGACCCGCCCGCCGTCCGCGGGCAGCGGCAGGTCGGGGGCGGGGGGCAGGTCGGGAAGCCGTCGGGTCCAGTAGTCGCGTGCGCGGTCGTACTCGCCGGTCAGGGTCTGGTTGCGGCGCGCCAGGACGTAGTCGCGGAACCCGATCTCCGGGGTCTCGCCCCCACGGCCGTGGTACGTGTCCTCCAGCTCGGACAGGACCAGCAGCAGGCTGGCGTAGTCGACGATGAGCTGGTCGATCGACAGGTGCAGGATGAGTTCGTCGTCGCAGCGCGTCATGCGCAGCTCGAACAGCGGCGGCACGTCGGTGGGGGGAACCCTGGAGGCCAGCTCGCGACGCACCAGGTCCACGCGCGCCCCGACCTCGGCGGAGGAGGCGCCGCGCAGGTCGGCGGTCGGCACCGGCTCCTCCGGGATCCGCGGAAGCACTTCCTGGAAACCGTCGGGGTGGACCACCGCGCGCAGCATGCCGTGGCGGCGCACCACGGACCACCAGGAGTCCTGGAGCCGCCCCGGGTCGGTGTCGGCCGGGAAGGAGAGTTCGACGTAGACGTGACAGGCCACTCCGCCGTACCCGTACGCGCTGCCGCGGCCGACCAGGTAGGCGGCCTGGATGTCGGTCAGCGGGAAGGGGGTGTGGGCCTCCTGGGGAGCGGGGGTGATCCGGGCGGCGCGGCGGCGCGCGGTCAGGTGGGCGAGGACGTCGGCGCGGTTCTCGCGCAGCAGGGCCTTGCGCTCCTCGGTCAGCACGCCCTTGGGGGCTCGGAACCGCAGGGCACCGCCGTCCTCCCAGAGCCGGATGCCGTCCTTCTCCATTTCGGAAACGATCTGATGGGCGTTCACAGGACTCCGCTTTCTTCGTCGTCGCGGGAGGCGAGGGCGTGGTCGACCTGTCGTGCCAGGTCGGCGAGGGTGGATGCGGTGAGGAACGAACGGACCGAGATCTCGACGCCGAACTCCTCGCCCGTGGCCGTGACCAGGCGCAGCGCGCTCAGGCTGTCGCCGCCGGCGGCGAAGAAGTCGGCGTAGCGGTGGTCGGCCCGCGTGCCCAGGAGCTCGGTCCACAAGGCGGCGATCCGGACCTCGGTCTCCCCCGTGGGCGGGCCCGAGGCGGCGTGCTCCTCGGCGACGGCCGCTTCGGCCAGCGCGCCGCGGTCGACGGCGCCCGCGGCGGTCAGGGGCAGGCGGGGCAGCCGGGTGAGCCGGGCCGGCACGGCGAAGGGGGGCAGCAGGTCGGCCAGGTGCCGGGAGAGGCCGTCCGCCTCCTCGCCGTCGGCGGTCACGATGAAGGCGTGGAGCCGCCGTTCACGTCCCTCCCCCACGGTGACCACCGCCGCGTGGACGACGCCCGGGTGCGATTCGGCCGCGCTCTCGACGGCGCCGAGGTCGACGCGGCGGCCGCTGAGCACGGCCTGCGGCTCGGGGCCGAGGAACTCGACCGTGCCGTCCGGCAGGTACCGGGCTCGCACACCCGCCGGGCGGAGGCTCCCGGACGGGTCGGCGGGACCGCCGGTCCAGAGGTCGCCGATCACCTGGTCGGGGCATTCGCGGCCCGCGGAGTCCACGACGCGCAACCGGTGGCCCGGCAGGGGCGTCCCGGACGGCGCGGAGCGGTCCGCACCGCCGTCGAGCTCGACGGCGCTCGCCCAGCCGGAGACACCGCGGCCGCCGTGCAGCGCCACGAGCCCGCCTCCACCGCCGGTGGCCCCGCGCAGGCGCCCGGGCAGGCCGGTGCTCACCCGGTCGCCCGAGACGAGCGCCAGGCGAAGGCCCCGCAGCGGCTCCTCCTCCTCGGTCGAGGCCGCCGCGATCAACTCGTCGAGCAGCATCGGCGGGCCGTTCCACACCGTCGCGCCGTGCTCGGCGGCCAGCGCGACCGCGGTGCGCGGGTCGCCCGTCCCCTCGGTTCCGGGGCACACGAGTGCGCCGCCGACGCCGAGAGGACCGAACACGGTGAACGCGTCCACTCCGGCCGACGGGAGGTCGACCGCCAGCACCCGGTCCCGCGCGTCGAGGCCGAACCTCTCGCGTACCGCCGCGATCGTCGCCACCGCGGACCGGTGCTCGACGAACTCGACGGCGGGGTCCGCCCCGTCCTGACCGGCTCCGACGGTGACGTAGGCCGGTGCTCCGGGGTCGGCGGCGACCGCGCCCCGCAGGGGTTCGGCGGCGGTCAGGTCCCCGATGTCGGCCTGGTCCGGGCCGTCCGCGCGCCCGGGAGCGACGATCACGGTGCGGGCCCCGGCCGCCCGCTGGACGTCCTCGCGCCGCGGGCGGGGCTCCCCCGGGTCGGTCAGCAGGTAGGCCGCACCGACGGAGAGCACTCCCAGGACCGCGACGACCCGGTCGGCTCCGGGGGGCAGGGCGAGGGCGACGACGTCGCCGGGGCCCACGCCCCGCTCGGCCAGGCCGCCCGCGACCCGGGCCGCCCGCGCGGCGAGCGCGCCGTAGGTGAGGGGTTCGTGCTCCGGTGCCCCGAGGACGGCGGGCAGGTCCGGCCGGTCCTGCGCCCGGCGCAGGACCTCGCCGTGGAGGGTGCCCTCCTGGACGGCGGGGACGGCGCCCTGAGCGCTGAGCCGCACGTCCGCCTGGGCGCGCGGCAGCACCGGCGGGGCGGCCGTGTCCCAGTCGTTCCCGGCCAGCCAGGCCAGCATCGCGTTGTAGGCGTCGAACATGGAGTCGAGCACGCCGGGGCGGAACAGCTCCTCGATGGCGTCCCAGGTGACCATGACACCGCCGTGGGACTCGGTGACCTGGTTGTCCAGGAGCACCTGCGGGGTCTGGGAGATGCCCCACACCTTCTCGGGGAAGCCGTCGGAGAGGTCCTTGACGGTGCGGTCGCCCACTCCGACGGAGCTGCTGAAGACCACGGGCATGGCCGCGTCGACCGCGCCGGTGCGCTTGGCGAGCTCCTGGAGCAGCCAGGTCACGGAGGCATCGCGGTTGTCGAGGTCCTCACTCATGACGCGCTGGAGGCGGTGGGCGGCCTCCGACCAGGGCTCCCCGGTGCGCGGCTCGTACCCGAGCAGGGAGACCGAGGTGAAGTCGCCCATGATCAGGTCGATGCGGGGGTGGACCGGCTGCCTGTTGAACAGGGTGAGGTTGACCGCCACGTCCGGGTGGTCGCTCCACGCCGACAGGACCTCGGCGTAGCAGGTGAGCAGGACGACCGACGGTGTCAGACCGTGTGCCCGGGCCTTGTCGGTGATCGCCTCCCACGACTTCGCCTGGAAGTGGCGCTGGCGCCGGGTGAAGCGGGGGTGCTCCACGGTGGAGGGGTCGGCGACCAGCGGGAGCGCGGGTGCCGGGGGCAGCGTCTGGAGCCGGCGCGTCCAGTGCCGGCGCGCCTGCTCGACCGAGTCGGGGTCGGGTTCGGAGTGCAGGACGTAGTCGCGGAAGGAGACGTCGATCGGCTCCAGCTCCGCCTCGGGGTCGCTGTAGAGCCGGTCGAGCTCCCCGTACAGGGCGATGATGGACGCGGCGTCGAGGACGATGTAGTCGAGCCCGATCGCCAGGCGCGTGCGCGTCGCGCCGCCGCCGGGGTAGCGCACCGCCCGCAGTTCGAACAGGGGCCACCGGGTCAGGTCGATGCTCAGGTGGGAGGACTCCTCGCGCAGCCCGGCCAGGACCTTCGCCGCCTCCTCCTCGGAGTCGACCTCCGTGACCGCCACCGTGACCGGCGGCGCCTGCGGCAGGATGCGCTGCCTTCCGTCCTCGTCGAAGACGGCGCGCAGCATCTCGTGCCGGTCCACCAGGGCCGCCCAGACGCGTTCGAAGCGGTCGAGGTCGAAGTCGGCGCCGTCGAACTCGCTGTAGTGGTAGGTGCCCACGCCCCCGAGGGAGAGCCTGCTGTCGCGCCCGATCCAGAACGCCCTCTGGACGTCGGTCATCGGGAAGGGCTGGTGGCGGTTGGCCGGGTCGCCCTCCCCCAGGACGGCGTCGGCCGACGGTTCCTGCCGTGTGAGCGTGGCGGCGAAGTCGGCCAGCGCGGGCGAGGCGAACAGTCGCGCGACCCGCGCGCCGCCCACGCCCCGTTCCCGCAGGGCGCCGATCATCCGGGTCGCCAGCAGCGAGTCACCGCCCAGGGCGAAGAACCCGTCGTCGCGCCGGACGGCCCCGACGCCCAGGAGTCCGCCCCAGACTTCGGCCACCACGGTCTCGGCCCATCCCCGCGGGGACCGGTCCCCGTCGGGGTCGCCCTCCGGCGCGCGGCCGGTCGCGGCCGCCGTCAGCGCCTCGGCGCGCCGCCGGTCGAGCTTGCCGTTGGCGGTCAGGGGGAGTTCGTCCACCAGCACGGTCTGGGAGGGGACCATGTAGGAGGGGAGGTTGCGCTCCAGAGCGGCGCGGAGCTCCGCCTCGGCCGCCGGGCCCGTCACCCCGGCCGCCACCAGGGCGAGCCTGCGCGGTGTACCCGTGATGAGCGCGACCGCGGCCGTGACCACCGGGCACGAGGCGGCGGCCGCCTCGACCTCCCCCAGCTCGATGCGGTGTCCGCGTAGTTTCACCTGGTGGTCGGCGCGGCCGAGGAACTCCAGGACGCCGTCGGACCGGTAGCGGGCACGGTCTCCGGTGCGGTACCACCGGCGGCCCCGGTCGGTCACGAACTTGTCGGCGGTGCGCTCGGGGTCTCCGCGGTAGCCGTTCGCCAGTCCCGCGCCGCTGACCCACAGCTCGCCCGCCACCCAGTCGGGGCGGTCGCGGCCTCGGTGGTCCACGACCCGGGCGCGCATGTTGGGCAGCGGCTTCCCCCACGGGATCGAGGCCCAGGAGGGGTCGACCCGGTCGACCTCGAACACCGTGGAGTGCACGGCGGCCTCGGTCATCCCGCCCAGGGCGGTGAACCGTGCGCCGGGGACCAGGGCGCGCAGGCGCGCGGGCTGGTCGAGACCGACCCAGTCACCGCCGAGCAGCACGAACCGCAACTGGTCGCCGAGGCCCTCGGGACGCGACTCGGCGGCGGTCAGCACCATGTCGAGCAGAGCGGGCACGCAGTTCAGGAGCGTTACCCCGTGCTCACGGATCAACGTGACCCAGTGGTGGGCGTCGCGGCGGGACTCGTCTCCGACCAGGACCACCGAACCCCCCGCGGACAGGGGGGCGAAGAGGTCGTAGACGGACATGTCGAAGTCCAGGTCCGCCAGTGCCAGGCCGCGGTCGCGCGGCCCCACGTCGAAGTGGTCGTTCAGCGCGGCGATGGTGTTCACGGCCGCCGCGTGCGCGACCTCCACGCCCTTCGGGACCCCGGTGGAACCGGAGGTGAAGATGACGTAGGCGGTCGCGTCGAGGGGCTGCCGGAGGTCCGGAGGCGCGGGTGCGCACCGGTCCGCGTCCTCGATCCGCACGACCGGTGTCCCCCGTCGGCCCCGCGGCGGGCCGGTGAACCGGTCGGCGTGCGCGGAGCCGGTGAGCACGGCCGCGGCGTCGGCCGCGTCCAGGACGCGCGCCATCCGCTCGGCGGGCTGTTCCACCCCGACGGGGATGTAGGCGGCGCCCGCGCCCAGGACTCCGAGCACCGCGGCGACCTGTTCCACGCCACGGGGGAGGCTGACCACCACGGCGTCGCCCGGTGCCACCCCCGCCTCCGACAGCAGCGCGCTGACACGGCCCGCGCGGTCGGCGAGCGCGGCGTAGGTCACCGGTTCACCGGAGTCGGGGACCAGCGCGACGGCCGCGGGGTTCTCGCGCGCGCAGCGGAAGAAGCCCTCGTGCAGCCGGTCGGTCACGGCCGGCGCGTCGGTGGCGTTGACCGCTTCGCGCACGCGCGCCTGGGCCTCGGGCAGCGGCGGGGCCGCGGGCCCGGTCCACGCCGAGGCGTCGTCGACGAGGGCTTCGACGAGGTCGCGGTAGGCATCGAACGCGGCTTCGGGAACCCCGGGCTCGAACGCGCGGTGCCGCACGTCCCAGTTCAGGAGCAGCCCGCCGTCGAGTTCGGTCACCTGGGCGTCCAGCCAGACCTGGGGCCCCTGGGAGATGATCCACACCGGGTCGCCGAACGCGTTCCTGACCTCGGAGTCGTAGATCTCGCCCAGGCCCAGGGCGCTGGTGTAGACGACGGGGGCCAGGGCCGGCACGCCGTCGGCGGCGCGGGAGAGGTCCCGGAGCACCTCGACACCGGAGTAGGAGCCGTGGGCGGCCGCCGTGCGCAGGCGGGTCTGCACGTGGCGCGCGGCCTCGGCGAAGGTCCGCTCCTCGGTGAGGTCGACGTCGAGCAGGATCGAGCTGCTGAAGTCGCCGACGAGCGATTCGGCCCCCGCCAGGTCCAGGTCGCGGTGGAACAGCGGGAGGTTCAGCAGGAACTTCGGGGAGTCGCTCCAGGCCCCGAGGGTCTCGGCGAAGGCGGCCGCCAGAGCGGCGGCGGGGGTGACCCCGTGGCCGCGTGCGGCGGCGACCAGCCGTTCCTTGCGCTCGGGGGCCAGCCAGTGGTGCAGTCGGGTGGTCGGGTGGAAGCGCGGCGAGGAGGAGTCCGGGTCGAGCGGGTCCACGACGGTGGGGAGGGCCGGCGGGGCGCTCAGCGATTCCAGGTGCCCGCTCCACCAGGCGCGGTCCTCCTCGCGCTCCCTCGCCCGGGTGGTCTCGGCCGCGCTCAGGTAGGCGCGGTAGTCCAGGGGGATCTCCGGCAGTTCCGCGTCGGGGTCGGCGTAGAGCAGTCGGAGGTCGCGCAGCAGCACCCGCATGCTCGCGGCGTCGGCCGCCAGCATGTCGAGGTCGATGTGCAACCGGGTGGCGCCGCCGGGGCGGAGCGTCAGCGCGAGGTCGAAGACCTCGCCCCGCTCCACGTCCATCCGCCGGTGGGTGTAGTGCTCGCGCAGTTCGGCGAGCACCTGGTCGACCCGCTCGGCCGTCTCCTCGCGCAGGTCGCGCACGGTCAGCGCGGGCTCGGGCTGGCGGTCCAGGACGCGCTGGCGGCCGTCGTCGAGCACGGTGACGCGCAGCATCCCGTGGCGGCGGCGCAGCGCCGTCACGGCGGCCTCCAGGCGCGTGGCGTCGACTCCCGAACCGTCGAGCTCGGCGTAGAAGTGCGCGCCGACCCCGCCGAGGGGCTGGCCCGGCTGGCGCCCGATCCAGTAGGCGTGCTGCATGGCGGCGAGCGGGAAGGGGCCGCCGGGGTCCTCCGCCTCGGAGCCGGGCTCACGGGCCGGGTCGGCCGGTGCCAGGAGCCGCTGCCAGCCGCGCAGGGTCGCCGCTTCCGCGAGTTCGTCGAAGCCGACCCCCAGACCGGCGCGCCGCCACCGCGAGGCCAGGCGCATCAGGGCGATGGAGTCCATGCCGAGCTCGAACAAGTCGTCGTCCGGGCCGACCTCCTCCGGGGGGATGTCCACCAGCGCGGCGACCGCGGCGCGCAGTTCCCCTTCCGTCGTGGGCACCGTTGGCGGATCGGCTGGCAGCGACACGCGTGATCGTCTCCTTGACTCGCAGCGGGCTTCGGGGGCCGACCTGAACCCGGTGGGAACCGGGGGTCGATGGCTTGCTTGAAAACGAAAACCGTTATCTTTTTTACCCTAAGCTGCACACTGAGCGCGATCCCCCTCATGTGTGGCATAGAACGCAAAAGGAGCAGAGATGACCAAGAGCGCAAACAGGCCCGTAACAGCTCATGAGCAGGACTGGCCGGGGTGGCCGGAGGAGGCGGGCCAGCGCTACCGGCAGGCCGGATTCTGGCGTGAGGAGGTCCTGGCCGACCTGCTGACGCACCAGGCCGAGCAGCGCCCCGACGCCGTCGCACTCGTCGACGGCGAGCGCCGGTGGACCTACGCCGAGCTGGCCGCGGAGGCGGGAGCGGTGGCGGCCGGGCTGTATCGGCTGGGGCTGCGCAGGGGCGACCGGATGGTGGTGCAGCTGCCCAACCGGGCGGAGTTCCTGCTGCTCTGGTTCGGGCTGCAGTACCTCGGCGCGGTCCCGGTCCACGCCATGCCCGGACACCGGGGGCACGAGATCTCCCACCTCCTGCGGGTCACCCGCGCGGTCGGCTACGCGGTGGCCGACCGCCACGCGCGGTTCGACTACCGGACGCTGGCCGCGTCCATGCGCGAGGAGCACGAGGAGCTGCGCCATGTGATCGTCGTCGGCGACACCGGCGGGTTCGATGACGCCGTCGGCTTCGAGGACCTGCTCTCCGGCACCTCCGGTGACCGCGTCCCCGACTCCGGGCGCCCCGCCCCCGGCGACATCGGCCTCCTCCTGCTCTCCGGAGGGACCACGGGAACGCCCAAGCTCATCCCACGCACGCACCGGGACTACGCCTACAACGCCCGCGCCGCCGCGGCCGCCTGCGAACTCACTCCGGACAGCGTCTACCTCGCGGTGCTGCCCGTCGCCTTCAACTTCACGATGTCCTGCCCGGGCGTCCTGGGCGCGCTCACCGTGGGCGCGACGGTGGTCATGGCGCCCAGCCCCGCCCCCGAGACGGTGTTCCCCCTGATCGAACGCGAGGGCGTGACCGTCACGGCGCTCAGTCCGCCGATGGTGCCCGTGTGGCTGGAGGCCTACGCCGACCGGGCTCCGGGCTCAGCGGCGCTGGACAGCCTCTCGGTCCTCCAGGTGGGGGGAGCACGGCTGGCCGACGACCTCGCGCGCCGCGTTCGCCCGACGCTGGGATGCCGTCTGCAGCAGGTGTTCGGCATGGCCGAGGGCCTGATCAACGTCACCCGTCTCGACGACCCCGAGGAGCTGGTGTGCACCACCCAGGGGCGCCCCGTCTCGACCGGTGACGAGGTGCGGGTGGTCGACGAGTCGGGCGCCCCGGTGCCCGTCGGCGCCGTGGGCGAACTGCTGACACGGGGCCCCTACACACTGCGCGGCTACTACCGCGCCCCCGAACTCGCCACCACGCACTTCACACCCGACGGGTTCTACCGGACCGGCGATCTCGTCCGGCTCCACCCCAGCGGCCACATCAACGTCGTCGGCCGGGTAAAGGACCAGATCAACCGCGGCGGCGAGAAGATCGACGCCACCGAGGTGGAGGGCCAGCTGCTCGCCCACCCGGACGTGTCGGCGGTCGCCCTGGTGGCCGCTCCCGACCCGGACCTCGGTGAGCGGTCGGTCGCCTTCCTGGTCAGCGCGGGCACTCCGCCCACGGTCCGCGAACTCGGTGCCTTCCTGCGCGGGAGGGGCCTGGCCGGTTACAAGGCCCCCGACCGGATCGAGACCGTCGACACGCTGCCCCTGACCCCCGTGGGCAAAGTCGACAAGAACGCTCTGCGCGAGCGGATCCGATGAGGACCCTCGTCACCCTTCGCGACCGAAGCGACACGTAAGGCGTTGCGACCTCAGCCACACGGACGAACGCTTCTGACGAAAATGATTATCATTTACGATCACCAGGGCGCCTTCGGGCGTCCGGCGGCCCTGCCCGGGCCGCTCCACAGTGAAGAGGACGTCCCCGCGTGCGCATCACCGTCCACCCCGAGGTCTGCATCGGCGCTGGCCAGTGCGTCATCGCCGCCGACCGAGTATTCGACCAGGGCGAGGAGGACGGGCTCGTGCGCCTGCGCACCGAACGGCCGGACCCCCGCGACGTCGCGCACGTGCGCGACGCGGTCGACCGCTGCCCCTCCGGCGCGATCGAGCTCACCTCGGACTGAACCCCGGACGTGCTCCCCCCGCTCACGCGCCCGACGAGGAGACGGGCGTCCTCGCTGGCCCCGACACAAGACCGGAGAAGAATGTTGACCACGGGTACACCAGACGCGGCCCACGGGCCGTCCCGGGCGAGGAGACGGCCGTGAGCAGTCGTGAAACCGAACAGGTCGAAGGGCCGCTCGACCCCGTCGCGGCCGCCGCCCGGCTCGCGGGCTCGGGACTCTTCCCCGAGTACGTCCTCTACGAACGCGAGGGGGTCTGGCTCTTCGGCGGCGGTGCGCGGTGGGGGATCGACCTCGACAGCGACCGGGTCACGGTCCGCGGCGCCGACGGGACCGCCGACTCCCACGACTACACCGGCAGCCCGGCCGACGCCTTGGACGCGGCCCTGGCCGGACTGCCCGACCCGACCTGGCGGGCCTACGGCTGGGTGGGGTTCGACTTCGCGCTCCGGTCACGCGGGGCCCGCCCGTCCACCCCGGAGAGGTCCGCGCGGCTCGCCCGCCTCATCGTGCCCCAGACCGAGGTCCGCATCACCGCTGACGGGGCCCGGATCAGCGGGGGCGGAGCGCAGATGCGCGGGAAGGTGCTCTCCGTGCTGCGCGAGCAGGTCGCCGAACCGGCGCGGAACCGCGTCACGGTCGATTCACGGGCCGACTCCCCGGCCTACCGCGCGCTCGTGGGCGAGGCCCTGGGCGAGATCGGACGCGGCGACTACCACAAGGTGATCCTGTCCCGGAAGGTCGAGCTGCCCTCGCCCGTGGACGTCCCCGCCACCTACGCGGTCGGCCGCGGGGCCAACACACCGGCGCGGTCGTTCCTGCTGGATCTGGACGGGCTCCGCAGCGCGGGTTTCAGCCCCGAACTGGTCGTCACGGTCGGCCCGGACCGCGAGGTCCTGACCAACCCGCTCGCGGGCACCCGGGCGGCGGGGCGCGGAGAGGCGGCGGACAGCGCCGCCCGCACCGAACTGGAGGCCGACCCCAAGGAGATCCACGAGCACGCCATATCGGTTCGCGAAGCCGTCGCGGAGATGCGCTCGGTGTGCGTGCCGGACTCCGTCGCGGTGTCGGAGTTCATGGGCGTCTCCGTCCGCGGCAGCGTCCAGCACCTGGCGTCCACCGTCCGGGGGCGCCTGCGCGAGGACGCCACCCCCTGGCACGCCTTCGAGGCCCTGTTCCCGGCGATCACCGCGTCGGGGATCCCCAAGTCCCCGGCGATCGAGGCGATCACCCGCCTGGAGGAGGAGCGCGGACTGTACTCCGGGGCCGTGGTGACCGCCGCATCCAGCGGTGAACTCGACGCCGCGCTGGTCCTGCGCGCGGTCTACGAGGAACAGGGCCGGGCCTGGCTCCGCGCCGGTGCCGGAATCGTGGAGGGCTCCCGCCCAGAACGCGAGTTCGAGGAGACCAGCGAGAAACTGGCCAGCGTACTGCCGCACGTCGTACCCGCCTCGCGGCCGTGACCGCGCCGACCGACGAGCGCGACCGTCCCCCGTCCGAGACAGCCGAGGTGGCCACGCCATGACAGACATCCAGCAGAACGGACTGATCCCCTACCTGCTCGCCAACCGGGCCTTCGTCGCCCCGGCCGTCGAACAGGCGGTCGGGGCGATGGACCTGTCCGGACGCACGCGCCTGCTCGACGCGGGCACCGGCGCCGGAGGCGGGCTGGTGGCGCTGGCCCGGGCGGCCGGCCCGCGGGCCCGGGTCCTGGCCGTCGACCGCAACCCCGACGTGCTGGACCTCGCCCGGGAGCACGCGCGGTCCGAGGGTGTGTCGGACAGGGTCGAGGTGCGCGCCGCCGACCTGGTGGACGTGCTCGACGGGGCCGCCGGATCCGGCGACGGGTTCGATGCGATCTGGGCCTCGGACGTGGTCTGGCCCGGCAACTTCGACGACCCCGGGGACCTGGTCGCACGCGCCGCGCGCGCCCTGCGCCCCGGCGGCCTGCTGGGGCTGTTCACCAGCAACTACTACCAGGCCATGTTCCTGCCCGGCCGCTCACGGCTGGAGCGGGCGGCGCGCACCGCGTCCGAACTCAACTGGGGGCTCCCCTCCGGAGGGCCCGCCCACTATGAGCGCCACACCGCCTGGATGGCCGCCGCGGGGCTGCTCGACGTGCGTGTGAACGTCTTCCCCAGGGTGGGCTCGCCGGTCGACGCCGACCCGACCGTGCGCCCCTACCTGGAGAACGTCGTCTGGCCGGAAATGCGGGAGTCGGTGCTCAAGCGCGGTACCGACGCGGGCCTGAGCGTCGAGGAGGTGGCCGGAGTCGAGCGGCTCCTGACCCCGGGCCATCCGGACTACGTCCTCGACGCCCCGGGCTACTACATGGTCCATCCGACCATGCTCGCCCTCGGGCGACGGTCCTCGGACTGAGCCCCAGGCCGAACGGCTCCGGGTCGCCGACCGTCTCGGACACCGCCCGCGCAGGGCACGAACGCCGCCGCAGGCGGTGCTACGGCACAGCCACCAGGGCCAGGCGCTCCGGGTCCAGCGCCAGCACCCGGTTCGCGCGGTCGGCGACACTCCGGTCGTGGGTCACCATGACGACGGCCAGGCCCTCCTCGGCCCGAAGGGTGTCCAGGAGGTCCAGGACCGTGCGTGCGCTCGCGGCGTCCAGGGCGGAGGACACCTCGTCGGCCAGCAGCACCCGGGGCCGTGCGGCCAGGGCGCGGGCGACTGCCACGCGCTGGCGCTGGCCGCCGGAGAGGCGGCCCGGCAGCGCGCGTGCGGTGTCCGCCGGCAGACCGACCCGTTCCAGGAGCCCGGGGACCTCGGCCGCGGCCCGGCCGCGGGTCAGCCCGCGGAGCACCATGGCCGGGCGTGCGAGTGCCGTGGCGACCCGCTGAGCCGGGTTCAGGGTTCCGGCCGGGTCCTGGGCGATCAGTTGGACGGCTCGCAGCGTTTCCCCGGCGCGGTCGGTGTGCCTGGCGGGCAGGGGCCGACCGTCGAGTGAGAACGAGCCCGCCGCGGGAGGATGGAGCCCGGCCAGGCTTCTGAGCAGCGTGGACTTACCGCATCCGGAGGGACCCAGGACGGCGACCGCCTCCCCGGGGGCGACGGTCAGGTCCACCCCGTCGAGCAGTTCCCGGCCGCCCGGAGCCGTGAGACGGACCCCCCGCAGGCCGAGGACCGGTACACCGCCCGGGTCCCGGGGGCCCGTTGGTGTGGCGCTGCCCCCGCGGACCGGTTCGGACTCACCGATGTCGAGACGGAGATCGGCCACGCGGTCGGCGAAACCCCGGTCGTGGGTGATCACGACGGTGCTCCTTCCGGGGCGTCCCCTCCGCTGTCCGAGGACGTGGAGCACGAGTTCCACCGTGGCGGGGTCCAGGCCGCTCGTGGGCTCGTCGAGCACGAGGAGCCCGGGATCGGCGACGACCGCCCGCGCCAGGGCCACACGCTGGGCCTGGCCTCCGGAGAGTTCGTGCGGGCGACGACGCCACAGGGCGTCGGCGTCCAGCCCCAGCGAGGTGAGCGCCGCGCGGACGGCCTCGGCGTTCGCGCGCCGGAGACCGCCCGGCAGGGCTTCGGCGACCAGGGCGCAGACCGGGCGCAGGGGGTGCAGGTCCGAGGCGGGTTCCTGTCCGAGCACGCCGGTGCTGGCCCGGCGCCACCGGCGCGCCGCACGCCCCGCGGGCACCGGCGCCCCCTGCCAGCGCACCCGGCCGGCCCGGCGCACCAGGCCGGGCGGCAGCGCGTCCAGCGCGGCCAGGACGGCGCTGGTCTTGCCGCTTCCGGACGCGCCCATGACCGCGAGCACCGCGCCGTCCGGCGCCCGCAGGTCCACCGGGCCCACCACGCGGGCGCCGTGTCCGTCCTCGACCAGCAGCGCCTGTGCGCACAGTCCCTCAGCCATCCGTGGGCTCCTTCGGTGCGGGTGCGCTGTCACGGACCCGGCTCGTGCGGTCTTCGGAGAGGTACAGCTGGGCCAGGAGGGCGAGCAGGACGGTGGTGACGCCCAGTGCCGCGGCCGGCGCACCGACGGCCCAGGGGTTGATCGCCACGCCGGGCATGTTCTCCCTGAGCATGAGGGACCAGTCGGGGGCGGGCGGCTCGGCGCCCATTCCCAGGACGCTCAGGGCGGCGGCGACCTGGAGCGCGACCACCAGGCGCAGCCCCAGGTCGGCGGTGACCACCCCCCGCATGGCGGGGAGGACCTCCCTCGCCAGGATCGAAGCGGTCGTCTCGCCGCGCAGGAGTGCGGCCTCCACGTACCCGGAGGTGCGGACGGCACGGACCGCGTCCCTGACCACGCGCAGGGTGAGCGGGGCTCCCCCGCACACCGTCGCGAAGACCACCGCCGTGTGCCCGGGCAGGGCGATCGCCGCCACCAGGGCCAGCAGCAGGGAGGGCAGGGCGAGCAGCAGGTCGGCCGCCGCCGTGAGGACCCGCGAGGCCGGCCCGCCGAACCACCCCGCGGCCAGGCCTCCGACGGTCCCGACCACACAGGCGCACACGGCGGCCGTCACGGAGACACCGAGCAGGTCTCCTCCGCCGGCCAGGACACGGGACCACACATCGCGGCCCAGGGCGTCGGTTCCCAGGAGGTGGCCGGGTCCGGGTTCCTGCCAGGGCGCCCCCACCGGGGACGTGGGGTCGTGCGGCGCCCACCAGCCGCCGAACAGGGCTGCGGCCAGGACCGCGACCGACAGCAGGGGGACGGCCGCGGAGGCGAGGAGCAGAAGGGGACGGCGGTTCACGGCGAGCGCCTCCGGCGGGGTTCGGTCAGGGCGGCGACCAGGTCTGCGACCAGCAGTCCGGCCAGCACGACCGCGGCGGCGACCACGGCGGTGGCCTGGACGACGGGCAGGTCCCGTGAGGCGATCGAGGAGACCAGCAGGGACCCGACGCCCGGATAGCCGAAGAGTGTCTCCACCAGTGCCGCGGCGGCGATCAGCCCCCCTGCGGACACCGCCGTGACCCGGGTGAAGGGGGCCAGGAGAAAGGGGAGGACGTCGGTCGCCGCGATCCGCCACGGGGGGACGCCCCGTCGGCGGGCGTCAGCCACGTGGGGCAGGCGCACGGTGTCGGCCACCGCGCCCGTCAGCAGGCTCGCGGCGTAGAACGCTGTGGGCAGCGCCAGGGCCGCCACGGGGAGGAACAGCAGTTCCGGGTGGTGCCAGGGCGCGGCTCCGGGCGGTAGCAGGGAAACCGGGGGCACCAGACCCAGCACTCCGGAGAACACGGTGACCAGCACCGCGGCCGTGACAGCCGTGGGCACGGCCGCGCCTCCGGTGAGGACGGCCGTGGACGCCCGGCGGGCCAGCCTGCTGCCCCCCGCCCACCAGGCCAGGGCCAGGGACGCGGGGGCCGCCACCGCCAGCGCCGACCCGACGACCGCGAAGGTGGCCGGCAGCCGCTGGGCGAGGGCGTCGGCGACGGGGCGGCCGTTGACCAGGGACGTGCCGAGGTCTCCGGTGAGCAGGGACCCGGCCCAGTCGAGGTAGCGCCGCCAGGGCGCGGCGTCCAGGCCCAGCTCCTCCCGCAGCTCCCGCAGCTGCGCCTCGTCGGCCCCGGGCGAGGCACGCAGGTCCACGGCGTCTCCCGGCAGGAACTCGGTGGCCGTGAACACCGCCACCGACACCAGGGCCAGCAGGAACACCGCCCGGACGACGGCGAACGGGAGCGAGACCCCCGCGGCCGCCCCCGGGACGCGGGGGCGGCCGGCCTCGGGGGCGGCCTCGGGGCCGGACATCAGCCGGCGACCTCGACCCGCTCGATGAACAGGCGGTGGAAACCGGGACCGGTGGGCAGGCCGCTCACGCCGGGACCCGTCAGGTCGATGCCGTCTCCCGTACCCCAGACCACGTACCCGCCGTCGTCGGCGACGCGCTCCTGCAGGTCGGCGAGCATCGCGTGGCGGTCCTCCTCGTCCGCGGTGGCCAGTGCCTCGGTGAAGTCGGCGTCCCACTCGGGAACGTTCCAGGCGGTCTCGTTGACGGGGCCGTCGGAGAGCAGGGACATGCGCGCGAAGTCCACGAACCCGTTCCCGCCCAGGCTGTTGAGGTAGAAGGGTTCGACGTTCCACACCTCGGTCCAGTAGGTGTCGGGCGCGCCCACCTCGATCGCGACGTCGATGCCCGCCTCGGCGAGTTGTTCGGCGGCCAGGGCAGCGGTCTCCTCCATGCCCGGGTAGGAGTTGGTGGCGTACAGGGTGAGTTCGACACCGTCCGCGTGTCCGGCTTCCTCCAGCAGTTCCCGGGCCCGGTCCAGGTCGCGCTCGACCGGTTCGAGGTCGGGGGCGAAGGGCGCGTCGGGGTTCAGGACGTCGGTGCCGGGCTCCCCGTAACCGAGGAAGACCGTCTCGACGAGTTGTTCACGGTCCAGGGAGAGCTTGACGGCCTCACGCACACCCGGGTCGTCGAAGGGCTCGGCCTCCAGGTCCATGACCAGCGGGTAGTTCACCCCGGCGGGCCTGGTGACCACCTGGACCGCGTCGGACTCCTCGTACTGCTGTGCGCTGACGGGCGCCACGCTGCCCGCGACGTCCGCCTGCCCCGAGGCCACCGCCTCGGCGCGCGCGGCGGGGTCGGGCATGGCGGTGATCCGGAGGGTCTCGTAGTCGGCGGCCCCGCCCCACCAGTCGTCGTTGCGCTTCAGGACCGCGGTGGTGTCGTCGTGCTCCTCCAGCTGGAACGGTCCGGAGCCGACCACGGGTTCGGTGATGTCGTCGCTGCCGTCGGGGACGACGAAGGTCAGGGAGGCGAGGGCGCTGCCGACCTCGGCATAGGGCTGGTGGGTGGCCAGTTCCAGGGTGTGCTCGTCCACCACGGAGGAGGACTCCAGGTCGAACACCGCCAGGCGTCCGTTGTTCTCGGCGCCCTTGCTCTGGATCCGCTTCAGCGAGAACAGGACGTCGTCGGCGGTGACGGGCTGGCCGTCGGAGAAGACGGCGTCATCGCGCAGGCTGACGGTCCACAGGTCGAGGGCTTCTCCGACCGGCTCCCAGGACCGGGCCAGGCGCGGCTGGACCGCACCCTCCTCATCGGTCACCGTCAGCACGTCGTAGAGCATGGCGAACCGCATGTAGTCGGCCTCGTTGCCGACGCGGCCGTGCGGGTCGTGGGTGGTGGCCGCCGGAGCTCCGACCGCGGCGTAACGCAGGGTGGCGCCGTCAGCGGAGGCCTGTTCGGTTTCGCCGCCGCCGCAGGCGGTGGCCGCTAGGAGCACCGCGAAGGTGACCGCGGGCAGGAATCGTCGTCTCATCGTTCGGCCTTTCTCGGGGGCGGGGCCGCGGGCGAAACGGCCCCGGGAGGTGTCTGCGACCGGGGTTCGGGGCCCCGGCGTCCCGGTCGAACGGGTCGGGTCGGCGCGGAGGTGTGGTCCGGCTTCCGTGCCGGTCCACGCGGCCGACGGCCAGCGGCAGGACGGGAGGCGGGGCTGTCACCACGGAGCGGGCGTCCCGTCGTGTCCGACGACCGCGCGGGACGGACGGGACGCAGGGTCCTCCACCGGGGGGTCGGAGCGGCGGGCGGCGATCCGTTCGTAGAGGGCCCCCAAGGCGGCCCCGGCCTCCAGCCCGGCTTCCTTCGACACTGAGCTGCACACCCCTGCGGTCGCGCTGGACAGGATATTCAGTAATGAAAACCGTTTTCATTGCCGGTATGTCCATGTATAGCACCTTCAATCCCACGGATGCGACCCCGACTCCTGAGGCCCTGGGAGAACCGGCGCCACGGACCGGCCGCGCGACCCCGGGAAGCCCGGCCCGCCGGGCAGGTGGACGCCCTCGGCACGGGGCACACGGGTCGGCTGGAGAGCAGAACGACACCGGTGGCGGGAGCCCGCGCAGCGCGCGCGGAGCGAGATGTCGCGCGGAGCGCCGAGAATCCCCATGACCCGGCCTCGACCACGCCGGAAACGCAGAAAAGGGCCCACCTGATGGTGGACCCCTCACTGACCTGCTACTTCTCTGTCGGGACGGCGGGATTTGAACCCACGACCCCTTGACCCCCAGTCAAGTGCGCTGCCAAACTGCGCTACGTCCCGTTCGTCGAGCGGTCACCGTTTCCGGCCCCGCCGACGCAGAAGACTCTACCGCATCCGCCGGGGCGCTCGCACCGGAGACGGAGTCCGCCGGCCCCGGGCCGCGCGGCGGCACGGGTGGGCAAGATCGGTCAGGCGCCCGGGCGCCGCCGGTGAACATACTGGTGCCATGACCGAGCCCACCCCGGGCCGGGACCGCCTGCGCGAACTGCTCGACGCGGTCCTGGACGAGGAGAACACCCGCCTCACCGACATGGCGGACCACGCCTTCGCCTCACCGTTCCACTTCACCCGCAGACTGACCCGCGACACCGGGGAGTCACCGGTCGCGCTGCGCCGCCGGGTGCTCCTGGAGCGCGCGGCCTGGCAGATCAGCCGGGGCAGCAGCGTGACCGACGCCGCGTTCGCCGCCGGATACGAGTCGGTCGAGGGGTTCACGCGCGCCTTCGGACGCGCCTTCGGGCATCCGCCCAGCGCCACCACGGCGGGCAGCGGCACGTGGCTGTCCGCGCCCAACGGCATCCACTTCCACCCGCCGATCCACCTGTGGATCGAGGACAGGCCCAAGGAGCGGACCGGCATGGACCTGATCGCCCTCCAGGTCCACCACGACGTGGACGACACCGCCCACCTGATCCGCCTCGCCGGACGGCTGTCCGAGGAGGCCTACCGGCGGGTGCGGGCCCCCGGCCAGACGGTCCTGGAGTGGGACGGGCCGGAGGAGTCCGTGGCCGCCGTGCTCGACCACCTGGTCCGGACCAAGGAGTCGTGGCTCGCCTCGATCGACGGCGCCGACCTGCCCGAACGGGGCTCGGACGACCTGGAGGCGCTGGCGGAGCGGCACACGCGGGCGGGGGCCCGCTGGATCGCCGCGGTCGACGACATCGGGCGCCGGGACGCCTGGGGCGACCGGCTGATCGACGCCCTGTGCGACCCGCCCGAGAGCTTCGTGCTGGGCAGCGTCGTCGCGCACGTGCTCACCTTCTCCGCCCACCGCAGGCAGCTCGTGCGCCACATGCTGCGCGCGGAGGGCATAAAGGTGGACCACGGCGACCCCATCGAATGGCTTCAGAACCGACACCACGACGGAGGTACACGATGAGCAGGACGGTCTACAACACAGCGACGAGCCTGGACGGCTTCATCGCCACCGAGGACCACTCCCTGGAGTGGCTGTTCGCCGCCGACGGGGGCGATGCCCTGAACGAGACCGAGATCTTCGTCCGCGAGGCGGGCGCGATCGTGTCCGGCGCGGGCACCTACGAGTGGATCCTGAAGCACGAGGGCGGTGATCCCTGGCCCTACCGGGTCCCGACCTGGGTGCTCACCCACCGGGACCTGCCCAAGGTCGAGGGCGACGTCCGCTTCGCCAGCGCCGACACCGACCAGGAACTGCGCGACCTGCACGCGGAGATGGTCGAGGCGGCCGGGGGGCGCGACGTGTGGGTGGTCGGCGGTGGCGGTGTCGCCGCGGACCTGGCCCGGCTCGGCCTGCTGGACGAGGTGGTCGTGTCGGTCGCGCCGGTCACCCTGGGCGCGGGCTCACCCCTGCTGGCCGGACGCGTGGACCTTAAGGTGCTGGACGTGCACCGCGCCGGTGACTTCGCGTGCATGCGCTACGAGGTCGTCCGTTCCTGACCCCGCGGTGCCGGGGCCCGCCGCCACCGGCCGGGCCCCGGCACCGCTCCTCACCTTCGGGCACGGACGGGTGTTCCCGCCCCGGGGACGCGCACTCCCCCTGCGCCGACCCTCAGACGCCCTCCAGCTCGCGCAGGCGCGCTGCGGCGTCGGCGATCTCGTCCTCGGTGAACACCGCGACGCCGCCGTCCGCGAGCAGGCGCGCGGTGACCCCCTCGCCGGGCACCCTGTTCCCGCCGAAGGCGCCGTCGTAGACACGGTGCACCCCGCAGGAGGGGCTCGACTCCTTGAGCACCGCCACCGCCACGCCGTGCGCGCGGGCGGTGGCCAGCGCCGCCCGGGCGCCGTCCACGAAGTGCGCGGTCACGTCCCGCCCCTCGGGGGTGAGGATGCGCGCGCGGCCCGCGAGCACGTCGGCGGCGGTCGCGCCGGGCTCGATCTCGGCGGGCGGCCGGGGCACCGGGAGGCCGCCCGCGACCTCCGGGCAGTGCACCACCAGGCGGCCCTCGGCGCGCCAGCGGGCGACCACGTCGTCCTCCACCGGTTTGGCGCGCCCGTCGTAGCGCACCCGGCGTCCCATCAGACACGCGCTGACCAGCACCCTGCGCATGGACTCCCCCTCTCGGCCGCCACCACGCTACCGGGGCGGCGACACGGGCAGAGCCCGCGCTCTCGTCACCCAGGGTGATTAAGTGGGTACAACAGGACCGCTGGGCAGCGAGGGGGAGACTTGAACGAGCCGCAGGGGCGGACGGCCCTGGCCACGGACCGCAGGGCGACGCGCAAGGCCGTGGTGGCCGCGGCGATCGGCAACGCGACCGAGTGGTACGACTTCGGCGTCTACAGCTACCTGGCCGTCACGATCGGCCTGGTGTTCTACCCGGAGCAGACCCAGGGCACCCAGCTCATCGCCACCTTCACCACCTTCGCCGCCGCCTTCCTGGTGCGGCCCCTGGGCGGGCTGTTCTTCGGCCCCCTCGGCGACCGGATCGGCCGCAAGCGCGTCCTGGCCTTCACGATGCTGCTCATGGCGGTGAGCACGTTCTCGATCGGGCTCATCCCCTCGGCCGCGAGCATCGGCTTCGCCGCGCCGGTGCTGCTGCTGGTCGCGCGGATGCTCCAGGGCTTCTCCACCGGCGGCGAGTACGGCGGCGCCACGACCTTCATCGCCGAGTACGCGCCCGACCGGCGGCGGGGCTTCCTGGCCTCCTGGCTGGAGTTCGGCACGGTCAGCGGCTACGTCGGCGGCGCCACCGTCGTCACGGTGATGACCCTCCTGCTCGGTTCGGACACCATGCAGGACTGGGGGTGGCGCATCCCCTTCCTGATCGCGCTGCCGCTGGGCGCCATCGGCCTGTACCTGCGGGTGAAGCTGGAGGACACCCCGGTCTTCGAGCAGAACACCGAGGGCTTCGCCAAGGACTCCCACGGAGGGCACCGCGAGGGGCAGCTGCGGGCGACGGTCGTGGACCAGTGGCGCCACATCCTGCTGTGCGTGGGCCTGGTGATGGTCTTCAACGTCAACAACTACGTCCTGACCGCGTACATGCCCACCTACCTGGAGGCGGAGCTGGGGTACGGCCCCACCACGGCCCTGGTCCTGACGCTGGCGGCGATGGTGCTGATGCTGTTCACGGTGACCGGGTTCGGGCACCTGAGCGACCGTGTGGGGCGCAGGCCCGTGCTGCTCTCGGGCAGCCTGTTCTCGATCGTGCTGGCCCTGCCCGCGTTCTGGCTGCTGCAACAGGGCGGCCTGTGGACGGTGGCCCTGGGCATGGTGGTGCTGGCGGTGACCCTGGTGCACTTCTCCGGCGGCGCGCCCGCGGCGCTCCCGGCGTTCTTCCCCACCAGCGTCCGCTACGGCGCGCTGGCCATCAGCTTCAACGTATCGGTGGCGCTGTTCGGCGGCACCACACCGCTGATCGCCGAGGCGCTGGTGCAGGCCACCGGAAGCCTCTACGCGCCGGCGTGGCTGGTGATGGTCGCGGGTGTGGTGGGGCTGGCGGTGGTGTGGCGGATGAAGGAGAGCGCGAACCGCCCGCTGCCCGGCGCCCCCGCGATTCCGGTCCCCGGGGAGGAGGCGGGCCGACCGCCCCGCGACCGCGAGGGGGGACCGGCGGGGAGCCGCCCCACGCAGGGCAACGTCCGCCGCCTGCGCGGGGAGGCCTGAGCCCAGCACGGGGAATCCCCCTCGCTGCCCCAGCGCCCGGGCGGCGGCACGCACGGAGGACCCGTCCCGCTCCAGGACGGAACCGCCCCCGAGGAGTCCGCGGGAACCGGAGCGGGGGCGCACGCGTCCCGCGGCGCGGCTACCCGGCGCCGTCGGGCGGGGCCCCCGCGTCGCCGTCGACATGCTGCCGCAGTACGTCCATCAGGGCAGAGGAACCCTGGAGGTTCTCCATGAGCCGGTCGACCGTCATGAGGGCGATCCCCTGTTGGGGGTCCCCGAGGACCAGCAGCTTGTCTCCGGGGGCGATGCCCAGGTCGCGGCGGGCCTTGGCCGGAATCGCGATCTGGCCGCGTTCGCTGACCGTCACCGCGCCGTAGAAACCCCGGCCGCCGGGTCCGTAGGAAGCGCCGTCCCGCTCCGCAACCACCTCGCCACCGCCTTCCCGTACGTGTTCCGCACAGCGTACCAAGCAGGCCGTGTCCGTTTACGGCCATGATCACGAGACACACGCAATACATGATTTACATGTAATAGCATGTGGATTGCCCCCCAAAGAGGAGAAGCCGTGACCGCTCCCGCATCCCGTGCGCTCGCCCCGGACCTGGCCAGGGGCGCCATGCTGCTGGCCATCGCCTGCGCCCACGCCCCGCTGTTCGTCCTGGCCGTCGAGCGCGGCCCCGCCTTGGCCAACGGCGCCGCGCTCGTCCTGCACGAGCTGTTCGTGGGCAACCAGGCGCGCCCGATGTTCGCCTTCCTGTTCGGTTACGCCCTGACTCAGACACTGGACCGGCGGGTCGCACGCGGGGCCGACCCGGCCGACGCACACGCCCTGCTGCGCCGCAGGGGCTGGTGGCTGCTGGCCTTCGGCCTGGTCCACACGCTGATCGCCCCCCTCGACATCCTCGCCGCCTACGGCCTCGCGTCCCTGCTACTCATGGGTCTGCTGCGGGCGCGCTCGGCGACCCTGCTGCGGGTTGCGGGCCTGGCCCTGGTGCCCGGCACCGTGCTCTCGGCGGTTCCCCTGGTGCTGGCCCTGTCCCAGGGTGTCTCGACCTTCGACATCGGTTCCGTGGCCACGCCGCCCGGGTCCGACCCCGGCACGCTCTACCTGGAGCGCCTCCCCGGTGCTCCCTTCGCCCTGGCCATCGGGACGGTGCTGGTCGCACCCGCGGTGGTCGCGGGCATGTGGGCGGCGCGACGCCGCCTCCTGGAGGAGCCCGAGCACAACCGAGCCCTGCTGGTGCGCGCGGTCGTTCTCACCACGGCGGTCTCCGTCGCCGGGGCGCTTCCCTCGATCCTGGTCCAGACGGGCACGTGGAGCGCTCCCTCGGCCGCGGCGCAGTGGAGCACAGCCCTCCTCCAGCCCCTGACGGGCTACTTCGGCGGTGTCGGCATGGCCGGGATCGTCGCGCTGGTCGCGATCCGGGCGTCACGCGGCCGCGGCACCCTGACCACCGCCGTGCAGGCCCTCGGCCAGCGCTCCCTCACCTTCTACCTGCTCCAGAGTGTGGTCTTCCTGGCGGTCTTCTCCCCGGCGGGCTTGGGATGGCAGGACCGACTGGGACTGGCGGGAGCCTTCGGTGTGGCCGCCGCGACCTGGCTGGCGTCACTGGCCGCGGCCGACCTGATGCGGCGCGCCGGCCGCCGCGGCCCGGCGGAGGGCCTGCTGCGCCGCCTCACCCGCCGCGCCGCTCCCCGGGACCCGCGGCAGGCACCCTCATCGGCCTGAGAACACGGAGAAGGGGGCTCCCCCGGCGGGGAGCCCCCTTCCTCGTGCCGTGGCCGGAGCGGTGCGGCTACCGGCGGCGGTGCTTGCGGTCCGGACGCACGCTGCCCTTGGAGGCGCGGCCCTGGACCCCGCCGCCCTTCTTCTCGCGGATGCGCATGCTGATGTGCACCGGGGAGCCCTCGAAGCCGAAGTCCTCCCGCAGGCGCCGCTCGATGAAGCGGCGGTAGTTGTCCTCCAGGAACCCGGTGGTGAACAGGATGAAGTGCGGCGGACGCGAACCCGCCTGCGTCGCGAACAGGATCTTGGGCTGCTTGCCGCCGCGCACCGGCGGCGGGGTGGCCGCCACCAGCTCCTTGAGCCAGTTGTTGAGCTGCCCGGTCGGGATGCGCTGGTTCCACCCGCTCAGGCTGGTCTCGATCGCCGGGACCAGCTTCTCCATGTGGCGCCCGGTCTTGGCCGAGACGTTCACGCGCGGAGCCCAGGAGACCCGCGCCAGCTGGCGGTCGATCTCCTTCTCCAGGTAGGTCCGGCGCTCCTCGTCGAGGATGTCCCACTTGTTGAAGGCCAGGACGAGGCCGCGGCCCGCCTCCACGACCTGCTCGACGACCCGGATGTCCTGCTCGGCGAGGGGCTCGCTGACGTCCATGAGCACCACGGCGATCTCGGCCCGCTCCAGGGCGCTGCCGGTGCGCATGGTGGCGTAGTAGTCGGCTCCCTGGAGGGCCCGGAACCGGCGGCGGATACCGGCGGTGTCGATGAACTTCCAGGTCTTGCCGCCCAGCTCGATCAGCTCGTCCACCGCGTCGCGGGTCGTGCCCGCCACGGCGTCGACGACCACCCGGTCCTCACCGGCGAGGCGGTTGAGCAGGCTGGACTTGCCCACGTTGGGGCGGCCCAGCAGCGCGATGCGCGGCGGGCCGTCCTCGCCCTCGTCCTCCTCGCCCAGGGGCTGCTCGGGGAACTCGGACACGAGCGCGTCCAGCAGGTCGCCGGTGCCGCGGCCGTGCAGGGCGCTGATGGGGAAGGGCTGGCCCACGCCGAGCTGCCACAGGTCGAGGGCGTCGGCCTCCTGCATGCTGCCGTCCACCTTGTTGGCGGCCAGCACCACGGGGCGCTTGGTCGAGCGCAGGACGCGGGTCACGGCGGCGTCGGCGTCGGTGACGCCCACGGTCGCGTCGACCACGAACAGGATGACGTCCGCGGTCTGCGCGGCGTACTCGGCCTGGCGGGCGACCATGGCGGCCAGGCCGCTGACGCTGGTCTCCCAACCGCCGGTGTCCACCAGGGTGAACCTGGTGTTCTGCCACTCGGCGTCGTAGGCGACCCGGTCGCGGGTCACGCCCGGCACGTCCTCCACCACGGCCTCACGGCGGCCGATGATGCGGTTGACCAGGCTGGACTTGCCCACGTTGGGGCGTCCGACCACGGCCACCACGGGGAGGGCGGCGGGCTCTTCGGAGTCCGCTCCCCCGTGGACGACGTCGGAGATGTCGAAGTCACTCATGTACTGCTCCCGGTTCTGGATCCCCGCGCGCCCAGGATGCGTGCCGCGAGGATGCGAAGGTCCGACCCGCCCCGGTGTCCCGGGTCGCGCGGATCGACGCGGGCGCCGACGGCGCCCGTGTACTGGCCACGGGGAGGAACCCCCGCGGATGTCGTTGTGTTCCCTGAAAAGGGCTGTCGGGGACGAATGTGTCCGGTGTTACGGTCGCGGGGCGCACCGTCCGCCCGTCGCGGCGGCGCCCGGCCGTGCGGGCCACCCGTCGGCCGGAACCCGGCGGCGCCCGACCCCGCGGGTCAGCGGCCGCGGGTCTCGTCGGCCAGCTTGACCACCAGGGCGACGACCTCGTCCAGGGTCAGCCCGCTGGTGTCGAGCTCGGTGGCGTCCTCGGTCTGGCGCAGCGGCGAGTGCGCCCGGCTGGAGTCCAGCGCGTCGCGCCGGGCCAGGTCGGCCTGGGTGGCGGCGACGTCGGCGCTGCGGACCTCCTTGCTGCGGCGCTGGGCGCGGGCCTCGGGACTGGCGGTCAGGAAGAGCTTGACCGGGGCGTCGGGGGCGACGACGGTCGTGATGTCGCGCCCCTCGACCACGATGCCCGTGCTCTCGGCCCTGGCGGCGGCGATGATCTCGCGCTGGGTGCGCACGAGGCGCTCGCGCGCCGCGGGCACGGCCGAGACGGCGCTGACGTTGGTGGTGACCTCCCTGCCGCGGATCTCGGCGGCCACGTCGCGGCCGTCCACCGCCACGGAGGGCGCGTCGGGGTCGGTGCCCATGGTGATGACGGGGGTGTCGACGAGGGCGGTCACGGCGTCGGCGTCGTTGACGTTCACGCCCTGGGAGAGCATCCACCAGGTCAGCGCGCGGTACATCGCGCCGGTGTCGAGGTACCGCAGCTCCCGCGCCCTGGCCACGCCCCGGGAGGTGCTCGACTTGCCCGACCCGGAGGGACCGTCGATCGCGATGACGATGCCCTCGGTGCTGCCCTGCGCGCTCACTGCCGTTGACTCCCGCTTGCGTTCACTGTTGCCGACGCCCAACCCTACCCGTGGCCCGCGCGTACTTGGCGCGTAGTACGTGCGCAGGTGTGCATGGGTGTGCGTGGGCATGCGCAAATGTGCGTAGGTGTGCGTAGTGCGTGCGTGAATGTGCGCAGGTGTGCGTAGCACGCACCGGCACCGGTGAGGTGCGGCCCCGGTGTCCGCCCGTGGAGACCGGGACCGGGCGGACCGGAACCGGGACCGGCGGGACGCGGGGGTCCTGACCTCCGGACCAGCCGGTGCCGGTACTCGAACCCCGCCGCAAGCGCACGAACACCGCGAAGGATGCTCAGAGTCCCGGATGCACCGACCAGCCGTCGGCGGCCAGCACCCGCGCGAGCGTGTCCACCGCCTCGGGCAGCACGTACAGCTGAGCCACACCCAGCGGCAGGCCGGGCGTGTGCTCGATGCGCACGTCCTCGATGTTGACCCCGGCCTCCGCCGCCGCGGCGAACAGGCGGCCCAGCGCACCGGGCTCGTCGGGGATGACCACGGGCATGACCGTGTAGTCGGGCAGCCGTACCGTGCCGTGCTTGCCGGGGATGCGGCCCTGGCCGGACCTGCCGCGCTCCAGCAGGTCGCGCACCGGAGCGAGGTCGCGGTCCGACGTCTCGCCCGTCCCCGGCGGATCCGCCAGCGCTCGCAGGGCGTCCGCGGTCGCCGCGAGGTCGGCGGCCACCGCGTGCAGGACCTCCGCGACCGGGGCGGCGTTGTGCGTGAGGATCTCGGACCACATCGCGGGGTCGCCGCCCGCCACCCGGGTGACGTCGCGCACGCCCTGTCCCGCCAGGGTCAGGGCGGCGTCGTCGCCCGAGAGCAGCCGGGCCGCCACCGCCGAGGAGGCCACGTGGGGGGCGTGCGAGACCAGCGCCACCGCCCGGTCGTGCGCCGCCGCGTCCAGCACCAGCGGGTCCGCACCGCACATGCGGGCGACCTCGGCGACGACGGCGACGGCCTGCGCCTCGGCCTTGCCGGTGGGGCACAGCGCCCACGAACGGCCCAGGAACAGGTCGGCGCGCGCCGCGCCGGGGCCCTGCTTCTCCCTGCCGCCCATGGGGTGCCCGGCCACGAACGTGGCCATGTCGCAGCCCAGCCGCTCGGCCTCGGCCAGCACGCTCGCCTTCACGCTGGCCACGTCGGTGTAGACGTGGGCCAGGCCCCGGTCCTGGGCGCGGCGCAGCACGGAGGGGATGACGGCGGGCGGCGCGGCGATGACCGCGAGGTCGGCCGGGGCCGAGGTCGGGTCGTCGGACTCCTCAAGGGGGTGCCCCGCGCCCAGGTCGCAGGCCAGGCGCAGGGAAGCGGCGTCGGGATCGGAGAGGGCGACGTCGACGCCGCGCGAGCGCAGGGCGAGCGCCACCGACGTGCCGATGAGTCCCGTGCCGACCACCGTGACCCGGCGCACCGGGAGCAGCTGCTCCCCGTCCCCGCGCACACCGCCGCTGTCGCCCACTGTTCCCCCGCCTCCGACGTGTTTCCGTTACCCCCAAGCCTACGACCTGCCCGGAGACCGACGGAGACCGTTACTGGGCGATGTCCAGCCGCAGCGCCTGGGCACCGCGCAGGTAGACGTGCTGGAGCTCCGAGCGCGGCCGGTCGGTCTCCACGTGCGCCATGAGGCGCACCACGCGCGGCAGGGCGTGGGGGACGGCGATCTCGGTCGCGCACATCAGCGGGACGTCGGAGAAGCCGAGCTTGCGCGCGGCCAGCGCGGGGAACTCGCTGTTCAGGTCGGGGGTGGCGGTGAACAGCACGCTGATCACGTCGTCGGTCTCCAGTGAGTTGCGCCGCATCACCTCCGAGACCAGTTCGGCCGTGGCCTCCAGAACCTGCTCGCGTTCGTCCGCGTCGACCTGTACCGCACCGCGGATGGCCCGTACCGCCACGTTCGATCCCGCCTCGTCCTCGTTCAGCGTGCCGTGCCCGGGAAAGGGGAACGGCGGCCGCCGCCCGGTGTCCGGGCAGGCGACCGCCGTCAACTGTATCTACAGGCCCGCGGCCTCGTAGAGTTCACTCACCTCGCGCGAGGTGAGCGCCCGCATCGTGCCCAGTTTGAGGGCGTTCAGGTCGATCGGGCCGACCTGGGTGCGGGCGAGGTCGGCGACCGGGTGGCCGACGGCCTCCATGAGGCGGCGCACGATGTGCTTGCGGCCCTCGTGCAGCCGGATCTCGACGAGCGACTTGGGCGGGTCGTTGTCGACCACGCGGAAGGAGTCGACCTCGACCGGGCCGTCGTCCAGCTCCACGCCCTTCTGTACCTCGCGGACGACGCGGTGCGGAACCGGGCCGGGCACCTTGGCGATGTAGGTCTTGACGACCTTGTACCGCGGGTGGGTGAGCCGGTTGGCCAGCTCGCCGTCGTTGGTCAGCAGGATGAGGCCCTCGGTCTCGGTGTCGAGCCGACCGACGTGGAAGATCCGCTCCTCGGTCTGACCGGTGTAGTCGGCCAGGGTGGGGCGGCCCTCGGGGTCCCACATGGTGCTGACGACGCCGCGCGGCTTGTTGAGCGCGAAGTACAACTTGTCCGGGGCGGTGACCACGCGCATGCCGTCGACGCGGATCTCGGAGGACTCGGGGTCGACCCGGGCGCCGAACCTGCGCACTACCTGGCCGTCCACGCTGACGCGTCCGGCCGCGATCATCTCCTCGCTGGCCCGGCGGCTGGCGACCCCGGCCGCGGCGAGCGCCTTCTGGAGGCGGATGCCGTTCTCGACGTCGGTGTAGGTGTCGCGCGCCTCGTCGGCGCGGTCCTCGTCCTTGGGGTCGTAGTCGGCGCGCAGGGCGTTGAGCCGCTCGCGTGCCGCCTTGGAGAGCTGGTTCTCGCTCGTGACGCGCCTGGCGCCGGAGCGGTCGCCGCCGGGACGGTCCCCGCGGTCCTCACGGGGCTCGCGGTCGCGGAAGTCGCGCCCGCCACCGGGACCACGGCTGTCGCGCCCGCCGCGGTTGTCGCGGTCACCGAAGGAACGGCGGTCGTCACGCCCGCCCCGGCTGTCCCGGTCGCCGCGGAACCCGCCGCGGTCACGGTCGTCACGGCCGCCGCCGGGGCCGCGTCCGCCACGGTCGTAGGAGCGGCCGCCCGAACCGCGGTTGTCGCGGTCACCGAACGAACGGCGGTCCTCGCGGTCACGGAAGTCACGGCCACCACCGGGACCACGCCCGCCACGGTTGTCACGGTCCTGGAAACGACCGCCCGAACCGCGGTTGTCACGGTCACCGAACGAACGACGGTCGTCCCGCTGGCCGTCACGGCCACCACGGTTGTCGAAGGAGCGGCGGTTGTCGCGGTCGCCGCGGAAGCCGCCGCGGTCACGGTCATCACGACCGCCCCGGAAGTCGCGGCCACCACGGTCGTCCCGGCCACCCGAGAACGAACGGCGGTCCCCACCGTCACGGAAGTCACGGCCACCGCCGGGACCACGGCTGTCACGTCCGCCGCGGCCGTCGCGGTCACCGAAGGAACGGCGGCCGTCGCGGTCACCGCCGAAGGAACGGCGGTCGTCGCGCTGACCGTCGCGGCCGCCGCGGAAGTCGCGCCCGCCGCGGTTGTCCCGGTCACCCCGGAAACCACCGCGGTCGTCGCGGCCGCCCGGGCCCCGGTCGTTCCGGAAGCCACCGCGGTCACGGTCATCGCGACCGCCCGAGAAGGAACGCCGGTCCCCACCGTCACGGAAGTCACGCCCGCCGCGGTTGTCCCTGTTGTCGCGGTCACCGTAGGAACGGCGGCCGTCGCGGTCACCGCCGAAGGAACGGCGGTCGTCGCGCTGACCGTCGCGGCCGCCGCGGAAGTCGCGCCCGCCGCGGTTGTCCCGGTCACCCCGGACGCTACCGCGGTCACGGTCGTCACGGCCCCGGGGGCCGCGGTCATCCCGGTGACCGCCGCGGGAACGGTCGTCCCGGCGGTCCCGGCTGTCGCCGCGGCCCTGTGCGCCGCGCTTGTCGTAGTCGCCGCGCTCACCGCGCGGGGCGTCGTCCCGCGCACCGCGGGAACTGTTGTTAGGTGTGCTCACCGGTGTCGTCTAGACCTTCGATGTCGTCGGGGAGGAACGGCGCCAGATCAGGCAGCTCGTCGAGGCCTCGCAGGCCCAACCGTTCCAGGAAATAGGAGGTGGTCCGATACAGCAGCGCACCGGACTCGGAGTCGTGTCCGGCCTCTTCGATCAGGCCCCTCAGTACGAGGGTACGCATAACCCCGTCGCAGTTGACACCGCGCACGGCGGAGACCCTGCCACGGGAGACCGGCTGTCGGTAGGCCACCACCGCCATCGTCTCCAGTGCGGCCTGGGTGAGCCGCACCTCCTGCCCCTCCCGGAGGAAGTGCTCGACGACGTCGGCGCATTCGGGCCGCGTGTACACACGCCACCCCTCGGCCACCGCCCTCAGGTCGAAACCCCGGCCCTGCTCGGTGTATTCCCGCGACAGCGACTCCAGCACCCCGACGACCACCGTGACGGGCACGTCCATGGCCCGCGCCAGGTCGTACTCCGACACCGGCTGGTCCACCACCATCAGCACGGCCTCCAGGTCGCGGCGCAGGGTGGCAGGGGCGTCCCCGGCCGCCTCCACGACTACTCCGGCCGACTCACCGCCGACCGCCCCCCGGGCCACCGTGTCCCCCGCCGCCGGGCCCTCCGCTGTCGGATCCTGCGCCGTGTCCCGGACGCTCATGCGCGCTCCTCCGTCTCCCCCGGCCCGCTCCCACCGCCGGTGTCACCGGCGCCGTCGGCCTCGTCGTACTCGCTCTCCAGCTCGACCTCGCCCTCGCCGCCGGTCCAGGAGACGAGCAGCTCCCC
The DNA here is from genome assembly GCF_056173305.1 of Nocardiopsis sp. iso_25. Classification (NCBI taxonomy): domain Bacteria; kingdom Bacillati; phylum Actinomycetota; class Actinomycetes; order Streptosporangiales; family Nocardiopsidaceae; genus Nocardiopsis; species Nocardiopsis sp. iso_25. Next base: position 2,017,106 of record NZ_CM149667.1, on the reverse strand, counting down.
CAGAGGTTCGGGCTGGTCGAAGCCCACGTTGGCGGCCCGGTACAGCTCCAGCAGGGCGAGGAAGCGGGCGATGACCTCGAAGGTACCGGTGCAGGCCGCCGTGAGCTGGGCGAAGGTCAACCGCCCGTGCTCGCGCAGCTCCGCGACCATCAGCTCGCCCTGTTCCTTGACCGACGTCTTGGCCTGGTGGATGTGGGTGACCGGGACGCTGGGCGGCTCCTTGGGCGTGAAGACCATCCCCGCCAGGGCCGCGAACTCCTGGGGGCCCAGTTTGAACAGCACGTCCGGCCGCAGCCCGGCGAAGCGCTCCTCCAGCGGGACGGCGCGCGCGTAACGGCGCCCCTGCGCGGCCAGCCGCGCCCGCATGAACGAGGCGACCTCCTTGTAGGCGCGGTACTGGAGCAGCCGGGCGAACAGCAGGTCGCGGGCCTCCAGCAGGGCCAGGTCGGCCTCGTCCTCGACGTCGCCGCGCGGCAGCAGGCGCGCCGCCTTCAGGTCCAGCAGGGTCGCCGCGACCAGCAGGAAGTTGCTGGCCTGGTCCAGGTCCCAGTCGTCGCCGTGCGCCCGGATGTGCGCGATGAACTCGTCGGTGACCTTGGACAGCGACACCTCGGTGATGTCCAGCTTGTGCTTGGAGATCAGCCCGAGCAGCAGGTCGAAGGGCCCCTCGAAGTTGTCGAGGTGCACCTGGAAGGCGTTGTCGTCCACCTCCGCGACGGTGTCCGCCGACGTTCCCTCAGCCCCCATGGCACCGGCCCCGCGTCGTCTTCCTCATGAGACAAGGGTGTCACCGGCCAGAACCCGCCGGTGACACCCGTGGCACCTCCGTCGTCGCACCGGCACCCCCTCCGGTACCGGTGCGCGTGCCCTCAGTCCTCGGTCAGCCTGCGTACCAGCATGCTGGCCGGTCCGTGCTCCTCGAAGTCCGCCAGCAGCACGGCGACGGCCTCGCGGACGAGACGGCCCCTGTCGGCGGACAGCCCGTGCTCGGCGCGCAGCGAGAGCCGGGTCTGTTCCAGTGCCAGCAGTTCGGGCCCGGAGATGTAGACGGTGATCTTCTCGTCGTGGCGTTGGCGCCCGCTCGGTTTGGGCGCGCGCGCCGCCTTCACGGCGGACGTGCCCCTGGTGGTGCCGTCGGAGCGCGACGGCGCCTCGCTCCTGCTGCCCTGCTCCGGTGCCTTGTGCTGGCGTTCGGTCTCTTCCGGCACCTCCTCGGTGCCGCTGGGACGGAAGAACAGTTCGTCCGCCCCGGGTAGGGTCACGCGCCGTGACCGCTGAGAGGCCACCTCGCCAGCACCTCCTTGGCCAGCTCCCGGTAGGCGTTGGCCCCGGCCGAGGACGAGTCGAACCTGGTGATGGGCTCGCCCGCCACGGTGGCGTCGGGGAAGCGCACGGTGCGGTTGATGACCGTGCCGTAGACCTTGTCCCCGAAGCCGTCGATGATCGTGGACAGCACCTCGCGCGCGTGGAGCGTGCGCGGGTCGTACATGGTGCCCAGGAAGCCGTCGATGACCAGGTCCTCGTTCAGCCGCTCCTGGACCTTCTGGATGGTGTCCATCAGCAGAGCCACACCGCGCAGCGCGAAGAACTCGCACTCCAGCGGCACGATGACGCCGTCCGCGGCGGTGAGCGCGTTGACGGTGAGCAGGCCCAGCGAGGGCTGGCAGTCGATCAGGACCACGTCGTAGTCGTTGATGACCGGTCTCAGCGCGCGGCCGAGCATCTGCTCGCGCGCCACCTCGCCGACCAGCTGCACCTCCGCGGCCGACAGGTCGATGTTGCTCGGGATCAGGTCCAGGCCGTCGACGTCGGTCTTGAGCAGGACGTCCTCGACCGTCACGTCCCGCTGCATGAGCAGGTTGTAGACGGTCAGGTCCAGTTCGCGCGGATCGAGTCGGCCCAGGCCGACGGAGAGGGCGCCCTGCGGGTCGAAGTCGACCAGCAGCACCCGTCTTCCGTACTCGGCGATGGCGGCGCCGAGGTTGATCGTCGTGGTGGTCTTGCCGACCCCACCCTTCTGGTTACAGAGTGCTACAATCCGTGCCGGGCCGTGTTCATCTACGGGCCCGGGCTCCGGATAGGCTCGCTCGGGTCTTGAGGTGTGCAGGTTAGCCCCCGTGTTGCGTGTCGTCCCCCACGGGTTGGTCACCGGGTCGGCGAGCTCCCCCTCGCCGACAGGTGCGGTGTTCGCAGCCTCGTTGTCCCAGTTCACAACCCTTGACCTCCCCTACGGATCGGCCACGGCTAGGGATGCCGCGCGCCCCTGTCCCTGGCCGCCGTCGGAAACTCAATATGTCGACAGCAACGTACCTCCGCGCGGCGACTCTAGAACGCCGACACGACGCACATCAACAAAACGTACGGGTAGAATCCCACGCCTGCGCCCCTGGGGGAAATCGGAGCCTCCAACCGGGTTGTTCCGCTTCGCACCGCGCGCGGACCCCCCGTGGCGGCGTCCCCGCTCAGCGGCGTGCCCTGGGGTGACTCGACGCGTAGACCTCGCGCAGGTGCTCGACCGTCACCAGCGTGTAGATCTGCGTGGTGGTGACCGAACTGTGTCCCAACAGCTCCTGGACGACCCGGATGTCGGCCCCGCCGTCGAGCAGGTGGGTGGCGAAGGAGTGGCGCAGGGTGTGCGGTGAGACGCCCTCGACCCCGGCGCGCTCGGCCACCGCCGCCAGGATCCCCCAGCCGCCCTGGCGGGTGAGCCTGCCCCCGCGCGCGTTGAGGAACAGCGCCGGACCGCCCCGGCCGGAGGCGGCCAGGCCCGGCCGGGCCCGCACCAGGTAGCCCGAGAGCGCGCGGCGGGCGTGGGAGCCCAGCGGCACCACGCGCTCCCTGCCGCCCTTGCCGCGAAAGCGCACCAGGCCCACGGCGTCGTCGCCCTCCACCGCGTCGGCGACGTCGTCCACGTCCAGCCCCACCGCCTCGGAGACGCGCGCGCCCGTGCCGTAGAGCACCTCCAGCAGCGCCCGGTCGCGCAGGGCCAGCAGCCCGGCGCGGTCGCCGGAGGCCGGGGCCCCGGCCGGTCCGGCGGCGTCCAGGAGGCGCTCCACCGACGCCAGCGGCACCGCCTTGGGCAGGCGCATCGGCGGCGCGGGCGGGGAGACGTCGGCGGCCGGGTCCGTGGTGGCCCAGCCCTCCCGGGCCGCGAATTGGTGCAGGCCGCGCACGGCGGCCAGGGCCCGCCCGGCCGAGGCGGCGCCGAGCGGCGGGTGGTCGGCGTCGCCCTCGCGCAGGGCCCGCAGGAAGTCGCCCACCTGGGCGGGGCCCACCCGGTCGGGCGAGAGGACGCCGTGCTCGGCCAGATACGCACGGTAGCGCCGCAGGTCGCGCCGGTAGGCCGCGAGGGTGTTGTCGGCCAGGGCGCGCTCAGCGCTGAGGTGGTCCAGGAAGGCGGCGCACACCCGCGCCAGCGGGTCCCGCTCCTCGCCCGCCCGGTCGGCCACGGGTCAGTCCTCCGCCGGCTCGCGCAGGGAGGCGAACCCGTCCGCGGCGGCGGCCTGGGCGGCCAGTACGCCGATGACGGTGGCGCCGTTGTGCAGCCTGCCCGCCATCACCAGGGCGACCGCCTCGTCCAGGGGCACCCACTCGGCGACCAGGTCGGCCTCCTCGTGCTCGCGTTCGAAGCCGATCTCCTCGGGCGGCACCACCGACAGGTCCCGGGCCAGGTACACGTGGATGCGCTCGTCGGAGAACCCGGGCGAGGGGAAGAACTCGGCCAGCTCGTGCCAGAGCCCGGCGCGCAGCCCCGCCTCCTCGACGAGTTCGCGCTGGGCGGTGCGCAGCGGCCCCTCGCCCTCCTCGTCGATGAGCCCGGCGGGCAGCTCCCACAGGGTGTGCCGGGTGGCGTGGCGGTACTGGCGCTGGAGCAGCACCCGGCCGTCGGCGTCCAGGGCCAGGGCCGCGGCGGCGCCGGGGTGCTCCATGTAGTCGCGGGCGGCCACGGTCGTGCCCTCGCCGTCGCTGCCGACCATGCGCACCCAGTCCGTACGCATGCCGCACTTGACGCTGCGGAAGCGTTCCTCGGACCGCTCCACCGGCCACGACTCGGGGGCGTCCGCGACCTTCGCGTCCGCCCCCGTGGGAAGGGCCGGGTGGGTGTCACTGGGCATGGGTTCTCGCCTCTCAGGACTCACTCGTGCCCCGCCCGGCCCCTCGGATCAGGAGTTGTGGTACTCCAGGGCCGCCGAGACCAGTCCGCGGAAGAGCGGGTTGGCCTTGGTCGGGCGGGAACGCAGCTCCGGGTGCGCCTGCGTCGCGACGAAGAACGGGTGGGCGTCCCGGGGCAGTTCGACGTACTCCACCAGCTTGCCATCCGGGGAGAGCCCGGAGAACACCAGACCCGCCTCCTCCAGCTTCGGGCGGTAGGCGTTGTTGACCTCGAAGCGGTGGCGGTGCCGCTCGGAGGCCTCGGCGCTGCCTTCGTAGAGCTCGCGCACCACGGTGCCCTCGCCCAGCGCGGCCGGGTACATGCCAAGGCGCATGGTGCCGCCCATGTCGCGCTGTCCGGCGACGACGTCGGTCTGGTCGGCCATGGTGGCGATGACCGGGTCGGCGGCCTTGTCGTCGAACTCGGTGCTGTTGGCGCCCTCCAGCCCGAGCACGTCGCGGGCGTACTCGATGACGACGGCCTGCAGGCCCAGGCAGATGCCCAGCAGCGGCACGCCGTTCTCACGCGCGTAGCGGATGGCGCCGATCTTGCCCTCGATGCCGCGCACGCCGAAGCCGCCGGGGATGAGGATGCCGTCCGCGCCGTCCAGCTCCGAGGCGGCGCCGGAGGGGCTGGCGCAGTTGTCGCTGGCCACCCAGCGGATGTTGACGCGGGTGTCGGTGGCGAAACCGCCCGCGCGCAGCGCCTCGCTGACCGACAGGTAGGCGTCGGGCAGGTCGATGTACTTGCCGACCAGGGCGATGGTGACCTCGTGGTCGGGCTGGTGCACGCGGCGCAGCAGTTCGTCCCACTCGGTCCAGTCCACGTCCCGGAAGGGCATGCCCAGGCGGCGCACGACGTAGGCGTCCAGGCCCTCGCGGTGCAGGACCTTGGGGATGTCGTAGATCGAGGGGGCGTCGGGGGTGGAGACCACCCCGGCCTCGTCCACGTCGCACATGAGGCTGATCTTGGACTTCAGGCTCTGCGTGATGGGGCGGTCCGAGCGGCACACGATGGCGTCGGGCTGGATGCCGATGCTGCGCAGGGCGGCCACGGAGTGCTGGGTGGGCTTGGTCTTCATCTCGCCGGACGGGCCGAGGAAGGGGATGAGGGACACGTGCAGGAAGAAGCAGTTGTCCCGGCCGATCTCGTGGCGGATCTGGCGGACCGCCTCCAGGAAGGGCTGCGACTCGATGTCGCCGACCGTGCCGCCGATCTCGGTGATGACGATGTCGACGTCGGGGGCGTCCATCGCGTAGATGCGCGCCTTGATCTCGTTGGTGATGTGCGGGATGACCTGCACGGTGTCGCCGAGGTAGGCGCCCTGGCGCTCCTTGGCGATGACGCTGGAGTAGATCTGGCCGGTGGTGACGTTGGCCGTGGCGGACAGCTCGGTGTCCAGGAAGCGCTCGTAGTGGCCGACGTCCAGGTCGGTCTCGGCGCCGTCGTCGGTGACGAAGACCTCGCCGTGCTGGAAGGGGTTCATCGTCCCCGGGTCGACGTTGAGGTAGGGGTCGAGCTTTTGCATGGTGACCCGCAGGCCGCGCGACTTCAGAAGTCGTCCCAGGCTGGAAGCGGTCAGGCCTTTACCGAGACTGGAGGCGACGCCGCCGGTAACGAAAAGGTGCTTGGTACTCGCGGCGGATGCCAAAGTGGTGCTCCCGTGGGTTGAGTGGCTACGGCGGGCTCGGATCGGGCTGAGCGGCCGTGCGGCGGTCCGGTTGCGGGCGGTTGGTTTCGTCGCTCCGGCCGCCGGACTCCACGGGGCACCAGGATAACAGGCACCCCGGCTGTCCACACCCGGGGACGCCCGGATTCCCTCCCGTCACCAGCGTGATCGCCTTGCCCGCAGCGGTTCGGAGCGCAGCCGGGCGACGAAAACCACACACGGTCAGGCCGGGAACGCCCCGGCGCGGCCCAGGTAGGCGGGCGGCTGCTTGTCCAGGCGCAGGCCCATCCACTCGCCCAGGTCGGCGGCCCCGGAGAGGCTGATCCCGGTGTGCAGGCCGCTTCGGTGCAGGGCGTACAGCAGGTCCTCGGTGGCGATGTTGCCGGTGGCGTCGGGGGCGAAGGGACAGCCGCCGAAGCCGCCCAGGCTGGAGTCGAGCACCCGCACGCCCGCGTCCACGGCCGCGAGCGCGTTCGCGTAACCGGTGTTGCGGGTGTTGTGGAAGTGACAACGCAGCGCGCGCCCGTCCGCGACCTCGCCGACGGCGGCCACGAGTTCCCTCACCTGGCGGGGCACACCCACACCGATCGTGTCGGCCAGGGCGATCTCCACAGCACCCGTGTCGGCGATGCGGCGGACCACCTCCACCACGCGCTCAGGCGCCACCTCGCCGTCGAAGGGACAGCCGAACGCGGTGGAGACGGTCACGCTCAGCGGAATGCCCGTGCCCTCCAGCGCGGCGTCGATATCGGTCAGGACACCGAGCATCTCCTCGACGGTGCACCCCTGGTTGCGGACGCAGAACCCGTCAGTGACCGGCACCGCGACGTTGACCTCCGACACCCGCGCGGCCACCGCGCGGTCCAGGCCGCGCCGGTTGAGGACCAGCCCGATGTGGGAGACCCCCGGCGCACGCGTGACGCCCGCCATGACCTCCTCGGCCCCGGCCATCTGGGGAACGCGCCTGGGATTGACGAAGCTGACCGCCTCGATCCGGCGCACCCCGGCGGCCACCGCGCGGTCGATCAGCTCGACGCGGTCCTCGACCGAAAGAGTCCTCGCCTCGTTCTGGAGGCCGTCGCGCGGCCCCACCTCGACGATCTCGACGTGCTCCGCACCCTCGGTGGCCATCGTCCGTCCCCTTCCACGCGCCGTTGCGTCAGCGCAAGGGTAGTGGAGCACCCACCGGCGGCCCCGCACCAGGGGGCCAGCCGGTGGAGGCCAAGAATGTGGCCAGCCCGTGGGGGTTTGAAGTTCAGCCGTCTGGTGGTTGAACGTGTTCGGTGCTGCCCTCCTCAGACACGGCGGGGTACAAACGGAAAACACCAGTGCCGGGTAGGGGTGTGGGGGGTGGCCGTGGGTCCCAGGCTCCCCGTTCAGACCCAAGGGGTCTTCTCCAGTGCTGGGGACCACGCGATGCGCACATCGGTTGCCCTGGGGGTGAGCGCATCGCGTGCTTCGCCCCGGTCCTCCAGTGCCGCGGTCGACAGCACGCCCGCGAAGTGCGTGATAAGCGGCTCAGCCACCACCCCACGCCGTCACCGTCCACTCTTCCCAGACCCCGGCCGCTGGGGGTGGTACGAACGCGCACGTATCCGCCCTCCAGAAGACAGGGGGTGAAAGGCACGCGTTACGCGCGACCTGGAGCAGAGGGGGGGTTGCAGCTCAACCACAGGCAGGTAGTCACGGATCAGGTGACCACCCTCCCGTCACCACAGACCAAACCCCGGGGCGCAGGCCGAAGGGGTGCACGCCCAACCCCCGCAGCCGGGGTCAGCGCGACCGCGCACACCCAATCCCCGTTGGCTGAGGTCAGCGCGACCGTGCACGCCCAACCCCCGCAGCCGAGGGTCCAGAACCCCGCAACCCCATGCCCCTCAGCCCCGCGTCTTCTCAATTACCGACCCCACGCCCCACACCCCACGCCCCTTCGCTCCCCTCCACCTCAGCGCAGGGCGAGCGACCTCAGCGCAGGGCGAGCGCGGGGCGGACCTCCCAGGTCGTCCACACCGGGCGGTACCCCATGCGGTGCCAGAACGGCCCCGACAGCGGGTTCATCGCCGCGTAGTTGAGCACCGAGACGCCCACGCCGTGGCTGTCCAGCGCCTGGTGCGCCTGCCCCACCAGCGCCGTGCCGATCCCGCTGCCGCGCTCCGCGGCGGTCACCACCCCGTAGCCGATGTGCGCGATCGGGCGCGCGTTGACCAGCGACTTGGCCCAGCGCGAACGCTCGGGCGGGGAGACCCACAGCAGGCCCACGGCGCGACCGCGCCGTTCTGCCAGCCAGATCCAGGACCGGGAGCGGTTCAGCGCCCGGGCGGCCACCTCACGGGTCTGCTCGGCGGTGTCGGGTTGCAGGAACACCCCGCCGAAGTGCTGCTCGTAGCGGTGTTCCTCCATGAGCAGACCGACCACCTGGGTCAGGTCACTCCGGTCGGCCAGCCGGATGGTCACGTCGCGCGGCGGCAGCGACGGGGGCACGCCGCGGCGGCGCTGGCGGGCGGCCAGCACGGTGTAGGGCTGCAGGCCGTGGCGCTGGAGCGGGATGATGCCGCACACGTCGCGGGCGGGCCAGCTCACCAGGGCCGCCGACTCCGAACCGGTGCCGGTCGGCAGGTCCTCCAGCTGGTCGCGCCAGCTGGTCAGCAGCGAGTCCAGAGCGCGGCCGGGGTCGGGCCCGCCCACGATGGGGGTGAGCCAGTGCTGGTCGGGCACGCCCCATATCCGGCCGACCTCGCCCGGCTGGTACCAGGTGTAGTGCATGGTCCCGGCGGCGACGGCACGGCCGTCCTCGTCGCTGACGGTCAGGAGGGGATAGGAGCCCGGAGCGAAGTTGACCGGTTCGGGCAACAGCGAATCCACGGCCGCCCAGCGCTGGGCGGCCGAACTCACCAACGGGTCCAGGCCGACGTCGCCTCCGGGCGACTCATCATGCCGCACCCGTGCGACATAACCGCTCATCCACCCCTCCCCTAGCGGGTCCTCACGTCGAACGCGCGCCCTCGGAACGGCTCCGGCAGGGCGCGTGCACCGCCCCTGGGCCGTCGTGCCGCCCCGGCGGGGCAGGCCACACCGCGGGCGGAACGAAACGACCGTACCGCCTCAGAACCGATCAGGAGGACGAAACAGCCAACTGCAACCAAGAATTCACTGCGCGTCGCCACGCCCGCTCGGCCCCGGCGTCCCGTGCCGCTTCCCCGCGCGCGCACGGACGCGCACCACCGTAACGGATCGAAGGTCACTCTCGGGTGCCGGGGCGGTCAACGCCCCGACACGAACCCCCGGCGCGAGCGGCCTCCCCGGGCATGGACCCTCCGACACGGGCCCCAGCACGGACTCTCCAACACGAATCCCCCGGCACGCAACGCCCCCGGGATCACCGCTGTGCCGCGCCGCCCTCGGCCACGGTGGTGTTGCGCCCGTGGTTGATCACCTCGGGCTCGCCATCGGCGAAGGAGATCCTGTTGTCCACCCCGACCAGCACGATCTTGTCCGCCGAGCCCACGTCGACGGTGGACCCGCGACCGGTGGCGCGCACCAGCCCGCACTCGCCGTGCAGCACGACGACGGCGTCGTCCGCGGTGACGACGACCTCGCGCTCACCGCAGTCCTCGCTCACCTCGGCGCCGTCGTCGACGACGATGAGCACGTCCTCGGTGCTGACGTTGTGCTTGGGCATGTCGGGCTCGTCCTCGTCGGAGGCGCCCTGGGTGCCCGGAGCACCGTTGGGCGGCTCGACGTCCTCGTGCCCGAAGGCCAGAGCACAACCGGGAAGGAGGCCGGTGACCAGCAGACCGCCGCCCGCGGCCACGAGAAGCCGAACTCTCATGTTCTCCCCCACAACCGGATAACCGGCAATTGCGACATACGGCTTGCGCGAAGCCAAGAGTATGTCACGCGGAGGTAACTATGCGACCTCACCGTTCTCAAAAAGTTTCTCTTTCGAGACGTGAGTGCCGCCCCGACCCCGGCGCACCCAGAGAACCTCGGTGCCCCCAGAGGCCTCCGTGCCCTCAGAGAATCCCCGTACCCCCAGAAGATCCCGACGACCCCAGAGAACCTCGGTGCGCCCGCAGGCCCCCGTGCCCCCAGAAGATCCCAGCATCCCCAAAGGACCCCGGCGCCCCCCAGAAGATTCCGGCGTCCCCAGAGAATCCCCATGCCCCCAGAGCTGGAAACCCTACTCCACAGGCACTCGCGTCACTTCACCCCGGCCGCGTCCATACCGCGCAGCTCACGTTTGAGCTCGCCGATCTCGTCGCGCAACCGGGCCGCCAGCTCGAACTGGAGGTCGGTGGCCGCCTGGTGCATCTGCTCGCTCAGCTGCTCGATGAGCCCGGCCAGCTCCGCGCGCGGCATGGCGGACACGTCCGCCGAACGCTCGCCCAGCGCGGGCACGGGCGCCCGACCGCCCCTGCCACCCGAGCTGCGGTACCCGGTGGCCATGAGCTCCTCGGTGTCCACGTCCTCGCGGTTGAGCGCGTCCAGGATGTCGGCGATCTGCTTGCGCAGCGGCGTGGGGTCGATCCCGTGCTCGGCGTTGTAGGCCAGCTGCTTGTCCCGGCGCCGGTTGGTCTCGTCGATGGCCGCCCGCATGGAGTCGGTGACGTTGTCGGCGTACATGTGCACCTGGCCCGCGACGTTGCGCGCCGCGCGCCCGATCGTCTGGATCAGCGAGGTCTCCGAGCGCAGGAAGCCCTCCTTGTCCGCGTCCAGGATCGCCACCAGCGACACCTCGGGCAGGTCCAGGCCCTCGCGCAGCAGGTTGATGCCCACCAGCACGTCGAACTCGCCCACGCGCAGCTCGCGCAGCAGCTCCACGCGGCGCAGCGTGTCCACCTCGCTGTGCAGGTAGCGCACCCGGATGCCGAGTTCGGTGAAGTAGTCGGTGAGGTCCTCCGACATCTTCTTGGTGAGCGTGGTGACCAGCACCCGCTCGTCGCGCTCGGCCCGCACCCGGATCTCGTGGACCAGGTCGTCGATCTGCCCGTCGGTGGGCTTGACCAGCACCTCGGGGTCGACCAGCCCGGTGGGGCGGATGACCTGCTCGACCACCTCGCCGCCGCCCTGGCGCAGCTCGTAGCGGCCCGGAGTCGCCGACAGGTAGATGCTCTGCCCGATGCGCTCGGTGAACTCCTCCCACTTCAGCGGCCGGTTGTCCAGCGCCGAGGGGAGCCGGAACCCGTGCTCGACCAGGGTGCGCTTGCGCGCGGCGTCGCCCTCGTACATCGCGCCGATCTGCGGGACGGTCACGTGCGACTCGTCCAGCACCAGCAGGAAGTCCTCGGGGAAGTAGTCCAGGAGCGTGTTGGGCGGGCTGCCCGGCTCACGGCCGTCGAAGTGCCGCGAGTAGTTCTCGATGCCCGAGCAGGTGCCGAGCTGGCGCATCATCTCCAGGTCGTGGGTGGTGCGCATGCGCAGGCGCTGCGCCTCCAGCAGCTTGCCCTGGGCCTCCAGCTCGGCCAGCCGCTCGCCCAGTTCCGCCTCGATGGTGGCGATGGCCCGCTCGGTGCGCTCCTCGCCGGCCACGTAGTGCGAGGCGGGGAAGATGAACATCTCCCGGCTCTCGCCGAGCACCTCGCCGGTGAGCGGGTGCAGGGTCAGCAGGCGTTCGACCTCGTCACCGAACATCTCGATGCGGATCGCCAGCTCCTCGTAGACCGGGATGATCTCGATGGTGTCGCCGCGCACCCGGAACGTGCCGCGCGTGAACGCGGTGTCGTTGCGGGAGTACTGCATCTCCACCAGGCGGCGCAGCAGGTCGTCGCGGTCGACCTCCATGCCCACCGCCAGCTGCGCCATCCGGTCCACGTACTCCTGCGGGGTGCCCAGGCCGTAGATGCACGAGACCGAGGCGACCACGATCGTGTCCCGGCGCGTGAGCAGCGAGTTGGTGGCCGAGTGGCGCAGCCGCTCGACCTCGTCGTTGATGGAGGAGTCCTTCTCGATGAAGGTGTCGCTCTGCGGGACGTAGGCCTCGGGCTGGTAGTAGTCGTAGTACGACACGAAGTACTCGACGGCGTTGTTGGGCAGCATCTGGCGCAGCTCGTTGGCGAACTGCGCCGCCAGGGTCTTGTTGGGCTGCATCACCAGGGTGGGCCGCTGGAGCTGCTCCACCGTCCACGCCACGGTCGCCGTCTTGCCGGTGCCGGTCGCGCCGAGCAGCACCGTGTGCGGCTCCCCGTCCCGCACCCTCCTGCTGATCTCGGCGATCGCGCCCGGCTGGTCCCCCGCCGGGGTCATCTCCGAGATCACCTCGAAGGGCGCCTCGCTGCGTTTGATGTCGCTGACCGGTCGCACGTCGCCTCTTCTCCCGTCGAAGGCGGGCCGCCCCCGCTGGCCCGCGTGTCCCTCACCCCTAACGCTACAGACCGCGTACGACATCCCTTCCCGGCCGAGGGCGCGGAGTTACCATCGAGACCAGCGCTCTGCGTCCGAAGCGAGGTGGCAGCCGTGTCACACCCCTCCAGACCGACCTTCGACCCGGACCTCCCCCCGCGCGCGGTCGCGCGCATGAGGGCCCATCCCGAAAAACTGCTCCCGGCCGCGGCCCGCCCGCGGCGCGGGCCCACCTGGCGCCAGGGCGCCGCGATCACGGCCGCGGGGTGCACCTCCCTGGCCGCCGTCGCCCTGCTCTCCCCGGCGGCGGGAGCCGTCCTGGTGGCCCTGCTCTGCCTGGGGACGACCGCGGCCGTCCTCGGCCTGGCCTCGCTCCGGGGCTCCTTCACCGACGACTGGGCCGACCTGGTCATGCACGCCTTCTGGGCGCTGCCCGCCTCCACCGTGGGCGTCCTGGGCGCCCGGACGCTGCTCGGCCAGGCGCTCGGTCCGGTCGGCGCCGTTGTCCCCGGCGACCCCGCGACCGCCGTCCTCTACCTGACCGCCGCCGCGGGCGGCGCCGGGGCCATCCTGCGGCCCGGCATGGTCGCCCGCCTGGCCTCGGAGTACGCCGACCGGTACGTGCTGCCCCAGGACTTCGGCCGCACCCACGGCTACGCCTCTCGCACCGAGGAGCCCGAGGCCCACCTGTTCGCCGCGCTCCAGCAGGCCACCGACCGGGTGGAGGAGGGCGTGCGGGTGCTCGGCGACTCCTTCGACGCCGCCCAGACCCTGCCGCTGCTGCGCGAGGAGGAGTGGAAACTGGCCCGGGAGCTGCTGCGGCTGCGCTCCCTGCGCAGGGAGCTGCTGGTGCGTCGGCGCGAGGCCGTGTCCGAGCAGGTCACCCGGGCCCTGCAACCGCAGGAGGAGGCGGTGGCCCGCGCCACCGAGGCGCTCGACGAGCGGGTCGGGGTGCTGACCGGTTACGGCGACCGGGTGCACGCGGCGGTGACCGCGCACCGCGAGTGGGAGCAGTGCCAGGAGATCGCCGACCGCGCCGGGGACTACGCCGACCTGGCGCTGTTCTCGGCGCAGGAGCGGGTGCGCCCCCAGGAGATCGACGACAGCCTGCTCAGCGTGGAGGCCGCGCACTCGGTCCGCGAGGAGCTGGTGCGCGAGGCCGTGGCCGCCGGGTCGTCCCTGTCCGAGGTCCTGCACCGCGACCGCGGACGGGAGTGACGCGAGCGAGAACAGGGACGGGAGTGACGCGAGCCCCCACGAAGAGCAGGTCGGAGAAGACGATCCGGTAGTCGCCTCTCCCGTCACGGTACGAGTGGCGGTCCCCGTCGACGGTGATCTCGTCGCTCCCGTAGATCCGCCGCTGGGCCTCCTGGTGTTCCCGGCTGTACTCCAGCAGGTTCCCTCCGACCGTGAAGTGGAACCTGTTGTCGACCTCGAAGCCGCTGCCCACACGGGTGAGCAGCTCCCGGACGTCGGAGGGCAGGGGGAAGTCGGGCGGCCCGTCCCCGGCGGGCGGCGGGGGCCCTTTGGGGTAGAGCAGGCGTACCAGGTCGTCGACGGTGGACATCGTTGGCTCTCCGGCGGGGTGGGGGGACGGAAAGGGGGCGCGCTACCGGGCGCGCTCGACGAGTTCGCGCCAGAGTTCGGCCACGCGCTCCGTCAGCTCCTCGCGGGTGCCGGAGTTGTCCACCACCAGGTCGGCGGCGGCCAGGCGGGTGTCCCGGTCGGCCTGCGCGCGGATGCGGGCCTCCACCTGCTCACGGGGCATGCCGCGGTTGGCGGCGACCCGCTCCACCCGAACCCCGTCGGGGGCGTCCACCACGACAACCACGTCGTAGAGCGGCCCCAGGCCGTTCTCCACCAGCAACGGGACGTCGTAGACCACCACCTCCACACCGGAGGCCACGGCCTCATCCATGAGCTGGGAGCTGCGCTCGCCCACCAGGGGGTGCACGATGGCGTTGAGCCTGGCCAGGCTGGCCTCGTCGGCGAAGACGATCTCCCCGAGCCGGGGCCGGTCCAGGCGCCCGTCGGGGGTGAGCACTTGTTCGCCGAACTCGGCGACGACGGCCTCCAGGCCCGGAGTACCGGGTTCGACGACCTCCCGGGCGATGGCGTCGGCGTCGACCACGGTGGCGCCGTAGGCGGCCAGTCCGGTCGCGACCGCGCTCTTGCCCGAGCCGATCCCGCCGGTGAGTCCCACTGTGAGCATGTCGGAAACCCTAGACCGCCGCCCGCGTCCGCGTCATGGCGCCCCCGCCTACCGCGCGGCCCGTGCGGCGCCGTCCGGGCGGGCCGCGGCCGGGGTGAGCTCCTTGCGCATGTGCACCATGACCAGGTGTTCGGCGACGCGCTCGCGGGAGGTCTCGGCGTACCCCAGGCCGCGGTAGAGCCGCTGCTGGCCGGTGTCCTGGGCCCCCGCGGACAGGGTGAGCGCGGCCAGGCCGGGGTGGCGCTCGCGCAGGCGGCCCTCCAGGTCGGCGAGCAGCGCCCGCGCGATCCCCCGGCGGCGCAGGTCGGGCACGACCGCCAGACGGGAGACCACCGCGCTGGTGCCCAGCACCCGCGCCCGCACCGAGCCGACCAGGCGGGTTCCGGCGACCGCCTTGAGCACGAGGGTGTCCTCCTGCCCCAGAAGTCTCTCCACCCTCTTCAGACTCTCGGTGAGGGCCAGCACGAACGGGTCTCCGAAGGCCTGGGCCTCGTCGACGAACGCCGCGCGCTGGAGGGTGAAGACCTCGCCCGCGTCGGCGGGGGCGGCCGGGTGGATGTCGAACACGTCGCCTCCTGAAGGGCCCCTCCGTCGGGGGCACGCCACGAGCGTCTCTGATTAGCGTGGTGATCCGATAGAAGACATCGTGCCCGCTAACGGGATCTCCCACCGTGGTGGGGTGGCGTGGGCGTGCAGGTGGAAACCCGCGCCCAACGCCGCCCCCCTGGGCCGGTGCGGCCAGGTGGTGGGTGTGCTGATCGTGTCCACGCCCTGGTACCGGTGGGCCGCGCGCGGCAGCCGGGACCGGTCCGGTGGTGCGTGCCCCTCCGGACGCTGCCCCGCCCGACCGTGTGGTCTGGCGGGGGAGGGTGCCCCGCGTCGCCTGGGCGCGGGGCGTGTGTAACGACGCCGGGTCGGACCGGTCTTGGACCGGTCCCCCCAACGGGTCTTCGTGGCGACGGGTGCAATAACCACCGCGCGGGTTTCGAGCGCCTCCACCATCGTACGGATGCCCATCGCCCCCGTCACACGATCAACGGTGGTGGTCCTGGCCTGGTGGGTCAGGCCGCGTGCGGCCACGCGCTGCCAGGCTCCGCTGTCACGGTCGCCCTGCCACCCGCAACCATTGCGGTCGGGGCACCGGGCCCACCTCCACCCCGGAACGGACCGGTCAGGGGTCTTACGGTGCTGGAGCGGGGCCAGACAGCGGGGGCAGTGCTTCGAGGTGCCCCGGGCGGGGACGGTGACCACCGCGATCCCCACCTCGGCGGCCGCATGGCGCATCCGCTCCACGACGCGTCCGCGCACCTGCTGGGACAGGCGGGTGTTCATCGTGCGCCCCATGCCCCGTGCTTCCATGGATCGCAGGTCCTCCACGTAGATCACGCTCGCCCCGGCGGCGATGGCCTGGTCCACCGCCCACCGGGTGGCGGAGGTGGCCAGGGCGTCGTTGAGGCGGGAACGCCTGGCGGACACGCGCCGGGCTTCTTCAACCAGGACGGCGTGTTTGATGGAAACGGGATGTGCGGTGTCTCCGCCAGTGAGGCGTTGGTGGTGGTCGATCTTGGCGTGCAGGAACTCGCCCTGGCGGCGCAGCCGGTGCTGCTTGGCCAACACACCAGAGGCCCGGAACATCGCACCCGAGCCCAAGGCGGTGATACGCCCGTCCTCGCACAACCGGACCGATCCCGCGCACAGCAGGGTGTTCAGCCCCCAGTCCACACCCAACGCGACCGTGTGCCCGCTGCTGCGGGCCGTGGGGACAGCATGGCTGTAGGACACATCGGCGCGCACCTTCTCGCCCAGAATGCGCAGGGTTGGCAGGTGGAGAACCGCATCTGTGGGGACGGTGGGCGGCAGCGTGAGGGGACAAGCCACCCACGTCCAGTCCGCATACGTGCGCGGGTCGGAGCGGATGGGCAGCTTGAGCCGCAGCAGGCCCCGGCCCGGATCGCTCTCATGGCGTTCCAGGGTCACCTGCTGGGCGTCGCACGCCGACAACACCAGCATCCGTGCGATGCGGGGCACACCCTCCAGATCGAACACATCGACCGGCAACCGGCCGTGCTTGCGGGCGAACGCGGTGACCTGCCGGGTACGGGAGCCGATCAGGCTGGACGGCAGATGCTCACCGCCGGGGATGGCGCCGCGGACTTGATCCCACTCGGCGGGGGTGCGCCGGGCGGGGTAGGCGGGCCAAGCGGCCAGCACCCCCAAGGTCAGATCAGCACGCCACTTCACCGACCGCAAAGTGCGCCCCGCCGTTTCCTGGGCCATGCGCACGATCCGGTCGTTGACCCGCACACCCTCGGGCGGGGCGGCGGCCCAGCCCAATCGGCGCAGCGCCATCCACGCGTTCGACGGCAGCCTACGCCCGGCCGCGTCCGCCCCCGCGGCCAGCGCGTCCACGTCAGCAGCGTTGGAGTGCTCGACCAGCAGGCCGGTGGCCATGCCGGTGACCAGGTCGGCGCACCAGCCCACACGCTGAGCCAGCACCGAGGCCGACACGAGTTCGCCGGTTTCCTCTTCCACCCCGGTGCGCAGCACGACCGGGGCGCACGCGGTGCGGGAGGCCTCACCCGGGGCGAGAGGCACCTTGCGGCTCACCGAGCACCACCTCGACCCACCCGGACCGACGCATCCCGTGCGGGGCGGACGGCCTCTACGACCGCCCGCCTTGGAGGGGTCCGGCCGTGTGCCGACAAGCGGGTGCGCATGAAGGTGAGCATGGCACGAAGCACGAACACGTGTGGGAGTTTTCGGAAAATTCCCGTGCTCTGGTGGGCTCTGCGGCCTGATGCGCTGACTTTGGGTGGGGTGGTGGCTCTGGCGGGCTCATGCTGTGTTCTGACCGGCGCCTGATTCGTCTCCCGGCGGTTGCGTTCAGCGGACCACCCGGTCAGAGCCGAAGGAAAACCAGGGATAGCCAAGGGAACTACCCGGCCGGGGCCGGGCACGGCGAAGGGCCGCCCCCTCCGGAGAGGGGACGGCCCGAACAGCTTCTCAGCGTGTCCTCGGAGGCTGTTTAGGCGTCGCCGCCCGCGAGCTTCTCGCGCAGGGCGGCCAGGGCCTCGTCGGAGGCCAGGGCGCCGCTGGAGGACTCCGAGCCGGACGAGCTGCTGCTCTGTCCGCCACCGGTGTAGTCGTCCTCCTCCACCGGAGCAGGAGCGTTGGCGGCGTCGGCCTCGGCCGCGCGCGCCTCCTCGACCTGCTTGCGGTGCGCCTCGAACCGGGCCTGGGCCTCGGCGTAGCTGCGCTCCCACTCGTCGCGCTGGGCCTCGAAGCCCTCGAGCCACTC
Organism: Nocardiopsis sp. iso_25; assembly: GCF_056173305.1. Classification (NCBI taxonomy): domain Bacteria; kingdom Bacillati; phylum Actinomycetota; class Actinomycetes; order Streptosporangiales; family Nocardiopsidaceae; genus Nocardiopsis; species Nocardiopsis sp. iso_25. The sequence goes on along the minus strand of NZ_CM149667.1, from coordinate 1,999,435 downwards.
GCCGCTGTCCGCGTCGAAGCCCTCGGGGTACTTGTAGTTGCCCTGCTCGTCGTACTCCGCGGCCATGCCGTAGAGGGTGGGGTCGAAGTCCACCTGGTCCGGCGAGACGCTCTCGTTGGCCTGCTTCAGCGAGAGGCTGATGCGGCGGCGGTCGAGGTCGATGTCGATGATCTTGACGAAGATCTCGGTGCCGACCTGGACGACCTGCTCGGGCACCTCGACGTGGCGCTCGGCCAGCTCGGAGATGTGGACCAGGCCCTCGATGCCCTCCTCGACGCGCACGAACGCACCGAACGGAACCAGCTTGGTGACCTTGCCGGGAACGACCTGGCCGATCTGGTGGGTCCGGGCGAACTGCTGCCACGGGTCTTCCTGGGTCGCCTTGAGCGACAGGGAGACGCGCTCGCGCTCCATGTCCACGTCGAGGACCTCGACGGTGACCTCCTGGCCGACCTCGACGACCTCGCTGGGGTGGTCGATGTGCTTCCAGGACAGCTCGGAGACGTGCACCAGGCCGTCGACGCCGCCCAGGTCCACGAACGCACCGAAGTTGACGATCGAGGAGACCACACCCTTGCGGATCTGGCCCTTCTGGAGGGTGTTGAGGAAGGTCTGGCGGACCTCGGACTGGGTCTGCTCCAGCCAGGCGCGGCGGGACAGGACCACGTTGTTGCGGTTCTTGTCCAGCTCGATGATCTTCGCCTCGAGCTCGCGGCCGACGTAGGGCTGCAGGTCGCGCACACGGCGCATCTCGACCAGGGAGGCGGGCAGGAAGCCGCGCAGACCGATGTCGAGGATGAGACCGCCCTTGACGACCTCGATGACGGTGCCGGTGACGACGCCGTCCTCCTCCTTGATCTTCTCGATCGTGCCCCAGGCGCGCTCGTACTGGGCGCGCTTCTTGGACAGGATCAGGCGGCCTTCCTTGTCCTCCTTCTGGAGGACGAGGGCCTCGACCTGGTCACCGACGGCAACGACCTCGCCGGGGTCGACGTCGTGCTTGATCGAGAGTTCCCGGGAGGGAATCACACCCTCGGTCTTGTAGCCGATGTCGAGCAAGACCTCGTCTCGATCGACCTTCACGATGGTGCCCTCGACAATGTCACCGTCGTTGAAGTACTTGATGGTCTCGTCGATCGCCGCGAGGAAGGCTTCCTCGGACCCGATGTCGTTGACCGCTACCTGGGGTGTCGAGGTGGCCTCGGTGCTGCTCGTCATGTGTGGGTGGACTCCGGATACGGACAGATTCAGAAAGATGGTCACATCGCGGGTTCGAACCCGTCGATCCGTCGTCCGAGGAGCGGAGCCGAGGCGGAGATGAACCGCCTGGACACCAATCGCCAGGTGCAGGGTGTCGACCGGAGCGGCGCGGTCGCGCCGACCCTCACCGGAGACAGCGGACGCACGCAGGAACCCACAACGCTCCCGCCAGAATATGAGACAAGGGCGTCCTGGTCAATCGGAACCCAGGGCCGCCAACCCGGCGTAGGTCGCAATGGCGGCAATTTACCCGAGCATGGCGGTCAAGATCAACTGGGGGGTAGTCCCACGTCCGAACGGGGGTTTCGTTCCCGTGGGACGGCCGCGGCGGCGGCCCGGGGCGTCGGCGCGGAGGCTGGAAGAAAAAGTGCGAAGGGCCGGTTACGGTCAGTCCGCGGAAGGTTTGGAGCGTGACCGTTTGATGGCGCTCCGTTGCTTCTTGGCGTCCAGGCGGCGCTGTTTGGCCCTGCGGCTCGGACGGGTCGCGCGGCGCTCGCGGGCGGGCGGCGCGATCGCCTCCTCCAGCAGGGCGGCCATCCGCTCCCTGGCCTCGGCCCGGTTGCGCGCCTGCGAGCGGTGGGTCTGCACGGTCACCGTGAGCACGTCCCCGACCAGGCGACCCCGGAGCCGCTCCAGCGCGCGCTGGCGCCGCGTGCCGCCCAGGCCGGGGCAGGCCGCCACGTCGAGCGACAGCGACACCCGGGTGTCGGAGGTGTTGACGTGCTGGCCGCCGGGCCCCGAGGAGCGTGAGAAGCGCCACGTGAGGGCGTCGGCGGGGACGGTGACCGGACCCGCGCTCAGCCCCTCTTCGGCCGTGCTCCGTGTCGTCACCGTCCCCACCTTCCCTTCGTGCGCGGGCCGCGCGCGGCCCCTGTTCAGTGCGCGGCGTCGTGCCAGTTCTGGCCGCTGCCGACCGAGACGGCCAGCGGCACACGCAGATCATAGGCGGAGCTCATCTCGCGCGCCACGATGTTCTCGACCTCCCCGCGCTCGCCGGGCGCGACCTCCACCACGAGTTCGTCGTGCACCTGGAGCAGGACCCGGGAGGCGAAGCCGCCCCCGGTGAGGGCCGCGTCCACCCTGAGCATGGCCACCTTGATGATGTCGGCGGCCGACCCCTGGATCGGCGCGTTGAGCGCCATCCGCTCGGCCATCTCCCGGCGCTGGCGGTTGTCGCTGGTCAGGTCGGGCAGGTAGCGGCGCCGCCCCAGGATGGTCTCGGTGTAGCCGACCCGGCGGGCCTCCTCGACCACGGCGTTGAGGTAGTCGCGCACCCCGCCGAACTCGGCGAAGTAGTCCTCCATGAGGCGCTTGGACTCCTCCGGCGTGATCCCCAGCTGCTGGGACAGGCCGTAGGCGCTCAGCCCGTAGGCCAGGCCGTAGCTCATGGCCTTGATCCTGGACCGCGCCTCGCCGTCCACCTGCTCGACCTCGACGTCGAAGATCTGCGCGGCCATCTGCGCGTGGAAGTCGTAGCCGCTGTTGAAGGCGTCGATCAGCGCCTGCTCGCCCGACAGGTGCGCCATGATGCGCAGCTCGATCTGGCTGTAGTCGGCGGTGAGCAGCTCCTCGTAGCCCTCCCCCACCACGAACGCGCGGCGGATGCGCCGCCCCACGTCGGTGCGCACGGGGATGTTCTGGAGGTTGGGGTCGGTGGAGCTCAGGCGCCCGGTCGCCGCCACCGTCTGGTTGAAGGTGGTGTGGATGCGGCCGTCGTCGGCGACGGTCTTGATCAGTCCCTCGACCGTGGTGCGCAGCTTGGTCTGGTCGCGGTGGTGCAGCAGGACCGCGGGCAGCTCGTTGTCGGTCTGGGCGGCCAGCCACGCCAGCGCGTCGGCGTCGGTGGTGTAGCCCGTCTTGATCTTCTTGGTCCTGGGCAGGCCCAGGTCCTCGAACAGCACCTGCTGGAGCTGCTTGGGCGAGCCGAGGTTGAACTCGCGGCCCACGATCTCGTGCGCGCGCTCCACCGCGACCCGGCCCGCCGCGGCGAACTCGCCCTGGAGCTCCTCCAGGTAGGCCCGGTCGGCGGCGATCCCGGCGCGCTCCAGGCGGGCCAGCACGTCCACCAGCGGCAGCTCGACCTCGTGCAGCAGGTGGGTGCCGCCGCGCTTGTCGAGTTCGGCGGAGAGCACCCCGGCCAGGTCGCGGGTGGCGCTCGCGCGCACGGCCAGCAGGTGCTGGCGGCCCGAGCCCGCCCCGTCCTCGCCGCCCAGGTCCAGGGTCAGCTGGTCGCCGGAGGAGTCCTCCTCCAGCTCCCGGCCCAGGTACTTGCGGCACAGGTCGGCCAGGTCGAAGCGGCGCTGTCCCGGCTGGGCCAGGTAGGCGGCCAGGGCGGTGTCGCTGACCACCCCGCCCAGCTCCCAGCCGTGCGCGCCCAATGCCAGCAGGGCGCCCTTGTACTCGTGCACGGCCTTGGGGCGGCGGGGGTCGGCCAGGAAGTCCGCCAGCGCCTCGGTGTCGGCGGGGTCCAGGGCGGTGGGGTCCACGAACACGGCGTCGCCGGAGGGCACGCTGATGGCCAGCGCGTCCACCCGGCCGGTGCCCTGTCCCCAGACTCCGTCCAGGGCCAGTCCGGCGGGCGCGGTGGGCGTGAGGGTGTCGGAGGCCGCGTCGTCGGGGGCGGCGTGCGCGGCCAGCCAGGGGGCCAGCCCGCCGGTCCCGGCCACGGTCAGCTCGACGCGGAAGCCCTCGACCGCCTCGGTCACGGTCTCCCCGGAGCCGTCCTCGGGCAGGCGGACGACGGCGTAGAGGCGCTCGCGCAGGTTGGAGGCGAACTCCAGGTTGTCGAAGAGCGCGTCGATCCCGGTGCGGTCGGCCTCGCCCAGGGCCAGGGCGGTGACCTCCGCCTCCAGCTCCACGTCCGTGGCCAGCCGGTTGAGCCGCTGGTTGCGCAGGACGTCGTCCAGGTGGTCGCGGAAGCTCTGCCCGGCCTTGCCGGGAAGCTCGTCGGCGCGGGCGACCAGCTCGTCCAGGGACCCGTACTTGGTGATCCACTTGGCGGCGGTCTTGGGGCCCACGCCCGGCACTCCGGGCAGGTTGTCGGCCTTCTCGCCCACCAGCGCGGCCAGGTCGCGGTAGCGCTCGGGGGTGACCCCGTACTTGTCCTCTACCGCGGCGGGGTCCATCCGCCGCAGGTCGGACAGGCTCTTGCCCGGGTACAGGACCGTGCAGGAGTCGGTGACCAGCTGGAAGGCGTCGCGGTCGCCGGAGGCGATGAGCACCTCCATCCCGGCCTCGCCGCCCTGGTGGGCCAGGGTGGCGATGACGTCGTCGGCCTCGAACCCGGGGGCGGACAGGTTGGCGACGCCGATCAGCCTCATCAGGTCCTGGGTGAGCGGCACCTGGGAGGGGAACTCCGGCGGGGTGTCGGAGCGGCCGTCCTTGTACTCGGCGTACTCCTCGTGCCGGAAGGTGGGGCCGGACAGGTCCCAGGCCACCGCGACGTGGGTGGGCTCCTCGTCGCGCAGCAGCTTGACCAGCATCGACGCGAAGCCGTACACGGCGTTGGTCGACTGCCCGGTACTCGTGCCGAACTTGTCCACCGGGAGCGCGAAGAACGCGCGGAAGGCCATCGAGTGGCCGTCCAGGAGGAGGAGCCGGGGGCGCCTGCCGCCGTCGCCGGTCCGGGTTGTCTGGTCGGGGGTCTCTCGCTTGGTCACCACAGGTGAATCCTAGGATGCGACGGAGACACTTCGCGGCCATACCGCGAGGGCAGTGACACGACGGCGGGGACGCCGCCTCCGGTCCGGCGCGGCCCGGGCCCGGCCGCGGCGGGGTCCCGAGGAGGCGGAGGGCAGATGACGACGGACTCCGAGGCGATGCGGCGGATGCTCGACACGGGCGCGCTCGCGGGCGGCCTGGGCGAGCGCATGGGCATCGAGGTGACGGAGGCGTCCGCCGAGCGCGTGGTGGGCCGGATGCCGGTGGAGGGCAACGTCCAGCCGTTCGGGCTGCTGCACGGCGGCGCGTCGTGCGTGCTGGCCGAGACCCTGGGGTCGATCGGCGCCACGGCCCACGCCTCCCGGTTCGGCAAGGTCGCGGTCGGTATCGAGATCAACGCCACGCACCACCGCTCGGCCACGGAGGGACACGTGACCGGTGTGGCCACACCCGTGCACCTGGGCCGGACGCTGGCCACGTGGGACATCACCATCACCGACGACGGGGGCCGGAAGGTGTGCACCTCCCGGCTCACGTGCATGCTGCGCGAGATGCCGGGGGCGTAGCGGGGCCCGGTGGCCCGGGAGGCCCCGGCGGGCCCGCCGGGGCCGACCGCGGTAGCCGCCCGGAGCAGCTGACGACCGCTCCGGGCGGGTGCTCCGGACGGGCCCCGCGGGGTGGTCGTCCCTTCTGCGCCGCGTATATCGGTCAAGGGTTTTCTCGTTTTAAGGAAGGACCGCTTCACACTCGTGTGTAGTACGCCTGTAACTTTTGCAGCGGGCCCGTAACTTTCCCCCGGTCCGGCCGCCTCCCTTGACGACCGGACCGCGTCGCACCTGATCATCGCGACACTTCGCTACCCCGCGAGCACGGAAAGCTGTGTTCTGTACAGAGACGAAACGTCGGATGTCGATGATGACTACAGAGCCATAACAGCCTGACGGCGAGTCGGCACCAACGCCCGTTCCGTCCTTTCCGCGCCAGAACTTTCATGATTAAGCTCCGCTAACGCTCCTGATTAAGTCATGCCACACATCACGGACATTCAGGACGCGCATGCTCATGGCACGGCTGCCCCGCGCAGCACGTGCTTCGCCGGTTGAACGGAGTGACCACGATCATGGCTAGCAAGAAGGTCCTAGGCCTCACTGCCGCAACCGCGGCCCTCGTCCTCGGCCTGACCGCGTGTGGCAGCGACGGCGGCGAGGGAGGCGGCGGCGGTGAGGGCGGTGAAGAGTTCACCTACGGCATCCTCTACCCGCAGACCGGCAACCTCGCCTTCCTCGGCCCGCCCCAGATCACGGCCGCCGAGTACGCGATCTCCGAGATCAACGCCGCGGGCGGCATCCTCGGCACCGAGGTCCCCGCCATCGTCGAGGGCGACGAGGCGGGCGACAACGCCCAGGCCAACGAGGCCGCCAACAACCTCGTCTCCGACCAGGTGAACGCCGTCATCGGCGCCGCGGCCTCCGGCATGACGCAGGCGACCTACGACACCATCACCGGTTCCGAGATCGTCCAGTGCTCGGGTTCCAACACCGCCGCCGAGCTCAGCGAGATCGAGGACAACGGCTACTACTTCCGCACCGCGCCGAGCGACCTGCTCTCCGCGGTCGTGATGGCCCGCACGATGGTCGAGAACGGCAACCAGAACATCGCCATCGTCGCGCGCGCCGACGACTACGGCGGCGGCTACGCGGGCGCCCTCCAGACGGAGCTGGAGAACCTGGGCGCCCAGGTCGTGGTCAACGAGACCTACGACCCGCTGGCCACCACCTTCGACTCGGTCGTCAACAGCGTCACCACCGAGGAGCCGGACGCCGTCGCGCTCATCGCCTTCGAGGAGGGCGCGCAGGTCATCGCCCAGCTCCTGGAGGGCGGCACCGAGGGCGAGCAGCTCTACGTCACCGACGGCCTCAACGACCCGAACCTGGGCGAGACGGTCAGCGCCGACGACCCCGAGAGCGTCACCGGCATCACCGGTATCGCCCCGAGCGCGGACAACCCCGAGTTCACCGAGGGCCTGACCAGCTTCAACGAGGAGCTGGAGGTCTTCCAGTTCGCCCCGCAGGTCTACGACTGCGTCACCGTGATCGCCCTGGCCGCCGAGGCCGCGGGCAGCGTGAACCCGTCCGAGTACGTCGCCGAGCTGCCCAACGTCAGCCGTCCCGAGGGCACCGAGTGCGGCACCTTCGAGGAGTGCCGCGACCTGCTGGCCGACGGTGAGGAGATCAACTACCAGGGCGTCAGCGGCAACATCGACTTCAACGACAACGGCGACCCGACCGCCGCCACCTTCGAGATCTTCCACTACGGGGAGGACGGCCACGAGATCCTGGCCTACGAGGAGCACTCCCTGGAGGAGTAGCGGCGACGGTTCGTAGCGGCCCCCGCCGCGCACGGACCCCTCCGTCACGGCGCGGTCCGTGACGACACACGGCAGCGGCGCCCCGGGAGCGGGTTCTCCCGGGGCGCCGCTTCGCGTGTGCGCGCCCCGCGGCGCGAGGGCGCGGGCCGAGCGGGGGGAACGCGGAGAGGGGGCGGGGGCGGCCCGCCCCCTCCGTGTCCGACGGGGTCCGGTCCCGGCCGGAACCCGGCCTCGCCGGGGGCTCAGCGGGTCCAGCGGCGGGCGATGTCGGCGGCCAGGGCGCGCAGTTCGTCCGCGGAGCGGGTCATGGCGGCCTCGACTGAGCCCGAGGACTCCACGAGGGAGTAGGTCTCGGTGATCCCGGCCGCGGCCGCCTCGGCGCGGCCGACCTTGACCGCGCCCGCGGTGACCACGCAGGGGACGCCGTGCTTGTTGGCGGCTTGGGCGACGCCGTGGGGCAGCTTGCCGCGCAGCGACTGGGAGTCGAAGGAGCCCTCTCCGGTGATGACCAGGTCGGCCCCCGCGAGGCGGTCGGTCAGGCGCACGGAGTCCAGGACGCGGCTGATGCCCGACTCGACGGTGCCGCCGAGCAGGAGCAGGGCGAAGCCCAGGCCGCCCGCGGCTCCGGCGCCGGGGGTGTCGCGGACCTCGCCGCCGGGGTCGACGCGGTCGGCGAAGGCGGTCAGGGCGGCGTCCAGGCGCTGCACCTGGTCGGGGTCGGCGCCCTTCTGGGGCCCGAAGACGGCGCTGGCCCCGTGGATGCCCAGCAGGGGGTTGTCGACGTCGGTGGCGGCGACGAGACGGACCCCGGCCACGGCCCGGCGGGCCGCGTCGAGGTCGACGTCCCCGGGGTCGGCCAGGGGGCCGCCGCCGTGGCTCAGATGGTCGGCGGGGGTGGCGCCCAGGGCGGCCAGGAGACCGGCCCCGGCGTCGTTGGTGGAGCTGCCGCCGAGTCCGACGACGACGGTGCGGGCGCCGGAGCGGACCGCGTGGGCGACCAGCTCGCCGACGCCGTGGGTGGTGGTGCGGCCGGGGTCGCGGTCACCGGAGGGCACCAGGTGCAGGCCGCAGGCCTGGGCGCTCTCCACGTAGGCGGTGTCGCCGTCCAGGAGGTACTCCGCGGCCACGGGCGTACCGAGGGGGCCGGTCACCTCGGTCCGGTGCACCTCGCCGCCGAGGGCCGTGTGCAGGACCTCGACGAAGCCGGGGCCGCCGTCGGAGAGCGGCAGCAGGTCCGTCGTGGCGGAGGGATCGGTCCGGTGCCAGCCGTCGGCGACCGCCTGCGCGGCTTCGAGGGCGGAGAGGGTACCGGCGAACTTGTCAGGAGCGATGAGGATACGCACCGGACCAGTGTGCCAGGCCACATTTCTCCCGGCGCGGGGCACCCCCCGCTGGTCAGAGGCCGGGCGCCCCGTAGACGGGGAACCAGCGGGATCGGTCCTCCTCCAGGGGCAGGTCGCGGCCGATGGCGGCCTCGGCCTGGAGTTCCAGGGCGTTGTCCCTGCGGCCGCCGTCGCCGACCGGGGCGAAGGGGTAGAAGGTGCCGCGCTTGTAGAGGTAGACCAGCCCCAGCGAGCGCGTGCCGTCGGTGAAGCCGACCAGGGAGCACAGGAGGGAGGGCCCGTAGCCGTTGGCCTCCAGGGTGGAGTTGACGGCGTGCAGGTCGGTCACCAGGCCGGTGATGTCGGGGTCGGCGGCTCCGTCCGGGCTCCGGGCCGGGGCGGCCGAGCGCACCACGAGCCAGGTGTAGCCGTAGTCGTCGGTGACCTGTTCGACGGGCGTTCCCCCGTCGGCGTCGAGCAGCTCGGTGACGTCGCGTTCCAGGTCGGCGAAGGCGGCGCCCTCGGTGGCGCGGAAGGCGACGGAGCCGGTGCCGGTGGGCGTGAAGCCCGCGGCGGCACGCAGGGTGACCGACGCCGAGGGGAGGCCGAACAGGGCGTCCAGGTCGGGCTGGGCCGGTTCGGAGCGCCCGAACAGCGCTCGCCAGAAGCTCATCGTGGCCGGTCCTCTCTCGTGGTCGTGTCGGTCGCGCGCGGACCGGATCGGCCCCGTGTCCGCCCGCGCGGATCGGTGCCGCCGTCCCCTCCGGCGGCCCCCGCGGACGGGGTCAGCGCCCCTGCCCGAGCTGGCGCGAGATGTCGGACAGCTGCTCCAGCCGCTGCTGCACCGGCGGGTGTGTGGCGACCAGCTGGCTGAAGCTGAACCCCTTGCGGGAGGAGGCCGGGGCGAAGAAGAAGGCGTTGAACGGCTCCGCCTGGCGCAGGTCGCGGGTGGGGATGCGGGACATGTCGCCGGTGATCTTGGTCAGGGCGCTGCCCAGCACGGACGGGCGCCCGGTGAGGTAGGCGGCGGCGCGGTCGGCCGACAGCTCCCGGTAGCGCGACAGCGCCCGGGTGAGCAGGAAGCTGAGCGCCCAGGCCGCGGCGCTGACGGCCACGACGAGCAGGGCGACCACGGCCGGCGCGGGCCCGTTGTTGTTGCCGCGCGTCGCCCCGGCGAACATCGCGAAGCGCAGCCCGGCCTGGGTGAGGAACCCGGCCACGATGCCCAGGAACCCGGCGACGGTCATCACCATGACGTCGCGGTGGGCGATGTGGGACAGCTCGTGCGCCAGGACCGCCTCCAGCTCGGGGCCGTCGAGGCGGCGCATGAGGCCGGTGGTCACGCACACGACCGCGGACTTCTCGTTGTGCCCGGTGGCGAAGGCGTTGGGCACGTCGGTGTCGGCGATCCCCACGCGGGGCTTGGACATGTCCGCCATGGCGCACAGCCGGTCGACGAGGGCGTGCAGCTCGGGCGCCTGCTCCGGGGAGACCTCCTTGGCGCCCATGGCGAACATGGCGATCCTGTCGGAGGCGAAGTAGCTGAACAGCGCGAACCCGGCGACGATGAGCAGCACCAGCCACACGTTGAGGCCCACGAGGACCAGCCCGACGACGAAGGCCGCGTAGACCAGGGCGAGCAGTCCCATGGTCGTCACCATGCGGGCGGTCAGTCCCCGGTCAGGTCTGAACTTGGATCCGGCCATGCCGTAGTCCCCTCCGCCGACGCGTCGACTGTCTCGGAGTGTAGTTCGCCCAGGTGGGAAACGGTATGAGGTGGTCCGCCCGCCGCGTGTTCGCCGACCGCGCCCGTTGCCGGCCCCGCGGAGCCGGTGCGGCCTCCCCGGCGGACCGTCCCCCGCGCGCACCGCGGGTTCCCGTCCTCTCCCCTTCCCTCCACCACGTCCAACGGACGGGGGCCCCGCCGCGGTTCCTGGGACGGGGGCGGCGCACGCCACACCCGGCCCGACGTGGTCGGCCCGGACGGGCGCGTACGCCCCCGGACACGCGGAAGCCGCCGTGACACGTGGTCACGGCGGCCCGGAAACGCGCGCGCAGGCACCGAGCACCGCACCGGCCGACCGGAATCCGGCCCGCCGTGCGCACTCACCGGTCCGGACGCACCTGGACGGAGGCGGTGCGCCGGACGGAGGACCCGGTCCTAACCGGGGATGAGTCCGTCGTCCTGGAGCATCTCCCGCACCTCTTCCATGGTGGCGTCGGCGTGCGGGAGGATGAACTGCGAGGGCTCCAGCGCGTCGGGCGGCAGCGGCCGACCGTCCTCGCGGACCCTCTCCAGGAGGTCGTGCAGGGCCCGGCGGAACGTGGCCTCGTCGCCCGACTCGATCGCCGACTCCAGCGCGGAGTCGAAGGAGTTGAGCAGCTCCAGGTCGGCGTCGGTGAGGTCGAGCTGTCCCTCACCCATGATGCGGACGATCACGCGCCCTCCCGGTTGCCGGTGCCGCCGGTGTTCCCGGCGCCGTTGCCGCCCTCGATCTGGGGGGTGGAACCGCCGCTGCCCTGGCCGAGCTCCATCTTCATGCGCTCCAGCTCGGCGTCGACGCCGGTGGTGCTGGCCATGCGGTCGAGCTCGCTCTGGATGTCGTCCCGGGCTGTGCCGGTGACGTCGTCGAGCGCGCCGGAGGCGAGGAGCTCGTCCACGGCGCCCGCGCGGGCCTGCATCTCGGCGGTCTTGTCCTCGGCGCGCTGGACGGCCATGCCGACGTCGCCCATCTCCTCGGAGATGCCGGAGAAGGCCTCGCTGATCTGCGTCTGGGCCTGGGCGGCGGTGTAGTTGGCCTTGATGGTCTCCTTGCGCGTGCGGAAGGCGTCCACCTTGCTCTGGAGGCGCTGGGCCGCCATCGTGAGCTTCTGCTCCTCGCCCTGGAGGTTGGCGTGCTGCTCACGCAGGCTCTCGATCTGCTGGGACAGGCCGGAGCGGCGGGTCAGGGCCTCGCGGGCGAGGTCCTCGCGTCCCTGCGTCAGGGCGGCGCGGCTCTGGTTCTCCAGCTTGCCGGACTGCTGCTCCAGCTGCTGGATCTGGAGCTCGACGCGCTTGCGGGAGGTCGCGACGTCGGCCACGCCCCGTCGCACCTTCTGTAGGAGCTCGAGCTGCTTCTGGTACGAGTAGTCGAGGGTTTCCCTTGGGTCCTCGGCTGCGTCCAAGGCCTTGTTGGCCTTGGACTTGAAGATCATCGAAAGTCGCTGAAACACGCTCATCGGCGTGGCCGTCCCCTTCTCGGTGCGTACATCGGCTGTTCCCAGCGGGCGCTTTGCCCAACCCTACGCGCTCTGGTCCGCGGTCGCCATAAAGCTATGACCGGCTACCCTGAGGGTGTGTTCCGACGTCGCTCCGCTTCCGCAGCCACGGATCCGGCCTCCGCCGAATCCGCCAGCCCTGAGGCCACTGAGTCCACCCAACCTAAGGGATACACGCCCAAGAAGGGTGTCCCCACCCCAAAGCGCAGGGAGTCCGAGGTGGCCCCCCGCCGACCGCTCAAGGCGCCCGAGACGCGCAAGGAGGCCTACCAGGCCTACCGGGATCGTCTTGACCGCCAACGCGGCAGGGGCACCGCGAGTTCCGCGATCAAGGGCGTGCCCAAGGACGAGGCCCGCTACTACCGGCAGCAGGACCTCGGCGAGGCCCGGGCGTTCGCCCGCGACTTCGTCGACTCGCGCCGCAGCGCCAGCGAGTTCTTCCTGCCGTTCTCGATCGTGATCATCGCGCTGCTGTTCATCAACAACCCGATGTTCCAGATCGGTGTGGCCTACGTCCTGTGGCCGCTGATGATGGTCACCATCATCGCCGAGGGCGTCATGGTGGGCCGCACGGTCAAGAAGCGCGCCGCCGGGTACTTCCCCGACGACCCCGCCGTCAAGGGCATCGGGATGTACGCGGCCATGCGCCAGCTCCAGTTCCGCCGCCTGCGCCTGCCCAAGCCGCGGCTCAAGGTCCGCGAGGACCCCACGCCCCGCAACGCGCGCTGACGGCTCCCGCCACCGCCTCCCCGACGACGTGAGCCCGGGCCGGTCCCAGCACCGGCCCCTCACTCCCCGTCGAGCCCCCGCTCCCCTCGGGCGCTCCCCTCGGACTGGGAGCGCTTCCAGCCGCACGGCGTAGAACCTCGCGAACGGGCACAATCCCCTACTAGAGTGCTCGACATGGAATTTCGGCATCTGGGCAACAGCGGCCTCATGGTCAGCGAGATCGCGTACGGGAACTGGATCACGCACGGCTCCCAGGTCGAGGAGGACACGGCCAAGGCCTGTGTCCGCGCGGCGCTGGACGCGGGCATCACCACGTTCGACACCGCCGACGGCTACGCCGGGGGCAGGGCGGAGGAGGTGCTCGGCCGCGCACTGAAGGGCGAGCGCCGGGACGGGCTGGAGATCTTCTCCAAGGTCTACTGGCCCACGGGTGAGGGCAAGAACGACCGGGGCCTGTCCCGCAAGCACATCGTCCGCAGCGTGGAGAACTCCCTGCGCCGCCTGGGGACCGACTACCTGGACCTGTACCAGGCCCACCGGTTCGACTACTCCACCCCGCTGGAGGAGACCGTGCGGGCCTTCGAGGACCTGGTCCGCCAGGGCAAGGTCCTCTACGTCGGCGTCTCCGAGTGGCGCGCCGAGGAGATCGAGCAGGCGCTCAAGATCGCCGACGAGATGGGCTTCGACCGCATCATCTCCAGCCAGCCGAAGTACAACATGCTGTGGCGGGTCATCGAGTCCGAGGTCGTCCCGCTCTCCGAGCGCGAGGGCGTCGGCCAGATCGTGTGGTCGCCGCTCGAGGGCGGCGTCCTGAGCGGCAAGTACAAGCCCGGCCAGGAGCTGCCCGCCGGTTCGCGCGCCGCCGACCCCGGCGGCGGCCGCTTCCTGAGCGACCAGATGAAGGACCGGGTCATGCTGGAGCGCGTGCAGCGGCTGGAGCCGCTGGCCGCCGATGCGGGCCTGACGCTGGCGCAGCTGGCCGTGGCCTGGGTGCTCCAGAACCCGAACGTGTCGGCCGCGATCATCGGCGCCTCCCGCCCCGAGCAGGTGGAGGGCAACGTCAAGGCCGCGGGGGTCAGGCTGGACGCCGAGCTGATGGCGAGGATCGACGAGGTCCTGGGCGACAGCGTCCAGCGCGACCCGGCGCTGACGAAGAGCCCCGAGAACATCCGCGGCTAGCTGCGTTTTCTGGACCTCCGCTCCGCTTCGTCCCACCCGTCGCCCGCCACCACCCTCAACGGACGCCTACGGCGCGGTCCTTCTCGTGTTCGGGCGCCCGGAGAACGGGAATCGGGTTGAAGCAGGCACAGCGGTGGCGGAGGCGGGTTCGAAGAACAGACCCCAGCCGCGCCCGGACGGTGTCCGACGCCGCGGGCCCGGCCGTCCCCAGGACGGCCGGGCCCGTCCGCGTTCCTGGACCGGCCCGCCCCCTGGTGTCGCCCCCGCCTGACCCGGGTAGCTGCTGGCGCGCACGCACGCGGCACGGAGGGGGCTCCATGGACATCGCGCACGTCATCGAGGCGGTGGGCACCGCGGTCGACATCGCCGGGGTCGGCGTCATCGTCGTCGGGGCCTTGGGCGCGACCGCGCTGTTCCTGTACCGGTGGGTCGGCGGGCACGGGCCGGATGCGGCCTACCGGCCCTAACGGCAGGGCCTGGGCCGGGCGATCCTGCTGGGCCTGGAGTTCCTCGTCGCCGGGGACATCATCCGCACGGTCGCGGTGTCGCCCACCTTCGCCACCGTGGGGGTGCTCGCCGGGATCGTCCTCATCCGGACCTTCCTCAGCTTCTCCCTGGAGGTGGAGCTGGAGAACCGCTGGCCGTGGCAGGGCCGCCGATCCGTCCCCGGCACCGGCTGAACCCCGCCGCCGGAGGCCTTCGCGGCCCCCGGACGGGCGAGCGCTACTCGACGGGTTCCAGGGACATCGCGTAGACCTCCGTGTCGCCGTCGAGCAGGGCGACGCGTCCCACGCCGCCCTCGGCGAGCTCCTGCCAGTTCTCCCCCAGCCAGCTCTCCGCGTCGCCGCGCGAGGTGAACGACTCCGAGGGCAGCTCCTGCCCCAGCGTGTCGGCTCCGTCGGCCTCGAAGTACCGCCAGGTCCACGCCATGTTCGACCGCCCCTTCGTCACGGAGGTCACAGCGCCGGTCACCGTGATCCTGGCCCGAGCTTAACCAAGCCTTGGCGGAGGATGCTGTTTACTTTTTCGGTGCGTATCCGATTTCTCGGGACTGCCGGGCACTCGGGGTGGCCCGCCCCCCAGTGCACCTGCGCCTCCTGCAAAAAGGCCCTCGCCGAGCGCCGCCTGCCGCTGCGCGTGACGGTGGACGACCGCTTCCGCGTCCGCGAGGCGGGGGTGGTCGGCCCGGTGCCGCCGGGGTACTCGGTGAGCCCGACCCCCGACGGCGTCCTGGTCGAGGGCCCGGACGGGGGCAGGCTGATGTACGCGCGCACGGGCCCGGGGCCCCTGCCCGGCGTGCCCCCGGCGGAGGCGCGCGCCGAGGGCTCCTCCGGCTACTCCTCCGTCCGCCCCGACCAGCAGGTGGACATGGTCGTCGTGGACGCCGCGCAGCGCCCGGAGGTCATCGGCGAGCTGCGCCGCTCGGGGGTGATCGGGGTGACCACGGCCGTCGTCGCGGTCGGCGGCGACCACCGCGTCCGCTCACCGGAGGAGTTCGCCCGCCGGGCCCGGCTGTGGGGCGCCCTGGTACCGAACGACGGGCAGGTCCTGTCGTGCCCTCCGGCGGTGTGGCCGGAGTCGCGGCCGCGCGGGCCGCACCGGACCCTGGTGACCGGGGGCGCGCGCTCGGGCAAGTCCACCGAGGCGGAGCTGCGCCTGATGGCGGAGCCGAAGGTGCTGTACGCGGCGACCGGCCCGGAGCCCGACCCGGTCGCGGACCCCGACTGGGCCGACCGGGTGGCCCGGCACGTGCGGCGCCGCCCCTGGTGGTGGCGCACCGAGCAGACCACCGACCTGGCCGCGCTGCTCAAGGGTGCACGGGGCGCGGTCCTGGTGGACTGCCTGGGCACCTGGCTGACCCGGGTGATGGACGGGGCCGGGCTGTGGGGGGACAGCCCCCCGCCCGACGCGGAGGACGAGGTGGAGGCGGCGGTCCACGGGCTGCTGGAGGCCTGGCGTTCCACCCAGGCCTACGTCGTGGCGGTCACCAACGAGGTGGGCTCGGGCGTGGTGCCCGCGACCCGCTCCGGGGGGCTGTTCCGCGACCACCTGGGCCGGTTGAACCAGTGGGTGGGCGCCGAGTCCGAGGACGTGGTGCTGGTGACCGCGGGCCGCGTCCTGGAGCTGCCGTGAGCGCTGCCGCCGGTCCCCCCGCGGAGGACCCCGCGCCGGACGGACCCGCCCCGGGCGGCTCCTCCGGCCCCTCCCGGGCCTCGGACGCGGTCGCGGGGGTCCGGATGGCGCTGGGGACGTTCACCGTGTTCCCGGTGCGCGCCGGACGGCTGGACCGCCGGGTGGCCGGGTGGGCGATGGTGTGGGCGCCCGTGCTGGGCGCGCTCCTGGGCGGCCTCACCGGCGCCGCGGCCGTGCTCGGGACGGCGGTCGGCCTGTCCGCCGCCCTGGCCGCGGTGCTGGCCGTCGGTCTGGGGGCGCTGCTGACGCGGGGACTGCACCTGGACGGGCTGGCCGACCTGGCCGACGGACTGGGCAGCGCGCGCCCGGCCGAGGGCGCCCTGGAGGTGATGCGCCGGTCCGACATCGGCCCGTTCGGCGTCATCACCCTGGTGGTCGTGCTCGCCGCGCAGGCCCTGGCCCTGGGCCAGCTGGCGCAGGCCTCGGCCGTGGCGGCTCTGACGGGCGCGGCGGTGGCCGGGGCCGCCGGGCGGCTGGCGGTGACTCTGGCGTGCACTCCGAGCGTGCCCCCGGCGCGGCCCGAGGGGCTGGGGGCGTTCGTGGCGGGGACCGTGCGCCTTCGGGGTGCGCTGCTGGCCGCCGTCCCCGTGGCGCTGGTGTGCCTGGCGGGCTGGGCGCACGCGCCGGAGTTCGCGCTGGCCTGCGCGCTCGCCGCCGCGGCGGGGCTGCTGGCGGCGGGCCTCGTGCTGCGCCGGACGGTGCGGCGGCTGGGCGGCGTCACGGGCGACGTGCTGGGCGCGCTGTCGGAGACGGCGGTGACGACGGCGCTGGTGGTGGCCGCGGCGGCCGCGGCCCGGCTGTGAGGACCGGAACGGGGATTCACGGCCCCGGTCGGCGGGCCTCGGGGCGTCCCACCAGGCGGTTTCCTACCAATCGGTAACCGGCTCGGGGGTGCCCGATGTCGTGATCATCACATTTTTTCACACAGGTTTCACGGTTCTCGCAGACGGGAACGCGGAGTCCGCCCCGGAGACGGCCCACGACACCCTTCACCGGCGGCCAGAGGCACCCTCGCCGCGCGCGCGGGCCGGAGCCGACCCCGCACACCCCCGACTCGCACGGTCCCCCGCAGCGCCGCGTCAGGGCCCCCGCGGACCCGGGGCGCCGCGTCCCCGCCGGGCGCGCGGGGCGACTAGCATCGGGGACGTGAGCACGTCGTTGTCAGTAAATACGGAGTCCCCCAGTTCGCTCGACGCCGACGCGGTTGTCGTCGGTTACCACTCCGGAGGCGACGCTCCGGAGCCCGCGTCGGGCGCTCATGACGTCGATGCCGCCTTCTCCGGCGGCCTCGCCCAGACCCTGTCGCTCCTGGGAGCGAGCGGCGCCCCCGAGGAGGTGCACACCCTTGCCTCCCTCGGAGCCGTCAAGGCCCCGGTCGTCGTCGCGGTCGGTCTCGGCCCGGCGCCCGCCGAGGGCCCCGTCGACCCCGACGTCCTGTCCCGCGCCGCCGGCGCCGCGCTGCGCTCGCTGACCTCGCGCCCCGAGGGCGCGGGCCGCGTCGTCCTGGCCCTGCCCGCCGGGACCGCCGCCGAGGCCGGAGCCGTCGCCCTCGGAGCCCGCCTCGGCGCCTACGGCTTCGACCGGTACCGCACCGCCGCCAAGGACAAGCCCGCCGCCGAGCTGGTCCTGGCCAGCTCCGCCGGGGACGCCGGGGAGGCCGCCGAGCGCGCCGCCGTCCTGGCCGAGGCCGTCAACCTCACCCGCGACCTGGTCAACACCGCACCGGCCGACCTGGTGCCCGAGGACCTGGCCGCCACCGCCCAGGAGATCGCCCAGCAGTCCGGCCTGCGCGTCGAGGTCCTGGACGAGGCCGCCCTGTCCGAGGGCGGCTACGGCGGCCTGACCGGCGTCGGCCAGGGCTCGGCCAACCCGCCCCGCCTGGTCCGCCTGGCTCACAGCCACCCCGAGGCCACCAGGACCGTCGCCTTCGTCGGCAAGGGCATCACGTTCGACTCCGGCGGCCTGTCCCTCAAGCCCGCGGGCTCGATGGACTGGATGAAGTCCGACATGGCGGGCGCCGCCTCCGTGCTGGCCGCCATGCGTGCCATCGCCGCCCTGAACCTGCGGGTCAACGTGGTCGGCTACCTCGCCGTGGCCGAGAACATGCCCAGCGGCACCGCCCAGCGCCCCTCCGACGTGCTGACCATCTACGGCGGCAAGACCGTCGAGGTGCTCAACACCGACGCCGAGGGCCGCCTGGTCATGGCCGACGCCATCGTGCGGGCGCAGGAGGACGAGCCCGACCTGATCGTGGACATCGCCACCCTGACCGGCGCCCAGCTGGTCGCGCTCGGCACCCGGGTGTTCGCGGTCATGTCCAACGACGACGAGGCTCGCGACCGGATCGTCGCCGCGGCCGCCGAGGCGGGCGAGGCCTCCTGGCCGATGCCCCTGCCCGAGGAGCTGCGCGCGGGCCTGGACTCCGCGGTCGCCGACATCGCCAACGTGGCGGGCGAGCGCTGGGGCGGCATGCTCTCCGCGGGCGTCTTCCTCAAGGAGTTCGTCGAGGAGGGCGTCACGTGGGCGCACCTCGACATCGCCGGACCGTCCTTCAACCAGGGCGGTCCGCACGGCTACACCCCGAAGGGCGGCACCGGCGCGGGCACCCGCACCCTGGTCCGCATCGCCGAGGAGTACGCCGGATAGCACCCGCCCAGGGGGCGGCCTCCCGAGCCGGAACGCCGCCCCTCCCGGCCACCGCGGCCGCGCACACCCTCCCTCCGCCCGCGCGGGGCACGGCCGCGACCACCACCCATCACCAGCCACAACAAGGAGTTCGTTCCCGTGAGTGAGAGCGGCGGCACCTTCGACCTCGTCGTCCTTGGCGGCGGCAGCGGCGGCTACGCGGCGGCACTGCGCGCCGCGGAGCTGGACATGAGCGTCGTCCTGATCGAGAAAGACAAGCTCGGCGGCACCTGCCTGCACCGCGGCTGCATCCCCACCAAGGCCCTGCTGCACTCGGCCGAGGTCGCCGACTCCGCCAAGGAGAGCGAGAACTTCGGGGTCAAGGCCACGTTCGAGGGCATCGACATCCAGGCCGTGCACACCTACAAGGACAAGGTGATCGGCGGCCTGTTCAAGGGCCTGACCGGCCTGGTCAAGTCGCGCAAGATCACCGTCGTCGAGGGCGAGGGCAAGCTCACCGGCAAGGACGAGGTCACCGTCGACGGCGCCGTCTACAAGGGCCGCAACATCCTGCTGGCCACCGGTTCCAAGCCCAAGACCCTGGGGCTGGACATCGACGGCGAGAAGGTCATGACCAGCGACCAGGCCCTCGACCTGGACCGCGTGCCCGAGTCGGTCATCGTCCTGGGCGGCGGCGTGATCGGCGTGGAGTTCGCCAGCGTGTGGCGCTCCTACGGCGCCGACGTCACCATCGTCGAGGCCCTGCCGCACCTGGTACCGGTGGAGGAGGAGTCCAGCTCCAAGCTGCTGGAGCGCGCCTTCCGCAAGCGCAAGATCAAGTACGAGCTGGGCACCCCGTTCGAGTCGGTCAAGACCACCGACTCCGGCGTGACCGTCACCCTCAAGGGCGGCAAGACCCTGGAGGCCGAGGTCCTGCTGGTGGCCATCGGCCGCGGGCCGGTCTCGGAGGGCCTGGGCTACGAGGAGCAGGGCATCACCCTGGACCGCGGCTTCGTCCAGGTGGACGAGAACCTGCACACCGGCGTGGGCGACGTCTACGCCGTGGGCGACCTCATCCCCACCCTCCAGCTCGCCCACGTCGGCTTCGCCGAGGGCATCTTCGTCGCCGAGCACATCGCCGGGCAGAACCCGCCCGCGATCGACTACGACGGCGTCCCCCGCGTCACCTACTGCGAGCCCGAGGTCGCGTCCGTGGGCCTGACCACCAAGGTCGCCAAGGAGCGCGGACACGACGTCGTGGAGATGAACTACAGCCTCGCGGGCAACGGCAAGAGCCAGATCCTGCAGACGCAGGGCGCGGTGAAGGTCATCGCCGAGAAGGACGGCCCCGTACTGGGCGTCCACATGGTCGGCAGCCGCGTCGGCGAGCTGATCGCCGAGGGGCAGCTGATCTACAACTGGGAGGCCCTGCCCTCCGAGGTGGCCCAGCTGATCCACCCGCACCCGAGCCAGTCCGAGGCGCTGGGCGAGGCGCACCTCGCGCTGGCGGGCAAGCCGCTGCACGTCCACGACTGACCGCACCACCGGGGGCGGGCCGCAAGGGCCCGCCCCCGCACACATCCGCGCTGCCCATC
This sequence comes from Nocardiopsis sp. iso_25, assembly GCF_056173305.1. Lineage (NCBI taxonomy): Bacteria > Bacillati > Actinomycetota > Actinomycetes > Streptosporangiales > Nocardiopsidaceae > Nocardiopsis > Nocardiopsis sp. iso_25. Next base: position 1,979,246 of record NZ_CM149667.1, on the reverse strand, counting down.
AAGGGGTTGGGCAGAGACCGCGCCCAGATCCAACGAGGAAACCCATGCCGACTTCCGTTTCCATGCCCGCCCTGGGTGAGAGCGTCACCGAGGGCACCGTCACCCAGTGGCTGAAGAACGTGGGCGACACCGTCGAGGTGGACGAACCGCTCCTGGAGGTCTCCACCGACAAGGTGGACACCGAGATTCCCTCACCCGTCGCGGGCGTACTCACCAAGATCCTCGTCGACGAGGACGAGACCGTGGAGATCGGCGCGGAGATCGCCGTCATCGGCGGTGAGGGCGAGAGCGCCGACGACGAGGGCGGCGCCGAGCCCGCCGCCGAGGAGTCCGCGCAGGAGCCCGAGGAGACCGAGAAGCCCGAGGAGGAGGCCGCCGGGGAGCCCGAGCCGGAGCCCGCCCCCGAGCCCCAGGCCGGGTCCGACGCGCAGGCCTCGTCCTCCGAGCAGGGCCCGACCACGTCGGTGACCATGCCCGCCCTGGGCGAGAGCGTCACCGAGGGCACCGTCACCCAGTGGCTCAAGAGCGTGGGCGACACCGTCGAGGTGGACGAACCGCTCCTGGAGGTCTCCACCGACAAGGTGGACACCGAGATTCCCTCACCCGTCGCGGGCGTACTCACCAAGATCCTCGTCGACGAGGACGAGACCGTGGAGATCGGCGCGGAGATCGCCGTCATCGGCGGCACCGGGGACGAGCCCCCGGCCGTCTCCGAGGGCGCCGCCCCGGCCGAGGCCGAGCCCAAGGCCGAGCCGAAGCCGGAGCCCGCCGAGCCCGCCGCCCCCGCCCCGGAGCCCGAGGCCGAGCCCGCCGCGGACCGGGACAAGGACGGCGAGAGCCCGTCCGTGGACATCGGCACCCTCAGCGGCACCGGCCGCGCCTCGGGCACCGACGCCGGTACCGAGGCGTACGTGACCCCGCTGGTGCGCAAGCTCGCCTCCGAGCACGGCGTGAACCTCAGCCGCGTCAAGGGCACCGGCGTGGGCGGCCGCGTCCGCAAGCAGGACGTGCTCAAGGCCGCCGAGGAGCAGAAGGCCGACGCCGCGCGCGCCGCCGCCCCCGCACCGTCCTCGGCCCCGCGCAAGGGCGCCACCGACACCTCCCTGCGCGGCCGTACCGAGAAGCTCACCCGCCTGCGCCTGTCCATCGCGGACCGGATGGTGGAGTCGCTGCACGTCTCGGCCACGACCACGCAGGTCATCGAGGTGGACGTCACCAAGATCGCCCGCCTGCGCGAGCACTCCGCCGAGCGCTTCGCCGAGCGCGAGGACGTGCGGCTGGACTTCTTCCCGTTCTTCGCGCTGGCCGCGGTGGAGGCCCTGCGCTCCCACCCCAAGCTCAACGCCGTGGTCGACAGCGACAAGCAGGAGGTGACCTACCACGACGTGGAGAACCTCGGCGTCTCGGTGGACACCGAGCGCGGTCTGCTGGCCCCCGTGGTCAAGGACGCGGGCAAGCTGGGCCTGGGTGAGCTGGCGCGCAGGCTCAAGGACCTGACCGAGCGCGCCCACACCGGCCAGCTCGGCCCGGACGAGCTGGGCGGCGGCACGTTCACCATCACCGAGACCGGCTGCACCGGCGCGCTGTTCGGCACGCCGATCATCAACCAGCCGCAGGTGGCCATCCTGGGCACCGGCGCGGTCGTCAAGCGCCCCGTCGTGGTCGAGGACACCGCCATGGGCGACGAGGTGATCGCGGTCCGCTCGATGGTGTACCTGTCGCTGGCCCACGACCACCGCCTGATCGACAGCGCCGACGCCGGACGCTTCCTCCAGAGCGTGAAGGCGCGTCTGGAGGAGGGCGCCTTCGAGGACGACCTGGGCCTGTAGGCCCGGGCCGCGAAGGCCCCCTCACCACCCGCCGGGCCGGGTGCCGCACGTCGGCACCCGGCCCGGCGCGTCCTTTATCGGGGAATGTGTTGTCCGATTTGACCTCAAGACCTGTTGAGGTCCTAGCGTTGACCCGTCCCCTAAGAACCGACGGTGCGCCGCGCGGCTCCCTGAGCCGGTCCGCGCGTGCCCGCCCGACGTGCCCGCTCACGTGTGGGCCGAGACGGCACCAAAGAAGCAAGGACCCACATGGACAACCTTCGGATCGCGGTCATCCTCGGCGGAAACCGCCGGGGCCGCACCGGACCCGCCGTCTCCCGCTGGTTCGTGGACCGGGCCCGGAAGTACCCGGACGCCACCGTGGCGTTCGACTTCCTCGACGTGGAGGACATCAGCCCGCAGGACGGCCACGGCGGCCCGATGGCCCCGGAGTCGGCGCGCACGGTGGAGGCGGCCGACGGGTACGTCGTGCTGACCCCGGAGTACAACCACGGCTACCCGGGCGAGCTGAAGAGCGCCATCGACGCCGCGCGCCGGGAGTGGTTCGGCAAGGCGGTGGGCTTCGTCTCCTACGGCGGGATGTCCGGCGGCCTGCGGGCGATCGAGCAGCTGCGGTCGGTCTTCTCGGAGCTGCACACCGCCACGATCCGCGACACGGTCAGCCTGCACAACGCGCAGACGATGTTCGGCCCGGACGGGACCCCGGTGGTGGACATGTCCTCCGCGGAGGCCGCCGTGGAGCGGATGCTGCGCCAGCTGGCGTGGTGGGCGCTGGCCCTGCGCGAGGCCCGGGAGCGGCGCCCCTACCCCGGTTGAGGGCTGACCGGCTGAGGGGCCCGCGGACCCCTCAGGCACCCGCGGCCCGCGCCTCCTCGGGGGCGGCGCGGAGCCCGCGGCGGGAAAGTGGACGGGGCGGCGCCTCTCGGCACCGCCCCGTCTTTCTACCCCACCAATCACCATCCCCTGATGATCCCCATCATCAAAGGTCTGTGGTCGGGGACGCGGCAGTCAGCCCGACAGCGCGTCGCCCACAGTAGCTCCGCGTTGACGCGGAGTTCCTGTCCCACGTTCAAACTAGAAGACCGAGGGCCCCTCGCGCAGCTCTTTCGAGGAAAAAGCCGAAGAAAAACCGGGCGGGTGTCCTCCGTCGTCCGTTTGGTGTGTCTTCACGCGCGAGGACCGCCCTCCTTCGGGTAGACCCAGGACCATGCGAGTGGCTATCACGGGTGCGACGGGTCTCATCGGCAGGGCGCTGGAGGCGTCCCTGCTCGGCGACGGGCACACGGTGGTGCGCATGGTGCGCCACCTGCCGCGGGGGCGGCACCACCCGGACGTGGAGGAGGCGGAGTGGCGCCCCGAACAGGGACGGGTGGACACGGTGGCCCTGCACGAGGCCGACGCCGTGGTGCACCTGGCCGGGGCGCCGGTCGGCCCGGCCCTGTGGACGCGGCACCGGCGCACCCTCATCCGGCGCAGCCGCGTGCGCGGCACCCGCACCCTGTGCCAGGCCCTGGCGGGGATGTCCTCGCCTCCCCCGCGCCTGCTGAGCGCGTCGGGGATGCACTTCTACGGCGACACCGGCGGGCGCGCGGCCACCGAGGCCTCCCCGCCGGGCACCGGCTTCCTGGCCGGGGTCTGCCGGGACTGGGAGGAGGCCACCGCCCCGGCCGAGGAGGCGGGCCTGTCGGTGGCGCACATGCGCACCTCGGTGGTGCTCGACCGCTCGGGCGGGATGCTGGGCACACTGCTGCCGCTGTACCGGGCGGGGCTGGGCGGCCGCCTGGGGTCGGGGCGCCAGTACATGAGCTGGATCGCCATGCGCGACCAGATCGGGGCCGTGCGGTTCCTGCTGGAGCACCCCGAGATCACCGGGCCGGTGAACATGTGCGCGCCCGAGCCGGTGACCAACGCCGAGTTCACCAGGGCTCTGGGCCGCGCTCTGCGGCGCCCCGCCGTCCTGCCGGTCCCCGCGGTGGCGATGCGCGCGCTGCTGGGGGACTTCGCCGAGGAAACCGCGCTGATCGACATGAGGGCCGAGCCCGAACGCCTCACGAAGGCCGGTTATTCCTTCGCGCTGCCCACCGTGGACAGTGCGCTATCCGACATCCTGGCCAGACCCGCACAGTCCACCGGGGCGTAAGGTTGGATGTGTGAGTGATCTCGTTTACGCATGGCTGGGCGACGCTCCCGTCCCTTACCACCAGGGCTGGGATCTCCAGAAGCGGCTCCACGAGAGTCGCGTCGCCGATGAGGTGCCCGACACCGTCCTGTTGCTGGAACACGAGCCCGTGTACACCGCCGGAAAGCGCACCGGGAGGTGGGATCGTCCCATCACCGACCCCGGGGCGCCCGTGGTGGACATCGACCGGGGCGGCAAGATCACCTGGCACGGCCCCGGCCAGCTGACGGTGTACCCCATCGTCCGGCTGCCGGACCCCGTCGACGTGATCGCCTACGTCCGGATGCTGGAGGAGGCCATCATCCGCACCGTCGCGGAATACGGCCTGACCGGCACCCGGGTGGAGGGGCGCACCGGGGTGTGGCTGGCCGCCGACCCCGAGCGCGGCCTCATCGAGCGCAAGGTGGCCGCCATCGGCTGCCGGATCGCCCGCGGGGTCGGGATGCACGGGCTCGCGTTGAACTGCAACAATGACATGTCGTGGTACGACCGGATCGTCCCGTGCGGAATCACCGACGCCGGGGTCACCTCGCTCTCCGCCGAACTGGGGCGCGACGTGTCCGTGGCCGACGCGCGGCCCCGGATGGAACGCCACCTGGCGGACCTGCTCGGCGCGCGGGAGTACCGCCACACCGACGGCGCGGACCTGCTCTCCGGCGCCACCGCGCGTGGATGACACACCACACCATGATCCAGTCCCCGCGGGGACGCCGAGCCCCCACGAGGGGAAGGGTCCCCGGCACGGGGCACAGAAGGGAACGGGTTCACGTTGACCATCGCTCCTGAGGGCCGCAGGCTGCTGCGCGTGGAGGCGCGCAACAGCGAGACCCCCATCGAGAAGAAGCCGCCGTGGATCAAGATCAAGGCGCACATGGGGCCCGAGTACACCGAGCTCCACTCCCTGGTCAAGAGCGAGGGCCTGCACACGGTCTGCCAGGAGGCCGGGTGCCCCAACATCTACGAGTGCTGGGAGGACCGCGAGGCGACCTTCCTCATCGGCGGCGACCAGTGCACGCGGCGCTGCGACTTCTGCAACATCGCCACCGGCAAGCCCACCGCCCTGGACCGCATGGAGCCGACCAAGGTCGCCAACTCGGTCAAGACCATGGGCCTGCGCTACGCCACCATCACCGGTGTGGCCCGTGACGACCTGGAGGACGGCGGCGCCTGGCTGTACGCCGAGACGGTCCGCAAGATCCACGAGCTCAACCCGGGCACGGGCGTGGAGCTGCTGATCCCCGACTTCAACGCCGACCCCGACCAGTTGGCCGAGGTGTTCGGCTCGCGTCCGGAGGTGCTGGCGCACAACGTCGAGACGGTGCCGCGGATCTTCAAGCGCATCCGTCCGGGTTTCCGCTACGAGCGCTCCCTCAAGGTGATCACCGAGGCGCGCGCGGACAACCTGGTCACCAAGTCGAACCTGATCCTGGGCATGGGCGAGACCCGTGAGGAGATCAGCGAGGCCATGCGCGACCTGCACGAGGCCGGGTGCGACCTGCTGACCATCACCCAGTACCTGCGCCCCTCCAAGCTGCACCACCCGATCGACCGGTGGGTCAAGCCGGAGGAGTTCGTGGAGCTGGGCCGGGAGGCCGAGGAGATCGGCTTCGCCGGTGTCATGTCCGGGCCGCTGGTGCGCTCCTCCTACCGCGCGGGCCGCCTGTACAAGCAGGCCCGGGAGAAGCGGGACGCCGAGAACGCCGCCCTGGCGAACAACGCGTAACGGACTTTCCACCCGAGTCGTGACCAAGCTGGAACGGTGGCCCGCTGGCCACCGTTCCTCAGTTACGGGCACCCGCACATATCCTGATGTGGACAGGCGCCCGTCGGTGGCGCCGCGAGGCGCCGCACCCACGACGACCGCGAAGAGGAGGCAAGGCAGCCGAGGGATCTCCTTCCCCGCCGATCCGGCGTCGGCGCGAGCTGCCTGAGAGCACGATGGCGAAAAAGCCCAGGGGTTCACAGAACACGGCCCAAGGCAAGGACGGTGCCGAGAAGCAGCCGGGCCGTCTCAAGCAGATCGGCATGGTCGCCAAGGTCGTCCACCAGCAGAGTCCGCGCAGCATCCCGCTCGCGGTCACGGCGGCGTTGGTCATCCTCGCGGTGTTCGTCGGCATCGGCATCTGGACCGGGTCGTGGATCCTGTGGCCGCTGACCGGCCTGCCGGTCGCCTTCCTGGTGGGGTTCATCATCTTCACCCGCTCCGCGCAGCGCGTGCAGTACAAGATGCTGGACGGACGCCTGGGCGCGGGCATGGCGATCCTGGACAACATGCGCGGCAACTGGGTGGTCGAGCCGGGTGTGGCGGCCAACAAGCAGATGGACGTCGTGCACCGCGTGGTGGGGCGCCCCGGCGTGATCCTGGTCGGCGAGGGCGACCCCGGCCGCCTCAAGCCGCTGATCGCCGGTGAGAAGAAGCGCGTGGCCCGCGTCGCCTACGACACGCCCATCTACGACTTCAAGGTGGGCAACGGCGAGGACCAGGTGCCGGTCTCCAAGCTCCAGCGCACGCTGGTCAGGCTCCCGCGCAACCTGGACAAGGCCGGGACCGCCGAGCTGAACTACCGGCTCAAGGCGCTGCCCGCCAAGATGCAGATGCCCAAGGGGCCCATGCCCAAGAACGCCAAGATGCCCCGGGGCATGCGCGGCCAGATGGGCGGTTGACCCCGACCGGGGCCGCAGTCGGACGAGGGGGCCGTCGCACCGTCGGGTGCGGCGGCCCCCTCGCGCGTGCCCGGGCGCGTCCGGTGCCCCTCGTGCCGCGCCCCGGTGCGGGGTCCTCAGCGCTCCGGCGCGGCGCCCGGGGGAGGACGGGACGGCGGCGTGTAGGCGGCGGATGTGTACTGGCCGGAACCGTTGCTGGTGTGCCGCAAGGGCCCTGGACTGCGATGACCTTGTACTTATAGCGAGTTTCGACCGTCCAGCCTCACTATAAGTACAAGATCACCGAGAACGCACCGGCGACTGTTCCGGCCAGCCCACCGAAGACGTGTGAGTCCCGTGAGAGCCACGAGGACCCGCCCGCAAGGCGAAGGCCCCGCCGACACCGTGCGGTGCCTGCGGGGCCCTGGAGCACCCTTGAGGGCTACTCGCAGCTGACCTCGTCCTCGGCGGCGCTGGTGGCGCCCAGACCGGCCAGGGCGTCGCCCCCGCCGCCGGAGCCGCCTCCGCTCACGGCCAGGCCGTCCCAGTCCTGCGCGCCCATCACCAGCTCCAGCTCCGGGCCGAAGTCGGGGACCTCCTCCAGCTGGGCGACGCTGAGCGCCGAGGCCAGTTCCTCGGCCTGCGCACTCTGGTCGGGGCCGTGGTAGATCGTGGTGACGGCGGGGGTCCGCTCGACCGGGTCGCCCTCACCGGTGACGTTGAACCCCTGCTCGGTGAGCAGCGTCCCGACCTGGCTGGCCAGGCCGGTGATGCCCGTGCCGTTGAGCACCCGCACGGACACGTCCGCGGGCTCGACGGCGGGCTCCGCGGCCTCCTCCGAGCCCTCGCCTCCGCCGTCGCCGCCCTCCTCCTCGGGCAGGGCGTCGCCGGAGGCGATCGCGGTGAACAGCTCCTGGGCGGGGCCCTCGTTGAGCACCAGCTTGTTCCTGTTGGTCGGGGCTTCGAGGACCGGGGCGGTGACCATCCGCATCCGGCCCAGGTCGACCTCGCGCATGGAGATGGCCAACTCGGTCATCTTGTCCACGGTGAACCCGTCGTCGGTCACCAGGCTGTCGGTGACCGAGCCCATGAAGTCGTAGAGCGTGGCGGGGCTGGACATGATCTCGCCGCTGGTGACCTTGCGCAGGATGGCGCCCATCATGCGCTGCTGGTTCTCGATCCGGTTGAGGTCGCTGCCCTGCTCCGTGCTGGCCCGGGAGCGGGCCAGGCCCAGCGCCTGCTCGCCGTTGAGGGTCTGCATGCCTGCGTCGAGCGTGAGGTGGGCCTTGGGGTCGTCGATCGGCTCGGGGACGCACATCTCGATGCCGCCGATGGACTGGACGATGTCCTGGAAGCCCGCGAAGTCGACCATCACCATGTGGTCGAGGTGGATGTCGGTGATCGTCTCCACCGTGTTGCCCTGGCAGTCCATCCCGCCGTAGGTCATGGCGTGGTTGAGCTGGTCCACCGTGCCCGCCGTCACCCCGGGGTTCTCGCCGTTGGCCGGGCAGTCGGGCATCGGGACCATCAGGTCGCGGGGCATGTTGACCATCGTCACCCCGCCCTCGTCCACGTTGATGCTCACCACGACGAGCACGTCGGGGCGGACGCCGTTGGCCACGCTGTACTCGGCGTTCTCCTCCGCGCGCTGGTCGGTGGCCAGCAGCAGGATGTTGTGGATGCCCTCCGCCTGGGCCGGACGGTCACCCCAGGCGTCGGTGTTGACCTCCTCGGTGGCGATGCTGAGGACGTCGCGGTAGCCCGCGTACACGGTGAGACTGGCCGCGATGAGCAGGCCGGTCGCCCCGCACGCCACCCACTGGCCGGCACTCATCTTCCCCGCCAGGGCTGAGGACGCGTTTCTGGGAGCCAAAGGGCACCTGCGATTCGGTATGGGACAAGGGCTGGTCCGGTCGGTGGGGGAGGTCGTACTGCGCGAGAGCTGACACGGACGTAACGGCCGGATGGTACCGGACGGGCACGTACCGTGTCAGATCGGAACCGGTCTCCGGGTGTCGGTGATCAGCCCTCAGCAGGCGCTCTCCTGGGCCCCGGCCGCGGTGGTGCCGCCCAGGTCCTCGGTGATGGAGACCTCGGAACCGGACGAGCCGCCCCCGCCCGTGAAGCCGTTCCAGTCCTGGCCGATGACCAGTTCCAGGGTCTGCGGGAGGTCGGCGACCTCCTCGGTGACCGCGCTCTCCAGCGAACCCGCCAGCAGTTCGGCGGCGGCCGCCTCACCCGGAGCGTAGTAGACGGTGGTCAGCTCGGGGAAGCGCACCACGGGTTCGCCGATACCGGTGACGTTGTACCCCTCCCCCAGCAGGACGCCCTGGACCTCGTTCGCCAGACCGGGGACACCGGTGTTGTTGAGGACCTGCACGGAGATGTCGGCGGGCGCCGGTGCGGCCTCGCCGGACTCCTCCCCCTCGTCCTCCGGCTCCTCGTCCTCCAGGTAGGCGCCGGAGTTGATCGCCGCGAACAGCTCGGAGGCGGCGGGCTGGCTCATGGCCAGCCGGTTGGCGTCGGCGGGGTGCTGGCCGTTGGGCACGGTGACGAACTGGATGCGCTCCAGGTCCACCTCGCGCATGGAGATGGCGATGTCGGTCATCGTCTCCACGGTCAGCTCCTCGTCGGTGGTCACCGAGTCGGTGACGGCGCTGAGGAAGTTGGTGATGGTCACCGGGCTGGTCATGACCTCGCTGCTGAGCACCTGGCGCAGCATGGCGCCCATGAACTCCTGCTGGCGGTCGATCCGGGACAGGTCGCTGCCGTCGCCCTGGCCGTAGCGCGAGCGCACGTAGCCCAGCGACTCCTCACCCATGAGGGTCTGCATCCCCGCGTCCAGCGTCAGGTGCGCCTTGGGGTCGTCGATCGGCTGGGGGACGCACATCTCCACGCCGCCGATGGCGTCCACCATGTCCTTGAACCCGGTGAAGTCCATCATGACGAAGTGGTCCAGGTGCACGTCGGTGACCTCCTCGACGGTCTGCCACTGGCAGCCCACTCCGCCGAAGGTCATCGCCGAGTTGATCATGCCGCTGTGCGGGCTCATCCCCTCGTAGCCCTCCACGGCGCCGCAGCCGGGCAGGTCCACGACCAGGTCCCGGGGCAGGTTGACCAGCGTGGCCGCGCCGTTGTCCACGTTGATGCTGGCGATGAGCATGGTGTCCGGGCGCGCGCCCTCGGCCTCGCCGTAGTTGGCGTTCTCCCCCGACCGGACGTCAGAGCCGATGATGAGCAGGTTCATCACGCCCTCGACGCTGGTGGGCCGGTCCCAGGCGTCGGTGTCCACCTGCGCCGTGGTGATGTTGCCGACGATGCCCTGGTACCAGCCGTAGCCGCCGAGGCTGGCGATGATGGCCAGGGCGGTGGCCACGCAGGCGACCCACTGCCCCGGGGACATGCGCACGGCGTGCACGGCGGCGGACGAGGGGCGGGGGGCGGAGCGTTTTCCAGCCATGCGAACCTTCGGGTGCGGCGGCGTGCGTGAGAGGCGGCCGGGTCCCCCGACGGGGACGGGGCCCACCGGTGGGAACGGGCTCCGCGTCGGGGACCGGGCCCCCGCGCGGGGTCCGGACCCGGTTCCCCGCGCGCGAACGCAGCCCCGTGGGGGCGGGGAGTCAAGCGCGCAGGGTTTCGGTCCGTTCCCGGGCCAAGTAATGAACGGATGTTAACAGCAGCTCGGAGGGGCCGCGCCCACGCGCGCTCCGGGCTTCCCGTCCGCCGGGAACCCCCTGTGAGGCCTCAGTAGCGGGTGGCGATCGTCCCGGCCGCCCGGTCGTGCAGCCCGCGGGTGTCGCGGTCGTAGATGACGGCGGGGATGACCAGGCACAGCAGGAGGGTGCGCACCGTCATGGACACGAACCAGGGCCAGGAGCGCTCGCCGGTGGCGGTGATGCCCACGCCGACCAGACGGCGGCCGACGGTGGTGCCGAAGAGGGTGAGCAGGAGGACGTTCATGACCGCGAAGACGACCAGGGCGGTGTTGCTGACCATGGGGACGGCCTCCGCCTGGCTGGCGCCCGCGCCGACCAGCCCGACGCCGTAGGCCCCCCAGGCGAGCGCGAGGGAGAGCATCCAGTCCAGGACGAGCCCCACCAGGCGGCGCATCACACCGGGCACCGAACCCGGGCCGCTCTCGGGCAGGCCGAGCCGGTTGCCCCGGTACTGGAAGTCGTCCCCGGACGCCGCGGTGGCGGAGCCCCGGCTCTCGTCGCTCATGCCCTCCACGGTATCCACCCGGTCGGAGGGTGCGTACCCGGGTCGTCGGAGCTGCTGTGATCCTCCGCGCGGCCGACCATGGCGCAGGTCACACCGAAGGCCGTGGCGGGGGCCGCAAACAGGGCCGTCCGGCGTCCCTTTTCGGCCCCTACAGGGCGGAATCACCGGGTCAGACCCGGTGGTCTGCGACAACAGCCGGGTCCGTAACATACAGGAAACAATCGAGACATGGCGCGGAAACCACCCGCTCCTAGCTTCGGAGACGAAGCCGGGAGACGGCTCGTGATCCGACGTGTCCGCGATGGGGCGGACCCCGGTCCACCGTCTCAGCCACCTGCACGGAGGTTCGTTTTGTTCAGCAGCGTCGACGAGGTGCTCGCCTATATCCGGGACGAGGACGTCAGGTTCCTCGACGTCCGATTCACGGACCTTTTCGGAGGCGTGAACCACGTTACCCTCCCGACCGAGAACGTCGACGAGTCGACGTTCACCGATGGCCAGATGTTCGACGGCTCGTCGATCCGCGGCTTCCAGGCCATCCACGAGTCCGACATGCTGCTGCTGCCGGACCTGAGCACCGGCGTGCTGGACCCGTTCCGCAAGCACAAGACGCTGAACATGACGTTCTTCGTCCACGACCCGCTGACCCTGGAGTCCTACAGCCGCGACCCGCGCAACGTCGCCCGCAAGGCCGAGGCCTACCTGCGCGGCTCCGGCGTGGCCGACACCGCCTTCTTCGGCCCCGAGGCCGAGTTCTACATCTTCGACGACGTCAAGTTCGAGACCCGGTCCAACACCGGCTACTACGAGATCGACTCGATCGAGGGCGCCTGGAACACCGGTTCGGCCATCGAGGGCGGCAACCGCGGCTACCGTCCCCGCTACAAGGGCGGCTACTTCCCCGTCGAGCCGGTCGACCACTACAGCGACCTGCGCTCGGACATGGTGCAGCAGCTGATCGAGTCGGGCATCGAGGTCGAGCTCCAGCACCACGAGGTGGGCACCGCGGGCCAGGCCGAGATCGGCATCAAGTTCGGCACCCTGCTCCAGCAGGCCGACAAGGTGCAGCTGTACAAGTACATCGTCAAGAACGTCGCCAACGCGGCGGGCAAGACGGCCACCTTCATGCCCAAGCCGCTCTTCGGCGACAACGGCTCGGGCATGCACTGCCACCAGAGCCTGTGGAAGGACGGCGAGCCGCTGTTCTTCGACGAGTCCGGCTACGGCCAGCTCTCGGACACGGCCCGCTACTACATCGGCGGCCTGCTCAAGCACGCCTCGGCGCTGCTGGCCTTCACCAACCCGACGGTGAACTCCTTCCACCGTCTGGTGCCCGGCTACGAGGCCCCGATCAACCTGGTCTACAGCCAGCGCAACCGCTCGGCCTGCATCCGCCTGCCGCTGACCGGCTCCAACCCCAAGGCCAAGCGCATCGAGTTCCGCGTGCCGGACCCGTCGGCCAACCCGTACCTGGCCTTCTCCGCCATGCTGATGGCCGGCATCGACGGCATCAAGAACAAGATCGAGCCGCCGGAGCCCGTGGACAAGGACCTCTACGAGCTGCCCCCGGCGGAGGCCCAGGCCATCAAGACCGTCCCGGCGTCGCTGGACGAGGCCCTGGAGGCCCTGGAGGCCGACCACGAGTTCCTGCTCGAAGGCGGCGTGTTCACCAAGGACCTCATCGAGACCTACGTGGACTTCAAGCGCACCGAGGAGATCGACTCCCTGCGCCTGCGCCCGCACCCGCGCGAGTTCGAGCTCTACTACGACATCTAAGACGTAGACGGCAGCTCCGGGAGGGCGCGCCGCGCACTCCCCCATCGGGGCCGGTATCCGTTCGGGTACCGGCCCCGGCCCGGTTCCGGGTGCGCGGGACGGTCCGCGCCGGGGCCGGACCGGTCCGGGGCACCGGGCCCGCTCACCGGCCGGACCGTTACCGTTGAACACGTGGTGAGGGACGGAACGACGAACATGACGGCAGGCGCGCTCGCCAGGCGCGGTTTCAGCGACAGCACCCGGGCCCTGCGGCTGGTGGAGGAGGCCGGGCTCGACGCCCGGGCCGACACCGAGATCATCGGATCGCTCGCGGCCGCCCCGGACCCCGACCAGGCGCTCCTCGGGCTGATCCGCATCCTGGAGTCCGACCCCGACCCCGCCGAGTTCCTGCACGCGCTGCGCGAGGACCGCGAGCTGCGGGCCCGGCTGTGCCGGGTGCTGGGCACGAGCACCGCCCTGGCCGACCACCTGGTGCGCCACCCGGGCGACTGGCGGGAGCTGCTGGGCGCCGACGCCGCCCGCTCCCCCGGGCCGGAGGAGGTGCGCCGCGGCCTGTTGCACACCGTGGGCGCCGATCCCCACAGCCCCGCGCCGACCGCCGACCCGGCCGTGGTCGGCGACGGTTCGCCGGAGGAGCTGCGGCACGTCCTGCGCGTGGCCTACCGCAGGCGGGTGCTGCGCCTGGCCGGGCGCGACCTGACCGGGCTGTGCACGGTGGACGAGGTCGCCGGGGAACTCGCGGACCTGGCCGCGTCGCTGCTGGACGCGTCGCTGGCGGTGGCCCGAGCCGAGCACCCCGAGGACGCCGCGCTGTGCCGCCTGGCCGTCATCGGCATGGGCAAGTGCGGGGGTCGCGAGCTCAACTACGTCAGCGACGTGGACGTGGTGTTCGTGGCCGAGCCGGCCGCGGACGGGGGTTCGGACGAGAACGCGGGCCCGGGTTCCGGGAGGCCGGTGGACGAGCAGGCGGCGATGCGCGCGGCGACCCGGCTGGCCACCGCGATGATGCGCATCCCCGCCGAGACCGACGCCGAGGGCGCCCTGTGGGAGGTGGACCCGGCGCTGCGCCCCGAGGGCAGGAACGGCCCGCTGGTGCGCCCGTTGTCGGGGCACCGCGCCTACTACGAGCGCTGGGCCAAGACCTGGGAGTTCCAGGCGCTGCTCAAGGCCCGGCCGATCGCCGGGGACGCGGAGCTGGGCCGGGCCTACATGGACGTCATCTCCCCCATGGTGTGGGAGGCGGCGGGCCGCAAGGACTTCGTGGAGGACGTGCAGGCGATGCGCCGCCGGGTGGTGGCGCACATCCCGGCGGGCGAGGCGGAGCGCGAGCTCAAGCTGGGCCCGGGCGGGCTGCGCGACATCGAGTTCTCCGTGCAGCTGCTCCAGCTGGTGCACGGGCGCACCGACGAGCGGCTGCGGTCGGGCAACACCCTGGAGGCGCTGGCCGCGCTGTCGGAGCACGGGTACGTGGGGCGCGGCGACGCGGCGGGGCTGGCGGAGGCCTACCGGTTCCTGCGGCGGTTGGAGCACCTGTTGCAGCTGGAGCGGTTGCGGCGCACGCACCTGATGCCCGACGCGGCCGCCGAGGACGGTCCCGACCAGCTGCGCCGCCTGGGGCGGGCGCTGGGGATGACCGCGAACCCGGTGCGGGAGCTGACCGAAGCGCGCCGCCGGGTGTCGTCGGAGGTGCGGCGCCTGCACGAGAAGCTGTTCTACCGGCCGCTGCTCAACGCGGTGGCCAGGCTGCCGGGCGAGGAGGCGCGGCTGTCGCCGGAGCAGGCCAGGGACCGCCTGGAGGCGCTGGGGTTCGTCGATCCGGGCGGTGCGCTGCGCCACCTGGAGTCGCTGACCTCGGGGGTCTCGCGCAGGGCGGCGATCCAGCGGACGCTGCTGCCGGTGATGCTGGGCTGGTTCTCCGACTCCCCCGGCCCCGACGCGGGCCTGCTGGGCTTCCGGCAGGTGAGCGAGGCCCTGGGCACCACGCCGTGGTACCTGCGCCTGCTGCGCGACGACGTGCGGGTGGCCGAGCGGATGGCGTGGCTGCTGGGGACGAGCCGGTACGTGACGGAACTGCTGCTGCGCGCCCCGGAGGCGGTGGCGATGTTCGACGACGACGGCGACCTGGTGCGGCGCGACCCGAAGGTGCTGGCCGGGGAGGCGGAGGCGGCGCGGCGCCGGTACGACACGGCCGAGGAGTCGGTGTCGGCGGTGCGCGCGCTGCGCCGCCGCGAGCTGCTGCGCACCGCCGCGGCCGACCTGCTGGAGGTCGCCTCGGTCCAGGACGTGGGGGCGGCGCTGACCGACATCGCCGCGGTGACCGTGGAGGCGGCGCTGCGGCTGGCGCAGAACCTGGTGGTGGCGGCGTCGGGGGACGAGCCGCTCACCCGGGTGTGCGTGGTGGCGATGGGCCGGTTCGGCGGCGGCGAGCTGACCTACGCCAGCGACGCGGACGTGATGTACGTGCACGACCCCCTGCCGGGCGTGGACACGGGCGCGGCGACCAGGCAGGCGCTGGCCGTCGTGCGGGAGCTGGCGCGGCTGCTGGAGATGCCCGCGGCCGAGCCGCCGCTGAAGGTGGACACCGACCTGCGCCCGGAGGGCCGCAGCGGGCCGGTGGTGCGCACGCTGGAGTCCTACGCGGCCTACTACGGGCGCTGGTCGCAGGTGTGGGAGAGCCAGGCGCTGCTGCGGGCCAAGCCGGTCGCGGGCGACCCGCAGCTGCGGGAGGCGTTCACGAGGCTGATCGACCCGATCCGGTACCCGGAGGGCGGGATCGACTCCTCGGCGGTGCTGGAGATCCGCAAGCTCAAGGCGCGGATGGAGTCGGAGCGGCTGCCGCGCGGCGCCGACCCGACACTGCACACCAAGCTGGGCCGGGGCGGGCTGTCGGACGTGGAGTGGGTGGCCCAGCTGATCCAGCTGCGCCACGCGCACGAGTACCCCGACCTGCGGACCACCGGAACCCTGGAGGCGCTGGAGGCGGCCGTGGCGCACGGTCTGCTGGACGCGGAGGACGGCGAGGTGCTGGGCCGGGCCTGGCGGCTGGCGTCGCGGGTGCGGGGCATGGTGATGCTGGTGCGCGGCCGGGGCGGGGACTCGCTGCCCTCGGACCTGCGGGTGCGGGCGTCGCTGGCGGAGGCGATGGGCTGCCCCTGCGGTGGAGACGGCGAGGACGAGGAGGAGGGCGCCGGGGAGGGCGCGGAGTCCGTGCGGGAGGGCCCGGCCGAGCAGTTGACGGAGACCTACCTGCGCGCCACCCGCCGGGCGCGGGCGGTGATGGAGCGCGTCTTCTACGACGACTAGGTGTACTGACCACGGAGCTGTTCGGCCAGCCGCTCCAGTTCGGCCATCGCGGCGGGCGAGCGGTCGTTGAGTCCGCTGTGCACGGCCGTCGGGCTCTTCAGGAAGCGCCGGAGCACGGCCACGAGGAGTCCCTGCGGCAGGGCCCGCAACCCGGCGAACGCGCGGGGCACCGGCGGCGTCTCCAGCGCGGCGAGGTTGCGCCGCATGAGATGGAGCATGCCGCGGACCGCGTCCGGGTCGTCGGCCAGCGCCACCGGGCCGCCCGCCGCGTGTACCGCCTGCCCGAGCGGGACCTCGAACGCGGCGTGCGTCCTGAGCCAGGCGTCCATCCGCGGCTCGGCCTCGGCGTTGACCCCGGCGGCACGGAACGTCTCCACGATCCGTGCCAGCCGCGGGGTGGTACGGCCGTCGGGCTCGCCGACCGGCATCGCGACCCGGCGGACGACGGGACCGCTCCCGCGGTAGCGGACCACGTCGCCGTCCATCGTGCCGCCGAACGGGGGGAAGCCGAGCAGCAGCCGCTCGCGGCCGATCGCCGCGCCCAGTGCCTCCGGGCCGGCTGCCCAGTTGAGCTGGGACAGCACGTCGCCCCGGACACCGGCGAGTGATTCCAGCACCGCCTCCACCTGGTGGGTGCGGACGAAGACGGCGATCAGGTCGTACCCGCTGTCCGGGTGCTCGACCGCCGGTACGGGCACCCGCTCGACCGCCGGGGCGTCCTCCTCGGCGAGCCGTACTCCGTGTCGGCGCAGGGCTGCCAGGCGCTCGCCCCGGGCGAGGAGCGAGACGTCGTGGCCGGCCTCGTGCATGCGGGCGGCGAACAGGCTGCCGCAGACCCCGGCTCCGTACACGAGCAGCTTCATGGCGATCCTCTTTCATACGTTCGTTTGATTCATACGTTCGTTTCATTCAAACATATGTAGAGTCCCTCGTGTGGCGACCACAGACACCCGCACCCAGCTCCTCGACGCGGCCGAGCACCTCTTCGCCGAGCACGGATACCGCGGCACCTCGGTCCGCGCGATCACCGCGCTCGCCGGGGCGAACCTGGCCGCCGTCGGTTACCACTTCGGCTCGAAGGCGGAGCTGATGGCCGCGGTCGCCCGCCGCGTGGTCGAGCCCGTCAACGCCGCCCAGTGCGCCGGGCTCGACGCACTGCTCGCCCGGACCCCCGACCCACCGGTCGGCGAACTGGTGGAGGCGTTCGCGGGGCCGCTGTTCGACGGGATGCCGGTCGGCGACGAGGGCGGTGCCCGGACGTCCCGGATGATCGTGACGATCCTCAGCGACCCGGCCGAGGAGGCGCGCGCCTGGACCGGTCCGGCCGAGGACTCGGTCCGCGAGCGCTACCTCGCGGCCTTCGCGCGCGTGCTGCCCGACCTCTCACCGGAGGAGCTGCGGTTCAGGATGCGGAGCATCCTTGCCGTGACGGCCGTCGACCGCCTTGAGGTCCACCAGCGGCCCTCCCCCGGCTGCGTGCCCCCGGCAGCGGGCGAGGCGGCCCGGCGGTGGGTGATCACGTTCCTCACCGCGGCGTTGAGTGCGCCACCGACCCGGACCTGACCACCCGGGACGGGCGCGGGCGGCGCGGGCCGGGAGGCGTCCGCCCCGCCGGTCGGGGTGTGGACGGTCTCGGCTCGGCGGCCGCCCCCGCGCCGGAGGAGTCGGACGCGGGGGCGCCGGGGCCGGGGAGTGGTCGGCCCCGCGGAAGCGGCTCGCGGCCCCCGGGAGGGCGTCCCGGGAGGGCCGTGCGCGGCGCCCCGGTCGGGGCGCCGCGCACGGGTCAGTCGCGCCAGGTGACGCTGGTGGCGGGGCCGACGCGGTTGGCGCCGGACTCCCACTCGGCGTTGCCCGCGCCGTCGACCTTGACCAGCTTCCACTCGGTGTCGGCGCCGATGGGGGCGGTGCCCGACCACACGGGGTAGGTGGAGGCGTCGGTGGACAGCTTCACCCCGTTCTGCGGGTTCCAGGACCCCAGCGCGGGGGTGGAGCCGACCACGTACACCTCCTGGCCGTACCAGGTCTCCACGGTGGCCGAGACGCTGACCTGGCCCGGCTCGCCCGGCTCGCCGCCGCCCTCGCACTCGGCCGGGTCGTCGCAGGTGCCGCCCACGTGCAGGGCGACGGCCCCGTCGGCGGGGACCCGGGCGCTGATCCGGCCGTCGGCGACGGTGAGGGTTCCGCTCCCGGCGGCGTTGTCGTAGCTGCCGTCGGGCAGGTCGGTGTCGGCGGTCAGGTTCCAGGCGGAGCCGGTGGCGTTGAAGGCGGCGAAGCCGCGGTCGCCCCGGTCGAAGGCGAGCCGGGAGGAGCCGTCGGCGGCGCGCTGGACGACGGGGGTGTCGCCGGTGGCGTTGCGGAAGGCGGCCATCCCGGCGACGGTCGGGTGGCGGTGCTCGCAGACCCACTCGGCGCTGGAGCAGTCGGTGTCGGCGGTGATCCAGCCCGCCGGGTTGCCCTGCACCTCGCCGACGCTGGGCGGGCCCTGGGTGACGTTGGAGCCGAAGTCGTAGCTGGACATCACCACGGGGCGCCCGTAGGGGTGGGCCAGCATGAACGCCACGGCCAGGTGGTAGCGGTCGCCGTCCTTGAAGGTCAGCGTCGGGTGGTAGCGCTGGGTGTCGTGGTTGTCGACGAAGACGGTGGCCTGCTCGTCGGTGAGCCCGCCGTAGTCCGGCAGCTGGGCCAGGCCGGAGATGTTGCCGTCCGCGAACTTGTTGGAGATGTCGCGCTGGTAGTCGAAGGCGGTCACGCGGCCGTAGGGCGCGTAGGCGGTGTAGGGGATGGTCTGGTCCCCGTAGACCTCGTGGAAGACGTCGGGCTGGCCGCCGAAGACCGGGACCTCGTTCAGGTCCGAGAAGATCGCGTCGACGTGGGCCTCGGGGACGTGCTTGGAGGCGTCCACGCGGAAGCCCGCCACGCCCATGTCCACCAGTCCGTTGAGGTAGCGGCGGATCTGGGCGCGCACTTCGGGGTCACCGGTGTCGAGGTCGGACAGTCCGACGAGTTCGCAGTTCTGCACCTCCCACTTGTCGTTCCAGTTGCTGATCTCCCTGCGGCAGGAGCTGAAGTCCTCCCCGGTGCGGGAGGCGGTGCCGTCGCCGAACAGGTCGGGGTACTCGTACTTGGCCCAGTCGGTGCCCGCGCTGCCGGTGCCCGAGCCGTCGCCGGTCATGTGGTTGATGATCGCGTCGGCGTAGATCCTCACGCCGTTGTCGGCACAGGTGGAGACCATCGTCTGGAACTCCTCGGCGGTGCCGCGCCGGGTGTTGTCGAGGCGGTAGGAGGTCGGCTGGTAGTCCTGCCACCAGGGGTAGTCGCCGCCCTCCGCGAAGGGGATGACCACGTGCTCCTGGGGCGGGGAGACCTGCACCCCGCCGAAGCCGTGGGGGCCGAGGAACTCCTCGCACTCGGCGGCGACGGAGTCCCAGTTCCACTGGAAGAGCTGGACGATGGTCTCGCCGTTGTCGGCGGCCCGGGCGTCCTCGGCGGGGGCGGGGGCTGCCGGGACCTGTGTCGTGGGGGCCTCCGGGACGGGGACGGCCTGCGCGGGGGCGGCCAGCAGGCCGACCCCCATCAGGACCGCCCCGGCGACGGCGCCGGGTCGGATGTGCTTCATGTGCGCTCCTTGGGGGAGGTAGCGCGGCGGGGCGGCACTGCCCCGTCCGCTGTCCCCTTGCAGTGTTTGCAAGAGTTTGCGTGAGCGTGACGAAGCTAACAGACCGGAACGCTCTTGTGAACGGGTGTTGATCTGAACGTCACACCGCTCACCCAGTGCGACGACCTCCGCTCCCATCTGCCGTGATGCGCTTCGGGCCGCCCTTTCCACCGGCCCGCCCCCGGGACGCGCTCCCGCGTGAGCTGGGACGACACCCGCGCAAGACCCCGAAGCCCGTGGGAAAGTTTTCGCAAGGTTACAAAAACGCACCCAGAAAAAACCGGTGGCGGCACGGTTCGTGCCGCCACCGGCGGTGGCTCCGGAGGGGCCTGCGGGGGCCGCTCCGGGAGGGCTTACCAGAAGACGGCCACGCCGATGTTGACGATGGCGAGCACGCCCGCGATGATCGCGAGGTTCTTGGCGGGCTTGCGCAGGTTGAGCACGCCCACGACCACGACGGCCAGCGCGACCAGCAGCTTGACCGCGATCTTGACGTGGTTCAGCTCACCGAGGTCGGCCATCTCGGCCACCCCGACCAGCAGCAGACCGGTGACGAACTGGAGCAGGGAGCTGTGCAGCAGGACCTTGGTCGACTTGGGGTTGTCGGTGATGACCTGCATGAGGAAGCCCGCGATGATCCCGGCCAGGCCGATCATGTGCAGGAAGACGAGCGCGGAGTAGAGAATGTCCATGCCGGAAACACTACTACGCCCTGTAGTTTTCCCTCCCCGGGTTCATGACACACTGACGTAACAAAACCGGCACCCCCACCTGCCCGGCTTCTCACCCGCACGGCGCCCCACCTGCCCGGCTCCCCTACCCGCGCGGCTCCTCACCCAGCCCAGCTCCCCACCAGCCCGGCTCCTCAGCCGCGCGACACCGCCCTCCTGCGCCGCCACAGCATCCAGGCCAGTCCCACCGCCAGGGCGACCCCCGCGGCCCGCAGCAGGTTCGCGGGGTCGGTGTACTCCGAGACCCGCGACATGGCGGTCTGTTCCGCGACCAGGACCGAGTCGCTGGCGCACGCGGCCGGGTCGGCGTCGCGTTCCAGCAGCAGGCAGGCGGTGCTGGTCAGGCGCTCCCCCGTCGCCTCCGGAGCGCGGACGCGCACCGTGTACACCGCCTCCTCCCCCTCGGGCACCGTCACCCGCCAGTTCACGATCCCGTCCCGGACCACCCCCTCCTGCCCGACCTCGACGATCTCCAGCTCCCCGGGAACGTGCTGGGCCAGCAGGGCGTCCTCCACGGGACCGTCGCCGACGGTGGTGCTCAGCGTGAACTCCTCACCCGGCCGCGGTGCCTCGCCCGCCTCCAGGAACAGGCCCACCCGCCCCTCACCCTCCACCGGCTCCGCGGCGGCGGGCGCGGGAGCGCCCAGCGCGCCCGCCGCCAGCCCCGCCGTGAGCGCGCCCACTGCGAGCGCGCCCGCCGTCCCAGCCCTGTACTTCCGCGTCATGTCGCGCCTCCCACGTGCGTTGTCGCCGCCTAGACAACTACGGGTGATCGGTCGAAGGCGCGGTGTGACACGCCGTCGGGGGTCGGGTCTTAGGGAGCACCGGCGCTCAGACCTCCCAGGACTGGGATTCCTCCCCATGTGCGCCCCGGGGTCTTAGGGAGAACGTGGAGAGCACACGGCGGGACACCGGTTCCGCCTCGCGAGTGAAGAGGAGAGCACCGTGTTCCACAGCGAACTGCTCAACGCCAACGCCCGGGAGATGACCGAGCGGCGCGTCCGCGAGGCGGAGAACGTGCGGGCGGCCCTGCGGGCACGCGCCGGGGAGCGCGCGCGGCGCAGGGAGGAACGCCGTGAGCGCCAGCGCCGGCGGCGCTCCTACGGCCGGGCCGCGTGAGGGCGCGCGGGAGGGGACAAGGGAACCGCGCGGTGTCGGACACACCCCCTCCCCTCCCGGACCGGTCCGCTGCCCGTCGGCCGCCGCGACCGGCTCCGGCTGCCCGGCGAGCGCACCCGAGGACTCGGGCTGAACCGACCGGAGCCGAGGACGCGCTCCCCGGGCCGGGCCCCGTACCCCGGCGGGACGCGGTGGTCGGAACCGGACCGGCGCCGCGGTCGGGGCCGGAACCCGAAGGCGGAACCGGGCCCGACTCGTCCGCGCGCCATGCGGCGGCGGGCGGGCGAGCAGGCAGGCGGCGGGCGGGTGGCGGACAGGCGGGCAGGTGGGCGGCAGGCGGGTGGCGGACAGGCGGGCAGGTGGGCGGCAGGCGGGTGGCGGACAGGTGGGCGGCGGGCAGGCGATGGCGGGCGAAAACCCCCTGAGAAGGCCGCACATGACAGGCATAATGGGCGCTATGCCCGTTCTTGCCGACAGTCGTACCGTTTTCGTGGGCCGTGAGCGCGAACTCCGCCTCCTCCGGGACCACGCCGGGCGCTCCCACACCGAGGCGTCCGGAACGGTGCTGGTCAGCGGTGACGCGGGCGTGGGCAAGAGCCGCCTGGTCGGCGAGTTCGTCTCGGCCCTGCCCCGGGGGACGGTCTTCGTCGGCGGCTGTCTCCAGCTCGGCGTGGACGGACTGTCCTACGCCCCCTTCACCGCCGTGCTGCGCCAACTCCTGCGCGAGCGCGGACGCGCGGCGTTCGAGGCCGCGGCGCCCGGGGGCACCGGCGAGTTCGCCCGGCTCCTGCCCGAACTGGGCGAGGTGCCCGTCCTTCGCCCGGAGAACCGGGGGATCCTCTTCGAGCAGGTCCTGCGCCTGTTCACCCAGGCCGCCGAGGACGGCGGCGTCACCGTGGTGCTGGAGGACCTGCACTGGGCCGACGGCGCCACCCGCGACCTGCTCGTCTTCCTCGTCCGCAACCTCGACCTGCCGGGCGTGCAGCTCGTGGCCACCTACCGCAGCGACGACCTGCACCGCGCCCACCCGCTGCGCCGCCTGCTGCCCGAACTGCGGCGCGCGCCCGGGGTCGAGCCGCTGGAGCTGGCGCCGCTCAGCCGCGAGGAGGCCGGCGCCCAGGCCGCCGCGATACGGGGAGCCGACCTCACCGGCCACGAACTGGACCAGCTGTACCGGCGCACCGAGGGCGTCCCGCTGTTCGTGGAGTCGCTGGCCTCGGCGGTCGGCGACCCCTCCGTCGGCGGCCACGACGTGCCCGACCAGTTCCGCGACCTGCTGCTGGAGCCGCTGCACCGCTTCGACGACACCGCCCTGGCGGTGCTGCGCGTGGCCTCGGTCGGCGCGGTCTCGGGCAGCATCGAGCACGAGATGCTCCACCACGCGGCCGGGCTACCCGAACGCGAACTGGAGACCGCGCTGCACACCCTGGTCGACGCCAACACCCTGCGCGCCGACCGGACCGGGTACCGCTTCCGGCACGCCCTGCTGCGCGACGCCGTGCACGGCGACCTGCTGCCCGGCGCCCACGCCCGGCTGCACATGCGCTTCGCCCAGCTCATCGACGAGTACCCCGACTCCGTCCCCTACGACCGCAGGGCCGCCGAGCAGGCCCACCACTACAACGCCGCACAGGAGCTGCCCAGCGCACTCCAGGCCGCCTGGTGGGCGGCGGTGCGCGCGGGCGACACCCTGGCCTACGGCGAGGAACTGGACATGCTGGAGCGGGTGCTGGCCCTGTGGGACCGCGTCCCCGACGCACGGGAGCGGGTCCAGGGCAGGACCTGGGCCGAGGTGGCCAGCCTCGCGGCGGGGGCCGCCGTGGAGGCGGGCCGCGCCAGGCGCGCCCTCGAACTGGCCGACGAGGCCCTGGCCGCCCTCCCCGAGGACGGGGGCGACGACCACACGCTGACCGTGCGGGCGGGGCTGCTGCGCCGCCGCGGTCTGGCACGTGCCGCGGACTCCTGCGGCAGCGGGATCACCGACCTGGTCGCGGCCCTGGAACTGCACCCGCCGCACATGCCGGGGTACGGCCTGCTGCTGTCCATCCTGGCCCGGGAGAGCATGGTGCACCGCGCCGACCGGCGCCACACGCCGGAGCAGGAGCGGCTGCGTGAGCTGGAGAGGTCCGGAAGGTCGGCACGCGCGCTGGCGGAGGAGGCCATCGCCCTCGCCGACCCCGCCGGGCAGAGCGGCATGTGCGCGGCCGCCGACGCCCGCATCACCCTGGGCGGCCTGCACATGGACGCGGGCGACCTAGAGGGGGGACGCCCCCTCATCGAGGCCGCCATCCGCTACGCCGCCGAGGCGCGCGACCCCGGTCTGGAGGCGCGCGGGGCGGGCAACCTGGGCCACTTCCTGCGTGAGCTGGGACACCACGAGGAGGGTCTGACGGTCCTGGAGGAGTCCCTGGCCCGGCACGAGGCGATGGGGTGGGCGGCCGTCCACAAGACGTTCAACCACCAGAACCGCGCGGAGATCCACTTCGAGTTGGGAGACCTGGCCAAGGCCCGCGGCATCCTCGAAACGGTCCTGCGCACCCACCCCTCCAGCAAGCACCGCTTCTACGTCGACGCGGTGCTGGCCCGCACGGCGGCGGCGCAGGGGGACCCGGAGGCGGCGCGCCGGACCATGAGGGTGTCGGGGCGGGAGGACGCGCTGGCCTCGCACCGTATGAACATCGTGCAGCTGTCCCTGCTGGCGCTGCTGGAGGCGGACCTGGTCGCGGGGGACGTGGACGACGCGCTCGTCCTGGCCGAGCGGACGCTGGAGCGGCTGGCCCTGGAGTCCGCGCACGGGTACACGTGGCCGATGGCGGAGGTGATGGCCGGGGCCGCTCGGCTGGGCGCGGCGCCGGGCCGCCCGGAGGGGACGGCGCAGCGGGCGCGCCGGGTGCGGGACCTGGTGGCCGCGCTGGTGGCGCCGATGCCCGCCCACGGGACGGCGCAGCACGCCTACCGGGTGTCCGTCGGGGCCCACCTCGCCGAGGTGGACGGCGCGGGGCCGGACGCGCTGCTGGAGCGGTGGCGCGATTCGGTGGCGGCCTGGGAGGCCACGCCGATGCGGCTGCACCTGGCGCGGGCCCGGCTGCGGGCCGCCGAGGCGGCCGTGGCGGTCGGGCTGCGGGAACAGGCCGTGGCGTGGGTGCGGCAGGCGCACGCGACCGCCCGGGAGTGCGGAGCGGTGCCGCTGGCCGACGCCGCCGCGGACCTGGCCCGCAGGATGGGCTGCGGCCTGGAGGAGGACGCGGCCCCGCCCGCCGTCCCCGCCGGGCTGACGGCGCGCGAGACGGAGGTGGCGCGGATGCTGGTCGTGGGCAGCACCAACGCCCAGATCGCCGAGCGGCTGTTCATCACGCCCAAGACCGCGAGCGTGCACGTGTCCAACATCCTGGCCAAGCTCGACGTGCCCAACCGGGCCGCGGCCGGAGCGCGGCTGCGGGAGCTGGGCCTGGCCTAGGACCGGGCCCCGGGCCCGCCCGGACCGCGACGGGGACCGGGGGGAGGCGCGGAGCCGGTGGAGGCAGGCGCACCGCCTCCACCGGCTCCGCGCCGCGGGACGTGCCGTGTTCCGGCGACCGGTGCGGGCACGGGCGCGCCGGAGGAGGCGGACGGAACCCGGTTCAGACCGTCCAGCGGTTGGTGATGGGCACGCGGCGGTCCCGGCTGAGGTTGCGCGAGCTGATCTTGGTGCCCGGCGCGGACTGGCGGCGCTTGTACTCGGCGCGGTCCACCATGCGGATGACCCGGCGCACCAGCTCGGGGTCGTACCCGGCGAAGACCAGTTCGGCCTCCCCCTTGTCCGTGCCGACGTAGGCGTCCAGGACTGCGTCGAGCTGTGTGTAGTCGGGCAGGGAGTCGGTGTCGAGCTGGTCGGGGCGCAGTTCGGCGCTGGGCGGCTTGGAGATGGAGTTCTCCGGGATCGGCGGGGTCTGCCCCAGCCGGTCGGCCTCCTCGTTGCGCCAGCGGGCCAGCTCCCAGACCAGGGTCTTCCAGCAGTCCTTGATGGGCGCGAACCCGCCAACGGAGTCGCCGTAGAGCGTGGAGTAGCCGGTGGCCGCCTCGCTCTTGTTGCCGGTGGCCAGGACCAGGTGGCCCTCCTCGTTGGACAGCGCCATCAGGAGAGTGCCGCGCACGCGGGCCTGGAGGTTCTCGGCGGCCAGGCCGGTGAGCGGCACGCCCGCCTCCCCCGTGGACCGGGTGAACGCCTCCACGGCCGGGGCGATGGCGATGGTGCGGGCGGCGAAGCCCTGGCGGCGCGCCAGCTCCTCGGCGTCGCCGATCGAGTGGTCGCTGGAGTGGGCGCTGGGCATGAGCACGCCGTGGACCCGGTCCGCGCCCAGGGCGTCCACCGCGATGGTGGCCACCAGTGCGGAGTCGATGCCGCCCGAGACGCCGACCAGGACCGAACCGAAGCCGTTCTTGACGGTGTAGTCGCGCAGGCCGGTGACCAGTGCGCGGTAGACCTCGCCCGTGTCGGAGAGCGGGTCGGGCCGCGGGGTGACGGTGGCCGCCCGCGGCGGGTAGGGGGCGACCGGGTCCGCCGAGACGGTGTGGCGCATGACGCGCAGGCCGTCCACCCGCGCGCCCGGGCCGTCCGGCGCCGGTCCGGCCTCGGGCAGGTCCAGGTCGGCGACCAGGAGGGTCTCGGCGAACTGGGGCGCGCGGGCCACCAGCTCCCCCTCGGAGTCCACGATCAGCGAGTCGCCCTCGAAGACCAGCTCGTCCTGGCCGCCGACCATGTTGACGTAGGCCAGGGCGGCGCCGACCTCGCGGGCGCGGCGCTGGCACAGCTCCAGGCGCACGTCGTCCTTGTGGCGCTCGTAGGGGGAACCGTTGAGGGAGACCAGGAGGCCGACCCCGGCGGCGCGGGCCGCGGTGACGGGGCCGCCCTCCTGCCACAGGTCCTCGCAGACGGCCAGGGCGACGTCCACGCCGCGGACGCGGACCACGGAGAGGGTGTCGCCGGGGACGAAGTTGCGGAACTCGTCGAACACGCCGTAGTTGGGCAGGTGGTGCTTGGCCGAGGAGAGGACGACGCCGCCGCGGTGCAGGACGGCGACGGAGTTCTGCGGTGCCCCGGCGGGCTGGCCGTAGCGTGCGCCCGGGCCCTCGCGGCGGGAGAGGTATCCCACCACGACGGGGAGTTCGCCCAGGCCCTCCCGGGCGAGGTCGGCGGCCAGGGCGCGGGTGGCCTTGATCGAGGCCGACACGAAGGAGTTGCGCAGCGCCAGGTCCTCGACCGGGTAGCCGGTGACGACCATCTCAGGGAGGACGACCAGGTGGGCGCCCTCCTCGGCGGCCCTGCGCGCGGAGTCGACGACGAGGGACAGGTTGCCGTCCAGGTCGCCCGTGGTGGGGTTGACCTGGGCCAGTGCGATTCTGAGCTGTGCCACGGGCCCGAGCCTAGCCGCAGGATGTTTCCGGGGCGCGGTCGCGGCGGGCCCGGGCACACGGCACGGCACCGGGCGCGGACGGCCGGGAAGCGGTGGCGCGCACTCCGGGGGCTGCCGCGGGTTCGGCGCGGGTTCCACGCGGGTCCGGCCGCCGACGGCGGGCGGATGGCCGGAAACGCCCGGTCACGGGCCATAATGCGTGTGCGGGTGACGGACCGGGCAGGCTGTTCGGCGTGTGCGGAAATACCCCGGAAATATCCGCACGGCACACTGGACCTGGGAGACCGTGTCCGAACCGGCCCCGCTGTACGCCGGGAGGGCCCGGACACCGACCGCATCGAGGAAGGTTGATCGTGAATCGACAGCAGGAATTCGTGCTCCGCACGTTGGAGGAGCGCGACATCCGGTTCGTGAGGCTGTGGTTCACCGACGTGCTCGGGTACCTCAAGTCCGTGGCGGTCGCCCCCGCCGAACTGGAGGCAGCCTTCTCCGAGGGCATCGGTTTCGACGGCTCGGCCATCGAGGGGTTCGCGCGCGTCTACGAGGCCGACATGCTGGCCCAGCCCGACCCCTCCACCTTCCAGGTGCTGCCCTGGCGCAACGAGCCGCACGGCACGGCGCGCATGTACTGCGACATCCTCATGCCCGACGGTTCGCCGTCGTCGGCCGACCCGCGCCACGTGCTCAAGCGCACACTGGGCAAGGCCTCCGACCTGGGGTTCACGTTCTACACGCACCCCGAGATCGAGTTCTACCTGCTCAAGAAGATGCCCGAACTGGGCGAGCTGCCCGAGCCCAACGACTCCGGCGGCTACTTCGACCACACGCCGCACAACAGCGCGCACGACTTCCGGCGCAACGCCATCAACATGCTGGAGGCCATGGGCATCTCCGTGGAGTTCAGCCACCACGAGGGCGGGCCGGGGCAGCAGGAGATCGACCTTCGCTACGCCGACGCGCTGACCACCGCCGACAACATCATGACCTTCCGGCTCGTGATGAAGGAGGTGGCGATGGAGCAGGGCGTGTACGCCACCTTCATGCCCAAGCCGTTCACGCAGTACCCGGGTTCGGGCATGCACACGCACCTGTCGCTGTTCGAGGGCGACCGCAACGCCTTCTACGAGCCGGGGGCGGACTTCCAGCTGTCCAAGGTCGGGCGCGGGTTCATCGCGGGGCTGCTGCGGCACGCCGACGAGATCACGGCCGTCACGAACCAGTGGGTGAACTCCTACAAGCGCCTGTGGGACGACCCCGCCGCCTCGGCGGGCATGGGCGGCGAGGCACCGGCCTACATCTGCTGGGGCCACAACAACCGCTCGGCGCTGGTGAGAGTGCCGATGTACAAGCCGGGCAAGTCCAACTCCAGCCGGATCGAGATCCGCTCGCTGGACACGGCCTGCAACCCGTACCTGGCCTACGCGGTGATCCTGGCGGCTGGTCTGAAGGGCATCGAGGAGGGCTACGAGCTTCCTCCGGGCGCGGAGGACGACGTCTGGGCGCTGACCGACTCCGAGCGCCGGGCGCTGGGCATCCGGCCGCTGCCGCAGAGCCTGGACGAGGCGCTGCGAATCATGGAGAACAGCGAGCTGGTCGCCGAGACGCTGGGCGAGCACGTCTTCGACTTCTTCCTGCGCAACAAGAAGGCGGAGTGGCACGACTACCGCCGCCAGGTGACGCCGTACGAGCTGCACAGATACCTGCCGACCCTGTAAGAGCCGGGTGGCCATGTAGTCCTGTGGCGCTGTGAGCCTGTGAGCCTGCGCGAGCCCCCTTCCCGGGTGTCCCGGGGAGGGGGCTCGGTGCGTCTCGGGGGTGCTTCAGGAATGCTTCGAAGGGGCCAGGGGCAGGGGTCAGGGCTTCAGGGGGCGGAGCCCTTCACGGCTTCCAGGAGGGCGGTCCACTCGGTGCTGTCGGCTTCCAGATGGCCGAGGTGCCGGTTCTGGGTGTCACGCACGGCCGCGCCCGCAGAGGTCCGCTTCGCCTCTACGCAGTCACCGCCGTTACCACCGCTGTAGGCGGGCTTCTTCCACTCAGTCGAGAGCTTCGGCTTCGTCATCCCTTGACCGCTTCCAGGAGGGCGATCCACTCACAGTGGTCGGCTTCCAGACGGCCGAGGTGCCGGTTCTGGGTATCACGGACGGCCGCGCCCGTTCCAGTCCTCTGAGCTTCAACACAGTTTCCACCGTTGCCATGGCTGAAGGTGGACTTCTTCCAGCTCTCCTCAAGCCCCATCTTGGGACTCCCTTCGGATCTCATACAGTCGCTTCAGCGACTTCTCAGCAGACAGAGCGGCGCCTTGCAGGTCTCCAAAGAGCCTATCGAACCGTCGAACCACCTTCTGATCAGTGACCATAGAGCCCGAGACGGCGTCCTCCACGTACAACGTGTCATGCCTGTCTTCGAACGTAAGCAGGGAGAAAGACGAGGTACTTGGCGGCTGTTCTGTGTCGGCGGGGATGATGTGGAGCCGTACCATGTTCGTCTCTATCATCCCCACCAAACGGTCAAGTTGAGACACCATGACCTCAACGCCACCAATGCACGCAGTCAACGCAGCCTCGTTGAGGATGAGAACCATTCGCGGTGGACGCGGTGACTTCCAGAGCAACTGCCTTCCCATACGCCCCTCTACTAGCTCCGTGATTTTCTCATCCGACTCCAGAGGGTTGTTTGCCCTGATCAAAGTGTGTGCGTAGGACTCTGTCTGAAACAGGCCGGGGATGACCACCGTCTCGAACTCCCGAATCAGCGCAGCTCTGGGCTCAGCCTTGACTCGTTCACTCAACCACTCCGGATACGCCTGCTTGTTGCTCAATCGCTCCCAGAGTTGCACCAACTCGCCACCAGCTCCTACCAGTGCATCCAACTGGGCAGCCATATCCCTACTCGGCCAATACGTACCCTTCTCGAATCCCGAGATGAGGGAGTCAGAGCAGGTCAGGTACACAGAAAGGGATTTTTGGGTCTTTCCCGACACCGAGCGGAAGCGCCTCAACTCGGCCCCCCACTCTTTCGCGTGTGGCTTGACCTGCCTCTTTACCATTTTTCCACCTCTCGCAACCAGGGGTCGAGCGCGCTGGACCGCTTCTCTCAGATTCTCTCACCTCTCCAAAAACTCTAGGTT
Source organism: Nocardiopsis sp. iso_25 (assembly GCF_056173305.1). Lineage (NCBI taxonomy): Bacteria > Bacillati > Actinomycetota > Actinomycetes > Streptosporangiales > Nocardiopsidaceae > Nocardiopsis > Nocardiopsis sp. iso_25. The sequence goes on along the minus strand of NZ_CM149667.1, from coordinate 1,949,270 downwards.
CGGCTCTCTCTTCGCCTGATGCTGGTAATCGAACTCCTCACAGCCCTCCAGCAGGGGCTTAGGGATTTCCAGCAATGAACCAGGAGGAAAGAGACATGGCGGAAAACAACAAGGTCGAATCAGAGACCAGAGAGGCGGCCAAGAGGCTCGCCCTGGAACTGGACAAACTGAACCTCAAGCCGCTCCCCCGGCCGGGAATGGTGCTGGTGGTGAAGCGGGGTTCTCAGGAACAGTCGGTGCGCCTGATGCGGGCGGACTCGGGCCAGTGGCACTGGTTCTGGATGTGGGAGCCCTTCCGCACGCAGGACGCCTGGGAGTACGAGCAGGGCCTTCCGATCGGCCGGGAACAGGACATGGCCCGCCGTCTCCTCAGCGTTCTGGAGATCGCGGAGGCCGGTGAGAAGACCTCGTGAGCGCGCACGAACTCCCCGCTTCCTCGCTGAGGTCTCCCCCGAGGTGGCCGCGTCCCTCGCCACCACGCCGGGGGTGGAGAGGGTGACGCCCCGGCAGATCCTCTGCTCGGCCGTCGGCCTGCTCAACCTGCGCAAGGCCGGGGGAACCGTCTTCTTCGCCCGCGGCGGGGCCGTCCTCACCCGCCCCGGCATGCGGATGGTGACCTTCGCCGAACTCCAGGCGGGCGACCTCCCCCGCAGGTACCTGTGAGACCCACGGCCACCACGCGGAGGACCACGGGCCCTCCTCCGGAAGAAGACACATCCGGTAGGAGGGCCCGTCCTCTGACGGCTGGTTCCCTGACGACTCCCTTGTCGGACGGACTCCTTCTCTGACGGCCCCTTCTCCGGCTGGCTCCTTGTCCGACCGGTCCCCTATCCGACAGCCACCTTTACCGAGGGGACTCCGCCGGGCGCGGAGCAGCCGCACGGGCGCACCCGCACGACCGCCCACGTACCGCCCCGCCCGGGAATCAGGGCGTGTACACCTCCGGCCAGGGAGCGGGCTCCATGCCGTCCCCGATGAAGAAGCTCGGGTGCGGCGGCTGGTTGTAGGCGGTGTTCTGCCAGGCGACGGCCACCCGGTACTGGGTGTCGTGCATCAGAGTCGGCATCCGCAACTCGGTGGGCAGCGGCGTGGAGTAGATCCGCAGCGCCCGGTTGTCCTCGGTTCGCCAGACGACCTCCTCACGCCAGTCACCGAGGATGTCCCCGCTCAGCGCCGGTGTGGACTTGGTGCCGTTGTTGGAGGCCACCCCGGAGCCGGTCAGCAGCCGGGTGTCGCCACCGGTGCCGTACTCGTCGATACGGGTGCCGTCCAGCAGTTCACGCAGCGGGTCGCCGTCCCACCAGGCCACGAAGTTCGCGGACGAGGGGGCGCGAACGCCCAGACGGTTCCCCTCGGCGTCGTACATGCCGCTGATGCCGCCGCCCGTGACCCAGAACTCCGCGCCCGGGTTGCCCGGCCACACGTCCGCGGCCACGCCCCGGCCGGGCCCCTCCTCACCGCTGGCGGTCGGCCTGCGCCAGACCACGTCTCCGGTGTCGGCGTCGGCCACGTAGGCTCCCGCCGCGCCCCCCGTGCGCTCGGTGATGGTGAAGACCTCCAGGCCGGAGCGGTCGGGCAGCAGGTCGCCCACGTGCATGGCGTCCCCGTGTCCGTGACCGGTGGCCCACATCCCGCCTCCGTCGTCGTCCACGGCCATCGACCCGTACATGACCTCGTCGCGGCCGTCACCGTCGGCGTCGGCGATGCTCAACTGGTGGTTGCCCTGACCGGCCCACCGCGGCCCGGCCTCGTCGCTGTCGAAGGTCCAGCGCCGGGTGAAGCGCCCGTCGCGCCAGTCCCAGGCCGCGATCACCGAGCGCGTGTAGTAGCCGCGCGCCATGACCAGGCTGGGCCGCTGGCCGTCCAGGTAGGCGACGCCCGCCAGGAACCGGTCCACCCGGTTGCCGTAGCAGTCGCCCCAGTCGCAGACGTCGCCGCGTCCGGGCACGTAGTCCACCGAGTCCAGTTCGGCCCCGCTGCGGCCGTCGAACATGGTGAGGAACTCCGGCCCGCTCAGGACGTAGCCGTCGCCGTTGCGGTGGTCGGCCCCGGCGTCGCCGATGACCCCGCCGGTGCCGTCCACGGTGCCGTCCGCCGTCTTCACGGCCACCTCGGCCCGACCGTCGCCGTCGAAGTCGTAGACCTGGAACTGGGTGTAGTGCGCACCGGCGCGGATGTTGCGCCCCAGGTCGATCCGCCAGAGCCGCTCGCCGCTGAGTTCGTAGGCGTCGAGCAGCACGGGGCCGGTGCGACCCGACTGGGAGTTGTCCTTGGCGTTGGTGGGCTCCCACTTCAGGACGATCTCGTACTCGCCGTCGCCGTCGAGGTCGCCCACGCTGGCGTCGTTGGCGTCGTAGGTGTAGCCGCTGCCGCCGGACGGGACGTCCAGGGGCACGTCCAGGTAGCCGTCGCGCAGCGCCAGTGAGGTCCCCGACGCCTCCGCCTCCTGCCCGTCGACCACGGGGCGGACCGTGTAGTCGGCGTCGGCGGAGGCCCCGCCGTCCAGGTAGGAGGTGGCCCCGGTGAGGGGTTGGGAGTTGAGGCGTGTGGAGCCCCGGTAGACGTTGAAGGCGACGCCCTCGGAGTCGGTGGTCAGCAGCCGCCAGCTCACCAGGTTGCCCTGCGGGCCGTGCACGCTCACCAGGCCGCGGCCCAGTTCCTCGACCTGGCGCCCCTCGCCGGTGGTGGGCGGGTCCTCGTCGTCGGGCGGCTCCTCACCGGGCGGTTCCCCGGTGTCGCCGGTACAGACGGTGCCGTTGAGCGTGAAGGACTCGGGGATCTCGGGGGTGCCGCCGTGGGAGCCGTTGAAGCCGAAGCCGACCGAGGCCCCGGTGGCGACGGCGGCGTTCCACCCGGTGTCGGCCACGCTGACGCGGTCCCCGGAGCCGGAGAACTCGCCGTTCCAGCCGCTGGTGACGCGCTCGCCCGCGGTGAAGTCCCACTCCAGGGTCCAGCCGTCGAGGGGATCACCGAGGTTGGTGACGGACACGGCGGCGGTGAACCCGTTGTTCCACTGGTTCTGGATCGTGTAGTCGACCTCGCAGCCGGCGGCGGCGGAGGCGGGGCCGGTCGCCACGGCGGCGAGCGCCGCGCCCGTGGCGAGGGCGGTCGCGAGGCAGGCGCCGCGCCGTGTGCGTTGACGGGCGGCAGGGGGGATGGGGGGCATGGGAAGGCAACTCCTCACCGCATCCGGTACCGACGTGTCGCGGCGGCCCGGATGCGTCGATGTGATGGGAGCGCTCCCGAAAACACCGCGAATGTAACACGGGGAGTAGCGGCGCGACAACGGCTCTTTCTAAACCGATTTACATCCGATCGGAGGACCTGAGTCCCAGTTGACATGGGATGTCCGACCGCCACGTGTCAGGCGAAGGCGAGGACGGAGCAGCCAAGGGCAAAACGATTCAAGCCCAGGTCGGCGCCGCACGGGAACAGCGGCTCGGCGGGCCTCGGGCCGACCTGAGGAGACAGACGGTTCCACAGGTCCCACGCGGCCCTTGGAGGCAGACGACCTCGTGAACCCTGTGCGCGCGGCAGGACGCGAGTCCGCCGGGACCGGATCAGCGGACACAGCGGGCTCAGCGGATCGCGCGGGCCAGGTCGCGCAGCCAGGGCTCCCGGAAGGCGGGCTCCCCGGTCAGCACCCGGTGGACGTGCTCACGGACCTCACGGGTGCGTCCCCGTTCGACCAGGTGCACCGCCGTGGACAGGGCGCACAGCGCCTCCTTGTCGTGTCGGGGCTCGGTGACGGAGGGATCCGCCCAGAGGGTGCGGCGGAAGGACGCGGTGGTCTTGGGCTGGTCGTTGCCCAGGTGTTTCCACAGCCAGCCGGGCACGGAGATGTTGCGCACCGCGCTGGCTGGCAGCTCGTGGGTCCAGTCGGCGTTCTGCTGCCAGCGCCAGGTGTTGGGGCTGGTCTTCTCCCGCAGGGTGACGCCCAGGTAGCGGACCCTGCGCCGGATGACGTTCCAGGCGGCCCTCTCGTCCTCGATCCAGTCGCGCAGGTTCTCGTGCAGGTTGCCGAAGGTGGACCCGTGCAGGACCAGGTCCACGAAGACCAGGGGGCGCCCACGCGCGGCCAGGCTCCGCGGCGTGATGCCCGAGGCGGTGAGGTTGGTGCGCAGCTGGGCGCGTTCGGCGGGGGTGAGCCCCCGGCCTTCGTACCCGTAGAGCGACAGGGGCAGCCGTCTGAGCCGCTCCCGGTAGGGGGTGTCGGAGAGCACACCGCTGAGCAGGTCGAAGAGGCTGTCCGGGGAGCGGCCCACGAAGTACAGGTCCCCGTCCGCGCTGCGGGCGAGCACCCTGGCCGCGCACTCGGTCAGCTCCTCGACGTAGAGGGGCTCGTGGTCGTGTCCTTCGGTCAGGGAACCGAGCTGGTCACCGCCCGCGACGTCCCAGCGGAAGGGCAGGTTGGGTTCGTTGTGGGCCATGGAACCAGGGAAGCAGGAGGGCGGTCGTCGCCGCTACGGGGTTTCGAACCCTGGGGACAACCCGGGGTCACCTGCGCTTCACCCCCGGCTGTTAGCCTCCCGCGGCCGGGATGTCGTCGTCCCGGTCGTGCCCGGTTCGGCTGGGCCGGTTCAACGGGACTCCCGACCGCCGGGACCACGGGTTGTCGGCACCCGCGGCCGCCCGAACCCACACCGTCGCGACCCCGGCCGCCGGAAGCCGCGGCCGCCGGAGTCCCCGGTCTTTCGCACCCCGCTCCCCCGCTGAGAGGATGCCCTCATGAAGCCGCGTTCACGCCCGCTGGCCAGACCGGTGGCCTCCACCGCCACCCTCGTCCTGGCCGCGTCCGCCCTGGTGGCGGCCCCCGCCTCCGCCGGGGCGTCGCCGTCGGTGCCCCAGCCGCCCGGATCGCACGAGGTGCGCTTCGCCACCTTCAACACCGCGCTGGAGCGCCCGGGCCAGGGGGTGCTCGCCGAGGAGCTGGCCACCCCCGACAGCGAGCAGGCGCGCAACGTCGCCGAGATCATCCAGCACGTGCGCCCCGACGTCCTCCTGGTCAACGAGTTCGACTACGACGAGGAGGGGAACGGGCCCCGCCGGTTCCAGGACAACTACCTGTCCGTGGGCCAGAACGGCGCCGACGCCGTCGAGTACCCCTACGTCTACTCGGCGCCCGTCAACACCGGCGTGGCCTCGGGTGCGGACCTCAACGGCGACGGCGAGGCGGTGACCGAGCCCGGCAGCCCCGCCTACGCCGAGGACTCCTTCGGGTACGGGCTGTTCCCCGGCCAGTACGGGATGGTCGTGTACTCGATGTACCCGATCGTCACCGAGGACGTGCGCACGTTCCAGACCTTCCGGTGGGCGGACATGCCCGGCGCGCTCTTGCCCACCGACCCCGGGACGGGCGAGTCCTACTACTCCCCCGAGGCCCTGGAGGTGCTGCGGCTGTCCTCCAAGAGCCACTGGGACCTGCCGATCGACACGGGCCGGGGCCGCCCGGTCCACCTGCTGGCCAGCCACCCGACCCCGCCGTCCTTCGACGGCCCGGAGAAGCGCAACGTGGCCCGCAACCACGACGAGATCCGCTTCTGGGCCGACTACGTGACCCCGCGCGCAGCCTCCTACGTCTACGACGACCAGGGGCGGCGCGGCGGCCTGCCGGTGGGCGCCCCGTTCGTGATCGCCGGGGACCTCAACGCGGACCCCAACGACGGCGACGGCCACCCGAACGCCATCACCCAGCTCCTGGAGCACCCCGGGATCAACGACGTGCGCCCCTCCAGCCAGGGCGGCAGGGGCGCGGCCCAGCGCCAGGGCGGGGCCAACGACGGGCACGGGGGCGACCCGGTGCTGGACAGCGCCGACTTCGCGGACGAGCCCGGCCCGGGCAACCTGCGCGTGGACTACGTGCTGCCCTCGCGGACCGTGCCGACCCGCTCGTCCGGGGTGTTCTGGCCGACCGTGGACGACCCGCTGTTCCGGCTGACCGGCGACTACCCCTTCCCCAGTTCCGACCACCGGATGGTGTGGGTGGACGTGCTCCGCCACTGACCGTGCCCGCCCGTGGCCGGGACGCGGTCACCTGGCGCGGACGGCCTCCTCCTGCGCGGCGGCCAGCCCGGCGCTGATGACGCTGTCCATGATGGCGGCGAGCCGGTCGGGGCCCAGGCGCGGGGCGTGCTCGGCCATGCGCTCGACCAGTTCGCGCTCACGCCGCATGTCGCGCCCGGCGAAGTAGCCGACCGGCTTGAGCCGCTGCACCTGGGCGGCGACGAGGGCGCGGCGTTCGAGGAGCGAGGCCAGTTCGGCGTCCATCTGGTCGATGCGTCCGCGCAACCGGCGGATCTGCTCCTGGGCGGCGGGCGGGGTGGTGCGGTGCTCGGACACGGTGGTTCTCCCTCGGGTGGGGCGGTCCCGGCGACGGGCCGGGCGCGGTCGCGGTGCGGCCGGACGCCCCCGCGGGATGCGCGCGGTGCGTGGAGAGCGTGTCGTGGGGCGTCGGCCGCCTGAAAACGAGGAGGAGCACCGGGCTGCTGCCCTGGTGCTCCGTTGCCGACGACCCCTGGTTCCGCCTACGTGAGAGCGGCCGACGAGGTCGTCGGCTGGCTAAACACGTGATAGCGGCGGGTCATGGGGGAGATACTACCGAATCCGCCGGTGAGGACGCGACGGTCCGCCCCCTGCGGGGGTCGCGTCACCCCGCGTGCGGGGGCGCGCCCCTCCGTCGCGCACGCGCGTGGGGCGGCCCGCCGCAGTGGTCGGTGCGGCGCTGCCGCGTACGCGCGTGGGACGGCCCCGCCTGTCGGCGCGGGCCGCCCCACGGTGCCTCGGGCCGGGTGGTCCGGCTGGCGGCTCAGCTCTGCTGGACCCCGGTCTCGGGAATCCTGACCTGGACCATGAGGGCGGTGGCCTCCGCGGTGACCTCGCCGTGGGCGCGGATCCGCCCGGAGACGAAGACCTTGCGGCCCTCCACCCGGTCCACCTCCGCGGTGACCTCCAGCGGGGTGAACAGCGGCGTGGGCTGCCGGTAGTTCACCTCCAGCTTGGCGGTGAGCCCCGGGGTGGTCTCGACGGCGGAGACGCTGCCGACGGCCTGGTCGAGCAGGGCCGCGATCCAGCCGCCGTGCACGAGCCCGGGCGGGCCCTGGTAGACGGTGTTGAGGGTGACCTCGCCGCGCAGGCCCTCGGGGGTGCGCTCCAGCAGGAGCGGCGGGGCGGCGGGGTTGGTGTCGCCCGAGACGATGTTGGTGATGGTGCCGTACTCGACGTCTCCGCTCTGGAGGTCGCGCTGGACCATGGTGCCGATCTGGCGGCGGGCGACGTTGAGCCTGCCGGTGATGCCCTCGACGGTCGCCGCGGCCTCGGCCAGGGTGTCGGTGTCGACCTCGGTGTTGGCGACGGCGTCGACGAGGTCGTGGACGCGGGCCACGAGGGAGCGCAGCTCGGCGGGGATCTGGGCCTGGTCGACCACCGGGAGGCCGAAGGCGCGGGGGTCGGGGCGGTCGGCTACCGGCTGCGTGTTGACCGTCATGTGTTCCTCGTCGGATCGGGGTGTGCACGGGCGGCTGGGGGCACCACCGTCAAACCGAATCCTACTCGGTCGCATTCCGGTGGGGCGGGGCCGGGCGGTGCGCTCCCTGTCACACGGCGCGGAGACGGACGGCACGCGCGGCGGCGTCAGTCCAGTTCACGCACCATGTGCAGGTGCGGAATCCCCGCGTCCAGGAACTCCTCGCCGTAGGCCGCGTAGCCCAGCCGCGCGTAGAAGCCCAGCGCGTGGGTCTGTGCGTGCAGCTCCACCTTCGACAGACCGCGCTCGCGGGCCCGCTCCTCCACCGCGCGCACGAGCGCGGCGCCGGTCCCGGTGCCGCGCCCCTTGGGCAGGACGGCCAGACGGCCGAGGAGGCCCACGCCTCCGCCCAGGTCCACGAGGCGGACCGTGCCCACGGGGATACCGCCGTCCAGGGCGAGGAGGTGGTCGGCGGTGGCGTCGCGCGCGTCCCACTCCTCCTCCACGGGCACCTGCTGCTCGGCGACGAACACGGCTCCCCGGATGACGAACACTGCGGCGCGGTCACGCTCATCCCGCGCCAGGCGGATCTCGGTCGTAGTCATGCAGGCAGATTAGTCCCATGACGGGGCGAAACACGCATCGTGGGTGCCGTTCCCCGGCTGGCGCGGACCTGCGGGCGGCGCCAGCCGGTGTCCGATAGTCACCGGTGCCCGTGCTGTCGCACCGCCCGCTCCGTCTCAGGCGTCAGCGCCCGTTTCGTTCCCGCCGCGGAAATCCAGGCGGTCCCCCCGGTGTCTGGGCCGAGGCCCTGGCCCGTGGCGGCGTTCCCGGCCCCGCCCGCGCGAGGTCCGTGGCGGCGCCCGCGCAGCGCACTGCCTAACCTGGAGCGATGGGCATGCCCGGCGACGTTCACCCCCGGATCGAGGACCCGCGCGCGGAGCGGGCGCGCTACTGGCGCTTCTCCGGGCTGCCCGAGACCGAATTGCTCACCGCCCGCTTCGTCACCACGGCCTTCACCCGCCACACCCACCCCACCTACACGATCGGGGTGATCACCGGCGGCATCGAGGAGTACACGCACGAGCGGGGGCGTGCCCGTGTGGGGCCGGGCGGGTTGGCGGTGGTCGGCCCCGGGGAGGTGCACACCGGCCACGCCGGGATCCCCGAGGGCTGGAGCTACCGCGTGTTCTACCCCCTGCCCGAGGTGGTGGCCGACATCGCCCGTGAACTGGGCATGCGCGGGACCCCGGCGTTCACCGAGTCCGGCATCCACGCTCCCGAGGCCGCCCGGGTGCTGGCCACCGCGCACGTGGCCGCCGAGAACGGCGACCGTCTCACCGCCTCCTCCCTGGCCAGGCAGGGCCTGGGGATGCTGCTGCGCTCGCACGGCCGCGAACGGGCAGCCGGACCGGCCGGGCACGCGGCCCGCCCCGAGGTGGAGCGGGCACGACGGATCCTGGCCGGGCGACTGGTGGACCCGCCGACGCTGGAGGAGCTGGCGGCCGGACTGGGCATCGGCCCGTTCGCGCTGTCGCGGGCCTTCCGCGCCGTCCACGGTCTGCCGCCGCACGCCTACCTCAACCAGTTGCGGGTGGACCGGGCCCGGGCGCTGCTGGCCTCGGGCCGCCGGGCGGGCGAGGTCGCGGTGGAGGTGGGGTTCGCCGACCAGCCGCACCTGACCCGACACTTCAAGCGCCACCTGGGGGTGCCTCCGGTGGCCTACCAGCGCGCCCTGCTGTCCACCTGAGCCGCTGGCGGATCGGCGCCGGGGCGTCCGTGGGGTCGGGGGCCGCGGCATCCGGGCTGTCCCCGCGGGACCGGTTCCGGTCGCCCCGTCGTCCTCCTTCCGCCCTGGTGGCCGGGGCCTTTCGCCGCCACCGGGAGCGGATGGCGGGCAATCGGGCGGCCCGGCAAGAACGTTCAAGACACCGCGGGACCGGCCTTCCTAGCGTGGGGCGCGTGAAATCCTTCTCCGTCCTCCGTACACCCGCGGTGCGCGACAGCGTGGGGATCGGCGTCGCCGTGGGCGCCGCCGGTCTGGCGTTCGGCACCGCCGCCGTGGCAGCCGGGCTGTCCCCGGCGCAGTCCGTCTTCATGAGCCTGTTCATGTTCACCGGAGCCTCCCAGTTCGCCCTGGTGGGGGTGATCGCCGGTGGCGGCAGCCTGGTCGCCGGTGCGGCGGGCGCGCTGCTCCTGGGCGCCCGCAACACCCTGTACGGGCTGCGTCTGGCGGACGTGCTGGGCTGGCGGGGCGCGCGGCGGGCGCTGGCCGCGCACGGGGTGATCGACGAGACCACCGCCGTGACCCTGGCCCAGCCGGACCGCGCGTCGGCGCGCACGGCGTTCGTGACGACCTACGCCGTGCTGGGCGGCTCCTGGGTCGTGGCGACCCTGGCCGGGGCGCTGGCCACCGAGCGCGTGGGCGACATCAGCGCGTTCGGGCTCGACGCGGTGGGTCCGGCGGTCTTCCTGGGGCTGCTGTGGCCCAGGCTGCGGGAGGGTGGCGCCCGCACGTGGCTGATCGCGGGCCTGGGCGCGGGCCTGGCCCTGGCGGCCACCCCGTTCCTGCCCTCGGGCGTCCCGGTGCTGCTGGCCGCCTCGGCCGCGCTCGTGGCGCTGATCGGTCCCGCTGCCGGGGAGAGCGGTCCGGCCGCGCCCGGCGAGGAAGGCGACCGGCGGTCCGAGGCGGAGCGCGGGGAGGCCCGGTCATGACCCTGTGGACCGTGCTCGTCGCCACCGCCGCGGGCTGCTACCTGCTCAAGTACGCGGGCCTGGCCGCCCCCCGGCGGCTCCTGGACAACCCGTGGCTGCGACGGTTCGCCACCGCCGTACCGCTCGCCCTGCTCGCCGCGCTGATCGCGGTGGAGGCGCTGCGCGGCGAGGGCCAGGCCCTGGCCTGGGACACGGCGCGGATGGGCGGCCTGGGCGCCGCCGTCCTGGCCCTGGCCCTGCGCGCGCCCTTCCTCGTCGTGATCGTCGCCGCCGCGGCCACCACGGCGGGCCTGCGCGCCCTGGGCGTCGGCTGAGCGGCCCGGGCGGCCTCCGCCAGGGGACGCTCCCTCTCCCCGACAACGTCGGCTGGGCGCCGGAGCAGCCTCGGGCGCGGGACGGGTCCGGCCCCCGTGGGCGCTCGGCGTCGGCTGAACGGCCCGGGGAAGTTATCCACATCCCCTACCGGAGGCCGCCGCGCTGCGGTTTCCTGGAGGTGAGGAGGTGACGGGACGTCGGACGGCGTACCAGCCGATGACGGGGCCTTCCCCGTTCGCCCGTGCGGCGCCGGGGCAGCCCCGGCGCGGGTGCCGACCGGTCGCCCCACCACGACCGCCCCCGTACACGGCGGGCGGGGAGTGCAAGTCCCCCGCCCCCTGGGAAGGAAGCCCAAGACCCTACTCGGGCGCCGGACAGCGGCGACCCGGGACGGCGGCCTCCGGGTGGCAGCACCCGGAACGCCACGGAGCCCACGAGGCTCGAAGCGGCAGCGGCCGGTCACCACCGACCGCACGCGCCCGGACGTGCCAGACCCGGTCTGGACCCGCCCGGACGCGCCGAGTGGACCTTGCGACGATGGAAGGACCCCGCCCCCATGGCCACAGGCGCAGCACAACGCCCCAGCCCGCCCACCGACACCGCCGCGCACGCGGTGGTGGGGGTGCTGGCCGCGGCCGGGATCAGACGGTGCTACACCGTCCCCGGTGAGAGCTTCCTGGAGCTCGCCGACGCGATCGACCAGCACCCGCGCATGCGGCTGGTCTCCACCCGGCACGAGAACGGCGCCGGGTTCATGGCCGAAGCCGAGGCCAAGCTCACCGGCGTCCCCGCCGTGGCCGCGGCCACCCGGGGGCCGGGAGCGTCCAACCTGGCGGTGGGCGTGCACACCGCCATGCAGGACTCGACGCCGATGATCGTGTTCCTCGGACAGGCCGAGACCGGGCACCTGGGCAGGGAGGCCTTCCAGGAGGTGGACCTCACCGCGTTCTACGCGCCCATCACCAAGTGGTCCACCACCGTGCACCGGGCCGACCGGCTCGCGGAGGTCACCGCGAAGGCGGTCCGCGTCGCCACCACCGGAAGGCCCGGCCCGGTCGCCATCGCGGTGCCCGGCGACCTGTTCGGCCAGCGCGTGGGCCCCCAGGACCCGCCCGGACCGCCCGTGGTCCCGCACCCGGTCCTGGGCACCGAGGCCCGGGACCGGCTGGCGACCTGGCTGGCCAGGGCGGTGCGCCCGGTGATCGTCGCGGGCGGCGGCGCCCGCGCGGCCCGGGAGGACCTGATCCGGGTCGCCGAACGCTTCAACACGGGCGTGTACGCCGCCTGGCGGCGCCAGGACGTGTTCCCCAACGACCACCCGCTGTACCTGGGCCACCTAGGGCTGGGCTGTTCTCCGCCGGTGCTCAACGCCCTGGCGGAGGCCGACGCGGTCCTGGTGGTCGGCTGCCGGATGAGCGAGACCACCACCCAGGGGTACCGGCTGCCCGAACGCGGCGGGCGCGTCCGGGTCGCGCAGATCGACGTCGATCCGGGGCAGCTCGGGGCCGGTACCGACCTGTGGTTCGGCGCGGTCGCCGACGCCGGGGAGGCGTTGCGCGAACTCGCCGGGGCACCGGTCCAGGCGCCCTACCGCGACTGGAGTTCGGCCCGCCGGGTGTGGGTGGACACCGCGACGGTGCCGCCCGAGGCCGCCGGGCGCACCGGTTCCCGGCTGCACCCGTGGGCGGTGGTCGCGGGGATGCGCGCGGCCCTGCCCGAGGACGCGCTGATCACCAACGACGCGGGCAACTTCGCCTCCTTCCTGCACCGGGGCTGGTGGTTCCGGCATCCGCGCACCCAGCTGGCGCCGACCAGCGGTGCCATGGGCTACGCCGTGCCCGCCGCGGTGGCGGCCAAGATCGCCGCCCCGGACCGGACGGTGGTGGCGGTGGCCGGGGACGGCGGCGCCCTGATGACCGGACAGGAGCTGGAGACCGCGGTGCGGATGGACGCGCCGATCACCGTGGTGGTGTTCCAGAACGGGCTGTACGGCACGATCGCCATGCACCAGGCCCGTGAGCTGGGGCGGATCGCCGGAACCCGGATCAGCGGGCCGCTGGACCTGGCCGGGTACGCCCGGTCCCTGGGTGCCAGGGGTGCGACCGCGCACACGCGTGAGGAGTTGGAGAAGGCGCTGGCGGAGGCGGTGGGGGCGGACCTGCCCACCCTGGTCGACGTGCGGACGGACCCGGAGGTGATCAGCCCGGCCGCCACCCTGTCGGGCCTGCTGAACGGTTGAGCCGGTACCGCCGCACGGCTGGGGGCCGCCGGGACCGTCCGGGCCTTGCCAACGGTCGCCTCCGGGGCGCCCGGACGAAGCCTCACGGTCCCGTCCCGCCCCCGGCGTGCACGGATGCACGGGTGCCGTACCGGCCGCCTCGGGCGGCACGGTGCCCGTGCCCCTTCACCGGACCCGAACCGTTCCGAAAAGGGGGCTGAGCACTCAGGCGGCGTAGGCGGCGGCCGCCTCGCGCAGGGCGCGCACGGTGGCGCGGATGCCCGGACGGCGGGAGGCGTCGGTGCGCCAGAACACGTACACCTGGCGCACCAGCGCGGGCTGCACGGGCACGACCCGTACCCCCTCCGGCAGGGGTCCGCATCCCAGGCGGGGCATGACGGCGGCGCCGATCCCGGCGGCGATGAGCGCCAGCTTGGTCTGGTGCTCCTCCACGTTGTGGATGACGTTGGGTTCGCCGCCGTGCGCCCGGATCAGGCCGTGCAGCCAGTCGTCGCAGATCGATCCGCGTGACCAGCTGATCCAGGGCAGGTCGAGGATCTCCTCGGGGGCGAGGATCTCGCGGTGGGCCAGGGGGTGGTCGGCGGGCAGGGCGATGTCGCCCACGTCCTCCATGAGCGGGGCGCGGCTCATGCCGCTGGGCAGGTTCAGCGGCGCCCCGATCCAGTCGACGACCATGGCCAGGTCGGCGTCCCCCCGGGCCATGGCGGGCACGCTCTCGTGCGGCTCCTCCTCGTGCAGCTCCACGCGCAGGCCGGGGTGGGCCTCGCGCAGGGAGGAGAGCGCGTGCGGCAGGAGGCCGCGGACGGCCGTGGGGGTGGCGGACAGGCGCAGGTGCCCGGTGACGTCGTCGCGGTGCGCCTCCAGGTCGGCCTCGGCGCGCTGGACCATGGACAGGATCCTGGCGGTGTGCTCGACCAGGAGTTCGGCGGCGTCGGTGAGGCGCACGCCCCGGCCGTTGCGTTCGACGAGGGGCTGTCCGACCTCGCGTTCGAGCTTGGTGAGCTGTTGGGAGACGGCCGAGTTGGTGACGTGGAGGGCTTCGGCGGCGGCGCTGAGGGAGCCGTGGGCCGCGATGGTGTGCAGGACCCGGAGTCGGTCGACGCTGAGCATGTAAGCAAGCCTAAGGGCTGGATTAAGAAATACGAAGTAGACCTAACACATCGTTCGGGGATAGAAACGTGCCATGTCCGCTGCCTCCGCTGTCTCCCCCGTGTCCGCCCCGCCCGGCAGCCCGCGCCGCGCGCTCTCCGACTGGCGGGCCAAGTTCGTCCTGCTCTCCCTGATCTGGGGCATGAGCTTCCTGTTCATCAAGATCGGGGCCGAGGTGCTCTCCCCCATGCAGCTCACGCTCGGGCGCATGGCCACCGGAGCGCTGCCCCTGCTCGTCGTCCTGCTGCTGCGGGGCGGCCGACTGCCGCGCTCGCCCCGCCTGTGGGGGCACATGTTCGTGGCGGCGCTGCTGCTCAACACCGTCCCCTTCACGCTGTTCGGGTTCGCCGCCCAGCTCATCCCGTCCGCGCTCATGGGCATCGTGAACGCCTCGACGCCCCTGTTCGGCGTGGTGTTCTCGATGCTGCTGCTCTCCGACGAGCGGCCCGACCGCGACCGGGTCCTGGGCCTGGGCATCGGCTTCCTGGGCGTGCTCACCGTCTTCGGGGTGTGGAGATCGCTGGGCGAGGTGGCCGTCAGCGACGGCGACGCCGTGCTGGGAATGCTGTTCGTGGTGGGCGCCACCGTCTGCTACGGGATCGGCACGCCCTACCTGCGCCGGTTCGTGGCGGGCAGCTCCCACGGCGCCCTGGAACTGAGCACCCTGCAACTGCTGCTGGGCTCGGTGCCGCTGGTGGTCCTGGTTCCGCTGTTCACCGAGATGCCCACGGGCGTGACGTGGCAGGTGGTGGCGGCGGTGAGCACCCTGGGCGTCTTCGGCACCGGCGTGGCCTACATCCTCCAGTACGCGGTGGTGCGCGAGGCAGGGGCGACGGTGGCGACCACGGTCACCTACGTGGCGCCGGTGGTGGCGATCGCCGCCGGGGTCGTGCTGCTGGGCGAGACCCTGAGCTGGAACCAGCCGCTGGGCGCGGTGGTCATCATCCTGGGCGCCGCCCTGTGCCAGGGCGTGATCCGCACCCGGTACGTGACCCCGCCCTCGCGGAGGAGGTGACCGGAGCCCCCTCGGGCTGGAGCGGCGGCCCGGGCCGGGCCGCCGTCCACAGCTCCGGAGAGGCCCTGGCCGGGGCCTACGGCCCGTGCCAGACTGGGAACCGGGGGTGCCGCGCACCCCCCTGGGGGTGGGGCTCCCCCCGATTCCAGTGTCCTTCGCCGCGTGCACGCACGGCAAGGCCCGATCCGCGCCTGTGGACGGACCGGGCCGGAGCACCGGGACCGGCGGGCCGGTCCGGAGGCGGGTCAGTCCTCGCGCAGCGCTTCGATGGCGGCGGCGAGGTCGTCCGGGTAGGGGCTGGAGAACTCCACCGGGCGGTGCTCGGTGGGGTGGTCGAAGCCCAGGCGCACCGCGTGCAGCCACTGGCGGCGCACGCCCAGCCGCTCGGCCAGGGTCGGGTCGGCACCGTAGAGCATGTCGCCCACGCACGGGTGGCGCAGGGCCGACATGTGCACCCGGATCTGGTGGGTGCGGCCGGTCTCCAGCTTGATCTCCAGCAGGCTCGCGGCCCGGAAGGCCTCCTGCGTGTCGTAGTGGGTCACCGACGGGCGCCCGCCCGCGACCACGGCCCAGCGGCCGTCGCCCGCCGGGTGGCGGTCGATCGGCGCGTCCACAGTGCCCCGGAGCGGGTCCGGGTGCCCCTGGACGAGCGTGTGGTAGTGCTTGTCCACGGTGCGCTCCTTGAACGCCCGCTTGAGCACGCTGTAGGCGGTCTCGCTCTTGGCGACCACCATCAGGCCGGTGGTGTTGGCGTCCAGCCGGTGCACGATGCCCTGGCGCTCGGCGGCGCCGCTGGTGGCCACCTGCACCCCCGAGGCCAGAAGGCCCTCCAGGACGCTGGGGCCGGTCCAGCCCACGGTCGGGTGGGCGACCACGCCGACCGGCTTGTCCACCACGATGATGTCGGTGTCCTCGTGCACGATCCGCATGCCCGGCACGGCCTCGGGGCGCGGCACGGGGGCGGTGGGCGGCGGCGGGAGGGTGACCTCCAGCCAGGCCCCCGCGCTGACGCGGTCGGACTTGCCCGCCTCGGAGCCGTCGACCAGGACACCGCCTTCACCGATGATCTCGGCGGCGCGGGTACGGGACAGGCCGAACATGCGGGCGATGGCCGAGTCGAGCCGGTCGCCCTCCAGCCCGTCGGGCACGGGCAGGCTTCGGACGTCGCTCACTGGTCCCTCCCTCCGGTCCTGTCGTCTCCGGCGGCACCGGTCTCACCGGCGCCTCCGGCGTTCTCGTCGCCCCCGGCCTCGGCCGGGTCCTTCTTGGCGTCGCGGTCGTCCTCGATGAAGGTGCCGTCCAGGTTGAGTCCCTTGAAGGTCAGCGCCACCACCAGGCAGGCGCCCACCACCACGCAGGAGTCGGCGATGTTGAAGACCGGGAAGGTCCCCACGCTGATGAAGTCGACGACCGCGCCGTGGAAGGGGGCCGGGTCCCGGAAGAAGCGGTCCACCAGGTTCCCGGCGGCGCCGCCCATCATCAGCCCGAGCGTCACACCCCACCACACGCTGCGCACCCGCAGACCCATGTAGCCGATGGCGAGGACCACGATGCTGGCGATGCAGGTGAACACCCACGTGAAGTCGGTGCCCATGGAGAAGGCGGCGCCCGTGTTGAACACCAGGGTGAACTGGACGAAGCCGCCGATGACGTCGAGGTACTCGCCCTCGGCGAAGGTCGCCAGGACCCACTCCTTGGTGAGGAAGTCGACGCCGATCGCGGCGAGCGCGACGAGCAGCAGGAGAAGGTACCTGCGCGGACGCGCGCCCGTCTTGTCGGTCGTGGTCATGTTCCTGTCCCCGGAGGGCTCTACCTCAGTCAGCGACGCTCCTCGCGCTGTTTGCAGGTGACGCACAGGGTCGCGCGCGGGAAGGCCTGAAGGCGCGCCTTCCCGATGGCCTGCCCGCATGAGCCGCAGACCCCTAGGTCCCCGCGTCCAAACGTTCGATCGCCCGCTCGCCCTCGGCGAGCAGGTCACGAGTATTGTAGGCCAACGCCAGATCCTGTTCGCGCTGGAAGGCCCTGGCCCCGGCGTCCGCGCTGTCGTCCCCGGCCCCCTCCACGGGGTCCTCCAGCGCCTCGGTGAACTCGGCCTCGACCTCCCCGAGCTCCCGCTTCGCCACGGCGACCTCCTCCTCCAGCCGCCTGCGGACCGCGGCGACCTCTTCCGCCGTCCAGGGGCCCTCCCCCGGCAGAACCGGCAGCCGGGCGGCGTCGGTGGCCTTCATCGCAATCCCTCCAGACGGCTCGGCACCGGTCCCGGAGTCCGCCGGAGCGCGGGCTCTCCCCCTGGGCGGTACCGCGAGCAGTGCCGGAAGCCTAGGCAATCCGCCCGGACAAGGCAAAGATCCGGGACGACGCGCCTTCCGCCCGGACAAGGCTCCGACCTGCCCGGACACTCCCGGCGCGGGGTACGGGCGTCGTTCGTCCCGGGGGGCTCGGAGCCCGCGCGGCCGCGCACAGACCGGCCCCGGTCAGAACCGCCGCCGGTAGCGCAGGCGGGGCAGGACCGCGCCGTTGAGGGGCCCCTCCTCGGTGACCGCCCCGTCGGCCTCCCAGCCGTGCGCCGCGTAGAAGCGCCGGGCGCGCGGGTTGTCCCGGAGCACCCACAGGACGGCCTCGGTGTACCCCGCCCCGGCGACGGCCCGGTGCACGTCGGCGATCAGCCGCCGGTTGACCCCGTTCCCCCACACCCGGGGGACGGAGAAGAAGGCCTCCAGTTCGCACAGCCCTGCGGTACCACCCGCCCGCTCCGTGCCCTCCTCGACGGGGGCGAAGCAGGCGAAGGCCACCGCCCCCGCGCCGTCCTCGGCGAGCAGCAGTCCCGCTCCCGGCCGGGCGGCTCCGGCGATCCAGTCCGACCACCGGGCGCCACGCTCCGCGGTGTCCATGGCGTCGAGGTAGTCCTGCGGGACGATGCCCGGGTAGGCGGCCCGCCAGGAGCGGACCTCCACGTCGGCGACGGCCGGGCCGTCCCCGGGCAGGGCTTCGCGTATCAGCATGGGGAGCATCCTCGCGCTTCCCCCGGCCCGTGCCCAACCGGTTTTCCAGCACACACCGGGCCCGTCCAGCCCACGCGACCCGCTGAACCCTCCAGCGCCCCACCGTCCCGCTCACCCGCCGGGCCGGGTACCGCGGCTCACTCCGCGAAAGCGAAACCGCCGTAGTCCTCGGCCAGGGCCGCCAGGTGGGGCTCGTCGAACACCGCCGGACCGCCGTGCGGCCCGGTGTGCACCTCGATCACCCAGTCCACGTCCTCGGCGTCGTCCTCGCCCGCGAGCATGTCGCGGTGCACCAGGCACGGCTCGTACCCCTGCTCCAGGAGCTGGTCGGCCAGCTCCTCGGCGTCCTCGCGGTCCGCCATCGTCACCAGCACGGCGCCCCGGACGTCCTCAGCCACGGCGGCCCTCCCCCGAACGAGCGGCGGGGCCCTCCCCGCTGCGTTATCCTGACCTCAGGTGTCGATGGGGACGAGTAGCGCTGGCCCCGACCGGACGCGCAACAGCCTAGAACGGCTGGACCGTCCAAGCGACCCGGGGGCGGTGCGAGCCCGGGGGCACGACCAGCGCGAAGATCACCCCGGAGCCGCCGGAGGAACGGACGCGCCGCGTCCCAGTAGAACCGGCACAGCGCAACGAAGAGGGACCCGCCGCCCGCCGCCCAGCGGCACGGCCGCGGTCCAAGGAGGGTGGTACCGCGGGGCCGCACGCCTCGTCCCTCCGTCAGGAACACACCTGATGGAAAGGTACGACGGTGGCCAACGACCCCCGGCCCGAATCCCGCGCGCTGCCCCAGCTGCCCGCGCAGATCGACCTGCCCGCCATGGAGCGCGAGATCCTCGGCCGCTGGTCGAAGGAGAACGTCTTCCAGCGCTCGCTCGACCAGACCCGCGGCGGCCCCAACTGGGTCTTCTACGAGGGCCCGCCCACCGCCAACGGCCAGCCCGGCGTGCACCACGTCGAGGCCCGCGCCTTCAAGGACGTCTTCCCGCGCTTTCGCACCATGCGCGGCTACCACGTGGACCGCAAGGCGGGCTGGGACTGCCACGGCCTGCCCGTCGAGGTCGCCGTGGAGAAGGAGCTGGGCCTGTCCGGCAAGAAGGACATCGAGTCCTTCGGCATCGCCGAGTTCAACGACCGCTGCCGCGAGTCCGTCCTGCGCAACGTGGACGCCTTCACCTCCATGACCGAGCGCATGGGCTACTGGGTGAACATGGACGACGCCTACCGCACCATGGACCCCCAGTACGTGGAGTCGGTCTGGTGGGCGCTCAAGCAGATCTGGGACAAGGGGCTGCTGGTCCGCGACTACCGGATCAGCCCCTACTGCCCGCGCTGCGGCACCACGCTGTCCGACCACGAGCTCGCCCAGGGGTACGAGACCGTCACCGACCCGTCGGTGTACGTGCGCTTCCCGGTGACCTCGGGCCCGCTGGCCGCCGCCGAGCACCCCACCTCGCTGCTGGTGTGGACGACCACCCCCTGGACGCTGGTCTCCAACACAGCCGTGGCCGTGCACCCGGACGTGGAGTACGTGGTGGCCACCGACGGCCAGGAGCGCCTGGTCGTGGCGCGCCCGCTGTTCGAGAAGGTCCTGGGCGAGGGCTGGGAGCTCACCGGCGAGAGCTTCGAGGGCGACGAGATGGAGCGCTGGACCTACGAGCGCCCCTTCGACCTGGTGCCCTTCGACGAGCCCGCCCACTACGTCGTGCTCGCCGACTACGTCACGGTCGAGGACGGCACCGGCCTGGTGCACCAGTCGCCCGCCTTCGGCGCCGACGACATGGTGGTGTGCCGCGCCTACGGCCTGCCGGTGGTCAACCCGGTCCGCCCCGACGGCACCTTCGAGGCCGACCTGCCGCTGGTGGGCGGGGTGTTCTTCAAGGAGGCCGACAAGACGCTGGTGCGCGACCTGCGCGACCGCGGCCTGCTCTTCCGCCACGTCAGCTACGAGCACTCCTACCCGCACTGCTGGCGCTGCCACACGGCGCTGCTGTACTACGCGGTGCCGTCCTGGTACATCCGCACCACCGCGGTCAAGGACGAGCTCATCGCGCAGAACCAGGCCACCCACTGGGTGCCCGAGAACGTCAAGGAGGGCCGCTTCGGCGAGTGGCTGCGCGGCAACGTCGACTGGGCCCTCTCGCGCAACCGCTACTGGGGCACCCCGCTGCCGATCTGGGAGTTCCCCGACGGGCGCCAGAATCTGTGTGGGCTCCCTGGAGGAGTTGGGCCGCCTCAGCGGGCGGGACCTGTCCTCCCTGGACCCGCACCGCCCCTACGTCGACGACATCGTCATCCCCGACCCGGACGCCGACCCCTCCCTGCCCGAGGAGGAGCGGGTGGCCCGCCGCGTCCCCGAGGTCATCGACGCCTGGTTCGACTCCGGGTCCATGCCCTTCGCCCAGTGGGGCGCCCCGCACCAGAACGAGGAGACCTTCCGGGAGAACTTCCCGGCGCAGTACATCTCCGAGGCCATCGACCAGACCCGCGGCTGGTTCTACTCGCTGCTGGCGGTGAGCACCCTGGTGTTCGGCCGCAACTCGTTCGAGAACGTGGTCGTGCTCGGCCACATCCTCGCCGAGGACGGCCGCAAGATGAGCAAGCACCTGGGCAACGTCATGGAGCCCATCGCGGTGATGGACCGGCACGGCGCGGACGCCCTGCGCTGGTTCATGCTGGCCAGCGGCTCGCCGTGGACCGCCCGCCGGGTGGGCCACGCCGCCCTGGAGGAGATCGTCCGCAAGGTGCTGCTGACCTACCACAGCACCGTGTCGTTCTTCACCCTGTACGCCAACGCCGGTGAGGGCTGGGACCACGCGCTACTGGACTCGGCGCCCGCGCCGCAGGACCGGCCGCTGCTGGACCGGTGGCTGCTCTCGGAGCTGAACGAGGTCGTCCGCGACGTCACCGAGGCGATGGACACCTTCGACACCACGGCCGCCGGGCGCCGCCTGACCGCGTTCGTGGACGACGTGTCCAACTGGTACGTGCGCCGCTCCCGCCGCCGGTTCTGGGGCGGGGCCGCCACCCCCGAGGGCGCCGCGGCGTTCGCGACGCTCTTCGAGGCCCTGGAGACCGTCACCCTGCTGATGGCGCCGATCGTGCCGTTCCTGACCGACCACGTGTGGTCGGCGCTGCGCCGTCCGGGTGCCCCGGACTCGGTGCACCTGGCCTCCTGGCCCGAGGTGCGCGAGGACCTGATCGACCCCGAGCTGTCCCGGAACATGGCGCTGACCCGCCGTCTGGTGGAGCTGGGCCGCTCCGCCCGGGTGGACTCGGCCGTGCGCACCCGCCAGCCGCTGGCCCGCGCCCTGGTGGGCGCCCCGGGCTTCGCGGACCTGCCCGAGCAGCTGCGCGGCCAGATCGCGGACGAGCTGAACGTGGCCTCGCTGGACTCGCTGTCCTCGGTGGGCGGCGACCTGGTGGACTTCACCGTGAAGCCGAACTTCCGTGCGCTGGGCAAGCGGTTCGCCAAGCGCACCCCGCTGGTGGCCAAGGCCGTCCAGGCCGCCGACCCGGCCGAACTGGTGCGGCAGGTGCGCGCCACCGGCTGGGCGCGGGTGCACGTCGAGGACGAGCCGGTGGAGGTGAGCGCCGACGAGCTGCTGGTGACCGAGCAGCCCCGTGAGGGCTGGGCGGTGGCCTCGGAGTCGGGCGAGACCGTCGCCCTGGACCTGGAGCTCACGCCGGAGCTGCGCCGCGCGGGCCTTGCCCGCGAGATGGTCCGGATGCTCCAGGAGGCCCGCAAGCGGAGCGGGCTGGAGGTGTCGGACCGCATCGAGGTGTGGTGGACGGTCACGGACGAGGCGACCGAGCTGGCACTGGCCGAGCACGGTCGGACGATCGCCGCCGAGGTGCTGGCCGACGTGTTCGTCGCCGGTGAGCCGGGCCGGGAGCTGCACACCGCGTCCTCGGAGGAGTTCGGTGTGACCTTCGGGTTCCGCAGGGCCTGACCGTAGGCAGTGGCCGAAGCGGCCCGGTCCGTCCGCCGTCGGCGGGCGGACCGGGCCGCTCCCGTTCCACGGCGGCGGGTGCGCGCACCGCGGTGACCGCCGGGCCTCCGGGCGGCCGAGCCGCGCAGGCAGCACCTCAGGCGCCGCTGCCGGGCCGGTCCGCCGCCGGGGTCCCCGGGGCGCCCTCCTCCGGCTCCCGGAAGGGAGAGTCCGACGCGCGGGGGCGCCGCACCGTTGGACACGGGCAGCCCCGGTCCGCGCCGGCACCGGGCCGCGTGCGAGAACGCCGCCGCGCGGTCCGGTAACCGGTGCCCACCGGGCCCGGCCGTCAACGCGCGAGGGCGCCGCTCGGGTGAGCGGCGCCCTCGTCGGGTCTCAGCGCTTGGTGTCGGCGTCGTCGTCGCCGGAGGCGCGGTCGGCGGTGCCCCGCGCCCCGTCCTCGTCCGGGCCGCCCCCGGCACCGTCGGCGGGGCGGTCCGCACGGGCGGCGGAGCCGTCCTCCCCGGTGGCCTCCTGGTCGGGCTCGGCGTCGGCGTGGGCGTCTTCGGCCCGCGTCCCGTCCTCCTCGTCCGCGCCGCGGGGGATGCGGTAGGAGAAGGCACCGCCGCCCCCTCGTCCGTCGGAGTCGTCGTCGGCGTCCTCGGTCCGGTCGGCGTCCGCGGCGTCCTCGTCACCGCTCCGGGCACCGTCCCCGGTGTCATCCGCCGCCTCGTCGGTCGACCCACCGGTCCGGGCGTCGTCGCGGTCGCCGCCGGGGGCGTGCTCCTCCTCCGGCTCGGAGTCCGCGGAGACCACCGGAAGAACGGCCGTCTCCGGGTCCTCCCCCTCCGCCGCGGGTCCGGCCGGGTCCTGCTCCGAGGCCTGCGCCCGCGATGCGTCCTCTGCGTGCTCTGCGTCGTCGGCGGGGCCGGAGTCCTCGTCCGGTTCCTCAAGCCGCTCCGCGTCGTGCGCCTGCGGGCTCCGCGGGGCGTCATCGTGGTCAGCGGCGGGCACGGAGGCCTCTTCGGTCTCAGGAGCCCCGTCAGCCCCGGCGGTGGCCGTGTCCTCACCGGGCTCCACGGCGTCGCGCTCCCCCGCGTCACGCTTCTCGGGGGCGTCCGCGGCGGGCGCGTCGTCGATGTCCTCTTCCCCCGCGTCCCGGGAGTCGTCACCGGATGAGGGGGCGTCCCCGGCGGTGGACACGCCGGGAAGGTCGTAGGCGAAGACCCCGGTCTCCTCCTCGTCGGGACGGTCGCCGTCGTCGCCGCCGTCCGCGAAGGCGTCCTCCTCGACGGTCTCCTCCGTGGCCGACCGGCCGGGGATGTCGTAGGAGAACGAGGCCCTGTCCGAGGCGTCGGCCGCCTGACCGCCGTCCTCCTCGCCGTCGCCGTCCCGGTTCCCGTCCCCGGGAACGTCGTAGGCGAAGGGGCTCGCGTCCCGGGCTCCGCCCGCGGAGTCGTCGTCCCCGCCTTCGGGGAAGCTCTCCTCCACGGCCTGCGCCGGGCGGGGGATGCTGTAGACGAAGGGCTCCTCGGAGGCGAACGCGGAGCCGCCCCGCTCCCGGTCGTCCTCCTCGCGGGGGGCGTCGTCCTCTCCGGACGGGGAGCGGTCCTCGGCGGAGGAACCGTCATCGGCCGGGGGCACACGGCCGGGAATGTCATAGGTGAAGGCGGCGCCGGAGGCGTCCGCCGTGCGCTCGCCGGTGTCCCCCGTGTCGGGTCCGTCCTCGGCGGCGGTACCGCTCGGCTCGTCCCACTCCGCCCTCGCGGCGGTGTCGGCGGTGTCGGTTCCGCTCTCCCAGGGCGCCGGGGCGCGGAGCTGCGGCTCCTGCTCCGAGGACGCCCAGGAGGGGCTCGGCCCGGCGGGGGGAGCGGAGGGGGCGGCGTCGTGCGCCGCCGTGTCCGGTTCCGGCCAGTCGTGGGCCGTGGGGGTCTGCCAGCGGGGGACGTCGTACTCGGGTTCTCCGTGACCGGAGTCCTCCGCGGCCGGAGTCGGCCAGGCGGGCCGCTCCGGGACATGGGGCTCCCGCACCGGCTCGGAGGCCGGTGCGGGTACGCGCCCAGGGTTCTCCGACTCCACGTGCGCGATGGGCACCGCCGATGCCGCCGTGGCGGCCATGACGGGGACGGACGCCTTCCCCAAACCGTCCGTCCGATCCGGTCTGCCCCCGACGCCGGACCTTCCCTGGAGCAGCGCCCCCAGTAGGAGGAGGACGCTGACGCCCGCCAGTCCCAGTGCGACGTACACCAGGACGGTCTCGGCGAACACCAGGGCGGCCACGATGACGGCGATGGCCGTCAGCACCGCCACGGTTGCGAGGATGCTAAGGATCACGGGTCGACCAGGACCTTTACACGTGTTGTGCCGGAGTCTTCAGTTGTTCGAGCAGACGCCGCGCTGATCAGCGACGCTCGTGCGGCTCGCCCGGGTGGAACCCGCCGTGCTGGGCCGGCTCGGGCTGCCCGAACGGGTTGCCCGTGGGGCCGTGCTGGAGCGAGGGCGTCGCGCCGGTCTGCGGAGCCATGGTCTGGAAGCCGCCCGTGGTGTTCGGGTTGTTCAGCTCCTGGGCCTTCTCCTCCTCGCTCTTGAGCTCGCGCAGCTGGCGCTCGAAGTAGTCCTTGAGGCGGCTGCGGTACTCACGCTCGAAGTCCTTGAGCACGTTGACCTTGTGCTCCAGCTCCTCGCGCTGCTGGACGAGGCTGCCCATGACCTGGCGGTGGCGCTCCTGCGCGTCGCGGTCGAGGTTCTCGGAACGGGCGCGGGCCTCACCGATGATCTGGTCGGCCTGGCGGCGGGCCTTGCCGAGGATGTCCTCGGACTCGTGGCGGGCGCGGCCGAGGGTCTCGTCGGCCTCGCGGCGGGCGTCGGAGATCGCCTGGTCGGCGGTCTGCTGCGCGAGGGCCAGAACACGGGCGGCCGTGTCCATGTTCTCCTCGCCGCCCATGCCCATGCCGGGGCCGGCCATCTGCATCTGCTGCTGCTGGACCGGGGGCTGGGGCTCGACGGCCTGCGGGGGCTGGACCGGCTCGGGGCGCATCTGCTCGTGCTGCTGCGGCTCGGGCGCCTGGTCCTGCTGCTGGAAGTCCTGCATGCCGGCGTTGGGCACCTTGCCCCGCAGGCATTCGGCCAGCTTGCCGCGCAGTTCCTCGTTCTCCTGGATCAGGCGGTCGAGCTCGGACTCGACCTCGTCGAGAAAGGCGTCGACCTCTTCTTCGTCGTATCCCGGTCGGAGCCGGGTGGTACTGAACTGCTTGTTCCGCACATCGGCGGGTGTCAGCGGCATGTTCGTCTCCTTGGCGCGCTTGGAGTCTGTCCGTAGGGACGCTACATGATCGTGACCTTACGGCAATCCAGATCATGACCAAGACCACATAGCGGAATCCGGGGCGGTTCCTTCCGCCTACGTCTACTCTCCTGCTAGGCGAAGCTCCCGAGCAGTGCGATCAAGATGTAGACGCCGAAGAAGAGCACCAGGACGCTCAGGTCGAGCGCGATGCTCCCCAGGCGTACGGGCTTGATGAACCGACGCAGGAACCTCAGTGGCGGGTCGGTGATCGTGTACACGATCTCGGCGATCACGAGCACGAACCCCGTGGGGCGCCACGATCTGGAGAAGGACTGCACCATCTCCAGGATCACCCTGGCCAGCAGCACGAAGACAAACAGCTGCAGGATGATGATCAGCACGGACAGGACGGTACTCACGGTCGTTCCTCGACCCAATCTCTGGACAAATGTGACGTTCTAGCTCTGATTGAAGAACCCTCGCTCGGCGATCCGCGCCTTGTCCTCGGCAGTCACCTCGACGTTGGCCGGGGACAGCAGGAACACCTTGTTGGTGACGCGTTCGATACTGCCATGCAGACCGAAGATCAGACCAGCCGCGAAGTCGACCAGACGCTTGGCGTCGCTGTCGACCATCTCGGTCAGGTTCATGATCACCGGTGTACCCTCTCGGAAGTGCTCTCCGATGGTACGCGCCTCGTTGTAGGTACGCGGATGGAGCGTGGTGATCCGCGCGAGGTCGGCGGTGGAGGCGGTCGCGGTCGTGCCACCGCGACCTGAGCCCAGGTAACCGCCGGTGTCCATCACGTCGCCTCGCGCTTCCTCGCCGGGCGGGGCGTCAGCGTCGCGTTCACGCTGCTCCTCCACCCCCTCGTCGAAATCGTCGAACTCATCATATTCGTCCGCATAGCGGTGATCGTAACGGTCGTCCTCCACGAGGCCGAGGTAGACCGCCATCTTGCGCATCGCGCCGGCCATCTCATGTCCTCCGTCGTCCCCGCGGCCTTCACCGCAGCCGACTCCTTCGCACTGTCCCGTCCGCTCTCGGGGAGAGCGTCCATTCGGGCGAACTCCACAGACGGGTTCCAAGGTCTATGTGGGGACATTACCCCACGATCGGTCCCCGGTTGCCGAGCAACGCCGTACCGAGTCGCAGGTGTGTCGCGCCTCGCGCGACCGCCGCCTCCAGGTCCCCGCTCATGCCCGCGGACACCACCGTCGCCCGAGGATAGCGATCGCGGATGCGGGCCGCGACCTCCTGCAGACGCGCGAAGGCGGCCGAGGGGTCGCCCTCGCGGGGGGCGACCGCCATGACCCCGCCCAGTGCGAGCGCCTCGTGCTCCTCGATCCGCGCGGCGAGTCCGAGCGCGTCGCCGGGGTCGACTCCCCCGCGCGGACCGATCACCCCGGCCCGCGAGTCCTCGTCGAGGTTGACCTGGACCAGGCAGGTCAGGCTCCGTCCGGCCGCGGCGGCGCGCTCGCCCAGCGCACGGGCCAGCCTGGCGCGGTCCACCGAGTGCACGACGTCGGCGTAGGAGGCCACAGAGCGCGCCTTGTTGGTCTGCAACTGGCCGACGAAGTGCCAGGTCAGGCCGAGGTCTGTGGTCTCGGCGGCCTTGGGCGCCGCCTCCTGGTCGCGGTTCTCGCCCACGTCGGTCACCCCGAGTGAGGCGAGAATCCGCACATCGGAGGCCGGGTGTGTCTTGGTGACGGCGACCAGCGACACCTCGTCCGGGCTGCGGTCGGCCCTGGCGCAGGCCGCCTCGATCCGGGCCCGCGCGGCGGCGAGGTTGGCGCGGACCTGCTCGACGCGAGCCGGGTCTGCGTGTGTCACGGTGCTCCTTCTCTCCCTGGGACGGATCCCACTCGCTGTCCTTCCTACACCCCCCTCGCCCCGTGTGCCCCGAACCCCGGGGACGCCGGGCCCGTCGGGGGCCCCGCGCGAGGCGGGAGCCGCAAGCGCCGCGGCTTCCGGCGGCGCCGGGAGCGGGCCCGACCGGGGGTGGCACGGGCGACGCGCACGCCGCGGGAGGGGGGAACCGGGCTGCCCGGTTGGTTCCACGCCACCATCCTGGTGGCCGGGTGCGACGTTCAGGCGCGCCAGAGGAAGGCGGCGAACCTGCCGGTCGGCGCCTGGCCGCGGTGGGAGAACAGTTCGGGGCTCTCCAGGGTGCAGCGGCCGTCGGCCCGGACGTCGGTGACGCCCGCCCGGCGCAGCTGGGCGGTGACCGCGGCGCGCATGTCCACCCCGGCGGTGCCCCGGCTCGTGGTGCAGGCGGCCTCGGGGACCCCGCGCGCGGTCTCGTCGCGCACGTGCGGCGGGACCTCGTAGCACCCGCCGCAGATGGCGGGGCCGAGGAAGACGGTGATCCGGTCGGCGCGGGCGCCCTGTTCGGCCATGGCCGCGACCAGGTTGGCGGCCACGCCGTTCGCGGTGCCCAGTCGGCCCGAGTGCGCGGCGCCCAGGACGCCCGCCTCGGCGTCGGCGGCCAGGACCGGCAGGCAGTCGGCGGCCATCGAGGCCAGGACCAGGTCGGAGCGGGTGGTGACCACCCCGTCACAGGTGCCCGCGCCCCCGGGGCCGGTGGCCACGAGGACGTCGGCGCTGTGCACCTGGTGCATCCACACGACCCGGTCGGCGTCGAAGCCCAGGTCGCGGGCGGCGATCTTGCGGTTGGCGAGCACCGCCTCGCGTTCGTCCCCCGAGCTCAGACCCATGTTGAGCGAGTCGTAGGGCGGGGCGCTCACTCCCCCGTGCCGTTCGGTGACGGCGGCACGGACCCCGTGGCCCAGGTCGATGACGTTGCTCATCCGGTGGTGTTTCCTCCCCGCTCCTGCCGGAGGGGGTCCCCGGGCCGCGTCGCCCCGCGGGCGTTCGGGGCCGGTGGCCGGTACCGGCCGTGTCCCGGCTCCGGCGCGGCCCCCTCGCGGGAGCGGACTCCCGCGGGGACCGTCTCGCCGTCCCCCCGGTCCAGGACACTACCACCGCCCGAACCGCCCCGGGCTGGGCGGACACCGCCCCGGAAGTAGCTCCGACCCCGGCCCGCGGGCCGGGGTCGGAGCTACTTCAGGAACTCCGGGACGTCGAGGTCGTCGGGGTCGTCGAAGATGACCCGGCGCCGGGGCGTGGGCACGTCCCCACGCCGTTCGGCGGTGGCGTCCGAGACCGCGTGGATGTGGCCCGCGTGGCCTCCCTCACGCGCCGCGGGCTCCTCCTCGACCTGGGCGGGCTCCTCGGCGCGGACCGCTTCGGCGGGCTCGGCCTCCGCCTGGAAGGCGGACGTGCCGTGGGGCGGGGTCTGCTGCGCGGGGCCCGGCTCGGCCGGAGCGGCCTGGGTGTGGTGCTCCTGCTGGACGGGCTCGGCCTCGACCGGCTGCTGGACCGGCGGGGCCTGGGACGCCGGCGGCGTCCACTGCGGCTCCGGGGCGGGCTCAGTCGGACGGGACGGTGTGATCCACGGCATGTTGGCGGCCGACGCCCCGCTCGCGTCCGCGGAGGCGGGCGCCGCCGGAGCGGTCCTCTCCTCCCTGCCGGACGTGATGCCTGCCTTGGGGGCGGCGGCCTCAGGAGGGTCCACCGGCTGGCGCTCCCGCACCACCGGGATCACTCCCTCCGGCTCGTCGAAGCCGGCCGCGATGACGGTGACCCTCACCTCGTCGCCCAGGGCGTCGTCGATGACGGCGCCGAAGATGATGTTGGCCTCGGGCGCCGCCGAGTTCGCGACGAGCTGTGCCGCCTCGTTGATCTCGAAGAGACCCAGGTCGGAGCCGCCCTGGATGGACAGCAGCACACCGTGGGCCCCGTCGATACTCGCTTCCAGCAGTGGTGAGGAGATCGCCATCTCCGCCGCCGCGACCGCCCGGTCGTCCCCTCGCGCCGACCCGATGCCCATGAGCGCCGACCCCGCCCCGGACATGACCGACTTGACGTCGGCGAAGTCCAGGTTGATCAGTCCCGGCGTGGTGATGAGGTCGGTGATGCCCTGCACACCGGACAGGAGTACCTGGTCGGCGGCCTTGAAGGCGTCCAACACGCTGACCTGGCGGTCGGAGATGGACAGCAGCCGGTCATTGGGGATCACGATGAGGGTGTCGACCTCCTCGCGGAGCATCGCTATCCCCGACTCGGCCTGGGTGGCCCGCCTCTTGCCCTCGAACCCGAAGGGTCGGGTGACCACGCCGATGGTCAGGGCGCCCAGGGAGCGGGCGATGTTGGCCACGACCGGGGCGCCCCCGGTTCCGGTGCCGCCGCCCTCACCGGCGGTGACGAAGACCATGTCGGCCCCCTTGAGGACCTCCTCGATCTCCTCCCGGTGGTCCTCGGCGGCCTTGCGGCCGACATCGGGGTTGGCGCCGGCTCCGAGGCCACGGGTGAGTTCGCGCCCGACGTCCAGCTTGACGTCTGCGTCACTCATCAGCAGCGCCTGGGCGTCAGTGTTGATGGCGATGAACTCGACGCCCTTGAGCCCCTCTTCGATCATTCGGTTGACGGCGTTGACACCGCCGCCGCCGATGCCGACGACTTTGATGACCGCGAGGTAGTTCTGCGGTGCTGCCACGACGAGGGGCCTTTCCGCTCGCTTACGCCGTTCCGCCACCGCGTCCGGTGGCTGTGTGCCACCGGAGGCGCCGTTGGTCCGGCATCCGGTTCTACAGTGTGCGTTTCGGGTTCCCCGACGGGTCGTCCACGACGCCGTGACCGGGGGACCCCGGACCGCCGGAACCTCCGTCCA
The DNA here is from genome assembly GCF_056173305.1 of Nocardiopsis sp. iso_25. Taxonomy (NCBI): domain Bacteria; kingdom Bacillati; phylum Actinomycetota; class Actinomycetes; order Streptosporangiales; family Nocardiopsidaceae; genus Nocardiopsis; species Nocardiopsis sp. iso_25. The sequence continues at coordinate 1,919,423 of NZ_CM149667.1, read as the reverse complement.
CCCGCCCGGGAAGGGCTGGTGCGGTCCGCCGTGAGGCGGAACGGTTCCCGCGTACCCGAAAAGCCTGTTCTGGTGCTTTGTTGACCTTCGGTTGTGTTTCCCGACAGTAAGCGGACCGCCGACCACGGGCAACCGATGACGAGTTCAGCCTAACGGCGCACGACACGGGGAAGCGATGTGCGCCCTCGGCGCGTCGCGTCTGGAATGTCCGCGCGGACCGCCCGGGCGTGCCGCCGGGGTCCCCCGGTACGCCCGCGCCCGTGCCGCTCCGCGCACCGGCCCCCGCCACCGCGCTTCCACCCGTCCTGTGCCTGGGAACGCTTCACCTCACCACGGCGAGGTCGGGCGCGGACACGTCGTAGACGCGTTCCTCCTGCGGCGGGTGCTCGCCGATGAGGACCCGCAGGACGTCGCTCTTGCGCGCGGTCTCCTCGGGCGAGCCCCACTCGACGCGGGCGTCCTCGGCGAGTTCGATCGCGATCGCCTCGGGGTCGGTGGCGTCGATGAGGCGGATCCGGGAGAGGAGGGAGTCCGGTGCCCGTTCGACGATGTCCGCGGCGGCGGCGACGGCCTCGTTGCCCTGGACCTCCCCGGTCACGCGGACCAGCGGGTAGGCGTCGGGCGGACTCGGCGCGTCCTCGATGCGCACGCCGTCGGCGTCGATCAGCCGGTAGTCCTCCCCCGCCCGGACGGCCAGCAGCGGCTGGCGTTCGACCACCTCGACATCCAGGGTGGCGGGCCAGCCGCGGGTGACCGTGGCCGACTCCACCAGCGGCAGCGCCTCGGCGCGCTCCTCGCTGCGGTCGAGGTCGACCCTGACCAGGGGTGTCCCGGTGGGCACGCCCAGGGCCGCGACCACCTCCTCGGAGGGGGTCCGCTCCAGGCCGGTGACCGCGACGTCGCGCACCACGAGCAGGCGGGAGCCGAGCAGCAGCCAGGCGACCACGCAGACCAGGGCGACCACCAGCAGCGCCACGAAGGCGAACTTCCAGGGGTCGGACCGCTTGCGCGGAAGAACCGCGTGCCCAGTCGCCTCCTCCTGCTCAGCGACCACCTGCGCCCCTTCCCTGTGTCTGCGCGACCGCTTCCCCACCGCTGACCGTTGCGGCCTCAGCCCCCGATGCCGTCGGCCCTCCGGGCGAGCGCCTCGACGATGCGCGGGCCCAGCTCGGTGACGTCGCCCGCGCCCATGGTGAGCACGATGTCACCGGGGCGGGCCAGTTCTGCGACCCGGAGCACGGCGTCGTCGCGGCCGGGCACGTACCACACGCGGTCGTGCGCGACGCGGGAGGTGATCAACTCCGCGGTGACCCCGGGCTCGGGGTCCTCGCGGGCGGCGTAGACCTCGGTGACCACGACCTCGTCGGCCAGGCCCAGCGCGGCGGCGAACTCCTCGGCGAAGATGCGGGTGCGGCTGTACAGGTGCGGCTGGAACAGGGCGAGGACCCTGCCCCCGGCGTGCTCCCGGCCGTCCTCGCGCGCCTCCTCGGCCAGGGACTCCAGGGCCGCCCGGGTAGCGCGCAGGTCGGCCTCGATCTCGGTGGGGTGGTGGGCGTAGCTGTCGTAGACGGCCACTCCCCCGGCCTCGCCCTTGGGCTCGAAGCGGCGCGCGGCCCCGGCGAAGTCGGCGATGCCCTCGACCGCCACCTCCAGGTCGTGGCCCAGCTCGTCGGCGACCGCGACGGCCGCGGCCGCGTTGAGCACGTTGTGGCGGCCCGGCACGGCGAGCTGGCCGTCCACGGGCTCGCCGTCCGCGGTGCGGATGGTGAACTCGGTGGTGAAGCCGCGGGCGCGGACCCGGGTGACGCGGTAGTCGGCGTCCTCGGCCTCGCCGTAGGTGAGCACCCGCTTGCCGCGTTCGCGGGCCAGTTCGGCCACCCGGCGGGCGCCGGGGTCGTCCACGCCCACGACGAGCGTGCGCTCGACCCGGTCGACGAACGAGGCGAAGTTGGCGTGGATCTCCTCGATGCCGCTGTAGTTGTCCAGGTGGTCGGCCTCGACGTTGGTGACCACGGCGATCTTGGGCGAGAGCATGAGGAAGGAGCCGTCGCTCTCGTCGGCCTCCACCGCGATGACCCCGCCGATGCCGGCGTCGGCGCCCAGGCCGGTCGTGACCAGCTTGCCGCCGATGACGTAGCCGGGGTCGGCGCCCACGTGCTGGAGCACCACCGCGACCATGGACGTGGTGGTGGTCTTGCCGTGGGTGCCCGAGACGGCGACGCCCTCGCGGCCCAGCAGCAGCGCGCCCAGGGCCGCGGCCCGGGGCAGCACGCGCAGGCCGCGGCGGCGCGCCTCGACCAGTTCGGGGTTGTCCTCGCGGATGGCGGAGGAGACCACCAGGGTCTCCGCCGTGCCGAGGTTGTCGGCCGCGTGCCCCACGTGGACGTCGGCGCCCATCTGCTCCAGTTCGCGCAGGGTGTCGCTGTCGCGGGCGTCGCTGCCCGAGACCTCCACCCCCGACTGGAGCAGCACGCGGGCGATGCCGGACATGCCCGCCCCGCCCAGGCCGATGAAGTGGGTACGGCCCAGCTTGTCCACGGGCACCGGTTCGGTCGGCCGCACCAGGCTCATCGGATGTCCTTCCCGTCGTCGTAGAAGGCCTCGTCGCCGTCGTCCTCGGACACCGGCATGTCGGGCGTGGGTTTGTCGCCGCGGGCGATGGCCGTGACCTCGCGGGCCAGTTCCATGTCGGCGTCGCGGCGGCCCATCCGGGCGGCGGCCTCGGACATGGCCACGACCCGGTCGGTGTCGGTGAGCAGCGGGATGAGCTGCCGGGTGATCCACTCCACGGAGACGTCGGCGTTGTCGACCATCATCCCGCCGCCCGCCTGGACGATGGGCTCGGCGTTGAGGGCCTGCTCGCCGTTGCCGATGGCCAGCGGCACGAACGCGCCGGGCAGGCCGACGGCGGTCAGCTCGGCGCAGGTCATCGCCCCGGAGCGGCACATGGCCACGTCGGCCGCGGCGTAGGCCATGTCCATGCGGTCCACGTAGGGGACGGCGACGTAGGGGATGCCCATCTGGGTGAGGTCTTGGGGCTCGTCGGCGTTCTTGGGGCCGACCACGTGCAGTACCTGGACGCCGCTGTCGCGGAAGGCGTCGCGGGCGGCGTAGGCGGTCTCGTTGATGCGCTGGGCGCCCTGGGAGCCGCCGAAGATCAGCAGGGTGGGCAGGTCGTGGCGCAGGCCGAAGTAGGTGCGGGCCTTGTCGCCCATGGCCAGCCGGTCGAGCGAGGTGATCTGCTCGCGCAGCGGGATGCCCACGAAGCGTCCGTTGCGGATCTGGGTGTGGGGGTGGCCGGTGAACACGTGCGGAGTCAGGCGCGCGCCCAGCCGGTTGGCCAGGCCCGGAAGGGGGTTGGCCTCGTGGACGACGATGGGGATGCGCCTGCGGCGGGCGGCCAGGTAGCCGGGCGTGGCCACGTAGCCGCCGAAGCCGACGATGATGTCGGCCTGGAGCCGGTCCAGGTGCTCGCCGGCCGCGCTGAGGGCGCCCGCGAGCTTGCCGGGCACGCTGAGCAGCTGCGGGGTGAGCCTGCGCGGCAGGGGTACGGCCGGGATGATGCCCAGCTCGTAGCCGCGCATGGGCACGAGGCGGGTCTCCAGGCCCCGCTCGGTGCCCAGGCAGAGGATCTCCGTGCTGGGGTCCATGCGCCGCAGCGCGTCCGCAAGGGAGAGTGCGGGCTCGATATGCCCGGCCGTGCCGCCTCCGGCGAGGGCTACCCTCATCGTCGCCGATTCCTCCTTGGCCGGTCACCCGCCGGGACCGGTCCGCTCCTGTGCTTGGCCGTTGTCCTGCCACCGCGGGCGCCCGCCGTGCGCGGGCCGCGTGCCGTGGTGGGCCGCCCGGACGCCGCCGCGCCGCCGAGGTTGTTCACCGAGGCGGCGATGTTGTCCAGGCCCAGCCAGCTTAGAGCCCTTTGCGCCCGGCTGGGACCCCGGGCCTCCAGCACCTTGCGCGCCTCCGGCTCGCTCTTGGCCAGTGCCAGGAGCACGCCCAGGGCCGCCATGGTGGTGACCAGAGACGAGCCCCCGTAGGAGACCAGGGGCAGCGGGACGCCGGTGACGGGCAGCAGCCCGATGACGGCGCCCATGTTGATCATGGCCTGGCCCATGATCCAGGTGACGATGGCGAAGGAGGCCAGGCGCGGGAAGGGCTCCTTGACGCGGAAGGCCACGCGCAGCCCGGCGTAGCCGAGCATGCCGAAGAGGGCGAGCAGGAGGAGGGTGCCGAGGAGGCCGAACTCCTCGCCGATGATGGCGAAGACGAAGTCGGACTCGGCGAAGGGCAGGAAGCCCCACTTCTCACGGCTCCCGCCGATGCCGACCCCGAGGAGCCCGCCGGTGCCCAGGGCGTAGAGGCTGTGCAGCGACTGCATGCCCGAGCCCAGGGGGTCGGCCTCGGGGTCCAGGAAGGAGGTGACGCGCGCCATGCGGTAGGGCTCGATGGCGATGGCGATGGCGGCCAGTCCCAGGACCAGGCCGAACATGGCCCCGAACAGCCTGCCCGGCGCGCCCACCACCCACAGCAGCCCCAGGAAGGTGACCAGGAACACCAGGCCCGTGGACAGGTTGGAGCCCATCAGCACCAGCAGGACCAGCAGGCCGCACCCGGGCAGCAGCGGGATGAGCAGGTGCCGCCACTCGGTGAGCTCGCGCAGCTCCTCCTTGCGGGCCAGGATGTTGGCGCCCCACAGGGCGAAGGCGAGCTTGGCCGGTTCGGAGGGCTGGATGATCAGCCCGCCCAGGTCGAGCCAGCGGGTGGCGCCGTTGACCTCCACGCCCTGGAAGACGGTGAGCAGCAGCAGCGCCGCGGAGACGATCATCGCCGGGTAGCCGACCAGGCGGAAGATCCGCTGGGGCAGGTGGGAGGCCAGGAACATCAGCGGCAGGCCCAGGGCGGCCGAGACCAGCTGCTTCTGGAACATCGAGAAGGCCGAGCCGGTCTCGTCGATGGAGTTGACCATCGTGGAGGACAGCACCATCATCAGGCCCAGCGCGATGAGCAGGACCGAGGTGCCCAGGATCAGGTAGTACGAGGTGAGCGGCCGGTCCAGCAGGCGGACCCACTCACGCCACAGGGCGCGTTCGCGTCCGCCCGCCGCCGCGCGCGCCTTGGACCGGGTCGCCCCGGGAACCGCCGTCGTCGCCGCCATCCACACCCTCCGCACCAAATTCGCGCCTCAATACTGGCGTACCGGCGGGTGCGAAGCCGTGGACATTTCGCGCGTGTTGGCCATCTTTGGCGGCCCGGGGCGTGGCGGAGGGCACAGTGGGGGCCGCCCGCGCGCGTTCTGTCACGCACGGGCGGCGGGACGTCACTCAGGGCAAGCGGAGTACGGCCTCGGCGAAGAGGCGGCCCCGTTCGCGGTAGTCGGTGAACATGTCCATGGAGGCCGCCGCGGGCGCCAGCAGGACGGTGTCGCCCTCCCTCGCCAGGGAGGCGGCGGCGGCGACCACCGCGTCCATGACGGTGGCGTCCCCGTCGGCGGGGCCCTCGACCTCCACCACCGGCACCCCGGGGGCGTGCTCGGCCAGGGCCTCGCGCAGCCGGGCCCGGTCGGCGCCGATGAGCACGGCCGCGCGCAGGCGGTCGGCGGCCATCGCGGCCAGGTCGTCGACCTCGGCGCCCTTGAGCAGGCCGCCCGCGATCCAGACCACGGACGGGTAGGAGCCCAGGGACGCGGCGGCGGCGTGCGGGTTGGTGGCCTTGGAGTCGTCCACGTAGTCCACGCCCCCCGCGGCGGCCACGAAGGCGATGCGGTGCGGCTCGGGTTCGAAGGCGGCCAGTCCGGCCCGGACCGAGGCGGGCGCCACGCCCACCGAACGGGCCAGGGCGGCGGCGGCCAGGGCGTTGGCGACGTTGTGCGGCGCGGCCGGGCGCACGTCGGAGAGCGTGGCCAGCTCCTCGGCGCTGCTGTGCGGGTCCTCGACGAAGGCCCGGTCAACCAGCAGGTCCTCGACCACACCGACCTCGCCCGCGCGGGGCGTGTCCAGGCGGAAGCCGACCAGCGGCGTGTGCGGGTCGCCGTCCTCCTCGGCCAGGCGCGCCGACCAGGCGTCGGCGGTGTTGACCACACGCAGGGTGCCCCGCGCGTAGATCCGCCCCTTGGCCCGGGCGTAGGGTTCCAGGCCGCCGTGCCAGTCCAGGTGGTCGGGGGCGATGTTGAGGACGGTCGCGGCGTGCGGGCGCAGGCTGGAGGACCAGTGCAGCTGGAAGCTGGACAGCTCCACCGCCAGGACCTCGCGGAAGCGGCCCCCGGCGTCGGGCTGGACCGCCTCCACGACCGGGGTGCCGACGTTGCCGACGGCGAGCGCGTCGCGGCCGTCCGCGCGCAGCATCGCCTCCAGCATGCGCACGGTGGTGGTCTTGCCGTTGGTGCCGGTGACGGCCAGCCACACCTGGTCGGCGGGCTTGAGCCGCCAGGCGAGTTCGACGTCCCCGATGACCTCGATCCCGGCCTCGGCGGCCCGGACCAGCAGCGGGGAGTCGGGGCGCCAGCCTGGCGAGGTGACGACCAGGTCGCAGTCCGCGGGCAGCGGGGTGTCGCCCAGGACGACCTCGGCGCCCTGCGCCCGGAGGCGGTCGGCCACCGGGCGGACGGTGTCGTCGTCGCGGCCGTCGACGACGGTCACGCGGGCCCCGCGGGCCAGGAGCGCCCTGGCCACGGGGGGCCCGGACACGCCCAGGCCCGCGACGCAGACCCGGCGCCCCTGGAGGGGCGCGCCCTCAGGCGCGGTGCCGGACGGTGTTGGGGAAGCGTGGTGCGCCATGCCTACCTCGGCATCCATTCCAGGTAGAAGAGCCCGATGGCGATCGCCACGAACAGGCCCTGGATGATCCAGAAGCGGATCACGATGGTGGGTTCGGCCCAGCCCTTGAGCTCGAAGTGGTGCTGGAGGGGCGCCATGCGCAGCACGCGTTTGCCGGTGAGGCGGAACGAGGTGATCTGGACCATCACCGACAGGGTGATGATGACGAACAGGCCGCCGATGAGCAGCAGCAGGAGCTGCGTGCGGGTGGTGATGGCCAGGCCCACGATCAGACCGCCCAGGGCCAGGGAGCCGGTGTCGCCCATGAAGATCTTGGCGGGCGGGGCGTTGAACCACAGGAAGGCGATGCAGGAGCCGAGCACGGCGGCGGCCACCACGGCCAGGTCCAGGGGGTCGCGGACCGTGTAGCAGCTGTCCGAGAGGTAGGACACGCAGGACTGGCGCAGCTGCCAGTTGCCGATGATGACGTAGGCGACCAGGGACAGGATCGTCGCGCCGGTGGCCAGGCCGTCGAGGCCGTCGGTCAGGTTCACCGCGTTGGAGAAGCCGACGATGAGGAAAAGGGCCCACAGGACGAACAGGCCGATCATCAGCGGGGGGCCGAAGTCGCGGAGGAAGGAGATGCTGGGGGCGGCGGGGGTGTAGCCGTAGCCGTTGGGGAAGAGGGTGACGCCGTAGGCGAAGCCCACGCCGACGACGGCCTGGCCGACCATCTTCGCGCCGCTGCGCAGGCCCAGGCTGCGGCGCTTGTAGATCTTGATGAAGTCGTCGAGGAAGCCGACGCAGCCCATCCCGACGAAGAGGAACATCACCAGCAGGCCCGACGCGGTGGGCCCGCTGGCGCTGGGCTGCACGATCAGGAGCACCACGTGGGAGCCGAAGTAGCCCACGACGGCGCCGAGGATGATGACGATGCCGCCCATGGTGGGCGTGCCCTGCTTGGTCTTGTGGCCCTCGGGTCCGTCGTCGCGGACCTCCTGGCCGAACTTGAACCGGTAAAGGAGCTTGATCAGCGGGGGCATGAGCCCCATGGAGACGACGAGCGCGAGGGCCGCCGCCAGAGTGATGCCGATCACCGGGCGTCACCCTCCGTGATGAGGTCGATAACCCTTTCGAGCCCTGCCACGCGTGATCCCTTCACAATGACGACGTCTCCTGTGCGCATCCGCGCGCGCACGGCCGAGGCGGCCTCGTGAACGTCCGCAACGCGGACGCACTCGCCCTGCCACAGTCCCTGCCTCGCGGCGCCCTCGGCGCCGACGGCGATGCCCTCGGCCGCCCCGCCGACCACGACCAGGTGGGCCACGCCCGTGCGGGCGGCGAGCTCACCGATCCTCTCGTGCTCGACCCCGCCGTCCTCGCCGAGCTCGGCCATGTGGGCCAGGACGGCGATGGAGCGGCGGTCCCGGGCGAGGGCGCCCAGGGTGGTCAGCGCCGCCCGCATGGACTCGGGGTTGGCGTTGTAGGCGTCGTTGACGAGGGTGGCTCCGGCGTGCTCGGTGACCTCCATGCGCCACCGGCTGACCGGTGTCGCGGCGCCGAGCGCCTCGGCGATCTCGTCCACGCCCATGCCCAGTTCGTCGGCGACCGCGGCGGCGGCCAGCGCGTTGTGGACCTGGTGGGCGCCGACGAGGGCCAGTTCCACCCGGGCGGTGCGCCCGGCCAGGTGGAGGGTGAAGGAGGGGGCGCCCGTCTCGCGCAGGACCACGTCCGTGGCGCGCACGGTGGCGTCCTCCCCCAGTCCGTAGGTGACCACGCGCGCACGGGTGCGCGCGGCCATGGCGTTCACGCGCGGGTCGTCGGCGTTGAGGACGGCGACCCCTCCCGCGCCCCCGGCCTCGGCTCCCGGCGGGAGCGCCTCGACCAGCTCGCCCTTGGCCTTGGCGATGGCGTCGCGGTCGCCGAACTCCCCCATGTGGGCGCTGCCGACGTTGAGGACCACGCCGATCCGGGGCGGGGCCACGCCGCACAGGTGGGCGATGTGCCCGATGCCGCGGGCGGCGGCCTCCAGGACCAGGTAGCGGGTGCCGGTGTCGGCGCGCAGCACGGTGAGGGGGTGGCCGATCTCGTTGTTGAACGAGCCCGCCGGGGCGACGGTCGGGCCCATGCGGGCCACGACCTGCGCGATGAGGTCCTTGGTCGTGGTCTTGCCGGAGGATCCGGTGACCGCGACGACCTCGGCGCGCTCCGCTCCGCGGCGGGGATCGCTGAGTTCTCGCGCCACGTGCCGGGCCAGCCGCGTCAGGGCCGCGACGACTCCCTCGTCGCCGCCCCGCGCCAGCAGGTGGGGGGCGTCGACGGGCCGGGAGACCAGGGCCGCCGCCGCTCCGTCCGCGACCGCGGAGGCGGCGAAGTCGTGTCCGTCCACGCGTTCGCCGCCCAGGGCGACGAAGAGCGCGCCGGGCGCTGCCTGCCGCGAATCGATGACGACGGGGCCGTCGACGACGGCTTCGGGGCGCGCTGATCCGCCGATGGCGGTTTGGGTGATCTCAGCGATCCGATCGAGCGTGAGCGCGATCAAATCCACTCCTCATGTCAGGCCCGGTCCACGACGCCACAGGGGCGGCTGGCCACCCGGCCGGAGTCTCAGGTCAGGGGATGGCACCGCGGATGCCGCGCGTTGCCGCGCCGGGCCTCACCACGGTGTCGGCATGGGCCGCGTCGTGGTCGCCGCCGGGGGCGTCACGTGTCGGGCTGCGATTGCCGGACCTACCTTAGAACATCTTCGGGCGTCCGGAATCCCGCCGGGCCCCCACTGGCGGCAATATGCGCCACTTCGTGACCGTCGGCCCGCACCTGCCCGGAAGCGCTCGCGGGCCCTGAGGCGCGGACGCGCGGGGGGCGCGGGCGGTGCCCGCGCCCCCTCGTCCAGACGGTTCGCACTCCGGGAGTGTCGGGGTGTCAGCCCTGGTCAGGCACCCGGTGGATGTCCTGGAGGGCGACGCCCAGGCGCTCGCGTGCGCTCATGCCGAGGTGGTCCTCGATGGCCGCGCGCAGCACCTCACGGTCGTCGAAGGGCAGCACCTCGCCCTTGACGTACTGGCCGGTCTCGTGACCCTTCCCGGCGACAACCACCACATCGCCCGGGCGGGCGCGCTCGACGGCCAGGCGGATGGCCTCGGCCCGGTCGAACTCCACCGTGACCCGGGCGCGGTACTCCTCGGGGACCTTGGCGACCCCTTCGAGCATCGACGCGGCGATGCTCACGGGGTCCTCGGTGCGCGGGTTGTCGTTGGTGATGACCAGCTGGTCGGCCAGGCGCGCGGCTGCCTCGCCCATGAGCGGGCGTTTGGCGCGGTCGCGGTCGCCCCCGCAGCCGACCACCATGGTCAGCCCGCCCTCGGTGGTGGCGCGCAGGGAGGTCAGGACCGCCTCGATGGCGCCGGGCTTGTGCGAGTAGTCCACGAGCGCGGTGAAGTCCTGGAAGGCGTGGGGCACGGCGTTGGCCACGACCGGCTCCATGCGCCCGGGCACGCCCGGGGCGGCGGCCACACCGGCGATCGCGGTCTCCAGCGGCAGTCCGGCCTCGACCAGTCCGACGATGGCGGCCATCGCGTTGGAGACGTTGAAGGGGCCCGGCAGGGCGACGGAGGCGTTGGCCTCCATGCCGCCGGGGCCCACGATGCGAAAGGCGCTCCCCATGGCGCCCAGACGCACGTCCACGGCCCGCCAGTCGGCCTCCATGGCGGTGGCGGGGTCGGCGTCGCTGTAGCCGTCCACGGCGAAGGTGGAGACGGGGACGCGGCCGTCGGCCTCCACCATGTCCACGAGCGCTCGGCCGAAGCGGTCGTCGGCGTTGACCACCGCGATGTCGCAGTACTCGGGGGTGAACAGGCGGGCCTTGGCGTCGAAGTAGTCGCGCAGGTCGGAGTGGAAGTCCAGGTGGTCCTGGGACAGGTTGGTGAAGACCGCGACGTCGTAGCGGGTGCCGCCGACCCGGCTCAGGGCCAGGGCGTGGCTGGAGACCTCCATGGCGGCGGCGGAGACGCCGCGTTCGCGCATGAGGGCGAACAGGCCGTGCAGGTCGGTGGCCTCGGGTGTGGTGAGCGAGGAGACGACGCGATCGTCGCCCACACGCATCTCCACGGTGCCGACGAGGCCGGTGTGCATTCCGGCGTGGCGCAGGCCCGACTCGACCAGGTACGTGACGGTGGTCTTGCCGCTGGTGCCGGTGGTACCGATCAGCAGCAGGTCCTGCGCCGGGTCCTTGAAGACCCACGAGGCCGCAGTGCCCAGCGCGGCGCGCACGTCGGGGACCACGATGACGGGCAGCCCGGTGGCGGCGGCCCGCTCGGCCCCGTCCCCGTCGGTGAGGACGGCGGCGGCGCCCGCCTCGGCCGCCTGCTCGGCGAAGTCGGCGCCGTGCGCGCGGGTCCCGGGCAGGGCGGCGTAGAGGTCTCCGGGCCCCACCTTGCGGGAGTCGTGGGTGATGCCGCGGACGTGCACCTCCCTGTCCGGCACCTCGGGGGGTCGGTCCGCGCCCAGGTCCGGGCGCAGGAGGGAGGCGTCCGGCCCGAGCAGCGCTGCGAGGGCGGACAGTGGACGAAGTGGCGTGTGTTCAGGTCGCATTACCGGTGGCACGTGTGGAGGTTAACCGCTGTCGACGACCGGCCGGTAATTTCCACGCTGCGTTCGCCGAGGTTTCCCGAACCGGGCGTTTCGCCCAGGTTACGCGGGTTCGCCGTACGCGTCGATGACCGTCCGGGCTAGGCTGGAGGCGTCCTCGAATCCGCCCGGACGCGGAGGTGGCGCATGACCGGAACCCTCCCGTCGCGGCGCCCGCTGGTCCTCGACGGCGGGCTGGCGACACGCCTGGAGGCCTACGGACGCGACCTGCGCGGCGGGCTCTGGTCGGCGCGGCTGCTGGCCGAGGAGCCCGACCTCGTCCGGCGGGTGCACCGGGACTACTTCGAGGCGGGCGCGAACGTGGCCGTCGCCGCCGGGTACCAGGCGAGCGTTCCGGCGCTGACCGCGCGGGGCGCCACCGAGTCCGAGGCCCTGGCCCTGATCGCCCGCTCGGTGGAGCTGGCGCGGGCCGAGCGCGACGCGTTCGGCTCCGGCCTGGTGGCCGCCGGGGTGGGCCCCTACGGCGCGGCCCGGGCGGACGGCTCGGAGTACACCGGCGACTACGACCTGGACGAGGAGGGCCTGTACGCCTGGCACCGGGAGCGCTGGCGGGTGCTCGCCGACGCCGGGGCGGACCTGCTCGCCTGCGAGACGGTGCCCTCGGCGGCCGAGGCCCGGGCGCTGGCCCGGCTGCTCGCCCGGACCCCCGGCGCCCGCGCGTGGATCAGCTTCTCCTGCCGCGACGGCGAGCGCATCAGCGACGGCACGCCCCTGCGCGAGGCGGCCGCCGGACTCGCCCCGCTGCACGCCGACGGGCGGCTGGTGGCGGTGGGCGTCAACTGCACCGCGCCCCGGCACGTCCCCGCGCTGGTGCGCGCGGTCGCCGCGTGCGGCCTGCCGGCGGTGGCCTACCCCAACTCGGGGGAGGAGTGGGACGCGGCGCGGGGGCGGTGGACCGGCACGGCCGACCCCGAGGAGTTCGGCCGCGCCGCCGTGGGCTGGTACGAGGCCGGAGCGGTGCTCGTGGGCGGGTGCTGCCGCACCGGCCCCGAGCACGTGCGCTCCGTGCGCGCCCACCTGGACCGCGCCGCGGTCTGACGCGGGCGTTCCCGGCGTACCCGCCTAACCGGCGCCCTGGTCCTCCGACAGCCGGATGGCGGGCGGCTCGGTCCCCGACGGCGGGACCTTCAGCGTCTTGAGCGCGAAGGACATGACGTCGTTGAACACCGGCCCCGCGGCCTCGCCGCCGTAGTAGTCCTGCTGCGGGTCGTGCAGCACCACCTGGACCACGACCTCGGGGTCGTCGGCGGGCGCGAATCCGGAGAAGGTGGACGTGTACCCGCCGCCGTCGTAGTTGCCCGTCTCGGGGTCGAGCCGGTTGGCGGTACCGGTCTTGCCCGCGACCCGGTACCCGTCGATGCGGGCCTGGGGCGCGGTGCCCTCGTCGCTGGTGACCGCCTCCAGCATCAGCGCGAGCTGCTCGGCGGTCTCCTCGCTGAACACGCGCCGCCGGTCGGGCTCCTCGGATGGGGTGAACTCCCCCTGGGCGTTCACCGTCCCGGCGACCACGCGGGGCTCCACCCTCACCCCGCCGTTGGCGACGGTGGCGTACACCGACGCCATCTGCGCGGCGGTCACCGACAGTCCGTGGCCGATGGAGACCGACGGCAGCTGGGTGCCCCACCAGTCCTCCGGGTCCTTCAGGACGCCCGCCTGCTCACCGGGCAGCTGGAGCCCGGTCGGCTGGCCGAGCCCGAAGTCCTCCAGGTAGGAGTGCAGGACGCCCCGCCCCACCTGGTCGGCGATATTGATGGTGCCCACGTTGCTGGACTGGGCCATGATGCCGTTGGTGGTCAGGCGCAGGGTCTCGTGGGGGCTGGAGTCCCTGAACGTCACGTCCAGGTACCGCATGCTGTCGGGCACGGTGTAGACCGTCTCCGGGGTGGTGATGCCCTCCTCCAGCGCGGCGCCGATGGTGACGACCTTGTTGGTGCTGCCCGGTTCGAAGATCGTGGCCACCGCGCCGTTGGACCACTGTTCGGCGGAGCTGGAGGAGATGTCGCTCTGGGAGTAGGTCGGGTAGTCGGCCATGGCGAGGATCTCACCGGTGCCGACCCGCTCCACGATGACGCTGCCGCCCTGGGCGTCCAGCTCCTCCACGCGCTCGGCGAGGGTCCGGGCGGCGTACCACTGGATGTCCTGGTTCAGGGTCAGGCGCACGTCCTGGCCCGGCTCGGGTTCGCTGACCAGGCCGCCCGCCATGGGGATCTGGGTGCCGTCGGCGCCCACCTCGACGCGGCGCTTGCCCGCCTCACCGGCCAGGGTGTCGTTGAGGTAGCCCTCCAGCCCCTCCAGGCCGTGGCCCTCGGCGCCGACGAAGCCGACGAGGTCGGCGGCGCCGGTCTCCTCGGGGTAGACGCGCTCGTAGGAGACCTGCGAGCCGAGACCGGACAGGTTGAGGTCGGCCAGCTCCTCCCACTCCGCGGGCAGGACCCCGCGGGCGACCACCTCGTAGCGGCTGGGCGCGGCGTCCACCTTCTGGGCGACCTCTTCCTCCTCCAGGCCGAAGCGGGTGACCAGCTCGTCGACGAGCTGGTCGCGATCCTCCTCGGCGACCATCTCGGGGTCGACGAAGACGGTGCGCACCTCCAGCGACAACGCGAAGGGGTTGCCGTCGACGTCGGTGATCTGGCCGCGCAGGGTGGGGATGTCGATGGTCTGGAGGCGCGTGTTGGAGGCCGCCTCGGCGTAGTGCTCGGCCTCCACGACCTGGATCTGCACCAGGCGTCCGGCGAAGAGCAGCAGGACCGCCATGACCAGGGCGCCGCCGATCTTGATGCGGCCCGGCGGCTCGCCCCTGCGGAAGGTACGGCGCAGCAGGGGCGGAAGCGGCGGCGGGGAGCCGCCGCGGCGGGTGCGCCCGCCGCCGCGCGCCTCCCGCGCCGGACGCCCCGAGGTGCGCGCCGGGGGCCGGGCTCCGCCGTCGGGGCGGCGCGGCTCGCGCTGGGGCCTCCTGTTGGGCCGCGACCCCGAGCGGTTGGCCGCTCCGGGCCTGCGGGGGTCCCGGGGACGCCGGTCTCTGGGAGTGCTCACTCACCGCTCCCGGTGGCGCCGCTGATCTCACCGGTCTCGGGGTCGAGGAAGAGCGGGGGCTCCCCGCCCTGCTCCATGCCCATGGCCTCGGCCTCGTCGGAGATGCGCTCGGAGCTCTCCAGCTCGGCGACCGTGCTGCGCCGCTGCTGCTCCTCGTAGGACAGCTCCCGGTTCTCCTCCTTGAGGTTGGCGATCGCGAAGGCCTCCTCGGCCACGACGCTGCGCAGGACGAGCAGGCTGACGAGCGTGGCCCCCAGCAGGAACAGGATGAGCAGGACGAAGGGGATGCGCGGCGCCCGGCCCTGCGCACCGCTCCCGGACCGGGCGCGCTTGGCCGGTGCGGGCGCGGCCGCGGGCTGGGCCGCGGTCCTGCGCGCGGGCTTGGGCCGCGCGGGGGCGGTCTTCCCGGCGGGGGCCTTGCCGCCGCGTACGGGCGTGCGGCGCGTGTCCGTCCTCGTGCTCATCTGGGTCTCCCTACTGCCGCGGCGGTCGCACGCGTTCGGCCGCCCGGAGGCGGGCCGACTGCGCGCGTGGGTTGCGTTCGTTCTCTTCGCCCGTGGGGAGTTCGGCCCCCCGGGTGAGCAGCCGGAGTTCGGGCTGCCGTTCGGGAAGGGGGACCGGCAGGTCGGCGGGCGTGGTGTCGGTGGCCAGCGCGGCCAGGGCCCTCTTGGTCATCCGGTCCTCCAGCGAGTGGTAGGACAGCACGGCCACGCGGCCGCCGACCGCCAGGCGCTCGATCGCGGCGGGCAGGGCGCGTTCGAGGATGGACAGCTCGGCGTTTACCTCGATGCGCAGGCCCTGGAAGGCGCGCTTGGCGGGGTGGCCGCCGGTGCGGCGGGTGGCCGCCGGAATGGCCTCGCGCACCAGTTCGGCCAGCGCGCGGGTGGACTCGATGGGTGCCTGGGCGCGCTGCCGCTCGATGGCCCTGGCCACGCGGGAGGCGAAGCGCTCCTCGCCGTAGGTGCGCAGCACGCGGGTGAGCTCGGCGACCGGGTAGGTGTTGACGACCTCGGCGGCGGTCAGCGACTGGTCGCGGTCCATGCGCATGTCCAGCGGCGCGTCGTGGGCGTAGGCGAAGCCGCGGTCGGTCTCGTCCAGCTGCGGCGAGGAGACGCCGAGGTCGAGCAGGACGGCGTCGGCCTCGGCGGCGCCCGCCTCGTCCAGGGCGCGCGGGATGTCGGAGTAGACCGCGTGCACGAAGCGGGTTCGGTCGGCGTAGGGCGCCAGGCGTGCGGCGCTGCGCTCCAGGGCGGTGGTGTCGCGGTCCACGCCGACCAGGCGCATGCCGGGGCAGGCGCGCAGGAGCGCCTCTGAGTGGCCGCCGAGGCCCAGGGTTCCGTCGACCAGGACGGCGCCGGGCCGCTCCAGGGCCGGAGCGAGCAGTTCCACGATCCGGTCGAGCATGACGGGCACGTGCAGGGGGTCGGCTCCGGAGCGGGCCGCGTCGAGGCGCGCCCGCTCCTCGGCGGTGTGCCCCCCGTCGGCGGGCACGCCGTCCGCGCCCGGGCGGGTGCCCCCGGTCCCGCCGTCCTGCCCGATGTCCCCCATGTGCTGCTGTTCCTCCACGCTGTCGCCGTCTCCCCCCGAGTCGCCGTGGTAGCGCCGCGGTCGGTGCGCTCCACGGTGTCCTTGGCACGGCCCGGCGGGTTCCGGCGGGCCTCCGGACACGGCCGCTATTGTCCACCTTCCGGTGGCTTCGCGCTCACGACCTGGCACCGGGGAAGTCGCGCCAGCTCGTGGAGACCGCGCCCGGAGGCCGTTGCCGGACTCCGGCTTGCGAGGGTGTGGACTGTGTGCTGGTCGGCCCGGCGGTGTTTCCGCCGGGGTCACAGCACCCCGGGCAGCACCTCCTCCGACAGTTGCGCGAAGGCGGGTTCCTGTTCGGCCTCGTAGTCCGACCACGCCCGGGAGTCCCAGATCTCCAGGCGGGTGTTGGCGCCGATCACGACGCACTCCCGGTCCAGGCCCGCGTAGTCGCGGAGCTTGGCCGGGATGGTGACCCTGCCCTGTTTGTCGCAGTTCTCGTCCGAGGCGCTGGCGAAGAGGACCCGGCTGTAGTCGCGCACCGCCTTGGCGGTGACCGGGGTGGTGGCGAGCGCGTCGGTGATGCGCCGGAACTCCTCCGTCGGGAAGACGTAGAGGCAGCGCTCCTGGCCCTTGGTGATCACCAGACCCCCCGACAGCTCGTCGCGGTACTTCGCGGGGAGGAAGAGACGCCCCTTCTGGTCGAGCCGGGGCGTGTGGGTGCCGAGGAACACACTTCCACCTCCCTCACCCTCGAAGTGGAGAATTCACCCTCTCCACGCTGCCCCACCTTACTCCACTCTTCCCCACCGTCAACAGATCTTTCCGGCTTTTGCGACCTCCAGAAGTCGCGAAAACGCAGGTCACAGCGTTGGACACGGTGGTGGGGGAAGGTGGAGGGCGCGGGGTGTGTCGCGGGGGCGCGATCCCCCGGGGCCGCGGCGACCTGCGGCGACGCCGCGCGCGTGCCCGCGTGCGCGTGCGCGGATGGGCAGGGCGGGTGCACGCCGGTGCGGCCCGGCGTGTCGGACCGGCGCGGCGGGATCCGGGCCGGTCGGAGCCGGGGTCCTCCCTCCCTGCGCACCCTCCCTCCCCGCACCGGTGCCACCGCCGAGGAAACAGGAGGGTGATCGGAGCCCTTTGACCTCTTTGACCATTCCTGGAACCAATCGGCCGCCGATTCCGGCACTTTGGTTTGCAATCGGTTCGAATGGGCTTAGCCTCAGTTCCGAACAGCGACACGCGGAGCCACAGGGAGCGGGAGGGGTCTGGTGTCACTCGGTACACACCACGGCGGTCGCGGGGGCGACGTCCAGGGGGACGTCGGTGAGATCGTCGCCGTGGCCGACCGCGTCCGCACCGCGATCGAGACGGTCATCGAGGGCAAACCGGAGGTGCTGCGCCTGGCGCTGACGGTCCTGCTCGCCGAGGGCCACCTGCTCATCGAGGACGTGCCCGGCGTCGGCAAGACCATGCTGGCCAAGGCCCTGGGCCGGGCCGTGGACTGCTCCGTGCAGCGCGTGCAGTTCACGCCGGACCTGCTGCCCAGCGACATCACCGGCGTCAGCGTCTACCACCAGGACCGGCGCGAGTTCGAGTTCAACCCCGGCCCGGTGTTCGCCAACATCGTGGTGGGCGACGAGATCAACCGCGCCTCGCCCAAGACCCAGGCCGCCCTGCTGGAGTGCATGGCCGAGCGCCAGGTGAGCGTGGACGGCCAGACCCGCGCCCTGGAGCGGCCGTTCATGGTGGTGGCCACCCAGAACCCGGACGATATGGAGGGCACCTACGCCCTCCCCGAGGCCCAGCGCGACCGGTTCATGGCCCGCGTCTCGGTCGGCTACCCCGCCCCCCAGGCAGAACTCGACATGATCGACTCGCACAGCTCCAGCTCTCCGCTGGAGGACCTGACACCGGTCACCAGCGCCGCCCAGGTCCGCGACCTGGCCGACCGGGTGCGCACGGTGCACGTGGCCCCGGGCATGCGCCGCTACGTCGTGGACCTGGTCAACGCGACCCGCACCAGCCCCGAACTGCGCCTGGGCGCCTCACCGCGGGCCACCCTGCACCTGGTGCAGGCCGCCCGCGCCTACGCCGCCCTGGACGGACGCCACTACGTCGTTCCCGACGACGTGCAGGCACTGGCCGTGCCGGTGCTCGCGCACCGGCTGCTGCCCGGCCCCGAGGCGCAGATGGAGCGCCTGACCCCCGAGCAGATCGTGGCCAAGCTGGTCGCGCGCCTGCCCGTGCCCGGCCCGCAGTAGACCCGGCGCCCGCGGCCCTCCGCCCCGCCCCGTACGCACCCGCCCCGAGAGAGGGTCCATGCGCCCGCACCGAACCCTCACCGCACGAGGCGTCTGCATGCTCATCCTCGGCCTGACCGCCCTGGTGGCCGGCCTGGTCGTGGGACAGCGCGAGGTCGTGGGCCTGGGCGTGCTGCTCACCGTGCTCCCGCCGCTGTCGGCGCTGACCGTCCTGGGAGCCGCCTCCCGCGTCGTGCACAGCCGCACCCTGTCCCCCGTGCGCATCCCGGCCGGACACAACGCCCGGGTGGAACTGCGGGTGGGCAACTCCTCGCGGACCTGGCCGGTGGCCGCGCTGTCGGTGCGGGACACGCTGCCCGTGCCGCTGGGCGGCGAACCCCGCTACACGGTGGGCTACCTGCGCCCGCGCGCCGTGCGCGACGTCGCCTACCTGGTCCGCCCGGCCGTACGCGGGGACTACCCGGTGGGCCCGCTGTGGATCGGCGTGACCGACCCGCTGGGATGCGTGCGGGTCAGCCGCGACGTGGGCGGACCCTCGCGCCTGCTCGTGACCCCCGTGACCGTCCCGCTGCCCGCGCTGGGCGCCGCGAACGGCTCCAAGGGCGAGGACTCGCCGCGGCGTTCGATGAGCGGCGCCGGGGAGCAGGACCCCGTCCCCCGCGAGTACCGGTACGGCGACGACCTGCGCAAGGTGCACTGGCGGTCCACCGCCAAGCACGGTGAGCTGATGGTGCGCCGGGACGAGCAGCACTCGCGGGAGAGCAGCGCGGTCCTGCTGGACATGCGGCTCGGGGCGCACGGGCATCCGGGTCCCGCCGGGTCCCTGGAGACCGCCGTGAGCGCCGCCGCCTCGGTGGCGGTGCACCTGATCGACGGCGGCCACGAACTGCGCCTGCACACCGAGCGGGGCCGGGTCGGGACCACGAGCGCGTCGGGCGTGCTGGACGGCCTGGCCGTCGCCGAGCCCTCCGACACCCCCGGGCTGCTCGGCGGGATCGGCATGCTGGCCGAAGCCCGCGGGACGACCGGCCTGGTCGTGGCGGTGCTGGGCGCGGTGGACCCCGAGGAGGCCGCCGCCCTGGCCCGCACGGGCGGCCGCGGCACGCGCGTCGCCGTGCTGTGCGCGCACGCCGCCTGGCCCGGCCCCGACACCCTGCGCGGGGTCCACGACGTGCTGACCGGGGCCGGATGGCGCGTCGTCGTGCTGGGCTCCACCGCCGAACTGCCCGACCTGTGGCGCCGCGCCTGCGCGCCCGCTCCCGCCGCCGGGCCGCACACCCCTCGGAAGGTTGCGCGTTGAGAGCACTGATGCCCCTGGCCACCCTGGTCTGCCTGCTGATGGCGCTGCCGCTGCTGGGCGGCCTCGTACGGGGTGAGGCCTGGTGGGTTCCGGCCCTCGTGATGGCGGCGGCGGTGGGCGGCGTGTCCGCGCTGTACCGCCTCAGCGGCTGGAGCTCCTTCCCGGTGCCGTTCCTCCAGGTGCTGGCGGCGGCACTGCTGATGGCGCCGCTGTTCGCCGGACACGTCGCGCCCCTGGGGCTGCTGCCCTCCGGTGACGTGGCGGCGCACCTGCTGCGGCTGTTCGACGAGGGCCTGGAGACGATCGACACCAGCACGCCCCCGGTCTCCTCCACCGCCGGGGTCATGCTGATCATCGCGCTGGTGTTCGTGCTGTTCGCGATCGTCGCGGACCTCCTCGCGGTGACCGCGCGCTGCCCCGGGATGGTCGGCGCCCTGGTGGCCGTGCTGATGGCGGTCCCGCTGATCGTGGACGGCGCCGGGTTGGGCTGGCTCCCCGCGACCAGCAGCGCGGTCGGCTTCCTGCTGCTGCTCGCGGTGGACGTGTGGGTGCGCGGCCGCGAGTGGGGCGTGCGCGTCCCCGACGGCCACGACTCCTCGGCCCGTGTGCTGAGCGCGGTGGGCAGGGCGACGACGGTGGCGCTGGCCTCGGCCGCCGCGGTGCTCCTGGCGCTGGCGGTGCCGCTCGCGGTGCCGTCGCTGCGCACCGACGTGCTCCACACGATGGCCGACGGCACCTACATCGGCACCGGCGGAGGCCGCATCACCACCACGCACCCGCTGGTCTCGCTGCGGCGTGAGCTGGCCTCCTCCTCCGACCGCACGGTGCTGACCTACCGGACCGACGCCGAGCGGCCCGACTACCTGCGCACGTACGTGCTGGACGAGTTCGACGGCGCGAACTGGACGATGACGCCGGTCAGCGCCTCGGGCGACACCGTCGTCGACGGGGAGCTGCCGCTGCCCACCGGGTGGGGCTCGGAGCCCTCCGGCGACGCGGTGACCACGCGGATCTCGATGGACTCGGACGCGCCCGGGATCGACTTCCTGCCGCTGCCGTACTGGGCGCGGACGGTGGACGTGCCCGGCGAGTGGTACGCCGACCCGGCGAGCCACGTGGTGTTCACGACCGAGAGCGCGCCCACGGGGCTGAACTTCACCGTGGAGACCCTGGACCGGGAGCCCTCCGCCGAGGAGCTGGCCGACAGCGGCGGCCCGCGGTCGCTGCCGGGCGACTTCCGCGGCCTGCCCGGCGGCCTGGACCCGCGGGTGCGGGAGCTGGCCGAGGACCTGACCGAGGACGCGCAGAGCCCCTACGAGCGCGCGGTGGCGCTCCAGGACCACTTCGCGGGGGGCGCGTTCACCTACGACCTGTCCCCGCCCGCAGTGCCCGACGGGGCCGACCCGCTCGCCTACTTCCTGTTCGAGGACCGGGTGGGCTACTGCGAGCAGTTCGCCGGGGCGATGGCGGTCATGGCCCGGCAGGTGGACATCCCGGCACGGGTGGCGGTGGGCTACACCGCGGGCGAGCAGCAGGGCGACGGCCGCTGGGCGGTGTCCGTGGGCGACGCCCACGCCTGGCCGGAGCTGTACTTCGAGGGCGCGGGCTGGGTGCGGTTCGAGCCGACCCCCTCCTCCGCCGGGGGGCAGGGCTCGGCGTCGGTGCCCGAGTACTCCCGGGGCGGGCAGGAGGGCGTCGACAACCCGGACGGGACCGCGGAGGAGCCGCTGGAGCTCTCGCCCGAGGAGCCGGACGTTCCGCGGGACGAGGCCACCGAGGAGGCCGAGGAGCCCAGCGAGGCCCCTGAGGAGGAGCCCGGGGACGAGCCCTCCCCATCGGTGGCCGCCCCGGGCGACGACACGCGGGACGGCCCGGACCTGTCGTGGCTGCCCGTGGCGGGCGCCGCCGCGGGCGCGCTGATGCTGTTGGCCCTGCCCGCGCTGGTGCGAGCCCTGACGCGCTGGTCCCGGACGGCGTCGCTGACCGGCGGCGCGGGAACGTCGGGCGCGCACACCGCGTGGCGGGAGCTGCGGGACACCTGTCTGGACCTGGGCGGTACGTGGTCGCTGGCGGAGAGCCCGCGCGCCACGGCCGAACGCCTGGCCGCTTCCGGTCCGGCGCCCCGGACCGACGCGGCCCCGGTGGGGCTGATGTCGGGGGCGGCCCCGGGGCCGGTGGCGCCGGAGGCCGCGGCGGCGCTGCGGCGGCTGGCCCTGGCCGAGGAGGAGGCGCGCTACGCGCCCTCGCCCCGGGTCCCGGAAGGGTTGCGCGAGGACCTGCGGACGGCCCTGGCGGGGCTGACCGGGGTGGTCGGCGCGGCGTCGCGCGTCCGCGCGGTGCTGCTGCCCCGGTCGCTGGCCCCGTGGCACCGTCCGGGCCGTGCGGCCGACCCCGAGCCCGTGACGTCCTAGCGGGGCGGCCGGGGCCCGCGCACGCGATCCCGGTTCCCGGCTCGCTCCGTTCCGTGTGCGGACCCCGCGTGCGGGATGCTCGCCCGTACCGACGGGTCCGGGCGCCGGTACACCCGGTGGCGCGGCCCCGTGTCCGGTCTACGGGTCAGAGTCCCTCTCCTGCGGAGTCGGCGCTCCGGACCGGGACACCGTTCCGGGGCTGTCCGCGTCGGCGACGAACCCCACCGGTACGCCCCGGGCTCCTACGCTCCCCACCCGGAAAACGTGGTGGGCCCCGCACCACTGTGCGGGGCCCACCACGGGGAACTGCGTGTCCGGCGCGGATCCCTTCCGGGATCCCCGACCGGCGGAGCACGGCCGGGCGCGACCGCCGAGGGTGTGGGACCGGGGTCCTACTCCTCACCCTCCTGGCGACGGCGCCAGCGCTCCTCGAAACGGTTCATCATGCCGGGGCGGCTGCCGCCACGGCGCTTCTGCTTGGGCTCGGCCGCCACGGCGCCCTGGTCGGCACCGCCGCTCCCGGAGGCCTTGCGCCAGGCGTTGGCGCCCCACAGGAAGCACAGCAGCATGACGAGGAAACCGAGGACGCTGATGGCGACCTGGGCGACTGTGGACTGGAGCATCAACCCCGTCATCAGCAGCACGATACCGACGACGAAACCGAGTCCGGCCTTGATGATCCAGCGCTTGTAATGGACCGCGGGGTTCGTTTGCCGAACGGTGTTCGCGAACTTCGGGTCCTCGGCATACAGCGCCCGCTCGATCTGGTCGAGCATGCGCTGCTCGTGTTCAGAGAGCGGCACGGCGCCTCCCTACGGCAGTCCCCGGTTGGGGTGACGGGTACTGAAGAACAGTCTCTTGGTCAGTGGTATGCCCAGAATACGATGAGCTAGCGCCCGGTGGAAAGAAAAGCTGCGTGCGTACCTGACCACCAGGGGCCACGATACCCTCGCCCTGTATCGGAAACACCGGCTTCCATGCCTCTCTTCTTACCCTCATTCCGGTCCTACCCTGGGGAACGCTCCGAGGGCCCCGGAAGTTGCCGCATCATACGTCGTTTTCGTCACGCTTGGCCAACACGGCCGACTGTATCGCGCCCGGCCCGAAACGTGCCGTTACGCGATCCATAACCCGTTCAACATCCCTCCAACCCGATTCCTCCTCTCCCAGTGCCAACTGGCGGTGCACCTGTTCCACCGGGACGACCCCCTCCACCCGCACCCCCACCAGGCGCAGCGGCACCCCCCTCAACCCGGAGGCGGTGTACAGCTCGCGGGCGACGGCGCTGATCTCGCGGGCCACGTCGGTGCCCTCGGCCAGGGTCCGCGACCGGGTGATGGTGGAGAAGTCGCCGCGGCGCAGCTTCACGCTCACCGTGCGCCCCGCCTGCCCCGACGCCCTCAGGCGGCGCCCGACCTTCTCGGCCAGCCTCAGCAGCTCGCGGTCCACCACCCCGGGGTCGGCCACGTCCTCGTCGAAGGTCTCCTCCGAGCCGATGCTCTTGTCCGGGGACTCGGGCACGACCGGGCTGGTGTCCACCCCCCGCGACAGCTCGGCCAGGCGGGTCCCGGCCTTGTCGCCCAGCTCCATGCGCAGCAGGTCCGGCTCGTAGCGGGCCAGCTGGCCGACCGTGCGCACGCCCAGCCGGGCCAGGGTCTGCTCGGTCCGGTCCCCCACCCCGGGCAGCGCACCGACCGGCAGCGGGTCCAGGAAGCCGCGCACGTGGGCGGTGGGCACCAGGAGCAGGCCGTCGGGCTTGCAGTGCGTGGAACCGAGCTTGGCGGTGAAGCGGGTGGCGGCCACACCCACGGAGCAGGTCAGGCGCTGTTCCCGGCGCACCCGCTCGCGGATCATCGCGGCGATGCGCACCGGTCCGCCCAGGCGGCGGCGCGCGCCGGACACGTCCAGGAAGGCCTCGTCCAGGGAGAGCGGCTGCACCAGCGGCGTCACCGAGCGCAGGATGTCCATGACGGCCTCCGACGCCTGGCGGTAGGCGGGGCCGTCGGGCGGGAAGACCAGGGCGTCCGGGCACAGGCGCAGGGCCCGCGCCATGGGCATGGCCGAGTGGACGCCGTGCGCGCGGGCGAGGTAGTCGGCGGAGGAGACCACGCCGCGCGGGCCGGTACCGCCCACGATGACCGGGCGTCCGCGCGCCTCGGGGTGGCGCAGCTGCTCGACGCTCGCGAAGAAGGCGTCCATGTCCAGGTGCAGGATGTGGCAGTCGCCGTCCGGTCCGGAGCCGTCCGCGGGAAAGTCCGCGTCCAGCGCCGCGATGCCCTCCGGGGAGACCATGCCCCGCATCGCGGCGCCGCGTTCCAGTTGGCGTCGGCTCATACAGCCAGGTTATGCCGTGCCGGGGACGCTCCGGCCCCGGCACCGGGGTTCAGGAGCGGTGCGCGACGACGTGCAGTTGGGTGGCGATGCCGATCAGCTCGGGGTGCTCGGCGGCGGCCCTCTCCAGCTCCACCAGGTGCTGCCCGGCGTGGGCGTCGCCCTCCCAGGCGTGCCCGGGCACGAGGTCGGCGAACGCGCGGACCCCGCGGACGCTCTCCCCGGACAGTCCGGCCCGGCCGATCAGCTCCAGGACCTGCTGGCGGGTGAAGCGGCGCGGCATCGGGTCGCCCTCGCCCCAGCGTCCGTCGGGGTCGCCGAGCAGGTGGTGGGCCTCGGTGATGTGTCCGGCCAGCGCGCGGTGCAGGGCTCCGGCGACCGCGTTGGTGACCAGCAGGCTCACCGCGCCGCCCTCGCGGGTGATGCCGACCACGTCGTGCAGCGCCGCGGCGGGGTCGTCCACGTACTCCAGCACGTTGTGCACCAGGACGAGGTCGGCGCTGGCCGACGCGAACAGGGCGGCCAGGTCGCGGGTCTCCCCCTGGACCCCGCGCACGGACACCCCCCGCTCCGCTGCGCGCCGCTCCAGGGCCGCGAGCGAGTCGGGGCTGGGCTCGACCACGGTCACCCGGTGGCCGAGTTCGGCCAGGGGGACGGCGGCGCCGCCGGTGCCCCCGCCCGCGTCGACGATCTCCAGGGGCCCGTCCCCGAGCCGGTCCAGCAGTCCGACGAGGGCGTCCCACACGACCGCGGTCCGGGCCGCGTTGGCGGCCCGCCCCGGGCCGGTCGCCCCGCTCGCGCCGAGGCCGCCGCCCGCGGCCACGCTGGTCCTGTCAGTCACCTGCGTTCCCTCAATCCACGTTGCCGCGACGGTCCCCCGCGCGCCGGTGCCGGTCGCGCCCTAGAGCGAGAGCGTCGGCTTGTTCTCCATCAGCCTGGACAGGAGTCCGCTGACGAAGTTGGGGGACTCGTCGGTGGACAGCTCCTTGGCCACGCCGACCGCCTCGGCGATCGCCACACCGTCCGGGATCTCCTCGGCCCACAGCAGTTCGTAGGCGCCCATCCGCAGGATGTTGCGGTCCACGACCGGCATGCGCTCCAGGGTCCAGCCGATGGCGTAGGTGTCCAGGAGCTCGTCGATGCGCTCGCGCCGCTCGTCGACCGAGCGGGCCAGGCTCTCGGTGAAGTCGTTGATCGGCGGTTCGGGCTGGGCCCGCCGGCGCCGGATGACGTCCTCCACCGATGTGGCGCGCACCTCGGCCTCGTAGAGGACCTCGACCGCGCGCCGCCGTGCCTTGCGCCGTGCTCCGCTCATCAGTTGACTCGCCCGAGGTAGTCACCCGTGCGGGTGTCGACCTTGACGCGCTCGCCTTCGCTGATGAACAGGGGCACCTGGATGGTGGCGCCGGTCTGGACGGTGGCGGGCTTGGTGCCGCCGGTGGAGCGGTCGCCCTGCACGCCCGGGTCGGTCTGGGTGATCTTCAGCTCGACGGCGGGGGGCAGCTCGATGTAGAGGGGGTTGCCCTCGTTGGTGGCCACGGTGGCCTTGGTGTTCTCCAGCAGGAAGTCCTTGCCGTCGCCGACGACGGCCTCCGGGACCGGGATCTGGTCGTAGGTGCTGGTGTCCATGAAGATGAAGGCCTCGCCGTCGTGGTAGAGGTACTCCATCTCGCGGCGGTCGACGTTGGCGAACTCGACCTTGGACCCGGCGTTGAAGGTCTTGTCGACGATCTTGCCCGTGAGGACGTTCTTCAGCTTGGTACGGACGAACGCGCCGCCCTTGCCCGGCTTGACGTGCTGGAACTCCAGGACGTTCCAGAGGACGCCGCCGTCGAGCCGCAGGGTCGTGCCGTTCTTGATGTCGTTCGTCGTGGCCACTTCGGTCGTCTCTCCAAGGGGTTTGACACGTCGGGGACCGGCCCCCTCGGGGCCCGGTCTGTGTTCGGTGGGGCCGGGCCCGGGCACCTCGGGGAGCTTCCCCGGGCACGCCGGTGCGCACGTCGCCTGTGTGCAGTCTAGTGGCTTCGCGGAACCTGGGTGTCGCCCGTGACCGCGCGGTACGCCTCGTCCAGCAGTTCGGGCGCGGGGCCGCTGAGGATGGCGGGCCGCGCCAGACCGTCCAGGACGACGAAGCGCAGGGTGGCCCCTCGGGCCTTCTTGTCCACGCTCATGGCGGCGCGCAGTTCGGGCCAGGCCTCGGGGGCGTAGGAGACGGGCAGGCCGACCGAGGAGAGCAGCGAGCGGTGGCGCCGGACCAGGTCGTCGCCCACGCGGCCGTCCAGGCGGGCGAGTTCGGCGGCGTAGACCATGCCGATGGAGACCGCGTAGCCGTGCCGGAAGGTGTAGTTCTCGGCGCGCTCGATGGCGTGGCCCAGGGTGTGGCCGTAGTTGAGGATCTCGCGGCGGCCGCTCTCGCGCAGGTCGCCGGAGACGACGTCGGCCTTGACCCGGATGGCGCGCTCGATGAGCTCCCGGGTGTGCCTGCCCTCGGGTTCGGCCGCGCCCTCGGGGTCGTCCTCGACCAGGTCGCAGATGACGGGGTCGTCGATGAACCCGGCCTTGACGATCTCGGCGAGGCCGCCGATGTAGTCGGCCCGGGGCAGGCTCGGCAGGGTGGCGAGGTCGCACAGGACCCCGGCCGGGGGGTGGAAGGAGCCGACGAGGTTCTTGCCCTCGGGGGTGTTGATGCCGGTCTTGCCGCCGACGGCGGCGTCGACCATGCCGAGCAGGGTGGTGGGCACCAGGACCGAGCGCACGCCGCGCAGCCAGGTGGCGGCGACGAACCCGGCCAGGTCGGTGGCGGCTCCCCCGCCCACGCCGACGACGGCGTCGCTGCGGGTGAAGCCCCGCTGCCCGAGCCGGGACCACAGGTCGGCGGCGACGGCGGCGGTCTTGGCGGCCTCGCCGTCCGGGACGGGCATGGAGTGCGCCCGGTAACCGGCGGCCTCCAGCGCGCCGACCACGGGGCGGGCGATCCCGTCCAGGCCCTGGGGGTGGATGACGGCCACCTGGGCGGCGTCGCCGACCAGGGAGGGGAGTTCGGAGAGGACCCCGCTGCCGACCACCACGTCGTAGCGGCCGGCGGAGTCGCCCACACCGATCCGGGTCACGGTCACTGCTGAGCCTTTCCGGAGTCCTGTCCGGCCAGCGAGGGCAGGATGGCGTCGACGATCTCTTCGGGGTGGTAGCCGGTCGTCTCGACGGTGACGCTGGCCAGGCGCTCGTAGACGGGCAGGCGCTCGTTGAGCAGCTGGCGCAGCCGGGTGCGGGGGTTGCCCGCGAGCAGGGGGCGGGCCACGTCCATGCCCACGCGCTTGGCGGCCTCGCCGAACTCCACCTGGAGGTAGACCACGTGGTGCTCGGCCAGGTCTCGCTGGGTGTCCTCGTCCAGGACCGCGCCGCCGCCGACGGCGATCACGCCCTCCCAGGCGCGCAGCCCCTCGGCGACGACCTCGCGCTCCAGGGCGCGGAAGCGCTCCTCGCCGTCCTCGACGAAGATGTCGCCGATGGGCTTGCCCGCGCGCTTCTCGACCTCGGTGTCGGTGCACAACAGGTCGGCGCCCAGGCGCCCGGCCAGGGCCTCGCCGACGGTGGACTTGCCCGACCCGGGCGAACCGATGAGCACCGCGATCGCTTTTGCCACGCTCTTCCCATCTGGAGAATCCGGGGCGCCGCGCACTGAGAAGCGCTGTCCCCGGCCTTGGTCTTGCCGTCCCCCCACCTTAGCTTCGCGGGGGGAACGCGAACCATCGGCGGGGACGCGGACCGTCCCCGCGCCTGTGGACAACCGTTGCGGCAAGGGGACGCCAGGGGCGGTTCCCAGTCCGCTTCCGTCCCGTCCGTGAACGGGACGGAAGCCCGCCGAGGCCGGGACCGAAGGTCAGCGGATGGTCAGCGCGTCCAGGTAACCCCTGAGGTTGCGCGCGGTCTCGGCGACCGAGTCGCCGCCGAACTTCTCGACGGCGGCCTCGGCGAGCACCAGGGCGACCATCGCCTCGGCAACCACACCGGCGGCCGGGACGGCGGTGACGTCGCTGCGCTGGTGGTTGGCCTGCGCGGGCTCACCGGTCTCGACGTCGATGGTGTCCAGCGCCCGGGGGACCGTCGCGATGGGCTTCATGGCCGCGCGCACGCGCAGCGGGTCGCCGGTGGTCATACCGCCCTCGACGCCTCCGGCGCGGTTGGTGCGGCGGCGCACACCGTCCGGACCGGGTTCGATCTCGTCGTGGGCGGCCGAACCGCGGCGGGCGGCGGTGCGGAAGCCGTCGCCGACCTCCACGCCCTTGATGGCCTGGATGCCCATGAGCGCACCGGCCAGGCGCGCGTCCAGGCGCCGGTCCCAGTGCACGTGGCTGCCCAGGCCGGGCGGCAGGCCGTAGGCCAGCACCTCGACCACGCCGCCGAGGGTGTCACCGGACTTCTTGGTGTCGTCGACCTCCTCGACCATGCGGGCGCTGGTCTGGGCGTCGAAGCAGCGCAGCGGGTCGGCGTCGATCGCGGCCAGGTCCTCCGGACGCGGCTCCGGGGCGTCCTCGGGCACCGCCACGGGTCCCATGGACACCACGTGGCTCAGGATCTCCACGCCCAGGGCCTGGCGGCAGAACTGGCGCGCCACCTCGCCGATAGCGACGCGGGCGGCGGTCTCGCGGGCGCTGGCGCGCTCCAGGATCGGCCGCGACTCCCCGTGGCCGTACTTCTGCATGCCGACCAGGTCGGCGTGGCCGGGGCGGGGCCGGGTGAGCGGCGCGTTGCGCGCCACGCTCTCCAGCTCCTCGGCGGGCACCGGATCGGGGGACATCACCTTCTCCCACTTGGGCCACTCGGTGTTCCCGACCTCGATCGCGACCGGACCCCCCTGGGTGCGGCCGTGACGGATGCCCCCGATCACGGAGACCTGGTCCTTCTCGAACTTCATCCGGGCACCCCGTCCGTACCCGGCGCGACGGCGGAGCAGCGCGGCGGCGATGTCGTCCGAGGTGACGGACACACCGGCCGGGAGGCCCTCAAGAATCGCGACGAGTGCGGGTCCGTGGGACTCCCCCGCGGTCAGCCAACGCAACATGTGCACGATCCTTTCACGGATCGCCGTGCGGTGGCACCGCGGGTTCAGGGTTGTGGAAAGAGCGCGCCCCCCGCCAGGACGGTGGCCAGCGCGGCGGCGAGCATGAAGGGGCCGAGCGGGAAGGGGTCCCTGCGGGTGAGCCGCCGCAGAGCCATGAGCACGATCCCCACCAGGGAGAAGGCCGCGAAGGCCCAGAACACGGCGACCAGCGCGCCGAGGGTCCCCGCCGCCCACCCCGCGTACAGCGCGGTGAGTCCGGAGAGCTTGACGTCGCCGAAGCCCAGCCCCGCGCTGTGCACCCGCCACAGCAGCCAGTACAGCACCGTGACCAGGACCATGCTGACGAGCGCCCCGACGGCCCGGTCGGTGTCGGGTCCCTCGGGGGGCAGCAGGACGGCCAGCCCGATCAGGACCGCGGCGACGGGGTAGGCGGGGAAGACGACGGCGTCGGGCAGGCGCATGACCCGCAGGTCGATGACGGCCAGCGGCACGCCGACGGCGGTCAGCCAGAGCACGGCCAGCACGCCGAACGGGCACCAGTCGGGTTGGAGGGTGGCCCACAGGCCGACGCAGCCGAAGAGGGCGGCGGTCACGACGACGACCGCGGGGTGGGACCGGACGACCTGCTCGCAGTGGGGGCAGGCCCCCCGTCTTCGGAACGTCCGGGCCTCCACCGCCGGGAACCAGCGCAGGAAGCGCAGCTCGGCCCGGCAGTGGGGGCAGCGGGGCGGCGGCGGGCCCTCGTCGTCCTCCTCAGGCGGGAGGCGGCGCTCGCCGTGCACGTCCTCCCCCGTGTCGGGGACCGCGGTGGCGTCGTCGCGCGCGGGTTGGACGTGCCGGTCGGCGGAGGGCGTGAGCGAACCGCGGGAGGCGGGTGCGGGCGGCGGGCCGGCGGGGCCGAAGAGGTGGACAAGGCGGCCGTTGACCTGGCCCACCACCACTCCGAGCAGGGCGAGGAGGACAGCGACGGACGCCGTCCACAGGTGCGGGTGGAGGAGGAGTGTCGAGGGGGTGGGCATGATGGGAAGCTACCCTTCCGGGGCCCGCGGCGACACCGCCCGGTCCGGCCTGTGGACAACTCCCCGTCCGCGAACGCCGTGGCACCGCACGCCCGCACGGGGCGTGCACGGGGCCAAGGCGCGGAGCGGTCCGGAGCCGCGGGGCCCGCGGCCCGGCCGGAGGCGACCGGGACGGGGTCAGTCCCGGTCGGCGGTCCCGGGCACGCTCGGGGGCGCGTCGCCGCGCCGGGCGCGCACGACGGCGCTCAGTTCGATGCCCCCGGGCAGCACGTGGCGCAGTTCGGCGGTGAGCCGCTCGGCCACGCGCCGCAGGACCTCGTCGTCGCGCTCCTCGAGTTCGAGGCGGATGCCGATCTCGCCGCGCTCGGAGGGGTGGATGCGGACGCGCTCGATGCCGAACTCGCCCTTGGTGACCTGGTAGACGAGTCCGAGGACCTGCGGGTCGTCCTTGGGCTCGGGTACGGCGCCGGTCTCGGCGATCATGCCGAGGAAGGGGCCCTGCACGGTGTAGGGCACGGGGCCGGCCACGTCGAGCACCAGCGCGTCCGCCTCCTCCTCCAGGGCCGCCTGGCAGGCGTCCCTGACGGTGAAGGGCACGGGGCGCGCGTCCGGGCGCCAGCGGCGGACCGCGTCCACGGAGGTGAAGGCGAGCATGCCGCGCCGCCCGTCCCTGCCGGTCATGATCGGGACGGCGACCTCGCTGTTCTTGTCCTTGGTGAGCCCGCCGACGCCCTCCTCGGTCTCGGTGGCCACGGCGACCACGGGGATGAGCACGCGGGTTCCGCTGAGCGCGGCCAGCACCTGGCGGTCGCCCGTGGCGCCCGTCGCGTGTTCGCGCAGGCGTGCCTCGACCTCGGGATCGACGCTGCCGTCGTCGTCGCGGAAGTTCTGGGCGCCGATGATGGATGGTCTGCTCACGTGCACCGACTCTACCGGTGGGGCGCGGGGCCCGTGGCGGGCACGCCCGAAGCGGCTCGGGCGGGGCGACGCGCGCCCGGGTCCGGTCCGTCTTCGGCGGATTCGGACACACGAAACGGTCGGGCCCGCGGGCGGGGCGGGCGCGGCCCTCACCCCCGCCGGGCGGTTCCGCCCTCCTCCAGCGCGCCGATGATCGAGCCGAGCTGGGCGACCTGCTCCTCGCTGAGGCGGTCGAAGATCAGCGAGCGCACGCGCTCGGCGTGTCCGGGCGCGGCCTGGTCCAGGAGGAGGGAGCCCTTCTCGCTGAGCACGGCCCACAGCCCGCGGCGGTCGTCGTCGCAGTGCTCCCGGTGCACGTAGCCGCCGCGTTCGAGCCGTGCGACCTGGTGGGAGAGCCTGCTCTTGGACACGATGACGCTGTCGGCCAGCACCCGCATGCGCATGCGCCGCCCCTCGGCCTCGGACAGGTGCACGAGGATGCCGTACTCGATGAGGGAGAGCCCGGTACGGGCGCGCAGGTCCTTCTCCAGCTCGTCGTAGACCCAGGCGTTCATCCTGAGGAAACCACGCCAGACGTGCTGTTCTCCGACGTCAAGCCATCCGGCGTTGTTCATGCGGCCCATCGTAGCGGCGTGTCCGAAACCCCCGCCCCGCCACACCGTCGGGCCCCGGGTCGGCCCGTGGTGGGCTGTGGTGGGAGAACGCCTTGCACGAGGGCCTCGCATTGCCTAAACTCCTCTTCCGAGGAAGATTCTTCTAAGAAGCCTTGTTACACCTCAGCGAATGGGCCCGACCCCCGGGTCCGCCGACCCGACAGGGAGACACCATGGCAGCGCAGGAACTCCAGGCCGGAACCTGGAAGATCGACACCGCCCACAGCGTCGTCGGCTTCTCCGTACGACACATGATGGTCAGCAAGGTCCGCGGGCGCTTCGAGAAGTTCGACGCCACGCTGACGGTGCCCGAGGACCCCACCCAGGCGTCCGTCGAGGCCACCATCGACGCCAGCTCGATCAACACCGACAACGGCGACCGCGACAACCACATCCGCTCCGCCGACTTCTTCAACGTCGAGGAGCACCCGGAGTTCACCTTCCGCTCCACCGGCGCCGTCGCCAAGGGCGAGGACTTCGTCCTGCAGGGCGAGCTGACCATCAAGGGCAACACCCGCCCCGTCGAGATCGCGCTGGAGTTCAACGGCTCCACCATCGACCCCTACGGTCTCAACCGCGCCGGCTTCACCGGCTCCACGCAGATCAGCCGCAAGGAGTTCGGCGTGGACATCGAGATGCCGATGGACGGCGGCGGCGTGGTCGTCGGCGACAAGATCACCATCGACATCGACGCCGAGTTCACCCGCCAGGCCTGAGCGCGTCCGTGACGGCCGGGCGGACTCCGGGCCGTACGGGACAGGGGAACACGCGGGGCGGGACGGTCTCCCGGAAGTTTTGACGACACACCGTCATCACCTTCGGGGCCGCTCGGATATCGTCAGCGGGGGGAGGGCGCACAGCCCTCCCCCCGCTCGTGTCACGCGTGCGCGCCACCCGCCGACCAGGAGGTCCCGTGTCCCCGTCCAACCCCTTCTCCCCCGAGGTCGTCTCCGCCGTCACCGCCCACATGAACGGCGACCACCCCGAGGACACCCTGCTCATCTGCCGCGCGCTGGGCGGCCGACCCGAGGCCACCGCCGCGCGCATGACGGGCCTGGACGGCGACGGCGGCGACTACGCGGTCACCGTGGACGGAACCGAGCACGCCGTGCGCGTGCCGTGGGCGCGGCCCCTCACCGAGCGCGCCCAGATCCGCGCCGAGGTCGTGCGCATGTACCAGGAGGCCTGCGACAGGCTCGGCGTGACCCCGCGCGGGCAGCACTGAGGCACACGAGGCGTACAGGACGCGGACACGTGTGAGGGCAGCACGCGGCGGCCGGGAGGGGTGGCCCCCCTGTATCCAGCAAAGCCCACCGGCGCCCGTTCCCGCCAGCCCCGGCCCGCGCCTGTGGACGACCTCCGGGGAACGTCCGGACGAAGCTCGACCGCCTCCCTCCGTCCCACTCCCGGTTTCGGTGGAACTTCACGGAGCCGTGAGGAGTCAAACGGGATGGAGGGAACGACGGGGGACACGGGTCCGGTGCCGCGAACGCCACGCGAACCGCACCGCGCGGACCTACCCTGGAGGGACCTCGTTCCCCCGCAGGTCCACGACACCAACGCCTATCCGAAGGATGGCTCCGACCCCGATGGTCACGCCCGACCCCGGTGACGAGAACGCGCCGACCCAGCGGATCGAACCCACCGCGCCCACCACACGCATCGGCCCCGACGCGGACCGCACGCCCGCGGCCCGCACGCGCTGGGCCACCCGTGTGTTCCGCCCGGGAACGGCCCGAGGGGGCGACACCGAGCCCACCCGCGTGTCCTCCCCGGCCGCGGACCGCACCAGCGTCCTGCCCGGCGCCGGTCAGGCGGACGCCACCCGCACGGCCGCCGCGGTCCCCGGCACGCGCCCCGCCCGCACCATCCCGGGCGACGGCCGCACCGACGGCCGCGCGCCCTGGTGGCGGACCCTGTTCGGCCCGCTCCTGGACTGGATGGCCCGCCTGGTCTCGCGCGTGGTGGTCGGCCCCGCCAGCGACCTCGACTACGCCGTCCCCGCCGAACTGCGCCGCCGCTACCGCGTGCTCGACCACATCGGCGCGGGCGGCGAGGCCGTCGTCTACCTGGCCGAACCCACCGACTCCCCCGGACGCCGACTCGCGCTCAAGGTGTACCGGCCCGGCCACGACATCAACCGCGAACTCCTCGACCGCCTGCGCGCCCGCGGCACCGCCTCGCCGCACACCCCCGCCATCCAGGGGTACGGCACCGCCGCCAGCTCCTGGGGCGAGGACCTGGCCTGGGAGGCACAGGAGTACTTCTCCCACGGCTCGCTGCGCTCGCTCATCGACCAGGCCCCGCTGTCGGACGAGCGCGCCCGCGCCGTGGTCTCCGCCGTCGCCGACTGCCTGCACCACTGGCAGGACGAACTCCAGCACAACCACACCGACGTCAAGCCCGAGAACCTGCTCGTGCGCTCCCTGGACCCGCCGGTCGTGGCGCTCACCGACTTCGGCGGCGCCGTGCGCGCCACCATGAGCCGCGTCTACGGCGGACTGGCGGTCACCGAGGACTACGCCGCGCCGGAGGTCGTCGAGGGCCGCCGCGAGGCGCCCGCGGCCTGGTGGTCCCTGGGCGTGATCGTGCACGAACTGGTGGCCGGACGCCGCCCCGAGCGCGGCGGCAACTGGCTGACCGCCCGCAACACCGAGGTGGACATCTCCGCCATCACCGACGAGCGCTGGCGCCTGCTGGCCCGCGGCCTGCTCACGCTCGCGCCCTCGGCACGCTGGGGCCACGACGAGGTCGTGCAATGGCTGGCGGGCGAGCGCCCGCAGATCCGCGCGGTCACGCGCCTGCGCCCCATCGAGTTCGCCGGAGCCAGCCACGAGGACCCGCCGAGCCTGGCCTTCGACCTGCTCGACCGCTCCGAGACCGGCGCCATGTGGCTGCGCACCCACTGGTCGCAGCTGCGCAGCTGGCTGGACCGCGAGGTCAACGACTACACCTTCGACCGCGCCTACCTCACCGGCCTGGACGCCCACCCCGAGCAGGCGCACGTGGCGATCAGCGCTCTGGCCGCCCGCTACGTGCCCGGGATGCCGCCGCGCTTTCGCGGCCACGAGATCAGCGCCGACGGGCTGCTGGACCTGGCCACCGGCGACGCCAGCCGCCACGCGGTGGTGCGCGAGGCCGTGACCTCGGGCGCGGTCGGACTGGGCGCCCAGCACTGGTGCCCGCACCCGGCCTGCCGCTCGGGCGGTTCGGGGCGGTGCGCCCTGCTGGAGCGCGTCCAGCACGAGGTGCCCCTGATCATGCGCAAGGTGTCCGAGAACGTCGACCAGCTGGTCGGCTCGGGCCCCGACGCGCCCCGGCGCCCGGACACCCACGAGACCGACACCGCCTGGGCCAGGGCGGTCGAACTCGTCCTGCTCCCCGACACCGCCTCCCGGAGCCGGTCGCTGCTGCGCCGCCAGTCCTGGCACCCGCGCCAGCGCACCGCGGCCCCGCACGCCCCGTGGTGGGTGGAACAGCGGCGCCTGGCCCTGCGCGACGCCAACGGACGCGACGCCCTGGCCACCCGGGCGGCCCTGATCACGGCGGTGCTCCTGCTGCCCGAGGCCGCGCGGGTCGGCGGCGCGGTCGCCGAGCGCGAGCGCGCCGACGGCAGGGCGCGCCGACAGGACCGGTGGGCGTCGCTGGCCGGTTCGGCCGGTGAACGCTGGTCCCAGGTCCGCGAGAAGGCGGCCGGAGTCCGCAGGCGCGCCGCCGGTACCTCCGCGACCGGCCGACCGGACGGTCCGACAGCCCCCCACCCCTACAACCCCGCAGGACCGCAGGACACCTCGCTCGACCCCCGCGAACAGGAACGCCGCAGGCGCCGGGCCGACAAGACCATGGGCCAGATCCAGCGGGCGATGAAGGCGGGCGCGTGCCGCCGGTTCGCCTACCCCGCGGCGCTGCTCGGACTCCTGGACGGGCTGGGCCGCGTGGTGCGCCCGCAGGAGGGCTTCTACCCCGAGAGCGAGTTCGTGACCTCGGCCTACACCGGGCTGCTGGACGCCGGCAACGGGGCCGTCCTGGGCTGGCTGTCGGAGCTGACCGGCGCCGTCACCGGCCTGCTGCCCGGCGACGTCGGCGCGGCGTGGTGGCTGCCGGTGCTGCTGTCGGTGCTGCTGGTGGCGCTGGGCCGCTCGGCGGCCAGCAGGAAGCCCACCTCGCGGGCCCGTCGGCGCCTGGGCGCCTTCCGCCTGGCCGTGGTGGGAACCCTGTTCATGGTGGTGGTGCTGTTGTCCACGGGGCTGCTGGCTCTGGGCTCGGGTGTGCTGATCCCCTTGGACGGCCTGCTCGCCTAGGACCTGCCGGGCGGGCGGTCGCCCGGACGGCCGCCCGCCGATCCGGGAACCCGGGCGAAACGCTCCCCGGCGGGCCGTCCGGGACCACCGGGCGGGCCCCTCCACCCCGCTCCGCGCGGGTGCGCTCAGGGCCGGAGCCTGCTCAGGGTGTAGCCCCGACCGGCCGGGTCCAGGGAGCGCGTGGCCCGCTTGAACAGGTACTCCGCACGCGGGTAGGAGAGGCGCCCTCGCCCCGTCAGCGGGCACAGGTCGGCCGCGGCGGGGCGCCTCGCCGGTCCCGGACGCCGGTCGGCCAGAAGGAGCGGCCCCCGGTCTCGCCCAGCCACCAGCCCGGGCAGCAGCCGAGCGGCCCCCGACCGCCAGCCCACCCAGCCGTCGCCCGCCCGCGCACGGCGGTCCTCCAGGTCCAGATCCTCCACGTTGAGCGCCAGCACGGACTTCACCCGGGCACCGGACTCGTACAGCAGCCGCCACAGCACGCGCTCGCGAAGCGCGAAACCCTCCCCGTCGCACAGGCGCGCCACGGTCTCGGGGCCGAGCGGCGCGCGCGGGGAGCGGGTCTCGCCGCGCCGTTCCAGGTCCGCCGCCAGATCCTCCAGCCCCGCCCAGGCGCCGAAGGAGCGCACGGTCGACCGGTGCCGGTTCCACGTGCGCGGGGCCGCACCGCCCCAGGCGGTGGCGAACACGCCCGCCACCCGTTCGGGGGTCAGGTCGGCCAGGGGCAGCCCCTCCCCCAGTGAGCGGCACAGCCGGTCCAGGGTCTGGCCGTAGGAGCGCAGCGTCCCGGGGTCCAGGTCGTCGCGGCCCAGGAACCCCCGGGCCGTTGCGCCCAGGTCGGGCCTGGTCGGCTCGGGGACCGCGGTCTCCTCGGCCCGGCGTGACAGGAAGGCGCGTTCGG
This sequence comes from Nocardiopsis sp. iso_25, assembly GCF_056173305.1. Classification (NCBI taxonomy): domain Bacteria; kingdom Bacillati; phylum Actinomycetota; class Actinomycetes; order Streptosporangiales; family Nocardiopsidaceae; genus Nocardiopsis; species Nocardiopsis sp. iso_25. The sequence continues at coordinate 1,882,310 of NZ_CM149667.1, read as the reverse complement.
CGGCGTTCTCGGCCAGCAAGGCGGCGCGCTCGAACTCCCGCCTCGCCTCGGCGGCCCGCCCCAGCCGCAGGAGCAGGTCGCCGCGCACGCCGGGCAGCAGGTGGTAGTCGCGCAGGACCGGGTCCCCCGCCAGTTCGTCGACCAGGGCGAGCCCCTCCTCCGGCCCGCGGGCCCTGCCGACCGCCACCGCCCGGTTCAGGCGCACGACCGGGGTGGGCAGTCGGACGACCAGTTGGTCGTAGAGGGCGGCGATACGGGTCCAGTCGGTGTCCTGCTCGCTGGTGGCCCGGGCGTGGCACACGGCGACGGCGGCCTGGAGCACGTAGGGACCGGGCGGGCCGCCCGCGTCACGGGCGCGCAGCATGGCGGCGAAGCCCCGGCGCACCAGCAGGGGATCCCAGCGGCCCCGGTTCTGCTCGTGCAGTCGGACGATCTCGCCGGAGGGACCGGTCCGGGCCCCGGCCCGGGACTGCTGGAGCTCCATCAGCGCCACCAGGCCGTGCACCTCGGCCTCGTGCGGCACCAGTCCGGCCAGGGTGCGGCCCAGCCTCAGCGCCTCCAGGCACAGGCCGGGGCGCATCAGGTCCTCGCCCGAGGTCGCCGCGTAGCCCTCGTTGAAGACGAGGTAGACGACCCCGAGGACGGAGGAGAGGCGCTCGGCCAGCTCCCGTCCGTCGGGCATACCGAAGGCCACCCCCTCCTCGGCGAGCAGCCGTTTGGCCCGTGCCACGCGCTGGGCGATGCGCCCCTCCCCGGTGAGGAAGGCGCGGGCGATCTCCCCGTTGGTCAGCCCGGCCACCAGGCGCAGGGTCAGCGCGACCCTCTCCGGAGTGGACAGCACCGGATGGCAGGTCACGAACAGCAGGCGCAGGACGCCGTCCTCCGGGACGGGCGCAACCCCGGGACCGCGCTCCAGCTCGTGGGCGATCTCCTCGTGCCTGCGCTCCAGGCGGTGCTCCCGGCGCAGGCGGTCCAGGACGCGGCGCTTGGCGGCGGTCATGAGCCAGGCGCCGGGGTTGTCGGGGATCCCCTCACGCGGCCACTGCTCCAGAGCAGCGACGAGGGCGTCCTGGGCACACTCCTCGGCGGCGCCGACGTCGTGCGCGATCCGGGTGAGCGAGGCGACGATCCGCGCCGACTCCATCTTCCAGACCGCGTCGACGGTGCGGTGGACATCGGTCACACCGAAGATGACAGCACCGGCCGGGCGCGTGCGCAACCCGGCCGGCGCCGCGGCGGGTCAGGGACCGAAGACCTGCTGGATGACGCTCTCGCCGTCGCCGACGATGCGGCGGAAGCGGCGGGCGACCTCAAGGGCCTCCTCGCGGGAGCGGACCTCGACCAGGGCGAACCCGGCCACGGCCTCCCTGGCCTCGGTGAACGGGCCGTCGGTCACGGTGATCTCCTCGCCGGCGGAGACCATCCGGACGCCGCCGGGCTCCAGCCCCCCGGTGGCCAGAAGGACTCCGGAGGCGGTGAGCTCCTCCACGAACGCGCCCATCTCGGCGTACAGGCCCTCGTCGTCGCGGGCGTCCTCGGCGGGGCGGGTGGTCATCAGGAAGCGCACGGCGTGCTCCTTCGTCTCGTTTCGTTGCCTTCGGATACACGTCGAACGAGGTGATGTGACAGGGAATGGCGGCGTTCCCTGTCACATCGCCGCAGCGACGTGACAGGGAGAAGCACAGAAACACGAGAGAGGTCCGGCCATGACCGCCACCACCGCCACCGCACCCCGTGTCCGCCGCGCCACCGCGGGCACCACCCGCGCGCTGCTCGCCGGCGCGGCCCTCGCGGCGCCCCTGTGGGCCGCCGTCTCCTTGGCGCAGGCCGCCGCCCGGGAGGGGTTCGACCTGACCCGGCACCCCCTGAGCGCGCTCAGCACCGGCGAACTCGGCTGGCTCCAGATCACGAACTTCCTGGTCGCGGGCGCCCTGACCGCCGCCGGAGCCCTGGGGCTGCGCCGATCCATGGGCGACGCGCCCGGCGGCACGTGGGCGCCGCGACTGGTCCTGGTCAACGGCCTCGGCATGATCGCGGCGGGGCTGCTCGTCATGGATCCGGCCGACGGCTTCCCCGTCGGCACCCCCGCGGGGATGCCCGAGCAGCTCACCTGGCACGGCTACGGCCACATGGCCGCCGGATCGGTCTCCTTCGCCGCGCTGATCGCAGCCTGCTACGTACTGGGGCACCACTACGGCCGCACCGGCCACCGGAGCACGGCCGCCGCCTCCCGTGTCGCGGGCACCGCTCTGCTGGTCGGCAACGGCTGGGCGATGACCGGCGGCCAGTACGGCTCGCTGACCCTGGCCGTCGGAGCCGTCACCGCCATGCTGTGGGTCTCGACGGTCGCCGCACTCCGCCTCCGAACCTCCTGAACAACTTCCGTCACACGCGCCACGTGTCCCGTCGTGTCCCCCCGACGGGGCGCGTGGGCTATGATCGCCCGGTTCGACACACGGACGCACGACCACGACGGGGAAGCAGGTGTCAGGTGGGTGAGGTGATCGAGCTGCGCTCGGGAGAGTACCGAGCGCGCGTCGACCGCACGGGAGCGGGACTGCGGGCACTCACCTGGCGCGGCCGCGACGTGGTCTGGCCCTACGACGGGGACGGCCCCAAGGCCTTCCAGGGCCAGGTGCTCGCGCCGTGGCCCAACCGCGTGACCGAGCACGGCTACCGCTTCGACGGGGTCGAGTACCGTCCCGAACCCAACGACCCGGCCACCGGCACCGCCATCCACGGCCTGGTCCACGACCAGGCGTGGACGCCGACGTCGGTCTCCGAGGACGCTGTCGAACTGCGGCTGGACTTCGGGGGCGGACCCGGCTTCCCCTTCCCCCTGGCGATGACCGTCGCCTACCGGCTCTCCGACGACGGACTGACGGTCGCCACCACCGCCCGCAACCCGGGCGGCTCCCCCCTGCCGTTCGGCCTGGGCTTCCACCCCTACCTCACCTTCGGCGAGCCGCTGTCCGCCCTGGCCGCGCGCGGGGAGTTCGCGCTGGAGGTCACCGCGGGCACCCGCCAGCCGGTGGACGGGCAGATGCTGCCCGTGGGCGACCCCGTCCCCGTGGACGGCGGCGAATTCGACTTCCGCACGCCCGGCCGCCAACTGGGCGACACCGTCCTGGACACCGCCTTCACGGAGCTGGAGAGGGACACCGACGGGCGCGCGTGGGTGCGGGCGAGCGGCCCCGAGCACCGGGTGTCGCTGTGGTGCGACCGCAGCTTCGGCTGGTTGCAGCTGTTCACCGCCGACACCCTCGGCGGTGACGACCACCGGGCCCACCTGGCCGCCGAGCCCATGACCTGCCCGGCCAACGCGCTGGCCACCGGCACCGACCTGATCGTGCTGGCCCCCGGGGAGTCGACCGAGCACGTGTTCGGCATCCTCGCCGAGCCCCTGGCCTGAGCCCCGGCCCGCCGACGCGCACGGTTCCGGGCGGGGTCAGCCCGAACCGGAGGGCTCCCGGCCCAGCACGTCGCTGAGCCGCTCCAGGTCCTCCACCGTGTCGATGTCCTCCGGGCTGGCGATGTCGTCGCAGGGCACGGCGGTGACCAGATGGGAGTACGCGCGCAGGAACGGGCGCGCCCCCACGTCGTGCACGGCCATGGCGTAGGCCGTCGACCAGTGCTCGCGGCCCAGCAGCACGGGGTTGCGCTGGTTGCCGCGGTAGGTGGCCACCGCGGCGCGGGCGCCCTGCTCGTGCGCCTCCACCAGACGGCGCACCGCCTCGGGGGTGACCAGGGGCTGGTCGGCCAGCGCGATCAGCACCGCGTCGACCGTGTCGGGCAGGGCGTCGATCCCGGCGCGCACCGAGGACCCCATACCGGTCCGCCAGTCGGGGTTGTGCACCGTGTGGGCACCGCGCACCGGGGTGTCGGCCGCGCCCAGCACCACCATGACCGGGGCGCAGCCGCCCGCGGTCAGCGTGCGCACACCGCGGTCCACCAGGCGTTCGCCGCCCACCTCGACCAGCGCCTTGGGCCGCCCGAGTCTGCTCCCCGAACCCGCGGCCAACAGCAGGCCCGCCACCGGGCCCGTACACGTGCGCTCCCCGCCCTGCTCCTGCCCCCCAGTACCCATGACGTGATGATGCCACGCACGGGCACGCGGGATGGGCGACCTGGCACAGCCCGTCCCATCCTGTTCCGCGACCGCCCCCACGAACCCGCCGTGACCAGGCACTCCGCGGCCCGACGGGTTTCGGTTCACTTCACACGGTGGCCGAATCCGGCCGGAACCAGGGGTTTACCCGACGCGTCGTGGTGGATCCGGCCACTGGTCTCGCGCAGGGCCCGCCCGCTGCCGCCCCACCGCACCTGCACCAGCTCCGCGGCGATCGAGACCGCCGTCTCCTCCGGGGTCCGTGCCCCCAGGTCCAGACCGATCGGCGAGTGCAGGCGCGCCAGCTCCGCCTCACCCACCCCGGCCTCGCGCAACCGCTCCAACCGGTCCTCGTGCGTGCGCCGGGACCCCATCGCGCCGATGTACCCGGCACGGGTGCGCAGCGCCGCGCTGAGCACCGGCACGTCGAACTTGGGGTCATGGGTGAGCACGCAGATGGCCGTGCGCTCGTCGATCTGGTCGGCGATCTCGTCCAGGAACACGTGCGGCCACTTGACCACCACCTCCTCGGCGGTGGGGAAGCGCTTGGCGGTCGCGAACACCGGCCGGGCGTCGCACACCGTCACCCGGTAGCCCAGATAGGTGCCCAGGTCCGCGACGGCCGCCGCGAAGTCGATCGCACCGAACACCAGCATGCGCGGCGCGGGCGCGAAGGACTGCACGAACACCTCCAGCTCGTCCCCGCGCCGCTGCCCGTCCGCGCCGTAGCGCAGCAGGCCCGTGCTGCCCTGGGCCAGCATGCCGCGCACGTCGTCGTCCAGGGCGTCGGCCAGCCTGTCGCTGCCCAGGTCCCCCTCGGCGTGGCCGGGCCAGACCACACGGCGCCGCCCCACCCGCCCCTGACCGGAGGGGTCGGAGACGATGGTGGCCACGGCGACCGGCTGGTGCTCGTCGACCGCGCCGATCACCGAGCCGAGCTGGGGGTAGGAGGACCGGCTGATCGGCTCCACGAACATGTGCAGCGTCCCGCCGCAGGTCAGGCCCACGCTGAAGGCGTCGTCGTCGCTGACCCCGTAGGTGCGGCGCACGGGAACCCCCGTGCGGATGACCTCCAGGGCCTCCTCGTAGACCGCGCCCTCCACGCAGCCGCCGGACACGCTGCCGACCGCCTCCCCGGAGGCGCTGACCAGCATCGCCGCCCCGGCGTCGCGGGGAGCGCTCTTGTAGGTGTCGATCACGGTGGCCAGCGCGAACGTCTCGCCCGACGCGTACAGGTCGGACACGGCCGCTCGAATGTCGCGCACGCGGTACCTCTTCCACGTTCCGTCGGTGGCTCTCGGTACCAAACTATGTGCCCCGCACAACACTCGGGAGCCACCGATCCTCAGGAATTCGGCGGCTCCCTCAGGAGGTTCCTACGAGCGGTCGGGCTCGCGGCCCTCGCCTCGCTCGTGCAGCAGCGCGCGGAACTCCTCCAGGGCGCGCCCGGCGGACTCGCCGTCGGCGCGCTGGACGGCCATCACCGCCAGGGTCGTGCCGTCGGACAGGTCCGCCGAGGGCCAGGGCTCGCCCTCGGGCATCCGCACGTCCACGACCTCCGCCCAGGACAGCACGTGGGTGCGGATGCTGTTGACCACCGTCACACCCTCCTCAGCCGCCACCAGCCGCGGCCGGGCCAGCAGGTGCAGGGCGGCCGCGATGGCCAGGCCCAGACCCACCATCAGAACCCGGTCCATGACCCCCCAACTGCCCGGCAGGATCGCCGCCAGGACCGCCAGGGTCACCACGATCAACAGCGCCAGGCCGTAGGCGACCCACCGCACCGACCGGGGCCGCCACGTCCTGGGCAGCACCGCCTGCCCCGACTCCTCGCCGTCCACGGGCTGTTCCCTCGTCCGCACCAACTGCTCCACTTCTGGACCGTGTCCGCCGCGGCCCCGGCACGCCGCCGGGCCGCGCCCCGCGACGCCGTACCGGCGGACGGACCCGCCAGGACCCGCGGCGCGCACCGCCCGCCACGAACCGCCCGGCGGCCACCCGCCGGACCGGGACCCGCGCGCGACACCTCTTCGACCGCCCGCGTGCGCGGACGGCCCACCACCGTCACCGTGCGCGCCACCGGACCGGATCAGCGGCGCAGCCCGCGCAGGACCGCCGCCGTGTCCAGGGCGGCCAGCGCGGCCTCGGCGCCCTTGTCCTCGGCGCTCCCCGGAAGTCCGGCGCGGTCGAGCGCCTGTTCCAGGGTGTCACAGGTGAGCACGCCGTTGCCCACGGGGGTGGAATGGCGCAGCGCCACCTCGGTCAGCCCGTGGGTGACCGACTGGCACACGTAGTCGAAGTGCGGTGTGCCCCCGCGCACGACCGCGCCCAGGGCGATCACGGCGTCGTGCTTGCGGGCCAGCTCCTGGGCGACCACCGGGATCTCGACCGCCCCGGCCACCTCCACCACGACGGGCTCGGCCGCACCCGAGGACCTCACCACGTCCAGGGCTCTGGTGAGCATCGGCTGGACCACGCCCGCGTTCCAACGGGTCACGACGATGCCCACCGACATCCCCGAGGCTTCGACACCGCTGCTGTCGGGGCGTCCTTCACCACTCATGGGCTCCTGCTTCCTCTCCGAACGAACTGTGCGGGCCCCGGGCCGCCGCCGGGACGGACACCGCCCCGGCCCGCGAGGGGGCGCCGAACGCGAAGCGGCCGGTCGGCCGCGCCGCGGGACCGGTGTCAGCGGGAGACGCCGGTCAGGTCGTGGCCCATGCGGTCGCGCTTGGTGCGCAGGTAGTCGATGTTGTCCTCGGTGACGAAGGAGGGCATCGCCACCCGCTCCTTGACCCGCACCCCGTGCTGCTCCAGCCCCTCCGCCTTGGCGGGGTTGTTGCTCAACAGGCGCACCGACGACACCCCCAGGTCCGCCAGGATCTGCGCCCCGGCGCCGAACTCGCGCGCGTCGGCGGGCAGGCCCAGGCGCAGGTTGGCGTCCACGGTGTCCGCACCCTGGTCCTGGAGGCTGTAGGCGCTCAGCTTGTGCAGCAGGCCGATCCCCCGGCCCTCGTGGCCGCCCAGGTAGACGAGCACCCCGCGCCCCTCCTCGGCGATGTCGGCCATGGCGGAGTCCAGCTGGGCGCCGCAGTCGCAGCGGTGGGAGCCGAACGCGTCGCCGGTGAGGCACTCCGAGTGCAGGCGCGCCAGGACGTCGGCGCCGTCGGTCAGGTCCCCGTACACCAGCGCGACGTGCTCGGCCCCGTCGGCGGTGCCCCGGTACCCGAACGCGCGCCACTGGCCGTACCTGTTGGGCAGACGCGTCTGGACCGCGCGGGTGACCAGCGGCGGGTGGGCCTCGGCCTCGGTGAGCGCCTCCCCCAGCGCCTCGCGGTGGGCGGCGAGCTGCTCGACCGAGACCAGCTTGAGGCCGTGCTCGTCGGCGAACGCCCGCAGCTGGGGCAGACGGGCCATGGTGCCGTCGTCGTTGACGACCTCGGCGAGCACGCCCGCGGGACGCAGACCGGCCAGGCGGGCGAAGTCGACAGAGGCCTCGGTGTGGCCGCGCCGGGCCAGCACGCCGCCCGGGCGGGCGCGCAGCGGCAGGACGTGGCCGGGACGCACGAAGTCGGCGGGGCCGCTGCCCCGCGCGGCCAGCAGACGGATGGTGCGGGCCCGGTCGGCGGCGGAGATGCCCGTGGTGACGCCCTCGCGCGCGTCCACGGTCACCGTGTAGGCGGTGCGCAGGCTCTCCTCGTTGCGCGCGGTCATCAGCGGCAGGTCGAGGCGGTCCAGGTCCTGGCCCTCCAGGGGGACGCACACCACGCCGGAGGTGTGGCGGATCGTGAACGCCAGGAGTTCGGGCGTGGCGAGCTCGGCGGCGAAGATGATGTCGCCCTCGTTCTCGCGGTCCTCGTCGTCCACCACCACGATGGCCCGCCCCGCGGCGAACTCGGCGACGGCCTCCTCGATCGTGTCGAGGACGACGGCCTGGTCGATCGGTGTCGTGGCCGGGGTGGGCTCGGTGACGGTCATGGCCGCTCCCTGGGATGCGTCGTGGATGTGGGTGGTGGGGCGGGCGGCGGCCCACCCGCGCGGGTCCGCCCCCTCGTGCCGTGCTCGGGCGCTCACGCCCGCGGGCGGACCGCCGCCACGGCGGCGATGCGCTCGACGTACTTGGCGATGACGTCCACCTCGATGTTCACGGTGGCACCGGCGGCCAGTCCGCCCAGGGTGGTCGCCCGCAGGGTCTCGGGGATGAGGCTGACCTCGAAGAACTCATCCTCGGCCCCGGGCTCGCTGACCGCGGAGACGGTGAGGCTCGTGCCGTCGACGGTGATCGAGCCCTTCTCGACCACGTACGGCGACAGGTGGGCGGGCAGCCCGAAACGCAGAACGTCCCAGTTGTCGCCGGGATTCCGGGAGACCAGGGCGGCGGTGCCGTCGACGTGGCCCTGGACGATGTGGCCGCCCAGGCGGCCGTCGGCGCGGGCGGCGCGTTCGAGGTTGACCCGGGAGCCCGGGACCAGGCCGCCGAGGCTGGAGCGGTCCAGCGACTCCTTCATGACGTCGGCGGTGAAGGTGCCCTCACCCCGGTCGACGACGGTCAGGCACACGCCGTTGACCGCGATGGAGTCGCCGTGTGCGGCGTCCGAGCTGACCAGGGGGCCCCGGACGGTGAGCAGTACGGCCTCACCCGTGGTGCCCGCGGCCTGGATGGAGACGACCTCGCCGAGTTCCTCGACGATTCCGGTGAACACGCCCTTGCCTTCCCTTCGCCTGGTGGCTCCGGGGTGAGGGGACGCGTGGAGAAGGGTCCACGAACAGGACGGCACCGGGGCCGCGCGTCAGCGGACGCGGGCGGCGGGGGGCCGTCCCGACACGTACTGCCTCCCATCCGGACTTTCACCGTCGGTACCGGAATTCCACCGGTTCAACCGGCCGATGGACTCGGCCGGGTCGCGGACTGTCACCGCCGGTTCGGAATTACACCGACCCCGGAGCACGTGTTGAACTTGCTGGTAGGGATCCTAACCCCTCGTCAACAGGAGCGCCTAGCCGGTGTGACGCGAATCATCGGCCCCCACCGCCGACGGCGCGGACGGCGCACGCGCGGACGGGGACCCCGGCGGGCGTGTCGCCGCGAGCCCGCGCCCCGCCTGTTCAGGGGGTCTCGGCCGCGGCCCCGGGCCGGGCGGCCAGACCGCTGCGGACGAAGGCCTCCGGTGCCAGGAAGGAGGCCCAGAAGGTGATCGCGCCGTAGGCGACGAAGGACACGGCGGCGTCGGCGAGCCCGCTCAGGTGGCCGAAGACCACGCTCACGAACACCTGCACCAGCACGATCACCGAGACGCCCAGCACGAAACGGGCGGCCCGGGAGGCCAGGGTGCCCGCGGCGCTGTACCAGCCGCGACGGGCGAGCAGGGTGAAGCCCACGAGCCCGCCCAGCAGGGTTCCGGCCACGGTGTACAGACCGGTGAGGGTCTCGCCGGCCGGGTCGGCGGGGACGGCGCCGATCCACTCCTGGGGGACCGTCCAGTCGCCGCGCACCAGCAGCTGCCACACGGTGGCCGCCAGGCAGGGCAGCAGGGCGACGGCCAGGGCGCAGCCCACCCAGCGGGCGGTGCTCAGCCCCAGCCACCAGGCGGTGACGCGCTCCTCCCAGCGCAGGACCGCCCACAGCAGGATGGCGCCCAGCACCAGCCCGGCCACGACGTCGCTGACGAAGTGCGCGCCCAGGTAGACCCGCGAGAGCGAGACGAGCGCGATGACCGCGACCGCCGCCCACAGCACGGCGCGGCGGCCGGACCTGATGCCGAGGTAGCCCCAGGTGACGGTGGCGCCCTGGGTGTGCCCGGAGGGGATCCCGAAGCTGTCCGAACTCGTGTGGGCCGTGACGCGTGCGTCGAACCAGGGCGGCCGTGCCCCGTAGAGCAGGGACTTGAACAGCTGGTTGACCACACCGGAGCAGGCCACCACGACGAACAGGCGCGCCCCCAGGCCGGGGTTGACGCACCAGAAGACGAGGGTGAGGGCGAGGATGACGAGCGTGTGGGAGCCCAGGTGGGTGACCAGGCCCAGCGGGTGGGCGAGCCAGTCCCCCAGGCCCTGGAGCCAGAGGATGGGGACGGTCTCCGCCTCCCACAGCGCGTCCATGGCCAGGTGCTCGGCGGTCCAAGCGTTCAACGCGTACTCCCAGGGGTCCGCGCCTGGCAACGCGCTCACGCCGCGCCGCTCCCCCACGCGCGCGAAGGCGGAGGGGGAGACGGAGCCGCGACCAAGCGAGATTCACGACTACGAGTCGCACAGCTTAGGGGGAGGCGCCGGGCGGGGCCAGCGAAGGGCGGAACCGTGTCGCGATCGTTGCGCAGACGGACGTTCGGTTGCGGGGGTCGGGGCTTCGGGGTCAGGCCCCGGCGGCGGCCCCGGCGGCGAGGGCGCGCAGGGACTCCACGGCCTTGGCCGGGTCCTGGGCCCCGTAGACGGCCGAACCGGCGACGAAGACGTCGGCTCCGGCCTCGGCGGCCCGCTCGATGGTCTCGTCGCTGACGCCGCCGTCGACCTGGAGCCAGACGGAGGCCTCGCGGCTGTCGAGGATCTCGCGGGCGCGGCGGATCTTGGGCAGGACCACGTCGAGGAACTTCTGTCCGCCGAAGCCGGGTTCGACGGTCATGAGCAGGAGCATGTCCATCTCGCCGACGAGGTCGGCGTAGGGCTCGACGGGCTCGGCGGGGTTGAGGGCCAGGCCCGCGCGGGCGCCGAGGCGGCGGATCTCGCGCAGTGTGCGCACGGGGGCCCCGGCGGCCTTGGCGTGGATGGTGACGCTGCCCGCGCCCGCTTCGGCGTAGGCGGGGGCCCAGCGGTCGGGCTCCTCGATCATCAGGTGGCAGTCCAGGGGGGTGTCGGTCGCCTTGAGCAGGGACTCCACGATGGGCAGGCCGAGCGTCAGGTTCGGGACGAAGTGGTTGTCCATCACGTCGACGTGGAGCCAGTCGGCGGACGGGGACACGGCGGCCGCTTCGTCGGCGAGGTGCGCGAAGTCGGCGCTCAGGATGCTGGGTGAGATCTGGATGGCCACGCGTGCAGTGTAGCCACGGAGGTCGGGGGCGTGTGGTCCGGGTGCGGGGCCCGGAACTGCGGGAACGTGTGGAAATTTTTCCTCTCCTCCCACTGTCGGTGGTGTTTTCATGACGGATCTTTACCTCGTAGATCACAAATCGCCCTTTTCGGACATGAGGAGTGGCCGAGAGGAGTGGGGGGGAGGGTGTCCGCGCGCACCGGGCACGGCCCCCGGGGAGGTGGGGCCCGTGCCGGGTGCCGCGGCGGGCGCCCGCGCGCAGGAGCGGCCGGGAGGACGGAAGGTCCATGAACGAGGACACCGCGGCGGGGCTGGGCGTGGTCTGCGAGCACGCCCGCGACATCCGGGACCGGCTGGAACCGGTGCCCGGCGGTCCCGCTCTGGTCGACGCGGTGCTCGGGGCCGCGCGAGGCGGCGGGGACGCGTCGGCGGAGCTGGCCGGGCTCCAGGAGGCCCTGGTCGCCCTCGACGGGCGCGGACTGGCCGCCCACACCGACGGAGTGCACCTGGTGGGTTCGGGGGGCGCGGCGGTGGCCGGGACAGGCCTGCCCCGCCCCGCCTCCGCCCTGTACGGGTGCCCCCAGGGCGGGTGCGCGCGCACGTGGGAGCCCACACCGGCCGAGGACGTGCCGGTCTGCCTGGTCAGCGGCGCCTCCCTGCGTCCGCCGCGGGGGCGGTAGGCGGTGGGCGACCTGTGGGCGGAACTGGGCCGAAGGCTCACCGAGAGGTGGGTCAGCACCCTCGCGCTGCCCGGTGCCCTCTACCTGGCGGTCGCGACCGCCGCCTACGCCCTGGGCTGGTCCGGGGCGTGGGACGTGGGGCACCTGGCCGAGCGGGTCACCGGATGGGCCGCGGACCCGCGTGTGGACACCTTCGGCGGTCAGGCCCTGGTGCTGGCCGCCGTGGTGGCCGGGAGCACCGCCATGGGCCTGGTCGCCCGGGGGCTGGGCTGGCTGGTCGAGCGCCTGTGGACGGCCGCGGACTGGGAGCGGTGGCCACCGCCGCTGCGCGGCTGGACCGGGCGGTGGGTGCGCTCGCGGCGCGCGCGCTGGGACCGGCTGCGCGGGGAGGTCGAGCGGGCGCGCGGTGGGGGCGGGGAAGCGGAGCGGAGCGAGGAGGCTGGACGGGCGCGGAAAGGGAGCGGTGAAGTCCGGCAAGCGCGGGGCAGCGGCGGGGAGGAGGCGTTCGCGAAGGCCTACGACCGCCTGGCGGGGATCTCCCCCGAACGGCCGGAACGCCCCACCTGGTGCGGTGACCGGATCGCGGCCGTGCGCACGCGGCTGGCCCGCGACCACCGCGCGGACCTGGCCGTGCTGTGGCCGCACCTGTGGCTGGTCCTGCCGGAGGAGGAGCGCGCGGAGGTCACCGCGGCCCGCGAGGACCTGGCCCTCGCCACCGGGCTGACGGCGTGGGCGCTGCTGTACCTGCCGCTGACCGTGTGGTGGTGGCCCGCCGCGCTCGTCGCGGCGGCCGTGGCGGGGATCGCGTGGGTGCGGGCCCGGTCCGCAGTCGGGAACTACGCCACGCTGGTGGAGGCCGTCGTGCGCCTGCACGCGGTGGAGCTGGCCGACCGGGTGGGGGTCGCGCACGAGGGGGTGTTCAGCGGGGAGCTGGGCGAGCGGCTGACCCTGCGCCTGCGCGCGAGCATGCCACCGGGGCCCGTGCCCGCGCCTTCGGTGTCCGCGCCCGTGCCGCCGGTGGCCGCACCTCCGGTGGCCGCGTCGCCAACTCCGGAGCCCCCGGTAACCGCGTCGCAGCCTCCGGCGCCGGTGCCCCCGGTAGCCGGGGCCCAGCCTCCGACGGCCGAGTCCCGGTCTCCGGTACCCGAGCCCGTGCCGCCGTCGGCAGCGGGCACCGCCGACTCCGAGCGGGAGGGCGAAGGACCACGGAGATAGCGGACAGTGCCGCCCACGAACCCGAGGACGAAGGACGCCGTCGGTGGCGAACGCCTCGGTCGACGGCGGACACCGCCGAACCCGGGGCCGGGGAACGAAGGGCGCCCCGCCGCCTCGGACGGGTTGTCCACAGGGCCCCGCGGAAGGGCGCGCAGAGCCCTACTCTGGTATCGGGGGCGCCGCGGGCGTCCGTCGGCGCGGTGACATGCCCCCGTGTCCCAGTGTGACCGGCCGCCCCGCTCCCGCCCACCCCGGATCTCCACCTGTGGACGGCCCGGGGACTCCCCCGGCCCGGGCCGGTGAGGCGACCACCGCGCGGGCGGCCCCCGCGGCTTCAGGACCGCTCGGACCCAGAACTGCTCGGACCCAGAACTACTCGGCTCTAGGACTGCTCGGACCTGCGCAGCAGCGCCAGGAACATCGCGTCGGTCCCGTGCACGTGCGGCCAGAACTGGACGTACCTTCCCTCCGGACCGGCCGCGAGGTCGGGCACCCCGTCCAGGTAGTCGGCGGCGCGCAGCAGCGTGAGGTCGTCGCGCTCGTCGAGTACCCGGCGGACGATCCCGTCGGTCTCGTCCAGGTGCGGCGAGCAGGTGACGTAGGCGACCACTCCGCCGGGGCGCACCGCCTCGACCGCGCTCGTCAGCAGGTCGTGCTGGAGCGGCGCCAGCTCGGCGGCCGAGCCCTCGGTGCGCCGCCAGCGCGACTCCGGGCGTCGGCGCAGCGCGCCCAGGCCCGTGCACGGCGCGTCCACCAGCACCCGGTCGAAGGCCCCCGGCCGCCAGGCGGGCCTGGTTCCGTCGGCGACCACGACCCGGCCGGCGTCGCGCGGGGAGCGGCGCACCGCGCCCGCGACCAGTCCGGCCCGCGCGGGCTGCACCTCGGCGGCCAGCAGGCGGGCGTCGCGCTGCCCGGCCAAGGAGGCCAGCAGACCGGCCTTGCCGCCCGGTCCCGCGCACATGTCGAGCCAGCGCGCGTCGTTCCCGTGGGTGTCCACCCTGGTCAGGGCGAGGGCGACCAGCTGGCTGGCCTCGTCCTGCACCGCGGCCCGGTTCTGGTGCACCTCACGGATCGCCGCCGGGTCGCCCTCGGGCAGGTAGGCGGCGAACGGCGAGTAGCGGGCCTCCTCGGCACCGGCGGCCACCAGGTCGGCGACGGTGGCGCGGCCCGGCTTGGCCACGAGGGTCACGCGGGGGCGCTCGTTGTGCGCGGCGAGCAGGCGCTCGGTCTCGACCAGCCCGTTGGCGGACCGCTCCCCCAGCGCCCGGGCCAGCTCCTTGACCATCCAGCGCGGGTGGCTGTGCACGACCGACAGGTACCCGCTGGGGTCGGTGGCGCGGTCGGGGGCGACCACGGCCGTCCACGCGTCCAGGTCGCGGGCGGAGACCCTGCGCAGGACGGCGTTGACGAACCGGCCGCGGTGGTGGCCCACGACCCTGCGGGCCAGGTCCACGGTGGCGCTGACCGCGGCGTGCGGCGGGATCTTGGTGGACAGCAGCTGGTGGGCGCCCAGGCGCAGCAGCGGCAGCGCCTCGGTGTCCACGGAGGCGAGCGTGCGGTCCACGCAGGCCTCCAGGATCGCGTCGTAGGTGCCCTGGAGGCGCAGGGTCCCGTAGGTCAGCTCGGTGGCCAGGGCCGCGTCGCGGCCGCTGATGCCGCGTTCGCTGAGCAGGGCGGGCAGCAGCAGGTTGGCGTAGGCGTCGCGCTGGCCCACCGCGCGCAGCACGTCGTAGGCGACGCGGCGTGCGGGGTCGCGGGGCCGGGACTGTCCGTCCCCGCTCCGGCCGCCGCCCTGCGCGGGCTTCCCGCCGCGGCGGGGACGGCGGTACGGGGATCGGGACTGCTCGCTCAACGTGTGCTGCCTCAACAAACCGGGGACGGGACCGGCGGGTTCACCCGCCAGGTCGAGACTACGGCAGCTCAGCGCCCCAGGCGGTCCCCGTCGCCGGGGCGCACGCCGCGCGCCCAGTCGACCGCGGCCATGGCGCGCTTGCCCTGCGGCTGCACCTCGCCCAGGACGACCGGGTGGGTGGCGGTCCCGACCAGGACCCGCTTCTTGTCGGCGTGCAGCTGGCCGGGATCGAGCGCGGGTGTGTCGGCGTCGGTGAGGGGGGTGACCGGCCCCACCTTGAGGCGGCCGCCGCGGAAGGTGGTCCAGGCGCCCGGGGCGGGGGTGCAGGCGCGGGCCGTGCGGTCCACGCGCAGGGCGGGGGCGGTGAAGTCGAGTTCGGCGTCCTCGGGGGTGAGCTTGGACGCGTAGGAGATTCCGTCGGCGGGCTGCTCGACCGGGCTGAGCCGGTCGGCGGCGATGCCGTCGACCGTGCGGACGAGGAGTTCGGCGCCGGAGACGGAGAGCCGGTCGAGGAGTTCACCGCTGGTGTCGGTGGGGCGCACGGTCTCGGTGAGGGTGCCGTAGACGGGACCGGCGTCGAGTTCCTTGACGATCCGGAAGGTGGACGCGCCGGTGATGTCGTCGCCGTGCAGGACCGCGTGCTGGACAGGGGCGGCGCCGCGCCATGCGGGGAGCAGGGAGAAGTGCAGGTTGACCCAGCCGTGGCGGGGGATGTCGAGCGCGGACTGGGGCAGCAGGGCGCCGTAGGCGACCACGGGGCAGCAGTCGGGGGCGATCCGCGCCAGCCGCTCCAGGAACTCGGGGTCGCCCGCCTTGGCGGGCTTGAGGACCTCGATGCCCTCGCTCTCGGCGAGTTCGCCGACCGGGCTGGCGGAGACCTTCCGGCCGCGCCCGGAGCGGGCGTCGGGACGGGTGACCACGGCGGCGACCTCGTGGCCGGAGTCGATCAGTGCGCGCAGGGACGGTACCGCCACCTGCGGTGTTCCGGCAAAGACAAGCTTCAACGTGGGTTCCCCTCCACCGAGGTCTGTCGGTTCCCCAGTTCTACCAGTGGCGCAGGGCCGCGCCGCCCGGTGCTCGGGGCGGTGTCGCACGGTTCTGGTAGACAGAGGAGGATGACAGCGCAGCCCGGTCAGCCCGACGGGGTCCTCTTCGACCTTCCGGAACAGGAGAAGGCCACGGCTCGGGCGGCAAGCAGGTCCCGCCGCCCGGCCCCACGCGGGCCCGCCGAGCGGCTGCCCGTCGCGCGCGTGGTCGTGGACACCCCGCTGCCCCACCTGGACCGGTACTTCGACTACCGGGTGCCCGCCGACATGGACGAGGCGGCGGTGCCCGGCTGCCGGGTGAAGGTGCGGTTCAACAACCGCCAGCTGGGCGGCTTCCTGGCCGAACGGGTGGAGACCTCGGAGTTCTCGGGGCGGCTGGCGTACCTGGAGGCGGTGGTCTCCCCCGAACCCGTGCTCACCCCCGAGATCCTGGGGCTGGCCCGCGCGGTCGCCGACCGCTACGCGGGCACGCTGAGCGACGTGCTGCGCCTGGCGGTGCCGCCCCGCCACGCCCGCGTGGAGAAGGAGGCGGCCAAGGCCGCGGAGGCAGCGAAGGCGGACGCGCCTGCGGAGGCGATCGGGACGAACCCGGGCGACGCCCCCTCCGGGGCGGTCCCGCACAACACCCAGTCCGGGGCGGACCCCGGCACCGCACCGAACGCCGCCGACGCCCCACGGGTGTCCGCAACCGTGACGGACGCGCCCTCCGGTACGGAAGCGGCACAGGATGCCGCCGGGGCGGACCCCGGCCCCGGCCCCTGGGCGGACTACCCCGAGGGCCCCTCGTTCCTGCGCGCGCTGCGCACGGGCCAGCCCGCCCGCGCGGTGTGGAACGCCCTGCCCGGCGCCGGGTGGGCGGACGCGGTGGCGGTCGCCGCCGCCCAGACCCTGGCCGCCGGGCGCGGCACCGTGATCGTGGTGCCCGACGGCCGCGACGTGCAGGCCGTCGACCACGCCCTGGAACAGCGCCTGGGCGGGAGCCGGTACGCGGCGCTCACCGCCGACCTCGGACCGGCCGAGCGCTACCGGCGCTGGCTGTCGGTGCTGCGCGGCGGGGTCCGGGTCGTGGTCGGCACGCGCGCGGCGGTGTTCGCGCCGGTGCGCGACCTGGGACTGGTGGTGCTGTGGGACGACGGCGACGACGTGCACGCCGACCCGCACGCCCCCTACCCGCACGCGCGCACGGTGCTGTCGATGCGGGCGCACCGCGCCGGGGCCGGTGCCCTGATCGGCGGGCACACGCGCACCACCGACGCCCAACTGCTGGTGGAGTCGGGGTGGGCGCACCCGCTGACCGCCGACCGGGCGACCCTGCGCCGCCGCGCGCCCGTGGTCCGGGCGGCCGGGGACGACCGGGAGCTGGCCCGCGACGAGGCGGCGCGGTCGGCGCGGATGCCGAGCGTGGCCCTGCGCGCGGCCCGCGAGGCCGCGCGGACCGGTCCGGTGCTCTTCCAGGTTCCGCGCCGGGGCTACCTGAACACGCTGGCCTGCGCCGGGTGCCGCGAGCCCGCGCGCTGCGACTCCTGCCGGGGACCTCTGGCCGTGCGCGGTTCGCACGCCATGCCCTCGTGCGGCTGGTGCGGCCGGGTCGCCGGGCAGTGGGCGTGCCCGGAGTGCGGTGTCACCCGCATGCGCGCCGTGGTGGTGGGCGCCCGCCGCACCGCCGAGGAGCTGGGCAGGGCGTTCCCCTCGCTGACCGTGCGCACCTCGGGCCGCGAGGAGGTGCTGTCGCGGGTGGCGGACGCGCCGTCGCTGGTGGTGGCCACCCCGGGGGCCGAACCGGTGGCCGACAACGGCTACGCGGCGGCGGTCCTGCTGGACGGCTGGGCGCTGCTGAACCGGATGGACCTGCGCGCCTCGGAGGAGGCCCTGCGTCGTTGGCTGAACGCGGGCGCCCTGGTGCGGCCGGGCGGCACGGTGGTGGTGTCGGCCGACGCCTCGCTGCCGGTGGTGCAGTCGTTCGTGCGGTGGGACCCGACGGGCTTCGCCGAGCGCGAGCTGGCCGAGCGCCGCGAGCTGGGATTCCCCCCCGCGGTGGCGATGGCCTCGGTCACCGGCGCTCCCGAGCACGTGCGCGAACTGCTCGACCAGATCGAACTGCCCGAGGGCGCCGAACTCCTGGGGCCGGTGCCGGTGGGCGCGGACCGGGCGGTCGGCCCGGACGGCGCCCAGCCCACCGAGCGGGCGCTGCTGCGGGTGCCCCGGGCCGGGGTGGGCGCGCTGTCCCGGTCGCTCAAGGTGGCGGCCTCGGCGCGCAGCGCGCGCCGCGACGAGCACCTGGCGCAGGTGCGGATGGACCCGCTGCACGTGGTCTAGGCGGTGTCCGGGGAGGCCCCGGGACCGTCCGTCCGGAAGTGTCACCGGTGTGACGCGAGGTGCCCGGACCCGTGGTGGTTCCGGAGGAGTCACCCGGCACCGCGGTCAGGGCTGCTCCCGTCGCACCCCTCCCCGACACCACCGTGGTACACCGGTGGATCCTGTACTCACAGCGGGTCCGGGTGCTCGGACCTCGCCGTGAGTACGAGGCCGCGGCGTGTGGGACGGCTCAGCGGCCGTACCGCGCGCGGTACAGGTCGCGCAGCGCGGCCACCTCCGCCGCGTGGTGGATGACCTCCCGGTTGACGTGGAGCACGAGGGCGACCATCGGGAAGTCCTCCCACTGGGGCGCCTCGGCGCCGCCCACCGGCGCGGCCAGGCCGTTCTCGTCCAGCTCCTGGACGTGCGCGGTCCAGGCGATGTAGGCGTGGCGCAGCCGCTGCCGGGCCTCGGCGGCGGTCGCGGGCCAGTCGGCGTTCTCCCGCGTGGCGGTGCGGTCGCCGAAGTGCCAGTTGACGCGGGTCTCCAGGATCTCGACGACGATGTGCCCGAGCCGCCAGGCGATGGTGGTCACCGGCGGCGGTTCGGGTTCGGGGACGGCCGTGTCGGGCCGGTGGCGCCCGTCCGGTCCCTCGCGCACGGCCCAGGCCCCGGGCACCGGAGCCCAGTGGAACTCCTCGTCGGTGAGCCCCTCCAGGCGGGGCCACAGGGAGAAGTCCCAGTAGAACCGCAGCTGGGCCAGGACCTCTCCGGTCCAGTTCACCGCCACCCGCGAGCGCCTCCCCGGCGCCCGGGCGCGCGGCCCAGCCCCGCCAGGACGCCGGTGCCCGGGTCGGACACGTCCTCGTCCGGGTAGGGCCACCACCGCAGGTCGGCCACGCCCGGCTCGACGGGCTGGAAGGGCTCGAAGGCGCGCTCCACCGCGGCGCGGGGCGCCGGGGAGGTGAGGGCGAGGTAGCCGCCCCCGCGCATGAGGGCGTGCAGGGCGTCGATCCGGGCGGGCGGGTCGTCCGCGGTGAAGGGGCGGGTCATCAGAACGGCGACGGGCTCGTCGAAGTCGACGAGCCCGGAGGTGCCGAGGCGGCGCAGGAGCGTGTCCGTGCCGGAGCCGTCGCCGGAGAGCACGGAGGCCCCGGCGGTGGAGAGCATGCCCGCCGCACCGTGCGGGGCGACGTGGACGACGGAGGCGTCGGGGGCGGCGGCGTGCACGCGCTCGGCGGTTCCGGGTACCGGGCACCCCCAGTCGACGAACTGGCACACGCCCGCGTCGACGGACAGGTAGTCGACCACGCGCCCCAGGAAGGCCTGGTGCAGGCGGGTGTGCTCGGCGTGCCGGGGGTCGGGGCGTCCGCCCGCGCGGGAGCCGAGGTCGACCACACCGGGCCGCTGGCCGGGGACGGGCACGGACCCGCGCCCTCGGAACACGGCAGTGAGCCGACCCGTCTTGGGCCCTCGGACGTTGGTCACGTTCACGCTCCCCCAGCCGGTTCGCTCGCGGGAGGCAGACGCTCGGCGGGGCGGGCCGGTCGGGCCCGGACAGCGTCGCGCCATGCCGTCAGGGCCCGATGGTACCCCCTGCGAAAGTGATCCTCAGCACACACATGGGTGTTATGTGCCCTATTTCGCCCTTTGAGAACTCCTGGGGCGCAAGTGTTTCTGGTAGACGAACTCGGCCCCGCGGACGGGGAGCGTGCGTCACGCCCCGCTCCCCCGCGATTTCGGCAGGTGACCGCCCCGTGTTCCCGGGAGAGCCCCACGACACGGCCGGGCCATCCCGGGAAGCGCTTCTCCTCGCTTTCCGGAAAACGCTCCCGGTCGGGGAGGGGATCCCCCGTGCCCCGGCCGCCGGTCCCGAGGCGCCGGCCCTCGACGGGAGGGCGACCGCCCTTCCGTCACGAAGACCGCTCCCGGGCGGAGGAGGCCGCCCGACGGAAGGCCGCTCCGCCCTCCTGGCCAACCAGGGCGCCCCGGGCGTCCAGGACGCCCCGACGGAAGGCCGCTCCCCTGCGGGAAAGACCGTCAGGCCCCGGCGCGTCATCGGTCCGCGCCCAGACGCGGCCAGCGTGAAGGTCCTGGCGCGGGTCAGGCCCCGACGCGTCACCGGTCCGCGGTCAGCCTCCGCGCGGGCAGCTCCGCGCACAGCCAGGACACCGCCGCGACCACCAGCACGGTCGCGGGCAGCAGCCAGAGCGGGCCGCCGGGCCACGGGCGGCCCAGGAGCCCCATCCCCGCGAAGGCGAGCGGAACCGCCGAGACCAGTACACCGGCGACGACCGCGCCGACCGCGACCAGGGCGGCCTCCCTGCGCAGCAGCGACCTGACCTGCGCGGGGGTCATGCCCACGGCGTGCAGCGCGTCCGTCTCCGCGCGGCGGCGCAGGGTCTGGGCGGACAGGCGGTTGGCCACCGAGAGCAGAACGTACCCCGCCAGGCAGAGCAGCACCACGAGGTTGAGCACCGTGTTCGCCGTGAGCCCGGTCCCGGCCGCGTCCGGGGCGGTGTCGGCGACCTCCACCCCCGGATGGGCCGAGGCCAGGGCGTCGAGGACCCCGCGGACCTCGGACTCCCGCCCGGGTTCGGCGAGCACCCGCAGCTCGGCGGGCAGGTCACCGGTCAGGTGCCCCCGGGCCAGGTCCCGCGAGACCAGGGCCCGGCCGAAGCCGAGTTCGCGCTCGTACAGCGCGACCACCTCGGCACTGACCTCGGCACCGTCCCCCATCCGGAACGTCACCCTCTGCCCCGGTTCCGCTCCGAGGGAGCGCGCGGTCCGCGCGCCCAGCGCGACGGTGTCGCCGGTCAGCGCACCCAGGTCGCCCTCGGTGACGCCCACGTCGACGACCTCCGGGGCGTCCGGCCCCAGGACCAGCGCGGGCGTCTCCTGGTGCACCACCCCCTCCTCGAACGGCAGCCCGGTGGTCCACACGAGGGTGGTCGGCGTGGCGGTGACGGCCGCGGCGACGGACGGGTCCTCCCGGACGGCCCCGGCCAGTCCCCGCGGAAGCCCGCCGAGCGCGGGCGCCGTCAGCGTGCTCGCGGCCAGCTCCCCGTCCTCGCGCTGCTCCGTCTGCGCGGCCAGCAGGGTGGTGTTGACGTAGCCCTGGCTGAGGGCGAAGGCCACCAGCATCGCCAGCGCGCTGACCGCGCCCGCCACCCGGTGGGAGTGGCCGTGCAGGTTGCGCACCGCCAGCCAGGTCAGGGCGGAGGAGCGCGCGGGCAGACGGCGGCCGAGCGCCCCGCTCACCGCCCGCAGCAGTGCGGGGCCGACCAGGGCCAGCCCGACCACCGCGAGCAGGCCGGCCGAGGCCGGGGCGACCGCCGCCATCTCGCCGCCCAGCACCAGCGCCGGGACCGACGCCCCCACCGAGGCCAGGAGCAGCGCCGCCCCCGTCCGGGTCCGCGCCCGGCCGGGAACGCGGGGTTCGGCGACGGACTCGGCGAGCGCGTCGGTGGGCGGCGCGGACGCGGTCCGGCCGACCGCGGCCAGCGAGGCCAGCCACACGGCGAGCACCATCAGCACCGCCGTGGCCAGGGCGGGCAGCGGTCCGAAGACCGGAGGCAGACCCGGCGGCACCAGCCCCAGGGAGGCGAACCAGTCCAGCGCGACCCCGGCCAGCGGGTAGCCGCCGGCCACGCCCAAGGGCAGGACCGCCAGGGTGACGAGGAGGTTGGGGGCGGCGACCAGGCGGCGGACCTGCCGGGGCGTGGCTCCCACGGCCCGCAGGAGCGCCAGGTCGCGGCGCTGTGCGGCCACGGAGACCGACAGCGCTCCGGCGACGGTCAGGCCGATGGTCATCACCAGGACACCGCTGAGCGAACCGGCCACCGCGACCAGGACACCGCGTGCGGCTCCGGCGGCCGGGGACTCGGCGTCGCCGATCCGGTCCCCGGTCCGCACGAGCGCGTCCTCTCCCGCCAGGGCCTCCTCCACCGCCCCGGTGAACCGCTCCGGCGGCACACCGGGCGCGGCGCGCAGGCCGATCAGGTCCACGGTGCCCTCGCGCGGACCCTCCGTGCGCCCGGCCAGGTCGGCGGCGGTGTCGTCGGCGAACAGGACCACGGTGGCGCCGGTGTCCAGCACCCCGGAGAGCCGGTGGTCGCCGGTGCGCCCCGCGGCGGTGACTCGCACCCGGTCGCCGACCCCGGCGCCGGCGGCCGAGGCCGTGGCGGCGTCCAGGACCACCTCGCCAGGCCCTCGCGGCGCCTCCCCCTCCAAGGGGGCGTCCTCCAACAGCGCGGCGGAGGACCACCCGTGGCCGGTGGTGCGGGGATCGGCTCCCGTGGCGACCCCTTCCCCGGTGTGCACGGCGGCCGGGAACCCGACGTCTCCGACGGCGGCGCCGACCTCGGGCAGGGCGGCCAGCCGGGCGGTGAGTCCCCCGGGCAGTCCGGCCCGCTCGGGCAGGGGCAGATCCAGGTCCTCGGCCTGCTCGACCGTCTGGGGTGCGGTGACCACGGCGTCCGCTCCCCGGAGGCGTTCGGCGGGGACCGACGAGCGCAGCCCGGTGTCGGCCAGCACGCCGCCGACGGTGACGAACGCCGATCCGCCCAGGACCGCGACGGCGACGGCGGCCAGCACTCCGGCACGGCCGCGCGCCAGCTTCAGCGCGAGGGGGCCGCGTCCGCCGACGGGATCCGGATCGCGTGCGGGCCCCGAGGCGGAGGGCGGGTTCGCGTCACAGGCGGTATCCGGGCAGGAGGCGGGGCCCGGTGCGGAGATCGGACCCGGCCCGGGGGGCGCCGTCATCGGTCGGCCTCCGCCCCGGCCGTCTCCAGGGAGGCCAGGCGTCCGGCCAGGTCGGCCGCGGAGGGGGCGTGCAGGACGTCGGCGAGGCGGCCGTCGGCCATGACCGCGGTGGCGTGCGCCCGGGCGGCGGCCTTGGGGTCGTGGGTCACCATGACGACGGTCTGGCCGAGTTCGTCCACGACCTCCCGCAGCAGGCCCAGGACGCTGTCGGCGGTCGCGCCGTCGAGCGCTCCGGTGGGCTCGTCCGCGAAGACGATGTCGGGCCGGGAGGCCAGGGCGCGCACGATCGCGATCCGCTGCTGCTGGCCGCCGGAGAGCTCCGTGGGCCGGTGGCGCAGCCGCCGCCCCACACCCGTCCGGTCGACGAGCGTACGCAGCCAGCCCTGGTCGGGGGTCCGTCCGGCCAGGCGCAGCGGCAGGGTGATGTTCTCCTCCGCGGTGAGCGTGGGCACCAGGTTGTAGGACTGGAACACGAAGCCGATCCGCTCGCGGCGGAACTCGGTGCGCCGGGGCTCGCGCAGGGAGCCGACGTCGGTGCCGCCCACCACCACCGAGCCCGATGTGGGGCGGTCCATGCCGGACGCGCAGTTGAGCAGGGTGCTCTTGCCCGATCCGGACGGCCCCATGACGGCGAGGAAGGAGCCGCGGGGCACCCCCAGCGACACCCCGGCCAGGGCGGAGACGACGCCCTCGCCGTCGGAGTACACGCGGTGGACGTCGGTGAGCCGGACGGCCTCGCCTTCGGCGTCCGGACCGGCGGGAACCGGTGCGGTGGGGGCCGGTGCGGCGGCTGTCTCCTGCGCGCCCCTCACCGGTCGCCCCTGCGGAACAGGACGACCAGAGCGACGAGCGAGACCAGCGCCGCGAGTCCGAAGGCCGACCCGATCAGCTCGTGGCCGAGCAGGGACAGCGTGCCGTTGGCCGCGGCGGTCCCGGCGAGGACGATCCCGAGCAGGACCAGCAGGGCCCGGCGGGCGGGTGTGCGCCGAGGTCGGGAGGGCGCGGGGGACGGCTGCGGAACGGAGGACGAGGGGTCCTCCGCGATCGAGGCGTCGATGCGGTAGGGGTCGTCGGACACGGCTGCTCCCGGGGTTCGGTGGGTGGCTGGACACGGCCGGTGTACCGCCCGCCGTGTCGTCTCCGACGCTACGGAGGCGCGGCCCGCCGAAACATCCCGCTCACCCGCCGACCGCCGCTACAGCCAGCTGTAGTGGCGCCCGGCCGAACCCTTCCGGGCAGCCGCCGCAACCGCTCCCGGGACCGCCGTCAGAGCACCCGCGCGGGGTCGGGCACCGGGGCGAGGCGGCCGTCGCAGTCGGCGTACTCCCAGCGCGGTCCGCGGGCCACGAGTTCGGCGACCGCGCCGACGAGGCGGTCCACGTGCTCGCGCGTGGTGCCCACTCCCAGGCTCGCCCGCACCGCCTGGCCGTGGCCCCGGGGCAGCAGGTGCCGGGTGAGCGGGTGGGCGCAGAACAGGCCGTCGCGCACCCCGATCCCGTACTCGGCGGACAGGGCCGCGGCCAGCAGGTCGGCGGGCAGGCCGTCCACGGTGAACGACACGATGCCCACCCGCGGGTGGTCCCCGCCCCACAGGGTCAGCTCGGTGACGCCGTCGACCGCCGTCAGCCCCTCGCGCAGCCGCTCCAGCAGCGCCGACTCGCGCACGTGCAGGAGTTCCTGGGCGGCGGGGGTGAGGGCGTCGCAGGCGGCGGCAAGCGCCACGGCGCCGAGCACGTTGGGGCTGCCCGCCTCATGCCGCGCGGGCAGGTCGTTCCACACCACGTCGTGCTCGTCGACCAGCCGCGTGGCCCCGCCGCCGGACAGGTAGGGCGTGGCCTCGCGCAGCCAGTCGGCGCGGCCGGCCAGAACCCCGGAGCCGAAGGGGGCGTAGAGCTTGTGGGCGGACAGGGCGACGTAGTCGGCGCCGGTCCCCTCCAGGCTGAAGGGCAGGTGCGGCACGTACTGGGCGGCGTCCACGACCACGCGGGCGCCCTCGGCGTGGGCCGCCTCCACCAGTTCCTCCACCGGCCAGATCTCGCCGGTGACGTTGGAGGCGGCGGTCACGCACAGCAGGCGCGGGCCCTCGGGGGCCCCGCGCAGCGCGGCGGCCGCGGCCTCCACCGCCTCCTCGGGGGAGGCGGGCAGCGGCAGGCGCACCACCCGCCCGGCGCGGGCGGCGGGGTGCTCCCAGGGCAGCAGGCTGGCGTGGTGCTCGGACTCGAACACGACCACAGTGCAGCCCTCGGGCACCGAGCGGGCCAGCAGGTTGAGGGCGTCGGTGGTGCCGCGCACGAACACCACGGCGTCGGCGGGTCGGGAGCGCGCGCCCACGAAGCGGGCGACGCTGCGGCGGGCGCGCTCGTAGGCGTCGGTGCTGACCTGGGAGTGGTGGCCCGCGCCGCGGTGCACGCTGGCGTAGTAGGGCAGCGCCGCGGACAGGGCCTCGGCCACCGGGGTCAGGCACGGGGCGCTGGCCGCGTAGTCGAAGTTGGCGTACTCGACGCGTCCGCCGGTGACCAGGGGGACGCCCTCGTCGGAGGTGACGACGGTGCACGCGGCGGCGTCGGCCGGGGGCTCGGCGGAACGGGCGGCGTGGACGGGAACGGCAGTGGTCATGGAAGCACCTCTCCTGTGGGTCGTGGGACCCGCGGAGATGTCACTCCGGTAACGCCTCAGGGGTCCGCGCTTGTCCGACACGGTCGTGTCGGGACCTGGTCCTCACCCGGGGCACCCCACCGCGGTAGGAGGGTTGCCGACCAGCTAGCCGGGGCTTGACGCTGGTACTCGTGACCTGCGAGGCACACTAACACAGCCTTCCGGCCCGCGGCAGGGGGAGGGGATGCGGCCCGGACCACCGGACCGCTTGACAGCGGCGCGCGCGGTGGGGACATACTTGTGCCTGCCTGCCCTCACGCCGCGGGTGTCCGGTTTCCCCCGGCCGCCCTCCAGGCGCGAGACTCCAGAGCGTCGGAGTTTTCGCGTGCCCGTGAGCGAGAGGTGTGCACCTTGTACGGCGACGACCGTATCCAGCAGGTCCTGCGCAATCCCAGGGTCGTCCTGGTGTCCGGCTACGCCCGCCTGCCCGACTCGGTGGCGAGCCACTCCCAGTACCAGCGGCTCGGCGTCGTGCTGGCCGTGGACACCGCCGACGGGCGCGTCGTCGCCGCGGACACCACCCTGCTCACCGAGCTGGCCAGGGACTTCTTCCGCGCCCTGGTCGAGGGGGAGTCGGTGACCGGGGACGTCGCCGAGATGGTGCGGCGGGTGCAGACCCGTTACGCGGGCCAGTCCGGCGCCGCGCTGACCACCGCCCTGCGCCGCTGCCTGGAGACCTACGGCCAGCTCAGGGAGGGCGACCAGTTGCCCGCGGACCCCGAGGCCGGGGAGGAGGAGCGGCCGTGAGCGACGACCTCTCCGCGAACGGGGGCCCCGCCGGAGCCCGGGCCGAAAGCGGCGCCGGGGCCGGAAACGGAACCGAGAGCGCGTCCGGGGCCGGGGCCGCGCCGCTGCCGCTGGCGGGCGTGCGCGTCGCCGACCTGTCCCGCGTACTGGCCGGCCCCTACGCCACCATGCTGCTCGCCGACATGGGCGCCGAGGTGGTCAAGGTGGAACAGCCCGGGCGCGGCGACGACACGCGCTCCTGGGGGCCGCCCTGGGCCGGGGAGGCCGGAGCGGCGGGGCACGGCGAGGCCGCCTACTTCCTGTCGGTGAACCGCAACAAGCGCAGCCTGGCCGTGGACCTGAAGGACCCCGGGGGCCTGGCCGCGGTCCGGGAGCTGTGCGCGGCCTCCGACGTGGTCGTCCAGAACTTCCGGCCCGGGGTCATCGACCGGCTCGGGCTCGGCTACGAGGCCGTCAGCGCCCGCAACCCGGCCGTCGTGTACTGCTCGGTGAGCGGGTTCGGGCCCGGGCACGAGCCCGCGACGCGTCCCGGCTTCGACATCGTGGTGCAGGCCGAGAGCGGGCTCATGTCCACCACCGGACCCGCGGAGGGACCGGCGAGCAAGGTGGGCGTGGCCCTGACCGACGTGCTCACCGGGCTCAACGCCGCCGTGGGAATCCTGGGCGCGCTCATGCGGGCCCGCGTCACCGGGCGCGGCGAGAACATCAGCGCGTCGCTGATCAACTCCACCCTCTCCGGCCTGGTCAACCTCACCCAGCAGGCGCTGGTGACGGGGGCCGAACCCGCCCGGGTCGGCAACGCGCACACCACGATCGTGCCCTACCAGGCCTTTGCGACCGCGGACGCCGAGATCGTCGTCGCCGCCGGGAACGACGCCCTGTACCAGCGGCTGTGCGCGGCCCTGGACCGCCCCGACCTGGGCGCGGACCCGCGCTACGCCACCAACCCCGGCCGGGTGGCGCACCGGGGGGAACTGGTCGGCGCCCTGTCGGCGACCCTGCGCTCCCGACCCGCCGACCACTGGATGGAGCTGCTGGTGGGGGCCGGGGTGCCGGTGGGACGGGTGCGCGGGGTGCTCGACGCGCTGCGCACCGCCGACGCCAGCGGCGACGACGTCCTGCGCACCGTGGAGCACCCCACCGCCGGGCTGATCGAACAGGTCCGCGCCGGGTTCCGTCTGGAGGGCAGCCCGCCGCCGCTCACCGCGCCGCCGCTGCTGGGGCAGCACTCCCGGCAGATCCTGGCCGAACTCGGCGTGGACGGGGCCGACGTGGACGCGATGGTCGCGCGCGGCGCCGTCCAGCAGCCCGACCTGCCCTGAGAGCCGGGCGGGTCGCACCGGACCCGCCCGGCCGCACCGCCCGACCACGCCCCGGAACCGGTCAGGGCTGCGCACCCGGCCCCGAGGCGACCGCCCGTCCTTCCTCCGGGTCCCGCACCCGGGTCCGATAGACACCGTCCACATCCCGCACGGCCGCACCGGCCGTCGGCACCACGAAGGGACACACACCTTGAGCGACTCCCGCAAGCCCGCCGCCCCGGACCCGCACGACTTCCTGGCGGTGGACGCCGACCTGACCGACACCGAGCGCGACGTCCGCGACGCCGTGCGCGACTTCGCCTCGCGCGAGCTGGCGCCGAACGTGGCCGAGTGGTTCGAGGCGGGCACCCTGCCCGATCCGCGCGGGCTGGCCAGGGCCTTCGGCTCCCTCGGGGTGCTGGGCATGCACCTGGAGGGGTACGGCTGCGGCGGCTCCAGCGCGGTCGCCTACGGTCTGGCCTGCCGCGAGCTGGAGGCCGTGGACTCGGGCCTGCGCAGCTTCGTGTCGGTACAGGGCTCGCTGGCGATGGCGGCCGTCCACAAGTTCGGTTCCGAGGAGCAGAAGCAGGAGTGGCTGCCGCGCATGGCCGCCGGTGAGGCGATCGGCTGCTTCGGGCTGACCGAGCCCGACTCCGGCTCCGACCCCGGGTCGATGCGCACCCGCGCCCGCAGGGACGGGAGCGACTGGGTGCTCGACGGCACCAAGATGTGGATCACCAACGGCTCGGTCGCCGACGTGGCCGTGGTGTGGGCCGCCACCGACGAGGGCGTGCGCGGGTTCGTGGTGCCCGCCGACACGCCCGGGTTCTCGGCCAACGTCATCCACCGCAAGCTGTCGCTGCGCGCGTCGGTCACCTCCGAACTGGTGCTGGAGGGCGTGCGCCTGCCCGCCGACGCGGTGCTGCCGGGGTCGCGCGGCCTGGGGTCGCCGCTGTCGTGCCTGAACGAGGCCCGCTACGGCATCGTGTGGGGCGCGGCCGGCGCCGCGCGCGCCTGCTACGAGGCGGCCCTGGAGTACGCGCTGAGCCGCGAGCAGTTCGGCCGGCCGATCGCCGGGTTCCAGCTGACCCAGCGCAAGCTCGCCGACATGGTGGTGGACGTCAACCAGGCGGCCATGACCGCGCTGCGGATCGGGCGCCTGAAGGACGAGGGCCGGTGCCACCACAACCACGTGAGCTTCGGCAAGCTCTCGTGCGTGGCCGCCGCCCAGCGGGTGGCCGCGGCGGCGCGCTCGGTGCACGGCGCCAACGGCATCACCCTGGAGTACCCGGTGATGCGGCACATGGCGAACCTGGAGACGGTCGCCACCTACGAGGGCACCGAGGAGATCCACGCGCTCAGCATCGGCCAGTCGGTGACGGGGATCTCGGCCTTCCGCTGAACAGCGCCGCCTCCGCGGGCCCCGGATCGGGTCCGGGATCCGGGCCGGTCCGCGGGGACCGGAGGCGGGTCGCGCGCCTCCCCCGGTGCCGACGGGCGCGCGCAGCCGCCAGAATGGGGAGCAGCCGAGCGAGGGAGTTGCCGAGATGGGGAACGAGCCGACGAAGCGGTTCGAGATGACGGGGCTGCGGCGGACCGCCAACGCCGTCGTCAGCGGCTTCGTCAAGTACGGGGTGTGCCTGCCCGAGTTGCACCTGCTCACCACGCGTGGGCGCAAGTCGGGCTTCCTGCGCACCATCCCGCTCAGTGTGCTGGACAGCGACCGCGGCCGGTTCCTGGTCTCCCCCTACGGGGAGGTGGACTGGGTCCGCAACCTGCGTCGGGACGGCTTCGCGACGCTGCGCCAGGGCGGCTGGATCGAGCTGATCAGCGTGCGCGAACTGGGGGCCGGGGAGGCCGCCCCGCTGCTCAAGGAGTACCTGGACCACCCGCGTTCCGCCGTGGTGGGCCTGTACTTCGAGACGCCGCCGGACGCCCCCGAGGAGGCGTTCGCGGCCGAGGCCGACCGCCACCCGGTGTTCGAGATCGTGCGCTCGACCACGATCCGCATCTGACCGGCGCGCACGGGTCCCGGGCTCCCCGCGCGGGGAGCCCGGGACCCGGCCGTGTCAGTTGCGGACGCGGAAGACGTCGTAGACGCCGTCCACGCCCCGCACCGCGCGCAGCACGCTGCCCAGGTGGGCGGGGTCGGCCATCTCGAAGGTGAAGCGGCTCTGCGCCACGCGGTCGCGGCTGGTCTGGACGGTCGCGGACAGGATGTTGACGTGCTGGTCGCTCAGCACCCGCGTGATGTCCGACAGCAGCCGGGACCGGTCCAGGGCCTCCACGTGCAGCGCCACCAGGAACATCGAGTCCTCGGTGGGCGACCAGTCCACCTTGACCATGCGGTCGGTGTCCAGCGTCGCGGTGTTCACGCAGTCCCGGCGGTGCACCGACACCCCGTTGCCCCGGGTCACGAAGCCGACGATCTCGTCGCCCGGCACGGGGGTACAGCACTTGGACAGGCGCGCCCACACGTCAGCGTCGCCCTCCACGACCACGCCCGGGTTGCCGTGCTGGCGCTGGCGGGTGGCCGCCTTGGTGGGCAGCGCCGACTCGGCGATGTCCTCGGTGTGGCTCTCCAGGCCGCCCATGGAGTCGACGAGCTTGCCGACCACGTGCTGGGCGCTGACCTGGCGCTCCCCCACCGCCGCGTACAGAGAGTCCACGTCCGGGTAGCGCAGGTCGCTGGCCAGGCCGATGATCGCCTCACCGCTGAACAGGCGCTTGACCGGAAGCTCCTGCTTGCGCATGACCTTGGCGATCTCGTCCTTGCCCTGTTCGATCGCGGCCTCGCGGCGCTCCTTGGTGAACCAGTGCCGGATCTTGTTGCGGGCCCGGGCGCTCTTGACGAAGTTCAGCCAGTCCCGGCTGGGTCCGGCGTCGGGCGTCTTGGAGGTGAGGATCTCCACCGTCTCGCCGTTGTGCAGCTCGTTCTCCAGCGGCACCAGGCGGCCGTTGATGCGGGCGCCCACGGTGCGGTGGCCGACCTCGGTGTGCACGGCGTAGGCGAAGTCCACGGCGGTGGCGCCCTGGGGCAGCGAGATGACGTCGCCGCCCGGGGTGAAGACGAACACCTCCTGCACCGACAGGTCGAAGCGCAGCGACTCCAGGAACTCGCCCGGGTCCTTGGTCTCCTGCTGCCAGTCGATGAGCTGGCGCAGCCACTGCATGTCGGAGCTGCCCCGGGGCTTGCTCTCGCCCCCGCTGCCCCGGTCCTCCTTGTACTTCCAGTGCGCGGCGATGCCGTACTCGGCGCGCCGGTGCATCGCGCGCGTGCGGATCTGGAGCTCGACCGGGTTGCCCGAGGGCCCTATGACCGTCGTGTGCAGCGACTGGTACATGTTGAACTTGGGCATCGCGATGTAGTCCTTGAACCGGCCGGGCACCGGGTTCCACCGCGCGTGGATGGTCCCCAGGGCCGCGTAGCAGTCGCGGACGCTGTCCACCAGGACCCGCACGGCGATGAGGTCGTAGATCTCGTCGAAGCCGCAGTTGCGGGCGATCATCTTCTGGTAGATCGAGTAGTAGTGCTTGGGCCGCCCGCGCACGGTGGCCTTGAGCTTGGACTCGCGCAGATCGGCCGAGACCGCCTCGATGACCTCCTGGAGGTAGACGTCGCGGCGCGGGGCGCGCTCGGACACCAGGCGGGCGATCTCGTCGAAGCGCTTGGGGTAGAGGGTGGCGAAGGCCAGGTCCTCCAGCTCCCACTTGATGGTGTTCATGCCCAGCCGGTGGGCGAGGGGGGCGAAGATCTCCAGGGTCTCGCGGGCCTTCTTCTCCCGTTTGGCGCGGGAGGGCAGATAGCGCAGGGTGCGCATGTTGTGCAACCGGTCGCACAGCTTGATGACCAGCACGCGGATGTCGCGGGCCATGGCCACGACCATCTTGCGCACGGTCTCGGCCTGGGTGGCCTCGCCGTACTTGACCTTGTCGAGCTTGGTGACCCCGTCGACCAGCTCGGCGATCTCGTCGCCGAAGTCCGAGCGCAGATCGCCCAGGGAGTAGTCGGTGTCCTCGACGGTGTCGTGCAGGAGGGCGGCGGCCAGGGTGGCCTCCTGCATGCCCAGCTCGGCGAGGATCGTGGCGACGGCGAGCGGATGGGTGATGTAGGGGTCGCCGCTCTTGCGCTTCTGGTCGCGGTGGTGGTGGGCCGCGACCTCGTAGGCGCGCTCGACCAGCCGCACGTCCACCTTGGGATGGGTGGCCCGCACTGTCTTGATCAGTGGTTCGAGCACCGGGTTCATCGTCACTCCCCGCTGGGCGCCTAGTCGGGCGAGCCTTCTGCGTACTCGCACCGTGGAGGGCGTGGTGGAGGGGGACGGCTGCCGCGTGGCCCCCGCTCCGGAGACGTCGGAGGGCGCCGCTCCGTTCGCGGCGCCCTCCGGCCGGTCTCCCTGTGGACTTGTGGTGGCGCCCTGCGCGCCGGTGCCGTCCGCGTGCCCCTGGGGCGTGTTCGGCCGCGGTTCCTGGGAGGCGTCCCGCCGCGTCTCGTCCGTCGCTGCCGCCCCGGTCGAAACCACTTCGCTTGGCATGCCTACCTCCCGCGGATCCGTCCGGTCGCGCGGGCGCCGTCAGCGCCGCCCGGCTCCACCGGTGCACGTGCGTGTCATCAGGGCCAGTCGTGACGTGGCCGCCGCGGTACCTCTCCCACCAGTCTAGTGGGGCCGTTCCCGCCGGGAACGGCCTCGGCCTCCCCGCTCCCGCCGCGCCCGGCGGCGGGTGTGACACTGGCCACCGGGGGTTCACCCCCGGTGGTGGAGTACGTCAACGATGACGGGCCGTCGCGCATTCCCCGTGGGGAGGGGCGTCGGCCGCGGCGCGGGTCGGCCGGATCAGACCGTGAGGAGGGTGTGCAGCTCCACGTCGGGCACCCTGTCCCGTCCCAGGAGCGCGGAGAGCTCCATCAGGACGGAGAATCCCACGACCGTACCACCCGCCTTGCGGACCAGGTCCACCGCGGCCCTGCCGGTGCCGCCGGTGGCGAGGACGTCGTCCACGATCAGCACACGGCTGCCCGGGGAGACCGCGTCGGCGTGGATCTCGACGGTCGCGGTGCCGTACTCCAGATCATAGGCCTGACCGATGGTCCGCGAGGGCAGTTTCCCGGCTTTGCGCGCGGGGACGAAGCCCGAGCCCAGCGCCATGGCGACCGGGGCGCCGAAGATGAACCCGCGCGCCTCCAGTCCGACCACGTGGTCCACCCCCGCGGAGAGGAAGGGCGCGGCGAGGCCCTCCACGGCGGCCGCGAAGGCCTCCCGGTGGTTGAGCAGCGGCGTGATGTCCTTGAACAGGACGCCGGGCTGCGGGAAGTCGGGAATGTCGCGGATGTGCGCCCGGATGAGCTCCGGACCTGGGACGGGCGCCGCGGTGGCGGTGTCGTCGGGCATGTGGGATGGGCCTTCTGCTGGGTTCTCGTGCTGTCGGGGCCGGGGCCCTCGCGGGAGTCGCGGCGGCGACCCGTGGTCCGGACGGCCGGACACGGCGGTACCGGCCCCCCGCGCGGGGGGCCGGTACCGGGGTCGGACGCGCGCGGGCCGTCCGCTCACCGTGCGGGACGCGGGGCGCGGGCCCGAGGAGGTACGTCTAGCCCTTGGGCTTGTCGTCGTCGCCGAAGTCGGGGCGGTCCTCCACCGGCGTGTCGTCGGCGGCCGGGGTGACGACCTCTCCGACACCGGCCTTGAGCATGCGGATGCGGGTCCCGGGCGCGATCTCCAGCAGGACGTCCTGCTCGTGGATCTCGACGACGGTGGCGAAGATGCCGGCCTTGGTCATCACCTCGACACCGGGGACCAGGGCGTTGTGCATCTGCGTCTCCTGCTGGCGGCGCTTCTGGGCCGGGCGCCAGAAGAGCAGCCAGAACACCAGGAGGATCAGCAGGAACGGGAACAGCATGCTGAAGAGCCCACCGGTGGGCTCTCCTTCGGCAGCGAGGTGGTAAAGGCCCTGCACGGGGGCGTCCTTCCTGACGTTTCGTCGTGTGGCCGACCGCTGTCGGATGGGACACCGCGACGGCCACCTTCTTCGCATCGGCACGAACCGCGTGGTCCGGGCCTGTCCGGCACGTACAACGCGCCAGAGGGCCGAGACGTTCCACCGGTGTCGAACGACACGTACGGAGTCGTGCCCCGTATCGGCTGTTTCGTCCCAGCTTACGTGGCGTGGGTCACCGGTATCCCACCGGAGGAGATCGGGGTGTTAACGGTTCGCCCCCGATCCGCCCGGCCGGAACCCATTGTGCCCGGACCGGGGCTCCGTGTCAGACGCACTGGTCAGGGAGTAGCCGTGCCGTTGTGACCCGCGTTGCCCGCGGGGGCGGAGTTGCCCGTGGTGCCGCCGCCGTTGGCCGCCGCCGCACCGAAGGCCGCGTCCGGCGGCGGGGTGAGCCCCATGTGCGCCCAGGCCTGCGGGGTGGCCACCCGGCCGCGCGGGGTGCGGGCCAGGAATCCGGAGCGGACCAGGAAGGGCTCGGCGACGGTCTCCACCGTCTCGGCCTCCTCCCCCACCGACACCGCCAGCGTGGACAGGCCGACCGGGCCGCCGCGGAACCTCCTCATGAGCACGTCGAGGATGGCCCGGTCCAGCCGGTCCATGCCCAGTTCGTCCACCTCGTAGAGGTCGAGGGCGGCGCGGGCGGTGTCCAGCGACAGCCGCCCGTCCCCGCGCACCTCGGCGTAGTCGCGCACCCGGCGCAGCAGCCGGTTGGCGATCCGGGGGGTGCCGCGCGAGCGCCCGGCGATCTCCACGGCAGCGTCCGCGTCCAGGGGTGCGCCCAGCAGGCCCGCCGAGCGCTGGAGGATCAGCTCCAGTTCACCGGGGGTGTAGAAGTCCATGTGCGCGGTGAACCCGAAGCGGTCGCGCAGGGGCGCGGGCAGCATGCCCGCGCGGGTGGTCGCCCCGACCAGGGTGAACGGCGCGATGTCCAGCGGGATGGCGGTGGCGCCGGGGCCCTTCCCGACCACGACGTCGACCCGGAAGTCCTCCATCGCGACGTAGAGCATCTCCTCGGCGGGGCGGGCCATGCGGTGGATCTCGTCCAGGAAGAGCACCTCGCCCTCCTGGAGGGTGGAGAGCACCGCGGCCAGGTCCCCGGAGCGCTCGATGGCCGGGCCCGAGGTGATGCGCAGCGGGGCGCCCATCTCGGCGGCGATGATCATGGCCAGGGTGGTCTTGCCCAGGCCCGGGCCGCCGGACATGAGGATGTGGTCGGGCGCCCGGTTGCGCCGCCTGGCGCTGTGCAGCACCAGGGAGAGCTGTTCGCGCACGCGTTCCTGGCCGACGAACTCGTCCAGCGCGCGGGGGCGCAGGGCGCCCTCGATCTGGCGCTCGTCCGTGCCCGCGTCGGGCGAGACCGCGTCGCGCTCGTAGGGCGGGGGCCCGACGGGGGCCGAGCCGCGGGGATCTTCCTCGTGGAAGTCGTACACGGGGTTTCCTCCCTGTTCCTAGGCCCGGCTGAGCCTGCGCAGGGCGCTGCGCAGCAGGACGGCGACGTCGTCGGTGTGCTCGGCCTCGGTCGCCACGGCGGAGGCGGCGGCCTCGGCGTCCTTGGCCGACCAGCCGAGGTTGACCAGGCCGGAGACCACCTGTCCGCGCCAGGCGCCGTTGGGCTCGCCGCCGGACCCGGCGGCCTCGGACCCGGGCGGGGTGCCGTCGGTGAGCACGGGCGCGTCGAGCTTGCCGCGCAGTTCCAGGACGATGCGCTGGGCGCCCTTCTTGCCGATGCCGGGCACGCGGGTGAGGGCGGTGGTGTCCTCGGTGGACACGGCGTGGCGCAGGCTGGAGGGGCTGTGGACCGAGAGCATGGCCAGGGCCAGGCGGGGGCCGACGCCGGAGGCGGTCTGGAGCTGCTCGAACAGGTGCTTCTCGTCGTCGTCGGCGAACCCGAACAGGGTCAGGGACTCCTCGCGCACGACGAGGCTGGTGGCCACGGTCCCGGTCTCGCCCACGTGCAGGCGCGAGAGCGCGGAGGGCGTGCACTGCACGGTCATGCCGACCCCGCCGACGTCGATGACGGCGGTGCCCGCGCCGCGCGCGGCCACCCGGCCGGTGAGGAACGCGATCATCTGGTGTGGGCACCGGGGACGGTGCCCCTCTCCTTCCTGGGGGCGGGGCGCTAGCGGCCGCGGGTGCGGCGGGCCAGCTCCACCTTGCGGGCGAAGTCCTGCTGGGCCTGGGCGACGCGGGCCTGGGCCCCGCCGCGCCAGATGTGGCAGATGGCCAGGGCGACGGCGTCGGCCGCGTCGGCGGGCTTGGGGGGTCCGTCGAGTCCGAGGATACGCGCCACCATCGTGCCGACCTGCGCCTTGTCGGCGCGGCCGTTGCCGGTGATGGCGGCCTTGGCCTCGCTGGGGGTGTGCATGGCCACGGGCAGGCCGCGGCGGGCGGCGCAGACCAGGGCGATGCCGCTGGCCTGGGCGGTGCCCATGACGGTGCTGAGGTTGTGCTGGGCGAAGACGCGCTCGACGGCGACGGCGTCGGGCTGGTAGCGGTCCAGCCACTCCTCGATACCGCGCTCGATGCCCACGAGCCGGTGGGGCAGGTCGGTGTCGGGGCTGGTGCGCACGGCGTCGGCGCCGAGCAGGGCGAGCGGTCGGCCGATGGCGCCCTCGACGGCGGCGACACCGCACCGGGTCAGCCCGGGGTCGATCCCCAACACGCGCACGCGCCTCACCCTTGTCCTCTCGAACGTCCGTTCGCCCACATGCTAGCGGCGGGCGACGACGTCCGCCTCCGGCCCGCCCGGGCGTGTCGGCCCCCGGGGGCGCCCTCCGGCCGGAGCCCGCCGCTGCCAGGGCCACCCTGTCGCGAGCGTAGTCGCCCGGCCGGGCGCGGCCGCACGCCCCCGGACCGCGCGCTGTCTTCGGGTTCCGGAGAAAAGGGATGGACGGGACACCGAACGCGTGCTAAGTTGCTCTCAGTTCGAGAAATACTCGGATTGAGAACAACTGGAGGCGCACGTGGCCGACCCGCGCAACGAGGAGGGCGAGAGCCGGTTCCTCGCCGACTACGACCCGCACGCGTTCGCCCCGGCCGCGGTCACCGTCGACGTCGTCGCCCTCACCATCCGCTCGGGCGTGCCGCACGTGCTGCTGACGCGGCGCGCCGAGCACCCCCAGCGCGGCTGGTGGGCGCTGCCGGGCGGATTCGTCCGGGCCCAGGACGGACCGGACGGCCCCGCCGACCCCGACCTGCCCGACGCCGCCCTGCGCGTGCTCTCGGAGAAGACTCTGCTGCCCACCGAACTGCACCTGGAGCAGCTGGGCACCTACGGCGCCCGGGACCGGGACCCGCGCATGCGCGTCTTCTCGGTCGCCTACGTCCTGCTGGCCCCCGACCTGCCCGACCCGCACACCGGCCGGGGCACCGAGGAGGCCGCCTGGACCCCCTGGCGCGACCTCGGCCACGGCGACGGCGCGCGCCCCGGGCTCGACCTGGCCTTCGACCACGGCCGCCTCCTGGCCGACGCGGTCGAGCGCGCCCGCTCCAAGCTGGAGTACACCCCGCTGGCCACGGCCTTCCTGCCGCCCGCCTTCACCATCACGGCGCTGCGCGAGGTGTACGAGGCCGTGTGGGGCCAGTCCCTGCACGCGGCCAACTTCCACCGCAAGATCCTCGCCGCACCCGGGTTCGTGGAGGACACCGGGGAACTCGCCGAGCGCGGCGGCGCGGGCGGCGGACGGCGGGCCCGGCTCTACCGCGCGGGCGGCGCCGCCCTGCTGCACCCTCCCCTGCTGCGGGGCACGCAGTGACACCCGAGAGGAGTCCGATGACGGCCACCGGCCCCGTATTCGAGGACGCCGAGCGCCAGGTCGCCCTGGCGGGCGACCCCGTGGAGCTGTTCGGCCCGCTGCCCGAGGGCGGCGGCGTGCCCCCGGCGGCCACGGCCCGCCACCGCGAGCTGGCCCGCGCGCTCCACCCCGACACGGCGCCGCCCGGCAGCGGCACCGGCCCCTTCACCCGGCTCTCGCGGCTGTGGGACCTGTACCGGGCGATGGCCGCGGGCGACCTGCGCCTGGACGACCTCACCCTGGCCACCGGCACGCACACCTACCGGGTCGGCCGGGAACGGCTGGCCCGGGGCGACGTCGCCGACCTGCACCCGGTGCGCTACCGGGCGCCGGAGTGGCGCGACGCGGTGCTCAAACTGCCCCGCGCACCCCGCGACAACGACCTGTTGGAGGCCGAGGCGACCGCGCTGCGCCGTATCCGGGAGCACGGCCACGAGCGCTACCGGGCCTTCGTCCCCGAACTGGTGGAGTCCTTCAAGCACCGCGACGCCGCCACCGGCGTGGAGCGGCGGGCCAACGTCCTGGGACGGCTGCACGGCTTCCACACGCTGGCCGAGGTGCGCCGCGCCCACCCCGACGGCGTCGACCCGCGCGACGCGGCGTGGATGTGGCGGCGGCTGCTGGTCGCCGTCGGCAACGCCGCCCTGGCGGGGGTGGTGCACGGCGCGGTCGTACCCGAGCACGTGATGATCCACCCGGCCGATCACGGCCTGGTCCTGGTCGACTGGTGCTACTCGGTGACGGCGCACGCCCCGCGCACCGCGCCGCACGTCCCGGCGATGGTGCCCGGCCGCGCGGACTTCTACCCGCCCGAGGTGGCCGCGCGCCGCCCCGCGCTGGCCCAGACCGACATCCACATGGCGACCCGGTGCGTGGAGTACGTCACCGCGGGCCGCCTGCCCCGGGAGCTGCGGTCCTTCGCGCGCGGCTGCACCCTGCCCGCCCCCGAACGGCGGCCCCGCGACGGGTTCGCCCTGCTCTGCGAACTGGACGACGCGCTGGAACGCCTCTACGGGCCGCGCCGGTTCCGCCCCTTCACCATGCCGGACCCGGCACCGGCCGCCGGGGCCTGAGAACCCCCTCCCCCGACCACCCTCCCCCTCACGAACCCCGCCCCCGACCCCGGCGGCCCGATCCGCCCACCCCCGTTCCAAGGAGAACCCCATGGGAAGCAGCCACTGGTCCACCGACGCCTACCACGCGCGTCAGGCCTACAACTCCTCCGTCGGCTCCAGCAGCTTCGGCTACACCGACGACGTGCTCGCCTCGACCCCGCGCAGCGCCTGGCGGGTCCACGACAGCCTCGACCCCCACGGCGTGGGCGTGCGAGAGAGCCGCGACTCCGCCGAACACCCCGAGTCGCTGGCCATCTCGGTGCTCTTCGACGTCACGGGTTCCATGCGCAACGTGCCGCGCGTACTCCAGACCAAGCTGCCCGACCTGTTCGGCCTGCTGCTGCGCAAGGGGTACGTGCAGGACCCGCAGATCCTCTTCGGCGCGATCGGCGACGCCACGTGCGACCGGGCCCCGCTCCAGGTGGGGCAGTTCGAGTCCGGCAACGAACTGGAGGACGACCTGGGCAACATCCTGCTGGAGGGCGGCGGTGGCGGCCAGGTGACGGAGTCCTACGAGCTGGCCATGTACTTCATGGCCCGGCACACCTCCATGGACTGCCTGGAGAAGCGCGGACGGCGCGGCCACCTCTTCATCATCGGAGACGAGATGGCCTACGGGGGGGTCAAGGCGCGGGAGGTGCGCGAGGTGATCGGCGACGACATCACCGAGGACATCCCGTTCCCGCGGATCCTGGCCGAGCTGCGGCGCAGCTTCGAGGTGTACTTCATCATGCCGACCGGCAGCGGGCACTTCCACAACGACAAGGTGCGCGGCTTCTGGGACACCCAAATGGGCCAGAACGTCATCTACCTGGACGACCTCAACGCGGTGTCGGAGACCATCGCGGTCACCGTCGGACTCGCCGAGGAGGCCATCGACCTGGAGAAGGGCCTGGCCGACCTGGCCGAGGCGGGCTCGGACACGGGCGAGGCGGTGGGCAGGGCGCTGCGGACGCTGTCCGAGAGCCGCGGCTCCGTGGTCGTGGCCGACACCCCGACCGGGCTCGGCGGCCCGGCCGAAGCGGGCGGGGTGGACCGGCTGTGACCGGCGCGACCACCCCGTGGGCCGACGGAAACGCCGTCGTCGTCGACCTGGGGTTCGGCGACGCGGGCAAGGGCGTGACGGTCGACCTGCTGTGCGCGCGGCGGCGCTTCGGCGCCGTCGTGCGCGCCAACGGGGGCGCCCAGGCCGCGCACAACGTGGTGACCCCCGACGGCCGCCACCACACGTTCGCCCAGTTCGGCGCGGGAACACTGGCCCCCGGCGGCCCGGTGCCCACGCACCTGTCGCGGTGGATGGTGGTGGACCCCTTCGCCCTGGCCGCCGAGGCCGGGCATCTGGCCTCGCTCGGCGTGCCCGACCCGTTCGCGCTGGTCACCGTGGACCGCCGGGCGCTGATCAGCACGCCGTGGCACCGGGCGGCCAACCGGGCGCGGGAGCTGGCCCGGGGCGAGGACCGGCACGGCTCGTGCGGGATGGGGGTGGGCGAGACCGTGGCCTACGCCCTGGCCCGCCCGGATGACGCGCCGA
The DNA here is from genome assembly GCF_056173305.1 of Nocardiopsis sp. iso_25. NCBI lineage: Bacteria > Bacillati > Actinomycetota > Actinomycetes > Streptosporangiales > Nocardiopsidaceae > Nocardiopsis > Nocardiopsis sp. iso_25. The sequence continues at coordinate 1,842,192 of NZ_CM149667.1, read as the reverse complement.
CCGCCGGTGACTGCGCGCGGCCGGACGCGCTGCGCCGCAAGCTGCGCCGCCTGGCCGACCACCTGCACGCGGTGCGCCGCTCCCTGGAGCCCCCGGGCGCGGGCCCCGGCGCCGGGCGCACGGCGGCAGGAACCGGGCCGTCGGCGGCCTCCGGCGCGGCGGCAGAGCCCGGCACGGTGACAGGGACCGGCACGGCCCCGGACCGCGGTGCCGGGGTCCGGCCCGACCCCGAGCCGGACGTCGAGGAGTGCGTGGAGGCCTACCTGGCCTTCGCACGGCGGGTGCGGCTGGTGGACGAGGACCACCTGCCCCGGCTGCTCGCCCGCTCCCCCGTGGTGTTCGAGGGGGCGCAGGGGGTGCTGCTGGACGAGTGGCACGGGTTCCACCCGTACACCACCTGGTCCACGACGACCACCGCGAACCCGCTCGCGCTCCTGGCCGAGGCCGGGCGCCCCGGCGACGCCCGCCGGATCGGTGTGGTGCGCACCTACACCACCCGGCACGGCGCGGGCCCGCTCGTGGCCGAGGACCCGGAACTGGGCACGCTGCTGGCCGAGGCGCACAACGGCACGCACCCGTGGCAGGGGGAGTTCCGGGTCGGGCACTTCGACGCGGTGGCGCACCGGTACGCGCTCGCCGCCACCGGCGGGGTGGACTCGCTGGTGGTCACGCACGCCGACGCCCCCGCGCGGGCGGGAGGGAGACTGCGCTGGTGCACCGGCTACACCGCGCCGGACGGGTCGAGCCTGGAACCGGTTCCCGCACCGGCCCCGGCGCCCAGCGGGCCGGGCGCCGCCGTGACGGGCGCGGCGCAGAGGGACGCCGCGGCGCGCCTGGACCGGCAGGAGCGCCTGACCCGCGCCCTGCTGGAGGCGCGGCCCGTGCTCGCCCCCGCGCCCGGCTCCCCCGCCGAGGCCGTCGGCGAGGAGCTGGGATTGCCCCTGGAGGCGGTGTTCTCGGGTCCGACCCGCGCCGACGCCCGCGTTCCGTCACGTGTCTGACCGACCGGCGGGGTCCGCTCCGGCGGACGACGGGACCAGCGACGGCCCGGTGCGCTTCTCCGTCGCCGTCCGGTGCCCTCGGCGGGCGGCGGGACCGGAAACGGCCCGGCTCTCGGGGCTGTCCCCGCCCGACCCGCGGCATGGGTCTGGCGGGGTCCGCGCGCCGAACGGCGCGGGGCCGGAGGGGATCCGCGTGCCGAGCGGTGCGGGCGGCGTGCCCGGCCGTCGTGGACCGGCCCCCGTCGCGCCGTCCCGCACGCCTCAGACGACGGTCAGGTGGTAGGTGGTGTCCACCCGGAAGCCCTGGCCGTCGTCCGCCCTGATCTCCAGCACGTACCCGCCGGGGCTCAGGGGCGCGACCGCGCCCCACAGCCCCCAGCTGTGCCGACGGACCCACAGGGGGCTGCGGAACACCCCCTGGATCTCCTCCAAGGGCAGCGCGACGCCGTTGAGGTGCGCGTCGGCCCGCGCGACCGGCATGGCCATCGGCTCCCTGGAGTGCTCGAAGGGGAACTGCATGGTCAGCTTCTCGGCCCTGAAGGGCTGAGCTTGCAGCTCTTCCACACACCTGGCAGGTGTACTTCAGGCCGCGTCGTCGGCAGCGTGACTCACTGCCCAGCCCGCCACACCCCTGGAGGAGATGTTGCGGGCCGCGTTCACATCGGCGTGCCCAGCGAAACCGCACGACGTGCATCGGAAAGTGGCCTGGCTCGGCCGGTTCCTCTTGTCGACGTGGCCACACGCGCTACACCCCTGGGAGGTGTGGGCCGGGTCCACGTACACCACCGGCACCCCGGCCCGTCTTGCTTTGTAGGCGATGTAAGCGCCCAGTTGAGCGAAGGACCAGGAGTGCAGTGTGACCCGCTGGGGCTTGCGTAGCCGTGCCCTCTTGCGGATGCCGCCCAGGTCTTCCAGGGCGAGACCCCGTGAGGTGCGTTGAGCCTCGGTCACGATCTGCTTGGCGATGCGGTGGTTGGTATCGGCCGCGAACCGCGCCTCGCGGCCCGAGAGGCGGCGCAGGACACGCTTGGCGGACTTGGTTCCCTTCTTCTGGAGACGGCGCCTGAGGTGGCGATTGCGATGGCGGACCTGGTTGACCTGCTTGCCCGAGTAGACGTCCCCGTCGCTGGTGGTGGCGATGTTCGCGATACCGAGGTCCACACCCACGAAACCTTCGGGGGTGTACTCGTCGGCCTCGGGCACCTCACAGGTGGCGTACAGGTACCAGTTGTCGCCGCGCTTGACCAGGTCGGATTCGCCCTTGCGGAACTCGGTGAGCACCTTGGCCTGGTCCGGTGAACACGCGAACGCCATGCCCTTCACCCGGCCGTGCACGGTCCAGATCGACACCGTGCGCGCGTCTATCTGCCAGGACAGGCACCGGTCGTCGAAGGGCTGCGCGGCGTCTTTTCGGAACCGAACCGGCGTGTTCTCCACCCGGGTACGCCGCTTGGACCCCTCACAGCCGTGGTTTCCGGCCTTGAGGTTGGCCTTCAGCGTGGCATGGGCCCCGGCGACCTTGCGTGCGCAGTGGCTCGCCGGTTGCGCGGACAACCCCATCGCTTTGAGGTCGTCGTAGACCAGCCGCTGCAACGGTGTCTTCGCCTTCACCCCACACTCGTGCGCACGGCGCGAGGCGCGGTTGGCCGCCTGGTTGCACAACTTCAGCGTCTCCCACAGCGTCGCCTCCTGGGCGGCGTCGGGGAGCAGCTTCACCTGCACAACGGTCTTCACACCCACAGGTGACCGTCTTGTCCATGTCACCAAGGTGGAAACCAGATCCCAATGTCAGGCGTGGAAGAAGCGTCGTATCCGACCTTCACGCTCATCTTGTCTCCGTCACCAAGTACCGGCGTGGTGTCCTCACCGGGCAGATGCTCGACCACTGCGAACAGGTCATGCACCAGGTGTGCGAGACCATGGGAGCTGAGTTGCGCGAGTTCAACGGCGAGGACGACCACGTCCACCTGCTCGTGCACTACCCGCCCAAACTCCCTGTCTCGACACTGGTCAACCGGCTCAAGGGCACCTCGGCGCACTACCTGCGCAAGCAGTTCCCCGACCACGTGCGACGGTTCCTGCGGGGCAACCGGTTGTGGTCGCCGTCCTACTTCGCCGCCTCGTGCGGGGACGCACCGCTGTCGGTGATCGCGGAGTACATCGACCAGCAAAAACGCCCAGACTAACCGCCCGTTCGGGTGAGGGAAGCGGTTCCTCCCGGCCGTGAACGGCCGGGGTTCCTTGCTAGAAGATGTTGAACACCGGGAAGAACAGGGGTCGCCCCGCGGGCACCTCGCACCGGCGCACGACCCTGCCCCCGTAGGTACCGGCGAGGAACCACAGGTCGTCCGGCTGGTTGCGGGCCGCGTGCTCGCCGGTGGCGTCCCGGACCGGGTCGCACCCCTCCGGCGCCGACCACACCCACTTCCACCAGCGCGCCGAGAGGGCGACGCCCTCACGGGCACCGATCCGCCACGTCCCGTCGTCCGGCACGACCCCGTCCATGGCACCCCTCTCCCGTGTCCGACCGCCCTCGGCGGACGCCCGTGTTGCGCGGATCGTACCGATACGCGCGGGCGCGCCGACACGCGGGCACCCCGGTGCCCCGTCCTCCCGTAGGGATCGGAACCCGCCCACTAGCGTGGGTCCGTGACTTCTCTCTCCGACCCCCGGGTCCGCGACTTCCTGCTCCAGGGCACCCGCACCGGCATGCTCGCCTACACCGCCTCGGACGGACGGCCGCTGGCGGCGCCGGTGTGGTTCGTCGTCGAGGACGGCGACATCGTCTTCAACACCGGCGCCTCCACCGCGAAGGGCCGGTCCATCGCGCGCGACCCCAGGGTGGCGCTCACCGTGGACCTTCCCGAGCCGCCGTACGCCTTCGTGCAGGTGCAGGGCGAGGCCGTCGTCTCCGAGGACCCCGACGAGCTGGTGCGCACCGCCACCGCGATCGCCCGCCGCTACATGGGGCCCGAGCGGGCCGAGGAATTCGGGCGGCGCAACGGCGTGCCCGGCGAACTCGCGGTGCGGCTGCGCCCGACCAGGGTGGTCTCCGCCTTCGACATGGTCGGCTGAGCGCCCGCGCGTGAAGATCCCCGGGAACGCAGTCCTCTTCGTCTGCAACGATGACGAGAAGAAGCTGTACTACAGCATCAGGCCGAACAGTGCGGGTGACCGGGGCTTCATCACCGACTGCGAGTCCCTGGACCACGCGGTGACGGTACTGCGCCGACACGGTTTCGGGATCACCGCGTCGGATTTCGGCCCGGGCAGACTCAACCCGTCGGACCCCGAAGAGCTGATCAGCCCGAACCACCGGTGGGGGCGTTGATCCCGGGTCCGTCCAGCGGTCCCGGGCCCGCCCCTGCGGGTTCAGCCCACCGCGTGGGCCACGAACGCCTCCGCCGCCGCGGTGAGCGGTCCCCTCCTGCTGACCAGGGACACGTGCAGGTGGCCGGTGGGCTCCAGGTCCAGCACCAGCGCCCCGGCCCGCTCGGCCAGGTCCCGCCAGGCGTCGGTGACCACCGCGATCCCGGCCCCGCCCAGCACCAGCGGCAGGAGGGACACCCGGTGCTCGCTCTCCACGGCGACCCGGGCGTCCAGGCCGTCCGCGACCAGTTCGTCGACGAACCGGCGCATGCCCGAGCCGTGCTGGCCCACGATCAGCCTCTGCCCCTCCAGGCGCTCGGCGCGCACGGGCTCCCCCGCGGCGAAGGGCCCGTCGGGCGGGGCGAGCAGCACGAAGCTCTGGCGCGCCAGCGGATGGGCCCGCACCCCCGCCCCCGCGAACGGCTCGGAGGTGGCCACCACGCCGAGTTCGCAGGCGCCGGTGCGCACCATCTCGACGGCGTCGCGCGTGGTCAGCGCGCTGCGGACCGACACCGACACCTCCGGATGGCGTCGGGTGAAGCCCGCCACCAGGCCGGTCAGCGGCTCGATCGCCTGGGTGGGCAGCACTGCCACGTCCACCCGTCCGCCGCGCAGCTCCCGCACCGACTCGACCGCCGAGCGGGCCAGGTCCAGGGCGCGCACCGCCTCGCGGGCGGGCTCGATCAGCGCGCGTCCCGCCTCGGTCAGCACCACGCGGCGGCCGATGCGGTGGAAGAGGTCGCTGCCCAGGTCGCGTTCCAGGGCCCGGACCGCCTGGGACAGGGACGGCTGGGACAGGTACAGGGCCGAGGCCGCCCGGTTCACCCCGCCGTGGTCGACCACGGCCAGGAAGTACTCCAAATGCCGGACGTCCACCGATCCTCCTTATAGGCCGGACCTATCAACGATATCGACAGCCGGTCTTGGACGCCCGCGCCCCCGGCCTGTTGGAATCCATCTATGAGCGACCTCCTCCCCTCCGGGTTCGCCCGCCGCACCGTGGACGCCGGGGGTGTGCGCGTCAACGTCCGTCTGGGCGGGGACGGCCCCCCGCTCCTGCTGCTGCACGGCTACCCGCAGACACACCTGATCTGGCACCGCGTCGCACCGCTCCTGGCGGACCGGTTCACGCTGGTCATGACCGACCTGCGCGGCTACGGGGACAGCGACAAGCCCGCCTCCGACGAGCGGCACGCACCCTACGCCAAGCGGGCCATGGCGCGGGACCAGTACCTCGTCATGCGCGAACTGGGCTTCGACTCCTTCGCCGTGGCGGGCCACGACCGCGGCGGCCGGGTCGGCCACCGCCTCGCCCTGGACCACCCGGAGGCGGTCACGGCGCTGTGCGCGCTGGACATCGTGCCGACCCGTTACGCCTTCGAGCACGCCGACGCCGAGTTCGCCCTGGGGTACCACCACTGGTTCTTCCTGGCGGCGGGCGACGGCATCCCCGAGCACCTCATCGGGCAGGACCCGGACTTCTGGGTCCGCACCCGTATGAACGCCCGCCACCGCGGCGGCACCCCCTTCGCACCCGCCGCCGTGGACGAGTACGTGCGCTGCTTCAGCGACCCGGCCGCGATCCACGCCTCCTGCGAGGACTACCGGGCGGCGGCCTCCATCGACCTGGAGCACGACCGGGCCGACGCCGGGCGCCGCCTGGAGTGCCCTGTCCTGCTGCTGTGGGGTCGGCACAGCTTCGTGGGCCGCCACTACGACGTGCCGGACGCCTGGAGCGGATACGCCCGCGACGTGCGCGGCCACGCGCTGGACTGCGACCACTACGTGCCCGAGGAGGCGCCCGAGGCCACGGCACGGCACCTGCGCGCGTTCCTGAGCGGGGACCCCGCGCCCTGAGCACGCCCCGGGCGCGGTTCCCGCGTCCCCCTGTCCCGCACCGTACGGGGCACCGCGTGGTCCCGGCCGACGTCCGAGCGCGGCTCCCCGTCCCCCCGGCCGGGCCCTCCGCGACCGGGCCCGGTCCCCCGTCGGGCCCGAACGCGATGAGACGGACCGGCCCCGCCGGGACGAGCAGGGCCCCGTCGGGCCCGAACGCCCCCGAAGACCCTCGCACACCCCCGCACACCCCACGGAAGGACACCGCAATGAAGCACTACCGCGTCGCCACGATCCCCGGTGACGGCATCGGCAAGGAGGTCCTGCCGCCCGCCAGGGCCGTCCTGGACCGGATCGGCGCCCACCACGCGCTCTCCTTCTCCTACGACGAGTTCGACTGGTCCTGCGCACGCTACCTGGCCGAGGGCGCCATGATGCCCGACGACGGCCTGGACCGGATCCGCCACCACGACGCCGTCCTGCTGGGCGCCGTGGGCTGGCCCGGCGTCCCCGACCACGTGTCGCTGTGGGGGCTGCTCATCCCCATCCGCCGCGGCTTCCACCAGTACGTCAACCTGCGGCCGATCAGCGTCCTGGAGGGGGTGCCCAGCCCGGTCGCGCGGGCGCTGCCCGGCGGGGTCGACTTCGTGGTCGTGCGCGAGAACAACGAGGGCGAGTACTCGCGCGTGGGCGGACGGATCCACGAGGGCACCCCGTACGAGGCGGCCCTCCAGGAGTCGGTGTTCACCCGCAGGGGCGTGGAACGGGTGCTCGATTACGCCTTCGCCCTGGCCGGGCGGCGCGGCGGCAGGCTGACCTCGGCCACCAAGTCCAACGGCATCGTGCACACCATGCCGTTCTGGGACGAACTGGTGGCCGAGCGCGCGGCGCGCCACCCGGAGGTCGCCTGGGAGCAGGAGCACATCGACGCCCTGGCCGCCAAGATCGTCCTGGACCCGGCGCGGTTCGACGTCATCGTGGGCTCGAACCTGTTCGGCGACATCCTCAGCGACCTGGCCGCGGCCGTGGCTGGCGGTATCGGGGTGGCGCCGTCGGCCAACCTCAACCCCGAGCGCGAGTACCCGTCGATGTTCGAGCCGGTGCACGGCTCGGCGCCCGACATCGCCGGCAAGGGGCTGGCCAACCCGCTGGGGGCCATCTGGTCGGCGTCGATGATGCTCGACCACCTTGGCCACCCGGAGGCGGGCGCGCAGGTCATGGACGCGGTCCGCGCCGTGCTGGCCTCCTCCCCCGTGCGCACGGCCGACCTGGGCGGCAGCGCGGGCACGGACGAGTTCACCGCCGAGGTGCTCTCCCGCCTGCCCTGACCCGAACGCGGGCCCCGCCGCACCCTTGTCCGAACGGCACAGGAACCCCGTATCCGATTGTCGTCTCCCGACAAGGCCCCCACGGCGGAAAGCGAGCATGGTGGGGACCGACGGACACGGTGAACAGGGGGAACAGGGGCGATGGCGGACGTGGGGCGTGTCGGCGGGGTCCAGCACGTGCTGGTCGTGGGCGCGGGGGTGGTCGGCCTGTCGACGGCCTGGTTCCTCCAGGAGCGCGGCGTCCGCGTCACCCTCGTGGACCGGGACGGGGTCTGCTCCGGGGCCTCGTGGGGCAACGCCGGATGGCTCTCGCCGGGCCTGGCCATCCCCCTGAACGAGCCGGGCGTGCTGCGTTACGGTCTGCGCTCCCTGCTCGACCGCGACGCGCCCCTGTCGGTTCCGCTGTCGCCCTCGCCGGACCTGTGGCTGTTCCTGGCCCGCTTCGCCGCGCACTGCCGCTGGGACGCCTGGGAGAGGGCCGTACGCGCCAACCTGCCCCTCAACACCGGGGCCCTGGACGCCTTCGACGCCCTGGCCAAGGGCGGCGTGGAGACCACTGAGGTCCGCGCGCCCGTCACCGCGCTGTTCCGCTCGCCGCGTTCGGCCGTCGCGCTCCTTCGCGAACTGGGCCGGATCGCGGCCTCGGGGCTGGAGGTGGACCACACCGCCCTCACCGGGGCGGCGGTCCGCGAGGTCCTCCCCCACGCCTCGGGGACCGTGGGGGCGGCGGTGCGCCTGGACGGACAGCGCCACGTGGACCCCGGCGCCCTCGTCCGCAACCTGGCGGCCTCGGTGCGCGAGCGCGGCGGTCGGGTGCGCACCGGGTTCGAGGCGGTCGGCGTCCACCGGGAGGACGGCGCGGTCGTCACCGTCTCCGGCGACGGCGAACGGCTGCGCTCGGACGCGGTCGCGGTGTGCACGGGCGCCTGGTTCGACCGGTTGGCCGCCGAGCACGGCGTGCGCGCCCGGGTCCGCGCCGGGAGGGGCTACTCCTTCACCGTCCCCACCGACGAGCCGGTGCCCGGCCCCGTCTACCTGCCGGAGGCCCGCGTGGCGTGCACCCCCTACCAGGGGGCGCTGAGGGTCGCCGGAACGATGGAGTTCCGCGGCCCAGACGACGCGCTCGTCCCGCGGCGGGTCGAGGCCGTCGAGCGCTCGGCCGGCCCCTACCTCCGGGGAGTGCGCTGGCAGGAGCGCACCGACGCCTGGGTGGGCCCCAGGCCGGTCACCTCCGACGGTGTGCCCCTGGTGGGGGCCACCCGCACCCCCGGCGTCTTCGTCGCGGGCGGCCACGGCATGTGGGGGCTCACGCACGGCCCGGTCACCGGCGGCCTCCTGGCCGAGCAGATCGCGACCGGCGTCCGCCCGGGCGCGCTGGAGGCGCTCGACCCGCTGCGCTGACCCCCTGCTTCCGGCGCCGGTGTCCCCGAGGGGCACCGGCCCTCGCGCGCGGGGACCCCGAACACGGAGCCGGTGGGCGAGCCCACCCGCCCACCGGCTCCCGCTCGCGCGGGGTCCGGCCTCGCGTAGAGGCGGTCGTGCCGTACAAGCGCCCAGCCCTTGGGCGCGGGGCTCCTGTTCAGGCGTCTGCGACCGAGGCGTCGACGAAGGCGCCCCTCCTCGCGCACGCGGTTCCCGCGCGCCCCGCCCCGCGTCCCGGCTCCGGAGCGGGGACGTCCCTGCCACGAGAAGGTAAACGATGTCCACGCTGTCCCTCACCCGGATCTACCGGTCCGACGCCGGTGAGATCGCGGTGCGCTCCTGGTGCGAGCGCGCACTGGGCGGGGCCCGCGACCTGCGGTCGCCGGGGGCGGTGACCGCCGCCGGACGCGCGACGCGGGTGCACGTCCTGCCGGGCGGACCGGGGACCCCCGTCCTGCTGCTGTCCGGGGCCATCCTGGGGTCGGCGAACCTGGTCGCGACCGCGCGGGTGCTGCGCGCCGACCGGACCGTGCTCCTGGCCGACCTGCCCGGGCACCCGGGCACGAGCGACTCCCGGCGCCCCCTGCTCGGCCGGGCGGACGCCTACGGCGCCTGGCTGGACGCGCTGTTACCCCGGGTCACCTCCGAACCGGTGATCCTGCTCGGGCACTCCACGGGCGCCGCGGCCGCCCTTGCGGCGACGCCCTCGCCGCTGGTGGCGGGGCTCGTGCTGGTCGGTCCGGCGGGCCTGGCCGCCCCCGTCATGGACGGGGAGAGGCTGCGCGCCACGTTCTCCTGGCGGCTCTCACCGGGCGAGCGGACCAGTTCGCGGCTCCTGGGCCTGCTCAGTGGGCCCGTCGCCGCGGGCGGCGCGACCCACCCGCTCGCGGAGTGGGCGACCCTGGTCGCACGGCACTGCCGCCCCAACCCGGTCCCGGGCATACTGCGGGGCGAGGACTTCCGGGACTGGTCGGGCACGCCCGTCACGGTGGCCACCGGGGCCCACGACCGCGTCTTCACACCCTCGCTGCTGCGCGGCGCGGTACGCAGACTGCTGGGCACCGACGTGCGCACGATCGCGAGCGCGGGCCACCTCGCACTCCACGAGGCGCCCGCGCGCGTTCGCGACCTGCTGCGGGAGGTCGCCTGACCGGGAAGTCAGCCGATCTCGGCCATGACCTCGTCGGGGATGTCGGCGTTGGTGAAGACGTTCTGCACGTCGTCGGAGTCCTCCAGCGCGTCCACCACCCGCATGACCTTCTTGGCGGTCTCGGCGTCGACCGGGACCTCCATGGTCGGCAGGAAGCTGGAGTCGGCGGAGTCGTACTCGATGCCCGCCTCCTGGAGCGCGGTGCGCACGGCGACCAGGTCGGTGGCCTCGCAGACGATCTCGAAGACGTCGCCCAGGTCCTCGACCTCCTCGGCACCGGCGTCCAGCACCGCCAGGGTCACGTCGTCCTCGGTGGTGCCCTCCTTGGACACGATGACGACGCCCTTGCGGTTGAAGAGGTAGGACACCGAACCGGCGTCGGCCATGTTGCCGCCGTTGCGGGTCACGGCCACGCGCACCTCGGAGGCGGCGCGGTTGCGGTTGTCGGTCAGGCACTCCACCAGCAGGGCGACGCCACCGGCGGCGTAGCCCTCGTACATGATGGTCTGCCACTCGGCGCCGCCCGCCTCCTCACCGGAGCCGCGCTTGCGGGCGCGCTCGATGTTGTCGAGCGGCACGGAGTTCTTGCGCGCCTTCTGGATGGCGTCGTAGAGCGTGGGGTTCCCGTCGGGGTCTCCACCGCCGGTCCGCGCGGCCACCTCGATGTTCTTGATCAGCTTGGCGAAGAGCTTGCCGCGCTTGGCATCGATGACGGCTTTCTTGTGCTTGGTGGTGGCCCACTTGGAGTGGCCGCTCATGAATGTCCTTTCACGATGTCGACGAAGAGGCGGTGGATGCGCGTGTCGCCGGTCAGTTCGGGATGGAAGGACGTGGCCAACAGGCCGCCCTGCCGTACGGCGACGATCCTACCGGCCTCGTCGGGGCCGGGCACTGCGCCGAGCACCTCGACCCCGGGGCCGACCGACTCCACCCAGGGCGCGCGGATGAACACCGCGTCGAAGGGGTCGCCGCCCAAGCCGTCGATGTCCACGGCGGCCTCGAAGGACTCGGTCTGGCGTCCGAACGCGTTGCGGCGCACCGTCATGTCGATCCCGCCGACGGTCTGCTGGTCGGCGGTCCCGCCCAGGATGCGGTCGGCGAGCATGATCATCCCGGCGCACGTGCCGTAGGCGGGCATCCCGGCGGCGATCCGCTTGCGCAGCGGTTCCATCAGGCCGTAGCGCACGGCCAGCTTGGACATGGTGGTGGACTCCCCGCCGGGGACGACCAGCCCGTCCAGGGCGTCGAGCTGGTCGGGGGAGAGCACCTTCACGGTGTGCGCGTCCAGGGACCGGAGCGCGCGCAGGTGTTCGGCGACGTCGCCCTGGAGGGCGAGGACGCCGATGGTGGGTGTGGCGGTCAAGTACGGCCTCACTCGTGGACGTAGGCTCGTGTTCTGCCGAGTGCGGGTGGCGGGGCCGGTCCGGCCCCGCCACCCGCACGACGGACGCGGGTAGGCGTCGTCGGGCGGTGGACGCGGGAGGCGTCCGCCGGGCGGCGGCTACCAGCCGCGGCCGGCGTAGCGCTGGGAGTCGGACAGCTCGTCCAGGTTGATGCCGACCATGGCCTCGCCCAGACCGCGGGACACGCGAGCGATGACCGCGGGGTCCTCGTAGTGCAGGGTGGCCTGCACGATGGCGTCGGCGCGCCTGGCCGGGTCGCCGGACTTGAAGATGCCCGAACCGACGAACACGCTCTCGGCGCCGAGCTGGCGCATGAGCGCGGCGTCGGCCGGGGTGGCCACGCCTCCGGCGGAGAACAGCGGGACGGGGAGCTTGCCCAGCGCCGCCACCTCCTTGACGACCTCGTAGGGGGCGCGCAGCTCCTTGGCCGCGCCGAACAGTTCGGCCTCGTCCAGGGTGCCCAGGCGCCGGATCTCACCGCGGATGGAACGCATGTGGCGGGTGGCCTCGACGACGTTGCCGGTTCCGGCCTCGCCCTTGGAACGGATCATGGCCGCGCCCTCGGCGATGCGGCGCAGCGCCTCGCCCAGGTTGGTGGCCCCGCACACGAAGGGGACGGTGAAGGCCCACTTGTCGATGTGGTAGGCCTCGTCGGCCGGGGTGAGGACCTCGGACTCGTCGATGAAGTCGACGCCGAGCGACTCCAGGACCTGGGCCTCGACGAAGTGGCCGATGCGGACCTTGGCCATGACCGGGATGGAGACGGCCTCGACGATGCCGTCGATCATGTCGGGGTCGGACATGCGGGCGACGCCGCCGTCCCTGCGGATGTCGGCGGGGACGCGCTCCAGGGCCATGACCGCGACGGCTCCGGCGTCCTCGGCGATCTTGGCCTGCTCGGGCGTGACGACGTCCATGATGACGCCGTTCTTGAGCTGCTCGGCCATGCCGCGCTTGACACGCTCGGTACCGACGGCGTTGTCGGAGGTGTTCGGTGCGTTGTTGGCCACGGTGGTGGACTCCCGTTGTCTCGGTTCTGCTGAGGGCTGCTCTCGGGCAGCGGAGTCGGCGGCCCCACGCGGCGGTACGCGGACACCGTCGGCGCCGCGCACCCTGGTCGACCAGCCCCCCATCCTACTTCCACCCCCTTTCGAGGGTTTTAGCCAGATCGGTGTTTTCCCTGGGCCCGTATCTACGGGGTGTCGGGACCGACCGGCAGGAGCGGGATCCGCGGCGGCTGATCGTCGATCTCGAAGAAGTCCGGCAGGGGCGCCGTGCCCGCCAGGCGGAACGTCCGGACGAGCCGGGAACGGCGGGCGCGGCGGGTGTCGGAGACCGCGCCGTTGTAGAACGTGCGGGCCATGTGGACGCCCTTGGCGGCGGCCTCCACCTCGATCAGATGGGGCCGCAGCATGTCAGAACGCCCGAGCGGCCCCGGAGATTCCAGTGCCGCGCGCAGCGTGCGCGAGAGCGCGCTCTCGGCCAGCTCGCGCTGCCGGTCGCGCGCTCCGTCGGCGGCAGCGGCGGCCCCGGGCAGGGCGCGCGTGGCGCCGGTGCCGTCTGCGGCGGCCAGCGCCGACGCGGCGGCCAGGCGCCGCTCCAGGGCGGCCTCCAGGGCCGCGCGTGCGGTGTCGACCCGGTGGTGCAGGCGGTGCAGGCGGGTGGCCCGCCAGGAGAGGTAGAAGCCGAACAGCACCAGGACCAGGAGGATGCCGACGACGGTGGCGGCGAAGAGGACGTCCTCGGTCAGGGCCGCTCACCCCGTTCCGCGGGGCTTGGCGTGCACGGCGCCGGGACGGGTGCCTTGGCAGCGCACACGGACGTGAGCAGAGCCGGAGCAAGCACCCGGAAGACGGGGACGGGCGCGCGTAGGGGCGGGACACGTCTCCGGAGGGCGGTTTGCGGAGAGGACGCCGCGGGTCCCGGCGCGCACCCGGCGGACGCCGCCGCTGCGACGGCCCCGGTCACGTCGTCCCCCGGCGCAGCAGGGCGGTGGCCCGGGGCCCGCTGTCCAGGCCCACCCCGGCGGAGTGTCTGCCCCCGTCCTCGTCGTCTCCGTTCCCGTCCCCGTCCCTGTCTCCGCTCCCGTCCCACAGCAGGACGGTCCGGTAGACGTGGGCGACGTCGGCGGCCACGGTGTCCCAGTCGTAGGCGCGCACGGCTCGGCGGGCCGCGCGCGAGAGCTCGGCACGCCTCCCGGGCGCGTCCAACAGCGCACCGGCGCGTTCGGCCAGGTGGGCGGGGTCTCCCGCGGCGAACAGCTCCCCGGCGGCACCGCCGTCCAGGACCGCGGCGAAGGCGGGGATGTCGCTGGCCGCGATGGCCGCGCCGGAGGCCATCGCCTCGGTCAGCACGATGCCGAAGCTCTCCCCGCCCAGGTTGGGCGCGCAGAACACGTCGGCGGAGTGGTAGGCGCGCGCCTTGTCGGCGTCGTCCAGGCGCCCGAGCAGCACGACGCGTTCGCGCAGGTGCGCGGGGACGGCCTCCATGGCGGCCGAGGCGTCGCCGGGACCGGCCACCATCAGGCGCAGGCCGGGGCGTTCGGGGGCCATGAGCACGAAGGCCTCCAGCAGGACGCCCAGCCCCTTGCGGGGTTCGTCCAGGCGGCCCAGGAAGCCGATCGAGCCGCCCTCCCCCGGCCAGCCGGGCAGGGGTTCGGCGTGCGCGAACCTGCGCACAGCCACCCCGTTGGGGATGAGCACGGCGTCGCCGCCCAGGTGTTCGACCAGGGTGCGCCGGGCGGCCTCGGACACGGCGATGCGGCCGTTGATCTTCTCCATCGCCGAACGCAGCGCCGGGGAGCTCACCGCCATCGCCCGCGACCGGGGGTTGGCGGTGTGGAAGGTGGCCACCACGGGGCCGTCCGCCGCCCAGCACGCCAGCAGCGAGACGCTCGGCGCGGACGGCTCGTGGATGTGCAGGACGTCGAACCCGCCCTCGGCGATCCACCGGCGCACCCGCGAGGCGGCCCTGGGGCCGAAGGTGAGCCGGGCCACCGAGCCGTTGTAGGGAACCGGGACCGGTCTTCCGGCGGGAACGAGGTAGTCCGGCAGGGCGCCGGTGTCCGCGTCGCCGACCGGCGCCAGTACCGACACCTCGTGCCCCATGCCGGTGAGCGCCTCGGCGAGGTCGCCGACGTGCTGCTGCACCCCGCCCGGGACGTCCCAGGCGTAGGGGCAGACCAGGCCGACCCGCATGCCCACGGTCACCCGTTCCGTTCGTCTCGTCCGGGGGGCCTCGCCCCGCTGCCTTGAGGGGCCCCTACCCCGTTCGCCGCGGTGAACCCGCCCCGTGTGCGTGTGCCCGGTGCGGTGCCGTCACCCGGCCCTCTCCGCACACCGCCGTTCGGTACCGCGCTGTCGCCCGGCACCCCCCGCGTGGTTCTCTCGTCCGCCGCCGGAGGCGCAGCGGTCCCCGCGGTCGCCTCCCGCGCGGCGCGCGCGTGGTCGGCGCTGAAAACCGGCTGGAGCATGTGCCAGTCCTCGGGGTGCTCGGCGATCGCCCCCTCGAAGACGCGGACCAGCTCCTGGGTCGTGGCCTGGACCCGCTCGGCGCGGGTGGCTCCTGCGGCGACGGGGATCTCGTCGTGGACCCGGATGTTCCAGTACGGGCCGTCGTACCACAGCGATACCGGCATCAGGGCGGCGCCGGTGCTGAGGGCCAGCGCGGCGGGCCCGGCGGGCACGCGCGCACGCTCCCCGAAGAAGTCCACCTCCAGGCCGGTGCCGCTGATGTCGCGGTCGGCGAGCAGGCACACCAGCCCGCCCTCGCGCAGCCGCCGGGCCAGGGTGCCCACGGTGTTCGAGCCTCCGGTCAGCGGCAGCACCTCCATGCCCAGGGACTCGCGGTGGGCGGTGAAGCGCTGGAACAGGCTCTCGGGGCGCAGCCGCTGCGCGACGGTGGTCAGGGGGGTGCCCCTCAGGGCGATCCAGGCTCCGGCGTGGTCCCAGTTGCCCATGTGGGGCAGGGCGGCGACCACACCTCGGCCCGACCGGACGTGCTGCTCCAGGACCTCGATCCCGGTGGCGCGGGTCCGGCCCAGGACGTACTCCTCACTCATCGCGGGAAGGCGGAACATCTCGTAGTAGTAGCGCATGTAGGAGCGCATGCCCGCGCGGGAGAGCGCGCGCAGTTGGGCGTCCGTGGCCCCGGGACCGACCAGGCGCCTCAGGTTGCGCTCCAGGCCGCGCGTGCTCTCGTCGTGGGCGCGCCAGGAGCGGTCGGCCAGGCGTCGGAACAGCGCCCGCCCCGCGCTCTCGGGTGTGCGGCGGATCATCGCCCACCCCGCCGTGTAGGCCAGGTCGGCCGTGCGTTCGTCCACGTCGTCTCCCCGTTCGCCGTTCTCCCCGTTGTTCCGTTGTCTCGTACGTTGCCTCGTACGCTCAGGCTCCGCCGTTGACTTCGCCGGTGCCCGCGGCACCCTCGACGTAGTCGGGGTCGTTGAGGCGGGCACGGGTCTCCACCAGGCGCTGGAGGACGGTGAGCAGGCTCATCGCGGCCAGCAGCCACAGGCCGCCCGCGAGGACGTAGGGCACGTCCAGGCCGCCGAGGCCCACGGCGACGAGGATGACCACCAGGCGCTCCGTGCGCTCGGCGACGCCGACGTCGCAGTTGACGCCCAGGCCCTCGGCGCGCGCCTTGATGTAGGACACCATGAAGCCGCTGACCAGGCAGAAGAGGGTGAGTCCGGCGAGCAGGGGGTCGTCGCCCTCACCGATGAACCACCACAGGAGCCCGGAGAGGATGGCGGCGTCGGCCACCCGGTCGAGGCTGGAGTCGAGGAAGGCGCCGAACGCGCTGGCGCTGTCGCGGGCCCTGGCCACAGCCCCGTCGAGCATGTCGAAGAGCACGAAGACCGTGACGACGACCGACCCGGCGTACAGCTGTCCCTGCGGATAGAAGAACAGGGCGCTGACGACGACGCCGAGGGCGCCGACGATGGTGACGATGTTCGGTGTGAGGCCGAGTCGGGCCAGACTCCGGCCGAGCGGAGTGGTGACCCGGGAGACCATGGGGCGAAGGATTCTCAGCATGTCTTCTTGGAATCGTAGGGCGGGAACGGTCGTGGAGGTGGGAACCGCACCGGCGGGGGTGGGGCCCACCGAGGAGGTGGGGCCCGACCGCGGGGGTCGGAATCCCCCCGGAGTTGGAATTCCGCCGGAGTCGGGATCCAGCCGGAGGTAGGAGCCCGACCGCGGGAGTCGGAATCCCGCGGAAGGCGGAATCCCGCGGAAGGCGGAATCCTGCGGGCGGAGCGGTTCGGGGGCCGGGCCGGGTGGGCTCGGGTGGGCTGGTCGGGCGGATCAGGCTGGACGGGCTGGTCGGGCGAATCGGGGTCGGAATGGGCGGACGGGGCGGCGTCCAGGGGGCGTTTCGCGTGCTCCCGTGGGCGCGCCCTACTCTCTGGGCCAGTGCGCGGCCAACTTGGACCGGGTCTGCTCCAGCATCTCGGGCAGCACCTTGGTCAGACCGACCACGGGCATGAAGTTGGCGTCACCGCCCCAGCGGGGAACGATGTGCTGGTGCAGGTGGGCCGCGATCCCGGCACCGGCCGCGTCGCCGAGGTTCATGCCGACGTTGAAGCCCTGCGGCCCGTAGGCCGCGCCCAGCGCGCGGATGCCCGCCTGGGTGAGAGCGGCCACCTCAGCGGTCTCCTCCTCGTCCAGGGCGGTGTAGTCGGACACGTGGCGGTAGGGGCAGATCAGGATGTGGCCGCTGTTGTAGGGGTAGAGGTTGAGAACCGCGTAGGCCGACTTGCCACGGGCGACAACGAGGCCCTCGGGGTCGGACAGTCCGGGGGCGCGGCAGAAGGGACACCCGTCCTCGGGGCGCGAGCCGCTGGGCTTGCCCTCGCCCTTGATGTAGGCCATGCGGTGCGGTGTCCACAGCCGCTCCCAGCCGTCGGGGCTCCCCGTCCCCACGGCGGGAGGGTCGTCGGGAACGTCTCCGTGCTCGTCGTCGGCACCGCGCATGGCTCGTCCGTTTCCGTCGCCTGTCCGTACTCTTTCGCGCCTCCAGCATAGAAGCGCGACGGCGACCGCGGGCCGAACCCGGCCCGGCCTGTGGACAACTCCGGGGGCATCCGAGGCCGAGGGTGTCCGCGGGAACCCGCAGGGGCCGGTCGTGCCCGTCACGGCCGCCGGTGTACCAACGTGTGGAGGGCGGCAGGAGTGCCCGGCCGGGCGGGTGTTCACCTCGGGGCCGAGGTGGGCGGAACGCGGGCGGGTGTCGAGTTCGGAGAGCGAAGGCCTCACCCGACAGGCGGGGGCCGGTGGAGCCCTCAGCACACCGCGCCCTGCGGGGCCGACGGTTCGTGGTCGCTGAGGCAGGCACTGTCAGGCTCTACGGCAACCCCCCGAGACCTTCCCGCCAGCCCGGGCTCTACGGGCGCCTGGTTGCTGACGCAGCGACGCTCTACAACTTGCGGACCCCCTACGACGCGCGGTCACGCGCGGGGCTTCATGGCCGCTCTTGGCCTGAACCGTGTACCCCCGCTCACGGAGGGCTGAGGAAGACTCCCGGTGGGCGTTCCCACCGGCGACCTCCCGAACCCCTTCGTGACGCCCACCAGGCACCCCACATGACCGGCGTGCAGGGATCTCCTTCGGCAAGTTCGCCGGGCGAACTTGCTCTCAGTCGGTCCCCGCCCCCAGCACTGAACCTCGGAGCCAGTACCCACCACGACCACCCACCCCCCAGGGGCTGACGGGGAACCCGCACGCCCTACGGATGCCTGGCCACCGTCACCGGCACGCTCTACGCCAACCCCCACGGGGGAACGGTCACCACACATGCCACCCCAACCCCCAGGGGTCAACGGTCACCACATATGCGACCCCAACCCCCAGGGGTCAACGGTCACAGGACGTGCCACCCCAACCCCCTACGGCGCAACGCTGCTGAGGGCTCTACGGGCGGGTGGTTCGGCTTTGTGAAGGGCTCAACCCTCTGCGGCGCACCACCACGGGACGCTCCCCTTCGGCATACCGCCGCTGTCCGCTCTACGGGCGGGCGGCCGGGTCCTTACAGCTCCAGCAGGGTGCGCAGGTGGCGCGGGGGCGGGCTGCCGTGGGCGAGCATCGCGTCGTGGCGCTCGCGCTCGGTGAGCGCGGGTCGGGCCAGGGCGAGGTCGTCGGCGATGTCGGAGACCTCCGCGTAGCCCACGTAGTAGGTGGACAGCTGGGCGCTGGTGAGCTGGGCCCGACGCCACTTGCCGACGGCCTCGCCCTCCTCCTGGTGCCCGCGCTGGGTCATCAGGGAGATCGCCTCGGCCTCGGTGATGTCGCCGGTGTGCAGGCGCACGTCCAGGATCGCGTTGATGATCATCCGCAGGCGCATCTTGAGCTGCACCAGGCGCAGCGCCAGGTCCTCGCGCCGGTCGCCGGACCAGCCGTGGCGGGCCAGCACCTCCTCGGCGTAGACCGCCCAGCCCTCCACGAAGGTGCCGCTCCACAGGGCCCGGCCCACCCGGGTGCCGCCCTGGTGCCGGGCGGCGTGGGCGAGCTGGAGCGCGTGACCCGGAACGGCCTCGTGGGCCATGAGGTCGCGCAGCATGACCGCGTTGTACTCGCGGAAGAAGGACTCCCGTCGCTCGGCGGGCCAGTCCTCGGGCGGCGGGGAGACCGCGACCAGGGTCGGCTGCTCCCCGGACCGCGGGTCGAGGGGGCCGGGGGGTTCGCAGTAGGCCACCGACACCCCGCGGCGGGCCTCGGGCATCGGCACGATCCGGACCGGGTCGTCGTGGACCGTCACGATGTCCAGCGCGCGCACCCTCTCGTTCAGGTGCAGGAGGGCGTCGGCGCAGGCGGGGCGGACGGTGTCGGCGTCGGTGGCGCCCCGTGCGGCCAGCTCGGCGAGCGCCTCGGCCACCCCCTCGCGGCGGCGCGCCCCGCCCAGGTACTCCGCCGCCGCCTCGGCGATCGCCTCCTCCGTGGCCAGCAGGTCGCTCTCGGCGCGCACCAGCAGCGCCTCGGGCGAGAGCTCGGAGTCGAGGGTGTACCAGAGCTGGGCGGCGAAGTCGCGCTCGCCCAGACGGGGGTCGGCGGTGGCGGTCTCCAGACGGTCCCGCAGCCAGGCGGCGTGTTCCTCCACGGCGGCCAGGGCGGCCTCGCGGGCCGGTTCCAGGGCGGGGGGCGCCGCTCCCGCGGGCACGTCGGAGACGAGCATGGCGCGGGCCCCGGCCGTCTGGGCCAGGGCCGTCTCCACGTGCACGCGGGGCATGCCGGGGCCCTCCGACAGGCGCGAGCGTGCGGTGGCGAGGTGGTCGGGCAGGGCCGCGCAGCGCGCGGCGAGCGCCGACAGGCGTTCGGGAAGGGGCAGGGCCTCGCGCTCCACGAGGGCGTGCAGGGCCTCGCCCGGCGAGTACAGCAGCGGGTCCCACGTGTGCGGGCGCAGTTCCGCGGTGTGCCAGAGGTCGGCGCTGACGCGGGTGCGCAGCACCTCCAGGTCGACCCGGTCGCCGACGGGGATGAGGTCGGGGTCGATCTCGTCCAGGGAGCCGAGGGCGTCGGTGAGCACCGAGACGCGGCGCACGTCGGCCTCGACCGAGCGGTCGGACAGGCGGGAGGCGCCACGGGTGTCGCCCAGGTCCAGCGCCCACTCGGGGGCGTCGTGGAGCAGGGAGTCGAGCACGCGCTCGGCCACCTCGCGGAACCGCCGGGTCATCGCCCCTGGGTCGGGCTGGGAGGAAGAGCTCATGGCGCCATGATGCCAGCACGGACGCCCGGTTCCCGTCCGACGGGAACCGGGCCGTGCTCTGTGCGGGACCCCGGCCCGGGTGGCCCTCCTAGCGCCAGGAGCTCTGGCCGCCCGTGGAAGTGGGCTGTCCGGCCGCGCCCTCGGGGTCCCCCACCGTGATGGCGTGCTCGACGAGGGTGATGAGCGTCGACTTGGTGGAGGCCTTGTCACGGGCGTCCACCTGGACGATCGGGATCTCCGGGCTGAGCGTCAGCGCGTCCCGGACCTCGTCGGCCGCGTGGGGGTAGTAGCCGTCGAACCCGTTGATCCCCACGATGAAGGGCAGACGCGCCTCCTCGAAGTAGTCGATCGCGGGGAAGCAGTCCGCCAGACGGCGGGTGTCCACCAGGACGACTGCGCCGATGGCGCCCTTGACCAGGTCGTCCCACATGAACCAGAACCGGTGCTGTCCGGGGGTGCCGAACAGGTACAGGATCAGGTCGGAGTCGAGGGAGACGCGGCCGAAGTCCATCGCCACGGTGGTGGTCTGCTTGTCCGGCGTCTTGGCGAGGTCGTCCACCCCGACGCTGGCGCTGGTCATGACCGCCTCGGTGGTCAGCGGCACGATCTCGGAGACGGAGCCAACGAATGTCGTCTTCCCGACACCGAAGCCCCCGGCGACGACGATCTTGACCGACGTCATCGCGTTCCCCCCAGCACCGCCTTCCTCGGCTGGGCTAGAGCTTGCGAAGTCCACTGAGCACCCTTTCAAGCAGGTTGGTGTTGGGACGGGCGTCGTTGTTGAGCGAGGACCTGATCTGGACCAGTCCCTGCTCGGACATGTCCGCCACAAGCACCCGCGCCACACCGAGCGGCATCCGCAACAGCGCGGAGATCTCCGCCACGGAACGCCATTCCCGGCACAGGTCGCTGATCGCCTGCCATTCGGGCGTCAGCGTCCCAGACTCGTTGCGGGCCGCCGCGGTGGCCGAGATCAGGGCTTCCAGGGGAAGCTGTGACTTCGGCTTGGTGCGGCCCTTGGTCACCGCGTAGGGGCGGACCAGAGAACTGGGCGCACTCCCCGCAGCGGATCGTTGGTCGTACGGTTGTTGGATTGGTCGGGGAACATCTCCGCCGCCCGGAACCGCCGGCATTCCCCCCGTGGGGGGACCGCTCGGCTGTTGTCCGAACCACGAGGCGCTCCCGGCATCTCTACTGTGAGGTGCCACCACTTCCTCCTGTCGGTGGTGGTTCAGTGGATTCCCGAGGTGCGCGCCGTTGGTGTCAGCGCCCGCCCCGCCCGCTCGACGAGCAGGGTCATCTCGTACGCGACCAGACCCAGGTCGCTCTCAGCCGACGCCAGGACCGCCAGGCAGGAGCCGTCGCTGATGGCCATGATGAGCATCAGCCCCCGCTCCATCTCCACGACGGTCTGGGCGACCGCTCCACCCTCGAACACCCGGGCAGCACCCTGCGTCAGGCTCGACAGACCGGAGGCGATGGCCGCCAGCTGGTCGGCCCGGTCCGCTGGGAAGCCCGCCGACGAGGCCAACGGAAGGCCGTCAGAGGAGACGACGATCGCGTGGGCCACGTCGGGGACACGGTCGGCAAAGTCAGTGATCAACCAGTTGAGTTCATTCACCTGTCGACTCATCTGATCTCCTGTCCAGTTTCGCCGGCTGGTCTCTGGGCACTGCTACCGCCGGCACGGCATGTGACAGCACTGCCTCTACGAACTGCCCGGCCCCTCCCGCGGGGGTGGCCGGGAGTCTGGTGTTCTGCTCTCGTCGAGCTGTGGGTAAGACGCGTCCGAGAAGCTCGGTAGATGCTATTGCATCCAGCCCCCGGGATTAAGGGGGACCCCGTCCCGCCAGGTTCCACTGAGGTCACCCCTCCGTCGAGCCTTCCCCGAGCCGGTCCCGTCCCTCGCGGACGCCCTTCTGGAAGCCGGAGAAGCGGTTGCGGACGCGGTCAGCGCTGCGCGTGGGCATCTGCTTGAAGTTCTCCGGCTTGGGCGCCGTCCCCGGAACAAGGTTTGCCTTGGGAACGCGTTTTGGCAAGCCCGAGGTGGTCAGTCCGTCCGCCTTGGGCTCCGCCGCGGTCCGCGCGGCCTTCCAGCCGCGGTCGGCCTCGGAGGTCCACTCCTGGGTGGAGCGGGGCGCCTGGTCGGTGCTGGCCGGGGGGCGCTGCTCCTGGACCGCCGGGACCTGCTGGATCGGGCCGGTCTCGGTCGTGTCCACCGTGGGGCCGCCGCTGCGGCGCTTGAACCAGTTGGACTCGATCGCGTCGAAGATCGGCAGCGAGTCGCTCTCCTCACCCGACGGGGTGGGCGGCACGACGGTGTTGTTCGGCCCCTGGGCGCCACCGTAGCGGCGGGAGAGGTAGGCGGTCGAGCCGTACCCCTCGCGGGAGTCGATACCGCCGGAGCGCCAGTTTCCGCCGTCCTGGGACGAGGGGACCGCCGGGAAGGTCTCGGTGTTGTCGTCGCGCTCGCGGGCCGCGGGGCGCTCGTGGGCGCCGGTGTCACGGCCGCCGAACGCGTGGCCCGAGCCGTTGTCGGAGAAGGCTCCGTTGCCCGGGGAAGCGCCGTTGCCGGCGGGGGCCCCGGTGTGGCCGCCCGACTGCGCGCCCGCGCCGCCGAACGCGTCGTAGGACTCGTTGGCCGTGGAGCGGAACGCGCCGGTGTCGGTGGCGGGCCTGCGGAACTCGCCCGTGTCGCCGGTGGGGCGGCGGAAGGACCCCGTGTCGGAGGGCCTGCTGAAGGACCCGGTGTCCGACGAGCGGCCCACGGAGCCGCCGCCGAAGGAGTCGCCGCGGGGGCTCGGGTCGAAGAAGTTGCGTCCGCCGGTCTCGGGCTGCGGGCGCTGGGGCTCGTCGTCCTCGGAGGAGTCGTAGGGGTCGACCACGGGTCGGCCGTTGGCGCCGCCGGAGGAGGCCCCGGTGGTCCCGGCTCCCCTGGTGGTGTCCCACACCGAACCGGTGCTGGTGTTGCCCCACAGGTCCTGGCCGCTGGGCGGGTGCTCCCCGGTGTGGGATCCGGTGGGCTGACGCCTGGGCAGGCCGCCCAGGTCGCCGGGGACGCTGCCGCTCTCCTGGGTCTGCCAGGGGTCGTTCGGCTCGACGGGCGCCGGGGTGGAGGCGAAGGCCGCCTCGGCGTCGGCGTAGGTGTTGGGCGCGCCCGAGGTGAGCTCGGGGCGGCTGTCCGCGCCGCCCAGGGCGTGCTGGCCCTCGACCGGGGTGATCAGCAGGTCGGGCGGGAAGATGACGTGCGCGGTGGTTCCGCCGCCGTGGGCCTCCTCCAGGCTCAGCCTGACGCCGTGGCGGTGGGCCAGGCGCGAGACCACGAACAGGCCCATGCGGCGCGAGACCGCGACGTCGATGACCGGCGGGGCGGCCAGGCGGGCGTTGATCGCCGCCATGTCCTCGGGTGCCATGCCGATGCCGCTGTCGGTGACGTCGACCTGGACGCCGCCGCTGTCGAGGGTCTTGGCGCTGACCAGGACCTCGGTGTCGTGCGGGGAGAACGAGGTGGCGTTCTCCACCAGCTCGGCGACCAGGTGGATGACGTCGTTGACGGGGCGGCCGAGCACCGAGATGTGGGAGGGGGCGCGCACGTTGACGCGCTCGTACTGCTCGACCTCGGAGACCGCGCCGCGCAGGACGTCGACCAGCGGGACCGGCTGGGCCCACTTGCGGGTGTTGTCCTGGCCGGACAGGACCAGCAGGTTCTCGTTGTTGCGGCGCATGCGCGTGGCGAGGTGGTCCAGCTGGAACAGGTCGGAGAGGCGGTCGGCGTCCTGCTCGGACTGCTCCAGACCGTCGATGAGGCGCAGCTGCCGTTCCACCAGGGTCTGGCTGCGGCGGGACAGGTTGACGAACATCGCGTTGACGTTGCTGCGCAGCGCGGCCTCGTCGGAGGCCAGGGTGAGCGCGACGCGGTGGACGTCGTCGAAGGCGCGGGCCACCTCGCCGATCTCGTCGTGCGTGTCGACCTCGATCGGGGTGACCTTGACGTTCTCGGGGACCGTCCCGGCCTCCTGCATCCGGTTGATCGCGTCGGGCAGGTCGCGCTCGGCGACCCGGCGCGCGCCGTCCTCCAGGGCGCGCAGGGGGCGCACCAGGGAGCGGACCACGAGGGAGGTGAGGACGAAGACCGCCAGGAGCACGGCCGCGACGACGAAGAGGTCGATCAGGGCGCGGCCCATGGCCTCGTCGCGCAGGGAGTCGGCGTCGGCCGCGATGCCCTCGGCGATGCCCTCCTCGACCGTCTGGAGGCGTCCCAGGGCCACGTCGGCGATCTCGCGGTAGTCCTCGGGGCCGTCGTTGGCGGTCACACCGGTGAGGTCGTCGCCGCGGTCGGCGCGGTACATCACGCGCATGCGCATCGTGGAGACCTGGCTGACCTCCAGACCGGTGAAGTTGTCGTCGAAGATCTGCCGCTGCTCCTCGGAGGCGGCCTGGACGAAGTTGGAGATCTCGCTCTCGTAGCGGGCGCGCGCGGAGTCGATGGCCTCGGCGATACCGCCGGTCATCGTGTTGCGGGCCAGGGAGTGGCCCATCAGCGCGGTCTCGTAGGAGAGCTGGTCCCGGGCGGTGGACAGCGCGGTCAGCGTGCGCACGCTCTCGCGCAGGTCGGTGTCGCCGGTCTCGTCCGCCATCGTCTGGTTGAACTCGGCCAGCGAGCGGGTGATCGTGCGGTACTTGGTGACCACCGGCAGGACGGTGATACGGGTCTCGTCGACCTCGGTGCGCAGGGCGTCCAGCGTGGAGAGCTGGGTGCGCATGCTGGACAGGCGGCTCGTGGCGGTCTCGTTGTCCACCTCGCCCATGTCGTCGAGGCGGGCGGAGAGGGTCTGCTGCAGGTCGCGGGAGGCGTCGCGCTCCTCCTCCATCCGCTGGCGCAGCTCGTCCGAGCGCCGCGCGGGGTCGGCGTTGTCGGAGATGTAGACCGCGCTGGCGCTGCGCTCGTGGCCCAGCTGGTTGGCCAGCTCCACGATGAGGACGCCGACCTCGGCGCGGTCCTGGATGTGCGCGTGGGTGACGGTGGAGACCGCCGCCTCGTAGACCCGCAGGCCGCCGAGCGCCAGGGCTACCGCGGTGGGGATGACGATGAGGGCCACCAGTCGGGAGCGCACCCGCCAGTTACGTGGCCGCCACCAGTCGGCTCTGCGCTTGGGCGTGGCATCGGCATGTTCGGCCTGCGCTGCCTCGCTCTGCGCGCCGGCCCCGTTTTTCGTCGCTCGTGTCGACACGGACCCTCGCAACCTTTCGTGTCACCGCTTCGAGCGGCTGGTTGGACCCCAGGGGTTGACCGCTCCGTCCGAAGGCTCTTCGGGGAAACCGGTACAGACCAGGAGGTCCGCCGAGCCGGAAGCGGCGGGAATGTGGGGAGATGTGAAGACTGTCCGCTGGACTCGCCTGGGATGAGAGGAGCCGCGCACCCGAAGATCTCCGTAGGTGCGCGTGCGGTGGATAGCGTACCAATGGGCGCGAAGGACTCGCTTCGGCTGTTTGACGGCGATCGGCGGGATCTTCTTCCCCCGACCGGTACATAATGCCCGCCATTGTCGGCATTATGGCCGATGCAGCAGGTCAGGGATAGCGTCCGAAACCACCCCGGGACTGAGGTAACTTTTTGGACACACCGCCAGCTTCCCCACCAACACCCCACTGACATGACATCGTGACAAGACGGTAGACGCAGGTCCCGGGGAGGAAGCGGAAATGCGTACCTCGTCACGCCCTGAATCACACACGCTCGGTGACATCACGAAAGCGGAGGGTTCGGATCGCGGGAAAACCCGCGGACCCTCCGTGCGCGCCTTTTCGGTCAGTACCGCGCTCCCGGCCGGCCTCGCGGTACTGCTCTGCCTCTCCACCGCCGCGCCCGGGGCCGCCTCCGACGGCGGTTCGGCGGGGACCGCGCTGGGGAGCGTACAGGTGGAACTGGCCGCGCTGCGCGCGGGCATGGAGACGCTGCGCCGGGAGGCGTCGGAGAAGATCGAGCACTACGAGGCCGAGCGCGAACGCCTCACCGAGCTGACCGAGCGCAGCGGCGAGGCGCGCGAGCGCGCGGGCGAGGCCGACGAGCGCGGCGAGGCGGCCCGTCTGGCCGCCGCCCGGCAGGCCGCCACCGCCTACAAGGGCGGTGAGCTGGGCATGGTCACCGCCTGGGCCGGCCCCGAGGGGCCCGCCGGGATGCTCGAACGGGGCGCCTACCTCACCCTGCTCGGTTCGTACCGGGAGGCCGACGTGGGCCGTGCCGAGGCCGCGCGGGTGGCCACCGACACCCTCGCCGGGGTCGCCGAGACCGCGCAGGCGGAGCAGGCCGAGGCGGTCGAGGACGCCGAGAGCGCCCGGGAGGACGCGGTGGAGGCCGTGGCCGACCAGGAGGCGGCCCTGGAGGACCTGCTGGAGGAGCAGACCCGGCTGGAGGCCCGGCTCGCGGAGGTGCGCGACGCCGAGGCCGCCGAGAGGCGCCGCGAGGAGGCCCTGCGCGACGCGCGGGCGGCGAACTCCTCCGGGGGATCGGCGGAGGCCGCCGTCACCGCCGTTTCGGCGGAGGACGAAAAAGACGACAATGGCCATTGGCACGATGGCGAGAAGGAAAAGGAGGGCGGGGAGGAAATCTCGGCCGCGGGAAGCGCCGACCACGGTTGCACCGGGGGCGTCGCGACCGCGCACGCCAACGGGCGGATCCCGGAGTCGGTGCTGTGCCCCCTGCCCCAACCCGGCGAGCGGCTGCGCGCCGACGCGGCCGAGGCCTTCATCGAACTCGACGGGGACTACCGCGAGGCGTTCGGACGGCCGATGTGCGTGGCCGACTCCTACCGGCCCTACCACGAGCAGGTGCGCCTGTTCCAGGAGATGCTGCCCGGCATGGCCGCCCGGCCCGGGACCAGCCAGCACGGCCTGGGCCTGGCCGTGGACCTGTGCGGCGGCGTGAACAGCGTCGGCACCGCCGAGCACCAGTGGATGCTGGCCCACGCGCCCGCCCACGGCTGGCACAACCCGCCCTGGGCCCGGGGCGGCTTCGAGCCCTGGCACTGGGAGTTCACCCCGTAGAGCCAGTTCTTCGAACCGGGTCTCAGGCACTGAGGGGTTGTTCGGGCGCCCGCGGGGTTCTGGAGGTGCCGGAGGCGGGTTTTCGCGGAGGGACTGCGCCGTAGGCGTCGTTTGAGGGTGGTGGCGGGCGACGGGTGGGCACGAGCCGACCCGGTGCAGGCGCCGCTGTGCCAGCCTCAACCCGATTCCCGCTCTTTGGGCGCCCGAACACAAGAAGGACCGCGCCGTAGGCGTCGTTTGAGGGTGGTGGCGGGCGACGGGTGGGACGAAGCGAAGCGAAGGCCCAAGGGGAACACGCGTGTCCGCCCGCGGTCGCGGTCAGACCTGGGAGCCGACCCGGACCTCGAAGGTGCCCAGGACGTCGGCGTCCACGAACAGCTCGTCGTCGGTCTCCAGCGGCGGTGTCGCCACCGGCAGCAGCGCGCGCACGCGCCCGGGGCCCGACACCAGCCACTCATGCGCGGGATCGGCCAGGCCGCGGCCCAGCTCCCCCTCCTCCACCGAGGCGCTCACGCTCAGCGGCTGCCCGGGCACCTCGTCGGCGGTGGTCAGCACCGGCCCCAGGGTCAGCTGCACCGGCCGCCCCTCGCCGTCCAGCCACAGGCAGGCGGGCGTGTAGGCGCTCACCGGGGCCCCTCCCCCGGAGACGGCGGCCACGCCCACACGGGCCGACCTCGCCCGGGGCGGCACGGCGTCGTCCGAGCCCCGCACCAGTTCCGGGGGGACCCGCCAGACGTCGTCGCCCGCCCGGACCGGCACCGGCTCGGCGGGGACCAGCGGGGCGCACATGCGCGCCTCCGGCTCGACGATGATCTCGATCGGCGCGGCGACGGCGCGTTCGTGCGCCCCGGCCAGGGCGTCACCGCCCGCCTCCAGCAGGTCGGCGAGGCGGACGTGGTCCGGGCTGCCCAGCACGTCGCCGTCGTCCAGGGCTCCGGCGCGCTCGCTGCCGCCGCTCGGCGACAGATAGGTCACCCAGCGCATGTGCTTCTCCTTGTCCACCGCGGAAGGGGCGGCGCGCCCCCGCTCAGAGGGCGGCGGTGGGACTGTGCTCCTTGCCCGTGCCCGCGCACCCGCGGCAGGGCTCGTCGACGCGGAGCCAGACGATCACCCCGCTGCCGTCGCGATGCGGCCGCTCGGGTCGCCACCAGCCCGTGCCGGAGCAGAACCGGCACTCGACGCCGTCCCGTTCGCACCATCCGCACGAGGAAATCGCACACCGGTTGTGTGTCGGCTCCCGCTCCATGCGCTCCCACCGTCTCCCGCGAAATCGCGACCAGCCTTGCACAGTCACCGCGCCGCGTCCACCCGGGAGGGCGTGAACGGGCGGGTCAGAGCGCTGCGGGAGGGTGCGTGCGCGGGCTGGGACGTTGCCCGGAGGCCTCTCGGCTCAGCCGGACTCGCGCACGACCATGTGGGTGCCGAGCATGACGGTCTCGGCCTCCGCCGTGCGCGGGATCGCCACGTCCACCAGCAGCCGCGCCATCTCCTGCCCCATCTGCACCGTGGGCTGGTGGACGGTGGTCAGCGGCGGGTCGCTGTGCTGGGCCATGACGGTGTCGTCGTAGCCCACCAGGGCCACGTCCCCCGGCACGCTCAGACCGCGTGCGCGCAGCACACGCAGCCCGCCGAGCGCCATCATGTCGGAGGCGGCGAACACCGCGTCGGGCTCCAGCCCGGTGTCCAGGAGCCGCTCCATCGCCTCGGCTCCCCCCTCCACGCTGAAGTCGCCCTGCACGACGAGCCGGTCGTCCACCTCCAGCCCGGCGGCGGCCATGACCTCGCGGTAGCCGCGCAGGCGCTCCACACCGGCGTCCATGTCCAGGGGGCCGGTGATGGCGGCCACCCGTCGGCGGCCGCGCTCCAGGAGGTGGCGGATGGCCATCCGGGCCCCGCCGATGTTGTCGATGTCGACGCAGTAGGGCGCGGGCTGTTCGGGCGAGTGCGGGCGGCCGCCGTGGACGACCGGTACCCCGGCCTCGGCCAGACGGGCCGAGAGCGGGTTGTCGCTGTGCAGGGAGATCAGCAGCGCGCCGTCCACGTGGAAGCCGCTGAGGTAGTCGCCCACGCGCTTGTGCTCGGCCTCGGTCCGGGCCGTGGTGAGCATGAGCTGGAGGTCGCGCTCGTGCAGGACCGAGCTCACGCCGCGGATGATGTCGGCGAAGAAGGGGTCCGAGAACAGCCGGTCCCGGGGCTCGGAGACGACCAGCGCGATCGTGTCGGTGCGCCTGGTGACCAGGGTGCGCGCGGCCTGGTTCGGGCTGTAGCCGAGTTCGGCGATCGCGGCGTGCACGGCCTCCCTGGTGCGGGGGCTCACCTGCGCGGACCCGTTGATCACCCGCGAGACGGTCCCTCGTCCGACCCCGGCGCGCTGCGCCACCATCTCCAGGGTCGGACGCTTCCGACCAGCACCGGTCTTGGCCACTTCGAGGCTCCCTCTGGGATCGTGTCCCGCCGTCCCGGGGACTGCTTCCCCGGGACGGCGGCGTGTGCGACGGGCATCCACGGTCATACCCGCCCGGAACGACTGTGTGGGGTGCCCCTCGGGACACCCCACGGTCCTTCCGCGGTACGCCGGACCTCCGCCGTGCGCGGCGGAGGTCCGGCGTACTCCAGGACGTGCTCCGCGGGCACCCGCCCGCCGCGCGGCGGGCGGCGTCCACGGGACGCGTTACCGGCGCTCGGGGAACTGCCCCGTCTTGGCCAGTTCGGCGTACCAGTGACCGCTGTCCTTGATGATCCTGCGCTGCGTCTCGTAGTCGACGTGCACGATGCCGAACCGGCGGGAGTACCCCCACGCCCACTCGAAATTATCCAGGAGCGACCAGGCGAAGTAACCCCGCAGGGGCACTCCGGCCAGAACGGCCTCCTTGGCCGCCCTCAGGTGGCCCTCGTAGTAGTCGATCCGGTCGGTGTCGTTGACCTCGCCGGCCTCGGTGACGGTGTCCTCGAAGGCGCAGCCGTTCTCGGTGACGTAGAGGTCGATGCCACCGCTCTCCCCCGCCAGGCGGGAGAGCACGTCGAACAGGCCGGTGGGGTCGATCTCCCAGCCCATGTGCGTGACGGGCAGCCCCTGCGAGACGTGCACCTCCTCGGGGTCGGCGCCGAGCCAGGCGCCGCCCTCGCCGCTGACCAGCGCGGGGTCCAGACCCTTGGCGGAGGCGGCGACGAACTCGGGCGAGTAGTAGTTGACGCCCAGGAAGTCCAGGGGGGCGGAGGTGATCTCCAGGTCGCCGTCCTGGATGAAGGAGAAGTCGGTGACGCCGGCGAGGTCCTCCCTGACGTCCGCGGGGTAGCGGCCCTTGAGCAGGGGGTCGGTGAAGATGCGGTTGCGCACGCCGTCGGCGCGGCGGGCGGCGCGGGCGTCCGCGGCGCTGGGCCCGTGGGGGCGGATGACCGCCTGGTTGTGGGCCAGGCCCACCCGGGCGGTGTGACCGGTGGAGCGGATCGCCTCGACGGCCAAGCCGTGGCCCAGCAGGAGGTGGTGTGCGGCGGCCAGGGCAGCGGCCGGGTCCTTGTGGCCCGGCGCGTGGTGACCGTTCTCGTAGCCGAGGAAGGCCGAGCACCAGGGCTCGTTGATGGTCATCCAGTTGCTGACGCGGTCGCCGAGGGCCTCGGCCACGACCTGGGCGTAGTCGCGGAAGCGGTAGGCGGTGTCGCGGTGGGGCCAGCCCCCCGCGTCCTCCAGCGGCTGGGGCAGGTCCCAGTGGTAGAGGGTCGCCCAGGGCTGGATCCCGGCCGCCAGGAGGGTGTCCACCAGGCGGTCGTAGAAGTCGATCCCGGCCTGGTTCACGGCGCCGGTGCCCTCTGGGATGATCCGCGGCCAGGCGACGGAGAAGCGGTACGCGCCCAGGTTGAGCTGGCTCATGAGCGCGACGTCGTCGGCGTAGCGGTTGTAGTGGTCGTCGGCGGGGTCGCCGGTGTCTCCGCCCAGGACCTTGCCGGGGGTCTCGGCGAAGGTGTCCCAGATGCTGCGGCCGCGGCCGTCGGCGGTCGTGGCGCCTTCGATCTGGAACGAGGCGGTGGCCGCCCCCCAGAGGAAGCCCTCAGGGAAATCGTTGCGGTTGTTCACTGCTGGTGTACGCACCTTCCATGACGAGGGGACATCGTTTTGGGAGCGCTCCCATAAAAGAAACAGAGAAGTACCTTGATGTCAATCAACAGCCTCGGCACCGCAATCCAAACGTTACGGGCAGGCGGTGCCGGAGACGGTTCCGCGACGCCGCGGAGCGTCCCGCACGGGCGCTCCGCGGGGCGCTCCGGGGGGCGGCCCGCGGCGCGGCCCGCACGACCGCCCGACGCCGCCCTCAGGTGCCCTCCCCGCCGACGGGTACCACGACGCCCTGCCAGCGGTCCTCCATGAACGCGCGCACCTCGCCGCTGTGCAGGAGTTCGTCGAGCCGGGCGATCTCCTCGTCGCCGATGTCGTGCGTGGCCACCACCAGCCCGTTGGCGTAGGGGTTGTCCCCGGTCTCCTCCCAGGCCAGCACGTTGGCGGTGGAGACCAGGTCGGCCTCCAGGGCGTAGTTGCCGTTGACCACCGCCGCGTCCAGGTCCTGGAGGGAGCGCGGCAGCTGGGCCGCCTCCACCGGGGTGACCGTGACGCCGAGCGGGTTGTCCTCGATGTCGTCGACCGTGGGCGCCTCCTCGCCCGTGTCGGCCAGGGTGATGACGCCCTCGGTGTCGAGCAGGTCCAGAGCCCGGCCCATGTTGGAGGTGTCGTTGGGCACGCCGATCTGTGCGCCCTCGGGCAGGTCCGCCAGGTCGGTCAGCTCCTGCGAGTAGATGCCGAAGGCCTCCAGGTGCACGTCCGTCACGTAGCTCAGGTCGGCGTCCGGGTTGCCCTGGAGGTACTCCTCCAGGAACGGCCGCGTCTGGTAGTAGTTGGCGTGCAGTTCGCCCTCGGCCAGCGCCGCGTTGGGCTGGTTGTAGTCGGTGTAGACGGACACATCCAGGGCCAGCCCCGCGTCGGCCGCCAGGTTCTCGTCGACGAACTCCAGGATCTCGGCGTGCGGCGTCGGCGTCGCGCCGATCCGCAGGACGGTCACGTCCTCCCCGCCGGTCTCCTCCCGCGCCCGTTCGCTGGGGCTGCCGCAGGCCGCCAGCAGGGCCACCGCCGTCGCCGCGGCGGCGCCCCGCACCGCGCGCCTCCTCGCGTCCTCGGTCATCGCCGTCTCCCTCCGTGTCTCCGGGACAACTCCTGGGGGGAGGGGGTCGTTCTCTGGTGTACCCCGTCGCGTCAGCGCCGCGCCAGGCGACGCACCAGCAGGTCGCCCAGGCTCTGCGCGATCTGCACGATGACGATGAGCAGGATGACGGTGGCCCACAGGTAGTGGTCGTTGAAGCGCTGGTAGCCCTCGCGGATGGCCAGGTCGCCCAGACCGCCGCCGCCGATGGCGCCGGCCATCGCCGAGTAGGAGATGAGCGTGACCACGGTCATCACCAGGCCCGCGATGAGGCCGGGCATGGCCTCGGGCAGCATCACCTTGCCCACGATGGTGACGCGGCGGGTGCCCATGGCGTGCGCGGCCTCCACGACCCCGCGGTCCACCTCGCGCAGGGAGGTCTCCACCAGGCGGGCGAAGAAGGGGATCGCGCCGATGCTCAGGGGAACGATCGCGGCCGTGGGGCCCAGGGTGGTGCCCACCAGCAGGCGGGTGAGGGAGAGCACGGCCACCATCAGCACGATGAACGGCAGGGAGCGGCCGATGTTGACGACGGCGCTGAGCACGGCGCGCACGGCGGGTGCGGGGATGAGCCCGCCCCGGTCGGTGGCCACCAGCAGCACGCCCAGCGGCAGGCCGAACAGGACGCTGACGACGGTGGCCCACCACACCATGTAGACGGTGTCCAGGGTGCCCAGCCACAGGTCGGGCCACATCGCGGGCCAGGCCTGGACGAACGCGACGACGGCGTCCCAGGGACCGGTGCCCCCGGTCGCGGCGGCCAGGTGCAGGACGTCGGCGGGGTTGGTGCTCACTTGCGGGCCTCCTCGACCAGCAGGCCGTGCTCGGACAGGTAGGCGAGCGCCTGGTCGCGGCGGCCGCCGCGCAGGTCCACGCTCAGGCGGCCCACGGACTGCCCGGCGACCTCCTCCACGCCGCCGCCCAGGATGTTGACGTCCACGTCGAAGCGGCGGGTGAGCTCGGACATGAGCGGCTCGTCGAAGGAGCGCGGGTAGGTGACGTAGACCGTGTCGGGCCCGCCGTGCGCGGGAAGCGGGAAGAGGGAGCGCGCCAGCAGCGAGCCGGGGGTGCCGATGAGGTCGAGCACCCGGCCGGACTCCAGGAACGCGCCGTTCTCCATGATCGCCGCGGAGTCGCAGATCCTCTTGATCACGTCCATCTCGTGGGTGATCAGCAGGATGGTCAGGCCCAGTTCGTCGCGCAGGCGGCGCAGCAGGGCCAGGATGGCGTCGGTGGTGGCCGGGTCGAGTGCGGAGGTGGCCTCGTCGCTGAGCAGCACCTTGGGGTCGGAGGCCAGCGCGCGGGCGATGCCCACCCGCTGCTTCTGGCCGCCGGAGAGCTGGGAGGGGTAGGCGCGCGCCTTGTCCCCCAGGCCCACGAGTTCGAGGAGTTCGCCCACGCGCCTCCTGCGGCGGGTGCGGTCGACGCCGGAGACCTCCATGGGGAAGGCCACGTTGCCCGCGACGGTGCGCGAGGACAGCAGGGCGAAGTGCTGGTGCACCATGCCGATGCGGCGGCGGGCGACCCGCAGCCGCGCGCCGCGCAGCGCGGTCAGCTCCTCGCCGTCGACCCGGACCGTTCCGGCGTCGGGGCGCTCCAGGAGGTTGACCGAGCGCAGCAGGGTGCTCTTGCCCGCGCCGCTCTGTCCGACCACACCGAAGATCTCGCCGGGCTCGACGTGCAGGTCGACCCCGTCCAGGGCGGTCACCCGGTGCTTCTTCAACCTGTAGGCCTTGTGGAGGCCCACTGCGTCAATCACGGTGTTCCCATCGACGTCTGGC
Source organism: Nocardiopsis sp. iso_25 (assembly GCF_056173305.1). Classification (NCBI taxonomy): domain Bacteria; kingdom Bacillati; phylum Actinomycetota; class Actinomycetes; order Streptosporangiales; family Nocardiopsidaceae; genus Nocardiopsis; species Nocardiopsis sp. iso_25. The sequence goes on along the minus strand of NZ_CM149667.1, from coordinate 1,807,975 downwards.
GGTGGTGTGGCGCCCGGCGGGGTCCGGCGCGGGCCCGTCGCCCGCGTCCGAGCGTACGGAAGCGCCCCGCGGGCGCGGGCGGCGGCGCGCCGGTGGTCGGGCGGGTGTCGGCGGCGGCCCGTCCGCGCGGGGCGGCCGGTCGGGGGACGCGCCGCCCTCGGCGGCGGTGTCCCTTCGGACCTCCGCTCCGCTTCGTCCCGCCCGTCGCCCGCCACCGCCCTCAACGGACGCTGCGCGCAGTCATCCTTGTGTCCGGGCGCCCGAACCGATCCCCGCGGACTGGGGCCGGTTCGAGAAGGCGGGCCTCAGCCCCCGGTGTCCGGGGGCTGCGGGCGGATCCACGGGACCGGGCGGACACGACAGCGCCCGCCGGGCAGCGGAAGACACCGCTCGGCGGTGTCCGACCGCGTGGGCGCGGTGGTCGCTGGGTCGTGCGCACAAGCCTTCACGTTTCCTACTCAACCACGGGGAAAAGGGTCGGTTCACCCGATTTCGCTGTTCGGATCGGGTTACCTCCACCACATCGAGGCCCTCGCGGCACGGTGGATTCGTCCCGTCCCTCCCGAATAACCGCGCGAGTGCCTACACTCATGACGGTCCCTTTACTCTCGCCCCCGGCTCCCGGGTGTGCGCGGGAGGCCAGGGCCGAAGGCCGCTCCCGCGGCTGTCGGCCCCTCTGGGGAAACGACGAGAAACAGCGCCCGCTCCGCCCCCGTGCCCGGGGGCCGTGCGGGCCCGAGGAGCGACCACACCGTGCAGCCCGACGACCTGAGCCGAGTGGACGAATTCGCCGACTTCTGGGCTCCCGACCCTCCCGAACTCAGCTTGCCGGACCGCGCCCGGGCCCTGGCGGGGCTCCTCGCCGCCGCTGCGCGCCCGGGCCGCGCGCGTGTGGCCGCGCTGGCGCTGGCCGTGCTGGGCGGCTTCCTGTTCGCACCCCAGGGCACGGCGGTGGCGGCGCCGGTGCCCGCCGAGCCGGAGGACATGAGCGCCCTCCAGGACCGCGCGGAGACCCTGAGCGAGGAGTTCAACGGCGAACTGCGCGACATGGAGGGCGTCATCCAGGAGGCCGAGCGTGCCGAGGAGCGGGCCCAGAGCACCCGCGAGGACGTCGAGGACGCGCGCGAGCAGGTGCGCGCCCTGGCGGTGGCCACCTACACCAGCAGCGGGATCGGCCTGTCCATGTCGCTGTTCGTCGAGGCCGACCCCGACGAGATCATCGACCGCGCGGTGGTGATCGACTACCTGTCCACCAGCAACCAGGACAAGATCGACCAGCTCAGCCAGGCCCTGGAGCGCGACGAGACCGCGCAGGAGAACGCCGAGGAGCAGCTGGCCGCGGCTGAGGAGGACCTGGACGAGCTGGAGGGGCGCCGCGAGGAGGTCCAGGAGATGATCGCGGACCACCCCGTGCAGCCGATGGGCGGCCAGTACAACATCACCCCGCGCACCGAGCAGATGCGCGAGCTGATCATCGAGGAGTTCGGCGAGGGCAGGGACGTGGGCGGCGTGGGCTGCTACCGGGCGGTCGGCGGCTGGGTGGTCGGCGAGCACCCCAAGGGCCGCGCCTGCGACTTCATGGTGGACCCCAACGGGAACACGCCCCCACAGGAGCAGATCGACCGCGGCTACGCGATCGCCGAGTGGGCCCAGGAGAACGCCGACCGCCTCGGGATCATGTACATCATCTACCGGCAGCAGATCTGGGACATCCGCCGCGGCGACGAGGGCTGGCGCGACATGGCCGACCGCGGCAGCATCACCGAGAACCACTTCGACCACGTGCACATCTCGATGTTCTGATCCGGCGGCGCCCCCGACGGACGCCCCATTACCCCGCGCGGGGCGCGACCGCGCGGGGAACGGCGTCACGATTGCGTCACGTGCGTGATGAGTTCCTGCACAACCGACACAAAACAGTGACGATTCACCCTGCTACCCCCGGTCTGACCTGCCCAGGGGACACCGCTCACGGCTAGGATGCACACGTCCCGGCCCGGACCGAAGGACGCCTTCGGCTCCGTCCGGCCACCGCCCCCGGTGGCCGGTCCCCGGTCCACCGCAACCTCCGCACGGAGGCGGGGAACGCCCGCCCACTCCCCCGCCCTCGCCCGCGGGACGGCAGTGGCGACAGGTGCGCCTCCCCCACACGGCCACCGTGCCCCCTTCCGGGGCCGCACGGGAAGTCGTGAGAACCCAACGGCGCACACACGCGTCCCAGACAACACGGTCATCACACACGGGCGAGGGGAGCCATGAGCGAAAACGGACCATACAACCAGCCGCCGCAGAACCCATACGGCGGTGGGGACAACAGTGGGGGCCAACCGCCCTACGGCCCGCCCCACGGCGCCCCCTACGGCGACCCCGGAACCGGCGGCCAGCCGCCCCACGGCGGTCCCTACGGCGACCCCGGAACCGGCGGCCAGCCGCCCTACGGCGGTCCCGCGGGTTTCCCCGGCTCCCCGGACCAGCAGATGTACGCGGGCGGCCAGCCGCCCTACGGCGGCGGTCCCGGCGGCCCCGGGTACCCCCCTCCGCCGCAGCAGCCCCAGGGCGGCGGCAACAAGGCGGGCCTGTGGGTCGTGATCGGCGGCGGCGTCGTGATCGTCGTCCTGGTCATCGCCGTCCTGGTCATGCTCGTCACCAACGGCGGCGGGCAGCAGACCGTCACCCCCGAGCCCGAGCCCGCCCCGAGCACGGAGGAGACCACCGGCGGCGGTGAGACGTCCGAGCCCGCCCCCGACGCGGCCCCCGCGGGCGAGCCCCCCTACGCCGTCCCCGCCGAGCCCTGCCAGGCCTTCACCGACCAGGTGCTCTCCGACTTCCTGATCCAGGACGAGGGCGACAAGTACGTCCAGGACAACAACTCCTACTGCGAGAGCCTCGAAGGCGCCGCCCCGGAGGGCAACCCCTCCGAGAGCTACGCGATGTTCGAGATCAGCTACCAGGTCCCCTACTCCGCCGCCGACTCCGTCGAGGCAGCCACCAGCGACTTCCAGACCGCGGTGCAGGAGCTCAGGGGCGAGGGTGACTACAACACCTTCTACGACGCCGCGAACGTGGAGGAGGACAAGGAGGTGGACCTCGGCGACGAGGCCCACTACGTCCTCACCAAGTACGACTTCCTGGGTGAGGACATCCCCGAGGCCACGCTGGTGATCCGCAGCGCCAACCTCAACATCCGGGTCCAGTACCAGATGCACCCGCCCTTCACCGAGGACGCCTCCGCCGAGGACCTGGTCATGCCCGACAACGTCGAGGAGATCATGCTCAACGCCGGCGCCGAGGCGCTGGCCCTGGTCGGCGCCTGAGGCGGCTGACCGGACACGGCACGAGGGGGCCGCGGCGTTCGCCGCGGCCCCCTCTCGCATGTCAGCCTCCCGGGGACTCTTTTTGGATCGACCTCAGCTTGTGGGGGTCGGTTCGGGTGCCCACGGGGTTCTGGAGGGGCTGGAGGTGAGGCTGCAAGCAGGACCGCGCCGTAGGCGTCCGTCGAGGGTGGTGGGCGACGGTGTGGGCACGAGCCGTCTCACCGGAGGCACCGCTGTGCCTGCTTCAACCCGATTCCCGTTCTCCGGGCGCCCGAGCAAGGAAGACACCGCACCGCAGGCGTCCGTTGAGGGCGGTGGCCCGTCCCGACGCGCAGCGTCCCCGACGGGCGATGGCGGGCGACGGGCGGGCCGAAGCGGAGCGGATGTCCAAAAAAACACTGCCGGGCTCACACCAGGTCGGCGCGCACCCGGCGGGCCGCCTCGACCATGTTGCGCAGGGCCTGTTCGGCCTCGGCGTAACCGCGCGTCTTGAGGCCGCAGTCGGGGTTCACCCACAGGTTCTGGGCGTCGATGTGCGCGACCGCCAGCCGCAGCGACCCCTCGATCTCCTCCACCGAGGGCACCCGCGGGGAGTGGATGTCGTACACGCCCGGGCCGATCCCGCGCCTGTAGCCCCGCTCGCCCAGGTCCCGCACCAGCTCCATGCGCGAGCGTGCGGCCTCCACGCTGGTGACGTCGGCGTCCAGCGCCTCGATGCCGCCGACGATCAGCCCGAACTCGGAGTAGCACATGTGCGTGTGGACGGTCGTGGACGGCGACACCCCCGACGTGGCCAGGCGGAAGGAGCCCACCGCCCAGTCCAGGTACCGCGCCCGGTGCTCCGAGCGCAGCGGCAGCAGTTCGCGCAGGGCCGCCTCGTCCACCTGGATGTGGCGGATCCCGGCGCGCTCCAGGTCGGCGACCTCGTCGCGCAGAGCCAGGGCCACCTGGCGGGCGGTCTCGCCCAGCGGCTGGTCGGTGCGCACGAACGACCAGGCGAGCATGGTGACCGGGCCGGTCAGCATGCCCTTGACCGGCTTGTCGGTGCGCGACTGGGCGTAGGTGGTCCACTCGACCGTCATCGGCGCCGGACGCGAGACGTCGCCGAACAGGATCGGCGGGCGCACGCACCGCGAACCGTAGGACTGCACCCAGCCGTTCTCGGTGGTGGCGTAGCCCTCCAGCTGCTCGGCGAAGTACTGGACCATGTCGTTGCGCTCGGGCTCGCCGTGCACGAGCACGTCCAGGCCGATCTCCTCCTGGAGCGCGACGACCCGGTCGACCTCCTCGCGCAGGACGGCCTTGTAGGTGTCCTCGGCCAGTTCCCCCCTGCGGTGCGCGGCGCGGGCGCGGCGCAGCTCGGCGGTCTGGGGGAAGGAACCGATGGTGGTCGTGGTGAGCGGGGTGTCGGTGGGCCTGCCGCGCTCCCGCGGGCGCTCGTAGGCGTCCGGGCCCAGGGCGTCGAGGCGGGCGCGCACGCGCGCGTCGGTGAAGGCGGGGGGACGGACGCCGCCCCGACCGGTGTACTCGGCCTCGGCCCCCTCGGACAGCACGCGGCCGAGCAGAGCCGTCTCCCGGGCCTTCTGCCGGGCGAAGGCCAGGGCCCCGCGCAGCTCGGGGGCCAGGGAGGTCTCGGCGTCCAGGTCCAGGGGCACGTGCAGCAGGGAGCAGGAGGTGCTCACGGTCAGCTCGTCGGTGAGGGCCAGCAGGGTGCCGAGCGCGGCGACGGCGGCCGGGATGTCGGTGCGCCAGACGTTGCGTCCCTCCACCACGCCCGCGACCAGGCGGGTGGCGCCCAGGCCGGAGATCCGCACCAGGTCGTCCACGCCCTCGTCGTCGGTGACCAGGTCCAGGCCGACCGCCTCGACCGCGGACTCCTTGAGGACGCGCAGGGCCGCGGAGCCGATGGAGCCGAAGTAGGTGGACACCAGCAGGGAGGGCCGGTCGGTGACCGCGCCCAGGCGCTGGTAGGCGCGCTCCAGGTGGCCGACGGCGGCGCGGCCCTCGTCGGTGGCCAGGATCGGCTCGTCCAGCTGGACCTCGGTGGCGCCCGCGGCCCGCAGGTCGCCGAGGAGCTGGGCGTAGGCGTCCAGGAGCTGGTCGAGCAGCTGGACCGGTTCCCAGCCCTCGGGGGCGCCGTCGGCGGGCTTGGCCAGCAGCAGGAAGGTGAGCGGGCCGACCAGGACCGGGCGGGTGTGGAAGCCCGCCTCGGCGGCCTCACGGAACTCGGCGACGGGCTTGTCGCCCACCAGGCGCGGACGCGTGCCGGGCGAGAGCTCGGGGACCAGGTAGTGGTAGTTCGTGTCGAACCACTTGGTCATCTCCAGCGGAGGGGCGCCCTGCTCGCCGCGGGCGAGCGCGAAGTAGCGGCGCAGCTCCTCCTCGCGGTCCGGCGCCGCGGCGGGCGGGGCGAAGCGGGAGGGGACCAGGTCGAACAGGACCGCGGTGTCCAGCACGTGGTCGTAGTAGGAGAACGTGTTGGAGGGGATGTCGTCGACACCGGCCTCGCGCAGCTGGGCGTAGACGCCCAGGCGCAGGTCGGCGGCGACCCCGTCCAGTTCCCGGGCGGTGGTGCGGCCCCTCCAGTGGGACTCGCAGGCGCGCTTGAGCTCGCGGTCGGGGCCGATGCGCGGGTAGCCGTGCACGGTCGAGCGCACGGAGGGACGTGGTCCGCCCGGGGCCGCGGAAGGCGCGGGGGTCGTGGTCATGAGCTTCTCTCCCTCGTCGAAAGCCGGGTACCGGCCGCGGGGAGGAGAAGAGGGGCGGGCACGCCGACGGACGCGCCGCGGGCGCGCACCGGACCTGCCACCGCCTCCGGCCCTCCCTCGGGGCGCGGGACCGCCGGCGCCGCGGGTGCGTCGCCGGGTGGAGGCAGGTCTTCGGACTCGGGGGCGCGGGCGGTGCGGACACCGCTCCTCCTACTGGCCGCCGCTTCCCGGTTTCCGGTCTCGGCGACCGGCACTACCAGTGCTCATGGCGGCGTTCGTTCCCCCATACCGCTGCGGGGCAGTCCCGGACTCGCACCGGGTTCCCTCTTGCGACATGGTTCCGCCCCGTTCGTTCCGGGCCGGGCCCGGGACGCGGGGGTGGATCATGTACCTTCCACGGCTGCAAGTATAGGGAGGGCCCCCTTCGCCCATGCACCCGGCGTGCGGCCCCATGCGCACGGTCCGGACGGTGAGAACCCCCGTCCTTCGGCCGGCGTCACACACGAAGTCAAGCGTTGCGCGGGTGAGCCCTCTCTGCTCCCCGCGGACGTTCGTCTGAGCGATGAACGTGGAGATTCCCTCGTGAATAAGCAGTCCCGCCTCGCCATGGCACCGGACCACCCCCTGATCACGGTCGTGGTAGCCCTGGCGGTCCTGGCGGGCATGGTGTTGTTCGCCACCCGCTCCTCCGGAGAGCCCGAGCCAGGGCCGCGGACGCAGGGAGCGCCGCTCTCCGAGAGCGAGCCGCCTCCCCCGGCCTCCGGCGAGCCCGACGGGCTCACCGAGGTGGACGCGGCCGCCGTGGCGGGCGTGGAGGAGGCCGAGCTGCCCTACGACGGGGAGATCTCCGTCTCGGTGACCTACCCGGTGATCCCCAACGCCGAGCCGCTGGCCGACTTCCTGGAGCGCGAGCTGACCGACGAGGTGCGCGCCTTCGAGGCGGCCAACCCCGGCGCGGTCTCCTTCGAGGCGGGGTGGAACCTGACCGCGGCGCGCGACGGCCTGCTGGGGGTCCGCGTGACCCGGGTGGAGACCGACTCCGAGGGGTCCCGGGAGGGTTACACCACCTACTGGTACGACACCGAGACCGCGGCGCACCACCCCTCCGCCGCGCTGGTCGGCGGCCAGGAGCAGCTGGAGGAGCTCAACGGCCTGGTGCGCGACGCCGTCGGGAGCGGGGAGGACGGGGAGGGCCCGGCCGACCCCGACGTCATCCACCCGATCAGCTCCCTGTACGACTCGGTGGGCTTCAACCCCGACGGGGACCTGGTCGTGGAGTTCGACGCCGGGCAGGTGGCCCCGGCGCAGGAGGGCCGCACGCGCGCGGTGGTCGCCGCCGGTGAGGCCGAGGGCCTGCTGTCCGAGCTGGGACTGCGCGTGCGAGACGCCGCGACCGTGGGCGTGGACGACTTCTCCATCGCCGCCCCGCCCCGGGCCGACAAGGACGGCCAGGAGGACGGCGCCGTGCCCGGACAGGTGCCCGCGGTGGACCCCGGCGTCGACTGCTCCGACCCCGACACCAAGTGCGTGGCGCTGACCTACGACGACGGCCCCGGCGGGCGCACCCCCGAACTGCTGGACGCCCTCGCCGAGTACGACGCGCGGGCCACGTTCTTCGTCACCGGCAACCCCGTCATGGAGCACCCGCACACGGTGCGGCGCGCCTACGCCGAGGGGCACGAGATCGCCAACCACACCCTGAACCACCCCGACCTGGCCGGTCTGGGCGCGGGAGGGGTGCGCGCGGACCTGGACATCGTGCAGGCGCTGGTGTACCGCGAGACGGGTTACACCATGGACCTCATGCGTCCGCCCTACGGCTCGACCGACGAGGGCGTGGCCTCGGTGACCGCGGACATGGGCCTGGCCCAGATCCTGTGGAGCGTGGACACCCTCGACTGGAAGGACCGCAAGGCCCCGGTGATCCACGACCGGGTGCTGGAGGGCGCTTCGGACGGGGCGATCATCCTCATGCACGACATCCACGGCACCACCGTCGACGCCTCCCGTACGGCGATCCGGGAACTGCACGAGCAGGGGTACACCATGGTCACGGTGTCCCAGCTGCTGGGGACCACGACCCCCGGCGAGACCTACATGGACGGGGTCCCCGACGCCCCGGAGGAGGGCGCCGAGCCCTCCGAGGAGCCCGCTGAGGGGGCCGAGGAGGCTTCCGAGGGGGCCTGAGGGCGCGGCGTCACGGCGCGGCGGGCGGTCCGGGTGAGGATGGCCCAGGGAGGACTTCGGGGCCGCGGCCGGTGGGCCACACGGGAAGCGGAACCGTGTGAGGGCACCGGGCGGTGCCGGTAGGGCGCCCGCACGGGCGTTCCCGGTCTCCGGCGCGTCGCCCGTCCCGGGGTGGTGACCACATGTGGTCACCACCCCGGGACGGGTGGGGGCGTCCCCTATGTTGCTCCCAGCAGCAGCCGTGTTGGCAACCCGCTGAGGGATGAGGGAGTCCGGTGTTGTCGTCGACTCGAGTCCACCCGAACGAGGCCGCCCCCTGCCCCGGGGCCGGTGGGAGCCGGCCGTGGGAGCGCAGAGCCCGGTGGTCCGGGGCGGCGCTGGCCGCGCTGGTCCTGCCCCTGGCCGCGTGCGGCACCGAGGGGATCGCCTCCGGGGGCGGTGAGGAACCGGAACTGATCACGGTGGTGGCGGCGGAGCCGGGGGACGGGGTCACCGAGTGGCGCGGGGACGCCTCCGACTTCGAGGACCACCCGTACAAGCCCGAGGGGCTCACGATCGACGTGGCCTACCCCGTGTTCGCGGGCGCCGACGCCTTCGCCGAGGACCTGGCCGCCCGGGTGGACCAGGAGGTGCGCGACTACCGGGGCGCCAGCCGGGACCCGGTGAACCTGGGCGTCGACTGGGAGGTGGTCGCCGCCGGGAACGGGGTCCTGGGCGTGCGCCTGGTGCGCACCGAGGAGGACTTCCACGGGCTGCGCCAGGGGTACGGGACGTACTGGTACGACGTGTCCACCGGCCACACCGCCTACTCCACCGAACTGCTGGCCGACGACGCGGCGCTCCGGGAGCTCAACGGGATCGTCCGGGACTCGTTCGCCGACGAGGAGGCGGTGGACGCGCAGGGGCTGCACCCGGTGATGCGCACCTACGACTCGATGGGGTTCAACGCCGACGGGGACCTGGTGGTGGAGTTCGACGACGGGGACCTGTCCCCGATCGTGGAGGGCCACCCACCGTCCTCGGCGCCGGGGCGGATGGTCGCGGTGGTGCCCGCCGAGGAGGCCGCGCCCCTGCTGTCCGGCCTGGGCGAGCGGGCGCGGGAGGCCGCCGTGGCGGAGGAGCCCGTGCTGACCGTGGAGGCGCCCGGCAGCGAGCCCCCGGCCGAGCCGCGGGTGCCGGGGGTGGTCTCGGCGGGAGACCCCGACCTGGACTGCGCCGAGGCCAAGTGCATCGCGCTGACCTTCGACGACGGACCGGTCGCGACGACTCCGCGACTGCTGGACCTGCTGGCGGAGGAGGAGGTGGCGGCCACCTTCTTCCTCAACGGCAACCCGGCGCTGACCCGGCCCAGCGTCACGCGTCAGATCTACGCGGAGGGGCACGAGATCGGCAGCCACAACCACCTGCACGAGCGCATGCCCGAGTCCTTCGAGGGCGAGGAGCTGGTCCACCAGGTGGCCGCGGTGAGCGCGATGGTGCGCCGTCAGACGGGGCACACCGTGGAACTGTTCCGGCCGCCGTTCGGCGACAGCTCGCCGGAGGTGCTGGAGGAGATCGGCCGTCAGGGCATGGCCGAGATCCTGTGGAGCCAGGACAGCGAGGACTGGACCGGCATGAGCCGCGACGAGGTCGTGGAGAGCGTGGTGGGCGGGGCCCGGCCGGGGGGCGTGGTACTGCTGCACGACACCCTGGAGCCGACCCTGGCCGCGGTCCCCGAGATCATCGAGCGGCTGCGGGCCGACGGGTACGAGTTCGCGACCGTCAGCCAGGTCTATGAAGGCCCGGAGGCCGGCGAGAGCTACCCGCCCGAGGGGCTGTCCGCGCCCGCCGGTTCCTGAGGTCCGGGGAGGACCGGCACGCGCGTCGGCGGCCGGTGGGGTGTCCCACCGGCCGCCGCGTCCGTGCGGTGGCGACGCGCCCCTCGGCGGCGGACGCGGCCCCGGGCGGCGGGACCGCGAGCCGCCTCGCCGGTGACGGGTCCGCGTGCGGATTCCGGGCGCTCGGCGAGTCCGCGTACCCGGTCCTTGTGACGGTCCGTGCGGGCTCCGGCTGCGGGCTCAGCCCCTGGCGGTGGCCGCGGCGGGGTCCGTCCCCTGCCCGCCACCGGCCGCCGGGGCGACCGGGGCGGGGACGTCGGCCCCGACGACCTCGTTGATGGAGCGGTGGCCGGAGGCCCGCACCAGCCGGGCGAGGCCGCGGTTGATGCGGCGGGGCCAGAGGGGGCCTCCGTAGATGAGACCGGTGTAGCCCTGCACGAGGCTGGCCCCCGCGCGGATACGGAACCAGGCGTCCAGGGGCGTCTCGATGCCGCCGACGGCGATCAGGGTCACCCGGTCGCCAACGCGGGCGCGCAGGCGGCGCAGCACCTCCAGGGAGCGCCGCTTGAGGGGGGCGCCGGAAAGGCCGCCCGCACCGGCCGCCTCCACCTGCGCCGCGGGGGTGGTCAGCCCCTCGCGGGAGATGGTGGTGTTGGTGGCGATGATGCCGTCGAGCCCCTCGGCCAGCGCGAGGTCGGCGACGGCGTCGACGTCCTCGTCGGCGAGGTCGGGGGCGATCTTGACCAGGAGGGGCAGGTCCGGTCGGTCGGCCTCGGCCAGGGCCCCGCGCACGGCGGCCAGGAGCGGGCGCAGCTGCTCCACGCCCTGGAGGTTGCGCAGTCCGGGGGTGTTGGGCGAGCTGACGTTGACCACCAGGTAGTCGGCGTAGCGGGCCAGGCGCCGGGCGCTGAGGGCGTAGTCGGCGGGGGCCTCCTCCTCGGGCGTGACCTTGGTCTTGCCGATGTTGACGCCGAGCACGGGACGGCGGCCGCCGCGCCGGTGGTGGAGGCGTTCGGCGACCAGGGCCGACCCCTCGTTGTTGAAGCCCATGCGGTTGACGATCGCGCGGTCGGCCACCAGTCGGGACAGGCGCGGCCGGGGGTTGCCCGGCTGGGGCTGGGCGGTGACGGTGCCCACCTCGACGAAGCCGAAGCCGAGCGCGGCCAGCCCGGAGGGGCTCTCCGCGTTCTTGTCGAAACCGGCCGCGAGCCCCAGCGGGCCGGGGAACTCCTGCCCGAGGGCGTGCACGGTCAGCTCCGGCTCGCGCGGCCCGAGCACACCGTTCATGGCGGAGGCCACGGCGGGCAGGGAGGTCACGCCGCGCAGGGCGGCGAAGCTGAGCTTGTGGACCTTCTCCGCGTCCATGTGGCGCAGGACCGAGCGGAAGAGCATCTGGTAGAACACGGTCATCCGTTTCCCTCGCCCTCGCGCTCGGCGAGGAAGCGTTCGAGTTCGGCGCCGAGCTCGTCGGCGGTGGGCAGCTGGGCGTCGTCGTCGGCCAGCGGGAGCGTGGGACGCTCCTGGGGGTCGGTCCGCGAGGACATGATGTCGTCGTACTGGCGCTCCAGGTTGGCCACGACGCGCTGGACCTCCTCGGAGGCCATGACCTGTTCGGCGATGTCGACGTCGGTCGCCGCGGCGACCTCCTCCATCTCCGTGGTGGTCAGGGCCAGGCCGGTGGCCCCGGCCACGTACTCGGCGGCGGCGATGGCCGCGCGCGGGTACTGGGCCTGGGCCAGGTAGCTGGGCACGTGGACGGCGTAGCCCACGAAGTCGTGGCCGCGCTCGCCGAGCCGGTACTCCAGCAGTGAGGTGGCGCTGCCGGGCACCTCGACGCGGCCGATCCACGGGGTGTGCCCCTCGACCAGCTCGGGGCGGGTGGAGTGCGGGGTGACCGTGACCGGCCGGGTGTGCGGGACCGCCATGGGGATGCCGTGGACGCTGACGGACAGCGTGACGGAGAAGCGGTCGACGAGGCTCCCCACGGCGGCGACGAAGGCCTCCCACTCGCGGTCCGGCTCCGGGCCGTGCAGGACCAGGAAGGGGGCGCCCTCGTCGTCGTGCATCCGGTACAGGGCGATCTTGGGCGCGTCGTAGGCGGTCCAGGTGTTCTCGACGAAGGTCATCGTCGGGCGGCGCGAGCGGTAGTCCACGAGGCGGTCGGCGTCGAAGGTCGCGACCTCCTCCGCGGTGAACCGGTCGAACAGCGACGTGATCATCTGGCGCCCGGCGTGTCCGGCGTCCACGAAGCCGTCCAGACAGACCAGCATCGCCAGTCCGGCGACGTCCTCGAAGCCTGGGTGGAGTTCGTACAGATCTGCGGAGTCACGCACCGGGTTCTCGTCTCCAAAACTGGTCGGGGTCACAGGGTCGCGCTCACGCGGCGGTCGGACGCCGGGGTACGGCCGGGAAGGCCCGATTCGCACCGCCTGGGAGGCTGTGCCCTGCTTCTCCAGAATACCGACCCACCAGCCCGCCGACCGAGCCGCGCGAGGGCGCTCGCGCCCCACGGCACCACCGCCGCCGACCGGTGCGGGAAGCGAACCCCGACCGGCTGAGCCGTGCCAGGACGCTCACCCACACCCCTACCAACCCCGACCGGCGGAGGGAGCTTCCTGCAACCGGGGCATGAGAGGACCGCCACACCCCGGCCCGGACCGCGCCCCGGCGGTTCACTGCGGGTCGGCGGCTCAGCGCGGGTCGGCCACCAGCAGCGAGCGCAACCGGTTGAGGACGGCGGCGACCTCGAAGCGGCGGGGCAGGGCGTAGTCGCCGCCGAAGTCGGAGCCCAGCAGGGTGACGCCCCTTCTGCCCAGGGCCTCCTCCAGGGAGTCGAGCGCCTGGGCGAGGGTGCGGACGCCGTCCAGGTGGCGTCCGGCGACCAGCTCGCGCAGGGCCAGTCCGGCGCCGGTGATCTGTCCGGGGTCGACGAACTGCTCCACCGCGCGCACGTCGACGTCGTGGTCGCCGAACACCAGCACGTCCATGTCGCGGCGCTTGATCCGGCCCCGGCCCCGCGAGGTGCTGTCGTCCACGGAGGCGGGGTCGACCACGCGGGGGCGCGGCAGGGCGAAGTCCGCGTCCACGCGCTCGTGGGCGAGCTCGCGGGCCCGTTCGGTGACGTCGTACGGGTGGTAGGCGTCGAGCATGATCACGTGGTCGGCGACGTCGAAGTAGTCGCCGCTGCCGCCCATGACCAGGACCGTGGACACCCCGTGGTCGCGGCGCAGGGGCCGGACGAGGTCGATGAAGGGGACCAGGGGCTCCCGGTCGCCGTGCACGAGGGCCTGCATGCGCTCGTCGCGGATCATCAGGTTGGTGGCGGTGGAGTCCTCATCCACCAGCAGGGTGCGCGACCCCGCCTCGACCGCCTCGCAGATGTTGGCCGCCTGGGAGGTGGACCCGGAGGCGTTCTCGGTGCGGAAGTCGCTCGTGTCGGCGCCGGTGGGCAGGTTGCGCACGAAGGCGCTCACGTCCACGCGTTCGACCCTGCGGCCCTCCTCCGCGCGGATCTTGACGGCGTCGTACCTGGTCACCACCAGTTCGCGGCCGTCGCCGGGGACGTGGTCGTAGACACCGCGCTCCAGGGCGTGCAGCAGGGTGGACTTGCCGTGGAAGCCGCCGCCGACGATGAGGGTGATGCCCTCGGGGACGCCCATGCCGCTCACCGTGCCCCGGTGCGGCAGGTCGACGCTGACCCGCAGGCCCTCGGGGGAGGCGAAGGGCACGGCGCCGCCGGTCATCGGTTCGTCGCTGACACCGCTGCGCCGGGGCAGCACGGCGCCGTCCGCGACGAAGGCCACCAGGCCCCTCTCCTCCAGCTGGGAGCGCAGGGCGACCGTGTCGGCGACGCTGTCGGCGAAGGCCGCGGCCTCCTCGGTGTCGACCTCCTCCCAGTCCAGGTCGTCCACCAGGCCGGGCAGCGTGCGGCACAGCTCCCGCTCGGCGGTGCGGCCGTCGATGCGGCGGCCGTGGCCGGGCAGGTCGATGCCGATGCGCAGGTCGATGCCGCCGTCGGTGAGCTGGCAGGAGGAGCGTTCGATCACCTCCTGGCCTCCGGTGTCGATCCTGAGCAGCGATCCGCGCAGGAGCCGGCGGGCGCGCCGCCCCAGGTAGTCGGCGGTGGCGCGGCGGCGCACCGGGTCGCCCCAGGCGCTCTTGGGGATGCCGGCGTCCGGGATGAGCACGCGCACCCGCGAGGGCGGCGCGAAGGGGTCGGCCTGGACCCGCTGCACGGTCAGGGTGAAGTCGCCGAAGTCCCAGTCCCCCCTGAGGGACTTGTAGCGGCCGTAGGAGGCGCCGTCCATGCGCAGGAGTTCCTCGGAGAGCCGGGCCCCGTCGCGGACGCCGCGGATCGGCTCGGGCTCGGGCGCGCGCCCGCCGCCGCGGCCCCCGCCGCCCCCGTACCGGCGCCCCTGGCCGCCCCCGTACCGTCCCGTCATCGCTGTCCCCCAGACGTCTGTTTCCTCTGTTCCGGCCAGGTTAGGCGTTGGGCGGATCCGCCGCAGAGGGCCTGTGGACAACCGCACCGGGCGCTCCGGTCGCCGCCCGCCCGGGCGAGGAACCGGGAATCGGCGCGCCCTGGACTCCGCGGTCCCGCCCGCCGCCCGGGCGGCGCACCGGTGCGAACACCCCGCGCCCCGGCAGCGGCACACTGAAGCCGCCCCGCGGTAACAAGCACGCAACATAGCCGCAGAAAAGCGAGAAACACGAATCCAACACTTCTCTTCGTGGTCGAAATACTGCAAGAAGTGACTGCAGAACGTGAACCCACCGATTCCTCCGCCCCGAGGACGGAAAAACTTCACCAGGGAACATGCACGGGCCCGACGGAACATCCCAGCCCCACGCCTTCCTCACCTGGCCCTCCAAAACATGAGACTTTTAGTGTGATCTGAGTCACATTTGACGCTTATATTCGCCAATGCTACTTTCGTGGACGTCCCATAAATTTTGCTTAGGTGCGTTTACTGGTGCGCGTTATATTGTTCGCCCCCGAGACATTCAATCTCGCGGAGACAACCCGGTCCATCGAGGTGGCGAAGCACCTCCGCGGAAAATATGAATGCGTCTTTTCCGGGTATTCCGAAAGATACTCTGGTCTCATTGGAGAGGCCGGGTTCACGTTTCACCGCCTGGCCCCCGCGCTGACCGACGAAGACGCGGACCAGCTGATCCGCGTCGATCAGGGGAAGGCGGTCCGGCACCCCTTCACCGCCGCGATGCTCCGCACCCGCGTCGCCAGCGAACTCGCCCTCATCAGCACGCTCCGCCCGGCGGCGGTCGTGATCGGCACGACGCTCAGCCAGTTCGTCTCCGCCCGTGCCGCCGGCGTGCCGCTCGTCTACGTCAAGCCCTTCGCCTACAGCTGGCCCCACATCCTCCAGACGCGGTCGCTGCCGCTCGTCGAAGGGGGCGGCCCGCTCCCCCGGGCGGTCAACACCGGCGCCGCCTCCCTCCTGCGGCAAGCCGCCCGGATGACCACCTACAAGCCCGCGGCCTTCCGGGCGGTCGCGCGCGAGCACGGGGTCAGGCTGCCCGGTCGCACCATCCAGGCGCTCGACGCCGACCTCAACCTGATCACCTCCCTCTCCTGCTACCTGCGCCCCTACCGGATGCCCGCGAACTACCGCCTGGTCGGCCCGGTCTTCGCCCGGATCGACCGGGAGGTCCCTCCGGACGTGGTCCGCGTCGCCGAGGCCTCGGCGCGGGCGAAACGCCCGGTGGTCTACTTCGCCATGGGCAGTTCCGGCAACCGGGAGGTGGTGCTCCGGGTCCTCGCCGAGCTCTCCCGGATGCCCGTCACCGTCATCGCCCCCGTCGCCTCCTACCTGAAGGAGAGCGACCTCCCCGAGGTCGCGGACAACATCCACGTGCGCGGCCTCCTCCCCGCACACCTGCTCGGCGACCTCATCGACGCCTCCGTGATCCACGGGGGCGAGGGAACCGTGCAGACCGCGGTCACGACCGGAAAACCCTTCGTCGGAATCGGTCTGCAGATGGAGCAGCGGTGGAACGTGGCGGACTGCGTCCGCTTCGGAAACGCCGTCGCCGTCTCCCCCGGGGACGTTTCCGGAAGCTCTTTCCGGAATGCCGTGGAGAAGGTCCTCACAGACCCCTACACCCGCTCCCGTGCCCGGGAACTCCGCGGACTCCTCTCCGGGGTCGACGGGGCGGCATCAGCAGCGGAACACATTCACGAACACGTGTCTCAGAAGCCGTGAAGAACGACTTGGAGCCCCCATGAGTCACACGAGTAACATGAGTACCGATCTGCTCAAAACCGTCGCTGAAATAGCCTCGTACGAAACCCACGAAATCGACCCCGGAAAACTCATGATCGACGACCTCGGGTTCGACTCGATCATGATCATGGACCTCGTCTCCAGCCTCGCCAAGAACCACCCCCAGATCCGCGCGATCGACCCGTGGGAGGACTTCCAGGACGACATCACCTACGCCGACCTCGAACTCCGTCTGCACGCGCTGGTCGAGGAGACCCCGGCGGACGCCCCCGCGGCTCCCGAGGGCATCGCGCGGATGGAGAAGATCGTCCAGTTCGGGGACTTCCTCCGCGGGCAGGAGGACCTGCCCTACTTCGCCGCCTACCGCGGGGTCGCCGCGAACACGATCAGTGTCGGCGCCCGCACGTTCGTGAACTACTCCAGCTACAACTACCTCGGCACCAACGGCCACCCCCGTATCCGCAAGGCCGTCGACGACGCCGTCGCGGAGCACGGGACCTCGGTCTCGGCGAGCAGGCTCATCGGCGGCGAGATCGGTCTCCACGGGGAGCTGGAGCGCACGATCGCCGACTTCATCGGCGTGGACGACGCGCTCGTGCAGGTCGGCGGGCACAGCACCAACGTCAACATCCTGGGGAACCTGTTCGGTGAGGACGACCTGATCCTCCACGACTCCCTGGCCCACAACAGCCTCATCCAGGGCGCGCTGCTCTCCGACGCCAAGCGCAAGCCCTTCAAGCACAACGACATGGAGAACCTGGAACAGGAGCTGGCACGGCTGCGCCCCAGGTTCCGCAACGTCGTCATCGTCGTCGAGGGTGTCTACAGCATGGACGGCGACCTGTGCCCCCTGCCGGAGCTGCTGCGGATCAAGGAGCACCACGACGCCTTCCTCATGATCGACGAGGCCCACTCGATCGGCACCGTGGGGCGCGCGGGCCGCGGTGTGGCCAGCCACTTCGGTGTGGACCCGCGCCGCGTCGACATCCACATGGGCACCCTCAGCAAGGCCTTCAACAGCTGCGGAGGCTACATCGCCGGAAGCCGCGGGTTCGTCGAGTACCTGCGCTACAACCTCCCCGGCTTCGTCTTCAGCGTGGGTATGACCCCCGCCAACACCGCGGCGGCCCTGGAGTCGATCCGCCTGTGCCAGGAGAACCCCCACTGGATCGACGAGCTGCACGAGATCTCCCAGCGCTTCCTCGGCGCCCTGAGGGACATGGGCCTGGACACGGGCAGGAGCGGGGGCACGCCCGTGGTCCCGCTCATCACCGGCGACTCCGCCCTCGCCCTGAGGTTCTCCGAACAGCTGCACGTCAGCGGCATCAACGTGGCGCCCATCCTGCACCCGGCGGTCCGGGAGGACGAGGCCAGGCTCCGCTTCTTCCTGTCCCGCCTGCACACCGAGGAGGACCTCGAGGTGACCTTCAAGGCCCTGAACGAGCTGGAGGCCGTCCGATGAGGCACAGCGAGATCGCCCTCAGGCGGCACAACCTGGCCCTGCGCTCCCGGCAGACGCCCGTCGTCCGCGCGGCGCTGGCGGCGGCGAACGGGCTGGGCCTGCGCGGCGGACCCCTGCTCCAGCTCCTCCTCCTGTCCAAGCTCCAGGGGTTCCTGCGGCACATCGTGCTCACCCTCATGGACCGGGAGTTCCCCGACGGCGACCTGTCCGCGCGCCCGGACACGGACCCCCGCATCCTCGACGACTTCCTCCGGCTCGCCCTGGAACTGGGCGTCGCCGCACGGGTGGACGGCGCCGTCGTCCCCGAACCCGCCTACACCACCGGGTTCGCCGGCTTCGGCGGCGACTCGGCCACGCGCCCGCGCGCCGAAGCCGAGAAGGACTACGTGTTCGTCCGAGGGCTCATCCGCAAGGCCGAGGCGGACGGGGAGTCCGGGCCGCTGCACCGGCCGGACGTGCGCTACCTGATCGTCCTCAGCCGGTACATCCTCGAACTGGAGGGCATGGGGTTCGACGCCCAGGTCGCGCCCTCCTTCTCCGAGAAGTTCTACTCCGACCTCGGTGCCCTGGCCTACGAGCTCTACACGAAGCGCTCGTTCGAACGGCTCTGCCGCCGTCTCTCCCCCGCGTCCGTCCTGGACATCGGCTGCGGTGACGGCCTGCACATGAGCTCGGTGCTCTCCACCCTGCCCACCGCCCGGATGGTCGGCCTGGAACCCCAGGTGAAGGTCGCCGACGCCACACGCGAGCGGTTGTCCGGGCATCCGAACACACGCGTGGAACCGGTCCGGTTCACCGACCACGACACCACCGACCGCTTCGACATGGTCCTGAGCAGCTTCATGATCTTCTACATGCCCGAGGAGGAACGCGTCCCGTTCTTCCGCAGGGTCCGTGAGGTCCTGTCGCCGACGGGCACCTACGTCATCGGCCAGTACTTCCCCGACTTCGAGGACGTCCAGGAGGTCCTCGTACGCTCGACCTCCCCGGTGCCGGGCACCCAGCTCTACCTGTCCGGTGTGGGCAACTCCCTGGTCAAGGCCGAGGCCCTCCTCAACCGCGTGCTGTCGGACTTCCGGTCGGTGGCCTACTGGAGCACACTCCAGGACCAGCTCTCGGAGGCCGGCCTGGCCGTGGAGGAGATCGTTCCGGCCGACAGCATGTACTACTCGTACTTCCTGCTCGTGCGGCGGGCGGAGGGCGTCTCGTGATCGCGGCGGAGAACCTGGTCAAGTCGTTCCCCGTCGGCGGGGAGCACGGCACCACGGTGCTCAAGGGGGTGTCCCTGAAGATCGAGGAGGCGACGCTGTGCACCATCCTCGGCCCGTCCGGATCCGGGAAGTCCACACTCCTCAACTGCCTGTCCGGTTTGGAGGGGATCGACTCCGGCACCGTCACCGTCGCCGACCGCGACGTCCACTCCCTGTCGCGCCGGGAGGTCGACCGCTTCCGCCGCGACGAGATCGCGTTCGTCTTCCAGGAGTACAACCTGATCGGGGACCTGACGCTGCACGAGAACATCGTGCTCGACCGGCCGCTCATCCCGAAGGTGGACGAGCTGATCGACGGCTGGAACCTGCGCGGCGTGGTGGACAGCTTCCCCGGTGAGTGCTCCGGCGGCCAGCGGCAGAAGTGCGCGATCCTGAGGGCGCTCAACAAGGAGTGCGCGATCCTGTTCTGCGACGAGCCCACGGGCGCGCTCGACACGGTGTCGACCCGCGAGGTCTTCTCGGTGCTCCAGGACCTGACCCTGCGGTTCGGTGTCACCATCGTGATGATCACGCACAACGAGCTGGTCACGGGGATCTCCCACCAGGTCGTGCGCCTGCACGACGGCCGTGTCGTCTCCGACGACCGGAGCCTGGCCCCCGTGGACGCCTCGTCGGTCGCATGGTGAGCCCCGCCCTCCGCGACACGCTGCGCAAGCGGGTACGGCGACGGGCGAGACGCAACTGGCCCGAGCTCGTGACGCTCTTCCTCATCACGGTCATCGGGTTCACCCTGAGCAGCTCCTTCTTCGTGGCGTCCACGAGCGTGCTCGGCGACCTCGAACGCTTCGCCGAGGAGAACAACCAGGAGGAGGGGTACTTCGTCGCCGACGGCGGGGAGGGGGAGCAGGTACGGGGTGAGGTGGCCGACGGAGTGGAGTCGGTGCTCAGCGCCGACGTGCCGGGACCCGACGACTCCACCCTGCGGCTGTTCCCTCCCCGGGAGTCGATCAACCTGCACGCGGTGGTCGCCGGACGGGACCTGGAGGCCGACGACGACGTGCTGCTCGACGAGCAGTACGCGAACGCCCACGGGCTGGAGGTCGGCGACCGCGTCACCGTCGGGTCCCTCGACCTCGAAGTGGTCGGCTTCGCGACCGCGCCCGACTACATGACCACCAAGAGCAGCGAACTGGTCCTCCAGCCGAACGCGGACGATTTCGGCATGGCGTTCGTCACCGGCGACACCTTCGACGCGGAGTTCCTCGACGAGGCGACCCGGCAGTTCTCCTTCGACGAGCGCACCGACGTCGCGTCCGTCATCGACGAGTACGCTCCCTCGCTCATACGCGACTCGGACAACAACTCCCGGATCCAGCAGGTCATCGGAGACTCCGCCGCCCCGCGCGACCTAGCCGCGCTCATCTTCGTCATCTTCACGGCCATCATCGTCGCCCTGGTGTCCGTGTACCACTTCGAGACACGCAGGAGGGAACAGCGCGACATCGCCACCTTCGAGCGGCTCGGGCTCGCCTCCCGCCTGCGCGGGCACTACCGGGTCGAGACGGTGTTCACACTCGTCGCGGCCTGGGTCGTGTGCACGGCCCTGACGGCGGTGGCGGCGACACCGATCATGTCGATCAACGGCAGGCTCTACAACTATCCGCCGCTCTCGGTCGACGTCCCGGTGCTGGTCGCCGTCTCCCTGGTCACCCTCGCCGTGCTGCTCCTCGTGGACTACGCCTGCTACCGGACGGTCCACCGAAGGCCCCGCCGGCGCCGCAGGGCACGCCGGGAGCCCCGCGTGTCCACCTCGGGGCTGCGGTTCATCCCCGACTTCGGGCTGCGGCTACGGCTGGTCAAGGCCCTGCGCAACCCCCGGGAGCCGCTGTCCCTGGTCGCGCTCGTGCTGATCGTCAGCCTCTTCGTGAACTTCTCGTTCATGCTGAAGATCTCGGTGGACGAGTACGTGGCGATGCTCGAAACGGACACCGACTACGAGTACATGTACGTGCTGTTCGACGCCGTGGCCGAAGCGGGCCTGGAACGGGACGAGGACGAACTCGCCCGGCTCACCACCCTGTACGACGACGAGCACGTCGCGCAGATGGTGTTCTCCGTACCGTCGGACTCGCGCTTCTTCGGTGAGGTGGACGAACCCACCGTCACCGAGGCGTTCGCCGACAAGTACGGGGTGGGCGAGGGCAGCGAACTCCGGTTCACCGACATCGAGGGCGGGGCCGAGTACACGCTGGAGGTCGGCGCCGTCACCGACAACGCGACCTCCGCGCTGGTGTACGTCCCCGAGGACCAGCGGATCGAGGACTCCGGAACGCGGGCCCCGTCCGTCCCGGTCGCGTTCACCGGGTCGCGCCACCCCGACCTGCACGACGCGGTCCCCTCGGTCTCGCGGGAGAGCATCGCCTCCTCCGGGGAGAGCATCGTCGAGATCATCAACATCCAGGTGTCGCTGCTCATCGGTATCGCGGTGGCCCTTCTGGCCATCATGCTCCTGTCCATCTACCGCTTCACCTTCGCCACCCAGGGCGAGTTCGTCCGGATCATGCGGATGAACGGCTACTCGCCCGGCGTCCTCAACCGGGCGGTGTTCGGCTACACGGTTCCCCTGGTCGTGTCGCTCGTCGCTCTGACCGCGTTCGCCGCCTCGGCCGTGGTCCGGGCGTTCTTCGACCGGATCATGTCCACCTTCGTCACCTTCGTCCCCGCGAGCACGTCCTATCTGCCGTTCGCCCTGACCTGCTCGACCGTGCTCGTGCTGTTCGCGGTCGTCCTCATCAGGTCGCGATCCCGCCTGAGAAGGAGTTGATGGTGTCCGAAACGAAACGACGCGTCGTGGTGACCGGTACCGGCGTGGTGAGCCCGATCGGCGCTGACACGGAGGAGTTCTGGGGATCGCTGCTCGACGGCAGGACGAACTTCACCGAACCGGACATCGAGGGCGTGACCCTCGTCGCCCGGGTGCCCGACGGTTGGGAGGAGGGGTTCCCCACCCGCGTCCGCCGCCACACCGACCGGGTCACCCGCCTGGCGCTGCGCGCCTCGGAGGAGGCCCTGACCGGTGCGGGCCTGCTCGGTCTGCCCGAGGTGCTCCACGGGGCGGGCCTGTTCATGGGCAGCTCGATCGGCGGTGTGCAGACCCTCGCCTCCGAGTTCGGCGACGGGGCCGTCCACGGAGTGCGGGAGATCTCCCCCCTGATCGTGCCCAAGGGGCTCATGAACATGATCGCGGCGAACATCTCCATCGAGTTCGGGCTGCGGGGCGAGGCGCTCAGCTACGCCTCCGCGTGCGCCTCGGGCAGCGTGGCGATCGGCGAGGCGTTCCGGAGGGTGCGCGCGGGCGACCTGGAAGTGGCCGTCGCCGGGGGCGCTGAGGCCTGTGTCATCGACCAGGTCCTCGAACCGTTCAGGAAACTGGGCGCCATGACGTCCTCGTCCGATCCCGACGGCGCGTCGGTGCCCTTCTCCGGGAACCGCTCGGGGTTCGTGATGGCGGAGGGCGCGGGGGTCCTCGTCCTGGAGTCGTGGGAGCACGCGCGGCGGCGGGGCGCGCCCGTCCTCGGCGAGGTGGTGGGCTACCACGGCACCTCGGACGCGGGTTCGCTGCTCGCCCCCGACCTGGACGGAGTCACCCGTGCGATGGCGGGGCTGTTCTCGCCGGGGTCCGACCACGGGGTGTCCGAGGTCGGATACGTCAACGCGCACGGCACGTCCACCCAGCTCAACGACCGGACGGAGGCGTCGGCGATCGCGTCCCTGTTCCCGCACCGGCCGCTGGTGTCGTCGACCAAGTCCTACTACGGCCATCCGCTCGGAGCGGCGGGCGCGCTGGAGGCGATCGTGTGCCTGCTCAGCCTCGGCAGGGGCGTGGCCGTTCCCACCCTGAACGTGAGCAAGGACGACGTGGACCCCGACATCGACCTCAACCTGCTCCTGGGGGACCCGCAGCCGATGCCCGACGGACTGGCCCTGTCGAACTCCTTCGCCTTCGGCGGGCAGAACTCCTCGCTCCTCCTGTCCCGGGCGGGGTGAGGGAGCGGCCCCGCGGGGGCGGCGGGGCCGGTCACCGGGGGGCGTTGGGCGGAACCACCGCAGAGGGCCCGCGGGCAACCGCCACCGGGCGCTCCGGTCGTCGCCCGCACGGACGAGGACCGGGGGTTCAGCGCGCCCTGAATCCTGCGGTCCCGCCCGCCCGGGCGGGCGGCGCCCCGGCGCGGGCGCCCGGTCCGGGAGTGGACGCGGGCGGCGCCGGTGGGACGGCTCCGCCGGCAACGCCGCAACGGTGGCCGTCCGCCGGAGAGGACCGGCCCCGCTGGGGCGGCGGGGCCGGTCTTCCGGGGGGTGCGCCGCGGCCCCCCGATACCAAGGGGGTGTGCCGGAGGGGCCGCGGCGGGCACCTCCCCGGGAGGGGTGGGGAGGTGCCTCGGACCAGTTCTACCGGAACTCGGGGCCCTGTGAGGGGGAAACCCGGATTCCTCCCGTCCCCGCGCTCACATTCCGTCCCCGCCCGGCCACGCCGCCCGCACGGCCGGAACCCGCGCCCCGGGGGGTTCGCGGGCTGGCCGGGGCCCTAGAGGAACAGCGTGCCGGTGGCCACGGTGACCGCCTCGCCGCCGATGATCACCCGCCCGTTGCGCTCCTCCACCAGCAGGTCGCCGCCGCGCGCGGAGGCCTGGTGGGCGCTCAGCTCGCTGCGGCCCAAGCGGTCGGCCCAGAACGGGGTGAGCACGGTGTGCGCCCTGCCGGTGACCGGGTCCTCGGGCACGCCGACGTTGGGGCCGAAGACCCGGGAGACGAAGTCGGGGCCCTCGTCGGCCCGGGCGGTGACGATGACCAGGTGGTACGGCATCCGCCCCAGCGCGGCGATGTCGGGCGACAGCCCGCGCACGGCCTCCTCGTCGGCGAGCTCGACCAGCAGGTCCTGGCCGCCGAGGCCCAGGCCGGTCCACAGGGGGCGCGAGCCCAGGGCCTCGGCCAGCCCCTCGGGCTCCTCGACGCGCTTGGGCCACGCGGCGGGGAAGTCCATCCACAGCCGCCCGTCCCGCTCGGTGACGGTGAGGACGCCGCTGCGGGTGGTGAAGCGGTAGGGGCCGGGGACACCGAGTTCGGACAGGGTGTGGGCGGTGGTCAGGGTGGCGTGCCCGCACAGGTCGACCTCGACGGTGGGGGTGAACCAGCGCAGCTCGTAGTCGGCGTCGGACTCCCGCACGGGCCGGGCGAAGGCGGTCTCGGACAGGTTGAACTCGGCGGCCACACCCTGGGCCCAGTCGTCGGAGTAGGCCTCGTCCAGGACCAGGACGGCGGCGGGGTTCCCGGCCAGGGGCCGGTCGGTGAAGGCGTCGACCACGCGGTACTCAGGCATGGGGCCCAGACTAGGACCCTCCCCGGCGCCGCCCCAAGGGCCGCTTCGCGGGGCGGTGGCCCGTCCCGACGCGCAGCGTCCCCGACGGGCGATGGCGGGCGACGGGCGGGCCGAAGCGGAGCGGAGGTCCAAAAAACACTGCCTAGAGCGGCGGCTCGTCCAGGATGAACATGGTCTGCGTGCTCTTGACCTCGGGGATGCGCTGGAGGCGTTCGAGGACGAAGGTGCGCAGGGCCGCGGCGTCGGTGACACGGACCAGCAGGAGCAGGTCCACGTCCCCGGAGACGAGCGCGGCGTGGTCGACCTCGGGGATGTCGCGCAGGTAGCCGCGGAAGCGTTCCCAGGAGTGCTGCTCGATGCGCACCGACACGTAGGCCGACAGGGCGGTGCCGTACTTCTCGGGGTCGATGACGGCGGTGAAGCCGCGGATGACGCCCTCCGAGCGCAGGCGTTCGAGGCGCGAGTAGGCGTTGGCGCGGGAGATGTGCGCCTGTTCGGCGACCGCGCGGATGGACATGCGCCCGTCGTGGCGGAGCAAGGAGATGATGCGACGGTCGGTGTCGTCCAACTGCACGGCCATGCTTACCTCATACCGCTCACACGATCATCGACGGAGAACATCCGGGCCGTCGCGCCGCACTACTGGGCATTTCGTCCAGTATCCGGATGGACTTATCGACAATATGGGGTGATTCACCTCATATTCAAGACATGAAGCGCACCGATGAGCGATCCGGTCCGGCTCCTCCCCTCCCCTCGACGGAGGCGGTGCGCCCCGTGGACCGGTGCCGGCCCCGGCCCGCGGGCCGCGCGAGACCTGAACGGCGTACCTGCCGGTGCGGACCCCCCTGCCGCGGACGCGAACGGGGGCCGCGGCCGGTCGGCCGCGGCCCCCGCGGTGCGCCGGAACACGTGTCCCGGCCGACGGGCCGTCCTGTGCGGGTCAGCGCCCACCGCGCAGCCTGTCGATCACGGAGTTGAGCCGCGTGCCCAGGCTGTGACGGCCGCTGCTCGCGTCCGTCAGGCTTCCGCCGTCGTCCTCGGCTCCGGCGTGGGCGCCGGACGGGCGGCGCGTCCAGGCGAAGAGCACGGCGAGCAGCACGGCCGGGATGAGGGCCAGGGCCAGCAGCCCGGTGCCGCTGATGACGCCGTCGGAGCCCATGAGCTGGAAGCCGGACAGGTCGTTGGCCGCGGTCTCGGCGGTCACGCCGCCGTCGCCGTCCCCGTTCCCGTTCTCGGCGGCGCCCTCCTCGGGCTGCTCCTCCTCGGCGCTCTGCTCGGGCTCGCCCTCGTCCTTCTTCGGGGCGGGCTCCTCGCTCTTCTCGCTCTTCTGCGCGCTCTCCTCGGCGGGCTCCTCGGTCTCCTCCTCGGGAAGGGCGTCCTCGGGGATCGGGGAGACCGCGTCCTCGCACTTGTTGCCGGGCTGCTGGAAGGGGTGCGGTGCGCCCTCGGTGCCCGCGCCGTCGCCCCACTTGGTGATGTAGTACTCCACCTCGAGGTGGCCGTTGCCGCCGCTGACGGTGTAGTTGCTGTCGTTCCAGGTCTCGCCCGTGATCTCGGCGAAGGTCTTGCCGTCCATGTCGAGGAGGACGTCACAACCCTCGGAGGGGGCGCCCGGGCCCCGGTCGCCGATGAAGAACTCGGCTTTCTTGCCCTCGTAGACGACATAGCCCTCGGTGCCGAGCGGCCAACTGGGGCTGGAGAAAAGGCCCTTCTGCATGGGTTCCCCGCTCGCGGGGGCTCCTGTGTCCCCGTTGATGCCGGAACCGTCGTCCCAGAAGTAGGTCGCGGTAACTTCGCCGTGCTGAATGGGAGTGTCGTTGCTCATAAGTAGGAAGCCAGGTTGACGACAGGGCCGAGAAGACCGCGGGCATGACTCGCCCGGCGTGCGGGCACGCTCGGTGCGCCCCCGCGAGGGCGTGGTCAAGGCAGGGTTCTCCCGCGTCGCTGGCGGCGAGTGGCGGGCGGGAACGGGATGTACCGATGGGATTCGGCTTCTCCGCTGGCGCAGGCGCGTGGATTCGCGCGGCCCTGTCCCCGGGGAAAGAGGTCTCGACTCCCTTGCGGCTCTCGGCCGGTCAAGGGCTCGGCATCGGTTCGTCAAACAGCAATAACGAACCGATCACGAGGACACTAACCCACGTTTAGGCAAAGCGCGCAATCCCCCGAGGTAAAATGACTTTGCGTGTCTCTCGCAATACGTTACGAAACGGGGCGTGCGAGGGACCGAAAACGCGAAAAGCCCCGGTGGCAGGGGATTTACGGACCGCCCCGGGGCAGCGGAGGGGCCTTTCCGTGGCCCTCGTCATAGCTTCGGCTCCACCCGCACGCGGACGGCCGCGGAGCCCCGCGCTCCGGGTCGCGGCGACGGACGGGGAGGATGGCGGGTTACCGGCGAACGTGGTCAAGACCACGCAAAACGCACATACGGGAACGGTCAGCGCCGCCCCGACCGGCTCCGGACACGGGCGAAGGGGCCCCGGAGGGCCGCCCGGCCGCCGGGCACGGCCGCCACGACGGTCCGGCGGCCGGGCCCAGGGCCGGGACGCCGGATCTCAGGTCACCCGGCCCCGGCGGGAGAAGCGCTCATGGCGCCACTCCCCCGTCTCCACGACCTCCAGCAGGGCCTGCGCGGCGTCCCACACGTCGACGTAGCGCAGGTAGAGCGGGGTGAACCCGAACCGCATGACGTCGGGGGCGCGGAAGTCGCCGACCACACCGCGCGCGATGAGCGCCTGCACGATCGGGTACCCGGCGCCCTCCTCCGGCTGCACCAGGGCCACCTGGCTGCCGCGCCGCGCGTGCTCCGCCGGGGTGATCGAGGAGATCCCCGCCCGGGCCGCGCGCTCCAGGAACAGGTCGGTCATGGCCAGGCTCTTGGCGCGCACCAGTTCCATGTCCGCCCGCGCCCACACGTCCAGACTCGCCTCCAGGGCGGCGTCGGCCACCAGCGGCTGCGAACCGCTCAGGAAGCGCGACACCCCCTCGGCGGGCTCGTAGTCCGCGGTGAAGTCGAAGGGGCGCGCGTGCCCGTGCCAGCCGCTCAAGGGCTGGTCGGCTGCGGCGTGGTGGCGGCGTGCGGCGTACAGGAACGCGGGGGCGCCCGGACCCGCGTTGAGGTACTTGTAGGTGCACCCCACCGCGAAGTCGGCGCCGCTGCCGGACAGGTCGACGGGGACCGCGCCCGCGCTGTGGCACAGGTCCCAGACCACCAGGGCGCCGTGCTCGTGGGCCAGGCGGGTGATGCCGGGCATGTCGCGCAGGGTGCCGCTGCGGTAGTCCACGTGGCTGAGCAGCAGGACAGCGACGTCGCCCCGCTCCAGGTCCCGGGCCAGCCCGGGGCCGTCGGGGTCCACGCGCCTCTGCGTGGCGCCCGTCAGCGAGGCCGCCCCCTCCGCGACGTACAGGTCGGTGGGGAAGTTGCCCGCCTCGCCCAGCACCACCGAGCGGTCGGACATGCGCAGCGCCGCGACCAGGGTCTTGAACAGGTTGGCCGAGGTCCCGTCGCCGACGACCACCTCGTCGGCCGCCGCGCCGACCAGCGGCGCGATCTTGGCGCCCAGGGTGCGCGGCTTGTCCCACCACCCGGCGTCGTTCCAGCTGCGGATGAGGTCGCGCCCCCACTCGCGTTCGATCATGTCGGCGACCCGGCCGGGGGTGGAGCGCGGCAGCGCGCCCAGCGAGTTGCCGTCCAGGTAGACCAGGCCCTCGGGGAGGACGAACTCCTCCCGGAAGGAGGCGAGGGGGTCGGCCGCGTCGAGCGCGGCACAGTCCGCGCGGGTGGCGGGGGTCATCGGGGTCCTGCTTCCTCGTGGCGGCGGGTGGGAACGGGTCAGACGGTACTGCGGAGGGACCACAGCTCGGGGAAGACGTCCTGCTCGGCGTTGCGCGCCAGCCAGTTCAGGCCGTTGGAGCCGCCGCTGCCGGGCCTGCCGCCCAGGGTGCGCTTGACGGCGACAAGGTGGCGCTGACGCCACCGGGTGACCCGCTCGGCGACGTCGAGCAGCGCCTCGGCCAGCAGGAACAGCTCGTTGCCGGGCGCGTCGTGGGCGTAGACGGCCTTCCAGGCCTCCTCCACGCCGGGGCTGGCCTCGTAGGACAGGGTCCAGTCGCGCTCGACGCGGTCCCCGGGGACGGGCAAACCGCGGCGGTGCAGCAGCCGCAGCGCCGCGTCGTAGAGTCCGGGGCGCTCCAGCAGGGCGGTGAGGTCGCCGACGACGCCGTCCATGGCCTTGTGCGGGCGGATCATGGCGGCGGACTTGTTGCCGAGCAGGAACTCCAGCTTGCGGTAGCCGTAGGACTGAAAGCCCGAGGCCTCGCCGAAGGAGTCTCGGAAGCGGTTGAACTCGGTGGGCGTCATGTCGGCGAGCAGGCCCCAGGAGTCGTTGAGCACGTCCTGGGCGTTGCGTGCGCGGCGCAGCCAGGCCAGGGCGCCGGGCACGTCGTCGGCCTCCAGCGCGTCGCGCGCGGCCTCCCAGCGCTCCCGCACCAGGGCGAACAGCAGCTCCATGACCTGGGTGGCGATGATGAACGAGGGCTCGGCGGGCTCCGCGGTGCGCGGCTTCTGCAGGGACAGCAGGGTCTCGATACCGGCGTAGTCGACGTAGGGGGTCGCACGGTCGAAGGACAGGGTCGGGCTGTCGTCCCCGGCGCTCCGGGCCGCCTCGGCCCCGCCGGGGCCACCGGCGTACGGACACTGCTGGGCGGTCGTGGTGAGCATGCGAAACCCCTTGTCGCGATCGCGTGTACGGCGGCGCGCCCGCGGCGCCTCGGGCGGAGGGGTCCGCCCCCGCACACGGCCGCCGGGCGCGTGAGGTGACATCATCGGGCACCCGCGCCCCGAACAGGAAGGGCCGTCGCACACGCGAAGGGGACACTGGCCTAGCATTCGTAAGTCGTTGTGACTCTCGACTTTGGGAACGCAAAGTATGACATCACGGTTGGCAACCCCGCTGGACAGCGTTGACCAGCGCATCCTCGCCGAGCTCCAGCGGGACGGGCGCCTGTCCTTCAACGAACTGTCCCGGCGGGTGAACCTGTCCGCGCCCGCCGTCGCCGACCGCGTACGGCGCCTGACCGACCGCGGGGTGATCACCGGCTACCACGCGCACGTGGACCCGGCCGCGGCCGGGCTGCCCGTGACCGCCCTGGTGCGCATGGAGTGCTTCGGCGCGCACTGCCTGCTGCGCGACGAGGCGTCGCTGGCGATGCCGGAGATCCTCCAGGTGCACCGGGTGACCGGCGACGACTGCTGCGTCCTGCTCATCGCGGTCCGCTCCATGGAGCACTTCGAGGAGGTCATCGACAGGCTCGCCGAGCATGGCCGCCCCTCCAGCACCATGGTCATGTCCAGCCCCGTGCCCTGGCGCCCGGTGAGCGCCCCGGTGACCGGGCGGCCCTGAACGCAGGGGCCGCGGCCGCCCGGCACTACCGCGGTCCGGCGCCGGACCCGGCGCCGAGGACGCCCAGCAGGGCCAGGGCCTCGGCGCCGGAGGACCCGGGCGGCGCGCTGTAGAGCACCAGGTGCTGGTCGCGGTCGGTGAGCGCGAGCGCGTCGCAGTCGACGGTGACCTCCCCGACGACCGGGTGCAGGAAGGTCTTGGTGAGCGTCCGCGCGGCCTGCACGTCGTGCCGCTCCCAGAGCCGGACGAAGTCGGGGCTGGCCTCGCGGAGCTCGTCGACGAGGCCGGTCACCGCGGGGTCCTCCGGGTAGCGGGCGAGGGCGGAGCGCAGCTCCATGACCACGTGGTGCCGGAACCCGGCGGCGTCGGAGTCCCCGTACAGCGCCGTGCCGGGCCGCGCCGGCCCGAGGAACGCCTGACGCGCGAGGTTGCGCTCCCTCGGGGTGAGTTCGCCGAAGTCGTGCAGGAGCGCGGCCGCGAGGTCGTTCCAGGCGAGGACCTCGAACACGGCGGACATCACGATCCCGGCCGTCGAGGGCAGGCGTTCGAGGAGGGCGAGGATGCTGGGGCGCACGTCGCGCCGGTGCAGCCGGGTGCGGTTCGGCGCGGTGCCCGCGAGGACGTGGAGGTGGTCGGACTCGGCGTCCGTGAGCCGCAGCGCGTCCGCGATCGCGGCGAGGACCTCGCCCGACGGCCGCGGCGCCCTGGCCTGTTCGAGCCGGACGTAGTACTCCGTGGAGATGTGCGCGAGGACCGCCACCTCCTCGCGGCGAAGACCCGGTGTCCGCCGACGCGGGCCCGAGGGGAGGCCGACGTCCGACGGCCGCAGCCGTTCGCGGCGGCTGCGGAGGAAGGCCCCGAGTCCCTGTTTGTCCATACCCCCGATTCTGCACGCCGCGCGGCGGCGGATCCTGGTACCGCCTGTACCTGGATCCGGCCCGGAGGTCGAGCTGACACTGTCAACATGACGAACGACATCGACACCTCACCAGTCGGCCTGCTCACCGGCAAGGTCGTCCTCATCACCGGCGCCAGCCGGGGGATCGGGGCGGCCGCCGCCCGCCTCTTCGCACGGGAGGGCGCGTCCGTCGTGCTCGCCGCCCGCGGCACGGACGCCCTACAAGGGCTCGTCACCGAGATCCGCGCCGACGGCGGCGACGCGGAGGCGGTGACCATGGACCTCGCCGACCGGGCGAGCATCCGCGCGGCGGTCGGGCGCGTGGAGGAACTGCACGGCGGACTCGACGGCGCGTTCAACAACGGAGCGGCGGTCCAGCGGCCCGGCCCGCTGGACGCGACGAGCGAGGAGGACGTCGAGACGCAGTTCACGGTGAACTTCCGGGGGCAGTGGACCGCGATGACGGCCGAGGCCGAGCTGATGCGCCGAAGCGGCGGCGGGGCGGTCGTCAACACCTCCAGCGTCGGCAGCCGCCGCGCCAACCCCGCCCTGCCCGCGTACGGCGCGATGAAGCGCGCGCTCAACAGCATCACCGAGTCCGCCGCCGTGACCTGGGCCCGGCAGGGGATCCGCGTGAACGGCATCACCCCCGGCGCTACCGCGACGGAGATGCTCGACGCGTGGGAGGCGGTGTCCCCGGGCGTCATCGAGCACAACAGGGCGGCGACCCCGCTCGGCCGCCTGGCCGAGCCCCGCGAGGTGGCCGAGGTGGCCGCGTGGCTCCTCAGCGACCGGGCCTCGATGGTGACGGGCGCGATCGTGCCCGTGGACGGGGGGCTGGGCGCCTGAGGCGGGGCGGAGGGAGCGGGGCCGAGCGGAGCGGGACCGGAGCGGGCGGGGCGGCGACGGGCCGCACCGGCCCCGCCCGGACAGGACCTACAGTTTCGGGATGAGCGTTCTCATCGACACCCCGGTCTGGCCGGGGCCGCGCGGCTGGCTGTTCGCGCAC
This sequence comes from Nocardiopsis sp. iso_25, assembly GCF_056173305.1. Lineage (NCBI taxonomy): Bacteria > Bacillati > Actinomycetota > Actinomycetes > Streptosporangiales > Nocardiopsidaceae > Nocardiopsis > Nocardiopsis sp. iso_25. The sequence goes on along the minus strand of NZ_CM149667.1, from coordinate 1,776,345 downwards.
CTGGTCAGCGACAGCTCCTACGAGGAGCTGCACGCCTTCGCCCGCGCGCTCGGGGTGGACCCGCGGGCATTCGAGCGCGACCACTACGACATCCCCGAGCACCTGCACGCGCGGGCCCTGGAACTGGGCGCCGAGCACGTCAGCGGGCGCGAGCTGGTCACGCGCCTGCGCGCGTCCGGGCTGCGGCGGCCCAAGGCCGCCCGGCTGACCGGCACGGCCTGACACGGCGCTCCGCCCTGCCCGCACGCGCACGCCGCCGCGTCGCCTCACCCACCGGACGGCGGCCGGTTCAGGGCGGGGGCGGCTCCACCGGGGGCGGGGCGTTCAACCGGTCGAGTTCGGCGAGCACGTTCACCCGGGCCCGCGCCTCCCAGCGCGCCCGCCCGGCCGTGGTGTGGAACAGGTGCGGCGCCTCCAGCAGCGACCGCAGCACCGCGCTCCGGCCCGTACGGAAGTCCTCGTCGGGAACGTGCCGGTACTCGGCGCGCACTGCCGTGGTGTAGGCCAGGTACTCGTCGGCGGGGGCGGCCAGCACCGACAGGTCGGCGTCGCAGAGCACCGCGCCGTCGGCGTCCCACCTGCCCGGCCGGTGCGTCGCGGTCACCCCGACCAGGCGCACGACCTCGCGGACCCGCGCGGTCCCCATCCCCGTCAGGGACAGCAGCCGCTCGGCGAGCCGCGCGCTCTCGCGCTCGTCGCGGCCCGGGACCCCCTCGTAGACGGCGTCGTGGAACCAGACCGCGTAGCGCACGAGGTCGGCGTCGCGCACCCTCTCCTCGCGGAGCAGCAGGTCGACTGCGCGCAGCACGGCCTCCAGGTGGGTGGGCGTGTGGTAGCGGCGGTGCGGCTCGTTCCAGCGGCCCAGGAGTTCGGCGCCGGCCGCCACCGCCTCGGGTCCGTCCCCGGCGAGTCCGCGCCAGGCGGCTTCCAGCCACGCGTCGTCCATACTCCCCATTCTCCCCCGTCGCGGCGGGTCAGCCCGGCGCCGTGTCAGGTGTCGGAGGTGTCCACGAGCCCGGCCTCGTGCGCGAGGATGGCCGCCTGCACCCTGTTGCGCATCTCCAGCCGGTTGAGGATGGCGCTGACGTAGCTCTTGACGGTGCCCTCCACGAGGAACAGCCGGTCGGCGATGTCGGCGTTGGACAGGCCCGCCCCCACCAGGGCCAGCACCTCGCGCTCGCGCCGGGTGAGCTCCCCGACCCGGGCGACGGCCGCCGCCTCCCGGGCGGCCCGGGGCCCGCCGAACCGGGCGATGACCTGGCGCGCCACCTGGGGGGACAGGTAGGCGCCGCCGTCGGCGACCGCGTGCACCCCGGCGATCAGCTCGCGCGGGTCGCCCGCCTTGAGCAGGAAGCCGCTGGCGCCGCCGCCGAGCGCCTGGGAGATGTAGCTGTCCTCCCCGAAGGTGGTGAGGATGACCACGGCGGTCTCGGGCGCGACCCTGCGGATCTCCGACGTGGCGGCGAGGCCGTCCATCCGGGGCATCCGGATGTCCAGCAGCGCCACGTCGGGTCGGTGGGAGAGCACCAGGTCCACGGCCTCGCGGCCGTCCGCGGCCTCGGCGACCACGTCGATCTCCGGATCGCTGCGCATGATCGCCCGTACCCCGGCGCGGATCATCGCCTCGTCGTCGGCGAGCAGCACCCTGATCACGTGTGTCCCTCTTCCCTGTGTCCGTCGCGGGTCCGCGTGGTCACCGTAGCGGCGCCTCGCCCTTGGTCAGCAGCCGCCCCTCGGAGAAGCAGAGCTGGTAGAAGAACGTCTCCTCGCTGAGGAACACGCCGTCGCTGCGGTAGTAGCTGCACGTGGCTCCCGGGGGGACGGCGTCCTGCGCCAGCACGCTCGCGTCCATGTACACCGAGTTCGGCGGCAGGGCCTCCTCGACCTCGGCCTGGGGGTCGCCGACGGTCAGGTCGGCGAACTCCTCGGGGGACAGGGTGCTGCTCTCCATGTTCGTGACGCCGATCCAGCCCAGCCCGAGCACGATCGCCACGGCGGCGGTGACCGGGACCAGGGCCAGTATCATCGTCCAACCGCGCACCCGGCGGCGGGCGGCGAGCTGGAGCTGGTCGATCTGGGCCGCCTCCCCGTCCTCGTCGGGCCCCGCCCCGGCGGTGCCGTCCAGCGGCATGGTCGCGCAGACCTCCCAGCCGCCGTCGCCGTTCGGTCCGGCGGCGAAGGATCCCCCGGTCAGGCGGACGCGCTCGCGCAGGCCGATGAGTCCGCGCCTGCCGCCCGGGCCGGTGTCGGGGCACGGCCCCGGGGGCGCGGAGTTGGTGACCCTGGCCTCCACCTGCTCCCCGCTGGCGGTCAGCCACACGGTCACGTCGGCGCCGGGGGCGTACTTGGCGGCGTTGGTGAGCGACTCCTGGACGACCCGGTGGACCGCGCGGTCGACCATCGGCGGCAGGCGGCCGGTGTCGCCGTCGCGCACCAGCACGACCCGCATGCCGGAGTCGCGGACACGTTCGACCAGCGCGGGGACGCCCTCGCCCGCGGGGGTCATGGGCGCGGGTTCGGTGTCGGCGCGCAGCACGCCGATGATCTCCCGCAGGCTGTGGGTGGCGTCGACCGCGGTGATCCGCAGCTCGGACGCGGAGCGGCGGTGCTCCTCGTCCAGGTCGGGGCTGACCTCCAGGGCCCCGGCGCGCAGGGCGATGAGGCTGAGCTCGTGGCCGAGGGAGTCGTGCATGTCCTGGGCGATGCGGGAACGCTCGCGCAGTCTGGCCTCGTCGACGGTGAGGCGGTGCTCGCGCTGGAGCTGGCGGGCGTGCTCCCATCCGGCCTCGGCCAGGGCCACGTGCTGGCGCCGGTAGACGCCCACCAGCCAGGGGAGCACGGCGGTGAACACGACGGTGCTCACTGTGGCGGGCCATACCGCGGGCACTTCGGGCCCCAACAGCGCTCCGACCGCCGTCCACAGGACGGTCACGGACGTGAAGAGCACCAGCGCCGACCACACCGTGGGGACGCGGCGGCCCACCAGGTAGGCGACGCACAGCAGCAGGACGCTGAAGCCGTACACCCAGAACGAGCCGATCAGCGCCACGGTCAGGGCGAGCAGCGGGTAGAGGCGGCACAGCACCACGGTCAGCGCGGTCAGCGCCACCGCGGCGCACGCGGTGGCGAGCGCCTCGGCGGCCGACGTCTCCCCGGCGCGCCAGCGGATGAGCATCTCCCCCAGGCACAGGGCGGCGATCGCAGCCCCGAACAGCACGTCGCGCCAGACGGCGGCCCGGGTGGGCCAGCCCCCGAGCGGAGTCAGCGCACGCCGAAGGCCCGCGCGCGGTACGGAGAGGTCCATGCGGGTGAACCTACACATCGGGGGCGGGTCGGCGGCACCGTCGAAAGTCAGGGCGGGGCCACCCCTTTCCGGCGGTCGGCGCCCGCGCCCGCCCCTCCCCGCGCGGCGCGTCCGGCGGGAACGCCGCGGGGCCCGCCGGGGACGCGGAAGCCCCCGCACGGGTACCGGGAGGCCCGCCGGGGCCCGAAAGACGCCCGTGCGGGCGCCGCGAGGGCCCGCCCACCGACGAGGGCCATATCATGGGATGAATTTTGGCCCTTTCGCGATGAACCGAGCCGTACGGCCGTGCCGGGATCCGGGGGTCGGCGACCACGACCGCGGACAGGGGCCGGATGTCACCTTTGGACACGCTGCGGCGCATGCACCACATCGCCGGGTGGCCGCTGCTCCTGAGCACCTTCCTCGCCCGCCTGCCCATCTCCATGTCCCTGATCGGCCTGCTCACCCTGGTCACCACCACGACCGGGAGCGTGGCCGCCGCGGGTGCGGTGACCGGCGCCTTCGCGCTCGGGGAGACCGTGGGCGGGCCCGTCATCGCCCGTTTCGCCGACCGGCGCGGGCAGCGCGTCCCGGTGCTGGTCACCTCGCTCGTGGACGCCGTGCTCATCACCGTGCTCGTGACCGCCGTCCTGGCGGAGGCCTCCGCCCCGGTCCTGGCCGTGCTGGCCGCCGTGGCGGGCCTGTGCATGCCCCAGATCGGCCCCATGGCGCGCACGCGCTGGGTGGTGCTCATCCGGCGGGGGCCGCACCGGGGCGAGGAGCGCGAGCGTTCGGTGTCCGCGGCGATGTCGGTCGAGGGCGTGCTGGACGAGGCCGCGTTCGTCCTGGGCCCCGCCCTGGTGGGTCTGCTCACCGTGACGCTCTCCCCTGCGGCGAGCGTGCTGGGCGCGGCCGTGCTCATCGGCGTGTTCGGGACCGTGTTCGCCCTGCACCCCACCGCGCCGCCCGGGACCCCGCCGGTGCGGGGCGCCGGGGGCCGCATCGCCACTCCCGCGCTGCTGGTGCTGGCCGTCCCCATGTTCTGCCAGGGCCTGTTCTTCGGCGGCATGTCCACCGGCGTGACCGCGTTCTCCGCCGCCTCCGGGCACGGGGACCTGTCCGGGCTGATGTACGCGGTGATGGGCACCAGCAGCGCCGTCGCGGGCCTGCTGATGGCATCCGTCCCCGTGGGCTTCCCGCTCACCGCGCGGACCCGGATCGCGGCGGGCGCGCTGTTCCTGCTCACCCTGCCGCTGTACGCGGCCCACGGCGCGGCCGCCCTGGCGGTGGCCATCTTCGTCCTGGGCGCCGCGATCGGCCCGCACATCGTGAGCCTGTTCGGGCTGATCGAGAGGGCCGCCCCGGCCAGCCGCCTGTCGCAGTCGATGGCCGTCGTCCTGAGCTGCCTGATCCTGGGCCAGGCGCTGGGGTCGTCGATCGCGGGCGTCCTGGCCGACGCGTACGGCCACCAGGGGGCGTTCGTGCTGGCCACGCTGGGCGGCCTGCTCTCCTTCGCGGTGACCGTCCTGGTGATGCGCGCCCGCTGGTACGTGCGCGGCGAACCGTCCTCTCCGGCGACGGTGACACGTTCCACTCCGGGCGCCTGAGAGGGGTGACGGGGGAGGTCAGAGGGTGTGTCGGGGTGATTCGGGGAACATCAGGCGTTAAACCCGCGTTAAAGAGGGACCCATCATTCTGACTCCGACCTAGGCTCGATGATCGTGCTCGATCTACTGGCCACCATCGGCCCCCGCCGCAGAGAGGTGCCCGTGCCCCAGCTCAACGGGCTCGCCCGCGTCACCCTGTCGGTCCGCGACCGCGACGAGAGTGTGCGCTTCTACCGCACGGTCCTGGGTTTCCGGGTCCTCGGCAAGCGCGACCACGAGGGCACACGGCGCACCGAGTGCCAGCACCCTGCCTCCGGGCTGCTGCTGGCGCTCATCCAGCACCGCGACAACTTCAAGGGCAGGTTCGACCGCAGGCACTGCGGCCTGGACCGGCTCACCCTGGGCGTGGAGAACCTGGGTGAACTGGAGGCCTGGGAGGAGCGCTTCGCGGAGATGGATGTGGAGCACTCCCCGGTGATGCACGGCGAGGAGGGCTCCACCCTGCTCTTCTACGACCCGGACGGCACCGAACTGGCCCTGTTCGCCCACGCGGAGCTCGACGCCGACGAGGACTGAGCCGCGCGGAACCCCGGCCCGGGCCTCGGCCGCACGCGCCGCCGACCGGGCGGGGAGCGGGCTCGGACCCCGAGCCCCCGGGGAGCCCGGTGGGCGCCCCGCTCCTCCTACTCCACCTCGACCAGCTTCAGGCGCACGTCGCGCTCGGCGAGGTCGTCCACGGCCGAGCGCGGGAGCCGGTCGTCGGTGATGATCAGGTCGAACTCCTCCAGGCTCGCCACCCTGAAGGTGCCGAACTTGCCGTACTTGGTGCTGTCGACCGTGAGCACGCTCTTGGAGGCGATCCGCAGCAGCGCCTGCTTGGCGACCACCTTGGCCTCGGAGGGCGTGGTCGACCCGCGCTCGGCGTCCCAGGAGCTGCTGGCGATGAAGGCCAGGTCGACGTTCACCTGGCGCAGGAAGTCGGCGGTGAAGCGCCCGACCGAGGAGTGGTCGGAGTGCGAGACCACCCCGCCGGTGTGGATCAGCTCGATCCCCGGGTACTCCATCAGGTGGCCCACGACGTTGAAGTCGCTGGTGATGACGGTCAGGCCGACCTTGTCGGTGAGCAGCGGGACCATCTGCAGCGTGGTCGTGCCCGCGTCCAGGTAGATGGTGAAGTTCTCCCGGACCAGGTCGGCCGCCGCGCGCGCTATGGCCCGCTTGGCGGGCACCTCCAGCTGCGCCTTGGCCAGGTAGGAGGGCTCGCTCTTGAGCCGCGCCGCGAGCCGCACTCCCCCGGTGACCGACAGCACCTTGCCGTCGTTCTCCAGCGCCTGGATGTCACGCCGGACCGTCATGTGGGACACGGACAGCATCGACGTGAGCTCGTTGATGCTCAGCACGTGGCGCTCCTGAAGGAGCTTGAGGATGTGCTCTCGTCTCTGGTCCGGAATCATCGTTCGCCTCACACTCCAGGGACGGTCATGGGGCGCCGTGCGGTCACGACGCCGTGTAACAAAGTTTCCCAGCTCGCCGCACCCCGTCGGCGTCGCCGACGACGTGAGTCCGCTCGCAATCGCGGTGCCACGCAACGGCAACACCGTTCCTGGCGGGGCGCCGCACACCCGTCCGCGCCCGCCCCCGGCGGGCGTTTTTCCTGTTTGCACCACGTAAAGCGGAAGTCTTTGCCACCCTTGACGACATGACGTTGTCCATCGCACTGCGCGGAGACACCGCACGCTTCCCGGGAAACACCCTCCCGGCCCTGCGTTCAGCCTCGCGTGCCGGGGCTGACCTGGTCAAGATCGACGTCCACCTCACCTCCGACGGCTATCCCGTCCTGGTGGACGAACGGCTCGTGGCCCTTCCCGGTTCCCCGCCCCGACCCGTGGGGGACCTGACCCTGGCCGAGATCGCCACCGCCCGCGACGACGTGGAGCGGCGCGTGCCCACCCTGATGGAGGTGCTCGCGGAGTACACCGGCGTCGCGCCCCCTCCCCTGCTCGTGGACGCCGGCGCGCCCGACGCGGCGCTGGCGGCGGACAGCCTGCTGCGGGCGCGCGGGTTCGGCGACCAGGTGCTCTTCACCGGTTCCACCGAGACCCTCGACGCCCTGCGCGGCCGCAGCGCCGAGGCCCGGCTGATGCTGGCCTGGGACAAGCCGGGCCCTCCGCCCGAGGACGTGGTGCGGACCCTGCGTCCGACCTTCCTGGGCACGCACTACACGCTGCTGACCCGGGAACTGGTCGCGGAGATGCACCTGCGCGGCTACCTCGTCACGGCGTGGACGGTGAACGACTTCCCCGAGATGGCGCGCGTGGTGGGCATGGGCGTGGACGCGCTCGCCACCGAGCGGATCGAGGACCTGGTGTCTCTGACCAGCGGCCGGGAGCGGCGGGCACCGGCCGCCGGTCCGGTCTGAGGGCGGGGGGCGCGGAACCGGTCCGGTGAAAGACCACACGCCCTCCCACCCTCTCCGGGGGCGTACTCCGAGCGATGAGACAGCACATGACGGCCGACACATCCCCTCACGCGCTCCGCACCACGGCACCCGTCCTGGACTGCGCGGCGCACCTGTTCGCCCAGCACGGCCCACAAGGCCTGGCGATGTCCGAACTGACCTCCCGGATCTCCGACGAGACCGGGGCCGACCCCGCCGCGCTCAGGCGCGCCTTCCCCACCCGGTTCGACCTGGCCTACGCCGTCGTGCTGCGCTCCACACGGGAGCGGGTGCACGGGCAACTGGCCGCGGACCGGCCGGACCGGCCCGCGAAGGAACGCATGTCCACGCTGGTCAGACGGCACGTGGAGACCGGTTGGCGGCACCGGGCGGCGACCGCGCTGGGGCACGAGCTGCTTCCGGTGCTGCGGGCCATCCACCCGGCCCGCCACCGCGAGGTCACCTCCCTGACGCGGGCGTACCGCGAGCACGTGCGCGGCATCATCCTGGACGGCGTGACCCGCGGGGACTTCGGGGTGCGCGAGCCAGGACGGGTCGCCGACGAGGTGCTGGAGACCTTCGACTCCCTGCTGCACTGGTACGACCCCGGGGCCGGGCTGAGCCTGGACGACCTCGGCGCCGTCCACGTCGACCTCGTGCTCCACCACCACCTGGGGTGCCCGCGCTGACCGGACGGCCGCGGCGGGTGCCGTGCCCCGCGCCGGGCCCTCCCCCTAGCCTCCGACGAGCTGGTAGAGGTCCACCGACTCGGCCAGCGCGCGCAGTCCGGCGTCCCCCGGGTGGAGGTGGTCTCCCGAGTCGTAGGCGGGCAGCATGCGGCTGGGGTCCTGCGGGTCGCGCAGGACCGCGTCGAAGTCCCACACGCCGTCGAAGGGCGACAGGGGGTCGTTCGTCTGCGCCCTCAGGTGGTCGTTGACCTGCTGGCGGGCCCGGTCGACCTCCTCGGTGCAGCGCGTCTCGCCCCCGCAGGGACCGAGCGTGGCCACGAACACCCGCATGCCGTTCTCGCGGGCCAGCCCCGCGATCTCCTCGATCCCGGCGATCACCGACTCGGGCGGGGTGCTCCAGCGCAGGTCGTTGATCCCGGCGAAGACGACCAGGGTGTTCACCCCGCTCTGGGCCAGCACGTCCCGGTGCACCCGGTGGGTCAGCGCCACCCCGGTGGGGTTGGTGGAGACTCCCTCGCCCGGGTAGCCGTCCCGGATCACGTGGTTCCCGGCCACACCGAGGTTGAGCACGCCCGGGTCGGGCAGCCCCGGCTGCTCGGACAGCCGGGCGCTGAGCACGTCGGGCCAGCGGGCGTGGGCGTCGGGGGTGGAGCGGATCCCGTCGGTGATGGAGTCGCCGAAGGCGGCGATCGCGCCCGGTCCCCCGGAGACCTCCACCGCGGTGAGGAAGGGCCACTGCGCGACCCGGCCGGTGAACGGCTCCCCCGTGGTCTCCAGGGTCAGGTCTCCGCTTCCGGGCGCGCTGGTGTAGTTGGTGTCCACCGAGGCGTAGTGCACCGGCGCGGTGGTCACCCGCTCGGGCAGGTGGACGCTGACCAGCACGTCGCTCTGCGGCGGCAGGAGCATCTCGACGGGGTCGCTGAACACCTGTCCCCCGGCCGGGATGACGGTGTCGGAGCGCCCCTCGAAGGTGAGCGGGACCGCGGCGCCGCGGGAGGCTGCGCCGCTCCCGCGCAGTGCCACGGAGGCCGCGCCCACGGTGACGGGGGCGGCGGCGAAGGTGTTGTCCAGGCGGATGCGGACCGTGTGGCCGCCGGTGGTCGTGCGCACCGACAGCCGCAGCGTCTGGTCCTGCCAGGGACCCACCTCCATGTAGCCGGAGGTGGCGCGCGCCCAGGTGCCCGTCCACTCCGTGTCCGCGGCGCGCCCGCCCACGGAGAACACGTGGATGCGGCCCGCCCCGTCAGCGGTCTCGGGCAGCACCACGTGGGAGATCTCGCGGGCGGGGTCCACGGTGACGCCGCGCGCGTACAGGCGTGCCGCGCCGAGGGCGGGGCTGGGACCGGCGTGCCGCGCGGAGTTGGCGTAGGGCAGGGTGAGCGCGGCCTCGCTCGCGGGCCCGGCGGTCCAGTGCGGCACCGACAGGGTGAACTCCTGCTCCCGGCCGTCGGCGTAGACCACCCGGCCGGTTCCGGTGGCCTCGGCCTGGACGCCGTCGGTGCGGGTCGCGGTGGCCAGGAAGGTGAGCGACCGGTAGCGCTCGTCCGCGAGCCGCAGGAACTGGCCGTCCGAGACCAGGTGGTCGGGGCGGCCGGGGGCGTAGTCGGGCAGCTCCATGGGCGTGCCGAGCAGGACCACCTCGCGGCCGGGCGTCCACCCGGCGGCGGCCAGCGCCTGGGAGGACAGGCTGTTCCCGGAGCCGTCGAGGTCGACGGTGGCGACGGAGGTGTCCCGGGAGACGCCGATCCGGTCGACGAGGCCGCTGAAGGGGACGGCGTTCACCGCGGGGACGGTCTGCTCCCTGGACTCTGAGGGACCGGCGCCCTCGTCCCGGGAGACGGCGGTGCTGACCACGACCACGAGGAGCACCGCCGCGGCCGCCGCGGCCAGGCCGCGCAGCAGGCGGGGACGGAGCTCCGCCCCGTGCCGGTGGGTTCCGCGCCGCCGTGTGCCGTCCGCTCCCAACGCTCGCCTCTCCCCCCGAATGCATCTGTCCACCGACTGTCGGACGCCGCCGCGCGCGCCGTGGTTGTTGAGACGTGGACCACCGCGCCCCTCGGAACGGCCGCCAGTGTAAACGAGCCGCCTCCGCCGGTCGCGGAGGTTCCGGGATGTACTGGACGGCGGGTCGTATGGCCTGCGACCTGCACGGAACGGGAAAACGCGCAGGAGCTTCCGATTCGGGCAGGAGTGCCGCCATATTCGTCCGATGTCGGCCCGGGAAATCGGACGTCCGTTATTCGGATACCGCCCTGAGGACTTCCCCGGAAGGAAAGAACATACCAAAGGCCCTATAAGTAGACAAAATACAGACGAAGAAACGGACGCCGCGACCCCGGGGCCGTGGCGCCGCCTCCCCGGCCCGCACCCGGAAGAGGGCGGGTCACGGGGGGTGCCGGGGGATCGGCGGAGCACGTGACGCGGGTGTCCAGCGCCTTCGGCCGGAACGGTCGGCCGCCGCGCCGCGGAACGGCGGCCGACCGCCCGCCGCGCGAACTCGCGCGCCTATTGCGCGCCCGCGGACCGCGCTGGCGGTTTCCGGGCACAAGCCCGCGGCAAAGAAAGCGCCACTGCCCTGTATCCACAGGTCAGCGGCGCTTTTTTCGTGTTCGGAGAGGGTAGGCCGGGCAGGACTCGAACCCGCGACCCAGGGATTATGAGTCCCCTGCTCTAACCAACTGAGCTACCGGCCCGCCGTGATCGGCAAACGCCATCCTAACAGGGTGGGTCCGACGTTTCCCCGCCCTAAATCCGTTACCGGACAGGGCCTCCCGGCCGCCCGCCCGGGACGGCGCGAAGACACGTACCGCGCACCTGGGTCACAGCACGCGGGAGCGCGCGGTCTAGGGTGGTGAGGTGCGGCGCGCGCCTGGACGGCCCCCAGCGCCCGGTACCGAAGCCGCGTCGAACCCGTTGTGAGCATCGCGGGTCGCGAAACGTCGTCAGGGAGAGTTCACGTCATGTCCAAAGCACCCGTCAACGTCACCGTCACCGGCGCCGCCGGCCAGATCGGCTACGCGCTGCTGTTCCGGATCGCCTCCGGCCAGCTGCTCGGCGCCGACACCCCGGTGAAGCTGCGCCTGCTGGAGATCCCGCAGGCCGTCAAGGCCGCCGAGGGCACGGCGATGGAGCTGGACGACTGCGCCTTCCCGCTGCTCCGGGGCATCGACATCTTCGACGACGCCACCCAGGCCTTCCAGGGCGCCAACGTCGCCCTGCTGGTCGGCGCCCGCCCGCGCGGCAAGGGCATGGAGCGCGGCGACCTGCTGGAGGCCAACGGCGGCATCTTCAAGCCCCAGGGCGAGGCGATCAACGCCGGTGCGGCCGACGACATCCGCGTGCTGGTGGTGGGCAACCCCGCCAACACCAACGCCCTCATCGCGCAGAGCCACGCCCCGGACGTCCCGGCCGAGCGCTTCACCGCGATGACCCGCCTGGACCACAATCGCGCGCTCACCCAGCTCGCCAAGAAGCTCGACGTGTCGATCAACGACATCAAGAAGCTCACGATCTGGGGCAACCACTCCGCCACCCAGTACCCGGACGTGTTCAACGCCGAGGTCAACGGCGCCAACGCGGCCAAGGCCGTCGGCGACCAGGCCTGGCTGGAGAACGACTTCATCCCGACCGTCGCCAAGCGCGGCGCCGCGATCATCGAGGCCCGTGGCGCCTCCTCGGCGGCCTCCGCCGCCAACGCCGCCATCGACCACGTCCACGACTGGGTCAACGGCACCCCCGAGGGCGACTGGACCTCCGCGGCCATCCCCTCCGACGGCTCCTACGGCGTGCCCGAGGGCATCATCTCCTCCTTCCCCGTCGTCTCGCGCGGCGGCAGGTGGGAGATCGTGCAGGGCCTGGAGATCGACGACTTCTCCCGCGCCCGCATCGACGCCTCCGTCAAGGAGCTGGTCGAGGAGCGCGACACCGTCAAGCAGCTCGGCCTGGTCTGAGCACCGCGACGCGCACCGGGACACCGGTGACGTGACGGGCGCACCCCGCGCGGGGTGCGCCCGTCGTCGTCGCGGGGCCCCGGGCCCGCGCGCGGCGGCCGCCGTCCCCAAGGGGGCCGGGAAGCAGGCAGTATAGAGACCGTGAGTCTCATCGATGTGCTTCCGGCCGAACCAGAACCCGACTCCCTCTTCGAGGCGTTCGCTTTGTGGGCCGAGGAGCGGGGCCTCACCCTCTACCCGCACCAGGAGGAGGCCCTCATCGAGGTCGTCTCCGGGTCCAACGTCATCCTCAACACCCCCACCGGCTCGGGCAAGAGCATGGTGGCGACCGGCGCGCTCTTCGCCGCGCTGGCCCGTGACGAGTGCGCGTTCTACACCGCGCCCATCAAGGCGCTGGTGTCGGAGAAGTTCTTCGACCTGTGCAAGATCTTCGGCACCGACAACGTCGGCATGATGACCGGCGACGCCAGCGTCAACGCCGACGCGCCCATCGTGTGCTGCACGGCGGAGGTCCTGGCCCAGATCGCCCTGGCCGAGGGCGCGAACGCCGACATCAACACGGTCGTCATGGACGAGTTCCACTTCTACGCCGAGCCCGACCGCGGGTGGGCGTGGCAGGTGCCGCTGCTGGAGATGCCGCAGGCGCAGTTCCTGCTGATGTCGGCCACCCTGGGCGACGTCAGCCGCTTCGAGGAGGACCTGGAGAAGCGCACCGGGCGCTCCACCGCCGTGGTGGCCTCGGCCGAGCGCCCCGTCCCCCTCTACTACGACTACCGGGTCACCCCGCTGCACGAGACGCTGGAGGAGCTGCTCGGCAGCGGCAACGCCCCCGTGTACATCGTGCACTTCACCCAGGCACAGGCGGTCGAGCGCGCGCAGTCGCTGACCAGCATCAACATGTGCACCAAGGAGGAGAAGGCGGCGATCGCCGCGGAGATCGGCAACTTCCGCTTCACCACCAAGTTCGGCCGCAACCTGTCCCGCTACGTGCGGCACGGCATCGGCGTGCACCACGCGGGCATGCTGCCCAAGTACCGGCGCCTGGTCGAACGCCTGGCGCAGTCGGGGCTGCTCAAGGTGATCTGCGGCACCGACACCCTGGGTGTGGGCGTGAACGTGCCCATCCGCACGGTGCTGTTCACCGCGCTGAGCAAGTACGACGGGGTGCGCGTGCGCCGCCTGCGCGCCCGCGAGTTCCACCAGATCGCCGGGCGCGCGGGCCGCGCCGGGTTCGACACCGTGGGCAACGTGGTGGCCCAGGCGCCAGAGCACGTCATCGAGAACGAGAAGGCGCTGGCCAAGGTCGGCGACGACGCCAAGAAGCGGCGCAAGGTGGTGCGCAAGAAGGCCCCGGAGGGTTTCGTCTCCTGGGACGAGGCCACCTTCACCAAGCTCATCGAGTCCGACCCCGAGCCCCTGACCTCGCGGTTCAGGGTCAGCAACGCCATGCTGCTGAGCGTGATCGCCCGCCCGGGCGACTGCTTCCCGGCTATGAAGCACCTGCTCACCGAGAACCACGACGACCGACCCAGGCAGCGCCGCCACATCAGCGAGGCCATCGCCATCTACCGGTCGCTGCTGGACGGCGGGATCGTGGAAGCGCTCCCCGAGCCCGACGCGCAGGGGCGCACCGCGCGGCTGACCGTGGACCTCCAGGCCGACTTCGCGCTCAACCAGCCGCTGTCCACGTTCGCGCTGGCCGCGCTGGACCTGCTGGACAAGGAGTCGCCCACGTACCCGCTGGACGTGCTCAGCGTGGTGGAGTCCACCCTGGACGACCCGCGGCAGATCCTGGGCGCCCAGCTCAACAAGGCGCGCGGCGAGGCCGTCCAGCAGATGAAGATGGACGGCATCGAGTACGACGAGCGCATGGAGCGGCTGGAGGAGGTCGACTACCCCAAGCCGCTGGAGGAGCTGCTCGGCCACGCCTACGAGGTGTACCGGCGCGGCCACCCGTGGGTGGGCGACCACCCGCTCCGTCCCAAGACGGTGGCCCGGGACATGTACGAGCGGGCGATGACCTTCACCGAGTACGTGGGCTTCTACGAGCTGGCCCGCTCGGAGGGGCTCGTGCTGCGCTACCTGGCCAGCGCGTACAAGGCGCTCAACCAGACGGTGCCCGACGACGCCAAGACCGAGGAGCTGCGCGACCTCATCGAGTGGCTGGGCGAGCTGGTCCGCCAGGTGGACTCCAGTCTGCTGGACGAGTGGGAGCAGCTGACCAACCCCGAGGCGGAGGTGCCGGAGGACGCGGCCGCCGCCGAGGAGAAGGTGCGGCCCGTCACCACCAACGAGCGGGCGTTCCGGGTGCTGGTGCGCAACGAGATGTTCCGCCGCGTGGAGTTGGCCGCCCTGCGCCGCCACGACGAACTCGGGCGGCTGGACGAGGACGGGGAGTGGGACGCCGAGGCCTGGGAGGAGGCCCTGGACGCCTACTTCGAGGAGCACGACGCGATCGGGACCGGTCCGGACGCGCGCGGCCCGGCGATGCTGCTCATCGAGAAGGAGCCGGAGCTGTGGCGGGTCCGCCAGGTCTTCGCCGACCCGGCGGGCGACCACGACTGGGGCATCAGCGCCGAGGTGGACCTGGCCGCGTCCGACGCCGAGGGGCGCGCGGTGGTGCACGTGGCGGACGTGGACCGGCTGTAGGGGCAGGCGGTACCGGCAGCGGCAGCGGACGGTGACCGGTTGACGGGTACGGCCGGTCGGCGGGTACGGCCTGTTGACGGGTGCGACCAGTGAAGGGTGCGACCGGTTACCACGGCGAACGCGGTCGGCCGCGGGCACCGCTCGGCGCGCGGACACCGCTGGCCGCGCGGGAGCGGCCGTTTCCGGGCACGCTCATGCCGTCTGGGGAGGTGGGCCCCCTGTATCAAGCAGACACCCGCGGCCATGGGCGGCGCCACCCCCGGTTCCGGCCTGTGGACAACCCGGGTCGGGCCGCCTCCGGCGGGTAGAAAGGACGACACGGGGTCCGGCGCCGCCGGACCCGCTCCCCTGCCCGCCGACCCCTCCCGTTCCAGCGGTCGTGCGGACCTTCACACACAGGAGGTTCGACCATGCCCCTTCCCCTGATCGCCTGGGCCGTCGCCGCGGGAGGCGCCGCGGCCGCCGCCTACGTCGCCCGCCGGATGTCCAGGGACGAGGAGTTCGCCGGAAGGGTTCGCGAGGTGGCCGGTTCCTTCAGCAGGTCGGTGTCGGCCAGCGACGTACTCGACGGACTCCTGGAGATGGAGGAATCCGTCGCCATGCGCCACCTCGACGCCAGGGCGCCCCGGATGAGCGCCCAGGAGTGGGACGACTTCTCCGGGGCGGTGCACGCCCGCGTCACCAATCCCTACGAGGACGAGGAGACCAAGGCCCGCACGCGCCGCCTGTACTCCTACGCGGGCAACCTCAGATGACGCGGCCGCCGTCCACCGGGCTCCCGCTCAGCCCAGCAGGTGGGCGTTGACCTCGCGCACGCCACCGGCCAGGTCGGGCCGCTCCACGACCGTCCGGCCCGCCGCGCGCAGGCGTTCGGCGCCGTCGCAGTCCACGAACACGGAGGGCTCGCGCCAGGCGAACACCACGCGCGCGACGGGCGTGGCCAGGATCAGCGCCGAGCAGGACAGCGGCCGGGAGGCACGGGAGCTGCACGGTTCCAGGGACGAGTACAGGGTGGCTCCGGCCAGCCGGGGGTCGTCGGCGTCCACCTCCCGCAGGGCCGCCTCCTCGGCGTGGTCGTGCGGGTCGTCACGGCGCGAGTAGCCCTCGCCCAGGACGGTGCCGTCGGCGGCGACCACGGCGCAGCCCACCGAGAACGCCGTGTCCGAGGGCGGACAGGAGCGGGACAGCTCGACGGTGCGGCGCAGCCACCGGGCGTCGGACTCCCCCTCGGCGGGGGGCGGACCGGCGCTCACGCCCACTCCCCCGGGGCCAGCCGGTAGCGCAGGACCGCCACGTCGCCCAGCGCCCTGGCCTCCACCAGCCGCATCGGCGCGTCGGGGGTCTGCGGGAAGGTGCCGGGCACGACGAAGCGCGGGGCGTCCTCCTGTCCCACCAGGAAGGGGGCCACCGCCAAGCGGAGCTCGTCGACCAACCCCGAGGTGAGGAAGAGGGTGTGGATGTGCCCTCCGCCCTCGACCAGCAGGCGGGCGACGCCCCGGGCGGCCAGGTCGGCCAGCACGGCCCGGGCGGTGGGCGGGTCCCCGGCGTCCACGACCTCGGCGGGCGGGTCGGCGGCGGGGCGGTCGGCCAGCGCGCGCCGGGCGGCGTCCACGCCCGCGCCGCCGGTGTAGACGACGGCTCCCGCGTCCCCGGTGGCGAAGAAGCGGGCCGCGGGGTCGAACTTGCCGCTGCGGGTGACCAGGGCCTTGAGCAGGTGCTCGGTGCGCCCGCGCTCCCGGCGGCGTTCGCGCAGCCGCGGGGAGCGCACCAGCAGTCTGGGGTTGTCGGCGCGCAGGGTGCCGGCGCCGACGAGGATGGCGTCGCACTCCGCCCGTAGTTCGTCGACCTCGGCGAAGTCGGCCTCGTTGGACAGGCGCAGCCGCTCGGGCCCGGTGTCGTCGATGCGTCCGTCGACCGACATGGCGCAGCTGAGGATGGTGTACGGGCGGTCCATGGCCCCAGGCTAGGCCACGGCGCGGGGCCGGGCGGTCCGCCGCCGGGGGTACCGCGTACAGGAGTGCCCGGGGAGTGCACGCGTAAGGAGGGCCGTCCGTGCCCGGGGAACGCCCGCATCCGAGGAGTGTCCGGGTCCGCGAGAGCCCGCGACCGGAAGGGTCAGCGGCTGCAAGGGGCAGCGTCCGAGCGGTGTTCCGGCGTTTTCGGACCGCCGCGCCGCCGTTCACCGGTTGCGCCGCATTCCTGGGCACGGTAAGGAATTTCCGCAGGTGGCGACTGCGTACTCGGAATTTGCCTCCGATATGAGCGGGGAACGCTTTTCGCCGTTCCCGCACGGGGAAGGAGCCCGCGGCTCTGCTCCGGGGGCGGGACACAACCACCCTTACCCACACGTCTCCACCGCCACACACGCGCGCTCACGGAACCCGGGAAGCCCGTAGTCACGGGCTTGCGGCCTCCGGATCCCCATCCCGATTCCTCCCATAATGGACATTAGGTGTATAACCCCTAGCCCACCCAGGACCGCCCTTCGCCGCACCCCGCAGTACTTCCCGGGCACCGCGAACACCGATTTTTATGACCGGAGTCTGTGACTCGGTTAACAACACCGCTCACGCGGAATACAATCCAGTGGTCGACCACTCTTCCCACCTCAGACAAGAGGACGGCGATGTCTCGATTCACCTCCCCCCTTTTCCTGAGGCAGGCGGGGGGCAAACACGTCCGCGCCCACCCACCGCCCGCCGTTGACCTGACCCGGCCCAGCGTGGCCCGGCTGCACTCCTTCCACCTCAAGGGCAAGGACCACTTCGAGGCGGACCGGGACCTGGCCGGCCGCGCGGAGCGGGCCGCGCCCGGGTTCCAGGACCTCGTGCTGGGCGAGAGGGCCTTCCTCCAGCGCGCCGTCCGCCACCTGTGCGCGGACCTGGGCATCCGGCAGTTCATCCAGTTCGGCGCGGGGCTGCCCGCACCGGGCGACCCGCACGAGATCGCGCACGAGAGCGATCCCCGGGCGCGCGTCGTCTACGCCACCGACGATCCGGTGGTCCTGACCCACCACCTCGCGCTGCTCCGCGACCGGCGCACCACCACCGCGGTGCGCGCCTCGCTCACCCGTCCGGACGAGCTCCTGGACAGCTCCGAGACCCGGAGCTTCCTCGACCTGGACGAGCCCGTCGGCCTGCTGCTCACCGGTGCCGTCACGCACACCTCCGACGCCGACCACCCGGCCGAGCACATCGCCGCCCTGCGCGACGCCCTGGCTCCCGGCAGCCACATGGTCCTCAGCCACTACTGCCGACCCGACTCCGCCGTCTTCCCCAAGGACGCGGCGCGGGCCGAGCAACTGGAGCAGGTGTTCGCCGAGCGCCTGCGCTCCGGCCGCTGGCGCTCCCGGCGGGCCATCCTCGACTTCTTCGAGGGCTGGCGCATTGCCGAGCCCGGCGTGATCGAGGTCCAGCGGTGGCGCACGCTGCCCGTGGCCCCTCCGGTACCCGGCTGCTACCAGATGCCCCAGCGCAACCGCCGCCTGCTCCTCGGCGGAGTCGCCGGAATCTGAGGCGTCACCTCCGCCCCGCGTCGCAGCCGCCCGGACCGGCAGCGGGCGAGGTCCGCCACCGCGCACACCGGGCCACTCAGCCCAGTGGCCCCGACACCGAGCGGTCCCGTGTCCCGACCACGGGAACCCTCGGAGCACTCCAGCGGCCCGAACCGCTGGCGCGGATGGTGGATGTCCGGCGGGGCGGCCCGGCCGCCCGGGCGCAGAGCCCCGGCACCGACGGACGGCGCCCCAGAGCACGGGCGCGGACCCGGTGCCGCTCTCCTCGCCGATGACCGGGCGCAGCCGCCCCCGGGCCACGTGTCCTCGGTCCCGTCCGACGGATCATGCCGTCGCCACGACAGACCGGGAGGCCGGTCGGACCGGTCCCGGCGCACGTCGCGTCCGCCGCGTGCGGACTTCCAGAGGAGCAATGGCTTCCGGAAGACCTGCGGCGACAAAGTACCGACGCACGAACGCGTGAGACAGCCGGGATGACTGGGATTCCGGGGACCGCGGTGCCCTGTGCGGGCACCAGTGCTTTCCGGGCGCCGGAAGGCCCGGGCACGAAAACGACAGGGCCCCTTCCCTGTCGGAAAAGGACCCTGTCCTGCTGCTCCCGCGATTGGACTCGAACCAATAACCTGCCGGTTAACAGCCGGCTGCTCTGCCGATTGAGCTACGCGGGATCGCACCCGTCCCCGAACCCCGGGGGCTCGGCGACATCCCCTAGCATAGCGCGTTCCGAAGGGTGCTCGCGACGTGTTTTCGCACCTGCGCACCGGCTCCGGTCGCCCGTCCGGCCGCCGAAAGACCGAGGGCCCGCCGGATGCTTCCGACGGGCCCTCCGGGCGCTCCCGCGATTGGACTCGAACCAATAACCTGCCGGTTAACAGCCGGCTGCTCTGCCGATTGAGCTACGCGGGATGGCGTGTGCCCCACGGCCGGGCCGTGGTGACACGTCAAGCCTAGCGTCCCCGCGGAGTGCTCGTGACCGGTGTCGGCATGTGTGGCGGGGTCGCGACGGGGTAACGTCGAGCACGGATCACGCCGATCGTCTCCAAAGGGTGAAGAGGTAGACCATGCGTTACCGGATCACGTTCGCCGCCGGACTCGCCATCGGTTACGTCCTGGGAGCACGGGCGGGCAGGGCCCGCTACGAGCAGCTCGCGCGCACCGCGCGCAAGGTGGCCGACAGCCCGGTCGTCCAGGAGGTCGCCGGTCTGGTCGGCGCCCAGGTCAGCAACGCGGGCCGCACCGTCTACGACAAGGCCGTGGACAAGATGCCGGTCACGTCCGTGCGCGACTTCCTCGCGCGGCCCACCGACGAGGAGGTCGAACTCGTCGAGTGGGAGAACCACAGGTCCAACGGCACCCAGCCTACGGACGAGAACGGCTCCCCCGGCAACGGCGGGAAACGCTAGTGGCCCTGTTCTCCAGGGGCGTGCCCGCCGCGCTGCGCGCCCGGCTGGAGCGGGGCGAGCGCGTGCTGGCCCACGCGCCCGTCGCCTCTCCGGCCGGGGAGGCGGCGCCGCTCCTGGCCGCCACCACCCGGGCCCTGCACCTGCCCGACGGGCGCGCGGTGCCCTGGCAGGACATCGACCGGGCCAGCTGGAGCCCCGACGCCTTCACCTTCCTGGAGGAGGGCGCGGGCGAGCACACGGTGCGGCTGCGCTCGGACCCCGGCGCCGACGGCGTGGACTACCGCCGCCTGGCCGAGACCGTCTCCGAACGGGTCACCGCGACCATCCTGGTCAACCGCTTCGTGCCCTTCCCCGACCCGGACTCCTCCACGGGCTTTCGCCTGGTGGCGCGGCGGGCGCCCGGCGGCGCCGAGGTGGCCTGGCGCATCCACCTGGGCGAGGGGGTGGACCAGCGGGATCCGCGCCTGCCCGACGCCGTCTCCCGCTCCCTGGACGCCCTCCACGACCAGATGGGCGTGTGAGCCGCGTCCGGGGCCCGGCGCCGGCCGGACGGCGCCGGGCCGCGGGAAGGCCCCGCGCGCCCGGCTCCGGGTGACCGGGACCGGTCAGCAGGCGTCGTAGACGTAGTCCCCGTGGTCGGGGCCGACCAGGTTCAGGTCGCGCAGGATCATCCGGGAGGGCGCGCCCGGGGCGGCGCAGGCCTCCTCGAAGGTCATCCCCGCCTCCTCCAGCGCGTGGGGGTACTCCACCGCCAGGACGTTGTCACCGTAGACGTCGGTGTAGGCCTCGCACTCGTTCCACACCGCGCACTCCTCGGTCACGGCGAAGTCGAAGCCGACCTCGTCCCTGCCGCGCTCGGTGTCCTCGGCGGCGTTCTTCTGGCCCGCGGCCATGCCGTGTCCGTGGGTGATCTCGACCAGTGCGGAGGCCAGCGCGAGGTTGTCGTCGATCGTGAGCAGACCCTGGGAGCGCAGGTTGGAGTCGAGGTTGTCGAACTCGACCGCGTCGAAGCCCTTGTCCGCGCAGTCGGCGATGGTCTCGCCGAGGACGGCCGCGATGTCGGAGCGCTTGCCCTCGGTGGAGGTGTCCAGGAGGCGCTCGTCGTCCCAGTCCTCGTCGATGACGGGCTCGCCCGAGGCGTCGCGCAGGATCAGGTCCGCGTGCTCCTCCAGCCACCACTCCAGGTCGCCGGGCTGGGTCTGGAAGCCGTTGACGTAGCAGACGGAGTACGTCCCCTCCGCCGGTTCGGAGGTGGAGTCGCGCACCACCGTGCCCACGCCCGAGGGCGGGGCGTAGGAGGCGCCGAGCTGGTAGTCCAGCGTGCCCTCGGGGAAGCCCTCGAAGGCGGCCGTCGCGGCGGCGGTGTCGGCGGTGTCCGCGGTGGAGGAGGTGGACGAGGCGAGTTCGCCACCGCCCTGGCTCGCGCAGCCCGCGGCCAGGAGCGCCGTCAGGCCGACGGCCGCAGCGGCGCGGAGTCCGGTGGGTGTGGACATGGAGGAACCCCGTTCTGCGGCGGTGGGGTGTTCCGCCGCCTGGTGGTCGGCGGTCCCGCCGCGCGGGCGGGACGGCGCCTACGGTAGGTGCTCGCGCCCGGCGCGGGGCCCGGCCCGCGGAACCCGGGGGTCACGGGCGGAGCCCGCGCCGGAACGCACGGTCACCTTAGCCACGGACACGGTCCGACGAAAGGCTCAGCCTCCGGGCCACCGACCGGACACGCTCCCCGGAGGGCCAGGAGCTGCGGGAACCCGCCGGGGGTGTCGGCAGGGTCACACGAGCCTCAGGACACAACAGGAGTCACACACGGGCGGGTCACCCGGCCGGCTTCCGCGCGTCGCGTTCGGCCAGCCCCCGAGCCAGCACCTCGGCCAGGTGCAGCGCCCGGCGGCCCGCCCCCTGCTCGATCTGGGTGCGGCAGCTGTAGCCGTCGGCCAGCACCAGCGTGTCCGGGGAGGCGCCGCGCACGCGGGGCAGCAGCTCGCGTTCGCCGATGGCCGCGGACACCTCGTAGTGGCCCTCGGTGAACCCGAAGTCGCCCGCCAGCCCGCAGCAGCCCGAGTCCAGCACCTCGCCGTCGATCCCCGCGCGGGCGATCAGCTCGCGGTCGGCGTCGAAGCCGATCACCGCGTGCTGGTGGCAGTGCACCTGCGCCAGGGCCGAGGCCGCGATCCGGGGCGGCCGCCAGTCGGGCGCGTACTCGTTGAGGAAGCCCGCGAGGGTGCGCACGGCCGCGGCCACCCGCTCGCTCCGCTCCCCCGGGAGCAGTTCGACCAGGTCGTGACGGAGCGCGGCGGTGCAGCTGGGCTCCAGGCCCACCACGGGCAGCCCCTCCTCCACCAGCGGCTCCAGCGCCCGCACCGCGCGGCGCATCACCGCGCGGGCGGTGTCCAGCTGCCCGGTGGACACCCACGTCAGGCCGCAGCACACCTGTCCCTGGGGCAGCACCACAGTGAAACCGGCGTCCTCCAGCACGCGCACGGCGGCCGCGGGCACGTTCGGGTTGAGGTGGTTGCCGAAGGTGTCCGGCCACAGCACCACCCGGGGTCCGCCGACGCGGGCCTGCCCGCGTGCGGCGCGGCGCCGGAACGCGCGGGTGAAGGTGGTGCGGGCGAACGACGGCAGGTCGCGCTGGGCGGCCACGCCCGCGACCCTCTTGGCCAGGCGCGACACCCCGGGCAGCCGGGCGGCGCGGTTGGTCTCGGCCGGGGCGATCGAGGCCAGGCGCGCCCAGAGGGGCAGCCAGCCCATGGAGTAGTGGGCGGCCGGGCGGACCCTGCCCCGGTAGTGCTGGTGCAGGAACTCGGCCTTGTAGGAGGCCATGTCCACGTTGACCGGGCAGTCGCTCAGGCATCCCTTGCAGGACAGGCACAGGTCCAGGCTCTCGCGCACCTCCTCCGAGCGCCAGCCGTCGGTGATGACGTCGCCGCTGGCCATCTCGAACAGCAGGTGGGCGCGGCCCCGGGTGGAGTGCTTCTCCTCCTGGGTGACCTGGTAGCTGGGGCACATGACGCCCGGCCCCTCCTGACGGCGGCACTTGCCCACCCCGGAGCAGCGGCGCAGCGCCTTGGCGAGGTCGCCGTCGTCCTCGCGGTAGGCCAGTTCGGCCCGCGAGAGCAGCGGCAGCACGGGGCCGGAGCCGGAGGGGCCGGGGACGGCGGCCACCCGGACGTCGGAGTCCAGCGGCAGCGGATCGACGATGACGCCGGGGTTCATGAGGCCCGCGGGGTCCCAGATCCGCTTGAACTCGCCGAAGGCGCGGATGAGGGAGGCCGGGTACATGCGGGCCAGGAGCTCCGAGCGCGCCTGGCCGTCACCGTGCTCGCCCGACAGGGAGCCTCCGTGCCGGACCACGGTGTCGGCGGCCTCCTCCATGAACTCCCGGTACTCGCGCCGACCCCGCTCGGTGGTGAGCTCGAAGTCGATGCGCACGTGCAGGCAGCCGTCGCCGAAGTGGCCGTAGACCACGCCGAAGCGGCCGTGGCGCTCCATGAGCGCCTCGAAGTCGCGCAGGTAGTCGCCCAGGTTCTCGGGCGGCACCGCGGCGTCCTCCCATCCCGACCAGGCCTCGGCCCCCGAGGGCGTGCGCTGGGTGAGCCCGGCGCCCTCCTCCCGGATGCGCCAGAGCGCCTTCTGGTGGGCGGGGTCGGAGACGACGAGGGCGTCGCGGGGGCGGGAGGCGCCCGCCAGGGCGGCCAGCATGCCCTCCGCGGCGTCGGCGGCGTCCGCGGGGTCCTTCCCGGCGACCTCCACCAGGAGCCAGGCCCCGCCCTCGGGCAGCGGCACGCGCGAGCCGGAGCCGAACCGGTCCAGGGAGGCGACCATGCGGTGGTTGATGCCCTCGACGGTGAGCGGGCCGTGGCCGAGCAGGTCGGGGACGGCGTCGGCGGCCGCGGGGGCGTCCGGGTAACCGAGGACGGCCAAGGCGCGGGCGGGCGGCGACTCGACCAGGCGCACGGTGGCGCCGAGGACGAACACGCAGGTGCCCTCGGTGCCCACGAGGGCGGCGGCGACGTCGCGGCCCTTCTCCGGCAGCAGGCGGTCCAGGGCGTAGCCGGACACGCGGCGGCGGAAGTCGGGCATCGCGGTGCGCAGCTCGGCGCGGTGGGCGTCCACGAGGCGGGCGAGGGCGGCGTGGATCCGCCCCTCGCGCCCGGGGCGCGCGGCCAGGGCGCGGTGCTCCTCCTCGCCGCCGCTGGAGCCGACGGTGAGCCGGGTCCCGTCGCTGAGCAGCACGTCGAGGGAGACGATGTTGTCGGCGGTGGTGCCCCAGGCGACCGAGTGGGAGCCGCAGGCGTTGTTGCCGACCATGCCGCCCACGGTGCAGCGGCTGTGGGTGGAGGGGTCGGGGGCGAAGGTGAGCCCGTGCTCGGCGGCGGCGCGGCGCAGGTCGTCGAGGATGACGCCGGGTTGCACGGTGGCGGTGCGCGCCACGGGGTCGATGTGCTCGATGGCGCGCAGGTGGCGTGAGGTGTCGATGACGACGCCGGTGCCGATGGCGTTGCCCGCGATGGAGGTGCCGCCGCCCCGGGGCACGATCGCAGCACCGTGCTCAGCGCAGGTGCGGACCGCCGCCACGCAGTCCTCGACGGTCTCGGGGACCACCACGGCCAGCGGGACCCGGCGGTAGTTGGAGGCGTCGGAGGTGTAGAGGGCGCGGGTGCCCGCGTCGAAGGCGACCGTGCCCCGGACGCGGCTCTCCAGGTCGCGGCGCAGGGCGGCGACGTCGGTTCGGGCTGTGGTGCTGCTGTGCGGGTCGGCCATGGTGCCAGCGTGGCGGCTGCGGCCGCGGCGCCGCAAGCGTGCCGCGCTGCCCGTCCGCACCGCCCCGCCGCGCCGTCCGGAACCGGGGACGCGGGGCCGGGGGCGTGGGGTCGCGGACGCGTGGCCGGAGCCCTGAGTCGAAGGCGCGGAGCCCGGAGCCCGGAGTCGGGGCCGGTGTCCGGGAGTGCGGAGCCGGGAACCTGGTCGGGGACACGGGGCCGGGAGCGCGGAGCCGGGAGCGCGGAGCCGGGAGCGCGGAGCCGGGAGCGCGGAGCCGGGAGCGCGGAGTCAAGACGGTGTCCGGGTTCCTCCGGAACCGGTGCCCGCGCCGTACGCCCCGGGGGTCAGCCCCCGAGGGACTCGTCCATGGCCCGCACCAGCTCGCCGCGGGGGTCCATGTCCAGGTTCCACACCATGAGCCCGCCCAACCCCTGTTCGAGCACGTACTCGCCCTTGAGGCGGATCACCTCGGGGTTGTCGTAGGCCCACCACTCGTCGCCGTCCAGGACCCAGGAGGCGCCCGCCTCCTCGTCCAGGGCACGGGGGCCCTCGATCTCCTGGAGTTCGGAGAAGGCCATGGTCGGGCCGTCGTAGCGGTCCTCCGCGGGCCCCGCGACCGGCTGCCCCGGCCCGGGCTCGGAGGGGTCCTGCAACCGCCAGCCGCGGCCGAAGGCCGGAACGCCCATCACGAGCCGGTCCGGCGGCGCGCCCAGGTCCACGTAGCGCCGCACGGCACGGTCGACGCTGTTGGCGTCGGCGTCGGAGGTGTACAGGTTGGAGTGGTAGGCGGTCCGCTCGCTCCACGGACCGGCGAAGTCGTAGCCCTGCACGGTGGCGAAGTCCAGGTACTCGAAGACCCGCGCGTCGTAGGCCTCGCTGGCCGCGGCCCCGCCGGGCAGCGACGCGGACAGGACGTACTCCTCGCCGGTCTCCCGGGACAGCTCGTCCATCTGGCGGCGGAACTCGGCCGCCAGGAGGGTGAAGTTGGCCGCGTCGTCGGGGTGCTCCACGTTGTCCGGATGGCCCGCTCCCCCGGGCCACTCCCAGTCCAGGTCGATGCCGTCGAAGATCCCGGCGGCCACCCCGTCGCCGCCCTGCGGCTCGCCCTCGAACACCGGCAGGTCGCCGCGCAGCCACAGGTCCAGGCAGGAGGCCACGAAGGCCTCCCGGGACTCGGGGGTGCGGGTCGCGGTGGAGAAGTGCGTGGACCAGTTCCAGCCGCCCAGGGACAGGCTGGCCCGCAGACGGGGGTGCCCCTCCTGGAGCTGGCGCAGCTGGTTGAGGCTGCCCGCGAGTTCCTGCTCGTACTCGTCGGCCCGCCCGCTGACGCTCTCGTCGGCGTCGTAGCGCCGCTGGTACAGCTCCCAGGGCTGGTCGTGGGTGCCCGGGATGTGGCACAGGCCCTCGGAGCTGACGTCGCCGAACGCCCACATCAGGCGGGTCAGGTGCTCGGGGGCCCCGCTGTCCTCAAGCTCCTTGACGGTGTAGCCGCGGTTGGCCACGTTCCAGTCGGCGAAGTACCCGATGCGCTCGGGGTTCCTTCCGGTCGCGGCCACGAAGACCCCCGTGATCAGCACTGCGGCGGCCACGACCGCGCCCAGGACGAGCAGGGGTCGGCGCCGCGGGGGCGGCGCGCCGTCCGGCGGGGCTGGCGTGGTTCTCACACCTACGACGGTAGACGCCGAGCGCGTCCGATGCGGCGGGTCGACACCGGTTCGGCCACATCAGGCCGACCGTCCGCCGGACGGGAACCCCGGGGGCGGCCCACGCGTTGGTGGTGGCCGCCGACCGTCCGGACGCGGTCGGGCGCTGACGGGCGCCCCGTACCGCCGCTCAGCCGGTGCGGGCCCAGCCGGTGCGGGCCCAGCCGGTGCGCACTCAGTCGGTGCGGATGAAGTCGCGCAGGCTCCCGGCCCGCGAGGGGTGGCGGAGCTTGGCCAGGGTCTTGGCCTCGATCTGGCGGATGCGCTCGCGGGTCACCCCGAACTCGCGCCCCACCTCCTCCAGCGTGTGCGGGTGGCCGTCGGCCATCCCGAAGCGCAGCCGGATGATGCGCCGCTCGCGGTCGGACAGGCCGCCGAGGATGGCCCCCAGCTGCTCCTGGAGGACGGTGAAGGCCGCCGCCTCGACGGGGGCGACCGCGTCGGAGTCCTCGATGAAGTCGCCGAAGTCGGACTCCTCCTCACCGATGGGCGACTGGAGCGAGACCGGCTCCCGGGCGATGCGCTGGATCTCCACGACGCGCTGGCCGACGAACCCGGCGGCCGAGGAGATCTCCTCGACGCTGGGTTCGCGGCCGAGCTGCTGGTGCAGCTGGTGCTGGACCCGGACGACCTTGTTGATCGTCTCGACCATGTGCACGGGGATGCGGATCGTGCGCGCCTGGT
This sequence comes from Nocardiopsis sp. iso_25, assembly GCF_056173305.1. Taxonomy (NCBI): domain Bacteria; kingdom Bacillati; phylum Actinomycetota; class Actinomycetes; order Streptosporangiales; family Nocardiopsidaceae; genus Nocardiopsis; species Nocardiopsis sp. iso_25. The sequence continues at coordinate 1,749,668 of NZ_CM149667.1, read as the reverse complement.
CGGCGATCGCCCGCGTGATGGCCTGGCGGATCCACCACGTCGCGTAGGTGGAGAACTTGAAGCCCTTGCCGTAGTCGAACTTCTCCACGGCCCGGATCAGGCCCAGGTTGCCCTCCTGGACGAGGTCGAGCAGGAGCAGGCCCCGGCCCATGTACCTCTTGGCGATGGACACCACCAGGCGCAGGTTGGCCTCGATCAGGCTCCTCTTGGCCCGCAGCCCCTCCTCGACCAGGCAGGCCAGCTCCTCGGCGGTGCGCACGCCCTCCGCGGGCGCGCAGTGCTGCGCGTAGAGGCCGACCTCGATCGCCTTGGCGAGTTCGACCTCCTGCTCGGCGCTCAGCAGCGGTACCCGGCCGATCTCGCGCAGGTAGAGGCGGACCAGGTCCGACCCGGAGCGCCGGCCGCCGTCGACGACGGGGCCGGGGTCCTCCGAACCGGTGTCGTCGGCGCCGGAGACCTCCACGCCGATCCGGGCGAGGTGGGCGACCGCCTGGTCCAGGTGGTCCGGGGGCGCGTCCAGCCGGTCCAGGGCCGAGGCCACCTCTTCACGGCTGATGGGCCCCGTGTCGGGGAGCAGCCGGACCACCTGTCGAATGGACGGCGTTTCGTTGGTCACAACTGTTGGAGCCACCCGCCCATTGTGCCCTTTCGGGCACCCGGGAAGGGAGAACTACTATTGTCACCCCGGTGCTACATACCGCCCCGTCACATCTCCTGGAGAGCGCGTTTTTGCTGTTGGAGCGCCATGAGTTCGGTCAGCAGCCGCTGTTGTTCCTCCACCTGCGGAGTTCCCTCCAGGCGGGACAGTTCCGATCTCAGGTTTGACTCGCGCCGGTTGATGGAATGAGTCTTGATTGTGCCCAGTATTTGCCGGGCGTAATGCTCGTCGAGTTCTCCGTAGAACTCCAGTTGTTCCACCACCAAACGGGTGAGGAAATCACGCTGTGTGTCATTGGTGGCTGCCTCGCGCAGGCCGTTCACCCACGCGGCGGGGTCGTGCGCGGCGGCCACCCCGCCCGCGGCGGTGATGAGCCCCAGCACCGCGCGGTGCTGGGGGACGGTGAAGTCCTCCTCGGTGAACGCGTCGAAGCCCACGGCCAACGAGGGGGTCTGCAGGGCGATCTTGAGCGCCTGGCGCTCGCGCTGCACGGAGGGGTCGCCCAGGTTGTAGGGCGCCTCCTGCGCGTCCGGGGTGGGCACGGGCCGCGCGGGGGCCGTCCGCGGCCCGGGGCCGCGTCCCCGGGCGCCGCGCATGTGCTGGTTGACCCGGCGCAGCACGAAGGCCTCGTCCAGGATGCCGATCCAGCGGTCCAGGTTCCTGCCGTAGTCGCGGCGCACGCCCTCGTCGCGGATGCTGGCGACCACCGGAGCGGCGGCGTCCAGGGCGGCCATCCTGCCCTCGGGGGTGGACAGGTCGTAGCTCTCCATGACGTTGCGGATCATGAACTCGTACAGCGGGGCGGCGTCCTTGACGAGGTCGACCACGGCCTGCGGTCCGTGCTGGAGTCGCAGGTCGCAGGGGTCGAGCCCGTCGGGCTGAACGGCGACGAAGGTCTCGGAGGCGAACCCGTGCTCCTCGGCGAAGGCGCGCACGGCCGCCTTCTGGCCCGCCTTGTCTCCGTCGAAGGTGAACACGACCCTGCCGCTCTGTCCTGTGCGGCCCAGCAGCATGCGGCGCAGGATCTTGACGTGGTCCTCGCCGAAGGAGGTGCCGCAGGTGGCCACGGCGGTGTCCTCACCGGCGAGGTGGCAGGCCATGACGTCGGTGTAGCCCTCGACGATGACCGCCTTGCCCTCCCGGGCGATGTTGCGCTTGGCCAGGTCGAGCCCGTACAGCAGCCGCCCCTTGTGGAAGACGGGGCTCTCGGGGGAGTTGAGGTACTTGGGCCCGTCCTCCTCGGGGTCGAGCTTGCGGGCGCCGAACCCGACCACCTCGCCGGTGACCTCGCGGATGGGCCACAGCAGCCGGTTGCGGAAGCGGTCGTAGGCGCCGCGCCGCCCCTGGCTGGCCAGGCCGCCCTCGACCAGCTCGGCGTCGGTGAAGCCCTTGCGGCGCAGGTGCGCGGTGAGGTTCTCCCATCCGGCGGGGGCGTAGCCCAGGCCGAAGTGCTCGGCGTGCGCGCGGTTGAACCCGCGCTCGTCCAGGAAGCGCCGGGCGGTGACCGCGCCCGGGGAGAGGAGCTGTTCGGCGTAGAACTCGGCGGCGGCGCGGTGGGCGTCGAGCATGCGCTGGCGCTTGCCGGTGTCGTGCCTGGCGGCGCTGCGCCCGCCCTCCTCGTAGCGCAGGGTGATGCCCGCTTGGCGGGCGAGCGTCTCGACGGCCTCGGTGAAGCTGAGGCTGTCGATCCTCTGGAGGAAGGAGATGGTGTCCCCGCCCTCCCCGCAGCCGAAACAGTAGAACAGGTTCTTGGAGGGGGTGACGTTGAAGGAGGGGGACTTCTCGTCGTGGAAGGGGCACAGTCCCTTCAGCGACCCGCCCCCGGCGTTGCGGAGCTGGAGGTACTCGCCGATCACGTCGGCGATGGGCGCGCGCTCGCGTACGAGGGCGATGTCTTCGTCTCTGATCCGGCCTGCCACGGTCTCCAGGGTAGTTCTCCCCGCCGACACCCGGACCGCCGTCCGCGGTCCCGCCCGTCCCCGCGCAGCGAGGGCCCTCCCCCCGAGGCGCGGCGGCGCCGGTGCCCGGGTTTCCCCGCCGCGCCACCGGGCGGCCACCTTCCGGCCGGTTCCGCGCCCGCGGGCTCTGGGACCATCGGGTTCCCCCCGATGACCGGTTCCCCGAGGAGGCTCGGTACAGGTGCGCGGACTCCCCCACACGTCCGGCCGCGGCGCTTTCTGGTTCGTCGTGGTCGCCTCGGCCCTCGCGGTGGTCCTGGCCGTGGCGCTCGGCTTCGTCGTGGTCAACCGCCTGACCGGCGGCGTCACGGTCCTCGTGGAGGGCTTGGTCGGCTCGGAGAAGGTGGAGCTGTTCGAGGACGGGCTGGTCGTGGAGCGCTTCGCCGAACTCGGGTACGAGGTGCGGGTGCGCCCCCGGGGCTCGCGCCTGATGGCCGAGGACGCCGAGGGCGCCGACTTCGTCTCCCCCGGATCGGGTCCGGCCTCCGAGCACGTGCGCGGGCGGCACGGGATCTCCGCCGAGTACCGGCCCTTCAGCACACCCATGGTGCTGCTGAGCTACCAGCCGATGGTGGACGCCCTGGAGGGCGCCGGGGTCGCCGAACAGGCCGGGGACGGCACGTGGTCGCTGGACCTGGCCGCCTACCTGGAGCTGACCGAGGAGCGCACCCGCTGGCGCGACCTGCCCGGGGACGCGGTCAGCGCCAGCAACCGCAACGAGGTGCTGGTGCGCACCACCGACCCGCGCACCTCCAACTCGGCGGCGATGCACGTGGCGGCCCTGTCCTACCTGCTCAACGGCGAGGAGGTGGTCGCGCCGGGCGGGGTGGACGAGGAGCTCACCCGGACGCTGTCGCGCCTGTTCCTGGCCCAGGGCCAGCCGCCGGAGTCCTCACAGCAGCCCTTCGACCAGTACCGCGACCTGGGGGCGGGGCACACGCCGCTGCTGTGGGCCTACGAGGCGCAGTACGTGGACGCGATGGTCAACGGGCCCGCGCTCGCCGACGACGCGGTGGTGCTCTACCCCGGGCCGACCGTGTACGCCGTGCACACCGTCGTGCCGTTCACAGAGGCGGGCGACGCGGTCGGCCGCCTGCTCACCGAGGACCCGCGGCTCCAGGAGCTGGCCGCCGCGCACGGGTTCCGCACCGAGGGCGGCACCCAGTTCGAGGACCTGGTGGCCGAGCACGGGCTGCCGGTGCGCACCCGGGTGGCGGACGTGGTGAACACGCCCACCTACGAGGTCCTGGAGACCCTGTTGACGGGGATCGAGGACTCCTACAGCAGCAACGGGATGCGCCCGCCCGCCCCGGACGCGTCGGTGCGCGACGGCGGCGCCGGGAGCGGGGGCTAGGGCATGGCGCGCGGACACGGAGGCGGGACGGCGATGGCGGCTGGAGCGGGGACCGGTAGGGGCCGCGGTGTCCGCGGCGCGTGCGCGGCGGCCCTGGCGGCGGCCCTGGCGGTGGCGGGCTGCTCCGCCCCGGAGCCCGCCCCGGACGTGACGCTGCGGATCCTGGCCGGGAGCGAGATCGCCGACCTGGAGCCGCTGCTGGAGGAGGCCGGGGAGCGCACCGGGGTGACCGTGGAGCTGGAGTACACCGGCACGCTGGACGGCATGGCCCGGATCGCCGCGGGCGACCGGCGGGGCGGGGGCGGGGAGTACGACGCGGTGTGGTTCGCCTCCAACCGCTACCTCAACCTGGACGGCGACGGCCGGTCGGCGGTGCACGAGGAGACGCCGGTCATGGTCTCCCCGGTGGTGCTGGGCGTGGCCGCCGACCGCGCGCGGGAGCTGGGGTGGGACGGGGGCGCGGAGGTGACCTGGTCCGACGTGCACCGGGCGGTCGTGGAAGAAGGGTTGGACTACGGGATGACCAACCCGGGCGCCTCCAACTCGGGCTTCTCCGCGCTGATCGGGGTGGCCTCGGCGATGGCCGACACGGGCGCGGCGCTGCGGTCGGAGGACGTGGAGCGGGTGGGACCGGAGCTGGCGGAGTTCTTCGCGGGCCAGGAGGTGACGGCGGGGTCCTCGGGGTGGCTCACGGACGCGTTCGTGCGGCGCGCGGAGGGCGGCGAGCCGGTGGACGGCCTGGTCAACTACGAGTCGGTGATCCTGTCCCTGAACGCCTCCGGCGTGCTGGAGGAGCCCCTGACGGTCGTGTACCCGGCCGACGGCGTGGTGACGGCCGACTACCCGCTGACGCTGCTGTCGGACCCCTCGGAGCAGGCGCTGGACGGGTACGAGCGGCTGGTGGAGGACCTGACGTCGGAGGGGACCCAGCAGCGGATCGCCGACCGGACCCGGCGGCGCCCGGTCACGGCCGGGGCCGAGCTGTCCCCGCCGGTGCCCTCGCTGGTGGAGCTGCCGTTCCCGGCGAGCCGGGAGGTCGTGGACGGGCTGGTCGCGGACTACGCGGCCTCGCTGCGCCGTCCGGCGCGCACCGTGTACGTGCTGGACGTGTCGGGGTCGATGGAGGGCGACCGGCTCGCCGAGCTCCAGTCGGCCCTGGGCGCGCTGACCGGCGCGGACGGCGGTTCGCTGGCCCGGAGCACGCAGGCCTTCCAGGACCGGGAGGTGGTGACGCTGCTGCCGTTCTCCACGTGGCCCGCCGACCCGCGCACCTTCGTGGTGGAGTCGGGTTCGGTGGACGGGGCCGGCGCGGACCTGTCCGCGGCGGTGGAGGAGCTGGAGGCCGAGGGCGACACGGCCGCCTACGACGCCCTGGTGCGGGCGTACGAGCTGTTGGAGGGCGGCACGGGATCGGACGGCGCTGAACCCCTGATGTCGGTGGTGCTGATGACCGACGGCGAGGTGAACCGGGGCGTGGGGCTGGAGGGCTTCCGTGAGTCGCTGGCGGCGCGGTCGGAGCCGGTGGCGCGGGTGCCGGTGTTCACGGTGCTGTTCGGCGAGTCGGACGTGCCGGAGATGACCGAGCTGGCGGAGCTGACGGGCGGCCGGGTGTTCGACGCCCGCGAGCAGGAGTTGGAGGAGGTCTTCCGGGAGATCCGGGGCTACCAGTGAAGCCCCGGACCTCCCGGAGACGGTCTCCTCAGGAGGATGCCCGGGCCCGGTCCGCCGTGGGCGGCGGACCCTGGGCCCCGTCACCGCCCCGGCCCGCCCCGGAGGAGGGCGGGGGGACGGAGACGGTGACGGGCCCGGCGCTGACGCGGCGCTTGTTGTAGATGTCGAAGGCGACCGCCAGGAGCAGCACCAACCCCTTGATGAGCTGCTGCCAGTCCACGCCCAGGCCGATCAGGGACATGCCGTTGTTGAGCACGCCCATGACCAGGGCTCCGATGACGGCTCCGACGACGGTGCCCACGCCCCCGGAGGCGGAGGCGCCGCCGATGAAGGCCGCGGCGATGGCGTCGAGTTCGAACATGGTCCCGGCGCCGGTCGTGGCGGCGTTGAGCCGGGCGGTGAAGACGAGCCCGGCCAGCGCCGAGAGCACGCCCATGTTGACGAACACCCAGAACGTGGTGCGCTGGGTGCGGATGCCCGACAGAGCGGCGGCCTGCTCGCTGCCGCCGACGGCGTAGACCCTCCTGCCCATGGTCGTGGAGCGCATGACGAACGAGTACCCGGCGATGAGCGCGACGAGCAGCACGCCCACGACGGGCAGCCCGTTGTAGTCGGCGAGCACGTAGGTGAACGCCAGGATGGCCGCGACGATCACGGCCGAGGAGGCGGCGGTGACCGGCGCGGGCTGGACCGGGAGCCCGTACCCGATCGAGCGGGACCGCGAGCGCCACTGGATCCACACCAGGGCGGCGGCCCCCGCCGCGCCCAGCAGCAGGGTGGGCAGGTGGAGGCCGTCCCCGGCCTGCCAGGGCAGGAACCCGCTGGCGATGTTGCGCAGGGAGGGCGGCAGCGGAGCCACGGACTCCCCGCCCAGGACGGCCAGGGTCGCGCCGCGGAAGACGAGCATCCCGGCGAGGGTGACGATGAACGCCGGGACCCGCACGTAGGCCACCCAGAAGCCCTGCCAGGCGCCGATGAGCGCGCCGAGCAGCAGGGCCACCGGCACGACCACGACCGTGGGCAGGCCCCAGGAGGTGAGCATGATGGCCGACACCGCGCCGGTGAAGGCCACCACCGAGCCGACCGAGAGGTCGATGTGGCCGGTGACGATGACCAGCATCATCCCGATCGCCAGGATCAGGATGTAGGAGTTCTGCATGATCAGGTTGGTGACGTTGAGCGGGGTGAGGAGCAGGCCCCCGGTGAGGATCTGGAACAGCACGATGATGGCCACCAGGGCGGCGGCCATGCCGTACTGGCGGGAGTTGCCGCGGGTCAGCGCGCCGCCGAGCCGGGAGAGTCGGGAGGTTGCGGTGGGCTCTTTCACGGGTGTCCCCCGGTTCGCGTCATCAGTCTCATGAGGGTTTCCTGGTCGGCCCCCTCACCGGGGACCTCTCCGGTGATGCGTCCCTCGCACATCGTGTAGATCCGGTCGCACATGCCGAGGATCTCGGGGAGTTCGGAGGAGATAAGCAGCACGCAGGCGCCCTCCGCGGCGAGGCGGCGGATGATGAGGTAGATCTCGTACTTGGCGCCGACGTCGATGCCGCGGGTGGGCTCGTCGAGGATCAGCAGTTCGGGCCGGGTGAACATCCACTTGCCCAGGACGACCTTCTGCTGGTTGCCGCCGCTGAGGGTGCGCACGGTCTGGGTGGTGCCCCGGCTCCTGACCCGCATGCTCTCGCTCATCCTGGCGGCCTCCACCGCCTCCAGGCCGGGGTCGAGGACGCCGCGCGCGGACACGCGGTCCAGGGCCGCCAGCGTGGTGTTGTGGCGGATGTCGTCGTCCAGGATCAGGCCGAGGGTCTTGCGGTCCTCGGGGACGTAGGCGAGGCCGCCGCGGACGGCGTCGGCTACGCTGGCGGTCGCGAGTTCGGCGCCGTCCTTGAGCAGGGTGCCGCGGACGCGGCGCCCGTAGGAGCGGCCGAACAGGTTCATCGCGAACTCGGTGCGCCCTGCGCCCATGAGGCCGGCCATGCCCACGACCTCCCCGGCGCTCAGGGTCAGGCCGACCCCGTCCACCACGCGCCGCCCGGCCTGGGTGGGGTGGTCCACCGTCCAGTCGCGGACCTCGAAGCGCACCCGGCCGACCTCGCCGGTGCGCGGCGGGTGGCGCTGGTCCAGCGCGCGGCCGACCATCCCGCGGATGATGCGGTCCTCGTCGACGGAGGGGTTGCCGTCGGCGTCGCGCTCCACGGCGAGGGTCTCGATGGCGCGGCCGTCGCGCAGGATGGTGACCTCGTCGCACACGCGCACCACCTCGCCGAGCTTGTGCGAGATGAGGATGCACGTGACGCCCTGGTCGCGCAGGTCCAGGAGGAGTTCGAGCAGCCGGGTGCTCTCCGCCTCGTTCAGCGCGGAGGTGGGCTCGTCCAGGATGAGCAGCCGCACCCGTTTGGCCAGGGCCTTGGCGATCTCCACGAGCTGTCTGGCGCCCACGCTCAGCGCCGAGACGGGCGTGGCCGGGTTCTCGTCCAGGCCGACCCGGCGCAGGAGTTCGCGGGCCCGGGCGTGGGTGGCGCCCCAGTCCAGGACGCCGTAGCGGGCATGCTCGTGGCCGAGGAAGACGTTCTCGCTGATGGACAGCTGCGGGATGAGGGCGAGTTCCTGGTGGATGATGGCGATGCCCGCGCGCTCGCTGTCGGCCACGCCGGAGAAGGCGCAGGGCTGCCCGTCCATGAGGATCTCGCCGCTGTGGGAGCCCGTGGGGTGGACCCCGCTGAGCACCTTCATCAGCGTCGACTTGCCCGCGCCGTTCTCCCCCATCAGGGCGTGGACGCGGCCGTGGCCGACGGTCAGCGACACCCCGTCCAGGGCCCGCACCCCGGGGAAGTCCTTGCGGATGTCGCGCATCGTCAGGAGCGGCCCGCCGGGGGCGGGCCGCCTCTCCTCCGCCGTCACTGGAGTTCGGCCTCCTCGTAGTAGCCGCTCTCGACGAGGACCTCGTGGTAGTTGTCGGCGTCCACAGAGACGGGGTCGAGCAGGTAGGAGGGGACGACCTTGACGCCGTTGTCGTAGCTCTCGGTGTCGTTGACCGGGACTTCCTCGCCCTGGACCAGGGCCTCGACCATGTCCACGGTCTGGGTGGCCAGGCTCCGGATGTCCTTGAAGACGGTCTGGGTCTGCTCCCCGGCGATGATGGAGCGGACCGAGGCGGCCTCCGCGTCCTGTCCGGTGATGACGGGCAGGGGCCGGGCCTCGGTGCCGTAGCCGACGGCGCGCAGGGACTCGATCACGCCGAGGCTCATGCCGTCGTAGGGCGACAGGACCGCGTGCACCTCCTCTTCGGAGTAGTGGGCGCTGAGCAGGTTGTCCATGCGGTCCTGGGCGATGGCGCCGGACCACTCCTGGGTGGCGATCTGCTCCATGGAGGTCTGGCCGCTGCGGACGACGAGGCGGCCGTCGTCGATGTGGGGCTGGAGCACCGACATCGCCCCGTCGAGGAAGTAGGAGGAGTTGTTGTCGTTGGGCGAGCCGCCGAACAGCTCGATGTTGAAGGGCCCCTCCTCGTTCTCCAGGTCGAGGGCCTGAACGATGTACTCGCCCTGGAGGACGCCCACCTGGAAGTTGTCGAAGGTGGCGTAGTAGTCGACGTGCTCGCTGCCGAGGATGAGGCGGTCGTAGGCGATGACGGGGATGTCGCTGGAGGCGGCCATGTCCAGCACGTCGCCGAGGGCCTCGCCGTCGATGGAGGCGATGACCAGGACGTCGGCGCCCCGGGTGATCATGTTCTCGATCTGGGAGACCTGGTCCTCCACGACGTCCTCGCCGTACTGGAGGTCGGTGCCGAAGCCGCGGGCCTCGAACTCGGCGACCATGTTCTCGCCGTCGTTGATCCAGCGCTCCGAGGACTGGGTGGGCATGGCGATGCCGACGACTCCGGCCTCGCCCTCGGGCCGCGCGGCGTCGCCGACGCCTCCGCAGGCGGTGAGCAGGAGTGTGCCGCACAGCGCGGCTGCCAGGAGGGGTGTGCGTCGGGGGTGGGGGGTCATGCGTTCGCCTTTCCGGGGGTGGTCCGGGCGCGGGTGCGCGCCGGGGGGGGTTGCGGTCGGTTCCTGCTGGTGGGGGCGGGGGCGCCGGGGCGCCGGGCGTCCGGGTCAGACCCGGACGTACTCGATTCCGGCCAGCTCGCACAGGACCCGCCAGTCCTGCGCGCGCGCACCGGTGTTCATGACCATGTGGTGGGTGCCGCCCGCGCGGAGCCAGGCGTCCATGCAGGCCCGCACGCCCGTGTCGGGGCGGAACTGGCCGTAGGGCATCTCCAGGGACGGCAGTTCGGGGGCGTCGATGACCTCGCCCTCGGCCACGACCAGGCGGAACTCCTCTCCGCCGAGGGCGACCAGGGAGGCCAGGGTGGCCGGGCCCGGCCGGTAGCGGAACACGATGGTGGGCGGGTCGCCCAGGCCGCCGATGCCCAGCGGGCGCTTGACCAGCCGGACGGGCTCGTCCTCGCGCGCCACCCTCCAGTTCCCCTCGCCCATGTGGCTCATGAGGATGGAGTCGCTGGGGAAGTCCATCGCGTACATCTCGGTGAAGTGGCCGTCCCCGGCGAGCTGGTGCCCGGCGTAGACGATCGAGGCGGCCAGGACGTCGCCCTCGCCGGCGAACCCGTACCCCTGGGCCATCAGGGTGGAGGCGGCGGCCATCGGCAGCCGGGCGAAGCGGCCGTCCTCCCCGATCGCGTCGAAGTGGGTGGAGTAGGCGCCGCACCCGGCCTCCTCCAGCAGCCGTTCGATGCCCAGCTGCATGCGGGCGTGGTCCTCGCGCTCCTCCTCGGACAGGCGGCCGTCCACCTCCAGGGCCCCGTCCTCCCAGGCCATGAGGTCGCGCACCGCCTGTCCGGGCAGGTCGGCCATGGTCCGGTGCAGGGCTCCGGGCGCGATGACGTGGACCTCGGGGCCGAGTTTGCGCAGCAGCGCGGTCTCGTCCACCCGGGCGTCGCCCATGCCGTTCATGGGGTAGCCGAACACGCCGACCCGCAGCCCGCGCAGGGCGGTGACGGCGCGGGCCGCCCGCGCCCAGCGGTCCACGCGCGCGGCGAACTCCGGGCTCTGCCACTCGCCGGTGAGGACCTCGAAGGGCAGCCCCGCCCGCACCATGGCGTTGGCGGTGTCCTGGGCTCCGTGGATGCCCTGGTTGTAGGTCATGTCGTCCATGTCCCAGGACGGGCTCACCGCGGGGTCGGGCTGGATGTTGGCCAGCGCCAGGGGCAGGTGGGTGCGGGCCAGCGCGCGGGTGACGCGCAGGGAGGGGCCGTAGGTGAGCATGACGACCAGGATCCCGTCGAGTCCGGCGGCCTCGAAGCCGCGGATCGCCTCCTCCGCGTCGGCGCGCCCGCGCACCGGCGGGGCGACGGTCCACTCGGCGACGCCGGAGAGGCGTTCGGCCACCCGGGCCGCGTACGCCGCCTGGTGCTCGGTGATGCCGGGGATCATGTCGTCGTAGAGCGGCTGCATGATGCCGAGCAGGCCGACGCGGGGGGCTCGGGCGCGCACGGGGGGGTGCTCGGTGGCGGGGGGCGTGGGTACGGTCACGGTGCTTCCTTAGCGCGTGTTCGGTGGGTGCCGGGGCGTCGTGCGGCGGGGCGTGGCCGGACGCGCCCTACTGGCCGTAGACGTTCCGGTAGCGGTCGTGGAGGGAGTCGATGTGCTCCTGGGGAAGGCGCTGGAGGGGGCCGCCCTGGCGGGCGATGTGGACGGTCCGGGCGACGTCCTCGCACATCACGGCGGCCTTGACCGCCGCCCCGGCACCCGCTCCGACGGTGAACACGCCGTGGCCGCGCATGAGGACGGCGGGCGAGCGGTGGCCCTCCAGGGTGGCGACCACGCCCCTGCCGATGTCGTCGCCGCCGATGAGGGCGAACGGGCCGACGGGGATGTCGCCGCCGAACTCGTCGGCCATCGCGGTGATGGCGCAGGGGATGGCCTCGCCGCGCGCGGCCCAGGCGGTGGCGTAGGGGCTGTGCGTGTGCGCGACGCCGCCGACGTCGGGGCGGGCGCGGTAGACGTAGGCGTGGGCGGAGGTGTCGCTGGAGGGCTTGTGCGCGCCCTCCACCGGGCGGCCGTCCAGGTCGCAGACGACCATGTCGGACGGGGAGAGGTCGTCGTAGGAGACGCCGCTGGGCTTGATCACCATCAGGTCGGCGCCGGGGACGCGGGCGGAGACGTTGCCGCTGGTCCAGGTGACCAGGTTCCACCGGGGCAGTTCGGCGTGCAGGGCGCACACCAGGGTGCGCAGGCGCTCCACCTCCTCCCGGTGCTCCTCGGGGACGGCCGTGGGGGTGGGGGCGGTCATCGTTCTCCTTCCCCGCCGCTCGCGGCGGCGGACAGGGCGGCGTTGCGCAGGGCCCGCAGGCGGTGCAGGCTGCGGCTGCCGCCCCGGCCGAAGTGGTCGTGGAGTTCGGTGTAGAGGGCGAAGAGCCCGTCGTAGGCGGCGGCCCGGGCCGGGTCGGGGTCGACCGTCTCCTCGCGTACCCCGCCCATGGCGGCGGAGGCGGCGTGGATGTCGGGGTGGGCTCCGGCGGCGACCGCGGCGTGGATGGCGGCCCCCACCGCGCAGCTGTGTTCGGAGGCCACGACGCGCAGCGGCCGGCCCAGGACGTCGGCGTAGACCTGGAGGACGAAGGGGTTGCGGACCATGCCGCCGCCGATGGTGAGGTCGTGCACGGGGACCCCGGCGTCGGCGAAGGCCTCGACGATGGTGCGGGTGCCGAAGGCGGTGGCCTCGACCAGGGCGCGGTAGACCTCCTCGGGCCGGGTTGCCAGGGTCAGGCCGACGAGCACGCCGGACAGGTCGTGGTCGACCAGGACCGAGCGGTTGCCGCTGTGCCAGTCCAGGGCGAGGAGCCCGTGCTCCCCCACCGCGGCGCCGGCGGCCCGTTCCGAGAGCAGGTCGTGCACGGACAGGTCGCGTTCGCGGGCCTCGTCGTGGTAGGCGGGGGGCACGTAGGAGTCGGCGAACCAGGCGAAGACGTCGCCGACGCCGCTCTGGCCCGCCTCGTAGCCCCACGCTCCGGGGGTGATGCCGCCGTGGGCCAGGCCGCACATGCCCGGGATCTCGGCCAGGACGTCGGAGTTCATGACGTGGCAGGTGCTGGTGCCCATGATGGCGAGCATCCGGCCGTTGCCGGTGGTCTGCGCGGTGGCGGCGGTGACGTGGGCGTCGATGTTGCCGACCGCGACGGGAACGCCCTCGGGCAGCCCGGTCCAGGCCGCGGCGCGGGCGGTGAGGCCGCCCGCGCGCTCGCCGAGCTGGGACAGGGGGTGGGCGAGCTTGTCCTGGACGAAGCGGGCGAAGCGGGGGTCGAGGGCGGACAGGAAGTCCGCCGAGGGCCAGGCGCCGTCCTGGTGGATGCCCTTGTAGCCGGCGGTGGCGACGTTGCGGGTCTCGTGTCCGCACAGCTGCCACACGATCCAGTCGGCGGCCTCGATCCAGCGGTCGGCGCGCTCGTACACGCCGGGGTCGTCGCGCAGGACCTGCAGGGCCTTGGCGAACTCCCACTCGGAGGAGATCCTCCCCCCGTAGCGGGCCAGCCACTTCTCGCCGCGCTCGGCGGCCAGGGCGTTGATCTCGTCGGCCTCGGGCTGGGCGGCGTGGTGGCGCCACAGCTTGGGCCAGGCGTGCGGGCGCCGGGCCAGGTCGGGCAGCTCGCACAGGGGCGTGCCGTCCGCGGTCACCGGCAGGACCGTGCAGGCGGTGAAGTCGGTGCCGACTCCGACGACCCGCTCCGGCGCGACCCCGGCGGTGCGCAGCGCCTCGGGGACGGCGGTGCGCAGGACCTCGCGGTAGTCCTCGGGGTGCTGGAGCGCGGTCTCGGGTTCGAGGGGCTCGGCCGATCCGGGCAGGTGCGCGGTGATGACGCCGTGCCGGTAGACGGAGTCGGCGGAGCCGAGTTCGGCGCCGTCGCGGACCCGGACGACGACGGCGCGGCCGGAGAGGGTGCCGAAGTCGACGCCCACGACCACCGGGTCGGGTGGACGTGAATTGTTAGCGCTAACATTCTGGACCAAGGGAAACTCCTCCGTGAGGGGGCGGACAGGGAGGTCTCAGGGGGTCACGGCGGCGGGGGCCCGCTGCTGCCGCGCACCCGCAACCGCGCCGGGACGACCCGGCGCTCGGCCCCGGAGGGGTCGGCCGGTCCCTCCCGGGCGATCTCGGCGAGCAGCAGTGCCAGGCTCTCCCGGCCCACCTGGGCGAAGTCCTGGTGGACGGTGGTCAGGGACGGGGTCAGGTACTCGGCCTCGGGGACGTCGTCGAAGCCGACCACGCTGACGTCGCCGGGGACGTGCAGGTCCGCCTCGTGCAGCGCGCGCAGCACGCCGATGGCCATCTGGTCGTTGCCCACGAAGATCGCCGTGACCCGCTCCCCCTCGGCGCGCCTGCGCACCAGTGCCCGGCCCAGCTCGTAGCCCGACCGGGGGCTCCAGTCCCCCTGGAGCGGTTCGGGGACCGGCGCACCGGCCTCCTCCAGGGCCCGGCGCCACCCGACCACCCGGGCCTCGGACTCCAGCCACAGGGGGTCGCCCTCCACGTGGTGGACGGTCGTGTGGCCCAGGTCGAGCAGGTGGCGGACGGCGTCGTGGGCGCCCTGGACCTGGTCGACGCAGACGACGGGAAGGCCCGAGCCCTCGCCGCCCTCGACCGCGACCAGGGGTCCGGGGCCGGGCAGCGCGGCCAGCGCCTCCACCAGGGCGCGCTGGGGGGCGATCGCCACGCAGCCCTCGACCGACTGCTGGATCAGGTAGTCGGCCGCCGCGACCACTCCTTCGGGCGACACGTCGTCGAGGCTGACCATGCTCAGGAAGTAGCCCGCCTCGCGCGCGGCCCGCTCGATCCCCGCCAGGGTCTGCGCCGGGCCGAAGAGCGTGGGGTCGAAGGCGATGACGCCGAGCACGTTGGTGCGGCGGGTGACCAGGGCGCGCGCCGTGGAGTTGCGGTGGTAGCCCAGCTCCTCGATGGCGTCGCGCACCCGCAGCACCGTCTCCTCGCGGACGTTGGGGTGGCCGTTGACCACCCGCGACACCGTCTGGTGGGAGACTCCGGCCAGCCGGGCCACGTCCGCCATGACGGGGGTACGGCCACCTGGGGGTTTCACCGGGACGACACCTCCGCGCACGGGAAGGGGGAATTCTGTGATGTGCGCAACATTGTTAGCGCTCACATCAGTGAAGTCAACCCCCCTTCACCCCAATCGCGGGAACGGGGTGAAGGGGCCCGGGCGCGCGGGCGCGGCCCCGCGCTCAGCCGGTGAGACCGGCGTGCAGCGCGGTCGCGGAGGTGTCGGTCAGCGAGGCGACCTGGTCGATGACCACGCGCAGGGCGGCGGAGTCGTCGGCGGCCCCGGTGAAGGCGGTGCGGAACTGCGGGTCCAGGCCCTCGGGGGCGTTCTTCCACAGGAGGCCGACCAGCTCGGTGATCAGGCGGCGCTCCTCGGCCTGGTAGACCCGGGCCTCCTCCCGCGAGAGCACGAAGTGGGCGGCGACCGCCTTGAGCAGGGCGCACTCCAGCAGGGGGCGGCGGGGCACGAGGAGGTCGCCGCCGTAACGGGTGAGGCGCCCGGGACCGTACGCGGCGCGGGTGGCCTCCTCCGCGGCCCGGCAGAAGCGGCCGATGAGCCCGCTGGTGAGGTTCTTGAGCGCGGCGAGCGAGGCGAGGTCGCCGGTGAACTCGCGCGGCCACGCGGGGTGGGCGATCAGGCCGGTGAAGACCTCGTCGAGTTCGGCCGGGTCGGCGTCGCAGTAGTCGGCGGCGGCGATCCGCACGACCTCGGCGCGCTCGGCGGAGCCGCGCAGGGCCGCGGGGTCCACCAGCCCGGCGTGCAGGGCGTCCTCGACGTCGTGCACGGAGTAGGCGACGTCGTCGGCCCAGTCCATGACCTGGGCCTCGAAGCAGGTGCGCCCCGGGGGCGCGTCCCGGCGCAGCCAGTCGAACACCGCGATGTCGTCGGGGTAGCAGTTGAACTTGTGGGTGTCGCCGCCCTCGCCCCGGAGCCAGGGGTACTTGACGGTGGCGTCGAGGGTGGCGCGGGTGAGGTTGAGCCCCGCGCTGCGCCCGTCGGGGTCGATGACCTTGCCCTCCAGGCGCACGAGCAGTCGCAGGCTCTGGGCGTTGCCCTCGAAACCGCCGCAGTCGGCGGCGGCCTCGTCCAGGGCGCGTTCGCCGTTGTGACCGAAGGGCGGATGCCCCAGGTCGTGGGACAGGCAGGCCGCCTCCACCAGGTCGGGGTCGCAGCCCAGGGCCTGGCCGAGTTCGCGGCCGATCTGGGCGCACTCCAGGGAGTGGGTGAGGCGGGTGCGCGGGAAGTCGCTCACACCGGGCTGGACGACCTGGGTCTTGGCGGCCAGGCGGCGCAGGGCGGCGCTGTGCAGGACCCGGGCCCGGTCCCGTTCGAAGGGGTCGCGGGCCCGGTTCTTGCGGTTCTCCAGGGCCATGCGCTCGGTGTCCTGGTCGGTGTAGCCGAGTGCTCCGCCCTCGCGGGGGTTGTTCGTCATGGTGTCTGCGAGCCTACTTCCCAGCTACGACCCGGGCGCCGTCCGCGCTGGTCAGGCGGCATCGACCTGGATGTCGCTGCTGTCGTTGAAGATCCAGTAGTACCAGAGCGCCGCGGTCTCCCTGGTGATGTACCACAGCTGGGTCCGGCGCTCGATGACCGCGGGCCCCGACCGCGAGGGCGAGGTTCCCGCCTCGATGCCGTGGGCGGCGGCCATGCGTTCGGAGCGCAGGCTGTGCCAGGGGTCGGAGACGAGGATGGCGGTGTCCCAGGAGTTGGCCTCGAAGACCTCGGCGACGGCGTCGATGCTCTGGAGGGTGTCTCTCCCCTCCTCCACCGCGATGATCTGGGCGCCGGGGACGCCCACCTCGATCAGCCAGTTGCGTCCGGAGGCGGCCTCGGTGAAGTTGTCGCCGGGCAGCTTGCCGCCCACGGTGACGATGACCGGGGCCACGCCCTCCAGGTAGAGGGCCTGGGCTTGGCGCAGCCGGGCCTCGAAGACGGGCGAGGGCACGCCGTTGTACTGGCTGGCGCCGAGCACGACGATGGCGTCGGAGGGGGTGCGCTCGTCCTGGCGGGCCACGTACCAGACCCAGGCCCAGGTGCCGACCGGGACGGCCAGGGCGGTGACCAGCAGCAGGCTGACCAGCCAGCGCAGGCGGAAGCGGCGCCGGCCGCGGCGGCGCGGCCGGGAGAAGGACGGCGGCTCGGGGCGGCGGCTGGGAGCGGGCTCCGGGGCGCGCGGGAACTCCTCCTCCGGGAACCCCGCCTCGGGGGGTGCGGGCGCCGGAGGCGGGGAGACGCGGGTGCGGGGCCGGGGGCGCTCGCGGACGAAGCGGCGGGTGAAGACGGCGTCGTCGGCCGCCGGACGGTCGTCGGACACGCCCTGCGGGGCGGTCGCGCCGGGCGCCGGGACCTCGTCGCGCCGGAACTCCCGCGTGGTCCCGTCGTCGGCGGAGAACACGCGGGTGGCATCGTCGTCGGAGCGGGTACGGGCGGCGTCGTCGACGGAGAACGCGCGGGTGCCCTCGGCTCCGGAGGAGGCCGGGACGTAGGCCCCCCGGGAGAAGACCTGGGTGGCCTCGTCGTCGGACGAGGGGGCGGTGGTCGGGTCGTCCCACGGCTCGTCGCCGCGGCCGTCGTTCGCCGTTCGCACCGGCTCACCTCCGCACATTCTCTGGTCGGGGGGCGTGTCACCCCACTGGGACGGCCTCCGCCCACCGCTGGTTCTCAGCGGTTCGGCCCGTGAGAGGACCGTGGCGGAGGGTGGTGTCAGCGCACCCCGTACGCGGTTCTGCGGACACGGGGAGGCGGGCGGGGAAGTGGTGGCCCGGCTGGCGGCCAGAATACATCACGAACAGATCACAGCGCATTCCCGCGCGTTCGGCCGACCGGGACGAGTCTAGGGCGTCGGGGAGGCGCCGTTCCCCCCTCCGCACAGGGACTTCCGCCGCCTCGGCGCGGTGGGGGAAAGCGGGTGCGGCGGTCCGCGGGGACCGCCGCACCCGCGTGCGTCCCCGGCTCGGTCAGGGCGCGGTGTGTCCGGCGGCCCGGCCCGCCTCCAGGCGGGCGACGGGTACCCGGAACGGGGAGCAGGAGACGTAGTCCAGGCCCACGCGGTGGAAGAAGTGCACCGAGGCGGGGTCGCCGCCGTGCTCGCCGCACACACCGAGCTTGATGCCCGGGCGGGCGGCGCGCCCCTCCTCCGCCGCGATGCGCACGAGGCGGCCCACTCCGTCCACGTCCAGGGACTCGAACGGCGAGACCCCGAACACGCCCTTCTCCAGGTAGGCGGAGAAGAAGGAGGCCTCCACGTCGTCGCGCGAGAAGCCCCAGACCGTCTGGGTGAGGTCGTTGGTGCCGAAGGAGAAGAACTCGGCGTTCTCGGCGATCTGCCCGGCGGTCAGCGCGGCGCGGGGCAGCTCGATCATCGTGCCGACGGGGAAATCGAGTTCGACGCCGCTCTCCCGGCCCACCTCGCGCAGCACGCGCAGCGCGTCCTCGCGGATGATCTCCAGTTCCTGCACGGTGCCCACCAGCGGGATCATGATCTCGGGGCGGGGGCGCCCGCCCGCGGCGATCCGGTCGACGGCGGCCTGGGCGATGGCGCGCACCTGCATGGTGAACAGCCCCGGCACGACCAGGCCCAGGCGCACGCCGCGCAGGCCCAGCATCGGGTTCTGCTCGTGCAGCTTGTGCACCGCCTGGAGCACCCGCAGGTCGTTCTCGTGGCTCTCCCCGCGCGCCTCGGCCACGGCCACGCGCACCGACAGCTCGGTGATGTCGGGCAGGAACTCGTGCAGCGGCGGGTCCAGCAGGCGCACGGTCACCGGCAGGCCGTCCATGGCCGCCAGGATGCCGCCGAAGTCCTCGCGCTGGAGCGGCAGCAGCGCGTCGAGGGCCTGCTCCTGCTCCTCAGCGGTGTCGGCGAGGATGAGCCGCTCCACGAGCTGGCGGCGGTCGCCGAGGAACATGTGCTCGGTCCGGCACAGGCCGATCCCCTGCGCGCCCATGCGGCGGGCCCGGGCGGCGTCCTCGGCGGTGTCGGCGTTGGCGCGCACGCGCATGCGGCGGGCGGCGTCCACGTAGTGCATGAGGCGGTCCACCGAGCGCACGAGGTCGTCGGCCTCGTCGGAGGCGGGGTCGATCTCGCCCTCGAAGTAGCGCACGACGGGCGAGTCCACCACGGGGACCTCGCCGAGGAGGACCTCGCCGCTGGTGCCGTCGATGGAGATGACGTCGCCCTCCTCGACCACCTCGCCGCCCGGCGCGGTCATGCGCCGGTTCTTGGTGTCGATGTCGAGCTCCTCCGCGCCGCACACGCAGGTCTTGCCCATGCCGCGGGCGACCACGGCGGCGTGCGAGGTCTTGCCGCCGCGGCTGGTGAGGATGCCCTCGGCGGCGATCATGCCCTCCAGGTCGTCGGGGTTGGTCTCGCGGCGGCACAGGATGACCCTCTCGCCGCTGCGCGACCACTTGACGGCGGTGTAGGAGTCGAAGACGGCCTTGCCGACGGCGGCACCGGGCGAGGCGTTCATGCCGCGGCCCAGGCGGTGGGCGTCCGCCCCGGAGAGGGCCTCCTCGTCGAAGCGGGGGAACATCAGCTGGGCGAGCTGGTCGCCGGTGACCCGCTGGACCGCCTCGTCCAGGGTGATCACGCCCTGGTCCACGAGCTGGTCGGCGATGCGGAACGCGGCGGCGGCCGTGCGCTTGCCCACCCGGGTCTGGAGCATCCACAGCCTGCCGCGTTCGATGGTGAACTCGATGTCGCACAGGTCGCGGTAGTGGTTCTCCAGGGTGTCCATGATGCCCATCAGCTCCCCGTAGCTGGGGGCGTCGATCCCCTCCAGGTCGGCGAGGGGGACGGTGTTGCGGATCCCGGCTACCACGTCCTCGCCCTGGGCGTTCTGGAGGTAGTCGCCGTAGACGCCGGGCTGGCCGGTGGCCGGGTCTCGGGTGAAGGCGACGCCGGTGCCCGAGTCCATGCCGAGGTTGCCGAAGACCATGGAGCAGACGTTGACGGCCGTGCCGAGGTCGGCGGGGATGCGCTCCCGGCGTCGGTAGAGGACGGCGCGGGGGGCGTTCCAGGAGTCGAAGACCGCCCGGACCGCGAGCACCATCTGTTCGCGGGGGTCGCTCGGGAAGGGGTCGCCGGTCCGCTCGCGCACGACCTCCTTGAAGCGGTCCACGAGCAGGCGCAGGTCGGCGGCGTCCAGGTCCAGGTCGCTGGTGACGCCCTTGGCGGCCTTGGCCTCCTCGATGGCGTCCTCGAAGAGTTCGCCGTCGATGCCCTGCACGGTCCTGCCGAACATCTGGATCAGGCGCCGGTAGGAGTCCCAGGCGAAGCGCTCGTCGCCGCCCCGGGCGGCCAGGCCCGCGACGGACTCGTCGTTGAGGCCGATGTTGAGGACGGTCTCCATCATGCCGGGCATGGAGAACCTGGCGCCCGAGCGCACGCTGACCAGGAGCGGGTCGTCGGCCTGGCCCAGGCGGCGCCCCATGGCCTTCTCCAGTTCCTGGAGGTTGGCCTCGATCTCGGCGTCGAGTCCGGCGGGCATGCTGCCGTGGGAGAGGTAGTGGCGGCACGCCTCGGTGGTGATGGTGAACCCGGGGGGAACGGGCAGGCCGAGGTTGGTCATCTCGGCGAGGTTGGCCCCCTTACCGCCGAGGAGATCCTTCAGGTCCTTGTTGCCCTCGGTGAACGTGTAGACGTACTTGGCCACGGGGGTGCTCCCTCGCTTCTCGACGGCGCAGCGCTGGGTCGGCGCCTGTGCCCGGATGGGCGCGACTCTATCCACACTCCGCATCATCACTCGCCCATGAACTCCCTTTTTTCGACATACTCCCAGTTCACAGCTGTTAAAAAGGTCTATACCAATGGTTCAGCGAAGGAGAAGCCGCCGAACGCCCCGATCCGGCGAGCGGAGCCGCCGATGGAGACGACCCCGCTGGTCACGGAGTCGGCCATGCGCCCGGAAGCCGTGCGTCCCCGGCGAGCGCCACCCCGGGAGGTCACACGACCAATGTTGCGCCACACCCGTCACGGGAGAATGCCTGTGCCGCGAAACACAGGACTACCGATCAGTAACCTACGGAGCCGTAGGTTAGGCTTCGGGTGGGCCCGCAGCGGGGCGGACCGCGGGATGGAGGAGTGCAGCGTGTCGGAGGAACAGGCGCGGGGTACCGGGCGCACGGAGACCGACCGGGAGGACCGCGGGGGCCCGCGCGAAGGCGGGCGCGAACCGGGGTCCGGCGTTCCCTCGGGCGCGTCCGTGCCCGAGAGGGCCGCGGCGGCGGCCGAGGAGCTGCTGGAGGCGGTCAAACCGCGGCTGCGCGGCTGGCTGCACCTGGGGACGGCTCCGCTCGCCCTGGCGGCGGGCATCGTCCTGGTGTCCCTGTCCCCCACCGTGCCCGCCATGATCGCCAGCGCCGTGTACGCGCTCAGCGCGGTGATGCTCTTCGCCACCTCGGCGGTCTACCACGTGGGGCGATGGTCGCCGCGCGCGCAGAAGGTGCTGCGCCGCATGGACCACTCCAACATCTACCTGATCATCGCGGGCACCTACACGCCGTTCGTGCTGCTCGTGCTCGAAGGCACGCTGCGCACCGCCATGCTCGTGCTGATCTGGGGCGGGGCGATCGCCGGGGTCGGCTTCAAGATGCTGTGGCTCAACGCGCCGCGCTGGCTGTCCACCGCGCTGTACCTGGCCATCGGCTGGGTGGCGGTGCTGTTCATCCCCCAGCTGATCGGCGGCACCCACCCGGCGACGTGGATCCTCATCCTGGTGGGCGGGGTGCTGTACAGCGTCGGCGCGGTGGTCTACGGGCTCAAGTGGCCCGACCCGGCGCCGCGCTGGTTCGGCTTCCACGAGATCTTCCACTCGCTGACCATCGCGGCGTTCGTCTGCCACTATGTCGCGGTGTCGTTCGTGGTCTACACCACGGGCTGAAGAAACAGGCACCGCGACCGGGGGGTGCCGTTCGCGGTCTACACCACGGGCTGAAGAAACAGGCACCGCGACCGGGGGTGCCGTTCGCGGTCCGCACGACGGGCTGAAAGAACAGGCACCGCCCCCGCGCTGACCCGGACCCCTTCCGGGAGGAAGCCGGACCAGCGCGGGGGCGCGGCCGCCGCCCGGATCAGGCGAAGCCGAACACCGGCGGGAACACCACCACGACCAGAGCCGCCCAGACCGCGTAGACCGGCAGGTAGGCCGTCTGCCACCGTTCGACCGCGGCGAACGGGCGGGTGCCCCGCACGAAACCCGCCATCAGCCACGCCGACCACGCCAGGTGCACCAGCAGCACGAGGTTGAGGCCGAGCGCGGCGGTCTTGTTGGCGGTGAACCCGAACTCGGCGATGCGGGTCAGCATCGCCGTCAGCGCGACGGCGTCCACCGCGAGCGCCGCCCCGACCAGCGCGAGCTGGAGCCAGTCGAACACGCCCGGCGGGGACAGCGGGGCGCGGGCGGAGACCGAGTACAGCAGCAGGAACAGGACCAGCACCAGAACGGCGTCCATGATGATGAGCAGTTCGCGGTCCACGGTGGTCAGCGGACCGTTCACCAGGAGCGCCACCAGGTCCGCGAGCAGCATCAGGAGCGCCAGCGGCGTGAAGACCCGGGTCAGGACGGGCGCGATGTTCTCCACCACGCTCTTCTTGGCCTCCACCAGCCAAGCGGCCACCAGGAGCGCGCCGGGCACGCCGAACGGCAGCAGCCAGTCCTCCATGAACGGTTCCAGGTCGACCTCCACCAGGGCGAGCACCCCGAAGGTGAGGCCGACCAGGACCGCGGATCCCAGCACGATCAGCGCCAGGTACATCACGAGTTCGCCGATGAACCGCACGAAGTCCATGCGCCGGTCGTGGGAGCGCCAGTGCCCGCCCGTGTGCAGGACGCCCACGAGCAGCCACAGCAGGACCGGGGCGTGCGTGAACGCGAGCACGGCGGTCATGCCGGGGCCCGCGAACGGCCCGGAGGCCGCCTCGAACGGGTAGAGGTTCACGGCCAGGGCCGGTACCGCCGCGACGGCGGCCAGCACCGCGCACACACGCCACGACGCCCGCCTCTTCCAGGCGAACCACCCCGCCAGGAACGGGAGCACCACGAAGGCGACGTTGCGCAACTGCGCGAACTCGTCGTCGACCGCCGTGAACAGGAGCTTGACCGCCAGCCCCGCGCCGAGCGCGAACGCGAGCACCACACCGAGATCGCGCCAGCGCGCGAGTCCGCCCGCCCCGTCCTCGGCCTCGGGGACGAGGACCAGCTGTTTCCAGAGCCGGTGGGAGTGCTCGCGCGCGAACTCCCGCGACACCTCGTCCAGGTTGCCCATGCGCCTGACCGCGACGAGGAAGGCCTCCTCGTCGTCCAAACCGCTCGCCCCCAGGTCGGCGATCTGCTCGCGCAGGTGGTCCTCCATCTCCTCGACGTCGGAGGGGGAGATGGCCCGGCGGCGGCGCACGAAGCCGCGCCACTGGTCGATCTGCTCCTCCAGGACCTCACCGCGTGCGGTCCCGCTCATCAGGCGATCCCCCCTGCGGCGGCGTCCCCGAGGACCGGGGGCCGCGACGCGGCCTGCCACACCTGTTGGAGGGCGTCGGCGACGACTCCCCACTGCTTCTGCCGCTCGGCCAGCGTCTCCAGCCCGGCCTCCGTGATCGCGTAGTGCTTGCGGCGCCGCCCCGTCTCGGACGCGCCCCAGGACGCCCGGACGTAGCCGTTGCGCTCCAGGCGGTGCAGCAGGGGGTAGAGCATGCCGTCCGTCCACTGCATCCGACCGTCGGAGAGCTCCTTGACGCGTTTGACGATGGCGTACCCGTAGGACTCGCCCTCGGCCAGGATGCCCAGGACGAGCGGTGTGGCCGACGCCGCGACCAGGTCCTTGTCGATGTGCACGCGCACTTCCTATGCCTAGTTCCGCTAGGGTTTATTAACCTAGCAGAACTAGGCATAGAAGAACGAGGTATCGAGTCCGGTCTCCACCAGTGTCACGATTCGCTCACACGACAGGACAGGACACACCAAACGACCGCGTAACGCGCACCCCTACCGCTAGGTTGAGAGCCGGTTCCCGCGGCCGTGTGCGGCCCGGGGCCGAAGAGGCGGCCGGAAACCACTCCCCCCGGGTCCGGCCGTCTCGCCGTGTCGGCGTTCCCCGCGAAAGCACGAGGGCCGCCCGCCCCGCTCGGGGACGGACGGCCCTCGCCGCTCAGGTGGCTAGCAGCCGGGCAGGCGCTCGAACAGGTAGGTCTCCACGCGGTCCAGGGACACGCGCTCCTGGGACATGGTGTCGCGCTCGCGCACGGTCACCGCGTCGTCCTCCAGGGTGTCGAAGTCCACCGTCACGCAGAACGGGGTGCCGATCTCGTCCTGGCGGCGGTAGCGACGGCCGATCGCACCGGCGTCGTCGAACTCCACGTTCCAGCGCTTGCGCAGCCTGGCGGCCAGGTCGCGGGCCTTGGGCGAGAGGTCGGCGTTGCGCGACAGCGGCAGCACCGCGGCCTTGACCGGGGCCAGGCGCGGGTCCAGGCGCATGACGGCGCGCTTCTCCAGCTTGCCCTTGGCGTTGGGCGCCTCGTCCACGTTGTAGGCGTCCAGCATGAACGTGAGCACCGCCCGGTCGACACCGGCCGCGGGCTCGATGACGTAGGGGATGTAGCGCTCGTTGCTCTCCTGGTCGAAGTAGGACAGGTCGGCGCCCGAGGCCTCGGAGTGGGTCCGCAGGTCGTAGTCGGTGCGGTTGGCGATGCCCTCCAGCTCGCCCCACTCCGAGCCCTGGAAGTTGAAGCGGTACTCGATGTCGACGGTGCGCTTGGAGTAGTGGGACAGCTTCTCCTGCGGGTGCTCGTACAGGCGCAGGTTGTCCTTGGCGATGCCCAGGTCGACGTACCACTGGTGGCGGATGTCGATCCAGTGCTGGTGCCACTCCTCGTCGCTGCCGGGCTTGACGAAGAACTCCATCTCCATCTGCTCGAACTCGCGGGTCCGGAAGATGAAGTTGCCCGGGGTGATCTCGTTGCGGAACGACTTGCCGATCTGGCCGATACCGAAGGGCACCTTGCGGCGGGCGCTCTGCTCGACGTTCTTGTAGTTGATGAAGATGCCCTGGGCGGTCTCCGGGCGCAGGTAGGCCAGGCCCTTCTCGTCCTGGACCGGGCCCAGGTAGGTGCGCAGCAGGCCGTTGAACATGCGCGGCTCGGTGAAGGAGTCCTTGGCGCCGCAGTTGGGGCAGGCGATGGCGGCCAGGCCCTCGGCGGGCTCGTGGCCGTGCTTCTCCTCGTAGGCCTCGATGAGGTGGTCCGCCCGGAAGCGCTTGTGGCAGGACTGGCACTCGGTGAGCGGGTCGACGAAGGCCGTCACGTGGCCGGAGGCCTCCCAGACCTCGCGGGCCAGGATGACGCTGGAGTCCAGGCCGACGATGTCGTCGCGCTCCTGCACCATGGAGCGCCACCACTGGCGCTTGACGTTGTTCTTGAGCTCGACGCCGAGGGGGCCGTAGTCCCAGGCGGCTCGCAGACCCCCGTAGATCTCGCTGGAGGGGTAGACCAGACCTCGGCGCTTGGCGAGGTTGACCAGTGCGTCCATTGCCTCTGACTTGGCGGCCATGGGGAACTCTCCATCCGGCTGGGTGTCGGTGGATCGCGTGCGCGATACATCGGTTGGTGTGGAAACACGGCGCCGCCGAAACCGGGGAGCGGCAACAGCGACGACCGCGTCCGTCCAGGCTAGGGCAACCAGGGGTGCACGCACGCACGTTTCGAGGGTGCGGCAACCCTCTTCAGGGGTGCGGAAACCGTTCCCGGAGGTGCGGAAACCGCCTCCAAGCGTGCGGAAACCGTCCGGAGGGCTCAGGCCGGGGCCCCACCCCCGGTCACGAGTTCGAACGCGGTGGGTTCGTCGATGGCGCGCGAGAGCAGCGGCACGGCGTTGACCTTGACGTCGAAGTCGGACAGGGCCCTGCGGTAGAAGCCGGCGCCGTCCCACTCGGTGACCACGGTCCACAGGCAGGGGTCGTCCGCGGCGCGGCCCACCCGGTGGCCGCGGAAGCCGGGGCGGCGGGAGAGCACCTCGATCGCGGCGGCGGCGTCGGTCTGGAAGGCCGCGGTGTCGGCCTCGGGCACGGAGTAGCGGGTGATGACGATCACGGTCCCATTGTGGCCCACCCGGGAGGCCGCCGGGCGGTTGTCCACAGGCGCGGATCCAGCTCCGGGCGGCCCTCCCTCCCGGAGCACGGAACCCTCAGGAGCCCGAAGGCCTCCGGGACACGGGTCCCGGATCACCCCCGGCCGAAGACCCGGTCCACGACGCGGGCCGCGGCCCGGCCGTCGTCGAGCGGGCAGAACCGCTCCACGAACGAGCGGTAGGCGTCCCCGCTGCGCCGGGCCACCTCGTCGATGTCCAGCAGGGCCTCGACGACCTGGTCGGACCCGGTCAGCAGCGGTCCCGGCGCGTTCTCCTCGAAGTCGAAGTAGAACCCGCGCAGGTTGTCCCGGTAGCTCTCCAGGTCGTAGGTGAAGAAGAGCATCGGCCGCCCGGTGTTGGCGAAGTCGAACATCATCGACGAGTAGTCCGTGACGAGCACGTCGGTGATGAGGAAGAGCTCCATGATCTCCGGGTAGAGGGACACGTCGTAAACGAAGTCCCTGCCCACGATGGGCACGCTGTCCACCACCCGCGGGTGCCTGCGCACCAGCAGCACGTGGTCGTCGCCGAGCTTGTCGTACATCCGGCGCAGGTCCAGGTGCAGGTCCAGCTTGTGCCTGCCGCGCGTGTAGTACTTGTCGTCGCGCCAGGTCGGCGCGTACAGCACCACCTTCCTGCCCTCGGGAAGGCCGAGCCTTCGCCGGGTGCGCTCGGCGACGGCCTCGCGGTCGGGGGCGAAGAAGATGTCGTTGCGCGGGTAGCCGGTCTCCAGCACCTCGCCCTCGAAGCGGAAGGCGCTGCGCAGGATCGGGGTCGCCCACGGGCTCGGCGAGACCAGGTAGTCCCACTGCGCGGTCTCCCAGGCGAGCTTGTCGAAGTAGTCGCGCGACTTGCCGCGGATGTTCTCGACGTCGAAGCCGATCCGCTTGAGCATCGAGCCGTGCCAGGTCTGCACGACCACCTGGTCGGGGTGGCGGTGGAACCACGGGGGCTGGCGGGAGTTGGTGACCAGGTAGCGGGTGCGGGCCAGCGCCTCGTAGTACTCCCGGCCCCGGTGCCGCACGGCGGTCAGGTCGTCGGGCAGGCGCACCTGGCCGTCGGCGACCAGCCACGACATCGGGTGCTGCGCCCAGCGCGCCCTCCCCCGCAGCTCCGCGTAGACGCTCTGCGGGCTGTCGGAGTACTGGCGGCCGGTGTAGCTGTCGAAGAGCACGCCCTCGGCGACGGGCTCGCGGCGCCGGGCCGGGTAGTGGCGCTCGCGCAGCTCGCGCTGGGCGAAGGTGCCGCGCTCGGCGGGGCGCAGGTCGCTGCCCACCTGGAGCACGGGCACACCGCGCCCCTGGCAGGACAGGGTGTAGGAGCGCTCGCCGGTCTGCATCTCCAGCGGCAGGTCGGGGATGAGCGCGTCGGAGAACTCCACACCCACGTCCGTCGCGTCGGCGCCGCCCCCGGCGGTGTCGCCGACCCGGCCCCACAGCTGGTAGGCGCCCGCGGGCAGGGACAGCTCGCCGGACAGGGTGGGGACGTCGGCGGGTGCGAAGCGGGCCGTGAAGCGGCTGCCGGAGCGCTCCACCCTCAGCGGGTGCTCCTCGTCGCGGCCGCGCGCCCGGGCGACCAGCTCCAGGTCGGCGTCGGCGGAGAACTCCCCCTCCAGCAGCAGGGCGCGGCCCTCCCAGCGGGCGCGGTCGACCACGGGCCGGGCGTGCCCCGCGCGCAGTTTGAGGTGACCGGTCGCGGTGCGCAGGACGGCCAGCTCCCGGCGGCCGTCCTCGGCCGCGTAGGCGGCGGTGGCCGTCTCGTCGGGCAGGATCAGGGCGACGGCCTGCCCGTCCGGGGTCACCAGGTGGACGTCCCACTCCTCCTGGCGGATCACGCCGCCGCACTCGGTGACGCCGCGGTCGAAGAGCTCGTCGGCGCACACGCGGGCGGTGACGCGGCCGCCGTGGACGGTGGCCGGGTAGGTGAGCGCGGCGGTGCCGGGGCGGCGGGTCAGGCGCAGCCCGGTGGCCTCGGCCGCGGGCGCGGACACCAGTTCGCCCTCCAGCTCCAGCACACCGGTGCGGGCGTCGAAGCGGTGCTCGGCCACGCGCGCGCGGGCCGGTTCGACGCTGATCAGCAGCTGGCGGTCCTTGCTCCAGTGCGGGCGCACCCACACGTCCCCGTCCACGCGGTGGTAGCCCGGGCGCTCGGGCGGGCCGGGGACGGGGTTGGCGACGATCCTGCGGCGGGTGATCCCGCGGTTGAGGACGACCAGCTCCAGTTTCCAGTCGCCGGGCTCCCACCCGCCGGAGGAGCGCAGCTTGCGGGGGTCGACGATGACGGTGAAGCCCCCGTGGTCGTGGCGGGCGGCGTCGATGACGTCGGGGAGGCGGTACTCGGCGGCGAGCCGCACGCGCACGGGCACGCGGACGCGGCGGCGGGTGGAGGTGTTGACCGCGAAGGCCGCCAGGTGCTGCTGCCAGCGTCTGCGGGCGCGCAGGTGGCGGATGCCGACGCGGCCGCTGACGTGCAGGCGGCCGTTCGACCAGCGGACGTCCTCGGTCTTCTGGCGGACCCGGATGTCCTCGCCGAGCCGGTACACCTCGCGCGGCACCGCCCGGTCGGGGTCCTCAGACTCGAAGAAGGGGTAGCGGACGTAGTAGCCCAGGCCGCGCCGCACGACGGTGGCCTTCTTGATCTCGACGCTCTTGGCGAAGGTCGCGACCTCCAGGACGTCGGCCGTGCGCCGTCTGCGCACCAGGTGGTACAGGAGGCGGTCGAGCACGTTGAGGCCGCGCAGGAGGCGCGCGGGCACGTGGTCGAGGTAGGCGTTGAGCAGGTCGACGGCGGCCTCGCGGGCCTCCTCGTCGGCGTCGTCCAGGCGCAGCAGGAGCTGGTGCAGCTCGCCGCCGAGCAGGGTGCGGTCCCACAGTTCGCGGTCGGCGCTGGCGAGGCCGGCGGCGAGGTCGCCCATGGCGGTGAGGCGCCGGGTGAGGGCGGCCTTGTCCAGGGGCGGGCGGGCGGCCTCGCGCCGGCGCATGAGCAGGACGGGGCCGGGCAGGGTGTCCACGCTCTCCGCGGACAGGGCGGCCCGGCGCAGGCCCAGGTCTGCGTCCTCGGCGTCCAGGGAGTGGTCGGGCAGGGTGTTCCAGAACTCCCGGCGCCAGAGCTTGTTGCCCAGGGTGGCGTCGGCGGCGAGTCCGGGGACGGCGCGGGGGTCCTCGGCCATGCGGTGCCTGCCGCAGTACCTGCGGTGCGCCTTGGAGGGGGAGGCGCCCAGTTCGTCGAACCTGTACGCGTTGCCGACGACCAGGTCCGAGCGGGTGTCGCCCGCGCTGCGCAGGAGGTAGGCCAGGGCGTAGCCGGTGAGGGCGTCGGAGCCCTCCAGGAAGAGCAGGTGGGTGCCGTGCGCGGCAGCGGTGCCGCGGGCGCGGGCGGCGGGGCGGTCGGGGGCGGGCTCGCCGGTCAGGAGCGCGGCGGTGAGGCCGGGCGGCGGTGCGGCGGCGAACGCGGCGGCCAGGGCGAGCGCGTCCTCGCGGGCGGGTTCGACGGCCTCGTCCCCCTGCTCGTTCTCCTCCCCCCGGGCGTCGGCCTCGGTGTTGTCGGCGGCGTCCTCGTCGCCTCCGTTGTCGGCGTCGGTGCTCTCGGGGACGGGCTCGTCCCCGGTCTCGGCGCCTTCGGCGCGGAGGCGGTCGCCGTCGCGGACGGGGACCAGGACCACCTGCGCGTCCACCCGGGGCTCGCCGGTCCCGCCGTCGTCGCGTTGGCGGGCCAGGGAGTCGAGGCAGTGCTGCAGGTGGGGCTCGGTGACGTCGAACGTCACGATGACAGTGGCTTCGGGCACGGAAGTTGACACCCTCCGGAGGGTTCGACGGGCCGCGCGGGCGACTGGGCGCGCTGGCCGCGTACATCAGACGACTGACGACTGCGAGTGTAGATTTTGTGACTCAGAGTCAACACGGTACCGATGGCTGTGCGCCACGCGGAAGGCGGGAGGGGGTGCTCGGCGCGGCAGCGCCGGCGCCCGGCGGCGGGCCGGGGTCCTGCACTAGGGTTCAGGACACAAGTATCACAGGCCCGGTGGCCCGCCGCCCACCTCTTCCGGGAGATGGGCGCGCCCCCGCTCGGGCCTGTCCGGCGGCGGCACGGACCAGAAGCGGACACGGACAGCATGGCCCCTCCCGAACACGGTGACGAGAAGCGGCGCCCAGACCAGGACCGGCCCCGGCGCGAGGGGGACTCCCCCCGCGCGAGGAGGGCGGGCGGACTGCGCAGGGCGGTGGAGGAGCGCAGCGCGGTGCCCCTCGTGTGGCTGCACCAGGGCCCCCGGTGGCTGGCGCCGCTGGCGGTGGGCGCCCTGTTCATAGCGGGGCTGGTGGCGCCCGGCCCGGTCGGTGCGGTGTGCCTGCTGCTGGTCGCCGCGTTCGTCGCGTGGTTGGCGTTCCTGACCTGGCCCTCCCTCGGCGGCCAGCCGAGGGCCGCGCGGGTGCTCATGGTGGTGGTCGTGCTGGTGCTGGCGGTGGCGCGGATCCTGGGCTACTGACACGACGGCACCGAAAAGATCACGAATCCGCCATATTTTGACAATCATTTTCGTTTTCGTGATAATGGAACGGTGTCTGACCAGTTCACGGCCGTCGCGGGCGACGCGCCGCCCGCATTCCAGGCCGTCGACGCGCGTGTGGCCTACGACGGCGTCCCCGTGCTCGACGGTGTGAGCCTCGACGTGCCCGCGGGCCAGACGATGGCCGTCCTGGGCCCCAACGGCTCCGGCAAGTCCACCCTGATGCGCTCGATGCTGGGCATCGTGCCCCTGACCTCAGGCGAGGTCCTGGTGCACGGCGTCCCGCTGCGCCGGTTCCGCGCCTGGCGGCGGATCGGCTACGTGCCCCAGCGGCTCACCGCCGGGGGCGCAGTCCCCGCCACCGTCCGCGAGATCGTCGCCTCAGGGCAGGTCGCCTCGCGCCGCCGCCTGTCGCTGCCCACCCGCGCCGACCGCGCGGCCGTGGACGAGGCCCTGGAGACCGTCGGGCTGGCCGACCGGGGCCGCCACGCGGTGCGCGAACTCTCCGGCGGCCAGCAGCAGCGCGTGCTCATCGCCCGCGCCCTGGCCGGGCGGCCCGACACCTTCGTCATGGACGAGCCCATGGCCGGTGTGGACGCCGAGAACCAGCGCGCGCTGGCCGAGACCATCGCCCGCCTGCGCGGGCGCGGCGCGACCGTGGTCCTGGTCCTGCACGAACTGGGCCCGCTGGAGAACGTGATCGAGCGCGCCGTGGTGCTGGAGTCGGGCCGCGTGGTGCACGACGGCGCCGCGCCCGCGCCCACCGGCGCGTGCGCCCGGCCCGGACACGATCACCAGCACCCCCACCCCGACCCCAACGCCCCCGACTCCGCGGGCTCCACGGCCGCGGAGATGATCCGACTCGAGGTACCCGGCCGTGACTGAGCTGCTCCACTACGAGTTCATGCGGCGCGCGCTGGTCGCGGCGGTGCTCGTCGGCCTGGTCACACCCATCATCGGCACCTACCTCGTCCAGCGGCGTCTGGCCCTGCTGGGCGACGGGATCGGCCACGTCGCCCTGACCGGGGTGGCGCTGGGCCTGCTCACCAGCACCTCGCCGGTGCTCACCGCGGCCGTGGTGGCCACGCTGGGCGCCGTGCTCATCGAACTGGTGCGGGTGCGCGCCCGCACCAGCGGGGACGTGGCCCTGGCGCTGCTGTTCTACGGCGGCATCGCCGGTGGCGTGCTGCTCATCGGGCTCACGCCCGGGGCGAGCAACGCCACGCTGGTCTCCTACCTGTTCGGCTCGGTGAGCACGGTGGAGGAGTCCGACCTGTGGGTGGTGGGCGTGCTCGCCGCCGGTGTGATCGCGGTGGTGGCGGTCTTCGGCCGCGAGCTGTTCGTGCTGTGCCAGGACGAGGAGGTGGCGCGGGCCCACGGGCTGCCGGTGCGCTTCCTGAGCGTGCTGCTGGCCGTGACCGCCGCGCTGACGGTGGTCATCGCGATGCGCGTGGTGGGCGTGCTCATGGTGAGCGCGCTGATGATCGTCCCGGTCGCCGCCGCCCAGCAGCTCACCAGGAGCTTCCGGGTGACGATGCTCCTGGCCGTGCTGATCGGACTGCTGTCCTCGGTGGGCGGCCTGACCACGTCCTTCTACGCCGAACTCTCCCCCGGCGCGACGATCGTGCTGCTGGCCCTGGCCGTCTTCGGCCTGGCCGTGGCGGTCGGCGGCGTGCTGCGCCGCGCCTCGGGGCGCCGCTCCGCGGCGGCCTTCGATCCCGCAGGTGGGAGTTCGACCGGTACGATGCCCCAGACTGAGCGGGGGAGGGTGAGACCATGAGTACACGACGCGAAGCGGTCCGCGAGGCGCTGACCGGTTCCGACGGTTTCCGCAGCGCCCAGGACCTGTACGCGGACCTGCGCGCCGACGGTTCCAAGATCGGCCTGACCACCGTCTACCGGGCGCTCCAGGCGCTGAGCGACTCCGGTGAGGTGGACGTGCTGCGCACCGACGAGGGCGAGGCCGTCTACCGGGCGTGCGGCACCGAGAGCCACCACCACCACATCGTGTGCCGGGTGTGCGCGACCGCGGTGGAGATCGAGGGGCCCACGGTGGAGAAGTGGGCCGCCGAGATGGGCGCCAAGCACGGCTTCACCGGTGTGACGCACACCGTGGAGGTCTTCGGGACCTGCGCCAACTGCTCCTAGCCGGGGCGGCCGAGCGCGGTCGGGGCTGTCTGCCCCGGCGGGTCCGCGCCCGGAGCGCCGACGCGTCGTGGGCGCGGCGCCCCGCGGCGCTTCAGTCCCGGCGCAGCGGGTCCAGGCTGGGGCGCTTGGGGTTGACGTTGTCCCCCGAGGAGCGGCCGGTGAGGCGGCGGCCGATCCACGGAACCAGGAACTCGCGCGCCCAGTGCAGGTCCTCCTGGCGGGCGGAGCGCCAGTCGCGGGGGTCGGCGGGCGGCCACGGCTGCTTCCAGTCGCCCTCCACCGGCACCCCGAGCACCTCGGCCACGCGCAGCGCCATGCGGCGGTGGCCCTCCGGGGACAGGTGCAGGCGGTCCCAGCTCCAGGCGCGGGCGTCGTCCAGGACCCGCATGCTCCACACGT
This sequence comes from Nocardiopsis sp. iso_25, assembly GCF_056173305.1. NCBI lineage: Bacteria > Bacillati > Actinomycetota > Actinomycetes > Streptosporangiales > Nocardiopsidaceae > Nocardiopsis > Nocardiopsis sp. iso_25. The sequence goes on along the minus strand of NZ_CM149667.1, from coordinate 1,716,804 downwards.
CCACCACGTCGCAGCCGTAGCGGTCGGCGATGGCGCGCAGGTGCATGTTGTACGTGGCGATCCGGCCGCGCATGTGGCGCATCACGGGCTGCCAGTTGGTGTCGAACCCGGTGAAGACCACGATGCGCGCGCCGGTCCGGCTGAGCTCCTCCACCGCCGCGGCGAAGGCCACGGCCACGGCGTCGGGGTCGCTGCCGGGGCGGATGATGTCGTTGCCGCCCGCGCACAGCGTGATCAGGTCCGGCGAGAGCTCCACGGCCCGGGGGACCTGCTCCTCGGCGATCTGGCCGATGAGCTTGCCGCGCACCGCGAGGTTGGCGTAGCGCACCTCCGCGACGTGGTCGGCGAGGTGTTCGGCCAGACGGTCGGCCCACCCCCGGTAGCGGCCGTCGGGCGCGCCGCCGCCGTCCGGGTAGGGGTCGCTCATGCCCTCGGTGAAGCTGTCACCGAGGGCGACGTAGGACAGGATGTCCTCGTGCACCAAGTTCGTCCCAAAACCGCTCATAATGCCCGATCATCCAACTCCGCGCCAGGGTTACGCGACAGTAGGTTGATCGTTTCCGGCGTTTTGGGAGCCACCTCACACCGGGACGGCGGCGGTCAGCGGTCCTTGGTGATCCGGGACAGCTCCGGGCGCTTGGCCGTGACCGTGTCGCCGGAGGAGCGCCCGGTCAGGCGGCGGCCGATCCACGGGCCGAGCGACTCCCTGACCCAGGTCAGGTCCTCCCGGCGCGCGCGGGCCCAGCCGACCGGTTCGCTGTGCGGCCACGGCTCGTCCCAGCGCTCCGTCACCGGCACGCCCAGCACCTCGGCCACGCGCAGCGCCAGGCGGCGGTGCCCCTCGGGGGACATGTGCAGCCGGTCCTCGTCCCAGGCCCGGGGGTCGGTGAGCACCTCCATCGGCCACTGGTCCACCAGGAGGCAGCCGTGCCTGTCGGCGACGGCGCGCACGTGCATGTAGTAGCGCGCGAACAGGCCGATGGTGCCGCGCATGTAGCCCGTGGTGACGTTGACGCCGGTGAAGAGCACGACCTGGCTCCCCGCGGCGCGCAGGCGGCCCACCGTGTGGTCCAGGATCCTGGCCATCCGCTCGGGGTCCCCGCCCGGGCGCAGCAGATCGTTGCCGCCCGCGCTCAGGGTGACCAGGTCCGGGGCCATCTCCAGGACGGGCGGGAGCTGGTCGGTGACGATCTGGCGCATGAGCTTGCCGCGCACCGCCAGGTTCGCGTACAGGACCTCGCCCAGGTCGTCCGCCAGGTGCTCGGCCAGCCGGTCGGCCCAGCCGCGGAAGCCCGCGCCCGGCTCCGGGTAGGGGTCGCCCACGCCCTCGGTGAAGCTGTCGCCCACCGAGGCGAGCGACATGCCCGGCCTGAGCAGCGGACCGTCCGAACCTGCCATCACTTCTCCTCCTCCGACACGGGGTTGGGCACGGCACCGCCGTAGCGGCGGTCCCGGCTCGCGTAGATCTCACAGGCCCGCCACAGGTCGCGGCGGTCGAAGTCGGGCCAGAGCGTGTCCAGGAAGACGAACTCGGCGTAGGCGGACTGCCAGAGGAGGAAGTTGGACGTGCGCTGCTCGCCGGAGGAGCGCACGAACAGGTCCACGGGCGGCACGTCGGGGGCGTAGAGGTGCTGGGCGAGGGTGTCCTCGGTGATCTTCTCCGGGGAGATCTGGCCCGCCGCCGCCCTGCGGGCCAGCTCGCGCGCGGCGTCGACGATCTCGGCCTGGCCGCCGTAGTTCACGCAGAACTGGAGGGTGAGCGCGGTGTTGTCCCTGGTCATCTCCTCCGCGTCCTGGAGTTCGCGGATGACGCTCTTCCACAGCCGCCCCGCGCGCCCGGCCCACTTGACGCGGACCCCCCGCGCGTGCAGCTCGTCGCGGCGCCTGCGGATGGTGTCGCGGTTGAAGCCCATGAGGAAGCGCACCTCGTCGGGCGAGCGCTTCCAGTTCTCGGTGGAGAAGGCGTAGGCGGACAGGTTGGCCACGCCCATCTCCAGGGCGCCCTCGATCACGTCGAAGAGCGAGGACTCACCGGCCTTGTGCCCCTCGGTGCGCGCCAGCCCGCGCTCCTTGGCCCAACGGCCGTTGCCGTCCATGACCACGGCCACGTGCCGGGGCACCAGCTGGGCGGGGAGCTCGGGGGGACGCGCGCCGCTGGGGTGCGGAACGGGCGCGGAGTACTCCCGCCGTTTACCGGTGTCGAAGCTGAACAGACTCAAGAACGCTCCACATGGCGCAGTGATCGGATTCCGTTTTCCAGGTGCCACTGTAGGTAGGCCGCGACCAGCCCGCTGCACTCGGAGCGCTGCCTGTCCTCGCTGGCGTCCGCGCTCTCCCAGTCCCCTCCGAGCAGCGCCGACATGAGACGGAGCGTGTCCGGCGACGGGTGCACGGAGCCGTGGGGACGGCACACCGTGCAGACCATACCTCCGGCGTGGACCGCGAACGCGCGGTGCTCCCCCCGGCTGCCGCAGCGGGCGCACTCGGCCAGGGAGGGCGCGTACCCGGCGACGGCGAGCGAGCGCAGCAGGTAGGCGTCCAGGACCAGCCGGGAGTCGTGGCTTCCCTCACCCAGGGTACGCAGCGCGCCGATGAGCAGGAGGAACTGGCGCAGCGCCGGGTCCTTCTCGACCGAGACGACCTTCTCCGCGGTCTCCAGCATCGCGGTGGCGGCGGTGTAGCGGGAGTAGTCGGACACCACCGCCTCGCCGTAGGCGCGCACGGTCTCGGCCTGGGTGATCACGTCCAGCGTGCGGCCCGCGTGCAGCTGGAGGTCGACGTGGGTGCACGGCTCCAGGCGGGCGCCGAAGCGGGACTTGGTGCGGCGCACCCCCTTGCCGACGGCGCGGACCAGGCCGGTACGCCGGGTCAGGAGGGTGATGATGCGGTCGGCCTCGCCCAGCTTCTGGTTGCGCAGGACGACACCCTCGTCGCGGTAGAGACTCACACCCCCATTGTCGCGGATACCGCGGACCGTCCACGCGGACGGTGCAGCACGAAACCCCTCCACGACCAGCTTTGTCACAGTTTGGTTTCCCTTTTTGCGACATTTGCTCTACTCTCACGCGCTAGGCGCTCCGCGTCGGGCCCGCCGCCCTTCCCCCGCGGCACTCTCCCGGAGCAGCCGCGCGCATCCCGCGCGCTCCCCGACACGGGTTCACCCGAGACCCGCGGGGCACGAGCGAGGGCCGCCCGGAGCGCGGCCCCGCGCGAGCGGCACCCCGTCGCGCCCGTGCCCCGACGTCCCACTTCCCGAGGAGGGCCCCATGGCGCGTGGTCGCCGAGGCAGGCGCAGGAAGAGCGCCGACCGACACCGCCGCACCGGACGCGGACTGCGCTCGATACCGCTCGCGGTGCCCATGGCCGCGGTTCCCGTCGGCCTGGTCGTGGCGGGCGCGCTGCTGTTCACCGGCGCGGAGTCCGGCCTCAACCCCTTCCAGAACACGGCGGACGGCCAGGCGCGGGAGGGAGGGCTCGGCACCGCGGTCACCGACGACTCGCTCGTGCCCGAGGCCTCCGAGGACGCCGACTTCTTCGCCTCGCCCACCGCGACGCCGGAGCGGGAGCCCGCGCCCTCCGGGCAGGGCGGCGAGCCGCAGAGCGCGCAGGCCTCCTCCGTGCCCGAGGACGGCGGGGACGAGGACACCGGCGGCGGTGGCAGCGGTGGCGGTGACAGCGGCGGCGGCTCGGAGTCCGGTGGTGGCGGCGGCTCGGGCGGCGGTGACGGCGGAGGTGGCGGCGACAGCGGTTCCGACGCCCCCTCCGGCGGGTCGACCGACCAGGTCGTGACCCTGGTCAACGCCCAGCGCGCGGACGCCGGCTGCGGCCCGCTGCGGGTGGACTCGCGGCTGACCGCCGCCGCCCAGGAGCACAGCGAGGACATGGACCGGCGCGACTACATGAGCCACGAGAGCCCCGAGGGCGAGGGCCCCGGGGACCGGGCCGACCGCCACGGTTACGACGCCTGGGGCGCGGAGAACGTCGCCAAGGGGCAGACCAGCCCCCAGCAGGTGATGGACGCCTGGATGAACAGCGACGGGCACCGCAGGAACATCCTCAACTGCGACCTGGTCGCGATCGGCGTCGGCGAGTCCGGCAGCGCCTGGACCCAGATGTTCGGCTGGGAGTGACCTCCGGCGCACGCACGCGGGGCCGCCCCCCCCGGGAGGGCGGCCCCGCGTGCGCGAGGAGAGCGCGGCTGTCGGTCCGAGGTGGGGGCCGGGTGCACGCGCGGTCCGCGGAAGGGCGTGCCGCCCCGTTCGCCCTCCCGGAGGCCTCAGCGGACGCGTCGGCGCCGACCGGTAGTGTGGACCGCCGTCGCGACCCCTCGCGGCCCGACGGGAGGTGGCCCTGTGCGCGAGCTGAGTGAACTGGTCGAGGTGGAAGAACCCGCCTGGCCGCTGCTGTCCGAACGCCTGGAGCGGGGCGGGGCCGCCGTGCGCGCCCTGTCCGTGGACCCCGAGCGGGGCCGCACGTGCCTGCACCGCCTCCAGGTGACCGCGCGGTCCTTCCTGGGCGCGATGGCGCTGGAGTCCGGCGGCCTGCTCCTCGACGGCGGGTGGCTGCGCGTCCACGGCGGCGGCGGGGCCGAGCTGCCCGGTCTGGGCGAGGTCAACGACCTGAGCGCGGCGGTGGTGTACGGCCCGCCGCCGCGGCTGGTGGTCGCCCACGACGTGCTGGGCGGGGTGTTCGCCCTCAACGGGCCCGCGGCCGAGGGCGGGGACTACCCCGGCAGGCCCGGGGAGATGGTCTACTTCGCGCCCGACTCCCTGGAGTGGGAGCCGCTGGAGACGGCCTACTCCGGCTGGCTGCTGTGGCTGCTGGACGGCCGCCTGGAGGACTTCTACCGCGCCCTGCGCTGGCCGGGCTGGCGCGAGGAGGCCGAGGCGCTGGACCTGGCGCGGGGGCTGTCGCTGCGCCCCTCCCCCTGGACGGCCGAGGCGCGCCAGGACATGGCCGCGACCTCGCGCAGGCCGGTCGCGCTGGGCGAGCTGACCGGCGCGCACCGGGAGTCGTGCGCCGCCCTGGACCTGCCCGACCCCGGGCCGTTCGGCCTGCTCTAGCAGCCGGGAACGGGCCGGGGCCGCGACCCGGCGGTCGCGGCCCCCGCTCCCTCGGGCGTGCGCGCGTCAGACGCGCGCGATGGCGCTGCACAGCGCCTTGAGCGAGGCCGTGGTGATGCTGCTGTGGATGCCCACTCCCCACACCACCCGGCCGTCGATCTCGGCCTCCACGTAGGCGGCGGCGCGGGCGTCGCCGTCCCCGCCCATGGAGTGCTCCACGTAGTCCATGACGCGGACCTTGACGTCGACGCCGGTCAGGGCGTCGCAGAACGCGGAGATGGGGCCGTTGCCGGTGCCGGTCAGCTCGCGGATCTCGCCGTTGACCCGGGCGTCGGCCTCGATCCGGTAGGTGCCGTCGCTGTCGGTGGTGGAGCGGTGCGCCAGCACCGCGACCGGGCCGCCCTCGGCCAGGTAGGTCTGGGAGAAGATCTCCCAGATGCGCCCGGCGGCGAACTCGCCGCCCTCGGCGTCGGTGAACTTCTGGATGACCTGGGAGAACTCGATCTGGAGGCGGCGCGGCAGGTCCAGCGAGTGGTCGCGCTGCATGATGTAGGAGACGCCGCCCTTGCCGGACTGGCTGTTGACCCGGATGACGGCCTCGTAGTTGCGGCCCACGTCCTTGGGGTCGATGGGCAGGTAGGGCACGTCCCAGACGTACTCCTCCACAGGGGTCCCGGCGGCGTCGGCAGCCTCCTGCTGGGCGGCGAAGCCCTTCTTGATGGCGTCCTGGTGGGAGCCGGAGAAGGCGGTGTAGACCAGGTCGCCGCCGTAGGGGTGGCGCGGGGCGACCGGCAGCTGGGTGCAGTGCTCGACGGTGCGGCGGATCTCGTCGATGTCGGAGAAGTCGATCCTGGGGTCCACGCCCTGGCTGAACAGGTTCATGCCCAGGGTGACCAGGCAGACGTTGCCGGTGCGCTCGCCGTGACCGAACAGGCAGCCCTCGACGCGGTCGGCCCCGGCCATGACGGCCAGCTCGGCCGAGGCCACGCCGGTGCCGCGGTCGTTGTGCGGGTGCACCGAGACGACCACGTGCTCGCGCCGGGACAGGCTGCGGCTCATCCACTCGATCTGGTCGGCGTAGACGTTGGGCGTGGAGCGCTCGACGGTCGCGGGCAGGTTGAGGATGATCTCGCGGCCCGGGCCGGGCTGCCAGACGTCCATGACGGCCTCGCAGACCTCCAGGGCGAAGTCCAGTTCGGTGTCGACGAAGATCTCGGGCGAGTACTCGTAGCCGAAGTACTCGGTCTCGCCCAGGTACTGCTCGGCGAAGCGCATGACGTGCCGGGTGCCCTGGACGGCGATGTCCTTGCAGGCCTCGCGGTCCACGCGGAAGACGACGCGGCGGAAGGTGGGCGCGGTGGCGTTGTACAGGTGCACGGTGGCGCGCCTGGCCCCGACCAGGCTCTGCACGGTGCGCTCGATGAGGTCCTCACGGGCCTGGGTCAGCACCGAGATCTGCACGTCGTCGGGGATCGCGTCGCCCTCGATCAGGGAGCGTACGAAGTCGAAGTCGGTCTGGCTGGCGGCGGGGAAGCCGACCTCGATCTCCTTGTAGCCCATCCGCACCAGCAGCTCGAACATCTCGCGCTTGCGGGCGGGGTCCATCGGCTCGATCAGCGCCTGGTTGCCGTCGCGCAGGTCCGTGGACAGCCAGCGCGGGGCCTCGGTGATGCTCTTGGAGGGCCAGGTGCGGTCGGGCAGGTCCACCGGCGCGAAGGGCTTGTAGCGGTGGAAGGGCATGGGGCTGGGCTTCTGCTGCGGCACCATCTCGGTGGCTCCTCGGGTGGTTCTGGCGCTTGGTCATGGTCGACCAGGACAAGCCGAATTCCCGCGGCGAGGGAGCCGACCTTTTAACGACCCCCGCCGCGGCCGCTAAGGAGAAGCAGCTCGCGCAGCATAACGGTCCTCACGCTAGCAGACGGCCCGCCGGAACTGGTACCCGGTGTCCACATGATGGGACGCGCGTCACATGACCTGGGAATCCTCGTCACGGAGGACGCACCGGGCGGAATCCGCCCCCTTACCGGTACCTCGACCTCAAGAGAACGGCGGGGGGTCTGTAACATTTTCGGTGAACCCTTCAGTGCTAGGGGGGTTGTTCCAGATCCCGTCGACGGGGCCCGGGGTGCGGCCAACACCCGAGGCCGTCGCCGGCAGCGCGGTCACCGCGCGCCGGCGGCCGGGCCGGTCCCGTCGACGGGATTTCGCGTCAGGCGTCCAGGGCCGGGTAGTCGGTGTAGCCGCGGTGGTCGCCGCCGTAGTAGGTGGCCCGGTCGGGAACCGCGACGGGAGCGCCGGCCCTGATCCTGGCGGGCAGGTCGGGGTTGGCGATCCAGGCCGAGGCCATCGCCACGGCGTCCGCCCGCTCCTCGGCCAGGGCCGCGGCGGCGGGCCCGGTGTCGGTGCCGGAGGCCGGGTTGAGGACGAAGGTCCCCGGCCACTCCTTGCGCAGCGCGTCGGTGTACTCGGACGAGGCCGACTCCGTCAGGTGCAGGTAGGCCAGCCCGGGACGGCCGCGCAGCCCGTCCAGGAGCGCGAGGTACTGCTCCAGGGGGTCGCTCTGGCTGATGCCGTTGAGCCTGCTGGCCGGGGAGATCCGCAGGCCGGTGCGGTCGGCGCCGACGGCCTCGACGACCGCGTCCACCGCCTCCAGGGCGAAGCGGGCGCGGTTGGCGGCGCTGCCGCCGTACCCGTCGGTGCGCCGGTTGCTGCCGTCGGAGAGGAACTGCTCGATGAGGTAGCTGTTGCCGCCGTGCAGCTCCACCCCGTCGAAACCGGCGGCGATCGCGTTGCGCGCGGCCGCGGCGTGGTCGGCGAGGGTCTGGTCGATGTCGGCGGCGGTCATCTCGCGCGGCACCGGGTGCGCGAGCTTCTGCCTGCCGTCGTACATGGACGCGCCCGAGGCGACGGGGGACGGGGCGACGGGCAGGCCGCCGTCGGGGTAGAGGCTGGGGTGGCCGACCCGGCCCGAGTGCATGAGCTGGGCGAAGATGTGCCCGCCGCGCTCGTGCACGGCGTCGGTGACGCGCCGCCACGCCGCGACCTGCTCGTCGCTGTGCAGCCCGGGGGTGTCGGTGTAGCCCTGGCCGCGGACGCTGGGCTGGATGCCCTCGGTGATGATCAGCCCGGCCGAGGCGCGCTGGGCGTAGTACTCGACGGTGATGTCGCCGGGCGAGCCCCCGCGGCAGCGCGAGCGCGTCATCGGGGCCATGAACAGGCGGTTGGGCAGGTGCAGGCGGCCGATCCGGACGGGATCGAACAGGTCGCTCAAGGAGGACTCCGTGGTGTGCGGGTCGAGAGGGGCCGTGCCCTCGGGAACGCACTCACGTTAGGAGGAACCGCCGCGGGGCCGTCGACCGGGTACGCACTTGGCCAGGTCACGCACGCGCCGCCCTGGCCGGGTGGACACGTCACCGCGGAGATCAGTCCCGGTACACCTGACTGCGATGGGCGATGTGCACCACGAGAACGACGAGGAGTCCGTCCCGGATGTCGGCGACCACGCGGTAGTCGCCGACACGATAACGCCACAGGTCACCGAGGCGACTGCCCTTCAACGCCTCACCGAGGCAACGCGGGTCGTCCGCTCCCTCCACCCGATCCTTCAGGAACCGGAGAATTCTCCGTACCACCTGTGGGTCCAGTTTTCGCAGGTCACGACGTGCATCGTCGTGGAGCTCAACTTTCCACGTCATGTTCGTCCATTACCTCTGAGAGCGGTGTCGTACCGCTGCGCCCCGCCCTGAGGTCCTCCAGCCTGCGTTCGGCCAGATAGACCTCCTCCAGCTCGTCCAGGTGAGCAACGATCGCTTCCCGGGCGTAGAAGCTCTTCGACCTGCCAGTCTCCTTCGCGAGGGCTTCGAGTCTGTCCTCGATCTCCGCCGGAAGTCTCAATGCCAGCATGACGCACCTCCCTGGTTGCTATACAAGTATAGCAACCAGGTCAGCATGGGCCCGAGTCGCACAAGGAGTGGTCATGAGCAGGACGTGGATCGACGTCGACGAGGCGCTTCTGGAGCGCGCGACGGAACTGCTGGGCACCACGACACCCGAGGAGACGGTGAACACCGTACTGCGCGAGGTCGTGGAGTGGAGCCGCACCGCCGCCCACCGGGAGGACGTCTGGGACGCCGGGGGCTGAAGCCGGTGGTCAGGGGCCCGGCCCCGGGCGGCGCGCCCGGGGCCGGGGACGGTCAGAACTCCCCTTGGCAGGCCTGCTGGACCTTGCCCTGGCCGAAGGACTCTATGTAGGTCTCGTCCGGGGCCAGCTCCAGGTAACCGTCCGTCTGGGCCCCGTAGATCAGCACCGGGTCGGTGCCGTTCCACTTGAACTGGAGCTGACAGTCGTCCGTGGCCTCGTAGGTGGCCCACCAGAACCCTTCCGAGTCCGGTGCCGTGATCCTGAGTTCGTCACCGGGCAGACCGCTCTCCGCCAGGAGTTCCTGGAACTCCTCCTCGGACCCGTTCTGGGAGGAACACGCGGAGGAGGCGAGCGCAACGGCCGCGACTGCGGCCGCAGAGAGGAAACGCGCGTGGGGGGACATGCTTTTCCAACTTCCGAGAGTGCCGACGACGGCTCCGTTGCGTTCTCCCGCTCCCTGGCACGGCGGCTCCGTCGTCAAGGTGACTCCACGTTTGCGCAGGTGCGGGCCGGAGAAAACGCACGTCGCGAAACACTCCGGACACAACCCTGTAACGGCGGGTTCACCTGTGTCCGGTGTGCCCCGTTTGGTCCGCTGTGGCAGGCGTTCCGCACGGGGCACACCCGCCGTCAGGCCCCCGGGGCCGGCTCGAACTCCCGGACCGCGTCGATCGCGGGCCCGTGCGGCGTGTTGGCCTCGCGCTCGATCATGATCTCCACGAGCACCGGCCGCGACGTGGCCTGGGCCTGTTTGCGGGCCCACTCCAGGGACTCGCGGATCTCCCCGGGCTCCACGACGCGGCGCCCGGAGCACCCGTAGGCCTCCATGAGCTTGACGTTGTCGGTGCCGTACTCGTCGTAGTGGATGTCCACCTGGTAGTTCATGTCGAACGGGATCGAGGCCTGGCGGATCAGGCCCAGGTACTCGTTGTTGAGCATGATGATGACGTAGGGAACGTCGTACTGGGCGGCCACGGCCAGTTCCTCGACCATGTACTGGAACCCGTAGTCGCCGACGATCCCGACGACCTCGGCGTCCGGCTCGGTGTCCTTGAGCGCCTTCTTGACGCCGATCGCGGCGGGGATCTCCCAGCCGAGCGGGCCCGCCTGGCCGCAGATCTGGTAGTGGCGCGGCTTGTACGCCTTCTGGTGCTGGCCTCCCCAGATCTGGTACAGGCCGATCGCGGTGACGAAGTAGGTGTCCTCGCCGAAGACCTCGTTGATCTCCTTGTAGACGCGCGGCGCCTTGACCGGGACCGTGTCGAAGTCCTCGCGGCGGGTCAGGGTGGCCTTGAGCTCGGCTACCCGGTCGATCCAGGGCCGCACCCCGGCCTTGGCGCCGCGGGCGCGCGCGGCGGCGAGCAGTTCGCGCAGGAACAGCCGCGCGTCGGAGACCACGCCCAGGTCGGGCTCGAAGACCCGGCCGATCTGGGTGGCCTCGATGTCGACGTGGATGAACCTGCGCTCGCCCCGGTAGACGTCGATCTGCCCGGTGTGGCGGTCGGCGAAGCGCGCGCCCACCGCCAGGACCAGGTCCGACTCCAGGAAGGAGGCGTTGCCGTAGCGCTGGGAGGTCTGCACGCCGGTCATGCCCGAGTACAGGGGCGAGTCCTCGTCGAAGGAGCCCTTGCCCATGAGGGTGACCTGCACCGGAACCTGGAGGTGCTCGGCCAGCGCGCGCAGGTCGTCGGAGGCCTCGGCGGTGATGACGCCGCCTCCGGCCAGGATCAGGGGGCGTTCGGCCTCCAGCAGCATGTCCAGCGCGCGCTCCACCCGGGGCCGGTGCGGCTCGACGGTGTTGACCTTGAGCGGGGCGTCGATGGCGGGGTCGTAGTCGATCAGCTGCTGGGCGACGTCCACCGGGATGTCCACCAGGACGGGGCCGGGGCGTCCCTCCCGCGCGATCCGGAACGCCTCGCGGAAGATCCAGGGCGCGGTGGCGGCCTCCTTGATCTGGACGGCCCACTTGGTGACAGGCTTGGCGATCTCGACGATGTCGACCGCCTGGAAGCCCTCCTTGTCCAGCAGGTCGGTGCGCTGCTGGCCGGTGATGCACACGATCGGGACCGAGTCCGCGATGGCCGTGTACAGGCCGGTGATCATGTTGGTCCCGGCGGGGCCGGAGGTGCCGATGGCCACGCCGACTTTGCCGGTGGTCCGTGACCAGCCGTCGGCCATGTGGGTGGCGCCCTCCTCGTGGCGGACGGTCAGGTGCTCGATGCCGCCGACCTGTTCCATCGCCTTGTAGAGGGGCAGGATGGCCGCGCCGGGGCAGCCGAAGGCCGTGTCGACGCCCTCGTCCTTGAGGACCTCCACGACCGCGTTCATCGCGGGCATCTGTGGCATGGGAAGCGAACCCTTCAGTGCTGGGGGTGCTGGTGGCTGTGTGGTGGTGAAGCTGGGTGCCAGGGGTGGTGCCGTGGTGCTGCCGGGGTGCGGGAGAGCCCGCGGGTGGGCCCGGACGGTGCGCGGGCCGTGTCCGCCGGTGCGGCCAACACCGGGGACGGACGGCTCGGGGCCGGGTGCGGGCCCTGGTGTCCGGAAAGCGCCGGTCCGCTACTTCCCGGAGCCGTCGGAGAGCTGCTCGACGATCTTCAGCAGCGCGGAGTGGTCGAGGCCGCCGTGGCCCTGGTGCTTGAGCGCGCCGACGTACTGCGCGACCTGCGAGCCCAGCGGGATCGCGACCCCGGCGGCGCGCGCGGAGTCGGTGACGATGCGCATGTCCTTGTCGTGCAGGGCGATCCGGAAGCCCGGGGTGAAGTCGCGCGTGCGCATGGCGGCGCCCTTGCGCTGGAGCACGGTGCTGCCCGCGAGCCCGCCGCCCAGGACCTCCAGGCCGGACTCGGTGTCCACCCCGTGCGCCTCCAGGAAGACCAGGGCCTCGGCCAGGAGCTGGATGTTGCCCGCGACGATGAGCTGGTTGGCCGCCTTGACGGTCTGGCCGGAGCCGCTCGGGCCGACCAGGACCGGGGTGGTGCCCAGGACGTCGAAGAGCGGCCGGGCGGCCTCGAAGTCCTCCGCGGCGCCGCCGACCATGATGGAGAGCTTGGCCTCGACCGCGCCCGCCTCGCCACCGCTGACGGGGGCGTCCAGGACGCGCAGGCCGCGCTCGGCCCCGGTCTCGGCCACCGAGCGGGACACGTCGGGACGGATGGTGCTCATGTCGATGACCAGGGTGCCGGGCTTGACGCTCTCGAAGACGCCGCCCTGGCCGAGCATGAGCTCCTCCACGTCCGGGGAGTCCGGGACCATGGTGATGACGGCGTCGGCGTCGGCGACGGCACCGGCGACGCTGCCCCCGCGCAGGCCGCCCTCGGCGACCAGCGCGTCGACGCGCTCGGGGGTGAGGTTGTGGCCGGTCACGGTGTACCCGGCGCGGACGAGGTTGACGGCCATGGGCAGGCCCATGATCCCCAGGCCGATGAAGGCGATCTTCCTGACGGGCACGAGGGCCCCCTTCGTGACTGGTGTGCGGCTGGTGCTGTGCTGCTGGTGCCGTGTGGCTGGTGGCGGGGTGCGCGGCTGGGGATCAGTTGAGCCAGCCGAAGCTCTGGGCGCTGGGCACGGTCGGCTTGTACTCCAGGCCGACGAGCCCCCGGTAGCCCCCGGTCTGGGCGGCGGTGAGCAGTTCCCCGATGGGCAGCCGTCCGGTGCCGGGCTCGCCGCGCCCGGGGGTGTCGGCGATCTGGATGTGTCCGAACTCGGCGGCGTGGTCGCGGACCGCGGCGGCGAAGTCGTCGCCGTTGACGGCGAGGTGGTACAGGTCCGCCAGGAGGGCGACGTTGTCCGCGCCCGCCTCCCCGGCCCGGGCGACGAAGGCGAGCCCGTCCGCGGCCGTGGTCAGGGGGTAGCTCTCGGCCCCGCTGATGGGCTCGATGAGGACGGTGCCGCCGACCGCCGCCACGGCCTCGGCCGCCGCGACGGTGTTCTCCAGGGCGGTCCGGTCCTGTTCGCCGGGGTCCACCCCCGGCTGGCGCAGGCCGTAGAGGGCGTTGAAGCCCGTGGCTCCCGTGCGCTCGGCGATGCGCACCACGACGTCGATGTTGGCGCGGAACTCGGCGATGCGCGAGGGGTGCGAGAGCACGCCGCGGTCGGGGCCGGGCAGTTGGCCCGCGAAGAAGTTGAGGCCGCTGAGACGGACACCCGCCCGGTCGAGGGCGGAGACGAAGGCGTCGACCTCGTCCTTGGGCGGGGTCGGGCTCTCGAACGGCCACCAGAACTCGACGGCGTCGAAGCCCGCCTCCCGCGCCGCCCGGGGGCGGTCGTTGAGGGGGAGCTCGGTGAACAGCAGCGAGCAGTTCACCGTGTACCCCAGGGTGTGGCTCATACCTTGCCTCCAGCATCTACTTCCACAATGCGGAAAGTAGTTTTCGCTTTAAGGAATGATTGAAGTGTGTGCCGGAGCACCCCCGCTTGTCAACCACCCCGGAGCCCGTCCCCTGGCACCCCCGACGCCGCTCCGGCCGCACCGGTCCCGCGAACCCCCCGGAACCCGTCGTGGACTCCGGGTGACGGCGAGAAGGTCGGACCTTCTTTGTGCTCGGGCACAGAACGGGTTATTTTTCGCAGATCTCCCCTTGCGAGTGTTGACAAGGTCACACTCGCATCAACTAGAGTCCCCCCAATCCGTAATACGGAATTAGGTATCTGCACTACGAAAATTCTTGGCGGGGGCCGCGGCGGTACGCCGTCCCACGGACGGGAACCCGGGGTTCGCGCCAAGTCAGGGGAGACCACATGAGCACCCCGGAGGAGCCGCAGAGCGGGCCCGACCCCGGCCTGGCCCGCCTGAACGCGCTGTCCGAACAGGAGCTGCGCGCCGCGCTCGCGCAGTGCCTGGACGTGGACCGCTGGGTCGCGGCCGTCGCGTCCGAGGCGCCCTTCCCCGACCGCGAGGCCCTGCTGGCCTCGGCCGACGGGCACGCGCGCGCGGTCACCGCCGACGAGGTCGCCTCCGCCCTGGCCCGCCACCCCCGCATCGGGGAGAAGGCCGGGGGCGCCGGCACCGAGGCCGCCTGGTCGCGAGGGGAGCAGTCCGCCTTCGCCTCCGACACCGACGACGCCTCCGTGCGCGTCCAGCGGGTCTTCGCCCACGCCCAGCGCGAGTACGAGGACAGATTCGGGCAGATCTACCTCGTCTGCGCGAGCGGGCGCTCCAGCCGCGAACTCCTCGCCGACCTGGTCGCACGCCTGTCCAACGACCGCGGCACCGAGCTGGCCGTGGTCGGCGGGGAGCTGCGGCGGATCGCCGGACTCCGCCTCGTCAAACTCCTGGAGGACGCATGAGCCACGTCACCACCCACGTCCTGGACGCCGCCCTGGGCAGCCCCGCCCGCGGCGTGCCCGTGCTGCTGGAGGCCGCCGACGGAGCCGGGTCCTGGCGGACCGTCGCCGAGGGCCGCACCGACGACGACGGACGCGTGCCCGACCTGGGCCCCGACCGGCTCCCCGCGGGCTTCCACCGGATCGTCTTCGACACCGGCGCCTACTTCGCGGCGACCGGCCAGCGCGGCTTCTACCCCGAGGTCGCCATCGTGTTCGACCTCGCCGACGAGGACGCCCACTACCACGTCCCGCTGCTGCTGAGCCCGTTCGCCTACTCGACCTACCGGGGTTCCTAGACCGGCGGGCGCCACGCGCCCTCCCCCTCGACACCACCCACACAGACCACCGCGGCGGCACGGCCGACCGGGAAGGGAGCGGCGGGCAGGAGATCCTCGCCGGCCAGGGCAAGCCTGAATCTTCGAGTGCGCGACAGGTCCTTCCGCACGACCACAGCGGTCCTCCCTCGTAGCACTGCGCCACGGCGCGAACGATGACGACTTCACGCATCACACGGATGGAGTTCACCCTGATGGGCATCCGACTCGGAGACAACCAGTACGGCAAGGCCGAGGTCCGCCTCGTCCACGTCAACCGCGACACCGACGTCCACCGGATCAAGGACGTCAACGTCACCTCCCAGCTGCGCGGAGAGCTGGAGACGGTGCACACCCTCGGCGACAACAGCACCTGCCTGCCGACCGACACCCAGAAGAACACCGTCTACGCCAAGGCCCGCGAGTGGGGCGGCGTCGGCGCCGTCGAGGACTTCGCCCTGCGCCTGGCCCGCCACTTCGTGGACGAGCACGAGTACGTGCACGGGGCCCGCCAGGAGGTGCAGGAGTACTCCTGGGAGCGGATCCGGACCTCCTCCGGCCCGCACGACCACGCGTTCTCGCGCAGGGGCGCCGAGACCCGCACCGCCGTCGTCACCAAGACGGGCGGCCGGGAGTGGGTGGTCTCGGGCTTCGAGGGCCTGTCCGTGCTCAAGTCCACCGGCTCGGAGTTCCACGGCTTCCCCAAGACCAAGTACACGACGCTGCCCGAGACCACCGACCGGATCCTGGCCACCGACGTCACCGCACGCTGGCGCTACGTGGGTGTGGAGCACGACTTCGACAGTGCCTACGCCTCGGTGCGCGCCCTGTGCCTGGACGCCTTCGCCCGGACCCACAGCCTGGCGCTGCAGCAGACCCTCTACGAGATGGGCAGGGCCGTCCTGGAGGCGCACCCGGAGATCGCCGAGATCCGCTTCTCCATGCCCAACAACCACCACTTCCTGGTGGACCTGTCCCCGTTCGGCCTGGACAACCCGAACGAGGTCTTCTTCGCCGCCGACCGGCCCTACGGCAAGATCGAGGCCACCGTGGAGCGCGACGACGCCCCCGAGCCCGGCGACGCCTGGAAGACCGTCCCCGGCTTCGTCTAGGCAGTGTTTTTGGGACCTCCGCTCCGCTTCGTCCCACCCGTCGCCCGCCACCACCCCCAACGGACGCTGCGCGCAGTCCTTCTTGTGTCCGGGCGCCCGGAGAACGGGAATCGGGTTGAAGCAGGCACAGCGGCGCCTCGGGGCGGCTGCCCCCGGCGCCCCCTGACGGAGAAAGCCCTGCCCCGCCCGTGCCCGGGCGCTCCCCGGTGAGCGCTCCGGCGAGTGCCCCGCGGGCGGGACCGCCCTCTCCTCGCGGTCCCGTCCGCGGACCCGGCGCCCCGCCGGGCGCGCGCACCGACACCCCCGTGACCCGCGCGCACAGCCGTGCCACGGGCCCTGGCCCGCCGCGGCGGGCCCTCCCCCGGCTCCGGCGCCCCCCTGACGGAGGTGCCGGGCCGGTGCGACACCACCGGGCCCCGTGCCCGAGAGTTCGGCCCCCTCCGGGGTGGCCGCCGATCGCAAAGGCTGGAAACTGGCCATGTCGAACAGTCCGTCCGCGAAGGACTCGGCCACAACGAACGCCGCCTCCTCCCCCCGCCCCGAGGACGAGAAGCTGCCCGCGCGGCTGCTCCTGGTCTACGGGCTCCAGCACATCCTCACCATGTACGCCGGCGCGGTGGCGCCGGCCCTCGTCATCGGCGCCGCCGCCGGGCTCGCGAACGACCCTGCCGCCATGGGCATCCTCGTCAGCGGCGCGCTCCTCGTGGCGGGGTTCGCCACACTCATGCAGACCGTGGGCCACCGGCGCGTCGGCGCGCAGATGCCGATCGTGGTGGCCTGCTCCTTCGTCCCCGTCAGCGCCATCACCTCCCTGGCCGCCGGGCAGGACGGCGAGAACCTGCCCGTGGCCTTCGGCGCCTCCCTGGCCGCCGGGCTCTTCGCCCTGGCGCTGACGCCGTTCTTCGGGCAGCTGATCCGCTTCTTCCCCCCGATCGTCACGGGCACCATCATCACCGTCATCGGCGTCAGCCTCATGCCGGTGGCGGCGCGGTGGATCATGGACGGCGGCGTCCGCACCCTGGAGGACGGTTCCGCGGTCCCGGCCGCGCCCCTGGCCAACCTCGGGCTGGCCGGGCTCACCCTCGGGGTGATCGTGCTCGGCTCCCGGGTCCTGCCCGGTATCTGGGGACGGCTGTCCATCCTCCTGGGCCTGCTCGTGGGCACCCTGGTCGCCGTTCCCCTGGGCATGGCCGACTTCAGCCGGGTGGGCGAGGCCGACGTCGTGTTCGACCCGACCTCGGTGTTCTACTTCGGCGCGCCCCGGTTCGAGGTCGCCGCGGTCGTCACCATGTGCGTCATCATGCTCGTGGTCCTGACCGAGGGGGCCTCGCACATCATCGCGGTCGGGGAGATCACCGGCTCGAAGGTGGACGCCAAGCGCATCTCGGCGGGCCTGCGCGCCGACGTGAGCGGCTCGCTCATCGGACCGGTCTTCAGCGCCACACCCACCAGCTCCTTCGCGCAGAACATCGGACTGCTGGCCCTGACCAAGGTGCGCAGCCGCTACGTGGTGGCCACCGGCGCGGGCATCCTGGTCGCGCTGGGGATGTTCCCGGTGCTGGGCGGCGCCATGGCGGCCATCCCCACGCCCGTGCTCGGCGGCGCGGGCCTGGTGCTGTTCGGCAGCGTGGCCGCCAGCGGCGTCAAGACCCTGGCCAAGGTGGACTTCACCAACAACCTCAACCTGGTGCTGGTGGCCGCCTCCGTGGGCGTGGCGGTCATCCCGCTGGCCTACCCCACCTTCTACGCGTTCCTGCCCGAGTCGGTGGAGCTGGTCGCGCACTCGGGCATCATCGGCGCGGCCGTCGTGGCGATCGTGCTCAACGTGTGCTTCAACGTGATCGGCCGCGGGGGCTCCGCCGCCCCGGCCGAGATCGACGCCGAGGAGATCGGCAGCGCCGGTCCCGGGGAGGCCAAGTACACCGACCAGGCCCGGGAGGCCTACCGCGACGGGGGCTCCGAGCCCCTGGACAAGCCCCGGGCGTGATCCGTCGCCGGGCCGGGGCCGCGCCCCCGCCCCCGCCCCCGCCCCCGCCCCCGGAGCCGGTGTCCGCGGGATCCCCGCGGACACCGGCGTTCCGTTCAGGGCGGCTGAATGGTATGCCTGAGAGGGTGACCGACTGGGATCTTCGCAAACTCCGCGTCCTGCGCGCCCTGGAGGAGTTCGGGACCGTCCGGGCCACGGCGGAGGCCCTGTGCATGACCCCCTCCGCCGTGTCCCAGCAGCTCTCCTCCCTCTCCCAACAGGTGGGGGTCGCCCTGCTGGAGGCGCACGGGCGGCGGGTCCGCCTCACCGACGCCGCGCACGCCCTGCTGCGCCACACCGACATCGTCCTGGCCCAGCTGGAGCGGGCCGAGGCCGAACTGGAGGGCTTCGCCAGGGGCGAGGCCGGGCACGTGCGCGTGGGCGCCTTCGCCACCGCCATCCCCAGCCTCGTGGTGCCCGCGCTGGGCGCCCTGCGGCGCGCCCACCCCGGCCTGACCACGCGGGTGCGCCAGGCCGAGGCGGCCGAGGTCTACGACCTGTTGTCGGCGGGCGAGATCGACGTCGGCCTGTCCCTGGCCGCCCAGGCCCCCACCGGCCACGACGGACGCTACGACCGGCGCGAGCTGCTCACCGACCCCCTGGACGCGGCCCTGCCCGCCCACCACCGCCTGGCCGACTCCCGCGCCCTGCGCCTGCGCGACCTGGCCGAGGAGCCGTGGATCTACGGGGCGTCGGGTCCCTGGCGCGACATCACCGTCGCCTCGTGCGCCCAGGCGGGGTTCGTCCCAGGGCAGGCGCACGTGGCCTCCGACTGGAGGGCCATCCTGGACATGGTGGCGGCGGGCATGGGCGTCGCGCTGGTCCCCCGGCTGGCCGCCGCGGACGGCACCCCCGGGGTCAGCCTGCGGGTGCTGCGCTCCGACCAGCCGCGCCGCCACGTGGTCTCCGCCGTGCGCTCCGGGGCGGGCGGGCGCCCCCAGGTCGCGGTGGTGCTGCGCGCCCTGGCCGACACCGCAGCGGACCTGGGCGGCCCATCTGTTCAGCTCAGCTGAACAGAATGATCAGAAACTTTCGCTGGAAGTAATCGTTCTCTCTTGGGACTCTGGACATGTCCGACACGTCCACTTTTTTCGGGAGAGACATGAGCGGGGCCCAGCCCACCGATCCGCGTGCCTACAACGCCCGGCCCTACGCGGGCGGCGACCCCTACGCCGACTACCGGGGCGCCGACCTGGACTTCTCGGCCCTGGTCGACCTGGCCGACCGGCGCCTGGGCGCCGGGGTCGTGGCGGCCAACGACGAGTTCTTCGCCCAGCGCGAGAACCTGCTGCTGCCCGAACCGGCCGTGTTCGACCCGCACGCCTTCGGGCACAAGGGCAAGGTGATGGACGGCTGGGAGACCCGCAGGCGCCGCGGCGTGAGCGGCGACCAGCCCCACCCCGCGGCCGACGACCACGACTGGGCCCTGGTCCGCCTCGGCCTGCCCGGCCTGGTCCGCGGCGTGGTGGTGGACACCGCGCACTTCCGCGGCAACCACCCCCGCGAGGTCAGCGTCGAGGCCGTCCACCTGGAGGGCACCCCCACCACCGACGAGCTGCTCAAGGCGGAGTGGACCGGGATCGTCCCCCGCGCCTTCGTGTACGGGCACGCCGCCAACACCTTCGAGGTGGACACCGGGCGCCGGTGGACCCACCTGCGCCTCAAGCAGTTCCCCGACGGCGGCGTGGCCCGACTGCGCGTGTACGGCGAGCCCGTGCCCGACCCCGACTGGCTCACCGCCCTCGGCGGCTTCGACGTGGCCGCCCTGGTCAACGGCGGCATGGTCGAGGACGCCTCGGACCGCTTCTACTCCTCGCCGGACAACATCATCGCCCCCGGCCGCTCGCAGAAGATGGACGACGGCTGGGAGAACCGGCGCCGCCGCGACACCGAGCACGACTGGGTGCGCTTCCGCCTCACCGCCCAGGCCACCGTCCGCGCCCTGGAGCTGGACACCGCCTACCTCAAGGGCAACGCCGCGGGCTGGGTGGCGGTCCTGGGGCGCGACGCGCACTCCGACACCCCCGACGCGTGGTTCGAGATCGTCCCCCGCACCCGGCTGGAGCCCGACAGCGCCCACCGCTTCGTCCTGGACACCCCGGTCACCGCCACCCACGTGCGCACCGACGTCTACCCCGACGGCGGCATCGCGCGCCTCAACGTCTTCGGCTCCCTGACCACGGCCGGGGCCGACCACCTGCGCGACCGCTGGCGCGAGCTGCGGGGCTGACCCCCGCGCGAACGACCGGGCCGCCGCCGGGAACGTCCCGGCGGCGGCCCGTCGCCGTTCCTACCGGCGGACCAGCATCCGCCCGGCCCTGTCGTCAGGCCCCACGTCCCGTCCGCGCAGGACGGTGCGGCGCACCCGCCCGAGCAGTTCGGCCCCGTCGTAGGGGCTCACCGGGTTGCGGTGCTCCAGTGCGCGCACGTCCACCCGGAAGGACTCCTCCGGGGCGACCACGGCGAAGTCGGCGTCGGCGCCCTCCGCAATGGCTCCCTTGCCGAGCAGTCCGGCCACCCGCGCGGGCCCGGACGACATCCACCGCACCACGTCCGCCAGGGAGCCGCCGCGGCGGCGGGCCTCGGTCCACACCGCGGAGAAGCCCACCTGGAGGCCGGACACCCCGCCCCACGCGGTACCGAAGTCGCCGGTGTCCAGGTCCTTGAGGTCGGGGGTGCTGGGCGAGTGGTCGCTGACCACGCAGTCGATCAGCCCGTCGGCCAGCGCGCGCCACAGCAGGTCGCGGTTGGCCGCGTCCCGGATGGGCGGGCAGCACTTGTACTGGGTGGCCCCCGCGGGCACGCCCTCGGCCTCCAGGGTGAGGTAGTGCGGGCAGGTCTCCACCGTCAGCGGCACGCCCTCGGCCCTGGCCTGGGCGATCAGCGGCAGCGCGGAGGCGCTGGACAGGTGCAGCACGTGCGCGTGGGTGCCGGTGGCCCTGGCCACGTCGATCACCCGGGCGATCGCCTCGTTCTCGGCGGTGTCGGGCCGCGAGGCCAGGAAGGCGGCGTAGTCGCGCCCGGCCGCGGGCGGCGCCCCTTCCAGGACGCCGGGGTCCTCGGCGTGCACGATGAGCCGTCCGCCGAACTCCCCGATCGCCTCCGCCGCCGAGTACAGCTCGTCCGGGGACAGGTGGCCGAACTCCTCCACCCCCGACGGGGACAGGAACGCCTTGAACCCGAACACCCCGCGCTCCCAGAGCGCGGCGAGTTCCTTGGTGGCTCCGGAGCGGCTGTTCTCGGGCACCGCCCCGCCCCAGAAGCCCACGTCCACGGCGAGCTTGCCCTCGGCGGCGGCCCGCTTGGCGTCGAGCCCGGCGACGGTGGTGGTCGGCGGCACGCTGTTGAGCGGCATGTCGACCAGGGTCGTGATCCCGCCAAGGGCGGCGGCCCGCGTGGCGGTGGCGAAGCCCTCCCACTCGGTGCGCCCGGGCTCGTTGACGTGCACGTGGGTGTCGACCAGGCCGGGCAGCAGCACCTCGTCCTCGGCCAGGGTGATCTCGCGGCGGGCGATGAGCGGCGCGGACTCCCCCTCCAGGACGTTGACCACGCGCCCGTCGCGCACCCCGACGGTGACGGGCCGCTCCCCCTCGGGGGTGAGGGCGCGGCGGGCGCGGACGGCGAGATCGTGCTGGGTCATGTGTGTCACTGCTCCTGTCCCACCCGTCGGCTGGCCAGGTCGACGAGTGTGCGGGTGTCGGTTCCGGCGGCGTCGGCCACCTCGGCCTCGTCCAGCGCCCCGCAGCGTACCCCGCTCACCAGGGCGGCGGCCAACGCCTGAGCCGTGGCGGGCTCGTCCAGCACGCCGCCGGACACGGCGCCGAGGTAGGCGCGCAGGCGCGCGGCGGCGGGCGCGAAGGCCTCGCGGTAGAAGACGTAGGTGGCCAGGTAGCGGGTGGGCAGCTGGTGCGGGTGCAGGTCCCAGCCCTGGTAGAAGCCGCGCTCCAGGGAGCGGCGGACCAGGGAGGCGTGCAGGCGCCAGGCGGCGTGCACCTCCTCGGCCGAGCCCACGGGCAGCACGTTGGTGGAGCCGTCGGAGAGCCACACGCCCGTTCCGGCGGCGGCCACCTGCATGACGGCCTTGGCGTGGTCGGCGACCGGGTGGGCCATGCTCTGGTAGGCGGCGGTGATCCCGCAGGCGGCGCTGTAGTCGTAGGTGCCGTAGTGCAGGGCGCTGACCCGGCCCTGTCCGGCGCCGATCATGCGGGCGACGGCCACCGTGCCGTCGGGGAGCAGGACCGACTGCGGGGTCTCGATCTGCAACTCGAAGCGCAGCCGCCCCTCGGGCAGCTCCAGGCGCCGCTCCAGCTCCTCGGTGAGCCAGACCATCGCCTCGACCTGCTCCACGGAGGTGATCTTGGGCAGAGTGAGCGCGAGCCCGTCCGGCAGGCCGCCCAGCTCCTCCAGGAGGGTGTGCAGGAACAGCGCGAGGCTGCGGGCGCCGCGGGCGCGTCCGGCCGCCTCCATGCCCTTCATCCGGACGCCGAGGACAGGCGGGGCCTGCCCGGCTTCGATGTCGGAGCACAGGGCGCGGGCGGCGGCGACGGTGTCGCCGTCCTCCTGTGCGTCGCCCCGGTCGCCGTAGCCGTCCTCCAGGTCCACGCGCAGGTCCTCGACCGGCTCGCGGACGAGCTTGTCGCGCAGGCGGGGCAGGACCCCGGCCACGGCGTCCCCGTCCACACCGGTGGCGGCGGCCAGTGCCGCGGCGTCGGGCGCGTACTCGTCCAGGCTGCTCAGGGCCGCCTCGCCCCACTCCCGGACCAGGCCGGCCCGGACCCGGTCCGCGGGGACGTAGACGGTGTGCACCGGCTGGCGGGCGCCGGAGGAGCCCGGGTAGTCGCGGACGAGTCGGGCGTCGGCGTCGGCCAGGCGGGCGTTCAGCCCGGCGGTGAGCACGTCCAGGCCGAGATCGGGCTCCCTGCGGCGGTTCTCGGACCGGTCCTGTTGCACGTGTATGTCCCCTCCCAGGCTAGTTTTTCCTATCGTGGATAGTAACTTTTGCTATCCGGAATAACAAGGGAGCCAGGGGTGTCCAAGATCCCGGGACGCAGGTTTCCGGACCACCGGAACACCGCCGTTCCACGTGCTATAGAAGACAGTGAGCCGGAAACCGTCCTCCCCCGCGGAGGCAGGACCCCGAACCCACGGCCCTCAGCATGGGAGCACGATCCTTGTCAGCCCCACAGACCTCTCTACACCCTGAAGAACAGGGCAAACGCGGACGCCCCGGCGGCGTGCAGTCCCTCGACCGCGCCTTCTCACTGCTGGAGATCATGGCCGAGGCTGGTGGCGAGACCTCGCTGAGCCAGCTGGCCGACTCCTCGGGGCTGCCCCTGCCGACCATCCACCGCATCATCCGCACCCTGGTCGGCAACGGTTACGTGCGCCAGCTGCCCTCCCGCCGCTACGCGCTGGGACCCCGGCTGATCGGACTGGGCGACAAGGCCTCGCAGATGCTGGGCACCTGGGCCCGCCCGCACCTGGCGCAGCTGGTGGAGGACCTGGGCGAGACCGCCAACCTCGCCATGCTCGACGGCGACAAGGTCGTCTACGTCGCGCAGGTGCCCTCACAGCACTCCATGCGCATGTTCACCGAGGTGGGGCGCCGCGTGCTGCCGCACTCGGCGGGCGTGGGCAAGGCGCTGCTGTCCCAGCTCGACGACGAGGAGGTGCTGGCCACGGTCCGCCGCACCGGCATGCCCGCCGCCACCGACCGCACGATCACCGACCCCGACGCCTTCCTCGCGGAGCTGCGCCGGGTCCGCGCACAGGGCTTCGCCGTGGACGACGGCGAGCAGGAGGTCGGCGTGCGCTGCGTGGCGGTCCCCGTCGCGGGCGCGCCCTCGGGGATGGCCGTGTCGGTGTCGGGCCCCGAGGCCCGGGTGAGCTGGGAGTTCGTGGACCGCGCCGCCCCCATCGTGCGGCGCTGCGCCACCCTGCTGGCCACCGACCTCAACAACCAGACATGACGAACCGGGCCGGGGTTCCTCCCGGCCCGGCCCGTTCGCCGCGCTCGCGCGCCCCCGGCCGACGACGGTGCCCGCACCCCGCGGGACCACCGAGGGTCGGGGCCCGCACACGGCACCGGCGGCCCCGCGGTCAGCCCGTCAGGTGGGCTGGTCGAAGCCCAGCTTGCGCAGCTGCTTGGGGTCGCGCTGCCAGTCCTTGGCCACCCGCACCCGCAGGTCCAGGAACACCCGGCGGCCCAACAGGGCCTCGATCTGTTTGCGGGCCCGCGAACCCACGTCGCGCAGGCGCGAGCCCTTGGACCCGATCACGATCGCCTTCTGGCTGGAGCGCTCCACGTACAGCGACGCGTAGATGTCCACCAGCTCCTTGCCCGGACGGGTGTTCTCGCGCTCGTACATCTCGTCCACGACCACCGCGATGGAGTGCGGCAGCTCGTCGCGCACACCCTCCAGGGCCGCCTCGCGCACCAGCTCCGCCACCAGCATCTCGTCCGGCTCGTCGGTGAGGTCGCCGTCCGGGTACAGCGGCGGCCCCTCCGGCAGGTGCGAGCACAGCACGTCGGTGACGGTCTCCAGCTGGAAACCCCCCTGGGCCGAGACCGGGACGATGTCGGCCCAGTCGCCCAGCTCGTTCACCGCCATCAGGTGACGGCCCACGGCGTCCCGGTCCACCAGGTCGGTCTTGGTGACCAGGGCGACCACGGGGGTGTTGGTCTGCTCCGCCAGCTCCTTGGCGATGTAGGTGTCGCCCCGCCCGATCGGCTCGTCGGCGGGCAGGCAGAACGCGATCACGTCCACCTCGACCAGGGTGGACCGCACCAGCGAGTCCAACCGCTCGCCCAGCAGGGTGCGCGGCTTGTGCAGGCCGGGCGTGTCCACGATGATCAGCTGCGCGTCGGGCCGGTGCACGATCCCGCGCACCGTGCGCCGCGTGGTCTGGGGCCGGTTGCTGGTGATCGCCACCTTCTGCCCGACCAGCGCGTTCATCAGGGTGGACTTGCCCACGTTGGGGCGGCCCACGAAGCACGCGAAACCGCTGCGGAAGCCCTCGGGGTGGGAGGGCATCTCCAGCGGTACGCGCAGCTTCTCCAGGTCGAGGTCGTTCATGGGTCCTTCTCAGCGCCGGGTGATGCTCGCGGGCACCCCGTCGGGGGCGGCGATCACCACCACCTGGGTCTTCAGGTCGTCCGCCACCGCGCGGTCGTCCTCGGTCAGCTCCGCGGCCCCGGTGACCACCACGGCGGCCTCCAGCGCGGTGGCCTCACCGGAGACCGCCGCGGCCACGGCCGCCTGGAGCGCGGACAGCCGGAGCGAGGGCAGCGACACCGTCGTGGCCACGTACGTGCGCCCGGTCTCGTCGCGCACCGCCGCGCCCTCCGCCGCCGCGTTGCGGGCCCGGGAGGCCCGCGCGAGCGTGATGAGCTTGCCGTCCTCGGGGCCGAGCCCCGTCGTCTCCGTCACTGCTCCGTACTCCTCACGTCGTCGTTGCCCTCCTCCGGCACCGCCGAGGCGTCGGCGGGCAGGCGTTCCACCAGGACCGTGGTCATCCGGCTCCGGCGGCTGCTCTTGCCTTCGAGGGTGAGTCGGAGACCAGCGTATTCGGCCCGGTCCCCTCCCACGGGCACCCGGCCCAGGACGAACGCCACGAGTCCGCCGACGGTCTCCACGTCCGCCACGTCCAGGTCCCGGTCCGGGAACAGCTCGTCCAGCTCGCCCAGCGGCAGGCGGGCGGTCACCCGCACCCGGTCCGCGTCGAGCCAGGCCACCGGCGGGATCTCGTGGTCGTACTCGTCGGTGATCTCACCGACGATCTCCTCCACGATGTCCTCCAGGGTCACCAGACCCGCCGTGCCGCCGTACTCGTCGATGGCCACGGCGACGTGGTTGCGCTGCTGCTGCATCTCGCGCAGCAGCTCGTCGATGGGCTTGGTGTCGGGGACGTAGTTCGCCTGGCGCATCACGTCACCCGCGGTGAGCGGCACCTCGCCTTCGGTGCCCGCGGCCGCCGCCCAGCGGTCCCGCAACTGGTACACCAGATCCTTGAGGTAGACGATGCCGACCACGTCGTCCTCGTCCTCGCCCGTCACCGGGATGCGCGAGTACCCGCTGGCCAGCGCCAGGGTCAGCACCGCGTCGGCGTCGGCCCCGCGGCTGGTGAACACGATGTCGGGGCGGGGCACCATCACCTCGCGCACGGGCGTGTCGTCGAGCTTGAACACCGAGTGGATCATCTGGCTCTCCTCGGGGTCGATGACCTCCCCCCGCTCGGCCAGGTCCACGAGCTGGCGCAGCTCCACCTCGGTGCTGAAGGGGCCCTCCCGGTCGCCCTTGGCACGCGGGGTGAGCGCGCGGCCCGCCCCCACGAACAGCTGGGCGACGGGGCCCACCACGACCTGGACCGGGTAGACCACCGCCGCGCTGGCGCGCGCGAAGGCCCCGGAGAACTGGCGGCCCAGGATGCGCGGCGCGATCGCGATCAGCACCGACTCCACCACGACCATCGCCGCGGCGGTCAGCCCGAGCGCGGGCCAGCCGAGCCCCAACAGGAACACCATGCCCACGGCGGCGGCCAGCACCGCGCACACCTCGCACACCACGCGCAGGAACAGCAGCACGTTGAGGTGGCGGGTGGGGTCGGTCGACACCCGCTCCCAGCGGCGCCCGGCCTTGGCCACGCGCTCACCGGGGCTCGCCTCGGGCAGGCCCACGGACATCACCCGGGTGACGGCGACCTCCGCGGCCACCAGGAAGCCCGCGACGGCGGTCAGCACCAGGGCGACCGCGAACGCGCTGATCCACTCCACGGGCTCACCGGTGGTCAGCGGGGCGATGTCAGGCCAGGCCGACGGAGTCATCGGGCGCTCTCATCCCCCTCGGCCCCGGCCGCCTCGCGCTCGCGCCAGGCCGCGAGGATCTCGCCCTGGAGGCCGAACATCTCCTTGTGCTCCTCGGGCTCGGCGTGGTCGTAGCCCAGCAGGTGCAGGATGCCGTGCGTGCACAGCAGGTCGATCTCCGCCTCGGTGCCGTGCCCGGCCTTCTCGGCCTGGCGCTCGGCGACCTGCGGACAGATGATCACGTCACCCAGGACGCCCGGCTCGCTCGTGCGGCCGGGGCCGCCGGGGCGCAATTCGTCCATCGGGAAGGAGAGCACGTCGGTGGGGCCGGGCTCGTCCATCCACCGCACGTGCAGGTCGGCCATCGGCTCCTCGTCCACGAGCACGACGGACAGCTCGGCCAGCGGATGGACGCGCATGGCGTCGAGCACGTGACGGGCCAGACGGGAGAGCCTCTCCTCGTCCACGGTGGTGACGCCGGACTCGTTGGCGACGTCGATACTCATGGTTGCGGCTGCCTTACCTAGGGATCGCGGGGCCGGGCGGCGCGCCCGGCCGGTGGTGCGGCGCGCCGGTCCGGCGCGCCCGCGGCAACCGAACCGGTGGACCCGCCGCAGGCGGGTCCACCGGTTCGAACGCCGTGGGGTCGTGCTCCTCGGGCCGTCTCGGCTCCGGCGGGACACCCCCCGTCTCAGTCTGCCTGTTCCTCGTCCCCGGCGCTCCCCGGCTCCGCCGGGGTGTCGGGGTTGCCGCGGCGCGCGGGCCCGCGGCGGGGGCGGCCGCCTCCGGCGGACCCCCTGCCGTCGCGCGCGTCGCCCTGGGCGGCGTCGTAGCGCCCGTAGGCGTCCACGATCTTGCCGACCAGCTTGTGCCGGACGACGTCCTCACTGCTCAGGCGGCAGAAGGCGATGTCGTCGATGTCACGCAGGATGGACTCGATGGTGCGCAGACCGCTGGTCTGCCCGCCGGGCAGGTCGACCTGGGTCACGTCACCGGTGACCACGATCTTGGAGCCGAACCCGAGCCTGGTGAGGAACATCTTCATCTGCTCGGGCGAGGTGTTCTGGGCCTCGTCCAGGATGATGAAGGAGTCATTAAGGGTCCTACCGCGCATGTAGGCCAGGGGCGCGACCTCGATGGTCCCCGCCGCCATGAGCTTGGGGATGGAGTCGGGGTCGAGCATGTCGTGCAGGGCGTCGTAGAGCGGGCGCAGGTAGGGGTCGATCTTGTCGTAGAGGGTGCCGGGCAGGAAGCCCAGCCGCTCACCGGCCTCCACCGCGGGGCGGGTGAGGATGATCCGGTTGACTTCCTTGTCCTGGAGCGCCTTGACCGCCTTGGCCATGGCCAGGTACGTCTTGCCGGTACCGGCGGGACCGATGCCGAACACCACCGTGCGCTGGTCGATGGTGTCGACGTAGCGCTTCTGGTTGAGCGTCTTGGGGCGGATGGTCTTGCCGCGGTTGGACAGGATGTTGGTGGTCAGCACGTCCGCGGGGCGCTCGGCGCCGGGCGAGCGCAGCATGTGGACCATGCGTTCGATGGTGTCGGGGGTGACGTGGGTGCCGCTCTTGGCGAGTTCGATCAGCTCCTCGACGAGGCGGACCACGACGGCGGTCTCCTCCGGGGAGCCGCTGATGGTGAACTCGTTGCCGCGCACGTGGATGTCGCTGTCGAAGGCCCGCTCCAACGCCCTGAGGAGTTCGTCCCTGGAGCCCAGCAGGCTGACCATCGTGTGCTCGTCGGGCACCACGACCTTGACCTGGGTGTCCCGTGGCGGGTGCGTGTGCGTTGTCTCGGACATGGTGAGGCCGTGCGGCCGCTGTCCCTACCCTTCGGTCGGGCGCCTGCCCGACCCCTGCGGGAGGCGCACCTGGTGGACGGTCCCGACGCCGCGGACGGCGCCCGGTCGGAGCTTGCGCGCCGGTGTTCCCAACGGTCACACCGAACCCTCGAAGCCCACATGGACGATTCTACCCGTCTTATCCGAGAGCGCTCCGGCCGTCAGGCCGGGCGCTGCTGCTGTTCGATGTACTGACGCACGACAGCCAGTGGCGCTCCGCCGCATGATCCGGAGAAATAGGAACCGGACCAGAAGCGGCCATCCCACAGGTACCGGCGCACGTGCGCGTCGTACTCCTGGCGCATCCGCCTGGACGAAACCCCTTTGAGACTGTTGACCAGCTTGGAGAGCTGAACCTTCGGTGGGTAGCGCACGAGAAGGTGTACGTGGTCGTCCTCGCCGTTGAACCCACGCAACTCGGCTTCGAAGTCCGCGCACACCTCGCGCATGATCTCCTCACACCTGGCGAGCATCTCCTCGGTGAGAGCCCCACGCCGATACTTCGTGAGGAAAACCAAGTGGGCATGAAGGTCATAAACAACATGACGTCCGGTGCGTACCTCAGAGTTTGGTTCCCATCGTGGTGACATAAACCAATGGTAATTTTATGGCTATGAGTCACGACACCCCAGTCAAGCGGCAGGTCGGGCACCGCGCCCGACTGGCGCTCTCGCCTGAGCAGGTGTCGAAGTTGGATGGTCAGGCACACGCCGCCCGTGCTCTGTGGAACGCACTCCACGACTGGTGGACCATGGTGGGCGAGAACCAGCGGGTGGACCTCAAGGACGCCGACGCCGCGATCAAGCAAGCCCGCAAGGATATCGACTTCCTGGCTGACCTGCCCGCCCAAGCCTCCCAGGCGGTGCTCAAAACCTACTTGCGGGCGTGGCAGAACTGCTGGGCGGGACGCGCCGACGAACCCACCTTCAAATCCCGGCTCCGGTCGGTGATGAGTGTGGACGTTCCCCAGGGCCGGGACCTGGACACCGTGCGGGTACACCGCCGCTGGGGCATGGTCGACATCCCCGAAGTGGGCCGTGCGAGGTTCCGCTGGACCAAGGACCTGCCCGTGGGCAACCGGGCGAACACCGAGAACCGGATCACCGGGGCCCGGTTGGTCAAAGACGCCATCGGTTGGCACATCGCCTTCCGCGTGCAGACCGTGGAGAGTGCGCCCGAATCTCACCAGGGACCCGATGTCGGTATCGACGTGGGCGTCACCGTGCCCCTCGCGCTCTCGGACGGCAATCACCAGGACCACAGGCGGCCTGCCAGAACCGAGGAGGGTACGGCCGACCGTGACAAGTGGCTGACCCCCAAGGAGAGGGACGAACTGCTGCGTCTGGAGCGGCGGGCCGCCCACCGCAAAGCACACCGCAAACCCGGCGAGCGCACCAGCCGCCGCCTACACCGCACCTATGGCCGAATCCGCCGGTTGCGCGCAAGAGCCACGCGACGCCACCGGGACTGGCAGCACAAGGTGACCACCGCTCTGGCCGAGCGGTACGGGACGGTCGTGGTCGAGGCACTCACCATCACGAACATGACCAAGTCCGCCAAAGGCACGATCGAACAACCCGGGAAGCGAGTCCGCCAGAAGTCAGGCCTGAACCGCGCCATCGCCCAGGAGGCATGGGGACGCACGGTCACGATGCTGGCGTACAAGCTCGCACACCGGGGCGGCACCCTGGTGAGAGTGCCTGCTCCAGGTACCTCCCAGCGCTGTTCGGCTTGTGGTTTCACCACGCCCGGCAGCTGCCAGAACCAGGCCACGTTCGTGTGCAAGAAGGACGGTTGTGGTTTTACGGCGAACGCCGGCTACAACGCGGCCCGCAACATCTTGCACCTGTACCGGATCGGCCACGTGGTGGCCCTCCCGGCTGCCGGGAGGGCAGTCGTCAGGCGCGCTCGTCGCGTCAAGCCCACCACCGCGAGGTAGGCGGGAATCCCCCGGATTCATCCGGGGGAGAACTTCAACAAGCCGCCTCCGCCCGACTCGATCCGTTATTTCCGCCTGTGGACGACGTGCGGGAGGGGTGGGGTCGGGGGCGTCGGCGTCCGCGGGCCGGACCGGTTCCGCGCCCTACCCGGGGGGCCAGTTGAGCCCGCGGCCGCCGAGCAGGTGCCCGTGCAGGTGGAAGACCGTCTGTCCTGCGCCGCTGCCGGTGTTGAACACCAGCCGGTAGCCCTGGTCGGCGACGTCCTCGTCCGCGGCCACCTCGTGCGCCACCCGGACGATCTCGTCGAGCAGGCCGGTGTCCGCCGCGGCGGCCTCGGCGGCGTTGGGGTAGTGCTCGCGCGGGATGACCAGCACGTGCGTGGGCGCCTGGGGGTTGATGTCGCGGAAGGCGACCGCGCGCTCGCTCTCGCGCACGATCTCGGCGGGCACCTCCCCCTTCACGATCTTGCAGAAAAGGCAGTCGTCCTGGACCATCGCTCACCTTGTTTTCCGTCTGCGCGGCCGAGGGAACGGCCGCCTTCTCGGTTTCGTCCGGGACCATGATGCCGCAGGTCGCCGTCGGGCGGGCCGACGGCGGAAGGCCTGCGGGGCACCGCGGGCGAGCGGGTTCGGCGACGCCCGGCGCCCCGGGCGCGATAGGCTTTCCACCCGTGCGCGTCAGGTCGTCGGCTCCGTCCGGCCCCGGCCATATTCCCGCGTGTTCGGATTGAAACGCACGTCTACCTGGAAAAGAAGAGGTATGCCCTTTCGTAAACCCCGCGACAAGGGTGTGCGTCGAACTGATGTGACGACAGAAACCATGGTGGCCGGTGCCACCACGGCACCGCTCTCGGTGGAGTGGGACGCCGACCACGCCGTGACGGAGCTCTACCGGGAGCACTACCGTCCGCTCGTTCGGCTCGCCGCCCTGCTGGTCCGCGACCACGCGACCGCGGAAGAGGTCGTCCAGGACTCGTTCGTCGCCATGCACGGAGCGTGGCGCCGCCTGCGCGACCCGAACAAGGCCCTGTCCTACCTGCGCCAGGCCGTGGTCAACAAGGCCCGGTCCGTGCTCCGCCACAGGGCGGTCGTGGAGAAGCACGCGCCCAAGGCCCTGCCCGACGCCCCCAGCGCGGAACACGGCGCGCTGAGCCTGTTGGAGCGCGAAGCCGTCATCCGCGCCCTGCGCAAACTACCCACCCGTCAGCGAGAGGCCATCGTGCTCCGGTACTACGGCGACCTGTCCGAGGCACAGATCGCGGACGCCATGGGGATCAGCCGGGGTGCGGTGAAGAGCCACACGTCCCGCGGTATCTCCGCGCTCCGCTCTGTTCTGGAGCAAACGACATGACCAGCCCCACGAACCCCACGAACGATCCGTTCGAGGAGCAGTTGCGCCACCTGCTCAAGGCCGAGGCCGACGCGGTCACGACCTCTCCCGAGGCGTTGAACCTGATCCGTGAGCGCACCGAGCGCAACCGCGGTTCGGCCTGGTTCGGTATGCCCTGGCTACGTCCGGCGGTGGCGGTGGCGGGAGCCGCCCTGATCGCCGGGTCCGTGGTCATCTCCAGCCCCCAGGTCCGCGACCACGTGCTGGAGATCGTCCCCGCGGGCGCCGACCGCGAGGGCGCGCCCGCCGAGGAGGAGGGCGAGGGCGGCGGTGTGGCCGCTCCCGATCCCTCCACCGGCTCCGTGGACGGCACCACCCAGCAGGAGGAGGAGCCGCCGCGCGACCCGGCCTCCTCCCCCACCCCGGAGGACGACGAGGAGGAGCCCGCTCCCTCCGAGGAGGGCGTGACGGCCGCCGCCACGTGTCCGACGCCCGAGGAGCCCGTCTCCCCGACCCCGTCCAGCTCCGAGGAGGAGAAGGACGAGAAGGCCGCCTCCGAGGAGGAGTGCGAGCCCACCGACGAGCCCAGCAGCGGCGCCGGCGACGGGTCCACCGGTGAGGAGGGCGGCGGCGACAACGGCGGCGGGAGCGGCGGGGAGGAGCCCTCCGGCGGCGGTGACGGCACCGGCGGCGAGGGCGGCGGAACCGGAGGCGACGGAACCGGCACGGGCGGCACCGGCACCACCGGGGGCGACAACGGCGCCAAGACGGCTCCCAGCAGCTGACACGCCCCTCCGGGGCGGCCCGTCGCACGTCGGGGTTGGTCCCCACGCGCGGGAGCTGTCCGCAAGAGCATGTGAGAGGCGCCCGGACACACGTCCGGGCGCCTCTCACGTGTTCGGGGTCGGGGCGTGCGCTCTACCAGCGGCCGGTGCGGGACTGGAGCACCGACAGGGCGGCGACCCCGGCGGTGGAGGTGCGCAGCACGCTCGGTCCCAGCAGCGCCCGGACCGCGCCCGCGGCGTCGAACGCCTCCATCTCGGCGTCGGAGAAGCCGCCCTCGGGACCGACCACCACGACGACTCCGGCGTCCCCTTCCGCGGGCAGCTCCAGCTGCGACAGGCGGCTGGCGCCGTCCTCGTGCAGCACGACGCCCAGGTCCGCCCCCGCCAGGAGGCCGACCACGGCGGCCCGGTCGGCGAGGTCGGCGACCTCGGGCATCCGCGCGCGCCGGGCCTGCTTGGCCGCCTCGCGGGCGGTCGCACGCCACTTGGCCAGCGCCTTGGCGGCGCGGTCGCCCTTCCAGCGGGTGACGCAGCGCTCCGCCGCCCAGGGCACGACCGCGTCCGCTCCGGCCTCGGTCATCATCTCCACGGCCAGTTCGCCCCGGTCGCCCTTGGGCAGTGCCTGGACCACCGTCAGGCGGGGGCGGAGCGCCGGGTCCTCCCGGCGCTCCACCACCGCGCAGACGATGTGGTCGCGTCCCACCGCGGTGACCGTGCAGCGGACGCGCAGGCCGCGTCCGTCGGAGAGGTCGACGGTCTCGCCCTCCCGGATGCGGCGCACCACGGCGGCGTGGCGGCCCTCGGCGCCGTCCACCGTCACCCGGTCGGCCGCCAGGGCGGCGGCCTCGACCAGGAAGACCGGCGGTGTCACTTGGCGCCGAAGGCGTCGCGGATCTTGGAGAAGAACCCGCCGTGTCCGGGGCTGAAGCGTCCCGGGGTCTGGTCCTCGCCGCGCAGTTCGGCGAACTTGCGCAGGAGGGCCTCCTGCTCCTCGTCCAGCCTGCTCGGGGTCTCCACGTCCACGCGGATGCGCAGGTCGCCCCGGCCGCCGCCGTCGAGGTGGCTGACGCCCTTGTTGGGGAGGGTGATGACGTGGCCGGAGTTGGTGCCCGGGCGCAGGTCGATGTTCTCGGTGCCGTCGAGGGTGTCGAAGGCGAAGGAGGCGCCCAGCGCGGCGGCCGTCATGGGGACGGTCACCGTGCAGTGCAGGTCGTCTCCGCGGCGTTCGAAGGTGGGGTGCGGGCGCTGGATGATCTCCAGGATGATGTCGCCGCGCGGTCCGCCGTTGGGGCCGACCTCGCCCTCCCCGGCGAGCTGGATGCGGGTGCCGTCGTCGACGCCCGCGGGGATCTTGACGGTGCGGGTGACCTTCTCGCGCACCCGGCCCTCGCCCGCGCAGTCGCCGCAGGGGTTGGTGATGACCGAGCCCTGGCCCGAGCACTGGGGGCAGGGGCGGGAGGTCATGACCTGGCCGAGGAAGGACCGGGTGACCTGGGAGACCTCGCCCTGACCATGGCACATCTCACAGGTGGTGCGGTGCGAACCGGCCGCCGTCCCCTCGCCCTGGCAGGTCTCGCACAGGATGGCGGTGGGGAAGGTGATCTCCTTGCTGACCCCGAACGCGGTCTCCACGAGGTCGAGTTCGACGCGGATCTTGATGCTGCGCCCGCGGCGGACCCGCTCCCGGGGGCCGCGCCCGCCGGGCTGGCCGCCGCCGAAGAAGGCGTTCATGATGTCGTCGAAGGCGAACCCGCCCGCGCCGCCGAAGCCCCCGGCCCCGCCGCCGCCGGGCGCGTAGGGGTCCTGGCCCATGTCGAACATCCGGCGCTTGTTCTCGTCGGAGAGGACCTCGTAGGCCTGGGTCACCTCCTTGAAGCGCTCCTGGGTTGCGGGGTCCGGGTTGATGTCCGGGTGGAGTTCGCGCGCGAGCCGCCGGTAGGCCTTCTTGATCTCGTCCTTGGACGCGTCGCGACGCACTCCGAGAACCTGGTAATAGTCTCTGGCCACTGGGTTACTGTCCTGCCAAAATCTGTCCGACATAGCGAGCCACGGCGCGTACTGCTCCCATCGTCCCCGGGTAGTCCATCCGGGTGGGTCCCACCACACCGATCTTGGCGAGCGACTGGTTTCCCACACCGTAGTCCGCCGACACGATGGAGGTGGACCTCAGGCCCTCGTGGAAGTTCTCCGCGCCGATGCGCACCGTGAGCATCGACGGGTCCTTGGCCTCTCCCAGCAAACGGATGAGGACCATGTTCTCTTCCAGCGCCTCCAGGACGTCCCTGAGGCTGGCGGCGAAGTCGACGGCGGCGAGGTTGGCCGTCCCCGCGAGGACGATCTTCTCCTCGTGCCGTTCGACGAGGCTCTCCAGCAGGACGGAGAGGACCGACACCGCCATCTGGCGGTGTTCGGGCGGCACCTGCGGAGGCAGGTCCTCCACCGCGTCGGGCACGTCGCCGAGGTGGCGTCCGGCGATGGCCCGGTTCAACATCGCGCGCAGGTCGTTGACGGCGGCCTCGTGGACCTCTCCCAGGCCGTCGATGACGCGCTGCTCGACCCGGCCCGTGTTGGTGATCACGACCATCATGATCCGCTGCCCCCCGAGGGGGACCAGTTCCACGTGCTGCACCGACGAGCGGGTCAGCGACGGGTACTGGACGATCGCGACCTGGCGGGTGAGCTGCGCGAGGAGCCGTACGGTCCGGGCGACGATCTCGTCGAGGTCCACGGCGCCGGTGAGGAAGGACTCGATGGCGCGCCGCTCCGCGCTGGAGAGCGGTTTGACCGAGGAGAGCCGGTCGACGAAGAGCCGGTACCCCTTGTCCGTAGGAACGCGTCCGGCACTGGTGTGCGGCTGCGCGATGTAGCCGTCCTCCTCCAGGGCGACCATGTCATTGCGGATGGTCGCCGGGGAGACGCCGAGCCGGTGACGGTCGGCCAGGGCCTTGGAACCCACGGGCTCGTTGGTGTTGACGAAGTCCTCGACGACGGCACGCAGGACCGCGAGCTTGCGCTCATCCAGCACTCGCCACCTCCTGGCACTCCATGGTCCTCAGTGCTAAGTCTATGCCCGGCCGCAAACCCTGACGGTTACCCGCGGTCGGCCGGGCCCCGGCGCGGCGGTGCCGCCCCTGTCCCCGCCGGGCCCGCGGCGCGCGTCGCGGCCGCCGGGGCGCCGGCGCGCGCCACCAGTAGACTGCACGACCGTGGCTACCAAGGGAACCGGCCGTTACGGCCGCGACGTGCTCGCCGGGGACTGGCGCCGCCCGAAGAAGAAGGCGGTCCGCGAGGTGCCCCTGGAACGGGAACTGGTCGTCGAGGACGCCGGGGAGGCGTTCTGCGGGGCGGTGGTGGCCTGGGACAAGGCCACCGTCACGCTGGAGGACCGGCACGGCCGCCGCCGCGTGTTCGACCTCGCCCCGGCCGCGTTCCTGGTCGACGGCGAGCCGGTGACCCTGGTGCGCCCCGCCCCGGCGGCGCGGGGTCCGCTGCGCAGCGCCTCCGGGTCGGTGGCGGTGCCGGGCGCGCGGGCGCGCACGGCCAGGGAGAGCCGGATCTACGTGGAGGGCGTCCACGACGCCGAACTGGTGGAGAAGGTCTGGGGCCACGACCTGCGCGTGGAGGGGGTGGCCGTCGAGTTCCTGGAGGGGGTCGACGACCTGCCCTCGATCGTGGCGGAGTTCTCACCCGGGCCCGGCAGGAGGCTGGGCGTCCTGGTGGACCACCTGGTGCCGGGTTCCAAGGAGACGCGGATCGCCGAGCGGGTACGCGGCGAGCACGTGCTGGTGGCCGGGCACCCCTACGTCGACGTCTGGCAGGCGGTCCGGCCGGGTTCGGTGGGAATCGGGGCCTGGCCCGAGGTGCCGCGCGGCGTCCCCTGGAAGGAGGGGGTCGTGAGCG
Organism: Nocardiopsis sp. iso_25; assembly: GCF_056173305.1. Classification (NCBI taxonomy): domain Bacteria; kingdom Bacillati; phylum Actinomycetota; class Actinomycetes; order Streptosporangiales; family Nocardiopsidaceae; genus Nocardiopsis; species Nocardiopsis sp. iso_25. The sequence continues at coordinate 1,680,226 of NZ_CM149667.1, read as the reverse complement.
CCCTGGGCTGGCGGATGGAGACGGGAGAGGCGTGGCGCCGGATCCTGGGGTCGGTACGTACCTATGCTGATCTGGAGCCGGCTCTGCTCGGCCGGGTGGAGGAGCTGATCGACTTCGTCACCGGGCCGCACCCGGACGCTCCCTAGCGAGCGCCGCGCGCGGGGGGAGCGGCAGGACCTAGGATTTGACCCGGGCGAGGCTCCGGTCCCCGTGTCCGGTGCCGAGGTCGCCCGCCTCCGGCCCGCGCGGTCGTCGGTACAGCACGGTAGTACAGGAACCTCCCTCTCACCAGCGGAGCCAAGGAAGAGCATGAGCCAGACCCCGACGAACCCCCCGCCCCCGGAGGATCCCCACCGGGGACAGCAGCCGGACCACGGGCAGGACGGGCAGCAGGAGTACGGACAGCAGCCCCCGCAGCCGGAACCCGGCCAGGAGCCCGCCTACGGGCAGCCGTCCGGGGCGCAGCCGCCCTACGCCCCGCAGCCCGGCCAGGACCACGGCCAGCCGCCCTCGGGGGCGCAGCCCGCCTACGGCCAGCCCTCCGGCGCGCAGCCGCCCTACGCCCCGCAGCCCGAGCAGGGCTACCAGGGCTACCAGGGCTACGGCCAGGCTCCAGGAGCGCAGCCCGACTTCGCACCGCCGCCCGGCGCGCAGTCCCCGTACGCTCCCCAGCCCGGCCAGGGCCAGCCCGCCTACGGCCAGCCCTCGGAAGCGCATTCGCCCTACGCTCCGCAGTTCGAGCAGGGGCAGCAGGGCTACGGCCAGGCCTCGGGAGCCCAGCCGGGTCACGGGCAGCCCTCCGGCGCCCAGCCCGGGTACGGCCAGGCCTCGGGGGCCCAGCCGGGCTACGCCCCGCAGCCCGGGTACGGACAGCAGCCCGGATACGGCCAGCCGCACCCCCAGCAGGGCGAGTACGGACAGCCCTCGGGCGGACAGCAGCAGCCCGGTTTCGCCCCGCCGGAAGGGGCCCCCGAGCAGCCCGGCTACGGGCAGCAGGCGGCCTACGGCCAGGCCCCGGGGGCGCAGCCCGCCTACGGCCAGCCCTCCGGCGCGCAGTCCCCGTACGCCCCGCAGCCCGACCAGGCGCAGCAGGGCTACGCCCAGGCTCCGGGAGCGCAGCCCTCCGGCGCCCAGCCGGGTTACGGGCAGCCCTCCGGCGCCCAGCCCGGCTACGCCCCGCAGGCCGGTTACGTCCCACAGCCCGGGTACGGACAGCAACCCCACGGCCAGCCCCAGCAGGGCGAGTACGGACAGCCCCAGCAGGGTGTCTACGGCCAGCCCGTCCCGGGCCAGCAGCAGCCCTACCCGGGCGCCCCCGCGGCGTACGGGCAGCCGGGTGTTCCGGGCCAGCCCCAGCAGGGCGCCCCGGGCGGCGACAACAGCACGCTCGTGGCCATGCTCGCCCACCTTTCGGGCTTCGTGATCGCCTGCCTGGGCTGGATCCCGCCGCTGGCCATCTACTTCGCCAAGCGCAACCAGTCGCCGTTCGTGCGCCACCACGCGTCCGAGGCGGCCAACTTCCAGCTCACCCTGCTGATCCCCTACCTCTTCGCGTGGGTGGCCTTCATCGGCCTGGGTATCTTCTTCCCAGAGCTGTCCTGGATCGGATCCCTCCTGGTCGCCCTGATCTGGGTCGTCGCTATCGTGTTCGGCGTCCTGGGCGCCAACGGCGCCAACAAGGGGACGTGGTACCGCTACCCGGTGAGCATCCGCCTGTTGAAGTGATCCGCTCCCGCACGCAGTCCGAGCGCATCCGCACGAAGGAACCCAACATGTCCTATCCCAACAACCCTCCCGAGGGCCCCTACGGCCAGGGTCAGCAGCCCGGCCAGGACTCCGGCGGTTACCCCTCCCAGCACGGTTACCCCACCGGTGGCCAGCCCGGTTACCAGCAGGGCGGCTACCCGCCCCCGCCCGGCCAGCCCGGCTACCAGGAGCAGTCCGGCGGGTATCCGGGCCAGCCCGGCGGCTACCCCGGCCAGCCCGGGTACGAGCAGACCGGCGGCTACCAGTCCCACCCGCAGGGCGGTTACGGCCAGCCCCCGCACGGCGCCTACGGCCCCTCCTCGGCCACGACCGGCCAGCCCAGCCCCGACGAGCGCCAGATGGCGATGTTCGCCCACCTGGGCGGCGGCATCATCGGCTGGCTCGTGCCGCTGATCATCTTCCTCGTCAAGAAGGACGAGTCGCCCTTCGTCCGCAACCAGGCCGCGCAGGCGCTCAACTTCCAGCTCCTGATCCTGATCGGCTACCTGCTCTCCAGCGTCCTGATGATCGTCATCATCGGTTTCCTGACCTGGTTCGTCTGCTGGATCGCCGCCGTCGCCCTCGGCATCATCGGCGGTGTGGCCGCCAACCGGGGCGAGTGGTACCGCTACCCGTTCAACGTCAGCTGGATCAAGTAGTCCGGCGCTTCGGCGAACGCGGGGGCCCGGCCGTCGGCCGGGCCCCCGCGTCGTGTCCGCGCCCTGCAGGAGGGGCTCAGGTGAGGTCGCGCACCACGGCGTCGGCGAGCAGGCGCCCGCGCAGGGTCAGGGCCGCGCGGCCCTCCTCGTGGGCGTCCGCGTCCAGCAGGCCCTCGGCGACAGCCCGCTTGGCCGCGTCGCGGCCGTGCGGTTCGAGCAGGTCCAGGGGGCACCCGCCCTCCACCCGCAGCTCCAGCAGGACGCGCTCGAAGCGGCGCTCCTCCTCGGTGAGCACCTCGCGGGCCAGGCCGGGGCTCTGCCCGGCGGCCAGGCGGGCGGCGTAGGCGGCCGGGTGCTTGACGTTCCACCAGCGGGTGCCGCCCACGTGGCTGTGCGCGCCCGGGCCCACGCCCCACCAGTGGCCGCCGGTCCAGTACAGGAGGTTGTGCCTGCTGCGGCCCTGCTCGGTGCGCGCCCAGTTGGACACCTCGTAGGCGCTGAACCCGGCCGCGGTGAGGACCTCCTCGGCCATGAGGTAGCGGTCGGCCATCGTGTCGTCGTCGGGTTCGGCGAGTTCGCCCCGGCGCACGCGGGCGGCCAGGCGGGTGCCCTCCTCGACGATGAGCGAGTAGGCCGAGACGTGGTCGGGCCCGGCGGAGACGGCGGCCTCCAGGGAGGCACGCCAATCCTCGTCGTCCTCCCCGGGAGTGCCGTAGATCAGGTCGAGGTTGACGTGCTCGAACCCGGCCCGCCGCGCCCACTCCACGCACTGCTCGGGGCGTCCGGGCGTGTGGCCGCGCTCCAGCACCCGCAGCACGTGCTCGCGGGCGCTCTGCATGCCGAAGGACACGCGGGTGAACCCGGCCTCGCGCAGCCGCGCGAGGTAGTCGGGGGTAACCGTCTCGGGGTTGGCCTCGGTGGTCAGCTCGGCGTCGGGGGTGAACCCGAAGCGCTCGCGCACGGCGGCGACCACGCGGCCCAGGTCCTCGGCCGGGAGCAGGGTGGGCGTGCCGCCGCCGACGAACAGCGTGCTGACCGGCGGCCGCTTCCCCGTCAGGACCCGGTCGGCCAGCGCGACCTCCGCGATCGCCTGGTCGGCGTAGGTCTCGCGGGAGGCAGTGGCGGTGCCGTCGCGGGAGACCAGTTCCTCGGCCGTGTAGGTGTTGAAGTCGCAGTAACCGCAGCGGGTGACGCAGAAGGGCACGTGGACGTAGAACCCGAGGGGCCGCCCGCCGAGTTCGGCGAGGGACGGCCCGGGCAGTTCGCCGGTGCTCGGTACGGGATCGCCGTCGAGGGCAACGGAAGGCATGCCTCCAGTGTCGCCGACCGGCCGGTGTGCCCTGGTCCCCCGTGTCGGACGCGCGGGGGGCTCGGGGCGGGGTGCGGGTTCGGGGATTCAGGGGCGAGGGCTCAGGGGCGGGGGTTCGGGGGCCGGGAGGCGGGGGTACGGGAGCGGGGGACGGAGAACGGGGCGCGGGGATCGGGTGGTGAGGGCCGTGGGGAGGAGCGCCCGGTCAGACCCTGGGGCGCTCCGCCCGGGCGTGCGCGGGGGCGGCGTCGATCTGGGTGAGGGGGGCGTGGTTCCTGGTGGGAGCGATGGCGGTGGAGCCGCGGACCACCAGCTCGGGGTCGAAGACGTACTCGGTGTGGGAGACGGGGTGTCCGGCGATCTCGTCGCACAGGGCGCGCACGGCGGCCAGCGCCATGGCGTTGACCGGCTGTCTGACGGTGGTCAGCGGGGGGTCGGTGAAGGCGATGAGCTGGGAGTCGTCGAAGCCCACGACCGAGAAGTCCCGGGGGACGCTCAGGCCGCGCTGGCGGGCGGCGCGGATGGCGCCCAGGGCCATCATGTCCGAGCCGCAGACCATGGCGGTGACGCCGCGTTCGATCAGCCGGGTGGCGGCGGCGTGGCCGCCCTCCACGCCGAACAGCGACAGTTCCACGAGGTCCTCACCGTCCAGGCCGTGCTGCGCCAGGGCCCGGTGGTACCCGTCGAGCTTGCGGCGGACCGGGACGTAGCGCTCGGGGCCGCTGGTGAAGCCGATGCGGGTGTGGCCGAGGGCGACCAGGTGGTTGACGGCCAGGTGCCCGGCCTCCCGGTCGTCGCAGGAGATGAAGGCGGCGGGGATGGCGTCGGCGTACCCGTTGACCAGCACGATCGGGAGTCTGCGCGAGACCAGGGCGTGGTAGCGCTCGTGGGGGGCGGTGGTGTCGGCGTGGCGCCCGGAGACGAAGAGGATGCCGGAGACGTTGCGCTCCAGCAGCAGCTCCACGTACTCGTCCTCCGTTATCCCGCCGGGGGTCTGGGTGCACAGCACCGGCGTGTACCCGCGCTGGGCGAGCGCCCCCTCGGCCGCCTGGGCGAACATCGGGAAGACCGGGTTCTCCAGCTCGGGTATGACCATGCCGACCAGTCCCGCGGAGCGCTGCCGCAGCCGGGCGGGGCGCTCGTAGCCGAGGACGTCCAGCGCCGTCAGGACGGCCTTGCGGGTGTCGCTGCCGACGCCCGGCTTGTCGTTGAGCACCCGCGAGACGGTGGCCTCGCTGACGCCTGCGTGCCGCGCGATGTCGGCAAGTCGTGGACCCATGGGCGCAACTCTAGTCGAGATCGTCGTCACATGGCCGAAAATTGGCGGTAATCTTGCGCAAGAAATTGCACTCGTCACAGGGAAGGACCCCCGTTGATGGAGCCTCAGACGCACTGGTGGCGCGACGCGGCGATCTACCAGATCTACGTCCGCAGCTTCGCCGACTCCAACGGTGACGGCGAGGGCGACCTCGCCGGCATCCGCGAGCGCCTCCCCCACCTGGCCGGACTCGGGGTGGACGCGATCTGGCTGACGCCGTTCTACGTCTCCCCGCTCGCCGACGGCGGTTACGACGTCGCCGACTACCGCGACGTCGACCCCCGTTTCGGGACCCTGGAGGACTTCGACGCCCTCCTGGAGACCGCCCACGGGATGGGCATCCGCCTGATCATCGACGTGGTGCCCAACCACTCCTCGTCCGCCCACCGGTGGTTCAAGGAGGCCGTGGCCGCCGAGCCGGGCGGACACGCCCGCTCGCGGTACGTCTTCCGGGACGGCAGGGGACCCGACGGGGAGGAGCCGCCGAACAACTGGAAGTCGATCTTCGGCGGCCCGGCCTGGACCCGCCTCAAGCGGCCCGACGGCACCCCCGAGCAGTGGTACCTGCACCTGTTCGACCCCGAGCAGCCCGACTTCGACTGGACCAACCAGGAGGTGCACGACGAGTTCGACGACGTGCTGCGCTTCTGGCTGGACCGGGGCGTGGACGGGTTCCGCATCGACGTCGCGCACGGCATGGTCAAGGACCCGGCGATGCCCGACATCGCCGAGGGCGCCAAGGCCGACATGCTCGACGGCAGCACCTCGCTGCCCTACTTCGACCAGGACGGCGTGCACGAGATCTACCGCCGCTGGGCGCGGATCGCCGCCGAGTACCCGGGCGACCGCGCCCTGGTGGCCGAGGCCTGGGTGGAGGACGCCCAGCGGGTGGCCCGCTACCTGCGCCCGGACGAGCTGCACCAGGCGTTCAACTTCGAGTACCTGACCGCGCCGTGGGACGCCGGGCGTCTGCGCGAGGTCATCGACGTGTCCCTGGCCGCCAACAGCGCGGTGGGCGCGACGACCACGTGGGTGCTGTCCAACCACGACGTGACCCGCCACGTGACCCGCTTCGGCGGCGGCGAGCAGGGGCTGCGCCGTGCGCGCGCGGCGACGCTGCTGATGCTGGGCCTGCCGGGCTCGGTGTACCTGTACCAGGGCGAGGAGCTGGGGCTGCCCGAGGTCACCGACCTGCCCGAGGACTCGTTGCAGGACCCGACCTGGGAGCGTTCGGGGCGCACCGACCGCGGCCGGGACGGCTGCCGGGTGCCGCTGCCGTGGGGCGGCGACCAGGCGCCGTACGGGTTCGGCCCCGAGGGCAGCGTTCCGTGGCTGCCGATGCCCCAGGGCTGGGGCGCCCTGTCGCGTGCCGCCCAGCGCGGGGTGGAGGGCTCCACGCTGGAGCTGTACACGGAGGCGCTGCGCCTGCGGCGGGAGCTGGACGCGCTCGGCGACGGCTCGATGGCCTGGCTGGACGCGCCCGACGGCGTGCTGTACTTCGAGCGCGAGCCGGGCGTGCGCGTCGCGGTGAACCTCACCGCGGAGGCCGTGGAGCTCGCGGCCGACGGTGGGGTGCTCGTGGCCAGCGGACCGGTGGGCGAGCCCGCCGGGGGGGTTCTGGCGCTGCCCGCCGAGACGGCGGTGTGGCTGCGCGGCTGAGCGGTTGAGGGGATGAAAGGCTGAAGGAAGGGCTGAAGGAAGGGCTGAAGGGCTGAGCAGCCGAGTGGATGAAGGGCTGAGCGGCTGAGCTCGCGCGGGCGGTGCCGGACACGGTGTCCGGTGCCGCCCGCGGTGTGGTTTTGTGTTGATTTGTACAGGTCATCACCCCTCGCTGGCGTGGGGATGCTCTACGTCACCCCCCGAGACCTTCCCGCCAGCCCGGGCTCTACGGGCGCCTGGTTGCCGTCACCGGCGGGCTCTACGTCAACCCCCCGAGACCTTCCCGCCAGCCCGGGCTCTACGGGCGCCTGGTTGCTGACGCAGCGACGCTCTACAACTTGCGGACCCCCTACGACGCGCGGTCACGCGCGGGGCTTCATGGCCGCTCTTGGTCTGAACCGTGTACCCCCGCTCACGGAGGGCTGAGGGAGACTCCCGGTGGGCGTTCCCACCGGCGACCTCCCGAACGCCTTCGTGACGCCCACCAGGCACCTGTAATGATCGGCGTGCAGGGATCTCCTTCGGCAAGTTCGCCGGGCGAACTTGCTCTCAGTCGGTCCCCGCCCCCAGCACTGAACCTCGGAGCCAGTGCCCACCACGACCACCCACCCCCCAGGGGCTGACGGGGAACCCGCACGCCCTACGGATGCCTGGCCACCGTCACCGGCACGCTCTACGCCAACCCCCACGGGGGAACGGTCACCACACATGCCACCCCAACCTCCAGGGGTCAACGGTCACAGGACGTGCCACCCCAACCCCCAGGGGTCAACGGTCACAGGACGTGCCACCCCAACCCCCAGGGGTCAACGGTCACAGGACGTGCCACCCCAACCCCCTACGGCGCAACGCTGCTGAGGGCTCTACGGGCGGGTGGTTCGGCTTTGTGAAGGGCTCAACCCTCTGCGGCGCACCACCACGGGACGCTCCCCTTCGGCATACCGCCGCTGTCCGCTCTGCGGGCGGGTGGTTCGGCTTTGCGGCGGGCTAGCTCTACAGGGTCGGACCCGAACGGGGTTCGAGTGGTCCGCGACGGCGTGTTCAATGGTGTTACGAAATCGCTGACCATCACAGGATCAATCAGCGAACGGTCACCGCGCCGCTACCCAGCGCACGATGTCACGCGCCCGTTTCCGTGGCGTTTCCACATCTTTATGCGGGAGATCCGCAAACTCTTTCAAAGCTTGCAAGTTATTGCTAGCGTCACATCACCACGCATGCCCTCGACGGCCGGAACGCATGCGCGACCCCTCAGCACGGCCTCCCGGAAGGAAGACAGCATGAGATTCCGCAGCGCACGAGCGGTCACGGGCATCGCCGCGATCGCACTGATGGCGACCGCGTGCAGTGGCGGCGGCGACGAGGGCGGGGAGGCCGCCGCCGAGGGCAGCCTCGTCATCTGGTCCGACCCCGAGCGCGCCGACGCCATCGAGGCGGCAGCCCAGGAGTTCGCCGAGGCCAACGGCATCGGGGTCGAGGTCCAGGGCCTGACCTTCGGCGACATCCAGGGCGACGTGCTCAACGCCCACCAGGCCGGGAACGCCCCCGACGTCTTCATCGGCGCCCACGACTGGACGGGCAACCTGGTGCGCAACGGCGCCGTGCAGCCCATCGAGCTGCCCCAGGACCGCGCCTCCGGCCTGGACGAGACCTCCTTGCAGGCCCTCAACTACGACGGCCAGCTCTTCGGTGTTCCCTACTCCCAGGAGAACATCTTCCTCATGCGCAACACCGACCTGGCGCCGGACGCCCCCGCGACCTTCGAGGAGATGGTCGAGGTCGGCACCGAGCTCAAGGACTCCGGTGAGACCAGCGAGGTCCTGTCCATGGCCGTGGGCCAAGAGGGCGACCCCTACCGCATGAACGCCCTGTTCACCTCCGCGGGCGGCTACCTCTTCGGCCAGGACGAGGAGGGCAACTGGGACCCGACCGACCTGGGCGTGGGCACCGACGAGTCCATCGAGGCCATGGAGAAGGTCGCCGAGTACGGCGAGGCCGGAGAGGGCGTGCTGCGCCGCTCCATCACCCTGGAGAACGACGCCTCCCTGTTCTACGAGGGCGAGGCCCCCTTCTTCGTCGCGGGCCCGTGGAACGTCGCCGACGCCAACGAGGCGGGCGTCAACTACGAGATCAGCCCCATCCCCGGCTTCGAGGGCGAGGAGCCCGCCAGCCCCTACATCGGCTACCAGGCGTTCTTCGTGACCGAGGGCAGCGCCAACAGCGCCCTGGCCCAGGAGTTCGTGACCAACTACGTCACCGACACCGACTTCGTCCTCAGCCTCTACGAGGCCGACCCCCGCATGCCTGTGCAGACCGAGGCCCTGGAGAGCGTCTCGGCCGACGACCCCACCATCGCCGCGATCTCCGAGGCCGGGGCCGAGGGCATGCCGATGCCCTCCATCCCGGAGATGGGCGAGACGTGGGAGCCGCTCGGCATCGCCCAGGCCGCCGTCGTCGCCGGTGAGGACGTGCGCGAGGCCATGGAGGCCGCCCACGAAACGATCGCCTCGCAGATCGGCGAGTAGCGGTGGCGTCCAACAAGACAGCGGGCGCTCCCTCACCGGGGGCGCCCGCCCGCACGCCCCTGCCGGGCGGCCGGTTCGCCGGGAACGGTTCACTGGCCGGGCAGCTGGTCAAGATCGCCCTGCTGGGCCTGTTCACCGCCCTTGGCGTGTGGGCGGTGCTGCCCCTGTACGTGGCGGGCAACTGGTGGGGCATCGGCCTGGTCGTGGCCGTGGTCGGCCTCGTCTACTGGGTCTACCTGTCCAAGCGCACCGTCCCGGTCAAGTACCTGGTCCCGGGCGTGCTGTTCCTGACCGCCTTCCAGATCCTGCCGGTGCTCTACACGATGAGCACCTCGGTGACCAACCTCAGCGACGGCCACCGGGGCGACAAGGAACAGGCCATCGCCTCCATCGAGGCCTACTCGGTGAGCAGTCCGGACGGGGCCGAGGAGTACACCCTGACCGTGGCGGTCACCGGCTCGCCCGAGACCGGTGAGCTGGCCTTCCTACTCACCGACCCCGAGGGCCAGGCCTACGCCGGAACCGAGGAGGGGCTCACCGAGCTCGACGGCGCGACCGTGGAACCCTCGGGCAAGATCACCGAGGCCTTCGGGTACACGATCCTGTCCCCCACCCAGGTCAACGCGCGCAGCGACGAGCTCCAGGCGTTCGCGGTGCCCACCGGCAGCGGCACGGGCATCCGCTCCAGCGGCCTGTCCACCGCCTTCGAGGGGACCGCGACCCGCGCCTACGACGCCGGGTGCGACTGCGTCACCGACACCGAGACCGGGATCGTCTACCACGCGGACAACGAGCGGGGCGCGTTCTACAACGAGGACGGGGAGCGGCTGGCCCAGGGCTGGCAGGTCGGCGTGGGCTTCGACAACTTCGCCCGCTTCCTGTTCAACCCGACCTTCGCGTCGTCGTTCTTCAGCATCCTGGTGTGGAACATCGCCTTCGCCGCCTCCGTCACCTTCCTGGTGTTCGTGGTGGGCCTGGCGATCGCGCTCACCCTGCACGTGCCCAGGCTGCGCGGCAAGGTCGTGTACCGGATCCTGGTGGTCCTGCCGTACGCGATGAGCTCGCTGGCCATGTTCCTGCTGTGGCGGGACATGTTCAACACCGACTTCGGCCTGTTCAACCGGGTGCTCGGCCTGGAGGTGGACTGGCTGGGCGACGCGTGGTCGGCCCGGGCGGCGGTGATCCTGGCCAACGTCTGGCTGGGCTACCCGTACATGTTCCTGGTGGCCACGGGAGCCCTCCAGGCCGTCCCGCGCGAGCTGGGCCAGGCCGCGCAGATCGACGGCGCGGGCCCCTGGCAGGCCTTCCGCAACGTCACCCTGCCGCTTCTGATGGTGGCGATGACGCCGATCCTGGTCTCGACGTTCGCGTTCAACTTCAACAACTTCAACGCGGTGTGGCTGATCAGCCAGGGCGGGCCCTTCTCCCCGGAGAGCCCGACGGCCGGGGCCACCGACCTGCTCATCACCTACACCTACCGGCTCGCCTTCAACGAGGCCACCGCCCAGTACGGGTACGCGGCGGCGTTGTCGGTGATGATCTTCCTGATCGTGTCGGTGATGTCGGTGGTCAGCCTCAGCAGGAGCAAGGCCCTCAAGGAGGTGGACTGATGGCGGTCGCGACCCCGGACGCGGTGCGCGCGCCCCACCGGCGCGGTACCGGAGTCCGTCTGGGCCTGTGGGCCCGCAGGTACGGCTGGCGCCACGTGGTGATGCTGCTGGTCGTGGCGTTCGCGCTCTTCCCGGTGCTGTTCGTGGTGTCGGCGGCGCTCAACCCGCTGGGCACGCTGTCCAGCGCGCAGTTGTGGCCGACCGGGGCCAGCCTGGACAACGCCGTGGACCTGTTCAGCAACACCCCGTTCACCACCTGGTACGCGAACTCGCTGTTCTTCGCCTTCACCAACGCCGCCGTGACGGTGCTGCTGTCGGCGCTGGCCGCGTACGCGTTCAGCCGCATGCGCTTCCGGGGGCGCCGGGTGGGGCTGATCGGGCTGCTGGTGATCCAGATGTTCCCGCAGTTCCTGGCGATCGTGGCGATCTACCTGATGTTCTCCACGATCGGCGAGTACTACCCGTCGATCGGTTTCGACACCCGGTGGGGGCTGCTGCTGGTCTACCTGGGCGGCGCGCTGAGCATCAACACGTGGCTGATGAAGGGCTTCTTCGACACCGTGCCGAAGGAGCTGGACGAGTCCGCGCAGATGGACGGGGCCTCGCACGCGCAGGTGTTCTTCCGGATCATGCTGCCGCTGGTCACGCCGGTGCTGGCGATCGTGGGCCTGCTGGTGTTCATCTCCACCATCAACGAGTTCCTGATGGCGAGCGTGTTCCTGCGCGACACCGACGCCAAGACTCTGGGCCTGGGCCTCTACCAGCTGGTGGCCTCGCAGCGCAACGCGAACTTCGGGATGTTCGCGGTGGGCGCCATCATGCTGTCCCTGCCCACCCTCGCGGTGTTCTGGTTCCTCCAGCGCTACATCACCGAGGGCCTGACCGCGGGAGCGGTCAAGGGCTGAGCGGGCGGTACCGAGGAGAACGCGGAAGGGGGCGCCCCGGCTCGGGGCGCCCCCTCCGTGTTCCCGCGTGCGGGAGGGACTACTTCTTCTTCTTGTCGTCGGAGCCGCCGGTGTCGGTGGACAGCGCGGAGATGAAGGCCTCCTGGGGCACCTCGACCCGGCCGACCATCTTCATCCGCTTCTTGCCCTCCTTCTGCTTCTCCAGCAGCTTGCGCTTACGGCTGATGTCGCCGCCGTAGCACTTGGAGAGCACGTCCTTGCGGATGGCGCGGATGTTCTCGCGGGCGATCACCCGGGCGCCGATGGCGGCCTGGATGGGCACCTCGAACTGCTGCCGGGGGATGAGCTCGCGCAGCTTCTTGGTCATCTCCACGCCGTAGGCGTAGGCCTTGTCCTTGTGCACGATGGCGGAGAAGGCGTCGACGGCCTCGCCCTGGAGCAGGATGTCCACCTTGACCAGGTCGGAGGCCTTCTCGCCGGTGGGCTCGTAGTCCAGCGACGCGTAGCCCTTGGTGCGGGACTTGAGGTGGTCGAAGAAGTCGAAGACGATCTCGGCCAGGGGCAGCGTGTAGCGCATCTCCACGCGGTCCTCGGACAGGTAGTCCATGCCCTGGAGGTCGCCGCGCCGCTCCTGGCACAGTTCCATGATCTGGCCGATGTGGTCGGCGGGGCTGAGCACGGTGGCCTTGACCATGGGCTCGTAGATGGAGTCGATCTTCCCGGCGGGGAACTCGCTGGGGTTGGTCACCACGTGCTCGGTGCCGTCCTCCATGTCCACCCGGTAGATGACGTTGGGGGCGGTGGAGATGAGGTCGAGGTTGAACTCGCGCTCCAGGCGGGCCCGGGTGATCTCCAGGTGCAGCAGGCCCAGGAAGCCGCAGCGGAAGCCGAAGCCCAGGGCGGCGGAGGTCTCCGGCTCGAAGGCCAGGGCGGCGTCGTTGAGCTGGAGCTTCTCCAGGGCGTCGCGCAGCACCGGGTAGTCGGTGCCCTCGATCGGGTACAGGCCCGAGAACACCATGGGCTTGGGCTCGCGGTACCCGGACAGCATCTCGGTCGCGGGCCGGTTGAGGGAGGTGATGGTGTCACCGACCTTGGACTGGCGCACGTCCTTGACGCCGGTGATGATGTAGCCGACCTCTCCCACCCCCAGCCCGTCGCACTTGGTGGGCTCGGGCGAGCTGACGCCGATCTCCAGGATCTCGTGCGAGGCGCGGGTGGACATCATCTGGATGCGCTCGCGCGGGCTGAGCTTGCCGTCGATCACCCGGACGTAGGTGACCACGCCCCGGTAGGTGTCGTAGACCGAGTCGAAGATCATCGCGCGGGCCGGGGCGTCGGCGTCGCCGACGGGCTGCGGGATCTGGTTGACGATCTCGTTGAGGAGCTCCTCGACGCCCTCGCCCGTCTTGGCGCTGACCCTGAGCACGTCGGAGGGCTCGCAGCCGATGATCCCGGCCAGCTCCTCGGCGTACTTCTCCGGCTGCGCGGCCGGGAGGTCGATCTTGTTGAGCACCGGGATGATGGTGAGGTCGTTCTCCAGGGCCATGTACAGGTTGGCCAGGGTCTGCGCCTCGATGCCCTGTGCGGCGTCCACCAGCAGGACGGCGCCCTCGCAGGCGGCCAGGGAGCGCGAGACCTCGTAGGTGAAGTCGACGTGCCCGGGGGTGTCGATGAGGTCGAGCGTGTAGGTCCGGTCGTCGAGGGCGGTGAAGGGGATGCGCACCGCCTGCGACTTGATGGTGATGCCGCGCTCGCGCTCGATGTCCATGCGGTCCAGGTACTGGGCGCGCATCTGGCGGTCCTCGACGACACCGGTGATCTGGAGCATCCGGTCGGCCAGCGTCGACTTGCCATGGTCGATGTGCGCGATGATGCAGAAGTTGCGGATCAGCGCGGGATCGGTCCAGTTCGGCTGTGCCACCGTGCTCCGTTCACAGGTCGGGTCCGGGTCGTGTGCGCCTAGCGGCGGTGTCGCCCCCGCCGCGGCGGAGGCCGACGGCGTCGTCCATCATCCCACGGCGGCCGGGTGCCCTCTCTCGGTGACGGCAGCGGCCCGTGCGGCAGTATGGGGCGCGGGTCTGGTGTCCAGATTATGTGACCCGGGACCGGGAACGGGCCGCGCGGGCGGGCACCGGGCGCGCGGCGCCGCCGTTGGGGGCGGTGGCGGGCGGGGAGCGCCCGCGGTCCGGGATGTGGGAGGAGCGGGCGGTTGAAGTGGCTGTTGACACGGTTGCTGGCGGGTGTGGCCGCGATCGCGGTCGTGGTGGTCGGCGCGGGGGCCCTGCTGGCCTTCCAGTTCTCGGGTGAACCGGAGCCGTGGGCGGCCTCGCGGGGCTCCGACGCGGCGTGGGTCGGCTCCTGGGAGGACACCGGCCCCCTGGCGCGGGTGCTCGACACCGGCGGGGTGGACACGGTGTACGTGTACGCGGGCGAGATCGACGCCGAGGGCGCGGTCGAGCGGGTCGAGGACACCGGTTCCCTGCTGCCCTGGCTGGAGCGGGAGTACCCCGACGTGCGCGCGCTGGCGTGGCTGCGGCACGTGGAGAGCGGGTCCTCCCTGTTGAGGGACCAGATCGACGAACAGGCCCGCGCGGCGCTCGCCCCGGCGGTCGCCGAGGTGGCCGCGGACGGGTTCGCGGGCGTGCACCTGGAGATCCGCCCGGTGACCGTGAACGACCCGTCGATGCCCACGCTCGTGTCGATGGTGCGCGAGGAGCTGGGCGAGGAACCCGTGCTGTCGGTGCAGGCCCACCACGTGGAGCTGGTGCCGGGTGGTCGGGTGCCCTCCTTCGTCATGGAGCGCGGGGAGAAGTACTGGTCCAAGGGCTACCTGGACCGGGTGACCGAGCACGCCGACGAGGTGGTGCTGCCGGGCGTGGGCGCGGGGATGCCCGGCGACGCGCTGTACGGCGGGTTCATGGTGCGGCAGGTGACCGAGGCGGTGACCGCCCTGCGCGCGCACGAGGGCGTGGCGGTGCGGTTCGGGCTGCCCACGTACGGCGATGGCGAGTGGGCTCCGGAGGAGTCCGACGAGTCGTTGGCGACCGCGCTGGAGGCCGTCCGGCTGGGCGTGACCGAGGTCGAGCCGCCGGAGGGGATGACCCTGGGGGTGGCCTTCTACCTGGGGGACGAGGCGACCGAGGAGGACGTGGCGGCCTACACGGAGGGGTGGCTGCTGTCCTGAGCGGCGCTCCCCGAAGACCCGTGGGCGGGGCGGTGGAGTCGTCGCCGCTCCGCGCGTGTGCCGCACGGGACCGCGATGGCGCGTGGAAGAGCCCTCGGAAACGTCCTCCCGGCATCGTCACGGGTTCCATGGGGGCAGGTGGTGCCTGAGCGGTACCCCGTGTGAGGCATACTGGAAGTCCGTGTCTCGGACTTCCACATTGGCCTCGGGCCCTGTGGTCTCACACACCCTGCGTCGGCACCCACGCCGGCCCCTCGCGGAACGGCTGCCCGCGGGTCGGGCCGCCTGGTCCGGTCGGCGCGATGACCAAGATCAACTGGAGCACGTTTTCGCATGGCGAACATCAAGTCGCAGAAGAAGCGCATTCGGCAGAACGAGAAGGCTCGTGTCCGCAACCAGGCGGTGCGCTCCTCGCTGAAGACGGCCATCCGCAAGTTCCGTGAGGCTGCCGAGGCCGGGGACGTCGAGAAGGCCACCGTCGCCCAGCGCGCCGCCGCTCGCGCGCTGGACAAGGCCACCAGCAAGGGCGTCATCCACCAGAACCAGGCCGCGAACCGCAAGAGCGCGATCGCCAAGCGTCTGCACTCCCTGCAGTCCGCCTGAGACTGAGGCTCGACCCGGCCCGGTGCATGCGCACCGGGCCGGGTTTTTTCGTGCGCCCGGCGTCGTCGTCCCCCACCGCCGTCCGCGCGGGTCGAGGAGGCCCGGACGAGGGTTGTCCACAGCTTGGAATCGGCTGCTGACACAGCTTCCCCGGCTTCCTAACGTGGTCTTATGACTGTTCAGCGCCGCAACAGGCGCCACTCCCCCTCGACCGACCAGCAGGACCGGCTCCGCGCGCTCACCCTGGCCGCCTCACCCGCCGCCCGGCGCCTGCGCGCGCGTATCCCCCGCTCGCAACCGCGGCCCGAGCCGCCTTCCCCGGGTGTCCCGGCGATCCCGAGCGCGCCGTACGCGGTGGCCGGGACGCACGCCCCGTACCGACCAGCGGCGTCCGGCGGCCCGCCCCGCCCGGAGGGCGCAGGCCGTCCCGGGGCCGCTTCGCACGGGGGTCCGGCCACCGGCCCTCGGCGGCCGGACGCTCCCGAGGACACCGTGGCCCGGGCACCTGCCCCAGAGCAGCGGGACGGGAACGCCTCCGGTGGCCGCCGGAGCCGGTCCAGGCCGGACGCCCCGGGGGCGGTTCTCACCGGCGAGGAAGGCCGCTTCTCGGCCGGGCCCGCCCGGGGTCCGAGCGGGAGGCGGCGGACCCCGGGGAGCGCCGGGGCCGGTACCCGTCGTCATCCGGACACACCGCCCGCTCCCGGCACGGGTCCCGTGCCCTCGGAGTCCTGGCCCGAGCGCCACCCCGACGACCTGCTCGGCGTGCCCGCTCCCCCGCGCCCCTCTCCGGCCGGGTCGACGGCGGCGCGGTACCCGTCCGGGGAGGACCGGGACGGTCAGGCGGCCGTGCCCGCCCCACGGACCCCGGGAGGCGGCCGGGACGGGCAGGCGACCGTGCCCCTACCGCGGGCCTCCGGGGAGGACCGGGTTTGGCGGACGACCGTAGCCACGCCACGGGCCCCCGAACGAAACCGGAACGGGAAGGCGACCGCACCCGCCCCACGGTCTCCGGAAGACAACCGGGACGGGCAGGCGACCGCACCCGCACCTCGGTCCTACGGGGAGAACCGAACCGGATCGGCGACCGGGCCCCCAGCGCGGGCCTCCGCGGGGACCGTGAAGCGGGGCATTGGGGAGGACACGGAGCGCGGAACCGTCCCGTCCGCCCGAGGTGTCGGCGCGTCGGAGGGCGCGCCCGGTCCGGACCCGTGGCCCGACCCGGCAGGGGGGCGGCACCGGCGCCCGGAGCGCCCGCCGTCGGGGTACGCGGAGTTCGACCCCGAGCCCTCCGGCTCGCTCCTGGAACGGCTGGCCCGGCGATGGCCGCCCCGGGCGGCGCTGTCCCGGCGGGCGGTCATCGTCCTGGCCGTGCTGGGCGCCCTGGCCGTCGTGCTGGTGCTGACCCTGTACCACCGGCCGACCACGGTGCCCGCCCCCGAGATGGTCACCCGTGCCGCGCCCGCGCCCGTACCCGCGGCCGAGGGCGACGGCGCGCAGTCCCCGGCGCGGGAGGCGGGGACGGAGGCCGGGGGCGCGGATACCGGGGAGGCCGGGGGCGCGGCTCCGGAGGAGGACCTCGTGGTGCACGTGGGCGGTGAGGTGTCCGACCCCGGGCTGTACACGCTCCCGTCGGGGTCGCGGGTGGCCGACGCCGTGGAGGAGGCCGGTGGCGCGCTGCCCGACGCCGACCTCGACCTGCTCAACCTGGCCCGTCCGCTGGTCGACGGCGAACAGGTCCTGGTGGGCGTCCCCGTGCCCGCGGGCGCGGGCGTCACCGGAAGCGGCCCCCAGGGCACCGGAGGGCTGGTGGACATCAACCGGGCGGACCGGGCCTTACTGGAGACCCTGCCCGGGATCGGCACGGTGATCGCCGACAACATCGTCTCCTACCGCGAGGAGCACGGCCCCTTCCGCAGCGTCGACGACCTGGTCAACGTGGACCGGATCGGCGACAAGATCCTCGCCGACCTCCAACCCCACGTGACGGTGGGGTGAGGGGCGGTGACCACATGGCTGGGGACGGACGCCTACGGACTGGACAAGCCGCCCGACCTGCGCCTGCTGGCGCCCGCGGCGACGGCCTGGCTGGCCGCGCTGGCGGCGCTCGCCGTCCCGCCGTGGGCGGCCTGGTCCCTGGCCGGGGTCGCGGGGGCGGGCGCGGCGGTGGCGCTCCTGACGGCCGCGCGTACTCCCCTGGAGGCGGCGGCGCTCACCGCTGCGGCGTCGCTGGCCTGTGTGGCCACGGTGGCGGCGGTGGCCGGTGTGCAGGTGCACCGGGTGGAGCGGAGCGCGGCCAGGGAGGCCGCCGAGCATGGGCGCGAGGCGGAGTTCGAGGCGGTGGTGACGTCCGATCCGCGTCCGCGGTCGGGGACTCCCCGGCCGGGCAGGGCGGCCTGGGTGATCGACGCCCGTACCGCGTGGGTGCGGTCCGAGGGGACCGAGCGCGTGTCCGCGGCGCCGGTGGTGGTCCTGGCCTCGGAGGAGGACTGGCGCGAACTGCTGCCCGGGCAGACCTTCCGGGCGCGGGGCGTCTTCCTCGGCACGGAGGACGACCCCCTCACCGCCGCCCTGGTCGTGGTACGCGGGCCGCCGGAGGAGGTGGGGCGGCCCGGCGGTCTGCAGAGCTTCGCCGGTCTGGTGCGGGAGCGCCTGCGGGAGGCCTCCTCCGGACTGTCCCGGCCCGAGGACGGGCTCCTCCCGGCGCTGATCGTCGGCGACGCGTCCGGGGTGCCGCCGGAGACCGCCGAGGACTTCCGGGAGACCGGGATGACGCACCTGCTGACCGTCTCGGGGGCCAACCTGGCGGTGCTCACCGGCTTCGTGCTGGCGCTCTCCCGGCTGCTGCGGGCGCCCCCGTGGTGCTCGGTGGCGGGCGGCGCGGCGGTGATCTGGGTGTTCGTCCTGGTGTGCCGCCCGGAGCCGAGCGTGGTGCGCGCGGCGTTCATGGGATCGCTGGGTCTGCTGGCGCTGGCCACCGGGCGCGCCCACGCGGGACTCGGTGCGCTGGCCGTCACGGTGGTCGGGGTGCTGTTCGTCGCGCCGGGGCTGGCAGCCTCCTTCGGGTTCGCGCTGTCGGTGCTGGCGACCGCGGGCATCCTGCTTCTGGTGCCGCCGTGGACGCGGGCGTGGTCGGCAGGCCTGCCGCGTCCGGTGGCGGAGGCGCTGGCGGTGGCCCTGGCCGCGCAGGTGGCGGTCTCCCCCGTGCTGGTCCTGCTCTCGGGTGAACTGTCGTGGATCGCGGTTCC
Organism: Nocardiopsis sp. iso_25; assembly: GCF_056173305.1. Lineage (NCBI taxonomy): Bacteria > Bacillati > Actinomycetota > Actinomycetes > Streptosporangiales > Nocardiopsidaceae > Nocardiopsis > Nocardiopsis sp. iso_25. The sequence continues at coordinate 1,661,463 of NZ_CM149667.1, read as the reverse complement.
GGCCAACGTGCTGGCCGCTCCGGTGGTCGCGGCGGTGACGGTGGCGGGGACGGCGGTGGCGGCCCTGGCCCTGGTGTGGCCGGGGGCGGCGGCGGTGGCCGCGCACCTGCCCGGGTTGGGGGTGTCGTGGATCGCGGCGGTGGCCGGTGCGGGCGCGCGTGTTCCGCACGGCGCGCTGGCGTGGCGGTCGGATCTGGTGGGAGGGCTGGTCCTGGCCGCCGTGCTGGCGGCGCTGGTGTTCACGCACGGGCGGTTGCGCCGTGTCCTGGCAGCCGTGGTGGCGGCCGTGCTGCTGTTGGCCCTGGCCGCGCGGTGCGTGCCGGGCGGATGGCCGCCCCCGGGATGGGCGCTGGTGGCGTGCGACGTGGGACAGGGCACCGCCTTCGTGCTGTCGGCGGGCCGGGGCTCGGCGGTGGTCGCCGACACCGGGGAGGACCCGGACAGGGTGGACGACTGCCTGGGGCGGCTGGGGGTGCGCGAGGTCCCGCTGCTGATTCTGAGCCACGACCACGCCGACCACGTGGACGGCACGCCCGGGGTGCTGCGGCACCGGAGTGTGGGGGCCGCGCTGGCGCCGCCGGGGTTCGGGGAGAGCGCCACGGGGCGGCTGCTGGCCGACGCCGGGGTGCGGTTGTTGGAGGCCGAACGGGGCCAGCGGCTGAGGGTGGGAACGTGGCTGCTGCGCGTGCTGTGGCCGGTGCCCGGCTTCACGGGCTCGGTGAACGACACTTCGGTGGTGGTCCGGGCGGACGGTGCGGCGATGACGGTGCTGCTGACCGGGGACATCGAGGAGGAGGCGCAGAGAAGGCTGCTGGAGGGACCGGACGCCGACCTGTTACGGGTGACCGTGCTGGCCGTGCCCCACCACGGGGCGGGGAGCCAGGAACCGGCCTTCCTGGAGGCCACCGCCCCGGTGGTGTCGGTGACCTCGGTGGGCGCGGACAACACCTACGGGCACCCGGCACCGTTCACGTGGAACATCCTGGAACGGGTGGCGCGGGTGAACCTGCGCACCGACCGGGACGGGGACGTGGCCGTGCTGGACGGCGGCGGTTCCGGGCCAGGGCAGGCCGTGGTGCGCGGGCCCGACCCCGCGCGGTAGGAGGCGGCGCCCTGGACAGCGGGGCGGCGGAGGATGGCACGGTAAGGGGGCGGGGGCGCGGGAGGCACCGCGTACGGGGCCGGTCGCGGTCGGTGCGGGCGACGGGGCGGGAGTGCGCCCGCCGACCATGTGACAGGCGCGTGCCCGCCGACCGCGCGACGGGCGTCCGGCTGGTCGGTGGGGCGTGGCATCCTCTGTGTATGCCTGCACCCGCCCTGCTCACGATCATCGTCGGGGACGAGGAACTCCTCGTCGACCGGGCCGTCGCCTCCGTCGTCGCGGCGGTCCGCGAGGCCGACCCCGGCGTGGACGTCCACGACCTGCTGCCCGCCCAGGTGGGGATGTCCACGCTCGTCGAGGTGACCTCGCCCTCGCTGTTCGGCGATCGGCGGGTGGTGGTGCTGCGCTCGTCCCAGGACCTGACCAAGGACCTGGCGGCGACCGTCACCGACTACCTCGGGGACCCTGCCGACGACGTCAACCTCGTACTCACCCACGCGGGCGGCAACAAGGGCAAGGCCCTGCTCCAGGCCGCGGTCAAGGCGGGCGCCCACCGCGTGGACTGCAAGGGGCCGAGCAAGCCCGCCGAGCGGGTGGCCTTCGTCAAGGGCGAGTTCTCCCAGGCGGGGCGCCAGATCACCGCCGACGCCGCGCAGGCGCTGGTGGACGCGGTCGGCAGCGAGCTGCGCGAGATCGCGGCGGCCTGCACCCAGCTGATCGCCGACACCGAGGGCCGGGTGGACGCCGCGGCGGTGGCCAGGTACCACTCCGGCAAGGCGGAGGCCTCGGGGTTCACCGTGGCCGACCGCGCCGTGGAGGGGCGCCTGCCCGAGGCGCTGGAGCAGTTGCGCTGGTCGCTGGCGGTGGGTACCGCCCCGGTGCTGATCAACAGCGCGCTGGCCGGCGCGGTGCGCGGCATCGCCGTGGCCGCCCAGCCGCCGCGCGGCATGTCCGAGGCGGATCTGGCCAAGCGCGCCAAGGTCCCGCCGTGGAAGCTGCGGACCCTGCGTCAGCAGGCCCGGGGGTGGAGTCCGGCGGGGGTCACCCGCGCCATGGCGGTGGTCGCCGAGACCGACGCGCTCATCAAGGGCGCCGGACGCGACCCCGAGTACGCGCTGGAGCGGGCCGTCATCGAGATCGCCAGGGCTCGCGGCAGGCGTTAGCGGCGGGTTCGAAGGGCCGCTTCGGGCGTCGGAGGGGCCGCCTCAGCGGATGGTCCTGCCGCCCTGCCACACCCGCAGGGTGTTGAGGCCCATCGACCAGGCGAAGGCGCCCTCGTGGTCGGCGTCCCACTGAACGAGGTCGGCCAGGCTGCCGGGCGCGAGCACGCCCCGGTCGGTCAGGCCCAGGGCGCGTGCGCTGCCCACCGTGGCGGCGTGCAGGGCCTCCTGCACGGTCATCTCGAACATGGAGATGGCCAGCGAGATCACCAGGGGCATCGACATCGTGCCCGACTGGCCGGGGTTGTGGTCGGTGCCCAGCCCGATGGGCACCCCGTGGTCGAGCAGCGCCCGCACCGGCGGGGTGCGGCGCTCGTGCAGCGAGGTCGTCGGGCAGGCCACCACCGGCGTGCGGGTGGCGGCCAGCGCCAGGACGTCCTGCTCGTCGGTCTCGTGCAGCAGGTCCACGGAGGAGCAGCCCATCTCGGCGGCCATGCGCACGGCACCGTGCCGGGGGCGCGAGCAGGCGTGCAGGGTGGTGCGCAGCCCGGCGGACTGGCCCACCCCCAGCAGCATGCGGGCGTCCTCGGTGGTGAACTGCTGGTTGTCGCAGTACACGTCCACCCCGTCGGCACCGGCCAGCGCGGCGTCGTTGAGCCAGGAGGCGGCGGTGGCCGCGTACTCCCTGGGTCTGCCGAAGAACTCGGGCGGCACCCCGTGCGCGGGGAAGAAGGTGACGTGCAGGCGCGGCATGCCCGGTTCCTCCTCCAGGGAGCGCAGCAGGCGCACGTCGGCCAGTTCGCCGTCCCTGGTCAGGTGGTAGCCGGTCTTGGCCTCCACGGTGGTGGTGCCGGTCAGCACCCAGTGCCGGAGCCGTTCGCGGACCGCGTTGCACAGGGTCCAGGGGTCGGTACCGCGGGTGATGGTGACGGTGGTGGAGACACCGCCCCCGGCCGCGAAGATGTCCCCCTTGGAGGCGCCCTTGGCCCACATGTTGACCTCGGCGTAGCGGTCCCCCGCGTACACCGGGTGGCAGTGGGCGTCGATCAGCCCGGGGGTGATCATGCCGCCGCCGATGTTGACGACGTCGTCGACGTCGGTGAGGTCGTCCACCACGCCCGGGATGCTCTGGGGGAGCTCGGCGGCGGGCCCGACCCAGGCCACCCGGTCGTCGTCCATCAGGAGCGCGGCCTTGGTGATCAGCTCGCTCCCGGTCCACAGCCGACCGATGTTGCTGAGGAGTACCGCCGTCATGGGGTCGTCCGCCCTCGCCGGTCAGGTCAGCCGGGGCGACTGCGGGACACGGTCGTGGGATACACGGGCGGGCATGGCGACCTCGTATCTGGAGCGGTCCGACGGAGCCGGTGGGGCGGCCTGCGGCCGCCGCGGTGCCGTGACAGTGGCACAGGGGGCGGCTGTCGCGGGACAGCGGCCACTGGCGGCCAGTGCTCCAAAACCGTAGTCCATCCGCGGACTCCGTGTACACCTCCCCGGAAGGACGAATAGGACGGTCACGCAACAAAGGCCGCGGGCACACCCGGTGACCGGTGCCATCGGCGGCCCCGGTGGTCCGGGTGTTCGCGTGCGCCGCCGGGACCCGCCACCGGACACAGCGAGGCCGGGGCGCCTCCCAGGAGGCACCCCGGCCGTGCGCGGCGGACCGCGCGTGCCTCAGGCCGTGCTGGGCGTGTACTCGTCGAGTCTGCCCGCGAGCAGGGCCGGTACGAAGGCGTGGATCGCCGTGCCCTCGGCGGTGTGCTCCTCGCTGAGGATGCGCCCCTCCTCGTGGATCCGGGCGATGAGGTCGCCCCGCGAGTACGGGACGAGCGCCCGGACCTCGTGCGCCAGCTCGGGAAGCGCCGCGGCGACCGCGTCCACCAGCGCGGGGACGCCCTCGCCGGTACGGGCCGACACCTCCACCATGTCCGGGTAGCGGGTGCGCAGCGCCTTGAGCACGTCGGGGTCGGCGGCGTCCACCTTGTTGACCACGATGAGTTCGGGCACGTCACCGGCGTCGATGTCGGCGAAGACGTGCCGGACCGCGCTGATCTGGCTCTCGGGGTCGGGGTGGGACCCGTCGACCACGTGCAGGACCAGGTCGGAGTCGGCGACCTCCTCCAGGGTGGAGCGGAAGGCCTCCACGAGCTGGTGCGGCAGGTGCCGGACGAAGCCGACGGTGTCGCTGAGCGTGAACCCGCGGCCGTCGGGCGTGCGGGCCTGGCGCACGGTCGGGTCCAGGGTGGCGAACAGGGCGTTCTCGACCAGGACCCCGGCGCCGGTCAGCCGGTTGAGCAGGCTCGACTTGCCCGCGTTGGTGTACCCGGCGATGGCCACGGACGGCACCGAGCGGGTGCGCCGGACGTCGCGCTTGACGTCGCGAGCGGTGCGCATGTGGGCGAGCTGGCGGCGCAGCTTGGCCATCTTGTCGTTGATGCGCCGACGGTCGGTCTCGATCTTGGTCTCACCCGGGCCGCGCAGTCCCACACCGCCGCCCGCGCCACCGCCGCCGGAGCCGCCCGCCTGACGGGACAGGGCGTCACCCCAGCCGCGCAGTCGCGGCAGCAGGTAGCTGAGCTGGGCGAGCTCGACCTGGGCCTTGCCCTCGCTGCTGCGCGCGTGCTGGGCGAAGATGTCCAGGATCAGGGCCGTGCGGTCGATCACCTTGACCTTGACCACGTCCTCCAGTTGGCGCAGCTGGCCGGGCGTGAGCTCCCCGTCGCAGATCACGGTGTCGGCGCCGGTGGCCTCCACGATGTCGCGCAGTTCGGCGGCCTTGCCCTTGCCGACGTAGGTGGCGGGGTCGGGCTTGGACCGGCGCTGGGTGACCCCCTCCAGCACGAGCGCGCCCGCGGTCTCGGACAGGGCGGCGAGCTCGGTGAGCGAGTTGTCCGCGTCGGCCTGTGAGCCGCTGGTCCACACGCCGATGAGGATGACGCGCTCCAGCCTCAGGGAGCGGTACTCGACCTCGGTGACGTCGGTGAGTTCGGTGGACAGTCCCGGAACCCGGCGCAGCGCGTGGCGCTCGGCGAGTTCCATCTCGCCCTGGTCGGGGGCGTTGTCCGGGTCGTCGTAGCGGTCACCGCCGGTGGCCCCGGCCTCGCGGGACGCGTCGTGTGCGTCGACCCCGTCCCCGACGGTGATCGCCTCGCGGAACGCGTCCTCGGCCTCGTGGCCGTCGTGGACGCTTCCGCGGGTGTCAGCTGTATTCATATCCCTCCAGGTGGGTCAACGTGGCCGCCGCCCCGATTCTTCCCGCGACCGGGCGGTGGCGGGCGCCCTGTCGATGGTGGCATCTCGCCTCCGCGCGGGCACCTGAATTATCGCAGGGCACGGCGGGCACGACACTCCATGGGATCCGAGCCGGGTCCCGCGTCCGTCCCGACGACGGGCGCCGACGCCGCGGGAGAAGTTTTCGCGACCTTCCCGTCCCGGGAAACTCCCAAGTCAGTGAGACACGCGCGACGTTGACCGTCCGCGAACCGGACGGTAGCTTCGTTTTCCACATACCAAAAGCTTATTTCGTATTGCGGAAGGTTTTCCATGGGCGCCACGCACGGGGTCGAGATCACCGGCCCCCTCCACGAACGGTTCGACGAGATCCTCACCGAGGACGCCCTCGCCCTCGTCGCCGAACTGCACCGCGCCTTCGAGGCGCGCCGTCAGGAGCTCCTCCAGGCCCGGGTCGCCAGGCAGGAGCAGATCTCGGCCGGGACCGACCTCGACTTCCTCCCCGAGACCAAGCACATCCGCGAGGACGACAGCTGGCGGGTCGCCTCTCCCGCCCCGGGCATCACGGACCGCCGCGTGGAGATCACCGGCCCCACCGACCGCAAGATGACCATCAACGCGCTCAACTCCGGCGCCAAGGTGTGGCTGGCCGACTTCGAGGACGCCAACACCCCGCTGTGGGAGAACATGATCGGGGGCCAGCTCAACCTGCGCGACGCCCTCGACCGCACCATCGACTTCACCTCCCCCCAGGGCAAGGCCTACGCCCTGAAGGAGGACGGCGAGCTCGCCACCGTCGTCGTCCGCCCGCGCGGCTGGCACCTGGACGAGAAGCACGTCCTCGTGGACGGTGAGCGCGTCAGCGGCGGCCTGCTGGACTTCACCCTCTACTTCTTCCACTGCGCCCGGCGCCAGATCGACAAGGGCAGGGGCCCCTACTTCTACTTGCCCAAGATGCAGAGCCACCTTGAGGCGCGCCTGTGGAACGACGTCTTCGTCCTGGCCCAGGAGCGCCTGGGCATCCCGCGCGGCACCATCCGCGCGACCTGCCTCATCGAGACCATCCCGGCCGCGTTCGAGATGGAGGAGATCCTCTACGAGCTGCGCGAGCACTCCGCGGGCCTCAACGCGGGCCGCTGGGACTACCTGTTCAGCATCATCAAGACGCACCGCACCCGCGGACGCAGGTTCCTGCTGCCCGAGCGCAACGCCGTCACGATGACCGCGCCGATGATGCGCGCCTACACCGAGCTGCTGGTCAAGACCTGCCACAAGCGCGGCGCCCACGCCATCGGCGGCATGGCGGCCTTCATCCCCTCCCGCAAGGACGAGGAGGTCAACAGGACCGCCTTCGCCAAGGTCCGCGACGACAAGTCCCGCGAGTCCGGCGACGGCTTCGACGGCTCCTGGGTCGCCCACCCGGGCCTGGTCCCGGTGGCCATGGAGGTCTTCGACGGCGTCCTGGGCGAGCGCCCCAACCAGATCGACAAGCAGCGCCCCGAGGTCGAGGTCTCGGCCGAGGACCTGCTGGCCGTGGACAGGACCCCGGGCGGGGTCACCCTCGCGGGCCTGCGCGGCAACGTCAACGTCGCCCTGCAGTACCTGGCGACGTGGATGGGCGGCAACGGCGCGGTGGCCGTCCACAACCTCATGGAGGACGCCGCGACCGCCGAGATCTCCCGCTCCCAGGTGTGGCAGTGGCTGCACAACGACATCACGCTCGACAACGGCCCCAAGGTCACCGCCGACCTGGTCCGGGAGATCATCGACGAGGAGCTCGCCGCCATCCGCGAGCAGCTGGGCGCGGACTTCGACGAGAACCTGTACCAGCAGGCCGGAGAGCTGTTCACCGAGGTGGCCCTGGCCGACGAGTACGTCGACTTCCTGACGCTGCCCGCCTACGAGCGCATGCCCTGACCCGGCACTGATTTCATAAAACGGAAAACAAATTCCACTGCACCCCTTGCCTATGCGAGGGGTGCAGTCGTACGTTCACCTTGCGAGGTCGCGTCCGCGAGCGGACGGGACCGTCCGTGTCCGCGCAGGTGGAACCGAGAGGCGCCCATGTCCGAGACCGATACGGCACAGGCGGCCGTGGCCGGGCTCGTCCCGCGGCTGCGCCGGATCTGCGGCGAGGACGGCGTGCTCACCGACACCGCCCGGCGCCGCACCTACGAGAGCGACGGGCTGACCCACCACCGCGCCCTCCCCGGCGTCGTGGTGCTGCCCACCACCGCCGACCAGGTCGCCGCCGTCGTGCGCCTGTGCGCCGAGAACGGCGTGCCCTTCGTCCCGCGCGGCGCGGGCACCGGCCTGTCCGCGGGCGCCCTCCCCCACGCCGAGGGCGTCCTGCTGGTCACCTCGCGCATGCGCCGTGTCCTGGAGATCGATATCGAGAACGAGTGCGCGGTCGTCGAACCCGGTGTGGCCAACCTGGACGTCACCCGCGCCGCCGCGCCCCACGGCTACTACTACGCGCCCGACCCCTCCAGCCAGCAGGTGTGCTCCGTGGGCGGCAACGTCGCCGAGAACTCCGGCGGCGCCCACTGCCTCAAGTACGGGTTCACCGTCAACCACGTGCGCGGCCTGGACATCGTCACCCCCTCCGGCGAGCAGGTGAGCCTGGGCGGCAAGAACCCCGGCGCGCACGGCTACGACCTCGTCGGGGCCTTCATCGGCTCCGAGGGCACCCTGGGCGTGGCCACCCGGATCACCGTCGGCCTCACCCGGTCGCCGGAACGCACCGTCACCCTGCTGTCGGCGTTCGCCTCGATGGACGCGGGCGGCCGGGCGGTCAGCTCCATCATCTCCGCCGGGGTGCTGCCCTCGGCCGTGGAGATGATGGACGCGCTGGCCATCGAGGCCGCAGAGAGGGCCGTGGCCTGCGACTACCCCGCGGGCGCCGCGGCCGTGCTGGTCGTGGAGTTGGACGGGCCCGCCGCGGAGGTCGAGGCGCAGCTCGCCGAGGTCACCCGGCTGTGCGCGGAGGCGGGAGCCTTCGAGACCCGCACCGCCGACGACGCCGACGAGCGCGCCCGGATCTGGAAGGGCCGCAAGTCGGCCTTCGCCGCCGTCGGCCGGATCAGCCCCGCCTACATCGTCCAGGACGGCGTCGTCCCGCGCACGGCCCTGCCCGAGGTGCTGCGGCGCATCACCGAACTGTCGGCGGCCTCGGGCATCCGCGTCGCCAACGTCTTCCACGCCGGGGACGGCAACCTGCACCCGCTCGTGCTCTTCGACGACGCGGAGCCGGGCGCGGCGGAGCGGGCCGAGGAGGTCTCCGGGGCCATCCTCGACCTGTGCATCGAGCACGGCGGCTCCATCACCGGCGAGCACGGGGTGGGCGTGGACAAGGCGTGCAAGATGCCGCGCATGTACGGCCCCGACGACCTGGCCACCTTCGACCTGTTCCGCCGGGCCCTGGACCCGGACGGGATCGCCAACCCGGACAAGCTGCTGCCCACCCCGCGCCTGTGCGGCGAGCGGCCCGGGGTGCGCACGGGGGTGCACCCGCTGGTGGAGGCGGGCAGGGCCGAGCAGTTCTGAGGCGCGGGCGGACCGCTGGCACGGGGGAGAACGCGTGACACTCGTCGAGGGACCGGACGCACGGGACGGCGTCCAGCGGGAGGGGACCGGCGCCGACGCGGTGGGCGGCCTCGTCCCCGCGCGCGTGGCGCGCCCCGCCGACACCCGGGGTCTGGGCCGGGTCATGGCGTCCGCCGCCCGGCAGGAGCTGACCGTCGTCGCGCGCGGCGGGGGCACGGCTCTGGACTGGGGCGGCGTGCCTCGCGGGTTGGACCTGCTCGTGGACACCGCCGACCTGTCGTGGGTCGAGCACATCGCGGGCGACCTGGTGGTGGAGGTGGGCGCGGGAACCCCCGTGGCCGAACTGTACGACGTGCTGGCCGCCGCCGGGCAGCGGCTGTCGGCGGACCCCGTGCGCACGGGCGGCACTGTGGGCGGGATGGTGGCCACGGGCGTGAGCGGTCCGCGCCGCCTGCTCACCGGGGCGCTGCGCGACCTGGTCATCGGGATGACGGTGGTGCGCGCCGACGGCGTGGTGGCGCGCAGCGGGGGCCGGGTGGTCAAGAACGTGGCCGGGTACGACCTGGCCAAGCTGCACACCGGCGGCCTGGGCACCCTGGGCGTGATCGCCTCGGTGGCCTTCCGCCTGCACCCGCTCCCCCGGGCCCTGCGCGTGCTGACCCTCCCCGCGTCCTCCGCCGAACACGCCGAGCGCCTGCTGAAGGCACTGCGCGGGTGCACGGCGACGCCCGCGGCGGTCGAGCTGGACTGGCCCTCAGCGAGCCTGCGGGTGGTGCTGGAGGGAACCCCGGACGGCGTCGGATCGCGGGCGGCCGAGATCGCCGCGGCCACCGGAACGGAGCCCGAGGTGGCCGACGCCCTGCCCGAGGGCTGGGGCGTGCTGCCCGCCGGGGGCGCGCTCGCCCTGGTGTCGGTGCCGCCCGCCGAGAGCGTGCGGGCCGCGGCGCGGGTGCACGACCTGTCCGGCGCGGACGTCAGCGGCTCGGCCCGGGCGGGCGCGCTGTACGCGTCCTTCCCGCCGGGCACCGGGGCCGCCGAGGTGGCGGCCGTGCTCGACGGCGTGCGTTCGGTGCCCGGCTGGACGATGACCCTGCTGCGCGCGGAACCGCACGTCCACGCCGCCGGTGTGGACCTGTGGGGCGAGGTCGCCGGACTGCCGCTGATGCGGGCGGTCAAGGACTCCCTCGACCCCGGACACCGCCTGGCCCCCGGGCGCTTCGCGGGAGGCATCTGAACACGTGCGCACACCCTGGGAGGGCCCGTGACCGACCCGACGACCGAGGACGAGCGCGACCGGTTGTTCTCCGACCTGCTCAACGACTGCGTCCACTGCGGTTTCTGCCTGCCCACCTGTCCCACGCACGTGCTGTGGGGCCAGGAGATGGACTCGCCGCGCGGGCGGATCCACCTGATGGCGCAGACGCACGACGAGGACGTGCTGACCGAGGCCGCGGTCGGGCACTTCGACAACTGCCTGGGCTGTCTGGCGTGCGTGTCCGCCTGCCCCTCGGGGGTGGCCTACGACGCGCTCATCGACTCCACCCGGCACCGGGTGGAGAGGGAGCACGAGCGGCCCGCGGGCGAGCGGGCGCTGCGCGGGGCGATCTTCGCACTGTTCCCGTACCGGCGCAGACTGGGGCTGCTGCGCGGGCCGCTGCGCGCCTACCAGGCCAGCGGCGTCTCCTCGTTGGTGCGGCGTACGGGGCTGCTGGAGCGGGTCTCCCCCGCCCTGGCCACCATGGAGCGCATCTCGCCGCCGCTGTCGTCTCCCCCTCCCGCCCTGCCGGAGCTGGTGCCCGCGGTGGGGCGGGCGCGCGCACGGGTGGGCATGCTGGTGGGCTGCGTGCAGGGCGCGTTCTTCCCCGAGGTCAACACCGCGACCGCGCGGGTGCTGGCCCTGGAGGGCTGCGACGTGGTCATCCCCCGCGCCCAGGGCTGCTGCGGGGCCCTGTCCGGGCACGCCGGGCGGATGGAGGAGTCGGCCGACCTCGCGCGGAGCCTGATCGAGGTGTTCGAACGCGAGCGGGTGGACCGGATCGTGGTCAACTCGGCCGGGTGCGGGTCCAGCATGAAGCACTTCGACCGCACCCTGGCCGAGGCGGGCGCGGACCGGGCCTGGGTGAGCCGGGGGCGCGCCCAGGCCGAGCGGGTCGCGGACCTCACCGAGTTCCTGGTGGAGCTGGGACCGCGGGCCGAACGCCACCCCCTCCCCCTGCACGTGGCCTACCACGACGCGTGCCACCTCTCCCACGGCCAGGGCGTCACCCGCCCGCCCCGCGCCCTGCTCGCGGGGATTCCGGAGCTGCGGGTGTCCGACCTGCCCAACGGCGAGATCTGCTGCGGCTCGGCGGGGGTGTACAACCTGCTCAAGCCCGAGGCCGCCCGCGAGCTCGGCGACCGCAAGGGGCGGGACGTGGCCTCCACAGGTGCTGACGTCCTGGTGTCGGGGAACCCGGGGTGTTCGCTCCAGATAGCCTCCGCCATGGACCGCGCGGGTTCGCCGGTGGCGGTGACCCACACCGCCCGGGTACTGGACGCCTCCCTGCGGGGGCTGACCGTGGCGCGGTTGCTGGGACGTCGCTGAGCGTTCGGTGGCGGAGGCGGTTGACGGGGGCTCAGCCGTCCTGGAAGCCGAATCCGAACTCCCCCGAACCGGAATCAGCGACGACTTCCACGCTCAACCATCCCGGGAGCGGAATTCAACCCTCCACCGGCTGAGGTCAGCGCGAGCGCACACTCCACGAGCCCGGGCTCAGACCAGGCTCGTCTCGCCCTCGGCCACGATCACGGCCGGTCCGCTCAACCTCGCGCCGTCCGCGTCCAGGAAGACGGTGCACTCGCCCCCCAGGACCCGCACCCTCCAGGTCGCGCCCTCCCCGCGGGGGGTGGCGGCGGCAGCGGCGGCGACGATCCCGGTCCCGCAGGAACGTGTCTCCCCCGAACCGCGCTCGTACACGCGCATCTCCAGCACGCCCGGAGCCACCTCGCGGTACACCTCGACGTTCGCCCCCGCGGGGAAGGCCTCCACGTCCAGCACCGGCAGCTCGCTCAGGTCCACCTCGGCGACCGGCACGGTCACCTCGCAGGCCAGGTGCGGGTTGCCCACGGAGATCTGCTCACCGTGCACCACCTGCCGGGCGAGCTTGGCGGAGGAGGTCCCCTGCATCTCCACACGGCCCATGTCTATGGTGATGCCGCCGTCGGCCTCCACCTGGACCTCCTTGGCCCCGTCGCGGGTGCCCACCTCGAAGCGGTCGCCCTCGACGAGCCCGGCGTGCAGCAGGTAGCGGGCGAAGACCCGCACACCGTTGCCGCACATCTCGGCGATGCTCCCGTCAGCGTTGCGGTAGTCCATGAACCACTCGGAGCGCTCGGCCGTGCGGGCGGCCGGTGCGAGGACCTCGCCGAGGGCGCGCGTGCGCACCACCCGCAGGACGCCGTCCGCGCCGATCCCGGCCCGGCGGTCGCACAGCAGGCGGACGGCCTCCTCCGTGAGGTCGAGCTCCCCGTCGGGGTCGGGGAGGATCACGAAGTCGTTCTCTGTTCCGTGGCCCTTGGCGAATCGCATGCCGACCATCCTAGGCGCGCACGACCACCTCCCCCGTCCCGCTCGCGGTCGGGCCGGGCCCGGGGCTGACTACGCTGGAGGGATGATCAAGGTGATCGCGGTCGTCGGCCCGACCGCTGTGGGCAAGTCGGACCTGGCCGTCGAGGTGGCACTGCGGCTGGAGGAGCGCACGGGACGCCGGGGCGAGGTGATCAACGCCGACTCCATGCAGCTCTACCGCGGCATGGACATCGGCACCGCCAAGCTCAGCGAGGCCGAGAGACGCGGGGTGCCCCACCACCTGCTCGACGTGTGGGAGGTCAGTGAGCCCGCGGACGTGGCCAGCTACCAGGACATGGCCCGCGACCGCGTCGAGCAGTGCGCCGACCGCGACGTCATTCCGGTCCTGGTCGGCGGTTCGGGCCTGTACGTGCGCGCGGTCCTGGACCACCTGAACTTCCCCGGCACAGACCCCGCGGTCCGCTCTCGCCTGGAGGCGGAGCTCGGCGACGTCGGCCCGGGCGTCCTGCACGCCCGACTGGCCGAGGCCGACCCCGCGGCGGCCCGCGCCATCCTGCCGGGCAACGGGCGGCGGATCGTGCGCGCCCTGGAGGTCATCGAGCTGACCGGGGAGCCGTTCACCGCGAACCTGCCCGACCACACCTCCTTCTACCCGTGCACGCAGATCGGCCTGACGGCTCCGCGCACCGAGCTGGACGAGCGCATCGGCACCCGCGTGGACCGCATGTGGGAGCAGGGCCTGCTGGAGGAGGTCCGCGAGCTGGACAAGCTCGGGCTGCGCGAGGGCCGGACCGCCTCGCGCGCGCTCGGTTACGCGCAGGCGCTCGCCCAGCTGGACGGCGAACTGTCCGAGGAGGAGGCCAAGGCGGACACCGCCCAGGCCACCCGCCGGTTCGCCCGCCGCCAGGAGTCGTGGTTCCGGCGCGACCCGCGGGTGCGCTGGCTCCCCCACGACTCCCCCGACCTCGTGGAACGCGCTCTGGCCCAGGTGGAGCGGGCGCTGTCGGGGACCTCGGACGAGCCGGGCGAGGCCCTGGTGGACGTGTCGACCTGGGTGCCCCACTCCGCGCGGTGACCCCGCGGCGGGTCCGCGTCCACCGCACACCCGCCCGAACGTGACGGCCGGGCCCGCCGAGGGCCCGGCCGTCGGTCCTGTACGACCCGCTTCCGCCCTCCCTCCCGAAAACCCTTGCCCCCGCCTCCCCGGTGGCCTACCTTGACTGTGTGACCAGTTTTGAAATCTGGTCACACGGTCAGGGGAAGGGGGTGGGGATATGGTCATCGGCGTCAACACGCGTGGTCAGCAGCACCTCGCATGCCCTCGACTCGCAGGAGTACACCGTGGCCCCATCCACACCCCCGACCGCCAGCGAGCGCGAACTGCGCGCCGACCGCATCCTGGACGCGGCGGAGGAGCTGATGGTCGCCTGGGGACACCGCAAGATCACCATCGAGGACGTCGCCCGGCGGGCCAAGATCGGCAAGGGGACCGTCTACCTGCACTTCTCCACCAAGGAGGCGCTCCTCCTCACGGTGGTCATGCGGGCGCAGCTCGGCGTGCTGCGCCGGATCCTGGACTCCATGCGGGCCTCACCGGAGAACGTCCGGCCCAGCGAGGTCGCGCGCGCCCTCTACCTCTTCCACCTGGACTCTCCGACCATCCGCGCGCTGTTCTCCAACGGAACCGAGTCCCTGGGCAACCTCTCCCGCGACGCGGCCGCCCTGGTCGGCGACACCGTCCGGGAGCGGCAGAGGGCCCTGCGGTCCTACTGGGACATCCTGCGCGAGCACGGCCTGCTCAGCGGAGACCGCTCACCCGACGAGCAGCTGTACGCCTACAACTCCCTGGTCATGGGCCACCTGGTCACGCCCCCGGTACTGGAGAGCCAGGGCATGCACGTGCCCGACCACCGCACGCGCGCCGAACTCATGGCCAGGAGCATCCGTCTGCTCCTGGAACAGGCCGCCTCCCCGGAGGACACCCGTCGGGCCCGGGACAGGGCCCTGGCGCTCTTCTCCGCGCTGGACGAGCGCCTGCACTCGGAGGTCACCCGGCAGAAACAGACGACACGCTCCACCTGAGCCCCGAGGAGGGCCCATGACAGCCGCGACCCCGTCCGACGAACTGATCGACCTGCGCTCCCCCGAGTTCACCGCCGACCCCCTCTCCGTGATCGACCGGGTCCGGGCCGCGGGCGGCTCGGCGCCGGCCCTGTTCGTGGACACCCAGAAGGCCGTCCTCTTCGTCGACGACGAGGACGTGCGGACCATCCTCAGCGACCGGCGCTTCGTGCTGGACCCCGCGAACGTGCCGGGGGACCGGGCCTCCACCACCCGCTCCGACGCGCTCAGGGGGCTGGGCATCCGCCCCGACCTGATCACCTACCTGACCGAGTCCCTCCTGGACAAGGACGGCGGCGACCACACCCGGCTGCGCAAACTGGTCTCGCGCGCCTTCACCGTGCGCCGGGTCAACGAGCTGCGGCCCTCGGTCCAGCGCATCACCGACGACCTGCTCGCGCGGCTGCCCGACCTCGCCGACGGGGACGGGGTCGTGGACCTCATGCCGCACTTCTCCTATCCGCTGCCGATCGCGGTCATCTGCGACCTGGTCGGCGTTCCGGAGGAGGACCGCGGGACCTGGCGGGCGTGGAGTGACCAGCTGTCCCGGTTCGACCCCACCAGCCCCGAGCTGATGAACGACGCACTCGGCGAGATGATCGGCCACATCGAGGGGATGCTGGCCGAGCGCCGGGCCCGGCCGAGCGAGGACCTGCTCGGCGCCCTGGTCAGGGCGCGCGACGAGGACGGCGGGCGCATGAGCGAGAGCGAGCTGATCACCCTGGTGTTCACCCTCGTCATCGCGGGGCACGAGACCACCGCGCACCTGTTGGGCAACGGGGTGCGGGCCCTGCTCGACCACCCGGCCCAGTGGGAGACGCTGCGGCACGACCCCGGGCTGCTGCCCTCCGCCGTGCACGAGATGCTCCGCTACGGGGGCACCGCCGTGGTCTCCAAGGCGCGGTACGCGGCCGAGGACGTCGAACTCAGGTGCGGCCGTCTGGCCGCGGGCGAGCGGGCGATCGCGGTCCTGGCGGGCGCCAACCGCGACCCGAGGGTCCACCCGGACCCGCACCGGTTCGACATCACCCGCCACCGGGGCAGGCCCGGCGAGGAGCACGTGGGGTTCGGCCACGGCATCCACTACTGCCTGGGTGCGGCCCTGGCCCGCCAGGAGGGCGAGGTCGCGGTCGGGTCCCTGCTGGCCGCCCACCCCGGCCTGTCCCCGGCCCCCGGCCGCGAGCCCCTGTCCGGGCGGGTGCCGGGCGCGATGCGGTTGGACAGCCTGCCCGTCCGGCTCTGAGGTCCCGGCCCGCACGCACGCTCCGCGCGGCTCCCGCCGGAGCGAAGGCGGAACGGCCGTCGGCCCGGCCGCGCGGACGGCAGCGGCCCCCGGCGCCGATGCGCCGGGGGCCGCTGTGTGCTCTCGGGGTCAGATCTCGCAGCAGCCGCCCGCCGGGGCGGGCTCCTCGGCAGGAACGCCGATCCGGGGCATGCCCAGGAGCACCTGCGGCTTGCTCTCCTGGACCGGTCGGCCGTTGCGGGCAGCCCAGGCGTCGCCCGCGCGGGTGCGCCGCAGGGCGCGCACGCCGGAGTCTGCCACCAGGTGGTGCGGGGCGGCGTAGGTGACCTCCACGGTCACCGTGTCGCCGGGGCGGGGGTCGTCGCCGTCACCGACCGCGAAGTGCACGAGGCGGTTGTCGGGGGCGCGGCCGGACAGGCGGCGGTGCTCGCCGTCCTTCCTGCCCTCGCCCTCGGCGACCAGCAGCTCGACCTCGCGGCCGACCAGCTTCTGGTTCTCCTCCCAGGAGATCTGGTCCTGGAGGTCGACCAGGCGCTGGTAGCGGTCCTTGACCACCTCCGGCGGGACCTGGTCCTCCATGGTCGCGGCCGGGGTCCCGGGGCGCTTGGAGTACTGGAAGGTGAACGCCATCGAGAACCGCGCCTCGCGGACCACGTGCAGCGTCTCCTGGAAGTCCTCCTCGGTCTCGCCGGGGAAGCCCACGATGATGTCGGTGGTGATCGCGGCGTGCGGCATGGCGGCGCGCACCTTCTCCACGATGCCGAGGAAGCGCTCCTGGCGGTAGGAGCGGCGCATGGCCTTGAGGACCCGGCTCGACCCCGACTGCAGCGGCATGTGCAGCTGCGGCATGACGTTGGGGGTCTCGGCCATGGCCTCGATGACGTCGTCGGTGAAGTCGCGCGGGTGCGGGGAGGTGAAGCGCACCCGCTCCAGCCCCTCGATCCCGCCGCAGGCGCGCAGCAGCTTGGAGAAGGCCTGCCGGTCGCCGAAGCCGCTGCCGTAGGCGTTGACGTTCTGGCCGAGCAGGGTGATCTCGCTGACGCCCTCGTCGACCAGAGCGCGCACCTCGGCGAGCACGTCGCCGGGGCGGCGGTCCTGCTCCTTGCCGCGCAGTGCGGGCACGATGCAGAAGGTGCAGGTGTTGTTGCAGCCCACGGAGACCGACACCCACGCCGCGTACGCGGACTCGCGGCGGCTGGGCAGTGTGGAGGGGAAGTGCTCCAGGGACTCGGCGATCTCCACCTGCGCCTCCCGCTGGACGCGGGAGCGCTCCAGCAGGGCGGGCAGGGAGCCGATGTTGTGGGTGCCGAACACGACGTCGACCCAGGGCGCGCGGCGCACGATCTCGCCGCGGTCCTTCTGCGCCAGGCAGCCCCCGACGGCGATCTGCATCCCCGGGTTGGCGTCCTTGACCGGGCGCAGGTGCCCGAGGTTGCCGTACAGGCGGTTGTCGGCGTTCTCCCGGACCGCACAGGTGTTGAAGACGACGATGTCTGCGGTGGTGTCCTCGGCTGCGCGCGCGTACCCAGCGTCCTCCAGCAGACCGGAGAGGCGCTCGGAGTCGTGGACGTTCATCTGGCAGCCGTAGGTCCGCACTTGGTAGGTACGACTCTGGCTCACGGGACCAGGCTATCCGGTGCCGTGGACCGCGCGGAGACCCCGGGAGGAACCGGCTTCCCCCGTCCGGGGCCTTCCCCGGGGTCCCGCGGCGGACGGGGAGGCGGAGCGCGTCCGGAAGTGGCCGATGTGAGACGCTGGAGAACGGAACCGCGACACGGAGCGACAAACGGTCATCTAACCGTCCAAACCCATAACAGTTTCGCCGATCACGCCGTAACAAGTCTGCTACTCCGCAGACGGACGGCGATTTCGTGATGACACGGCAACATGGACCCATTAGGT
Source organism: Nocardiopsis sp. iso_25 (assembly GCF_056173305.1). Lineage (NCBI taxonomy): Bacteria > Bacillati > Actinomycetota > Actinomycetes > Streptosporangiales > Nocardiopsidaceae > Nocardiopsis > Nocardiopsis sp. iso_25. The sequence goes on along the minus strand of NZ_CM149667.1, from coordinate 1,643,593 downwards.
TCCCCAACATGACCTCAACTCCTCTCGTCGTGCTGGAGAACGTCAACAAGCACTTCGGCGACCTGCACGTGCTCCGCGACATCGATCTGACGGTTAACTCCGGCGAGGTGGTAGTCGTCATCGGGCCGTCCGGTTCCGGCAAGTCGACGCTGTGCCGCACGATCAACCGCCTGGAGACGATCGACGCCGGCACCATCACGCTGGACGGACAGCCGCTGCCCGCGGAGGGCCGCGGCCTGGCCCGGCTCCGCAGCGACGTGGGCATGGTCTTCCAGTCGTTCAACCTGTTCGCCCACAAGACCGTGCTCCAGAACGTGACCCTGGGCCCCACCAAGGTCCTGCGCATGAACAAGGCCGAGGCCGACGCCCGGGGCATGGAACTGCTGGAGCGCGTCCGGATCGGCAACCAGGCCGACAAGTACCCGGCGCAGCTCTCCGGGGGTCAGCAGCAGCGCGTGGCGATCGCCCGCGCCCTGGCGATGAACCCCAAGGTGATCCTCTTCGACGAGCCGACCTCGGCCCTGGACCCGGAGATGGTCCAGGAGGTCCTCGACGTCATGACCGACCTCGCCTCCGAGGGCATGACGATGGTCGTGGTCACCCACGAGATGGGCTTCGCGCGCCGCGCGGCCAACCGGGTCGTCTTCATGGCCGACGGACAGATCGTCGAGGAGAACACCCCCGACGAGTTCTTCACCAACCCCCGGTCCGAGCGCGCCCAGGACTTCCTGTCCAAGATCCTGACCCACTAGGTTTCCCCGCGTTCTTCGCACGAAGCAAGGAAGAGGTACCCCACATGCGAGTCCGTCGCATCAGCACCATCCTGGGCGGCACCGCGGCCCTGGCCTTCGCCCTCAGCGCCTGTGGCACCGCCGACGTCGGCGGCGGCAGCGGTGGCGAAGGCGGCGGCGAGGGTGGCGGCGACACCATCACCATCGGCGTCAAGTACGACCAGCCCGGCCTGGGCCTGCTGGACGGCGACGCCCCCGTCGGCTTCGACGTGGACGTGGCCACCTACATCGCCGGCGAGCTGGGCTACGAGCCCGAGCAGATCGAGTGGACCGAGGCCGCCTCCGCCAACCGCGAGTCCTTCCTCCAGCAGGGCACCGTCGACATGGTGATCGCCACCTACTCGATCACCGACGAGCGCCGCCAGGTCGTCGACTTCGCCGGACCGTACTACGTGGCCCAGCAGGACATCCTGGTCCAGGCCGACAACGAGGACATCCAGGGCCCCGACGACCTGGCGGGCAAGGTCCTGTGCTCGGCCTCCGGCTCCCGCTCCGCCAACAACATCGTCGACGACATGGGCATCGACGCCGAGCTGCGCGAGGCGGGCAACTACTCCGAGTGCCTGTCCCTGCTGGGCAACGGCACCGTCGACGCGGTGACCACCGACAACACCATCCTCGCGGGCTTCGCCGCGCAGGACCCGGGCACCTACCGCGTGGTCAACAACCCCTTCGGTGAGGAGCGCTACGGCGTGGGCCTGCCCGCCGGCTCCACGGAGCGGTGCGAGGAGGTCAACGCCGCCGTCCAGAAGATGTGGGACGAGGGCTACGCGGTCGAGGCCCTGGAGACGGCCTTCGGCGAGACCGACTTCGCCTACGAGGAGGCCGCTCCCGAGGTCGACGCCTGCCAGTAGGTTCCCCTTCCCCGACCGTGCGCCCCGCGGCGGGGCCGTCCCCGGCCCCGCCGCCCGGCCCTTGACCAGCTGGGACCCATGGAAGCCTTTCTCAGCAATATCGACAGGGTTGTCGACGGTTTCTCATGGACCGTCCGGCTCACCCTCCTCAGCGCCCTCTTCTCCTTCGTCCTGGGCATCCTGCTCACGGCCATGCGGGTCTCCCCCGTCCCGCTCCTGCGCGGCATAGCCACCGCCTACGTCGAGGGCATCCGCAGCACACCCCTGACCCTGGTCCTGCTCTTCTGCGGTCTGGGCCTGAACAGCGCCCTGGGAATCGCCCTGGCCGACAGCGTCGCGTGGGACGTGTTCTGGTGGGCCGTCATCGGCCTGTCCGGCTACACCGCCTGCTTCGTCTCGGAGTCGCTGCGCGCGGGGATCAACACGATCCCCCTCGGCCAGGTGGAGGCGGCCCGCTCGCTGGGCCTGACCTTCACCCAGAACCTGCGGATGATCGTCATCCCGCAGGCGCTGCGCACCGTCGTCGGCCCGCTGGGCAGCGTGCTCATCGCGCTGATCAAGAACACGACCGTCGCCTCCGTCGCGGGGCTGGGCGTTCAGGAGGCGTCCAGGGAGATGAAGCTCATGTTCGACCAGGGCATCGCTCCGGTCCTGCCGACCTTCGTCGGCTTCGCGATCGGCTTCCTGATCCTGACCCTGCCGACGGGCTACTTCTTCGGCTGGCTCTCCAAGCGCGTGGCGGTGGTCCGATGAGCGCGCAGAGCTCCGTCCTCTTCGACGCCCCCGGCCCCAAGGCCCGCAGGCGCAACGCCATCTACACGGTCGTCACCGTGTTCCTGGCCCTGATCGGCCTGACCATCCTGTACCTGGGGTTCAACGGCACCCTGCGCGACACCGGGTTCTCGCTGTTCAACCCGCTCACCTGGGGGCTGCTGAGCGAACCGGCGACCTGGGCGGTCAACCCCGCGGGCGAGTGGACTTCGGACAAGTGGGAGCCGTTCCTGCGGCCCGACACCTGGACCGACTACGTCCTCCCGGGCCTGCAGAACACGCTGACCGCGGCGCTGACCGCCTCGATCCTGGCCATCGTCTTCGGCCTGGTGTTCGGCATCGGCCGCCTGTCCGACAAGTGGTGGATCCGCGTTCCGGCCGGGGCCGTCGTGGAGTTCTTCCGCGGCATCCCGCTGCTGATGCTGATCTTCTTCACGATGGCGCTGCCCATCGTGGCCTACCAGGTGTTCGACATCCCCGCGGGCACCTTCCAGGTCTCGGCGCTGGCCGCCGTCGTCACGGGTCTGACCCTGTACAACGGCTCCGTGCTGGCGGAGGTCTTCCGCGCGGGGGTCCTCGCGGTGCCCAAGGGCCAGTCCGAGGCCGCCCAGGCCATCGGGATGACCCGGGGCCAGAACATGCGGATGATCCTCATCCCGCAGGCGATCACCGCGATGATGCCCGCGATCGTGGCGCAGCTCGTGGTCCTGCTCAAGGACTCCGCACTGGGCTACATCATCGCCTTCCCCGAGATGCTGCGCAGCTTCACCCTGCTGGCCACGCGCGAGGGCAACGTGATCCCGGCCGCGATCATCTGCGCGGCCATCTACATCGCCATCAACCTCTCGCTGAGCCGGGTCGCGATCTGGCTGGAGCGGCGCAACGCCCGCCGCGGCAGGCCCTCGGCCAAGCCCGCGGGCGGCGAGGACGTCCCGGTCCGGCCCGCGGGCACCGGCGGCGGCTTCGGCGACGGCGCCGCCAAGGTCAGCGGCCCCGCCGGCTCAGTGGCGGTGGAGCCCACCGTGCAGGAGCCGCTGCCCGACGCGCTGGACGGATCCCGCCCGGCGAAGTCCGACGACGGCGACGACGCGGACGGCGAGGGGGACCGGAAGGACTGACCCCTCCTTCCCCACGGCCGGTACGGCCCCGTGCGCGCCCCCGGCGCGTACGGGGCCGTCGTCGTCGCGGCCCCGCGGAGGGCGGCGCGCGGAGGGCCCTTCGGGACTGCACAAGCGGGCGAACGAGGACTAAGGTCGACATGTCATCGCATCGAATCCTCGACCCACCCTGAGCGGACATGTCTGAACTGTCGAGCCCCCACGGCTCCTGGCCATCGCCCATCAGCGCCGGTGACGTCGCCCGAGGAGTGCGGCGGATGGCGTTCCCGTCCGTCGCGGGCGCGGAGGTCTGGTGGGAGGAGGGCCGCCCCGAGGAGGGGCGGACCACCCTCATGCGGCGCGACGCCGACGGAACGGTGACCGAGCTGCTGCCCGCGCCCTGGAGCGCGGGGACCCGGGTGCACGAGTACGGCGGGCGCGCCTACCTGCCGGTCCCGCGCCGCGAAGACAAGGCCATCACCCGCATGGGCGTGGTGTTCTCCCAGTCCTCCGACCAACGCCTCTACCTGCTGGAACGCGGCTCCTCGGAGCCGGTGCCGCTCACTCCCGACGACGGCGCCTCGCGCTACGCCGACCCCGCGCTGAGCGCGGACGGACGCGCCGTGCTGTGCGTGCGCGAGAGGCACGGGGAGGGGGCGGTCCGCCGCTCGATCGTGTCGGTGCCGCTGTCGGGACGGGGCGCGCAGGACCCCTCCGCGGTGCGCGAACTGGTCTCGGGGGCGGACTTCTACGCCTCCCCCACCCCGTCGCCGGACGGCGCCCACCTGGCCTACGTGCGGTGGAACCACCCCAGGATGCCCTGGGACGGCAGCGAACTGAGGGTGGGCGCCCTGGGCGAGACCGGGCTGACCGGCGAGTACACCCTCAAGGGCGGGGTGGACGAGTCGGTGGTCTCCCCGGCCTGGGCCGACGACGCGACGCTGTACGTGGCCTCGGACTGGCCGGGCTGGTGGAACCTGTACCAGGCGGGGATGACCGGGCAGGCGCTGGCGCTGTACCCGGCCGAGGAGGAGTTCCACGCCTCTCCCGGCCGCCTGGGCAACCGGTCGTTCTGCGTGCTGGACTCGGGCCGGGTGGTGGCGCTGCACGGGCACGCCGACCTGACCCCGAGCGTGTACGACCCCGACACCCTGGATCTGACGCCGGTCGCGACCGGCCTGACCACGTGGTCGATGCTGGACACCGACGGGCGCACCGTGGTGGCGGTGGCCTCCTCGCCGACCGAGCCGCCGTGCCTGGTGCGGCTGGACCCGGACTCGGGGGGCGTGGAGGTGCTGCGCCGGGCCGCCGAGGAGCTGCCGGACACCGCCTACCTGCCCGTGCCCCGCCAGGAGACGCTGCCGGGCCGCTACGGGGCGCCGGTGCACGCGAACGTCTACCCGCCGACCCACCCCGACGCGTCCGCGGACGGGCCCGCGCCGTACGTGGTGTGGGCGCACGGCGGCCCGGTGTCGGTCAGCACGCTGGAGTTCGACCTGGTCAAGGCCTACTTCACCAGCCGGGGGATCGGTGTGGTGGACGTCAACTACGGCGGTTCCACGGGGTTCGGGCGCCCGTACCGCAAGCGTCTGCACAAGGAGTGGGGCGTGGTGGACGTGGAGGACTGCGTGGCCGCGGCCCGGGCCCTGGTGGAACAGGGGGTGGCCGATCCCCGGAGGCTGGCGATCCGCGGTCCGAGCGCGGGCGGGTACACGGCGCTGATGGCGCTGACCGGGGACACGTTCGCGTGCGGGGTGTCCCTCTTCGGGGTCACCGACCTGCTGGGGTTCAGCCGGACCACGCACGACTTCGAGTCGCGGTTCCTGGACTCGCTGGTGGGGACGCTGCCGGGGTTCGTGGAGCGGTACCGGGAGCGTTCTCCGGTCCACCGCGCCGGGGAGATCGACGTGCCGGTGCTGCTGGTGCAGGGCCTGGAGGACAGGGTCGTGACCCCGGACCAGGCCACGGCGATGGCGACGGCGCTGGGGCGGCGCGGGGCGCCGTACGCGCTGGTGGAGTTCGAGGGCGAGGGGCACGGGTTCACCGGGCAGGAGGCGCGGATCCGCTCCCTGGAGTCGGAGCTGGCCTTCTACGCGCGGGTGTTCGGGTTCGAGGCAGACGTGGCGCCGCTGGAGCTGGTGACCGTTCCGCCGGAGACCGGGGATGGCGGGGACGGCGCGGAACCGGCCGCGGAGGACGCCGGGGAGCCCGGAGGCATCGAGGAGGCCGAGGACGCACCGAGTGCGGAGGACACCGCCGGCGCGCTCGCGCGGGATCCCGGACGGGACAGCGGGTCCCCGAGGCCCGCTGAGGCCGCCGCCGGTCCGACGACCGCCGACGACTGACCCTTCGGAAACGGGGCGGGCGGGACGGGCGGTCCCACTGTCCGGCGGAGGACACCACCGCCCCGACCGCTGGCGGCGGCTGACCCCGCGCGGGTCCGCGGTCCCTCGGGGTCGGAAGGGAGCGGGGCGGTCTCGGGGCCGTCCCCGTACACCGGTCCGGGTCCTCGGGGCCTCAGTCCTTCAGGGTGCCCACGCGCAGGCGGTCGCCGTCGGGATCGAAGCCCGGACGGCGGTGACGGCGCCCCCGGCGGGATCGGCGGCGACGGGCTCAGAAGTCGGGGTCGGGGGCGTGGAGTTCGGCCTCCACGCCCTCGCGTTCGAGCTCCTCGCGCACCACCCGGTAGGCCAGGCCCGCGGAGTAGCCCTTGCGGGCCAGGAAACCCAGGGCGCGGCGGGTCCGCGTCTCCTGGTCCCTGCCACGGGTGGCGGCCAGGCGGCGGCGCGCCAGGTCGCGGGCGGCCTCCTCCTCGTCCTGGTCGCTGAGTTCGCCGACGGCCTCCCGGACGGTGTCCTCCTCCACGCCGCGGGTGCGCAGCTCCTGGGCCAGGGCGCGGCGGGAGAGCCGTCTGCCGTGGTGGCGGGAGGACACCCAGGCCTGGGAGAAGGCGGCGTCGTCGATCAGCCCGGCCTCACCGAACGTGTCCAGGACCGAGGTGACGACCTCCTCCTCGTACTCCCGGCGGTGCAGGGCCCGCTCCAGCTGGGCGCGGGTGCGCGGGGAGTGGGTGAGCATCCGCAGGACCAGGGCGCGGGCCTCGGCCTCGGGATCCTTCCCGGGCGGAGCGGAACCGCCCGGGAAGGGGCCGTCGTCCTCGGAGTGGTGCCGGTCCGGGGACCGGCCCCCCTCACGCATCAGCCGCGGGCGCCTTGGGAGTCCTGGCCGCGGCGCGCTTGGCGGGCGCCTTGGCCGCGGCGGCCGGGTCCGAAGCCGCCTCCGCGGCGGCCTTGGCAGGTTCGGCGGCCGGGCCGGAGGCGCTGTCGTCGCCCTTGACGGGCACGCCCAGCTTCTCCTTGATCTTCTTCTCGACCTCGTTGGCCATGTCGGCGTTCTCGCGCAGGAAGTTGCGCGCGTTCTCCTTGCCCTGGCCCAGCTGGGTGCCCTCGTAGGTGTACCAGGCGCCCGACTTGCGGACGATGCCGTGCTCCACGCCCAGGTCGATGAGGCTGCCCTCGCGCGAGACGCCCACCCCGTAGAGGATGTCGAACTCGGCCTGCTTGAAGGGCGGCGCGACCTTGTTCTTGACGACCTTGACGCGGGTGCGGTTGCCGACCGCGTCGGTGCCGTCCTTGAGCGTCTCGATGCGGCGCACGTCCAGGCGCACCGAGGCGTAGAACTTGAGCGCCTTGCCGCCGGTCGTCGTCTCGGGCGAGCCGAACATGACGCCGACCTTCTCGCGCAGCTGGTTGATGAAGATCGCGGTGGTGTTGGTCTGGTGGAGCGCACCGGCGATCTTGCGCAGCGCCTGGGACATCAGGCGGGCCTGGAGTCCGACGTGGCTGTCGCCCATCTCGCCCTCGATCTCGGCGCGGGGCACCAGGGCCGCCACGGAGTCGATGACGATGATGGAGACCGCGCCGGAGCGGATGAGCATGTCGACGATCTCCAGCGCCTGCTCACCGGTGTCCGGCTGAGAGAGCAGCAGGTCGTCGGTGTTGACGCCGATCTTCTTGGCGTACTCGGGGTCGAGCGCGTGCTCGGCGTCGACGAAGGCCGCGATGCCGCCCATCCGCTGGGCGCTGGCCACCGCGTGCAGGGCCACGGTGGTCTTACCGCTGGACTCGGGGCCGTAGACCTCCACGACGCGGCCCCGGGGCAGGCCGCCGATGCCGAGCGCCACGTCGAGCGCGATCGCCCCGGTGGGGATCGACTCCACCGGCGGGCGGTCGTCGTCGCCCAGGCGCATGATGGAGCCCTTGCCGAACTGCCGCTCGATCTGGGCGAGCGCTGTTTCGAGAGCCTTGTCTCGGTCTCCAGATGCCACGGGATACCCCTGTTGTTGGGTGGATGCCTTTTTCTTCATGGTGAGCACGACGCTACGCGGTCGCTACGACAATCGCGACGTCCCACGTCCGCCTGTGGACAACCCACCCTACCCGAACCTGTGTTCGATATGGCGTACGAAACGGATGCGACCTCGCGGGAGGTCCGTCGCCGGATCAGCGTCTGGAGGCGGGCAGGTCGAAGGCGTCGCACACGGCGCGCCACACCTCCTTGGGCGCCGCCCCGTCGGCGAGCGCCTGCTCCACCGTGCGGGACCCGAGCCCCTCCAGGACGTGGTCGCGGGCCACGCTCTGCGCGTAGGCCTCGCCGAACTGCTCGTGCATGTTGTGCCAGAAAACCGTGAGTCTCATCGGGCCCAGTATCGGTGATCGCGGCGTCCGCCGCGTCCCCTCCCCTTTGTCCCCGCCCGCGGGCACACTGGCGGCATGAGCCGTGCGCCCCGCCCCCTCGAACGCTTCGGACCCGCCACCAGGGCCTGGTTCGACCGGGCCTTTCCCGCGGGCCCCACCCCCGCCCAGACCGGTGCCTGGGAGTCGGTCCAGGACGGGAGGAACACGCTGGTCGTGGCCCCGACCGGCTCGGGCAAGACCCTGTCGGCCTTCCTGTGGTCGCTGGACCGGCTGTCCTCGGCCCCGGTCCCCGAGGACCGGGCCCGCCGCTGCCGGGTGCTGTACGTGTCCCCGCTCAAGGCCCTCGCGGCGGATGTGGAGCGCAACCTGCGCGTCCCCCTGGCCGGGATCGCGGCCGCCGCCGAGGCCGGGGGGCACGCGCTGTCCCCGGTCACCGTGGGAGTGCGCACCGGCGACACCCCGGCCGCCGAGCGGCGCAGGCTCGCCACCCGGCCGCCGGACGTGCTCATCACCACGCCCGAGTCGCTGTTCCTCGTGCTCACCTCGCGGGCCAGGGAGGGGCTGGCCGGGGTGGAGACGGTCATCGTCGACGAGGTGCACGCGCTCGCGGGGAGCAAGCGCGGCGCGCACCTGGCGCTGAGCCTGGAGCGGCTGGACGCCCTGCTGAACCGCCCGGCGCAGCGGATCGGCCTGTCGGCGACCGTGCGCCCGCCCGACCTGGTGGCGCGGTTCCTGGGCGGCGCGGACGTCGTCGCCCCGCCCGGATCCCCCGGCATGGACCTGCGCGTGGTGGTGCCCGTCCCCGACATGGAGGAGCCCGGCGACCCGGGGCCGGCCCGGCCCTCCGGCGGCGCGGAGGACGACGGGGGCGCCCGGGGCGCGGGCGGCGTGTCCCTGTGGCCGCACGTGGAGCGTCGGGTCCTGGACCTGGTGGAGTCCCACCGCTCCACCATCGTGTTCACCAACGGGCGCCGCACCGCGGAGAAGCTGTGCGCCCGCGTCAACGACCTGCACGCCGAACGGCACGGCGGGCGCCTGCCGCCGGAGGAGGTGCCCGCGCAGGTCATCGCCCAGTCCGGGCACAGCCGCGGCGGCCCCCCGGTGGTCGCCCGCGCCCACCACGGCTCGATGTCCAAGGCCGAGCGGGCCCTGATCGAGGACGAGCTGAAGCGGGGGAGGCTGCGCTGCGTGGTGGCCACCTCCAGCCTGGAGCTGGGCGTGGACATGGGCGCGGTCGACCTGGTGGTGCAGGTGGCCTCGCCGCCGTCGGTGGCCAGCGGCCTGCAACGGGTCGGCCGGGCGGGGCACCAGGTGGGCGGGACCTCGCGCGGGGTCTTCCTCCCCCGCTTCCGGGGCGACCTGCTGGCGACGGCCGTGGTGGTCGGGCAGATGCGCGCGGGCGCCATCGAGCGCCTGGAGATGCCGCGCAACCCCCTGGACGTCCTGTCCCAGCAGATCGTGGCGATGGCCGCCATGGACGACTGGCCGGTGCCCGAGCTGGCCGCCCTGGTCCGGCGGGCCGCGCCCTTCGCCGACCTGGCCGACACGGTGCTGGAGTCGGTCCTGGACATGCTGTCCGGCCGCTACCCCTCGGACGAGTTCGCCGAGCTGCGCCCCCGCCTGGTGTGGGACCGGGAGGCGGACGTGCTCCGGGCGCGCCCGGGCGCGCAGCGGCTGGCGGTGGTCAGCGGCGGCACCATCCCCGACCGGGGCGTGTACGGGGTGCACCTGACCGGGCGGGACGGGGGCTCCGCGCCGGGACGGGCGCCCACCCGGGTCGGCGAGCTGGACGAGGAGATGGTCTACGAGTCGCGGGTGGGCGACGTGTTCGTGCTGGGGTCCACCTCGTGGCGGATCGAGGCGATCACCGCCGACCGGGTGCTGGTCTCCCCCGCACCGGGGCGGCCGGGCCGGATGCCGTTCTGGAAGGCCGACGCGCAGGGCAGGCCCGCGGAGCTGGGCCGGGCGGTGGGCGCGCTGACCCGGGAGCTGGCCGCGGCGGAACCGGCGCAGGCGCTGGCCCTGGCCGAGGGGGCGGGGCTGGACGCGTGGGCCGCGCGCAACCTGGTGGAGTACGTCTCCGAGCAGCGGGAGGCCACCGGGCACGTGCCCGACGACCGGACCGTGGTCGTCGAGCGCTTCCGCGACCAGGTCGGGGACTGGCGCGCGGTCGTGCACTCCCCGCTGGGCGCGCGGGTGCACGCGCCGTGGGCGATGGCCCTGGCGCGGCGGCTGCGGGACCGGTTCGGCGCGGACGCGCAGGTCGTGCACGGCGACGACGGGATCGTGCTGCGGTTGCCGGACGCCGGGGGCTGGGACCGGCCGGGCGAGCTGGCCGACCTGGTGTCGCTGGACCCGGAGGAGGTGGAGGAGGCGGTCACCGGCGAGCTGCCCGGGTCGGCGCTGTTCGCCGCGCGGTTCCGCGAGTGCGCGGCGCGGGCCCTGCTGCTGCCCCGCCAACGGCCGGACCGGCGGATGCCGCTGTGGCAGCAGCGGCTGCGGGCCTCCAACCTGTTGTCGGTGGCGGGCCGTTACGGGTCGTTCCCGATGGTGCTGGAGGCGGTGCGCGAGTGCCTGCGGGACGTGTTCGACGTACCCGCCCTGGTGGAGGCGCTGGAGGGGGTCCGGTCACGCCGGACACGGGTGGTGGAGGTGCGCACCGAGACGGCGTCGCCGTTCGCGCGCTCGCTGATGATGGAGTACACGGCGGCGTTCCTGTACGAGGGGGACGCCCCCGCGGCCGAGCTGCGCGCGCAGGCGCTGACCCTGGACACCTCTCTGCTGGCCAACCTGCTGGGCGAGGCGGACCTGCGGGAGCTGCTCGATCCGCGCGTGGTGGAGGAGGTCGGCGCGCTGTTGCAGCGGACCGCGCCCGGCTCGGGCGCCCGTGACGCCGAGGGGGCGGCCGACCTGCTGCGCGAGGTGGGGCCGCTGACCACGGAGGAGGCCGGGGCGCGGGGAGCCCGGCGGGAGTGGCTGGAGGAGCTGGAGTCCGCGGGCCGGGTGGGGCGGATGGCCGTGGCGGGCGCCGAGCGCTGGTGCGCGGTGGAGGACGCGGCGCGGCTGCGCGACGCACTGGGCGCGCGGCCGCCCGCCGGTGTCGCCGGGGCCCTCCTGGAGCCGGTGGAGGCGCCGACCCGCGACCTGGTCTCGCGCTACGCGCGCACGCACGGGCCGTTCTCCTCCGGGGAGGCCGCGGCGCGGCTGGGGCTCGGCGCGGACGTGGTGGAGGGCGTGCTGCGGGAGCTGTCCCGGCTGGGGCGCGTCCATCAGGGCGGGTTCCGGCCCGGCGGGACGGGCACCGAGTGGTGCGACGCCGACGTGCTGCGGCGGCTGCGGCGCGGGTCGGTCGCGCGGCTGCGCAGCGAGGTGGAGCCGGTCGCGCAGGCCGCCCTGGCCGCGTTCGCGCCGCTGTGGCAGCGCGCCGTCGCGGGCGAGCGGTGGCGCGGGCCCGACGCGGTGTTCGAGGCCGTGGAGTCGCTGCGCGGCGCGACGGTGGCGGCGTCGGCGCTGGAGGCCCTCGTGCTGCCCTCCCGTGTGGAGGACTACGCGCCCCGGCGGTTGGACGAGCTGACGCAGGCGGGCGAGGTCGTGTGGGCCGGTGCGGGCGCGCTGCCCGGGCAGGACGGGTGGGTGTGCCTGGCCCCGGCCGACGAGGCGGCCCTGCTGCTGCCCGAACCGGTGCCGCCGCGGGAGGGCACCACGGCCCACGCGGTGCTGGAGGCGCTGCGCGGGGGCGGGGCGCTGTTCTTCCGCGACCTCGCCGACCGTGCGGCGGGCGCGCCGGGGGGTTCGGCCGTGACGGACGCGAAGCTGGTCGCGGCGCTGTGGGAGCTGGTGTGGTCGGGCTGTGTCACCAACGACACCCTGGCCCCGCTGCGCGCGGTGCTGGGCTCGGGGGCCGCCCCGCGTCGCGCGCCCTCGCGTGCGGGGCGGCTGGCGCGCCCGGTGCTGCCCACCCGGTCGGGACCGCCCACGGCCGCGGGGCGGTGGTGGGCCCTGCCCGAGCGGGAGGGCGATCCCACCAGGCGGGTCCTGGCGCGGTTGGAGGCGCGCCTGGAGCGCCGGGGCGTGCTGGTGCGCGGCCACCAGGGCGGGCGGATCTCCCCGGACGAGTACCGGGTGCTGCGGACGATGGAGGAGTCGGGCCGGGTGCGCCGCGGTTACTTCGTGGACGGGCTGGGCGGCGCCCAGTTCGCGCTGCCGGGCGCCGTGGACCGGCTGCGCGCGGTTTCCGGCGGCGCGGCGGAACCGGTGGTGCTGGCGGCGACCGACCCGGCGAACCCGTTCGGCACGGACCTGGCCTGGCCCGGGGACGCCCAGGCAAGGCCGGGCCGGTCGGCGGGTTCGCTGGTGGTGATCGACGGGGGGCGGCTGACCCTGTACGTGGGGCGGGGCGGTCGCTCGGTGCTGACCTTCGGTTCGCCGCCCGCCCTGCTGGAGCGGGCGGCCCGCGCCCTGGCCGGGGCGGTGCGGGACGGACGCGCGGGGGCGCTGACGGTGGAGCGCGCCGACGGGGCCGAGGTGTTCGCGACGCCGGTGGACGCCGCGCTGGTGGCGGCGGGGTTCCACGTGACCCCGAAGGGGCTGCGCCTGCGCCCCTGACCCGCCCCCGGCCGGACACCCGCGGGGCGCGGGCCGGCGACGCGTCGCAGGGCGGTGTCCCCCGTCCGTCGGCGTCGGATGGCCCGTGCGCGTGAGCGCGCACGGGCGGGCCCGCGCACCTTTCGCCGGGACGCGAAAACGGCTGGCCGCGGCGGCCGGAACCGGTCAGGATGGCGTCCGCGCCGGAGAGGGCACGAGTACGAGGGGGACCGGTGGGGCGACAGGGGATCCGACCGATGCGGCCGGAGGACGAACCACGGGTGGTGGAGGTGTCGCTGGCGGCGGACACCGTGTTCGCCGCGGCCGGGGTGGTGCTGCCCCCCGACGACCCGCGGGAGGTGCTCGCGCACGCGGAACGGGTCCTGGTGGCCGAGGAGTCCGCCGGGGACACGGCCGGGGCCCTTCCCGGGGGCCCGGCCGAGGGCGCCGCGACGGGCGGCTCCGTGGTCGGCCTGGCCGCGACGGTGACCGTTGACGGGCGTCCGCACCTGGAACAGCTGGCCGTGCACCCCGGGCACGGCAGGCGCGGTGTCGGCGGTGCCCTGCTGGAGGCGGTGTGCGCCGAGGCGGCCGCCGCCGGTCACACCCGCCTCACGCTCACCACCTTCCGCGACCTGCCGTGGAACGGGCCCTGGTACGCGGACCGCGGGTTCTCCGTGCTCCCCCCTGCGGAGTGGGGCCCGGGCCTGGAGGAGGTCTGGCGGGCCGAGGAGCGGGCGGGCATCCGGGTGCTGCCGCGCGTGGTGATGCTCCGGGATCTGGCCCGGCCGTCCTGAGCCCTCCGTGCCCGGCCCGCGCGGGCCGTCCGCGCCCCGGCCGGGTGAGGAGGCCGGGGCGCGGACGGAGGAGCAGAAGGGACTGCCTGGAACGGGCTCCCGCTGGCAAGGCCCGCGCCCGCCGCCGTGGGAGGGCTCCCATGGGGCCGGAGCCCGGCGGGTTCAGACCGTCGAGGAGAAGACGTCCTCCCGGGCCCGTTCCAGGGCGTGCAGCAGAGCGCCCCGCACGACCGGGCTGCCCTCCACCCTTCCCAGCGCGACCTCGGTCGCGTTCGGGGCGATGCGCGCGGCGGCGGCCTGGACCCGCTCGGCCAGCTTCACACCGCCCGCCCTGGCCACGTCCCCGCCGAGCACCACCAGGCCGGGGTCCAGGATCACCGCGACCGCGGCCACCCCGCGGGCCAGGCGCTCGGCGAAGTCGTCCAGGAAGGCGTCCGCCTCCGGGGTCCCCGCGGCGGAGGCCGCCCCGACCACCTCGGTGACGTCGGTGCCCTCGATGCCGTACCCGGCGGCCAGCTCGACCACCTGCCCCGCCTTGACCAGCGCCTGGAACCCGTGGGGCAGCTCGCGGCTGACGCCGTCGCGCAGGGACTCGTAGCCGCCGGACAGGCCCACGTCGGTGGGCATGGGCGCCCCGGGCACGGGCAGGTAGCCGATCTCGCCCGCGCCGCCCGAGCGGCCCCGGTGGATGCGGCCGTCGATCATGGTGGACATGCCCACGCCGCCGTTGGCGCTGAGCCAGATGAGGACGAACTCGGCTACCCCGGCGGCGGCGCCCTCGGAGTGCTCGGCCAGGGCGGCCAGGTTCACGTCGTTCTCGATCATGACCGAGCGCTTGAGGTCGGCGCGCAGGGCCTCCAGGATGCCCTCGTGCCAGGACATCAGGTCGAAGGAGAAGCGGATGTCGCCGGTACGGGGATCGACGACGCCGGGGGTGCCGATGACGCAGGCGCGGACCCTGTCCAGTGCGACCCCCGCGGTGTCGGCCAGGCGCATCACCGCGGTGTGGACGAGCGCGACGGGGTCGTCGGAGGCGCTGGGGTCGACCGCGACGTCGCTGACGATGCGGCCCGTGATGTCGGCGATCGTCGCGGTCACCCGGCTCGCGCTGACGTCCAGGGCCGCGACGTAGGCGCTCTCGGGCACCACCGCGTACAGCGCGGCGTTGGGCCCCCGCCCGCCCGCCTGGCTGCCCACGACGCGCACCAGGTCCCGCTCCTCCAGCCGCGCGAGCAGCTGGGAGGCGGTCACCTTGGAAAGGCCGGTACGCGTTCCCAGCTGCGTCCTGGTCAAGGGCCCCGCGGACAGGAGCAGTTCCAGTGCCGCGCGGTCGTTGAGCTGGCGTAGCAGCCGGGGAGTCCCCGGACGTTGAGACATAACCGTGACACCTCACCCTGTTTTTATTAGGAAAGTTTCCTGTTAATTTAGCTCACAACCTCACAGGAGGTCACGTCCTCGTAAGGCCCGCTTCGGGCCCTTCCGATACTCGCTGGGCCCTCCCGGTACCCGCTCCGGCCGGGCGGCCAACGTGCTATCCCAGCACAACCCCCACAAGACGTCGAGCCGCGGGGTGATTCCCACGATCATCCCAGGTCGGTTCGAGCACAGGCGTCGCACCCCGGCGCGTCGTGCGAAGGGAGAAGAGATACAGATGAGGTTCCCCAAG
This sequence comes from Nocardiopsis sp. iso_25, assembly GCF_056173305.1. NCBI lineage: Bacteria > Bacillati > Actinomycetota > Actinomycetes > Streptosporangiales > Nocardiopsidaceae > Nocardiopsis > Nocardiopsis sp. iso_25. Next base: position 1,628,336 of record NZ_CM149667.1, on the reverse strand, counting down.
ATCGCCGCGGCCACGGCCGTGGTCCTGCTCGCCTCAGCGTGCGGCGGCTCCGACTCCGGTGACGGGGGCGGCGAGGCCGACAGCCTGACCGTCTGGGTCATGGGCACCTCCCAGGAGCCCCTCGTCGAGTACTTCGAGGACGTCGAGGCGCGCTTCCAGGAGAGCAACCCGGACGTGGCCGTCGAGGTCGAGTTCATCCCCTGGCCCGACGCGCAGGAGGCCATCACCAACGCCCTCGCCGGCGGCGACGCCCCCGACGTGCTGGAGGTCGGCAACGACCAGGTCGCGGGCTGGGCCGCGCAGGGCGCCCTGATGGACATCACCGAGCAGGTGAGCGGCTGGGACGCCGCCGCGGGCATCGACGAGAACGCCCTGGCGTACGGCACCTACGAGGGCGTCCAGTACGGCGTCCCGTGGTTCTCGGGCGTGCGCACCCTGTACTACCGCGCGGACTGGCTGGAGGAGATCGGCCACGAGCCGCCGGCGACCTGGGACGAGCTCGTCGAGGTGGCCGAGGCCATCGAGGAGGAGTACGACGTCCCCGGCTTCGCCGCGCCGACCGACTTCACCAACGGCATCGCCAGCTTCATCTGGAGCAACGGCGGCTCGATCGCGGAGCAGAACGGCGAGGAGTGGGAGGGCACCCTCACCGACCCCGCCACCGTCGAGGCCATCGAGTTCTACTCCAGCCTGACCACCGACGGCATCTCGCCGCAGGACTACGTCGGCCAGAACGAGCTCATCGCGCTGGCCGACATGGCCAACAGCCAGCTGGGCATGTACATCGACGGCGGCTGGGCGATCGGCTCCATGGAGGAGCAGGCCGAGGACCCGGCGGTCGTCGAGAACATCGTTGCCGCGCCCATCCCCGGCGCCGAGGGCATCGCCCCGGCCTTCGCGGGCGGTTCCGCCCTGACGGTGTTCACCACCACCGAGCACCCGGACCTGGCCTTCGAGCTGCTCACCGTCCTCGGCGACGAGGAGGGCGGCCAGGGCTACGCCGACGTCGCGGGCTTCTTCCCGGCCTACCCGCACCTGCTGGAGAGCGAGACGTACCAGGAGGACCCCGCCACCGCCGCTGCCGCCGAGCAGATGCAGCACACCCAGTTCTTCCCGACCACCCCGCGCTGGACCGCGGCCGACCAGGACAACAAGATCCTGCCGGGCGCCGTCCTGGAGATCGTGCAGGGGGGCGACGCCGAGGAGGTCCTGGCGGCGGCCAACGAGGAGCTGACCTCGATCCTCAACGAGCCGGTCGAGTAGCCCCTCCCGTCTGACTGAGTAGAGCTGTGCGCGGGCGGGGTCCAACGGCCCCGCCCGCCGCGGTCGGCCCACGCCTCGATTGAGAAGACCATGGCACAAACCGTCGAACCGGCGCCCGCGCGCGAGCGGGAGGAGGCCGTGAAGGCCCCCGCCTCCGAGCCCGCACCTCGCCGCCGCCTCGCGCTCCCCACTCCGTACCTGCTCATCGCACCGGCTCTGATCCTCCTCGCGGTCGTGCTGCTGTGGCCGATCGTGCAGATGGTGTGGTACTCGCTCACCAGCTTCACCACCCGCAACCTCCTGCCCAACCAGCCGGGTCCGGCCTGGAACAACTTCGCCCACTACCAGACGCTGCTGACCGACCCCGAGTTCTGGGGGATCCTGCGCAACACGGTCGTGGTCTGCGTGCTGATGGTCGGCATCACGATGGTGCTGGGCACCCTCGTGGGGCTGCTGCTGAACAAGCTCCCCAAGTGGTTCTCGGGGTTCGTGGCCCTGGGCATGATGCTCGCCTGGGCCACCCCCGCGCTGAGCGCCTCCCTGGTCTTCCGCTGGCTGTTCCTGCCCGAGCGGGGCCTGGTCAACGTCATCCTGGACCGGCTGCCGGACTGGCTGGTGGGCAGCGGATGGCTCCAGTACAACTGGTTCCTCGAACCGCTCCCGCTGTTCTCGATCCTCGTCACCGTGATCGTCTGGCAGTCCTTCCCCTTCGTGGCCGTCTCCGTGCTCGCCGGGCTCAAGAGCATCCCCTACGAGCTGTACGAGGCCGCCAGGATGGACGGCGCGGGCGGCTGGAAGGCCTTCTGGAACGTCACGTTCCCGATGCTGCGCCCGCTGTTCGCCCTGCTGCTGGTCCTCCAGATCATCTGGGACCTGCGCGTGTTCACCCAGCTCTACATCCTGGCGAACAGCTTCCAGAACAAGGACGTCTACCTGCTCTCGTACTACATCTACCAGCAGGGCTTCAGCGCCAGCCCGGCCAACTACGGCATGGGTTCGGCCATCGCGGTGGTCATGACCGTGATGATCCTCGCCGTCACCGCGTACTACCTGCGCATCATGATCCGCCAGGGGGAGACCCGATGACCGCGATCGACCAGACCTCCGTCTCCGCCGTCCGCGAGCGCGCCACCGGGGGCGCCGGGACGGGCGGCCCGAACGGCCCCCGGCGCGTCTACCGCCGCGGCCCGCTGCGCCGGCTGCGCCGCCTGCCGCTGTACCTGGCCGGCCTCGCGGTGTTCCTGTTCTCGGTGTTCCCCGTGTACTGGATGGTCATCACGGCCTTCAAGCCGGTGGGCGAGATCTTCACCCGCGACCAGACGATCTTCCCGACGGCGCCGACCCTGGAGCACTTCGACCGGGTGCTCAACGGCCAGCTGATCCCCGGGGTGAACTTCTGGCAGTTCCTGGGCAACAGCCTGTTCCTCACCGTGGCCTCCGTGGCCATGGGAGCGTTCCTGTCGCTGCTGGCCGCCGTGGCCGTGGCCCGGTTCCGCTTCCGGCTGCGCACCGCGTTCATCATCCTGCTGCTGGTGATCCAGATGGTGCCGATGGAGGCGATGATCATCTCCATCTTCATCAACTTCCGCCAGCTGTCCGACGTCAGCGGCGTGGAGCTGCTCGGCAACCTGTCCGGCCTGCTCATCGTGTACACGGCCGTGTCCCTGCCGATCACCATCATGATGCTGCGGGGCTTCGTGGCCGCGGTGCCCAAGGAGCTGGAGGAGGCGGCGGCCATCGACGGCGCCAGCGCCTGGACCGTCTTCTGGCGCATCCTGATGCCCCTGGTCGCGCCGGGCCTGGTCGCGGCGAGCATCTTCGCCTTCATCACCGCGTGGAACGAGTTCATCGTCGCGCTGACGTTCCTGGGCCGCAGCACCGACAACTACACGCTGCCGCTGACGCTGTCCTACTACTTCGGCCGGTTCGGCACCGAGTGGGGGCCGATCATGGCCGCCTCCACCCTGCTGACCATCCCCGTGATGATCTTCTTCCTGTTCGTCCAGCGGCGCATGGTCTCCGGCCTGACCATGGGCGCGGTCAAGGGCTGACCGCGTCCCTCCCGCCGGGGCGGGTCCCGCGACGGACACCGCGGGCCCCGCTCCGGGCGCGCCCTCCCCCCGTTTGCCCGCCCTTCGTCTGCCCGACCACGGGCACCCCTTCGCTCACCGAACGGAGTTCGTCATGCCGTACGACCCGACCCTGGCGCGTCTGGCCAACGCCACGCTGCTGGTGCCCTTCGAGTCCTACCAAGCCCCGCGCTGGGTCCTGGAGGGTCTGGCGGACGGGATCTCCGGTGTCTGTCTGTTCCACAACAACCTGGACGGCCCCGAGCAGGTGTCCGCGCTCAACGCGACCCTGGCCGGGGTCACCGACACCCCGCTGATCTCCCTGGACGAGGAGGGCGGCGACGTCACCCGCATCGGCCAGGCGCAGGGCAGCGACTACCCCGGCAACGCGGCCCTGGGCGCGGTGGACGACCCCGGCCTGACCCGCGCCACCCTGCGCTCCCTGGGCGGGCGCCTGGCCGAGCTGGGCTTCAACCTGGACCTGGCGCCCTCGGTGGACGTCAACGTCGCCGACGACAACCCGGTGATCGGCACCCGCTCCTTCGGCTCCGACCCCGAACTGGTGGCCCGGCACGCGGCGGCCGCCGTGCTCGGCCTCCAGGAGGCGGGCGTGGCCGCGTGCGCCAAGCACTTCCCCGGCCACGGCGCCACCTCCCAGGACTCCCACCACGTGCTGCCGCGCGTGGAGGCCGACGCCGACCTGCTGCGCCGCCGCGAGCTGCTGCCGTTCCGCGCGGCCGTGGAGGCGGGCGTCCGGTCGATCCTGACCGCGCACATCGAGATGCCGGGCCTGGGCGGCGACGGCCCCGCCACGCTCACCCCGCGCATCCTCAACGACCTGCTCCGCGGCGAGCTGGGCTTCACCGGCACCGTGGTCAGCGACGCCATGGACATGCAGGGCGTCAGCGGCCGGATCGGCATCCCCGAGGCCTGCGTGCGCGCGGTGGCCGCCGGGGTGGACCTGCTGTGCCTGGGCCGGTTCGTCTACGCCGACCAGGTCGAGCTGATCCGCGCCGCGCTGGTGGACGCGGTCCGGGAGGGCCGCCTGTCCGGGGAGCGCCTGGAGGAGGCCGCCGGACGCAACGCCGAGCTGCGGAGCTGGATCCGCACGGCCCAGACCCGGCGCCCGGACGTGCCCGCGGCCGACGGGGTGGGCCTGGTCGGCGCCCGCCGGGCGGTGCGCGTGGACGGCGACCTGCCGCCGCTGGCGGACCCCTACGTGGTGGAGGTGGACGCCCCCTCCGGCATGGCGGTGGGCGAGGTCCCCTGGGGCCTGTCCCCCTGGTTCCCGGGCACCGAACGGGTCACCCCCGACGTCGCGCACGCCGACCGGCTGGCCGCCAGCGCCCGGGACCGCGACCTGGTCGTGGTGGTGCGGGACGCGCACCGCTACCCCTCCGCCCAGGCGCTCGTCAACCGCCTGCTCAGCGCGCACCCCGACGCCGTGGTGGTGGAGATGGGGCTGCCCATCTGGCGGCCCGACTGCGGCGCGCACGTGAGCACCTACGGCGCCGCGCACGTGAACGGGCTGAGCGCGGCGGAGCTGCTGGGGGCCCCGGTGGGCGCCCCCTCCCCCGGCGTGAACTGAGCGCCCCGGCCCCGCTCCCCGACCCGGCCGGTCCGCGACCGGCCGGGTCGGCGCGTTCGGGTGACGCCCGTCACCACGGCGGACATACTGGGGCGGGACACCCCGGGAGCGGGGACGTCACCGATGTCCCCGCAACCCGGTAGGAGAAGTACCCTTGGCCTGAAGCATCCCGGTCGGCGGCGTTCCCGTCGACGACCGGTGCCCCATTCGCCCACTTACACACGGCATAATCACAGCATGCGCCTTTCAGCCCGGGTCGACTACGCGCTACGCGCGGCGGCGGAACTCGCCGTCGCCGACGAGGGGCCGGTGACGGCCGAACAGCTCGCACGCGCGCAGGCCATCCCCGGAAAATTCCTCGAGAACATCCTCACCCAGCTACGCCGGGCCGGTCTGGTACGCAGCCAGCGCGGCCCCGTCGGCGGCTACTGGCTGGCCCGTCCGGCGGGGGAGATCTCCCTGGCCGACATCATCCGCGCGGTCGACGGACCGCTCGCCAACGTGCGCGGGGAACGCCCCGAGCACGTGGACTACGACGGCGCGGCCCGCAGCCTCCAGCAGGTGTGGATCGCGCTGCGCGCCAGTGAGCGCGCGATCCTGGAGGGCGTCAACCTCCAGCACCTGGTGACCAACGAGCTGCCCGAGACGGTGCGCTCGCTGGCCGAGGACCCCGAGGCCTGGGTGAACCACACCCACCGCTGACCGCCGCCCCGCGCGCAGGTCCCGTGAACACCGAAGGAGCCGACCGTCTGGTCGGCTCCTTCGTCGTGGTCACGGTGACGATGGACGGACAGTTCCGAGGAGGGGTCAGACCCCCACCATGTCGGCGACTTGGGGAACGCGATCCGGTACCGGGTCGATGCCGAGGTCCTGGGCGGAGACGGGGTCGGTCGTGACCGCGTCACCCAGCAGCGCGGCCTCCTGGAGCTCGGCGAGGGCGAGCTGGTCGGAGACCTCTCTCAGTACCTGCGAGAGCGGGACGCCCAGCGCCCCGCAGATCGAGGAGAGCAGTTCGGAAGAGGCTTCCTTCTGCCCGCGCTCGACCTCCGACAGGTAACCGAGGGATACACGTGCATCGGCCGACACCTCACGGAGGGTGCGGCCCTGGCGCTGCCGGAGCCGCCTGAGCACGTCACCAAGTAGGTGACGAAGCAGGACCATCATTCGCGCTCCCTCCCACCGGTAGCGACCTTCATATACACCACCGTACCTGTCCCACGCCCGATTCGGGCACCTCTTGCCGTCCTGTTCGCTGGAGGGGGAACCCCGCCCAGGGGTGGTTTTGTTCCCAAGGGTGAGGAAAGGAAGAACAGCCCGGAAAGTTCAGTCCCGGGCGTTTCCTTCCGTGCTCCCGCGCACAGCGGTGTCCAGGAGCAGCAGCGCCCCCTCGACCGTGCGGTATCGGATACCCGCACGGTCCCCGGTGAAACGGAAACGGCGGCCCCGCGTGGCCTCGTCGGGCGTGGCGACGGCCACAAAAACCGTGCCGACGGGCTGGCCGTCCTGGGGATCGGGTCCGGCCACGCCGGTGACCGCGACGCCGTAGTCGGAGCCCAGCAGGCGGCGGACGCCGAGCGCCATGTGCCCGGCGACCTCGGGGTGGACGGCGCCGTGCTCGGCCAGCAGGTCCGCGGGCACGCCCAGGACGCTGTCCTTGGCGTCGGTGGCGTAGGCCACGACGCCGCCCCGGTAGGTGCCCGAGGCACCCGGGATCGCGGTGAGGTGGGCGCCGACGAGGCCGCCGGTCAGCGACTCGGCGGTGGCGCAGGTGGCGCCGGCGGCGAGCAGGGCCCGGTGGGCGGCCCCGGCCGCGGCCAGTGCCGCGGCGCGCGGGTCCGGGTCACCGGGGACCGGCCGGTCCCGCTCCTCCGTCACGCGGCGGGGCCCTTGCGGGCGCGCACCGCGCGCACGGCGTCGAACACGTAGGTCAGGCCGGTCCACAGGGTGACCGCCAGCGCGGCGGCCATCACGACGTGCGCGAACCAGACGAAGACCTCGCTGAAGGGCAGCACCTGGAGCGGGAAGAGGTAGACGCTGATCGCGACGATCTGGAGGACCGTCTTGAGCTTGCCGCCCTGGCTGGCCGGCATGACCACGTAGCGCAGGACCGCGAAGCGCAGCGCCGTGATGCCCCACTCGCGGACCAGGATCGCGATGGTCACCCACCACCACAGGTCGCCCTGGAGGGAGAGCACCACCAGCGCGGAGCCGGTGAGCGCCTTGTCGGCGATGGGGTCGACGATCTTGCCGAAGTCGGTGACCAGGTTGCGGCGGCGGGCGATCTCGCCGTCGACCCGGTCGGTGATGGCGGCCAGCACGAAGACGGAGAAGGCGGCGAACCGCCACCACGAGCCGTCCAGGAACATGAACCACACGAAGAGCGGCACCATGACCAGGCGGCTCATCGTGAGGATGTTCGCGATATTCCACAGGGGAACGCGGGGGGCGGGGGTGGCCGCGGGGTCGGGGGTGCTCATCTGTCGGCGGCTTCCCCGTGGGTGTCGTCCTGCTCCGCGATGAGGTCGGCCCCGGCCGACTGGATGACGGTGGCGCGTACCAGGTCGCCGACGGCCAGGCCCTCGCCGTAGAGGATCGTGCTGCCGTCCACCTCGGGGGCCTGGTGCTCGGAGCGGCCCTCGTAGGCGCCGTCCTCCAGCACCGTCTCCACCAGGACGGTGACCTCCGAGCCGATCCGCTCCTCGGCGCGCTGGGCCATCAGCTCCTCGGAGAGGCGGTTGAGCCGGTCCACGCGCTCGGCGACGACCTCGTCGGGCAGCTTGCCCTCATGGCCGAAGGCCTCGGTGCCGTCCTCGTCGGAGTAGCCGAACACGCCGATGGCGTCCAGCCGGGCCTCGGAGAGGAAGGAGACCAGGTCCTCGAACTCGGCCTCGGTCTCACCGGGGAAGCCCACGATGAAGTTGGAGCGCGAGCCGGCCTCGGGGGCGCGCCCGCGGACCGTGTCCAGCAGCTCCAGGAAGCGCTCGCGGTCGCCGAAGCGGCGCATGCGGCGCAGCAGGGTGCCGCTGGCGTGCTGGAAGGACAGGTCGAAGTAGGGCACCACGCCGGGGGTCCCGGTGAGCACGTCCACCAGGCCGGGGCGGACCTCGGCGGGCTGGAGGTAGCTGACCCGGACCCGCTCCAGGCCCTCGACGGCGGCCAGGCGGGGCAGGAGCTTCTCCAGGGCGCGCACGTCGCCCAGGTCCTTGCCGTAGGAGGTGGAGTTCTCGCTGACCAGGAACACCTCGCGCACGCCCTCGGAGGCGAGCCACTCGGCCTCGCGCACGATGTCGTCGGGGCGGCGGGAGAGGTAGGCGCCCCGGAAAGTCGGGATGGCGCAGAAGGTGCAGCGCCGGTCGCAGCCGGAGGCGATCTTGAGGTTGGCCACCGGCCCGCCGACCAGGCGTCGGCGCGGGACGGAGGCGCGGTAGGGCAGCTCGGTGCCCTCGGCCCCGGCGGAGTCGGCGAAGCTGGCGTGGCCGGGGACGTGGGCCTGGGAGGCGTCGCGCTCGGCCGGGCTGATCGGCAGCAGCGTGCGCCGGTCGCGGGGGTCGTGCGGGACCAGGGTCCGCCCGGCCACGACGTCGTCGAGCCGGTCGGTGATGGCGGCGTAGTCGTCGAAGCCGATGACCTGGGCCTCGGGCAGGGCCTGGGCCAGCTCGGAGCCGTAGCGCTCGGCCATGCACCCGGCGGCGACGACTCTGCCGCCGTTCTCCGCCGCTTCCAGGAGGGTCTCGATGGAGTCCTGCTTGGCCGCGTCGATGAACCCGCAGGTGTTGACGATGGTGACGTCGGCCTCGGAGTCGCCCTCGACGAGGTCCCAGCCGCCAGCGGACAGGCGCCCGGCCAGCTCTTCGGAGTCGACCTCGTTACGCGCACACCCCAGGGTGACGAGTGAGACAGTACGGCGCGATGACATGGCTTCCAAGCGTGTGGGAGAGCTTCGGGTGGCGCGGGGGCCGTCCCGGACCGGTCGGCCGTGCTCGGAGCACGGCGCGGTCCGGCGCCGCCCGCAGCCCCCCACATTACCTTGGCCGGCTCACCCGCCCGTACCCCGGCCCGGATCGCTCCGGGCCGGGGCGCGGTCCGGTCACTGCCGCACGCCGTCCGGGCCGATGACGATCTCCTTGACCTCGCCCGGAAGACCGAGGGGGCCGGAGCTCTCGCCGTCGACGGTCACGCTGACCGCCCCGGCGTCGCCGACCCACAGGCTGAGCATGTCCTCGGTCACGTACTCCTTGACGTCGCCCTCCAGCAGGTAGCCGACGTAGAGGTCCTCTCCGTCGGCCCCGGTGACCTCGACCCAGCTGCGTCCGGAGGCGCCGAGTTCGACGGTGAACTCGACGGGCCCCTGCTCCGCCGCGGCCTCCTCCGCCCCCACGGCTGAGTCGACGGTCCTCTCGGTGGCGGAGGAGTCGAAGGCCGAGCGCAACGGGTTGCCCGCGTCCCAGTCCTGCCAGGTGCGGACCCCGACGAAGAGCGCCAGGAGGAAGATGGCCCCGACCACGGCCCAGGGCCAGTGGCGCCGGACGGCGTCGACGGGCCGGGGCCGCGCGGCGATGACCACGGGACGGGTGACGGGGTCGCCCCGGCCGTGCCTGCCGACCCGGGTCCCGCCCGGCTGGGGACCGCGGGCCCGGGGCCCGCTGCTCCGGTGCCTGCCGTCGGCGTGCCCGCCCCGCACGGGTCCGATCCGCGCGGTGCCGACGTCGGCGGCCCCGTCCTCGGGCGCTCCGTCCTCGGGCGCCCGGGCACGGGGGCGGCGTCCCTCCGCGGTCTCGCGGGGACCGGGGATCCACCCGGCCAGCCGCGGCCTGCGGGGCCCACGGTGCTCCTGGGGCCCACGGTGCTCCTGGGTCTCCTGGGGCTCCTCGTCGGGCTGGCGCGTCAGGAACTGCCTGCGTTCGAAGTGGCCCCAGCGCTGGGCGCCGACCCCGGAGTCGTCCTCGCCGAAGCGGTGGGCCATCACCGCCTCCCCGTCCTCCCCGGAACGGGTCTCGGCGCGCGCCGCGGCGGCCACGCGGGCCGCCTCGGGCACGGACGCCGGGTGGCGCTGCGGGGGGACGAAGGCGGGTATGGCGCGGGACGCGTGCTCGCGGTCGTACTCGGCCAGGAGCGGTGCCGGGTCCAGGCCGAGCGTGCGGCAGATGCCGCGGATGTGGCCGCGTGCGTAGAAGTCCCCGCCGCAGGAGAAGAAGTCCTCCTGCTCGATGGCCGTGAGGACGGGTTCCCGGATACGTGTACGGATGCTGAGGTCCGCGACCGTGTACCCCGCCGCGACCCGGGCGGCGGACAGGGTCTGACCGATCGTCGCCATGCGCACTCCCCCCGCGACTGTGTGTAGCTGCAAGAGACCACTCTGCCGCCCGGGGCGCTTTCGCGCAGGTCACCACGCCCCATGAAGCCTCCAAGATCCCACCAAATCGGGCATGCCTGTTTTTAAGGGATGCCAGTGGAGTTTCGGGAAAGGCCGTAACACGGGGCCTGAAGCCCGACTTCCCGGGTCCCGGTCGGCGCCCGCGCGCCGCCGCGCGGGGGCGGCGGCGCGGGTCAGGAACCCCGGATGTCGGCCAGCACGGCGGGCAGGTCGTCGGGCTGGACGAGCACGTCGCGGGCCTTGGAGCCCTCGCTGGGGCCGACCACGTCGCGGCTCTCCATGAGGTCCATCAGACGGCCCGCCTTGGCGAAGCCCACGCGCAGCTTGCGCTGGAGCATGGACGTGGACCCGAACTGGGTGGTGACCACCAGCTCGACGGCCTGCAGGAGCAGGTCCAGGTCGTCGCCGATCTCCTCGTCGATCTCCTTCTTCTTGGTGTCGGGGGCGGCCACGTCCTCGCGGTAGCTGGGCTCGGACTGCTTCTTGCAGTGCTCGACGATCGCCCGGATCTCCTTCTCCCCCACCCAGGCGTTCTGGAGGCGGATGGGCTTGCCCGCGCCCATGGGGAGGAAGAGCGAGTCGCCCTTGCCGACCAGCTTCTCGGCGCCGGGCTGGTCGAGGATGACGCGGCTGTCGGAGAGGCTGGAGGTGGCGAAGGCCAGGCGGGAGGGCACGTTGGCCTTGATAAGGCCGGTGACGACGTCGACGCTGGGCCGCTGGGTGGCCAGCACCAGGTGGATCCCGGCGGCGCGGGCCAGCTGGGTGATGCGCACGACGGCGTCCTCCACGTCGCGGGGGGCGACCATCATCAGGTCGGCCAGCTCGTCCACGATGACCAGCAGGTAGGGGTAGGGCTCGTACTGGCGCTCGCTGCCGGGCGGGGCGGTCAGCTCCCCCGTGCGCACGGCGGCGTTGAAGTCGTCCACGTGCCGGTACCCGGAGGCGGCCAGGTCGTCGTAGCGCCGGTCCATCTCCCCCACCACCCACTGGAGGGCCTCCGCGGCCCGCTTGGGGTTGGTGATAATCGGGGTGATCAGGTGCGGGATGCCCTCGTACATGGTCAGCTCGACCCGCTTGGGGTCGACCAGGATCATCCGCACCTCGTCGGGGGTGGCGCGCATCATCAGCGAGGTGATGAGCCCGTTGATGCAGGTGGACTTGCCCGCGCCGGTGGCGCCGGCGACCAGGACGTGCGGCATCTTGGCCAGGTTCGCGACCACGTTGGAGCCCTCGACGTCCTTGCCCAGACCCACCAGCATGGGGTGGTCGTCGGAGGTCGCCGCGGGCGAGCGCAGCACGTCGCCCAGGCTCACCAGGTCCTTGTCGGTGTTGGGGATCTCCACGCCGATGGCGGACTTGCCGGGGATGGGCGACTGGATGCGCACGTCGGCGCTCTTGACCGCCAGGGAGATGTTCTTGGCCAGGGCGGTGACCTTCTCGACCTTGACCGCGGGGCCCAGTTCGATCTCGTAGCGCGTCACCGTCGGCCCGCGGGTGAAGCCGGTGACGTCGGCGTCGATGTTGAACTGGGTGAGCACCCCCGACAGGGCTTCGACGACCTCGTCGTTGGCCTTGGTGCGCGGCTTGACCGGGCTGCCGGGCTTGAGCATGGTCGGCGCGGGCAGCTCGTAGTCGCCCTCCACCACGCGGGAGGGGATGGTGAGCTGCTCGGTGGTGGCGGGGGCCGGGGTGGGGTCGGGGACCTCCCGCTTGGCGCGGGCGGCCTTCCTGCCCTTGGGCGCGGCCTCCGCCTCGGCCGCGGCCGGTTCCGCGGCCCCGGCGCCGGTCCGCGCGCCCTCCTCCTCGTCGGTGAGGGCGGGGGCGATCGGCTCGTCGGGCAGCACCGGGCTGTCGTAGGGGCGCTCGTGGTCGCCCGCGACCGTGCCCGTGGCCTTCTTGGCCCTGGGCGCGCTCCTGCGCGGCTTGGCGGGCTTCTTCTTGTCCGCCCCCAGGAGGCCGATGCCCGCGTCGGGGCCGGTGTCGCGCTCCATGAGCGCGCCGAACAGGATCTGGAGGCGCTCGGGGATGCGCCGGATGGGTGTGGCGGTGACCACGAGGACCCCGAAGACCAGCACCAGGGCCAGCAGGACGCCGGTCAGCCACGGGGTGACGACGGCGCTGAGCGGCCCCGAGGCGACGAAGCCGATGAGCCCCCCGGCCTCCTGGAGGGCCGCCAGGCCCTCGGAGGGCTGCGGGATGCCGTGGGCGATGTGTATGAGGCCGAGCAGGCCCAGCATGATCGAGCTGAAGCCGATGAGCAGCCGCCCGGCGTCGCCCTCCTTGCTGTCGCCCGGGGTGCGCATGAGCCTGACCGCGATCGGCAGGAACAGCAGCGGCAGGACCGGCGAGAACGTGCCGAAGGCGCCGACCACGACCGTGCGGGTGTACTCCAGGAGCAGCCCGTCGCTGTTCCACCACACGGCGGCGGCGATGAGGACGCCCGCGGCCAGCAGGACCAGCCCGGCGCCGTCGCGGCGCAGGTCGGGGTCCAGGCCGCGCGCGCCGCGGCCGACCGCGCGGGCGGAGCCGCCGACGGTGTGCGCGACGAGCTTCCACAGCACCAGCAGGAACTGGCCGAACATGGTGACGGCGAAGGCGATGGGCCCGTCGGGCATGCGCTTCTTCGCCGCGGGCTTGCGCGCGGCGGGCTTCTTGCGTCCGGAACCGCCGGAGGAGGCGCGCGTGGCCATGGGGTCACCTCCAGGGGACGGGGTCGTGCGGACGGTCGGGCAGGACGGCCCGCCACGGCGGGCAGCCTACTGCGGCGTCCACCCCTCGCGCCCGTATCCCGCGCGGCGTGTCGCACGGACGCCGCTGTGCTCCCCGTCCCACCGCCGCCCCGGCCCGGGCCCCCGGTTCCGCCACCGCCCCGGTACCGGTTCCCGGTCCCGGCGACGCGAACGGCCCGGACGCGCCGCGGGGCGTCGTCGGGCCGTTCGTCGTCGTCGGGTGCCGGTCAGACCTCGACCAGGACGGGGATGATCATGGGCCGCCGCCGGTAGGTCTCGTTGACCCAGCGGCCGGCGCTGCGGCGGATGAGCTGGCGCAGCTGGTGGGGGTCGTTGACCCCGTCCCGGGCCGCCTTGTCCAGCGCGTCCTGGATCCGGTCGATGACGTCGTCGTAGGCGTCGGCGCCGATGCCCGCGCCCCGCGTGTGGATCTCGGGCTCGCCCAGGATCTTGCCGGAGCCGGAGTCCACCGCCACGACGACGGAGATGAACCCCTCCTCGCCGAGGACCCGGCGGTCCTTGAGCGCGGCGTCGGTGACGTCGCCGACCGAGGAGCCGTCCACGTACACGTACCCGGCCTGCACCGCGCCGACGATCCTGGCCCGGTTCTTGTGCAGGTCGACGACCACGCCGTCCTCGGCGATGACGATCCGGTCGCTCGGGACCCCGGTCAGCTTGGCGAGGTCGGCGTGGGCGCGCATGTGCCGCCACTCGCCGTGCACGGGCATGAAGTTGCGCGGGCGGACCATGTTGAGCACGTACATCAGCTCGCCTGCGGGCGCGTGGCCGGAGACGTGCACCAGGGCGTTGCCCTTGTGCACGACCTTGGCCCCCCAGCGGGTCAGGCCGTTGATCACCCGGTTGACCGAGTTCTCGTTGCCCGGGATCAGCGACGAGGCGAGCAGGATGGTGTCGCCCTCCTCGATGCGGATCTGGTGGTCCCGGTTGGCCATGCGGCTGAGCGCGGCCATCGGCTCGCCCTGCGAGCCCGTGCACACCAGGAGCACCTCGTCCGGGCGCATCTGGTCGAGCTGCTTGACGTCGACGACGGTGTCGCCGGGGATGCTCAGGTAGCCCAGGTCGCGCGCGATGTTCATGTTGCGGACCATGGAGCGGCCCACGAAGGCGATCTTGCGCCCGTGCTCGACGGCCGCGTCGATGACCTGCTGGACGCGGTGCACGTGCGAGGCGAAGCAGGCCACCACGATGCGCTTCTGGGACTGCCGGAACACCTTGTCGATGGCCTCGGTCAGGTTGCGCTCGTTGACGATGAAGCCGGGCTGCTCGGCGTTGGTGGAGTCCGACAGCAGCAGGTCCACGCCCTCGTCGCCGAACCGGGCGAACCCGGCCAGGTCGGTCAGGCGCCCGTCCAGCGGCAGCTGGTCCATCTTGAAGTCGCCGGTGTGCAGCACCGACCCGCCCGGGGTGCGGATGCCCACGGCCAGCGCGTCCGGGATGGAGTGGTTGACCGCGAAGAACTCCAGGTCGAAGGGGCCGAAGTCGTGCCGCTCGCCCTCCTCCACCAGCACGGTCTCGGGCTTGATGCGGTGCTCGCCGAGCTTGGCGGTGATCAGCGCCAGGGTGAGCTTGGAGCCGACGATCGGGATGTCGGCCCGCTCACGCAGCAGGAACGGCACGCCGCCGATGTGGTCCTCGTGCCCGTGGGTGAGCACGACCGCCTCGATGTCGTCGAGCCGGTCCCGGATGTACTCGAAGTCCGGCAGGATCAGGTCGACGCCGGGCTGCTCCTCCTCGGGGAAGAGCACGCCGCAGTCCACGATGAGCAGGCGCCCGCCGTACTCGAAGACCGTCATGTTGCGGCCGATCTCGCCGAGGCCGCCCAGCGGGACGATGCGCAGCACGCCCTTGCCCAGGGGCGGCGGCGAGCCCAGTTCGGGGTGCGGGTGGCTCATACGGATCCCTCCGTGAGGCGCTCGACGGCGACGGCGCTGGCCGGGACGGCCTGGTGCGGGGCGAGCCCGATCGGGCCCTTGACGCCCGCGGCGGCCAGGTCCTCGCGCAGGAGTGCCTGGAGCTCGGCGGAGGCGTCGGCGAGCGGGGTGCGGACCGGCCCGGAGGGCAGGCCGAACAGGTTGAGGACGGCCTTGGTCGTGATGACGCCCTGGGTGCGGAACATGCCCGTGTAGACCGGCGTGAGGCGGCGGTGGATGGCCAGGGCCTGGCCGACCTCGCCCTTCTCGAAGGCGTCGATCATGTCGCGCAGGTCGGCGCCCACGATGTGGCCGACGACGCTGACGAACCCGGCCGCGCCGACGGACAGCAGCGGCAGGTTGAGGATGTCGGTGCCGCAGTAGAAGGCCAGGTCGGTGCGCTCCATGACCCAGGAGCTGGCGCCGACGTTGTCCTTGGCGTCCTTGTTGGCGACGATGCGCGGGTGCTCGGCCAGGCGGACCAGGGTCTCGGAGGCGATCGGCGTCCCGGTGCGGTGCGGGATGTCGTAGAGCATCACCGGCAGGTCGGTGGAGTCGGCGATCGACGTGAAGTGCCGGATGAGGCCTTCCTGCGGCGGCTTGTTGTAGTAGGGGGTGACGGTCAGCAGACCGTGCGCCCCCGCCTTCTCGGCCGCCTGGGCCAGCCGGATGCTGTGGCGGGTGTCGTTGGTGCCGACCCCGGCCACGATCGTGGCGCGGTCGCCGACCGCCTCCAGGACGGTGCGCAGCAGCCGGTCCTTCTCGTCGTCGCTGGTGGTCGGTGACTCACCGGTGGTGCCGCTGATGACGAGGCCGTCGTTGTGCTGTTCGTCGACGAGGTAGGTGGCCAGTCGGGCCGCGCCCTCGTAGTCGAGTTCCCCGTCCTCCAGCATCGGAGTGACCATCGCGGTCAACATCTTGCCGAACGGGCGGTTCTTGGTGTCCATCATCGTGTGTGAAAGGCGTGCGGACCGCCGCCCTCGGGCGGTGGGGTCCGTGGTTGCCCCTCCTCCTCTCGGTGTACTCCGAAACAGTTGTGGTGACCCGTGCGGGTGTGCCTCGGGCACGGGTGGTCGGCGCTGCGTGTGCGCCACCGCGACCGGCGGATGCGCGACGGTCGCGGGAAAGATCTGTGGTGCCCCCGTGGCGGGGGCTGGGGGCCTGGCCCCGTCCGGTCCACCGTCCTCGTGGGTCGAGGTTGAGTGGTCCCCGGCAAGACGAACCTACCCGTCCCGGGCCCGTGCCATCCGGCCGGGCCCGGGTCCGCCCGCGGTTCGGGGCGGACGGAGTCCGTGGTAGGAGACTAGTCGTCGTTGCCGTCGGGCAGGAACATGCTGAGCAGCCAGCTGACGATGGTGACGACGATCGCGCCCCAGAAGGCGGGCCAGAACCCGTCGATGTGGAAGGGCAGGTCGAACAGGCCCGCGATCCAGTTGGTGAGCATGAGCAGCAGCGCGTTCACCAGGAGGCCGATCAGCCCCAGGGTCAGAGCGTAGAACAGGCATCCGACCGTTTTGACGATCGGTTTGATGACCGCGTTGACCACGCCGAAGATGGCGCCGACGGCCAGGTAGACCAGGATCTGGCCGACCGTGTCCTGCGCGGTGACTTCGATGCCGTCGATCAGGAGGACAGCCGCCCAAAGGGCGAGCGCGTTCACGATAACTCTGATAATGAGGCTCACAACGTAGATGTTCCCATGCTGTGGCAAGGTCCGGAAACTCCGGCGTAGGTGATCTTGTCGCCAGGCGTGTCGCCCACCCCAGAAGGAGAGCCCCCCGTGTCCAGTGCCCGGTTCGTCCGTCCCGCCCGTACCGCCGACGTGGACGCGGTCGTCGACATCCAGGTGGCGTCGTGGCGGGCGGTGTACGGGGCGCTGCTGCCCGAGGAGGTGTCCGGGGCCCTGGGCGGCGAGGAGGCCCGGGGGCGGTTCCGCGAGCAGTGGACGGCGGCCCTGGAGTCGCCGCCGACCTCCCGGCACCGGCTGGTGGTGGCCACCGACGAGGTGGAGGGAACGCGCACGGTCGCGGGCTTCGCCGCGTTCGGCCCCGCCGGGGACCCGGACCTGTGGCCCGCCAAGGACGCGGAGGTGTTCGCCCTGCACGTGGACCCCGCGCGGGCGCGCCAGGGGCACGGCAGCCGCCTGGTGAACGCGTGCGTGGACCACCTGGTCGAGGACGGTTTCGCCACCCTGCACGTGTGGGTGCCCGAGGCCGACAACGCCCTGCGGGCCTTCTTCGAGGCCTCGGGCTGGCGCGCGGACGGCGCCCGCCGCGAGATCGACATGGGGCGGCTGCTGCCGATGGTGCGCCTGCACGCGGCCATCTCCCAGTAACGGGAGGGGCCGGAGCGCGGGTCGGCCGGGCCGAGCGGGAGGGGCCCGTCCGCGCCCCGGCGCCGGGGCGCGGACGGGAGCGCCGCCGACAGGGTCTAACGTGGGGTGGTTGTCGCGGCGCGCACGGGCGCGCCGGTGGTGAGCGGGGAGGGGCCGGAGCGTGGCCACGGTCAGTGAATGGGTCTCGGGGCTGCGTCCCCTTACGCTTCCGAATTCGATCGTTCCGGTGGCGGCCGGCACGGCCCTGGCCTTCGCCCTGGACGGGTTCGTCTGGTGGAAGGCGCTGCTGGCCCTGGTGGTGTCCATGGCGCTCCAGGTCGGCGTGAACTTCGCCAACGACTACAGCGACGGCGTCAAGGGCACCGACACCGAGGCGCGGACGGGGCCGACCCGGCTGACCGCGACCGGTCTGGCCGCCCCG
Organism: Nocardiopsis sp. iso_25; assembly: GCF_056173305.1. Classification (NCBI taxonomy): domain Bacteria; kingdom Bacillati; phylum Actinomycetota; class Actinomycetes; order Streptosporangiales; family Nocardiopsidaceae; genus Nocardiopsis; species Nocardiopsis sp. iso_25. Next base: position 1,610,626 of record NZ_CM149667.1, on the reverse strand, counting down.
CGGCAGGTGCTGGCTGCGGCCCTGGCCAGCTTCGCGTTCGCGGGGGTGGTGGGCCTGGTGCTGGTGGCCACGTCCTCGTGGTGGCTGCTGCTGGTGGGCGCCCTGGCGATCGCGGCGGCCTGGTACTACACGGGGGGCCGCAGCCCCTACGGGTACCGGGGCCTGGGCGAGGTCTCGGTGTTCGTGTTCTTCGGCGTCGTGGCCGTGGTGGGCACGGTCTTCGTGCAACTGGGCTCCGCGCCCTGGCAGGCGTGGGTGGCGTCGGTGCCGGTGGGCCTGCTGTCCTGCTCGGTACTGGTGATCAACAACCTGCGCGACATCCCGACCGACCGCGAGACCGGCAAGGTCACGCTGGCCGTGCGGCTGGGCGACGCCGGCACCCGTCGCCTGTACGGGGGCGCGATCGTGCTGTCCTACCTGGTGGCGCTGGCGCTGACCCCGGTGTTCTGGTGGACGCCGCTGGTGCTGGTGTCGGCGCCGCTGGCGGTGCCCCCGCTGCGGCGCGTGCTGGGCGGCCAGACCGGCCGCGACCTGGTGCTGGGCCTGGGTGAGACCGGGCGGCTCCAGATGGCGTTCGGCGTGCTGTTCTCGGTCGCCCTGCTCCTGGGGTGAGGCGGTTGCCGCGCGCGGTCGACGGGCCCTTCGTAAGCGGTCACGGGCGCGCCCGTGACCGTCGGGAGACCCACGGGTCCTAGCCTTTCGAGGCATGGCGACCCCCCGCACGACCGCCGCGGCGCTCATCGCCGCGGCGCTGACGCTGATCGCGACCGCCTGCTCCGGAGGCAACCCGGCCGAGGCCCCCCAGGGACCCGAGGCCTCCTTCGACCACAGAACCGACCCCCCGCAGGGGAGTCCCCCGCCGACCGGGGCGGCGCGGGAGGACCCGCCCCCGCCTCCCGTGTCCGGGGACGGCGGGGCGGAGGGGACCGCGGGGGCGGAGGAGGGCCGCGAACCCCGGGAGCCGCGCGACGAGGTGACCGTGCGGCGCGGGGGCACCGAGCTGATCGTGAGCGTGCGCGAGCTGGTCAGCGGCGGGGCCACGGTCGAACTGGTGCTGCGGATCCACAACGGCGGGGACGCCGACAGCCCGGCGTTCGCGGAGCTGGTCGGGTCGGACGAGGGCATGGCCGCCGTCGAGCTGGTCGACGCCGCCAACGGCAGGGTGCACCGCGTGGCGCGCGACTCCTCGGGCGGATGCGTCTGCTCCGACCCCGACCCGGCGCTGGTGCTGCGGCCGGGCGACTCCGTGGAGCTCAGCGCGACCTTCGCGGCCCCGCCGGAGGACGTGCGGGCGATGGACGTGCGCGTCCCGCTCGCCGGTACGTTCACCGGGGTGCGCGTTGTCCGCGGATGAGGGGCGGGGCGCTCCGGGACGGACCGGTTCCCGCCCGAGGCCGCTCCTCGGCCCCCTCGTGCTGGCCGCCCTGGCCGCCGCCTACACCGCCTACCTCGGGTACGCCCTGATGTGGGAGCCGCCGCAGCCCCCGCCCGCCGGGCACCGAGGCGAGCTGATCGTCCCACCGGTCAACGGCGCCCCGGTCGCCACCGCCCCCGTCCTGGACCTGGAGGCGGGGGTGGAGGAGCTGGAGGCTCCCGTGGAGGACCTGGACCTGCCGGTGGCGGGCGGAGGCTGAGACGACACGCCGGACGCCGGGATGCGGCGCCCGGTCCCCGGTCAGGCGGGGACGGGTTAGGATGCGCGCACCCCAGACACGCGCGTACGACACGGCAGGGAGAGACGACACCGTGCCCAGCGAGAACACCGCCCCCGACCCCCTCGACCACGTTCCGGATCCGGAGGAGTGGGCGCGGCGCTCGGCCCTCCAGGCCGCGGCGTTCGACGCGATCGGCGAGCGCTACGACGAGGCATTCCCCCGCAAGGAGGGCCAGGAGGACCGGGTGCGCCGGCTGCTGGACCTGCTGCCGCCCGGCGCGCACGTGCTCGACCTGGGCTCGGGCACGGGCGTGCCCACCGCCCGGCAGCTGGTGGCGGCGGGGGCGCGGGTGACCGGTTACGAGATCTCCGGGCGGATGGTCGAGATCGCCCGCCGCAACGTGCCGGAGGCGACGTTCGTCCGGGCCGACATCCTCGACCTGGACCCCGCGGAGTCCTCGTACGACGCCATCGTGGCGTTCTTCTCCCTGCTGTGCCTGCCCAAGGCCCGTATCCCCGAGGCGCTGAGCCGCGTGCGCGCCTCGCTGGTCCCGGGGGGCCTGCTGTGCCTGTCCATGGTGGAGGCCGACCTGGACGACGCCCCGATTCCCTTCCTGGGCAAGGACATCCGGGTGTCGGGCTACCCGAACGGGGAGCTGCGCCGGGTGGTGGAGGAGGCCGGGCTGGTCGTGGAGGACGAGCGGATCGTCTCCTACGAGCCCGAAGGCGCCCGGCCCGAGGTCCAGGTGTTCCTCACCTGCCGTCGCGGCGCGTGAGACGGGACGGGGGCCGCGCGCAGTGCGCGGCCCCCGTGCGGTGGTCCGGAGAGCGTTCCCGTCCGCGACGGTCCGGGGCGGTCGGCTAGTCCAGGTCCAGGAGCGCGTCCAGGCCCACGGTGAGGGGGTCGGCGAGGCCGTCCACCCCGCGCACGCCCAGCAGCACGCCCGGCATGAACGAGGCGCGGTTCATCGAGTCGTGCCGGATCTTGAGGGTCTCCCCGTCGGTACCGAACACGACCTCCTGGTGGGCGATGAGCCCGGAGATGCGCAGAGCGTGCACCCGCACACCCTCCACGTCGGCGCCGCGGGCGCCGGGGATCTCGGAGGTGGTGGCGTCGGGCATCGGCGCTGCCCCGGCCCCGCGGCGGGCCTCGGCGACCAGCTCGGCGGTCCGGTAGGCGGTGCCGCTGGGGGCGTCGGCCTTGTTCGGGTGGTGCAGCTCGATGATCTCGGTCGAGTCGAAGTACGGCGCGGCCTTGCGCGCGAAGTGCATCATCAGGACGGCGGCGATGCCGAAGTTGGGGGCGATGAGCACCTTGGCCCCGGGCTTCGCCTCCTGCATCCGGCGCACGCGCTCCAGCCTGGCCTCGTCGAACCCGCTGGTGCCGACGACGGCGTGGATCCCGTGGCCGATGAGCCACTCCAGGTTGTCCATCACCGCCTCGGGGTGGGTGAAGTCGACGACGCAGTCGGCCCCCAGCACCGCGTCCCTGTCGCTGGCGGCGTCCACCCCAGCGACGAGTTCCATGTCGTCGGCGCCCCGCACCGCTCGGACGACCTCTGACCCCATGCGCCCGTCGGCGCCGAAAACTCCTACCTTGAACACGGCACGAGCGTACCGGAGCCGGGGAGGCGGGTCGTCGCGGCCCGGCCCGCGACGTGGGCGGACGGGCCCGGCCGGGCCGCCGCCGCGACCGCCCGGACCGGGCACTCCGGTGTCAGCGGACGTCGGCCAGGGTGAGCGCGAAGTCCCCCGCGGGGTCGGTCCACCAGTGGGTGAGGGCGAACCCCGCCCCCTCCAGCTCCGCGGTCAGCCCCTCACGTCGGAACTTGGCGGATACCTCGGTGCGCATCTCCTCCCCGGGGGCGAACTCGACCTCCAGGTCCAGGTCGGCGACCCGCACGCGCTGGGCGGCCCGGGAGCGCAGCCGCATCTCGATCCACTCGCGCTCGGCGTTCCAGCGCGCCACGTGGTCGAAGGCGGCCGGGTCGAAGTCGGCGCCGAGCCGGTGGTTGATGACGGCGAGGACGTTGCGGTCGAAGGCCGCGGTGACCCCCTGTGCGTCGTCGTAGGCGGCGACCAGTCGGGCGGGGTCCTTGACCAGGTCCGCGCCCAGCAGCAGCGAGTCCCCGGGGCGCAGGACGCCGCGGACGTCGCGCAGGAAGGCGGCGCGCGGTTCCGGTTCCTGGTTGCCGATGGTGGAGCCCAGGACGGCCAGCAGCTGGCGACCGCCCTCCCCGCCGACCGGCAGCAGCCCGAGGTGCTCCTCGAAGTCGCCGACGACGGCGTGCACGTCCAGGCCGGGGTAGTCGTCGGCCACGCGGCGGGCGGAGGAGTCGAGGAAGTCGCCGCTGACGTCGACGGGCACGAAGCGGGTGAGGCTGCCCCGGCGGCGCATCGCGTCCAGGAGCAGGCGGGTCTTGACCCCCGATCCGGAGCCGAGCTCGATGAGGACCTCGGCGCCGGCCGCGGCGGCGATCTCGTCGGCCCGCAGCTCCAGGATCGCGCGTTCGGCGCGGGTGGGGTAGTACTCGGGCAGGGCGGTGATCTCCTCGAACAGGGAGCTGCCGCGTTCGTCGTAGAACCACTTGGGCGGAAGCCGCTTGGGCCGCGCGGTCAGGCCCTCGGCGACGTCGGTGCGCAGCGCCTTGTCGAGGTCGTCGGCGGTCAGGTTTCGGTCAATCCGGAACATGGTGCCTCCTGTGTCCCCGAAGTTGTACCCGGGACAGGTGGTGTCGGAAAGATGGGCGAAGCCGGTCAGTCGATCGGGCGGATCTCGGTGCGCTCCCCCGTCGCCGCGACCACCGAGTCCTGGGGGACCTCGCGCCATCCGGGGGCGTCGTCGAAGGGTTCGGAGGCAAGGAAGACCCCGCCGTCCGGCTCGCGCAGGGTGAACAGGGTGTCCCCGGCCGCGGTGGCGGCGACGGTCTGGCCGTCGCTGGCCAGCAGGTTGTAGCGGCCCCCGGAGTGCTTGCGGGCCTCGCGGACCACGGTGGCCAAGGTTTCGGACAGGTTCTGGGAGTCGCGCCACAGTCGCACGGTGTGCGCGAACAGCGGTGCGGAGTCCAGGGGGGCGCGGGCGTCCAGCGCGCCGCGGGGCGGGGGCGTGGCGAACGCCTCGGTGAGCGCCTCGTCGTCCTCCACTGCGCCGTTGTGGCTGAACAGCAGCCGGTCGGCGCGGAAGGGCTGGGCGCCCGACTCCTCCGAGCCGAACCCGATCGTGGCGTCGCGCACGGCGGCCACCACGCACCCGGAGGAGATGGCGCGGGCGGCGTCGGCGAAGGAGGCGTCACCCCAGACGGGCATGGCGCGGCGGTAGCGCAGCGGTTCGGCGGGGCCGTCCCCCGGGGGGTACCAGCCGGCTCCGAACCCGTCGGCGTTGACGGTGCCGTACCGCTGCATGCGCGGCGCCCAGGACTGGACGTGCAGTGAGTGGGGCGCCGCGTACAGCAGGTCGTGCAGTGTGCGCGGCGGCCCCAGGTAGGCCAGGTGTCGGCACATCAGGCGGGTTCCGCGTCGCGCGCGCAGCGGAAGCCGCTGAAGATCTGCCGCCGGATCGGGTGGTCCCAGTTGCGGAACGTGGCGCGGACCGCGGTGGGGTGGGTGGCCCAGGATCCGCCGCGCAGCACCTTGTACCCGTCGTCGAAGAACACCTCCGAGTAGTCCTCGTAGGGGAAGGAGCGGAACCCCGGGTAGCCGGTGAAGGTGGTGGAGGTCCACTCCCACACGTCGCCGATCAGCTGCTGGACGCCCAGCGGCGAGGCGCCGTCGGGGTGGCTCCCGGCCGGGGAGGGGCCGAGCCTGCGCTGTCCCAGGTTGGCGTGGCCGGGCCCGGGCTCGGCGTCGCCCCACGGGTGGCGCCGGGACCGGCCGCTGACCGGGTCCAGGCGCGCGGCCTTCTCCCACTCGGGCTCGCTCGGCAGGCGCTTGCCCGCCCAGGCGGCGTAGGCCCGGGCCTCGTGGAAGCACACGTGCTGCACGGGCTCGTCGGGGGGCACCATCTCCCGGCGGCCGAACCGGCGGCGCGACCACCCGGTCCCCTCCCGGGTCCAGAAGGCCGGGGAGACCGCTCCCCGCTTCTCCTTCCACTCCCAGCCGTCGCGGGACCACCAGCGGCGGGTCCGGTAGCCGCCGTCGTCCATGAACTCCTGGTAGGCGGCGTTGGTCACGAGGGCGGTGTCGATCCAGTAGGGGCCCAGGTCGACGGTGCGCGCGGGGCGTTCGTTGTCGTAGGCCCAGGGGTCGTCGTCGGTGCCCATGGTGAAGGGCCCCTCCGGCACGAACACCTCGTCCCGGACCGGCGGGCGCAGCGCGGTGACGGGAGCGGTCTCCTCCAGCAGGACGGGCTCGCCCCTGCGGAGCTGGTGGGTGGCGAGCATGGTCTCGCCGTGCTGGTGCTCGTGCTGGATGACCATGTGGAAGATGAATCCGGCGTCCAGCAGGGATCGTTCGCCGCCGGTGCCGGTCTCCACCCGGGTGAGGTCGGCGGACTCCAGCGCGTCGAGCACCTCCCGGCGCACGCGCGCGTTGTAGTCGCGGGCCTCCTCGGGCCGCAGCAGCGGGAGGCTCACCCGTTCGGCGCGCGGGTTCTCGAAGGCGTCGTAGAGGGTGTCGATGTCGGGGCGCAGCGCCTCGCGGCCCCCCGCGGCGCGCAGCAGCCACTGCTCCTCGTAGTTGCCCACGTGCGCCAGGTCCCAGACCAGCGGCGACATCAGGGGCGAGTGCTGGGCGAGCAGCTCGCCCTCGTCGAGGGCGTGGAGGGTCAGGCCGTTGCTGCGCTCCCTGGCCCGGTCGAGTTCGGCGGCGATGCGCTCCTTGGCGCGCTCCTGTTCGTGGTTCACCGTGCTCCTTCCACGTGTCCGGGGTCCGCGGTCGCGGGCCGTACCCGCTCCGCCCGCGCCGGGCGCGGCACGGGCACGGTCGGCCGGGTGTCGGCGGGGCTGAGACCGCGCCGCGTGTGGTGGTCGGCGTAGTCGTCGACCAGCGCGGCCAGGGAGGCGGCGCCCATGCGGGGCAGCGCCTCGACGGCGGCGTCGAAGCAGGCGCGGGCGCACCGGGCCACTTCGGGGTCGCCCATGCCCAGACGGGCCGAGCGCAGCCACAGGTGACGGTCGGGGAATCGTCCCCCGCACAGCGCCTCGGTGGCCTCCTCGGCCGCGGCGCGGGCGCGGGGGTCGTCGACCAGGGCGGCGGCGAGCGCCACCGGGACCGGCCACCAGCGCAGGGGAAGCGCGTCGATCATCCGCAGCTCCCACCAGCCGCGCGGGCGCACGGGCGGGAAGAGTGTACTGAGGTGGAACTCCAGGTCGGCCCGGGTGGCCGGGCGGGGACCCTGTCCGTCGAGCCACTGGGCGAAGGTCACGCCCGGGTCGGGGGTCCAGGGGCCACCGTTCCCGGGGACGGCCAGGACCCTGGCGGCCAGCGCGTACTCGGTCCACGCCGTGGCCGGGTCGGCGGAACTGTCCGCGTCCAGGACGGGCCGGGTGCGGGTGGCGTCGGTGGCCGCCCAGATCGCCCAGCGGGTGGACTTCCATCCGGTGGGGCGGCCCCGCCAGACGGCGGAGTTGGCGAAGGCGGCGACGAGCACCGGGCCGAGCCGGTGGACGAGTTCCCAGCGGTCGCGGACGTCGGCGGCGTCCTCCCCCGTGTCCAGGCACACCTGGAGCGAGGCCGTGCTGCACATCATGGTGTAGCCGCTGGGCTGGCGGTGGTGGGCGAAGAAGCGCTCCATGGCCGTGTAGCGGGCTTCACGGAGCTGGCGCCGGGGCGGGCGGACGGGGTCGAGGGCCGTCTCGACCAGGTGGAGCCCGGCCTCGGCGAGGGCCTTGCCGATGTGGTCCAGGTCGGCGGCGAGCGCCGCGTGCGCCCGGGCCGGTCCCGGAAGGGCGGGTGAGCTGAGTTCGAGCTGTCCGCCGGGTTCGAAGGTGACGCCGCTCCCCGAGGGCGGCGGGCCGCAGGACTCCACCAGGGCGGCGAGGCGGTCGAGGGGAACGGGTGCGGTCGGGTCCGCGGAGTCGGCGACCAGCCATTCGGTCTCGGCTCCGACCTTGCCGGGAGGGCCGGTCTTGAAACAGACGCCGTTGATGTACTCGTGGACGTCTTCCGTGGTCATGTGGTGGGCCATGGGCTGTCCCCTCGCGAACGGCCGCCCCCGCCGGGCGGCGCCCCGGGAATCCTGCCCATCCGGTCGTCATGCCGAACGTGCGTGTTGTCCACGACTCTCCGATGCTGTCGGGACACTCCCGATACGGACGGGGAGGCTGGGCGACGGGATGCCAGGTGGTACAGGCCGTCGCGGTGGGTGGGCGCGTTCCCACCCACCGATGTGTGATGCCGGTCACATTGCAGTGAACTCCCGGAGGCGCTTCTCGACGACGGCACGTTCGTCCTGGTCAAGGCCGATACCGAACACCTCCCGCAACACCCGTCCCACCTCCTCCACAGGCACCTCGCGTTCCGTGCGGGTGCCGTCGGGGGCGGCGGTGGTCAGGGTGGTGTCCGTGAGCGTGTGCTGGGCGCCCGGCCCGATGCGCTGGGCCATCAGCCTGCCCAGGAACGGGGAGCGCGGGTGGCTGGTCAGGACGGGCGGCAGGTCGCCGGACAGGCCCACGCGTGCGAGGTAGGCGTCCAGGCCCAGTTCCCGGCCGTGCCAGAAGTCGCGGTCGGCAGTGAAGAGGGAGGACAGCGGCGCGGGGGTCAGAGTGTCGGAAATAAGGTTTCGCGGGACGTATCAATCCCGAAACGGACCCATAAAAGCCCTGTTCCGAACGAAGCGCTCTCTGCTCCTATCCGGAAGCGGGAACGGAGAAGGAGGACGTGGAGACGTCCGCGGTCAGCGCGCCGCCGCACCGGTGCGTACTCAGCCGGAGGCCGGTTCCCCCCCGCGCACGCGTCCGGCGGCGTCGGCCGCCGCCCAGTGGCAGGCCACCCGCCGCTCGGCGCCGCCCCCCAGGATCGCCGGGTCCACGGTGCGGCAGCGGTCGGCCACCCCCGCGCGCCCGGCCTCACCGGAGGCCAGCACCGGGCAGCGCGGGTGGAAGCGGCAGCCCCGGGGCACCCGCTTGGGGTCCGGCGGCTCGCCGGAGAGCACCACCGGTTCCCCGTCCGCCTCGGGCAGCACCGAAAGCAGAGCCCGGGTGTAGGGGTGGGCGGGAGCGGACAGGACCTCCTCCACGGTGCCCAGCTCCACCACGCGCCCCAGGTACATCACCGCGACCCGGTCGGCGATGTTCCAGGCCAGGCCCAGGTCGTGCGTGGCCACCAGGGCCGACAGCCCCAGGTCGGCGCGCAGGTCCAGGAGCAGCCGCAGGATCTCGCCGCGCACCGACGCGTCCAGGGAGGCCACCGGCTCGTCGGCCACCAGCACCTCGGGATCGAGGATGAGCGCACCGGCGATCACCACGCGCTGGCGCTGGCCGCCCGACAGCTCGTGCGGATAGCGGGGGAAGAACCGGTCCGGCGGGCGCAGGCCCGCCTTGGACAGCGCCTCGCCGACCCGCTCGGCCTCGTCGGACACGGTGCCCTCGTGGATGCGCAGCCCCTCGGCAACGGACTCGTAGACGGTGCGGCGCGGGTTGAGCGACCCGGTGGGGTCCTGCTGCACCAGCTGCACCCGGCGGCGGTAGCGGCGCATGTCGCGGGAGCCGTAGCGCAGCGGGTCGCCCTCGAAGGCCACGTCGCCGCCCGTGGGCCGCTCCAGGCCCAGCAGGACGCGGGCCAGGGTGGTCTTGCCGCAGCCGGACTCCCCCACCAGCGCCACGATCTCGCCCGCGGAGACGTCGAGGTTGACACCGTCCACGGCGCGGGCGGTGCCCCGGCCCCCGCCGGGGGCGAACCCGGCCGCGAAGGCGACCTCCACCCCCCGGGCGCTCAGGACGGGGACCGCCTCCTCCCCGCGGGTCGGCGGCGTCTCGTGGGAGTCGGTCTCGGTGGTGCTCACGGGCGCGTCTCCTCGGTGGGTGCGGCGGTCGCGGTCACGGACGGCCCCCGTCGTCCCCGGTGGCGGTCAGCGGCCGGGCGGGGCCCACGTGCACGCACGCCGCCTGCCTGGTGGACGCGCCCCCGGTGTCGGGGTCCACCGGCCACAGGGGCGGGTCGACCGTGGCGCACACGGTCTCGGCCACCGCGCAGCGCGGCCGGAACACGCAGCCTGAGGGCGGGTCCGCCGGGTCGGGCGGGTCGCCGGGCAGGCCCCGGGGCGCCAGGCGCGAGGCCGGGTCGCCGATGCGGGGGAAGGCGGCGCTGAGCGCGCTGGCGTAGGGGTGCGCGGGTTCGTGCACGACCTCCCGGGCCGGTCCCTGCTCCACGACCCGGCCCGCGTACATGACCGCGACCCGGTCGCAGGTCGAGGCCAGGACCGACAGGTCGTGGCTGATCATCAGCATGCCGATGCCGTGCTCGGCGACGAGCCGCCGCAGCAGGGCCAGGATCTGGGCCTGGATCATCACGTCCAGGGCGGTGGTGGCCTCGTCGGCGATGACCAGGCGCGGCTCGCAGGCCAGCGCCATGGCGATCATGGCCCGCTGGCGCTGCCCGCCGGACAGCTGGTGGGGGTAGTCGCGGGCGCGGGAGGCGGGCAGACCGACCTGTTCGAGCAGCGCGCCGACGCGGGCGGGCGCCTCCGCCGCGGGGACCGTGCCGTGCACGCTCATCGGCTCGGCGATCTGCTGTCCGATCCGCCGGACCGGGTTGAGCGAGTGCATGGCGCCCTGGAAGACGATGGAGGCGCCCGCCCAGCGGACCGCGCGCAGGCGGCCCCAGCGCATGTCCAGGACGTTCTCGCCCTCCAGCAGGACCTCGCCGGAGATGCGCGCGGTCTCGGGCAGCAGGCGCAGCAGGGCCAGGGCCACGGTGGACTTGCCGCTGCCCGACTCCCCCGCCAGGCCCAGGGTGTCGCCGGGGTCCAGGGACAGGTCCACGCCGCGCACGGCGGGGACGTCGCCGCCGCCCGTGCGGTAGGTGACGCGCAGGTCGCGGACGTCGAGGAGGGAGGTCAACGCTGCTCCCGGAGTCGCGGGTTGATGACGGATTCGAGGGCCCGGCCGCACAGTGTGAAGGACAGCGCGACCACGGCGATCGCCAGGCCGGGCGGCACCATGTACCACCAGATCCCGGAGCTGATCGCGCCCGCGTTGCGGGCCGCGTCCAGGATGCCTCCCCAGGAGATCGTCGTGGGGTCTCCCACGCCCAGGAAGGCCAGCGTGGACTCGGCGATGATCGAGGTGGCCACGAGCAGTGTGGTCTGGGCGAGCACGACCGGCATGACGTTGGGCAGGACGTGCCAGAGCATGACGTGGCCGTGGCCGCCGCCCAGGGCGCGGGCCCGCTCCACGTAGGGGCGGGCCTCCACCGCGAGGGTCTGGGCGCGCACCAGGCGCGCCGTGGCGGGCCAGACGGTCAGGCCGATGGCGATGATGATGGTCCCGGTGCCGCGCGGCAGCACGGCGGCCAGCGCCACGGCCAGGACCAGCGTGGGCAGGACCAGGAACCAGTCGGTGACGCGCATGAGCACGGAGGACGCGAACCGCCCGGCCGGTCCGCCGGAGGCGCCGAAGTGCCCGGCGGTGACCCCGACCAGGGTGCCCAGGACCACGGAGACGGCCGTGGCCAGGAAGCCCACCGTGAGCGAGACCCGCGAGCCCCAGACGACCAGGTCCAGGATGGAGCGGCCGAAATTGTCGGTGCCGAGCGGGAACCGCGCGCTGGGTTCCTCGTAGGCGGTGCCGGGCGCTCCGGTGACGGTGAGGTCGGCCGGGTCGACGAAGAGCGGCGCGGTCAGGGCCAGGGCGCCGATGGCCAGCAGCGCGGCCAGGCCGACCAGCCCGGCCCGGTTGCGGGTGTACTCGCGGGCGAAGCGGCGCAGGGCCTCCTGACGGCGTCTGCGTGCGAGGACGCGGGGAGAGGGCGGTGCGGTCAGCGGCGGCGCGGTGGCCGTGGCGGTTCCGCCTCCGGCGGGGACTCCGTCGGAGCCCTCCGGCCGGGCGGAGGGGTCGTTCTCCCCGCCGCTCGGGCTGCCGGGCGTCCCGGCGGGGGCGTTCACGGGCGCACCCGGGGGTCGAGCAGCGGGTACACCAGGTCGGCGAGCAGGTTCATGAGGATCACCGAGGCCGCGAACACCACGAACAGGCCCTGGACGAGGCCGAGGTCGGGTACGCGCAGGCCGGAGTAGAAGAGCTGTCCGAGGCCGGGCCAGGAGAACACGGTCTCCACGAGGATCACCCCGGACACGACCTGTCCGAGGTTGAGGAACAGGAGCGTCACCGTGGGCAGCAGGGCGTTGGGCACGGCGTGCCTGCGCCGCACCAGGGCGTCGCGCAGGCCCTTGGCGCGCGCGGTGGTGAGGTAGTCGGCGCCCTTCTCGTCCATGAGCGAGGAGCGCATGATCATCAGGTACTGGGCGTAGATGACCGCGACCATGGTGGTGACGGGCAGCACCATGTGCCAGGCGGTGTTCAGCACGGTCTCCAGGCCCCCGCCGGTGCGGGGGTCGACCATGCCGCCGGTCGGGAACATGCCGGGCACGAACCCGCGCCCCGAGGCCAGGAAGACGATGAGCAGCAGGCCCAGCCAGAACGTGGGCACCGACCAGAAGAACAGGGCGACGGCGGTGTTGGCCCGGTCCGAGCGGCTGCCCGGCCGCCAGCCCGCCCGGGCGCCCAGGAACAGGCCCAGCAGCGCGGCGACGACCGTGCCGGTCCCGGCGAGCAGGACGGTCGGGCCGATCCGGTCGAGGATGAGCTCGGTGACGGGTTCGTGGTACTGGAAGGACTCGCCGAGGTCGAGGCGGAGCAGCCCGAGCGCGTAGTCGAGGAACTGCTGCCACAGCGGCTGGTCGAGCCCGAACTGGCGGCGCAGCTCATCGCGCTGCTCGGCGGTGACCTCGCGGCCCTCGGTCATGGCGCGGACGGGGTCGCCGGGCAGGATCCGGAAGAGGAAGAACCCGGCGACGACCACGGCGGCCAGGGAGACCACCGCGGTCGTCAGGCGTCCGGCCACGTAGCGCGCGGCGCGCCGGGCGCGGCCCGCTCCGGCGGGTCCGGCCGGGGAGGGTGCGGCGGGCGCGTCCTCCCCGGGCGGGCCTCCCTCGGCGGTGGGAGTAGTGGTCACTCGCGGTCCTCCATGGTGGAACGTCGGCGCAGCAGCAGGAAGCCCCCGACCGCGGCGAGGACGAGCACGACGGCCCCGACGCCGATCCAGACCCCGGTGGAGGGGCCGGAGGCGGTGCCCGCGGCCCGCTCGTCGGCGGGTTCGGCCGACCACCAGGCCCAGTAGCCGTCCTGGCCCCAGATGTTGCCGCCCTCGGCGGGCTCGTACTGGATGGAGGCGATGTGGTCGGTGCGGTAGGCCTCCATGATGTTGGGGTAGGCCAGCACGTTCACGACGGCCTCGCGGTAGAGGACCTCCTGGAGCTGGTGGATGATCTCCGCGCGGGCCTGGCGGTCGTACTCGGCGAGCTGGGCCTCGTAGAGCTCGTCGTACTCCTCGTCGCAGAAGTAGGCGTCGCCCTGCATGGTGCCCGGCTCGGTGGGCAGGGCGCCGCAGGTGTGGATGCTCAGCACGTAGTCGGGGTCGGGGTTGACCGTCCAGCCGGTGAAGATGAGGTCGTACTCACCCGCGAAGAGGGCGTCGCTGAGCACGCCGGGGTCGACGGTGAGGTTCTCGATCTCGATGCCGATGTCGGCCAGGCGCTCGACGATGACCAGTCCGGTGTTGACGTTGTCGGGCCGGTCCTGGTGGACGTGCATGCGCAGTTCGAGGCGGTCGCCCTCGGGTGAGACGCGCACGCCGTCCTCGCCCCGCTCGTACCCGGCCTCGTCGAGCATCGCGTTGGCGGCTTCGGGGTCGAAGTCGAGGACGGCCTCCCCGCCCTCGGGCGCCCAGTGGAAGTCCTCGTAGCGGGGCGGGATGTAGCCGCCCGCGGCAACTGCCTCGCCGCCGTGCGCCTTGTCGACGATCTCCTGGTTGTCGATGGCCATGACGATGGCCTGGCGCAGGGTGCGGTCGGCGAGTGCGGGGTGCCCGTCGCCGAACTCCTCCCCGTCCTGGGTGACCGCGCCGGGGTTGATGGTGAAGGCCTGGAAGCGCTTGCCGTCGGCGATGTTGACCTCGATGTCCTGCGCCGACTCCAGGGCGGCGGCCTGCGCCTGGGTGAGTTCGTAGACGAGGGAGACCTCACCGCTGCGCAGCGCCTCCACCGCCGCGTCCTTCTCGGAGTAGTAGCGCAGGACGATCCGCTCGAAGGCGGGTGCGCCGCGCCAGTGGTCGGGGTTGGCCTCCAGGGTGATGGAGCGGCCCCGGTCGTGGCCGGTGAGGACGAAGGGTCCGCTGCCGACGGTCGGGAAGTCCTCGTTGCCGTAGTCGGAGAAGGCCTCGCCCTCCCGCTCAAGGATCGGCTCCCAGACGTGCCTGGGGACGATCGGGACGTTGAGGGAGGTCATGGTGGCCTGCGGCTCGTCGAGTTCGACGACCACGGTCCGGTCGTCCTCGGCGGTGACCGTGTCGAAGCCGGAGACGTAGTTGCCGTTGGCGACCGCCGCGGCCTCGTTCTCCATCATGGTGGTGAAGGTCCAGGCCACGTCGTCGGCGGTCAGGGGCTCGCCGTCGGAGAACTGGACGCCCTCGCGCAGGTGGAAGGTCCAGGTGAGGCCGTCGTCGCTGGACTCCCAGGACTCGGCGAGGGAGGGGGCGGGCTGGTTCGTCTGGGGGTCGACCGTGACGAGGGAGTCGTAGACGTGGCGCAGGACGTTGGTGGTGATCGCGAGCTGCGCGGTGAAGGGGTTGAAGGAGTCCACCTGCTGGGAGGTGGCGATGCTGAGGGTCTGGCCGTCGGAGGTGTCCGCGGTGGCGGGGGCCGCGGTGGTTCCGGCCAGGAGGAGGAGCGCGGCGGCCGTGGCGGCGGTGCGGCGCGCGAACGCGCCGGCGGAAGGTGCGTGGGGAGGGACGGTGCGGCGCACGGGGGAACCGGGGGGAGGGTGGTGGGCGTTCATGTGCGGCCCCTCCTGTCAGAGGATCGTGGGTCGGTGGCACGCCACCCGGGGGTTGGTGGTTGTTTACCAACGGACGACGACGAGCGTCAATGACCTTCGTGGAGCGCCGTGACATCGGTTTGGATTCGGCCCGAAGAATGTCCCCGCGAAAGCGTCCGGAAAGCGTCACCGGAAATGTCCGGGACACGCGGAAAGAGTTCGGCCGGAGTGCGCGATCGACGTCCGGGGAGCACGGAAGGGCGCACAGCGGTCCCGTGTTCCCACGCAGAGGGGTCGCGGGCACACGCCGGGTGGCGAACGGGCGCCGCCGGGAGGGCGGCGGGGAGGCGGGCCGTGTGCGCTGCGTGACCGGCGCGCCGTTGGCGGACACCCCGCGTTGGCAGTAAATGCCGTACTCCGCTACGGTTCCCGCCATGATGGGGCACTCGCACGCACTGAGCGGCGTGGTTGGTTGGATGGCGGTCGTTCCGCTGGTCCAGGGCAGGGAATTCCTCGGACTCAGCTTCCACCTGGGTCCCGGTGAGATCATCGCGGGTTCGCTGGTCTGTGCCGGTGCGGCCCTGCTGCCCGATCTGGACCACAAGAGCGCCACGGTGACCAAGACCTACGGCAGGGTCACCGAGGTGCTGAGCGGCATGCTGGGCTTCCTGTTCGGCGGGCACCGGATGGGAACGCACTCGTTCTTCTTCGCGGTCCTCATGGGCGTACTGGTGCAGCTGTTGGCACTGTGGTCCCAGCTGGCCGTCCAGGTCTTCGTGTTCCTGCTGATCGGCATCGCCCTCCAGGGCCTGGGCTTCGGCCTGGACAAGAACAAGGTCGCGTCGGGGGTCATCAACGCGATGGCCACGGCGGGCATCACGCTGGCGCTGTTCACCTCCGGGGTGAACTACAGCTGGCTGGGCCTGGCAGTGGCCTTCGGCGTCATCCTGCACTTCTTCGGCGACATGATCACCAAGATGGGCGTGCCCATCTTCTGGCCCTTCTTCAAGAAGCGCTTCGGCCAGGGGAAGGGCTTCGTCACCGACGGCCCGGTCGAGCAGAAGTTCGTCACCCCGCTGCTGACCATCGGCGTCATCGTGGGGACCATCTACCTGTTCGACTGGCCCGCGCTGCTGCCCGAGTACTGACGGGGGCCGGGGGCGCCCCCCGCGCCCCCGCGCCCCCGCGCCGACGCCCCGGCCGCGCGCGGGACCCCGCGACGCGCCCCGCCGCCGGGGCCGCGTCCGGTTCCCCTCCCCGCGGCGGCCCGGCACCTGTCGGCCGCGCCCCGGCTGGCCTAGGCTGTCGGGCGTGACACGATCCACAGAGGGCCTCAGCCCCGAACTGCACGCCTACGTCGTCGAGCACAGCGAGCCCGTGGACGAGGTCCTGGCGGACCTGGCCGAGGAGACCGCGCGGCTGTTCCCGGACCACCGGGGCATGCAGATCGGCCCCGAACAGGGCGCCTTCACCACTATGCTCACGCGGATCTGCGGCGCGCGGGAGGTGGTGGAGATCGGGACCTTCACCGGCTACTCGTCGATCTGCTTCGCGCGCGGCCTACCCGAGGACGGCCGCCTCCTGGCCCTGGACGTCAGCGAGGAGTGGACCTCCGTGGCCCGGAGGTACTGGGAACGAGCCGGGGTCGCGGACCGCATCACCCTGAGGCTGGGCCCGGCCCTGGAGTCGCTGCGGGAGCTTCCCGAGGAGCCGCGGTTCGACCTGGCCTTCGTGGACGCCGACAAGGAGGGCTACGTCGGCTACTGGGAGGAGCTGGTCCCCCGCGTCCGGCCGGGCGGCCTGATCCTGGCCGACAACACCCTCTCCCACGGGCGGGTCGTGGACCGCGAGAACACCTTGGCGGCCGTACGGGGGATCCGCGACTTCAACGACCGGCTGGTCTCCGACGGGCGCGTCACGCAGGTGCTGCTGCCCATCGGCGACGGCCTCACCCTCGCCCGCAAGCGCTGACGCGCCGAAGCACCGACGCGCCGCGGGCAGCGCCGACCCCGGAGGCCGTCCACAGGACGGCCCTCGTCCCGCACGCGGAGCGTCGGGCTTCGGTAATGTCCAGTGCCATGCGCCTGCTGCACACCTCGGACTGGCACCTGGGCCGCTCCTTCCACCGGGAGAACCTCGTCGACGCCCAGGCGGCCTTCCTGGACCACCTCGTCGACACCATCCGCGAACACAGGGTCGACGTGGTGGTCGTCGCCGGCGACCTCTACGACCGCGCCCTGCCGTCGGTGGACGCGGTCCGGCTCTTCGACCGCGCCCTGGGCCGGATCCGCGAGACCGGGGCCCGGGCCGTCCTCATCAGCGGCAACCACGACTCCATGGCGCGGATGTCCTTCGCCACCGGCCTCATCGACGCCTCCGGCGTCCACCTGCGCAGCTCCCTGGACGGCGTGGGCACGCCCGTGGTCATCGAGGACGAGCACGGGCCCGTGGCCTTCTACGGCATCCCCTACCTGGAACCGGAGATCGCGCGCCACCACTGGGACCTGCCCGAGCGGGGGCACGCGGCGGCGCTCGGACACGCCATGGACCTGGTGCGCGCCGACCTCGCCGAGCGGCCCGGCACCCGGTCGGTGGTCCTCTCGCACGCGTTCGTGACCGGCGGCGAGCCCTCCGACAGCGAACGCGACATCTCGGTGGGCGGCGCCTCGCACGTGCCGGTCCCGGTCTACGACGGGGTCGACTACGTGGCCCTGGGCCACCTGCACGGGCGCCAGACCATCACCCCGTCCGTGCGCTATTCGGGCAGCCCGCTGGCCTACTCCTTCTCCGAGGAGCACCACGTCAAGGGCTACTGGCTGGTGGACCTGGACGCCGACGGCCTCGCGGGCGCCGAGTTCGCCACGGCGCCCGTCCCCCGCCCCCTGGCCCGTGTCCGCGGCCGGATCGAGGACCTGCTCACCCGCCCCGAGTGGGAGTCCCGCACCGGCCACTGGCTCCAGATCACCCTGACCGACCCGCGCCGCCCCGCCCACCCCATGGACCGGCTGCGCGAACGCTTCCCCCACGTCCTGGTCCTGGACTTCGCCCCCGAGGGCGGCGCCCCCGACACCCGCCCGATCGCCGCCTCCGTCGCCGACCGCAGCGAGCGCCAAGTGGTCGGCGACTTCGTGGAGTGGGCCCGAGGCACCCCCACCACCCCCGAGGAGGAGGCCCTCGTGAACACCGCCGTCGAGCAGGTCCGGCTCCAGGAGGGGACGCGCTGATGCGGCTGCACACCCTCACCGTCCAGGCGTTCGGCCCGTTCGCGGGCACCGAGAAGGTGGACTTCGACCGCCTCAGCGCGGGCGGGCTCTTCCTCATTCACGGCCCCACCGGCGCGGGCAAGACCACCGTGCTGGACGCGGTGTGCTTCGCCCTGTACGGCAACGTGCCGGGCGCCCGCGGCAAGGACCGCTCCCCCAAGAGCGACCACGCGCCGCCGGACGCCGAGCCCGGAGTGGTCCTGGAGTTCACGGTCCAGGGGCGGCGCGTCTGGATCGAGCGCAAGCCGCGCTGGGACCGCCCCAAGAAGCGGGGCACCGGCACGGTGTCGCAGAACACCAAGGTCGTCGTCAAGGAGTTCACCGGCGGCAGGTGGGAGGGCGTCACCACCCGCCCCGACGAGGCGGGGCAGTTCGTCAGCGACCTGCTGGGCCTGACCCTCGCGCAGTTCTGCCAGACCGTCATGCTCCCCCAGGGCGACTTCGCCCGGTTCCTGCGCGCCAAGTCCGAGGAGCGCCGCGAGTCCCTGGAGCGCATCTTCAACACCCGGCTGTTCCGGGACGTGGAGACGTGGCTGGGATCGCACGCCAAACGGCTCGAACACGAGGTCCGGACCGCCAACGGCGAGGTGCGCGCGGTCGCGGACCGGATCGCCGAGGTCGGCGGGTCCCGGGCCCCCGAACCGCCCGAGGAGCTGTCGGCCTGGGCCGCGGAACTGGCCTGCGTCACCGCCGCGACCGCGCACGACGCCGGGCGGGTGGCTGGGGAGTTCACCGGGGCCCGAGAGGACGCCCAGCGCGCCCTGGTCGGGGGACGCGAGCTGCGCGCGCTCCAGGAGCGGCTGGCCGACGCCCGGGAACGCCGTGCCCGGCTGGCCGAGCACACCGCGTGGCGGTCCGCGATCGACGTCCAGCTCGGCGACGCCGAGCGCGCCGAGTCGGTGCTGCCCTTCCTGCGCGCCCGCGACAACCGCCGCACCGAGCTGGACAAGGCCGAGCTCGCCGTCGCCGACCACCTGGCGCTGGTGGGCGGGCTGCCGGGCTTCTCCGCGCGGCCCGGCGAGACGGTGCCGCGCGGGGAGCTGGGCGCCGCCGAGCGGGAGCGCCGGGACGAGCTGGCCCGTCTGGACGCGCTGCGCGCGGACGCCGAGCGCAGCCGGTCCCTGGGCCGCTCCGTCACCGCGCTCACGGGGCGCCTGGGCGAGATCGCCGCGCAGCTGGAGCGCCAGCGCGCGCTGGCCGCCTCCCTGCCGCCCCGGGTGGAGGCGCTCACCGCCGAGCTGCGGCGCCTGCACGACCAGGCCGGGCAGGAGGGGGCCGCCGAGACCGCCCTGGCCGCCGCCCGCAGGCGCCTCGACGCCGCCGCGGAGTACGAGCGCCTGGGCCGGGAACTGGCGCGGGCTCAGGAGCGCTACCGCGAGGCCGTGGACGGAGCCCAGGCCGCCCGCGACCGCGCCCTGGACCTGCGCGAGCGCCGCATCACCCACATGGCCGCCGAACTGGCGTCCGGCCTGGCCGACGGGGAGCCGTGCGCGGTGTGCGGGTCGGTGGCGCACCCCTCCCCCGCCCGGCCCCGCGGCGAGGGCCTGGTCTCGGCCGAGGAGGAGCGGCGGGCCCAGGCGGCCGCCGACGCCGCGGCCTCGCGCCGCGCGGAGGCCGAGAGCGACGTGGTGGCCCTGAGGGAGCGGCGCACCGCCGCGCGCGAGCGCGCCGAGGACGGCACCGCCGACACCGCCCGCGAGGAGGTGGAGGCGCACACCGCGGCGCTGGCGGAGGCCAGGGCCGCCGCCGGTGAGGCCCGGCGGGTGGAGGAGGAGCTGGAGCGCACCACCGGCGACCTGGAGCGCGCCCGCGCCCGCGAGGGCGAGCTGGCCCGGCAGGAGGCCCAGGTCGGGGCCGACCGGGACAACGCCGTCCGCGAGCACGGGCGGCTGACCGCGCTGCTGGACCGGGCACGCGGGGACGACGCCGGGCTGGACGAGCGGATCGCCAGGCTGGGCGGTGAGGCCGACCTGCTGCGCGCCGCGTCCGAGGCCGCCGTCAACCGCGACCGCGCGGCCGACGAACTGCGCGCCGCCGCCGCCGAGGCCGAGCGGCAGCGGGCCGACGCCCGCTTCGCCGACGAGGCCGGGGTGTGGGAGGCCGCCCTGGACGAGGAGCGGCGCCGCGCGCTGCGCGAGCGCGCCCGCTCCTTCGACGACGCCCTGGCCGCCGCAGAGGCGTCGCTGGCGGACCCCGCGCTGACCGCGGCCGGGGAACTGCCCGTCACGGACCCGGAGGAGCTGGCCGGCGCCGCGCGGACCGCGTCGGAGGCCGCCGACCGCGCGGTGGCCTGGCGGAGCATGCTGGAGGAGCGGGCGCGTCGGCTCGCCTCCCTGCGCGGGGAGCTGGAACTGCGGCTGCGGGACTGCGAACCGGCGCTGCGCCGCTACGCGGTGGCCGAGGGGCTGCGCGGCCTGACCGCCGGGACCTCCTCCGACAACGCCGACAACGTGCGCCTGTCCGCGTACGTGCTGGCGGCCCGCCTGGAGCAGGTGGTGGCCGCCGCCAACGACCGTCTGGTGACGATGTCGGACGGCCGGTACGAGCTGCGGTACACGGTGGACAAGGCCGCCGGGGACGGGCGCGCGCGTTCGGCCGGCGGCCTGGGCATGCGGGTGGTCGACGCCTGGACGGGCGTGGAGCGCGACCCGGCCACGCTCTCGGGCGGTGAGACGTTCTTCAGCTCGCTGGCGCTGGCCCTGGGCCTGGGCGACGTGGCCAGCGCCGAGGCGGGCGGCGCCGACATCGACACCCTGTTCGTGGACGAGGGGTTCGGCACACTGGACGAGGACACCCTGGAGGAGGTGCTGGACGTCCTGGACCGGCTGCGGGACGGCGGCCGTGCGGTGGGCGTGGTGAGCCACGTCGCCGACCTGCGGCAGAGGGTGTCCACCCGTCTGAGGGTGGTCAAGACGGCGGCGGGCTCGCGGGTGGAGCACACCGGCTGAGCGCGCACGTCCACCCCGGATCCGGGCACCCGGGGTTCGATGCGACAATGGCGAGCGTGAGTTCGCTGGTCAACATCGCCGTGTTCGGAGTCGTGGGCGCCATCCTGATGGCGGCCCTGCTCGGTCTGCTCCTCGTCGTCTCCGGGAGTTCGCGCGGGGCGTCGCCCCGGTCGCGGGCGGCGTTCGGCATCGCCTCCGTGGTGGTGCTGATCGCGCTGCCGACGCTGGCCGCGGCCAACACGCTGGCCGCCGGGTCCGGTTTCTGGGCGGGGTTCGCCGCGGCCGCCTGCGTCGCGGCCGTCGTGTGCGCCGTGAACGTGGTCATGCTGCCGGTGGTGGCGCGCCGCCAGTCCTCGGGGGGCGGCGGGTCCGTGGTCTCCGCGCTGCGGCCGTCCCTGCCGATGCTGGCCGCGGCCCTGCTGATCTGCCTGGTCCTGGGGCTGGTGGGGGCCTCCGTGGCCGCCCTGGTCGTCTGACCCCGCGCTCGCGCGTCCGCGCGCCCCGTGGCCCCGCCCCTCCGCCCGGGTCCGCCCGTCAGACCGCTCCCTCCCGCGCCCGCACCAGCGGGATGGCCTCGGCCAGGGCGTCGCGGTGGGGCGCCTGGGTGACCACGTAGGTCAGCTTCTCGGTCGTGAAGGGCCGAGCTTGCGGGTAGGCGCCCAACTGGCTGCCAGATCGACCTCCCGCGTCCAGACGATTACTGGGAACCGTCAGAGGCGGATGACTGCCGCCCCGCGTTCCACGCCTCCCGGCCCCTGCGGGCCAGGACACGGGAAGCGTTACGGTCGGCGTGTGCAACGACACCGCACGACCGGCAGGTGAAGGAAGCCTGACAGATCCGGTTGTGCCGGTGGGTGTAGGAGCACTCCGCGCACTCCCGGGAGGAGTACGCCGGCTTCACCAACACCACCGGCACACCGGCCCGTTTGGCCTTGTAGATGAGGAAGCTCCCCAGCTGTTGGAACGACCAGCTGTGCAGCGCGGCCCGTTGGGTTTTCTCTGCCGTACCCTCTGCCGGATGCCCTTCAGATCCTCCAGGGCGATCCCGCGCGAGGTGCGTTCGGCCTCGGCCACAATGCGCTTCGATATGACATGGTTGGCGTCCCGAGAGCGGCGGGACTCCTTGCGACGCTGACGTTTGAGTAGACGTTTGGCGCTCCTGGTGCCCTTCTTCTGGAGTTTGGCGCGCAGCTGGCGTTGCCGTCTGCGGTACCGGTTGAGCTTGCGCCCGGCCATCATCTGGCCATCGCTGGTGGTGGCGTCGTTGACGATGGCGAGATCCACTCCGAGGAAGCCGTCGGGCTCATGCTCGGGGGCGTCGGGCACAGCGACCGCCACCAGAAGAAACCAAGCCCCGTCACGGTGCACCAGGTCGCATTCGCCCCGTTTGTGCTCGGCCAGCACCTTCGTCTGGTCGGGCGAGCAGGCGAAGGGCACGTCCTTCATCCGGCCCTGGATGATCCACAGCGAGATCGTGTGGGCATCCAGGGCGAAAGACGACTGGTGTGGACTCGATGCGCTGGCGCCGCTCGGAGCCCTTGGGTCCGTAGTTTGCGGCCTTGAGGTTGGCGTGGAACGTGGTGTAGGCGTCAGCGACCTTCTTGATGGTCAACTGGGCGGCCTGTGAGCTGATCCCGGCTTCGCGCAGGCGGGTGTAGGTGAGCTTGCGCAAGGGGTAGAGGCGGTGGATGCCCTGCTCGTGGGCCGCCCGTGAGACATGGTTGGCGTGGTCGTTGAGCGCGTGCAGGGTCTGCTCCAGCACCGCCGCCTGTTCGGGCGAGGGCGTGAGCTTGAGCTGCACGGTGATCGTCGACACGCCCACCATCCTGTACCGGGTCGGTCATGGAGCGCAGCCGAAAACATATGAAGGTGGCTGATGTGCGTCACTGGAGACTGGGTGTGCTCTGGACGACGATTCCTCCCGGGCCGGGCCTGAATGCCTGGGGGTCCTCGCCAAACTGGGCTGAATCGACACGCGGGGGCGGACCGGCCGGTGCGCCCCCGCGTGTCGGTTCAGCCGCCCTTGCTCGCGGCGGGGTCGGGATCGTCGTCCCCGGACCCGGCCGCCGGTGCGCTGCGCGCCTCCGTGGCCGCGGCGGCCCCGGCCGGGGCCCCGCCCCGCGAGCGGCGTTCGAGCTCGGCCAGGTAGGCGTTGTAGGCGTCCATGTCGGCGTCGTCGGAGCCGCCCCGGCGGCTGTGGCGCTCCCGGCGGCGCTCCTGCTTCTCGTCGTCGCGCGACCACTGCCGCACCAGCGCGATCATGACCAGCGCGGTGGGGATCTCGCCCAGCGCCCAAGCGACGCCGCCGCCCGCGTACTGGTCGGCGGCCTGGTCCTCCAGCCACGGGATGTCGAACTGGCCGTAGTAGTCCATCGCCAGGGGCTCGGACTGCATCATGATCGTGATGCCGAAGAAGGCGTGGAACCCCATCACCACCAGCAGCAGCAGGATGCGCAGCAGGAAGGGCACCTTCCTCGGCGCCGGGTCCACGCCCACGATGATCCAGTAGAAGAGGAAGCCCACCAGCAGGAAGTGCACGCCCATGAGCAGGTGGCCCAGGTGGTCGTTCATCAGCGTGCCGAACAGCGGCGTGAAGTACAGCGCGTAGGGGCCGAACACGAACAGCGGGGCCGCGATCGCCGGGTGCGTGACCAGCTTGGAGAAGCGGCTGTTCAGGAACAGGTTGAGCCACTCGCGCGGCCCCCGGTCCCCGCGCCGCGCGGCGGGCTTGAGCGCCCGCAGGGCCAGGGTGATCGGCGCGCCCAGCACCAGCAGGATCGGGGTGAGCATCGACAGCACCATGTGCTGGATCATGTGCGTCGAGAACAGCACCATGGAGTAGGTCGCGAACCCGGTGAGCTGCGTGACCACGATCGTGAGCAGCCCGGCCGCGAAGGCCACCGTCCGTCCCACGGGCCAGGAGTCGCCCCGGCGCACCAGCCGGGTGACGGCGCCCGCGTACAGCCCGCCTGCGACGACCACGATCATGATGAAGAACAGGTCGGGGCGCCACAGGGTGAGCAGGGTCTGGGCGGTCATGGGCGGCGGGATGGGGAAGCCGAGGATCGCGGCGGCCGGGTCCACGGTGCCCTCCAGCGGCGGGGGCGGCGCGGTGCGCCCCAGGCCGACGGAAACGCCGATGACGGTGGCCATGATGAGCACCTCGGCCAGCGCCGCACGCAGGAACAGCGGGCGCCGGAAGACCTCGCCCGCGGGTCCCGTCGGGGCGCCTTCCAGGCGCTTGAAGACGAACTCGCGGTGCATGTAGCCGAACGCGCCCAGGACCCCGAACAGGATGATCTTGACCAGGATGATCAGGCCGTACTCGGTGGCGACCAGGTCCCCGATCGAGTACAGGCGGGCCAGCGCGCTGGCCGCGCCGCTGACGGCCACGCCCACGTAGGCCCACAGCGCCAGGCGGCTGAAGCGGTTGGCGGCCACCGACGGGTCCTGGGCGTCGCGGCGCAGCGCGTGGTAGGTCAGCGCGGCCACGCCGCCCACCCACACGCTGATGGAGATCACGTGCAGGGCCAGCCCGGTCACGGCCAGCTCGTGCGAGCCGGAGGAGGCCGAGTGGCCGGTCAGCGCGGGCGGCGTGGTGGCGGCCAGGGCCAGGACGAGCAGCCACAGGCCGCCGGTGGCGGTGGTGGCCGTGCGGCCGAACAGGGCGATGCCGGTCGTGAGCAGGACGACGAACATCAGCGCGATGCCGCCCGAGACCGACCCGGCGTAGGCCGTGACCTCGTCGACGCTGATCTGGCCGATCTTGCGGGCCAGGAACTCCGCGGCCTGGAAGTACAGGGTGAACACGGCGGCGAGGGCCCAGACCAGGCCCGCCCAGCTCGCCGCGCGCACGTAGGAGGTCGCCTGCGGGGAGAGCCTGCCCTTGTGGGAGGGCAGCAGGACGGCGGCGAGCAGCAGCAGACCGATCGCCACGACCGCGGAGGCGTCCATGGCGACCTTGGCCAGCGGCAGGCCCCAGCGGACCGCCTCGCCCGCGTCGGGCAGCCCCGGGATGACCTCGGGGAAGGCGGCTCCGCCCAGGACCAGGGTCAGGCTCAGGCCGGCCAGGCACAGGGCGGCGGCCGCGGCGGCGAAGAGGGGCGCCCGTCCCGTGCCCGGGGCGTCGTCATGGTGTTCCTTGAGGGGGGACTTCTGGTTCTGTGCGGGAGGAGCCACGCGCCACTCCGTCGTCGGTCTCGTTGCAACTGGCTGGTCAGCGCCCTTGGCCGTGTGACCGCCTCGCCGCTGTCCGGGACTTTTCCGGCAGGGGCCGCGCACGGAGGAACACCTCGACCAAGGTTAGTCCGTCTACTACACAGTGTCGGACTCGGGCGTCCCCGTACACCCCCGCGGGCGGATCCGGGGCGTCCGCGAGGCGCGCGGGGCGGCAGCCGGGGCGGCGGCGCCGGGGCCGGGATGTCGGATTCCCCCCTTGCGGCGGGGCTCCTCGCGATACGCTCGTATCCGGTCGAGACGACGGTTTCCCCGCCTTCGGCGTCCGGCCTCCCCTCCCGTGCCGCGGTCGCCCGCGGCTCCTCTCAGCACATCCTCCAGCGAGCGCAGCGAAGGGGACGGCGGATGGCCGTGTACGACAGTGTGGTCAGGTCCACGCGCGTGGTCCTCCCCGAGGGGGTCCGGCCCGCCTCGGTCGGGGTGCGCGACGGGCGGGTCGAGGCCGTGGGCGCCCACGGCGCGCGCATGCCCGCCCACGTGACGACCGACCTCGGCGCCGTGGCCCTGCTGCCCGGCGCGGTGGACGTGGGCACCGGCGCGCACGTGCCCGGGCAGGACCTGGCCGAGTCCTACCGCCGGACGGGGACGGCCGCCCTGCGGGGCGGTGTGACCTGCGTGGTGGCGTCCCCGGCCCCGGCACGGCCAGCCCTGACCTACGCGGACGCCCTCGCGGCGCACCAGCGCGCGGCGGCCCTGTCCCCCGTGCCGGTGCTGTTCCTCGGCGGGGTGGCCCCGGGCACCGGCCCGCTGGACCTGGCCGACCTCCAGGCCGCCGGTGCGGTGGCCTTCCACTGCTCGCTGTCGGACGGCGGCGCCCCGGACATCGCGGCGCTCAACGACGCCCAACTGCGCAAGGCGATGGCCGAACTCGCGGCACTGGACAGCGTGCTGCTGGTGCACGCCGAGGACGCGGCCGAGCTGGGGACCCCGCCGACGGCGGCGGAGCACCGGCCGCCCCGGGCGGAGCGGCGCGGGCTGGAGCGGGTGATCGCGGCGGCCCGCGCGGTGGGGACGCGCACGCACGTGGGGTCGTTCACCGCGGCCGAGTGCGCGGCGCTGCTGGCGACGGCGGGGACCGTGGGGGTGGCGCTGACCGCGCACACCTGCCCGCACTACCTGTGCCTGCCCTCGGAGTCGCTGGCCCCGGAGTCGCCCGCGCACGCCTGCCGGCCGCCGCTGCGCTCGGACGCCAACCGCAAGGCGCTGTGGAACGCGCTGCTGGCGCGGGACTCGGCGATCACCACGGTGGGGTCGGGGCACCTGCCCGCCCACGGCCTGTACACGCTGGAGTGGAGCCTGTCGGCGCTGTGGACGGCGGCGCACCGGCGCGGCCGGGGGCTGGCCGACCTCGCACGGTGGACGGCGCGGGCCCCGGCGGAACTGCTGGGGCTGGTGGGCAAGGGCCGGATCGCGGTGGGGTTCGACGCCGACCTGGTCGCCTTCGACCCCGGCGCGCGGGTGGCGGTCCCCCCGGCGGACCCCAGCCCCTACGCGGGCCGGGAGCTGACCGGCCGGGTGCGGCGGGTGTGGATCTCGGGACGCCCGGCGGGCGGCGTCCGTTAGAACAGCGGCCGGACTCGCGGCGGCCCGCGGGGCGGTTCCCGGCGGGACGGCGCCCGGACCGAGAGCGGGGGCGGGACGGGTCCGGACCGAGAGCGGGCGGTGAGACGCGCCCGGACCGGAAGCGCCCGGGGCGGCGGCTTCCAGCGCTTCGGGCCCCGGGGGATTGAGCCCGCGCGTCACGGGCAGGTACCCGTGTCCCAGACCACACACCGGGCTTACACCCTGTCAACAAGATCGTCGACAGCATTGCATGTTGGCGATGGCGCCAGGACACCCCCGCAGTTCACAGTGGGGGTATCACCGGAGACGGCCGTAGGAGGAACCGTGCGCATCGGCGTGCCCCGCGAGATCAAGAACCACGAGTACCGGGTGGCCATCACCCCCGCCGGTGTCCACGAACTGGTCCGACGCGGCCACGAGGTGGTCGTCGAGCGCGACGCGGGCCTGGGCTCCTCCATCTCCAACGCCGAGTACGAGGCGGCGGGCGCGCGCGTCCTGGACTCCCCCGACGAGGTGTGGGACGCCGGTGAGCTGGTCCTGAAGGTCAAGGAGCCGGTCGCCGCCGAGTACCACCGCATGCGGGAGGGGCAGACCCTCTTCACCTACCTGCACCTGGCCGCCTCGCGCGAGTGCACCGACGCCCTGCTGGACCGGCGGGTGACCGGCATCGCCTACGAGACCGTGCAGTTGCCGGACGGCTCCCTGCCGCTGCTGGCACCGATGTCGGAGGTCGCGGGCCGCCTGGCCCCGCAGATGGGCGCGGTGACCCTCCAGCGGCCCAGCGGCGGTCGCGGCGTGCTGATGGGCGGGGTGCCGGGCGTGCGCCCGGCGCGCGTGACCGTGATCGGCGCGGGCGTCTCCGGCCTGAACGCGACGCAGATCGCGGTGGGCATGGGCGCGGAGGTGACCGTGCTGGACCTGAACGTGAACAAGCTGCGGCACGTGGACTCCCTCTACCGGGGCCGGGTCAAGACGGTGGTGTCCAACGCCTTCGAGCTGGAGCTGTCGGTGCTGGAGTCGGACATGGTGATCGGCGCGGTGCTGGTGCCGGGGGCCAAGGCGCCCAAGCTGGTGACCAACGAGCTGGTGTCGCGGATGCGGCCGGGCGCGGTGCTGGTGGACATCGCGATCGACCAGGGCGGGTGCTTCGAGGACTCGCGCCCCACTACGCACGCCGACCCCACCTTCCACGTGCACGACACGGTGTTCTACTGCGTGGCGAACATGCCGGGCGCGGTGCCCAACACCTCCACGCACGCCCTCACCAAGGACACCCTGCGCTACACCGTGGCGCTGGCGGAGAAGGGCTGGCGGCTCGCCATGAACGAGGACGAGGCGCTGGCCGGGGGCCTGAACACCTTCGACGGCGACGTGGTCTCCGCCCCGGTCGCCGAGGCGCACGGGCTCAAGCACCGCCCGCTGGACGAGGTGCTGGTCCAGGGCTAGGAGGGGCTACCGCCCCCGAACGCGGGCGGCACGAGCCCGGGGTCCGCGCCGCCCGGCCGCACGGGTGGCGCGGACCGCACCGTTCGGGGTGGTCGCGCAGGTCGGCCGGGGGTACGGTCGAGGGGAAAGCCCGCGCGTCCGGCTCTGCGGCCGGTCGCGGGAGGACGAGTACCGAGGTGGGACAGCGTGGCACACACCGGCTCGGCGACCGCGACCCGGATCGTCGAACTAGAGCTGATCCGGCTGCGGCCCCCGGCCGGCGGCCGGGGCCCCGGCGCCGACGGCCCCGTCTTGGTCCGGGTGGCCGACGGTGACGGCGTGAGCGGCTGGGGGGAGCTGCCGGAGGCCGACGCGGCCCAGTGGGACGCCCTGACCCGCGTCTTCGCCCCCGCCCTGCTCGGCCACTCCTGGCGGCGTCCGACCGAGGCGGGCGAGGCCTGGGCCGACCTGCCCTGGGACCCGGCCGTGGCCGGGGCCCTGGACACCGCGTGCTGGGACCTGTGGAGCCGACAGCGCGACACCCCGCTCTCGCACGCCCTGGGCGGGGAGCGCACCGCGCTCACCGCGGGGGTGACGCTGCCCCGCCAGGCGGCCGTGGAGTCGGTGGTCACGGAGGTGAACCGCCAGGTGGGGGCGGGTTTCCGGCGGATCCGGCTGGAGATCGCGCCGGGCTGGGACGCGGACGTGGTGCGCGCGGTGCAGTCGAGCTTCCCGTTCCTGGTCCTCCAGGCGGACGCGGGCTGCCGCTACACCGAGTCCCCCGCCGACCTGGACGCGCTGCGCGTCCTGGACGGGCTCGGTCTGCTGGCGGTGGAGGACCCCTTCGCCCCGGACGACCTCGCGGCGCACGCCCGGCTGTCCGCCCAGATGCGCACACCGGTGGCGCTGGGCCGGCCCCTGGAGTCGGTTGACGACCTCACCGAGGCGATCCGGGCCGAGGCGGGCGGCGCGGTGAACGTGGACCCGGCACGTATGGGCGGCCTCACGGCGGCCCGCCGCGCGGTGGACCGCGCCGTGGACGCGGGCTGGCGGGTGTGGTGCGGCTCTTCGGCGGCGACGGGGGTCGGCCGCGCCGCGACGGTCGCGCTGGCCTCGCTGTCGGGGGCCTCGCTGCCCGTGGAGATGCCCGGCGCCGGAAGCCGTGGCCGCGACCTGGTGCTCCCGCCCGTGCGCGCGCACGACGGGGTGGTGCCGGTCCCGCTGACCGAGAGCGGTCTGGGACACACGGTGGACCGCGCGGCGGTGGCCGAGCGCACGGCCCGGGCCCTGGTCGTGGACGCCGACGGCACGCGCGAGGCCCGCGTGGAGCGCGGACGCGCCAACGGCGCCCGACGGCGGCGCTGACCGGCGGCCCCTGGACAAACGCAGCAACCGCAGCAACCGCAGCACAACTCCGCCGCGCCCGGCCGGGTTCCCTCCTCCCCTAACCGAACAGCGTTAGGTAGAGTTGCGGCACCGTCCGGCCCCCGTTTCCGGACCCGACGACCGTGGAGGCGCGGTGCGCGTATTCGCCGATATCCAAGAGGTGCTCGCATCCCAGGGCGAGCACCTGGGCCACACCGACTGGGTGACCATCGACCAGGACCGGATCTCCCTGTTCGCCGACGCGACGCAGGACCACCAGTGGATCCACACCGAACCGGAGAGGGCGGCCGCGGGCCCCTTCGGGGGCACCATCGCACACGGGTTCCTCACCCTGTCGATGCTGGCCCACTTCTCCCAGTCGGTGATCTCGGTGACGAAGAAGCCGAGCATGTCCATCAACTACGGGCTCAACAAGGTGCGCTTCCTCCAGCCGGTCGTGTCCGGCTCGCGCATCCGCGACGGCGTCGAGCTCAGCTCGGTCCAGGAGACCCCCAAGGGCTACCTGGTCACCACGACCCACACCGTGGAGATCGAGGGCCGGGAGCGGCCCGCCCTGGTGGCCGAGTCGCTCGGCCTCTGGGTGCCCTGAGGCCCTCCGCTCCCGGGAACGCCGCGGGGCGGCCCGGGAACGCCGGCGCGGCCCCGGCCGGGCGGTCCTCCCGCCGGCCGGGGCCGCGTGCTCAGCGCGCCAGCTTGCGCAGCGCCCTGCGGGTGAGCCCCGGGGTGAACCAGCGCAGCTTGCGCTCGGCGCGCCTGGCCCGCGCGCGCATGCGCTCCACCTCGGCGAGCGCGTGGTCGAGCTTGCGCCGCAGCACCTCGGGGTTCTCGGGCTTGGTCCGCTCGCCCTCCTCCGGGAACACGAAGTCCGTCCCGGGGACCCAGTGGGTGCCGTAGACCTCCTCCACCCGGCGGTCCAGCTCCTCGGAGCCCGCCTCGGGCCACAGGTGGCGGGCCCTGGCGTAGGCGGCGATCCGCTCCAGGCGCATGACGCCGTCACCGCGCGTGGCGCCGGGCACCGGCGAGCACAGCAGCCCGGCCTTGTTCTTGTTGGCCATGTCGACCAGCTCGACGACCGCCCGCTCCCTCAGCGCCGGACCTGCGGGGACGCGCAGCTGGAAGTTGACGAGCGGGTCGTGGCCCGGCGCCTCCTCCACCAGGCGCACCCGGGGGTCGGCCCGGAAGGTCTCCCGGATCAGCCGCAGGTCGAGCCGCTCCTCGTCCAGCGGGGAGCGCCGCCCCTCGTCCAGCACGTCCCAGGGGCCGACCAGCCACAACCGGATGTCGGGGGTGGTGCCGGACAGCAGCGCGGACGCGGTGGTGTCCACGTCCTCCAGGGTGGCGCCGTCCACGTCCATCACCACGTCGACCAGCGGGACCTCCCACTGCCGGTCGGGGCGCTTGCGCCGCAGGTGGAAGTCGGGCACCCGGTTGGCCACGAAGGGGGCGCGGTAGCGGGTGCCCGCGTCGCGGCGGGTCTGCATCTGGGTGCGGCCCAGGTGCCAGCTGCTGGTGTCCAGGTCGGGGACGAACAGGGCGCCCTGCTGGGAGACCCGGTAGGCGAACTCGCTGTCGCCGCCCAGGACCAGCTCACCGTTCAGGCCGCCCGCGGCGTCGAACAGGGTGCGGTGCAGGGAGCCGGTGGCGCCGATGAACACCTTGTAGGCCAGGCGGTCGGCGGTCCGCAGCTTGTCCTTGCCGTCGATGGTCTGCTCCACCCAGTGCGGGTCGGCGCTCTCGCGGTCGAACAGCTGGGCGGCGCGCCCCTCGCGCACCTCGGCGGCCACGTACTCGGCGGTCATGGCCTGCGGATCGAAGTCCACGAACATCTTGTGGCCCAGGGCGACCCCGTAGTCGACCAGGTGGTGCCAGCGCATCTGCGACTCGACGTGGTCGCGGTAGACCAGCATGTCCGCGTCCAGGCGCAGGACCACCTGGCCGGAGGAGACGGCCACGCCGCTGTTGACGGCGTGCGCCGAGCCCCAGCCGCCGGGGGCCGAGGTGATCAGCCGGGTGTTCTCCGGGCGCACCGGTGAGAGCGTGAGGGGTTCGGGCGTGCCGTCGTCCACCACGATCACCTCCATCAGGTGCGCGGGGTAGCTCTGCGCGGACAGGGACGCCAGGACCAGTTCGAGCTTCTCCTGGTGCCCGTGGGCGGGGATGACCACCGACACCGACAGGGTCGGGGTCCACTCGCCGATCGCGGGCGGCTGGAGCACGGAGTAGTCGTTGCGCCGCGCGCGGGGCTGGTCGCGGTAGTCGGTCTGCGCGCGGGGCAGGAGCGGCGCGGTCGCGCCACCGCCGGAGACCGGTTCCGGAGTCGTGTCAAGCGTGGTCAACGGATCTCCCCCGTGTACTCGGTGGCGGGCTGGCCGAGGGGCGAGGGCTCGCCCTCCACGATGGCGCTCGGACGCCAGCCGAACCACTGCTGGGTGTGGTTGTGCAGGAAGAAGGCCATGTCCTCGGACCAGGTGTGCCCGCCGCCGGTGCGGCGGAGCACGTATCCGAGTCCATGGGCGCGGTAGATGCGGCCGCCTCCCCGGATGACGGCGAGGAGCAGCTGGGTGTCGATGGCGCGGGGCAGCGGCCGGAAGCCGCCGATCTCCTCCATCACCACGCGGTCGGTGAGGATCGTGCCCCCGGCGATGAACCGGGTGGCCGCCTCCGACCTGCGGTTGCGCCAGACGGTCAGGTCCACCTCCTGGAGGTAGATGAAGTCCTGTCCGGTGCCCACGAGCTCGGCACCGGAGTAGGTCCGCGCCAGCAGCAGGTCGGCCAGGTGGTCGGGGCCGTACCAGTCGTCGTCGTCCCACTTGGAGATCAGGTCTCCGGAGGCGCGGTCGACGGAGTCGTTGAGCACCGAGCCGAAGATCTGGCCCGCGTCGGCCTCGTGCAGGACCAGCGGCAGCCCCGTCTCCCGGAACGCGTCGATCGCCGCGCGCACCTCGGGCAGGTCCGCGGTGAACCCGTGGAGGGTGAGGACCACCTCCAGTTCCACGTCGCGCTGCCGGGCGATCTGGGCGAGCGCGAACCCGACCATCTCGGGGCGGCGCGTGCACAGGATCACCGAGATCCGGGGCTCCCTGGGTAGGGGGATCCCGGCCTGCGCCCCCAGGGCCCGCCAGCGGGAGCGCTGGCCGTGGGCGCGCAGGGCCGTGCGGCGCAGGCGGACGCTGTACTCCTCGCGGCGCAGCTGGTCGCGCAGGTCCTCGTCGCGGGCTCCGGTGATCAGGTCAGCGAGCGGCCCGCCCAGGCCCGACGCCCAGGCGGGCACCTCGCCGCTGACCAGGGGCACCCCGCCGGCGGCCAGGGAGGCGACCGCGCGCACGGCGGCGCTGGGCCCGGTGTGCCCGGACCAGTCCACCCTGACCCCGCGCAGGTGGCGCAGGCGCGCCAGGTCGACGTCGGTGACCGTGCCGTCGGCGGCGACGGTGACCAGGTCCTTGCCGCCCTCCCTGACCACGGCGTGGGGGCCGTGGACGGTCAGGTCGGCCAGGTTGCCGTCCTTGACCCTGGTGAACCCGGTGGGGTTGACGGTGAGCTCGTCCACGGGCGCGACCGCGTGCGCGGCGTCCGGCACCGCCCCGCGGGCCCGCACGTGCCCGTCCGTCCCGGCGATCCGGGCCCAGGAGTCGGCGGCGGTGGTGGCGCGGTCCAGGACGGGGACGACCGGGTCGGTCCACTCGGGCCGCTCGACGTCGTCGGACACGCGCAGCGCCAGGTCCCCCACGGGGGTCACCCGGCGCAGCGGGACGGGCCCCCGGGCCTCCACGCCCCGCACTCCGGTGTCGCCCGGCCGCCACAGGGCGGCCTCGGGCCCGTTGAGGACGGCCAGCGGCGCGGTGGCCGGTCCCCGGCGCCGTCCCCGGGTGCCGTGCACGACGGCGTCGACCACCTGGACGGTGTCCATCCCGTTGGGGAAGAACAGCTCGCACAGCCAGCCGTTCCTGTTGACGCGGCGGACCCGCACCTCCTGGAGTTCGCGCCACTGGCCCATGCCCGGGGAGGCCGGGATCGGGGGCTCCTGGTGGCCGGACGTGGCGACCATGGCGACCACGATGTGCACGGCTCTGGGCAGGTGCGTGGAGACGGTGAGGGCGCGGTGCAGGTCGGTGGTCGTGGCGGCCACGACCGCGACCAGCCCCACCTCGGGCTCCTCGTCCCGCATCCAGGCGCGCGGAAGCTCCAGGGGCTGTCCCAGGGGGTGGGCGTCCAGGTCCACCAGGATGTCGTCGGGGCGTAGCGGCAGCTCGGCCAGGACGGAGCGGGTGTCGGCACCCGCGTGGCAGAGCACGGCGGCCTCGGTGCCACGGGCGCGCAGTGCCTGCCGCAGGGCGGTGGTAATCATCGGGTGACCTCGGGTGTGTCGGTCGGGGCTCGGCGGGGAGCCCGTCAGGCGGTGCGTGGGAACGCGGCGTTCGCTAGGTCGTGTTCCTTGGATCATTTCGGGCTCGCGACCACCGGACTTCCTCTCGCTGCGCCGGTTTCGCTTGAAAAGCCAACCAGGCTGACCTGCGCGAACCGTCTTGCGAGAGATTGCCCGGACGGCCGCTCGCTGATCCGAAAGCCTCCACGGAACACTCCCTAGACGCCCTTGCGGCTGAAGACGTGGGCGCCCTTCTCTGCGGCCTCCTCGACGCGCTGGAGGTCGGGGTGCTCGGCCAGCCAGCGGTCCCCGATGGCGCGCTCGTCCACGCGCGCGGCGTCGTCCAGGACGATGACGGCGTCCTCGGTGCAGCGCGGCAGCAGGACGGGCAGCGCGGGGTAGCGGGCCTGCAGGCCGGTGGCCTGGGGCGGGCCGTCGACGAACGCGAGGCCGACGCCCTCCAGGTCGGCGAAGACCGAGGTGTCGTACCAGCGGTCGGCGGTGGGCCGTTCCTCGCCATCGACGGTGACCGTCGTGTTGGGGGTCTGGACCAGCGGGGCGTGCCGGACCTCGACGATGTCGTCGAGCCCGTGCGCGGCCACGAGTTCGCGGCTGAGCTCGGCGTAACGGGCGTCGTGCTCGACGGCGACGAGTCTGCCGGTGCCCGCACGGCGCAGGGCGTAGCCGATCCAGACGCTGGAGGCGCCGCTGCCGCACTCCACGACCAGGTCGGGGCGCAGCCGGTCGATCTGGCGGATCAGGATGCGGAGCACGTCGGGGGAGGCGGCCCAGCCGCGCAGGGGCGGCATGAACGCGGCGGTGTCGAGGTGCTCGCGCAGCTCGGTCCAGGCGACCTGCTGCTCGTAGTCGTCGCGGCCCCGCGCGGTGACCACGTTCCTGATCTCGCGGCTGACCTTGGGGAGCGTGTGGTCCTGGAGGTGGGCGAGGCGTTCGCGGACGCCGTCCATGGCCAGGGTCGCCTCCAGGCGGTCCCGTCCCAGGGTCTCGGCGACGCTGCGGCTGTGGGCCTCCATCGAGGTGGACACGCTCCTGGAGAGGGCGCCCACCCTGCGGTACAGGAGCAGCGTGCCCAGCCCGAGCACGCCCACGGCACCGGCGAGCAGGCCGAGGAAGGTGAGGGTGAGCACGTCCGTCCAGCCGATCAGGTCGGCGATCCCCAGGGCAGTCGGCACGCAGAGCACGGCGGCGCCGACCACCGCGCCGGTGACCAGGAGTGGACGGAGACGGCTGCGAAGCGACCGCATGGGCGGATACCTCCACGGGAGTTTCGACACGGTTCCGCCGGGCGCGGGCCGCGGGGGGACGAGGGGGGAAGGGCTGGTTTCCCGGCACTGAACTGCCGCTTCGCCCGGTGTTTCGGGGAGGCCGGCAATCCGCTCAGACGCTTTCGACCTTAGCCCTTCGAGGAAATAACGGACGCCCCCGAAGGGGAATCGAAACCTGGATTACACGCAATTCGCCTTCCGTTCACCCGCGCATCACGTGCTTCTCATTTGCACGCATCCGGGGTTTTCCCGGGGCGTCGGCGACCCCGTCCCGCGGCCCGCTGGCCTCCCGTGGGACCTTCCGCGCGGGGGCGCCGGGGCCCGGGCGCGGGCGGCCGCGCGCCGTTCGGAGCACCACGGCCAATTCTTCCTCCTCCCACCTGCGAATTCAACGCGATGGCGGCGGACACCGGCGGGTGTTTTCCGTGAAGTCCGCGCGCCCGCGTCCGCATCCCCGGCGGTTTCACCGCGAAAGCGAGGATTGGAAGAGGCCGTGCCGGGCAGTGCGGGGAGGAGGCGGCGGTGAGACCTCGACCGCGCGGGCCGTTCGTGCGTGGTCCGCTCCCCCGAGGGGCGGCGGCCGCATGCACGCGGCCGGGCGCTCCGGAGCGGGGCCGACTGCCTCGGTTTATTCCCGTGCCGGAGTGTAAAGAGCCTGACATCGGGTGAGCCGCCGCCCGACTGATAGCTTGCTGCCTAGGCGATCCCATCGCTGGTGAACACGACGAACCGCGTCATTGGAAAGGTGCGTCAGAGATGTCTGCGCCGTACTCGCTTCCCGAACTGCCCTACGACTACGCGGCCCTGGAGCCGTGGATCTCCGGTCAGATCATGGAGCTGCACCACGACAAGCACCACGCGACCTACGTCGCCGGTGCCAACACGGCTCTGGAGAAGATGGCGGAGGCCCGGGAGACCGGCGACTTCGGCACCATCCCGATGCTGGAGAAGAACCTGGCCTTCAACCTGGGCGGCCACGTCAACCACTCCGTCTTCTGGAAGAACCTGTCCCCCGAGGGCGGTGACAAGCCCGAGGGCGAGCTGGGAGCGGCCATCGACGACCAGTTCGGCTCCTTCGACGCCTTCCGCTCGCACTTCACCGCCGTGGCCACCACCATCCAGGGCTCGGGCTGGGCGATCCTGGCCTGGGACGCGCTGGGTCAGCGCCTGGTCATCGAGCAGCTCTACGACCAGCAGGGCAACACCGCCCTCAGCTCCGTTCCGCTGCTGATGCTGGACATGTGGGAGCACGCCTTCTACCTCCAGTACAAGAACGTGAAGGCCGAGTACGCCAAGGCCTTCTGGAACGTGGTCAACTGGGCCGACGTCCAGGAGCGCTTCACCAACGCCCGCGGGGTCAAGATCGGCTAGGCCCGGTCCCCCGTCCGGTTCGTCGCCGGACACGGCGGAGGGCGGCACCACCCACCGGTGATGCCGCCCTCGCGCGTGTACGGGGCCGCCTCTCCCGGGCCCCGCCCGGCCCCTGGCGGGTCAGACCACGAGGCGGACCGGGTCGGCCTCCACCGGCCCGTGCCGGTCGAGTTCGCGCCAGGCCCGCGCCAGCCGCCAGACCAGCTCCTCGCGGGTGGGGGCGTCGTAGGCGAAGGGCAGCCGGAACCACTCGGCGTGGCGCTCCCCTCCGGACGCCGACATCACCGAGCCCGGGACCAGTTCCACGTCGTGGCAGAGCGCGACCTGCACGTAGGCGCGGGCCTCCACACCGGGCAGGCGCACCCACAGCGCCGCACCGCCGTCGGGGCGCCGCCACTCCCAGGAGGGCAGGGCCCCGCGCAGCAGCTCCTCCATGTGGTCGAGGGCCTCGCGCATCAGCGCGGAGCGCTGCCGGGACAGCTCGTCGTAGCGCTCCAGGAGGCGCACGGTCACCGCCTGGTCGAGCAGGGGGCTGGCCAGGTCGGCGAGGACCTTGCGGCGGCTCAGGCGCAGGGCCATCTCGGCGGGCGCGCGCAGCCAGCCCAGCCGGAGCCCGGCCCAGCCGACCTTGGACAGCGACTCCACGGTGATGACCTCGGCCCCGCGCGGGGCGAACGCGGCGAGCGGCGGGGGCTCGTCGGGGGAGCGCAGGCCGGTGTAGGCGTGGTCCTCCAGCACCGGCACGCCGTGGCGGGCGGACAGCTCGCCCAGCTCGCGGCGGCGCGCCGCGGACATCATCGTGCCGGTGGGGTTGTGGTACGAGGGCATCGTGTAGACGAGGTGGGGCGCGTGCTCGGCCACGGCGCGGCGCACGCCGTTGGCGTCCAGCCCCTGTTCGTCCAGTGGCACGGGCAGGAAGCGGGCGCCCCGGTCACCCATCAGGTCCAGGCAGCCCGCGAAGCTGGGGTCCTCCACCACGACGGGCGAGCCGTTGCGCAGGTAGAGCTGGGCGACCAGGTTGACGGCCTGGTGGGCGCCGGTGGTGACGACGATCTGGTCGGCGGTGGTGGGCAGGCCCCGGGCGGTGTAGTGGTCGGCGACGGCCCGGCGCAGCGCGGGCAGACCGCTGGGGTGGTAGCTGCCCTCGGCCATGAGCGCGGGCAGGTCCTCGGCCACGACCCGGCGGACGGCCTCCTCCACGCCGGGGAGCGCGGGGGTGGACAGGCAGGCGGCCGAGATGAGCCCCTCCTCGTGCTGGAAGAGGTTGCGGTACATGGGGTTGCCCGTGCCGTTGGCGGTCCAGCCGTCCGAGCGCACGGGCGCGATCCGGCTGCTGACGCGGGTGCCGCTGCCCTGCCTGCTGTCGAGGATGCCGTCCGCGCGCAGGGCGTCGTAGGCGGAGACCACGGTGGTGCGGCTGACCCGCAGGCCGACGGCGAGGGCGCGTTCGGAGGGCAGGCGCTCGCCGGGGGTGAGGCTGCCCTGGTCGACCAGTCGGCGCAGGGTGTCGGCGAGGCGCCGGTAGAGGGGCCCGCCGCCCCGGGACCAGGCGCCGAGGAGGTCGGCGAGTTCTGCGGAACTCCGGGAAGAGTCCATTTTCCCCTCCATTGGATCTGTGGGGAGTGGCCCCCGGATTCCATACTGGCATCAGCGAAGGGGATACCACCAGAGCCGAAGTGGCCCCTGCACAACAGTCCAATTCCTCGGGAGCGGTCATGCACTTCCTCGCCCAGCGCCGACACGACACCGTCCGCCGCACGCCCCGCCGCCGTCCGGACCGCCCCGGGGAGCGCGGTCCCGCGCTCCGCGCCGGTCGGCCGGTGCTGGTGGAGGCGCGCGTCCTGCGGGGCGACCGCCGCCGCCTCGGCGCGTTCGCCGCCGCCCTGCGCGAACGGGCCCGGCGGGACCCCGGCCACCTGGAGGAGGTCCACTTCCTCGACGAGGGGGACCGCGTCCGCCTGGTCTCCCTGTGGCGTTCCCCCGGCGATCTGCGGTCCTTCGTGGAGGCGGCGCACCGGGACGTGCTGCTCTTCCGCGCGGCCGTCGGCGCCTTCCCGGAGGTGGAGCGCACGCTGTGGTGGTCGGCCGCCGGGACCCCGGTGCCGCCGCGGGAGGCCGGGGAGCGCGCGGCGTGGCTGCGCGCGCACGGCCCGGGCGCTCAGGCGTTCACCCTGTCCTCGCCGGTGCCCCCTCCGGCCTGATCCCCGACCCGGCGCCGACCCGCCAGACCCCGCCCAGGCGGGGCGCCAGGGAGCGGTGGGCCACGTCCGCGAACGCGCGCGGGTCCAGCGCCCCGCTGCCCCGCGGCACGGCTCCCGCCAGGGGACCCGCCCCCATGGCGGACAGGTCGGTGAGGTTGCAGCGCATGGCCAGGTCCGGGCGGTCCGGCCAGGACCCCACCACCACCCCGGCCGGGGACAGGCCGCGGGTGCGCAGCGCCTCGGCGGTCAGCGCGGTGGCGTTCAGGGTGCCCAGGTCGGGTCGGGCCACCACCAGGACCGGCGCGGACAGCAGCACGGCGACGTCGGCCAGGGTCTGCCCCTCGGCGTTGAGCCGCACCAGCAGCCCGCCCGCACCCTCGACCAGCACCAGGTCGTGCGTGCCCGCCAGGCGCCACACGGCCTCGGCCACCGCCTCGGCCCGCACGGGTTCGGCCCCGCAGCGGGCGGCGGCCGTGGCGGGGGCCAGCGGCTCGGGGTAGCGGACCAGTTCCGCCGTCGTCACGGCCGGGACCAGTGCGGCCACGGTGTCGGCGTCGCCGGGTTCGCCGGGCCCCACTCCGGTCTGGGCGGGTTTGAGCACGGCCACCCGCCGTCCCGCCGCGACCGCCAGCGCGGCCACCGCCGCGGTGACCACCGTCTTGCCGACCCCGGTACAGGTCCCCGTCACCACCAGGACGCTCATCGGCGCTCCTCCCCCAAGCAGGCCCGCACTGCGGCGGCCATCCCGTCGGCGACGGCGGCCACCTCCTCCGAGGTGCACACGTAGGGCGGCATCGCGTACACGTGCTCGCGGAAGGGCCGCAGCCACACCCCCGCCTCCACCGCCGCCCGCGTGGCCTCGGCCATGCGCACCGGCGCGTCCAGCTCCACCACCCCGATCGCGCCGAGCACCCGCACCTCGCGCACGCCCGGCAGCCCCTCCAGCGGGGCCAGCCCCTCGCGCAGGCCGGTCCCGATCCGCGCCACGTCGCCCCTCCAGTCCCCGCCGGTCAGCAGGTCCACCGAGGCCAGCGCGGTCGCGCAGGCCAGCGGGTTGCCCATGAACGTGGGCCCGTGGGCGAGCACCGGCACCTCACCCCCGGCGATGCCGCGGGCCACCCGTGCGGTGGCCAGCGTCGCGGCGAGGGTCAGGTAACCGCCGGTCAGCGCCTTGCCCAGGCACATGACGTCGGGGGCGACACCGGCGTGGTCGGCGGCGAAGAACTCGCCGGTGCGGCCGAAGCCGGTGGCGATCTCGTCGAAGACCAGCAGCAGCCCGTACTCGTCGGCGATCCGCCGCAGCTCCCGCAGGTAGCCCGGGTGGTGGAAACGCATGCCGCCCGCGCCCTGCACCACGGGTTCGACGATGACCGCGGCCAACTCGTCGGCGTGCTCGGCCGCCAGGCGCTCGAAGGCGGCCACGTAGCCGGGGTCGGGTTCGGCGTCGAACCCGGAGGGCGGCGCGGGGGCGTGCACCTGGGCGGGCAGCACGTCGCCCCACAGGGAGTGCATGCCGCCGTCGGGGTCGCACACGCTCATCGCGTGGAAGGTGTCGCCGTGGTAGCCGCCCCGCCAGGTGAGGAAACGGCGCCGCCCGGGCCTGCCGGTGGAGCGGTGGTACTGCATGCACATCTTCATGGCGACCTCCACCGCCACGGAGCCCGAGTCGGCGAGGAAGACGTGCTCCAGAGGCTGCGGGGTGACCGCCACCAGGGCCTCGGCCAGGTCCGCGGCGGGCCCGTGGGTGAGCCCGCCGAACATGACGTGGCTGAACGCGTCGGCCTGCCGCCGCACCGCGGCGTCGAGCACCGGGTGGCGGTAGCCGTGCACCGCCGACCACCAGGACGACATCGCGTCCACCACGCGCCGCTCGCCCTCCTCGGACCACAGGGTCAGCGTCGCCCCCTCGGCACCGGTGACCACGTACGGCCGCTCCGCGGCGGGAACGGTGGTGTAGGGGTGCCACAGATGGGCGGTGTCCGCGGCGCGGATCCGGGCGGAGCGGTCCGCGGGCGCCGGGTCCGCGGAAGCCGCGGGGGACGTCGGGGTCATGGGGCTCCATTGTTCACCCCGCGCCCGTACGCGCCCCCGTGCGGTCCCACCAGGAATCCGGGCGGATCTTTGTGGGCTTCGGTGAATGACGCGCACGTGCGCGGGACGGCAGAGTCGTAGACGCCTCCCTGGCACGAAGGACCGGACCGCCCCAGCGGGATTGGCCGCCGCTGGGTCGGTCCCCGCCGGGGACGCGCCCTCGCCTCCCGGCCCGACCGCACCCACGACCCAGGAGGCCGAACCGCGTATGCCGAGCACCGCCGCACCCACCCGCCGCCCGTGGCCCCTGCGCGCCACGGCCCGCGCGCGCCGCGCTCGTGCGCTGCCGCCGGGACACCCCTTCGGGTGGTTGGACGCCGCCGCCCGCGCACGCGCCGAGGCCGGGCTGACGCGGCGCGCCACGCCCCGGCCCGCGACCGACGGCCTGCTGGACCTGGCGGGCAACGACTACCTCGGGCTGCTGCGCCACCCGGACGTGGTGGCCGCCGCCGGGGACGCCGCCCGCGTGTGGGGCGCGGGCGCGGGCGGATCGAGGCTGGTCACCGGGGACACCGGCCTGCACCGGGAGCTGGAACGCGAGCTCGCCGACCTCCACGGCGCGGAGTCGGCGCTGGTGTTCTCGTCCGGGTACGCGGCGAACCTGGCGATGGTCACCGCGCTGGCCGCGCCGGACGGCGGCGCCCCTCCCCTGCTGGTGTGCGACCGGTACAACCACGCCTCCCTCATCGACGCGACCCGGCTGGCCCGGGCCTCGGGGGCGCGCGTGGCTCTCTACGACCACGCCGACGCGGACCGGGCCGCCGAGGCGCTCGCGTCCGCCGAGGGGCGGGCCCTGCTGCTGAGCGACACCGTGTTCTCCGTGGACGGCGACCTCACCGACGCGGCCGCCCTGGCGCGCGCGGCCCGCGGGCACGGCGCCGCCCTGCTGCTGGACGACGCGCACGGTCTGGGCGTGGTGGGGCCCGGCGGGAGCGGGACGGCGACCGCC
The DNA here is from genome assembly GCF_056173305.1 of Nocardiopsis sp. iso_25. Classification (NCBI taxonomy): domain Bacteria; kingdom Bacillati; phylum Actinomycetota; class Actinomycetes; order Streptosporangiales; family Nocardiopsidaceae; genus Nocardiopsis; species Nocardiopsis sp. iso_25. Next base: position 1,568,925 of record NZ_CM149667.1, on the reverse strand, counting down.
GCCGGGCTGCGCGGCGCGGACGACGTCGCGGTGTCGGTGACCCTGTCCAAGTCGCTGGGCTCCCAGGGCGGCGCGGTGCTGGGCTCGCACCGGGTGGTCCGCCACCTGACCGAGACCGCGCGCACGTTCGTCTTCGACACCGGTCTGGCTCCGTCCTCGGCGGGCGCGGCCCTGGCCGCGCTGCGCGTGCTGCGCGCACAGCCCTGGTTGGCCGACGCGGTGCGCGACCGTGCGCGGCGGCTGGCGGAGGGGCTGCGCGGGCGCGGGCTGCCCACGAGCGCACCGGACGCCGCCGTGGTGTCGGTGACGGCGCCCTCCCCCGGGGCCGCTCTGGCCTGGCGCGACGCCTGTCTGGCCGCGGGCGTGCGCGTGGGCTGCTTCCGCCCGCCCTCGGTCCCCGACGGCCGGTCCCGGCTGCGGCTGACCGCCCGGGCGACACTGAGCGGGGCCGACGTGGACCGGGTCGTGGACGTCATCGCGGCGAACCGTCCCGGATAGTCTTGCGGAGGTGACGAGAGTCCGCCGGAATCCGGGGAGGCGATAGCGGCCGTGTCAGCACGTGGTGAGGACCCCGAGGCGCCGGAGCCGGTCCCCGCGGACCCCTCCGCCGTCGGCCGTGTACCCGGCTCCGCCCCCCGCGAGCCGGAGGGGGACCCGCACGCCGGGCAGGACGCGGCAGTCGCGGCCCCCGGGTGTTCCTCCGACGGGGACGGTGCGCGCGGTTCCACACAACCCGCCCGCGAGGACACCTCCGGCAGGGACGCGGACAGCACCGGCGGGGCGGACGCCCACGGCGGTTCCGGCGACGGAACGGACGACGGCGGTGACGGCGGTGACGGGACCGACGACGGCAGCGGCGGTGAGGACGGGGAAGGCCGTCCGCGCCGACGGCGCCGACGCTCCCGGGTGGCCGCCGCCGTCTCGGTCACGCTGATCCTGGTCATGGTGGCCGTCCTGGCGCTGCCCGCCACCCGCGAGGGCCTGGTCTCCCTGTGGTGCGAGACCACCGACGGCGTGTGCCCGGCCGAGGAGCTCCCCCCGATCACCGAGGAGGAGCAGACCGACTGGCGGGTCCGGATGGAGCCCGAGGAGGCCGCGCTGTGGGGCAACTACGTGGCCCTGGGCGACTCCTACTCCTCCGGTGACGGCGCGGGCGACTACGCCCCCGACACCGCCGAGGCGGGCGGCTGCTGGCGTTCGGAGAACGCCTACCCCCGGGTGGTCGCCGAGGAGTTCGACTTCACCGGTTCGCTGGCCTTCTACGCGTGCAGCAGCCACAAGGGCTCGGAGATGATCGAGCAGATCGGCACCTCCGGGTCCCAGATCGAGCGGGTCACCGAGAACACGTCCCTGGTGACCCTGGGCATCGGCGGCAACGACCTGGGCTTCATCCCCGTCCTGCGCACCTGCATGGTGCGGATGCCGCTCCTGGAGAGCAGCGTCTGCGTCGAGCAGGAGGAGGAGGTCGACAGGCGGATGAGGACCTTCGAGGAGACCCTGACCGAGATCCTCGGGGAGGTCCGCGACCGCGCGCCCGACGCCCGCGTCCTGGTGCTGGGCTACCCGCGGCTGTTCCCGGCGGACCCCCCGGGCATGTACTACACGCTGACCAGGAGCGACCAGCTCTGGCTGAACGGTCTGGCCCAGCGGTTCAACGAGCTCATCCGCGACACGGCCTACCGGGTGGACGGCGACGTCTACGGCGGGCGCCAGACCGGCAGCGTGGAGTACGTGAACACCTTCTCCGCCCTGACCGGGCACGAGGTGAGCGCCGACGCCGCCTGGCTGAACGGGATCGTGCTCGGCCAGCTGGGCGAGGGCCTGCGCGTGGACCGGGCGAGCTTCCACCCCACCGCGCAGGGGCAGCTGTCCATCGCCGAGCGGGTGCGCCTGCAGATCGTGGAGGGCCCCGAGCGGGAGGTCTACGTGGCCCGGGAGACCCTGGAGAAGGTCGACCCTGAGCAGCTGAGGTCGGAACTGGGCGGACCGCTGGACCCGGAGTTCGCCACCGAGCCGCCCGGCAACGAGGCCGACGCCCCCTGACCCGGGGAAGCGTCGGCCCCGCGTCGCGTCGCTACCGGCCCGCCTGGAGCTCCCTGATCACCTCGGCGAAGCGGTCCAGACCCCAGTTGAGGTCCTCCTCGCTGATCACCAGGGGCGGCGACATCCGCACGGTGGAGCCGTGGGTGTCCTTGACCAGGACCCCGTGGTCGGCGAGGCGCTCGCACAGCTCCCGGCCCGAGGCCAGCGACGGGTCGACGTCGATGCCGGCCCACAGTCCGATGCTGCGCGCGGACACCACCCCGTCCCCGACGAACTCCTTGAGGCGGCGCTTGAGCACCTCGCCCAGACGGCGCGTGTTCTCCAGGTAGGGCCCCTCGGTGAGCATCCGCACGACCGTGCTCCCGACCGCCCCGGCCAGCGGGTTGCCGCCGAACGTGCTGCCGTGCTGGCCGGGCTGGATGACGCCGAGCACGTCCTCGTCGGCGACCATCGCCGACACCGGCAGGATGCCGCCGCCCAGCGCCTTGCCGAACAGGTAGGCGTCGGGGACCACACCGCTGTGCTCGCAGGCCCGGACCGTCCCGGTGCGGCCCAGGCCCGACTGCACCTCGTCGGCGATGAACAGCACCCGCTCACGGTCGCAGATCTCCCTGACCCGGGGCAGGAAGTCCGCCGGGGGCACGATCACGCCCGCCTCGCCCTGCACGGGCTCGATGAGGACCGCCGCGGTCGTGGAGTCGATGGCGGCCTCGATGGCCTCGGCGTCACCGTAGGGCACGGACCGGAAACCCGGCGTGTAGGGCCCGAAACCGGTCCTGGCCTCAGGGTCCGACGAGAAGGAGACGATGGTGGTGGTGCGTCCGTGGAAGTTGGCGCCCGCCACGACGATGGTCGCCTCGTTCTCGGGCACGCCCTTGACCTCGTAGGCCCACTTGCGGGCCACCTTGATGCCGGTCTCCACCGCCTCGGCGCCGGTGTTCATCGGCAGGACCTTCTCCTTGCCGACCATGTCGGCGAGGGCGCTGACCCACGGGCCGAACTGGTCGTTGTAGAAGGCCCGGCTCGTGAGGGTCACCCGGTCGATCTGCCGGTGCGCCGCCGCGAGCAGGTCGGGGTTGTGATGGCCGAAGTTCATGGCGGAGTACCCGGCCAGGCAGTCCAGGTACCTCCTGCCCTCGACGTCGGTCACCCAGGCGCCACGGCCCTCGGCGATCACGACGGGAAGGGGTGAGTAGTTGTGCGCCGACCGCGCCCGCGCGAGCGCGATGTGGTCCGCGCCGGAGAGTGCCTCTCCACCGGGGTTCCCGGCGGAGTCCCGCTGTCCCAGGTTCTGGGTGTTGCCCATCTAGCCGCTCCGATCACCATTGACCGATGTCAGACAGTTGATACCCACCATCGGGCCGGATCGCGCCCCTTCGGCGGGAGGTCCCCAAGAGTTGAGCAGATGATCCGGTGAGCCCACAAGGGGTGGGAGATGTCACAGCTCGGGGGCGATGCCCGAAAACCCGTCCGCGAAACGCCGCGCACACCCTCTGAGCGGGGTCGTCACATCCATGGTGACCTGCGATAACGCCCCTGGTGACGCGCTCCACAGCCCCGACGGCGGTCGGGCAGCCCCCCGAGGGGTACGGTCGCACCATCAGCCACTCAGCCGCCGCGAGCACCGAGCCGTGGACGGCTCCGTCGACCGTGCCCGGGAGGTCAGGCGTGCCCACCTCCGCGTCCCCGGACGCCCCCTTCTCGCTCTCCCGCCTGTTCGCGGCGGTCGCCGACGCCGTGCCGGACCGGACCGCCCTGGTCGCCGGCCCCCGTCGGCTCACCTACCGCGCCCTGCACGAGCGCTCGCTGCGGCTGGCCCGCCACCTGGTCGGCGCGGGCGTGCGCCCCGGCGAGCACGTCGCCGTCCTGGCGTTCAACCGCGCCGAGTGGGTGGAGTCCTTCCTCGGCGTCCTGCGCGCGGGAGCGGTCCCGGTCAACGTCAACTACCGCTACGTCGCGGGCGAGCTGCGCCACGTCCTGGCCGACTCGCACGCGGTCGCGCTGATCGCGGAGGACTCGCTGGCCGGGGCGGTGGACACGGTCCGCTCCGACCTGCCCCGGCTGCGCCACGTCCTGCTCGTCGCGGACGGCTCCGCGCGCGGGACGCGGGGCCTCGACTACGAGGAAGCGCTGGCCTCGGCGCCCGAGGACGCGGTCCTGCCCCCGACCAGCGGCGAGGACCACTACCTGCTCTACACCGGCGGCACGACGGGCTACCCCAAGGGCGTGCTGTGGCGGCAGGCGGACATCTTCCGCGCGGCCCTGGAGCGCCGCGCTCCGGGCACGCCCAGCGCCCGCACCCCGCGGGAGGTGGCCGAGCGCGCCGCGCGTTGCTTCGAGCAGCGCATGCTGGTCCTCGGTCCGCTCATGCACGCGGCCGGACAGTGGAACGCGCTGAGCATGCTGCTGTGCGGCAAGCGGGTGGTGCTGTCCACCGACCGCAGCTTCCGTCCGGACCGGGTGCTGGAGACGGCGCACCGGGAGGGCGTGCACGCGCTCCAGCTGGTGGGCGACGCCATGGCCCGCCCGCTGGCCCGCCACCTGCTCACCGAACCGGGGCTGTGCCCGGACCTGGCCTCGGTCCGCTCCGGCGGCACCCCGCTCACCCCGGCGGTGCGCGCGCTGTGGCACGCCTGGCGCGAGGACGTGTCCCTCTCCGACGCCTACGGGGGGTCGGAGACGGGCGTGTGCGGGTCGGCGACCGGCGCCGAACCGGCCGGTCCGGCGGAGGCCCCCTCCGGGGGCGGCCCCTCGGGCAGCCGCAGCTTCACCATGGGCGGCAGCATCGCGGTGCTGGACGCGTCCCTGCGCCCGCTGCCCCCGGGTTCGCGGGAGGTGGGGCGGATCGCGCGCACCGGACGGATCCCGCTGGGCTACTACAACGACCCCCTGGCGACCGCGCGCACCTTCCCCACCGACGCCGAGGGGCGCCGCTGGGCGCTGTCGGGCGACTTCGGGACGTGGGACGCCGACGGCTCGATCGCGCTGCTGGGACGCGGCAGCGCGGTGATCAACACCGCCGGGGAGAAGGTCTACCCCGAGGAGGTGGAGGCCGTGCTCAAGGCCCACCCCTCGGTGGAGGACGCCATCGTGGTGCCCTCGCCCGACGAGTACCTCGGGCAGCGGGTGACCGCGCTGGTCTCGCTGGCCGCGAACGCCCGTCTGGAGGAGGCGGAGCTGCGCGCGTACTGCCGGGTCCGGCTGGCGGGGTTCAAGGTGCCGCGCACCGTGCACTTCGTGGACCGGGTGCGGCGTACGGCGGTCGGCAAACAGGACTACCGGTGGGCGGCGTCGGTCACCGGGACCGGTTCACCCGCTCCGGCCGTCCCGACCCTTCCCTGAGAGCCGGTCCGCTCTCCGGTCCCCGCCGGGGACTCCTCCACGGGCCCGGGGTCATGTCGGAACAGGTCCTGCGGCCGAACCCCCCGTTCCGGGGCGGGCCCCGGGGACGGACTTCGGAACGGGTGCCGGACCGTGCCGGAGACGGCGCTCGCGGCCGGGCACCCGGCCTCCCCGGCGGCCTGCTGCGGAACTCCGCACCCGGGCGGTACCGGACCCTTCATTTCGGGCACAGGGTCAATATGGACTTACCCAGCCGAAACAGGGGTTTCACCGGACGTCGGCCGCTCTGGACCCCCTCCGCCACCGCTAGACTGGCGTCGCCTGGTCCAAGGCCCCACGGTTTCCCCTCCCCCGCTCCGACCGGTTCGCACACTCCCGGCCGGGGCCGACCGGTCCACTCCGCCTCCGGTCGAGGCCGTGGACCGCGAGGACCACCTTTGACCCACCCCTCCACCCGTGCACACGGTGCGCGTGCGGTGACACCACTAGGACGGAGGACGGCGCGCTTCCCCGGGCCCGGCCCGAAGCGCTCCCAAGAACCCAGATGCCCAACTCAGTAGGCAGCTACATCTTCAACGCGGTGCGCGGCGGCGCCGTGGGCGCCTCGGAGGCCCTTCCCGGTATCAGCGGCGGTACGGTCGCCCTCATCGTCGGTCTCTACGACAAGCTCATCGGCGGCGCCGGCCACATGGTCAGCGGTGTCAGGCGCTACGTCACCGACGTCCCGCGCGGACGCGGGAGGGAGCGCGCCCAGGAGCAGTTCCGCCAGGTGGACTGGAGCGTGCTGGTCCCCGCGCTCGTCGGCATGGTGGCCTTCCTCGGTATGGCGGCCGTGGTCCTCGCCCCGCTGGTCGAGTCCCACACCCAGTACGCGTACGCGCTGTTCTTCGGCCTGGTCCTGGCCTGCCTGTGGATCCCCTACACCGGCGCGGGTCACGGGTGGCGGGCCCGGCACTACCTCATCGCCCTGGTCTTCGCCGCGGGGGCGTTCTTCCTCACCGGCCTGCCCGGCGCCAACCTGCCCACCCACCCGGTCGTCGTCTTCCTCGCCGCGGCGGTGGCCGTCTGCGCGCTGGTGCTGCCAGGGCTGTCCGGGTCCTTCATCCTGCTGACGCTGGGCCTGTACGAGCCCACGATCAGCGCGGTCGGCGACATGGACATCGCCTACCTCTCTGTGTTCGCGCTCGGCATGCTCACGGGCCTGTCGCTGTTCGTGAAGCTGCTCCAGCACCTGCTGGAGAACTTCCACCACATGACCCTGGTGGTCCTCACCGGCCTCATGGCCGGTTCGCTGCGCGCCCTGTGGCCCTGGCAGGACGAGGACCGCACGTTCCTGGCCCCCACCGACGTCCCGGTGACAGTCGGCCTGATGGCGATCGGCTTCGCGATCGTGGCGGCGGCCATCGTCTGGGAGCGCCGCAAGCGCCTCCGGATGGAAGAAGCCGAACTCCACCGGACCCCCACCCACGTCTGAGAACGGGAACGACAACCGCATGACAACGAATCTGCTGATGACCGCGGCCTCGACGACCGACGTCGACGTCGCCCACGAGTACGAGGGATTCATCGGGTGGGTCCTGAACCTGATGACGACCCTGGGCGAACCCGGTGTCGGCGTGGCGCTGTTCATCGAGACCTTCTTCCCGCCGATGCCCAGTGAGGCGGTCCTGCCCGGCGCCGGGTTCCTCGCCTACGCCGGACACATGAACGTGTGGCTGGCCATCGTGTGGGCGACGATCGGCTGCCTGGTCGGCGCGTGGGGCTTCTACGCGATCGGCGCGCTCCTGGGCCGCGAGCGCACGGCCTGGCTGGTCGAGAAGACCCCGCTGCTGGAGATCGAGGACTTCTACAAGGCCGAGCGCTTCTTCGCCCGCTTCGGCGGCGTCGCCGTCCTGCTGGGCCGGTGCGTGCCCCTGGTCCGCAGCTTCATCTCGGTGCCCGCCGGGATCGAGCGGATGCCCCTGTTCAAGTTCTCGCTGTACACAGTCATCGGCTCCGCGGTGTGGAACACCATCTGGATCGGCCTCGGCTACGTCTTCGGCCCGGCCATCGAGCCCGTTCTGGCCCAGTGGAGCGGCGTGATCAGCAACATCGTCGTCGTGCTCATCGGCCTGCTGGTGCTGTGGTTCATCCTGGCCCGCGTCTACAAGCGGACCAAGGCCCGCCGGACCGAGGGCACCTCCGCCTGAGCACCCGCCCCCGGGGCCCGCTCCCCGTGAACCCCTCCAGGGGTCCGCCCGCATCCCCCGGGCGGACCCCTTCGGCGTTCTGTGGGTATCCTGCCCGGAACGCACCACAAACACATAATGACCGGGGCCGCCGACGCGGCTCCGGAGGCGCGGGGTGCCGGGACACGTTCCCGGCTGAGAGCACACCCGTCGAACCTGCCCTAGTTAGCACTAGCGAAGGAACGCCATGAGCGTGTACAACATCGTGTCCATCGCCGGCAGCGACCCCAGCGGGGGCGCGGGCGTCCAGGCCGACCTCAAGGCCTTCTCCGCGCACGGGACCTTCGGGATGACGGTGATCACCGCGCTGACCGCCCAGTCCACGCTCGGCGTCACCGGGGTCCACCCGATCCCCGCGCGCTTCGTCGCCCACCAGATGGACACCCTCTTCACCGACGCCGTCGTGCACGCGGTCAAGGTGGGCATGCTGGGCACCTCGGAGGTCACCGAGGCCGTGGCCGAGGCGATCGACCGCCACACGCTGCCGAACGTGGTGGTGGACCCGGTGATGGTCGCCAAGAGCGGGGACCGCCTGCTGGAGGCCTCGGCCGTCGACGCGCTGCGTACCAAGCTCCTGCCCCGCGCGGACCTGGTCACCCCGAACCTGCCCGAGGCCGCAGACCTGCTGGAGGAGCCCGAGGCGACCGATCTGGCGTCGATGCGCGCCCAGGCCTGGCGGCTGCTGGACCTCGGCCCGCGCAGGGTCCTGCTCAAGGGCGGCCACCTGCCCGGCGGTGAGAGCGTCGACGTCCTGGTCTCCCGGGACGCCGACCCGGTCGAGTTCCGCGCCCCGAGGGTGGCCACCCGCAACACGCACGGCACCGGGTGCACGCTGTCCTCCTCGATCGCGGCCCTGCTGCCGCAGCGGCCGGACGTGGCCGCCGCGGTGGGCGGCGCCAAGGACTACCTGACCGAGGCCATCCGGCGCGCCGACGAGATCGACGCGGGCGGCGGACAGGGCCCGGTGCACCACTTCCACGCCTGGTGGTAGCAGCGGCGTCCGGAGGGGGAACGCCGAGGGGGGACCGGCTCAGCGCAGGTCCCCCCTCCCCGTTGCGTCCTCCGGTGGGGCTCACGGCCCCTACCGGGTCAGACCTTGGTCACGTCCTCCATGACCTTGTCCGGGTCCCTCCAGTCGGGGTGGGCGAAGAACTTGCGCGTCTCCGCCGCGATGACCGGGGACAGGAGCAGGAGGCCGATGAGGTTGGGCAGGGCCATCAGGCCGTTGGCGATGTCGCTGAACAGCCAGACCGAGTCCAGGCTGGCGACCGAGCCCACGTAGATGACGGCGATGAACACCAGGCGGTAGGGCAGGACCAGGCGGCGCCCGCCCAGGAACACCATGCAGCGCTCGCCGTAGTAGGCCCATCCGAGCAGGGTGGTGAGGGCGAACACGGCCACCGAGATAGCCACGATGACGGCGCCGGCCGGGGCGAGCGCGGGGCTGATCGCTCCCAGGCCCTCGGAGACCGCGTTGCTCGTCATCAGCGAGCCGTCCGCGTCACCGTCGGTCCAGACGCCGGTGGTGATGATGACCAGGCAGGTCATGGTGACCACGATGATGGTGTCGATGAAGGTCTGGGTCATCGAGACCATGGCCTGGCGGACCGGCTGGTTGGTCTTGGCCGAGGCGGCGGCGATACCGCCGGTGCCCAGGCCCGACTCGTTGGAGAAGATGCCGCGGGCGAAGCCCTGCTGGATGGCGAGCATGATGCCCGCGCCGGCGAAGCCGCCCGTGGCCGCGGTGCCGGTGAAGGCGTCGGTCACCACGAGCTGGAGCGCGGGGAGGATGGCGGCCCAGTTGGCGGCCAGGATGACCAGGCAGATGCCCACGTAGCCGACGATCATGATCGGCACGAGGCCGGAGGCGACGCGGCCGATGCTCTTGATGCCGCCCAGGATGACCGCGCCGGCCAGGACCACGAGGGCCAGGCCCACCATCCACGGCTCCAGCGGCGTGATGCTGGTGATCTGCTGCGCGACGGCGTTGGCCTGGGTGCCGTTGCCGATGCCGAAGGCGGCGATGGCGCCGAAGACGGCGAAGGCGACGCCCAGGGTGGTGCCCAGGCCTCCGCGGATCCCGTACTTGAGGTAGTACATCGGGCCGCCGCTCTGTTCGCCCTTGGCGTCGGTGCGGCGGAACTTCACGCCCAGGAGGGCCTCGCTGTACTTGGTGGCCATGCCGAGGAAGCCGACGACCCACATCCAGAACAGCGCGCCGGGGCCGCCGACGCCGATGGCGAGCGCGGCACCGGCGATGTTGCCGACGCCGACGGTGGCGGCCAGGGCCGTGCTCAGCGCCTGGTAGTGGGAGATGTCGCCCTCGACGGAGTCGTCCTCCTTGCGCCTGATGATGGCGAGCCAGAGTGCGTGCGGTAGTCGGAAGAGCTGGAGCACGCGGAGGCGGATCGTGAGGAAGACGCCGACACCGAACAGCAGCGGGATGAGGACGAAGGGCCCCCAGATGATGCTGCTGACGAGGCTCGCCATTTCGAGCAGTTGGTCCACAGGGGATCTCCCTATCGGTGAGTTTGTGGGGACGAAGGCCGCCGGTAGCGAAGTACGGGGGATCCGACGCCCTCGAAATCGCGTCGGCACTGGGGGAAGGCCCGCGATACCGGCACAGAATCGCATCGACGCGTAACAACCGCATCACATGTAACCCACATGCCGGTTTCTTCGGGAACTTCCGGTGTCTCTTCCACGTACCTCCGGGTGCGGTCCACGTACCTCCGGGTGCGGGCGGTGTCCTCCTGACAGGCTTCCGCGCTGGTCGGGGGCCGGGCGCGGGGCTGCGCCCGAACGGCGGCGCACCCGAGGGCACCGGTGGATTCGAGGGAGCCGGTGGAACCGGTGCGGCCCGCGCGCGACGCGGTCCGCAGCGCGACCCGTTGGGGGCGGCCGGTACGGACGGCGAGCCGACGCGACCGCGTCGAGCCGGTACGGCCCCGGCGGGCTCCGGGCGCCGTGTTCCTCACGGGCGCGGCCGCGACGGCACGGCCGGAGGCCGCCGGAACGGACGCAAGGGCCCGTCGGTACGGACGGGGCCGCCTCCGACCGGCGCGGACGGCGGCGGTGTGTTAGGCGCGGTCCTCCTCGTCGACCTGGGCCAGGGCGAGCCTGCTGAGGGCCGCCGCGGCCTCGTCGGGGTCCGCGCCCTGGCCCACCGCCACGCCCAGGAGGTAGGTGGTCAGGGGCGCGGCGGGCCGGGCCACGGAGTGGGCGGCGTCCCGGGCGAGGTCGAGCACCCGGTCGACGTCCTCCTTGCGGAGGGGTTCGGTGCCGGTCAGGCCCAGTTCACTTCGGACTGCTTCGGCCCATTCCACGAGGGTCACCGCACGACTCCTTAGAGCAATATATTGGCTACATTCAGCAATCATATCCACCGGAGAGTCACCCGGCGGACACACGGGCACACGGGCGCCGTCACCGACCGCTCGGACTGCCCACGCCTGGTCTTCGGGCGCGGTTCCCCCGCACCCAAACCGAGGTTCATCCCACGAGCCTAGCGTCGGAGACAGCCGTCCCCGGCGTAGGCAGCCGTCCCCCCGGCATTGGGAGCCACCCGCATGTCCCCGACCGACCGTACGTCTCCGGCCGCGCGCACGTCCCCGGCCGCTCACCACTCCCCGGCCGCACGCGCGCCCTCCGTGCCCTCGGCCGCTCCCCGGACCGCGGCCGACCACGCGTCCGCCCGCGTCCCCGCTGCCGGGCACCGCGCGGCGGCCCGCACGCCCCCGCTCGACCGCGTGCCCCAGGCCGACGCCCGGGGCCGGCTGAGGGTGGCGATCGTGACGGAGTCCTTCCTGCCCCAGGTCAACGGGGTGACCAACTCCGTGTGCCGGGTCGCCGACCTGCTCGCCGCGCGCGGCCACGAGGCCCTGGTGCTGGCCCCCGGACCCGGCCCCTCCTCCTACGCGGGTTTCCCGGTGGTCCGGCTGCCCTCCGTGCCCCTGCCGTTCTACCGCGACTTCTCCGTGGGGCTGCCCGCACGGCGGGTGATGACCGCGGCGATCCGCGCCTTCTCCCCCGACGTGCTGCACCTGGCCTCGCCCGCCCTGCTCGGGGCGGCGGCCGTGGAGACCGCCCGCCGGTGGGCGCTGCCGACCGTTGCGGTCTTCCAGACCGACCTCCCAGGCTTCGCCGGGCGCTACCGCCTGCCCGGCGGGGACGCCCTGTGGTCGCTGCTGCGGCGTACGCACGCCGCGGTGGACCGCACGCTGGCGCCGTCCTCGGCCACCATGGAGGCGCTGTCCGCGCGCGGGTTCCCCCGCCTGGACCTGTGGCGCCGCGGGGTCGACGCCCAGCGCTTCTCCCCCGCGCACCGCGACGAGGAACTGCGGCGCAGGCTCGCGCCGAACGGGGAGACGATCGTGGGCTACGTGGGGCGGCTGGCCAGGGACAAGCGGGTGGAGATGCTGGAACACGTGTCCCGCCTGCGCGGGATCAGGCTGGTCGTGGTGGGGGACGGCCCCGAGCGGGCGCGGCTGCGCAGGCGCCTGCCCGACGCGGTGTTCACCGGACAGCGCACCGGCGGCGACCTGTCGCGCCTGTACGCGTCCATGGACGTGTTCGTGCACACCGGTGCGGACGAGACGTTCTGCCAGGCCGTCCAGGAGGCGCTGGCCTCGGGGGTGCCGGTGGTGGCCCCGGCCTCGGGCGGTCCGCTGGACCTGGTGGTGCCCGAACACAACGGGCTGCTGTACGCCCCGGACTCGGTGCGCGAACTGCGGGTGGCGGTGGGGCGGCTGGCCCACAACCGCCAGGTGCGGGAGCGGATGGCGCGGGGCGCGCGTCCCTCGGTGGAGCACCGTACGTGGGAGGCGGTCGGTGAGCAGCTGCTCGACCACTACCGGGCGGTGATCGCCTCCAGCGCGGAACTGGCCGCGCGCGAGGCGGGGGTGGAGGGCGCCCCGTCCGGTCCGAGGTGAGCGCGCGGGCGACGGCGTCCGCGCGGTGGCCTCACCGGACGGGGATCCGGCGGTGCCCCGGGTGGGGGCGTGCCGTCGGAACGGAAAGCGGCGTGCCGGCCAGGGCCCGGGGCGTCCCCCGCCCGGGGCCGGGCAGAGGTCCGGCCTCCCCCGGAAGGAGCGGCCGGGGGAGGCCGGAGGACGGTGCGTCCGCCCCGCCCCCTTACACGGGGCGGACGCGGGGAGCGGTCAGCTGACCGCCTGTGGTTCGGTGGAGCGGCGCAGGACGGGACCGGCGTCGGCGCCGACGGGGAGCAGCGCGCCCAGGACCTCGTCGAGGCGGTCCAGGTGTGCGCGGATCCAGGGCAGCGCCAGCGGGTCCGTGGCGGCGAGGGCCGCGTAGCGGCGTTCCTCGGTGTCGCCGTAGAGCAGGCTGGTGGCGACCCGCATGCGCAGGGCTTCCGTGCCCTCCCCGAACTCCGCGGCGGGCAGTACGCCCATCCCGAAGCGCTCCAGCAGCAGCCCGGTCAGGTCCGGGCCGGTGGCCACGCCGTGGAGGGCGGCCAGCCGTTCCCGGGCCGGCTCGAAGTCGGGGTAGAGGTAGAAGGCCGCCCGGGGGGCGGCTACGGTCGCGCCCGCGCGGACGAAGGCCTCGGTGACCGCCCCGGCGACGATGCCGTGCAGACGGCGGCTGCGGTCGACGTGGTCGAGGAGTTCGGCGGGTTCGGTGAAGGCGTGCGCGGCGGCCTCCTGGACCGGGGCGGCCGGACTCGACCAGATCTCGCTGGCCACCCCGAGCAGCCCGCCGCGCAGGCGGTGGCCGATCTCGGAGTCGGGCAGGCGCACGACGCCGATGCGCCAGCCGCCCAGGGCCAGGTTCTTGCTCAGCCCGGTGGAGATGACGGTGCGCTCGGGCGCGTACTCGGCGGGGCTGTGCACCTCGGCGGGCTCCTCGCCGGGGGCCGCGGGGTGGACGAGGTCGCGGTAGATCTCGTCGGAGATGACGACCAGGTCGAGTTCGCGGGCCACCTCGCACAGGCGCCGGACGGTGTCGGCCCCGGCCACGGTGCCGGTCGGGTTGTCGGGAACGGTGACGATGACGGCGTTGACCGTGCGCCCCTGCTCGCGGGCGGCGGTGACGGCGGCGTGCAGCAGGTCCGGCTGGGGTACGCCCCCCTCGCCGGTGGCGGTGGGGACCGTGACGGGCCGCTGCCCCACCAGGCGGCACTGCGCGGCGTAGCTGACCCAGCTGGGCGCGGCGATCGCGGTGTCGCCGCCGATCTCCAGCAGGAGGCTGTACAGGAGCGGCTTGCTGCCGGGCCCGGCGACGACCAGCCCGGGATCGGTGGGCAGCCCGCGGCGCTCCCAGTACCCGGCGGCGGCCTCGCGCAGGGCCGCGGACCCGGCGACGGGCCCGTAGGCGTTGGCGCCGTTCCCCGCGGTGAGCCGGTCGCGCATGACCGGGTGGACCGGGAGTCCGGCCTCGCCGAAGCCCAGGGGGAGCACGCGGACTCCCTGGCGGCGCTTCTCGGCGAGCGCTTCGTTGACGGCGAGGGTCGCGGACACAGTGACGGTCATCGAGGACTCATCTCCGGTTTGTCGTGAATGCGGGTGATGCTTGGGCTGCCGCTCCACCTGGGAAGACGGCCCGTCACCCCACAGACTGCCCAGGTTCGGGCATCAGTACAAGCGCGTCTTTTCGATGCTGAGCGTAAGATCTCCTTATGCTCGATCTGCGTCGCCTGCACGTCCTCCGCGAGTTCAGCGTCCGGGGGACCATCGCCGCCACCGCCGGCGCCCTCGGTTACACGCCCTCGGCGGTGTCCCAGCAACTGGCCACCCTGGAGCGGGAGACGGGTGTCGCGCTGCTGGACCGCTCCGCGCGGGGCGCCGAGCTCACGGACGCCGGACGGCTGCTGGTGACCCAGGCCGAGGACATCCTGGCGCTGGTGGAAGCGACCGAGTCGGTGCTCGCCGAGCAGTCCGACCTGGCGCTGGGCGTGGTCACCGTCACGGCGTTCCCCACCGCCGCCGTGGCGTTCGCGCCCCTGTTGGTGCCGCCGCTGCGCCGGCACGAGGGGATGCAGCTGCTGCTGCGCCAGACCCTGCTGGCGACGGGGACACAGCAGGTGCGCTCGCGGGAGGTGGACATCGCCCTGGTCGACGACTGGTCCGGACAGCACCCCGGGCGCGGGCCCGAGGGCGGGCTGCGGCACATCAACCTGATGCGCGACCCGATGGTGCTGGCGGTGCCCCGGGGGCACGCGCTGGCCGACCCCTCGACGCCGGTGGTGCTGGAGGAGCTGCTGAACGAGTCGTGGATCGTGACGCCCGAGAGCGAGCGTTCGCGCTACGGAACGGACCGGCTCCTGTCCGAGGTGGGCGGACTGCCCTCCGCCGCCTGGGAGTTCGAGGGGCTGGGAACGGTGCTGAGCCTGGTCTCGCGCGGGATCGGGATCGCCGCGGTCCCGGCCCTGGCGATGGTGGGGGCCCCGGCGGGGCTCGTCTACCGCGAGCTGCCCGCGTCCGCGCCCGAGCGGCACGTGTACGCGGTGGTGCGGTCGGTGGCGGCGAGGCGACCGGCGGTGCAGGTGACGCTGGCGGCGCTGAGGGACGCCGCGCAGCAGGTGAACAGGGAGATCGCCGGGATCACGGTGGCCTGACCGGCGGCGCCGGGCCGTCCCGCGCCGATCCGGCCGGGTCCCGCGTCAGCACGCGCTCCACGGGTGTCCGGCCGCCGGCACCGGGGCGGACTCCTGGAGGGGCCGCCGTGGAACGACGCGTGGCCCGAACCCCCCCGGGGGTCGGACCACGTTCGCCGTCGTTCACTCCTTATCCCTGCCGCGTGTCCGGTCGATCCGGCGGCGCAGTCTGCGGCAGACGTGGAGTGCCCGGTCACGGTCGTCCCGGGCGTTCCACCATCGGGCGTAGGCTTCCAGTCTTCTTTTGCGCAGTGCCTCCAGCTCGGCCTCCATCCGGTTCACCCGGTGCTCCAGGTCGATGCGCTCGCGTTCGAACACCGACATGTCGCGCTCGTGGAACCCCGCCTCCCGCTCGGCGCTGACGAGCCGATCGGTGAGGCCCTCGGTGGGGTTGCCCCGGCCGGTCTGTGCACTGATCCCTTCGAACCACACAACATCTTGTGTATCCCGCAGGAGGACAACATCACCGGTCGCTACGCAAAGAATACGGAAAGTGGCAGAAGAATCGAAACATCAACCAAACGGCTCTTTCGGACACCTCAGGCGGCGACCAGCCTCTCCGCCCGCGCGGGGGCCGCGCCCCGCAGACGGGTGTAGACCTCCTCGAACCGCTCCAGGGAGCGGTGGTGGTCGTGCCGCCGCGCGAGCTCACGGCTGGCCTCGCCCAGGGCGCGCCCCCGGGAACCGAGCACGAGGAGCAGCCGGTCCGCCAGGCGCACGGGGTCGCCCGGCGGGAAGAGGAACCCGTTGCGCCCCTCCTCCACCAGGTGCGGCAGCGCCATCGCGTCCGCGGCCACCACCGGCAGGCCGGTGGACATCGCCTCCAGCGTGGCGATGCTCTGCAACTCGGCCACACCCGCGATGGCGAAGGCGTCCCCCGCCGCGTAGACCAGGGGCAGGTCCTCGTCCGGGACGAACCCCAGGAAGAACACCCGGTCCGCCACCCCCAGCTCCGCGGCCAGCGCGCGCAGTTCCTCCTCGCGCTGGCCGGTTCCCGCCAGGGCCAGCTGGGCGTCCCGTCCGGGCACGATCCGCGCCAGCGCCCGGATGGTGTCGTCGATCCTCTTCTCCGCGTCCAGCCTGCCCACGAACACGATCGTGTCCCGGTCGGGCAGACCGAACCGGCGCCGCGCCGCGGCGGGGTCCTCGTGGGGGCGGAACCGCTCCAGGTCGATCCCGCACGAGATCGCCTCGACCCCGCGCGTGAACCCCTTCTCCCGCAGGAGCCGGGCCGCCCGCGGGGTCGGCGTGGTCACATAGTCGGCCTCCCCCGCCACCCGGACCATGTCCTTCCAGGCCAGGAGGCCCGCGAGTTCCTGCATCGGCGCGGGGATCCGGGCGTGCGCGTACAGGTTGTCCGGCATGAAGTGGTTGGTGAGCACGACGGGGACGCCGGCTGCGCGGCCCCTGCGCATCGCCGCGCGGCTGAGCGGGAAGTGGCTCTGCGCGTGCACGGCGTCGGGGTCCAGGCGCGCGACGATCCTGGCGATGTGCCCGCCCATCCCCAGCGGGACGGCGGCGCGCATGAAGGGGATGGGCGCCGAGCGCAGGCGGTGCTCGGTCACCGCGCCGTTGACCGTGACGTAGGGTTCGCCCCGCTCGGAGGGGCACACCACGTGGACCCGGTGCCCCCGCCCGGCCAGCCCCTCGGCCAGGCGGTGGGTGAAGTATCCGGCCCCGTTGACGTCGGGGGGATAGGTGTCGCTGGCGATCAGGACGCGCAGCGGGCGTTCGGCCATGGTGGTCTCTCCTTAGCGTTCGGTGTCGGCGGCGACGACCTCGGGGTTGCGGTGGCGTGCCTGGGCGAGGGCCACGGTTCCGGCGACGGCGAGGCAGGCGAAGACCAGCGCGCCGAGCTGGGCGGGAAGGGTCCGCGGCGCGCCCTCGCCCAGGAGGAGGGCGCCGATGGCCACACCGACCACGGGGTCGGTGATCAGGAGGGTCGCGTAGGCGGCCGTGAAGTGCCCGGTGCGGTAGGCGTTCTGCATCAGCAGGGCGCCGAAGACCGCCGCGGCCACCGCGAGCGGGGTCAGCCAGCTGATCAGGCTGGTCCAGTCCCCGACGGCGTTGGCGGACAGGACACGGGCCAGGCCGGACGTGGTGCCCATGGCCGCCCCGCCCGCAAGGGCGAGCAGGAGGGCCCGGACCCCGTTGTTCATCCGGTGCGCCGTGAAGTGGACGACGGCTCCCGCGCCGAGGACGACCCCGGTGAGCGCCAGCGCCGTGCCGGTGCTCATGACGGGGCTTTCGGCGGTGTGCGGGAACAGGGAGATCACCCCGGTGAGGCCCACCATGACGGCGGTTCCGGCGATGATCTGGGAGAGGCCGACCCGGCGGCGGTTGAACAGGGCCGACAGCACGATGGCGAACAGCAGGCCGGTCACGCCGATCGGCTGGATGATGGTCAGCGGTGCGCCGCTGAGGGCCACCAGGTGCAGTCCCGCGCCCAGGACGGCGGCCACGCTGCCGATCATCCAGCGGGGCTGGCGCAGCAGGTGCAGCAGGAACCCCGCCTTCGCCACCCGGCCGCCCGGGGCGCGGACGGCGTCGCGCTCCTGGAGGGCCGAACCCAGCGCCAGGGTGAACGCCCCGGCCACGGCGATGAGGATCGGCACCAGCATCAGCGCCACCGTCCCACGGGTGTCCCCCGTCTCCTGAGCATCGCCGACCCCCTTGTGTCCCGTCGTCTCGGCAACGGTACGGACGGGCCCCGCGCCACGGCGATAACGCCAGCCCCCCATCCGGCGTGGTGGTAACCCCACCACGCCCGCACCTACCCGGTCCCGGTTTCGGTACCCCGTCGTCTCCGGGTACGGGTGACCGTTTGTCCGCGGGGGGTGTGCCCGGGAGGAGCCACGTGACACTATGTCCGGTATTGGTCTAGACCGGATAGGAGCGGTTCACCGTGCCCGACACCTTCCCCTCCCTCGTCCCCCGTCCCAACTCCTCAGCTCCGGGAGGCGCAGGGGGCCTCACGCTGACCGCATCGACCAGGGTGTCCGCCGACCCCGACGCCCGGGGCACGCTCACGTGGCTCCAGCGTGAACTCGGAGCGGCCACCGGCCTCCCCCTGGCCGCCGGCGACGAGGCCAGCGCGCAGATCCGGCTGAGCGTGGACCCCGAGGCGGGCCTGGGCCGCGAGGGCTACCGGCTGATCGTGGACGCCGAGGGAGCCATCATCGTGGGCAACGACCCCGCCGGGGTGTTCTACGGTGCGCAGACCCTGCGGCAGCTGCTGCCCGCCGACGCCTACCGGGACGCCCCGCTGGGCGGCGCCGAGTGGGCCCTGCCCGCCGTGAGCGTCACCGACGCGCCGCGTTTCCGCTGGCGGGGCGTGATGCTGGACGTGGCCCGCCACTTCGTGCCCAAGCGCGAGGTGCTGCGGTTCATCGACCTGCTGTCCATGCACAAGCTCAACGTCCTGCACCTGCACCTGACCGACGACCAGGGGTGGCGCGTGGAGATCCGCCGCTACCCGAAGCTGACCGAGGTGGGCTCCTGGCGGACCCGGAGCCAGGTGGGCGCCGCGAAGCCGCCGGTGTTCGACGAACGCCCGCACGGCGGCTTCTTCACCCAGGACGACATCCGCGAGATCGTCGCCTACGCCGACGCCCGGCACGTGGCCGTCGTCCCCGAGATCGACGTGCCCGGCCACTCGCAGGCCGCCATCCACGCCTACCCCGAGCTGGGCGAGTCCGGACGGATCCCGGTCGGCGACCAGTGGGGGATCTTCGAGGAGGTGCTCGCGGTCACCGACAACGTCCTGGAGTTCTACCGCAACGTCCTGGACGAGCTGATCGAGCTGTTCCCGAGCACGTACGTGCACGTGGGCGGCGACGAGTGCCCCAAGACCCAGTGGCGGACGAGTGCGTCCGCGCAGCGGCGGATCAAGGAGGAGGGGCTGGCCGACGAGGACGAGTTGCAGAGCTGGTTCATCCGCCAGCTGGACGAGCACCTGACCTCGCGCGGCCGCCGCCTGGTCGGCTGGGACGAGATCCTGGAGGGAGGGCTCGCGCCGGGAGCGACCGTGATGTCGTGGCGCGGCGAGGAGGGCGGTGTCGCGGCCGCGCGGGCCGGTCACGACGTGGTCATGAGCCCCACCCGCACCTCCTACCTGGACTACCGGCAGTCCGAGTCCGGCGACGAGCCCGTCCCGGTGGGCACGCTGCTGCGGACCGAGGACGTCTACCTGGCCGAGCCGGTCCCGCCGGGGCTGACCGAGGGGGAGGCCGCGCACGTGCTGGGCGCGCAGGTGAACGTGTGGACCGAGCACATCGACTCGCCGCGCAGGCTGGACTACATGGTCTTCCCCAGGCTGTCGGCCTTCGCTGAGCAGGTGTGGTCGTCCGGTGAGCGCGACTACGCCGAGTTCGAGCCCCGGCTGAGGAGGCACCTGGAGCGGCTCGACGCGGCCGGGGTGGAGTACCGGCCGCTGGAGGGGCCGCGCCCGTGGCACACCCGCCCGGGGGTGGTGGGCTGGGGGTGACCGACCCCGCGGCCCCGGGAGCCGTGAGAGCTCCCGGGACGCCGGGGTCCGCGCGGCTCCGCCGACGGCGCCCGGGGGCCTCCGCGGTGGAGGACGTCCCCGGCATCCCGTGCGGGGACGGCGCCGGGCCTCAGAAGTAGGTGGCCGCCATCTCCACGACGGTGTCGGCGTCGTCCACCACCGGCAGGACCCGCCAGCGGTCGAAGGCCGTGCACGGGTGCGAGATCCCGAAGGAGACCAGGTCGCCGGGGCTGACCTTCAGTCCCGGCGCGACCCTCAGGTAGGCGTGGTGGTCGTTGAGGTCGGTCACCTCCGCGCCCCCGGCGTCCACGGTGGCGCCGTCCGCCCGGCGCAGGCGGCGCGGCACGGGGAAACCCTGGTCGTGGTTGGCGTCGCGGCGCCCCATGCCGACGATCGCCAGCCCCTCCTCCGGGACGGAGGTCACCTGGGCCCACAGCTCCAGGGCCCCGGCCAGCGCGTCGGGGCCCTCGGGCAGGCGGCGGTAGGGCGTGGTGCGCCGGTACAGGCCGTCGTCGTGGACCACGTAGGCGCCGCTGCGCAGGATCGGCAGGACGTCCCCGCGTCCGCCGAGCTCCTCGGCGACCAGGTCGAACCACGCGCTGCCGCCCACCGACAGCACCGGCCTGTCCGGGCCGTGCCGGGCGGCCAGCGCCGCGGCGTCGCCGACCAGGTCTCGCAGGAAACCGCGCACGCCGTCGGCGTCGCCGAGCGATCCCTCGTAGCCCGCCACCCCGGCCGGTTCCAGGCCCGGCGCCTCGGCGACGGCCGCGGCCACCGCGAGCAGTTCCTCACGGGTGCGGCAGCCGGTGCGCCCGCCGGGGACCCCCCGTTCGACCAGCACCCGCAGGGGCCGCCCGGCGGAGCCTGCCCCGGGCCGGTCGGCGGCAGCCTCCGCGGCGACCGCCACCCCCTCGGCGGAGTCGGCGTAGAAGAGGAACTCGAAGTCGGGGTCATCGTCCAGCTCACCGGCCGCCCAGCGCAGCACCCGGCCGTCGAGCAGCTCGTTGGCGAGCAGGATCCGGCGCACGCCGAACCGCCGGAAGTCCAGGACCTGGTTGGCGCTGGCGGCGGAGACCCCCCAGGCGCCCGCGTCCAGCTGTCGCTGGATGAGGGCCGGAGCCATGGAGGTCTTGCCGTGCGGGGCGAACAGCAGCCGGTGGCGCTCGGCGAAATCGGCGAGCGCGGCGATATTGCGGTCCAGCGCGGAGGCGCGCAGCACCATCAGCGGCCAGGTGAAGGGGCCGGTGAACAGGTGGTCGCGGCGGGCCGCGAACTCCTCAAGGGGAATCGGGTCGTCCGTCCACCACAGGCCCTTGGTGCGCCAGTCGACGTGTTCCCGGGGGATGGTCAGCCGATCGCTCACGTGGTGTCCGCCTCCTGGTCCGAACGCCCCGCCCGCGGGGAGACCGCGGCGCGGTCTCCCCGCGGGCGGGGACCTCGTGTGGGTCGGACCGATCATCCCACCTGACACCGTCCGGGGCCAGGGAGCGCTCCGGGCGCGGCCCGGGGACGCCGCCCCCTTCCGGGGCGGACGCGGTTCCCGGGCCGAACGCGGGTCAGCGGGGCAGGGGCAGCGTGGGGATCCTGACCACCGGCTGGGACCGCTGGGTCCGGGCGGCGATGGCCTCCTGGCCGACGTCGGGGTAGTCGGTGATGAACCCGTCGACCTTCCAGCCCAGGACGGTGTCCATCCGGGAGCGCTCGTTGATGGTGTAGGGCATGATCTCCATCCCCGCCTCGTGGACCCGCTCCACGTAGGCGGCGTCGATGGTGGTGTGGTTGGGGTTGATCATCTGCGCCCAGTCGTGCTCGTCGATGCTGCTCTCGGGGACCCGCCCGAGCAGGGCGTGCGGCACGGACGGGAGCAGGTCCTTGGAGCGCCGCACCGACTGCCAGTCGAAGCTCTGCACGACGAGGCGGCGGGGCTCGCCGTCCGGGTTGGGCTCCAGCCAGGTTCCGCGCTCGGTCAGCTCGTCGGCGATCTCCTGCTCGATGCCGGGGTAGAGCCCGGGCTCCTTGAGCTCCAGGAAGAGGTTGAGGTCCAGCTGCTCCAGGCGGTCGAGTCCCTCCGCGAAGGTGGGGACGGGCTCACCGTCGAAGGAGGCGTCGAACCACGCGCCCGCGTCGAGTTCGCGGACCTCCTCCATGGTGAAGTCGGCGACTTCGTAGGAGCCGCGGTCGGGGAAGACCTCCTCGACGTCGGTGGTGCGTTCGAGGGTGGTGTCGTGCATGAGCACGAGGACGTCGTCCTTGGTGCGCTGGACGTCGACCTCCACGGTCTCGGCTCCGAGCCGGTCGGCGGCGTCGAGGGCGGCCAGGGTGTTCTCGGGCGCGTGACCGGAGGCTCCGCGGTGGGAGACGGCGATCAGCGGGCGCTCGGTTGTCGTGTACTCGATGACTGCGGATCTGGTGACGCCCGACCACCGGGGGTCGGTGTCCTGCGTCGCGGACGATGCGCTCGCGCCGGTGACGACGAAGAACGACACGGCTGCGACGACGATGCCGATGCGCTGCACCGGACCTCCCAAGTGCGCGTGAACTTGTCGGCTGCTTCCTCAGGTTGGGTGCGGATGGTGACCTCGTGGTTACCGTCTGCGGAGCAGCCGGTGATCCGCGGCCCATCATCTGGTGATGTGTCCGACAGTTCGACGACATTCTCACTTAATGCATCCATTTGGTCACTTCATGTACGGTTTTTGACCCCCGCGCCCATGGTTGATTACTCAGAGGCTGCGAGCATCACTAGGAGTAGTCGATGGGAAGGAACACTCATGCGCAAGCACCACAAGAGGTGGGTCGCGCTGCTCGGCGCCGCCGCGATCGCGTCGTCGGGACTGGTCGGTCTCCCGGGGGCGGTGGCGGCCGACGAGAAGGACACGCGGACGCTGGCGTGGCCGGAGATCAGCCAGGGCGTCTCCTCGTACAGCCTGGACGGCTACGAGATCGGTTATCTGCCCTCCGAACTGGAGCGGCACGGGATACACGCCTCGACCACGACCGACCGGCTGGGCAACAGGCAGTCGCAGCTGTCCTGGATGCGCGGGCCCGACCAGCTGCTCGGCAGGGTCTCCATCCTGCGCTCGGACAGCATGCAGCAGCTCGACGACCTGCGCGAGCGCAGGTACGGCCACCTTCCCGAGAGGACTCTGGAACGCCTGGACTCGGGCGAGGCGCTGCGCAGTGAGGCCTACCTGTCGCCGGAGACCGGCGACCTGTTCTGGCTCGACGAACCGGGCGTGGCCGTGGCCCTGTACCTCCAGCCGGACAAGTGGGGCAGCGGTGAACTGGTCAGGATGGCGGAGTCGCTGACCAGGAAGGAGGCGCCCGCGGAGGGGGCCGGGGAGACCGATCCCGAGGGGTCCGGATCGGAGGAGCCGACCACCGAGGAGCCGACGGCCGAGGAGCCCGCGCAGGAGGGGCCGGACGCGCAGGAGGGGTCCGGCGGTGAGGCGGGCGGCGCCGCCCCGGAGGAAGGCTCCGGCGGCGAGGCGACGCAGGAGGAGCCCGCCGAGGCGGGGAGCACCCACGAGCCCGTGGAGTCGGCGCCCGAAACGACCGGGGAGAAGGAGCCGCAGGAGCCCGCCGGAACGGACGGGAGCGCTGCCTCCGCCGACGGGACCGCGGTGGACGCCTCCCCCGCCGGGCGGCCCGGGACTCCGGAGACCCCCGAGGCCGCCGAGACCTCTGAGACCCCCCAGGCCCCGTCCGGGCAGGGCGGAGAGGCGGCGCAGGAGGAGCCCACCGCCGGGGAGGGCGCGCAGGAGGCACCCGCGGAGTCCGGGGAGAGCGGGCAGGCCGCGGGCTCCGAGCAGCCCGGGGCGACCCGCGTCCGGATGGCCAAGGAGTGCGTCGTCAGCCGGTTCGTGAGCTTCGGGAGCGGCGAGACCCGTCTGGGCGAGATGACCCCGGCCAGCGCGGAGTTCGTGGAGCGGGCCGTTGCCGCGGAGCGGCTCGGCGACGGGGACCTCGACCGCCTGCTGGCCACCGTCTGGTACTACGGCGACGAGGGCGTCAAGACCGGCGCCGTCGAGCACTGCGCCGAGGACGTCGAGATGTCGCGCACCGAACTGGAGGGGCTCATCGCCGACCTCGGCGAGATCATCGCCGTGCTCGTGGAGGAGGCCGAGAAGCACGACGCCACGCACGAGGAGAACGTGGCGCGCACGCTGGAGGAGGTGAACGCCACCCTGCCCGTGGAGGTGGACGCCACCTCGGTCATGGACCCGATCGGCGCCCAGGAGTGGGCCGAGCTGACGCGGTCGCTGCCGTGGAGCTTCCCGGCCGGGACCTCCTGAGCAGCGCGCCCTCCGGCCGCGAGGCGGCGGCGGTAGGCGGGCAGCACGGTGCGGGCGGGCCCTGAGGGCCCCCTACATCCAGTCAACCCGGGGCCGGGCGCACGCACCAGCCCCGGGTTCCTCCTGTGGACGACGCCGTAGCGCCCGCCCCCGTCCCCCGCCCCCGGTCCCCGGCGCGCGGTTCCTCTCCCGCCGGGCGCCCCGTGGGAGCACCCGCCTACGGCGCTCCCCCGCACCGCGACCGGAGACCGTCCACGGGCACCCGTCCTCCTCCGGAGAACCGGCGACGTCCCCGTGAACCGCTCGCGCACGGTTCCTCCTCGGGGCGGGCGCCCGTCCCACCGGCGTCCCGCGCGGCCCGCCCCTCCCACGGCACCGGGCGCCGCTCCCACGAAACAGACATCAACCCATTCATATGGACAACCCATGATGTAACGTCACCTCAGGCCCGAGTCCGGGTGACCACGGTCACCCTCCCGGCCTCCGCGTTCCCCACCGGGGGCGGGCCCGGGCCGGACCGCGGTGGCGACCCCGCCACCACCGCCCCCTGAGGAGGACCCGCCCAGATGCCCCTCGGTTTCACCACCCGTCCCCAGCTCCGCGGCGACTTCGGCATGGTCGCCTCCACCCACTGGCTGGCCAGCGCCACGGGCATGTCCCTGCTCGAACGCGGCGGCAACGCCTTCGACGCCGCCGTCGGCGCGGGGTTCACCCTCCAGGTGGTCGAGCCCCACCTCAACGGCCCCGGCGGGGAGGTCCCCGTCGTCTTCCAGGCCGCCGGGGGCTCCCCCCGCGTCCTGTGCGGCCAGGGCGTCTCCCCCGCCGCGGCGACCGTCGACGCCTTCGCGGGCATGGACCGCATCCCCGGCAGCGGCGTCCTCGCCGCCACCGTCCCCGGCTCCTTCGACGCCTGGATGCTGCTGCTGCGCGACCACGGCACCATGACCGTCCGCGACGTCCTCGACCACGCCATCGGACTGGCCGAGCGCGGCTACCCCGTCCTGGACCGCATCGCCGCCGCCGTCGAGGCGCTCACCCCCGTCTTCTCCCGCCACTGGGCCGGTTCGGCCGCCGTCTACCTCCCGCACGGCGCCGCGCCCCGCCCCGGCTCCCGCCTGCGCAACCCCGCCCTGGCCGCCGCCTACCGGCGGATCGTCACCGAGGCCGAGGCCTCCGGAGGCGACCGCGAGGCGCAGATCGAGGCGGCCCGGCGGTCCTGGTCGCAGGGCTTCGTCGCGGAGGCGGTCGGGGACTTCCTGTCCTCGCCCGTCCCCAGCGGCACGGGCGAGCCCCAGCGGGCCCTGCTCACCGCGCAGGACATGGCCGACTGGAGCGCCTCCTACGAGGAGCCCGCCAGCGCGGTCTACGGAGCCCACACCGTGCACAAGACCGGCCCGTGGGGGCAGGGGCCCGTCATGCTCCAGCAGTTGCGCCTGGCCGAGGCCCTGGGCACCGGCCGCGACGTGCTCGACGGGGTCAGCGCCGACTTCGTGCACGGGGTGACCGAGGCGGCAAAGCTCGCCTTCGCCGACCGCGAGGCCTGGTACGGCGACCCCGACTTCACGGACGTGCCCCTCAAGGAGCTGCTGGGCGCCGACTACACCGCGCGCCGCGCGGCACTGGTCGACGGTGCGCGCGCCAGCATGGAGCAGCGGCCCGGCTCCGTCGGCGGCCGCACACCCTTCGAACCGCCGCTGTACGTGCCGGGCCGCACCCCCGGCGACCGCACCACGGGCGAGCCCACGGTACGCCAGGACGCCGTCGCCAACCCCGCCGACCTGCGCGGGGACACCTGCCACGTGGACGTCGTGGACGCGTGGGGCAACATGGTCTCGGCCACGCCCAGCGGCGGCTGGCTCAGCAGTTCGCCGGTCATCCCCGCCCTCGGCTTCCCGCTGGGCACCCGGGCGCAGATGTTCTGGCTCGACCCGGCCTCCCCCAACGCTCTGGCGCCCCGCAAGCGCCCCCGTACCACCCTGTCCCCCACCCTGGTGACCAGGGAGGACGGCCAGGCCGTGCTGGCGATCGGCACCCCGGGCGGCGACCAGCAGGACCAGTGGACGTTCACCGCCCTGCTGCGGATCCTCAACGGGGTGGAGAACCTCCAGGAGGTCCTGGACACCCCGATGTTCCACACCACCGCCTTCCCCAGCTCCTTCCACCCCCGCGAGACGGTTCCGGGCGGCCTGGTCGTGGAACCGGGTGTGGGGGCGCGGACCGTCGAGGAGCTGCGCCGACGCGGCCACCGGGTGCAGGTCGCCCAGGAGTGGGCGCTGGGGCGCCTTGCCGCCGTGGCCCGCGACCCCGAGACCGGCGAGCTGCGCGCCGCCGCCGACGCGCGTGCCTCCCAGGGGTACGCGGTCGGCCGCTGAACCGGCTCTGAACCGCACGGGACCGGAGGAAGACGAAACGGCACGCGACGCGGCGCTGCGCTGCGCGGAACGCACTGCACAGGGGGGTTGACAGCGCTTACCTGCATTGATGCGGGCTCTTGCCAAATCGCCCGGTCACTGCTTATGTAGACCCTGTGCGACGGCACTCCGGGAAAGCTCCCGACCGCGTTCCGTCAGAACTCAATACCACCGCATCAGGGCTCGTGCGCTGTCTCCCCCTCCCTCAGTGACGGCCCTGTTCCCCCTCCTGACCGAGGCCTGCCTTCCCCTCCCGGCTGGGTTTTTCGGACAAGGAGAACGAGCGGGCCGTGGTACCACCGGCGCGGTGGTGCCACGGCCCGCTTCGTGTGCGCGTGCGGGCCGCGCGGCGTCAGGTGTTGACTCGCACGGCTCCGGCGTAGTCGGCGGTGCGTACCTGGGTGACGCGCACGTCCAGGCCGGTGCGCGGCGCCTCCAGCATCATGCCCTCGCCCAGGTAGATGGCCACGTGCGAGATGTAGTCGGGCGCGGTGGGGTCCGTGCGCCAGAACAGCAGGTCGCCGCGCTGGAGGTCGTCGAACTCCACGCGCTGTCCGGCGTTCCACTGGTCGTGGGTGACCCGCGGGATGGACACGCCCGCCTGGGCGAAGGCCCACTGGAGCAGGCCCGAGCAGTCGAAGCCGCCCTCCGGGGTCTCACCGCCCCAGACGTAGGGGACGCCCAGCTGGCTCTCGGCGTTGTCGATGACCTGCTCGATGACCGAGGGGGCCACGGCCTCGCCCTCGACCAGCGGCTCGGGCGAGTCGGCGACGAGCTGGAGGGAGACGTCCTCGCCGAGGGCCTCGGCCAGGGCCTCGTGCAGCTCGGCCAGGTCGGCCTCGGGCGCCGAGACCACCAGGGCGTTGCCCCTGGGCATGCCCAGCTCCGCGGCGCGCTCGCGGGAGACCAGCGCGTCGATCCCGGCGATGCCGGAGGTGGCGTGCGTCCACACCTCCAGGGGGACCTCTCCGCGCCCGCCCGCGACGGTGACCTCGCGGCCGACCTCCAGTCCGCGCTCGGTGCCGACGTCCTTGGACAGGGCGACGTGGCCCTCGGCGACGCCCTGCCAGATCTCGTCGGACTCGGCCGAGGGCTCGGGGGCGTGGTTGCGGAAGCTGGAGGGGCTGACGCCGAGCACCGAGGTGGGTTCGCCCTCGATCTCGACACGGGCGGCGTCCACGGCCAGGACGCTCTCGACGCCCTCGACACCGCGGACCTCCTCGACGGCCTCGCGCGGCAGGGCGCGGGGGGCGACCGCGAAGTACTCGGTGCTGCGGGCCTCGCGGAAGGGGGCCACGTAGGCGTCGCGCCGCAACCGGGAGTCGGAGACCTCGGGGGACTGCTCGGACGTCTCCTGCCGGGGGCCGCTGGCGCCGGAGGCCTCGGAGGAGAGCTGTTCGCTGATGGGGGGACGGTCCTCGACCACCGGCTCCGCCCAGGCCGGGGTGGTCCCGAAGGCGGTGAAGGCGACGGCGAAGGCGGCCGTGGTTCCCGCACACGTTCTCAAGCGGCTCCGCACGGGGGGATCTCACCTTTCTGCGAGTGAGCCGACCGGGGCGTGGGGGAACCCCTGCGGCGTACGGCCCGTTGCCGGTTTTACACTTTCCGGATCCAAGAATGGGCGTACCGGGACGAGTTTGCAAGAAGCCCACGCCGTCCGATACCGGACCGCCACCCGGTGCTCACCCGATGTTCCTCGTCACCACGGGGGTCAGCGGGAAGCGCACCGGGGTGTCCGCGAAGAGGGTGGCGCGGGTCGTGGCCTCGGCCTCGGCCACCGCGCGCACCGCCTCCCCGGCCAGGTCGGCCGGCACGTGCAGCACGACCTCGTCGTGGACGAAGAAGACGATCCCCGCCCCCTCGGGCATGTCCGGCAGGCGCTGGCGCAGCGAGGCGAGCAGGACCAGGGCCCACTCGGCGGCGGTGGCCTGGACGACGAAGTTGCGGGTGAACCGGCCCTGTGCGCGGCGGCGGCGCTCGCCGCCGGGTCCGGAGACGGCGGCGTCCCACCCCGAGGGGGCGGGCGAGGTGCGCCCCAGCCAGGAGCGGACGACGCCGCCGGCCTCTCCGGTGCGCGCGGCGGAGTCCACGTACTCCAGGGCGCGCGGGTAGAGGCGGCGCATGGTGGCCAGCAGGGGCGCGGCGTCGCCGGAGGTCTGGCCGTACATGGCCGAGAGCATGCCGATCTTGGCGCGGTCGCGGTCGCCGCCCACGTGCACGGCCAGGCGCGCGTACAGGTCCTCCTCCGCGGCCGCGGCCGCCAGGGCGTCGTCGCCGGAGACCGCGGCGAGCACGCGGGGTTCGAGCTGTCCGGCGTCGGCGCGGACGAGGACCCAGCCCGGGTCGGCGCGGACCGCCCCGCGCAGCGACCGGGGGATCTGGAGGGCGCCGCCGCCCCGGGTGGCCCAGCGGCCCGACACCACGCCGCCGACCACGTAGTCGGGGTGGAAGCGGCCGAGGGTGGTCCCGTCCGGGCCGGGGCGCCTGCGCACCCAGGTGTCCAGCCACGTCCAGCCGTTGGCGGAGTGCAGGCGGGATAGCTCCTTGTAGCGCAGCAGGAGCGGGACGACGGGGTGGTCGATCCTCTCCAGGACCCAGGAGCGGGTGGAGTCGACGGGGTGGCCGATCCACGCCATGGCCCGCAGGACCTGTGTAGGGGAGTCGGGGTTGACCTCGCGGCCCACGGCCTCGCCGATGCGGGCGGCGAGGTCGGCGAGGACGGGCGGGCGCTGCCCGGAGGGGGGCCGGTGGCCGAGGAGGCCGGTGAGGATCTCGTCGTGGACGTCGGGCCGCCAGGGCAGGCCGTCGTGGCTCATCTCGGCGGCGGCCAGTCCCCCGGCCGACTCCACCGCGGCGAGCAGGCGCATGCGTCCGGGGGCGGGGTCGGGGAGTTCCGCGAGGCGCCGCAGTTGGTCGGCGTGCACCTCGACCAGGGCGGCGAGGCGGTCGGTGCCCGGGGGCAGGGTGGAGCGGTCGGCCTCGAAGAGCGCGGGCTGGGCGTGGGCGCCGCCCTCGCCGAGGGGGCGCACGGGGTCGTCGGGGACGGGCAGCCGGTGCAGGCGGGCCCAGGCGGCGCCCAGCGAGGAGGCCTCGCCGTGGCGGGCCTGGTAGCCCAGGAGCAGGGCCTCGGTGAGCGCGGCGTCGTGGCAGCGCGAGACCCGCACCCCGGCGCGGACGAGGTCGGGGTAGACGTCCTCACCGGCCGACCACACCCAGCGGGGCGGCTGGAGGTTGGCGTGCTCGGCCTCGCGCACGGCGGCGGCCAGGTCGCCGACGCGGCGGATCGGGCCGGGGGCCTCGTCCAGTTCCTGGAGCCAGCCGCCGCCCTCGCCGTCGGCGACCACCGCGATCCGCATCCTCCCCAGTGTGCCGCCCGCCTGCGACAGTTCCGCGGATTCGCGCTTCTGTACAGACTTCGCGCCGGTTCTCGGCCACTATGGAGTCATGACAGCCAGGCCCTCGCCCGAAGTCCGCGACCGCATGTCCGGCACCGGGCATGGGGAGACGGTCACGGTTCTCGTCTCCCCCGGCGCTGTGGAGGCGTTGGAGGAGACCCTCGATGTCCTGACAAGTCCCAGTCCCCTCCTCCATCTGGAAGAGTCCCGGGCCGCTCTGGAGGTGGGTGACGCACTGGACGCCGACGGACTCGCCGCCCTGATGGCGCTACGGAAGGAGCCGGGCGTGAACGACAGGGAACGCACGGACCACCCTCCGGCCATCACCGACCCGACGTCTACCGGTCTCGCTGAGTTCCGGGGCGGACCACGTTGGCCAGCGGCTCACCGGCGGCCCAGCGGGCGAGCTGGGCGTCCATGAAGGCGCGGGCGCGCGGGTAGAACGCGGCCGAACCACCCGCGACGTGCGGGGTGAGGAACACGCCGGGGGCGCTCCACAGCGGGTGGTCCGCGGGCGGCGGCTCGGGGTCGGTGACGTCGAGTGCGGCCCGCACCCGGCCCTTCTGCTCCAGCAGGGCGCCGGTGTCCAGGACCGGGCCGCGGCCCACGTTGACCACGAGGGCGTCGTCGCGCAGCAGGGCGAACTCGCGGGCGCCGAACAGACCGCGGGTGGCCTCGGTGAGCGGGGTGACCAGGACGACGATGTCGGCCCCGGGCAGCAGGTCGTGCAGCTCGTCCACGCCGTGCACGCCCTCGTCCGGACGGGCGCGGCTGGCCACGCGCACGACCTCGGCCTCGAAGGGCAGCAGGCGGCTCTCGACGGCCTGACCGATGCTGCCGTAGCCGACGATCACCACGCGCGAGTCGGCCAGGGAGCGCAGCTGGGCGGAGCCCCAGTGGTGCTCCCTCTGCGCGAGCGCCCACCGGGGCAGGTCCCGCTGGGCGGACAGGATGAGCGCGAGGGCGTGCTCGGCGGTGCTGGCGTCGTGGAGGCCGCGCCCGTTGCACAGGGTCACGTGGTCCGGCAGCAGCGGGAGCACCTGCTCGTACCCGGCGGACAGGAGCTGGACGACCTCCAGCGACGGCATCCGCGCGATCATGTCGAGCCGCGCGTCGACGCCCTGGGTGGAGGGGGTGTAGGGCACCTGGTAGAAGGCGACCTCGTCCAGCCCGCTGCCGGGCGCCGCTCCACCCGCGTACAGGTCCACGGTCAGGGAGTCCGGGGCGTTGTCCCTGTTCTGCTCCCACTGCACCAGCGTTCGGCCGCCCATGTCGCGCCGCCCTTCCCCTCGGTCCGTCTCAGGCGCCACCCTAGCGGGACGGCCGCGTCAGCCGGTGGAGCGGGTGAGCTCGTAGCAGGCGATGGCGGCCGCGGCGGTGACGTTGAGGGAGTCGACGTCGCGGTCGGCCATGGGGATGTGCACCCGGGCGGTGGCCCGCTCCAGCCAGCGGGAGGAGAGCCCGTCGCCCTCGGTGCCGAGCAGGAGGCCGACCCGGTCGCCGGGGGCGAGGGCGGCCATGGCGTCGCGCAGGGGCAGGGAGCCCTCCCCCGGCGTGAGCGCCATGAGGTGGAACCCGGCCGCGCGCAGGGTGTCCAGACCGCCGTACCAGTCGTCCATGCGGGTGTGGGGCAGGGTGAAGACCGCGCCCATGGACACCTTGACCGCGCGCCGGTACAGGGGGTCGGCGCAGCGGGGCGCGAGCACGATCGCGTCCACGCCCAGACCGGCGGCGCTGCGGAAGATGGCGCCCACGTTGGTGTGGTCGACCAGGTCCTCCAGGACCACGATGGTGCGCGCCCCGGCCAGGACGTCGTCGAGCGGGGGCAGGGCGCGGCGGTGGAAGGCGGCGAGCGCGCCGCGGTGCAGGTCGAAGCCGACGAGTTTCTCGGCGGTGTCCTCCTCGACCACGTACAGCGGCGCGGAGGAGGCGGCGACCACGTCGTCGAGCGCCTCGGCCCGGCGTTCGGTGAGCAGGAAGCTGCGGGGCTCGAACCCGGCCGCGGCGGCCCGGCGGATGACCTTGTCGCCCTCGGCCATGAACAGCCCGTGCTCGGCCTCCAGGTGGCGGCGCAGGTTCACGTCGCGCAGGCGGGTGTAGTCGGCCAGGCGCGGGTCCGCGGGGTCACTGACCTTGATGACGTCCATGGGGGACGATTATCTCCGGTCCATGAGGGTTGCTGTCCCGGGGCCGCCCACGGGGTCCGCGGAACCCCGGTCCGAAGCCGTGCACGGGGTTGGCGGAGCCCGGTCCCCAGGCCGTCCACATGAGCGGCGCGGGGCTGGTGGCGCGGTCGGCGGCGCGGCACACTGGAAAACGGGGGGACCGCCCCCTGTTGTCGGCGGCGCGTGGTGCCCCCGTCATCGAGCCTACGTCCGCGCCACCGCGCCCGGAAGCCCCGATCGCGGCCTGTGGACGGGCGTCCGGCCGACGCGGGCCCTGCCGCGCCGCGGGTCGATCGCGGACATCCGCCCGGCCGCGCCGTCCGTCAGCTGATCTGCTCGGTGAGGGCGCGCAGGCGCTGCCAGCGCGCCTCCTCGCAGGAGCCCTTGCGGGTGAGCGTGGTCTCGACCTCCTGGCCCTCCCAGGTGCCCACGATGGTGGCCTCCTGGGGCCCGTACACCTTGTCGGTGCACACGGTCCCCTCGCGGACCTCGGTGAACAGCAGCGCGCTGCCCGTGTTGACGGCCTCCGTCGGCTCCGCGTCGCCCGCGTCGGTCTCGTCACCCGCGTCGTCCGCGTCGCCTTCCGCGCCCCCGCCACCCTCGGCGGCGACCGACTCCTCCTCGACGGTGACCGGCTCGCCGGTGTCGGCGTGGAACTCCTCCGCGGCCCGGGCCAGCTCGGCGCAGGCGGCGGGGTCCTCCTCCAGGTTCCCGGTGCACATCAGCGTCTGCACCCAGGCGCGTCCGCGGTCGCTCACCTGGACCTGGAGCCGACCGCTGGGCCCCTCCTCCACGACCTCCTCGGGCTCGGCCGCGTCGGGGGCCAGGTCCGGGGTCATCGCGGTGGTGGCCCGCACGTCACGCTGGTCCGGCGGCAGCATCGACGGACCGACGATCGCCCCGTAGGCGACCGCGCCGAGGCAGCACGCTCCGGCGAGCATGGCGGTGCCGAGAGTGCCTCGGCTCCGGTGTTCACGATGCGATGGGGACATGCCAAAAACCCTCGGGGGTCGGTGTCACGGGACGTCCACTGGGGAGTGTGGGCTGGGTGTGGACGCGGGGCCTAAGCCTAGCGGGGAGCGCAGAGTGACCCTTGACGGGCACGGTAACAAAGCGATCACCCCGGTCGAATCGGGAAGGGCTTCCTCTCCTGCATTACCAACGAGTAAGGTC
This sequence comes from Nocardiopsis sp. iso_25, assembly GCF_056173305.1. NCBI lineage: Bacteria > Bacillati > Actinomycetota > Actinomycetes > Streptosporangiales > Nocardiopsidaceae > Nocardiopsis > Nocardiopsis sp. iso_25. The sequence goes on along the minus strand of NZ_CM149667.1, from coordinate 1,535,754 downwards.
CTGGAAACGTGTCGTTCGCGCCTCATGGTGTGGTCGTTCGTCCTCCATACCGTGTGATGCCGTCGGGCGCGCGGGGGTTCGCACCTCCTTCCGCGGGGCCGACGCCGTGGCACCGCGGGGGGCACCTCCCCGCCCCGGCGTCGTCCCCGCTTCGACCCCGCATTGACCCCCCGGAGTGCCCGTGCCCAGTGGACGCCACCGTCAGGCCTCACCGACCGCCGCGAACACCCGCGGGGCGGTCACGTCGCCGTTGGGGATCACCGCGATCGCCGTCGCCCTGATCGCGGCGGCCGCGGTCGCGGTCCCGATCGGACTCGACATGCTCGGTTGCGGCGACACCCGCTACCTGCGCGTGTCGGCGACCCAGAGCATCGCGCCCGTGCTCCGCGAGGCCGCGGGCGAGTTCAACGACGAGCGCCCCGACTACGACGGCGAGTGCGTCTACGCGCAGGTGGACGAGATCGCGCCCCACCGCATCATGAGCGCCCTGTCCGGGGGCCGCGCGGGCGACTCCACCATCGCCCCGCACGTGTGGGTGCCCGAGTCCTCGGCCTGGGTCGAGCTGACACGCGTCTCCGGCAGCGGCACGCACCGCATCGACACCGACCCGCCCTCGCTGGCCAGCTCACCGGTGGTCCTGGCCGCGCCGCGGGGCAGCGAGGGCGTGCCCGGACCCGACGGGGCCGAATGGCCCCTGGTCCTGCCCGACGACCGCGAACGCCCCCTGGTGATGGTCGACCCCAACCGCGGTGCCGACGGTATGGCCGTCATGCACGCGGTCCGCCGTCACCTGGGGACCGGTGACGAGGCGGACACCGCCATGACCGACTTCGTGCGCGACGTGCAGCTCGACAGCGCGTTCGGCGAGATCGACCTCGCCACCTTCTACACCTCCGGCCACGACGGCGGCGGGAGCGGCGAAGGCGGCGGAGGGCGCGTCGACCCGCTGATCGCCGTCCCCGAACAGGCGGTGGTGTCCTACAACGCCGACCGCGCCGGGGCCGCGCCGCTGCTGGAGGCCCACTACCCCGCCGAGGGCACCGTCAGCCTCGACTACCCCTACGTCACCACCACCGACACGGCCTCGCTGCGGTCGGCCGCCGCCGACCTGCACGAGGTGCTGCGCCAGGACTCCTACCGCGCCCAGCTCCGGGATCTCGGCTTCCGCGACCCCGACGGCACCCTGTCCGGCACGGCCGGCGCGGACCCCGACGGGTTCGGTGTGACCGCCGAGGAGCCGCCCACCCACGACGACCTGACCGGGGACGCGCTGCTGGCCTCGGTCACCGACTGGAACCGGCTGTCGATGCCCAGCCGCACCCTGGTGCTCGCCGACACCTCCGCGAACATGGCGCAGTACCTCGACGGGGGCCCGAGCCGGATGGAGGTCGCCCGGCAGGCGGCGCTCATGGGCCTGTCACTGTTCCCCGACGAGACCGACATGGGTCTGTGGCTGATGTCGGACGAGAACGCGGGCGGCCGCGTCGAGGCCGCGGACATGCACCCCCTGGGCGAGACCGAACGGGGCGACACCGCCACCCGCCGCCGGGAACTCATCGGGGTGGCCGAGGAGATCGCGGTCCGCGGCGGCGGTTCGCGCCTGTACGACAACATCCTGGCCGCCTACGACCGGGTGCAGGACGACTACGACGAGGACAGGATCAACAGCGTCATCCTGCTCACCGCCGGGCAGGACGAGGGGTCCAGCGACATCACGCACGCGGACCTGGTGGCGGCGCTCCAGGACCGCTTCGACCCCGAGCGGCCGGTCAGCATGTTCATCATCGCCTTCGGGTCGGGTGAGCAGCAGGTTGCGGAGGAGGAGCTGCGGCGGATCGCGGCCGCCACCAGCGGTTCGCTGTTCGTCACCGACGACCCCGACGAGATCGGCGACATCTTCCTCAGCTCCATCTCGCGGCGTCTTTGCGTGCCCGACTGCGACAGCTGACGACCGGAGCCCTCTCCGTCCGGCGCGGTCTCGATTGGGTATCGGAATCGAATTTCGTTCCGCCCCGCCCGGAAAGGAGAACGCGGGGCGAACGGACGGAATCCCCGAGGTGATCGGCGCTGTGCCCGGGTTCACACCCGCGGGCCCCCGGCAGGGCCGACGCGGGAGCGGCACGGTCGGCATTAACCCGGTCTGGACTGTTGAGTACCGTTTCCCACCAGTAACACCCCCCTGTACGCCTCGTCCGTACACCACCCGTGAGGAAAGCTGTGGGACGTCACCGCGGAAGATACGCAGAAGAGACCTCCGGCCGGTCCAGGCGCCGTCGCGGCCGCGGCGGCGCCTTCGCGGCCCTGGCCGCCGCGCTGGTGATCGTGGTCGGCCTCGCCGCGGTGGGCGTCTACGTGTTCGGCCGGTCCGACGGCTGCGGCGGCTCCGACATCGCGCTGGACATCGCGGTCAGCCCCGAACTCGCCCCGGCCCTGACCGACGTCGCCTCCGACTTCAACGCGGAGGAGCACCAGGTGGACGGAAGCTGCGTACAGGTGCAGGTACGCCAGGTCGACTCCGCCAACGTCGCCTTCGGCATCACCGGCGCGGGCGCCACCATGGGCGACACCGATTCCGACGTGTGGATCCCGGACTCCTCCCTGTGGCCGCGCCTGGTCCAGAGCCAGGCGGGCGACGCCGTCATCACCGAGACCGGCACATCGGTGGCCCGTTCGCCGCTGGTCCTCGCCGAGCTCACCGAGTTCGCCGACGAGGACTCCCCGAGCAGCTGGGCGGAGGTCGTGCCCACCACCGCCCCGGGCCAGGAGGCGGAGCGCACCGTCCGCGTGGTCGACCCCGCCCGCAACGCCACGGGCCTGGGCGCCCTCTACCTCCTGCACGGCGCGCTGGAGGAGGCCAGCCCCGACACCGCCGCGTTCAACGCGCGGATGACCGCGGCCCTGCAGTCCCTGCACCGGGGCGCGTCCTCGGACGAGGAGGCCGCCTTCCTCGCCCTCAGCGGCGGCGCCGCCGAGGCCCCGCCCATGATGGTGATGTCGGAACAGGCCGTGTGGCGCTACAACGCCGCGCACGGGGACACCCCCGCCCAGGTCGGCTATATGGAGGGCGGCACCTACTACCTCGACTACCCCTACGTCGTGCGCAGCGAGGAGAGCGCCGTCACCCGCGCCGCAGAGGAGTTCCGCGAGGCGGTGCGCGGGGAGGACGCGCGGACCCGGCTGCTCGCGGAGGGCTTCCGCGGACCCGAGGGCCAGATCGACGCCTCCGTACTCACCGAGGAGGTCGGCTTCGCCGCCGAGCCGCCCACCGAACTGCCCACACCCGCGGCGGAGTCGATCACCGGGCTGATCCGCACCTGGAACCAGCTCAAGATGGACTCCCGCGTCCTGGCGATCGTGGACATCTCCGGCTCGATGCTGGCCGAGGTGCCCGGGACCGGGATGACCCGCATGCAGGTGACCAGCGCCGCCGCCACGCAGGGTCTGGAGATGTTCACGCCCAGTTCGGAGCTGGGCCTGTGGGAGTTCTCCACCGACGTCAACAACGAGCTGCACTACCAGGAGATCGCGCCGATCCGCGAACTCCAGGCGGCCGCCGACGACGGCACCGCGCACCGGGACGTCCTGGCGGGCGCGCTGGCCTCGCTCCAGCCCCTGCCGCAGGGGGACACGGCGCTGTACGAGACCTACCTGGCGGCCTACCAGGAGATGTCGCGCACCTACCAGCCGGACCGGACCAACGTCATCCTCATGCTGACCGACGGCGACAACGACAACCCCGGCGGTCTGGGACTGGACGAGCTGATGTCCCAGATCGAGTCCCTGGCGAGCCCGTCGCGACCGATCCCGGTCATCACCATCGCGTTCGGGCCCGACGTGCAGAACCTGGAGCCGCTCCAGGAGATCGCCGCCGCCACCGGCGGCGCCGCCTACATGACCGAGGACCCCACCGAGATCGGTGAGATCTTCCTCCAGGCGTTCTCCCTGCGCATCTCCGAGGACTCCGAGGGTTCCGAGGAGACCACGGACTAGTCGGAACGGCGTTCGGGCCGCGGGCCCGGACGCCTCCCCCTCCCCACCCTCCCCCCACGCGTCTGCGGCCCCTTCCCACGGAACTCCGACAGGCGGTGACAAGTCCCTGTCCTCCGGGTGAGGGGCTCTGGACTTCTCCGTTGCGTTGGCGTACTCAGAGAGGAGTCGGGGTTGCTCCCGCGGTACCGGAGGCCCGGCACACGACGACCGGACGGGGGAAGGCCATGACGGAGGCGTGGATGCCCGGCGCCGAGAGGTTCGGCGGCGGGACGAGCACCCGGACGGCCCCCGGGATCGGCGCTCCGCGCGCCGTGTGGACGGTGACGGGGTCCGACCCCGCGGCCTGGTCCGCGCGCGAGGAGGCGCAGCGGCTGGTGACCGAGGAGCGCGAGGCGCACCTGGTGTGGAACCCGCTGACCGGCGACGTGGTCCAGACCCTGGCCGCGACCTGCCGCGGACGACTGCCCCTGGGCGGCACGCGCCAGTACGAGCTGTACCACGACCACGGCCATGAGGGGCGGGTGTGTCTGGTGGTGGCGGTGGTGTCCTCCGGGGAGACCCCCTTCACCGACGGCCCGCTGCACGGGCTGTCCCCGATCCTGACGTGGCTGGACTCCTGGGGGGTGGAGCGGGTCTGGCGCGCGGACCCCGCGGGACCGGTGGCGGGGACCGTGGACGCGGGGAGCCCGCAGAAGAGGAGCGGGGAAGCGCGGGGGCCGGACACGAGGAGCGCGGCGGACACTGTGGCGGCGGGTGTCGCGGCAGTAGATGGCACGGCAGCTGGTGGCGCGGCGGCGCACAGCACGGGGGCGCACGCCGCGACGGCGCCGCATTCGGCCGAGACCGCGCGCGCGGCGCGGGTGGCGCGCGCGTGGGCCAGGGGAGGGCACTTCGGCCACGACCAGGTCCCCGGTTCCTGCGCCAAAGGCCCCGGCAGACTGGACACCGCGCGGCTGCTGGCCACCGGCCTCGTCCCGCCGCCGAGCGGTCCGCGCGCTCCCGCCGGTCCGCGGCCCTCCGCGACGAGGTGAGTACGCCGCGGCGGGAGAAAAATGGTCCGGGTGCTCTGACCACCGGTAATCGGACACCACTGGTTCATCGCCGTTCCGCAACCCTTTAGTCTGTCGCCCATGGGTGGATCTATCGAGCCGGGTTGGTACGCGGACCCGCAGGGCGACGCGCAGACGCTCAGATGGTGGAACGGCAGCGAGTGGACACGGCATACCCGTTCCCTGAGCGAACTCCAGGGCGGTGGCGGTCAGGGTGACGAGGAGGCCGCGACCACCCACCTGGGCGGATCCGGACAGGGCGGCCCCGGGCAGGGCGCCCCCGCCTCCGACGACGAGGACCCCGGAACGGTGCGGCTGGGCCCCGCCCAGGAGCGGCCGGCGGCACCGATCGACGACGAGCCCAGCACCATGCGCATCAACCCCTCCTGGGCGCAGGGATCCCCCCAGCAGGACAACACTCCGCCGTCCCCCCAGCCCCCGATCGACGACGAGCCCAGCACCATGCGGATCAACCCGTCGTGGGCACAGGGTTCCCCCTCCTCCTCTCCCGCCTCTTCCTCCTCCCCCGCCTCACCGCCCCCCGTCGCTCCCATCGACGACGAGCCCAGCACCATGCGCATCAACCCCTCCTGGGCGCGGGGCGGCGACGATGACGAGGAGCCCACCGCCGACCTGGGCGGCACGAACGCCACGATGCGCGTCAACCCGGCCGACCTGCCGGGCCGCGGCGGCCCCGGAGCGGGCGACGGGTACGGGGCGGGCGACGGGTACGGGGCGGGCGACGGTGCGACCGTGCGGGTCAACCCGGCCGACCTCCCCCGGCGCGACGAGGACGAGCTGCCCACCGCCGACCTCACCGACGACGAGATCCCCACGTCCAACCTGACCGACGACGACCTGGGCGGTGAGGCGCCGCGCACCGCGGTGTTCGACCCGGCTGGTCCCGGTGCTTCCGGTACTCCCGGTACCCCTGGTGCTCCCGGTAGTCCTGGTGCTCCCGGGCCGACGGGGGCCCAGGGTGAGGCTCCGCGCACCGCGGTGTTCAACCCGGGCGACCCCGCGCTCCAGGGCGGCGGGACCGCCGGTACCGCCGTGTTCGACCCGGGCGACCCCGCCTTCTCCGGGGGCGCGGACGAGGGGGACAAGAAGGGCGGCAAGTTCAACAAGTTCCTGGGCAGCCTCAAGGAGGGCTGGTCCGACCTGTCCGAGGAGCGCAAGGAGCAGCGCCGCCACTCCGAGGAGGAGACGGCCAAGCGGCGCGAGGAGGAGCGGGTCCGCAGAGAGGCCGAACTCCAGGAGGAGGCCAAGCGCCGCGAGGAGGAGGCCCGGCGTCGCGCCGAGGAGCAGCCCCCGGGTGCACAGGGCCCGGGCGCCGCTGCCGCCGCCGGTTCGGCGGCCGGTGCGCAGCCGGGGGCCCCGTGGCCCCCGACCGGGCAGCCCGATCAGCCCGGCCAGCACTCCTCCGAGCAGCAGGCACCGGGCCAGCAGCCCTCGGGGCCGCAGCCCTCCGCCCAGCCCTTCCCCGGTGCCCAGCAGCCGCCGGGCTTCCCGCCCGCGCAGCCGCACTCGGGCCCCCAGCAGGGGCACTCCGTTCCGCCCGCGGGCACGTCCGGACCCCAGCAGGGCATGTTCTCGCCCCAGCGCCAGTCGGGACCGCAGCACCCGCAGTCGGGGCCCCAGCCCGGTTACCGCCAGCCCCCGCCGCCCCAGCAGGGTGGCTTCGGTCCGCCCGGTTACCCGCCCCAGCATCAGATGGGCGGCCCGAACCCCCCGGGGCGTCCCCCGCAGGGCATGCCCCCCGGCGGTCCGCCGCCCGGCCAGCGGGCCAACCGGCCGGGCCTCCCGCCCGGGTACCCACCGGCCTCCGGTCCCATGGCCAACACCCCGGGCGGACAGCCGCCGATGGGCGGTCACCACGGAGGCCCGCAGTGGGGCCAGCCGGGTCCGGGGCAGCCCCCCGGGCCGGGACAGCCCTACCAGCAGCACCGCCCGCAGAAGCCCAAGAAGAAGCGGGGAGGGTGCAGGAGCTGCGGCTGCGGCTGCTTCACCTTCCTGCTCATCCTGCTCGTCCTCCTGGTCCTGGGCTACCTCCAGTTCTGGGGCGTGTGGGACTGGATGTACGCCATCTTCGGCGTCGGTGAGCCGCCCGGCGTCTCGGACCCCTGGATCTGGGACTGACCCGTGCTCAAGGGGGCGGTCGGACACGGTCCGGCCGCCCCCTTCGCCATCCCCCGGAACTCCCCGCAACCCCTAAGCTGACCGGTATGAATGACAGTTTGGTGTGGATTGACTGCGAGATGACGGGCCTGGACTTCGAGCGCGACGCGCTGATCGAGGTGGCCTGCCTGATCACCGACGGCGAGCTCAACATCCTCGACGAGGGCGTGGACGTCGTGATCAGACCGCCGCAGGCCGCACTGGACCGCATGGGGGACTTCGTCCGCAACATGCACACGACCTCCGGCCTGCTGGAGGAGCTGGACAAGGGCGTGAGCCTCCAGGAGGCCGAGGACCTCGTCCTGGAGCACATCCGCCAGTACGTGACCGAGCCGCGCAAGGCTCCGCTGTGCGGCAACTCGATCGCCACGGACCGCACCTTCCTGGCCCGTGACATGAAGCGCATCGACGAGTTCCTGCACTACCGGATGGTCGACGTGTCCTCGATCAAGGAACTGCTGCGCCGCTGGTACCCGCGCGTGTACTACGCGAGCCCAGAGAAGAACGGCGGGCACCGGGCGCTCGCCGACATCACCGAGAGCATCCACGAGCTGCGCTACTACCGCGCCGCGGCCTTCGTACCCGAGCCCGGCCCGAACTCGGCCACCGCCCGTGCCATCGCCGCCGACGTGGTGGCCGGGGGCACCGGCGCGGAGGCGCGCGAGGCGGCTCTCGGGGACGACGCGGCGGAAAACTGATCGAAGCACTCCCCGGAGTCCGCTAAGCTTTCATACGTACGCGGGGCCGAGAGGCCCGGCGCACGTGGTGGGTGTAGCTCAGCCGGTAGAGCACTTGGTTGTGGTCCAAGAAGTCGCGGGTTCAAGTCCCGTCACTCACCCCAGAGGCGAAGGCCCCTGACCAGCGCGGATACGCAGTGGTCAGGGGCTTTCGCGTGTGCGGGGGTGCACCAGCGGGTGCACGGGGGTAAAGGTTCGCCCGGCGGGTGTGCGCCGCCCATCCCGTCACTCACTGCCGAACGGGGCGCACCCGGGTGCACGGGCACGCGTCTCTCCGGGATTTCGAGCCCCCGATCGGTAGCGCAGGGGCCAACAGGGGCACCGGCGAACTGGCCGCATGTGGCCGCGCTGGTGAAACCGCAGGTATAACGCGCCTCCATCGCGAAGAGGACGGGAATCCGCCCGCAGACCGGCCCTCACCGTGTGTTACGCATGCTAACTTGCGACCATACCCACCCATAACACCCCACCCCTGGCCAAAGGAGTCCTCCGGTATGTCAGGCGAGGCTGGCGCTAACCCGATCGAAGCCCTCCAGGGCGGCGAGCTCGCCGAAACCCTGGCCGAGGCCATGGCGGGACTGGCCGACATGTTCGACCTGATCATGGAGGACGCCGAGACCGTCGCCCAGCGCGAGGAGGTCTCCTCGGCCCTGCGCGCCTACAAGGAGGAGTACTCCCCCATCATCGTCGAGGCACAGGAGCACGGCCTGCGGTTGGCCAACAACATCCAGGCCGGAGCCTCCCAGACGGCCCTGAACGACCTGGAGGCAGCCCAGGAGTACGACACCCCCTGGGACCTCGACGTCAACTTCTGACTACCGCTCGCCCGTCCCCTCCTCTCCCTCTCCCTCTCCCCAAGCGAGTCATGGCTACCTTCGACCTCACCTTCCAGCCGCGTACCACCACCGCCAACCCCGAGGCGATCAGAGCGCGTATGGAGGACTTGGACATCCTCCAGGCACGTCTGCTGGGGCGCGCCGACGACCTGACGGGCAGTTCGGCTCCACCGCCACACAGTTCACCGACCTCGTCGGCTGGAACATCAAGGGGTTGTCCGAGGAGGACTACCAGTACTGGAAGGACGCCGGGGTGGCGATCACCTACGCCGCCTCCAAAATCGAGCAGTGGGCGCAGTACGTGGAGGAGTTCAAGGACGAGCGCGAAGCGCAGAACACCGAGTGGTTCGACTTCCGCACCAAGAAGGAAGGCGAGATCCCGGCCGACTTCCAGGGCCAGACCATCACCGCCACCCACCCCGAGTGCGGGGGCCTGTTCGGCATCAGCGACGCCAGCAAGTGCCGTGACATCTACGACGAGGTCGCCGCGAAGCTGACCGAACTCCAGGAGCGCGAGCGCACCAACTACCAGAAGTTCGAGGAGCACGCCGAGGATGTCGCCGAGGATCTGCGGGAAGGTCCGACCAAGGCCAACGTGCAGGAGCTCATCGACGCGGGCATCAACTCCTGGGCCTTCTACAACCTCGACCCCAACCGCTACACGATGCTCGTGGACGGACGGGAGCTGACTGAGGAGAACGCCGAGGAATGGGCCGAGGAGCTCTCCTCCTACTGGTCCGGCGACAAACCGCTGGACGAGCGGTACCACGAACTGATGCTCATGATGAGCATGATCGGCTCCAACGCGATGCAGGCCCAGCAGGGCGGCACCGGCTATCGCTCCGAAGAGATCGACTTTCTCCGGGAGTTCTACGACGCCCTGGAGGGAGAAGATCCCAACAGTATGGGTGTGCTGGGCGTTCCCGCCCAGATGGAGGGCGACCACCTCACCGACGAGGAGCGTGAACACGCGCTCGGCGTACTCGGTGACGGCCTGCTCACCCTGTCCGACGAGAACCTCGGCGGAAGCTACGAGGATCTGCCCCGAAGCGTGCGCCGGACCGCAGAAGGCCCGCAGTTCTACGAGCACGGGGAAGGCGAGGTGCCCTACTCCTGGGTCCTGTACCAGGGTGACGTGCGAGCACTGTCCGACTTCTTCCGACACACGAACGAGGACCTCCAGGGCGGCTACGAGCTGTCGGTCAACCTGTCCATGTCCTCTGGCACCTATACACACCACATCGGCGACAGCGACTTGATACCCCCGGAGGAACTGGCTCCGCTGCTGGACGTGGCCACACGCAACGAGGATGCCAACTACTACGTCATCACTGGTGAACATCCCGGTGGCGACCCCTACGCGGATCACCCCGCGCTGGGTACGGACAGCTCTGGACAGGGTGTGGACTACGCCGATCTGGGTGTGGACTACACCAATGAAGAGCGGACGAATGTGATCGAGGGCCTGTTCACCCACGAATGGGAGGACGGGGGCGCAGCGGTGCGCGGTTTGACCGACTGGATCTCGGAGGATGCGGCCAGTCCCGAGGATCGCGTACCCGAGGATGAGAATTCGGAGATACGCCCCGAACTCAGCGCTGAGGAGCAGCGATCCGCCGAAGCACTCGCCGCCCTGGTGAGACATATGGAGAATCCGGAGTTCAGCGAGGCCATGTTCGCCACGGGCCATGAGGTCACCGGAGACGACGGCGTCACATGGCGCGACGTCGCCGCCGGGCACCTGAACCCGGAGTTGGCTGACTCCTGGTCCGACATCTTCGTCTCGTACATGGACGTGTTCGCCAGCACAGAGGGGGTTGGCGAGAGCGAGTCCTCAGAAGGCCATGACACGCGCTGGGACGACGACCAGAACCGCGTCTACCTCAGCCCGGAAGGCCGGATGAACTTCACCGAGTTCATCATGGGCGACGTGGATGCCGCTCACAAGACGTATGGCGAGGTCGTCCAGTACGGAGCGGAGTCCATGGCGGAGTTCGCCACGGACAACGGCCCCCGGAGCCATGAGGGTTCCTCCAGTTACGGATCACTGCTCGGGCTGGTGGACGTGACCCTGAACTCCGAGAGCGAGCGGCGCTCGAATGACAACACCGAAGCCGTCGCACACGCCAACAAGGTGCGCAACCTCGTTGTGGACACGGCCGGTGGCTTCGCCGGCGACAGGAACGCCCCCGGGCTGGTCGTGGAGATAGCCAAGTTCCTCGCCAAGGAGGCCCTGGAGGTCTCGGACAACCCGCCCGATCCAAAGATGGAGAGCCCTCGGGAGTGGATGGCCGAAGAGGATATGAATCACCTGGCGATCAGTGCGATGGCCGCCAACGACCCAGAGATCATGGACGCACTGGAAGCGCTCCATCCCGGAGCCGTCCTGGGAAGGCGCGGACCGCTACATCCCTCTTGACCCCGCTGAGTGGGACGTCAACGGGGAAAGCCAGGACACTGTACGGGGCAACCTGTACGACCATGTCGACGAACTTCCCTGGGTCGACGGTGAGGGAAGCACGAAGAGCGCGGTCGACAACTACCTGCTCAATATGGGAATCAGTTGGGGCAAGTGGCAGACTTCAGCTTCATAGAAAAACCCACCGGGAGGGCGCTGCTGCCTGCCGCGGTGTGCGCGGCCGTGCTTCTGCCGCTGGCAGGATGCGGGCTCTCCTCCGGTTCCGACCACAGCACCAACGACGAGGTACAGGAGCTGGCCTACCCGGAGCGGATCGAGCAGGTCGGCTGGGAGTGGCAGCCACCTGAGGACGCTCGGATCATCGGTAGCGTTCCCGTACCCACGGGCGTGGCCGTCGTACTCGACGACGGCTACGTCGTGCTCGCCGGAGACACCGGCGAGGAACTGTGGCGGTACCGCGCCCAGGACACCGCCCGCGCGGCGTACGCCTCGCGGGACGGCGAGTACCTGGCGTTGGAGGTCGAGGGAACCGAGTCCGCTTCCGTGCTGCTCCGGTTCAACCCGTCCACGGGCGAGATCCTTGAGGAGTCCGCCCGTGACGAGGCGGGTAGCGACGACGCCGGAGTGGACGACAGGTCCTTCCGCCAGTCTGTGGAGGAGGGCACCATGGTCGTCCGCTCCTCCGAAGGTCCCGCCCTGACCGCGCTCTCCCTGGAGACGGGCGAACCGGTGTGGACCCGCGAGGAACCGGCCGGGTGCACCACCACCGAGGGCCTGAACAGCAGCACCGACGACGCGGTCGTCCTCGACGGCGTGGTCGTGGAGGCGTTCACCTGCGCGCCGAGCGTGGTACGCGATTTCACCTACACCCGGGAGGAGGGTGACGTCGTCATCTCCGGTCTGGTCGGCCGCGATCTGCGGACGGGCGAGGAGCTGTGGCGCTTCGAAGAGGACTTCGGTATCCACGCCTTCCAGTCCATCGAACACCGAAGCCTTGCCCCCCTCTCCGGCCAGTACCTGGTGATGAGGACGCTGAACTCCCCCAACGTCCTCCTCGACGTGTCGACGGGCGAGGTCATCGGTGAATGGGAGGGCGGGGTCATCGGAGTACTGGAGGACGGGTCGGTCGTGGTCTGGTACGCCCGCGACGGGGAGTACCGACGTGAGACCCCCGAGGGAACGGCACTGGCCACCCTGCCCAACCCCGTTGAGGCGATACCGGATACATCCGACGTCACGGGGCTGGGGACGGACGACTCGATCGTCCTCGCAGAGGGCATCGTCAACTCCGGTGAGCACTCTCTCGGGCCGGACGCGGAAATCTGGTTCCACGGTTGGGACTCCGGAGACGCCCCCGTCGTGATCGATGTGAGCCAGGTCGGCATGAAGGACGCTGAAGCACGGCTCTCCACCACCGCCGTTCCTGGCGCTGTGGTGCTCAGCTATACGGAGAGCGGTGACGACGGCCGTCAGACACTTCTGGGCCTCACCTGATCACTTCTCCACGAAGACATAAACCCCATTTACATATTTAAACTAAAAATGGACATAAGAATCCACACAAAACCCCGGTTGAAAGTTCTCCGAGAACTTTCGCCGATTCCCTTCGCTTCGGCCCGCAACCAAGCGATGGTCCACGCATGGCAACCATCAACCAGCGCACGCTGGCCGACGGGCGTACCCGCTACTGGGTGAAATGGCGGCTCGGCGGCACCCGCACCGGCGCGCCCCAGTCCGAACCGTTCGACACCCACGCCGACGCCCACACCTTCAAACTCCACGTCGAGGCCGCCGGCCACCAGTGGCCCGAGAACTGGATCCGCTGCCCGGTACAGGCCGCCTAGACGCTCAGTTCCTCGGGAAGTTCTGGGTCTCATCCGGCGTTCGAGTACTCCCATCGCCAACTCCGCCGTCTCGCGTGGGCATCCGCGTGAGATGAACACATACGCCATCCGGTAAGCGGCCCACGGCGGCCGGCAGGAGCTGGTCGGCCCACACGGCGGCCGATATGGCGCGGTCGTCGACCTGCCAGGCCAGGTCCTTCTCGCCGAGACGGAGGTGACCGGGCTGCCGATACCCGAGGGCTACAAGCGGTCGGTCCTGGCCTGATCCGCCCGAAGACGGCCTTGAACGCGAAGTGATGCAATCCGCTTACAGGCGGTGTGGGAGCAACCATCATCGACTCCCCGCACGCGACTCCCTGCGGAACGTCACCGGGCTGGGGCATACTCCTGAACGCCGGTTCCCCAGTGCTGACGACGCCGAAAGGGTCTCGTGACTTCCCCGAGTACACTCCCCGAACCAGCCGACCAGTTCCTCACCGCCCTCGCCCATGAGATCAAGGCCCACTTGGCGGACAACGCCAACGCCCAGGAGAAGGTCTCCCTCAAGGACGGCGAACGCGTCCGGGTCGGCGATGGCGACCACCCCCACGAGTACCTGTTCTCCTGCACCCGCTGGAAGGATTCCTTCGATTCCGATCGGCTTCTGGTGCGCCCCTCCCGTTCCCGCCAGCCCTGGGAGCACGCCGCAGCCACAGCTCACCCCGACGGGAAGATCCTCGTCACCACGGAGGCGGACCTCGGTGACCGCCCCGGAAACGTCCAACTCCGTGACGACGAGACATGGTCCCTGACCAAACTCGCTGACCGCATCCGGGATTGCGGACAAGATCCCGGTCCCGTGAACGTGGTCACCGCGTCCTGGATCCTCGGAGACGGTGACCCCACGGTCGGGGCACTGGCCGACCCGCACCGGTACATCAGCGGATACCGGGACATGACTCTCAACGAACGCCAGCGCCAATCTGTGGAACAGGCCCTGGGCAGCGACATCACCTTCATCTGGGGCCCGCCCGGCACCGGCAAGACCGAGGTGGTCTCCCTGATCATCGAGGGATCCCACCATCTCGGTGAACGGGTCCTGTTCCTGGCGCCCACCCGGGTGGCTGTCGACCAGGCGCTGGAGCGGGTCTGCGAACGGCTGGAGGGTGAGGACGATTTCGACACCGGTCTGGTACAGCGGGCCGGGGATATCGAGGTCGACTCGCTCCGGGAACGGTTCGGTTCGGTGATCGACCCGGAGATGATCGCCGGACGGCTGGGGGTGGACCTCTCCGCCCGGGCCGGGGAACTGGAGGAGACCCTCGAACTCGCCACAGCCCAGCGCCTCGCACACGAACGCCTCGCCCGGGCCGAGACAGAGCTGGGGAGTGCGTGTTCCCTTGCGGGAGAGATCACCGACGAGATCTCCCACCACCGAATCCGAGCCACCCGCGCCCAGAGGGAACTCGACCAGGTGGTCGCGAGCGTCGAGGCGATCGGGCCGCCCTCGGGGATGTTCGCCAAACGCAAGGCCGAGCGGCTGGCACGCCTGATCGAGGAGCGGGATCGCCTCCGCAGCGCTCTCAGTGAGGAGCAGCGGCGGATCGATGCCTCCACCGATCGTCTGGAGGACGTCAACACGGCGATCACCGGACGCGTCCGCGAACGGGACTCCGCCCTGGCGGCCGCCCGTGGCCTTCCTTCCGCCGATGAGGTGGAGGAACTGATCGGCCAGGCCGAGTCCGAGCTCGCCGAGGTCCGTAAGGAGCTCGACGGGCTGCTGGAGGCGGTCCGTTCCCGGTGCCGGATCATGGGCACGACCCTGTCCAAGGCCCTGCAGAGCCACCGCCTCCTGGAGGAGGTGGACACCGTGGTCATCGACGAGGCCGGCATGGTCGACCTGCCCTCCGCGTGGTGTGCGGCCGGGTTGGCCGACAAGCGTGTCGTGGTGGCCGGGGACTTCCGGCAGCTGCCCGCGATCACCCAGGCCTCCGGATCCAGGGCGCTCCGGCCCGAGGAACAGGAGCACTCCCGGCGGTGGATGGACCGGGACGTCTTTCACGCCGCGGGGCTGGTAGACCCCTCCGGTCGGGTGACCGACGACCCCCGCCTGGTCGGTCTGAACACCCAGTACCGCATGCGCCCCGGCATCTGCGCCGTGGTCAACGAGGTCGCCTACCGTGATGCTCCCCTGACCACCGGGCGTAAGGACCTTTCCCGGCTGCCGCACTCGCCGCTGGCGGACCAGTCGGTGGTGCTGGTGGACACATCCGGCAGCCGTGTCCGACTCGGCGGCGCTGGTCGGCACAAGTCCAACCAGGTACACGAGGCCGTCATCCACGAACTGGTTCGCGGCCTGCAGTACGACGGTGTCCTGCCCGGACGAAAGCACGACGATCCCGTGTCCCCCGCTCAGCGCATGGCGGTCATCTCCCCCTACCGGGACCAGGTCAAGCACCTGCGCAGCAGTATGAAGTACCGGTTCGGCCAGGAGTACGAGGGACTGGCCGACACCGTGCACCGGTTCCAGGGCAGTCAGCGGCCCCTGGTCATCGTGGACACCGTGGCCGGTGCCGGGGACACACCGGGCTTCTTCTACAGCGGCACGGGGATGTCCTCGTCCACGGCCCGACTGCTCAACGTGGCACTGAGCCGGGCCCAGGACCACCTCGTGGTCGTCGCCGACGTCGAGTACCTGCGCGAACACCTGCGGCCGGGCAGTGAAACCGTGATCATGCTCGACGTCCTGGAGGAGTCGGCCCAGCGGATTCCGGCCCAGGAGCTGGTTCCCGTCCGTAGCGCCGGCGACCTCGTCGGCCTGAGCGAGGAGGAACTGCGCCGTCCCGCCTTCTTCCCTGCCGACGAGGTGACCAGGGCCTTGGAGTGGGACCTGGCCCGGGCCAACGAGAGTATCGAGATCTACTGCGCCTTCCTCAACAGCCGACCCGTCGAACGCTGGCTCAAGCACCTGGCCCCGCGCATCGCCCAAGGGGTGCGGGTCACCGTGTTCACCCGTCCGGTCGGTGACAACCAGGACAAGAACGCCGAACGGCACCAGGCGCAGATCCAGCGCCTGCGTGAAGAGGGATGCGAGGTGCGTCCCCGCGAGCGGATGCACGAGAAGGTCGTGGTGCTGGACGGCACGGTGCTCTGGCACGGCTCCCTGAACCTGTTGTCGAGCGACGGGCCCACCGACCTGATGATGAGGTTGACTGACCCCGAAGCCTGCGATCGGGTCCGGCATATTGTGGAACGGGCCCGCCGGGACCAACCCCTGCAACACGTCCGTCAGGCCCAGAGCGAGCAAGCGGCCCCCGCAGACGCCCCCGGCATCGGCGAGGTGGTGGGCGACCGCCTGTACCTCAAGGTCCCCTTCGGCGAGAAGGACGTGGCCAAGCGCGAGGTCAGGGCCCGGTGGGACGGCAAGGCCCGCCTGTGGTGGGTGCGCCCGGACACCCCGAGGGAAAAGCTCGCCCGCTGGCTGTGACAGCCCCACCCCGCCGCCCGCGCCCTCTCTGGGCGCGGGCGCGGTTATGCACCGGGGCCGGTGGCGCGGTTGGGTACCGGCGTCACCGGCCCTGTGATCGGCCTACTACCCGTGACCCCACCACCAAGGAGTCGCTCCTGCGCAAGAACCGTTTCCTTCGCGGCGCGGGGCAGGTCTGACCGCGATTCAGCCAGTGGTCAGGCGGCATACTGCCGATTCTGGTCCCGCATGCAGAAGGGAGAGCAGACGCTCCCTCATGTCCTGGCTCATGGTCCTCAATTGGTCCTGGTGTTGCGGAGATGGCGACCGATGAAGCCGACCACAACCTGCCCGTGGTCCGCGGTGCAGTCGAGGAAGTGCAAGCGTGGGGAGATGGAGCCGCGCGAGTCCAGTTTGATGTGCGCCTCCATCAGCGCCTCGCCGTCGGGATGGACTTCCAGAGGAACAGGGAAGACTCGTTCGTCACCCCACTGGGTGAGCGTACTCCGGCTCTCCGACATCGCGACCTGCTTGTGCGCGTAGTTTCGGCCTCCCGGTGGTGGGTTCTGGCAGAACTCGTAGAAGGCTCCGGAGAAGCCGTTTTTCTTGGCTCGGGCATAGCTGTCCAGCGACCTCAGGGCTTCCCACGCCTTGCGCGCCCACACCGCTCGCTTGCTGCCGGCGACCTCGTCGAGCTCCAGGGTGAGGGGCTTGTCGCCCGTGTAGAGGATGTGGGGTAGACGCGGAAGGTTATCCAGCAATTCCTCGAAGGAGTCCGGAAGTTCTTCCGGGTCGAGTACAGGGAATGCGTCCTCTGGTCCACCTGCTCCGTTCAGCAGTGCATTCTGGACACGTGCCAATTGACTCTTGGTCTTGGACAGCTGTTCCTGTGTGGAGAGATGTTCAGTGATCTCCTCATCGATCTCCAATTCCAGGTTTTCATGGCGTTCAGCCAACGACTCCACCTGTCGGCTGGCGAGATCATAGCTTTCCTTGAGCTCACGGTACTGCTGGTCAGCGAGGGAAAGCAGGGATGTCAGGTATTCGATCTCATCCCGGAGCTCACCCGAAGCATCCGCGTTCGTTGAGGCCTCTCGGGCCGATGCTCGTTCTTGATTCCGTGTAGCGCGTTCGATGTCGAAGGCATCTTGGAACGCGGCCCCGCGAAGCGCCGAAGGAAGCGGTGCCGACCGAGCCCGCTCCTGCACGTTTCGACTGATGTTCTTCCACGCGTAACCGTCAGGTGTCATGAGGCGAACCTGGGACAGCAGGCGGTGGCGGTGCGAGTCGGCAGGCAGCTCTATGTCGACGTCAGGCAGGTAGGTCCGAATCGCCCCGGGCGCAACCCGAAAGACATCACCGAGCTCGTTGCGCAATGCGTTGCATGCCGCCTCATCCTCCAGCTCGTACAACGACGCGGATCCGACGGCCCCCCTGATCGTTCGAGTGACCCTTTGGCGCCAGCCTTCTGTATGCCGAGTCGGCCGCGCGATAACGATGCACGGAAGCCGGCGATTCGAGTTCGTCAGTACAGCGACGAGCTGGTGGATGCGCAGTGCAGTGATGGGTTGGGGGCGGACTGTCAGCGGAGCGGGACCGTCACGGAGCGGCAGTTCCTCGGTCAGCTCCCCGATCAAGCGGGGCCGACCCGGATTCACCGCTTCCCCGTCCGTGGGGTTGTACTCCAGGTCGACGCTCACCCAACCCGTCTTCGGACCAGTACTTACGGCCGTCACCGTTGTGTGGAACAGCCCTGCTGGCGAGGTGTCGCGGAGCCGGTAACGTAAGCCGCTCTCACTGCCGTCCTCAGCGTAGGCGCTTGCGATGTACAAGGTCGAGTTCTTGGACACCTGGTGGATTCCCGACGCAGACAGCGGCTTACCACCGGGGTGCTTGCCCTGCACCCAACTGGTGGTGCAACGCCGGACGACCGCCATCAGGTCGACGTCGTCATCGCTGCGAACGGGCAGCACCGCTCGGTGCACCAGGGGGGGTATGGACATACGTCCTCCGTGGGATTCTCTTGTTTGATGGTGACGCGTGTGGTCCACGTCGCCTGGGGGAAAGGTACGGCAGCCCGTCCAGGAAGGGGCGGCCTGAAAGGTTCAGCCTCGGTGTCGGTTTCCTCGGTGACCATTATCGTCGGCTCCACCGGCATGAAGTGCACGCGGAATCCGGGATAGGGCGCAACAGAATCCGCAGCGCTGCGGCCGGGTGATGACGATATCCCAATCCTCGCTGCTGGCCAGATCGCTGTCGGTAGCGCTGCGAACACCGGAAACGGCTACAGGCCACCGACTGCGAGTGCTCATCGTTCTGGTGGGCCCGAGGGGCTGATTTCCGTCGGCGCCAAGGGAGATGTTGGTGGTGAAGGCGAAGCCGTCTACGCGACCACGTTCCATGCCACGCGGCCACGAGGGAGCGAGATGTTCGAGCGGTACGTCGAAAACGCGAGCGCGTCCCCGAGGCAGCTCCATCCAACACGACGCTATTCAGGCTCGGCTCGTTCTGCCGCGCCTGGCACAGACATTGGGGGGCTCTCGCCTCGATAAAGGCGGACCAGAGGACACAGTCGCAGACGTCCTCTTCGGGGGGCTGGGCGCAACCCGGCGGTCCTGATTGTGACAGGGAAAGGGTACAACTGAGGGGCCGAACCGGGCTCTGCCGGAAAGACCCCCTCACAAGAAACGTCACTACATGACCGATCACAGCCCCTACGTCGGGCGGGTGTACGCGGCCTTGTCCAGGTCGATGAGTCTGCGCAGCTTGGAGATCGGCCGCACGGCTACGAACCGCTGGGCGCGTGCGCGTCTGCGCTCCCCCTTCCCCAAGGGCGTTCGCGGCGGATCCGTCGAGTGGAGCGACGATGCCGGCTGGTCACTGCTCCTGTCCGTCCTGGACGAACCGGAGCAGCGGTACTGGCTGAACCGCGCTCCGGTCACCGGTGTGTCGGTTGTCGCGGACTGGGCTCTCCAACTGGTCGAGGAAGTCCGGACTCCGAACGCGGGCCTCCTGTTCTCCCTGGTGGATCTCCACACGAAAAGGGTGTCGCACACCGAGCCGCAGGAGGAGGTGGACCGGGAGCTTGCGGCCTACGAAGATCCAGCCAAGCGGTACGGCGGGTTCTGGGCGAACGGACAGCTCCCCGTGGAGAAACCGCAGGAACCCGAGACCAGAGTCGCCGCCCTCGCGCTCACCGACGTGATGCACGACTTCCTGAGCCGGGACGGAATCGACAGCGGCCAGTACGCCGTGCGCGGAGCCCACGAGAAATGGAAGCGTGGGACGTATCTGGGCCTGTTCATCGACGAACGGGCCGGCCGGAACGCGCGGACTGTTCTGGGACTGGGAACGGTGGCTCCCTCGGGCAAGTCCGGGACTTTCGAACGCAAGGTCGAGATCTCCCATTACGCCCGCCTGTCACAGCCGGTCCCCCTGGATCTCTTCTCCGACCTGGGCAAGGTCGCCAGGGACTCCTTCGGCCGCAACCGGAATCTGACCCCGGTGGCCGGGCAGAAGATTCTGGCGAGGCTGACCGCCAGGTCGCCCGAGGCTGCCCGGCGCATCGCATGGCTCGAAGAGCAGATCAGGCTGGAGGAGCCCTCTACCGAGGACCGTCCGGTCCGGCCGCTGGAACGCGACGCGCTCGGTGTGCTCTTCGAAGCTTTCGACATCGAACGGGAGCACCTGCTGAGCTGGCGCAGGGAAAGCGAAGCCGATCCGTTCCTCACGGGACTCGCCGGGGCCCGGAAAGGGGGCCGGTTCAACCCGCAGGAGAAGTGGCAGGTGGACTTCGACGCCACCAACTTCCCCGGCTGGAGGTTCCACAACACCGACCACGTGGCCTGGCGCAGGTTCGAGAACAAGTACGGGTCCAGGTCCCTGCTGGTGGCCAATATCGACCGCACGCCCGCGGAGGACAAGACCGGTGTGGACCTGGTCTACTACAACCCCCACGGCGGCAACTTCGTCATGCTCCAGTACAAGACGATGCGCCAGACCAGGGAGGGCCTGTACAGCAGCATCGACGAGCGGTTCCTCACACAGATCAAGCGCATGCGCGAGTTGGACGAGAAGAGCCGCGACACCACGCCCAGGCACCCGGACATCCGCCTCGTCGACACCCCGTGTTTCATCAAGCTCTGCGCTCCCCAGACGCGCATGTCAGCGGGTACCGAACTCATCTCGGGCATGTACTTCACCCGTGAGCACTTCGAGATCCTCCACGAACACACCGAGGACCTCGGGCACAGCACGGGCAAGCGGATCCGCCAGGCCTCGATTCCCCGGTACCTGACCGGCACCGACTTCATCTCCCTTATGTCCAACGGCTGGCTGGGCAGCCGAGGCACGGGAACCGAGCAGTTGTACGAACAGCTCGACCTCTCGCTGGCCGAGGGCAGGTCAGTCATGTTGGGGACGCATACGGACGGGCTTCCCCTGATGAACCACAGCTCGGGGCAGTGGCAGGAGAACTTCTGATTCCCAACTGAGGGCAAATGGTCGAAACGGCCTGATAACCGGCCTTACCAAAGAATCAACTGCATTCCCACTTGTGAGTTCCCTATGGTGATAGACATCGCGTTCCACCCGCTGCCCGCCTTTCCCGGGCAGCCCGTGGAACGCGGTGGTCCCATCCTCTTCGCAGACTGTTGATCCGGTCTGCGCACTTCCCTTAGAGGAATCACCGTGAACGCCATGCTCATATTCGCCCTCCTCGCAGCGACGGCCGCGGTCTTCGCCGTCCTCGGCTACCTGTTCGCCCGCCACCGCTCCGAGTCCCGGAACCGCCATCACAGCGACGAGCAAAACCGTCTGCGAACGGAATGGAAGCTCGCCGAGGAACAGCGCGACCAGGCCCGCACCCAGGCCGAGACGCTGCGCCGGGAGCGCGACGAAGCCCGGAGCGCGCAGCGCGAACGGGAGATCGCCGCGACCGAACAGAACGCCAGGTTGGAAGCCGCGTCCGGGCGGATCGGCGCGTTGGAGGCCGAACTCGACGCCACCCGGGACCAGAACCAGAGGGCCGCGACCGATGCGGGGGGACTGAGGAAGTCCCTTGACGAGAGTCGGCAGCGGCTCCGCGGCCTGGAGGGTGAACTGACCGCCGCTGAAAGGGACAAGGCCGCGCTGGAGGCGGTGGCCGACCAGCGGAAGGAACTCATCGACGAACACAAGGCCGTCATCGAGAAGCTGCGCACCGAGCAGGCCGGGCTGGAGAAGCGGCAGGCCGAGGTGGCCGCAGCGCAGAAGGAGCTGAAGCAGGTCCGGGAGGAGCACAGCCGACTCCAGACCGAACAGGTCGAGGCGACCATGGCCAAGATGCTGAAGGCTTCCCAGGAGGAGCTGAGCACCACCGCTGACGAGAAGCTGGGCACGACCGCCAAGGACATCACCGAGAAGCTGCGGGAGATGGGCGTGCAGCTCCGCGAAATCGATGGCAGGCGCACCTCGACCGAGAGCCAGCTGAACGAGCAGATCAGGAATCTGGCGGCGGAGAACGTGCGGAGCCGGAGGCAGACCGAGGAACTGGTCAAGGTGTTGCGCAAGCCGCAGGTCCGTGGGCAGTGGGGCGAGATGCACCTGAAGAAGACGGTCGAGCTCGCCAATCTGCACGAACACGTCGACTTCAAGCGTCAGGTCACAGTGGAGGGCGAAGAGGGGGCCCTTCGCCCCGACATGACCATCGAACTGGTCAACGGTCACAAGATTGTGGTGGACGCCAAGGTGTCGCTGGAGGCGTTCATCAACGCGGTGGAGGCCGACGACGACTCCGAGTACGACAGGTTCATGGGCGAGCACGCCACGCACGTTCGTAAGCACGTGGACGGACTGGCCAGCAAGGAGTACTTCACCAAGGTGGCCGGAAGCCCGGACTTCGTCGTCATGTTCCTGCCGAACGAAGCCTTGCTTCAGGCTGCCCTGGACAAGCGACCCGACCTGCACGAGTACGCCCTCGACAAGAGGGTCGTGATCGCTACCCCGACCATCCTGATCCCGATCCTGCGCGTCATCGGCTTGTCCTGGGAGGAGGAGAAGGTGCGGGAGAACTCGGAGATCATCCACGGGTTGGGCCGGGAGATCTACGACCGCCTAGCCAAGGTGGGTGAGCACCTGGGGAGGCTGAGGGGTTCCCTGGACAAGTCAGTGGAGCACTACAACGCGACGGTCGGCTCTTTGGAGGGGCGCGTCCTGCCGACCGCCCGCGAGTTCACCAAGCTCGGTATCCGGACGAACAAGGAACTGGTCGAGCTGAAGCCGGTGGTGAGCCAGCCGAGGGCGGTGACGGCCCCTGAACTGGTGCGGTCGGTGGCCACGGAGCCCGAACCGCTCGGCTGAGCAGGTGCGCGAAGGAACAGCGCGGCCCTTCCCGGACAGGTTCTGGGAAGGGCCGCGTCAGTGCGTGTGGGCACGGTGCGTGTCAGGCCGTGGCGGGACCTGTCAGTCGCGAAGGTGTTCCCGCCCGCAGAGCTCGACGTCCCGCCAGAAACGGGCCCAGGAACTGTTGGTGCCTCGGGGCGAACCCAGGTACTTGCCCTCGACGATGGCACGGAAGACGGCTGGAGCATCTGACTCGGTGTATTTGCGCCCCTTGGTTCCCGAGACCTCGCGCATGAGGATCCGCTTGGGATCGGAAAAGCGGCCGGTGTCCCTGCCCTGGTACTTGGCGGGGACCTTCCACGCCTTCACGACCGAGGACAGCGCCTCGGGGAAGAGCAGCATCCACGCTTCCATCTCGGCCACGGCAAGGACGTAGTGCCCGTGGCCCATCTGGCGGTGGATCTCCTGTTCCACACGCCGATGGGCTTCCACAGAAGCGGAACCGTCAGCGGCGTCGAAGTCCTCCTGCACGTAAAGACAGGCGACTCGGGCTCCCGGCCCCTGTTTTTCGGCGACACCTTCCGCTTTCTTGAGGATCGAACGAACCCGCTCGGTGAGGTTTGCTCCCGTGGCCTTGTGTAGGCGGACGGGGTCGCCGATCTGCACGACGCTGCCGCGCAGGCCGGGCTGTTCCTCTTCCAGGAGGGTCTTCAAGCTCTCCCGGTCGTTGCGGTCCTCACCGGCGATCACCACGACGGAGCGGTTGCTGCCCTTACGTCGTTGCTGATACCGACCACTCACAGACCACCGCCCAGGACCCCCGAGAACCACAGTTCTCCGAGGGGAAGGCCTTCGCTCCGGTCCACGATGGCCTCCAACCTTTCCTGGCTCACCGCCGGGATCTGGGAAGCCCCGTCATCGTCCCGTTCGCAGACGATGAGTTCGTCTGGTCTGAGTCTGTCAGCCAATGCCGGCGAATGGGTGGCTATGAGGAACTGGGTCCGCTCGCTCGCCTCGCGTATCCGTTCCACGAGGAGTTCCAACGCCTGGGGGTGCAGTCCGTGGTCGATCTCCTCGATACAGGTCAGAGCTGGCGGGTGCGGGTCGTACAGAAGCGCGAGGAGACCGAGGAGTCGGATGGTTCCGTACGAGGCGTCGGCCAGTTGAGTGGGAACACGGAGTCCGGATTCGTGGAGGACCACGATGACCTCGCGTGCCGCCCCGGAAGGGAAGTCGAAGTCGACGTCCTCCAGTTGGGGCAGCACCTCCCTGGCGTCAGCCACCAGCCGTTGCCATGCGCCGAGGTCGTTCCTCTTGATGGTGAACAGGAAGAGCGCGAGGTTGGAGGCGTCTTCCATGAGCGAGGTCCCGGCCAGGGTGCCGGAGGAGAACCGCGAGGGAAAGCGGGCCGAGACGACGTCCACGTCGAACACACGGAACGCCGCGAGCCCTTCCGCCAAGGTGGCGACCTCACTGCCTCCGGCGTCGTCGCTCAGACGCGGCAAGGTCGACAGGCCGCTGCTGAAGCGTTGCAGGCCGATCGAGTGGGTGACCGTGTCTTCGGCCTCGCTCCTGCGCGTGTCCACGACCTGGGCCTTCTCACCCTGGATGGTGATGCGGCGCCCGCGCCCCTTGGTCCTCTTGAACTGGAAGCTCTCCTTCCGGGAAAGGGCGTCCCTGCCGTCCCTGCGACGCCTCGTGATCTGGAGCGCGTACTCATCGGGCGCGTTGGAGCTGCTGTGCTTCGTCCATGTCGCCTTGAGACGGATACGGATGTTGGAGGGGGGCCTGCTCCCGCCGCGGAAGGCTGTGCTCTCGAAACCGCCGCGGCTTTCCAGAGCGGGTTCGATGTCGGTCTGGATGATGTCGGCCAGGAACCGGAAGACGTCCAGCAGGTTGGTCTTGCCGACCCCGTTGGGTCCTACCAGGACGTTGAGCGGCCCAAGCGGAATACGGACCTGGCGCAGACTTCGGAAGTTCTGGACTTCGAGTTCCAGCAAGCGCTTGTGCATAGCTCCCAGCGTTCGTTGTCGTCGTTCCAGCCCGCCCAGAGAAGAAAAGAGGTGTGGTGGGTGGGGTGTCCTCCCCGTGTGCGCGGGGCGCAGCCCCCTGGGCGCGTAATCCTAAGCACCTTAGTAAGTAGTGCACATCCCCGCGTGCGCGGGGAGCACAAGAGCAGTCGAATTACGCGACTAGTCGCGTAGGGACCATCCCCGCGTGCGCGGGGAGCAAGCCATTTCACCAGGGACTTTATCCCGCGAGGCCGCGCTGACGCGTGCCTTCCCGAGAACGCTCCGTGTCAGGCGCACAACCAGGGGCGAGTGGCGGGCGGGTCAGTGTCCAGGATGCCGTGCGGTCGCAGGGCCGGAAGGAGGGCGTCGATGTCGGCGGCCTCGGTCAGCCCGGCCGGACCGGGGATCCAGAAGGACTGGGTGGCCTCACCCCACCAGATGACCAGGTGGCGGTTGCGGGCCTGGGCGGCCGCTGCCTGGGCGTGCTCGCGGGCGAACTCGGCGCGGTGGCCGCCCAGGCGGGGAAGCCGTTGGGCGCGGCGGGTCCGGCAGGAGGGGTGGTCACAGGAGGGGCAGGCCAGGCCGATGAGCGGTGTGCGGCGCGGGAGCATCGGGAAGGGGCGGAAGTCGTCGGGGCGCCGGGGCGAGGGGATAGGGTTACGCATCAGATCCTCTTTCCTTACTTATGCAACGGTTTAGGTTTCGGGGGTTCAGGGCCCAGAAGCAGCGTTGGCGCGCTCTCCTGGGCCCGTCTCATGTCACCGACAGGTCAGTCGTCTCGGTTGTCGGAGTTCCAGCGGCTTCCGGTGAGGTCGTAGGCCGGGTGGAACCAGACCGTGCGGTAGTGGGCGTTGCCGTTGTCGCCCCACTCGGAGGCGAAGGCGTCCACCAGGGCCAGGCCGCGCCCGGACTCGGCGGACAGGTTCAGTCCGTCGGGGTTGGACTTGAGGCGGGCGTCCCTGTCGCGCAGGCCACCCCGGTCGCGACAGGACAGGTGCAGCCCGGTGCGGTGGCGGTGCACGAGCAGGGTGTAGGTGCCCCCCGGGGCGGCCGGAGAGGCTGGGGCGGATGCTGTTGTTGGCCAGTTCGCTACCGAGCAGGGTGAACAGGTACCGGTAGTCGGCGGGCTTGGCGGCGGCGCAGGTGTCCAGGAACGCCCGCACCAGCGGCATGACGGCCGGCGTCCCGGCGAAGTCGTAGCGGCGCAGGCGGTAGTTCGGGCGTTCGGCGCAGCGGGTGAAGTAGTGGCGGTGCATGGGCCGAATGAAGCTGGACAGCGGCACCGTGGCCTCACCCAGCACGGGCACGGGAGCCGGGAGGGTTGCGGGCATGACGAACACACTCCTTGGCATGGCACGAGGTGAACAGGGGTTTCGTGGTGCCCGTTGGAGAAGTCTCACGGATGCCGTGATGCGCGGAACGGGCAAGGCGTAGCCTGACCGACATGAACCCTGTGTGATCCATCAGTCACTGACCACATCTTCATAGTGCTCTACGAATTTCGAGACTTCAACCGCATCACTTCGAATTTCGCAGAAAACCAGAGTAGGTTCTCCTCATGCAGAGTCCCATCAGCCCCACTGTGCGCCGCCGAAGGTTGGCCCGTGAGCTGCGGCGACTGCGGGAGACACATGTCCTCAAGCTCTCCGCCGCAGCGAAACAGGCCAAGGTACCGCTCTCCACGCTCAGCAACATCGAAAACGCCGAGGCACGACGCATCAAGGCACGTGACATCGACGCCCTCGCAGACCTGTACGAAGCACCGGACGGAATCCGGGCCGCCCTCCATGAACTCTCCCGCGAGTCCAAGGAGCAAGGCT
Source organism: Nocardiopsis sp. iso_25 (assembly GCF_056173305.1). NCBI lineage: Bacteria > Bacillati > Actinomycetota > Actinomycetes > Streptosporangiales > Nocardiopsidaceae > Nocardiopsis > Nocardiopsis sp. iso_25. Next base: position 1,509,103 of record NZ_CM149667.1, on the reverse strand, counting down.
GGTGGTCCAGCTACAAGGATGTCTTCGGCGGCAACGCGCTACCGGACTTCGAAGTCGAGGCGTCCATGATCCGCTCCTACGAGTGCATGGTCATCCCTGGTCTCCTCCAGACTCCGGAGTACAGCAAAGCGGTGTTCATGGGTGGAGGTGCTTACTCGGAAGCCGAAGCGGAACGCCATGTGGATGCCCGGATGCAGCGCCAACACATCCTGGGACGCCACAAGCCACCTCGCCTCTGGGCAGTCATCGACGAAGCTGCGCTACGACGCGAACTGGACGACCCGAGCATCATGCGTGACCAGCTTCAGCACCTACTCAACATGGCCACACGCCACAACATCGACATCCAGGTGCTCCCCTTCAGCGCGGGCATGCACGCCGGGATGTCCGGCTCGTTCGTCCTTCTAGACTTCCCTGGTGAACTCGACCCCAGCCTCGTGTACACCGAGACGGCGACCGATAGCCTCTTTGTCCAAGAATCAGATTCCGTGCAGCGATTTGTGACGGTCTTTTCGCACCTGAACGCAGCTGCCTTGAGAACATCACGCACCATTGGATTCATCCAAGACATCCTGGAGTCGAACGAACAGCATGAGAGCGTCTGAGAACTTGAATTTCTTCAAGTCCAGCTACAGCAGCGACCGTGTCAACTGCGTCGAGGTCGCGCACATCCCCACGAGCTTCCGCAAGAGCAGCTACAGCGGCACGGCCGTTCGCGACTCCAAGCACCCCGACGCCGGACACCTCCCCTTCCCCGCCACCGAGTGGAGCGGCTTCCTCTCCGCCGCCCTCTCCCGCTGACCGATAGACACAACAGTGCCCGGTCACTGCCTTCCCCTGGCAGTGACCGGGCACCTCGTCTTTCCGCACTCACCTACGTTCACCTGGCGGCAGGCAAGGACTGCTCTCCTGCTGGGACCCGAACTCCGGCTAACCGACCACAGAAAAACCCCAAAAAGTACTTATAGAACATCAGAAACACTAAAAACAAGGGTTTCTCTACACACATCAACAAAACAAATGGCCGCGAGCACCAATTTCTGAAAAACGCTTCCTGTCGATCTGACAGGAAGCTAGGCTCAGCGCATGCCGAACGAAACCTGGCAACCGCCCCCTGTGCTGTTGACCGTTGACCTGGTCATCCTGACCCTGAGGTCCTCAGCCCTCCACGTCCTCCTCATCGAGAGAGGCATCGAACCCTACAAAGGCGAACTGGCCCTGCCCGGCGGGTTCATCGCCGATTCCGGTGAGGACGTCTTCGACGCCGCCTGTCGGGAACTGCGCGAAGAGGCCAACCTCGACGCGACCGAGCTCCATCTGGAGCAGTTAGGTGCCTACGGGACCCCCGGCCGGGACCCGCGGGGGCGCATCGTCTCCGTCGCCTACCTCGCCATCGCACCCGGCCTGCCAGAGCCCGAGGCCGGTACCGACGCCTCGGCGGCCTCCTGGCGTCCCGTCGAGGAGTTCTCCTCGGGCCGCGGACGGCTCGCCTTCGACCACCGGCAGATCCTCGACGACGGGCTGGAACGCGCCCGCTCGAAGATCGAGCACACCTCGCTGGCCACGGCCTTCTGTGACGAGACCTTCACCATCGCCGAACTGCAACGGGTCTATGAGGCGGTGTGGGGGTTCGAACTCGACCCGCGCAACTTCTACCGCAAGGTCCAGACGGTGACGGGCTTCCTCACCCCGGTCGTCTCGGACCGACGCGTGACCAAAGGGCGCCCCGCGCGCCTCTTCCGAGCAGGCCCCCAACAGGTACTGCGCCCTCCGATGATGCGGCCCCTGCCCCCGAGCCGGAACGAGAACGAAGAATGAGCGACGACCTCGTAGTGGTGCTGACCGCCCTGAACCTGGAGTACAAGGCCGTGCGGGAGCGGCTCCGCTCCCCGGAACCGCACCTGCATCCCAGGGGCACACGGTTCGAGATCGGAACACTGCCCGGCGGCCACGGCCGTGTCGTCCTCGGACTCACCGGCAAGGGCAATCAGTCGTCCGCGGTTCTGGTCGAGCGGGCCGTCCAGGAGTTCTCACCGGCCGCGGTGCTCTTCGTGGGCGTGGCCGGAGCCCTGTGGGACACGCCTCCGCTGGGTGACGTGGTCGTGGCGACGCACGTGTACGCCTACCACGGCGGAACCAGCGAGGACGACGGCCTCAAGGCCCGGCCCCGCGCGTGGGAGTCACCGCACGGCATCGCCCAGACGGCCGCACACCTGGCCAGGCTCGGCACATGGTCCCGGCACACACCACCGGAGAGGCCGCGCCCCCAGGCGCACCTGGGTCCCATCGCCGCCGGAGAGATCGTGCAGAACTCGCGTATCTCCCGCGAGGCCGAGTGGATCAGGCAGACCTACAACGACGCGTTGGCCATCGAGATGGAGGGCGCCGGGGTCTCCCAGGCCGGACATCTGAGCGGCGCACCGGTGGCGATCGTGCGCGGCATCAGTGACCGCGCCGACGGCACGAAGGCCAGCGAGGCGGACCACGAATGGCAGCCGGTCGCCGCCGCGAACGCTGCGGCCTTCGCCCTGGACCTCGCGGAAGAACTCATAGGGCAGGAGGAGTCCCCCACCATGCGCAAGGACAGCAACTCCGGTGACGGAGGAAACGTCACCAATACCGCCTACGGAAGTGTCGGCGTCCAGGCGGGTCACGTGCGCGACAGCACGTTCCACGTGTCCTTCGCCGCACCCGGGTCCAGCGGAAGCGGGATCGCGGACGAACTCGCCGCCCTCAGGGAGAAACTGGCGAGGGAACACTCTGCGGGATGCATCGACGAGGACACCCACGAGGCGGCGTCGGCCGAGATCGACATCGCCGACAAGGGAATCGAGGAAGGGACGCCCGAGAGCAGGAAGACCTCGGTCCTGGCCCTGAAGCGCCTGCGGGGGCTGCTCGGCGACCTGGCGTCGCTGGCCGCGCACGTCGCGACGCTGATCACCGCGGTGAAGGGACTCTCATGAGCGGGCCTGATACCGCCGACACCGTCAACACCGCCGAATCCGGCTCCTACGTCGGGGTTCAGGCCGGCCATGTGCACGACTCCGTCATTTACGTAGTGGGCCCCGACGACCCGCCTGAACGTGATTACGAAGTCGGGTGCCGCTACCTCGCGGACGGAGTCCCGGTCAAAGCGAGGGAGCACCTTGAGCGAGCCTACGCTCGCGGATTCGACGGCCCGGAGATCCATTTCCATCGGGCTCTGGCCGTCCTCAGCAAGCGCTCCTACCGGGATCTCACCAAGGAGGACCGCACGGTCCTGGGAGAGCTGTCAGCCCGGCGGACACCGGCAGGGTGTAACCAGTGGTGGCGGGGCCTGGACATCGTCTTCGCGCTCCTGTCCTGCATAGACGGCTCCGGTGGAGACCCAGCGGACACGATGATCCGCTTGGACGCTCTTCCCAACATGCAGCGCGACCTGATTCTGCGCCATCTCGGTCTGGTACTCACCGGAAGTATGAAGCAGGGTGTGTGGCACCAGATCCGGGAGGGCGCCAAACTGGAGCAACGTGCCAACGAACGGGTCGACCGGGCTTGGGCCTACTTCGAACCCGTACCCGCCAGGGCCAGGGCCAGGAGGCCTAGGCCGAAATCCACCGCCCTCCGGGATGTCTTCGGAGGTCTGATACTGGCGAGCACGTTCCTTTTCCCTGTCACGGTCGTGATGAAGTCCGCCTTGGCTCAGGGGAGCCTGTCGTCGCTGATTTCCTGCTTGGCCATGCTCGTCTTCGGGTCCGCCGCAGGTTGGCACATCGCCTTTTGGAACCACCAACACCGGCGCAGGATCGCCAAGGAACAGGAGTACGGTTACCGACGCTCGCGCATGCGTCCGCCCGAGCGCGGTTTCGCCGATCATGTGGAGCGCGCGTTCGACCACTACTTCGCCAAGTACGCCCCCGAACCGGAGAACAGGGACGAGTGGCTCAGCAAGACCATCGGCGTACGCCGGTCTCTGCGTGATGAGGTCGCCCGTGTCTACCGGGAGAGCAGTGTTCGCAACGGAGCAGTGAACTGGCTGATCCGGTTCATGGTGCGCGATGTTCGTCGGCGCTGGACCAAGGGCCTGCCGCTGGAGCCTGAGGAAATCCACGCGGTGGGAACGGCGGCCAAAGCACGGTGCGTGATCCTGTGTCTGCTCTCGACGGCGGCGGCCATGACGACCCTCAGTATCGCGTTCCAGGAGTCACCGGTCTCAACCGTGGGCTGTGTCCTCCTGACTGTGGTCGTCGGCAGGTTCACGATTCCCCTGTGGTTGAGGATCCACAGTGAACACCGTCGTTACAGGGAGGAGAACTGGGAACGGGAGGCCGTCCTCACCGCGCGGGAAGCCGAGTACGAACGGTGGAAGGGCAAGCTCGAAGCGCTGATGCCCACGGAAACGGAGATGGAGGCCTGGTTGAACGCGGATAAGACCCTAATCCTCAACGAGGCCCTGAAACACCACCGCCTGGCCTGGTCTGAGGTCACCACCCACGCTTTCCTCCCGACACCGGACCGTCCCTGCAAGTCGGCCAGCGTACCGAGAGGGCCTTGGCGCCACTCGAAGTACGAGATCAGGGTCTTTTTGGTCACCAACGAAGGAGTGCGAGAGGCCACGGCCAAACTCGACTTCGAGCGGGCACGGTGGCACCGCAGCGAACGGGACAACTACCGCTTCGACGCGCTTTCCTCCGTCCAGGTGCAGATCAAGAGTGCACGGCGTTACACCTTGAACATCACGCTGACCAACGGACCGGCCAAGAGCATCCCGGTATCCGACACTCCCGTTCACAACCAAGGGGACGAGGAACCGCAGACCGAGGCATCGGACATCAATCTCGACGCCGCCGGGTTCTCCCACACGCTCCGCATCCTCGAAGGTATGGCCGCCGAGGGAAAACCGTGGTTCGAACGCGCGACGGATCCTCCACCCGCTTTCGCGGCCGAGCGCCCCGAGACCGATGCCCCTTCGGACGCGGGTGCCGCCGCACCGGCACGGAACGGTAAGGTCCGCCGCGAGCGATCAACGCAACCGCTCCCGGCGGCTCCCGTACCGTGAGCCTCCGGTGCGTCCGCGCAGGCGCACCACGGCGGTGCAAGGCTCGCACCCGGAGGGTGCACATCTCCCAGCGGGATCCGGAGCAACGCAGCACAACCGGGTGAAGGCACTCGCCCACCACCCGCAACTCCTTGTGTGCTCGCGGTTCAGAACGCTTACCGACCACAGGCCGGGTCCCGTCACCCACCGCAGAGACGAAAGCCCCTGACAAGCGCGAGCGCGCAACTGTCAGGGGCTTTTGGGTTGTCGGGGCAGCGGCGGGCTTGACGTTCAGCCCGTCTTCCGCAGGGCCGCGCGGGCGAACGCTCTGCCCCGCGCCGTCGGCGCGATCCCACGGGCGAGAGAACCCTTGGGCCACCCGCCCAACACGTCCAGCACCACCCACGCCTCGTGGGCGGTGTCCCTGGCCGCCAGGGAGTCCACCGGCAGGCCTTCGCCGATCCGCCACCCCAGGCCGGTCAGGGCCTCCGCGACCTCTCCGGGCACGTCCCGGCTCCCGGCCGCCGCGGCCAGCACCGTCACCAGGCACCCCACCCGCTCGACCTCGGGCTTCGGTTCGGGCGGCATCCGTGCGGCCAGGTGGTCCCACAGCGCCCGGGGGTCGTCGCGCACCTCCCTGCCCACCCTGGTGGGCAGCAGCCGCCCCTTGTACCTGCGCACCAGTCCCATCCTCCGCGCGGACTCGCGCAGGTTGAGCACCGGGAGCGTCTGGCTCTCCCGGTTGAGCGCGCCTATCCAGCTCCCGGACAGGCCCAGCGCTCCGGCGGCCTCCTCCACACTGGCCGGAGGCAGGTACCCGGATCCGGTCAGCTTCACCCCGTCGTCGCCGACGTGGTCCAGCAACCAGGTGTAGGGACCCACCGCGGCGCGGACGGTGGCCGTGCTCGGCTCCTCGTCTCCGGACGAGGTCGCCTCGGCGGCCAGGGACAGCAACCGCCCCCGCACCCGCGGGTCGCGCACGGAGCCGAGCAACCCGACGACCGACCCGGGAAGGTCTCCGGGGGGCGGTTCGGACACCACCCTCAGGGTCCGGTTGACCGCGTCGGCGTCGAACGGGACCGGCGCCCGGTCCGGGTCGGGGTCCTCGCCGAAGGCCTCCCGGTACTCGGCGAGCGCCTCGGCGTGCTCGGGGTGCCCGGTGTCGGTGGCGGCACTGAGAAGTTCGTACCCGGGCGCACCGCCGCAGTCCTCGGGAGGCGCGGGCCTGCCTCCGTCCGTGCACACGGCCCGCGCGGTGTCCGCGTCGCGGGGCAGGACTGTTTGAAGGGTGAGCAGGTGCTCCCAATCGTCGCCGAAGTCGTAGACGTAGAACAGTCGGTCTCCGACGTCGACCAGGACCTCGTCCAGCCTCACCTGTTCCTCGGGGACACCGGTCTCACCCTCAGACACATCGAACGGCGACAGGTAGCGCTCCGTGTCGTCGTTGTAGTAGTCGGGACCGCTGCCGAAGCGGTGCAGGTGGTAGTCCTCCCAACCGAACGCGGCTTGGAGGATGGCGTGCACCTCGTTCAGGAACAGGTCCGAGGCCAGTTCCAGCCCGCGCCAGACGGGCGGCTCGGTACCCGTGAGCTCGGCACTGACCCGGTAGACGACGGCCTCGTCGCGGCGCGGTCGCCGCCGGGACGAGGGCACGGGGCTGGTGAACGGGTCGGCCGAGTCCCACGGCAGACGTTCGGACTCATCAGGGACGTTGTCGGGTCCGTCGTGATCGCGCACGGGGGCAGAGTACCGAGGAACCAGACGTCCCTCTCATGGGAATCGCGGGTCGCCCGTAACCGGTGCCGCGTGCTGTCCTGCATCCAGTGGACTGCCCGGAGTGGGGCGTCCCGAGGTTTAGGGCCACATGTCCGGTGGCCCGCCACCACGCCGGGAAGCGCCCTCGACGACCATGGAGTATGGAGCCGGGTACCCAAGAGCCGGAAACGTTCGACGCGATCGTGGCCCGTCGTGGACACCGGGAACGTCGGGAACGTCAATGCCCATGAGAAGTGAACCGCCGGCGCATGCGGAAGTAAAAAATCCGCGTGGAGCTCGGCTGTCAGTGGCGGCGGGGGTGTTCGTCAGGTGTTCGCCTAAGCGTGCGAACAGGGTGGATGGTGCTGACAGTGCAGGTCAGAGGTGGTACGGGGTGTTCGTTCTCATGCCCCGACTTATCACGTCTTTCTTCCTCTTACCGGGGTGAGAGAGGGGCCGGGCCGGGACGAGGCACGGGAGGTTCTGCCTGCGGGGATGTCCAATCCGGTGAGTGGAGTGGCTGTTCTGGTGGGGAATGGGCGTGCCCATGTGGATGTGGGACGGGGACGGCGGTGTCAGGGGCGGGAGCGCTGGTGCCCGGCCAGGGGCAAGGGCCGGGAAAGGTGTCGACGGGTACAGGAGCCGGTGGTGTGTCTGGCCGAGGCGCGCGGGACGCGGCCGCGGTGCAAGGGGAAGCGCTTTTCGCGCGGGCAGTGCTTCGGGCAGGCCGGATATTGGGTGGTGTCCATGCTCGGGCACGTGAGGAAGGGTGAGTTGTCCGCTGCGTTCTTGTTGGGTGTCCTGGATCCCTTCCGTGCGTGATTGAATCCTGCTGAGTGGTCGCCTTGCGAGTGACGGCTCCAAGTGGGGGGATCGTCTTCGAGGTCTTCGAGCACCGCTGAGGTCTGGTGAGCCGGACAACGAAGTTGTGGTTTTTGAGTGGTTTATGATGTTTTTGGTGATTTTAGTGCCAGTGGTGCGTGTGTCTGCTTTTAAAGAAGTTGGAAAAACGGATGCTTGCCACCGGTAAGTTCGCAGGTCATTGACTCTGCTCCCCGCGCACGCGGGGATGGTCCCGGGTGCACCCCCGCGGCGATGCACACGGCCAACTGCTCCCCGCGCACGCGGGGATGGTCCCCCCCCACCCCCGGAAGGCCTCGTCCATCCCGCCCTGCTCCCCGCGCACGCGGGGATGGTCCCTCCGGATGAATGCTGGAACCCCCGGTCCGGCGCTGCTCCCCGCGCACGCGGGGATGGTCCCAGCCGCCCGGTCTGGTCGTCGATCTTGGTACCCTGCTCCCCGCGCACGCGGGGATGGTCCCCTCGGGCTCGTGCGTCTCTTCCTCCTCCTCCGCTGCTCCCCGCGCACGCGGGGATGGTCCCCATGGAAGCACCGAAGGTCACCGTGGGTCACGCTGCTCCCCGCGCACGCGGGGATGGTCCCCTGCTACTGCCGGGCGGCCATACCCCGGTGGACTGCTCCCCGCGCACGCGGGGATGGTCCCCCGAAGCCCACGCTGGAACCCACCCGGTTCGTCTGCTCCCCGCGCACGCGGGGATGGTCCGCGTTCTGTCAGCGCGGCGCCAGCAGGGCTGGCGTGATTTCTGACGCTTACAGGCATGCTTCCGGCTCTGTCAGCACCGGTGACAGAAACGCTGTCAGTACTCCCTGCGCGCACGGACGTGCTTTCCCGAGACTGACAGACAGATAAAGGGTCGCAAATTCGATCCCGCTCCAGCGGAAAGATCGGCTGACATCAGGCGCAGCGCAGGCATTCGTCCTACCTATCCAGGCACTCCAGCGCTGACAAAATCTCTCTGTCAGTACCATCCGCCAGTTCCTCCACTCCCTCCTCCACCCCGCTGATGAAACAGGGCACCGCGTCGGGGCTCTCCATGGTGTCCTCGGCCCCGCCCCCGCGCTCCGATTCCCCACCGTGTCAGCGCATCTGCGCACCGCCCCGCCCGGGCCTCCAGGGCCGAAGTGAGCTCAGGAGGAGGAACCCTTGTCAGCTGTCGGTCAGTTCGGGCCGCACCCGGGTAGCGCTGTCGCCCGCTGACAGTGGAGTGCACGGCCCCTGCCCGCGAACGCCGATGGCGGCCCGGTGTCCTCCCGGGTGGTGCCCATGCACACAGGAGGTTCCGGGCCGCTGCGGCTTCCGGCGGCGGAGCCCCCTGCCGGGCCCTGCCGTGGACGCGTCCGGTATCGGGGACGAGCACCTCTCTCACCGGCACGGAACCGTGCCCTCGCCGCAGACGGCCACCGTGCCCTGTGGCCGGTGCGGCGGTGGCGTGGCTCCGTGGCCGCTTCCGAGCTCCGCCCACCTCACGCGGCGCTCCGGGAGCGGCCAGCCCGACCCCCTCGGGCTGCCGCCGGTGCGTCCTCGCACCCAACTGGATGACGCACCGGGAAAGGCGGGTGCCGTCGTCCGTCAACCGGTTCCTCATTCATGATCGGTGGACCGAAACGGTCTCCGACCGGACGGTGTCCGGTGGCCCCCGGACCCTGGGCGGCGTGTCCCCGTCCCGTCTCCGGTGGCCGTCCGCGGCGGTGGGGCGGCCGGTCCGTCTCCCCCGCCGGGGACGGAACCGTTCACCCCCGCCCGGCAGGCGGCCAGCCGAGACAAGGTCCGGAACGCGGGTGTCGTGGCCTCCACGGACCCCGGAAGCGGTGACGCCGAAGAGGTCGAGTCCCTGCGCGAACCGGGTGGTCGGCGCGGGGTCCGGGGAGCCCTCCCCATGGACGGCGGCGCGCCCGCCGGGCGCCCCGTCGTCGGCCGCCCCGTCGCCAGCCGCGCCCTCCTCGGGGGCGCTCCGCAGGGCGTTCGGGTCGGCGGTCGCGTCCGGGGACAGCGGCGTACTGTGGTCGACCACCAGCACCGGCGGGTGGTCCTCGACGTCGAAGCGGCGCCAGGCCGTGGTCCCGGACTCGTCGCGTTCGCCGAGCCGGAGGTGGATGTGGGGTTCTCCGGCGTCCACGGCCCGCTGGTAGGCCTCGGTCAGGTCGAACTCCACGCCGCCGGGCACGGGGCAGGCGGACCGCCCGCCCCTGATCCCCCGGGTGTCGAGCAGGGCGCGTGCCCGCGGCTGGTCGTTCCAGGTGGCCCCCTCGTCGAAGGGGTCGACCCGGTGCAGCTGCACGAAGGAGTCGCTGCCGCAGTCGTAGGACCACGCCACCTCGGTGCGCAGCACCGCGGAGTCGACGACGGCCCCGGGGCCGGACGCGACGGGGAACCGGAACAGGGCCCGGCGGGTGTAGTTCCGGTCCCATTCGAGGCGTCCGGTGCCCACGCTCGCGGTTTCGGCTCCGTCGTGGGCCCGGTCGGGGAAGGCGCGGTCCACGTAGGTCCACGAGGAGCTCTCGACCTCGGTCCACTCGCCGTGGGGGCGCGCCGGGGCGGAAGGACCGTCGGTGGCGGACGCGGCCCCGGGTCCGGCCGGGCCGCTGGTCCCCTCCGTCTCCGGGTCGCTCCCGCGCGGTCCACCGCTCCGCTCCCCCGAGGCACCGTGTCCTCCGGGGACGGCGGAGCCGTCGGCGGTGGCGGGGACGCCCTCGTCAGCTGTGGCGGGAGCGGCCGCCCCCAGCACGAGCACCAGGGCGTAAGCCGCACAGACCGCCGTCGCACGGGTCAGGGAACGACGCATTACGGGTGGTGCCTACACATTCCAGCTATGACCGAAAAAGAATTCAGGAGAAACGTTCACATCCCGCTTCAGCCACGAGGAATTTACCAAATTCCCCTAGCGCCCCACAAACCTCAGGGATATAAACGCTGACCAAAACCCTGGTTATCACCTGAAGAAATAACGGCATCGCGCAAACCCGGTCCACCCGAAAAGAAGCACGCGAACACGCGGGCATCCTTTATTCGACAGCCAGGAAAAACCATTCACGTCAGACCGGAAACCGGCTACCGCTGGGCGCACACCGGCGGCGGCCTCGCCGTGGAGCCCACCAGCAGGGTGGGCTCCACGGCGAGGCCGCCAGGGGAGTCCCCCGCGTCCGTCGCCGGACGGGTTCTCAGACCATGAGGGCCATGACGGCGGGGGCGACCACCGAGTAGCTGTTGTTGACCACGTGGACCACGACACCGGGCCAGACGGACCTGGTCCGGTGGAGCAGCACGGCGGCGATGACACCGGCGACGAAGGCCACCGGCAGGAGGTAGTTGATCCCGTGCGCCAGCGCGAAGACCGCGGAGCTGACCAGCACCGCCACCCACTGCCCGTACCGGCTCAGGGCGTTGGCGAGCACCCCTCGGAAGAAGAACTCCTCTCCGATGGGCGTCAGGACCCCGCCGAGGAGCAGAGCGGCGGCGAAGAAGACCAGGCCGCCCGCGGCGGCGGCCTGGTAGGAGGCCTGGGTGTCCTGGGCGCCGGAGTAGAGGAAGATCGCCGTGGTACTGGCGATGTTGAGCACGATCATGAGGATCCCTGCCCCGAACGCCACGGCCAGCCACTTGGCGGAGACCCGCCGCAGACCGAACGGACCGAGGCCGCGGACGCGCACGAGCACCGCCGCGGCGAAGCCCCCGAGCGGGGCGAGCCCGGAGATCGCGTACTGGGCGAGGCCGCCGAGCTCCGCGCTCTCGGCGGGGATCTGGAGGAACAGCAGGATTCCGACGGCGTAGAGCACGAGGGCGACGACCGTACCGACGACGATCTCGGGCCAGCCGACCCGGCGCCTCCCGCCCTGTGCGTCGGGGGCCGTGGGCTGCTGGCCGGGGTGTGCTTCAGCGTTGGTGGACATGTTTCCTTCCTGCGTTCGGTTGTCGGGGCGTACCAGTACCCGGCTGCGGAAGGTGTAGGCATTCCCCTGGTGACCCGCCGTGCGGCCGTGCGGGGAAGACGGGATCCGCCGCTCCCGCGCGAACGCGGCTGCCGGCGGGCGCCTCCGTGCCACACGGGCACCCGCGCCCCCTCGCGCCCTCCCCTCCCGGCGCGCGGGGCCCCGCGGGGGCCGCTTTCCCGACCGTGCCACTGTGCGGGCGGTCACAGAGTGAACACGTTTGACGCTCTCATCAGGACTTACCAGTGCACTGGTAAGACAGATGTATATGTCAGCGGCGCGGCTGTGGCACGATGAAGACGTGAACCGACAGGCCAACTTCACCCTCGCCCCCTCGTCCCTGACCGACGCGCTCTACCAGTCGCTGCGCGCTCGCATCGTCAACGGGGAGATCGCGGCTGGCGAGAAGCTCACCGAGCACCGGATCGCCAGCGAGTACGACGTCGCGCGCCCCACAGCCAAGGCGTGCCTGGAGCGGCTCACCGCCCTCGGCCTCCTGCGCCGGTCGGCCCACAAGACGGCGGTGGTCCCCGACTTCCACGCCGACGAGATCCGCGACCTCTTCTTCAGCCGGGGCACGGTGGAGAGCGCGGCGGTCACCGTCCTGGCGGCCGAGGGGGCGGTCCCGAGGGAGGCCACGGAGGCGCAGGCGCTGATCGAGGCCGCGGCCAGGGACGGCGACTTCGAGCGCCAGGTGGAGGCCGACATCGCCTTCCACACCGCGCTGGTCTCCGGTGCGGGCAGCGAGCGCCTGAGCAGGATGCACGAGCTGATCATGGGCGAGGTGCACCTGACCATGGGCCGCTTCCAGGCGCACCGGTCCACGCAGGGCAGCACCGTGGCCCACGAGCACGCGACGATCCTGGAAAGCATCAGGGCGCAGGACCCCGAGGCGGCGCGCCTGAGGCTGGCCGAGCACCTCGACCACGCGCGCGGCCGCCTCCTGTCCCTGCTGGAGGCGGGGACCCGGGAGGCGGCCGGAGCCGAGTAGGGCTCACTTGAGTCCGCTGGTGACCATCCCGCGGATCAGGTAGCGCTGCGCGAAGACGAAGAACAGGATGACCGGCAGCAGGGATATCAGGGACATCGCGAACAGCATCCCGATGCCCTGCTGGCTCTCCGAGCTGACCATGGAGCTCAGCGCGACCGGAACGGTGTACATGTCCGTCGACGTCAGGTAGATCAGCGGCGTGAAGAAGTCGTTCCACGTCCAGATGAACGTGAAGATCGTCGTGGTCACCAGGGCGGGGCGCATCAGCGGCAGGATCACGTGCCAGAAGATCCGGAAGTGCCCGGCCCCGTCGATCTCGGCGGCGCGGTCGAGGTCGCGCGGAATGCCCCTGATGAACTGCACCATGAGGAAGACGAAGAACGCGTCGGTCGCCAGCAGCTTGGGGATCAGCAGCGGCAGGTAGGTGTCCACCCATCCCAGCTGGGCGAAGAAGATGTACTGCGGGATGATGAGCACGTGCATCGGCAGCATCACCGTGACGAGGGTGATCCCGAAGAAGAGGCGCCGGGCCCTGAACTCCAGCCGGGCCAGCGCGTAGGCGGCCAGTGAGCAGGAGACGAGGTTGCCCAGGATCGAGCCCACGGTCACCACGAGGGAGTTGACGAAGAACACCGAGAAGGGCTGGTTGAGGGCGTGCCAGCCCTCCCGGAAGTTCTCGAAGGTGACCTCGGTGGGCACCAGGCCCGGCTCGGTCAGGATCAGGTGCGCGGGTTTGAAGGCGCTGACGACCATCCAGACCAGCGGGTAGACCATCACGACCAGGAACAGCAGCAGTGCGCCGTGCTTGAGGATCGCGGTCCGCGGTCGGCGGCGGCGCTGCCGCGGACCGCTGGTGCCCGCGACCGTGGGGGCTTCGGTCATCAGTCGTCTCCGTAGAAGACCCAGTACTTGGACAGGAAGAAGTGGACCGCGGTCACGGCGCCGATCACCAGCAGCAGGACCCAGGCCAGCGCGGAGGCGTAGCCCATATCGAAGGACCTGAACCCCTGCTGGTACACGTAGAGCGTGTAGAAGAGGGTGGAGTCGACGGGTCCCCCGGTGCCGCCGCTGATGACATGCGCCTGCGTGAAGGTCTGGAAGGCGCCGATGGTCTGCAGGATGAGGTTGAAGAAGATGATCGGCGTCAGCATCGGGACGGTGATGTGCCGGAACTGCCGCAGGCGTGAGGCGCCGTCCACGCGCGCCGCCTCGTAGTACTCCTCGGGGATCTGCCGGAGGCCGGCCAGGAAGATCACCATCGGCGACCCGAAGGTCCACACGTTGAGCACGATCAGGGTGGACAGGGCCGTGGACGGGTTCTGGAGCCAGCTCTGCCCCTCGATGCCCAGCAGGCCGAGGAAGTCGTTGACCAGGCCGTTGTGCCCGAACACCTCGCGCCACAGGATGGCGACCGCGACGCTCGCGCCCAGCAGCGAGGGCAGGTAGAAGGCGCCCCGGTAGAACGAGAGGCCGCGCAGCCCCCGGTCGAGCATGACGGCCAGCAGGAGGGCGAACATCAGCTGGAGCGGCACCGAGACGACCACGTACCGGAGGGTGACCGAGGAGGCCGCCCAGAAGCGTTCGTCGCCGAGCATGCGCTCGAAGTTGGCCAGTCCGGTGAAGGCCGGTGTGCTGAGGATGTTGTAGTCGGTGAAGGCGAGGTAGAGCGAGGCGCCCAGCGGGATGGCCGTCACCAGGCCCAGGCCCAGCAGCCAGGGCGAGAGGAACACGTAGGCGGCGCGGCCCTGCCGCCGCCGCGAGGACGGCGCGGCGGGGCGTCGGGTTCTCGTGGAGGGGGGCACGCCCTACGCCCCCCGGTCGATGCCGGACTGGATCTCGGCGATGAGTTCCTCGGTCACCTGCGCGACCCCGGCGTTGCCCAGGGCGACGTTCTCCGAGGCCCGTGACATGGCCTCGCGCCAGGTCCCCGTCCCGGGCGGGGCCTCGTAGCGGGGGCGCTGCGGCTCGGCGCGGTCCGCCTCCACCACGGCCAGCATCTCCTTCTCGTCTTCGGAGGCGAAGTCGTAGGCCTCGGTGAGGAGGCGGGGGTTGGGCGGCGCGCCCATGGTGAGGCCGACGGTGCGCAGGAACTCGATGTTGTTGACGTTGAAGTCGATGAGCTTGCCCGCCGCCTCGACGTTCGCGTCGTCGATGCCCTGGTAGACGGCCAGCCGGGGGTAGTAGAGGAAGCGGTGTCCGTCGGCCGCGTCCGCGCCCACCGGCACGGACCGCAGGCGGTACTTCCAGTCGGGGAACATGGCGGCTTCGTCGATGATGTGGTTGGAGCTGCCGAAGTTGAGCAGGACCAGGTCGCCGACCGCGGAGAAGTCGGGCTGCATGCCCTCCTGCTCGCCCAGGCTCAGGACCGCCCCCTCGTCGAGGAGGACGCGCCACCACTCGAACCACTCGCCGAGGGCCTCCTCGTCGAAGCCGATGCCCCCGTCCTCGGTCCACAGGTCCTGGCCGCGCTGGCGCAGCCACGCCTCGAAGGCCATGTCCTGGTCGGGTGTGTAGGTCGCGCCCCGGCGCCCCTGCGCGTTGTTGGCGCTGTAGTCGATGAGGAACTCCGCGAGGTCGTCCCAGGTCCAGTCCTCCACGGGCATCTGCGCGCCCTCCTCTTCGAGGAAGGTCTCGTTGTGGCGGACCACGGGGACGAAGACCCCGTGCGGCATGCTGAGGAGCTCACCGCCCAGGGAGAAGGACTCGATGTCCTCGGCGCTGTAGTCGGAGAGGTCGAGGGTGGGGATGTCGTCGAGCCTGCGGTACAGCCCGTTCGCCTTGTAGGTCAGGACCTGGGGTGAGGCGATCCAGAAGACGTCGGCGACGCTGCGGGCCGCCATCTGCGTGGTCATGCGCTCCTGGAAGGCGGTGTACTCGGCGAACTCCGGCTCGACCGTGATGTCGGGGTTGGCCTCCTGGAACGCCTCCAGGGCCTCGGTGTAGTTCTGCTGGCGGACGGTGTTGCCCCACCAGGCGTACCGGAGGCCGTTCCCCGAGCCGCTGCCGCCACAGCCGGACAGGAGCAGGGAGGCCCCCACCGCGCCCATGCCGGTCAACGCGAGAAATGCGCGCCGATCGAAATCTCTCATCACGTTCCCTTCGCTGCGGGGGAGGTCACCCCAGTGAGTGTGCAGCTTCACAGGACATGTTTCCGGTGCTGATTTGGTAAGTCAATAACTCATGAATACTTGTTTTACAAAGTTACCGGGCGTTGACGGGACGCTCCGTGACCAGGACCTCGAAGAGGTCGACGCGGGGCAGCGCGACGCCCTCGCCGCCCTCTTCCGCGACCGTCAGGTCCGTGTCGGCGCGCAGGGCGCGGGCGGGCTGGCCCGTCCACCACGGCACCCGCAGGCGGCGCCCGTCGACCGGCAGCGGGGTGCGGAACCCCTGGGGCACGGCGCCGGAGTGGTTGACCAGGTGGACCACTCCCCCGGCCGCGGAGACCCCCAGGACCACCTCGACCTGCTCGGGCAGGTCGGTGTCGACCTCCACCGGGCCATTGGCCGCGCGCAGCGCGGTCTCGACGAACACGTCGCGGTGCCCGCTCAGGCCCAGCTGGTGGTAGGCCCTGCCCGGCGTCCAGGGCAGCACGGCCACCCGGCCGCGCCCGTGGGCGCGCCAGAGCGCGCCGGGGTGGTCGAGGAGGAGGTGGCCGTGGCACTTCTCGGGCGGGCCGTAGGGGGCCCGGGACAGCACCGGGAGGTCGGTGTCGGCGTCCGCGACGGGCTCGACCACGTGGAAGGCGCCCACCACGGGCAGGTCTCCCCCGCGTCGCGCGCCGTCCCGGCCGGGGCGGCGCAGGTGCAGCGAGCGCACGGACTCGACCGTGTCCCGGACCGCCGTCCGGCGCAGCACCGGTGAGCCCTCGATCAGGGAGGCGTCGCCGTCGAACCCGCTCGTGCCGGTGGCGAGCACGCCGCCGCCGGCCTCGGCGTAGCGCCCCAGGGCGTCCACCGTCTCCTGGTCCAGCGGCCCCAGGTCGGGCAGGACGACCAGCCCGTAGTCCCCCAGTCGGCCCTGGCGGTCGACGTCGCGGACCCGGGGCTCGGGCAGGACGTCGAAGGGGATGTGGCGTTCGAGGAGTGACGAGTACAGTCCCCGGAACTCGTGGACGGCCTCATCGAACCGGGCGGGGGCGAGCTTGAGCGGGTCCGGCCGGACGAGGAGGACCCGGGCCGCGGACACCAGCTCCCGGTAGAAGCGCTCGTGGTCGCGGTGGAACCGGGTCAGCTCACCGGCCGTGTCCAGGCACTCGTAGGTGACGTCGTCCGGTGTCCCCATGATGTACGTGGAGGGGTTGGCCCCCCGGGAGAAGGCCTGGACCAGGTACTGGGCGAAGTGGTGGGGCTCCTCGCCCGCCAGGCGGTAGGGCATGTCGACGAAGCCCACGGCGTTGGTGAGCACGGGTACCCCGGGCCGGTACGTCCGGGCCGCGCTGACGTGCTCGGCGGTCCGGTGGTGCCACAGGGTCCGCCCGACCGCGTTGTTGGCCTCGTGGAAGACGATGTCGGCGCGGTCGCCGAGGATGAGCGGCGCCTCCGGGCGGCGCGCGCTGACGTGGTCGCGCACGCGGGAGGTCAGGTCGTCGAGCACCGCCTCGGTGAAGCGCTTCCACACCCGGTAGGTGGGGGAGGCGGGCCCGGTGGGCATCTCGACTCCGGGCGCGAAGGCCGCGAACGCCCGCTGGCAGGGCAGGCAGTGGCACGTCCCCCGGTGGACACCGCTGTAGTCGACCTCGTTGAAGGACATCCAGTTGAAGAAGAACCCGTCGACGGGGTAGCGGTCCAGGACCTCGTCGACCACCTCCAGGAGGCGGTGCTGGTAGTAGTCCCCGCTGGGGCACACGCTGGTCAGGCCGTTGTAGACCTGCTGTGTGCCGTCGGCCCCCGTGAAGCACCACTCCGGGTGGCGCTCGGCCCGGCGGTGGTCGATCTTGGAGAAGTCCATCCTGGCCAGGACCCGTACGCCCCGCTCGCGTGCCGCCGCCACCGCGTCGCCCACGAGGTCGCCCGAGGGCCGCCGGTCCAGGGCGGGGTTGCGGGTCTGGAACTCCAGCTCCGTGGGGTAGTTGGACACGATGCCGCCGACGCTGAGGAGCCAGGCGCGCGCACCGAAGCCCTCCAGGTAGTCCAGGACCCGTTCGGCGTCGAGGGGTGCGTCGACCTCCCTGAGGTTGGTCTGGAACATCTGGAAGGGCCGGTGCCACCACAGGTCGTGCGCGCTCATGCCCGCTCACCCCGGATCCACGTGAAGCGGACGGCCTCCAGCAGGTCCGCGGAGTCCACGGTCACCTCGGCGCGCCCCGCGCGCACGCGCACCGGGACGTCGGACCCGGCGACCAGGAGGCGTGCGTCGGCGCCCACCGCGCCCTCCGGCAGGGCGACCGAGACCTTCTGCGCGGGCAGCGGGATGATCTCGCGCATGGGCCCCTTGAGTGCCATGGGGTTGGTGAGGTTGACGATCACCACGGCGACCGACTCCGGGTCCTCCCAGAGCGCGAGGTCGACCAGACCGCGTCCGCGGACCCGGACCCGTTCCGGCCCCCCGAGGGCCCAGCGGACGGCGTTGGCGACGAGCGTCCCGTGGTCGGGTTGGAGCGCCTCCCAGAACAGCGAGCCGAGGTTGAAGGCGACGTAGACCGAGCGCCCGCCTGCGGGCAGCTCCCGGGTGACCAGGGCGGGGCTCGCGGGCTGCTCCCGCGGGTAGACCTCCTCCATCGGCAGGTCGGGGTAGTCGGGCACGAAGCGCAGGGGCACGCCGGTCCCCGGGCGGGCGGTCACGCCGACGAGTTCGGTGCCGCCGATGATGCGCTCCGCTCCCCCGAATCCGTCCGTGGTGGGGTGCTCTCCGGTGAGCGCGACGTAGTTGTTCTTGACGGGTCCCCGCACCGGCATGCTCAGGTCCACGCCGAACACGTCGGCGAGTCCGAAGTTGGCCCGCGGGGTGCCGTACTCGTCGTCCAGGGAGGAGCGGTGGGCGGCCACGACGCTTCCCCCCGACTCGGTGAAGGCCCGGATCGCGCTGCACTGGTCCTGGCTCAGCCGCTCGGCGTCGGGCAGGACGAGCACCCTGAACCGGCCCAGCTCGCTCTCTGACAGGTTCTGCTCGGCGACGAGCTCGAAGGGGATGCGGGCCTCGACCAGGGCGTGGTAGAAGCCGTCCTCGTGCGAGCGCCCCCTCTCGGGGCCGCCCGTCTCCAGGAGCGCCACGTCCGCCGTGATGCGGCGGCCCGCGAGTTCGGGCTCCAGGCGCTCGTGGAGCGCGAAGGCCTCGGCGACGGGGCGCACCCACCGCCGGTCGGGCACCATGCCGTTGAACTTGGTGAACCACGGGAAGGCGCCCTGCGCGAAGCCGTCGACGATCCACATGGTGGTCTCGGCCCCGGGCGAGACCGAGTCCTTCCAGCGGTGCTGGTGGTGCTCGGGACCGATGGAGGTGATGAGTCCGACCGGCCTGTCCCGGAAGACCGCCCGGCTGCGCTTGCCGTTGCGCCCGGCCGACCAGGGCGCCTCCACCCCGGAACGGCCCTGCTTGTCGATGAGGAAGAACGGGAAGTGCCGGGCCAGCATGTCGCGGTCGAGGTCGCGCGCGGCGATGCTGCCCAGGTTGGGGATGAAGCGGGCGTGCGGGCGGATGTCGCGGACCGCCTGGTCCCACAGGCTCACCAGGTCGCTCAGCTTGCGCCTGCGCCACACCACGTAGGCGCGCCAGGCAGGGTCGGAGGTGTCCCCCTCCCGGCGCGGCAGGTCGAACCCCGTCTCGTCGCGGAAGCTGCGCAGCGCCGCCTCGCTGTAGGAGATGCCGTGGCCCTGCCAGCGGTTGGCGAAGACGGCGTCCACGTCGTAGCGGGTGACGATCTCGCGGGCGACCTCGGTGATGAAGTCGCGGTTGTACGGGCCGAACGGGCAGGTCAGCCAGATGCCGGGGTAGCCCCAGTGCTCCACCGGGCTGCCGTCGGCGGTACGTGCCAGCCACTCGGGGTGGGTGCTCGCGGCGTCGGCGTGGACGGCGTGGGGGTCCACTCTGGCCATGACGTGCATGTCCAGGCCGCGCGCACCCTCGACCAGGGCGCCGAAGGGGTCGGTGTCGCCGAGGTGGACGCTGCGGTGGTGGTGGGGGACGTCGGTCGGGTAGAAGGCGACGTACCCGCCCGCGCTGATGCAGGCCGCGTTGGACCTGGTCTCACGCATGACCTGGATCCAGAAGTCGGGGTCGAAGCGTCCGGGGTCGTTCTCGGTCAGCGTCAGCTGCGTCCAGCGCGTCGCGCCCAGATGCCAGTCGGCTTCGCGCGGCGCGCCGGCCGCGCTCTCGGGCCCGCTCTCCGTCACACCCTGTGCCATGTGGCTGGTCCTCTCGTCGGCTCGGCCGCCGCGGCCGCGGCTCGGCTCGCGCGCCGGTGGCGCGCCGCGACGGAGGCAGGACAGTATAGGCACATTGTCAGTCAAGATTTCAAGACTGACAATGTGCCTGCGAATGTGCCTACGAGGGACCCCTGATCAGTCCCGCGCGTCCGCGTCACGCCCCGACAGCCGCTCCACCTGCAACAGCAGCGCCGAGTGGTCGAGGGCACCGTGGCCCTGGGCGCGCAGCGATCCCATCAGGGTGGCCGTAAGCGCTCCCAGGGGCAGGGCCACCCCGGCCTCGCGGGCGGCGGCCGTCACGATCCCGAGGTCCTTGTGGTGCAGGTCCACCCTGAACCCCGGGTCGAACTCGCGCGCGAGCATGGACGCGGCCTTGCGGTCGAGCACCGTGCTGCCGGCCAGCCCACCGGAGAGCACGCGTACGGCGCTGTCGCGGTCGACGCCGTGGGCCTGGAGGAAGACCAGCGCCTCGGAGACGAGCTCGATCGTCCCGGCGACGATCAGCTGGTTGGCGGCCTTGACGGTCTGCCCGGCTCCGGCCGGACCGACGTGGACCACCGTCGTGCCGAGCGCGTCCAGCACCGGCTTGGCGAGGGCGAAGGCCCGCTCCTCGCCTCCGACCATGATCGAGAGCTTGGCCTCGACCGCCCCCTGCTCGCCCCCGCTCACGGGCGCGTCCAGGACCGCGACCCCCGCGGCCTCCCCGGCCCCGGCCACGGCGCGGGCCGTGTCGGGGCGGATCGTGCTCATGTCGATGAGCAGCGCACCGCGCCGCATGTGCTCCAGGGCGCCGCCCCCGCCCAGGACCACGGACTCCACGTCCGGGGAGTCGGGCAGCATCGTGATGACGGCGTCGGCCCCGCCCACCGCGTCGGCCACCGAGGAGGCGGCGCGGCCCCCCGCGCTCACCAGCGGCTCCGTCTTCGCGGCGCTGCGGTTGTACCCCACCACGTCGAACCCGGCACGGACGAGGTTGGTGGCCATGGGGGCGCCCATGACGCCCAGGCCGATGAAGGCGATCGTTCGCACACTCACTGCGGACTCCTTGGTCGATTCGTTGTCGGTCCGGCGGGCCGGACGGCCCGCCGGGGTGTGCTCTGCGGGCCGCGACGGCCGTCGCGGCCGGGTCACGCCGCCGCGCCGGGCAGGCCCGGCAGGTCCGACGAGCGCGTCCAGCCGAAGGGGTCGGGTCCCTCGCCCGCGTGCTCCAGCGCGGTCCAGCCGTCGTACCCGCCCCCGGCCAGGTCCCCCACCCAGTCGCGCAGCGGGAGGCCGCCCGTTCCGGGGGCGCCCCGGCCGGGCGCGTCCGCCACCTGGACGTGGCCGACGCGCCCCCGGTGCCGGGCGAGGGCGGCCGGGACGTCGTCGCCGTTGACGGCCAGGTGGTACACGTCGAACAGCAGGCCGAGGTTGTCCGCGCCCGTCTCGCGCTCGACCCGCTCGATCACGGCCACGGCGTCGTCCGCCGTGAGCAGCGGGTAGGACGAAGCGCCGCTGACCGGCTCGATCAGCACCGTGCCGCCGATCTCGGCCAGGGTGCCCGCGACCTCGCCCAGGGCGCGCACGGCCGCGGCGTCCTGCTCGGCGTCGGACACGTCCGCGCGGCGGTTGCCGTACAGGGCGTTGAAGGACCGGCAGCCCAGCGCCTCCGCGATCCGGCGGACCACCGCGGCGTTGGCCCGCAGCTCCTCGGCGCGGTCCGGCCAGGAGACCACGCCCCTGTCGCCGCCCGGCATATCACCGGCGAAGAGGTTGAGCCCGACCAGGCGCAGGCCCGAGGCGCGGACCGTGTCGACGAAGGACTCGACCTCGGCCTCGGCGGGAACGGGCTCCGCGAAGGGCCACCAGAACTCCACCGCCTCGAACCCGGCCTCCCGGACCGCCGCCAGCCTCTCCTCGGGCGGCCGGTCCTTCATCATGATCGAACAGTTCACGGCGTAGCGGGGTGTGCCCACGGTTCTCTCCTTCACCACGGTGGGAAACCGGACGGACCTCTGACAATTGGTCCGACCATCTGACCGATGGTGAAGCTAAACGGGTACCGCGTCCCGTGTCAACGGGTCAGCGGCCCGGCCCGTCCGCCCGGTCACGCCCGGAGCCCAGCTCGGTCAGCAGTCCCGTCTCGATCTCGCTCATGTGGACGGCCATCAGCTGACGCGCCCGGCGGTGGTCGCGCCGCTCGATGGCGCCGAGGACCTGCCGGTGGTGTTCGAGGTAGTGCCGGGCCTGGTCCCGCCGACCGCGGGAGCGGCCCTTGAGCTCGCTCCACATGGGTTCGCGCATGAGGTCGACCAGGGCCCGCTCCAGGGCGAAGAGCACGCTGTTGTGCGAGGACGCCGCCACCGCCAGGTGGAAGTCGGCGTCCACCGCCGAGGGGTCCGCGCCCTCTTCGAGCACGCGCTCCTGCTTGAGCACCAGGTCTTCGAGTACCCGCAGGTCGTTGGAGGTCCTCGCGGTGGCCGCGTGCTCGGCGCACACGGGTTCGAGGGCGGCCCTGGCCACGATCAGGTCGAGCGGGCTGTGCTCTCCGGCGACCGCGGCCCGGGCCCGGAGGGCGTTCTCCTCCGACCCCCCGTCGCCGACCACGTAGGTCCCGCTGCCCACGCGGACGTCGAGCACCCCGGCGTGCTCCAGGACCCGGATCGCCTCGCGGACCGAGCCGCGGCCGACCTCGAACCTCTCGGCCAGCACGCGCTCCGCGGGCAGCGGCGTCCCGGGCGGGAAGGTCCCCGAACGCACCCCGGCGAGGATCTGGTCGACCACCGAGGAGTAGACCTTGGCGTGCTCGACGGCGCGGAAGACGGAACGGCCCTCCTGTGGCATCCGGCACACACCTTCCCTATACTCACCTGACCGGTCGGACCAATACGGGCCACAAATTACCAGAGCGTACGAAGGACGTGATGTTCGTGCCCGAGCGCGGACGAGTACTCGTGAGCGGGCGCTTCGAGCCCGACGAGAGGGAGCGCATCCGCGCGGCCGCCGCGGGCGCCCCGGTGGAGTTCGTGGACGGGCTCGGCGACCGCACCGACCTCCTGGGGACGGCGACCGTCATCGCCGGAACCCTCAGCGGCGATCAACTGGCCCTCGCTCCCGCGGTGCGCTGGGTGCACAGCTGGGCGGCGGGGGTGAACAACGACCTCGCGGCCGGGCTGGACGCGCACCCCGCGGTCCTGACCTCCTCCGCGGGCAACGGCGCGGTCCCGCTGGCCGAGCACGCCATGATGCTCATGCTGATGCTGAACAGGGACGCCCCCCGGTGGGCCAGGGCCCAGTCCGAGCACCGTTGGGAGCGCTTCCAGCACGGTGAGCTCAACGGCCTCACCTGCGGGATCATCGGCCTGGGGAACTGCGGGCTCGACCTGGCGGCCAAGGCACGGGCCTTCCACATGCGGGTGGTGGGGGTGCGGCGCCGCACCGACCTCCCCTCCCCCGGCGTCGACGCCGTCCACCCTCCCGAGAACCTGCACCGCATGCTGGCCGAGTCCGACTTCGTGGTGGTCACGGCCCCGGACACGCCCGCCACCGAGCACCTCCTCGGCGAGGCGGAGCTGAGGGCGATGAAGGACACGGCGTACGTCATCGTGGTCTCACGCGGCGGGATCGTGGCCGACGGGGCACTGCTGCGGGCGCTCACCGAGGGGTGGATCGCCGGAGCCGGGCTCGACGCCCACGGCCGGGAGCCGCTGCCGCCGGACAGCCCCTTCTGGGACCTGCCCAACGTCATCGTCACCCCGCACAACGGGGCGACGACCGCCGCGACGCGGCGCCGGGGCGTGGACGTCTTCGTCGAGAACCTGGAGCGCCACGCGCAGGGCCGACCGCTGGTGAACGTGGTCGACAAGTCCGCCGGGTACTGATCCGGTCGGCGCACCGGTCCCGGCTCGCACCCGCACGGGCACAGCGACACGGATACACCGGCACGGGCACACCGGACTCCCGGGTTCCCGGCCTCCCGCGGCGGTCCCGCGAGGCGTTCACTCCCGCTCGGCGTCCGGGTCCGGCGGCGCCTCCTCGGGCAGGCTGAGGCGGCTCGCGAGCCGGTAGTCGACGCGGATGTCGGTGTACACCACCCCGGAGCGGACGCCGTGGGGAAGCCCCGAGCGTTCGCTGCCGGAGGTGCCCTCACGGCCCGGTTCCCCCCAAGTCCGGGACGTGACCTCCGGCACCTCGCCGAAGGTCAGTTCGTCCGCGGCCACGGAGGCGCTGATCTCCACGTCGTACTCGGGCCCGGTCCGATCCTCCACGGCCCCCACCTCCCGTTCTCCGGACGGTGCGCTCCGGGCCGCCCGGGGCGCGGCGGCCCCGGCCCGGGGTCTCCCGCCGTCCTACTTCTACGCCGCGCCGTCGGGGTCCTCCCCGACGTCCCCGACGTCCGCCACATCCCCGACGTCCTCCACCGCTTTCCCAGCGCCCCGGCCGACGCCCCGCGCGGCTTCCCCGGCGCCCCGGCCCACGCCCTCCACCGCGTTCCCGGCTCCGCGGGCCACACCCTCCACGGCGCTCCCGGTGCCCCGGCCCACGTCCTGCACCGCGCCGCCCGCGCCCCTGCCCAGGGCTCCCAAGGCCTGCCCCGCACCGCCCGCCACCTGGTCGAGCGAGGACTCCACCCCCCGGGTCACGTGCTCCAGGATCTGCGGATTGGTGTCGATGGTCTGCAGGACCCGCGTGATGATCTCCCGGACGTTGTCGAGCTGGACCTTGAGCAGGGCCTGGGCCTCGACCCCCTTGAGGGTGAGGCTGACGCGTCCGAGTTCGACGTCCGCGCCCACCTTGAGCTTGAGCAGGTCCAGCACCTCGGCCTGGAGGGAGACGGAGGCCCGCAGGTTCTCGACCTCCAACTGGATCTCGTCGACCTTCACCACCGGGACGTCGAGGAGCACGTCCGGGTCCTCGGCAGCG
Organism: Nocardiopsis sp. iso_25; assembly: GCF_056173305.1. NCBI lineage: Bacteria > Bacillati > Actinomycetota > Actinomycetes > Streptosporangiales > Nocardiopsidaceae > Nocardiopsis > Nocardiopsis sp. iso_25. The sequence continues at coordinate 1,484,285 of NZ_CM149667.1, read as the reverse complement.
GGGGCGCGGACCGGGCGCTCGGCCGCGGGGAGGCGGCCGGTGCGCTCGACGCCCGGCTCGGGGACCCGGGGCTCAGCGGCCTCGGGCTCGGTGGCTTCGGGCCCGGCGGCCTCGGGCTCGGGAGCCTTGGGCGCGGCCGCCGACCGCTTGGCCCGCGCGGGCCCCGCCACCGCCTCCCGCTCGGTGGGCGCGACGTCGCCCCGGGCCTTCCCGCCCCCGCCCTTGGTGGACCTGCCCGTACTTCCTCCGCTGTCCTGAGTACTCCGTTTCACCTTCCGCACACCCTTCCGAAGGGTCCGGCCACGCCCCGAGGCCCCTGCTTCCCGGCGACGGCCCGCGCTGTCGGCCGTGTCGCGAAGACTCCGATCGCCTGTCCTATTTATTGCCTTTTGAGAGTTATGGGTGCATGTTCGCCCCATGTACCCCCGGCCACCGCCCCGAAACGGTTTTCCCTGCTCAGAGCACTTCGGAGCCGCCCCACGCGGATGCCCGCCCCGCTGGCGGAACCGGCCACGGACACGGACCGGGCGCGCACGTTCCTTCCGGAGCGGTTCCCGGGCGCGACGGCGACGGGTGCACCGCGCATGGCGGTACGGCAACGGGCGGGTGAACGCGAGCGGGGGCCGCCCGTACCCGTCTGGACACCGGACTCCGGACACCGCGAGGATCGGTCTGCTACCGGGCGGTAGAACCCGCGGGCCCGGCACACACGGACATCCGGCGTCTTCGGGAAGGGCAGGGAGAGCGTGGACGAGGGTTCCCGCAAGGAGGTCGCCACCGCGCCCTCACGCAGGCGGCGCCCGATCCAGAGCGGGCTGGCCACGGGGCTGGTGATCCTCGTCGGCCTGGGCACGGCGCTCCAGGGGCTTCCGGACCTCCTGCCGGAGAACGGCGGCCTGCTGGTCGTGGTGCTCGCCCTCCTGGGCATGGGGGTGGCCGCCTCCGCGCAGGCGCTGCTCGACCGGCTCGACCGGTCCCAGCGGCCGGAGGAGAAACCCGCGCTGCGCCGACGGCTGCCTCCGCCGGTGGACCACTTCACCGGCCACACGGCCCTCATGGCCGAACTGCTGGACGAGTTCGCCCGCTTCCCCCGCCGGGGCGCGCGCCGCCTGGTCAGCCGACCCGCATGGAGGGCCGGAAGGCGCGACTCCCGGGGCCCGCTGGCCATCGCGATCACCGGCGAGGGCGGCACCGGCAAGAGCCAGCTCGCCGCGCAGGTCGTCGACAGGGTGGCCGACCGCTTCCCCGACGGCAAGCTGGAGTTCGAGCTCTACGGCGGCGCGGCGCACGAGGCCTCGCCCGAGACGCGCTCCTCGGCGCTCGGCCGCTCCGTTCCGGGCCACCGCTCCCGCAAGGGCGGGTCCGAGGGCCCCGACCCGATCGCCCCGGCGCGCCGCGAACCCCGTCGGCCCGAGGACGTCCTCACCCAGATGATCACCGTGGTCGGGGGCCGCCCGCCCGACGGGGCCTCCCTGGATGAGCTGTGCGTGCTGTGGCGGACCGCGACCGAGCAGCGCAGACTGCTGGTCGTCCTGGACAACGCCAAGGACTACGCCCAGGTGGAACCGCTGCTGCCCGGCGGCCGGGGGTGCGCGGTGCTGGTCACCAGCCGCAACGACTTCCCCGACGCGGCGCAGCCCATGCTGCGCAGGCACCTGGACCCCCTTCCGCACGAGGAGGGCATGGAGCTGCTCGACCGGCTGGTGCGCGACTCGCCCCGCCCCCTGTCGGAGGCCGACCGCGCCGCGCTGCCCGGCCTCGTCTCCGCGTGCCACGGGTTCCCGCTGGCGCTCTGCCTGGTGAGCACGCAGGTCACCCAGGAGCGGGGACCGGGCGCCGCCGACCTGTTGCGCCACATGAGCGACCCGGCCCTGCGGCTGACCGTGCCCGGGCCGCAGGCCATCGCCCAGTCCCTCGCATTCAGCCTCCAGCAGTGCGAGCCGCGGGAGCGGCTGCTGCTGAGCCGTCTGGCCGGGGCCGGTCTGACCACCTTCACCGCGTGGGCGGCCGCCGCCCTGCTGGACGTCTCCGAGGACGAGGCCAAGCCGCTGCTGCTGCGGATGAGCCACCGGTACCTGGTGACGTACCTGTACGAGGCGGGAGGGTTCGACCGGTTCCAGTTGCACGACCACGTCCGCGAGACCCTGCTGACGGCGGGCCCCCGGATCCTGGGCGTGCCGGAGGAGGAGCTGCCGGACTGGTCGCGGGAGGAGCTGGGGCTCGCGGTGGAACGGCTGCTGCGCGCCTTCGACCGGATCGCGGAGGCGGCCGCGAGCCGGGCCGCGCCGCACGAGTGGAGCTTCGGCGCGTCCCTGCCCGGCGGCGACGCCGCGCGGCACGGCGGTGGGAGACCGGTTCCGGCCGGGCCCAGGGGCCCGGCCGACCCCATGGCGTGGCTGGAGACCGAACTGCGGGGCTTCGAGGTCTGCTTCCACTGGACTCAGCCGCGTGCGACCGCTGAGGACGACCCGCCGCGCGGACGGGCCACCGAGCGGAAGCGGCAGCGCGAGCGGGCCATCGGGTACGGGTGGCGGCTGCGCCGGGCCTTCGCCGTGCTGTGCCGGACCGGGCGCACGCAGTGGGAGGCGGTGCGCGAGGCCACCCAGCAGGCGACCGCGCTGGCTCTGGAGATGGGCGAACCGCTCGCCTACGGGGTCGCTCTGCTCGACCGCGCCGAGGTGGCCAGCGGCCACGGCGACCACGACACCGGCTACGAGCGCGCCCTGACCGCGCTCTACATCCTGGAGCAGCTGGTTCCGGCCGCCGATCCGCGCTGGAAGGCGCGGGCGCACCGGGCGGTCGGGGTGAACCTGTACCGCCGGGGCGACCTGGACGACGGCCGGGCCGAGATCGAGGAGGCCGTGCGGATCTTCTCCGAGCACGGCGACCGCTGGTGGCAGGTGCGCGCCCTGTGCAACCTGGCCGAGGTGGACCGCTTCCAGGGCTACCAGGAGCGGGCCTACGAGGCGCTCACCCGCGCGCAGGACCTGCTCGTGGGCTCCCAGGACTCCCAGGAGCAGTGGGCCAGGGTCCGGTTGCAGAAGGGGGAGGTGCTGCGGCTGCGCGGTTTCACGCTCAACGCCTGGTTCCTGCTGGAGGACGAGAGGGAACGGCTCTCACGGGCGCCGAACGGGGACTGGTACCACGCCCGCTACCTGCGTTCGCTGGGCCGGCTGCCGACCAACGAGCTCAACCGGGAGGCCTGGGAGTGCGAGCTGCTGCTCAGCCCCGCGCAGGAGCGCGACCGCCGCCGCCTGACCGCGCGCGACCCCGGGTGGCCGGGCAGGCAGCGGGCCAGGGTGGCCGGTCTTTTCGCCGACGGGGGGATGGAGTACGCCGAACGCTGCGCCGAGGTGCGCCCCGCGCGCGGACTGCTGCGCCGACGGGAGAGGCTGCGCGACACCTGGCAGGTCGCGGACCAGATCGCCCGGCTGCGCGACGCCGAACGGGCCTTCGTCGAGATCGGTGACGACTGGGGGCGCTGGCGCACGTGCCTGGTCCTGGGACAGGCCCGGATGGCCGCGGACCGGGAGCGGGGCAAGGAGGAGATGCTGCGGGCCGCCGAGGGCTTCCGGGAACTGGGGGACAAGTGGTGGCACGCCCGCGCGCACCGCATGGCGGCGGAGTCACTGCAGCAGGCCGAGCGGCTGTCCGAGGCCGAGGAGCTGGCCAGGGTCGCGGTGGACGGCTACCGGGGCCTCCAGCACCGTTCGGGGCAACTGCGGGCGATGAAGCTGCTGGCCGGGATCATGACCCGCCGCAACCTCCTGGAGGCCCGGCGCACGCTCAACGAGGCCGAGGGGCTCGCGCAACAGGGCGTCCGGCTCGGGACGGTGCCGGTGTCGCTGCTCCGGGAGATCCGGGACATGCTGCGCGTCATCGAGCACGGTTCGGGCTCGGCCCCCGGGACCGACCCGGTACGCCGGTCCGGGGGTCCGGCCGGGGGTCCGGCCGGGGGTCCGGCCGGGGGTGCGGGGTCGCGGACCGCGGAGCCGGGGTAGGACACGGGCGGCCGGGGCGCGGGGACCAGCCAGGGCCCGGACGGCCGGGACCGATGCGTCGCGTGTGCCGGGGAAGGCGCCTCCGCCGTACCGGCGGCCGGTCGGGCACCGGCCCGAGCGCCGGGCCGGGGCCGGTGTGGAAGGCGCGGGGAGCGCGGGGAGCGCGGGGAGCGCGGGGAGCGCGGGGAGCGCGGGGAGCGCGGGGAGCGCGCGAGCGCGTCAGCCGGTGAACAACAGGATGAGCTGGCCGGAGCAGACCAAGACGAAGGCCGTAGCCCTTCTCCGTGTCTGCGGCCATGGGGTCTGTTCCGTTCCGTCGTCGCGTGCTCGCCACGGACAGGGCGGCCTGTCCTCACCGGGGTCAACGCCGCGCCCCGCTCCCCCGGTTCGTCGGGCTCAGACCATGCCGCCGTTGGCGTAGAGGGTCTGGCCGTTGACCCAGCGGCCGGGTCCGGCGAGGAAGGAGACCACCTCGGCGATGTCCTCGGGGGCGCCGAGGCGTCCGAAGGGGTTCAGCCCGGCCAGCCGCTCCACCTGCTCCTCGCTCTTGTCCGCCAGGAACAGGTCCGTGGCGGTGGGCCCGGGGGCGACGGCGTTCACCGTCACGTCCCGGCCCCGCAGTTCCTTGGCCAGCACCGGGCTGATCGCGTCCACGGCGCCCTTGGAGGCGGCGTAGGCCGCGTAGGTCGGCAGGGCGAGCCTGCCGACCGAGGTGGAGAGGTTGATGATGGCCCCGCCCCGGCGCACCCTCCTGGCCGCCTGCTGGTTGACGACGAAGGTGCCCCGGATGTTGGTCCGGTGCATGCGGTCCAGGTCGGCCAGATCGAGGTCGGCCACGGTGTCCAGGACCATGATCCCGGCGGAGTTGACGACGACGTCCACGCCGCCGAACCGCTCCTCGACCGCGTCGAAGGCCGTGCGCACGGCGTCCTCGTCGGCGACGTCGGCCCGGAGGGCGACGGCGCTGCCGCCCGCGTCGGTGACCGCGGCGACGGCGGCCTCCGCCGCGGCGGTGTCGCCCGCGTACACGATCGCGACGTCCTGGCCGTCGGCGGCGAGCCGCTCGGCCACCGCCCGTCCGATGCCGCGCGACCCGCCGGTCACCAGCGCCGCACGCCGTTCGGTACCGCTCATGATCGTCCTCCCGTCGGGGCGGCCTCGCGCCCACGTTTGATAACGCTGATAACGCTAGTACTTGATCGACGATAACGCAACAGTGCTATCGCCATACCGTTATCATCGATACATGGCTTCTCGCAGCGACAACCGGCAGAAGGTCATCGAGGCCGCGGCGGACCTTCTCAGGAACCACGGGCGTACCGCGGTCACCACGCGAGCTGTCAGCACGGCGGCCGAGGTGCAGCCGCCGACGATCTACCGCCTGTTCGGTGACATGAACGGTCTGCTCAACGCCGTGGCCGCAGACGGTTTCGCCCGCTACCTGGCGCGCAAGACGGCACAGCCGGCCTCGTCCGACCCGGTGGAGGACCTGCGCGCCGGCTGGAACCTGCACGTCGGTTTCGGTGTGGAGAACCCGGCCCACTACCTGCTGATGTACGGCGACCCCGCTCCGGGCGGGAACGGCGAGACCACCCGGGAGGCCCGGCGCGTACTGCTCACGCTGGTGCACCGGGTCGCGGAGGCCGGACGGCTCGTCGTCGGCGTCGAACAGGCGGCGGACATGGTGCACGCCGCGGGCATGGGCGTCACCCTCAGCCTGATCAGGCCGGACTCCGACCGGCCCGAGCCGTCGCTGTCCGCCAGGACGCGCGAGGCGGTCATCGCGGCGATCACGTCCGCCCCCGGCACCGGTCCCGAAGGCGGCGGGGCGGCCGGTACCGCTCCCGGAGCCGACCGGGACCGCGAACCCGCGCGGCGGGCGATCGCCCTGCGCTCGGTCCTGGACCGGTCGCGGGCGGAGTTCAGCCACGGCGAGCGCGTCCTGCTGGGCGAACTCCTCACCCGCCTGGCCGACGCGGAACCGGGGTCCGGCGACCTCTGACCCGCCCGGCCCCCTCGGCCGACGGCGGCGGCACCGCGCAGGACACGGAAGCGGAACAACGGCGACGGCATGGCAACCGGAGGCACGTGTCGCGCGTGGAAGGGAAGGACACCGCGCGAGCCATGCCCGGGAGCGCTCCCAACACGTTCCGTGATCACGGTCCGTGTCTCCGGCTCCCGACATGGGGCGGAGGGCACGACGGGTCCGCGGCCGGGACGGCCCCCGTCGTCCCCGTCGGACGCACCCCGGAGGAACGCTCCCCGTCCTCCCGCGCCCCGCCCGTCCGCCCCCTTCGCACCAGTCCGCATTCCCCAACAGTACGAAGACTCCGGAACGGAACATCCGAGATGCCGAGAAGTCCCCAGACCCCCTCACTGCTCCTGAGAGGGGCCTGCGCCTCCACCTCCGCCCTCCTGGCCTTCGGCCTGCTGCCCGCCGCCCCCGCGGTGGCCGAGACCGCCGTCAACCCCGTGTCCGGGAACCAGGGCTTCCTGGTGGTCACCGAAGGTGACGCGGTCCTGGCGGGCAACGAGTCCGAGGGAGCCGTCGCGGTCGGCGGCGACCTCGTGTTCGGCGACTACAACGTCGCCGCCCACACACCCGGTTCGTACACCGCCGAGGGCGACGAGCACCCCGCCGCCCTCCTGGTGAACGGCCGGGTGGACTTCGGCGCCAGCGAGGGCGACCTCAAGGTGCTCCAGAGCGGGTACGTCAAGGTCGGCGCCGCCGAGGACGCCGACATCAGCACGACGGACCACAACGGCGCCCAGGTCAACACCGTGGTCGCCGGTCCCGAGGGCCGCGAGGGCACGCCGAGGATCTCGCTCACCGTCCGACAGCCGCAGGAGTCCGTCACCGGCGCGGCCCTGGACGTCGCGGGCCTGTTCCCCGCCTACCGCGAGCGCTCGGCCGGACTCGCCGCGTGCGAGGGCGGGGTGGTCCCGCTGCGGACCGGTGAGGGCTCCGAGGCCCTGCCTCCCTTCGACCAGGGCGCCAACGTCACCCTGCCGCTGGCCCCGGGCGCCCAGAACGTGTGGAACGTCGCCGCCGAGGACCTGGCCGCCCTGGAGGTCATCACCTTCGAGGACAAGCCCGGTCCGGACGCGCCGCTCCTCGTCAACGTCGACACCTCGGGCGTGGACGGGCGGTTCGAGTGGCGGACCCCCAACATGGCCGGGATCGGTCTGGAGGAGGCCCGCTACGTCCTGTTCAACTTCGGGGACGCCACGTCCGTCACCTTCACCCCCGACAGCCGGACCCTGGAGGGCACCGTCTTCGCTCCCGACGCGAAGGTGAGCTGGCTGTCGCCGAGCAACATCGAGGGCAACGTCGTCGCCGCTTCCTTCGAGCACGGGTCCCTGTCCGCGGGCGTCGTCGGCAACGGTGAGCTGCACAACGGCGACTTCTCCGCGGAGCTGACCCCGTGCGGGCCCGGCGGGGGCGAGGCCCCCGAGGAGCCGGGAGAGCCCGAGCCGACCCCCGGCGGTGAGGAGCCCGAGGCCCCCGAGGAGGAGCAGCCGACCGAGGGTCCCGTCACGGAGGAGATACCCGGTGAGGAGCCCTCCGCCTCCCCGTCACCCGAGCAGGCGGCCGGGTCGGACGGCGGTCTGCCCGTGACCGGCGCGAGCCTGTGGGGGCTGGTCGGCGCGGCGGTGGTGGCGATCGGGGCCGGTGTGGCGGCCTTCGTGTTCACCAGGCGCAGGAAGTCCGGATCCTCCTTCTGAGGAGGGTCCGCGCGAGCGGCGGCACGGGACGCACGCCGCTCCGGTGACGGGTGACCGGGGCGGCGGCCGGGGCCTCGGCGGCGGTCGGGACCGGCGCCCGCACCGGCAGCCGGAGCAGCGTACGGGGGCTCCGATCCGGGTGATCGGGGCCCCCGGCGTTCACCGGGGCTCCTCGGTGTCCGGCTCCCGCCCGTCCGGCTCGGGGTACTCCTCGCGGATGCGCAGCGCCAGCTCGGTGAAGCCGCCCCGCTCCAGAACGACCACCTGTTCGTGGACGAACTTCGCGCGCTCCTCGGCGTCCTCGAAGGAGTCGACCAGCCCGCGCAGGATGGCCACCTGCACGTCGCGTTCGGCCGACTCGGGGCCTTCGTCGGCGGGCCACCAGTAGCTCTCGTACCCCTCCTCGTCGACGTCGCTGCCCGGACCCGGGGAGGGGTCGGGCCCGTCGTCACCACCGAGGCCGAGCGGGTCGTCCAGCGGGGCGAGACCGCCGAAGGCGTCCAGGCCCGTGTCCACGGCCGACGGCGGGGGGACCTCCGGGCGCGGGGAAGGCGGGGCGGTCGGCCGCGGGGCGGGCGCCCGGCCGACGCGGGCGGGCGGGAGGTCCTCCAGCTCCTCCTCGGCGTCGCGGACGGCCTCGCGCAGCTCGCGGTCCTTGCGCAGGGCGGCCATGCGGCGCAGCCGTTCGGCGTCCTCCTCCGGCAGGCGCAGGCTCACCTCCTCCGCCCACACCACGACCCCGGCGCCGGTGACCGCCGTCTCCACCGCGAGCCGGGCGGCCAGTTCGTACTCGGCCGTCCCGTGGTCGCCGGGTTCGACGCCGCGGGCCAGCGCGGACGCGCGGGTGACGACCGCCAGGACGGCGGGGGCGACCGGGTTGCGCAGGCTCAGGTCCACGTGGCCCTCCCACCGCCAGTGGACCACGGCGGAGAACACCAGGTCGTAGTCCTGTGCGGCGCTGGGCAGCGCGACCGGGCGGATCCGGGTGCCGCGCGCGCCGCCGCGTTCGCCGAAGGCGCGGAGCGTTCCGTCCGGTCCGCCGTGGACCTGCCCGTAAGAGGGGTCGGCGGTCCCGTCGGCGGCGTTCGGAGCCGCCGCGACGGCCGCGGCGTCACCGAAGTGCACGACGAGGGCACCCAGAACCAGCACGACCGGAATCCACAGCAGGGTCCACAGACCGATCAGGGGGTACAGGGCACAGGGCACGACGACCACGACCGTGGCGGCCGCCACGAGGTGCGCGCGGGTCAGGGGGGTGACGGGGGTGACGGTGTGCCTCCTCTCGCGGCGCGGTCGCACCGGCCGGACCCGTTCGGGAGAACGGGGCTCCGCGGCGCGGCACGGTCCTGGGCGAACCGGCGCGATCCCTTCCGGCGACATCCGACAGTCTGCCCCAGATCCGGAGCGGACGCGTCACGAACGGGCGCACACGCCTTCCGGGCACGTCACATCCGCCGGACGGGCCTCGTGATGCGCACCCCGAACGGCACTTTCCCACGCGCCCCGAGCGCCCCCTGAGCCCCGCTCTCGTACGCGTCCTCCGGCACACCAGCGGGGCGTTCCGCACCACCGGAAACCGCGGTCCCGCGAGCCCCCGGAGAACCACCGCCCCGCCGACGGTTCCCGAGCCAGCCAGGCGAACACCCGACCAAGGGAACGTGTCCCCCGCACCCCTGTTGGACGAACACCTGCCGCAGTGTCGGCTCCGGGGTCGCCTCGGGTCTTCGAAACGGCACAGAATGCGATCATCCCCCGCGACTCACCCCCGGACACACCCTCGTCCACTCCTCGTCGCCGAGCCCGCTCTCGGAGCCAGCCCATGTTCTCAGCACCCGCCCGGACCGGACGCCGTTTCCGGCCCGAGGTCCAGGGTCTGCGCGCCGTCGCCGTCCTCCTGGTCCTCGTCTACCACCTCAACCCCGCCCTCCTACCGGGCGGTTACGTCGGCGTCGACGTGTTCTTCGTGATCTCCGGCTTCCTCATCACGTCACTGCTGTACCGCGAGGCCACCGAGCACGGCAAGGTGTCGATCGGCGGCTTCTACGTGCGCCGCATCCGGCGCCTCCTGCCCGCCGCGACGACGGTGCTCCTGGTCACCGGCGCGGTCGCGCTCTTCCTGCTGCCCGTCACCCGCCTGGTCGACACCGCCTGGCAGCTGGTGGCGTCGGCCGCCTACGTGGAGAACCTCTACCTGGCCCAGCAGGCGGTGGACTACCTGGCCGCGGACGACCCGCCCAGCCCCGTCCAGCACTTCTGGTCGCTGTCGGTGGAGGAGCAGTTCTACCTGGTGTGGCCGCTCCTGTTCGTGGTGTGGACCCTGGCCCGGCGGCGCTGGCGCGCCACCGCCGGGACCCTCACCGTCCTGCTGGGCGCGGTGCTGGTGCTGTCCCTGGCCTGCTCGGTGCTGCTGACCTCGCAGGAGGCGGCCTCGGCGTACTTCCTGCCGACGACCCGCGCCTGGGAGCTGGCCGTCGGCGGGCTGCTCGCGATCGGGCTGGCGCACGGCAGCCTGCCCGAGCGCTGGCGCGCGCCCCTGGGCTGGCTCGGCCTGGTCGCCATCGTGGCTTCCGCGGTGGCCTATGACGACGCCACGCCCTTCCCCGGCTGGGCGGCGATCCTGCCGGTCCTGGGCAGCGCGGCGGTGATCGCCGCCGAGGACTCCCCCGTGAGACTGTCGGCGTCCCGGCTGCTGAGCACTGCGCCCGCTCGGTGGATCGGCGACGTGTCCTACTCGCTGTACCTGTGGCACTGGCCGCTGATCGTCTTCGCGCTGGTGCTGCTCGGCCAGGAGAGCCTGGGCGCGGTGGAGGCCCTGGCGGTCGCGGCCGCGTCCGTGCTGCTGGCGTGGGCGACCAAGGTGTGGGTGGAGGACCCGGTGCGCGACCGCGGCCTGGTCCGCCGCGGCCGCTCCGCCCTGGCCGTGGCCACGGCGGGCGTGGTGACGGTGGCCGCGGTGAGCGGCGCGGTGTACGTGCGGGCCGACCAGGAGCGGTCGGTGACCTTCGACCCGGCGGTGCACACCGGTCCCGCCGCCCTCGGGCAGACCGCCGACGCGGGGCCGCTCTACCCCTCCCCCGTCAACGCGGAGGACGACGTGCCCACGCTGTACGACGACGACTGCCAGGCCTCGCACTCCGAGACCGACCCCTCGGACCCGTGCGTGTACGGCCCCGAGGACGCCACCCATGACGTGGCCGTGCTCGGGGACTCGCACAGCGCCCAGTGGGTCACCGCGCTGGAGGGGATGGCCGAGGAGCGCGGCTGGCGGCTGCACCTGTACACCAAGTCCTCGTGCGCCTTCACCGACACCGTGATGAAGGGCCCCGACGGGGGCCCGTACACGGCGTGCGGCGACTGGAACCGCGCGGTGATCGGCGAGCTGGAGGAGCTGCGGCCGGACCTGGTGTTCACCAGCTCCTCCACCGCCAGCGACCCGGCCGAGGAGACCACCCCGGAGGAGGACCTGGTCGTGGTGGCCGAGGGCATGAACCGGCTGTGGGAGGAGGTGGCGCGGGTCAGCGGCGAGATCGTGGCGCTGCGCGACACCCCGCGCGCCCGCCGGGACGTGGTGGAGTGCGTGGCGGCCAACCTGGAGGACCCGTCACCGTGCGAGCGGTCCGAGCGGGACGCGCTCCAGGACGCCGACCCGCAGGAGATCGCGGCCCGCGAGTCCGGGGGCGAGGTGCACTGGGTCGACCTCACCGACCGGTTCTGCGTGGACGGCGGGTGCCCGGCGGTGATCGGCAACGTGATGGTCTACCGCGACTCCGGGCACATCACGAGCACCTACATCGACCTGCTCACCGATGACCTGGCCGCGAGGATGGACGAGGCGCTGGGGGTTTGACGGAGGAGGCCGGGGGAGGGGGTTAGGCACGTCGCATCGGGCTTTCCACTCCCCCGCCCGGACGACGCCTCACCCCTGGAGCCCCAGTGGACATCCCCCTCCGTCTGTTCACCGCAGCCCTCCCCGTCCTGCTCTGGGGCGCCCTCGCCCTCGCCTTGACGGGGTGCGCCGACGGCGCGTCCGATGCCGAGTCCTCCCCCTCCCCCTCCCCCTCCCCCTCCCCCTCGCCCTTCCCTGGAGACGGCGAGGGGAACGGTGGTTCGGAGGAGATCGCGGCCTTCGTCCGCCCGGAGGACCCCTACGCGGGCATGGACGCCGAGCTGAGCGAGCGCCTGCACCTGCCGGTGTACGACTACCGGTACCGGCTCGACGAGTACGAGGGGTACGTCGTGCGCAGGGCCGAGGACACGCTGACCGTGGAGTGCCTGGTGGACCTCGGCTACGAGGCCGAGGTCGACTCCGCGCTGGGGATGGACCCCCTGACCATGCGCGCCTTCGGCCCCCAGCACGAGTACCGCAGGTACGGGAACACGCGCGTCGACATCGCCAGGGAGCACGGTTTCTCCCTTCCCCCCGACGGCGCACCGGCGCACGAGACCGACGAGGAAGGCAACAGTCCTGACACCCCGGACTCCCACCTCCTCGTGGAGGAGCTTCTGGGCGAGTCCTACCTCGTCGCCATGAACGACCCCGCCGTCGCCGAGGCCACCGTGGCCTGGGAGGCGTGCATGGCCGGTGCCGTGGACGGGTTCCACGGAACACCGCTCTCCGCTGAGGGTTCGGACCCCGAGGCCGCGGTTCCCACGCTGGAGTGCACGGACTCCTCCGGCTACCTGGACGCCTTCGTCGCCGCCGAGCGCGCCGTCCTGGAGGGCCTGATCGCCGAGCACGAGGAGGCCCTCACGGCGCGCCGCGACCAACTGCGGGAGAACCTGGAGACCTCGCTGGACGTCCTCGGCTGGTAGCGGTTCGCCCCGAACGGAGAACACGGGAACCCCGCGAGGACGGGGTCCGGGAAACACGAGGGAACGAAGAGCACGGCGAATCACGAAGCGGTGCAGGATATCGCGCCATGACGCCTTTCCCCGCACGCGACACCCCTTTTCTCATGAAAAGAGAAAAGGGGTGTTTTTCTTGGCTGATGTCGCATTATGCGCAGTTCAGAACGGTTCTTCGGACACGGAAAAAGCCTGCGGACACGCGCGAACCCAAAAGGCCCGTGTTCTCCCCGTCAACGCACGCATGAGGGGTATGCTCGTGACCCGAAACGGCCGCACAGGGAGAACACGGGAAATCCCCGGCCGTGAAAGGCGGAGCCGATGCAGGGAAACGAAGCGACCGGGACCGGCGGGGCGGGAGCGATCACCGCCTCCGGCCCCAGAGGAGCCGCGTGAACTGACCGGCACCGCCTCCGGGGCCCGCCGCCCACCCCCCTCACCGGACCGTACGACCACGACCACACGAGGGGAGCGGGATCGCACGATGCCCTGGGACGCACAGGAACGCACACGCTACGAGGACGAGGTGCTGGTGGCCGCGCGCGCCCACGGGCTGCCCGCGGACCTGTTCACGCGCTACGGTGTCGAACCCCGCCTGGAGTTGCGGTTGTGCGCCGACCCGGCCGCGTTCACCGAGCACGTCGATGAGGTGTGCGCCCACTGGCGCGCGCTCCGGAGCAGCCGCCGCTCCCTGAGGGAGGTGCTGGACGGCCTCATCGCCGAGCACGAGCGGCTGGAGGGCGAGGGCGCGCTTACGCACGCCCACTTCCGTCAGGTCCGCGCCGACGAGGCCCAGCGGGTCCTGAGCGCGTGGTCCGAGATCGCCGGGGGCCTGACCACAGCGCTCCTGGACCGCGACACCCTCCGGTCGATGATCGCACCGGTGGGCGTCACCGAGGCCGACGCTGAACGCGTCCTGCTCGAACACGGTGTGCGCGTCGTGGACCGGCTTCCCGAACTGGACGACTCCCCTCCCGAGGACACCCTGCGCGCCCTGCGCGGGCACCTGCGCACCCGGGGCGTGCCCTTCTCCCCCATGGAGGTCTTCGGCGAGCAGCGCCTGGCCGAAGGGTTCAGCGTGCTGGACGGCTTCCGGCTCCACGACGGCACCGCCCTGGACAAGGCCGCCCTCGACGAGGCGGTCCAGCGCGTACGGCTGGAACCGGAGTCCGAGGCCAGGGCGGCGGCCGAGAACGTGCTGGAGATCCTGCGCGCCGAGGGAGACCGGGCCGACGCCCTCGTGCTTGGGGAGATCGTCGACGACCTGCGGGAGCGCCCTGAGGCCCTGAACGAGCCCGGGCTGGCCCGGCACTGGGTCGGCCGGGGGCTGGCCGAGGAGGAGGCGCTGCTGCTGGCCGCGGCCGTGCGGCGGTCCGCATCCGGCGCCGAAGCGCCCGCCCGGGTGGAGCGCGACGTGCACGACCTGCTTGCGGACAACCGGCTGCGCCAGGCGCAGGAGGCCGCCGAGGACCTGCCCGAGGACCACGACCTGCACGAGCGCCTGCGCGCACGGATGCAGCAGGTGGAGGAGCTGACCGCGCAGGCGGAGCGGGCACTGCGCGCGGGCGACCGGGAGGAGGCCGCCCGGGCCCTGGCCGCGGCGGCGGACGCGGCCGCCGACGACGAGGCGCTCGCCGCCCGGCTCGGGGAGGTGGCGACGCCGCCGCCGCGCGGTGTGGAGGCCCGGGTCGACGGCCGGAGCGTGGTGGTCTCCTGGCAGTCCGTCCCCGCTCCGGGCGGGCCGGTCACCTACCGGGTGACGCGGCGCACCGGGCGGGACGGGAGCGCCCGCGAGGCCTTGGTGGGCGAGTCGTCGGGGAACGAGGTCACCGACACCGGGGCGCCCGTGGGAGCGGAGGCGCGCTACGCGGTGGTGGCGGTGCGCGAGGGCCTCGGAGTGTCGGAGGAGGCGTCGTCGGCGCCGGTGATGATCGCGCCGGAGGTCTCCTCGCTGCGGGTGCGCGCCGGGGAGCGGTCGGTGTCCGGCTCCTGGCAGGCCCCGGCGGAGGCGGTGCGTGTGGAGGTGCTGCGCGGTGTGGGAGCGCCGCCGCGCGGGGCGGGCGACGGCGTGCGCGTGGAGACGGGCGGGTCGGGGTTCTGCGACACCGACGTCGAGATGGACGTGGAGTACCACTACCGGATCCGCGCGGTCTACGTGACCTCGAACGGGCACGCGCGGGGGTCGGCGGGGCTCGTGCGCAGGGCCAGCCCGGGCCCGTGCCCGGAAGCGGTGCGGGACCTGTCCGTGGTGCCGGACGGCGGCGCGGACTTCCGGGCCTCGTGGACGCGTCCCTCCCGGGGAAGGGTCGTGCTGCGGGTCGGGGAGGAGCCGCCCGAGTGGCCCCTCGGCACGGTGGTCGGCCCCGACGACCTGGACTCCTACGGCCGTGAGGTGGCCCAGACCCCGGTGGCGGAGGACGAGGGGTCCCCCGGGGGCGGAGGGGTCGGCAGGAGCGGCGGAACGGGTGTTCGCGCCGGTGCGGGTCGGCCCTCGGGGCCGCCCCCGGGACCGGCGAACGGCCACGCGGACCCCGCGCGCGGGGGAACGCCCGGCGAGGAGAGGGAGGGCGTGCGCGTGCTCGGGCCCGGGGAGAGGAGCACGGGCCACACCCGCACATCCCCTGTCCAGGAGCCCCGTACCCCGCACGCGCCGCGCACCGGCGCCGCGGTGCCCGAGGAGGGCGGGAACCGCCCCCGCGAGGACGCGTTCCACGCCAAGGACCACCCGCGCACCGCTCCTTCCGAGGAGGGCGGGGCGCGTCCCCACCCGGGCGCGTTCCACGCCAAGGACCACCCGCGCACCGCTCCTTCCGAGGAGGGCGGGCACGGGGAGACCGAGGGCGTCCGCGTTCTGGGTCCGGACGAGAGGAGCCCTGCCCGGAGCCGAGGCGCCGACCACGGCACGGACTCCCGACGCGGAGGCTTCGCGGACGAGGAGGGGGAGGGGTTCCGGATCCTGACCCCCGGTGAGCAGACCTCGGGGCGGACCCGTACCGCTCCCGGCCAGGACACCCGTACCCCGCACGCGTCCTCCGGCGGCTCCGCGGCGCCCGGAGGCTCCGCGGGCGACCGTGCCTCCGACCCGGCGGAGAGGCCCGGCAACCGCGTTCGCAGTGTCGGAAGGCACGCCAGGCCCTCCCCCGCCGCGCAGTCCACGGCACCGGCGGCCACCGGGGCGGGGGAAGGCGCCCTCGGCGCTCCCCCGCGCACCGGGGCCGACGCCCGCGACGGGCGCGAGCGCCCGGTGAACGCCCAGGCGTCCCCCGCGGCAGACGGGGCCGACCTGCCGCGCGTGGTGCTGCCCTCCCCGCCCGCGGGCGGGGAGGGCGAGGGCGCCCGCGTGTTCGGCTCCGCGGAGCGGACCGGCGCCGACCCCCATGACGGCGAGACCCGCACGGTGAACCCGCCATCGCACCGCGCGGCCGCGGGCGACCGACCGGGGGGCGGACCGGTGGTGCCCCCGCAGGGCGTCGCCCTCCACGACCGCGCCGAGGGCCGCGCCACCGCGGGCCTGCTCACGGACACGGCGTCCCGCGGGTCCGGGCACGGCGGTACGGCCACGCGCTCCGGACCCGAGAGACCCGAGAGTCCGGGGGCGCGCGGCGACCGGGTGTCGGGAGGCTCGGACGCGCCCGGCGGCACGCACGGAGGACACGCGAAGGCCGGGGTTCCCGAGGCGGTCGGGAACCATGGGGCGTCAGCGACTCCCGGCACCGCGGGGGCTCCTGACGCGGAAACGGTCGCCAGTGTGCCGGGGAGCCTCAGAACGGGAACGACCGGAAACCCCGGCCCCGCGGCGACAACCGGCGTCACGCACAACGCTCCCGGGACGGCAGCGCCCACCGGTGTGCCGGGGACCCCCGGAACAACCGGGAACCGTGGGTCAGGCGCGCACGCTGGTACTCAGGGGGTTCCTGGGGTGCCAGCGGCCGGTGCGGCCCCGTGGAACCGCGGGGCGGCCGCCACGGCGGTACCCGGGAACCGCATGACCGCGGCCGAGGAGCAGGGCGCGCACCAGGCCCAGGCCCCTCGGGAGGAACGGGAGCGGGTGGCGTTCACCCTGGAGTCGGGCACCAACCACGTCCTGGCGGTGACGGTGGCGGGCGACCAGGCGGTCGTGGGCGTCTCCGTGCGGGTGACCGCGGCGCCGCCCGTGGAGGGGCTGCGCGCGGAGCGGTTCGACACCTCGGTCCGGCTCGGGTGGACCTGGCCCGAGGACGCCTGCGCGGCGATCGTCTCCTGGCGCCCCGAGGAGCGCGGCACCGAGACCTGGACCGGCGGCCAACTGCGCTGCACCCGCCGCCAGTACTCCTCCGACGGGGGCTTCGAGACGCTCATGGGCCCCGAGTCGGTGCGGGTGGACGTGCGCGCCGTCGTCCCCTTCGAGGGCGGGGAGGCGGTGAGCTCCGCCGCGAGCGTCACCGTTCCCGGCCGGGCGGTGCTCGACTACCGCGTGGAGTCGGCGGGTCTGCTGCGCCGGGACCGGGTGGTGCACCTGGTCGCGGAGGAGGACTGCACCATGCCCGAGGTGGTCGTGGTGTACGCCGACGGCCCGGTGCAGCCGCACGCCGCCGACCAGGGGACGGTGCTGGCGATCCTGCCCGCCCAGTACCTTTCGGCGGGCGAGTGGGTGTCGGTGCGCGTACGGCCTCCGCGGGGCACGGGCCAGGGCTGGCTGATGTGCTTCCCGGCCGACGACGACGGGCGGGGGGTGCGGCTGCGCCAGCCCCCGGTGAGGGAGCTGAGGTGCTGAGGAGCCTGGACGCCGTGCGCTCGCTGATCCCCGTCGAGGGCCGCCTCCTGGTGTGCCCCTACTGCTACTCGCGGTTCGCCGAGCGCCGCATCCGCTTCCGGTGCACGGGGCGCCCGGGGCCGGAGGGGCGGGTGTGCGCGCCGGTGGAGGACGCCGCGATCCGCGCCCAGCTGGGGCGGCGCGAACGGCTGCCGCCGGTCTTCGAGGCCGACGGGCGCAGCGCTCGGGCGGTGTGCCCGGAGTGCGCGTCGACCACCGGCAGACAGGTGTGCGCCACCTGCCACGCCCAGCTCCCCGTGAACTTCGGACGGATCCGCAGCCGGATGATCGCCCTGGTCGGGGCGCGCGACGCGGGCAAGACGGTGTTCATGACGGTGCTCATCCACGAGCTGATGAACCGCGTGGGCTCCCGGTTCGACGCGTCGGTGGGGGGCTCGGACGACCAGACCCGGCACCGGTTCCACGCCGACTACGAGACCCCGCTCTACGAGGAGGCTCGGCTGCTCGGCGCCACCCGGCGCACCGGGGTCACCCGCGAACCGCTGGTGTTCCGGTTCACCACCCGGCGCAGGGGGCTGGGCGGCAGGCGGCCGCAGCACACGCTGCTGTCGTTCTTCGACACCGCCGGGGAGGACCTGACCTCCGGGGAGAGCGTGGAGGCGAACCTGCGCTACCTCAACAGCGCCGACGGGATCATCCTCCTGCTGGACCCGCTCCGGATGGAGGGCACCCGCCAGCTGGCCGCGGCGGGCGGGCGGCCGCCCGCCCCGGACACGGCGCGGAGCCGGCCGCTGGACATGCTGGGGCGGGTCACCGACCTGCTGATGAGCCGCCCCGGAGCCGTCAACAGGCTGATCCGGGTGCCCATGGCGGTGTGCCTGACCAAGATCGACGCGCTGCACGGCGAGCTGGACGAGGGCTCGCCGCTGCACCGGCCGCAGCCCGCCGCGCCGTTCTTCGACGGGTCCGACAGCCAGGACGTGCACGCCCAGATCCAGCAGCTGCTGCACCGGTGGGACGGCGGCGGGGTGGACGGCCACGTGCGCAACCACTACCGCAACGCCCGCTACTTCGGGGTGTCGGCCCTGGGCGGCGTCCCCGACGCGGGCAACCGTGTGCGCGGCGGGGTGCGCCCCTACCGGGTCGCCGACCCGTTCCTGTGGATGCTCAGCGAGTTCGGGGTCATCCCCTCGCGCGAGGCGTCCCGGTCCTGAGCCCGGCCCGCCGGACCCGTCGGGCCGCGGTGTCCGGGCCCCTGTGAACCACCACCGATCCAGAACCAGACCCCCCGCGACGACCAGACCGAAGGGGTGCGCCGATGGGCTTCGCGCAGCTGTACTACACCTCGTGCGAGCACGGCCTGTCCGGTTACGCCGGGTACCAGTTCAACGCGGCGACACCGGGGGTGGACCCCCGGGTGCTCAGGGAGGTCGAGCGGTTCACCGTGTACGAGCCGCCCAGGTCCCGCGAACGCGTCGACGAGCATCCGGTCAACCTGTGCTACTCCCCCGACGTGGGCGGGGTGCCGGTGGTGAGCCGCGTGGTCTCCAGCGGCGACGACCCGTCCGGGAGGCCGGGCAACTACTTCGCGCACAGCCTGGTGGCCCCGGGGCCCGAGGAGTCCGGCCCGCTGCCCGCGGAGCTGTGGGAGGCCGACTTCTGGGCGGAGGAGCCGGTCGGCGACCCCGGCCTGTCCGAGCTGGCGGAGCTGTCGGCGCCGGAGGTCGGCCCCGGCCCGCTGGACCGCCCGCGCACCGACGCGTGGGTGCGGAGCCGCCCGGCGGAGGTGGTGACGCGGCTGCTGCTCGCCGCCGACGACGCCGTGGACGACTCCCGTCCGCTGGTGCTGGTGGCCGACAGCGCGTCCGTGGCGCACTGGGTGGCGGCCCTGAGCCACCTGCTTCCGCCGCGGCGGGCACGGCTCCTGTCGTTCGCGACCTACTGCGGCGACCCCGACGAGGCGCTCGTGCAGGTCGTCGGGGTCGCGCCCGACTCCGACACCGCACTGTGGCGTACCAGGTTCACGGTGTACGACCCGGAGCAGGACCCGCCGGACGCGCTCCCCGAACCCGATCCCCGTGCGCGGGCCGTGGCCGACCGCCTGGTCCGGCTGGGCACGCGCCGGGCGGCGGCGCTGTGGCACAGGGCTCGGCCGTACGCCTCGGGCCGCGAAGGCGCGCTGGCGGACTGGCTCCCGGTGCTGGCCGCGGCGTCCCTGCTGGACGCGGACGCTCCCGCGCGCGAGGACCTGCGGGAGGTGCGCGAGTGGCTGTCGGAGGCCGTGGAGTGGCTCGCCCCCGGGGACGCGGCGGCGCTGGTCCACAGGATCCTGGACGCCGACGCCGCAGCGTCGGGAGAGGCCCGCGTCGGGATGGAGGTCAGCGACCGGAGGACGGACCGGAAGCTGGTGGGCGCGGTGTCCGGCCGCTCTTCGGACGGGTCCGCGCGCGGGCCGGTCGGCGACGTGCTGGACCGGGCGTTCACCGGAGGCGCGGGCGGCCCGTCCGGCACCGAGACGCGCGCGGCGGTCACCGTACCCGTCGGAGCGGGCGGGGCCCGCGAGGGGGGAGGCCGCGCGACGGTCACGGCGCTGGACTCCGGTGCGGTCGTGCCGTCCGCCGGGGAGCGGGGCGGGACGCCCGGAGGGAACCGGAACGGAGCGCCCGGGGCCGCCGCTCTGCTCACCGGGCCGTCGTCGGGAGTCCTCGACACCGCTGACCTGGCCGGCTTGCAGCGGGTGGCGCACCGGCTGGGCGGCGCGGACGGGACCACCGAGCGGCTCGAACACGTGATGGTCCGCCGTTCCCTGGACGACATCGCCGCGGGAGGAGGCGCCCCCGCGGTGACGCCGATGCGCACGGAGTCGGTGCGCGGCGCGGCGCGGGAACGGGTCGCCGCCCTGCTGGACGGCGAGTGCGGCGAACTCGCCCCCGACCGGGCGGTGGTGCTGCTGCGCTGGGCCCGGGCCAGCGGCCTGCCGCCATGCGAGGAGGGCATGGAGCGCTACGGCCGCGTGGTGCTCGCCCCGCTGCTGGCCGCCTCGCACCTGCCCTCCCCGGAGGCGCGCGCCCTGGTCGCCGCCCACCCCGGGGTGCGCCGGGGCGCGGCCGCGCACTTGGCCTCGCTGCCCCGCGAGAGGTTGTCGGCCCTGGCCGCCGGGCCGGTGGGCGCCCTGTTCGCCAACGACCGCGACGGGTCCAGCGCCCCGCTGCGCGAACTGCGGCTGCTGGCCACCGATCCCCGAGGCGACCTTCCGGGACTGCTGTCGTACCTGGTGTCCGTGCGCCGGGAGGGCCGGGCGGCGGGCGCCGCCGGGCTCGCCGCGCACGACCTGGACGAGGAGCTGCTCACCGACGTGTGGGGACCCGGGCACGGGCCGCGGACCGCCCTGCTGGTCCTGCGGGTGCTGCGCCCCGGGGTCCTGGTGGCGCCGGGGGTGGGCGGCTGGGTGGCCGAGGCGATGGCGGCGCCCCCCGGGGCGGGCCAGGAGCGGACGTGGCGGGAGCTGGTGGACGAGGTGTCCCGGCACTGGCTGCGGACCCGGCTTCCCGATTCCGGCAGACGGGTGGTCATGGAGTGGTCGGAGGTCCGCCCGTCCCTGGTCGCGCTGCGCGCGGCCGGTGAGGACCGGGCGCACGAGCGCCTCGCCGCCGTGTACGCGGCGGTGCGGGGAACCCATCCGGCGGTGGAGGAGGTGGCCTGGCGGCTGGTGGTGCGCGTGCTGCTGGGGTGGTGCCAGTGCTCGCTGCTGGCCGAAGCCCTGCGGGACTGCCCGGCGCGGGTGTTCCAGGCCTACGGGGAGGCGGTGTCGGCCCGGCTGGCCGACGACCGGCCGGACACGGCCACGGCCGCCCTGGTGTACCGGGCGACGAGGCACTGGATCCTGGCCGGGCACGGGCGTGCCGGGCGCCTGGACGCGTCGGTGCTCGCACCGGCCGTGGGCGGGTGGCGGCGGCGCCACCTGGCGAGGATGCGCAGGCAGCTGCCGCGCGAGTCGGCGGCCGGTTTCGACGAGTGGGCGCAGCGCTCGCGCGAACCGCGCGGGCGCGGGTTCCTGGGGCTGGGTTCGCGGTCGGGCGAGCGGCGGTCATGAGGGGGGCGGCGTCCGCGGGGCGGTCGGCGACCAGGCGTGCGGCGGCCACGAGGCGCGCGGCGCGGACGGCGTTCAGGCGTTCGGTCTTCGGGGAACGGTGCGCGGTCACGGGGCGTTCCGCGCCCGGACATGCGCCGACCGTGAGGCGAGCGGCGCGGTCGCGGCGCGACGACGGCGGCGCACAGCTCGGAGCGGCGCTCCTGGTCGCCGCCGGTGCGGGCCTGGGCCTGCTGGTCGTCTACCTGCTGCGGTGGTGGCTGCTCGCGGGGCTGGTGAGCGCCGTGGTGCTCGGGGGAGGCTTCGCCCTCCTCGTCGGATGGTGCGTGCTGGTGGTCTCCTACCTGCGCCGCGTGCGCGAGGTGATGTGGGCGGGCGACCACCCGGACGAGCCGCTGCCCGGCACCCGCGACGACCCCGCGCACCTGGCCTACCACGGCGGTCCGGCCTGGTGGGACCTGCGCGCGGTGGTGGGGCACAGCTGGGGCGCCGCGGCGCCCTGGAGCGTGTTCCTGCTGCCGCAGTTCCTGGTGCACGCCCTGGTGGTGGGCCTCTACCTGGCCGCGGCGTGGACCGCCGTCGGAGCGCTGCGGCTCGCCGACTCGGGACTGCTCCTGGTGCGCCGGATCCGCATGGTGTGCCCGGGATGCTTCCTGCGGCTGGGTTACCCGGCCTACCTGTGCACGCGCTGCGGTCGGCGGCACGGCGCCATCCGCCCCGGCGGGCGGGGGCTGTGGCGCCGGGAGTGCCTGTGCGGAGCACGCCTGCCCACACTGCTCCTGCTGGGTTCGGCCGATCTGGAGGCGCGGTGTCCGCACTGCGACCGGGGGCTGGAGCACCGTCCGGGCGAGGCCAGGGAGTTCGTGCTGCCGCTGTTCGGGGGCGCGGGCGCGGGCAAGACGCGGCTGGTGACCGGCATGAACCTGGCACTGGCGCAAGCCGCGCGCCGGGCGCCGGAGGCGTACGTGGAGCCGGTGGGCGAGGAGACGGTGCGGCGGCTGCGGGAGGGCGAGCGGGTGCTCGCGGCCGGGTCCCGTACCGCGCCGACTCCCCCGGGCCGCGAGGTGCGGGGGCTGACGGTGCGGGTGGGCGCGGGCGGCAGGACCCTGCTCATGCAGCTGTTCGACGCGGCGGGCGAGCGGTTCAACCGGTCGGCGACCGTCGAGGAGCTGGCCTACCTGGGCCGGGCGACGACGTTCGTGCTGGCGGTGGACCCGTTGGGGATCGAGTCGGTGTGGCGTTCGCTGACCACGCGGGAGAGGGCCCGGCTGGCCGGGGACCGGTCGCACACCCGCGATCCGGAACTGGCCTACGGGGCGGTGCGCGACGAGATCCGGCGCCAGTACCGGATGCTGGCCCGGCGCCGGGGCGGGCGGGGGCTGCGCCAGGCCCGCCTCGCGGTGGTGGTCACGCGCGGCGACCTGGTGCGGGGCACGGCCATCGCGCCCGGGGAGACCGACCCGCGCGTGTGGGCGGAGCGCACCCTGGGGCTGGGGAACCTGCTGCGGGACGCCGAGGCCGACTTCGGGGAGGCGCGGGTGTTCCTGACCTCGGCCGTCACCGACCGGGAGGGGCGGGCCGACGCCAGTCTGGGCGCCCTGCTGCGGTGGACGCTGGCCGGGGAGCACGACGCGTTCACCGCGATGCTCGCCGCGTCGCAGGAAGAAGCCGGGACGGAGTGGACCCGGGAGGCGCCCGGGGCACCGGGGACACCGGGGCTGCCAGGGGGTTCCGGGGTATCGGAGTGGTTCCGGGCCCCGGGCTACGGCCCTCGGCACGCGCGGCCGAGGAGGACGGAGCCGGAACACCCCGAGTACGCGGAGGAGACCCGATGACCTACCGGGGAGCCGGGCACCGGAGCACGCGCCGGACCGTGGCCGTGGTGACGTACGCGCTCGCGGGCGCGGTGACCGTGGCCGTTCTCGCGGCGGCGGTCTGGCTGGGAGCGGTCACCGTCCAGGGCGTGTGGGCACACGCTCTGTCCCGCATCACCGAGGGCTCCTGAATCCTCGTACGTGCCCTGACCCGTGCCGCCGTCTCCGGTGACAACAGCAGCTGGTCCCTGACCGAATCCGGCCACCCGTTTCCGAGCGGCCGTCACCGGCACAAGCCGCATCTGATCAGCCTTTTCGTCGAACGTGGCATCCGATACCGCTGCCCTCACCGTTGGTCACAACTGCTAACTTACGGAGCATCCCCACCCATACGCCCCCATCCCTCCCCGAAGGAGTCCCCCGACATGGCAGGCGAAGCTGGCGCCAACCCGATCGAGGCCCTCCAAAACGGCGAACTCGCCGAAGCCTCCCGCCAAGGTCATAGCAGGGTTGGCCGACATGTTCGACCTGATCATGGAGGACGCCGAGACCGTCGCCCAGCGCGACGAGGTCTCTTCAGCCATGCGCGTCACCCCGGCGCCACTTCCGTCCGCTATCTTGGCCACCTGCGCATAGAAAGCACATAACCATATGTTTATGGACTGCTCCCAGGCCAGAAGCTAAGCGAGAACCGAGCACCATGGCCGACGCCGGCCCCATACTCGTTGTGGGCCCATCCGGGCACCGCGGCCCATCATGCATGCCGCAGCCCATCAACCACCAATGAAGCGGTCTTAGAATATCGGTTCATCGAAGGAGAGATGATGAGTTCTGATGAAGTCGGAGCAAACACCTGGGCGGCTATGTCCAACGCCGTTCATGCTGAGGCTCTCGCGGAATCTATGGTTGGCCTCGAAGAGACCTTCAGCGACATGATGGATGAATTAGCTTCGATCACGTGGCATGCCGGGCCTGGATACGCGGACTTCCGAAGCAACCTCCTTCCTGAGATTCGCACAGTCCAGAGCAACGGTCTTCAACTTGCCAACTCCATCCAGGCAGGTTCTTCTGAGATTGCAAAAAATGACTACGAGTCCAGCGAGGGCTACACCGAAGCATGGGGAAACATTCCCGAAGTCAACGGTGCGTTTGACTAACCCTCACACTCGTCATTTTATACAACTCCAGAGAGCAGAGTTCCGAAGTGATCAACAATAGGTACGTATCCTGCCATTTCGACAAAGTAGATGCAATTGAAGTATCCGGAAACGGAGATTTCAGCAGCGCATCCTACACCCTCTTCCTTAATTCTGACCCAGATGTCTGCTCAAAAGAAGTCAGGGACTTCTCAGAAGATCTCATTATTTTCGAATCGCGTGTTCTCGGGCGCTCCCATGATTTGGAAGGAGGGTTCGACAACGCCGCCACCGAGTTCACGGAAATCATCAAATGGGATATTTCAACACTCAGCAGCGAAGACAAGGCAACGTGGATGGACGTCGCATCCAGCATTCGCTACTGCGCGATGGTCACCGAAAGCTGGGCGGACTCCGTCAAGACATACAAGGACGAGCGGAAAAGCCTGATCGAGCGATGGAATGAAGAAGCTCAGGCATTGGCCACAGGGCTGAATGAAGCACCACCCTCTATTTCCTTCATGTGGACCGAAGCGCCGGCACAAGAGGCGGAGTCAGCGCTCGAAGAACTCAAGAACGAGATCCAGGAACTGGAGTCAACTGCATATCAGAAGCTGAACGAGGCGGCAGAGACCACGGAGTCTGACCTCCGCAGCGGTCCCACTACCGAGAGCATCGAACGCCTTATCGACTCTGGGCACATCACCTGGTCCTACTTCAACCTCGGAGGTGACATCGACGCGATCCCTATTGACAAGGATCCCGACGAGATGGCCGAGGAGGTGGCTGAGTACGCCTCAGACCCAGAAAACTACGACGGGGATATCTCTGAAATAGCCGCAGTACTCGGCAACCTGGGAATCGTTGCCATGCAGCGCCAGGGAAGTGGCGAGGACATGCCGGCTGAGGAACTCGAATTCCTCACCGAATTCTACGATGCGTTGGAGGGCGAAGGCGCCAACCAAGTGCCCCCTGGCGTACTTTCAGTGACTGACAGCATCCGAGAGAACATCGATATCCCACCGGACGTGCGCGAGGATCTGCTGCGGGGGTTGGGCAACGGGGTACTTGTCCTGTCCGACGAGAGCATCGGTGGTAGCTATGAGCGTCTCCCGGACAGTATTCGCTCAGCCGTAGAAGGCCCGATCCTCCCTGGCCAGCATCCGGAAGACGAGACTCAAGGGCAACGTGACAGTTGGTTGCTGGAGGCATACTCCCTCGCCACTCTGCTTGAGAACACGACGCCGGAACTCGCCGGAGGCCAGCAGTTCTCAGTCAACCTGACCCAGTCAGCCTCCTATTACCTGGACTCGCAGAACGACGCGGATTTCTACGCCTTCGGAGACGAGCAACTCGAGTCCCTGGTTGATGCGGGCACCAGGAACGAGGATGCCAACCACGCTATCCTCACAGGTGAGGGCCCGTACGAGCATCCCGTTCTCGGTCTTGACCGGGATATGGTGCTGCGTGGCCTCTACACGCACGACTGGCCGGATGACTCCGAGGCCATAACTGGTCTCACGGACTGGATCTGGGAGCAGAACAACGGCACGGAGGAGGAGCGGTTGAGAGCCGCCGAAGCCGCCGCTGGTCTGATCGAAGGTCTGAACGGGGTGTCCGTGCATGGGTCAGAACGTCCTGATGATCTGCCCGAAGACGCCTACTGGGCGGGTGACAAGGAATTCGATCGCAGCATTTTCCTCGATACCGGCGTAGAGGTTGACGGGAATGCCAACGCCGCCACCACAGAAATCAACCCCGCACTGGCTGAGAGCTTCAGCAAAATATTCTATTCTTACATCAATGATTTCGGCGGGTCATCAAATGGGGACATACCAGCCGCCGTGGTTACCCAATCTGAAGCTTCGGTCCTACCCATGCACTCGGCCGGGGATGTGACCATGGGCGTCGGAGAGGCACACCGCGAGAACTTCCTGCAACTTCTTTTCGCAAACGAGGAAGCTGGCCCCAATGTTCTCCTTGCAATCGTCGAGCAAGAGCAAAACACGATGCGCGAAGCCCTCTTCACGGGAGACCATGAACCATCAACCTATGCTGCTGAATCGGGGAAGCTGAGAGATCTTGCTGACAGGGCCATGCTCAGCGAGTACGCATCCAGGGCCGAAGGGAATGCAGAGGCGATAGAAGCAGCAGAAAAGAAGATCCAAGTTTATTGGGAGACAGCTTACAAAGTCGGAACACACATGACCGTCGGAGGAGCTTCCGCAATTCCCGTAGGAGGAATCCCCGCAAGCACAGGTGTTAACATTATTTCAACCCTCCTAGAGGAGCCAATGAAGAATTCCATTTCTGAGTATGCTGCCGAACAGATGGAGGAACTCGAGCGAGAACTCGAGAACAACGAGAGAAACCTAGAAAGCACGCTGGGCGGCGATGATAACGCGAAGTGGCACATGCAAGTCCAACTGGGCCGACTGTTGATTGAGGAGGGCGTAATCGATGTAGAAGATTTCGAGGGAACAGGCGTTCTCGTAGGAGAAGAGGACGGGGGTTTTTCGTACCCTGCATCTCCCAATGATTGGCCTTTCGGCTCCGCAGGAAGAACCGAGGCATTGATGGAAGTAGTCAATAAAATTCCCGACTCAGAATTTTCAGGGAGATCAGCAGAAGAGTTGGTTAGCGACTACCTCGAAGGATATATGGAGGCTTACCAAGAACCTGGCGCGGACTTCGAGGATCCTGCTTCAGTCTCCGATGATTCTGGCTCGCAATAAGTACCGTCCTACATTCTTAAAATGAGCTTAATTAACGTTGTCAACATGTATCGGTGTGCTGCGAGTTTCCATGGATGAAGAAGAGCCGAGAAGACTGCGTGTCCGAGCGCGGTGGGTGGTACTGGCTATTGCCGGAGTGCTCGTGCTCCTGTGGGGTTCGGTGCGTGTGATCGAACCGGTGGTGACCCCGGATCCACCCGTCATCGAGCACCAGACCTCGGAAGATCTGGGCATCACGGCGCCACAGACATTGGACAGTGTGGGCCAGTTCGATGAGTTCGTTACTGACTGGGATCATCCCGATTCCCTACGGCTCGTCGCAGCAGAGAATTCTTTGGTCGCGGTCACCGAGGACGGCGTGTTCGGGGTCGGTTATCCCGGAGGAGAGGAACGCTGGCACTTCCGTGTCCCCGAGCAGGAGGTGGCCGTCAGTTTCACACCTGGTGGGGGCACGGTCCGTGTAGCCTACCGGGTGGACGGACTGCGGTCCGACGAGGTGCATTATGCGGTACTGAACCCCGGGACTGGTCAACGCCAGGAGACGACAATCGATCCTATCCCTATGCCTTCAGGAGGCCTTTCCTCTCTGGCAGATGCCGCATACGATCGTACAAATTTCACGTTCGAAGAGAACCCGCTGACTCTGACTGGTGAGCAGCCGAATAATGAGGACGAAGAGGACGACATATGGCGGGTTGAACTAGCCGCGTACTGCGACGGCAGTAAACTCTCCCGGAACGACGTTGAGGTCACCACGTCCACTGAGAAAGTCTTCGTCTCGATTCTCTGCCCAGACACGGAGTCGAGTGTGCTGCTCGCCTTGAACCCTGGATCAGGCGACCTTGAGTGGAGGCAGGAGTTCTCGGCAGCAGGGGTCGAAAATCCACCTGAGGTGCTCGTGGCGGATTACGACGGTTTGTATAGGGGCAAAGAGAACGACCCCTTGCACAGGGTCCTATATGGTGAATTCGGCACTGATTATCTATACCTCAGGGAAAGTTCTGGAGCATCGTACGAACCCGAACTGTGGAACGTCGAAGGGATGGAGTCTTGGTTCCTCCCACCCAACACGGACGGGGATCCGACCCCCCAAGCTTTTGTTGTGGGCAGGCACAACCCGATAGACAGAAGCGCTGCGGTGCAGGCGGCAAATCTTCTCGTGGGGGCGGATGTGATGCAGCCTGAGGAATTCCCGGATAAGCTGCTCGTAGAGAATTCAGATGGCACGTCGCGCCTGCCTACTATCCACGAACTACCGATGGGCAGCGGTGTTGTCCCCATGGTTCTAGAGTCGATCGAACAAGCCATTGCGTGAGACAAAGACCGCACCATAACCATCTCATCCGGTACGACCGGGAACGATCGGCTGGTGACAGAAAGCCCCGAGCAGGCAGGGGGCTGTGGCTGCCCAGAACCGAGGGCAGCCACAGCGTCTTGTTACTGGTCAGACATGCACGACGGCGCGAGGCCGGGAGAAGGACGGCGACCGGTTCGGGCGTTCCTGCGGATCTGCTTGGAGAGGGGCAGCAAACCGGAACCGCGTCCGGTGGTGGGCTGCGCCCGAATGCCAGGCGGGCTGGTGTGCTGGGTGGTGTGTGACCACAGGAGCAGGAGAAGCTCGTCGACGTCGTCGGTAAAGCTCCCAACCCCGGCAACCGCTGCGGCCGTCCTCCCGGTCGCAGTGGCACGTTTCCGCCCCGACTACGCCCTCCCACCTGCGCCTGTGGCACAGTGACGGCGATCGCGGCACCAGTCGGGCCGCCACACACCCCGGGAGGGAAACCATGGCGATCTTCGCCGTCACCTACACCTACGCCCCCGACAGCGCCGCCGCGCGCGACGAGCACCGCCCCGCGCACCGCGAGTACCTGGCCGCGCAGGACGCCAACCTCTGCTCCGGCCCCTTCGGCCCGCAGGACGCTCCCGGCGCCCTCCTGCTCCTGCGCGCCGACTCCCGTGACGAGGCCGTCGCCCTGACCGAGAAGGACCCCTTCCGCATCCAGGGCCTGGTCTCCGAGGTGGACGTCAAGGAGTGGTCCCCGGTGCTGGGCCCGCTCTCCGAGCACTTCTGAGCGAACGCCGCGGGCCGGGACGGAAGTCGTTTCCGTCCCGGCCCGCGCCGTGCACGGCCCCCGGCGTCACTGCTCGGCGAGGCCGTTGTCCCTCATCCACTGCGGGTCGGGGGCCACCATCTGGAGGATCTCGACGTAGAGGCCCTCCGGACCCGAGACCTGGAAGCGGCGCTGCCCCCAGGGTTCGCTGACCAGCGGCATGATCACCTCCACGCCCGCCTCCCGCAGCCTCTTCTCCTCGGCGTCCACGTCCGGCACCAGGAAGGCGACCAGCGACTCCGCCCTTCCCGAGCGCAGGACCTCGTGCGTGGACGGATGGTCGCGCAGCACGAAGTCGATCGACAGCTTGGGGTGGTCCTCGTGCTGGGTGTTCAGGTACCAGCCGAGGTCGATGTTGATGTCGAAGCCGAAGTGTTCGGCGAACCACGCGGCGCTGGCGCGCGGGTCGTCGCAGAGCACGGCCAGTCCGACGAGATCGATGTTCACGGTGCCTCCAGGGGATCGCTTCTCACCACTTCAAGCAAAGTACTACGTCCATCGTGATTATGACAACCGGCTTTTCTCCCCGGGCGCCACGCGGGTGCCATACGATAATGATTATCGTTTTCTCAGGAAGGAGGGTGTCCCCCTATGGAGCCGACAACCCCCATGCGCGTGGCCGTGGTCTGCGGCCTGCACCGCCACGCGCGCGGACGCAGCGTGGACGACCTGCTGGCGCAGGTCCCGGGGTCCGTGGCCGTGCACCACGACCTCGACGGGATCGCCGAGGGGATCGTCCACCGCGTCACCCGTGACCGCTGGGGTCCCGTGGACCACAGCCGTGTCCACCTGGACCACCTGTGCGCGTCCTGCACGCTGCGCGAGGACCTCGTGCCCACGCTGCTGCGGCTGGCCGAGCGGGGTGAGCACACCCTGTGCGTGGTCGAGACCTGGGACGGGGTCGAGCCCCGGCAGGTCGCCGAGGTCGTCGCGGCCCGGGAGGAGCTGCGGCTGGCCGCGGTCATCGCGGCGGTGGACGCCGACCGCCTGCTGCCGGACCTGTCCGGGCACGACGACCTGAGCGACCGGGACCTGGACATCGCCGTGGAGGACGAGCGCACGGTCGCCGAGGTGCTCGCCCACCAGATCGAGTACCCGACGGCGGTCGCCGTGCACGGAACCCGCCACTTCGACGAGGCCCGTGCCCTGGTCGAGCACCTCAACCCGGCCGCCGTGGTCGTCCCCCCGGGCGGCGGTCTGACGGACCTGACGCACGGCCGGTTCGACCCCGAGGCGGCCGCGCACCGGCTCAACCCGGCATGGGCGCACTACGCCGACCGCGCGGACGGGCGGGTGAGCACGGTGACCTGGAGCCGCAGGCGCCCCCTGCACCCCGTGCGGCTGCACGAGGCGCTGGAGCGGATCGTGTCCGCGGGCCTGCGCGGCCGGGGCCGGATCTGGCTGGCCAGCCGCCCGGACACCCTGCTGGTGTGGGACGCCTACAACGACGCCCTGCTGCTGGAGAGCGGTGGCCCCTGGCTGGACGCGCTGCCCGAGGCCGCGGTGGAGATGGTCTCCGAGACCCGCCGGGTCTCCGCGCTCCTGGACTGGGACCCGGTGCTGGGCGACCGCGGCCAGCACCTGGCGTTCACGGGTGTGGACCTGGACGCCCGGCGCCTGGTGGCCCTGCTGGACTCGTGCCTGATGACCGAGGACGAGGCGGGGCAGCCGCTGCGTTCCGACCCCTTCGCCGACGCCCTGTAGGGGGACGGCGCCACGACGGAAAAGCCCCGGACACCGGGGAACCCGAACGGTCCGCGAGGCCGCGGACCGCGAACGAGAGGAGGGACCGCCGTGTCCCGTGTCTGTCAGGTGACCGGAAAGGCTCCGGCCTTCGGAAACTCGGTCTCACACTCCCACCGGCGCACCAAGCGCAGGTTCGACCCCAACATCCAGACGAAGAAGTACTGGCTGCCCAGTGAAGGGCGTTACGTGAAGCTGCGCGTGAGCACCAAGGGCATGAAGGTGATCGACGCCCGCGGCATCGAGCGGGTCGTCGCCCAGATCCGCGCACGCGGCGGGAGGGTCTGATGGCCAAGAAGAGCAAGATCGCCCGCGACCAGCAGCGCAGGCGCGTGGTGGCCCGCTACGCCGAGCGCAGGGCCGAACTCAAGCGGATCATCCGCAGCCCGCACACCGGTGAGCGGGAGCGCGCGGCGGCGGTGGCCGAGCTGAACCGGCAGCCCCGAGACGCCAGCGCCACCCGGCTGCGCAACCGCGACGCAGTGGACGGGCGGCCGCGAGGGCACCTGCGCAAGTTCGGACTCTCGCGGATCCGCTTCCGGGAGATGGCCCACCGGGGAGAGCTGCCCGGGGTGACCAAGTCCAGCTGGTGACGCGAACGGGATCCGGTCGCGCGCTCGGCGGTGCGACCCCCGACGCCCTGCGGTTGGACCGGATCCGACGCCACGGGCCCCGCGCTGTGCGCGCGGGGCCCGTGTGCGGTTCGGGTGTGGTCCGGGTGCGATCCGGGGTCGTCCACGGTCAGCGGCGTGCGCCGTCGGTGGGGGAGCGGTGGCCGTCGTGGCCGGAGACGCCGTGTCCCCGCTCCGGTCCGGCCTGGCCGCCGCGCATGCCGTTGTCGTGTCCGCCCGGCTGGTTGGCCTCGTGGAAGGCCTGCTGCGCCTGGTTCTGGCGCTCCCAGAGCACGAAGCGCTCGCTCTCGCCGAGCGCCATGGTGGTCAGCCACACGGCGACGGCGACGTCGTCGGCCAGGCCGAGCAACGGGATGAACAGTTCGGGGACGAAGTCGACTGGGGAGAGGATGTAGGCCGCCAGCGCGAGCATCCCGAGCAGTTTGCCGCTGCTCAGCTCGGGGTACCGTCCACGCACCTTGGCGCCGATCATCCGCGGGACGGCTCCGGCCCTCTGCCAGACGGACATGTCGCTGTCGGTGTTGCGGACGACCTGCCAGGCGGCGGCTCCCGCCGCGGCGCGGTTTACCTTGCGCATCGTTCGGTCTCCTCGGTGAGGACGTGGCTTCTCAAGATATGACGCGAAGCCTTCCTGTTTCGTTCCCGCGTTGCGCGGGCCTAATCCCCTACGTGACCGGCGTGACATCCCGTCCGCCTTCCTCGGCCCCGAAGGAGAGTCCGGAAGCCGGGAGGGTTGTCCACAGGCCGCGCAGGGGACTGGTGGGGCAGGGAGAGGAAGGGCATCCTTGGAGAAGAAAGGATGAGAGGCACCAAACGTCACTGGGAGCTATCCCAAACCCCACAGACCAACACAGAACCCATACGACCCGAAAACGGTCGCGTACCGATCTGTCCACGCGTTGGCCACATGCGGCCAACACGGAACACGTCTGCCCAGGAAGGAGGCGGTGCACACGGACACGATCCGATCCCCTTCGGCCAGCGCGGAGTCGGTGCCACCCGTGTCACCCCCGCCGACCCCCCGCGCCCCGTCCACTCCACCACCGTCCACCCCGCGTTCCGGGGCGACGAATGCGAGGCCTCCCGCGCTCCGCCACACATTCGTTACGATGCGTCCGAGTGCCTCCCTTCGCAAGGCCGCTCAGCCATCTCGCCCCAGCGCGCAGAACCGATGGAGCTTGCCCAGTGTCCAGAGCCCTACCTCGGTCGGCGACGACCGTCACCCTGTTGGCGGACATCCCCAGCACGGGTCATGTGGGTGAGGCCGGGGCCCACCGGTTCGCGATGCGCGGTGAGGGCATCGGCGAGCGCAGCGCAGCGTTCGTCGCCTTCGCCAAGGAGCAGGTCGAGGCGGGCCGCAAGGTCGTGGCGCTCTACCCCGCATGGCACTCCGCGGACGCCGAGCGCGCGGTCAACTTCGCCCGCGGCGCGATGCGCACCGACCACATCGCCGGGATCGGCGTCGACCTGTCGCCCCTGGCCCTGTCCCTGGTCGCCGACCAGCTCGCCTACCTCGCCCCCTACCTGCCGCCGGGGATGGTCGCCGCGCTGTGCGACGAACTGCCCAGGCACCTGCTGGCGGGCGCCTGGCTCAGGACCGTCTCCGGCCTGAGCACCATCCCGACCTCGATGCGCCAGCACATGGGCTCCTACGCCCCGTCCGTGTCCTTCCTCGCCTACTGCGCGCCCACCCACCAGGTGGGACGCATGCGCGCGTCCGACGTCTCCCGCACGCTGCCCTTCCGGCCCGTGCAGCCGGTCCAACTGCTGTGCTCCACCCCCGACCCCGGGATCACCGGGGTCTTCGACGACCACCTCCCGCAGGCCATCCAGCCCGTGGCGACCCGCACCCTGCCCGCCCAGCCGCTCGGCCCCCTGTACTGGGGAACCGCCAAGTACGTGGAGTTCGTGGCGCTGAGCGCCCACCCGCAGGCCCTGGCCTACGCCGCCAGTTCCATCCGCGCCGCCTCCTGCTCCTGGTGCGGCGAGCCCATGTCGGCACGCACCTGCCCCTTCTGCTCGGCCACCGCCGCGCGGACCCCCGCGCGGCAGTCCGGCCCCCGGCCATCGGGCGGGCAGGGTCCCCCGGCGGCTCCGGGTTCCTCCGGAGGCGCCGCCGAGCCCCTTCCCGGCGGCGCCGACCGCCCTCCCGGCGCACACGGCACCGCGGGTCCGCCCGGCGCCGCGGGTCCGCCCGGCGCCTCGGGTCGAACCGACACCTCCTCCCCCGGCAGCACCGCCGGGCCCGTCCAGGCCCCTCCCCCCGTGGAAGGGGGGCGCGTGCCGGGTCCTCCTCCCCCACCCTCCACCGACCGACCGCAGGGTCCGCCGTTCGCGGGCCGCGCCCCGCGCCCCGACGCGCCCCGGACCTACTCCCGTTAGGGACCGGCACCGCGCCCCCGGAGCGAGCGGACGGCCCGCGACGACACTGGAAACGGAAAAGCAACCCCTATGAACCCCCGTCAGCGACGCGGCGTCCTGCTCATGGTCGTTGCCGCTATCGGCGCCGTCGCCGTGTTCGCCTCCGTGTTCACCTACCTCAACAGCCAACAGGAGCGCCTCGGCGAGTTCGCGACCGTCCTGCGGCTGACCGAGGCCGTGGACGCCTACCAGCCCATCGGCGAGGAGTCCGTGGAGCGGGTCGAGGTGCCCAGCATGTACTTCGACCCGGAGGTCTTCCTCACCGACCTGGCCCAGGTGGAGACCCCGGCCGACCAGCAGCTCGTCGCCGCCTCCCACATGGAGGCGGGCGTCTACCTCCAGCGGGGCATGGTGCAGCCCCAGCCCACCCTCACCGCCGGGGAGCGGGAGATCGCCATCATGGTCAACGCCGAGACCGGCGTGGCGGGCAAGGTGCGGCGCGGGTCGTTCGTGGACATCTACGGCACCTTCCCCGCGCGCGACCACGGCGAGGCGTGCGCGGTGCGGGTCATCACCGAGGTGGAGGTCCTCGACATCGGTGAGCTGCGCACCCAGGAGGAGGAGGGCGGCGGCGTGGCCGGGGTGGTCCCGGTGACCTTCCGCCTGGACCCACAGGCGGCGCTCCGACTCGCCTACGCCGAGGACTTCTCCAGCGGGCTCAGGCTGGCCCTGGTGAGCGCCGACGGCGGCGGCACCCCGGAGGAGTCCGAGTTCTGCAGCGGGGACTTCGACGACCTCGTCGCCGGGGGAACGGCCGACGAGAGCACGACACCGGACGAGGGCGGGACGGCCGACGAGCGGCGCGTGCCGCATGGGGGGTAAGCGTTGAACTTCCGTGTCCTGGCGGGTATGCCGACCTCGGAGTCGGAGATGGTGCTCGCCGCGCGTTTCGAGGAGCTGGGCAGCGCCTCCCTGGTGGCCTCCAGGGCCACCACGACGGCGCTGATCGACGCCGCCGGGGAGTTCCCGGAGATCGACGTGGTCCTCATCCACCAGGATCTGGGTCCGGCGCCGGTCTTCGAGGCCATACGCGACCTGTCCCACCGCCATCCGCAGGTGGCGATCCTGCTGGTGTCGCCCACGATGGACCCCGACACGTTCACCGGGGCCATGGAGGCCGGGGCGCGCGGGGTGATGCCCGACGACTGCGGGATCGCCGAGCTGGAGAGCCGGGTCACCAAGGCCGCCGAGTGGTCGCGAACGCTGCGCCGCCACCTGGAGTCGGCGTCGATGGACCTGCCCGCGTCGGGCGTGCGGGGCCGGGTCGTGGCGATCAGCGGCGCCAAGGGCGGTGTGGGCACCACCACGTGCGCCGTGCACCTGGCGATGGCCGCGGCCGCCGCCGAGCGGGTGGTGTGCCTGGTCGACCTGGACCTGCAGACCGGCGACCTGCCCGCGTTCCTCAACCTGCGCCACCGCCGCTCCATCAGCGACCTGGTCGAGGCCGGGGACAACATCACCCCCGGCATGCTCGCGGAGACCCTGTACGTGGACCCGCGGGGCCCGCACGTGCTGCTCGCCCCCGAACACGGTGAACGCGGCGAGGACGTCGGCGCCAGCGCCGCCCGGCGGGTGCTGAGCGCGCTCCGGTCCCGGTACGAACTGGTGGTGGTGGACTGCGGGTCCACCATGAACGAGGCCACCGCGATGGCGGTCGAGCTGGCGGACAGCGCGGTCGTCACCGTCACCCCGGACGTGCCCGCGATGCGCGGCGCCCAGCGGCTGATGAGCATGTGGGAGCGGTTGCAGGTGCGCTCGCACACGGACGTGTACTCGCTGGTCACCCGGCACAGCCGCAAGAACGAGATCCAGCCGGACTTCCTCCAGCAGCTGCTGGGCACCCGGGTGCTGCGCACGCCGGTCCCCGCCGCCTACCGCGCGCTGGAGCCCGGGGAGAACAACGGCGACCCGACCAAGGTGACCGACGAGGGGCTGCGCAGGGCCTTCTCGCGGCTGGCCGCGGAACTGGACCTGCTGAACCCGCCCGCGCAGCCCGGGGGCGGCGGGGGTTCGGCCACCCCTCCCGCGGGGCTGGGCGGGTTCGCCTCCCTGTCCGAGCGGCGCGGCGGCGGGCCGTCCACCCGTGACGTGTCCGGTTTCCTCAACGCGTCGGGGGCCAACCCGTCGCGCGCGGCGGTCAACGGACAGGCCTCCGTGCCGCCGCTGGGCCAGCCCTTCGGCGGGCGCCCGGGTTCGGGGCCGCACGGGGGCGGAGGAGGCCGCGGTGGCTTCGGGAGCTGAGTCCGGCCTCCGTCGGGAGGCGGGCCGGAGCCGGGGCCCGGCGGGCCGTGCGCCCCGGCGCGGCCCACGGGACTTCCGAGGGCCGCGGGACTTCCGAGAGCCGCGGGGTCGCGGGGCTCGGCCGGATCCGCGGCGCGGTGGCCCGCGACGGCGCGGCGACCGCGGCGGGGTCATCGTGGAGTTCGCCGCGGCGGTGCCGTTCATGATGCTGGCGCTGGCCCTGGTCTGGCAGGTGCTGCTGCTCGGCATCACCGCCATGTACGCCTCGCACGGCGCCGCCGAGGCCGCCCGCCAGGCCGCCGTGACCCCCGACGACATGGCGCGCGTGGACGAGGAGGCCCGCAAGCGCGTCCGGCCGCCGTGGGACGGCGCGGACGTGATGTCCGTGGAGGTCGTGGAGCGCGACGGCGCGCGCTACGCCCGGGTGACCATGGCCATGCCCATCTTCCTGCCCGGGGCCTCGGGGCCCTGGGACGTCACCGGTGAGGCCCGCGTGGTCACCGAGGTCGAGCCGCGGGGGGCGACACCGTGAGCGCGCGACCGGTCGGGCGGACCGCTGCGGGCCGCGCCCGCCGAAACATCGAGGACCGCGACCCCCCGCCCGGGGGCCGGCGGGATGCCCGGGGCCGGGAACGGCGGAGCGCAGGAGACCGCGGAGGGCGGCGCCTCCTGCCCGGAGGCCGACCGCGTCGGGACGGCGACCGGGGCGGCCCGCTGCTGGAGTTCGCCGCGATCTTCCCGATCCTGCTCCTGGTCGCGGTCATCGCCATCGAGGCCTTCCTGGCCTTCGTCGCGGTCGAGCGGCTGGAGTCCGCGGCCCGCGCCGGGGCGCGGGTGGCCGGGGCCGAGCAACTGGAGGGCGCGGAGGCCGCCGCCCGCGCGGCGCTGCCGTCGTGGCTGGACGAGGCGACCGTCACCAGCGGCGTCAACGAGCACGAGGGCTTCTACGTGGAGGTCTCGCACCCGCTGCCGATCGTGTTCTCCGCGTCGGGCCTGGACCTGACGCTGACCCGGCGCGTGGAGATGCCCGATGTGTGAGGTCGATGCGGTGCGCCGTGCGCGCCGGGGCGCCGCCCCGGCGCCCGGGGAGAACGCAGGGGAAGTCGTGTCGGGGCGCCGCGCGGCGGGACGTGTGCCCGCCGCGCCGGCCCCGGGGGGAAGGAGAGCAGGGCCATGGGTCTGAAGGACCGTCTGGAGGAGGACCGCGCCGTCGAGGGGCGCTCCGAGCGCAGCAGCGTCACGCACTGGCGCAGGCGCCTGCTGGAGGAGATCAACCTGGAGGACCTCACCAGGCTGACCCTGGCCCAGCGCCGGGTGCGCCTGGAGAAGGTCGTGGGGCACATCCTCACCCGCGAGGGCCCGGTGCTCTCCGACCGGGAGCGTTCGGCGCTCATCCGCCGGGTCGTGGACGAGGCCCTGGGCCTGGGCGTCCTGGAGCCGCTGCTGGCCGACGAGACCGTCACCGAGATCATGGTGAACGGCCCCGACAACGTGTTCATCGAGCGCGGCGGCCGGATGCAGCGGGTGGACGCCGCCTTCAACGGCGAGGAGCAGCTCTACCAGACCATCGACCGCATCGTGTCGCTGGTCAACCGCCGCGTGGACGAGTCCTCGCCGATGGTGGACGCGCGGCTGCCCACCGGCGAGCGCGTCAACGTGATCATCCCGCCCCTGTCGCTGTCGGGCCCGGTGCTGACCATCCGGCGCTTCCCCAAGCCCTACCCCATCGACGAGCTGGTGCGGATGGGGAGCCTGGACTCGCCCACCGGCATCCTGCTGGCGGCGATGGTGCGGGCCCGCTTCAACATCGTGGTGTCCGGCGGCACCGGTACCGGAAAGACGACCTTCCTCAACGCGATGTCGGCGTTCGTGCCCTCCGACGAGCGCATCGTCACCATCGAGGACTCGGCCGAGCTCCAGCTGATGCAGGACCACGTGGTGCGCCTGGAGTCCAGACCGCCCAACATCGAGGGCCGGGGCGAGATCGCCATCCGCGACCTGGTGCGCAACGCGCTGCGGATGCGCCCGGACCGCATCATCGTCGGCGAGGTGCGCGGCTCGGAGACCATCGACATGCTCCAGGCCATGAACACCGGCCACGACGGGTCGCTGGTGACCGTGCACGCCAACTCGGCCGACGACGCCATCCACCGCTTGCAGACCCTGGCCACCCTGAGCGACGTCAACGTGCCCTACGAGGCGATCCGCGACCAGATCAACAACGCGGTGGACGCCATCGTGCACCTGGGCCGGTGGCCGGACGGGTCCCGGCGGGTCAACGAGATCGCGGTGGTCTCCTCACGGCGGCGCGAGGAGTTCCGGCTGGACCCGGTGATGCAGTTCTCCGCCCTGCCCATGGGCCCCAACCGGGCCGTGGAGGGCGAGTTCCGGCACTTCCCACTGCCCCGGCACATCGCCGGGCGGATCTACCACGTGGGCGAGGCCATCCCCGCGGCCTTCGGGGTGGTCACCGACGAGCGCCCCCGCAACGGCTGGTGAGGCCCTCCCCCGCGCCCCGGCGGGCGCGTCCCCCGATCGGAATGGAGCTCCGGTGACCTGGCAGTTCGTGGCGATCCTCAGCGGCCTGGCCGTGGTGCTGGCCCTGGCGCTGTGGGCGCTGTGGGAGTTCGTGTCCAGCGCACAGCACCGGCGGTTGATCGCCGCCCGCAGCGCCCTGGACCAGGCCGAGTACGAGGCGTCCACGCCCATGGCGCGGCTGGACGCGGCCATCTACCGCACCCAGTGGGGCGGGCGGCTGTACCGCAGGATCGCCCGGTCGGGCGCGGACGTGCGCCTGTCCACGTTCGTGCTCGCGCTGCTGGGCGGTTCGCTGCTGGCGGTGGTCGTGGTCTGGCAGGTGCTGGCGCCCTTCTTCGGCCTGCTGGCGGCGGCCGGGGTGGCGTTCCTGTTCTTCTCCTACCTCAACCGCGCCGAGGCCAAGCGGCGCGAGGAGTTCACCTCCCAGCTGCCGGACCTGGCCCGCGTGCTGGGCAACGCGACCTCGGCGGGCCTGGCCCTGCCCACGGCCGTGGCGATGGCCGCCGACGAGCTGGACGGGCCCGCGGGCGAGGAGCTGAGCCGCATGGCCGAGTCCATGAAGCTGGGGGCCAGCTTCGAGGAGGCCGTCGCGGAGCTGCGCGAGCGCATGCCCTCCCGTGAGCTGGGGGTCCTGCTGTCCACGCTGGTGGTGGCCTCGCGCTCGGGCGGCTCCCTGGTCACGGCGCTGCGCAACATCTCCACCACCCTGGAGAACCGCAAGGAGACCCGGCGCGAGGTGCAGACCATCCTCAGCGAGACCACGAGCACCGTGTGGGCGCTGGGGTTCATGTCGGTGGGCGCCCTGTTCCTGATCAACGCCATCGAGCCGGGCATCATGCGCGTCATGACCACGTCCGTGGCGGGGGTGGCGGTGCTGCTGGTGGTGGCCGCGCTGTTCGCCATCGGCTTCGTGCTGGTGTCCCGCATCACCAAGTTCGACCTGTGAGGACCGCTCCCCGATGAACGCCCCCCTCTCCCTGCTGGTGCCGCTCGCCGCCGCTCTGACCAGCGCGCTGGTCGTGCTGGTCGCGTGCTACGGCCTGTACCTGATGATGTCGCAGACCCGGGTGCGGGTGGACGACCCGGCCGCGCGCCCGACGCGGGTCCGGTCCGACGACACGTTCGTGCTGCACCGGATCACCGAGGCGATCGGACGGCCGTTCGCCCGCTCGCTGCACGCGTCGCTGAGCCAGCGCCGCCTGATCTCCGTCTCCGAGCGCATCGAGGCGGCGGGGAGGCCGGAGGGGCTGACCCTGGAGCGCTACCTGCGGCGCAAGGTCGGCGAGGTGGCGCTGTACGGCACCCTGGGCCTGCTGATGTTCGCCTCGGGGAACCCGCTGGTCGGACTGGTTGTGCTGGCCTTCATGGGACTGACCGACCTGAGCCTGTACGTGCAGGGCCAGGAGCGCGGCGACAAGGTGCAGTCGCAGCTGCCGGACTTCCTGGACGTGCTGGCGGTGACGGTGAGCGCCGGGATGTCGTTCCGGGCGGCGGTGGCCCGGGTGGCGGAGTCGATGCCGGGAGTGCTCGCCGACGAGTTCGCGCTGGCCCTCCAGCAGATGGAGTTGGGCACCTCGCGGCGGGAGGCGTTCGAGATGCTGCGCCGGCGCAACCGCAACGAGTCGTTGAGCAAGTTCGTGACCGCGATCCAGCAGGCGGAGGAGCTGGGCGCCCCGCTCAGCGACACCCTGGTCGCCATCAGCCAGGACATGCGGCGCGCCGACGCCCAGTACATGCGCCGCAAGGCCCAGCGGATGAACCCCCGGGTGACGATGGTGACCGCGGTGACCCTGCTTCCGGGCCTGCTCATCCTCATCGTGGGGTCGATGTTCCTGGGCACCGAGGTCAACCTCGGCCTCATCCTGGGCGGCTGACCAGGGCGGCCCCCTCCCCGAGGTACGGGGAAGGGGCACGCAGGCCGCCCTCCCGGAGGCGGCCGGTGGCCGCGGGGCGCGGCGGAGGTTCCCCGCGGACCCCGAAGACCTCCGGTTCCGCCGCTCCCCGAGGTGCGCGAGCGGCGGAACCGGGCCCTCCCGCCGGTCTCTAGGCCGGGCCGGTGGGCGGGAACGGAATCTCGGCCAGGGTCGGGATCAGCTGGGCCTCCTCGTAGTCCAGGTGGGCCTCCAGTTCCCGGGCCATCCGGTCCAGCTCCGCGCGGAAGCGCTCGGGGTCGGCCGTGGACAGGTCGGAGATGAGCGCCTCCAGCTCACCGCGGACGCGGTCCACGGTGCGGTGCTCCTCCGACAACCGCCGCAGCGCCTCCTCCAGGTGAGGGGCCTGTCGGCCCAGCGCCGGGAAGACACCGGACTCCTCACTGGTGTGGTGGAAGTGCAGGGACTCGCAGAAGGCCAGGCAGTGCTGGCGCAGCTGGAGGCTGAGTCCCAGCGGTGGCGGGCCGTCCCCGTCCGCCACGGCGGCGCGCTCGGCGAGGTGGGCCTCGGCCTCGGTGCGCACGTGCGCGAGCTGGCCGCGCAGCCAGGTGTGGATCTCCACGAGCTTGTCGGCGAGGTTGGCGACCTCGGCGGGTCCGTCCGCGTGGACGCGGTCCAGGGCGACCACCGGCAGGACCCGCTCGGTTCCGGCCTGGTAGTCGGCGTATCCGGAGTCCGCGCGGACGAACTCGGCGAACAGGCGGTCGCGTTCGGCGCCCTCGGCGGGGACGGCGACGGCGTCGAACGTCTCGGTGCCCAGTTCCACGCGCACCATGGGGTGGGCGAGGACGTTGCGGTACCAGTCGGGGTGGCGGTCCGAGCCGCCCGCGGAACCGACGACGAGCACGCGGCCGTCGACGCGGACGAAGCCGAGCGGGGTGGTGTGCTCGCGGCCGGAGCGGGCCCCGACGGTGGTGAGCAGCAGGAGGTCGCCGCCCTCGAACATGCCGCCGACGCGGCCCCCGTTGGCGCGGAACTCCTCCACGACGGGGAGGTTGAAGTCGCTGACGTGGGGTTCGGTGGTCCGGACGTGCGGGTTTTCGGTCACAGGTCTCCTTCGGGATGGTGGTCATGGGCGCGACCGTCCCCGAAGGCACCCGCGGCGGCCCGGGCGCGTGGGCGCACGGGCGGCGGGTGGACGTGACAGGGAGCCCGGGTGTGGCCGGGCCGGAAGAGGACTCCGGGGAGGTCGCGAGGGGTCTGGGCGCGTTCGGGCGCGGCTTGGGCCGACGCCGTCGGAACGGCTAGACGCGGTCCGCGGTGTGTGTGCTCACAGTGCGCTCCCCGGATGTCGAGGTGCCTCCATACCTACCGACCGGCCCACTGCTCTGTGGTCGGTGGCACGCGACACGGTGGCGAACCTACACCATCGGGCGGGAAGGCGCCACAGGTGAGCGGGGAGGCCGCCCGACCGGCTCCCGTGCTCAGTCGCCGACGGGCGCGGGAGCGGCGGGCCGGACCTGTCCGGGATCGGGGACGCCCGGGTCGGGGGCTCCGCCGAGTTCCACGAACGTGTACCTCGTGTACCACCGCTCCGGTTCGGGGGCGGCGGGGTCCAGGAACGAGACCGGAACCCCCTCCGGCACCGGACGTCCGTTGAGCGGCCCTCCCCCGGCGCCCTCCGTGGCGAAGCTCAGCGGGACTCCGTCCTCTGTCGCGACCAGGACGAACGCCGTGGCCGCCTCCCCCGGCCCTCCCCCGGCGGGGAACGTGCCCGCCACCCGGATCGCGGGCACGCCGTCGGGGGCCTCGCCGCCCAGGTGGCCGAAGGCGTCCTGGGCGGGCGGGGGCGCGGCGAGGACCACCTCCTCCTCCCCGGTGACGGTCCCCTCCTCCACCGCGCGGACGAGCGGTGCGACCACCTCCGCGGGCGAGAACACCTCCTCCGTCAGCCCCGGCTCGGCCGCGTACCAGGTCGGCGTCGCGTTCCAGGCGGAGTTCTCCGCGCGCAGCAGGTCGCCGTCGACCATCAGCAGGTCGCTGGTGCGTGCGCCGCTGACGGTACTG
This sequence comes from Nocardiopsis sp. iso_25, assembly GCF_056173305.1. Taxonomy (NCBI): domain Bacteria; kingdom Bacillati; phylum Actinomycetota; class Actinomycetes; order Streptosporangiales; family Nocardiopsidaceae; genus Nocardiopsis; species Nocardiopsis sp. iso_25. Next base: position 1,441,561 of record NZ_CM149667.1, on the reverse strand, counting down.
GTCCAGCGCAGCGCCTCCGGCGGTCCCGCCTGGTAGAGCACCCGGTCGAAGAGGGTGGGGTCGGTGCCGGTGGGAAGCGGCTGGCCGTGGCCCTCTCCGTTCCCGGCGTGGGTGAGCAGGGTGAGCTCGAAGGAGTCCGCGGCCAGGAGGGTGTCGAGCGAGGCCGACACCAGTTCCGTTCCGCCGAGGGGGCCGGTCGGCCGGTCCCCCGCGGCGGCCCGGTCCGTCCCGGAGCCGGAGTCGGCCGTGGTGGTGCCGGACTCACCGGACAGGGCGTTCAGGAGCAGGGAGCCGCCGCCGACGGACACGGCCAGGAGCACGGCCGCGGCGACCGCCAGGACGGGGAGCCGGCGCCCGGCTCGCGCGCGGCGTCGCCCTCGCGAGCGCCCGCCGTTCGCCCTTTTGCCGGTCGCCTGCCCGTCGGCCGCCTGCCCGCTGGTCGCGCGCGGACCGGGCTCGCGCTCACCGGTCCCACCGTCGCGGACGGCCCCGGTCGCCCGGTCCCGGGTTCCGCGGCCGCGGGCGCGCAGGCCCCACCGTGGGGAGGCCTCGGAACCCGCGGCCTCGGCCTCCCGCTCCGCCATGTGCAGGGCGGAGCTGATCCACGCAGCCGGCTGGCCGCGGTCCGCGTCCACGCGCGGCCAGTGGGCGCGGACGAGCGCGCGCAGCCGGTCCGCCCACACGTCGGGGGTGGCGCTGTCCTCCACGCCCGCCAGCACCAGGCACTCCAGGTAGGCCTCCTCCGCGGCGGGGCGCCCACCGGGGTCCGCCGACAGCGCCCGGGCCAGCAGGGGGCGCAGCCCCTCGGGGACGTCGGCGAGGTCCACGGTGTCCTCCCTTGCCCGGCGGGCCGCCTCCGGCGGTGCGGCGTCCGTACCGAACGGGGCGTGCCCGGTCGCGGCGAACACCACCAGGCAGGCCCAGGAGAAGACGTCGGACGCGGTGTCGGGCAGCGCGCCCGCGTAGCGCTCCGGGGCCAGCCAGCCGACGCTGCCCGCGGTGGTCAGGGAGTCCGCGTCGTCCACCCGGCGGGCGATCCCGTGGTCCACGAGCCGGGGGCCCTCCGGGGTCAGGACGACGTTTCCGGGTTTGACGTCCCCGTGCGGTACGCCCGCGGCGTGGACGGAGGTCAGCGCCTCGGCGGTTCCGGCGGCCAGCACCAGGAGGGCGGGCTCGGGAAGGGATCCGTCCTCGCGCACGCGGCGGGCCAGGTCGGGGCCGGGAAGGTACTGGACCGAGGCCCACGGCCGTCCGCGGAAGGTTCCGCTGGCGTTGACGCCCACGGCGCACACCCCGACGGACCGGCGCAGGAGCGTGATCGTGCGGTCGGGGTCAGCGGCCGGAACCCACTCGGCGTGGGTGACCCTGAGGGCGACCGCCTCACCGTCCGGGGACACGGCGGCGTAGACCACGCCCATGGTGCTGCCGCCGAGGCGGCCGATCAACCGGTGGCCGCCGATCTCGGCTGGATCGCCCACGGTGAGCGGGCGCACGTGCGCCGGAAGGGAGGCTGGCGGGTTCGGGGCCATGGGGGGGCGCCTTCCACTCTCCTGGGCCGGGGGAACGCGCGCTGCCTGGACCGCCGACCCATGGTTGCGTAGACCTGTACCGACCGTACATTCCCGGGCATACCCCGTGTCGGGTCGGTCCACGAGCCTTCCGGGACGCGAGTCACGCGCCCGGTACCGGGCGATCAGGAACCGGACATCGCTCCGTGGTCGGCGGCGGCTCGGACTCCGCGCGCCCACGCCTACCGGGCGGAGGCGCTCTTCTCTTCGGAGCGCGGGGCCGTGGCGTCGCGGCACGCCAGCACCGACTCCAGCAGACCGGGGAAGCGCCCCTCCAGCTCCTCGTCGCGCAGCGAGATGAAGCACCTCGTCCCCTCGGTGCGGTTCTGCACCAGACCGGCGTTGCGCAGGATCTTCAAGTGGTGGCTCAGGGTCGACTGGGCGATGGGCAGGTCGATGTCCTTCCAGGCGTGCTCCCCGTCCATGTCGGCGAGCATCCGCACGATCCGCAGCCGGGTCGGCTCGGCCAGCGCGGCGAGAACCGTGACCAGTTCCACCTCGTGGAGCGCGGGGTGCGCGTGCTCCCTGGGAGCCAAGGCGGTCCTCCTCATGCGGCGCCCGGCCGGGACCAGGCGAGATTTGGCTCATGGACAGTCGGAAGTGTACCTTCGTAATTCGATGTTCGTCGAATATCGAACGCGCAGGCCGACCGGGGACGCGGATCGATCCTCCCGTCACGGCCTCGCAGCCGGACCCGCCACGCAACAGGGGGAAGAGCCACCATGTCCGACGTCGCGCTGTCGGTGCTCGACCACGCCAGCATCGCCGAGGGGTCCACGCCCGGTGACGCGCTGCGTTCCGCCAGAGAACTCGCCCAGCACGCGGAGCGGCTGGGCTACAAGCGTTTCTGGCTCTCCGAGCACCACAACATGCAGGCCATCGCGAGCGCCGCCACGTCCGTCTCCCTGGGCTTCATCGCCGAGGGGACCTCCACCATCCGGATCGGCGCGGGCGGTGTCATGCTGCCCAACCACTCGCCCCTGGTGATCGCCGAGCAGTTCGGCACGCTGGAGTCGCTCTACCCGGGACGGGTGGACCTCGGCCTGGGCCGCGCGCCGGGCACCGACCCCCGCACGATGATGGCGCTGCGCCGCGACCACAGCGCCTCGGCGACCTTCCCCAACGATGTGCAGGAGCTCCAGGCCTACTTCGAGCCCGCCGAGCCCGGCCAGCCCGTCCGCGCCATCCCCGGTGAGGGGCTGCGGGTACCGCTGTGGATCCTGGGGTCCAGCCTCTTCGGCGCCCAGCTGGCCGCGCAGCTCGGCCTGCCCTACGCGTTCGCCTCGCACTTCGCCCCGGACGCGCTGTACGAGGCGTTGAAGGCCTACCGGGAGGCCTTCCGCCCCTCACCGCAGTCGGAGCAGCCGTACGCCATGGCGGGGGTGAACGCCTTCGTCGCCGACACGGACGAGGAGGCCCAGCACCTGTTCACGACGATGCAGCAGGCCTTCCTCGGCACCCTGCGCGGTGCGCGGGGACGGCTGCGCCCGCCGGTGGAGAACCTGGACACCGCATGGCGTCCGGGGGAGAAGGAACGACTGGACCACATGCTTCGTTACTCGTTCGTGGGTTCCCCGGAAACAGTCCGTCGCAAGCTCGATCTGTTCGTCGCTGACACGGGCGTGGACGAGCTGATGGTGTCGTCGATGATCTACGACCAGAAGGCTCGCCTGCGCTCGTTCGAGCTGCTGGCGGAACTGGCCGACCTCAAGCGTCCGGACCAGGGCTGACCCCACCTCTCCGCACAGGGAGACGGTCAAGGGTGGCGGCGCCGAATCTGTGGGCAGGCAGTGGCGCCGCCTTCCCGGTGCGGGAGTGCCGGGCGGGGTTCGCGTAGAACCCCGCCCGGTTCCTGGCTCCGGAGCACGGTGAGGCTCCGGGCCGGACGGGAGCGTTCGGGTGGAGGGGTTCAGCCGCCTCCGCCACCACCGCCGTCTCCCCCGCCGCCACCGCCGCCGTCGCCACCGCCTCCCCAGCCGCCACCGGTGCCGCTGTCGCCGGACCCGGCGTCGCCGCCTCCCCAGCCTCCGTCACCGTAGTGGCTGAAGTCACCGCCCCAGCCCTCGAGGCCGACCGACCGGTCGTCGGAACCGCCCGGCCCCTGGCACAGTTCCGCGAACAGGCACAGGCTCTCCAGGGTGACGGATTCGGAGTCCGCGCCGCCCGCGCCTCCGGTATCGCCCGGGCCTTCGCCGCCGCCCGTGTGGACGGCGACGGGAACCGGGTCCTGCTGGACCTGCGCGGGTTCGTGGTCCGACCCGGCCCTCCTGACCGACTGGCGGGACGCGGACGCGCGCAGCGAACGAAAGCCCGTGACCGCCGTGTGCCGGACCGCGTGGTCACGGGACATCGCCCCGGCGGGGTGCGCACCGGCGGAGGCCGCCCCGGTGGATCCGGCCTCCGGGGCTCCGGCCTCCGGGGCTCCGTACCTCCGGCGGGCCAGCTCCAGCACCGCGTTCCCCGCGGGGGTGTTGGGGCTGAGTGTGGGGCCGCCGGTGGCCGCCATGACCACCTGGGCGGCGACCAGGGCGGCCAGCGCGCTGAGCCCCGCGACGAGGAGGCCGAGCGCGGCGGCGCCCGGCTCCACCAGGAAGAGCACGGCCGCGCCCGTGGCGGAGGCCAGGATCGCGAGGAAACGCATCCGCCGGATCGTCTTCGGAGCCCTCTCCCGGCGCCGCAGCGCCCGGCGCAGCCACGGGGAGTCGACGATCAGGGCGGACTCGGCCAGGCTGGTGCGCAGCTTCTCCACGCCTTGGCCCGCGACGATCCGTTGCAGCATCTCCAGGGCACCGACGCCGACGCGTTTGCGGAAGACCTTCACCAACTCCCGGCGGACGCCGTCCTTCTCGTGCTTGTAGGGACGGGAGGGGCCCACGAGGGTGAAGAGCCCTCCGGCGGGCTGCTGGCGGATGCGGCCGCTCAGGAAAGCGTCCATGACCGCGGTCTCCCCGACGCGGACCGGACCTCCCGCGAGCAGGGCCAGTTCGTTCGGTTCGAGTCCGTCCGGGTCGGGCGGGGAGTGGTCGGTGGGTGAGGGACGGCGGAGCGCCGATCTGAGGGCGGATCCGCCCCTCAGGACCGCGGAGAGCGGAACGCCTCCGATCACCAGCCCCACGATCAGGGCTGCCGCCAGGGGAAGGGTCAGGCTGGGGTCCAAGCCGCCACCTCTTGTCTTCGGTCTCGGGGGTCGTGGGGGTCGGGGTAGGTAGTGGGGTTCGCGGGGACGGGGATGAGGGGTCGTGGAGGAGACGAGGCACTCGAGGATCGGAGTCCTGACTGTGGGGATGCCGACCGAAGGCACCTGGTTCTGACCCGAGCCGCCGGAAACCGGGGGAAGTACCGGCGGGCCGGGCCGTCGCGCCAGGGGGAGAGGGGGAGAGGAAGCGGTGGCGAAGCGGTGCGTCCCGAGGGCGCCCCCGTTCGCCGCGCCCCGTCCGGTCACCGTGGCGCCTTCGCGCGGAAGCCGGTCCCCGTCCGGGACCGGGCGTTCTGGAGAGCCCAACAGTGATCTGGTATTTGCCGTCCGGCCATGGCGTCCCCGTAGCACACGTGCCATCATGGTGACCCGCCGACCACCAAACGTGACCCCGTCTCGGCGAGGAACTGTGACCGCGCATCGACCCGACCACCGACTTCCGCCTGGGCGTTCATCCAGCCCTGTGGACAACGTGTGGTTCCGGGATCCATGGGGCATCCTGAAGGAAGATGGCCACATCCGGTCAGAAGGCGGGATGGCGGCGGTGTTCATGCCGGATAGTGGGACTCCGTGAGCACGCGTCGCCCACGTACTCCCCCGGTGGACCGCGGGCAGGGCCCCACCTGTTCGAGGACCGCGAAGATGTGGTGCCGTAAGACCCCCTCCTCAAGGAGTTAAGCCCCGTGAACAGCCTGACCAAACTCTGGGTGACGCTGAGCACCTTCCTTGTGCCGACCTCCAAGGAGAAGGACAAGGGTGCCGGGATCGTCGAGTACGTTGCCGTGATCATTCTGGTCGCAGGTATCGCCGTCGCGGTCTACCAGCTTGGACTGGCCGGAAGAATCAGCGACAGCATCGGCGCCTCCATCACGTCCATCCTCCAAGGACCGGGGGCCGAAAGCGTCAGCACCACACCCTAAAGCCAAATACTGCTCGAGCGACCAGCATGCCCCCATTGCCCCTCAGAGAGAATAATAGGATTTTCCATGCCACCCTTCCTTTCTCGCACGAGGGGAGACCGCAAACACCTGGAGGCGGCCACAATTGGCGTCTGCACGCTGTTCCTGGTGACTGGCTGCGTGGTCAATACGGGCAACACCTCCGAGGGGGAAGGCGGCAATAACCCATCCGCAGAGCCCTCTCCGGCAGCGCCGAACGGGCCGGAAAACCAAGAAATCATAGCCAGCAGCACCACTTCAGCAACGAGCATAGGACAAAATTTTCAACTGGACGTCTACGCTTTAGAGGAAATCGGCGAAGGCCGCCTCAGACTTCGCTTCGGAGTCACCAACAACTCTAGTTCCCCTTTCCTCCTCTACAGTGGCCTAGGGGTACCAGACAACCCACAGGAAGCCAGCGGCGTATCCCTACTGGATCCAGTCAACAGAAAACGCCATCTGAACTATGAAAAAAGCGACGGTTCTTGTTTTTGCTCTCCCAGCGGGGGGAACATAGCAGGCGGCGAAACCCTGGAAATGTGGGTTGTCTACCCAGCGCCGCCGAATGACGTAGAATCCATGACAGTAACCAACCCCCTGACGCCACCCCTGCTCAATGTTCCGATCAGCCATTCTTCCGAAACAATCGAGAACCCAGGACTGTCAGAACCTAGGATCATTGACCTCGTCACCATCACCGACGACCTTGAGGACCAGACCGGCCGAACGGAAAGCAGCGAAGAAGTCAGCATTATACTTTCTTCCGACGTTCTGTTCGAAACAGGAAGCGATGAACTAAGCACAGATGCCGAGGAGATTCTACAACAGGTCGCCACAGAGATCGACGACGCAAGCTCAAATACCGTGAACATCGCTGGCCACGCCGACAATACCGGCAGCGAATCAATCAACCTACCCCTGTCCCGGGACCGAGCCGAAGCCGTCGAATCATCTCTTTCTGAATTGATCACCAGAGACGGCATCAGCTTCGAAGTCGAAGGCTACGGATCCAGCGAACCCATCGCCAGCAACGACACAGAGGAAGGGCGTGAAAGCAACCGCAGAGTCAGTGTCACTTTCGAAAAATAGCGAGGAATCAATATGAAGAATTCGACTCGTTCCCTAGGCCTACTGTTCCTCGCCATTTCGATGCCGCTTACCACTTCAGCAGGAGCCAGCGCCACCTCGGCTCATCCAAAAAACGACCTTGAAATCTTGGGCACCTCTCCCGGAAGCGCAGAGGAATCACGCGACCTCGTGGCCGAGGTCCATCAAGCAGAGAGGGACGACTCCGGAGCCTTCCTCTCACTCACTTGGGGAATAAAAAACAACGGCGACGGCCAGGCATCCATGCTTTGGCTGAGGGACCGCTCATACTCCTACACCGGGCAAAATTTCGCTGGGGTTACCATGGCAAACCCAGACGAAGGGACAAGATACCATCCGATAATGGATGGAAATGGCACCTGCCTCTGCTCGGGAAGCATCTCAAACGATCTTGTCCAGAACTTGGGAAGTGGAGACGAGGTTACCTACTGGTCCCTCTTCTCGGTTCCTGACGACATCGACTCCGTGACGGTCGAAATACCGAACTTCGATCCCATCGAGGACATCCCCATCTCCTGAAGTCCACCGCCAGCCAGATCGCCTAGGAGGCGGCGTTGCCCACTCCCCACCGCCCCGAGCTCGGGGACACCCGACGGCCCTCTCCCACCGGGCCGCCCGGGCGGTCCGGTGAGCGCAACGGGCCGCCGAGGCGGCACCGGGGCGGCCGGTTCCTGCAACGGTTGCGTCCCGCCCGGAGGACCGGGGGCGACCGGGGCGCGGCGTTCGTCGAGCTGGCGGCGGTCACCGTGCTGGCCGCGGCGATCATGGTCGCGGTCTACCAGCTCGAACTCAGCCAGACCTTCAACAGCGGCGTCCGGCAGATGGTGTGCCTGGTCGAGGGCCCCGGCTGCGGCGACGAGACCTGGGTGGACGCCGACCGGCCGGAGGAACCCGAGGATTACGAGTGGGGTCAGGGCAACTCCAACGCCCTGGAGAACGAGGCGCTCGCGATGGGCATGGCCGCGGACCGCGGCTGGACCGAGAACGAGTGGGAGTGCCTGAGCAACCTGTGGAGCGTCGTCTCCCACTGGGACCACACGTTCGTCAACACCGAGACCGGTGACCACGGCATCTCCGGGTTCAACCCGGCCAGGCACGGCTCCATGCCCGAGGGTTTCCGGGAGAGCCCGTCCACGCAGATCTCCTGGGGGATCGGCCACATCGGCGACGCCTACGGTTCGCCCTGCGCCGCCTGGGCCTACTGGGAGGACACCGGCACCTACTGAGGGTGCCGTCCGCCCCTTCCCAACCCGCCTTCCCCCGCCGACCCGCGCCCGCGCCTCCTTACACGCCCGCCGCTCACAGGGCCGGGTGCGGCTTCTTCGCGGCTTGTTAAGGTTCCGCAAAACACCCACAGAAATTAGTAAATACCAGGGTCTTATCAGACATAAGGGGCATTTCTCTCTGCGGAGCGTTCGTACCCTGGACGTTCCCACGCCGCCCCCGCGGGGGCTCTGGTGTGGAAGACGTGCATCGCTGCCGTCTCGTGGGGGCACGGGTCGGCACTGACCACACGGGGGTTCGGTGAAGATCGCCTATCTGATCAACGACATGTACGGCATCGGCGGAACCGTGCGCACCGTCGCCAACCAGGCGGCGGCGCTGTCCGCCCGGCACGAGGTCGAGATCGTCTCGGTGTTCCGGCACCGCGCCGAGCCCGTTCTGCCCGTACCCGCGCAGGTGCGCCTGCGTCCGCTCGTGGACGTCCGCGGGTACGACGGCGACCAGGGCACGGGGACCGACGGCCGCCCGCTGTACGAGGGATCGGAACGGGCCGGTGTACCGCCGTTGCTCTTCCCGCCTGAGGACGCGCGCGGTCCCACACACAGCCGCCTGACCGACGACCGGCTGGAGGAGTACCTGGCCACCACCGACGCCGACGTGGTGGTGGGCACCCGGCCGGGGCTGAACGTGGTGATCGCCCGGGCCGCCCCGAGCCGGGTGGTCAAGATCGGCCAGGAGCACCTGACCTACGACCAGCACTCCGAGCCGCTGCGCCGGGTGATGGAGGAGGCCTACCCCCACCTGGACGCCTTCGTGACGGTGACCGAGGCGGACGCGCGCACGTACCGGGAGCGGATGCCGTTGCCGCGGGTGCGCGTGCTGTCCATCCCGAACTCGGTGCCCGCGCCCGCGTTCACCGCCAACGGGCACAACAGCCGCACCATCGTGTCCGCCGGGCGGCTGGCCCCCAGCAAGCGGCACGACCTCCTGGTGCAGGCCTTCTCCATGGTCAGCGAGGAGTTCCCCGAGTGGACGCTGCGGATCTACGGGCGCGGCAACCGGCGTTCGGCGCTGGTCCGACTGGTCAACTCGCTCGGGCTCCAGGACCGCGTGTGGCTGATGGGTGCGCACCCGCGAGTGGAGGAGGCCTGGGCCCAGGGCTCGTTCGCGGCGGTGACCTCCAGCGAGGAGCCGTTCGGGATGACGATCGTGGAGGCCATGCGCTCGGGTCTGCCGGTGGTGAGCACCGACTGCCCGCACGGCCCGGCGTCGATCATCCGCGACCGCGAGGACGGGCTGCTGGTGCCCAACCGGTCCGCCCCGGGGATCGCCGAGGGGCTGGCCCGGCTGATGGCCGACGACGAGCTGCGCCGGCGGATGTCGTCCGCCGCGCTGACCGGCTCCGAGCGCTTCGACCCGGCCAACGTCATGCTGATGCACGAGGAGCTGTTCTCCGACCTCTCCGGTCACGCAACGCCTCCGCCGCCGGTGTCGGTGCCCGCGCCGCGCCCCGAACCGGCCGCCGCCTGCCGGGTGCGCGTGGACGGGGACGGGGCCGCGGTGCTGTCGTTCACCGACCCGCCCGACCGGGTGGTACTGACCCTGGAGGGCAAACGGGTGGAACTGGAGCCGGACGGCGACGACGTGGTCGTGGACGCCGTGCGCGGTCGGCTGGCCGCGCGCACGTGGGAGGTGCTGCGGCTCGACGGCGACCGGGAGACCCCCGTCCACGACGTGGAGATCCGCCAGCACGGGTTCCCGTTGGCCCCCGAACGGGTCGGGCGCCTGTCCCTGGTGCTGCCGTCCCGTTCGGCGAAGGGCCGTCTGGTGCTGCACGTGCGGCGCTCGGCGCACCACGCCGAGGTGGAGCACGTGGAGTCGGCCGACGGGCTGATCACCGTGCAGGGCCGGGTGCTGGGCCGCGACGCCCCGGACGCACACGCGCGCCTGGCGGTGCGGCTGCGCACGTCTCCCGGGGCCATGCGGGAGTTCTCCGCGCCGGTGGCCGGTGACGGCCGTTTCACGGCGGTGGTGGACCCCGAGGTCGTGGTGCACGGCCGGTACGGCGAATCGGAGAAGTGGGAGCTGCGTCTGGTGCTCTCCGACGGGACCGAGTGCACCGTGGGACGTCACCTGTCCGGTGTGGCGGGCTACCAGAAGATCATCCGGTACCCGGACCAGAAGGTGGAGTGGGGCGAGGGGGGAGGCACGCGGGTGCGCCCCTACTACACGGTCAACGACCGGCTGGGGCTCGTGACGTCGCCGCTGGCGCCCACCTTGGAGGTGGACGTCGTGCGGGCGAGCCCGGCGGGGCGCCGCGCGGGCCGCCTGCGTTTCGAGGTGCGCCTGGCCTCTCCGCTCCCGGAGGGCGCGGAGTACGCCGTGGAGGTGGTGCGCGGCACCGACGTGGGTCGGCGCTTCCCGCTGCGCGCCGAGGGCGGCTCCGCCTCCGGCGGCCGCCTGGTGGCCTCCCTGCCGCTGCTGACGGGGACGGGGTACGACGGGCCCGGCGCGGTCCGGGCCACGTGGCGGCTGCGGCTGCTGGCGGGGCCGCCGGGGGCTCTGGGGCGTCTGGGCGCCACCGCGGTCCCGGACAGCACCTCGCGCCGCTGGAGCCACGGCCCGTACGTGCGCTCGGTGACCGTGACGCCCCTGGGGTCCGGTGACCTCCAGGTCACCGCCGCCGACGTCCACGTGTGGGAGGCCGTCCGGCGACGGATGCCCTGACCGGGGCCAGCCCTCAGGCCTGCCCGGTGCGGATCATGCGCTGGGCCAGGCTGAGCCGGTCCAGCAGCCAGTCGGGCAGGTGGTCAGCGCCGCGGGGGAAGTGCTGGATGTCCTGGTGGAAGTTGCGGGGGTCGGGTTCGACGTCGAACTCGGGCGGGGCGTCGTGGTCGAAGTGCGCCCCGATCTCCCGCGATTCCTGCACCGTGAACCGGGCGGTGAACCACGTGCCCTTGCCCGGCTGGTACATGCCGGTGCGCAACCGGTCCAGCAGCCGTCCGACCTCGGGGAGGAGCAGGTCCCACTCCGTGCCGCCGTCGGGTCTGCGCACACTCACCCGTGACGAGGAGACCCCGAACAGGCCCCGGTAGTCCACGACGACCTCCGTCCAGGGGCCGTGGACCGCGTCCAGGGTGTGGTCCACGATCTCCTGGACGGTGTCCATCATCTCCTCGGGGGTCATGTCCCCCGGGGACATCCGCGTCCGCGGCTCGGGACGCGAGGCGATGAGCAGGCTCCAGGGGGATCCGCCGTCCTGTGTCTCGGGCACACGGTCGCCCTCCAGCCGGTCCCGCAGCCAGGCGGGGACGTGCTCGTCGTCGCGGGGGAAGTGCTCCAGGTCGAGCAGGTAGCTGGCGTCGTCCCGCGGTTCGTCGAAGTGCGGCTCGTTCTCGTAGTCGTAGCGGACGCGGTAGCTCGCGGGCCGGTCGATCTCGTAGTAGGCCGTGTACCAGGTGCCCGTCCTCTCGGCGTACATCCCCGCGCGGATCTCCCGCAGCCGTTCCAGGGTGGACAGCGGCGGGACCCAGCCGCTGCTGCGGCCTCCCTCGAACATCACCTCGAAGAAAGCCGTCTCGCAGGCGCCCAGTCCGGAGTACACGAGCCGGAGCTTGACCCAGTCGTCGGGGGCCGCCCGGAGCAGGTCCGTCCCGATCCTGCGGAGGAGCTCGTCCTGTTCGACGGGGGTCATCGCTTTACGGGCGCTCATGTCCTCGCCTTCGCTTCTTCTGCGGTGGAATGGGTGCGAATCCGACCACGCACCACGACTCGGCACGCGTCGGACAGGGTCCATCCTCCCTGTGCGGAACCCGTCATGGGCCCCACACTCGCCAGAAACCCGCCGGACAATTCCTACGAAGTCGTACGGCTCCGTGGCCCGGCACGCGCGGGCCCACGTCCGCCGCACCGCCACGTCGCCTCCCAACAGGCCGAACACCTTTCGCACCGTCCCCACAGGCGGACGCGGTCGTCCACAGGCCCTACCGCTTCCCGACATGCCCGGATAAGCTGCGCTGGTCGGGACGTTGTCCGGGCGTGTTCGCGTGCTCACCACGCGCGACGCTCTCCGGGCCTTCCCCTCCCGCGCTCCCCTCCTCCCGGGAGCACCCCCTCCCCTGATGGAAAAGGCATGGGACTGCGACGGATCCTCCCCCACACCGCCCCTGCGTCCCCGCGGCGCGCGCCGGGCGGAGGCGACGACGGACAGGCCAACGTCCTGCTCCTGTTCGGGCTCACCCTGGCCCTGCTCTCGCTCACCCTGCTGTTCGTACGGGTGGGAGCCGCCAACGACCAGCGTTCGCAGACCCAGACCGCGGCCGACGCCGCCGCGCTGGCGGCGGTGGGCGCCCTACAGGACCGGGCCGCGCAGGACATCGTGGACGGCGCCTACCCCATGCCCTGGTTCGACGAGGAGGCCGCCGAGGCGCGCGCCGAGGAGTACGCGCGGAGCAACGGGGCGGTCCTCACCGACATCCGCGCCAGCGACAACGTCATGGGACGCAGCGGGAACATCGTGCGGGTGGAGGTGCGCGGCGCCGTGTGCCAGCGCGAACTGGAGGAGGACGGGTCCCGGCACTGGAACGACGTGGTCTGCGACGGCAGCGAGGAGGAGACCAACACAGTCGTCGGCAACGCCTCGGCCATCGCCATCGTCCGCATCCCCCACCAGTGCGGCCGCGACGGGGGAGAACTGCTCTGCGACGGCGGCACCGTCAACGACCTCGCCTCCGCCAAACGGCTGATCGACGTGCACCTGGTCGACCAGGAGGGCCGCTACAGCTTCAACCCCGACTTCGTCGGAGGGGGCGGACCCAGCGTGGACTGCGCCTCGCTGGGGTCTCTGCACCCCATCATGTGCGCGGCGCACGAGCGCCTCCAGCAGCAGTTCCCGGGCTTCTACCTCTCCGCGGGCGGTAGGCGCAGCGAGCCGGGCAGCGACCACCACAGCGGCGAGGCGGTGGACTACATGATGGCGGAACTGGGCGGGGTGCCCACCCCGCAGATGCACGCCACCGCCATCACGGTGATCGACTGGGTGATCCAGAACTCCCACCAGCTCGGGGTCAAGGGCATCATCTACGAGCAGCGCATCTGGAACGCGACCGGTGGGAACCCGGACCCGGTGGGCCCCTGGTCGACCGTGAGCCGCTCCATGGGCGACAGGGGCAGCAACACCCAGAACCACATCGACCACATCCACCTGGCGGCGGGCGTCGGTCCCATGCGGTGACCGCGCCCCGCGCGGGGGTCCGGGGGGTTGTCCACAGGCGGCGGAAGGGCCTTGCCGGGACGGCGCGAGCCCTCGAACCTGGAGGGTATGACAGTCCGTGAGCACGCCCTTCCCGACCGTTCCCTCCTGCTGCGCACGCTCGCGCCGATCGTCGGCCCGATCTCCCCCGACGCGGTGGTCTGCGACGTGACCGCCTCCTACGTGTGGGGCGTGGACCTGCACCCGGCGGGCACCCGCGCCACACGCACCCGCCCGCACGTGGCGGTCCCCCGGGGCGTACGCACCAGCGGCATGCCGGTGGTCACCCACCGGGAGCACGTGCCCGCCGCGGACCGCGACGTGGTGGAGGGCGTGCGCGTCACCACGGCGGTGCGCGCGGCCGTAGACGTCGCCGCCCGCGCGCCCTCGGTCTTCGTGGCCACGGCCCGCCTCGACGCCTTCCTCTCCCGGGGGCTGGTCACCAAGGGGGACCTGCTCCGCGTCGCCCAGCGGGCCCGCTCCCAGCGGCAGCTGAGGCAGCTGCGCACCGCTCTGCGCTACTCCTCCGCGCTGAGCCGGTCGCCCGCCGAGTCGTGGACGCGTGTGCTGGTCCTGGAGGCGCTCCTGCCTCCTCCCGTCCCGCAGTGCCCGGTCCCCACCGACGAGGGCGTGTTCCACGCCGACCTCGGCTGGCCCGACCAACGGGTGGCGCTGGAGTACGACAGCCTGGAGTTCCACTCCTCGACGGTGGCCAGGGCGAGCGACCGGGTCCGGTACGCGGCGATGCGGACGCAGGGCTGGGAGGTGGTCTCGGCGGGCGTGTACGACCTCCAACTGCGGCCGGGACGGCTGCTGCGCCGCATCCTGCACTCGCTCACCCGCCAGGGCTGGTCGTGCCCTCCCGAGCACCTGGAGCTCATCCGCGGCCGCGTGCGCGCCTACGAGAAGGAGCCGCCCCAGCTCTTCGCCCCCCGGCGGCCCTAGGTCGTGGGCGGGCACGACGCGACAGGACAACGACAGGAGGTGGACACGTGGACCGGGGCAACACCCTGCTGGAGTACGCCGCACTGCTGCTGGTCGTGCTGTCCCTGGTCGTGGTGGCCGCCGCGCACGGGGCGCTGCAACGGCTCCCCGCGGAGCTGCGGGGAGCCGTGCACCGTGCGCTGGGCGACGCGCCCTCCCACCCCTCGGACGGGACCGGTGACGGCACGGCCACAATCGGCCCCGAACCCGCGCCGGACGGGGACTGGAGGCTGGATCCCGCCGCTGCCGCCGAGGCGGTCCTGCGCTGCGCGCGGGCCGGAGCCCTCCCCGACCCGGTGGCCCGCACGGACTGCGCACTGTCCCTCCTGGGCCTGCTGGACGCGCGGGTGCTGGAGGCCACCGTCCTGCGGTTGGAGGGCCGGGATCTGCACGAACTCTTCCGCAGTCCGACCTTCGCCGCCTCCGCCGCGGCCCGGAGCGCGGTCCGGCTGCTGTGGGAGCACGCCGCCCAGGAGACCCTGCGACGGCTGTCGCGGACCCGTACCTTCGACTTCCTCGCACCGTTCCTGGAGTCACCGCACCGCGACTGGGTGCTCACTTTCGTCGATGTCGGAAGCGATCACATGCGTGGGACCATCGAACGGAACACTGCGTCACCGCGTCGTAGCACCCGTCACACTCCGGTGCCGGACGAGAACGATCAGCAAACCCCCCGCGTCCCGTGTCCCCCGGCGGTCGCGCGAAGATCCGCAGAAACGAGGCCCAGGCCGTGTCGATTCCGTCGATGCCGCACCCCTCCGACCCCGACGAGCAGCCCTCCTCCCCGGGAGGGCGGCCCAACTGGTTCGTCTCCCTCCTCATGGTGCTGGTCTGCCTGGCCGTGGTCGCCAGCGGATGGGCTGTGGCCCGGCTCGTCGTGGGCGACCCCCTGCCCCCGCTGGACGTCGCGGAGGGCCCGGAGTCCCGTCCGCCGCGGAGCGGGTCCGCCCGTACCGCGGCCGATCCCGAGGACGCCGAGGCCTACCTGGAGGCCGCCGTCGAACTCGTGGAGGACTCCTCGGCCTTCCACCTCACCTTCACCGTGCACGACGGGGAGACCGACCCGCGGGACGCGCCGGACCCCGGCGCCGGATCGGCCGACGCCCTCCCCGAGCCGCCCGCTCCCCGTCCCACGGCCGCCGCCGACCCGATCACCTCGGGCCGCGGGCAGGCCATGTACGACGCCGGGGCCGAACCGGAGTTCGACCACTACTTCTCCAGTACGGACGGGTTGAGCGTGTACCGCTACGACGTGGGCGGCGGCCAGCTCATGATGACCGCCGACCGGGGCCTGGAACTGCTGGACCCGCCCAGCTCAGCCGACCGGTACCTGTGCTCGCACACGTACGGGTCGGCCAAGCTGCGCGAGGTGCTCGCCACCTCCACCGACCTCGAGCTGGAGGGACGGGAGGAGGTGAGCCTGGAGTGGCCGGAGCTGCGCAGCACGCACAGCGCCTACCACTACACGGGCACGTTCACGGCGATGCTGGGCGGCTACGACCCCGAGAGCGGAAGCAATACCCTCACCGCCGTCGGGGACGCCGAGTTCGAGCTGTGGATCGACGAACAGGGGTACCCCCGCAGGCTGGACTACCGCACCGAGAGCGGTGTCGGGGAGAGTTACGAGTACCACTCGTTCAGCTGACCCCGGCCTCCGCCGAGACCACGTCGGGGACGCGGACGGTGTCGTCCATCTCGTAGGCGTAGGGTGGATCGGCGACCTCGCCGAGCAGGTCGGGCTGCGCGGAGTCCACGAGCAGGTTGTCACGGGTGACCACGTTGCCGGGCTCCTCCTCCGGGGTGGCCACCGAGAGCCGGGTGCCCTCGAAGTAGTTGCCCTCCACCAGGACGTTGGAGTCGTCCACCGACTCCACCCCGTACTCCTCGTTGGCCCGGAAGTAGTTGTTGTACACGTGCACGTGCTCGGCGAACCGCGCCCTGGGGTGGCGCCCCGCCGTCCCGTCGAAGTAGTTGTGGTGCACGGTGACCCGCAGCGCGCCCGGCTCCTCCTCCCCGCCGCCCACGGCGAGCGCCGACTCGGCGTCGGCGAAGTGGTTCCAGGACAGGGTGACGTGGTCGGCGCCGCCGGTCACCGAGACGAGGGGGTCGTCACCGCCGCCGGAGAAGGTGGAGCCGTCCACCCACACGTGGTGGGCTCCGCCGCGCACGGACACCGCGGTCCCGTCGGCCTCCACCCGCAGGTTGGACAGGATGACGTTGCTGGCCCCGTCGACCACCAGGCGCCCGCCGGTGAGCTCGGCGCCGCCCTCGACGCCCACAAGGGTCTTGTCCGAGCCGACCTCCACCGTCCCGTCCAGGTCGATCGATCCGGTGACCTCGACGGTGAGCGGCTCCTCGGCCGCCAGGTGGTCGGCCAGCTCCCCGGCGTCGGAGGCCGTGACGGTCTCCCCCTCCGCCCCGCCGACCGCGCCCGGGTGCTCCTCGCCGTCGCGCTCCAGCGGCTCGCCCGCCCAGCCGACCGGCCCGCCCCGCTCCCCCTCCGGCGTCTGCGACGGAGTCTCGTCCGGGGTCTGTTCCGCCGGGGAACCGGACTCGTCGGCCTCCGCGTCCGGTTCGGCTGCGGCACCGGTCTGCGGCTGCGTCGAGGTCTCCTCCGCTTCCGGTTCCTGGGAACACGAGGTGAGGGCAGCGCACAGCAGCGCCGCCGCGGCCGCGGCGGCGATCGGGTGAGGTCTCATCAAGGGCTTTCCAACGCAGCGGGACAGGGGGTGTGGGGGCTGGGGCGCTGCCAGGAGGAGACGTGGACCCGTGGCGGTACAGCACGGCCACGGGGGAGCGCGGGCCTCCCGGCGGACGGCCCCGGTGTTCCCGAGCGTCCGCCCGCCCGGCAGACGGGCGGGGCGGGCCGGAAACGATGCCTAGACCTTGCCACAGCCGGGTCCGCGGCCCCAACCCCAGCCCCCGTTCCGGAGCAGCGCACGGGCCGTGTGTGGGGGATGACACACCGCACGGGGGCCGCGCGGCCGTGTCGGCGCCGGGCCGGACGGGACGCGGGGGAGGGCGAACGGCGCGCACGGCCCCGGACCACACCGCACGGGGAACGGCGAACGGCGCACGCACGGCGCCGGGCCGCGCGGGAGGCGCGTCGGTCTTGGGCGTTACACGGCGAAGGGCGCCGGTCCCCGTGCGGGGACCGGCGCCCCGGCGCGTCCGCTCAGGCGGCGGGCGGTGACGTCACTGGGCTACTCAGCAGCCCAGCCGATGTCCTCGTAGACGTAGTCGGAGGCCAGGCCGAACTCTCCCCAGTTGTGCAGGTCCTCGTTCATGACGTAGAGACCGGGACGCTCGAAGAAGGGGATGGTCGCGACCTCCTCCCACAGGAGGCGGTCGATCTCGTTGGCGAGTTCGGCGTAGCGGTCCGGGTCGGTCTCGGCACGCATCTCGTCGAACTTCCGGTCGATCTCCTCGGTCGAGGTACGGGCGAGGTTGTTGCCCCATTCCCCGTCCTCGTCCGGCATGCCGTAGTTCTCCTGGGCGTCACCCGCGTAGGGGTTGGAACCGGCGAGAACGTACGTGGCGACCTCGTAGTTGCCGGGGATGACGTACTCGGAGAACAGGGCGTTGTTCGGCACCTGCTGGACCTTGACCTCGATGCCGATCTCAGCGAGCATGTCGCGGCCGATCTCAGCCTCGTCCTGGGCGATGGCCATGTCGTCCGAGGCCACCCAGTCCAGGGACAGCGTCTCGCCCTCGGCGTTCGTGCGGAACTCGGCGCCCTCCTCCAGGGTCCACCCCGCCTCGTCGAGCAGCTCCCCCGCACGCTCGGGGTCGTACTCCCCGTACCCCTCGCTGTTGTCCTGGTAGCCGTGCTGGCTGGACCGGAGCAGGCGGTTGGTCTCACCGGTGATCGGCCAGTCGACCGCGCCCAGGGCGATCTCCGCGAGAGCGCTGGTGTCCAGGCCCAGGGAGATCGCGTGGCGGACGCGAACGTCCTCCAGGTTCGGGCTTGCGCCGTTGAGCGAGGCGAACCGGTAGGCGTGGTTGACAGCCCGCGTGAAGTAGGTGCCTTCGCGGTCTCTGAGCAGCTCGTAACCGGCCGCGTCGTAACCGAGGTAGAAGCCGTCGATCTCACCGTTGTTGAAAGCACCCGCCATGGCGTCGGTGCCCATGGCGTCGAAGACGATCTCGTCCAGCAGCGGCTCGGTGCCCCACCAGTCCTCGTTCCTCGTGATCGTGATGCGCTCGGTGACGTCGTCGAACTCCACGTTCCCGAAGGGCCCCGCGGTGACGGGGTAGTCCTTGACGTAGCCCTCCTTGAAGAGCTCCTCGTCCTCCATGTACTCCTTGGGGTACAGCGGGGAGAACAGGGACGGCCACTCGGCGAAGGGCTCGTCGAACCTCAGGGTGAAGGAGTACGCGTCGTCTCCGGGGACGAACTCGGTGATCTGGTCGTACCCGTCGGTGCCGCCGAGCTGCCAGTCGCCCTCGCGCGAACCGCTGACGGTCTTGACCTGGGCCTCGTAGTCCCCGGAGGTGACGGGTTCACCGTCGGACCACACCGCATCGGGGTTGAGCTCGTAGAAGACTTCGAGACCGTCATCGCTGACCCCGAAATCGAGGACGAAGTCCTCGTTGGGAGAGGGTGTTCCCTCGGCGTCGTACCGGGTCGGGTTGGGCAGCACCGCGGCGGTCACGCGGCGCACGTTGGCCATGTTGCCCTGGGTGTGCCACATGTTGTGCTGCTGGTCATAGGCGCTGATGGCCCACACGAAGCTGCCGCCCTCCCGCAGGTCCTCGCGGGGCGCGGGGTTCAGGTCCTCGGCGGCGAGGGAGGCCACCTGCTCCTGGGCGTCTTCCTGATCGTCTCCGCCTCCGCCGCAGGCGCTGGCCACGAGAACCAGTGCCACGGCCGGGGCGAGGTAGCGCACCTTCCCGATTCGCATGGGGATTTCCTCTCTGGGGTGATGCAGCCAGCGCGCGGGACGGCGCTGGCCGTGACGAGCCGGTCGTCGGGGTCGGACGACCTCCTAGCGCTCCGCGAAGTGGCAGGCTGCCGCCTGGTCACCCTCGTTCACAGCGAGGATCCGGGGCTCGACGGTCCTGCACTGCTCCCGGTCGGTCTCGGGGAGCAGGGCGAACTTCTGGCACCTGGTCCGGAACCGGCATCCCGAGGGCGGGTCGGCGGGGCTGGGCAGGTCGCCGTCCAGGACGATGTGCGTGCGCGCGCGCTCCTTCTCCGGGTCGGGGATCGGGATGGCGGACAGCAGCGCCTGGGTGTAGGGGTGGGAGGGCCGGGAGTAGACCGAGCGGGTGTCGCCGATCTCCACGATCCGGCCCAGGTACATGACCGCGACGCGGTCGGCGATGTGCCGGACCACGGACAGGTCGTGGGCCACGAACAGGTAGGACAGGCCCAGGCGGGCCTGGAGCTCCTGGAGGAGGTTGACCACGCCCGCCTGGATGGACACGTCCAGGGCCGAGACCGGCTCGTCCAGCACCAGCAGCCTGGGCTCCAGTGCCAGGGCCCGGGCGATGCCGATGCGCTGGCGCTGGCCGCCGGAGAACTCGGCGGGGAAGCGGGTGACGTGCTCGGTGTTCAGGCCCACCAGGTCGATCAGCTCGTACACCCGGCGGGTGACCTCGTCCACGCTCCTGCCGTGGGTGCGCAGGGGCTCGGCGATGATGTCGAACACCGTCATGCGCGGGTCGAGCGAGCTCATCGGGTCCTGGAAGACGATCTGCATGTCGCGGCGCAGCGCGAACCGGTCGGCCCGGCCCAGGGTGGCGACGTCGCGGCCCATGACGGAGATGGAGCCGCACTGCGGCTCGGCCAGGTCCATGATCTCCATGAGGGTGGAGGACTTGCCGCAGCCGGACTCGCCGACCAGGGCGAGGGTCTCCCCCTCGCGGATGTCGAAGTCGATGCCGTCGACCGCGTAGACCGAGCCCACCCGGCGCTTGAACACCGCGCCCTTGGTGAGCGGGTGGTGCTTGACCAGGTCCCGGACCCGCAGCATCTCGGCCCGGTCCGCGCGGTCCACCGCGGCGGCCGGGGAGTCGGGGATCTCCGGCACCGGGTAGATGTCCTGGGCGGTCCACCCCCGGCTGGTGATCTCCCCGGAGCGCACGCACGCCACCCGCTGGGCGTCGGCGTCGGCCTCCGCGGCGTCGGGCAGCGCCGCGGCCCCGCCCGCACGGATCTCCTCACCCGGGGGCTGGGCGCCGATCGCGAGGAGTTCGGGCTCGGCCGCGTCGCACTCGGGCCGGGCCAGGGGGCAGCGGGGCGCGAAGGTGCATCCGGGCGGCAGGTCCGACAGCGACGGCGGGGTGCCCTTGATGGGGACGAGGGCGCCCTGGTTCTCCAGGTCCATGCGGGGGACGGCGCCGAGCAGGCCCATGGTGTAGGGCATCCTGCTGCGGTAGTAGATGTCGTCGACTCTGCCGGTCTCCACCGGACGGCCCGCGTACATCACCAGGACCCGGTCGACGAACCCGGCGACGACGCCGAGGTCGTGGGTGATCATCACGATGGCCGCGCCGGTCTCCTCGCGGGCGGTGCGCAGCAGGTCGAGGATCTGCGCCTGGATGGTGACGTCCAGGGCCGTGGTGGGCTCGTCGCAGATGATGACGTCGGGGTTGTTGGCCATGGCCATGGCGATCATGACGCGCTGGCGCATGCCGCCGGAGAACTCGTGCGGGAAGGAGCGGTAGCGCTGTTCGGCGTTGGGGATGCCGACCAGTTCGAGCAGCTCCAGCGCGCGGGCGCGGGCCCTGGCCTTGGGTGTGGAGGGGTCGTGGATCAGGACGGCCTCGGCGAGCTGGTCGCCGACCGTGTACACGGGGGTGAGCCCGGACAGCGGGTCCTGGAAGACCATGGAGATGACCTTGCCGCGCTTGCGGGCCATGGCGCGGTCGTCCAGGCCCAGGATCTCCTCGCCGTGCAGGCGCACGGAGCCGGTGATCCGGGCGTGTTCGGGCAGCAGCCCCATGGCGGCCATCGAGGAGACGGACTTGCCGGAGCCGGACTCGCCCACGATGCCCAGCACCTCGCCGCGGCGGACGGAGTAGCTGACCCCGCGCACGGCGCGCACGTCGGGGTTGCCGTTGAGCCCGCCGAAGGTGACGGTGAGGTCGGTGACCTCCAGGACCGGGGCGTCGCCGAGGGGCGCTCCGCTGTCGGCACCGGTGGTCGCGACGGTGTCAGTGCTCATGGTGTTGTGCCCCCTAGGACCGGCGTGACTTGGACTGCGGGTCGAGGGCGTCGCGCAGCCCGTCCCCGATCATGTTGACGGCGAGCACCATCAGCACCAGCAGGACCGTGGGAAACGCGAACATCCACGGGGCGGTGGTGGCGAACGACGACCCTTCGGCGATGACCATGCCGAGGCTGATGTCGGGCGACTGCACTCCCAGCCCGAAGTAGCTCAGGGCGGTCTCGCCGATGATGGCGGTGCTGACCATGATCGTGGCGTCCGCGATGAGCAGGGACGACATGTTGGGCAGGATGTGGCGCAGGATGATTCTGTGTGAGGGCACACCCATGAACCGGGCCGCGTGGATGTACTCGCGTTCGCGCAGGGAGATGCTCAGGCCACGGACCATCTTGGAGGTGACCATCCAGCTGAACGCCGCCAGCAGGATGACCAGCACGAACCAGCCGCCCTGGCCGACGAAGTGCGTGGACAGGATGGCCAGGATGACGAAGTTGGGCAGGACCAGGGCCAGGTCGGCGATCCACATCAGGGCGCGGTCGGTCACACCGCCGAAGTAACCGGCGAACGCGCCGACGAGAGCGGCCACACCCGTGGAGGCCGCCGCGACCAGCAGCCCGATGAGCAGTGACTTCTGCAGGCCGGCGGTGGCCTGGGTGAAAACGTCCTGGCCGGTCCGGTTGGTGCCCATCCAGTGTTCGCCCGAGGGGGCTTCCAGCAGGGCTGCGTAGTCGCGCTCGCCCACTTCCCAACCGCTGACGAGCGGGCCGACGAAGGCGAGGAGAGCCAGCAGCGCGAGCATGACGACACCGACGATGACCCGCCGGGTGCCCATGAGCTGGCGTATGACGTCCTTGAGCCGGTTGGGCGCCGGAGGCACGGTCGGCGCCCTGCCCGGTCCCGTGCTCTTCTCGATGGTGCTCATGGCGTGGTCTCCAGCCGAACTGGCGCGGTGCTGCGCGGTGGAACGTTGCGGGCGGTGGCGGGGGACACGGTCACACCCGCACTCTCGGGTCCAGCCAGGCGTAGAGGATGTCCGAGAGGAAGGACGCCGCCATGATCGTGATCGCCATGAACCAGGAGACGGCTGCGACCACGTGGACGTCCTGGCGGAAGATGGAGTCGATCAGCCACGCGCCCATGCCGTGCCAGCCGTAGATCTTCTCGGTGAACGTGGCCCCCGACACGAGGGCGCCGAACGTGAAGGTGAAGTAGGTGATGGTGGGGATCAGCGCGGTGCGCAGGGCGTGTTTGAACAGGGCCTTTCGGCGCGTGAGCCCCTTGGCCATGGCGGTGCGGACGAAGTCGGCGTTGAGCACGTCCAGCATCATGTTGCGCTGGTAGCGCGCGAACGAGGCGAAGAGCGCGACGGCCAGCACGATCGTGGGCAGGATCGCGTGGTGGACGCGGTTGAGCAGCAGTTCCCACCACGTTCCGTCGAAGCCCGCCGCGTACTCGCCGGAGTAACGCAACAGCTGGAAGCCGAGGCCGTCGTTGATCGTGACGGCGAGCACCTGGACGACGATCGCGATGACCACCGTGGGCACCGACAGCACGAAGAAGGAGGCCGCTGTGGCCGCCTTGTCGAAGCGCCGGTACTGGCGCACGGCGGCGTAGGCGCCCACCGCGATGCCGATCACGCTGCCGAGGATGGTGGCGACCGTGATCAGGCGCAGGGTCACGCCCGCCTTCATCCACATCTGGTCGGTGACGTCGCCGCCCTGGATGGTCTTGCCGAAGTCGCCCTGGACAACCCCGCCGAGCCAGGTGACGTAGCGCTCGGCGAGCGGCGCCTGGTCGTTGAGGTTGAGCGCGTCCAGTTGGGCGTTGACCGCCTCCGGCGTCGGCGGCGGCTGCATCTGCTCGAAGTAGCCGCGCGGATAGAGGTTCGTCGCGGCGAGCAGGTAGGCGAAACTCGTCGCGAGAAAGATCAGCACGACGTAGTTCAGCAGCCGCCTGGCCAGGAACTTGCCCAAAACTATCTCCGAACCTCACGGCCGAGCCCGGCACTCGTCCTGTTGTGCGCGGTCGTCACCGGGGACGCCTGCGGCCGGGGGTCCGAAGCGCGAGAACGATGCCATCGGTGGATGGCATCGTTAAGCCTTCGCGATCCCGCGACCACCGGCGGGGGTCGCTCCCGGTGACTGCCGAAACACGCTTGCGCCCGGTTCACGATCCGTGACCGGAATGTCAAGAGTCTGCGATGAGCTAGACACTCGACGGTAAACACTGCATCAAGAAAAGACAACAGTGCCCATTTGAGCACCCGATTGCAGTCAATTTGTCAAGTTTCGCACGTTCTGCAATGAAATAACTCTGCACAGTAACCGACAACTGGCGTGAGCTGGGAAAACACACTCCATGCCCTCCGTGGGCGCGCCTCCGGCGGCCCCACATTCGGACATACGACCACAAAAATGTCTCTCAACGGTAATCTAACTCAGCATGGTCGAAACCTCCCTCCCCCGGGTCGGGTGCCACCACAGGACGGTTTCACGAAAGGCGCGGAAGTACTCGGAGAACACCCGTGGTCCGCACGGAAGGGTCTGCCCCGCACGCCCCGGAGGGGTTAAGCCCGGCTCACGGCCGCTGTTGAGCCTTCCTCGGGTCCCCGCGCGCCGCGCGTGCGGCCGGAGCGCTCCGGCGCGGCCGTGCCGGTCGCGGCCGGAGGCACGAGCCGTGGCACCAGGGGCGCGGGCGAACCCGACCGCGCGATCCCCCACCAGGTGCCCAGGGAACGCGCCGCGTCGCCAGCCATCCCCAGGGCCGTCCAGGTCACCGGACCGGTCAGAGCGGCGCCCCTGCCCCGGTGCCAGGACGCCAGGTGCGGCACGACCAGGGCCGCTCCCGCGGCCAGGGCTGCGCGGCCCGCGCGTCCTGCGGCACCGCCTCGCCGCGGCGACCGGTCCCGGCCCGCGAGCGGGTCCGTGGCGGTCGGACCGGGCACGCCCGGGATCACGCGACCGCGCCGCCGGAGCACCGCGGCGCCCACCACCGCCGCGGCCAGCGGCCACCAGGCCGTACGGACCGCGCGCGTGCCCGTGCGCACGGTGTACGCGAGGTCCAGCCCGGCCAACCGCACCGCCTCGGGCAGCGGGGTGCCCGCCCCGGCCACGAGGGCGCCCGTCACCGCCGCGCCGCCCAGCGCACCGGCGGCCAGGGCCGCGGCGGGCCGTCCCGCGAACAGCAGGGCGAGCCCTGCCGCGCCCGGCCAGGACAGCGCGGGTCCGGCCGCGCGTGCGCCGCGTCGGCGGGCCAGGGGACCGGCGACCGCCCCGGAGGTGAAGCAGGCGCGCAGGTACGCGCCCAGGTCGGTGGTCGGCGGTGCCCACACCCTGGAGCGGGGCTCGTACCGCACCGACCAGCCCTGTTCGGCGAGCCGCCACAGCAGGTCGAGCCCGGCGGCGGCGCCGAGGCCGGGGTCGAGGTCGGCGGCGCGGCGGCGCAGCAGCAGGACGGGGACCGGGCGCAGCGGGTCGGTGTGCCCGTTGGCCGGTCCCGGGCGCTCCTGCCAGGGCAGGGCGTGCCCCCAGGGCAGGACGGGGGCGGGGTCGGCGCCCCGGTCCGCGCCAGTCCCGCGGGCGGCGACGGCGGCCACGGTCATCCGCGTGTGGCCCAGGCAGGCGGAGCGGTCGGTCAGGACCCGGGGCACCACGGCCGCCACGTCCGGGTCGGCGAAGTGGCCGAGCGCGGTCTCCAGCCACCCGGGGCCGGGGCGGGTGCCCGCCTCGACCAGGGCCACGAACTCGGCGGAGCACGCGCGTAGCGCCGCCGCCCGGTCCCCGGCTCCCCCGGCCGGACCGGGGACGACGCGGGCGCCCCGGCCGCGGGCCGCACGGGCTTCGGGCCCGGTGGCCCCGACGACCACGGTCCGGGTCCCGTGGCGGTGCTCGTCGAGGTGGTCCAGGGTGGCGTGCAGCGCGGCGGAGTCGGCCCGTCCGACGACGGCCACCTCTACCGTGTCCCCCGGCGCGAGGGGTAGAGGACGGGGGTGGGCGAGGCCCGCCCCGATGAGGTCGCGGGCGAACAGGCGCTCCTCCGCGTTCCGCGGCACCGCCCGGCTCAACCAGCGGATCAGCGCGCTGACCCGCTCCGGGGTGAGGCGCACCGCCCGCGGCGGGCTACCGCCGACGAGGACGTGCCCCTCGTCGGCCAGGCGCGCCGCGCGGTCGATCTCGACGCCGAGACCGGGGGGCAGGGGCGCGCGGGAGGGCATGTCCACACCCTGGCCGGTCGGACACAAGCGCGCAAGACCGTGGGAGGCACAGAATTTCGCAGAGCTTGACCTAATCGTTATCCATACTCACAGGCCCCACCAGTTCCGAAACACGGCCCATATCCGCGCCCGGCCACCCCCGCGATCCGACCGAACAGCCCCTTTTTCCAGCTCAGCCGGGGTTATCCTGGCCAAGCCAGGTCAGCTGGGTTTCCGGGGAGGCACGGAGCGTATGCTAAGCGCGAATACGCCCTTCAGTGTCGTAGGGCACATCCGCCACCCGACATGACCCACCACCCCGGCCCGCTCCCAGGACCCACCACCGCCTCGGAGGAAGTCTCGCGGCTTCCCTCCTCCCTCCTGTCGCCGCCCTTGCGCGTGACGCGTGGCACACCGACGCACCCCTCCCTGTCCCAGGGGGCCCGGGCCCGTGCGGCCACACCGCGCCGTGACCCGTTACACGGGCACGGACGCCTTCGAGGGCCCGGCACTTCCGTTGCCATGCCCGCCGCGAACACACGTCCTCGGGGAGTGAACCCAATGTGTGACACCGCAGCACCCCACAGTCCCCCCGTCGTGCTCCACACACACGACCCCACCTGCGGGGCCGCCTCCTCGCAGCCGGACGCACTCCAGGTCCCGCTGTCTTCGTCCCGTCCCTTTCAACGTCCGGCGAGTTCCATGGAAGAGCGCACCCCGTACAGCACAGAGACCGCCTCCAGACCGGCGCGGCGGCGCTTCCCCGGCCTGCCGAGCCAGATCGCCTACGCGAGGAGGTTCGTCGCCCGGCAGCTGGTCGCCTCACCGGAGCTGACCACGGCGACGCTGCTCACCAGCGAGCTGGCCACCAACGCCATCACGCACAGCGCCTCGGGCCGGGCCACCGGCAAGTTCGAGGTCTGTGTCCACCTGGCACCCGGGTGGGCCCGGGTGGAGGTGCGGGACCTGGGCAACGTGGCCGAGGCGCCCGAGCCCCAGCACCGGGACCCCTACGACACCACCGAGCACGGTCGGGGCCTGGATCTGGTCGAGGCGCTCTCCAGCAAGTGGGGCACCGAGCCCCGCGGTGACGGGATGGGTCGCAAGGTCTGGTTCGAGCTCGTGTGGGACCGCGGGTGCGACACCCCGGCGGAGGACGCAGACGAGGCCGTCCTCTCCGACTGACCCGGTACACGGGTCGCCGCCCGCCCCGTGGGCGGGCCCACTCCCCCGGACACGGAGCGAAGCGGAGCGGAGCCCCGGAGCACGGACCGCTCGGGGCCGCGCCGGTACGCCGCCGCGTCCGGGAGAGCGCGCCTACTCCTCGGCGCCGGCCCTCGGGGGCGCCGCCGCACCGCCGTCCTGGCCGGGCGCGGGCAGTCGGTAGCGCTCGTAGAGTTCACGCGCGTAGTCCTTGGCCTCCTGCGACGGTTCCTCGCCCAGCTCGTCGCGGACCAGGTCGTCGAGGCTCTTGTTCGTTTCATCCATGGGACGCAGCCTGCCTGGAGTGCGCGGATAGCACAAATCGCCGCTCCGGTGACGCAGTGCCAAGGGCCCGAACGCCCCGACTGTGGGGGTTTGCGGGGTTGAAAGCCCACCCGAACTGCGGGTAACGCCCCAGGCGGGGCCCGTCGGTGGTTCCGGCTGGCCCCTGTTGTTTCCGGTCGTTTCGCGACCCCGTGATACCGGGGTGACGGCGGAACCCCCAGACCTTGAGGACCCGTCTTCGACTCCGCGAAGCGCTACAGGGAATCACCGGCCTCCACACCCCGTGGAAGGGCCCAACGCCCCGTGGTGTACTGACGACATGACCGAGGATGTCGACAGCCTGATCGAACACCTGGAGCTGTGGCGGACCCACGGAAGCCAGCCCAGCCACCGGGACATGGCGATCGCCGAACTCCGGCGCAGAGGCCCGCGCGTCGTCCCCGCGCTCATCGATCGGTTGCAGGCGCTGCTCGCGTCCTCGCACCACCCCCATGACCACCACGGTGTCCCCGACCGCGCGAGGTATGACCGCGAGTCCCTCGATCTGCGCCAGGGGCTGGTCCAGGCTCTGGCCCGGATCAGCGACGAACGCGCTGCCGCCGTGCTCATCGCCGCGCTGGACGACGACGCCTGCGTCCCCTACGCCGCCGCCGCTCTGCGTCAGACGCCTGACGACCGGGCGGTGGGGCCCCTGCTGGACGCCCTGGCCCGCATGCTGCCCAACGGGGCGATGGTCGATGACCTCATCGACACGATCACGGTCCACGGCGTTTCGTCCGAACGCGCCCAAGAGCGCTGGCGCACCGAGCACAGCCCGCAAGGGCGCGCCAACCTGATGAGGCTCCTGGCCAGACACGGCAACGTCCCGGTGTCGGTCTTCCTCGAAGCCGCCCAGGACCGTTCCACGAGGTGCGGTGGGCCGCGATCGAGGGCGTGGTCCGTGTGTGGCGAGCCGACGGCCACGATCCCGACCCGGCCTGGACCGAGGTCCTGCTCCTCCTGGCGGTCGACGGGGAGAGGTCCGTCGGCTGGCGGGCCGTCGACGCCCTGGAGCAGATGGAGCGGGGCCAGCGGGCCGAACCTGACACGTATCCCGACCTCGCCACCCGCGTTCTCACGCCTCCGCTTCTGGCGTCGGTGATCGGGCTGGCTCTTCGCTCGCCGGGGGTGTTCGGCGGAGAGTTGGACGCGCGGCTGGCGGATCTGGTCTCGGCCCGTCCCGACGGCCTCCAGGCCGTCCGGGGGCTGATCGGGCTCCGCCCGCCGACCGACGTCCTCCGGGCGGCCCTGGACATGCTGCCGCCGTTGGGCGCCGACACCCGCAGTCCGGAGCGGGCGATGCGCATGCTCCACAGACTGCTGTCCCACTCCGACAGCGGCGTCCGCGAGGACGCGGCATCGGCGCTGCGCCGCGGTGATCTGCTGTTCCCCTTGCTGGTCAGCGGTGACAAGGACACCCGTGAGACAGCCAGGAGCGCTCATGCGCAGATCACCACCGATGACTACGCCGACCGCCTGGGCCGCTACGTCTCGGCGCTGCCGCTGCGCACCCGCATGAGGTACCGGGGCGTCCGCCGCTGAGGGCGCCGCGCCCGACACAGGCACCGGAGCGAGGTCCGGTCCCGCACGCCCCGCGGAGCGCCGGCCAGGGAGGCTCCTCTCCCGCCTGTCCGGAGGAGGGCCCCCGCGGCCCCCTCCGGAAGGTCTCAGGAGCGGCCGGGCGCGTGCCCGCCGACCTCCTCGCGCAGCTGTTCCAGCACCCCCGACAGCAACCGCGACACGTGCATCTGCGAGTAGCCCAACCGGTCCGCGATCTCGGACTGGGTGTGGTCCCCGAAGAACCGCAACCGCAGGATCTCCCGCTCCCGCGCGGGCAGCCGCGCCAGCGCGGGCTTGAGCGACTCGCGCTCCACCACCCGGTCCAGCGCCGCGTCCTCACAGCCCAGGTGGTCCTCCAGACGCGTGCCCTCCTGCCCCTCGGCGTCTGAGGAGTCGGGCGCGTCCAGCGACAGCGACCGGTAGGACTCCGAGACCTGCGCCAGCTCGCTGACCTCGGCCTCGGGCAGCCCCATCTCGTGGGCCAGCTCCGCGATCGTGGGCGTGCGCGCGTGCTCCTGCTGGAACTCCCCCGTCACCCGGCGCAGCTTCACCCGGTTCTCCTGGTGGCGGCGCGGCACCCGCACCGCCCAGGTGTGGTCGCGGAAGTGCCGCTTGATCTCCCCCGTCACCGTGGGCAGCAGGTAGGAGATGAAGGGCTTGCCGCGGTCCGGGTCGTAGCCGTGCACGGCCTTGACCAACCCCACCATCGCGGTCTGCTTCAGGTCCTCCAACGGCTCGCCGCGCCCCCCGTAGCGGCGCGCGATCTTGTTGATCAGCGGCTGGTAGAGGGCCATGACCCGCTCACGCAGTCCGTTGGCCCGCGGGTCGCCCTCCCCCAGCCCTCCGAGTACGGACAGCAGTTCCTCCGCCGTGGCGTCCTCTCCGGGCATCGGCCTGCGGGGCCTGGGGATGACGGTCGTGCGGTCTGCGGCGGCTTGGGACTTTTGGGCGCTGTTCTCGGACAAGAGAGGACCCCCGGTGCTCTGTCCTTCTGTGCTTGTGTCGCCTGTCAGCACCTGCGGCTCGGCCCTCTCTCCTGACGCGGTGTCGGGAGCTCTGGTCGGGCGGGGGACGGTCGCCGTGCGAGGAGTACGTTCCCTCAGAAACGCCTTCAAAAGCGACGGGGCGAAAAAAGTTGTCGCACGACAAATATCTTTCGATCCCCGTGCGATCACTCTGCGTACGCGAAGGCGGACGCTGCACTCCGCGTCTCCAGCCCCGCAGGCCCACGGGGCACGGCGACCGCACCCTTCCCGCCCGGCGGGCCGGGCGCGGATACCAGCCCACTACCGCCAAGTCGTTCCATAAAACACTTTTGTCGAATTTTTCCCGTTCGAACTCATGTTCGCATCATTGCGGCCGGTCGACGCCCCGCAGGCGCGAAGCCGACCGCCCGGGCAACGGCGAGGGGCGCCCCGCGCAGTGCGCGGGACGCCCCCGAACCGGGAACGGCCTGGGATCAGCCGACCGGCTCCTTGGTGCGCTCGGCCCCGGCGGCCGCGGCCTTGCGCTCCCTGCGCAGCTCGCGGCGCGCCTGCCTGCGGGCCGCGCCGCGCTGCCTGCCCCACTCCACCAGCTGGTAGAGGACGGGGACCAGGATCAGCGTGAGCACGGTGGAGGACAGCAGACCGCCGATCACCACGATCGCCAGCGGCGCGGAGATGAACGCCCCGCCGCCGGTGATGCCCAGGGCCATCGGGGTCAGCGCCGCGACGGTCGCGAGCGCCGTCATGAGGATGGGACGCAGACGGTGCCGGGCACCCTCCACGATCGCCTCCCTGAGCGGCATCCCGTTGTTCTGGTTCTGGTTGATCAGGTCCATCAGGACGATGGCGTTGGTGATCACCACGCCGATGAGCATCAGCATGCCGACCATGCCCGCCACACCCAGCGGGGTGCCGGTGACCAGCAGCAGCGCCAGCGAACCGGTGATCGCGAACGGCACCGAGATCAGCAGCATCAGCGGCTGGAGCAGGCTCTTGAAGGTCGCCACCATGATCAGGTAGCAGATGACGATCGCGGCGACCATCGCCAGCATCAGCTGCGCGAAGCCCTCGCTCTGGTCCTGGCTGACGCCGCCCAGGGTCGCGGTGGCGCCCTCGGGCAGGTCCATGGTGTCCAGGGCCTGCGTGATCTCGGCGCTCACCGCGCCCAGGTCGGAACCGGTGGCGCTCGCCGACACGGTGGCGCTGGTGATGCCGTCGATGCGGGTGAGCTCCGGCGGCTGCTGCACCTCGGTCACCTCGGCGACGTCGGACAGCGGGACCGCCTGGCCGGTCGACCCCGTGACGGGCAGGTCCTCCAGCTCGGCCACGGTCCGGGGCGCCTCGTCGACGCGGACCACCATGTCGCGGCGCGTGTCGTCGAGGGTGACGGTTCCGACGTTCTGCCCGTTGAAGGCGGCGGTGACCTGCTGGCCGATCATGGCCTCGGTCATGCCCCGCTCGGCGGCCTCCTCGCCGTCGACGCGGACCTCCAGCGCGGGCTGGGACTCGGAGATGCTGTTGGCGACGTCGTCGGCGCCGTCGATGCCGCGCAGCTCCTCCTCGACCATCCCGGCCGCCTCGGCCAGGGTGTCCTGGTCGTCGGCGCTGACCCGCACCTCGATGCCCGAACCGCCCATGGCGGCCATGGCGCTCAGGCGCGGCTCGTACTCGGTGTCCAGGTCCTCCAGGGCCGTGCGCAGCACCTCGCGGTTGCGGGCCTGGTCGGTGTCGGGGTCGGCGGTGATGCTGTAGTCCACCTGGGCCGCACCGCCGCCGCCCATCATGGCGGCCATACCGCCGCCGCCGACGTTGGTCTGGTAGGACTCCACCCAGGCGTAACCGGCGAGGAGGTCCTCGACCTTGGCCGCCTCCTCGTCGGCGACCTCCAGGGACGTGCCCGGGGGCAGCTCCTGGACGACCTGGTAGGTGTTCTCCTCGGACTGGCCCATCCAGTCGGTCTCGATGCCGTTGGCCATGACGACCGTGCCGCCGAAGATGACGACGCTGGCGAGGAGCGTAATGATCGTGGCGGTCCTGCGCTTGGTGGTGATCCAGCGGATGACCGGCAGGTAGGCGCGCTGGAGCGGGCCGCGCATCTCCCGCTCGTACTCCTCGCGCTCGATCTCCTCCTGGGTGGCGTCCCCGATGTCCCTGGGGCTCATGAACCAGTAGCACAGCACCGGGATGAGGGTGATGGAGACGACCAGGGAGGCGGCCAGGGCCAGGCTGGCGGTGACCGCGAACGGCAGGAAGATCTCGCCGACCTGGCCGCCGACGAAGGCCAGCGGCAGGAACACGGCGATGGTCGCGAGCGTGGAGGAGACCACGGCGGCGGCGACCTCGCGCACGCCCTGCTTGACCGCGGCCATCCGCTCCTTGCCGTAGTCCAGGTGCCTGCGGATGTTCTCCAGGACCACGATGGAGTCGTCCACCACGCGTCCGATGGAGATGGTGATGGCGGCGAGGGTGAGCATGTTCAGCGAGAAGTCGAACGCCTGCATGCCCAGGAACCCGATCAGCACCGAGACCGGGATCGACACCGCGATCACCAGGGTGGAACGGATCGAGAACAGGAAGACCAGGATGACGATCACGGCGGCCAGCAGGCCCATGCCGCCCTCTTCGAGCATCGCGACGATGGACTCGTTGATGTAGGGGGCCTGGTCGAAGACCACGCTGATGTCGATGTCCTCGCCCAGGACGTCGGCCTGCTCGTCCAGGACCGCCTGGACCCCCTCGGAGACCTCGACGGTGTTGCCGTCTGGGGTCTTCATGACCATGACGCCGATGCTCGGGTCGCCGTTGACGCGCGCCAGGCTGGCGGCCTCGTCCTGGACGAGTTCGACGTCGGCGACCTCGGAGAGCCGGACCGGCTCGGCCGGGGCGGCCGGGGGCGCGCCGGGCGCCGCGGCGGACATGTCCGCTCCCGCGGCGGCGGGCTGGAGCCAGACCTCCTCGACCTGCTCGATCGAGGTGAACTGGTCACCGGTGGTCACGCTCAGGCTGCGGCCGTCGGACTCGACGTCCCCGCCCGGCTGGAGCAGGCCGCTGGACTGCAGGGCGTCCACGAGGCTCTGCGGGGACAGGCCGTTCTCGGCGAGTTCGTCCTCGTCCGGCGTGACGACCACGTCGGACTCCACCGCGCCGGTGAGCGTCGCCGAGCGCACGCCCTCGACGGACTCCAGCTCGGGGATGAGGTGGGTCTCCAGCGGGTCGACCATGGCCTGGTCGTCGCCGTCGGCGGCGCCCGCCGCGAGCATCACGACCGGCATCATGTCCGTGCTGAAGGACATGACGCTGGTGTCGACGCCCTCGGGGAGCATGCCCGCGACCTGGTCGACGGCGATCTGGGTCTGGCGGACGAGGTCGTCCTGGTTCTGGCCGTAGTCGAACTCGACCGTGACCTGGGAGGAGCCGGTGCTGGAGGTCGAGGTGACCGTGGTGACGCCCGGGACGCTCTGGACGGCCTGTTCCAGCGGCTCGGTGACCTGGCTCTCCACCACCCGGGGGGCGGCCCCCTGGTAGGTGCCGGAGACCATCACCATCGGCAGGGACATGTCGGGGAAGAGCTCGCGTTTGGCCGACGCCGCTGCGAGGACTCCGAAGAAGAGGACTGCCAGGGTGATGAGCAGGACCAGTGCCCGGTTGCCGAGCGACATGACCGCGGCGCGGTTCATACCTGGGTCCCTTCCACGCTGGTGGCAGCGGTCCCCGTCCGGGGGAGACCCGCGGCGCGGGCCCTTGCGGCCGATCTGGACATGAGAGGTTCTCGCTCCTAGTTCACTGCGGACACGGGGCGGGCCGTGATGTGTGGGTCGTCGAGCGCGTGTACGCGCCGGGGCAGCACACGGTCGTCCGCCGGTTCTGGGACCGGGATCGAAGGTGTGGTGACAGGGGTGCCGGTG
This sequence comes from Nocardiopsis sp. iso_25, assembly GCF_056173305.1. NCBI lineage: Bacteria > Bacillati > Actinomycetota > Actinomycetes > Streptosporangiales > Nocardiopsidaceae > Nocardiopsis > Nocardiopsis sp. iso_25. Next base: position 1,407,948 of record NZ_CM149667.1, on the reverse strand, counting down.
TCCGGCTGCCGGGTGCGGGGCGGCCGTGTCTGCCGCCTCTCCCGGGCCTCGTGCACCTGCCGGGCGCACTACTCACCATACGTCGCGTTATATCGGGACTTGGGGCTCCCCCCGCGCGATTCAGGGAAGTCTCAGGGATGCGTCAGCCTTCTGGCAGGGTCGGTTTCTGACCAAAGTAGGTGTCCTCATCCGTAAGTCGGAGCCGGATGGGATGAAATGCGGCTTCCCGCGCCCGCGAGAAGGGCGCGCCCTGTAACGGACATCACGGTGGCAACTTCCGGCCAACCGGAAAACGGCCCCGGACACGCGGAACACGGGGACACCGGGGGTGACGGGACGGGCGCGGCGGGAAGCCGGACACCCGGACCTGCGGCGGCGGGGAGTCGTGCGCCCGGGGCGCACGCGCACCGGACCGACCGCCGCCGAACACCCCCGCGGCGGCGCTCAGGCGGACCGGGGCTCGCCGGGAGCCTCGTGCGGCTGCGCGGTCCCCCACACCACGCGCAGGAGGTCCTCCAGGGCGTGGGCCAGGGAGTCGTCCACGAGCGCGTAGCTGACCTGGCGCCCGCGCGCGGAGGTGCTCACCAGGCCGCAGTCGCGCAGGCAGGCGAGGTGGTTGGAGACGTTCTGGCGAGTGAGCCCCAGTTGGTCGGCGAGTTGGGCGGGGTAGTGGGGACCGTCGAGGAGCGCCAGCAGGAGGCGGCAGCGGGTGGGGTCGGACAGGGCGCGGCCGAGCCGCTGGATGGCGGACAGGCGCTGCTCGGAGGTCAACATGAAAACCATTGTACACAGCTTGCTGTATAGACAGCACAGGCTGTATAAACAGTGGAGGCTGAACCATGGGCGCCGCGGACGGCGGCCCCGGGAGAGGACGTCGGAACGGGAGGGCTGATGGGCCTGGGACACGACCACGGGCACGGGCACGGCGTCACCGCCGGGGCCGCCAACAGCAGACGGCTGGCGGTGGTCCTGGGGATGATGCTCGCCGTCGCCGTGGTCCAGGTGGTCGGCGCCGCGCTCAGCGACAGCCTGGCCCTGCTCGCCGACGCCGGGCACACCGTCACCGACTCCTTCGGCGTGGCCCTGGCCCTGGTGGCCGTGTGGATCGCCGCCCGGCCCGCCACCAGCAGGCGCACCTTCGGCTACCAGCGCGCGGAGATCCTCGCCGCCGCCGTCAACGCGCTGGTGCTGTTCGTCCTGTGCGGGTTCATCGTGGTGGAGGCGGTCGAACGGCTCCGCGCGCCCGCCGACGTGTCCGGGCCGGGCATGATCGCCGTGGCCGCCTTCGGCCTGGTCATGAACATCGGCGCGCTGCTCGTCCTGCGCTCGGGCGCCCGCGCGAGCCTCAACGTCAAGGGCGCCTACCTGGAGGTCCTGAGCGACGCCCTGGCCTCGGTCGGGGTGATCGCGGGCGGCGTCGTCGTCTGGCTGACCGGGTGGGACCGGGTGGACACCCTCGTCTCACTGGGCATCGCGGCGATCATCGTGCCCCGCGCGTGGTCCCTCCTGCGCGAGGCCGTGCACATCCTCCTGGAGGCCACACCGCAGGGCATGGACCTGAGCGAGGTCCGCGACCACCTGCTCGGACACCCCGCCGTCCTGGACGTCCACGACCTGCACGCCTGGACCATCACCTCCGGGGTGCCCGTGATGTCGGCGCACGTGGTGGTCGCCGAGGAGCACCTGCGCGACAGCGGCCGCATGCTGGACGAACTCCACGAGTGCCTGACCGGTCACTTCGACGTCGAGCACTCCACACTGCAGCTGGAGCCGCCCGGCCACGCCGACCACGAGGGCGCCCGCCACGCCTGACCTGGTGCGGCGCCCCGGCCGGGCCGGGCCGGCCGCGCCGGGGCGCCGCCGCTGGCCCGTTCCCAGGGCCGCGTCCCCGCTGGTGGGGACCGCCGCGGGCGCCACCGGCACACCCTCCGCGCGGTTACGATGCTGGACGGGCCGTCGGCGTGCCACGATCGCAACCCTCCGGCACACTTCCCCGCGCCCAGGAACGTCTAAGGAGACACCGTGGCACCCTTCCCGACCCGCGGTCAGCGATGAGCGAGAACCGGCTGAGAGCGGGGCTGCGCTCCCTGCTCAGGCTGCGCGGCTCGCTCCTGCCGCTCAGGGCGGCGAGGCTGTCGTACAAACTGCGCCGGGAACTGAGCACCACCCGCGAGGCCAGCACGTGGCGCCAGCCCGCGCGCGTGTTCCTCATGGCCTACGTGGTCGTGGACCTGATGGGCACGGCGCTGCTGATGACCCCGCTGACCACGCCCGACGACAGGGGCCTGGGCTTCGTCGAGGCCTTCTTCACCGCGACCTCGGCGCTCTCGGTGTGCGGGCTGAGCGTGGTCAGCATCGGCAACGACCTCAACACCTTCGGCCAGGGGGTGGTCCTGGCGCTCATGCAGGTGGGCGGCATGGGCATCATGACCCTGGCCTCCCTGCTGGGCACCGCGATGATCCGCCGGTTCGGACTGCGCATGCAGCTGACCGTGCAGACCGAGACCCGGAGCATGTGGGTGGGAGACGTACGCGGCCTGGTCAGCCGGGTGGCCCTGATCTTCCTCATCTGTCAGGGACTGACGTTCCTGCTGATCACCCCGAGGTTGTGGCTGGGCTACGACATGACGCTCGGGGAGGCCGCCTACTCGGGCTTCTTCCACTCGGTCTCGGCCTTCAACAACGCCGGGCTCTCCCTGTACGGGGACAGCATGATGCGGTTCTCCGGCGACGCGTTCATCCTGGTGCCGATCGCCCTGGCGGTGATCCTGGGCGGCATCGGCTTCCCCGTCCTGCTGGAACTGCGGCGCGAACTGCGCACCCCGCGCCTGTGGAGCCTGCACACCAAGCTCACCGTCACCACCACCTCGATCCTCTTCGTGGGCGGGGCCCTGCTGGTCACCCTGATGGAGTGGCACAACCCCCAGACCCTCGGGCAGATGCACTGGTGGTCCCGGCTGGTCGACGGCTTCTTCCACGGCGTGATGCCGCGCAGCGGCGGCCTCAACTCCGTGGACACCGGGGAGATGGAGGACGCCACGCTGCTGGTGACGATCATGCTGATGTTCGTCGGCAACGGCAGCGCCGGAACGGCCGGGGGCATCAAGGTGGCCACCCTGGCGGTGATCTTCCTGGTGGTGGCGGCAGAGGTCCGCGGCAACGACAAGGTGCACGTCTACGGACGCCAGCTGTCGCCCGAGGTGATCCGGCAGTCGCTGAGCCTGGTGTTCCTGTCCGCGACGGTCGTGGCCTTCACCACCGTCCTGCTGGTGCGCACCACCCCGTTCGAACTGCTCCCGGTGATGTTCGAGGTGGTCTCGGCCGTCGGCGTGGTCGGCCTGTCCACGGGCATCACCGCGGAACTGGCGCCGTGGGCCCAGTTCCTGCTGGCCCTGCTGATGGTGGCGGGCCGGATCGGCCCCATCACCTTCGTGACGGCGCTGGCCTTCCGCGACCACCGCCGGCGCTACGATCTCGCCGAGGCGCGGCCGATCATCGGCTGAGAGCACTCCGAGGGAAGGAAGGGACACCGTGCAGCAGCACAGGAGACTCACCGACAAGCGGGTCCTGGTCATCGGCCTGGGCCGGTTCGGCAGTTCGCTCGGCCTGGAGCTGGTCAGCCGGGGGTGGGAGGTGCTGGGCGTGGACTCCAGCCCGCGGCTGGTGCAGTCCTTCGCCGACGCGCTCACGCACACGGTGATCGCCGACGCCACCGACGAGGAGGCGCTGCGCCAGGTGGGCGCGGGCCAGTTCCGCAGCGCGGTGGTGGCCATCGGCACCCACCTGGAGGAGAGCATCCTGGCCACCTCCCTGCTGGTGGACATGGGGGTGTCCAACATCTGGGCGAAGGCGACGAGCCGCCGCCACGGCCGCATCCTGGAACAGGTCGGGGCCACCCACGTGGTGCTGCCCGAGCACGACATGGGTGAGCGGGTGGCGCACCTGCTGTCGGGCAGGATGCTCGACTACGTGGAGCTGGAGGAGGGCTTCTCGCTGGGCAAGACCAAGGCGCCCAAGGAGCTCATCGGCAAGACGCTGCGCGAGACCCGGGTGCGCCAGCACTACGGGATCACGGTGGTGTCGGTGAAGCGGATGGGTGAGGAGTTCACCTACGCCACCCAGGAGACGGTGCTGAACAAGGGCGACGTGATCGTGGTCGCGGGGCGCACCGACGACGTGGAGCGCTTCTCCGAGTCCACCTGAGCCGCGGGCCGCACGGCGGCGGGCGGCCGCGACCGTCGGGGCGCGGTGGAGACCGGTCCGGCGGGAAGGACTCCGGGGCGCCGCGCGGCGCCCCGGGTTCCGCGTCCGGCCGCCCGCTCCCCGTGCCCGCGGACGGCGGTTCCGGGGGTGCGTGAGCGGTCCGTTCCGAACAGACAAATTGACAACCGTTTTCATTCTTCCGACAATTGACCCATGCGAACTGGGACAACCGTGCGGGCCGCCGCCCTCGGCGCCGCGACACTTCTGACGATCACCGCCTGCGGAAGCGGCGGTGAGGGGGCGGACGACTCGGGTGTCTCACCCGCCGACGCGGACCTGACCGTGGTCACCGGCGTCTACCCCCTGGAGTGGCTGGCCGAACAGATCGGCGGCGACCGGGTGGCGGTCGTCCAGCTCACCGAGCCCGGCACCGAGCCCCACGACCTGGAGCTGACGGGCCGGCAGGTCGCCGAGGTCAGCGAGTCCGACATCGCCTTCTACGTGGAGGGCCTCCAGCCCGCCGTGGACGAGGCGATCACGCAGGAGGCCGCCGAGAGCGCGTTCAACGTCGCCGACGTCGTGGAGCTGCACCCGGCGGGAGAGGGCGGCCACGACCACGCCGAAGGCGACGGGCACGCCGAAGAGGGGCACGGCCACGGCGAGGAGGAGCACGGCCACGGCGAGGAGGGCCACGACCACGCCGAGGACGAGGCGCACGCGGAGGAGGAGGCCGCCGCCGAGGAGGAGACCGCCGCCGAGGAGGGGCACGACCACGGCGAGTACGACCCCCACTTCTGGCTGGACGTGGACCTGATGGCCCAGACCGCCCAGGCGCTCGGCGACCGGATGGCCGAGGTCAACCCCGAGGGCGCCGACGGCTACGCCCAGGGCGTGGAGGCCGTGACCGCCGAACTGGAGGCGATCGGCCAGGAGTACGAGGAGGGGCTGTCCTCCTGCGAGCACGACGAGGTGGTCGTGGGGCACACCGCCTTCACCTACCTGACCGAGGCCTACGGCCTGGAGCAGATCGGGGTCAGCGGGGTGGACCCCGAGACCGAGCCCTCCCCCTCGCAGATCGCGGCCATCACCGACGTCGTCAACGAGCGCGGCATCGAGACGATCTTCACCGAGCCGCTGATGCCCGCGGCGACCGCCGAGACCATCGCCGCCGAGACCGGCGCCCAGGTGGAGGTGCTCGACCCGCTGGAGGGCGTCACCGAGGACTCCCCCGGCGACGACTACCCGTCGATCATGCGGGGCAACCTGGAGGCGCTGACCACCGCGCTGTCCTGCTCCTGATCCCCGCCCCGTCCCACCGCACCGGCCCCGTCGGCCCGGGCCCCCGCCCCGGCCGACGGGGCCGACGCGTGTCCGCTCCCTTCCCGTGCCGCCCTCCCGCCGGGCGGGGGTCCGCGCCTCCCGCGCACCCGCGCCCCCACGGCCCGGAACGACCGCGTGTTCTCGATCCCCTGTTCCCCCTGTCAGGGGGAGCCGCGTGTCCTAACCGCCTTTGCCTCCCGGCCGAAACACCCCCGGGACACGTGGGCGCAACACACGGGCAGGCCATGGGTTACATGGCGCTTACATACCACCAAACCTCCGGACAGGTGGCGGGGGTCACGCTATGCTTGTGAACGTGTCGGTGCTGATGCACGTGCATGTGGCGGTGCATTAGCACGGACGTTCCCCTCGACGAAAAAAGGAGCAGCATGACCGCACACAACGGCATCCCCGCGACCCAGCTCACCGAGGCGGCCTGGCAGAAGGCCCGGCGCAGCAACTCGCAGGGTGCCTGCGTCGAGATGGCCCGCCTCGGCGACGGCTCCATCGCCGTACGCAATTCGCGGTTCCCGTCCGGACCGGCGCTGGTCTACACCCAGGAGGAGATCGACTGCCTCATCCTGGGCGCCAAGGACGGGGACTTCGACAACCTGCTCAGCTAGGGCCTCTCGTCCCGTCGGACGCGTTCTGCCCCGACGCACACAGGAGGGGTTACCGCTCGGCGGTGACCCCTTCCTCGGGCACCGCCCCGATCGCCGTGCCCCGGCCGCTCCGCGACCGCGGGGCCGTCCGTGTGCGCGCACGTGCCCCGAAACCCGGAAAGGCCCGCCTCGGCGAGCCTCTCGTATCCCTGGGAGCGTGTTCGGGGTCCCCTCCTCCCGTCCCACGCCGCTGGTCAGCCGGTTTCCTTGTCCAGGTCCTCCAACATCTGCTCCAGCAGTTCCAGCGTCTCGTCCGGCGTGGCCGCGGCGACGCTGAGCCGGGTCATGGCCTTGGTGTAGGCCTCCACCACCGGCCTGCGGTCGATGATCTCGCCGTCGGTGAGCTGCTCCAGGTAGACCATGTCCGCGAGCTCGAACTCCGAGTAGCGCAGGAGCGTGAACGACCCCGCCTCGGCCGCGTGCGCGCCCACCGCGAAGGGGACGATCTGGAGCGTGATGTTGTCGTACTCCTTGCTGAGCTGGATGAGCCACTCCAGCTGGCCGCGCATGATCTCGCGCCCGGCCTCCGGACCGCCGATGGGTCTGCGGACCGCCGCCTCGTCGAGGATCACCCACATGCGCATGCTCGTGTCGGTGCGCAGGCGCCGCTGTCTCTTGAGTCTGGCGTCGACGCGCTGCTCGGTGACCTCGTCGGTCTCCACGCCGCCGGAGATGACCGCCCGCGCGTACTCCTCGGTCTGGAGCAGCCCCGGAACGAACTGGGACTCGTAGATGCGGATGTGGTCGGCGGCCTCCTCGAAGCCGACGTAGCGGATGAACCACTTGTGCAGTGACTCCCCGTACTCCTTCCACCAACCGGGCTTGTTGGATTCGCGCGCGACTTCGAGGATTTCCCTGATCCTCTTGCGGTCGGAGACCCCGTACATCTTGAGGAGGTCCTCGATATCGCGCAGCTTGAAACCGACCCGGCCGAGTTCCATACGGCTGATCTTCGACGCCGATGCCCGAATCTTGTTCCCGGCATCCTCTCGGCTGATACCACGCGCTTCGCGAAGCTGGCGCAGCTCGTGCCCGATCAGCATGCGGCGCACAGTGGGGCCGCTCCCCTGGCGCAATCGAGCGATATCCACGTTCGCCGCCTCTCCCTCATTCCTCGCACAAGGGTATCCGTGCGAAGGGACACCTTTGCCGTGCGGACAAGACACTACAGGTACACGATAGAACGATAGAGCAGTGGTGCCTTCGCCTCGCTGGCGGATCCCCGGCACCTCCGGGGAGGGCCCCGCCGCCGGGAGTGATCCGGCGCGGCCCCCGGCGGGAACCCCGGGACTCACACGAATTGCGCCCAAACGAACTTTCCACCGGGCTGCGTGGGAATCACACCCCACTCTCGCGCGAAAGCACTCACCAAGGCAAGCCCCCGACCGCCCTCCAGGTCGAGATCGGTTTCCCTTCTCTCCGGCAGCCGGTCTCCACCGTCACGAACCGCACAGATGAATTCACTGCCGCTGCGCATGAGCGAGAGCTGAATACCGCCCTCGCTCTGCCCTGTCAAGGGCAGAGGGCCGCCGTGCCGGAGCGCATTGGTGACCAATTCCGAAACGACCACCGCGACATCGCTGGACAAGTAGTGCATCTCCCATTCGTGGAGAAGCGCCTCGGAAATCTCGCGCGCTGCCCCCACCGAGTGGGGGCGCGGCTCGAAGCTCCACGTGACGGCGTCGTGCCGGTCCCCGCAGACGGGGGTGTTCCAGCGGCGGGAACCGTGCGTCAGGACCCTGAGCCACCAGCCACCGGCCGGGTCGGCCACCGCCTCAGCGCACTCCATGCCTTCCACTCCTCCCTGACGCACCGCTGTGTGGGCGTCGGTGACACGGCCGGGGCGGGCCGTGTCGGCGTGCAGGTCGGGCGCGTGCCGCTGCACGACTCGAATGCACGTGCATCTTCGTCTTGCAGGCAATCGTAGGCCAAGCCCCGACGTTGTGCAGGCAAACGCGGAGACGACTTCGGCCGACCCGTGAAGCGGGTAGTCGCGAATCCGCCCGCCCGCGGGCGGTCCGGCCCCGGACACACCCCGTCCACCTACCGACCGGTTGGCATGTGGATAGGATCTCCTCGCGCCCACCACGCGAACTCTTGGAGGTAATCCCATGTCACCAACGCCCCGTGTGGCCGTCGTGACCGGTGCGGCCCGTGGGATCGGTGCCGCAGTCGCTGAGCGCCTGGCGCGCGAGGGCCGCTCCGTCGCCGTGCTGGACCTGAGGGAGTCCGACGCCCAGGAGGTCGTCGACCGCGTCACCGCCGCGGGCGGCACCGCCCTGGCCGTGGGCTGCGACGTGTCCGACCCAGACCAGGTGACCGCCGCCGTCGACACCGTGGCCGAGCGCCTGGGGCCGCCCGCGATCCTGGTGAACAACGCGGGCGTCCTGCGCGACAACCTGCTGTTCAAGATGTCCGTGGAGGACTGGGACACCGTGATGAACGTGCACCTGCGGGGCTCGTTCCTGATGAGCAGGGCCGCCCAGGCCCACATGACCTCGGGCGGCTGGGGCCGGATCGTCAACCTGTCCAGCTCCTCCGCGCTGGGCAACCGGGGCCAGGCCAACTACTCGGCGGCCAAGGCCGGGCTCCAGGGGTTCACCAAGACCCTGGCGATCGAGCTGGGCAAGTTCGGCGTGACCTGCAACGCGGTCGCGCCCGGCTTCATCGAGACCGCCATGACCAGGGCGACCGCGGAGCGCATCGGCGTCGAGTACGAGGACATGAAGGCCTTCAAGGAGGCCGAGATCCCGGTGCGCCGGGTGGGCGTGCCCGAGGACATCGCCAACGCCGTCGCCTTCCTCACCGGCGAGGAGGCCGGGTTCGTGTCGGGCCAGGTCCTCTACGTCGCCGGCGGGCCGCTTGACTAGTCGGCCGCGCGACCCCCGTGCGCCCCGTCCGGAACCCTCCGGGCGGGGCGCGCGTGTGCGCGGGCCGGGGGCCGGGACGGTCACCCGTCCGGGTCCCCGGCGGCGCGGGCCTCCTCCATCGCCGCCGTGACCGTGGTCGCCAGTTCCTCCACCAGGGCGACGCCGCTGGTGTAGTCGGGGCTGCCGTCGGTCAGGACCGCGATCAGGTACTCGCGGCCGGGTCCGGCCACGTAGCCGACGCTGTTGACGTTCCACAGGCCGCCGTTGGCCTCGCGCGGGGTCCACCCGTTCTTGAGGCCGACGGTGTCGTCGGGGCCGGCGCTGGCCGAGACCCCCCAGGACTGCTCGGCGGCGACGGACTCCATCAGCCCGCGCGCGTAGGCCCGGTCCTCCTCCGCCAGCGGGCTCCCGTCGCAGTACAGGGCCCGCAGCAGCCGCACCTGGTCGGCGGCGGTGGTCATGGTGGCGCCCCACCTGCCGCCGGGGTGGGGGACGGTGTTGGTGAAACCCAGGGTCTCGGTGCCCTCGACGAAGCCGTCGGTGAACCCGATCCGCGAGTACAGGCCGTCGGTGACCTCGTTGTCGCTGTGGCGGATCATGGCCGAGACCTGCGAGCGCTCGGCCCCGGTGAGGTCGCGGCCCTCCTCCTCGGCACGCAGCAGCAGCATGGTGAGGATGGTCAGCTTGGCCACGCTCGCGGTGGGGAACCGCCGGTTGGCGCCGTGGCTGAAGGTGGCCCCGGTGCGCAGGTCCTGCACGGCGACCGCGAAGTCGGCCGGGTGCTCCTCCCCGATCGCCCCGACGCGCGCGGTGAGTTCCTCGCGCTGGGCGGGGGTGAGCCCCTGCCCTCCGGTGGCGGGCGCGCCGACGGGCGCGAAGGGCACCAGGGGGAACGCGTCCTCGGAGACCAGGGAGCGGAACAGCGCGGGGTCCGGGCGGGGCGGCGCGGCCCCTGAGGCCGAGGTGGCGCCGGGCAGGGTGAAGGCCAGGATCACCGCGAGGACGGCCGCCACGACGGCGACGGACCGGGCTCGGGTGTCGGCGGGGGAATGCCGGGGCACGGTATCACCGGTTCGCTGACACGCGGATGGGCTGGGTTACCGACATTATCCAGTGAAATGTCGCGAATACGAACATCTCGATACCGAATCGGTACCCGGTTCCCTCTTTTCGTCCGTCCCGGCGGGCGAATCCTCAGCCGCGGGTGTCCTCGTCGATACCGCGGGCCACCAGGGCCTCCCCCGTCGCGTCGGCCATCCGCAGGAGCTGGACGATGACCGGGACCACGAGCAGGTGGGGACGGCCGGACAGCCCCCGCGCGCGGTAGGCCTCGCGTGCGGCCTGCCAGGCGGAGGCGGCCATCGGGATGGAGCGGACGGTGAGCGCCAGGACGAGGGCGATCCGGTCGGGGTTGGCGCCGACGTGCCTGAGCGGGCGGGCCATGCGCTCGAAGAGGTCGAGCATCGCGCGCACGCGGGTGGTGAGCGTGACGAGGTTGGCGAACAGGACGAGCGCGGCCAGCTGCGCGCACAGGCGCAGGGCCGTCTGCCAGTCCGCGAACAGGACCTGGAACAGGCCGATGGCCAGCAGGAACGGCGACAGCGCGCGCAGTGCGGACCAGGCCCGCCCCAGCGGGAGACCGGCCAGCGGGTACAGCGCGAGCGCGGCGGCCAGGGCGCCGACGGCGACCCGGGGGTCCGCCCAGACGACGAGGCCGACACCGGCCAGCAGCAGCGCGAGGAGCTTGGCCCCGGCCGGGATCCGGTACAGGAACCCGGTGCCGGGGACGTAGAGGCCGACCGTGCTCACCGCTCGTCCATGAGTTTGGTGTAGTGGCGCACGGCGTCGCCGGGAACGCCGTCGAAGACCACCCGCCCCGCGTCCATGACCAGCACCCGGTCGAAGCCGTCGAGCAGGTCGAGGTCGTGGGTGAACAGGACGACCTGCTGCTCCAGACCGTCCAGGGTCCGGTGCACCGTGCGGGTGTTGCGCAGGTCGAGCAGGGTGGTGGGCTCGTCGCAGACCAGCACCTCGGGCTCGGTGACCAGTACCGAGGCCAGGGCCAGGAGCTGCTTCTGCCCTCCCGAGAGCAGGTGGCCGGGGTGGTCGCGGTGGCCGTCGAGGCCGTAGCGGACCAGGGCCGATTCCACCCGGCGGGCGGTCTCCTCGCGGCCCAGCTTCAGGGAGCGCAGGCCGATCTCCACGTCCTCGGCCACGGTGGGCATGATGATCTGGTTGGCGGCGTCGGAGAAGACGAAGCCGACCCGGCGCCGGATCCGCTTGGCGTGGCGACGGGTGTCCCACTCCCCCAGCGTGACACGGCCCTCGTCGGGGACGACGAGGCCGTTGAGGGTGCGGGCGAGCGTGGACTTGCCCGATCCGTTCGCCCCGATCACGCCGATGCGGTGTTCGGCGAGGTCGAGGGTGACGTCGCGCAGCACGGCGCGGTCGTCGTAGGAGTGGGAGACGCCCTCCAGGCGCAGCATCAGGATTCCCCGCGGGCGGTGGCGGTCTCCAGGACGGGGCGGCCCGCGGGCGGGATCGGGTAGGCGCGGTAGACGGCGCTGGCGATGAGCGCGGTGACCACGGCCTTGACCAGGTCGCCCGGCAGGAAGGCCACCATGGAGTAGGCGGCGGCCAGGACCCCGTCGCCCATGACGACGGCCATCCAGGGGACGCCGACGGCGTAGATGACGAGGATGCCGCCGACGACGTTGATCCCCAGGCCCGCCCAGAACCGGTAGCGCCCCCGGGTGCCGCGGACCATGAGGTCGGTGAGCAGGCCGATGACCAGCGCGGCGAGGACCCAGCTGACGATGAACCCGGCCGAGGGCCGGGCCAGGACCCCGACGCCGCCCATGCCGCCCGCGAAGAGCGGGAGTCCGGCCAGGCCGAGCACGATGAAGGCCGCCACGGCGAGGGGGCCGCGCTTCCAGCCCAGGAGGCTGGGGGCGAGCATGATGCCCAGGGTCTGGAGGGTGATGGGCACCGGCGAGAACGGCAGCGGGATGGCGACCGTGACGCTGAGGGCGGCGATGAGCCCGGCGAACACGGCGATGAGCGCGAGGTCGCGGGCGGTCAGACCCTTGTGGCGGACGTTGGTCCTGGTCGTGGGCATGGGCGGTTCCCCTGGGAGGTCGTGGAGGCGGATCTCTGCCCATTGTCGGTTATGGCGGCGACCAGGACGAAGGTCGGGGCGCACAGTTCTGCGGGCCCCGGGGTTGTAGGGGGTCGCCTGAGACGCAGGTCACGCGGAGGTGCCCGGCGGATCCGGATACGAGGGTTATCCATGCTTTTTCCGATCAGGACGCCGTGCGCCGGAGGCCGTGGATCCGACCTCCGGCGCACAGGCAAAGGCATCGCGAATCCGGCGTCCGCACACGGTACTGGAGCAGAAGAGAGGACTACTCGAACCACCACACGAGGAAGAAGGCAACCAGGGAGGCGCATGCGAGGAGGACAGCCAAACGTCCACCACGGGGCATCCGACCAGATATCCCTCTCAGCCTCAAAACGAGCAGAGAAACCAGAAGCGAAGTGATCCCGAAGACGAAGGAAAAATAGCAAGCGTGATAGATTCCCGCCGTGTTGAAGACATGTGGCTCCGGGAAAGTCCAGTTGAGTTCGGGGGCGTCGTCCATGAGCCATTGAACCTGTATGGCCGCTCCGGCTAGGCACCCGAGGACGGCCGCTAGAGCAGCTGCTCCCCTCTCACCACCCCTGGGGGGAAGAATAAGAGCAGCATAGGCAAGCGAACCAGCCATCAAAGGAAGGAAGACGCTGTCCCCGAACACAGCACTCCGAAAGGCAAACAGACCTGGAAGGAGCGGATCCGATGGCATGAGGGCATAAAAGGCCAACATGACAGGGAAGCCTAGAAGAAAAACCACCGCCGCAAGGAGTAGCGACCATCTTTTCGCTTTTTCTCTGGCGAACTCGACGGTTCCTGCTCTCGCTGCCACAATCTTCCCCTCTCGCTTGACGAAACCCTGTCGTCCCTTTTCCGGACCATTTCTTCCAGGTCTCCCGCGGTAAAGAACGACGCGTTCCGCACAGCGAAGGCCTCGACATCGGACTTCATTTTCTCCTCGGGATTCCAGTGCCCCTCCATCTCTGAAGCATCCACGATGTTCTCCCCCACATCTGCCGTGGCGGCTTCAAAGCGGACTAGAGAATGGTAGTAGTACTCCACACGCCTGATCGCACTCCTCGTATTGATCGCCGCCATCGTGGCTAGCTCCTCGTAGTCCGAACCCGCCGAAGCAAGACCACGCCACATGGCGGTGTCGAATCGCTTCTCCAAGATCTCTCCCATGAAGACTCCGGACGCGCTGCCGTCGGCATAGCATCCCTTCAAGGACTCCACTTCCCCGATTTCCTCCCCTCTGTTGATCGTGTCCAGCACCTGGAAGAGCCTGGGATACTGGTTCGGATCCTTAGGAACCCATTCTACGGGAGGACGCCTGACGAGCTGGCAGGAAGCGTATCTGAAAAGGGGCTTGGAACCTTCGGGCTTGGAAAAACCTATCACCGGAGGCCGGTCTTTGTCTGACAGGAAATCCAGGGCCGTCAAACCGCTGCAATTTGGAGGATCATCGTCCTTCCGCTTCCGGATGCTGAAGTCCATGTCGAGTAGGACCGCCTTGACCCCCGGATTCTCCTCAAGCGCCCTCTCTATTCCCTTCGGATGCATGACCGGAATGAAGCGAAATTCATTCCGCCTTCGCTGCAAAAAAGCGTCAAGGGTCTTCTGAACAGGAAAGACCATGTCGTCGACGACCATCACGTCCATGCGTTCACTTCCTACACCCGAGAGCTTGCCCAGTAGGCTTCGACAACTTTGACTTCTCCTGCGGCTTCGAGGCTCGGCAGCACGAGATCTCCACCGCACTCTCCAAGTACTCTCTTGAGTCGGCGCATGGAAGTGCCCATCTGATTTTCTGAAAAACCAGGGCCGTCATCTTCAACAGTCAAGCTGATCCGATTTTCTTCCTTCGCTCCAGAAACCACCACGTTGGGCCATTCTCCTCCTCCCCTCGACTTCATGGCATTGGTACAGAGGTCGAACAGAACGGACCTCGCGATCACAGCGTCCATCTCATGGAACTTCATACCTTCACTTCCCGCCCGTACGTTCAGGCAGTTCCGTGCCTCCGGGGACATCCACGCCCGCAGATTCTCCACCATTCCCATCAGGCGCACCTCCCTCATTCCTGATTCCAACTCCTTGATACAGTTGGACAACTCGTCCCTGAGACCGGACAAGTGCAGATTCATCTCCTCCGCGCCGCTGACACGGGCGGCCATCTCGACAAAGTGAAGTGGATTGCTCACCGAAGCATGCACCTGCATCGCAGCAAAGATCCTCTCTCTTTTGAGCGCTGGACGCCGAGCAAGGCTCGCCGACTTCAGGAACCTCTCGTACATGACCAGGAAAGGATATTCGAGAAGAAATACCAAGCAGCACGCGTAGGATACGATGTTCGCTTCGTAGGGCGAAATCGCCAGCACGAAAGAGTACAGGAGGACAGCGGCCACCGGAACAGAAGCACGCATGAACCTGATCCAGGCAATGGAGGCGGCGTTCGAAAAGCTCCCATACAGCGAGGAATCGAAGAGAACCTGGGCAAGGCTGCTGGTGGCGTACACCACCATGAGGGCGAGAGTAATATTGAAAAGACCAGGATCCCCCGTGAACAGCACATCGGAGAACGATATGGCGACAACCACGAGAACCGGACCGACGGTCTCCAAAAGACCCGGTATGCTCACTCCCGCCTTCCAACTCGAGTCTTCCATTCTCGTTGAAACATATCTGATCAAACGATTCTTCGATTTAACTAGAACCGCAAGGAATGCCTCCTGGGAGTGGAGCACGTTGAGAGAGGTTCCCACCATGGGGACGAGGAAAACCAAGATCCACCATGTGAAACCAGAAGCCCACCAGGCGGCCACAATCGCGAGAAAGACGAGCAGCAGCCTCACGATGGAGAAAACTCGCCCCATGGCTAGCGTAATATACCTGGCCAGTTGATGAGTGTTGTGCTCTCGGAGCGCAGTGTCGTACAGTAAGACCTTCACAGTTCCTCCGGTTATATCAAATACACAAAAACAGCATGGCCGACCGAGAGCAAGTCGGGAAGGTCTCCGGAAGAAAGTTCTCACCCCAGGAGACGAGCACACCAGGACGGGAAGAGGACACGGGGCCTCCCTGTATCTGACCTCTCTCCGCTCTCTGCGGGGTCCAGCATAAAGAAAAAATCAGAAACCCTGTTCTTTTCGGAGGCGCCAGAGTACCCGAACACCTTCCCGTCAAAGAAGAGCACGTACCGGACATCCCTCCCGTTTTCCCGTGACTCACCAGAAGAAAGAGCCACGAGCCCACCGCCAAACACGGCACTCGGAAATTTTATGTTCTCGCTCCCTGATTTCAGCATCGACAAGACAACGCAAGCTCCGCTGAACTCAGCCTCTTCAAAGGAGATGGTTCCGTTAACCAGGTTAATCAAAGACAGATCAACCAGGCCTTCCCCCAAAAGGGCATTGCTAAAGACGAAGTTGGATTCGACCGCTTCCAGGCCATAGAGCAGGACATCGCCGCCCAGAATTTCGGCCCGAATGAAGTTGACCCCGCTGTGGCCCGTGATCCTGGCGTTGGAAAGGGAAACCTTCCCCGACTCGAGTCGAGCTCCATCGAAGTCAACAGAAGTTTTTCTGGCCTGAATATTACTCAGGTCGATCTCACCCGATCGGACAATCGTTTTCCCGAAGGAGAAACGCCCCTCCTCGACCTTGGCCTCGCGGAAGGATATTCCTCCTCCCGCGAAAGTCGACTTCCGGCAGTTAACCGGCGCCTTGGTGAGCTCTGTCGACCCGAAATCGATCATCCCTTCATCGAAAGCACACCCGGAGAAGTTGAGTTCGATGCCCGTCAGGTGGCTTCTACTGAAGTTCAGTCCTCCACCCAGGAACTTCGCCTCACGGAAATCAAGCACACCCTTGGTCAATTCACTGTTGCTGAAGTCAACGGCGCCACCCACGAATTCAGTGTTTCGGAAGGAGACTCTTCCGGAGGATATATCAACCCCCGAGAAGGAAACCACCCCTCCTGTGATCCGGACTTGATCGAAGTCGATCGCACCCCCCGAAAAGCTGGCCCCTCTGAAGTCGACAAATGCATTCGAGAAGACCGAGCTTCGGAAAGACACCTTACCCTCGAACACGGCATCCCTGAAAGACACTCTTCCGCCCGAGAAAACAGCCTGCTCCAGGTTCCCTTCCTGGAATACGATGCCCGATAAATCAAAGTCCCTACCCTGCCATCTGGTGTTTTCACGAAGGCGATCACCCATAAGCCGGATAATGGTTCTGGCGATCTCCCGTCTCGCCCTTGCGCTTGCGCTTGCGCTTGCGCCAACATCCGACCCGGAAGTTGCAGAGTCCTCTGGTTTTCTTCCGGCTTCGTCAACACGCGCCGAATAAGGTATCCGCAAGTAGGAGCACAAAACGTCGATGATCATCTGAACTAGTTCTTCGCGCTTCGCAGGCGACTCATCTGCCAGAAGTGTCAGCGCATGGACACCAGCGAGGCTGACCGCAGGCTCTGGGTCACCCAACTGAGAAGCGGCCGTCGTGAACCGTTCCGTGAACAGTCTGACGTTTTCACGCTCAGACTCGTCTTCGTTGACGCGCTGCTTTCTATAGGCAATGACCATCAGCGCGACTCCGCCCATCCCTGCAACGATAGCCACTGCACGGGTCATGATCGCATCGACTGATCTCGGCGTTATCTTCTCAGGTTCCTCCAGAACCGGAAGTCCCAGCAAAATGAGAGACACGGCAAATATCGCCAGGACGGCAAAAATGACCAAGAGAAGCGAAATCAGAATAAGCCAACCAAGCCACATGGGCTTGCGCCTCAGGCGAAAATAAGCCCCGAAAGCCACAATGGCTAACGCGGCCACCAGAAAAATCACCAGGGAGAAATTTAGAAGGATCCCTTTCTGGGGTATCCACTCGATGAGACGCTGAGTTGGGCTCCAATCCACGAGGGTGATCAAGATCAGGGTAACCAGGACGAGGAGTACCAGCCCCACAGAAGGAAGGAACCAGCTCCGAGACCAGATGCTAGTCATGCCGCTCATCCTAGACGAGAGGAGCGGGATTTATCAGACTTTTTCGCGAAGCACCTTGCCTTCACAGAAACACGCCCCACACAAGCAGGATCCGTGAAACACCCCATCATCCGCTGAATAATCTTTCCAACGCTCGTCTCCTATGCCGAGCAGGCATCTGTGTCGGAAAGCTTCTCACCGAGGTTCTCTCAACGATGAGCACCTCAAAAAGGCGGGCAAACTTCGCGATGACTTCGAAAGCAGACATCATGGAATAATCTCGCAAATAAGTCAATCCCCTGGTAGGAAGGTTCTCTTCCACAAGATCGCCCGCTGAACCAGAGGCTTCACGTTGGTTACCTGTTCTGCCACGGAAGCCCCGGGGACGTCGACGGAAGGGTCTAGCCTGGTGGGCGTGCCCGCGACCCCGACCACCCGAGTCCCCGACCAGCTCGTCCTCGACGAACTGACCTTCCGGGTCCGCCCGTCGTCGCGGCGCAGGACCGTGGGCATCACCGTGGACCGCGACGGAACGCTGCTGCTGCACGTCCCCGAGGGCATCGCGTGGGAGCGGGTCGAGAGCTGGGCGCGGCGCAAGCGCGGCTGGGTGCGCGACAAGCTCGCCGACAAGGACGTGCTGCTCTCCCGCCAGCCGCCGCGCGAGTTCGTGTCCGGCGAGGGGTTCGACTACCTGGGGCGGCGCTATCGCCTCAAGGTCACCGACGAGGTCGAGCGCGTCCACTTCAACGGCGGCCGCATCCGCATGCACCCGGCCGTGGCGTACGGCCCGGACCCGGCGGCGGCCATGGCCGCCTGGTACCGGGAACGGGCGAAGCTGTGGCTGCCGTCCCGGTTGCGTCCCTGGCGGGCACGGATGGCGCTGCACCCGGCCGGAGTACACGTGCGCGACCTCGGCCACCGCTGGGGCTCGCTCGGTGCGGGCGGCAGACTGAACCTGCACTGGGCGATCATGCAGCTGCCGCCCCCCGTCGTCGACTACGTCCTGGCACACGAACTCGCCCACGTGGCGGTGCGGGACCACTCCCCCGGGTTCTGGGACCTGGTGCGTACCGCCGTGCCCGACCACGAACGCCGCCGGGAGCGGCTCGCGTTCCTGGGCGGGCAGGTGTGGCTGGGCTGACCGGACCGGGCTGACCGGGGACCGCCCGGTGGGCGGCTCCCGGTCCGGGGCCGCCGTCGTGCGGCCGCCGTCATCCGGTCACGGCCGCCCGCGGCGCTTCTCGGCGGTGGCGACCAGGCGGGACGCCAGGTGGTCGGCCGTGTCCTCGTCGAAGAGCTCGATCCCGCCCAGGTGGCAGCCGATGAGCACGCGCACCACCTTCTTGCGCAGCTTGCCCGCGCCGATGGGGCCGTAGCTCGCCAGGGCGACCTCGCGGTGCATGAGGTCGGTGACCTCCACGGTGAGCTGGCGCAGCAGCCGCCGCAGCCCCTCCTCCAGGGAGGAGTCGTCACCGTCGCGCACCGCCGCCGCGAGCAGGTCGTAGAACGGGGCCTGGGTGTGCGGGTCGAGTCCGCTGTCGTCCGCCTGCCGGTCGGCGGCCACGTCGGAGGCGAAGTCCCGCAGTGTCTCGGCGAGGTCCTTCCAGTTGCCGTCGAGGCTGGCCAGGATCTCGTCGAGCCGTTCGGAGAGCTTGCCGTAGCGCTCGGGGTCGCTGTCCAGGTTCTCGCTGATGTGGTGGCGCAGCGCGTGCTCCATCTCCGAGGCCTTGGCCCGGTCGGAGGACAGCGCCTCGACCTTGGCCTCGAAGTCGGCCGCGGTGATGGCCGTGGGCGGGATCTTCGTGCGGATGTCGTGCACGCGGACGTACCGGTCGATGAGGTCGCGGACCTTGCCCCCGTACAGGGTGGGGTCGAAGCCGTCGGCCTCCCGGTAGCGGCCGCGGGCGATCTCGGCGATGGCGCCGAAGGCCTTGGCGTCGGGGACGAACTCGCGCGCCTCGGGGCGCGGCAGCACCGTCTCCAGGCTCCGGTTGAACTCCTTGAGGGCGTTGGAGAACTCCCGCCGGACGCGCTCGTCCTCCAGTACCTGGACGCACGCCTCCCTGCCTTCGTCGGTGTCGAAGCGGTCCAGCCCGCGGATGGTGAAGACCCGCCGGGCGCGCTCGTGCCGCTCGCGCAGCAGCGGCACCTCGTCGCGCACGCTGCTCAGGGCGCCCTCGACGTCCTCGGCGGCGTAGGCGGCCAGCGCGGTCTTGAGGTGCTCGGCGACCCCGTAGTAGTCGATGACGTAGCCGACCCGCTTGCCGTTGGCGGTGCGGTTGACCCTGGCGATGGCCTGGAGGAGCTCGGCCTCCTTGATGTGCCGGTCCAGGTAGAGGATCTGTTCGTTGGGTGCGTCGAACCCGGTCAGCAGCATGGAGTTGACCACGAGGAAGGCCAGGGTGCTGGTCCTGGCCGGGTCGGGGCCCGGACCCACCGGGGGCAGCGGCCTCTTGAACTCACGGACGTGGTTGCGGTGCCCGGTCTCGTTGGTCCACGTCCTGGTCCACTCCTTCCAGTCCTTGTTGTCGTTGTGGCTGCCGGAGATCACGGCGGCCGTGTCGAGCCGGGCGATGAGGTCGCGGTAGCGCAGGGCGCGGACGAGCCGGGCGGTGGCGGCGTCGTGGACCCTGCCGCTCTCCGCCTCCTCGGCGGCCTCGGGGGTGCGCAGCCCGGCGGGCAGGGCGTCGATCTCGGCGACGAGCTCGTCGCGGGCCCGGAGCAGGGCGGCCCGGTAGCGGACGGCGGCCTTGCGCGAGACGGCCACGACCTGGGCCTTGAAGCCGTTGGGCAGGATGACGTCGACGTAGTGCCGCAGCATGCTCGCGGCCTTCTCGGCGATCATCCCCTCGGCTTCGAGAACGTTGTTCTTGGTGGCGTAGCGCCTCTTGAGCTCCTCCAGCTGTTCGGGGGTGGCGTCGATCATGCTCACGAACAGCTCGTCCAGGTCGTTGCCGTCGCGCACGTGGGCCCCGGCCGTGCGCCCCTCGTAGAGGATGGGCACGGTGGCGCCGTCGGCCTCGGACTGCCTGATGGTGTAGGAGTCGATGAACTCGCCGAAGACCTTGCTGGTGAAGCGCTCCTTGTCGCCCATGATGATGGGCGTGCCGGTGAAGCCCACCCTGACCGCGTTGGGCAGAGCGCCCATGAGGTTGGCGTGCAGCTGCGAGGTCTGGGAGCGGTGCGCCTCGTCCACCAGGATGAGGATGTCGGCGGAGTCGTCGATGACGTCCAGCTGGGGGACGATCTCCTTCCTCCCGCCCCCGGCCTCCGTCTCCGGCTCGTCGGTGTCGGTCGGGTCGTCCGCGTCGGTGTCGGTGTCGGCCGCGCCGCTGCCGGACTCGCCGAGCTTCCCCGCCTGGTACTTGTGGATCATCGCGAAGTACAGGCCCTTGCCGGGAACGGCGAGGGTCGGTGCGAGCTCCTCCACTCTCGGGATGACCTCGCTGCTCTCCCCGGTGAGCGCCATGGTCCTGGCCAGCTGGTCCTGGAGCTGGGTGCGGTCGGTGACGACGACGATCTTGAACCCGGTCAGCTTCGACTGCGAGCGCATGACCCGCACCAGGAACACCATGGTGAGGCTCTTGCCGGAGCCCTGGGTGTGCCAGACGATGCCGCCCCGGCGGTCGAACTCCCCGTCCTGGAGGCGGGTGGGCTTGGTGAGCATGCGCTGGACCGAGCGGTGCACCGCTCGGTACTGCTGATAGCGGGCCACCACCTTGACCCTGCTGGTGCCGGTGTCCATGAACAGAGTGAAGTGCCGGACCAGGTCCAGCAGGACAGCGGGGCGCAGCATCCCCGCGACGAGGACGTGCTGGCCGTTCAACGCTTCGGGGCCGGTGAGCCCGGCCTCGGCGGCGACCCGCTCGCGACTGTGGGGCTCGGTGGTCTTCCACTCCGCGTAGTGCTCGGGTCCGGCGGTGAACCCGGCGGCGCGGGCGTTGGTGCCGCAGGCGGCCACGACGAACTGGTTGGTGTGGAAGAGGCGTTCGTTGCCCTCGGCGGCCCTGACCCCGGCGCGCTGGTTGGCGTAGCGGCGCAGCTGGTCGATCGCCCCGGCCATGGGGGCGTTGGCGTCGGGGCCCTTGGCCTCGACGACCACCAGGGGGATGCCGTTGACGAACAGGACCAGGTCGGGGATGATCCGGTCCTTGCCCGTGGGACCGGGTCCGTCCACCGTGAACTGCCGGACGACGCGGAAGTCGTTGTTGTCTACGTCGTCGAAGTCGATGAAGCGGACGGTCTGGCGGCGTCCGCCGTGCCAGCCCTCGACCCCGTCGACCTGGGTGCCGGTGAGCAGGAGGGCGGTGAGCTCCTCGTTGATCTCGACCAGGGTGCGCGCCTGGGGGCGGGTGAGGGCGCTGACCGCCTGGGACAGGCGGGCCTCGTCGAGCCACTCGCGGCCGTCGTCGTCCGGGTTGATCCGGCGCAGGGCGGCGCGCAGGCACGGTTCCAGGACGGTCTCCCGGGGGGAGGAGCGCCCGGTGTCCTCCGCCAGGGTCCAGCCCATGGCGGTGAGCTGGTCGATGAGGGGTTTCTCGGTGAGCTCCCACTCCGGGCCGGTGGGGCTGGCAGAACCTGCCGTGTGCGAGGCGGGGGAGCCGGGGGCGTGGGGAGAGGCGTGGGGAGAACGGCCCTCGGAAGCGCGCATGGGCACCTTTCGCGGCGTCAGGGGGTGGCGGGCGGCATGTCCTTGTTGCCCAGATTCTGCCACCCGCCAACGTCAAAACCCGGCGTTTTCGGCGCTCCCGAAGGCCGTTGTCCAGCGGCCGGAACCGGCCAGCGCGGACGGGAACTCGCCGGGCCTACTCGGCCCCGTGACCCTCGCGCAGGGAGGAGAGGAGGGCGCTCCAGTCGGAGGAGGGGAAGGTGAGGTGCCCGAGGGGACGGTTCTGGGTGTCACGGACGTGGACGTGGGCGGGGGTGTCCGCGACCTCTACACAGTGGCCTCCCTGGTTGCCGCTGTAGCTGGACTTGTGCCAGTTAGAAGGGGTCGATTCCATGGCTGTGTGCCTCCTTGTAGCGGGAGATGAAGTCAACGGACTCGTCTGGCGAGAGGGACATCGAACGCAGCACCCCGAAGCGCAACGTGTATTGTTCCACCTCGTCAGCGTCAGCGGTTACACGACCACTGCCAGGGATCTCGGCATAAGCCCAGTGCTCACCACCACTCATATCCAGAACAGTCAGAGAGCCGTCCATCGCCGCGTGCACCCCCTTGGCGAAGGGCAGCACCTGAAGACGGATACGCGGCCTTGCCGCCAGCTCAGCCAGATACTCAAGCTGAGCGATCATCACATCCTTGGTGCCCACGGGACGCCGAAGGACACTCTCATCAAGCACTGACCACATCAGCGGCGGCTGCTCCCGCTCCAACATCTGCTGGCGGGCGACACGGGTGTCGAGCAAGCGTTCAACCTCCTCTTCCTCGGCTGGAGGCCAGCCTGCGCTCAGGACCGCCCGTGCGTACTCCCGAGTCTGGAAGAACCCAGGCACGACCTGTGTCTGAAAGTCGTGGATGACCCTGGCCTCCCGTTCCAGCTCCGCATACTCCTTGAACCCACGCGGGTACCCCTCCTGCTCATTAGGCCAAAGACGCAAGAGAGCACCACGCGCGCCAAGAACCTCATCCGCCTTCTCCGCGAAGGTCTTGCGCGGCGCACGCTCCGCCCGCTCCATCGCACCCAGCATCTGGTAGGAGACCAGCGTCGCCCTGGCCAGCTCCCGCTGAGACAGGTCCGCTGCTCCCCGCAGACGCCGAAGCTCGTTACCAAACTGCACCAATGCCGCTTTCGCGACCGTCTTCCGACCAGTAGGCATGACCACAGTTGACCACACAAGTACACGGCGTACTGCACTTTTCCACAAACAGCTACTTCTCATGGCGACGCAGGACTTTTCAGTGTCCAACGTGTCACTGTGGCCAAGTGAGGCCGAGACGCGATCCGGTACTCACACAAGCGGCCCTGGACGGTGCGCGAACACCGAACCAGGGCCTTGGCCCACGACCTGAGTCAGACAGGTGAGGACCCATGTCCAACCGTATCGTCCCTAACGCCCCCGAACCGCGACAGCGCCTGCCGCTGCGGCGCTGCTCCTTCCGGTTCGTCGGACGCCCCGAGAGCGTGAAGGAGGCCCGCGACTGGCTGGCGCGCAAGCTGGTCTTCTCCGGCGCCCCCGAGGAGACCGCCGAGAACACCCTGCTTCTGCTCTCGGAGTTGGCGACCAACAACGTCCGACACGCCACGGTCAACAGCGTGGGACGCGGCGACTTCTACATCCGCTCGTTCTTCTTCTACAGGTGGCTGCGCGTGGAGGTGCTCGACGCCTACAGGCGCGTTCCGTCCCTGCGCGCCGTCGTCCCTGACACCCACGCCGAAGGCGGACGCGGCCTGCTCCTGGTGAACGCCCTCGCTTCTCGGTGGGGGAGCTTCCAATCCCTGCGCGGACCTGGGATGTTCTTCGAGCTGCGATGGCACGCACCCGAGCTGCTGGCCCCGGTGGTTCCCCTTTCCCGGAAGGGACAGTGAGCACCATGGAGGGTTACCACGTGAGGCCGAGCGCGGCCGTGCTGACGCTGCGCGAGGAGTTCCCCGACTTCCTCATCTACGAACTGCACGAAGGCCGGGGGCGACTCTGCTTCGTGGCGACGAGTACCCGGACCACCGCGAGCGGCCAGCCCGAGCTGGTTGTGTGCGCGGGCGCCGAGGAGCTTCGGAAGGCACTGCGGGTTCTGGAAGGTGGTGTGGCATGAGCGCCCTCATGACCCTGGAGACTGTCGAGGCTTCCGTTCCCCAGGAGGTGGCGCGCCTTCACGCCACCTACCGCAAGCGGGGGTGGACGGTGTGGCACGGCAACGCGACCGGCCAGTACTGGGCGGCGCACACCCGGCGCATGGTGATGCTGAGCGGTGACAGCGCTCAGGGGTTGGCGGCGGAGATCGAGAAGGTACAGCCCAGCAGGCCGGTGAAGGCGGTCCCGGTTCAGACCCGGCGGTCGCACACGGAGTCGAAACTGCCGCCGAGGCCGAAGCCTCGCGGTTCCTGGGGCTGGACAGGCGTGGTGGCCAGCCGTAGGCAATAAGCCGTAGGCGGTGACGGCCGTGGCCCGGGGCGGATGTTCCCGGGCCACACGTGTGTCTGGGGTGGAGTCAGACGGGAAGGTCCTTGAGCTGGTTCACGCGGACCCGGCCGGTGAGCAGGTCGTCCATGAGCCCGGCCTTGAGCTTGCGCAGCTTCTCCAACCGCGCTCGCTCTGCGGCGATCCGCTCGTCATTTGCCTCGATGATCGAGACAATTCTTTTCTGCTCTCTAAGTGGAGGCTGAGCCACAGGCACCCGAGAGATTGATGCCTGAGTGACAAGCGGGTTATCGTTCAGACTCTGACTCTTCCGAAGGTCAAACCACTTGAGATAGAGAGCAAGGAATTTCTTATCCCAATCACCAAATACACTTTGAGAATAGAGTGCATTATCTGTCACCCAAGCAGGAGATTCCGAGTAATGGACAGCACCAGAGTACTGCCCAACCCTGCCAATTATAATGACATCACCGTCGACCAATGGGTGCTTTGTGTAACCAATGATCCCATTTCCACCATAGACTGGGAACCCGCCTTCCTCATCTTCGCCAATGAGCTTAGAAGATCCCCCAGCAAGTTTCAGGACATCAGCACAACGCAGCAACTTCCAGGACCCCGTCTGGCTTTCGCCGCCACGAACACCATGGCGTGACACAGAGTCCGGACCGAAGTCCGCATCCTGACGAGCCTCAGCTAAGCCAACACCCATGGCTTCACTGAGAACTGCTTTCCGCACCCGGGAAAGTTTGGCAGAACTGTGCTCGCTAGCATGTATTGATACATCCACTGCATCGATCGCCTCAGCGATCTGCCGCTGCTCGTAGAGAGAAGGGAGAGCGAAGGTGTACTCCCCCATCTCCGACCTGTTGACCTTAGGAATGCCGCTTCTTCCAGAGACTGAACTGGCGAAAGCGGAAAACTCTTCACCGAGAATTACCGACAGCAGGAAGTTCGCGTCGATTTCTCCACTTGGCCGCAAAGGATACATGTCGGCTGAGCATGTCCCACAAAAGTCAACCAAGGCGGCTTTTCTTAGCGCGGGGCGGATCTTTGAGTAAGCAATATCTCCTGGGCCAACTTGATACTTCCCGCTTATAGCAGACTGGTCAGCAGCAGTTTCCTTCTTTACAATCCTGCCGGTCCCACTCTCGATGTGGTCGGGAGCCAACAGTACTTGAGCTCGGAAGGGTGCTCTGGTTGGGTCTACCTGACCCGATGGCATGGAGACCACATCGAGCAGGCGAACCATTCGCCACCCCTCAGGAAGAGCTTTAGACATAATCAAGCTCTTTCAAGAATCCGTTGAACTTGAGCTCAGCCTGCTCACGCCGAGCCTCGATCTGCTCCAGCGAGGTATGGTACTTATCCCACCAGTTCTCCAGAAAAGCCACGACCTCGCGCCGTTGTTTGGCTACGTAGTCGTTCAACTCGGCTGCCAGCTTTTGCTCCGCGAATTCCATAACGTGGCGACGCTCCGCCTCTTCGCCCAGAGCGTGACGGGCCAACCGCAGAGCCTCGACCAGATCCCCGCGAAGGGCCTTGACCTTCTTCTTCGCTTCGGTGCGGTCCTTCTTCAGCTGCTTCAGCTCAGCATCGCTCAGAGCCGTTTCCGAGCCCTCAGCGCCGTCGTCCCCGTCTCCCTCGGCCGCCTCGTCGCCGTCCTCACCCTCCACCGGTTCTGGAGCCGCGGCCTTGATCCGGGCGTCCAACTCCGAAGCCCTCTGCTCCGCCTCGGCCAGCTTCTCCAGGTGCTCCGGGATCAGCGCGGACACCAGCGGATGCTCCGCCGGGTCCCTGGGCGGCGTGGCCTCTAATCCGTCCTCGATGGTGGTGATCCAGCCGTCCAGCACCCCGCCGAAGCCGTTCTCCGCCAGGGTCCGCAGGTCGTACTGAATGGAATCCCACCAGCGCACGACCACGCCCGTGGTCTCGAACCGGTCCAGCGACCCCACCGGTTCCAACGCCTCCACGAAGCTGTTGATCAGCTCCCGGCGCACCTTCAGCAGGTGCTTGGTGCCCGGCAGCGCCACGACCAGGCCGCCCTGGCGCTCCCACCAGTCGTCCAGGGCCTTGAACAGCTCCTCGCGCTTGGCGTGCACTCCCGGGTCCCCGGACACCTGCGCCGCCAGGTCCGCCCGGGTCAACCCCTCGGCGAAGTCGCGGTAGGGGCCGTGCTCCCCGTCAGCCCCGTCCGGGCGCGGGATGAGCGTGTGGTCGGCGCTGAACCCGATCCGGGCGAAGGCCTCGACCCGCTCGGCGATCTCCGCCTCGGGCACACCGCCGTGCAGGTGCGCGTACACGTCGTGCGGCTCCGGCGGCGGGGCGTTGTCCACGTACCGGCGGATGTTGAAGTTGAAGTCGTTCTCGCGCAGCTCCTCGTGGTCAACCACCCGCGAGTACCCGGGGATCTCCGCGAAGTTGGTGTAGGCGTAGAGGATCTTCTCGGTGTGCTCGGGCAGCAGGTGGTTCTGCGCCTTCCCGGCCTTGAACTCCCGGTCGGCGTTGATGAACAGCACCTTGTTCCTGCGCTCGGCCGGTTTGCTCCGCCGGGCACGGAACACGATGACGCACGCGGGGATGCCGGTGCCGTAGAACAGGTTGGGCGCCAGGCCGATGACCGCCTCGATGCAGTCGTCGCGCAGCAGCTCGGTGCGGATCTGGCGTTCCTCACCGCCCCGGAACAGCACGCCGTGCGGCATGACGGTCGCGCCGCGACCAGTCGGTTCCTTGAGCACCGCCACCATGTGCTGGAGGAACATCAGGTCGGCCTTCTTCGAGCCGTCCTTGACCCGACCCCAGTAATAGCGCACGTCCGCGAGCTCGGCCTCCTCCCCCTGGAACACCTGGGAGAACGGGGGGTTGGCCAGGACGACGTCGAACCTCTCCAGCTCACCGTCCTCGACGTGCATCGGGTGCAGGAGGGTGTCCTCATTGCGCAGGTCGGCCTCGGGGATACCGTGCAGCAGCAGGTTCATCTTGGAGATGGACCACGACCCGCCGTTGAGCTCCTGCCCGGCCAGGCGCAGGTCACGGGGCTCGCGCCCCTGCTCCGCCATGTGCTGCTTGGCCATGATGAGCATCCCGCCCGACCCCGCCGTGGGGTCGTAGACGCTCTCCTTCTCCCGGGGGTCGGTGAGCTGGACCATCATCCGCACCACCGCGCGCGGGGTGTAGAACTCGCCGCCGCGCTTGCCCGCCGAGTCGGCGAACCGGCCGATGAGGTACTCGTAGGCCGCGCCGAGCAGGTCGGGGAACTCGAAGTCGGCGTCGCGCAGGCTGTACCTGTTGAAGTGCTTGACCAGGTCCCGCAGCGAGCGGTCCGACAGCCGCGTCTTGCCGATGGTGGCGGTGAAGTCGATGTGCTGGACCACGCCCTCCAGCTCGGGGTTGGCCAGCTCCAGCGCTTCCAGGGCCTTGTTCAGCTCACTGCCGACGTTGGTGTGCACCTCGTCGCGCAGGCGCTCCCAGCGGGCCGCCTCCGGCACGAAGAAGACGTCATCGTAGTAGATGTCCTTCTCCGACGACGCCCTGGCCCGCTCCTCGCTGAACCCCCTGTCCTCGATCAGCTCCCGGACCACCTGGGCCTGCTGGTCGGCGAACTCGTCGGAGGCGCGCTTCAGGAACAGCATCCCGAAGATGTACTCCTTGTACTCGGAGGCGTCCATCCGACCGCGCAGGATATCGGCCGCCGAGAACAGGTGCCGCTCCAGCTGCGGCAGGGTGAGTTTGGAGTGCGTTGCCACCGGTTCCCCTCTTGACGTGTTCCGCCCCCCAAGACGTACGGGCGCGGAACACCAGACTAGAGGCGCACTGGCGAGGCTCGAACAGGTCCTGCCGAGCCCCTGGTCACAGGCTCATTCCGCCCCGAGGCTCGTCGGTCGTCCCCTGCGGGACACGGACTCAAGGAGGTCCGTCGGGGCCATCGGGACTCCGGTGCGCGCCGAGAGGATCAGGGACTCGCACAGGGCGAGGGTGCGCATCCCGTCCGCGCCGTCGATCTCGGGTTCGCGTACACCCGCGACGGCGTGCGCGAACTCGTGGATGGCGGACGCGACCCCGCTGCGCGACACGTCGTCCCTGGCGAAGAGCGGCCGGACCGGTTCGTGCCTGAGCGCGGGGTCGGACGAGTCGGTACCGTTTCCCGCTTCGCCCGTGCGAGCGGTGAGGGCAGTGAGGTCGGCGAGGACCTCGTCCGTCGTGGTGCGCGTACCGTCGCGGCCTTGGTGCCAGCCGTCCCAGACCTCCCACGCCCGGCTGAGGACGTGGCCGCCATCGGCCAGGACGATCCGCCTGGACCCGCCCGGCGGCTCGTGGTCGCAGGAGCGCAGGCTCAGCTGCACGACCGCGCCGGACGCGCACGTCAGCGTCGCGAACAGTCCCGTGGCCCGTCGCGGATCACGCGAGGGCTCACCCGGTGAGAAGCGGGCAACGCAGTGGACGGACTCGACCTCCCCCAGGAGGAAGCGGACGAGGTCCATCTCGTGCGCGCCCATCTCGTGGGCGAGGTAGGACCCGGCGGTGTCGGGGTCGGCGTACCAGTCCGCGGCGTTGTGCCGGGCGTCGTGGAGCGGCGAGCAGACGATGTCGGTGGTCATGGAGACGACGCCGTCCGACCGGTCCAGCAGGGCGCGCAGGGCGCGGTTGGCGCACACGCGCCGGTAGTTCTCCGCCACGGACAGCACGCGGCCGCCTCGCTCGGCCGCGCCGACCATCGACGCGGCCTGCTCCACGTCGAGCGCCAGGGGCTTCTCCACCAGGACGTGCTTTCCGGCCCGCGACGCCCGGACGCAGACGTCGTGGTGCGCCGATGTCGGCAGTACGACGTCGACGGAGTCGAGGGCCTCGTCGGCCAGCAGGTCCTCGACCCGCCCGGTGACGAAGGGACGCGGGAGACCGGCCCGGGTGAACAGGTCGGCGACCCGGTGCGCTCGCGCGCTGTCCCGGTCGCAGAGGTAGGTGACGCGCAGACACGGTTCCAGGCGGCCGGTCGCGATGAACGCCCTGGCGTGGCGCTCCCCCATGCTGCCGCACCCGATGATCCCGACCGTGTACCCGGTCCTGGCACCGCGCCGGGTCCCCTGCTCCCGTTGCTCCCGTTGGTCCACTGTTCGTCCTCCTTCGCGACGGGCGCTCCGGCCCCCGGCTTTCCACCCAGGGCCCTGCCAGCAAGGGAACCGCATCAGGGCCCTGCCGCTTCCGGCGACCCCTGTGCTCCGGTTCGTCCGCGTTCGCCGATCCGCTCCGGCCGAAAACCTCCGCCCGGACTCCGGACCCCGGACCTGTCAGACTGCGGCCGTGTTCCATCAGGTGGAGGCAAGCTGAGGAGCGCGGCCGCCGCCCCGCCACCGGACGAAACACGGGCGGTAGGCGCCTTTCCCGGATCAGGGTCGGACCGAAGGGTTAGGCTGATCGCACCTCGGGTTCATAGACCCCCGCGAAACACCACACGTATGATCGAAAAGAGCCGTTGACGTGCGAGAAGACCGCGTTCCCGGCCCACACGAGGGCAGGGAGGGAGTGGCATGGCCAGCGTGACCGACGTCGCCCGGTACATCCTCGACCGCCTGGGCGCCATGAGCGCGATGAAGCTCCAGAAGCTGTGCTACTACTCCTACGGCT
The DNA here is from genome assembly GCF_056173305.1 of Nocardiopsis sp. iso_25. Taxonomy (NCBI): domain Bacteria; kingdom Bacillati; phylum Actinomycetota; class Actinomycetes; order Streptosporangiales; family Nocardiopsidaceae; genus Nocardiopsis; species Nocardiopsis sp. iso_25. The sequence goes on along the minus strand of NZ_CM149667.1, from coordinate 1,378,080 downwards.
ACCACCTGGCCTGGGAGGAGCGCCCGCTGTTCCCCGAGCGCTTCGAGGCCTGGGCCAACGGCCCGGTCGCCCCCGTCCTGTACGCGCGTCACCGCGGCCTGTTCTCCGTGGCGCCCGAGGACATCGAGGGCGACCCCGAAGCCCTGGACCCGGGTGAGCGGGAGTCCGTCGACCTGGTCCTGGGCTCGCTCCAGGGCTTCAGCGCACACCAGCTGTCGGCGATGACCCACCGCGAGCCGCCCTGGCTGCGCGCACGCCAGCGGGCTGGTGCCGAAGGACTCGAACGGAGCACCGAACCCCTGGCGGAGAACGACCTCCACGAGTACTTCGACGCGCTCACGGCGGCCGACAGTGCCCAAGGGTAGGGGCGGGAGGAAGAAGGCTCCCGCACCTGCCCCGCCTCCGGGCAAGAGCCCGCCCAACCCCGACCGGCTTCCCCAGGCCGACAGCTCCCACGAGCGCATGTGCTGGCGGTTCGAGCACGTCGACCACGAGGGACCGTGGGGGTTCTCGGAGGTCGCGGGTGAGGACCTCTGCGACCTGCTGAGGAAACTGCGGGACTTCGAACGGATGAGTGTCCGCGAGCTCTTCCACCAGAGCGGCGGTCTCGCGAAGAGCTACGACCTGGAAGGACTGCCGAACAAGCAGGCCAAGGAACGCCTGGAGCACCTGCGGCTGGCAGATCAGACCAGGATCTCCCGGTTGAGGATGAACGGGCCCGGCAGACTGTACGGCTTCGTCGACGAGAACGTCTTCCACGTCGTGTTCTGGGACCCCGAACACGCCATCTGGCCGAGCGCGAAAAAGCACACCTGAACGGAGCGGAAGCCCTCGGCCCCGGTGCGACCAGCGGAGGGGCCCCGGGGCCGAGCCCCGGAGCCGGAGGCGGTGTGCCCGGAAGGGCTGGAGGACACCGCTGACAGCGCGGCTATCGACGCCCGCGCCGACGAGGAGACGGTCCCCTTCCGGTCCGAGGACTACGCGTGAGCCGTCAGGCAGTCCCGGGTTCCCCCGGCGCGGCGGATGCGGGTGATCGGGACCGGGAGCACGCACACGGGGACGGGCAGGCGCAGCCGGTGGCCGGTGTCGGCGGGGACGCCCGTGTCGGGGTCCAGGAGCAGTGCGGCCAGCGAGTCGCCGTTCTGGGCGGCCACGACCAGGTGGTCTGGCTCGTCGCGGTGTCCGCGAACAACGGTGAAGTTGCGCGGCCACGGCCCTCCGGCCGGGGTGTCGGCGACGTGCTCCAGGCGGGCGCCGCCGTCGCGGACGGCGAAGGTGGCGATCGTGTCCGCGCCCCGGTTGGAGACGTAGACGTGGTCGCCGTTGGTGAGGATCTCGGCGGGGAAGTTCGCGCCCGCGGCCCCCTCACCGGTGGCCTCGACGGAGCCCAGGTGCTCGGCGGTGCCGGTGCCCGGGTTCCAGCGCAGGACGTGCACGCGCGAGTCCAGCTCGCCCGCCACGTAGAGGTACTCGCCGAGGACGGCCGTGTGCCGGGGCCCGGTGCCCGGCGGCAGGGCGACGGCGCCGACCTCCGCGCCGCCGCGCAGGACGCGCAGCTCGTCGGTGCCCAGGTCGGCCACCAGCAGGTGACGGTCGTCGGGGGCGGCGGCGCTGTGCGCGTGCGGCCCCTCCTGGCGGTCGGTGACCGGGCCGCTTCCGGAGTGCGCGAGTTCCGCGACCGTCTCGTCGGGGGAGCCGTCCCCGGCCAGGGCGTACAGCGTGGCCACTCCGTTGGCGTAGTTGGTCACCGCCAGTTCGGAGCCGCGCGCGAGCACGTGGCAGGGCGATCCGCCGCCGGTCGGGGCCTGGCCCAGTTCGGTGAGCCCGGCGCCGCCGTCGATCCGGAAGGCGGTGACGGCGCCCTTCTCGCGCTCGTTGACCGCGTACACCGTGGGCGGGTCCTCGCGGAAGGCGAGGAAGGAGGGGCCCGGCGTGCGGGCGGCGGTGCCGCCGTCGGTCATCTCGCCGGTCATGGGGTCGAACCAGACGCGGTAGATCCCCTCGCCCTCCCCGGGCGGGTCGGAGTCGGGGGTGTAGGTGCCCACCAGCAGGAGCCGCTTGCCGTCCACCGAGCTGTCCGCCGATTCGCCCACCGGGAACCCCGTTCTCATCGCACATGTACCGAAGGTGGTCTACACCACCAGCGGCATGCTATCGCCCGGCGTGCCTGTTCCGCCTTGGCCCTGGTGCCCTGGTACCGGCTCGGATTGTCGAACTCTCCTTCCCTCCGCACCCGAGGCTAGGCTTGTCAGGACCTGAGTTCATGGACCGCGTGCAAGCGCACGGTCCGCGACCGTTCGTGGCCGGGCGGTCGGGCGCCCCGAGGAGAGGCGAATGACAGCTGAACCGGTCGACCCGGGCCAGACGGCGGCTGAGTTGGCCGAGGCGTTGGCCGACCGCGGACTGGTCCTGGTGAGCGCCGCGTATCTGGAAGAGTTGGCGGACACCGCTGACAGCGCGGTGATCAATGCCCGCACCGATGAAGGGACCGTGCCCTTCCGGGTCGAGGACTACGCGTGAGCCGCTACGCGATCGAGATCAAGGCCTCGGCCCCGCAAGGAGCTGCGCAAGCTCGACGGATCGGTGCGTAAGCGCATCGTCGAAGCCGTAGCGGACCTTGCTGACGATCCGCGCCCAGACGGCTGCAAGAAGCTCAAGGCCAGGGACGGCTACCGCATCCGTGTCGGCGACTACCGGGGGGTCTATACCGTCGATGACGGTCAGATCACCGTGGTTGTCGTCAAAGTCGGTGCCCGAGGTGATGTCTATGACCGATGAGTGTTCGTACCACCGAGCCGTCCTCGGAGCCATCGGGAAGCCCGTGGAACGCGGGCAGACCGTGACGGTCCCCAACCCATGCTTCGACGCCGTGGTGGAGTCCCTCAGCGAGCCCGCCCGGCCGATCAGGGAACTGGCTTCAGCGGTACGCGAGCACCGCACCGTGGTGAGAACGGTTTGACGGCGCCGCCGGAGCTCGGCCCTGGCGGCGCCCCGGCGGGCGCGACCCCTCCTACTTCCGGTCGGCGGCCTTGACGGCCTCGACCGCCTTGAGGATGCGCTTGTCCGAGACCGGGTAGGCCGTGCGCAGTTCCTGCGCGAACAGGCTCACCCGGTACTCCTCCAGCATCCAGCGCAGCTCCGCCACGTCCGGGTCGGCCGCGCGGCCGTGCGGCAGGCCCCCGCGCAGCTTGGCCACGGCCTGGCGCATCTGCTCCACCTTGGACATGTTCACCTGGTCGCGGCGCGGGTTCTCCGGCAGCTTGTCCAGCCGGTACTCCACCCCGCGCAGGTAGCGGTGCAGGTCGTCCAGGCGGGCCGGGCCGGTGCGGGTCACGAACCCCTCGCCCACCAGGTCGCCGAGCTGGCCCTGCACGTCGTTGAGCGAGGGCAGCACGGCCAGCGAGGTGGTCCCCTTGACCTTCTTGGACACCTTGCGCCACAGCACCAGGACGCGCGCGGACTTGTCCAGGATCTCGGCCAGGGTGTCGCCGAGGTCGGCGCGCACCCGGTCGGCGAGCCCGGCGAAGTCCTCGCCGTTCCACACCGGTCCGCCCTCGCGGGCGAGCAGGTGGTCGACGGCGGCCGCCTCGGCGTCGTCGAGCATCCTGCGGATCGAACCGTGCGGGTTGTCGGCCAGGGCCAGCTTGTCGGGGTTGTTGAGTCCCTTGCTCACCACGTTCGCCACGGACGGCACGGTGAGCAGCAGCAGCCGGCGGGTGCCCGCCCACATCGCGGCGCGCTGCTCGGGTCGGGTGTCGAAGATGCGGATCGCGACGCTGTCGCCCTCGTCCACCAGCGCCGGGTAGCCCTTGACCTTGGGCCCCAGCGCCTTGCGCTCCAGGGTCTGCTCCAGCGGGCCGAAGTCCCAGGAGGTCAGACCCTTCTTCTCCACGCCCTTGGCCTCGGCGGAGATCGCCTCGCGCAGGCGCGGTTTGAGCTTGGCGCGCAGCTTCTCCAGGTCCTTGGACTCGGCCAGGGTCCGGCCCCGGTCGTCCACGGCCCGGAAGGTGATGCGCAGGTGGTCGGGCACCCGGTCCAGCTGGAAGTCGCCGGGGGCGATCCGCTCCCCCGCCATCCGGGTCAGCTCGGCGGCCAGCGCCGCGGTGAGCGGCCCCTCGTAGGGGACCAGCCCGGCCAGGGCGCGGGCGGCGTTGTCCGGGACGGGGACGAAGTTGCGGCGCAGCGGCTTGGGCAGCGACCGGATGAGCGCGGTCACCAGTTCGTCGCGCAGTCCGGGGATCTGCCAGTCGAACCCGGTGTCCTCCACCTGGTTGAGGAACTTCACCGGGACGCGCGCGGTGACCCCGTCGGAGTCGCTGCCCGGCTCGAACTGGTAGCTGAGCGGGAAGGTGAACTCGCCCTGGCGCCACACGTCCGGGTAGTCGTCCTCGCTGATCGCCCCCGCGCCCTCGTTGATGAGCTCGTCGCGGGTGAAGTCCAGCAGCTCGGGCTCGGTGCGGCGGGCCTTCTTCCACCAGGAGTCGAAGTGCGCGGCCGAGACCACCGAGTCCGGCAGGCGGGCGTCGTAGAACTGGAACAGCGTCTCGTCGTCCACGACGATGTCGCGGCGCCGGACGCGGTGTTCGAGGTCCTCCACCTCGTCCAGGAGCTTGCGGTTGTCGTGGAAGAAGTGGTGGCGGGTCTCCCAGTCGCCCTCGACCAGGGCGCGGCGGATGAACAGCTCCCGGGACAGCTCGGGGTCGATCCGCCCGTAGGAGACCTTGCGCTGCACGACGATGGGCACGCCGTAGAGGGTGACGCGCTCGAAGGCCATCACGGCGCCGCGCTTGCGCTCCCAGTGCGGCTCGCTGTAGCTGCGCTTGACGATGTCCCCGGCCAGCTCCTCGGCCCACTCGGGTTCGATCCGGGCCACCATGCGGCCCCAGAGCTTGGAGGTCTCCACCAGCTCGGCGACCATCACGTAGCGGGGCTGCTTCTTGAACAGCGCCGAACCGGGGAAGACGGCGAAGCGGGCGCCCCGTCCCCCCAGGTACTCGTGCTTCTCGGGGTCCTTGAGGCCCACGTGCGACAGGAGTCCGGCCAGCAGGGACATGTGCACGCCGCGGGGGTCGGCGGCCTCCTCGCGCGGGTGCGGCACCTCCACGCCCATGGAGCGCAGGACCTGCCTGAGCTGGCCGTGGATGTCCTGCCACTCGCGTACGCGCAGGTAGTTGAGGTACTCCTCGCGGCACAACCTGCGGAACTGGTTGCCCGACAGCTCCCGCTGCTTCTCGCGCAGGTGGTTCCACAGGTTGAGGTAGGCCAGGAAGTCCGACTCCTTGTCGGTGAACCTGGCGTGCGCCTGCTGGGCCTGCTGCTGCTTGTCCGTGGGCCGCTCGCGCGGGTCCTGGATGGACAGGGCCGCGGTGATGACCAGGACCTCGCCCAGGACGTCGCGCTCCTCGGCCTCCAGGACCATCCGGCCCAGGCGGGGGTCGATGGGCAGCTGGGCCAGGCGGCGGCCCGTCGGGGTGAGCCTGCGCCTGCCTCCGGACTCGTCGGGGTGCAGGGCGCCCAGTTCGTTGAGGAGGTTGACGCCGTCCTTGATCTGGCGGTGGTCGGGGCCGTCCACGAACGGGAAGGCCGCGACGTCGCCCAGCCCCAGGGCGGCCATCTGGAGGATGACCGAGGCCAGGTTGGTGCGCAGGATCTCGGGGTCGGTGTACTCGGGGCGGGAGAGGAAGTCCTCCTCCGAGTACAGCCGGATGCAGATGCCCTCCGAGACGCGGCCGCAGCGGCCCTTGCGCTGGTTGGCGGAGGCCTGGGAGACCGCCTCGATGGGCAGGCGCTGCACCTTGGTGCGGTGGGAGTACCGGGAGATGCGCGCGGTGCCGGGGTCGATGACGTACTTGATGCCGGGGACGGTCAGGGAGGTCTCGGCGACGTTGGTGGCCAGGACGATGCGCCGTCCGCTGTGCGAGGACCACACGCGTCTCTGCTCGTTCGTGGACAGGCGCGCGTAGAGCGGCAGGACCTCGGTACCCGGGAGCCTCTTCTTCTCCAGGGCCTCGGCGGTGTCGCGGATCTCGCGCTCGCCGCTGAGGAAGACCAGCACGTCGCCGGGGGCCTCGCGGCCGAGCTCGTCCACGGCGTCCAGGATGGCCTGGGTCTGGTCGCGGTCGGTGCCCCCGCCGGGATTCTTCTCCTCGGGGTCGAGGATCTCCTCGGAGATGGGCCGGTAGCGGACCTCGACCGGGTAGGTGCGCCCGGAGACCTCGACGATGGGGGCGTCGTCGAAGTGGCGGGAGAAGCGCTCGGGGTCGATGGTGGCCGAGGTGATGACGACCTTCAGGTCGGGGCGCCGGGGCAGCAGCTGCTTGAGGTAGCCCAGCAGGAAGTCGACGTTGAGGCTGCGCTCGTGGGCCTCGTCGATGATGAGCGTGTCGTACTGGCGCAGCATGCGGTCGTGCTGGATCTCGGCGAGCAGGATGCCGTCGGTCATCAGCTTGACCAGGGTGCTGTCGCTGGAGGAGTCGGTGAAGCGGACCTTGTAGCCGACCGTCTCGCCCAGCGGGGTGCCGATCTCCTCGGCGATGCGCTCGGCGACGGTGCGGGCGGCCAGCCGCCGGGGCTGGGTGTGACCGATGGTGCCCATGACGCCGCGCCCCAGCTCCAGGCAGATCTTGGGCAGCTGGGTGGTCTTGCCCGAGCCGGTCTCACCGGCGACGATGACGACCTGGTGGTCGCGGATGGCCTCGGCGATGTCGTCGCGCCGGGAGCTGACCGGCAGGGACTCGGGGTAGCTCAGCTCGGGCACGGACTCGCGGCGCAGGTTCACGCGCAGGAGCGCCTCGTCGACGTCCCCGGAGATCTGGGCGGCGACGGAGGCGCGGCGGCGCTCGTCGCCGATCTTGGCCAGGCCGTCGATACGCCGACGGAGCCGGTGGCGGTCCGAGGGCATGAGGTCGCGCAGCCGGGAGCGCAGCGTGTCCGCGGCGGGCGCGGGCGTGGTGGTGCTCATCAGTAGTCAAGGGTAGGAGGGACGGCAACCGGTTTTCGCCGCCGGGTCCGCGCGGTGGGCGCGCGGTCGCGGACGGGCGAAGGGGCGCCGCGGGCACGTACCGGCCAACGCGCGGCGGGCCCGTTCTGTTCCGGGGCGTGCGTCCCGCCGCCGCACGCTGGACGGCGTCCCGGTGGGGCCGGTCCCGGGCGGCTCCGTTTCCACGCGGAGCGGATAAACCACCATTCCCCATGCTTTGTCCCGCCTGGTCACTCCGTCTAGTATCCACCGCATGGCTCATCAGACCGAAATGACCCCCGCCCTTATGGACTACGTGCGCGGCGCCTCCCTGCGCGAGGACGACGTCCTGTCCGAACTGCGCCAGGAAACGTCCGGACTTCCCGGAGGGGAGTCGCTTCAGGTTATGGCGGAGGAGGGACAGCTGCTGGCCCTCCTCGTCCGGCTGGTCGGCGCCCGTTCGGTGCTGGAGATCGGCACCTACACCGGCTACAGCACCCTGTGCATGGCTCGCGCGCTCCCCCCGGGGGGAAAGGTCACCACCTGTGACATCACGGACCGCTGGGCGGAAATAGGCGCCCCCCACTGGAAACGCGCCGGGGTCGAGGACCGCATCGAACTGCGCGTGGGGGACGCCGCGGAAACGCTCTCGGATTTGGCCGGGAAACAGGGCCCGGGCAGTTTCGACATGGTTTTCATCGACGCCGACAAGAAGAACTACCCGGTCTACTACGAGCGGTCGTTCCCGCTGGTGCGCACCGGCGGGCTCATCGTCGTGGACAACACCCTCTTCTCCGGCCGCGTGGCCGACGGGGAGGCGCGGGACCCGGACACGGAGGCGATCCGTGAGCTGAACGGGGCCCTGCACCGCGACGAGAGGGTGGACCTGTCCCTCATGCCCATGGCCGACGGGATCACCCTGGTCCGCAAACGGTAGGGAGGGCGCCGCCGGGTGGCCTCCACCCGGCGGGTCCTCACCCCAGGTCCGCGGCCTCGATCCTGAGCGTGGCGGGGGGTTCGCGGCGCTCGGCCGCCAGGTGCAGCCTCTGGACGCCCTCCTCGGCGGCCCCGGCCACCGCCCCGGAGCACGGGCAGGGGTCGTCGGTGAATCCGGCGAACCGGTAGGCGATCTCCATCATCCGGTTGCGATCCGTGGGCCGAAAGTCCGCGACGAGGTGCCTCCCCCCGCGCGCGGCCTGGTCGACCAGCCAGTTCAGGATCGCGGCGCCCGCACCGAAGGAGACCACCCGGCAGGAGGTCGCCAGCAGTTTCAGGTGCCACACCTCCGGGTGCCTCTCCAGGAGCACCACTCCGACGGCCCCGTGGGGGCCGAAGCGGTCCGTGAGGGTGACGACCAGCACCTCGTGCCCGGAATCCGACAGCAGCCCGCGCAGGGCGGCGTCGGAGTAGTGCACGCCGGTGGCGTTCATCTGGCTGGTGCGCACGGTCAGTTCCTCGACCCGGGACAGGTCCTCCTCACCGGCCCTTCCGATGCCCATCACCAGGTCCAGGGAGCGCAGGAACTCCTCGTCGGGGCCGGTGAAGTCCGTCCGCGCCTCCTCGCGCGCGAACCCCGCCTGGTACATCGTGCGCCTGCGCCGCGCGTCCACGGTGACCACGGGCGGGCTGAACTCCGGCAGCTCCGGCAGGGACGCGGCCTGCTCCGCCGTGTAGCAGCGGACCTCGGGGAGGGAGAACTCGACCTCGGCGCGTTCGGCGGGCTGGTCGTCGACGAAGGCGACCGCCCCGTGGGCGAAGTTCAGCCGGTCCGCGATGGCCCGTACCGACTGCGACTTGGGGCCCCAGCCGATGCGGGGCAGCACGAGGTACTCGGCCACTCCCAGCTTCTCCAGCCAGGCCCAGGCCATGTCGTGGTCGTTCTTGCTCGCGACCGCCTGGAGGATGCCGCGGGAGTCCAGCTCGACCACCACGTCGCGGAGCTCCTCGGCCAGGACCGGTTCGTCCCCCTCCAGGATGGTCCCCCGCCACAACGTGTTGTCGAGGTCCCACACCAGGCACTTCACCAGCGCCGGATCGCGGCTCTGCGTGTCTGTGCTCACCGTTGCTCCTCCTCTTCGCTTCGGGAATGGTTCAGTCGGCGGTGGCAAGGGCGTGGTCGGCCAGGAGGAGTGTGCACATCTCGCTGCTGCCCTCGATGATCTCCATCATCCGGGCGTCCCGGTGGGCGCGCGCCACGGTGTGGCCGTCGCGGGCCCCCGCGGACGCCAGGACCTGCAGCGCCGCACTCGCGCCGGAGACGGCGTGGGTGGCGCTGACGTGCTTGGCCAGCACGGTGGCGGTGACCATGTCCGGCGAACCGGCCTCCCAGCGGCCGCTGGCGTGCTCGCACGCGCGGGTGGCGATCTGTTCGGCGGTGTAGATCTCGGCCAGGTGGCGCGCGACCAGCTGGTGCCGGGCGATCGGGACGCCGAACTGTTCGCGGGTACGGGCGTGCCGGGTCGCCTCGGACAGGCAGGCGCGCAGGATGCCCACGCACCCCCAGGCCACCGACATACGGCCGTGCGCCAGGGCGGCCGTGACCAGGAACGGCAGGGGGAGCCCGCCGCCGCCGAGCACGGCGTCGGCCGACACTCGCACACCGTCGAAGGTGATGTCGGCGTGCCCGGCGGCCCGGCAGCCCAGGGGGTCGGAGATCCTCTCGACGGTGACGCCGGGGGCGTCGGCGGGAACGACGACCGCGGCCGCCGCGTCCCCGAACCGGCCGAACACCAGGAGCATGTCGGCGTAGGCGGACGTGGTGATCCACGACTTGCGCCCGTCGACCACCACCGTGTCCCCCTCGGCCCGGATGGTGGTCGCCATGGCCGAGAGGTCGCTGCCCGCGCCGGGCTCGCTGAAGGCGGCCGCGGCGATCCGCCCGCCCGTCAGGAGCGGCAGGTAGCGGTCGCGCTGGTCCTCGTTCCCGAGCCGCTCGATGCTGCCCGCCACCATCTGCTGCGAGGTCATGACGCTGCGCACGGAGCTGCACAGGCTGCCCACGTGCGCGGTGAGCTCCCCGCCCTCACGGCTGTCCAGCCCCAGGCCGCCGTACCGGGAGGGGACCTGCGGGCACAGCAGACCGCCGGAGGCGAGTTCGCGCAGCACCGGTCCGGGCAGCTCCCCGGAGCGGTCCCACGCGTCGGCACGGTCCCCGACGACCTCGCTGACCCGTGCCGCGAGGGCCGTCACGTCGTCAGCCATCGGTGTCCTCGTCGGCCTTCAGGCGCCGGACCAGGGCGGCCATGGTCCGGACCGTGCGGAAGTTGTCGAGTTTCAGGTCGCCGCCGCGGATGGAGACCCCGTGGGCCTGCTCCAGGTGCACGACGAGTTCCATGGCGAACATCGACGACAGGCCGCCGGTGGCGAACAGGTCGACGTCCTCGTCCCACGACGCCCGGGTCCGGCCCTCCAGGAAGGTGATGAGGTCGGCCTCGATCTCCCCGTGGCTCCGGGGTGTCTGTGCGGGCGTGGTCATGACAGTTGCTCCGTCCGTTCGTAGGTGAAGAAACCGCGGCCGCTCTTACGGCCGTGGTCTCCCGCCCCGACCTTCTCCAGGAGGAGGTCGCAGGGGCGGCAGCGCTCGTCGCCGGTGCGTTCGTGCAGGACCCACAGGGAGTCGACGAGGTTGTCCAGGCCGATCATGTCCGCGGTCCGCAGCGGCCCCGTCCGGTGGCCGAGGCAGCCGACCATGAGCGCGTCGACGTCCTCCGCGCTGGCGGTGCCCTCCTGGACCACCCGGGCGGCGTCGTTGATCATCGGGTGCAGCAGGCGGCTGGTGACGAACCCCGGCGCGTCGGACACGGTGACGGACTCCCGGCGCAGCGTGCGCAGCAGGCCGTCGAGGGCGTCCAGCGTGTGCCGCGAGGTCCGCGGTCCCCTGATGACCTCCACCGTGCGGATCAGGTAGGGCGGGTTCATGAAGTGGGTGCCCACCACCTCGTCGGGGCGGGGGTGGTGTCCGGCGAGGTGGTCCACGGGGATGGACGAGGTGTTGGTGATCAGGACCGTGCCCGGCTTGGTCCTGGCGCCCACCTCCGTGAGGAGAGCGGCCTTGGTGTCCTCGTCCTCGGTGACGGCCTCGATGACGACCGTGGCCTCGGCCGCGGAGTCCAGTGAGGTGGTGGTGTCGAGCGCGCCGGGGCGCACCCCCTCCGGTGCGGCCCCCATCAGCTGGGCGACGCGCCCGTGGTACGCGATCCTGTCGCGCGCCCCGTCGAGGGCGGCCGGGTCGACGTCGACCAGCGTCACGGGCACGCCGTGGCCGAGCGCGAGGGAGGTGATCCCGGCGCCCATGGTGCCGGCTCCGATCACCGTGATCCGGTGCCCGCCCGGGCTCGGCGGTGCCTCCTGCGTGGGCATCAGGGCCTCCTGTCTTCTGTACGGGGTACCGCCGGGGGAGACGGTACGCGGGTGCGGGGAGGTCCGTTCACAGACCGCGCTCCGACAACCAGTCGTGCAGCACCCGGGCGACGATGTCGGCGTGGTCCTCCAACATCGTGAAGTGGTCGCCGGGAACGGTGATCCGCTCGTGCGGGGGCGCCCAGCTGAACGGGGGGATGGGGGCTCCGTCCCGGTCGGTGATGGGGTCCTCCGGCCGCAGGACCACCGAGGGCGCCGCGACGGCCCCGAGGCCTACGTCGGCGAACAGCCGCATGTAACGTCCCATCGCGGTGAGGCGGGCGCTGTCGACGATGCCCAGGGCGCCGCCGCGCTGGAGCATCTGGGCCTCCGTGGTCGGCAGGACCGCCTCGTCGTCCGGGTGCGGCGGGTCCAGCAGCGCCAGGGCCGCCGGGCGCACACCGCGCTCCTCCAGGAGTGCGGCCACGGCGTGCGCGACCGGTCCCCCGGAGGAACGGGAGACGAGGACGAAGGGGCGCCCGTCGGCGCAGCGGGCGACGGCGTCGGCCTGCGCCGACAGGGCCGCCGCCAGCGTGTCCGGGAGCGGCTCCCCGTCCCGGAAACCCGGGTGGGGGACGACCTTGACCTCCCGCAGACCGCGTACGCCGCCGGCGAACCTGGCGAACTCCTGGGGTCCGGAGGCCAGGACGATGGACGGCAGGCACACCAGGACGGAGGAGTCGGCCTCCTTGCTCGACAGCACGACCGGGCCGCGGGCGCTGACGTAGCCCTCCGCCTCGGAGAAGGCGGGACGCACCAGCCCCGCCGTGTCCAGCAGCCGCATGCCCTCCGCGGTCCTGCCCTGGCGGCAGAACTCCTCGAAGAGCGCGACCAGGCTGTCCGGCGTCCCCCGCCCGTCCGCCTCGGGAGCCCCCGCCGCCTCGCGCGGCCGAGGGGCCGACTGGTCCGGGGCGGGCAGGCTCTCCAGGAGGAAACCCGCCACGGCCGTGGGCGTGGGGTACTTGAACGCCAGCCCGGCGGGAAGGCGCAGTCCGGTCAGGGAGCGGAGCTGGTTGCGGAGCTCGACCGCGGTGAGCGAGTCGAAGCCGATCTCCAGGAAGTCCCGGTCGACCGGCACGTCCTGCGGGGCGGAGTGCCCGAGCACCTCGGCCGTGGCCTCCCGTACGAGGTCCAGGACCAGCTGTCCGCGCTGTTCGGTGTCCGCCCCGGCCAGACGGCGGCGCAGGTCCCCGGAGTCGGCCGTCAGCCCCGCCGCCCTGCGGCGCGGCCGGCGCACCAGCGCGCGCAGCATCGTCGGGACGTCGGCGCCCCTCATGCTCCGCTGGGACATCCCCGCGACGTCCAGCGGCACCGCCAGGAGGTGGGCCGCGTCCGAGGCCAGGGCCTCCTCGAAGAGCGCCTTCCCCCGCTCGGTGGCGATCTGTTCGCTCATGCCCATCCGCGCGTACCTGTGCAGGTCGGTGTCGTCCAACCGCACAGTGAGCTGGCTGCGCTCGGCCCACATGCCCCATCCGATGGTGGTGGCGGGCAGGCCCTGGGCGCGGCGCCGGTGCGCCAGGGCGTCGAGGTAGACGTTGGCCGCGGCGTAGTTGGCCTGGCCGGGGTTGCCCAGCGTGCTGGCCGCCGAGGAGAACAGGACGAACTCCCGCAGGTCCAAGTCGCGCGTCAGCTCGTGCAGGTTCAAGGAGGCGTCGACCTTGGGCCGCATCACGTGGTCGACGTGTTCCCTGGTGAGCGCGGTGAAGACGGCTCCGCCGACGGTGCCGGCGATATGGACGACCGACCTCAGCGGCCGGTCCTCGGGGACCGAGGCGATGACCTCGCGCAGGGCGTCGCGGTCGGCGGTGTCGCAGGCGGCGAAGGACAGGGTGGCCCCGAGTCCGGCCAGGTCGGCCTGGAGTTCGGGGCTGGTGCCCTCCCGTCCGCTGCGGCTGACCAGGAGCAGGTGTCGTGCTCCGCACTCGGCGGCCAGGTGGCGGACGATCACGCTGCCGACCGTTCCGTTGGCGCCGGTGACGAGCACGGTCCCGTCCGATCCCAGGTCCGGCGACCGCCCCTCCCGCGGCGCGGCGCGGTCCAGCCTCGGGACGAGTACCGTGCCGCCGCGGACGGCGGCCTGGGGTTCCCCTCCGTCCAGTACCGCCGCCAGGGCCGTCGGCGCGGACCCCGTGTCGTCCACGTCGACGATGGAGCACCTGCCGGGGAACTCCATCTGCACGGTGCGGGCCAGCCCCCACAGGGGCGCGTGGTCCAGGTCCGGGACGTGGTCGCCCTCCGCCGCGCTGACGGCGCCCCGCGTGAGCAGGACCAGGGGGAGGTCCTCGCAGCGTTCGTCGAGCAGCCAGCCCTGGAGCCGGTCCAGCGCCCGGTAGGTGGCGGTGTAGGCGGCCTCGGCGGTGTCCTCGGGATCGGTGGCCGCGCACGGCACGACCACGGCGGACGGAACGGGGTCCCCGGCCGCCAGGGCCGCGTGGAGCGCGTCGGCGTCCCGGTGGGACCGGACCGGGTGGCCCGCCGCCGCGAGGACGTCCGCGACGCCCAGGGGGTCGGGCCCCACGATCGCGAGGGGCCGGGGGCCGTCGGCGGACGCGGGCGCGCCGGTGGGTTCGGACCACGTGACGCGGAACAGGTCGTCCCCTCCCCCGCGGGTGGCCGCCGCCAGCTGCTGGGGGCTGATGGGACGTATGACCAGGGAGCCGACGGAGGCGACGGGTCGGCCCGAGGGGTCGGTGAGCTCCAGGGAGACCGAGTCCTGTTCCGTCTGGGACAGGCGGACCCTGACGTGTGCGGCCCCGGTGGCGTGGAGGGTGACGTCGGACCAGGCGAAGGGGAGGCCGGCCGCCTCGGCGAGGCTCGGGCCGCCGGCGGGGGCGGAGGTGTGCGGAAGCGCGAGGGGGTGCTGCGAGGAGTCCATCAGCGCCGGGTGCACGCCGAACCGGGCGGCGTCGGCCCGCGCGCCCTCCGGCAGCCGGACCTCCGCGTACAGGTCGTCCCCGTCCCGCCACACCGCACGCATGCTGCTGAAGACCGGCCCGAAGGCGTTGCCCATCTCGGCGATGCGGGGGTAGAAGTCGTCCACCGGCACCGGGACGGCGCCCTTCGGCGGCCAGGACGCGTCCTGCTTCGGCGCCCCGTGCTCCGGCCGGGGCCGGGTGACCTGGCCGCTCGCGTGCTGGGTCCAGGGGCCGTCGTCGCCGCCTCCGGGTCGGGAGTGCACGGTGAGCGGTCTGGCGCCGTTGGCGTCCGGCGGGCCGACCCTGAGCTGGAGCTGTACGCCCCCTCGGGTCGGGAGCCGCAGCGGGGTGTGCAGGACCAGTTCCTCCACGCGCGGGCACCCGACGCGTTCGCCGACGTGCAGGGCGAGTTCGAGGAAGGCGGTCCCGGGAACCAGGACCATGTCCAGCACGACGTGGTCGGCCAGCCAGGGGTGGCTTTCCAGGCCGATCCGGCCCGTGAACAGGTACTCGTCGCCGGACGCGAGGGAGACCGCGGCGCCGAGCATGGGGTGGTCGGCCCCGTTGAGGCCCGCACGGGTGACGTCCGCGCCCTCGGCCCCGTCGACGGCCCAGTGGTGGCGGTGCTGGAAGGCGTAGGTCGGCAGGTCCACCTTCCGGCGTCCGCCGAACAGCCGGGACCAGTCCACCGCGACGCCGTGCGCGTGCGCCTGCGCGAGCGAGGCGAGGAAGCGCTCGGGCCCTCCCTCGTCGCGGCGCAGGGTGCCCAGGGCCACGGCGCCGTCGGCGCCCGCCTCCTGGCAGGTCTCCTGGACGGCCGTGCCGAGCACCGGGTGCGGGGACACCTCCAGGAACGTGCCGTGTCCGTCGCGGAGCAGCGCGCCGACGGTCTCCTCGAAGCGGACCTGATGGCGCAGGCCCCGGTACCAGTAGTCGGCGTCCATGGGTGTGTCGCCGAGGGGGCCGCCCGTCAGGGAGGAGTAGACCGGGACGTCCGGCCGCCGGGGGACGACACCGGCCAGGGCGGTGAGGACCCTGTCCCGGAGCCGCTCCACGTGCGGTGTGTGGGAGGCGTACTCGACCGGGACGAGACGTGCGTGCACGCCCCGGGTCTCGTACTCCTTCACCAGGCTCCGCACCGCCTCCGGCTCTCCCGCGACGACGGTGGAGGCGGGGCCGTTGACGACGGCGACGTGTACCCGGCCGCCGAACTCGGCCACGCGCTCGCCCAACTCCTCGGCGCCGAGTGCGATCGAGGCCATCGCCCCGGTGCCGGCGAGTTCCAGGACCGCCCGGCTCCGCAGCGCCACGACCCTGGCCGCGTCGTCGAGCGAGAGCGCCCCGGCCACGCACGCCGCCGCGATCTCCCCCTGGGAGTGGCCGACCACGGCGGAGGGCTCGACGCCGAGGGACCGCCACAGCGCGGCGAGCGAGACCATCACCGCCCACAGCGCCGGTTGCGCGACGTCGTCGCGGTCCAGGGCCGCGGCTCCCTCCTCCTGTCCGAGCACGGCCGCGAGCGACCAGTCCACGAACGGGGACAGCGCACGCTCGCAGTCGGCCATCGTCCGGGCGAAGACGGGGGAGGCGGCCATCAGGTCGACGGCCATGCCCTTCCACTGGGAGCCCTGGCCGGGGAAGACGAACACGGCGCGCTCCCGGGCGGCGGTGCCCCGGTGGACGCCGTCGTCCGGGGCGGCCCTGCCGATGGCGTCCAGGCCCCGGAGGAGGCCCTCCCGGTCCCGCGCCGTCACCACCGCCCTGTGCTCGAACTCCGAGCGGGTGGCGGCCAGGGACCATCCGACGTCGGCGGGGTCGAGTCCGGGACGCATCGCGAGGTGGTCGTGCAGGCGGGCGGCCTGGGCGCGCAGCGCCGCCTCCGACCGGGCGCTGACCAGCCACGGGACCGTGTCCGTCTCCAGGGGGGCCGGGCCGCTCCCGGTCGCGGGTCCGGGCTCGGAGTCCTCCGGGGCCTCTTCGAGGACCACGTGGGCGTTGGTCCCGCTCACGCCGAACGAGGACACGGCCGCGCGGCGCGGACGGCCGGTCCGCGGCCACGGCGCGGCCTCGGTCAGCAGCGCCAGCGCCCCGGACCCCCAGTCCACGTGGGCGCTGGGCTCGTCCACGTGCAGGGTGCGGGGCAGGACGCCGTGCCGCATCGCCATGATCGCCTTGATCACGCCGCCCACACCCGCCGCCGCCCCGGCGTGGCCGATGTTGGACTTCAACGACCCCACGCCGACGGGCCGGTCGGCGGGGCGGTCCCGTCCGTAGGTGGACAGCAGCGCGTTGGCCTCGATGGGGTCGCCCAGCGTCGTTCCCGTTCCGTGCGCCTCCACCAGGTCGACCTCTCCGGGAGCGAGCCGTGCGTCGGCCAGGGCCTCCCGGATCACGCGCTGCTGGGCCGTTCCGTTGGGCACCGACAGCCCGCTGCTGGCACCGTCCTGGTTCACGGCGCTGCCGCGCAGCACCCCCAGCACACGGCGACCGTTGCTCCGGGCCGTGCTGAGCCTCTCCAGGAGGAGCATGCCCGCCCCCTCGGACCAGCTCGTGCCGTCGGCGCTGGAGGAGAAGGCCTTGCAGCGGCCGTCGGGGGCGAGTCCGCGCTGGCGGCTGAAGGCGACCCAGGGGCCGGTGTTGGTGTACACGCTGACGCCTCCGGCCAGGGCGAGGTCGCACTCGCCCTCCCTCAGGGAGCGGACGGCCAGGTGGAGCGCGACCAGCGAGGAGGAGCAGGCGGTGTCCAGGGTCAGCGCGGGGCCCTCCAGGCCCAGGGTGTAGGACACCCGGCCGGCCGCGACGGCCGACATGCCCCCGGTCAGCAGGTAGCCCTCCAGTTCCTCCCCCGCCTGCCGGATGGACGGGCCGTAGGACTGGCCGACCATGCCCAGGAACACCCCGGTGGAGGTGCCGCGCAGGGTCGTGGGGTCGATGCGCGCGTGTTCGACGGCCTCCCAGGAGGTCTCCAGCGCGACTCTCTGCTGCGGGTCCATGGCGGTGGCCTCACGGGGGCCGATCCCGAAGAACCCGGCGTCGAACCCGGCGGCCCCGTGCAGGAAGCCGCCCCTGCGCAGGTAACTCGTCCCGGGGGTGGCGGGATCGCTGTCGAACAGCGTGTCCAGTTCCCAGCCCCGGTCGGTGGGGAAGTCGGTGAGGCCCTCCGCGCCCCGCTCGACGAGCTCCCACAGGTCGTCGGGGGAGCCCACCTCACCCGGGTAGCGGCAACCGATGCCGACCACGGCGATCGGCTCGTGCCGCCGTTCCTCGATCTCGTCGATACGGCCGCGGGCATGGCGCAGATCGAGCGCGAGCCGGCGGGCCAGTGTCTGGAACTTGTCCTCATGCGTCATGGGAGACCAACCTCGGATGCGGGAGCGTACGGCGGCTAGGAGATTCCGAATTCCTTGCCGATGAGCTCGATGAGCTCGTCATCCTTCGCACCTTCCAGTTCCTCGGTACCGTCCGTCGTCGCCCCCCGGCCTTCGGTGAGCGTGTACAGCAGATCGCGGAGTCCCGCCGCCACGGCCTCGCGTTCGGCGCTGCGCAGCTCCGTGGCCCGCACCGCCGTCCGGAGCCGGTCCAGCGCGGTGGCCGGGTCGGCGGTGCCGCCGTCGCCGGAGGAGAGCAGCAGGGAGAGCAGGTGCCGGGCGAGGGCCAGCGGTGTGGGGTGGTCGAAGGCCGCGGTCACGGGTAGTTCCAGGCCCGTCGCCGCGTTCAGGGCGTTGCGCAGGCGCACCGCTCCCAGGGAGGTGCCGCCCGCGTCCAGGAAGCCGCGCCGGACGTCCACCTGCTCCGGCGAGGTGAAGCCGAGCACCGCCGCCACGTGTTCACGGACCAACGCCACCACGGCGTCCTCGCGCTCGCGCTCGGACAGCTCCGACAGCGCGGACAGGCTCCCGCGCGGGGCGGCCCCGGCGTCCGGGGGCACCTGCTCCGCGCGGTCGTCCGGCGGGGCCGCGGCGGAGCGGGGTGCGGGGTCCAGCCAGTAGTCCCGGTGCTGGAACGGGTACGTGGGCAGCTCGACCACACGCGGGTTGTACTCCGAGAACACCACCGACCAGTCCGGGACGGTGCCGCACACCCACACCTCGGAGAGGGCCGCCAGGAACTCCCGGGGGCCGCTGGCCCTGCCGTGGAACGCACCGAGGACGGCGGTCTCGCCGCCGTTCGCACCGGCGGACTCCAGTGTCTGCTGGACGCCGATGGTCAGGACCGGCCGCGGGCCCATCTCGACGAACGTGGTGAACTCGTCCTCCGCCATGGCGCGTACGGCCTCCTCGAACCGCACGGTCTGGCGGATGTTGCGGTACCAGTACTCGGCGTCCATGGCGGTGCCGTCGATCCGGGCACCGTGCACCGTGGAGTACAGCGGGAGCTCCCCCTGCCCCGGCCGGATCCCGGCGAGTGCGGTCAGGAGCTCCGCCCGCAGGGCGTCGACCTGCCGGGAGTGCGCGGCGAAGTCCGCCGCGACGGGGAAGGCGAGGACCCCCTCCGCGGCGCACCACTCAGAGAGCTCCCCGAGCGCGCCGCCGTCCCCGGCGACCACGACCGCGCTCGGTCCGTTGTGGGCGGCCACGTCCAGCCTGCCGCCCCAGCGCTCCAGCGAGGGGAGCTCCTGTCCGGGACGCAGCTGCAGCGCCAGCATTCCGCCGCTCCCCACCAGGGGCAGGACGAGCCTGCTCCGGAGGGCCACCACCGCGGCGGCGTCCTCAAGGGTCAGGACGCCCGCGACGTGCGCGGCGGCGATCTCCCCCTGCGAGTGGCCGACCACGGCGGACGGCTCGACGCCGTGGGACCGCCACAGCCGGGCGAGCGAGACCATGACCGTGAACAGCAGCGGCTGGGCGACGTCGGGACGACCGGTGTCGGGGGCGCCGGGGCCGCCGCGCAGCGCCGCCGTCACCGACCAGTCCAGGTAGGGCGAGAGCGCCTTCTCGCACTCGTGGACGGCCTCGGCGAACCGCGGTTGCGCGTCGATGAGGGCGCCCAGGTCCAGCTCCGCGTCGAGGGCCCCCTGCCCGGGGAAGACGAACGCGGTGCGGGGCTCGGCCACGGAGCGGCCGCGGATCACGCCCGGTGCCGGCCTCACGTCGGCGAAGGCGTCCAGCGCCTCCAGCGCCTCGGCCCGGTCGCCGGCCAGGAGGACCGCCCGCTGGGGGAACCCGGACCGGGCGGTGGCTAGCGACCAGCCCACGTCCTCGGACGCGGCCTCGGGGGACAGGCGCAGCAGGCCGGCGAGCCGGGCCGCCTGCTGGCGCAGCGCCGCCTCGGTGCGCGCGGACAGCACCCACGGGACGGGGCCCGCGGCTCCCGCCGGGCGCGGTTGCGGCCCGGCTTCATCGGGGGCCTGTTCGAGGATCAGGTGGGCGTTGGTACCGCTCATCCCGAACGACGAGACCCCGACGCGCCGCGGCCTGCCGGTCTCGGGCCAGGGCCTGGCCTCGGTCAGCAGCCGGACACCGCTCCCGTCCCACTCCACCAGCGGAGAGGGCTCGTCCGCGTGCAGGGTCCGGGGCAGGACGCCGTGGCGCAGCGCCATGACGGACTTGATCACGCCCCCGACTCCGGCGGCCGACTGCGCGTGGCCGATGTTGGACTTGAGTGAACCCAGCCAGAGGGGGCGGTCCTCGGTGCGGCCCCGGCCGTAGGCGGCGATGAGCGCCTGCGCCTCGATCGGGTCGCCCAGCCTGGTGCCGGTGCCGTGCGCCTCCACCATGTCTATGTCGCCCGGGGTGAGGCCCGCCTCCTCCAGGGCCCGTGCGATGACGCGCTGCTGTGACGGTCCGTTCGGGGCCATGATCCCGTTCGAGACCCCGTCCTGGTTGACGGCGCTGCCGCGCACGACAGCCAGGACCGTGTGCCCGTTGCGCCGGGCGTCGGAGAGCCGCTCCAGCAGGATCATGCCCACGCCCTCGGCCCAGCCGGTGCCGTCGGCGTCCGCGGAGAAGGCCTTGCATCGTCCGTCGGGGGCCAGGCCCCCCTGCCTGGAGAACTCGGTGAACAGTCCGGGGGAGGCCATGACGCAGCTGCCCCCGGCCAGGGCCAGCGAGCTCTCCCCGCCGCGCAGGCTACGGACCGCCTGGTGCAGGGCCACCAGCGAGGACGAGCACGCCGTGTCCACGGTGACCGCGGGGCCGGTCAGGCCCAGGGTGTAGGACACCCGTCCGGAGGCGACGCTGGGCGAGGAGCCGGTGAGCGCGAAACCGTCGGAGGAGGCGTCCAGCAGCCGGGGCCCGTACTCCTGGGCCATGGTGCCCACGAACACGCCGGTCTCGGAGCCGGCCAGCGACTCCGGGTCGATCCCGGCCCGTTCGACCGCCTCCCAGGCGGTCTCCAGCAGGAGCCGCTGCTGCGGATCGGTCGCCACCGCCTCACGCGGGGAGACCCCGAAGAACTCGGCGTCGAAGGCGGCCGGGCGGTCGAGGAACCCGCCCTGACCGGTCGACGAACGCGGCTCCCCCGACCGCCCGACGAGGAGCTCCTCCAGGTCCCACCCGCGGTCGGCGGGGAAGGGGCGCACCGCGTCGCGCCCCCGCGAGACGATGTCCCACAGCCCCTCGGGGGTGTCGGCTCCCCCGGGGAAGCGGCACCCCATCCCGACGATGGCGATCGGTTCGGGCCGGGTCGAGCGGTCCAGTTCCTCGCGCAGCCGCGCGTTCTCCTTCATCGCGGCACGGAGCGCCGCGACCAGGCGTGCGTCGTCAGTGGTCAACTGCCGTCTCCTGTCCAGCGTGGTGGGGACCGTGTTGTCCCCGGAGTGCGAGGGTGACGAGTTCGTCCACCTCCATGGTGTCGATGCCGGTGTCCGGGTTCCCGGCTCCGTCGCCGGACCCGGAGCCGTCCTCCACGGCCGCGGCCGCGTCCCGGTCCGGGGACTCGGGGAACAGCAGCAGTAGGAGGAACGCGGCCAGGGCGCGCGGGGTGGGGTGGTCGAAGACCGCGGTGGCCGGGATCCGCACACCTGTCGAGGCGCTGAGCCGGTTGCGCAGCTCCACACCCGTGAGCGAGTCCAGCCCCAGGTCGGTGAAGGGCCGGTCGGCGCCCACCCGCGAGGTCCTGGTGTCGGGGCCGTGGCCGAGGACCACGGCGGTGTGCGTGCGGACCTCGGTGAGCAGCGCGCGCTCGCGCTCGGGCCCGGACAGCGCGGAGAACCGCTCGGCGGCGTCCTTGGTCCCCCTTTCGCCCCGGGGTGCGCGCGCGCCCTCCGGGGACGGCCCGCCCAGGCCCCGGAGCACGCCGGTACCGGTGCCGGCGGCGGAGTCGAACAGGGCGGGGACGCCGTGGACCATGTTCCGCAGCAGGGCGGTGTCCAGGTGCCGCAGGGCCTCGTCCTCGGGCATCGGGAGCAGCCCCGTCCGGCCCAGGACACCGAGGTCGGTCCTGTCCAGGTGGCCCGTCATCCCGCTGGCCCCGGCCCACAGGCCCCACGCCAGGGAGGTGGCGGGCAGGCCGTGCTCCCGGCGGTGGTGGGCCAGTACGTCGCAGAAGACGTTGGCCGCGGCGTAGTTGGCCTGCCCGGCGGTGCCCAGGGTTCCGGCCACCGACGAGAACAGCACGAACGCGCCCAGATCGGCCTCCGCGGTCAGCTCGTGCAGGTTCCACGCGGCGTCGACCTTGGGGCGCAGCACCCTGTCGACCTGTTCACCGGTGAGCGAGGTGACGGTGGCGTCGTCGAGGACGCCGGCGGTGTGCACCACCGCGCCGAGCGGGCGGTCCGCCGGGAGCCCGTCCAGGACCCGCTCCAGGTCCTTCCTGTCCGCGGTGTCGCAGGCGGCCACGCTCACCCGGGCCCCGAGTGCCTCCAGTTCGGCCGTGCGCGCCTCCTGGCCCCGCGCCTCGGGGCCGCTGCGGCTGACGAGCAGCAGGTCGCGCACCCCGTAACCGGTGACCAGGTGGCGTGCCACCCGGTGCCCCAGGGTGCCGGTGCCGCCGGTGACCAGCGTGGTGCGGTCCTGCGGGAAGGGCGCCGGAACGGTCAGGACGAGTTTGCCGACGGTCTCCCCCCGCTGGAGGCCGCGGAGGGCGTCCTTGGCGTCGCGGAGGTCGTGGACGGTGACCGGAAGGGGTTCGAGCGTGCCGCTGGAGAACAGCTCCAGGACCCGCCCGAGCATCTGGCCGATCCGCTCCGGGGCCACGTCCGTCAGCTTGAACGCGTCGTAGCCGCGTCCGGGGAAGTCCGCGGCGACGTCGCGCACGTCGCGGACGTCGGTCAGCCCCATCTCCACGAGCCTGCCGCCCGGCCCCCCGCCGTCGCCCGGGGAACGCAGGAGCCGCAGGGAGGCGTCCACGAACTTCCCGCTGAGCGAGTTGAGGACCACGTCCATGCCGCGCCCGCCGTTGGCGGCGCGCAGCCGTGCTTCGAACTCCAGGTCGCGGGAGGAGGACAGCCTCTCCTCGTCGAGCCCGTACCCGGCCAGGCCGGCCCACTTGCGGGGGCTCGCCGTACCGAACACGCGCGCCCCCATGTGCCGTGCGAGCTGGACGGCCGCCGTTCCCACGCCTCCCGCGGCGGCGTGCACCAGGACGCTCTCCCCCGGGCGTACCGCCGCCAGGTCCACCAGGGCGTAGTAGGCCGTCAGGAAGGCGACCGGCACGGCCGCGGCCTCTTCGAAGGACCACCCGTCGGGGATCCGGGCGAGCCTGCGGGCGTCGGCGACCGCGATCGGGCCGAACGCCCCGTCGAACACGCCCGCCACGCGGTCGCCCGGGTTCAGGCCCGCCACCTCGGCGCCCGTCTCCAGGACGGTCCCGGAGCCCTCCAGGCCCACGCCCCTGTCCCCCTCGACCATGCCGAGGGCCACCACCACGTCCTTGAAGTTGACGCCGGCGGCCCGGACGGCGATGCGCACCTCGTACGGGCCGAGCTCCTCCCCGGCCTCCGGCGCCGGCAGCAGCTCCAGGTTCTCCAGCGAACCGGGACGGTTGCTGCCCAGACGCCACAGCGCGCCGGGGGGCGTCAACCAGCGGTCGCCTTCGGCCCTGGCCAGCCGGGGCACCAGGACCGCGCCCGCGCGCAGGGCCATCTGCGGTTCACCGAGCTCGACGGCTCCGGGCAGGACGCGGTGGGAGTCCTCCGACCCGTCGGAGTCCACGAGCACCAGACGCCCGGGGTGCTCCCTCTGGGCGGCCCGCAGCAGACCCCACACAGGCGCCGCGGCGAACCCGCTGATCCGCGTGCCGGGGCCCGTGGCCACCGCGCGCCAGGTCACCACCACCAGGCGGGAGTGCTCGGTGCGCGGGTCGGTAAGCCAGGTCCGGACGGTCTCCAGGACCGCGTCCAGCCCCTGGCGGACGGACTCGGGCACCGAGGTGTCGCCCTCGGCGTAGACCGCCGCGGCGGGCAGCTCGGTGTAGACCACCGGCGGCACCGCGCCGTCCCGGTCGACGGCGTCCAAACCGGGCAGTCCGGTGGGGACGGAGGGCGTGGAGCCGGGTGCGGCGGCCTTCTCCCACACCAGCTCGTGCAGGGCCGACACCTCGGACGGGTCGCGTTCGGGGAGGGCGTCCCCGTCCAGCACGCGCATGGCCAGCTCGTCCACGGCCACGACCGTGTTCCCCGCCTCGTCGAAGACGCGCACGCGGTAGCGGTCGGCGCCCAGTTCGGTGGCGCGCACGCGCAGGCGTCCGCGCGCGGCCTCCCCGCCGAGGGCGCGCACCCGTACCCCCGACCAGGCGAAGGGGACCGTCAGCGTGTCCTCGCCGCTACCGCCGTACAGCAGGATCGCGTGCAGGGCGGCGTCCGCCAGAGCCGGATGGGGACCGTGGAAGGGGCCGCCGGTGTACGGCGTGTCGGGCGGTTCGACCTCGGCCAGGATGTCGTCCCCGCACCGCCACACGCTCCTCAGCCCCTGGAAGAGCGGACCGTAGGCGTAGCCGCGCCGGGCCAGACGGGTGTAGTCGGGTCGAACGGTCACCGGATCGGCGTCGGCCGGGGGCCAGGGCAGGTCCGCCGGGAGGGAGCCGTCCGCGTCGGCGGGTCCGGTACCGGGCTCCGGCTCGTCCGTCAGGGCACCGGAGGCGTAGCGGGTCCAGGGCGCGTCCGACGCGGCCCGCGCGGAGCGGGCGTGGACGTGCACCTCGCGCCGCCCCCGGTCGTCGCGGGCGCCCACGGTGACCTGGAGCGTGGCCCCCTCGCCGTGCGTCAGCACCAGCGGAGCCTCCAGGACCAGGTCGGCCACGGTGGCGGCGCCGACCCGGTCGGCCGCGTACGCGGCCAGGTCCACCAGCGCCGTGCCGGGCACGACGATCCGGCCGAGAAGGCCGTGGTCGCGCACCCAGGGCTGGCCGTCGGTGTCGATGCGTCCCGTGAACACGGTGCGCCCGTCGACCAGCGCCAGCCCCTCGTCGAGCAGCGGCTCCGCGGCCCCGTGCGGTTCGGGTCCGGCCCCGGCCCGGACGGAGGCGTCCACCCAGTGGCGTTCGCTGTGGAAGGGGTCGTCGGGGACGATGACCGCGGCGCCCTCGTCGGCCACGCCCTCCAGCACCACGTGCGCGTTGGTGCCGCTGATACCGAAGGAGGACACCGCGGCCCGGCGCGGGCGCCCGGTGTCCGGCCACGGTTCCGGTTCGGTGAGCACCCGCACGCCGCTGCCGTCCCAGTCGACCTTGTCCGTGGGCACGTCGGCGTGGAGTGTCCGGGGCAGCCGCCCGTACCGCAGCGCCTCCACCGTCTTGATCACCCCGGCCACGCCGGCGGCGGCTTGGGCGTGGCCGATGTTGGACTTGAGCGAGCCCAGCCGCAGATCCTCCGCGGAGCCCTCGCGGGCCCGGCCGTACACCGAGATCAGCGCCTTGGCCTCGATCGGGTCGCCCAGCCGGGTGCCCGTGCCGTGCGCCTCGACGGCGTCGATTTCGCCGGGCTCCACCCCGGCCGAGGCCAGGGCCTGACGGATCACCCGCTCCTGGGCGTCGGGGTTGGGCGCGGTCAGCCCGTTGCTGGCCCCGTCGGAGTTGACCGCGCTGCCCCTGACCAGCGCCAGGACCGGGCGCCCCGCGCGGCGGGCGCGGGAGGCGCGCTCCAGCAGGAGCACGCCCGCGCCCTCGGCCCAGGCGGTGCCGTCGGCCTCGGCCCCGAAGGCCCGGCAGCGGCCCTCCGGCGACAGTCCGCGCTGGGCGGAGAACTCCAGGAACATGCCGGGGGTGGCCATGACGGTGGCTCCCCCGGCGAGGGCCATCTCGCACTCGCCCCTGCGGACCGCCTCGGCCGCCTGGTGCAGGGCCACGAGCGAGGACGAGCAGGCGGTGTCGATGGTCAGCGCCGGACCGCGCAGGCCGAGGACGTAGGCGATACGGCCCGAGGCCACGCTCAGGGTGCTGCCGGTGAGCCGGTACCCCCCGTCGTCGCCCGTGCTCGGATCGGCCAGGCGCGGCCCGTAGTCGGTGGGCATGGCGCCGACGAACACGCCGACCTGTCGTCCGCGCAGGTCGTCCGTGCTCATCCCGGCACGCCGGATCGCCTCCCAGGAGGTCTCCAACAGCAGTCGCTGCTGGGGGTCCATGGCGTCGGCCTCGCGGGGGCTGATCCCGAAGAAGCCGGCGTCGAACAGGTCGGCGTCGTACAGGAATCCGCCCGAGCGCGCGTAGGTGCGCCCGGGTGTTCCGGGCTCGGGGTCGTACAGGTTCTCCAGGTCCCAGCCGCGGTTGTCGGGGAAGTCCCCGATGGCGTCCACACCGTCGTCGACGAGTCGCCACAACTGCTCGGGAGAACGCACCCCGCCCGGCAGGCGGCAGGCCATCGCGGTGATGGCGATCGGGTCGTCGTCGGGGACCGGCGCCGTGACGGCGGGGGCCGCCGCGGGCGCGGGGGGAGCGGTCTCGGGCGGGGCGGAGGGCGGCCCGGCGGCCCCGGGCACCTCCTCCCCAGCCTCCCCGACCAGGAACTCCGCGAGCGCGGAGGGGGTGGGCAGTTCGAACAGGACGGTCTCCTCCAGCGGGACCCCCGTCTCCCGGGACAGCGCCCGTCCGAGCTGGAGCAGCATCATCGAGTCGAAGCCCAGGTCGCGGAAGGCGCGGCGCTCGTCCGAGGCCGTCAGGGACGCCCGCCCGAGCACCCGGGCGGTGTGCCCGCGCACCAGCGCGCGGGTGCTCCGTGCGTCGCCGCGGGGCGCGGCGGGGGACGCGTCGGGTTCGTCGGCCGGCGGCCCTTCGACGGGCACCGGGGCGTGGGTGTGCGGCCAGTACCGCTGGCGCTGGAACGGGTAGGTCGGCAGGTCGACACGGCTCGCGCCGGTCCCCGCGAACAGGGCCGCCCAGTCGACGCCGACCCCGGCGGTGAACGCCTGCGCCGCCGCGGTCAGCAGTTGCGCCTGGTCGCCGGCCCCCCGGCGCAGGGTGGGCAGCACCCTGCCCCGCGCCCCGCGGGCGTCCAGCGTCCGCTCGACGCCGAAGGAGAGCACCGGGTGCGGTCCCACCTCGACGAAGGTGGTGTGGCCGGACTCCACGGCCGCGTTCACCGCGTCGGCGAAGCGGACGGTACCGCGCAGGTTCCCGTACCAGTACGACGCGTCCGTCCGCGCCTCCGCCCCCTCCAGGGACCCCCCGGTCACGGTGGAGAAGAACGGCACCCGGGCGGAGCGCGGTTCGACCCCGTCCAGGCACGCGAGCAGCTCCTCGCGGATGTGCTCCACGTGAGAGGAGTGGGAGGCGTAGTCCACGTCGACCAGGGCGCTGTGGACACCGCGGTCGACGCAGAGCTCGACGGCCCGGCGCACCGCTTCGGGGCTTCCGGAGACCACGACCGACTCGGGGCCGTTGACCGCGGCCAGGTGGAGGTCCTCCTCAGCCGCGACGAGCTCCCCGGCCCGTTCGGGGGACAGTCCCAGCGAGGCCATGCCGCCGCTTCCGGCGAGCGAGGTCAGGGCACGGCTGCGCAGGGCCACGACCTTGGCGGCGTCCTCCAGCGACAGGACTCCCGCCACACACGCCGCGGCGATCTCCCCCTGGGAGTGCCCGATGACCGCCGCCGGCTCCACGCCCAGCGCCGACCACACCTTGGCAAGGGAGACCATGACCGCCCACAGCACCGGCTGGACGACGTCCACGCGCGCTCCCGAGCCGGTGTAGGCCGGAGCTCCGGGTTCGCCGCGCAGTACCTGGATCAGCGACCAGTCCACGTGGGGCGCGAGGGCCCGCTCGCACTCCAGCAGGCGCCGGGTGAACACCTGGGCCAGAAGGCCGTCACCGTCGAGGAGGTCCCGGGCCATCCCCTCCCACTGGCCGCCCTGGCCGGGGAAGACCAGGACGGGCCGCTCCTGCGCCTCGTCGGCGGGAGCGGACGGGGGCGCGACCGACTCCAGCTCCCGCGCGCCGTCACCGCCCGAGGCGAAGACGACCGCGCGGTGCTCGAACACGGTGCGGGTGGTGGCCAGCGACAGGCCCACGTCCTGCACCCGCAGGCCCGGCCGGGACGACACGAAGAAGTGCAGGGAGGAGGCCTGGGCGCGCAGGGCCTCCTCGGACCGGGCCGTCAGGATCCACGGGACGGGGTCGATGCCCCCTTCCCCCGTTGCCGCTCCGGGCCGGTCCGTGTGGACCGGCGGGGGCGGACCGAGCACCAGGTGGCAGTTGGTCCCGCCCATGCCGAAGGAGGAGACGCCCGCCAGCGGAGCGTCCGCGGGCCACGGCTCGCGCCGCAACTGCGGGCTCAGCCGCAGCGCCTCCAGGTCGATGCCGGGGTGGGGCCGGGTGAAGTTGCGTGTGGGCGGGAGCTGTCCGTGGGAGAGGCTGAGCACCGTCTTGACCAGGCCGACGATTCCGGCGGCGCCCTCCAGGTGGCCGACGTTGGTCTTGGCCGACCCCACACGCAGCGGCTCCTCGCGTCCGTCGGAGAACACCGCGCCGAGCGCGGCGGCCTCGACCGGATCCCCCGCCGGGGTACCCGTGCCGTGCAGTTCCACGTAGCCGATCCGCGCCGGGTCGACCCCCGCCCTGCGGTGGGCAGCACGCAGGACCCTCTCCTGGCCCGCGGCGTCGGGCCGGGCGAGGTAGGGGGTGCGGCCGGAGTTGTTCACGGCACCGCCGCGCAGGACCGCGTGGACGCGGTCGCCGTCGGCCAGGGCCCGGCCCAGGGGTTTGAGCACGACCACGGCGCCGCCCTCGCCGCGCACGTAGCCGTTGGCGCGCGCGTCGAAGGTGTAGCAGTGCGCGTCCGGGGAGAGCCCGCCGAACCGGGCGACGCTCTCGGTGCTCTCGGGGACGAGGATGAGGTTGACTCCGCCGGCCAGTGCCGTACCGCACTCGCCCCGGCGCAGGCTCTCCATGGCCGCGTGCACGCTGACGAGGGACGACGACTGTCCGCTGTCCACGGTCAGGCTGGGCCCGGACAGTCCGAGCGCGTAGGAGACACGGTTGGCGATCATGCCGCGCTGGGTGCCCGTGAGCGTGTGGTGGGTGGCGCCGCCGCGCACGGCACGCTGTTGCAGGAGGCCGTAGTCGGCGGCGACGGCGCCGGTGAACACACCGGTGTCGGTGCCCCGCAGGGAGTCCGGCGCCATGCGTGCGCGTTCCACGGCCTCCCAGCTCAGCTCCAGCATGAGCCGCTGCTGGGGGTCCATGGCCAGCGCCTCGCGCGGCGAGACCCCGAAGAACCCGGCGTCGAAGTCCTCGGCCCGGTCGAGGTACCCGCCCCAGTAGGGGTCGCGCGCGGCGGAGGCGACGCCGAGCCGCTCGGGAGGGGCGGAGATCGCCTCCCTACCCTCGCACAGCAGCCGCCAGAAGGCCTCCGGAGTCGACGCTCCGGGGAGCCGGAGGGAGAGCCCGACCACCGCGATCGGTTCGTCGGCCCCAGGAGTCGTCCACGCACCCGTCACCATCGTCGTCTCCGATCTCACACCACCGGCCCCCTTGCTCCGCGCGCGGTGTGCCGGAAATCCGCCCACCGGAGATCTTCCGGTGCAAATGCACGGGCCACTGCTGTGTGTTCGTACAGGCCAGGAATGGTCGATTAGCGGTCCGCGTCCCCGTGCGACCGCGGGGAAGCGGAGGTTTCTGTCAGGTCCGGAGGAGAGGAAGGGTACTACCAGAGGTCATCGCAGTTCTCATCATCAGCAGAGGGCTTCGCCCGACACTAACAAATCAGTCCACATACGGACAGTTCGCCCTCAAGAAACAAATGACCCACCACTCACCATGCCACGCTTTCGGACATCAACCCGAAGGATAGTACCCACAGTTCACAGCCGGTGACAACGGAATCTTTGTTTTCGGACATTGCTTTCTTGAATTCCGGTCCAGAGCGTGGCCGGGTGACACCTCCCACAGAAAGCAGCTGAGCCCGGTGTCCGCCGGACACCGGGCTCAGGCCGCTGGGGTACGCGCACGTCAGCCGCCGTGACGTGCGCGCACCTCAGCCACGTACTCTGTGGCCAACTGCGGATCCAGCAGCCACTTACCGTAGTCCGGCGAGTAGTCCCACCCCTGGATCCAGCGGTCGGAGATCTCACGGTACTTCACGGCGGCGGACAGCAGCTCCACCATCTGCGGGGACATGTCCCCCTGGTCCCACCAGGTGGAGCACATCTCGGACCATTGCTGGTTGTAGAGACCGAATTCCCAGAAACGGTCGAAGGCGCCGACCAGAAATCCCTCGTCGAAGGGCTGGTCACCGCGTTCGATGATGGCCTCCAGGTAGGCCTCCGCGCACCGTGTGGAGTTGTTCCAGCTCTGTCCCACGTAGGGGTCCATGGTCACGATGACGTCCGCCATCCCGAGGACGCGTCCGCCGGACGGGAGGACCCCCACGGGGTTGCGCACCTGGGGGGTCAGGTCCTCCACCAGAGTGCTGTTCCTGCCGTCGATCAGGACCGCGTCCTTGGCCCGCTCGAAGTACTCGGGAGCGTACCGGCGGAGGAGGTCCTTCATCCGGCGCAGCTGCTCCTCGGGACCGGGACGGTCGGGCCAGGTGTCCATGGGACCGCCGCGCTTGTCCACCATGACGAGCGAGTGGCAGGGGCCGTCCTGGCCGAGGATCGGCAGGAGGATGATGTTGCCCGCCTCCGCGGCGGACGCGGCCCAGCTGATGTTCTCGTCCTGGCCCTCGGCCGGCCAGACGTCGTAGACGTGCGCCTGGGCGATCGCACGCGGCCTGGCCCCTGAGAACCTGCTCTCGTCGTAGTCGAAGAGCTGGCCGAGCTCGCCGTGGCCGACCGCCACGATGATCAGGTCGAACATCCGCGAGAAGTAGTCGAGGTCGGTGACCGTGACACCGTGGATGACGACCTTGCCGCCGCGGTCCTCGAAGTACTCCAGCCAGTCGGCCATCTTCACACGCCTGTCGATGGAGACGGCGTAGTCGTTGTTCTC
Organism: Nocardiopsis sp. iso_25; assembly: GCF_056173305.1. Taxonomy (NCBI): domain Bacteria; kingdom Bacillati; phylum Actinomycetota; class Actinomycetes; order Streptosporangiales; family Nocardiopsidaceae; genus Nocardiopsis; species Nocardiopsis sp. iso_25. The sequence goes on along the minus strand of NZ_CM149667.1, from coordinate 1,347,510 downwards.
ACCCGTCCTGCCGGTGAAGGACATGAGGCTGCCCCCGCCCGGGTACAGGTGCACCGTCTGCTCCCTGATCTGCGGCGACAGGGCGCTCCAGAGATCGAGGTTGAAGTTTCGCTCGTGCTCCAGGGCGGTGGGGAACGTGAACTGCGAGATCGACGGCCTGCCCGTCCGGATCTCCATCGAGGACTGCCCCGTGATCACCGTGACGTCGTATCCATGGGTGAGGAGCCCATGGGCCAGGTGCAGGCCGGCGTGGCCCGCGCCGACGATAAGGATCTTGCGCATTGTCGCTAACTTTCCTGGGGAATCTGCGGGGCGGTGGGAAGACCGGGGTCTCCCCGTCCGTCAGGCGACGGGCTCGCTGGCGCGGTTGTGCTCCAACGCGTACCGCAGCAGCGTCTTGAGCACCTCACCCCCGGACAACCGGTTCCGGGCGTCGAAGTCGATGATGGGTACCTCAGGACTGACCTCCAGCGCCTCGCGGACCTGCTCGGAGGTGTAGTCGAGGCGGCCCTCGAACTTGTTCAGCGCCACGATGTAGGGGATGCGTTTGTTCGTCTCGAAGTAGTCGACCGCGTCGAAGGAGTCCGCGAGCCTCCGGCAGTCGACTACGACGACGGCGCCCACCGCGCCGCGGACCAGATCGTCCCACATGAACCAGAAACGCGCCTGGCCCGGTGTGCCGAACATGTACATGACCAGTTCGTCGTCGACGGTGATGCGACCGAAGTCCATCGCGACGGTGGTGGTCGTCTTGTCGGGTGTGATCGAGGTGTCGTCATGACCGATGCTGGCCTCGGTCATGATCGCCTCGGTCGTGACAGGGGGAATCTCCGACACCGAGCGCACCAAGGTCGTCTTGCCGGCGCCGAAGCCCCCGGCGATGACGATCTTGCTCGACATCTTCTTGCGATTCGACCTCTTGTCACTGGAAAAGTCGTTCGAGACCACGAAGAGCCCTCTCCAGAACCTGGTTTTCCGATGGACTGCTGCCGGTGATGGTCGGGTGGATGTACACCAGGTCCTGTTCGGCCAGGTCACTGACCAGAACCTGGGTGACGCCCAGGGGGATGTTCAACTCGGCCGAGACCTCGGCCAGCGACCGGGTCTCCCGGCACAGCTTGTAGATACTGATCGACTCCGGCATCAGGGTGCCAGGAGGTTCCTGCCCGGGCTCGGACGTCGAGACCAGGGTCTGCACCATCAGCGGATGCCGCGACCGTGTCCGCCCACCCGTGAAGGTGAACGGACGGACACGGTTACTCCTTCGCCTGCGGAAGCTCATAGCCGAGGCAACCTCTCCTCCCGAACGGGCACCGTCGTCAGTTCTGGATGACCTCGCGCAGCTGCGAGCGCAGCTGCGGCGTGAGCACGTGGGCGACGTTCTCCACGAGCTTGGTCATCTGGAAGCCGACGATCTTGAGCTCGGTGCCCGGGGCGGTGAGCACCGCCATGCAGGAGCCGTCGCTGATCGCCATGATGAACAGGTGGCCGTGGTTGAAGCGGACCAGCAGCTGTTCGCACTCGCCCCTCTGGAAGAGGTTGGCACCGCCGACGGCGAGGCTGTGCAGACCGCTGGCGATGGCCGCGAGCTGCTCGGCGTGCTCCTCGGGGAAGTCGCTGGAGTGCGTCAGGACCAGGCCGTCGGAGGAGACGACGACGGCGTGCTCGACACCGCGCACGTCGCGGACGAAGCGGTCGATGAGCCAGGAGAAGTTCTCAACACTGTCGTTCACGGATTCAGTCATCGCTGTGCCTTACCTGCCTGGGCCGAGGGTCGTGTTCGCTGCTGTGGTGTCTGCGTGGGCACGCCGGGAGGGGCGCCCTGGACGGGGTCGGGAGCCGTCACTTCTTGTCGTCCTCGGGCTCGTCGCCGCCCTCGCGGGCCTCTCGCTCGCCGTCGAAGAAGTCGCCGAGCTCGTCGCGGATCTGCTCGGCCCGGGCGTCGCCGGTGAGCCTGGGCGGGGTGTCCTCGCGGGTCTGGGGCGGGGTGTCCGGCTTCTGTCCGGGGCGGGGCATCATCCGCAGGGGCGACCCGTGCGGGGTGGCGCTGCGCCGGGGCAGCCCGGCGGAGGTCACCGACGAACCGCTCGCCGCGGAGGACTTGCCCGTGCCGTTGGCGGCGGGGCGGGCGGGAGCCGGGGCGGGCGTGACCGGCTTGGCGGCCGGGGCGGGCTTGGCCGGCGGTGCGCTGGTCGGGACGGTCGAGGTGCGGGCCTGTCCGGGGGTTCGCGGCGTGGCCACGCGCAGCAGCTCCTTGGGGATGATCGCGTAGGCGCTCACCCCGCGGAAGGATCGGGGTTCGAGCCTGGCCTCCAGCCCGTGCTTCTTGGCGATCCGGCTGGCGACGTACAGGCCCATGTGGCGGGGCACGTCGGCGTCCAGGACGGGTTCGCCCGCGAGACGGTCGTTGAGTTCGGCGAGCTGTCCCTCGGGGATGCCCACGCCCTCGTCCTCGACGACGATCATGAGGCGCCCGTCGACCATCTCCTGGGCGCTGATGACGACCTGGGAGTGCTCGGGCGAGTTGGCGGTGGCGTTGTCCAGCAGTTCGGCGAGCAGGTGGCTGATGTCGTCGGCCGCCATACCGGTGATGGAGGTCTGCGGGATCTTGCCCATCCGGACGCGGGGGTAGTCCTTGATCTCGGAGGTGGCGGCGCGGGCCACGTCGAGGAGGGGGACGATCTCGTCGTGGGCGTCGGACTCGCCGCCGTCATGCCCGGTGAGCACCAAGAAGTTTTCCCCGTTGCGCCGCATACGGGTCGCGAAGTTGTCGATCTGGAAGAGCTTGTCGAGCAGGTCGGGGTCCTGGGCGTCGGTCTCCAGCTCCTCGACCATCTCCAGCAGGGCGTCCACGAGCGACAGGTCGCGCATGGCCAGACCCGCGAGGGCCTCGTTGAGGAGGCTGTTGCCGTCGTCGGAGGACGCGGGGGCGGCCGCGGCGGGGGCGATCGCGTCCATGAGGGCGGCTCTGCGCTCGGTCAGCGTCCCGGCCGGGGCCTCGGGGGCCGCTTCGGCGGGCTCTGCGGCGGCCTCGGCCGGGGCCTCGCGCTCCTGTTCCCGCTCCGGCTGCTCCTTGGCCGCGTCGGTGTCGGAGCCCGCGCGCGTCAGGGCCCGGCCCTCGCGCTCGGCGGAGTCGGTCCGGGGCTCGGCCTGTTCGGCGAAGAACGTGCCGGCCGACTCGGCGCTGATCACCTGCGGCTGCTGTCCGGCGGTGAGCACGATGATGTGCTGGACCGGCTGGCCGTAGGGGCTGTACTGGCCCGGGTAGAACATCGGCTGGCCGTGCATGACGTAGCCAGGGGGCTGGAAGGGCGCCGGGTAGGCGCTCTGGTAGGTGACCAGCGGCTGGGGCGGGTACTGCGCCGGGTAGTGCGCGGGCTGCGCGGGGTAGGGGTGCTGGCCCTGCGGCTGGGGCGCGTAGCCGCCGTGCTGCGGCGGCGCGGCGGGGTAGGGCGCCGGGGCGGGCTGCGGGTGCGGCGGGTAGGGGTGGTGGTGCTCCTGTCCGGCCGGGTGGTAAGGGCCGTACTGCGCGCCGGGGGCCGCCTGGTAGGGCGCGGGGGGCGCGTAGGGGTCGTGGCCGACCGGACCGGGGACCGGCTGCTGGGCGTATCCGTGCTGGCCCTGTACCTGCGGGGGCGCGGGGCGCTCCCCCGGCACCTGGTAGGGCTGGGGCGCGGGCCCGGCCCACGCCTGGGCGGGCTGCTGGCGGCCCTCGGCGGGCGGGACGGCCTGCGGTGCGGCGGCCCGGGGCTGCTCCGGCTGGCGGTGGTCGTCGGCCTGGGGCGCGGCGGCCTGCGGCGGCTCGGGGCGACGGTGGTCGTCGGCCTGCGGCGGGTCCTGTCGGTGGGCGTCCGCCTGCTCGGGCCGGGGCGAGTGGCCCTGCTCCTCGGGGAGCCGCGACCGCCCGTGCGGGGCCTCGGCCCGCTGCCGCGCCGCCTGCTCGGGCCGCGGGGCCGGCTGCGGCGTGGTGTCCGCGGGGGCCGCCTGCGTCTGCGCGGCGGGGGCCTGGGGCCGCTCCGCGCGCTCTGTCGGTGAGGAGGTGTCAGTCATGGTGTCCGTGGTGGCCGTGATGGGTGGGGTGCGCGGCTCGGGCTCGTCCAGGCCCACGCCGCGCCACTGGTTGACCGGGGAGGCCCCGGTGTCCACGTCGTCGACGTTCACCCGCCGGGTGGTGTACGGGTTGGGGACGCTGGTCCTGGAGGAGGGCCGGTACCCGTTCTCGGCGGAGCCGGAGAAGGGGCCGGTCGCGGGGGGCGCGGCGTCGCCGCGCTCCGTCGCGCCCGACTCGGGAGCGGTCCCGCCCGTGGGCTGGACGCCGTCCCGGTCCGACGTGCGGCCGGAATTCTGCGAGTGCGGATGCACGGGATGATGCACGGGATTTCCTTGCTGGGTCTCCGGTGAGGGGGGTTCCTGGGCTCTGACCATACGGGAGATGGCCCGTCGGAACCGTCCCTCCCGCCTGGCTCCTTGCCCGTCCTCCGCTGACGTCATCGACCCGCCCCCGCGCGGGTACGGGGCGGGGCTGTCTCGCGGCGACGGCGCCTCTGCCACAATCTCGTCTCCTCGCGTCGGTGGGGCTGGATCGGCGGCGGCGCCGCTCCACCGCCCTGCCCGGGGAGGTGGCCGCCCCGGGGTCCCGCTCGGAACCCCCGTGACAGCCGGGTGCCCCGTGCGCCGGAAGAAGGCCTCGGCCGGGGCGCCCCCGCCCGAGCGGGGACCAGACGGGTGCGACACCCCATCCGGAGACAAGTATCCATGCCCCGCACAATTCCTGTACTTCCACCGAGAACCGTCGTTCGGTTCGCCAGACTAACAAAGGTCGACAGCCTTGGCAGACGAATCATGGAAGGATCACAAAAGCACCCGGAACAACACCTCTGACGTGCACAAACGCCGCCCAGGAGCCGGTGTGGCCCCAGATGTTTTTGTGAGATTTATGGACACGTGTCTGTTTCCGGACAGGTGTCAGTAACCGGTCCGCCGCACCGGCGGACCCGTGATCCGGAACCACGCGCACCCGCCCTGAACAGCGCGGACGCGCGGCTCCGCGAACGGCCGCCGGGCCGGGCCGACCCTCGGGCCGCACCGTCGGGAATCCCCGTCGCACGGGGGCCGCGCCGACCCGCCGCCGCGGGACACCGCTGCGGCACGGGGGCGCGGGGCCCCGGCGCACGGACGGGCCGGGTGCGCGGGTCCACGGGGAGCGGGGGTCATGGCTCTCCTGTCGATTCCTCTTCCCCCGCTCGCGCGCCGTTCACGGAATTACTCCGGGAACGGCTCCGGACGAGGGGTGACGCGCCTCGCGGGTCGTCCGGCGCCGGAGCGGGGCACGACCGGGGGAACGCGGAGCGCGGAAACGTTTTCCGCACCTTCGGGGAGGAGGTCGGGGCGGTCCTTCCGAAGGCGTTGGCGCCGGAAACGGGCGGTGTTCGGACACCGTCCACCCGACGTACAGGAGACTACCTCCCCCTGACGCGAATGCACATCAAGAGTCATGATTCCGGCACAAAAGAGAGAGTAGGCACAGAAGGGGCGGGGCCGCGCGGCCCCGCCCCCGGGTTCGGCCCGGTCCCCCGGACCCGCCGCCCCTACCCGGCCGCCTCCAGGCCGCCCTGCATCAGCGACAGGATGATGTGGTTGTCCCGGTAGATCTGGTTCTGAGCGGCGGGGTGGTCCTCGGGGAAGGACTCCACCCGCGCGCCCTCCAGGGCCGGGGCCAGGTACTTGTAGGTCCAGATCGGGATGCGCGGCAGCAGTTCGTTGAAGACGATCGCCATCGTCTTGAGGGCCTCGGTCTGCTCCTCCTCGGTCTGCGCGGTCTTGGCGACCTCGACCAGCGCCTCCAGATCCACCTCGCCCTGGCTGGGGCTGTCCACCTTCAGGTCGAAGTCCTGTCCCGGGGTCTCACCGGTGCGGGCGTTCTCCACCAGGAAGTTCATCTGGAAGGCGCCCCAGTACTGCGGGATCTCCGGGTTGCCCCAGTGGCGCACGGCCACCTCGAAGTCACCTGCGGCCCAGATGCCCCAGGGGTTGTCCGCGGGCACGTTGCGCGCGGTCGTCTTGATCCCGAAGGCGTTCCAGGCCTCCTCCACCTGGGTGGCGGTCAGCTCGAAGTCGCCCCAGCCCGCGACGCCGATGATCTCGTAGCTGGCCTCCTGTCCCTCGGCGGTGTGCCAGACCCCGTTCTCCTTGGTCCAGCCCGCCTCCTCCAGCAGTTCGGTGGCCCGGTCCGGGTCGTGGTCGTAGCTGGCGAACTCCGCGAGCTCCTCGGGGGTGAAGATCTGCTCGGTCTGGAGGTCGACCAGCCCGGAGTAGTACCGCACCCCGTCGTAGGCCTCGCCCCGCGCCACCTGGCCGATCTGGTCGCTGTCGAGCAGGTGCTTGAGCGCCTTGCGCACCCGCACGTCCTTGAGTTCGGGCTTGGCCGCGTAGTTGAACATCAGCCCGCAGCCGTCGTAGCCGGGGTGCTCGATCCACCGGAACCCCTCGACACCGCGGAACGCCTGCTGGTCCGCGGCTGAGGTGGCCAGGGTCGAGTAGTCGACCTCGCCCTGCTGGATGAGCAGGGAGGCCTGGCGGTTGTCGCCCTTGTGGACGACCACCTCCTCGAAGTTCACCTCCTCGCCCTGGTAGCCGGTGCTCTCGCGCACCAGGGTGATCCGCGCGTCGGACATCTGCGCCCGGTCGAAGGTGTAGGGGCCGCTGGTGACGATCTCCTCGGGGTTGAACTCGATGAACTCGGCGTTGAACCCGGTGTGCTCGTCGTCGCCCTGGCGCACTCCGTCGGCCACCATCGCGATCGCGCGCTCCCCGAAGTCGCCGTAGGTCGACTTGGAGAAGATCCGGTGCTTGACGACCTGGAGTTCGATGCCGGGGAAGGGGTTGTCGAAGCGCGCGCGGACGCTGAGGTCGTCGAGCCGCTCCAGTTCGGTGATCTGCGGGAAGCCCACCGACCAGGCGGGTGCCTCCAGGATCCGGATGGCGTAGTTCTGGTGCAGGTCCTCGGCGGTCAGGTCGGTGCCGTCGCTCCACTTCAGGCCCGGGCGCAGGGTGACGACGAGGTCGTCGCCCTCCCAGGCGCTGTTCTCCAGGAGCAGGTAGTCCCACTCGTGGGTCTCCCAGTTGTAGAACGCGCCCGCGGGCAGGAAGAGGTCGGCGTACACGGAGTTCATCAGCAGCGCGCCGTCCTCCACGGCGACGTTGCGCGTCTGGGCCGCCAAGTCGAAGTCGAAGACGCCCGTGAACCGCGCGGCGCCGCCCTCGGCGTTGTCGCCGCCCGCGCAGGAGGACAGCACGCCGGCGCCGGCGACGCCCGCCGCGCCGAAGCCGATCGTCCGGAGCAGGCGCCTGCGGCTCAGGTCCCGCATCAGGGGGCGGGGGGTGGGAGGGGTCATTGGCGCTTCCTTTCGAGTAGGACGGCGAGCAGACCGAGGGAGAGCACGACCAGGCCGATCACGACGGTGAGGGCGCTGATGACGAACTCGGCTGTGCCGGGGGGTGTGAGGAGAAGCATGAGTGCGCTGGTCAGGGCGAGGAAGGCTCCGGCGAGGAGTCCGAAGCGGCCGACGACGGCGAGCACGGCCTCACCCCCGGCCGACGACATGGCAGGCGAGCAGCCGGTCGTGCGCGGGGGCCAGCGGCGGCCGGACGGTGTCGCAGCCGCCCTCCTCGTAGAGGGGGCAGCGCGGGTGGAAGTCGCACCCGGACGGCAGGTCCGTCAGGTCGGGGATCTCGGAGCTGCGCAGCCTGATCCGTTCCCGGCCGTGCGCCAGGTCGGGGTCCGGTTCGCAGACGGCGTCGATGAGCGCCTTGGTGTAGGGGTGGCGGGGATCGTTGACCACGCGCGGGGTGGGGCCGTGCTCGACGATCCTGCCCAGGTACATCACGGCGATCTCGCCCTCCCAGGCGAAGTACTTGGCCACGGCCAGGTCGTGCGTGATGAACAGGAAGCCCACGCCGAGGTCGTCGCGCAGCGCGCCGAGGGTGTTGAGCAGGCTGACCCGGATGGACACGTCGAGCATCGAGGTGGACTCGTCGGCGATGATCACCTCGGGGTCCATCGCCAGGGCGCGGGCCACGGCCACGCGCTGGCGCTGGCCGCCGGACATCTGGTGCGGGTACTTGTCGAGGTACTCCTCGGCCGGGGTGAGGTCGACCCGCCGCAGGAGTTCGGCGGTGGCCCGGCGGGCCTCGTGCCTGTCCTTGACCAGCCCGTGGCGGCGCAGCCCCGCGGAGACGGTCGAGTAGACGGTGCGCACGGGGTTGAGCGAGGCGTAGGGGTCCTGGTGGATGAACTGGACCGAGCGGCGGAAGCGGCTCCGTTCGCGCCGGTCCATCTCCGCGACGTCCCTGCCCCGGAAGAGCACGGAGCCCCGGACCGGGTCGGCCAGGCCCGCGGCCATGCGGGCGCTGGTGGTCTTGCCGCAGCCGGACTCCCCCACCAGACACAGCACCCGTCCGGGGCGCACGTCCAGGTCGACCCCCGCGACGGCGGGCACGTCGCCGCGCGGGGTGGGGAAGACCTGGTGCGCGCCGCGCAGGCTGAGCACCGGCGGGGCCTCCCCGCCGTCGCCGACGGGTGCGGCGCCGGGCTCGGGCCGCGGGTCCGCTGAAACGGTCCGGTCAGTCACGGGTGGCCCCCTCGGTGGAGAGTTCGTTCGAACGCAGGCAGGCGGCGGCGTGGCTCAATCCGTCGGGGCGGTGCGTGAGCACGTCGAGCACGGGCCGGGTGGACGCGCACCGCTCGACGGCGTGCTTGCAGCGCGGCGCGAAGGAGCAGCCGGGGGGCAGCGCGGAGAGGCTGGGCGGGCCTCCGGGCAGCGATTCGGGAACCCTGAGGTCGCCGGTGACCGGGGGCACCGAGTTGATCAGCGCCGAGGTGTAGGGGTGCCGGGCTCGGTGGAAGATGTCGCGGGTGGTGCCGGTCTCGATCAGCCGTCCGGCGTACATGGTGCCGACGCGGTCGGCGAGTTCGGCGGCCAGGCCCAGGTCGTGGGTGATGAAGACCATCGCGAAGCGCAGTTCCTCGCGCAGTTCCGCGAGGCGCTCGACGATGGAGCGCTGGGTGAGGATGTCCAGGGCGGTGGTGGGCTCGTCCAGGATGAGCAGCTGCGGTTCCAGGGCCAGGGCGAGCGCGATGAGGGTGCGCTGGCGCATGCCGCCGGAGAGCTCGTGGGGGAAGCTGTCCAGCACCCGGGCGGGGTCGAGCCGGACCATGCGCAGCAGCTCGGCGGAGCGTTCGAGGACCTCGGCGCGCGTGCGGCGGCCCCGGTCGTGGGCGCGGAAGGTGTCGAGGAAGTGGTCGCGCACCCGCAGCACGGGGTTGAAGGCGTTCATGGCGCCCTGGAAGACCATGGCCGCCTCGTTCCAGCGGAAACGGCGCAGGTCCTCGCGGGCGAGGGTGCGCACGTCGACGAGGCGGCCGTCCTTGCGGCGGAAGAGGACCTCGCCCGCGGAGAGGACGCCGGTGCGCGGGAGCAGCCGGAGCAGGCCCAGGCCCAGGGTGGTCTTGCCGCAGCCGGACTCCCCCACCAGGGCCATGGACTGGCCGGGGTGGAGGTCGAAGGAGACATCGCGTACCGCGGTGACCTGTTTCCTGCGGCCGGTGCGGTAGCCCACGTCCACCCCCCTCACCGACAGGAGGGGGCCCTCGGCGGACGGCGGGGCGGCGGTGCGGTCGGTCATGGCTCACCTGTCCCGGAGTCGTGGGTTGAGGGCCTGCTCCAGGGACCGGGTCATGGTGACCAGCCCGATCTGGAAGAGCATGATCATCACCATCGGGGCGATGAGGAAGGGCGCTGCCTGGGGCAGCAGGAAGGCGTTGTTGTTCCAGGCCTGCTGGATCATCAGGCCCCAGTTGTCGGCGGTGCTGGGCAGCAGGCCGAGCAGGTACATGCCGACCACGGCGTAGATCGCGTTGGTGACGGCGATGATGAAGTTGATGAAGATGTAGCCCGCCATATTGGGCAGCACCTCGACGAAGAGGATGCGCGCGGTGCCCAGGTCCTGGAGCCGGGCGGCCTCGACGAACTCGCGTTCCCTGAGGGTGAGCACCTGGGCGCGGATGGAGCGCATGAGGTAGGGCCAGGTGACCAGGCCGATGATGAAGGAGACCACCAGCGGCGAGGAGGCGCGGAAGAACGACGCGATGACCAGCATCAGCACGATGAACGGGATGGTCATCGTGATGTCGGTGAGCTGGAGCAGGAAGTGGTCGATCCGTCCGCGCACGTACCCGGCGACGCCGCCGAGGACGACCGCGATGGCCACGGTGATCACGGCGGCGACGAAGCCGACCCAGATGGGTTCGCGTCCGCCCAGCACGAGCTGGGTGAAGGTGTCCTTGCCCTGGTGGTTGGTGCCGAGCCAGTGCTCGGCGGTGATCGGTCCCCAGATCGCGGTGACGTCCGTGGGGTTGTGGTGGTCGATGAGCAGCGGTCCGACGAAGGAGAAGAGCAGGACGCTCAGGACCAGGCAGAGGCCGACGAACCCGCTGGTGCTGCGGGTCAGGCCCTGCCAGATCGTTCCCCAGACCCCGGGGGCTGCGGTGGTGGTGACGGCCATTTCCGGTGGGCTCCTACGTTCGGATGCGCGGGTCGAGGCGGCTGTAGAGGAGGTCGGCGACGAGGTTGGCGACCACCACGCAGGACGTGATGATGATGAGCAGCCCCTGTAGGAGCGGGTAGTCGCGGTAGTTGACGGCGTCCAGGAGCAGGCCGCCGACGCCCTTGTAGACCAGGACCTGTTCGACGAAGATCGCGCCGCCGACGAGGGTGCCGAAGGAGATGGCGATCTGGGCGACCAGCGGCAGGACCGCGTTGCGCCCGACGTATGAGACGGCGATGCGCTGGTCGCGCAGCCCCCGGGCGCGTGCCACGGTCACGTAGTCCTCGCCGAGCACCTCCGTGGTGGAGGCCTTCATGATGAGCATCCAGGTGCCGATGATGGCGAGCACGTAGGTGACGATCGGCAGGGCCGCGTGGTACAGGGCGTCGCCGATGAACTCCGCGTTGAACCCCGCCTGGACACCGGGGCTGATCGTGCCGCGCAGGTCGATGGGGTCGAACCACCCCAGGTACATGCCTCCGCCGAAGACCAGGGCCATCGCGATGAGGTAGTTGGGGACCGCGCCCAGGACCGAGGCGAGGACGCTGAGCACGTGGTCCAGGAAGCGGTTGCGCCAGTAGGCCATCACCATGCCCAGGGCCAGGCCGAGGACGACGGCGATGACCGTGCCGACGCCGATGCTGAACAGGGTCCAGGGCAGGTAGGCGCCGATGGCCTCCATGACGCTCTGGCCCGGCCGGTTGATGGTCATGCCCAGGTCGAAGGTGACCAGGCCGACCAGGAAGTCCCACCACTGCTGGTACAGGGGGGCGTCGGGGTCGTAGGCCAGCGAGTTCATGGCGATGACCCGGGCCTCCTCCATCGACATGCCGCCCTGCGTGAGGCGTCCGGCCATCACGTCGATCGGGTCGCCGGGCATGGCGCGGCCGAGGAAGAAGGTCACGTTGGCGACGACGAACACGACGACGACGGCCTTGCGGACCTTGACGGCGGCGTAGTGGCGCCAGATCCGCGTCAGTAGGTGCGCGGGCGCGTCGGTGCGGGCCGACGCGCCGCTTCCGGCGGGCGGCGGGGGTGGGGAGGCCGCGTTTTCGGTGGCCACGGGGCTCCTTCGTGGGGCGCAGGGACTCCGTTTCTATTAGGAAAGTTTCCTAATAGAGGGTTCACGGTAACCCGATCCGTGTGGTCCAGACCACCTTCGTGACCAAACGGCGTCTTCCGAGCGACACGATCGACATCACAAAACGAACAAAAATCGATAAACCGCCACATATGGTTGTCGCGCCGATTGGCCGAACCCGGCCACATGAGCACACTCATGACATTTGTGGGTGTTGTCATCACACGGGCGGTTCGTACGGTTACGTCTCCGAAGCACACGACCCCGTTTCCCCGAACGGGCCGAGAACGCGGAGGCAACCCCCGTGCGCAGAACACGCGCGACCACACTGGCCTCGACCGTCCTCGTGACGGCCCTGGCCGCATCCCTCGCGGCGGCCTCCCCCGCCGCTGCCGATCCCCTGGACTCCCCCGCCGACGACACCGCGCTCGCCGGGTTCCACGACCAGGAACTGGCCTGGGCCCCCTGTACCGAGGAGGTGCTCCAGGGACTGGAGTGCGCCGACGTCGTGGTCCCGCTCGACTACTCCGACCCCGGGGGCGAGCGCGTCACGGTGGCCGTCAGCCGGGCCCGCGCCACCGACCCCGGACAGCGGCGCGGCATCCTGCTCACCAACCCCGGAGGGCCGGGCGGGCACGGGCGCAGCTTGCCCCTGCCGCTGGACCCGCAGACGGGCACCGGACTCGTCGGGGGCCTGCGGGTCGCCGAGGTGTACGACGTCATCGGCATGGACCCCCGCGGCAGTGGCGGATCCTCGCCCAGGCTGGACTGCGGCACGGAGCCCCCGCCCGTCTACCCGAGTCCGACGGACGGGGAGATCTCCGAGGCCACCCGTTCGGCGATCCGCTACCAGCGCGCCTGCGAACAGGCCGAGGGCGACCTGCGCCCGCACATGACCACCGCCAACACCGCCCGTGACATGGACGTCATCCGGGCTGCCCTGGGCGAGGAGAAGACCAACTACCTGGGCTACTCCTACGGCACCTACCTGGGCGCGGTCTACGGGAGCCTGTTCCCCGAGCGGCTGGACCGCAGCGTGCTGGACTCGTCGGTGCACCCCGACGGCATCTGGCGTGACGTCTTCATGATGCAGGCGCCCGCCTACAGCGAGAACATGGAACGCTACACGGCGTGGGTGGCGGGGTACGACGACGTCTTCGGCTTCGGTTCGACCCGGGAGGAGGTCTACGCGACCTTCGAGGCGACCGCCGAGCGGCTGCGGGAGGAACCGATCGAGGTCGCACCCGGCGTGCTCTACGACAGCCACCTGTTCCACATGGACGTGGGCATGAACTCGCGTTTCCAGGACCAGTGGGACGTGGTCTCGGAGTACCTGGGGTACATCGTGCACGACCAGCCCCTGCCCCAGCCCCTCGCCGACCAGGCGAGCACCCTGGCAGAGGAGGAGTACGGTACAGCCACCCTGGACCTGCAGACGGCGGTGCTGTGCGAGGCCGAGTGGCCGGAAAGGGTCAGCACCTACCACGCGGACGCCCGGGAGTACCGGGAGGAGCACCCCTACGGCAGCGGCGCCTACTGGGCGGTTCCCCAACCGTGCACCTTCAACGGCCTCGACCGGCCCGAGCCGCCGGTCGAGCTGGAGCGGGACGGCTACCCCGAGGCACTGGTCATCGCCGGCGAGTTCGACGCCAACACGGCCTACGAGGGCGGCCCGGCCATGGCCGACCGCCTGGACAGCTCCCTGATCACCGTCGCCGGTGACGGCGGGCACGGCTTCTACCTCCCCGGCGGCCTGGACTGCGTGGCCGAGGCGGTGGACGCCTATCTGGTGGACCGGGCCCAGCCCGAGGACCTCACCTGCCAGGGCCTGCCCCCGGCGGAGGTCGACGGGGCGGTCCAGGTGGAGGCCGAGGACCTCGCGGCGCTGCGCGACCGGACCGGCCCGAGCGGCCTGGGGATCTGACCCCGGAGACGACGGCGGCCCGCACTACCCCGCGAGGGGCGGTGCGGGCCGTTCTCACCGTGACCGCCCGGGAAGAGGCCTAAGGCGTTCTCCGATGGTGGAGGCAGTCAGCGACCGGATCCCTCAAGCGAACCGGTGACCTGCTCACCGAACATGTCGTAGGCCAGGCACAGGACCTCGCGGTCCCCCAACTCGTTCCAGCCCTCCTCGGACGGAGCGAACGGCTCGTAGTCGATGGCGGATTCCATGTAGGGAGTGCCGACGAAGCCCTCGAAGGCCTCAAGACACATGTCATTGGCCATCTGGGAGACCTGGTCCGCACCCGGGTAAGCGCCGGTCTCCTGGATGTCCCCGACGTGGTAGATCTCGTAGTCGTGCGGCTGCGAGCAGTCGACCTGGGGCACCTCGGAGATCCCGTCTCCGGATCTGTCCATCTCGTTGAAGCAGTCGCCGAGGGTGAGGGCGCCCACGCCCACGATCTCAGGGTCGGCGGCCTCGGTCTCCACCGGCTCGGTGGTCTCCTCAGTCGGTGCCGCGGCTTCCGTTGGCTCGGGGGCGACGGTCTCCCCGCCGTCCTGGAGGGCGGGGGGCAGCAGGGGAAGCGAACCGCAGGCCGTGGCCGCCAGGGTGGCGCCGACGGCCAGGGTTCCCAGAACGACACGGCCGAACAGGGGACGGCGCGTTTCGGACAGCATGGGGACTCCACTGGATCGTTCGGTACTGATGCCGACGGGGGACGGAATCGGCGACACCTGTCCAGATGCCCGGGGCCCGGAGAAGGTTTCGACCCAGGTCCGTATGTGTCGGGTTCCGTTACCTTCCGGGGCGCCGCGTGACGCGGACTGCCGCAGGTGGGGGTGGGGGAAGGGGAGGCCGCTCGGGCGGCCGGGGAGGCGGAGGCGGAGCAGGGCCTGCGCCGTCCGGGGGGAGGCTCAGCGGTTGGCGCCGGCGAGGGTGCCGGTGACCATCTCACCGAAGGTGTTCACGTAGCAGATGATCTCGCGGTCGTTGTACGAGTCCCAGGTCTGCTGGCTGGGGTAGAGGTGACCGACGTAGAGCTCCGACTCGGTGGCGGGAACGCCGACGAAGTCGGTGAAGTTCTCACCGAGGCAGACCTCCTCGGCCTGGGCCATGGTCGCCTCGTCGCCGGGGTACTCGGCGTCGGTCATCTCGTAGGAGAAGAAGAACTCCGAGTCGTGCTCCTCGGCGCAGTCCACCAGCGGGACGTTGCTGACGTCCTCGCTGGCGAGCGCGGTGTTCATCTCCTCCTCAACGAAGCAGTCACCGACGTTGAGCTCCATCACGTTGCCGGCACCCATGAAGGACATGAGGGCACCGCAGCCGCTGAGGGCGAACACGCTGCCCGCGGCGAGCGCCGAGACACCCACGGTACGCAGGAGGGGGGAGAAATTCGACATGGGGATACTCCGAAAGTTATGCATGGGGTTCGCCGGCCTGAAAGAGGCGGCGAGAAGGTAACAATTCACTACCTGGGGGTTTATGTCAAACTTATTTGCGAAAACGACGGAATGGCAGCGGATCGTCACGGTGCGCCTCCACGGCCCCTCCCTCGCTTCACCCCTGTGGGATGCCGCAAACGCGAAGCAGCACATCACAGACCTATGACGTTTTCCGGAGCCACGTCCTCGTCCGAGCGGCCGCGGAGGGCGGCCCGCGCACGCGGGTTCCGGGAGCGGGTTCCGGAAAGGGCGGCGGAGGGCTTCCGGCGGAGCGCGGGGAGTGATCGCTTCGGGGGCGGGCGAACGGCGTGAGAGCGCGACGGGGTGTTACCGCACGGTGTTCCCGTACAGGGCGCCCCCACGGAAAAAGCGAGGGCCCCGGCCGTTTCCGGCCGGGGCCCTCGCCTCGGGTGCGTCATCAGGGACTCGAACCCCGGACCCGCTGATTAAGAGTCAGCTGCTCTGACCAACTGAGCTAATGACGCCTGTTGTTCACCGCCCTGCCTCGCGGCCGCGGCGACATGGACAACTCTACCCGACCGATGGAGCGCCCCGCGCCGCGAACCGCACGATGTGGGGCACAACACCGGGGCGGCCGCCTTCCCGGCGGCGGCGCGGGCGGGCAACACGAAGGCCCCGGGCGGAAGGCTTTGCCTTCGACCCGGGGCCGTTGTCTGTGCGCCATCAGGGACTCGAACCCCGGACCCGCTGATTAAGAGTCAGCTGCTCTGACCAACTGAGCTAATGGCGCCTGTCATGCCATGGTACCGGCCCTGCGGGCCTCCCTGGCGACGTCGTTAACTCTAGCAGGACCGCAGGAGGGCCGCGAACCGGTTGCGGACCGGCGGGAGTGGCGGTCCTCCCCTCGGTCCCCTGCCTCGGAGCGCCTAGATGAGTAATTCCAAGGGGTCAGTGATCGTAGGCCGTCAACGAACGTAGGGTCGGCTGGCCGGTGCGGTCGTTGTGCCAGACCGCGGCGGTCAGCGCCAGGATCCGCTGGAGTACCCGGGCGATCACCCCGCCCGGGGTGCGCCCGCCGTGCCGTTCCAGGTCCAGTTGGCCCTTGAAGGTCTGGTTGATGGACTCGATGACCTGCCGCAACGGCCGAAACAGCTCCGCCCCGGACCGCGGGCGCTCTCCCTTGCGTGCCGGACGTAGCAAGGACAGACCTGCTTGGGCCAACGAGCGTTCGAAGTCGCGCCCGTAGTAGTTCTTGTCCGCGACCAGCGTCTGGCCCGGGCGTTGGGCGACCAGGTCGGGATCGTCGGCGAGCATCCCCATCAGGGTCGTGCGCTCGTCGGCTTTGGCTCCGGTGAGGGCGAAGGCGAGGGGAAGCCCGCTCAGGGTGCACACCAGGTGCAGGCGCAGCCCCCAAAAGAACCGGGAATGGGAGGCGCAGTACCCGTATTGGGCCCATCCGGCCAGGTCGGAGCGTTTGACAGTCTCGCGAGAACGCGCGCACTCCACGGGGGTGGAGTCCACCACCCACACGTCATCGGTCCAGACGCTGGTGTCGGTGGCCAGGTGGCGGATGAGGGCGCGGATCAGCGCGGAGGCCTTGCGTAGGCGTTTGTTGTAGCCGCTTTGTTGGGGCAGGTAGGGGAACTGCTCGGACAAGTGAGCGCGGGCGTAGCGCAGCCAGCGGGTCTCGCTGGTGTATCCGAGCATGGCCTGCATCAGGGCCAGGGTGATGAGGTCGGCGTCGGACAGGTGGGGTTGGAAGCCGGTCTCGGGTCGCCAGGGGGCCAGGTCCGGGCGGTGTTTCAGGAGGCGTTCGGTCCTGGCGTAGAGTGCTCGGGCGAGGGAGTTCAGGTTTTGCGTCACAACATGACCATGGGCTCCCTCGCCTCATGCTCAGACCACGCACCCCTTGGAATTACTCATCTAGGCGAAGGCCAGGAACAGCGCGACGATCACGGCGATGAGCAGGACCGCGCCGACGACGGCCAGCACGATCGGCATGACCGGGCGGCGCGCGGGCTCCTCGGTGCTCGGGTTCTCGTCGACGAAGCGGCGGAAGTGCTGCGTGGTTCCCGCCGGGTCCATGTTGGGATCGTTGTTCTGTGTCATGGGGTTGACCCTAGCGACTCATGGGAGTGGTGAGGACCCCCGTGGGTATATCTAATCCTTTTCGCGACGCGCTCTTGGTCCTCCCCCGCCGCGCACCTGCGGCGACCGCGCGGGGCGACGCGGCGCGTACTCCGCGTCCCCCGTTGGCGGTCACTTCTCACCCGGGTGAAAGCCGAACGTAAGATCGCCGGTCGACACTGGTCTCGGGAGGGCGGGGCTCGGCCGGTACTTCCCCGCGGCCGTGTCGCCCCTCCCGGGGCCCGGCACGCAGCACGGCGGCCATCCGGGCCGTGGGCGTGCTCCCGCGTGCCGGGTCCGCCCCCTCCAGAAGGCGCACCAGCTCCGCGGCGGACCGGCCCGGGCGGGTGTCGTCGAGCCAGACCGCCGCCATGCGCAGCGGCAGGGGCAGGTGTCCCAGGACGTGGGCGAGGCGGCGCAGCACCGATTCGGCGCACCGGTCCCGCCCCTCCCGCGGGCGCAGCAGGTCCACCGCCGCGTCCGGGGGGAGCGGCCCCACTGGCAGGGCGCGCAGGCCGTCGCGCACCAGCAGGTCGGTCAGCCAGTAGCGGCTGGTGACGAGCGCCGCGCATCCGGTGCCGCCGGGGAGCAGGGGGCGCACCTGACGTGCGGAGGCCGCGTTGTCCAGGACCAGCAGGACCCGCCGGTGCGCCAGCAGTGTGCGGACCCGAGCGGCGGCCTCGTCGGCGTCCATGGCCTCGGTGCCGCGGGTGCCGGTGGACAGGGAGCGCACCAGGCGGCGCAGCACCTCGGCCGGGTCGCGCGGGCTGCCGTCGCCGCCGCGGAGGTCGACGTAGAGCTGCCCGTCGGGGAAGTGCGGTGCGGCCGCGCGGGCCCAGCTCAGGGCGAGGGCGCTGGCTCCCGCGCCCGCGGGTCCGCGCACCAGCGCGCTGCCGGGAGCGGTGCTGGAGGGGTCCACCAGCCGGTCCAGTTCGGCCAGGGCCTCGTCGCGCCCCAGCAGCACGGAGGGCGCGGCGGGCAGTTCGGCCGGGGCGAGGGCGGCCGAGACCGGGGCGGGCGCGTGGACCGGACCTTCGCCGCGGCCGTCGCGTTCCTCCGCCCCCGCAGGGGCGCCCGGCTCACCGCCGGGTCCGGTGGCCGGACCGGATTCGCAACGGGGTACGGCGGCCGGTTCGGTGTCCGGTCCGGGGCGGGCCCCGGCCGTGGGAGCGGAGGGCCGGGCCCCGGCGCCCTGCTCAACGGAGGCGCGCTGGTGCGGGACACTGGTGCCCGGGGCGCGGTCGAGGTCGCCGCGCAGGATTCCCTGGAAGGTCTCCTGGAGTTCGCGGCCCGGGTCCGTGCCCAGGTGCTCGGCCAGCGCGTCGCGGGTGCGGGCGTACACGCGCAGGGCCTCGCTGGGGCGCCCGCAGCGGTAGAGGGCGGTCATCTGGACCCGGATGAGGGGCTCGCGCTCGGGGTGGTCGGTGGCGATGGGGCCGATCTGGTCGGCCACCCGCTCGTGGTCGCCCCGGGCCAGGGCGGCGCCGAACCCCTCCTCGGCGGTCCGCAGGAGTTCCTCGTTAAGGGGCGGGACGTCGCGCTCGTGCAGGACGGGGCTGACGATGTCGGCCAGGACGGGGCCCCGCCACAGGCCCAGGGCGCTGATGAGCAGGTCGGCGCGGTCGGAGGGTTCGGCGCCCCCGTCGGCGCGGCGGACCAGGGAGCGAAAGCGCAGCAGGTCGCACTGGTCCTCGGTGAGGTCGACCCGGTAGCCGCCGTCGCCGCCCCCGATGAGCGGGGTGCCGCAGTGCTGGTCCAGGACGGCGCGCACGCGGGTCACGTGGACCTGGAGGGCGCTGCGCGCGGACGGGGAGGCCGGGCTCCCCCAGACACGTTCGATGAGGTGCGCGGTGGGGACGGTGCGCCCGGTGTTGAGCAGGAGCGTGGCCAGCAGGGCGCGGCGCTTGTCCCCGCGCAGGCGCAGCGGGGCCCCGTCCATCTCGACGCCGAACTGCCCGAGCAGTCCGACGCGTAGCCCGTCGGCGGTGTGCGCGGACACGCCCTGCCGGGCCTGCCCGGCCGTGTCGTGCCACCGCCTCGCCGGGTCGCTCAGCGACACAGCACCCTCCCCCTCGCGGAGCGCGCGTGCGAGCGGGTGAACCCCGGCGCCCCCTGGTTCCAGGGTGCCGCCTGAGCTGGGATATCGCAATCACGCACCCCCCACTTGCCGCTGCGGCCGTCCCTTGGAATCCTGGATTCTCCCGCTTTTTCCCATCTCCTCGTTGACTCTTCACCACGACCGAAAGAAACTTTCCTCCATGGCGGAAATTCCGAAGCCTGCGGGCGGACGGGCGGAGACCGGACACGTCTCCGCGCCTCCCGTCCCCACGACGGTCCTGCGCATCCGGTCGCTCCTGCCCTCCCTGGCACCCGCGGAGCGGCGGGTCGCGCAGCACGTCGTCGACGACCCCGAGCGGGCCGCCGCCTCCTCCATCACCCAGCTCGCCAAGGTCTGCGCCACGTCCGAGGCCACCGTGATCCGGTTCTGCCGCACCATCGACTTCAGCGGCTACCGGGAACTGCGCCTCGCCCTGGCCACCGAGGCCGGTCAGGCGCGTGGCGCCCGCGGGGCGGCCCCGGAGCTGTCCAGCGACATCAACCCCGACGACACCCTCGTCACGGTGGTGCAGAAGATCGCCTACACCGACGCGCGCGCGGTGGAGGAGACCGGCGCCGCCCTGGACGTGGAGGTGCTGCGCACGGTCATCGACACGATGGCGGGCGCGCGGCGCATCGACGTGTACGGGGTGGGCGCGAGCGCGTTCGTCGGCGCCGACCTCCAGCAGAAGCTGCACCGGATCGGGCTCACCTCGTTCGCGTGGTCGGACGCGCACGTGATGCTCACCAGCGCGGCCCTGCTGGACGAGCGCGACGTGGCGATCGGCATCTCCCACAGCGGGACGACCATAGACACGGTGCAGGCGCTCACGGAGGCGGGGCGGCGCGGCGCCCGGACCGTGGCCGTCACCAACTTCCCCCGCTCGCCGATCGGGTTCGCCGACCACGTGCTGACCACCGCGGCCCGCGAGACCACGTTCCGCTCGGGGGCCACCGCGAGCAGGCTCGCGCAGCTGACCGTGGTGGACTGCCTGTTCGTGGGTCTGGCGCAGAGCCGCTACACCGACAGCCGCACCGCGCTGGAGACGACCTTCGAGGCGGTGCGGGGGCTGCGGATCAACGACGACCGCAGGCGCCGCAGGGGCGAGGCCCCCGGCGGCGGGAGCACGGACGACAACCACGGCTGACCGTACGCGTCCCGCTCCCGCCGCCCGGCTCCGACCGGCGGCGGAGGCGGGACGGTCGAACGAGGGAAAGGAACGGCACCGGTGCGGACCGAACAGGAGAGCGCTGTGCACGACGACGGGCGCGGAACCCGGTCGGAAGGCGGGGACGCCCCTCGGGAGGCCGGCGCCCCGCTGCCCTCCGACGGGAACGGGGGCGGTGCGGCCGTGATCGTGCGCGCGCCGACGGAGTCCCGCAACTCGGGTACCCACGACATCGACCTGCTCCCGGCGCTGGACGTGCTGCGACAGATCAACGCCGAGGACGTCACGGTCCCCGGCGCGGTGGGCGCGGTCCTGCCGGAACTGGCGCGGGCCGTGGAGCTGGGGGTGGCCGCCCTGGAGAGCGGGGCGGCCATCCACTACTTCGGCGCGGGCACCTCGGGGCGGATCGCCGCCCAGGACGCGGCCGAGCTGCCGCCGACCTACGGCGTGCCCGCCTCGTGGGTGGTGGCACACCACGCGGGCGGCGGGGAGGCCCTGGCGCGGGCCGTGGAGGGGATCGAGGACGACTGGGAGTCGGGCCGGGCCGACGCCGCCGCGATCACGCCGGGATCGCTGGCCGTGGGCCTGGCCGCCAGCGGGCGCACCCCCTACGTGGGCGGGGCGCTGGAGGCGGCCCGGGAGCGCTCGGCCGCGACGGTGCTGATCAGCGCGAACCCGCAGGCGCCGTTGGCGCGGGAGGCGGACGTGCACGTGGGCATGGCCACCGGCGCGGAGGTGATCGCCGGGTCCACCCGGATGAAGGCGGGCACGGCGCAGAAGCTGGCGCTGAACGCGTTCTCCACCGCGGTGATGGTGCGGATGGGGCGGACGTACTCGAACCTGATGGTGGGGGTGGACGCCACCAACGGCAAGCTGCGCGGCCGAGTGGTGACCATCCTGACGCAGGCCACCGGGCTGGACGAGCGGGTGTGCGCGCGGGCGCTGAACGCGGCGGAGGGCGACACCCGCGTCGCGCTGGTGTCGCTGCTGGCCGACGTGGACGCGGACGCGGCGGCCCGGGCCCTGGGTGAGGCGCGGGGCCGGGTCCGCGTCGCGCTGGCCGGGCTGGGCCTGCCGGGCCAGACCGCCCCGGAGTAGGCGGCGGGGCGGTCGGGACGGCCGCTGTCCCGCGCGGGTTGAGGCCCCGCGCGGGGTGGGCCCGCGCGGGTTGAGGCCCCGCGCGGGGTGGGCCCGCGCGGGTTGTCCACAGGCCGAAGGTTCCTCTGGCGGTGTCCGTCCCGTCCGGCCTACGTTGGATACGGGGGGTCCCCGGCCTCCCCCGCTTCGCGCTGCCCGCGCACCGGAGGTCGCGCCCGTCCGGGCCGGGATCCGCGCGGACTTGACCACGCGCGGGTCTTCCACAGGCCGAAAGCCCCTCTGGCCCGGGGCCGGGCGGGTCTTCCACAGGCCGAAAGTCCCTCTGGCCCGGGGCCGGGCGGGCGGCGTAGGCTCGGTTCCGGGGGCGCCGCGCGCCGCCGTGGGAGGGGCTGGTCCCCCCGTATCCGAGTCTCCCCCTCCGCCGCCCGCCCCGCCAGCCCCGGTCCGCGGCTGTGGACGGCCCCGCCCGGCTCAGCCTCGTTCGACGGCGGTGCCGATCAGACCGATCGGCGGGGAGCCCAGGTCCAGCAGGGCCCGGTGGAAGCGCTCCAGGGTGAACCCGTCGCCCCAGCGCTCGCGCGCCCGCTCCCTCAGCCGCAGGATCTCCAGCTTGCCCCAGGTGTAGCGGCCGTAGGTGGGGTCGAAGGTGGCGCGGCGCGCCTCGGCCAGGGCCGCGGGCCCCTGGAGCGGCGTGTCCCGGGCGAAGCGGGCGGCCGCCTCCTCCACGGACATGGTGCCGCTGTGCATGCCGATCGCCACGGACAGGCGGGTGACGCGGATGAGCGCCTCCACCCACACCCCGGTCTCGTAGTGGTCCGCGGTCCAGGCGGGGTCGCCCAGGCGTTCGGCGGCGTAGGCGCCGAAGCCCTCGTCCACGCACACCTCCTCCACGTAGTGCGCCCAGCCCTCGGCGAAGGTCATCGAGTGCAGGGCGCGGCGCACCGGCCCGGGCGCCTGACGCAGCGCACGGCCGTGGGAGAAGTGGCCGGGAGCCACCTCGTGCACGCTGACGGCTGGCAGGGTGGTGTGGCTGAACATCTCCAGCCACTCGTCGGCCTCCTCCGCGGTCCAGGAGGCGTCGGGCGGGGTGATGAAGTAGAAGGAGGGCGTGTCGGCCTCCCACGGGCCCGACCACGCCATCATCGCGGTGGCCCAGCGCTGGGAGGGCGGGGAGACGTCCACGCGGCACTCGCCGTCGTTGTGGGGCGCCAGGCCGCGTTCGGCGGTGAACGCCACCGCCAGCTCCGTCCAGCGGCGTGCGGCGTCCAGCACTCCGTCGGTGTCGGGGTGCTGGCGGGTGAGCTCGCGGACGAACTCCATCGTGTCGCGGCCGGGTGCGAGGCGCCCGACGGCCTCGGCCAGGCGCCCGCGCAGGCGGTCGCGTTCGGCGTCGGCGCGGGCGGCCAGGTCCGCGAGGTCGACCTCGACGGCCTCACCGCTGCCCATGAGGCGGGCGAGCGGCTCGGCGCCGAGCCCGGCGCTTCGGGGACCCTCCCGCACCGCCTCCTCGACGTGGGCGAGCAGGCGCGCGTGCGCGGCCAGGGCCGCGTCGCGCACGTCGGCGGGCACGTCGTCGGGGAGGCCGTCGGCCACCCCCCGGACGGCGCCGAGGAGGGACTCCGCGAGGGGGGCGGGCAGGCGGTCCAGGGCCGCGATCGCGTTGTCGACCACGCGCGGCCACTCGGCCAGGTGGGCGATGCGGGCGGCGTCGCGCTCGGCCCGGGGCGCGTACGCGCGGTCGTAGCCCGACAGGTCGAGTTCGTTGACGTGGTAAAGGGGGTTGGCGCGGTGCAGCTGGAGTTCGCCCAACTCGTAGCGCAGGGCGTTCTCGAAGGCGGCCAGGTGGGCCTCGTCGTGCGCGTCTTCGAGGGGTTCGCCGCCGAGTCCGGCCAGGGCCTCCCGGACCCCTTCGGGCGACAGGTCGGCGACCTTGCCGTCGTACTCGTGCATGCCGGAGCCTTCGCGCATGTTCATCGGCCTGAGGTCGGCCAGGCGCCGGAGCCGCGCGGGCAGGTCTTCGTGCTGTGGCTGGAAGGACATGCGGCGACTCTAGCCCCGGAGGGGGCCGTGCGGACAGACGGTTCGCGGGCCCGAACCGGACCGGTCGAGTCCGCTGTGCCGTACCGGAACTTGCGCCGCGCCGGAACTCCGGAGCGGGGCCGGGCGTCTTCCCAAGCGTGACGATCCCAGATCCCGCCACGCCCCAGATTCCCCCGTCCGACGACGACACCGGTGTTCTCCGCGACCGACCCTCCCCAGCTTCCGGCGGCTCCGGTGCCGACACCGCCGACGTCGTATCCGGCGCCGAGAGCGCCGGGGCCTCCGCTGGTCGCGGCGGCCGCCGCGGACGCCGGCCGTGGCTGGGGCGCCTCGCCGTGCTGGCCGTGTTCGCTATGGTGGCGGGCTGCGTGCCGTTCCTGTGGGTGCTCTCCTCCACCTCCGACCACCGCCACACCGCCTCCGCCGTGCCGGAACGCCCGGTGGCGCTGGTGCTGGGCGCCGGTGTGCGCCCCGACGGGCGGCCCAGCCTGCTGCTGGCCCGGCGCCTGGACACCGCCGCCGACCTCTACTTCGCCGGGAGGGTCGACGTCGTCCTGGTGACCGGTGATAACAGCGTCGAGCACTACAACGAGACCGACACCATGCGCGCCTACCTGGTGGACGCCGGTGTCCCGGGAGAGCACATCGTGGGCGACTACGCCGGGTTCTCCACCTGGGACTCGTGCGTGCGGGCCCACGAGGTGTTCGGGGTGCGGGAGGCCACCGTGGTCACCCAGGACTTCCACCTGCCCCGCGCCGTGCGGCTGTGCCGTTCGGCGGGCATCGACGCGGTGGGCGTGGCCGACTCCAGCCTGGAGGAGCGCACCTTCGCCACCGTGTACGGATGGTTCCGGGAGGTCCCGGCTGCGGTGGCGGCGCTGGGCTCGGTGGTGCTGCGGCCCGACCCGACGTTCCTGGGCGAGTACGAGACCGGAGTGGACGAGGCCCTGGCGCTGGAGCGCGAACCGGGGGCGGCGGGCGGCTGAGACCGCCCGGCCCCGGAGCCGTACACGGCGGCCCGGGGCCGCGGCGGGCGATCGCGACCCGGTCGGTCCACCGGCGCCGGGAGTTACGCCGCGCCGGTGGACCGGGCGCGCCCTACCGTCCTCCGCCGAAGAGGCGCCCCAGCAGCCCGCCGGGCTGGGGGGCGGCGGGCTGCTGCGGCTGCGGGGCCGCGGCCTGCTCCGGCTCCGGTTCGGGTTCCACACCCACGAGCGCGCAGAAGTCCTCGGCGTCGTCCGGCAGCGCCCAGGCGCTCAGGGTCCGCGTGAACTCCTCGTCCTCCCAGGCGGAGGCGGGCAGTTCGGCGATCGTCCAGAGGACCTTGAGGGTCTCCTCGTCGTAGTCGGCCTCGGCGTGCTCCTCGGCGGTGCGGTCCTTGCTGCGGGGGCCGAGCACCAGTTCCAGGCCGACGCCCGTCACGAGGGCACGCGAGTCCTCCTCGCCCTTGATCAGGCCGGGCAGGATGTCCAGGCGCAGGCGGCGGGCGCGGTCGCCCGCGCGGCCCAGCGCCAGGAAGCCCAGGACCTGCGGGGAGTGCCCGCCGCAGTGCGGCCAGGACTCGTTGAACAGGCCCTGGTAGCCCATGGAGGCGCCGCCGCCGCGGCCGATGCGGCGCAGCGCCTCGCGCGGGGTGTTCTCGCCGTGGATGAGCAGCATCGCCACCGATGCGGCGAAGGAGTTGTAAAGGTTCCCGCCCGCCATCTGGTGGGTGAGTCCGAGCGTGAGGTCGATGTCGGTCGGGCTGGCCAGCAGGCCGAGGGCGAACAGTTCCGCGGGGAGCGGGTCGCCGCCGCTGTCCAGCGTGTTCATCACGTCGCGCAGGCTCGTGGGCGCCTGCGGGGCGGGGCGCAGGTCCTTGGCGAGCAGGACCTGGGAGGCTCCGGTGACCTCGGCGGTGATGCGCTCGGCGTCGTCGGGCAGGAAGGCCAGGAGGTAGCTCACCCACTCCCCCGCGCGGTCCATGCCGCCGCGGTTGGCGCCGCCGTGGAGCAGGGAGACCAGGTCGGGGACGCGGGCGCGGACGGCCTCGTAGGTGTCCAGCTCGGCCCGGAGGATCGCGGCGCCGTCGGGCTGCTCCATCACGGCGAGCCGGTTGCGCATGCGGTGGTGGTGCTGCTCGTCCGGGGCCTCCTCGGCCCAGTCGCGGTACTGCTGGCGGACCTTCTCGGCGTCGTTGGAGGCAGCCCAGGCCACCTCGTCGCGCCACTGGTCCAGGTCGAGGGCCTCGGGGAAGCGGTCCTCGGCGTGCCCGGCCACCAGCTCCAGGAGCAGGCTCAGGGGACGCCATCGGTCGGTGGCCGGGGTGGACTCGGCGCAGGCGAGGTCGACCAGGAAGTCGACCGCCCTGGGTGCGGCGAGGTGTCCGGGCGCGGGGAAGTGGATGATGTCGTGGAGTTCGGAGAGCGCGCTGTCGCTCCCGGCGAGCTGGCCGAGGAGCTCGGGGATGCGAGCGCCGCCCTCGGGGGCCAGGGTCGCCCAGTCCACGTTCTCCGCGCCGTCGTGTGGGTCGGTGGTCGCGTTCATGGTGCCGATTATCCCGCCTGAGCCGGTACGCGCGAATCCACCTGTGGACGAGCGGGGCGGTGCGGCGGCGCCGAAGCCCGGGGCCGGGGGCGGGCAGCACGAGGCGGAGGAGCCCGGGGACCCCCTGTCACCACGTTAGGTCCGCGCCGCGTGGCGGCGCCAGAGGCGGTTCGCGCCTGTGGACGCCCGGGCGGCGCGACGGTCGGCGCGTCTGGCCGGGTCGCGTTACAGCTCGCTCCGGGCGGGCGCCGGGCGCAGCACGGCGTCGCGCAGGGCCTTGACCGCGGCGGCCACCTCACGGGCGTAGCCGATCACGGTGGAGCGGCGGCGGGCGCCCATGCTGGAGTCGCCCACCCCGACGGCGTCGATCCCCGCGGCCCGGGCGAGGGCGACCGTGCGGGGCAGGTGGAAGGCCTGGGTGACCATGGTCGCCTCACGGACCCCGAAGAGGTCGCGCACCCGCACGCAGGTGTCCCAGGTGCGGTAGCCGTGGCGGTCGGCGTCGATCCGGTCGGCGGGCACGCCCTGTCCGACCAGGTACGCGGTCATGGTGTCGGTCTCGCGGCGCGACACCTCGCGGTTGTCTCCGGAGACGATGATCCGCTCCACCCGGCCGTTCTCGTACAGGCGCACGGCCAGGTCCAGGCGGCGGGCGAGCAGCGGCGAGGGTCCGTCGTTCCAGGCGGCGGCTCCCAGGACCACGGCCACGGGCCGGTGCGGGACGGTGTCGACCTCCCCGCGGCGTCCGGCGCTGCCCAGGAAGGTCCAGGCGTAGGGGCCCAGTGCCAGGGCGCACGCGCCCGCTCCGACCGCCGCGATCCACAAGCCCACCCTGCCGCCCTTTCCCGTCGTCCGGCGCGCGTCCGCCACCCGTCCGCGCGGTGCCGCGGCCCGCCCGGGCGCTCCCGGGGCGGTGGCCGCCTCCGCCCCGCGCGTGCGCGGGGGCGCGCGTCGCACCCATCATGGCGCACCGGCGGAGTGCGGGTATCCGGACGAAGGCGTACGGACCCGCGCGACACGCGTGAAACCGGGACGCGTCGGAACGTCCGTGCCGGGCCCGCCTCCCCCGGGAGGACCGGAACCGGCTCCGCACGGAACCGCCCGCGGCCGGGGCCGGACTCCCGTTCGCGGAGGCCTGCCGCGGCCGCGCGAGAACCCTGTCTCAGCTCCCCAGACCCGCCAGAGCGCCCCAGGAGAAGGGCCGCTTGTACCGGATCGTCAGGGAGCCGCCCTGGCAGGAACCGGTGATGACGAAGTGCGGTGCGGACGCGCGGCGGAGGGAGTCGACGCTGTTGCGCAGCGTGCCGAACCAGGAGGCGTCCGCCTCCACGTCGGCGGTGGCGCCCTCGGGCAGGATCACGTCGCCCGAACCCCAGGAGGCGTCGACGTGGACCTCGACGACGGAGGTGGCCAGGGAGGCCTCGCGGAAGTCGAGCCGGGTGGAGCCGTACTTGTTGTACACCTCGACGCGGTGCGGCACCTTCCACACGCCCTTGCGGACGACGGTGCTGCTCTGGGAGCGGATGACGAGGGCGTCGCCTCCGTCGCGGCGCTCCGGGAGGAGGCCCTCCACCGGCCGCGCGACGGTGCCCGGCAGCGTCTCGGCGCCCGTCGGCAGGTCGGCGGTGACCGGTTCCAGGTCGGCGTAGGTCTTGGCCGCGTAGACGGCGTTGAGCCGTTCGTCGAGTTCGTCGAGGGTGATGCGCCCCTGCGCCGCCGCCTCCCGCAGGACCTCCGCCACTTGGTCCCTCTCCGCGTCGGAGACGCGCATCCGACTCATGTCATTGGAGGCCACTGTCGCTCGCCCGGTCCTTTCCCGCTCCTTTTGTCACCACCACGTTGACATCCTCTCCCGCTTGAAAGCGGGAGAATCCAGCTAACAGACCATATCCGCCGCTGGTGGTCTACGCTTCACAGCCCGCCTGGCGGCGAGGGCTCCACGTCCTGGCACCCACAATGTCCTGGGGCGCTTGCTGCCTGACCGCGTGCTCGATATTGCGTGCGGCGTTGGTGTCGGCGTGCGCCGCATACCCGCACCCCGGTGCCTTGCACACGAACCGGTCCCGCGACTCGCGGCCGCCCTCGGTGATGGCCTGGCGTGCCGAGCAGCGCCGCGAGGTGTACGGGGCGGGCACCCGCACCAGGTACCCGCCCCGGTCGGCGAGCTTGTACTCCAACAACGTGACCGTGCGCCCCCACGCCTGTCCGGCGATGGCCCGGTTCAACCCGGATTTTCGTGCCACGTTGGTGCCCGGGGCCTCCACCGTCCCCCGAGCCGAGCGGACCATCCCTGCGATGTGCAGGTCCTCGACCCCCACCACACCGAACTCCCCGGCCAGGGCGTGCGTGACCTTGTGCTGCCAGTCCAGGGCGCGGCGCTTGGCTTTCGCGCGCACCCGGGCGATCTGGTCATAGGTGCGCCGCAACCGGTGCGAAGACGGCTGCCCGGGTGTGCGCTGCCGCCGTTGACGGGCGGCTTTGCGCTCCAACCGGCGCAGACGCTCGGTTTCGCCTCCAGACAGCCACGGCTCGTGCTCGCGGAACGTGCCGTCGGACAGGGTCAGCGGCTTGGCCACACCCCGGTCGATCCCCACCCCCGGGCCGACATGGGGTGCCGGTTCCTTGACCTCGGTGCGCAGGCGCAGCACCACGTGCCAGCCGTTGGCCTCCCGCACCAGCCGGGCGCCGGTGATGCGGTGGGCGGCGTCGGCGTGCTTGCCCACGGGTAGATCCTTGGTCCATCGGAAGCGAACCACACCGATCTTGGGGATCTTCACGCTCCCCCACGTGCGGGTGAGGCGTTCGATGTTCAGGTCCCGCCCCTGGGGGACGTCGACGCACATCCGGGCGCGCAACCGGGCCTTGAAGACAGGTGGCCCGGTCCGGCCCGCCCAGCAGTTCTGCCACGCCCGGAAGTAGGCCTTCAACACCTGCTGCGCCGCCTGCGCGGGAAAGGCAGCCAACCAGGGGATGTCCTTGCGGGCCTGACGAATCGCGGCGTCGGCGTCCTTGAGGGACACCCGCCGGTTCTCCGAAGACATCGTCCACCACGCGTGCAGGAGGTTCCACAGGGCGCGGGCGGCGTGGCCCTGGGTTTCCAACCCCGAGAGTTGGTCCTTGGTGGGGTAGAGGCGGGCTTTGTGACCGCGTTCGCGTTTGATGTGTCACCTCCCTGGACTGGTCCGGGTCGACCTTAGCGCGGGGTGTGACGTTTTGTGACTGACGGTTCACCCACCGGCTGAAGCCGATGGCACTCTCGCGAAGGAGAGGTAGGGCATGGGTGGAAAGGAGCGCGGTGCGGAACCGGCGCCGCCGCGGTCCGGCCGCTCCGGCGGGCGGGAACTGGCCGCGGGCCCCTGTCCGGCGCCCGCGTCCCCTTCCACCGCAGGTTGGCGGCCCGGCGCGCTTTGGGGAGGTCGGGGACTGGGTACCGCTTCTCTAGGGTGGTTGAGGACTCTGCCGGGGTAGGACGGACCCCGGCAGAGTCCTGAACCACACGTGGTTCCTGCCTCCCCCCGGTACACGATCTCGCGTCGGCGCGCGTCTGCACAGCGCGTGTCCGCAACCGGCCACACCGTGAACCGTTCCCCCGCCGAGCGGCCCGCCGTACGGGCCCGGCACCCCTCTCCACGCCCCGCCGGTTTTCGGCCCTGCCCTCCGTGCGCGATCGGTGCACCCTCATACTCCCCGCAGACCCCACGCGGAACAGGCACTCTTCCGGTGCCCGCCCCCGCCGTCGAGAGGGTTTCGGTCAGGTACATAAATCCGGTTGCGGACACAGCATCCGAACGGAGAACCGCAGGTCACGGGAACCCCTCCCGGCCGCCCCGGAAAACCTTCGTCCCTGCGTCGAACACACCTCCGCAAACACGCATCTGAGCAGGCAGAACGCGAGAGCCTCGACATCTTCCGAACCCGGCGGGAAACGCACCGGGAGCGGCGTTTGCCGGAATTCCGCGGCGAGCATCCTTCCTTTGGGAGCCGCGGCCGCACAGGCCGTTCTCCCAGGCCAGACCATCCGATCCGACCTCCCCGAGCACCACAGACACCACCTTGGTCGAAGACCGGAGGAAACCACGACGTGTCCGCCCTCGCGATCGCCCCGACGTTTCTCAGCGACTTCACCCGCCTCACGCCCGACGTCCAGCTCAACACCCTGGCCGTGATGCGCGCCTGCCAGGTCGGCGACGAGCCCGACCTGGAGTCCGTCGCGGGCGCCGCCGACCCGGGCGTCCGGGTCGTCAGCATCGCCCCCGACTGGTCCGGCGTCGTCGTCCCCGACGCCTCGGGCCGCGGCCGGACCGGCGACGGCGGCCTCGCCGACGGCACCCGCTACCGCCTGGTCACCGTGCGCCCGCGCGACGAGGCCCTGCGCTTCGCGCGCGACCTGCGACCCGAGGCGCCGACCGGGATCGTCCCCGCCGAGGCCGACCCCACGCCCAGCGGCCCGCCCGAGCTGGCCGGGGCCCTGAGGGCACCCTTCGACCAGTGGCAGCTGACCCTGCACCCCGACCAGCACCGGATCACCGAGGCGCACTACAACGGGTCCACGCAGGTCACCGGCGGACCGGGGACCGGCAAGACCGTGATCGCGCTGCACCGCGCCGCCTACCTGGCCGAGCGCGCCGCCGCCCGCCCCGAGGACACCCGCGAATCGGTGCTCCTGACCACCTACAACCGGGCGCTGGCGCAGTCCCTGGCCGAGCGGCTGGACCAGCTCCTGCCCGATCCCGGCGTGCGCGCCCGCGTGCGCGTGGCCACCATCGACAGCCTCGCGCGTTCGGTCGTGCAGACCCACACCAGCGTGGCGCCCCGCATGGTCGGCAAGGACGAGCTGGCCCGGCGCTGGCGCGCGGTGGCGGTGGCCGACGGCCTGCCCTTCTCCGGCCGCTTCCTGGTGGACGAGTGGGAGCAGGTCATCCTCGCCAAGGGCCTGGAGCTGCTGCCCGACTACATCCGCTGCGAGCGCAGCGGGCGGGTGCAGCACCTGGCTCCGGAGCACCGCCGCCAGGTGTGGGAGACCGTGCGGCGCTACGTCGGCGCCATGAGGGTGGAGGGGATGTGGTCCTACCCCCAGCTGGCCGCCGAGGCAGCGCGGATCCTGGGCCGCCGCGAGCCGCTGTTCCGGCACGCCGTGGTCGACGAGGCCCAGGACCTGCACCCGACGCAGTGGCGGATGCTGCGCGCCGCCGTCCCGGAGGGGCCGGACGACCTGTTCATCGTCGGCGACCCGCACCAGCGGGTGTCCGACAACCGGGTGTCGCTGGCCTCGCTCGGCATCAACGTGCGCGGGCGCGGTCAGCGGCTGCGGGTGAGCTACCGGGTGACCCAGGAGATCCTGGACTGGAGCATGCCGATCCTGGACCGCCGCGCGGCCCTGGGCATGGACGACAACGCCGACACCCTGGCCGGGTACCGCTCGCTGCTGCGCGGTCCGGCGCCGGTGGTGCGCGGCTGCGAGGACCGCGGCGAGGAGCTCACCGCGCTGGGCGACTGGGTGCGGGTGTGGCTGGAGGCCGGGGTCAACCCGGCGGAGATCGCGGTGGCCGGGCGCAACCAGTGGGTCGTGCGCGGCATCGCCAAGGAGCTGGAGGCCAGGGGCGTCCCCACCGCCCAGTTGGAGGACAGCGGCGCCGCCGAGGCGGTGCGCGTGGGGACGATGCACCGGCTCAAGGGCCAGGAGTTCCGGTGCGTGGCGCTGGTCGGCGTCAGCGACCACCTGCTGCCGCCCAAGGCCGCCATCGAGGCCGCCGACGGCGACCAGGTGGCGCTGGAGCACGCCTTCCAGCAGGAGCGGACGCTGCTGTTCGTGGCCTGCACCCGGGCCCGTGACGCGCTGTACGTGTCGCACGTGGGCAGGGCCAGCCGTCTGATCGGCTCCGGTCTGTGACGGCGCGGGGGCGGGGGCGGCGCGCAGACGGCGCCCCCGCCCCCGTGTGCGGCGGCGCGGTCAGGCGCCGCCGTAGCGGCCGTTGAGGTCGGGGATGTTCATGACGTCGGTGCTGGCCAGCGGGTCGTCCACGTCCACGTCGGTGACGACCATGTACGGCAGCAGCAGCGGGGGCGGGAAGTCCGGTGTGAAGGTGAGCGGGATCCCGAGGATGCGCACGTGCATGCGGGTGATGTGCATCTGGACGGACCCGTCCATGACCATGGTGGGCAGGCCCAGGCTCATCCGGGTTCCGGCGTCCTCGAACCACAGTTCGGCGTTGACGAAGTCGGCCCGGCTCATGGTCAGCCGGATGTACCTGCGGGGCCCGTCGAGGGTGGGGCACTCCACCACGCCGTCGTAGCGGGCGCCGCTCATCGTCAGCCGGTCGGCGGTCAGGCCGGAGGTGCGGACCGAGCCGCTGGAGCAGTCGTAGGCCTCCTCCACCGGAACCTCGGGCAGCCCGCCCTCGTCCCGGGCCGCCTGGCAGGCGCGGACGGCGTCCAGGAACTCCTCCTCGGACCCGGCCAGGGCGGACTCACCGGTGCCCATCTCGCACTCGTCCGGGTTCGCCTCCCGGTCCGGCTCGTCCTCCTCCGGCTCCTCCCCGGGGGCCTCTTCCCCGGTCTCCTCGTCCTCGGGCCGTTCGTCCGCACCGCCCCCCTCGTCCGCGCCGGGCCCGGTGCCCGGCTGGGCGGGCCGGTCGGTGGGACTCGCCGAGGGCTCGTCCGAGGGGGAAGGCGGGGGCGAGGACTGTTCCTCCTCGTCGCCCGGGGGCAGGAACCAGTCCCAGGGCCAGTCGGCGGGCGCGGCGGCGCTGGCCAGGGTCACGGCCAGTGCCAGGGGCAGGGCGAGCGCGGCCAGCGGCCGGGGCGGAGGCGGGGGGTCGCTGACGGCCCCGCCGGGTGTCACGGGACCGGTGTCCCTGCCGGGCAGGGGCCCGGGAACGCCCGATCCGGGCGCGGTCTCGGCGGGGACGGCTGGTACGGCGGCCGGAGCTTCCTCCCCGACCGCGCGCCCACCGGCCTCGTCGGTCGCTTCGGGGCCGCGGGGGTCGGCTGCCCCGGGAACGCCCGTGTCGGGTGTCGCGGGACCGGCGGCGTCGGCGTCCGCGGACCGGCGGCGTCCCCGACCGCGCCTTCGGCGACGGTCCACGCGGGGCGCCCACGCGAAGACGAGGGAACCGCCGACGATGCCGAGCAGCATCCCGATGACGAAGCCACCGAAGTTGGAGGTCACGAAGGACACCAGGCCGAGCATGAGCCCGACCACCCCGAAGAAGAGGTGCTGCGCGGGCTGGAACCAGCTCAGCGCTCCCAGGGTGATCAGCAGCACCGCGATGAGCGGGCCCGACACACCGGCGACACCGGTGTAGGCGATCAGGTCGATGGGCAGGATCAGGCTCTGCGCGGCCGGCGCGACCAGCAGCTCGACTCCGGCGATGACGAGGAGGAGCCCGCCCCAGAACGGGCGTCCGCGCCGCCAGTCGCGCAGGCGGGCCCGGCCCCCGCGGAGCAGGGTCAGTGCGTGGGCCATGGGATCAGAAGCACTCGTGTTCGCCGGGCCGCACGGCCAGGCTCAGACCGGACAGCTTCAGGGATCCGGAGGTGACCGCCCATGTGGTCAACCGCATGTCGGAGACGGTGATGTTCTGGGACTGGAGGCCGAAACCGCCCGCCGGTCCCTGGCCGCCCTCGGCCCTGTCCAGCGTGCTGGCGTCGCGGCCGATCTCGATGGAGCCGAACTCGGCGTCGCCCTGGAGCTGCTCGATGTCCAGGACGAGGTCGGTGCCCTCGACCGGAGTGGACTCGCCCGCGGTGATGACGAGGGTGGCCTGGCCGACGGGCAGGTCCCACAGGGAGGACATGCACAGGTTGGTCAGCTCGGCGGAACCGACCGAGGACAGGCCGACCGGGCGGGAGGAGCCGTCGACGGAGGTGGCGGCGTCGCCGTACTGGGTGAAGCCGGTGCCGACGAGCTGGTCGGCGGACATCTTGAAACTGTCACCGGACACCGCGAAGGAGGCGGCGAGCAGGCCCTGGGTGGTCATGCCTCCGAGGACCGCGGCGGCCGCGAGCCCGGGAACGGCCACGAGGGCGAACCTGCGCCAGCGCGTTCCGCCACCGGCTTCGTGCTGCTCAGGCGCGTCCTCAGGCGCCTCGGACGCCTCGCCGGAAGCCTTGGGCATGAGTACCTCCAGTGTTCCGCCGCCCGTGAGCGGCGAGGGGGAGCCGAACTTGCGCCGAGGCACGCCACGTGTGTTACATGGCACACACCCTACTCGGCGGTAGTGACGAACATTACAATAGTTGTTGTCACATTTCTAGATGGCGCATTCAATGTTGCGGGCCCGTATCCGGCGCACTACGGGAGACCGCGACTGACCTGGAGAGAGACCGACCGTGCCCCCAGAGCGCAGCACAGACCCCACCGCCACCACCAGCTCCTCCGCCCCCACCCCCCAAGCCGCCGCCGAAACCCCGACCGAAACCAGGGCCGGGTCCGCGTCCGGTGACCGCGCCGACCGCTTCGACTACGACGTCCTGGTCGTGGGCTCGGGGTTCGGCGGTTCGGTGAGCGCCCTGCGCCTCACCGAGAAGGGCTACCGCGTCGGCGTCCTGGAGGCCGGACGCCGCTTCACGCCCCAGACGCTGCCCTCCTCGTCCTGGGACGTCCGCAACTTCCTGTGGGCGCCCGGGCTCGGCATGTACGGCATCCAGCGCATCCACCTGCTGCGCGACGTGGTGATCCTGGCGGGCGCCGGCGTCGGCGGCGGTTCCCTCAACTACGCCAACACGCTGTACCACCCGCTGGACCCGTTCTTCGAGGATCCGCAGTGGCGGCACATCACCGACTGGAAGTCGGAGCTGGCGCCGTTCTACGACCAGGCCCGCCGCATGCTCGGCGTGCGCACCAACCCCACCGTCACCCCCTCCGACGTGCACATGAAGGCGGTCGCCGAGGACATGGGCGTGGGGCACACCTTCCGCCTCACCCCGGTGGGCGTGTGCTTCGGCGACGGACAGGACGGCGACGGCGCCCGGGCCGAGCCCGGCGCGTCCGTGGGCGACCCCTACTTCGGCGGCGCGGGCCCCGACCGGCGGGCCTGCACGGAGTGCGGGGAGTGCATGACCGGATGCCGCCACGGCGCCAAGAACGCCCTGACCGAGAACTACCTGTACTTCGCCGAACGCGACGGCGCAGAGGTGCACCCGCTGACCACCGTCGAGCGGCTGCGCGAACTGCCGGGCGGGGGCTTCGCCGCCGACACCGTCAGGACCGACGCGCCCCGGCGGCGGTCGAACGCCCGCACGTTCACCGCCCGCCAGGTGGTCGTGGCCGCCGGGACCTACAACACCCAGACCCTGCTGCACCGCATGCGCGACTCGGGCGCGCTGCCCCGCCTGTCGGCGAGGCTGGGCACGCTCACCCGCACCAACTCGGAGGCGCTCGTCGGCGCGATGACCCGCAGGGTCCGGCCGCAGGAGGACCTGACCCGGGGCGTGGCCATCACGTCCTCGATCCACCCGGACGAGAACACCCACATCGAACCGGTCCGCTACGGCAAGGGTTCCAACGCGATGGCGCTGCTCACCGCGATGCAGGTGCCCGGCGGCGGGCGGATCCCGCGCTGGCTGCGGTTCCTGGGCCTGGCGGCGCGTCACCCCGTGGTGTTCGCCCGCAGCCTCTCCGCCCGCCGCTGGTCGGAGCGGACCATCATCGGCCTGGTGATGCAGTCGCTGGACAACTCGCTGACGACGTCGGTGCGGCGGGGGCCGCTGGGCGGGAGGAGGCTGACCTCCCGGCAGGGCCACGGCGAGCCGAACCCGACGTGGATCCCGGCCGGGCAGGACGCGGCCACCCGGCTGGCCGAGCGCATCGACGGCTTTCCCGGGGGCACGGTGGGCGACGTGTTCAACGTGCCGATGACCGCGCACTTCCTGGGCGGCTGCCCGATCGGCGACAGCGCGGAGACCGGCGTCATCGACCCCTACCACCGGTTGTACGGCCACCCGGGCGTCCACGTGGTGGACGGCTCGGCGGTCACCGCGAACCTGGGGGTGAACCCGTCGCTGACCATCACCGCGCAGGCCGAGCGCGCGATGTCGATGTGGCCCAACCGGGGCGAGGAGGACCCCCGGCCGGAGCAGGGCGAGCGGTACCGGAGGGTCGGGCCGGTGATCCCGGCGTCCCCGGCGGTCCCGGCCGGGGCCTTCGCCGAACTGCGGTTCACCGTCCCGCTCCCGCTCACGGTGGTGGACTCGGGGTCGCCTCCGGAGGGCGCGGTGAGGGAGCCGGAACCGCCCTCGGAGGGCGCGGTGACCGTCGGCGAGACGACCGGGACCGCTGGGGACGACGCACGAACGTGAGGACGGTGTCCCGGGGCCGGTCGCCCACAGGGAGGTGGACGCCCTGGCGGCACCGGGGAGCCGCTCCAGGGCGTGTTCGGTGGATCTCGTCGGGTGGGCCGGCCGGTCCGTGCGCGTAGCCGGACGGGGAGCCACGGATCCGGGACCAGAGGTCCACCGGACACGCCTTAGCAGGACGTGCGGCTCCGCACAAGAAGCCACTCCCTCAGTGCGGACCGGCCGCCGTACTCATGCGCGCGCGGCCGCGCGCGCCGAAGATGGGGTCGTGACGAACAAACCGCACATGCTCGCGCTCGGCGCCCTCGCCCTCCTCGGCCTCGCGGTCACCGCCTGCGCACCCGAACCCGGGACCGTACAGACCGAGGCGACCGAGCAGGACGCTCTCCCTCCCCTGGGGGCCGACGGGCAGGCGCCCTCCGAGGACCTGTCCCTGGAGGAGGCCGCGCCCTTCCTGGAGGCCCAGGGGTACTTCCCCGCCGAGGGCGACCTCAACGGCTACGAGGTCGGTTACCTGCCCGACGACGTCGGGGGCACCCCCTACGACCTGGACCGCACCGCCCTGGCCGCCGCGCAGGGCCACGTCGTCCCCGACCTGCACGAGGTCGAGCGCTCGTGGCTGGCCGACACCGTCCAGGTGGACCACCTGGTCGACGACAACGACCGGGTGATGGCCGAACGCGAGGCCGTCGCCGTCTCCGCCCTGTACGTCCCCGTCATGCGGCGCGACGACCTCACCGACGCCGACGCCTACTACGAACTCCTCGGTTCCGCGCTCGAGGAGGAGTTCCCCGACTCGCCCGCCCGCGAACTCCCCGACGGCGACGGCCACTACAACGGCTCGACCGCGGTCTTCTGCCCCGAGCCCGGCGTGATCGTCTGGCTCTCCTACGTGGACGACGCCTACTGGGAGGAAGTGGAGGCGAGCGGGGACCTGACCGCCGAGGGCGACCCCGAGGAAGTCCTGCGGATCGTCGAGGGGATCACCCCCGCCTGAACCCGCGGGCGGGCGGGGTAGGCGGATTCCCGCACGCGTCCCGGGGCGGACCCCTTCCCGGTCCGCCCCGGGCCGCCCGCACGCCGCCGCGGTGCCCGAACGGGTAGCCGATCCCCGAACGCGCTCGCGCGCTGGAGCCGCGCACGCACCCGGCGTCCGCGGGGCGCGAGGGCCGACAAGCGGACCGAAGGCCTTCAGGCGGACCCCGTCAGGCCCTCGCGCGCACCGCCGCGCTGCCCGCCCACGCCTTCCTTGTCCGCACCGTCCTTGTCCAGGTACTCCATCGCCAGGGCGAAGTGCTCCCCCATGACGTTGGTGAGGTTCTCCGCCATCGCCTGCGCCAGCACCGCGTCCACGGCCTGCTGCGCGAGCGGGCGCACCCGGCGGATCAGCTCGGCCATCTCGGCGGTCTCCTCACTGCGGACCACCGTGCCGGGCGCGTACTCGGCGATGATGTGGTCGGCGACCAGGCGGACCATGTGCTCGGCGACGTGGCCGACCTTGTCGCGCAGGTTCTCCGCTATGTCGAGCACCGAGTCCACGGTCATGCCCAGCTTCACCAGCTCGACCCCGGCGTGCAGCAGCCGCGGGCTGGGCACCCGGAAGCGCAGCCCGTCGCGTTCGAGCACGCCCAGGTCCAGGGAGCGCTTCACCGTGCGGGGCGTGACGCCGTGGCCGAAGAGTTCGCGCAGGTCGCCCATGGTCAGGTAGCCGGGGATCTCGTCGCTCCAGGCGTCACCTATGGCCGACTCGAAGCCCAGGATGTCGGAGAGGTCCCCTCCGCGCTCCCACACCCGGAACATCTCGCCGATGTTGGCGAAGGTGTAGCCGCGCCGGAGCAGTTGGCCGATGAGCCGCAGACGCGCCAGGTGCGCCTCGGAGTAGATGCCCACGCGGCCCTCCCTGCGGGGAGGCGCGAGCAGGCCACGGTCCTGGTACACCCGGACGTTGCGCACCGTCGTGTCGGCGAGCCGGGCGAGTTCGTCAATGCGGTATTCGGCCATGGGTCCAGCCTAGAGACAACCGCGAACCTTACTCGTCAGTAAATTTCCCGTTCCACCCCATTGCATTGTGACAATGCCCGTTGTAACGTTCCGGCAGGAACTGTGGAGGAGATCACATGAGGACCCCCCTGCCGCGTCACCTGCGACGACTGCCCGGTCAGAACGCCCTCGTCACCGGTGCCTCCGGCGCTTTCGGCAGTGCCACGGCGGCCGTCCTCCGCCACCTCGGCGTGAACGTGGTCGGCATCGACCGCAAGCCCGCCCCCGGAGTCGTCGGCTGCGACATCACCGACGACGCGCAGGTGCGCGAGGGCGTCGCCGAGGCCCTGGACCGGCTCGACGGCCGCCTGGACCTGCTGATCCACTACGCGGGCGTCGGACCGGCCGTGGACATCGGCCGGGCCCCGGACGTCCACGTCCACCAGGCGCTGGAGGTCAACCTGCTGGGCACCTGGCGGGTCACCGCGGCCGCGATGCCCGCGCTGCTGCGCAGCAGGGGACGCGTCCTCATCACCGCCTCGCTCCTGGCCAACCTGTCGCTGCCCTTCGCCGGGGCCTACACGGTCTCCAAGAGGGCGCTGACCGCCTACGCCGACTGCCTGCGCGCCGAGTACGGCTCGCACATCGGCGTCACCACCGTCCACCCCGGCTACGTCGACACCCCGATCCACAACAGCTCCCGGGCCACCGGGGTGGCCCTCGACGGCCTCGTCCCCGCCGAGAGCGAACGCGACACCGTCATGGCGGTGGTCCGCGCGGCCGGGGCCAGGTACGCCCGCCGCGACACCGCCTCCACCGCGCTCGGCACCGCCGGGCTCCACCTGTTCCGGCACTTCCCCGGCACCACCGAACAGATCGTGTCGCTCCAGGTGGGCCTGCTCCTGTCGGACGGCGCCTTCGGGGAGGCGGAGATCGCCCGGGGACTCCACTCGCGGCACGCCAACCCCCTGGTCCGGCCGGACGCGTCCTGAGGAGGAACAAACAGATGACCGCTGAGATCACCGCGAAGCCCAAGATCACCGACCGCGAGGACATCGCCAAGCGCCTGCTGCGCGGCTCGGCCAAGGCCTCCTTCGACCCGCTCGTCGAGATCGACTGGGACGCCCCCGTGGACGAGGACATGTGGGCGATCCGCCCCGAGCGCCTGTCGCTGTACGGCACCTACCTGTGGGACCGGCTCACCGAGGAGCAGCGCAAGGAGCTCTCCCGGCTGGAGATCGCCAGCGTCGCCACCATCGGCATCTGGTTCGAGACCATCCTCATGCAGATGCTGGTCCGCCACGCCTACCACCACGACCCCAGCACCAACCACGTCCAGTACGCCTACACCGAGATCGCCGACGAGTGCCGCCACACCGTGATGTTCGCCAAGATGGTGGGCAAGCTCGGC
Organism: Nocardiopsis sp. iso_25; assembly: GCF_056173305.1. Classification (NCBI taxonomy): domain Bacteria; kingdom Bacillati; phylum Actinomycetota; class Actinomycetes; order Streptosporangiales; family Nocardiopsidaceae; genus Nocardiopsis; species Nocardiopsis sp. iso_25. The sequence goes on along the minus strand of NZ_CM149667.1, from coordinate 1,307,735 downwards.
TGGCGGACGCACAAGCTCGACCCCGTCGCCTTCCACCTCGGCAACCTCTTCAAGACCATCGCGCACGGCCCGCTGATCTTCGCCGGGGCGCTGTTCGTCGAGGAGGTCCTCGACCAGCTCCAGCGCGAGGCGGTGCCCGACGAGCAGATCCTGCCGCTGGTGCGCTCGGTCTCGCGCATCCACGTGGTGGAGGAGGCGCGGCACATGCGCTACGCCCGCGAGGAGTTCCAGCGCGACTGGGCCACGCGCGGCCCGCTCAACCGGGCCTACAGCCGGATCATCCTCGGCCTGGTCACCTACTACTCGGCCACCCGGCTGATCAACCCCAAGGTGTACGCGCAGGTCGGACTCGACCCCCGCGAGGCCTCCCGGGTCGCCCGGAACAACCCCCACTGGATCGGTACCAAGACCTGGGCCGCCCGCAAGGTCGTGAGCACCCTGGACACCGCCGGCGCCATCACCGGCCTGGGCCGCTACTTCTGGAAGAGGGCCGGACTGCTCGGCTGACCCCTCCCCGGCTCCGGACGCCTCTCCTGTCGGCGCCCCGCAGCCGGGTCCCCTCGGGGGGAACGGGCCCGCTCCCCGTCCGCCCCCGAACCCGCAGGCCGCGGACTCCGGTCCGGAAGCACCGCGGCCTGCGGGCCCCAGACCCCATCGCCGGAGGACGAGACGCGCCGCGTCCTCCGGCGGTGGACCCGCCTCCCGGGGGGCGAAACGCGCCACGTCCCCGGGAGCCCTCTCCCCGGAGGCGGAACACGCCGCGCCTCACGGGGTGGCAACTCCCCCGGGGGCGAAACGCGCCGCGCCCCCGGGGGACACACCCGCCGATCCGGACGGCGACACGTCCGGGCCGGTCCGCACGAAGGGACCAAGACGTGACCGAAGCACCACCCCACTTCCGGGTGGCCGTCATCGGCTCCGGCTTCGCCGGGATCGGGATGGCCGTCCGCCTCAAGCAGGCCGGTCTGAAGGACTTCGTGGTTCTGGAACGCGCCGGCGGGGTCGGCGGCACCTGGCGCGACAACTCCTACCCGGGCGCCGCCTGCGACGTCCCCTCCCACCTGTACTCGTTCTCCTTCGCGCCCAACCCGCACTGGAGCCGCAGCTTCTCCCCCCAACCCGAGATCCACGACTACATGGAGCGGGTCGCCGGGGAGTACGGGGTGCGGGAGCACGTCCGCACCGACCACGACATGAGGTCCGCGCACTGGGAGCTCGAGGGCAACCGGTGGCGGATCGAGACCAGCCGGGGGACCGTCACCGCCCAGTTCCTCGTCAGCGCGGCGGGACCGCTCGCGGACCCCTCCTATCCCGACATCAAGGGCCTGGACACCTTCGAGGGGACGATGTTCCACTCGGCGGACTGGGACCACGACCACGACCTCACCGGCCGCAGGATCGCGGTGATCGGCACCGGGGCGTCCGCGATCCAGTTCGTGCCCAGGATCCAGCCCCAGGCCGGGAGGCTGACGCTGTTCCAGCGCACGGCCCCGTGGGTGATGTTCCGGCACGACCGCGACATCACCCGGCTGGAGCGCTGGCTGTACCGCAACGTGCCGCTCACCCAGCAGATCGCCCGCAAGAGCATCTACTGGGGCCGGGAGACCTACATCCTCGGTTTCGCCAAGAACCCCAGACTGCTCTCGGTCGTGGAGGGGCTGGGCCGGGCCAACATCCGCCGCAGCGTGAAGGACCCCGGGCTGCGGGCCAAGCTCACGCCGGACTTCCGGGCGGGCTGCAAGCGCATCCTGATGTCCAACGACTACTATCCGGCGCTGGCCCGGCCCAACGTGGACGTGGTCACCGACGGCATCGCGGAGGTGCGCCCCCGCGCCGTGGTCACCCGCGACGCCTCGGGCCGCGAGACCGAGCACGAGGTGGACACGATCATCCTCGGCACCGGGTTCCACGTGAGCGACCCGCCCGTGGCGCGGCGGATCTTCGACGCCGAGGGGCGCTCGCTCTCCGACCACTGGGGCACGGACGTGCAGGCCTTCCGCGGCACCACCGTGGCCGGGTTCCCCAACGCCTTCGTGCTGGCGGGGCCCAACACCGGACTGGGGCACACCTCGCAGCTGTTCATGATCGAGGCCCAGATCCGGTACACGATGCAGGCGCTGAAGTACCTGTGCCGCAACGGTCTGGACCGCATGGACGTGCGCCCGAAGGCCCAGCACGACTACAACGAGATGGTCGCCAGGGCCATGGAGGGCACGGTCTGGGTGACCGGCGGCTGCGACAGCTGGTACCTCAACGACCAGGGTCGCAACACCACGCTGTGGCCGACCTTCACCTGGGAGTTCGCGCTGCGCACGCGCTGGTTCGACCCCCACAACTACGACCTGCGGGTGGACCGCTCCCGCGGCGGCGCCCGGCGGCACGCGGTGCGCGCCGAAGCGGCTCCGGAAGGGAAGCGGTATGAGCGGGTTCGGTGACGGGGAGGAGGAGTACCGGGGCACGGTGACGGTCGTGCTGCCCGTGACCGGCGGCGCGCGGCGGGCGGAGCCGTCGGGGCCGTCGTCCGGCGCGAAGGGTGCGGCAGGTGCCGCAGACGCCGGGGTCGCGGCGGACGAGGGCGTCGCCGTGCGGGTCCAGGCCCACCTGGCGGGCCACTTCTCCCCCCTCACCGGTGACTACCGTTGGCGGGGGCGGCTGTCCCCCAGCCCGGAGGTGACCGAGGCCTTCCGCGAGGGCGTGCGTACGGTCGTGGTGCGCACCCCCGACGGTTTCGAGGGCACCGGGGTTCTGGACGAACCCAACCTGTGGGGCGGCCATCCGGTCAACGGGGCCGGTTCACCGCCCTTCGCCGTGCCCCACGTGGACATCGACGCGTCCGACGACTGAACGCGTCCGCACACGCCCCGGGCCCGCGCCGACCCGGAGCGGCCCCTTCCGGCTCCGGCGCGGCCTTCCCCCGAAGCGAGAGGTATCCCCGATGGCAACCCGACACGTGGGTCAGGTCCGAGAACTCCAGGCGCGCTCCGACGACGGCACACTGCTGCACGTCGAGGTGCGCGGCCCGGAGGACGGGCCGACCGTGGTCCTCGCGCACTGCTGGGCGACCTCGCTCGCCTCGTGGGGGCCGGTGGTGCGCGAACTGGACCCGTCCCTGCGGGTGGTGCTCTACGACCAGCGCGGCCACGGGCGCACCCGGGCGCCGCTGACCAGGGCGGGGTACGGCGCGCGGAAGCTGGCCGAGGACCTGTGCGCGGTCCTGGAGGCGACCGTGCCCGAGGGCGGGAAGGCCGTGGTGGCCGGGCACAGCATGGGCGGGATGACCATCATGTCGGCCGGTGCGCACACGGTGTTCCGGGAGAGGGCCGCCGCGGTGCTGCTCACCAACACCGGGTGCAGGGAACTGCCGATGCGGTCGACCGCGATCCCGCTGCCCGGCCCGCTGGGCGCGCTGGGGGCGCAGCTCTTCCTCAGGGCCCCGGTACCGCTGGGTCCGCGCAACGCCCTCACCACGGCGGTCCTGAAGTCCATGGTGATGGGCAGGAGGGCCGATCCGCGCATGGTGCGGCTGTGCATGAGGATGGTCCACGCGTGCGGTGGTGTGTCCCGGGGCGCGTGGGGACGGGTGATCTGCACGTTGGAGGCGGAGGAGACCGCCCGGCAGATCTCGGTGCCCGCGGTGGTGATGGTGGGGACCGACGACAAGCTGACCCCGCCCTGGCACGCGCACCACATCGCGTCGCTGCTGAAGGACTGCCGGGAGGTGCGGGAGATCCCCGGCGCCGGCCACATGGGACCGCTGGAGTACCCGAAGGCCCTGGCCGAGGCGGTGGACGGGCTCGCCGCCGAGCACCTGGAGCCGCGGACACGGGCCGCCTGACCCCGGCTCCGCACCCACGCGCCCCCGGCTTCCCCGCCGGGGGCGTTGGCGTGCGAAGACCCCGAAGGCGCGGGAACACGCACGCCGGGCCGCGCGGACCGGGGCGGCCCGGGACCCGCGTCCCCGTGTGCGCCGGGCTCATCGCGTGTTCCCGGGCGGCGGACCGGGGAGGTGGCCGCCCGTGGCGTGACCGCCGAAGCGGCTGCCTACCGGGGTTCCGGGGACGGCTCGTCGGTGGCGTTCAGGACGGTCTCGGGTTTGGTGTGCAGAACCTCGCGGGCCTGCTCCGAGGCGCGGATGATGCTCTCGCGGACGAAGTCGACGAAGCGGGCGATGTTCTCCAGGCGCACGGCGGCCGGGGTCCCGGGCCCCAGCACCTGGACGCCCTGACGTGCGGCTTCGACGAGGTGGGCCTCGGCCCGGGCGTTGGCCAGCATCGACTGGTACCAGACGTCGTCGTCGACGACGTAGCGCTCGCGGCGGCGTTCGTCGCGTTCGCGGCGCACCAGGCCCTGGCCCTCCAGGAACGTGATGGCCTTGGAGACCGAGGCCGGGCTGACCTGGAGGCGCTGGACGAGTTCGGCCGCGGTGAGGCTGCCCGTGTCGGTGGTGTAGAGGGAGACCAGGACCCGGGACGTCATCTTGGGCAGGCCCGACTGCATGAAGACGGCGGCGAACGCCTCCTCGTACTCGCGCACGGCCTCGGCGTCGCGTCCGTAGGCCTGCGGGGGCGCCTGTGCCGCACGGGTCGCGGCCTTGGTGCGGCGGCGGGTGCGGTGCTGGGTGGCGCGGTGGGCCAGGTCTGCGCGGTAGCCCGTGGGGCCGCCGTTGCGTGCCACCTCGCGCGTGACGGTCGAGGTCGGGCGGTCCAGGTCCTTGGCGATCCGCGCGTAGGCCAGGCCCCGGGTCAACCCCAGCTCGATCTGTTGGCGTTCGGGCTGGGTGAGCCTGCCTCCGGGCATCGCGGTCTCCTCCAGGGTGCTTGGGTGCGCCCACCCTAGCGTTCACTTTCCATCCATTGCAACGCTCGGGGCACAGCCTGTTGCATTAGATCTAGAACCATTGCAACAATTTCCCAGATATTACCTGTAAATACGGGGATTGCTCGCAGCTTGGCTGTTGCCACAACTATGAATGCAACGTAGCTTTTCCAACATCAGAAACAGCGGGCCGCGCCAGCGCCGCTGCAGGAGAAGGAGAAACACGATGCACACCCTCCCCACCCCCGCCCCCATCACCACCGTCCTGGACATCCCCGCCGCACGCATCCAGCTCATCGCCGCCGACCGCACCGACACCACCGTCCAGATCCAACCCGCCGACCCCGCCAAGAACCGCGACGTCAGGGCCGCCCAGCACACCACCGTCACCTACGACGACGGCATCCTGCACATCCAGGCCCCCACCCCCGAGAACCGGGCCTCCGGCCCCTCCGGCTCCATCGAGATCACCATCCAGCTGCCCACCGGCTCCCACCTCCAGACCAAGGCCGCCAGCGCCGAACTGCGCGGCGTCGGCCGCCTCGGAAACGTCACCGTCGAAGCCGCCCAGGGCCCCGTCAAGCTCGACGAGACCACCAACGCCCACCTCACCGTCCTGGACGGCGACATCACCATCGGCCACCTGAACGGCCCCGCCCGGATCAGCGTCCACAAGGGCGACATCGACATCACCCGGGCCACCCACGGCACCGTCGAACTGCGCACCGAATCCGGCGACATCACCGTCAGCGCCGCCCCCGGCACCTCCGCCGCCCTGAACGCGGGCACCCCCTACGGCCGCATCCACAACGCCCTCAAGAACGACGGAGCCACCACCCTCGACATCCACGCCACCACCTCCTACGGCGACATCACCGCCCGCAGCCTCTGAACAGCCGTGTCCCCCGACCACCTGACGACTCACGGAGATCCACGATGGAAAACGACAACGGCCGCTTCTCCAGGGCGGGACTGCACAGAATGCGCGACGTGCTGGCACGCCACGTCGAGAGCGGGAGGATTCCCGGACTCGTCACCCTGGTCAGCCGGGGCGGTGAGACGCACGTCGAAGCGCTCGGGACGATGCGCCACGACGGCGGCGCGCCGATGCGCCGGGACACGATCTTCCGGATGGCCTCGACGTCCAAGCCGGTCTCGATGGCGGCGGCGATGGTCCTGCTCGACGAGTGCAGGCTGCGGCTGGAGGACCTGGTGGAGCGGTGGCTGCCCGAACTCGCCGACCGACAGGTGCTGAGGCGGATCGACGGCCCGCTGGACGACACCGTGCCGGCGCGGCGGCCGATCACCGTACGGGACGTGCTGACCTCCACGTTCGGGCTCGGCATCGACCGGAGCGCGCTGGGCACCCCGATCATGAACGCCGTCTTCGGGCAGGGGCTCACGCCCGACCTGCCGGAGCCGATGCCCGAGCCGGACGAGTGGATGCGCCGCCTGGGCACGCTTCCGCTGATGCACCAGCCCGGCGAGCAGTGGCAGTACCACATCAGCAACGACCTGCTCGGCGTGCTCGTCTCCAGGGTCACCGGGCAGTCGTTCGAGGCGTTCCTGCGCGAACGCGTCTTCGAGCCCCTGGGCATGAGGGACACCGGTTTCCACGTGCCCGCCGACGGGATGGACAGGCTGCCGCCCCTGTACGCCCCCGACCCGCGGACCGGGGAGTTCCACGTGTGGGACCCGGCTGAGGGGGGAAGGCACAGCCGGCCTCCGGCGTTCCAGGGCGGTGGCGGCGGGCTGGTCTCCACCGTGGACGACTACCACGCCTACTTCCGGATGCTGCTGAACCAGGGGATGCACGGAAGCGAGCGGATCCTGTCCCGGCCCGCCGTCCAGCTGATGACCACCAACCGCCTCACACCCGATCAGCAGGCCGCCCGGAACGCCATGGCCACCGAGAACGTCCACGTGTCGTTCGGCCAGGGACAGCACGGCGGCTGGGGTTTCGGGATGGCGGTGCGGACCTACCGCGGTGACTACGCGCCGGTCGGCCAGTTCGGCTGGGACGGCGGAGCCGGTACCTCGGCCTACGCCGACCCGGAGAACCGGCTCACCGGAATCGTGCTCACCCAGGTTGGGATGTCCGTCCCGGACTCGGCGCGGCTGATCCACGACTTCTGGACCACGCTCTACCAGGCGATCGACGACTGAGGCCGGGGCCGTCGCGGCGACGGCCCCGCCGGTGGGCGGTACACGGCCTCTCCCCGCTGCCCTGCGGGGGGGAGGCCCGTGTCCGGCGGGCGCGCTCACCGGCGGCGGAAGACGTAGCCCGCGTGGTGGAGTACATCGTCGGTGAAACGGCCGTAGGCCCAGAAGCCCAGGTCGTCGCGGTAGACGATGCGGTCCCCCTCGATCCAGAACGACCCCTGGTAGGCGTGGGGGCGTCCGCCGCGCGTCTCGTCGTAGCGGCCGTCGACGGTCGGTTCCTGGTGGATGAAGCCCGTCTCGTCGATCCACATCCCCAGGTACGGACTGTCCGCCGGTGTCCGCGCCGGTCCGGGGAACCGCTCGGTCCGCGGCTCGACCAGGCGTCGGCCGTTGAACAGGGCGAACTCGCCGTCGATGACGACCGCGGCGGCCCGTTCAGGACGCCAGATCACCTGCTCCAACGCGGTGGCCCCGGGGTGGTGCCCCGCGATCACGACGAAGGTCGCCGGGTTTCCGGGGGCCAGCGTGCCGACCCGGTCGGAGGGGCGCCTGCGCAGTCCGGCGACGGTGTCGTTCTCGACCACGCCCGGGACGACGGTCAGCCCCGTGCAGTCCACGACGACCGCGCCGTCGTCCTCGGCGGCCGTGTGCAGGCCGGTGCCGACCCCGGCGATCTCCTTCCCGTCCAGGAGAAGGTCTGCGCCGGTCAGGCCGCCGATCAGCGGGTCGAACGTGTACACGGCGGCGTTGACGAACAGCAGCGGGCGGTGCGGCTCGGCGGCGATGGTCCCCAGCAGGTCCTCGTCGAAGAACTCGGTGCTCATGGCTCACTTCCGAAGGGATGTGTGCGTCTCGGGAACGCTCTCCACCCTCGGTGCTGGAGGGCCGGGTGACCAGGCCGCGTTCCACCGGGGTGCGGCACACCCTGGCTGCACGCCCGCCGAGCTGGCCGCCCCGGTCCGCGGCCACTGCGCGGTCGAGGACTCCGGCCAGCGCATCCGCGGCGTGACGTTCAGCGAGGACGCCTCCACGATCCACACCGGCGGCACTCCCCGCGCGAGTGCCCGGGAAATACTGGAGGAAATGAGAAGCCTCTACCGCGAGGGCGTATCGCAGCAGAGGCTTTCACGAGAGAGCGGCCGCTCACGGACCGGCGCGGCTAGCGCGCGAAGAGCGTCCAGGAGCCGTCACTGGTCTCGCACTTCCACTCGGTGTAGTCCACGTACGGCTCAGCCAGGTACTCCTTGGCCTCGACGACGCATTCGTCCATCGTTCCGGGCGCGCCGCCGACTACGTTCCAATCGTCCTCCGCGGCGGACGCGGTTCCCGCGGTCAGCGGAAGGACGATCGCGGCAGCGCCTGCCACGAAACCGGCGGCGGCAAGAGAGCGCCACGACTTCATAAAACCTCACTCTGCTGCTATACGAAATGACAGCGGCGGTGCAACCGAGAGAAATGCGCCATCGAACAGTGAGAGCCCTCCGTGCCCCGCTTCCCGGTAATTCACAGGACAGCGATCGAGGTCCCCTGAATCGAATCTGCGCCGATCGCTTCGTGCCAAGACCGCCTTCGGCAGGCTAGCTGACGACCTCATCAAGTCGAGATAAAGATATACATGCGTATTTTCCGCATCGGGAGTACTGCTAGGGCGCACGGAAACCGGTCGCATCCCGTCGAAGCACGCTCGGTCGGAGGGAGAAGAGGCCGACATGGGCGGGATTCCCACCGCCATTGAAGCGACGGCCGGATGGAGTAGCAGTCGCATGACTTCGAAGGCAGGAACGGGCGTTCTTTCAGGGATCGGCAGGCTGGTCGTCCTCATAGCGGGTCCGCATGGCTCATTCACGTTCCCGAGGTGGCGGTTTCGGGTCCGGTTCCGAAGGGAGCACGGTGTGTACCATCAGGCGGCCCCGCTGGGGTCGGGACCATCCCCGCGTCCGCCTCTCCCGCCCCCACCAGCTCTTCAGCCACTCACCTCGGCGGAAATCCCTGGCAGGAACACCCCAGAAGCACCGCAGGCGACAGCGCGGGACCCTGGTGACGGCCTTCCACCACTTCCGTCACCAGGACCCCGCCGCCGTGTGCTGGGAAACGGACCGAGTCAGACCGTGTCGCGCAGCAGCGTCGGCACCACGTGCTCCGACACCTCCGAGTGCACCTGGTGCAACCGGGTCTGCACCGCCCGGCGGAGCTTCGTCAGGCACTCGACCAGGGTGATGTCGTCCCCGACCAGCCCTCCCTTGGCCACCACCGGCGTTCCGTCCAGCGGCCCCCCGCTCAGGTGCCCGTGCACCGTCAGCGGAACGATCTCGCCCCCCACGTCGAACGCGTGCACGTCCAGCTCGTCCAGCAGACTCGCCACCAGGTCCCCGCCGGTCAGGTACAGCCCGCTGGGCAGCGCGTGCGCCCCCGTGGTGTCCGCGACCTCGTTGACCACGTCCGACACCAGCCGCGCGATCCGGCCGGGCAGTTCCGCGCGGACCTGGGCGGGCAGCTCGCGCACCCTGTCGGAGGGCGTCACCACCCGCAGCACGCACAGTTCCGGAAAACCCGACGAGGTCAACTGCTCGGACAGCTCCCGCGCGGTCCGCTCGGCGACCTCGTCCGCGCGCTCCCCCACGCTGAACTCCACCGCGTCCAGGTCCACGAACCGCACCGCGCCCGTGCGCGCGACGGTGGCCAGCTGCCGCCGGGTCAGCTCGGTGGTGCTGCCCACCACCCCCAGCAGCGGCCCGCGCGAACCCGCCTGGCCTCTCAACCGCAGCGCGTAGGCCAGCAGCGCCCCCGTGGGCCCGGGATCGGCCGCCAGCCACACGATCCCCGTGTCGTGGTGCGCGGCGGCCGCTGCCTCGGCGATGTCGGTCAGGTGCTGCTCGGTGCTCGCATCGCACACGACCACGGGCTCGTCACCGGCGAGCAGTTCGGCGGTGAGCATCGTCTGGGTTACCTGCCGCACGGGCACGTGGCGCACCGGAAGGTCGGTCTGGGCGGCGAGGATGTCGGCGACGGAACTGGTGGTCATCGGGCACAGCGGGTCCTCGGCCAGCTCGGTGCGCTCCAGCGGCAACCCGTTGAGAAACTGCAGCCCGTCCTCGGTGATGCGCCCCGAACTCGGGAAGGCCGGAACGAACAGCACCCGCACCCGCGTTCCGGCGGGCACGCGCTCGCGCACGGCGTCGTAGGTGGCCTCCAGCTCGGCACCGATGTTACCGCGCAGCGTGGAGTCGGTCCGCTTGACCACCAGCCCCACCGGCCACACGGCCTCGACCACGTCCGTGACCAGGTCGGCGGCGTGCTCGGGAGGGACATGGCGACTGTCCAGGTTGGCCACGACCACGTCGTAGTCCCCCACGACCCGGCTCACGTGCTCGGGAGTCACCGTGGCCACACGCATCCCGGTACGGGCGAACCGGGCACCGGTGGCGTTGGCACCGGTGAGTTCGTCGGCGACCACGAGGACCTGGGCCACGGCGCGTCTCCTTCGGCGTTCGGCGAAACCCCGGGGCGAACTGGGGTGAGTCCTTCCAACATAGGCCCATGCGGGCGGTCCGGGGAGCGCTCGGGCCTCCCAGAACGCCAGGAGGCCCGAGCACGGAGGCGCCCCGGGCCTCCCCGGGGAGTCGGGAATCAGACGTCGACCACCGACCGCGTCCGGGCGCTGCGCCGGGCCGCCTCGATGACCTCCAGTCCGTGGATCACCTCGTGCGGATCCACCGGCAGGGGCTCGCCCTCGCCGACCGCGTCGCGCACCCCGGCGTAGAACTCCGGGTAGGCGCCGCGCGCGCTGGGCACCGGCCGGGTGTGGCCGTCCACCCCGAGCACGCCCCAGTCCACCTCGGGGACCACGCCCCAGTCGGCGGCGTCGGCCCGCTCCCCCGCCGTCAGCCGGGCCTCCTGGCCGTCCATGCCGTGGCTGGTGAAGGCCCCCTCGTCCCCCAGCACCCGGAAGCGCGGCCCGCCCTGGGCGGTGAGCGCGCTCATCCACAGGTGGGAACGCGTGCCCCGGGCGTGGTCGAGGGCCAGGAAGACGTCGTCGTCGGCGTTGACGCCCTCGCGCCGGGCGTCGATCTCGGCGTAGACAGAGGAGACGGGGCCGAACAGGTTGACCGCCTGGTCGATCAGGTGCGGGCCCAGGTCGTAGAGCAGTCCGGCCCCGGCCTCGACCCCGCCGCTCTCGCGCCAGGTGCCCTTGACCTGGGGACGCCAGCGCTCGAACCGCGACTCGAACCGGTGCACGCGGCCCAGACTCCCCTCCTCGATGAGGCCCCACAGGGTGAGGAAGTCGGCGTCCCAGCGGCGGTTCTGGTACACGGTGAGCACCCGGCCCAGCTTGTCCGCGAGGTCGGCGAGCTCCCTGGCCTGGAGAGCGGTGAGCGCGAAGGGCTTGTCCACCACCACCGCCAGGCCCGCCTCCAGGGCGGCCTGGGCGAGCGGGGCGTGGGTGTCGTTGGGCGTGGTGACGACCGCGATCTCGTAACGCTCGGCGTCGGCCCACAGTTCGGCGACGTTCGGGTACACGGTGACGCCGGGGTAGCGCGCCTCGGCGGCCCGGCGGCGGTCCGGGTTGCCCGTGACCACCGCGGACAGGCGCAGTCCCGGAACCGCGTCGATCAGCGGCGCGTGGAAGACCTCGCCGCCCTTGCCGTAACCGATGAGGGCGACGTGCAGTTCGGGGCCGTCGTGTTCGGGTGTGCTCTGTGCCTCGGATGCGTCAGCCATGCCACCAATCTAGAGCGTGGCGCCCCAGCCCGCTGGTGACGGGCGGCACGTGCCGTCGCCTCGCGGTATCCGGGCGCCGTCAGCGCTCGGGGGCGGACACCGTGAGGCCGCCGGGCAGTGCGTCGAAGGCCCGGCGGTACCGGGCGAGCAGGTCGGGGACCGTGGGGGTCCCCGGCGCGGCGGCCCAGCCTTCCAGCGCGTGCCGGGCCGCGGAGGCGGCCATGTCCAGGGCGAGCCGCGAGCGCGGGTCGCCGTGGTCGCCGACCCCCAGCACGGCCAGGGCCCGGACCGTGGTGCGCTCGCAGAACTGGAGGTTGTGGGCGCTGATCGCCGGGGTGTTCCCGGCCAGGCCGAGGCTGAGCCGGGCAGCGTGCGTCCACTCCGGGTCGGCCACGTGTTCCGCGGCTTCGAGGATCGCGTCGCGGGCCGTCTCCACCAGGGGACGGCCGTCGGGTCCCCTCTCCTCCAGCACCCGCAGGAACTCCTCCCACAGGTCCTGCAACGGAGCCGCGGCCAGTTCCTCCTTGCTCGCGAAGTAGCGGAAGAAGGTGCGCTTGGAGACCTCCGCCGCCGCGCAGACCTCGTCCAGCGTGACCTGGTCGTACCCCGCCCGGGTGAAACGCTCCAGCGCGGTGTCGACCAGGGACCGGCGGGTGCGGCGCTTCTTGCGCTCGCGCAGGGACTCCTCGGAGGAGGGGGCGTTGGGACGGATGCTGGCCATGGCCGCAGTGTACCGAGACGGACCGCCACTCGACGCCCATAGCTCCTTGGTTACTTTAGCCCCTTGGGAGCTTTGGCCTCTTGACGCCTAACGCCCCTGAGTGCCATATTCTGATCCCGTCCACCCCGTCCCGTGAAGGAGCCCTGACATGCGCGCCCTGGTCGTCGACCCCACCGCACCCCGCCACCTGCGCCTCGGAGAGGCCCCCGAACCGGTTGCGGCCCCGCACCAGGCACTGGTCCGCGTCACGGCCGCTTCGCTCAACTTCGGCGAGGTGGACACCGTCTCCCGCCTGCCCGACGGGACCGTGCCGGGGTGGGACGCCGCGGGATTCGTGGAACGCCCCGCCGCCGACGGATCCGGCCCCGCCGTCGGAACCGCGGTGGTCACCCTGGGTATGGCGGGGGGCTGGGCCGAACTGCGCGCCGTCGACACGGCCTTCCTGGGGGCCGCCCCGGAGGGCGCGGACCACGGAGCCCTCAGCACCGTCCCGGTGGCGGCCACCAGTGCTCTGCGCGCCCTGCGCGAAGTGGGGTTCCTCCTCGGCAGAAGGGTCCTGGTCACCGGGGCCACCGGTGGCGTGGGACGGTACGCGGTCCAACTCGCCCGCATGGGCGGCGCGCACGTGACCGCCTGCACCGGCCAACCCCGGACCCACGGCGCCGAGCTGCGCGGCCTGGGCGCCCACGAGGTGGTGTCGGAACCCGGGGAACCCGACTACCTGTTCGACGGGGTCGTGGACTGTGTCGGAGGCCCTCAGCTGGTCGCGGCCTTCGACAGGCTGGACACCGGGGGAACCCTGGTGGCCGTCGGACACGTGACCGGGCGGCCCGAGCACTTCCCACTCGACGCGTTCCTCGTGGACGACGGGCGGCACGGCCGCTCCATCACCACTTTCCACCTCCAGGACGGCGTGGCTCCGGCCGGGGACCTGGGTTGGCTGGCCGGTCGGGTCGCCTCCGGGGACCTCGATCCGGGGATCTCCTGGCGGGGTTCGTGGGACCGGGCCGACGAGGCCGTGGCCGCCCTCCTCGAACGCCGCCTGCGGGGCAAGGCCGTTCTGGAGCTCACCGCCGGGTGAGGGCGCACCGCGTGCCGCCGCCCGTGTCCGGCGCACACGGCGACCGCCGGGCGCTCTCCCCGATGACCTCGGCGGTAGGCGTCAGGAGGGCGAGCCTCCGGCGGCCCGGCCCGGCCGATGCGCGGTGGGCCCAGTGGACTCAGTGGACACAGTGCGCGCGGTGGACACAGCGGGCGCGGTAGGCGCAGTGGGCGCCGTTACCGGTCGTGACCACGGGACGGACTGGCCGCCGGTGCCCACGGAGGCCGTCAGAGCCGGTCGAGGCGGGCCCTGAGCAGGCAGAACTCGTTGCCCTCGGGGTCGGCGAGGACGTGCCAGGGCTCCTCCCCGCTCTGACCGATGTCAGCGAACACGGCCCCGGCGGCGAGAAGGCGTTCGAGTTCGGCGTCCTGGTCGCGGTCGGTGGCGTTGACGTCGATGTGCAGCCGGGGCTTCGCCCTCTCCGGCTCCTCGGTGCGGCTGAGGATGATCGTCGGCTGCAGGCCGCCGAACCCCTCGCGCGGCCCGATCTCGATGCAGCCCTCCTCGCGGTCGAGCACGACGAAGTCCAGGACCTCGCACCAGAACCGCGCCAGCACCTCGGGGTCGCGGCAGGAGAGCACGAGCTCACTGATACGACATGCCATGGACGAAACCTGCTCTCCTCGTGGGAACTGACGGGGTGGCCAGGCGCGGGTCTCGTGGACTCCGCGGCGGCAGCACTCCGAGACCGTACCGGGTGAGGCGAGCGGGAGCGAGGGAATTTCCGGGAACTGCCCGACCGGGTCTACCTGGCCGAACAGGACCGGGCCAGGCCGCCGGACGCGGGTCACTGGCTCCGCTCTCCAGGGCTCTCCGGGCTCTCCGTCCGAGGTTCCAGGCTTCGGCTTCTACAGCCTCGAATCCAGGTTTGGGACACCAGGCTTGGGAGACCGGACACTCGACTCTCGGTTCGGAGCTTCGGGCGCCGGAGCCCAGACCCTTGGGTTCCGGGTTCGAGATCCCAGAACCCGGAGCCCAGACCCTCGATCCCAGGCTTCGGATTCCAGGTCCTCGACCTCCGATTCAAGAACTCAGGCTCCGGAATCCACACCCTTGGTTCCAGGGGCGGCGTTGGATCCAGGGGCGGCGTTCTCGGGTCGTCAGATCGCGTTGAGGCTTATGGCCAGCTCGTCGAGGCTCTTCACGACCAGGTCGAAGCGGTCCGTCGCGAGCGGGGGATCCCCGACGGGACGTTGGACGTAGGCGGTCTTCATGCCCAGGGCCTGCGCGCCCCGGAGGTCCCAGGCATGGGCGGCGACCATGAGCAGGCGGTCGGGCGGGCAGTCCGCATTCGCGATCGCGAGCCGGTACACGTCGGGATGGGGTTTGTAGCTGTGCGCCTCCTCGGCGGAGAGAACCTGGTGCCAGCGGAGCCCGGCGTGCGCGCTGATGCGTGTGAGCGCCGGGTGACTGGCGTTCGACAGGCCGACCACCGGGAAGTACGAGGCGATCCGGTCCAGCGCGGAGGCGGAGTCCGGCCACGGCGCCAACCGCCGTGCGGAGGCCGCCAGCGAGCGGATCGCGTCCTCGTCGTCGACGTCGGCCCCGGCCGCGACGCGTGTGGCCGCTTCGAGGTTGAGCACCGTGCTTTTGGCGTAGGGGCGGCGGCCCGCAAGGATCTCCTGCTGCTGCTCGTCGACATGCCTGTTCCACACCTCGACGAGCTCGCGCGTCCTCGCGTCGTCGATGTCCGGGAGCAGTGTTCGGATGCCGCGCCCGATACCGCCGGGCTCGTCGACCATGGTTCCGAGAACGTCGAAGACGATCACGTCCATGTCGGAGGGTGAAGTCACGAGAAGCGCTCCCTAGGTTCCTCCGCTGCGCCACCCGGGATGTGTGGGGGCTCAGTTGCAGGAGGGTTCAGCGATCCGCCGGGCAAGTGGTGAGCATAGTGCGCGTCCCCCAGCGGCCCCGCCGGAGGGGTCAGCGACTCCCCGGTTCCGGCGGCACCGGACGGTCTGCACGGTCAACCACTGTCCAGGCCGACCGGCACGGCCAGGCCACCCGGGACCGAGACGACCGGCACGGCCAGTCACCGCCCGGAGGGACCAGCGCCGTCAGCCGCCGCGCAGGGCGGTGCGCGCGGCCTCCAGGGTCGTGGTGCGGTAGGCGGCGCCGAACAGGCACACGTGGACCAGCAGCGGGTGCAGCTGGTGCAGGGCGACCCGTGACCGCCACCCGGAGGCCAGCGGCGCCACCTCGTTGTAAGCGTCGCGGACCCGTTCCAGGTGGGGCAGGCCGAACAGGGCCAGCATGGCCAGGTCGGCCTCGCGGTGCCCGCCGTGCGCGGCCGGGTCGATGACCACCGCGTCCTGCGCCCGCCAGAGGACGTTGCCGCTCCACAGGTCGCCGTGGACGCGCGCGGGCTCCTCGGGCTCTCCGGCGAGGTCGGCGACGGCGTCGACCACCTTCTCGACCACCCGGCCGTCGGACGGGGTGAGGGAGCCCTGGTCCAGGGCCTGGCGCAGGTAGGGGCGCAGCCGCTGCTCGGCGTAGAAGCGCGGCCAGTCCCGGGAGGGGGTGTTGTCCATCGTCAGGGGGCCGATGTAGCCGGGCCAGGCGGCGCCGAAGCGGTCGGCGCCGGTCAGGTGCATCCCGGCGAGTTGGCGGCCGAGGCGTTCGGCGGCCTGGACGGTGGGTTCGCGCTCCTCGATCCACGGCAGGACGAGGATGCGGTCGTCCCAGGCCACGACGTCGACGGCGGGTGAGCCGAAGGTCCGGCCCAGCCAGTCCAGGCCGCGCGCCTCGGCGGTCAGCACCCCGCTGGGCGGGGCTCCGCGCACCAGGGACTTGACGAACAGGCGGGTGCCGTCGGTGAGTTCGGCGTAGTAGATGTCCCAGTCGTGGCTGCTGCCCGCGCGGGCGGCCCGCCTGACGTCGCGGTCGAGCAGGACGGTGAGGCGTTCGGCCATGGTTCCGTCGACCGGGTCCCTGCGGCGGCCCTCCCCGGGCCCGTCGCCGCCGTCGCCTCCGAAGTCCCGCACGATCCGCTCCCCCCTCACCCGCGCTACCGCCTCAACCGGGTGACGAGTTCTCCGGTGAGGCCCTTGGCCGCGGACTCCACCATGTTGAGTACGGCGGTGAACCCGTCGTCGCCGCCGTAGTAGGGGTCGGGGACCTCCGGGTTGGGGCCGGTGCCGGGCGCGAAGGAGCGGAAGAGGCGGACCCGCGACATGTCGAACCCGTACTCCTCACCGTACTCGTCGACGACGCGCCGGATCTCGTCGACGTTGTCCAGGTCCATGGCGAGGACGAGGTCCCGGTCGGCGAGGACGTCGTGGGCGAACTGGCGGGCGGTGTGGCTGGTGAGGTAGCCGTGCACGCGCAGGGTGGAGGCCGCGCGCGGGTCCATGCCGCCGCCCACGTGCCAGTCGCCCGTGCCGAAGCTGTCCACCGCCACGAGATCGCTCATCCCGGCGCGTTCGAGGTCGGCGGCGAGGATCTTCTCCGCCATGGGCGAGCGGCAGATGTTGCCCAGGCACACCACACTGACGCGGTAGGGACCAGCGGGGTCACGCGGTTCCGGCAAGCTCATGCCCTTACCGTAACGAAAAACCGTTGCGGCCACGTGTTGCGGCTCCCGCGCGTTCGCCGGGCGGGGCGGGGCGTCACGCGGGGCAGCGCGAAGCGGGAGGGGTGGGTGGCCCCCCTGTATCCATGGAACCGCGCGCGGGCGCGCCACGGTAGCCCCCGCGCGCGGCTGTGGAAAACCCCGCGAGCGGCCCCTGCGACGCACTCACCGCCTGGAGCGGGCGCGCCGCCTACCCCTTGGGCAGGCGCACCACGCTGACGAAGAAGTCGTCGATCTGCCGGACCACCCGTATGAACTGGTCGAAGTCCACCGGCTTGGGGACGTAGGCGTTGGCGTGCAGGCGGTAGCTGCGCAGCACGTCCTCCTCCGCCTCGGAGGTGGTGAGCACCACGACGGGGATGTGCGCGAGGTCCTCGTCGTTCTTGACCTCCTCCAGCACCTCCCTGCCGTCCTTGCGGGGCAGGTTGAGGTCGAGCAGGATCAGGTGGGGGCGGGGCGCGTCGGCGAACTCCTCCTCGCGGCGCAGGAAGCGCAGCGCCTCGACACCGTCGGAGACCACGTGCAGGCGGTTGCCCAGCTTGTGTTCCTCGAACGCCTCCCTGGTCATCAGGACGTCGCCGGGGTCGTCCTCGACCAGCAGCACCTCGATGGGATGCACCAACATGACCTCGCTCAAGCTTCCAGACCCCTGCTCAGGGTCCCGCCCCGTGACCGGGGGGAACCGTACCGCCACCGGTGTCGGGCTGGGCGGAGCGGGCGCCGCCGGGCCTGTCGTCCGGTTCGGCGCCGTCCTCCCCAGGGTTGTCCGTACCCGTGGGCTGTCGTGCGGCCGTCGGAGCCGAGTCCTCGGGGGTGGTCTCGGCGTCCTCGGTGCCCTCCTCCCCGCTATCGGCGGCGAGGGGCTCGGCGGTTCCCCTCTCGGGGGCCGGGTCCTCGTCCTCCGCGGGGTCGGCGGGCAAGGACCAGCATATGCGCGTTCCGGTCCGACCAGAGTCCCGGTCACCTGAGGTTTCGGTTTCCCCGGAACCCTGGGAGCCGGTTTCCAGCCAGATCCGACCCCCGTGGAACTCCACGATCTTCTTGCACATCGCCAGGCCGATGCCGGTCCCCGTGTACTTGTCCCTGGTATGCAACCGCTGGAAGATCACGAAGATGCGCTCCGCGTACTGCGGTTCGATTCCGATCCCGTTGTCGGAGCAGCAGAACACCCACTCGTCACCGCGCCGTTCGACGCTGATGTGGACCCGGGGGTCCTCCTCGCCGCGGAACTTCACGGCGTTGCCCACGAGGTTGAAGAACACCTGGGTGAGCAGGGTTCGGTCCCCCTGCACGGTCGGCATCGGGTCCCGGGTGACCTCGGCGTCGGCCTCCTCCAGGCGGGTGGACAGGCTGCTCAGGGCGTCGTCCAGCGCGTCGTCGAGGGCGACCGGCGCGAAGTTCCTGACCCGGCCGACCTGGGAGAAGGCCAGCAGGTCGTTGATGAGGGTCTGCATGCGCTTGGCGCCCTCGACCGCGAAGTCGATGTAGGAGTCGGCGCGCTCGTCCAGCTGCCCGTGGTAGCGCCGCTGGAGCAGCTGGCAGAAGCTCGCCACCTTGCGCAGCGGCTCCTGGAGGTCGTGGGAGGCGACGTAGGCGAACTGCTCCAGCTCCAGGTTGGAGCGGCGCAGCTCCTCGGTCTGGTTCTCCATGAGGACGGACTGCTCCTGGAGCTTGCGCCGCGCGGAGGCGACCTCGTCCAGGTCCTGCACGATGCGCTCGCGCATGGCGTCCACGTCCCGGCCGAGCCGGACGATCTCCGGCGGGCCGTGCAGGGAGATCCGGTGGGCGTAGTAGCCCTCCGACACCTGGCGCATGTGCCCGGCGAGTTCCTCCAGGGGGCGCAGGACCCACTGCTGGAGCATCACCCACAGGAACACGGACAGGAACACCACGACCAGGCCGACCAGGACCAGCAGGGCCACGACCTGCTGGGTGGCCAGGGTCAGGCCCTCGCGGGCCTCCTTGATCTCCGCCTCCAACTGGCTGGTGGTGGCGTCGCTGATCCGGCTGAGCTCCAGGAAGAGGACCCGGCCGCGCCGCAGCTCCTCCTGGGTGACCTCCTGGCCGCTGCTGACCTGCTCCAGGGCGGGCTCGGCGAACTCCTCGGTCCACACCCGGCCCGCGGTGAGCAGGTCGTCGACGTTGGTGGCCACCTCGGGGTTGTCCTCGGCCAGCTGGGCCAGGACGGCCTGGTTCTCCGTCAGCGTCAGCTGGCTCTCGACGTAGGGCTGGAGGAACTCGCGGTCCTGGGTGAGGATGTAGCCGCGCAGGGCGTGGTCCTGGGTGAGGTAGGCCGAGTGCGTCTGCTCGACCGCGCTCACGGCGGGCGTCAGGGAGTCGACCTGGAGCGCCAGGGACTCGCGGGCCTGGAACGCCGCCAGGGTGATGACGGACACCGCCACGACCAGGACGACGGCGACCACGGCCAGCAGGCTCGTGACGCGCCGCCGCAGGCTCCACGACTGGTGGGGCGAGCGCTTCCCCTCGCGGTTGGTGCCGTTGACGAAGTGCGTGCCGCCGGTCGAGGCCCCGCCGTGCACGCCGGTGTCCGGGGCGGGCCCGGATTCCTCGGTCTCCATGGCCGTCCCCTCTCCGGTCACGGGTCTCACTCGGGTTCTCCGTGTGTGATGAGCAGCATCGCCACGTCGTCCTGGAGCGGTCCGCCGTTGCTGCGCTCGGCCTCGTCCACCAGGCTTTCGGGCAGCCCGGCCAGGGAGGTGCCCCGTTCCAGCACGCCGGAGACCATCCGGCGCAGGCCCGCGACCTCCAGGCGGGCGGGCGGGGCGCCGTCGTAGGCGTCCACGAGGCCGTCGGTGTAGAAGAGCATGGTCGCCCCGGTGGGGAGCACCACCGTGTCGGTGTCGGTCTGTTCGACGGGGAAGACCCCCAGGGGCGGCTGCGGGGTGACGCGGGTCTCCTCGACGGCGCCGTCGCGCAGGACCATGGGCGGCGGGTGGCCCAGAACGCGGAGCCTGACCCGGTCGTCGCCGGTGTCCAGGCTGGCCATGCACAGGGTGGCGTACATCTCCTCCTGGGCCCGCTCGGTGACCAGGATGTCCTCCAGGTTGGTCAGCACCTTGTCCTCGTCGACGCCGCCCATGATGAGGGCGCGCCAGGCGATGCGCAGGCTGACTCCGAGCGCGGCCTCGTCGGGGCCGTGCCCGCTGACGTCGCCGATGATGACGTGGGTCGTGCCGTCCTTCTCGACCGCGTCGTAGAAGTCCCCGCCGACCAGGGCGCGCTTGCGGCCGGGGCGGTAGTAGGCCAGGTGTTCCAGGGGCGAGCGCTGGAGCAGGACCTGGGGCAGGAGTCCGCGTTCGAGGCGCATGTTCTCGCGGGCGCTCATGCGGGCCTCGCGCAGCTGGCGGGCGTTCTCGTCGGCGCGGCGGCGCTCCAGGGAGTAGCGCAGGCTGCGACCGAGCAGGGAGCCGTCGACCTGGCCCTTGACGAGGTAGTCCTGGGCGCCCGCGGCCACGGCGGCGACGCCCTCGTGCTCGTCGTCGAGTCCGGTGAGGACGACGACGGCGGCCGCGGGCGCGCCCTCCAGGACCTCGCGGAGCAGGTCCAGCCCGTGGGCGTCGGGGAGGTTGAGGTCGAGCAGCACGCAGCCCCGGAAGTCCTCCAGGTGCCGGCGCGCCTCGGCGAGTGTGGGGACCCAGGTGATGTGCGTGGGCAGGGCCGTCTCGTCGAGCAGCTCCTCGGCGAGGAAGGCGTCCCCGGGGTCGTCTTCTATGAGTAGGACGTCAACCGGTTCGACAGCAGCCTCCACCCGCTCGTTCGGGACGGTGTCGTCGCCCAGGAAGGCCCCGTCGTGCGAGGCAGCGCCGTCGGCGGAGACGGCCCGTGCCGCCTCCCCGCCGATCACCGTCACGGGATCGTGCCCTGTTCTCCTGGTATCCACTCATCGCCCTTGGTCTGCCGGTTCGTGGGTGCCGTGTCGCGCCGTGTGATCCCCGGGGAGCGCCCCGGGTTCTCCCTGCGGTCCGGACCGCACGACACCCAAACGATAATCGCCCCGGTGACCTGTTGACCAGCGGCCGTGACGAGACACATCCGACGCCGGAGACCGGGATCACAGTCCTGTTCTCCCTGTGTGAGGGCCTGTTGGCCCGCGGTGGGGAACCCGCTGACGCTCCGCTCCGACGTGCGGACGGAACGGGCATATGCCCATGCACGAGCACATGCAGGGTGTGACGGGGGACACGCGCTGGATTTCTTCGAGCGTACCCGAGACCTCTCCGGAGAGGTCGGCGCCCCTGCGGGAGGCTCATCCGGGAGCGGGAAGACGGCCCCGGGGACAAGGGCCGGGGCGGCGGACCCGCCGGAGGAGAGGGGTGCGGCGGCCACCGGCGCGCCGACAGATTTTCATGACAAGGTGTCATATCCCCCTTGACAGCGGCCTCCGTCTAAATGACATGATGTCATAAACGTGCCGGACGGAAGGCGGAAGAGCACCGATGAGCGCAACGGCCGAGGTTCCCGCGACGACCGCCCCCGACACCCCCCAGACGTTCTCCGAACGCCTGCGCGCGGCGACCTGGAGCGACCACCAGGCCGCCGAGGACCACGGGTTCACCCGGGCCCTCATGGACGGCACGCTCTCCCTGGACGGGTACACCGGCATGGTCGCCCAGCACTACTTCGCCTACGTCGCGCTGGAGGAGACCGGCCGGCGCCTGGCGGGGGACCCCGTCGCCGGGAGGTTCCACTACCCGGAACTGGAGCGGGTCCCCGCGCTGGTCCGCGACCTGGAGCACCTGCTCGGCGCCGACTGGCGCGACAGGATCGCCCCCACCCCGGCCACCCGCACCTACGCGGCGCGCATCGAGCAGATGGCCGACCACCCGGAGGGGTTCGTCGCGCACCACTACACCCGCTACATGGGCGACGTGTCCGGCGGGCAGTTCATCCGCCGCACGGCCGCCAGCACCTACGGCCTGACCGACGCGGCCGGCGTCTCCTTCTACGTCTTCGACGCGCTGGGCAGCCTGCCCCGCTTCCGCACCGGTTACCGGGAGCGGCTCGACTCCCTGGACCTGGGCGAGGCAGCGGCCGCCCGCCTGGTGGCCGAGACCCGGCTGGCCTACCAGCTCAACACCGAGGTGTTCGCCGACCTGGGCCGGATGTACGCGCCGGGGGCCGGAGCGGACGCCGACGCCGCCTGAGCCCCGGCCGCGCGCCCGTCAGGCCTCCGGGGCCCGGCGGGCGCGCTCCTGGTGGCGGCGGGCCTTCAGGCGGTTGCCGCAGGTCCTCATCGAGCACCAGCGGGCGGTGTTGGCGCGGCTGCGGTCGAGGAGGAAGAGGCGGCACTCGTCGTTGCCGCAGGGGCGCAGCCGCCCGGGCCTGCGCTCCTGGACGTCGTACCAGGCGAGCACCAGTTCCACCGCGAGCATCCGCTCGGGCGGCGCCTGGAGGGGCCACCGCAGGTCCGACCCGTCGACGTCGGGGACGCGGGAGACCCCGTCGAGCATCCGCCGTATCCGCGCCTCGGGCACGGGGCCGCGCGTGGCGGCCTGGAGCGCGTCCCTCGCCGCCCGCAGCCAGCCGATCGCCGACGCGTCGTCGGAACCGCCGTGCTCGCGCGCCCACCGCCGCGGCACGGCGTCATCGGCCCACAGGTCCCGCTGCCGTCCGTCCACCACCGGAGTGCTGTTCAGCGCTTCGAGCAGCGCTTCCTCGTCGATCATGTCGGCCCACCTCCCGGACTAACCCTCTTCATCGACTTGACAGGTTACCCCGCATCCGCTCCACTGGGGACAGCGATAACCATCAAAGTTGCCTTGGAGGGTTAGTCATGACGGAGATCCGCCACCAGTACGCCACCGTCCGCGGACACCGCGTCTTCTACCGGGAGGCGGGGCCCCGCCACGCGCCCGTCCTGGTGCTCCTGCACGGGTTCCCCACCAGCTCGCGCATGTTCCGCCGACTGATCCCGCGGCTGGCCGACCGGTTCCGCGTCATCGCCCCCGACCACCTCGGCTTCGGCCGCTCCGACGCGCCGCCCGCCGACGCGTTCGCGTACACGTTCGACGCGCTCACCGACGTCACGGAGGCGCTCCTGGCCGGGCTCGGCGTCACCGGGTACGCCGTGTACGTGCAGGACTACGGCGCGCCCATCGGGTGGCGGCTCGCGCTGCGCGACCCGGACGCGGTCACCGCGGTGGTCACCCAGAACGGCAACGCCTACGAGGAAGGCTTCGTCCCAGAGTTCTGGGCGCCCGTGTGGGCCTACGCGAAGGACCCGGGGCCCGCGACGGAACCGGCGGTCCGCGGCGCCCTCGGCCTCGACGCGATCCGCTGGCAGTACCTGCACGGGGTGGACCGCCCCGAACTGGTCGACCCCGACACCTGGACGGCCGACCACCGCGACATCAGCCGCCCCGGCAACGACCTCGTCCAGCTCGCCCTCTTCCGCGACTACGCCACCAACCCGCCCCTCTACCCGCGGGTGCACGCCTACTTCCGGGAGAGCCGCGTCCCGCTCCTGGCCGTGTGGGGGGCGGAGGACCGCATCTTCGGCCCCGACGGCGCGCGGGCCTTCGCCCGCGACCTGCCGGACGCCGAGATCCGCCTGGTCCCCGGAGGCGGCCACTTCCTCCTGGAGAGCCACCTGGACGGCACCGCCGACCACGTCCGGGACTTCCTGACCCGTACGCTGACGGCGCCCCGGGAATGACGCCCGCGCGGGCGGAGCCGGTGGCCCGCAGGCGCCGGTCTGAGCGCGCCCGGGCCCACTCCGCCCCTCAGGCCGCCCCGTCACCGCCGTCGCGCACGGTCACCGGACACCACCCCGGACCGTCCCCGGGCGTGACACCATAGGAGGATGCCCAAGATCACGGCGCCGACCATCGCCGCCCACCGTGCCCGCACACGGGATCGCATCATGGACGCCGTCGACGAGCTGATCCGGACCCAGGGGATCGACCGCATCTCCATGACCGACGTGGCCAACTCCGCGGGGATCACCCGTACCGCCCTGTACAACTACTTCCCCGACAAGCCCGCGCTGCTCCTGGCCTTCACCGAGCAGGTCAACAGCGCGTTCGTGGAGCGGTACCGGCGCGAACTCCCCTCGGGCGTCTCGGCGGCGCGGCGGCTCTCGGCGTTCGTCCGCCTCCAGTTGGAGGGCATCATGGCGCATCCGCACCCGCCCGCCGCCGAACTCGGGGCCAGTCTCGGCCCGGACGCCTACCAGGCGCTCGCCGCCCACGTGGCGCCCATGCAGCGCCTGCTGACCGAGATCCTGGAGGAGGGCACCGCCGCGGGCGAGTTCGACCCCCTGCCCGCCGAGCCCGTCTCCCGGCTGGCCCTGTCGATGGTCGGCTCCCAGCGCCTGCCCCTCGTCAGCGGGGAGATCGACCTCGACGAGACCCACGCCCTGGTCACACGGTTCGTGCTCCGCGCCCTCGGTGTGGCGACCGAAACCGTGGACACCGTTCTTCCGCAAACCGCCGCGAGGAACACCCGGAGTCGCGACTCGTGAACACGTAGCCATAAGGGCTGGCCCATAACCTGCGCCACAACGTTGGCTAGGCGATATCAAGTCGCAACGGTACGGCGACATCGGTCAGAATCGGTGGCCCCGACCGCCCCTCGGGCGGTCGCCCCTTCGACCGAGTGTGAGGCCCTCTCCGACGTGTCCCTCGTGCTGATCCTCCTCGGCGCCGTCCTGGTGGCGGTCGCCATGTTCGACAAGGTCCCCAGCTACGTCCCCGGGCGGATCCCGTCGCCCCGCCCCGGCCGCGGCGGCTCCGTGGCCGCCGCGCGGAGCCCGGAGATGGTGCGCCCCCGCGTGAGACTGGTGTCGGCCCGGCTCACCGAACCGGGCAAGGCGCTGCTCACCACCCTCGGCGGAAGCGCGCTGATCGTGGCGTTCTTCCTCACGCTCTCCGGTCTGTGAACCCCGGCCGGTCCCCGAACGCGGACCGGCCGATCCGGCCGAGCAGCCGCGCCGGGGAGCCGTCGCCGCGTCCGGCCGGATGACCGGGGACGCGCGTGCTCGCGCCGCCGGCCATGCGCAGCAGCAGGCCGCCCGCGGCGGTGGCCGCGAGTCCGCCCGTCACCGCGGCGGCCGCGGCCAGCCGCTCGCGGAAACGGGTGTCGCGGTGCGCGGCCATCTCAGCGATGGCGCGGTCCGTGGCGCCGAAGGCCCCGCCGCACAGCAGCGGGTCGAGCTCGTGGGGCCGCCACCGCGCCCGCCAGGGGCTCAGCGGAGGCAGCCCGCCGGGCACCGACGCCGTGCGCGGCTTCCAGCGGACGGACCCCGCCGCGCCGCCCGGGCCTGGGACCGGGTCCGGCACCGCGAGCCGCTTGGGCGCGGGACCGCCGTAACGCAGTTCGCCGGGGGCGTTGGCGAGCATCTCCGCGAGCAGCTTGGCGCAGGCACGGGCGTCGCCCAGCGCGGTGTGCTGTCCGGTCGGCCAGTCGCCGCTGAGCCGGTGGGAGGCCTTGGGCAGCGAGTACCGCTCCAGCTCCACCTGTGAGCGCAGCGCGCGCAGCGTGCACAGCCCGGCCTGGCCCGTGGGCAGCCCGGCGGGCACCAGCTCCGAGGCGAGGAAGCGCTGTTCGAAGTCGAGGTTGTGGCCGACCACGACCGCCCCGGAGAGCAGTTCGGTGAGTCTGGGCACCACCTGGGCCGCGGTCGGGGCGCCCACGGTGTCGCCCTCGCCGATGCCGTGGAACTCCCGGCCGCCCACCGGCCCGCGCGGGTCGACCAGGGTGCTGAACTCCTCCACGAACTTGCCGTCGCCGCGCACGCGCACCACGGCGATCTCCACGATGCGCGCGCCCTCGCGCGGTTCGAGGCCGGTGGTCTCCATGTCGAGCACCGCGTACTCCAGGTCCGCCGCCCGCATGCCGACCCTGCGCCGGGTCAGCGCGCCCATCCGCAGCGTTCCCATCGTGTGCCCCACTCCTTCGTCCCTCGTGCCGAACGGCTGTCCCGCCTCGCCGCGTACCGGCAACGACCTTACTCCCCGCGTCCGACAGCGGACCCCGTGCACGTGGTGGGCCGTTCCCGGCGGCGGGGCGGCCGACCGCTCCGGCCGGTCCCCCCGGGCCGCGGGCCGGCTCCGGCCGCGCCGGTTCCGCGACCGCGGGGCGACCGGAAGAAAGGGGAGTTATGTAACGTTCTCATTCGTGTCCACCCACAGGCGGACACTCCACGCGCACCCTGCCCCGACCTCAACGGCGAGGAGAAGCCCGCATGCCCCAGAGCCCGCTGCCCGAGTACGTCCCCCTGGCACAGGTCGTCCGGTCCGGAATGCTGGAGAGCGTCCACTACGGCGCGGTCGTCGGACTGGCCGCGGACGGCCGGATCGCCTACGCGCGCGGCCCCGTGCACCAGCCCATGTTCCCGCGCTCCTCCGCCAAGCCCTTCCAGGCGCTGGCGATGCTGCGGGCGGGCGCGCGCCTGGAGGGGCCCTCGCTGGCCATCGCCGCGGGCAGCCACTCCGGTGAGGAGGCGCACACCGCCGAGACCGAGCGCATCCTGGCCGCGGCCGGGCTCACCGCCGACGCCCTGGGCTGCCCCCCGGCCGCCCCCGGCGGCAAGGACGCGCGCGCCGCGTTCGTGCGCGCCGGACGCGAGCCCGAGCGCGTGCTGATGAACTGCTCCGGCAAGCACGCGGGCATGCTCGCCGCCTGCGTCGCCCGGGGGTGGAGCACCGGGGACTACCTGGAAGCCGAACACCCCTTCCAGGTCCTGGTCCGCGAGACCATCGAGGAGCTGTGCGAGGAGCCGGTCGCGCACACCGCCGTGGACGGCTGCGGGGCGCCCCAGATGGCGGTCTCCCTGACCGGTCTGGCCCGCGGCCTGTGGCGCATGCGCACCGCCCCCGAGGGCGGACCGGAACGGGCCGTGGTCGAGGCGATGAGCGCCCACCCGCTGTACGTGGCGGGCAGCGACCGGACCGACACCGACCTCATGAGGCGGATGCCCGGCCTGGTGGCCAAGGTCGGCGCCGACGGGGTGCTCGTGCTCAGCGCCGCCACCGGCGAGACCGTCGCCGTCAAGATCAGCGACGGGGACGCCGAGGAGCGGGCGCGTACGCTGGTCGCACTCGACGCGCTGCGGACCCTCGGTGTGGACGTCTCCCCCGTCCAGGACCGGTTGCGCGTGGACGTCCTCGGAGGTGGCGCCCCCGTCGGCGAGGTCCGCCCACTCTGACGAACCCCGTCCTCGGGGAACCACCACCGGAAGGGACACCACCGTGCGGGACACCCTCAACGACATCGTCGTCGTCGGCGCGGGGATGGCCGGGCTGCACACGGCCGAGGCGCTGCGCGAACGCGGGTACGAGGGGCGGCTGACGCTCCTGGGCGAGGAGGCGCACCGGCCCTACTCGCGGCCTCCGCTGTCCAAGGAGGTCCTGACCGGGGTGGGCATGGATCCCGCGGGCGGCGGCCCGGGCTGGCTGGTGGGCCACCGGGCGCTGCGCTTGCGCGAGGACGAGGCCGTGGACGCGCTGGACCTGGACTTCCGTCCGGGCAGCCGGGCCGTGGGGCTGGACACCGCCGCCCGTGAGGTGAGCGTGTCCGGGCCGGGCGGCGCCGCCTCGACAGTGCGCTACGACGGCCTGGTGATCGCCACGGGCGCGCGTGCGCGCCGTCCCGCCACCGACCTGGCGGGCGTGTACGTGCTGCGCACCCTGGACGACGCCGAGGCGGTGCGGTCGGAGTTCGACTCCGGCGGCCGGCTGGTGGTGGTCGGGGCCGGTTTCGTCGGCGCCGAGGTGGCGGCCAGCGCCCGCGCGGCGGGCATGGACGTGACCCTGGTGGAGGCGGCGCCCACACCGCTGACCCGGGTCGTGGATCCGCGGATCGGCGAGGTCCTCACGGAGCTGCACCGGGAGAACGGCGTCGACGTGCGCCTGGGCGTGGGCGTGGCCGGTTTCGAGGGCCGGGACCGGGTGGAGCGGGTCCGGCTCGCCGACGGCTCGGCGGTGGAGGCCTCCCTCGTGGTCGCGGGGATCGGCGTGCACCTGAACACCGAGTGGCTGCGCGGGTCCGGGGTGGAGCTGCTGGCCGACGGCTCGGTGGCGTGCGACGAGTACTCCGCGGCCTCGGTGCCGAACGTGTACGGGGTCGGCGACCTGGCGAACTGGCCGCACCCGCGCTACGGCGGGCGGATCCGCCTGGAGCACTGGACCAACGCGGGCGAGCAGGGCGAGGCCGCGGCGCACAACCTGCTGGCGGGCGAAAGCGGGCGCACGCCCTTCACTCCGGTGCCCTACTTCTGGTCCGACCAATACAAGATGAAGGTCCAGCTGCTGGGACAGGGCGCGCCCGCCGATCAGGTCACCTTCGTGCACGGCTCCCCGGAGGACCGAAAGTTCGTGGCCTTCCTCGGCCGGGGCGGAATGCTCACCGGTGTGATGGGGCTGCGCTCCACGCCCAGGACCATGCGCTACCGGGGTCTGCTGGAGAAGCCGACGACGTGGGACGAGGCTCTGGCGGCGGCGGGGGTCACTCCCGCACGGTGATGGCCCTCTTGGGGCACAGGCGCTCGGCCCGGCGGACGCGTTCGTGCGACCCGGCGGCGGGTTCCCCGGTGAGCAGGTAGAGGAAGTCGTCGTCGCGGACCTCGAAGACCTCCGGTGCGGCGGCCATGCACAGGGCGTTGCTCTCGCACTGGTCGTAGTCGACCTCGACTCGCATCGTCGCCGGACTCCTCGCGCGGAAGGGGTGTGACCCCCGACTCTAGCCGGGACGTGCGTGCTGTACGGGCTCGCGCGGGCTTGTACCGGCGCACCGGCGCATGTCCGCAACTTCTCTTTCGTCCGTAGAACGGATGTCGTGTGAACCGCCGGTGCGCACACGCTGTCCCACTGCCGACCGCACCGGGCCGTCCGGTGCCGTCTGGGAAAGGGCACACGGGTGAGGGGGGACGAGACCACCGGGAATCCCGAGAGCCGTGGGTCGGCGGCGGAGGCCGCCCCCTACCGGAACCGGACAGGACCCCCGTGCCCCCGGGTTCAGCGGGGCAGGCGGAGCGGGAGTGCCGACCGGGACAGGCGGGACCACCGAGGCAGGTCGGCCGGTCGGGGCCGCGTCCCGCCACCGGGGCCTCCAGCGGCTGGACGAACTGGGCCTGTCCGAGATCGGCGGCCAGGCCGGGATGGGCTGCTCCTGAGCGCGGCTACTGGGGAGGGCGGCGGGCGCACGTCCCCGCCGCCCCGCTCCCGCTGAACGCCTCGCCCGGCCCCCGCCGCGTCCGCACCCCGGCCGGACCGGTCGGGGCACGCGGGGGGCGGGGGCTCCACCCCCCGCGTCCCGCCCGCGGACCCGGGGCGGTCCCCCGTCCCGGGACCGGACCGCCTACTTCGCGAAGCGGTCGGTCGCCTCGATCAGGAGGTCCAGGATGCCCGGCTCACTGAACGCGTGCCCGGCGTCGTCCACGATGTGGAAGTCCGCCTCCGGCCAGGCCTTGTGCAGGTCGTAGGCGGTGCGGGCCGGGGTGCACACGTCGTAGCGGCCCTGCACGATCACGCCGGGGATGTGCCGGATCGCCTCCGCGCCGTCGATGAGCTGGTCGGGCTCCAGGAACCCGCGGTTGACGAAGTAGTGGTTCTCGATCCGCGCGAAGGCCAGCGCGTAGTCCTCGTCCGCGTGGTGCTCGCGCAGTTCGTGGTTGGGCAGCAGGGTCACCGTGGACCCCTCCCACACGCTCCACGAGCGCGCGGCGGCCAGGCGCTCCTCCCGGTCGGGCGAGTTCAGGCGGCGCGCGTAGGCGGCGATGAGGTCGCCGCGCTCCTCCTCGGGGATGGGCTCCAGGTAGGACTCCCACAGGTCCGGGAAGAGCTGGGAGGCGCCCTCCTGGTAGAACCAGCGCAGCTCGCTCTCGCGCAGGGTGAAGATGCCGCGCACGACCAGCTCGCTGACGCGGTCGGGGTGGCGCTGGGCGTAGGCCAGCGCCAGGCAGCTGCCCCAGGACCCGCCGAAGACCTGCCAGGACTCCGCGCCGATCATCTCGCGCAGCCGCTCCATGTCCCGCACCAGCGTCCAGGTGGTGTTGGTGGACAGGTCGGTGTCCATCTGGCTGGCGTGCGGTGTGGAGCGGCCGCAGTTGCGCTGGTCGAACAGCAGGATCCGGTACCGCTCCGGGTCGAAGAGCCTGCGGTGGTCGGGCACGCATCCGCCGCCGGGACCGCCGTGCAGGAACACCACGGGCTTGCCCGCGGGGTTGCCGCACAGCTCCCAGTAGACGCGGTGTCCGTCGCCGACGTCGAGCATCCCCGAGTCGTACGGCTCGATGGGCGGGTACAAGGTACGCAAAGCGTGAGGCCTTTCGTGGACGTGTTCGTGGACGTGGTGCCTCCCCGGGGACCCCGGCGGAGTCGGGCGCCGCGGACGGAGGTGTCCGGCGGACGCCTGACGGAGAACGACGAGGAGAGGGTACGGCGTCCCGGGCGTCCACCGGGCGCGAACACACGCGGGACGCCGCCAGAGGCGGGACGCGGTCAGAGGCGGTCGAGCAGCTGGGCCTTCTTGGCGCTGAACTCGTCGTCGGTGAGCAGGCCCTCGGCGTGCAGCCGCCCGAGCTCGCGGATCTTGGCGAAGATCGCCTCGCTGCCGTCCCCGTCCGCCGCGCCGAGCGCGGCGCGCTCCTGCCGGGGCTCCTCGGCCGCCGCGGCGTGGGCGTTGACGGTGGCGGCCATCAGCAGGGTCTCCTCGCTGCCCTTGGACCCGTGCGAGGCCAGCGTGAAGAAGTCGTGGTCCAGCGCCGTGGCCTCGGGGATGGTCACCCCGCGCAGCACGATGCGCAGGTAGCCCTCGGTGACGTCGACCGGCGGGTACCAGTGCACGGACTCGATCTCGGAGAGCTGGTAGTCGCGGGACTTCTCCTTCTGCTTGGCCGTGCTGGCCAGCCAGTTGTCCCACTGGAGGCGCACGCGGGTGCCGTCGAAGGAGGCCGTGCCCTCGGCGGTGCGCACCTGGAGGGGGACGCGGCCCACCAGGCCCAGGGAGACCTCGCGCGGATCGATCTCCCCGGTGCTGGTCTCACGGGCGAAACGGGCCGAGGAGGCGATCTGCTCGGAGTAGTACTCGGCGAGCAGCTCTCCGTCGTGCGGACCGGTGATCAGCATCGGGGTGAGCGCGTCCCGGCCGGGGACGCCCAGGAGCGCGTAGGGGTCGGTGTCCTCCACCAGCCGGAGCCGCATCCGCCACCCGTGCTTGCGGGTGCCCCGGTCGAAGTCGACCTCGCGGACGGCGGCCAGCGGAACCGCGCAGCTCCCCAGCGACCGGAACAGGGTGGGCACCTTGCGGCCGGAGTCGAAGCGGATACGGATCGTCTCGTCGTCGATCCGCCAGGTTCCGTGGTGTCCGCGAAGTTCCTCCATGTCCACACATCCTAGAGCCAGCGGGGCCCGCCGCGCGGGGCCGTATGCGGCCACCGCCCCGGTCCGGGCGCCCGAACCGTCCCCCGAGGTCAAGGGCACGTCCGGACGGCGGGCCCCAAGCGTCACGGCGGCGCATCCCGGGTAGGACCAGCGGGGCACACCCGTTGCACCGCCCCACCCGGGCGGGACCGGCGGACAGTGCGGTCGGCGCCCTGTCCACGAACCGGAGGTCGCCACATGTCGAGAGAGACGGCAGCCGAGGGCGCGGCCGGGTTCCGCGCCGCCAGGGACCTGCTCCTGGACCTGCGCGAGGACCAGGAGAGGGCGCACCGGGAGTTCACCTGGCCCCGGTCGGACCGGTTCAACTGGGCGCTGGACTACTTCGACGAGGTCGCCGGGCGCCGTCCGGACCGGACGGCGTTGTGGATCGTGGAGGAGGACGGCGGCCAGGCCAGGTACACCTACCGGCGGATGTCGGAGCGCTCCGGTCAGGTGGCCAACTGGCTGAACAACCAGGGCGTGCACCCGGGCGACAGGATCCTGCTGATGCTGGGCAACCAGGTGGAGCTGTGGGAGACCCTGCTCGCCGCGACCAAGCTCGGTGCCGTGGTCTGCCCGACACCCACCTCCCTGTCCGAGGGCGACCTGCTTGACCGACTGGAGCGCGGCGAGATCGCGCACGTGGTGTGCTCGGCCGCCGAGACCGAGAAGTTCGCCCCGCTGCGGGGGCACTGGACGCGGATCTGCACGGGCTACATGGAGGGGTGGCTGAACTACGCCGACTCCGAGCACGCCGGCCTGGACTTCCACCCGCCACACCCCACCCACCCCGACGACCCCCTGCTGCTCTACTTCACCTCCGGCACCGCCGCCCTGCCCAAGCTGGTCGTGCACACCCAGCGCTCGTACCCGGTGGGGCACCTGTCGACCATGTACTGGCTGGGCGTGCGGCCGGGCGACGTCCACCTCAACGTGTCCGAGCCGGGGTGGGCCAAGCACGCCTACGGGAGCGTGTTCGCCCCGTGGAACGCCGAGGCGACGGTACTGGTCGTCAACCAGGAGCGCTTCGACGCGGCGGGGCTGCTGGACGCGGTCGTGCGCTGCGGTGTGGACACGCTGTGCGCGCCGCCGACGGTGTGGCGGACGCTGGCGCAGGCCGGTCCCGCCGCGTGGGACGTGGGGCTTCGCGAGGCGGTGGCCGCCGGGGAGCCGCTCAACCCCGAGGTGGTGGACCGCGTGCGCGAGGCGTGGGGCGTGACCGTGCGCGACGGGTTCGGGCAGACCGAGACGACCATGCTGCTGGGCAACGGCCCCGGTCAGCGGGTGGTGCGCGGGTCGATGGGGCGCGAGCTGCCGGGCTACGACGTGGTGCTGACGGACCAGGCCACCGACGAGCCCGCCGACACCGGGCAGATCTGCGTGGACCTGTCCCGGGAGCCGGTGGGGGTGATGAAAGGCTACGCCGACAACCCCGGCCTCAGCCGCGAGGTGGTCCGCGGGGACCGCTACCGCACCGGTGACATCGCCAGCCGGGATTCGAACGGTTACATTACCTATATCGGCCGATCCGACGATGTGTTCAAGGCCTCAGATTACCGCATCTCACCATTCGAACTCGAAAGCGTTCTGGTCGAGCACGAATACGTGGTCGAGGCGGCCGTCGTTCCCTCCCCCGACCCGCTGCGGCTGGCGGTGGCCAAGGCGTACGTGGCCCTGGCCGAGGGGGTGGCCCCCGACGCCGAGACCGCGCGGTCGATCCTGGCCCACGCGCGCGAGCGCCTGTCACCGCACCAGAGGGTGCGCCGCCTGGAGTTCGGTGAGCTGCCCAAGACCGTCTCCGGTAAGATCCGTCGCGTGCAGCTGCGTCGGGCCGAGGCAGAGCGCGGCACGGTCACCGACGGGGCGCGCAACCCGCGCGAGTACTGGGAGGAGGACCTCCCGGGGGCCGAGGGGTGACAGGCCCGGATCCGGAGCCGCCCCGACGGAAATGGCAGCGGGCACCGGAAGAATTTCGTCTCACGAAATGAGACGCTTTTCGGCGCCCGAAACCGGTGTGGTGTTTTCTGTCACGTGAACCGTACCGGCCGACGCGGCAGCGGAGCGCCGAACCGTCCGCGCTACTGTTTTCATAAGACGGTTTTCGTGGCGACAGCGGAAAACACGACAGACGGGACCCGAGGGGAACACCATGCCGAGCACCAACGACACCCGGGTGGCCAGTTACAAGCCGCTCATCGCGCCCCGGGACCTGCTGGCCGAGCTCCCGTTGGGCGCCGAGCGCAGCGCCCTGGTCGAGGAGTCCCGCGCCGAGGTCAAGCGGGTGCTGGACGGTGACGACGACCGCCTGCTGGTCGTCGTGGGCCCCTGCTCGGTGCACGACACCGAGTCCGCCATGGACTACGCCCGCCGCCTGAAGGAGCTCGTGCCCTCCCTGCGCGAGGAGCTGTGCGTCGTGATGCGCGTGTACTTCGAGAAGCCGCGCACCACCGTCGGCTGGAAGGGCCTGATCAACGACCCCGGCCTGGACGACACCTACGACGTGCACCGCGGCCTGCGCACCGCGCGCAAGCTGCTGCTGGACATCAACGCGCTCGGCCTGCCCGCCGGGACCGAGTTCCTCGACCCCATCACCCCGCAGTACATCGCCGACGTCGTCTCCTGGGGCGCGATCGGGGCGCGCACCACCGAGAGCCAGGTGCACCGCCAGCTGAGCAGCGGTCTGAGCACGCCCGTGGGCTTCAAGAACGGCACCGACGGCGACGTCCAGGTGGCCGTGGACGCGGTCGGCGCCGCCGCCGCCTCGCACACCTTCTTCGGCATCGACCCCACCGGCGCCGGTTCGGTGGTCGTCACCGAGGGCAACCCGGACTGCCACGTCATCCTGCGCGGCGGCCGCAGCGGCCCCAACTTCGACGCCGGGTCGGTCGACGCCGCCCTGGACGTCATCGAGGGCGCCGGGCTGCCCCGCCGCCTGATGATCGACGCCAGCCACGCCAACAGCGGCAAGGACCACACCCGCCAGCCCGGTGTGGCCGCCGCGATCGCCGCCCAGGTCGCCGAGGGCCAGAAGGGCGTCATCGGCGTGATGCTGGAGAGCTTCATCGTCGAGGGGGCCCAGAAGCTGGGCGACCCCGCCGCCCTGACCTACGGCCAGTCGATCACCGACAAGTGCATGGGCTGGGAGACCACCGGCGAGGTGCTGACCCAGCTGGCCGAGGCCGTGCGCCAGCGCCGCAAGGCCTAGGCCGCGTTCCTCGGATCATTCCGGTCCCGCCCGTCGCCTCCGCCACCCTCAACGGAGGGCCTTCGGCTCCGGTACTTCCGCGACCACCGGGCTGCCTCTCGCCGCGCCGGTTCCGCTTGAGAAGCCAACCGGGCTGACCCGCGCGAACCGTCTCGCGAGAGATGGCCCGGGCGGCCGCCCGCTGATCCGAAAGCCTCCGCGGAACACTCCCCAACCACTCCCGGACGACGCGCTCGGCCCGCTCCCGCGAAGGGGGCGGGCCGACGCGCGTCGCGGGGACCACACGGTGTTCAGACGGTGCGCTCCTCCTCGGGCAGGACCTCCAGCTCCACGAGCATCTCCCGCCCCAGGGACTCGCTCAGCTCGGCGTCCTGGTCCCCCTCCGGCTCGACGCGCAGCGCGAACGTGTACAGGTCCTCGCCGCTCTCGACCCAGCCGACCCACCAGCCCGGCGCGGAACCGGCCTCCGCCTCCCGCCCGGCCTTCGCGTGGAGGTCGTAGCCGTCGCCCTCCTCCAGAACGGCGAGTTCGCGCACCGCCTCCTGGTGCGCGTCGTCCACGGGCAGTTCGTCGCGGGCCAGCCTCGCCAGGAAGTCGGTCTGCTCCACCGCGGAGATCTCCAGCGGCCCCTCCAGCCAGAACCGGTCCAGCGCCTGCGCGTCGCCCACCGAACGGTTGCCGTAGTCCAGCCGGTCCACCCAGGCCGCCATCGGCCCGTGCCCGATCCGGCGGGCCAGCTCCCGGTAGACGGGGACGTTCGAGGCGGGCAGCGCCTGGCGCAGGGCCGTGTCCCGCTCCCTCCGGTCGACGGGCTGGGGTCCGCCCCCGTGGGACACCACCTCGTCCACGTCCCCGACCGCGCCCGTCTGGAGCCCCACCAGGGTGCTGACGAGGTCGAAGGTGGACGCCGGGACCGCGCGCTCGCCCGCCAGCTCCGGCCCCACCACGGTCGCCTCCCGCTCCATCACGTCGTGGAGCACGAAGGCGCCCTCCACCCCCGCGTCGGCGAACACCGCCTCCAGGTCCTCGCGCTCGACGGCGGCCAGGTCGCCCCGCGTCAGGGGCGGGGGCCCGGTCTCCGCCCCCTCCCGGGCCCGCCCGTCCGGCCCCCGCGCTCCGTCCACGGCCCCGGCGCACCCCGTGCCCGCGGCCAGGGACAGGACGCATCCGGCCGCGAGCGAGCGCGCGGCGCGCGCCGCCCTCCCGGTGTCGGTCCGCATCCGTCTCCCTCCCCGGTCGGTACTCCCCGAACACGCTAATCCCCGCCCTCCCGCCCCAGGGTGGAGGCGGCCGGAGTGTCGGACACCGGAGGAGCCCGGCGTCCGGGGCGGACACGGCGCGCACGGCTCGGACGGCGCCGCTCACGGGTGCCCCGCCGGCGCTCCCGCCCGGCACCGGGCACCCTTGGGCGCCGTTCACGGCCGCTGCTAGGCTGAACGTGTTGCTGACCCCGTACGGGAGAGTGCCCGCGTATCCAGCGCGGGCCGCCGAAGGAGCAATCCCTCCCCGAAGACAACCTCTCAGGCACAGCGGACCGTACGGGCGAGACCACTCTGGAAAGCAGGGACAGCCGTCCCTCGCCGAAGGTGCAAGCCGCGCCGAGCGCGCGGCGAAGCTCTCAGGCACAGATGACAGAGGGGGAGGATGGCAACGCCACGCACGTCACGACGCCCATCCTCTCGGGAGTGCCCATGTCAGATGCCGCATCCGCGCCGCGCGCGACAGCGCTGCGCGAGGTCCACGAGAAGGCCGGCGCCACCCTCGTCGACTTCGCCGGATGGCTCATGCCGCTGCGCTACGGCAGCGAGA
Source organism: Nocardiopsis sp. iso_25 (assembly GCF_056173305.1). NCBI lineage: Bacteria > Bacillati > Actinomycetota > Actinomycetes > Streptosporangiales > Nocardiopsidaceae > Nocardiopsis > Nocardiopsis sp. iso_25. Next base: position 1,271,249 of record NZ_CM149667.1, on the reverse strand, counting down.
CCGCCGAGCACCGGGCGGTGCGCGAGGCCGCGGGCCTGTTCGACCTCTCCCACATGGGCGAGATCCGGCTGACCGGCCCGCAGGCCGCCCAGGCCCTCGACCACGCGCTGGTCGGCCACCTGTCCCAGGTCAAGGTGGGGCGCGCCCGCTACTCCATGATCACCGCCGAGGACGGCGGTGTCCTGGACGACCTCATCGTCTACCGGCTGCGCGAGGACGAGTACCTCGTCGTGGCCAACGCCGCCAACACCGCGGTGGTCGCCCCGGCCCTGGCCGAGCGGGCCGCCGGCTTCGACGTCGAGGTCCGCGACGAGTCGGCCGAGTACGCGCTGATCGCCGTCCAGGGGCCCCGCGCCGTCGACGTCCTGGCGCCGCTGACCGACGCCGATCTGGACGGCATCCGCTACTACGCCGGGTACGAGCACACCGTCGCCGGTGAGCCCGTCCTGCTCGCCCGCACCGGCTACACCGGCGAGGACGGCTTCGAGATCTTCGTCAGCCCCGCGGACCGGGCCCCCGAGGTGTGGGAGGCCCTCATGGCCGAGGGCGAGCGGCACGGCCTCGTCCCCGCCGGGCTCTCCGCGCGCGACACCCTGCGCATGGAGGCCGGGATGCCGCTGTACGGGCAGGAGCTGACCGCCGACCTCACCCCCTTCGACGCCGGTCTGGGCCGGGTCGTGAAGTTCGACAAGGGCGACTTCGTGGGCCGCGCGGCCCTGGAGGAGGCCTCCCGCTCCTCCCGTCCCCGCCGCCTCATCGGCCTCGTCGCGCGCGGGCGCCGCCCGCTGCGCCAGGGCCAGGAGGTCCTGCGCGACGGCACCTCCGTCGGAACCATCACCAGCGGCGCGCCCTCACCCACCCTGGGCCGCCCCATCGCCATGGCCTACGTGGACGGCGACCTCGACACCTCGACCGGCGCGTTCACCGTGGACGTGCGCGGACGGGGCGAGGACGTCGACGTGGTCGAGCTGCCGTTCTACAAGCGGCAGTCGTAGCAGCAGGGGCCTTCACACCCCGAAGGCCCGTACGCCCCAGCACGGCGGGATCCCCCCACAGGGGACCCGCACGCACGGGGCGCGACCGGGCGTAGGCCGGGCCGGGCAGCCGTACGGGCGCGCGGCAGGAAAATGGAACACCTCCAAGGAGAGTTGAAGTGAGCGTTCCCACGGAGCTGGGTTACACCGCCAAACACGAGTGGGTCGTGGTCGAGGACGGGATCGCCACCGTCGGGATCACCTCGTTCGCCGCCGAGTCCCTGGGCGACATCGTCTACGTCGAGGTGCCCGAGGTCGGCAGCGAGGTGACCGCGGACGAGCCGTGCGGCGAGGTGGAGTCCACCAAGTCCGTCAGCGACGTCTACTCGCCGGTGAGCGGTGAGGTCACCGAGGTCAACGCGGCCCTGGAGAACGAGCCCGAGACCATCAACTCCTCGCCCTTCGAGGACGGTTGGCTGTTCAGGGCCCGGATCTCCGAGGAGCCCTCCGACCTTCTCTCCGCCGAGGAGTACACCAAGCTGACCGAAGGCGAGGAGTAGGCCCCCGATGGCTACTGACAACACGCTCAACCAGACGCTGGGCGAACTGGACCCCGAGGTGGCGGCCGCGGTCGACGCGGAGCTGGCGCGCCAGCGCGACACCCTGGAGATGATCGCCTCGGAGAACTTCGCCCCCCAGGCGGTGATCGAGGCGCAGGGCACTGTCCTGACCAACAAGTACGCGGAAGGGTACCCGGGCCGCCGCTACTACGGCGGGTGCGAGCACGTCGACGTCGTCGAGCAGCTCGCCATCGACCGCGCCAAGGCGCTGTTCGGCGCCGAGCACGCGAACGTGCAGCCGCACTCGGGTGCGCAGGCCAACACGGCCGTGTACTTCGCGCTGCTCAAGCCGGGTGACACCATCCTGGGCCTGGACCTGGCCCACGGCGGCCACCTGACCCACGGCATGAAGATCAACTACTCCGGCAAGATCCTCAACGCGGTGGCCTACCACGTGCGCGACGAGGACGGCACCGTCGACTACGACGAGGTCGAGGCGCTCGCCGAGGAGCACCGGCCCAAGATGATCGTCGCCGGGTGGTCGGCCTACCCGCGCCAGTTGGACTTCGCCCGCTTCCGCAAGATCGCGGACTCGGTCGGCGCGCTCCTGATGGTGGACATGGCGCACTTCGCCGGTCTGGTCGCGGCGGGGCTGCACCCCAACCCGGTGCCGCACGCCGACGTGGTCACCACGACCACGCACAAGACCCTGGGCGGCCCGCGCGGCGGCATGATCCTGGCCAAGGCCGAGCTGGGCAAGAAGATCAACTCCGCGGTGTTCCCCGGCATGCAGGGCGGGCCGCTGGAGCACGTGATCGCGGCCAAGGCGGTGGCCCTCAAGGTCGCCGCGGGCGAGGAGTTCGCCGACCGCCAGCGCCGCACGGTCTCGGGCGCCCGGCTGCTCGCCGAGCGGCTGACGCGGCCGGACGCGGCCGAGGTCGGCGTGAAGGTGCTCTCGGGTGGCACGGACGTGCACCTGGTCCTGGTGGACCTGGTCAACTCCGAGCTCAACGGCCAGGAGGCCGAGGACCGCCTGCACTCGATCGGGATCACGGTCAACCGCAACGCGGTGCCCAACGACCCGCGTCCGCCGATGGTCACCTCCGGCCTGCGGATCGGCACCCCGGCGCTGGCCACCCGCGGTTTCGGCGACGAGGACTTCGCCGAGGTCGCGGACGTCATCGCCGAGGCGCTCAAGCCGGAGTTCGACGAGGCCGCGCTGCGCGGCCGGGTCCGGGCGCTGACCGCCAGGTACCCGCTCTACCCGAACCTGTAGAGCCTTGCCGTGCGGGGCCGGGCGGCCCCGCACGGCGTCCACATGCCCAGGCCCTGTACTCGACGAGGAGGACAGCCATGGCCATCAGCGTGTTCGACCTGTTCAAGATCGGAATCGGACCGTCCAGTTCACACACGGTCGGGCCGATGAAGGCCGCTCGCACGTTCGTGGCCGGACTCCGCGAGGAGGGCCTGCTCGACGGCACGGCCCGCGTGCGCGCGGAGCTGTACGGCTCCCTGGCGCTCACCGGCAAGGGGCACGGCAGCGACCGGGCGGTGGTCCTGGGACTGATGGGGCACACCCCCGAGCACGTGGACGTGGACGCGGTGCCCGAGCTGGTGGAGCGGGTGCGCCGGGAGCGGACCCTGTACCTGGGCGGGCCCGAGGGGCCGCCGGTGGCCTTCGACCCGGCCGTGGACGTGGACTTCCGCCGCAGGGAGAGCCTGCCCGACCACCCCAACGGGATGCGGTTCGTGGCGCTGGACGCCTCCGGCGCCGAACTGGGGGCGAAGGTGTACTACTCGGTGGGCGGCGGGTTCGTCGTGGACGAGCGCGCGGCGGGCGCGGACCGGATCAAGGCCGACGACACCCGGGTGCCCCACCCCTTCTCCAGCGCCGAGGAGCTGCTGGGCATCTGCGCCGACACCGGGATGTCGATCAGCGCGGTAATGCTCGCCAACGAGCAGGCCTTCGGGCGCTCCCCCGAGCGGATCCGCGCCGAGCTGCTCGTGCTGTGGGAGGCGATGCGCCAGTGCGTTCGCCGCGGGGTGACCACCGAGGGCAGCCTGCCCGGCGGGCTGAAGGTGCCCCGGAGGGCGCACCGCCTGTACCGGCAGCTGGGCGGCAACTGCGACGAGTCGGGCCTGCTGGCGCCGACGGGGGTGGACTCCGACCCCATGCGCGGCAGCGACTGGATCACGCTCTACGCGCTGGCCGTGAACGAGGAGAACGCCGCGGGCGGCCGCGTGGTGACCGCGCCGACCAACGGGGCCGCGGGCATCGTGCCCGCCGTGCTGCACTACTACCTGCACTTCAGCCCGGGCGCGGGCGACGAGGGCGTGGTGCGGTTCCTGCTGACCGCGGGGGCCGTGGGCATCCTGTTCAAGCAGAACGCGTCGATCTCGGGCGCCGAGGTGGGTTGCCAGGGCGAGGTGGGCTCGGCCTCCTCGATGGCCGCCGCCGGGCTGGCCGAGGTGCTGGGCGGCACCCCCGCGCAGGTGGAGAACGCCGCCGAGATCGCCATGGAGCACAACCTGGGGCTGACCTGCGACCCCATCGGCGGCCTGGTGCAGGTGCCGTGCATCGAGCGCAACGCGCTGGCCTCGGTCAAGGCGATCAGCGCCGCGCGCATCGCGCTGCGCGGCGACGGCAGCCACTTCGTGTCGCTGGACAAGGTGATCGAGACGGTTCGCACCACAGGCCGCGACATGTCTGATAAGTACAAGGAGACGAGTCGCGGCGGGCTGGCCGTGAACGTCATCGAGTGCTGACAGACAAGGACATGCGTGGTCAAGAGGGTTGTCAAGGTCGCCCGGCTGTCCAAACACCGTGACGAGTCCACCTCGGTTGAGCGCCAACTCTCCAAGGGACAGGCGTGGTCGGACCTGAACGATGCCGTCGTCGTGGGGCAGGCCGTGGACGTGGATGTGTCCGGGGACGTCCCACCGTGGGAGCGTCCGGAGTTGGGCGAGTGGCTGAAGCGCCCAGAGGACTTCGACGTACTGACCTTCTGGAAGCTCGACCGGTTGGCACGAAGCCTCAAAGGCTTCGTTGACTTCCTGGAGTGGGCTGAACAGAACGAGGTCGAACTCGTCTTCCTGGATGACAAGATCGATCTGACCTCGGACATGGGTCAGCTCCTCGCGAAGATCCTCGCGGCCTTCGCTGAGTTCGAGTTGAAGACCATCAAGGGACGGACACAGGACGGGATCAACGCCGTCATCCAGAGCGGCCGGTGGAAGGGCGGTATCCCGCCCTACGGGTACCGCCCGGTCAAGGAAGTTCGGAACGAGGTCTACGGCTGGTATCTCGTCAAGGACACCGAGAGCGAGACAGATACCGCTTCCCGGGTCCTGGAGCTGGTTCGTCGGGTCGTTGACGACCATGAAGCCGTCGCCCGAATCAGGGACGACTTCATCGGGCGCGGAGTCCCCACCTCATCAGACGCCCACCGTATCCGCATGGGCAAGGAGCCGAAGGGAGCCAAGTGGACCACGTCGCAGATCATCAAGGTCCTTCGGAGCCGCGCCCTACTCGGAGAGTACGAGACCCACTCTGGAGAGACCACACGTAACGCACAGACCGGCATGGTCGTCCAGAAGGCGGAACCCCTGATCGTCCCTTCCCGCTGGAACGACCTTCAAGAGTGCTTGGACCAGGCGAGCCGCAAGAAGACGCAGAACCGAAAGGGCGGCTCGATGCTCGCACAGGTCGCCATGTGCGGTGTCTGTTCCCGCCCCCTACATCACTTCCAGAGCGGGACACGCCCCTACTACCGATGCTCTTCCTACTCCCTCCCCGAAGGACGTTGCGCCAACAGGATGGTCAAGTCCGAGACCATCGAGAAGGCTGTCTCCGACTACGTTCTCTCCCTGGTCGGAGACCTTGAGAAGAAGGAACGAATCGTCGTCCCCGGTGTCGACTACTCGCGAGACATCGCCAGTGTTGACGAGGCTCTGGAAAATCTTGTCGGCAACATGACTACCCTCAAGCCCGGTTCCCGAGCAGCGGAAGCCGCGCGCAAGCAGATCGAAGAGCTGGAAGAGCGACGAGAAGCAATCGAAGCCCTTCCCACTCGTCCCGAGGAAGTCAGATTCGTAGGTACCGGCGTGACTGTCGGAGACTCCTGGAACGCCATGACCTACCAGGAAAAAGGTGCTTTTCTTCGGAAGCACAGTCTCAAAGTGTGGTTCCGGGACACCTTCCAGACAAGCAAGCCGGAACCTGAGTTCCAATTCTCAGGCGGCGACCTGGAGGAGCTTTACACCCAAGCAACGGGGATTGATCCCGGAAGCCCTGAGGCCGAAGAGTGGGCGCTTCGAGTAGAACTCGCGAGTTGGGGAGTCACTCGCCTTGCAGGTGTCCCTGTGGAAGAGATCAACTTCCAGGACCCACCAGAAGAGCAACAGCAGCAGGCTGACGAGAGGCGAACGAAAAGCCCCCAGGCACATGGACCCATTGGAGCCGACGAAGAGTGACACTCGAAACCGGACAGGTCTTGTCTCTCGCGCGTGCTGTAGTGCGCACGGGGGGCAAGGCCCTTCTTATCAACCAGGACAACACTAAAGGCGCTTGGGTACCTCTTCCGGAAGCTGTCGAGTCTGGCCAAGCTTTCGCTGTTGAGCCCAAACCCGGGCTTGTGGCCCTAGACTTGGACACGCCCGAACTGGTCACGGAAGGCCACAAGGTCAAGGCGTGGGCTGAAAATCTGGGAGCTACCACCGTTCTCTGCGCTTCTGGCAGGCCGGGGCACCAACACCTGTGGGTTCGTCTTCCTGAGGACATCTCAGCAGAGGTCTTCTCTGAACAGGTCTCTCTCAACTATCCGGGAATCCCGAAGCAAGCCATCCGGGGGAAGAGTGGGACACGTCCCCCGTTGTCTCCTCATCGCTCAGGGCTCCCCACATCCCTGATTGAGCCTGAGAGCGTTTCTGAGGCCCTAGAAAGACTAGGGCCAACCGATGACACCAAACCGGGCACAAAAGAGCCTCAGGGGCTCTCTGAGAAGTGGATAAGGGTACTCCGATACGGAGATGTCGAAGGCAAGTACCGGACTCCCAACGGGGAAACTTCCCGGGGCCGCATGGGCATGGCGCTAGCAGGTTCCTATGCCCGTTCCGGCCTCACGGTGGACATGTTCATTGATGACATGCTCAACCCCGCGAACGCGGGGGGAGCTAAGCCACAGGAGATTCGAGACACCAAAGGCGAAGCTGCCGCTTACAAGTGGCGCAGGGACACGTGGGAGACCGCAGAGGCGAACGCCCTAGCGGAGCTTGACCCCAATCACGTTGAAAACTCCCTCAGGAGATTCATGGACCACGTTGAGACGTGGTCGTGGAAGGGACGCACAGGCCCAACAGACCGGGATGTCCTACGGAGCATCACAAGGCTAGGTATCCGACACAACACCCTTGAGCCCTTGGCCAGTCTTCGTGACTTGCGGCTAGAGGCCGGGAAGTCACTGGAGACCACAAGGAAGTCTGTTGACCGCCTCAAGGCGGATAAGTGGGTTTTCCAAGGTTCCCCGAAGGGGGGAGCCAGTGCCAGAGTCTACAAGTTGAACCTTGAGAAGTGTTCTGAATCTAGTACAGACTCAATACATGGGGGGACAGTAAATAAGTCTGTACTAGTTAACGAACACATCTTGAAACATCCTGTCTTTACTTCCAGGAAGGCCCTACAGGGCCGACCTGCTGAAATCTGGGCGCGACTTCCCCGAGGATGGGTCTCAGTCAGCCAAGCAGCCAAGCACACCGGATACAGCACAGGAACAACCAGGTCCGCACTCAAGCGCCTTACAGCCTTCGGACTGGCAGAGGTTGACCAGAAGGCAGGCCCCAAGGGTGGAGATCTCTGCAGGTGCAAGGATGTGGGGATTAAGTACCTTGACATGCTAGCCACAGAGGCAGGAGTATTTGATGACCTGGCACGCAATCAAGAACAGGTCGAAAGAGACCGAATTCTCTGGAGATCACGGAAAGAAGACACTTGAAAAGAAGAAAACGGAAAAAATTAAGCCCCGAAGCAGAACTCAAGATACAACTCATAAGAGATGTGCTCGAAGAGGCTGGATTCGAGCACGGAGAGCACAAGGACTTTGAAGCATGGGATAGTGGAATCCGAATCTACAATGAAAGAAAGAGAAGCTTAATAATAACCGTCATTGAAGCAAGTGACATTCTTTTCATCAAAGAATCTCTGAGGACCCATGACAAAAGAGATATCAAAGTGTCTTTTCGTTCCAATTCTACATTCAGGAAGCGCCTCGCCCTATATCGCGAACAAGAGGTAACCGCATATCGCGGGATGCAACAGTGGCGTCCTGCGGGCTGGAGACGCACCCGTCGTCGATGATTCAAAGACAATCAGTCCGTTGATTTCTTCTTCAAAGCATATAAAAATAGGCCCTGACAGCGCCAACTGTCAGGGCCTCTCTCATGTCATGAGGTTATGAGACGTATTGCCGATAAGGCCGGTCGTTGATGATGAACGCCCGGGGATGCTTGGAAGCGTTGTGCGCTTCCCACCACTCAGCAGAGCCGAAGGCGTAGGGAGCCCTCACAGGCCGGGATTAGCCACGTACCCGGGTAGACCTCTTCCGGGGAGCGCAAGAGGGGCACTCAGAGGCCCCCTGAGGCGTTGGGAAGGCCGGGGGAAGGTCTTCCCTCTCGGAAACCTCCTGAGAGGCTGTCAGGGCCTCTACAGAGACGCCCGGGTAGGCAAGGGCAAGCAGCGTTGCCGCGAACGCGGACAGCGCACGACTGATAAGGTCGCTCATAGCTCTTCTTCCTGGTGATAGCAGGTTGAGAGTCAGGCCCCGGACTGGCGTTGGCGCGCCTACCGGGGCCGTTCTTTTGCGGTCGTCGGGGTCAGAGTACAGGCAAGGAAGCTTCCTCGGGAAGTCGCTTCCTGGGTCCATCTCTTTAACCACTCGCCTCTGTGAGCAGCTTGTAGACCTCCTTACGGGGAAACCTCCTGTGCCCTCCCGGGGTTTTGAAGCTCGGTATCTTCTGTTTGTTTGCCCACCTCACCACTGTCTTGGTATCCACCCTGAACAAGGCCGCAACTTCACACGGGAGAAGCGGCCCTTCCCTGTCGATACGCTTTTTCATTTCTCCTCTAACTAATGGCCTTGAGGGGGCACGGGTGTTTCATGGGGTTGACAGAAGCGAAGGCACATCCGGGCACCGGACAAGACCAGCTATGGAAGATGGATCTCACCCTGCCTGCAAATCGCTTCATATTTCACCCTTCACTGAACCGGGCGATAAGGTCTGTAGAGGCAAGCGGAGAGAGATCACGGATGATCTGCTCTGCACAGTCACCAGGACGATTAGCAGGGAGCTTCACCCAATCCCTTGAATGGTCAAGGAACAGGTAGTTCCATCCGCACATGTTCACCGTGACACCTTCCACGCTCGCATCACAGTGCAGGGTTGGCCCGTAATACTGATCAGCCGGAATGATGTAGCTTCCAATACCGCGCTTCAACAGTTCAGCGCGCAACCACAAGAGCTGTGTCTCTCGGGGATCTTCCGGCCTCATGTGTTCACCTCATTTAAGGGTCGCCTCTGTTCGTCCGTTGGTGCTCACCCCCGGGCGATTAGGCGAAGTTCACAGCAAAGGACATGGAACGAATGAGGGATACCGCTATGTCCTGATGTGCAGTTCCGAGAGATGCAGTCTCCAACACATGCCCGTTGGGCATGGTCTTCTTGATGAAGAAACAGTCTTCCCGGATACGGGTACATGTGTTGTGTGTGTAGACCACAGGGCTGGAGTCGATTTCCAACCTGGAACCGGGAACCCTGTTCTTCTTGAGGGCCTTGTAGAGCCCTTCTAAGGCTCTCTGTCTGTCTGCTCTCATAAGGTGTTCACCGTTTGAATGACCAGCTCGACAGAGCGGGACAGGGAGGCCACGGGACAGGCGCACTCTCCCCCGTCCGCACGGTGCCACGTGTAACAACCGTCATCCCGGACACTGACCACCAAGGGGGCCTCAGCCTCTCGCACGGACACGTGAAGCTGTGGGGCCTCTCCGGCCTTCCACGCCCCGGGGTTACCCAACATGAGGGCTTGGAGATCTGGGGCTTGCACTGTCGCAGCCACTTGCCGTGAACCAAGACCCTTCTGCAACTGCCGAAGCGTGTACCACTGCTGTCGTCGCTTCTCGCCGGATATGACCTGTTTTGCGAGATTTGCAGATTTCTCCACACCCACCCCTCTCCTGTCCTCTACATGAGTACAAGATGCCTCCACATCCCTTGACCTGCTGGAACTCCTACAAGACCCGAGAATTTCCGCTAAACTCGTGGATCTTGTAGAAGAGCCGTGCAACGATGTGGGCATGCCAGAGAAGGTTTTCAAGGAGTGGGAACCCTGGGGCAGGGAGCTTCGCAGGTTGCGGGATCTATCAGGGTTTACCCAGCTCAAGCTTGCTGAGAAGGTGTCTTTTGAGAATGGCTTGGTCAGTGGTTTCGAGAGAGCCACAAGGAAGCCAAACCGTGCTCAAGCTGCCGAGTTGGACACAGCGCTCTCTACAGGAAGCGTCTTGGAACAGCTCTGGTTGGACATCACCAATACGAAGGAGATTCCTGGTGAGTGGCGTGACTTCGTACGCCTAGAGCGTCAGGCCGTAGAGATCCGTGAGTATCAGATGGTTCTGATCCCCGGACTGCTGCAAGCCCCCGGTTACGCTCATGCCATCCTGCGCAACCATCGCAAGTGGGACAGTGACAAGAAGATCAGCGAGCTTGCCGAGGCGCGGGCTGAGCGTCTGGCAGAGCTGAAGCCTGAGACGTTGCTGTGGTTCGTCTTGGACGACATCACGGTACAGCGGGTCATTGGGTCCGAGGAGATCATGAAGGCCCAGCTAGACCACCTGTTGAGCATGTTCGACAACCACCGCATACGAGTATCGTTGATGCCTGAGTACGCCCCGCAGCATCCGGGCCTCAGCGGCTCGTTCCGCATCATGAACCTGAGTGATGGTCGGCTCGTGGGGCACTCGGAGCACTGGGGAGGCCAGAACGTGATCAGCGGGGCAGAGGTCAACAAGCTCGCTACTGTGTTCAGCGGATTGCAGGCCGAAGCGCTCTCCCCCACAGCGTCATATGAGCAGATCAAGAAAACAAGAGAGGCGCTCTCATGAGCAATCCTGTCGGCCCTTGGCACAAAAGCAGCTACAGCGGCGGCAATGACGCCAACTGTGTCGAGGTTGCTGAGTCCGCTTCTGAGATACGCGTCCGCGACACCCAGAATAGAGGGCTTGGGCATCTGAGTTTCAAGTCTTCCGAGTGGACTTCCTTCCTCAAGGATCTCAAGTGCGATAGCCTCTAGTACCTTTAGCAACCCAAGCCATCATCCAAGAAGGCCCTTCATGGTTTACATGCCATGACGGGCTTTTTTGGTATTTGGATACCATCAAAGCGCTACTTCCATGTCACTTTTTACAGGCAAACTTAGTCGTGCATCACCAGGTCAGGGCATACATGCCACGCTTGACATGGAAAGCCCCAGACCCGTATGAGGAGAGAGAGCCCAACCCCCGGCGGGGTCTGATAAGTTCTTCTATGGGTATTACCCCAGGTATGTAATGGGGCCTTATTAGATACCCCTCTTCCCTCTGCGCCTTCACTCTCTCTTCATGACTCCTATATCTCAGCATGAGACTGTCATCTTCTGGTTCACCTCTCCGATACAGCAGAGCAAAGAAGACTCTTCCAAGGGCCTTTTAGAACGTGTGGTGTTCTCCTTGAAGGCGCTTGCTTCCTGCATGGACAGGGCTTCTTGTACCTGTCCTTCTCCTGAGGAGTGAACACGGACAGATGGGTCTCCGAGAAGCCATGTCAGAGCGTGGCTGTCGAGTGGAAGCACTCAAGGCAGCAAGGTCAACAGGGCTTGTGAGGCGGAGCTCTGACTCAACAGGAGTCAGCAGAAGGGAAGAGCCACAGAGCAGAGTGAGCACCTGTGCAGCACACAGGAGCAACAGAGCAGCACTCACACAGAGCGCCTTGCAGAGGACAGGGGCCTTACTAGAGGGGGGCCCTGTTGCCACGCCTGAGGGGCATTGAGGGCCGCACAGAGGGCCTGACAGTGAGGGGGCCTTACTGGAAGCCCCTCCTCAACAGGCGCATGCATAGTTATGCAGACCCCTATGCCCCTCTATGGGCTGTATGTACTGTTTTGACCCCGTTGACCAACCCCTAACCTCCGATAAGTGAGGGTTATCGGAGGTTAGACCTAGGTTGGGGTTTGCCTGTCCCCCCGGAGCCTCTAGAGTGATCCCCGTTGTTAACCGTTGCACTCGCTAAGGTCATCCGGACCATGCGCGACACGGGCCGCGACATGATGGACAAGTACAAAGAGACCTCGCGCGGCGGCCTGGCCGTCAACGTCATCGAGTGCTGAGGAACCACCTCGGAGGGCGTTAACAAAATCGCGCACTGGAGTGCGCTTGCACGGCGGGGCTGCCGTGTGTACCTTTGTCAATGGAAGACGGGTGCGCGCGGCCCAGTTCGCGATGGGCCGGTCAACGGGGCTTGGGCAGTAACGCCCCGGAAAAAGCCGTGCCCCGGGTGGCGTGCTGAGCAGAGGCGAACCCGGGGCTTACGGAGCCAACGATACCAAACGCCCTCGCCCGCTGTCCTCTCACGCCCTCAGCCGAGATAGAACGAAGGTCATCGTGAGCACCGGCATCCCGGAATGGATGGTCTCCGTGTACTCCTCGCCCCGCCTCGCGCCCTACCTCCGCCACAGCGGGGGCGATGTGGCCCGAGCCGTCAACCTGTACCACTGGAACGTCATGGCCTCCGCGGCCTTCTACGGTCCGCTCCACACGTTCGAACTCGCCCTGCGCAACTCCGTTCACGACAGTCTGAGCGCCCACTTCGGGCAGGAGGACTGGTGGAACAGGGCTCCGCTGGACAACGAGGGCCAGCGCCTCGTGCGCCAGGCACGGGCCCGGTGCCGCCGTTCGGCCACTCCGGACGACGTCGTCACCGAGCTGTCCCTCGGCTTCTGGTCCTCACTGGTCGCTCGCAGGTACGACCGGGATCTGTGGGTCCCCGCCCTCCACCGCGCGTTCCCCGGATACCGGGGGCCGCGCCGCACCCTCCAGGACCAGCTCTACTCCCTGCGGCTGCTGCGCAACCGCATCATGCACCATGAGCCGATTCACCACCGCCACCTGGAGGCGGACCACGCCAAGCTCTACCTCGTGCTCTCGTACGTCAACCCCGAGGCCGCCTCCGGCATCAAGCCCCTCGACCGCGTTCCCGAGGTGCTCCTGGTCAAAGAGCAGGTGTGCCGGGGCGAACTTCCGCCGAGCTTCTGAGAGGGGGCACCGTGGCCGAGAACGCTCCAAGACTCGTCTCGCGAGCCCAGCTCGCCCGGTACGCGGGGGTCAGCCGCGCCGCGGTCACCAACTGGCGCAAGCGCGGATCCGACTTCCCCGAACCGGCGGACGCCGAACGGGAACTGTTCGACCTCGACCAGGTCACCGACTGGCTGTCCTCACGCGCTGTGCCCGCCAACGCCCGACAGCCGCACGAGCCCGCCGGTACCACCTACGCGGATCGCGTACGCGCCGGGATGGAGACCGACGCTCCGAGACCCGGTTCAAGGCCACGGCACGGGTCCGCAAGCGGCGTCGGCGATATCGACAGGACCGTCTTCCGCTTGCTCAACGACCTTCGGGGAATGTGTGAGCCGGTCGATTCCGCGCTCCTCATCGCGACACTCGTCTTCCTCCGTTCCTCAAGCGCCGATCAGTGGGGCCTTCTACGCCTACAGACCGGCCACGGCATCGTTGACGGGTCCGTGTTCGCGACCGATTTCGGAGGCCTCCTCCCTCCCCTCGTCTCCGGTCCCCTGCGGAAGCTGGGAGCCGGCGCCTTCACCACAGCGGTCCAAGGGGTCGACGCGATCGACGCCCAGGGCAAAGACCGGGAGGTTCTGCTGACCGCCTTCAACAGCGCTCTCTCCTTCTTGGAAAGGGAATGGGTATCCGCACACGCGGATCTGCGCACCCCGGAGTCCGTGGTGCGCACGATGGTGAACCTCCTCGCATCCGACGGCCCCTTTGACAGTGTGTACGACCCCTTCTGCCGGACAGGTGAGTTCCTGACCGAGGCCGTACGAGCACGGGCGGAAATCGACCCGCCGCGAACCCCCCACGTCAGCGGTGCCGTTCCCAACGAGCGGGTCTTCGGTATCGCCGGAATGAACATGCTGCTCCACGGCATAGAGGCCGATTTCGGCGACCGCCCCGGTTTCCCCTGGGATCGTGGCGATGCGCGGGGCACCGCGGATATCGTCCTGGGCAATCCGCCGTTCAACATGAGTGGCCCCCCTGTCAGCGACTCCACCCGCGAGAGTTTCCGCTACGGGAGACCACCGAACGGAAACATGAACTTCCGCTGGCTCCAGCACGTGATCGACCGTCTTTCTCCGAACGGCAGGGCAGGTGTGCTGATGGCCAACGGCGCATCACTCTCCACCAATGCCAAAGAAGCCGCCATCAGGTCGAACATGGTCGAGGACGGGGCGGTGGAGTGCCTCATCGCCCTGCCCGACCACCTCTTCCGAAGCACCACCATTCCCGTGACCCTATGGATGCTGAAAGCTCCCACAGGCAGGTGCGAGGAAATCCTCTTCATCGACGCCGGTGGTCTCGGGCGTATGACCTCGCGTACGTTCCGAACCCTCCAGGAAGAGGACACCGCACTAATCCAACGCGCTTACAACGGATGGCGGGACGGGGCACGAGACGGCTCCGAGGGCGAAGCACCAAGTATCAGCCACGTCGCGACGATCAAGGAGATCCGCGACAAGCAGTACTCGCTTCACCCGCCGATCTACGTGTCCGGCCGCGCACCACAGACCGACCAGGGCAAGCAAGCAGAAACCCTCGTGTCACTCATCCAACGTCTGGACTCTCTACAGTCACAGATCCCACTGGTCGAGACCAGAACCAGTCGAGTGCTCCGGGAGGCGCGGAGATGGATTCCCTGATCGGGCCGTTGGCCGTCGGCTGGAGCGAGCACCGCTTGGGCGATCTCTGCGAAATCCAGGCGGGCCCCTCCGGCGCCAGCCTTCCTTCCGGCGAGTTCGGCATGCGGGGGACCCCGTTGGTCAGGCCCGGCGACATCATCGATCGGCGTGTGTCGGGAACCGGCCTGGCCCGCGTCGCCGACGTGACAACTGAGCGGCTACACCGCTACCGGCTTCGCCCAGGGGATGTCGTCGGCACAAGGACCGGAACACTCGGCAGGTTCGCCCGTATCTCTTCGGACCAGCAGGACTGGCTGTACAGCACCCAGTTGCTTCGCGTGCGACCGTCCGGCCGCATGGACCCCGTATATCTGGTGCACTATCTGACCCTGCCCGTGATCCAGCACTGGATCGACAGACACGCTTCTGGAAGCACGGTCAGGTCGCTCACGGTGAACACACTGCGATCACTTCCTACGGCGGTGCCACCTCTCGGGGTTCAGCAGGCGATCGGGGCTTCTCTCCACGCTTTGGACGACAAGGCCCGCCTGCACGCCGACATCAGCCGGACCACGAGCGAACTACATGACGCCTTGGCCCCCATGCTGTTCTCCGGCCGGGTACCCGCTTCAGCGATCGACATGTGATAAACGGCAGGCCCTCGTAAGCGTGGACCTCGGTCGATCAGGCCTCGCCCCTTCGAGGGGCCGGGGCGTGCTGCTGTCAACGGTCGCATTCGCCAAGGCCATCCGGACCATGCGCGACACGGGCCGCGACATGATGGACAAGTACAGGGAGACGAGTCGCGGCGGGCTGGCCGTGAACGTCACTGCCGGAAGGAGCGAAGGTAGGCGTCACGGTCGAGGCCGCCGGGCACGAGCACGCTGAGGCGGTAGGTGGTGGGGTGCGCACCGCGCCCGCACAGGACGTCGACGCGCAGGTCCTCCTCACTGAGGCCGACCGGTTTCCCCCTCCCGCGCCGGTGGTAGGCGTGCCAGTCCGCCTCGTCGGTGGTCTCGAAGAGCACCTCCCAGCGGCCCCGCGCCTCCCGTGCCGTCCTGGCCTCGGCACGTCGCGCCTCGCGTTCGCGTCTGCGTCTTCGCCCCGGCATGCGCCCATCCTAGAACGGCTTTCCCGCGCTGCCGTGGGCGGAAAAGACGGGCCCCGGCGGGCCGCCTGGCCCGCCGGGGCGTGGGGAGAGCACCGGGACCGCTCTCGGTCGGGAGCGGTCCCCTCGCGTGTCAGGCGTCGGTCCCGGTGGAGGCGGGCGCCTCGGCCGCGGCCACCCGCGCGGGGTCGGGGGCCTTGGTGACCAGGCTGGCCACGACGAGCGCAACCAGGGCGGCGGGCAGGGCGACGATGACCGCGTTGAGGCCGCCCGGGGTTCCGGCGACCTGCCAGCCGATGGTGGTGGCCGCGCCGACCACCAGCGCCGCGACGGCGCCCGCAGTGGTCGCGCGCTTCCAGAACAGCACCGACAGGACCACCGGGGTGATCGCGGCGCCGTACACCGTGTAGGAGTACATCTGCAGCTCCAGCACGGTTGGGAAGAACAGGCTCAGCGCCAGCCCCGCGAGCGCGATGCCCAGGACCGACAGGCGCTGGACCACGAGCTTGCGGCGCTCGTCCGCGTCGTCCCCGGCGAAGCGGGCGTACAGGTCGTAGGCGACGTTGGAGGCGCAGGAGAGCATGTACGAGGAACCGGTCGTGATGACGAAGGCGACCGCCCCTGCCAGGATCAGGCCGCCCAGCACCACCGGGAGGTAGCCCTCGGAGGCCAGGCTGAGCACCGCCATGTCGCCGTTGATGCCGGGCATGAGGATGGCGGCGCAGGTGGCGAGCAGCACGACGGGCACGAAGACGAAGAAGCTGCCCACGAACATGCCCAGGGTGGAGGCGCGCGCCTCGCGCTCGTCCTTGGCCGCGGCCAGGCGCTGGTACATGTTCTGGTCGGCGAGCAGGAGCAGGAAGAGCGGGAGGAAGTAGCCGAGGAGCTGCAGGGCGGTGAGCCCGCCGCTGAAGGTGGTCGCCTGCTCGGGCAGGCCGTCCCAGTAGGCGCCGGGGCCGCCGATCGCGGCGAACACCAGCGGCACCGACACGAACAGGCTGAGCAGGATGAGGATGGCCGAGACGAAGTCGGTGTAGGCGACCGAGAACAGGCCTCCGGTGGCGGTCAGCAGCGTCACGACGACCGCGATGAGCACGGTGCCCTGGGTGGCGGACAGCGGCGTGACCAGGCTGACGACGTACCCGCCGCCGACGAACTGCGAGGCGGTCAGCCCCAGGAAGGCGATGGTGGTGACCACCGCGGCGACGGTGCGCACCCCGATGCCGAAGCGCACCTCCAGCAGTTCGGGGATGGTGTGCCGGGACGCCCGGCGGATCCGGCGGGCCGCCAGGAGCAGGACCAGGATGCCCAGGGGCGTTCCCGCGAAGAAGATCATTCCGGCCGTCGGGCCGTAGGTGTAGGCGAAGTTGGCGCCGCCGATGATGGTGCCCGAGCCGACCCAGGTGACCAGCATGGTGGCGATCATGACCGGGCGGGGAAGACTGCGTCCGGCGAACAGGAAGTCGTCACCGCCGCGCAGCCTGCCCGAGCGCACGAAGTAGAGGGCGATCCCGATCATGGCCAGGATGTACACGGCGAGGATCACGAGATGGGTCGTCTGCATGGGCCACCTTCGCGGCGAGGTTCGGTTCGGGGGACGTGCACGGGAGGGACCGCCAGCGGAGGCGGTCCGACCGGGCCATGTAAGCAGCCGCACCGCGTGAAGTGCAACACTTATTGCATCGAACGTGACCCTGATCACGTCACAGTGGTGTCACCGCGTCGTCCCAGGTCGTTCGCCCCGGCGTCGCTCAGAAGAGCTCCGTGCTCTCCCAAAGGCGCTCCGTGTCGCGCACGGCGGCCAGCACCGCGTCCCCTCCGAGGCGGGCCAGCTCGGCCAGCACCGCGTGGACGACCGCCATCACCGGGGTGAGCGAGGGGAACATGCCCACGCCCTCGCTGGGCACCAGCAGCACGTGCGCCGCCCCCTCCGCCAGCGGGGAGTCCCTGCGGTCGGTGATCACCGCGACCGGCACCGACCGCTCACGGGCCACCCGCGCCGCCGAGCGCAGCGCGACCGGGAGCCGCCACAGGTCGCACGCCAGCAGCAGGTCGCCGGGGCCCATCCGCGCCAGCGCGCTGACCAGGCCGGTGCCGCCCAGCTCCAGGCGCTCCACGTCGTAGCCCATGATCCCCGCGGCGTGCGCGAGCTGAACGCCCGGCGCCGCGAAGGTGCCCGAACCCACCACCCGCGTCCGGCGCGCACCGTGCACCGCGCCCGCCAGGGCGCGCACCCGGGCGGGGTCCAGGGTCCGCTCCAGGTCGCGCAGCCCCTCGCGGTCGGCGCGGAAGGCCTCGCGCACGGGGTCGGCGTCGGCCCCGGCGTGCTCGGCCAGGACCTCTCCGGCGCTGAGCGAGGCCAGGTAGCGCGAGCGCAGCTCGACGCGCAGGGCCGGCCAGCCGGTGAACCCGAGGGCCTGCGCGGCCCGCACGACCGTGGCGACGTTGACCCCCGCCCGCTCGGCGAGCTCGGCCGTGCTCGCGTAGGAGGCGAACCTCGGCTCGTCCCGCAGCACCCTGACCACGCGCTCGGCCGCGCGGCCCAGGCGTCCGCCGCCGAGCGCGGCCTCGATCCAGTCCGCCATCACCCCTCCGTCCCGGCGCCCCGGACCGCGCCGCACCCCCAAGCGATACCACCCCCGGGGTGGCCCCCTCCCGGTGGTGCAACATATATTGCAACAACGCGAACCCCGACGGAGGTATCCATGACCCGCCAGTCAGAACCGCACATCCTCTTCACGGGCGCCGGGTTGCTCGACCCCGAGGCGGGCACGAGGACCCCCGGCTCCTGGCTCCTGGTGCGGGACGGCCTCGTCGCGGGCAGCGGCCAGGGGACCCCGCCCGAGGTGGGACCGCAGGTGCCGACCGTGGACCTGGCGGGGGCCACCCTCATGCCGGGCCTGATCGACGCCCACGTGCACCCGACCGCCTTCAGCGCCGACCTCGGCGCCGCGATGGACCAGTCGCCCGCCTACATCGCCAGCTACGCGGGCCGGTCCCTGGGCGACATGCTCAGGCGCGGCTTCACCACCGTCCGCGACGTCGCCGGGGGCGACTGGGGGCTGGCCAGGGCGGTCGAGGAGGGGCTCGTCGACGGCCCCCGGCTCATGTTCGGCGGCAAGGCGCTGTCGCAGACCGGCGGCCACGGCGACTTCCGCGCGCCCGGCCGCCAGGGCAACGACACCCACGCCTGCTGCCCCGGCGCGGGCATCGTCTGCGACGGGCCCGTGGAGTTCCGCCGCGCGGCCCGCGAGCAGCTGCGCACCGGAGCCCACCACCTCAAGATCATGCTCTCGGGCGGCGTGGCCTCCCCCACCGACCGCATCGACTCCACCCAGTCCTCCGAGGACGAGATCCGGGCCGTGGTGGAGGAGGCCGAGGCGGCCAACCGCTACGTGACCGGCCACGCCTACACCGCCCGCGCCGTCAACCGCGGGCTGCGCCTGGGCGTGCGCTGCATCGAGCACGGCAACCTCATCGACGAGAGCAGCATCGAGCTGTTCCTGGAGCACGACGCCTACCTGGTGCCCACCCTGGTCACCTACCAGGAGCTCTCCCTGCAGGGGGCCGCCAACGGGCTGCCCGCGGCCAGCCAGGCCAAGGTGGACACCGTGCTCGACCGGGGGCTGGACGCGCTGCGCATGGCCCACGAGGCCGGGGTGAACCTGGTCTTCGGCAGCGACCTGCTCGGCGGCATGCAGGACCGCCAGAGCCAGGAGTTCGCCATCCGCGGCCGGGTCCAGCCCGCCGCGGACGTGCTACGCGCCGCCACCGTCAACGCCGCCCGGCTGCTGGGGCTGGAGGGGGTCGTCGGCACCCTGCGCGACGGGGCGCGGGCCGACCTCGTCGTGGTCGACGGCGACCCGCTCGCCGACATCGGGGTCCTGGCCTCGCCGGAGACGAGCGTGCGCACCGTGCTGCGCGACGGCCGGATCCGCCACGAGCGCGACGCCGTGCGCTGACGCGGCGGGTGCGGGCCCGGGGCCCGCACCCGCCGACGCTCAGGAGATGGTGGCGGTCGCGTCCATGTACAGGAACTCCCACAGGTGGCCGTCGGGGTCGGCGAAGGAGCGCGAGTACATGCCGGTGTGCTCGGTGGTCCTGGCGTGGGTCGCCCCGGCCACGGCGGCGGCCTCCGCGATCCGGTCCACGTCCTCGCGGCTGTCGGCGGTCAGGCAGGTGATCACCTCCGCGCCCGCGGAGGTGTCGGCCGTCCCCGAGGGCGTGAACTCCGCGAAGAAGGGTTCGGACAGGAAAAGGACGCGCGACTGGTCGCTGACGACCATGCACAGCGCCCTGTCGCCGGAGAAGGCCTCGTCGTAGCCGAAGCCCAGCGCGCTGAAGAACTCCCGGGTGGCGTCGACGCTCTTGACGGGCAAGTTCACGAAGGTCATTCGAGTCATGTGGCGAAGCTAACAGCGAATGCCGACAATCGGCGGCAACGGCTCAGGCCAGACTGCGCCGCGGGTTCTTGGCCGGTGCCGTCATCGACATCCGCACGACGGCCGGTACCTGCTCCAGGTCCAGCGCCCGGCGCAGGTTCGCCAGCCCCTCCGAGCTCACCCGCCGCCACACCCCGGCCACGTCGGCGTCGTCGTCCAGGGTCAGCGCCAGGCGCAGGTGCGGCGCCTCGGCGGACTCGGTCAGCCGCGCGCGGGCGCGGCGCACGCCCGGGTAGTCGGCGACCTCCTGCTCCAGGGCACCGCGGGCCACGTTCTCCGACATCTCCACCCGCCCCTGCTCCCCGCGCTCCAGGACCAGGCGCCCCACCGTGTCGTTGAGCCCCTGGGACATCAGCCAGCGCAGGGCCAGGAAACCGGCGACGAAGGCCACCGCGACCGCCGCGTAGGGCACCCACTGCTGGTCCAGCGCCTCCCGGACCCCGGGACCGAGCAGAACGCTGTCGGCCGCTCCCCCGCCGAACAGGCCGCGCCCCGCGGCCAGCGACGCCAGCCCCGCGAGGAGCAGCACCGCCCCCACGACCGCCAGCCCCCACCGGTTCCCCCGCGCCGACCTGCGCGACCTGTCACCAGCCATGGTCAACCCTCCGCGTACCGCACGTGGGTGGCGATCCGCATGCTGCGCAGCGGCGCCAGCTCCTCCAACCGCCGCTCCACGGCCGCGGTCACCTCGGCGGGCAGTCCCGCCGACCCTCGCATCCCGGTG
Organism: Nocardiopsis sp. iso_25; assembly: GCF_056173305.1. Lineage (NCBI taxonomy): Bacteria > Bacillati > Actinomycetota > Actinomycetes > Streptosporangiales > Nocardiopsidaceae > Nocardiopsis > Nocardiopsis sp. iso_25. The sequence continues at coordinate 1,250,450 of NZ_CM149667.1, read as the reverse complement.
CGCGCGTGCACCCGGATCCTGTTTCCGCGCACCGTCACGTGCACGCCTTCGACGCCGCTGACGCCCTCGGCCGCGGCGGCCACCGCCCGGCGCAGCGCGGGCCGGGTCAGCCCCACCACCAGGGCGGGGTCATCGGTGCGCAGGGCCGTCCAGCGCCCCCGCCCGGGGGCCAGGGCTGCCACGATCAGGGCCAGTCCGATCAGCGCCAGGACCGCCGAGGCGATCTGCACCGACGGCATCGACCAGGTCGTGGTCGCCGCGTAACCGCTGGCCGCGCCGACCGGGATCAGCCCCAGCGGGCTCCCCGCCAGGGCCGAGATCACCTCGGCGGCGGCCACGACGGCCACGAGGAGGATCACGAGGCCCGTGATCACCGCGGGCCAGGACCGCCGCGGACGGAACGTGTGGACGGCCACCCGCCTGGCCCGGCGGTCGACGCCCTGGTCGGGGCGTCCGAGCACCTCTTCCACGGTGGTCATGTCAGCGCACCAACTCCGCGATCTCGATGTCGATGTGGTGGACCCGCTTGCCGGTGATCCGCTCGATCCGCCGCCCGACGTGCCCGCGCACCCGTGCGGCGACCTCGCGCACCGAGTGCGGGTAGCGGACGCCGACCCGCAGCCTGAGCAGCACGACCTCGCCGCTCACCCGGGCCCGCGCCGTGCGCGACCGGGCGGGGAGGGCGCCGGGGACCTCGCGGACCGCGCGCGCGGCCGCCTTCTCGACCACACCGGGTTCGATGACGGTGCGGCCGCCGGGGTCGCGGTCTGCCCCGCTCCGCTCCCGGGCGACCTCGTCGCCCGGGCGTTCCCGCTGTCGGGGAACCGTACTGGTCCGCACTTCGGCCACGTCCGCTCCCTCACGTCTCAGGCAGAGCGCCGCGAGAACATCGCGGTGAGGTCGATCTCGCCCTCCATCGCCCGACCGGCGACGAACCCCGCGATCCCCAGGATCAGGACCAGCGCGAAGGCCGTGAAACCGCCGAACGCGGCGGCCAGACCCAGTACCGTCCCGTAGGACAGTCCGACGATGGGCCACATGGCTTCCCCCTCTTGTCCAGCACCCGATGCTGCCTGTTCAACCACCCGTACGGGCGCCGTCCCGCAGACCGGCGACCACGTCCTCCACCGACACGTGGACGGTGCGGCCCCCGGCGACCGGGGTCAGGACGCGGCGCAGTTCGGCGGCGATCTCCGGCAGGGGCCGCCCGAACCGGACCACGACGCCGACCTCGACGCTGTCGGCGCGTACCGCCACCCCCAGGACCCGTCCACCGGGGACGGGCGTGGTCAGCGTGCCGAAACCCCCCGAGGACAGTTCCACCACGTCCGGGAAGCGCTCGGCCTCCCCCGCCAGGCGCCGGGCGACCTCGCCCGGGTCCGCGTCGGCGACCGCCATCACTGGACCCGGGGCGCGGACTCGCCGTCGTCCTCGCCGCGGTCGTCGTCGGGCAGGTGGATGTCGTCCACCCGGATGTTGATCTCGGTGACCTCCAGCCCGGTCATGCGCTCCACCGCCGAGGTGACGTTGCGGCGCACGGCCGCGGCCAGGTCCTGGATGGCGGCGCCGTACTCGACGACGAGGTCGATGTCGACGGCGGCCTGGCGCTCGCCCACCTCGACCGAGACGCCCCGCGCGACCGAGCCGCTGTCGCCGCCCCGGGTCACGACGTCCCTGACCGCGCCGACCGCCCGCGCGGTCCCGCCGCCCATGGCGTGGACGCCGCCGATCTCACGCGCGGCCATGCCGGCGATCTTGGCGACCACGCCGTCGGCGATCTGGGTGCGCCCGCCCTCCTCGCGGGAGGAGTCCCCCCGGTTCGTCCGGCCCGACTCGCGGGCTCCCGGCACCTTGGTCTCGGTCCTCATGTCCGTCACTGGGTCCCCCTACGCAGTGTGCGGGCCGCACGGGCGGTCGCGGCGCCGAAGGCGCCCCCGGACCGCTCCCCGCGCTTTCCCGGCGGATGTGCCCTCCCAGAGGGCCGGACCGAAACCCGGGCCCGTGTCATGGCCGGAAGGATGTCGAACTGATCACACCATATACATACACACTGTATCCGACAAAGCACTGTGAGTAATTTTTCCTGGTCGGAACGGGCAACGTGCGTCCCATCTCCGACCCAAAACAGCGTCGAGAAGCCGGTCGGGCCAGGAAAACGCACGGGGGCGCCCGCAGGCGCCCCCGTGCGCGGACCGCACCCCCGCCGCACGGCGGGCGTCCGGTTCAGCCGAAGATGACGGTCTTGTCCCCGTTGAGGAGCACGCGGCGCTGCGCGTGCCAGTTGACCGCGCGCGCCAGCGCCACCGACTCCAGGTCCCGGCCGATCGCCGTGAGCTGCTCCGGGCTGTGCGTGTGGTCCACCCGCGACACCTCCTGCTCGATGATCGGGCCCTCGTCGAGGTCGGCGGTGACGTAGTGGGCGGTCGCGCCGATCAGCTTCACGCCGCGCGCGTGGGCCTGGTGGTAGGGCCGGGCTCCCTTGAAGCTGGGCAGGAAGGAGTGGTGGATGTTGATGATCCGGCCGGACATCTTGGTGCACAGCTGCTCGGAGAGCACCTGCATGTAGCGCGCCAGGACCACCAGGTCCACGTCGTAGGAGTCGACCAGCTCCAGCAGGCGCGCCTCCTGCTCCTTCTTGCTTCCGGCCGTGACCGGCAGGTGGTGGAAGTCCACGCCGTAGGAGTCGGCGAGGAACTCCAGGTCGGGGTGGTTGGAGACCACCGCGGCGATGTCGGCGTCCAGCAGGCCGCTGCGCTGGCGGTAGAGCAGGTCGTTGAGGCAGTGGCCGAACTTGGACACCATCACGATCATGCGCGGGCGCACGTCGCGGCGGTTGAGGGTCCACTCCACGAACGCGTCGCCGTTCCCGCCGCCGAAGTCCCCCGCCAGCGCCGCGAAGGCGCCGCGCAGGACGTCCTCCCCGGCCACGCCGTCGCCGCCCCGCTCGGCCACGAACTGCATCCGCAGGAAGAATCGTCCCGTGTAGTGGTCGCCGTACTGCTGACTCTCGGTGATGTTGCAACCGTGGTCGGACAGCAGGTTGGCCACAGCGGCGACGATGCCCCGGCTGTCGGGGCACGAAAGGGTCAGGACGTACTCACGCTCACTCATGGAAAGAACCACTCCCGGGGTCGGACGGCTGATCAGCCGTGACACCCCAGGGTATCGCCCCCGCAACACCGGGGGCCGGTTATCGCGAAGCCGCCCGCGGACCGCCCGCCGCGGGGATACCGCGTCCCCTTTTGCGTCGAGAATATGAAAGACATTCATGTTCTGGCATGCTCAGGACATGACAAGTCTGCGCGAAACGTACGAGTCCGCCACACGCGGCCTCGAAGCCCCCTTCGCCCTCGTCGACCTCGCCGCCCTGCGCGCCAACGCGGCCGACCTGACCCGCCGCGCCCACGGCAGGCCCATCCGGATCGCCAGCAAGTCCGTGCGCAGCCGCGAACTGCTGCGCACCGTCCTCGCCCTGCCCGGCTACGCGGGGATCATGGCCTTCACCCTGCCAGAGGCCCTCTGGCTGGCCACCGGCGACCGCCCCCTCAGCGACGACGTCCTCGTCGCCTACCCCACCGTCGACCGCCAGGCCCTGGCCAGACTCGTGCGCGACCCCCGCGCCGCCCGCGCCGTCACCCTGATGGTGGACGACACCGCGCACCTGGACCTGATCGGCGCGGCCGTCGCCGAGGCCGCCGAATCCCGCGGACCCGACGCCCCGCCGGTCCGGGTGTGCCTGGACGTGGACACCAGCTGGCAGCCCGTGGGACCGCGCCTGCGCGTGGGCACCTACCGCTCCCCCGTGCGCACCCCGGCCCAGGCCGCCGCGTTCGCCCGCGCGGTCGCGGCCCGACCCGGACTGGAGCTGGACGGGATCATGGCCTACGAGGGCCAGATCGCCGGGGTGGGCGACGCCCCGCCCGGCAGGCCGCTCTACGGACGCCTCCTGCGCGCCGTCCAGCGCCGCTCGGCCGTGGAGCTGGCCAAGCGCCGCGCCGCCATCGTGCACGCCGTCAGGGAGGTCGCCGACCTGCGCTTCGTCAACGGCGGCGGCACCGGCAGCCTGCACACCACCGGCAGGGAGAAGGCCGTGACCGAGCTGGCGGCGGGCTCGGGGCTCTACCACCCGCACCTGTTCGACCACTACCGCTCCTTCGGCGGGCGCCCCGCCGCCCTGTTCGCGCTCCCCGTCGTGCGCCGCCCCGGGCCGGGCGTGGCCACCGCCCTCGGCGGCGGCTACCCCGCCTCGGGCCCCGTGAACGCCCACCGCGCCCCGCTCCCCCACCTGCCCGCCGGTCTCTCCTACAGCGTCAACGAGGGCGCGGGCGAGGTGCAGACGCCCCTGCTCGGCGCCGCGGCCGACGGCCTGTCCGTCGGCGACCGGGTGTGGATGCGCCACGCCAAGGCGGGAGAGCTGTGCGAGCGCTTCGACACCCTGCACCTGGTGGACTCCGACACCGGGGAGTACGCGGGTGCCGTGCCCACCTACCGGGGCGAGGGCCAGACCTTCCTCTAGGCGCCGCCCGGAACCCGCGCGCGGCCGCGGCCCCTACCGGGCACCGCCTCGGACACCCCCGCGACACACGGAGGGGCCCGCTGACGCGGACCCCTCCGAACGTGCGCCGGTCCGGCGCTACTTCCTCCTGCGGTGCACCGCCCAGGCCACCACGCCCACGGCGACGACCGCGCCGACGCCGACCGCGAGCAGCAGCGCCTCCGGGGGGAGCTGACCGCGCGACTGGTAGGTGGTGACGACGTGGCCGTCGCCCTTGACGACGATGCTGCCCTCCTCGGGCTCCACCGGGTGGCTCTCCACGCGCACCGCGCCGCCCCCGACCACCAGGGCGCGCGCCTCGTCCACGATCCGGGCGCCGCGTTCGCGGACCCTCTCCATCTGCTTGCGGGCGATGTTGGCGGGCCGGGCCTGCACGCTCAACTCGTCCAGGGTCTCGGCGAGCTGGCGCTGTTCGCGGTTGATCTCGGCGACGACGTCCGCCGGGGTCAGGCGCGGTTCGGTGTCACGTCCCGTCATGGGTGCCTCTCTCCACTAGCGCAGGGTCGTCTGAGAACCCGTGTCCGAGCCGGTGTCCCGGCTCCCTTCCTCCGCGCCGTCGGACGGACCGGAGAATCTCAGCGCGCTGTCGATTCCGTCGACCACGCGGAAGAAGTCCCGCGTGGACAACCACAGTTTATAGATGATGGCGATCTCGAACGCGAGGAGCAAAACACCCGCCACAGCGGTGATCCACCCGATAAGGGACGGCGCGCCGAACACGGCGGCCGCCAGCGGCGCGATCACGAACACCGACATCTGGAACTCGATGCCGCCCACCAGGTGCGTTCTGACCCGTCTGGCGTTGAGGGCCGACCAGAACCGCTGGTACCACGGGAAGCGGTTGCGGAACTCCTGGTGCAGGTCCACCTTGGGCAGGGTGAGGTCGGGCTGCTTGCCCGCCGAGCGCTGGTTGCGGGCCTCGCGCTCGTTCTGGCTGTGCAGGATCTGCTCCAGCACGCCGATGCCGTGGCGCAGCACCGCCTGCTCGCCGCCGTCGCTCATCGTCCGCCCGCCCGCGCCGGTGGCCGAGCCGGTGTCGTCCTCCTCCGGCTCCAGCATCGACAGGGTGGCGCGGGCCCTCTCCAGGGCGGCGGCCAGGTGCGAGCGCATCTCCCTGCGGACCTTGTACACCTGGAGCGCGTTGAGGTAGCGCAGCATGTCCAGGAACACCACGACCAGGGCCAGCCACACGAACCACACCGGCCCGTCGCCCTCGGCGTTCTCGGCGACGACGTACTGTCCGCCCATCAGGGCGACCACGCACACCAGCACCCGGAACCGGTCGGAGACGTAGTCCATCCACGAACCGAACAGCGACTCCGAGCCGGTGAGCCGGGCCAGCTTGCCGTCCGTGCAGTCCATCAGGAAGGACAACAGGTACAGCAGCGCGCCCAGCGCCAGGAAGTGGCGGTAGCCCAGCGAGAAGCAGACGGCCGCGCCGAGCCCCAGGAAGAGCGCGACCACCGTCAGCTGGTTGGGTGTGATCGAGGTGCGGTTGGCCACCAGGCGCACGAGCCGGACCGCGATGGGGTCCACGAGGTAGACCGTCCACCAGGAGTCGCGCTCCTTGAGGGTCCGGGCCCTGACCTCGTCGAGTGTGAATCCAGGCATCGTCGCCAATACTCTCCAAGCGAAGCGGGTGTGTTCCGGCCCGCCGGGCGCCGCCGACGCGGCGTCTCCGGTGCGGCGGACGTCGCCGGGGCCGAACGACAGGACGAGTGCGGTCAACAATAGGTGATCGCGCCGCTGGTCACTCCGGATGCGGGCGAACCGAACCGGAATCGCAACCGAACACCGTACCCCCAGCCTGGCACAGCCCGCGAAGCGGCGACTCCCGGGGCACCGGAAGGCGGGGGTGGTTAGGGTGAGGGCGAGAGTCGGCGGGGCGGCGCCCCGCCCGCGAACCCAAGGGGGACACCACGTGAGCGACCCGATCCGTCTGGAGCCCGGCGACCAGGCGCCCGACTTCACCCTCGACGACGCCGACGGCAAGCCCGTCACCCTGAGCGAGGTGCTGGCCTCCACCGGCAAGCGCGTCGTCCTGTACTTCTACCCGGCGGCCATGACCCCCGGGTGCACCACGCAGGCCTGCGACTTCCGCGACAACCTGCGCGACTTCGACTCCGCGGGCCTGACCGTCCTGGGCGTGTCCCCGGACACGAGCGACAAGCTGGCCAGGTTCCGCGACAAGGAGGGGCTGACCTTCCCGCTGCTGGGCGACCCGGACAAGGACACCCTGCGCGCCTACGGCGCCTTCGGCGAGAAGAAGAACTACGGCCGCGTCGTGCAGGGCGTCATCCGCTCCACCGTCGTCGTGGGCACCGACGGGCGGGTGGAGAAGGCCTTCTACAACGTGAAGGCCACCGGACACGTCGACCGGATCAAGCGGGAACTGGGCCTGTGACACGGGTGCCGGGGGCGGCCCCCGGCCGCGGCGGGCCCGTGCGCCCGCCGGTGCCGGGCCCCGCGCCCGGCACCGGTACAGTTGTGCGCGAGGGGCCGTAGTCCAACTGGCAGGAGACGGCAGCTTTAGGTGCTGTACAGTGCGGGTTCGAATCCCGCCGGCCCCACTCGGCTCGGGGGAACTGCGTTCGCGGGCCGCGCCCGCTCACCGGAACGCCTCGCCACCCCCACCGGGGGGACGACCCCCCGAACCCCCCGACAGCGGTCCCGGCCGGTCGGCCAACGGCTCGCGAGGCGGCGCTAACGGCCGAGCAGCGCCCAGAGCATGACCGCGAGCAGCACCAGGACGCCGAGGGAGACCGCGGCGATGGTGGCCACAGCGGGCAGGCGGCTGCGCTCGGCGTGCTTGCCCGAACTGGTCAGCCCCAGCGTGTCCGTGGACTCGCGGATCGAGGTCATGATCGAGTTCATCGCCTCGGGGCTGTTGCGCAGCCGCTCGTTGATGGACTCCGCCAGCACGTGCGCGCCCGCCTTGAAGTGCTCGCGGGCCGACTCGCGCTCCTCGCCCTCGGGGCGGGGCTCGGCGGGCGTGGCGGTGCCCTGCGCGGCCGTCTCCGGGCTCGTCTCGGGCGCCCACGGCGCCAGGGCCGCGATCCGCAGCATCTTGGTGGCGTTCTCGGCGGTCAGCCGCTCCGAGGGCTCCACCCGCAGCAGACCGGCCAGCACCGGCGCCAGCGGCCCCGCGCTCGCGGCCTCGGCGGGCTCGTCCAGCTGCTCCTGGCGCAGGATCTTGATGTAGCCCTTGCGGTCGTAGGGAGGGTGCCCCTCCACCGCCGCGTACAGGGTGGCGCCCAGGGACCACAGGTCGGACTCGGGTCCCACCGGACCCGCCTTGGCCCGCTCCGGCGGGATGTAGGCCGGGGAGCCGATGATGCGCCCGGACGCGCTCAGCGCCGACTCGCCGTTCCAGGCGGCCAGCCCGAAGTCGGTGAGCACGACCCGCCCCGCCTGGCTGATCATCACGTTGTCGGGCTTGACGTCGCGGTGCACGATGCCCTCGGCGTGCGCGACCTTGAGCGCGTCGATGAGCTGGAGTCCGATCTCGGCCACGCGCTGGTAGGGCAGCGGGCCGCCCACCTGGATGAGCTCCTCCAGGGTGGAGGCCTCCACCAGCTCCATGACGATCCAGGGGCGGTCGTCCTCGTCCACGACGTCCAGGACGGTGACCAGGCTGGGGTGGGTGAGGCGTCCGGCGACGCGGGCCTCGCGGGTGGTGCGCTGCAGGAGCGACTCGCGCTCGGAACGGCTCAGGTCCGCGGGCAGGCGCAGCTCCTTGACGGCCACCTCGCGGTCGATGACCAGGTCGGTGGCGCGCCAGACCGTGCCGACACCGCCCCGGGCGATCTCCGACACCAACTGGTAGCGCCCCTTGAGCAGGCGCCCCTCGGGACGGGGCTCGGCCGTGTCGGCCGTCTCCGCCCGTGCGGAGGAGGGCGACGCCTCAGGGCGCTGCGTGTGGGGGTTCTCTAGGGAGGACACGGTTATCCACGGGTCCATTCACCGGCCATGGTGGCCTCCTGCGGGAGCATTGCGGTCGCTGTCACCACGTAGGTGCACGGATCACTCGTTATACCAGCAGGACGCCGGATCCATGCTGGTGGTTGCCACATCACGGACACATAGGTTCGCTTTCGTTATGTCCGGCGACGACCCGAGCATGCAGTGACGTAGGTCTCACTCCGAGGCTCCCGTGCCTGTCGGCGGGGACGGCGCGGGTGCGCGGGCCGACCGCCCGCGCACCCGTCGGCCTCAGGTCCAGAGCGAGTCCGGGGTGCGCACCTCGACCGGGCCGACCCCGGTGTCGGTGAGCGGCTGGCGCAGGCGCTCGGCGTCGCCGACGACCACCACAACCGACTCCTCGGGGCGCAGGTACTCGGTGGCGGCGCTGTCCAGGGACTCCTTGGTGAGCCTCTCGTAACCGGACCGGACGCGGTCCACGTGGTCCTCGGGCAGGTCGTGCACCACCATGTCGACCAGGGCCCCGGCCATGGCGCGCGCCGTGGCGTAGGTGACCGGCAGGCCCACCGTGTTGGAGTCGCGCACGGCGGACAGCTCCTCCTCGGTGACCCCCGACTCGCGCAGCTTGGCGACCTGCTCCAGCGAGGAGGTGACCGAGTGGGCGGTGGTGTCCGCCTCGACCTGGGCGGACATGAAGAACACCCCGCTGTCGCGGCGCAGGTCGAAACGGGACCCGGCGCCGTAGGTGTAGCCCAGGCGCTCGCGCAGCTCCAGGTTGAGCCGGGAGGTGAACATGCCGCCCAGGACCTCGCTGACGCCCTCGGCGCGCGGCAGGTCCACCTGCGAGCGGGAGGGGGCGCGGTGCGCGATGACCAGTGCGGACTGCACGGAGCCGGGCCGGTCCACGATCAGGACGCGGGGCAGCTCCCCGGGCGGCGGGGCGGGCTCGGTCGGCTCGGGCGCGCGCACGGCCGCGGCGTCGCCGAACACGGTCTTGCCCAGGTCCTCCAGGTCGATCCCGGTGAGGTCGCCGACGACCACGAGGGTCCCGGCCACCGAGGCGACGGAGTCGGCGTGGAAGGCCGCCACGGTCTCGGGGGTGACGTCGGCCAGCTTGACCGGGCCGCCCGCGAGCGGCGTGGCGTAACGGCCGGTGAACAGCTGCCCGCCCAGGCTGCGCATGGCCAGGGTTCCGGCCGAGGCCGCCTCCAGCCAGAACCGCTCCAGCAGCTGGTCGCGGCGGCGGACGACGTCGTCGGGGTTGAGCGCGGGACGGCGCACCGCGTCGGCGAACAGGCGCACCGCCTCGGGCAGGCGGCCCGCGGGGGCGTCCAGGCCGGTGATGAAGGCGTCCCAGTTGACGCGGGAGACCCATTCGGCGCCGTGGCGCTCCAGGGCGGGCGCCAGGGAGCTGTTGCCTCCGGGGCCGTCCTCCAGGACCTCGCTGGTCAGAGCACTGACGCCCATGGCGTCGAGCGGCTCGGCGGCGCCGCCGCGCGGGTGCACGAGGCGGAGGGAGACGAGCTGTTGGCCGGGTACGTCGACGGCGACGACCGTGCCGCCGCCGACGGTGAGGCGGCGGGGCTTGGGAAAGGTGTAGGACGCTACGGCACCGAGGTTGGGGCGAAACCGCGGCCAGAGGCCGTCCGTTGAGGGTGGCCCCTCCCCCTCCGCGAAGCGGACCCAGGGGCGGTGGAGGGCGACGGGCGGGCGTGTCTGCGGCATGCTCTGCGGCTCTTTCTGCGGCTTGCGGTAACGGAACCCGGATCAGGCGTCGACGGTGTCGGCCCCGGCCGCCTCGGCGGCCTCGGACTCCTCGGGGTCGAAGCGGACGACGAGCAGGTTGTCGTCGACCAGCACGCGCTCGGCGGCGGCCCGCACCTCCTCGGCGGTGATGTCGTCCCAGCGCCGGGGCCAGGTGTAGGCCAGCTCGGGGTCGTCGAACAGCTGGGTGCAGCTGCTGATGCTGTCGGCGAGCCCGGAGGGGCTGGAGATGGACTGGAGGTGGTCGCGCTCCAGGACGGCGCGGGCCCGGTCCAGCTCCTCCTCGGTGATCCCGGCGGCCAGCTTGGCGATCTCCTCGCGCATGGCCTCCTCCAGCACGTCGCCGCTGACGCCCTCGCGGGAGAGCATGTTCACCAGCATCAGGCTGTCGGTGTAGCGGAACGGCAGGATGTCGGCCGCGCCGCCGCCGTCGTCGGCGGCGATGGGGCGGTCCACCACCAGGGAGCGGTACAGGCGGCTGCCCTGCCCCTGGCCCAGGACGGCCGAGGCCAGGTGCATGACGTCGAACCCGCGCTCGCCGTAGGGGGCGACGCGGAACCCGAGGAAGACCCCGGCGGCGGGCACGGTCTCGGTGACCGCGTCGCGGACCGGGCCGCCCAGCGGGGCCTCCAGGGCGGCGTCGGGCGCCTCGGGGAGGCTCTCGCGGGCCGGGATGGGACCGAAGAACTTCTCCACGCGGCCCCGGACGTCCTCGGGGTCGAGGTCGCTGACCACGGTGAGCACGCAGTTGTCCGGGCCGTAGTGGGCCTTGTGGAACGACTTGACGTAGTCGAGGTCGGCGGCGTCCAGGTCGGCCATGGAGCCGATGGTCGGGTGGTGGTAGGGGTGGCCCTCGGGGTAGGCCAGGCGCAGGATGCGCTCCAGGGCGGTGCCGTAGGGCTGGTTGTCGTAGCGCTGGCGGCGCTCGTTCTTGACGACGTCGCGCTGGTTGTCCAGGACCTCCTGGGTCATGCCCTCGCGCAGGGTCGCCAGCCGGTCGGCCTCCAGCCACAGGATCCGGTCCAGGGCGTGCTCGGGGACCGTCTCGTAGTAGTTGGTGCGGTCGGTCGAGGTGGAGGCGTTGATGTCGCCGCCGAGCCGCTCGACCTCCTCGAAGTGCTCGCCCTTGGCGACGCCGCCGCTGCCCTGGAACATCAGGTGCTCGAAGAGGTGCGCGAACCCCGTGCGCCCGGGGACCTCGTGCCGGGACCCCACGCCGTACCACAGGTTCACGGAGGCGACCTGGCCCGTGGAGGCCGCAGCGGTCACCAGACGCAATCCGTTGTCGAGCGTGTACTGAACGACACGTCCCGCCGCTCCGATGGTGGTCACCAGTGCTGCCCCCGATTCACGTCGCCTGCGACCGCGCCGCCCGCGCGGGCGGCCGTCGTCGTAACGAGTACGACCCTACGGCCTCATCGGACCGCGGGGACACCCGTTCGGGTAATCGGTCGAACCGAAACCGCGGCGGTCGGTTCCGGGCGGTCAGCTCTGGTAGTCGCTGGTGTCCATGGACAGGGCGATCTCGTCGTAGACGGCGGAGTACTGGGAGTCGGCCGACCACACGTAGAGCAGGACGTCGCTGACCGGCAGGAACCACATGCGCACCTCGAAGGTGTCGCCGTTGACGCACGCCACGTTCCACACCGAGTGGTGCGAGGTGAGTCCGTCGGCGTGGTCGGTGAAACCGGAGACCGCGAGCTCGGCCCCCTCCACGCCGATGCCCCCGGAGGCGGCGGTGTTGAGGCTGCGGCAGCTGCCGGTCTCGGCCGCCCAGCCGCCCTCCTTGCTGAACGCCTCGCCCTCGCCCGGCCAGCCCTGGGGGTGCTTCTCGACCGCGTGGGGGGTCAGCTGCACGGAGCCGTACCCGCAGGGCTCCTGTCCGGGCGGGCTCACGCAGAGCACACCGCCCTCGTTCTGGGTCTGCCAGCCCTCGGGGACCTGCAGGGACACGCCCTCGATGCTCTCGGTGGCGAACTCCTCCGGCGCCGGGGGCTCCGCCGCGGGCAGGGTCCCGCTCTCGCCGAGCTGCAGTTCGGCCTCGCTCCCTCCGGAGCAGGCCGACAGGAGCAGCAGCGCCGCGGCAGCCGCGACCGTTCCCGTGCCGACGCGTGCGGCGCGCGCCCGCCGCCGTCGCCCGTGGATGCCCGCCATGCCGTCGTCCCTCTCGTGGATCCCGTGCTCGAACCACCGTTGACCTTAGCGCGCCCGGCGACCGCATCGCCCGATTCCGCACGTTCCGGACGGCGTTCCACACCCCGGAGCACTACGCTGGGCCCATGGTGGACCTCGCGAAGATCATGAAGACCCGACAGGGCCCCCAGGGGCCGCTGGTGCTGGAGCTGGACCTGACGGAGGGGGTCGCCGACCAGGCCCCCGGGGACCCGTTCAGCCAGATCATGAACCGGCGCAGGCAGCAGTACCTGGACGTCCTGGAGGGGATCCGCCGCGGCGCGCGCGACCCGCGGGTGGCGGCTCTCCTGGTCCGGGTGGACGCCCGGTCCCTGGGATTCGCCAAGGTCCAGGAGCTGCGCGACACCGTCGCCGACTTCCGTGCGGCGGGCAAGCCCGCGGTGGCCTGGGCCGACTCCTTCGGCGAGACCGGCGAGGGGAACCTGCCCTACTACCTGGCCTGCGCGTTCTCGCGCGTGGTCATGGCGCCCACCGGCGTGCTCGGCCTGACCGGCCTGATGATGCGCACGACCTTCGTCAAGGGCGCCCTGGACAAGCTGGACGTGTCCTACGAGGTGGGCGCGCGCCACGAGTACAAGAACGCGATGAACAGCGTCACCGAGACCGGTTACACCGCCGCCCAGCGCGAGGCCAGCGACCGGATCGTCACCTCTCTGGGCGACCAGGTCGTCGAAGCCGTCTCCCGGGCCCGGGGGCTGCCCGAGGAGGAGGTGCGCGCGCTCGTCTCCAAGGGCCCGTTCCTGGCCCGCGAGGCGGTCGAGCACAAGCTGGTCGACGGACTCGCCCACCGGGACGAGGTGTACGCACGGCTGTTCGAGGAGCTGAGCGGCGAACCGCGGTTGCAGTTCGTCACCCGCTACCACCGCAGGCACACCGCCCCCCAGCAGCTCTCCCGCGACACCGGGGGCCACATCGCGCTGATCTCGGCCACCGGGACGATCAGCCTGGGCCGGACCCGGCGCTCGCCCCTGGGCGGCGGCACCGTCATGGGCTCGGACACCGTGGCGGCGGCCTTCCGCGCCGCGCGCAAGGACCCCCGGGTCAAGGCGGTCGTGTTCCGGGTGGACAGCCGGGGAGGCTCCCCCACCGCCTCCGACGCGATCCGCCGTGAGAGCGAGCTGACCAGCAAGGCGGGCATCCCCGTGGTGTCCGTGATGGGCGACGTCGCGGCCTCCGGCGGCTACTACGTGACCCTGGGCTCCGACGCGGTCGTCGCACAGCCGGGCACGCTGACCGGCTCCATCGGCGTGATCACCGGCAAACCGGTCCTGGGTGCGCTGAAGGAGCAGTACGGCGTGACCAGCGACTCCGTGCGCACCGGCGAGCACGCGGGCATGTTCGACACCGACCGGCCCTTCACCGAGTCCGAGTGGGAGCGGGTCAACGCCCTCCTGGACGAGATCTACGAGGACTTCACCGGCAAGGTCGCCGCCGCGCGCGGGATGACCCGCGAGCAGGTGCACGAGGTGGCCCGGGGCCGGGTGTGGACCGGCCGCGACGCCCACGAGCGCGGTCTGGTGGACGAAGTGGGCGGCCTGGAGACCGCCGTTCGGCTGGCCCGCGAGAAGGCCGGTGCGGGGCCGCTTCCGCTGCGGCCCTTCCCCCGCGCGCACCCGCTCGACCGGATCCGCCAGCACGAGTCCAGCGAGGACGTGGGGGCCTCGGGCCCGCAGACCGTGGTCAGCGCCTGGGGGCCCCTGGAGCACGTGGCCGTGGCGATGGGGCTGCCGGTCGGCGGCCCGCTGATGATGCCGGGGCTGTGGGAGATCCGTTGACGTACCTGGACGCGATGGCCCTGCTGCCCGTGGGCGTCACGGTGGTGACCGTCGCCGACGGCCGCGACGACGTGGGGGCCACCGTCAGCGCCTTCGGGTCGGTCTCGGCCGACCCGCCCGTGGTGTCGGTCAGCGTGGACGCCAGCGGCTACATGGCCGAGGTGATCGAGGAGGTCGGCGCCTTCGCCGTCAACGTGCTGGGGGGCGGCCAGCGGGCCCTGGCCGGGCGGTTCTCCGCCGAGGGCCGTCCCAGCGCGCGCCTGCTGGTGACGGACCAGCCCCACCACCGGGGCGAGCGCACCCGCGCGATCGTGCTGGACGAGGCCCTGGCAGCGCTGGAGTGCTCCGTGCGCCAGCGGGTGCTGGTCGGCGACCACGTGGTCTTCTTCGCCGACGTCACCGACCTGCCGGAGGTCCGGGGCGAGGGCCCGGCCCTGGCCCGCCGTTCCGGCCGGTACCGGCTGGTGGAGTAGGCGGCCGGTTCAGCAGACGGGCCGGTGCGGTGGACGACGGGGCCCCGGGGGGGTGGGCGCGCGTGGGCGGCTCGCCCCCGCGGGGCCGAGGCGCGCGGAACCCGACGCCGCCTCGGCCCCGGCTCTCCCGCGACCGGCGGGAGCCGACCGCTCAGGCCAGCCCCTCCTGCTCCAGCCACTCCTGGGCGACGTCGGCGGCGTTCTCGTTGCCGATGACCACCCGCTCGTTGAGCTGGGTGAGGGCCTCGGTGGTCAGGGCGGCGGAGACGGCGTTCAGCGCACCCCGGGCGGTCTCGTCCACCTGCTCGCTGTTGACCAGCGGGGTGACGTTCTGCGCGCCGAACAGGTTCTCCGGGTCCTCCAGGATCACGAAGTCGTTCGCGGTGATCTGCGGGTCGGTGGTGAACAGGTTGGCCGCCTGGATATCACCGTCCAGGAGCGCCTGGGTCAGCAGCGCCACCTCCAGGGACCGGAACTCGCCGAACTCCACCCCGTAGACGTCGGCCAGGCCCACCACGCCCTGCTGGCGGGTCTCGAACTCCGGCGGCCCGCCCAGGGTCAGCTCCCCCGCGACGTCGGCCAGGTCCTCCAGGCTGGCCAGGTCGTGCTCCTCGGCGACCTCGCTGGTGACGGTGACCGAGTCCTTGTTCTCCGCGCTGGAGGAGTCCAGGATCTCCAGGCCCTCGGGCAGCGCCTCGGTGACCCTCTGGTTGGTCTCCTCGCTGCTGCCGGTGGGCGCGTTCTCGTCGAGGTAGGCCAGGATCGCGCCGTTGTACTCGGGGAACACCGACAGGTTGCCGGACTCGATCTGCGAGTAGTAGACCTCGCGGCTGCCGATGCCGAGCTGGTACTCGACCTCCACGCCCTCGGCCTCCATGGCCCGGCCGTAGACCTCGGCGAGCAGGGTGGACTCGGGGAAGTCGGCGGAGCCGATGACGACCGCGCCGCCGGAGCCGCCGCCGGACTCACCCCCGCCCTCCTCCGTGTAGGGGTCGCTGGCGCCGCACCCGGTCAGGAGCAGCGCGGCCAGGGGCAGGGCGATTCTCTTGTACATGGAACCTTCTCTCTGGGGTGGCCTGGCCCTGTGACCCGGCCCGGTTCTGTGGTGTGGCCCGGCTCCGCGGCGCGGTCCGGCCCTAGCCCTGCGGCGCGGCCAGGCGCAGACCGGGGGCGACCAGGAGCCGCCGCAGTCCGGCGAACACGAGCGTGGTCAGGACCGCGAGCAGCACCACCAGCACCGATCCGCCGAGCATCATCGTCAGGTCCTGGCGTGCCTGGCCGTCCACGATGTAGCGGCCCAACCCCCCGACCCCCACGTAGGCGGCGATGGTCGCGGTCGCGACCACCTGGACGGCGGCGGTGCGCATGCCGATGAGGATGAGCGGCGTGGCCACGGGCAGTTCGAGGCGCAGCAGCACCTGGTGGCCGCGCATGCCCATCCCGACGGCGGCGTCCCTGAGCCGGGGCTCCACACCGCGCACGCCCTCGTGGGTGTTGACCAGGATCGGGGGCACGGCCAGCGCCACCAGCGCGCACAGCACGGGCACGATCCCGATCCCGGCGGCCAGCACGATGAGGAACAGGACGCCGATGGTGGGCAGGGCGCGGGCGAAGTTGGCGAGGCTGGTGGTCAGGAAGCCGCCCACACCGGTGTGCCCGGTGAGCAGCCCCAGGGGGACCGCGACGGCGGCGGACAGCAGCAGTCCGAGCAGCGAGTAGTAGACGTGTTCGCCCAGACGCGCGGGGATGCCCGCGGCGCCGGTCCACTGGGCGGGGTCGGCGAACCACGCGACCAGGTCGTTGAGGATGTCCATGGTTACCTCTCCCCCGCCGTGTCACCGGTGCCCGGGTCCGCTGGCGACCGTCCCCCCGCTGGGGTCGCGGCCCGCGGGTCCGCCGCCGGGTCCGCCGCGGCGGCCTCCGCCGCGACCGCCCGGCGCCTGCGCCGTGGCACGGCGCCGTCGCGGCGCGACCAGGGGGTGAGCAGGCGCTGGGCGAGCACCAGCACCGCGTCGGTGACGAACGCCAGGACCACGGTGAGCACGATGCCGACCACGATGGGCGCGTCGAACTGGCGCCGGAAGCCCTCGCTGAGGATGAGCCGGCCGAGACCGCCCAGGCCCACCAGCGAGGCGACGCTGACCATGCTGATGGTGGCCACCGAGGCCACCCGCAGCCCGGCGATGACCACCGGCACGGCCACCGGCATCTCCACGTACAGCAGGCGCCGCAGCGGGCCGAAGCCCATGGCGACGGCGGCCTGGCGCACGTGGTCGGGGACCTGGCGCAGCCCGTCCACCACGTTGGGCAGCAGGATCACCAGGGTGTACAGGGCCAGCGGCACGATGGCCGTCCAGTCGCTGAACCCGGTGTAGGGCAGCATGAGGAAGAACAGGGCGATGGAGGGCACCGCGTAGAGCACGTTCACGCCCGTCAGCACCGGCGGGTACAGGCGCTTCCAGCGCGCGCACGCCAGCCCCAGGGGCAGGGCGACCGCCAGTCCGATGAGGATGGACAGGTAGGACAGCCGCATGTGCTCGGTCAGGCGGGGCAGGACGCCCCGGTCCGGGTCGCCGGGGTGGCTCCAGTTCGCGACGCCCCAGTCCACGACGCGCACGACCCAGTCCCACGCCCCGGCGAGCGCCCCGGTGCCGGACGGTCCGGCCGCGGACCCGGCGCCCCAGACCCCGGCGACGGCCTCGGCGATCACTCGGTCACCGACCACAGAGCGGCGCCCAGGTCGTCCTGCGAGACCACGCCGACCACCCGGCCGTCGGCGTCGACGCCGACCGCGCGGCCCGCGGGCGAGAGCACCGCCGCGTCCAGGGCGGCCCGCAGGGAGTCGGTGCCCACGGCGAAGGTGTGGCCGAAGGGCGCGAGTTCGAGCGAGCCCAGGGCGGTGTCCGCGGGCGCGTCGGCCAGCTGCCGCGCGCTGGCCCAGCCCAGGGGCATGCGGTCGCCGGTGACGACCAGGGCCCAGGGCTCGTCCCCGAGCGAGGCGGCCGCGGCGCCCGCGCGCACGCTCTCTTCCAGGACGGCGTCCTGGCGCGGGGAGAGCCTGTCGGCCGGGAAGAAGGACAGGCGCCGCACGCCCCGGTCGTAGCCGATGAAGGACTCCACGAAGGCGTCCTCGGGCGCGGCCAGCAGGTTCTGGGGGGTGTCGTACTGGGCGAGCCTCCCGCCGGGGCGGAAGACGGCGATGCGGTCACCGAGCCGGACGGCCTCGTCGATGTCGTGGGTGACGAAGACGATGGTCTTGTGCAGCTCCTTCTGCAGACGCAGGAGCTCGTCCTGGAGGCTGGCGCGCACGACGGGGTCCACGGCGCTGAAGGGTTCGTCCATCAGCAGGATGGGCGGGTCGGCGGCCAGTGCGCGGGCGACGCCGACGCGCTGCTGCTGGCCCCCGGAGAGCTGGTGGGGGTAGCGCCGGGCCTGGGCGGGCTCCAGACCGACCAGTTCCATGAGCTCCGCGGCGCGCGCCCTGGCCTTGGCCCGGCCCCAGCCGAGCAGCAGGGGCACGGTGGCGATGTTGTCGCGCACGGTGCGGTGCGGGAAGAGCCCGGCCTGCTGGATGACGTAGCCGATGGAGCGGCGCAGCGCCGCGGGGTCGCGCTGGCGCACGTCCTCGCCGTCGATGCGGACGGTGCCCCCCGTCGGTTCGACCATGCGGTTGATCATCCGCAGCGACGTGGTCTTGCCGCTTCCGGAGGGACCCACGAAGACCGTGGTCTGGCCGGTCTCGACGGTCAGGTCCAGCTGGTCGACGGCCACCGTGCCGTCGGGATAGAGCTTGGCGGCGCCCTCGAACGCGATCATCGGCGGTGTCGTCTCCATTCGGGGAACCGGAGGGTCCGGAAGGTGAGGTGTGGCGAGGGGCAGGCCGTTCGCACGTTACCCCCGGGCGCGCTGGTCAAACCGTGGGGTGGAGGCCGTGACCGTACCGGGACCGAAGGCGGCGGGCGCGCCGAGGGGCCGGGTCCCACGACCCGGCCCCTCGGCGTGCCGCCTCAGTTCTGACGGCCGATCCAGTCGGCGAGCTGGTGGAGGTCGTCCAGGACGGCGTCGGCGCGGGCCGCCTCCTCGGCGGCGGCGTGGCGGTAGCCGTAGATACCCCGGCGCAGCAGGACGGCGCGCATCCCGGCGGCGCGGGCGGGGAGGACGTCGTTGTCGACGCGGTCGCCGACGTAGACGATCTCGCCGGGTTCGGTGCCGGGGCTGGCGGCCCGGACCAGGGCCAGGACCCGGTCGAAGAACGCGGGTTCGGGCTTCTTGACACCCCAGTCGTCGGAGATGCCGATGCCGTCCACGCCCAGGTCCATGGCGGTCAGGGCGGGTCCGGCCTCGG
The DNA here is from genome assembly GCF_056173305.1 of Nocardiopsis sp. iso_25. Taxonomy (NCBI): domain Bacteria; kingdom Bacillati; phylum Actinomycetota; class Actinomycetes; order Streptosporangiales; family Nocardiopsidaceae; genus Nocardiopsis; species Nocardiopsis sp. iso_25. The sequence goes on along the minus strand of NZ_CM149667.1, from coordinate 1,231,424 downwards.
GCGGCTGGTTGCCCGCGATGACCAGGGAGATGCCGGAGGCGCGCATGGCCGCGAAGGCGGGGCGCACGTCGGGGTACAGGTCGGCCTCGCCGAAGTGCTCGCGTTCGCCGTCGGGGTCCTCGGCGCGCCAGCGCGCGCTCTCGGCCGCGAGGTCGAACCCGGGCACGAGCAGGCGGAAGCCGTCGGTGAGGGTGCCTCCGGAGGCGAGCACGCCGCCGATGGTCCCGAAGAAGGCCATGTGCGGGATGCCGAAGCGGTCGGCCCAGCGCGCGAAGATCCGGGTCTCGTCGACGAGTGTCTCGCCGACGTCGAAGACCGCAGTACGAATTGCCACGGTCAGGGAGTGTACAAGCCGCCGACGACGGCCCCCGGACGGGGGAAGGGGCCGCGGCCCGAACCGCGCGGGCGGTGCGCTCCCGGCCGCCCGGCCGGGCGGACGGGTTCCCGGGGGCGGGACCGGGCGGGCCCACGCTTGGCCTTCAGCTGGGCGGGCGCAGCACCGCGAAGGCGTCGGTGATCTGGAGGCCGCGCTCGCGGAACCGGAAGAGCGCGGCGGGCCTGCCCCCGGAGCGGCCCGAGGGAACCGAGCGGCCGGTCTCCTCGATCTGGCCCCGGCGCAGCAGGACGCGGCGCAGGTTGGTGGCGGCCACGTCGTGGCCCAGCGCGGCCCGGTAGTAGCCGGACAGCTCCGACATCGTGAACTCCGGCGGGGCGAGGGCGAACCCGACGTTGGTGTAGCTGAGCTTGGCGCGCAGCCGCTGGCGTCCGGAGCGGACGATGGAGGCGTGGTCGAAGGCCATGGTCGGCAGGTCGGCGGCCGGGTGCCAGCCGGTGTCGCCGGGCACGACCGGGTCCACGTCGGCGGGGACCAGCCCCACGTAGGCGGTGGCCAGGGTGCGGCGCCGGGGGACGCGGTCGGGGTCGCTGCGGGTCTCCAGCTGCTCCAGGTGTGACAGATCCCTCACGTCGACCTTCTGGGCGAGCTGGCGCCGGATGGATGCGCCCAGGTTCTCCCCCCGGCCGAGCCTGCCGCCGGGCAGCGCCCAGGCGCCCTCGCAGGGCGGCAGGGCCCTGCGCCACAGCAGGACGCACAGTTCTCCGGCGCGGATCTGGAGCACGACCGCGAGAGCCTCGTGCACCGACAGCTCCGCGTGGTCGGACGCGGAGCAGACGGACGCCGCGACCTGTCCGTTTTCCTGAGGGATGTCCACCCTGTCCCTTCCGTTACCCGTCATGTTAAGCTTCACCAGGTTTGTGCCTGACAGACAAAAACCTGTCCCCGCCCGCACCGACCCTCCACGGCACGGCGCCCGCGCGGCGTTGCCCACAGCCTCAAGGAAGTAGTTGGACATGGCACCGGTCACCGCCACGGCGGACACCATGACCAGGCAGGAATGGGCCGCTGAGGTCCACCGCCTGGCGAAGGAGCGCGACGCTGTCATCCTCGCGCACAACTACCAGCGCCCGGAAATCCAGGACGTCGCCCACCACACCGGCGACTCCCTGGCGCTCTCCCGCCTGGCCGCCGGTGTCGACGCGAGCACCATCGTCTTCTGCGGCGTGCACTTCATGGCCGAGACCGCCAAGATCCTCGCCCCCCAGAAGACCGTCCTGCTGCCCGACCCCGCCGCCGGGTGCTCGCTGGCCGACACCATCACCGCCGAGGACGTGCGCGCCTGGAAGGCCGAGCACCCCGACGCGGTCGTGGTCGCCTACGTCAACACCACCGCGGCGGTCAAGGCCGAGACCGACATCTGCTGCACCTCCTCCAACGCCGCGGACGTCATCCGCTCCATCCCCGAGGACCGCGAGATCCTCTTCCTGCCGGACCAGTTCCTGGGCGCCCACGTCAAGCGGGTCACCGGCCGCGACAACATCCACGTGTGGATGGGCGAGTGCCACGTGCACGCCGGAATCGACGGGCACACCCTGCGCGAGCGGGTCGCCGCCGAACCCGACGCCGAGGTCTACGTCCACCCCGAGTGCGGCTGCGCCACCTCCGCCCTCTACCTCGTGGGCAGCGGCGCCGTCCCGCAGGAGCGCGTCAAGGTCCTCTCCACCGGCGGGATGCTGACCGCCGCGGAGAACACCAGCGCCAAGAAGGTCCTCATCGCGACCGAGACCGGCATGCTGCACCAGCTGCGCAACGCCAACCCGAACACGGAGTTCGAGGCGGTCAACTCGCGCGCCGAGTGCCACTACATGAAGATGATCGACGCGGACAAGCTGCTCAACGCGCTGCGGTTCGGCACGACCGAGATCACGGTCGACGCCGACACCTCCGCGCGCGCCCGCCGCTCCGTCGAGCGGATGATCGCCATCGGGTCGCCCTCACGCGGCGGAGAGTAGCCGATCCGCGACCGTCGGGTCCCGCAACCGGCCCCGAGGTTACGGAAGACTTACCTTCAAGACACAGGTAGACGATTCACCCACGCGTCGCCTCTCCCCTCGCTACCGTCGCGGGGAACGGGGGGTTAGAAAAGTGACCAGAGGTAGCGAACCAGGCGAACCGTCGACGGTCGAGGCGCTCTACGACGCCTTCGCCCCGTCCCTGTACCGGTACGCCTGGTCGCTACTGGGTGAGGACACCGGGCAGACGGCCGAGGCCGTGCACGACGGCCTCGTCGCCGGTGTCGTCCTCGACTCGCGGCGCGCGGACCCGGCCGACCTCGGCTCCTGGCTGTACGCCCTGGTCCGCTCGGCCTGCCAGCGCCGCGGCCTGGCCCACGCGAGCCCCTACACCCGGCTGGCCACGGTGCCCGCCGAGGAGCCGGTGGCCCGCATGTTCTCCCGGCTGCCCGCCAGCCACCGCGAACTGGTGGAGCTGAACCTGCGGCACGCCCTGCCCACCTCCGCGGTCGCGCGCGTCCTGGGCCTGGACCCCCAGATCTGCGGCGAGCTGACGCGCTCGGCGATCCGCCGCGCCGCGGAGAACCTGGACGGCCGCGACGGCGACCACCGCGTCCCCGACCCACGAACCTCCCGGGAGGCAGGAGCCTCCGGCGGTGCCGGGGACACCGGCGGCCCGGGCACCGCCGCCTGGCGCGCCCAGGTGCACGACGTCTCCCAGGCACTGGCCCTGCTGCGCCCGCCCGGCCCGCCGCCCGGCCTTCGCGAGGCGGTGGTGCGCACCTGCACCGATCCCGACCTGGCCGCGGCCCGCGAGCGTATCGCCGCGCAGATGCACCCCCTCACCGGCGAGGGGTACCCGATGCACCGCTCCCGCGCCGCCGGGGCGGCCGAGGAGGAGAACGAGGCGGCCGAGCCCGGCCCCGAGGCGCCGCCCCGCGCCCTGCCAGGCGACCGGCTGACCACGCGCGACCACCCGGTGCGCGACGAAGCGGTCACCCCGCTGGCCGGACCCGGTTCGCCTGCCGTGCCCGACGACTCCGGTGACGGTCCCGACGACCGGCGCACCGCCCGCCGCCGCTGGCCGACGGCCGCCGTCTCCGGCCTCGCCACCGTGGTACTGGCGGTCGCGCTGTGGGGCTGGGCCAGCGCCGTGGGCGGCCCCTCCACGATGATCGGCGCCGGGCCCGACGAGACCGAGCGCGGACCGCTGGTCCCGCAGGTGGAGACCGACGCGACCAGCGCGGACACCAAACCGGAGGCCGGACCGACCCCGGAGCCCCCGACCGCGCCGACGGAGCCCACCGAACCCGGGGCCGAGGCGGAGCAGCGGCAGGAGGACGGCGGCGGCAGCGGGCACCAGGCCCCCGACCCGGCTCCGGAGCGGACCACGCCCGCACCGCCCCCGCAGGAGGCGAGCCCGCCCTCCGGAGGCGAGGGGCCCGACGGCGCTCCGGGCGCGCCCGGGGAGGAGGAGTCCGGAGACGACGACGCCCCCGGCGGCCCGCCCGAGGAGGACGGGGACGACGACGGGGGCGGCAAAGGTCTGCTCGACGGGCTGCTGGGCCTGCTCTTCGGCGGTGGCTGACGCCGGTCCCCCGCCGACGCGGGGGAAGGGCGGGTCAGAACGGGGCGAGCAGGCGCTCGGCCGCGGCCTGGAGCCGCCGCTCCACCTCGTCCACGTCACGGCGCCCCTTGAGGACCTCCACCAGCTCGAAGATCCACACGCTGGTCAGCGAGCCCACCAGGACGTAGCCGGTGCTGTCGCGGTCCACCCCGGTGCCGCCCTCCTCCTCGGCGCCCTCCAGGTTGCCGGTGGCCACCCGCCACACCAGGTCGGAGATGCGCAGGTCGAGCTCGATCTTGACCTCGGCCATGATGAGCGAGCGCACCAGCGCGTCGGCCAGCTCCGGCTCGCGCATCAGCCCGCGCGTGGCCCGCAGCAGGACGTCGACCGCGCGTTCGGCGGGGGTGTCGGCGGTGGGCGGACGGCGCACGATACCGCCCTCCAGCAGGTCCAGCTCCTCGGTGACCACGGCCACCACCAGATCCATCTTGGAGGGGAAGTACCGGTAGAGCGTGCCGAGGGCGACACCCGCGCGCTCGGCCACCGAACGCATCTGCATGGCCTCCACACCACCGCGCACGGCCAGCGCGGCCGCGGTCTGCACGATGCGCTTGCGGCGCTGGGTCTGACTTCGTGACATCGTTCCGCTCGCCGCCTGCACCGGCACAGGATCTCCCCTTCGTCGTCAGCCCGCGCGCTGCCCGCTCGCCGCGGCGCTGAAGCCCGTCGCCGACGCCCACCCGGAGGCGGCGGCTGTTACGAGAACACGTTATCCAACCGATTCCCCCGAAGACGGCCGGTCAAGCCCATGATCCTCACCTCATCGCCCGACGTAGCAGTAGCAATACGAAAAGCGGACCGGGGTTTTCGGATCGCCTGACAGGCTTTGTAGAATTTGTTCTCATTTGTGTACCGCGCATGAACACCACCCCTCCTCCGACCGTCCGGACGCCCGCCGCGCCGAACACGGCGACGCGCCCCGCCGGAGCACCGCCGCAGGGCACCCGACATAGGATCCCTTACCAACCGGCCCGACGCCGGTCCGAACACAACTGCCGAGTAACATAGGCACGCGCACGCCTGTCACCGGCCGACGGCGTCCGCGCCCACGGCGACCGGGCCCGCGACCCAACGAAGAGGTGGACTCTTGACCCAGTCGGGCACCACACCGAGCCCCCGGCCCCGTGCCGAGCGCCCCCTGCGCGTCGCCCTGCTGTCCTACCGCAGCAAGCAGCACGTCGGCGGACAGGGCGTGTACGTCCGCCACCTCTCACGCGAACTGGCCGCCCTGGGCCACGAGGTCACCGTCCTCTCCGGCCAGCCCTACCCCGTGCTGGACGAGGGCGTGACCCTGGAGAAGGTCCCCTCCCTGGACCTGTACAACGACGCCCACCCCTTCAAGGCACCGCCCGTGCGCGAGTGGCGCGACTGGATCGACGCCCTGGAGGTCGCCACCATGTGGACCGCCGGGTTCCCCGAGCCCCTCACCTTCTCCCTGCGCGCCAACCGCGAACTGCGCCGCCGCCTGGACGACTTCGACGTCGTCCACGACAACCAGACGCTGGGCTGGGGACTGCTCGGCATCAGGTCCGCCGGACTGCCCCTGGTCACCACCATCCACCACCCCATCAGCGTGGACCGCAGGATCGAACTGTCCGAGGCCCGGGGCCTGCACAAGCTCACCAAACGCCGCTGGTACGGGTTCGTGGGCATGCAGGCCAGGGTCGCCCGCCGACTCGACCCGATCCTGGTGCCCTCCCAGTCCTCCGCCGACGACATCGCCCGCGAGTTCGGCGTCTCCCCCGCCGCCATGGAGGTCACCCCGCTGGGCGTGGACACCCGCCACTTCCACCCGCGCCCCGCGCTGGAGCGCGTACCGGGACGCATCGTGTGCACCGCCAGCGCCGACAGCCCCCTCAAGGGCGTGGCCGTCCTGCTGCGCGCCGCGGCCAAACTCGCCACCGAACGCGACATCACCCTGACCGTCGTCAGCAGACCCAAACCCGGCGGCCCCACCGACCAGCTGGTGGACGAGCTGAGCCTGCGCGACCGCGTCGAGTTCGTCAGCGGCATCGACGACACAGCCCTGGCCGAACTCATCGCCAGCGCGCAGGTGGCGGTCGTCCCGTCCTTCTACGAGGGGTTCTCCCTGCCCGCCGTGGAGGCCATGGCCTGCGCGACGCCGCTGGTGGCCAGCCGCGCCGGAGCACTGCCCGAGGTCGTGGGCACCGACGGGGACGCCGGGCGCCTGGTGCCCCCGGGCGACCCCGAGGTGCTCGCCGAGGCGCTGGCCGCCCTGCTCGACGACGACGCCGAACGCGAACGCATGGGCGCCGCCGCATGGCGCCGGGTCCAGGAGCGCTTCACCTGGAGGGCCGTCGCCGAACTGACCGCGCGCCGCTACGCCTCCACCGTCGACGCCGTGCGGGGCAACCGCCCCGCCGACGGCGGCGCGCAACCCGGGCCCGCCGAGCCCGCGTCCGCGCCGGCACCCGATCGGGCCCCCGCCAACGGCGCCTGACCGGCCCGGACAGCGCGCCGCCCCGCGGGCCCCGCGCGACCCACCGCCCCGCGCCCGCGGCCGCGGAGCCCCAAGACCAGATCCCCGAGCCAGATCCCCAGGGAGCCTCCACTGATCACCGTCGACTTCAACCTGTTCCCCGTCGGCCCGGGCGACCGCGTGCTCGACCTGGGCTGCGGCGGCGGCCGCCACGCCTTCGAGGTCTACCGACGCGGCGCCGACATCGTGGCCTTCGACCAGAACGTCGCCGACCTCGCCGAGGTCGAGACCATGTTCGCCGCGATGCGCCACGAGGGCGAGGCTCCCGAGGAGGCCAGGGCCGAGACCGTCAAGGGCGACGCCCTGGACATGCCCTTCGACGACGCCAGCTTCGACCGCGTGGTCGCGGCCGAGATCTTCGAGCACATCCCGCACGACACCGCCGCGATGGCCGAGCTCTTCCGGGTGCTGCGGCCCGGCGGCATCGCCGCGGTGACCGTGCCCAGCTTCCTGCCCGAGCGCCTGTGCTGGGCCCTGTCGGAGGAGTACCACACCAACGAGGGCGGGCACATCCGCATCTACACACGCGCCGAGCTGGAGGCCAAGCTCAAGGCCACCGGCTTCGAGGTCGGCCCGCACCACCACGCGCACGCCCTGCACGCCCCCTACTGGTGGATCAAGTGCGCGGTGGGCACCGACCGGGACGACCACCCGCTCGCCAAGGCCTACCACGACATGCTGGTGTGGGACATGCTCAAGGCCCCCGCCGTGACCCGCGTCGCCGAGCGCCTGCTCAACCCGGTCATCGGCAAGAGCGTGGTCGTGTACGTGCGCAAACCGCACGACGCCTGATGTCCGTCACCCCCGCACCCACGACCGGAACGGCCCTCCACGACGCTCTGAGCCTGCCCGGCGTGCTCAACGCCGAGCAGCTGCACCGCTCCGCCTCCTACCTCGCACGCTGCCAGGAGGACAGCGGGGCCATCCCGTGGTTCCCCGGCGGGCACACCGACGTGTGGGACCACGTGGAGTGCGCCATGGCCCTGACCGTGACCGGCCGCAGCGCGCCCGGACACGCCGAGGCGGCCCGGCGCGCCTACCTGTGGCTGGCCGACAGCCGCGCGCCCGGGGGAGGGTGGCCCGCCAAGTTCCGCCAGGGCGTCCCGGTGACGCCGCTGCGCGAGGCCAACCACGCCGCCTACCCCGCGGTGGGCCTGTTCCACCACCTGCTCGTCACCGGCGACACCGCGTTCGCCGAGCGGATGTGGCCGGTGGTCGAGGAGGGCCTGGAGTTCGTCCTGGCCCTGCGCGGTGAGCACGGCGAGATCCTGTGGGCCCGCTCGGAGAACGGCGCCCCGGGGGACCACGCCCTGCTGACGGTGTGCGCGAGCGCGCACCACGCGCTGCGCTGCGGCGCCGCCCTGGCCGCGCGCCTGGGCCGCTCCCGCCCCGCGTGGACGGCCGCCGCCGACCGCCTCGCGGTGCTCATCAACGGGCACGAGGACCTGTTCGCCGACCGGGGCCGCTTCTCGATGGACTGGTTCTACCCCGTCCTGGGCGGCGCCGTGCGCGGGGCCGCCGCCAAGGAGCGCATCGCCGAGCGCTGGGACCGCTTCGTGGTGCCCGGGCTGGGCGTGCGCTGCGTGAGCGACCAGCCGTGGGTGACCGCGGCGGAGACCTCGGAGCTGGTGCTGGCCCTGGCCGCCGTCGGCGACGTGGACGCGGGCGTGCGCCTCCTGCGGGACGTGCAGCACCTGCGCGACGCCGACGACGGCGTGTACTGGACGGGCTACCAGTTCGCCGAGCAGGTGCGCTGGCCGGTGGAGCGCAGCACGTGGACGTCGGCCGCCGTGATCCTGGCGGCGGACGCGCTCACCGGGACCACGCCGGGCTCGCGGGTCTTCCTGCACACCTGGGACGGTGGCCCCTCCGACTAGGAGGCCTACCCCGGACCCGCGCCACATCCAGCCCCCGATGGGCGTTCGCCCCCGCGGGCCGAGACCGGTTCGGGCCGACAGGGCCCGCTCCGCCGACCGGCGCGGGCCCGACACGGAGGACCCGGAACACGGGGGGAGGGCCCGGCGGCGCGCCGCCGGGCCCTCCCCCGTTCTCACCGGCTCCGGTCACCACCGGAACCGGACCTCACCAGAGGTCGTCGCGTCTGGCCGGCGGGCTCTCACCACCGCCGCCACCGCCGCCGCCTTCCTCTCCGCCGCCGCCATCACCGGGGCCCGGTTCGGTCCCCGGGCCGGGGATCTCCGGCCACTCGGGCGTGGTGGGCTCCTCCGGCTCCACGGGCGTCTCGGGCGTGGTGGGCTCCTCCGGCTCGGCCGGCGTCTCCGGCTCCGCGGGCGCCTCCGGCTGCTGCGGCTGCTGGGGCTGCTCGGTGGACACGTCCGGAGCCCAGTTCTCGGTGGTGCCGCTGAAGGCCGGACTCGGGAACGAACCAGGCTCGTAACCCTCCATCGCGGTGCCCATGTACCGGTTCCACAGCGACGCCGGGAGCGTACCGCCCGACAGGGAGCCGTATCCCGGGATACTGAAGCTCTCGTTGTTGCCGCTGTAGATCCCCACCGCCGTGGACAGCTGCGGGGTGTAGCCGACGAACCAGGCCGCGACGCTGCCGTCGGTGGTACCGGTCTTGCCCGCGGTGGGGTGGTTGGCCAGCCGCGCCGCCGTACCGGTACCGCCGTTGACCACCTGCTGGAGGGCGTAGGTGACGTCGGCCGCGGTCGCCTCCTCCAGGGCCCTGTTGCTCTCCACCTCCGGGCGCACGTTCTCGCCCTCGGAGTCGATGATCTCCCGCACCACGTGCGTCTCGACGTGCACGCCGCCGTTGGCGAAGGTGGCGTACCCGCTGGCCTGGTCGACCGTGCGGGCACTGGAGGCGCCCAGCGGCATGACCGGAACCAGCTGGCTGTCGGGCACGCTCCCCTCGGGCCACCCCGCGGCGTAGACGGTGTCGCGCACGTTCTCGAAACCGACCTCCTGGGCCAGCTCGATGAAGCCGAGGTTGTTGGAGACCTGGGTGGCCTGCGTGAGCGTCATGACGCCGCCCGGCGAGTTGCCCGCGTTCTGGATGCGCGAGCCCGCGATGGTGCGCGGACCGCGCCCGTCCACCGTGGAGTTGAGGCTGTAGCCCTGCTCCAGTGCGGTGGCGAGCACGTAGGGCTTGAACGCCGAACCGGTCTGCGCGGCGCCGAGGAAGGAGCTGTCGTACTGGTTCTCCCAGTAGTCGTGCCCGCCGTAGAAGGCCAGGACCTCGCCCGTCGCCGGGTCAATGGTGGTCAGACCGACGTTGACGCCCTCGGGCCGGTCCTCGGGCGGGACCATCTCCTCCACAGCGGCGTAGGCGGCGTCCATCATGTCCTGGTCGAACGTGGTGACGATCCTGTAGCCCTGGCGGTTGATCTGGTCCTCGGTGTAGCCGAGCCGCTCCAGCTCGTTCATGGCCTCCTGGAGCATGTAGCCCTTGTAGCCGCTCAGGTCCGTGCCCTCGCTCGGCCGCTCGGGCTCGGGAGCCGGGAACTCCATCGCGTCGGCCTCGGCCTGGGTGATGGCCTCCGTGGTGACCATGCCGTTGACGACGTACTCCCAGCGCCGCTCCATCGAGGGAGTGGTCTCCACGTCGGCCTCACCGAAGGGGGTGGGCTGCTGGATGGCGGCGGCGAGGAACGCGGCCTCGGCGGGCTCCAGGTCCTGGACGTCCTTGTGGTAGTACGCCTGCGAGGCGGCCTGGACTCCGTAGGCGTTGCGACCGAAGTAGATGGTGTTGAGGTACTGCTCCATCACCCACTCCTTCGACTCGCTCCGATCGACCTTGAGGGCGATGATGATCTCCCGCACCTTGCGGGTGATGGACACGTCCCGGGAGATGCCCTCGTAGTAGTTGCGCACCATCTGCTGGGTGATGGTGGAACCGCCCTGGACCTGCTGGCCGGTGACGGTGGACCACACCGCGCGGGCGGTGCCGCTCACGGACACTCCGGGCTCGGTCCAGAAACCGCGGTCCTCCGCGGAGATGACCGCCTCGACGACGTGTTCGCCGCCCGAGGTCATCTCGTCGTAGGACAGGATCTCCCGGTGGGTGCCCCGGTAGGCGAACTCGCTCTCGCCGTCGGCGAAGTAGAAGGTGGAACCCTCCTCCAGGACGTCGGCCTTGGCCGCGTCCGGGACCTCCACGGTGCTGTAGAAGAAGGCGAAGACACCGCACCCGATGATGAAGAACACGCCGGTGACGATGAGGAAGACCCGCAGGATCCTCCACCAGAGGGGCTTCTTGGCCTTCTGACCGGCGCCGTTCTTCTTGCCCCGGGCCTTGGGGTCACCCGGGCCCTTGGGGCCGCCGGGCCCGGTACCGCCGGGGCCAGCCGGGCCCTTGGGGCCGCCAGGGCCGGTGGGACCGCTGGGGCCGCCGGAGTTGCTGGAACTGGTGGTGTCACCAAGGCCGGTGGGGCCGCCGTGCGCCCCGGAGTGGGCGGCGCCCGCTCCCGCGGCACCCGCCGCTCCGGCCGCCGCCGCGGCACCGGCCGCGGTGGCACCGGGGCGGGCGCCCCGGTCCTGCCCCTCGGAGGGCGACTCGGTCACGTAGGAGGAGAGGCGACGCGGCTCGGGCCACAGGGACGCCGTCTCGGCCGCGGAGGACTCGTCGATCCTCTGCTCTCCGTCACGGTCCGGAGCGACGGCGTCCGGAGCGGCGGGCACAGCGGACGCGGCGGCTCCGGCGGAACCGTCCTCGAAGTCCTGGACGTCGGTCACGGTACCGGCCACGGGGCTCTTGGGAACTCCCGTGTGCTCCTGCCCGCGGGGACTCCAGAGGTCTGTCCCGCCCCCCTTGGTGTCGGCGTTCCCGGAGGCGTCGTCGGACGTCTGCGCCGCCTCCGCGGAGGCGGCCGCGCGGACGGAGTCGAGCGAGATGGGCTCGGTCCGGTCGGACACCGGCGATGGGGGCTCGTCGGCGCCGGCCTTACCGTCCTGGTCGACGGACGTGTCGTCGGCCGCGGAGGGCGAGGCCGCCTGGGAGGACCGTCCGTCCCCCCGGACGCCGTCCTCACGCGCGTCGGACTCCTCCGCACCCGCGCGGTCGGCCGAGGCGGGGGAGCCGGCTGCGGGGGAGGCGTCGGAACCGTGCGCGTCGGCGGGGACGCCGGAGGTCTCCTCCGCTGCGTCGTCGCCGGTGTCGTCGGAACCGAAACCCTGTTCCGCGAGGCTCTGGGCGACCTTGTCACGCAGGAAGGTACCGCTGGTCTTGAAGGTGACCGGGTTGATGAACTCCGGTTCGGGCTGCTCTCCTACGCTTTCCTCTCCTCCAGGAGTGTCATGAGTGGGTTGGTTCCCCTCGCTGGTGGGTACTCCACCCTCGGGAGTGTGCTTGTTGGACAGCTCTTCGGCAGAGGTGTTCCTGTTGTCCGGCGTGTCCTTGGGACGCTGTCCACCCGCCCCGCTTTCGCCGTGTGTGCTCTCGCTCAGTTCCCCGCCCCCATGGCAAATCACGTCCGGCACCCTGCCGTCCTGGTGTTGGACGCGCAAGTGCCCGGGATCGTTCAGTTCGAGTCAGGACCGAAGCGGTAATTCGGGGAATAACGCCGCCATCGCTCAGCCCTCAAGGCCACGATACCCGCCCGTAACCATGTCAAGTCCGAGCAGGTAAGCGTACTGTCACTTCTTACCCAAGGCTTACCCCGGGCAGTTGTGTATCGGAAAGACTGTTAGTCCGCTCACTTCCCCCGGGTGCGTTCGAGCACCCGCAGGGAGCCCACCGCTCGCATCTCCTCGAACTCCCCCGAGTCGAGGGCCTTCCGGTAGATGTTGTAGGGCGGTCGGCCGCCGTCCTCGGGGTTGGGGAACACGTCGTGGATGACGAGGGCCCCGCCGGGGGCGACGTGCGGACTCCAACCAGCGTAGTCGTTCTGGGCGGCCTCCTCGCTGTGGCCGCCGTCGATGAAGACCATGCCGAGCGGGGTGCCCCAGACAGCCGCGACATCGGTGGACCGGCCCACGAGCGCGATCACCTCGTCGTCCAGGCCCGCTCGGGTGATCGTGCGCCGGAAGCACGGAAGAGTGTCGAACCTGCTCGTCGCCTCGTCCACCAGGGACGCGTCGTGGTACTCCCAACCCTCCTGGTGCTCCTCCGAGCCCCGGTGGTGGTCGATCGTGAGGACCTTGACCCCGGTGGCACGGGCGGCCGCGCCGAGGAAGATCGTGGACTTACCGCAGTAGGTGCCGATCTCCACGATCGGCCCGACCCGGGCGTAGTCGACGGCGGTCTCGAAGAGGGCGGTGCCCTCGTCCGTGGGCATGAAGCCCTTCGCGGCCTCCGCGGCGGCCAGAAGCGCTGAGGGGATCGTCTTCGTCATGCGGAAATTGTCCCACCGGCGAAAACAGGAACGGACAGTGGACAGCGCGGGCGAACTACCGCGTCTTCGAGGGGGCGGCTGGTTGTCCACAGCACGCAACAGGCCCTGGCACCGACACGCCCGCATCCGGTTGACTGGAAACAGGGGGGCCCACCCAGGCACCCACACCCCCGCACACCCACCCCAACGTTCACAAACGCACAAACCCCCACACAAAAAAAGGGGCGGACCCGCCCTAACAGGCACCCCACCCCCACAAAAAAAGAGAGGTGAGGCCGCCCCTAACAGGCAACCCCACCCCTCCTTCAAGAAAAACCGTGGCAGCGACCTACTCTCCCACCCCACCACAGGGCAGTACCATCAGCGCAAAGAGACTTAACGACCGGGTTCGGAAAGAGACCGGGTGTGACCCTCCAGCAATAACCACCACGGAAACCACACACCACCCACCCAACTCCACCCACCCCACAGGGCAGGGAATCACAGTGAGCAGTAAACTCCGTGAAAAGTGTGCGCGAACATCCAATTATCTGCAGCGGACAAGCCCTCGGCCTATTAGTACCGGTCAGCTCCACCCCTCACAAGGCTTCCACACCCGGCCTATCAACCCCATCGTCTATAGGGAGCCTTACCCCCTCAAGGAGGCAGGAGACCTCATCTCGAAGCAAGCTTCCCGCTTAGATGCTTTCAGCGGTTATCCCTCCCGAACGTAGCCAACCAGCCATGCCCTTGGCAGGACAACTGGCACACCAGAGGTTCGTCCGTCCCGGTCCTCTCGTACTAGGGACAGCCCTTCTCAAGTCTCCAACGCGCACAGCGGATAGGGACCGAACTGTCTCACGACGTTCTAAACCCAGCTCGCGTGCCGCTTTAATGGGCGAACAGCCCAACCCTTGGGACCAACTCCAGCCCCAGGATGCGACGAGCCGACATCGAGGTGCCAAACCATCCCGTCGATATGGACTCTTGGGGAAGATCAGCCTGTTATCCCCGGGGTACCTTTTAGCCGTTGAGCGACACCGCTTCCACACGCCGGTGCCGGATCACTAGTCCCAGCTTTCGCTCCTGCTCGACACGTCCGTCTCACAGTCAAGCTCCCTTGTGCACTTACACTCAACACCTGATTACCAACCAGGCTGAGGGAACCTTTGGGCGCCTCCGTTACTCTTTGGGAGGCAACCGCCCCAGTTAAACTACCCACCAGACACTGTCCCCGAACCGGATCACGGTCCAAAGTTAGATGCCCGAAACAGTCAGAGTGGTATTTCACCAACGCCTCCACCGCCACTAGCGTGACAGCTTCACCGGCTCCCACCTATCCTACACAAACCATCCCAAACACCAATGTCAAGCTATAGTGAAGGTCCCGGGGTCTTTCCGTCCTGCTGCGCGAAACGAGCATCTTTACTCGTAGTGCAATTTCACCGGGCCCATGGTTGAGACAGTGGGGAAGTCGTTACGCCATTCGTGCAGGTCGGAACTTACCCGACAAGGAATTTCGCTACCTTAGGATGGTTATAGTTACCACCGCCGTTTACTGGCGCTTAGATTCCCAGCTTCGCAAGGGCGAACCCCCACTAACCAGTCCTCTTAACGTTCCAGCACCGGGCAGGCGTCAGTCCGTATACAGCGTCTTACGACTTCGCACGGACCTGTGTTTTTAATAAACAGTCGCTTCCCCCCGCTATCTGCGACCCCACCCAGCTCAGGATGCAAGATCCGTCACCAGACAGGGCTCCCCTTCTCCCAAAGTTACGGGGACAATTTGCCGAGTTCCTTAACCATGGTTCACCCGAACGCCTCGGTATTCTCTACCTGACCACCTGCGTCGGTTTAGGGTACTGGCCACACACGAACTCGCTAGAGGCTTTTCTCGACAGCATGGGATCACTCACTTCACCAAAAACGGCTCGGCATCACGTCTCAGCTCACATGAGAGGCGGATTTGCCAACCTCTCAGCCTACACGCTTACCCCCGGATAACCACCGCCGGGTAGAGCTACCCTCCTGCGTCACCCCATCACTTACCTACTACAAGCTCGGTTCCCAGACCAGTAAGTCAAAGCTCCCCGAAGGGACCCAAGACCACCAGCGTGGTTAGCATCACCTGATTCAGTACTGGACGCTCGTGCACGGGTACGGGAATATCAACCCGTTATCCATCGACTACGCCTGTCGGCCTCGCCTTAGGTCCAGACTCACCCTGGGCGGATTAACCTGCCCCAGGAACCCTTAGTCAATCGGCGGCAACGTTTCTCACGTTGCTTTCGCTACTCATGCCTGCATTCTCACTCGCACGCCCTCCACCACACGATCACTCGGCAGCTTCACCGGACGCACGACGCTCCCCTACCAACCCAAGAAACTAGTCTTGAGCTTCACAGCTTCGGCGGTGTGCTTTAGCCCCGCTACATTATCGGCGCAGAACCACTTGACCAGTGAGCTATTACGCACTCTTTAAAGGATGGCTGCTTCTAAGCCAACCTCCTGGTTGTCTCAGCAACTCCACAACCTTTCCCACTTAGCACACGCTTAGGGGCCTTAGCTGATGATCTGGGCTGTTTCCCTCTCGACTACGAAGCTTATCCCCCGCAGTCTCACTGCCACGCTTCACTTAACCGGCATTCGGAGTTTGTCTGACGTCAGTAACCTTGTCGGGCCCATCAGCCAAACAGTAGCTCTACCTCCAGCAAGAAACACGCGACGCTGCACCTAAATGCATTTCGGGGAGAACCAGCTATCACGGAGTTTGATTGGCCTTTCACCCCTACCCACACCTCATCCCCCAGGTTTTCAACCCTGGTGGGTTCGGGCCTCCACGAGGTCTTACCCCCGCTTCACCCTGGACATGGGTAGATCACTCCGCTTCGGGTCCACAGCATGCGACTCAAATCGCCCTATTCAGACTCGGTTTCCCTACGGCTACCCCACCCGGGTTAACCTCGCCACACACCATGACTCGCAGGCTCATTCTTCAAAAGGCACGCCATCACCAAACACGAAGTTCAGCTCTGACGGCTTGACAGCACACGGTTTCAGGTACTATTTCACGACCCCTCACCGGGGCACTTTTCACCTTTCCCTCACGGTACTAGTGCACTATCGGTCACCAGGACGTATTTTGGCTTAGCAGGTGGTCCTGCCAGATTCACACGGACTTTCACGGGCTCCGCGCTACTCGGGAATACATCCAACACCTAGGTTCTTCCTACACCTACGGGACTCTCACCCACTCCGGTACCGCTTCCCAACGGCTTCAGCTACAAGAACCACTCAGCGCTCCAGGTCGGCAGACCCAGACAGACGCATCCCACAACCCCGCAAACGCAACGACTGCCGTCTATCACACGCCTACGGTTTAGCCTCTTCCCCGTTCGCTCACCACTACTAGGAGAATCACTGTTGTTTACTCTTCCTACGGGTACTGAGATGTTTCACTTCCCCGCGTCACCACCAACCACCCTATACATTCAGATGGCGGCAACCCGACACAACTCGGGCTAGGTTTCCCCATTCGGACACCCACGGATCACAGCTCGGTTGACAGCTCCCCGTGGCCTATCGCGGCCTCCCACGTCCTTCATCGGCGCCTGGTGCCAAGGCATCCACCGTGTGCCACTATCACTTGGCCACTACAGATAATAAGATGCTCGCGCACACTATTCACAAATCAAAACACCAACCGCATACCCCAACACCACTCACATCCCCAGCCACAACGGCAAGGAACCGAGAGTTCTCAGAGGCGGTCCGCGGGAACCAACACCCACTCCACAACGGAGCAGAGGTTGTTTCCTCAGACACCCAACAGCGCGCCCCCGGACGCTTCTAGTCGCCCGAGGTCAAGTTCAATTTGTCTTTGAGCCATCCTGGATACTGCACGCAGCACCAGGTCCACTTTCGAGTCCGGCCGGCTGTAGAAGTAATGCCGACCTGCAAAGACTCCTTAGAAAGGAGGTGATCCAGCCGCACCTTCCGGTACGGCTACCTTGTTACGACTTCGTCCCAATCGCCAGCCCCACCTTCACTCACTCCCTCCCACAAGGGGTTAGGCCGCAAGTTTCGGGTGTTGCCGACTTTCATGACGTGACGGGCGGTGTGTACAAGGCCCGGGAACGTATTCACCGCGGCGTTGCTGATCCGCGATTACTAGCGACTCCACCTTCATGGGGTCGAGTTGCAGACCCCAATCCGAACTGAGACCGGCTTTTAGGGATTCGCTCCACCTTACGGTATCGCACGCCCATTGTACCGGCCATTGTAGCATGTTTGCAGCCCAAGACATAAGGGGCATGATGACTTGACGTCATCCCCACCTTCCTCCGAGTTGACCCCGGCAGTCTCCCATGAGTCCCCACCATTACGTGCTGGCAACATGGAACAAGGGTTGCGCTCGTTGCGGGACTTAACCCAACATCTCACGACACGAGCTGACGACAGCCATGCACCACCTGTCACCCGCCAACTAAATGACCTCACATCTCTGCGAGTCCACGGGTGATGTCAAACCTTGGTAAGGTTCTTCGCGTTGCGTCGAATTAAGCAACATGCTCCGCCGCTTGTGCGGGCCCCCGTCAATTCCTTTGAGTTTTAGCCTTGCGGCCGTACTCCCCAGGCGGGGCGCTTAATGCGTTAGCTACGGCGCGGAAACCGTGGAAAGTCCCCACACCTAGCGCCCAACGTTTACGGCATGGACTACCAGGGTATCTAATCCTGTTCGCTCCCCATGCTTTCGCTCCTCAGCGTCAGGTAAGGCCCAGAGACCCGCCTTCGCCACCGGTGTTCCTCCTGATATCTGCGCATTTCACCGCTACACCAGGAATTCCAGTCTCCCCTACCTACCTCTAGCATGCCCGTATCCACTGCAGAACCGGAGTTAAGCCCCGGTCTTTCACAGCAGACGCGACACGCCGCCTACGAGCTCTTTACGCCCAATAATTCCGGACAACGCTCGGACCCTACGTATTACCGCGGCTGCTGGCACGTAGTTAGCCGGTCCTTATTCCCCACCTACCGTCAACCCGAAGAGAACTTCGAGCCTGCGTTGGTGGTAAAAGAGGTTTACAACCCGAAGGCCGTCATCCCCCACGCGGCGTCGCTGCGTCAGGCTTTCGCCCATTGCGCAATATTCCCCACTGCTGCCTCCCGCAGGAGTCTGGGCCGTGTCTCAGTCCCAGTGTGGCCGGTCGCCCTCTCAGGCCGGCTACCCGTAATCGCCTTGGTAGGCCGTTACCCCACCAACAAGCTGATAGGCCGCGAGCCCATCCCTGACCGAAAAACTTTCCACCCTCCACCATGAGGTGGCGGGTCGTATCCGGTATTAGACGGCGTTTCCACCGCTTATCCCGGAGTCAGGGGCAGGTTGCTCACGTGTTACTCACCCGTTCGCCGCTCGTGTACCCCGAAGGGCCTTACCGCTCGACTTGCATGTGTTAAGCACGCCGCCAGCGTTCGTCCTGAGCCAGGATCAAACTCTCCATAAAGGTCACTCAACCCGACCCGGCCGTGAGGCCTGGGCGGGTAAACCTAGAAGTAATCCTGACCAACCGGGTTACCCCGGCTAATCAAAGGAACCTCCGCACACGAACCGGAATGGTTCTGTGTGACGGGGCCAAAACAAACATGGCTTAAAGAAAATCAAACACGCGCTGTTGAGTTCTCAAGAAACAACCGCTCTTCGCGTACAAGCTGCTGTGAGCTTTTCCGCCGAAGGCGTTGTGCGTTTCCGCTTTGTTGTGTCTTTACTTTATCAGGTGTTCCGCGCCCCGCCAAATCGGCGGTTTTTGCGAAATTGCACCGGATCAAGAAGACCGGTTCCTCTTTCGAGGCAACTCCCCGAGCCTACACGCCCCGAGCACATGCTCGAACCATCGAAGCCCTGGAGAGGAGGTCAGAACAGCGGCCCGGTTCCGAGTCGACCCCGTGGGGTGTCTCGCCGTCCCGCAGCGACCCGATCGATTTTAGGCAACCTCAGCGGCGGCGTCAAATCCGCCTGAGCTCGGAGGGGACTCCAGCCCGGGGCCTGGTCGTTCGTCGGCTTGCTTGTCGTCTGTCACTGACCCTTCCCGTGGCCAGCGGGCCCAAACATGGGAGGTCGAGATTTTCCGTCCCCGGGGCGGGACCGCCCCGGGGACGGGGGCCGACGCGGCCCCCCGAACACGTCCGGGGGCCTCAGAGGATGTCCGCCAGCTCCCGGGCGAGCTTGCGGAAGGCGATCCCGCGGTGGCTGATCGCGTTCTTCTCCTCAGGGGACAGCTCCGCCGTGGTGCGGCTCTCCCCCTCGGGGACGAACACCGGGTCGTACCCGAAGCCGTTCTCCCCGCGGCGCTCGCGCACCAGACGGCCGCGCAGCACGCCCTCGGCGACGGCCTCGGTCCCGTCCGGCATCACCAGCACCGCCGCGCACACGAACGCGGCGCCCCTGCGCTCGGCCGGGGTGTCGGCCATCTGGTCCAGGACCAGGTCCAGGTTGGCCCGGTCCTGGTCGCCCGCGCCGAAGCGGCCGGCCCAGCGCGCGGACAGCACTCCGGGCATCCCGCGCAGTTCGTCCACGGCGATGCCGGAGTCGTCGGCGACGGCGGGCAGCCCGGTGTGCCCGGCGATGGCCCGCGCCTTGAGCAGCGCGTTGCCCAGGAAGGTCGCCTCGGTCTCGGGCACCTCCGGCGCGTCCGGGAAGGCGTCGAGGGAGAGCACCTCGGCCTCCACTCCGGCGTCGGCCAGGATGGCCCGCATCTCCGGGACCTTCTTCGCGTTGCGCGTGGCCAGGACGATCTTCACGGTTCCCCCTCCCCGGGGCGCACCGCCGGTACGGGCACCGGCCCGTGGGGTGGCGGTCACTCCGACAGTGCCTTCTTCTGGATCGCGGTCAGTTCCCCGCAGCCGGAGACCGCGAGGTCGAGCAGTTGGTTGAGCAGGTCCCGGTCGAAGGGGGCGCCCTCGGCGGTGCCCTGCACCTCGATGAACCTGCCGTCGCCGGTGATGACGACGTTCATGTCGGTGTCGGCGACCGAGTCCTCCAGGTAGTTCAGGTCCAGCCGGGGCTGGCCCTGGACCACGCCAACGCTGACCGCGGCCAGGGAGCCCGTCAGCGGGTTGTTCTTGAGCTTGCGGCGCTTGCGCAGCCACTTCATCGCGTCGGCGAGCGCCACGTAGGCGCCGGTGATCGCGGCGGTGCGGGTGCCGCCGTCGGCCTGGAGCACGTCGCAGTCCAGCGTGATGGTGTGCTCGCCCATCGCCTTGAAGTCCACGACGGCGCGCAGGGAGCGGCCGACCAGGCGGGAGATCTCGTGGGTGCGGCCGCCGATCTTGCCGCGGACCGACTCGCGGGAGCCCCGGGTGTCGGTGGAGCGGGGGAGCATCGCGTACTCGGCGGTGACCCACCCCTCTCCGGTGCCCCGGCGCCAGCGCGGGACGCCGTCCTCGACGCTGGCGGCGCACAGCACGCGGGTGTCCCCGAACTCGACGAGTACGGAGCCTTCCGCGTGGCGGAGCCAGTTGCGGGTGATGGTCACAGGGCGGAGTTGGGTCGGAACGCGTCCGTCAGGTCGGGCCATGGACAAGAGCGTATATCCGTGGAGTGCCCCGCGGTGCTGGAGTGCGCAACCGCGCGGCCGACCCCCGTCCCCAGTCAGCCGCCGACCGTGTGCACCTGGCCGCTGCGGGCCAGACCGATGGGCCCGGCGTAGGTGGAGCGCGCCTCGGTGAGGGTGACGTCGTCGTCGTTCCACGGCACCAGATGGGTCAGCAGCAGGCTGCGGGCGCGGGCCCGGCTGGCGTGTTCGCCCGCCTCGCTGCCCGTCAGATGCATGTCCTTGGGGTGGTCGAGGTGGTCCTGGAAGGCGGCCTCGCACAGGAACAGGTCGGTGTCGGCGGCCAGGTCCACCAGGGAGTCGCACACCCCGGTGTCACCGGAGTAGGCCATGGACGCGCCACCGTGCTCCAGGCGGATGCCGAAGGCCTCCACCGGGTGGTTGACGTGGTCGACACGGGCCTGGAAGGGGCCGATCCGGAACGGGCCGGGGGAGAGCTCGTGGAACTCGAACACCTCGGTCATGCCCGGGTCGGGCTCCAGACCGTAGGCCTCGGCCATCCGCCGGGCCACGCCCCCGGGCCCGTAGACCGGGATGCGGGGTTTGGCGCCGCCCGGGTGGTAGGCCCTGGCCACCCAGTACGAGCACAGGTCGAAGCAGTGGTCGGCGTGCAGGTGGCTCAGGTAGACGGCGTCGACGGAGTAGATGTCGACGTGCCGCTGGAGAGTTCCGAGCGCGCCGTTGCCCATGTCGAGCAGGAGGCGGTAGCCGTCCGCTTCGAGCATGTAGGAGGAAGCCGGGCTGTCCGGCCCGGGGAAGCTCCCCGAGGACCCGATAATCGTGAGTCGCACGTCGTCGTCGCCTTCTCGATGGGCCGCGCGGCGTCCGTGGCACTCCCGTCGAGAGTCTGTGCGGAGTGCGGATGGCGGCTGGTTCTGCGGATGTCCCGTTGTTACGGGTGTACCCCAATGCCCGCCCGGGTGGTACAAAATGTGGCCCGCGTCTCACGCGACCTCGATCACGTGTGAATTTTTCACACCGCTTGACGACGTATGTCTTGTTTGTTCGAGGCGTGTTTCCACGGTGTTCAGAACGGCGCGGAGGCCGGCACCCGAAGGTGCCGGCCTCCGCAGGGCCCGGACCGCCGCTCCCGTACGCGTCGCGACGGGCACCGGACGGGTCGTCCAGGCTCCGGAGCCTAGGCCCAGAGCTGGCCGTCGAGGCGTTCCTCTGCCTCCTCCAGCGTGCCCTCGTAGGCGCCGGTGGACAGGTACTTCCACCCGGCGTCGGCGATGACGAACGCGATGTCGGCGCTCTCCCCCGCCTTCTCGGCCTTGCGGGCCATGCCCAGCGCGGCGTGCAGGGCGCCGCCGGTGGAGACTCCCGCGAAGATGCCCTCCTTGTCCAGGAGTTCCCGGGTCCGCCTGAGGGCGGCTTCGGAGGGCACGGAGAAGCGGGTGGTGAGCACGGACTCGTCGTAGAGCTCGGGCACGAACCCCTCGTCGAGGTTGCGCAGCCCGTACACCAGCTCGCCGTACCGGGGCTCGGCCGCCACGATCTGCACGCCGGGCCGGTGTTCCCGCAGGTAGCGGCCCACGCCCATGAGGGTGCCGGTGGTGCCCAGCCCCGCCACGAAGTGGGTGATCCCCGGCAGGTCGGCGAGGATCTCGGGCCCGGTGGTCTCGTAGTGGGCCCGGGCGTTGGCCGGGTTGCCGTACTGGTAGAGCATCACCCAGTCGGGGTGGGCCGCGGCCATCTCCTTGGCGACGCGGACGGCCTCGTTGGAGCCGCCCGCGGCTTCGGAGAAGTGGACCTCGGCGCCCCACATGGCCAGCAGCTGCTTGCGCTCGGCGGAGGTGTTCTCCGGCATGACGCAGACCATGCGGTAGCCGCGCAGCTTGGCGACCATGGCCAGCGAGATGCCGGTGTTCCCCGACGTCGGCTCCAGGATGGTGCACCCCGGGGAGAGCAGCCCGTCCTTCTCGGCCTGTTCGATCATGAAGAACGCGGCGCGGTCCTTGATCGAGCCGGTGGGGTTGCGGTCCTCCAGTTTCGCCCAGAGCCGGACCTGCGGCGAGGGCGAGAGCCGGGGCAGGCCGACGAGCGGCGTGCCGCCGAGGGAGTCGAGCAGGGAGTCGTAGCGCATGTGCGGCCTAGCGGCTTCCGCCGGCCACAGCCGGCAGGATCGTCACGTTGTCGCCGTCGGAGAGCTCGGCCTCCAGACCGCCGACGAAGCGCACGTCCTCGTCGTTGAGGTAGACGTTGACGAAGCGGCGCAGCTTGCCGTCGGCCACCAGGCGCTCGGCGATGCCGGGGTAGCGGCTGTCCAGGTCGGCGAACAGCTTGCCGAGGGTGTCGCCGGACCCCTCGACGACCTTGGCGTCGTCGGTCAGGTTGCGCAGGATGGTCGGAATGCGGACCTCGATGGCCATGAGGGTTTCTCCGTTAGCGGTCGTTGGTGTGCGTTCATTGCCAACAGGGGGCGCGCGGTGCCCATTCCTGGGCGCCGCCCGGTGTGGTGTGGAACCTAAGGGGCGGTCGCGGCGCCGTCGCCGGGCCCGGTGACCTCCACCGGTTCCTCGGTGACCTGGCCGTCGACGATCCGGTAGGAGCGGAACTCGACGGTGTCGGGCTCGCGCGTGGACACGAGCACGTAGTGGGCGCCCGGCTCGGACGCGTAGGAGACGTCGGTGCGCGAGGGGTAGGCCTCGGTCGCGGTGTGGGAGTGGTAGATCACGACGGGTTCCTCGTCGCGGTCGTCCATCTCCCGCCAGACCTTGAGCTGTTCGAGGGAGTCGAACCGGTAGAAGGTCGGCGACCGTTCGGCGTTGACCATCTCGACGAGGCGTTCGGGGCTGTCGGAGCCCTCGGGTCCGGCCACGACGCCGCACGCCTCGTCCGGGTGGTCGCGGCGGGCGTGTGCGACGATCCTGTCGTAGATCGCGCGATCAATCCTCAGCATGCTCACCAGGGTACCTACATCCGGTTCCCTACCAACCAAATGGGTATTGTTGGCGAACGCCGAGGCCGCGGCGGCCCGGTGCTGGTGGGGGCGACCTCGTCCGTCCCACCCGGCACGGATTAGGCTCGTGCGCATGAGCGAGGACAGCAGCAGCGCGCTGCTCACCGACCACTACGAACTGACGATGCTCCAGGGGGCGCTGCACAGCGGCGCCGCCGCCCGTCACTCGGTGTTCGAGATGTTCGCCCGACGGCTGCCGGAGGGGCGCAGGTACGGGGTCGTGGCCGGAACGGGCCGCTTCCTGGAGCTGCTGGAGCGGTTCCGGTTCGGCACGGAGGAACTCGACTTCCTGTCCGACAACGGGGTCGTGGACGAGCGCACCGTGGAGTGGCTGGCCGACTACCGGTTCTCGGGCAACGTGTGGGGTTACGGCGAGGGCGAGGTGTACTTCCCCGGCTCGCCGATCCTGGTGGTGGAGGGCTCCTTCGCCGATGCCGTGCTCCTGGAGACGCTGGCGCTGTCGGTGTACAACCACGACAGCGCGATCGCCTCGGCCGCGACGCGGATGGCGGTGGCGGCGGGCGGTCGGCCGCTGATCGAGATGGGTTCGCGGCGCACGCACGAGCGGTCCGCGGTCGCCGCGGCCCGCGCCGCCTACGTCGCGGGGTTCGCCACCTCCTCCAACCTGGAGGCCGGGCGCTCCCACGGCGTGCCCACCGGCGGAACGGCCGCGCACGCGTTCACGCTGCTGCACGACAGCGAGCGGCACGCGTTCAAGGCGCAGCTGGAGTCCCTGGGCGAGGGGACGACCCTGCTGGTGGACACCTACGACGTGGAGCGCGCGGTGCGCACCGCCGTGGAGCTGGCCGGGCCCGGGCTGGGCGCGGTGCGGATCGACTCGGGCGACCTGGCCGCCCACGCCGGGCGCGTGCGGGCGCAGCTGGACTCCCTGGGCGCGACGGACACCCGCATCGTGGTGACCGGGGACCTGGACGAGCACTCCATCCAGGCCCTGGCGGTGGCGCCGGTGGACGGCTACGGGGTGGGCACCTCCCTGGTGACCGGTTCGGGCGCGCCGACGGTGTCCCTGGTGTACAAGCTGGTGGCGCGGGCGCGCGGCCTGGAGGAGGACGCACCGCTGGAGCCGGTGGCCAAGCGCTCGGTGGGCAAGCCGAGCCGGGGCGGGCGCAAGTGGGCGTCGCGGCGGCTGGACGACAAGGGGACGGCCGTGTCCGAGGACGTCTACCCCCACCCTCCGTCCCCGCAGGTGGGAACGCGCCCGCTGCTGCGGCCCCTGGTCGCCGACGGCACGGTGGTGGGCCACGAGAGCGTGCACGAGGCCCGGGAGCGGCACCGGGCGGCGGTGGCGGAGCTGCCCGAGGAAGCCCTGCGGATGTCGCGCGGCGAGGCCGCGCTGCCGACGGTGTTCCACTAGAGGATGTCGCGTGAGGGCCCGCGCACCGGCGGACGGCCGTCCGGGTGACCTCCGACACGGGGGTCGGCGCGGGTCGGACCGGCGGTGGTGCACGGACCAGGGCGGATCCGACGACAAGGAAAGGGGTGCCGCTGTGAGGGCGCTCATCGTGGTGGACGTGCAGAAGGACTTCTGTGAGGGAGGGAACCTGGGGGTGGCGGGCGGGGCCAGCACCGCGGCCGCCGTCACCGAGTACGCCCGTGCGAGCGACTACGACCACGTGGTGGCCACGCGCGACTTCCACATCGACCCGGGGAAGCACTTCTCGGAGGAGCCCGACTTCGTGGACAGCTGGCCGCGCCACTGCGAGGCGGGCACGCCCGGGGTGGAGTTCCACCCCGGCTTCGACGCCTCGCTGGCCGAGGAGGTCTTCGACAAGGGGCACTACACGGCCGCCTACAGCGGTTTCGAGGGCGTGACCGGGGAGGGCGGGGTCACGCTGGGTTCGTGGCTGCGCGAGCGCGGCGTGGACGAGGTGGACGTGGTGGGCATCGCCATGGACCACTGCGTGAAGGCGACCGCCCTGGACGCGGTGGCCGAGGGTCTGCGCACGCGGGTGCTGCTCGGTCTGACCGCCGGGGTGTCGCGCCCGACCGTGGACGCGGCGCTGGAGCGGCTGCGCGAGGCGGGCGTGGAGCTGGAGGGCGAGCCGCTGGTCGGCTGAGGCCCCGTCCGGGGCAGAGGGCAGGGGCGGCGGCGCGCGACGCCGCCCCCGCGTGTCAGACGACGCCGACGGCGGCGCGCACGCGCTCCAGGGTGGCGCGGGCGCGCTCGCGGGCGCGCTCGGACCCGGCAGCCAGGACGGCGTCGATCCGGGACGGGTCGGCCATCAGCTCCTCGTAGCGCTCCCGCTTGGGGCCCAGCTCGGCGTTGATCGCCTCGAACAGCTCGTTCTTGAGGTCGCCCCAGCCCATGCCGCCCGCCTCCAGGCGCTTGCGCACCTCGGAGACCTTCTGGGCGTCGGCGAAGTGCGTGAGCAGCTGGAAGGGCACCGAGCTGTCGGGGTCCTTGGGATCCTCGACCGGCGTGGAGTCGGTGGGGATGCGGCGCACGGCCTTCTTGAGCTTGTTCTCCGGCAGGAAGAGCGGGATGTGGTTGTCGTAGGACTTGCTCATCTTGCGGCCGTCGACGCCGGGCAGGATGCTCGCGTCGCTGTCGTCGATGACGCCCTTGGGGACGGGGAAGCTGTAGGCCCCGCCGAAGCGGTGGTTGAAGTACCCGGCGATGTCGGCGGTGTACTCGATGTGCTGGGACTGGTCGCGGCCCACGGGGACGTGGGTGCCCTCCATGACGAGGATGTCGGCGGCCATGAGGATGGGGTAGTTGTACAGCCCCATGTTGATCCCGGCGTCCAGGTCGGTGATCCCGGCCTCGTTGTTGCGGTCGCGGGCGGCCTTGTAGGCGTGCGCGCGGTTCATGAGGCCCTTGGGGGTCAGGGCGCTCAGGACGGTGGTGAGCTCGAAGGTCTCGGGCACCCGGGACTGCTGGTAGACGATCGTCCGCTCGGGGTCGAGCCCGCACGCGAGCCAGGTGGCAGCGCCTGACCGGATGCTGTGGCGGAGCTCGTCGGCGTCCTTGATGGTGTTGAGCGCGTGGTAGTCGGCGATGAAGTAGTAGGTGTCGTAGGCCGTGGCCGCGCTCAGGGCGGGCTTGATCGCGCCGATGTAGTTGCCCAGGTGGAAGTCGCCGGTGGGCTTGATCCCGGTCAGGTACGTGTTCGCTGCCATGGGGCCAAGCCTAGCGGCGGCCGGGCCCGCGCACGGCCCCGGCCACGCGCCCGGCGGGAGGCGGCCCGCGCCCGGGACCGCCGCCGCGTCAGGCGCGGAAGGCCGCCCAGTGCTCGACCATGCGCGCGGCCTGGCCCTCGGTGAAGTGGGTCATGCAGGCGTCGTCGCTGTAGTTCATGAAGTTGGTGACGGGGTCCTCGCCCTCCTGCTCGGGGCAGGTGTCGCGGCCCTCGGGGCAGCCGGAGGCGGCCTCGCGCTCGTAGGCGGTGTCGTCCACGTAGTCGCCTGGCGAGGAGCAGCCGTTCTGGAAGGTGTGGAAGAGCCCGAGCCAGTGGCCCACCTCGTGGGTACCGGTGTGGCCGAGGTTGAACCGGTCGCGGTCGCCGCCGGGCAGGGTGTCGTGGGAGATCACCACGCCGTCCTGTTCGGGCGCGTCCTCGTAGTCCTGGGGGAAGGAGGAGTAGCCGAGCAGGCCGGTGCCCAGGTTCGAGGTGTAGATGTTGAGGGTCTCCGCGTCACCCCGGCGCAGTTCGGCGTGGACGGTGTCGCGGTGTTCGGCGAAGCTGGTGAACCACTCGTCGTTGGTGGTGCGGGTGACCTCGCTGAGCTCGAAGCGGAAGCCGGTGTCGATGGGTGCGGCGGCGCCCGCGCCCCCCGCCCGGCGGGCCGCCTCGGCGGCCTGGGCCGGGTCCGCGGCGGTGTCGCCGCCGTAGGCGGCGTTGAGGACGTCGATCTGCCTTTGGACGCGTTCGTCGCTGACCTCGCCGCGGCCGTCCTCGGCGGAGATGACGTGCACCACGACCGGGACGGTGTGGGGCGGCTGGAGCTCCTGCCCCCGCAGGGGCACGAGTGCCTCCTGGAGCTGCTGTTCGTACAGGGCCGCCTGACGCGGCGTCACCTCGCTGCCGCCGGTGGGCCGACCGGCCGCGTCCGGGTCGGTGACCCTGGCGGCGCCTGGCAGGCAGGGCTCCAGCGGTTCGGACTCCCCCTGCGCCGACTGGGCGCGCGGGGAGTCGGTCGCTACGGTGCCGGGCGCCGTGACCGTGACCATTCCGGCCAGGGCGAACCCGCACATCAGAAGTCCGGTGCAGAGCGCGGCTGAGCCGCCGCGAGGGCTGTGTCCACTCATCTCACACAAGGTAATGAAGCGGACACGAAGGGCTTATGGGACATGCGCGAGCTTGCGAAGTGTTTGCCCGTTTCGGGTGGTCTACCGCCCGCCGACGGCCCAGACGCGGATCTTGGCGATCCGCTCGCGGATCTGCGCCGGGGTGGCCTGCGCGACGGGCGGCCCGCCGCAGGCGCGGCGCAGCTCGTTGTGGATCACCCCGTGCGGCTTGCCGGTGCGGTGGTGCCAGGCGCCCACGAGGCCGCTCAGCTCGCGGCGCAGGTCGGCCAGGACCTGGTGGGTGGGCCCGTCCTCCTCGGCGGGCTCCTCCACCTTGCGGGCCTTGACCTCGCTCGCCTTGAGGTCGGCCTTGCGCTTGCGCAGGAGCTGGGAGACCTGCTGCGGGTCGAGCAGACCGGGCAGGCCCAGGAAGTCCTCCTCCTCCGTGGAGCCCGGAGCGCCGCCGTACTCGGCCCCGTCGTAGAGGGCGCGGTCGAACTCCGCCGCCGACTCCATGGTCTCGAAGGGCAGTTCCTCCCCGGCGTCGGGGGTGTCCCGCTTCTTGTTGGCCTCCCGGAGCAGGTCCTCCTCCGGGTACTCGTCGCCCTCCCCCGGGGTCCGGTCGAGCACGTGGTCGCGCTCGCGCTCCATCTCGCCCGCGTACTCCAGCAGGGTGGGCACGGAGGGCAGGAAGACCGAGGCGACCTCGCCGCGCTGGCGCACGCGCACGAAACGGCCGATGGCCTGGGCGAAGAACAGCGCCGTGCTGGTGGAGGTGGCGTACACGCCCACCATCAGCCGGGGTACGTCCACTCCCTCGGAGACCATGCGCACCGCGACCATCCAGCGGTCGTCGCCCGCGGCGAACCGGGAGATCTTCTTGGAGGCCCCGGGGTCGTCGGACAGGATGACCGTGGCGCCCTTGCCGGTGATCTGGCGCAGGATGCGCGAGTAGGCGCGGGCGTTCTCGTGGTCGCTGGCGATGACCAGGGCCCCCGCGTCGGGGTGGGTCTTGCGGACCTCGGTCAGGCGGCGGTCGGCGGCCTGGAGCACCCGCTTGATCCAGTCGCCCTTGGGGTCCAGGGCGGCCCGCCACGCCTGGGAGAGCGCGTCCTGGGTGAGGGGTTCGCCCAGCCTGGCGGCGAGCTCGTCGCCCGCGCGGGTGCGCCAGCGCATCTCGCCGGAGTAGGCCATGAAGATGACGGGGCGCACGACCCCGTCGGACAGGGCGGGCCCGTACCCGTAGCTGTAGTCCCAGGAGCAGCGGCGGACCCCGGCGCCGTCCTGGACGTAGTCGACGAAGGGGATGGGGTTGATGTCGGACCGGAACGGGGTTCCGGTCAGGGAGAGGCGGCGCCCCGCCGGGTCGAAGGCCTCGCGGGCCGCGTCGCCCCAGGACAGGGCGTCCCCGGCGTGGTGCACCTCGTCGAAGATGACGAGGGTCTTGCGCGCCTCGGTCCGGTTGCGGTGCAGCATCGGGTGGGCGGCGACCTGGGCGTAGGTGACGGCCACGCCGACGTACTGGCGGCCCAGGGCGCCCTGCCCGTTGCGGAAGTCGGGGTCGATGGCGATGCCGAACCGGGCGGCCGCCTCGGCCCACTGCTTCTTGAGGTGGTCGGTGGGGCACACGATGGTGATGGCGCGCACCGTGTGCCGCTGGAGGAGTTCGCTGGCCAGGGTGAGGGCGAAGGTGGTCTTGCCCGCACCGGGGGTTGCCACGGCGAGGAAGTCCCGCGGTTCCCGGCGGAAGTACTCCTCGAACGCCTCCCGCTGCCATGCGCGGAGGCCTCTGAGCCGGTCCTCCGTCGTGGTCTGCGTCACCGTCATGCTGCGAACCGTCCCCCGTTAATCACCCCCACGAGGTTAGCGGGCACCGTGGACCGTTCCGGGAGGCAGGCCAGTGGCGCCGCGCACACGGCGTGTCCCGGCCGCCCGGAAGGCCGCCGGTTCCCGCCGGTCGCCCCGTCGTCCACACACGTCCCGGACTACCCGGACGCCCCGTCCGTCCCCGCTTCCCCGCCGCCCCCGGGCTCCGCGCCGCTCCCGGTCTGGGAGCCCTCCACGTCGACGGCGCCGTCGTTGAAGGGCATGTGCGGCGAGATCGCCGGGAAGGCGAAGAACCACAGCAGCAGGGCGGCGCCCACCACCAGTCCGAGCGCCAGGATGAGCTTGGAGACCCACGGACCGGGCAGGACACGCCAGATCAGACCGTACATTCGCGTTCCTTACTCGCTGGCCTGGGGAGCCATGTGCGCGATCGAGTCGGGCATCCCCTCGGACTTGGGCGTGGTCTCCACCAGCTCCGCCCAGACGATGAGGCGGTGCGTGTTGTTCAGCTTGGGCGCGCACGTGGTGAGGGTGAGCAGGGACCTGCCCGGCTCCTCGTCGGTGGCGTCGTCGAACGGGTCCGGCTCGATCACCCACACGTCGGTGGGCAGGACCGTCTCGTCGCGGAAGACCTCGTAGGTGTAGAAGTTCTCCCCGTCCTCCAGCACCATGACGTCGCCGTTCCGGAGCAGGTCCAGGTCCCAGAACAGGCCGGGGGTGCGGTGGGCGGCCACGGCGTAGTTGCCCTCGCCGCCGGGGGCGCTGGGGTACTCGGTGTAGTGGCCCGGGCTGTAGCGGATGTCGTCCTGCGTGGTGCCGTTGACCACCACCCAGTCCAGGTCGAGGCTCGGCACGTACAGGCGGCTGTCGGCGCTGCCCGGCAGGGGCTCGGAGTCCGGACCGGCCTGCGCGGCCGCCTGTTCGGCGGACCAGGCCTCCTCCAGCCCCTGGGCCAGGTCCTGCTGTTCGCGGTCGGTCTCCCACTGGGAGCCGTACACCTCGTATCCGGCGTAGAAGAGCATGAGCAGACCGGCGGTCAGCATGATCTCGCCGAAGAACCGGACGATGCCGCGCACGACGTCGCCGGGGGTGGCCCTGGGCTTGGGGCGGCGGCGCCGTCGGCCGCCGGAGGCCCGACGTCCACGCCCCTCCCCGCGTCCGGGCCGGGGGGAACCCTCGTGGAACTGCCGTTCAGTTGTGGACACCAATACGACCTACTCCTGTGGACGCTTCCGTGTGCACCCGTCCCCTATCTGAGGGGGACGACCAGCGGGACTCCGGTACGCGGGTGCGGTAGGACTTCGACCTCGTGCTGGTAGACGGAGCTGAGCAGCGACGCGGTGAACACGTCGGCGGGGGAGCCCTGAGCGGCGACCCGCCCTCGGGAGAGTATCGCCACACGATGGGCGTAGGCTGCCGCAAGCCCCAAATCGTGCAGGACCACGATAACCGCACCGCCGAGCTCCGCGAGTTGGGAAGCCAGATCCAGTACGAGTTCCTGGTGCCGGATGTCCAGGGCTGCGGTCGGCTCGTCCAGCAGGAGCAGCTGGGTGTCCTGGGCCAGGACGCGGGCGAGCATCACCCGCGCGCGTTCGCCCCCCGAGAGGGTGGGGAAGCGCCGTTCGGCCAGGTCGGACACGCCCGTGCTCTCCATCGCGGCGGCGGTGAGGACTTCGTCCTCGGCCGCGGCGGCCAGCCCCGCCCAGGGGGCACGGCCCATGGACACGATGTCGGCGACGGGGAACGGGAAGCTGACCGACGCCTCCTGGGGCAGGACCGCGCGGCGCAGCGCCAGTTCGGGGGGCGTCCAGTCGGTGAGCGGGCGGCCGTGGACGCGGACGGTCCCGGCATCGGCCTCCCCCCGGCCGGGCGCCCCGGTGACGTCCCCCGACAGGGCGGCGAGCAGTGTGGACTTGCCCGCCCCGTTGGGCCCGACCAGGGCCAGCAGCTCCCCGGCCCGCACGGTGAGGTCGACCCCGTCGAGCAGGGCGCGGCCGCCCCGGCGGACGGTGATGCCCTCGGCCCGGAGGATCTCCTCTCCGTGCGGGACGGGGACGGGGCGAGCGGGCGGCCCGTACAGCGGGGAGGCGGCGGCGACGACCCGCCGCCGCAGTCGGACGAGGGCGCTCACGACCAGCCTCCTTGCCGGGCACGGGTGCGGTACAGCAGGTAGAAGAAGAACGGCCCGCCCAGGGCCGCGGTGACCACGCCCAGGGGGATCTCGGCGGGGGCCGCGACGGTGCGGGCGAGCAGGTCGGCGGCGAGCAGGAGCAGGCCGCCGCCCAGGGCGCTGGCGGGCAGCAGGACCCGGTGCCCGGGCCCGGTGACCATGCGGATGATGTGCGGAACGACCAGGCCCACGAAGGAGACGATCCCGGCGAAGGCGACGGCGGCCGAGGTGAGCAGGGCCATGGCGCAGATCAGGACCAGGCGGGTGCGCTCCACGTCCACGCCCAGGTGGCGGGCGGGCCCCTCCCCGAGGGCGAGCAGGTCCAGGCGGCGCGCGTGGAAGGGGATGGCGGACAGGCCGAGCAGCAGGCACGGGGCGATGGCGACGACCTTGGCCCAGGTGGCGGTGGAGACGCTGCCGAGCTGCCAGAAGGTGATGGTCTGGATCTCGGCGTCCTGGGAGAAGTTGGTCATCAGGCCGATGGCCGCACCCGCGATCGCGTTGACGGCGATCCCGGTGAGCAGCAGGGTGACGACCTCGGTGCGTCCGCGCGAGCGCGCGAACACGTACACGAACAGGGTGGTGGCCAGGCCGAACACGAAGGAGGAGGCGATGATCGTCCAGTGGCCGAGGACGGTCAGGCCGGTGAAGATGACGGCGATCGCGCCGACGGCCGCACCGGAGGAGACGCCGATGACGCCGGGTTCGGCCAGGGGGTTGCCGAAGACGCCCTGCATCATGGCGCCCGCCGCGCCCAGGGCGGCGCCGACCATGACGGCCAGGACGACGCGGGGCAGGCGCACGTCCCACAGGACGGTGTGGCCGATCCGGTCGGGCAGGGTGCCCGCCTCCAGGCCGAGGGCGTGCAGGAGCGAGCCGGCGACCTGGCCGGGCGGGATGGGGTAGGCCCCGGCCCCGGCGGCGACGATCCCGACCACGACGAGGCCGCCGGCGAGCGAGGCGAACAGGAGCACGGCGCGCAGACGGCGCAGGGCGCGCCGGTTCCGCGGGGCGGCCGGTGCGGTCGTGGCGGCGGCTGCTCCGGAAGGGGCCTGCGGGGTGGCCCGGGTGAACGATGCGCCTGACGGTGCTGCGGGAGGAGCGGGTTCGGAGGCACTGGTTCCGCCCGGCCCGGGGGAGGGCGTGCCGTCGTCCGCGGGCCTGCCGGGAGCGGTCACCGTCCCACCTCCCCCGCGCTGACGGCGGCGAGTTCGTCGGCGAGGGCCGCGACGACCTGCGGGGTGCGGGGGCCGAAGTTGAGCAGGACGCCGTCCTCGAAGTCGACGACGGCGCGCGCGGCTCCGGCCGGGGTCTGGGCGACGCCGGGGATCTGGACGAGCCCCTCGATCCCGCCGACCGACTCCAGCCCCTTGGTCATCACCAGGAGCACGTCGGGCTGGGCGGCGATGAGGGCCTCGGTGGTGATGGGGGTGAAGGGTGTGGTCAGGCCCATCTCGACCCCGGCGTCGCGGGCGCCGAGCTCGGTCAGCATGGCGTCGGCGCCCGAGCCGGGTCCGCCCAGGAGGTAGACCCCGGCGGTGCCGCGCAGGTAGAGGAAGGCGACGAGGGGATCGCCGCTGACCGCGGTGGAGTCGGCGCGGACCTCGGCCATCTGCTCGCGCGTGCGTTCGGCCAGGGCCGTGCCGGCGGCCGGGACGCCGAGGGCCTCGGCCACGCGCTCGAAGCGCGGGTACATCTCGTCGATGGACCAGGCCTCCTCCACGATGACGACGGGGACGCCGGAGTTCTGGATCTGCTCGATGGCCTCGGGCGGTCCGGTCTGGGTGTCGGCGAGGACCACCGTGGGCTCCAGGGACAGCACGCTCTCGGCGGAGACCTCGTGCGCCTCGCTGACCGTGGGCAGGTGGGCGGCCTCCTCGAAGGTGGCGCCGACGTCGCGGCCGACGACGTTGTCGCCCAGGCCCAGGGTGAAGACGATCTCGGCGAGGCTGCCGGTGAGCGGGAGGACTCGGCTGGTGTCGGTGACCTCGACCCGCTCGTACTCCAGGGGGTCGGAGCTGGTGCGGTAGGGGTCCAGGACCACCGAGTCGACGGTCACGGGCAGTCGGGGCTCCGCGGGTTCCTCCAGGATCTGGAGGCGGTTCTCGGCGAGGTCGGGGATACCGGGCGCGTCGCCGGAGGCGGCGGGGTCCCCGTTTGCGGGGGCGACGCCGGTGCACCCGGCCAGGGCGAGCACGAGCGCGCAGGCGGCGGCGAGGGCGCGGGGAGCTGTGGGGCGGACGCGCGGGGCGGTGGGACGGGAGCGTTCGCGCGGGAGGGGTCGGGGGACGGTGTGGGGCATGGCGGTCGCTTTCGGGGTTCCGTGTGCCGGGGGCACGGGCGCTGTCGCCGGGAGAGCGGGATGCGTCAACGCTTTTTATGACACCTCGTCATCATCTTGACAAGCCCGATGGTTCGGTGTTCAACTGTTCCGGCGCGAACTTCAGGTTAGGTAAGGCTCACTTCGCCAAGGCAAGCATAACCTCACCGAAGTTTCCCTCACGCGGGTGGTGGACCCCGACCGAACCCGCACGAACGCGAAGGCCCCCGATGCAAGCAGCGCTATCCCTCCGCCCGAGGAACGGGCGGCGCCGCGGGCTCGTCCCGCCCCTGGCCGTCACCGCCGCGCTGGTGCTGTCCGCCCCGGCGGCGGCGCTCGCCCAGCCCGTGCCCGGCCCCTCCCCCGACCAGGAACCCGTCCGTCCACGCGTCACCACCGTGGACCGGACCCGGGGCCTGGACCCCGGGGGCGACACCGTCACCGTCTCCGGGATCGGCCACGAGCCCGGTTCCCTGCTGGAGGCCGCCACCTGGGCCGTCCCGGAGGCGGAGGGCGAACCGGTCGCCGACACCGCGAACGCGGTGACCGTCGAGGTCGACGAGCGCGGCACCTTCAGCCTCAGCCTGGGCACCGGCACCGGGTTCGCCGCCGACGCCGGCCTGGACGCCTCCGACGCCCCCTTCGAGGTGCGCCTGGTGGAGAGCGGCACCGAGCCGGACGGCGAGGACCCCGCCGGGGGCGCTCCCCCGGCTCCGGGGCCCGACGCGGGCACGGAGTCCCCCCGGGAGGACCGCGCCCCGGCGGAGACGACCGGCGCGACCGACGCCCACCCGGCGGGTGCGGCCGACGGCGCCCGGGACGGGGACGCCTCCCCCGGAGCTGCGGAGGTCCTCGCCGGACCGGGCAGGAGCGCCCCGGTGGCCCTGCCCTCGGCACCGGCCCCCGACGCGGTCGTGGGCAAGGTCCCGGTGGCCTTCTCGGCCCCCGCGCCGCGGACCGGGCCCCGCACCGGCCCGCAGAGCCGGCCGCAGGCCGCCGTGCCCGCCGCACCCGCGGCCCCCGTGCCCCGTGAGCCGGGCGACCCGACCCTGAGCGTCTCCAAGACCAGCGGACTCGACCCCGCGGGCGAGACCGTCACGGTCACCGGCTCCGGGTACGACACTGCCAAGGGGATCTACGTGGCCTTGTGCGACACCAGCGGCGCCGGTCCCGACCAGGCGCCCAGCCCCTGCATCGGCGGCGTGGACATGGAGGGGTCGAGCGGCGCCTCGGTCTGGGTCTCCAGCAACCCGCCGCCCTACGGGGAGGGGCTGGCCGTCCCCTACACGGGCGGCGGCGCCGACGGCGGGTTCAGCGTCGAACTGAGGGTCAGGGCCAGCGACGAGAACACCGACTGCGCCGACCCCGGAACCGAGTGCGCGGTGGTCACGCGCAACGACCACACCCGCTCCAGCGACCGCGGCCAGGACGTGTTCGTCCCCGTCTCCTTCGGCGGCGGCTCCGGGAACGGAGGGGACTCCGGCGGCTCAGGAGACTCCGGGGGCTCCAGGGGCTCGGGAGACAGCGGGTCCGGCGGCGGATCGGGCGGTAGCGGTGACGCCGCGGGCGGCGGGGGCCCGGGCAGCGGTTCCGGCCCCCTGCCCCGCACCGGCGGCGCTCTGTACGGCCTGGTCCTGGCCGCCGCTGTGGCCGTCCTGACCGGCGCGGCGGCACTGGTCGCCACCCGCCGCCGAACCCGGGGAGCCCCCGCGGACACGGACTGAACCCGCGGCCGGTCCTCCGTACGGGGTTCCGGCCCCCAGACCGCCGTGCCCGCCCGTCCCCCGGCGGGCACGGCGGGAACCCGCGGCGCCCGTGCCGAACCCCCGTTCGGCACGCCGCCGCGGCGCCCCACCCACCCCCCGCACCCCAGGCACACCCCACCGCACCCGCTCCGCAGGGGTCCGCCGCACCACAGGTCCCGGCAGTCGCCGGGAACCCACCCTCACCATCCCCCTCACTGATTGGACCGACGATGACCACCACCCCGACCCGAGGGAGCACGGCACCGGGCGGACTCCGCCGGGCGCTGCGCCTCCTCAGCGCCTACGCGGGCGCGGCCGCCCTGGGCGGCACGTTCGCCGTGGCCGCCGCCCCGGCCGCCTCGGCCGATGAGGTGCTCCCCCTCGCCGGGGGCTCCGCCTCCTGGGGCGTGAAGGAGTCCTTCCGCAACTACGTGGGCAGCCCGATCGCGCACGGCGGCTACGAGGCCTCCGACGGGGCGACCCTCCTGGCCGACGGCACCGTCGACTTCCCCACCGCCGGGGGCACGGTCTCCAAGGAGGACGCCTCCGGTGACGTGAGCTTCTCCGGGACGGTCGTCTTCACCGGCCACGACTACGGTCAGGGCCCCGTTCTGGAGGTGCGCGTCTCCGACCCCCGGGTGGTGTTCGAGGGCGACACCGCCACGGTCTTCGCCGAGGTCACCAGCCGCGAGTTCGGCGGGGCCAACCCCAACCTGCCCCCGGGCGACCTGGTCGAGTACGGCGAGGTCGCGGTCACCGAGCTGACCGGCGCCGAGGTGGCCGTGGAGGGCGAGGAGATCACCTTCACCTCCACGGCGGGCGCGCTGCACGCCGACGCGGTGGAGCCGTTCGCGGGCTTCTACGCCGCGGGCGCCCCGATGGACCCGCTCTCCTTCACCGCCGGGATCGACGACGTCACCGACCCGGGCGGCCCCGGTGAGCCGGTGCACGACCCGCGCGTCACGGTGGCCCCGGCCAGCGACCTGGACCCCGCTGGCGACACCGTCACCGTCGAGGGCACGGGCTTCCGCCCCGGCCAGGGCGTCTACGCGGCCCTGACCGCCGCCCCGCAGTCCGCCGACTCCTACCCGGCCCACCACACCGGCGCGGTGTGGCTGCGCGGGGCCGACGCCCCCGGCGAGGACGGTTCCTTCAGCACCGAACTCCAGGTGACCGGCTCCTACGAGGCGGACGGCACCGTCCACGACTGCGCGCGGACGCAGTGCTACGTGGCGGTGTTCAACGACCACACCGACATCGCCAACCGCGACCAGGACGTGTGGACGCCGGTCTCCTTCACCGCCGTGGAGGAGCCCACCCAGAAGCCCACGGACCCGACCGACCCGACCGACGAGCCGACCGACCCCGCCGAGGGGCCGCTCACCGTCCACAACGGCCGCGCGGACTGGGGCGTCAAGGAGTCCTTCCGCGACTACATCACCGGCAACATCGCCCGGGGCGAGATCACCCCGAGCGACGGCGCCGGCCAGAACGAGGACGGGACCTTCGCGTTCACCGACGGCAGCGGTGAGGTGGACCTGTCCGCGTCCACCGCCGACATCGCGTTCGAGGGCACGGTGCTCTTCGAGGGCCACGTCCACGACGGCGCCGACCCGCTGCTGAGCATGACGGTCAGCGACCCGCGCGTGACGATCGACGGCGCGGCGGGCGTGCTGTACGCCGACGTGACGAGCAAGCCGCTGAGCGGGGAGGACACGGCGGTCTACGAGGACGTGGCGCTGGCCGAGCTGGACCTGACCGGTGTGGACTACACGCTGGAGGAGGGCGTCCTGAGCTGGGAGCCGATCCCCGCGGCCCTGACCGCCGAGGGCGTGCCCGCGTTCGCGGACTTCTACGCCGCCGGGGAGCAGTTGGACCCGGTCTCGCTGACCGTGAGCGTGGACGAGGAGGTCCAGGTTCCGGGCGGAGGCGGTGACGGAGACGGAGACGGCGGTCCCACGCCCGGTCCCGGTGACGGGGACGGCGGCGGCACTCCTGGCCTGCCCAACACCGGTGTCGCGCTGGCCGGTCTGCTGACCGCGGCCGCGGTGGCCGTCGGCGCGGGCGGCGCGGCGGTGTACGCGGCCCGCAGGCACGGTTCCGCCCCCGAGGGGGACGAGGAGTCCGCGGCCTAGCCGCCTGACCGGTTCCCGTGCGGGGCGGGGTCCGCGGGCCCCGCCTCGGGACCGGTCGGCTCCCCGGGCGACACGAGGGCCTTGGCACACACGGTGTGTCAAGGCCTTCGTCGTGCCCGCCGCGCGCGGTGACCGGGCACGGCGGGGTCCGCGCCGGACACGCGGCCGCTTCCCCCCCGGGGGGCGTCGGCCGTCCGGGCGGGAGGGCTACTTCATCATCTCCTCGTAGACCTTCTTGCACTCGGGGCACACGGGGAACTTCTTGGGGTCGCGGTTGGGCACCCACACCTTGCCGCACAGGGCGATCACGGGGTCGCCGGTCACGGCGCTCGCGGTGATCTTGTCCTTCTGCACGTAGTGGGCGAACCGCTCCCGGTCCCCGCCGTCGTGGGAGATGTCCGGTTTGGTCTCGCTGTCCGGGAGGACCTTGTTGAGGATGTCCATCGCCATCGTGCCTCACACCTTTCGACGTCTGCGTTCCACGGTATAGGGTGCCGCGCCCAGCCCCGGCTGCTCAGTTCATGGTGGGGTCGTCGGGGAAGGTGGACAGGAGCGCCATGTCCCCGCCCTGGCGGCGCAGCACCCGCGACCACAGCCCCTCGGGCGCGGTGGTGAAGACGTCGTCGGCGACCGCGTCGACGACGTACCAGGCCCCCTCCTCGACCTCCCCGGCCAGCTGGCCCGAGTTCCACCCCGCGTAACCTGCGAAGACGCGGAACGCGCCGAGCGCGCCGCCGAGCACCCGGGCGGGGCCGTCGAGGTCGACCACGCCGATCCCGTCCAGGCCCAGCTCCGGGTCCAGGCCCTCCAGCGGGGACCAGCCGGGAGGGGGCTCTCCGGAACCGGCCTCCCCCAGGGCGATGCCGGAGTCCAGGCCCACGGGACCCCCGGAGAACACCACCGCCGGTTCGCTGGCGTAGGCGCCCCAGCCGGTGACGACCTCGTCCACGGCCATACCCAGGGGGCGGTTGAGGATCACCCCGAGGGTGCCGTCGGCGGCGTCGTCCACGACGAACACCACCGAGCGGCGGAAGGAGTCCTCCTGGAGCATGGGGGCGGCCACCAGGAGGCGCCCGGTCATCGGCTGGTCCATGCCCTCCCACCTACCCCGGAACGACGGGCGGACCGCCGGTGTTTCCGGGCCGTTATGCCTGTGCGGCCGCCTGTCCGCGCTGGGCGACCTCGCGCACGGCCGTGGCCACGTGGGTGGACAGGTCGGAGTGGAACACGCTGGGGATGATGTAGTTGGGGCCCAGCTCGTCCTCGGTGACGACGTCGGCCAGGGCCTCCGCCGCGGCGACCATCATGTCCGAGGTGACGTCGTGGCTCTGGGCGTCCAGCAGACCGCGGAAGAAGCCGGGGAAGACCAGCACGTTGTTGATCTGGTTGGGGTAGTCGCTGCGGCCGGTGGCCACGACGGAGGCGTGCAGGTGGGCCACGTCCGGGTCGACCTCGGGGTCGGGGTTGGCCAGCGCGAAGATGATGGCGTCCTCGTTCATCTCGGCGATGTCGTCGCCGTCGAGGAGGTTGGGGGCCGAGACGCCGATGAAGACGTCCGCCCCGGCCACGGCGCCGCGCAGGTCGCCGCTGTAGCCCTCGGGGTTGGTGTGCTCGGCGATCCACCGCAGGTTGGCGTCCAGGTCTTCGCGCCCGGCGTGCACGGCGCCGTGCACGTCGCTGACGATGACGTCGCGCACCCCGGCGTGCATGAGCAGCTTGAGGATGGCGGTTCCGGCAGCGCCCGCGCCGGACATGGCGATGCGGACCTCGCCGAGCTTCTTGCCCACCACGCGCAGGGCGTTGCGCAGGGCGGCGAGCACGACGATGGCGGTGCCGTGCTGGTCGTCGTGGAAGACGGGGATGTCGAGCAGCTCGCGCAGGCGGGCCTCGACCTCGAAGCAGCGAGGGGCGGAGATGTCCTCCAGGTTGATGCCGCCGAACCCGGGGGCCAGCACCTGCACGGTGCGCACGATCTCGTCCACGTCCTGGGTGTCCAGGGCGATGGGCCAGGCGTCGATGTCGGCGAAGCGTTTGAACAGGGCGGCCTTGCCCTCCATGACGGGCATGGCGGCCTCGGGGCCGATGTTGCCCAGGCCCAGGACCGCGGAGCCGTCGGTGACCACGGCGACGCTGTTGCGCTTGATGGTCAGGCGCCGGGCGTCGTCCTTGTTGGCGGCGATGGCCTGGGAGACGCGGGCGACGCCGGGGGTGTAGGCCATGGAGAGCTCGTCGCGGTTGCGCAGCGGCACCTTGGACTTCATCTCGATCTTGCCGCCCAGGTGCATGAGGAAGGTGCGGTCGCTGACCTTGTGCACGACCACGCCCTCGACGGCACCCAGGGCGTCGACGATGGCCTGGGCGTGCTCGGTGTCGCGGGCGGCGCAGGTGACGTCGATACGGATGCGCTCGTGTCCGGCGGCGGCCACGTCCAGCGCGGTGATCATGCCGCCCACCTGCTCGACGGCGTTGGTGAGACTGCCGACCGCACTGCCCCCAGCGTCCAGTTCGAGGCGGACGGTGATGGAGTAGGAAACGCTGGGAAGGGTGGCCACGTGTTGCTCCTTGGCTCTGGCTGGTGTGGTGCGTCCGGGGCGCCCCGCCGGGGCGCTCGCCGGTGCACGGCGCCGCCTGCGCGCGTGCGCGGGATGGGGGGTGCCGTGTGTCCTGTGGGCGCGGTGCTCGCGCACCGTCACTCGGACCCCGGTTCCGGGCGGGGGCTGACCCGTGACCGAGTCGCCTTACCTTACCTGAGTCAAGCCCCAACCGTCAGCACAAGGTGACAATTACCGCGCTGGTAAAAAATCGCATAAATTACGCCAGCGCGCGGGTGTCGCGGCGGGCAATGCGCGGCGGCTCGGCGGCGTCTCAGGTGCCCTCGGGAGGGGCGGCCGCGCGGTCGCGGGCGGCGCGCACGACGAGGTCCACGCAGGCCTCCAGCGAGAGCGACACCGCATCCAGCACCAGGTGGTAGTGGTGGGGGTCGGCGGGGTCGGCTCGGTAGAAGCGCCGCACGTAGGCCGCCCTGGCGCGGTCGTTGTCGTCGAGCAGGCGCGCGTTGGGCGGCTCGTCGGAGTCGGCGCCCGTCCACTCGCCGTGGTCGCCGGACTCCCAGAGCCTGTGCGCCCGGCGCAGGCGTGCGTCGGGGTCGCCGTCCAGGCGCACGTGCAGGGCGCCGGGACGGTCGCGCAGGACCACGGCCCCGGCACGGCCGAGGACGACGCCGCCCTGCCGGGCCACCTCGCCCAGGACCCGTTCGGTCTGCTCCACGAACTCGTGGTCGTAGAGGAGGCGGCCCTCCTCGTCGGTGCTGCCGATGAGGGCGGTGTCCACGCTGCCGAGGGTGACGGTGGGCAGGCGCGCGGCGCTGGAGAGCAGGCGTTCGAGCCTGCCGGGGGCGCGGTCGTCGCGTTGGAGCGCCTCGTCGAGCGAGCAGCCGATACGGGCGGCCACCGCGCTGGGCACGGCCCGGTCGAGGAAGGCCACGCCGAGCCGGGCCGCGACGGCGGGGCCCACCGCGCTGCCTCCCGCGCCGTAGGTGGCCGAGATCGTGACCAGGGGTTCGCCGCGTCTGTCGGGGGTGTCGTCGGTCGCCATGGGGTAAACCTGCCAGTTCCGCGACGGGCCGTGAGCCCGTCTCCTGACCGGGTTGTACCCGCTGTGCGCGGGTTATGTCCCGTGGCCGGCGGGAGAGCCGTGGTCGGCGGCTCTCCCGCCGACCACGGTCCCTAGAACAGCGCGGAGGTGAGCTTGCGGCGGGCGGCGTTGACCCGCGGGTCGCCCGGGGGCAGCAGCTCGAACAGGCCGAGCAGGTGGGTGCGCGCCCTGTCGCGGTCCTCGTCGGCGGTGCGCCTGACCGTGTCGACGAGGCGGCCGAAGGCGTCCTCGAACCTGCCGCCGTACATCTCGACGTCGGCCGCGGTGGCCTGGGCGGCGACGTCCTCGGGCCGGTCGGCCGCGGCCTGGAGGGCGGCGCCCGCGTCCACTTCCTGGAGGCGGCCGACCAGCCGGACCTGGGCGAGCTTGGCCCTGGACTCGGTGTCGCCGGGGTCGGCCTCCACGGCCTTGGCGTAGACGGCCGCGGCGGCCTCGAAGTCGCCGCGGTCCAGGGCCTCCTGGGCCTCGACGTCCACGGGACGGCCCTGGGGCTCCTCGGGCTGGGCCGCCTGCGCGCCCTGCGCACCCTCGGCGCCGGGCTCACCGGTGATGGTGCCGGGGTGGCCCGGGGGCAGCGCGCCCTGTTCCTTGAGGGCGGCGAACGCCTCGACCAGCCAGGCGGTGAGCTGCTCCTCGGTGGCCGGGCCCGCCGGTCCGGGCAGGAGCTGGCCCTGGATCACCACGACGATCATCGGGGTGGTGGGCACCCGCAGGGCCTGGACCAGCTGCGGGCTGGCCTCGCTGTCGACCTTGGCCAGGAACCAGGTGCCGCCGGAGGCCGCGGAGATCCTGTCCAGGGCGTCCTCGACCTGCTTGGACTGCTCGGACCAGCCCGCGAGGACGGCCAGCACGACCGGGGTCGACATCGACCGCTCCAGGACCTGGGCCTGGAAGGTGGCCTCGTCGACGTTGACGGCGTAGGGGTTGGATCGACCCGCCGACTCCGCCGCGCGCTGTTTGGCCTCGCGTTCCATGGCCGCCTTGCGCGCGCCGAGGTCCACGGCACTGTTCGGTGAAAAGTCCGAAGGCTGCATGCCTCCATCCTGCCGTATGCGCGGGCAGGACGTGGACCGCCTGTGGACGAGTCCGTGCGGACGCGCGCGGGTTCCGGTTCCCCGCGTCGCGGGGCGTCCGCGGGCG
Source organism: Nocardiopsis sp. iso_25 (assembly GCF_056173305.1). Lineage (NCBI taxonomy): Bacteria > Bacillati > Actinomycetota > Actinomycetes > Streptosporangiales > Nocardiopsidaceae > Nocardiopsis > Nocardiopsis sp. iso_25. The sequence goes on along the minus strand of NZ_CM149667.1, from coordinate 1,188,861 downwards.
GGGAGGCCGGGGACACCGCCCGGGCGTCCCGGGGAGGCGTGTCAGGGACCACGCTCCGGGCCGCCCCACCCGGATCAGAAGCGCGGGTCCTCGGTGTAGGTCCCGAACTCCTCCCCCATGGTCGCGCAGATCTCGCCGAGCGTGGCCTCGGCGCGGGCCGCGTCCATGATCAGCGGGATGAGGTTGCCCCCGTCCGAGCGCACGCCCGCCAGCAGGGCGGCCAGGGCCCGGTCCACGGCGGCGCCGTCGCGGGCGGCGCGGCGCTCGGCGAGCGCGCGCTTCTGCTCGTGCTCGACCTCGTGGCTGATCCGGAGGATGTCCAGTTCACCGGAGACGGTGTTGGTGTGGCAGTTGACGCCCACGATCCTCTTGTCGCCCTTCTCCAGTGCCTGCTGGTACTGGAAGGCGGACTCGGCGATCTCGGCGCTGAAGTAGCCGTTCTCGATCCCGGCGAGGATGCCGGAGGTCATCGGGCCGATCGCGTGCTCGACGCCCTCGCCCCCGCCCATGCGCAGGACGTGCGCGAAGATCCGCTCCGCCTCCGCCTCCAGTTCGTCGGTGAGCGACTCCAGGTACCAGGAACCGCCGAGCGGGTCGGCGACGTTGACGATCCCGGTCTCCTCCATGAGGACCTGCTGAGTGCGCAGGGCGATCTCGGCGGACTGCTCGGTCGGCAGCGCCAGGGTCTCGTCCAGGGCGTTGGTGTGCAGCGAGTTCGTACCGCCCAGGACCGCCGAGAGCGCCTCCACGGCGGTGCGCACGACGTTGTTGTAGGGCTGCTGGGCGGTCAGGGAGACCCCGGCGGTCTGGGTGTGGAACCGCAGCCACTGCGCCTTCTCGGTCCTGGCGCCGTAGACGTCCCGGAGCCAGCGCGCCCAGATGCGGCGGGCGGCGCGGAACTTGGCGATCTCCTCGAAGAAGTCGATGTGCGCGTCGAAGAAGAAGGACAGCCCCGGCGCGAAGGTGTCGACGTCCAGTCCGCGGGAGAGACCGAGTTCGACGTAGCCGAAGCCGTCGGCGAGGGTGAAGGCGAGCTCCTGGGCGGCCGTGGCCCCGGCCTCGCGGATGTGGTAGCCCGACACCGACAGCGGCTTGTACGCGGGGATTTCGGCCGCGCAGTACTCCATGAGATCGCCGATCAGCCGCAGTTGCGGCTCAGGCGGGTAGAGCCACTCCTTCTGGGCGATGTACTCCTTGAAGATGTCGGTCTGGAGCGTGCCGTTGAGGGTGCGGATGTCCACCCCCTGGCGCTCGGCCGCCACCAGGTACATGCAGAAGGCCGGGACGGCCGGACCGCTGATGGTCATGGAGGTGGTGGTCTCGCCGAGCGGGATCCCGTCGAAGAGCAGGTCCATGTCGGCGACGGAGTCGATGGCCACGCCGCAGTGGCCGACCTCGCCCAGCGCGTGGGGGGAGTCGGAGTCGTGGCCCATGAGGGTGGGCATGTCGAAGGCGACCGAGAGCCCGCCCCCGCCCGAGGCCAGGATCATCTTGTAGCGCTCGTTGGTCTGGCGCGCGTTGCCGAACCCGGCGAACTGGCGGATGGTCCACGCCCGTCCCCGGTAGCCGGTGGCGTGGAGGCCGCGGGTGTAGGGGTACTCCCCCGGCCAGCCGATGCGCTCGAAACCGGGGACCTCGGCGCCGGGACGGGGGCCGTAGATGGGTTCCAGGGTGCGCCCGGACAGGGAGGTGAAGTCGGCGTCGCGCGTGCGCGCCGAGTCGTAGCGGCGCTGCCAGCGCTCGCGTCCGGCCTCGATCTCCTGGGCCCCGCCGCCGCTGGGACCGCTCGTGGTGTTCGCCATACCGAGATAGTAGGACGTCCAACTAATGATGTACAGGGAGGAAGCCCGCGGCGCCGGGGCGCGGCGGGCGGTCAGCGGCCCTCGGCGGCCTCCGCGACGGGCTCGGGGAAGTCACCGAAGTCCACCCTGAGCCGGGTGAACATCTCGTGCATGCGCCACAGCTCCTCGTCGGAGTAGCAGCCCAGGCCGAAGTCCATGGACAGCAGTGCCCCGGTCGCCTCCTCGGTGACCCGGCGCCCGGCGTCGGTGATCTCGGCCAGCACGCCGCGACCGTCGCTCGGGTTGGGGAGGCGGCGCACGAAGCCCTGCCCCTCCAGCCGGTCGATGGTGTTGGTGACGCTGGTCGGGTGCACCATGAGGCGCTCACCGATCTTGCCCAGGGGCAGCGAGCCGGAACCGCTGAAGGTGAGCAGGACGAGCGCCTCGTAGCGGGCGAAGGTCAGGCCGAACGGTTTGAGGGCGCCGTCCAGCTCCCCGATCAGGATCTGCTGCGCGCGCATGACCGAGGTGACCGCCGCCATGGCGGGCGAGGGCCCCCATCTGCGCGTCCAGTTGTCGTGTGCCCGCTCGATCGGGTCGAACGGGAGATTCAACGGGTTACCCACGGGTTCACTCTAGCCAGCGGGAAGGGCCCGCCCGCCCGACCGGAAGGGGGCCCGTCCCCGCTCCCCGCGCGGCCCGGCCGCCGGACGCCGCGCCGGGCACGGCACGAGCGTCCGCCCCGGCCAACCGAAGTGACGGAACCAGCGCTCCGAGGCGGGCGTGACATGGGGGGTTCACGGGGCCGGGAGGGGGCCCGGAGCAAGAACCACACAGAGCCCATAACAGCGGACAGGAAAGAAGACAAGACTTTTCCGTGGCCACAAAGGGACAGGTTCCGCGCCCGGAACTGGTCCACCCCGCCAACTCGGCAAATCCGCCGGTCTTCCGGCGAAGGGCGCGTGGGGCCCGCCACCGCGCACGCGGGGGCGAGCGGAGAGTCCCCACCGGGTCTTGACGGAGCGCGGAATTATTAGTTAAGTTTCCTAAAAATTTATCCCCCCACGTCAGAGGCTCAAGGTGACGACCTGTCCTCACTTGGCCCGTGGACCACCCCCAGGGAGGCCGCCGAACCCCGCTGACGGACCGCGGCTCTCCCCGCGATCCCCCGCACACGACCGCAGCCCATCCCACACGCTCCGAGAGCAGGGTCCACGCGCTTTGGGAGCAGGGTCATCCGCTCCAGGAGCACGGTCGTCCGTCCCCCCGACCCCCGCCCCCGCCCCCGCCCCCGCCCCCGCACCAGGAGATGCCACGACGTGAGAGCACGACGTTTCAGTACCCGCCTCGCGGCCGCCGCGGCCGCCGTGCTGCTCGCCCCGCTCGCGGCGACCGCGGTCCCGGCCGCGGCCGCCGAGGAGACCGCCCCCGCCGACCTGACGGTCACCTACACGGAGTCGGCCCGGTGGAACACCGGCTACACCGGCCAGATCACCGTCCACAACGCCTCGGACGCCCCCGTCGACGACTGGGCCGTCGAGTTCTCGCTCCCCGACGGCAGCCGCATCCACGAGTTGTGGAACGCCACCCTCGCGGGCACCCCCGGCGGATACACGATCACCCCGCCGCACTGGGGCGCCAGCGTCCCGGCGGGCGGCAGCTACTCGTTCGGCTTCAACGGACTGCACTCCGACGGCGCCACCGACCTTGTGGACTGCCTGGTCAACGGCTCCCCCTGCGCCGGGGACGACGGAAGCGGCCCCTCCCACGACAGCTACAGCGTCGCCTACTACACCCAGTGGAGCGCCGGGGAACGCGGCTACCACGTCCGCGACCTGGTCGACAGCGGCAGCGCGGAGAAGCTCACGCACATCAACTACGCGTTCGGCAACGTCACCGCCGAGGGCGTGTGCGCCACGGACGAGGGGGCCAGCCAGGAGGGCGCCGTCGCCGACTACGCGCACCCCGTGCCCGCCGCGGAGAGCGTCGACGGAACCGCCGACGACCCCGGCCAGGAGCTGCGCGGCAACTTCAACCAGCTGCGCGAGCTCAAGGAGATGTACCCCGACCTCAAGGTCAACATCTCCCTCGGCGGCTGGGAGTGGTCCCGGTACTTCTCCGACGCGGCCCTGACCGAGGAGTCCCGCGAAAGGCTGGTCAGCTCCTGCGTCGACCTGTACCTGCGGGGCGACCTGCCCGAGGTCGACGGCGCGGGCGGCGAGGGCGCCGCCTACGGGGTCTTCGACGGCATCGACCTGGACTGGGAGTGGCCCGGCTCCGACGGCCACCCGCACAACACCGTCCGGCCCGAGGACAAGGAGAACTTCACCGCCCTGGTGCAGGAGTTCCGCGACCAGCTGGACGCGCTCGGCGAGGAGACCGACCGCCACTACGAGCTGACCGCGTTCATGCCCGCGGGAGGCTGGCGCCTGGACGCCGGGTACGAGCTGGACGAGCTCATGACCGACTTCGACTTCGTCACGGTGCAGGGCTACGACTACCACGGCACCTGGGAGAGCACGACCAACCACCAGTCCAACCTGGTCGTGGACACCCGCGACCCCCAGCCGGTGATCTCCACCGAACTCATCGTCCAGGCCTACCTGGACCGGGGCGTGGACCCCGGCAAGCTCGTCCTGGGCGTGCCGTTCTACGGACAGGGGTGGACGGGCGTGGAGCCCGGCCCCGACGGCGACGGCCTCTTCCAGACCGCGACGGGCCCCGCGCAGGGGACGTACGCGGCGGGCACCGAGGACTGGAAGGTCCTTGAGGAGAAGGTCGCGTCCGGCGAGTTCGAGCTCTTCCGCAACGACGAGGCCGGTACCGCCTGGATCTACGACGGCAGCACTCTCTGGAACTACGACGACGAGACCGCCATGACGCAGAAGACCGACTGGGCCCAGGACAACGGCCTCGGCGGGGTCATGGTCTGGTCCATCGACGGCGACGACGCCGAGGGCAGCCTCATGGCCGCCATCGACACGGCGCTGAGCGACTAGGAACCGTCCGCCCCGCCGCGACCGCGCGCCCTCCGGGGGCGCGGTTGCGGCGGGGACGGGCTCCGTGCGCGGCCCGGACAGCCGGAACGCGCCCCGCGAACGCAGCCGACAGACTTCCGGTCCGGCGATCCCGGACCGGGACCGAGCGGCGTCGGTGCTCTGATCCGGGGAGCACCGCCGCCACGGCCGGTGCGGACCGATGTGCGACGGTCCGCACCGGCCACCACACCGCCCTCCCCCTTCCTCCCCCAGGTCGGAGGCCCGCCATGCCCCTGCCGCGCACACGCCACCTCTCACGCGCACCGCCGAGACCGCCACCGGTCAGCTCGCGACACCGCACTCCCTGGGCGCACACCCCGCAGCCCTCCGCCCCGGCGGCGGAAGGCCAACCCCCACACCGCTCACGCACCAGGAGCAACCGTGAGAGCACGACTTCGCCAACGAATCGCGGCACTGGCCGCCGCGGTCGTCCTACCCCTCGCACTGGCACCCGTCCCGGCCGCGTCGGCCGACACCGCGGGCGTCACCGTCACCTACGTGGAGACCAGCCGCTGGGAGACCGGCTACGGCGGGCAGCTGACCATCGCCAACGGCTCGGGGTCGGCGCTGACCGACTGGAGCGTCGGCTTCCGGCTCCCCTCGGGCACCGCGATCACCAGCCTGTGGAACGCCACCCTCAGCCGCTCCGGTGACGCCTACACCATCACCCCGCCCTCGTGGGGCGCCTCCGTCCCGGCGGGCGGCAGCTACTCCATCGGGTTCAACGGCACCCACGGCGGCGGCGACACCGCTCCCGTGGACTGCACGGTCAACGGCGGCAGCTGCTCGGGCGGGCCCGGCGGGGAGGACACCGAGCCGCCGACCGCGCCGACCGGCCTGGCCGTCACCGGCACCACCTCGACCACCGTGGCCCTGGAGTGGGGCGCGGCGGGCGACAACGCGGGGGTCGCGGGCTACGAGGTCCTCTCCGGCGGCGAGGTCGTCCGCGCGATCACCGGCACCACCGCCACCGTCACCGGGCTGGCGCCCCAGACCGAGCACACGTTCACCGTGCGCGCCTACGACACCTCCAACAACAGGGGTCCCGAGAGCGGCGCCGTCACCGCCACCACCGACGCGGACGGCGGCGGCCCCACCGAACCGCCCCAGGAACGCCGGGTCGCCTACTTCACCCAGTGGGGCATCTACGGCCGCGACTACCTGGTGAACGACCTGGTCACCTCGGGCACCGCCGAGAAGCTCACCCACATCAACTACGCCTTCGGCAACATCAACGCGAACGGCGAGTGCTTCATGGCCAACCAGCTCGGCCAGGGCGACGCCTGGGCCGACTACGGCCGCTCCTTCGGTGCCGCCGACAGCGTCGACGGGGTCGGCGACACCTGGGACCAGGACCTGCGCGGCAACTTCAACCAGCTGCGCGAGCTCAAGGAGATGTACCCCGGCCTCAAGGTCAACATCTCCCTGGGTGGCTGGACCTGGTCCGAGCACTTCTCCGACGCGGCGCTGACCGCCGAGTCCCGCGAGCGCATGGTCTCCTCGTGCATCGACCAGTTCCTGCGCGGCAACCTGCCCGTGTTCGACGGCGCGGGCGGCCCCGGCTCCGCCTACGGGGTCTTCGACGGCATCGACCTGGACTGGGAGTGGCCGGGATCGGCGGGTCACCCGCACAACACCATCCGCCCCGAGGACAAGGAGAACTTCACCGCCCTGGTGCAGGAGTTCCGCGACCAGTTGGACGCCCTGGAGGCCGAGACGAGCCGCCAGTACGAGCTGACCGCCTTCCTGCCCGCCGACCCGGAGAAGATCGAGCTCGGTTTCGAGATGCCGCAGCTCATGACCGACTTCGACTTCATCACGGTGCAGGGCTACGACTACCACGGCGGCTGGGAGACCACCGCCAACCACCAGTCCAACCTGCTCCTGGACCCGGCCGACCCCGGCCCGGACCTGTACTCCACCGAGACCACGGTCCAGGCCTACCTCGACCGCGGCGTCGCCCCCGCCGACATGGTGCTCGGCGTGCCGTTCTACGGCCGCGGCTGGACCGGCGTGGAGCCCGGCCCGAACGGCGACGGTCTCTTCCAGAGCGCTACCGGACCCGCCCCCGGTAGCTACGAGGCGGGGATCGACGACTGGAAGGTCCTGAAGAACCTGGTGGGCACCGGCGGCTACGAGCTGTACCGCGACGACGCGCTGGGCACCGCCTGGCTGTACAACGGCGACACCTTCTGGACCTACGACGACGAGATCTCCATGACCCAGAAGACCGACTGGGCGCAGGCCCAAGGCCTGGGCGGCGTCATGATCTGGTCCGTTGACGGCGACGACGCCAACGGCAGCCTCATGAACGCCATCGACACGGCGCTGGCCGAGTAGTCCGGTCTCCGGTCCGGCGTGCGCCGGGCCGGGGACAGGCCGGGCCGGGGACAGGCCGGGCCGGGGACAGGCCGGGCTGGTGGCAGGCCGGACCGAAGGTGGGTCTGGCTGGAAGTAGGCCCGGTTCGAAATTGGCCTGGTTGGAAGTGGGGCTGGCTGGAAGTAGGCCCGGCTGGAAATGGGCCTGTCCGGGAGTAGACCGGTGTGGACCGTCGTGGTCCGCACCGGCCGCTTCTGCGTCGGGTTCTCCCAGGGCCCTTGCTCCGGACGAACACCAGGAGGAAGGGGCTGGCGATGGAGAGCGCGCACAAGCTGCTGCGAAGTGGTGCGGGAGGGCGGTCAACGGTCGGGGTTCGGGGATGGCCGCTCGCTCCGGCGGCGCCTGCTGCCGCGAAGTGGCGCAGGAGGGCGACCAACGGTTGGCGTTCGGGGGTGGTGGGGCTTTGCTGCGTTGGCACCAAAGGCGGCGGGTGGTTGGGGGCGCCGTCCAACGCCTTCGTTGCGGGTGGTGGCCGGAGGTGGCGGCGCCTGCTGCCGCGAGGTGGTGCGGGAGGGCGACGAACGCTTGGTGTTGGTGGGGTGGTGGGGCTTTGCTGCGTTGGCACCAAAGGCAGCGGGAGTGGCGGGCCTGGGGCAGCGCGACCGGCCCCTGTGGCGGGGGTGGGCGACGGTGGCAGCGACGACGGCGAGCACGGGTCCGGGCCGCCTGGCGGGCGCGGGCATGCCGGGGCCCGGCCCGGCCAGGGGTCACTCCCGGGGCGGTGGAACCGCAACTCTGCCGGGCGGATGGTCTCGTCCCCACCCGTGTCCCTGCTGTTGGTGTGTGCGGAGTTCGCGTTGGTACTTGGCCCGGTTGTGCGGCCCACACAAGGGTTGCAGGTTCGCCACCACGGTGCGCCCGCCCCGAGAGAACGACTGCACGTGGTCGGCCTGGCAGAGGGCCACTGGCACTTCGCACCCTTGCGGGTGGGCGCAGGTGGTGTGTCCGTGGAAGGCGGCGGTGCGCTGGCGGGCTGAGGCCAGGCGGCGGCTGTGGCCCACATCCAGGACCTGCCCGGTGGGCGGGGCGGTGAGCATCCGCACCACCTCAGAGTCGGCGGCCAACTCGTGCACCACCCCGACCGGTACCACCCGGCCGCGCTCGTCCAGCGCCGGAACTTCCTGGCCTTGGGTGTCCAGGTAGGTCTGCACCGGCACCACGATGCGGATCTGCGCCAGTGGAGCGGGGGCGTTGGCGCATCCGGTGTGGGTGGTGGCAAAGCGCAGCGCCGCGATGAGCGCGTCGTGCTCCCGCTGCGACCGCGACCGCGTGTCCTCGTCCGAGGGTGGGGTGGTGAAGGTGTCGATGGCCGCGCGCACGATCAACGCATCCCCACTGCCGCCCCACGCCTGGAGCTGGTAGCTGCCCTGGAACGTGTCATGCACGACCAGGCCACGCGAGGCGTGAGCGGCCTCGTGGTCGCGGTCCAGGCGGTGGGGGTCCAAACGATGCGCGACCTGGCGGGCCACCGACTGGAGTTGGTTGACCGACAACGCAGGCCGCTCCTGCTTGGCCGCCACCAGAGCCGCTTCGAAGCCCTGCCGGTACTGCGCCTGATCGGGGAAATGCTCGGTGTCGCGGGTCTGGACGGCTTTGTCGGTGACCTTGGCGATCACCACCGCCTCACCCAACCCCACCGCGCCCGTCTCCACCGCTTCCACTGTGGCGGGCAGGGTCTCCTCGTGCACGTGCTGGGCCAGCCGCGCCAAGTCCTTGGCCTGGGAGGTGGGCAGCTTGCCGTGGTGCACCAACCACTTGTCCAACGTGGAATAACCGCTGTAGCGGGCCACCGCACCCCGCGCGTACAAACGCGCCATCCGCGCCAACGCCTGGTACCGGATCTGGTCCAGTTGCGCCCACAGCGCCGCGACCTCCTCAGCGGCGCTCTCGTCCGCCCCGGGCGGCACGTCGGCGTTCAACGTCTGGTCGATGATCTCGCGCGCACCGGCCAGCGCGGCCACGGCCGGGGAACATTCCCCGGGGGCCGTCTCGGGCGCTGCGGTCATCATCTCCATACTTCTTATTATAGGCCGCCGATCGCCCTTTCTCCACTATTCTCGGCATCAATTGCCGACTTTCTTTGTGGAGGCCACTTTGTTTCGTCGGATGCAATGGGGTCGGGTTAAAAGGTGTCCGAAAAAGGTGCGCCCAGAATGCCATATTGACCTCGGCGATGCCGCCCCCCGACCACAGGGGCCAGGATCGTTGCCCGAGACCGGAGGGCCTGCTGGCCGTTGGTGCCGACGCAGCAGAGCCCGACCACCCCCACACCCCGGGCGTTGGTCGCCCGCCTGTAGCCGCTCCCGCCTTTGGTGCCGCTTTTCGTCGGTCGCCCACGCCCCCACCCGGCGCCCGCCGTTCCCCGCCGCCCGCACCCTTTCGCGGCAGCTGGCGCGCTTTCGTTGCCGCCAGAAACCCCCAGCAGGAATAGCGTAGGGAGGGGCCCTGTGGACGGCCCCTTCCTGCCCCTCATTTCTTTATGCCCGGCGAGGCGCTTTAGGGCACACCAAAACGCCCCCTGGGTGGGATCCCCCCTATTTCCAGGAAACCATCACCACACCACCCACGACCAGCCCCAACTCCTGCCTGTGGAAAACCCGGCCACCCGCGAAAAACACGACTGCCACCGGCACCGACACCACCGCCAGAACCGCCAGAACCCCCATCACTGCCAGAACCACCAACACCACCAGCACCACCAGCACCGCCAACACCACCAGCACCAGCTACCGACACCACCCTCACCCCAGGTCGGCGCCCAGTTCCTTCAGCACCACGTCAGCGGCGGCGTAGGGGTCCCTCCGCCCCTCCGCCACGTCCTCGGCCAGTGCGTCCAGGCCGGTGTCGTCGCCCGCCCCGCCCATCCGCGAGCGCAGCAGGTCCAGCACGATCGCCTGCACCTCGTCCCGGGCGCGGGCGCGGCGGCGGCCGGTCAGGTCGCCACTCGCCTCCAGGTGGGCGAAGTGCTGGTCCATCCGCTCCCACAGCTCCTCGACGCCCTCGTCCCTGGAGGCGACCGTCATCACGATCGGCGGCTTCCACTCCTGGTCGGTGCGGTCCTTCATGGCGATCATCTGGCGCAGTTCGCGCAGGGTGGACTTGGCGCCCTCCCGGTCGGCCTTGTTGATCGCGAAGACGTCGGCGACCTCCAGCACGCCCGCCTTGGCGGCCTGCACCGAGTCGCCCATGCCCGGGGCGCACAGCACCACGGTGGTGTCGGCCTGTCCGGCGATCTCCACCTCGGCCTGGCCCACGCCCACCGTCTCCACCAGGATCACGTCGAACCCGGCCGCGTCGAGCACCCGCAGGGCGTGCGGCGTGGCCCAGGACAGTCCGCCCAGGTGCCCGCGGTTGGCCATGGAGCGGATGAACACCCCCGGGTCGGTGGCGTGCTCCTGCATCCGCACGCGGTCGCCGAGCAGGGCGCCGCCGGTGAACGGCGAGGACGGGTCCACGGCCAGCACGGCGACGGTCAGCCCCTTCGCCCGGGCGGCGCGCACGACGGCGTTGGTGGTGGTGGACTTGCCCACCCCCGGGGAACCGGTGAAACCCACCACCCGGGCACGTCCGGTGTGCGGGGCCAGGCCCGCCATGATCTCGCGCAGGGCCGCGGAACCGTTCTCGACCAGGGTGATCGCGCGGGCCAGTGCCCGGCGGTCGCCCTCGCGGACCCGTTCGACCAGTTGGGGGGCGTCCATGGAACTCCTCGGTGTGGGCGGAGCAGGACGGGGCGAGGGCTCGTGGCCCCCGCCCCGCGGCTGTCAGGTGCGTCGTGTCCCCGGGGCTCTCCCGGGTACACGGTGTCTTCGAGTCACAGTGTCTTCGGACCGGGTCCTCCGCGCGGTCCGCCACGCGGGCGCCCGGGGATCTCCCGGTGTCCGCGGGCGGTGTCGCCGGGAGCACCCTGAGCGGTCCGCCGGACAGGGCCCGTCAGCGACGCCGCTCGACGGGGCCCTGAGCGGCGCTGCTCGGCGGTCGCCGTCAACGGCACCGCTGAGCAGAGCCCGTCGAGCGGCGCTACTCGGCGGGGACCGTGAACAGCAGGGCGTCGCCCTGGCCGCCGCCGCCGCACAGGGCGGCCGCGCCGAACCCGCCGCCGCGGCGGCGCAGCTCGTGGACCAGGTGCAGGGCGATGCGGGCCCCGGAGGCGCCGATCGGGTGGCCGAGCGCGATGGCGCCGCCGTTGACGTTGACGATGTCCTCCGAGACGCCCAGGTCGCGGGTGGACTGGAGGCCCACCGCGGCGAAGGCCTCGTTGATCTCGATCAGGTCCAGGTCCTCGACCGAGCGGCCCGCCTTGCCCAGCGCGTGCCGGATGGCGTTGGAGGGCTGGGAGTGCAGCGAGTTGTCCGGGCCGGCGACGTTGCCGTGCGCGCCGATCTCGGCCAGGACCGTGGCGCCCAGTTCCTCCGCCTTGGCGCGGCTCATCACGACCACCGCGGCGGCGCCGTCGGAGATCTGCGAGGAGGAGCCCGCGGTGATGGTGCCCTCGCTGTCGAAGGCGGGGCGCAGCCGGGCCAGGCTCTCGGCGGTGGTGTCGGCCCGCACGCCCTCGTCCGCGGAGAAGACAACGGGGTCGCCCTTGCGCTGCGGGATCCGGACGGGGACGATCTCGGCGTCGAAGTACCCGGCGGCGGCCGCGGCGGCCGCGCGCTGGTGGGAGCGGGCCGCGAAGGCGTCCTGCTCCTCGCGCCCGATGCCGAGCTTGCCGTTGTGGCGCTCGGTGGAGGCACCCATGGAGTCGCCCTCGAAGGCGTCGGTCAGGCCGTCGTGCGCGGTCGCGTCCAGGACCTCGACCGACCCGTACTTGTAGCCCTTGCGCGACTTGGGCAGCAGGTGCGGCGCGTTGGTCATGGACTCCATGCCCCCGGCCACGACCACGTCGAACTCGCCCGCGGTGATGAGCTGGTCGGCGAGGGCGATCGCGTCCAGGCCGGACAGGCAGACCTTGTTGATCGTCACCGACGGCACGTTCATGGGGATGCCCGCCTTGACGGCGGCCTGGCGGGAGGGGATCTGGCCGGCGCCCGCCTGGAGCACCTGTCCCATGACCACGTATCCGACCTGTTCGCCGGTGACGCCGGCGCGTTCCAGGGCGGCCTTGATCGCGAAGCCCCCGAGGTCGGCGGCGGAGAACCCGGCGAGGGAGCCGAGGAGTCTGCCGGTGGGGGTCCGTGCCCCACCGACGATGACGGAACCGGGCATCGTAACTGGCCTCCAAATGCATGGGTGACGCACCTGGTCTGCAACGATACCCACACCGCCGTCAGCGATCCCCGGGAGGTTCACCCCATGAGTGACGCACCGCACTCGGCCAGCGAGTTCATCACCCCGCCCTCCTCCTCCGCCTCCTCCTCCCCCTCCGTTCCTCCGGCCCCGTCCGCACCCGCCGTCCCGTTCTCCGGCCTGACCCGGCTCGACCACGTGGGCATCGCCTGCCGCGACCTGGACGCCTCGGTGGCCTTCTACCGGTCCACGTACGGGTTCGAGGTGGAGCACGAGGAGGTGAACGAGGAGCAGGGCGTGCGCGAGGCCATGCTCCGGGTCAACGGCACCGACGACGGCGGCGCCACCTACCTCCAGCTGCTCGAACCCACCCGCGCGGACTCCCCGGTGGCCAAGTTCCTGGAGCGCAACGGCGAGGGCGTCCACCACGTCGCCTTCGGTACCGCGGACGTGGCCGCCACCGCGGCGGGCGTCGGCGGGAGCGGCGTGCGCGTGCTGGACGCCGAGCCGCGGCGGGGGACGGCGGGGTCGAGGATCGTCTTCCTGCACCCCAAGGACTGCGGCGGCGTGCTGACCGAGCTGGTCCAGAGCCCGGATGGGGCGCACGGGGAAAGGGACGACGACCGTCCCGGAATTTCCGGATAGCGTCACGGGGGCGTTCCGGACAAGTCACAGGTTGAACGCCACTGGCGTGGTCAGCCTCGGAGCCCACCGGAAGTTACCCCAAACCCCCTTCCCAGGTGTTCCGCGCTTGATAAAGTCGGCTAGCTGCCGGATGCGCTATTCCGGCGTTGGTCCATGTCTTGCAGTCCGGTAGCCGAGTCGGGTCGGCCGTACCGCCGTGTCGGATGACGTGGCGCACACGGACGACATCGGAGGCGGTCAGGGGCTCACCAGCCCGTCGTCGCCCGCCCCATCCCCCGGCTCGCGACCGGACCCGTCCCCGGGGACAGCGCTGCCGCCCTCCCCGCCGTCCCCGGCCCCTTGCAAGTAGCCGTCTCGCACCCGTTCAGGATTCCGCCACATGCCGTCAAACAACATCGACACCCAGCTCAACAACATCTTCGACGAGGACAACACCCCGCACGAATTCGACGTGGTGCTGCGTGGGTATGACCGCACCCAGGTGGATGACTACGCGGCCAGCCTGCGCAACGACCTCAAGCAGTACTCGAAGCAGACCGAGAAGCTCAAGGCCGAGCTCAACGCCAAGAACCGCCAGCTCCAGGAGCGCGAGCGCCCCTCCTACTCCGGTCTGGGCTCGCGCATCGAGGAGCTGCTGCGCCTGGCCGAGGAGCAGGCCAACGAGCTGGTCCAGAGCGCGCAGATCGACGCCAACGACATCCGCTCGGCCGCCAAGATCGAGGCCGCCGACATGCGCGCGGCCGCCGAGTCCGAGGCCACCGAGGTGCGCACCTTCGCCCAGCGCGAGGCCGACGAGGCCCGCCAGACCGCCGAGTCGGAGGCGGAGGAGATCTCCACCACCGCCCGACGCGAGGCCGACGAGCTCGCCTCCACCACCGAGCGCGAGGTGCAGAAGAAGCGTTCCGCGGTCGACCACGAGATCGCCGAGAAGCGGGCGACCTTCGAGGGCGAGATCGCCAAGCTGCGCACCACCACCGAGCGCGAGTGCGCCCAGGCCCGCGCCGCGGCCAAGCGCGAGCGCGACGAGACCATCCAGTCGGCCAAGAGCCAGGCCGAGGAGCTGCGCAAGAACGCCGAGCGCGCCTACGCCGAGTCCGAGGCCCGGCGCACCGAGGCCGAGGACCAGTTCGAGCTCCAGCTGGCCGACCGCCGCGCCGAGGCCGAGCGCCAGGACGCCGAGCGCCTCGCCGCCGCCCAGGCCGCCACGCAGAAGATGGTCAACGAGGCGGAGGAGCGGGCCGCCAGCGCCGAGCAGCGCGCCACCAAGGCGAGCCAGCAGGCCGAGCAGACCCGCCGCGACGCCGAGAACCACGCCAAGCAGCTGGTCGGCAACGCCAAGAAGAACGCCGCCCAGATCGAGGCCGAGGCCAAGTCCAAGGCCGAGCACCAGCTCGGGGACGCCAAGTCCGAGGCCAACCGGATCATGACGGCCGCCAAGAAGGAGGTCGACGAGCTCAACCGCCAGCGCGACAGCATCCAGTCGCACCTCCAGCAGCTGCGCCAGCTGCTCGGCGGTGGCGGCCCGGCCGCCCCGGCCCCGGCTCCCGCCGCGCCGGTCGCCGCCGCTCCGGCCCCGGCCGCGATCCCGCAGGAGCCCGCTCCGGCCGCCGAGGAGACCCGGCAGCCGGTGCACTCCGGCAAGGGCGCCGACGACGAGGACTGGTGGCAGGAGTAGGGTCCCGGCCCGTTCGGGGCTGACACCCTCCCCCCACGTGCGAGGAACCGCCCTCCCCGGCTGACGCCGGGGAGGGCGGTTCCTTCGTCGTGTCGGACACGGGACGGCGCCTCCCACCGCGGGTCCGGGGGCCGGGCGCGGCGGCGCCGCACCGTCAGCGGGGACGGCAGGGGACAGCGGCGGCGGCGCGACGGTCGGACCCGCGCGGGGCTAACCGAGGGTCTGGACGTCCTTCTCGTACGGACCGTCCCACTCCACGGGGAGGGGGTAGGCCTCGGGGTTGACCCGCTTGACGATCTCGTCCAGCACGCGGCGCACGTAGGGCTCGCCCACCCACAGGTGCTTGGCGCCCTCGACTCCGACGACCTCGCACTGGGAGAGCGGTTCGAAGCGCTCCCTGGCCTCGTCGGGGCGCAGGTAGTCGTCGTGCTCGGGGACCAGGGCGACCACCGGCTTGCCCGTGCGCGCCCACACCGCCATGTCGGCCTCGTCGGCGCGGTGCAGCGGCGGCGACAGCAGGATCGCGCCCTTGACCTGCGGGTCCGCGCCCCACTTGAGGGCCAGCTCGGTGCCGAAGGACCAGCCCAGCAGCCAGGGTTCGGGCAGGCCCTCGAACTCGGTGAACTCGATGGCGGCGAGCACGTCGTGCTTCTCGGTCTCGCCCTCCCCGAACTCGCCCTGGCTGGTGCCGTGCCGCGAACCGGTACCGCGGGTGTTGAACCGCAGCACCGCGATGTCGGCCAGCGCGGGCAGCCGGAACGACGCCTTGCGCAGGACGTGGCTGTCCATCATGCCCTCGGCGGTGGGCAGGGGGTGCAGGCACACCAGGGTGGCCTTGGGGTCGCGGCCCTCGGGCAGGGCCAGCTCGCCGACCAGTTCCAGGCCGTCGGCGGTGTGCAGGGTGACGGGTCGTCTCACGGCGGGCAGCACCGTGGTGGCTCGGATCTCCATGGCTCCTCGTGTGCGGGGTGGGTGGCCGGGGCTCAGCGGCGGGGGGAGCGCGGCGCGCGGTGGGAGCGCCGGTCCCAGCAGGAGGAGTGCCAGTGGCGCCGGTCGTCGCCGTCGCCGTAGGGGCGCCAGGCCACGACGTGCGCCATGCCGGTCGGGATCTCCTGGGCGCAGCCGGGGCAGCGGTAGACCTTGGTGGCGGCGGCGCCGGGGATGCGGCGCGTGACCCACTCGCCGTCGGGGCCGGTCTCGCGGCGCTGTCCGCCGGTGACGCGCAGCATGAGGGCGTCCTCGTCGTCGGGGGCGCCGCCGGGGGCCTTGCGGCCCCGGGCGGATGTGCGGCGGGGAGAGTTACGGCGCGGGCTCACACCGTCCAGGGTAGAAGAGGACCGGCAGTGGCCGCCGCCACACGCTCGGCGGCGGCGAGCTCCGCCTCCCCGTGCGACGGGAGGCCCGGCGCGGCGGCCGGAGCCGTCTCGTGCGCCGTGGCGCTCCCGTGCCGGGCGCGGGGCCGGCGCGGAGGCGTCGCCGCGGATCGGGGAACCGCGCCCCGCGACGGCGACGCCTCCGGTCGGCGGGTCAGGCGTGGCAGGCGCAGCCGCCGTGGCCCTCGCCCTCCGGGGCGTCGGGCAGCTGGTCCATCAGCAGCGGGGCGGGCACCGGGATGTCGGTGAGGCCGTACTCGCCCATCGCGACCAGGGTGGTGACCACGGACTCGGCGCCGCGCTCCTCCAGCAGTTCGGTGGGGCCCTTGGGGTAGCCGCAGCCGAAGCGCATGGCGGTGTCGACGTCCCTGGCGGAGGCGTAACCGTCGCCGATCATGCGCAGCGCGTCGTCGATCTGCGGCGCGAGGAGGACCTCGCCCAGGTCCAGGGTCTCCTCCTCCTGGATCATCTGCGCGTAGCGGCCGGTGGGGCGGGGCTCGGGGGCCTCGTCGGTGCCGGCGTAGAAGCCCTGGCCGGACTTGCGGCCCAGTCGTCCCGCGGCCACCATGCGGCGCAGCAGCGGCGAGGCGGCGTAGCGCCGGTCGCGGTACTCCTCCCACAGGACGTCCATGACGGCCAGGCAGACGTCGAGGCCGACCAGGTCGGCGAGGGTCAGCGGGCCCATGGGCAGTCCCGCGGCCTTCTGCACCGAGGCGTCGATCTCCTCGCGCGTGGCCACCTTGCGCTCGTACAGGCGGATCGCGTCGTTGATGTAGGGCACGAGCAGGGCGTTGGCCACGAACCCGGCGCGGTCGCCGACCGCCACGGGGGTCTTGCCGATGCGCTTGGCCACCTCGGTGACCACGTCGACGGTCTCGGCGCTGGTGGAGACCGTGGTGATGACCTCGACCAGCTTCATGACCGGGGCGGGGTTGAAGAAGTGCAGCCCCACGACCTTGTCCGAGCGGCCGGTGAGCGCGGCGATCTCGGTGACCGACAGCGAGGACGTGTTGGTGGCCAGGATCGTGCCGGGCGGGCAGATCCGGTCCAGGTCCGCGAAGACGTCCTTCTTGACGTCCATCCGTTCGGGGACGGCCTCGACGACGAAGTCCGCGTCGGCGAGGTCCTCGCGCGAGGTGGTGAACGTCAGCCGGGCGTTGATCCCGGTGCGTTCGTCCTCGGTGAGCTTGCCCTTGTCCACCGCCTTAGAGAGGGACCGGTCCACGTGGGCGCGGCCGCGGTCGACGGCGGCCTGGTCGATCTCGACCCCGGTGACGTTGAACCCCGCGCGGGCGAACACCTCGGCGATACCCGCGCCCATCGCGCCGAGTCCGACGACACCGACCTTGTCAAATTCCTGCACCATACGCCCAGACTACGGGCCCGGCCGAGCCGTCCCGCGCACGGGATGCCCGAGTCGGGCACTCGGTGCCATCCGGTGCGGCGGTGACGGTGCCGCCGCGCCCCGGCCGCGGCGGGGCGGCACCGCCCCTCCCCGGGGGCGCGACCACGCGTGCGGGGACCGTCCCTAGCAGTCGACGAGCTCGGGCGACTGGTTGAGCAGCTGGGCGCGCGGGGAGGTGAACTCGGCGTGGGCCGCCTCGGCCCCGGGCGCGAAGAGGGCGACGCGGTGGCAGTTCTGGAAGGCCAGGCGCAGGCCGAAGTGCCGCTCAACCGCGCCGCGCATGGCGTCGCTGGCGAGCAGGCGCAGCAGCTGTCCCCTCTCCTGTTCGCCGGGCGGGGGCACCTCGTTGGCCTCGAAGCCGGACTCGGCGGTCCGGGCGCCCTCGGCCAGCCCGCTGACCACCTCCCAGGCGTAGGGCAGGGAGTCCTTGATGCAGGCGATGAAGTCGGCGTCCTCGACCGGGCCGTGCTTCGCCTTCTCCAGCAGGTCGGGAGAGACCGTCAGCGACATGGGAGTCCCTTCGTCGTCGCGGGCGCGCGCATCCGCGCGCCCCTGGCGACGTTAGGGGCCGGGCCGCGCCCCGTCATGGCACCGGGGGGACACACCTGCCTTCCCCCGGAGGCACACCCCTGTGGACGCGGTCGTCAACGCCGAACGGGGCGGACGGGCGATACGCGGTCGCGCCCCGCGCGCCCGGCGGAGGCGGTAACGTGACGTTTCGTGCGTCTCGTCATCGCTCGGTGCAGTGTCGACTACGTCGGCCGTCTCACCGCCCACCTGCCCATGGCTCCCCGCCTGATCCTTTTCAAGGCCGACGGGAGTGTGTCCATCCACGCCGACGACCGGGCGTTCAAACCGCTGAACTGGATGAACCCGCCCTGCAGACTGCGCGAGGAGACCGTCGCCGACGGGCCCGACGTGTGGACGGTCACCCACGGCAAGTCCGGCGAGAAGCTGGTGCTGACCGTCGAGGAGGTCCTGCACGACTCCTCGCACGAGCTGGGCAAGGACCCCGGCCTGCAGAAGGACGGCGTGGAGGCCCACCTCCAGGAGCTGCTGGCCGAGCACATCACCACCCTCGGTGACGGCTACACCCTCGTCCGCCGCGAGTACCCCACGGCGATCGGCCCGGTGGACATCCTGTGCCGGGACGGCGCCAACGCCACCGTCGCGGTGGAGCTCAAGCGCCGCGGCGACATCGACGGCGTCGAACAGCTCACCCGCTACCTGGAGCTGCTCAACCGGGACCCGCAGCTCGCGCCGGTGCGCGGCGTGTTCGCCGCCCAGGAGATCAAGCCGCAGGCCCGTGTGCTCGCCGAGGACCGCGGCATCGCCTGTGTAGTGCTGGACTACGACGAACTGCGCGGGATCGAGCCGGACGTGCTCCGCCTGTTCTGAACGACCCTCCCGACGGGCCCCGGGCGCGCACTCGCGCCCGGGGCCCGTCCGTGTCCGTGCCGGGGCTCCCGCGCCCCGGGGCGCCCCCTCCCTTGGTCGGGTGGCGTCCTCCGTCCGGAGGACACGGGTGCGGCCCGGCGGCCGATACCCCGGGGGCCGCGCTCGCGGGAGAGTCGGTGGCATGAGCGAGACAGCGATCGAGGTCCACGGCCTCCGCAAGAAGTACGGCGGCAACGAGGCCGTCGCCGGAGTCGACCTGAGCGTCCGGCGCGGCGAGGTCTTCTCCCTCCTGGGCCCCAACGGCGCGGGCAAGTCCACCACGGTCGAGATCCTGGAGGGCTTCCGCCACCGCGACGGGGGCACCGTCCGCGTGCTGGGCGAGGACCCCGGCGCCGCCGGCCGCCGGTGGCGCTCGCGCATCGGGGTGGTGTGGCAGGGGGAGACGCTGATCCCGCAGTTGTCCGTGCGCGAGGTGGTCCGCCACTTCGCGGGCTACTATCCCGACCCGCGCGACCCCGACGCGGTGGTCGACCTGGTCGGCCTGGGCGAGAAGTCCCGGGCGCGGATCACTTCCCTGTCCGGCGGTCAGCGCCGCCGCCTGGACGTGGCCCTGGGCATCGTCGGCAGGCCGGAGCTGCTGTTCCTGGACGAGCCCACCACCGGCTTCGACCCCGGGGCCCGGCGCGACTTCTGGACGCTGGTCGGCGACCTGGCCCGGGGCGGCACCACCATCGTCCTGACCACGCACTACCTGGAGGAGGCCGAGGCGCTCGCCGACCGGGTGTGCGTGGTCGCGCGCGGCAGGGTGCGCGCACTGGGCTCCCCCGCCACCCTGGGCGGACGCGCCTCGGCCCAGGCCACCGTCGGCTGGACGGTCGACGGGCGGCGCCGCGAGACCCGCACCGACGAGCCCGCCCGGGTGGTGGGCGAGCTGTCCTCCCTGTTCTCCGGTGAGGTTCCGGGGCTGAGCGTGCACCGCCCCACGCTGGAGGACGTCTACCTGGGCCTGATCGGCGGGGAGGACGAGGAGGGCGGGGAAGGCGACGACAGGGACGGCCGTCCCGCCGCGAGGAAGGTGTCCGCGTGAGCACCGCGACCGAACGCACCCCCGACGCCCCCGCCGCACCGGCCTCCAGCGGACGCCTGCCCGGCGCGCTGCGCGTCGGGCTGTCCCGGGGCTGGCTGGAGATCCGCGAGTTCGCGCACGAGTGGGAGAGCGTGATCTTCACCTTCTCCCTGCCCGCGCTGATCCTGGTCATGTTCTCGTCGATCTTCGACGGCGTGTTCGACATGGGCATGCCCGCCGTGGACTACTACCTGCCGGGCCTGGTGGCGATGGGCCTGATGTCGGTCAGCTTCCAGCAGCTGGGCCTGAACATCGCCAACGAGCGCGAGCGGGGCGGTCTGCGCCGCCTGCGCGGCACCCCGATGCCGCCGACCGCCTACTTCGTGGGCAAGACCGTGGTGGTGCTGTTCCTGGCCCTGGGCCAGCTGGTCCTGCTGCTGGGCGTGGGCGCCCTGGCCTTCGGCGCGCGCATGCCCGACGACCCGGCCGCCTGGGCGACGCTGGCCTGGGTGTTCGTGCTGGGTACCGTCTCCTGCTCGCTGCTGGGCATCGCGATCAGCTCCCTGGCCCGCAACGTCCGCTCCGCCTCCGGCATCGTGGTCGTGCCCTTCCTGATCCTGCAGTTCATCTCGGGCATCTTCGTGCCGGTCGTCGCCCTGCCCGACTGGGTGCTCGACGCCGCCGCGCTCTTCCCGCTGATGTGGATGGCGCAGGGCCTGCGCGCGGCGTTCTTCCCCGCCGAGATGGCCGCCCTCGAACCCGGCGGTTCGTGGGACCTGCCCTCGGTCGCCCTCGCGCTGGGCGTGTGGTGTGTGGTGGGCTTGACGCTGGTAGTGCTGACGTTCAGGTGGAAGACGCGGAAGGACGGGTGATCGCCGTGGCCGCACGGGCTCCGGGGGGCGGCCACGCCCCGCCCGCACCGTTCCCCGGGCCCGGCGGCTCCCCGTCCGGGGAAGGCGCCCAACCGGGTGGGAAGCAGCACGACGAACGGCACGCCTGGGACCTGGGCGTGTGGTGGGACGTGTACTTCACCTCCGTGATGGCGGCCATGGCGGCCATCGCGCTGATCACCAGCGACCCCTTCTGGCGGTGGCCGCTCGTGGGCCTCATGGCCGCGGTGACGGCCGTGTACTACCTGTTCGCCAGGCAGTTGGTGATGAACGAGGAGCGGATCCGCCCGACGGTCCTCATGGCCGTCCTGCTGGTGCTGTGCCTGCCCGCGGTGACGGTCAACCCCGTCCTGACCTTCCTCGTCGTGGCGGTGGCCCCGCTGTGCTTCATCACCGCCCCGATCCCGGTCGCCATCTCGACGGTGGGCGCGATCCTGCTGGTCCCGATGCCGCTGCGCGGCCTGCTCGGGCTGAGCGAGTGGGACGACATCGCCGTCAACATCCTGATCAACGGCGTGATGGTGGGCTACACGTTCTGGTTCGGCAGCTGGCTGGGACGGATCATCGAGCAGAGCTACGAGCGGGCCAACCTGATCAGGGAGCTGCGCGAGAGCCGCCTGGAGGTCGTGCGGTTGTCGGAGGAGACCGGGGCCATGGCCGAGCGCGAGCGCCTGGCGCGCGAGATGCACGACACCCTGGCCCAGGGCTTCACCAGCATCGTCGCGCTGACCCAGGCGGTGGAGTCGGAGATGGACTCCGACCCGGAGCTGGCCCGGCGCCACCTCGCCCTGATGCGCGAGACCGCCGCCGAGAACCTGGCCGAGGCGCGGGCCATGGTGGCCGCCCGCCAGCCGGTGGGTCTGGACAGCCAGACCCTGGAGGCCGCCCTGGACAGGATCGCCTCACGCCTGGGCGACGAACTCGGCGTCCCCGTGGACACCGCGGTGCTCGGCGCCCCGGCGGCCCTGTCCAACGACCTCCAGATCTGCCTGTTGCGCACCGCGCAGGAGGCCCTGGCCAACGTCCGCAGGCACGCCCGGGCCGGGCACGTGCGGGTGGCCCTGGAGTACACGCGGGCCCCCGACGGGAGCCCCGGTCCGGTGGAGCTGAACGTCGCCGACGACGGCGTCGGCTTCGACCCCGGGCGGACCGCACCCGGGAACGGGCTGGTGAACATGCGGCGCCGGGCGCACGACGCGGGAGGCGCGGTGGAGGTGGTCAGCACCCCCGGGCACGGCACCCGCGTCCGGATGTCGCTGCCCCTGCCCGTGCCCCCGCCCCCGCAGACCCCGCGAGGCGACGAGGAGTGCGCACCGTGATCCGTGTCCTGCTGGTCGACGACCACCCGGTGGTCCGCGAGGGCATCCGCGGCATGCTCGCCGCCGAGTCCGACCTCACCGTCGTGGGCGAGGCCGCCTCCGGCCCCGAGGCTGTCGTGCGGACGGCCGAACTGGAGCCGGACGTGGTGCTGATGGACCTGCGCATGCCCGGCGGCGACGGTGTGGAGGCCACCGGGCGCATCAGCGCCGGACGGCCCGGCACGCACGTGCTGGTGCTCACCACCTACGACACCGACGACGACATCCTGCGCGCGGTCGAGGCGGGCGCCACCGGGTACCTGCTCAAGGACACCCCGCGCGCGGAGCTGGCCGAGGCCGTGCGCGCCGCGGCGCGCGGGGAGACCGTCCTGACCGGGCGGTTGGCGGGCAGGCTGTTCACCGGCATGCGCCGGCGCGGAGAGCCCGCCGCGGTGCTGTCTCCCCGCGAGGTGGAGGTGCTGCGCCTGGCCTCCGAGGGGCACACCAACGCGGCGATCGGGCGCGCCCTGCACATCAGTGCGACCACGGTCAAGACCCACCTGATGCGGGTCTACGACAAGCTCGGCGTGGGCGACCGGACCGCGGCGGTGAGCCAGGCGATCCGCCGCGGGCTGCTCCCCGAGGACTGACCCCGGGGCGCGGGGCAGGGTCTCAGGGGCCTCTCGGGGGTTCTCCCCGATGCGGCACACCGTGTGGCGCCGGAAGAATGGTTCTATGGTGGAAGCAATGAGCGAGATCACTCCCCCCGAGCACGGTCGGATGCGCGCCTCCGACGCCGACCGTGACTCCGTCGCGCACCGCCTGCGTGAAGCCCTCGCCGAGGGGCGCCTGGACCCGGACGAGCACAGCGAGCGGCTCGACGCGGTGTACCGGGCCAAGACCGTCGGCGAGCTGGTCCCCCTCACCGAGGACCTCCCGGCGCCGAACGGTCCCGGCGCCTCCGTGGCCCCCACCGACTTCCGTTCGCCCCGGCCGCTCTACGGCGGCGGCCGGATCGTGGACCAGGAGCCCACCAGCCGGGCCGCGGTCGTCGTCCTGGGCGGTGCGAGCCGGTCGGGCAACTGGGTCCTGCCGGGCGCCTTCACCGCCTTCGCGGTGCTGGGCGGGATCGACCTGGACCTGCGCGAGGCCCGGTTCACCCAGCGCGAGACCACCGTCTGGGTCTGCGCCGTCCTGGGCGGGGTGGGCATCACGGTGCCCGACGACGTGCAGGTGCGGGTGCACGGCCTGCCGCTCATGGGCGGCTTCGGCATCTCCGAGAACACCCCCAGCGTGGTGGATCCGGACGCGCCGATCGTGCACGTGCGGGGCATCGCCGTGATGGGCGGGGTGGGCATCGAGTACAAGCCGCGCAAGCACCAGGACGAGGAGTAGGCCGGCCTCCCCGGTCGGACGCGGGTCCCCCGACGAGACGTTCTGCTCAGGCGGGGCCGTCCATGGAACCACACTGCCACCCCATGCGTAAGGTCTGTGGCTGATTGTGGCAATTGTGGTCATCGGTCCTTGCCGTGAGCACCTCCGCGGTGTCAGGCTGCACCGGTACTTCGCCTACCCAAGGTGTCCATCCCCCGACTCCCAGGAGCGGTGGACCCCCGCACTCCGGAGGAAGATCCTTGCGCACCAGTTCCGAAGGGAAGCCGCCGCGCGGAGCGGCCGTCCCCGCCTCCCGGCGCCGTGCCGCCACGGCCGGTGCCGCGGCAGTCCTGATGACTGTCGCCGCCCTGGCGTCCTCCCCCGCCCACGCCGAGCCCGGGCCGCCCGGGCACGCCGGGCCCCCGGAGCACTCCGGGGCCCCCGACCACGCGGGTCCGCCCGCGCACGCGGGCAGGCCGGGCGAGGACCCGCCGCTGTCGGAGCGGGTGGACGCGGAGGCCATCCGCGAGCACCTGGAGAACCTCGACACCATCGCCGAGTACAACGGCGGCAACCGGGCCACGAACACCCCCGGCTACGACGTCGCCGCCCTCTACGTCGAGGACCAGCTGGAGCGCGCCGGATACGAGCCCTACCGGCACGAGTACGAGTACGAGCTGTGGCGGGAGAACTCCCCGGCCGTCCTCGCCCAGACCGCCCCGGAGCAGGCCGCCTACGAGGTCGACACCGACTACGCGACCATGAGCTACTCCGGATCGGGCGACGTCACCGCCCCGGCGGTGGCCGTCAACGCCGACAGCGCCGCGAGCGGCTGCTCCGCCGACGACTTCGCCGGCTTCCCCGAGGGCGCGATCGCGATCACCGTGCGCGGCACCTGCCCGTTCTCGGACAAGGTGGACAACGCCGCCGCCGCGGGGGCCGCGGCCACCCTGGTGGTCAACAACGAGGACGAGGTCTTCCTGGGCACCGTGGGCGAGCACTCGGCCATCCCCGCCCTGGGCGTGTCCGGGACGCTGGGCACCGAGCTGCTGGCCGCCGAGGGCCTGGAGCTGCGGGTGAGCGTGGACGCCGAGGTCAGCAACGAGACCTCCTACAGCGTGCTGGCCGAGACCCCGGGCGGTCGGGACGACAACGTGGTGGTCGTGGGCGGCCACCTCGACAGCGTCGAGGACGGCCCCGGCATCAACGACAACGGCAGCGGCACGGCCTTCCTGCTGGAGACCGCGATCCAGCTGGCCGAGCAGGAGGAGCCCGACAACAAGGTGCGGTTCGCCTTCTGGGGTACCGAGGAGGAGGGCCTGGTCGGCTCCACCCGGTACGTGGAGGACCTGACCGCGCAGGAGGTCGAGGACATCGCCCTCTACCTCAACTTCGACATGATCGGCTCGCACAACTACGGCCGGTTCGTGCTGGACGGCCGGATGGAGCTGCCCGGGTCCGTGGCCGCCCCGTCGGGCTCCGGCGCGATCGCGAAGGTCTTCGAGGACTACTTCGCCGCCCGGGACCAGGTCAGCGAGCCCGGCGTGCTGAGCGGGCGCAGCGACTACCAGGCCTTCATGACCGCGGGCATCCCCTCGGGCGGCCTGTTCAGCGGCGCCGACGGCGTCAAGACCGAGGAGCAGGTCGAGTGGTACGGCGGTACGGCGGGCGAGCAGTTCGACCCGTACTACCACACCGCCGACGACACCATGGAGAACGTCAACTGGGACTCGGTGGCCGAGCTGTCGGCGGCCGGTGCCCACGGCGTGGAGTTCTTCGCCGAGAGCACCCTGCCGGTGAACGGGGTGCTGCGCACGACGGCCGCGCCCGACTTCCCGCGCCTGGGCGACGGCTGGCTGAGGTAGTCCGCGCACGGTCCGTGTGAGGGATCCGCATGCACGACAGGGCGGGCGGCGTGAACCCCCCGGTTCCACGCCGCCCGCCGCGGCGTCTCCCCCTCCGCGGTTCCCGGATGACCCCCTCTCGCATCCGGGTACCGCACATGGACACCGCGGGAAACTACTTTCGGTAGCCCCCTGGTTTCCCAATGTATCAGTGAGTTGCATCACCTTCACACGCTGATACGAAACAGTTATCCTCCGTCACGGTTGGGCTCCGGGCCACCGCCGCAGCCGCCGGAGCGCGGCCGAACCCTAGGGTGGAGGGCATGACCAAACGGGACACCGACAAGCCGGTCGTGCTGTCGAAGATCTACACGCGCACCGGCGACGCCGGGACGACGGCGCTCGGCGACATGAGCCGGACCGGCAAGAACGACACGCGCCTGGTGGGCTACGCCGACACCGAGGAGGCCAACGCCGCGATCGGCACCGCCCTGGCTCTGGGCGAGCTCCCCGACGACGTCCGGGACCTGCTCGGACGGATCCAGAACGAACTGTTCGACCTGGGCGCCGACCTGTCCACGCCGATCGTGCCCGACCCGGAGTACCCGCCGCTGCGGGTCCTGCCCGAGTACGTCACGCGGTTGGAGGAGGCCTGCGACACCTACAACGCCGACCTGCCCACCCTGCGCAGCTTCATCCTGCCCGGGGGCTCCCCCACCGTGGCGCTCGTGCACACCGCCCGGATCGTGGTCCGGCGGGCCGAGCGCAGCGTGTGGGCGGCCGTCGAGGAGCACGGCCAGACCGTCAACCCGCTCACCGCCCAGTACCTCAACCGGCTCTCCGACCTGCTGTTCATCCTCGGCCGGTACGTCGCCCGGGAGGGCGACGAGGTCCTGTGGAAGCCCGGCGGCGAACGCTAGCGCTCCGCCGCCCGCCGCGCTCTCCGGGCCGCGTCCGGCCGTCCGTGCGCACCTTCGGGGGTCCCGCTCCGCGTGAGCGGGGCCCCTTCGCGCTCCCGACGCCTCCACGGGACCGCCCGCGCCCCGGAACGCCGTCCCGGTGGGCGTTCGCGACCTGCGCGGACGGAAATAGTCCGGTGGGACGCGTGTCTTCCGCGGCGCTGGGGTTATGGGTTCTGGACACAGGAACGGACGAAGGAAGGAACGCAGATGACCACCGGAACCAGACCGGCGACCGTCACGGCGGTCTTCGTGCTGCTGGTCCTGATCGCGGTCTACCAGATCGTCATGAGCCTGCTGGCCCTCGTCGGAGCCACCGCCATGGCCACCGTCCCGATGGTCGCCGAGAGCGCGCAGGTGCCCGCCTGGGCCGTGCTGACCGGCGCGGCCGTCGGCTTGGTCTACGGCGCGCTGTCGGCCGTCCTGGCCGTCATGGTCAACCGGAACCGCGGCGGCGTCCGCACCTCGGTGACCGCGGTCAACGCGGTCTACGCCGTCGTGATCCTGGCCCTGCTGCTCACCCCGGTCAGCGGGGTCCCCGAGATCGTCGCGGCGCTCTTCGCCGTCACCGTGGCGGCCCTGGCCAACACCGCGACCGCCAGGGAGTACTTCTCCGGCGCCGCGGTCCCGTCCGGACACGCCCACCCGCAGGTCGGCTGACCGCCCCCTGACCGCGCCCGGCCCGGCACCCTCCCACGGGCCGGGCGCGCCCCTGTCCGCACCGCTCGGCCGGCGCGGAGGGCCCTGCGGACCGCCGTGGGTCCGCGACGGCCCGCAGGCACCGGCTAACGCCGCGCCGCCCCCTCCGTAGCGGGCCGGGCGCGGCGCAGCAGGGCGCCGCCCACCTGGGGCAGGACGAGCACGCTCAGCATGCCCGCGCCCAGGAGCGCGGCGGCGGAGGCGCCGTCGAGGGCGCCAGTCTCGGTCCCGATCTCCGACAGGACCGCGACCAGGGGCAGCGCGGTCGCCGAGAACAGCACCAGGGGGAACCGCTGGCGCTCGGGGACGTCGCCCCGCGACAGCAGGTACTCGGGGCCGCCCCGCACGAGCAGGAAGGCCGCCAGCAGCAGGGGGACCAGCAGCAACGCCACCGGGTCGGCCAGCAGAGCCGACAGGTCGAAGCGCACCCCCGTCACCACGAAGAACACCGGTATCAGGAAGCCGAAACCGACGGCGTCCATCTTCGACTCCACCCGTTCGACCGCGCCCGGATGGTTGGTGGTGAACATCAGCCGCACGATGATCCCCGCCGCAAAGGCGCCCAGCAGCGCGTCCAGCCGCAGACTCGCCGCCAGCCACACGAACAGCACGATCACCAGGATGCACAGGCGCACGGCCACCTGGGTGCTGGAGCCGAGGGTGGCCCGGATGAGCCGTGTCAGCCGCTCCGAGGGCGGGCGGGTCGCGCGCCAGGCCGCGAGGCCCGCGAGGGCGAGGAACCCGACCAGCAGCAGCGTCGCCTCCAATGGGCGGTAACCGCTGAGCAGCAGGGTGATCAGCACGATCGGCCCGAACTCCCCCGTCGTCCCGGACGCCATGAAGCGGGCCCCGAAGGCCCCCTCCAGCCCTCCGGAGTCCCGCAGGATGGGCAGCACCGTGCCCAACGCGGTGGTGATCAGGGCCAGGCCGACGACCAGGGCCGTCTGGGAGGCGCCGAACAGGGCCCACCCCGCCCCCAGTCCGAGGGCGACCGAGCACAGCCAGGCCAGTGCCGCCCGCCGCAGCGGCCTGCCCCTGATCCGCGCGAAGTCGACCTCGTACCCGGCCATGAACATGAGCAGCGCGAGTCCGAGGTCGGCCAGCATCGCCACCGTCCCGGTCTCGCGGACCAGTCCGAGGAGGGAGGGGCCCAGGACGATGCCGAAGACGATCTCCAGCACCACCGAGGGGATGACCACGAACGCGGCCAGCCGGTCGGTGACCAGCGGGGCGAGGAAGGCCGCCACGAGGATCAGCAGCAGCATGCCCAGTGTCTGCGCGACGCCGCCTTCCATGTCCCCCTCGTTCCGCGGAGCGGCGCCGCTCCGGCCGTGGGCACACTACGCGTGGTCGGCACGGCACGGCGGCAGACACGCGGGCACGGGAGGCGCGCACGCGGCGCGCTCGCGGCCGGGGCCGGGAGGGAAACGGCGCGGCCCTTCGGACCGGGGAGCCCCGGCCCCTCAGCACTCGGGCGGGAACTCCTCCTGCGGGACGAACTCCGCCTCGGCAGACCCCCCGGAGGCGGCGTACACGCCCTCCTCCTCGGCCAGCACCCCGGTCGTGAACGCGACCGTGCCGATGTCGTGCTCGGTCTCCTCCCCCGGCGGGGCCTCCCGCGAGCCGATCCCGACGGTGTACTCCTCGCGCTCGGACTCGGGGACCAGGCGGTAGACCTGCCGTCCGTCGCCGTCGGTGATCCGCCAGGCGTCGCCGGGGGCGGCCAGGTCCACCTCGGTCCGGTTGCCGTCGAAGTCGCGGGTGGCGATCAGGTGGATCCGCTGTCCGCCGCCGGTCAGGTCGATCTGGCGCGGGGAGGCGTCACCGCACCAGGCCACGACCAGCACGGGGAACTGGTGCGCGGCGGTGAAGTGGCCCGTGGCCACGGCGCCGACGTGGCCGCCCGAGAGCTGGCAGGCGGCGAGCAGGGGGATGAGGAGGGCGGGGCCCAGGAGCCGGGGAAGTCGCGAGGCGAACATGGAACCGCATCCTGCCGTGTCCGGCCGCCCAGGGGAAGGGGACACGGGGCACGGCCGCGCCGCGCCCCGTGGAGGGCCGGGTCTCAGGCGTCGCCGAGTTCGCGTTCGACGGCCTCGACCTTGCTGCGCAGGCCGTCGGTGACGCCCTCGCGGACGTCGGCCTTGAGGGTGAGGCTGACGCGCGCGGCGCCCTCCCCCGCGGCCTGCACGGCGCGCTTGACGACGTCCATGACCTCGTCCCACTCACCCTCGACGCTGGTGAACATGGCGGAGGTCTCGTTGGGCAGTCCGCTCTCCCGGACCACCTTCACCGCGCGGGCGACGGCGGGGGCGACGGACTCACCGGTTCCGAGAGGGGAGACGGAGAAAGCGACGATCGTACTCATGTCGGCCATGCTAGGCACACTGGGGCGCGCGGGGGAACCACCCACGCGGAATCTCAGCTCTCCCAGTGCGTTCCGGGGGGCATCGACTCCAGCCACGACAGGAAGCCGGTCTGGGCGCCCTCGCCCATGGCGATCTCGTAGGCCGCCTCGCGGGGGTCGGAGCCGTCGGCGAGCAGCCAGCCCACCTGGAGCACGGTGAGGTCGGCGGGCAGGTCCTCGCCCCCGGCGGGGGCGCGCCGCCCGACGACGACGAGACCGCGGCGCGACAGCCTCGCTGTCGGCCGCGGCCTGAGGGAGAAGACCGGGAACCAGCCCAGGTTCTCCGTGCCGTACCGGCCGAAGCCGATGCGCCAGGAGCCCCGGCGGCCCGGCGCCCCGACGGCGCGCAGGTAGCACTCCACCGCGCCGCCGCGCCGTACCAGGATCCAGCGGCGCAGGGTGACGGCGAGCACCAGCGCCAGGAGGACGACGAGCAGGGCGAGGAACACCCACAGCGCGGACTCCCACCAGGGTGCTCCGGGCCGGAGCCTCTGCATGCCCACCACTCGTCCCGCCGTCCTACGCTAGGCGACTTCCTCGCCCGCGGCCCGCAGACGGCTGCGGGCACGGCCCAGGGCGACGTTGTCGCCGGACTCGGCCGCGCTCTTCAGCGCCGTGCGCGCGCGGTCCACATCGATGTCCTCGGCGAGCTCGGCGGTCTCGGCGAGGATGGAGACGCGTCCCTCACCCGAGACCGAGACGAACCCGCCGTGCGCGGCGGCCCGGACCTCGCCGGTCTCCCGCGCGCCCAGCACGCGGACGACCGCGTCGTGGGCGAGCAGCGACAGCACCGGGACGTGCCCGGGCTGGACGCCCATCTCACCCTCGACGGTCTTCGCGATGACCATGTCGCCCTCGCCCGCCCAAATCTCACGTTCGGGCGAGACGATCTCGACGAAAAGCTTCTTCGACACTGCCACAAACTCCTCGGCTAGCGGGTGATTCGGCCGGGCCGGTCCCCGACCGCTGTCGGGGACCGGCCCGGCCGGAGAACTAACCCTGCAGCTTCTTGGCCTTCTCGACGGCCATGTCGATGTTGCCGACGTCGAGGAACGCCTGCTCGGGCAGGTGGTCGTACTCACCGTCGCACAGGCCCTTGAAGGAGGAGATGGTCTCCTCCAGGGGGACGAACACGCCCGGGGTACCGGTGAACTTCTCCGCCACGAACATGTTCTGCGACAGGAAGCGCTCGATCCGGCGGGCCCGGTTGACGACGATCTTGTCCTCCTCGGACAGCTCGTCCATACCGAGGATGGCGATCTGGTCCTGGAGGTCGTTGTTGCGCTGGAGGATCTCCTTGACGCGCTGGGCCACCTGGTAGTGCTCCTCGCCCACGTACTGCGGGTCGAGGATGCGGGAGGTGGAGGTCAGCGGGTCGACCGCCGGGTAGATGCCCTTCTGCGAAATCGGGCGGGAGAGCTCGGTCGTCGCGTCCAGGTGGGCGAAGGTGGTCGCCGGAGCCGGGTCGGTGTAGTCGTCCGCGGGCACGTAGATCGCCTGCATCGAGGTGATCGAGTGGCCGCGGGTCGAGGTGATCCGCTCCTGGAGCTGGCCCATCTCGTCCGCCAGGTTGGGCTGGTAGCCCACGGCCGAGGGCATACGGCCCAGCAGCGTGGAGACCTCCGAACCCGCCTGGGTGAAACGGAAGATGTTGTCGATGAACAGCAGCACGTCCTGCTTCTGGACGTCGCGGAAGTACTCCGCCATCGTCAGAGCGGACAGGGCCACCCGCAGACGGGTGCCCGGGGGCTCGTCCATCTGGCCGAAGACGAGGGCGGTGTCCTGGAGGACTTCCATCTCGTCCATCTCCAGGAAGAGGTCCGTACCCTCACGGGTGCGCTCGCCGACACCGGCGAACACGGACACACCACCGAAGTTGCGGGCGATACGCGTGATCATCTCCTGGATGAGCACGGTCTTGCCCACACCGGCGCCGCCGAACAGGCCGATCTTGCCACCGCGCACGTACGGGGTGAGCAGGTCGATGACCTTGATGCCCGTGACCATCATCTCGGTCTTGGACTCGAGCTGGTCGAAGGCCGGGGCCTTGCGGTGGATCGGCCAGCGCTCGGTGACGCCCAGCTCCGCGGTCGGCACGTCCAGGGACTCGCCCAGGGTGTTGAACACGTGGCCCTTGACGACGTCACCGACGGGCACGCTGATGGGCTCGCCGGTGTCGCGCACCTCGGCGCCGCGGACGAGGCCGTCCTGGGGGGCCAGGGAGACCGTGCGCACGAGGTTGTCACCCAGGTGCTGGGCGACCTCCATCGTGATGGTCTTGGCCTTGCCGCCGATGGTCACGTCGGTGTGCAGGGCGTTGTAGATGGCAGGCAGGGAGCCGACGGGGAACTCCACGTCGACGACCGGGCCGGTGACCCGGGAGATCCGGCCGGTGGCGGTGCCAGCCCCAGCCGTCCCTTCAACTGTCGCAGTCACTTTTGTTACTCACTTCCCGCGCTGGCAGCAGCGAGCGCGTCGGCACCGCCGACAATCTCACTGAGCTCATTGGTGATCTCAGCCTGACGTGCCTGGTTGGCCAGACGGGTCAGGTTCTTGGCGAGTTCCTCGGCGTTGTCCGTGGCCGCCTTCATGGCGGCGCGGCGGGAGGCCTGCTGGGAGGCGGACGACTCCAGGAGCGAGAAGTAGATCCTGTTGACGACGTACTGCGGCAGCAGCTGGTCCAGGACCTCCTCCGCCGAGGGCTCGAACTCGTACAGCGGCAGCGGCTCGCCCCCGTGCGCGGCCTCCAGCTCGGAGCTGTCGACCTCCTCCACCTCCAGCGGCAGGGCCCGGACGGCCCCGGCGCGCTGGGTCAGCATCGAGACGAACTCCGTGGAGACCACGTGGATCTCGTCGACGCCGCCCTCGGCGGAGTCGGCGGAGAACTTCTCCATGAGGGCGGAGCCGATCTCCTGGGCGTGCGCGTAGGTGGGGCGCTCGGTGAAGCCCTCCCACTGCGCCTCCAGGGGGCGGTCGCGGAACTTGTAGAAGCCCACGCCCTTGCGGCCCACCATGTAGGTGAGGACCTCCTTGCCCTGCTCACGCAGGAGCTGGGTGAGGGAGTCCGCCTCCTTGAGCACGTTGGTCGAGAAGGCGCCCGCCAGGCCCTTGTCGCTGGTGATGACCAGGACGGCGGCGCGGGTGGGGTTCTCGGCCTCGGTCAGCAGCGGGTGATCGGTCACCCGGCTGGCCAGGGCCGAGACCGCCCGGGTGATCTCCCGCGCGTAGGGCCCAGCAGCCTCCGCCGCACGCTGCGCCTTGGTGATGCGCGTCGTGGCGATGAGCTCCATCGCGCGGGTGATCTTCGCCATCGACTTCGTCGAGCGGATCCTCCGGCGATAGACGCGAAGCTGTGCACCCATGGGTTACTTCCCGCCCTTGGCGACCTTGATGGTCTCCTGGCCGACCTTCTCCTCGTCCAGCGCCTCGGCCTCGGCCTCGGTGCCCAGGAGGGTTCCGGCGGAGGTCTGGAAGCCCTGCTTGAACTTCTCCAGCGCCGAGTCGAGGGACTTCTCGGTCTCGGCCTCGAACTTGCCGCTCTCGCGGATGGTGTCGAGGATGCCCGAGTGCTCGCGGCTCAGGTGGTCCAGGAAGTCCTCCTCGAAGCGGCGCACGTCCTCGACCGGGACGTCGTCGACGCGGCCGGTGGTGCCGGCCCAGATCGAGACGACCTGCTTCTCCATGGAGAACGGCGAGTACTGGCCCTGCTTGAGGAGCTCCATCAGACGGGCACCGCGCTCCAGCTGCTGCTTGGAGACGGCGTCCAGGTCCGAACCGAAGGCGGAGAACGCCTCCAGCTCGCGGTACTGGGCCAGGCCCAGCCGCAGGGTGCCCGAGACCTTCTTCATCGCCTTGGTCTGCGCGGCGCCACCGACACGGGAGACCGACACACCGACGTTGATCGCCGGGCGCTGGCCCTGGTTGAACAGGTCGGACTCCAGGAAGACCTGGCCGTCGGTGATGGAGATGACGTTGGTGGGGATGTACGCCGAGACGTCGCCCGCCTTGGTCTCGATGATCGGCAGGGCGGTCATCGACCCCTTGCCCATCTCGTCGGAGAGCTTGGCGCAGCGCTCCAGCAGCCGGGAGTGCAGGTAGAAGACGTCACCGGGGTAGGCCTCGCGGCCCGGCGGGCGGCGCAGCAGCAGCGACACCGCACGGTAGGCCTCGGCCTGCTTGGTGAGGTCGTCGAAGACGATGAGGACGTGCTTGCCCTCGTACATCCAGTGCTGGCCCAGGGCCGAACCGGTGTAGGGGGCCAGGTACTTGAAGCCGGCCGCCTCGGACGCCGGGGCGGCGACGATGGTGGTGTACTCCATCGCGCCGGCCTCTTCGAGGGCGCCACGCACACCGGCGATGGTCGAGCCCTTCTGGCCGATCGCGACGTAGATGCAGCGCACCTGCTTGTCGGGGTCGCCCGACTCCCAGTTGGCCTTCTGGTTGATGATCGCGTCGATGCAGACCGCGGTCTTGCCGGTCTGCCGGTCGCCGATGACCAGCTGGCGCTGGCCGCGGCCGATCGGGGTCATCGAGTCGATCGCCTTGATGCCGGTCTGGAGCGGCTCGTGGACGGGCTTGCGCTCCATCACGGAGGCAGCCTGGAGCTCCAGCTCGCGGCGCTCGGTCGACTCGATCTCGCCCTTGCCGTCGATGGGGGCACCCAGGGGGTCCACCACGCGGCCGAGGAAGTTGTCACCCACCGGCACCGAGAGGAGCTGGCCGGTGCGGCGCACCTTCTGGCCCTCCTCGATGCTGGTGAAGTCACCCAGCACGACGACACCGATCTCACCGATCTCGAGGTTCTGGGCCAGGCCCAGGGTGCCGTCCTCGAACTGGAGCAGCTCGTTCGCCATCGCCGAGGGAAGGCCACCGACGCGGGCGATGCCGTCACCGGAGTAGGTGACGGTACCGACCTCTTCCGCGCGGGTGGCTTCAGGCTCGTACGACTGGACGAAGCGCTGTAGCGCGTCCCGGATCTCGTCCGGCCGGATCGTCAGCTCCGCCATCTCTACGTTGTCCTTGCTCTCAAATGGCGCCGGGCTGGCGCCGTGCGTGCTTGCCTTGCGTTCTGTCAGCCGGCGAGGCGGCGCTGGGCCTCGGCGATACGCCCGGCGATGGTCCCGTCGATGACCTCGTCACCCACCTGGATGGACAGGCCACCCACGATCTCGGGGGCGACCTCGATGTTGAGGTGGATGTCGCGGCCGTAGGCGCGCGAGAGCGCGGCTCCGAGCCGGGACTGCTGTTGCTCGCTCAGGGCGACGGCGCTGCGGACGACGGCGACGTAGCGCTTGGCGCGCTCGGCGACGAGCTGTCCGTAGTTGTCCAGCGCCTGCTCCAGGGTACGGCCCCTGGGGCGGGCGACCGCTTCGCCGACCAGCACCAGAGTCGCGGGGTGCACCTTGCCCGAGAGCAGGTTCTCCACGAGGGAGAGGCGCAGCTCGGGGGCGGCCCCGTCGCGGGTGAGGGCCTCGCGGAGCTCGGGCTGGGCGATGACGATCCGCTGGAAGCGGAAGAGCTCGTCCTCCAGCTCGCCGAGCCCCGAGGCGCTCTGGAGCTGGGCGGCGGTCGCGTAGACCGCCATCCGCTCCATAGCGTCCATCAGGTCGCGCGGGCCCGACCACCTGGCCGAGACCACGTCGCCGGCCACGAGGACCGCGGACGGCGACACCCTGGTCTCCAGGAGCTGCCCGATGAGGCCGGTCTTGGCCTCGGCCGGGTTCGCCTGGTCGGCGAGCCAGCGGCGCAGCGAGTGCTCGCCTCCCAGCAGGGCGACGACCTCGAAGAGCTCGCTGCCCAGGGAGACACCGCTCTGCGGGGTGCCCGCCGACGCCAGGACGTTCTCGTCCAGGCGCCGGGTCACCTCGGCCAGCGACGTGCGGCTGATACCACGCATCAGCGCACCTCTGCCTGCTGCGTGCTGTTGCTCTGTTCCAGCTCGTCCAGGAACCGGTCGATGACGCGGTTCTGGGCGGCGCTGTCGCTGAGGGTCTCACCGACGATGCGGCTCGCCAGCTCGGTGGAGAGCGCACCGACCTCGTTGCGCAGCTGCACCAGGGCCTGCTGGCGGTCGGCCTCGATCTGGACGTGGGCCGCCTCGACGATGCGACGCGCCTCGGCCTGAGCCTCCTCGCGCGCCTCGGCGACGATCGCGGCCCGCTGCTCCTTGGCCTTCTCCAGCTCCTGGGCGTACTCGCGGTGCGCCTCCTCGAGCTTCTCCCGGTACTGCTGGCGGATCCCCTCGGCCTCGGCCTCGGCCTTCTTGGCGCGCTCGATGCCGCCCTCGATGGCGTCGTGACGCTCGTCGAGGACCGCCATGACCTTCGGCACCGCCTTACGGGCGACAAAGAAGTAGACCACGGCGAGCGCGATCGCACCGAAGGTGAACTTCACCCAGTCGATCCGCAGAATGTTGTAATCGGCTGCCAACTCCACCAACATGGTCAGCCCTCCTTCGCGTCAGTTGCCATCAGATTCCGCCGGCGAACCTGGGTCAGGAACCGGTGGGGGCGGCGAAGGCGAGAACGAAGCCCAGGATGGCCAGGGCCTCGATCAGGGCGAAGCCCAGGTAGATGTTGGTCTGGAGCGGACCGCGCGCCTCGGGCTGGCGGGCGATGGCCTGCATGCCGAGACCGAAGACGATACCGACACCGATACCGGCGCCGATGACGCTGATGCCGTAACCGATGGTGTTGATGTTGCCGGTGATCGCAGCGATGTCCATTGATGTTTCCTTTTACTCGACGTCCGGCGTTGCGCTTCGCAAGTGGGTCAGTTCGCCGGTGTGGACGGATCTGTGGCTTCCCGCAATCCTGCCCGGCCCGGGGGGACCGGGGGGTGTGCGGGGATCAGTGGGCCGCTTCGAGGGACTGGTTGATGTACAGGCTGGCCAGGAGCGTGAAGATGAACGCCTGGACGGCCATGATCAGGATCTCGAAGAGGAAGAAGGCCAGGTAGCCGAGCAGAGCGGCACCGGAGAAGAGCACCGAAACCGTACTCAGGACCGGTCCGGCCGTCAGGTTCAGCATGTACCAGCCGCCGTAGGCGAACACGGCGAGCAGCAGGCTGCCCGCGAACATGGTCGCGAAGAGACGGAGGGCGTGCGTCACCGGCCGGATGAGGAACACCGAGAGGATTTCGATGGGGGTGACCAGGATGTAGATCACCTTGGGCATCCCCGGGGGGAAGATCTGGTTGCGGAAGTAGCCCCAGCCGCCCTGGTTGCGGACGCCGATCACGATGGTCATGACGTAGATGACCGCCGCCAGCATGGCCGTGAAGGCCAGGTTGCTGTTGACCGGCAACATACCGGGGATCAGGCCGGTGAAGTTCATGGCCAGGATGAGCGTGAACACCGCCGTCATGAACGGCAGGAAACGGTCGCCCTTGGCGCCCATCGTGGGACGGGTGATCTGGTCGCGCACGAAGAGGACCAGCATCTCTCCGACGCTCTGCCTGCGCCCGGGGACGAGGCTCAGCTTGCGGCTGAACCACGACCACAGAAGCAGGACGGCACCGACCGCGACGAGCAGCAGGACCAGGTAGAGGTCGATACCCGCGCTGCCGGGAACGTTGGTGTACCACGGTTCGGGGAAGAACATCCCGATAGTGGGCGGCGTGAAACCGCACCCGTTGTCACCGAACAAGTGGCAATTCGGTTCGGCCGCGAGAATGCGCACGTCAGCACTCACGGCGAATCCTTTCGTCGTGACGCAAGAAAGCCTCGTTGATGGTTGTTGCGGAGCGTTGTCGCGCGAACCGCGACGCCGGACTGGTTGGGGGACTCAGGAGCGACGGGACTTGGCGACGATCAGGTAGATCGCGCCCGCCATTCCCAGAACCGCCCCGATGGGCAGGAACAGTGCCTGGAAACCCAACAGCTCGTCCGCGGCCCAGCCGATCGCGCTCCAGACGAGCACGCCCGAGAGCAGAGTGGAGAAGAGGGCCCACCCGTCGGACTGACGCGGCACCGAATCCTCGTGCGCGTCTGTCTTCCTGGTCGGTTCGCTGCTCATCTCGCTCCGGAATATAGCATGTGAGCTCGGACGGGGACTCTGAGTCCCAGCCGTCGGGGAGCATCGTATTACGCCCGCTTCGAGGGGCACGGCCGGGGGACTCCATCACCCGTTCTCCGCGCTCTCGACCGGGTCCACGTGGAGCGTCTTCGTCCTGGAGATCGTCCAGGTCTGGCCGCCCAGCCAGGCCAGGACGACGGCCAACGCGCTGTACACGAAGGCCGAGCTGTTCAGGCTGGCCACGAACGAGCTGTTGCCCAGGGTGACCAGGACAACGCCGAGCACCGCCATCTTGAGGACGAAGCCCACGAGGTTCGCCGCGAGGAAGAGGTCCTTGTTCCGGCGGGTGACGAGGATGACGCCCGCCTGTCCCAGACCGAAGCAGCCGAGAACGACCACCGAGGCCAGCGCGGAGCCGGCCAGGCCCGGCGTGCCGGCGAGAAGCGCCGATACCGCCAAGGCCAGAAGGGCGCACGCCACACCCGGAAGCGCGGCACCGCGGAAGGCCCTCCAGGCGTCGTTTTCCTGCATGGCGAAGCTCCGTCTGGGGTCGTGGTTGCCTGCTCGTGAAAGCTATCACAAGGTTTTTGGTGCTGAATCCGGGGGTTCCTTAACGCGACCTTAACGGTCCACGAAGTGCCCGATCCAGGCGGTCTTCCGCGCCCGTGTCGCCTTCGCCACACCTGTCCGACCACCGTATCCGCAGGTCAGAAGCGCCTTCTTTCGTCCCCAAAGTAAGGCACGCGAGGACCCGGTCAGCCATCAGTTGGCGAATCGTGACCTGGGGCCGTCTTGACGCTTTCCTTGCGCCGCGGGAACAGCCGTCCGCGCCGTCGCAGGCGGGGCAGGGCGATGAGGCCAACCGCACACATGGCCACCAGCGCGGTCACCGCCAGCACGATGACCCAGGAGTCGAACACCGACAGGGCGACGGCGGCGAAGGCGACGATCCCCGCCCACAGGTACATCAGCAGGACCGCGCGCACGTGGCTGTGGCCCATGTCCAGCAGGCGGTGGTGCAGGTGGCCCCGGTCCGGCGCGAACGGGGACTTGCCCGCCAGGGTCCTGCGCACGACGGCCAGCACCAGGTCGGCCAGCGGAAGGGCGATCACCAGCAGCGGCAGCGCGATCGGCAGGAACACCACCAGCCCGGAGTTGAACCCCTCGCGCGCGGTGTTGGCGTCGAACTGCCCGGTCACCGTGATGGTGATCGAGGTCAGCAGCAGGCCCAGCAGCATGGCCCCGGTGTCGCCCATGAACACCTTGGCCGGGTGGAAGTTGTGGCAGAGGAAACCGGCGCACGTGCCCGCGAGGATGATCGCGATCATCGCCGGATAGGACTGGCGCACGAAACCCTGCTCCACCGCGACGACGTAGTAGTAGGCGAAGAAGGCCAGGGAGGAGATGGCGACGATGCCCGCCGCCAGGCCGTCGAGGCCGTCGGCGAAGTTGACCGCGTTGATGGTCACCACGATCAGCAGGATCGAGATCATCGCGCCCAGCCACGGCCCGAGGGAGAGCTGGGTGCCGGGCAGCGGCAGCCACAGCAGCTGCACCCCCTGCCAGACCAGGATGCCCGCGGCGGCGGTCTGCCCGGCGAGCTTGCTCAGCGCGTCCATGCCCCAGCGGTCGTCGATGACGCCGACGATGGTGATGAGCCCGCCCGCGAGCAGCAGGCCCATCCAGGTGTCGGCGAGGAAGACGTCCTGGAGGTGGGGCAGCTGGGCCGAGATCAGCAGGGCGGCGGCGAACCCCCCGTAGATGGCCAGCCCGCCCAGTCGCGGGATGGGCTCGGTGTGCACGTCGCGGTCGCGCACCGGCGGCGTGGCGCCGAAGGCGATGGCGAACCGGCGCACCAGCGGAACGAGCAGGTAGGTCACCGCGGCGGCGATGACGAAGGTGAGCGCGTACTCACGCACGTCCTGGCCCCTCTAGTTCTTGTCGCCGTCGGGGGCGGTCCCGGGAGCGCCCCGGCCCTCCTCGCGCGGGGCCTGCGGCTCCGGAGCCGGGGCCTCCCCCGCGTCCTCGGCCTCGGCGCCCTCCGGCCGCGCGGGCTTGCGCGGCCCCTTGCGCAGCTCGCCGATCACGGTGCCGCACACCGCGCGCAGCTGTTCGATGGAGATGGCGCCCGCGCGCAGCACGCGCGGGACGGCGTAGGTCAGGTCGACGATGGTGGAGGAGACGCGGGACTCGGTCTCGCCGCCGTCCAGGTAGACGGCGACGTCCTCGTCACCGAGCTGCTCGACGGCCTCCTCCACGCGGGTCGCGGAGGGCTGGCCGGACTTGTTGGCGCTGCTCACCGCCATCGGCCCGACCTCCTTGAGCAGGTCCAGGGCGACCGGGTCCATCGGCATGCGCACGCCCACGGTGCCCTTGGTGTCGCCCAGGTCCCAGGACAGGCTGGGGGTGGCGGTGCAGACCAGGGTGAGCGGGCCGGGCCAGAACTCCTCCATGAGGTCGCGGCCGTGGTTGCCCAGGTCGTCGACGAGGGCGTTGGCGGCGCGCATCGAGCCGACCAGCACTGGCGGGGGCATCTCGCGGCCCCGGCCCTTGGTGGCGAGCAGCCTGGCCACCGCGGTCGGGCTGAAGGCGTCGGTGCCGATGCCGTACACGGTGTCCGTGGGCAGCACCACAAGGTCGCCTCGGCGTACCGCGGACGCGGCGTCGGCGATGCCGTCCTTGCGGGCGGTCTCGTCCGCGCAGTCGTAGATGCGGCTCATATGATCGTCGGGCGTGGAAGCTCTGGCCTTCAGGCCGGGGAGGGAACGCCCGTCTCCTTCCTGAAGGTGTAGGCGTAGCCATCCGCACGTTGGAGCAGGCGGACGTACCTGTGATTGATGCCCGGCTGACGGCCGTTCGCGGTCATGATGTCGAAGTTACCCTTGGCGCGGACCAGGACTCGGCCGGTGTGGGTGCCCCGCCTCTTTCCGGCAGGGACAACGGCGTGCACCAGGTCCCCAGTGGTGAAGCCGTAGTGGCGTTTGGCCCGATCCCGCCGCAACTGGGGAAACCCGTACCGGTCCGGGGTCGTCCTGGCATACGACCCGCGTCCCGAGCAGCTCACAGTCAAGGCGGTACTGACCGCCTCGGTGATGGTGGCTACCTTGCCGACGGAGAGCGCGTCCAACGTGTGGGTCTTTGGTAGGTGATTACGCATACGGTTCCACTTGGTACGCCCGCCCGTCGCGACGCGGGTGGGTAGGCGCTCATCAAGAAGGCGCCACAGCACCCACCGGATCGACTGTACAGCGGCGGCGTCTCGCAGCGGCGCCTTGGTCCGGGACCTGATTCGGGCCAGGATCTTCGGGCTGTTCACGAACTCCTCCACCGGCCGGTCGCCCTTGGCCTGATTGCAGGGCACACATGCCAGGACCAGATTGGAGACACGGTCCGTGCCTCCCCTGGAGCGGGGGTGGACGTGGTCGACGTTGACCGGCACCCCGGTCACGCCGCAGTAGACACAGGTTCGGCTGAACTTGGCAAGCAGGTACTCGCGTACCTCGAATCCGCACAGAGTGCCGTATTGGTATTCGACTCCCTCCAGCGTCCGACCAATGGAGAGGACGTGGGTGTCGAACGCCACCCTCTCCACATACACGCCCCTGACGGGTGACCACCGGGCCAGACGATTCACCCAGGAGATGGTGGTATCCACACGGTGCCGAAGTGACGGGGGCAACCATCCCTTCGGGCGAACGCGGTTGGCGAACCGGGGGGACCGGTAACGCAGGTTCCGTGTACGACGTCCACGTCGGTACGCGGCGCGCTGCTGCACCTTCCTACGGACCTGGGCACCCCGATGGTCGAGCTGGATCGAGTACCGGCCCCGCCGTTCTCCGGTTTCCTGGGTGAACACGGCGATACCGGTGTGCTTGCTGCCAGGGTCGACGCCCAGTTCGACCCCATCGATCTCCGAATCGGCGGCAACACGGTCCTTCAAACGGATTACGAAAGGGGTGTGGTGTGCGACGACGGCGCGCCCCTTCGCCAAGAGCATGCGAGCCCGCGCGGGCGAACAGGGTTGCAACGGGGTGCCGTGTTTGTCCAGGACGAACACGGACGAATGGACTTGTTGAACGGTGTGGGCCTCACGGCCCGGCTCCCCTGCCCCGGAGGGCACGGGGGTGACGCCGCCCACGGCAGGTGAACCGCTGGCGGTCTCCCCTCGACCATGTTCCGTGCCGGTTACCACACGTGTGTGGTGTCCGCGCCCCGTTTCGTTCCCGATCCGGGGAGTGTCTGCTGACGCGGATTCCAGAGCAGGCCGCTGAGGAAGCACGGCCTGGTGGGTCTTCTGTCCTACACGGAACGTAGCCATCAAAGTCACCTCCTCCATGGATGATGGCTGGGTCTGGTAACGGCGGCTGTCAACCACGTGGGCTGGCAACTCGGCCTTAAGGCCGGGATCCCGTTACCTCACTCTTTGACGGAGTCCACCGGGTTCACGGTCGGACCGGGATACGGGGGGGCGCCAGTGACGCTCGGGCGCCGGCGGGGTTCTGGAGGAGTCGGACGTGCCGCCAGCGACGAAGGAGCCGGGCACGGGAGACGCCGCTGTGTTTCCCGCGACCCGTTCCCGCCCTTCGGGCGCCAGAGCGCGTGGGCGAAGCGAACCGGACAACGCGATCAGCCGTCCCCGTCGGCGCGGCGCATGACCACGAAGCGGTCGCGCCGGGCCAGGTCCTTGCGGTTGAGGACGTCGCGCCAGCCCCTGTCCTCGGGGAAGAGCCAGGGGATGTCGATGCCCTGGCCGTCGTGGTGCTCCACGGCCATCGCGCCGCCGGGGCGCAGCAGCCTGCGGCCGACCGCCTCCAGCGCGCGGATCATGTCCAGGCCGTCCTCACCGGACCACAGCGCGGGGGCGGGGTCGTAGTCGCGCACCTCGGGCGGGATGGCTCCGGCCTCGCGGGTGGGGACGTAGGGGGGGTTGCTGATGAGCAGGTCCACGCGCCCGTTGAGCTGGGGAAGGGCGGTGCGCATGTCGCCGTGGTGGGAGGTGACCCGGTCGGCGTGGCCGCTGGCGTCGATGTTGCGCCGGGCCCAGGCCAGGGCGTCGGGGTCGACCTCCACCGTGTGCACGCGCGAGCGCGGCACCTCCTGCGCGATGGAGATGGCGATGGCTCCCGAGCCGGTGCCGAGGTCGACCACCAAGGGGTCGGCGACGTCCATGGCGCGCAGGGTCTGGATGGCCCAGTCCACCATGATCTCGGTCTCGGGGCGGGGCACGAAGACCCCGGGTCCGACGCGGAGTTCGAGGTAGCGGAAGTAGGCGCGGCCGGTGATGTGCTGGAGGGGTTCGCGGGCCTCGCGCCGGGAGACGCACTCCCAGTAGCGGGCGTCGAAGTCGGAGTCGGCGACCGTGTGCAGCTCCCCTCGACGGACACCGTGCACGAACGCCGCGAGTTCCTCGGCGTCGGCGCGAGGTGAGGCCACGCCCGCCTCCGCGAGTCTGCGCGTCGCGCGGGCGACCTCGTCGAGCAGGACGTTCATGACGACTGAGCCGCTTCGAGCCTTTCCTTGGTGTCCGCGTCCACCAGGGCCTTGACGACCCCGCCGAGTTCCCCGTCGAGGACCTGGTCGAGGTTGTAGGCCTTGTAGCCGACCCGGTGGTCGGAGATGCGGTTCTCGGGGAAATTGTAGGTGCGCACGCGCTCGGACCGGTCCACCGTACGGACCTGGCTCTTGCGCTCGGCGGCGGCCTCGGCGTCCGCGCTGGCCTGGGCCTCTGCGTAGATGCGGGCGCGCAGGATGCGCATGGCCTGCTCCTTGTTCTGGAGCTGGCTCTTCTCGTTCTGGCACGAGGCGACGATGCCGGTCGGCAGGTGGGTGATGCGCACGGCGGAGTCGGTGGTGTTGACGCTCTGGCCGCCGGGCCCGGAGGAGCGGTAGACGTCCACGCGAAGGTCCTTCTCGTGGATCTCGACCTCGATGTCCTCGGCCTCGGGAACCACCAGCACACCGGCGGCGGAGGTGTGGATGCGGCCCTGGGACTCGGTGACGGGGACGCGCTGCACGCGGTGCACGCCGCCCTCGAACTTGAGCATCGGCCACACGCCCGAACCGGGCTCGGGGGTGCCCTTGTTCTTGAAGGCGATCGTGATGTCCTTGTACCCGCCGAGGTCGGAGTGGGTGGAGTCGATGACCTCGGTCTTCCAGCCCTGGCGCTCGGCGTAGCGCAGGTACATGCGCACCAGGTCGCCGGCGAAGAGGGCGGACTCCTCACCGCCCTCGCCCGCCTTGACCTCCATGATGAGGTTCTTGTCGTCGGCGGGGTCGCGGGGGATGAGCAGGACGCGCAGGCGCTCGGTGAGGCGCTCGGCCTCCTCGGTCAGGCGCTCGGCCTCCTCGGCGAAGGAGGAGTCCTCGGCGGCGAGCTCGCGCGCGGCGTCGATGTCGCTCTCGACCTCCTTGAGCGCACGGTAGGTCTCGATGATGGGGGTGAGCTGCGCGTAGCGTTTGCCCAGCGTGCGCGCCCTGGCCTGGTCTGCGTGCACCTCGGGGTCGGCGAGCTGCTGTTCCAGCTCGTAGTACTCCCCCAGTAGGTCGTCCAGCTTCACGTTCGCCCGCCCCCGTCGTGTTGTGCCTGCCTCGCCTGTCCGTCTCCCCCTCGGGGGTCAGCCTGGTCCCGCGGAGCCGGATGAGGGCCCCGCGGGACGGCGGGCGGCGCTACTTGCGCTTGCCGAAGCGCTTCTCGAAGCGGGCGACGCGGCCGCCGGTGTCCAGGATCTTCTGCTTGCCCGTGTAGAACGGGTGGCACTCGGAGCACACCTCGGCGCGGATCTTGCCCTCGGTGACGGTGCTGCGGGTGGTGAAGTGGGCACCGCAGGTGCAGGTCACCTC
Organism: Nocardiopsis sp. iso_25; assembly: GCF_056173305.1. NCBI lineage: Bacteria > Bacillati > Actinomycetota > Actinomycetes > Streptosporangiales > Nocardiopsidaceae > Nocardiopsis > Nocardiopsis sp. iso_25. Next base: position 1,144,551 of record NZ_CM149667.1, on the reverse strand, counting down.
GGTAGCGACGTACTCGGGGTGGATGTCGGCCTTCATGTGTGTCTCCTCATCAGGGGCGCGACCGCCGGACGCATGACTGGCCGGGCCGCCGGGGGGCGGGTCGGTCGTCGTGGGCCATGCGCGAACCGGTGTCGCGGCGATCCGGGTAACGGGGCGGCGGGCCCCGCCGAAGCAGGGGCGGGCCACTCCCCGCTACCAGTTTGCCAGACCCACAACGTTGCCGGGACCAGTACCTATTCCTCCCCCTTCCGGCGGCCTGCCTCCGGGGCGGTTCCGGCGGTGCGGGAGGGGGGCCTGTTCGCGTCGGCCCTGCGCATGAGGAGGACGAGGGAGGCGAGCGCGGCGAGGACCAGGAGGAGCATGACGGTGCCGGCGTTGGGACCGAACCCGTAGACGAAGACGTAGCTCACCGATCCCGCCAGCAGCACGTAGTAGGTCATGGGCAGGAGGCTCTGGCGGATGAGGTCGCCCTCGCGCCCGGCCAGGCCGACCACCGCGGAGGCGGCGACCACGTTGTGCACGGTGATCATGTTGCCTGCGGCGCCGCCCACGGCCTGGGTGGCCACGACGGTCTCGGGCGGAATGCCGATGCGTTCGGCGGTGGAGAACTGGAAGAGGGAGAACATCAGGTTGGACACGGTGTTGGAGCCCGCGACGAAGGCGCCCAGGGCGCCGATCCAGGGGGCGTAGAGCGGCCAGGTGGTCCCGCCCAGTTCGGCGGCTCCGGCGGCGAGGGTGAGCGGCATGCTCTCCATGGCGGTGTCGCCGAAGTCGCCTCCGGTGTTGATGAAGACGCGGACGAGCGGGACGGCGAAGAGCAGGGCGACGGCCGCCCCGGCCAGCTGCGATCCGGCCATCCGCCAGGAGTCGAGGATCTGGCGGCGCGTCATGCGGTGCAGGCCGTAGGTGAGCAGGCAGACGAGGATGAAGGTCGCGCCGGGAGAGTAGAGGGGTTCGACGAGCTGGGAGACGGGGGTGCCGAAGATGTCGGTGGCTCCGACTGTGACGCCGGTCAGCCAGTTCTCCAGGGGCGTGACGGTGCGGGTGGCCACCAGCAGCGCGGCGACCATGAGGTAGGGCGCCCAGGCGGCCAGGAAGCCGACGCGCCTGCCGTCGGCGGGAGCGGTCTCGCCGTCCCCCGGGGAGAGCGTGCCGCTCCAGCGGGCCAGCCAGTCCTCGCGGGGCGGGAAGTCCCAGGTCCGCTTGGGCATGAGGAAGCCCTTGCGCGCGGCCAGGACGACGATGACCAGGCCGGTGAGACCGCCGAGGAGGCTGGTGAACTCCACGCCGAGGAAGTGGTTGTACAGGACCGAGGGGACGGTCATGGCGAAGGCCGCGAACAGCGCGAACCTCCACACCCCGAGGCCGTCGGAGAAGCGCCGGTTCCCGCCGTAGAAGCCGCAGAGCATGCAGCAGATGAAGAGCGGGACGAGGGCTCCGGCGACGGCGTGCAGCAGGACGGTCTGGAACCCGATGAGGCTGACGAACCCGGGCACGTCCAGGCCGAGTTCGGCGGCGCGCGCGGCGACCGCGGACGAGCCCTCCAGCCCTCCGGAGACGCCGACGAGGATGGGTGTGCCCACCGCGCCGAAGCTGACCGGCGTGCTCTGGATGACCAGGCCGACCATGACGGCGGCCATCGCGGGGAAGCCCAGGGCGAGCAGGAGCGGCGCGGCCACGGCCGCGGGGGTGCCGAAGCCGGAGGCGCCCTCGATGAAGCTGCCGAACAGCCAGCCGATGATGATCGCCTGGACGCGGCGGTCGGGGCTGATGTCGGTGAAGGTGGCGCGGATGGTGGCGACGGCGCCGCTCTTGGTGAGGGTGGACAGCAGCAGGAGCGCGCCGAAGATGATGTAGAGCAGACCGATCGCGAGGATGAGTCCCTGGACGGTGGAGGCCGCGATCGCGACCCAGTCGGTCCGCCAGAAGAGGACGGCGACGGCGACCACGACAACGTATCCGGCGGGCATCGCGTACATGGCCGGGAGGCGGAACCCGACGAGCAGGACGCCGACGAGGACGATCGGGGCGAGCGCGAGGAGGCTGAGTAGGGCGAGGTTGTCCATCCGGGCGGCTCCCTGGTGCGGGGACTACTCGACGGCGCGACCCTAGATCGTTTTCCTGCCGCGGGATACACCCTTCTGTGATCCGCAACACAGTAGTGATCTTTTTCGCCTCACGGGCTCGTTCTTCCGCGATTCGAAAGGAGAGCGGTGGCGGAAGCGACCGGTCGGGCGCGGGCCCGCGCGGGACTCCGCCCGGGGCGGGCGCGTTGTTCCACGCGGACACGACGAAGCCCCCCTCCCGGAACGGGAGAGGGGCCTTGCTTCGACCGGGGGTCGCGGGTCAGCGCTCGGGGCCCACGGTGGTCTTCTGGATCTGGAGCAGGAACTCGGCGTTGCTCTTGGACTCCTTCATCTTGTCCAGGAGCAGCTCGATGGCCTGCTGGGTGTCGAGCGCGTGCAGCACCCGGCGCAGCTTCCAGACCACGTTGAGCTCCTCGGACGACATGAGGATCTCCTCCTTGCGGGTGCTGGACGCGTCCACGTCCACCGCCGGGAAGATCCGCTTGTCGGCCAGGCTCCGGTTGAGCTTGAGCTCCATGTTGCCGGTGCCCTTGAACTCCTCGAAGATCACCTCGTCGGCGCGCGAGCCGGTCTCGACCAGCGCCGTGGCCAGGATGGTCAGCGAGCCGCCGCCCTCGATGTTGCGGGCCGCGCCGAAGAAGCGCTTGGGCGGGTAGAGCGCCGTGGAGTCCACACCGCCGGACATGATGCGCCCGCTGGCCGGGGCGGCCAGGTTGTAGGCGCGGCCCAGGCGGGTGATGGAGTCCAGCAGGACGACGACGTCCATGCCCATCTCCACGAGCCGCTTGGCCCGCTCGATGGCCAGGTCGGCGACGACCGTGTGGTCCTCGGCGGGCCGGTCGAAGGTCGAGTGGATGACCTCGCCCTTGACCGTGCGCTGCATGTCGGTGACTTCCTCGGGCCGCTCGTCGACCAGGATCACCATCAGGTAGCACTCGGGGTTGTTCTCGGTGATGGCGTTGGCGATCGCCTGCACCACCATCGTCTTGCCCGCCTTGGGCGGGGAGACGATCAGCCCGCGCTGGCCCTTGCCGATCGGCGCCACCAGGTCGATGATGCGCGTGGTGAGGATCTGCGGCTCGGTCTCCAGGCGCAGGCGCTCCTGGGGGTACAGGGGGACCAGCTTGGAGAACTCCTGGCGGCCCCGGGCCTGGTCGGGCGACATGCCGTTGACCGAGTCCAGGCGCACCAGGGCGTTGAACTTCTCCCTGCGCTCGCCGTCCTTGGGCTGGCGGACCGCGCCGATGATGTGGTCGCCCTTGCGCAGGCCGTGCTTGCGGACCTGGGCCAGGGAGACGTAGACGTCGCTCTGGCCGGGGAGGTAGCCGGTGGTGCGCACGAAGGCGTAGTTGTCCAGGATGTCGAGGATGCCCGCGACCGGCAGCAGGACGTCGTCCTCGCCGATCACCGGCTCCGGCTCCTGGCCCCCGCCGCGTCCGCGGCGGTCCCGGCGGTCCCGGCGGCGCCCGCGGCGGCGTCCGCCGAAGTCGTCGTCGTCGCCACCACCGCCACCACCGGAGCCGCGGCCCTGGTTCTGGCCGCCACCACCCTGCTGGGCGTTGCTGTTCGCGTTCTGGTCGTCACCGCCGCGGTTGCGGTTGCGGCGGTTGCGCTGGCGCTCGCGACCCTGCCCGGACCTGTTGTCACGGTCCTCGGCGGAGTCGGGGCCGTTCTTCTGGGGGGTGCTGGATGTCTTGGTCACGCTGCTCGCGGAGGTAGAGGATTCGGCGCCGTCCACCGCCCGGGGCTGGTCGCCGGGCTCGTCACCGCGTCGGCGGGACGAACGACGACCGCGGGAGGGCTTGTCGCCCCGTCCGCCCTGGGGGTCGGTCACGGCCTGGTCCGACGGCTGCTTGTCCGCGCGCTTGCGCGGGGCCTCGTCCGAGCCCGGCGTCTCGGGAGCCTCGGCCCGGCCGTCGGTTGCCTCGACCTTACCGGCCTTGGACGCCGTCTCTGCGCTCTTTGCTGTTTTGGCCTTCGTGGGGCCGCCGACCGGGCCGCCCTGCTTGGCCTCGATCGCGGCGATGACGTCGCTCTTGCGCATGCGCCCCGTACCGGTGATACCCAGGCTGGACGCGAGCTTCTGGAGCTCGGGGAGCTTCAGGGCCGCGAGACCGGTGCCGCGCGACGCCGTGCGGGACCGCGAGGGCGTGGCTGTCGGCGCGCCATCGCCAGCCTCCGTCACGGAAACGCCGGTGGTGGCTTTGTCTTCGACCGCCGCGTCCGTTCGGAGTTCGGTGGTGTCGCTCACTAAGGGTCCTTCCCAAGGAGCGGGCGTCGGCCGTCAGCGGGTGCTGGAGCGGCCGGCCCGGTGGTGCGAACCGGCAGGGCCGGGTAGGGCGTGCCCCACGTGGATGTTCGGAAACCGGCGTGAAGGCGGTCCCGTACCCAATCGCGACGGGCTCTGGGTACAGCCAGACGTCGGGGCGGATGGCTCGGTGGTGTTGCCCGTCCATCGTGGAGACACGCTCATCCGAGGAGGAGCGGGCTGCGATGACGTTGGCGACAGTCGCGGGAGAACCGCGGACTCGACACGTCGGCCGCCGCTTCCGGTTGGTCGTGGGACCGGACCACCGGAGTATGGGACGCGAAGGCCGTTGTGGCGGATGAGCACTCGCCCCGCAACGGGGCATCTGGTGCTTCACCTAGCCTAACACCACCACAGGCCACGGCTATTCCTCGACACAGGTGCTACGGATGGGGAGATGGGGACCGCACCCCCGCCAGCTCCACGAGCAGGGGGCGTATGTCCCAATTCTTACCCGCCCTCCGGCGGATCGAATCAACCTGGTCCGCGATTTCCGGCGAATCCGCGGACGCCTCCCCCGCACCCGTGGAGCACAGGACCAGGACCGTCGGCCCCGCCCCGGAGACCACCGCGGGCAGTTTCTCGTGTTGCCGCAGGTCACGGATGAGGTCGAGGGTGTCCGGCATGGCCGGGGCGCGGTAGGACTCGTGTAGCCGATCCCGCGTGGCCGCGTACAGGGCCTCGGGATGGCCACAAACGGCCGCGGTCATCAGCGCGGCGCGCCCGGCGTTGAACGCGGCGTCGCCGTGGGGCACCCGTTCGGGCAGCAGCCCGCGGGCCCGCTCGGTGGACAGCCGCCACTCGGGCACGCACAGCACCGGCAGGACGCGGGGGTCCGGGGCCAGGGACACCGCGCCCCAGCGGTCGCCGTCGCGGTAGGCGACCGTGTAGCCGCCGTAGACGCAGGGGGCCACGTTGTCGGGGTGGCCCTCGATGTCCGCGGCGATCTGGTAGACGCCGTCGCGGTCCGGTCCGCCGTCGGGGCCGGTGCGCCCCAGCAGGGCGCTGGCGGCGGCCACGCCGCCGACGATCGCCGAGGAGGAGGAGCCCAGACCGCGCGCGTGCGGGACTCCGTTGACGCAGGTCAGGTCGAGCCCGGGCAGTTGTTCCCCGGCCCGTTCGAAGGTCTCGCGCATGGCGCGCACCACGAGGTGGCGCTCGTCGAGGGGGACCTCACCGGCGCCCTCCCCCTCGACGCGCACGCGCAGCTCGCCGTCCTCTCGGAGGGACGCCTCGAACGTGTTGTACAGGCGCAGTGCCAGGCCCAGGGCGTCGAAGCCCGGTCCCAGGTTGGCGCTGGTGGCGGGGGCCTGGACGGACACCCGGGTGGGACGTGATGGGCTCACGGTGGGTTCCTTCGGTGTTCTCGCGCTCTCGCGGGCCCGGCCGGGGGCCGGGCACCGGGGGCGGAGCGGGCGGGTCAGGCCAGGTCGAGGGCCTGGGCCGCGGCGAGGGCGTCGACCGGGACGGTGATGGCTGAGGAGGCTCCGGCCAGCGCCCAGTCGGGGTCCTTGAGGCCGTTGCCGGTCACGGTGCACACCACGCGGCTGCCGGGCTCGACCAGCCCCGCCTGGACGGACTGGAGCAGGCCGGCGACGCTGGCGGCGGAGGCCAGCTCCACGAACACGCCCTCCTCGGCGGCGAGGAGCTTGTAGGCGGCCATGATCTGGCGGTCGGTGACCTTGTCGATGAGGCCGCCGGACTCGTCGCGGGCCTGCTCGGCCAGCTTCCAGGAGGCGGGGTTGCCGATGCGGATGGCGGTGGCGATGGTGCTCGGGCTGGTGACGGGCGCGCCGTTGACGATGGGCGCGGAGCCGCTGGCCTGGAAGCCGAGCATGCGCGGGTTGCGGGTGGAGACCCCGTCCCTGGAGTACTCGGTGTAGCCCATCCAGTAGGCGGTGATGTTGCCCGCGTTGCCCACGGGGATGCAGTGAACGTCGGGGGCGTCGCCGAGGGCGTCGACGATCTCGAAGGCGGCGGTCTTCTGCCCCTGGAGGCGGTAGGGGTTGACCGAGTTCACCAGGGCGACCGGGTAGTCCACGCTGAGCTTGCGGGCCAGTTCGAGGCAGTCGTCGAAGTTGCCGTCGACCTGGAGCAGGCGGGCGCCGTGGACGAGGGCTTGGGCCAGCTTGCCCATGGCGATCTTGCCCTGGGGCACCAGCACGGCGCAGGTCATGCCCGCGCGGATGGCGTAGGCGGCGGCGCTAGCGCTGGTGTTGCCGGTGGAGGCGCAGATGACGGCCTTGGCGCCGTCCTCGGCGGCCTTGGTGATGGCCATGGTCATGCCGCGGTCCTTGAAGGACCCGGTGGGGTTGAGCCCCTCGACCTTGAGGAAGACCTCGCAGCCCGTGAGCTCGGACACGCGCGTGGCGGGCAGCAGGGGCGTGCCGCCCTCCTGGAGGGTGACAACGGGGGTGCTCTCGTTGACGGGGAGGCGGTCGCGGTACTCCTCGACGATGCCTCGCCACGCCCGTGCCATGCTCACGACTTGTCCCTTTCGGGTGGATGCGGCTTCGCTTGACGCGCGGTGGAAGCGGCGGGGCTCCCGGACGGCCCGGCGGCGCGTCCGTCGTCCCCACCAGCTACGAGTCTATGACCCCGCCCGCACTATCTCGAATCGCGGTCGGGTGTCTCATGATACGGACATAGGGATCGGCGGGGCGGGCCGCACGGGTCCCGTGCGGCCCGCCCGGGGTCGCGGCCGTCCGCGGTGCGCGGTCCCCTCAGTCGGCGAAGGTCTCCACGCGCATAACGCTGGCCACCTCGCGCACCATGTCGTGGACGCGCAGGTCCTCGACCGTGGCGCTGAGCGCGGCGTCGGGGGCGGGGTGGCTCACCAGCACCAGCTGGGCGTCGTCCCCGCTGCCCTCCTGGCGCACGTTCTTGATGGACACGCCGTGGTCGGCGAAGATCTCCGCGACCTTGGACAGCACACCGGGGCGGTCCGCCACGTCCAGCGCCACGTGGTAGCTGGTGATGGTCTGGCCCATGTCGTGCACCGGCAGCCCGGTGTCGTGCCCGCCCTCGGCCACCGAGGTGTCGGCGAGGCGGTTGCGCGCCACCGCGACCAGGTCGCCCAGGACCGCGCTGGCGGTGGGGGTGCCCCCCGCACCGGCCCCGTAGAACATCAGGCGGCCCGCGGACTCGGCCTCCACGAACACCGCGTTGTAGGCCTCCTTGACGCTGGCCAGGGGGTGCTCGACCGGGAGCATCACCGGGTGGACGCGCACGCCCACCGACTCGCCGTCCTGCGAGCGCTGGCAGATGGCCAGGAGTTTGACCACGCAGCCCATCGCGCGGGCGCTGGCGATGTCGCCCGCGGACACCCCGGTGATGCCCTCGCGGTGCACGTCGGCGGCGGTCACCCGCTGGGTGTGGAAGGCCAGCCTGGCCAGGATGGCGGCCTTGGCCGCCGCGTCGAAGCCCTCCACGTCAGCGGTGGGGTCGGCCTCGGCGTACCCGAGGGCCTGCGCCTGCTCCAGGGACTCGGTGAACCCGGCGCCCAGGGAGTCCATCCGGTCGAGGATGTAGTTGGTGGTGCCGTTGACGATGCCCAGCACGCGGTTGACCCTGTCCCCCGCGAGCGAGTCGCGCAGGGGCCGCAGCAGCGGGATCGCGCCCGCGACGGAGGCCTCGTAGTACAGGTCCACCCCGGCGTCGCGGGCGGCGGCGTGCAGGGTCTGGCCGTCCTCGGCGAGCAGGGCCTTGTTGGCCGTGACCACGGACTTGCCCGCCTTGATCGCGGCGAGGATCAGCGAGCGGGCCGGTTCGATGCCGCCGATGACCTCCACCACGAGGTCGATGTCGGGACGCGTGGCCAGGGCCGTGGCGTCGGTGGTCAGCAGCGCCGGGTCGACACCGCGGTCGCGGCCCAGGCGGCGCACCGCGATGCCCCCGATCTCGATGGGCGTGCCCACCCGCGCGGCCAGTTCCTCGGACTGCTCGTTGACCAGGCGGACGACTTCCGAGCCCACCACGCCGCATCCGAGCAGCGCCACCTTCATCGCCATTTGGGCGTGACTCCCACTTCTCTCGTGAATCCTCGTCTCGGGGCGGCCCCGGCCGCCGTCGGGACCGTTCAGCCGACGTCGAGGCGGAGGAGGTCCTCCTCGTTCTCCCTGCGCACGATGACGCGGGAGCTCCCGCCGCGGACCGCGACCATGGCCGGCCGGGGCAGGTGGTTGTAGTTGCTCGCCATGGAGTAGCAGTAGGCCCCGGTGGCTGCGACGGCCACCAGGTCGCCCGGGCGCAGGTCGGCGGGCAGGTAGAGGTCGTGGACGATGATGTCGCCGCTCTCGCAGTGCTTGCCGACCAGGCGGGACAGCATGGGTTCGGCGTCGCTCTCGCGGGAGACGAGCTGGCTGGTGTACTCCGAGCCGTACAGGGCGGTGCGGATGTTGTCGCTCATGCCGCCGTCGACGCTGACGTAGGTGCGGATGCCCTCGACGTCCTTGACGGTACCGACCTCGTAGACGGTGATCCCCGCCGGGCCCGCGATGGCGCGGCCGGGCTCGACCGCGATGCGGGGCACCGGCAGTCCGGCCTCCTCGCACTCGCGGCGCACGATGGAGGTGAGGCTCCCCGCGATGGTCTTGGGGTCCAGGGGGTCGTCGCCGGAGGTGTAGGCGATGCCCAGGCCGCCGCCGAGGTCGAGCTCGGCCAGGGTGACGCCCAGCTCCTCGTGGACCCCGGTGAGGAACCGGGTCACGCGGCGGGCGGCGACCTCGAAGCCGGAGGTGTCGAAGATCTGCGAGCCGATGTGCGAGTGCAGGCCGACGAGTTCCAGGTGCGGGTCGGCCAGGACGCGGCGGACGGCCTCGGCGGCGGCGCCGGTGCTCATCGCGAAGCCGAACTTCTGGTCGTCGTGGGCGGTGGCGACGAACTCGTGGGTGTGCGCCTCCACGCCGGTGGTGACGCGGATGAGGACCTTGGGCCGCGCGCCGAGTTCGGCGGCGATCGCGCCGAGGCGCCCGATCTCGTCGAGGGAGTCGATGATGACGCGGCCCACCCCGGCCTCGACGGCGCGGCGCAGCTCGGCGGCGGACTTGTTGTTGCCGTGCATGCCGATGCGCTCGGCGGGGACCCCGGCGGCCAGGGCGACGGTGAGTTCGCCTCCCGAGCACACGTCGAGCTTGAGCCCCTCCTCGTTGACCCAGCGCGCGACGGCCTTCGTCAGCAGGGCCTTGCCCGCGTAGTAGACGTCGGCGTCGGAGAAGGCGGTGCGGTAGTCGCGGGCGCGGCCCCGGAAGTCCTCCTCGTCCATGACGAAGAGCGGCGTGCCGTGGGCGGCGGCGAGTTCGCGCACGCCGACGCCGCCGACGGTGAGTTCACCGTCCGCTCGGCGCGCGGTGGCGGGCCACACGCGCGGGTCGAGGGCGTTGAGGTCCTCGGGCGGCAGCGGCGGGTTGTCCTCCGGCAGGATCTCCGCGTGGCGGGAACCGGCGGGGTGGGCGTAGCGGCTCATGATCGGCTTTCGGCTGGGGCTGTACGGCTGTGCGGGTCGGCGGCACCCCCCATTGTCCACCGAACCGATCGGAACACCAGGGACGGGTGGGGCCCACCGGGGGGCGCGGAGCGTCTACAGCCTTGTGGGCGCTGACACCCCGAGCAGGAGGAGTCCGGCGCCGAGGATCCCGGCGACGGCCGCCGGCAGGGCCGGGTCCGCGGCGGTCCGCTCAGAGGCTTCGGGGACCGCGGCGGAACACGTCCGCCACTCATCGTAGGCACTGGTCAGCGCCTCCAGGTATCGGACCAGGATATGGGGTTCCTCTCGGCGGGCGGCCGTGTCCAGGACGCTGGGGCCGTCGAAGATGAGGCCGCGCACGGCGGCGGTGCGGTCGGGGTCGGCCGCGGGGTGCGGCGCGCCCTCGGCGGTCCAGCGCACGAGGCTGGTCGCGTGGGCGTGGGCGTAGCGCATCCGGAAGGCGGGGTTGGCGTCGGTCAGGCGCGCCCAGGCCCCGGGGTACTCGGCGGAGGGCAGCACCGGCAGGTCGCGCCCGGTGGTCTCGGTCCCGCGCGGGCGTTCGGGCACCGAGCGGCAGAAGGCGACGCGCGCGCTGTCCTCGCCGACCGCGCCGAGGGCGCGCGCGGCGGGGGTGAGCAGTTCCCGGTGCCCGCCGTCGAGGTAGGGGTCGCGCCAGGTGGCCCCGCCGGGTGCGGGCGGAGGGGTCCGGGGGCCGACGGCCAGGGCGATGCGGGCGCGGGCGTCGGTGCGGGCGAGCCTGCGGGCCTGGGCGACCGGCCCGGCCTCGTGCAGGGCGGAGGCCGGCCACTCCCCTTCGCCGTCCCAGTCCCGGCCGGTGAGGAAGCGGGGCCCGTCGGCCGCCGCGGCGAGCAGGGCGTCGCGCTGGCGGCCGGTGAAGGTGACGTTGAGGAAGCCGCGGCCGTCGCCGGTGACGCGGTCGAAGTCCACCAGGCCCTCGTCGCGCATGGCCGAGAGTTCGGCGGCGACGCGGTCGCGGACCTCGGCGCGGCGGTCCCCCCGGTGGTCGGGCTCCCGGCCTCCGGAGCCGCCCGCCAGGCGGGGCGGCAGGGCGGTGGCGGCGTCGGCGCCCCCGTCCGCGTGGTCGTTGCGGGGCCACACGAAGGGGATCGCGTCCGGGACCAGGTCCAGGGCCCGCGCGGCGGCCGTGCGGACGGCGGCCTCCAGTTGTCCGGGGGTCACTCCGGGTCCCTGTCGACCAGGCTCCGGATGATGTCGATGAGCACGTCGGGGTCGAAGGGCTTGGTGAGGTAGGCGTCCATACCGACGCGCCTGCCGCGCTGGTGGTCCGTCTCCTGGGTGCGCGCGGTGACCATGATGATGGGGCGGTCGCGGGTGCGGGCGTCGGCGCGCAGGCGCTCGACGGCCGTCCAGCCGTCCACACGGGGCATCATGACGTCCATGGTGACCACGTGCGGGTCGATGTGCGCGGCGCGGTCGAGGCAGTCCTGGCCGTCCACGGCGGTGAACACCTCGAACCCCTCCAGTTCGAGGTTGAGGCGGATGAGCTCGCGGATGACGTCGTCGTCCTCGACGACGAGAACCCGTGTGGGTAGGGCGTTCACGGGCGCGACACTACCGCCGCCGGGCGACACGGCACCACCGGAACGCGTTCATCGCAGGGCCGGGCCGGTCGCGGCGGTGACGGGTGGACGAAGGACGGCGCGATCCTGCTAGAGTTGTTCACGCAAGCCAGCCCCCTTAGCTCAGGGGATAGAGCATCGGCCTCCGGAGCCGGGTGCGCAGGTTCGAATCCTGCAGGGGGCACATCACAGCGGACCAGCGGGGTCTCCCGGCTGGCCGACCGGAACGACGCCGACCGCCGCGGTCGGCGTTCTTCGTTTTCCGCCACCTGGGACCGCGTCCGCCGGGTTCACCCCGGGATCGCGGCGGGCAGGGCGCACGGCGGACAGGACGCGCGACGCCATGAGGGGCGGGTCACCGGGAGTTCCCGGTGCCCCGCCCCTCGTGTCCGGGCCGTCCGCGGTCCGGGCCGCCGGTGGCCGTCCGGCCGCGGCGGTGCGGCGGGCGGTCAGGCCGGGCCGGGCAGCGGCCAGGAGCCGTCCACGACCGCCTCGGGGTCCCTGCGCCGCAGGTACTCCTGGAAGCTCGTGGCCTGTTCGGCCTTCCAGGCGGCCTGCGCGGCGTGCAGGTCGTCGATGTCCATGGCCGCCAGTTCGGGGTGGGCGGCGGCGAGCTTCCAGGCCAGCCGGGCGGCGGCGAGCGCGTCCGCGGCGGCCCCGTGCGCCTGGTCGGCGTCCAGGCGCACGCCGTGGTGGGCGCACACGTCGACCAGCTTGCGCGAGCCGCGCCGGAAGGTGTCGAAGCGCTTGTCGATCACCAGCGGGTCCAGGACGCGCAGCATCCCGTCGAAGCGCGCCCCGGCGTCGTGGCGCCGGAGCTCGGCGGAGAGCAGGCCCAGGTCGTAGGGGGCGTTGTAGACCACCACCGGCAGCCCGTCCACGGCGGCCTTCTCCAGGGCGGCGCCGATCTCGGGCACCGCCTCGGCGGCGGGACGGCCGTGCTCGCGGGCGTGCTCGGTGGTGATGTGGTGGATGTCGGTGGCCTCCCGGGGGATCTCGATCCCGGGGTCGATGAGCCAGGTCGTCACCTCCTTGGTGCGGGCCGCGGGGTCGATGCGCCACAGGGCGGCGGTGACGATCCGGTCGTTGCCGGTGTCCAGGCCGGTGGACTCGGTGTCGAACGCGGCCATGGGCCGGGTGTGCCAGGTCATGGGGACCTTTCCGGGTCGGGATGTGCCCATAGGTACCCGCTCCGGCGCGTGTTGTGCCGCAGCGGGCGGACTTTCGCGGGCGCGGCCCCTCCCGCGGACGGTGTCGGCGCGGGACCCGCCGCGCGGTCCGCGGGCCGGTACCCGCCCGGCGCGGCGCCGCCCGGGAGGCGTTGTCCACAGGCGCGGGCGGCCTCTGGTGCGGCGGGCGCGCGTGCCCTAACTTCGGAGCATGAAGTTCCTGGTACGCGAACGCGTTTTCGACATCGGTGACGACTACTGGGTGACCGACGAGGCGGGTGAGAAGGTCTTCCTCGTGGACGGCAAGGCGCTGCGGCTGCGCACGACCTTCGAGCTCAAGGACACCGGCGGCACCGTCCTCGCCGTCATCCGCAAGAAGCTGTTCAGACTGCGCGACCAGATGAGGGTCGAGCGGGAGGGCGGCACCACCGCCACCGTCCGCAAGCGCCTGGTCAACCCGCTGCGCGACAAGCTCGTGGTGGAGGTGGAGGGCGCGCCGGACTGGGAGGTCACCGGGGACTTCCTCGACAAGGAGTACGTGATCAGCGACGAGCACGGCACCGTCGCGCACGTGTCCCGCAAGTGGTTCCGGGTCCTGGACACCTACGCGGTGGACGTGAACACCCACCGCGCCGACATCGCCGGGGACCCCGCGCTGGTGATCAGCGTGGCGGTGGCCGTGGACTCCCTCACCCGCGACGAGGACGACGAGGAGGGGCCGGGGGACTGAGCCGGGGCGACCTCCTCGTGCCAGACCGCGAACGCCTCGGCCGGGTCGCCCGCCACGCCGCCGAGGCCGGAGAGGGTGGCTGGCTGTAGTGCCCGGGGTGTCCGCGATGGACCAGACTGTCGGTGGTCGACGGGCGAGACGAAGGGACGGCGGGCATGGGCGCGGTCTGGAGGCGGGCGCTGAGGGCCAGCACGTACCTGCTGGTGGTCCTGGGCTCGGGACTGGTGACGCTGGCGATGCTGCCGCTGACCCTGGCCGTGGCGCTGACCATCCCCCTCGGGGGGCTGGGGTTCGTGCTGCTCCCTCGCTGGGTGGGGCTCCTGGGCCGGTGGGCCTCCTGGCACCAGCGGTGGGCGTCCCGCTTCCTGGGCGTGCCGGTCCCGCGCGTGGGCGGGCGTGAGGCGTCCGGCTTCCGGGAGCTGTGGGGGCGTCCGTCCACCCGCCGCGTCCTGCTGTGGCTGCCCGCGTTCGCGCCCACCAGCACCGTACTGGGGCTCGTGGGGCTGCTGGCCCTCGCGATGCCGCTGAGCGCGCCGCAGTACCTGTTCTGGTGGGCGGTCCCGCGAGAGGAGCCGTTGCAGCTCCTGTGGCTCCCCGTGCTGGACTGGGGCACCGCGCTGGTCACCGGGGTCGCCTACGCGGTGATCGGGTGCGGGCTGGGCCTGGGCGCGGCCGTCCCGGCGGCCCGGGCCCACGCCCGCATGACCCTCGCGCTGCTGGCCCCCACCGAGGCGGAGCTGCTGGCGGCCCGGGTGGACGAGCTGAGCCGCACGCGCGCCGACGTGGTGGACGCGCACGGCGCGGAGCTGCGCCGGATCGAGCGCGACCTGCACGACGGCACCCAGGCGCGGCTGGTGGCGATCGCGATGCAGCTGGGCGTGGCGCGGGAGGCGGTGGAGAACCCGGCCGTGGCCGCGCTGCTCCGCAACGCCCACGAGGGCGCCGAGGAGGCGATGGCCGAGCTGCGCGAGGTGATCCAGGGCATCTACCCGCCGATCCTGGCCGACCGGGGCCTGTCCGGGGCGCTGACCGCGCTGGCCGCCCGCACCACCGTCCCCACCCGCCTGGACGTGGGCGAGCTGGGTGAGCTCCCGGTGGCGGTGGAGACCGCGGCCTACTTCGTGGTCACCGAGTCGGTCACCAACGCGGTCAAGCACAGCGGGGCCGGGGAGGTCTCCGTGCGCCTGGAGCGGGCGGGCGGCGTGCTGCGGGTGACGGTGCGCGACGACGGCTCGGGCGGGGTGGACGAGGAGCGCGGCAGCGGGGTGCGGGGACTGCGCCGCCGGGTGGCCGCCCTGGACGGTACGGTACGCGTGGACAGCCCGGCGGGCGGGCCGACCGTGATCGACGTGGAGATGCCGTGCGGATCGTGATCGCCGAGGACAACGTGCTGCTGTCGGCGGGTCTGGAGCTGCTGCTCTCCACCAGGGGCTTCGAGGTGGCCGAGGTGGCCGCGGACGCGGCGGCCTTCGCCGACGCCGTGGACCGCCACCGGCCCGACCTGGCCATCGTGGACGTGCGGCTGCCGCCGAACTTCCGCGACGAGGGCATCCACGCGGCGATCGGGGCCCGCCGCAGGCACGAGGCGCTGCCGGTGCTGGTGCTCTCGCAGTACGTGGAGAGGGACTACGCCGGGGAGCTGCTGGCCGACGGCCGCGGCGGGGTGGGTTACCTGCTCAAGGACCGGGTGGGCCGGGTCAGCGAGTTCGTGGACGCGCTGCGGCGGGTGGCCGGGGGCGGCACGGTGATGGACCCGGCGGTGGTGCAGCAGCTGCTGGCCCGCCGGGTCCGCGACCCCCTGGAGTCGCTCACCCGGCGCGAGAACGAGGTCCTGGCGCTGATGGCGGAGGGGCTCGACAACGGGGAGATCGCCGAGCGGATCGTGGTCACCGAGAACGCGGTGCACAAGCACGTCGGCAACATCTTCGCGAAGCTGGGGCTCTCGCCCTCCGACAGCGGGCACCGCCGGGTGCGCGCGGTGCTCGCCTACCTCGACAGCAGGTGAGCGGCCCCGGCCCGGTCCTGTGGGGCGGCACCCGGCGGGGAGCGGGTCAGCGGCCGGGCGCCGGGGCCTCCTCCCGGGTTGCCCCGCGGGTGACCAGCAGGCCGGTGGCGGCCGCGGTGAAGAACATCAGCACGCCGTACACCGCGGACGGGACGGCGATCTCGGTGCTGCCGAGCAGGGCCGGGCTGAGCGCGATGGCCAGGGACAGCGTGGTGTTGTGCAGGCCGATCTCCATGCAGGAGGCGATCGCCTCGGGGCGGCCGGTGCCCAGGGCGCGCGGCGCCCAGTAGCCGATGGTGAGGCTGGCGATGTTGAACAGCAGCACCATCAGTCCCACGGACACGATGTAGTCGCCGATGTTGTCGAGTTCCTGGTAGAGCGCGAAGGCGATGACGCCGAACAGCACCGCGACGGAGGCGATCTTGACCGGCATCTCCATGCGCCGGGCGAAGGCGTCCGCCCGCGCCCTGACGAGCATGCCGACCGCGACGGGGACCAGGATGACCGCGAACACCTGGAGGACCTTGCCGACCTGGAGGCCGAGGGTGTCGCCGTCGCCCATGAAGCGGGCGATGGCCAGGTTGGTGATCAGCGGCAGGGTGACCATGGCGGTGAGGGAGTTGAGCGCCGTCAGGGAGATGTTGAGCGCGACGTTGCCGCGGAACAGGTAGCTGTACAGGCTGGCGGTGGTGCCGCCGGGCGAGGCGGCGAGCAGCATCATGCCCACCGCCAGGGCGGGCGGCGGGTCGAAGAGCAGGACGAGGGCGAGGCAGACCAGGGGCAGGACGAGGATCTGGCAGCCCAGGACGAGCGCGACCGTGCCGGGCATCCTGGTCAGTCGGACGAAGTCCCCGACGGTCAGACTCAGGCCGAGGCCGAGCATGATGACGGCGAGTGCCGCCGGGAGCGCGATCGTGGCGATGGTGGAATCCATGGGCGGACACCTCGGGGGCGGGCCGCGCGGGGGGCGCGATCGGGCGGTCGGGGGGAGTGGCCGGCCGTCGCGGACCGCGGAGGTGAGGGCGTCGGCCTGAGGCGCCGCGTGCGGTGTCACGGGGCCCGCGGCCCGTGCGGACCGGGGATCGCGCCGTCCCGTGATCCGCGCCACATGCGGCTACTGGCCAGTATGCTGACACGCCCGCCCCCGGGTGGCAAGAGCGCACGCCCCGTCCGGCTCTCCCCCGCCCCTCTCCCCCGCCCCGGAGGGCTCAGGCCGCGGGCCAGGAGCTGCCGGTGAGGTCGTAGGCCAGGTGGAACCACACCTTGCGGATGCTGGGGTGGCCGTTGTCGCCCCAGGCGGTGGCGAAGCTGTCGACCAGGGCCAGGCCCCGGCCGTTCTCCGCGGTGAGCCGGTCGCCCTCCAGCGGTCCGGCGCTCAGCGGGCGGTCCTCTCCCGGCTCGGAGCGCGTGGGCCTGCCGTTGTCCCGGCAGACCAGCGTGAGCCCGTTGGGCGCCCGGGTCACCCGCAGCACGAAGGTCTGGCCCTCCTCTCCGGAGCGGCTGTGCCGGATGGCGTTGGTGGCCAGCTCGGTGCCCAGCAGCGAGAAGACGTACCGGTAGTCGCTGTCCCGGGCGGCCGCGCAGGTGTCCAGGAAGGCGCGGGCCAGCGGCACGCCGGCGGGCTCCCCGGGGAACTCCCAGTGGCGTTTGGTGAAGGGGACCGGCGGCCGTCCGCTGAAGTAGTGCCGGTACTCGTCGGGCACACCCGTGAGGACGGTGTCCTCGGCCTTGGCCAGAGCCGGCACGGAGACGAGCGTGGGCATGGGAGGACTCCTTCGGCGGGGCGGTTCAGTGGGCAGGCGAACCGGGGGAAGGGGGCGGCTGCGGGAGCGTTCTGGAACCGCCTTCGGGGGAGGGGCGGCGGGAACGGCTACGACCTTACGCGATCAGAACCCTGTGGGACAGGGGATGCGGGTGTGGTGAGTCCCCGAAATCCCGCGCGTTCTCCGGCCCGTCTCCCCCCGACCCGGCCCGCCGTTCAGCCCACGGCCTTGAGCGCCTCCCGCGCGGCGGCCTCGGCCGCGGAGCGCTCGGCGGGGACGAGCCCGACCCTCGTGCGGCGGTCCAGCAGGTCAGCGGCGTCCATGGCCCCCTCGTGGCGCACCCCGAAGCGGAGTTCGGCCCCGGTGACCCGGCGGACGAGGGGGGCGAGCAGCTCCGGGGCGGCGTCGGCCTCGGCCAGCACGGCGGCCGCCTCGGTGCCGTACCTGGCCACCAGGCGGCGCGGGGCGGCCACGGCGTCCAGTTCCTCGCGCGGGGCGGCGCCGACCAGGGGCAGCGCGCGGGTCCGGCAGGGGCCCGCGGACAGCCCGCGGGAGCGCACGGCGGTGTCGACGGCCTGCTCGGCCATGGCGCGGTAGGTGGTGAGCTTGCCGCCGACCACGGTGACGGTGCCGTTCGGAGCGACCGTGACGGCGTGCTCGCGGGACAGGTCGGCGCTTTCCCCGGCCCCGTGCACCAGCGGGCGCAGCCCGGCGAAGGCGCCCAGGACGTCGGCGCGCGCCAGGCGGGTCTCCAGGGCCCGGTTGAACTGGCCCAGCAGGAAGTCCACGTCGCTGTCGGGCGCCTCGGGCACGTCCGGCACGGGGCCGTCCACGGGTTCGTCGGTGAGCCCGGCCAGGACCCGGCCGTCCGGCTGGGGCAGGGCGAACACGAAGCGGCTGGCGCTGCCGTCGATCGGCACGGTGAGCGCGGCCCGGGGGCGGCCCAGGGCGGCGCCGTCGAGCACCAGGTGGCTGCCCCGGCTGGGGCTCAGCCGCACATGGGGGTCGAGCCGGTCGGCGTGGACCCCGGTGGCGTTGACGATCGCGCGCGGGCGCACGGGGACGATCCGGCCCGTCACCCCGTCGCGCAGCACGGCGCCGTCGGCGGCCAGGCTCTCGGCCGAGCAGCGGGTGAGGATACGGGCGCCCTCGCGGGCGGCGGTGCGGGCCAGGGCCACCACGAGGCGGGCGTCGTCCACGAGCTGGCCGTCGAAGGACACGACGCCGCCGAGGAGCCCCCGCCGCGCGACGCCCGGGAGCAGGCGCAGGGTCTGGCGCGGGCCGACCACGCGGGGCCGGGGCAGCACGCCGCCGGGGGTCCCGGCCATGATCCGCAGCAGGTCGCCCGCCCCGGCCCCGGCGCGGACGAACAGGGCGCGCGCGAGCCCGGTCCCCCGGTGGACGGGGACGACCATGGGCAGGGGCCGCACCAGGTGGGGCGCGGTGACCCGCATGAGGACGTCGCGCTCGCGGGCGCTCTCGTAGGCGATGGCGACCTGTCCCCTGGCCAGGTAGCGCAGGCCGCCGTGGACCAGCTTGGAGCTCCAGCGGCTGGTGCCGAAGGCCAGGTCGTGGCGTTCGACCAGGGCGGTGGACAGGCCGCGCGCGGCGGCGTCGAGCGCGACTCCGGCGCCCGTCACTCCCCCGCCGACGACGAGGAGGTCGATCCGGGGGTCGTGTTCCAGCGCGGCGAGGTCGGCCGCGCGCCGGGCGGCGTTGAGGGAGGAGGAGGTACGGACCGCGGGGTTCATGGGCTCTCCCGGTTCGGCGGGCGGAGGTAGCCGTCCAGGAGGGCGGCGAGCTCGTCGACGAGGCCGGACTCGTCGGTGACGTCGGCGAACAGGCGGCGGGAGGTGACCGTGCCCTGGACCGTGACCAGCACGAGGCGGGCCAGCACCGCGGGATCCCCCGCGCGCACCGACCCGTCGCGCTGGCCCTCGGCCACGACCGGCTCGACCAGTTCGAGGGCCGCGCGGTGGCTGGTGCCCAGCCGCTGGAAGGTGTAGGTGGCCAGGAGCTCGGGCTCGGTGTCCACGATCCGGACGAACAGCGGGTGGGCGAGCAGAGCGCGGGCGACCCCGGCCGCGTGCCGGACCAGCCGGGCGCGCACGTCCTCCCCGGCGGGCCCGCCGGGGCCCTCCCCCTGGTCCGCGAGGATGCGCCGCAGCTCCCGGGTGAGCAGGTCGGCCACGAGCGCGGTCGCGTCGGGCCATCGCCGGTACACGGTGGGGCGGCTCACCCCGGCGCGGCGCGCCACGTCGGTCAGGGTGGTGCGGCGCACCCCGAAGGCCTCGACGCAGGCGCGGGCCGCGTCCAGGATACGGTCTTCAACGTTACGTATTGACGCCATATGTAAAACTGTAGAGCATGACTGACGACACCTCCCCCGGGGCGGCGCCCGAGATGAGCTGGTTCGCGTGGGGCGACCCCGCCCGGGCGCGTGCTCTGGACCCCGGCCTGCGCGAGCTGGTCTCCCAGGTGCTGCGGGCCCCTCTGGCGGACCTGCCCCCCGCCCCCGAGGAGCGGGTGGAGCTGCCCCCCTCGCGGCTGGACGGGCGGCTGCGCGGACTGCTCGCCGGTGTGGTCGGGCCCGACCACCTGGACGACGGGGACGCCGCCCGGCTGCGCCACAGCGGCGGCAAGAGCACCCCCGACCTGCTGCTGCGCCGCGCGGGCAGGGCCGACCCCGCGCCGGACGCCGTCCTGTACCCCGCCGACCACGACCAGGTACGGCGCGTCCTGGAGGTGTGCTCGGCCGAGCGCGTGGCCGTGGTGCCCTTCGGCGGCGGCACCAGCGTGGTGGGCGGGGTCGCGCCCCTGCGCGGCGGCCTGCGCGCCGTGGTCAGCCTGGACCTGCGCCGCCTGGACCGGCTGGTGTCGGTGGACACCGAGTCCATGACCGCTGTCCTGGGAGCGGGAGTGCGCACCCCGCGCGCCGAGGCGCTGCTGGCCGAGCACGGGTGCACGCTCGGGCACCTGCCGCAGAGCTACGAGTACGCGAGCGTCGGCGGATACGCGGCCACACGTTCCAGCGGGCAGGCCTCCTCCGGGTACGGCCGCTTCGAGGACATGGTGGTCTCGCTGCGCGCGGCCACCCCGCGCGGCACCCTGGACACGGGCGGCCCGCCCGCCTCGGCGGCCGGGCCGGATTTGGGCCGCCTGCTGCTGGGCTCGGAGGGGACGCTGGGCGTGATCACCGAGGTGGGGCTGCGGATCCGCCGCCGCCCCGAGCGCGTGCTGGACGAGGCGTGGTCCTTCCCCGACTTCGCCACGGGCGTGGACGCGCTGCGGACCCTGGCCCAGTCCGGGATCCGGCCGACCATGGCGCGGGTCCTGGACGAGGCGGAGACCTTCGTCGGAGCGGCGATGGGAGGGCGCGAGGCCGCGCCCGGCTGCCAGGCGGTCCTGGGCTTCGAGGGCACCGGCGCCGAGGTGGGGGTCCGCGCGGCCGCGGCGCGTGAGGCCGTGGCCGGGGCGGGCGGCACCCCGCTGGGGCCCGGGCCGGTGGCGCACTGGCGGGACAACCGGTTCTCCGCGCCCTACCTGCGCGACTCCCTGCTGTCGGCCGGGGTGCTGGCCGAGACCCTGGAGACCGCCGCCCCGTGGAGCGGCCTGCTCCCGCTGTACGCGGCGGTCTCCGGCGCGCTCACCGGGGCGCTGGATGACGGGGAGGGCGGCGCCGTGGTGATGTGCCACGTGTCGCACACCTACCCCACGGGCGCCTCGCTGTACTTCACGGTGGTGACGGCGGCCGGGGCCGCGCCGCTGGAGCGCTGGGGACGGGCCAAGCGGGCCGCCTCGGAGGCGATCGCCGCCAACGGCGGAACGATCACCCACCACCACGCGGTGGGGACCGACCACCTGCCGTGGATGGCCGCGGAGATCGGCCCCCTGGGCGGGGAGGTGCTGCGCGCGGTCAAGGCCGCGCTGGACCCGGAGGGGATCCTGAACCCGGGCAAGCTCATACCCGCCCCGTAGGACGCCCCGCGCCCGGGACCCGGGGGCGGGCGACCGCCCCCGGGCGGGCGTCAGGCCCGTTCCCCCTCGCGGGAGAGCTGGCGCTCCACCCGTCCGGCGAAGTCGGCGAGGAAGTCCAGCGCCCCGGCCTCGCCGACGCCGTCGCCGCCGACGGTGTAGGAGACCGAGACCGTCACGTTGACGGTGGCGAAGAACACCACGCCGTAGGCGTCCGCGTCGCTGTGCTCGTCGCCCTCGACGAGGACCGCGTACCCGGTGTCGCCCGCGGACACGGGACGCCAGTCCAGGACCGCCGTCTCCTGCGCGTGGTGTCCCGCCTCGCGGTCCCGGAGTTCGTCCTCCAGGTCCCCGTGGAGCCTATCGACGGTCTCCCCTCCGTCCTCGTAGTCGAAGAGGGAGACGATGACGTGTACGGGGTAGCCGTCGACGTTCCCGACGCTGCAGCTGAGGTAGCCGAGGAGGCCCTCCTCGTCCAGGTACCCCAGTTCGCCGTCCTCGGCGGCGACGTACTCGCCCTCGGCTCGGGGGCTCTCGGTGCCGGGCACGGAGTCCACCAGCTCGGCGGGCAGCAGCCGTCCGCAGCCGGGCAGTTCCGCGTAGGGGCGGCCGTCGGCGATGTTCCACACCACGACGCCGAGGGAGACCGCCAGCAGGACCGCCGCGGCGGCGCCGCCGACGAGCAGGCCCCTGCGGGGGCGCCGGGGCGGGCCGGGCCGCCCCGGGGTGCCGGGAACCGGCGGCAGCGGCGGCCCCGGGAAGCCTCCCGTGGGCCCCGGGCCGGGCTGCGGCTGCCCGGGATAGACCGGCCGGGGCCGCGGTCCCGGAGGGGGCTGTCCCGGCTGTCCGGGGAAGGGCTCCCCGCCGGGGGGACCGGGGAAAGAACCGTCGTCGGGGGGATAGGTCATCGGCTCCGCGGCGTCGGCCCGTCCGGCGGACGGACGCCGCGCCTCCTCACCAATGCTCGTCGGCCGCGCGCGGCGGCCGGGCACCGCCCCGCCCCCGCGGGGCGCCCGGGCGGGTGCGCCGGGATGTCACCACCAGTATCGCCAACCGGGGCCGCCGCGTCATGCCCGAGGCCGCAACCGGCCCGCCCCGTGGCCCGAACCGGCCGCGGCGGCCCTCCCCTGCCCCGACAATGGATGCCGTGGCACGAGGAAAGCTCCGCATCTACCTGGGATCGGCCCCCGGCGTCGGCACCACGCACAACGCCCTGGCCGAGGCCCGCCGCCGGTCCGAGCGCGGCACCGACGTCGTGGTCGCCGCCGCCCACACCCACCGCCGGGCACGGACCTCCGCGCTCCTGGAGGGCCTGGAGCGGGTTCCACCGCTGCCGTCCGGCTCGGTGGACACCGCGGCCGTGATCGCGCGCGCTCCGCGGACGGCGCTGGTCGACGACCTCGCCCGCGCCAACCCGCCCGGCTCGCCCAACCCCACCCGCTGGCAGGACGTGGAGGAACTGCTGGAGGCGGGCGTCGACGTGCTGTCCACCGTGGGCATCCACCACCTGGAGTCCCTCAACGACGTGGTCCACCAGATCACCGGCGTGCGCCCCCGGCAGACCGTCCCCGACCACGTGGTGCGCCGCGCCGCGGAGGTCGAACTCGTGGACGTCACCCCCCAGGAGCTGCGCCGCAGGATGGCGCGCGGCGACATCCACCCGGCCGAGAGCGTGGACGCGGCCCTGGCCGACTACTACCGGGAGGGCAACCTGGCGGCGCTGCGCGAGCTGGCGCTGCTGTGGACCGCGGACCGGGTGGAGGAGAGCCTGGCCCGCTACCGCGGCGAGCACGAGATCCGGCGGACCTGGGAGGCCCGGGAGCGGGTCGTGGTGGCGCTCACCGGCGGCCCCGAGGGCGAGACGCTGATCCGGCGGGCCGCCCGCGTGGCCGACCGTTCGCGGGGCGGGCACCCCCAGCCCAGCCACCTGCTGGCGGTGCACGTGGTGCCGCCCAACGGCATGGCGCAGGCGCCCACCGACGACCTGCTGCGGCAGCGCAGGCTGCTCGTGGAGCTGGGCGGCACCTACCACCAGGTGGTCGGCAACGACGTTCCGACCGGGCTGCTGGAGTTCGCGCGGGGCGTGCAGGCCACCCAGATCGTGCTGGGGTCCTCGCGCCGCCGCACCTGGCAGTACGTGTTCGGCCCCGGGGTCGGGGCGATCGTGGCGCGCGACTCCGGGGACATCGACGTGCACATCGTCACCCACGAGCGGGTGGGCAGCGGCCGGTGGCCGCTGCCGCCGCCCGGCCGGGGGCTGGGCGAGCACCGCCGGGTGACCGGCTGGTCGCTGGCGCTGCTGGCGCCCACCCTGCTGTCGCTGGTGATGGCGCTGCCCCTGTTCGAGGACGTGGGCGCGGCCTCGGACGCGATGCTCCTGCTGCTGGCCACCGTGGCCACCGCGGCGGTGGGCGGCCTGCGCCCCGCCCTGGTGTCGGCGCTGTGGAGCGCGGTGCTGCTCACCGTGCTGCTGTCCCCGCTGCACGGGCGCCCTCCGGTGTCGCTGGACAACATACTGGCGCTGACCGCGTTCGCCCTGGTGGGGGCACTGGTGGCGATCGTGGTGGAGATGGCGGCGCGCCGGTCGGCGCAGGCCGCGCGCGCCCGGGCCGAGGCCGACGCGGTGACGCTGCTGGCCAGCAGCGTCCTGGCGGGCAAGGAGCCCCTCCAGGCCCTGCTGCGGCGGATCCGGGAGACCTTCGGGCAGCGGTCGGCGACCCTGCTGGAGCGGCTGGACGACGAACGGTGGCGGGCGGCGCACAGCGTCGGCGCCCCGGCGTGCGAGTCCCCCGAGGAGTCCGACGTCCTGGTCTCGATCTCCGACAACCTGGCGCTGGCGCTGCGCGGCCGGGTGCTGCCCGCCGCCGACCGGGGCGTGCTGCGGGCCTTCGCCGCGCACATCGGCATCGCCCTGGAGCACCAGAGGCTGGAGTGGGACGCGGCCGAGGCGCGCGGCCAGGTGGCGGGCAACCGCATCCGCACGGCGCTGCTGGCCGCGGTCTCGCACGACCTGCGCACCCCGCTGACCTCGATCAAGGCGAGCCTGTCGAGCCTGCGCGCCACCGACATCACCCTCACCGAGGAGGACCGCGAGGACCTGCTGGAGACGGTGGAGGAGTCCACCGACCGGCTCAACCGGCTGATCGACAACCTGCTGGACATGAGCCGGGTGCACACCGACAACGTGCGCCCCAAACTCCGCGCGGTGGGCCTGGAGGAGGTCGTGCCCGTCACCCTGCTGGGCCTGCCGCACGAGGCGGTCGTGGTGGACGTGCCCGACCGCCTGCCCCGCGTCCGCGCCGACGCCGGGCTGCTGGAGCGGGCGGTGGCCAACGTGGTCTCCAACGCGGTCCGGTACAACCCGGACCCGCGCCTGCCGGTGCTGGTCTCGGCGAGCGCGCACGGCGACAGCGTCCAGCTGCGCGTGGTGGACCGCGGGCCCGGGGTCTCCGACGAGGGCAAACAGCGCATGTTCGAGGCCTTCCAGCGCCTGGGCGACGCCCCCCAGGGCACGGGGGTGGGTCTGGGCCTGGCGGTCGCACGTGGTTTCGTTGAGGCGATGCACGGCAGGCTCGACCCCGAGGACACGCCCGGTGGCGGCCTGACCATGGTGTTCACGCTCCGTGCTGTGGAGAAGAGCGAGACGGACACCGGAGACGGGGAGGGGACCGATGCGGGTCCTGGTCGTTGACGACGACATGCAGATCATCCGGGCCATGCGGATCAACCTGCGGGCGCGCGGGCACGACGTGGACACCGCGGCCGACGGGGCGTCCGCGCTGAGGCTGGCCGCGGACAACCACCCCGACGTGGTCCTGCTCGACCTGGGGCTGCCCGACATGGAGGGCATGGAGGTCATACAGCGGCTGCGCGGGTGGTCGCAGGTGCCGATCATCGTGCTGTCGGCGCGGCACTCGGCCGGGGAGAAGGTGCGCTGCCTGGACTCGGGCGCCGACGACTACGTCACCAAACCGTTCGGGATGGACGAGCTGCTCGCCCGCATGCGCGCGGCGGAGCGGCGGTCGTTGCGCGTGGACGAGGCCCCGGTGGTGCGCACGCCCTCCTTCACCGTGGACCTGGGCGCCAAACGGGTGCTGCGGGAGGGCGAGGAGGTCCGGCTCACCCCGACGGAGTGGCACATCCTGGAGATCCTGGCCCGGCACGCGGGCCAACTGGTCAGCCAGCGCCAACTGCTGCACGACGTGTGGGGCCCGGCCTACCAGAGCGAGACCAACTACCTGCGGGTGTACATGGCGCAGTTGCGCCGCAAGCTGGAGCCCGACCCGGCGTGCCCGCGTTACCTGATCACGGAGGCGGGCCGGGGCTACCGCTTCGAGAGGGCCGGCTCGGCCCAGCCGGGGGGCTGAACCCGTCGGCGCGTGCCGGGACGGCCGGCCGCAGGGGCCGTCCGGCACGGGTCACAGGACGAAGGCCTCCCCCTCCGAGAGCTCGATGAGCATGTCGAACTCGTCGGTGCCGCCGTGGCCGCGGTTGGCCTTGGCCACCGCCAGGCAGGGCGCGAACGCGCGCGCCCACGCCATCATCCGGTCGCCGTCCACACCCAGGACACCGGAGAGCACGTCCACGCGCTGCACCACCTCCGGCAGGCTGGTGGCCTTCCACAGGGCCCAGTCCACGGCGTCGACCGCGGCGTCGCCCAGGCAGGCGCGCGGGTCGACGGCCACCAGGCCGCGCCGGCCGCCGTCGATGACGTTGCCCGGGTGCAGGTCGCCGTGGACGGGCACGACGTCCACCGTGCCGTTGGCCAGGTCGCGGGCCCGGCAGAAGCCCTGGTGCATGGCGGACGCGGACACCACCTCGGCGGCGGGCCCCTCGGCGCGCTCGCGGTTCCACAGGTCGAAGATGAACTGCACCCGCGAGGTCAGCGGGCGCAGTTCGAGCAGCTCGCGCCGGGGCACCTCGACGGAGTGGAGCTGGGAGACGAGCGCGCCGACGCTCTCCATCGGCGGCACTTTCCCGCCCTCCACGACGGTGTCCCCGTCGATCCACTCCATGAGGATGGCCCCGCGGGCGTTGTCGACCTCCCACACCCGGGGCACGCGCCCGGAGGTCTCCCACATCCGCAGCGTCCGTGCCTCGGACGCGGCCAGGCCGGTGTCCGGGGAGAGCTTGAGGACCGCGCGGTCGCCGTCCGGGCGCACGACGCAGACCACGACGGAGGTCCGGCCGTGGGGGGCCGGGCCCTCGACGGTCAGCCCCCACTCGGAGGCGAGCCCGGAGACGATCCCCGGGAGTTCGGTCAGCCACTCGCCGACGTGGCTGCCGAAGCGCCGTTCCAGACGCCGACGCTGCCGGTCATCGACGAACTGCGCTGTGACGTCACTCATACATCCACCTTAGGTTCGCTCGCGTCGATGACGGTTCGGGGCGGGCCCCTCACGGGTCGGCGGAGCCGCGGAGCGCACGGTCCGCGGCGCACTGGCTCTGTTCGGGTCCCGGACCGGTCGCGGGGGAACCTCCGCGCCGACGGGGGGAGAAGGGGGCCGCCGGAGGAGTCGCGTCCGGTCGCTGCCGCGCCGTGCGGGAGGCGGCGCGGTACGGATGCCGTGTTTGTGGGTGCGGGGAGTTCCCGCCCGTTTGCCCCTTACCCATCCGCGCGCTCCCGGTAACGGCGCCACGGCGCACCGAACCCCGCCGATCACCCGCGTGGTGGACGTTGTCGCCCTCGGTGTCGTCTCGTCGGGGACCGCGGTCTCAGGCCAGGCGCCCCCTGACCGCCCGGTGCTGGGCGAGGAGGGTGTCCACGACCAGCTCGGAGGGCCACAGGGGCTCGGTGATCGCGGTGACGTCCAGGCCGCGCAGCAGGTCGAAGTCGGGGCCGTCCACGAGTCTCCACGCGGCGACGGCGACGTTGTCCTGGCCGTGGCGGCGCAGCCGGTCGACGGCGTCGACCACCGAGGGCGCCCAGGTGCGCAGGTAGCCCACCTGGACCGGGGAGTCGAGGCGGCGGCTGAGCATGCGCGCCACGTCCATGACGACCTGGCGCTCCTCGGTGCCGGTGGTGCCGTCGGCGGCCAGCACCACGCCGTCGGAGGAGCCCCAGCCGGAGTCGGCCAGCCGCCCGGCCAGGTCGGCCACGATCGACGGGACCGCTCCCAGGGGCGGGGTCTGGCAGGCATCGCTCATACGGCCGAGGTCGAGCCGGGTGAGCATGTGGGCGCTGGCGACGTCGCCGCCCGCGACGAAGGCGGGGACGACCACCTTGGGCCCCCGGACGGAGTGGACGGTGGCGGCGACGTCGTCGGGGCTGCCGAAGGCCGGGGTCACCGGCACCTCTCCCCTGCTCGCCACCGCTTCGGCCAGGCCCCACAGGGCGTCCCGGCGGTGGGTGTCACGCGAGTCGTCGGCTACGAGGACCATCGTCGGGACCATGCACGTCTCCTTCGGTACATCTGCGGGGGGAACTGCCCTTGCCCGCCGAGCGTAAAGCGGCTCAGTTTCACGGGGGTTGTGCGGTGTTACGCGGAGGAAAAAAGCGAACAATGGCTGTGGTGGTTATGACCACCGGGGGTCTGCGTGAACCATAACAATCGCCGAAAAAACGGGGCGTGTCCACTTCCGCGGAGAGTGGTGTAGGACTCACGGGTTCGGGAGGACGAAGGGGGCTATCCTTGGAACCGAGAGAGGCGACCACTCCCACCTGCCCCGACGAACCGCTCCTTCCTTCCCGCCCCGGAACCGGCCCCCGGCGGGACATGGCGGACACCACACCCATTCCCCGGCGGACGAATAGTCGTTTTCGCCCCGACCTCTCTAGAGAAATACCCAGCAAAGCTTTTCTCATGCATTCGTCAGGTGCGGATGCACGTGCGGCGGAATGTGCGGCGGCCTTCCTGCCTGAGGGGACGCGGATTTTCCCCGCCTTCGGAGCACGCCGTTTTCCGCCGGCGCCCGTTCCCGCCCGGCGGCCCCGGCCGTCGCGCCACGACGCCGCGCCCCGCCCGGGCGGGGCCGGACCGCCCCGCACGCGCGAGAGGCCCCCTTGCACATCGCACCGCCCACTGTCAAGGGTGTGCGCTCCCCCAAGCCCCCATAGCCGCACACCACCTGACGTGGGGGGACAGGATGCGGGTCCGGCGCCATCACTTGCCATGACCCCCTCGGCCCGCTCACACTTGGTACCGATGGAGCGCGTACCCGCAGGCGGCACACGCCGCGGGAACCCTTCGGGCCGCCGCCCGACCGGACTCCCCACCTCCGGACGGAGCGCGCCCCCAAGATCCGCACCGAACCATCCAGACTGGAGTGAGCATGGCCGTCCACCCTCGGGTGCAGACGCTGGCCCAGACCTTTCTCGCGCACGCCGACCAGGAGGCCCCCGGCCTGGTCGAAGGCCTCTACCTGACCGGTTCGGTCGCCCTCGGCGACTTCCGCCCGCACACCAGCGACGTCGACTTCGTGATCGTCACCGGCCACACGCCCGGCAGGCGCGAACTGGAGCTGCTGCGACGCGTCCACGCGCGCACCCGCGCCGCCGCCACCGGACCCCAGTTCAACGGCATCCACGTCACCTGGGACGACCTCACCCGCGACCCCGCGGCCTGCGGCCCGGTCGCCTCGGTGATCGGCGGCCGGTTCCGCAACCGGGCCAGCGCCGACGTCAACCCCGTCACGTGGCACATCCTCGCCGAGCACGGCGTGACCGTGCGCGGCCCGCACCCGCTCGAACTGGACGTGTGGGACGAGCCCGAGAGCCTGCGCGCCTGGTCGCTGGGCTCCCTGGACGAGCAGTGGCGCCGCTGGCGCGAGAAGGCGGGCCGTCTGGTCACGCCGCGCGGCCTGGCCGTCCTGGGCTCCCTGGCGCCCTCCTGGAGCGTGCTGAGCGTGAGCCGCCTGCACTTCACCCTCAAGACCGGGGAGATCACCTCCAAGACCGGCGCGGGCGCCTACGCCCTGCACGCCTTCCCCGACCGGTGGCAGCGCATCGTCAACGAGTGCCTGCGCGTGCGGCGCAACACCAGCGCGCCCTCCCTGTACGAGAGCGCGCTGGCCCGGCGCAGGGCCGCCCTGGACTACATCGAGATGGTGCTGGACGACTCCCTGCGCCCCGGCCTGGCCGCGGCCTGAGCCGCTCGGAGCGGCCCGCGGGGTCCGGATCCTCCGCTTCCGTACCGCCGGGAGCACGCTCCCGACTACCCTGGGGCACATGACCATGCGCCCCATCGTCCGTTTCGGCGACCCCGTCCTCGTCACGCCCACCACACCCGTCACCCGCTTCGACAAGCACACCCGGGCGCTGGTGGACGACCTCCTGGAGACGGTCGAGGCCCCCGGGCGGGCGGGTCTGGCCGCCAACCAGATCGGCGTGGGCCTGCGCGTGTTCAGCTACAACGTCGAGGGCCGGATCGGCTACGTGATCAACCCGAGGATCGCCGAGCTGTCGGAGGAGGTCCAGGAGGGCGACGAGGGCTGCCTGTCGGTCCCCCGGCTGTGGTACCCCGCCACCCGGGCCGAGCGCGCCGTCGTCACGGGGGTGGACCTGCGCAACGAGCCGGTCACCGTGGAGGGCACGGGGCTGATGGCCCGCTGCCTCCAGCACGAGACCGACCACCTCGACGGCATGGTCTACATCGAGCGCCTGGCCCCGCAGACGCGCAAACAGGCCCTGCGCGACATCCGCCGCTCGGACTGGTTCATGCCCCCCGAGCCCCCCGAGCCCGCGGGCGTCCAACTGCCCAGCGCCTTCGGCGGCGCGGGCTGAGCGGCTCCCGGCGCCGCCTCCGGTGGGCCCGGAGCCGGAACGGTCGGCCGGGGGTCGGTCCGGTCCCCGGCTGCGGGTATCTTCGGACACATCCCCGCGCAGTCTCCCAAGTCACGTGAGTAACGCACTAGGCATGTAACGCCAAGATCTCGTATGGTCTGCTGAGCATCTCCCGTCGCCGAGGCTCCCCCCTTCACACGCCGCAGGCCAACCGGATGCGCTCGGACCATCCTCGGAGCAGACATGACACCCACTCCTCCCTCATCCGCGCGCGGCAGGCGCGCCGCCCTGTCCCTCGCCGCCCTGGCGGCGGCCCTGCTGGTCGCCCTGCCCGGGACGGCGCTGGCGGAGCCGGACAACGACGACGTGGACATCGACGAACTGAACCGGCGGGCCGAGGAGCTGGAGGAGAGCTACGACGGCGAACTCCTCCAGTTCAACGAGATCAAGGACCGCGTGGAGAAGGCCGAGGAGGACCTGGAGGAGGTCGAGGGGCGTCTGGAGGCCTCCCGGAGCGGTGTGTCCACCATCGCCTCCACCCAGTACAAGAGCGGCGGCGGCCTCGACCCGGCGTTCCAGGTGATCTTCTCCAGCGACCCCGAGAGCATGTTCGCCGACGCCGCGACGCTGAACTACCTCGGGCAGAGCCAGTCCGAGCAGATCTACGACCTCATCCAGACGCGGGACGAGGCCGCCCTGGTCAACGAGGAGCTCCAGACCGAGCTGGCCGAGGCCGAGGAGCTCGTCGAGACGCTGGAGGAGGAGCGCGAAGAGGTCGAGGCCAGGATCGAGGAGTACGAGGCGGAGCAGATCCCCGAGACCCCGGGCGACGGCAGCATCCCGGCCAGCGCGCAGGGCTGGGGCTGGGACGGGGCCACGCCGCGCATGGCGGCCATCCGCGACGAGATCGTGCAGAACTTCGGCGCCCCCTACCCGGTCGGCTGCCTGCGCTCCAGCGCAGACGACCACGGCGTGGGACGGGCCTGCGACTTCATGATGAGCGCGGGCGGCGCGCTGCCCTCGGCCGCCAACCAGTCCCTGGGCTCGCAGATCTCCCAGTACGGGATCGACAACGCCGACCGGCTGGGCATCAAGTACATCATCTGGGAGCAGCAGATCTGGCACTCCGCGTCCCGTCAGTGGAAGTGGATGGAGGACCGGGGCGACAACACCCAGAACCACTACGACCACGTGCACATCTCGTCGTACTAGCCGTCCGGGGCGGGCCGCCCCTGAGGCGCCCCGCCGGAGCGGCGGGCTCGGCCGCGCGCGCGGTCCCGGCGCCCCGCGCGCCCGCCGAGGGCGAGCGGCACCGAGGCCAGCAGCGCCACGGCCGTGACCGCGAACGCGGGCCCGTACCCGGTCAGCTGGATCAGCAGTCCCAGGACCACCGCCCCGGCTCCCGAACCCGCGTCGTAGCCGATGTTCCACACCGCGCTGGCCCGGCCGTACCCGGCCGGACCGGCGCGGTTCAGCATGAGGGTGACGGTCTCGTTCTGGACCGCGCCGAAGCCGAGGCCGAACACGGCCGATCCCAGGAGCACCAGCAGCGCCGTCCCGGTGCCCGGCGCGTCCCCGACCGACCACAGCGCGGCGGTGACCAGGGCCATTCCCGCGACAGCGCCGACCATGCCCGGCAGCAGCAGGAGGGTGCGCCGGTGGCGGTCGTGCAGCATCCCGGCGGTCCACCGGCCCGCCACCACCGCCAGCGCGTAGGCGGCCAGGGCGCCGCCCACCAGCCACGCCGCCCGCTCCAGGGGGATGGCCAGGAAGGTGATGATCGCGCTGGCCGACGAGGCGGTCAGCAGCATGAGCACCAGCGGCGCCGCCAGCGCCCGCAGCAGCGGGCGGCCCGCGGACGCGTCCGCGGCGGGATCACCGGCCGGGGCGGGGGCGGCGGTCCGGACCGTGCTCCGCAGCGCCGCCCGGTTGCGGCCGCCGTCGGCGTACCAGATGCCCCAGGCCAGGGCCCCGCCCAGGACCGAGCACAGACCGGTGAGCCAGAACGCGGTGTCGAAGCCGACGTTGAGGGCCAGCGCCACGCCGCCGGGCAGGATGAGCACCTGCGGCAGGCCGACCGCCAGCCCGTAGTAGCCGGTGGCCCGGCCGACCTGGTGGTGCGGGACCAGGCGGGCGGCGAGCACGGTTCCGGCGACGCTGACCATGCCGAAGCCAACGCCGCGCACCGCCGAGACGGCCACCAGCGGGCCCAGGTCGGCGGTCAGGGCGAACAGCGGGGTGGGCAGTCCCATCACCAGGGCGCCCACCGGGAACGCCCAGCGGTAGCCGCCCCTCTCCAGCAGCCAGGGCATGGCGAGCTGGGTGAGCACGGTGGTGAGCATGAAGACGGCGGTGGTGCTCCCGGCGCCGAACTCCCCCGCGCCGCCCCGGGTGGCCCACAGGGGGACCAGGGGCAGGACGGCGGCGAAGCCGCAGAGGCCGACCGCGGTCGCCGCGATGAGCAGGGCGAAGCCCCGTCCGCGCAGACCGGGGAGGGCGGGCGGGGTGGTGCCGGTGGTACCGCTGCCGTCGGCCGCCGCCCCGGTGGGGGCCGCCTCCGACGGTGTTCCGTTCCCGGGTGAGGACGAACGAGATCGGATCATCCGTCCTTTCTAGCCGACATGCGCACACCTGTCGACGCGGTGCCGATCCGCCCTGATCAGCCGCCCGCGCGGGCGTTCCCGCCGCCGACCCTCTCCGTGAGCCAGTCGCGGACGCGCGCGCTCAGCTCCGGGGTCACGGCGCGTTCGGCGTGCCCCATGCCCGGGATGATCCACAGGTCGCGCGGCTCCCTGGCGGCGTCGTGGATGGCGGTGGCGTGGGAGACGGGGAAGTAGGCGTCGGAGTCGCCGTGCACGACCAGCAGAGGCGTCGGGGAGACCTTCCCGACGATCTCCCGGGGTTCGGCGGGTACGGGGTCCCACTCCTTGTCGACGACCCTGACCTTGCGGAAGCCGCGCAGGAACAGGCGCCCCGCTCTGCGGCCGATGCCCAGGTGGAGCAGCCGCATGGCGCGCGTCCCCCTGTAGTACCAGCGGCT
The DNA here is from genome assembly GCF_056173305.1 of Nocardiopsis sp. iso_25. Lineage (NCBI taxonomy): Bacteria > Bacillati > Actinomycetota > Actinomycetes > Streptosporangiales > Nocardiopsidaceae > Nocardiopsis > Nocardiopsis sp. iso_25. The sequence continues at coordinate 1,111,687 of NZ_CM149667.1, read as the reverse complement.
GGGACCGCTGACCGAGACCACCGCGTCCATTCCGCCGTAGATGGCGGCGTGCCGGATCGCGACGGCCGCGCCCATCGAGAACCCCACGGTCGAGAGGGAGGTGTAGCCGAGTTCGCGCAGGCGGACGGCGACCGCCTCCAGGTCGTGGATCTCCGCGTTGCCGACGGTGCTGAGCCCGCCGGAGCCGTGGTGGCCGCGGAAGTCGAAGGTCATCACGTCGCCGAACGGGAGCAGCGCTTCGGCGACGGCACGCGTGCTCGGGTTGCGGTGGGTCCCGGTGAACCCGTTGGCGAGGATCACGGCGGTGGTGCGGGACCCGGCGCCGCGCAGGAGCACGGCGTCGATGCCGACCCCGTCGGAGGTGGTCAGCCGGTAGCGGTGTTCACGGGGTTGGGCGCGCGGGTGGTCAATGGCGTCGGACACCCCACTATCGTGCCCGATCAGCTCCAGCGGTCGGGGTCGGACCCCGGTGTGGTGTTTTCGTCACCGTAACGGCGGTCGATCCACTCGTCGGGGTACAGGCGGCGTTGCGCGGGGTCCTCCCCGCGGCGGTCGCCGCCCGGGAGGCCCTCGCGGGAGGGGTCTCCCGGCGCCCGGTGGGAGGGGAGGGGTTCGTGGCGGAAGGAGCCGGGGTACAGCGGGGCGTCGGAGGACGGGGCGTCCGGGCGGTGGCCGCCGTAGCCGACCGGGTCACCGCCGCCGAAGCGGTCGCCGTAGCCGGAGGAGGGTCCCGCGGTGGACAGACCGCTGTACAGGTCCTGCTGGAAGGTGCCGCCGTGGCTGTGGGGACCGCTGTTGCTGTAGGGGTCGCTGGGGCCGAAGTCCCTGCTCTGGGCCGGGAGGTCCCCGTAAGCAGAGTGCCCGCTGTGGCTGTGGGAACCGCTGTGGCCGTAGGAGGCGCCACGTGTGTAGGGATCGCCCTGGTCCGGGAGACCCCCGTAGACCGGGGGGCCACCGTGACCAGGGGTGTCACCGTAACCCGACACGGCTCCGTGGGACGGGGTCCCGTGGGCGGGGGTCCCCGTGCCCGGCGGCACGGGCGGCATCGCCGTGTCCGCGCCCCCGTCCTCCTCCACGGCGGTCAGCGGCGGCTCCCCGGTGGCGGGTCCGTCCCCGTGGCCGTGCTCCTCGTACTCGCCGTACTCGCCGTACTCGTCGTAGGCCTCGGGGTCCCCGTCCTCCTCGTACCGCTCCCGCTCCCCCGCCTCGCGGACGTCGGCGGGCGGGAAGACCAGGGAGCGCAGGTTGAGCGCCACGTGGACCAGGACCGGCACCCAGACGCTTCCGGTCCCCAGGTACAGGACGGTGAAGAGGGCGCCGGACGCACCGGCGCTGACCAGGCCCCACCAGCCCTGGTAGAGGTGCGCGACGGAGAACAGCAGCACCGACAGCACGGCGGCGACCCACAGCGGCACGCCCATGCTGGCGACCAGGAGGATGAACAGGCCCCGGTAGAGCAGTTCCCCGAACACGCCCCCGGTGACGGCCACTCCGGCGGCCATCGCCCGTTCGGCGGTGGTGCGCGGTGCGAGCAGCCCCCGGTCGCGCTCGGGTTCGGGAAGGCTGAGCGGTGCGGAGGAGCGCCGTCCGCGGGCGCTCCCGCCCTGGTCGCGCCTGCCGCGCGCCGACCTGCCGCGGCCGCGACCACGGCCGGAGCGCCCGGGCCCCTTCGGAAGGCCGTTGACCAGAAGCCAGAACACCGTGAGGGCGAGCAGGCCGCCGACGGCGCCGCCCGCGATCGGCCCCCACGCCTCGGGCAGGCGCAGGCCCAGGTCCGCGGCGACCAGGTCCGGCGAGAGCAGCAGCACCCCGAAGACCACCAGGCCCCACAGCACGTGGACGCCCATGGTGACGGCGTGCAGGAGCGTGAGGGCGCGCGCGTCGCCGTCGCGCCTACGGGACAGCCACGTGAACGCCCTCCTGCCGAGGAGGGGTTCGCCGAGGGCCGCGAAGAGGAGCAGCAGGACCGTCAGAACGGTCCCGGCGAGGCTGAACTGAGGGAGAGACTCCGACCATGGCACGGGGCAATAGTAGGGGTCCGAAACAAGTCATAGTGCACATGCCGTATCTCACCCACGACCACTCCCGCTCCTGACCACCTCTTGCCGTGCGGCCCGAGAAGGGCGACCGTAGAAGTGACACAGGTCACAGCATGGACGGGTCGCCCGTTCCCGTGCGGCCACCGCTCGGACCACGAAGGGCTGGGTAACAGGGATGGCAGATCGCAACGTCAACGGAACCGGAGCCCCAGCCGGAGCCGTACCGAGGGCCGACGGGCCCCGCGGCATCCGCAACATCGCGCTGGTCGGACCGTCCGGCGCCGGAAAGACGAGCCTGGTCGAGGCGCTGCTCGCCGCCGCCGGGGAGATCGGTCGCCCCGGCAGCGTCGAGGAGGGCACGACCGCCAGCGACCACGACGAGGTCGAGATCCGGCAGGGGCGGTCGGTCGACCTCACCGTCAACCCGGTCATGGTCGGCGACGCCAAGGTCAACCTGCTGGACACCCCCGGGTACGCGGACTTCATCGGCGCGATGCGCGCCGGACTGCGCGGGGCCGACGCCGCACTGTTCGTCGTGTCCGCCCTGGAGGGCGTGGACGGCCGCACCCGCGTGCTGTGGGAGGAGTGCGCCGCCGTCGGCATGCCCCGGGCGGTGGCCGTCACCAGGATCGACCACCCGCGCGCGGACTACGACGAGGTGGTCGCCCAGTGCCGGGAGGCGTTCGGCCCGGGCGTGCACCCCGCCTACGTCCCGGCCGTGGAGGGCACGGGGGACGAGCGCCGCGTGGTCGGCGTGTGGGGGCTGGTCTCCGAGCGGTACTACGACTACTCCGGCGGTTCCGACGGCGCCGACGGCTCCGAGCGCGCGCAGCGTTCCGGCCACTCCGGAGGGGGCGGACCCGGGTCCGCCCCCTCGGCGCGTCCGGTGCCGGACTGGCTGCGCGAGGCGGCGGGACCGCTCCGGGAGACCCTCGTCGAGGAGGTCATCACCGAGAGCGGGGACGAGGTCCTCATGGAGCGCTACGTGGAGGGCGGCGAACTCGACCCCGACCTGCTCATCGACGACCTCCAGAAAGCGGTCGCCGCGGGCGGCTTCCATCCCGTCCTGGCGATCAGCACCACGACCGGGGTGGGTGTGCGCGAACTGCTGCGCGAACTGCCGCTCTCGTGCCCGGACCCGACCCGGCGCCCGTTTCCCGAGACCTTCACACCGGAGGGCGGACCGGTGGCGGGGCTGTCCTGCGATCCGGACGGCCCTCTCGTGGCGCAGGTCCTCAGCACCGCCGTGGACCCGTACGTGGGCCGGGTGAGCCTGGTGCGCGTCCTCTCGGGGACCCTGCGCCCCGACACCCGGGTCCACCTGCACGGCCACGGGGTCCCGTGCGGGCTGACCGGCCAGGACGAGCTGGACCGAACGGGCAACGACGAGCGCACGGGACCGCTGTCCGTGCCGCTGGGCCGCGAGAACCGGCCGGTGGGCCAAGCGGTCGCCGGAGACCTGTGCCTGGTGGCGAAGCTGCCCGACGCCCGCACCGGAGACACACTCTCCGAGCCGGAGCGGCCGGTGCGCGTGGCGCCGTGGCGCTTCCCGCGTCCGCTGCTGCCGGTGGCGGTGAGCGCGGCGTCCCCGGGGGACGAGGACAAGCTGTCGCACGCGGTGGCCCGGCTGGTGGCGGAGGACCCGTCCCTGCGGGTGGAGGTGAACGCCGAGACCCACCAGATGGTGCTGTGGAGCCTGGGCGAGGCGCACCTGGACGCCGCGCTGGACCGGTTGGAGCACCGCCACGGGGTGCGGGTCCGCACCGGGGAGGTGCGCGTGCCGCTGCGGGAGACCTTCGCGGTTCCGGCGCAGGGCACCGGGAGGAACGTGAAGCAGAGCGGCGGGCACGGGGAGTTCGGTGTCTGCCGGATCCGCGTGGAGCCGCTGGAGTCCGGCGCGGGCCTGGAGTTCGTCGACGAGATCGTGGGCGGGGTGGTGCCCCGACAGTTCGTCCTGTCCGTGGAGAAGGGCGTGCGCGCGCAGATGGCGGACGGCGTCGGGACGGTGGCCGGTGCGAGGGGCGGCGCTGGGTCGGGGGACGGAGCGGACCCCGGGGCGGGGTACCCGCTGGTGGACATCCGGGTGACGCTCTACGACGGCAAGGCGCACTCGGTGGACTCCTCGGACACGGCCTTCCAGAAGGCGGGGCGGCTGGCGCTCAGGGACGCGGCGGCCGCGGGGCGGCTGGCGGTGCTCGAACCGGTGGACGAGGTGTCCGTGGAGGTGGACGACGCCTACCTGGGCGCGGTGCTGAGCGACCTGTCGGCCCGGCGCGGCCGGGTGGTGGGGACCGAGTCGGTGCGGGGCGGCCGGGCGGTGGTGCGCGCGGAGGTGCCGGAGCTGGAGATCGTCCGGTACGCGGTTGAGCTGCGGTCGATCTCGCACGGCACGGGCGTGTTCAGCCGGGAGTACGCGCGGCACGAGCCGCTGCCCGCGCAGGCGGCGGCGCGGCTGGCCGGCCGGTGAGGCGAGGACGGCCCCGGCCCCGCACGGGGGCGGACCGCCCCTAGAAGACCCTTCCCGGTCTGGTGCGGTCGGCCAGGGCGGCGAAGCGGAACGTGTTCACGGGGTGGCTGGACAGGAGGTTGACCAGCAGCACGAAGAAGCCCGTGTCGGTGCGGGCGCGGGCGGCGATGTCGTAGAAGTCCACGGCCGGGTACAGGTACTTGCCCGCGGCGAGCACCCGCAGCCCCTGCATGCCCTCGGGGCAGAACGCGTGGGCGTGGTTGTCCGCGGTGTACTCCTGCGCGCGGCTCAGGCTGGTGCCCACGCCGGGGATCACGTTGGCCACCGAGATCCCGAACTGGCGCCAGAACGACGTGTGGCCCGCCGCGATGTGACCGACCTCGTGGCCGATCACGAACCGCAGCGTGTCGTTGTCGGCCAGGCGGTCGCCCACCTCGAACAGGTCGCTGGTGACGGCCACGTAGCGCCGGAAGCCGTGCCCGGAGGCGAACGCGTTGAGCTCGCCGTTGCCCAGCACGACGTAGGCCTCGGGCACCCGCTTCATGCGGAACGCGGCGGCGGCCTCGGCGACCATCCGGTACGCCTCGGGGAACTGGTGCTCGGTGATGCGCACCCCGTTGACCCGCTGGCGCGCGTAGAGCTGCCCGCGCACGAAGTACACGAGCGCGGGGATGCTCAGCAGGAGCAGCGGCTGGTTGGGCTCACCCGAGTAGGCGCGGCTGACCGCGCCCACCACGGCGAGCAGGGTCACCCCCACGCACACGGCCAGGAGGGGGATCTCCCGGGGATGGCGCAGCCGGCGTTCCCCCATCCGTGGTCAGAAGCGGTACTCGGAGCCGGGACGGTCATCGTCGGGGGGCGGGGGCGGACCCCCGTAGGAGGGGCCGGACGGCGGGCGCGGCCGGTCGTCCTCCTCCAGCAGCGCGGCCATGTCCGCGGACAGCGTGGACTCCTCGGTCTTGCCGTCGCGCCACTCCTGGCGGTGCTCCTCGTCCTGGGCCTCCATCACGGAGTCCATGTCGGCCTCGTGGGTGGACTTGGCCCGGTCCTCGTCCGGCGCGGGCCACGGGGACCGGGGCCGGTCCTCCTCTGGAGCGGGCCAGGCGGTCTGCGCCCGCTCCTCGTCCGGGGCCGGCCAGGCCGTCTGCGCCCGGTCCTCGTCCGGCGCGGGCCAGGACGAGGCGAGGTAGGCGCTGTCGTAGGCGTCGTTGGGCGCGTCCCCGGCCGCCGCCTTCGGGCTGTCGTCGCCCAGGTAGGACAGCGCGGCCACGGTGATCGCGGCCAGCCCGGCGCGCAGGGTGGGCTCCCGGGCGGGCGCGAAGAACGGCGAGTGGGTGCTGGGGACGTTGCCCATCTTCTCGTACGGGGTGTCGCCGGGGGCGGACTCCCACACGTCGTGGGGGGTGGCGCCGACGAACCAGAACACGTACGGGATCGGCTGCGGGTCGCCGGGCAGGCCGAAGTAGCCGAAGTCCTCGGTCGCCGGGAACGGGTCGGGCAGGTGGATGACGTACTCGTCACCGAAGTAGGCGTGGTGCGCGGCGGCCACGTCGGCGGTGCTCTGGGGGTCGTTGCGGGTGACGCCCGCGCCCTGGAAGCGCTCGATCTCGGGCTCGCGGGCGGCTCCGGAGGCGGCGGCCTCGGCGCGCACGATCCGCTCGATGGCCGCTTCGAGCTGGGCGGACACGTTGTCGTTGAGGGCCCGGGTGTTGATCTCCAGGTAGGCCTCGTCGGGGATGATGTTGGCCTTGGTCCCCGCCTGGATCCTGCCGACGGTGAGCACCGCCATCTCGCTCGGGCTGACCTCGCGGGAGACCACGCCCTGGAGGCGGGTGACGATGCTCGCCGCGATGAGGACCGGGTCCACGGTCGTGTTCGGCTGGGAGGCGTGGCCCCCCTCCCCGTACACGCGCACGCGGTAGGAGTTGGAGGCGCCGAGGATGACCCCGGCGCGGTGGGAGATCAGTCCGGCGGGCTGCGGGCCCAGGTGCTGGCCGAGGATGACGTCGGGGCGGCCGAAGCGGTCGAACAGCCCGTCCTCCAGCATGGCCTGCGCCCCGTCGAGGGCCTCCTCGCCCGGCTGGGCGACGACCATCACGGTCCCGGCCCACTCGTCGCGGGTCTCCGAGAGCAGGTCGGCGGCGCCCACCAGGCACGCGGTGTGGGCGTCGTGCCCGCAGGCGTGCATGACGGGGACCTCGGCGCCCTCGTCGTTGGCGGCGCGGGCGGTGCTGGCGTAGGGCAGCCCGGTCTTCTCCTCCAGCGGGAGCGCGTCCATGTCGGCGCGCAGCATCACCGTGGGCCCCGGCCCGTTGCGCAGGATGCCGACCACGCCGGTTCCCCCGACGCCCTTGTGGACCTCGTAACCGGTCCGGGTGAGCCACTCGGCGACACCGCTGGCGGTGCGGTGCTCGGCGTGGGAGAGCTCGGGGTTCTTGTGCAGGTCGACGTAGAACCCCTCCACGAGCGGGAAGAGCTCGTCGAGGAGTCGCATGACCACGTTCCCGTGCTGAGCGGCACGGTTGGGGTCCACCGCGTGCGGCACGGCTTCCACCGCCTTCTTCCGTATTATCGACCGGGTCGGAACCGCCCGTCTGACGAGAGCAGCCTAGCGGCGCGTCCGCCGCGGCCACACAGTCAGCCGCGTGACCTCCGCGGGCCGGGCCCGGAGCAGACTCGGCCTGTCACCCTCCGTAGAAGACGGTGGCGCGGATGGGTTAGTGTCTGCACACGGAAAGCTACTCCCGGCCGAGCCGCTCGCGTCACACATGTTTCACGAGCCCCACCCTCACCTCAACCGAGGCAGGACTCCGGCGACTTTCCACCGATCTCCGGAGAACCGCTGGCATACTTTGCTACATCACAGTAAGGTAACGCAGCACATGTTCATTCATCCGACCTTACGGTGTCCCCCTCGCGCCCCACGCGGCACCGCGCCACCCGCGTTCCGGCCCCACGGTCGGCCCGCGGGCCGCGTGCACGGCCGGAAGAGAGCACACACGTCCCAGAAGCAGATGATCTCGGAGTCCACTCGTGGCCTCATCCATGACCAGTCCGGCATCCCAGCGTCAGGAACCGGGGCACGGCGCGGACGCCCCCACCACGGTGGCCCCGGGTCCAGGCCGTGACGCCCGTCTGGACAATGCCAAGTTCGTCCTGATCGCCCTGGTCGTCGTCGGCCACGCGATCGGCCCACTACGCGAGTACGGGCCCGCCAGTGCCCTCTACTACTGGATCTACTTCTTCCACATGCCCGCGTTCATCATGATCAGCGGCTACCTCTCGCGGTCCTTCGACGCCTCGTCGAACCGCGTCGAGAAGCTGGTCGTGTCGCTCGCGGTGCCCTACCTGATCTTCTGGACCATCCACCAGTCCATCTACGCGGTCGAACGCGGCGGCCTGCCCGAGTCCATGTCGGTGCTCCAGCCGACCTACGCCCTGTGGTTCCTGGTCGCCCTGTTCGTGTGGCGCCTGAGCGTGCCGGTCTGGAAGCGGCTGCGCTGGCCCGTGCTCATCGCGGTGCTCATCTCCGTGTTCGGGGCCACCGCGAGCCTCGGGGAGACGCTCTCCCTGGGCCGCGTGGTGAGCTTCCTGCCGTTCTTCGTCCTGGGGCTGAGCCTGCGCCGCGAGCACTTCGCCTACCTGGACCGGCTCTGGGTGCGGATCGCCTCCGTGCTGGTGCTGGGGATCACGGCGGCGCTGGCCGTGCCCATCTCCGAGCAGATGAGCCGCTCCTGGCTCTTCTGGACCAACAGCCTCACCGACCGCGAGATCGACCCGATCCTGCCGAGTCTGGGCGTGCGGGTCGGCTTCATGGCCCTCGCACTGGTGATGACCTTCGCGGTCCTGGCGCTGATGCCCAAGCAGCGCACGTGGTTCACCTCCCTGGGCGCCTACACGCTGTACGTGTACCTGGGGCACTCCGTGGTGATCGTCCTGTTGCAGGCCTCGCCCTGGTACAGCCTGATGTCCGGGGCGACGGAGATGGTCGTCACGGTCCTGCTGGGCGTGGCGCTGACGCTGCTGCTGTGCACCCCGTGGGTGCGCGCGGGCCTGCGCTGGGCCGTGGAACCGCAACTGACGTGGTTCCTGCGCGAGGACTCCGCGCTGCGCGCGCCGAGCGGCTCCGGGAAGGACGACGGCGCCGGCAGGACCGGCGGCGGCGGGAACGGCGACGGCGGCGGACGCGAGAAGGAGAAGGCCGGGGTCTGACCCGGCTTCCGCGCGAGGGGCGCGGCGTACACGGGAGGGGCGGGTCCGCTTCGGCGCGGACCCGCCCCTCCCGTGTCGTTCCCGCCCCCGGTGGGCAGGGCCGGTTCAGCTCCCGCTGGACGGGTTCGTGGCCGCGGCGGCGCCGGGGACGGCGCCCGAGGCCAGCAGCCGGCGGCGGCGCGCCTCGAACCTGTTCGTGTCCTTCCACAGCCGCAGCACCAGGATCACCTCGAAGAAGGCCAGCGCCAGCACGGAGAACACCGCGACGGGGATGATCAGGCTGTTGAGCGGGGTGAAGAGGGAGACCAGCGCGGTCACCGGGGCCACCACGCACAGGAACATCTCGAACTCGATGCCGCTGAACAGGTGCGGGCGCACCCGGTGGCGCAGGAGCCGGTCGCGCACGCGCGGGTAGAGGCCGGTCGGGGCGGGGGCGCCGGGCCGGGCCGGGGTCTCCCCCGTCTCCTCGTCCTCGGGGTCGGCCTCGCGCTGGGCGGCGGCGAGCCGTTCGGTGTCCCCGGTCAGCTCGGCGAGGGTCTGGTTCATGGTCCGGCGGGTCTTGGCGACCTGCGGGCCGTTGAGGTAGCGCAGCAGGTCGAAGAAGACCACCACCGGCGCCGCGATCAGGTAGACCTCGTGGCCGGTGAGCAGCCACTGGCCGATCAGCAGCGCCATCACGCAGCCGAAGAAGCGGATGCGGTCGAAGACGAAGTCCACCCAGCTGCCGAAGACCGTGCCGGTGCCCTTGAGCCGGGCGATCTTGCCGTCCATGCAGTCCAGCACGAAGCTGAGGTGGAAGAGCAGTCCGCCCGCCAGCAGCCATGCCCAGTTCCATCCCCCACCGCCCGGCACGAGGACCGGCGCGACGAAGCACAGCATGGAGAGCAGACCGAAGACCCCAGCCCCCAGCGTCAGCTGGTTGGGCGTGATGTCGGTGCGGTTCGCGGTCCAGACGACGAGGCGTCCGGCCAGGGGGTCCACCAGGAAGACCGTCCACCAGGCGTCCTTCGCCTTGTAGGTCTCTTCCTTGACTTGCGCGAAAGTGAAACGCGGCATGCGGGCTCTCCAGGAGCGCCCGTCCGGGCCCCGGCGCCCGACGACGCGCTGACAGGGGCGGGGAAGGGCTGTGTCGGCGGGGATCCGGGTCATCATGCCAGATCGGGGGTCGACCGACCTAATTCGTGACGGCATACTTGACCGGTAAGAGGGGGATCAACAGGCGGCCGCGCGCGGCATGCGGCGGATGGTCCACCCCCTTCGGTCTCGACCGAGGTAGAGGCATTGCGTTTTCTCAACGACCAGGCACCCCAGCAGGACCTGACCTACAGCGACGTGTTCATGGTCCCCAACCGGAGCTCCGTGGGCTCCCGGCTCAGCGTGGACCTGTCGTCGCCGGACGGCACCGGCACCACGATCCCGCTGGTCGTGGCGAACATGACCGCGGTCGCCGGGCGCAGGATGGCCGAGACCGTCGCCAGGCGCGGCGGTGTCGCGGTCATCCCGCAGGACATCCCCCTCGACGTGGTCTCCGACGTCGTCTCCTGGACCAAGCAGCGGCACCTGGTGTACGACACCGCCATCACGCTCAACCCGTCCAGCACCGTGGGCGAGGCGCTCAACCTGCTGCCCAAGCGCGCGCACAACGCCGTGATCGTGGTGGACGGGGAGCGCAGGCCCGTCGGCGTGGTCACCGAGGCCGACTGCGCCGGAACGGACCGCTTCGCGCAGCTGCGCGACGTGATGTCCACCGAGCTGATGACCATCCCGGCGGGCACCGAGCCGCGCGAGGCGTTCGGGATGCTGCACGACTTCCGCCACCGGCTGGCCCCGGTCGTGGACGGGAACGGCGCCCTGGTGGGCGTGCTGACCCGCACTGGCGCGCTGCGCTCCACCCTGTACACGCCCGCCGTGGACGCGGACGACCGCCTGCGCGTGGCCGCGGCCGTCGGCATCAACGGCGACGTGGCGGGCAAGGCCGCCGAGCTGCTGGAGGCCGGGGTGGACACCCTGGTCATCGACACCGCGCACGGCCACCAGGAGAAGATGCTGACCGCGGTCTCCAAGGTGCGCGCGCTGTCGCCGCGGGTGCCGATCGTGGCGGGCAACATCGTCACCGCCAAGGGCACGCGCGAGCTGATCGAGGCGGGCGCCGACATCGTCAAGGTCGGTGTGGGCCCGGGCGCGATGTGCACGACCCGCATGATGACCGCCGTGGGCCGCCCCCAGTTCTCCGCCGTGCTGGAGTGCGCCGAGGCGGCGCGCGAGCTGGGCGGGCACGTGTGGGCGGACGGCGGCGTGCGCCACCCGCGCGACGTGGCCCTCGCCCTGGCCGCGGGCGCGTCCAACGTGATGGTGGGCTCGTGGTTCGCGGGCACCTACGAGTCGCCGGGCGACGTCATGCGCGACGCCGAGGGCAGGCAGTACAAGGAGAGCTTCGGCATGGCGTCGGCCCGCGCGGTCCGGCTGCGCACCGCCGAGGACTCCCCGTTCGAGCGGGCCCGCAAGGCGCTGTTCGAGGAGGGCATCTCCACGGGCCGGATGTACCTGGACCCGGAGCGCCCCGGCGTGGAGGACCTGATCGACCAGATCGTCGCCGGTGTGCGCAGCTCGATGACCTACGCGGGCGCCTCCTCGCTGGCGGAGTTCCACGAGCGCGCCGTGGTGGGCGTGCAGAGCGCCGCCGGGTACAACGAGGGGCGTCCGGTCCCCACCAGCTGGTAGGCGGGGTCCGGCGTCCCCGTCCGGGTCAGTCGGCCCGGCCCTCCTTCGCGGCGAGTACCGCCTTGCGGTGCTCGCCGCAGAGCTTGTCGGCGTGCCGGACCGGCTCGGGCACGCGGTACTTGGGCGAGAGCCGCAGCACCAGTTCGGCCGCGCCCTCCAGGTCCACCCGGTGGCCGACGGACACGTAGACGGGCTTGACCCCCCTGCGGGTGCGCAGCACGCGTCCGATCACCTCCTTGCCCTGGTCGGCCAGCGCGAAGGAGTCGGGGACCACCTCCGAGCGCCCGGCCACCATGGGCGTCCACGACCCCCGTTCCTCACCGGGCACGCTGTGCCTGCCGAACAGCACCGACTTGGCCGACCCCACCACCGGCAGGTCCAGGAGCACCCCCAGGTGGCAGGCGACCCCGAAGCGGCGGGGGTGCGCCAGGCCGAAGCCGTCGCACAGGTACACGTCCGGGGTCACCTTGAGCTGTCCCAGCGCCTCCAGGACCGGCGGGGACTCGCGGAACCCGAACAGCCCCGAGATGTAGGGGAAGGACGGCTCCGAGGAGATGGCGACGGACTCGACCACCTCCAGGGTCCGCACGTCCATGACCACGGCCGCCGCGGAGAGCGCCGTGTTGTCCGTGGCGTAGCTGACGTCCAGCCCGGCCACCAGCCGCACCGCGTCCACGTCCAACGGCTCCACGCGGACCCGGTCGGCGAGCCCGCGCTGGAGCGCGACGGCCTCCTTGGGGTCGCCGGGCCAGTTCTCCGGGTCGTCCAGGACCCTCGCGACCCGCTCGGAGATCTCCGACATCCCGATACTCCCGTTCGTTCGGTGGTACGCGTCCTCCCATCCAATCCCACTACCCGGTCGCGCGCGGTGCACGGGGGAGGGCGGCGGCGCTGTGCGACACTCCACAGCTCCCGGTGCCCGGAGGAGGCGTATGCGCGCTGTACGGTGGTTTCCGCAGTTTTGAACTGACTGGTCAGTTCAAAAACGGAAGGGGACCGAGGGATGCGACGGGCGACCGGAGCTCGTGTACAGGCCGAGGGCGTCGGGCTCGCCACCCGGGAGGGCCCCGTGTACACGGGCGTGGGGTTCACGGCCCGGCCGGGCACGCTCACCGTCTTCCGGGCCGACTCGGGGGGCGGGCGCAGTGCCCTGCTGCTCACCCTGACCGGCCGGATGCGCCCCTCGGAGGGAACGCTGTACGTGGACGGCCACGCCCTGCCCCGGCACGCGCGCCGGGTCCGCCGGATCAGCGCGCTCGGGCTGATGGACGAGGTCAACCCACTGGACGAGCGGCTCCGGGTCCGCGAGCACCTGTCCGAGGGGCTGCTGCTGCGCATGCGCCCCGCCGCGCGGAGCCTGGCCGACGAGGCCATGGAGGCCGCGGGACTGGGCGGGCTGGACCGCCGGTCGCTGGTGCGGGAGCTGTCCATGATCGAACGGCGCCGCCTCGGGCTGGCCCTGGCCCTGCTGGCCGAACCCCGGCTGCTGGCCGTCGACGACGTCGACGGCGGCCTGGAACCCGGGCACCAGGCCGACCTGTGGCGCACCCTCAAGGCGCTGGCGGACGACGGGTTGACGGTGGTCGCCACCTGCGCCGACTCCGGCGAGCTGGCCGGGGTGGCCGGGCCGGACACCCGGGGGCCGATCCCGCTGCGCCAGGACGCGGGCGTCCCGTCCGGCTCCGCCGCCGGGGAGCCGTCCGCCTCCGGGACCGCGGACGCGGGCTCCGCGGGCGGCGCGTCCGCCGCGGGACCGGGCGCCGCCGGGCTCCGCGGGCGGCACCGCCGCCACGTCGGCCTGGACATCCTGCGCGGCGGCCGGAAGGAGGGCGGGGACCGTGGCCCGGCTTAGGCGTTCGCGCCCGCTCGTGCGCCCCCTGGCGGTGCCCCGGCTCGGGCTGCTGACCGTGCGCTCCTTCCTGCGCTCGCCGCTGCCCGCCGCCGCGCTGGCCGCCCTCCTGCTCATCCCCCTGCTCTACTCGGGGATGTACCTGTGGTCGTTCTGGGACCCGTTCGGCCGGATGGAGCGCCTGCCGGTCGCCCTCGTCAACGAGGACGAACCGGTCGAGGCCGGGGGCCGCGAGGTCGACGCCGGGGGCGAGCTCACCGACACCCTCCTGGAGCGGGGGGACCTGGACTGGCACCCGGTGAGCGCCCGGGAGGCCGCGCGCGGTGTCGCCGACGGCACCTACTACGTCTCCCTGACCATCCCCTCCGACTTCAGCGCCGACCTGACCTCCCCCTCCCGCGACCGGGAGTCCCCCGCCCCGGCGACCCTGGAGGCGCACTACAACGACTCCAACAGCTTCATCGTCCGCCAGCTGGCCGGAAGCGCGTTCCGCGAGATCCAGGAGGCCGCCGCGGCGTCGGCGGTCAACGGCTACCTGGACCAGATCTTCCTCGGGTTCAACGAGATCCACGGCAGGACGGAGGAGGCCGCCGAGGGGGCCGACGAGCTGTCCGGCGGCGCGGACGAGGCCGAGGAGGGGTCCTCGGAGCTGTCCGGGGGCGTGGGCGGGGCGCACACGGGCGCCGGGGAGCTCAGCGGCGGCCTCGACCAGCTGTACTCCGGTTCGCAGGATCTGGCCGACGGAGCCGCGACCGCCTCCGAGGAGGTCTCGGCCCAGGTGGACGAGCTCGACGCGCTGGCCGACGAGTGGCTGCCCCGGCTGGAGGAGGACATCCCCTCCCTCCAGGAGCACGCCGGGAACGCCGCCGAGGTCACCGCGGCCCTGTCCGCGGCCCTGGAGGAGCTGCCGGAGGTCGACACCGGGGCCCCGGAGGAGGTGGACGGGCGCCTGGCGTCCTACCTGGAGGAACACCCCGGGCTGGAGACCGAGGACCCCGACCTGTACGCCCTGCTGTGCGACCTCAAGGCGGCCCTGGATGTCGCCGGGTCGGCGGCCGGGTTCGTCGAGGACAACCGCGACGCGATCACCGCGACCGCCGAGGACGCGGCCGCGCTGAGCGCGGAGGCCGCCGCGCTCTCGGAGGACCTTCCCGCGATGGTGGAGAAGGCGGAGGACGCCCGGGAACGGGCAGACGAGCTGGACGAGGGCCTGGCCGAGCTGGCCGAGGGGTCCGCGCTGCTGCGCGACGGGCTGGCGGAGTCCGCCGACGGCGCCGGTGACCTCGACGAGGGGCTGGGCGAGCTCAGCGGCGGCGCCGACGAGCTGCACTCGGGCCTGGAGGAGCTGGCCTCGGGCTCCGACGAGCTCGCCCGGGGACTCGACGAGGGCGCGGACCGGGTTCCCACCTACTCCGAGCGGGGGCGCGACGACGCCTCCTCGACGATGAGCCGTCCGGTGCGGCTGGACAGCGCCGTCTCCAACGAGGCGCCCGACTACGGGACGGGGTTCACGCCGTTCTTCGTGCCGCTGTCGCTGTGGGTGGGCGCGATGGTGGTGTTCATGGTGCTGCCCGCGCTGTCCTCGCGGGCCCTGGCCTCCTCGGCCCCCTCCTGGCGGGTGGCGCTGGCCGGGCGGGTCGCCCCGCTCCTGCTCGGCGTCGGCCAGGTGCTGGTCATGATGGCCGCCCTGCACCTGCTGCTGGGCCTGGAGGCGGGGAACTGGCCGCTGCTGATCGCCTTCCTGGTGCTGACCGCCGCCGCGTTCGCCGCGACGGTGCAGTACCTGAACGTGGCCTTCGGCGCGGCGGGGCGGGTGGTGGCGCTGGCGCTGCTGGTGCTCCAGCTGACCTCGGCGGGCGGAACGTACCCGATCGAGACCAGCCCGGCCTTCTTCCAGGCCGTGGGGCCGTTCCTGCCGCTGCACTGGGGCGTGACCGCGCTGCGCCACATGATCGGCGGCGGTGACCCGGACCTGGTCCTGACGGCGTTCGGGGTGATGGCGCTGTGGCTGGTGGTGCCTTTGCTGCTCACCTGGTGGACGGTGGAACGCAAGCGCGTGTGGACGATGGGTGCGCTCCACCCGGCGCTGAAGCTGTGACGCGGGCCGGGGTGAGGACATGGCGCGTCGTGTACGAGTATGGGCGAGAATGGAACGGATGAGTGCGAGCACGTCCGACCGCCCCGTGAGCGGCCGCCGCGAGGCCACCCGGCGGCGCCTGTTCGAGGCCGCGGTCACGCTGATCTCCGAGCAGGGGTACGGCGCGACGACCGTGGACGAGATCGCCGAGCGCGCCGGGGTGGCCAAGGGCACCGTCTACTACAACTTCGGCGGCAAGGGCGAGCTGTACGCGGCGCTGATGGAGTGGGGCGTGACCCGGCTGGCCGGTACCCTCAAGGGCGCGGTGCCCCCTCCCGGGGCCGGCGCCGCCCCCCGCGAGGCGCTCGCCGCCGTGCTGCGCGCCGGGGTGGAGTTCATCGGCGAGCACGAGTCCCTGGCCCGCCTGCTCATGGCGGAGGCCTGGCGGACCAACCGGGCCTGGTACGCCACGGTCCTCCAGATCCGCACCGAGGCGATCGGGGTCATCACCGGCCTGCTGGACGACCTGGCCTCGGAGGGGTCGCTGCGACCGGACCTGGACACCGGCCTGGCCGGGTCCGCCCTGTTCGGCATGGTGGTGACGGTGGCACTGGACTGGCGCACGCTCCAGCCCGGGCGTCCCGTCGAGGAGGTCCACACGGCGCTGGCCCGCATGGTCGGCGGCCTGGTCGGCCCCGCCGCTTCCCCCGACCGCACGAGCACCCCGGACACCTGAGAGGACGTACCGCGCGATGGCCACCCTCTATCCCCTGATCCCGCTCCTGGCCGGGGTGGTCATGCTCTGGGCGGTCACACGTGACACGCGCCTGGAACTGCGGCTGCGCCGCCACGGGATGCGCGCCAAGGCACGTGTGATCGGCTACCACGAGACCTCCACGGCCTCCCGGATGATCGTGCAGTTCCGTACCGAGGACGGGCACGAGGTGCACGCCGAGCACGAGAACACCGGGTGGACGGCCTCCCGCGCCGGGGAGATCGTGACCGTCGCCTACGACCCCGACACGCCAGAGCGGGCCCGGATCGTGTCCGCGCCCTGGCTGTCGCACTACGTGCGGGTGCTGTTCGGCGGCCTGGGCGCGATCCTGGTGTTCACGGGGCTGCTGCTGGGCTACCTGGCCTGGCGCTGACGGTCTCCCCGCGCGGGGCGGAGTAGCGGACCAGGCGCGAGGGCAGGGCGCCGTCCAGGGTGGCGCGGGTGCGCACGCGCACCCCGCACAGCAGGTCGGCCACGCCCGCGCCGTCGGGCCGGACCAGGGCGCTGCTGGCGTGCGCCGCGGCCACGGCGAGCGCGTACCAGGGCAGGCCCAGGGCCACGAGGACGACGACGGGGCCCTGGAGCAGGCAGGTGCGCGCCAGGACCCGCCGGCGGGCCGCCGGGGCCGGGTACCCGCGTTCGCACAGCGCCAGCCGCACCGAGGCGGCGCCGGGGGTGGCGCGGTCGCGGCGCGTCAGGGAGGGGACCAGGGCCAGGGCCCCGCCCAGGCACAGCAGAGCGGTCGTGCGCGCCCCGGTTCCCGGCCCAGAGGCGCCGAGCGCCTGCGCGCAGACGGCGAGGGCTGCCGCGCCGAACCACCACAGGCCCAGGTCGAGCAGGACCCCGGTGAGCCTGCGCACCGGTCCGGGCACGGCTCGGTCCGCGACGGCCGCGGGCCAGCCGCGGGCGTACCCGGGCGGGAGCGCCCACCGTGCGAGCAGCCAGCCGAGCAGGGTCGCGGCCGCACCCCAGGCCACGAGCCCCGCCGGGGCACCGGCGTAGGCGCACGGGTACAGGCCCAGGAGCCCGGTGGCGCGGACGGTGACCACGGCCGCGGCCAGGGCCGCACCCAGCAGCACGGTGAGCGCGGCGCCCCGGCGGAAGCGGTGCCGGGCCAGCAGCCCGACCGCCAGGAACAGGGCGAGGACTCCGGCCTCCCCGGGCTCGGGCAGGAGTTCCCGGCCGGACCGGCCGCCGCCGAGGGGGTCCGCGCACAGGCCGTCGGCGGAGGCTGGCAGCGGCCAGACCGCGTACGCCGCCAGGCCGACGCCCGTGGCCAGGGCGGCCGCGGTGCACAGGCCCGGCCAGCCGTGCGGGCGGCCGTAGCGGCGGTACTGCAGGCGCAGGTAGAGCGCCGCCGCGCAGACCACCAGCAGCGGAACCCCCGCGACCGCGGCCTCCACGGCGAGCGGTCCCCCGCCCAGCGGCTGGCCCATGCGCATCCTCCCGTCACGCGGTGTCCCCTCTTCGGCACGCAACGCTAGTACGCGCGGCGCCGGAGCGCGGGTCGAACGCGGACATTCGCGGCGGCGGCCGGGTCCGGGGAGGGCGGATCCGGTCACCCGGAGCAGGACTTGCCATACTCTCCGCCATATGTGACCTTTGCCCTATTGTCACAAGGCTTCACAGGAGGAAACACCCCTACCGCCCACCCGAGAGGTGGACATTCTCGTCTCCCATGGCAGACTGCCCCCACCACCCGGATATTTCAGCGTTTCACCGGCGAGGTACGATCCCCCACGCCGAAATGCCGCGTTTGTGGTTACCCTGCGGTACGTCCCGTGTCGAGAACCCCCACGGACACAGCCCGCAGGACACGGGACCGCGCACAGGCGGACCGGGACGCGCCGACTCCCCCGGCGGCCCCCACCCCCACAAGACCCCCGGACGCGGATCGACAGGAGAACCGTGCAGGCAGTACCCGAGCGACGCGGTCGGAGCATCACCTCCCGCATCCGCGCAATGGTCATGATCCCCACCACAGCCCTGGTGGTGCTCTGGCTGGCCCTGACCGTGGCCCTGGCCGGGGACGCGGTCGTCCAGCGCCTCCGTGCCAACGCCACCGACGACCTGGTCGCCCCGGCGGCGATCGGCCTCGTGGACGTGATGCGGGAGCGGACGCAGACGATCGCCCTCATCGAGAACCCGGGGGACGCGGAGATCGAGGGCCAGCTGGCCGAGGCCCGCGAGAGCACCGACGGCTCCCTGGGCGCGGTCGTGGGCGAGCTCGTCGGCTTCGCCGACATCGCCCCCGGCGAGAGCGGCCACCACATCGAGATGCTGCACATGCAGTACGGCGAGATCGACGCGATCCGCGCGGCGGTGGACGCGGGCGAGGCCTCCCGCGCCGACGTCCTGGACTACTACAACGAGCTGATCCTGCACGGCGCGGACAGCTTCGACAGCCAGACCCGCGCGGGCAGCGACGGGAACGGCGCGGTCAGCCCGAGCTTCACCGCGACCTACATGTTCCGCACGGTCGACCTGTTCGCGCGGTCCGACGCCCAGATCGCCCACGCCTTCGCCACCGACGAGCTGTCCCTGGAGGACCAGCGCCAGTTCACCGAGCTGGTCGGCTCCTACGAGAGCATGCTCGCCGCCAACGGCCACTACCTGGAGGGCGAGGGCCAGGAGGCCCGGCTGGAGAACCTGCTGGCGAGCCAGGAGTACGCCGACCTCCAGCGTATGCAGGACGAGATCATCGACCGCCAGGTGGGCACCGAGACGGTCACCGACCCGGTGACCCTGGCGGTCAGCGAGGTCCAGGACCTGTCCATGCCGGTGGACCGCGCCGCGTGGGACGAGGCCTACGACCACGTCCTGTCCGAGCTCACCGCGATCGGCGCGGACGAGGCCCTGTACGCCGCGGACGTCACCCTCGCCGAGGCCAACCGGGCCCTGGTCGTCGCCGTGGCGGGCAGCCTCGGCGTCGCCGCCGTCATCGGGTTCGCGTTCCTGCTGGCCCGCCGCTCCTCCAACGTGCTCACCGAGCGTCTGCTGCGCCTGCGCGACGACTCCAACGACCTGTCGGAGAACCGCCTGCCCGCCCTCATGCGCCGCCTGCACGAGGGCGAACGCGTGGACACCGAGGCGGCCCTGCCCGCGCTGACCGCCAGCGACGACGAACTCGGCGACGTGGCCAGGGCGTTCAACACCGCCCAGCGCGCGGCCGTCAACGCGGCGGTGCAGCAGACCGAGCTGCGTCAGGGCGTCAACCGCGTCTTCCTCAACATCGCGCACCGCAGCCAGACGCTGGTCCACCGCCAGCTGCGCCTGCTGGACCGGATGGAGCGCGAGCAGGAGGACCCCGAGCAGCTGGCCCAGCTGTTCAAGCTCGACCACCTGGCCACCCGCTCCCGCCGCAACGCCGAGAACCTGCTCATCCTGGGCGGCGAGGCGCCGGGCCGCACCTGGCACCGTCCCATGCCGCTGATCGACGTGCTGCGCGGCGCCATCTCCGAGTCGGGCGACTACACCCGCGTCAAGCGCGAGCGGATCGCCCGCGTGCACCTCAACGGCCCGGCCGTGGCCGACGTCATCCACCTGGTCGCCGAGCTGGTCGACAACGCCGCGATGTTCTCCCCGCCGCACACCCACGTGCGCCTGAGCAGCGAGGACGTGCCCAACGGCGTGACGGTCGAGATCGAGGACCGGGGCCTGGGCATGACCGAGAGCGAGTTCGCCTCGGCGAACGCGCTGCTGTCCAGCCCGCCCGAGTTCGACGTGATGCGCCTCAACGAGAAGATGCGCCTCGGCCTGTTCGTGGTCTCGCACCTGGCCCACCGCCACGGCATCCGCGTGCACCTGCGCCCGTCGCCGTACGGGGGCGTGCAGGCCATCGTCCTGCTGCCGCACGAGCTGATCTCCGGCGACCGCTCCCCGCTGCCCTCCGAGGAGAGCGGCGAGCAGGTGTGGGACGTGCGCGAGATCCTGGACCGCACGCCCGGCGGCGAGCTGTCGTCCGGCAGGCGCGTCAAGCCCGTGCTGACCTCGGTGTCCGCGCCGAAGGAGGAGGCCCCCGCCCGGGAGGACGAGGACTCCGCGGACACCGCCGGGAGCGAGGGGGAGGGCACCGAGGCCGCCGAGGCCCCGGCCGGCGGCGCGGACCTCCTCGACGCGGACGGCGACCGCCCCGCGCTGCCCACCCGGACGCCGCTGCCCACCCGGACCCCGTCCGTCAGCGCGGTCCCCGACCCCGAACCCTCCGCCGACGCCGAACCGCCCGCCATGGTCGAGGCGGGCGGGGGACGGCCGCCGCTGCCCAAGCGGCGGCCCCAGGAGAACCTGGCTCCGCAGCTGGCCGCCGACCCCGCGGCCGACACCCGGAGCGGCCCCGCGACGGCGGGCGCGTCCTCCCCCAACGGGGCCCAGGACGGCCAGGAGCGTCTGGCGCGCCTGCGCCGGAACATGTCCGCGTTCCAGAAGGGCACGGACCGCGGACGGCGCGAAGGCAAGCAGCAGACCAACGACATCGACAAGGACGCGTAACCGTGACGAGTACTCCCGAAAGCGCCCAGCGTGACAGTGGAAGCGGCGCGGGCAAGAAGGACATCGACTGGCTGCTGGACGAGCTGCTCGACCGCGCGGTGGGCTCCCGCCACGCGATCGTGCTCTCCGCCGACGGGCTGCTGATCGGCCGCTCCCGTGAGCTGGTCAAGGAGGACGCCGAGCACCTGTCCGCGGTGGCGTCCGCGTTCCAGAGCCTGGCCCGGGGCACCGGCCGCCACTTCGGCGGGGGCGAGGTGCTCCAGACGGTCGTGGAGATGGAGAGCGCGTACCTGTTCGTCACCGGTGCCGGCCGGGGGGCCTGCCTGGCGGTCCTGGCCGAGGAGAGCGCCGACGTCGGCCTCATCGCCTACGAGATGAACGTCCTGGTCGAGCAGGTGGGCCGTTATCTGGACGCCGCGCCCAGACGCGAGGGCGCTTCCGGGGAAGCCAGGCGATAGGGGACGCCATGCAAGCGCACAACGAGTTGCCGCCCGAGGAGGATCCGCACGGCCTGCCCCAGAGGGACGCGGTCGGCGGGTACGACGAGGGCGCCGCGGTCGGACAGCAGGACGCCGGACCGCTGGTACGGCCGTACGTGATCGCGCAGGGGCGCGACCACGCCGACACCGTGCAGCTGGACATGATCAGCGTCGTGATCGCGGCCAAGCGGGCCGAGGTCGACGAGATGGCGCTGGAGCCGGAGCAGATACGCATCCTGGAGCTGTGCCGACGGCCCCTGTCGGTCGCCGAGGTGTCCGCGCACCTGGACATCCCGGTGGCCGTCGTCAAGGTCCTGCTCAGCGACCTGCTCAACCGCGGCCTCGCCTTGGCCCGCGCCCCCTACACAGCGAAGAGCCCGGTCAGCCGGGACGTACTCCAGGCGGTTCTCGATGGCATCCAGCGACTCTGACGACACGCAGGCCCCCGTTCCGGCGGCGCTCAAGATCCTCGTGGCGGGGGGTTTCGGGGCCGGTAAGACCACGATGGTCGGATCGGTCAGCGAGATCGCTCCGCTGAGCACCGAGGAGGTGATGACCGAGGCCAGCTACGGGATCGACGACCTGTCGGGCGTGGAGGCCAAGACGACCACGACCGTGGCGCTGGACTTCGGCCGCATCACCATCAACGAACACCTGGTGCTGTACCTGTTCGGGACCCCGGGCCAGGAGCGGTTCTGGTTCATGTGGGAGGAGCTGTCCGAGGGGGCGCTGGGCGCGGTGGTCATCGCCGACACCCGCCGCCTGGAGACGTGCTTCGCCGCTGTGGACTTCTTCGAGCGGCGCGGCGTGCCGTTCGTGGTGGCGGTGAACTGCTTCGAGGGCGCCCACCGGTACGAGCCCGAGGAGGTCCGCGCCGCGCTGAGCCTGGACCCCGCGATCCCCGTCGTGCTGTGCGACGCGCGTGAGCGCGAGTCGGCCAAGGCGGTGCTGGTGACGCTGGTGAACCGGGTGGCCGAGCGGATGGCCGCCTGAGTCCGTTCCGGGAGAGGGGCGGGGGACCGGGTCCCCCACCCCTCTCGTGTCATCCGCCGGGGACGAACCCGGGGGTTTCGGACGCTCTGTCGGGTTGCGGACACGCTCGGAGACCCGGAGCCGGTGTACACAAGGGGCTTCCAGGTAAAGTGCGCCCCGTGGAGCGCCGCGGGCGTGCCACACCCGCAGACTACGGCCCCGTCCGACGGGCCCGGACGAAGGTGACTGGAGTTGCCCATGAAGCGGTTCGAGTGGCGCGACCGGATCCATGCCCTGGACGCTGAGGACGACTGTGAGCAGATCGTGCGCATCCTCGGCGGCCACGAGTTCCCGTGGGACATCGAACAGGCCCTGGGCCTGGCCCTGTACCGCACCTACGCCGTGCCCGGCGTCGGCGAGCTGCTGGCGCACACGCGCGAGTTCACCGAGCGCACGCAGCACCGCTACGACGACACGGCGCTGATCCTCAACGACATCATGGAGCACGGATTCGGTCCGGGCCGCGGCCGCGACGCGCTGCGCCGGATGAACCAGATGCACCGCTCCTACGACATCAGCAACGACGACTACCGCTACGTGCTCAGCACGTTCGTGGTCATGCCGGTGCGCTGGATCAACGACCACGGCTACGGCTGGCGCAGGCTGAGCGACCACGAGATCGCCGCCAACACCAACTACTACCGCAAGCTCGGCAGGCACATGGGGATCAAGGACATCCCCGGGGACTACGCCGGGTTCCTCGAACTCTTCGACTCCTACGAGCGCGAGCACTTCGCCTACACCGAGGGCGGCCGGGCCGTCTCCGACGCCACCCTGGGGCTGATGGTGTCCTTCTACCCGGCCTGGCAGCGGCCCCTGGTCCGCCCCTTCACCAAGGCCCTGCTCGACGACCGGCTCATCCAGGCCTTCGGCTACCCCGAGCCCTCGGCCGCCTGGCGGCGGCTGAGCGCGGGCGCGCTGAGGCTGCGCGCCCGCGTGGTGCGCCTGATGCCGCCGCGCCGGGAACCGCGGTGGGCCAGGATGAGCCCCAACATCCGCAGCTACCCCCGGGGCTACGAACCGTCCCGGATCGGCACCTTCCCCCAGGGCTGCCCGGTCCCGCACGGCATGGTGACCCGCGAGGTCGCCGCCACGGGCGCCCGCGTGCCCGCGCCGGATCAGGCGGTCGCACCGACCTCCGGGGAGACGCACAGCGGGGCGCCCGCGCCGACCTCCGAGGAGGACGCGCAGAGGTAGCGGCCTCCCGGGCCCCGCACGTCCCCCGAGTCCCGTCTCACGCGAGCCCTTCGCGCCCCGACCCCCGTCCCCCGTCCCCCGTCCCCCGTCCCCCGTCCCGAACGATCCCTCTCCCCGAAGGAACCGCGAATGAAGCGTTTCGACCTCAGAGACGAGATCCACCACCTGGACCACGAGGCCGACTGCGTACGGATCATGCAGATCCTCAACGCCCAGGAGTTCCCCTGGGACATGGGCCGGGCGCTGGGCATCGCCCTGTACCGCACCTACGCCGTGCCCAGCATCGGCGGACTCCTGGGCCGGACCGACGAGTTCACCGGCAGCACCCAGAAACGCTACGACGACACCGCGCTGATCCTCAACAACATGATGCGGTACGGGTTCGAGCCCGGGCAGGGCCGCGACGCGCTGCGCCGGATGAACCAGATGCACCGCTCCTACGACATCAGCAACGACGACTACCGCTACGTGCTCAGCACGTTCGTGGTCATGCCGGTGCGCTGGATCAACGACCACGGCTACGGCTGGCGCAGGCTGAGCGAGCACGAGATCTCGGCGATCACGCACTACTACCGCAGGCTCGGCCGGTACATGGGGATCAAGGACATCCCCGAGAGCTACGCACAGTTCCGGGAACTCCTCGACTCCTACGAGCGCGAGCACTTCGCCTACACCGAGGGCGGCCGGGCCGTCTCCGACGCCACCCTCGACCTGATGGTGTCCTTCTACCCGCGGCGCGTGTCCGGGCCGGCCCGGAAGTTCTCCATGGCGATCCTGGACGAGTCGCTCATCGAGACCTTCCGCTACGAGCCGCCCAGCAGGGCGTGGCGGCTGGCGGCGCACCTGGCGCTGAGGCTGCGGGCCCTGGTGGTGCGCCGGATGAAGCCGCGCGAGGAGCCGCTGTGGGCGGAGGACAACCCGAACATCCGCAGTTACCCCGAGGGGTACGACGTCAACCGGATCGGCACCTTCCCGGCGGGCTGCCCCGTGGCGCACGACGTGGACCCGGTGGCGCACGAGGAGCTGTACGGCGAGGGCGGCGGGACGGGCGGCGCGGCTCCCGAGGTCCGGGAGGCCCCGGGGGCGGCACGGCCCTCCGCGACGCCGGAGACCGCGGAGCCCTCCCCGGCCGCGCGGACCCGGGAGGCTCCGGCGACCGCCGCCGAGGCCTCCGCGGACGGGCGCGCGTGACCGCCGCGCCCGCCGCCCGGAGCACGGTCGGCGGGCCGGGCGCTCCGCTGCCCCGTTCGGTGCACGCCTGGTACGGCAGCGGCGCGGTGGCCACGGGGATCTTCAACACGGTGCCCGGGCTGTTGTTCCTGATCGGTTTCGATGCAGCGCAGACCCCGTCCTTCAGAGCGGGGTAAACCGCTCCCCGCCACATTGTCGTAGGGCCCGACTACGGTGTGTGCTGGTTCTTCGAGGGGAGGTGTTTTCTCATCATGTTGACGGGATTTCGGTACCGGCTCGCGCTCACTGACGAGCAGGCCGAGTCGTGTCAGGTCTATGGCGATATCTGTCGGGCGGTGTGGAACACCGGCCTGCACCAGCGCCGTGAGGCCGTGTCCCGTTGGCGGCGCGGCCAGCGCCTGCCCTACTGCGGCTACCACCTCCAAGCCCGAGAGCTCGCCGAGGCCAAGACCGAGGAGACCTGGCTGAAGGCCGCCCCCTCCCACATCCTCCAGCAGACCCTGCGCGACCTGGACCGGGCCTGCCGGGAGCACGGCACGTTCAAGGTGCGGTGGCGTGCCAAGGACCGGTGGAAGCCCTCCTTCCGCTTCCCCGACGGTGGGCGGATGAGCATTCAACGCCTGAGCCGCAAATGGGGGCGCATCAAGCTGCCCAAGCTGGGATGGGTACGGTTCCGCTGGTCACGCGCGCCCCGGGGCACGGTCCGCTCCGCGACCATCTCGCGGGACGGGGCCCACTGGTACGTGTCGCTGCTGTGCGAGGACGGTCAGACCACACCGCAGGCGCATGAGCGCCCCGGCAGCACGGTGGGCATCGACCGGGGTGTGGCGGTGGCGGTGGCCACCTCCGACGGCGACCTGCTCGACCAGGTGTTCCAAACCCCGAAGGAGGCCGAGCGCGAACGCCGCCTTCGCCGACGCCTGTCCCGCCAACGCCGGGGGTCGAACAACCGGGCCAGAACCAAGGCCGCCCTGTGCGCGTTGACCGGGCGGGTGCGGGCTCGGCGCGCCGATTTCGCCGCCCGGACCGCGCACGTGGTGTGTGCCAAGAACGCGGTCGTGGTGCTGGAGAAGCTCAAGACCAAGAACATGACCGCCTCGGCCAAAGGCACCGTCGACGCGCCGGGCGTTAACGTGCGCCAGAAGGCGGGGTTGAACCGGGCGATCCTGGCCAAGGGATGGCACGGGTTCACGCTCGCCTGTCAGAACGCGGCCCGGCGCACCGGTACCCGAATCGTGGAAGTTGATCCTGCGTACACCTCGCAGACCTGTCACTCGTGCGCATACGTCGCGGCGGAGAACCGAGAGAGCCAATCGGTCTTCTGCTGCGGTAGGTGCGGGCACACAGCTCATGCGGACGTGAACGCGGCCCAGAACATTCTCACGCGCGGATGGACTAGCCCTTCGGGGTGAACCGTGCCAGCCTGCCGAGACCTCTGGGATGCCATGTCGATGAAGCAGGAACCAGCTGCGGCCGCGAGGCACTCAGCGCCGACCGTACCGCAAGGCCCGGTCGGAATCTCCCTCGTTCACGAAGGAGAGGAAGTCAAGCTGTGCTGCCTGGTGCGGCTTCAGCGATTCAGGCGGCGCCACAGCGGGCGCGGGAGCAGCCGCATCCCCGCGAAGAGCGGCTGGAGCACGCGCGGCGCCCACACGGTGGCGGCCCCCGAGCGCAGCCCGGCCGACACCGCGTCCGCGACCTGGCCCGGCGTGGCCGGGAAGGGGGCGGGCGCCACGTGCGCCGACATCCGCGTCGGCACGTAGCCCGGCCTCACCACCAGCACCCGCGCGCCGGACCCGTGCAGGGAGTCGGCCAGGCCCTGCGCGAAGCCGTCCAGGCCCGCCTTCGCCGACCCGTACACGAAGTTGAACCTGCGCACCCGCACCCCCGCCACGGACGAGAGCACCACGAGCGTCCCGTGGCCCTGCTCGCGCAGGCGGGCGGCCACGGCCAGGTCGGCGGACACGTGCCCGGTGTAGTTGACGGCGGCGGCGCGGGCGGCGGCGGCCGGGTCGGCCTCGTACTCGGACTGCTCGCCCAGCACCCCGAACGCGTCCACCACCACGTCCAGGTCGCCCACCAACTCCACCGCGGCCGCGACGGTGCCGGTGTGGGTGTCGGGCAGACCGGCGTCGAAGTCCACCGAGTGCGTCCGCGCCCCGAGCGCGGTGAGCGCGCCCGGCGGGGAGGGCACCCCGCCCCGGGCGGCCAGCACCACCTCGCGGGCGCCCTCGCGGACCAGCCGTTCGACGATGGCCAGACCGATCTCGCTGCGGCCGCCGAGCAGCAGCACGCTCCGCACCGCTCCCACCGAGTCGCGCACGGCTGTCCCTGCCTTTCCGGAGTGTGGGTCCCCGGGTGCCGGGGACGGCCGTCATCGTGCCACCGAAGGGCCGCGCTGTCACAGCAGCCGCAGTCGGCGGGCCAGGTCCGAGACCAGGACCCCGTCCGGGTCGGCCCGCTCGCGCACCCGGCGCCACGCGGGCAGACCCGGGTACATGGCGTGCACGGCCTCGGGGCTGGCACGGCTGTCCTTGGCCAGGTACAGGCGGCCCCCCGCGTCGGCCACGCGCTCGTCGAAGCGGTGCAGCAGGGGGCCGAGTCCGGGCAGGTCGGCGGGCAGGTCCACGGCCAGCGACCACCCCGGCCGGGGGAAGGAGAGCGGTCCCGGTGTGGGCCGCCCCATCCTCTTGAGGACCGCCAGGAAGGAGGGCGCGCGCCTGCGCGACAGCTCCCCGGCGATCCACGCGAGGACGTCCTCCGCGCCGAAGGGCACCACGAACTGGTACTGCACCGCGCCGTGCCTGCCGTACAGCCGGTTCCACCCGTCGAGCGCGTCCAGCGGGTGGAAGTAGCCGCCCACCGTCTGGATCCGGCCGCGCCGCCTCCCGGGCGCGCGGCCGTGTTCGAGCGCGTTGAACGCGCCGACGGTCCACCGGTTCAGGGTGGCCGTCGGCGGGGTCAGGGGCGGCACGGGCAGGCTCGTGCTCCGGTACCGCAGCGGGTCGCTGCGCAGCGGTCCCGGGATGTCGCCGGGCTCGGCGTGGTGGGCGCGGGTGACCACGCCCCGGCCCAGGCCGCGCCCGCGGGCGAACAGGTCCAGCCAGGCCACCGAGTACCGGTGGCCGGGGCGCGCCATCAGCTCCAGGGTGGCCTCCAGGTCCGGCGTCCGGTCGGCGTCCACCCGCATGTACGCGGTCCGGACCGGGACCACGCCCAGGGTGGCCTCGGTGACCACCCCGGTCAGGCCCATGCCGCCGACGGTCGCCCAGAACAGGTCGGGGTCGCCGCCGGGTTCCGGTCCCAGGCGGCGCGTGCGCCCGTCCGGGGTGACCAGGGTGAGGGAGCGCAGGTGCGCGCCCAGGGAGGAGTCGGTGTGGTGGTTCTTGCCGTGGACGTCGGCGGCGACCGCCCCGCCCAGGGTCACGCGGCGGGTCCCGGGGGTGACGGGGACGAAGAGGCCGCGGGGCAGCAGGCGGGCGAGCAGGGCGTCCACGCTGGTGCCCGCGGGGGCGGTGACCTCGCCGCGCTCGGCGTCCACGCGCACGGGGCCGGTGAGCCCGGTGCAGTCCAGCACCAGGCCCCCGGCGTCCTGGGCGGCGTCGCCGTAGGAGCGGCCGAGCCCGCGCGGCAGCGCCCCGCGCTCCCCCGCCCGGGCGAGCGCCTCGGCGACCTGGGCGGGCGTGCGGGGGCGCACGACGCGGGCGGCCGTGGGCGCGGTGCGCCCCCACCCGCGCAGGAGGGTCGGCCGGTCCGGGGGCGGGTTCACAGGTGGATCCCCGCCGCGACCAGGACCGCGAGTCCGCAGAGGATGAGCTGGAGGGGCCGGTCGCGCAGGGCGATCTCCTCGGGCTCCTCCCCCACGCCCCGGTCCACGAGCAGGTTGTAGCGCAGGACGAACATGATGAACGGCACGATACTCAGTGCGTGGAAGAGCGTCCTGGGCCCGTCGCCCGGTTCCAGCGCCCACAGGCAGTAGGTGACGATCATGGCGCCCGAGGCCATGGTGCGGGTCTGGGAGAGGTAGGCGGTGCTGTAGCCGCGCAGGGCGGGTCGGACGGCGGCCGCCGCGGCGGCGGGTCCCCCGGGGGCGTCGCCGGGCGCGGCGGCCCCGTCGCCGGACGCGCCGGTCGCACGCAGTTCCGCCTCGCGCTTGCCGACCACCACCAGCAGGGCGGCCAGGGACACCACGATCACGAACCACGATGTCAGCGGCACGCCGACGGCCACCCCGCCCGCCACCGCGCGCAGCACGTGGCAGGCCGCGACCGCGACCAGGTCGCACACCACCAGGTCCCGCAGGTAGCGGGTGTAGACGAGCGTGAGCAGCACGTACCCGGCGACCAGCGCGGACAGCGCGGGATCGCCCAGCGCCAGGGAGGCCAGCGGCGCGGCGGCGCTGAGCGCGGTCCCGACCGCGACGGCCACGGGGACGGGGAGCGCGCCGGAGGCCACCGGGCGGTGGCGCTTGCGCGGGTGCGCGCGGTCGCGCCGGGCGTCGTGGACGTCGTTGAGCAGGTAGGTGCCGCTGGCGGCCGCGCAGAACAGGGCGAACACCGCGGCGCTGGTCAGCAGCGCCCCGGTCTGCGTCAGGGCCCCGGCCGCGGCGGGCGCGGCCAGGACGAGGAGGTTCTTGAGCCACTGCCGGGGGCGGCACGCGCGGACCAGCGCGCCGAGCGTCCCCCCGTCGCCGCGCGGCGCCCCGGCCGCCGCCGGTTCCGTGGCCCGCGTCCTCTCCGTCACCGCGGCCGGAGGGCGCCGGGCCGCACGCCGACGCGCCCGGTCGGGCGTGTCGGCGAGGGGCGGGTGCGGGGGTCAGTGGTGGTGGTCACGACGGCGGCCCGTGACGAACAGGACGACCGCGACGCCGATGAAACCGACACCGGCGACGAGGCAGACGACGGGCAGGGTGGTCTGGAGGAGGGGCAGCACGGTGCGTCCCTGCTCGGAGTTGGCGACCGCGTTCTGGACGGACTCGTCGTTGGAGACGAGTTCGGCGTCGAACAGCGTCAGGACCTCCTCGCCGTCCACGACGACGACGCGGTTCTGGTCCTCGCCGATCTTGAGGGGGGAGCCGGTGACGGGCTCGATCCAGTAGGTGCGGGTGATGGAGAAGACCTCGTCGCCGGTGACGTCGCCCTCGCCCTCCATCCCGGCGACCGAGCGGGGCAGGGTGCGCTCGCCGATGACCTCGTCCTCGACCTCCTGGACGAACTTGTAGGCCTCGACGCCCCCGACCTCCTCGGTCCCCTGGAACTCCATGGGGACGACCTCCCGCGCGGTGGTCTCGTAGAAGTCGTAGTCGCGCTGCTCGGTGAAGAAGGGGAACTTCCAGGCCTGGCCGCTCTGGGCGACGGACTCGTCGTTGACCATGGAGTCGCAGCAGTCGACCGCCTCCCCGGTGACGCGGTCGTGCCCGGCGCGGCGGCTGCTGGAGGTGATGCCGAAGTCGGTCTCGGCGTCCCTGACCCAGGTGAACTGATCCCACACCACCGTCTCGTCGGTGCTGGAGGCCACGTCCGCGCGGATGGTCGAACGCGCCTCCAGGGTGGCGTCCTCGACGAGTTCGACGTCCTCGATGTTGAAGTAGGTGGCCCCGTCGGCCTCGAGGACCGTTTCGCTGTAGTAGTCCAGAGGGGTCTTCATCAGGGAACTCGACAGCCACGTGCGCATCATGGGGGCAAAGGCGAGGAAGAAGACCCCAAACGCGACGAGAACGACCGCAACGGTACGGCGCATGTGCCCTCCTGGGCGTATGAGAGTCCAGATCTGGAACTGGGTCTAGTGGAACTAGGTTCAGTTCCGGGTAGAGTACTGCCCAGTAGCGAACGACGTCACCAGGGCGTGTCGAAATTTTTATAACGCGTTCTAGTGCTACACGTTCTGCCCTTTCCCCGTCCTGGAAGGCCCATGGCGCCCACCTCCTCCTCCGCGCCCGGGGACCCCGCCGCCGGTGCCCACTCCGCCGGCGCGCGCACCCCCGACCCCTCGCTGCTGCTGCCGCAGGTCGACGGCCGCCACGAGGCCCTCGACGGCGTCCGCGCCCTGGCCGCCCTGATGGTCCTGGTGTTCCACGTGGCCACCGAGACCGGCGACTCCCTGGCGCCGGGGGTGATGGGCGGCCTGCTGTCCGCCTTCGACGTGGCCGTGCCGCTGTTCTTCGCGCTTTCGGGCGTGCTGCTGTACCGGCCCTGGGCCCGCGCGGCCCTGGACGGGGTGCGCGGGCCGCGCGCCCGCCCCTACCTGTGGCGCCGCGCCGTGCGGGTCCTGCCCGCCTACTGGCTGGTGGCCGTGACGGCTCTGCTCGTCTACTCCCGGGACGAACTCGGCTCGCTGCGGTACTGGTGGGAGGTCCTGACCCTCACCTTCCCCTTCAACACCGACCCGCCGTGGGTGGGCACCGGCCCCTACGGCCTCGGCCAGATGTGGAGCCTGTCGGTGGAGGTCAGCTTCTACCTGCTGCTCCCGCTGTTCGGGCTGTTCCTGGCCCTGTGGGCGCGCGGCGGCCGGAGCGTGGACGCGCGGGGCCGGCGGCTGCTCGCGGGGCTGGGGGTGATGGCGCTGCTGGGCCTGGCCGCGCTGGTCCCGCAGTTCTATCCCGAGCCCCGCGAGTACATGCACGCCTGGCTGCCCCGGACCGCGGGCCTGTTCGCCGCCGGTATGGCGCTGGCCGTGCTCTCGGAGTGGGCCTGGCGCGAACCCGGCGCCGACGGCCCGGTGCGCCGCCTGTGCCGGACCCTGGGCTCCTCCCCCGGGGTGTGCTGGCTGGTCGCGGGCGGGTTCTTCGCTCTGAAGGCCACCGAGGCCTCCGGCGGGCGTTTCATCGGCTCGGGCGACATCTGGACCTCGGCCGTGGACTCGCTGGCCGGGATCGGGGTCGCGTTCTTCCTGATCGCCCCGTGCGCGCTGGCGCCGCGCCCGGCGGGGCCTCCCCTGCCGCTGCGGGAGGCGCGGGCCTGGCGCGGGGGCCGGTGGCTGGACTCACTGTTGCGGCACCGGGTGTGCCAGTTCCTGGGGCGGGTCTCCTACGGCGTGTTCCTGTGGCAGTTCATGGTGCTCTACCTGTGGCGCGACTTCACCGGCCAGGAGATCTTCACCGGGTCGTTCTGGCTGGACGCGGTGCCGGTGACGATCGGGACCGTGCTGCTGGCCGCCGCGAGCCACCGGTGGGTGGAGGAGCCCAGCCGCCGCTGGTCCCACCGCCTCTCCCGCGGGCGGGCTCGGAGCGCCTAGCTCCCAGCCCGGTCGTCATCCTCGGGCGCCCACGGGTTGCCCTCCACCGTCGGCGCCATGCCGCCCACCGACACCCAGTCCAGGCACAGCCCGCCCCGGTCCTCGGGGTCCTCGGGCACGAACACCGACAGCTGCTCACCGGAGGCGCCCGCGGGCACGTACCAGGTGCCGTTCTCCTCGGCGGCGGGCAGCTCGACCTCGATCCAGTCGTCGCCCAGTGCCACCACCACGCCGACGTCCTCCTCGGCCGTGTAGCCGAGCGTGACGACCTGGGCGACGCCGCCGTGCGCCTCCACCGGCCAGGACACCAGCCCCTCCCAGGGCTCCAGGCACTCGTCCGCGGGCCCGGGGGCGAACATGTCGCTGTCGTCGGAGGGCCGCGCCGGGACCAGGAACCCGGCGTCGTTGAACACGTACGCGGTGGCGGCCTCCTCGGGCACGGCCATCCGCTCGGCCACGTCGTCCGACGCCAGCGGCGGCAGCACCCAGGAGCTCAGGCGGCGCTGGCCGTTCCACTCCAGGACCACGTCCTCGGGGACCGGGCGCGCGTACAGGCCGCCCTCCTCCGGGACGTCCGCCAGCGCCGTGCGCACCGTGTCCAGGTACCACTGGAGGCGGTCGCCGCTCAGGGTCTGGGCGTAGGCGTGGGTGGAGTACCCGGCGGCCACCGCGTACACCGCCGTCGCCAGCGCGGCCGCGACCCGGGCGGCGCGCCGGGGCCGCACGCGGTAGGGCTCTCCGTCCGCCGGGGCCGACGAGGCCCCGCCGACCAGGGCGCGCGCCCGCTCCTCCCTGGTGGGCAGGTAGGCCAGGGCCAGGCACAGGGCGAACACCAGCGCCGCGTCCGCCACGTACCGGGGGTCGGCGGCGGCCACGTCCTGGAACCGGCCGCGCGCGATGATCGTCGGGACGACGTCCACGACCACCAGGTAGGCCAGCAGCAAAGCCCAGGCCCGCCACGCCCCGCGCCGCATCCGCAGGCTGACCAGCACGATCACGGAGAAGACCGCCCAGGCGGCCAGCACGGTCACGCCCGGCACGTCGACCAGGCCGCCGGTCGGGGTGACCGGGCCCCACTCCAGGGGCCCGCCCAGCGCGCCGACCGGGAACACCTCGGTGAGCAGCCCGCGCAGCATTGTCAGGGCGGGTTCGCTCTGGGGCACGCCCGCGCCCTCCCCGCCACCGGCCGCGCGCATCCGTACCAGGTAGAACGCCGCGTAGGCGGCGAACAGCGCGCCCATCGCCGCCCAGAACGGCCGGTGCAGGGCCCACGCCCGCCGGGTCCCGGCGACGAGCCCGCCGGGGTAGAGGTGGGCGACGGCCACGGCGAACAGCACCGGCGGCAGGAACATCGCCTTGACCGTGAACAGCATGCCGAACACGACGGCGCCGCCCGCCCGCCAGGCCAGCCGGTGGTCGTCCGTGCGCAGGTAGCGCACGGTCCACAGCACGGCGAGCACCAGGGCCAACTGGAGGGGGACCGCGTTGAGCGCCGCCGACCACCAGCCCAGCACGGGCACGGTCAGCGGGGCCAGCGCGTACACGGTCAGCGGGGCCAGCAGCGCCCATCGGCGGCCGAACAGCTCCCACACCAGGCGCAGGAACCCCACCAGCGCGGCGGCCTGGAGGGCGAGCATGGTACCCGCGCTGACCCACCACTCGTAGGGCCACAGGGCGGCCTGGAGGTAGACCAGGAACAGCGCCCCGGGCATCAGGTGGCCCTTGTGCAGGGTGAGCAGGTAGTCCGGCCCCAGTTCGCTGGCGTGGGCGTTGGCGAAGAAGAGGTAGTCGTCCTCCACGAAGTAGGACTCGCCCAGCACATAGACCCGCAGTCCCACTGCCCCCAGCACCACCAGCAGTCCCACCAGGACCAGGCGGTCGCGGGCGAGGCGGCGGGCGGCGGCCCACGCGGAGCGGAGCGTCCCGCCCGGGCCGGGGCCCTTCCCGCCGGGCTCCCGGACGGGGCGGCGTACCCTGGGTGCCCCGACCGGGCCGGGCCGCACGGCTTCGGCGCCCGGACCGTCGTGCCCGCGCGCGGTGGGGGGAACAGGCGGCATCGGCATCTCTCCCGCCGTAGTTGGCCGATCCGGAGAAGGGGTGCCAGAATACAACACGTTCCACTTTTTCCCTCGACCCTTGTCGCAGGCCACCCCGGCCTGGATGACCGGAACAGGAACACGATTCAGGTGCCGTGTTCCGGCGGGGTCGCGAGCACCGTGGAGGTGATGCGGGTGGGGCTCGAACAGGTCCGCCGCGACTGGACTCGGCTGGGTTCGGCCGAACCCCTGTGGGCGGTGTGCGTGGACCCCGGTAAGAGGGGCGGCGGCTGGGACGACGACGAGTTCCTCGCCTCCGGACGGGCCGACATCGACCCGTCCGTCGCCCGCATGGAGGAGCTGGGCGTCCGCCCCGAGGGGGGCCGGGTTCTGGACTTCGGGTGCGGCGCGGGACGGCTGTCCAACGCCCTGGCCGCGCACTTCCCCGAGGTCGTGGGGGTGGACATCTCCGCACCGATGCTGGCGGAGGCCCGCCGCCTGGACCGCTCCGGGGGGCGGATCGAGTTCGTGCTGAACGAGCGTCCGGACCTGTCGGCGTTCGGGGACGACTCCTTCGACCTGGTCTACACCGACCTGGTCCTCCAGCACCTGCCGCCCGCCCTGGCCGAGGGCTACGTGCGCGAGTTCGCGCGGGTGCTGCGCCCCGGCGGCGCCATGGTGCTGGGCGTGCCCGAGTCCGAGCGGCGCACCTTCAAGGGACTGGTGTTCCGGTACGCGCCGTGGCCGCTGGTGGCGCTCGCCCAGCGGGTGCTGCTGCGCTACCCGGCGCCGATGCGGATGCACACCCTGCGCACCGAGCGGATCGCCGAGCTGGTCCCGAACGTCCGGATCGCCGCCTCCGACGAGTACTGGGGCGGCGACCACTGGCGCCACCTGCGCCACTTCGTGGTGCTGGAGGCGGGCACGTGACCGCGAACGCCGCGGGCGGGGGCACCGTCCCCTTCCGCGCCACCCTGGGCCGGTCGGTGCGGCTGTTCGCCGCCTTCCGCAGGGAGCAGGCCGACCCGGCGTTCTTCTACGGCACGCTCGCCCGCGACACCGTCGCGCAACTGCGCTCCTACACGCCGCTGGAGGGCAGGCTCGTGGTGGACGTGGGCGGCGGCCCGGGCTACTTCGCCGACGAGCTGAGGTCGGCGGGGGCCCGCTGCCTGTGCGTGGACGCCGACGCCCACGAGATGACGCTGCACGGGCGCGACGCCGACGCGTACGGCGTCCAGGGCAGCGCTCTGGACCTGCCGCTGCGCAGCGGTTCGGTGGACGTGTGCTTCTCCTCCAACGTGCTGGAGCACGTGCCGGACCGGACCCGGATGGCCGACGAGATGGTGCGGGTGACCCGGCCGGGTGGGCTGGTGTACCTGTCGTACACGCTGTGGCTGTCCCCGTGGGGCGGGCACGAGACCTCGCCGTGGCACTACCTGGGCGGCGCGTACGCGGCGGAGCGGTTCGCGCGGCGCCACGGCCGGCGGCCCAAGAACGACTTCGGCCGCACCATGTACGCCGCGCACGCCGGGGAGATGCTGCGCTGGACGCGCGGGCGCACCGACGTGGACGTGGTGGACGTGCGCCCCCGCTACCTGCCCGGATGGGCCGGGCCGATCGTGCGGGTGCCGCTGCTGCGCGAGGTCGTCACCTGGAACCTGCTGCTGGTCCTGCGCAAGCGCTAGGGACAGGCCGGAAACGTTGCTGGTGTGACGCGAGGGGCCCGACCCTCGGTGATCCGCCCCTGGCGGCGCTGTGGGCCGTCGGCATCGCCGCTCGGAGCGGGATCATCCCCGGCGGGCGCACCACGGCGGACCTTTTCCGGCACAGGACCGGCCGCCGCCCTGGTCACTCCAGACCGAACGGCATCCTGCGGCGCGTGTGCTGGAGGCTGACCCAGTGGTCGGCGGTGAACTCCTCCATCGCCCACTCGCCGCCGAACCGGCCGAGCCCGGAGTGGTTCTCGCCGCCGAAGGCGGTGTTGGCCTCGTCGTTGAGCGTGGAGTCGTTGACGTGCGTCATGCCCGCCCCCAGGCGGCGGGCGAAACGCACCCCCCGCTCGGCGTCGCGGGTGTGCACCGCGCTGGACAGCCCGTACTCGGTGTCGTTGGCGATGCGCAGCGCGTCCTCCTCCCCCTCGGCGCGGATGACCGTGGCCACCGGGCCGAACACCTCCTCGGCCGCGCTCGGCATGCCGTTGTCGGCCAGCAGCAGGTGGGGCGGCAGGACCCTGCCCGCCGGGCCGGTCGGTTCGCCGGACAGAAGGAGCCGTGCGCCCTGCTCGACGGAGCGCTCCACCACGTCCCGCACGCCCGCGCACTGCTCGTCGTCGATGATGGGGCCGATCTGGGTGGCGGGGTCGGCGGGGTCGCCCACCCGCAGCGCCCGGGCGCGCACGAGCATCCGCTCGACCAGCTCGTCGTGGACGGCGGCGTCGGCCACGACCCGGTTCGTGGCCATGCAGATCTGGCCCTGGTGGTAGTAGGAGCCGAACACGGCGGCGTCCGCGGCCAGGTCGAGGTCGGCGTCCTCCAGCACCACCAGCGGCCCGTTGCCGCCGAGTTCGAGCGCGCGCCTCCTGAGCGGGGTCTTCCGGGCGATGTGGCGGCCGACCTCGGTGGAGCCGGTGAACGAGATCATCCGGGACAGCTCGTGGGTGGCCAGGGCGTCGCCGATCTCGCCGCCCCTGCCGACGACCACGTTGAGCACCCCGGGAGGCAGCCCGGCCTCCTCGTAGATCCGGGCGAGCAGGAGTCCGCCCGTGACCGGGGTGTTCTCGGCGGGTTTGAGGACCACGGTGTTGCCGAGGGCGACGGCGGGCGCGACGGAGCGGTGGGAGAGCTGGAACGGGAAGTTCCACGGGCTGATCACCGTGACCACGCCGAGGGGTTCGCGGTAGACGCGGTTCTCCTTGCCCGGGGTGAGGCCGGGCAGGATCCGGCCCTGGACCCGCGTGGGGTAGGAGGTCACCTCGACCACGCCGCTGCGCACCAGCCCCCACTCGAACTCGGCGCGCTCGCGGATCGCCCCGGCCTCGTGGACCAGCCAGTCGACGATCTCCTCGCGGCGCGCGTCCAGGACGCGCAGTGCCCGCACGAAGACCTCGGCGCGCTCGGCGGCGGGGGTCGCCGCCCAGCCCGGCCACGCCCGCTGCGCCTCGCGGTAGGCCAGGTCCACGTCGCCCTCGTCGGCCAGCCGGATCTCGGTCAGGACCGTGTCGTCGTAGGGGTCCACGTCCTGGACGACGCTCCCGGACGACCCGTGCCGCCACCGGTCCCCGATGGGCATCCGGTCCAGTCCCGTGTAGGCGTCCGGCCTGCGGTCCGCGTGCATCGGCCCTCCCCTGCTTCGGCGTCACTGGTGCCACGGTCACCCCTGCCCGGGACCCGGGCAACGGGACTTGCCGCCTCTTGGCCAACTGTTCAGCGACTCCGCGACCGCCCTTGTCGCCCGGCGCCCTCAGCGGGCGGGGGTGAGCAGGAGTTCGCTGACGACACGGCCGTCGGCCCCGGTGACCGTGGCCGTCCAGCCGCCCAGGTCGACGCTCTCCCCGGGCCCCTCGGGGATGTGGCCGAGCAGGACCAGGACCATCCCGGCGACGGTCACGTAACTGCCCCGGGGCCGGTCGGTGAGGACGACGCCGAGGTCCTGCAGCTCGTGGACGGGGTAAGTGCCGGGCAGGCGCAGGGCGCCGCCGTCCAGCCGGGCGGGGGCGCGCTCGTCGGTGTCGGTCTCGTCGTAGATCTCGCCGACGACCTCCTCCAGCAGGTCCTCCAGGCTGACGATGCCGCTGACCTCGCCGCTCTCGCCGATCACGACGGCCAGTTGCTGGCGTTCGACGGTGAGCCGGTGCAGCGCGGCGGAGACCGTCAGCGAGTCGGGCAGCAGCAGCGGTTCGCGGGCCAGCTCCCGGGCCGTGCCCTCGCCCCGCAGGAGGTCGGACCAGTGCACCACGCCGACGATGTCGTCCACGTCGTCCCGGCCGACCAGCGGGGCGCGCGAGTGGCCGCGCTCGGCCAGGAGCAGGGCCGCCTCGCGCGCGGGCAGGTCGGCCGGGACGGTGTCCACGTCGGGGCGCGGCACCAGGACCTGGCGCAGCGTCCGACCGGTGATGTCGAAGGCCCCGGAGAGGATGGTGCGCTGCTCGGGGGTCATATGACCCTGGGCCTCGATCATGTCGCGCAGCTCCTCCTCGGTGGCCTCCTCCCTGGCGCCCTTCGGGTCGACCCCGCCGAGCCGGACGACCAGGTCGGTGGAGGCGCTGAGCAGCCAGATCGCGGGGCGCGAGAGCAGGGCCAGCGCGTTGAGCGGGCGGGCCACGAGCAGCGCCCAGGGCTCGGCGCGCTGCATGGCGATGCGCTTGGGGGCGAGTTCGCCCAGGACCAGGGTGACGAAGGTGAGCACGACGGTGACCAGCACGACCGACACCGGAGCCGCGTAGGAGCCGAGGAAGCCCAGCGGCTCGACCAGCGGGCGGGCCAGGGAGACGGCGGCGGTGGCGGAGGCGAGGAAGCCCGCGAGGGTGATGCCGATCTGGATGGTGGCCAGGAACCGGTTGGGGTCGCGGGCCAGCCGGGCCACCGCGAGCCCGCCCGGACCGCGCTCCTCCAGCCGCCTGATCTGCCCCTCCCGCAGCGTGATCAGGGCGATCTCGCTGCCCGCGAACACGGCGTTCACCACGACCAGGACCAGTACGAGGCCGATCTGGGCCCCGATGCCCTCCATGGGACTCCCCCGCGGTCGACTGTCGGTGTCCGGAGCTGGGATTCCTTCCCCCGAAACCCACAGGCCACACACCGCTCAACGGCTCCCCGCAGCCCTGACCCGCCTCTCCCGTCTCAGCCCAGGCGCTCCAGGGCCCGGCGCGGTGAGCGGGCGTGCCTGCCCATCCCCGCGAACGGGCACTCCTCGCGCTCCAGGTCGATCGTAAAATCCCGGGCCGTCTCCACCTTCTCCAGATCCTCCCAGGTCAGGGGCGCCGCGATCGGCGCGCCCGGCCTGGCCCGCACCGAGTACGGCACCACCGCGAGCTGTTCGCGGCCGTTGCGCAGGTAGTCCACGAACAGCCGGTCCCCGCGCGCGGCCTTGCGCACCTCGGTGGTCAGCTCGTCCGGCCGCCGGGCCACCACCCGGTCCGCGACCGCCTCCGCCAGCACGCGGACCTCCTGGTCGTCCGCCTCGGGCCGCAGCGGCGAGCGCACGTGCAGCCCCCGGGAGCCGCTGGTCATCACGTAGGCGGCCAGGCCAAGCTCGTCGAGCACCTCCCGCACGTCCCGCGCCGCGGCGCGGCAGGCGGCGAAGGCCCCGGGGCCGTCCCCGGCGGGGTCGAGGTCGATCACCATCCGGTCGGGCAGGCCCAGGTTCGGCTGCCGGGACTGCCAGGCGTGCAGGGTGATCGCCGCCTGGTCGGCGCACCAGACCAGCGCGGCCGCGTCCCGGCACAGCATCATCCGACCGCCGCTGGTGTCCGCGGTCCGCACCCAGTCCGGGACCGACGGGTGCTTGACGAAGAAGCCCTGCGCGTCGATCCCGTCGGGGAAGCGCGCCAGGGCCACCGGCCGGTCGCGCACGTGCGGCAGCATCAGGGGGGCGATCCGGGCGTGGTACCGCGCCAGGTCCTCCTTGGTCGCCCCGCCCTCTCCGAACAGCGGTTTGCCGGGCCTGCGCACCTCCACCACGCGCCGTCCCGCGCGCACCCCCGCGGTCTCCGCCGCCATGGCCTCCCCCGTTCGCCGCCGTGCGGCCCGCCTACCCGGGCGGCGGCCCCGGAAAACGGTGCCCGAACGCGCGAACGCCCGGCCGGGGAGGCCCCTGGCCGGGCGTTCGCGCGTCGGAGCGCGGTGCTACTTGCGCTTGTTGATCTCCTCGGTCAGCTGCGGGGTGACCGCGTGCAGGTCGCCCACGACGCCGAAGTCGGCCAGCTCGAAGATCGGGGCCTCGGGGTCCTTGTTGATCGCCACGATGTTCTTGGCGGTCTGCATGCCCGCGCGGTGCTGGATCGCGCCGGAGATGCCCAGGGCCACGTACAGGTTCGGGCTGACCGTCTTACCGGTCTGGCCGACCTGGAACTGGTTCGGGTACCAGCCGGAGTCGACGGCGGCGCGGGAGGCGCCCACGGCCGCGCCCAGCGAGTCGGCCAGGTTCTCCACGACCGAGAAGTCCTCGGAGCCCACGCCGCGACCGCCGGAGACCACGATGGCGGCCTCGGTGAGCTCGGGGCGCTCGCCCTGCTCCTCGTGGACGCGCTCGACGACCTTGGCCTTCCTGGCCGCGTCGGAGACCTCGACCGACACCTGCTCCTCGGCGGCGGCGCCGGAGGCGGCCTCGGCCGGGACGGAGTTCGGGCGGACCGCGACGACCGGCACGCCGGTGCGCACGCGGGCGTGGGTGACGGTGGTGCCGCCGAAGATGCTGTGCTCGGCGACGACCTCGGCGTTGACGTCCACGACGTCGGTGAGCACGCCCGAGCCCAGCTTGACCGCGGCGCGGCCCGCGATCTCCTTGTTCTCGGCGGTGGCCGAGACCAGGACGGCGGCGGCACCCTTGTCCTGGGCGAGCTTGGCGAGCAGCTCGGCCTTGGGAGCCACGACGTGGTCGTCCAGCTCGGCCGAAGCCACGTAGACCTTCTCGGCGCCGTACTCGGCCAGGACGGCCCTGCCCGACTCGGCGCCGTCACCGACCCACACGGCCGCGGGCTCGCCGATGCGGCGGGCGGCGGTCAGCAGCTCGGTGGTGACCTTCTTGACCTGTCCGTCGACGTGGTCGACGAGGACGAGGACCTCAGCCATATCCCTTGAACCTTCCCTGAGTCTCTCGTTCGACCTAGACGAACTTCTTCTCGACGAGGAACTCGGCGATCTTCGCGGCGCCGTCGCCCTCGTCCTTGACCACCGTGCCCGCGGCGCGCGGCGGCGCGGCGTCGAAGTCGACGGTCTCGGTGGTGGCGTTGGCCAGGCCCACCCTGGCCGTGTCGATGCCCGCGTCGGCGGCGGACTTCTTGTCCACCGGCTTCTTCTTCGCCTGCATGATGAGCTTGAAGGACGGGTAGCGCGGCTCGTTGATCTTCTCGACCACGGAGACGACCGCCGGGAGCTGGGCCTCGACGAGGTCGTAGCCGTAGTCGGTCTGGCGCTGGATCCTGATGGTGCTGCCGTCGATGTCGACCTTGCGGGCGAACGTGAGCTGCGGCAGGCCGAGGTACTCGGCGAGCGCGGCCCCGACCACGCCGGTGCGGGCGTCGGTGGACTCCGAGCCCAGGACGACCACGTCGAACTCGATGGTGCCCAGGGCCTGCGCGAGGGCGTAGGCGGTCTGGAGCGAGTCCGAGCCGTGGAGGGCGTCGTCGTTGACGAAGACGGCCTTGTCCGCACCCATCGACAGGGCCTTGCGGATGGAGTCCGTGGCCTGGTCCGGTCCCATCGTCAGGACGGTGACCTCGCCGCCGTGCTTCTCCCTGAGCTGGAGCGCCTCCTCGATGGCGTACTCGCACAGCTCGTTGATGACACCGTCGGACGCAGCGCGATCGAGCGTGTTGTCCTCGGGGTTGAGCTTCCGCTCGGTCGCCGTGTCCGGGACCTGCTTGACCAAAACGACAATATTCATGGCCGGTGGCCGACCTCCCTGCACTCCATGATCCGCCGTGCGGCGGCCGGACGCTGGCGCGCCCCCTACTGCCAACAATGCCGAATGCCGTTCGGTCATCCGACGGCGGGGCCGCCTTCACGTTCAGACAGGTCCCGCGATGTGCTCATAGCCCAGATGTTACTGGCTAGTAGCTTGGAGGCCAACCCCTGGCCCCCGGTGTGACTGAGGCAACCCTAACCACCGCTGTGCCGCAGGTGCTCCGACCCCGGTCGGACCGCCTGCGCCGGACACCGGTCGCGGGTGCCCGCCTCCCGCTCCCCACCCTAGTCGCCGCCGATCCCGCAGGAACCGGTCACACCACCGGTAGCAGGTCGGGGTCCTCCCGCCCCGCGGGAACGCCGAAGGCCCCGGGCCGGAGCCCGGGGCCTTCGCGGTGCCCGGTGAGCCCTACGGCCCCCGGGCGGGGATCACTGTCCGTCGAACCAGTCCGAGGGACCGCCGATCGGCACCCAGTCCGGAGCCGCCGACAGGCCGAAGGACAGGATGAGCATGGTCAGCAGCACGAGGCCGATGCACACGCCGACGTAGACGTACAGGTTGCGGTAGTGGACCCGGCGCACCAGCCACACCGCCTGGTGCCGCGCCTCGCGCCCGCTCGGCATGACGTAGCTGAGCAGGATCATCACGAAGATCGCGAAGGCCCCGGTGTAGTTGGCACCCTCGCCCGGCACGTCCGCGATCCGCGCGTAGATCATGCCGACCAGGATGCCCGCCAGCAGGTAGATCAGCCCGAAGCCGAGCGTGCGCAGCGCCATGCGCCCGAAGGCCCACGGGAAGCTGAGCGCCACCACCATGTTGTCGGAGTTGCGCGGGCCGCGTGTCTGGAGGCGGCGGGCGTGCTCGGCCTTGACCACGTCCAGGGCGCCCAGCGCGGCGATGATCACGACGCCCAGGATCAGCCCGAACCAGGGGAAGAGCAGGGACACACCGGCCACGGAGACCAGCATGGGCAGGATCGTCAGCGGGTGCATCCGCCACGACCGCTCCTCGTACTCCTCGCCCTCCTCGTCGGAGTCGTCCGGGAAGTAGTCGCTCACCCGGTCGCCGCCGCCGCGACGGAACCGGCCCAGCAGGCCGCCGCGCCGCTCCTCGTACTCGTCCCCGTCGAACTCCTGCGTCCGGTTGCTGCCCCGGCCGTCGTCCACCGGGGTGAGGATGTCGGCGAAGTCGCCCTTGTGCAGCGGGGTGTTGAAGAACTGCGTGTGCGGCGCCTGGTGGCCCTCGTCCTCGTACTCGTCGACGGGGCGCCGGGCGTACCCGTCCCGGTCGACCGGGTCCATCATCATCGTGCCCTGCGGGTCCTCGCGGGAGAACTCGTCGGGCTGGATGCGCCGCGTGCCCAGCACGTCGTCCGGTTCGTCGCGGACCGGGCTGATCCGCATCGTCCCCTGGGGGTCGTCCGGGTCGTCGGCGTCGCGCGGGGCGATGCGCTCGGTGCCCGGGAGCCCGTCGTCCTCGTCGTCCCAGCCGCGCCGCGCGCCGGAGAGGTCGTCGGTGGACTCCGGGTCGTCGGCGCGGCGGCCGTTCGCCGCGCCCGAGAGGTCGTCGGTGGACACGGGGTCGTCGACCAGCCCGCCGGAGTGCGCCGCGGAGGCCGGGCTCGCGGGGTCCCCGGACGGGGACCAGGCGCTGGAGGCGGGGCCGCCGGTGTGCGAGGGGCCCCAGCCCTGGTCGTTCTGGGCCGCGCGACCGGCCAGGTAGCCCGCCGCGCCGCCGAGCGCGGCACCGGCCGCGCCCGCCGCGGCGGCGCCGCCCGAGCCGCCGCTGCCCGGTTCCTCCCCGGTGCCCCCGGCCGTGGTCGGGTGGTACACGGTGTGGCTGCCGGTGAGCCCGGTGGGACGGCCTCCCGCGTCCTCGGTCCAGGGCAGGTCGAGGTTGAGGCGGCTGGCCTCCTCCAGCAGTTCCTCCGCCGTGGGGCGGCTGCGCATGTCACGGGAGACGGCGCGGTTGACCAGCGGCCGCAGCGCCTCGTGCATCCCGTCCATGTCGATCTCGCCGTTGAGGATGCGGAAGAAGATGACCTCGAAGGTGCCCGCGCCGTAGGGCGGGCGGCCGGTGGAGGCGAAGGCGACGGTGCCGCCCCAGGCGTGGATGTCGGTGGCCGGGCCCAGGTCGGTGCCCTCGATGACCTCCGGGGACAGGTAGCTGGGCGTGCCCACGAACGTGCCGGTCTGGGTCAGCTTGGCGCCGTCCACCGCGTGCGCGATGCCGAAGTCGATGACGATCGGCTCGCCGTTGGAGATGATCACGTTGCCGGGCTTGAGGTCGCGGTGGATCACGTCCACCGCGTGGATGTCCCGGATCGCGCGGGCCATGCCGGTGACGAAGCGGGTGAGCGCGCGGCCGCGCAGCGGTCCGTGGTTGGTGACCGTGGCGTCCAGGGTCGGGCCGGGGATGTGCTCGGTGACCACCCACGGCAGCTCGGCCTGGGTGTCGGCTTCGATGACCTCGGCCACGTTGGGGCTGTGCACGCGGCGCATGGTCTCGACCTCGCGGGCGAGGCGGGCCCGGGCGATTTGGTCGCCCGCGACCTCCGGCTTGAGGACCTTCACCGCGACGAACTGCTCGGTCCGGGGGTCCTCGGCCTGGTACACCACGCCCATGCCGCCCTGCCCGATGCGGCGGCGGATGACGTAGTGGCCGATGCGCTCCGGCAGCTCCTCACCCATGGGGAAACCTGCCGACATTGCCATCGAGAACTCATCCCCTCAAAAGACCACATACCACCGCGTCCAGCTTAGCGGCCGGGGGATGGGTCACCATTGGCTTGTTCGTCCCGGTCTCGGGCCCGTGTGGTCGCTTCCGCACCGCCGGGCGTCCGGGGTTCAGGCGGCGCGTCCGTCCGGGGGCGACCCTCACGAGTATGACGGAAAACTGGCGTGGGCGGTTCCCTCCCTCCCGTCCGGACTGGCCGGATCCGGACGTTCGGCCGAACCCCCCGTGACACCGTTCGATCCAACGAGCGGGGTGAAAAGTTCTCGAATCCACCGAAACGGCTGCGGGGCGGACGGCACGACGCCGTGTGCCGCCGCCCCGACCTGCTGTTCCGGCGCCCGGTCGGCTCGGACCGGTCCGTCCGGCGGCCCTCCGGCGCCGCTTCATCGCCCCGTCAGCGCCCCTTGAAGGCGGCCTTGCCGGGTCCCTGCTCGACGAAACTGCGCATGCCGTCCTTCTGGTCCTCGGTCGAGAACAGGCCCGCGAAGTGCAGGCGCTCGATCTCCAGACCGGTGTCCAGGTCCGTCTCCAGGCCCCGGTCCACCGCCTCCTTGGCCGCGGCCAGCGCCACGGCCGGACCCTGGGCGTACCGGGCGACCAGCGCCACGGCGGCCCGGTAGACCTCCTCGTCCGGGACGACCTGGTCCACCAGGCCGATCTCCCGGGCCTCGTCCGCCTTCACGTGGCGACCGCTGAAGATCATCTCCTTGGCCCTGGAGGAGCCGATCAGGCGGGGCAGGCGCTGGGTCCCGCCCGCGCCGGGGATGACGCCGAGCTGGATCTCGGGCAC
Source organism: Nocardiopsis sp. iso_25 (assembly GCF_056173305.1). Taxonomy (NCBI): domain Bacteria; kingdom Bacillati; phylum Actinomycetota; class Actinomycetes; order Streptosporangiales; family Nocardiopsidaceae; genus Nocardiopsis; species Nocardiopsis sp. iso_25. The sequence continues at coordinate 1,066,742 of NZ_CM149667.1, read as the reverse complement.
GCCCAGCCTGGCCCCGGCACCCGCCACCCGGAAGTCCGCGGCCAGTGCCAGCTCCAGGCCGCCGCCGAGCGCGTACCCGGTGACCGCCGCCACGACCGGCTTGGGGATGCGGGCCACCAGGTTCAGAGCGCTCTGGAGGTCGCGCGCGTAGCCGAGCATCTGCGCGGCGGTGAGGTCGGCCATCTCCTTGATGTCAGCGCCCGCGACGAACACCCGCTCACCGCCGTAGACGACCACGGCGCGCACGTCCGGGTCCTTGGCGACGCGGGTCGCGGCCTCGGCGATCTCCGCGGTGAGCGCGGCGTTGAGCGCGTTCACCTTCGGCCTGTCCAGCCGGATCACGGCCACGGCCGGATGGTCCGGATCGGTCTCCACACGCACGAACTCGCCCACGGTCTGCTGCCCCTCACTACTCGGACGTCACCACTGTCTCCGAACTGCTTACCACCCGGTTCAGGAGAAGAGCAGCACCAGGGTGCCCAGGCGTGCGGACAGGGTGTAGGCCGCCGCCAGGAGCAGGGCGGCCCCCGCCAGCAGCAGCGTGTCCGCGGTCCGCCAGCGACTCTCCCGGACGCGGGTGCGCGGCCCGGTCCCGAAGGCGCGCGCGTCCATCGCCGCGGCCAGCAGCGTCCCGGTGCGGATGGAGCGCACCAACAGGGCGAACAGGCGGCCGAAGAACAGCGCGACCGCCCTGACCGGGTCGCGCCCGGCCTCCAGCCCGCGAGCCCTCCGCGCCAGTGTGATCGTGCGCCACTGGTCGGCGAGCAGCGGGACGAGCCGCAGCGCCGCCAGCACGCCCATGGCGGGACGCTCGGGGAGCCGCAGCCGCTGTACCAGGGCGTCGGCGGTCTCCGTGGGGTCGCTGCTCACGGCGGCGAGCAGCCCGGGCAGGGCGATGGCCAGCAGGCGCACCGCGGCGCCCAGCGCGCCCTCCGCACCGTGCTCCCCGTACAGGTAGTTGACCAGCCCGCTGGAGAGCCCCATGAGCAGGAAGGGCCCGCCCAGGACGAGCAGGGTGCGCCGGTCGATCCCGCTGAACGGCAGGAGCAGCAGGACGCCCGCCAGCACCGCGCCGCCGGTGACGGCGTCCACGGCCGGGACCAGGCCCACGCCCAGCAGCAGGGCGGCGAGCAGTTTGGCCGCCGGGTTGAGCCCGACCAGCCAGAAGCGCGCCCCGCCGTCCGCGGGAGCCTCCAGGGTGAGCGCGTCCCCCGGCGGGGCACCGGCCCCGCCCTGCCCTCGTACCTCGTCCGGTACACGGACCTCATCCGGCGCACGACGGACCTCGTCCGTCTCTCGGTTCCCCTCCGGCACGCGGGCCCCGCCCGGGACACGGTCCCCGTCCACGGGTGTGTCCGGAAGCCTCCGGTCAGCCACGGCTCCCCCTTCCCACCGGCGTGTGCCCCGCGGGCCCGGTCGGCTCCGGCGGGCCGGGCGGCTCCGCCCCGGCGCCCGCGTCCGGTGCGGCGGCCTCCTGGACGGCGCGGCCCCCGGCCACGCGCACCCGCGCGTCGGCCAGACTCCGCAGCAACAGGTCGTCGTGGGTGGCCATGACCACCGCGCGGCCCGCGGACCGCAGGGTGGCGAGCAGCTCCACGAGTTCGGTCCAGGTCCGGGTGTCCTGGCCGAAGGTGGGCTCGTCCAGGACGAGCGCGTCGGGCGCGTGCGCGGGGCCCGAACTGAGCGCCGTGGCCACCGACAGCCGCCGCTTCTCACCGCCCGAGAGCGTGTAGGGGTGCACGTCGGCCAGCGCGGACAGGCGCAGGCGCTCCATCAGCTCGCCCACCCAGGCCTCGGTCTCGGCCTCGCCCATCCCGGCGCGCAGCGGGGCGAAGCACAGCTCGTCGCGCACGGTGGCGGTGACGAACTGGTCCTCGGCGTGCTGGAAGACCGTGCCCACGTACCGGGCCAGCCTGCGGGCGGGCCAGCGCACGAGCGGGCGCGGGTCGGCCCCGGCCAGCGGCCCGCGCGGCAGCACCGCTCCCCGCTGGGGCCTGGACAGTCCGGCGAGAAGGGTCAGCAGCGTGGACTTGCCCGCGCCGTTGGGTCCGGTCAGGGCGGTCGCGGTCCCGGCTCGGACGGTGGCGTCCACCCCCTCGAACACCGTGCGCCGCGGCGCCGCGCGCACGCCGAGCTGGCTCGGGGTGCGCGCCGTGACGCCCACGGCCTCCAGCAGGGGCTCACCGCCCGGCGCGGGCTCAAGGACGGGCGCGGGCTCGAACCCGGGCACCCACACGCCCTGCGCGGCCAGCGAGCGCCCGTGCTCGGCGAACACGGTCCCCGGCGGCCCGTCGGCGACGACCCCGCCGCCGGGCGCCACGACCACGACCCGGTCCACCAGGTCCACGACGTCGGCCACCCGGTGCTCGACCAGCACCAGGGTCGCCTCGGTCTCGGCGAGCAGGCGGGCCAGCACGCCGCGCACCAGCGCGGCCCCGGCCGGGTCGAGGTTGGCGGTGGGCTCGTCCAGCAGCAGCAGGCGGGGGCGCATCGCCAGGGCCCCGGCGATCACCAGGCGCTGCTTCTCACCGCCCGACAGCGCGCCGGTCGGGTGGCGCGGTCCGTACGGGAAGCCCACGGCCTCCAGTGCCTCGTGGACGCGTGGCCAGATGAGGTCGGGGGCCACGCCCAGGTTCTCCGGGCCGAAGGCGACGTCGTCGCCCGCGCGCGCCATCACCAGCTGCGTCTCGGGGTCCTGGCTGACCAGGCCGACCGAGCCCCGGCTCCGGTCGGCGGGCTCTCCGTCCAGGAGCAGGGTGCCCTCGTGGTCGCCGCTGATGGCGGCGTCCTCGCCGGTCAGGCCGGCCAGCGAGTGCAGCAGGGTGGACTTGCCCGCGCCGGAGGCGCCCAGCAGCAGCACGCGTTCACCCGGCTCGATCACCAGGTCCACGCCGCGCAGCGCGTGGGACCCGCGGCCCGAGTGCCGCCAGCCCCAGCCGGAGAGCTCCACGCGCGCGCCGGGGCCCCCGGCCGCCGTCCGGCGCCCGTTCGCGGAGGCCACGGTCAGCCCCTCGCGGACGGGAAGGGGGCCAGCGCACCGGAGCGGGCCAGGGCGGTGGTGAGCAGGCGGGCGCCCACGCCCGCGATGAGGGCGGCGCTGACCACCACGATGACGCCGTAGGTGATCTGGTAGGACAGCGGCCAGGTCACGTTGTAGGCGAGGTTGTCGCGGATGGCCGGGGAGACGCCCGCGACCGCCGCCGCGAGGACGGCCACGCCCATGCCCCAGCGGCGGTAGCCGAAGGCGAGAAAGACGAGTTCGGGCAGGATGCCCTGGAGGGCGCCGTCGAGGATGACCATGATCCCCCACTGGGTGCCCAGGAGCGCCGACACCGAGGCGGCGGCGACGGCGGTGAGCAGGGCCGCGCCGGGCTTGCGGATGATCAGGCCGCCCAGCACGCCGGAGATCAGCCACATGCCGTAGACGACGGCCTGCGCGGGCGGGAAGCCGACGAAGAGCGGGGTCGTGACCGACCAGACGATGTTCCAGAGCCAGAAGACCACGCCGACCGCGACGCCGATGACGGCGGCCACGACGATGTCGACGGTGCGCCAGCTCCGCAGCCGACCGAGGACGTCGTGCCGGAAGCCGGTGCCCTGGGGGGTGGTGGTGTTCCTCTTCATTCGGTGTCCCTTCGCCGGGGGGTGCGAGGGGCCCGTGCGGCCGAGAGCGGCGCCGGGACGCGTTCCGCGCGCGCCGGGACGTCCCGGTGCGCGGGAGCACGCCACCGGTGACGGTTCCTACGACTTCCTTCGCTGGCATGACCCAGATCAGGTGTGTAAGGGTCTGCGGCCTGGTGCCGCACTCTCAGCGCTCGCGCGCTCCCCTGTCGGTTTCACCCATTTTGACTTCCTCTCCTGCCTGAAGGCAAGAGATCGCGGAACCGCCTACCGGTGGTTCGAGGCCAACGCCTCGTCACGGGTCGCCCCGTGGCCTTCCTGTTTCGTCGCCGGTCGCCCCGTCCGGGAGGACTCCCGTTGAGGTCTCACACCAGCTCCGCAGGCAACAACCGCCAGCCCGGCGGCTTCGAGATTGAGCGCCGCGTTCACATCACGGTCATGGACCACCCCACAACCGGGGCACCTCCACTCCCGTACACGCAACGGCAACGACGCGTGCACGTACCCGCATCCGGGGGTCGAGCACGCCTTGGAGGAGGGAAAGAACCGGTCCACCACGATCAGGTCCCGCCCGTACCAGGCGCACTTGTACTCCAACATGGTGCGCAGCTCACGCCAGGCCACGTCCGAGATCGCCCGGGACAGCCTGCGGTTCTTGACCATGTTGCGCACGGCCAGGTCCTCGATCACGACCACTTGGTTCTCGCGGACGAGTCGAGTGGAGAGCTTGTGCAAAAAGTCGCGCCTGCGGTCGGTGATGCGGGCGCACACCCGCGCCACCTTCCGCCGCGCCCTGTCCCGGTTCGCGCTGCCCCTGGCCTTACGGGCCAGCGCCCGCTGCGCCCGGGCCAGCCTGGCCCGGTCGCGTTGCTCGTGGCGTGGGTTGGCCACCTTCTCCCCGGTCGACAAGATCACCACGGAGGTGATTCCGGCATCGACACCGACCGCGTTGTTGACGGCCGGGGCCGACGTGATGGTGTCCTCACACAGCAGGGACACGAACCAGCGCCCGGCCGCGTCACGCGAGACCGTCACTGTCGAGGGACGGGCCCCTTCGGGCAGGGGCCGCGACCACACGATGTCCAGGGGTTCGGCCATCTTGGCCAGGGTCAGACGGCCGTCGCAGTAGCGAAAGGCCGACCGGGTGTACTCCGCCGAGGCCCGGGAGGTCTTCTTGGACTTGAACCGCGGGTACTTCGCGCGGCGGTCGAAGAAGTTGCCGAAGGCGGTGTGCAGGTGGCGCAGCGTCTGCTGGAGCGGAACGGAAGAGACCTCGGTGAGGAAGGACAGCTCCTCGGTCCTCTTCCAGGCGGTCAGCATCCCCGAGGTGTGGGAGTAACCCACCCGCTCGCGGCGCTGCTGCCAGGCGGTGGTGCGTTCGGCCAGAGCGCGGTTGTAGACCAGGCGCACGCACCCGAACGTGCGCGACAGCTCAGCCGCCTGCACATCACTCGGATAGAAGCGGTATCGATAGGCCCGCTTCACGCTCTTCCTGGTCATGACACACACCGTAGCGACCGCCCTGCGATCGCGTGAGCCGAATCCAACAGAAAGCTACAGAAAGGCGGGATCTCAGTCCCCGGGGCCGACACCGCCCTCGGGCACCTGCGGCTGCGGGGGCGTGCCGTTCCAGGGCGCGCCGCCGTCCCCGCCCGGGGACTCGCCGCCACCGCCTTCCCCGGTACCTCCGCCTCCGCCGCCTCCACCACCGCCGGTGTTTCCGCCTCCACCGCCATCGGTCGAACCTCCGCCCCCGCCGGTGCCCCCGCCGGTGCCGCCGCCGGTGCCGCCGCCACCGGTCGAACCCTCGCCGCCTCCGGTACCGCCACCGCCGCCGGTCGAGCCCCCACCGCCGGTGGCCTCCTCACCGCCGCCACCGCCGGTCGAACCGCCGTCACCCCCGCCGTCACCGCCGCCACCGGCCGCGACGCCGCCGTCACCGGTACCGCCGCCTCCACCGCCTCCACCGGTGTCGCCGTCGTCGCTGTCGCCACCGCCGCCCGACGGCTTGTCAGAGGCCTTGCCGTAGATCTTCGGCGAGGGCGCGAACTCCTCCTCCGGCAGGCCCGCCACGGCCTCGCGCATGGTGGCCTGCCAGATCGGGCCGGGCAGCGTGGCCCCGTAGACGATGCCGTAGTAACGGTCGCCGATGGTCACGCCCTGGAGAGTGTGCTGCTCCCCGCCCCGGATGTCCCCGACCACCACGGTCCCGGCCAGGTTCGGGGTGTAGCCCGCGAACCACGCGTAGGCCGCGCTGTCTGTGGTGCCGGTCTTGCCCGCCACCGGGCGCCCGATCTCCAGGCCGTTGGCGGTACCGCCCTCGAAGGTCTGCTGGAGCAGGTGGTTGACGCCGTCGGCGACCTCGGTGTCCAGCGCTCCCTCCTCGCACTCGGTGCCCATCTCGATCTCCTCGCCGTCCTCGCCCTCGAAGAGGACCGAGGCCACGGGGACCGGCTCGCAGTAGGTGCCCCGGGAGGCGAAGACGGCGTAGGCGCTGGCCATGGTGAGCGGGGAGACCTCCTGGTCGCCCAGGGTGAAGGAGCTCCACACCTGCAGGTCCTCGCCGTCCGCGCGGTGGACGCCCAGGCTCTGGGCCATCTCCGCCGTCTCGCACAGGCCGACGCGTTCCTGGAGCTGGGCGAAGTAGGTGTTCACCGAACCCTTCGTCCCGCTGATCATGTTGTGCTTTCCGCCGTCGCTCTCCCCGGCGTTGCGCACGTCCCAGGGCGACATCCTGCCGCCCTCGCAGTTCTCCAGGCCGCTCACCGTCGTGGACTTGGGCGAGGAGAAGCTGGTGTCGTACTCGAGCCCGGCGTCCAGGGCGGCGGCCAGGGTGAACGGCTTGAACGTCGAACCCGCCTGGTAGCCCAGCGACCCGCCGTCGTCGTGGTCCACGGACAGGTTGATCGAGGTGGTGCCCGGCTCGTCGTCGAAGCCGTAGCGCATGTTCTGGGCCATGACCCGCACCCGGCCGGTGCCGGGCTCCACGAGGACCTCGGCGGCGAACTTGTGGGAGTCGCCCGCGGGGACGTAGCGCTCGATGGCCTGCTCGGCGGCCTCCTGCATGTCCAGGTCCAGGGTGGTGCGCACGGTGATGCCGCCCCGCTCCAGTATCCGGTCGCGCTCCTCCTGGGTGTCGGCGAGCGCGTCGGAGCCGCCCAGCCACCGCATGACGTAGTCGCAGAAGAAGGGCTGCTCGCTGCTGAAGCAGCTTCCCGCGCGCGGGGTCTCGTCCACCTCCAGGCCCCGGCTCTTGTACTCCTCCGCCTCCGCGCTCTCCAGGTGTCCGGTGGCGACCATCCGGTCCAGCACCAGGTTGCGGCGCTCGACGGAGGCCTCGGGGTTGGTGAGCGGGTCGTAGTACGAGGGCGCGCGCACCAGCGCCACGATCGTGGCGGCCTGCGCGGGGTCGAGTTCGGAGGCCGGGACGGAGAAGTAGCGCTCGGCGGCGACCTCGATGCCGTACGCGTTCTGGCCGAAGTAGGCGAGGTTGAGGTAGCCCTCCATGATCTCGTCCTTGGTGAGCTTCTCCTCCAGCTCGATGGCGTAGCGCAGCTCCAGCACCTTGCGGGTCAGGGTGCGCGCGTTGGCGCTCGCCAGCTCCTCCTCGGTGTCGGCCTGTTCCATGAGGAGGTTCTTCACGTACTGCTGGGTGATGGTGGACCCGCCCTGGGTGTTGCCCAGTGCGGTGCGGACGGCGGCGCGCAGTGTGCCGCGCAGGTCCAGCCCGGCGTGCTCGTAGAAGCGGTCGTCCTCGATCGCCATGAGGGCGGCGGGCACCCAGGGGCTGATCTCGTCCAGCGGCACCACGTCGCGCTCGCGCTCGGCGACCTCGGCGATCGGTTCCCCGTCGACGTCGGTCAGCAGCACGCGCTCGGCGGGGTGCGGCACGGCCAGGTCGCTGGGCAGGGCCATGAAGGCCGCGGCGGAGTCCTTGGCCGCCAGTCCGAGACCGCCGACCCAGGGCATGACCAGCGCCGCCGTGAGCAGCCCGGCGACCGCGCTGGTTCCGGCCAGGCGCTGGACCGTCTCCCGGCGGTCCCCCGTCGGGGTCGGCTCCGACACCTTTCGGCGCAGGACCTCGGTCCACCGCCGCACACGCGGACCCGCGGCGGCCGGTACCGCGCGGGAGAGGGCCCCGCGCCGGTTCCGGCGCGGGACCTCGTGCCGCCGCCCGTGCGGCGGACGCTGGTTGGACTCCGTCACGTCGCCCCCTACGGCCGTGTGCCGCCCCGCCCGCGGGACGCGCGGGCAGGCAACTCCGTCGACCACGCTCTCAGGGCGGACGTAAAGGGCGTACCGGGTTGACGGGCGCGTCAGCGAAAAACTTCCTCAATGACAAGCAAAGCACCGCATAGCGAACATATTTCGTCAATCACCATGAAACAGGCGCGTCACACACCCGACACCGGGAGGGGAGCGAGGCCGGAGAGGAGCGCGGGCCACGGGTGCCCGAATCCGTGACAAAAGTTCCTTAGGCGACCATTCGGTCACGCGCGGATGTCCGGAATACGGCCATACAGCTCGCGCGTGCATTCGGTCATCCCTACCCACCGCAGCACACCGTCCAACATGACCGATCAGTTTTCCGTCATTTCCACAGAATGCATCGGAAAACAACCACAGAGACACCTGAATCTGCTGTGTCCTTATGACCACTTTGAGAGGTTTACTCAGCAGAAACCCGACAAACACCGGCTCTTAGTACACGCACCCAGTGTGACTAGGATCACAGAAATTATCCGGCCCTGGCACTCCGCCAAACACCACAAGAGGGCAGACGATAGACAGCGGAGGGCACCGAAGCCTTAATCCGGACAGTTTCTGTTCCGGATACTCCGTGAACTCCGTCTTGCCCTGGATTAACTCCCGGTTATTTCCGCCTGCCGAAAAACAGCACGGTTCAGCGACGTCGAACCACGACAATTACGGTGTAGCCAGTGATCGGACGCCTGCCCATCCTCGATATCTCTCCAGAGAACGACCTCGGACCGGTGAAAGCCGTTCCGGGCGAACGCTTCACCGTGGGAGCGACGGTGATCCGCGAGGGCCACGACTCCCTCGCCGCGGGCGTCGTCGTCTACTCCCCCGCGGGACGCCGCGAACAGCTCGTCCCCATGCGCGAGCACGCCCCCGGCACCGACCGCTACGAGGCCTGCGTCAGCCTCCCCACGGAGGGGACGTGGTCCTTCGCCGTCGAGTCGTGGACCGACCCCTTCGCCACCTGGCACCACGTCGCGGGCGTCAAGCTCCCGCTGGGCCAGGACACCGAGCTCGTCCTGGAGGAGGGCGCCCGCCTGCTCGCCCGCGCCGGGCGACGGGTCCCGCGCCGCCCCTTCCTCAACGCCGCCGCCAAGGCGCTGCGCGACACCTCGATGTCCCCGGTGGAGCGCTTCGAGGCGGCGCTCACCCCCGAGGTCCTGGCCGAGATGGAGCGCGCGCCCCTGCGCGAACTGGTCACCAGGTCCAGGCGCACCAGCGTCGTCGTCCACCGCGAGCGCGCGCTGTTCGGCTCCTGGTACGAGTTCTTCCCGCGCTCGGAGGGCGCCCAGGTCGACACCGCGCCCGGCCAGGAGCTCTCGGGCACCCTCGCCACCGCGGCCAAGCGCCTGCCCGCCATCGCCGACATGGGCTTCGACGTGGTCTACCTCCCGCCGATCCACCCGGTCGGCACCGCCCACCGCAAGGGCGCCAACAACGCCCTGACCGCCGGTCCCGGCGACCCCGGTTCGGTGTGGGCCATCGGGTCGGCCGACGGCGGCCACGACGCGGTCCACCCCGACCTGGGCACCCTCGCCGACTTCGACGCCTTCGTCGCCGAGGCCCGCGAGCACGGCATGGAGATCGCCCTGGACCTGGCCCTGCAGTGCTCCCCCGACCACCCCTGGGTCACCGAGCACCCCGAGTGGTTCACCGCCCGGGCCGACGGCTCCATCGCCTACGCCGAGAACCCGCCCAAGAAGTACCAGGACATCTACCCGCTCAACTTCGACCGCGACTTCGAGGGCCTGTACGCGGAGGTCCTGCGGGTGGTCGAGCACTGGATCGCGCACGGCGTGCGGATCTTCCGCGTCGACAACCCGCACACCAAGCCGGTCGCGTTCTGGCAGAAGCTGCTCGCCGACGTCGCCGACAGGCACCCCGACGTGCTCTTCCTCGCCGAGGCCTTCACCCGCCCCGCCATGATGCGCACCCTGGCCAAGGTCGGCTTCCACCAGTCCTACACCTACTTCACCTGGCGCAACGGCAAGGACGAGCTGACCGACTACCTCACCGAGCTGAGCCGGGAGAGCGCCCACTACCTGCGGCCCAACTTCTTCGCCAACACCCCGGACATCCTGCACGCCTACCTCCAGCACGGCGGTCGGCCCGCGTTCGCCGTCCGCGCCGTGCTGGCGGCCCTGCTCTCCCCCACCTGGGGCGTCTACTCCGGTTTCGAGCTGTGCGAGAACACCCCCGCCGGACCGGGCAGCGAGGAGTACCTCGACTCGGAGAAGTACCAGTACCGCCCCCGCGACTGGGCCGCGGCCGAGGCCTCCGGCGAGACCCTCGCCGGCCTCCTCACGCTGCTCAACCGGCTGCGCCGGGAGCACCCGGCCCTGCGGGAGCTGCGCAACCTGCGCTTCCACCACGTGGACCGGCCCGAGATCGTCTGCTTCTCCAAGCACCGGCCCGGCACCGGCCCCAAGAACCCCGACGACGCCGTGATCGCCGTCGTCAACCTCGACCCGCACCACGCACGCGAGGCGACGGTGCACCTGGATCTGCCGTCCATCGGCCTCACAAGGGAGGAGGAGCTCAGGGTGACCGACGAGCTGACCGGCCGTTCCTACACCTGGGGTGCGGACAACTACGTCCGGCTCGACCCCGCGGCCGGTCCCGCGCACGTGTTCACCGTCAGCGGCAGATAGCGGCCCCGGAACCAGCGCACGGGGCCCGGTGGAGCCGCTGCTCCGCCGGAGCCCCGCCGTGTCCGAAACGCCTGTTGAACCGACGTCGAACATTCTTGGTGGGGAGCATTAGATGAGCAAAGACGAGCCCGGCCCCGGCGGACGCGGTCACGCCGAACACGGTCCGCTCGCCCCGGCCACCGGGGCCGCCACCGGCCCGCTGATGTCCTCCGGCGGCACCAGTGATCCCCACTGGTACAAGCACGCCGTCTTCTACGAGGTGCTCGCCCGGGGCTTCTTCGACTCCAACGGCGACGGCACCGGCGACCTCGCCGGTCTGGTGCAGAAGCTGGACTACCTCCAGTGGCTGGGCATCGACTGCGTGTGGCTGCTGCCGATGTACGAGTCGCCCCTGCGCGACGGCGGCTACGACATCTCCGACTACTTCAAGATCCTCCCGGAGTTCGGCCGCACCGCCGACTTCGTGGAGCTCCTGGACGAGGCGCACCGGCGCGGGATCCGGGTCATCACCGACCTGGTCATGAACCACACCAGCGACCAGCACCCGTGGTTCAAGGCCTCACGCGAGGACCCGGACGGGCCCTACGGGGACTTCTACGTGTGGTCGGACACCGACGACCGCTACGACGGGGCCCGCATCATCTTCGTCGACACCGAGACGTCCAACTGGACCTACGACGAGGTCCGCGGCCAGTACTACTGGCACCGGTTCTTCTCCCACCAGCCCGACCTCAACTTCGAGAACCCGGCCGTCCAGGAGGCGATCCTGGAGGTCCTGCGCTACTGGCTGGACCTGGGCATCGACGGGTTCCGCCTGGACGCCGTGCCCTACCTGTACGAGCGCGAGGGCACCAACTGCGAGAACCTCAAGGAGACGCACGAGTTCCTCAAGCGCGTGCGCGCCGAGGTGGACCGGCTCTACCCCGACCGCGTGCTGCTGAGCGAGGCCAACCAGTGGCCGTCCGACGTCGTCGACTACTTCGGCGACTTCGAGTCCGGCGGCGATGAGTGCCACATGAACTTCCACTTCCCGCTGATGCCGCGCATGTTCATGGCGGTCCGGCAGGAGCAGCGCTTCCCGATCTCGGAGATCCTCGCCCAGACGCCGCCGATCCCCCGCAACTGCCAGTGGGCGATCTTCCTGCGCAACCACGACGAGTTGACCCTGGAGATGGTCACCGACGAGGAGCGCGACTACATGTACTCCGAGTACGCCAAGGAACCCCGCATGCGCGCCAACGTGGGGATCCGCAGGCGGCTCGCACCCCTGCTGGACAACGACCGCAACCAGATCGAGCTGTTCACGGCCCTGCTGCTGTCCCTGCCGGGCTCGCCCGTCCTGTACTACGGCGACGAGATCGGCATGGGCGACAACATCTGGCTGGGCGACCGCGACGCTGTGCGCACGCCCATGCAGTGGAGCTCGGACCGCAACGCCGGGTTCTCCAAGGGCGACCCGGCCCGCCTGTACCTGCCGCTGATCATGGACCCGGTCTACGGGTACCAGGCGCTCAACGTGGAGTCCCAGCGCGACAACCCCGGCTCGCTGCTGCACTGGACGCGGCGCATGATCCAGATCCGCAAGCGCCACCCCGTGTTCGGCACCGGCGCCTTCACCGAGCTCAACGCCACCAACCCGAGCGTGCTGGCCTTCATCCGCGAGCACGGCGACGACCGGATGCTCTGCGTCAACAACCTGTCGCGGTATCCGCAGCCCGTGGAGCTGGACCTGGGGCGCTACGCCGGGGTCGCCCCGGTGGAGTGCGTGGGCGGTGTGCGCTTCCCCGAGATCGGGGAACTGCCCTACCTGCTCACCCTGCCCGGGCACGGCTTCTACTGGTTCCAGCTGCCCGCCACCGCCGACCGGGAGCCCTCGGGCACGGGCCGGGACGGCATGCCTTCCTACGGACTGCCCGAGGCCGGGGCCCGGGTGCACGCCACCTTCGAGACCTCGCCGGTGTCGGCGGCCGCGACCCGGCCGCACGCACCGGACCACCCAGTGAGCACGACGTCCAGCATCCAGGCCGGGTTCTCCCCCGCGTTCGGTGACGGCGCCCGCACCCCCTCCCACGGGAGCGCGGTGCGCGCCTCGGGCCCCTCCGGCCCGGCCGCGGAGCGCACGGGCCGGGGTGGGGGCGAGAAGGGAAACGGGTCGCTCTGACATGTCCCAACTCGAAGAACTCCTGGCCGTCTGGCTACCGAGACAGCGCTGGTTCTCCGGCAAGGGGATCCCCATCCGCCAGATCCGGGTCGAGAGCAGGCACACGCTGGTGACGTCGGGCCCCGACGGCCCGGACCTGAGCGTCCTGGTCCTCCAGGCCGGGCAGCGGGGCCGCAGCTCCCGCTACCAGGTGCTGCTGGGCTCGCGGCCGCCGCGCTCCCTGCCGCCGGACCTGGCGCGCGTGGCCATCGGCGTGTGCCAGGTGGCGGGCGGCAGACCCAGGGTGGTCTACGACGCCGCCCACGACGAGGAGCTGACCCGGATGCTCCTGGAGCGGTTCGCCGCCCCCACCGGGGCCGAACCCTCCGGAAAGGTGCGCTTCCGCAGCCTGCCGGGCGACAGCATCCGCACCGGTTCGGCCGGGCGGCTGCTCACCGGCGAGCAGTCCAACACGTCGCTGGTCTTCGGCGAGGACTACGTCCTCAAGACCTTCCGCAGGCTCTGGCCCGGACCCAACCCGGACCTGGAGCTGAACATGGCCCTGTCGGGGACCCCGTACGTGGCCCGGCCGTGCGGGTGGATCGAGGCCGACCTGGTCGGGCACTCCACGCCCACGACGCTGGCCATGCTCCAGACCTACATCCCGCACGCCACGGACGGCTGGGTGCTCGCCACCGCCAACGTGCGCGCCCTGCTGGAGGGGTCCGGGGACGGGCGCGAGTCCGCGTTCACCGGCGAGGCGGCCCGGCTGGGCCGCACCACCGCCGAGGTGCACCGGTCGCTGGCCCGGACCCTGCCCACGGACGTGCTCACCCCGACGGGCGCGGCCGAGATGGCCGACGCCATGGTCGAGCGCCTGGCTATGGCCAGCGCCGAGGTGCCGGAGCTGGCCGAGCACGCGCCCCGGGTGATGGAGGCCTACGCCGACTTCTCCGAGGTGGACGAGCCGCTGCCGATACAGCGCATCCACGGCGACTACCACCTGGGGCAGGCGATCCGGACCGGATCCGGGTGGGTGCTGCTGGACTTCGAGGGCGAACCCACCGTGCCGGTGCGCGACCGCCAGCGCCTGTCCAGCCCGCTGCGGGACGTGGCGGGGATGCTCCGCTCCTTCGACTACGCGGCCGGGTACCTGCTGATCGGGCACCCGGGCGACCCCGGTCTGGAGTGGGCGGCCCGCTCCTGGGCCCGGCACAACCGGGAGGCGTTCTGCCGGGGCTACGCCGACGGCGGAGGGGCCGACCCGGAGAAGCACCTGGCGGTCCTGCGGGCCTTCGAGTTCGACAAGGCCGTGTACGAGGTGCTGTACGAGGCCCGGAACCGGCCGAACTGGCTGCGGGTCCCGCTGGATTCCATCGCCACCGCCGCCGCGCCTCCCGTTCCCGGATAGGCGGTGTCCGGTGAAAGTTCGCTTGGCCCCTGGGGGTGGGGCTCGGGCGTCGGCGGGGTTCTGGAGGTGCCGGAGGCGGGTTCGCGAGGAACGAGCCAACCCGCCGAAGGCGCCGAAGGTTCTCGCCCTTGAGGCGCCCGAGCACGGGGCGAAGCGAAGCGGAGCCCCGAAGAGCACGGCCGCCTCCCGAGCACGGCGGCCGCCGCTTCGACCACCACGCCCCCCGATCCGTCCACACGAGTACCACGGAGCCCGCATTGACCTCGCCCCGCAGCGAACAACGTCCGCGTGCCAGCGCAGCCAAGACCGCGACGAACGGGAAGAGCCCGAAGAAGAAGGCCGTGGAGAGCATCCCGGTCGTGGAGGAGGTGTCGGTCGCCGAGACGGCGGCCGCGGTGGAACCCGCCGCAGTGAAGCCCGCCGGGGGCGGGGCGGCCAATGCGGGCAGGAAGGCCGCGACGGCGAAGACGGCTGGGAGGGCCCCGGCCGCGAAGCGGGCCCCGGCCTCCTCGAAGGGCAGGGCCTCCGCCGACGGGAAGGCCGAGGCGAACGGGAAGGCCGCGGCGACCAGGGCCCCGGCCGCATCCCGGCGCAAGGGGCCCGACCCCGAACTGGTCGCCGCCCTGGACCGGCTGGTGGACGGCCACCACCACGACCCGCACGCGCTGCTGGGCGTGCACGCCGAGGGCCGGGGCACCGTCGTGCGGGCCCTGCGGCCGGGCGCGGTGGAGGTGCACGCCGTCCTGGCCGACGGCTCGCGGCTGCGCCTGGACCACCTGCACCGGGGCGTGTTCTCCGCGAAGGTGTCCCGGAGCAGGCTCGGCTCCGTGCCCGACTACCGGATCAGCGCCCGCTACGAGGACGGCGCCGAGCACGTGGCCGCCGACCCGTACCGGTTCGCGCCGACCCTGGGCGAGCTGGACCTGCACCTGATCGGCGAGGGCCGCCACGAGGAGCTGTGGAACGCCCTCGGAGCGCACCTGCGGGTCGAGGACACCGCGATGGGCGAGGTGGCCGGAACCCGGTTCGCGGTGTGGGCGCCGGACGCGCGCGGTGTGCGGATGATCGGCGACTTCAACCACTGGAGCGGCGTCGGGCACCCGATGCGGAGCCTGGGCTCCAGCGGCGTGTGGGAGCTGTTCGTGCCCGGGATCGGCGAGGGCGGCCTGTACAAGTTCCAGGTCCTGGGCGCCGACGGGCACTGGCGCGACAAGGCCGACCCCATGGCGCGGTGCACGCAGATGCCGCCCGCGACCGCCTCCGTGGTCACCTCCTCCACGCACGTGTGGTCCGACCAGGAGTGGATGGCCGAGCGCAAGGGCGTGGAGCAGCACCGGGCGCCGATGAGCGTGTACGAGGTGCACCTGGGCTCTTGGCGGCCCGGACTGGGCTACGCCGAACTGGCCGAGGAACTGGTCGCGTACGTGACCGACATGGGGTTCACGCACGTGGAGTTCCTGCCCGTGGCGGGGCACCCCTACGACGGCTCCTGGGGATACCAGGTGACCTCGTACTACGCGCCCACGCCCCGGTTCGGCACGCCGGACGAGTTCCGCCACCTGGTGGACGCCCTGCACCGCGCGGGCGTCGGCGTGCTGCTGGACTGGGTGCCCGCGCACTTCCCGAAGGACGAGTGGGCGCTGGCCCGCTTCGACGGGAGCGCGCTGTACGAGCACCCCGACCCCCGCCGGAGCGAGCACCCGGACTGGGGGACGCTGATCTTCAACTACGGGCGGACCGAGGTGCGCAACTTCCTCGTGGCCAACGCCCTGTACTGGCTGGAGGAGTTCCACGTCGACGGCCTGCGGGTGGACGCGGTGGCCTCGATGATCTACCTGGACTACTCGCGCGACTCCGGGGCCTGGGAGCCGAACGTGTTCGGCGGCAGGGAGAACCTGGAGGCGATCGACTTCCTCAAGGAGCTCAACACCACCGTCTACCGGCGCAACCCGCACGTGGCGATGATCGCGGAGGAGTCCACCGCCTACACGGGCGTGACCACTCCGGTGGACCACGGCGGGCTCGGCTTCGGGTTCAAGTGGAACATGGGGTGGATGCACGACACCCTGGAGTACGTCAAGAAGGAGCCGGTCCACCGCCAGTACCACCACGACGACGTCACGTTCTCGATGGTCTACGCCTACAGCGAGAACTACGTGCTGCCGCTGTCGCACGACGAGGTGGTGCACGGCAAGCAGTCGCTGTTCAACAAGCCGCCCGGCGACGAGTGGCAGCGGTCGGCGACCCTGCGCGCGCTCCTGGCGTTCATGTGGTCCCACCCGGGCAAGCAGCTGCTGTTCATGGGCGGGGAGATCGCCCAGGGCGACGAGTGGTCGCACCGGGAGGGCGTGCCGTGGTGGCTGCTCCAGTTCGAGCACCACGCGGGGGTGCAGCGCCTGGTGCGGACGCTCAACGAGACCTACCGGCCGCGGGCCGCGCTGTGGTCGCGGGACACCGAACCGGCGGGCTTCACCTGGCTGGACGGCGGTGACCGCGAGGGGAACACGCTGTCGTACCTGCGCCACGGCGACGACGGCTCGGTGCTCGCCTGCGCGGTGAACTTCTCGCCGGTGCCCCGTACCGGGCGGCGGATGGGACTGCCCTCCGGGGGCCGGTGGAACGCGGTGCTCAACACCGACGAGGCGCGCTTCGGCGGGTCGGACCACCCGGCGCCCGCCCGCGTGGACGCCGAGCCCGTGCCCTGGGACGGGCAGCCGTTCTCGGCGGAGGTCGCCCTGCCCCCGCTCGGCGCGGTCTGGTTCGAGCCCGAGGCCCAGTAGGGCCCACGGTGCGGCGCCCGGGCCCTTCAGCCCGGGCGCCGAACTGTGTATCTTATACACTGTATTCGATACACAGTTGAGGAGCGTCGTTGTGGCAAGTACCGAGATCCGGACCTTCCGCGAGGACGACCGCGCCGAACTGCGGGCGCTGTTCGCCCGTGCGGGCGAGGGGTCGCCGTCGGGAACGCTCTGGGGACACCTTCCGTCCGAGGCCGCGATCTACCTGGATCCCTACATGGACCACGTGCCCGAATCGCTGCTGGTCGCCCTGGTCGACGGACGGATGGCGGGCTACCTGACCGGCTGCCCCGACCCCTCCGCGATGCCCGGGGAGAGTGAGCTCGTGGACCGCGCGATCCGGGAGCACCGGCTCGCGCTGCGACGAGGACCGGCGGCCTTCTTCGCCCGGGCCCTGCTGGACACGGCGGTGTCCGCCCTCCGGCGCAGACCGACCGCGGGCGAGCTCTCGGACCCGCGCTGGCCCGCCCACCTGCACGTCAACGTCGAGTCCCGGGCACGCGGCACCGGCGTGGGCGCCGCTCTGGTGCGCGAGTGGCAGGAGCGGCTGCGCGAGCAGGGATCACGCGGCTGCCACCTGCAGACCCTCGTGGAGAACACCGGCGCCGTGCGCTTCTTCGCGCGGGCCGGGTTCGAACCCCACGGACCGGCCCCCGTGGTGCCGGGCGTGCGCTTCGAGGGAGGGCACGTGCACCAGCGGACCATGGTGTGGAGCCCGTCGGCCTCCCGGCCCTGAGAGGCCGCGCTCACGGACGAACGCCTGACCGGCCGTCGGGAACACCCACCGCGGCCGACCGCCGGACCGCGCGTTCGCGGTTGGGGCGTCCGCGCCGACCGGCGGCCGGGGCCCGGGCGCCGCTCTGGTGCGCGAGCGGTGGGGGCGGCGGAAGCGGAACAGGGGCGAAAACCTCCGCGACGGGCCCTTCCCCTCACCGCCGCCGCGTGCTTGTGTGTCCTGCACCACAGGCACGACCGCTGGGAGACCACGTGTCCGACAACAGCCAGAGTTTCGTCCGGGTGCTGGGAAGGGGTGACGTCCTCGCCCTCGGCTTCGGCGCGATGATCGGTTTCGGCTGGATCGTGCTGGTGGGCGACTTCGTCGGCGCGGCGGGCAGCGCGGGCGCGGCGCTGGCCTTCGTGGTCGGCGGAGTCATCATGGCCTTCGTCGGCCTCACCTACGCCGAACTCGTCGCCGCGATGCCGCACGCGGGCGGGGAGCACCACTACGCCATGCGCGCCATCGGCCCCAAGGGGGCCTTCACCGCCTCCTGGGCCATGATCCTGGGCTACGTCTCCGTCGTCGCCTTCGAGGCCGTGGCCGTCCCCCGGACCCTCGTCTACCTCTTCCCCGACATGGCGGTCGTCCGCCTGTGGACCGTCGCCGGGTACGACGTCCACGCCAGCCTGGTCGCCGTCGGCGTGGCCGCAGCCGTGCTGATGACCGCCGTCAACTACGTCGGCATCAGGCCCGCGAGCGTCTTCCAGACCATCGCGGTGCTGTTCCTGCTGGTCACCGGGGCCGCCATGGTCACCGGCGCGTTCGTCGGCGGGTCCGTGGACAACATGCGGCCGCTGTTCGACGGCGGCGTCCCGGGCATGTTCGTGGTCCTGGTGGCGGTCCCGTTCCTCTTCGTCGGCTTCGACGTCATCCCGCAGTCGGCCTCCGAGATCAGGCTCCCGTACCGCATGGTCGGCACCCTGCTGGTGCTGTCGGTGTTCTGTGCGACCGCCTGGTACGTGATGGTCGTGCTGACGGCGGGCTCGGGCCTGGGCCCGGCCGAACTGGCGGACTCGGAACTGGCCTCCGCCGACGCCGTCGCCGCCATGTGGGACAGCCGGGCCATGGGCAACCTGCTCGTCCTCGGCGGCATCGCGGGCCTGATCACCAGCTGGAACGCCTTCCTCATCGGCGGCAGCCGCCTCATCTACGCCATGGCCGCCTCGCGGATGCTCCCGGCCTGGTTCGGCCGCCTGCACCCGCGCTTTCGCACCCCGTCCAACGCCGTGCTGTTCGTCGGCGCGCTCTCCCTGGTGTCGCCGTTCTTCGGCGAGCCGATGCTGGGCTGGCTGGTCAACGCCGGCGGCCTGAACATCGTGGTCGGCTTCGTCACCGTGGTGGTCAGCTTCCTCGTGCTGCGCCGCCGCGAACCCGCCATGGAGCGGCCCTTCACCGTTCCGGCGGGCGTCCCCGTCGGAACGGTGGCCCTCGTACTGTCCGTGGGACTGCTCCTTCTCTACCTGCCCGGCATGCCCGCGGCGCTGAGCTGGCCCAACGAGTGGCTGATGGTGCTCGTGTGGTGGGTGGCCGGGGCCGCCCTGATGTGGCGACTGCCCCGGATCACCGCGGGGCCCGACGCGGAGCGGCGCCTGGTCGAGGTGATGGACGCGCGCTCCCCCCGGGCCCCTCGGGCCTGACGGACGCCGCCGTGCGCTCCGCCGGTGCGCACGGCGGCGGGTTCCTACCGCCCGCGCGCGTGCCAGCCGGAGAGGCGGGCGACCGCCTCGTCCAGCACCTCGTCCCTCTTGCAGAACGCGAACCGCAGCAGGTGCGCGCCCTCCTCCTGACGGTCGTAGAACACCTGGGCGGGCACCGCCGCCACCCCGGCCTCCCGGGGCAGCGCGCGGGCCACCTCCACCCCGTCGGCGTACCCGAGCGGGCGGATGTCGGCCATGACGAAGTAGGTGCCCTCGCACGCGTCCACCTCGAAACCGGCCCCGGTCAGCCCCTCCACCAGGCGGTCGCGCTTGCCCTGGAGGGCGGTGCGCTGGGCGGCGACCCACCCCTCCTCCCGGTCGATGGCCTCGGCCGTGGCCAGCTGGAGGGCGCCGTTCGCGGAGAAGGTGAGGAACTGGTTCACCGTGCGCACCGCTGTGACCAGCGGTTCGGGCCCCATCACCCAGCCGGTCTTCCACCCGGTCACCGCGAACATCTTGCCGACCGAGGACACCGACAGCGTCCGCTCGCGCATGCCCGGCAGGGTGGCCAGCGGCACGTGCGGCCGCCCGTCGAAGGTGAGGAACTCGTACACCTCGTCGGTGAACGCGATCAGGTCGTGCTCGCGGCACACCCGCGCGACCTCTTCCAACTCCTCGGCGGTGAACACGGTCCCCGTGGGGTTGTGCGGCGTGTTCACCAGCACCATCCGGGTGCGGGGGCCCACGGCCGCGCGCAGCTCGGCGGGGTCGAAGGTGAAGCGGCCGGTCACGGGGTCCGGCCGCAGCGTCACCGGCCTGCGCACCCCGCCCGCCAGCGTGATCGTGGCGGCGTAGGAGTCGTACATCGGCTCGAAGACGATCACCTCGTCTCCGCGCTCCACCAGGGCGAGCATCGCGGCCGCGATCCCGGCGGTGGCGCCGACGGTCACGTAGACCTCGGTGTCCGGGTCCAGTTCGATGCCGTAGTGGCGGGCCCGGTACCGGCTCACCGCCCGCCGCAGCTCGGGACGGCCCGGCCCGGGCGGGTACTGGTTCACCCCCTCCAGGATGTGCCCGGAGGCGGCCTCCAGCAGGGAGCGGGGACCGTCGGTGTCGGGGAATCCCTGCCCCAGGTTGACCGATCCGGTCTCCACGGCCAGCCGCGTCATCTCGGCGAAGACCGTCTCGCCGTACACGCGCATTCGTTCGATCAGCGGTTCATCCACCCGACGAGCGTATCCACCCGCCCGGTCGGGGTGCCAGGAACGGGGACGCCGACGGGGCGGGTCCCCGGGAGGACCCGCCCCGTCCGCCGCCCGCCTACAGCAGCAGGCTCAGCACCATCCACGTCACGGGGCCGGCGATCAGCAGCGAGTCCAGGCGGTCCATGAGGCCGCCGTGCCCGGGCATGAACCTGCCCATGTCCTTGACCCCGAGGTCGCGCTTGAACAGCGACTCGATGAGGTCTCCGACGGTGGCGGCCAGCACGACGGCCAGGCCCAGGACCACGCCGACCCACCACGGGCCGTCCAGCATGAGCGTCACGCACAGCGCGCCCGCCACGGCGCAGCCCACGACCGATCCGCCGAAGCCCTCCCAGGTCTTGTTGGGGCTGATCACCGGCGCCATCTTGTGCCGGCCCAGCAGGATTCCGGCGAAGTACCCGCCGATGTCGCTGGAGATCGTCACCACGATGAACGTGACCAGGCGGTACTGGCCGTCCTCGGGATGGGAGATGAGCAGCAGCCACGTTCCGAAGAGGAACGGCAGGTACACCAGGGTGAACAGGTTGGCCGCGACGTCGGCCACGAACCCTTCCGTACCTCCGCGCAACCGCCACACCAGAGCGACGATCGCGGTCAGCGCGGTCGTGCCCACCAGCCAGTCGGTTCCCCCGAAGTAGGCGGCGACCTGCATGGCCACGCCGCCGACGGCCAGCGGTGCCACTGCCAGGCCCATGCCCTTGCCCGCGAACGCCCGGTTGACCTCGCGCAGGCCGATCAGCACCCCCAGGGAGGTGATGATCGTGAACAGCTGGGGGAGGGGGAAGATGGAGAAGAAGACGAGGGCGCCCAGGGCGCACCCGCTGGCGATGGCCACCGGGAGGTTGCGGCCCGTCCGGACCGGCTCACCCCCCGGTTTGTGCAGCACGAAGCGCTGCCCGTCCGGATCGGGACCGCCCTGCGGCCCGCCGCCGGGTCTGTGCTCGGGCGAGCGGTCATCGCCTCCCGAGTCGCTGGAGGAAGGAGGGGTCACCGGCTAAACCTCGAGCAGTTCCGATTCCTTGTGCTTCAGCAGCTCGTCGACGGACGCGACGTACTTCGAAGACAGTTCGTCCAGCTCGGCCTGGGCGCGGTGCGCCTCGTCCTCGCCGATGTCGCCGGACTTGACGGCCTTCTCGAAGGTGTCCTTGGCACGGCGGCGGACGTTGCGGATCGAGACCTTGCTGTCCTCGGCCTTGGTCCGCGCGACCTTGACGTACTCCTTGCGGCGCTCCTCGGAAAGATCGGGGAAGACCACGCGGATGACCTGGCCGTCGTCGGAGGGGTTCACGCCCAGGTCGCTGTTGCGGATGGCGTTGATGATGTCGGTGCGCGAGTTGACGTCGAACGGAGAGATGACCACCATGCGCGGCTCGGGGACCGAGAAGGAGGCCAGCTGGTTGATCGGCGTCCGGGCGCCGTAGTAGTCGACGGTGATCTTGTTGAAGGTCGCCGGGGTGGGGCGGCCGGTGCGGATCGTGGCGAAGTCCTCCTTCGCGACGGTCACGGCCTTCTCCATCTTCTCCTCGGCCTCGAGGAGGGTCTCTTCGATCATGTGGGCGCTCCCTGGTGTCGTGGCTTGCTGTGGTCGCGGAGGCTGTCTAGACCGGGGTCGGCCCGACGATGGTGCCGATCTTCTCACCGCGTACCGCGCGCAGGATGTTGCCCTGGCTCATCAGGTCGAACACGACGATGGGCAGCCCGTTGTCCATGCACAGGCTGACCGCGGTGGCGTCCATGACCTTGAGGCCGCGGGTGAGGACCTCGTTGTAGTTGAGCTTGTCGAACTTGACCGCGTCGGGGTTGCGCTGGGGGTCGGAGTCGTAGACCCCGTCGACCTGGGTGCCCTTGAGGACCGCCTGCGCGCCGATCTCCAGCGCGCGCTGGGCGGCGGTGGTGTCGGTCGAGAAGAACGGTGCGCCCAGACCGGCGCCGAAGATGACCACGCGGCCCTTCTCCAAGTGGCGGACGGCGCGGCGGGGGATGTAGGCCTCGGCGACCTGGCTCATGTGGATCGCGGTCTGCACGCGGGTGTCCACACCGAGCCGCTCCAGGAAGTCCTGGAGGGCGAGGCAGTTGATGACGGTGCCGAGCATGCCCATGTAGTCGGCGCGGCCGCGCTCGATGCCGCCCTCGGTGAGCTGGGCGCCGCGGAACATGTTGCCGCCGCCGACGACCACCGCGACCTGGATGCCCTCGGAGACCGCCTCGGCGATGGACTCGGCCACGTACTGGACGACCTCGGGGTCGATGCCCAGGCCGCCGCCGCCCGCGAACGCCTCGCCGGAGAGTTTGAGCATCACGCGCTTCCAGCCGGACCCGTGCATCGCCGGTTCGGTGCTCGTCACTTCGTTCACAGCCTGTGGCCTCCCTTGTCGTCCCCGAGCGGCACAGGGTCCCCCGAGTGTTCCTCGCCGCGGCCGGCCGGGCTCACGCGCCCCGCCATCCGCCCATATCCACCGAAGGTGCCGGGGAGCAGTCTCCCCGGCACCTCCATCATCTCAAAACCCTCAGGCTTGGCCGACCTTGAAGCGGACGAAGCGCTTGACGGTCACGCCGGCCTCGTCGACGACCTTCTGGACCGTCTTCTTGTTCTCCTTGACGAACGGCTGGCCGAGCAGCGTCACGTCCTTGAAGTAACCGTTGAGGCGGCCCTCCACGATCTTGGGGATGGCCTGCTCGGGCTTTCCCTCCTCGCGGGTGGTCTGCTCGGCGATGCGGCGCTCGTTCTCCACGACCTCGGCGGGGACGTCGTCCCGGCCGATGTACTGCGGGGCCAGCGCGGCGATCTGCTGGGCGAGGTCCTTGCCGACCTCCTCGTCAGCCTTGTCCAGCTCGACCAGGACGCCCATGGTGGGGGGCAGGTCCGGGTCGGACTTGTGGAGGTAGCTGGCGACGTAGGCGCCCTCGAACTTGGCGAAGCGGCGGAACTCCAGCTTCTCGCCGATGACCGCGCTCTTGGCCTCGATGAAGGCCTGGAGGGTCTTGCCCGGCTCGATCTCGGCGGCGGCGACGGTGGCGAGGTCGTCGCTGTCCTGGGCGGCGACGAAGTCGGCGACCTGGTTCACCAGCGCGATGAACTGGTCGTTCTTGGCGACGAAGTCGGTCTCGCAGTTGAGCTCGACGAGGGTGGCCTTGCCTTCGGACTCCTGCTTGAGGACGACCATGCCCTGGGCGGCGGTGCGCTCGGCGCGCTTGCCGACGTCCTTGGCACCCTTGACGCGCAGGGCCTCGACGGCCTTGTCGAAGTCGCCGTCGGCCTCGGTCAGGGCCTTCTTGCAGGCCATCATGCCGGCGCCGGTCATGTCGCGCAGCTTCTTGACGTCCGCGGCGGTGAAGTTCGCCATGACTGTTCTCGGATTCCCTTGGAGTGGAGAGTCTGTACGGAAAGTGGAGCTGATCCGGTCCCGGGCACCGAGCGGCCGCCCCGCCGGGAGCGGCGGGGCGGCGACGGTGCTCGGGGGCACGGGACTACTCGGCGTCGGGGGCCTTCGCGGGCGCGTCGACCGGGGAGTCCTCGGAGGTGGCCTCGGCCGGGGCCTCGGCGGCGACCTCGTCGGCCGGGGCGACGGCGGCGGTCTCGGCCGGAGCCTGCTCGGCGGCGGTCTCGGCGGCCTCGACGGGAGCCTGCTCGGCGGGGGCCTGCTCGGCGGGGGCCTCGGCCGAGTCGGCCTTGCCCTCCAGGAGCTCGCGCTCCCACTCGGCCAGGGGCTCCTCGGCGGACTTGCGCTCGCCGGAGGCCTCGGAGGCGCCGGAGCGGGCCATGAGACCGTCGGCGACGGCGTCGGCGACCACGCGGGTGAGCAGGCTGACGCTGCGGATGGCGTCGTCGTTACCCGGGATCGGGTAGTCGACCTCGTCCGGGTCGCAGTTGGTGTCCAGGATGGCCACCACCGGGATGTTCAGCTTGCGAGCCTCGCTGATCGCGATGTGCTCCTTCTTGGTGTCCACGATCCAGACCGCGCTGGGCACGCGGGACATGTCGCGGATACCGCCGAGGGTGCGCTCCAGCTTCTCCTTCTCACGGCGAAGGTTGAGGAGCTCCTTCTTGGTGAGCGAGGAGCCGGCGACGTCGTCGAAGTCGATCTCCTCCAGCTCCTTGAGGCGCTGGAGCCGCTTGTGCACGGTGGAGAAGTTGGTGAGCATGCCGCCCAGCCAGCGCTGGTTGACGTAGGGCATGCCGACGCGGCGGGCCTGCTCGTCGATGGCCTCCTGCGCCTGCTTCTTGGTGCCGACGAACAGGACGGTGCCGCCGTGGGCGACCGTCTGCTTGACGAACTCGTAGGCGCGGTCGATGTAGGCCAGCGACTTCTGGAGGTCGATGATGTAGATGCCGTTGCGCTCGGTGAAGATGAAGCGCTTCATCTTGGGGTTCCAGCGACGGGTCTGGTGCCCGAAGTGGACGCCGCTCTCCAGGAGCTGGCGGATCGTCACGACTGTGGCCATGACCTGGTCCTCCTTGAGGTGGCGGGGAGGGACCCCGCCCTCGGTTGTTCCTGACGCCCCGGCCGTACCGCCGCACCGCCCGGAGGCGGCACGGACCGCGGGTGCGGCCCCTCGCTGAGGAGGCTCGTGGACGTGCGTATTGTGATCGGCCCGACGGGCCACAGATGATTCTATCCTCCATCGGGAATACGTCGGGACCTGCGCCGCGTCGCGCCCCTTCCGCGGCGGGGCCGTCCACAGGCGCCGACTCCCCCTGGCGTCGCGGCCCCCGCGCCCGGACCCTGGAGGTATGGCCCCCTCGCTGCTCCTGACCCTGTCCCTGGCGCTCTCGCTCCTGTCCCCGCACCACCCCGCCGAGGCCGACTGGCGCTGGCCGGTGGACCCGCCGGTCGAGGTGCTGCGCCCCTTCGACCCGCCCGAACAGCGCTGGCTGCCCGGGCACCTGGGCGTGGATCTGGCCGCGGAACCCGGTCGGGAGGTCCGCGCGGCCGGGGCCGGGCGGGTGCACTTCACGGGCCGGGTGGCGGGCGCACCGCTGGTGAGCGTGGCGCACGGCGACCTGCGCACCACCTATCTGCCGGTGGAGTCCGACCTGGCCCGCGGCGACCCGGTCGCCGCCGGGGACGTCCTGGGCACGCTCGCCGCCGCGCCGCCGCACTGCCCGGACCGGCCCTGCCTGCACTGGGGCCTGCTCCGCGGCGACGCCTACCTCGACCCGCTCTCCCTGCTCGGCCTGGGGCGGTTCCGCCTGCTGCCGGTCCCGCCGACCGCGTCGCCGCACGGGAGCGGACGGCCCCGCCGGCGCCGCACCGGCCTCGGAGCGGACGGCTCCCGGGCGCCGGGCCGCCCCGTGCGCGCGGTGTCGCGTCCGCGCCCGCCCGACCACCGCCGCGGAGAGGGACTCAGGCGCACGGTACGCCGACCGGACACGTGCCCCCACACCGCTTCGGCCGGGCACCCGGCGGGGGGACACGGGCGCACGGTACGCAGACCGGGCGCGCCGGGACGAGCCCGAGGCGGCGCGGGGAGCGGTCAGGCGCGGGGGTGGGCCCGGCGGTAGGTGTCGCGCAGGCGCTCCACGGACACGTGGGTGTAGATCTGCGTGCTGCGCGGGCTGGCGTGGCCCAGGAACTCCTGCACGCTGCGCAGGTCGGCGCCGCCGTTGAGCAGGTGGGTGGCCGCGCTGTGCCGCAGACCGTGCGGCGCGCTGTCCGCACCGACGGCGCGCAGGTGGGCGTGCACGTCCTCGCGGGCCTGGCGGACACCCAGGCGGCCGCCCCGCGCCCCCAGGAACAGCGCGGAGCCGCTGGCGGCGCCCGCCATCTCCGGGCGTCCGCCGGACAGCCAGGCGTCGAGGGCGTCCAGGGCCGGACCGCCCACGGGGACCGTGCGCTCCTTGGCCCCCTTGCCCAGGACCCGCACGGTGTCGCGTTCGCGGTCCACGTCGGCGAGGTCCAAGGCGCACAGCTCGGCGACGCGCACACCGGTGGCGTAGAGCGTCTCCACCACCGCGCGGCGGCGCAGGCCGGTCGGGGTCTGCTCGGCCTCCCCCGCGATCGCCGCGGCGGCCTGGCGCTCGTCGAGCACCGTGGGCAGGGAGCGCTGCTGCGCCGGGCTGGCCAGGCGCGGGCCGGGGTCCGCCGCCAGCACGCCCTCGCGGTGCAGGAACCGGGTGAACGCGCGGACCGCGGCCACGCGGCGGGCCACGGTGGCGCGGCCGGCGCCCGCGTCGCGGGCACGGGACAGCCAGCCGCGCACCAGGTCCACGTCCAGGTCCCGCACGCCCCGCCCCCGCTCCTCCAAGTACGCGAGGAGGGAGCGCAGGTCGGCCAGGTAGCCGCGCACGGTGTGGGGCGAGCGCCCCAGCTCGCCCGACAGGTGCGCGGCGAAGCGCTCCAGCACGCCTACCTCCCTGAGGGCAGGCAGGCGACCCCCTCGACCTCCACGAGGTAGGTGGGGTCGACCAGGCCGCTCACCTCCACCAGGGAAGCGGCGGGCAGGTGTCCGTCGGGCAGGCACTCGACCAGGGCCGAGCGGAACTCCTCCAGGTCGGAGATGTGGCGCAGGTAATAGGTGAGCTTGACCAGGTCGCCCAGGTCCGCGCCGTGGCGGGACAGGACGGCCTCCAGGTTGCGGAAGATCTGGCGCGTCTGCCCCCCGACGTCCCCGGCGACCTCTCCCCCGGGTCCCTCGGGGGTCTGTCCGGAGACGAACAGCAGCGGCCCGTCCGCCACCAGGGCGTCACTGTAGGGTTTGGTCATGGCGTCACCGTACCCGTCCCGCGGGGTGCGTTACCGTCGCCGCACGCCGGTCCGCGTGCCGCCCCCGGCCGGGACCGCGTACCGGCTTCGCCGCCGCGCGCCGGAGAGCCGGACGGGCGTGAGCGGGCCACGGAGCGTACGCGGCGAGTGGGACGCGTCCGCGCCGGACCGGGCAGGCCGCGACCGTCCACAGCGCCTCACCGTCTCAGCCCGGTATCTGTCCGGCGGCCCCGACCTGTGCGGACCGTCGGCGGACGCTGTGAGCGGGCCACCGACCGCGACCGTCCACGGCGCCCCACGGCCTCGACCGGGCAGCTGTCCGGCGGCCCCGACCGCTGACCGCTGCGGCCCGACGGAGAACCCTGTGAACCGGTCACCGGCCCCGACCGCCTCCGCCCACTCACTGCGGCAGCCGCCAGCCCGCGGGGCAGCGCTCCACCAGCCCGGCCGCGGCCAGCATCCCCAGGGAGCGCAGGGTCCTCTCCAGACGGGTCCCGCTGGCCACGGCGATCACCGCAGGTCCGGCGCCGGACCGGGTCACCGCCGCCAGGACCCGGGCGCTGTCCTGGTCGAGCTCGGCCGACACCCGCAGCGGCCCGGTCTCCGGCGGCAGCTCCCCCAGCGCGCTCACCTGGGCGACGACGTCGTCCGCGCAGGTGACGCAACCCGCGTTCCAGTCGCGGAGCAGCAGGTGGCAGCCCACCGACATCGCCGAGGTGACCGGGCCGGGGACCGCCATCAGCACCCGGTTGAGCTCGGCGGCGTGCGAAGCGGTGTTGAGCGCCCCGCTGCGCCGTCCGGCCTCCACCACCACCGTGCCCGGGGTGAGCGCGGCGATCAGCCGGTTGCGGACCAGGAAGTCCGGTGCGCGCGGGGTGGCGCCCACCGGCCGCTCGCTCACCAGCACCCCGGTGCGGGCCACGTCGGCGAACAGGCCCGCGTGCCCGCGCGGGTAGTCCACGTCCAGCCCGCAGGCCAGCACCACGACCGTGCCGCCGTGGGCCTGGGCCGCCCGGTGCGCGGCCCCGTCGATCCCGTAGGCCCCGCCGGAGACCACCACGACCGCGCACTCGGCCAGCTCGTAGGCCATCTCCGCCGCCACGTGCTCCCCGTAGGGCGTGGCCGAGCGCGCACCCACTACAGCCACCGAGCGCAGGCACAGGTGACGCAGGTCCCCCGCGCCGCGCACCCACAGTCCGTGCGAGCGCCGCCCGCCGGGCAGGTCCAGTTCGTCGAGGCGGCCGGGCCACTCGGGATCCCGCGGCGCCACGAAGCGGATGCCGGACGCCGCCGAGTCGCCGAGCAGTCCGTCGGCATCCACCGCCCGTGCCGCGGCGCCCCACCGTGCCCACCTGCGCTCCAGCAGGGCCTGCGCCTCCGGCCCCGGGCCGTCCTCCCCTGCTCCGACGGGCACCGTGGGCGGGTGCGCCCCCGCCACCAGCAGCGCCCACACCCGTTCCGCGCCGTGCTCGGCGAGCATCGCCCCCAGCCACAGGTCCCCCGGCGGGGCCACCGCCGTCAGGCAGGCCCGCGCCCGCGCGTCCGCCTCGTCCTCCGCGTCCCGCACCGTTCCCCCGCTCCCCTCCGTCGTGTCCGTGCTCACCACGCGCGCCCCGCCCAGAGCGCGAAGGCGTAGGCCGCCTCCTCCTCGCCGGGGCGGTCCCGGTCGGCGAGGTCGGCCAGGGTCCAGGCGACCCGCAGGGCGCGGTCCACCCCCCGGGCGCTGATCTGTCCGAGGTCCATCGCTCTGCCCAGCACCCGCAGCGCGGCCGACTCCACCGGGAACTCCCGGCGCAGCTGCGCCCCGGGGATGGCCGCGTTGGTGGTCCAGGGCGTGTGCGCCAGCCTTTCGGCGGCGCGGCCGCGGGCCTTCTCCACCCGGGCGGCCACCACCTCGGAGGACTCGGCGAAGACGCGGTCGGCGAGCAGCTCGGCCCTCGACACCGGTTCCAGCTCCACCTTGAGGTCGATCCGGTCCAGCAGGGGCCCGGACAGGCGGGAGAAGTAGCGGCGCCGCTCACCGGCGGGGCAGGTGCACAGGGCGCCGGGCTTGGCGCAGGGGCAGGGGTTGGCGGCCATCACCAGCTGGAAGCGGGCCGGGAAGGTCACCGTCGAGGAGGCGCGGGCCAGGACCACCTCGCCGCGCTCCAGGGGTTCGCGCAGGGAGTCCAGCACCCCGCGCCCGAACTGCGGGGCCTCGTCGACGAAGAGCACGCCGCGGTGGGCCTTGGACACCCAGCCGGGCGTGGGGTAGCCGCTGCCGCCGCCGATGATCGAGGCCCGGGTGGAGGTGTGGTGCGGCGCCGCGAAGGGAGGCGCGGTGACCAGGGGCGCGCCGGGCGGCAGCATGCCCGCCACGGAGTGGATCGCGGTGGCCTCCAGCGCCTCGGCGGGGCTGAGCGGGGGCAGCACGGTGGGCAGGCGTTCGGCGAGCAGGCTCTTGCCGGTGCCGGGAGGCCCCAGCATCATGAGGTTGTGGCCTCCGGCCGCGGCGATCTCGACCGCGCGGCGGGCCACCGGCTGGCCCAGGACGTCGGACAGGTCGGGTCCCTGGCCGCGCGGCTCCCGGGGACGGGGCGCGGCCTCCTCCTCGTGCGCCTCGGGGAAGTACTCCCCGCGCAGCCACTGGCACAGGTCCACCAGGCTGTCCACCGCCGTCACCTCGGCACCGGGCACCAACCGGGCCTCGGCGGCGTTCCCCCGCGCGACGACGAACCTGCGGTAACCCTGCTCGGCGGCCGACACGACCGCCGGGAGGACTCCCAGCACCGGCCGCGCCCGGCCGTCCAGCCCCAGTTCGGCGATGAGGACGCTGTCCTCCAGCCGCTCCACCGGCACCGAGCCCGCCGCGGCCAGGACGGCGGCGGCGATGGCCAGGTCGAACAGGCTCCCGGACTTGGGCAGGCTGGCCGGGGACAGGCTGATGACGATCTGGCCGCTGGGCCACTCCTCGCCGCTGTTGACGACGGCGGCGCGGATGCGGTCCCTGGCCTCGCGGAGCGCGGCGTCGGGCAGCCCCACCAGGGTCACCCCGAAGTCGCCGCCGCCCAGGTGCACCTCCACCTCGACGATGTGCCCCTGGACGCCCAGCAGGGCGATGCAGCGGGTACGGGCGAGCGTCATCATGCCATCCCCCGCTCATGGGAGACGAACACGCGCCCGCCGCTGATCAGGACGCAGACGCCGTCCACGCGCAGGGGGTGGGCGGGCACCCGGTGCCGGACCGCCCAGGCGTGTCCGAGGCGGCGCAGGCGGCGCCGCTTGTCGGGGGTGATGGCCTCCACCGGGTGCCCGTGCCGGACGGAGGTACGGGTCTTGACCTCCGCGACGACCAGGACGGGGCCGTCCCGGGCCACGATGTCGATCTCCCCGTCGGGGATGCGCCAGTTGCGGGCGACCACCCGCATCCCGGCGCGTCGGAGGAAGGCCACGGCGAGGTCCTCGCCACGGCCGCCCAGCGTCCTTCGGTACTCGGCCCACCGTTCCAAGGTCGACCACCTCCCGTAACCACGGTCGGTGATCGCCGTTCACGGCGCCAGGGCCTGTTCCCTCCTGTGGAAAACCCCGGCGGCGTCCGGGGGGACCCGTCCCGGAGGAGGCCGGAACCCGGGGGCCGGGACCCGGGGGTCTGCCCGGCCGCCCGGCGGCCGGATCAGCTCTGCTCGCCCCCCTCGGCGGGCGGCATCTCCAGGTCGGCCTTGGTGATCTCCTCGACGTTGACGTCCTTGAACGTCACCACGCGGACGTTGCGGACGAACCTCGCCGGACGGTACATGTCCCAGACCCAGGCGTCCTCCATCACGACCTCGAAGTACATCTCCCCGTTCTCGGTCGAACGCGGCTGGAGGTCGACGTGGTTGGTGAGGTAGAACCGCCGCTCGGTCTCCACCACGTAGCTGAACAGACCGACGACGTCGCGGTACTCGCGATAGAGCTGGAGCTCCATCTCGGCCTCGTACTTCTCCAGGTCCTCAGAACTCATCCACGCGCTCGCTTTCGTCGCACTCTCCGGTCGTGGTGTGCCGGTCCCCTCCCACCCGGACACCGCCGACGGCCGGGATGTTCCCGGTCGACGGCGGCCCCGCGCGTCGGGGGACGCCGATACCGTCCAGCCTCCATCATGCGTCACGGAAGGGCCCCGTGTACTCCGCCGTGCGGATTTTCTCGCCGGACCGCCCGCGCGGTGCGTCACTCGTCCGCGGCGTTGAGCTCCTCGAAGGACTCCGGGACGCTGAGCGGGCCGATCTGCCCGACCGGCCAGATGATCACGAAGGCCCGCCCCACGACGTGGTCGATCGGGACCGCGCCGCCGCCGGGGTTGTTCTGGTTGAGCCGCGAGTCGGAGGAGATCGCCCGGTGGTCCCCCATCAGCCACAGGTGTCCCTCGGGCACCTCGATCGGGCCGAACTCGGTGTGCGTGGCCACGCTGCCCGGGTACAGGTAGGCCTCCTCTTCGAGGGGGACGCCGTTGACCAGGACGCGGTTCTGCTCGTCGCAGCACTCCACGGTGTCACCGGGCAGGCCGATGACCCGCTTGATGTACTCCTTGCCCGTGGGCGCCGCGCCCAGCTGCTGCTGCACCCACGTGAACGCGGCCGAGACCGGGTTGGTGGGCTCCGGGACCGACACGGTGTTCGGATCGTCCCAGGACCCGTTGCCGTCGAAGACGACCACCTCGCCGCGCTCGATGTCGCGGAGCTCGTAGACGACCTTGTTGACGAGTACCCGGTCACCGACGAGGAGTGTGTTCTCCATCGAGGTGGAGGGAATGTAGAAGGCCTGCACCAGCCAGGTTCTGATCACGAACGCCAGGACCACGGCGATCACGATCAGGACGGGGAGTTCCTTCCAGAACGACCCCTTCTTCTCGGTGCTCTGGGACTTGCTCATCTCGTCGTCCGCCCCCTCCTCCGACTCCTCGCCGTCGGCACCGGAGACAGCACTGGCTCCCGAGCTCTCGTGAGCTCGGGAGCCAGTGGCGGAGTCGTGCTCCTCCGGACCGGGCTGGGCGGATTCCTCGTCCTGGACCCCGTCCGAGCCGAGGTCCTTCTCGTCTTTGCTCATCGAGCCGAAGCCTATCCTGCCTCCCTGGCGGGAGCGGAGAGATTCGACACGGAAAAACGCCGGGAGGAAGCCCCGGAACACCCGGTCGCGGACTAGCGGCGCTCGCGGATGCGGGCGGCCTTGCCACGCAGGTCGCGCAGGTAGTACAGCTTGGCGCGACGCACGCGGCCGCGGGCGGCGACCTCGTACTTCTCGATGGCCGGGGTGTGGATCGGGAAGGTGCGCTCCACACCCACGCCGTAGCTCACCTTGCGGATGGTGAAGGTCTCGCGGTTGCCCGAGCCCTGGCGGCGGATGACGACGCCCTTGAAGACCTGGACACGGGTACGGTTGCCCTCGGTCACACGGACGTGGACGTTGAGGGTGTCACCCGGACGGAACTCCGGGACGTCGGAACGAAGCTGGGCCTTCTCCAGCTCCTGAATGGCGGTGTGCATCTCGCGAATCCTCATCGATAGCGCTCCGCGTCCTGCTCCCCTGCGGGGGAGGGGGTACGCGGGCGAGGGCCCGAATGGGTCTGTACTGTCGAACCGCCCGGGTGACCGTCACAGAGGCCGACGTCGTACCGCCGGCATGCGGATGCCGCCGGTCACCGAGGGGAACCCACCCAGTTTGCCACATCTCAGGTGGCGTCTCGAACGGCCTCCTCGGCCAGGACCTCCCGGTCGCGCCGGTCCAGCGCCTCCTCGGGCAGGGCCTCCGCCAGGTCGGGGCGGTTGCGCGCGGTCTTGCGCAGGGCCTGGTCGCGGCGCCAGCGGTCCACGGCGCCGTGGTTGCCCGACAGCAGCACCGGCGGCACCTCCCGGCCGCGCCAGGTGGCGGGCTTGGTGTAGACCGCCCCCTCCACGAGGTTCTCCATACCGCCGGAGGCGAAGGAGTCCTGCACCGCGGACTCGGTGTTGCCGAGGACGCCCGGCAGCAGCCGGGTGATCGCCTCGACCATCACCAGCGTCGCGGACTCGCCGCCGTTGAGCACGTAGTCGCCGATGCTGACCTCCTCGACGGGCATCCGCTCCGCGGCGTCAGCCGCGACCCGCGAGTCGATGCCCTCGTAGCGGCCGCAGCCGAAGACCAGCCGCTCCTCCTTGGCCAGGCGCTCGGCGTCGGCCTGCCGGAAGGGGCGGCCGCTGGGAGTGGGCAGGATCAGCCGCGCGGGGCCCTCCCCCACGACCTCGTCCAGCGCCTCGCCCCACGGCTCGGGCTTCATGACCATGCCGGGGCCGCCGCCGTAGGGGGTGTCGTCCACGGTGTTGTGGCGGTCGTGGGTCCAGGTGCGCAGGTCGTGCACGCGCACGTCGAGCAGCCCGGACACGCGGGCCCTGCCGATCAGGGACAGGTCCAGGGGGCCGAAGTACTCGGGGAAGATGCTGATGATGTCGATGCGCACGGCGCGCCCCTTCAGTCGGCGAGGTCGAGCAGGCCGGGCGGCGGGTCGATGACGATCCGGCCGCCGGCCACGTCCACCTCGGGGACCAGGGCCGCCACGAAGGGCACGAACACCTCCGCGCCGTCCGGGGTGGTC
Organism: Nocardiopsis sp. iso_25; assembly: GCF_056173305.1. Lineage (NCBI taxonomy): Bacteria > Bacillati > Actinomycetota > Actinomycetes > Streptosporangiales > Nocardiopsidaceae > Nocardiopsis > Nocardiopsis sp. iso_25. Next base: position 1,032,891 of record NZ_CM149667.1, on the reverse strand, counting down.
ACCACCAGGAGGTCCTGCGCGTGGTGGAGCACGTCCGCGACCGTGCCGACCGGCTCCGCGCCGGTGGTCACCGCGGCCAGGCCGATGAGTTCGTGGTCGTGGAACTCGTCCGGGTCGTCCAGCGGCGGGATGTCCTCGGAGTCCACGAGCAGGGCGGTGCCGCGCAGCCCCTCGGCGGCGTCTCGGTCGGCCACGCCCTCGAAGCGCACGAGCAGGCGGCCGCTGTGGCGGCGCGTGGAGACGACGGTGAGCGGACCGGCCCCGGCCGGGTCGGTGTCCAGCACGGAGCCGTCGGCGAACCGGGCTGCGGGGTCGTCCGTGCGCACGTCCACGGCGACGTCGCCGCGGACTCCGTGCGCGCGGCCGATCCGGCCGACAACGAGTCGCATGGGGATTCTTCCTTCCGCCCCTCGGGGGGTGAGAAAACTGTGCCCGGGACCGGGCGCGTGCGGTGGGCACGGGCTCCGGAGTCCCGGGCACGGGTGCGGGGCGCCGACCGCTGGCGGTCGGCGCCCCGAGAGGCGCGTCAGCGCACTTCGTGCAGGTCCAGCAGGTCCACGCGGACGTAGCGGCCCCCGGCCAGGGCGCCGATGACGGTCCGCAGGGACTTGGCGGTGCGGCCGTTGCGGCCGATCACCTTGCCGAGGTCGTCGGGATGGACCCGGACCTCCAGGACTTTGCCCTTGCGGAGCCTCTTGGCTCTCACCTGGACGTCGTCGGAGTTCGCAACGATCCCCTTCACGAGGTGCTCAAGCGCCTCTTCCAGCACGTCAGGCCTCGCCCTCGGACTTCTCAGTCTCGGTGGTCTCAGCGGTCTCGGCGGGCTTGTCCGCCTTGTCCGCCTTCTTCTCGGACTTGCGGCCCTTGCCCTTGCCCTCGGCGCCGGGGAGCACGAGCTCCTTCAGAGCGGCCTGGAAGGCGGCTTCCTTGGCCTCGGGGTCCTTGGCCTCGGCGACCTGGAGCGGAGCCGGGGCGGGCAGGCCCTTGAACTTCTGCCAGTCACCGCTCTTGCGCAGGAGGACCTTGACCGCGTCGGAGGGCTGGGCGCCCACGGACAGCCAGTACTGGACCCGCTCGGAGTCGACCTCGATGAGGCTCGGGTGCTCCTTGGGGTGGTACTTGCCGATCTCCTCGATCGCCTTGCCGTCCCGCTTGGTGCGGGCGTCGGCGACGATGATGCGGTACTGGGGCGTACGGATCTTGCCCATACGCTTGAGCTTCAGTTTGACAGCCACTGGAGTGGTCTTCTCCCGATTAACGGTGTAAGGCGCCCGGCGGCGAAACCACGTGGGGTTGCGGCACCCGACGGGACAGACGTGGGTGGCGGGCTAGTTAGAGGGCTGGCCCGGCACCGTTAGTCGACTACTCATTGTGCCAGACGCGGACGTGTTCCCCGGACACGACACCGGCGACACCCGCGCACGGATCGGTGGCGGACACGGAGACGGCCCGTCCCCGGAACGTGGACGGGCCGCCCCGCCCGGTCTCCCGGGCGGCGCCAACCGCCCGTCTCCGAGGAGACGGGCACACGGCCCGGGCCCTGGGCCCGCCCGCGTCCGCGGTGCGGTCGGCTGCGCCACACGCATGGTAGCGCTCGGTCCCTCGGCCGACGGGCGCGAGGGCCGGTACCGGCCGCGCCTACTTCTTGGGCAGCTTGAAGTTGGACAGGTCGGGCATGTTGGGACCGCCGAAGCCGGGCGGGAGCGTGGGCTGGCCGCCGCCCCCCAGGCCCGGGGGCAGCTGCGGCGGCTGCTGGCCGCCCTCCTCCTGGCGGCGCTGGCGCTCGGCCGCGCGGTCGGCCTCCTGCTGACGGGCCTTCATCGGGTTGCCGCTGCGCTGCTTGCCCTTCTTGGCCTTCTTGGCCTGGGCCTTGGCCTTCTTGCGGTTGGCGCCGCCCATGCCCGGCATCCCGGGCATACCCGGCATGCCGCCGCCGCTCTTCATCTTGCGCATCATCTTCTGCGCCTCGAAGAAGCGGGTGACCAGGCCGTTGACATCGCTGACCTGGGTGCCCGAACCGTTGGCGATGCGCAGGCGGCGCGAGCCGTTGATCATCTTGGGGTTGGCGCGCTCGCCCGGGGTCATCGACTGGATGACGGCCTGGATGCGGTCCAGGTCCTTGTCGTCGATGCTGTCGATCTGCTCGCGCATCTGGCCCATGCCGGGCATCATGCCGAGCAGGTTGCCGATCGGGCCGAGCTTGCGGACCATCTGCATCTGCTGGAGGAAGTCGTCGAGCGTGAAGTCCTCGTCCGACGCCATGGTCGAGGCCATCTTCTCGACCTCGGCCTCGTCGAACGTGCGCTGGGCCTGTTCGATGAGGGTGAGGACGTCACCCATGTCCAGGATGCGCGAGGCCATCCGGTCCGGGTGGAAGAGGTCGAAGTCCTCCAGCTTCTCGCCGGTGGACGCGAACATGATGGGACGGCCGGTGATGTGGCGGATGGACAGGGCCGCGCCGCCGCGCGCGTCGCCGTCGAGCTTGGTGAGCGCGACCGCGTCGTAGCCGACCCCGTCGAGGAAGGCCTGCGCGGTGTTGACCGCGTCCTGGCCGATCATCGCGTCGACGACGAAGAGGATCTCGTCCGGGTTGACCGCGTCGCGGATGTCCGCGGCCTGCCGCATCAACTCGCTGTCCACGCCGAGACGGCCAGCGGTGTCGATGATCACCACGTTGTGGTTGTTGCGGCGGGCGTGCTCGACGGACTCGCGGGCGACCTGGACGGGGTCGCCGACGCCGTTGCCGGGCTCGGGCGCGAACACGGGGGTCCCGGCGCGCTCACCGACCACCTGGAGCTGCGTGACGGCGTTGGGGCGCTGGAGGTCGGCGGCGACCAGCAGCGGCGTGTTGCGGTCGGCGGCCAGCCACCGGGCGAGCTTGCCCGCCAGGGTGGTCTTACCGGCGCCCTGGAGGCCCGCGAGCATGATCACGGTCGGCGGGTTCTTGGCGAAGCGGATCTGCCGGGTCTCGCCGCCGAGGATCCCGACCAGTTCCTCGTTGACGATCTTGATGACCTGCTGGGCCGGGTTGAGGGCCTTGGAGACCTCCTCGCCCCGGGCGCGCTCCTTGATCCGCGCGATGAACTCGCGGACCACCGGCAGCGCGACGTCCGCCTCCAGCAGCGCGAGACGGATCTCCCGCGCGGTCGCGTTGATGTCCTCCTCGGACAGGCGCCCTTTACCGCGCAGCGAGGAGAAGACCGATGTCAGCCGGTCGGAAAGCGTCTCGAACACGAGTGTGGCCAGTCCTTCGTCTCGGAGTTGGTCTCCCAGCCTACCGGGCCGGGATCACCTCGCAGTATCACGAGGCGGGCGGGGCCGGAACAGGGCCGAGGGCGGGGACACCGTCCCCGCCCTCGGCCGCCGTGCGCTCGAATCAGCGCCCCGCGGGTACCTCTAGTTGCCCTCTTCCTCGGCCGTCTCCGACGCCTCCTCGGAGGGGGAGGCCCCAACCGACAGGGTGGCCTCGCGCTGCTCGGCGAGGGCCGCCAGCATCTCCTCCTGCTGGCCGCCGGTCAGGCCGCGCGTGGACAGCTGGGCCTCACCGTCGATGGGGTAGGTCTGCTGGACGGAGCTGACGATGTTGTAGTCGGCGCTGCACGAGAGCTCCAGCGTGCCGCCCGCCTCCAGGGTGCCGCTGTCCTCGCAGTTCTGCTCGCCGATGTCGGCGTTGCTGAAGGTGACGTCCATGCTCACGGCCACCTCGCCGCTGCCGTCGCCGCCCGCGTCGCGCACGGTCCCGGTCCAGGTGCAGTTGGGGCCGTCCTCGCACGTCATGGAGGGGCTGCCCTCCCAGCCGACCTCGATGCGGGCGTCCCGGGAGGAGGTCAGCTCCTCCTCGGTGGCGGTGGTGACGCCGTCGTAGAGCTCCTCGACGGCGGCGGTCTCGGCCTCGGCCAGGTCCAGGCGGACCTGGGGGCCGGTCTCGGCCTCCTCGGGGACGAGCTCCTCGATGGCGATGCGCTGGATCTGGCTGGTCTCGGCGTTGATCCAGACCTGGTTGCGCTCGCCCGCCAGGTCGATCCGGTAGGTGAGCGTGCCGTCCAGGTTCTCCTCGACGGCCTCCTCCGAGTCCAGCTCGATGCCGCCCAGGATGGCGGAGAGCTCCGGCGGGGCCAGGGAGGCGCTCGGATTGAACCCGGCCTGGGCCGAGGAGGCCCGCACCCAGTTCCCGTCGAAGTCGTCGAAGTCGGGGCTGAAGACGCCCTGGTCGAGCCAGAAGTCCTCCGCGGCGCGCAGGAACATCCTGCCGTCCGCGCTGATCAGCTCGGCCTCGATCCCGTTGGCGCGGACGGTGCCGCTGGCCGTGCCGCTGTCGGCGACGGTCAGCGAGGCGTCGCGCACGTCGGCGGAGCCGACGCTCTCGGCCACCTGCCCGGTGGCGGTGAGCGCCGGGTAGGCGGCCAGGTCGGCCAGGGCCTGCTCCATCAGCGGCGCCGCGGCCACCGGCTCGGCGGCCGTCGGGCTGGGCTCCTCCTCGCCGCCGCCCCCGGGGCGCAGGTGGCTGAGGTCGATGGAGCAGCCGGACAAGCCGAGGGCGACGACCGCGCCCGCGGCGGCGAGGGCCACGCGGCCGCCTCTGCGACCCGTGATGTGACTAACCGGCGCCATCTTGCCTCCTGACCCCGACATGTGGGGCACTGTACGAATCAGCATGGTTTCCGGGTGGACGGCGGGGTGGACGCGCCGGTCCCCGACCCGTTCCTGGTGTGGGATGCGAATGCGCGGCTCCCGGTTGTGCCGCGTGCCCCTTGTTCGGGGGGAGCCGGGAACGGGGCCGCCCGCGTGGCGGAGCCGTCGGTCGGGCGCCGTGCGCCCGGGCTCTACCGCCGTACCGCTCAGAGGGTACCGAACGGATACACAGGCCACAGCCAATACGGTGCCAGAAATGCCCATATATGCCATGAAAAGTGGCTGAGCACACGAACGGGGCTGACGGAGATCTCTCTCCGTCAGCCCCTGGACACCTCGCCGGGTCAGTGGCGCAAGGCCCGCGGCCTCGACGCTGAGGTCTAGGCCTTGGCCTTCGGCGAGGCCGTCTCCCCGCCCGGAGGCGTCGGCAGGGAGACCGCTTCCGTCGCGTCCTCGAGCTCGTCGAGTTCGTCGAAGGCGTAGGCGGACTCGGCGTGCAGCTCGTGGTCGAGCCCGTTGGTCTCCACCTCCTCGGGGATGCGGAACCCGATGACGAGGTGGATGACCTTGGCGATGACCCAGGTGACGGCGAAGGAGTAGAGCATGACGCCGATCACGGCGATGGCCTGGACGGCCAGCAGGCCGATGCCGCCGCCGTAGAGCAGGCCGTCGGAGCCGCCCGCCACACCCGCGGCGACGAGGCCGAGGATCAGGGAGCCGACGATGCCGCCGACCATGTGGATGCCCACCACGTCGAGCGCGTCGTCGTACTTGAACTTGAACTTCCAGCTGATGGCGTAGGCGCAGACCGCACCGGAGAGCAGGCCGACGGCGATGGCGCCGAGCGGCGTGACGTTGGCGGCGGCCGGGGTGATGGCGACCAGGCCCGCGACGGCGCCGGAGGCGAAGCCCAGCGCACTGACCTTGCCGTAGCGGAAGCGCTCGACGAGCATCCAGGCGCCGGTGGCGGCGGCGGTGGCGACCTGGGTGTTGACCAGGGCCAGGGCGGCGGTGCCGTCGGCGGCGTAGGCCGAGCCCGCGTTGAAGCCGAACCAGCCGAACCACAGGAGCGCGGTGCCCAGCAGGACGAACGGCAGGTTGTGGGGGCGCATCGACTCCGAGCCGAAGCCCTTGCGGCGGCCCAGGACGAAGGTCAGGGCCAGTGCGGCGGCGCCGGCGTTGATGTGCACCGCGGTGCCGCCCGCGAAGTCGATGACCGTGTAGCCGCCGATCTCCAGCTGCTCGATCCAGCCCTCGCCCCAGACCCAGTGGGCGACGGGGAAGTAGACCAGGAGCGCCCAGACCGGGACGAACAGCAGCCAGGCGCCGAACTTGGCGCGGTCGGCGATGGCGCCGCTGATGAGGGCCACGGTGATGACCGCGAACATCATCTGGAACCCGGCGTCGACCAGCAGCGGGTAGCCGCCGGTGCCGTCCTCGGCCGCAGGCTCGATCTCACCGATCAGGTTGGACAGGCCGACGTAGTCCAGGCCGCCGATGAAGGTGTCGAGCGCCCCGGGCCCGTCGGAGTAGGTGAGCGAGTGGCCGATGACGACCCAGAGCACGCTCACGACCGCGATGCTCGCGAAGCTCATCAGCATCATGTTGAGGACGCTCTTGGCCCGTGACATGCCTCCGTAGAAGAAGGCCAGGCCCGGGGTCATGAGCATCACGAGGGCTGCGCTGATCAGCAGCCACGCCGTGTTGCCGGAGTCAATCATTGCGTCGCCTCCATAGGACGGACGGGGGATTGTGTCTGTGAGGGCGGCGGTCAGCGAGCGCATCATCGGGCCCGATGCAGAACACCACGCAGGCAACTGTCGGACCGGGGTGTTTCTCGCCAGGACCCGGTGTGTTGCGCGCCGGTAAAAGGACAGACGGCAGTGTTAAGGCGTCATGAACCGAAGCCGCAGTCCGCGCGAACGCACGTGCACCGGCACAGAGCGACCCCTGTCACACCACCGGAGAGCGATTCCACGGTCGCGAAAGGTGACATCTCACGGGATCGGCGCGCACGCGGTCAGGTACCGGCGCCCCCGTGTTGCGCCGGGATTTCCACCACGTGTCGTGCATCACATCCGCGTTCCGACCGCCGGAGGGCCGGTCGCGGGAGGAGCGGACACCGGGAAGCCGGGTACGAAAAGGCCGGACACCCTTGCGGATGTCCGGCCGTGCGTCGTCGAGTCCCCCGTCACTCCGTGGACAGGATCGCGTCCACGAAGACCTCGGGGTCGAAGGGGGCCAGGTCGTCGGGGCCCTCGCCGAGCCCGACGAGCTTGACCGGCACGCCCAGCTCGCGCTGGACCTGCACGATGATGCCGCCCTTGGCGGTGCCGTCGAGCTTGGTCAGGGCGATGCCGGTGACGTTGACGACCTCGCCGAACACCCGGGCCTGGCGCAGGCCGTTCTGCCCGGTGGTGGCGTCCAGGACGAGCAGGACCTCGTCCACCTGGGACTTCTTCTCCACGACCCGCTTGACCTTGCCCAGCTCGTCCATGAGCCCGGTCTTGGTGTGCAGGCGTCCGGCGGTGTCGATGATGACGGTGTCGGCGCCCTCCTCCACGCCCCGCGCCACGGCGTCGAAGGCCACGCTGGCGGGGTCGGCGCCCTCCTCCTTGCGCACGACCGGGGCGCCCACGCGGTTGCCCCAGGTCTCCAGCTGCTCGGTGGCGGCGGCGCGGAAGGTGTCGGCGGCGCCGAGCACGACGCTGCGGCCGTCGCCGACCAGGACGCGGGCCAGCTTGCCGGTGGTGGTGGTCTTGCCGGTGCCGTTGACCCCGACCACCATGACCACGCCCGGGCGTCCGCCGTGCGGGCCGGTGTGCACGGCGCGGTCGGCCTCGGTGGTGATCTGGGCGAGCAGTTCCTCGCGCAGCAGCGTCCGCACCTCCTCCGTGCCGCGGGTGCCCAGGACCTTGACGCGGGTGCGCAGGTTCTCCACGATCTGCGCGGCGGAGGTCACGCCGATGTCGGCGGTGATGAGGGTGTCCTCGATCTCCTCCCAGGTGTCCTCGTCCAGGGAGTCGGAGGACAGGAGGTTGAGCAGGCCCTTGCCGAAGGCGTTCTGCGAGCGGGCCAGGCGCGCGCGCAGGCGGACCATGCGCCCGGCCGAGGGCGGCGGGGTCTCCAGCTCCGGCGGGGCGGGTTCGACGGTCTCCCGCACGGGCGGGGGCGCCTGGGCGGGGGGCGTGCTGACGGTCCCCGAGTCCCGTTCCCGGTCCTCCACTGCGGTGGCCCCGGCGGCGCCGCCGGTGGGTTCGGGTTCGGTCTCGTCCTTGCCCGGTTCGACCGAGCGCCGGGTCGTGACCAGGAAGAACCCACCGGCGGCCAGGAGCACGACGGCGATGATGATGGCGACGAGCAAGGTGATGTCCATAGCACCTTCCAGTGTTCCAGAGTGTGCGACGCGTTCGCGTCACGGCCGGGTGGCGCGCCGGGAACGAAGCGGGTACCGGTGACCCCCTCCCCTTCCCGGGCGCTCCGGAACCACCGGTGGCAGCGGGGTCTCAGGTGCCGCGGTGGCGCGTGGTGCGCAGGATGAGCACGAAGAAGGGCGCGCCGAGGAAGGCGGTGACCACGCCGATGGGCAGTTCCGCGGGGGCGATGAGGGTCCGGGCGACGATGTCCACCAGGACCAGGAAGGCGCCGCCGAGGAGCACGGTGACCGGCAGGATCGCCCGGTAGTTGGAGCCCACCAGGCGGCGCACGACGTGCGGGACGACGATCCCCACGAAGCCGATCAGGCCGCTCACCGACACCGCGGCGGCCGTGGCCAGGGACGCGGCGCTGATCACCACGATGCGCACGGCGGCCGGGTTCAGTCCCAGGCTGACCGCTTTGTCGTCGCCCAGGGCGAGCATGTCCAGCAGGTAGCCGCTGGCCAGCAGGACGACCAGCCCGACCACCGCGTACGGGGCGACCAGCCGCACGTCGTCCCAGCCGCCCCTGCCGAGTCCGCCGAGCAGCCAGGCGAAGATGCGCTGGAGTTCGTCCACTCCCATCTGCTGGACGAGGGTCTGGGCGGCGGACAGGAACGAGGAGACGGCCACGCCCGCCAGGACGAGCGCGGCGGTGCCGCCCCCGCCCGCGGTGGACCCGAGCAGGTAGGCGGCGGCCACGCCGAGCAGGGCGCCCGCGAACGCGGCGACCGGGACCAGGGCGCGCGGGGAGTCGCTGAACTGCGCGCCGAAGACGATGACCGTCGTCGCGCCGAGCCCGGCCCCGGCGGCGGCGCCGAGGAGGTAGGGGTCGGCCAGCGGGTTGCGGAACACGCCCTGGTAGGCGCCGCCCGCGGTGGCCAGGAGGGCGCCGACGAGCGCGCCCATCACCACGCGCGGCAGGCGCAGCTCCACCAGGACGGCCGCCTCCCGTTCGGTGAGGGGGGATGGCGTACCGAACGGCAGGAGGCTGAGCAGGTGCCGGGCGATGTCGGCCGAGGAGAGGGAGGCCGCTCCGGCGGAGACGCCGAGCAGGGCCGCCGCGAACAGCACGGCCAGTCCGCCCGCGGCCCACCCCAGCGGGAGGCCGACACCGCCCCGCACGTCAGTCCGCCGCGTTCTCGGTGACGGCCCGGCCGACCAGCTCGGCGAACTCGACCACGCGCGGCCCCCAGCGGGAGGCGATGTCGGCGTCGAGCAGGTAGACGGCGTCGTTCTGCACCGCGGTGACGGTGTCGAAGGCCGGGCGCCCGGCCACGTCGGCGACCGTCGACTCGTCCCCGTAGGACAGGAAGACCAGGTCCGGGTTCTGCTCCACGACGTACTCCTGGGACAGCTGCGGGTAGCCGCCCGCGGCCCCGTCGGCGTCGGCCGCGTCGGCGATGTTGACCAGGCCGAAGGACGCGTAGACCTGGCCGACGAAGGTGTCGGAGGTGGCGGAGTAGGAGGTCTCGTCGAGCTCCTGGTAGAAGGACAGGCCGGCGTCGCCGGTCTCCTCGCACACGCCCTCGACGATCGCGTTGAACTCGTCCTCGACCCGGGTGGCCTCGGCGTCGGCCTCCTCGGTGTGGCCGGTGACGTCGCCGAGCATGCGGATCTGGGCGTAGGTGTCCTCCAGGTCCTGGGCTGCGTCCAGTACCAGCGACGGGACGCCGACGTCCTCCAGCTGGTCGGCGGTCGCCTCGGCGCTGCGGGCGAGCAGGACCAGGTCGGGGTCGTACTCGGTGATGGCCTCCACGCTGGGCTCGAAGCCGCTCAGCGAGGTGGTGGGGGCCTCCTCCGGGTAGTCGGAGTACTCGTCGGCGGCCTCGACCCGGTCGCCCGCGCCGATGGCGAAGAGCATCTCGGTGTGGCTGGCCGACAGGGAGACGATCCGCTCGGGGGCCTCCTCGACGGTGACCTCGCCGGTGGCGTCGGTGACGGTGACGGGGAAGGTGCCGTCGCCCACGGGCAGGCGCTCGGGGTCGGGCTCCGGGGGCCCGCAGGGGGCGGAGGCGGCCCCGGTGGCGGGCTCGGCCCCGGGCTCGCCGCCGTCCTGTGCACCGCAGGCGGTCAGGGCGAGCACGGCGCCGAGAAGGACGGGGGAAAGGTGGCGTGCGGTCCGCACGGTGCTCCTTGTCGGGCGGGGGGAAGGAGCTGCGCGGTCCCGACGGAGGCGGCCTGTCCTTCCCACGAGGACGGGGACGTCGGTGTCGGGGAGGCGACCTGGCTCGTCCCCCGAGGGGGCCTCACAGTTGCGGGACAGCGCCGGGTTGGACGGCCGGTTGTGGCCGCGCCACCGGACTTCGCTCCGTCGACACCGGTCGGGCCGCCCGTGGGCGGCCCGGAACCTCCAGCGTACTCGGCCCGCCGCGCCCCCCGCGGGCACCCCGGCGGCTACCCTGGCCTGCGCTTTCTCCGGCGGGGCCGCGCTCCTTCGCGGCGGGGAGGCCGGGAGGTCGCCGCGCGGGGACGAGCCATCCCCTTTCGCATCTTTTATTGCTTTCGCGAAAAAAGAGAAGAATGACCGTTTTGATTATGTCTGCAAAGCAGAGGGGTGGTTCAGGCCCCTGTGTGTCCAGATTGAGCCTTGGTGAGCATTGACACTTTCATGGCGCACGGCAATGATCTCGTTGCTATGCGCGCCGATTAACCGATGACGGACATTAAGCGGCGTATCCCCCTGAGCACCACAGTCGTACCCAGTGGGGTACCCCCGCTCCCCCGGTGTCCTGAGGCGCGCACCGAGAAGGGATGTGTTGAAAAGGTGGTACCCCACCGCACGCGCCTGGCGTCGCTCGCCGGGTTGACACTCGTCGCGGGCCTGGTCGCGGCCGCACCGGCCAGCGCCGACGACGCCTCCGAGCTCGCCCCCCTGCACCCCGCCCCCTCCGCCGAGAACGGCGAACTGACCCACCAGGCGGACGGCCTGTGGTTCATCGAACTGGAGAGCCCCCCGACCACCGCCGGCACCTCCTCGGCACAGGTCGAGAACGAGCACGAGGCGTTCCGCGCCGAGGCCGAGGAGACGGGCCTGGAGTACACCGAACGGCACTCGTTCGGCGACCTCTGGAACGGCTTCTCCGTGGAGATGGACGACGCACAGGTGGGCACGGCACGGGAGATCCCCGGTGTCAGCGCCATCTACCCCGTCGTCACCTACGAGGTCCCCGAGGGCGACGCCGACGTCCCCGACCTGGACACCGCGCTGCCGATGACCGGGGCCGACATCGCCCAGAACGAACTCGGCCTCACCGGCGAGGGACTGCGCGTGGCCGTCATGGACACCGGAGTCGACTACACCCATCCCGACCTGGGCGGCGGCGGCTTCCCGAACGACCGGGTGGTCACCGGGTACGACTTCGTCGGCGACGACTTCAACGCGGGCGACCCCACCACCGTGCCCGCCCCCGACGACGACCCCCAGGACTGCCACGGCCACGGCACCCACGTGGCCGGGATCGTCGGCGCCCGGGGCGAGGTCACCGGTGTGGCGCCCGGCGTGGACTTCGGCGCCTACAAGGTGTTCGGCTGCGGGGGCTCCACCACCTCCGACATCATGATCGCCGCCATGGAGCGGGCCCTGGCCGACGACATGGACGTGCTCAACATGAGCATCGGCTCGGCGCACTCCTGGCCGCAGTACCCCACCGCGGTCGCCTCCGACAACCTCGTCGACGAGGGCATGGTCGTGGTCGCCTCCATCGGCAACGAGGGCGACACCGGCCTGTACTCCGCGGGTGCCCCCGGCCTGGGCGAGGACGTGATCGGCGTCGCCTCCTACGACAACACCCACATCCGGTCCGCGTCGGCGACCGCCAACCCCAGCGGCGAGACCCTGGCCTACATGGAGATGGGCGAGGCGTCCCCGCCGCCCACCTCGGGCGAGACCGACGAACTCGTCCACGTCGGACGGGGCTGCCTGTCCCTGGGCGACGAACTGGAGGCCGACCCCGAGGGCAGAACAGCCCTGATGGTGCGCGGCGCGTGCACCTTCGCCGAGAAGTACGACGCGGCCCTGGCCGCGGGCGCCACCGGCGTGGTGATGTACAACAACGTCCCCGGCATGTTCGCGGGCAGCGGCATCGTCGACCAGGGCGCGTTCTCCATCGGGATCTCCGACACCTCCGGTGCCCACCTGCTGGAACTCCTGGAGGGCGACGAGCCCGTCACCCTGTCCTGGACCGGTGAGAGCACCACCATCCCCAACCCGACCGGCGGGCTGATCAGCTCCTTCAGCTCCTTCGGCCTGTCCCCCGACCTGGCCCTGAAGCCGGACATCGGCGCGCCCGGCGGCCTGATCAACTCCACCTACCCCATGGCCAAGGGCGGCTACGCCACCATCAGCGGCACCTCGATGTCCTCGCCGCACGTGGCGGGCGGCGTCGCGCTGCTGCTGGAGGCCCGCCCCGACCTCGGCGCGCACGAGGTGCGCGACGTCCTCCAGAACAGCGCCGACCCCAAGGCCTGGTGGGGCGACCCCGACGCGGGCTACACCGACAACGTCCACCGTCAGGGCGCGGGCATGATGGACGTGCCCGGCGCCGTGCTGGCCACCACCGCCGTGACCCCGGGCAAGCTGTCCCTGGGCGCCACCGAGGGCGAGGTGACCGAGACGATCACCATCGCCAACGACGGTGACGAGGAGGCCACCTACACCCTGGACCACGAGAGCGCCCTGGGCACCCACGGCAACACCTTCACCCCCGGTTACAACGACGCCTCCGCCCAGGTGGCCTTCGACCGGGACGAGGTGACCGTCGCCCCGGGCGGAACGGCCGAGGTGCAGGTGACCTTCGCCCCGCCCGCCCAGGACTTCGCGCAGATGATCTACGGCGGCTACGTCTCCGTGGCCGAGACCGGCGGCGAGACCTACCGCGTCCCCTACGCCGCCTACAACGGCGACTACCAGCAGATCGAGGCGATGACCCCGATCACCGACGGCAGCGGCAACGTGCTCGAACTGCCGTGGCTGACCAAGATCACCGAGTGCGGCGCGTTCTCCGGCCTGGAGTGCGTGGGCGAGGGCGGCGGCACGTTCGAGAACCAGCCCGACGGCGCCGCCTACACCCTGGAGTGGGTCGACGGGCTGCCCGACGTCCCGTACGTCATCGCGCACTTCGACCACCACGTCACGCTGCTGGAGATGACCGTCGTCGACGAGCGCACCGGGCGCCCCGTACACCCGGACCGCAACGTCGGGGTGTCGGTGGACCACGTGAACCGCAGCGCGACCGGGACGTCGTTCTTCAGCTACGCGTGGGACGGCACGGTCCTGGACCGCCACGACCGGATCACCCCGGTCCGGGACGGCCGGTACCGTCTGGAGGCCCGCGCGCTCAAGGCGCTCGGCGACCCGGACAACCCCGACCACTGGGAGACCTGGACCTCCCCGGTCATCACCATCGACCGCGGAGAGTAGTACTCCCGAGGACCTCCGCTCCGCTTCGGTCCGTGTTCGGGCGCCCTTCGATGCGGGAACCCCGCGGGCGCCCGGACCGACCCCCATCGGCTGGGGCCGAAGCGAAGCGGAGGCCCGAAGAGGGCACGGGGCCGCTCTCCCCTCCGGGAGGGTGGCCCCGGCCGTGCGTCAGGCGGGGCGCTCCAGCTTCTGGCTGATCACCTGGGAGATGCCGTCACCCTGCATCGTCACGCCGTACAGCGCGTCGGCCGCCTCCATGGTGCGCTTCTGGTGGGTGATCACGATCAGCTGCGAGGCGGCCCGCAGCTCCTCGAAGATCACCAGCAGGCGCTGGAGGTTGGTGTCGTCCAGGGCCGCCTCGACCTCGTCCATCACGTAGAACGGGGACGGCCGGGCCTTGAAGATCGCGGCCAGGAAGGCCACCGCGGTCAGGGAGCGCTCGCCGCCGGAGAGCAGCGACAGGCGCTTGACCTTCTTGCCGGGCGGACGGGCCTCCACCTCCACGCCGGTGGTCAGCATGTCCTCGGGCGAGGTGAGCAGCAGCCGTCCCTCGCCCCCGGGGAAGAGCCGCCCGAAGATCGCCGCGAACTCCCGCTCCACGTCCAGGTAGGCGGAGGAGAACACCTCCTGCACCCGGGCGTCGACCTCTTGGACGATGTCCATCAGGTCCCGGCGGGTCTTCTTGAGGTCCTCCAGCTGGGCGTTGAGGAAGGCGTGCCGCTCCTCCAGCGCCGCGAACTCCTCCAGCGCGAGCGGGTTGATCTTGCCCAGCTGGTTGAGCTGGCGCTCGGCGGCCTTGGCCCGCTTGGCCTGCACCTCGCGCACGTACGGCAGCGGGACCGCGTCCTCCTCGGCGTCGCCCGGAGGGGGCACGGGCACGTTCGGCCCGTACTCGGCGACGAGGGTGGGCACGTCCACGCCCATCTCCTCGCTCGCCCTGACCTCCAGCTGCTCCAGGCGCAGGCGGCGCTCGGCCCGGGCCACCTCGCCGCTGTGCGCCGAGCTGGTCAGCTTCTCCAGGTCGACGGACAGCTCGCGGACGCGGGCGCGCACGGTCCGCAGCTCGGCGTCGCGCGCCTCCTTGTCCGCCTCGGCGGCGGTGCGCTCGGCCTCGGCCGCGGCCAGGGACACCGCGATCCGCTCCAGGGCCAGGCGGGCGCCCTCGGCGGCGGCCTCGGCGATGGTGGCCTGCGCGGCGCGGGTGCGACGGCGCTCGGCGGCGCGCTCCATGGCGCGGCGCTCCTCGAAGGCCTGGGCGCGCAGCTGCTCGGCGCGGCCCTCGATCGAGCGGGCGCGCTCCTCGGCGGTGCGCACCGACAGGCGGCGCTCCATCTCCGTGGCGCGGGCCCGCGAGGCCTGGGCGGCGAGCTCGTCACGGGTCTCGGGGTCCGGCGCGTCCTCCTCGATGGAGGCGGCCACCTCCTCGGCCTCGGCCAGCTCCTCCTCCAGCCGCTCCAGCTTGGCGGCCTCCTCGCCGCGCGCGGCGGCGGCCTTGGCGGCGGCGGCCGCGTACCGCTCGGACTCGGCCTCGGCGGAACGGGCCTGCCCGCCCAGCTTGCCCAGCCGCTGCGCGGACTCGTTGCGCCTGCGGTCGCCCTGGCGGCGGCGCGCGGTCAGCTCCTCGACCTCGGCGGCCAGGTCGGCGCGCTCGCGCCTGCGCTCCTCCAGTTCGGCGGCTATCCGCCCGGCGGCCTCGGTGGCCGTCTCCAGCCTCCCGGCCGCCTCGTCCACGGCCGCCTGGACCTCCAGCAGGCTCGGCGCGGCGGCCGAACCGCCGTGCACCAGCGCGGCGGAGAACACGTCCCCCTCGGGGGTGACGGCGCGCACGCCGGGGACCTTGCGGACCAGGTCGCGGGCGGCGCCGGCGTCGGCCGCCAGCGCGGTGCGGTCCAGCAGGGCGGTGACCGCTCCGGCCAGGTGTTCGGGGGCCACCACGGCGTCGAGGGCGTAGCGGACCCCGGAGGGCAGCGCGGGCCACTCCCCCCGGGGCACCGAGGGGACGGCCCGGGCGATGACGATCCCGGCGCGGCCCGCGTCCTCGGACCGGAGCAGGTCGAGCGCGGCCACGGCGGTGTCGGGGTCGCTGACCGCGACCGCTCCGGCGGCCGTGCCGAAGGCCGCGGCCACGGCGGTCTCCTGGCCGGACTCGACCTGGACGAGGGCCGCGAGGCTGCCGAGCATCCCCGGCAGGTCGGCGCCCAGTAGGGTGCCGGCGCCGTCCTTGTGCGCCAGCCCCAGCTCCAGGGCCTCCTTACGGGCGGCGAGCGCGGCCCGCTCCCCCTCGGCGGTGCGCTCGGCGTCGCGCAGCCGGTTGATCCCGGCGTCGGCCTCGGACAGGCGGCGGGCCGCCTCCTCCTGGGCGGCGTCGAGTTCGGCGTCGCCCTCGTCGAGACCGGCGGCCTCCTCGGCGGCCATCTCGTACTCGGTCTGGGCACGCTCCGCGCGTTCGGCGGCCTGACGGGCGGACTCCTCCAGCCGGGTGATCTCGTCCCCGTTCGAGGCGAGTCGGCCGCGCAGGCTCTCCACCCGCGCGGACAGCCGCACGAGGCCCTCCCTGCGCTCGGCGGAGGCGCGGTTGGCGGCCTCCAGCCGCTTCTCCTCGCGGTGCAGGGCGTCCTCGGCGGCGGAGCGCTCGGTGACGGTGGCCTCCAGGGCCTCGCGGGCCTCCTCCAGCCGGGTGAGCAGCTCCTCCTCCTGGGCGGCGGCCTCCTCGGCCTCCATCTCCAGTTCCTCGGGGTCACGGCGGTGGACGGGCTCGTCGGAGACGGAGGCCAGGTTGCGGTGGCGCTCGTTGGCCAGGCCGCGCACGGCGTCCAGGCGCTCGGTCAGGCGCGACAGCGCGTGGTAGGTCTCCAAGGCGCGGGCCAGGGCGGGCGCGGCCTCGGCTGCCTGCGCCTCCAGCTCGGTCTCGCGCTCCTGGGTCTGGGCGAGGGCGGCCTCGGCGGCACCGCGGCGGGCGAGGACCTCCTTCTCGTCCGCCTCCTCCTTGGCCAGCTGACCGGTGAGCGTGACGATGTCGTCGGCGAGCAGGCGCAGGCGGGCGTCGCGCAGGTCGGCCTGGATGACGGCGGCCCTGCGGGCCAGCTCCGCCTGGCGGCCCAGGGGCTTGAGCTGGCGGCGCAGCTCCGCGGTGAGGTCGGTGACCCGGTCCAGGTTGCCCTGCATCGCGTTGAGCTTGCGGATCGCCTTCTCTTTGCGCTTGCGGTGCTTGAGGATGCCCGCGGCCTCCTCGATGAGGGCGCGGCGCTCCTCGGGACCGGCGTGCAGGACGGTGTCCAGCTGCCCCTGGCCGACGATGACGTGCATCTCACGGCCGATGCCGGAGTCGCTGAGCAGGTCCTGGATGTCCAGGAGGCGGCAGGTGTCGCCGTTGATGGCGTACTCCGAGCCGCCGTTGCGGAACATGGTCCGCCGGATGGTGACCTCGGTGTAGTCGATGGGCAGCGCGCCGTCGGTGTTGTCGATGGTGAGGCTGACCTCGGCGCGGCCCAGCGCCTGGCGGGTGGAGGTGCCCGCGAAAATGACGTCCTCCATCTTGCCGCCGCGCAGGGACTTGGCCCCCTGCTCCCCCATCACCCAGGACAGGGCGTCCACCACGTTGGACTTGCCCGAGCCGTTGGGACCGACCACACAGGTGATGCCGGGCTCGAAACGCAAGGTGGTGGCCGACGCGAACGACTTGAAGCCGCGCAGCGTCAGATTCTTCAGGTACACCCACACCTCCCACGACGGTCACCGTTGATACACAGCGCGACCACCTAAGGGTGCCACGAAGCGGTGTCCGGAGGGCGGGGTTCTGGCTGGTGTCCCCGAGCGCCCGGCCTCGGAACCCGCGCCCGGGCGGAAAGGAGGGGGATGTCCGGCGGACACGGAGGGTTGCGGAAGGGTCCGCCGGGTACAACGGTAAAAAGAGCCGCAAGGGAAAGGAAAGTCTGCGGCGAAGCGGACTGAGGACAGCGGACCCGGTCCGTCGACGGTCCCGGCCAGGGACGCCTGACTCGTGTGTTCGGCGTCCCCGTCAGTGGGTCGACCACATCGGAAAGAGCAGCTCTGGCTGCGCCCGAAACGTCGACGGCGTCAGGTCAGGCGAGCGCCGGCTCGCGGTCGGTCGCGCCGGAGGCGGCATCGGTGACGGCCATGCTGAGCTGGTCGTTCTGTGCCTGGAGACGGCTGATCTCGTCCTCGAGGTCGCGTACCCGGTTCTGGAGCCGCCGCACCTCCGAGACCATCCGAGGGTCGGAGACGCCGACGTGGCCAAACAGAGCCTTCGCCATGATGTGGGTCCTCCACACTGAGTGACCAGTGATGATCCGCGCACGTGATGTCCCGTGGAAAGCCGACCGATGGTGGTCCGGCCCGGGTGGAAGATCTGCGCGATGTGTCTTCCAGAGTCTCACTGTGCGCGCCGCTGGTCAAGATTGGATTACGACAGTCCGTAACGGCCACGCCCCGGACAGGTATCCCGGGCAGGTGGCAGCGCACGATCCGAACACGGCTACCCCGGGTCCGGCCCGAACGCGCGGACCGGCCGCACGATGGTCGCCTCACACCCCGCGAGACCCTGCCGCGAGCCCCTGGGGACCGCCGCGGTCGCGCGGTGTGCTCGAATCGCGTTACCCCACAAGCATACTCACCGTTCGTCGAATCCGGTGAACGTCCCCCCAGACGAGGACCAACGTTCGACCACGGAGTCCACACGACCGGGTGTTGCACCGCCCCGGAGATGGCCAAGAAGCCGCTCGCACGCGTCCCTGGGGCCCTCCGCGACCACCTCGACGCGGCCGTCCCGGAGGTTCGTCGCCGCCCCGACCAGGCCCAGTTCCAGGGCCTTGGACCGCGTCCACCAGCGGAAACCCACGCCCTGCACGTGCCCGCGCACCCACGCGGTCACCCGGACGGCCTCGACCTCGTCCCCCACGGACCGACTCCTTACTTACCTGGCAGACATACTTTGCTTGCCGACACGCCAAAGGGGCCTTATTTCCGGCCGCCGGGCGCCCTCTGGCAGGTCGGACAGCTGTAGGAGGAGCGGTTCATGAACGCCTCGCGCACGATCAGGGAGCCGCACCGCCCGCACGGGCGGTCGCGGCGGCCGTAGGCGTTGAGCCCGCGCTCGAAGTAGCCGCTCTCACCGTTGACGTTGACGTAGAGGCCGTCGAAGGTGGTGCCGCCCACCTCCAGTGCCTCGTTCATCACCTGTCCCACGTGACCCAGCAGCTCCACCGCCTCGGCGTCGGACAGCCCCCGCGTGGAGCGCGCCCAGTGCAGCCGGGACCGCCACAGCGCCTCGTCGGCGTAGATGTTGCCCACCCCGCTGATCAGCGACTGGTCCAGCAGGGCCCGCTTGACCTCGGTGCGCCGGGCCCGCAGCGCCCGCACGAAGTCCTCGGCGACGAAGTCGGGGTCCAGCGGATCCAGGGCGATGTGGTCCACCGACGAGGGCACGTCCTCGCGCGCCCCGGGCACGTCCACCATCAGGTGGCCGAAGGTGCGCTGGTCGACGAAGCGCAGCTCGGTGCCGTCCGACAGGGGCAGGCGCACCCGCAGGTGCCTCTCGTCGGGCTTGCCCTCGGGCTGGACCAGCATCTGCCCGCTCATGCCCAGGTGGGTGAGGAGCATCTCGCCGCTGTCCAGGACGAGCCACAGGTACTTGCCGCGGCGCCGCGCGGCGGTGGGCACGCGGCCCGACAGGCGGGCGGCGAAGTCGGCGGGACCGGGCAGGTAGCGGCGCACCGCGCGGGGGTGCAGGACCTCGACGGCGCCGACGGTGCGGCCCAGGGCGTGTTCGGCCAGGCCTCGCCGGACGACCTCGACCTCGGGGAGTTCGGGCACGGCCGCCTCACCCCTGCCCGTCGCCGGGGACGGCACCGGCCGCGCCCGCCGTGTCGGCGGCGGCCTCGGAGCGGGCCTTGATGGCCTTCCACGCGGACTCGGCGGCCTGCTGCTCGGCCTCCTTCTTGCTGCGCCCCTCGCCCAGACCGTAGCTCTCCCCCGCGACGCGGACCGTCGCGCGGAAGGTCTTCTGGTGGTCGGGCCCGCTCTCGTCCACGTGGTACTCGGGGACGCCCAGCATCTCGGCCGCGGTCAGCTCCTGGAGGGAGGTCTTCCAGTCCAGGCCCGCGCCCAGCCCGGAGGCGGTGGCGATGAGCGGGTCGAAGAGGCGGTGCACGAACTCCGAGGCCACGTCCAGGCCGCGGTCCAGGTAGACGGCGCCGATGACGGCCTCCAGGGTGTCGGCGAGGATGGAGGACTTGTCGCGGCCCCCGGTCCCCTCCTCACCGCGGCCGAGCCGGATGTAGGCGCCGACGCCCAGCCCCCGGGCGACGTCGGCGAGGGCGCGCATGTTGACCACGGCGGCGCGCAGCTTGGCCAGCTGCCCCTCGGGCAGGTCGGGGTGCTTGCGGAAGAGGGTGTCGGTGACCACCAGGCCGAGCACGGAGTCCCCGAGGAACTCCAGGCGCTCGTTGGTGGGCAGGCCGCCCTTCTCGTAGGCGTAGGAGCGGTGGGTCAGCGCCCTGAGCAGGATCTTCGGATCGACTTCGACCCCGATGGCCTGGTGGAACGCCTTGGCTTCGGAGACGGGGAGTTGGTTGGCCACTCGTTCACTTCCCTGTTCGTACGCGCCGGGCTGCGGCGCGCGGACGGCTGGAGTCGGGTGCGGCCCCCGCGGCTCCGTCAGGGTGCTCGAAAACGAGGTGACCGTCGCGGGAGGCTCCGCTCCCCCGGCAACCACCACGAACTCGGGAACCCGGGAGAGCCCGGACCGCCGTGCGGCGCGCGCACGCTCCCGCGCGCCGGTGCTCGTCGTGTATCACGCTTTGTTCCTTGGGATCACTCTACAAACCCGCGTACGGCGGCGCTCAAGGAGTACGAGGGCAGGGGGCCGAATCCGCGCGGACACCGCCCGCACCGGCGCGGGCACCCGCCGCGCACGCGGGGAGGCACGGGCACGGGCACGTGACTCAGCACGTGCGCGGGCACGGACGCTCCGCCCGTCGACCGGTGACAGCACTTCGGGGCGGACCCCTGTGCGGGATCCGCCCCGAGATGGCTGGGGAACCGGGTGCGAGGACCCGGGACCCGTCATCCGCCGGACGCGTTCGGCTGCGGTGCGCAGGACCAACGATGTGATCCACGGCGCGCCTAGGCCGGGTTGGTGACCTGGCGGTTGTTGTAGGTGCCGCAGGTCGGGCACGCGATGTGGGGCTGCTTGGGGTCGCGGCAGCGCGGGCAGTTGACCAGCACGGGGCGCGACGCCTTCCACTGGGAACGGCGGGTCCGGGTGTTGCTCCGCGACATCTTCCGCTTCGGGACGGCCACTTCAATCCTCCTGGGTCACCCCCGCGCGGTCGCGGGAGGTCGCTTCTCTCGGTCACCCCGCGCACTGTGGCGGGGAAGGTGTGCCCCGGTCGGCGGGGGCTCGCCCGGGGGCGGCCGTCCGCGATCGGTGCACGAGCTCATCGTTCGCCGGGGTCGTCCGCGATGTCGCGGAGCGCCTCCCAGCGCGGATCGATGTTGTCGCCGTGGCCGTGGTCGGGCCCGGCCTCGGCGAGTTTGGCACCGCACTCGGAGCACAGGCCGGGGCAGTCCGGACCGCACAACGGTGTGAGCGGGAGCGCGAGCACGACGGCGTCTCGGACCACGGGTCCGAGGTCGAGGAGATCGCCCTCCAGATAGTAG
Organism: Nocardiopsis sp. iso_25; assembly: GCF_056173305.1. Taxonomy (NCBI): domain Bacteria; kingdom Bacillati; phylum Actinomycetota; class Actinomycetes; order Streptosporangiales; family Nocardiopsidaceae; genus Nocardiopsis; species Nocardiopsis sp. iso_25. The sequence goes on along the minus strand of NZ_CM149667.1, from coordinate 1,011,741 downwards.
TCCTCATCCTCGTCGTCCGCGTCCTCGTCCGTTCCCGCCACCGCGTCGTCGTCGGCGGAGTAGCGGTACAGCTCCTGGAATCCGGCCTCGACGCCGTCCGAGATCGGGTCCAGGCAGCGCGAGCACTCCGCGGTGAGCTGGCCGCGGACGGTGCCGGTGACGAGGACTCCCTCCATCACCGCCTCCAGGCGCAGGTCCAGCTCGACCTCGCTGCCCTCGGGCACGGCCGCCATCGCCGTGGCGAACGCCTCGGGGACGGTGACGATGCGGTTGACGGTCCGCATCGACCCCGGCTGGCGGCCCAGCTGGCGGGTGTCGACCACGAACGGGTCACGAGGATCTAGGCGAGACAGGGTCATCGGGCTTTCACGAGGATTGCGGGAGCAGCACCGGCACGTGCGGGAGACGTCGCGTGCGACGGGCGCGGCCGGTGTCGGGGCACGTCGAGAACCGACGGTACCCATGGTCAAACCGAGATTCTACCCAGCATGTACCCTGCCGCCCAAATCAGCCCCGGCCCGGTGGCGGGACGGGCGGCGGGGCCGAACCCCCGGGGCCCGGTTCAGAGGCCCTCGGACCTCCTCTGCGCGTACTTCTCGCGCAGGCGCTCCTGGACGTAGGGGGTGACCAGGCTGGAGACGTCCCCGCGGTGCTGGGCGATCTCGCGCACGAGGCTGGAGGACAGGAAGGAGTACTGCGGGTTCGCCGTCATGAACACCGTCTCCACGCCGGAGAGCTGGTAGTTCATCTGGGCGATCTGGAGCTCGTAGTCGAAGTCGCTGACCGAGCGCAGGCTGCGGACGATGGTCTCGATGCCGTTCTCCCGGCAGAAGTCGACGAGGAGGCCGTCGAACTCGCTGACCCGGACGTTGTCGAACTCGGCGGTGCCCTCCCGGAGCATGCCGAGCTTCTCCGGGACCGTGAACAGGCCGCGCTTGTTGACGTTGTTGAGCACGGCGGCGACGACCTCGTCGTACTGTTTGGCCGCCCGGCCGATGATGTCGATATGACCGTAGGTCACCGGGTCGAAGGAACCCGGGCAGACGACACGGCGCACGGTGGATCGCCCCTTTCAGCAACGAACGACGTTCGGGTACCGCGATGGTAGGGCTTGGCCCCCGCGCGGATTCGGGCAACACCCGTTTAGCGGACGTCTCCGTCCGTGGTCGGGACGTGTGCGTTCTTTGCGCGCACCGCCTGCCATGACGTCCGAAGCGGGCCTCCCCTCCCGAACCGGCGGCCTCCTCCTGGCCGTGTTCTAACCCCGTTCCCCGCCGTCGCCGGGGAGGCGCGCCGGGGCCGGGGACGAGGCGCGCGGGGTGGGCGACGGGCACGGAAGTACCGCGCCGCAGGCGTCAGGTGAGGGTGGTGGCGGGCGACGGGTGGGCGTACCAGAGGACCGCCTCCCCGTACCCCCGGCTGCGGTCGCGCTCCAGGCCCTCGGGCCAGGAGGGTTCGGCACCGCGCTTGGAGCGTTCGACGACGACCACGGCGTCCTCGGCCAGCCAGCCGCGGCCGACCAGGTCGGCCAGCACCCCGGCGACCTCGGCGTCGGTGACGGCGTAGGGCGGGTCGGCGACGACGAGGTCGTAGGGGTCGCCGGTGTTGTCCGCGCCGACCACCCGCTCCACGCGGTCGGCGACCAGTCGCGCCCCGGGGAGCCCGAGCGTCTGGATGTTGCCCCGCAGCACCTGGGCCGCCCGGCGGTCGGCCTCCACCAGCAGCGCGTGCGCGGCGCCCCGGGACAGCGCCTCCAGACCGATGGCCCCCGAGCCCGCGTACAGGTCCATCACCCGGACGCCGTCGAGGGAGCCGAGGTCGGACTGGACGGAGGAGAACAGCGCCTCGCGGGCCCGGTCGCTGGTGGGGCGGGTGTTACGGCCCTCGGGGACGGAGATGCGCCGTCCACCGGCCGTACCGGCGATGATGCGGGTCATGCCCCCACGGTAGCGGCCGGGGTGCGCGGGCGCCCCGATACGCGGGCAGCACGAGACTGGCGGCCCGGGGACCCCCCGCTTTCCACGTTAGGCCCCGGCGCGCGGGCGGCACCAGGTCCAACCACGGCCTGTGGACGACGCCGCGGCCCGTGGACGACCGGGCGCGCCACCGGGAGCCCGCCCTCCGCTCCTGAGCGCGGCCGGGCGGGGCGCCCCGGTCGTTCAGGCCTTGTCCAGGTACTCCGCCCGCTCCTCGGGCAGCAGCGTCTCCAGCGCCCGGGCCAGCGGCGGGTGCCCGGTCAGCGCGGGATCGGCCGCCACGTAGGCCGTCGCCTCCTCGCGCGCGGCGCCGATGAGCTCCTCGTCCTTGAGCAGGGTGAGCATGCGCAGGCTGGACCGGGCGCCGGACTGCGAGTCGCCAAGCACGTCGCCCTCGCGGCGCATCTCCAGGTCCACCCGGGAGAGTTCGAAGCCGTCGGTGGTCGCGGCCACCGCGGCCAGCCGCTCACGCGCCGGGGAGCCCTCCTCGGCGTCGGTGACCAGCAGGCACAGCCCCGGCAACCGGCCCCGGCCGACCCGGCCGCGCAGCTGGTGCAGTTGCGAGACGCCGAAGCGGTCCGCGTCCATGATGACCATCACTGTGGCGTTGGGCACGTCCACGCCCACCTCGATGACGGTGGTGGAGACGACGGCGTCGGTGTCCCCGGCCGAGAACCGGCGCATCACCGCGTCCTTGTCGTCGGGCGCCATCCGGCCGTGCAGGACCTCCACGCGCAGTTCGGAGAGCGGCCCCTCCCGCAGCCGCGCCGCCACGTCGAGCACGGCCAGGGGCGGCCTGGCGCCCGCGGCCTCCTCGCCGTCGCCCGCGCCGACCTCCTCCTCCGCCTCCTCCTTGGCGTCGTCGCCGATCCGCGGGCAGACCACGAAGGCCTGGTGCCCGCCGCCCGCCTCCTCCCGGATGCGCTCCCAGGCCCTGGCCAGGAAGTGCGGCTTCTCGCTCGCGGGCACCACGTGCGTGGACACGGGCGCGCGGCCGGTGGGCAACTGGGTGAGGGCGACCACGTCGAGGTCGCCGTAGACGGTCATCGCGACGGTGCGCGGGATGGGCGTGGCCGTCATGACCAGCACGTGGGGGCGCCCGTCCACGGCCTTCTCCCGCAGGGCGTCGCGCTGCTCCACGCCGAACCGGTGCTGCTCGTCGACCACCACCAGCCCCAGGTCGGCGAAGGACACGTGCTCCTGGAGCAGGGCGTGGGTGCCCACGACGATCCCCGCGGCGCCGGACGCCGCGTCGAGCAGGGCCTCCCGGCGGGAGGCGGCGTTCATGGAGCCGGTGAGCAGGGCCACCCGGGTGGCGTTCTCCGCGCCGTCGATCTGCCCTGCGCGGCCGAGCGCGCCGAGCATGGCGCTGATGGACCGGTGGTGCTGCTGGGCCAGGACCTCGGTGGGCGCGAGCATGACGGCCTGGCCGCCGGAGTCCACGACCCGGAGCATGGCCCGCAGCGCCACCAGGGTCTTGCCCGCGCCGACGTCTCCCTGGAGCAGGCAGTGCATGGGGTGGGCGGCGTCGAGCCGCTCGGCGAGGCGTTCGCCCACCTCCCGCTGGCCCTCGGTGAGGGTGAACGGCAGTTGGGCGTCGAAGGAGTCCAGGAGTCCGTCGACCGCGCCGGGCCGGGGCTTGGCGGGCAGGTCCTCCGCGCGGTGGCGCCGCTGGGCGAGCGCGAGTTGCAGGACGAAGGCCTCGTCCCACTTCAACCGGCGGCGGGCGGCGCCGACGTCGGACCACTCCGCGGGCCGGTGGACGCGGCGCAGGGCGTCGGCGACGCCGAGGAGTCCGCGCCGTTCGCGCAGTTCGGGGGGCAGCGGGTCGGGCAGGCTGTCCACGTCGGCGAGGACGATGTCGACGGTGCGGGCGATGGTGGTGGAGTCCAGGCCCTTGACCGCCGGGTAGACGGGGATGAGTTCCTCGGCGTAGGCCCGGGCCCGTTCGCCCTCGTGGCCGTCCTCGTCGAGGAGTTCGTACTGGGGGTGGTCGAGCTGGCGGCGGCCCTTGAAGGTGGAGACCCGGCCGGAGAACATCGCCAGGCGCCCGGGCACGAGGGCGCCCTGGTGGTAGGAGCCCCGGTTGAAGAAGGTCAGGTGCAGGCGCCCGGTGCCGTCGGTGACGGTGGCCTCCATCATGTCCATGCGGCGCCGCCCCTGCCGCGCGGGCACCGTGCGCCGCTTGGCGTCCAGGACGCGGGCCTGCACGGTGACCTCCTCGCCCTCGCGCAGTGCCGCGAGGTCGGTCAGGTCGCCGCGCCGGTCGTACCGGCGCGGGTAGTAGCGCAGCAGGTCGCCGAGGGTGTGCAGGTCGAGCTTCTCGGCGAGGGCCTTGGCCGTCTTGCCCCTGAGGGGCCCCCTGCTCAGCGGTTCGTCCCAGGTGCTCACGTGTGCTTCCCGTCTCGGATCGCCGGTCACCGCCACGGTAGTCCTCCGGTGCGACGTCCGCGCGCCTTCCCGCCGCCGCGGTCGGCCCTCGGGCGCGGGGCGGCCCGTGCCTCCGGCCCGGGGGACCCCGGGTTACAGCGGGATCATCGGTCCTGGAGGGCGTCCCACGGGAGGGCGGGCGCCCCGGTTCCGGCGGGCGCCCCAACGCTGTGCGGGCACCTCCCGGGAGGTCGGGCGCCCCGGATTCCGGCGGCGGTTCCCCGCCCGCGGTTCCCGCCCCTCCCAACCGGGATATACTCGTGGAAGTTCATCGCGTTCCCGCCATGCCCGCGTGGCGTATTCGATGCTCCCGGCGCTCGCCCGGGTCGTTCTCGACCACGGTGCGGCCCGCCATCACGCGTACGGACACCGGTCGTCGGCCCGCGCCGCGCGCCTGGCCATGTCCTTCGTGTAACCTTCCACGGTTGGCGTCACCGCCGACCAGTCCGCCCGACCTCTCCCGGTCGGATGAACCTTCGCGTGCGGCGACGTGCGCGATCCCGAGCGCTTGAATGGAGTTACCGTGGCTTCTGTCTGCGACGTCTGCGGCAAGGGACCAGGGTTCGGTAACAGTGTTTCCCACTCGCACCGTCGCACCCGCCGCCGCTGGAACCCCAACATCCAGACCGTCCGCACCCGTGTGGGCGGCACGCCCAAGCGCGTGAACGCCTGCACCTCGTGCATCAAGGCCGGCAAGGTGACCCGCTAGGGTTCCCAGCCCTCCGGACCTTCCATGAAGGCCTCTGACCCTCTCGGTCGGAGGCCTTCGCCCTTTGTCGGGAGCCTTTCGGCGGCCGGTACCCGCCCCGGCGGACCCCGGCGGACCCGGAGACGACCCGATTCCCCGTTCACAGTTCGCAGACGTGCCCGTTGAGGGAGCAGCGGATCGGGCTCTGCGGCACGCCGGTCGCCTCGAAGGTGAGCGCCACCGAGTCGCCGGGCTCCAGGCTGCCCTGGTCGGCGGGCCGGCGGGCCAGGATGCCGTCCTCGATCCTCGCCCAGTCCGCGCCGTTGACGTGCGTGACCTCGGCGGAGTCGAAGGCCAGGGCCAGCTCCCAGCCGTCCAGGCTGGACCGAGAGGTGTTGGTGACGGTGACGTGGCCGCTGAAACCGGCCGCCGTGGAGTCCGTGACGCGGTAGACGACCGTGGTCGGCTCCGAACCCGCCTGGGTCTGCGGCCCCTGCGTCCCCCCGCCCTCGGCAGCGGGCTCCTCGGTGTCGGTCCCGGGCGAGGCGTCGTGCGTGGGCTGGACCCCGTCCTGGGTTCCGGGGGCCTCGGTCGCGCCGGGGGTGCCGCCGAACTGGAGGTAGATCTGGGTGGTGCTGTACCCGAACAGGAGCAGGCCGAGGATCACGCCGGAGACGACGAGCACGTTGAGCAGCCGCGGGGGTTCGACGCGTTTGGGGACCGTGCTCTCGATGAGGCCGCCGAGACGCCGCAGCACGCCGACGTCCTCCGGCTCGCTGCGGTGCACACCCCGGCGGTTGCCGTTCCGCCAGCCATGCCGCCCCATAAACCGCCCCTCGACGTTGCCAGCGCCCTCCACCGAGAGCTCCGGTTCCCGGTCCCTCCCTCGTCGCCCTCCGCCGTGCCCGCCCCGTCCGGCGCGGGGACACCGGCGAAGCCGTGGCTTCCTGCTCCGCCCGCCGGTCGCTCCGGGGGCCTCCTGGGGCCGCGGCGTCCCACGGAGCGGGCACCGCGCCCGGAAAGGCCGCGTTGGCAAAGCCTAGCGTGAGAGTTAAACAGGACAAATCCCATCGGGCGCCTCAGCGCCGGAAATGATCCCATCCTCCGCGAGGTGGAACCCGCCCGTCGACAGTGACCGGAATTGTGTTTTCCGCCGCGGTTTCACCTGTTGTTCGCGCAACGGTTCCCACTCTGGTCCAGTGGGCGGGCAGAACGGTGTGCGGCGGGAACACGGCGGCGAGGGCGTGGTCCTCTCCCCCTGCGACCATCAGGTCGCGCGCGGCCCGCTCGGCCGTGTCGGCTCCGGCTCCCAGGACGCGGACCGCCTCGACGAGCGCGGGCTCGGGGCGCAGCGCCTCCCCCTCCAGGTCGATGCGCACCCCGCTGGCCCGGCAGACGTGTCCGAGGTCTTGGGCGAGACCGTCGCTGACGTCGAGCATGGCCGTGGCACCGAGCCGGGCCGCCTCCGCCCCGAGGGCGTAGGGCGGGCTGGGCCTGCGGTGCTCGGACAGGCACTCGGCCGGGCCGTCGATCCCCTTCTCCAGCAGGGCGAGCCCCGCGGCCGACAACCCCAGGTGGCCGGTGTAGGCGACCACGTCACCGGGGCGGGCGCCGTCGCGGCGGACCGGCGCCCGCCCCTGGAGGTCGCCGAGCGCGGTGACCGCGATGGTGAGGGTGTCCGAGCCGACCATGTCCCCGCCCACGACGGCGCCGCCCGCGACCGCGCACTCGTCGCGGACCCCGGCGGTGAACTCCTCCGCCCAGGACACCGGGAGGTCGGCGGGCGCGGCGAAGCCGATGAGCAGGCCGGTGGGGCGGGCGCCCATGGCGGCGACGTCGGCGAAGTTCTGCGCGACGGCCCGGTGCCCCACGTCACGGGCGGTGGACCACTCGCGCCGGAAGTGGCGGCCCTCGACCAGCAGGTCGGTGGTCGCGACCGTCCGGCCGTCGGGGGACGCGACGACGGCCGCGTCGTCCCCTGGTCCGAGGATTACATCGTCCGTGGTGGGGAATTGGCTCGTCACGCGTGCGATCAGAGCGAACTCACCAAGACCCCCAATGGTGTTCCGCACAGGGATCAGGGTACGGTGACGCTCCGGCGCGGTGGTCCGGACCCACGCTTGTCATCCGTCCGTCATCGGCCGCACCCTGGCTCGGCCGTGAACCGCTCGCCGCTCCGACCGGCGACACGAAGGAGTACTCATGGTGCAGGCATACATCCTGATCCAGACCGAGGTCGGTCAGGCAGCCGAGGTGGCGGGGCGCATCCGGGGCATCGAGGGGGTCGAGAAGGCCCACGACGTGACCGGGCCCTACGATGTCATCGTCCAGGCCGGTGCCGAAGACATCGATTCGCTGGGCACCCTCGTGGTGGCCCGGATCCAGCGGTTGGACGGCATCGCCCGGACTCTCACCTGTCCCATCGTCAACATCTGACGCATCACGTCGTCCGGAGCGGGGTCTGCTGTGCTGAGTCGGTTCGCGTACGCCGGTGTGGTCGCGGCCCTGGCCCTGGTGGCGACGGGATGCGGCGCGCAGACCGTGCGGATGCAGCCGCCCGAGCCGGACGCGGCGACCGCCGGGGTCTGCGCCGACCTCGTCGCAGCGCTCCCCGACACCCTGCTGGGAGCGGAGCGGGCACAGGTTCGGCCCGACTCGGAGCTCACGGCCGCCTGGGGCGACCCGCCCATCGGACTGCGGTGCGGGGTGGAGCGCCCGGTGACGCTGACCAGCACCTCCTACCTTCAGGAGGTCAACGGTGTTCCGTGGCTGCCGCAGCCGGAGGACGCCCCCACCATGTACACGGCGATCGGCCACGAGGCCTACGTGGAGCTGTCGGTCCCGGCCGCCCACGGCGCCCCCGCCGCCGCGCTGTCCACGGTCAGCGACCTGATCGTCGAACACGTCCCCGCGCTTGCCGAAGGGGAGCTGTGACACGGCGCCCGCGCTGACGGGGACCACACCCGCGCTGGCGAGGACCGTGTCCGCGCTGAGGGGGCACTCCGGCGCCCGGGTGCCGTCCCTGTGCCGGGGTTCGGCGGGCGGGCACGCCGAAGCGGGCGGAGGCGCGGCCTCCCCCTTTACCACGCTAAGCCCGCGCGGCTCGCGCCCACCAGAGGCTCTTGCGGCCTGTGTACGACGCGCGCGTGGGGCCGCCAGCGGACGCTGACGGCCCCACGCCGGTCATCACGGGGTCACGGTGACGGTGGAAGGTCCCGTCAGTTCTCCGCCCCGGCCGACTCCTCCGCGGACGGCTCGTCCTCGGCGGCCTCGGAGGGGGCGTCGGACGCCTCGTCCCCGGCGCCCTCCTCAGTGCCCTCCTCGGCTCCGGCGTCTCCGCCCTCGGGGCCCTCCATGGTCTCGGCGTCCACGCCGGCGCCGCTGCCGAGCATGGCGTCGACCTCCTCGGCGTTCTCGGCCACACCACCGGAGCAGGCGGCGCCCGGCTCGGGAACGTCGGTGCCGCGCTCGTAGAGCCGCACGAAGCGCTGGAGGTTCTCGTCGTCGGCGCTCTCGGCGGTGATCTGACGCCCCCAGCTGGAGGCGACGATCGGCGCGTCCAGCTCACCCGCGTAGGGGCTGATCACCAGGTAGTCGCCGGAGCTGTACATGTCGGTCAGCGCCTGGACCTGGTCCTCGGGCAGGTCGGGCCGGTAGTTGATCCACACCGCGCCGTGCTCCAGGGAGTGCACCGCGAACTCGTGGGTCACCGGCTCGGTGTAGACGCCGCAGTTCTGCCAGGCGTTCCAGTGGTCGCCGCCCACGGGCGGGTTCTGCTCGTAGTTGACGCGCTGTCCGGTGTCCACGTGGACGTAGGAGCCGACCTCGTACTCCTCCACCCCCGAGATCGTGCGGCTGCGGAACTCCATGAAGACGAGGAAACCGATCAGACCCACGACCAGGACCACAGCGGTCGTGATACCGGTGGTGGTAAGGATTTTGCGGCGGCGTTCCTCTTTGAGGCGTTGCGCCTTCAGCTCGGCGGCGCGGCGGCGACGCTCCTCCGCCGTCTTCTTCTTGGCCACTGGGTCTCCTGGGATGGATGGTGACATTAGGGACTTACCTATCCTCTACTTTGGCACCAGAGTTGGGCGATTCGACCAGGATGGTTCCTATGGAACAGAAAAACGGTCCCGCGGCCGGGACCGCCGACCACGTCGGCGATGTCCCGGACGACGACGGACCCCCGTGGGAGGACGGGGCGGCGGACGAGGAGACCCCGTCACGGGTCTCCTGGCGCTCGGTACCGACGTGGACCGCTGTGATCCTCGTCGTACTGGCCCTGGGCGGGGGCTACCTGCTGGGACGCCCGTCCTACCCGCTGGACACCGGCGCCGACGCCGGGTTCCTGCGCGACATGAGCGCGCACCACGCCCAGGCCGTGGACATGTCGATGCTCATCCTGGAGAGGACCGAGGACCCCGAGCTGCGCACGGTGGCCACCGACATCGCCCGCACCCAGCAGGCCCAGATCGGGATCATGCAGGGGTGGCTGATGGCCTGGGACCTCAACGCGCGCGGCGTGCAGGAGCCGATGGCATGGATGGAGGGCCACGACCACGGCGGCGAGGGCGGCGAGGTCCCCGACACGATGCCGGGACTGGCCTCCTCGGAGGAGATGGTCTCCCTGGAGGAGGCCACGGGCGAGGAGGCCGAACTCCTCTTCCTGGAGCTGATGATCGCCCACCACCAGGGCGGCGTCGAGATGGCCGAGGCGGAGGTGGAGCTGGGACAGGAGGACCTGGTCACCAACTTCGCCCAGGGAATGGCCGACTCCCAGCTCAAGGAGATCGACCTGATGGAGGGCATGATCGACCAGCGCCAGGACGGCGCCTCCGGCGACTGACCCCGCGTTCGCGCACACGGCGACGGCGGCCCACCCGCGGGTGGGCCGCCGTCGCCGTGTCCGGCGCCCTTTCACACCGGGGGCCGCGTGCTCCGGACCGTCCCCGCCCGGGACCGTTCGCGCCCTGACCCTCGTGTGTCCGCGACCGGAGCGCCGGGCACCCCGGAGCGCGTGTGTCCGAACGCACACGGCGGCTCCCCGCGCGGCCGTTCCCCTCCCTCCCCGGCGGCTTCCCCGCAGGTGACAGCGGTGGAGGCCCGTCGGCGGCCTTCCCCGACGCGCCCCGGAGAGCCCGCACACCCACCGGGGAGACGCACGGAACACCGTTTTCGACGGGACCCGCTGGATCTACGACACGATGTAGAACTACGATTTGTAGTACTACCGGCGGTCGGTACTTGGAGAGGCGGGTATGGAAGCCCTTGAACTCGCGAGGTGGCAGTTCGGTGTCACCACGATCTACCACTTCCTGTTCGTACCCCTGACCATCGGTCTGTCGTTCATCGTGGCCGTGCTCCAGACCCTCTGGTACCGCACCGGCAGGCACGAGTACCTACAGGCCACCCAGTTCTTCGGCAAGCTCTTCCTCATCAACTTCGCCATGGGCGTGGTCACCGGCATCGTGCAGGAGTTCCAGTTCGGCATGAACTGGAGCGAGTACTCCCGCTTCGTCGGCGACGTCTTCGGCGCCCCGCTCGCCATGGAGGCCCTGCTCGCCTTCTTCCTGGAGTCCACCTTCATCGGGCTGTGGATCTTCGGCTGGCACCGGCTGCCCCGGGGCGTCCACCTGGCCTGCATCTGGGCGGTCGCCATCGGCACCAACCTCTCGGCGTACTTCATCCTCGCCGCCAACGCCTGGATGCGGCACCCCGTGGGCTACACGGTCAACGAGGAGAACGGGCGCGCCGAGCTCACCGACATCTGGGCCGTGCTCAGCAACGACCAGGCCTGGTCCACCTACCTGCACACCGTCTCGGCCGCCTTCATCACCGCCGGGCTGTTCGTCGTGGCGGTCAGCGCCTACAAGCTCTGGCGCAACAGCCACCACAACGACACCGGCACCCCCGGGGTGGTCCCGCCCCGGAAGGACTTCGCCCTGTTCCGCGGCACACTCAAGGTCGGCCTGGTCTTCACCCTGGTCGCCGGCGCCCTGGTGGTCTTCTCCGGCGACCACCAGGCCAAGCTCGCCGCCGAGTACGAGCCGATGAAGCTCGCCGCCGCCGAGGCCCTGTGGGAGACCGAGGAGGGCGCGGCCTTCTCCGCCCTGGCCGTCGGCGACACCGAGGAGCGCTACAACCCCATCGACATCACCATCCCCAACGTGCTCAGCTTCCTCGCCACCGGTCAGTTCGACGGCGAGGTGCACGGGATGAACAACCTGGAGGAGGCCTACGACGAGTACTACGGCCCCGGGGACTACACCCCCAACGTGTTCGTCGTGTACTGGTCCTTCCGCCTGATGATGGGCCTGGGCATGTTCGGGGTGGCGGTGGCCGCGCTCGGCCTCCTACTCACCTGGGGCAGGGAGCGCACGCCGACCAGCAAGTGGTTCTACTACGCGGCCATGCTCGCGCTGCCCGCGGCGCTGGCCGCCAACATCTTCGGCTGGGTGCTCACCGAGATGGGCCGCCAGCCCTGGACCGTGCACGGCGAGCTGCTCACCGCGGCCAGCGTCTCCCCCGGGGTGAGCCTGGGGGCCGTCGCGGCGAGCCTGGCCGGGTTCACCGCGGTGTACGGGGTGCTCTTCGTCGTCGAGGTCGGCCTGCTCCTGAAGTACGTCAAGGCCGGACCCTCCCACCTCGTCCCCGACCTGGAGGACGACGAGGACGAGTCCAAGATCCCGCACTTCAGCTACTAGGAGCCAAGGACCATGGAACTGGCCGTCATCTGGTTCATCGCCATCTCGGTCCTGTGGATCGGGTACTTCGTCCTGGAGGGGTTCGACTTCGGGGTGGGCACGCTCATGCCCTTCATGGGCAGGCGCGACTCCGTCGACCGCAGGGTCGCCATCAACGCGATCGGGCCGGTCTGGGACGCCAACGAGGTGTGGCTGATCACCGCGGTCGGCGCGACCTTCGCCGCCTTCCCCGCCTGGTACGCCTCCCTGCTCAGCGGTTTCTACGCACCGGTGTTCCTCATCCTCGTCGCGCTGATCCTGCGCGGTGTGGCGTTCGAGTACCGGGGCAAGCGCGACAGCTCCGTGTGGCGCGCCTGGTGGGACCGGGCGATCTTCGCGGGCAGCACCGCACCCGCCTTCCTGTGGGGCGTGGTCTTCGCCAACGTCGTCCGGGGCGTGGCCATGGGCTCCGACCAGGTGGTCACCTCCTCGCTGGCCGACCTGCTCAACCCCTACGCCCTGCTCGGCGGGCTGACCACGCTGTCGCTGTTCACCCTGCACGGGGCGATCTTCCTGACTTTGAAGACCGACGGGCCGGTGCGGACCCGCGCGCGCCGGGCCGCCCTGTGGTCCGCGTGCGCCGCGGTCCCGCTGGTCTCGCTCTTCCTGGCCTGGACCCAGCTCGCCCACGGCGACGGGACCGCGACCCTGCCGCTCGTCGCCCTCTCCGCCGCCGCCCTGGCCGGCGGGGTCGCGGCGGCCTGGCGGCGCCGCGAGGGGTGGTCGTTCGCCTGCACGGCGGTGACCATCCTGACCGCGTTCGCCGCCCTGTTCACCGCGCTGTTCCCGAACGTGCTGCCCTCCACCACCGATCCCGCGTTCAGCCTGACCGTCGCGAACGCCTCCTCCGCCGAGTACACGCTGACCGTGATGTCGTGGGTGGCGGTGGTGTTCCTGCCGCTCGTACTCCTCTACCAGGGGTGGAGCTACTGGGTGTTCCGCAGGAGGGTGACCGGCGAGACCGTGACGGGGGCGACCGTCACCCGCACCGACCACGGGGACAGGAATCCCGAACCCGCCGCCTGACCGCGCCGCGCAGCCTCCCGGGCCCACCCGCCCGGGAGGCTTCCGGCCGCCCCGCCCGCGGGGGAGGGCCCGCGGGGCCGACCGGTACGCGAGGCGCACCGGGTGGATACTGGGGCCGTCGCGCCCGCTCCGGCCGACCGGGGCGGCACCGTGCCACCGTGAGGACCCAGGCCACCGTGAAGGCCCAGCCACTCCGGGCCAGCCGTGCACCCGACCCGAACGACGTCGTGAGGTCCCGCGCCCATGAAACCCCTTGACCCGCGCCTGGTGCGCACCGCAAGCGCGGTACGCGCGCACCTGGCCGTCTCCGTGGCCAGCGGAGTGCTCATCACCGGCCTGATCCTGGTCCAGGCATGGCTGCTGGCCCGCGCCGTCACCGGCGCCTGGCGGGGCGAGGGGCTGGACACCCTGGGCTGGGTGGTCGGCGCGGTCGCGGCCGTCGCCGTGGTCCGGGCCCTGCTGTCCTACGTGGCCGAGACCTCCGCGCTGCACAGCGCGGCGCGCACCAAGTCGCAGCTGCGCCGCCGCCTGGTGGCGCACGTGACCGGGTCGGGCAGGGTGTGGGCCGCGGAACCGGGCGGCGAGCAGGGCTCGCCCAAGGCGGGCGAGCTGGTCACCCTGGCCACCCGGGGCCTGGACGCGCTCGACGACTACTTCGCCCGCTACCTGCCCCAGCTGGTCCTGGCCGCGATCGTGCCGCTCGCCGTGCTGGCGGTGGTGTTCTGGGCCGACTGGATCTCGGGGATCGTCATCCTGGTGACGGTGCCGCTGATCCCGGTGTTCATGGCCCTGATCGGCATGCACACCCAGCAGCGCACCGACCGGCAGTGGAAGCTGCTGAGCCGACTGGGCGGACACTTCCTGGACGTGGTGGAGGGGCTGCCGACCCTGGCCGTGTTCCGCCGGGCCAAGGCCCAGGCCGAGATCCTGCGCCGGGTGGGCGAGGACCACCGGCGGGCGACGATGGGAACGCTGCGGATCGCCTTCCTGTCGGCGTTCGCGCTGGAGCTGCTGTCCACCCTGGCGGTGGCGCTGGTCGCGGTGGAGGTGGGCCTGCGCCTGCTGGGCGGCCACATGGACTACCAGACGGCGCTGCTGGTGCTGATCCTGGCGCCGGAGGCCTACCTTCCGCTGCGGGAGGTGGGCGCCCGGTTCCACGCGAGCATGGAGGGCGTGTCCGCCGCCGAGCAGGTGTTCACCGAGCTGGAGCGCGGACGCGAAGCGGCGCGGACCGGGGCCGCCGCCTCCGGCGGCGCCGCGAAGGCCCCGGCGACGGGGTCCGGCGGCTCCGTCACCCCTCCCCCGGCGACCGGCCGACCCGCGCCCGCCGCCGGGGGCGACATCCGCTTCGAGGACGTGGAACTGCTCTACCCCGGACGGGACGTGCCCGCCCTGTCCGGACTGGACCTGGAGGTGGCGGCCGGGGAGCACCTGCTGCTCACCGGCCCCAGCGGGGCGGGCAAGTCCACCCTGCTGTCACTGCTGCTGCGGCTGAACGAGCCCACCCGCGGGCGCGTCAGCGTGCGCGCGCCCGGCGGGCGGTGGGAGCCCCTGGACGGGATCGACGCCGACGACTGGCGCCTCGGCACCGCCTGGGTACCCCAGAACCCCTACCTGTTCGACGTGTCCGTGGCCGACAACATCCGCCTGGGCGCGCCGGGCGCCTCCATGGACCGGGTCCGCGAGGCGGCCCGGCTGGCCGAGGCCGACGCGTTCGTCCGCGCCCTCCCCGACGGCTACGACACCCGGCTCGGCGAGCGCGGCGCCCGTCTGTCGGCCGGGCAGAGGCAGCGGATCGCGCTGGCGCGGGCGCTGTGCCGGAACGCCCCGCTCGTCCTGCTGGACGAGCCCACCGCCCACCTGGACCCGGAGAGCGCCGCGGCGGTGCGCACGGCAGTCGCCCGGCTCCTGGAGGGCCGGACCGCCGTCATCGTCGCCCATGACACCGGCTGGGCGCGCGGCGTCCTCGGGGACACCCTGCGGACCGCGTCGCTGCCGCTGCCGACCCAGGAAGGGAGCGTGTCGCGATGAGCGCCGGCACCACCGCCCCCGAAACGCTCCGGGTGCCCGAGCGCGAACGCCGCCGCGACCCGCTGCTGCGGATGACGGCCCTGGCCCGGCCCCGCGGGGGCCGCTTCGCGATCGGCGTGCTGCTGGGCGCCGCCGCGACCGGCGCGGCCGTGGCCCTGTTGGGCGTGGCCGCGTGGATGCTGGCCACCGCCGCCGACCACCCGCCCATCACCGCTCTGGGCGTGGCCGTGGTCGCCACCCGCGCGCTGGGCGTGGGCCGCGGGGTGGCCCGCTACCTGGAGCGGCTGGTCACCCACGACGCCGCGTTCCGCACGCTGGCCGAGGTCAGGGTGCGGGTGTACGAGCGGCTCGCCAGGACCGAGCCGTTCGGCCGCTTCCGGTCCGGCGACCTGGTGTCCCGTCTGGTCAACGACACCGAGGCCACCCTGGACCTGCTGGTGCGCGGCCTGGCGCCGCCGCTGGTCTCGTTGGTGACGGGCGGCGCCACGGTACTGGTCCTGACCGCGCTCTACGTCCCGGGAGGGCTGCTGCTGGCGGCGGGCCTGCTGCTGGCGGGGCTGGCGGTGCCGCTGGCCGCGGCCGCGCTGGGCCGGGAACCGGGCAGGCGCCAGGCCAGAGCGCGCGGGGAGCTGTCGACGACCCTGGTGGACACCCTGCACGGGGCCCCCGACCTGGTCGCCTACGGCGCCATGGACCAGCAGGTGGCCCGGGTGTACGCGGCCGACGAGGAGCTGACCCGGCTGGCGCGCAGGGACTCCGCGATCCTGGGGCTGGGCGCCGGGGCGAGCGCGCTGATCACCGGGCTGACCGTGTGGGGTGCGCTGTTCCTGGGTGCGGCCGCAGTGGCGGGCGGGACACTGGACGCGGTGTCGCTGGCGGTGCTGGTGCTGGTGACGCTGGCGGCGTTCGAGATCGTGGCGCCGCTGCCCGCCGTGGCGGCCAGGCTGGGGGCGATCCGGGCGAGCGGCGCCAGGCTGTTCGGGGTCCTGGACACCCCGCCCGCGGTGGCCGCGCCCACCCGCACCGGCCTGGACCCGGACGGGGACGCCACGGTGCGGGTACGGGACCTGCGGGTGCGCTACGGCCCCGGGGAACCGTGGGCGCTGGACGGGGTGGACCTGGAGATCCCCGCCGGGTGGACGGTGGCGGTGATCGGCCCCAGCGGCGCGGGCAAGAGCACGCTGGCGTCGGTGCTGCTGCGGTTCCGCGACCCGGACGGCGGCCTGGTGGAGATCGGCGGGGAGGACGTCACGTCCTACCCGGCCGACGAGGTGCGCGGGGTGGTGTCGGGGGTGCCCCAGGACCCGCACGTGTTCGCCTCGACGCTGCGGGAGAACCTGCGGCTGGCCCGGCCCGGCGCGGAGGACGACGAACTGTGGGAGGCGCTGCGGCGCGCGCGGCTGGCCGACGAGGTGGCGGCGACGCCCCGGGGTCTGGACACGGTGGTGGGCACGCACGGCCTGGGCCTGAGCGGCGGGATGGTGCAGCGGCTGGCGCTGGCCCGCGCCCTGCTGGCGGCGCCCCGGGTGCTGGTGCTGGACGAACCGACCGCCCACCTGGACCCGGACACGCGCGACGCGGTGGTGGAGGACCTGCTGGCCGCGGCCGAGGGGTACTCCACCCTGCTGGTCACGCACGACATGACGGGTCTGGACCGCGTGGACCGGATCTACGTGGTGCGCGACGGCCGGGTGATCCAGCAGGGCACGCACGAGGAGCTGTCCCGGCGGGAGGGCTGGTACCGCGACGTCAGCGCTTCCTGAATTCCTTGAAACCGCCCCGCGTCGAACACATATTCGCTAACTTCTCTTCAAGGAGCCCACAGCCCCAGGAGAGTCATGGACGAGAAGTACAGCGGTCTGTACAGCGAAAAACGAATATCCATGGCAGACGGCACACGAAAGCGCCTCATCCAAGTCCAGGTCGGCGACGAGGTACCTGGGACCGACCACGGTACACGTGTCGTTTCAACTCGGGTGTTCGAAGTGCGCCGCCAAGGCCCGGGAGTCTCCTGGACAAAACTTTCGGGACGACGACTACGCGCAGGACGCGGAAGCTCCTTCTTCTGCCTCATCTCCAGTCCCGACTACCGCGTCTGGCCACCAGGACCAGACACCTACACACCGGTTGGAGAGTACTCACCAGGTCAGCGAATCACACTCCTCCGCAGCGAACTCGACCTGACCCCCTGTCAGCGCTCCGTACTGCTGGGGAAACTCCTGGGCGACGGACACCTCCAGAAGGCCAGGTCCGGGAGCGCGTCCGTCGTGTGGGGCCATCGGCAAGCCGACGAAGAGTACGTCCGGTGGACTCTGCGAGCTCTTGGAGACCTCGCCAGCACCAGCATCCGAAAGTCCATCAGCGGCTATGGATCAACCATCGTCACCGCCCGTTCAACCTTCCACCCGAGCGTAACGGGACGTTTCGGATAAATGACAGAAAAGGGAAATAAAAGGATCCCCTCCTGGGTTGCCGAGTACCTTGATCCACTCGCTCTGGCGTTCTGGTACATGGATGACGGGTCGCTCTGCCACACAGAAGGTCAAGAGGATCGGGCGTCGCTTTCCACGTGTGGTTTCGACGAGGACGACTGCCGTGTACTCCTGATAGGGCTACGCAGACTCGGCATCACAGGGACGCTCATGCGAGACGGCCGGGGGTATCTCACGATCCGTCTCAACAGTGTCGCCGCAGAGCGATTGTTCCTGCTCGTCGCTCCTTACATCCCTCCTGTGATGCAACGGAAGCTCCCAAAACGCTATCGCGGCCATGACGGCTGGCTCCCCCCGGCCGGTGAGAGGCAGTTCAGGCGACAGCTTGTGTCCCAACTGGTGGAACACATCGAAAGTGATGCCCAGAACAAGAAGTCCGCTTGGCACACGTCAAGCCGCTACGCGATCACCACGGGTACACGCAACCTCTTCGCCAACGGAGTCCTCGTCCATGACTCGTCCTGAGAGCCTCGGCCCCGGATCTGACAGCGGGAGCGGTCTCCTCTAGGGTTCCCCCGTGGCCAATCCTGTTCGTGAGTTCCTCGGTGGCGTCGGCGCCCTCCTGCGCGGCTTCACCCTGCTGTTGCGTAAACCGCGCCTGTTCCTGCTCGGCGCCCTTCCCGCGCTGATCACGTCACTGGTGTTCCTGGCGCTGTTCGTGCTCCTGGTGGTGAACCTGACCGACCTGGCCGACTGGGCGACGCCCTTCGCCGACGGCTGGGACCCCCTGTGGCAGGGACTGCTGCGCGGCGCCGTGTCCGTGGCGGTCCTGGCCGGATCGCTCCTGCTGATGGTGGTCGCGTTCACCACGGTCACGCTGACCCTGGGCGGGCCGATCTACGACAAGGTCACCGAACTCGTCGAGAAGGAGCTGGGCAACGACCCCGGCGAGCTCGACGAGCCGCTGATGGCGTCGATGTGGCGGGCCGTCCGGCAGTCGCTGGCGGTCGTGGCGGTGTCCCTGCTGGTGACGGTGCTCGTGTTCGCGATCGGTTTCATCCCGCTGGTGGGACAGGTGGTCGGTCCGGTGCTGGCCGCCGTGCTGGGCGGGTGGCTGCTGGCGGTCGAGCTGCTGGCGAGCGCGTTCGACCGGCGGCGGCTGACGACCATCCGCGAGCGGCGCCGGTACATGGGCACACGGCGGGCGCGGGTGCTGGGTTACGCGGTGCCGACGTACTTCCTGTTGGCGATCCCGTTCCTGGCGATCGTGGTCTTCCCCGCCGCCACCGCGGGCGCGGTGCTCCTCACCCGCGAGCTGGTGCCCGCCGCGCAGACCCGGCCGGACCCCGCCGGACCCCTGCCGGGGCCGGGCGCTCCGGACGGCCCGGTTCCCGGCGGACCGCCTCCTGGCGGGCCCTTCCCCGGCGGACACGGACAGGGCTGACCGGGGACGAACTCCGCCCGGCGCGTGCGCGGCGGCGATCGACGTCCAGCAGGAGCGGAGGTCGTCCACAGGGTGACGGAGGGGATGGCGGCTCGGTCGCGGTGGGCGTACGCTCGCGGAGGGACCTCCGTGGGCTCGTGTACCCGGGGGCCACCCCCCGTGTACCAGTGTCCTCGGGAACGCCGAAGGCGGGCAACCGTCCGGTCGCCCGCCTGTGGAAAACCCCGGCAGAGTCAGTTCAGCTCGAAGAGCTGGGAGGCCCGGATCTCCATGTCAAACGGCTCGGGGAGACGTACCGTGCCCTCGCCGGTCACCTTGGTCTCCTGCTGGTACTGCCCGTCCTCCGGGGCCGAGTACAGGGCGACCTTCTCCTTGGTCGGATCGACCACCAGGTAGAGGGGCACGCCCGCTCGCGCGTATCCGACCGCCTTCGTCCGCCAATCATGGAACGTGCTGCTCGGCGAGACGACCTCCACCGCCAGCTCCGCTCCCTCGGGCGAACGCTTCCAGGACTTCCTGTCTCCCTGCTTCAGCGCCTCTTTGGAGAAGACAACGAGGTCAGGTACGTAGCGCTCCTCCATCCCTGGAATGAGCACCGTCACCGTCTGCAACGCTCTGAGCTCGTGAAGTCCCTTCTCCAAGAGAAGCTCGTGAAGGACAGCCACGATCTCGGCATGCCAGTAGGTCGGCGTTGGCGACACGATGATGCTCCCGCTGATGATCTCCGCGCGGAAACCTTCCGGGAGTTCGAGGCTGTCTGCCAGTGTCGGGAGATCCATCACCGGCTCATCCGTCAGCTCTTGAACAGCACACGTCATAGGGGACCCCCTGGGGTATCCGGAACGCTCCCGAGCGTAGCGAGATCACCAAACCAGCGTACGCGTTTTCGGAGAGAAACCCCAGAAAGCACGGGGGCGGGCGAACGCCCGGACCGCCCGCGCGGAGGGCCCCTCTACCGCAGGCCGGGGGCGCGGCGCAGCGCCGTGGAGATCATCCGCTCCACCAGGGCCGCGTAGTCCACACCGGTGGCGGCCCACATCTGCGGGAAGGCCGACGCCGGGGTGAAGCCGGGCATGGTGTTGAGCTCGTTGACGAGGATGTCGCCGTCCTCGGTGTAGAAGAAGTCCACGCGGGCCAGGCCCTCGCACCCCATCGCCTCGAACACCTCGGCGGCC
Source organism: Nocardiopsis sp. iso_25 (assembly GCF_056173305.1). Taxonomy (NCBI): domain Bacteria; kingdom Bacillati; phylum Actinomycetota; class Actinomycetes; order Streptosporangiales; family Nocardiopsidaceae; genus Nocardiopsis; species Nocardiopsis sp. iso_25. Next base: position 991,796 of record NZ_CM149667.1, on the reverse strand, counting down.
AGCGCGCGCAGGCGCGCCGTGGCCTCCTCCGGGAGCTCGGCCGGAATGGTCAGGCTGCTCGTGGACAGGTACTTGGCCTCGAAGTCGTAGAAGTCGAAGCCGTCGGCGACGTGCACCTCGGCCGGGACGGACACGTCGGGCGTGCCGCCGTCCTCGGACTCCAGCACTCCGCATTCCACCTCGCGGCCCACGACCTGGGCCTCCACCAGCACCTTGGGGTCGTGCTCGCGGGCGGCCTCGACCGCGGCGGCCACCGCGTCGGCGTCGGAGGAGTCCTCCACCTTGCTGATGCCCACGCTGCTGCCCGCGCGGGCGGGCTTGACGAACACGGTGGCGCCAAGCTCGGCCACGTCGTCCAGCACCCTCTTGCGCTCGGTGCGCCACTGGCGGTCGGTGATGGCCACGAAGTCGCTGGTGGGGATGCCGTTGCCGCGCAGCATGGCCTTCATGAAGACCTTGTCCATGGAGGCGGAGCTGGAGAACACCCCGGCCCCGGCGTAGCGCACGCCCATCATCTCGAACAGCCCCTGGATGGTGCCGTCCTCGCCGAAGGGGCCGTGCAGCAGCGGCAGCACCACGTCCACCCCGGCCAGGCGCTCGGGGCCCTTGACCGGGTCCACGACCATCAGCTGGCCCGCCGAGTCGAAGGGCAGCGCGAGGTCGACGCCGTCCTCGGACACCGACGGCAGCGCGCTGCTGCCCGCGTCGATGCGCAGGCTCTCGGGGTCGCCCGAGGTCAGCACCCAGTTGCCCGTGCGGGTGATACCGACCGGCACGATCTCGTAGCGGTCGTGGTCGACGACGGACAGCACGCTGCCCGCGGTGACGCAGGAGATCTCGTGTTCGGAGCTACGCCCGCCGAAGACGACGGCCACCCGAATCTTGCGCTGTTCGGACGACATGCTGCCTGACCCTATCTCGCCGTTGGTTGGAACCGGAGCGGGTGGAACCCCGCGGTGTGTCAGCTGTCCCCGCCGAGGGCCGCCAGGGCGTCCTCGACGAGGTCACGGGGGTCCTCCAGGCCGACGGAGAACCGTACCGCGCCCGGTGAGATGCCCGCGGCGGCCAGTTCCGGCTCGCTCATGCTGCGGTGCGACGTGGAGGCGACGTGTCCGGCGAGCGTGTGCGTGCCGCCCAGCGAGGCGGCGATGGTGGCCACGCGCAGCCGGTCGGCGAAGGCCATCCCGGCCTCGCGTCCGCCGCGCGGGTGCACGGTCACGACCGCGCCGTAGCGGCCCCGGTCGAACAGCTTGTCGGCGAGCGCCGACTGGGGGTGGGAGGCAAGCGAGGGGTGGTCGACCCGCTCCACCAGGGGGTGGCCCTCCAGTGCCGCGGCGAGGGCCGCCGCGCTCTCGCACTGGCGCTGCACCCGCAGCGGCAGCGTCTCCAGCCCGCGGTGCAGCAGGTAGGCCTCGTCGGGGGCCAGGCAGGGGCCCAGGTCCACGCGCGCGGAGCGGATGCGCGCGATCAGGTCGGGGGAGGCCACGACCACGCCGCCGGTGGTGTCGCTGTGGCCTCCGATGTACTTGGTGGCCGAGTGCACGACCACGTCGGCGCCGTGCTCCAGGGGACGGCACACGGCCGGGGAGGCGAAGGTGGAGTCCACCACCAGGACGGCGCCGGCCTCGTGGGAGATCCGTGCCAGCTCGGGCAGGTCGGAGACGGTCATGGTGGGGTTGGACAGCGTCTCGGTGAACACCATCCGGGTGTCGGGTCCCACGGCGGCGCGCACGGCGTCGGGGTCGGTGATGTCCACGAAGTCGGTGCGCACGCCGAACCGGCGCAGCAGCCGGTCCAGCAGCGAGTGGGTGTTGCCGTAGATGGACTGCGAGGCCACCACGTGGGACCCGGCCTCGGTCAGCGCCATGAACACCGTGCTGAGCGCGCCCATGCCCGAGGAGAAGGCCTGTCCGCGCACCGGGCCCGGCACCCCGGCGCCCTCCAGGGCCGCGACGGCGTCGGCGAACGCGTCCACGGTGGGGCTGTCGATGCGCGCGTAGGAGTAGCCCTGTCGGGTGCCCGCCAGCACGTCCGCGTACTCCTGGGAGGTGTCGAACGCGTAGGTGGTGGCCCGGTGGACGGGCATGCGCATCGGGCGCTCGGCGGGAACCGGCGCCTGCGGGAGGGAGACCGCCCGCGTGTACTCGCCCTCGGTCCCGGCTCCCGCCGCGGACCCTGGTGTGTGTGACATCGTGCTCGCTCTCAGACCCCGTAGCGCTCGGGCTTGGCGCTGCGCGCCATGAAGGCGGCCAGCGCCTCGGCCGGGCCCAGGTCGTGGTGCATCATCTTGACGACGGCCTCGGTGATCGGCATGTCGACCCCGTGGGCCCATCCGAGTTCCAGGACGGATTCGGAGGACTTGACCCCCTCGGCCGTCTGCTTGGTCTCCGCGACGACCTGTTCGAGGGTTTTGCCAGCGCCCAGTTTCTCACCGAAGGTCCGGTTTCGCGAAAGCGGCGACGAGCATGTCGCGACCAGGTCGCCCATTCCGGCCAGGCCGGACAGGGTGTGCTCGTCCGCGCCCAGGGCCACGGCCAGGCGCGTGGTCTCGGCCAGGCCGCGGGTGATGAGGGACGCCTTGGTGTTGTCCCCGAAGCCCATGCCCTCGGCCACGCCGACGGCCAGGCCGATCACGTTCTTCATCGCGCCGCCGATCTCCACCCCGACCAGGTCGGTGCTGGTGTAGGGGCGGAAGTAGGCCGACTTGAACAGGCTCTGGAGCCGCACGGCCGTCGGCTCGTGCGGGCAGGCGACCACTGCGGTGGCGGGCTGGCGCTCGGCGATCTCGCGGGCCAGGTTGGGGCCCGACACGACCGCGATGCGCTCCTCGGAGTACTCCAGGACCTCGGCGATGATCTGGCTCACCCGCATGCGGGTGCCCAGTTCCACACCCTTCATGAGGCTGACGACCACCGCGTCCTCGCGCAGGTGGGGGCGCCAGTCCACGAGGTTGGCCCGCAGCGTCTGCGACGGCACCGCCAGCACCACCACGTCGGCCTCCGCCAGCGCCTTGGGGGCGTCGGCGGTGGCGCGCAGGCGCGGGTTGAGGTCGATCCCGGGGAAGTAGTCGGGGTTCTGCGAGGTCTCGTTGATCGCGTCGACCACCGAGGAGCGCCGCCCCCACAGGACGACCTCGGCGGCGGGGCCGTCCGGATGGCGTTGCCTGGCCAGGTCGGCCGCGTCCGCGATGATGTTCGCGAACACGGTGCCCCACGACCCCGCGCCGAGAACGGCGATCCTCACGTCGTCGGTACCCATCGGCTCCCTCATGCCCCCGCGCTGTTCCCGCCGTTGTCGCTCTTCGCCCCGGCCTGGTCGTCGGCCGGCGCCGTGCTGTCCGCCGCGGCGGGCGTGCCGCCGTCCACGGAGGGCCGCTCCCCGCTCCCGGCGGCCGCGGCCCGCGCCCTCCTGGGGTCGTAGGGGACCGCGGGCGGCTCCTCGCCGCGGATCCGCGCCTGGAGGGCGGTGATGTCGGCCATGATCGCCTCGGTGGCCTCCCGCAGGACCGTTCCGGTCAGCGGCTGGTCCCGGAACCGGGACAGGTCCACGGGCGGTCCGGCCAGGAACTCCACGCGCTTGCGCGGGAACAGCCTGACCTTCTTGGTGCCGTAGGGCATGATGTGCTGTTCACCCCAGTGCGCCACCGGGACCACGGGCACGCCCGTGGTGAGGGCCAGGCGCGCCACGCCGGTCTTGGCGGCCATCGGCCACAGGTCCGGGTCCCGGGTGCAGGTGCCCTCGGGGTAGAAGATCACCGAGGCCTCGTCCCGGGTGAGCGCCAGCTCGGCCTCGTGGAGCGCCTTGACGGCGTCGGTGCTGCCGCGCTTGACCGGGATCTGGCCGGTGCTCCTGGCCACCGCGCTCACCACGGGGATGCGCATGACGCCCTCCTTCATGGTGAAGGTCGGCCAGCGCCGGGCACCGATGTAGAGGAAGTGGGCGACCGTGAGCGGGTCCGCCAGGGACAGGTGGTTGAGGGCGATGATCGCGCCGCCCCTGTCCGGGACGTGCTCGGTGCCCTTCCAGTCCGGCTTGGTCACGAACCACAGGACGAACCGGACGATCCGGGAGACGACCGCTTTCACCCACCGGGATTCTCGTTGCTTGGCCACGGGACTCCTCACTCCATCACTCCGGGCCCGTCGAGGCCGCACAGCACAACCGATTCAGTGTAGGGCGTGTTCGGCGGACGCGGCCCGTCGCGGGCGGCGCAGCCGACGCCTCCTCCCCGAACGCCTACCCTCGTCACTGTCGTGCCGTACCGACGTTCCGGAGGGACCGTGACCGGCTGTGGAGAACAGGGCGGGGCGCCGTGCCCCGGAGCGCGCTGGTCCCTGGTCGTCCCGGTGAAGCGGCTCGGCCGAGCCAAGACGCGGCTGGCCCCGGCCGCGAAGGGGCGCCGCGAGGACCTGGCGCTGGCCATCGCCTGCGACACGGTGGCCGCGGCGCGGGCCTGCCCCGGGGTGGCGGCGGTGTTCGTGGTGACCGAGGACGCGCGCGCGGGCGCCGAACTGGCCCGGTCGGGCGCGGTGGTGGTGGGCGGCGAGCCCGGCACGGGGCTGAACCCGGCGCTGGAGCACGGGGCCGCGGTCGCGCGGCGGCGCCTGCCCGGGCTCGGGGTGTGCGCCCTGTCCGCCGACCTGCCCGCGCTGCGCCCCGGGGAGTTGGAGCGGGTCCTGGCCGCGGCGGCCCGGCACGGCCGCTCCTTCCTGCCGGACACTCCCGGCGTGGGCACGACGCTGTTCACCGCCGCGCCCGGGCACCCGTTCACCCCGGCCTTCGAGGGGCCCTCGCGGGCCCGCCACCTGGCCGGGGGCGCCAGGGAGCTGGTGGTGCCGGACGTGGCGTCGGTGCGGCGCGACGTGGACACGTTCGAGGACCTGCGCGCCGCGGTGGCGCTGGGCGTGGGCCCCAGGACGCGCGGGCTGTGGGAGCTCGTGGGCGGCGGCCTGTGCCCGCAGAGCGCGCCCTGAGCCCTCCTGAGGCCCCGGTGCGGCCTTCCCGCCCCTCGTGCGCTGGCAGGGGCCCGTGCGCCGCGCGTGCGCCCCATGAGCCCCACAAGGCCCTCAAGCACCCTCCTGGTGCCCCTCCTGAGCCACATGAGCCCCATGAGATCTCGGCGCACCCTCCTGGTTCCCCCGCGTCCCATGAGCCTCACGAGCCCGCGAACGCGTTCCGCCCGGGCCCCCTCGAAGGGGACCCGGGCGGACGGACCCGTCGCCGTGCGGTGGCGGGTTACTTCTTGTCGCCGTTGACCAGAGCCTTGAAGTCAGCGCCAGCGCGGAACTTCGGCACGAAGCTCGCGGGGACGTTGATGGTGGCGCCGGTGGCGGGGTTGCGGGCCGTGCGGGCCGCGCGCTCGGACTTCTCGAAAACGCCGAAGCCGGTGATGGCGACCTTGTCGCCCGACGCCACGGTGGCCTGAATGGTGTCAAGCACAGCGTTGACCGCTTCGGTCGCGGTCTTCTTGTCTCCGAGCCGATCGGAGATCGCGTCGATCAGGTCACGCTTGTTCATAAGGTTCCTCCGGTTCCCCCTTGCTCGCACGAAATTAGGGGAAGCAGAGGCCCTTACACAAATACAAACGCCTACGGGCAGGGCGTGTCGGGGCCATCCCCACCTGCGCGGCAGCTTCCGGGGGGCTCCGGTCCAGACCGGAGCCGTCCCCGACTCCAGTCCCTTTTGACCCCTTCTGCGAGCCTCAAATGCCTACGTATAACCGGATTCCGGGCACGAGCCACGCTGAGCTTAAGGACGGAAGACCCGTAAGCAAGCGCTCACAGCGTGTAAAGGTAAAATATTTCTGGACCGGGGGTGTCCTGCGTCACACAGGCCGCGGATCCCCGGCCCAGAAGCCGATCAGTGTCTAGAGGGTCACCGGCAGCCAGGGCTTGCGGGTGCCCTCGAACTCCCCGATCCCGTCCGTGTGGCGCAGGGTCAGCGCGATGTCGTCCAGGCCCTCCAGGAGCCGCCAGCGGGTGTAGTCGTCCAGCTCGAAGGACTCCCGCACGTCCGCAGCCGGAACCCGCACCTCGCGCTCGACCAGGTCCACGGTCACCTCGGTGGCGGGGTCGGCCTCGACGGCCGCCCAGACGCGGTCGATGACCTGCTGGGCCAGCAGGACCGTCAGCAGGCCGCCCTTGAGCGAGTTGCCGCGGAAGATGTCGGCGAAGCGCGAGGACAGCACCGTCTTGAAGCCGTAGTCCTGGAGCGCCCACACGGCGTGCTCGCGCGAGGAGCCCGTGCCGAAGTCCGGACCGGCCACCAGCACGGACGCGCCCCGGTACTCGGGGCGGTTGAGGACGAAGTCGGGGTCGGACTTGCGCCACTCGGCGAACAGGCCGTCCTCGAAGCCGGTCCGGCTGACCCGCTTGAGGTAGACGGCCGGGATGATCTGGTCGGTGTCGACGTTGCTCGCGCGCAGCGGCACGGCCCGACCGGTGTGGACGTCGAACTTCTCCATGAGAGGTCTCTCCTAACGGGGCGCGCTAGAGGGCGGCCAGGTCGGCGGGCGAGGACAGGGTGCCGCGCACCGCGGTGGCGGCGGCGACCTGCGGCGACACCAGGTGGGTGCGTCCGCCGCGGCCCTGGCGGCCCTCGAAGTTGCGGTTGGAGGTGGAGGCGCTGCGCTCGCCGGGCTTGAGCTGGTCGGGGTTCATGCCCAGGCACATCGAGCAGCCCGCCTCGCGCCACTCGGCGCCGGCCTCCTCGAAGACCCTGCCCAGGCCCTCCTCGTTGGCCTGCTCCTTGACCCGCATGGAGCCGGGGACGACGAGCATGCGCACGCCCTCGGCCACCCTGCGGCCGCGGATGATCTCGGCGGCGGAGCGCAGGTCCTCGATGCGGCCGTTGGTGCACGAGCCCAGGAAGACGGTGTCCACCCTCACCTCGCGCATCGGCGTTCCGGCCGCGAGGTCCATGTAGGCCAGGGCCTTCTCGGCGGCGGCGCGGGCGGAGGGGTCCCCGAACGAGGCGGGGTCCGGCACGGAGGCGTCCAGCGGCACGCCCTGGCCGGGGTTGGTGCCCCAGGTGACGAACGGGCTGAGCTCGTCGGCGTCCAGCACGACCTCGGCGTCGAAGACCGCGCCCTCGTCGGTGCGCAGGCTCTTCCAGTGCTCGACCGCGGCGTCGAAGTCCTCGTCCCGCGGCGCGTGCGCCCGGCCGCGGATGTAGTCGAACGTGGTCTGGTCCGGGGCGATCATCCCGGCGCGGGCGCCCGCCTCGATGGACATGTTGCACACGGTCATGCGGGCTTCCATGGACAGGGCCTCGATGGCCTCGCCCCGGTACTCGATGACGTAGCCCTGGCCGCCGCCGGTGCCGATCTTGGCGATGACCGCGAGGATGACGTCCTTGGCGGACACCCCCGGACGCAGCGTGCCGTTCACGGTGACGGCCATCGTCTTGAAGGGGGCCATCGGCAGGGTCTGGGTGGCCAGGACGTGCTCGACCTGGCTGGTGCCGATGCCGAACGCCAGGGCGCCGAACGCGCCGTGGGTGCTGGTGTGGCTGTCGCCGCAGACGATGGTCATGCCCGGCTGGGTCAGGCCCAACTGGGGGCCGACCACGTGCACCACGCCCTGCTCGATGTCGCCCATCGGGTGCAGCCGCACGCCGAAGTCGGAGCAGTTCTTGCGCAGCGTCTCGACCTGCTTGCGGGAGACCGGGTCGGCGATGGGGGCCAGCAGGTCCTGGGTGGGGACGTTGTGGTCCTCGGTGGCGATGGTCAGGTCCGGGCGGCGCACGGACCGGCCCGCCAGGCGCAGACCCTCGAAGGCCTGCGGGCTGGTCACCTCGTGGACGAGGTGGAGGTCGATGTAGAGCAGGTCCGGCTCGCCGTCGGCACGCCGGACGACGTGCTCCTCCCAGACCTTCTCGGCCATCGTGCGTGCCATGGGCGATCGCCTCTCTCGTAATCGTCTCGGGCGCGTCTCGTGTGGAGCCCTGCGCGGACTGCGGCCTGACTTGCATTCCATATTTCGAGACGGCAATATCAAGCCATGGACAACTCTAGCTCATCCAGCGGCGTCGGTGTCCTGGACAAGACCATGTCCGTCCTCGACGCCCTGGAGTCGGGACCGGCGTCCCTGGCCCAGTTGGTACAGATCACCGGTCTGGCCCGGCCGACGGCCCACCGGCTGGCGGTGGCGCTGGAGCGCCACCGCATGGTCACCCGCGACAGCCAGGGGCGCTTCGTGCTGGGCCCGCGCCTGGGTGAGCTGTCGATAGCGACCGGCGAGGACCGGCTGCTGGCCGTGGCCTCCCCCGTCCTGGTGCAGCTGCGCGACCTGACCGGGGAGAGCGCGCAGCTCTACCGCCGCCAGGGCGACCTGCGGGTGTGCGTGGCCGCCTCCGAGCGCAGCAGCGGACTGCGCGACACGGTCCCGGTCGGCAGCGAGTTGCCCATGAACGCCGGCTCGGCCGCCCAGGTGCTGCTGGCCTGGGAGGACTCCGACCGGATCCGCCGTTCCCTGCTGGGGGCGCGGTTCACGGCGGCCAGCCTGGCCCAGGTGCGCCGCCGCCGCTGGGCCCAGAGCGTGGCCGAGCGCGAACAGGGCGTGGCGTCGGTGTCCGCGCCGGTGTCGGGCCCCGGCGGGCGCGTGATCGCCGCAGTGTCGGTGTCGGGCCCGATAGAGCGTCTGACCCGCTCCCCCGGCCGCATCCACTCCCAGGCGGTCCTGTCGGCGGCGGAGAAGATCAGCGAGTCCCTGCACAGCTACGAGGGCGCGCACTAGCCGGGCGGCACCGCCTGCCGGGCCGTCCGGGAGGACGGTCCGCCGGCGGCACCGGGGTGGAGCGCCCGGTGACGGTCCTCCGCCCGGAAACGGGGGCGGGCGCGGGACCCCTCCGCTGCGGCCCGCCGCCGGGGACCGGTCCCGTGCTCAGGCGCCGACGAGGTCCATCGGCGACCGCGCGGTGATGGGCGCGGTCTTGGTGGACGCGCCCTCCGACGCCACGGTGAACTCGCTCTCGGGCGACAGGGCGATCATCCCCAGCCAGTCGCGCACGGTCATCCCGGGCACCAGCTCGGTCGCGTCACCGCGCTCGCCCTCCCCGTCGACCATGACCAGGGCGTGGATGCGGTTGGTCACCGTGGCGAGCACGACCGGGTGCTCGAACGCCTCCAGCCTGCGGAAGACGTCCACCGCCTCGTCCCGGGGCGAGCAGACCAGCACCGTGTAGCGGCCGCGGGCGTCGCGCACCCGCGGGTTCTTCACCAGGTAGTGGATGAACTCGCGCGTGGTGCGGGCGTGCGCGGCCAGCAGCTTGGCCACCCGGCGCGCGTCGGGGCTGTTGGCGTGGCGGACCAGGGCGAGCTCGACCTTGCGCGAGGTCTGGAGCAGCCAGTCGATCTCGGACATCTCGGTCCGCGTGGGCCGCAGCTGACCGTCGTCCAGGCCGATCCCGCGCAGCCACGCGTTGACCTCGGACCATAGCCACACCAGGGAGCGGCCCACGGCCGCCTCGGGCGCGGGGAAGGGGACGCCGTCGTGGCGCTGCCCGCGGACCCACTGGTCGACGTTCTGCCTGCTCCGGCCGGTGATCTCGGCGATGTCGGAGATCCCGACCAGCTCCCGGTCGAGGCGGGCGATCCGCACGCCGGGCACGGTCACGTGGACGCGCTCCACCAGCGACCTGGCCGCCGCGACCGCGTCCGGGCCGAGCGCGGCCACGGACAGGCGGAGCGATCCGTGCCAGGAGGAGACGAGGGCGTCGAAGCTCTCACTGAGGGCCTGGACGGTGTCGTGGTCGTCCAGGTCGAACCCGTCCACGACGAAGACGAACTCGTACTCGGCCATCGGCCTCGCCTTCCTCCGGAGCGTCCTCCGGTGTGCGCCGGGCTACCGGCCGCGGTCAACGGCCGCGGCTCCCCGAACCCGCCGGGCGCCGCCCATCCGTTGGCAAACGTCAACAGGAGGATACCCGGAACGGCCGGACCCCACCACGGCCGGGGTTCTCCCGGACAGCCCGCGACCGGACGGACGGGCCTCACTCGCGGGGTCCGCCCGCGCCCCGCCGGGGGTCGTCCGGGGGCATCGGGCAGCGCCGCGCCTCCTGCCGGATGCGGCGCGCGGCCCGACCGGAGTTGCGCGGCGTCCCGGGGACCTGGATGCGGGTGCAGCCGCAGTCGCAGTACAGACGCCCCCAGTGTCCCTCCTGCCTCAGCACCCACCCCTGTTCGCACAGGTCCTTGAGGACCTCGCGCAGCTCCTTGTCCTGGTGGTCGCCCGGACCGAGCTCACGGCCGGTCACGGTGCGCCCGGGGGCGCCGGTCCGGTCCGGACGGCTGGGGGGAGAGGGTGGCTCTTCATACGCTCCGACAGGGGTTGGGGCCGGGGAACCGCGCCCGCCCAGTATCCCAGGGGCGCCGCGGCGCCGCGGACCCGCCTTCCGCGGCCCGGGACGGGCTCGCGCGGCTCCGGAGGGCTCGCGGGCCGGAGAACACGAAAGGCCCCATCCTGGTGGATGGAGCCTCACCTGCTGGTACCCCCGAGCGGATTCGAACCGCCGTTACCGCCTTGAGAGGGCGGCGTCCTAGGCCACTAGACGACGGGGGCCGGACTGGTCCGGGCGGACCTCTACTACGATACCCGCCCCAACCGGACACCGATGGCGTGCATCGGTCAGAAAGAAAGCCCCCACGTGGTGAGAGCTTCTCCCTCTGTGTACCCCCGAGCGGATTCGAACCGCCGTTACCGCCTTGAGAGGGCGGCGTCCTAGGCCACTAGACGACGGGGGCGCGCTTTCGGGTCTGCGACCCGCGCGATCAGCGACTCAACGCTGAACTGCGCTGGGGTACCAGGACTCGAACCTAGACTAACTGAACCAGAATCAGTCGTGCTGCCGATTACACCATACCCCAGTGCTCTGGGAGGACCCGGTCCGCTTCCGCTTTCCCGTCCCCCTCGGCGACGTGGACAACTCTAGCGGACATTCGGAGTGGTCGCGAACCGGAATCGGGGCGGCCGGGCTGTGGCCCCGACCACCCCCGTCCGCCTCAGGACCCGGCGGGGTCCTGCTGCGCTTCCAGCTTCGCCAGGGCCGCGGACAGCCGCTCCTGGACGCGCTCGCGGCCGAGCAGTTCCAGCGACTCGAACAGCGGCAGGCCGACGGTGCGGCCGGTGACCGCGACGCGCACGGGGGCCTGCGCCTTGCCCAGCTTCAGGCCCAGCGAGGCGCCGACCTCCTCGGTGGCGGCCTTGAGGTCCTCGGCGGCCCACGGCAGCTCCGGGTCGGCGAAGCGGGCCAGGGCGGCCTGGAGCATCTCCCGCCCCACGCCCGGCTTCATGGCCTTGGCCCAGCTCTTCTCGTCCTCCACGGGCTCGCGCAGGAAGAGGAAGTCCACGTTCGGCACGATCTCGCTGAGCACCGCCACGCGGCTCTGCGCGAGCGGGGCGACGGCGGCGAAGACCGCCGGGTCGTAGTCGGCCGGGTCCCACGGGGCCGCGTCGCCGGTCAGCCACGGCTGACAGCGCTCGGCGAACTCCTCGGCGGAGAGTTCGCGGATGTACTCGCCGTTGAAGGCGCGCAGCTTCTTCTCGTCGAAGAAGGCGCTGGAGCTGTTGACGTCCTCCACCCGGAACAGCGGCTGCATCTGCGACCAGGGCATGATCTCGCGGTCGTCGCCCGGCGCCCAGCCCAGCAGCATGAGGTAGTTGACCATCGCCTCCGGCAGGTAGCCCTCCTCCTGGTAGGACTCCAGGGCGACCTTGTCGCGGCGCTTGGAGAGCTTCTTGCGCTGCTCGTTGACGATGACCGGAAGGTGCGCCCACACCGGCGGGGTCAGCCCCAGCGCCTCCCACAGGAGCTGCTGCTTGGGGGTGTTGGACAGGTGCTCCTCGCCGCGGACGACGTGGGTGATGCGCATCTCGACGTCGTCGACGACGTTGGCCAGCACGAACAGCGGCGAGCCGTCGGCGCGGGCGATCACGAAGTCCTCGATGGCGGAGTGCTCGAACTCCACCCGGCCGCGGATCCGGTCGTCCACGACGGTGGGGCCGCCCTCGGGCACGCGGAAGCGCAGGGCCCGGCCCGGGCCGGGCGCCAGGTTCCGGTCGCGGCAGAAGCCGTCGTAGCCCAGGTTGGGGTTGTCGCGCCGCTCCTGCACCTCCTCGCGGGTGCAGTCGCAGTAGTAGGCGCGGCCGTTCTTGTACAGCTCCTGCGCGGTCTCGCGGTGCTTGTCCGCGTACTCCGACTGGAAGTAGGGGCCCTCGAAGTGCGGGTCGTCCTCGCCGATGCCGAGCCAGGCCAGCGCGCGGATGATGCCCTCGGTCCACTCCGGGCGGTTGCGGGCGGCGTCGGTGTCCTCGACGCGCAGCACCATGCGGCCCTCGGGCCGCTGCTGTGCCAGCGCCCAGTTGAACAGCGCGGAGCGCGCGCCGCCGACGTGGAACATGCCCGTGGGGGACGGGGCGAAGCGGGTACGAATCGAAGTCTCAGTCACGCGCCCAGGGTATCCGCGCCGGACGGGGGCCCGGGGAAACCCGCTGGTCCCCGCCGCGCGCACGGGGCCGCTTCCCCGACCGGGGCCGGGCCGCGGCCGGGGCGGGACTGTGGGCGGCGCCCCCGCCTCACTCCCCCGCGGAGGCGGTGGGCAGCGGGCGCGGGTAGGGGCGGCCGATCCCGTAGCCCTCCGCGAGGGCGTCGGCGAAGGCCGCGGCGATCTTGACCTCCCCGCGCGCGTTGGGGTGGGTGCCGTCGTAGGTGTCGGCGGCCGCGTCCCAGTCCTCGCCGCCCGCCACGTCCAGGCTGATCACCGGCGAGCGCTCCGTGGACATGTCGGCGGCGACCTCGCGGATCAGGACGTTGTAGGCGTACACGCGCAGGGCGAAGCCCTCGTCGGACTCGGCCAGGGCGATGGGCGGGGTCTCGGCGAGCACGACGCGCAGGTGCGGGTTGGCCTCGCGCGCCGCCTCGACGTAGCCGCGCAGCCGGTACTCCATCTCCTCCATCGTGACCGGCCACAGCAGGTCGTTCACGCCGAGCATGACGCACAGCACGTCTGGGCGGTGGACGCGGACGTCCTCCCGGATGGAGGAGGAGGCGTCGCGCAGGGTGCGGCCCCACAGGGCGTTGTGGTCCTGGTCGAAGTCGGGGTCCCGGTACTCGGCGGTGTCCGGGTCGCCGTCCGCGCCGGGCCAGACGGTGCCGTCCCCGGGGAGCTGCTCGCCGGGGGCGGAGGGGACCGCCCCGGGGACCGGCCCGCCGTCGCCGTCCTCCTGGTAGTCCTCGGCCGGGTCGCCGTCCGGACTCGGCGTCGCCTCGTCCTCGGTGGTGGGGACCGGCAGGATCATGTCGCGGCTCGCGGGGTCGCTGTAGGGGCCGACGAAGTCCAGCTCCTCCACGTGCGGGGAGAGGTGGTTCCACAGGTGGTAGCGCCAGGTCCGGTCGCCGTTGGCGCCCTGGGTCATCGAGTCTCCCGCCAGCATGATGCGGTGCGGTTCGCTCACGGGTCCCCCTGTCGGTGTGCCGGTGCCGCCCCCGCCGCCGTCGGTGCGCGCGACCGCCCAGTAGGCGATCCCCGCGGCCAGGAGCACGAGGGCGAGCGCGCCGGCGAGGACGGGGGCACCGGTGCGGCGGCGTCGGGGGACGGTCAACGGACTGCCTTCCACTCGTGCGCGGGTCGGCGGCGCGGACGCCGCCGACCCCTTGGGCCGCGCGGGACCGGCGCGCGGAGCCGGGTCATCAGTCGCGGGCCACCACGCGGTTGGTGATGGTGCCCAGCCGCTCCACCGTGACCGAGACCTCCTGGCCGACCTCGACCGGACCCACCCCGGCGGGGGTTCCGGTGAGGACCACGTCACCGGGGAGCAGCGTCATGAAGGAGGTGACGTAGGCGATGATGTCCGGGATGTCGTGGATGAACTGCGACGTGCGCCCGTCCTGGCGGGTCCGGCCGTCCACGGTGGTGGTGACGGCCAGGTCCTGCGCCTCCTCGACGCTCATCCCGGTGGTGATCCAGGGACCGATGGGGCAGAAGGAGTCGAAGCCCTTGGCCCGCGTCCACTGCTTGTCCTTCTTCTGGAGGTCGCGGGCGGTGACGTCGTTGGCGACGGTGTAGCCGAAGATGACGTCCTTGGCGCGCTCGCGCGGCACCTCGCGGCAGGGGCGGGAGATGACGATGGCCAGTTCGCCCTCGTAGTCCACCCGCTCGGAGACGGCGGGGCGGAAGATCGGGTCGCGGGGCCCGGTCACGGCGGTGGAGGGCTTGAGGAAGACGACGGGCTCGTCGGTGGACTCCCCCGTGACGTCCTTCATCTCCGCGACGTGGTCCGCGTAGTTCTTGCCGATGCAGACCACCTTGGTCGGCAGCACCGGTGACAGCAGCCGGACGTCGGAGAGCTTGGCCCGCTCGCCGGTCAGCTGGATGTCGCCGATGAGGGGGTGGCCGCTCAGCCGGGCGACGAACTCCTCCCCGGTTTCGGAATCCTTCTCTACCAGGCCGAATCCGACCTCGTCACCGGACGCGAACCGCGCGATGCGCACCTGATGCCTCCCAGCAGCCCTGTTGTCTCGCTTGCGGTTGAAGGGTATCGGCGCGGCGGGCGGACGGGAGCGGACGGGACCCGTCCGAGGGGAGTCGAAGGACACATCCGGACCGCGCCGCGGACGGCACAGAAGCACACGGAAGCCGCGAAGGACCGCAGGCCGCTCACGCCTCTCGTACCTGCTCTTCCCGGACACTGCCTTGGCCTTTCCTTGGGCCGGACTCTGGCATGCTGGGTCCGTCGTCCGCCGTCGAGAGGCTGGTTCCCGTGCCCACGTCCGCTTCGCCCGGGGGTCGCCCCCGCGCCCGGCACCGCAAGCGCCGCCGGTACCCGATGGGTCTGGCGCTGGGTCTGTGCCTGGTCTCCGGTGCCTCCACCGTGCTCATGGTGAGCGTGCCCGGATACGGGCCCGACCTCGGCGACCCCGCCGAGACCTCCGCGTCCGGACCGGTCGGCGACGGGGTTCCCGAGGAGGGCGGCGACCGGAGCACGTCCGCGGAGGGCCGGGACTCGGCGGGCGGGGCCGCCGCGCCCGAAACGGAGCCCTCCGCCGATCCCGCCGAGCGGACCGAGGAGGAGCAGACCCCGCTGCTGCTCCGCTCCGTGGAGGAGGAGGTCGAGAGCGCCGAAGGCGAGTTCTCCGTGCTGGAGGGCGGGAGCGACGTCATGGGCGACGGCCCGGTGACCACCTTCGCCGTGGAGGTCGAGAAGGGGCTGCCCGGGGACTCCGAGGACTTCGCGGCCGCCGTGGAGGAGATCCTGGGCGACCCGCGCAGCTGGGGCGACGACGGCGAGCGCGCGATGCAGCGGGTGGACGGCGACGACGCCGACGTCCGCGTGCTCCTGGCCGCCCCGGACACCGTGGACCGGCTGTGCGCCCCGCTGAACACCGACGGGTACGTGTCCTGCGCGAACGGGAACCGGGCGATCATCAACCAGAACCGCTGGGTGTCGGGCGTCCCCCACTTCGAGGACGACCTGGAGACCTACCGGATCTACCTGATCAACCACGAGGTGGGCCACACCCTGGGCCACGGCCACGTGGACTGCCCCGGCGAGGGGGAGCCCGCCCCGGTGATGCAGCAGCAGACCCTGGGCCTGCAGGGGTGCGAGCCCAACGGCTGGGTCCACCCCGACAACGGCTCCGAGGACTGAGGGGCCCGTCCGGAGGCCGTCCGTGCTTTTTCGGGCCGACCGCGCGCACCCGCTCAGTGACTCTTTGTATCTATTCGGAAACGAAAAGCGACGGCCGGGCCGTTGTGAAGGGCGGCCGCGGCCGACGCGAGGGGGCGGGGCGATCATCGCCCCGCCCCCCTCGTCCGCTCCCCGGCTTCCGGAGGGGCTCCGGTTCCCGGGTACCGCCGGTCAGTCCTGCGGGTAGCCCTGGCGGAGGAGCCCGTAGGTGACGGCCTGTTCGAGGGCGACCCAGGACGCGTCGACGACGTTGGGCCCCACGCCCACCGTGGTCCACTCCCCCGCCCCGTCGCTGAAGGTGACGAGGATGCGGGTGATGGCGTTGGTGCCGGAGCTGCCCTCCAGGATGCGGACCTTGTAGTCGGTCAGCTCCAGCCCGGCCAGCGCGGTGTACACGCTCTCCATGGCGCTGCGCAGCGCCCGGTCCAAAGCGTTGACGGGGCCGTTGCCCTCCGCGGTGGCGATCACGCGTTCGCCCTTGACCCGCAGCTTGACGGTGGCCTCGGTGAGGCTCTCGTAGTCGCTGGACAGGGGGCTGGAGCCGGCCCGGGGACGGCGTTCGGTGATGACGCGCCAGGACTCGGTGTCGAAGTAGCGGACCGGCTGCCCCAGTTCCTCGCGCAGCAGCAGGTCCAGGGAGGCGTCGGCGGCCTCGAAGCTGTAGCCCGACAGCTCCAGGCCCTTGACCCGCTCCACCGCCCGCCCCGACAGGGCGCGGTCTCCGGACAGGTCCAGGCCCAGCTCCTTGGCCTTGAGTTCGATGGAGGCGCGCCCGGCCATGTCGGAGACGAGCATGCGCATGGTGTTGCCGACCAGTGCGGGGTCCGTGTGCTGGTACAGGTCGGGGTCGACCTTGATCGCGGAGGCGTGCAGCCCCGCCTTGTGGGCGAAGGCCGACACCCCCACGTAGGGCTGGTGCGTGTCGGGGGTGAGGTTGACGATCTCGGCGATGGCGGTGGCCACGCGGGTCATCTCGGCCAGGCAACCCTCGGGCAGGACCTCCTGGCCGCGCTTGAGCGTGAGCGCGCCGACCACGGAGAAGAGGTTGGCGTTGCCGACCCGCTCGCCGTAGCCGTTGGCGGTGCACTGTACGTGGGTGGCGCCCGCGTCCACGGCGGCGAGGGTGTTGGCGACGGCGCAGCCGGTGTCGTCCTGGGCGTGGATGCCCAGGCGCGCGCCGGTGGCCTCGCGGACCTCGGTGACGATGCGGGTGACGTCGGTGGGGAGCATGCCGCCGTTGGTGTCGCACAGGACGACGACGTCGGCTCCGGCTCCGGCGGCGGCGCGGACCACGTCGAGCGCGTGGTCGGGGTTGTGGAGGTATCCGTCGAAGAAGTGCTCGCAGTCCACGAACACGCGTTGGCCGTGTTCGCGCAGGTGGGACACCGTGTCGGCGATCATCGCGAGGTTCTCGTCGAGGGTCGTGCGCAGCGCGCGCTCGACGTGCCGGTCGTCACTCTTGGCGACAAGGGTGACGACCGGTGCGCCGCTGTCGCGCAGGGCGGCCACCTGTGGGTCGTCGGCGGCCCGCACACCGGCACGGCGGGTCGCGCCGAACGCGGTGAGTTGCGCGTGCTCCAGCGTCAGCTCTCGTGAAGCCCGCTGGAAGAACTCGGTGTCCTTGGGGTTGGCCCCCGGCCACCCCCCCTCGATGAACGCCACCCCGAAGTCGTCCAGCAGCTTCGCGATGGCCAGCTTGTCGGAGACCCGCAGGTTGATCCCCTCGCGCTGGGCCCCGTCGCGCAGCGTGGTGTCGAAGACGTGGAAACTGTCGTCCCTCATGGGTGGAACTCCCGAAGGTGGATGCTGTGGTGTGGCCGACCGGGCCCCGCCAACAAAAAAGACCCCTCGTGGACACGAGAGGTCAGCGCGCTGGCGGCGTCCGATGGTCAGCCAGCGCGCCTCACGATAATGAGCACCTGAGACGGCATGAGGTCAGTGTGCCACACGGTGGCGGAGTTCTCGGTGCTCACCGGCAGATTGTCCCACCATGCGAGACGTCGGTTTCTCACACCGGACATACCCGACACCCCGCCGAAGGCTCCCCCGAGCACCGTCGACCCGCGCGGACCACCCGGGAGCACGCCGTCCCGGGACGAGCGGGCCGACGCGGCACGGTGACCGACGTCACCGGGAGGAGGGCCGGGGCGGGCCGCCCGGGGAGAGGGCGGCCCGCCGGGGACGCGTCAGAACCGGGTGATCCAGCCGTGCTCGTCGGCGCGCAGACCCGTCTGGATGCCCACCAGCTCCTCGCGCAGGCGCATGGTGACCGGGCCCGGGGTGCCGTCGCCGACGGTGAACTCGCCGTCGTCGCCCTTGACCCGGCCGACGGGGGTGATGACGGCCGCGGTGCCGCAGGCGAACACCTCGGTGAGCTCGCCGGACTCGGCCGCCTCGCGCCACTCGTCGGTGGAGATGGGCGCCTCCTCGGCCGGGATGCCGAGGTCGGGGGCCAGGGTCAGCAGCGACTCGCGGGTGATGCCCGGCAGCAGGGTCCCGGTCAGCGGGGGCGTGCGCAGCCGCGCGTTCTCACCGGAGCCGAACACGAACCACAGGTTCATGCCGCCCATCTCCTCGACCCAGCGGTGCTCGCGGGCGTCGAGCCAGACCACCTGGTCGCAGCCCTGCTCCACCGCCTGCGCCTGGGCGAGGAAGCTCGCCGCGTAGTTTCCCGCGAACTTGGCCGCGCCCGTGCCGCCCGGAGCGGCGCGCGTGTAGTCCCTGGACAGCCACACCGTCACCGGCTGGACGCCGCCCGAGAAGTAGGAGCCGACCGGCGAGGCGATCAGCAGGTAGACGTAGGAGCGGGACGGGTGGTTGACGCCCAGGCCGACGTCCGTGGCGACCATGAACGGGCGCAGGTACAGGCTGAAGCCCTCCCTGGTCGGCACCCAGTCGCCGTCGTGCTCCAGGAGGAGTCCGATCGACTTGAGGAAGAGCTCCTCGGGGAGCTCGGGCATCGCCATGCGCGCCGCGCTGCGGTTGAAGCGGGCCGCGTTGGACTCGGGGCGGAAGGAGGCGAGCGAGCCGTCGGGGTGCCGGTAGGCCTTGAGTCCCTCGAAGATCTCCTGGGCGTAGTGGAGGGCGGCGGTGGCCGGGTCCAGACTCAGCGGACCGTACGGCTCCAGCTTCGCGTCGTGCCACCCCTTCCCCTCGGTGTAGTGGATGCTCACCATGTGGTCGGTGAACACCTGGCCGAACCCGGGACTCTCCAGCAGTGCCTCTCGTTCCTGCGGGGTCTTCCGCCTGTCGGAGAGCTGGATGTCGAACGTCAACCCGCTTGTGGTGGTGTCGTTGTTCATGTTGTCGGTGGTCCTCTCGGGTGCATCAGGCCGGCAGCATCGCCGGCCTGGAATCTAGTCTGTCTGAAGAGCGCACCCGGTGCCAGAGCAGGAGTGACGCACGCGAGGGCGGCACCGCTCGGGGAGCGGAGCCGCGCGCGGGCACGGCGAAGGGCGCGCTCGGGAACCCGGGCGCGCCCGTCGACGGTGGAGGTGGATCGTGCCGTCAGCCGCGCCGCAGGGAGGGAGGGCAGGGCTTCCGGCGTGTGCGTCAGCCCTGCTCGGCTACTCGCGCGGCGAGGTCGTCGCCGATCTGGGAGGTGGAGCGGACCGCGCCGTTCTGGGCGCGGGTCTTGAGGTCCGTGGCGACCGCGGCCTCGATCCGGCGGGCCGCCTCGGGCACTCCGAGGTGCTCCAGCATGGTCGCGGCCGAGAGCACCGTGGCGGTGGGGTCGGCCTTGCCCTGACCCGCGATGTCGGGCGCGGAGCCGTGGACGGGCTCGAACATGCTGGGGAAGGTGTTGTCCGGGTTGATGTTGCCGCTGGCGGCCAGCCCGATGCCACCGGTGATGGCGGCGCCGATGTCGGTGATGATGTCGCCGAAGAGGTTGTCGGTGACCACCACGTCGAAGCGGGCGGGCTGGTTGACGAAGAACATCGACGCGGCGTCGACGTGACAGTAGTCCACGGCGACCTGCGGGTACTCGGCGCCGACCTCCCGGACCACGCGCTGCCACAGCTCACCGGCGAAGGTCAGGACGTTGTCCTTGTGGACCAGGGTGAGCTTGCGGCGGGGGCGGGAGGCGGCCTTGTCGAAGGCGTAGCGCACGACGCGCTCCACCCCGAAGCGGGTGTTGACGCTGTCCTGGGTGGCGATCTCGTGCGGGGTGCCCTTGCGCAGGACGCCCCCGGCGCCCGCGTAGGGGCCCTCGGTACCCTCGCGGACCACCAGCATGTCGATGTCCTCGGGGCCCACGCCCGCGAGCGGGCTGTCCACCCCCGGGTAGAGGCGGACGGGGCGCAGGTTGACGTAGTGGTCGAAGTCGAAGCGCAGGCGCAGGAGCAGACCGCGCTCCAGGACGCCGCTGGGGACCGACGGGTCGCCGACGGCGCCGAGGTAGATGGCCTCGTGCCCGGCCAGCTCGGCCTCGACCGAGTCGGGCAGGGTCTCACCGGTGCGGTGCCAGAGCCTGGCGCCCAGCTCGTACTCGGTGGTCTCCACGGCGAGGTCGTGCTGGGAGGCCGCGACCTCCAGCACCTTGAGCCCTTCGGCGATGACCTCGGGACCGATCCCGTCGCCGGGAATGACCGCCAGTTTCACGGTGCGCGCTGCCATACGGACTGCCTCTGCTTCGACACGGCCCCACCGGCCGCTTCTCATATGGTGAGACCAGGATGAACACTGAATGAGACAACCCTACCGCCCCGGCGGAGTGCGGACGCCTCCGGCCGGGGGTTCGCGCGGCCGCCTCCGAGGCCGGGCCTCAGGCCCGCCGGTTGAGGGCGTCCTGCAGGGCGCGGTTGATCTCGTCCTGGGAGTCGGGCGCGGACGGGTACTCGATCATGTCGTACATGCGATCCTCCGGATGCGTTGCGTGACCGGAGCCGGGAACGGCGCGGCCAGGGAATGCTCTGCGACGAGGTGCACTACGGGACCGGGGTTCGGGGCGGATCGCGCCGAACGGCGGCGGAGCGCGGAACGTGGGCGACGGTGTCCACGGGGACGAGGAGCCCTCCGGGCGGGATCGACCGCCGTGGAACGCCCGCACGGGCCCCGGTGGGGGCGCTCGCGGCGCCGGGCGGCGGCCTCCGGCTGTGGAACCGGTGCCGCTGACTCCTAGGACCTCAGAATATCGGATGTCCAACTATATGGCCAGGGCTTCTCACCATACGAGACGCCGAGATGTCTCCGCTGGTCAGGACCCGGCCGCTTCGGGCCTCGGTTCCGCACCACAACCACACAGACATGAATAAAAGCCGCGAAGGGCGCACGACTCACCGCGCCGCGCGGTCCCCGGACAGCACGAGGGGCCGCACCGTGCGCGGCGCCCGTGGGCGCCGAACGCGGTGCGGCCCCCGCCGCGACCACCAGGGAGGAACCCCCGGGCCCTCCTAGTCCTCCAGGTCGACCTGACGGCTGACCTCGGCGTCGATCTCGGCGGAGATCGAGGCGAGGGTGTCGTCGGGCACCGCGGAGTCCACGGTGAGCGCGATCAGCGCCTTGCCGCCCTCCTGGTCCCGGATGACCTGCATGCCCGCGATGTTGACACCGGCGTCGCCCAGCAGGGCGCCGACCGTGCCGACCACGCCGGGGCGGTCCTCGTAGGACAGGAACACCATGTGCTCGGCCAGGCCGATCTCCATGGTGTAGTTGTTGATCTCCACCAGCTTCTCGACCTGGCGGGGACCGGTCAGGGTGCCCGAGACAGACACGCGGGTGCCGTCGGCGAGCACGCCGCGGACCGTGATGAGGTTGCGCCAGTCGGTGTTGTCGTCGCTGGTGACGAGGTTGACCTCGACGCCGCGCTCCTTGGCGAGCAGCGGGGCGTTGACGAAGGTCACGGTGTCCTCGACCACGTCGGCGAACACGCCCTTGAGGGCGGCCAGCTCCAGCACCTTGACGTCGTGCGAGGCGATCTCGCCGCGCACCTCGACGTCGATGCGGCTGGCGATGGTGCCCGCGAGGGAGGTGAACACGCGGCCGAGCTTCTCGGTCAGCGGCAGGCCCGGCTTGACGTCCTCGGCCACGCCGGTGCCCTGCACGTTCACGGCGTCGGGGACGAACTCGCCGGAGAGGGCCAGCTTGACCGAGCGGGCGACCTGGGTGCCCGCCTTCTCCTGGGCCTCGGCCGTGCTGGCACCCAGGTGGGGGGCCACGACCACGCTCTCGAACTCGAAGAGGGGGCTGTCGGTGCACGGCTCCTTGGCGAACACGTCGATGCCCGCGCCCGCCACGCGGCCGTCCTTCAGGGCCCGGTAGAGCGCGTCCTCGTCCAGGATGCCGCCGCGCGCGGCGTTGATGACGCGCACGGTGGGCTTGACCTTGCTCAGGGCCTCGTCACCGATCAGACCCACCGTGTCCTTGTTCTTGGGCAGGTGGATGGTGATGAAGTCCGAGCGCTCCAGCAGCTCGTCGAGCGTGGTCATCTCCACGCCGATCTGGGCCGCGCGGGCGGGCTGCACGAAGGGGTCGTAGGCGATGACCTGGGTGCCGAAGGCCGACAGGCGCTGCGCGACCAGGGCGCCGATGCGGCCGAGGCCGACGATGCCGACGGTCTTCTCGTAGAGCTCGACGCCGGTGTACTTGGAGCGCTTCCACTCGCCGTTGACCAGGGCGTTGTGCGCCGGGGCGGTGTTGCGCGCGCTGGCCAGCAGCAGGTTGATGGCCTGCTCGGCGGCGCTGATGATGTTGGAGGTGGGAGCGTTGACCACCAGGACGCCGGCCTTGGTGGCGGCCTCCACGTCCACGTTGTCCAGACCGACACCGGCCCGGGCCACCACCTGCAGGCGGGAGGCGGCGGCGATCGCCTCGGCGTCCACCTGCGTCGCGCTGCGCACGATGAGGGCGTCGACGTCGGCGAGGGCGGGCAGGAGCTGGGACCGGTCGGCGCCGTCGACGTGGCGTACCTCGAAGTCCTCCTCGAGCAGCGCGATTCCGGCGGGCGAGAGCTTTTCCGCTACGAGTACGGCGGGTTTGGGCACAACGGTTCCTTTTCGGGTGGTGCGGCCCGACCGCGCAGGTGGTGGGCGCTGCCCGGATCGGGGTGACGGCTGGTCGAAAGTCTACCGGCGGGGTAGGGAAGCCCGACGGGGACGGGTGGCCAAGGGCCGCCCGTCCCCGTGGCACGTCCTTCGAACGGGCCTCAGCTCAGGGGTTGTTCGGGCGCCCACGGGGTTCCGGAGGTGGCGGAGGTGAGACTGCGGGGAACGAGCCGTCTCACCGAAGACACCACTGTGCTCCTTCAACCCGATTCCCGCATCGAAGGGCGCCCGAACAGCGAAAGTACTGCGCTTCGCGTCCGTTGAGGGCGGTAGCCCGCCACGCCGCGTAGCGCCCCCGCGGGCGATGGCGGGCGGGCCGAAGCGGAGCGGCGGCCCCAAGGAACTAGGCCTTGAGCCAGCTCATCAGCGGGCGCAGCTCCGCGCCCACCTTCTCGATCTGCTCGTTCTGCTCGGCCTCGCGGCGCTTGGTGAAGGTCGGCTGCCCGGCGTCGAACTCCTCCATGAGCTCCTTGGCGTAGGAACCGTCCTGGATCTCGCCGAGGATCTTGCGCATCTCCTGGCGGGTCTGCTCGGTGATCAGGCGCGGGCCGCGGGTGTAGCCGCCGTACTCGGCGTTGTCCGAGACCGACCAGTTCATCTTGGAGATGCCGCCCTCGTACATGAGGTCCACGATGAGCTTGAGCTCGTGCAGGCACTCGAAGTAGGCGATCTCCGGCTGGTAGCCCGCCTCGACCAGGGTGGCGAAACCGGCCTTGACCAGTTCCTCGGTGCCGCCGCAGAGCACGGCCTGCTCACCGAACAGGTCGGTCTCGGTCTCCTCGGTGAACGTGGTCTTGATGACGCCGGCCCTGGTGCCGCCGATGCCCTTGGCCCAGGACAGAGCCAGGTCCCAGGCCTGCCCGCTGGCGTCCTTCTCGACCGCGACCAGGCAGGGCACGCCGCGCCCGGCCTCGTACTGGCGGCGGACCAGGTGGCCCGGGCCCTTGGGGGCGACCATGGCCACGTCCACACCCTCGGGCGGGGTGATGAGGCCGTAGCGGATGCTGAAGCCGTGGCCGAAGAAGAGGGCGTTGCCCGCCTCCAGGTTCGGCGCGATCTCGGCCGCGTACAGGTCCCGGTGGATGTGGTCGGGGACCAGGATCATGATGACGTCGGCCTCGCGGGTGGCCTCCGCGGGGGTGAGGACGCGCAGGCCCTCCTCCTCGGCCTTGGCCCGGCTCTTGGACCCCTCGGCGAGGCCGATCCGCACGTCCACGCCCGAGTCGCGCAGCGACAGCGCGTGCGCGTGGCCCTGGCTGCCGTAGCCGATCACGGCGACCTTCCTGCCCTGGATGAGCGAGAGGTCCGCGGCGTCGTCGTAGTACATCTGTGCTGCCACTTGGGGTTGCTCCTTGTTTCTCAGTTTCGTGGGGGACGCGGTGGGGTCCGTCCGTGCACGGGCCCCGGGGTCGGGGTTCGGGCGCCTACGGGGTTCGGGAGGCGCCGGAGGCGTGTTTTCGCGGGAAAACCGCGCCGCAGGCGTCCGTTGAGGGCGGTGGCGGGTGACGGGTGGCCACGGGCCGACACGCCGTAGACGCCGAAGGTCCCCGTTCTCCAGGCGCCCGGACCAGCGAGCGGAGCGAGTCGTAAAACACCGCTACGCGCTGCGCTCGACCGTGCGGAGGGATCGGTCGGTGATCGACCGGGGTCCGCGTCCCAGGGCGACCAGCCCTGATTTGACGAGTTCCCGGATACCGAACGGCTCCAGGTTCCTGACCAGGGCATCGAGCTTCTCGGGGTCGCCGGTGGCCTCGATGACGACGACGTCCGGGCTGACGTCCACGACGTGCGCGCGGAACAGCTCGGCCGTCTGTAGCACGTGGGTGCGGCTGGACGCGTCGGCCTTGACCTTGACGAGCAGAAGCTCGCGCCGGACCGACGCGGTGGTGTCCATCTCCACGATCTTGACGACGTTGACCAGCTTGTTGAGCTGTTTGGTCACCTGCTCCAAGGGGTGGAGGTCGCAGTTGACCACGATTGTCATCCGGGACAGTCCTGGGTACTCGGTGTTGCTCACACTGAGCGAGTCGATGTTGAAGCCTCGACGGGAGAAGAGGGCGGAGGCGCGGGCGAGGATACCCGGGGTGTCCTCCACCAGAACGGAAAGCGTGTGACTGCTCATGGTGGTTCCGCCTGTTCCTCTTAGTCCTCGTGTTCCCAGTTCGGCGCCATGTCGCGCGCGTACTGGATGTTGTCGTTGCTGACGCCGGGGCCGACCATCGGCCAGACCATGGCGTCGTGGTTGACGGTGAAGTCCACGACGACGGGGGCGTCGTCGATCGCCATGGCCTTCTCGATGGTGGCGTCGATGTCCTCGGCTCGCTCGCAGCGCAGGCCGACACAACCGTACGCCTCCGCGAGGCGGACGAAGTCGGGGATGCGGACCTTCTCGTCGCGCGGGGCGGTCTGGAGGTCGGTGTTGGAGTAGCGGCCCTCGTAGAACAGGGTCTGCCACTGGCGGACCATGCCCAGGTTGCCGTTGTTGACCACGGCGACCTTGACCGGGATGCCCTCGATCGCGCAGGTGGCCAGTTCCTGGTTGGTCATCTGGAAGCAGCCGTCGCCGTCGACCGACCACACGGTCCGGTCGGGGTCGCCGACCTTGGCGCCGAGCGCGGCGGGGACGGAGAAGCCCATGGTGCCCAGGCCGCCGGAGTTGACGAAGGAGCCGGGGCGCTCGTAGTCGATGAACTGGGCGGCCCACATCTGGTGCTGGCCCACGCCCGCGACGTAGGTGGCCTCCGGGCCGACGATCTTGCCCAGGCGTTCGATGACGGCCTGCGGGGACAGGCTGCCGTCCTCGGGCGCCTCGTAACCCTTGGGGTAGGTGTTGCGCAGGCGGTTGAGCTGCTGCCACCAGGCCGCGTAGTCGCCCTGGCGGCCCTTCTCCTGGTCGGCGCGCACGGCCACGACCAGGTCGGCGAGGACCTCGCGGCAGTCGCCGACGATGGGCACGTCGGCGTGGCGGTTCTTGGAGATCTCGGCCGGGTCGATGTCGGCGTGGACGATCTTGGCGTCGGGGGCGAAGCTGTCCAGGCGTCCGGTGACGCGGTCGTCGAAGCGCGCGCCCAGGGCGACGATGAGGTCGGCCTTCTGGAGGGCGCCGACGGCGGCGACGTCGCCGTGCATGCCGGGCATGCCCACCGACTGCGGGTGGCTGTCGGGGAAGACGCCGCGGGCCATCAGGGTGGAGACGACGGGGGCGCCGGTGAGCTCGGCCAGGACGCGCAGCTCGGCGGCGGCGCCGGCGCGCAGGACGCCGCCGCCGACGTAGAACACCGGGCGCCGGGCCTCGGCGATCATGCGGGCTGCCTCGCGGACCTGCTTGCCGTGCGGCTTGGTGACCGGGCGGTAGCCGGGCAGTTCGAGGCGCTCGGGCCAGACGAACTCGGCGGAGTTCTGCAGGGCGTCCTTGGAGATGTCGACCAGGACGGGGCCGGGGCGTCCGCTGGAGGCGATGTGGAAGGCCTCGGCGACGATCCGCGGGATCTCGCGCACGTCCTTGACCAGGAAGTTGTGCTTGGTGATCGGCATGGTGATGCCGCAGATGTCGGCTTCCTGGAAGGCGTCGGTGCCGATCATCGGGGAGGCGACCTGGCCGGTGATGGCGACCATCGGGACCGAGTCCATGTGCGCGTCGGCGAGCGGGGTGACCAGGTTGGTGGCGCCGGGCCCGCTGGTGGCCATGCACACCCCCGGGCGGCCGGTGGCGTAGGCGTAGCCCTCGGCGGCGTGACCGGCCCCCTGCTCGTGGCGCATGAGGATGTGGCGCACCTTGGCCGAGTCGTAGAGCGGGTCGTAGGCCGGGAGGATGGCGCCGCCGGGAATCCCGAAGACAGTGTCAACGCCGACCTGTTCCAGCGACCTGATCAGCGATTGGGCGCCGGTCATCTGCTCGGTCATCTCAAGATCCTTCAGCGAGGGTCAGAGCGGCACGGGGGCTCTGGCCTGGTGGGTCTGACTCTGGGCCTGGCAATAAAAAAACCCCCACCGCCGACGGCGGTTGAGGGGTGGCGCGCAGCAGAGGAAACTCAGCGGGCTGCGCGCCGACCAAGTACGAGAATCAGGGAGTTGCTCTGCATGCTGACCACATTGGCCGACGGAGAGGGCACCCGTCAACCAGAACGACATATTGTCTCAATTAATGAGACGGAAATGTCAGCATGCGGCACCCCTCGGTGGCACGACAACCCCTACGAAATGGGCGAATGCTGACAAGTCACCCCGGTTTCGTGTGACGCACACCGCACGGGCGTCGGCCGGAGTCCGCGGAGCGGAACGGGGCTCGCGGTCAGCGCCCGGTCGTCCGCCCGTTCAGAGGAAGAGGTCCTCCGCGCTGTCGACCTTCGCCGCACGGCGGACCCACCGGTCCAGCTCGTCGAGGTCCGAGGACGCGTTGATCCGCTCGCGCACCTCGTTCGACACCGCGATCCCCCGGGCGTCCAGCACACCCGGGATCGCCTCGGCCCGGCCAGCGGCCCGGCCCTTGGCCTCGCCCTCACGGAAGGGGCGGCCGATCAGTTCGGTCCGGAACTCGTAGTCACGCACGGCCATGACCTCCTCCAGGGAGCTTAGAACGGTCGAGGGCGCGGGGCCGCGGTCAGCGTTCCGTCCGGTCAGAGGCTGACCCCGGCCTCTCCGCCGACGAGCGACTCCACACCGCTCGCGGGCATGGGCCGGGCCACCAGGAACCCCTGGCCGTGGTCGCAGCCCATGGCCCGCAGCTGCTCCAGCTGCTCGGAGCGCTCGATGCCCTCGGCCACCACCTGCACGCCCAGGTCGCGCCCCAGCTGGATGATGGTGTGCGTGAGCAGCGTGACCGTGTCGTCGCGGCCCAGGTCCGCCACGAACGACGGGTCGATCTTGATCGCGTCCACGCTCAGCCTGCGCAGGTGCGCCAGGGACGCGTAACCCATCCCGTAGTCGTCGATGGCCAGCCGCACGCCCAGCTCGCGCAGCTCGCCCAGGCGCTGCACCGCCTCCCCGCCGTCGTCGAGCAGGACCTCCTCGTCGACCTCCAGGGTCAGCACCTCGGCCGGAAGCCCCGACTCGGCGAGGATCCCCGCCACCGACTCCACGAAGCGCGGCGACAGCACCTGCTTGACCGACAGGTTCACCGACAGGCCGATGTCCCAGTCCGAGAGCCGCCACACCGAGACCTTCCCGCAGGCCTCGCGCAGGATCCGCTCGCCCAGCGGCACTATCAGGCCCGACTCCTCGGCCGCGCCGATGAAGTCCTCGGGGCCGATCGTCTCGCCGTCGCGGTCCCAGCGCACCAGCGCCTCCACCGAGGTCACCTGGGAGCTGCCCAGGTCCACGACGGGCTGGTACTCCAGGAAGAACTCGTCCTTGGCCAGCGCCTCGCGCAGGCGGATCTGGAGTTCCAGGCGCGAGATCACCGTGTCGTGCATGTGCGCGGCGTAGACCTCCACGTGGCCCGCCCCGCGCTCCTTGGCCCGGGTCATGGCCACGTCGGCGTTGCGCAGCAGCTCGCCGCTGTCGGTGACCGGCTCGGCGAAGGCCACGCCGATGCTGGCGGTCAGCATGATGTCCCGGTCGGCGACCGGGAACGGCTCCGAGGCGATCACCCTCCCCAGGCGCTCGGCCAGGTCCACCACCCGCTGGACCCGGGGCACGTTCTCCACCAGCACCGCGAACTCGTCCCCGCCCCAGCGCGCCAGGGTCGCGTCGGAGTCCAGCTCGCCGCGCAGCCTGCGGGCCGCCTGGCCGAGCAGGTGGTCGCCGCGCACGTGCCCGGCGGAGTCGTTGACCGCCGTGAACCCGTCCAGGTCCAGGAAGATCACCGCGACCTCGCCCGCGGGCTCCTCGTTGATCACCCGGTGCGCCAGGACGTCGCTGGCCCGCTCCTCCAGGTAGGCGCGGTTGGGCAGGCCGGTCACACCGTCGTGGAACGTCAGGTGCTCCACCTCGTCCTGGAGCGCCACCTGCGCGCTGATGTCGCGGGTGGTCACCAGCAGCCGGTCGGGCTCACCGGGCTGCTCGTACAGGGACATGGTGGACTCGGTGTGCCGCCAGGTCCCGTCGGCCGCCCGCACCCGCAGCCGCATGTGCACCCCCTGGGCGCCTCGCCCGGCGAACAGGTCGGTGACGGCCTTGGTGCGTCCCAGGTCCTCGGGGTGGATGAGCTCGGTGACGGGGACGGCGAGCACGTCGTCGAGCCGGTAGCCGAAGGCCTCGGCCGTGCCCGGGCTGACGTAGTTCACGCCGCCGTCGCGGTCCAGCACGAGGATGACGTCGCCGCTGTTGCGCGCCAGCTCGTGGAAGTGGACCTCGCGGTTGCGCACCATCCGGGAGAGCGTGGAGTTCTCCTCCAGCATGCCCACCATGCGCACCAGGAGCACCACCACGGCGGTGCCCGCGGCCAGCGGCAGCACCGGTGCCACCCCGGCCAGGCGGACCCCCGCCACGGTCAGCACCACGGCGGCCACGAACACGGCGCCGATGGCGGCGAGTTCGGGCGCGAACCGGTAGAGCCCCCGGCCGGTGATCCGGCGCGGGTCGGTGCCGGGCCGGTGCTCCACGAGCCACGGCAGGGCCCCCAGCAGGGCGAAGCCCAGGAACCTGACCGGGTGTTCGACCCCGCCGAGGACGGGCGGGCCGGTCAGGCGGGTGAGCGCGCCGAGGATGTCCGCCCCGGCGATGACGATGAGGGCGCCGATGGCCACCAGCACCGCGCGCCGCGTGCTGTGCGGCGACATGAAGACCAGCGGCACGAGCAGGCACAGCACGACGATGTCGGCGACCGGGTAGACCAGGGCGAAGCCGAGGAACCCGGCGCCCTCGCCGAGTTCCTGGTAGAGCGGGGAGAACAGCAGCAGCCAGACCACGGAGAAGACCGCCGCGGCGCACACGTAGCTGTCGGTGACGTGGCGCACGGCGGTCCGCAGGCCGCCCGGCCACGGCGCGAACTTGGTGAAACCGATCACGAAGAGTGGCAGGGCCGCGAGGGAGAAGAGGTCACCCAGAGTGAGCGACAGGGCCGTGGCGGAGCTGAACAGACGGATCAGACCGTGAGTGACGCCACCCGCGCACCAGGCGAGCGCGGCGAAGCCGAGGTGGCGCAGGGCTGAGGGCCCGTCCGCGCCGTCGGCGTGGGCGTCCCGGTCGGCACCGGTGGCCGCCCAGCGGCGCGAGGCGTAGAGCAGCGACAGCCCCGCGGCCCCGGCCGCGACGGACGTGGGCCACTCGGCGAGCGCGGCGGTCACGCTGGTCTGCGCCGAGGGGACCAGGGTCCCCACCAGGTAGAGCAGGAACAGCGCCACCAGGGCCACAGTCCACAGGCGGCGCGCCCGGGTTCCCATCACCGACCTCCCAGCGGGCACGTCACGGTCGACGCGGCGTCCTGCCGCGGTCACGCTCTCTCCTCGGACATGGAGCACCCACCTCGCGTCGTTCGAGTCCGGGCGCGGCACAGCACCCGGCACCGCGTCTGCCGCCCAGGATCTCGCGGGACTGGGACGGGCCCGGTGACGGAACGGCCCGGGGGACCGTACACGTCCCCGTGCGTCGCAACCCTACGCAACCAAGGTCACACAGCGATTGAGGACCGGATGAGAGATGACGACGGAACCATCACCCACAGTGATCTCCGACTCCCGCCCATCCGGTGTCCGCCCCGGCGCGTCGCGGCTCCGCGGGGCGCCCGCCCCCGGTTCTCCGGGCGCGGCGCGGTCCCCGGAAGCGGGTTCCGGGCTCCTACCGCCCGCCCGGCTGACCCACGGCCCATGCAGGGTGCCACCCGGCACCGACAGAACGGGACGAACCGGATGGCGGACGGCACGGCCTCCCCGGAACGGCCGTCCGCGGGGTGTGTCCGCCACGGGGGGTGGACCGGGGGCGCCGGGCACAGGGGCCCGGCGCCGCACGGAGGCCGCCGTGACGGATCAGCTCGCGCCGAGTTTGGCCAGGATGAGCTCGCGGGCGCGTCCCGCGTCTGCCTGGCCGCGGGTCGCCTTCATCACGGCGCCCACCAGGGCGCCGGCCGCGGCGACCTTGCCGCCGCGCACCTTGTCGGCCGCGTCGGGGTTGGCGGCGATGGCCTCGTCCACGGCCGCGCCCAGGGCGCCGTCGTCGCTGACCACCTTGAGGCCGCGGGCCTCGACCACCGCGTCGGGCTCGCCCTCACCGGCCAGCACGCCCTCCACCACCTGGCGGGCGAGCTTGTTGGTGAGCGTGCCCTCGGCGACCAGGGCGATGACGCGCGCGACCTGCGCCGGGGTGATGGGCAGGGCGGCCAGCTCCACCTCCTGCTCGGTGGCGCGGCGCGAGAGCTCGTTGAGCCACAGCTTGCGGGCCTCGGCCGACGGGGCGCCCTCGGCCACGGTCGCCGCGACCAGGTCGATGGCGTCGGCGTTGACCAGGTCGCGCAGTTCGGTGTCGGTGAGGTCCCACTCGGCGCGGATCCGGGCGCGCTTGGCGGCGGGCAGCTCCGGCAGGGTGGCGCGCAGCTCCTCCACCCACTCCGCCGAGGGCGCGACGGGCACCAGGTCGGGGTCGGGGAAGTAGCGGTAGTCCTGTGCCTCCTCCTTGGAGCGGCCGGAGATGCTGCGGCCGGTGTTCTCCTGGAAGTGGCGGGTCTCCTGCACGACCTTCTGCCCGGCGTCGAGCACGCCCGCCTGGCGCTCGATCTCCGAGCGCACGGCCCGCTCGACCGAACGCAGCGAGTTGACGTTCTTGGTCTCGCTGCGGGTGCCCCACTCCGAGGCGCCGAGCGGGTTGATGGAGACGTTGACGTCGCAGCGCATGGAGCCCTCCTCCATGCGCACGTCGGAGATGCCCAGGGAGCGGACCAGGTCGCGCAGCTCGGCGGCGTAGGCGCGGGCGACCAGGGGCGCCAGGTCGCCGGTGCCGGTGACGGGCTTGGTGACGATCTCCAGCAGCGGGATGCCCGCGCGGTTGTAGTCGACGATGGAGTAGTCGGCGCCGTGGATGCGTCCGGTGGCCCCGCCCACGTGGGAGGTCTTGCCGGTGTCCTCCTCCATGTGGACCCGCTCGATGTCCACGCGGAACACGCGGGGGCCGTCGGGGGTGTCGACGGTGACGTCGAGATGGCCGTCGACGCAGATCGGCTCGTCGTACTGGGAGATCTGGTAGTTCTTCGGCATGTCCGGATAGAAGTAGTTCTTCCGGGCGAACCTGCCCCAGGGGGCGATGGAGCAGTTCAGCGCCAGGCCCAGCCGGATGGCGCCCTCGACCGCTTTCTCGTTGACGACCGGCAGGGAGCCGGGCAGCGCCAGGCAGACCGGGCACACCTGCGTGTTGGGGTCGGCTCCGAACGCGGTGGGGCAGGAGCAGAACATCTTGGAGGCGGTGCCCAGCTCGATGTGGGTCTCCAGGCCGAGGACGGGCTCGTACCTGGCCAGTGCCTGCTCGTAGGCCACCGGCGCAGGACCGCTGTTCGTGGCAGAGCTGGGACGTACCGCGTGGGCCATCGCCGCAAACCCGCTTCCGTAGACGACATACCTTCCAGTTCAGCCTACCGAGCGTGCGGGGGTGGGGTGCCCGACAGCGGAGTCACGGCCAGGTCACCGGACATCACGGCCAGTACACGATTGGGACGCTGTCAGGGGAATGTCCGCTGCCGCCGGGTGCCGGACCGTTAGTCTGGGTGGCCCAGGAAGACGATTTCGCCGGTGGCCCCGGATTGCGGCCGCCGCCTTCTCATGGGAGCGCACGAGCATGTCCGGCATCCCGCGTCGGTACGCCGCGCTGCTTTCCGCCTCGGCCCTGATCGGCACCCTGCTGGGTGCTCCGGCGGCCGGCGCCGACGACTTCTCACGCGTGGACCGCGACCCCGTCGAGGGCGCGCCGCTCGTGCTCGCCGACGGCCGGGAGGCCGACACGGCGCTGTTCAGCCTGCGCGTGGCCGAGCACGCCTCGGTCCGGGCCTACACGGTGACCGCGGACGAGGAGGTCCACCCGTACGCGGCCTACGTGGAGTCAGCGTGGTCGGACGTTCCGGAGTGGTCCGAAACCCCACAGGAAACGGATCCCGCCGACCGGGCGAACTGGATCGTCTCCCATTCCTATCCGGCGGTCGGTCTGGAGTCCCTGCTGGAGGGGGGCGACCTGCCCCGGTTGGACGAGGCACGGGCGATCGCGGGCACCCAGGCCGCCCTGTGGCACGTGCTGGAGGGGGTGCGGCCGGACCCCGACGCCAACGACCCGGGAGTCATGGCGCTGTACGACCACCTGGTGGAGGGCAGCGCGTCCGCGCCGGACAACACCGTCTCCCGGTCCCTGGCGGTGTCGCCGTCCCACGTGGAGGCGGTCGCCCCCGAGGAGCCGCTGGGGCCGTTGACCGTGCACAGCTCCGGAGCGGAGCCGGTGTCGGTGTCGGTGCGCGGCGCCCCGGCGTCGTGGCTGGTCGACGCGGACGGGGAGCCGGTCACGCAGACGGGCGACGGCGAGCGGGTCTTCCTGGACGTGGACCCGTCGGTCCCTGCGGGCGTGGCGACCCTGCACCTGCACGGCCGGGACTTCCCGCTGCCGCAGGGGCGCCTGTTCACCGGCAGGGACGGCGTGCGCACCCGCTCCCTGGTGACCGCGGAGGCGGGTTCGGCGACGAGTTCGGCCATCGCGACGTTCACGTGGCATCCGGAGCAGACCGAGGAGCCGGTGGCCGCGGCGAGCCCGGAGCCCGTGCCGGAGGAGGAGCCCCCCGCCCTGGAGGAGGCCGTCGAGGAGGAGGTTCCCGCCGAGGAGGTATCTCCCACAGCGGAGGACCGAATCCCCGAGGACGATCTGGCCGTCACCGGAACCTGGCTGTCCGGACTGTTGGTCATCGCGGGGGCCCTGGTGGTATCCGGCCTGATCATCCTGGTTGTGGGACGCAAACGACGCGACTGACCGCGCTGGGGGACGCGGAACTCCCGCTTTCGTTGCATAGCTTTTCGACATAATGCGGTTCTACCTGCGAGGAATTTTTTCCTGGCCGTATCCGGTCACATTTTCCGCGAACCAGCTTGGAAGTAGCGAAGGGGATCGCTAGTATCAGGCGAGCGTTGGCCCCACGGCGAGCGCGACCGGCTCCCGCGTCACGGCGAGCCCCACCGGAAGATCGCGCCCACCCCACACGGCGCCACGATCCGACCCCCGACGTGGTGACCCCCCGGAACGGGTGAACGCAGCAGGCGGCACCGGTTTTCCCCGGCGACCGTCGCGCCGTGGCCACCGCCGTCCGTCCCATCGGTTCCCGTCGTCCTTTGGGCAGACATTTTTCCATCCGGTTACCCCTAGAACACACCGGGACACAATTTGAGTATCTCCTCCCTCCCCCGCACCGTCGGCCGCACCGGCCTGGCGGCCACCGCAGCCGCGTTCCTGGCCTTCGGCCTGGCAGCCCCCGCGGCCGCGGACCCCGACGCTTCCCCCACCCAGGCTGCGTACAACTACAACGCCGCCCGCGGCGTCACCGTCACGATGAGCGGTGAGGGTGGTGCGGGCACCTCGCTGTTCGACCTGGACCTGGCCGAGGGCGGCACCCTCAAGACCTACTGCATCGACCTGAAGACCCCCATCCCGCGCAACCTGGAGACGGTCCCCTACGTCGAGGGCAACTGGGCCGACTACCCCGGCAAGGGTGACTTCGAGGCCGAGTCGGGCAAGGTGCTCTGGGTCCTCCAGAACTCCTACCCCACCGAGTCCGACCTGGGCGCCCTGGGCGGTCTGGCCGGCGTCGAGGGTCTGACCGAGGGGCAGGCGATCGCCGCCACCCAGGCTGCCATCTGGCACTTCAGCAACGGAAGCACCCTGGAAGGCGTCCCCGGCGACAACCGCGCCGACAAGCACAACATCACCGCGCTCTACGACTACCTGGTGGGCGCGGCCGAGCCCGTCTCCGAGCCTGCCCCCGCCCTGAGCATCACCCCGGGCGAGGCCTCCGGCAACGCCGGTGAGATCGTCGGTGAGTTCACCGTCCAGACCAACGCCGCTGAGCTCCAGGTCATGGAGGCCGAGGAGAACCCCGAGGGTGTCGAGCTGGTCTACGCCGAGAACGGTGAGCTTGTCGAGACCGTCAAGGACGGTGACGTCGTCGGCTTCCTCGTGCCCGAGGACGCCGAGGCTGGCCAGGCTGGATTCAGCCTCTCCGCCAGCACCACGTTCTTCGCCGGTCGCCTGTTCCAGGGCGATGGCGTGGAGACCCAGACGCTGATCACCGCCGAGGACAGCGAGGTCACCGTCTCCGCCTCGGCCATGGCCAGCTGGGCTGAGGGCGGCGAGACCCCGCCGGAGTCCCCCGAGCCCAGCGAGCCGGAGTCCCCCGAGCCGAGCGAGCCCGAGAGCCCGGAGCCGACCCCGAGCGACGAGCCCTCCGAGCCCGTCGACAAGCCCTCCGAGCCCGCCGACGACCAGAACGAGCCGACCCTGCCGGTGACCGGCGGCGCGCTCGCCGGCCTGGTGGCCGCCGGCGTGGCCGCCCTCGGCGCCGGTGGCGGCGCCATCTACCTGAGCCGCAAGCGCAAGGCCGCGGGCAGCCAGGACCTGGAGGGCTAACCCCCCTCCCGCCGTCCGAGGACGGTGGAGCCTGAGGGCCCGTTTCCGTGGGAGACCACGGAAACGGGCCCTTCGCGTTGTCCGGAAGGCGGACGGCCGTGCCCCGGAGCGGCCGGGGATGGCCGGGGCACCGCGTCCGCCCGCCGGGTGGGCGCGCTCCGGCATGCGCGCAACCCGGGTTGACAACACGAGGGTGCGCAACCTAGGTTGACAACCGTAGTCGCGCAACCTAGGTTGACGCCATGGATGCGGTACAGCTGGCGGCCACCGCCTCGGACACATCGACCCCCGTGCAGGGGCTGCGCGCCGTCGCCTCCCTGCGCGCGGTGGTCGACTCTCTGGAGCTGCGGCAGGTCGAACAGGCGCTGCGGTCGGGCGAGTCATGGAGCTCCATCGCCGCCGCGCTCGGGGTGACCCGTCAGGCCGTCCACAAGAAGTACGGAAAACGGTTGAGCCACATCGAAGCAGCCAGGAGGGGACAACGATGACGAACCCGTCGGCGAAGCAGGGCCTGATCAACAGGCACTTCGACCGGATCGCGACCTTTGGGGCCGCGAGCCACGAGGCCGCCCGCGCGGGCCACGCCGAAGTCGACTTCGAGCACCTCCTGTTGGGTGTGCTGGTCACCGGCGGTCCGGGGGCCCGTCTGCTCATGGACTCCGGGGTGGGCCTGGCCGAAGCGCGCTCGGCGATCGACGAGATCCTCCGCGAGGACCTCGCCATGCTGGGGGTCGACGTCACCGTGCCGGCTCCGTCCGTCGAGGATTCGAAGGGTTGGCTTCGGTCCACTCCCCGTCTGGAGGAGCTTGAGTACGACATCCCGGCGGCCGGGGGCGACGCGTCCCTGCTCGCGGCGCTGATCGACGACGAGGGCGGCCGGGTGCGACGGGTCCTGGACCGGCTGGGCGCGGACACCGACCGGCTCCGGCGCGACCTCGGCGAGCTGGCGGAGAGGCCGCAGGGCCCGAAGCCGTCCTCGGCGGACAGCGCTGACGCCTCCGAACAGCCGCCCGAGGGCTGGGAGTACACGACCTACGACCTTGAGGTGCCCGTGTCACCCGAACGGGTCTGGGAACTGGTCAGCGACCCGGAGCGCCGGGGCGAGTGGGATCCGGCCTCCGTCTCGTCGCGGCAGCTCGGCGACGGTGTCGTGGAGCTGACCAACAGAGTCACGGAGGACTCGACCAGGGAGTCGATCACGCACAGCGTCCCCGGCCGTGAGGTCACCTGGACGCAGGACGACAGCGGTCGCACACTGCGCATCGTCATCGAACCACTGGGAGACCGCTCCAGGCTGCACCTGCGCCGGGCCTGGCGCAACGCCCTGAAGCCCCGGGGCATCGCCAGCCGCGTGGTCCGGTGGATCGCCTGGCAGAACCTCCGGGGGCACGCTCAGACCATCGCCCAGGCCGCCGCGTCGTAGCGGGCCCCACCGGGCGGCGGGCGACGGCCCTCCGCCCGCCGCGGTGTCACAGCACGCCGTGGGTGATGGCCACGGCCAGTCCGTTGTTGCAACAGTGCAGCACGACCGACGGGATGATGGACTCGTACCGACGGTGCAGCCACCCCAGCCACAGGCCCAGGACCAGGGTGTAGGGCATCAGCAGGGGAGCCACGTGGACGAGGGAGAACACGACGGCCGAGAGCGCGACCGCCGCCCACGGCGCCGTGTGGCGCGTCAGGGCTCCGTGGAGCATGCCACGGAAGAGGAGCTCCTCGAAGAAGGGGAAGAGCAGCACCGTGCCCAGAGCGATGGTGATGCTCGCGGGGAGCGGAAGTTCCGCCACGAGGCCGGAGAATTCCGAGGACGAGGAAAACCCTCCCTCCTGCCTGACGCCCAGGAGGGAGACCACGCCGAGCGCGGCGCCCGTCGAGAGCGCAGCGGACGCGATGGCCAGCGGAATCCACAGCAGAAGGCCGACGGGGACGCGGTTCGGCTTCACCAGTCCCACGTCGCTCAGGGTCAGGCGCGGTCCGCGTCGCATGAGAAGGGCGTGGCCCGCGGCACAGGCCACCAGCGGGGTGAGCAGCAGCAGAGGGCCGAACGCGAGGACGACACGGGCCGCGGGCGGCCAGTCCGCGACCGTGAGGGTGACCACCAGCAGCCCCGCGCCGAGCAGCAGCGCCCCGGAAACCACCGTCACCGCGCCGAGGAGCACCGCGTCCCGGAGGCGCACCCGGGTTCCCAGCAGCGGGTCGGCACGGTGCCCGAGACGTCCGACGCCTGTGGGAGCGGCCCGGCCGGGGTCGCGAGCACTGGTGGTGTCCATGGCAGCGTTCACTTCTCTCCGTTGAAAAAGGGGCATAAGGGCATTCAGGGCGTCCGTCGACAGGTGCCGGACAAGGGCTGAACGGAAGTGCTCTTAGCGTGACGAAAGAGCCCTGACCTGCGATGATCTTTTACCTATAGCGAGTTTCGACCGTCGAGCCTCGCTATGGGTACAAAATCACGGACCAAGGAGCAGCGACCGCTGCGCGAGGGTGCACACGGGCGAAGAACCTCCTGACCTCCTGTCGGAAGCTCCTGACAACCCATGCTCCCCCCATCGCGGCCAACGCGGAGCTGTTTTCCGCACCCGGGTTCTGACCCGGAGGAGCACGGGCGGCACGGATATCGGTCGAATCAGACCCGGACCGATCCCGGCGTGGCCCGGGCGAGGGTCGGGCAATGGGCCCAGGTGAGGGCTGGGCGAGGGGGCCGGGCGAAGAAAGTCCGGTGAACCGGGGGTGACGGACCGGGGCGGCCTCGACCGCCGCTGGTCGCCTCCACACGGTTTGGCGCGCGAAGAGAGTGCGCGGACCCGGCGTTCCGGTGTGAGGGCAGCGCGAAGCCGGGATCCCTGGGGACCCCCCGTTTTCCACGTTAGACCTGCGAGAACAGCCCGCACCAGATCCGGTTCCCGCCTGTGGACAACCCGGAACGGGAGCTCGGCGTCTTCTCTGTGCACGCCCCTCGGCCCTCCTTCGGACGCGGTCCGCGGTCCCGGAAACACGGGGTTGGAGGGGACAGGACATATCGCTAATATCGGACGGGCGCTAACAGCTTCCCGCTGTGGCCCGGGCTCGGGTCCGGGCCCGTCCCCGCAACCGACCGCACCGGAGAGGCCTTCTCGGCCGGGTGGCCCCCGCCCCTTCCATGGCACTCCGCACACCGCTGTTTACCTGGCCACCCCCAGCAGCCGACCACCACCGACCGCCGCACGGCGACCGGCCATGGCGAACGGCTGGGTTGGCACCGTGACATCCCCACAGGAAAAGACGTGACGTACGTGTCCCTCCCCCATTCCGTCGGGCGCGCGACTCTCGCCGCCTCCGCCGCCGCGCTCCTCGCCTTCGGGCTCGCCGCCCCGGCCTCCGCCGACCCCGTGGAGACCTACGAGGGCTCCGTCCGCGCCCAGTACCCCGCCACCGCCGCGTCCGGCGCGGACGTCCGGATCAACGGTGAGATGGAGAGCACGAGCCTCTTCGACCTCCGGTTGGAGGACGGCACCACCCTCACCGCCTACTGCATCGACCTCGAGACCAGGATCAAGGACAACGCCTGGTACCTGGAGGACGACTGGGCGAACTACCCGGGCCGGGGCGACTTCGCGGAGCCGGGCAAGGTGCACTGGATCCTCCAGAACAGCTACCCGACCATCAGCGCCGCCCAGCTCGCAGAGAACGCGGAGTTGAACCGGGGCAACGCCCGCCACTTCGGTGACGAAGAAGCCATCGCCGCCACTCAGGCCGCCATCTGGCACTTCAGTAACGGCGCCGAGGTCACCGCGAACGACCCGAACGGTGTCAAGGCCGTCTACGACTACCTGGTCACCGAAGCCCAGGACCTCCCGCAGGAGCCCGGTCCCACGCTCAGCATCACCCCGGGCGAGGCCTCCGGCAGCCCGGGCGAGACGATCGGTGAGTTCCTCGTCGAGACCAGCGACGAGGACGGCATCGAGGTCAGCGTCGAGGCCCCCGAGGGTGTCGAGATCGAGCTGATCAACCTGGAGAGCGGCGAGTCCGTCACCACGGTCAACAACGGCGACACCGTCGGCCTGGCCGTTCCGGAGGGCGCGGCGGAGGGCACCGCCTCCTTCTCCCTGGAGACCACGGCCACCGTGCAGTCGGGCCGCCTGTTCAAGGGCGAGGAGGAGTTCCAGCCGACCCAGACCCTGATCACCGCCGAGGACAGCGACGTCACCGTCTCCGCCTCGGCCTCGGTCTCCTGGAGCGGCGGCGAGACCCCGCCGGAGTCCCCCGAGCCCAGCGATCCCGAGTCCCCCGAGCCGAGTGAGCCCGAGAGCCCGGAGCCGACCCCGAGCGACGAGCCCTCCGAGCCCGTCGACAAGCCGTCCGAGCCCGCCGACGACCAGAACGAGCCGACCCTGCCGGTGACCGGCGGCGCGCTCGCCGGCCTGGTGGCCGCCGGTGTGGCCGCCCTCGGCGCCGGTGGCGGCGCCATCTACCTGAGCCGCAAGCGCAAGGCCGCGGGCAGCCAGGACCTGGAGGGCTAACACCCCTCCCACCGCCGCTGGGCGGTCGTGACCCAGGGCCCGTTCCGGAACAGTTCCGGGGCGGGTCCTCGGCGTTGCGCCCCGGATCACCGCCCGGGCGGCGTGGGGGCAGCACGAAGCCGAGAGGCCTGGGG
Organism: Nocardiopsis sp. iso_25; assembly: GCF_056173305.1. Taxonomy (NCBI): domain Bacteria; kingdom Bacillati; phylum Actinomycetota; class Actinomycetes; order Streptosporangiales; family Nocardiopsidaceae; genus Nocardiopsis; species Nocardiopsis sp. iso_25. The sequence goes on along the minus strand of NZ_CM149667.1, from coordinate 951,924 downwards.
ACCCCCCTATATCCACGGTAGAGCCGCGCGCACACGCCGCACCAGCCCGGATTCCGCCTGTGGACAACGCCCCGCCGGTCGCCGGAGCGCGGCGGCCCCTCCCCCGGTTTCCCCCGCCCCCGAGCCCCTGGAGCGAACGCAACCGCTGCCGGAGCCCACGCACTCCCGGAGGCCGACAGCACCGCGCCCGCCGTCCCTCGCGGGGACGGCGGGCGCTCGACGACTCCGCCGCGGCGGCTGGCTCCTAGCGGGCGACCGCGTAGGGGCTGCGGGCCAGCAGGTCGCCGTCGCGCTCGGTCAGCGCGCGCTCGACCGCGGCCGCGACCCGGTAGGTGCGGTCGTCGGCCAGGGGCGGGGCCATGATCTGGAAGCCGACGGGCAGGCCGTCCTCCGGGGCCAGGCCGCACGGCACCGACAGCGACGCGTTCCCGGCCAGGTTGGACGGGATCGTGCACAGGTCGGCCAGGTACATGGCCATCGGGTCCTCGGCGCGCTCGCCGATCGGGAACGCCGTGGTCGGCGTCGTCGGCGAGACCAGCACGTCCACGTTCTCGAAGGCGGCGTCGAAGTCGCGCTTGATCAGCGTGCGCACCTGCTGGGCACTGCCGTAGTACGCGTCGTAGTAGCCGCTGGACAGGGCGTAGGTGCCCAGCATGATGCGGCGCTTGACCTCGGGGCCGAAGCCCTGGGCCCGGGTCAGCGACATGACCTCCTCGGCGCTGCGCGTGCCGTCGTCGCCCACCCGCAGGCCGTAGCGCATGGCGTCGAAGCGGGCGAGGTTGGACGAGCACTCGCTGGGAGCGATGAGGTAGTACGCCGACAGGGCCGCGTCGAAGCTCGGGCAGGACAGCTCCACGATCTTCGCGCCCAGGGACTCCAGCAGCTCCAGCGTCTCGTGGAAGCGCTGGCGCACGCCCGGCTGGAAGCCGTCGCTGTCCAGTTCGCTGACCACGCCCACGCGCAGGCCCTCGACGTCGCCCAGTCGGGCGGCGTCCACGACCGGCGGAACCGGGGCGTCGATGGAGGTGGAGTCGCGCGGGTCGTGCCCGGAGAAGGCCTCGTGGAGCAGGGCGGCGTCGAGCACGTTGCGCGCGAAGGGGCCCGGGGTGTCCAGGGAGGAGGCGAAGGCGATCATCCCGTAGCGGGAGGAGCCGCCGTAGGTGGGCTTGGCGCCGACCAGGCCGCACACGGCGGCGGGCTGGCGGATGGAGCCGCCGGTGTCGGTGCCGGTGGCCAGGGGCGCCTCGAACGCGGCCACGGCCGCGGAGGAGCCGCCGGAGGAGCCGCCCGGGATGCGGCCGGTGTCCCACGGGTTGCGGGTGACCTGGTAGGCGGAGTTCTCCGTGGAGGAGCCCATGGCGAACTCGTCCATGTTGGTCTTGCCCAGGATGACCAGACCGGCCTCGCGCAGGCGCGCCGTGACGGTGGCGTCGTAGGGCGGCTGCCAGCCCTCCAGGATCTTCGAGGCGGCGGTGGTGGGCATGTCCTTGGTGGTGAACACGTCCTTGTGGGCGACCGGGACGCCGGCGAGCGGGCCCAGTTCCTCACCGGCGGCGCGGCGGGCGTCCACCGCGCGGGCCTGCTCCAGCGCGGTCTCGCGGCGCACGTGCAGGAAGGCGTTGATCTCGCCGTCCACGGACTCGATCCGGTCCAGGTAGGCGGTGGTGGCCTCCTCGGAGGTCACCCGCCCCTCCCTGATGGCCTCGCCGAGTTCGGCGGCGGTCAGGCTGATGACGTCGCTCACCGCTACTCACCCTCCCCGAGGATCCGCGGAACCCGGAAGCGCTGGTCCTCCACCGCCGGGGCACCGGCCAGTGCCTGGTCGTGGGCGAGGCCGGGCCTGGCCTCGTCGGGGCGGTAGACGTTGGTCAGCGGCAGGGCGTGCGAGCTGGGCGGGATGTCGCCCTGGGCGACCTCCTGCACCTTGGCCACGGCGGTCAGGATGTCACCGAGCTGGGCGGCGAGCGTGTCGAGCTCGCTCTCGTCGAGCGCCAGCCGCGACAACCGGGCGAGGTGCGCGACCTCATCGCGGGTGATGGCGGTCATGGAATGCGAACCGTTTCTTCGGCGGAAGGACTATCGGGATCAATCCTATGGCTCCGGGGTCGGTCCCGGCGCCGGTCGGTCGGCGAACGCCGGTCGGCCGACCGGTGCGGGCCCCGGGTCGGCGCCGCTCGGCGGCCCCCCGGTCAGACGCGGGTGCCGGCCGCGGTCCCGCCGTCGCGGGCGGCGACCCAGTCGGCGACCTCCCGGGCGGTCAGCGGCGCGGAGAAGTGGTGGCCCTGGGCGGCGTGGCAGCCGGTGTCGCGGGCGGCGCGGGCGAGTTCGCCGCTCTGGACGCCCTCGGCGGTGGCGCGCATGCCCAGCGCCTTGACCAGGGCGATGGCCGCCCGGACGACGGTGTGGCCGTTGTCGGTCCGGTCCACCAGGCGGGCGGTGAAGGACTCGTGGATCTTGACCTCGTCCAGGGGCAGGCCGGCGAGCTGGGCGAGGGTGAAGTGGCCGGTGCCGAAGTCGTCCAGGGACAGGCCCACGCCGAGGTCGCGCAGGCGGCGGACGGCCGCGGTGGCGGCGTCGGTGTCGGTGATCAGCGCGTGCTCGCCGATCTCCAGGACCAGCCGGTCGGCCGGTACGCCGTGCTCGCGCAGCGCGGAGGCGACGGTGGCGGGCAGCGCGGGGTCGAGCAGTTCGCGCACGCCGAGGTTGACGGCGACGGGCAGGTCGAGGCCCTCGGCGTGCCAGCCGGCGGCACGGGCCAGGGTGATGTCCAGGACCTGGCCCGTGAAGGCGCGCAGCAGGTTGGACTGCTCCACGACCGGCATGAACTCCTCGGGGGTGAGCAGTCCGCGGGTGGGGTGGCGCCAGCGGGCCAGGGCCTCCAGGCCGACGGGGCGTTCGTCGCCCAGGTCGACCTTGGGCTGGTAGTGCATCTCCAGTGCGCCCTCGGACAGGCCGCGGCGCAGTTCGGTGTACAGGCTGAGCCGGGCGGTGGAGTTGCGGTCCTTGCCGGGGTCGTAGGACTCCACGCCGGTGCGGTCGGCCTTGGCGACGTACATGGCCACGTCGGCGCGCTGCATGAGGAGCGCGAAGTCGGGGGCGTCGTGGGGGTGCAGGGCGATGCCGATGCTGGCCTGGAGGTCGAAGTCCATGCCGTCCAGGCGGACCGGTTCGGCGAGGGCGCCGCGCAGCCGGAAGGCCACCTCGCACGCGGAGGCGTTGTCGCGGACCTGGGGCAGCAGGACGGCGAACTCGTCCCCGCCCAGGCGGGAGACGAGGTCTCCGGGGCGGACGCTGTGGGTGAGCCTGCGCGCGACGGTCTGGAGGAGGCGGTCGCCGGTGGGGTGGCCCAGGGTGTCGTTGACCTCCTTGAACCGGTCGAGGTCGAGCAGGAGCAGGCCGACGCTGCCGCCGCGCTGCTGGGCGTGGGCGATCTCCTCGCGGGCGCGCATGGTGAGGAGCTTGCGGTTGGCCAGGCCGGTGAGTTCGTCGTGGTTGGCCTGGTGGTCTCGTTGGACCGAGAGCATGGCGCTCGTGTAGAGCGCGCCGAGCGGGAGCGCGAACAAGGGGACGTAGAGCACCGAGTGGGTCGCGGCCACGACCACGAGCGGGGCGAGGCTGAGCAGGACGCCGTTGACGTGCAGCTGCTGGGCCAGGCCCTTGGACATGACCTGTCGCAGGGGCACGCGTTCGTGCATGGCCACCGCGCACAGGACCAGGACGCGGTTGACCGCGAAGTAGCCCGCTCCGGCGAGGGCGACGGTCAGGAGCTCGCCCGCGGCGGGCAGCCAGGTGCCCTGGACGGTTCCGGGCAGCAGCAGGCGCAGGACGGCGTCGGCGACGCCGAGCGAGAGCGTGTACTGGGCGGCGTTGAAGGCGATGCGGTGGGGGGCGTGGCCGCGCGCGAACCCGGAGACCGCGGTGGCGGTGACCTGGGCCAGGGCGGCCACGGGCAGGCCGTGCAGGATGACGAGCGCGAGGGAGAAGGGCAGCGAGGTGGGCACGCCGTCGCCGGGCGCCTGGCCGGGGAGGGTGAGGGGGCGCAGCTCGCCGAGGACGATCATGCACAGCAGAACCCAGGTGAGCGGTTCGACGGCGAGAGCGCGCAGTTCGTCCGCCCCCAGACCGAGGCCGGAGACGAGGAGCAGGACCGCCCCGGCGGCCGTGGCGCCCAGCATGTACAGCCAGAGCGGTGTCCCGGCCCGGGGACCGATGTCCCTTGTGCTGTTGGGATCCTTCATGCCTGGTCCTTGTGAGGGGGCCGCGGAGTACGGCGGCGCCGGACGGTGCCGTCGCTCCTGCTCGGGGTTGCCGGTACCCGGCCACCCCTCATGGCCGAATTCCGGTTTCGGATACACCCGCATCCTGTGCGTTACTGTCCACCTTACGCGGTTTCGTCACCAACTGTCGCTTGCCAGGAACTATCAGTTAACCAATGCGGGGCTGTGCGTGGTGAGAGATCCCCGAAAAGGTACGCGGGCCCGACACGGCCGCGGGTCCGGTGCGCCCCGGGTTCCGCGGCCGTGCTCAGCGGGTGCGGCCCGCCCCCTCAGGCCCCGTCCCCGACCGCCTCCTCGGCGTCGGCGGCGGTCGGGGCCGCTCCGGTCCCGGCTGTCGCGGGGACGGCGTCGGCGGCGGTCCCGTCCCCGGTCTCCGCGACCGCGGCGGCCTCGGCACCGGGCTCCTCGGGCGCGGGGTTGACGCGCCTGGACTCGGCCGCCTCGGGGCCGGCCTCCAGCAGGACGCGGAAGCCCTCCTCGTCCAGGACCGGCACCCCCAGCTTGACGGCCTTGTCGTACTTGGAGCCGGGGCTGTCGCCGACCACCACGAAACCGGTCTTCTTGGACACCGACGCCGTGGCCCGGCCGCCGCGCTCGGCGATCGCCTCCTTGGCCCCGTCCCGGCTGAAGCCCTCCAGGGAACCGGTCACCACCACGGTGACCCCCTCCAGGTGGCGCGGCCTGGAGCCGTCGTCCTCGTCCTCCATGCGCACCCCGGCCTCGGCCCACTTGCGGACGATCTCGGCGTGCCAGTCCACCGCGAACCACTCGCGGATGGAGGCGGCGATGGTCGGGCCGACGCCGTCGACCGACGCCAGCTCCTCCTCGCTGGCCGCGCGGATGGCGTCCATGGAGCGGAAGTGGCGGGCCAGGTCCTCCGCCGCGCGCGGGCCCACGTGCCGGATGGACAGCGCCACCAGCACCCGCCACAGCGGCTTGGACTTGGCCTCCTCCAGCTGTTCGAAGAGCTTCTCGACCGTCTTCTTGGGCTCGCCCTTCTTGTTGGCGAAGAAGGACACCACCTTGGGCTCGCCGGTCTTGGGGTCGGTCTTGGGCTCGGTGGTGTCGGGGTCGAGCACGTGGGTGCGGATGGGCAGCAGCATGTCGACGGTGAGGTCGAACAGGTCGCCCTCGTCGCGCACCGGCGGCCGGGCGGGCTCCAGCGGCTGGGTGAGGGCGGTGGCGGCCACGTAGCCCAGCGCCTCGATGTCCAGGGCCTTGCGGCTGGCCACGAAGAACAGGCGCTCGCGCAGCTGGCCCGGGCAGGAGCGGGCGTTGGGGCAGCGCAGGTCGACGTCGCCCTCCTTCTGCTGGCCGAGCGCGGTGCCGCACTCGGGGCAGGACTCGGGCATGGCGAAGGCCCGCTCGGTGCCGTCGCGGCGGTCGAGCACCGGGGCGACGATCTCGGGGATGACGTCGCCCGCCTTGCGCAGCACGACGGTGTCGCCGATGAGCACTCCCTTGCGCTCGACCTCGCGCGCGTTGTGCAGGGTGGCGAACTCGACCTCGGACCCGGCCACGACCACCGGCTCCATGACCCCGTAGGGGGTGACGCGCCCGGTACGGCCCACGCCCACCTTGATGTCGAGCAGGCGGGTGGTGACCTCCTCGGGCGGGTACTTGTAGGCGATCGCCCAGCGCGGGACGCGGCTGGTGGAGCCCAGGCGCCGCTGGAGGGCGAAGTCGTCGACCTTGATGACGATGCCGTCGATCTCGTAGGCGGGCTCGTGGCGGTGGGCCGCGTAGTACCCCACGTACTCGCGGACCTCGTCCATGGTGGTGACGACCCGGTAGCGGTCGCTGAGCGGCAGCCCCCACTCACCCAGCAGCCGGTAGGCCTGCGACTGGCTGGTGAAGGCCACGTCCCCGCCGCCGTCCTCCGCCGGAGAGTAGGCGCCCACGCCGTGCACGATCATCGACAGCGGCCGGGTGGCGGTGACTCGGGGGTCCTTCTGGCGCAGCGACCCGGCGGCGGCGTTGCGGGGGTTGGCGAAGGGGGTGTGCTCGCCCGAGGCGGTGATGCGCTCGTTGAGTTTTCCGAAGTCCTCCACCGGCAGGAAGACCTCTCCGCGCACCTCCAGCAGCTCGGGCGCGGGGCGCACGCTCTCGTCCAGGCGTTCGGGGACGACCCCGATGGTGCGCACGTTGAGGGTGATGTCCTCGCCGACGCGCCCGTCGCCGCGGGTGGCGGCGCGTACGAGGCGGCCCTTCTCGTACACCAGGTCCACGGCCAGGCCGTCGATCTTGAGCTCGCACAGGTAGCCGTTGACGGGCACCTCGGCGCTGGCCCGGTCGGCCCAGGCGTTGAGCTCGCCGACGTCGAAGGCGTTGCCCAGGCTCTCCATCCGCACCAGGTGCTCGACCGCGGCGAAGTCGACGCTGATGGGCGCGCCGACCTTCTGCGTGGGCGAGTCCTGGGTGGCCAGGGCGGGGTAGGAGTCCTCGATGCCGACCAGCTCGCGCATGAGGGTGTCGTACTCGGCGTCGGAGACCACCGGTGTGCCCAGGTAGTACCGGTAACTGTGGTCGTCCAGTTCCCGGCACAGCTCGGTGTGCCGGGCGCGAACCTCGTCGGGGATGTCGGTGGTGGTGTCGGGCGCGCTCACTCGGTACCTTTCTCGCTCTCGTGCTCGCCTGCTGCGGGCGCTACCTTCGGGGCTCGTCCCGCAGGACCCGGGCACCGGCTCGGGAGGCGTTCAGGGCCGCCCTCGCGTGGCCGGGCGAGGCGCCCGCCAACCCGCACGTGGGTGTGGTGACCACCGCGCGGGAGAGCAGGTCGGGGGAGAATCCCAGCCGGTTCCACAACTCGCGAACAGGATCGACAGTAGCGGCGGGGTCGGACATTCGTGCGGTCCGCGCGGGCGCGGCGTCGTCGGTGGAGGGGACCACCCCGAGCAGGAGTCCGGTGCCCGCCTCCACTGCCGTGCCGACCGCCTCGTCGTGGTCGCGGGTGAGGAGGAGGGCGTTGAGGCCCAGCGCGCGGGCGCCGCTGCGGCGCAGCAGGTCGACGGGGACGCCCGGGGCGCAGCAGTGCGCGGCGGGGACGGCCCCGGTGCCCTCGATCGCGGCGAAGAGGAGGCGCAGGGCGGCCTCGACGCGCACCCGGTCGACGGCGGGCAGGCGGCCGTAGCCGCTGGCGGTGGGCAGGGCGCCCAGCAGGACCGCGGGCAGGGAGGGTTCGTCGACCTGGACGAGGAGCCGGGCGCCGGGGACCCGTCTGCGGACCTCGGCCAGGTGGGCGAGGACGCCCTCCAGGTGGGACTCGGCCAGGTCGCGGCAGGCCCCCGGGTCGGAGGCCAGGCGCTGGCCGTTGCGCAGTTCGACCGACGCGGCCAGGGTCCACGGCCCGGCGACCTGCACCTTGAGGGTTCCGGTGAAGCCGTGGGCGTGCTCGGTGAGGGCGTCGAGGTCGTAGGACATGAGGCTGGCCGCGCGGCCCAGGTCGCGCCCGGGGCTGTCGGCGGCCCGCCAGCCGCTGGGCTGGACCTCCACGGGGAACTCCACCAGGAGGCCGCAGGTGCGGCCGACCATGTCGGCGCCGACGCCGCGCGCGGGCAGCTCGGGCAGGTGCGGCAGGTCGGGGAGTTCACCGAGGACGGTGCGCATCGCCTCGTCGGGGTCCTCTCCCGGCCAGGACCCGACCCCGGTGGAGGACGCGGCGGGCCAGGGGTAGGGGTGCTGTTCGCTCACATCGCCCAAGGTTAGGGCAACGCGAAGCGGGCGGGCGCTACCGTCGGGACGCGTCGGGGTTAACCCGCGGAGGCGCGATGGGGGTCGGCGGCGCCCTCGGGCTCCTCGGGGGCCTGCTCGGCGGTGCGGGAGCGGCGGGCGCGCAGCACCATCACGGCCACGACCGCCGCGGCCAGCGCGGCCACGCCGAGGGCCGCCCACGGCGAGTCCAGGAACAGGGAGAACCAGGTGCCCACCAGGCCGCCGATGACCACGCCCCACAGGCCGGCCCAGATCAGCGAGCCGACGAACATCGCGGCGAGGTAGCGCGGGAAGCGCATGCGCATCGCGCCCGCCGCGAGGTTGACGGCGGTCTGCACGCCGACGGTGCAGAAGCTCAGGGTGACCACGGGCGCGCCGTAGCGGTCGATGCGCCGCCGGGCGGCGTCCAGCCGGGGGCCGAGTCTGGCGCCCATACGGCTGCGGGTCACCCCGGCGCCCAGGCCTCGGCCGATCCAGTACGTGGCCTGGGCACGGCACAGGACCACGCCGAGCAGCGTGAAGTAGACGATCCAGAACGGCTGGCCGTCGAGGAAATCGAACTCCGGCATGGGCAGGCCCCCTCACCTCGCCCCGCAACTATGCTATGCCTTACCTAAGTTCGGCAAGGGATCGCGGGCGACGAACCAGGTGGGACAGCCCACTCCGCCGCCGTCGCGCCCCCGGGCGGCCGCTCCGGGCGACCCGTGCACACGCTCGCACGGACCGCCGAACCGGCCTCCCTCAGACCGCGGCCCCGGTTCTGGAGGTGGCGGAGATCGTGGCCGACCCCAGCACCGTGTCGCCCTGGTAGACCACCACGGCCTGTCCGGTGGCCACACCTGTGGCGGGCTCGGCGAGCCGGACGACCAGTTCGGGGCCGCCGTCGCCCTCGCGCTGCCACACGTTCGCCGGGTAGACCTCGCCGTGGGCGCGCAGCTGGACGTGGCAGTCGGTCGGCTCGGTCAGGGGCTCGCTGCCGCTCCACACCGGGCGCACGCCGGTGATGGCGTCCACCCGCAGGGAGGCCCGCGGCCCCACCGTGACGGAGTTGTCGACCGGCTCGATGGACAGCACGTACCGCGGGTGGGCGGCGCCGCCCAGGCCCAGGCCCCTGCGCTGGCCCACGGTGAAGGTGTGCGAGCCGTTGTGCGTGCCCACCACCGTGCCGTCCTCGTCCCGGATCGGCCCCGGCCGCTCGCCGATGCGCCGGTTGAGGAAGCCCGCCGTGTCACCGTCGGCGATGAAGCAGATGTCGTGGCTGTCGGGCTTGTCCGCCACCGACAGGCCGCGCCGCTCGGCCTCCGCGCGCACCTCGTCCTTGGTGCAGTCCCCCAGCGGGAACACCGCGTGCTCCAGCTGCTCGGCGTTGAGCACGCCCAGCACGTAGGACTGGTCCTTGGCCGCGTCCACGCTGCGCACCAGGCGCCCATCGACCTTGCGGACGTGGTGTCCGGTGGCCACGGCGTCGAAGCCCAGGGCGACGGCCCGGTCCAGCACCGCCTCGAACTTGATCTTCTCGTTGCAGCGCAGGCACGGGTTGGGGGTGTTGCCCGCCTCGTACTCGGCCACGAAGTCCTGCACGACCTCGCGGTCGAACTCCTCCGACATGTCCCACACGTAGAAGGGGATGCCGATGACGTCGGCGGCCCGCCGCGCGTCGTGGGAGTCCTCCACGGTGCAGCAGCCGCGCGCGCCCGTGCGGTAGGACTGCGGGTTCTTGGAGAGCGCCAGGTGGACACCGGTGACGTCGTGGCCCGCCTCGGCCACACGGGCCGCGGCGACCGCGGAGTCGACCCCGCCCGACATGGCGGCGAGTACACGCAAAGTCATAGTGGTTCCAGGGTATGCGTTCGCGGGGGGACGGAAACCCCGCCCGGGGGGACGGGAACTCCTGACCGGGGGGACGGAGAACTCGGGCCGGGGTCAACGGGCGGTCCCGGTAGGAGGGGTACGGCGGCGCCCGGGGCGGGACCGGGCCGCGCTCCCGGGGCGGCGAACCGTCCGCCGGACGACCCCCGGACGCGGCGGCGAGTGTGGTCGTCCGCTTCTGCGAAAATCGGGGCATGGCTCTGTTCCGTCGTCGCCGCTCCGCCGACTCCACCTCCTCAGTCACCGCCTTCTGGGACGCCTGGCCCGCCGAACGCGAGGCCCTGGCCAGCGCGGTCGAGTCGGACCAGCCCGTGCCCGCCGAGGTGTCCGAGCGCGTCACCGCGCTGGTCCGCTCCATCCACCCGGACATGGAGTGGGAGGTGGGCCGCGCACCGAAGCCGAGCGGCGGCCTGGAGGACCTCGACCTGTCGACCGACGTGGACCCGGGCAAGCTCCTGGAGCAGCTGGCCGCCCTGGACGACCCCTCCCGGCTGACCGACGGCCCCGCCTACGCCCTGACGCTGCGCCCCGGCGGCTCGGAGGAGGCGCGCATCCTGTCCGAGCGCTGGGCGCGCTCGGCCCCCGAGGACCCCCGGTGGCTGTTCCGGCCGGTGCGGCCCGCCGACCACGACCAGCTCTCCTCCACCGTCAACCTGGACGACCACGGGCTCGACCTGTCGCACGTGTCGGTGTCCATGCGGGTCGACCACGCGACCGGCAAGGTCGAGGTGGGCGTGTACCACCCCGACAACATGTTCCTGCCCGAGAGCACGCGCGCCGCCGTGGCCGAGCACGTCACCCTGCTGGCGCTGGGTGAGGACGACCGGGTGCGGTGGATCGGTGAGACGGCGCCGCTGGACGAGCCGCCGCTGGACCCGCTGCCGCCCACATCGATGCCCGCCGTGGTGCGGCAGATGGCGGACATGCTCGGCGGATCGGGCGGCTGGGCGACGCTGCACGGGCGAATCCCCCTCCAGGGCGCGGTGGAGATCCTGCTCCGCCACCCGCTGACCCGCCGCGACTTCCCGGCGTTCACCCTGTTCGTGCAGGTGATCGTGCCGTACACGCACACGGACGAGGACAGGCTGCCCACCGGCGCCTCCGCCTCGGCGCTGGACGACCTGGAGGCCCGGATCTCGGGTGTGCTGGGGGACAACGGCGCGCTGTTCATGCGCCAGACCGTGGGCGGCAGGCGCGACTACCGCTACTACCTGGACCCGGACTCGGGCGCGCTGCCCGAGTTCGAGGCCGTGCTGACCGACTGGTCCGAGGGGGAGGTCAAGCTGCGCAGCCAGCTCGACCCGTCCTGGGCGCAGTTCAACACCGCGCGCAGGCCGTTCCGCCGCCAGCTGGGCGAGTAGGGCGCGGCCGAGACGCGGCCGGGACGGCTGTTCACCGCCGCGAAGGCAACGGATCACCGGTTCTTGGTCCGCCGCCGACTCCGGGGGCGCCGGGGTCAACCCGAAATCCCGCCTTGCACATCTGGCACCCAAGTCACAACAGGCGTAACGTGTCATTTCCGCCAGGAGGATGATGCGGCCTTGGACGGTGTGCTGCCACGAGCACCATCGGGTCGGCCTCGGGTCGCCGCGGTCGGCGCGGTCCTCGCCCTGTGCCTGGTGGGGGCTCCGCTGATGTCCCTGTTCCCCGTGGGGGTCTGGGACACCGCCCGCGCCCTGACGATGAGCGGCGCGGGGCAGGGGGTGCTGCTGCTCGCGCCGGTGGTCGCCGGAGGCGTCCTGCTCATGTTCTGGCTGTCGGCCCAGTGGCTGGAGAGGTCCGGCGTGAACCACCCCTTCGCGTCGGCCGCGCTCGTGACGGCCACCGCCGTGGTCACGCCCGTGGTCGTCGCGTTCCTGGCCCCGCAGGTCAGGCCGCTGCCCTGGGGAACGGCCGCCAACACCGCCTTCCTGTCCGGGACCGTCGCGACGCTGGGCATGGGCGCGTCGATGCTGCTGGACCGGCCGTCCGCCGGCTGGCGGCCGGGGGTGCTGCCCGCCGTGGCGGTGGTCGCCGCGCTGCTCGCGGCGCTGCCCGCCGTGGGGGACGCGGTGCTCGCGCGGGCGGCCGACGAGCGTTCGCGCGCGCAGATCATGTCCTTCGAGCGGACCATCGCGGTGCTGGACCACCCGGGCTGGTCGCTGGCCCAGGTGCACGAGGTGGAGGACGGCCTGCGCCTGACCTACCGCGACGGGAACGGGGCGCCGCTGCACGTGCTGACGTGGGACGGCGCGCGTTCGGCCGAAGCCGGGCTGGACGAGGGCTGCGGTTTCCCCGGCACGTGGTGCCGCGACCTGGGGGAGGCGGTGGTCGTGCACCACGCCGACGGCCACCCGAGCGAGCTGCGCACGCACCTCGACGACGGCACGGTGGCGATCCTGCTTCCGGAGCCGGGCACGCCCACCGACCTGCTCGGGGTGTCCCGGGCGCTGCGGCCAGAGGAGCCCGGTGAGCGCCGCGACCTCGTGGAGGCCGTCACCGCGTGAGGCGCCGCGCGGGGCCGTCCCCGAACACCCCTCAGGGGCCGCCGGGCGGGTCCGGGAACGCGGACCGGCCGGCGTCGCCGTACAGGCGGCGGGCCAGGTCCCTCATGGCCCCCCGCATCCCCGGCGGGTCCCGCTCGTCCGAGCCGACCGAGGCCAGGTGGGACGAGAAGGAGCCGAAGAGGTGGTCGCCGTCGCGGAACCCCTCGGGCAGCTCGGCGAACCACCGGTAACCGCACGGCTGGTGCGGGACCCCGGCCTCCGTCAGGAATTCGTCGATGTCGCGGTCGACGCCCGCCCGGTCGGTGCGCGTCCTCTCCTCCCACCGCTGGACGCGCCTTCCGCGGCTCTCACAGGTCACGTGGACCGGGGAGGGCGTGCGCCGCTCCGTGCACCGGACGGCGTGCTCGGGGCCGATCGCCCAGGCGACAAGGGCGTGCCAGCCGGATTCGGGGACCTCGGTGAACCTCCTGCCGCGGAGTCCGGGTTGTTCGCCGGTGTCCGTCTCGTGCGGGGGCAGGGGGAGGACGGGGTACTCCGACCACGAACGCCCGCTCAGGTCCTTGCGCCGCCCGCCCACGTGGAAGTGGACCAGCTCCGCCGTGGTCTCCTTCCGATTCCCGGAGGTCCGGTGGTCGTCTCGCGGCCCGTCGCTCATGCGCAGCAGCCTTCCCGGGGTTCGAGGGGTGCGTACCGCCCGTTCCTATCGCGCGGCGGGGGCCGGAACCAGGGGCGAAGGGACCGGCCGTGCGGCCGGGAGCGGCCACGCGCCCACCACCACCGGCACGCGGAGGCCTCGCCGCGCACGGAGCGCGGAGCCCCGGCACGCGCGAAGGCGCCCCCGGTCGGAACCGGGGGCGCCTTTCGGTGCCGGGATCAGGAGAGGGGCGGAGTCAACCGCCTCGGCTGGTGGAGCCGCTTTCGCGGTGCCTCAGCCGTTCTCCTTCTTGATGCGCTCGACGAGCATCTTCTTGCCTTGGTCGCCGGCCTTCTGGTTGTTCTCCTGGATCCGGCGGAACCACTGGGCGAGCTCGTCGTCGCCCTGTTTCTCGGCGTCCTTGATGTAGCCCTCCAGGCGCCAGACGTTCTCCAGCGACTGGTGGACGGCCCAGACCAGGTTGTAGTTCTTGTCCTTGAGCGGGCTCTCGGGCTCAGCCATGACAACCTCCTCGCTGTCGTTGTCGCGTCTTTCCGCTGCCGGAATCCCACTGCCCAACCCGCCCTACGGGTACACACGGCGACGGACGAGGACGCGCGGCCCCCGTTCAGCCCCGGCCCGGCCGTTCCCGCCGGGCGCGCGACCCGCCTACTCGGACGCCGCGGTGTAGTAGTAGGGCTCCTCGTCCTCGTCGTAGTCCTCGTCCTCGTCGTCCCTGCCTTCGTCGAGGTCGAGTTCGACCCCGGTCCCGGCGAACGCGGCCCGCACCCGCTCCACCATCTCCTCGCTCATGAAGTGGTGGTGCAGGTCGAGCTTGCGCAGACCGGAGAAGGCCTCGGCCCGGTCGACGAGCTCCCGGGCGCCCTGGTCCGTCAGGATGCCCAGGGACAGGTCGAGTACCTCCAGGTGCTTGACGACGGGCGCCCCGGCCAGCACCGGGACCCACTCGGCCCACTTCTCGGCGTTGCGCACCCCCAGGTACTTCAACCGGGGGAACGCCTCCCCCGAGAGCACCGGCGCCAGGTCCTGCGGAGAGGCGCTGCCGCCGTACTCCTCCATCCCCAGCCACAGCTCCAGGTGCTCCAGCGCGGGCAGGCCCGAGGACGCCACCTCGCGCACGACCCGGCCGGGCAGTCCACCGCTCTGGAGGGTGAGAGAGCGCAGCGAGGCGTGCGAGGACACGTGCAGCCCGAGCCGGCCCTCCATACCGTCGGCGCCCTTCACGGTCAGCTCCTCCAACCGGGGGAAAGCGGCCACGAGCGGTCCCAGGTCGGGCTGGGAGATCCAGGAGAGCTCGCACTCGTCGAAGGTGATGTCACCGAAGAAGACCGAGCGCAGGTTCGGCAGCGCGTCGGCGTGTTCGACCAGCAGGTCCGCGGCCTGGTACAGACCTCCGTCGGAGGCGTAGCCCCATTCACCGATGACCAGTGCCGTGAGCTGCCCGGGGTCCACCTCGGACAGGAACCGGGCGAAGTAGTCGGTCCCTTTGTCCTCGGGGATCGTGTGGAGGTGCTCGCTGGTCCGCAGCCGCCACGCGGTGGAGGCGGGGTCGCGCGGGTCTGCACCCCCCTTCCGGATCTGTTCGAGCCGCTCCTCCCACGTGCCTCTGGCGGGGAACTCGACCACGGGCAGACTCGCGAACTCGGTGAGATCGGACATGAGGGCTCTCTTCTCAAGCTTCAGGGGGTGGAATGTCCCCCATGCCTAGCAGTTCCGGGCGACAGACGGGGGCTCGGTGGTCTTCCGCCCCCGGGGGTGACGGCCTGCGACCGCCCTCCAGGACGACACGCCTCAACCCGGCCGGGCACGGCCGGGCTACTCGGCCGCCGCGGTGTAGTAGTAGGGATCGTCCTCGTCGTCGTCCTCGTCCTGCTCGGGCTCCAGCCGGTCGGACAGATCGATCTCGACCCCGGTTCCGGAGAACGCGGCCCGCACGCGCTCCTCCATCTCCTCACTCATGAAGTGGTGGTGCAGGTCGAGTTTGCGCAACCCGAAGAAGGCCTCGGCCCGGTCGACGAGTTCCCGGGCGCCCCGGTCCGTGAAGATCCCCAACGACAGGTCGAGCACCTCCAGGTGCTTGACGGCAGGAGCCTCGGCCAGCGCCGGAATCCACCCGTCCGCACCCTCGGCGTTGCGCACACCCAGGTACCTCAGCCGGGGAAACACCTCACCGGAGAGCACCGGCGCCAGGTCCTGCGGGTAGGTGTCGCCGCCGTAGTCCCACACCCCCAGCCACAGCTCCAGGTGCTCCAGAGCAGGCAGCCCCGAGGACGCCACCTCGCGCACGACCCGACCGGGCAGGCCACCGCTCTGGAGGGTGAGGGAACGCAGCGAGGCGTGCGAGGGCACGTGCAGCCCGAGCCGGCCTCGCATGCCGTCGGCGCCCTTCACGGTCAGCTCCTCCAACTGCGGGAAGGCGGCCACTAGCGGTGCCAGGTCGCTCTGGCTGATCCAGGACAGCTCGCTCTCCGTCATCTCGATGTCGCCGACGAAGACGGACCGCAGATTCGGCAGCTTGTCGGCGTGCTCGATCAGCGCCTCCAGGAAAGCCTCCGGACCTCCCTGGGCGGGATAGCCCCAGGCACCGATGACCAGCGCCCTCACCTGCGCGGTGTCCACCATGGACAGGAAACGGGAGACGTGTTCCTCGCACCCTTCCTCACGGACCCTCCTGGCGCCGTCGCTGGTCCGCAGCCGCCAAGCCACGGAGCCGGGAGCCTGCGGATTCCCTCCCTGCTTACGGATCTGTTCGAGCCGCTCCTCCGTCGTGCCGCTGGCGGGGAACTCGACCACGGGCAGACCCGCGAACTCGGTGAGCTCAGGCATAGGTAATCCCTTCAGGGGTGGAATGTCCCCATACCTAGCAGTTCCGGGAGACAGACGTGGAAGAGCGGAGGCCAGCCGATACGCGGGAAGCCGCGCCCGGCCGGAGAGCACCGGTGATCGGCCCGGCCACCACCAGCCCCGGCCTCAGTCAGGGGACAAGACCGACAAGACGACGGGGGGACTCGTACTCCTCCTTGCTCGGGTCCTCTGTGATCACCAGGGCACCAGGGGCGAGGAGCATGGATTCCGGCGGGGGGCCCAACGCCGGAACAACACCTCGTGGTCCGTCGTTGTCCGGCCGCCTCTGTACTTCGACCCCCAGATCGATGACGCGCGATTCCCCGCTGTCCCAATCAGTGACCACCAACTGTGCTGGATTCCACGACAGCTCGTCCGTATTCCTCTCGTTGACGTCGAGCCATGCGATTGATTCCTCCAGCGCCAGAGTGAAGCTGCCGCGCGAGCGGTCCAGGGGTTCCGAAGCGGGAACGGTTACGGAGTGTTGGACTTCGCCGGACAGGTCGGAATAGGAGTACTCGTGCTCGTACTCCCTCTCCTCAAGCTCCTCGAGACTTCCGGACCCTCCCCCCTCGGAGGTGCTGCGCACGCTTACGATGGCTTCCTCAAGGATTCCGAACGCCGTGCCACTCTCACCAGTGAAGAAATCCGCATCCGCGAGGACTTCTCCGGTCACCGGATCCAGCAACCATTCTTCTTGGTAGTCGCTTCCTCTGGCAGCAGCCGCAACCATACCCGAATTAGGCTCGACTCCGAAATCAAACGGAGTAAGATCGATGCCCGCATTAACTTCGACTTCATGCCGCCACAGCTCAGACCCGGTTTCTATGTCAAGCCCGATCAGGGCAAGCGTGTGATCCTTCACCCCACTGAGCCCTCCAGGCTCCAGGACACTCTCGTCCACAAAGCTACTGGAAACTATCAGTACACCCCTGGAGAACACAGAATTCCTTGCGACGAAATATCTTTCTTCACCCCCTCCCCTCTGCCCTGGAGATACAGACCAGAGTTCTTCATCGTTGCCTAACCCCAGGGAAACAACCTCCCCTCCTCCTGACTCATGATCTCGGTAGATGATCCGAGAATCGTTGGACAACACACCTAGTTTTTCATTCCCTGACGCGTAAGAAGAAGGCCCAGAGCCATCGAAAGGCATGTGGGCGAACTCTACGACTTGACCTCCCCTGATCTCACCAGTGGAAGCATCAAGAAGCACGACCTCATGGATGGGAGGTGGCTCCTCCTCACCCTCGGTCTCTTTTTCGTGGGCGCTGTACGACACAACGACGGTTTCGCCGTCCGGGGTGATATTCATGCTTGTCGCCTTCTCACCCAGGCGCCGATATCTCCACAGCTCCTCCCCAGTTTCTCCACTCACACCGATCACCCCGTCGGAGACGTACACGGACAACCCGTATGACGTGGGGCTGACGTGCCTGACGCTTGTCCCCTCCGGAGAACTCCACGTCCAGCCCACAGAACCCACATTCGCCGGAACCTCAAGGGGGTCGGCAGGATCAGCGAGGACGACGTGGTCAATCTCGGGTTCCCCCCAGCCAGGGAACACGGAACACGAGACCAGCAGTGGCACGATGAGCACCACAAGAAACGAGGTTGTCTTGTTATTTCTCAAGCTTCCGTACCTTCTTTAATGGGCTTGAACGAGATCGCCGACAGCCTGCTCGGGTGGGGGACAGCCAGGCTTGCATTCGATGTGGAGGTCGAGCCTGAACACACCCCGCACAAGGAATAAGGAACTACGCGAAACCAGGACGAGGCCGTAGAGGCGGCCTTCGACAACTTAGCCTCACACGCCCGCGACCAGCGAATCAAGGCATACGGCATCGGCAAGGGGACCTCCGAGAATTCCTGCCACATCATCGGCCTCCTCGGGCACATCGTCACGGTGAGCATGGAAACGGTCGCCATCGTAGAAGCCCTGCCGTCTCTGGAGATCCTGGAGGTCTGACGGCCGGGTCCCCGCTGCCGCTCCCGTACCGCTGGAAGCAGCAGCGGGGACCCGTGACCGGTCAGGCGGGTGTGGAAGCACGCGGGCGGCCGAAGGCGCGGCGTCCGGTGCGGGGGTCCCTGCGGATCCTGGCGGAGGCAGGTGCGCAGGAGGGAGCGGTCGTGAGCCCCGGGACGAGGGTGGTTATGGGCTTGGAGGCGAGGGTGGTTATGGGCGCGGGGGTGGAGGCCGGAGCGGGACCCATGGCCGGTCGGGCCCAGGGCCGGGCGGCGGGCGGGTCGGTATCCGGCGCGGATTGCGAGGTACTGCGCGGAGTGCCGTGCGGCCACAGGGCGAGGAGGAGGGCGTCAATGTCGGCGGCCTCGGTCAGCCCGGCCGGACCGGCGATCCAGAAGGACTGGGTGGCCTCGCCCCACCAGATCGTCAGGTCGCGGTGGCGGGCCTGAACAGCGGCGGCCTGGGCGTGCTCGTGGGCGAACTCGGCGCGGTGGCCGCCCAGGCGCGGAAGCTGCTGGGCGCGGCGGGTCCGGCAGGAGGGGTGCTCGCAGGTCGGGCAGACCGGGCCGACGAGCGGGGTGCGGCGCGGGAGCGGGCGCGGCATGGGCCGAACGCCTTCGGAGGGGCGCGGCGAGGGGATAGGGTTCTGCATCAGATCCTCTTTCCTTGCTTATGACTGGTTTGGTTTCTGGGGATTCAGGGCCCGGGAAAAGCGGTGGTGCGCTCTCCTGGGCCCGTCTTGCGTCTCAGGTCAGTCGATGCGGGCTCAGTTGCTGGATTCCCACTGGCTTCCGGTGAGGTCGTAGGCCAGGTAGAACCACACCGTGCGGAAGTGGGCGTTGCCGTTGTCGCCCCACTCGGAGGCGAAGGCGTTGACCATGGCCAGGCCCCGACCGGATTCGGCGTTCAGGTCCAGCCCGTTCGCCCGGGGTTGCAGGCAGGCGTCCTTCTCCCTCAGGCCGCCCCGGTCACGGCAGGACAGGTGCAGCCCGGCGCGGTGGCGGTGGACGAGAAGGGTGTAGGTGCCGCCGGGACGGCCGGAGAGGCTGTGGCGGATGCTGTTGTTGGCGAGTTCGCTGCCCAGCAGGGTGAAGAGGTAGCGGTAGTCGGCGGACTTCGCGGCGGCGCAGGTGTCCAGGAACGCCCGGACTAGGGGCATCACGGATGGGGTCCCCGCGAAGTCGTAGCGGCGCAGCCGGTAGTTGGGCCGCTCGGGCTGGCTGGAGAAGTAGTGGCGGTGCGCGGGCCGGATGAAGCTGGTCAGCGGGACCGTGGCCTCACCCAGCGCGGGCATGGGCAGCGGGGCTTTCGCGGGCATGACGAACACACTCCTTGGCATGGCAGGTCATGAGCAGGGGTTTCGCGGTACCCGTCGAAGGAGTCTCACGGTTGACGTGATGCGCGGCACGGGCAGGTCGTAGCCTGACCGACAGGAACCCTGTGTGATCCCTCGGTGACTACACCCTCAAGCTAACCGTTATCATTCGAGTTATGCAAGCGCTTCTCGAATCCTACCTACGAGTAACTAATTAGGCTCACAGCATGCAAGATCCCCGAAGCCCTTCCTTGCGCCTTCGCCGCCTCGCTACCGAACTCCGCAACGCACGACAAGCCGCTGGCTACACCGCAGCCAGAGCCGCCAAGGAGCTTGGCTGGAGCTCTCCCAAAATCACCAAAATGGAAACAAAGACATCAAAACGGATAAATACTGATGACCTGGATGCTTTGATGGACTTGTACGGCATCACCAGCCCCGAGAAGCGTTCATCCATGCAAGCGCTCGCCAAGGACGCCCGCATGCGAGGTTGGTGGTCCAAGTACAAGGACGTCTTCAAGAACGAGACGCTGCCGGACTTCGAAACAGAAGCATCGGTTCTTAGGTCCTATGACGTCCAGGCCATCCCAGGGTTGCTACAGGTACCCGAGTACACAGCTGACATCTTCCGAGGTGCCCGCTACACAGATCCCAAGGAGATTGAACGGCATGTCGAGGCACGGATGGCTCGCCGAGAGATCCTGGTCAGACTCAACCCTGTGCACCTTCGTGCCGTCATTGATGAAGCTGCGTTCCTACGCCCGGTTGGGGGACGCAGCGGGATGCTGGCTCAGATGAAGCACCTGATGTACATGGCCCAGCTTCCGAACATCGATATCCAGGTACTTCCGCTCGACAAAGGAACACATGCTGGTTTCACCGCTTCTTTCATGATCCTGGACTTCCCAAGCCCTCTGGATACGCCCATCGTCTGCATCGAGACTCTGTCTGATGCCCTCTACCTCGAAGAAAACGATGATGTAGAGATGTATATCGCCACTTTTGGGGATATACAGGGCTCAGCTGTCAGCGCCCTGGAGTCCGCCAACATCATCCACAATCACATCAGGAGACTGGAGAACCACCGATGAAAGCCGACAGCCTGTCCTTCTACAAGAGCAGCTACAGCGGTCGAGGTGTCAACTGTGTCGAGGTCGCGCACGTCCCTGCCGACTTCCGGAAGAGCACATACAGCGGGCAGGGTGTGGACTGCGTGGAGGTCGGCGGCCTCCCCTGCGGCGCCGCCATCCGCGACTCCAAGCATCCGGACGCCGGGCACCTCCCCTTCCCCGCCCCCGAGTGGACCACCTTCCTCAACGCCGCTCGCGGCCGGAAGCTGTAGACACCCCACACCCTCCCGTCCTCCCCGCCGCCCCTGACCCACAAGGCGTGACACAGGCACGCAGACACCCGGAAGCCCGCCCCTGGGCCTCCGGGTGTTCCGCTACAGGGAAGCGGAAGGCGGCGGCTGCGCCGTGTCCCCGTTCCCTCGCCTGATGGGCTCGGCAGGTTCCCCGGGCTGGACCGTCTGGACGGCCTGGGCTGTCTGCGTCGCCTGGTCCGCCTGAACGTTCCCCGGAAGGCCGTCGGTGCCGGAATCCGCGTCCCGCTCGCGCAGCATGCGGTCCAAGCGCTCGACCTGCTGCCCGAGTTCTACCAACCGGTTCATGACCGCCTCGTGCTGGACCTCCTCCAGCTCCTGGTCCTCGGCCCAGCGAGCCTCACTGATCTCCTGCTCCAGGGACGTGACGATCACCGCGATGACCAAGTTCAGCATGATGAACGCGGTCAGCACGATGTAGCAGACGAAGAAGATCCAGGCCGTCGGGTGCTCCGCCAGCACCGCGTCCGAGACGTCCGGCCAGCCCTCCGTCGTCATCAGCAGGAACATCGTGTACAGCGACGTGCCCAGGTTGTCGAAGAACTCGGGCACGGCCTCACCGAACAGCTGGTGGGCGATGATCGCGGAGGTGTAGATGACCACCAGGAGCAGGCCGATCACCGTCCCCACCCCCGGCATGGCCTTGAACAGCGCGGTGATGATCTGCCTCATCTGCGGGACGGCGGTGATCACCCGCAGGATCCGCAGCACCCGCAGGATGCGGAGCACGGCGAACGGGCCGGTGGCCGGGATCACGGAGATCGCCACCACCAGGAAGTCGAACCAGTTCCAGCCGCTCCGGAAGAACCGTCCCCGCCAGGCGTGGATCTTGAGGGCCATCTCGACGACGAACACGCCGACGACGACGTACTCGATGATCACCAGATACGGAAGGGCAGAACCCCCATAAGTCATCCAACCCAAAATCACGGCATTGACCAGAATCACCGCGAGCATGATGTTGGAGAACCACTGACTCTCCACAAGTCTGGTGATCTGAGCACGCCGCAATGCCGATTCCCCCTCCGCAATTCCACTTCCGAGTGATTCGGACATGGAGTATTCAAATATATCGAACCGGGCTCGGTTCTGTGCAGCGCACCCGCCTTTGGCCAGCCACACACACCTTCACGCTCACAGCAGCAGCCGCCCCACCCCGTGCCCACGCTTCACGGAAGGCACACCCTCACTGGTTCGGGCGGTCGCCGAGAAGGTGACGGAAGAGGAAATGGCAGGTGCCGTATCCCACATCACGGCTTTCGGTCCGATCAATGACCGAAGCCGGTGAGACCGGAAACACCGCGCCCGTTGGAGGCACTCCTCCTGAGCGGAAGGGCCTTCCCGATGAGAGGCGCGAGGGGGGCCGTGAGGAGGAGGGAGAAGAGGCGTGCGAGGGTGCGCGGGCGGATGGGCGTTGGTTCGGGAGGTCCTGCACGTCACTGGTATGTTCACTGCTGGCCACGGCAGGAAGCCCGACACGGTGACGAGCCCGAGCCGTCGACAGCGCCAGCGCCCGCGACCCAGGAAGAGACATGGCGGAGCTGAAGTACTTCACAGGTTCGATGAACTCGGGCAAGAGCACGATGGCCCTCCAGGAGCACCACTCACGCGGCGGCGAAGGGGTGCTGTACACGAAGCAGGACCGTGCCGGAGCGGGCATCATCTCGTCCCGCCTGGGCCTGGAGTCCCCCGCCGTGGAGGTGGGCGACGACCTGGACCTGTACGACGACATCGCCGACCGCAAGGCCCCCTACGTCATCTGCGACGAGGCCCAGTTCCTGTCCTACAAGCAGGTGGGGCAGCTCGCGGGGGTGGTGGACGGGATGCGGATCGACGTGTACTGCTACGGGATCCTCACCGACTTCCAGGGGCAGCTGTTCCCCGGCTCGAAACGCCTGGTGGAACTCGCCGACAAGATCGAGGTCCTGCCGGTGTCCGCACGCTGCTGGTGCGGCGGCCGCGCCACCCACAACGCGCGCGTGGTGGACGGGGTCATGATCTACGAAGGCGAGCAGGTGCACATCGGTGGCAACGAGTCGTACGCCACCCTGTGCCGCCACCACTTCATGGCCGGAGTCGCCTGACCGGACCAGAGCCGCGGACGCCCACGGCCGTCCGGGCACCGTAGCCGCAGGAAAACCGACGGGCTCCGGCCTGTCGCCTCACTCCGGGATCCAGTACTCGAACCCGTGTCCAAGGAAGCTTGCAATTTTCCTTGCTTCGTTCGTGAACTCATTCTCCGATATGGAACCGGCCGAAGTCTCTGCCTGCTCGTCAAAACGAATCTGGTACACAGCACTCCTCGTCTGGATGAGAGCTATGTACACCGACTGCCCCTGATCTCCGGTTCCGTAAACCGCATAGGACTTATCTCCAAAATCGGCTTCTCTCTCGGATTCCACCTCGGCCAGCTCATCGGAGAGCCCTGACCGCAACCCCTCATATCTGGACGACGCGACCTCCTCAGCGGAATCCCCTTCCTGGGCATCGATAACCGCCTCATAGGAGAAATGGAAATCCCAAGGTGCCGAATTCGAACTCGGAATAATCGTCCAGACACAATGGTCCCGGACTACTCTCTCCGCACCTTCAATCTCTGGTTTCCCACCGGTAGCGGTGTCAACGTAGTCCTCCCCGCCGTCCTGGCGTGTGGTGTTGATGGAGGACAGATGGTCCAGATTTTCCTGACAGACATTCATCTCCTCTTCGGCCAGAGAGGACCTGGGCTCACCGATCTGCTCAGCCGGGTTTCCCGCAGAGGTGTCGGGGTCCGTTCCGATACCGTCGGAAGTGAAGTTGAAGAAGAGGCTGACCACGCCGACCAGCACTCCGAAGACACCGAAGGCCGCCAGGGTTCCGCATCCGAAAACCGCTGCGGCGGCTTTCCAGCCGTGCAGTCCCTGCTTCCTTGACGGTGCCTTCTGGTCAACCACGATTGTCCTGTGCCTCCAACTGGGCCTGCACGTCCGGGTGCTCAAGTGGACGGGTGAAACCCATGACATCCGCACGATTGGGGTCATCGTACTCGCGCACCGCGATCGGCCCACAGTTGGTGCACCAGGCCTCGACCATCAGCCCGTCACCGATCACCATTCCCACGTGTCCCGGTCCGGGGGGCTCCCCCGCCCGACTCACATGGAAGAACACCAGGTCACCGGGCTGCTCCTCTCCCGGTGAAACCTCGGGGCCGAAACCCCACTGGTCCTGGGAGATCCTCGGAATGGTGACACCGATGCTCTCGTAGGCCTTCTGCATCAGACCAGAGCAGTCGAACCCGACCGGCCCGATACCTCCCCAGATGTAGGGCTTCCCGCGCTGGGCCAGGGCCCAGTCGACCACGGCCTGGGTCAGCTCGTCCGGTGCACTTCCGATCGGGGCGCCCTGCGCGTCGAGCTGACAGGCGACCGCGGTCTCGATGGAACCCGACGTGTCGTACGCCCCCTCCGCGTACTGCTCTGCCCACTCCAGCACGTCGTCCACGTACCACCAGGCGTGGTTGTAGCCGTAGATGGCCTGACGGACATCCTCCTTCAGACCGTGGGCGATGAGGTAGTCGGCGGCGGCCGGGATCGCGTCGGCGGGGTCGTAGACGCTGA
The DNA here is from genome assembly GCF_056173305.1 of Nocardiopsis sp. iso_25. NCBI lineage: Bacteria > Bacillati > Actinomycetota > Actinomycetes > Streptosporangiales > Nocardiopsidaceae > Nocardiopsis > Nocardiopsis sp. iso_25. The sequence goes on along the minus strand of NZ_CM149667.1, from coordinate 927,824 downwards.
CGATGCCGTCGTCGTTTCCGTCGACGCCGTACCCCTGCTCCGGGCGCTCGTCCACCGGCTGCACGGGCTCGCCGCCCCAGCTGTTGCCCGCCGCGGAGCCATCCAGGGAACCGAACTGCATCGGTCCGGCCGCACCCCAGTCGTTGTGCCCCTCGGTGATCCCCGGGCCCTCCCAGCGCCCGTGGTGGGACTCCACCTGGCCCACACCCGCCAGGATGTTCCACGGGATCCCGCGATCCTCCCCGACCTCCGTGTAGATCCGCAGGTAGTTCTCCGGGATGGAGTTCATGGCGTAGCCGCTCGCGTCCGGCTGCTCGGCGTCCGCGTCCGGGCCGCAGACCAGGCCGTTCGCCATCATGGAGCCGATCTGCTGTGTGGTGTTGGTGATCACGGGGATCACCAACATCGCGAACATGGTCGTCAGGGCGACCGCGATGGCGACGATGGCGCCGAACCACAGGCCCGCGGCGCCCCTGTCAGAGAGCCTGCGGGTGAAAAGGGAGATCACGGGGTCATTCCTCTCCGAACTGCCCGGCATCGGCGGGCTGGAAGTCGAAGACCCTCCAGGAGCCGCCGCTGCGCACCACGGTGACGGCGAACTCACCGAGGTTCTCGTCGAACTCGGCGCTCCCCGTCTCGGTGATGGACTGCGCCGTCACGACGAAGGTGACCGAGTCGGCGCCGAAGGTCCGTACCGAATCGATCTGGGCCCGCCCCTCGGCGACGGCCCCGGCCTCGGACATCTGGCTCCAGAAGGCGCCAACCCTGCTGGTCTCGGCCAGAACCCCGGCGAACTCGGGGGTGGCCAGCTCCTCCATCGAGGCGTAGTAGGACTCGGGGGACTGGGTGTAGTCGATGGTCCCGTAGGCCTCGGCGAAGGCGCGGGCCGCCGCCCCGGCCGCCTGGAGCTCCGCCTCCGTGAAGGGGAACCAGTCGAGGACGTCCACGTCCTCGGCGGCGGTGGTCGGGATCGGGCTCGGCTCGACGGTGGACAGCCCGTCCGGGCCGCCGGGTCCGCCCGGCGGCTCCTCCTGGGCGGCTTCGGGTTCCGGGGAGGCCGCGGAGGGAGCGTCCTCCTCCTCAGCGCCCCCGAAGCCTCCGAGGCTGAGGTAGAGCCCGAACACGACCAGCACGACGATCAGTCCGATGAAGACAGCCCGCTGGGCGCGTTCGGGGAGAGGGTTGGGCATCGCTTCGGGCCTTTGTTCGTCAGTCGTCGTTCAACCAGAAGGGGACGTCCCGCTTGCGGTCCCTCGTCGTGGAAGAACTGCTCTCCCCCCAGAAGGGGGTGATGGGCGCGTTGTCCTTGCGCTTGCCGGAACCGGTCAGCCAGCCGCCGTCGCCGTCGCCTCGCCCCCGGCTCTCGCCGGAGGGCGCGGGACGGGCGGGACGCTGGGGTGCGGGGCGTTCGCGCCGGTCCCTCGGAGCACCCCAGCGTGAGGCGCGGGCGTTGGGGTTGCCCCGGGCCGGGGTGTCCGCGCGACCGCCGAAGATGCCCTGTCCGGTACTGGGGTCGGGCCGCTCGGAACTCGCGGCGCGTCCGCTCCCGGCGGCGGGGGAGCTCCCGCCGAACACCGAGCCGCCTCCTCCACCGCCGCCGTCCCGGCGCTCGGAGCCGCCGCGGCCCCCCGAACCGGTACCGAACACGGAGGCCCAGCCGCTGTCGCCGGTACCGGTGTAACCGCCGCTGGGCCGGGGCGGGATGGACCCGGAGGCCGCACTGTTACCGGAGAGGCTCGGTGCCTGGTCACCACTGCGCGCGGGCCCGGCGGGTCGTGTTCCGCCGCCACCGGCGCCTCCGCCAGCCGGAGCGCTCCTGGTGACGTTGAGGGGCGGGGCCGCGTTGTCGCGGACCCTGCCGTACCCGGCGGTGCCGCGTGCCCGCGCTCCGTCCGCGCGGACCGGACCGCCGTCGGCCGGGACCTCGTCGCCGACCCCGGTGTCCACACCGCCGTTCGGGATTCCTCCCCCGCCCGCGGGGACTCCGGCTGCCGCTCCGGCGATCTGCGGTCCCCGGCGCAGCCCCCAGGCCTGGGCCTTGAGGTTGGCGACCGGCGGCAGCACCACCGCGCTCCTGCTGAGCGCCTGGCTCTGCGCGGCGTCACTGACGATGCGCGAGGTGAAGGTGTTCGCGTTGACTGAGGAGAACAGGTAGGCGAAGGGCTTGCGGTAAACGAAGAGGGCCACGGTGAAGAGCGCAAGCAGGATCATCTGCAGGCCCCAACCGAGGCTGGTGGACATGACCATGCCGTAACACATGACCAGGAGCGAGATCAGGAGTACGACGAAGATCTGTTTGAGGAGGAAGCCGATCATCAGCTCGACCCAGCGCAGCAGGACCATGCGCCCGTAGCCCGGGTGGATTCCGATGAGCAGGAATATGGGAGCGAGGAGGAAGAGCAGCAGGAAGGCGATCTTCAACACGATGAGAGCCACGGACCCGGCGAGGATCAGTCCCCCGGCGAAGACCGAGGCGAAAAGCGCGAGTGTGGCCACTCCCAGGCGGCTTCCTTGATCATCACCCGAAAAGAGGGGGTAGACACTGGGAAAAGATGCCTCGACACTTGAAGCGATTTCCTCGTAGGACTGCTGCTTCTCTTCAACGAGAGTTGTCGCGTCGGCCTCGCCGTCCGCAATCTGCTGCTGTTCTATACGATTGATCCCCTGGGCCGCGATCAGATCCGTCGCGTGCTCCTGCGCAGCGATCTCTGCGATATCCCCGTTTCCGAACTGCCCCGCGACCCAGGGCTGGCAAACGAGACTGGACCACAGCATGTCCGCGTTGCGCCTGACCTGGAAGTCGGCCTCGGACTCCCAATCCGCACGCTCAGGAGGCTCTGCACCAGGTGGGCAGGTCCCCGACCCTCCCCCGTAGGGCACCTGCCCGATCGTACTGGTCACCAGCTGACTGCCGGAGTTCACCAGGCCACTCGCCATACCCATGATCTGGGCCGGGTTGACGAGGATCCACAGCCCCAGAGCCGTCGCCGCGATCATCCAGATACTGGACTCGATCGTGAGCGTCATCCTCTTGCGGATGAGCCCGAACCAGCCCAACCACAGGGCGCCGAGGATGACGACGGTGGGGATCAGCGGGCGCCAGATGCCCTCCCTCAGCGTGACGACCACGTTCTCGACGAGTTCGTTGAAGCTGGCGAGGAGGCCGTCGGAGGTCGCGGCCTGGTACACCGTGATCGTCGACTGGTTGATGGTCTTGGACAGGTCCCAGGCCGTGTTGGCCAGAGTCGCCTGCGCGCCGTTGCTGATCCCGTCGACGCAGGACTCCGTGATCATGTGCCACTGCTGTCCGGCGGTGCCGTACTGGCCGTACATGCTGGCGTCGGGCGGCAGGCCGTCCGTGGAGCCCTCGATGGAGGACTGCGACTGCGGGGGCACGAGCAGGCCGTCGGAACCGCTCCCCGCCGACTCCGGCAGCGGCGCGGGCTCGCCCGGGCACAGCGGGTTCGCCTGCGCCCCGCTGAGGGGCAGCACCACGAGACCGGTCAGCATGAGGAACGTCATCAGGAGGCGTCGCCATCCCCGCCGTCGGACGTGCTGATGCGTCATCTGCTGGCTCCTGCGTCGTGGTTCGGCCGAAGGCGATGTTCGCAGACACCGGGGCCCCGTCGACGCGCACGTACACACGTGCACACCGCACGCGGTCGTGCGCGACCGCAAGGCCCCCGCATGTCTCTACCCCATCCTCTATGGTGCGTCATCACCGGGTCGGGGAACGGTCGCAACGCGTCGGGTTTTCCCCTTCTCTCCCCCGATGCGGCCAGACCTTGGAGGACAAAGACCGCCTCTGTCAACGTTTACGCAGGTAGTGGGCGTGAATGGTCTTCCGAAACACCCGGAAACCACAAGGCCACAATTTCCTAGCCCCCTCCGCACTATGAGGGGCGTCACATTCAGTTTCGCCACCAAAAGCGGACATCGGGCCATCAAACGGACTGGCACCCGATGCCAGATCCGCCTTCGGTGGAACCCCGAGTCCGCATTGCCGCAGGACCGAAACCTGACCTAGGTCCACAACGGCATCGCCCTGCCCCCTTCCGACTCACCAGTCCCTCCCCGTCCGGACAGCCCCTCGTTCCCCTGCCGACCACCGCGTTGGACCCGCCCGACTCGGAGCCGTCGTGGACGCGGTTCCGCGAGGGCCCGGACAGCGGCGTCGGGCGGGTGCCCGCCGCCCCCTCTCCGCGCCGCACCCACCGCGCGGGTGACCGCTACCGGCCACCCTCGCACCGGGGTGTGGGGAACTGTCCGCAATCGAGGGAGAATGGTTCAGGAAACACGGACGAGTGTCACAAAGTGCTGCTGTAGGGCTTTTCTCGGATAGATTGTCCTGCGCATCGTCACCCCTCTCCCGACCCCCCGAAGGGATGCGCGCCTATGTCCGCCTCCGGTCACTCCTCCGTCGGCCGCTACGAGCTGCGGGAGAGGCTCGGCGCCGGCGGGATGGGCACCGTGTGGCGCGCCTGGGACCCCTCCCTCCAGCGCGACGTGGCCGTCAAGGAGGTCCTCCTCCCCCAGGGCATGGACCCCGAGGCCCGCGCCGAGGCGCACGCCCGCACGCTGCGCGAGGCCCAGGCCACCGCACGGATCAGCGACACGGCGGTGGTGACGGTCCACGACGTCCTCGAACACGAGGACAGCCCGTGGATCGTGATGGAGCTGCTCAGCGGCAAGTCCCTCCAGTACCAACTGGACCACCACGGTCCGCTGCCGGTGGAGCGGGTCGAGGAGGCCGCCAGGTCGCTGCTCGGCGGTCTGAAGGCGGTGCACGCGGGCGGGGTCACCCACCGCGACGTCAAGCCCGCCAACATCATGCTCACCGACGACGACCGGACCGTGCTGACCGACTTCGGGATCGCGAACGTCGACGGCGGCGCCGCCCTCACCCAGACCGGCGTGTACATCGGTTCTCCCGAGTACATGGCGCCGGAGCGGTTCGAGGGCAAGCGCGCGCTGCCCGCGTCGGACCTGTGGAGCCTGGGCGTCACCCTGTACGCGCTCCTGGAGGGGCGCTCGCCCTTCAAACGGGAGAGCATCACGGGGATCATCAGCGCGGTGCTGACCGCGCCGATGCCCCCGCGGCTGTCGTTGGACGACGTGGAGCACAGCCCCGCGAGCGCGCCGCTGCGGGCGCTGATCGCGGCGCTGTTGGCCAGGGACGCGTCGGCGCGGCCCGGCCCCGACGAGGCGCTGGCCCTCCTGGAGCGGGAGAAGCAGGCGCAGAGGGACGACGGCGGCGTCGGCGCCCGGGCGCAGGACTCCCCCGGCCCCGGAGGCCGACCCGTGCCCCTCACCGGCCCCCGGGGCGCGGACAGCGGGTCGTGGAAGGCTCCGGGGAGCGAGACCCGGAGCGGGCCCGGCGGCGCCGTGCCCACCGGTCCTTCGGGGGGTTATCGGCCGCCGTTCCCCGCCACGGGCCCGGGAGCCCCCGGGCAGGGAGGCCCGGGCCAGGGCGCTCCCGGCTCCGGCCCCCACCCGCCGTGGCACGCGGCCCCGAGCGGCCCCGACAGCCCCGTATTCGCGAGCGGCCCGAACGGCCCCGGCGGGCATCAGGGCGGACCGGGCGCCCCGGCGTTCCCGAGCGGGCCCCACAGCCCCCACAGCCCGGGCGGCCCCAACGGCCCCGGGTTCGCGGGCGGACCCCACAACCCCGCATTCCCCTCCGGTCCCCACGGTCCCGGTTTCCCGGGCGGGCAGACCGGTCCGAACCTCGCCGGCGGTACGGCCGCGCACGGCCCCGGCGCGGGTCCGGGTGCCTACCCGCAGGCGCCGCACGCGATCGGCCACCAGGCCGGGCCGCAGCCGGCCCCTCCCCCCGGGGCGACCGGCCAGTTCTCCCTCCCCTTCCCCTCCGCGGGCACGCCGACGGGGCGGGGCCCGCTGCCCGGACCGTTTCCCGGCCAGCCGGTCGGCGGCCCGGGGCACCCGGGGATGTTCCCCGGGCACGGCGGCCCGGCCGCCGGCGCCCGGATGCCGTGGGAGCGCCCCCGCAGGGGCATGCCCGCGACCGTGGTCACCGCGGCCGTGATGCTGGTCCTCAACGGGCTCTACCTGCTGGTCCTCGCGTTGCTGTACACCGTGGAGTCCACCGGCGGGACCGGGGTGAACGGGGCCTCCTTGGCCCAGCTCTACGTCTGGGGTCTGCTGTCGACGGTCGCCGCGCCCGCCCTGATGACCCGGTCGCGGCTGGTCTACGGGGGCGTCGTCCTCCTGCAGATGGTGGCGGCTGTGGTCCTGGTGCTCAACATGTTCACGGTGGTGGTCTACGCCCCCGAACAGTTGCCGGTCTACGTGCTGGTGCTGCTGGTGAACCTGGCGGTCGCGGGCCTGCTGCTGATTCCGGCGCGGGCGCGGGCCTACTTCGGGTTCGGGGCGGGCTTCCGCTGACGTCGCCCCTGGCGCCTTCGCGCAGGACCCGGGGGCCGGGGTTCTGACGGCGCCGTGGGCGCCGGAGCGCCGAGGCGGTGGCATGCTGCTCGCTATGCACGAGAAACCACGGGACCGGGGGGACAGGGCGGCGTCGGGGCTGTGGGGGCGCGTCGCGTGCGCCTGGGCGGTCGCCTTCGCCGTGCTCCACCTCTACTGGGCGCTGGGCGGCAACTGGGGCCTGGACGTCTCGGCGGGCCCCGTGGCCGCGGAACGCCCCGGTTGGTTCGTGGCGGTGGGCCTGTGGGGCGTAGGGCTGCTGTGCCTCGTCGGCGGCGCGCTGGGCTGGCTCCTCTCCAGACCGCGTCCCACCGGCCCGACGGGGCGGTTGGTCAGGACCCTGGGCTGGTGCGTCTGCGCCGTGCTGCTGCTGCGCGCCGTCACCGTCGAGGTGATGCTGCTGGCCGACCCCGCGGGCCGGGAGATCGCCGTCAGCCCGGAACAGCGGATGTGGACGCTGCTGCTGTGGAACCCCTGGTTCCTGGTCGGCGGACTCGTCTTCGGTCTGGCCGCGCTGGGGTTCGCGCGAACGCGCGCAGCGGGCAGCGGCGACTCCTGAGGGCGCGCCGCGGAACACCGGTCAGCGCCGGGGACCACCGCGGGAACCGGTCGCGAGCGTGGGGCCGACCGGTCCCTGCGCCGCCCCGGACCGCTCACCAGTGGGTGACCTTCAGCTCTCCCAGCTCCCCCAGGATGACGCGCCCCTCCTCCGCCAGGACGCGCACCGTCTCCTCCGCCTCGGAGAGGGTGACGTGGCGGCCCCGCGACACCGCCTCGGAGGGCGAGGGGGTCTCCATCCACAGCCGGGGGCCGCTCTCCCACACCATCTGCACGACGGCGCCGCCGGGAGCGCTGAAGACCGCGAACGTGCCCTTGATGGGGGTGAGGCGGTGGACGACCAGGCGCGCGGCGGCCGTCTCCAGGGGTTCGGAGTAGTCCATGAAGCCGAGGCCCTCCTCGGCGGCGTCCGCGTAGTGGACCTCCAGCAGCCCGGTGTGGGCGGAGCGGGCCTCCTCGCGCGGCCAGACGGCGCCCACCACCCAGCGGCTGAGGGGTTCCTCCACGCGTTCGCGGGACAGCGCCGGTCCGTGCCGGACGCGCAGGAGGTCGAAGTCGCGTTCGAGGGCGATGCTGTGGCCCCGGTCGCTGCTCAGCGTGGCGACGAAGAAGCGCGGCAGCCAGGGCAGGACCATCCGCGACAGTTCGCGGACGCTCACGCGGCCCTGGTAGTGGGAGACCCAGTCGGGGACCTCGTAGGGCCCCGGGTTGTTGAAGGACACGTGGACCATGGGCTCGCCGTCCACGGCGGGCCCGGGGAAGGCGGCTCCGCGGCCGAAGCGGCGGCGGTTCCAGTCCATGCCGACGTGGAGCTTGCGGTCGGGGTCGCCGTCCCACTCGACCGTGAGCCCGTGGGCGCGCAGGGCCTCGGCGACCTCCTCGCCGACGGCCGCGCGGCGGATCGGGTGGCTGGCCCCGAAGCCGATGGTGAGCGAGGACCCCGCGACCGCGTGCGCGGCGTCCTGGTCGTGGTAGAAGGCGTACCCGCGCGCGGGGGTGTCGGCGGGCCGGGAGTTGCGGGCGGCGAGTTCGCCCTCCAGGGCGGTCCTGGCGCAGCGCTCGCAGCAGGTGAACTCCTCGCGGGCGATGACGCCGGACTCGTCCAGGGCGCGGAAGGCGCGTGTGAGGCGCTCGCCGTCGGTGCGGGCGGACCAGCGGCGCTGGCGCTGGACGTGCTCGGCCAGGGCCCGGTCCACGTGGTCGTGGAGCTGGGCGGAGGCCTCGCGGACCTCCCGCGCTCCGGGGTCGCCGTCCTCCAGCGTGTCGAGCAGGCTCCGGCGGGCGTCCCGGAGGAGTTCGACGAACCCGTCCCGGCCCGAGGCGACCCCGACCGCCACCGTCTCCTTGGCGGAGGTGAGGGGGTGGACGCTCTCCCTGACTTCACTCATTCGCCCAATGTGTCAGACGCGGGAGGTGTTTGGGGACGATTGCCGAAGTCACCACTGTCCGCATCCGGACAACTACCGCGACGCTGGTCACAACCGGTGCCGCGGCGGCCGGCGGCCGGCGGCCGCAGCCCCGAGCCCCCCCGGACGCGGTGCCCGCGGGCGCTCACCCGTGGGCGACCAGGTCGTACCCGGCCAGGCGGCTGACGCGCTCGTCGCGGACCTGCCGGGCGAGGGCGGCGGTGGCGGCGAGCTCGGCGACGTCCGCGGCCCGTGCGCCCAGGAAGCCCGCCGCGGCCAGGTGCTCGGTGTACTCCGCGGTCGAGTCCACCGCCTCCTGGCACTGCTCCCACTCCCGGTGGGCCGCGACGGCCTGCTCGACCAGGCGTCCGTACTCGGTGATCTGGGCGACCCGGGCGCGCACGGCCTCCTCGACGGCGTGCAGGTGCTCGCGCTGGGGCTTGAGCGCCTCCCTGACGCGGGGTGAGACCGCCCGCTGCCAGCGGCGCTGGTGGGAGCGGCGCAGTTCGCGCTGCCGGGCCAGGAGCGAGGCGAGGCGCCACTCCTGCTCGTGCAGGACGGTCAGCGCCCGGTCGGTGTCCAGGGACTCCCCGCCGAGTTCGGCCCGGGCCCCGCGCACCAGGTCGATCGTGCGCTGCACCTCCACCAGCAGGGCGTGGTCGCCCTCGCTGACGTCGTCGGGCAGCACCACCCGCTCCCGGTGCCGCTCCCGGTCGGTCCGGCGCACCCGCGAGGTGAGGGTGTCGGCGGTGACCACGGCGACGAGCACCCCGAAGACCACCCAGGGGATGCCCGGGGAGGGGTCCTGGGGTACGACGTCCATCAGCCAGGCCGGTGCGGCGACCAGTGTGCCCGCTCCCGCCGCGGCGCCCGCGGCCCGCACGGCGGGGTGGGCGTCGCGCCGGAAGGCCAGGGCGGCGACGTAGGCGACGAGGCTGACGCTGGCGATCACCATGCCCAGGTACCAGCCCGCGGTGATCAGGGCCAGGGTCGTGGTGAACCCGACGCCGAGCAGGTGGACGCCGCTGTCGGACAGCCTCGGCGGGCGGGCCTCGGGGGGCCCGCCGCCTCTGGGCGGGGGCCCCGGGGGCTGCGCCCCCGGAAGGGCCTCCAGGCGCTGGCGGGCGGGCAGGGCGGGGTCGATGACAGGTCGCGGCCGGATGGCGTCCTCACGCATGGGCGGTCCCTCGTGAGCGGTGGGGGTCGGAATGCCGGGGCTGGGGAGGTCGGGCACCCGGGGCGGAACCCGACAGGGTAGGAGATTCCCACCCGGAAGCGCCCCGAACCAGGCGCCGCGCACCCCCGTGACCGGAAAGGCTCGCCCGCCCGCCCCCTCCCCGGTGATCCCGCGTCCAGAGGCGCTGTCCGCGTTCCACAGCGCCTCCAGCAGCAGGATCACCGGGAGGAGAGGGCTCCTGCGTCACATCCGCAACAGTTTGGGATGACCGCCTAGAGCTGCTCGTCGCGTCCGCCCGCGGGCACCAGGTCCCCCTCCTCCTCGCCGGGGCGCTGGCGGGTGGGGTTGGTGTCCAGCCAGCGCAGCAGGTTCTCCGAGACCAGGTCCACGCCGATCCGCCCGACCCTGCCGTCCAGGTCCCGGAACAGGCACTCGCCGTTGCCGAGGTTGCGCAGCACGGCGAGGTGGTCCTCGTTGGTCTCCACGCCGAGCAGGGACATGACGCTCTCCACCTCGAAGCGCTCGCTGGAGCGGAAGGCGAACACCGAGGACAGGCAGTTGGTGACCTGCTCGTTGAGGAGGTCACCCGCGTTCTGCGAGACGAGGATGAGCGCGGTGTTGCGGGAGCGGCCCATGCGCGAGACCTCGGGGACGAGCTTGGCGCCCTCGGGCGTGGAGGTGACCGCCCATGCCTCGTCCAGGAAGATCGCCTTGGGCAGGTGGCGGTCCAGGCCGTTCATGAGGCGGCGTGCGAACTGGGAGACCAGGTAGAGCAGGGCGACGGACAGGCGCTGCTCGTAGGAGTAGTCGTCGCGGCCCACCCCGGAGTCGGGCAGGGTGAGCCCGCCCAGGGTGAACACGGTGGTCCAGCCCTCGGTGTCGATCCGCGCCTCGCCCTGGGGGTCGAAGCACAGGCTGGCCAGCCGCATCTCCGACATGGACTGCAGGACGGCCCCCAGGTTGCGCGAGGCCGCGCCGGGCGAGGAGACCAGGTGGTCCACGACCTTGGCCAGGGAGGGCTGGGGCTGGTTGGCGACGGCGGCCACGGCCTGGATCATGGCGGACTCGCGCTCCTCGCTCATGCGGGGCAGGAGCAGGCGCAGTGTCTCGGTGGCCATGGTCTTCTTGGCGGACAGGTCGTCGCCGAAGGCGAAGGGGTCGAGCAGGCCCGGCTGGGCCGAGCCCAGGGACATCATGCGCGCCTTGCGGCCGCGTCTTTGCAGGAGTTCGACGAGGGACTCGGCGTCGCCCTTGGGGTCGATGGCGGCGACGGTGACCCCGCGCAGGGCGAGCTGGTAGATGAGCAGGAGGGCGAGGGTGGTCTTGCCGCCGCCGGGCTCGCCGGTGATGGCGATGGCGGTGGGGCGGTTGCGGGCCGCGGCGACCATGGGGTCGAAGTGGACGATGGAGCGGGCGCGGCCGATGGTCTCGCCGACGTAGGGTCCCACCCAGCCGCCGCCGGAGTGGTCGACGCGGTCGCCGACGTCGACGGTGGCGGTGGGCATGCCGCCCGCGATGGTGCGCAGCGGCTGGCGCTGGGCGTAGGCGTTGAGGCGGATGCGGTCGCCGGGCAGGGACTCGTTGAACAGCGAGAACTGGTCGCCGGTGGAGTTGATGACGTCGATGCCGATGTCGCGGTAGTGCTCGATGACCGCCTCGACGTGCTGGCCGAGGAGGCGCTCGGTGGGCGCGGACACCATGAGGCGGTGCCAGCCGTAGACGAAGGGCAGGCGCTCCTTGGTGATGCCGTGCTCCAGCATGCGGGCGGCGTCGATCTGCTCGGCGAGCGCGATGGGCGCCTCCACCCCGGCCTCGCGGATGTGGGCGTCCATGTCGCGGGCGTGGGCGAGCTTGCGGCCGACGTCCTTGGATGCCTTGGCGGGCGGGATGAGCTTCATCCGCAGGGACATCTCCACCGGGAAGGGGAGCGCGTCGGCGTGGTGCATCCAGGGCTCGCCGTCGGGGAAGGGCATCAGGTCCGGGAAGCGGGAGAAGGACAGGAACGCGACGTGGGTGGACCCCGCGGGCTGTTCGAGACGCAGCGCGGAGCGGCCGTTGTGCACGACGCCGTCGACCAGCGCCTCGATCTCGCCGCGGCCCCAGGTGCGCCGTCCGGCCGCCGAGGGGCGGATCTCCTCGGCTGTGCCGCTGACGGCGTGCCGGATGAGCCAGGCGATCTCGTCGGAGGTGGCGTGGCGGGCGTGCAGCGAGCTGGCGGCCAGGGCGCGGCCGAGCCGCTCGGCCTGGTCGGTCCAGCGGGCGATCTCGCGGTCGTCCACGGCGTCGTCGTTGATGCCCAGGACCTGTTCGGTGCGCTGGTAGGCGCCGAAGAGCTGGGAGAACAGGCCGAGCCCGGCGCCGGCGTTGCGCTGGCCGAGGCGGACGCCGAGGTAGACCTCCTTGGTCCAGAAGTCCTTGGCCCACACGTGCCGGTACGTCTCGTCGAGGTAGTCGTACCAGCCGGGGCCGGAGTCGGAGGTGGCGTCGAGCCGGGTGGCCCACTCCGCGGCCGGATAGGTGCGGTGGGCGACGCGCAGGTGGACCTCGGCGTCGTTCATGCGGATGGCGGCGAGGGCGATGGTGACGTTGGTGGCCAGCGCCTGGCGCTCCTCGGGCGTGGTGAACTCGTAGGAGACCGTGGGCAGGCGGAAGTAGGCCCAGGCCTCGCTGTCGCTGAACAGCACGCGGTCGTCGAAGTAGCGGACCGCGAGGCGGGTCGCGCCACGGGTCCCCCTGGTGCCGGTCATCTCTTCGCCCTTCTGGTCGCGTCGCGTGGCGGGGTTCCGTCGTTCCTACCCGGACCCGCCGCCCTCGCCCCCTTCATAGTGGAGTATCGCCCCGGAACGGGAGAAGTGGACGGGGTTACGGCGCGCCAGAACCCCGGAGGGCGGCGTCGGGCCCGTCCCCCGGGAGGAGACGGGCCCGACCTGCGGCGGTGGCGGCCTAGCAGGCGGTGTCGACGGTGTCCTGGATGGCGGACCTCTCCGCGGAGGTGACGGTGAGGTCGTAGCGGTGCTTCACGTTGATCCAGGCCTTGACGTAGTCGCAGTGGATCGCGGTGTTGTCCGGCATCCACTGGGAGGGGTCCTTGTCGCCCTTGGCGCTGTTGCTGCTGACGGTGACCGCCCAGAGCTGGGGGGAGTCGACGTCGTTGGCGAAGTCGCGGCGCCGCTCGGTGGTCCAGTCGGCCGCACCGGTCTTCCAGGCCTCGCTGAGCGGGACCATGTGGTCGACGCTGATCTGGGAGACGTCGCCGTCCCACCACACGTCGTCGAAGGTGCTGTACCAGCGGCCGGAGGTCGGCTGGCAGTCGGAGTCGGTCACCACGTCGTGGCCGTCGCGGACGAGCACGTACTGGCGGGCGGTGCAGGGGCTGTCGACGACGCTCCAGTGCGGGAAGAGGCCGCGGTCGTAGCCGGTCTGGGGGCCCTTGGCCCGGACGGTGAGGGAGTCGAGCTGGCTCTGGGCGGTGGAGGTGCCGGGGATGCCCGGGGGCAGGACGTGGTCGGCGGCGGCCGGGGCCGACCAGCCCAGGACGACGGCGAGTACGGCGGCGCTGAGTGCCGCGAGCGCACGGGGAAGCGCACGGGGGCGGGGGGAGGGCACGTTTTCTCCTCTGTGAGCGGGTGGGAGGAAAGCACGGACCCCACCACTGTGCGGCAACCGCTCCTCTCCCACCAGTACCCCTCGGGAAATTCCGCCGGAATCGGGGATGACGTCCCGGCCGTTCTCCCGGAGTTCTGCACCAGTCCCTGAACCTTATTCGTGTGATCTAGCACACAGCAAAAGTGTGTTCTTTCACAAGCGGTCCCGGGGGCGAAGGGTGCAGCCGGACGACCTGGGAAGACTCACTCTCAGTTCATGAATGTTCACTCTTTGCGACCCCGCGCAGGTGAACGACCGGACCCGTCCACGAGGCAAGGATAAGAGCGGAAAGGAAAACCGGCAGCCCTCACGGTTTCCCCCCATATAGTATAACTGTCATACCCGACAAAAAGGACACTAAACACCGCACATAAAGAAGCCGTAAGTAGGCTTGCCTGTCCTTTGTTAAGTTCGCATGTCGTAGGAGAAACCGTCGACATCGGAGAGGATGAGCCCCGTCAGGGGATCGACCATGACTCTGCAGATGGACCTTCCGACCAGCACCGCGGACGAATACCCCACACGCAAGAGCACCGAACCCGCCCTGCTGTACCGCAGGGACCCCGCCGTCTGGGGGACCGACGAGGGCCCCTTCTCCCACGACGAGCTGTGCGCCTACGGTGAGCGCGGCTACACCCAGATCGACGCCCTCATCACCCCGGACGAGGTCGGGGCCTACAGCGCCGAACTGGAGCGGCTGAGCTCCGACCCCGGACTGCGCGGCGACGAACGCGTGGTCGTCGAGCCCTCCTCCGACGAGGTGCGCTCGGTGTTCGAGGTGCACAAGGTCAGCAAGGTCTTCGACGACCTGGTGAACGACCCCCGCCTGGTCGACCGCGCCCGCCAGATCCTGGGCTCGGACGTGTACGTGCACCAGAGCCGCGTCAACTACAAACCGGGCTTCGGCGGCGGCTCGTTCTACTGGCACTCCGACTTCGAGACCTGGCACGCCGAGGACGGCATGCCGCGGATGCGGGCGGTCAGCTTCTCGGTCGCCCTGACCGACAACTACGCGCACAACGGCGCGCTGATGATCATGCCGGGATCGCACAGGACCTTCGTCTCCTGTGTGGGCGAGACCCCGGACGACCACTACCGCGACTCGCTCAAGAGCCAGCACGTGGGCACCCCGGACCAGAGCTCCCTGTCCTACCTCGCCGACCAGCACGGCATCGACGTGCTCACCGGCCCGGCCGGCGGGGTGACCGTGTTCGACTCCAACTGCATGCACGGCTCGGGCGGCAACATCACGCCCTACCCCCGGTCCAACGTCTTCATCGTCTTCAACAGCGTCGAGAACGCCTGCGACAGACCGTTCAGCGCCCCCGCCCCGCGCCCGGAGTTCCTCTCCGCGCGCGAGTTCGCCCCCGTGGGCCGCTGACGCGCCCGAGCGCGCCGCGCGGCCGCCGACCGCCGCGAGCGGAACGCGTGCCCGCCCGGAAGGCATGATGCAGCGCCCCCGTGCGGGGCGGGCCCCGAGCCCGCCCCGCACGGGGGTTTTCCCGTGCCGGGAAGCCCCGGAGCCGGAGCCGCCCGGGCCCGCGTCCGGGACCCGGGCGGCCCGCCTCCGGCGCTACTGCTGGGTGAGGGAGTTGACCAGGACCCCGCCCAGGGCGCCGTGGGCGCGCTTGGTTGCGGGGCGCAGGGCGCCCACGTCGATCCTGGTGTAGGACGAGCCGAGGTGGTCGTCCCAGGGGATGCGGACGATGGCGCGGCACCGGCCGCGGGCCACCCGCTCGGCGGCGTCCACGTCCTGGAGGCTGCGCTTGCTGACCCCGTTGACCACGAGCACGGACCTGGCGCGCAGGGCGCCGTAGCCGTTGCCGTCCAGCCAGTCGAAGGTCATGGAGACCGCGCGCTCGGCGTCGGCGTTGGCCGGGGCGACCAGCACCAGCCCGTCGGCGACCGGCAGGGCCCGCGCCACGCCCGTGGCCGCCGGGTCCAGCAGGGTGACGCCGTAGAACCCGCCGAGCAGCGAGGCCAGCTGGCCGTAGTCGCGGTCGTCCAGGGTCTGCACGTAGGGGTCGTCCAGCGTCTGCACGACCTCCAGGCCGGTCGCGGTCCGGCTGGTGTAGCCGCTCATCCGGGAGTAGTCCTGGATCGCCTCGGCGTTGGCCAGCAGCCCGGTGAGGGTCTCGGGCGTCTGGGCGCCGACGCGGCGGGAGAGGCCGTTGGGACCGGGGTTGACGTCGACGGCGACGACGAGGTCGTCGCGGTGCGCGGCCAGAGTGTGGCCGATCATCAGCGCGGTGACGGTCTGCCCGGCGCCGCCGGTGCAGCCCAGCACGACGAGACTGCGCGGGCCGTCCAGCGGGGTGCGCAGGCGCTCGATGTCGCTGGGCGGCAGGTCGGAGCGCACGGGGGCCGTCCCGCCGGTGACGACCTTGGCCAGGCGCCGCCAGCCCCGGGTGCCTCCGGAGTCGCTGGCGGCGGGCTCCTCGGACCGCCGCCGGGGCTCGGGCTCCTCGGCCCGGTGGGCGGGAACGCCGTTGGGGGTGTCGCCCAGGCGCTCCTGCTCGCCGGTGCCGTGGTCGAGTTCCAGGGCGGTCCTGGGCTCGTGCGCGGACGGTTCGGGCTCCTCGCCGGGCGCGGGCTGGCCGAAGAGCTGGCCGAGCCTGCGCGCGTTCTGCGCCACCCGGTGGAAGACGCCGTCGTGCGGGTCCTCCGACTCCCGCGGCTCCTCGGCGGGGTGCTCCTGGCCGGCGGTCGGGGCGGGACGGCCCGCGACGGCCTCGTCCTCGGTCCGCCCGGTGTCCTCGGCGCCCCGGCCGGTCGGCGGGGAGGTCCGCTCCTCCTCGGAGGAGGGCCGCTCCTGCGCGAGGGCGTCGGCCATGCTGGGGTTGGCCCTCGGGTCCCGGGCGGCGCCGGTGCGCTGCTCCCGCGTCCCGGAATCGGCGCGGGCGGTCCCGACGCTCCGGTGCTCGCTCCGGGGGTCGGCGGCCGAGTCGGGCTTCGCGGCGGTGTCCGCGTCCCCGGCGGCGGCGCCGGTGGCGCGCATGCTCCAGCGGGCGCGGAAGGACGCGTCGCCCCGGTCGGCTCCGGCGGAACCGGAGGCCGCACGGGTCGGTGCGCCGTCGGGCTCCCGGGCCTCGCCGGGACCGCGGGCCTCCCCGCGCACGTTCCGTCGGCGGCGGGCCAGGGCCTCGGCCTCGGCCCTCTCCAGGTCGGAGGCGGTGCGTCGGCGGACCTGGTCGGCGCCCGGGTCCACGCGGACGTTGCCGTCCCCGCGCCCGCGGTCGTCCCGGACCTCGACGAAGCTGACGAGTTCGCCGGTGCCGTGGTCGAGCTGGGTGGGCGGCTTGGGCTCGTCGGCGGGGGCCCGCCCGGCCGGTCCTGCGTCCCGTACCGCCTCGCCGGTGGCGGCCCCGGCGGCGTCCCCAGCGGCTTCCGGGTCGGTGTTCTCCTCGCGCAGCTCGTTGGCGGGGATGAGGGGGTTGCCCCGGTCGCCGACCTTGGGCTGGTCGGGGTGGCGCTTCCTGCCGTCCTCGAACCACCGCGAGGGGTCCTTGGCGTCGCGCTCCTGGGTGGGAACGGCGTCGGCGAACTTCGGGCGCGGCGGCGCCGGGGTGTCGGCGGTGATGAGGTGGTTGTCGAGCACGGACATGTGCTCGTTCCACTCGGGACCGCGGTCCTGGGACTCCTCGCGCGGCTTCCCGGGCATGGCGTCCTGCTCGCCGGTGCCGTGGTCGAGTTCCAGGGCGGGCTTGTGGGGGGAGCGCTCGGCCGCGGGGGCCACGGGCACACCGGTGTCCGGAGCGACCCGCGCGTCGGGAGCGCCCGGCGTGGTCGTGTCGTCCGGGGCGACCGCGCCCCGGGCCTCCGTGTCCGGGACCTCCGAGCTCCGGGAGACCGCGCCCCGGGCCTCCGTGTCCGGGGCTTCCGGGTCCACGGCGGGACGGGTGTCCGCGCCACCGGAAGCGGTCCGCGCGGCGGCTGTCTCGGTGCCGGTGGTGTCGCCGTCCTCGGTGGTGTCCTCGAAAGGAGTGGCGTCGCCGCGCCCTGTGGCGGGCCGGTGCCCGACGGTCTCCCCGGCCCCGGCGGGGCTTCCGACCCCGGTGGCGTCCCCGGGCCCGGCGGTGTTCGCACGCCCTGCCGTGCCCCCGAGCTCCGTGGTGCCCTCGGGCCCCGTGGTGGACCGGTGCTCGACGAGGTCCTCGGGCTCAGCGGTGTCCCCGCGTCCGGCGAGGCCGCGCAGCGCGACGGTCTCCTCGTCTCCCGTAACGGGCCGGCGCCCGGCATCCTCTGACGCGGTGGCGCCCCGGCGGGGGGCGACCGAGGGGCCTTCCGGTTCGGAGGCGGGCGCGCGCCCGGAGGCCTCGGCGTCCCGCGTACCCGTGCCGGGAGCGGCCTCCGCGGGTGCTCCGGGCCCGTCCTCCGCAGTGTCCCGTGCCGCACGCGTCACCGGAGGAGCGGTGTCCGCCGTCGCGTCCGTGTCCGTGGTCTCGGGCGCACCGGCCCCATTCGCGGCGTCCTCGGCGCCGACCGCGTCCTCCCGCCGGTCGGTGCGGGCGGGCGGGTCCACGTCCGCGGTCGCGTCGGCCTCCTCCCGCGGCGCCGCGGAGGAGGGCGGCAGCCAGGGCAGGGAACCGGCCTCGGCCGGGGGGCGGCCGGTGGCCGCCGCGTAACGGGCGGCGTAGTCCGACAGGTCGCCGTAGCCGGGTGCGGGCTCGGCCTTCTTCTCCAGTTCCCACGGGGCGGCGTGGGGGCGCCCCGTGCGCCGGGGCCGCTCCGTCTCCTCACCGGTGCCGGGAAGCCCCTGGCCCCGGGCTCGGGAGGACGGCAGCTCCCTCGGGCCGCGCTCGCGCACGCGCTCGGTGCGGCGCTGCTCCTCCAGGTCCTTGGCGACCCTGAGGCCCTGCGTACGGCCGCGCAGGCGCCGGGCGGCGGCGGTCTCCTCCTCGTCGGAGCCGGAGGCGCGCCGCTCCTCCACCGCGTCGGCCAGCTCTCCCCGGCTCATGGCAGCGGTGTCGCCGACGCTGTAGGCGCTCTTGGAGGTCAGGCCGACGGGGGTCTCGCCGGAGGAGGCGCGCAGGCGGGCGAACCACGCGTCGCTGTCGCGCTGCTCCTCGCCCTCGGTCTCGTAGATCCTCTCCCGCGCGAAGCCGTCGTCGGAATCCTCCCCGGCGTCCGCCTCGGGCCCGCGGGGCTCCTCCTCCCGGGGCTCACGCGGTCCGGACCCCAGGGCGAAGCCGAAGTAGTTGAGCACGCGGCGGCCGACTCCGCGCCGGGGCCCGTCGGACTCCGCGCCGCCGCCTCCGGAGGCGGCGGACGCGTCGGTCCGCTCCTCGCGCGGTAGCGACGGGGCGCGCCGGTCCTCGGGGTCGGGGCGCGCGGCGACGGCCACGGGGGCGCGTTCAGGGGCGGCCGGGGCCTTTTCCGCCGCGGCCTCCCGCTCCGGGGCAGCAGCGTTCTCGGTCCGGACGGCAGCGGCCTCTGATCGGACGGAAGCGACCCGCGAGCGGACGGGAACGGCCTTCGGCTCGGCCGGGGCGCTCTCGGCCCCGGCGGCCACGGTATCCGTGTGGGTGGGGGCGGCCTTCGCCCCGGCCGGAACCCGTCTCCCGGTCTCCTCGTCGTCTCGGGACCGGATGCGCGGAGCCTCGGCGGGGACCCTCTCCCGTCCCCGGTCCGGCCTCCCGGAGCCTGCCCGGGCGGGGGCCTGCTCCTCGGCCTCGGCGGCCGGAACACCGTCGGCGGGACCGCGCACGCCGAGCAGCGGCGGCGCATCGGAGCGGGAGGGGCGGACCGCGGTGTCAGCGGCCTCGGCGATCCCGTCCCCGGCCGTCTCCGGCTCGGGTTCGGGGCGGCGCCGCGACGCCGACGGGAGCGGACCGGCCGCGGGGTCGCGGTGCCACACCCGCACGGTCACGCGGGCCTCGGAGGGCTCGTACTCGGGGGCCAGGCGGTTGTACACCCGCGCTTCGGCCAGGAA
Organism: Nocardiopsis sp. iso_25; assembly: GCF_056173305.1. Taxonomy (NCBI): domain Bacteria; kingdom Bacillati; phylum Actinomycetota; class Actinomycetes; order Streptosporangiales; family Nocardiopsidaceae; genus Nocardiopsis; species Nocardiopsis sp. iso_25. The sequence goes on along the minus strand of NZ_CM149667.1, from coordinate 908,662 downwards.
GCGCGCCTGGGAGATGAGCAGCTCGGTGAGGCGCTTGCCCTCGATCACCGGCCGGGTGGCCAGCACGGTGATCACACCGGGCGGGACCACCCACAGCACCAGGTGCCAGCCGTTGCCGAACACGAAGGGCGCGTTGACGAGGCTGAGCAGGACCACCCAGAGCGCGAACACGCCCAGGGCGACCCCGAAGGTGCCCACCGGGAGCGGCATGGGCAGCCGGAAATCGTAGAGCTTGTAGAGCCGCTTCTCGATACGCCAGATGTTGGTGTACGTGGGCAGGTCCACGTTCCCGGCCTCCCTCGCCTATTCGGTCGATACGCCCATCGCTCGGGCGAGCGCCACGGCGATGACCTCGATGATGCCGGGGACGTAGAACACGATCCCGATGAAGATCGCCAGGATGATGAACTGCGCGAACCTCGTGATCTCCCTCGTGAACAGGAAGAACACCGCCACGATGGAGACGATCACGAGGAAGAGGGGCCCGAAGAAGCCCCTCAGGAAGTCGGCGAGGCCACCGGTGTCGGGGGCGTTCTCGGTGGTCTGCGCCGCGAGGAAGAGCAGGTCGGCACCTCCGGCGGCGTGGAACACGTCCGGTGTGGAGGACAGCAGGGGGAGCATGTCAGGCGCCGCCCCCCGGTGTCGTTTCTGGTGTGCGCATGGTCCTTCTCTTCTCCTTGCCTACAGGCCCCGTCATCCGCCGAACGAGCGCGGGGCGCCCTGGATGTCACGCACGTGCCACTCGCTGCCCGAGTCCACGACGGTGACCAGGTAGTTCTGCGTGATCTGCCCGGTGTCGGTCCCGTCGGAGGCCGGGACGTTCCACCGGACGGTGGCCGCTACCTGTCGTACGTCATCATTCCCGGTCGAGGCCTGCGTTGGCACCGTGATATCGGACAGTTCACCAAATTCCAGGCTGTTCTCCGGAAGCGGGGCGATGGTGACACCCGGTTCCACATAGCGCTCCAGGTGTGCCGGTTCCCCCGCGTAGGCCTCGAAGAAGCCGGACAGCACCTCCCCGAGCTGCTCCTCGGCCTCCGGGTCGGTCTCGAAGGCCGACCCCTCGGGCAGGCTGGCCTGGGTCGGCGCCGCCAGCAGCGCCGGGTTGCCCGAGACCACCAGGGCCTCCCCGTCGGCGTAGACCGGCACGTCCAGGCGCATGGGTTGGCCGTTGACGTCGGCCCGCACGACGACGATGCCGTTGTGGTCGTCCTCCACGTGCACGGCGACCACCGTGAGGTTGTCGCCGGTGAGGCTGTCGGCGGGGACGTCCAGGGCGGCGGCCTCCCCGTCGGGGACGAACGCCGCCAGGTCGGACAGGCGCGCCTCGGGGTCGGCGGTGTCGAGGTAGGCCTCGGCGAACCGCATGCCGAAGGCCGCGGCGGCGGTCTCCGGGTAGGTCACAGTGTCGCTCTGCCCGGGCTCCTCGGAGGTGTCGGGAAGGGCGAACCCGCCGCGCAGCGGGAACCAGATGCCGTTGAAGACGACGACGATGATGAAGGCCCACAGGACGGCGCGACCCACACCGACCCACCAGCGCCCTCCGGCTCCGGCCCGGGGCCGTCGGGCGCGGGGGGCGTCGAGCCCCACACCGCCGTCGTCCGGCTCACCCGCGGCGGCACCGCGCCGCGACGCCTTCGCCATCCCCGCCTCCTGCACACAGGTCCGTGCCGCCCGCTTCGGACGGCGTCTCCGCCATGCCCTTGTCTACCCCATCCCTATAGTGAGGCATTGTGCGGGTTGGGAGCGTCCTTGGTGACTCCGCGTTTCCCCGCCAACCGCACATTGCACACATGGGCTTAACTTCTCAAAAGGGGCGCAATACGGCAAGAGTTGCCCTAACTCCTGCTGCGGCCACACACTTCGCCGCAATTATGGTCGGACCGGAAAGGGATTAGTTCCCTCGAAGGCAGCAAGATGTGTCCCCGCGGACCAGGAAACCGTTGACGGGATGTAACCGGGATCTCCCCCCGCGCCCGGCGGGGCGACCGCCCCGTCGGCGGAGACCCCCGGCTCCGGGCCGATCCGGTCCCGAGCACGGACCCACCGTGTCCGCCCGGGTGCGTGCCTTAGATTGGCGGCATGCTCCGACAACTCGCGGCCCGGGGGTTCTGGGCCCTCAGCCGGTGGAAACTGGCCACCGAGCCCAAGCCCGACCGCCCCACCGTGCTGATCGGTGCCCCACACACCTCCAACTGGGATTTCGTGCTCATGCTCGCCATCTCCTGGCGCCTGGGCCTGGAGCTGCACTGGCTGGGGAAGCAGAGCCTGTTCACGGGCTGGCGCGGCCCGATCATGCGCGCGCTCGGCGGCATCCCCGTCGATCGCGCGAATCCCGGCCGGGTCGTCGACGACGCCGTCCGGCGCGTGCGGTCCGGCGAGACCTTCGGGCTGGTCATCACCCCCGACGGCACCCGCGGGGCGCACACGCACTGGAAGTCCGGCTTCTACCGCATCGCCCGCGAGACGGGGATGCCGGTGACTCTCGGTTTCGTCGACCGCACCACGAGGACCACCGGGCTCGGCCCGACCTTCGAGCTGACCGGCGACGTCGCGGAGGACATGGGCCGCATCCGCGCCTTCTACGCCGACAAGGCGGGGCACAGCCCGGAGCGGCGCGTCGAACCGCGCTTGCGCGAGGAGGGCGGCACCGGCTGACCCCCGTCCGGCCTCTCGCCACGAGACGGGAACCGTCGGCCCTCAGTAGTGGTAGCGAGCGGCGATGACGACGATCTCGTGCTCCGTGACGACGTGGACCGGGCGGTGCTCGTCGTCGATGCGCCGCGACCAGGCGCCGGGCAGGTGGTACTTCAGGGGCTCCGGTTCGCCTATGCCGGTGAAGGGATCCCGGCGGATTTCCCCGATCAGCTTGTTGATCCGGGCGAGCACCTTGCGGTCGGTCTTGAGCCAGGATGTGCAGTCCTCCCAGCCGTGGTCCTCGAAGACCAGTCGCCTCACTCCGCGTCCTCGACGTCGGGACCGATCAACCCGCGCTCGGAGACACCGGTGCCGTCCAGAGCGTTCTCGTAGGCCTTGAGCAGGCGCCGGGCGTTCGCGGGCGAACGCAGGAGGTAGGCGCCCTCACGCAGCGCGGCGTAGTCCTCGGCGGAGACGAGCACCGCGTTGCCGTGCCTGGACACGATCTCGATGGCGCCGTGGTCGTCGTTGACCTTCTTGATCAACGGGAAGAGGGACCTGCGCGCTTCGCTGGCGGTGATGGACATGATCGGCCCTCCCGATTTCCGGTACCGGATATAGACCACTCTGCCGTGTTCGAGCCGGACGAGCGCCCCCTGCACACGACAGGGGCCGCGGACCCGGGCGCCGGGGGTTCGGCGCGGGTCCGCGGCCCCTGTTCACGGGCGCGCGGCTCGGTCAGACGTTGAAGCGGAACTCGACCACGTCGCCGTCGGCCATCACGTACTCCTTGCCCTCCATGCGGACCTTGCCCGCCGCGCGGGCGGTCTGCATGTCGCCCGCGGCGACCAGGTCGTCGAAGGAGACCACCTCGGCCTTGATGAAGCCGCGCTGGAAGTCGGTGTGGATGACCCCGGCGGCCTCGGGGGCGGTGGCGCCCTTGCGGATCGTCCAGGCGCGGGCCTCCTTGGGCCCGGCGGTCAGGTAGGTCTGCAGACCCAGGGTGGCGAAGCCGACCCGGGCGAGCTGGGCCAGGCCCGACTCGGTCTGGCCCATGGACTCCAGCAGCTCCTGCGCCTCGTCCTCCTCCAGCTCGGCCAGCTCCGCCTCGATCTTGGCGTCCAGGAAGATCGCCTCGGCCGGGGCGACGAGCTCCTGGAGCTTGGTGCGCAGGGCCCCGTCGGCCAGTTCGTCGGTGTCGAGGTTGAACACGTAGATGAACGGCTTGACCGTGAGCAGGCTCAGCTCGCGCAGCCGGTCCAGGTCCACGCCCCGGGCCGCGGACAGCGAGGTGCCGCCGTCGAGGACCTCCTGCGCGTCGCGGGCGGCCTGGAGCAGCTCCTGGGCGTCCTTGTCCTTGGCGTTGCGCTTGGCGTCCTTCTCCAGGCGGGGAAGCGCCTTCTCCAGGGTCTGGAGGTCGGCCAGGATCAGCTCGGTGTTGATGGTCTCGATGTCGCGGGAGGGTTCGACGTCGCCGTCGACGTGCGTGACGTCGGGGTCGTCGAAGGCCCGGATCACCTGGCAGATGGCGTCGCTCTCGCGGATGTTGGCCAGGAACTTGTTGCCCAGGCCCTCACCGGTGGAGGCGCCGCGCACGATGCCCGCGATGTCGACGAAGTCCACCGTCGCCGGGATGACCTTCGCCGAGTCGAAGATCCCGGCCAGCTTGCCGAGCCGGGCGTCGGGAACGCCCACGACCCCGACGTTGGGCTCGATGGTCGCGAACGGGTAGTTCGCGGCCAGGGCGTCGTTCTTGGTCAGCGCGTTGAAGAGGGTGGACTTGCCGACGTTGGGCAGGCCGACGATCCCGATAGACAGACTCACAAGGTCAGAGTCTATGCGGACCCGCGGGTGGGCGGTCCCGCCGCGTCCGGGCTCCGGCTCCCCCGCCCGCGGCCCCGGACCTCCCCGCCGCCGGACCGCGCAGGTCGACGGGGCGGGCCCCCGTTCCGGACGGCGGGGCGGAAGGCGGGACGCGGGGCCGCGCGCGGTACCGGACCGGGAAAACAGGGCCAATCACCGAAACGCAGTGCACGGGAGACGCTACTCACAGTAGGTTCGACGGACGCTGCCGGGAACCGGGGCGGCGGCCGTCCGGTGCGCGGGCCATCCGTCGCACGCACGGCCCAGTCCCCCGGACCTGGACCGACACACCGCCGCTCACGCGGCAGGCTCGCGGTGCGGCGGCCGGTGGGAGGGACCGGCCCCGGACCGCGTCGGACGAAGGCGCCCGGGCACACGGCCGACGCCGTGCACCGGCGCCCCCGTCGCAGCACCTTTCCTGGGGGGAGACAACCGTGGTCACCGACCAACTGAGGGCGCTCGTGCGCCGCTACCCGCTCGTGCGCTTCGCGACCCGCAAGATCCGTGTCCGGCTGCCCAGACGGCTGGGCGGACTGGACCCGGACCGGGTGCCGCCGTGGATCCGCGAGGTGGCCTTCTCCCTGCCCCGCCTGGACTCGGACACGCGCCGCATCGGCCCGGACGGCCTCACCCTGCGACTGCCCGGCGACCTCACCGTTCCGCGGCGGCTGGCCGCCTTCGGGCTGGCCCGGCACGAGCCCGACAGCCTGGCCTGCTTCATGGCGATGCTCGACCACACCCGCCCCGGCGCGGTGGTCGACGTGGGCTCCGGGGTGGGGGTGTACTCGCTGCTGGCCGCCGCGCGCACGCGCCGCCCGGTGTTCGCGTTCGAGCCCACCCCGGAGATCGCCGCGGCGGCCCGGGTGGTGTCCTCGTCGGCGGACCTGGGCTTCACCGTGGTGGAACTGGCGCTGAGCAACCACACCGGCACCGCACACCTGCGGCGGGCCCGGCACAACGACATGTGCAACACGCTCGTGCACTCGGCGCGCGCCGACCTGTCGCACATCACCGTGGAGGTGACCACCCTGGCCCGGTGGAACGAGGACGCGTCGGCCTTCCCGACCGTGATCAAGATCGACACGGTCGGCACGGAGCCGGACGTGGTCGCCGGAGGGCTGGAGGTGCTGCGCCGGTACCGGCCGTGGATGCTGGTGAAGGTACGGCCCGACCGGGGCGTGGAGGAGCGGCTCATGGCGCTGCTCGACCCGCTGGAGTACACCTGGTACCCGGTGAGCGGGCCGCCGCCCTACGAGCCGCGCCCGGAGATCTCGGGCCGGGCCTCCCCCGCGTGGGAGCGGATGTGGCTGTTCACGCCGGAGCCGGTGCCGGACGAGTTCTGGCCCTCGGTGCGCGGCTGGCGCAGGGCGCTGGAGTCCTGCCGTCCCGGCTCCCGCGGGAACCCGGCACCCTAGGTCGTGTTCCTCGGATCATTTCGGTCCCGCCCGTCGCCCTCCGCCACCCTCAACGGAGAGCCTTCGGCTCCGGTACTTCCGCGAGCACCGGGCCGCCTCTCGCCGCGCCGGTTCCGCTTGGAAAGCGAACCAGACCGACCTGCGCGAACCGTCTTGCGAGAGATTGCCCGGACGGCCGCTCGCCGATCCGAAAGCCTCCGCGGAACACTCCCTAGAGCCAGTCCTCCAGCGCGGCGAGGAACCCGGGCAGGTCGTCGCGGTGGACGCAGTGCCCGGCGCCCTCCACGACCCGGACGGTGAAGCCGCGCCCGGTCAGCTCCTCCGCGGTCTGGGGCGTGACGGTGACGCTGTCGCCCGCGCGCAGGACGAGGGAGGGCACGACCGGTTCGCCGGGGAGGAAGTCGCGCCCGGCGATCTCCTCCGCCACGAAGTCGAAGAACTCCGGGTCGAGCGGCGAAGCCCCTGACCTCCCTCTCGACGTCGTCGTCGGTCCACCTGGGGTTGCTCTGGCGCACGCGTGTGGCGTCGGCGGTGACGAAGACGCGGCGCACGCGCTCGCACGCGTCGGCGTGCATGGGGGGGCAGGCGAAAGGCCGGGTCCACGTACACCGCGCGGGCCGGGCGCAGCCTCTCCACCGCCAGGGAGAGCGCCACCGCGCCCATGGAGTGGCCGACGGCCAGGTCCGCTCCGGCGGGCAGGGAGTCCGCGAGGTCGTCGCCGAGCGCCGCCACGGAGTAGGAGCCGCGCGGGCTGTCGCCGTGGCCGCGCATGTCGACGCTGACCACGCGGCGGCCCCGCTCGACCAGCGCGTCCTCGACGGCGTGCCAGGTCTCGTGGGTGGCCATGGATCCGTGGACGAGGAGCACGGTGAGGTCTCCGGTGCCGCGGGTGTAGGTCTCCAGTCTCATGGGAGCGGGCCTCCTGGGGAAGTGAGGGACTGCCAGGTACGGGGACCGGTGAGAGGTGGTCCGGCCCCGGACGGAGACCTCAGGTTCTCGAAAACTTTTGCGCAAGGGAAGTGGATGTCCGGAAGCGGCCTCGCGTGCGACCCCGCTCCCCCGTGGAATAGCGCACCGATCGGGTCCGCGTTCCGGCGCCGGGCCCCGACGGGCTCCAGGGCCGGCGGACATGCCGGACTTGGCGGTTCTGCTCACCGATGTCCTGCGTGGCGGGGAGCCGCGCGACGGCGCGGCCTGACACCATAGACGGCCATGAACGGCCTCGCACTCGTACTCATGCTCCTGATCGGTCTGGCGGTCGGCACCGCCGTGGGCTGGATCCTGGCCCGCGGCCGGGAGGCCGAGACGCGGGCCGACGCCCGCGCGGCCCAGGAGCGGGCGGCCTACGTGGAGGAACAGCTGGCCGACCGGTTCCGCGCCCTGTCCGCGCAGGCCCTGGACCAGACCAACCAGCGCTTCATGGAACTGGCGGAGGGGCGGCTGCGCGCGGTCAGCGCCGAGGCCGGGGGCGACCTGGACGAGCGGCGCCGCGCGGTGGAGCGCATGGTCGAGCCGCTCACGCGGACCCTGGACCGGGTGGAGCGCCAGCTCAGGGAGGCCGACGCGGGGCGCGCCGCGGCCCACGCGGAGCTGGCCAAGCAGGTCGAGTACGTGCGCGAGGGCTCGGAGCGGCTGCGCGACCAGACGCAGTCGCTGGTGACGGCGCTGCGACGGCCCGAGGCACGCGGCCGGTGGGGCGAGCTCCAGCTGCGCAGGGTGGCGGAACTGGCCGGGATGGGCTCGCACTGCGACTTCGAGGAGCAGGCCGCCACGCGCGACGGGTCGCGGCGCCCGGACATGGTGGTGCGCCTGGCGGGCGGCAAGAACATCGTGGTGGACTCCAAGGTCCCGCTGGCGGCCTATCTGGATGCCGTGGAGGCGGGTGCGGAGGAGGCCGCGCGGCACCTGCGCGTGCACGCCAGGCACCTGCGCACGCACGTGGACCAGCTGGCGGCCAAGGCGTACTGGTCGGCGTTCACCCCGGCGCCGGAGTTCGTGGTGCTGTTCATCCCCGGGGAGGCGTTCCTGGCCCCGGCCCTGGAGTACGACCCTGAGCTGCTGGAGTACGCGATGGGGCGGCGGGTGCACATCGCGACGCCGACGACGCTGATCTCGCTGCTGCGGACGGCGCAGTACGCCTGGCAGCAGGAGGCGCTGAGCGAGAACGCGCGGGCGGTGTTCGACCTGGGCAAGCAGCTGCACGAGCGGCTGGGTACGCTCGGCGGGCACGTGGAGGGGCTGGGCCGGGCCCTGACCCGGACGGTGAGCGCCTACAACCAGACCGTGGGGTCCCTGGAGAGCCGGGTGCTGGTGACGGCCCGCCGGTTCGGCGAGCTGGGGCTGGTGGACGGTGAGCTGGACCGTCCCGTGGGCGTGGAGGAGCGTCCGCGCGCGGTGGTGGCGCCCGAGCTGTCGGACCCGGGCGGCGCCGGACCGGCCCCGGCGGAGCGGAGTGGTCCGGGACCGGACGGGCAGGGGAACGGAACGGACACCGGTCGCCGGACTCCGGAACCGCAGTGGGCCGAGTCGGTGTCCAATGGGGAGGAAGGCGTGTTCGTCGCGGATGGGACAAGTAGCCGGAAGGACGACACGATCCGTGGAAAAGACACCGAACATTCACGAGAAGTGACACACTGAACACCGTGAGCAACACACTGGGGAGGCGGACGGCTATGCCCCCGCGGAAGGCGGACGGCCCCGAACGCGGGCGCGCGCCGTACTTCGTGCGGCCCGACGGCCGCGTCAGGGACGTGCCGCGTGCCAGGAAGAGGGAGCGTCCGGTGCCGAGGCCGAAGGAGAACTCCCCCGGAACCCCGCCCCGCCTGACCGGACGCGGCGGCGTGCTGGCCATCGTCGCGTTCAGCTTCGCCGGGGCCATGATCGCGCACTGGGCGGGCACCCCCGCGGCCCCGGGCGTGGCCTTCACCCTCGCCTGCGTGCTCGGCGCCCTCCTGGTCCGGCCCAGCGACCTGCTGTCGCTGTCGGTCAGCCCGCCCATCGCGTTCTTCGTCGCCGTGGTCGCCGCGGAGAGCGTGCTGGCCCTGGGCAGCGAGGGGTTCGCCCGGGTGCTGCTCCTGGGGCTGGCGTCACGGCTGGCCGAGGTCGCCCCCTGGCTGTTCCTGGGCACGGCGCTGGTCCTGGTGATCGGGGTGTTCCGGGGCCTGCCCGGCAACATCCGCGATCTGGGCGACCAGCTCAACGGCCGCAGGTAGCCGCGGGACGCGGGCCGACGGGCGCGGCCCCGGGCCTCAGAAGGGCGTGTCGCCGTCCCCCGGCTCATCCCCCCGGCGCTCGTCCATGGCGGCGGCCAGCTTGGCGCGGGCCCCCTCCAGCCACTGCTCGCACACCCGGGCCAGTTCCTCGCCGCGCTCCCACAGCGCCAGCGAGTCCTTCAGGCTGAGTCCGCCCGACTCCAGCTGCCGGACGACGTTGTTGAGCTCCTCCCGGCTCTCCTCGTAGCTGAGCTCGGGCTCGGCGGTGCCCTCTTCACGGGTCTTGGCGCCCTTGGCTGCCATCTCCTACCCCTCCTCGGAGGTGTCTTCGGTGTGGACTGACTCCACGGTCGCGGTCAGGCTGTCCTCGGCGAACCGTACGCGCAGGGCCTCCCCCGCGTCCGGTTCCCGGGCCGAGCGCACCACCGACCCGTCCTCGCGCTGCACGATCGCGTAACCACGCGCGAGCGTGGTCGCCGGGGACAGGGCGTGCAGGCGCGCACGGGTGTGGCCGAGGCCGTCGGCGGACCGGTCCAGCGACACGGTCAGGCTCCGGCGGGCCCGGTCGCGCAGGTCCGCGACCTGCTCGGCGAGCCGGTCGACCTCGCGCACCGGGCTGGCGAGCACCGGACGCGAGCGCATGCCCTCCAGCCAGGCGAGTTCGCGCTCCACGCCGCCCCGGAGCACCCGGCGGCCCCGGTCGCGGAGCTGGCGGATGATCTCCAACTGCTCACTGACGTCGGGCACCGTCCTCTTGGCCGCGTCGGTGGGGGTGGAGGCGCGCGCGTCGGCGACGTGGTCGAGCAGCGGGGCGTCCTGTTCGTGGCCGATCGCGCTCACCACGGGGGTGCCCGCGGAGGCGACGGCGCGCACGAGGGCCTCGTCGGAGAAGGGCAGCAGGTCCTCCAGGGAACCGCCGCCCCGGGCGATGACGATGACGTCGACGTCGGGGTGCGAGTCCAGGTCCTTCAGCGCCTCCATCACCTCGCGCACGGCCCGGTCCCCCTGGACGGCGACCGGGCGCACCTCGAAGCGCACGGCGGGCCAGCGGCGGCGCCCGTTCTCCAGCACGTCGCGCTCGGCGGCGGAGTCGCGTCCGCAGATGAGCCCGACCGTGTTGGGCAGGAAGGGCAGGGGGCGCTTGCGCGCGGCGTCGAAGAGCCCCTCGGCGGTCAGGGTGCGGCGCAGCTGTTCGAGCCGGGCCAGCAGCTCGCCCAGGCCGACGTGGCGGATCTCCAGGGCGCGCAGTGAGAAGGTGCCGCGGACCTCGTAGAAGTCGGGCTTGGCGTGCACGACCACGCGCGCACCGGGTTCGGGGGGCGGGCTCTGCGCGTCCAGGACCGAGGTCTGGCAGACCACGCGCACCGACACGTTGGCGACGGGGTCGCGCAGCGTGATGTAGGCCATGCGGCCGCGCCGGTTCAGCTCGGCGATCTGGCCCTCGACCCAGATGCGGCCCAGGCGGCCGATCCACTGGCCGACGGCGTTGAGGACGACGCGTACCGGTTGCGGCGCCTCGGCGGAACTGTCCATGCCCATGCCAACCGAGCCTAGGCCAGGGCGCGGACAGTTCGGGGCAGGCCCGCCAGGCGCGGGGGCCGGGCGGCCGGGCGACCGGGCCCGGCACGGCGGGACCGGCACGGCGGGACCGGGTGGGCGCCGGCTGCGCGGGGAGGCGGTCAGGCGGTCGCGTCTCCGCCGGCGGAGACGGTGTTGTTGAGGCCGATGTCGGTGACGGAGGGCTCGCCCTCGGCGTGGTGGACGGTGTTGTCGGCGCCGGTCACGCGGATGGAGTCGGCGCTGCCGATGTGCACCGTCAGCTCGTTGCCCAGGATGGAGACCTCGCCGCACTGGCCGTTGAGGACGACCTCGGCCCCGCTGGCGTTCACGTTGACGTTCTGGCCGTCGCACTCCTCGGTGACGCTGCCCTCGACCGTGGCGATGGTGAGGTCGCCGGTCTCGCTGTCCACGGAGATACCGCCGCCCTCGTCGAGGGTGACGTCGCCGTCCCGGTTGCCGACCGAGACGTCGCCGTTGGAGTCCACGGAGACCTCTCCGTCCTCACTGCCGACGGACACGCCGTCGGGGTCCACGGAGACCTCCTGGTCGGTCCCGGGGATGCCGACCGAACATCCGGTCAGCCAGAACGCGGTGGCCGCGAGGAGCGCGGCGGCGGGGGCAGCGGAACGCATGTTGGTGTCCCTTCGGACGGGAGGCGCCGGTGTGGTCACTCCCTATGACGTCCCGTACCGCCCCGCGGTTCCCGTGCCCCGCGGACGCGGCCGTCGGCGGAGCAGCCGGCGCTCCCGCCCCGGCGGTCCGCGCGCGTCAGGCCTCGGCCTCCAGCTTGGCGATGCGGTTGTCGTACATCTTGATGAACTCGGGGCGGCTCTGGTGGGCGACCTCGTAGGCGCGCAGGTCGCGGACCTGCTCGATGGTGAGCTTGCGCAGGCGGGCACGGACCGAGGGCAGGGTGAGTTCGTCGTAGGTGGGCACGGCGAGGTCCTCCAGGGAGGGGGCGGCCCCCTTGCGCACCCGTTCGAGGATCTCGTCGCTGCTGACCTTGGTGTGCGCCTCGGCTGCGGCGATCTCCTCCGCGATGGCGGCGCCCTGCTCGGGGACGTCCGCGGTGGCGGGGGTGACGGACCCGGTCCGCTCCTCCCGGCCGCTTCCGGCCTCCTCGGCCACGACCGGCTCGGCGGGCTCAGCGGTCGCCGGGGCCTCGGGGGCGGCCGAGTCCTTCGCGGGCCTCTTCTCGGCGGCGGGCTTCTTCTTCGCCGCGGACTTCTTCTTCGCCGCGGGCTGCTCCGGGGCGGCGGGCTCAGCGGGCCCGTCCTGGGCGGCGGCCTTCTCCGGGGCGGCGGTCGCGGGCTCCCCGGCCTCCGCCTTCGCGGGCTCCCGCTCCGCGGCGGGCTCGGCGGCCTCGGCCTTCTTCTCCTCGACGGCCTCGGCGGGCTCCTCGGTCTTCGGCGCGGCCTGCGGCTCGTCGGCGCTCTCCGCCTCGGGCGCCCCGGCCTCGGTGCTCTTCTCCGCGGACGGCTCGGCCTGGTCCGTACCGCGCGCGGTCACGTCCTCGGACTCCGCGGCCGCGGGGGCGGGGGACTGGGGGGTCCCGGTCGACTCCTGGGCCGCGGGCTCGGGCGCGGCCGCCGTTTCCTTGCGCCCGAAGATGCCCTTGACCAGGGCGACCAGCTTCGTGGCGAGCGTCGGGTTCGACATAGGACGGGGGCTCCTGGTGGTCTCGGCGAGTGGGGTGAGCGGCGCGCGAACAGCCGACCGGCAGGGCCGAGGTGAGGGCGAACCGCCTGTAATGCGTGTGATGGTGAACCAGGATAGAGGAGGGATGAACACCATGAGCAGGGGAGAAGTGAACGATTTCGCCACTTCGAGGCGCAACCGGATGCGCCCCGTTGCGATACCGTCACCTTGGCACCGGTCGCGCGTCGAAGCGGCCTGTTCAGTGCCCTCTCCCACACCCGGGTCGCACGCCGCCCAAGCCACCTAGGATGTAACACATGACTGCGATGACGACTGCCACGAACCAACGCCGTGTGCTCCTCGCCAATCCCCGGGGCTACTGCGCCGGTGTCGACCGCGCTGTCATCACCGTCGAGAAGGCCCTGGAGCAGTACGGCGCGCCGATCTACGTGCGCAAGCAGATCGTGCACAACACCCACGTGGTGCGCACCCTGGAGGAGCGCGGCGCGATCTTCGTCGAGGAGACCGAGGAGGTGCCCGAGGGGGCCATCGTGGTCTTCTCCGCGCACGGCGTCTCCCCGGTCGTGCACGAGGAGGCGCACAGGCGCAGCCTCAAGACGATCGACGCCACCTGCCCGCTCGTCACCAAGGTCCACAAGGAGGCCAAGCGCTTCGCGGCCGAGGACCGGGACATCATCCTCATCGGCCACATCGGCCACGAGGAGGTCGAGGGCACCAGCGGTGAGGCACCCGAGCACATCCAGATCGTCGAGAGCCCGGACGAGGTGCACAAGGTCCAGGTGCGCAACCCGGACAACGTGTCGTGGCTCTCCCAGACGACCCTGTCGGTGGACGAGACCACCCAGACGGTGGACGCCCTGCGCGAGCGGTTCCCGAACCTGCTCGACCCGCCCAGCGACGACATCTGCTACGCCACCTCCAACCGCCAGGACGCGGTCAAGGCGATGGCGCCCGAGTGCGAGCTGGTCATCGTGGTCGGCTCCGACAACTCGTCGAACTCGGTCCGCCTGGTGGAGGTGGCCCTGGACGCGGGCGCCGACGCCGCCCACCTGATCGACAACGCCTCGCTGATGGACGACTCCTGGCTGGAGGGCGTGACCACGGTCGGCGTGACCAGCGGTGCCTCCGTGCCGGACATCCTGGTGCGCGAGCTGCTCGACAAGCTGGCCGGGCACGGCTACGGCACGGTCACCCCGGTGACCACCGCCGACGAGACGCTGACCTTCTCGCTGCCCAAGGAACTGCGCCGCGACCTGCGCGCCGAGTAGCGCGCGGGCTCCCGCACACCGGGGGCGCACACAGCTGGTACAAGAGGCGCCCGGTCGGTTCTCCGACCGGGCGCCCCGCCGTGCGGGGGCGGACGCGACCGGAGGCGGCCGGAACCCGCGTTCCCCGCTCAGGCGCCGTCCGCGGACGTCTCGCCACCGTCGGCGTCGGTCTCCAGGCCCTCGGCCAGGAGGGCCAGCTCGTCCATACCGGCGGGGCCGGACACGACCAGGGTCACGCCCTCCTCGCGCAGGACCAGGGCGTTCTCGTCCTGGGCCTCGTGGTGCTCCCACTCGCGGCCGTCGACCTGGACCGTACCGACCTGCTCGGCGCCCGGGACCCTCTCCGCGAGGACGGCGGCGGGGTCGGCGTCACTCTGGGTCAACATGGCGTGGCTGTCCTCGGCGGTGGCGAAGCCCACGCTCCACTGAACCGGTCCGGACACGTCCACCGTGGAGCTGGTGGGCGTCCACCCCTCCTGCTCCAGGTCGGCGGAGGGCACCGTCACCGGGTAGTCCGCCGCGTCGCGCAGGACGTCGGCGTCCGGCCGGTACTCCACCGACGGAATGCTCTCGCCCGAGCGCGTGGAGACCACGAACGCCATGATCAGGACGATGCCGACGATGATCCCGAGGGAGATGGCGTAGTTCTTGAAGGTCGCGCTGGACCGGCTGTACTCACTCATGACGTCTCCAGCTTGCCCCAGGTCCGGGGCCCCGCCGACCCGGGGTGCGCTTAGCGCCGGGGTTCGAGCTGGGTGAGCAGGCCGGTGATGTCGTCGGCGAGCCGGCGGGCCTCGGCGTCCTCGCGCTGGACCACCTCGGCCACCGCCAGCAGCATCGCGCCGCTCACGACGATGAGCAGGGCCTCGTCCACGGGCTCGTCGGCCTTGCGGAACAGCGCCACGTTGCGGTCGGTCCACTGGGTGAGCCGGGCCCGCAGCTGGTAGTCGAAGCCGGGAGGACCGTCACCGCTGAAGAACAGCCGTGTGGTCTCCCTCTCCTCGATGCACCCGAGCAGGTAGGCGCGGGCGGCGATGTTCATCAGCCGCGTGGGGTCCTTCTCCCCCTCGGACCGGGCCCGCACGACCGCCTGGTGGGTACGGTCCTGCTGGCGCTGCTGGAACTCCTCGTACAGGGCGAGGTAGAGGTCGGCCTTGCCGCTGAAGTGGTGGTACAGGCTGCCGACGCTGGCCCCGGCCACGGCGACGACCTCGCTCACACCGGCCTTGGCGAAGCCCACCGTGCGAAAGACCTGGGAGGCCGCCTTGAGCAGGGCGCCGCGGGTGGCCGCGCCGCGCGTGGAGACCCTCGCGGGCTTGTCCGTCTTGTCCACTGTCACGCCTCACTCCAGTCCGGGTCACGCCAGAGTAGTCCGTCCCCGTCCGCCCGGGACCGCCCCGAGGGGTACCCGTGACCCCGCGGGTGTCACTTCGGGTGACTACCCTAAGACCTGCCCCCGACCTGTTCTCCCGACGGAAGGTGTGTCCATGTCGCAGTCCAGCAGCCCGCACAAGGCCCCGGATCGCAACCTCGCGCTGGAGCTGGTGCGCGTCACCGAGACCGCGGCGCTCGCCGCGGCCCGCTGGGTGGGCAAGGGCGACAAGATCGGGGCGGACGGCGCCGCGGTGCGCGGCATGCGGCACATGATCAGCACCGTGTCCATGAACGGGACCGTGGTGATCGGCGAGGGCGAGAAGGACAACGCCCCCATGCTCTACAACGGCGAACGGGTCGGCGACGGCGGCGGCCAGGACTGGGACGTTGCGGTCGACCCGATCGACGGCACCACCCTGACCGCCATGGGCATGCCCAACGCCGTGTCGGTGATCGCGATGAGTCCGCGCAACACCATGTTCGACCCCTCCGCGGTGTTCTACATGGAGAAGCTCGCCACGGGCCCCGAGGCCGCCGACGTGGTGGACATCGCCGCTCCCGTGGCCGACAACGTCCGGGCCGTGGCCCGCGCCAAGGGCAAGTCGCCGCAGGACGTGACCGTCGTCATCCTGGACCGCCCCCGCCACAAGCAGATCGTGCAGGACGTGCGCGACGCGGGCGCCCGGATCAAGTTCATCAGCGACGGCGACGTGGCCGGAGCGATCATGGCGGCCCGTGCGGGGACCGGCGTGGACCTGCTGCTGGGTATCGGCGGCACCCCCGAGGGCATCATCACCGCGTGCGCGATGAAGTGCCTGGACGGCGTCATCCAGGGCCGCCTGTGGCCCAAGGACGAGGAGGAGCGCCGCAAGGCGCTCGACGCCGGGCACGACTTGGACCGCGTGCTGCGCACCGACGACCTGGTCTCGTCCGACGACGTGTTCTTCGCCGCGACCGGCATCACCGACGGGGAGCTGGTCGGCGGCGTCCGCTACGAGTCCGCTCGGGTCGTCACCGACTCCCTGGTCATGCGCGGCCGCAGCGGCACCGTCCGCCAGGTGCTCAGCGAGCACCGCCTGGGCAAGCTGGCCTCCTACAGCGGTGTCGACCTGACCTCGGCCCCCTACCGGGGCGAGGAGCCCGAGTCGGCCTAGGACCGTCACGCCCCCACCGGAAGACCTCCGCGGAGAGCTCCACCCCGGTGTCCCGTCCCGGCCGGTACGGGACACCGGGCCCCTTCCCCACCGGCCGACCGAAAAAGGCGCGGGACGCGAACCACACCGGGTCGACGCGGCATCAGACCCGGCGTTGGTTGCGCGGTGCACGCGCCGAGAATTCCCCGCCGGAGGTTTGATGTCCTACCCCGATCCCCCACAGCAGCCCCAGTGGCAGCACCAGCAGCCCGGGCAGGGCTACCCTCCGCCCCAGGCTCCCGGCCAGCCCCCCGCGGGCTTCGGCGGCGGCGCGCCCGGCGGTCCGCCGCCCGCGGGCCCCTTCCCCGGGGGCCAGTACTCCGGCGGACAGGTGCCGCCCTCCGGCGGCGGCCGCAACAGGCGCTGGCTGATCCCGGCCGCCGCGGGCACCGCGCTCCTCCTCATGGGCGGCACGGTGTGGGCCACCGTCTCGCTGGTCAGCTTCGGCGGCCCCCAGCCCGAGGACGTGCTCCCGGGCAGCGCGCTCGCGTTCGGCAAGATCGACCTGTCCATCGACGGCTCCCAGGCCATGGAGCTGCTGCGGTTCGTGGAGCGCCTCCCCGACGAGGTCACCGCCGAGATGGACGAGCCCGACGGCGACATGACGGGGCTGGTCGCCGAGGGTTTCGTGGCCGCCTTCCCCGAGGCTCAGCAGGCCGAGGTCGAGGAGTGGATCGGCCAGCGGGTGGGCTTCGCGATGTGGCCCGCCAGCGGTGAGGCCGAGCTGGGCGAGGGCGCCGGTGTGGCCGGGGCGTTCGCGCTCGCGGTGGAGGACGAGCGGCTCGCCCAGGAGAACCTGGAGCGGCTCGGCGGCGAGTACGACGACCTCTACTTCGAGGTGATCGACGACTTCGCGCTACTCACCACCTCCGACGCGGCGCTGGCCGACCTGCACGCGCAGGTGGACGAGCACGGCACCCTGGCCGACGCCGACACCTTCTCCGGTGACATGGACGACCTGCCCAGCGGCAGTCTGGCCGCGGGGTGGGCGGACCTCGCGAGCCTGATGGAGGTCGAGGAGTTCGCCCGGGAGTTCGAGGCCGACCTGGCCGCCGAGACCGGTGAGCTGAGCGGCCGGATGACCGCGTCCCTGCGGGTGGACGGCGAGTACCTGGAGGCGCGCACGGACGTCTTCGACCTCGCGGTGGACGGCACCGACCTGGCGTGGCTGGCCGAGACGCCGGGGGCGAGCGTGGCGGCGATGGAGTCGCTGCCCGAGAGCACGGTCATGGCCTTGGGCGCCAGCGGTCTGGACACGGCGCTGACCGACGCCTACGAGAGCGACTCGATCCCGTTCATGACGAGCAGCGGCCAGATGCAGGAGATGGAGCGCCAGTTCAATTCGATGGGCGCCCCTCTGCCGGAGGGGTTCACCCAGCTGCTGGGCTCCTCGACCGCGTTCGGTGTCACCGACATGAACCTGGAGGGCTTCTTCGGGTCCGCGTACGGCGGCGGAGGGGAGGCGTCCTTCCAGTACCGCGCGGTGGGCGGTGACGAGCAGATCCTGAGCGACTTCGTCGAGAGCGCGGTCGTCGACTCCTACAGCACCCCGCCGGGTGTGAGCACCGACGGCGACGCCGTGGTGGTGTCCCGGGGCAGCAGCGCCACCGGGCGCCTGGGCGACGACCCGGTCTTCCAGCAGACCATGCAGGAGATGGACTCGGCGGTGATGGCCGGGTACATGGACCTGCGCCAAGTGCTGACCGAGAGTGAGGTCGAGGCCCCCGGTCAGTGGGGCGCCGTGGGCCTGGCGCTGAGCGTCACCGAGGAGGGGCAGCGCAGCAGCGTGGAGCTGCGCTGGTCGCCCAGCGGCGGCGAGTAGCCGCACGGGGTGACGTTGCGCGGACGGCGCGGGGGAGGGTGCTCCCCCCGCGCCGTCCGCGCGTGCGGGAGGCTTCAGCCGACCACCCGGCGTCTCATCCGGGCGCACGCCAGGAACCACATGAGGACCACGAACACCAGCAGCACTCCGAGGTGGAACAGCGCCGGTCCGGCCCCGAGGTTGCCGAAGACCACCCCGCGGATCAGCTCGACCGAGTGGTAGAGCGGGTTGGCCATGGCCGCGTTCCGCACCCAGTCGGGCAGCTCGGTGAGCGGGAAGAACGTGCCCGCCACCAGGAACAGCGGGGTGAACAGGCCGCTGAACACGTAGTCCATGGACCGCACCGAGTTGATCAGGGCGGAGATCCAGATCCCGAAGAGGGCGAAGGCGAACCCGGACAGGAAGGCGATGAGCGGCACGAGCAGCAGACCGGGGCCGGGGCGCAGCCCGAACCCGACCGCGACGAGCAGCGGGACGCACCCGTACACGCCCGAGCGCATCGCCAGCCACAGCGCCTCGCCGGTGACGAGTTCGCGCACGTCCACGGGGGCGGCGAGGATGCCCTCGTAGGTGTGCAGGAAGCGTCTCTTGATGAAGGTGTTGATGACCCCGGGCATCATCGACTGGAACAGCACCGACACCGCCACGATGCCCGTGCCGAGGAAGTCGATGTAGCTGTACCCGGCGAGGGTGCCGATGAGGGCGCCCATGCCGAAGCCGAAGCAGAGCAGGTAGAGGGTGGGCTCGACCACCGCCGCGAAGGTGGTCGCCCGCCAGGACTGGCCGTACAGGATCCACTCGCGGGCGACGACGCCCATCACCGCGTCGGCCTCCAGCCGGCCGGGGCGGGCGTGGATCTCGGGCCGGGCGTCATCCCGGGCCTGCCGCGTCTGGTCCGTCATTCCACACTCTCTCCGGTCAGGGCCACGAAGACGTCCTCCAGGGTGCTCACCCGGCGCAGCGGCGCGCCCAGCCGGTCGCGCAGGGAGTCGGGCAGCTCCTCGGCGCGCAGGACCGACACGGTGGTGCCGGTGCGCCGGGTGGTGAAACCGTGGCCGTGGACGAGGCGTTCGAGTCCGTCGACGCCCTCCTCACCCGGGGTGTACTCCTCCACGGTGGTCCCCGCGTACCGGGCGACGAGGTCGGTGGGGGCGCCGCGCTCGACGATCCTGCCCGCGGCCATGAGCGCCACCTCGTCGGAGAGGCGTTCGGCCTCCTCGATGTAGTGGGTGGACATCAGCACGGTGACGCCCTCGGCGCGCAGCGCGGAGATGACGCTCCACAGGTCCTGGCGCACCTGCGGGTCCAGGCCCACGGTGGGCTCGTCCATGAGGACGAGTTCGGGCCGGTGCAGCAGGGCGCGGACGATGAGCAGGCGGCGGCGCATGCCCCCGGACAGGTCGTCGACGAGGGTCGCGCCCCGGTCGGCGAGCTGGGCCAGCCGCATGGTCCGGGCGACGGCCTCGCGGCGTCGGCGGCGCGGGACCCGGTACAGGTAGGAGAACATCCGCAGGTTCTGCTCGACGGTGAGCTCCTCGTCGAGGTTGTCGTGCTGGGGCACGACGCCCATGCGGGCCCGGGCCCACTTGGACTCGTCGGGGATGGCGTGGCCGAGGACGCGGATCTCGCCCTCGTCGGCGAGGGACTGGGCGGTGAGCATCTTCATGGTGGTCGACTTGCCCGCGCCGTTGGGCCCGAGCAGGCCCAGGACGACGCCCTGCGGCACCTCCAGGTCGAGCCCGTCGACGGCGGTGAGCGAACCGAAGCGCTTGACGACGCCCCGGAGTCGCAGGGCGGGGACGGACGGTGTGTCACCGGCGTCCATGGTCGCGCTCCCGGACGGACGGCGACCGGGGACAGGTGTGGTCATGAACACAACCGTAGACAGCGTGGGCGGGGGATTTCCAGCGGGTTTCTCCGGCTGTGGAAACACTCCCGCCGCGCCGTGCGCGGCCGCGACGCGGCGGGCCGTGCGGGCCCCGCGGGGCGGTCCGACCGGCGGAAAAACCCGTTGTCCCGGCCGGGGCGCCCGCCTACGATCGTCCTCCGGACCCGTAGGAACGAGAATCCGGAGGACGACTCCGGACGGAGAAGGGTGAGTATGACCCGGAACGCGCCGAGCGCGCCTCACAGTCACGCGTGCCACCGCCGTACCCGGGCCCCGGGTGCCTGAGGCGGCCACGCCCCCCTCCGTCGAGAAGCGCTCGGCCTGCTCCCTGCTGTTCACCACCCTTTTCCAGCAAGGAGTACCTCCGGGTGTCCACCAACGATTCCTCCGGCCGCTCCGGCCACCGCTCCGCCACGCGCACCGGCGCCTTCGCCTGCGTGCGCTGCGGCCTGTCCGTGTCCCGTCTCGGTCCCGCCGGGGAACCGCGCGACCACTGCCCGAGCTGCCTGAGCTCACGCCACGTCCTGGACCGGGCCGGGGGCGGCGCCTCCGACTGCGGCGGGCGCATGGCCCCGATCTCGGTCGCGGTACCGCGCGGCGGCTCCTGGACGCTCATCCACCGCTGCGGCGTGTGCGACGAGATGTCCGAGAGCGCCGTCTCACCGGACGACAACCACCTCGTCCTCATGCGGATCGCGGTCCGGCCGCTGGCCGAACCGCCCTTCCCGCTCGACCTGTTCGGGGAGGTGTGAGCGTGGGCCGACGCAACACCCGTGTCACCAGGCGTCCCCAGCGCCCCAAGACCGTGCTGCACGCCCACGGCGAGGCGGGCGGCACGGGTTCGTTCCGCTGTGTGCGGTGCCGTCTGGAGATCCCGGCCCGCGCGCCGGGGACGGCCCACCGCAACCACTGTCCGCACTGCCTGACCAGCCTGCACGTGGACCTGCGGATCCCCGGCGACCGCGCGTCCGGCTGCCGGGGCGCGATGGACGCGCTGAGCATGGCGGCGCGACCGGACGGGGAGTGGATGATCGTCCACCGCTGCGTGCGGTGCGGTGAGCTCGGCTCCAACCGCGTGGCGGGCGACGACAACGCCCGCGCACTGGTCAGGGCGGCGGTCCGGCCGCTGGCCGCCTCCTCCGACGCGGTCGCCAGGCGGGCGCTGATGGACCTGTGACGGCGGGCGGGGCGGCCCTGATGGACCTGTGACGGCGGGCGGGCGAAGGCCTGAGGGCTTTCCGCCCCGCCCGGGCCCGGTCCGCCGTGCCTTCCGGCCGGGCCGGGACGCGGCGCCCCCGGCCCGAGTTCTCCCGTGGCCCCGGGCGGACGCGGGGCGCACCCGGACGCGCCGACGCGCGAGACTCCCCGGACGGGCGGCCGGCCCGGGGTTTCGCCTAGTCTGGGCGGTGTGAGTGAGGAAGTGTCCCCCGATCGGCTCCGCGCCTCCAACACCGACCGCGAACGTGTCCTGCGGGTCCTGCGCGAGGCCGCCGCCGACGGCCGTCTGGACCTGGAGGAGTTCGAGGAGCGCTCCTCCCTCGCGCACGAGGCCCGGACCCTGGGCGAGCTGCCCGGGATCACCGCCGACCTCCTCCCCGCGGAGCAGCAGCCCATCCGTCTGGACCGCCAGCCCGTCCTGGGCCTGTTCGGCAGGGCGGAGCGCAGGGGCCGCTGGGTGGCCTATCCCGACGAGCTGGCCGTGGCGCTGGTCGGCAGGGTCGAGGTGGACATGCGCGAGGCGCTCCTGATGCACAACCACCACCGCATGACCGTGACCGCCGTCCTGGGCCGCGTGGAGATCGACGTCCCCGAGGGCGTCGAGGTGCGGCTGACCGGCTGGTCGTTCCTGGGCAGGCGCACCACCACCGCGCGCCGCTCCGAGCTGTCCCATCCCCCGGTGCTGGAGATCGACGGGTTCTCCCTGTTCGGCGTGGTGCGCGTGCGCGCCCCGAGGAGGCGCCGCCTCCTGGGCTGGCGCCGCCGCGATCGCCGGCGCGGCATCGGGGCCTGACCGCGCCGACCTGCGAGGACCGCCGACCGGTCGCGGAGGGCGGCGTCGGTGTCAACATGACGCGTGCAACACCGCCAACCCCGGGTGAGGTGGCGGTGTGCTCCGGTGCGTCTGGCAATCTGGGGCTCACAGGTTTTCCCAGGGAGAGTTGGGTTGCAATGAGCGAGTTCCGTATCGAGCACGACTCGATGGGTGAGGTCAGGGTTCCGGCCGAGGCCAAGTGGAGGGCCCAGACGCAGCGTGCCGTCGAGAACTTCCCGATCTCCGGCCAGGGCCTGGAGGGCGCGCACATCGCCGCCCTCGGCCAGATCAAGGCCGCCGCGGCCAAGGTCAACGCCGAGCTCGGCGTCATCAGCGACGACCTGGGCAAGGCGATCCGGGAGGCCGCCCTGGAGGTCGCCGAGGGCAGGTGGAACGACGAGTTCCCGATCGACGTCTTCCAGACCGGCTCGGGCACCTCCAGCAACATGAACACCAACGAGGTCGTGGCGACGCTGGCCACCGAGCGCCTCGGGGCCCCCGTGCACCCCAACGACCACGTCAACGCGTCGCAGTCCTCCAACGACGTGTTCCCCTCCTCCATCCACATCGCCGCCACCTCCGCCGTCCAGAACGACCTGGTCCCGGCGCTGCGGCACCTGGAGGAGGCGCTCGGCGCCAAGGCCACCGAGTTCGCCTCCGTGGTCAAGAGCGGCCGCACCCACCTCATGGACGCCACCCCGGTCACCCTGGGCCAGGAGTTCGCCGGGTACGCCGCCCAGGTGCGCTACGGCGTGGAGCGCCTGGAGGCCGTCCTGCCGCGCGTGGCCGAGCTGCCGCTGGGCGGCACCGCCGTGGGCACCGGCATCAACACCCCCGAGGGCTTCTCCGCCCGGGTCATCGCCGAGATCGCCGAGCACACCGGCCTGCCGCTGACCGAGGCCCGCGACCACTTCGAGGCGCAGGGCGCCCGCGACGGCCTGGTCGAGCTGTCCGGCCAGCTGCGGACCATCGCGGTCGGCTTCGCCAAGATCGCCAACGACATCCGCTGGATGGGCTCGGGCCCGACCACGGGCCTGGGCGAGATCCTCCTGCCCGACCTCCAGCCCGGCTCCTCGATCATGCCGGGCAAGGTCAACCCGGTCCTGTGCGAGGCCGTGCTCCAGGTGACCTCGCAGGTCGTCGGCAACGACGCCGCGGTGGCCTTCGGCGGCGCGAGCGGCAACTTCGAGCTGAACGTGCAGCTGCCGATGATCGCCCGCAACGTGCTGGAGTCCGTCCGCCTGCTCTCCAACGTCTCGCGCGTGTTCGCGGACCGCTGCGTGTCCGGCATCGAGGCCAACGCCGAGCAGTGCCGCGTCTACGCCGAGTCCTCGCCGTCGATCGTGACCCCGCTCAACCGCTACATCGGCTACGAGGAGGCCTCCAAGGTCGCCAAGCAGTCGCTGAAGGAGAAGAAGACCATCCGCGAGGTGGTCATCGAGCGCGGCTACGTCCGGGACGGCAAGCTCACCGAGGCGCAGCTGGACGAGGCCCTCGACGTGCTGCGGATGACCAACTCCCAGTAGTCCGGACCCGTTCCGCCACGGGGCGCCCCGCGTGCGGGGTGCCCCTTCCGTGTGCCGGGCCGGGCGGTCGTGCGCCGGGCGGGGCGCACGGTGCCACGGGTCCCGGTTGTGCCTCACTCGGCCGTGAAGAGCCGGACCAGGAACCTTCCGGGCGCGGGAGGCGTCCGACATTCTTGAACGAGCACCTTGGAAGCCCGCCTTCGAGAGGGCAGTACATGTCGAGCAACAGCGACAGTGAACGCGTCGTCGCGGACCGCTACGTCCTGCGCCGTGAACTCGGCCGCGGCGGTATGGGGGTGGTCTGGCAGGCCTTCGACCCGACGCTGGACCGCGACGTGGCGATCAAGCAGGTGCTGCTTCCCGACCACTTCACCGACGCCGAGCGCGCGGACGCCCACGGCCGGGTCCGGCGCGAGGCGCGCTCCGCCGCGCGGATCAGCCACCCCACGGTGATCACCATCCACGACGTCTTCGAGTACGACGGCAACCCGTGGGTGGTCATGGAGCTGGTAGAGGGCGGCTCCCTCCAGGACCGGCTCAACGAGCGGGGCGCCCTGCCCCCGGACGAGGTCGCGGAGATCGCCGAGTCGCTGCTGCGCGCCGTGCGGGCCGCGAACGCGGCCGGGGTCCTGCACCGCGACATCAAGCCGGGCAACATCATGACGTCCCTGGACGGCCGGGTCATCCTCACCGACTTCGGCATCGCGACGGTGGAGGGCGGGCCGAGCATCACCCGCACCGGCGCGCTGATCGGCTCACCCGAGTACATGCCGCCCGAGCGGCTGGCGGGCGGGCCGGCCGAGCACCGGGGCGACCTGTGGAGCATCGGCGTGACCCTGTTCGCGGCGGTCGAGGGCGCCTCCCCGTTCCGCCGCGACAGCATCACCGCGGCGATCGCGGCGGTGATGTCCGCGCCGCTGCCGCCGATGACGCGCGCCGGATGGCTGGAGCCGCTCATCTCCGGCCTGCTGGAGCGCGACCCGGACCGCAGGCTGGACGTGGACGGGGCGCTGGCGCTGCTGCGCGGGCGCGGCGGGCCGAACGCGGGCGGTGACGACAGCGGCGGCTTCGGAGTGGCGGGCGCGGGGGCGTTCGGCGCGGCGAGAGCCGCGGGGGCGTCCGGAGGCGGCGCCCCGGCCTTCGGCAGCGGCCCGCACGCGGCCCCCGGGGTCAGCGGTCCGCAGAGCCCCCACCACGCGCCGAGCGGCGGCCGCCCCGGCACGGGGCCGCTGGGCGGTTACCCCCACACGCGGACCCCGCTGCCGCAGGGCCCGGTGACGGGGCCGCGCCCGCCGCGGGGCGGACCGGCCGACCCGGTGACGCCCGCGACGCCCTTCGCGCACGGGCACCGCACGGCCCACCAGCACCGGCCGCCGCACTCCGCGGGAGGCGGACACGGCGGTATGGGACGCGGCCCGGGCGGACCCGGGGGTCCCGGTGCCGCGCTCCACTCGGGCGGACACGGCGGCGCGCGTCCGGGCTCGGGGTCAGGGAACACCAGGCTCCTCGTCGGCGTGGGCGCCGCGGTGGTGGTCCTGGCGCTGATCGGCGGTGTGGCCGTGGTCGGCGCCACCCTGTTCGCCGGAGCCGAGGTCGAGGGCGGCGCCTCCGAGTCGCTGTCGGCGTCCGAGGGCGCGAGGCCCCCGGCGGAGCCCTCCGCCTCCGTCGGCGGGGACGAGGGCGGTGTCGGCAGCGGCAGCGGCGGTGAGGGCCGGGGCGAGGGCGGCACGACCGGGAGCGGGGACGAGGACGGGGAGCCGCCGTCCTACGACGAGCTGGAGACCTTCCGGTCGCAGTGGTTCCACGTGGACCACCCGGCCGGGTGGCAGGTGGACGACAGCGAGATCGAGAACACGCTGGCGGTGTTCGTCGCGCCGGGCGGCGACCACCAGGTGTGGGTGACCGGGTGGACCGAGCAGGAGTTCACCGGGACGAGCGCCGAGTACCTGGAGGACACCAACGGCGGGACCCGGGTCGAGGGTGACGTCACCACCGGCTACACGCAGCTGGAGCTGGAGGAGTTCGACGACGGCGACTTCGAGGAGGGCTGGGACGTCGCCCTGGTGGAGTCGGACTTCGTCAACGAGACCTGGGCGAGTCAGGAACGGCGCTTCTGGGCCTACGCGGTCAGCACCGAGCACGAGGGCGACCGGGTGTTCTACCTGGTCAGCGTGAACGTTCCGCGCGAGGACGCCGACTACTACGACGACCTGCCCGAGGACGTCATGGAGTCGTTCGACCCACTGCTGTGAGCGCGCCGCCCGCCGACCGCGGCGGGCCCGACACGACGGGGGCCGTTCCGGAAGGGAACGGCCCCCGCCCCTCGCGTGTGCGCCGGAGGCGGCGCCCGCCGTCAGGGGGCGCCGCGGCGGAATCAGTACCAGCCGACGGACTGGGAGTGGGCCCACGCCTCACAGGGAGTGCCGTAGCGGCCCTTGATGTAGTCGATGCCCCAGGCGATCTGCGTGGCCGGGTTGGTCTGCCAGTCGTCGCCGTGGGTGGCCATCTTGTCGCCCGGCAGGGACTGCGGGATGCCGTAGGCGCCCGAACTGGGGTTCTGCGCGCTGGGGTTCCAGTTGCTCTCCTTCTGCCACAGGGGCTCGAGGCAGTCGTGGAACTCGCTGGCGGCCCAGCCCTGGTCGGTGACCATCTGGAGGGCGATGCCCTTGGGGTCGCCGGTGAAGACGGGAGTCTCCTCCTCTTCCTCTTCTTCCTCCTCCTCGATGTCGCTTCCCTCGACCTGGGCCGTCAGGACCCCTTCGGTGAGGGCCGCGTCACGCTGCTCCTGAGCCTGGCTGCGCCGGGTCTGGAGTTCTTCCTGGGACAACTGCTCGGAGAAGAACTGCTCCTCCCCGGCTTCGGTGTCGGCGGCGGGTTCCTCGGCCTCCGGAATGGCGGCGCTGGCCACAGTGTCCGGATCGATCTCGTCATCCGCGAACGCGGTGACGGCGAAGGTCGCACCCGCGACGAGGGTCGCCGCACCGACCGCCGCCGTACTGCGCAGCGACATTCGGTTGATTAGCACGATTGCCTTTTCCAAGAGGGGGTTATTGGCAGGGAAAGCCCTATTAATACCAGTTGTTGGCCTGAGAGTGGGACCAGGCGCCGCAGGGGTTTCCGTAGCGGTCCTTGATGTAGTCGATGCCCCAGGCGATCTGCGTGGCCGGGTTGGTCCGCCAGTCCGATCCGTGGGAGGCCATCTTGTCGCCCGGCAGCGACTGCGGGATGCCGTAGGCGCCCGAACTGGGGTTCTCGGCCGTGTGGTTCCAGTTGCTCTCCTTCTCCCACAGCGGCTCCAGGCAGTCGTGGAACTCGCTGGCGGCCCAGCCCTCGTCCAGGACCATCTGGAGCGCGATGCCCTTGGGGTCGCCGGAGGGGGCCGATCCGGCGGACCCGCCGCCGGAGGAGTCGGAACCGCCGGAGGTGTCGGCCTCGGGCTCCTCCTCGGGTTCGGGCTCGGGCTCGGCGATGTCGCTGGCCGTCCCGCTGTCGGCGCGGACGGCCTCGTCGACGGCCGCCCTGGCCTGCTCCATGCTCTCCTCGCGCTGGGTCTGGCGCTCCTGGTCGCTCTGCTCGGTCTGCGCGGCGAAGAAGTCCTCGGGCCGGTCGGACCCGCCGTCGCCGCCCGCCGCCGACTGCTGGTCGGGGACCACCGCGGCGGAGGCTAGCTGGCTCGGGTCGGCCGCGTCGCTCTGGGCGAACGCGGCGACCGAGAAGGTGCCGCCGGCGACGAGGGTCGCGGCGCCGACGGCGCCCGCATGTCGCAGTGAGATGAGGTTGAGTAGCAAAATCGCCCTTTCGCGTAGACGCACACGCGCCCCACGGGGTCCGCGTGTGTGAGAGTTCGCCGCCGCTGACCACGTGGCCCGGGGTGTTGCGCGCGAGGGAAGGGGTAGCCGTTCGACCGACCGCGGCGCGGGTTCCCACGTGGGAGGGGATGTTCGTGCAGCGGGTTCAGCCTGCATCATCGTCACGATGAAGTAACGCCAGATTTACTATGTCTTGGATCACATCACGGAATGCATCCGCGATGCGGTGCTTTGACCTGCATGTCGACACGCAGAGTCAAGGAGAGGTCAAGCCCTCCCGGGGCTGTGGCGGGGGTCTCCGCACATCCCGAAGCGAGACGGAGGTCACCGGGAACGGTGTTCCTGAGTACCCGTACGGATGTGCGCGGGCGGCCGCGGGGGCCAGGATGGCGCCATGAACGTCCACGGATCCCCGCCGTCCCCCGCGGACCCACGGCTCAGGTGCCCGGACTGCCGCGCCCCGCTCCACGCGCCGCCCCGGAACTGCCGGCGGTGCGGGCTCCTGCTCGTCGGCGCCACCGCCCAGCGCCTGTGGCACATCGACACCGAGATCGCGCTGCTCAACAGCCGCGAGCGGCACCTGCGCGAGGAGCGCGCCGCCGTCGTGGCACTGCTGCGCGAGGAGTCGGGCCGGGGCGCGCCCCCGGCTCGGCCCGTTCCCGGCTCCGCGGACGGGGAGCCGCCGCGGGTTCCGGGGCGGGCTTCCGGTCACGCGCCGGAACCGGCCGTCCCGCCCGGTGTCGTGCCCCCCGGCGGGCAGGCAGCCCACGCGCACGGGCGGTCCCCGGCCGGGGCGGTGTCCGGCTCGCAGGCGCCGGTCGGGCAGAACCCCTGCGCACAGGCCCCGGCCGGGCGGGTACCGACTGGGCAGCCGCAGTCCCCACGGCTTGCGTCCGGGCCGCCCGGGGAGGTCACCCGCCGCTCGGCGCAGAACGTCGTCCTCGGGCTGGGCGGCGTGCTCGTCGGCATCGCGGCCCTGGTCTTCGCCATCTGGACGTGGAGCGACATGGGCACCGGCGCCCGCGCCGGGGTCCTCGGCCTCACCACGGCCGCCTTCGCCGTCCTGGCCCTGCCGCTGCACCGGCGCGGTCTCAGGGCGACCGCGGAGACCTTCGGCTGCCTGGCCGCCGCGCTGCTGTGCGTCGACGCCCTCGCGCTGTGGCTGCTGGCGTCGGAGCAGATCGGGAGCGGTTCCGCCTACACCGCGGTCGCGCTGGTCGTCATCGGCGCACTGCTGGCGTCCTATCCGCTGCTCGTGCCGCTGCGGACGCCGCGCGTCCTGGCCGTCCTGCTCCTGCAACCGGTGCCCGTCCTGCTGGTGGCGGCGTCCGACTCCCCCGGCCTCTGGTCCTGGGCGCTGCCCGTCCTGGCCGCGACCGGGCTCGCCGACCTGCTCCTGGCGCTCTGGTTCGGACGGCCCCGCGCGGGCGTCCCCGTGCGCGCCCTCCGGGTCAGCGCGACCGTGCTGTGGGGGCTGACCACGGTCCTGGCGCTGCTGTACACGGCGTTCGCCCTCGCCGCCTCCGCCGCGGGCGCCGACCGCGTCGGAGCCTGGTGGTTCGTGGCCGCCGTCCTGCTGCTGTCGGGCGTGACCGGTCTGCTGCTGGCCCGGAACCCGCTGCGCCGGGTCCCGGCGGGTCCCGGTCCGGTGGGCGGCCCGGGCGGCCCTGCGGCGACGGGCGGCGCGGACGGCGCGGGAGCCTCCCGGGTCCCGGCGGTCATCGCCCTGCTGGTCCTGGGGGCGGCCCCGCTGGCCGCCGGGCCCGCGCACCTGCCCGCGCTGCCCCGGGCGCCCCTGCTCCCGTGGGACAGCGGCCCCGCGACCGCACCGGTGTCCAGCGTGCTGGGTCTGCCGACGACGGCCCCCGCGGACGCCGGGCTCCCGCTGCTCGCCGTGCTCGTCTGCGCCGCGCTCTCCCTGGGCGCGGTGTTCCTGCTGCGCCGCCGGGCGCTGGTGCCCGCCGCCGCCCTGACCGCTCCTCCGGCGCTGCTGACGGCCGTGCACCTGCTGGACCCGCCGCACGCGGCGGCGGTGGTGTGCGCCCTCCTGGTCGGCGCCGCGCTGGTCCTGGCCACAACCCCGGCGCCGCGTCGGCCCGGCTCCTGGGTGCCCGCGCTCACCGGAACCCTGACCCTGCTCACCGGTGGCCTGTGGTCTCTTCCGGACCAGTACACCTCCCTGGCCGCCCTCGTGTTCGTGGAAGCGACCGTCCTGGTCGCGCTGCTCCTGTACGCCCGATCCGGCCGCCCCGCGGCGCTCTACGCGACGGGCCTGCTCCTGTGGGCGCTGGCGCTGCTGACCGGCGCGTTCTTCGGGCTCGGCCTCGTGATCTCGGACACCGTGCCGCCTGCGGCGTGGTGGCTGCTGGCCGCCTGCGCGCTGCTGGCCGGGGCGAACGCGGTGGTGCTCGGTCGGACCCCCCTCCCGTCCGCGCACGGTGCCGGGGGCGACCCCCGGCCGGTCTTCACCGCGGTCGGCCTGCTCCTGCTCGCATCCGCCCCGCTGCTGGTCGGGCGCGGGCACGGCCCCGGCCTGCCGCTGCTGTCCGGCGCGTACGGGCCGTGGACGGCGCCCGTGCGGGCGCTGGGCGACCCGGCCCACACCGTTCTGGGGCTGCACGGCGTGGCGGGCCCGGCGGAGGCCTTCGGCACGGCGGCCGGGATGCTGCTGGCCGGTGCGGCGGCGGTGGCCCTGGTCGCCCTGCTCGACCGAGGGCGGACGGCGGCCGCGGCGGTTCTCGCCGCGCCGCCCTCGCTCGTCGGGCTGCCCCTGGTCCTGGACGCGCCGTTCCTCGGCGCCCTGCTGTGGGTGTTCGCGGTGGGTTCGGCCCTGGCACTGTGGTCGGCGCTGACCCGCAGCGGGCGGCTCGGCCGGCTGGCGGGGCTGACCGCCCTCCTCACCCTGCTGCTCGGCGCGGGCTGGGCGCTGGTCCAGGCGCACGCGACCACGGGCGCCCTGATGGGGGTCGCGGTGGTCGCCGCGGTGGTCGCGGCCCTGGCCCGGACCGCCGTCGCGGCGGTCGGCGCCACGGCGGTGGCGACGGCGGCGACGGGCGGGTTCGCGCTGGCGCTGCCCCTGCTGCTGGGGGCTCCGGTGGAGTACGCGGCGCTGGCGCCGATCGCGATGGTCGCCGCGGTGGCCGTGGCCGCGCCGCGCCTGCGCGGACCGCTGCTACCGGCGACGGAGGTCCCCGCCTGGGTGTGGGCGGCGGTCTCACTGGGCGTCACCGCGGCGGCGGGGGCGCGGCCGGAACTGGTCGCGCTGGCGCTGGCGGTGGTCGGGGTCGTCGCGCTGGCGACCGCCGCACGGCCCGGGCGGCGCTGGTTCGCGCCGGTGGGCGCGCTGCTGATGCTGGCGGCGCTGTGGACGGTGCTCTCGGCGTGGGACGTGGCCGTGCCCGAGGCGTACACGGTGCCGCCCGCCCTCGCGGCGCTGGCCGTGGGCTGGGAGTGGAGCCGCAGGGCGGCCGTACCGCCGTCGAGCTGGGCCGCCCACGGCGGGGGCCTGGCGCTGCTGTTCCTGCCCACCGTCGTGCTGGTGCTGGCGGAGGACGGCATGGTGTGGCGGGTGCCCGCCGTGCTCGTGCTGGGCCTCGCGGTGACCGTGTGGGGGCTGCGCGGACGGCTCCAGGCGGCCCTGGTGACGGGCGGGCTGGTGCTGGTGGCGACCTCGCTGAGAGCGTTCGGGCCGCCCCTGTGGGACCTGACCCGCCTGGTGCCGAACTGGGTGCCGTTCGCCGTGGCGGGTGTGCTGCTGCTGGTGATCGGCACCCGCTACGAGGCGAGCCTGGAACGGCTGAGGCGCCTGGGCCGCCTGGTGGCGGGGATGCGCTGAGAGACCCGACCGCGCCCGTGGAACGCGGGCCGACGGCCCGGGGCACAGCGCGTCCCGGGTGGTGCGTCGGAGAGGGGCCCCGGCCCCGGCTAGGGCGGCGGGGCCGGTGTGGAGCGTCCGGCGCACCCTGCGCCGGGCGTCCGGTGGCCGTGCGGCGGCCCGCCACCACGGGGCGGCGGGCCCGTCACACCGACGGGCCCGCCGCGGTACCGCGTCAGTTCTCCAGCATCTCCGTGACCAGGGCGGCGATCGGCGACCGCTCGGACCGGGTCAGGGTGACGTGCGCGAACAGGGGGTGGCCCTTGAGCTTCTCGATCACCGCGACCACACCGTCGTGGCGGCCCACGCGCAGGTTGTCGCGCTGGGCGATGTCGTGGGTGAGCACCACCCGCGAGTTCTGGCCGAGGCGGGAGAGCACGGTGAGCAGGACGTTGCGCTCCAGGGATTGGGCCTCGTCCACGATCACGAACGCGTCGTGCAGCGACCGGCCGCGGATGTGGGTGAGCGGGAGGACCTCCAGCATCCCCCGGTCCACGATCTCCTCGATGACCTCCTCGCTGGTCACCGCGGACAGGGTGTCGTGCACCGCCTGGCCCCACGGGGTCATCTTGTCGTTCTCGGTCCCGGGCAGGTAGCCCAGCTCCTGGCCGCCGACCGCGTACAGCGGCCGGAACACCATCACCTTGCGGTGCTGGCGGCGCTCCAGAACGGCCTCCAGACCGGCGCACAGCGCCAGCGCCGACTTGCCGGTGCCCGCGCGCCCGCCCAGGGAGACGATGCCCACGTCGGGGTCGGTGAGCAGGTCCAGGGCGACGCGCTGCTCGGCGCTGCGGCCGTGCAGACCGAACACGTCGCGGTCGCCGCGCACCAGCCTCACCGACTTGTCGGGCTGGACCCGGCCGAGCGCCTTGCCCCGCTCGGAGACCAGCACCAGTCCGGTGTGGCAGGGGAGGTCCCGGGCCGCCTCGATGTCGCTCTCGCCGCTGGTGAACAGCTCGCCGATCTGGTGCGCGGGCACGTCCAGCTCGGCCATGCCCGTCCAGCCGTGCTCGATGGCCAGTTCGGCCCGGTACTCGTCGGCGGCCAGCCCGATGGAGGACGCCTTGATCCGCATCGGAAGGTCCTTGCTCACCAGCACGACGTCCCCGCCCTCCTCCTGGAGGTTGCGGGCCACCGTGAGGATCCGGGTGTCGTTGTCGCCGAGCCGGAAGCCCGCCGGCAGGATCCGCGGATCGCTGTGGTTGAGTTCCACCCGCAGCGTGCCGCCGAGGTCGTTCACCGGTACCGGGACGTCCAGACGGCCGTGGGCGACCCGGAGGTCGTCCAGGCGGCGCAGCGCGTGACGAGCGAAGTACCCGAGCTCGGGGTGGTGACGCTTGCTCTCCAGTTCGGTGATCACCACCACGGGGATGACGACCTCGTGCTCGGCGAACCGGCTCAGGGCGGCCGGGTCGGCGAGCAGGACACTGGTGTCGAGCACGTAGACGCGTGCGTCCTGGCCTACCTCCGTACGGGGGTCGGGGGACTGGGTGTCACGGCGATCGGTCGAGGAACTAGCCACTCGTTCTCCCCTTGGGCACCGCTGGGGCGCCCTACTGTCACGGGATCATGGAGGACCGGGACCTGGCCCGCGAGGGCCGGGTCCGGCCCTCCTCGTTGACGTTCCGCGATGGCGGAGGAGATCAATGAGACGGGGCCTCCCGAACGGGTGGACGAACGCCACCCGCTACTCCCGACGCTACGCGTCCGTGCTCCCGTTTCCAAGGGACCTCTCCCTCCGCGCGGTGAACTCCGCGTTAAGGGGTCGGGTTCGGGGGGATCAGGATCCGTAGCGGCGGTTGCGCGCGCCGTACGAGCGCAGTGCACGCAGGAAGTCCACCCTGCGGAAGGCAGGCCAGTAGACCTCGCAGAAGTAGAACTCCGAGTGCACGCTCTGCCACAGCATGAAGCCGGACAGGCGCTGCTCCCCCGACGTGCGGATGAGCAGGTCGGGGTCGGGCTGACCGCGCGTGTAGAGATGCCGTGCGATGTCCTCGATGTCCAGGCGCTCGGCAAGCTCCTGGATACCGGTGCCCTTGGCCGCCTCCGCTTGGAGGAGGGACCGAACCGCATCAGCGATCTCACGTCTACCTCCATACCCGACGGCGACGTTGACAACCAGCCCGGGGTTACCGGATGTGGCCGTCTCCGCCTCCTTGAGAGCCTGGGCGGTGGACGCGGGCAGGATGTCGAGGGCCCCCACGGGGCGCGTGTTCCACCCCTCCTCGCGAAGCCGGGCGATGGTCTGCTCGATGATGCGCACCAGCGGGCCCAGCTCGGACTCGTCCCGGCTGAGGTTGTCGGTGGACAGCATCCAGAGTGTGACCACCTGCACGCCGACCTCGTCGCACCAGCGCAGCAGTTCGAAGATCTTGTTCGCGCCCGCCTGGTGGCCCTGCTCGGCCGCGCCGAGCCCGCTCACCTTGGCCCAGCGGCGGTTGCCGTCCATGGCGACACCGACGTGGCGGGGGATCTCCTGACTGGTCAGCCGACGCTCCAGGCGCCGCTCGTAGAGCCAGTACAGGGGGTCACGAAGCCCCATTGGCGAAACCTCTCAGAGCTGGATCTGGAACAGCACACCGCTGGAAAGGATGTGCCGACGGGGATTCCTCCAGCGTAGTTCGCCCGAAGGGGGCTACGTCACGGCCAGGGACTTGCGCACGTGCTTGCGCCCCTGGTGGATGCGGGACTTGACGGTGCCCAGGGCCAGGTTGAGCTCGGAGGCGATCTCGTTGTAGTCCATCTGGCACAGGTCGCGCAGGACCAGGGGGGCCACCAGGTTGGGGCGGTCCTTCTCCAGCTGGTCGAGGGCCTCCAGCAGGTCGATGCGGGAGCCGGCGATGACGCTGGTGGTGCGGGGGTCGCTCTGGTGGGGCATGCGCTCGGCCTCGGTGGGGAACTCCGCCGAGCGCCGCTTCATGGAGCGGTAGGTCTGCCGGGCGGAGTTGGACACCACGGTGTACAGCCACGTGGTGAACAGGGAGTCGCCCTTGAAGCTGTCGATCTTGCGCGCCACGCGCAGCAGCGCGTCCTGGCACGCCTCCTCGGCGTCCTGCCGGTAGGGCAGGAAGCGGGCGCAGCGGCGCAGCACCTCGGGCTGGATCCGCCGGAGCAGGTCGTCCAGGGCCATGGCGTCCCCGGCCTTGGCCCGGCGCGCGAGGTCCTCCAGCTCCTCGTCGACGTTGCTCGCCACCCGGCGCCGGGGCGCGGGGCTCTCCTCGTGGTCTGCGTGGTCACTACTGCGCATGTCTGGTCTCTCCCTGACTGACGGCAGACATCCGGCCGTCCGCTGCGGACGCGGGTGCGCCCTTGCGTTCGAGGGTCACACGTCACTGGGACGTCTACGGCCCCGGTCCGGATCCGCACTCGCGAAAAATCGTCGCCCTCGCCGCCGCGCACTGCGCGGAGCCCTTCGGGCCTCCTCCAGTGTCCACGGCCGGAGGGGATCGGCGCCACCCGGAGAGGGGATCATACCGGCGGGAGGCAATGTGAAGGTACAGATGGTGTATTAGTGGGCAACGACCGCGTGTTCACCCCTGACAGACCGAGGCGGAGATGAGCCAACCTGAGGCCTTCGGGCGCTACCGCGTCATCCGGCGCCTTGGGTCGGGTTCCTTCGCCACGGTCTGGTTGGCGCAGGACGACCTGCTGAACTACTCGGTGGCCATCAAGGTACTCGCCGAGAACTGGGCGCACCAGATGGACATCCAGCACCGCTTCCTGGAGGAGGCGCGCATCCTGCGCCAGACCGACTCCACCTGGCTGGTGGCGGTGCACGACGTGGACGTGCTCCCCGACGGCCGGCCCTACATGGTGATGACCTACGCCGACCAGGGCAGCGTCGCCGACCTCGTCCACCGGGGCACACTGCCCCTGGACGAGGCCCTGCGGCTGCTGACCGAGATCGGCCAGGGCATCACGGTGCTGCACAACCACGGCACGATCCACCGCGACATCAAGCCGTCGAACGTGCTGCTCCAGTCGTCGCCCGTGGGGCAGAGGGTGCTGGTGGCGGACCTGGGGTTCGCCAAGTCGATCGACGAGGCGTCGGGGTTCACCGCGGCGGCCGGGACCCCCGGCTACATGTCCCCCGAGCAGAGCATTCCCGGCGGCGACCTGGACGTCCGGTCGGACGTGTACTCGCTGGGCGCGGTGGCCTACGAGCTCATCACCGGCCGCCCGCCCTCGCGCCCGCCGGTGAAGGTCGCCCCTGGCCAGATCCGGCCAGGTCTGCCCCCCGCGCTCGACGAGCTCATCCTGTCGGCGCTTTCGGTGGACCGGGAAAGCCGTCCGGCGGACGCCAAAACCTTCACCGACCGGGTCAGAACCATCCGTATGGCGCCCGACCTGCCCAAGGCGGCCGTGCCGTGGTGGCAGCGGTTCCGCATGCCCTGGCGCCGGGCGGCGGCCCTGGCGGGGGCGCTGGTGCTGACAGGAGCCGGCCTCTCGGGGTCCCTGGGCAGGCCGGGGGTGTCCCTGACCACCGTGCACGACGCCGCGCAGGGGATCTACCTGGAGGTGCCGTCGGTGTGGGCCCACGAGATCCACACCGCACAGGAGGCCCTCCCCGCGGCGGCCGAGGCCGGGGCGGGACCGGGGCTGCTGGTGGCGACCGACGCCGAGGGCTGGGACTCCACCCGGGAGACGGCCTACGGTGTGTACGCGACCGTGGTGAGCGGCCCCGCCGACCTGAGCGGGATCGCCGGCGCCGAGCCGTGCGGAGACCCTCCCGAGGAGCGCCCGCTGGACACCGGCGCCTGGGAGGGCACGGTGTGGGACTGGCCCGAGTGCCACGGCAACGGATCGCTGAGCAGCGCCGCCGTGCACGAGCCGGGCGAGCCCACGACCGTGTACATGGAGATCCGCCAGCCGGGCTACCGGCCCGACCTGGTGGACCGGATCATCGCCGGTACGCACCTGGGTTAGGGCGTGTTTCTTGGACCTCCGCTTCGTCCCACCCGCCACCCACCACCGCCCTCAACGGACGCCTGCGGCGCGGTTCCCCCACGGGAACCCGCTTCCGCCACCTCCAGAACCCCGTGGACGCCCGAACCGACCCCCCACGGGCTGAGGGCCGGTTCAAAAAACAGTTCCCATGACCCTGGCGGCGGCACCCGTCAGGCCAGCAGCTGCTCCCGCAGGTCCTCGGGCGAGGTGACCGGGAGCTTGCACACGAAGCCCTCGCACACGTAGGCGGTCGGTCGCCCGCCCACCGGCGCGCGGTCGCGCAGCAGCGGCACCCCGCCGTCGTCGCGGCCGTCGCCGCGCGAGAGCACGGTGCCCAGCGGCGCCCAGACCAGCGCGGCGCGCACCAGCTCCGCGGTCCCGGGGTCGTCGGGGTCGCCCACCACCGCGACGGCGCGCGGCCCGGCCAGGAGGGCCTCGCCGGTGGCCAGACCCCATCCGGCGAACCGGGCGGCCTTCTCCGCCAGCACCGCCACCGGGGACAGCGCCTCCTCGGCGGCCGTGCGGTGGCGCTCGGAGCCGGTCAGCGCGGCGTAGGTGAGCAGCGCGGACGCAGCCGCCGACCGGCCGGACGGCGTGACGTTGTCGGTGGGGTCCTGGGGGCGGTTGAAGAGGCGCTCGGCGTCGTCGGCGGTGTCGTAGAACCCGCCGGAGCCGTCGCCGAAGCGCTCCAGGACGGTGTCCAGCAGGCGCCCGGCCTCGTGCGCGTAGCGCGCCTCCCCGGTCACGCCGTGCAGGGCGAGCAGCCCCTCGGCGACGTCGGCGTAGTCCTCCAGCACCCCGGCGCTGGTGCCCACGCGCCCGTCCCTGGAGGTGCGGACCAGGCGCCCGTCCCGCAGGTGCACGCGCAGCAGCAGGTCCGCGGTCCCACGGGCGGCCTCCACCAGGTCGGGCCGCTCCAGCAGCACCCCGGCCTCGGCCAGCGCGGCGACCGCCAGGCCGTTCCAGGCTGCCACCACCTTGTCGTCGCGCGCGGGGGCGACCCGCTCGGCGCGGGCCGCCAGCAGGGCCTCGCGGACCCGCTGGTAGCGCCAGGCGTCGGCGGGCGGGACGGGCAGTTGGAGCACGGAGGCGCCGCGCTCGAAGGTGCCCTCCTCGGTCACGCCGAACACCTCGGCGGCGAAGGCGGCGTCCTCCTCGCCCAGGACCTCACTCAGCTGGGCGGGCGTCCACACGTAGTAGGTGCCCTCCTCGCCCTCGCTGTCGGCGTCCAGCGCGGAGGCGAACCCGCCCTCGGGCGTGCGCAGGTCGCGCAGCATCCAGTCGGCGGTCTCCCCGGCGATCCGGCGCAGCAGGGCGTGGGTGGCGGCGTCGGAGACCCCCGGCCCCGAGGGGCGGCGGCCCATCCGGGCGTAGGCGCGCAGCAGCAGGGCGTTGTCGTAGAGCATCTTCTCGAAGTGCGGCACGGTCCACTCGCGGTCCACCGAGTAACGGGCGAAACCGCCGCCGAGCTGGTCGTACATGCCGCCCTGCGCCATGGCGAGGGCGGTGCCGCTGGCCATGAGCCAGGCGGGCGTGGACTCGTCCGCGCTCCGCAGGGGCCGGGTGCGCTCGTCCTGCGCGGTGAGGAAGGAGAGCAGCATCGACGGCGGGAACTTGGGCGCGGTGCCGAAACCGCCGTGGGCGCTGTCGTAGTCGCGCACCAGCGCGCGGACGGCCAGGTCGAGCCGGTCCGCGGAGGGCGGCGGCGCGGCGGCCAGGGTGGGCGGGCCGCTGAGCGCCTCCACCACGCGCGCGCCCTGGCCGACCAGCTCGGAGCGCTGGTCCCGCCAGGCGTCGGCCACGCCCCGCAGCAGGCGCTGGAAGTGCTCGCGCGGGAAGTAGGTGCCGCAGTAGAACGGGGCGCCGTCGGGGGTGGTGAACACGGTCATGGGCCAGCCTCCCTGGCCGGTCATGGCCTGGGTCGCCTCCATGTAGACGGCGTCGACGTCGGGGCGCTCCTCGCGGTCCACCTTGACGTTGACGAAGAGGCTGTTCATCAGGGCCGCGGTCGCCTCGTCCTCGAAGGACTCGTGGGCCATCACGTGGCACCAGTGGCAGGCGGCGTAACCGACGGAGACGAGGAGGGGCACGTCGCGCCGACGCGCCTCGGCCAGGGCCTCCTCACCCCAGGGCCACCACTCCACGGGGTTGTCGGCGTGCTGCAACAGGTAGGGGCTGGTCGCGTCGCTCAGGCGGTTGGACATGCCCCCACTGTGCCACCCGCGGCCGCGGGGCGTCGCGCACCCGCCGGAGCGGGGTCCGCGGCACGGAGGCCGACGGGGCGTCCGTGGCCTCCGCCACCCGGGGCGGTGGGATGCCGCGCACCCGCCGGAGCGGGACGCGTGCCACCGCCCGGGAGGAGGTTGCGCGCCCGACCGGCGGACGCGGGAGCGCCCCGAGGCGTCCGGTCCGAACGGTGGGCCCGGACACGCCTTCCCGCTGGGGCAGGGCGGGGGCGTCTCCTCAGGTCCGCGGAGCGGTGTCCTCGGCGGGGACCTGCGCCGCGTCGGCCGACCCGCCGTCGTCGGAGACCGCGGTCCTCGCGCCGAAGTCGTCGTCCTTGGGCAGGGCGCGGAGCTTGCCCATGAGACTGCGCATGAGGAAGTACAGTCCGACGCCGATGACGAAGATGACGAGGAAGCCGAGCACGCCGGGGGTCACGGTGTCCCTGTCGAGCTGGAAGTCGCCCGCCAGCACCGTCGCGGACGTGAGAAGGGTGTTCATACCACTCATACTCTCACTGCTTCTCGGACACCCGCGAAGAGGTCCTTCTCCGGGACCTCGGTGTCCACCAGCGAGCGCACCAGGTGGTAGTCCTCACTCGGCCAGGCCTCCGCGACGACCTCGTTGGGCACGGCGAACCAGAACCCGTTGGGGTCCACCTGGGTGGCGTGCGCCTTGAGCGCCTCGTCGGCGACGTCGAAGTACTCGCTGCAGTGCACGCGCGTGGTGATCTCCCAGCGGGGGCGGTCGCGGTCCGCGATCCGCTTCATCCACTCCTCGAAGGGGTTCTCCAGGCCGCGCGCGGCCAGCACGTCGGCCAGGGCCTCGAACCGCTCGGGCGGGAAGGAGACGAAGTAGTACAGCTTGAGCGGCTGCCAGGGGTCGCCCGCGTCCGGGTAGGCGTCGGGGTCGCCCGCGGTGTCGAAGGCGTGCATCGACACCTTGTGGGTCATGATGTGGTCGGGGTGCGGGTAACCGCCGTTCTCGTCGTAGGTGAGGATGACGTGCGGCCGGAACCTGCGGATGGACTCCACGAGGGGCGCGGCGCCCTCCTCCACCGGGAGGGTGGCGAAACAGCCCTCGGGCAGGGGCGGCAGCGGGTCGCCCTCGGGCAGGCCGGAGTCGACGAAACCGGCGAACTCCTGCTGGACGCCGAGGATCTCCCTGGCCCGCTCCATCTCCTCTCGGCGCACCTGTGCGATGTTCTCGCGGATGTCGGGACGCTCCATCGCGGGGTTGAGGATGTCGCCGCGCTCGCCACCGGTCATGGTGACAACGAGCACGTCGACGCCCTCCTCCACGTAGCGGGCCATGGTGGCCGCGCCCTTGCTGGACTCGTCATCGGGGTGGGCATGAACGGCCATGAGCCGCAGGCGCTCGGACAACGAAGGGTCTCCTTGACTCGGTGGACGGACGCGGGGGCGCGGCCGTCCGGCTCCCCCGGTACACAGGCTCGGACGACTTCCGCGCGGGGCGCGTGGGGAGGCTGTCAGGTCGGGGATATCTTAGACAACACCGTCCCCTTGTTCGGAGATTCCCGATGCAGCCGACCCCGGAGGAAGACGCCGTGAAGAGCGCCGAAGCCACGGCCGACACAGCGGCCGACTCCTCGGCCAGTACCGCTCCCGCGCTGCGCAAGCGCCACGGGAACGGACCGGTCTTCTTCGTCATCGCCACCCTCTTCGCGGTGACGTGCGCGGTCGGCTGGGGCTACTCCGTGATGAACTTCAGCGGTCTGGGCGGCGGCGTGTACCACCAGGTCATCACCTTCTCGGCGCCCACGCCCGAGGAGGCCACCATCAGTTACGAGGTGAACAGCAGGAGCGGCGCCGAGTGCCTGATCGTGGCGCTGGACGAACAGCTCGTCGAGGTGGGCCAGACGCGTTCCGAGGCCGAGGCCGGGAACCGGATGGTCACCACGACCGTTGAGACGGTTCGTCAGGCCGCCACGGTAGAAGTGGCCTCGTGCAGGGAACAAGGTTCGCAGGACTGATCCACCGAGCCCCTTAGCCCGGCTCCGGAGGCACCGCCGAACCGCGGGAACCCGTGTGTCACGACGCACGGTGATATTCTCGTAAGTTCAGCTCTGGCCGCCTGGTGGCCTTTGCTACTAGTACACAAGGAGTTCCCGTGACCCAGACCCGCGATGACAACGTCACCTGGCTCACCCAGGAGGCGTACGACCGGCTCAAGTCCGAGCTGGACCACCTGTCGGGGAGTGGGCGCATCGAGATCGCGGAGAAGATCGAGGCGGCCCGGGAAGAGGGCGACCTCAAGGAGAACGGCGGCTACCACGCCGCCAAGGAGGAGCAGGGCAAGATGGAGGCCCGCATCCTCCAGCTCACCGAGATCCTGCGCACCGCGCGGGTCGGCGAGGCGCCCCACACCGAGGGCGTGGTCGGCCCCGGCATGACCGTCACCGTCAAGTTCGACGGGGACGACGACGAGGTCACCTTCCTGCTCGCCTCCCGCGAGGAGAGCGGCTCCCCCATCGACGTGTACTCGCCCAGGTCACCGCTGGGCTCCGCCATCAACGGCAAGCGCGTGGGGGAGAACGTCAGCTACACGCTGCCCAACGGCAAGAGCCTGGGCGTCGAGATCATCGACGCCGTGCCCTACACCGGCATGTAGCGGCGGTTCGGCGATCACGGGGGCGGTGTCCTACCGCCCCCGCCGCACACGCGAAGGGGCGCCCCCGGCCGGGGGCGCCCCTTCGCGTGTGCGGCGGGGGATCCTCCGGAGGGTTCCCCGCGTCGTAGTCTCGAAGCACACTCCCGCGGCGGCTTCCCCGGCCGCCGGTCCGACCAACCGAGGGATTCCCTGCCGACATGTCCTCGCCCCACTGGAACCCCCAGGAACCCCGTCCCGGCGCTTACCCGCCCCCGAACGGGGGGTGGGGTCCCGGCGGCCCCGTGCCCGGCCAGGGCGCGCCCCCTCCGGGCGCCGGATGGGGCCTGCCGGGGCAGGGCCTGCCGGGGCAGAGCGCGTTCCCGGGTCCGGTGCCGGGCCCGTTCCCGGCGCCGGCGCCGGAGATGGCCACGTTCGGCCGCCGCCTGGCCGCCCGCGCCATCGACTACGTCCTCGTGGTGATCGCCGCGGTCGCGTTCTTCATCCTGATGGCCTTCGTGACGGTGATCCTGACCGGCAGCGACCAGACCACCGACGCCGAGGGCACCCTGTGGGCGCTGCTGTTCGTGTTCGGGTGGGGTCTGCTGCTGTTCTTCTACGACTGGCTGTACCTGGTCACCTGGGGGCGCACGCTCGGCAAGATGATGGTGGGAATCAAGGTGGTCGACGCCGCCGACGGCGGCGGGCTCGGCCAGGGGCAGGCGATGGGCCGCTCCGCGTTCTTCGGCTTCCCGCAGTCCCTGCCGGTCGTGGGCCACATCTTCACGCTGGCCGAGTCCATGGCGGCGCTCGGCGGCGAGAAGCGGGCCCTGCACGACCGGGTCGCCGGAACCGTGGTCATCCGCACCTGAGACGCCCGCCGCCGGGTGCGCCGCAGGGTTGTCCACAGGCGGGAACTCCCCCTGTCGGCGCGGGCCAGCCGGGGCCTAGCGTGGTAAAGGGGGGTCCCCACCCCGTCCGCTCCGTGCTGCCCGCACACCGCCGACGCGCCGTCCCACGGCTCCGCGCCGGCCCGGAGCACGCGCCCGCCTCACGGCTCCGCACAGGCCGGGGCGCCCGCCCCGCCGTCGGCGAACACGGCCGGGACGTAGTCGCCCTCCCCGATCCGGTACCAGGCGCGACTCGTCCCGAACGTCCCCGCCATCGCGTCGCCGACGGCCTGACAGGCCACGTCGACGTTGGCGCTGTGCGCGGCCAGGCCCACCGGCTCGTACTCCAGCCCCGGACCCCCGCGCACGACCACGGGGTGCCGCTGGTCGGCCGCGGTGATCAGCGCGCGCCTGCGGTACTCGCCGGTCCACAGGTAGTCGACCCGCACCCACCCGTTGGTGGGCAGCTCCAGCCCCTGCCGGAACGCGCCGTCGGCCAGGTCGATGCCCGCCGGGTTGCGCACCCGCCGCCCGAACCCGTCGAGACCGCCGTTGTGCCCCAGCGTGTAGGCCGCCTGCGCCTGCGGGCGCCCCCGCTCCAGGTCGGGCCAGGTCTCGCGTTCGGCGTTCCAGTGGTCGTCCCTGGTGTTCCAGGGCCCCACGTCCCACACCGGCAGGTAGGCGCAGCGCGACCGGTGGTCCTCGGTGTCGCCCCGCCCCTCGGGGCCCAGGGCGCCGGTGGTGCACACCCGCACGGTGTACTCGCCGCCGCCCCGGACCGCCAGGCCCCGGCGCGAGGGCAGGGCGGCGAAGTGGTCGTTCTCGCGGATCCGGTGGCCGTTGGCGGTGGTGTTGCCGACCAGGCCGATACGGGTGGCGAAGAGGGTGGCTGAGAACGGCTCGGCGCGGTCTTCGTGGTCGCCGGAGTCGTCGGGACCCGAGGGGTCGGTGGGGGGTTCGGGGCCTCCCGGTGCGGAGGGGCCGGGGGGAGCGCCGGAGCTTCCCGGTTCCACCGGTTCCGAGGGGCCGGTGGGGGCGGCCGGAGCAGTCGGCGCGGTCGCGTTGCCGCCCTGCCCGTCGTCGGGCTCCCCGGTACCGCCCTCCTGGGGCGGCTCCCCGTCCTCCTCCAGCGGGCGGATCCGCAGGCCCGTGAGGCCGGTCCCCTCCCCGCTGACCCGCACCCGCAGCTGCACGCGCGCGACCTCGTGCGGCAGCGTCACCCGCCCGTCCCCGACGGGGTGCCACTCGGTCCACGCCCCGTCGGCCCGACCGCCGCGCAGCTCGGTGTCCACCTCCCCGGGGTCGCCTTCCGTTCGCACCCGCACGTCCACGGTGTCAGCCGGGGCCTCCAGCGGCTGCGGCGGGAAGACCGCCAGGCCGCCGTGCCGGGGCTCCGGCTCCCACCGGGCCACGATCCCGTCCGCGTAGCCCGCGTCGCCGTCCAGGCGCAGCGCTCCGGACTCCAGGACCAGGCCGATCCGGTCGGCGGAGCCCGGTTCCTGGCGCAGCCAGCCCTCCTCCGCGAACGCCGGGGCCGGGGGCAGGGGCGCGAGGAGCACGAGGGCGGCCAGGGACGCCAGGGTCTTCGCGGTGCTTCTGGCGCGCTCGCGCCTCGTGTGGGACATTTCCGCCCTGCCAAACACGTGGAGTTACCAAGATGGACACTCCCAGTAAGCAATCCGTCGCGAAAGCACTCAAGTAGCTCGTGTCGGGTGTCGGTCTCATAGCGGTAAAAGTCCGACTCGGGAACACGGTGGAGCCTGTGCCGGGACCGGGCGCGGCCCGGCTCCCGGTGGCGGCGGACACGGCCCCTGCTCCCCCGCACCGGCCGCACGGCCGGTGCGGGGGAGCAGGCGTTCTAGGCGAAGGCCAGCAGGCAGGCGGTGAACCCGTGCACGTGGTTGACCCCGCCGACCGGGCCGATCTCGCCCGCGGCGAAGAACCCGGCGACGGCGTCGACGCCGAGGACGCGGTGGACGGCCAGGACGTCGTGGTCGGACTGCGGGAAGAGGGAGGATCCGCGGCCGTTGCAGGAGAAGAGCAGACCGGCGCCGACGGGGTGCTCGGCGCCGAAGTCGCTGAGGCGGCGGGCCAGGTCCTCGTCCGCGGTACCGGCGTCGCGGACCTGGAAGCGGACGGTCTGGCCGACCTCGACCATGTCGTCGACGGTGAGGGCGCCCAGTTCGGGGTCGGCTCCGGCCAGGGTGCGGATGAGGAAGTCGCCCTGCTCGTGGCGGTCCACGTACTCGTCCATGGCGATGCCGATGTGCAGGCCGTGCTCGGCGAGTTCACGGTCCTCCTCGGAGAGGGACTCGACCAGCTCCTCCAGCTTCTCGTAGGCGTTGGTGCCCGCGAGTTCGAGCAGGAGGTTGCCCTCGGCCTTGGTGACGGTCATGGGCGAGCCGATGGGGCGGCAGCCCTGGCTCACGACGGTGCCGAGGACGTTCTCGCCGCCGACGAGGACGCCGATGGCGCCGTGCTCGGCCACCTCGCCGTCGCAGAAGAGCCGCACCGACTCCTCGCCGCGCATGCCGTCGGCCATGCCGCCGACGAGGGGCAGGCCGCCGAGGGCCTCGGTGGACTCGCGGACGAAGGCCTGGGTGGGGAACTCGTAGGGATTGGTGAGCAGGATGGCCACGCTGTCGCGGGGGCCGGGCTCCTGCATGCCGATGACGGCCAGGTGGTCGTCCTCGACCACGGTGTCCAGCCGGAACGGGGTGATCTCCACGCCGGGCAGACCGGCGCACCACACGCTGACCGAGCCCTGGCCCTCGACGCTGCGGCCGCCGCCGATGACCCCGGTGGAACTGCACCCGAGGGTGGCCGCGTCA
Organism: Nocardiopsis sp. iso_25; assembly: GCF_056173305.1. Lineage (NCBI taxonomy): Bacteria > Bacillati > Actinomycetota > Actinomycetes > Streptosporangiales > Nocardiopsidaceae > Nocardiopsis > Nocardiopsis sp. iso_25. The sequence continues at coordinate 864,032 of NZ_CM149667.1, read as the reverse complement.
CCCGCCAACTCCATGACGCGCTTGCCCGCGAGGGTGACCTCCTCGGGGTCGGCGCCGCAGACGAAGAAGCACACCAGGTCGGTAGGGCCGTCCACCTGTTCCAGGGCGCTCAGTACGGCGCGCTCGGCCGCGTTCACGAGGTCCGCCCCCGTCGTCAGTGCATCGCCGAACCGTGCCACCAGCTGCCACCCCCGGTTTCGCCGGCCGTCGCGGCCGGACGCAGGACTCCACCGTCACGTCCCATTCTTCCACCTCGGCGTCGAACAGGAGGTTTTCCGGTGAACGGACACGGACTCCGGCAGCGGTGCGGCGTGCGGGCAGCACGGTGCGGCCGGAGCCCCTGGGCCCCCTTGTATCCAGGAAACAGCACGCCAATCCCGGAAACCAGACGCTCCTTGACGGCTGTGGATAAGTTCGTGGGGTGAGCACCCTCCCCGAACCCCCCTCCCCCACCCCGCCCCCGCTACCGCGCACCCGCGCGGACCTGCGCGAATCCGGGCACGTCCACCGGCCGGTCGCCGCCGAGGTGCGGGAGAACCTGCTGCGGCGGATGGGCTCGGGACAACCCCGCTTCCCCGGGGTGCACGGGTTCGACACCACCGTGCTGCCGCAGGTGGAGCGGGCCCTGCTGGCCGGACACGACATCGTCCTGCTGGGCGAGCGCGGCCAGGGCAAGACCCGGCTGATCCGGACCCTGGCGACCCTGCTGGACGAGTGGTCCCCGGCGGTGGCCGGGTGCCCGGTCAACGACCACCCCTACGCGCCGGTCTGCCCGGCCTGCGTGCGCCGTTCGGCGCGGGAGGGCGACGGGCTGCCGGTCGTGTGGCGGCACCGCTCGGAGCGCTACGGCGAGAAGCTGGGCACGCCCGACACCGGCGTGGGCGAGCTGGTCGGCGACGTGGACCCGGCGCGCCTGGCGCAGGGGCGCTCCCTGGGCGATCCCGAGACCATCCACTACGGCCTGGTGCCGCGGGCCAACCGGGGCGTGTTCTGCGTCAACGAGCTGCCCGACCTGCCCGCGCGGGCCCAGGTGGCGCTGTTCAACGTGCTGGAGGAGCGCGACATCCAGGTGCGCGGCTACAACCTGCGGCTGCCGCTGGACCTGCTGCTGGTGGCGAGCGCGAACCCGGAGGACTACACGAGCCGGGGGCGCATCGTCACCCCGCTCAAGGACCGCTTCGGCGCGCAGGTGCGCACCCACTACCCGCTGACCCTGGCCGACGAACTGGCGCTCGTCCGCCAGGAGGCGGCCCTGCCCGAGGGCACGACGGTGCCCTCGCACCTGCTGGAGGCCGTGGCCCGCTTCACCCGACTGGTGCGCGCCTCCAAGAAGGTGGACGCCCGTTCCGGGGTGTCGGTGCGCTTCTCGGTGTCCGCGGCCGAGACGGTGGCGGCGTCGGCGCTGCGCCGGGCGGCCCTGAGCGGCGAGGAGGTCCCGGTGGCCCGGGTGTGCGACCTGCCCGCCGCGGTGGAGCCGCTGCTCGGCAAGGTCGAGTTCGAGATGGGCTGCGAGGGCCGCGAGGCGGAGATCCTGCACGCGCTGCTGCGCCGGGCGGTGGCGGAGGTGTTCCGCGAACGACTGGGGACGGCGGACCTGTCCGAGCTCGCCGACCGCTTCTCGGGCGGTGGCACGGTGGAGACCGGCGACCTGGTGGGCGCCGCCGAGCTGCTGCGGCGGGTGGGCGCGGTGCCGGGGCTCGCGACGATGATCGGGCACGCGGCGCCCGAGGACGAGGACGGCCCGCCGACCCCGGGGCTGGCCGCCGCGGTGGTGGAGTTCGCGCTGGAGGGCCTGTACCTGGAGCGCCGCCTGTCCAAGGACGAGCTTCCCGACGGAGGGGTCTACCGCTTCTAGGCCGTTTCCAGGCGGTGTTTTTCTGAACCTCCGCTCCGCTTCGGTCCGTCCTCGGCCCCCCGGAGGGCGGGGACCTCGCCGACCCCCAGCGGCACAGGAGGACGTTTTCGGGCACGGCCGTGCGTCGGGGCCCGCTCGGACACGGCCGTTCGGTGGTCGGCTCGCCCGGCACAGGACTGCCGGTCCCCGGATCGGGAAGGTAGCCGGTGCGCGTGCGCGGGACGAGCGGTGCGCGTGCGCGGGACGAGAGGGAGGCGGACGCCTGTGAGGTTTCGGTACCGGGAGTACATGGGCGGCCCCGATCCGCTGGCCGAACCCGACCCTCCGCCCGAGGAGGCCGTGGCGGCGGCGCGCGAGCTGCTGGTACTGGTCTCCTCGGCCCTGGAGGCGGCGGGTTCCACGACCGACCCGGGAGACCCGGGAACGGGTTCCGCGACCGGCGAGGACCCGGGGGTGCTGGCCGAGGAGGACCGGCGGCGGCTGTCCGCCCTGGAGGACGTCCTGTCCCGGTACGCCGACGGCGACCGCGCGGCCCTCGGCACGGCGGACGCCGTCACCCTGGGCCGTCTGCCGGGCCTGCTGGGCCGAGAAGCCGGTCGAATCCTGGCCCGCCTGGACGGGGCCGACCACGGCCTGAGCCCGCGCGAGCTGCGCCGTCTGGGCGAGGTGGCGCTGCGCGAGGCCGAGACCTCCCGGCGCGGGCGCGGCGGCCTCGGCGGAGCACACCGGGGCGGCACCGCGCCCGGCGGGGAGCCCACGGGCCTTTCCCTGCCCCGCGACGTGGACGGCGACCGGCCGCTGGACGCGGTCGCGACCGTGCGCGAGGCGGCCCTGCGCCGGGCCCGCCCCGGAGAGCGCGGTGTGGCGCTGCGGGCCGAGGACGTGCGGGTGGCCGGGGCGGAGCCGTCGGAGGCCGCGGCCGTGTCCCTGCTGGTGGACCTGTCCCACTCGATGGTGACCCGGTCCCTGCACGAGGCCGCCACCCGGACAGCGCTGGCCCTGCACACCCTGGTGTCCACGCGCCGCCCGCAGGACCGGCTGCACCTGGTCGGCTTCGGTGAGCGGGCGCGGGAGCTGACCCCCGCCTCACTGGTCGCGCACGACTGGCGCCGCGTCCCCGGAACGAACCTGCACCACGCGCTGCGGCTGGCCCGCGCCCACCTGCGGCGCCACGGCGGCCTGCGCCCGCAGGTGCTGGTGGTCACCGACGGCGAGCCCACCGCGCACCTGGGCGAGGACGGCGACGCCCGGTTCTCCTGGCCTCCGGCCCCACGCACGGTGGAGCTGACCTTCGCCGAGCTGGACGCCGTCCTGCGCGAGGGCGCCGAGGTGACCTTCTTCCTGCTGGCGGACGACCCGCGGCTGCGCGCCTTCCAGGAGCTGGTGGAGCGGCGGCGCGGGACGCGGGTGGTGCACGCCGGTGCCGAGGAGCTGGGGCCGCTGGTGATGGACCGCTACCTGCGCTGAGCCGGGCGGACCGCCGACCAACGGCCCCGGCGGGCAGCGGACCAACGACCCAAGAGGTCGGCGGCTCGGCGAATCAGCGTTCGAAGATGCTGACGTCGGAGGCCAGCACGAGCAGTTCCTCGGGGGCGCTTCCGCCGGAGTAGAGCAGCTGGTGCCGGTTGGCGGGCATGACCGTCTCGGTGAACCGCAGCGGGCGCATGCCCTCGTAGACCACCCGCTCCTGCACCAGCAGCGGGATGCCCGGCCCCAGTCCGAAGGAGTCCGCCTCGTCCTGGGAGGGCATCCGGGCGCCGACGATGTCCCAGTTCCACTCCTCCCGGTACCCCAGCGTCCGCAGGACGGCGGTGACGCCCTCCTCCAGGCGTTCGGGGGACATGAGCGGGGTGTTGCTGGCGATGCCGTACGGGAAGTAGGTGACCTGGGACTGCCACAGGCCGCCGTCGACGAACCGGTCGGAGGCGCGGATGACCACCAGGTCCCCACGCGTACCGCCCCCGGGCCCCTCGCCGCGCAGCCGCTTGGCCACCTTGGGGCGCATGGTGTCCAGGCTGACCTTGATCTTCTCCTGGACCTGGTCGTATCCGGCCTCGCGCAGGTGGGGCTGGTATCCCGCCTCGAAGCGCTCGGAGTCGCCGCCTCCCGTGACGGGGGCGGCCAGGTGGACGATGGGCCGGTGGTCGGCGACGAAGGCCCCGCGTCCGGGCCGGATGGCGACGCGCCCCTCGTCCTGGAGGATGCGCATGCCCAGGCGGGCGGTGGCGCGGGAGACTTCGAGCTGCTCGGCGAGCTCCTCCTCCCCCGGCAGCCGCTCACCCGGCTTGTAGTCGCCCCTGGCCAGCGCCTCGCGCAGGTGGTCGGCGACGACCGTCTTCCTCGACGTGCTCATGCGTGTGCTCAGTCCCGGTGGTAGGCGTTCATGTTGCCGTGTTCGTACTGGTATCGGATGCTGTGGCCCGCGTAGACGGTGTGCACGAGCCGGATGGGGCGTTCCTCGGACAGGTCGGTCCGGTGGACGGTCAGCACCGGGACCCCGGGCGGGAGTTCGAGCTGGCCCGCCTCCTGCGGGCTGGGCATGCGCGTCTCCAGCTCGTCGACGAACCCGGCCTGGCGCTGTCCGTACTCGGCCAGCACCGACAGGGCGCTCTCCACGTCCTCGGGCAGCATGAGCGGGGTGCCCTCGACGAGGTCCATGGGGTAGTAGGCGGTGCTGACGGAGGCCGAGACCTCTCCGGAGAACCGGTACATCCGGCGGACGACCGTCATGTCGCCCTCGGGGACGCGCAGGCGGCTGGCGATGTCGGGGGTGGCGCTGAGGAGCTGGAGCTCCTCCAGGACCTGTCCGGTCATGCCGGACTCGTTGAGGCCCTCGGGGCCGCCGCGGTTGGCGTGGAAGGTCTCGGGGACCACGTCCTGGACGTAGTGCCCGCGTCCGGGACGGCTGACGATCAGTCCCTGGTTGCGCAGCATTCCCAGGGCCAGCCGGATCGTGTTGCGGGACGCCTCGAAGCGCTCCTCCAACTGCTTCTCCGACGGCAGCTGCGCTCCCCTGGGCAGGGAGCCCTCCTGGATCTCGCGCCGCAGGGTCCGGGCGATCTGTCGATATCTGCTTTCGGCCCGCATATATCAATCCTCGCCTGGGTATGAGACCAACAACCTAGCTTGTACCAACAAGATGATCGGGTCACCAGGAAATCAGGTCCACCCGGTCAGCATGGGCCCATCTTAAGTGAAGGCCACCCTAAGTACACGACGGCGCCGGAAGGACGCACCCGAGAACAAGAACCGCCGGTCCCCCGCCCCTTCGCTCCAGGCGCCTGACCCCCGCGGCACCGCAAAGGAAACACCACGGTGAGACACCGCTCGGCGTCCCCCCTCTCCGGAGGAGGGCACGCAGGACACAGATAGGCACTTCCCCCCGAGGAGAACACCATGATCCCCATCGTTATCGCCCTCGTCGGAGTCGTACTCCTGGGCCTGGCCGCGGGGTTCTTCCTCGCCGTCTCCATCGGCATCCGCCGACAGGACCGCCGGGGCACCTACCGCTCCCTGCGCGAGGACGGCGAAGGCACCTCCCTCTCCCGCACCGGGAGCCTCGTGGTGGGGCTGCGCTTCCGCGACGGGGAGCAGCCTGCCGCCCCCTCCGCCGACCACACGCCCACCGCGGTCTGAGCCGGAAACGCCGGGACGAACGCCGCGGCGACGGAGCCGCGGCGCGGACGGGCCCGGCGGCGCCACCCGCTCCCGAGAGCCCCTAACCCTCCCTCCCCCGACCGGGGAGCCGAGGCGGCCCGGGGCCGCCGGCGCGGACCGGCGCGAGCCGATCCGCGCGACGCCCCGCCTAGCCCTCCAGGGCTTGGAGCAGGTCCGCCACCAGGTCGTCGGCGGACTCGATGCCCACGGAGATCCGCACCAGGTCGGCCGGAACCTCCAGCGGGGAGCCCGCGGTGGACGCGTGCGTCATCCGCCCCGGGTGCTCGATCAGGGACTCCACCCCGCCCAGGGACTCGCCCAGGGTGAAGACCTCGGTGCGCTCGCACAGGGCGAGCGCCGCCTTCTCACCGTCGCGCAGGGCGAAGGAGACCATGCCGCCGAAGGCCCTCATCTGCCGTTCGGCGGTCTTGTGCCCCGGGTGTGCGTCCAACCCGGGGTAGAACACCCGGCGGACCGCGGGGTGTCCCTCCAGGGCCGCCACGACCTTCTCGGCGTTGGCGCTGTGCCGGTCCATGCGCACGCCCAGGGTCTTGATCCCGCGCAGGGTCAGCCAGGAGTCGAACGGCCCCGGGATCGCGCCCATGGTGTTCTGGTGGAAGGCCAGCCGCTCGCCCAGTTCGGCGTCGGAGACCACCAGCGCTCCCCCGACCACGTCGGAGTGCCCGCCCAGGTACTTGGTGGTGGAGTGCACGACCACGTCCGCGCCCAGTGTCAGCGGCTGCTGGAGGTAGGACGAGGCGAAGGTGTTGTCGACCACGTGCAGGGCGCCGGCGTCGTGCGCGATCTGCGCGACGGCCTCGATGTCGGTGATGTTGAGCAGGGGGTTGGTGGGCGTCTCGGTCCACACCACCCTGGTGTTGGGCCGCACGGCCGCGCGCACGGCCTCGGGGTCGGACTGGTCGACCGCGTCCCACTGCACGCCCCAGCGCTCGACCACCTTGGAGACCAGGCGGAAGGTGCCGCCGTAGGCGTCGCCGGGGATGATCAGGTGGTCGCCGGGCGAGAGGACCGTGCGCAGCAGGGTGTCCTCGGCGGCCATGCCGGAGGCGAAGGCCAGGCCGCGCACGCCGGACTCCAGGGCGGCCAGGCACTCCTCCAGGGCGGCGCGCGTGGGGTTGCCGGTGCGCGAGTACTCGTAGCCCTGGCGCAGGCCGCCCACGCCGTCCTGGGCGTAGGTGCTCGTCTGGTAGATCGGCACCACCACGGACCCGGTCCCGGCGTCCGGCTCCTGCCCCGCGTGGATGGCCAGCGTTTCAAACCCGTCGAACTTCATGGGGCCACCTTAGTGCCCGCTGACCTCACCGATCGTGTTTTCCACAGGCCGGTTCCGGTGGGCGCGGGCGCGTCTGGAAGCTGTCCACAGGCGCGGACCGGGGCTGGCGCCCGGGGGCCTCCCCGCGGTTTCCTGGGTAACGGGGGGTCCCCGGGGGCCTCCGGCGCCGTGCTGCCCGCGTGCCGGCCGCCCGGGCCCTCTCTTCACACCTGGCGAACGGGCACGGCGGCGCAGGCCTACGGTGTCGGACCCCTCGGCCATCCTGTCCGTCATGGACGAGAACCGCACCCGGCCACTGCGCGACCGCCGAGACCTGGAAGCGGTGCTGCGCACGGGGTTCGACCTGATCAGACCCGTCGTCCCCGGACTGCGCCACCGGCTTGTCGGCACCGCCGCGGCGTGCCTCCAGGGGGTCGACCTGCCTGTGGGGGACGTCGACCTCCTCCTCGCCCGGCGCGAGGACGTCGATGCCGTCGCCGAAGCGCTGTCGGGCCTGGCGTGCGTGGTGGCGCCGAGGTGGATCGAACCGTCCCGGCAGTACTTCTCCTGCTACAGCCTGGACGGCGTCGGGTTCAGCTTCAGCACGGTCGAGCAGCACTGCGACCGCTGCGGGTGGGAGTGCAGAGGCCCCGGCCCCTGGCGGCACCACGTCGCCGTGGACGTCGGCGGTCACCGCGTCGACTGCGTGCGGCTGGAGCTGCGCCCGGTCACCGAGTTCCTCCGCGACCGCACTGATCGGTACCGCCCGATACTGGCCCATCTCAGTCAACACGGCGCCGACCTCGGACTCCTGCGCCGGAGCATGGCGGTGTGCGGGGTTTCTGAGGAGTTCGTGGGCCCCACACGCGGGCTCCGGGCGCACGGCAGGCACTGAGTGCCGCTTCCGGACCGGTCCGGCGGGCGGGTCTCGGTGCCCCCGCTCCGGCCGGCACGCCGCCCCGCTGCCGGAGGAGGCCCTGGTCGGCTCCCCTGGGGATCGCCGGGCCCGCCCTATGCGGGCGGGAAGCGGGTGGAGGACCCGGGCCGGGGCGGCTCGGCGGGCACCTCCGGTGGCAGTCCGGTGACGGGGGTGGGCACCCGGGTGGGGGTACCGGTCTCGCGCAGCGGCGGGTCCCAGCCCAGTTCGGGGTCGTGGGTGCGCACGACCTTCCCGGGCACGCCGGCGATGACGGCGTGGTCGGGATAGGTGCCCGGCCGGACCACGGTGCCCGCGGCCACGACCGAGTTGCGGCCCAGGTGCACGCCGGGCAGGATCACGGCGTTCGCGCCGATCCAGGTGCCGTCGCCGATGCTGACGGGGTCGTCCACCGGCCACTGGAGGCCCACCGGGATCTCGGTGTTGCCGTAGGCGTGGTTCTGGTCGGTGATGTAGACGTAGGGGCCGGTGTACACGTGGTCGCCGATGTCCACGGACCTGTGGGCGACGATGTGCGAGCCGCGCCCGATGGCGCAGCCCGAGCCGATCCGCACGACCGTCCCGGGGCCCAGGTCGTAGTCGGGGCCCATCCCGGCGGCGAGGGTCATGTCCCCGCCCAGGACGGTGTGCACGCCGATCTCGATCCAGGGCTCGCCGTAGAGGGTGGCCGTGGGGAAGGCGATCGCCGAGCCCGTGCCGAAGCGCGCGAATCTGCGGGCCGCCCTGGAGTCGGCGCGGATTTCGGCTTTGGTACGGGCGTACGACCAGACGGAGCGGAGAATCCAGGACAACAGCCGCGACACGCGTGCCCCCATTTATTACCTATCAGTAACTGTCGCGAACATTAGCAGTGTCCGAGTATGCGGTGACATGTCCGGTCGGTACACGGCGGGGCCCGGATCGCGCTCGGTTCGAGCGCGGTCCGGGCCCCGTCGCGGCTTCGCGGGGGTTCCCGCGGACGGGATCAGCCCGACAGGTGGGCCAGCAGGTCCTGGCGGGTGAGGATTCCCACCGGCTTGCCGTCGCGCAGCACCACCAGGGCGCCGGACCCGCGCAGCAGGCGGACGCAGTCGCTCACGGGGGTGCCGGTGCCCACCGTGGCCAGCGGCCTGCCCATGTGGGTCTCCACCAGGTCGTCCAGCTGCGCGCGGCCGTCGAAGAGGGCGTCGAGGAGGTCGCGCTCGGCGATGGAGCCGACCACCTCGGCGGCCATGACCGGGGGCTCCTCCTTCATCACCGGCACCTGGGAGACGCCGTACTCGCGCATGATGGCCACGGCCGTGCCGACGGTCTCGTCCGGGTGGGCGTGCACGAAGTCGGGCATCTCGCCGCCCTTGGCGGCCAGCACCTGGCCCGCCGTGGCCTCCTCGGTCTCGGCGGACAGGAAGCCGTAGTCGGCCATCCACTCGTCGTTGAAGATCTTGCCGAGGTAGCCGCGGCCGCCGTCGGGCAGCAGCACGACGATGACGTCGTCGGGACCGGCGTCCCGGGCCACGCGCAGGGCCGCCTCCACGGCCAGGCCGCAGGAGCCGCCCACCAGCAGGGCCTCCTCGCGGGCCAGGCGGCGGGTCATGAGGAAGGAGTCCTTGTCGCTGACCGCCACGATGTCGTCGCACACCGAGGTGTCGTAGGTGCCGGGCCAGATGTCCTCGCCCACGCCCTCGACCAGGTAGGGGCGGCCCGAGCCGCCGGAGTAGACCGAGCCCTCGGGGTCGGCGCCGACGATGCGCACCGCGCCGCCGGAGACCTCCTTGAGGTAGCGGCCGGTCCCGCTGATGGTGCCGCCGGTGCCGATGCCCGCCACGAAGTGGGTGATGCGGCCCTCGGTCTGCTCCCAGATCTCGGGACCGGTGCTGTGGTAGTGCGACTCCGGGTTGTTCGTGTTCTCGTACTGGTTGGGCTTCCAGGCGCCGGGGATCTCGGTGGCCAGCCGGTCAGAGACGGAGTAGTAGGACTCCGGGTGGTCGGGGGCGACGGTGGTCGGGCAGACCACGACCTCGGCGCCGTAGGCGCGCAGGACCGAGAGCTTGTCCGGGCCGACCTTGTCCGGGCAGACGAAGACGCAGCGGTAGCCCTTCTCCTGGGCCACGATGGCCAGGCCGATGCCGGTGTTGCCCGAGGTCGGCTCGACGATGGTGCCGCCCGGCTTGAGCTCGCCGCTCTTCTCGGCAGCCTCGACCATGCGCAGCGCGATGCGGTCCTTGACCGAGCCGCCCGGGTTGAAGTACTCGACCTTGGCGAGGACCGTCGGGGCGTTCGGGCCGAGGACCTGGGTGACCTTGTTCAAACGGACGAGCGGAGTGTCCCCGACCAGGTCGATCAGTGAGTCGTATACCCGCACTTGCGCTCCCTCTGCGTGGTGGCGGCCGGGTTTCGGCCCGCCATGTCCTCGCCCCGGTGGCGAGACCGGGGCCGTGGGCCGGTCCGACCCGTCTCAGTTCAGACTCTAATGGTCTCCACCAGCGGGTTCCGCTGCCCCGGGAAACCGGTCCCCTCCCGCGGAGGACGGCCGGAGCGGCCGGTGCCCGAGGGCCCGGAGCAGGGTGCAGCGGAGCGCTTCGGCCGCTTCCTCGCCGGACAGCCGTCCCGCGTCCTCCTCGGCTGCCGCCGCGTGCCCGAGGGCGACGACGACCGCGACCAGCCAGTCCGCGGGGAGCGCGGCGTCGAACTCCCCGTTCGTCTGACCCCGCCGAACGACACGTCCCAGCCGGTCGGTGACAGGCGCGTGGCGTTCGGCGTCGGCCCGCGGGTCCGCCGGGTGCGAACCGACGGCGCGCATGAGCCGGGGATACCGGTCGGCGGACCGGGAACCGGCCTCGACCAGCCGCAGCAGGGCGTCCGCGGCGGACCCGGAATCGAGGTCGGCGGCGTCCATCGCTGCCACGGCCTCCTCGGTGACCCGGTCCAAGACCGCCGCCAGCAGGTGCGCCCGCGACGGGAAGTGGGCGTAGACGGTCTGTCGGGTCACGCCCGCGGCGGTGGCGACGTTCTCGACGCTGGCGTCGGGGCGGTCGTCGAGCAGGCGGACCGCCGCGTCCAGGATCGCGGCCCTGCTGCGGCGGGCGTCGGCCCGGCGGCGCGGTGAGGCATGCAAATCTTACACCTTGTCAAAGTTGGTGGACGATGCATATCGTACAGACTGTAAGACTTATGCCCGGGACGTGCGACATGAAGGGAAGCGGCGTGAGTCCGTTCGACGGCACCGACCCCCAGCGGTTCATCACCGACTTCTTCACCGGATTCGGGGAGGAGGTCGCCCACGGCGAGGAGGAGCTGGCGGCGGTCGTGGACCGCTACCACACCCCGGACATCGTGCAGGTCGCCGACGGGCACCGCATGGACCGGGACAGACTCATCGCCCACGCGCGCCCCGCGCGCAAGAGGCCGGGCGCGTCCCGGATGAAGGTGCACGAGGCGATGGCGGACGGCGACCGGCTCGCCGCCCGCTACACCCTGTACGTCCAGCGAGGCAGGAGGGACCTGGTCATCGACGTGTACTTCTTCGGGCGGTTCGCCCCCGACGGCAGGATGCGCGAGGCCACCATGCTCACCCGCATGGAGGACTCGGCCGCCTCCGGGAGCGCGGACGCCTCGGCCTCCGAGGTCCTGGAGGTGTCGGCGTGACCACGCGCACCTACACCGTCACCGGCATGGCCTGCGGGCACTGCGCGGGCTTCGTCACCGAGGAGCTGGAACGCGTCGAGGGCGTCACCGCCGTGGCGGTGGATGTCGGGGGCGACCGGGTCACGGTGACCGGCGAGGGGGAACTCGACACCGCCGAGGTGCGGGCCGCCGTCGAGGAGGCGGGCTACGAGCTCACCGGCGTGGTCGGCTAGGACCGCGCCCGAGGCTCGACCGCCGCCGGGGCCCGGCCGTCACCGGGGGATCCGCCCGGCACGGTCCGCCCCGCCGCCCCACCGTCGTCCCCTGCGGGGCAGCCGTCCGCCCCTGTCCCGCCCATGCCGGTCGTCTCACCCCGGGGCACGGATCGTGTACCGCTCAGGTACGTGATTCCGGGGTTGCCCACCGGTAACCTCGCTCGTATCCGTCCCGCCCAGGGCAGGCGGGTCCGAGCCTCGGGGGTGTCCGGTGCTGCGAGCCGCACGCGCAAGACGGATCGCCGCTGCCACCGCGTTCGGCGGCGGGCTCACGCTCGTGGGCGGCGGCACCGTCGCGCTCCTGTACCTCCAGGCCAGGCTGGCCCGGCGCGCGGTCGGCTCCCCCCGCTGGGACAGGCCCGTGGTCAACGGCGTCTACGGCGAGGGCTCCGGACCGCCGATCCGCATGCTGATGATGGGCGACTCCACCGCCGCCGGGTTCGCGGTCGAGCGGGCGGACCAGACCCCCGGCGTCCTCCTGGCCTCGGGGCTGGCGGCGGCCGCCGAGCGCCCCGTGCGCCTGTGCTGCACCGCCTCCCCCGGGACCACCTCGGCCAACCTGAGCGTCCAGATCGAGCGCTCCCGGGCCCTGGAGGAGGCCACCCGCTACGACCTCGCGGTCATCTTCGTCGGCGCCAACGACGTCATCCGCCGCGTGCGCCCCGACGACGCCGTCGCCCAGCTCCGCGAGACCGTCCGCCAGCTGGTCGGCCACGGCACGCGGGTGGTGGTGGGCACCTGCCCCGACCTGGGCACCGTCCGGCCCATCGGCTGGCCGCTGCGCTCGGTGGCCCGCCTGGCCTCCCGCCAGCTCGCCGCCGCCCAGGTCATCGCGGTCACCGAGGCCGGGGGCCGCGCGGTCTCCATGAGCGACGTGCTGGCCGACGATTTCCAGACAGATCCCGGGTCCATGTTCGGGCCTGACCGTTTTCATCCGTCAGCTCTCGGGTACTCGCAGGCGGCCTTCGCCGTCCTGCCCTCGGCCTGCGCCGCCCTGGGGCTGCTGCCCGAGCTGGACGACGCCGAGCGCAGCAGCGGCGTCCTGCCGGTGGACCGCGCGGCCGTGGTGGCCGCCCAGACCCCCGGAACGGAGGTCTCCAGGGTGGACGCCCAGGTCAGCGGCGACACACCCGGCAGGCACGGACGCTGGGCGGCGCTCGTCCGCGGCCCGTTCCACCTCCGGGGCGGCCGCGGGCGCCCGAACGGTTCGGCCGGGGTGCGCACGACCGAGAACGCCGACCGCTCCGGGGAGGGCGGCTGAACGCGGACCCCGGGTGGCGTGCGGGACCCCGGACGGGTTTTACTGGTCGGTAACAACCGAGGCCGGAGCAGGTCGCCCGGCCCTCCTGATCCACAGCTCCACACGCAGCACCTCAACCGTTAGGGACGCAGCCATGCCCGAAGCAGTCATCGTCGCAACCGCCCGCTCCCCCATCGGCCGCGCCTTCAAGGGCTCGCTCAAGGACATCCGGCCGGACGACCTGACCACCCAGATCGTCCGCGCGGCGCTGGCCAAGGTCCCCGAGCTGGACCCGGGCGGCATCGACGACCTGATGCTCGGCTGCGGCCTGCCCGGCGGCGAGCAGGGCTTCAACATGGCGCGCATCGTGGCCGTCCAGCTGGGACTGGACACCGTCCCGGGCACCACGGTCACCCGCTACTGCTCCTCCTCGCTCCAGACCACCCGGATGGCCTACCACGCCATCAAGGCGGGCGAGGGCGACGTCTTCGTCTCCGCGGGCGTGGAGACCGTCAGCCGGTTCGTCAACGGCAGCAGCGACGACGGCGCCAACGAGAACCCGCTCTTCGACGACGCCAAGGCCCGCACCGCCAAGCGCGCCGAGGGCGGCGCCGGAACCTGGACCGACCCGCGCGAGGACGGCCAGCTCCCCGACGCCTACATCGCGATGGGCCAGACCGCCGAGAACGTCGCCCAGGCCACCGGCGTCTCGCGCCAGCGCCAGGACGAGTTCGCGGTCCGCTCGCAGAACCTCGCCGAGAAGTCCCTGGACAACGGCTTCTGGGAGCGCGAGATCACCCCGGTGACCCTGCCCGACGGCACCGTGGTCAGCACCGACGACGGCATCCGCCGCGGCACCACCTACGAGAAGGTCTCCGAGCTCAAGCCGGTGTTCCGCCCCGACGGCACCGTCACCGCGGGCAACGCCTGCCCGCTCAACGACGGCGCCTCGGCCGTGGTCGTCATGAGCGACACCAAGGCCGCCCAGTTGGGCATCACCCCGCTGGCCCGCATCGTGTCCACCGGCGTGACCGGCCTGAGCCCGGAGATCATGGGCCTGGGCCCGGTGGAGGCCTCCCGGCAGGCGCTGGCCCGCGCCAACATGGCCATGGGCGACATCGACCTGGTCGAGATCAACGAGGCCTTCGCCGCGCAGGTGCTGCCCTCCGCCGACCGGCTGGGCATCGACATCGACTCCCAGCTCAACGTCAACGGCGGCGCCATCGCGATCGGCCACCCGTTCGGCAGCACCGGCGCCCGCATCACCGGCACGCTGATCAACGGCCTGCGCTTCCACGACCGGACCTTCGGCCTGGAGACCATGTGCGTCGGCGGCGGCCAGGGCATGGCCGCCGTCTTCGAGCGCCTGAGCTGACGACCCGCGGGGCCCCGGGCCCGGAAGGCGCCACTGGAACCCCGGCGGCGCGTTCCGGGCCCTTCTCCGTGTGCGGCCCCTCCCGTCGGCCCGCGCCGAGACCGACCGCTCCCGTCCCCCGCGTCAGCGTTCCGGACGCGGAGGGCACCGCTGGCGGACAGCCTTCCATCTCCGGAACACGCACGAAAACCCGCCTGCCACAGCAGGGTTCGTCTGGGAACCCCTTGAAGACGAACGTTCTCACACCAGCAAGGTAAAAGCTGGTGACCGGGGCTTGTCCAGAACGTGATCCTGATGCAGGGTCGCAGGTAAGTGCCACACGCCAACGCGCTGCCGGAGGTGCCCATGTCGGTAACCCACTCGCCGGAGATCCACGCCAAGCTCATCGAACGCATCCCGGTCGTCACCGGCCGGGGACTCCACGAGTGGTTCGACGCCCTCGACGGGGGGCCGGGCCTGGTGCGCTGCCAGGACCGGTCGAACTGGCTCGCCGACGAGTACGAGTTGCCCCAGTGGTACGCGCACGCCCTCGTGACGGAGTACGACCGCCGCCGCAGGAACCGCTCCATCCCCGCGCCCCGGCGCGGGAAGGCCTGAGCGCGCCGCGGGCCCGCCGACCACGGCGAAGGGGCCGCCGCCCGGACGCACGTCCGGGCGGCGGCCCCTCGCATGGGTGTGCGGACGCCGTGGGCGGCCGCGGGAGTCCTCCGCGCGTCGGGCGCGGACTACTCCGCGAAGATCGTCTTGATGATCCAGAGCAGGCGCAGGATCTCGATGTAGAGCCAGACCAGGGAGACGGTCAGGCCGAAGGCGAACTGCCAGGCGAACTTGTTGGGGATGCCGGCGTTGAGGCCCTCCTCGATGCCGCGGAACTCGATGGCCAGGGTCAGCGCGGCCAGGACCACGAACACCAGGCCGACGAGCAGGCCGAGCGGGCTGGGCTCGCGCAGGCCGATGCCGCCCGCGATGAAGAAGCTGGCCACGAAGTTGACCAGCATCAGGGCCGCGGCGCCGATGACCGCGTACGTGACGACCTTGACGAAGCCGTCGGTCACCTTGATGACGCGGAACTTGTACAGGGCGAGCATCACGGCGAACACCACGACGGTGCCCAGCACCGCCTGGGTCACGAGCGTGCCGCCCGCACCGGCGTCGCCGGTGGTGACCGACAGGCTGTTGGCCAGGATCGCGGAGATGCCGCCGACGAGCAGGCCCTCCAGGGCGGCGTAGCTCAGGATGGCGACCGGGTTGGTGATCTGCTTGAAGGAGATCACCAGGCCCAGCACCAGACCGCCGAGCGCGCCCACGAGGGTGAGCGCCACGGCGATGGCCGGGGCCGAGCCGAAGAGGAAGTAGTTGACGACGGCGAAGGCCGCGACCACACCGAGCGTCATACCGGTGCGCACGACCACGTCGTCGATGGTCATCGGCTGGTTGTCGGTGCTCTGCACCGGACCGCCGGGGTAACCCTGCTGGGGGTAGGTCTGGCCATAGCCCTGCTGCGGGTACGGTTGTCCGTACCCCGGCTGGCCGTAGGGGCCCTGCTGCTGGCCGTAGCCGTAACCCGGCTGGCCGTTGAACCCCTGCTGGGGGTGCCCGGCAGGACCGGCCTGCTGGAGCGCCCGCTTGAGGACGGGGTTGGAACTCCGCATCCGCATGTCTAGTCAAGACCCTTTCACGCGTGGATTGCTGCCCACAAGGTAACGTACGCGCCTCATCCGGAGTTCCACGGGCGAGGTCACTGTTCAGACACGGCGCCCCGGGCCGACCGGAGCCGGTCCGGAGCCCCCACGCGGTGCGCGGGCGCCCGCCCTCGCGGACACGCCGAGGGGGTCGGCACCCGAGGACGCCGACCCCCTCCTCCTCCGGCCCGGGCCGCCCGCGCGGCGGGGCCGTGACGGCCGCGCTAGCCGCGCGTGACCAGGGAGCGGGCGAGGAAGAGCATGTTCGCCGGACGCTCCGCCAGACGGCGCATGTAGTAGCCGTACCACTCGTCGCCGTAGGGCACGTAGACCCGCATCCGGTTGCCCTCGGCGGCCAGCCTGACCTGCTCGGCGTCGCGGATGCCGTAGAGCATCTGGTACTCGAAGCCGTCCTCGCCCCGGCCGTTGGCGGCGGCCAGCGAGCCCGCGATGGCGATCATGCGCGGGTCGTGCGTGGCCACCATCGGGTAGCCCTCGCCCTCCATCAGCACGCGCAGCGCGCGCACGTAGGCCTTGTCCACCTCGGCCTTGTCGCGGAAGGCCACCGACTCGGGCTCGTCGTAGGCGCCCTTGCACAGGCGCACGCGCGAACCGGCCCCGCTCAGGTCGCGGCAGTCGGCCTCGGTGCGGCGCAGGTAGGCCTGGAGCACCGCGCCCACGAAGGGGAAGTCCTGGCGCAGCTCGCGCAGGATGCCCAGTGTGGAGTCGGTGGTGGTGTGGTCCTCCATGTCCAGGGTCATCGTGGTGCCGACCGCCTTGGCCGCCTCGGCGATCCGGCGGGCGTTGTCCAGGGCGATCTTCTCGCCGTCGCTGTTGAGGAACTGGCCCACCGCCGAGAGCTTGACCGAGACCTCGGCGCGCTCGGCCAGACCCGCCCCGCCCAGCGCGGCCAGCAGGTCCCGGTAGGCGGTCACCGTCGCCTCGGCCTGGGCCGTGTCGGTGGTGTCCTCGCCCAGGAAGTCCAGGGTGACGTGGCGGTCCCGGGTCAGCTCCCCGACCACGGGGAGCGCTTCGTCCTGGGTGGAGCCCGCGACGAACCGCTTGACCATGGCCCGGGTGACGGGAGTGCGCTCGACGATGGTGCGGCAGGTCTGGGACCTGGCGGCGAGCAGCAGGGGTTTGCGAAGCATGGTGACCTCGGGAAAGACGTGCGCGAGCCGGTGGGCTGGCGCGGGCGGGGCGCGGCGGGGTTCGTTCCGGCCGCGCCGGTGGATGCGGGCGGGTTCCCGGGCCCCCTCAGGACGGGAGGGGGCCCGGGCTCCTCATCAGCCCTGGTGGGGGTAGGAGGAGACCGTCGGCGCGACGAAGGTCTCCTTGATGGCGCGCGGGCTGGACCAGCGGGACAGGTTCTGCGCCGAACCCGCCTTGTCGTTGGTGCCGGAGGCGCGCCCGCCGCCGAAGGGCTGCTGGCCCACGATGGAGCCGGTCGGGCGGTCGTTGACGTAGAAGTTGCCCGCGGCGAAGCGCAGGGCCTCGCTGGCCTTGGCCACGGCGGCGCGGTCCCTGGCCAGGACGGCGCCGGTCAGGGCGTAGGCCGAGCCCTCGTCGACGACCTTGAGGACCTCGTCGAACTTCTCGTCCTCGTAGACGTGGACGGCGACGACCGGGCCGAAGTACTCGGTGCGGAACACGTCGTGGGACGGGTCGGTGCCCTCGATGATGGTGGGGCGCACGAAGTAGCCGACGGAGTCGTCGGCGGTGCCGCCCGCCAGGACGGTCAGGGTCGGGTCGGACTTGGCGTCCTCCAGGACCTTGGCCAGCTTGTCGAAGGCGCGGCGGTCGATGACGGCGCCGACGAAGTTGGACAGGTCGGTGACGTCGCCCATGGTCAGGGCCTCGGTCTCGGCGACGAGGTCGTCGCGGACCCGCTCCCACACCGAGCGGGCGACGAAGGCGCGCGAGGCGGCCGAGCACTTCTGGCCCTGGTACTCGAAGGCGCCGCGCACGATGGCGGTGCGCAGGACCTCGGGGTCGGCCGAGGAGTGGGCGACGATGAAGTCCTTGCCGCCGGTCTCGCCGACGATGCGCGGGTAGGAGCGGTAGTTGGCGATGTTCTCGCCCACGCTCTTCCACAGGTGCTGGAAGGTCCTGGTCGAACCGGTGAAGTGCACACCGGCCAGCTCCGGGTCGTTGAGGGCGACATCGGAGACGGCGAGGCCGTCACCGGTGACCATGTTGATGACGCCGGGGGGCATGCCCGCCTCCTCCAGCAGGCGCATGGTCAGCTCGGCGGCGAACTGCTGGGTCGGGGACGGCTTCCACACGACCACGTTGCCCATCAGGGCCGGGGCGGTGGGCAGGTTGCCCGCGATCGCGGTGAAGTTGAAGGGGGTGATCGCGTAGACGAACCCCTCCAGGGGGCGCTGCTCCATGCGGTTCCACACGCCCTTGACGCTCAGCGGCTGCTGGGCGATCAGGTCGCGGGCGTAGGAGACGTTGAAGCGCCAGAAGTCGATCAGCTCGCAGGCCGAGTCGATCTCCGCCTGCTGCACGGTCTTGGACTGGCCGAGCATGGTGGCGGCGTTGATGGTGGCGCGCCAGGGGCCGGAGAGCAGTTCGGCGGCGCGCAGGAGGATGGCGGCGCGGTCGTCGAAGGACATCGCGCGCCAGGCGGGGGCGGCGGCCTTGGCGGCGGCGACGGCGTCGCGGGCGTCCTCGCGGGTGGCGTTGCGCATGGTGCCCAGGACCGCGGCGTGGCGGTGCGGCTGCACGACGTCGATGGGCTCGCCGCCGCCCATGCGGCTCTCGCCGCCGATGCGCATCGGCAGGTCGATGCTCCGGCTGCCGAGCTCCTCCAGCTTGGCCACGAGTTCCTCGCGCTCGGCGCTGCCGGGCGCGTAGGACAGAACGGGCTCGTTCTGGGGCAGAGGGACGTTGGTCACGGCGTCCATGGGCACCTTCCCGGTGAAGAATGTCCCTGAAGCAAGCAGGGTTGGCTGATTCAACGCTCCCAGAACCGGGACGTGCGAACCTTGTGGACCAGGCCACTCTTTGCCCGCCTTATTTGTTCTCCAGGACAAAATGGGACACACATGAGCGACGACCGCCCAGCATCCGACCCGTTCCGCGCCTCCGGCGACGGGAACCCCCGACCGCACCGGCGGCCGGGGGTTCCGCCTGCTCAGGACGGTTCATCCGATGACAGGACCACGGGTCTGCCCCTGCGTGGACTGCTGCTGGCCCTCGGCGACCCCGTCGTGGACGTGGCCGCCGCCCCGGACGGGCTCGATGTCCAGGTGGACAACGTCGTCATCCTCGACCCGGAGGACCGCACGGAGGTGCGGGAGGGGGACCTGGTGCTGCTGATCGGGGCCCGGGGCGCCGCCGCGCGGCGCATGGTCGGGGCGCTGGCCGAGCGCGGCGCCACGGCCGTCGCGGTCAAGACCAGCGCGCACGCGGCGCCGGAGGAGGCGCCGCCGAGCGCGGGGACGCGCCCCGGCCGCCCCCGGGCCGGGGGCGGCGACGAGGCGAGGGCGCTGCGCGCCGAGGCTCAGGAGGCGGGGATCGCCCTGCTCACGGTCCGCCCCGAGGTGCGCTGGGACCAGTTGCAGTCGGTGTGCCGGTCCATCCTGGACGACGCCCGCCTGACCGCCTCGGAGGATCTGGGCGAGTCCGGCGGCGACCTGTTCTCCATGGCGCAGACCATCGCCCGGCTCACCGGCGGGCTGGTGAGCATCGAGGACGCGGCGAGCCGGGTGCTGGCCTACTCCAGCGGCGCCGAGGTGGACGAGTTGCGGCGGCTGTCGGTGCTGGGCAGGCGCGGCCCGGAGTCGTACCTGGCCCTGCTGCGCGAGTGGGGGGTGTTCGCCAAGCTGCGCGCGGGCGAGGAGGTGGTGCGGGTGGACGAGCACCCCGAACTGGGCATCAGGCGCCGGTTGGCCGTGGGCATCCACGCGGGGCGCCAGCCGCTGGGCGCGATCTGGGTGCAGGAGGGCGACCGGCCGCTGGCCGAGCACGCGGAGGAGGCCCTGCTGGGCGCGGCGCGCACCACCGCGCTGCAGATGATCCGCCAGCGCACGCAGGCCAGCGCGGGGCTGCGGCTGCGCGAGGACCTGCTGTCGAGCCTGTTGGAGGGCAGGATCGACGCCGGTGCGCTGGCCGACACAGTGGAGGTGCACGCCGACCGGGGCGCGCTGGTGGCGGCGTTCGCCCCGGTCGAGGGGGCCGAGGGCGCGGCGGAGGAGCGCCCCGACCGGCCCGAGCGCGAGTTGCGCCGCCGCCAGCTGATCGACCTGGTGTCGGTGCACACCGCGGCCTACCGGCGCGGCGCCCTGGTGACCGCGCTGGGCGGTCGGGTGTACGTGCTGCTGCCGGACCTGGCGCGCACCCGGGAGGGGCGGCGCGGGGTGGAGCGGTCGGTGCTGGCGCTGGCACGCAGGACGGTGGCGGCGGCGCGTGCGGCGCTGGGGCTGGAGGTGCGCGCGGCGGTGGGGTCGCTGGTGGAGCGGCTGGGGGACGTGCCGGACTCGCGTGCGGAGGCGGACCGGGTCCTGGACGCGGTGGAACGCTCTCCCGACCGGGGTCCGGGCTGGGACGTGGCGACCATCTCCGACGTGCGCTCGCGGGTGCTGGTCAGCGAGACGCTGGCGCTGCTGCGCGGGGACCCGTCGCTGCGGGACCCGCGGGTGAGCCGGCTGGTCGAGCACGACCGCGCGGGCGGCGCCGACCTGGTGCACTCCCTGCTGGCCTACCTGGAGGCGTTCGGGGACGCGCGGGCGGCGGCGGAGCGACTGCACATCCACCCGAACACGCTGCGCTACCGGGTGCGCCGGGCGGCTTCGGTGAGCGGGATCGACCTGGGGGACCCCGGGGAACGCCTGTTCACGCAGTTGCAGCTGTTGATGGAGCAGCAGGGACCGACGCGCTGAGGGACTGCCGGCCGTGTCCGCGGGCAGGCGTCCACCCGCGGAAAAACGCGACGCCTGCTCGGTGAGCAGGCGTCGTCGGGGCTGGTTGCCGTGGGTACCCCCGGTCGGACTCGAACCGACACTTGTGACCCTTTTAGGGGGCCTGCCTCTTCCATTGGGCTACGAGGGCGTGGCCCATCATACCGGTCGGGTTGATTGCCCACTTTGACTTGGCTTGGCCGCATTGGGACAGGAAACGGCCGGCTCCCCCTCGGGGAGGCCGGCCGTTTCGCGCGCCCGTCGCGGAGGTCGCGCCGCGCCCGCGCCCGGTCAGCTGACCCGGCGGAGGCGGCCGTCCTCGATCTGCGGGTGGCTGGCCTCCTCGAAGGCCTGGCGGGGCTCGGCCATCTCCGGGAGCGCGGCGTAGTCGCGGCGCAGGAAGAGGGCGAGCGTCCAGTCCGAGAGCACGCGCATCTTGCGGTTGAAGGTCGGG
The DNA here is from genome assembly GCF_056173305.1 of Nocardiopsis sp. iso_25. Taxonomy (NCBI): domain Bacteria; kingdom Bacillati; phylum Actinomycetota; class Actinomycetes; order Streptosporangiales; family Nocardiopsidaceae; genus Nocardiopsis; species Nocardiopsis sp. iso_25. The sequence goes on along the minus strand of NZ_CM149667.1, from coordinate 842,774 downwards.
ACCGCGAACAGGTGGTAGGACCGGTGCGCGTACCAGGCCAGGCGGCCGTTGAGCTTGATCTTGCCGAACAGCTGGGCGGCGCCCTTGTGGACTCCGAGCCCGGCGACCGCGCCCAGGTTCTTGTGGCGGTAGGCCTTGGGCTCGGTGCCGCGCAGGGCGGCGATCACGTTGTCGGCCAGGACCGGGGCCTGGCGGACCGCGTTCTGGGCGTTGGGCGGGTAGTAGCCGCCGTTGCCGTCGGGCACCTGCGCGTTGTCGCCGCCCGCGAAGGCGTTCTCCACGCCGTTGACGGCCAGGTACTCGCTGGTGTCCAGGTGGCCCTTGGGGCCGAGCGGCAGGTCGCTGGCGGCCACGACCGGGCTGGGCTTGACGCCCGCGGTCCACACCAGCGTGCCCGAGTCGAACTCGGTGCCGTCGCTGAGCTTGATGTGCTGGTCGACCGCCGACTCCAGGAAGGTCTTGAGCCGGACGTCGATGCCGCGGCGGCGCAGCTGGTTGAGCGCCTTGCTGCCGACCTCGGGACCGACCTCGGGGAGGATCTTGTCAGCCGCCTCGATGAGGTAGAACTGCACGTCCTCCAGGCCGATCGAGGGGTGGTGGCGCACGGCGTCGCGGACCATGTCCTCCAGCTCGGCGATGGCCTCGGCCCCGGCGAAGCCGCCGCCGACGAAGACGAAGTTCAGCGCCTTGCGCCGGATGGCCTCGTCGTCGGTGGAGTCGGCGATGGAGAGCTGGTCCAGGACGTGGTTGCGCAGGAAGGCGGCCTCCTCGACCGTCTTGATCCCGATGCCCCACTCGGCCAGGCCGGGGATGGGCAGGGTGCGCGAGACCGCTCCGGCGGCCATGACGAGGTAGTCGTAGGCGAGGGTCTGGGCCTCGCCGACGTTGGGCTCGTAGCGGACCGTGCGGTCGGCGTGGTCGATGCGCACGACCCTGCCGCCCAGGACGCGGACCCGCTTGAAGACCTTGCGCAGCGGGACGACCACGTGTCGGGGCGAGATGCTGCCGGAAGCGGTCTCGGGCAGGAAGGGCTGGTAGGTCATGTAGGAGTTGGGGTCGATGACGGTGATCCGCGCCTCGCCCGCTCCGAGCTTCTTCTCCAGCCGCCTCGCGGTGTACATCCCGAGGTAACCGCCGCCGACGATGAGGATGTGCGGGATCTCCGCGTCGTCCCCTCCGCCGTGTACCAGCCGGTAGTTCCTGCTCTCGGTCATCGCATTTCCGCCCTAACGGTTCTTCTGTGTGGTGCCCCTTCCCAGGGGCCGCGAGGTCGTCACGGTCTTCGGCCGCCCGCGCCGCGGTGGCGGCGGGGTGCCGCCCGGGTCGGAGCGGGGTGCTTCGTCCCTTCGCTTGTGCATTCTTTCACAAGCACCCGCCGACAGAGAAGGTTCACACCGGCTCACCTTCCCACCACTTCCCGCTCCACCCTACCGACGTTTTCGCAGGTCAGAACGGTTGTGAAAGCATTCACAAGGCCCTTGGGGGGTGACGCGTCTCACCCGTGGCGCCCTTGCGCGCTCCGCGGGGGACACCTGGTCGGGCGTCCCCCGCGGGCGGCGTCACACGACCAGGCTCCAGGCCACGCCGTCGAGGATGTCGTGCTCGCTGGCCGTGAAGGAGTCGGCCCCCGTGCGGGCGAGCACCCGCGACAGCACGAGCGCGCCCGCGCCGATGACGTCCACCCGGCCCGGGTGCATGACGCCGATCATCGACCGCTCCCGTGAGGTGGCCTTGAGCAGCTCCCCGGTGATGCGGTCCAGGTCGGCGACGCCCACGCGGGTGTGGTGGATGCGCTCGGGGTCGTACTCGGGCAGGTCCAGGGCGATGCCGGCGACCGTGGTCGCGGTGCCCGCGACGCACACGACCGAGGCGGCCTCGCGCAGCGGGACCACCCGCTCGACCTCGTCCAGCGCGGCCTCGATGTCTGCGGTCGCCGCCGCGATCTCCTGCTCCGTGGGAGGGTCGCCGCGCAGGTGGCGCTCGGTCATGCGCACGCAGCCGATGTCCACCGACAGCGAAGCGCGGACCAGCTCGCCGTCGTCCCCGGACGGGACGCCGCCCAGGACGAACTCGGTGGAGCCGCCGCCGATGTCCACGACCAGGAACGGCGGGGCCAGGTCCTCGTCCGGGCCCTCGGCCTCCAGCTCGGCGGTGGCGCCCACGAAGGACAGCTCGGCCTCGTCCAGGCCGGTGACCACCTCGGGCTCCACGCCGAGGATGCCGCGCACGCCGTCCGCGAAGACCTGGCGGTTGCTCGCGTCCCGGGTGGCGCTGGTGGCGACCATGCGCACCGCGTCCGGACCCAGGGCGATGCCGTGCGCCTCGATGGCCTCGGCGTACCCGCGCAGCGCCTCGAAGGTGCGCTCCAGCGCCTGGGGCGCGAACGCCCCGGTCTCGTCCACGCCCTCGCCCAGGCGCACGATCTCCATGCGCCGGTCGACGTCGACCACCTGCACCTCGTCCTCGCCCACGTGGACGACGTCGGCGATCAGCAGCCGGACGGAGTTGGTTCCGCAGTCGATGGCCGCGACACCGCTCATGATGCGTTCCCTTCGTCGCCCCCGGGGGCGTTCTCGTCGACACACACGCACGGGCCCCTGTCCCACCAGTGCGGCAGCTCCTCCAGCGCCTCGGCGCCGAAGGGGTTCGTCCCCGGCTCGGCCAGCTCGTGGGCGACCAGCGCGTGCAGGCACTTGACCCGGGTGGGCATGCCGCCGGTGCTCTGCATGCCCTCGGGCAGCGGTTCGACGCCGTCCAGGCGCGCCTGCTCGGCGCGCTCGGCCAGGTAGGACTCGTGCGCCCTGGTGTAGGCGGCCCGGAGTTCGGGCTCCTCCCCCAGGCGCTCCTGCATCCGGCGCATGCGGCCCTCGTTCTCCATCCGGCCGATGGCCGAGGCGGCGCGCGGGCACGTCAGGTAGTACAGGGTCGGGAAGGGCTCGCCGTTCTCCAGCCGGGGCGCGGTGCGCACCACGTCGGGCAGGCCGCAGGGGCAGCGGTGCGCGATCGCGCGTACACCGCGCGGCGGGCGGCCCAGTTGGAGTTCGACGGCGGCGGTGTCGCGCTCGGCGGCGTGCCCGGGCGCGGGCTGATCTGCGGAAGTCATGGCGCACCCAGCATAGGGCCGCACACGCACCCGAAGGCGCGGGCGTCCCCCCTGCCGCCCCTTCCGCGCGGAGCCGTCGCCGACCCGGAACACCCCCGCGTCTCGCGAGTAGGATGGCGGCGCACGGGCCCGCCAGCCCGTGGCGCCGTCCCACGGGTCGGCGCGCGGCGGTGGAGCCCGCCCTCAGCCGACCGCGGCGTCCGCCGACGGTCCCCGCACACCGGCGTTGCGGCTCCCGCGGCCCGGGGCCACGACGTGTGGGGAGGACCATGTCCGCCGACGACCGAGCGCCCCGTTCCCGGGACGTGGCCGCCATGGCCGGGATCGCCGCCTGCGGCGGGGCCGCGGGGGCGGTGGCCCGCCACCTGGTGGCGCAGGCCTGGCCGACCCCCGACGGCGGGCTGCCGCTGGCCACCCTGGCCGTCAACCTCGCGGGCTCGGTGCTCATCGGCGTCCTGGCCGCGGCCGTCACCGGTCCCCGGCCCGCGCCGCCCTGGGTCAGGCAGCTGCTCGGCACCGGCTTCCTGGGCGGGTTCACCACCTACTCGGCCCACGTCCTGGACACGGGTGCGCTGGCGGCCTCCGGACGGGTCGCCGAGGCCGCGGCCTACATGGCGCTCACCCTGGCCGGGGCGGTGGCCGGGACAGCCCTGGGCGCGTGGGCCACGGGGCGCGCGCTCCGCGCGCTGTCCCGCCGGAGGCGGCCGTGAACTGGGAGGTGTTGCTGGTCGGCCTGGGCGGCGGCGCGGGCGCGGCCCTGCGCTACCTGGTGGACCGGGCCGTCTCGCGCGCGGTCGGCGCGGGGCTGCCCTGGGGCACGTTCACCGTGAACGTCGCGGGCACCCTGCTGCTGGGGCTGCTGGTCGGCGCCGCGGGTGCGGCGGCGCTCTCCCCCCGGTTGTGGGCCCTGCTCTCCGTCGGGTTGTGCGGCGCGCTGACCACGTACTCGACCTTCTCCCACGAGGTCCTCTCCCTGGCCGGGGAGGGGCGCGTCCCGGCCGCCGCCGGCTACGCGGCCCTGACCGGGGGCTGTGCGCTGGTCGCGCTGGCGGCGGGGGCGTGGGCCGCGGGCGCCCTGCTCTGAGGGGCGCGGGGCTCAGAGCCCGTCGTCGGGCGGCGGGCTGTCGGCGTCCTCCACCGAGCGCCACAGGGTGGTGAACCAGGGCTCGCTGGGGCCGGTGTCGTCCTCGTCCTCGCCCTCGGAGTCGGGCGGGATGACGATGTAGGCGGTCTCGCCGGGGTACTGGTAGTGCAGCCGGACGCGGGCCTCGCGCTCCACGTAGGAGTCCTGGGTCATCTCGTCCTGGCGCTGGCGCAGGTCCTGCACGCTCTGCTCCATGCGTGCGCGCTCCTCGCGCAGGTCGGCGAGCTGGGCGCGCTGGGCGATGTACTCGCGCAGCGGGTAGGCCAGGCTGAGCGCGATCACGCACACCACGAGCGCGAGGATGGCCGCGCGGCTGGTGAGCATGGGCCGCACCCTGGGGGTGCGGCCCATGCCCGTGCCTGAGGACCCCGTCTTCCGGGCAGGACCGCGCCCGGGCCTGTCGGCTTTGGCCGCCTTCTTGGCCTTTGGACGCTGCTGCTCGGATTCGCGGGGCACTGGGGCAGACTAGCCGCGCGCGGCGAAGCGCGGGAAGGCCGACACGCCCGCGTACACGGCGGCGTCGTCGAGTTCCTCCTCGATGCGCAGCAGCTGGTTGTACTTGGCGACCCGCTCGCTGCGCGCCGGGGCGCCGGTCTTGATCTGCCCGGCGTTGGTGGCCACCGCGATGTCGGCGATGGTCGTGTCCTCGGTCTCGCCGGAGCGGTGGCTGATCATGGCCGTGTAACCGCTGCGCTGGGCGAGGGAGACCGCGTCCAGCGTCTCGGTGAGGGTGCCGATCTGGTTGACCTTCACCAGCAGCGAGTTGGCGGTGTCGGCCAGGATGCCGCGCTGGAGCCGCTCGGGGTTGGTGACGAACAGGTCGTCGCCCACGAGCTGCACCTTGTCGCCCAGCTGGGCGGTGAGCTTCTTCCAGCCCTCCCAGTCCTCCTCGTCGAGGGGGTCCTCGATCGAGACGAGCGGGTAGGCCTCCACCAGCTCGGCGTAGTAGGCGGCCATCTCCTCCGAGGAGCGGGCCTTGCCCTCGAAGGTGTACACGCCGTCGCTGAAGAACTCGCTGGCGGCCACGTCCAGGGCGAGCGCGATGTCGGTGCCCGGGGTGTAGCCCGCCTTCTCGATGGCCTCCACGATCAGGTCGAGGGCGGCGCGGTTGCTGTCCAGGTTGGGGGCGAAGCCGCCCTCGTCGCCCACGCCGGTGGCCAGGCCGTGGGCCTTGAGGACCGACTTGAGCGCGTGGTAGACCTCGGTGCCCCAGCGGACGGCCTCGGAGAAGGTGGGAGCGCCGATCGGCGCGACCATGAACTCCTGGATGTCGACGTTGCTGTCGGCGTGCGCACCGCCGTTGAGGATGTTCATCATCGGCACCGGCAGCACGTGCGCGTTGGGGCCGCCGATGTAGCGGAACAGGGGCAGCCCGGCCTCGGCCGCGGCGGCCCTGGCCACGGCCAGGGAGGCGCCCAGGATGGCGTTGGCGCCGATCCGGGACTTGTCCGGGGTGCCGTCCAGGTCGATGAGCGCGCGGTCGATGATGCGCTGCTCGTCGGGGGCGTGGCCGAGCAGCTCGTCGGCGATCTCGTCGTTGACGGCCGTGACGGCCTTGGTCACGCCCTTGCCGCCGTAGCGGTCACCGCCGTCGCGCAGCTCGACCGCCTCGAACTGGCCGGTGGAGGCGCCGCTGGGGACGCCCGCGCGCGCGATGGTTCCGTCGTCGAGCAGGACCTCGACCTCGACTGTCGGGTTGCCCCGGGAGTCAAGGATCTCCCGCGCCTGTACTGCCTCGATGGACGCCACGGTCTCTCTCCGTCTCTTGGGGTTTCTCGGACCACTGGTTCAGGACCCGACACGAGACTAGCGACCCCGCACCGGGGAGGACGCGCGCACCCGGCGGAATTGGTCTAGTCCATATCGGACATGCCCGCTTCCAGAGCGGCCACGGCGATGTCGATGGCGCGTTCGCGGTGGTCGGCGGCCTCCTCGGCGGAGAACATGACCGAGAGGTCCTGGATGCCGCCCAGGGCGATCACGGCGCCCATCCGGGCGGGCACGCCGCCCTCGGGGCCCACGAGCAGGGTGTCCAGGCGTCGGCGCCAGGAGATGACGGAGTCGACCAGCCCGACGTCGGCCAGCGCGCCCAGGTCGTTGAGGACGGCGAGCATCAGGGCGCTGTGGCGCACGCAGACGTCGAAGTAGTCGCCCAGCAGCGCGCGCGGGTCGTCGGCCCCGCCGTGGCCGCCGTACCTGGCGAAGAGCGCCTCCATGTCCTCGCCCAGGGGGCTGACCAGTGACGTGAGCAGGTCGTTCTTGGAGGGGAAGTGGTAGTACAGCGCGGCCTTGGTGATGTCCAGGCGCTCGGCGATCTCGCGCAGGCTGGTCTTCTCGAAGCCCTTGCGGGCGAACAGCTCCAGGGCCACCGCCCGGATCTGCGCCTTGGTGTCGTTCTGCACTCTGGGCACCCGTGTCACTTCCGTTCCCTCGCCACCGGTCAGTCGAGTCTAGCGGCGACCTTCCGGCCGGTAGTTTACCTGTCGATCGGTAAGTTACTTGACGCACGGTAAGTAGCGTTCTAGCGTGGGCGCAACGGCACACGAAGGAGCGAGAACGCCATGACCGCCGTACGCAACGTCCTGATCTCCGGCGCGGGCATCGCCGGACCGACCCTCGCCCACTGGCTCCACCACCACGCCATCGAGGCCACCGTCGTCGAACGCGCCCCCGCGCCCCGCACGGGCGGCTACGCCGTCGACGTGCGCGGCACCGCCCTGGACGTCGCCGAGCGCATGGGGGTGCTGGACGGCATCCGGGCCTCGGCCACCGAGATGTCCAGGGCCACGACCGTGGACGCCCGCGCAAGGCGCACGGGCGGCTTCGAGGCGAGCGCGGTCACCGCCGCCGGCCGCTCCGCCGAACTGCTGCGCGGTGACCTGGTCCGTCTGGTCCACGCGCCGACCGCCGCGTACACCGAGTACCTGTACGGGGACTCCGCCACCGCGATCGAACAGCGGCGGGACGGGGTCCACGTGGCATTCGCGCGGTCCGGACCGCGCGTGTTCGACCTCGTCGTGGGGGCGGACGGCCTGCACTCCACGACCCGGCGGCTCGCGTTCGGCCCGGAGGCCCCCCACCGCCGGTTCCTGGGCAGCTACATCAGCATCTTCACGGTGCCCAACCACCCGGGGCTGGACCGCGAGGCCGTGCTGTTCAACACCCCGGGACGGCTCGTGGCCATGTACCACACGCCCCGCGCGCAGGGGGCCAAGGCCATGCTGGCGCTGTCCGCGCGAGAGGAGAGCGGCGTCGACCGCAGGCCGCCCGGGGAGCAGAGGGAGTTCCTGCGCCGCGCCTTCGCCGGGCACGGCTGGGAGGCCGACCGCATCCTGGAGGAGATGGAGCGGGCCCCGGACTTCTACTTCGACTCCGTCGCCCAGATCCGCATGGACCGCTGGTCGGCCGGGCGCGTGACCCTGCTCGGCGACGCCGGGTACTGCCCCTCACCCATGTCGGGGCAGGGCAGCAGCCTGGCCATGGTCGGCGCCTACGTTTTGGCGCAGGAACTCGCCCGCCACGACGGCCACCGCACGGCGCTGGCCGCCTACGAGGCCCGGATGAGGCCGTTCGTGGCGGCCAACCAGGACATCGCCGACCGGGGCCAGGCGTTCCTGCTCCCGCGCACCCGGCCGGCGCTGCTGGCACGCGGCCTCCTGCTCCGGCTGGCCCCGCTGCTGTCCTCCCTCGGCGGCTTCGACAGCCGCCTGTCACGGGCGTCGGAGGCCCTGGAGCTGGACGCCCCCGCACCCGCAGGGGCCTGACCCGGACCGGCGCACGGCGGACCAGCCCGCCCCTTTTCGGTGCGGCCTCGCACCCCCGGCGCGGTTCTGGCGTCGGCACCGGCGACGAGGACGCGGCCAACGCGGGGCGGGACGCCGACGTCACACCGGCCGCACCCGCGGCCGACCCGTCAGGCCTCGCCCGCCTTGTCCCAGTAGGTCCGCCACTCCCCCGCGGACAGCTCGCGGGGCTCCCTTCCATCGGCGCGGGCGGCGTCCTCGGCCGCGCGCACACGGGCGTCGAACCGGCGGGCCGCCGCCCTCAGGTCGCTCTCGGCGTCGCGGCCCCGACCGCGCTCGGCCGCCACAGCCGCGAACAGCTCCCCGCCCTCGGCCCCGTCGTCACCGACCAGGTCGGCGGGGAAGCCGTTGCGCACCGCACGCCTCTGCAACTCGTCGGCCAGCAGCACCGCGGGCTGGGCGAACGGCACCCCGTCCAGGACCGAGTTGCGCCCGTCGCCGCCCGCCGCCCGGGCCTTCTCCGCCCGCTCGGCCGCCTTGATGGCCTCCCAGTTGGACCCCACCTCGTCGGCGCCCGACACCTCGACCCCGCCGAACACGTGCGGGTGGCGGCGGGTCATCTTGTCGATGATGGCGTCGGCGACGTCGTCCACCGTGAACCGCGCCGGGTCCCCCTCGGGCCGCTCGGCCGCGACCGCCGCGTGGAAGACCACCTGGAGCAGCACGTCGCCCAGCTCCTCGCGCAGTAGCGCGAAGTCGCCCTCCTCGATGGTCTCCAGGGTCTCGTAGGCCTCCTGGATGAGGTACTTGGCCAGCGAGCCGTGGGTCTGGTCGCGGTCCCACGGGCACTCCCGGCGCAGGGTGTCCATCACCTCGACCAGGCGCAGCACCCGGTGCCCGACCGGCGGGCCGCCGTCCCTCCCGCCCTGCGCGTCCCGCACGTCCCGGGGGTCTCGGGTGTCTCGGGGGTCGTTCAACTCTCGTCCTCCACTGTTCGCGCCGCGGTTCAGCCGTCGTGCTCGGGCAGCCAGCCGCCCGCGCGCAGGGCCGACAGCACCCCGGCCACGGACTCGGCCGGGTCCACGCCCTCGGTGTCCACCACCAGGTCGGCGTCGTCCGGTTCCTCGTAGGGGTCGGAGATCCCGGTGAACTCGGGGATCTCCCCCGCCCGCGCCTTGGCGTACAGCCCCTTGCGGTCGCGGGCCTCGCACACCTCCAGCGGGGTCGCCACGTGCACCAGGAAGAAGTCGCCGAACTCCTCCACCATCGCGCGCACCTCAGCCCGCCCCCCGGCGTAGGGGGCGATCGGCGCGCACACCGTGACCCCGCCGTGCCGGGTGATCTCCGAGGCCACGTAGCCGATCCGGCGGATGTTGAGCTCCCGGTGCTCGCGGGAGAAGGTCAGCCCGCTGGAGAGCATCCGCCGCACCACGTCGCCGTCCAGCAGGGTCACCGGGCGCCCCGACCTGCGGATACCGTCGCACACCCCCCGGGCGATCGTGGACTTTCCCGAGCCGGACAGGCCCGTGAACAGCACGGTCAGGCCCCTGGCGGTGCGGGCCGGGCGCAGCCGCGCCAGCTCCGCGCCCACCCGGGCCGGGGTGAACCACGAGGGCAGTTCGCGCCCGTGCGCCAGCTCGGCCTCCACCTGCTCGTCGGTCAGCTCGACCCGCGCGGACGCCGGGTCGGTCCGGGTCATGGGCAGCCACAGCCCGTCGGAGGAGTGGTAGCGCCACGGTTCGGGGTCCAGCACGGTCAGGGGCGGGCGCAGGGCCATCACCCGCTCGACGTCGGGGCCGTCCCCGCCGGTCACCGCCAGCATGTGGGTGGCGCCGTAGGACGCGGCCACGTGCGCGGCCAGACCCACCTGGCGCGGCCCCCACGGCCCGCCGAACGGGCCCCGTGCGCGGTCGGCGCTCCTGGGCAGCGTGCACACCACGAAGGAGGTGCGCGCGGGCAGCAGCGGACCGGCGGCCAGCACCGCCGTGGCCATGCCCTCGTCCTCCAGGCCGGTGTCGACGATCACCAGCACGTCGGCGCGTCCGCCCTCGCCGTGGACCAGGCCCAGCGCGTCGGCCTCGGCCCGGATCTGGTGCAGGGCGCGGTGGTGCAGCGGCCGGTCGGTGACCACGGCCAGCAGGGGCCGCTCGGAGGGCTCCAGCTCCCGCTGTGCCCGCACCTCCGCGGGAGAGGGCCGCAGCTCGCGCAGCACGCCGTAGGTGGGCGGGCGCAGCAGGGTCACCGAACCGGCGAGGAGGTGGCGGCCCCCGGCGTCGCGCCAGTGCTCGGTGACGTCGAGCCCGGCCAACGGGGCGCCCTCCGGGTCGGAGAGGGTCAGGTGGTCGGCTCCGGACAGCTCCTCGGGCACCTCCAGCGTGACCGGAACCGGCCAGGGGCGCCCGTCGGGCAGGCGGCCGTCCCGCTCCACCGACGCCGCCTCGTCCCGCGTCATGAAACCGGGCAGCGGGTAGGCGCCGTTGAGGATCAGCTCCAGGTGGGCGAGCCCGTCCGGACCTGGCGCGAAGACCGGGGCGTCCGGACTCCCGACACCCCCCTGCGGCGCACTCCCACGCCTGTTGGCACTCACCACGCGCTTCCTCTCCTCGGGCGGTCCGGCAAACGCGTCCAGCGTATGCCGCGGGCGCGGGGCGACCCGCCCCCGCACCGCGTCGGACGGAATAGAAGCAGCTCGGAGAAGGTTCTAACCGGTGCGCCGCCGCCCGCGCCACCAGGCCGGGGACGCGGGCGGCACGGGGCAGCCCCGTGTCGCCGGTTGTCCACACCCCGCCCGCGCCGGACCGCCGGACTCGATAGTCTGAGAGGTGCCGGGCGTCCACTCACGCAGCCGCCTTCTTCCCGTGCAGGCCGCGACCACCACCGCCTGATCCGGACCACTTCCACTTTCTGGTGCTATGAGCCTCATTGGACTTCTCGCCGACGTCTCCAGGGACCCGGCACTGCACAGCGCGATCGAGGCCGCCCGAGGCGGCCGCGATCCCCACCTCGACCTCGTCGCCCCGGCGGCACTGCGCCCCTTCATGGTGGGGGCGCTGGCCGCCGACGCCCCCGTGGGCGCCCAGCGGCCCGTGCTCGCCGTCACCGCCACCGAGCGCGAGGCCTCCGACCTGGCCGACGCCCTGGGCTGCCTGCTGCCCGAGGACTCGGTGGCCCTGTTCCCCGCGTGGGAGACGCTGCCGCACGAGCGGCTCTCCCCGCGTTCGGACACCGTCGGCCAGCGGCTGGCCGTCCTGCGCCGCCTCGCCCACCCAGACCCCTCCGACCCGCTGACCACCCCGCTGCGCGTGGTCGTGGCCCCGGTGCGCAGCGTCCTGCAACCACTGGTGTCCGGGCTGGGCGACCTGGAGCCGGTGCGCATCCGCCCCGGCGACGAGGCCCCCCTGGAGGAGGTCGTCCAAGCCCTGGCCAACACCGGCTACGCCCGGGTGGACCTGGTCGAGAAGCGCGGCGACATGGCGGTGCGCGGCGGCATCCTGGACGTGTTCCCGCCCACCGAGGAGCACCCGCTGCGGCTGGAGTTCTGGGGCGACACCGTCGAGGACGTCCGCTACTTCCAGGTCGCCGACCAGCGCTCCATCGAGTCCTCCGGCGACGAGGGCCCGCGCACCAGCGCCTCCTCCGGGCTGTTCGCGCCGCCGTGCCGCGAACTGCTGCTCACCGACGCCGTGCGCGAGCGCGCGCGGGCTCTGGCCGAGGAGCACCCCTCCCTGGCCGAGATCCTGCACAAGATCGCCGACGGCGTCGCCGTGGAGGGCATGGAGGCCTTCGCGCCCGTGCTCGCCGAGCGCATGGAGCCGTTCCTGGCTCACCTGCCCGAGGGCGCGATGGTGGTGGGCTGCGACCCCGAGCGCATCCGCACCCGCGCGGTGGAGCTGGAGGCCACCAGCGCCGAGTTCCTGGACGCGTCGTGGATCAACGCCGCCTCCGGCGGCGAGGCGCCCATCGATCTGGGCGAGTCCGCCTACATGTCCATCTCCGAGCTGCGCTCCACCGCCGCCGAGCTGGACCTGCCCTGGTGGGGTCTGACCCCGTTCGCCGCGGACGAGAAGGGCGGAGCGGCCGAGGAGGACGACGCCGTCGTCGTCGGCGCGGTGCCCTCCGAGTCCTACCGCGGAGACACCGAGCGCGCGCTGGCCGACATCAAGGGATGGCTGCACGACAACTGGAGCGTCGTGCTGGTCACCCAGGGGCACGGCCCCGCCGAGCGCCTGGTGGCGATGCTGCGCGACGCCGGCCTGGGCGCCTCTTTGGCCGCGGATCTGACCGAGCGGCCCAAACCGGCGGTCGCCACCGTCACCACCGGCCTGGTCGACCACGGGTTCCTGCTGCGGTCGGTGCACACGGTGGTGCTCACCGAGACCGACCTGGCCGGACAGAAGTCCTCCACCCGGGACATGCGGCGCATGCCCAGCAGGAGGCGCGGCACCGTCGACCCGCTCCAGCTCAAGCCCGGTGACTACGTCGTGCACGAGCAGCACGGCGTGGGCCGCTACCTGGAGATGGTCAGCCGCCAGGTGCAGGGCGCCACCCGCGAGTACCTGCTCATCGAGTACGCGCCCTCCAAGCGCGGACAACCGGGCGACCGCCTGTTCGTGCCCACCGAGCAGCTGGGCGAGGTCACCCGGTACGTGGGCGGTGAGGCGCCCACCCTGTCCAAGATGGGCGGCGCCGAGTGGAGCAAGGCCAAGAGCCGCGCCCGCAAGGTGGTCCGCGAGATCGCGGGCGACCTCATCCGGCTGTACTCGGCGCGGCAGGCCTCCCCCGGGCACGCCTTCGGCCCCGACACCCCGTGGCAGCGCGAACTGGAGGACGCCTTCCCCTACGTGGAGACGCCCGACCAGCTCGCCGCCATCGACGAGGTCAAGAAGGACATGTCCAGGTCGGTCCCGATGGACCGGCTGATCTGCGGCGACGTCGGCTACGGCAAGACCGAGGTGGCGGTGCGCGCCGCCTTCAAGGCCGTGCAGGACGGCAAGCAGGTCGCCCTGCTGGTGCCCACCACGCTGCTCGTGCAACAGCACCTGTCCACGTTCACCGAGCGCTACGCCTCCTTCCCCGTCACCGTCAAGCCGATGTCGCGGTTCCAGACCGACGGCGAGGTGGAGGCCACCCGCGAGGGGCTGCGCTCCGGCGAGGTGGACGTGGTCATCGGCACGCACCGGCTGCTGTCCTCGGAGACCCGCTTCAAGGACCTGGGCCTGGTCATCATCGACGAGGAGCAGCGCTTCGGCGTGGAGCACAAGGAGGCGCTCAAGCGGCTGCGCACCCAGGTGGACGTGCTGGCGATGTCGGCCACCCCCATCCCGCGCACCCTGGAGATGGGCCTGACCGGCATCCGCGAGATGACCACGATCCTCACCCCGCCCGAGGAGCGCCACCCGGTGCTCACCTTCGTGGGGCCCTACGAGGACAAGCAGATCACCGCGGCGATCCGCCGCGAGCTGATGCGCGAGGGACAGGTGTTCTTCGTGCACAACCGGGTGGCGTCCATCGACAAGGTGGCGGCGAGCATCCAGCGCCTGGTGCCCGAGGCCCGGGTGGCCTACGCGCACGGCCAGATGAACGAGCAGCAGCTCGAGAAGGTGATGGTCGACTTCTGGGAGAAGAACTTCGACGTGCTGGTCTCCACCACCATCGTCGAGTCCGGCCTGGACGTGCCCAACGCCAACACCCTGATCATCGACCGCGCCGACACCTACGGCCTGTCGCAGCTGCACCAGCTGCGCGGCCGGGTGGGCCGCGGGCGCGAGCGCGCCTACGCCTACTTCCTCTACCCGCCGGAGAGGCCACTGACCGAGACCGCCTACGAGCGGCTGGCCACCGTGGCACAGCACACCGAGACCGGCGCGGGCATGTACGTGGCCATGAAGGACCTGGAGATCCGGGGCGCGGGCAACATCCTGGGCGCGGAGCAGTCCGGGACCATCGCGGGCGTGGGCTTCGACCTGTACGTGCGCATGGTCGGCGAGGCCGTGGCCGAGCTCAAGGGCGACCCGGACGCGGCCGAGGAGGTCGAGACCAAGGTCGAACTGCCCATCAACGCCTACATCCCGCACGACTACGTGCCGGGCGAGCGGCTGCGGTTGCAGTCCTACAAGCGCATCGCCAGCGTCACCAGCGAGGAGGACATCCTCTCCGCCTACGAGGAGCTCACCGACCGCTACGGCACCCCGCCCGAGCAGGTGGACAACCTCATGGCGGTGGCCCGGTTCCGGGTTCTGGCCAAGTCCGCGGGCCTGTCGGACGTGGTGATGCAGGGCAACCAGATCCGCTTCGCCCCGGTGGAGCTGCGCGAGTCGCAGGAGCTGCGGCTGCGGCGCCTGTACCCCAAGACGATCCACAAGGAGACGACCCGGACCCTGCTGGTGCCGGTGCCCAAGTCCGGCGGCCTGGGCGGCAGGCCCCTGCGGGACCTGGAGCTGCTCAAGTGGTGCACCGACCTGGTCAACTCCATCTTCGAACCCGCCAGGCGCAAGCCCGCGCCCAAGGAGAACGCCTAGGACCCGCCGCTGACGGGTTCGCGGCGCCGGGGGCTGTGCCCGCGCGTCCGGGCAGGCGCCGGGCACAGGGCGGGTTCCTGAACACCGCTGTGGGCCGCCGTCTTCCGGGGCGGCCCACAGCCGTGTTCGGGGAAGGAGACCCGGCGGTCACGCGACCGGCGGCCGGAGCCGGACCAGGACTTCGGCGGCTACCGCGGTCAGCCCTCGCCGAGCGCGGACAGCCACCCCTCACCGCTGCGGGGTGTCGACCTCGTCCGGTTCGGCCTCGTAGGTGATCCCGTACATCTCCTCGGACTCCTCGTCCTCGGCGGACCGGCGACGCCACCAGCGCCCGCCCCCGGCCCTCCTGGCCCTGCGCTCCTCGCGCCGCTGACCGCGCAGCTCACGGCGCGCGCGTTTGCGCTCCGCGCGCTCGGCGGCCCGGTCCGCGCGGTCCTCCTCATCCGGTTCCTCGTCCTCGGTGACCTCCGGCGAGGCGTCTTCCTCGGGGGCCGGCCGCACCTCCTCCTCGCGGCGGCGCAGCGGCGTGACCGTGGCCAGGCCCTCGCCGACCGGCACGTCCGGGGGCAGCTCCACCTCCGGACGCGCCCGCGGCCCCTCCTCGGCGGAGCGTGCCGCCTCCTTGGCCGGGCGCGCCGCCTCCTTGGCGGGCCGCACGTCTTCCTCGGTGGGGCGAGCCGTGCCCTTCGCTGCGGACGCCTCCTCCCCCGCGGAGGACGCCGTGTCCTGCTTCGCGGGTCGCCGCCCGCGCCAGGCCGCCCACCGCGAGGTCCTGCGCGCCGGACGCTCCCCGCGCGTGTACCACCAGTTCGCCAGCCACGCCACGACGGCGGCGGCCACGCCCACCTCCAGGGCGGCCACCAGGCCCACCTGCCACGCCGACGGCCCGACCTCGCTCAGCCTCTCGCCGCCGAGCGGCCCACCGGCCGTCGCGGCCAACGCCGCGCACAACAGCCCCGTGGTCACACCGCACACGAACCCCCACAGCGGAGCGGCCTCACTGACCACGTCCGGGGCGCTGCGCTGGGTCAGGGCACCGCCCACCGCCCCCGCCACGAACGGCACCGCCAACGCCAGCAGCGAGGCCACCGGCGCGGCCCCGTTCGACGGCAGCGCGGCCAGCATCGGCAGCATCGGCAGGGCCCCCACCGACACCCCCGTGGGCGCGACGACGGTCCCCGCGCCCACCGCGAACCCCGGGCCCAGCGCGTAGCAGACCGCGAACACCACCGCGTTGGGCAGGTACGCCAACTGGACCACGATCAGCAGCGCGCCCCCCACCAGTCCGGGGCCGAGCACCCGGGTCGTCTCGACGACCTCGGGCAGGCTCATCGCCAGCGCCACCAGGAACAGCAGCAGCCCGCCCAGCAGCAGCGTCCCCGTGGAGGCGAGCATCCCCACCAGCAGGGAGCGCGACCGGGCGGGCATCAACCGCAGCAGGTCCCGGGCGGGCACCTCCTTGTCGCGCATCAGCTGGCGCAGCACCCCCAACCCTCCGGCCAGGAACGCGATCACGAACCCCATCACCAGCGCGCGCGGCATACTCGGCTCGACCGCCTCGGTCCGCGCCAACAGGGCCAGGGTGCCCGCGATCGCCGCGTACGGCCCGGCGATCGCCAACGCCGCCCGGTACACGTACCGCAGACGCGGGATGTCGCAGGAACGCGCCAGCCACCGCCCCGACCGGTACAGCAGCAGCCCCGGCAACAACACCAGACCCAACGGCAGCAGGGCGATCTGGCCGTCGGGCACCGAGAACGACACGTGGTGGCCCACCAGCCAGGCCAGCACCGCACCCTGGAGGATGTCGATGATGTCCTCGCCGAAGGTGTCGTGCGGCGCGGCCACCCACCCGATGATGGTGAGGGTGACGATCACGGCCAGCCCCAGCGCCGCGGCGGTGGCCGCGGCGACCCCGCCGGTCGCGTAGACGGGCCGGGGCGCGACGGCCGCGTCGGGCTCCGCCGCGCCGCTGGACCGCGTGCGCTGGGAGGGGCGGCCGCGGTCGGGGGGAGATCCTGACGTACTCACCCGACTTATGCTGCCAGGGACCGGAATGCTCCGTGGTACCCCGGCCGCGCGTGTCGTGCCCGCGAGGACGGAACCGGATGCGCGGTCCGGCCGTCCTACCCTGGGAACAAGGCTCCCCCAGCCCGAACGGATCGGTCCCGCATGGCAGGCTCCGAACACCCGCGCCCCTACCGCCTCTCCGACGCCGAACGCGACGACGCCCTGGCCAGACTGCGCACCGCCTTCGAGGAGGGGCGCCTGGACATCGACGAGCACCAGGAGCGCGCCTCCCTGGCCGTGCGCGCCGTCACCTCCTCCGACCTGGTCCCCCTCTTCGACGACCTGCCCGCGACGGACACGCGCGCCCCCGGCGCGGGGCGCGGGAGCGCGCCGGTTCCGGAGCCGCGCCGGGGCGACGGGGGGATCGCACCGGCCTGCGCTGACAGCGGGGGCCGCTCCGCGCCCTGGTGGGGCGTGCTGCCCTGGGTGGGCTTCGTCTTCCTGTTCTGGGGGCTGCCCGCCGTCCTGGACGGAAGCCGCGAGGCCCTCGTCGGCTGGGGGGTCTTCCTCGCCGTGATGATCGTCCCCCACGTCGTCGTGGGCGTGGCCAGGCATTCGCGCCGCCCCATCTGACGTCCGGGCGGCGGGCGCGGGGGCGCACACGACAACGGCTCCGCCTCACCGCTGAGCGGCGGGGCGGAGCCGTTGTAGGTACCGGAACGCGTCAGAACAGCGCGCGCACCAGCTGAGCGGTCTCGCTCGGAGTCTTGCCGACCTTGACGCCGACGGCCTCCAGCGCTTCCTTCTTCGCGGCGGCGGTGCCCGAGGAACCCGACACGATCGCGCCCGCGTGGCCCATCGTCTTGCCCTCCGGAGCGGTGAAGCCCGCCACGTAACCCACCACCGGCTTGGTCACGTTGTCGCGGATGAACTCCGCCGCACGCTCCTCGGCGTCCCCGCCGATCTCACCGATCATCACGATCACGTCGGTGTCCGCGTCGGCCTCGAACGCCGCCAGGGCGTCGATGTGCGTGGTCCCGATGATCGGGTCCCCGCCGATGCCCACCGCCGAGGAGAAACCGATGTCACGCAGCTCGTACATCATCTGGTACGTCAGCGTCCCGGACTTGGACACCAGCCCGATCCGGCCCGGCTTGGTGATGTCGGCCGGAATGATGCCCGCGTTCGACTGGCCCGGCGTGATCAGCCCGGGGCAGTTGGGGCCGATGATGCGGGTCTTGTTGCCCTTGGCCTGGGCGTGGGCCCAGAACGCGGCCGTGTCGTGCACCGGGATGCCCTCGGTGATGACCACGGCCAGCCCGATCCCGGCGTCGACGGCCTCGAAGACCGCGTCCCGGGAGAACTTGGGCGGCACGAAGATGACGGTGACGTCGGCGCCGGTGGCGGCCATGCCCTCGGCCACCGAGCCGAAGACGGGCACCTCGGTGCCGTCGAAGTCGACCTTCTGACCGGCCTTGCGGGGGTTGACCCCGCCCACGACGGTGGTGCCCGAGGCGAGCATGCGCCGGGTGTGCTTGGTGCCCTCAGAGCCCGTCATGCCCTGGACGAGTACCTTGCTGTCCTTGTTGAGGAAGATAGCCATGGTGTTTGTTTCCCCTACTTCGCCGCGAGCTCGGCGGCCTGAGCGGCGGCGCCGTCCATCGTGTCGACCTGTCGCACGGCCGGGTGGGCCCGCTTGGTGAGGATCTCGCGGCCCAGCTCGGCGTTGTTGCCGTCCAGGCGCACGACCAGCGGCTTGCTGACGTCGTCGCCGCGGCTCTCCAGCAGCTCCAGGGCCTGGACGATGCCGTTGGCCACCGCGTCGCAGGCGGTGATGCCGCCGAAGACGTTGACGAACACGCTCTTGACCGAGGGGTCGCCCAGGATGATGTCGAGGCCGTTGGCCATGACCTCGGCCGAGGCGCCGCCGCCGATGTCCAGGAAGTTGGCGGGCTTCACGCCGCCGTGGGCCTCGCCGGCGTAGGCGACCACGTCCAGGGTGGACATGACCAGGCCCGCGCCGTTGCCGATGATGCCGACCTCGCCGTCGAGCTTGACGTAGTTGAGGCCCTTGGCCTTGGCGGCGACCTCCAGGGGGTCACCCTCCTCGGCGAAGGTGAGGCTCTCCAGGTCCTGGCGGAACTCGGCGTTCTCGTCCAGGGTCACCTTGCCGTCCAGGGCGACGACCCGGCCGTCCTTGGTCAGGATGAGCGGGTTCACCTCGACGAGGGTGGCGTCCTTGCCGACGAAGGCGTCCCACAGCTTGGTGATGACCTCGGTCGCGCCCTCGGCGGCGGCCTCGGGCAGCTTGCCCGCCTTGACGATCTCCGCCGCGATGCTGGCGGGGGCGCCGGTCAGGGCGTCGACCGGGAACTTGGCGACGGCGTCGGGGTTGGTCTCGGCGACCTCCTCGATGTCCATGCCGCCCTCGGCGGAGCAGATGGACAGGAAGGTGCGGTTCGCGCGGTCCAGCAGGAAGGAGAAGTAGTACTCCTCCGCGATGTCGGAGGCCTCCTCGACGAGGACACGGTGGACCGTGTGGCCCTTGATGTCCATGCCGAGGATCTGCTCGGCCTTGGCCTGGGCGTCCTCGGGGCCGTCGGCGACCTTGACGCCGCCGGCCTTGCCGCGGCCACCGGTCTTGACCTGCGCCTTGACGACGACGCGGGGCTTGCCGGCGGCGGCGAAATCATCAGCGATGGCACGCGCCTCAGCGGCCGTGCTCGCCACCTTCCCCTGGGGTACGGGAACCCCGTACTCTGCGAAGAGTTGCTTCGCCTGGTATTCGAACAGGTCCACGAGGGTCCGTCCTTGTAACTCGCTGGCTCAGGATGTCTACCGGGGTGGCCTCGTCCGGATCGGCTGTGACCCACTGACACGTGTCACACGGGGCGCACGAGGCACAACCCCGCGGGCTGCGCCGCTTACAGAAGATCGAGATCGCCGCGGCGTTGCCACCCGCGACATGCGCAAAGCTTAGTCGCCTGAAATCCGGCCGCCAGACACCGGGGGCGGGGTTGACCGGCCCCGGCCCGACCCAAAAGCCGCTCAGGCGGCGTCGTGGAAGCACCCGCGTGGGAAAATATGTGACCAGGGACACGACATAACACCACGGGGGTGCCTTTCGCCCGGATACGGCCCCCCGGGCGGGTGCGACCAACATCACCCGGCGAAGGCGGGGCCGAACGGAACTCCGGTGGCGCGGGAGGAGTTCAGGCCGCGTGCGCCGGGCGGACGTTCTCCCGCACCCAGTCGGCGATCTCCGAGGTCGGAGCGCCCGGAGTGAAGATCTTGGCGACGCCCAGGCGTTCGAGTTCGGCGATGTCGGCGTCGGGGATGATCCCGCCGCCGAACACCCGGATGTCCTCCGCGCCGTTCTCCCTGAGCAGTTCCAGGACCCGGGAGAACATGGTCATGTGGGCGCCGGAGAGCACGGACAGTCCGATGGCGTCGGCGTCCTCCTGGAGCGCGGCCGCCACGATCATCTCGGGCGTCTGGCGCAGGCCCGTGTAGATGACCTCGACACCGGCGTCACGCAGCACGCGGGCCACGATCTTGACACCGCGGTCGTGTCCGTCCAGCCCCGGTTTGGCTACGACGATCCGTGGTGCGCCCTCGGCCATGGCAAACCCCTCACGAGTGTTCCCCGACCGCCCGGCCCTCCTTGTGGGAGGCCCCCGGGTGCGCGGGGACGAGACGATGAACTCGCATGAAGCGTAACGCAGGTCACTGTCGGGTGGCGGGCGCGGGGACGGGTATCGTCCGAACATGGGAGACGATGTCACCGAATTCGACCAGACCAGCACAGAGGACCTGCGGGACCGCGCCGTCGAACTGGCACGGCAGCGGTGGGACCTGCGCTTCTTCTGGCGGCTCCTCAGGCTGATCCCGGCCGCCGAGGCGGCGGCGGGCAACGAGGAGGCCAGTGAGGCGAGCGTCGCCCAGCTGTCCGGTTTCGTGTACGAGGCGCTGTCCGCCGAGACCGACCCGGACGTCCAGGAGGCGTTGCGCCCGGTGTACGTGCAGTACCTCCTCGACCACGGTGAGACCGCCGAGGACGGGGACGCCGGGGCCACCTGAGCCCCTCGTAGGAGACGGCCCTCCGGACCGGTGAGCCCCGCGGGGCGTCCGGCCCGGAGGCGGCGGGCCCCTCCGCGCCGGAGCCGGTGAGCACGCGCGTCGATGTCCGAAAACCGCCAGCTTCGGTGTGCCGCGTCGGCGAACATGGATGGCGTGATGGACGACGACCAGCGCTACCGCGCCGTACACAGCAGGGACGCCCGTTTCGACGGCGTCTTCTACACAGCCGTGCGCACCACGGGTATCTACTGCCGTCCGAGCTGCCCGGCCGTCACCCCCAAACGAGCCAACGTCCGCTTCTTCCCGACCGCCGCGGCCGCCCAGGAGTCGGGGTTCCGCGCCTGCAAGCGGTGCCGCCCCGACCTGACCCCCGGCTCACCGGAGTGGAACCTGAGGGCCGACGTGGTCGGCCGCGCGATGCGCCTCATCCAGGACGGCGCCGTGGACCGGGGCGGTGTCAGCGCCCTGGCCTCGGCGGTCGGCTACAGCGAACGCCAGCTCAACCGGCTGCTGTCGGCCGAGGTGGGCGCGGGGCCGCTGGCTTTGGCCCGGACCGAGCGCGCGCAGACGGCGCGGGTGCTGGCGGAGACCACGGACATGCCGATGGCGGACGTCGCCTTCGCCGCGGGGTTCGCGAGCGTGCGCCAGTTCAACGAGACGATGCGCGCGGTGTTCGACCGCTCCCCCACCGAGATGCGGACCATGGGCGGTCGGCGTGTGTCGGCCGCCGCGGGGTCGCGTGCGGGGGACGGCGGCCCTCCGGCCACCGAGCCGGGGACGGTCACGCTGCGGCTGCCCTACCGGGAGCCGATCGACCTTCCCCGGATGCTGGGGTTCCTCGGAGACCGCGCGGTACCGGGCGTGGAGGAGTACCGGGACGGGGTCTACCGCAGGACGCTGATGCTGGCACACGGTCCCGCCGTGGTGGAGCTGTCCGAGGGGTCCGGGACCGGCGGTGGGCACGTGCTATGCCGTCTGCGGCTGTCGGAGGCGCGCGACCTGACCAGCGCCGTGCGCAGGTGCCGCAGGCTGCTCGACCTGGACGCCGATCCGGGTGCGGTGGCCGAGGCCCTGGGCGGAGACCCCCTCCTGGGACCGATCGTGGCCGCCCACCCGGGACTGCGGTCGCCGGGGCACGTGGACCCGGCCGAGCTGGCGGTCCGGGCGGTCCTCGGCCAGCAGGTGTCGGTGCGTGCGGCCCGCACGCTGGCGGGACGGCTGGTGGAGCGGTTCGGCGAACCGCTCGCCCCGGGGCTGGAGGCGCCGGGCGGAGGACTCACCCACGTGTTCCCCTCCCCTGACGCGCTCGCCACCGCCGACCCGGCCGGTTTCTCCATCCCGGTCGCGCGGGGACGCGCCCTGGCGGGGCTGTGCGAGGCGATCGCCTCGGGGTGGATCGATCTGGGGCCCGGATGCGACCGGGACGAGGTCGAACGGCGTCTGGTGGAGCTGCGCGGGATCGGTCCGTGGACCGCCGGTTACGTGCGCATGCGGGGTCTGGGCGATCCGGACGTGTTCCTGCACGGCGACTTGGGCGTGCGGATGGCGCTGGAGGCGGAGGGCAGGCGGGTGACCCCCGCGGCCGCCGCGCGCGAGGCCCGGGAGTGGAGCCCGTGGCGGTCCTACGCCAACCACGCGCTGTGGGCGTCGTTGGCCGACCGGGAGCGGGAGAGCACGGCCGTTCGGGCAGCGGTGGTCGCACGGGAGGGCGTGCGGGGTGGTTCGAGGCAACGTCGGGAACGGAAGGAATCGGCATGAACACGCGGCAGGCACAGGCGGTCGGGGGACCGGGGCAGGAGGAACAGGGCATGCTGGCGTTCGATGTGGAGCCGAAGGCGCCTCCGAGGGTGGCGACGGTGGAGTTCCGCGCTCCCGTGCCCGGACCGACGCGGTACACGACGATGCCGTCGCCGGTGGGCGACCTGACCCTGTTCGGTGACGGCGCGGCCCTGGCCGGCGTGCTCACCCCGGCCAAGGACGGGCGGACGCGGGTGGTCCCGCAGGACTGGGTGGCCGATCACGAGCCGTTCGCCGACGCCGAGAAGCAGTTGAAGGCGTACTTCGCGGGCGAACTGCGTGAGTTCTCCCTGCCGCTGGCCCCCGCGGGGACCGACTGGCAGTTGAAGGTGTGGGCGGCGTTGACGACCATCCCGTTCGGCGAGACCGCGAGCTACGGCCAGCTGGCGGAGGAGCTGGGGCGGCCGACCGCCTCCCGGGCGGTGGGCATGGCCAACGGTCGCAACCCGATCAGCATCATCGTGCCGTGCCACCGGGTGATCGGTGCGAACGGTTCGCTCACCGGGTACGCGGGCGGCCTGGAGCGCAAGGAGTTCCTCCTGGGCCTGGAGGGCAGGGTCGCGGGTATCCGTTGACCTGGCGAGGAGGCCATGGCCCCGTTCCCGAGTGGGAGCGGGGCCTTTGTCCACAGCACGCAACAGGCCCTGGCACCGACACGCCCGCATCCGGTTGACTGGAAACAAGGGGGCCCACCCAGGCACCCACACCCCCGCACACCCACCCCAACGTTCACAAACGCACAAACCCCCACACAAAAAAAGGGGCGGACCCGCCCTAACAGGCAACCCCACCCCCACACAAAAAAAGAGAGGCAGGGCCACCCCTAACAGGCAACCCCACCCCTCCTTCAAGAAAAACCGTGGCAGCGACCTACTCTCCCACCCCACCACAGGGCAGTACCATCAGCGCAAAGAGACTTAACGACCGGGTTCGGAAAGAGACCGGGTGTGACCCTCCAGCAATAACCACCACGGAAACCACACACCACCCACCCAACTCCACCCACCCCACAGGGCAGGGAATCACAGTGAGCAGTAAACTCCGTGAAAAGTGTGCGCGAACATCCAATTATCTGCAGCGGACAAGCCCTCGGCCTATTAGTACCGGTCAGCTCCACCCCTCACAAGGCTTCCACACCCGGCCTATCAACCCCATCGTCTATAGGGAGCCTTACCCCCTCAAGGAGGCAGGAGACCTCATCTCGAAGCAAGCTTCCCGCTTAGATGCTTTCAGCGGTTATCCCTCCCGAACGTAGCCAACCAGCCATGCCCTTGGCAGGACAACTGGCACACCAGAGGTTCGTCCGTCCCGGTCCTCTCGTACTAGGGACAGCCCTTCTCAAGTCTCCAACGCGCACAGCGGATAGGGACCGAACTGTCTCACGACGTTCTAAACCCAGCTCGCGTGCCGCTTTAATGGGCGAACAGCCCAACCCTTGGGACCAACTCCAGCCCCAGGATGCGACGAGCCGACATCGAGGTGCCAAACCATCCCGTCGATATGGACTCTTGGGGAAGATCAGCCTGTTATCCCCGGGGTACCTTTTAGCCGTTGAGCGACACCGCTTCCACACGCCGGTGCCGGATCACTAGTCCCAGCTTTCGCTCCTGCTCGACACGTCCGTCTCACAGTCAAGCTCCCTTGTGCACTTACACTCAACACCTGATTACCAACCAGGCTGAGGGAACCTTTGGGCGCCTCCGTTACTCTTTGGGAGGCAACCG
Source organism: Nocardiopsis sp. iso_25 (assembly GCF_056173305.1). Classification (NCBI taxonomy): domain Bacteria; kingdom Bacillati; phylum Actinomycetota; class Actinomycetes; order Streptosporangiales; family Nocardiopsidaceae; genus Nocardiopsis; species Nocardiopsis sp. iso_25. The sequence continues at coordinate 818,655 of NZ_CM149667.1, read as the reverse complement.
CCCCAGTTAAACTACCCACCAGACACTGTCCCCGAACCGGATCACGGTCCAAAGTTAGATGCCCGAAACAGTCAGAGTGGTATTTCACCAACGCCTCCACCGCCACTAGCGTGACAGCTTCACCGGCTCCCACCTATCCTACACAAACCATCCCAAACACCAATGTCAAGCTATAGTGAAGGTCCCGGGGTCTTTCCGTCCTGCTGCGCGAAACGAGCATCTTTACTCGTAGTGCAATTTCACCGGGCCCATGGTTGAGACAGTGGGGAAGTCGTTACGCCATTCGTGCAGGTCGGAACTTACCCGACAAGGAATTTCGCTACCTTAGGATGGTTATAGTTACCACCGCCGTTTACTGGCGCTTAGATTCCCAGCTTCGCAGGGGCGAACCCCCACTAACCAGTCCTCTTAACGTTCCAGCACCGGGCAGGCGTCAGTCCGTATACAGCGTCTTACGACTTCGCACGGACCTGTGTTTTTAATAAACAGTCGCTTCCCCCCGCTATCTGCGACCCCACCCAGCTCAGGATGCAAGATCCGTCACCAGACAGGGCTCCCCTTCTCCCAAAGTTACGGGGACAATTTGCCGAGTTCCTTAACCATGGTTCACCCGAACGCCTCGGTATTCTCTACCTGACCACCTGCGTCGGTTTAGGGTACTGGCCACACACGAACTCGCTAGAGGCTTTTCTCGACAGCATGGGATCACTCACTTCACCAAAAACGGCTCGGCATCACGTCTCAGCTCACATGAGAGGCGGATTTGCCAACCTCTCAGCCTACACGCTTACCCCCGGACAACCACCGCCGGGTAGAGCTACCCTCCTGCGTCACCCCATCACTTACCTACTACAAGCTCGGTTCCCAGACCAGTAAGTCAAAGCTCCCCGAAGGGACCCAAGACCACCAGCGTGGTTAGCATCACCTGATTCAGTACTGGACGCTCGTGCACGGGTACGGGAATATCAACCCGTTATCCATCGACTACGCCTGTCGGCCTCGCCTTAGGTCCAGACTCACCCTGGGCGGATTAACCTGCCCCAGGAACCCTTAGTCAATCGGCGGCAACGTTTCTCACGTTGCTTTCGCTACTCATGCCTGCATTCTCACTCGCACGCCCTCCACCACACGATCACTCGGCAGCTTCACCGGACGCACGACGCTCCCCTACCAACCCAAGAAACTAGTCTTGAGCTTCACAGCTTCGGCGGTGTGCTTTAGCCCCGCTACATTATCGGCGCAGAACCACTTGACCAGTGAGCTATTACGCACTCTTTAAAGGATGGCTGCTTCTAAGCCAACCTCCTGGTTGTCTCAGCAACTCCACAACCTTTCCCACTTAGCACACGCTTAGGGGCCTTAGCTGATGATCTGGGCTGTTTCCCTCTCGACTACGAAGCTTATCCCCCGCAGTCTCACTGCCACGCTTCACTTAACCGGCATTCGGAGTTTGTCTGACGTCAGTAACCTTGTCGGGCCCATCAGCCAAACAGTAGCTCTACCTCCAGCAAGAAACACGCGACGCTGCACCTAAATGCATTTCGGGGAGAACCAGCTATCACGGAGTTTGATTGGCCTTTCACCCCTACCCACACCTCATCCCCCAGGTTTTCAACCCTGGTGGGTTCGGGCCTCCACGAGGTCTTACCCCCGCTTCACCCTGGACATGGGTAGATCACTCCGCTTCGGGTCCACAGCATGCGACTCAAATCGCCCTATTCAGACTCGGTTTCCCTACGGCTACCCCACCCGGGTTAACCTCGCCACACACCATGACTCGCAGGCTCATTCTTCAAAAGGCACGCCATCACCAAACACGAAGTTCAGCTCTGACGGCTTGACAGCACACGGTTTCAGGTACTATTTCACGACCCCTCACCGGGGCACTTTTCACCTTTCCCTCACGGTACTAGTGCACTATCGGTCACCAGGACGTATTTTGGCTTAGCAGGTGGTCCTGCCAGATTCACACGGACTTTCACGGGCTCCGCGCTACTCGGGAATACATCCAACACCTAGGTTCTTCCTACACCTACGGGACTCTCACCCACTCCGGTACCGCTTCCCAACGGCTTCAGCTACAAGAACCACTCAGCGCTCCAGGTCGGCAGACCCAGACAGACGCATCCCACAACCCCGCAAACGCAACGACTGCCGTCTATCACACGCCTACGGTTTAGCCTCTTCCCCGTTCGCTCACCACTACTAGGAGAATCACTGTTGTTTACTCTTCCTACGGGTACTGAGATGTTTCACTTCCCCGCGTCACCACCAACCACCCTATACATTCAGATGGCGGCAACCCGACACAACTCGGGCTAGGTTTCCCCATTCGGACACCCACGGATCACAGCTCGGTTGACAGCTCCCCGTGGCCTATCGCGGCCTCCCACGTCCTTCATCGGCGCCTGGTGCCAAGGCATCCACCGTGTGCCACTATCACTTGGCCACTACAGATAATAAGATGCTCGCGCACACTATTCACAAATCAAAACACCAACCGCATACCCCAACACCACTCACATCCCCAGCCACAACGGCAAGGAACCGAGAGTTCTCAGAGGCGGTCCGCGGGAACCAACACCCGACCAGGCCCAAAGGCCACCAGCCGGAGGTTGTTTCCTCAGACACCCAACAGCGCGCCCCCGGACGCTTCTAGTCGCCCGAGGTCAAGTTCGATTCATCTTCAGCCACTCCCGAACAGCCCACACCCGAAGATGTGTCATGCTGCCGGGTCCACTTTCGAGTCCGGCCGGCTGTAGAAGTAATGCCGACCTGTAAAGACTCCTTAGAAAGGAGGTGATCCAGCCGCACCTTCCGGTACGGCTACCTTGTTACGACTTCGTCCCAATCGCCAGCCCCACCTTCACTCACTCCCTCCCACAAGGGGTTAGGCCGCAAGTTTCGGGTGTTGCCGACTTTCATGACGTGACGGGCGGTGTGTACAAGGCCCGGGAACGTATTCACCGCGGCGTTGCTGATCCGCGATTACTAGCGACTCCACCTTCATGGGGTCGAGTTGCAGACCCCAATCCGAACTGAGACCGGCTTTTAGGGATTCGCTCCACCTTACGGTATCGCACGCCCATTGTACCGGCCATTGTAGCATGTTTGCAGCCCAAGACATAAGGGGCATGATGACTTGACGTCATCCCCACCTTCCTCCGAGTTGACCCCGGCAGTCTCCCATGAGTCCCCACCATTACGTGCTGGCAACATGGAACAAGGGTTGCGCTCGTTGCGGGACTTAACCCAACATCTCACGACACGAGCTGACGACAGCCATGCACCACCTGTCACCCGCCAACTAAATGACCTCACATCTCTGCGAGTCCACGGGTGATGTCAAACCTTGGTAAGGTTCTTCGCGTTGCGTCGAATTAAGCAACATGCTCCGCCGCTTGTGCGGGCCCCCGTCAATTCCTTTGAGTTTTAGCCTTGCGGCCGTACTCCCCAGGCGGGGCGCTTAATGCGTTAGCTACGGCGCGGAAACCGTGGAAAGTCCCCACACCTAGCGCCCAACGTTTACGGCATGGACTACCAGGGTATCTAATCCTGTTCGCTCCCCATGCTTTCGCTCCTCAGCGTCAGGTAAGGCCCAGAGACCCGCCTTCGCCACCGGTGTTCCTCCTGATATCTGCGCATTTCACCGCTACACCAGGAATTCCAGTCTCCCCTACCTACCTCTAGCATGCCCGTATCCACTGCAGAACCGGAGTTAAGCCCCGGTCTTTCACAGCAGACGCGACACGCCGCCTACGAGCTCTTTACGCCCAATAATTCCGGACAACGCTCGGACCCTACGTATTACCGCGGCTGCTGGCACGTAGTTAGCCGGTCCTTATTCCCCACCTACCGTCAACCCGAAGAGAACTTCGAGCCTGCGTTGGTGGTAAAAGAGGTTTACAACCCGAAGGCCGTCATCCCCCACGCGGCGTCGCTGCGTCAGGCTTTCGCCCATTGCGCAATATTCCCCACTGCTGCCTCCCGCAGGAGTCTGGGCCGTGTCTCAGTCCCAGTGTGGCCGGTCGCCCTCTCAGGCCGGCTACCCGTAATCGCCTTGGTAGGCCGTTACCCCACCAACAAGCTGATAGGCCGCGAGCCCATCCCTGACCGAAAAACTTTCCACCCTCCACCATGAGGTGGCGGGTCGTATCCGGTATTAGACGGCGTTTCCACCGCTTATCCCGGAGTCAGGGGCAGGTTGCTCACGTGTTACTCACCCGTTCGCCGCTCGTGTACCCCGAAGGGCCTTACCGCTCGACTTGCATGTGTTAAGCACGCCGCCAGCGTTCGTCCTGAGCCAGGATCAAACTCTCCATAAAGGTCACTCAACCCGACCCGGCCGTGAGGCCTGGGCGGGTAAACCTAGAAGTAATCCTGACCAACCGGGTTACCCCGGCTAATCAAAGGAACCTCCGCACACGAACCGGAATGGTTCTGTGTGACGGGGCCAAAACAAACATGGCTTAAAGAAAATCAAACACGCGCTGTTGAGTTCTCAAGAAACAACCGCTCTTCGTGTACAAGCTGCTGTGAGCTTTTCCGCCGAAGGCGTTGTGCGTTTCCGCTTTGTTGTGTCTTTACTTTATCAGGTGTTCCGCGCCCCGCCAAATCGGCGGTTTGTGGTGTTTCTGATCGGGGTAAAGCCCGTTTCCTGTTTCGCTTCCGTGTTTCCTTGGAAGCGCCCTCCGAGCTTACCCGCACCGAAGCAGTGCTCGGAACGGTGAACCGGAGGAAGGGGTTGACCGGCCCGTCCGCGGGAACCGCGTCCGTCTCGCTCGGTCTTCCCCAACTCTACCCCCGGCTCGGAGTGCTCGGGACACGTTCGCCGGAACCCGGCCTCAGAGCTTCTCGATCGGCGCGTACTTGACCAGGAAGTCCTTCTCACCGATGTCCGCGCCGAAGTCGATGCGGGCCTTGGTCCTGTCCCCGGCCCCCTCCACGAGCTGCACCCGGCCCATGCCGAAGGAGTCGTGGTTGACCAGGTCCCCCACGCTCAGCGTGGGCGCCTCCTTGGCCGCCTTCGCTCCCCCTCGCGACCGGGAACCGCCGCCGAAGGTGCCGCCGAAACCGCCCCCTCCTCCGCTGCCGAAGCCCCCGGAGCCCCGGCCGCCGATGCTGCGGCTGGGCGGAGCGGCCAGGGTGGACTCGGCGCGGCGCCAGTCGACCAGGGGCGAGGGGATCTCGTCCAGGAAGCGGGAGGCGGGGTTGTAGGAGGGCGTCCCCCAGGCGCTGCGCACGGCGGCGCGGCTGACGTACAGCAGGCGCTGCGCACGGGTCAGGCCCACGTAGGCCAGGCGGCGCTCCTCCTCCAGCTGCGTCTTGTCTCCGAGCGTGCGGGTGTGCGGGAACACCCCGTCCTCCATCCCGGTGAGGAAGACCGCGGGGAACTCCAGCCCCTTGGCCGCGTGCAGCGTCATCAGCGTGACCACGCCGCCCTCGTCGTCCTCGTCGGGGATCTGGTCGGTGTCCGCGACCAGGGAGATCCGCTCCAGGAAGTCGACCAGGGTCGGCGTTCCCGGGTCGACGGCCCCGGCGGCCTCCTCCCCGTCCTCCGTGGGCTCCTCCTCCAGGAGGGCGGCGAAGGTGTGCTCGAACTCGCGGGCGACGTCGACGAACTCCTCCAGGTTCTCCACCCGGCTCTCGTCCTGGAGGTCCTTGGACTCGGCCAGCTCGGACAGGTACCCCGTCTTGCTCAGCACCGCCTCGACGATCTCCGCGGGCGTGCCCTCGGGCACGGTCTTCTCCAGCTCCTCCAGCAGGGCGTTGAAGTTGAGCACCGCCTTGACCGAGCGGGCGGCCATGCCGGGGATCTCGTCCACCCGGCGCAGGGCCCGGGAGAAGGAGATGCGCTCGCGGGCGGCGAACAGCTCGATCGACTCCTCCGCGCGGGCGCCGATCCCGCGCTTGGGCACGTTGAGGATGCGCCGCAGGCTGACGGTGTCCTCGGGGTTGGCCAGGACCCGCAGGTAGGCGAGGACGTCGCGGATCTCCTTGCGCTCGTAGAAGCGCACGCCGCCGACGATCTTGTAGGGCAGCCCGGTGCGGATGAACACGTCCTCGAACACGCGGGACTGGGCGTTGGTCCGGTAGAACACCGCGACCTGGCTCGGGGTGAGCGTTCCGTCGTCGGTGAGCTTGTCGATCTCGCCGACCACGAAGGCGGCCTCGTCGTGCTCGTTGTCGGCGACGTAGCCGACGATGGCCGGCCCGTCGCCCTGCTCAGACCACAGGTTCTTGGCCGGGCGGCCCTCGTTGCGGTCGATGACCGCGTTGGCCGCGGACAGGATGGTCTGGGTGGAGCGGTAGTTCTGCTCCAGGAGGATGGTGCGCGCGTCGGGGAAGTCGCGCTCGAACTCCAGGATGTTGCGGATGGTGGCGCCGCGGAACGCGTAGATGGACTGGTCGGCGTCGCCGACCACGCACAGCTCCGCGGGCGGCACCACGCTGGTGTCGGAGCCCTCGGCCACGCCGACCAGTTCGCGGATGAACACGTACTGGGCGTGGTTGGTGTCCTGGTACTCGTCGACCATGACGTGCCGGAAGCGGCGCCGGTAGTACTCGGCGACGTCCGGGAACATCTGGAACAGGTTGACGGTGACCATGATCAGGTCGTCGAAGTCCATCGCGCCCGCCTCGTGCAGGCGGCGCTGGTAGAGCTGGTAGGCCTCGGCGAGCTTCTTCTCCTGCTCGGTCTGGGCCTGTCCGGCGAACGTGTCGTAGTCGACCAGTTCGTTCTTGAGGTTGGACACCTGGGCGGAGAAGGACTTGGGCGGGAACCGCTTGGGGTCCAGGTCCATCTCCTTGCACACCAGCTGCATCAGGCGCGCGGAGTCGGCGGAGTCGTAGATGGTGAAGCTGCTCGGGTAACCCAGCCGGGCGGCCTCCCTGCGCAGGATGCGCACGCACGCGGAGTGGAAGGTCATGGTCCACATGCTGTTGGCGGCGCGCACGCCCAGCAGCGCCTGGATGCGCTCGCGCATCTCGGCGGCGGCCTTGTTGGTGAAGGTGATGGCGAGGATCTCACCCGGGCGGACGCCGCGCGCGGCCATGAGGTGGGCGATGCGGTGGGTGAGGACCCGGGTCTTGCCTGACCCGGCACCCGCCACGATCAGGAGCGGGGAGCCGCTGTGGGTGACGGCGTCGCGCTGGGGACCGTTCAGACCTTCGAGAAGCTGTTCTTGGGAGGACACGGCATCCAGGTTACGGCCGCCCGGTGACGCTGCCGCCCCCGTCCACGGGGACGGCTCCCCACAAGCCCGTTTTGTCGGGCAAAAGCTCCCTGACCGGCGTCTTACCCTGTTTCGGTAGGGGCCTCCGGTCGGGGGCCCTCGTGTTCTGAGAGGGAGTTTCCTTGAGCATGCGTGTGTTCGTCGACTGCGACCCGGGGATCGACGACGCCGTCGCGCTCGCCTACCTGGCCGCTCGGCCCGAGGTGGAGATCGTCGGTGTCGGGGCGGTCTTCGGCAACAACAGCGTGGACGTCACGGCCGACAACGCGCTGCGGCTGCTGGAGCTGTACGGCCGCCCGGACGTCCCGGTGGCGGTGGGCGCCGCGCGTCCGCTGGTGCAGCCGCCGAAGCTGGCCGCGCACGTGCACGGAGGCAACGGCCTGGGGGACGTGGAGCTGCCCGAGCCCGCGGGTCGGCCGGTGTCGGAGACGGCGGCCGGGCTGTTGGTGCGCCTGGCCCGTGAGAACCCGGGCGAGATCGACGTGCTGGCCGTGGGGCCGCTGACGAACCTCGCGATCGCGCTGGCCCTGGAGCCGGAGCTGCCGAGGCTGGTGCGGCGCCTGGTGGTGATGGGCGGCGCGGTGCGCGTGGCAGGCAACGTGTCCTCGCACGCCGAGGCCAACATCAGCAACGACCCGGAGGCGGCCGAGGCGGTGTTCGCGGCGGGGTTCGACCTGGACCTGGTGGCGCTGGACATCACGATGAAGACGGTGGCCACCACCGAGTGGCTGGCGGAGCTGGCCGCGGTCGCGGGCGAGCGCGCCGTGCGCACGTCGGCGTTCCTGGACTTCTACGCCGACTTCTACTCGGGGATCTTCGGCGTCCGCCAGTGCGCGATGCACGACCCGCTGGCCGCGGCGGTGCTGGTGGACCCGCACCTGGTGACGGAGTCCTTCGAGGCCCCGGTGCAGGTGGAGCTGACCGGGACGCTGACGCGGGGGATGACCGTGGCGGACCTGCGCCCGCGCCCGCGGGACGGCGAGCGCCGCCCCGCGCGGGTGGTCACGGGCGTGGCCGAGGACGAGTTCCTGGGGCGGATGCTCGACTCGCTGCGCTGAGCGGCCCCGCCGGGGTTGTCCACAGGTCGCGGGAGGGGGTGGCGGCGCGCCCCCGAACGGTGGTCCCATGGATTGTGGGGGTCCCCGGGGGCTCCTGCTTCGCCGTGCCCCGCGGTCCGGGCCCGTCGGTCCTCCGCCCGCTGACCCGGGCTCCGTGGCCCGCGCCGGGCGAAGCGCGCGGGGGCGCGGCGTCCGGCGCCGGGCTCAGACCAGCCTGCGGGCGGTGGCCCAGCGGCTCAGCTCGTGGCGGTTGGACAGCTGGAGCTTGCGCAGCACCGAGGACACGTGCGTCTCCACGGTCTTGACGGAGATGAACAGTTCCTTGGCCACCTCCTTGTAGGCGTAGCCGCGCGCGATGTGGCGCAGGACCTCGCGCTCGCGCTGGGTGAGCCGGTCCAGCTCGGGGTCCACGGGCGGGGCGTCGGTGGCGGAGAAGGCGTCCAGCACGAACCCGGCCAGGCGCGGGGAGAAGACCGCGTCGCCGTCGGCCACGCGCACGATGGCGTCGGCCAGCTCCCTGCCGGAGATGGTCTTGGTGACGTAGCCGCGGGCGCCGCCGCGCACCACGCCGATGACGTCCTCGGCGGCGTCGGAGACCGACAGGGCCAGGAAGCGGATCTGGGGGTGCTGGGCCAGGACCCGGCGCAGCACCTCCACGCCGCCGCCCCCGGGCAGGTGGACGTCCAGCAGGACGAGGTCGGGCTGCTTCTCCCCGATGACGTGCACGGCGGCGTCGACGTCGCCGGCCTCGCCGACCACGTTCACGGCGTCGCCGAGCTCACCGCGCACACCGCTGCGGAACAGCCGGTGGTCGTCCACGATCACGACGCGGGGGACCGCGTCACCGCTACTGAAGGTCGTGTTCTCGTCTGCCACACCGTGGACTCTACCCACGTCGGGGCGGACGGGGACACCGGCGTCGGGGGCTGTCCGCTTCCGGCCGTCCTCCGACACCGTCGTCGGCCGTTCCGGCGGTCGCTCCGGCGGCGGGACCGGCGACCGGGACCGCCCGCGCCCCGCGCCCGGTCCGGGGTCTACGGCAGGTCGGGGATGCGCGGCATGCGCAGCTGCACCTCGGTGCCCTCGCCGGGGCCGGTGCGGATGCGCGCGGAGCCGCCGTGGCGCTCCATCCGGCCCAGGATGGAGCCGCGCACGCCCATGCGGTCCTCGGGGACGGCGTCCATGTCGAACCCGGCGCCGCGGTCGCGGACGAACACGAGCACCTCCTCCTGGTCGACCTCGCCGAACACCGAGATGCTGTCCGTCCCTGCGTACTTGGAGGCGTTGACCATGGCCTCGCGGGCGGCGCGGAGCATGGCCGCCAGCGCGTCGTCCATGGGGCAGTCGCCCACGCACACCACTTCGAGGGGGACACCGTGCTCCTCCTCGACCTCGGCGGCGACGCGTTCGAGCGCGGGCGAGACGGTGGTGTCGGCGTCGGCGGGCCGCTGGTAGAGCCAGCTGCGCAGGGCGCGCTCCTGGACGCGGGCGAGGCGCTGCACTTCTCGGGGGTCCTCGGCCCGGCGCTGGATGAGGGTCAGGGTGTGCAGGACGGAGTCGTGGATGTGGGCGGCGAGTTCGGCGCGCTCGGCGTTGCGGATGCGCTCGCGGCGCTCCTGGTCGCGTTCGCGGACCAGCCCGATGATCCAGGGGGCCACGATGAGCGCGATGCCCGCGAGCACGGTGAAGGCGAAGGTCAGGCCGGCGCGGGCGTTCTGGAGCTGTTCCTGGAAGACGAGGAAGCCGATGGCGCCGACGACGACGAGCAGCACGCCCGCGCCCGCGCGCATGATGCCCTTGGGTGAGGAGCGGCTGACGGTGCTGGTCATCCACTGGTCGCGCTGGGACGGGTTGGCCTGCTGCCAGAGGATGATGCCGCCGAGGGCGCCGAAGACCACGAACCACAGCAGCGGGTCGAAGACGCCGCCGAAGAGCAGGAACAGGAGGCCGAGTCCGGCGGCGAGGCCGACGTAGGCGATGAGCTGGGAGAGGTCGCGGCCCTTGCGTCGGCTCTCGGACTCGGCCGTCCCCTCCTCCGGGGAGTCGTTGGGCACGAAGAAGTACAGGGCGGCGTAGACGGCGATGCCGATGCCGCCCACGGACAGCGCCATGAAGGCGAGGCGGACCACCACCGGGTCCAGGCCCAGGTGGCGGGCGAGCCCGGCGGCGACGCCGCCGAGGAGCCTGCCCCTGACCGCGCGGGTGAGCCGCGGGGTGTCCGCGGCCGTTGCTGCCACCGCCCGATCACCGCTTTCGTCCGTGCGGCGGGGAGGATGTACGCGCCCGCCGCGTTCGTGGGTCCTGTGCTGTCCAGGATGCCCCCTCCGGAGCGGGCCGGGCATCGGGGGCGCGCCCCTGGTCCTGGCGGGGCCCCCGTCAGGGTGGGTTCAGGGTCGTCCCGGATGTGCTGGTGGGCGGCGGCGGGTGACCATGGGTGGGTGAGGAGAGCGCGGTGAGTGACCATGACTGACGACCCGGTGCCGGAGGGCGCCCCGGCGGCGTCGGCTTCCGGTACGGCGGAGGCGGACGCCGGGGCTTCCGTGCGCGAGCTGCGCAAGGGGGACGAGGACAGGGTCCTGGCCGGTGTGTGCGCGGGCCTGGGCCGGTACACCGGGGTCGATCCGGTGGTGTGGCGTGCGGCCTTCGTGCTGACCTCGTTCGCCGGGGCGACGGGGCTGCTGCTCTACATCGCCGCGTGGATGCTCATGCGCGACGCCCAGGGGGTTCCGGCGACGTTCGAGCAGATGCTCAACCGCAGTATCCCGCCCCGTACGGTGCCCAAGCTGCTCGCGGTGGGGTTGGCGGTCGCGACGACGTTCAGCCTGGTCGGCGGACTGGGGTGGTCGACGCTGGTGCTGGCGGTGCCCCTGGTGCTGGGGCTGCTGGCCGCGCGCAACCGGGGCGTGGACCTTCGGACGGCGTTCACCGAGCTGCGCGAGGACCTGCGGGCCACGGACCCGCCGCCCGCGACGCCCTCCCCGGAGCCGACCGCGACCTACTACAACCCGGCCCAGCCGTGGGCGTCCGCGCCGCAGGGGCCGGTGGACCTGGCGGTGGTGGCGGAGCGCGGCGCCGCGCGGGACGCCGAGGGGGACGAGGACGAGGAGGAGGGGCGTTCCGGCGAGTCGGGCGGGTCCGACGCGCGGGGGGCGCAGGACGGGGGATGCGGTCCCGAGAGCAGGCGACTGCCGCTGGCCTCCCTGGCCCTGTGGACGGTCGTGGCCGGGGCGGTCGTGGTGTCGGTGCTGGAGTTCGGCTGGTCGTCCTCGCTGTGGAGCGGGCGGACGGCCGACCTGCTGTTCGGGCCGGAGACCGGGGTGTTCTTCCTGGCCGGGTCGCTGGCGGTGGTCGGCGTGTACGCGCTGGTCGGCACCTGGGCGGGTAATCCGCGGGGGCTGCTGCCGATGGGCGCGGCGGCCGTGCTGCTGGTGATGCTGGCGTCGGTGACCGACCTGACCCGGGTGCGGATCGGCGACGAGACGTGGCGGCCGACCACGGTGGCCGCGGCCGAGTCCGGGGACCACCGGCTCACCGTGGGTTCGGGGACCCTGGACCTGACGGGGCTGGAGGACCTGGAGCCCGGCGAGGCGGTCGACGTGTCGCTGTGGATGGGGGCGGGCCGCGTGGAGCTGGTCCTGCCCGAGGACGCGGAGGTCGCGGTGCGCTCGACGATCGGTCTGGGGGGCGTGGACTTCGGCGAGGGCGGGCGGGACGACGTGTTCGGGGTCACCCTGGACTACGAGGAGGTCCACGGGGCCGCGGCGGAGGCCGGGGCCCGGGGCGAGGAAGCGCGGGGCGGCGACGGGGCCCGGGCCCCGCGGATCAACGTGCGCACCGACTCACTGGTCGGGGTCGTGGAGGTGAAGCGTGGCGGAGCGTAGGACTGACTGGGGCTCGCTGGTCGCGGGCCTGCTGTTCCTCGGCCTGGCGGTCGGGTTCGTCATGCGCGGCACGGGCGACTGGGAGTTCAACGTCCTGTGGGTGCTGCCGGTGCTGTTGGGGGGTCTGGGCGCTGCCGGGGCGGCCCGAGTGCTCGCCCGGCACCGGCGCGAGCGGCCCTCCGCGAAGAGCCGCTCCGACACCTTGGAGTGACGGACACGCCCCCGGAGGCGGGGGCTGCGAGAACCACAAGGGAAAACACAAGGACCCGCTGGGGACGCGGGAAACGCGGGGCGCCGACCGGGACGGGGAGGCGCCCCGCGGCTTGTCCCGCGAAAGCGTGCCGCTGCGGGTGCGGCCCCTGTTCGGGTGCCCGGGAAGCGCCCGGGGAAGGGCGGGGAGCATGCCCCCGGCCCGCCCCGGCGGCCGGGGCCGGGCCCGGTTCGCCGTGGTTCAGGGCCGCGGGCGCTGCTCGGCGATGGCCGCGAACGCGGTCACGTCCAGCGACTCGCCCCGGGCCGAGGGGTCCACGCCCGCCGCGCGCAGGGCGGTCTCGGCGGCGGGCGGTGAACCGGCCCACCCGGCCAGGGCGGCGCGCAGGGTCTTGCGGCGCTGGGCGAAGGCGGCGTCGATCACCCGGAACACCTCCTCGCGGCTCGCCGTGGTGGCGGGCGGCGGGCGGCGGATGAGTTCGACCAGCCCGGAGTCGACGTTGGGGGCGGGCCAGAACACGTTGCGGCCGACGGCTCCCGCGCGGCGGGCCCCGGCGTACCAGGCGACCTTGGCCGAGGGCACCCCGTAGACGCGGCCGCCCGGGGAGGCGGTGACGCGGTCGGCGACCTCGGCCTGCACCATGACCAGGACCCGCCGCAGGCTGGGCAGCAGTTCCAGCAGGTGCAGCAGGACCGGGACGGACACGTTGTAGGGCAGGTTGGCCACCAGCGCCGTGGGTTCGGGTCCGGGCAGCCCGGTCACGCGCATGGCGTCGCCGTGGACGACGGTGAGCCGGTCGGCGAGGTCGGGCGCGTGGTCGGCGACGGTGCCCGGCAGTGCCTCGGCCAGCGCCGGATCGATCTCCACGGCGGTCACATGGCGCACGTGCGGGAGGAGTGCCAGGGTGAGCGAGCCCAGACCCGGGCCGACCTCGACGACGGCGTCCTCCTCGGTGACCCCCGCGACCCGCACGATGCGGCGGACGGTGCCGTGGTCGATGACGAAGTTCTGGCCCAGGGTCTTGGTGGGCCGGATACCGAACCGCTCCGCCAGTGTCCGCACGTCGGCGGGGGTGAGCAGGCGGGAGCGGTCGTCGGGTGCGGGTGTCTGTGTCACCCCCACATCTTGCCAGCTCCCGCGCGTCGTCCCGTTTGCGGCGAATGCGGGCGGTGGCCCGACCGGTCCTCCGGTCGCCGTTGCGCTCCGGGTCCGGGACGGCCCCTCGGTGTCGGTCAGTCGGTGGGTCGGGCCTGACGGAGAAGCAGCCGCACATCCTCGCGGTCAGTCGAACAGGTGCGTGCCGCAGTGGGGCCACTGGCTCGGCCGGTCGCCGCCGACGCTGTCGTAGAGCTGCTGGGTGGGCCGGGTCTGCCCGGCGGGGGCGGCGGCCGCGACCGGGGGCGGGAGCGGGAGATGCCGCCGGGCGCGTCGCCGTCCCCGGGTGCGGCGGGCGCCCTTCCCCGAGGCGGGGGTCTCCGTGGTGCTGGACATGGCGGATTCGTCATTTTCGGAAAGGTCGGTACGGTTTTCCCGTGATCTGTCCGCACGGGTGCGCTCCGGTGTGCCACCACTGGCGGCGGGGTGGCGGAAATTTTTTTCCGGAGCCGGAGAAGGGCTCTTCCGCCAGCGAGCACCGACGCATTAACGCCCCTTGCTGGAGCACTTTTGTATCTGACCGAAAAAGGCGAAGCGACTCGCGGACCTTCGAAACCGAATTTCCTTTTCCCCTCTTTACCGCCCTTTCCGCTCCCCTCTCCCCCGGCGCACCGTGGAGGGCGCCGACGTGGCGCGGCGGAACCGGACCCTGCACAATGAACCGAGCGCTGTTCTGGTCGCGCGCGCTCCCCTCTACCGCCTTGGAGACCTCCCCATGGGACCCCTGAACGGAATCCGCGTCGTCGAGTTCACCGGGATCGGCCCGGCGCCGATGGCCGGGATGCTCCTCGCCGACCTGGGCGCCAGCGTCATCCGCCTCGACCGCCCCGCGGCCGCCGACGCGATGAACTCCGGCGGGGGCGGGCCCCACATGAGCGAGGGGCGCACCGTCCTGCCCGCCGACCTCAAGTCCGAGGAGGGCCTCGCGCTCGCCCGCGACCTGGTCTCCCGCGCCGACGTGCTCCTGGAGGGCTTCCGTCCCGGGGTCATGGAGCGCCTGGGCCTGGGCCCCGAGGCCTGCCTGGAGGCCAACCCGCGCCTGGTCTACGCGCGGGTCACCGGCTGGGGCCAGGACGGGCCGCTGGCCCGCACCGCCGGGCACGACATGAACTACATCTCCGTGAACGGCGCCCTGCACTCCATCGGGCGCGCGGGCGGCCCGCCGGTCCCCCCGGTCAACCTCCTGGGCGACTTCGCCGGGGGCACCATGTTCGCGGTCACCGGCGTCCTCGGCGCGCTGGTCGAGCGCCACTCCTCCGGCCGCGGCCAGGTCGTGGACGCCGCGATGGTGGACGGCAGCGCGCTGCTGATGTCGATGCTGCACGAGGACCGCGCGCGCGGTTCCTGGAGCGACGAGCGCGGCACCAACTACCTGGACACCGGCGCACCCTGGTACGACGTCTACGAGTGCGCCGACGGCCGGTACGTGTCGGTGGGCTGCATCGAGCCCCAGTTCTACGCCGCGTTCCTGGAGGGCACCGGCCTGGCCGGGGAGGACCTGCCCGACCAGTGGGACCGGTCGGGCTGGCCCCGGCTGCGGGAGCGGTTCGCCGAGGTCCTGCGCACCCGCACCCGCGACGCGTGGGGAGAGGTCTTCGAGGGCGCCGACGCCTGCGTGATGCCCGTCCTGTCCCTGGAGGAGGCCCCCGACCACCCGCACGTGCGCGCCCGGGGCTCGCTCGTGCGCGACGGCGACCGGATCGTGTCGGGCCCGGCACCGCGCTTCGACCGCACCCCGGGCGGGGTCACCCGGGGCGCCCGGCAGCCCGACACCGCGCGGACCCTCCGGGAGTGGGGTATCGCCCCCTGACCGAAACCCCGTCCGCGCGTCGTCCGGTTACCGACCCGAACCCCTCTCGCGCCCTCCGCCGCCCGTGCCGCCCCACGCGCCGGGCCCCGCGAATCCCCCTACGCGGCGCGGAGAATGGCTAGGGTGAGCGACCAGTCCGGCTGAGCGCGCGACGGGGGGTCCGCCATGCCACGACGGCTCGTCACACCGGGGACGCGCTGGGGAACGCGTCTGGGTGCCCTGCTGCTGTCCGCCGCGGTGGTGCTGTGCGCAGCGCCCGCCGCGTCCGCCGCGGTTCCCGCCGAGACCGACGCCCTGTCCGGGCCCGAGGGACCGGCCGGGCAGCGTGAGGGACCCGTGGTGCTCGTGGGGGTACCGGGGCTGCTGTGGCAGGACGTGAACCCCGAGACCACACCGACCCTGTGGGGGATGGCCGAGGAGGGTTCGATCGGCAACGTGTCGATCCGCACGGCCACCTCGCGCACCTGCCCGACCGACGGCTGGCTGTCGGTGTCGGCCGGGCAGCGCGCCCTGTCCATCCGGGAGCGCTTCACGGTGTGCGAGGCCGCCCCGGAGCCCGAGCGCACCGGCTCGGGCGCGGTCGTCCCGGGTTTCGACGCCTACGTCAGCCAGAACGCGCGGACCGCCTTCCAGGCCCCCGTGGGACTGCTCGGGCAGACCGTGCGCGAGGAGGGCGGGACCACGCTCGCCGTGGGCCACGGCGCCGCCCTGGGCGTGGCCGACGCCTCCGGTCGGGTGGACCACTACGTCGACGACGTGCGCGAACTGACCACCGACCGTCTGGAGGGGGTCTCCCTCGCGGCGGTCGAACTGGCCGGGCTCACCCGCCTCTACCCCGACTACCCGGACCCGCCGATCACCGACCAGGAGGCCCGGGAGGCCGCCCAGGAGCCGGTCGGCGAGGACGCCGACGAGGACGAGGAGGCGGACGGGGAGGCCGAGGGACCGCCCGAGCCCGACCCCGAGGACGTCCCCGAGTGGGAGCGCGACAAGGCGCTGGCCGACATGGACGAGCGGCTGCGGACGCTGGAGCGCGTGCTGCCGACCGGCTCGTCGCTGATGGTGGTCGGCGTCTCCATGGACACCGGGCCCTCCCAGCTCACGGTGGCCGTGTCCGGTGAGGTCGCGGATACCGGGTTCACCGGTGAGGGGGCCTTCCTGGCCTCGGACTCGACCCGCCGGGCCGGGCTGGTGGTGCTCACCGACACCACGCCGACCGTCCTGACCGCCCTGGGGATGCGGGCCACCGAGCCGACCAGCGGCCGGGCCTGGCACCTGGCCGACCGGCCGCCGGCGACGGACGAGGCCGTCGGGCGGCTGGTGGAGTTCAACACCGCCGCGGTGGTGGTGGGCGCCGCCATCCCGGGCTTCTTCAGCGGCCTGGTCGCCTTCCAGCTGCTCGTCTACGCGGCGGCGGCCTACGCGCTGCACCGCTACTCCAACCGGCAGCGCGGCAAACGCGCGCGCGTGCTGACGCTGACGCGGGCGGTGGCGCTGGCCGGGGCGGCCTTCCCGGTGGCCAGTTACCTGGCCAACCTCATCCCGTGGTGGGCCTCGTCCTCTCCCCTGTTGTCGCTGCTGGTGTGCGTCCTGGCCGCGGACGCCCTGGTGGTGGCGCTGGCCATGGCGGGGCCGTGGCGGCGCACCGCCCTGGGCCCGATGACGGTGGTCGCGGGCGCGACCACGGCGGTGCTCTTCCTGGACCTGTGCTTCGGCGCCTACCTCCAGATGAACTCGCCCACGGGGTACTCGCCGATCGTGGCGGGCCGGTTCTACGGGGTCGGCAACATCGCGTTCGCGACGTTCGCGACCGGCATGCTGATGACGGTGGCGGGGGTCTCCCACGAACTGGTCTCGCGGGGCTGGCGCCGCTCCGCCGTGGCGGTGACCCTGGTCGTCGGTGCGGCGACGGTGCTGATCGTGGGCTGGCCGGGCCTGGGCACCGACTTCGGCGGGGTGATCGCGCTGATCCCCGGCCTGGCGGTGACGACGATGATGATCGCCGGGGTGCGCGTGACGGCGGTGCGCCTGGCCGTGGTGGCCCTGGTGACGGTGGCGGCGATCTCGCTGATCTCGTGGCTGGACTACCTGCGCCCGCCCGGGGACCGCAGCCACCTCGGGGCGTTCGCGGGCCAGGTGGTCAGCGGCGAGGCGGGGGCGGTGGTGGCCCGCAAGCTGAGCGCGATGCTGGGGACGCTGGGCAACTGGCAGCTGACCCTGCTGGCGGCGTGCGCGCTGGTGTTCCTGTTCGTGATGCTGCACCGGCCGACCCACTGGCGGATCGGCGCGCTCCAGGTGGCCTACGAGTACGCGCCGACGCTGCGGGCCGGACTGACCGGCTCCCTGGTGACCGCTCTGGTGGGCTTCGCGGTCAACGACTCCGGGGTGGCGATCCCGGCGATCGCACTGACGGTGGTGGTACCGCTCACACTGTCCGCGTGCGTGTGGGCCCTCCAGCAGAGGGACGAGGACCGGACACCGGCCCCCGAACCCGCCGAGAACGCCCAGTGCATGTGATGCATACCTCATAAAGCACACGGGGAGCAAAGGACGCGAGCACGACCTTGCGTCGCTCACGTCACGAATCGGCCACGGCGCTGTGGTAAAGTCCGTGGCTGGACGGCTTCTCATGGGAGACACCCGGCGCTCCGCCGGGCGCGGAGCCGGTCCGACCGACCGTTCGGAAGAGGCCAGGCACCGCCCTCCGACGGCCACCCCCGCCGCACCGGCGGGGAATGCCCGCCCCCGCGGGCTGGTTTGCACAGTTGCCGAGGGCGGGAGTGGCCCGAGGCAACGGCTCGGCGCCCACCGGCGCACCGTCCGTTCTTGCCGCCTCCATCGCAAGGGCACGGACACGCAGGAACTTCCGGCCCGGGTCCGTACGTTTGCCCGATGACTCCGTTTCACGCGGACCCGTCCGGCAGACCCAGGCGAGAAGGGCGTTTCACCCCCGGTCCGGGGGCATCACGCAAGGAACTTGATGAACCATCAGCTTGGCCACCGCGGTAACACGACCAACGTCCCGGTCGGCACGCGCTCGTGGAGCCGCGTGCGGCCCACCGCGCCGATCCGTCGGGCGAGGCCCGAATACGCCGGAGTCGCCATGCCCGACCTGAACATCTCCTCCACCCTGCACGACGCCGGACGCGTCCTGGCGTTGGACGGGGAGATCGACATGGCCACCGAGCACCGCTTCCAGGAGGCGGTGACCGAGGCTCTGACCACGCAGCCCTTCGGCCGGGTGGTCCTGGACTGCGCCGACCTGCGGTTCATCGACTCCAGCGGTCTGCGCGTCCTGATCCGCGCGCACAAGGCGGCCAAGGAGCAGAAGGCGGTCCTGGCCATCGCCTCACCCATCCACCGGGTGCTCCAGACCCTGCGGGTGACCTCGCTCGACACGCGCATCCCCGTCTTCACGACGGTCTCGGAGGCGCTCACGGCGCCGCGCGCCTAGCGCCCGTGCCGCCCGGCCCCCGGGCAGCCTCCCGGACACACGACGACAGCGGACACGGCCACAGCACACGCGCGAGGGGCGCGACCACGGCGGTCGCGCCCCTTCGTCGTGTCCGGGGCCGTCGCGTTCGAGGCGCCGGTCCCACAACCTTTGCGAACCGGTCTCAGCCCGTGGGGGTTGGTTCGGGCGCCTGCGGGGTTCTGGAGGTGGCGGAGGCGGGTTCGCGAGGAACGAGCGAACCCGCCGTAGGCACCGAAGGTTCCCGCACCTTGGGCGCCCGAACACGGACCGAAGCGGAGCGGAGGTCCCAAAAAAGCACTGCCTAGAAGAGCAGCAGCCAGACGCCGAGGCCGGTCACGGCCGCGTTGAACAGGAAGAACACCACGACCCACAGGGTTCCCGGCACGCCGGTGAGACGGGCCAGCTGGTCGGCGTCTGAGTGCGGTGAGGGGTTGCGCCTGCGCTGGGCCTGGAGTTCGATCACCGGCCGCACGCCCGCGAAGAGCAGGAACCAGATGAACAGGTAGGCGAAGGCCGCCTGCACCTCCGGCGGGGTGAACCAGCTGATGCCGAACACCACCGCGCCGGTCACCACGATCGACACCACGCCGTAGACGTTGCGGATCATCAGGAGCATGGCGGCGAGCACCACGATGCTCAGCCACAGCAGGGCGGTGATGCGGTCCGACATGAGCATGAGGATGCCGAGCAGGCCGATGACCGACGAGGCGACGTAGCCCGCGAAGACGGTCAGGACCATGCCTATGCCGGTCGGCTTGCCCCGGGAGACGGTGACCCCCGAGGTGTCGGAGTGCAGGCGGATCCCGGTGAGCTGGCGGCCGCTGAGCAGGGCGACCAGGGCGTGTCCGCCCTCGTGGGCGATGGTGACGACGTTGCGCCCGATCCGCCAGGGCGGTCCGAGCAGCACGGCCGCCAGGGCCAGCACCGCCGCGGTGACGATGATCCACCGCTCCGGTTCGGGCTGGACCGACAGCACTTCCCGCCAGACGTCGCCCAAGGTTGTTCCCACGTGTGCCCCCGACTCTGGTTCGACCCGATCGTGCACGGGCCCCACCGGTGCGCGCCGCGGTTGCCGGGAGACGCGTGGAACAGGGGCCCTTGCCGAACTTTAGGGCATGTGCGGACGTTCCGTGTTCTGTCGTGGAATCCGCGCGCTCTGCGAGAGCAATGTTGATTTCCTTGCGCCGATGAACTGGCCAAACGGGGATCGCCAGCCTACATTCATCACTGTCAGTGATTTTTTGGCTACTCAAAGCAAGGATTATTGTGAAGCGTATCGCTGGACTCGCCCTTATGGCCCTGACCGCCGGTGCCGTCATCGGCGCCGCCTCCCCCGCCGTCGCGGACGAGGAGCACAACGGCTACCACGGTCACCACGACAACGGCTGGCACCACGAGCACGGTGACAACGGGCACGACCACGGCGACAAGGGCAGGGACCACAAGGGCGGGGACGACGACGAGGGCAAGAAGGGCGACCGCGAGGGCCGCGAGGGCCGCGACGGCGACGACCGGCGCAAGGGCGACCACGAGGACCGCAGGGGCGACGACCGCAAGAAGGGCGACCACGGCGACGGCCACGAGGACAAGGGCAAGAAGGACAAGCGCGAGAAGGGTGACCGCGACGGCCGCGAGGGCCACGACCGGCGCGGCGGCGACCACGAGGACCGCAAGGGCGACCACGAGGACCGCAAGGGCGACCACGAGGACCGCAAGGGCGACCACGAGGACCGCGAGGGCCACGACCGCAAGAAGGGCGACCACGGCGACGAGGACCGCAAGGGCAAGGACCACAAGGACGGCTACCACCAGGACGACGAGGACGACGACCGGCGCTAGCCGCCGGGTCCGCGCGTCCGGCTGAGCACGGCGCGCCCGCGCAGGAGGGGGCGCGCGGCGCCGACGCGACGGACCCGCTCTCCTCACCACAGCGCCGCCCGCGGCCCCCGACCCGCGGGCGGCGCCCGTCGTGTCGGCCGTCGGGCCGGACGGCCGGTCAGCCCTCCCGCGACTCCGCCGCGGCCTTGAGGCGCACCAAAGTCTGCTCGATGCTCCGCGCGTTCCTGGCGGGCATCCCCATGAGGACGTAGAAGGCCGGCAGGCCCCTGGAGTAGTCGAAGGTCTCCGTGACGCGGGTGCCCGCCTCCGCCAGTTCCTCCAGCTCGTAGCGCCAGCGGTGCGGGCCGAAGTGCCGCCAGGCGATGAGGCGGTCCTCCTCGTACTCCACCACCCGGTTGGTGATCCGGTAGCCGACGCCGAACATCCTCATGTCCATGCCGAACTCGCTGCCCCGCTCCAGCCGCTCCGGGCCGAAGAGGGTGGAGAGGACGGTGTCGGAGCCGTCGAACTCGGCGTGCCGCTCCGGCGCCGCGATGATGTCGAAGATCCGCTTGGCGGGAGCGTCGACCACGACGCTCCGCGCAACCCTGTGTTTGGCCATGACCGCATCATGGCAGCGCCGCGCGGCCGGCTTCAGGCCACCCCGCCGGATCCGGGTTCAGGCCCGGACGGCGTGCCGCTCCACCGCCGCCAGCCCTCCGCCCCGGGCGGTGACGTGCACCACCCAGAAGGAGCCCTTGCGCAGCCCCAGCTGCTGGGAGAACGGCGCGCCCAGCCGGGTGAGCGCCTCGGCCATGAGCTGCGGGACGAGTTCGCCGTGCGTGCACACGACGGTCGGCCTCCCCTCGGCCAGGACGCGAGCGAACGCCTCGCGGGCCTCCGCCACGCCGTACGCGGAGCCGTCCGGGGACGTGTGGATCGTGAACGCCCGCTCGGTGCGCGTGGGCACGTCGTACTCCACCGTGTAGGGCAGCAGCGACTCGGTGCAACGCGCCGCCGCCGACGTCACCACGCGGGGCCGCCCGTAGGCGCTCAGCACCCGGGGCAGGGCCAGGGCGTCGGCCCGCCCGGTCCCGTCCAGGGGCCGCAGCAGGTCGTCGTCGGTCCAGGCGCCCTTGTCCCCCGCCGACAGGTGCCGCAGCAGGATGACGGGGAAGGTGTTCGCGGGCCCGGCCAGGAAGTTGTCGACCACCCGCACGTCGTGGTCGTAGGTGAGGCGGTCGCGGGCCTCCTCCACCGGCACCCACTCGACCAGGTCCACCTCGTCGTTGGGCGGGTAGTCGATCCCCGCGGCCGGGTCGGCGGTGGTGGCCGCCCACCACTCCACCTGCTTGGGCCAGCCGTCCTTGAGGTAGCGCTGCGGGGGGAGCCTGCGGCCCAGCACGGGGGTCAGGCCGGTCTCCTCGACCACCTCGCGGACCGCGCCGGTCACGGGGTGCTCGCGGCTCTTGAGCTTGCCCTTGGGCAGGGACCAGTCGCCCCGGTCGGGCCTGCGGACCAGGACGATCTCGGTGCCGCCCGCGCCCTCGCGCCACAGCAGGGCTCCAGCCGCGCGGATGGGTTCGAGGTAGCCGCCGACCGCCGTCTCGCGCAGGGGGCCCGCCCCGTGGGCGCCCTCGACCGATCCCTCCACGTCTCCCCCGTTCGGTACGGTGCTCACCCGCCCTCCACCACGCGCAGGTGGCGGTCGCCGCGCAGGCTGTCCTGGAGGTCGGTGAGCGGGCGCCCGTCGCCGTCGCGGGTGCACCGGGTCCACGTCCCGTCGGGTTCGAGCCGCCAGGACGAGGTGGCGTCGTCCATCGCCAGGTCCATGAGGCGCACCAGCCTGCGGCACTGCTCGGTGTCGGCCACGCGCACCAGGGCCTCGACCCGGCGGTCGAGGTTGCGGGGCATCAGGTCGGCGCTGCCGATCCACACCTGGGGCCGCCAGCCGTTGGCGAAGACGAAGATGCGGGAGTGCTCCAGGAAGCGGCCCAGGATGCTGCGCACCCGGATGTTGTCGGACAGCCCGGGCACTCCGGCGCGCAGGACGCAGCTGCCGCGCACCCACAGGTCGACGTTCACCCCGGCCTGGGAGGCCCGGTACAGGGCGTCGATGATCTCCAGGTCGACCAGGGAGTTGACCTTGATCCGGATGTGGGCGGGCTCGCCCCTGAGGCTGTTGTCGATCTCGACGGCGATCTGTTCGAGCAGGCTCTCGCGCAGGGCTCCGGGCGCCACGAGCAGGCGCTGGTAGTGCTTCTTGCGGGAGAAGCCGGTGAGGCTGTTGAACAGGTCGCTGACGTCCTCGCCCACCTCGGGGTCGGCGCTGAACAGGCCGAGGTCCTCGTACATGCGGGCGGTGCTCGGGTTGTAGTTGCCGGTGCCCACGTGGCAGTAACGGCGCAGCAGCCCGTCGTCGTCGCGGCGCACGACCATCGACAGCTTGCAGTGGGTCTTGAGGCCGACGACGCCGTAGACGACGTGGCAGCCCGCCTGTTCGAGCTTGCGGGCCCACTGGATGTTGTTCCGCTCGTCGAAGCGGGCCTTGATCTCGACCAGGACCACGACCTCCTTGCCCTCGCGGGCGGCCTCGATGAGGGACTCCACGATGGGCGAGTCGCCGCTGGTGCGGTACAGGGTCTGCTTGATCGCCACGACCTCGGGGTCGGTGGCGGCCAGGGCCAGGAAGCGCTCGGTGGTGGTGGCGAAGGACTCGTAGGGGTGGTGGACGAGGACCTCGCGCTCGCGGACGGTGGCGAAGAGGTCGCCGGAGGTCAGGGCGCGCGGCTCGACGGGGACCATGGGCGGGTAGCGCAGCTCGGGCCGGTCGGTGTCGGCGATCTGGGACAGCCCGGCGAGGTTGAGCGGGCCGGGGACCCGGTAGATCTCCTCCTCCTCGGCGCCCAGCTCCTCGGTGAGTATGGCCAGGGCCTCGTCGCTGATGTCGTGTTCGACCTCCAGGCGCACGAGCGGGCCGAAGCGGCGGCGCAGCAGCTCGTTCTCCAGGGAGGTGACGAGGTCGTCGGTCTCGTCCTCGTCCACCTCCAGGTCGGCGTTGCGGGTGACCCGGAAGGCGTTGTGCTCCAGGATCTGCATGCCCTCGAAGAGCTGGGGCAGGTGGGCGGCGACGATGTCCTCGACGGGGACGAACCGGCCGCCCTCTCGGTCGCCCAGCTCGATGAAGCGGGGCAGGGAGCTGGGGATCTTGACCCGGGCGAACATGCGGCGCCCGTCGTGGGGGTCGCGGACGGCGACCGCGAGGTTGAGCGAGCGGCCGGAGATGTAGGGGAAGGGGTGCGCGGAGTCGACCGCGAAGGGCGTCACCAGCGGGTAGACCGAGCGCTGGAAGTAGCCGCGCAGGTTCTCGCGCTCGACGGTCTCCAGCTCGTTCCAGCGCACGACGCGGATGCCGACCTCGCGCAGGGCGGGCGCGACGCTGTCGTGGAAGCAGGCGGCCTGGCGGAGCATGAGTTCGCGGGTGAACCGGGAGATGCGCCCGAGCAGCGCGCGGGGGTGGTGTCCGCTGGAGGAGGCGACGGACAGGCCGGTGGCCAGGCGGCGTTTGAGCCCGGCCACGCGCACCATGAAGAACTCGTCCAGGTTGCTGGAGAAGATCGCCAGGAACCGCGCGCGTTCGAGGAGGGGGATGTCCTCGTCCTCGGCGAGTTCGAGCACGCGCTGGTTGAAGCGCAGCCACCCCTCCTCCCTGTCCATGAACCTGTCGGCGGGAAGCTCGGGCGTACCGGCGGCGGGCCCCTCGGGTGTTGGCGCTGTTTCCGTGCTCACAGTGGGCAGACTCCCCCTTTTCCATGACCGCGAGGTGACAACCCCGTGAGGGGAAAATGACCGCGACACGACTGGTGTGGACCCTCTGTAGCCTTATGCCCGTTCCCGCCGCGGTCTTCCCCTTCCGACCGCGGGTTTTACCGTTCGCCCGGTGCACGGGTCCGGTCACATGACACCGGTCTGGAGGTCGGGGGGCATGAGCATCAGGAACATGCCGACGCGCATCACCACCTGGATCCACGTGTTGCGGAAGCACGTCCACAGGTAGCCGTAGAGGAGGCTGGCCGTGGCGTAGGTGAGCAGGGCCAGGCCGGTGTTGTAGACCAGGTCGGTCCCCGGCAGCTGGGACACCGCGTCGTAGGGCTGGATGAGGGCGTAGGTGAGGGCGAAGACCACCGAGGTGGTGACGATGCCGCCCCAGCGTCCCATGAGGATCTCCAGGCGGGTCTGCACCATCCCCCGGAAGAAGATCTCCTCGCACACCGCCATGACGGTGAACGCGAGCACGTAGCCCAGCAGTTGGAGGGAGGGCCCCGGCAGCCCCAGGCGCGGGATGAGCAGGTAGCCGATCAGGAGCAGCGCGATGGCGATCGGGACCATCCCGAGCCAGCGCCAGGGCTCGGACACCTTCAGGGCGACCGCGGGCATGGCGGTGCCCTTGCCGTCCAGGGTGATGCCGGAGCGGTCCATGACCAGCAGCGGCAGGGTGAACAGGAACAGCAGGCGCGAGACCAGCGCCTCGGACATGGCCAGGTCGGCGCCGAACACCGCCTCGTAGGTGGCGAAGAGCAGCGACAGCAGCGCCATGGACGCCACGAAGCCGGTGAGGAAGAGCCCCAGCCAGCCCAGTTCGCGGCCGAGGGGGTGGCCGTCCATCGCCTGGACGACGCGGCGGTCCAGCTGCTCGCGGGCGCCGAAGCCCCTGACCATGGCCCAGGCCAGGATGCCGCCGACCAGCATCGGGGACCAGGAGACCAGGAAGAGGACCAGGGAGTCGCCGAGGACGTCGGAGCGCAGTACGGGGTGGGAGAGCATCGGCACCGCGACGAGCAGCAGGGCGACCAGCACCCCCCAGACGAGCCCCCATCTTCGCACCATGGTCACAAGAGTCCCCCCTGTCTCAGAACTCTCATTCTGCCCAAGGTGAAACTAAAAGCTACTTAATGACTACGGTATGTCGCCACTCGCCTCGACATGTCCCGTCACGCCGAGGGGCCGCTCCCGAAGGAGCGGCCCCGGCGGTGCGCGGGTGCGGAAAGCCCTCTCAGAAACCGTTGTCGAGCACCGAGCGGAGGAAGGACTTGGTGCGCTCCTCCTTGGGGTCGCCGAAGATCTGCTCCGGTGTGCCCTCCTCGGCGATCTGGCCGGACTCGTGCCCCTTCCAGCCACCCGAACCGCCTCTGCGGACACCATCACCGCAGGTCAAAGCGTGGTGACCCTTCTCGCCGCTCAAAAGTGGCACGAGTCAGGCCTGACCCCGGTCGACCAGCTCGGCGATGCACATGTGTCGGGCCTCGGCCAGTTGCGGACGTGTCAGCAGTGGAACGACTTGTCCGGGAGACAGCCCCGGACGCCCGCCGCATGGACACCAGGCAGCGAAGTCCTCGTCACTCCACAGGGGCGTGCAGCCAGACCCGGGCCACATCGCCGTGGGCCGTGTGGATCGCCAATACAGGCCGTTTGCGGCACCAATGGCAGGCCGGGAACCAAACGACACCAAATTTGGCGAGGGCGCTAAATTTGAAGATCACCAACAGAACCAAGATAGGGCGACACAGATAACCACCATAAGCAGTGACGTCAAGGGATTAGATCCAGAAATCCTGTCCACATCCGGACACGCAACTAAGACCTCCACTCAAGTGGAACTACTACAGAGGGTCACGCCAAGAAGTTGACATACCACCCTGAGTGGCTCCCCCTGAAGGAGAATCCTGCTAGTCTCGTCAAGTCCCTGACAGCCAGAGAGAAAGGCAAGCAACCAATGAAGCGATTCTCCAGCAAAAAGTATGCGTTCACTCTCGCCATTCTCACAAGCGCAGTCTTTGCGGGTGGCATGCCCGGCGTTGCCCATGCAGCGCAGCCCCAAACCGAGGTAGCCGCGCAAGATTCCTCAGTTCTGGATGAGAGGGTCTACATCAGGAATTACTCCGGCTACCACGCAACACAGTGCCACATTGACGGCCAGCAACTCGTAGACAACGGCAGTTACCACGACTACTGGTGCAAGAACGTAAGTTACGATGGGCGCCCCATGACAGAGCTCTTCGGTGAAAACTGGTGGTAACGACCAACTTTTAAAGCCTCAACCAAAGCGCCTGGCTGGGATTCCTAGCCAGGCGCTTTCCAATGCAACCTCCTACACAAAAATAAACATCACAGACAGAAGGGAAAATTAGACCCCCGGCAATAATTATATTGCCAGGGGTCAATTAATACAAAATATTCTTTGGATATATTTATATACCCACCACGCGTGGATGCCTACTTCTCTCAGAAACCGTTGTCCAGGACGGAGCGGAGGAAGGACTTGGTGCGCTCCTCCTTGGGGTCGCCGAAGATCTGCTCCGGCGTGCCCTCCTCGGCGATCTGGCCCTGGTCGAACATGAGCACCCGGTGCGACACGTCGCGCGCGAAGGCCATCTCGTGCGTCACGCACAGCATGGTGATGTCCGTGGTCTCGGCGACCTCGCGCAGCACGTCCAGGACCCCGGCCACCAGCTCCGGGTCCAGGGCCGAGGTGACCTCGTCCAGGAGCAGGATCTCCGGCTGCATGGCCAGCGCGCGGGCGATCGCCACGCGCTGCTGCTGGCCGCCCGAGAGCTGGGTCGGGTGGGCGTCGATCTTGTCGCCGAGCCCGACCAGCTCCAGCAGTTCCTCCGCCCTGGCGTTGGCCTCGCCCTTGGGGGTGCCCAGCACGTGCACGGGCGCCTCGGTGATGTTCTGCCGGACGGTCATGTTCGGGAACAGGTTGAACTGCTGGAACACCATGCCGACGCGCTTGCGGCGCGCGCGCAGGTAGGACTCGTTCGCCCGGGTCAGGCCCTGACCCTTGCGCATGTGGCTGAAGGGCTCGCCGCCCACCCAGATGACGCCCTCGGTGACCTTCTCCAGGGTCATCAGCAGGCGCAGGATGGTGGTCTTGCCCGAACCGCTGGGGCCGATGAGCGTGACCCGCTCGCCGGGGGCGACGGAGAAGTTCAGGTGGTCGAGCACCGTGAGGTCGCCGAAGCGCTTCACCACGTCGTCGAAGACGATCAGGGACTCGCCCCGGGGGCCGCTGCCGACACCCTGGGGCTCTTCGTTCACGGGGGTGTCAGACGGCGGCATAGCGTCGCTCCAGTCGTCGGATGAGGATGGCGGACGGGACGCTCACGAGCAGGAACAGGATCCCGACCAGGGTGTAGGCCTCGACGATGCGGAAGTCCGCGCTGCCGACCTGCTGGGCCTCGGTGAGCAGCTCGGGCACACTGATCGCCAGCAGCAGCGGCGTGTCCTTGAACATCGCGATGAGGTAGTTGCCCAGCGCCGGGATGGTCTTGCGGATCGCCTGCGGCAGCACGATGGCGCCCCACGTGCGGCTGGCGGGCAGGCTCAGCGCCCGGGCCGCCTCCCACTGCCCCTTGGCCACGCCCTCGATGCCCGAGCGGTAGACCTCGGCGGTGTAGGCCGCGTAGTGCACGCCGATCACGACGACGCCCACGGTCATCGCGGAGATGTCGGCCGGGGTCAGGAGGAAGACGAACACCAGCTGGATGATCAGCGGAGTCGTCCGGATGAACTCCATGACTGCGTGCAGGACGGGGCCGAAGAACGGCGTCCGGCGGGCGATGGCGATCGCCAGGCCCAGGACCAGCGCGATCAGGTAACCGAGCACGGTGATCTGGACGGTCACCCACAGCCCGGCCAGCAGGTCGGGCATGACCTCGAAGGTCCACTCGAAGTCCCAGAACATCACTTGGCCATCCCCGCCTTCGCGTCGGCGGCCGGGGGCCGCAGGAGGGACGTCAGGCCTCCGCCGCCCGGCGCGGAGCGGCCCAGCTTGCGGTTGGCGCGGCGTTCGAGCAGTCGCATGCCGAGGATGAGCACCTGCGCGATCAGGTAGTAGAGGACGAAGGCGCCGATGAAGGCGACCACCGTCTCACCCGTGGCCTGGCGCATGTTCTGCGCCACGGCCGTCAGGTCGGCCACACCGATGAGGTAGGACACCGCGGTGGCCTTCATCAACTCGATGTTGAGGTTGCCGAACGTGGGCAGCATCTGGGCCCAGGCCTGGGGCAGCACGACCAGGCGCGTGCGCTGGAACCAGGAGAGGTTCAGCGCGACGGTGGCCTCGACCTGCGGCTTGGGCACGGCGTTGATGGACGAGCGCACGACCTCGGCCCCGTAGGCGCCCAGGTTGAGCCCCACGGCGAGGATCGCGGCGAAGTTGTCGGCCAGCTGGAAACCGGTCAACTGGGGCAGGGCTAACGCCATCCAGAACATCAGCACCAGGGCGGCGATGCCCCGGAACACCTCCACGTAGACCGTGGCGACGGCCCGGGGGAGCCAGTGGCGGATCGTCCCCATGATCCCGAAGACCATGGCGAGGACGAAGGCCAGCACGATGCCCCCGAGGGTGAGCTGGATGGTGACCCATGCGCCCTCGGCGTAGAGCGGTAGCCGCTGGATCAGGAAGTCCACTGCGGGCTCATCCCTCGCAGAGTTCGGCGGTGGTCGTGTCGTCGGGCAGGTCGGCCTCGGTGAAGCCCCACTCCTCGCCCAGCTCCAGGAGGCGTCCGCTCTCCTTGAACTCGGCGATCACCCGGTTGACCTCCTCCAGGAGCTGGGTGTCCTGCTGGCGGAGGCACAGCCCGCCCCAGCCCTTCTCCTCCTGGCCGTCGATCTCGGGGAAGAAGGGTTCGGTGACCTCAAAGGGGCCACCACGGTCGCGCAGGAGGTACTCGTGAGAGACCTTCAGCATGGACATCGCGTCGACACGCCCCGCTTCCAGCAACTCGTAGCCGGTGGTCTGGTCTGGAATCAGTTCCATTTGACCCTCAGGAACTCCGAAGTGCTCTGCATAGTTCTGTTCGACAGACGCGTTGAGCACAGCGAGCCTGAGGTCGGAGTTCTCGGCGAAGTCCGTGAAGTGCTGGATGTTCTCCGGGTTGCCCTCGGCCACCAGAAAAGCCTCGGGCGAGGTGGCGGTGGGCTCGCTGAAGGCGACCTGGCCGCAGCGCTCAGGAGTGATGAACACTCCGGCGGCGATGACGTCGAAGCGGTTCGCGTTCAGGCCGGGGATGAGAGCATCCCAAGTGACAGAGGAGGCCTGGATCTCGGGGACGCCCAGCTCCTCGAAGACCGCCTTGGCCACGGCGGGGGACTGACCGGCCGGGTTGCCGGAGTCGTCGACGAAGCCGAAGGGGATCTCGTTGGCGAGGCCGACGGCCACGAAGCCCTGTTCGCGCAGCCGGTCCAGGGTCGAGGCGCCCTCCTCCCCCTCCCCGCCGCCTCCGCCGTCGACGCGGGTGCAGGCGGCCAGGCCGAGGGTGGCCAGCCCCACGCCTCCCAGGCGGAGTGCGTCACGGCGGCCCCAGGCTCCTCTGCGTACTGCGGGTACCTGCTTCTTCACGACTGCTCCTCGAAAGACTCGCGGGAGCGGCGCTCTCGCCTGGCTGGACGACAGCGCCGCGCATTCGGATCGGGATGCCTGGTGTGGGCGGTGTGCGGCACCGGGCCGCGGCTGTGGCCGCCACCCGGGGGCAGGGCGGGGCGGCACAAGTACGGGGGTCTCCCTCCCCGGGCAGGACCGGCAGTAACAGGACCCGATTAGTCCGTTATGCACTGGTTATTCACGTGCAGTCTCGGGGTGATCCGCCCTTTGGCCTGCTCAGGGCGGGTCACCTGGTGCTCGTGACTTTGGGTCCGGTTCTCCGTCACCCTGGGGCGCCGCCCGCGCGCCACCCCGAGGACACTCCGGTGTCGCCTTCCGCGAACGCGAACGGGCGGGGCCGACCGGCCCCGCCCGCGTGGTCTGGCAGTCCTGGGATCAGGCGTCTTCCTCGACGACGAGGGGGTAGACGCCGTTCTCGTCGTGCACCTCGCGCCCGGTGACGGGCGGGTTGAACACGCACAGGACGCGGAAGTCCGTCTTGGGGCGGACGGTGTGCTTCTCGTGGCCGTTGAGCAGGTAGAGGGTGCCCGGGGTGATGACGTGCTTCTCCCCGGTCTCCTCGTTGGTCAGCTCGGCCTCGCCCTCGATGCAGTGCACGAGCTCGACGTGGTTGGCGTACCAGAAGGTCGACTCGGTGCCCGCGTACAGGACGGTCTCGTGGAAGGAGAAGCCGACCTTGTCCTTGGCCAGGACGATCCGACGGCTGCGCCAGTTCTCCGTCTTGATGTCGGCGTCGGTGTCGTTGACCTCGTCCATGCTGCGAACGATCACTGTGCTCCCCCTCTACGCGCTCTGAGCGCTCCTGTGGTGGTACGGCACACGGGGAGGGGCCGGACGACGTCCCGAGGGTCGCCGCCCGGCCCCGCACCGTGTGGTGTGGAAATCCCCCTGTGGGAGTCCCTAGGCGGGCTGGGCCGCCTTGACCGCGGCGCGGGCCGCGTCAGCCATGATGTCAAGGCCGGCCGTGAGTTCCTCCTCGCTCGCCGTGAGCGGCGGCAGGAGTTTGGCCACCTCGTCCTCGGGGCCGGAGGTCTCCAGGAGCAGGCCCCGGTCGAAGGCCTCGGCGGCGACCTTCTTGGCGATGTCGGTCTGCTCGAAGGCCAGGCCCCGGGCCAGGCCGCGGCCGCGCACGTGCGCGCCGAACTCGGCGTGCTCGGCGGCCATCTCGGCCAGGCGGGCGGCGACCATGTCGCCCTTGGCCTTGACGGAGTCGGAGAAGGCCGAGTCGCTCCAGTAGCGGCGCAGGGCCTCGACGGCGGTCACCATGGCCGGGTTGAACCCGCGGAAGGTGCCGTTGTGCTCGCCCGG
Organism: Nocardiopsis sp. iso_25; assembly: GCF_056173305.1. Lineage (NCBI taxonomy): Bacteria > Bacillati > Actinomycetota > Actinomycetes > Streptosporangiales > Nocardiopsidaceae > Nocardiopsis > Nocardiopsis sp. iso_25. The sequence continues at coordinate 787,259 of NZ_CM149667.1, read as the reverse complement.
CTCCCACACGTCCAGCTCGCGCTTGAACAGGGTGAGGGCCATGGGCAGGCCGTAGCCGCTGATGGACTTGGACAGCGTGACGATGTCCGGGGTGATCCCGGCCTCCTCGAAGCTGAAGAAGTCGCCGGTGCGGCCGCAGCCCATCTGGATGTCGTCGACGATCATGAGGATCTCGTACTCGCGGCACAGGTCCGAGAGCTCGCGCAGCCACTGGGCGCTGGCGGCGTTGATGCCGCCCTCGCCCTGGACCGTCTCGACGATGACGGCGGCGGGCTTGTCCAGGCCGCTGCCGCTGTCGTCCAGCAGGCTGCGCAGCCACAGGAAGTCCGGCGTCTTGCCGTCCAGGTAGTTGTCGAACGGCATCGTGGCGACGTGGCCCAGCGGCACGCCCGCGCCGCCGCGCTTCATCGAGTTGCCGGTGACGGCCAGGGCGCCCAGGGTCATGCCGTGGAAGCCGTTGGTGAAGTTGACGATGGTCTCGCGACCGGTGTACTTGCGGGCCAGCTTGAGCGCGGCCTCGACAGCGTTGTTGCCCGCGGGCCCGGGGAACTGGACCTTGTAGTCGAGGCCCCGGGGTTTGAGGATGATCTCCTCGAAGGTCTCCAGGAACTCGCGTTTGGCCACGCTGTAGGCGTCGAGGCTGTGCACGATCTTGTCGTCGGTCAGGTACTCGATGAGCGAGGTCTTCAGCTCGGGGTTGTTGTGCCCGTAGTTGAGCGACCCCGCCCCCGCGAAGAAGTCGAGGTAGGGCTTGCCGTCCTCGGAGTAGACGTGGCTACCGACGGCCCGGTCGAACACGACCGGCCAGTTCCGGCAGTATCCGCGGACTTCGGACTCCAGGCGCTGGAAGGTCTCCATCGTGTGTTCCTCGGTTCCTTTATCCCAGGTTCGTGGGCTCATGGCTTGGGCGACGGGGTGGGTCGAACGGGTCCGGTGCGGACGGTCGGTCATGCTCCGGGCCCGGCTCCGAGAGGTCCGATGCGTACGAGGTCCTCGGGGTCGTGGGGGGTGTCCTCCTGGGGGAAGTGTTCCCCGGTGAAGAGCGGACTCCACACGGCCTCGGCGTCCCGGTCCCTGGCGAACGAGGCGAACAGGGCACGGGAGGCGGTGTTGTCGGCGGTGACGGTCGCTTCGAGGTAGCGCAGGCCGCGGTCGGTGATCCGGTCACCGATGAAGTCGAGCATCCGGCGGGCCAGCCCCTGTCCGCGGTACGCGGAGTCGACGGCGACCTGCCAGAGGAAGTACGTGTCGGGGTCGTCGGGCCGCACGTAGCCGGTGACGTAGGCCGCGACACGGCCCTCGTCGTCGCGGGCGACGACGCTGGTCGTGGCGAAGTCCCGGCACCAGAGCGCGTAGGCGTACGGGGAGTTGGCGTCCATGCCGTTCTCCCGCGCCAGCCGCCACATGTGCGGTCCGTCCTCCGGGGACGGGTGCGACAGGCGCACGCCTCCACCGCCCGCGGCGCCTGGGGCACCCGGGGCCGTGGCCCCGGTCTCAGTCCGGTCGCGTGCTTGGAGGTTCGTTCGTAGATGTGGCACGTCGATCGAACTTAGCGAACGAATGTCAATGACATTTCGCGGAGGCCGCTCGCGAATGTTTGGGCAGAGCGCTCACGGGTATGGCCCGTTTATTTAGCAGCGCCTCAAAGCCCTGACCTGGACTTTCGGGGGTCGTCCGGGAGCGGAGGGGACACGGTCCCACGCCCCGCCCAACAGGGGGTTCGGCGCCTCGGCCGCGGGGAGCGGGCTCGGGGCGCCGCCGGGGAGGGCGGGCGTCGGCGCTCGGGGGGCCGACAGCCGTCAGGGTCAAACATAGATCCTCGCGGAGCAATATTAAGCGTGCGTTAAGTCACATGAATCCGGTGGAAAGCTCGCGACATAACGCCACTCGGGGGCTCCGCAGGCGCACCACACGCTACGCCGAAAGGGGCTGGCGGCACACCCGAAACGCCGACACCCGGGAGGACGCGGCCTTTGGCGCGGCCGCGTGTGGGCAGGGGGAGGATCGGGCCCCGCCTCCGGGCAGGGGCGCGCTCGCGGGAGGGGCGGCCCGCACCCCGGGGACGCCCTTGAGATTTCCGGTCTTTTCGAGCAGACTCCGTGTAGTACTACGTTGAGTCGTACTACAATTGGTCGCATCGCCGCGCCGCAGTTCCCGGGTCGATCACCCGTGGGCGGTGGGGCGGAGAAGCCCCCTGGTCCGGCCGTGGTGACACGGCACGGGGACAGGGACCACCAGCCACGGATCGGAGGCGCCCGTGAACCGCCTGTACCACGAGAGCGAGGACTGGGTCCTGCAGGGCAACTGCCGCTCGCAGGACCCGGAGATCTTCTTTCCGGTGAGCAGCACCGGGATCGGGCGCGCCGACACCGAGCAGGCCATCGCCGTCTGCCGCAGCTGTACTGTTCGCCAAGAGTGCCTGCGGTGGGCCCTGCGGGCGGGAGAGGCTCACGGAGTCTGGGGTGGGACCACCCCCGAGGAGCGCCGCTACATGCGCCGCGAACTCGTCCCGGCCGGTCGTCACTGACGAGGGCGACGGGGACCGCCGGAGGGTCTCGGCCCGCCCGGCGGTCCAGCCCCCTCGAACCGTCCCCGGTCCAGGCCCGCCTCGTCCGCTGCCCGGACGACCGCGCCCCGCGCCGGTCCGCCCGGGCCGCGCGTCCGGCGCCCCCAGGGGATCTTGCGACCCTCCGGGGCACGGCCTAGGTTCTTTCTCGTGCGACCCGCTCACGGCACACTCCGCCTCCTGCGCACGGCCCTCCTGGCCGCTGCGTGCACGGGGCTTGCCTGGGGCGGGCACAACCTGTGGGCCGCGGCGCCCGCCTCTCCCGGGGGCCTGGCCGCGGCGACCGCGGTCCTGTTCCCCCTGCTGTGGTACTTCACCCGCACGATGCGCGGGTTCGGCGACATCTTCGCCGTCATGGCCTGCGTGCAGATCCTCCTGCACCTGGTGTTCCAGGGTTCGGGCGAACCCGTCCTCGGCATCCTCGACACCGGCGCCGACCACACCGGGCACGGCCTGATCACCCACGCCCTCGGCCTCGCGCCCGGCATGCTGTTCGCCCACCTGTGGGCGGCCCTGCTGGCGTCGGCGCTGCTCGCCCACGGCGAGGCGGCCCTGTGGTTCCTGACCGCCCTGCTCGCCCGGGCGCTGCCGCCGCTGCGCGTGCCCGGCATCGCGTTCGGCGCCCGCGTACCGGTCGCGTGCGCCGCCGCCGGTACCGCTCCCCAGCCCGTCGCGCTCTCGGCGCACGGCCCGCGCGGCCCTCCCCCTCCCGGGGCGCCCTTGCACGGCGCCCCCGCGCGCACGCCGGAACGTACCGAGAACTGAGGGAAGACATGACCACCACCCGCACCCCCGACACCGCGACCACCCCGCGCCCGCTCGCGCGCGCGGCCGCCGCCGTACTGGCCCCCCTCGCCGCGGCCGCGCTGGCCCTGGCCCCCTCGCCCGCGCTGGCGCACGACGTCCTGACCGGGTCCGATCCCGAGGACGGGGCCACCCTGGACACCGTGCCCGAGGAGGTCGTGCTGAGCTTCAACAAATCGCCGATGGAGGGCGGCAGCGGCAGCGCCGTCGTCGTCACGGGGCCGGACGAGGAGACCACCTACGAGGAGGGGGACCTGACCTTCGACGGCACGGACGTGTCGGTGGGGCTGGCCCCGCTGGACCAGGCCGGTGAGTACACCATCGGGTTCCGCGTGGTCTCCTCCGACGGCCACCCGATCCAGGACACCCTGACCTTCTCGGTGACCGAGGAGGCCGTCGCCGCGGCGGCGCCGGAGCCCGAGGAGAGCGAGACCGCGCAGGAGCCCGCCGCTGAGCCGGAGCAGGAGCCCGCCGACGAGGTGAACGCGGACGAGGCCGCGGCCGAGGAGGAGTCGGGCGGCGTGTCGCCGGTGGCGCTGGCGGTCGTGGCCGTCGTCGCGGTCGCGGGCATCGCCGCGGTCGTGCTCGTGGCCGTGCGCATGCGCAAGCGCCCGGGCGGGGACGCCGGACAGAAGTAGGACCGCTGGGAAGGACCGAGGGGCCCGCACGCCCTCCCCGCGGGGGAGGCGTGTACGGGCCCCTCGTCGTGTTCGGTGCCCGGTCCGCCCGCCCGGCGACGGGGAGGGCGGACACGGGAGGCGTCGGCGGCGTCCGCTCGCGCGGGGGCCGGGGGTAGGGGGAGGCCGGCGGTTGGAGGGGGTCGGGGGTCGGCGGGATCGGCACGGTCGGGGGACGCCGGCCCACCGCCGGGGCCGACTCGGTCGGCCCGGTCGGGACGGGTCAGACGCGGCGTGCCAGCAGGATGCTGATGTTGTCCTTGCCGCCCGCCTCCATGGCCGCCTGCCACAGGGCGTACACGGCGGCCTCGTCGCTGCCCGCCTCGGCGATCATCCGCTCCATCTCCTCGGGCAGGACCAGGTCGGACAGGCCGTCGCTGCACATGAGCCAGGCGCTGGGGTCGGCCGCGTCGTCCCGGCCCACGTGCGGGACCATCGTGCCGCCCGAACTGCCGCCCAGGGACTGGGTGATGAAGTTCGTGGTGACCGGACGGCCGTCTTCGGACGGGGGCAGCGCGGGCGAGTCGTCCTCCGAGAGCTGGCGCAGGCGGCGCCCCTCCAGGCGGTAGGTGCGGGAGTCGCCGACGTTGAACCAGAAGTTGCCGTCGTTGTTGAGCAGGACGCCCGCGACCGTGGTCCCCATGCCGGAGAACTCGGTGTGCTGGGTGGCGTGGTCCTTGATCTCCTCGTCGATGTTGCTCAGCAGCTGGGCGATCTCCTCCGGACCGTTGAGCCGCGGCCCCATCTCGGCCATGCGGTGCACGGCGTGCTCGGAGGCGATCTCCCCCGCGGCCTGACCGCCGATCCCGTCGGCGACCGCCAGGATGACGGGCTCCCCGACCGGGAGGACGCAGCGCACCGGCGAGGTCATGTTCGCACTGGCGACGGTCAGGGCACCCATGACGACGGCGTCCTCGTTGGCGGGGCGGATAGCGCCCCGGTGCGTGAGGGCCGTGACAATGACTTCCCCACCAGCGACACCCATACGCCCTTCCTCCCGTTTCATCGGCCGTGGCCGGTTGCCCGGCGCCCCGCGCCGGGCCTTGGTCGAGTCCCGTTCAACGTCTGGATTCTGTCACCGTACCGAGCCACCGCCGGAGTGGGTCAAAATCCGCGTACATCATGGCGGAAAACACCCGGATACGCAGTCCCCGCCCCGGTTCCCGCCGCCGCAGGCGCCGTGCCGGACGATCCGCGGTGCGCGCCGGGCGGTCCCGGTGTTCCGGTCCGACAGTAGCGGCGGTGCGGCCGACCCGACAGGGGCCACCCACGGGTACCGCGAAACCGCAGACCAACCGGGAGAACTCCGGGGTTACGGACAGCACCGAACCCCCGCGTCCCTTGGTGTCGGATTCGCGTCACGTTGTCGAGACGCGAACCGTCTGGCAGAATGAACCCCGTTGGGTGTCTAAGACGCAGACACACACGACCAGCCCCGTGCGGCATCATCCTGTCACGCACGGTGGCCCCAGTCTTCCTCGACCGGTCGTTTGGTGTGATCTCCGTGCGTCTTCCCTTCTTTCTTCCTCTCCCCCCTCCGTTCAACGGCAGCCGTACGCGCCATGCGCCTACGGCTTCCCGTGTTGCCGGGAGGCCTCCACCGGCGCGCCGTCCGGCACCGTGTGCCGCCCTCCCCTGACCGCGCCCCGCCTCCCCCGCCACCTTCCCGCCGGACCCGGCCCCACGGCCCGGAAACCGGCGCCACGGCCCCAGCCCCGCCCGTGAGGACTCCGATCCCCGCTCCGGAGTCGCCTCGGGCGCACCTACGACGGACATCCGGATGAGACCGTGTCCAAGGAGTTCAGCCCAGTGAAGATCGCCATGGTCGCCGAACACGCCAACCCCCTCCCCGCGCACAGGGGCGAGCCCGCCTGCCCCGCGAGCCTGCACGTGTGCGCCCTGTCCCGTCAGCTCGCCAAGCGGGGCCACCGGGTGACGGTCTACGCCCGCCGCAGCGACCCCGACCAGCCCGACGGCCGCACCCGCATGGCGCGCGGCGTCTCCGTCGCCTACCTGGACGCCGGTCCGGCCCGGCCGCTGTCCCCCGAGGAGCACGCCGAGCACACCGGCGCCTTCGGCAGCGCCCTGGCCTCCGTCCTGGACGAGGACCGCCCCGACGTCCTGCACGCGATCGGCTGGACCAGCGGCCTGGCCGCCCTGCACGCGCAGGCGCACAGCGAGAGCGACCAGAGCGGCACGCCCCTGGTGCAGACCTTCCACTCCCTCAACGCCAGCGAGCAGCGCTCCGGCCTCGGCCACCACCCCGAGCGCGCCCGCATGGAGACCATCCTCGCCTCGCGCGCCGACCGCGTGCTGGTCAACTCCACCGACCAGCAGGTCGAGCTGGCCCGCCTGGGCGTCCCCCGCCACCACGTCAACGTCGTGCCCTTCGGTGTGGACCCCGACCACTTCAGCGTGGAGGGCAGCGCCTCCGCCGAGCACTGGCACTCCCGGCGCGAGGAGCGCGCCCGCCTGGTCTCGGTCACCTCCCTGACCGAGGCCGGCGGCGCCGACCGGCTCGTGGAGGCCATGACCCGCCTCCCCGAGGCCGAGCTGCTGCTCGTCTCCACCGCCGACGACCTGGACGTGGCCCTGGACGAGAACGCCCGCCGGATCGAGCTCCTGGCCAAGGAGGCCGGGGTGAACGACCGCGTCCACCTGGCCGGGCCCGTGGAGCGCAAGGAGCTGCCCCGCCTGCTGCGCTCCGCGGACGTGTACGTGTCCGCCGCCTCCTACGAGCCCTACGGCGGGGCCGTGCTGGAGGCCATGGCGTGCGGCCTGCCCGTGGTGGCCACCGCCACCGGCGCCACCCCGGGGGCGGTCCTGCACCGCACCAGCGGCGTGCTGATGCGCTTCGGCCGCCCCGACGAGATCGTGCGCTCCGTGCGCGCGGTCCTCAACACCCCGACCATGAGCACCGCGTACGGCATCGCCGCCGTGGACCGGGCCCGCTCCCGGTTCACCTGGCAGCGGATCGCCGTCGAGACGGAGCTGGCCTACGAGCGCTCCCGCCCGCAGCAGACGGAACAGGACCGCGCCGACGAGGACGAGACGGACGGTCTGCTACTGTCCGGGACCGCGCGCTGAGCCGTGCCCGCCCCGACGGCGTGCCCGGCCCACCGGCCCCCGGGGGTTTCCCCCGAGGGGCCGCAGCGGGTACACAGACAGTGGCGCCCGGCGGCCGGACGGCCGGCCCCGGGCGCGGACGCCACGTACCGATGACCTTCGAACACCAGGGACTGCTCTTCCGCCGCGGGCAGCGGTTCCACGAGGTGGCCCGGCAGCGGTTGCGCTCAGCCGTACGCGAAAACGCCCACACGGTGCTCGCGGTCTCCGGCGAGCGCGCCGCGGCGCTCATCGGGGCGCTGTCGGACTCCGAGCGCGAGCGCGTGCACGTCCTGGAGCGGAAACGGTTCTACGACGCCCCGGGACGCACCCTGGCCGCCCTGCACCGCCTGGCGCTGGTCCACGACCCCGTGCCGGTGGTCGTGGTGGCCGAGCCGCCCCTGCCGGTCTCGGGGATGGAGCTGCGCGAGTGGCACCGGCTGGAGTCGGTGCTGTCCACGGCGCTGGCCCCGCAGCGGCTGAGCCTGCTGTGCGTCCACGACGACCGCGACCTGGCCCCGCGGACGCGGTCCGCGGTCGTGGCCACCCACCCGGTGCTGGTGGAGTCCGACGGGCCCCGTCCCAACCCCGCCTACCTGGGCACGGCCGCCTTCGGCACCCGGCCGGTCGCCCCGGAGCCGCTGCCGGTCAGCGGGCCCGTGCACCGGCTGGAGATCGGGATGTCCCTGCCGCGGCTGCGCGCCGACCTGGCGGCGCTCGGCGAGTCCACGGGGTTCCCGCCCGAGCGCATCGACAGCCTGGTGGTGGCGGTCAACGAGCTGGCGGCCAACGTTCTGGAGCACGGCGCGGGCAAGGGCACCGTGCAGGTCTGGCGCGCCCCGGGGCGGTGGGTGTGCGACGTGTTCGACGAGCGCGGCGGGCTCTTCGACCCGCTCACCGGCTACCGCCCGGCCGACAGCATGCGCCCGCGCGGGTACGGGCTGTGGATCACCCGGCAGACCTGTGACTTCCTGGAGATCAGCGGCAGCGGCGAGGGCTCCCTGGTACGGCTGCACTTCGTGGACGGGGCCGGGGAGTCCGAGACCGTCCGGGAGTCCGGGACGCGGGCCCCGCTCAGCCCCTGAGGGACTCCGCCGCGGCGCCGGTGCTGGCCGCGATCGGGATGACCTGGTCGATCCCGGCTATCACGAACAGGCGGTTGACCTGCGGCTGGGGCTCGGCGACCATCAGGCCCACGCCCAGGTCGCGGGCCTGCCGGTAGGCGGAGACGAGCACGCCGATGCAGCGCGAGTCACAGAAGGACACCTTGGCGAGGTCGACCACCACCCCCCGTGGCGGCTCGGCGGCCAGGAGGCCGTCGAGGACGTCGGCCAGCGCGGGAGAGGTCACCGCGTCCATCTCCCCCGCGGGGGTGACGACGACGACGTCATCCTCGCGACGGATCGAGATGTCTGACGTCACGGTCACTTCTCCTTCTTGTTCCGGGACGGCCCCGAGCCCTCATCATGGCGCTTTTCGATCACGCTCGGGACTCATCGCCCGGTGTTGCCCGCCCGTTCACCTTCGGTCGGGGCGCATCCGGGGCTGGGGACCGGTGTTCTCGGCCACGAGGTCGCGGGCCACGTCCACCACCCGCTTGCGGTTGCGCTGGGCGACCTCGCGCAGCGCGGCGAAGGCGGTGTCGGCGTCGCAGCCGCGGGCGTGCATGATGATGCCCTTGGCCTGGTCGATCACCGTACGCGCCGACATGGCCCGGCGCATGTGGGCGGTCTCCCTGGCCACGTCGGCCTGGCGTCCGGCACTGTACAGCGACACGGCGGCGTGCTCGGCGAGCAGGGCGGTCAGCGGGGCGACGACCTCCTCGTCGAAGGCGTCGGCCCGGCCGGAGTGCACGCCGAAGGTGATCACCCGGTCGTCGCCCTCGCCGGGCAGCAGGCTGGGCAGGGTGATGGAGGAGCGGTCCCCGCACTGGACCGCCATGCTGGTGTAGCGGGGCCAGCGGTGGGGCTCGCGCAGGATGTCGCCCACCCGCACCCGCCCCATCTCGCGGACGGCCTCGACGGTGGGCCCCTGGTCGGTGGTGTACTGGTGCTCGAATGCCGCGGACAGGTCCGCGTGGGAGGCCCCGTAGTCGGTGACCACGTGCCGAACGGAGCCGTCGGCCCCCCCGACCTCGCGCCAGACCACGACGAGGGCGGCCGAGCAGCCGGGGACGCCCAGGGCCGCGGCCCTGCTCATCTGGTCCAGGGCCCGTTCCAGGGTCGTGCCGTCCGCCTGTCCCAGCGCTCCGATGTCCCGGGCCAGGCGTTCGATCCACACAGTCGGGCCTCCTTGCCGTTTCCGGGCTCGGACTAACCGTAACCTTGGAAGACCGCGGGAGCGGACATCCGCCCTCTTCGGGAAGACCCCATCCACGACGGGAGACCTGAGCGTGTCGGAGAACCTCGCCGGGTTGCAGCGTGAGATCACCGCACTGGGTGAACGCATCGCGGCCCTGCGCAACACGCACACCATGTATCCCGACGACGCCCAGGGCACCGCCGAGGCGGCCCTGGCCGAACTGGAGTACGCCGAACGCCTGCTGGGCGACGCGGGGGCCGAACTGGCCGGGGCCCACGCCCAGCCCGAGCCGCGACGCCAGGGCGACGACGGCGACCGGGCCCTGCTGCGCGCGATGTTCCAGGAGCTGAGCGTCCCCGCGGTGCTGCTGGACCACGAGGGCTACATCCGGCGCATCAACAACTCCGGCGCCTCGCGGCTGGGCAGCGCGCCGGGCTACCTCACCGGCAAGCCCTTCGCCCACTTCGTCGACCTGCGCAAGCGCGCGGCCATGCAGTCCTGGCTGGCCGCGGTGCTGCGCGGCGACGGCGACGCCGCGCTGGAGTCCCGGCTGGCCCAGCGCGGCTGGGCCGAGGACGTGCACCTGACCCTGACGCGGCTGGAGCTGCCCACCGAGCCCAACCCGCTGGTGCTGGTGGCGATGTCGCCGCCGATGAACGGCGCCGAGGAGGAGGGCCCCGCCCCGCTGGAGACGGAGGTGGAGGACCAGGTGGTGGTGCTGGCCGCGCGCAGGCTGGACGTGCTGACCCGGATGACGCGGCTGCTGCTGCGCTCGGCCGGTCCGGGCGGTGCGGGGAAACCGCTCGCGCTCGCTGACGCCGCCGACCTGCTGGCCGACTCCTACGCCGACTGGGTGGTCGTGGACGTGTGCGACCTGCCGACCTCGTCCGTGGCGCCCCGCCGCGCCGTGGTCGCGGGTCCGGCCGACGCGCTCCCGGCGCAGAGGGAGGCGGTGGCCTCGGCGGCGCCCGGCGGCTCCGACATCCCGGGCGAGGTGCTGGAGCGGGGCCAGTCCCTGCTGTTCCCGCTGATCGAGGACGAGGCCGTGCTGGGCCACGCCCCGTCGGGGGCGCCGCTGCTGTCGATGCTGGGCGCGGGCTCGCTGCTGTCGGTCCCCCTGCGCGGCAGCCGGGGCGTGCGCGGCGCGCTCACCCTGATCCGCCGCAGCAACCGGGGCAGCTTCCGCCTGGCCGACCTGGGCCTGATCGAGGAGATCGGCGAGCACATCGGCCTGGCGCTGCCGCCCCGGCCCTCCGCCTGAGGGTCCTTGTCATGCGGGGCCGTGGAGGGTGTCCACCAGCGTGGACAGGCGCGAGACCGCGCTGTCCACCCGGCGCACGCCGTCCACGAGGCTCTGGTCCACGTCCTGGTAGTTGGTCACGATGTGCTCGCGCAGCTGGGCGAGGTCGGCCTGGACCTGGTGGGAGCGCTGCGCCAGCTGCTCGGCCAGGACCTTGCCGGGCTCACCGGTCTCCTGGCCCAGGTCGCGCTGGAGGGCGCGGGCCTGCTCGCGCATCTGCGCCTTGAGCTGGTGCAGCTCCACGAACACCTCGACCTTGGAGCGCAGCACCCAGGGGTCGAACGGCTTGAGCAGGAAGTCCACCGCGCGCGAGGCGTAGCCGCGGAAGACCTGGTGCCGGTCGACCTCCTGGGCGGTCAGGAAGATGATCGGCACGTCCTTGGTCTTCTCGCGCTGCTTGATGTGCGCGGCGGTCTCGAAGCCGTCCATCCCAGGCATGACCACGTCGAGCAGGATGACCGCGAAGTCGGTGCCCAGAAGGTGCTTGAGCGCCTCCTCACCGGAGTTGGCCCTGACCAGGTTCTGGTCGAGTGAGGTGAGTGCGGCCTCCAGCGCGATCAGGTTCTCGTCGCGGTCGTCGACGAGAAGGATGTTGGCCTTCTGGGTCACGTCGGGTTACTCCAGGTCTTCGCTCGGGGTGCTGGTGCCAGTCTCCCCGTTCGGATCGTTGTCATGCCCGGCACCGGCCTCCTCCGGCCCGGGCGTCGCGCGGCTGTGCCCGTCCGAGGCCGCACCGTCCCCGCCGTCGGCCGCCGCTCCGGCGATGGTCTCCTCGCGCCCCGCGGTGAGCCAGCGCCGCATGACGTCCAGCAGGTGGTCCAGGTCGACCGGCTTGGTCACGTAGTCCGTGGCGCCCGCCGCGAGGCTGCGCTCGCGGTCACCCTGCATCGCCTTGGCGGTGAGCGAGATGATCGGCAGACCGGCGAACTGCGGCATCTCCCGGATCCGCTGGGTGGTCTGGTTGCCGTCCAGCTCGGGCATCATCACGTCCATCAGGACGAGCGCGATGTCCTCGTTGGCCTCCAGCCTGGCGATTCCGGCGTGTCCGTTGTCAGCGTAGAGGACCTCCAGGCCCTGCGCCTCCAGAGCGCTGGTGAGCGCGAAGACGTTGCGGACGTCGTCGTCGACGATGAGGACCCGCTGGCCGTTCAGGACGGCCCGCCGCTCGGGGTCGGTGCGCGGCTCGGACTCGGCCGGCTGCTCGGGCGCCTCGCCCTCGGCCGCCGCCTGGGTCTCGGGCGCCTTGAGCACCGGGACGGTGGGCAGCGGCTCGTCGCTGATGTCGGTGAGGGCGGCCAGGGCCGCGTCGAAGTCCTCGTCCGGCATGGAGAAGCCGTCGTCCAGCGGGGAGGACTCGAAGCCGCCGGTGTCCGCGCCCCGGCCCGAGTCGAGCATCGGCGCCGAGTCCATGCCGCTCAGGGCGCGGCCCGGGGACCCGGCCTCCTCGGCCCGCTCCCCCGCGTCGTCGGGCAGGCGCACCGGGAGCAGCAGCGTGAAGGTGGAGCCCTGGTTGGGCACGCTCTGCACGCGGATCTCGCCGCCCAGAAGCCGGGCGAAGTTGCGGCTGATGGACAGGCCGAGGCCGGTCCCGCCGAAGCGCCGCGAGGTGCCGCCGTCGCCCTGGTGGAAGGCCTCGAAGATGACCTGGAGCTTGTCCTCGGCGATCCCGATGCCGGTGTCGGCGACGGTGAACGCGATGACCTCCTCGTTCTCGACGAACATCTCCAGGTCGGCGTCCTCCAGCGCCCACGCGGGCTCGATGAGCAGCCGCACCTCCCCCTGCGGGGTGAACTTGACGGCGTTGGAGAGCAGGTTGCGCAGTATCTGCTGGAGCCGCTGCTCGTCGGTCCACAGCGTGCCGGGGATGTCCGGCGACACGTCCACCGCGAAGGCGAGCCCCTGGTCCCCGGTGACCGGGCGGAAGGTGGCCTCGACGTAGTCGACGAGCTGGGCGATGGAGACCTCGCTGGGCTGCACCTCGGCGCGCCCGGCCTCCACCTTGGACAGGTCGAGGATCTCGTCGATGAGCAGCAGCAGGTCGCTGCCCGCCTTGTGGATGGTCTGGGCGAACTCGACCTGCTTGGCGGACAGGTTCTGCTCGGCGTTGTCGGCGAGCAGGCGGGCCAGGATCAGCAGGCTGTTGAGCGGCGTGCGCAGCTCGTGCGACATGTTCGCCAGGAACTCGGACTTGTACTTGGAGGAGACCTGGAGCTGGTGGGCGCGCTCCTCCAGGGCGTTGCGGGAGCGCTGGATCTGCTGGTTCTGGAGCTCGATCGCCCGGTTCTGGTTGGCGAGCTGGGTGGCCTTCTGGCGGAGCTCGGCGTTCTTGCCGCGCAGCTCCTCCTGCTGGCGCTGGAGCTCGTTGGAGCGCTCCCTGAGCTGACTGGTGAGCTGCTGGGACTGTTCGAGCAGGTCCTCGGTGCGGTTGTTGGCCAGGATGGTGTTGATGGTGGTGCCGAGCAGGCTCACCAGCTGGCGCAGGAAGTTCTTGTGGCTCTCGCGGAAGTCGTCGTAGGAGGCGAACTCGATGGCGCCCAGCGAGCGCCCCTCGGAGACGATCGGCAGGATGTACAGGTTGCGCGGGGAGGCCTCCCCCAGCCCCGACTCGACCTTGACGTAGCCCGGCGGGATGTTGCCGACCTGCTGCTCCACCTGCTGGGCGAGGGCCTCGCCCACCAGGCCGATGCCCGCGCGGACGCGGCGCCGGTCCTCGTCGGGGTCGAAGCCGAAGCCCGCGTAGAACAGGAAGTTCTCCTGGTCGTCCTGGTCCTCGGGCAGGTAGCAGGCGCCGTGCTGGGCGCCGATGAGCGGCGTCACCTCGGTCATGATGAGGCGGGCCAGCTCCTTGAGGTCGCGGTGGCCCTGGATGTGCCCGGAGATGCGGGCCACGTTGGACTTGAGCCAGTCGGCGTCGCGCTGGGTGGCGGTGGTCTCGCGCAGGTTGGACACCATCAGGTTGATGTTGTGCTTGAGCTGCTCCATCTCACCGCGGGCGTCGACCTGGATGTTGCGGGTCAGGTCGCCCTTGGCGACGGCGTTGGCGACCTCGGCGATCGCCCGCACCTGCGTGGTCAGGTTGCCCGCCAGGCCGTTCACGCTGTCGGTGAGCTGCTTCCAGGTGCCGGTCACGCCCTCGACCTTGGCCTGTCCGCCCAGCTGGCCCTGGCTGCCCACCTCGTGGGCCACTCGGGTGACCTCGGTGGCGAACGCCGACAGCTGGTCGACCATGGTGTTGACCGTCGTCTTGACCTCAAGGATCTCCCCCTGGGCGTTGACGTCGATCTTCTTGGTGAGGTCGCCCGCGGCGACGGCCGTGGTCACCTCGGAGATGTTGCGCACCTGCGTGGTGAGGTTGTGCGACATCGAGTTGACGTTCTCGGTGAGGTCGTTCCAGATTCCTGAGACGCCCTTGACGTCGGCGCGGCCGCCCAGCTTGCCCTCGGTGCCGACCTCGCGGGCCACGCGCGTGACCTCGTCGGCGAACGCGGAGAGCTGGTCCACCATGACGTTGATGGTGTCCTTCAGCTCCAGGATCTCGCCCTTGGCGTTGACCGTGACCTTCTTGGTCAGGTCACCCGCGGCCACCGCGCGCGTGACCATGGAGATCTGGCGCACCTGGTAGGTCAGGTTGTTGGCCATGGAGTTGACGTTGTCGGTCAGGTCCTTCCAGACCCCGGACACGTCGCGGACGTGGGCCTGCCCGGCCAGCTTGCCCTCGGTGCCCACCTCGCGGGCGACCCTGGTCACCTCCCCGGCGAAGGAGTCCAGCTGGTCGACCATCTTGTTGATGGTGTCCTTGAGGTCGAGCATCTCCCCCTGGGCGTCCACGGTGATCTTCTTGGTGAGGTCACCGGTGGCGACCGCCGTCGTCACCTGGGAGATGTTGCGGACCTGGTAGGTGAGGCTGTTGGCCATGGAGTTGACGTTGTCGGTCAGGTCCTTCCAGATGCCCGACACGCCCTTGACGTTGGCCCGTCCGCCCAGCTTGCCCTCCGTGCCGACCTCGCGCGCCACGCGCGTGACCTCGTCGGCGAAGGAGTCGAGCTGGTCGACCATGGTGTTCACGGTGTTCTTCAGGGCGAGCATCTCGCCCTGCACGTCGACCTGGACCTTCTGGGTGAGGTCGCCCCGGGCCACGGAGGTCGTGACCTGGGAGATGTCGCGCACCTGGTTGGTGAGGTTGTCCGCCATCGAGTTGACGTTCTCGGTGAGGTCCTTCCAGATGCCGCGCACGCCGCGCACGTTGGCGCGTCCGCCGAGCTTGCCCTCGGTGCCCACCTCGCGGGCCACCCGGGTCACCTCGTCGGCGAAGGTGGACAGCTGGTCCACCATCGTGTTGACGGTGTCCTTGAGGTCGAGCATCTCGCCCTGCACGTCCACCGTGATCTTGCGGCTGAGGTCGCCGCGGGCGACGGCGGTGGTCACCTCGGAGATGTCGCGCATCTGGTCGGTCAGGCGCGAGGACATCTGGTTGACCGACTCGGTCACCTCGCGCCAGGCCCCGGAGACCCCCTCGACCTGCGCGGCGCCGCCGAGCTTGCCCTCGGTGCCCACCTCGCGGGCCACCCGGGTGACCTCGCCGGCGAAGCCGCTCATCTGGTCGGCCATGCGGTTGACCGTGGTGGCCAGGCGCAGCAGGTCGCCCTTGAGCTCGCCGCGGCGGCCCTCGGTGGAGGCGCGGCGGCTGAGCTGGCCCTCCGCGACCGAGTCCAGGACCCCGGCGACGTCGGTCACGGGTTCGGCGACCTCGTCGAGCAGGACGTTGAGCGCCAAGGCGCTCTCACCCCAGGCGCCCCGGGCGGGGTTGACGTTGACGCGCTCGTTGAGCCTGCCCTCGTTGCGCACGACGTCGCCGACGCGCTGGAGTTCGTCGCTGAGCTGTTCGCTGTGGTCGACCACCTCGTTGAAGACGGACGCGATCTCCCGCATGGTGCCGCCGCCGCGCTTGCGCAGACGGACGCTGAAGTCGCCGTCGCGCATGCGGTACAGGGCACGCAGAATCTCGTCGAGCTGGTCGTCGGCCGCCAGTTCCTTGACCGCCTCGGGCATCGAACCCCCTCCTCAGCCTGCTCCGCCACCTCGGCCTCCCGTCCCGGCCCCCTGGGCCGGGCGCCCGCGGGCGGATCGGCCCGCGGAGCGCGCACGGGACGGGGAGGGCCACGCGGTGTCCGCCGCGTCGGCCCCCTGGTGACACCCCGTCACGCTACCGGCGAGAGGTACCACCCGAAAGAAGCGCATGTGTCGACTTACACTAACCGGCCGGGGCGCCCGGCACAGGAGGCTTGGTGATGTTGTCCCCCCGGCCGACGCGTCCGGAGGCGGGCAGGTCCGGCTCGGCCCCGGGCGGACCCCGGGCGTGCGGACCGGCGGGCGGACCCGGGCGGGCGGCCCGGGCGGGCGGCCCGGGCGGGCGGCCCGGGCGGGCGGCCCGGGCGGGCGGCCCGGAGGGCGGAAGTGACGGTTCGCGCGGCACCGGTCACCCCGGCACGCGTATCGTGGCAGTGACCACCACCCCCCGCGCACGCACCCAGTGACGAAGGACACCGACGGCTTGCCAGCACACGACGCGTCGAAGGTCGCTCGACGAGAGTTCCCGCCCGCCCCGGAGACCGCGGCGGCGGCCCGCGAGTTCGTTCACGACACCCTCCTGTCCTGGGGTGTGACCGACCCCTCCGACGACGTGATCCTGCTGGTGAGCGAGCTGGTCACCAACGCCGTCATCCACGCGCGCTCGTCCTTGGACGTGACCGTGCGCCGGTCGGAGGGGGCGACCGAGGTGATGGTCACCGACTCCGTGCCCGAGCGCGCCGTCCCGCAGGCCGGGCCCCTGTCCGTGGACACCTCCCCGACCCGGGAGAACGGGCGCACCGGCGGTCTGGGGCTGGCCCTGGCCTCGGCGATCGCGTCGAGCTGGGGCGTGAGCTACGGGCGCAACGACAAGGCCGTGTGGTTCCGGATCGAGGACGACTCGGGGGAGCGCGCCTCCCTGGAGTCCCCGCCGGTGCGCAGGAGCCCCTCCCGTCCCGGGCGCCCCGCCCCGTGGTCGGCGCTGGACTCCGCCCTGGGCTCGCGGCTGTCCCTACCGCAGTTGCTGGAGCGCACCGTGGAGCACTCGGCCACGGCGCTGGGCGCGGACGCGGCCTACATCACGCTGGCCACGTCCGACGAGACCATGTGGGAGGTGCGCGCCGCGGTCGGGCTGACCTCGGGCGGCGCCCCCTGGCGGCCGCTGCGCGTGCGCACGGAGGAGATCTTCCCGTCGTCGGCGCCGGAGCCGGGCGCGGTGATCAACGACGACCTGATGATCGCCCGCGCCAGCCGGGGGCGCCTGTCGCGCGCGGGGATGCGTTCGCTGGTCACGGCGCCGCTCATCGTGGACGGCCGGGTGGTCGGCCTGCTGGGGGTGGCCTCCCGGCGGGCCCGGCACTTCGGGGCGTCGGCGGCCAAGCGGCTCCAGGAGGGCGCGAACCTGATCGCGCTGCCGGTGGAGCGGGCCAGGCTGGCCGAGGTGGAGCTGAGCAGGCGGGCCTCGCTGAGCTTCCTGGCCGAGGCCAGCGACCTGCTCGCGGGCACGCTGGACGAGCGGATGACGGGCGCGCTGGCGGCGCAGCTGATCACCTCGCGGCTGGGCCGGTGGTGCGCCATCGAGACGATCAACGAGATGGGCGTCTCGCAGCTGACGCACGTGGTGCACAGCGACGAGAACTACAACGACATCCTGCGCGCGCTGCTGACCGGGCTGCCTCCGCACGAGCAGCGGGAGCCGCAGCCGCTGTGGTCCCCGGCCGAGCTGGCCAAGGAGGGGCTGGACGAGCAGCTCGTCCGGGAGCTGGCGAGCGGCCCGGCGATCTGCGTCCCGCTGGTGGCGCACGGGCGCGCGCTGGGGCGGATGACGATCGGCAAGAACGAGTCGGACGACTTCACCCGCGAGGAGGTGGACGTCGCCGACGACCTGAGCAGCCGGGTGGCGTCGGCGATGGAGAACGCGCGGCTGCACGAGAAGCAGGCCGCGATGAGCGACGCCCTCCAGCGCAGCCTGCTGCCGGCCAAGGAGAAGGAACCGGTGATCCCGAGCGTGGACCACGCGGTGTTCTACCGCCCGGCCGACGAGCGCAACGTGGTGGGCGGGGACTTCTACGACGTGTTCGCGGCGAGCGGCCGGTGGTGCTTCGCCATCGGCGACGTGTGCGGCACCGGCCCGGAGGCGGCGGCCGTGACCGGCCTGGCGCGGCACACGCTGCGGGCGCTGGCCAAGGAGGGGTTCACGCCCTCGCACATCATGCAGCGGCTGAACATGGCGATCCTGGACGAGAACACCTCGACCCGGTTCCTGACGATGCTGTACGGGGAGATGACCCCGGCCACGGACGGCGGGGGCGGGATGCGGCTGCGGATGGTCTCGGCCGGGCACCCGCTGCCGCTGCGGCTGAACCAGAAGGGCGAGGTGCTGCCGTTCGGGGCCTCGCAGCCGCTGCTGGGCGCGTTCGAGGACGTGGGGTTCACGACCGAGAACGTGGACATCCGCCCCGGCGAGGTGGTGCTGGCGGTGACCGACGGCGTGACCGAGCGGCGCAGCAACACGGACATGCTCGGCGACGAGGGGCTGATGGAGATCTTCTCAGGCTGCGCTGGGCTGACCGCCCAGGCGGTGATCAGCCGCATCGACCGGGAGCTGGAGGAGTACGCCCCGGGCGGGCGCAGCGACGACACCGCGATGCTGGTGCTGCGCTTCCTCTGAGCAGTGTTTTTTGGACCTTCGGTGCCTACAGCCAGCCCATGTCCTGGGCGGTGCGGATGGCGGACATGCGGTTGTCGGCGCCGGTCTTGCCGATGGCGTTGGAGAGGTAGTTGCGCACGGTGCCCTCGGTCAGGTGGAGGGAGGCGGCGATCCTGGCGACGGTGGCACCGTCGGAGGCGGCGCGCAGCACCTCGGTCTCGCGGTCGGTGAGCGGGCTCTCGCCGCCGACCATCGCGGCGGCGGCCAGGTCGGTGTCGATGTAGCGCCCGCCCCCGTGCACGCGGCGGATGGCGCCCGCGAGCTGGTCGACGGGGGCGTCCTTGGCCAGGAAGCCGCGCGCGCCGGAGGACAGGGCGCGGCGCAGGTAGCCGGGGCGGCCGAAGCTGGTGAGGATGACGACACCGCAGTCGGGGGCGTCCGTCCGCAGCCGCGCGGCCACCTCCAGCCCGGTGGCGCCGGGCATCTCGATGTCCAGGACGGCGATCGCGGCGCCGTGCCGCAGGACGGCGTCGACCACCTCGTCGCCCCGGCCGACCTCGGCGACGACCTCCAGGTCGTCCTCCAGGCCGAGGAGGGCGGCGATGGCCCCCCGCACGAGGTGTTCGTCATCGGCCAGCACGATCTTGATCAAGGTCGGCTCTTCTCCGGTGTCTCGCTTTGGCTTCGGCACGATATCGTTTCGGGCATTGTGGTGCATACGGCGCCTACGGGGAGCGCGCCGGGGTAACGGGCGACGTGTCGGGTCGCGGCGTCGGGGGTTGGGATGCTCTCACGGACGTCGGGGCCAGTCACGGGCGGCCCGGTCCGACGGCGCTGGACCACGGGACCGCCGACGCGGACCGGGCCGGGGCACGGCGGGGGCGGAAGGACTCGAAACCCCGGCATATCGCGCTCTCACCCTGTTCTAACCCATGCGTCGCATGATGGAACACGTCACTGAACATCGTCCCGTCAGCCGGAGGATGAGTTGAACCCCAACGAACCGAGTGCAGGTACCGAGCCCGGTACGGCGGCCGGGAACGGACTTCCCGAGCACCGTCCCGCCGAGCCCGCCGACCAGGCGGGGCCCTCCGGCCCGCACGAGGGGGGCTCCTCCACGGCTGACGGCACCGACGTCCGTGGCGCGTCCGGCGGGGAGCACGGGGGTGTCCCCGCCGGACAGGACGGCCGGACCCACGGAGCCGAGCACGCCGGGCCCCAGCGTTCCTTCGGGGACTCCGAGGCACGCGGAACCGGTGGGGAGCCCGGGGTCGGGGAGGCGGGCGAGCACGTGGAGCGGCCCGCGCCGCACGAGCCCGGCGGGTACACCGGCGTGTGGCAGAGCGGCGAACAGCCCGGTCAGGTGCCGTCCGGCGGGTACCCCGGCGCCGAGCGGAGCGGCGGGTACGCGGCGGCCGGGCAGACGGGTGAGGGCTTCCCGTCCCAGCAGGGCGGGCACCCGGGGGCAGAGCGGTACGGGCGGCCGGAGACCGGCCCCGCGGGGGCGGGGCCGACCTTCTCCCCGCCCGGGCAGCCGCCGAGGTGGGCCACCGGGCCCAACGACCCGGAGCACGCCTCCTACACCTTCCCGCCTCCCGGGGGCGGTTACGGCGCCGTCGGCGGCCAGCACGAGCAGTTCTCCGCCCACCACCCCGCTCCCCCGCACGGCGGGCAGAACGGCCCCCACGGGCCGATCGGGCACGGGCAGCCGCCGTACGGTGACGGCGGCGCGTTCGGGGCGGGCGGCCCCGGCGGTCCCGGGGACCACGGCGGCCACGGCGGCCACGGCGGGCAGCCCCCGTTCGGCGGCGCCTTCCCCGGGTCGGTGCCCCCGCAGGGGAACGGCAAAAAGCGCGGCTCCGGCAGGATCGTGACCGTCGCCGCGATCACCGCCCTGGTCACGAGCCTCATCGTGGGACCGATGACGGCCCTGGGCACCGCCTACCTGTTCCCCAACGGCCTGAGCGGGCCGATCAGCTCGCTCAACCAGGAGCAGGAGAGCACCCAGACCGAGGGCGAGGTGGGCGAGGTCGCCGACACGGTCCTGCCGAGCGTGGTGTCCATCCGCACCGCCAACGGCGGCGGCAGCGGTGTGGTCATCTCCTCCGACGGCCAGATCCTCACCAACGCGCACGTCGTGGCCGCCGCCGAGGGCGGTCCGATCGAGGTGCTGTTCAACGACGGCAGCTCCGCGCGCGCCGAGGTCATGGGCTCGGACCCGGTCTCCGACATCGCGGTGATCCAGGCGGAGGGGCGCAACGACCTCACCCCGGCCACCCTCGGCGACTCCGAGCAGATCGGCGTGGGCGCCGAGGTGGTCGCGATCGGTTCCCCGCTGGGGCTGTCGGGCACGGTGACCACGGGTGTGGTCAGCGCGCTGAACCGTCCGGTGAACACCGGGCAGTCCGGGCAGACCTCCACGGTCATCAACGCGATCCAGACGGACGCGGCGATCAACCCCGGCAACTCGGGCGGCCCGCTGGTGAACATGAACGGCGAGGTCATCGGAATCAACACCGCGATCGCGGGCGTCTCGCAGGACAGCGGCTCGGTCGGGCTGGGCTTCGCCATCCCGATCAACCAGGTCCGCCCCATCGCGGAGCAGCTGGTCGAGGACGGCAGCGCGAGCTACCCGGCGATCGAGGCGACCATCACCAACTCCCGCGTCGGCGGCGCGGAGATCGTGGAGGTCACCGAGGGCGGCGCGGCCGCCGAGGCCGGGCTCCAGGCCGGTGACGTGGTGGTGTCCGTGGACGGTGAGCAGGTGTCCACGCCGGACGAGCTGATCGCGCAGATCCGGATCCGCCAGCCCGGCGAGGAGGTCACCCTGGGGGTCGTCCCCGACGGCGGCAGCGGTTCCGAGGAGGAGGTCACGGTGACGCTCGGGGAGCAGAGCGTGGAGGCGGCCCAGAACGAGGAGGGCGGGAACTGACGGAAGCGGCCCCGTTTCCCGCACGGGCGGCCCCGGACCCTCGGGTCCGGGGCCGCCCGTCGTGTGTGCGGCGGAAGCCGCGGCCACGGCCCGCGGGCACGGCGGGACCGGAATCGTCCGACGCACGCGCGGCGGCGGAAGCCTCGGCCATGCCCCGAAGGCACGGCGGGCCCCGGGCGCGCGGACCGCGGGCCGCTGCCCGTCGGCGCGGCCGGACTTGTGGGTAGGCGGAGGGGCGCGGGGGTTCCCTCCCCCGCGCCGCGTGCCACCGAGCGGTCGCCCCGCGGTCACCGAGAGGTCGGCGGGGGTCAACGCGGGTGACCCACACTCGGGCGTACGCGGCGGCCCGACAAAGGAGATCAGGTCATGTCCACGTCCTTCGCCTCCCCCGCGGTGGCGGCACCGCCCCGGCCCGCCGTCGGCGCGACGCGCCGCACCCGGGTCCTGATCGGTACCGACACCTATCCCCCCGACGTGAACGGCGCCGCGTACTTCACCGCCCGCCTCGCCCGCGGTCTGGCCGCGCGCGGCGCGCGCGTGCACGTGGTGTGCCCCTCCCCCGAGGGCTCCCCGTACACGGCCGAACGCGGCGGAGTGGTCGAGCACCGGCTGCGCTCGGTGTCCTCCCTGGTCCACGACAGCGTGCGGCTCGCGGTCCCGCTGGGCGTGCGCGGCCACCTGGACCTGCTCCTGGACCGGCTGCGCCCGGACGCCGTCCACATCCAGAACCACTTCCTCGTCGGCCGGATGCTGGCCGCCGCCGCGCACGCCCGCGGCGTGCCCGTGGTGGCCACCAACCACTTCATGCCGGAGAACCTCTTCGACTACGTGCACGTGCCCGCGCCGCTGCGCCCGCACGCGGCCCGGCTGGCCTGGTGGGACCTGGGCGCGGTGCTGTCCAGGGCCGGGCACGTGACCACGCCCACCCCGGCGGCGGCGCGGCTGCTGGTCGACCAGGGGTTCACCCGGCCGGTCGAACCGGTCTCGTGCGGGATCGACCTGGACCGGTTCAGCCCGTTGGACGGCGGCGCGGCCACCCGGCGGCGGCTGCGCGCCCGGCTGGGCGTGCCGGACCGCAGGACGGTGCTGTTCGTGGGGCGGCTGGACGAGGAGAAGCGCGTGGACGAACTCGTGCGCGCGGTGGCCCTGACCGACGGTGTGCAGCTCGTGCTGGCCGGGCACGGCGCGCACCGGGCGCGGTTGGAGGAGCTGGCGGCGGAGGTCGGCGCGGCCGACCGGGTGGTGTTCCTGGGCTTCGTGCCGCACGCCGACCTGCCCGACGTGTACCGGTGCGCGGACGTGTGGGCCATCGCCGGGACCGCCGAACTCCAGAGCATCGCCACCCTGGAGGCGATGGCGAGCGGCCTGCCGGTGGTGGCGGCGGACGCCATGGCGCTGCCGCACCTGGTGGAGGAGGGCGGCAACGGGTACCTGTACCCGCCCGGCAGCCCGGAGGCGCTGGCCGCCCGGGTGGAGTCGGTTGTCACCGACGAGGGCCGACGGCTCGGGATGGGCGCGCGCAGCCGCGACATGGCCGGGCTGCACCGGCTGGAGGACTCGCTGGAGCGGTTCGAGCGGATCTACCGCGAGGCGTCCGCCGGTGCGGGGGTCGGCGCGGCAGCGGTCGCGGCGTTCGGCGGGCAGTGACCGGCGGTTCCGGCGCGGCGTCCGCCGGTGCGGCGCTCACCCCCGCGCCTTCGGCTCCTCGTCCCGCGGCGGTGTGAACAGCGGCAGGTGGAAGCCGATGACGGCACCGCCGCCCTCCCTGTTGCGGGCGAACACCCCGCCCCCGTGCGCCTGCGCGATCTCCCTGACCATGGACAGGCCGAGCCCCGAACCGGGCAGGCCGCGGGCGACGGCGGCCCGGTAGAAGCGTTCGAAGACGTGGTCGAGTTCGGCCGGGTCGATGCCGGGCCCCCGGTCCAGGACCTCCACCGCCCCCGCGCGCACGCGGATCTCGATGGGCGCGGTGCCCTTGGGGTCGAACTTGGCGGAGTTCTCGACCGGGTTGGAGACGGCGCGCTCCAGGGAGCCGGGGCGGCCCCACACGACGCTGTCGTCGGCGTCCACGACGATGTCGCGGCCGGTGCGGCGGCGGGTGCGCTTGGCGACCTTCTCGGCGATCCCGGCGAGGGGGACGGCGCTCATCTGCTCGTCCTCGTGGTCGCCGGTGGCCAGGCCGACCAGTTCGTTGACCAACGCGGTGAGTTCGCGGGTCTCGCCGCGCAGGTCCTCGATGAGGCCGGCGCGCGCCTCCGGGCTGAGCCGGTCCACCCTGTCGAGCACCTGCACGTTGGTGTACAAGCTGGTCAGCGGGGTGCGGAGTTCGTGCGCGGCGTCCTGGACGAGGCGGCGCTGCTCGTCCTTGGAACGGGCCAGACGGGCGAGCATGGCGTTGAACGCGCTGGTGAGGCGGCCGACCTCGTCGCGGCCGGCGTCCTCCTCGCGGCTCTCGCCGCTGCGGCCGGGGTCCACGGGGTCGAGCCGCCCGGTGGAGCTGACGTACTCGGCCGCATCGGTGAGGCGCACCAGGCGCCCGGTGGTGCGGTGGCCCACCAGCCAGCCCGCGGCGGCCGCGCACAGGGCGACGAACAGGCCCACCCACAGGATCTGGGTGGCCAGCCGGTCGATCATCAGCTCGGTCGGGGACAGGCGCTGGAGGAGTTGGAGGGCCCCGGCGCCGTCGCCGAGGGAGACCGTTGCCAGCCGGTACTCCTGGCCGCCGATGGCCTGCTCGCGCATGTCGACGATGCCGGGCCGCGGCTCCTCGGCGACCTCCAGGTCCCTCTGCGACGGTGCGAACAGGATGATCTCGGACGGGTCGGCGATGTTGACCGTCCTGCTGCCGTCGGGTTCGAGGAGCTGGAGCTGGAACTTGTCGCTGGGCAGGAACGGGCCGGGACCGGCGGAGCCCCCCTGCCCCTGCTGGTGGTAGTCGACGAGCTGGTCGGACAGGGCGGTGACGGTGCTCTCGAACTCGGTGCGGGCGTCGGAGCGGATGAGCGCGGCGGCGGTGGTGTAGGCGAGGGTGCCGACCAGGGCGATGACGACGGTGGCGACCAGCGCGAAGATCACCGCGAAGCGGGTGCCCAGCCGCCAGTCGCCCGGCTGGAGCAGCGTCCGGCGCCACCTCGGGACGGCGGTGCGCGCGGCGGACACCAGGGCCCTGAGACCGGACGCGGCGCCGGGGCCGTGCGGGGAGCCGGAGGCGGGCGAGGCTCCGGGACCGTGCGGGGCTCCGTGTCCGGGGTCCCGCGGGGTGCCGTCTTCGGGTCGCACGGATCTCAACCCTGCGGCCGGAGCGTGTAGCCGACCCCGCGCACGGTCTGGATCAGCGGCGGCCCGCCGTCCTCCAGCTTGCGGCGCAGGTAGCTGATGTAGACGGCGAGGTTCTTGGACTCGGGGCCGAAGTCGTAGCCCCAGATGCGGTCGTAGATGGTGGAGTGGTCCAGGACGATCCCGGCGTTGCGCACCAGGAGTTCGAGCAGGTCGAACTCGGTCTTGGACAGCTCGACCTCGCGGTCGCCGCGCCAGACCCGGCGGGAGGCCGGGTCCAGGGACAGCTCGCCGACGCGCAGCGGGCCCTGCTCGGCGGCCTCCTCGGGGAAGGGCGCGGCCCGGCGCAGCAGGGCGCGCAGCCGGGCGAGGAGCTCCTCCAGCTCGAAGGGCTTGGCGAGGTAGTCGTCGGCCCCCGCGTCGAGCCCCGCCACCCGGTCCGGCGTCTCCACTCGCGCGGTGAGCATGAGGATGGGTGTGCGGTCGCGCTCGGCGCGCAGCACGCGGGCCACCCCGAGCCCGTCCACTCCCGGCATCATCACGTCGAGGACGAGCAGGTCGACGGGGTCGGCGTGCACGGCGGCGAGGGCCTGGACCCCGTCCGGTACCGTCCTGACCCTGTAGCCCTCCAGTTGGAGCGCGCGTTCCAGTGAGTCCCTGATCGCGCGGTCGTCGTCGGCGACCAGAACCGTGGCGGTGGCTTCCATGGCGCCCATGGTTCCGCATGAGGGTGAGAGCGCGGTAAGAGCGGGGTGGGGCGCGTGTCAGACTCCGCGCCGGTCAGAGCCCGTGCGGCCCCGGACAGAACCGGGCGGGTCCGCACGGGGTCCCGTCCGCCCTCCGCAGGGGTCCGGGTTCAGGCCCCGGGGTCGAACGCGCGGGTCCGGCCCATCCCGGCCGCGCGCCCCTTGCCCGCGACCACGAGCGCCATCTTGCGGGATGCCTCGTCGAGCATCTCCTCGCCGAGCATGACGGCGCCGCGCCGGTCCACGGTGGTGGCGTGGGCGTAGGCGTCCAGGATCAGCTCGGCGTGGTCGTAGTCCTCCTGGGAGGGCGCGAACACCTCGTTGGCGGCCTCCACCTGGAGCGGGTGCAGGACCCACTTGCCGTCGAAGCCGAGGGCGGCCGTGCGCCCGGCGGAGCGGCGGAACGCGTCCACGTCCCGGATCTGGAGGTAGGGGCCGTCGATGGCCTGGAGCCCGTGGGCGCGGGCGGCGGTGAGGATGCGCATGAGCACGTAGTGGTAGGCGTCGCCGGTGTCGTAGCCGGGCGGCTGCTCGCCGACGACCAGGCTCTTCATGTTGAGGGAGGCCATGAAGTCGGCGGGCCCGTAGACGAGGCTCTCCAGGCGGGACGAGGCGGCGGCGATCCCGTCCACGGCGACCAGGCCGCGGGCGTCCTCGATCTGCGCCTCGATGCCGATCCGGCCGACCTCCAGCCCGACGGCGCGTTCGATCTGGGTGAGGAGGGTGTCGAGCCACTGGACGTCGCGGGCCGAGGTGACCTTGGGCAGGACCAGGGCGTCGAGTTCGGCACCGGCGCCCTCGACGACGGTGACGACGTCGCGGTAGGCCCACCCGGTGGTGACGTCGTTCACGCGGACGGACCGCACCTTGCCGTCCCAGCCGCCGTCGTTGAGGGCCCGGACGACGGCGTGGCGGGCCGCGTCCTTCTCCAGGGGCGCGACCGCGTCCTCCAGGTCGAGGAAGAAGGCGTCCGCGTCCAGTCCCCGCGCCTTGTCCACGAACCGGGGGTTGGACCCCGGCACCGCGAGTACCGACCGCCGCGACCTGAGTTCGCCCATCGCCCCGTCCCCCTGCTCCGCTCGTCCGCCTGCGCGCGGTCCGCGCCGGTCGGCCGCGCGGGAGCGCGGTCGCGGCGCCGGCCGTCCGGCCGGGTCGGCCGCCTCCTCCGGGCGGGACCGCGCCGCCCATCATCGCACCGTGCGGTGCATAGAGTGAGTTCGGGCCCCTGGTGGGGCGCAGGGGAATTCCAGGGGGGAAACGAGCATGTCCGGCACGTCGTCGTATCCGACCAGCGCCCACTGGGGCAGTTACCGGGTGGTCGTGGAGGACGGCCGGGTGGTCGGGACCCTCCCGGACCCGGACGACCCGGCGCCGTCCCCGGTGATAGCCAACACCCCCGCCGCCCAGCACCACGCCTCGCGGGTGGCGCGTCCGGCGGTGCGGCGGCGCTGGCTGGAGAGCGGCCCCGGCCCGGACCCGCTCCGGGGGGACCCCGACGACGCCTACGTCGAGGTGGAGTGGTCCACGGCGCTGGACCTGCTCGCCGGTGAGCTGGACCGGGTGCGCGGCGCGTACGGGAACGCGGCGGTCTACGGCGGTTCGTACGGCTGGGGCAGCGCGGGGCGGATCCACCACGCGCAGAGCCAGCTGCACCGGTTCCTCAACTCGATCGGCGGGTACACGCGCTCGCGCACCACCTACAGCCACGGCGCGGTGGAGGTACTGTTCCCGCGGATCATCGGTGTCCCGGCGGCGAACCGGCTGCTGCACCGGGCCCCGTCGTGGACCCGGATCCGCGAGCACACCGAGCTGCTGGTGAGCTTCGGCGGGCTGCGGGTGTCCAACACGTGGACCTCCTCGGGCGGGCGCGCCGCCCAGACCGCCGGTCCGGCGATGCGCGACGCGTCCGGGGCCGGGGTGGAGTTCGTGTCGGTGTCACCGCTGCTGGACGACACCCCCGAGGACGTCAAGGCCGAGTGGGTCTCCCTCAATCCGGGGACCGACACGGCGGTGATGCTGGCGCTGATGCACGTGCTGTTCACGGAGGGCCTGGCCGACACCGCCTTCCTGGACCGCTACACCGTGGGCGCGGACGTGCTGCGCGCGTACGTGCTGGGCGAGCGCGACGAGCGGGGCGGACCGGACGGGACCGCGCGGACGCCGGAGTGGGCCGAGCGGATCAGCGGGGTCCCCGCCGACGAGCTGCGGTCGCTGGCGCGGCGGATGGCGGCGCGGCGCACGCTGGTCAACGTGGGGTGGTCGGTGCAGCGGGCGCGGTACGGCGAGCAGCCGCTGTGGGCCGGGCTGGCGCTGGCGTGCTGCCTGGGCCAGGTGGGGCTGCCGGGCGGCGGCTTCGCGTCCGGCTACGGGTCCATGGGCAACTACGGGGGCGGCGCGACGCCGCTGGGGCTGCCGAGGATGCCGCAGGGCAACAACACAGTGGACTCGTTCATCCCGGTGGCGCGGGTGGCCGACATGCTGCTGGAGCCGGGCGGGCGCTACGACCACGACGGCGAGGAGCGGCGGTACCCGGACATCCGGCTGGTGTACTGGGCCGGGGGCAACCCCTTCCACCACCACCAGGACCTGAGGCGGTTGACCGAGGCGTTCGGGCGGCCGGAGACGGTGGTGGTGAACGAGACGCACTGGACCGCGACGGCGCGGCACGCCGACATCGTGCTCCCGGCCACGACGGTGCTGGAGCGCGACGACATGGCCGCGAGCCAGGGCGACCTGAGCGTGCGGGCGATGCCGCGCGCGGTGGCGCCGCACGGGCAGGCGCGCGACGAGTACGACACCTACGCCGACCTGGCCGAGAGGCTGGGGGCGCGCGAGGAGTTCACCGAGGGGCGCACGAGCGGCGAGTGGATGCGCGTGGTGTACGGGCGCTGGCGGTCGCTGGTGGCGCGGCGGGGCCTGGAGGTGCCGGAGTTCGAGGAGTTCTGGGAGCGCGGGCGGGTGGAGATGCCCGGCCGGGTGGAGGACGAGGCGCTGCTGGGCGAGTTCCGCGCCGACCCGGAGGGCCACGCCCTGCGTACGCCGAGCGGGCGGATCGAGCTGTTCTCGGAGACGATCGCGTCGTTCGGGTACGAGGACTGCCCGGGGCACCCGGTGTGGCTGGCGGGGCCGGTGGTGACCGGTTCCGGGTCCCCGGCCGGAGCCGGGGAACCCGCGGCGACGGCCTCTGGTCCTGGGGCCGGAGGGTCGGTGGTAGCGGGTTCCGGTGCCCACGCCGGGGCAGGGGAACCGGAGGCCGCGGGCTCCGGGGCCGGAGACGGGGAACCCGCGGTGGACGGCTCCGGTGGTCGGGCCGGGGAGTTCCCCCTGGTGCTGATCGCGAACCAGCCGAGCGGCAGGCTGCACAGCCAGCAGGACATGGGTGCGCACAGCATGTCGCAGAAGGTGCGCGGGAGGGCGCCGTTGCGGATGCGTCCGGAGGAGGCGCGGGCGTGCGGTGTGGCTGACGGGGACGTGGTGCGGGTGTCCAGCGCCACGGGCTCGTGCCTGGCGGGCGTGGTGGTGAGCGACGCGCTGCGGCCGGGGGTCGTGCAGCTGTCCACGGGGGCCTGGTACGACCCCTCGTCGGAGGACGTGACGTGCGCGCACGGGAACCCGAACGCGCTGACGGAGGACGTGGGGACGTCCTCGCTGAGCCAGGGGTGCACGGGTCAGCTGGTGCGCGTGCGCGTCGAACCGTTCACCGGGCAGGTACCGCCCGTGCGCGCCTTCGAGCCGCCGAGGGGCGTCACCGCGGTCTGAGCGCGGCGTCCCGGAGCCGGGCCCGTCACCGTACGAGGAGCCGGTTCACGCGCCTGGGCAGCAGCAGCCCCGCCCAGCCCAGGAGCGCGTATCCCACCTGGCCGGGCGCGAGCATGCCGAGGATCGCCCCGGTGTTCGCGGCCGGCGCGCGGAGGAACTCGCGCATCCTCGGGTGCGCGTGCGGAACCCCGTTCCCGGACAGCAGCAGCGTGAGCACCGCGACCAGCACCACGGCCGCCCAGACCGAGTCGACACCGTTCAGGTCGCCCAGCCAGCCCTGGATCCGGTCCAGGGCCATGAACGCGTACGCGGGCGCACCGGTCGCGGCCGGGTCGGGCGCGGCGGTGAACACCATCGCCGCCGCGCCCATCGCCGCCATCGCCCCGGTGACCCCTCCGGTGGCCGCCAGCCCCAGCCGCATCGCCAGTTCGCGCGCCTGCCGGGTCAGTTCCTCCTGTGAGGGGTAGTGGCGCCAGGGCCGCCCCGCCGACCGGGCCTCGCCCATGGCGTTCGCCCGCCGCCAGCGCAGGAACCGCCAGGTGTCGCAGAGCACCGAGGGTCCGCGCCGCGCCGCGATGGCCGCGACGGCCAGCTCGTGGGCGATCGTGGACACCGTGGTGACCAGGGTGATCGGCAGGTCCACCCAGGACAGCGCCGTCCGGCGGAACAGCGGCGCGATGTCGGCGGGCACGCGGACCCGCATGGCCACCGAACGCCCCCGCGCCCGGCGGCGCAGGCGGGCCAGCGGCGGCTGCCCGGGCAGCGGCGGCGTGGACTCGGCCGCGGTGGCGATCAGCCGGTAGTCCATGGCCACCGCGCACAGCAACAGCAGCACCAGCAGCCACGGGGTGAGCACCCCGCCGCCGAGGAGGCCGTGCACGAGGTCGGAGGCCGGGTGCAGCTGGGCGTTGGCCAGCCGCGCGTTCAGGTTCAGGTGCTCCAGGAACGCCAGGGTCAGCGCGACCGGCGGCAGCAGCCACAGCCAGGCCCCGTAGCGGCGGCCGACGACCGCCAGGCCGAGCGCGGCGCCGACCAGGCCGGTGGTGACGGCGTGACCGGAGAAGACCGCGAGCACGGTGCCCGCGGGGTCGGTGACGGTACTGCCGCCGGGCAGGAACAGGCCGGTCCCGGCGGACACGCCCGCCCCTCCGAGGGCCACCTGCGTGAGCAGGCGCTCGGCCAGCTGGAACCCGGCGCCGGAGGCCGCGGCCAGCAGCAGGAAGTCCACCGCGGCCAGGCGGCGCAGCCTTCGGCGGGCCACCAGGGCCAGGAGCAGCAGCGGGAGGAGCTTGCCGACCTCCTCCACGGTCACGGCGACGTAGGTGTAGCCGAGGACGCCGTAGGGGTCGCCGCCCAGCAGCCCGGTGACGGCGGACTCGGCCAGCGCCAGCGGCCACAGCAGCAGCGCGCCGAACGCGGCCACCCGCAGCAGGGAGGCGAAGGAGACCGTGCGCGAGCGGGCCAGCAGGGCCAGCTGGAACAGCAGGACGAAGGAGGCGGCCAGTGCCGGGAACGCGGCGCCCAGACCGGGGACGGCCAGGGGCGCCACGAGCAGCGCGGCCGCCATGAGCCAACCCCAGGCCCCGCGCAGGGCCCGCAGGGAGCGGACCGCACGCGGTGAGCGCCGCCGCGCGCGTTCGACGCTGCGGGCCAGGAGTTCGGCCGGGTCGGGGCCGGGTCCGCGCGGGCCGCGGGCGTGGCGCGCGCCGGTCTCGGCGCAGTGGTAGAGCTGGGCGGCGCGGGTGAGGACCGGGCCGCCCTCCCGTCGGGCGCGCGAGGCGAAGTGGCTGCGGGCCTGGGGGATGTCGGCGCCGACGAGTTCGCGGACGAAGTCGGCGGGACCGGCCGCGACGGTGAGCTCGTCCGCGGTGACCAGAACGGCGGCGGAGAAGTCCTCGACGCAGACCAGGAAGTCGGTGGGCGCGGGCCCCCAGCCGCGGATGAGGTCGATGAGGGTGTCGGTGTCGAGGGGAACCTCGGTGACGGGGTCGTAGGAGAACTCGGGCCTGGTCCGGCACACCAGGAGCCGGTCCACGCCCATGGCGCGGCCGGCGGCGACGACCGCGCGGATGAGGTTGCGGTCGCGGGGGACCAGGAAGGGGGTGGTGACCTTGCCGTCGGCCCGGACCCAGTGGGGGTCGAACTCGGTCGCTCCGGCGCAGACGCGCAGCACGAGGTCACGCGCGAGCATGGCCTGTTCTTCCATGGGTCACCTCGTGCCTGGGGGCTCACTCGGGGGCGGACGGGCGCTCGCTCGGGGGTGGGGGCCGCGGGCCCGTTTCCGCCGCCTTCCGGACGGATCGGCCCGACCGAGCATAACGGTGGGCCGCCCGGCCGGGGGAGGGCGGCGTAGGCCCCTCCCCGCGGCGTCGGCTAGCGGCGGCCCCGCCGACCGCGGGGCGTGTCGGTCATTCGCGTTCCTCGCGTCGTCGCTGGTCGACGCGGTGGCTGCGTCCCGGCGGTCTTCTTTCGGGTCCCGGTGTGTTTGACAGGACCCGATCCTTGGTATCTACTTTCCATATAGAAAGTAGATACGAAAGAGGAGATGACATGAACAGCAATCCCGAGCTCGACCAGGTCGCCGACGCCCGCCGCAAGCTCGCCAGCCGCACCGACCTGCCCGCCGCCTACTGGGTCTTCCTCGCCGCCGCGAGCGTGCTCATCGCCGGACTGCCGATCTGGTCCGCCGTCCTGCCCGGCAGCGGCCCCTACTTCCAGTGGGCCATCCTCGGCGTGGTCGTCATCGCCACCGCCTACTCGGTCATCCAGCGCCGCCGCAGCGGCGTGTACATGCCGCGCTACATCACCTCCTACCCCGGCGCCCGCCTGATGTGGATCGCCGCCCTGGCCATCACGGGCGTGGGCTACATCGGCATCACCCTCCTGGTCGACCAGGGCATGATCGGCTTCGCGCTCGCCGCGCTGGTGCCCGTGGCCGCCCTCGTGCTCGCCGGACAGATGCTGGTCCGCTCGGCCATGCGCCGCAGCATCGAGAACGGCAGGGTCAAGTAGTGACCGCGCTGCACAGCCCCGGCGGCGGCGCCTCCCCCGGAGGTGCCGCCGCCGCACGCCAACCGATCCTGGAGACCGGCCCGCGCCTGGCGATGTGCGCGCTGTTGCAGAGCGCCAAGTGGGTCGACTTCGCCACCGTGCGCAATCTGCTCGGCGTCAGCGACCCGATGGTCTCCAAGCACAGCCGCACCCTGGAGGACGCCGGACTGCTCGAAGTCCGCAAGGGAGCGGTCGGGCGCCGACCGAAAACCTGGTTCCGCCTGACCCCGGTCGGACGAACGGCCCTGCAGAGCCACCTGGCCTGGCTGACCGGCCTGGAATCAGCGGTCGAGCCCGACCCCGACACCTGAACCGGGACGGGGAGCCCGGACCGGCCGGAACCGCGGCGGCCCGCTCCGGCTCCGACGCCGGGGAGGAAGGTCCCAGACCACGAGGAACACCAGGTGCCGCCCGCGCTAGTGCTGTGGCCGGGAAGGTTCGCCCGGGTCAGTGATCGATGCCAGGGTTGACCGCAACACCAGCAGTCAACCCTGGGAGCCGCGGTGTCCGCACCCCTCAAAGCCCGCAGACTCACCAACCCCGAGGGCCAAAAACTCCAACGCATCGTCCGCCGGGGCAGCACCAACACCGTCCGCTACCGGCGAGCGATGATCATCCTGGCCTCGGCCAGCGGCAACACCGCCCCCGTCATCGCCCGCCTGGTCGCCGCTGATGAGAAGACCGTGCGCGAGGTCATCCACGCCTTCAACACCCAAGGGCTGAGCTGCCTGGACCCTAAATGGGCGGGAGGCCGTCCCCGCCTACTCACCCCCGACGAGGAAGACCTCGTCCTGAAGACGGCCACCACCCGCCCGACCAAGCTCGGCCAGCCCTTCACCCGCTGGTCGCTGCGCAAACTCGCCGCCCACCTGGCCCACCGGCCCGGACCGGGCCTGCGCATGGGCCGCGAGACCCTGCGAACGCTCCTGCACCGGCATGGCATCACCTTCCAACGCACCACGACCTGGAAGGACTCGCCCGACCCCGAGGCCGATGCCAAACTCGACCGCATCGAGCACGTCATGGAGCACTTCGCCGACCGGGTCTTCGCCTTCGACGAGTTCGGACCGCTGGGCATCCGGCCCACCGCCGGGACGGGCTGGGCCCGCAAGAGCCGCCCGCACCGCCTTCCGGCCACCTACCGGCGCACCCATGGCGTCACCTACTTCCACGGCTGCTACTCGGTGGGAGACGACACCCTGTGGGGCATCAACCACCGGCGCAAGGGCGCAGCCAACACACTCACCGCGCTCAAGACGATCCGGGCCGCCCGCCCGGACGGCGCCCCCATCTACGTGATCATGGACAACCTGTCCGCACACAAGGGCCCCACGATCCGCTCCTGGGCCCAGCGCAACAAGGTCGAGTTGTGCTTCACCCCCACCTACGCCTCCTGGGCCAACCCGATCGAGGCGCACTTCGGGCCGCTGCGCCAGTTCACCATCGCCAACTCCCACCACCCCAACCACACGGTGCAAACGCGGGCGCTGCACGCCTATCTACGGTGGCGCAACGCCAACGCCCGCGAC
Organism: Nocardiopsis sp. iso_25; assembly: GCF_056173305.1. NCBI lineage: Bacteria > Bacillati > Actinomycetota > Actinomycetes > Streptosporangiales > Nocardiopsidaceae > Nocardiopsis > Nocardiopsis sp. iso_25. The sequence goes on along the minus strand of NZ_CM149667.1, from coordinate 753,496 downwards.
CCGGACGTGCTCGCGGCCCAGCGCCGTGAACGCGCCCGGGTACGCAGCGAGAAGGGTGTTCGTTGGGGAGGCCGACCGCTACCCGTAGCGGCGTGAGGGCACCCGGGCGAACCTTCCCGGCCACGGCACTAGACGCGGGCGGCACTCTCCGTGTCGGCCGGAAACGTGTCGGCCGGAAACGGGTCGGCGCGGACTCACACCCGCGCGCCGGGCAACGGCTCCCCACCGCCGCGGGGAGCGCCCGGCTCCTCCCCTGCCCCTCCTTCGCCGAGGGGTTCGCGCGAGGGCCGCGGTCCGGCCCCGAAGGCGTCCGCGCACAACTGCGCGAAGTGCCGCACCCCCGGCAGGTCGAGAGCCCAGCCCGCGAGCGCCCACCCCAGGTGCAGGTGCTCCAGCGCCCGGGCCAGCGCCGACACCCCGCTCCAGCGCAGCCCCTCGGGGTTCTCGTAGGTGAGGCGGTACAGCACCTCGGGGTGCTCCGCCGCCGGTCGCGGCTCCAGCGCCACCGGCGCGCGGGCGGCCAGCCAGCCGCCCAGGCCCCGGCACATCGCGCAGTCCGCGGCCACGTACAGCGTGCCCGGCGCGCGGCCGGGCCACGGCCGCCACCGGGGCAGCCAGGCGCGCACGCCCGCCCGGTAGGCCTCCCAGTCCCCGCCGAACGCCGCCCGCAGCTGGCCGCCCTCGTGCCAGGCGGCGAACCCCGCGCCGTAGGCGAGGGCCGCGAGCGCGCCGAGCAGCAGCCGCGGGTCGCCGGTCACAGGGGCCAGGACCAGGTACACCCCGGCGACGGTGGCCTGCATCGGGTTGCGCAGGTAGGCGTAGGGGCCGCTGGTGACCAGCCGCGACGGCGGGTCGAAGGGCAGCGGGGTGCCGCCGCCCACCCGCGCGAACTCGCGGGCCGCCGCCAGTCCCGGCAGGCACACCGGGGCCAGGACCTGGGCGGCCACGAAGGCCGTGCCCGGACCGGGCAGGGCGTCCAGCGCGGCCAGCGGCAGGACCACCATGGCCCCGAACGCCAGGAGCGCCTGCGCCCACATCCGGGCGTGCACCAGCTGGCCGGTGCGCGTCCAGTAGGCCAGCATCAGCGCGGGGATCAGGCACAGCGCGGAGCCGACGAACTCGCCGAGCAGCCAGAGCGGGCCCAGCACCACGACGGGTTCGGCGAGCGGCATGACGATGACGTCCACCCACACGAGCAGACCGCTGAGCAGCGGCACCGGCAGCAGGCGCAGCAGCAGCGCGGGCAGCGCGCCCCACAGCACCGCCCAGGCCAGCAGCAGGTCCACGGGCATGCCGAGCCACACCGCGCCCTCGGCGTGGAAGGACCACCAGCCGACGCGCAGCGCGTACAGGTTGAGCGGAACCAGCGTGAGCAGGGCCCACGCCCCGGCCACCAGCATCGCCGCGACCTCGCGAGGGCGGGGCGCGCGCCACAGGCACAGTCCGGCCAGCAGGAACAGCGGGGCGAACAGGCCGACGCCGCGGATCAGCGCCGCGGGCAGTTCCGGGATCATCGGGAGCCCTCCGGGGCGGCGGCGAAGGTGGCGGCGAGGTACTCGGCGGCCAGGTCGGTGGCGTAGGACTGGACCGGCCCGAAGTACCAGGAGGGCTCGTAGGTGCGCTCGTAGTCGATGGACCAGGTCAGGCGGGTCCCGTCTCCCTCGGCGCGCCACACGGCCTCGGCGCCGCGCATGTCCATCCAGTTCGCGAAGGCGGTGTCCTCCACCACCTCGAACACCACGCGCCCGCCGTCCCCGCGGACCTCGCTCGCAGTGATCCGGAGCTCCATGTGGCGCGGTGTGGGCTCGGCGCCCGGCTCCAGCGTGCGGCGCGGGGTGAAGCGCACGTGCCGGGTGTCACCGACCTCCAGGCCCTCGCCGGAGGCCGAGACGGGCTCGGGGAAGGGCACGGCCCGCAGGAAGAGCGCGTCGGGGGCGGCGTAGGCGGGCGGGACGGCCAGGGCGGCGGCGACCTCGTGCGGGGCGGCGGCGACCAGGACGTGGCCCTCGCCGCGGTCCTCCCGGGGCAGGAGGGAGGTTCCGGCGACGCCCTCCAGAGCGAGCACGAACAGCAGCGGCACCGCGAACAGGGCGTGCCGGGAGCGGTCCCGCCAGGAGACGAGCGCCCCGGCCGTCCAGGTGACCACGGCGACGACCCCGTAGATCAGCGGCGCGGCGATGAGCAGGCAGACCATGCCCTCGCCGAGCAGGGGACCGGCCAGGGCCAGGCAGAGAGTGGTGACGGCCATGGTGACGCCCATGGCGCTGCGGGCCCGCACGGTGAACACCACGAGCAGGGCGATGGTCGCGGGCAGGCCGACGTAGAACAGCGCGGTCTGGTCCAGGCCGCCCCAGTGGTGGATCCGGAGCGCCAGCAGGGCGGCGAAGGCGGTCAGGACCAGGGCCGCGAGCAGCAGGCGGGCCCCGGAGGGCGCGGGGGAGTCGCTTCGGGGCACGGGGGAACTCCTTCAGCATGCGATTAAATCGCTTGGTTTAATCACTCGATTAAACCGTATGCTGAAAACCTCCCCGAGAGCAAGGAGGGCCATGGCCAGGGGCGGCGGAGGACGGCGCACGAGCGAGGAGACGAGGGAGCGGCTCCTGGCGGCCGCCAGCGAGGTCCTGCGCGAGGAGGGCTACGCCGGGGCGTCGGCGCGCAGTATCGCCGCGCGCGCGGAGGCCAACTCGGCGCTGGTCTTCTACCACTTCGGCGGCGTGGACCAGCTTCTGCTGGCGGCGCTGGACCGCTCCAGCGCCGAGCGCATGGCGATGTACCGGGAGATCGCGGCACGGGCCGGCACCCTGGAGGAGCTGGTGGAGGCGGCGATGCGCATCTACCGGACCGACCTGGAGCGCGGCTACATCACCGAGTTCTCCGAGCTGGTGGCCGCCGCCGTCACCAAACCGGAGCTGCGCACGCAGATCCGGGACCGCTCGGAGCCGTGGATCGCCTTCATCGAGCAGGAATGGAACCGGGTCCTGGGCGGGTCCGCCCTCGGGAAGCTGCTGCCCGCCCGCGAGGTGGCCTACGGGGCGATCACGTTCTACCTGGGGGTGAACCTGTTCTCGGTGCTCGACGAGGACCACTCGCGCACCGAGGCGGTGTTCGACCTGGCCCGCGGACTGGCCCCCCGGGCCAGGCTCCTGACGCTGCGCCTGCCCCGCCGCGACCGGGGGGTAGGCTCGCCCGCGGACGAGGACGAGGAGGACGCATGAGCACAGGCATCACGGTGGCCCCCGGGATCGAGTTCCCCGACACCGCCGACGGCCGGACCCACGTGGCGGCCGCGGTGATCGCCGACGACCGCGGAAGGGTCTTCGCCCAGCGCCGGTCCCCCACGCGCAAGGTGTTCCCGCACTGCTGGGACATCGTGGGCGGACACGTCGAGCAGGGCGAGACCATGCTGGAGGGGCTGGCGCGCGAGGTCGGGGAGGAGACCGGCTGGCGGCTGACCGGTGTGCTGGCGGAGCTGTTCCGGCTGGACTGGGACCCCGGGGACGGCCTGACCCGGCACGAGGTGGACTACCTGGTGCGGGTTGAGGGCGACCTGGACGCGCCCCGCCTGGAGCCGGGCAAGCACACCGAGTTCCTGTGGGTGGACGACTCCCTGGTGCACCGGCTGCACGACCACCGCGACCCGGGCGACTACTTCATCGCCGACATCGTGCGGCTCGGCCTCGACGCCGCCCGCGCACGCTGACGGGCGGCCGCACACCCGGCGCCGGAGCACCGCGCCCCGGCCCCTCGACGGCGCCGACGAAGGTGGACGCGGCGTAATACGCGTAATACCATTGGGGGCATGGCCAAGGTACGCATCAGCATCAGCCTCGACCCCGAGCACGCGGACCGCATCAGAAGCCACGCGGAACGGGCGGGGATGGACCTCTCCTCGTACATGGTGAACGCCGCCACCAGGCAGATGGTCGAGGTCGAAGCCGCCGAGGAGGTCTTCTCCGGCATCGACGCCGTCATCGCCGAAGCGGAGGCCAGGGCCGCCGGCTACACCCCGGTCGACGAGGCAGCGGAACTCTCCGAGGGGGAGCGCGGGGAGGTCGCCGACGCCCTGCGCCTGGTCTACGGGGACGAGGCGGACGCGGACCGGGGGCAGGTCGCGTGACCGCCATGGTGCCGGTGTACGACACCGGCATGCTCATCGCCCTGGCCTCGGGCAAGGCCAAGGCGTCGCACCTGCACCAGGGGCTCGGTAGGACCCCGCACCGCCCCATCGTCCCCGGCCCGGTCCTGGCACAGGCCTGGAGGTCGGACCCGGCCACCGTGCACGCCCTGGGGCGCGTACTCAAGGAGTGCACCGTTCCCCAGGCCAGGTCCTCCGCACCCGCGCTGCGCCCGTCCCGCGCCGGTCAGGTCACCTGCATCATGTGCTCCACGGCGCCCGACACCACAGACTGGCGGCGTATCGGCGTGCTCCTGGGCAGCGCGGACCTGCCCCCGAAGAAACGACCGGACGCGGTGGACGCCATGGTCGCCTGGACCGCGGCACGGCACGGGGAGGCCGTGGTGTTCACCAGCGACCCCGACGACGTCGGGGCCCACCTCCGGGCGATCGGCACCGAGAGCGTCCACGTGGTCCCCGTCTAGCACCTGTCCGTGCACCGGACCCGTGCGGCACGGCGTCGGTGCCGTCCGCGTGCCGGGTGGTGGTCAGGTCAGATGCCGGTGGGCATCCAGGCGAGCACGAGCCCGAGCCACACGGCGAACGGGCCCGCCACCAGGTCCCGGCCCCACTCCAGGGGCCGGTCAGCGGAGGGCAGCATCCCCTCACCCGCCTTCCGGACGAACCGGGTGATCCGTTGGGCGGCTTCCTCGTCCCGGGCCGGGGTGCTCCCCCAGGCCCTCGAACAGAACGCCCTTCCGTCGAGGAAGTGGACGGCGACCCCGTTCCCGGCGTCGGCCCGCGCGACCCACTCCACGGGTACGGAGACCCAGACGGCGTACCGCTTCAGGAGCAGGCGCGTCCCGGACAGGCGGACCTCCGGGTAGACGGTCCGCTGCCAGACCACCAGCCCGAGGACCGGCAGAAGAGGGGCCGCTACCAGCACGTACCAGTCACCCTCCCCCGCGCCGAACACGAGCACCGCGGAGAGCGTCGCCATCACCAGTACCGCGGCGACACCCAGGACACGGAACCGGCCGCGGTACAGGGTGACCGGCCGCGCGGCCGAAGGGTCGGACCGGTCTTCAGCCTCCCGCCCGGCCCGGAGTCGGAGCAGGAGATCGTGGGACGGGCTTCCCGGAAGACCGACCACGCCCCAGAGGACGAACCCCCCTGCTCCGACGAGGGGCGCGCCCTCACGCGCGGTCCAGAGGACACAGGCCACGGTGAAGAATCCCCACCAGATCCGCGCGCACGAACGGGGAAGCCGTGCGGCCCGCAGCGCATCGCGCCACAGCCCCGCACGACCGCTCGTCCGGTCGCCACCGCGGTGGGCGCCGATGCGACGCGTCTCCGCGTACAGCGCGATCAGGGTTCCGACGAGGAACAGTGGGAGGAGGACCGCTGCGGTGATCAGACGGCACCGGCCAGGGGTGCGGAGGCGAGGAACATGGGGGATGCCCGTCGTGTCCGGGGGAGGGGACCCCAGCATCCCACGGCGGTCCGACACCCCTCCCCCGGCCCCGCGCGCGAACCGCACCGGGGCGAACCCATGGGGGCTCGGCTATACGCGTTCCGGGGACGGCGTCCACGCGGCCCGGCGGGCGACCCGATGCCGCCCCAGCTCCGTCTCAGGCCGCCCGGCGGACCTCGGCCACCGCGAGCGGCAGCGCCTCCAGCAGGTCGGACGCGCTGATCGGGGCTCCGTCCCGGGCCAGCGAGGCGGCGCGTCCGTGCAGGTAGGCGCCGCACATCGCCGCCTCCCTGGCGGGCAGCCCGGCGGCCAAGAGCGCGCCGACCACCCCCGACAGCACGTCTCCGGTCCCGGCGGTGGCCAGCAGCGGCGTTCCGGTCGGGTTGACGACCACCGGGGCCCCCGGGTGCGCGATCACCGTGGTCGACCCCTTGAGCAGGATCGTGCACCCGAAACGGTCGCGGGCGCGGGCCGCGTGCTCCAGGCGGCGCGCCTCGACGTCCTTCCGGTCCGCGCCCAGCATCCGGGCCAGCTCCCCGGCGTGCGGCGTCAGCAGCGTGTGCGCCTTCCGCTCCCGCAGCAGCTCGCACAGCGGTTCACCCCAGTCACCGGTGAGCAGGGTGAGCCCGTCCGCGTCCACCAGCACCGGGACGTCGCTGTCCAGGACCGCGCGGAGCTCGTCGGCGTTGGCCGGGTGCGTGCCCCGGCCGGAGCCGACGACGACGGCGGACACCCGCCCGGGCGACAGGTCGGTGCTGATCTGCGAGTCGAGGAGGCCGGCGACGGTCTCCGGCCAGCGGGCGAGCACCTGGTCCACCACGGCCGGGCCGCCCCCGTAGCGCACCATGCCGACCCCGGTGCGCAGCGCTCCGCCCACGCACAGGACCGCGGCGCCCCGGTAGCGGTCGGAGCCCGCGCGGACGGCGAGGACGCCCCGCCGGTACTTGTCCGACTCCGCCCCGGCGACCGGCAGGAGCGAGGCGACGTCCGCAGCCCGCGGACTGACCAGGTCGGGCCCGGGCAGCTCCGGGGTCAGCCCGATGTCCACGAGACGGACCCTGCCCGCGTGTTCGGCGCCCGGATCGACGAACAGGCCGGGCTTGTGGGTGCCGAAGGTGACCGTGACGTCGGCGCGGACGGCGTGTCCGGCCACCTCGCCGGTGTCGGCGTCCACCCCGCTGGGCAGGTCCACGGCGACCACGGGGACGGGCGCGTTCGCGGCGAGCAGGGCCAGGGTGGAGTGCGGCCTGCGCAGGCCGCCGCTACCGCCGATGCCCACGAGCCCGTCCACGACGAGGTCGGCGTCGAACAGGTCGCTCTCGTCGGCGAGGGCGTCGGTGAACCAGCGGACCCGCCCGCCCGCCGACCGCAGGGCGGCGATCCCGCCCTCGTGGACGCGCCGCCCGGCGATCAGGGCGCGCACGGCCGCGCCCCGGGCGGCCAGCGCGGCGCCCGCGTACAGCGCGTCGCCCCCGTTGTCCCCGCCGCCGACCATGAGGACGACCCGCGCCCCGTACACGCGGGGCAGCAGCCGCGCGCACTCGGCGGCGAGTCCGGTGGCCGCCCTGCGCATGAGGGCCCCCTCGGGGAGGCGCGCCATGAGCGCGCGCTCGGCCTCGCGGACGGTGTCGGCGGTGTGTGCGGAGCGCACGGGTTACCTCCCAGGTTCGGGTCGGCCACCATCGTGCCGCAGAGGGCTCCGGGTACGGGGGCTCCGCCACACCGGGTGGCCGACAACAAGGAATTTTCCACGCAAAGTGAACACCCCCCTACCCTTCGGAGTGTCGACTTGACACAATGGGGGGTATGCCTCGACCGAGCAAATACGTCTCTCGGTCCGATCTGGGATGGGGTTCCTCGCCCGCGACCCGGGCCAATCCCCGATCCGGACTGGTCATCCACTACGACAGCGCCGATCAGGGGCTGGCCGCGAAGGACCACTCGGCCTGCCTGAAGTACTGGCGCGACACCCGCTCCTTCCACACCGGCCCCTCCCGCGGCTGGGCCGACGTCGGATATTCCTTTATGTCCTGTTCGCACGGATATGTCCTTGAAGGCCGGGGGCTGTACAAGACCCAGGCCGCGCAGCCGGGGGGCAACACCTCCCACTACTCGGTGACCCTGGCCACCGGCCCCACGGACGCCATCACCCCGGAGCAGATCAACGCCGTGCGCGCGCTCCGCCAGTGGCTGATGGAACCGGACACGTCGATCGCCGGAACGGTGCTCGGGCACCGCGACTTCGTCTCCACCTCGTGCCCGGGCGACAAGGCCTACGCCCTCGTCCGCGACGGCACGTTCGAAAAGCCCCCCGGGGAGATCACGGAGGTAAACGACATGCTCGGACTCGCGATCGGCAGTACGGGGGACGCGGTCAAGCTCCTCCAGCTCAAGGTCACCCGGGCGGGCTTCGGCGACGCCCTGGGCGCGGGCGGGGTCGACGGCGACTACGGGGAGGCCACCGCCGAGGCCGTACGACTGACCCGCGAGTACGTCGGCAGCCGCGCCCTGCCCGGGTACGGCGACAAGATGACCGCCCACGCCGTCGACCAAGTGGAGGCCGCCCTCGTCAAGCGCGCGCTGACGGGGGCCGCCACGAAGGCGGAGGCCTCCGCGGAGGAGGCCTCACCGGCGTAGGGGGAGCACCGGCGGCCCGGAACCGGTCCCGGGCCGGACTCCCGTCACTCGCAGGCGACGCCGTCGTCGTCGCGGTCCAGGTGGGAGCCGTAGCCCGGGTCGCCGCGGCGTACGGGCGCCGCGCCCGCGGCGCGCGCCGCGTCGCAGTTCTCGTAGTAGGCCGGGGCGCCGCCGCCGGTGTCACCGCCCCCGCCGCTGCCGCCGTCGTCCGGGCGTTCGGTCACCGTCTCCGTGACGGTCTCCGTGGCGGTGACGGTCACCTCCACCTCGACCTCCTCGGTCGCGGTGGCGGTCGGCTCCACCGTCTCGGACACGGTCGCGGTCACCGTGGCGGCCGGGGGCGGCGGACCCGCCTGGTCGGAGCCGCCTCCGGCGAGCGCGCTGGCGCAGGAGCCGATCATCACGGTCAGGACCAGGGCGCCGAAGCACCCCAGGCATCCGAGGCCGATCTTGCCGCCGGTGGACACGGCGGCGGGGGAACGCGGGGGCAGGGACATGGCGGGGCTCCGGGGGATGCGCAGGGAGCGGTGGAGCGGGTACCGCGCTGGACGGGCGCGTGCGGGCGGGGACGCGCGCGTGCGCCGACGATATACGAGCCAGCCGCGAAAAAGGTCCCTTTCACGGTAGAAAGCGGCTTTCGCGACACCCGGCCGTTCTGCCATCGCACCCGGCCGCTCCGTTGCCGTACCCGGACGCCCCCTCGGAGACCTCCGCACGCATGGACGGACACCTCAGTAGACCCGGCCGGATACCGCCGGACACCGGCGAACGTCGGGAACACAGCACGAAGCCCCGGCCGCGGGGCGTGCGGCCGGGGCTTCGCGGTGCGTGCGTGGACTACTGGACCGTCGTGGCGATGGGGTCCTCCATACCGAAACTGGGGTCGTAGCGGACCTCGGTCACCACGACCTCGCCGACCACGGCGATCTGCCCCGTGACCGAGGAGCCGGGCGCGAGGGTGCCGACCTCGATGTGCTGGATGTCGGCGAAGAGCGCGTCGGCCCAGTCGGTGCGCTCGGTCCCGTCGGAGAGCACCGTCGTGAAGTAGAGCGGGTTGATGTCGAGCGGCTCGTCGCCGTTGTTGGTGAGCTCGACGTCGAGCACCGTGTAGACGGTGTCGTCGATGGTGTCACCGGCCGTGCCCGCGGCGGTGGCGGTCAGGGTTACGCCCTGCTCGTTGGCGGGCTGCTCGGCCGCGCCGCCCTCGGACTCCTGCGTGCCCTCCTGCTGGGTGGGCGCCGAGGGCGTGGAGGTCGAGGCGCTGTCGTCGCCGCCCGCCATCGAGGCGAGGATCACGATGACGATGACCACGATGACCACCAGGCCGAGGCAGCCGCCGCCGATGCCGAGGCCGACCTTGGCGCCGGTGGACATGCCCTTCTTCGGGGGCTGGCCGCCGGGCGGCGGGCCGTAGGGGTCTCCGGGGCCGCCGGGGGGCATGCCGCCGTAGGGGTCTCCGGGACCACCGGGGGGCATGCCGCCGTAGGGGGGCTGGCCGGGAGGCGGTCCGCCCGGGCCCCCGTAGGGCGGCTGGCCGCCGGACGGGTCTCCGTAGCCGGGCTGGCCTCCGCCGGGAGGGCCGTAGCCGGGCTGGCCGCCGTAGGGCTGGTAGCCGCCGGTGCCGTCACCGTGGGGAGGCTGCTGGGGGCCGGAAGGGTACTGGGGATAGGACAACGGGGTGCTCCGGTCTCGTACACGATGCCTGAGGGAATGTGCCGCGGGCCTGAGCCGTGTACCGGCTGGAACACATGCGGCTTCGAGGACCATATCCGACGCGGGTGTACCGTCGCCTCGCAAGCCCCGTGTCCACGCTGTCCGGAATAGGGCGTTTCCGCTGTCGGGCGGGCCCCGGCCCGGGAGCCGACGGGGGACGGTGCGTTCCGGTGGCCCTGACGTACTACGCTGTGTCGTAGAAGCCCGCTGGCATGGCGTGAGGACGACGAGCGGAGGCGGCGTGGTCGACTGGCTGACCATGACGATTCAGATGGTGTCACTGGCGTTGGCCGGGTGGTGCCTCGTCTCGACCTTCCGCGACCAGCCCATGGTGGTCCCGCACCTGGTCGGCATGGCTGTCCTGTGGCTGCTCGTGCTCGGACAGGTGGCCGCCACCGTCGTCACCATGGTCGGCGGCGAGCGGCCCGCCGAGACGGCCATGTTCGTGTCCTACCTGGCCACGGTCGCGCTGCTGCCGCCCGCGTGCGCCGTGTGGGGCTTCATGGAGCGGAGCAGGTGGGGCCCGGCGGTGATCGCCTTCGCGTGCCTGATCCTGCCCGTCCTGTTCGTCCGCCTCGAACAGCTCTGGAGCCCCGTTGTCTGAGTCCGCCGCGACCCGGGACAGAACCCTGCGCACCGGCCCCGGGCGGCTGCTCGTCGCCGTGTACGGGGTGTTCGCGCTCGCCGCGACCGCGCGCGGGGGCTACCAACTGGCCACGAGGTTCGACGAGGCGCCGCTGGCCTACGGGCTCTCGCTGCTCGCCGGGGTGATCTACCTGGTGGCGGCGGTGGGCCTGGCCCGGGCCGGGCGGACCTCGCGCAGGGTCGCGCTGGTCTCGTGCAGTGTCGAACTGGTCGGTGTGCTGGCGGTGGGCGCGGTCAGCCTGTTCCTGCCGGGAGTCTTCCCCGACGACACGGTGTGGTCGAACTTCGGCGCCGGGTACCTGTTCATCCCGCTGGTGCTGCCGGTGCTGGGGCTGTGGTGGATCCTGCGCGTCCACCGCATGGTCCGGGGCGACGGGGGCCGCGGCGCCTGAACGGCGTCCCCCGAGCCCGCTCGCCGTTCCGCGGCCGGGTAAGCCCTCCCCCGGGCCGGTACGGCGGCGGGCACCGGGCACACCCCTCCCCACCTGCCGGGACGGAACGCCTAGTGTGGTGCCCATGTCCGAACTCCTGACCCTGCCGGTGGCCGTGTCGGCCGACTGGCTCCGCGAAAACCGCGACCGGGTGGTCCTCGTCGACTCCCGGTGGTACCTCGACGGGCGCTCCGGCCGCGACGCCCACCGCGCCGGACACCTGCCCGGCGCCGTCTTCACCGACCTGGACACCGACCTGGCCGCCCCGGCCGGTGCCGAGGGCGGACGCCACCCGCTGCCCTCCGCTGCCGACTTCGCCGACGCCCTCGGCCGCCTCGGCATCGGCGACGACTCCTCCGTGGTGGTCTACGACGACGCGGGCGGTTCCGTGGCCGCCCGCCTGGTGTGGATGCTGCGCGTGCTGGGCACCCCGGCGGCCTTCCTCGACGGGGGCGTCCAGGCGTGGACCGGCGAACTGGAGGAGGGCGACGTCGCCCCCCGGCCGGTGCACCGCACCCCGCTGCCCTGGCCCGCGGACCGGATCGTGCACACCGACACCGTCCGCGCCGAGGCGGGCGATCCGGCGCACCTGCTGGTGGACGCCCGCGCCCGCGAACGCTACACCGGTGAGCGGCCCGCACCCGTCGACGCCCGGCCGGGGCACGTGCCGGGAGCCCGCAGCGCCGAGTGGACGGGGAACCTGGACGACGACGGGCTCCTGGCCGCCCCGGGAATCCTGCGTGAACGCTTCGCCGCCCTCGGCGCCGACTCCGCCGACACCGTCACCGCCTACTGCGGATCCGGAGTCACCGCCTGCCACGACCTGCTCGCCCTGGAGCACGCCGGGTACGCCGGCGCCCGTCTGTACCCGGGGTCGTGGAGCCGCTGGGGAGGCGACGACACCCTCCCGGTGGAGACCGGAGACCCCCGGGTCTGAAACCCCTGCGCACCGGGACACGGACGCGTCGGCCCGAGCCGCCGGGACCGGGGCGCCGGCGTCCCGGTCCCGTGTCCGGGAGCGCGCCGCGGCGTACTCCCGGACACGGGACCGTTATCAACGATCACCGTCCGTGAGAGGTTCCCGGACCGGGCGTCTTTCGTGTCCTGATCTGGTCACATGTGGAACCGACCCCTCGCACGCGGCGTCAGAGCGTCAGTAGGATTGCCCGGCCCCGGGGAACACGCAGGCAGGGGACGTACACGGCCTCGCTCCCCCATGCCCCACCGCGAAACGAGGAACATTGGCCATCGAACTCCTGCTGCTGCTCATCCTGGTCGGCGTCGCCGTCGTGATCGGCGTCCTGATCTACGCACAGCGCGCCAAGAAACCGAAGACGGCCCCCGAACCCCCCGCCCCGCCGCGGGACCCCTTCGCCGACACGGGCGACAGCACCGCCGGCGACCCGCGCGCCATCAAGGCGGGCGACATGATCGACTGGGGCACCGAGCGGACCTGGATCCGCGGCACCCTGCGCCTGTCCGAGGGCGGCTTCACCTGGTCGGAGCACTTCCTGGAGGTCGAGGGCGGCAAGCGCTGGCTCTCGGTGGAGGAGGACCCCGACGTGGAGCTGGCCTTGTGGACCGGCCGCCCCGACCTGGACATCATCCCCCAGGGCAAGAGCATCGAGCTGGAGGGCACCGTCTACCGGCTCCAGGAGAAGGGCACCGGCTCCTACCGCTCCGAGGGCACCACCGGGCTCAAGGCCTCCGGGGGCCTGGACTACGCCGACTACGAGTCCGACGACGGACGGCTGCTGTCCTTCGAGCGCTTCGACCACGGGCGCTGGGAGGCCAGCACGGGGAACAAGGTCGCCCCGGGCACCTTCACCATCTACCCGGGGAGCTGACCGGAACGTGCGCGCGAGCATCAGCGCCCCCTTCGTCGACACCAGCGCCGACGACCTGGTCTGGGCCCTGCGCCACCCGCTGGTCGACCCCCTGGCCGCCCGCACCGTCCGGGTGCCGGGGGCCCGGGTCGAGCTGCGGGTGCTCGGCGCCTCCCACCAGGTGGTCGTCACGCCGGAGCCGTCGCCCGGGGCCCTGGTGGCCGGGGAGCCGCTGGTGGAGACGGTGGCCTGCCTGCCCGGCCTCCCCGGCGGTCTGCCCGGCAGCGCCGACCGTCCCGACCTGGGCGGCTACCGTTTCGGCTCGCGCGTGGAGTCCCTGACCCGCACCGAACTGGCCCGCCGGGTGGAGGGGATCCACCGGGAGGTGGAGGACTCCCCCGGCGGCCTGCTCGTCGCCTTCCCCGGCGATCCGCTGGCGGTCACCGCGCTGCACCTGGTCCCCGGCGGACCACTCGGCTGGCGCACCTGGCACGCCTACCCCCAGAGCGGCGAGCTGGTGACGACCACCTCGACCGTGACCCTTCCCCCCACTTCAGGGAGAACCGCACCATGAAGGCATACGAGGAGCCCGCGAACAACGGCAACAGGAACGTCATCATCACGGTGTTCGTCGTGATCGGCGTCATCCTGCTGGTCCTGATCCTGCTCAGCGCCTGCTCCAACAACAGCAACAACTACTGCCCCGACGACGACGTGGTCCAGATCGAGGGCTATGACGATGACGACTGCGACGGGTCCTCGGGATCCTCCGGCGGCGGAGGATTCTTCTTCTTCGGCGGGGGCACCGGCGGCAGCAGCTACAGGGACAACAACAGCAGCAGCTACAGCGGCGGCAGCAGCAGCAACGGCAGCGGCAGCAACTACCGAGGCGGCGGCAGCGGCTTCGGCAAGTAGTCTCCTTCCCCACACGTCACGAACACGTCAACCGAAATCCCCTACCTGCGAACAGGACCATGAACGAGATCCTCCTCAACGCGCTCGGAGCCCTCGCCTACGGCGGAGTGGGCATCGCCATCCTCGTGCTGGGCTACCTCCTCACCGACCTCCTCACGCCCGGCAAGCTGCACGTGCTGATCTGGGAGAACCGCAACCGCAACGCGGTCCTGCTCGTGTCCGCGAACACGCTGGGCTCGGCCATCGTCGTCACCTCGGCGATCCTCTCCAGCGAGTCCGAGATCGGGCTGGGCGCGGGCCTGCTCTCGGCCGCCGTCTACGGCCTGATCGGCCTGGGCGTGATGGCGCTGTCATTCGTGCTGATCGACCTCCTCGTCCCCGCCAAGATCGCCCAGATGATCAGCAACGACGAGCCGCACCCGGCCACCTGGGTGAGCGCCTCCGCACACGTGGCGATCGCGGTCGTCATCGCCGCGGCCCTGACCTGACGCCCCTCCCCCCACCGGCCCCCTGCCCCGGGCGACCGCACCACCGCACCACCACACGAAGGCAGTTCCGTTGACTGAGACCACCGTCCGCACACGGCCCCGACTGCCGGTACCCGCCAGGGCGGCCCGGTTCCTCGTGTTGCTGGCGGTGTTCGTCTGCGCCGCCTGCGGTCTGGTGTACGAGCTCGCGCTGGTCGCCATCGGCAGCTACCTGCTGGGCGACAGCATCACCCAGGCCTCCGTGGTCCTGTCGGTGATGGTGTTCGCGATGGGCGTGGGCTCCCTGTTGTCCAAGCGCTTCCAGGCGCACCCCGCCGCGGCCTTCGCGGTGATCGAGGGCCTGCTCTCGCTGGTCGGCGGACTGTCCGTGCTGCTGCTGTACGGGGCGTTCGCCTGGTTCTCCGCCTACCAGCCCGCCTTGGTGGCGCTGTCGTTCGCCATCGGGCTCCTCATCGGCATGGAGATCCCGCTGTTGATGACGCTGATCCAGCGCATCCGCAGGCAGGACGCCTCCGACGCGGTCGCCGACCTGTTCGCCGCGGACTACGTGGGCGGCCTGATCGGCGGCCTGGCCTTCCCGTTCCTGCTGCTCCCTCTGCTGGGCCTGCCCAAGGGCGCGCTGATGGTGGGCGCGCTCAACGCCGTCGTCGGCGTGGCGGTGGTGCTGTGGCTGTTCCGCGCGGAGCTGACCCGGCGGGCCTACGCGGGTCTGAGCCTGGGCCTGGCGCTCATCATCGCGGTGCTCGGCCTGGCCTACGCCTACGCCGACCAGTTCGAGGTGGACGCGCGCCAGGCGCTGTACCGCGACCCGATCGTGCACGCGGAGCGCTCCGAGTACCAGGAGATCGTGCTCACCCGGTCCCTGGACGGCCGGGACGTGCGCCTGTTCCTCAACGGGAGCCTCCAGTTCTCCAGCCTGGACGAGTACCGCTACCACGAGTCGCTGGTGCACCCGGCGATGGCGGGACCGCACGGGGACGTGCTGGTGCTGGGCGGCGGCGACGGCCTGGCCCTGCGCGAGATCCTGGCCTACGACGACGTGGCCTCGGCCACCCTGGTGGACCTGGACCCGGCCGTGATCGAGCTGGCCTCGACCGACCCGGTGATCAGCGGCCTCAACGGGGACTCCTTCGAGGACCCGCGTGTGGACGTGATCAACACCGACGCCTTCCAGTGGCTGCGCGAGAACCGCGAGGAGTTCGACGTCATCATCGCCGACCTCCCGGACGGGGACTCCGTGGGCACCGCCAAGCTCTACTCGGTGGAGTTCTACGCCCTCCTGCGCCACGCCCTGTCCGAGGAGGGCCGCATGGTCGTGCAGGCGGGTTCGCCCTTCTTCGCTCCGGAGGCCTACTGGGGCGTGGGCGACTCCCTGGAGGCGGCGGACCTGGCGGTCACGCCCTACAACGTGGACGTGCCGAGCTTCGGCAACTGGGGCTTCTACCTCACCTCACCCGGGTCCGCACCCGAGCTGCGCGTCCCCGGGGACGCGCCGCCGCTGAGCTTCCTCGACCCGGCCCTGCTGGAGGCCGCGCAGGTCTTCCCCAAGGACCGCCGCGAGGAGGACGTGGAGGAGTCGACCCTCATGCACCCGAGGATCATCGGCTACCACCAGGGGGCCTGGCGGGGCTACTGACGCCGGTCCGCGGACCGGCGCCGCCTCTGAGGCAAACACCGCGCGGCCTGAGGACTTGGGCCAGTGGGCGGCCACGCGGTGTGTCTGGGGAGGGGCTGATCGGGGGTCCGGTCCCGTCCCGGGGGACGGCGGTCGCGGGCGGAGGGGCGGACGGAAGGTCTGCGGCGCCGGACGGGACAAGGGTGCGCCTCCCCGCGTTCCCCGACGGCCTGGGCCCATCCTGACCCGCTGGTCGAACTCGGCGAAACCGCCACGCCGTACCCGACACCGGCCCAGCCAACCCCTTACCCAGACTTTCCCGCCCTTTTCCGGCTTCCCGCCCGCTCGTCCGCCGCCGTGGCGGCGGGTTCGCCGCTTCGCACCCCATCCCCGGGAGCATGGAGTTCTCAGTCCCCCAGTGGACGCGGGGGCGGCACATCGACGTGGGAACGGTGCTCCACCCACTCGTGGACCGGACAACACCAGACCCACCAACGGGCCCAGGGCAAGGACCAGACCGTACAGCCGTCCATCAGTCCTTCTCCTTCTGCCGACGCGTCAACGCGGCGCGCATGGCCTCGTGGGAGGAGGCGGCGATCCGCTCGTGCGGGTCGCCCGGACCGGTCCAGCCCGGCGGTCGGTACGCGACGACCTAGTCACCCTCCAGGGTGAGCACCCACCGGCCCTGGATGAGATCGTTGAGCAGATGGTCCAGGGGGGTCACCGGTCCACCACCAGGTGTTCCAGCGGCGATGCCCAGACGAGCCTGTGCGGGCGGGGGTCTGGACGGTGCTCCCGTGCCACGCGGGTGACCGTCCCCCTGGTCGCGCCGTACAAGGGTTGTCCCTCCAGCGTCGGGCCGAGGTAGATCACCCGGCACCGGTGGGCGGCGGCCCAGGCGCGCAGACCCTGGAGGGTCGGCAGCTCGCGGATGTCGCAGACGCACACGCGGGCCTTCACGCGGCCACCGTCCGACGGTGACGTCCGGGACGCTTCTCCTGGCATGAGACCCCCGGCAGGATCCTGACTCCGAGCTGGTAGCGGTCCGCGCTCCGGAGCTGGAGCACGTCCACCGGCTCGAAGGTCCACTCGGCTTCCCAGGGGAGCACGGGCCTGGGAGGGAGCGGAGGAATCTCCGCCCCTGGAGCTGTCCGGAGTGTGAGGAGCGGAATCGGACCCGTGATGACGTGCGGGCGCGGAGCGGGCAGGCGGGACGCGTACCGGCGGACGCGGGGCCCGCGCCGACGGGCGTGGCGTGCGCTCGTGCGAGCCGTTGGCCACAGCGCGGACGCGATCAGGGACAGGTAGCGCATGGGGCGTCTCCTCGGGCAAGGTACCGGATGGGAAGCCCGGCGGGCCATCAGGACGAGACACCGCGCAGCCGTGACCGCCAAGCCGCATGCCGCGCGGTGCCACGCTCGGGTTCCGGCGCCTGAGGCACACTGGGAGTGTGACCGCCAAACGCTCCAACACCCACGAGTCAGCGCGGAGCCGCTGACTTTATAGGGGCTAAACCCTCCGCGTGTGATGACAGTAACTCGACCTTTCGCTCGACGCAATAGGGGGGCTAAAGTCCGTGGTGATGGAGTACCTGAAGTGAGGATTCGTCTTGGACGCACGGACATTGCATGACATCGCCGCTATGCCGGACCCGCTGGAGAGAGCCCGCGCCGCTTCCGCCGCGATGACGAGCCTCCAGGGGCAGAGCGTTGAGCTGTCCCGGATTCGGCGCGGAGCCATTATCGAGGCCCAGCAGTCCGGGATGCGTCAGGAGGACATCGCTCGGCACCTCGGCGTGTCGCCCGGCCGGGTGAGCCAGATGAAGAAGGCGGGCGCGGAGGAATCCGCGCACAAGGCGCCCACCGGTCCCGTCGAGCCACGTCCGCGCGTACTCGTCCAGCGTGCGCTGCCGACCCCTCCGAGCACACGCGGTTCGAAGTCGCTCTACCTGACCGAGGCACAGCAGCAGGGGCTCACTCCGGAGCGGAAGATGCTGTTCGTGGGGCAGGAGCCCGCGAACGAACACGTCGCCCTGGGACTACGCCTCGAACCCGGGGACCCGGTCATCGCCCGACGCAAGATGTTCTGGGCCAATGAGGTGCCCGTGCGCATCAGCACGTCGTACTTCCGGGTGGACGTCGGCGAGAACACCAGGTTGGACGGTGAGGGATTCGTTCTACCGACCCTCCAGGCCGCCATCGAGGATCTTGGGCACCGGTTCGGACACGCCACCGAGACGCTGACCGCGCGCCCGGCGACACCGTACGAGGCGGACCTGCTCGACATTCCCGGCGAGTGGGTGGTGCAGGTGCTCCGTGTCAGCCACTCCACCGAGGACGTGCCCGTCCACGCGCTGGAGACGATCTGCGCGGCGACACGGCATGTCTTCCCGATCGGCCAAGCTGTCGACAGCGATCAGTTCTGAACGGCCTACGCGAGACGGCCCTCGGCCGATCCGGGGGCCGTTCCACGTTCCGAGGACGACTCACCCCTTACCGAGGGCGGCGAGCGCGGTGACGGCGCCCAACTCCCAGCAGGCCTCGCGGTCCTGTGCGCCCGGTCGGTCCGTCACGGTGACCGGCGCCTCTCCGTGTAGGCGG
Source organism: Nocardiopsis sp. iso_25 (assembly GCF_056173305.1). NCBI lineage: Bacteria > Bacillati > Actinomycetota > Actinomycetes > Streptosporangiales > Nocardiopsidaceae > Nocardiopsis > Nocardiopsis sp. iso_25. The sequence continues at coordinate 735,038 of NZ_CM149667.1, read as the reverse complement.
CAGGGGATGCTGACCGTCTTCCGATGAAAGACTCCGCGCCCGGCTCTGTCAGCCACCGAGGTAGTGGATCGCGATTCCCACGAAAACGTGTACCTGGGTGATGGCGAGGACAACGAGGCAAACACGGCCCGGGAAGCCCTCCACCTCCTCGATTCCGCGCGTGCTGCCCGGCGCGTCGGCATACCGCGCCCGCCAGCGCTCGACCCGGCGCACCGCTCGTCTGTGGTGTCGGTAGCGAATCAGCTCCCCTCCCAAAGACCCTCCGTACTGGAGATTGGAGGCCGTCGTCCCATCACTGGCACCTATGACAAAGCGGCCACGCCCCTCAGCGTCCAACGTCACCACATGCCTCCAGGGGACGAAGTGCCGCGATACGAAGTCCCTCAGTTCAACGCCCTCCGCGGATAGCCTCACCCGGGGATAGAAACTGAGCATGTAGAAAAGGGTGATCATCCCTCCGAGCAGCGGGCACATGATCCAGAGGTCGCTGCTGGAGAAACCGTGCCGAACAGCCTCCTCCCACGACAGAGGAAGATGGAGCGGCACAACCATCGCCATACCGAAGGCCCCCAGGGCCACGTAGCCTCCGCTGCGGAAGGTAGCCGTTCTTCTGTCTTCAGGCGTTCTCGCCCAGGAAGTCGGGGATTCCTGCATGGGGGATGTCCATTCCGTACCGTGAGCGCCACTCCAAGAAGCGCCAAGGGCGATTAAATATGTACAAACTACCCTAAATGTAAGTGAAAGCTCCCTTTTCCGGCTTCCCGCCCGCTCGTCCGCCGCCGTGGCGGCGGGTTCGCCGGAGCGGCCCGCGAGCCGCGTACGTCGGAGCCCGTGACCCGTGCGGGTCGGCTCAGGCACGCTCCAGGGCGGCGAGCGCGGTGACGGCGCCCAGTTCCCAGCAGGCCTCGCGGTCCCGTGCCTCCGGGCGGCCCGTCACGGTGACCGGCGGGCGGTGCCGCCGCCACCCCATGCCCTTGGCGATCGACTCGACCGCCCGGACCGCGCCGGAGGCGTCGTCGTCCCCGTGCACGTACAGCGCGTAGGGAAGCCCCTCAGTCGCCCCCTGGGCGGGGTAGAAGACGGTGTCGAAGAAGTGTTTGAGGGCGCCCGACATGTACCCGATGTTGGCCGGGGTCCCCAGGACGACGGCGTCGGCGCCGAGCAGGTCGCTGGCCGTGGCCGACAGCGCCGCCTCCGCACGCACCTCGACCCCCTCGATGTCGTCGTCGCGGGCGCCCTCCAGGACCGCCTCCAGCAACTGCCGGGTCGCGGGCGAGACCGTGTGGTGAACGATGAGCAGTCGTGCCATGTCCCCCACACTAGGAGGCGGCGGCGCGCCACCGCCGCCTCCCGCACGGCGCCACCCGGCACCGGCGCTCAGCCGACGCCCGCAGCAGAAAGCCAGGCCCCGCCATGAGCCAGCCCCCGCACGGTCCCGGTGACGGATCCGCGGACCGCGACCAGCCGCCCATGGGCCCTCCCCCCGGAGGCATGCCGCCCACCGGCTGGCAGCCTCCCCCGGGGCCGCCGCCCGCGCCCGGCTTCGCCCGTCCGGGCCCTCCCTCCCCCGGGGAGCCCCGAGGCGCCAAGGAGCACTCCCCCTGGCTGTTCCTGAGCCTGGGCTGCGGCGCCCTGTTCCTCATCGGGATCGGCCTGGTCCTGCTCATCGTCTTCGTCTTCGACGACCGCGCCGAGCGGAGCGAGGGCGCGTTCGGACCCCTCGGTGTCGGCGGCGCGTCCGTCACCGGGGACCGCACCGCCGCCTGACCGCGCGGCGGCCGGGGGGGGAGTGTGTGTCCTCATCCGAAATTCAGCGGGAAAAAGCCGGAAAACATGTCATTTCCTCTGAAATTCCGCGTGCCACAGAAAGGACATCACACCCCGCAAGGGCACGATCGCGCAATTCCTTCACCCGGCCGCGCGCGGAGAACGCGGATGTCGGACATTGACCGGCCATTCGACGTTACCTAAGGTGCGACGGCACGCGCACCACCCGCTCGCACCACCGTGCCAGCAGGACACACGCGGACGTAACAACCGTTCTCGCCCGCCCCGGCGGCGCACACGCAGGAACGAGGAACACATGCCGCACAACGTCCGTGCCGCACTCGTCCAGACCGAATGGACGGGCGACACCGAATCCATGCTCGCCGTCCATGAGAAGCACGCGCGCGACGCCGCCGCACAGGGCGCGCGGGTGATCGGTTTCCAGGAGGTGTTCAACGCCCCCTACTTCTGCCAGGTGCAGGACCCCGAGCACCACCGCTGGGCCGAGGCCGTCCCCGACGGCCCCACCGTCACCCGGTTCAGGGCGCTGGCCCGGGAGCTGGGCATCGTCATGGTCCTGCCGGTCTTCGAGGTGGAGTCCCCCGGCTTCTACTACAACACCGCCGCGGTCGTCGACGCCGACGGCAGCTACCTGGGCAAGTACCGCAAGCACCACATCCCCCAGGTCCACGGCTTCTGGGAGAAGTACTACTTCCGCCCCGGCAACCTCGGCTGGCCCGTCTTCGACACCGCCGCCGGACGCATCGGCGTCTACATCTGCTACGACCGCCACTTCCCCGAGGGCTGGCGGGCCCTGGGGCTGGCCGGAGCCGAACTGGTGTACAACCCGTCCGCGACCAGCCGCGGCCTGTCCGCCCACCTGTGGAAGCTGGAGCAGACCGCGGCGGCCGTGGCCAACGCCTACTTCGTCGCCGCGATCAACCGCGTGGGCGTGGAGGAGTACGGCGACAACGACTTCTACGGCACCAGCTACTTCGCCGACCCGCGCGGGCAGTTCGTCGGCGACGTCGCCTCCGACACCTCCGCCGAACTGGTCGTGCGCGACCTGGACCTGGACATGGTCGACGAGGTCCGCCGGCAGTGGGCCTTCTACCGCGACCGCAGGCCCGACGCCTACGGCCCGCTGGTCCAGGGCTGAGGGGGCGCGCCATGGCACGACGCACCGTCATCCGCGGCGGCCTGGTCGTCACCGCCGCCGAGGAGACCGAGGCCGACGTCCTCGTGGAGGGCGAGAGGGTGGCCGCGCTCGCGCTGCGCGGCAGCGACGCCGCCCGGTCCTGGGCCGACAGCGGCGCCGAGGTCATCGACGCCGCCGGGCACTACGTCGTTCCCGGCGGGGTGGACGGCCACACCCACATGGAGATGCCCTTCGGCGGCACCTCCTCCTCCGACACCTTCGAGACGGGCACCCGGGCCGCCGCCTGGGGCGGCACCACCACGATCGTCGACTTCGCCATCCAGCGGCCCGGGGAGCCGGTGCGCGCGGGCGTGGACGCGTGGATGGCCAAGGCCGAGGGCAACTGCGCGGTGGACTACGCCTTCCACGCCGTCCTCTCCGACGTCAACGCGTCCTCGCTCGGGGAGATGGACGCCCTCGTCGACGAGGGTGTGACCTCGTTCAAGCTGTTCATGGCCTACCCGGGCGTGTTCTACAGCGACGACGGCCAGATCCTGCGAGCCATGCAGCGCGGCGCCGCCAACGGCGCGCTGACCATGGTGCACGCCGAGAACGGCATCGCCATCGACGTGCTGGTCGAGCAGGCCCTGGCCGAGGGCAGGACCGACCCGAGGTACCACGGTGAGGTGCGCAGGGCCCTGCTGGAGTCGGAGGCCACCCACCGCGCCGTCCAGCTCGCCCGGGTGGCGGGCGCGCCGCTGTACGTGGTGCACGTCTCGGCCCGGGAGGCTGTGGAGGAGCTGGCCCGGGCGCGCGGAATGGGGCTCAACGTGTTCGGCGAGACCTGCCCCCAGTACCTGTTCCTGTCCGCCGACAACCTCGCCGAGCCCGGCTTCGAGGGCGCCAAGTACGTGTGCTCCACACCTCTGCGGCCCCGGGAGCACCAGGAGCATCTGTGGCGGGCGCTGCGCACCAATGACCTGTCCGTGGTCTCCACCGACCACTGCCCGTTCTGCTTCACCGGGCAGAAGGACCTGGGCCGGGGCGACTTCTCCAGGATCCCCAACGGCATGCCGGGGGTCGAGCACCGCATGGACCTGCTGCACCAGGCCGTGGTGGAGGGCCGCATCGGCAGGCGCCGGTGGATCGAGATCGCCTGCGCCACCCCGGCCCGCATGTTCGGCCTGTACCCGGCCAAGGGCACGATCTGCCCGGGTTCGGACGCCGACATCGTGGTCTACGACCCCGGCGCCGAGCACGTTCTGTCGGCCGAGACGCACCACATGAACGTGGACTACTCGGCCTACGAGGGCAGACGGGTCACCGGCCGGGCCCGCACCGTGCTCTCGCGCGGCCGGGTCGTGGTGGACCGCGGCTCCTACCTGGGCGAGGCCGGGCACGGCCGGTACGTGCCCCGGTCCACCTGCCAGTACCTGGTCTGAACGAGAGGGCAGCACATGGACATCGGACTCGTCCTCCAGACCGACCCGCCCGCCGACCTGCTGGTCGAGCGGATGGTCCGCGCGGAAGGGTACGGCTTCACCCACGGGTGGACCTTCGACTCGGTCGTGCTCTGGCAGGAGCCCTTCGTCGTCTACAGCCGGATCCTGGAACGCACCGGCGGCCTGGTCGTGGGGCCCATGGTGACCAACCCGGGCACGCGCGCCTGGGAGGTGACCGCCTCGCTGTTCGCCACCCTGAACGACATGTTCGGCAACCGCACGGTGTGCGGGATCGGGCGGGGCGACTCGGCCATGCGGGTGGCGGGCCGCCGTCCCGCCACCCTGGAACGCCTGTCCCGGGCGATGCGCGCGATCAAGGACCTGGCCGAGGGCCGGGATGCCGACGTGGACGGCGCGGCCCTGCGCCTGCCGTGGGTGCGCGACGGCTCCCTGCCCGTGTGGATGGGCGCCTACGGGCCCCGGGCCCTGGAACTGGCGGGCCGCCAGGCGGACGGTTTCATCCTCCAGCTGGCCGACCCCTACCTGACCGAGTGGATGGTCAGGGCGGTGCGCACGGCCGCGGCCGACGCCGGGCGCGACCCCGACGCGGTGACGGTGTGCGTGGCGGCGCCCGCCTACGTCACCGACGGCTCCGAGCGGGAACTGGCCCACGCGCGGGAGCAGTGCCGCTGGTTCGGCGGCATGGTGGGCAACCACGTGGCCGACCTGGTCGCCCGCTACGGCGACTCCTCCGACGCGGTCCCGCGGGAGCTGACCGACTACGTCAGGACCCGACAAGGCTACGACTACAGCCACCACGGCCGGGCGGACAACCCCGACACCGCGTTCGTCCCGGACGGCATCGTCGACCGGTTCTGCCTGGTCGGGCCGGTGGAGGAGCACGTGCGGAAGCTGGAGCGGCTCCGGGAGGCGGGCGTGGACCAGTTCGCGGTGTACGCGATGCACGACGACGTGGACGGGGTCATCGACGCCTACGGGCGCCACGTCGTCCCTGCCGTGTCCTGACCCGCGCCGCGGGGCCGCCGGGGCGCGGGCGACCGCGCCGTGGCGGCCCCGTCCCCGGAGCGGAGGGCGGGAGGGGGCCGGGGCTCGGAAGGCCTCGGCCCGGGACCGGCGCACCGGTCGGGGACGGCCCGGACGGGACGGCGTCCGGGCCCGCTCCCCCGCCGCACGGGGGCCTCCCTTCGGGGCGGACGGTCCGGCGGTAACCCTCCCGACCCGCCCACGACACCTGTGCGCCTCGTGACGTGCGAGGATATTCGGCGGCCCGGAACGAATCCGGACTTTTCGCCGCGCTTCCAGGGGTTCCCCCGGTGGGCCCGGCAGTGCTTCGCATCCCCCGCCCTCCCCGTCCGCCCGCCGAGACCAGGTGACCCGTGACCCACAGCCCGACCCCGCCGGAACCCTCAACCGTCACCCACCCCGACGGCCGGGTGTCCCTCGCCGAGGGGACCGCCCTGCCCGAGGGCCCCTACGTCAACGCCGACCTCCAGCCCGTCCCGATGTCCCGGCGCACCTGGGGCACCGGCAGCTTCGGCGCCCTGTGGGTGAGCATGTCGGTCAGCATCCCGGCCTGGACCCTGGCCAGCGGCCTGATCGCGGCGGGCATGGACTGGCGCCAGGCCATGCTCGCCGTGGTCCTGGGCAACCTCGTCGTCCTGCTGCCCATGGTGCTGACCGGCCACGCGGGCGCCAGGTACGGCATCCCCTTCCCCGTGTTCGCGCGCGCCTCCTTCGGCCTGCGCGGCGCCAACCTGCCCGCGCTGCTGCGCGGCGCGGTCGCCTGCGGCTGGTACGGCATCCAGACCTGGGTCGGCGGCCAGGGGGTCTACGTCCTGCTCGGGCGGCTGCTCGGCGACGGGTGGACGGGGGCGGCGGCGCTGGGCGGCCAACCGTGGACGCTGTGGCTGTCCTTCGGCCTGTTCTGGGTCGCCCAGCTCGCGATCATCCTGTGGGGCATGGAGGGCGTGCGCCGGACCCAGGTGTGGGCCGCGCCGCTGATGATCCTCGGCGGCGTCGCGCTGCTGGCCTGGATGGCCGTGGAGGCCGGGGGGCTGGCCCCGATGCTGTCCCTGGACTCGGGCGAGCCCCTGGACTGGGGGCCCTCCTTCTGGGCGCTGTTCTTCCCGTCGCTGATGGGCGTGATCGGCTACTGGGCGACCCTGACCCTCAACATCAGCGACTTCACGCGCTTCTCGTCCTCCCAGCGCGCCCAGGTGGTGGGCCAGTCGCTGGGGCTGCCCACCACGATGACGCTGTTCTCGCTGCTGGCCGTCATGGTCACGGCGGGCACCGCGGCCGTCTACGGCGAACCCCTGTGGAACCCGATCGACGTCGTGGCGCGGATGGACAGCGGGATCGGCCTGCTCTTCGCGGTCTTCGTCGTGCTGCTGGCCACGGTCTCCACCAACATCGCGGCCAACCTGGTCGGTCCGGCCTACGACCTGTCCAACCTCCGGCCGCAGTTGATCAGCTTCCGCGCCGGGGCGATCACCACCTGCGTGCTCAGCGTGCTGATCATGCCGTGGCGGCTGCTGGAGAACGAGAGCGTCTACATCTTCACCTGGCTGGGCACGGTGGGCGGCCTCCTGGGCACCGTGGCGGGCATCCTGCTCGCCGACTACTGGCTGCTGCGCCGCACGCGGATGAACCTGCCCGCGCTGTACGAGCGCGGCTCGGAGTACTGGTACCGGCACGGGTGGAACTGGCGCGCCCTGGTGGCCTTCGGCGTCGGCTCGGTGCTGGCCGTGGGCGGTTCGCACTCCCCCGAGGGTTCGGGACCCTTCCCGGCCGAGGGCCTGATCCCGTTCTTGGCCCCGCTGGCGGACTACGGGTGGCTCGTGGGGCTGGCCAGCGGCCTGCTGCTGCACTGGGGTCTGGGCGTGCTCCTGCCCCACCGCGACGCCGGGGAGCGGGCCGCGAGGAGGGCGCAGGGGGCCTCCGCCGGCTGACCGGGGCCTCGCGGCGGACCCTTCGGGGTCAGTCCCGCCGGGTCCACTCCTCGTGGGCGGGCCCGGCCGTCGGCGGGAGCCCGACGCCGAAGGCGCCCTCGTCGTCGTAGAAGTGCTCTTCGCCCTCCTCGTACTCTTCGAGCTCTTCGTCCCAGTCGTGTTCCATGCCCGGTTCCGCCCTTCCTTCGACATCGTCTCGTCGACGCTCGGCGCTCGGAGAAGGTCGTCCCGGCGGCGGGGCGCACCGGAGGCCGGGGAGCGCGGAGGACGGCCTCACTCCGCGCTCCGCGGCGTCACCTGTAGCCGTCGGGGTTGGCCGACTGCCAGCGCCAGGCGTCGGCGCAGGCCTCGGCCACCGTGTGCTCGGCCTTCCAGCCCAGTTCGCGGTTGGCCAGTCCCGGATCGGCGAAGCAGGTGGCGATGTCGCCGTCGCGGCGCGGCCCCACCCGGAAGGGGATGGTGTGGCCGCAGGCCGCCTCGAAGGCGCGGATCGCCTCCATGACGGAGGTGCCCGTCCCCGTCCCCAGGTTGAAGGCCCTGAGCCCCTTCTGCGAGGCCAGGTGGTCGAGCGCCGCGACGTGCCCCCGGGCCAGGTCCACCACGTGCAGGTAGTCCCGGACCCCCGTGCCGTCCTCGGTGTCGTAGTCGTCGCCGAAGACCGTCAGCTCGGGCAGCGTGCCCGCGGCGACCTTGGAGATGTAGGGGAAGAGGTTGTTGGGGATGTCGTTGGGGTCCTCCCCGATGAGGCCGCTGGGGTGGGCGCCGACCGGGTTGAAGTACCGCAGCACGGTGATCCGCCAGTCGGGCGCGCTCACCGCGAGGTCCTCCAGGATCCTCTCGCCGAACAGCTTGGTCGCGCCGTAGGGGTTGGTCACCCGCAGCGCGCTGCCCTCGGCGATCGGCACCGTCTCGGGGTCGCCGTAGACGGTGGCCGAGGAGCTGAACACCAGGTCGCGCACCCCGGCGCGGTCCATCGCCTCGGCGAGCGTGAACAGGGCGTCCAGGTTGTTGCGGTAGTACCGCAGCGGCTGGCTGACGGACTCCCCCACCGCCTTGAGCCCGGCGAAGTGCACCACGGCCTCGATGCCGTGCTCCGCCAGGACGCGCTCGACGACGCCGCGCTCGGTGCAGTCGCCGCGCACGAACGGGATCCGCGCGCCGGTGATCCTCTCGACCCGGCGCACCGCCTCCTCGCTGCTGTTGACCAGGTTGTCCAGGACGACCACGTGGTGCCCGCGCGCGACCAGCTCGACCGCCGTGTGGGAGCCGATGTACCCGGCTCCTCCGGTGAGCAGAATCCTCAAGGCCCTCTTCACCCTCCCTGTCGCGGGGCCGCGCCGGACGGCACGGCCCCTGCCTTCCCCCGAACCCGTCCGGTTCAGAGGAGCTTGCCGAAGACCTGCTCGACTACCCGGGCCGCGGCCTTGCCGTCGTCCAGGGGGCAGAACTGGTTCACGAAGGCCTCGTACCGCTCCCTGTGGGCCGCCTGGACGCCGTCGATGTCGCGGATCGAGTCGATGACCTCGTCGGAGGTGCGCAGCAGCGGGCCCGGGGCGGTCTCGGCGAAGTCGAAGTAGAACCCGCGCAGGCTGTCGCGGTACTCCTCCAGGTCGTAGGTGAAGAACAGCATCGGGCGGCCGGTGTTGGCGAAGTCGAACATCAGCGACGAGTAGTCGGTGATGAGGATGTCCGTGACCAGGAACAGCTCCTGGATCTCGGGGTAGGCCGAGACGTCGAAGACGAAGTCCTTGCCCACGTTCGGCACCCGGTCGACGATGTTGGGGTGCCTGCGGAACAGCAGCACGTGGTCGTCGCCGAGGGCGTCGTACAGCCGCCGCAGGTCCAGGTGCAGGTCCAGCTTGTACTTGCCGGCGGAGTAGAACTTGTCGTCGCGCCAGGTGGGCGCGTACAGGATGACCTTCTTGCCCTCCGGCAGGCCCAGGCGCTCGCGGACCGTCTCCGTCACCGCCTCGCGCTCGGGGCGGTGGAAGATGTCGTTGCGCGGGTAGCCGGTCTCCAGGATCTCGTTCTCGAAGCCGAAGGCGCGGCGCAGGATCGGGGTCGCCCAGGGGCTCGGGGAGACCAGGTAGTCCCACTGGTTGGTCTCGTGCCGGAGCCGGTCGTGGTAGTTGCGGCCCGCGAACTGGACGTGCTCGATGTCGAAGCCGATGCGCTTGAGCATCGATCCGTGCCAGGTCTGCACGACCTTCTGCCCGGGCTGCTTCTCGAACCACATGGGCAGGTGGGCGTTGGAGACGATGAACTCCGAGCGCGCCAGCGCCTCGAAGTACTCGCGGCTCGTGTGCCGGACCTCGGTCAGCCCCGGGGGCAGCGTGATCTGGCGGTTGCGCACCATCCACGACATCGGCGTCTCCACACCGCGCCGCCGCAGCTCCTCGTACATGTCACGCGGGCTGTCGGAGAACTGCTTGCCGGTGTAGCTGTCGAAGACGATGCCCGGCTGCACCGGCTTGCGGCGCAGCTTGGGGTAGACCTCCTCGCGCAGGACCTGCTGCGCGTAGGACCCCTGCTCCTCCGGACGCAGCACCGAGCCCAGGCGCAGCACGGGCCATCCGCGGCCGTCCGGCTTGAGCTCCAGGTCGAAGCCGCCCTCCTTCTCGGGGGCGGGGAACTTGGCGGTGCGCAGCTCCTGCGAGAAGCCGATCCGGCGGTCGTCCCACTGGTTGTCGCCGGTGGCGGTGCGCAGCAGGAAGCGGTAGTTGCCGGGCGTGAGGGGCACCTTCGTGCCGAAGTTGGGGATCGCGGTGGGCGGGACCGAGGCCGAGAACCTGCCGTCCGCGGCCTCCACCGGGAACAGGTGCTCCTCCATCCGGCCGACGGCCTTGACCACCAGGGAGAGGTCTCCCGTGGAGGTCTCGGGGAAGTCGCCTCGCAGGTCGAGGACGTCGTCGTCCCAGGAGACGGCGGTGAGCAGGGGCTGGGGCCGCTCCACCCGGACCCTGGTCCGCCCGGCGAAGTCGGGGAGCACCCGCACGCTCAGGCCGGAGTGCGCGTAGCGGCCCTCGGGGCCGTCCTCGGCGAAGGGGATCCACCGGGAGCGGCCGGAGCCGTCCCTGAGGTGGACCGACCAGTCCTCGTAGGGGTCGCTGCCCGCGACCGCGTCCCGCTCCCGGTAGCCGTCGGTGAGGGCGGCCAGGTCGGCGAGCACGCGCACGGACGCGCCGTCGGTCTCCACCTTCGCGGGGACCTCGACGTCGCCGGGGAAGCGCTGGACGTAGGCGCTCAGGCCCTCGGCCGGGGTTCCCGTCGCCCGGCCGCTCAGGACCAGGGAGGAGCCCTCGACGGCGGAGCCGTCGAGGACGACCGCCGGGCGCTCGACGGTCAGGCGCAGCTCGAAGTCGTCCACCCAGTGCGGGCGGGCCCACACGCCCGGCCGGACCTGCTCGGGGCCGAGCATCCGGACGTCGGCCGCGGCGGGCTTCTTGAGGCGGTCCACACGGCGGAAGCCGCGGTTGACCACGCCCAGCTCGACGTACCAGTCGCCCTCGTCCCCCAGCTCGGCTGGGTCGATGACGATCCGGTAGCCGCCCCAGTCCTTGCGGGAGGTGGCCACCGTCGGGGCGAGCCGGAACTCGTTGGCCTGGTGCGTGGTCGTGTTCAGCCGCACGCGCCTGCCGTCCTCGGCGTTGACCGCCCAGGCGCGGACCTGCTGCTGGAGGCGCTTGTTGGGCCGCAGGTACTTCAGGCAGACCCGGCCCCCGACCACCAGCTTGCCGTCGACCCAGGCGAGTTCCTCGGCCTTCTGGCGGAGCTTGAGCTCCGAGCGCACGCGGTAGACCGAGCGCGGCACGCCCTGGGCGGGGTCGTCCTTGAACGGGTAGTCCGCGTAGTAGCGGATCCCGTGCCGGACGATCTTGGCCTTCTTGTGCTCGGCACTCTTGTTGAAGACGATGACCTCGCGCAGCTGCTCGACCTTGCGCTGCCGGACGAGGTGCCACTTGAGGCGCTCGATGGCGGGGAGGTCGCGCAGCACCTTGTCGTCCACCTGGTCCAGGTAGGCGTTGCCGAGCTCGACGAGCCTCTGCTTGAAGTCCGCGTCGGCCCGGTCCAGCACCTGGAGGAAGAGGCGCAGGTCGCTGCCGAGCGCGACCGCGTCCCACCGGCGCTTCTGGAGGGGCGGCTGGTTCTCCCTGAGGAAGTCGCTGACCTTGGTGACCGCGCTGACGCGGTCCTCCAGGGCCTGGGGGCGCAGCCGGTCCTGGGTGATGGACTTGTCGTCGCTGGGGCGCTCGCGCCAGAGGTAGACGGGCGCGGAGAGCACGTCCACCGACTCGGCGAGGAAGTGCAGGGGGATGGCCACGGGGATGTCCTCGTGCAGGACGCCGACGGGGAAGGTCATCCCGTGCTTGTCCCAGAAGGAGCGGCGCCAGACCTTGTTGGTGGCCAGCCGGTCCACCAGGAGCGTGTCCTCGCGCGTGATGTGCGTGCCGGTCTTCGCGGTGCGGAAGATCCTGCGGTGCATGGGCGACTGGCGCGTGCCCAGCTCGTTGAGGCGGTGGACGTTGCCGCTGGAGAAGTCCGAGCCGCTCCGGCGCAGGCTCTCCAGGTGGTAGCCGAACGCGTAGGACGGGATCACGTCGTCGCTGTCCACGAAGGTGATGAAGTCGCCGCGCGCGTGCTCGATGCCGGTGTTGCGGGCGGCGCCCAGGCCGCCGTTCTCCTGCTGGATCAGCCGGAAGCGGGGGTCCTGCTCGGCGTACCGGGCCGCGATGGCCGCGCTGCCGTCAGGGGACCCGTCGTCCACCATCACGACCTCGAGATCGTCCCATGTCTGCACCTGCAGGGAGCGCAGGCACTCGTCGAGATACCTCTCGACGTTGTAGATGGGGACGACGACACTGAGTGCGACCACAAATGACTCCAAGGCTCCGCGGATCCGAACACACCCGTCGCACAGCGGAGGTCGCGCCAACGCGCGCCCGGTCTACCGGGTGTGGGGGGAGGGTGGATCAGGCTCCCGCTCCTGTCAGCCCGCAGAGACGGAACGACCGACAGGACAGGACAAGGTGGGCAAAGTAGAACCCAGGTTAACCCATGACTTCAAACCGTCTGGAATTGCGTGAACTTCCTCCCCGCCCGGACGGGAGGGCGCGCACCGGGGGCCGCCGGGGCCGCGCCGGGGAGGGGAACCCCTCGCACGCGGGCGCGCGGGCGGACGCGCGCTCCCGCGAAAGCACCCCCACCTCGGACATGTCGGCCGAGCGGGGGCCCGGCCGCGGCGCCCTCAGCGAACCCGCCGGGGCACCCGCCGCGGCGGTCCCCGTTCCGTGGGGCCGAAGGGAACGGCGCGCCTTGGATCCCGTCACGCCGGTCCGTGACGCACAACACTCCACGGCGGCCGGGGCCCTCCGCAGCTCAGGGCACGTGCGCGCACCGGCTCCCGCCGCGGCGCGCCCGACAGCGCGCGGCGGCCGCCCCCGGGCGGGGGGACGGCCGCCGCAGGGCGTCCGGGGCCTACTCGCCCCTCCACACGGGGGCGCGCTTCTCGGCGAAGGCCGCCGCGCCCTCCATGGCGTCGTGGCTGACGAACACCGGACCCGTCAGCTCGTTCTGCCTCTCCCACATCCGCTCGGTGGGCCAGTCGTCGGAGGAGGTGATGACCTCCTTGGACACCCGCACCGCCAGCGGGCCGTTGGCCGTGATGCGGGCCGCCAGCTCGCGTGCGCCCTCCAGGGCCCCGCCGCTGGCGGTGACCCGGTTGACCAGTCCGAGCTCGGCCAGGCGCGGGGCCTCGACGAAGTCGCCGGTCAGGGCGAACTCCATCGCGATGTTGCGCGGGATGCGGTGCTGGAGGCGCAGCAGGCCGCCCGCACCTGCGACCAGGCCGCGTTTGACCTCGGGGATGCCGAACCTGGCGTCCTCGGCGGCCACGACCAGGTCGCAGGCGAGCACGGCCTCGAACCCGCCCGCGAGGGCGTACCCCTCCACGGCGGCGATCAGCGGCTTGCGGGGCGGGCGCTCGGCGAAGCCGCCGAACCCGCGTCCCTCCACCAGCGGGACCTCGCCGCGCATGAAGGCCTTGAGGTCCATCCCGGCGCAGAAGGTGCCGCCCGCGCCGGTGATGATGCCGACACTCAGGTCCTTGCGCGCGTCGAGGTCGTCGAGCGCCTCGGCGACGCGTGCGGCGACCGCGGCGTTGACCGCGTTCCTGGCCTGGGGCCGGTTGATGGTGATGACGGCGACGCCGTCCTCGGCGGTGTAGAGAACCTCGTCGGACACGGTGCCCTCCCTACTTCGGCGGCATGCGCAGCGCGCCGTCGATGCGGACGACCTCGCCGTTGACGTAGCTGATCTCCAGCAGGGCCCGGGCGAGCCGACCGAACTCCTCGGCGGTGCCCAGGCGCTTGGGGAAGGGCACCGGCGCGGCCAGGCGCTGCTTGAACTCCTCGGCGGCCTCGCCCTCGCCGTAGATGGGCGTCTCCAGGATTCCGGGGGCGATGGTGTTGACCGTGATGCCGACGGCCGCGAGGTCGCGGGCGGCCGGGAGGGTCATGCCGATGACGCCGCCCTTGGAGGAGGAGTAGGCGATCTGGCCGATCTGGCCCTCGATGCCCGCGAGGGAGGCGGTGTTGACGATGGAGCCGCGCTCGCCGTCCCCGTTGACCGGCTCGGTTCTGGCGATCTCGGCCGCGGACAGGCGCAGCACGTTGAAGGTGCCGATGAGGTTGACCTGGATGACCTTCTGGTAGCTGTCCAGGTCGTGGGGGTTGCCGCTGCGGTCGACGGTGCGGGTGGCCCAGCCGATGCCCGCGCAGGACACGGCCGCCCGGAAGGGTTTGCCGGTGTCGACGGCGGCCTGGACCGCAGCCTTGACCTGGTCCTCCCGGGAGACGTCGGTGCGCACGAAGACACCGCCGATCTCCTTGGCGACCGCCTCCCCGCGCTCGGCGTTGAGGTCGGCGACGACGACGGTCGCGCCCGCGGAGGCGAGCTCCCTGGCGGTGGCCTCGCCCAGGCCACTCGCGCCGCCCGAGACGAGGGCGGAGATTGCGTTGAGATCCATGGCGGCACTCTACAGAGGATGCGGCCTCCGCACTAGAACCAGGTTCGGTTAATTGCGGGTAGCCCCTCCGAACAGGACTTTCGTCCGAGAACCGGGGTTCTTCGCGGAACCTCCGCACACCGTCGTCACGGAGCGCTACCGTCCTGTCATGGCGATGACGACCGCATTAGCATGGGCTCAGGAATCGACCCGGGAGGTTTCGATGACCGCTGAGCCGCTCCCCGACTGGTTCATGCCCCCGCCCGGCGGCTGGACCGCCGACGACATGGACGACCTTCCCCCGGGAGCGCCCCGGATGGAACTCATCGACGGAGCGCTCATCGTGTTCTCCCCCCAGATCCGCTTTCATTCACGGGTCAAGCGACGTCTTTCCACCGTGCTGGAGGACGTGCTGCCCCCGGAGCTCGCCGTGGACGAGGAGATGACGATCAAGCTGGGTAAGCGCCAGCGCCCGGAACCCGACATCCTCGTCTACCGCGACACCGATGACCCAGAGGTAGGGGACATCCGGAGCTACTACACCCCGGACGAAGTCCTGCTCGCGGTCGAGATCGTGTCCGAGGAGTCCCAGGACCGTGACCGCTCCACCAAACCCCTCAAGTACGCGCAGGCGGGCATCCCCCACTTCTGGCGGATCGAGCGGGAGGACGGTGGCCCGGCCGTCTACGTCTACGAGTTGGACGGCACGAAGGAACCCCGCTACATCCCTGTCACCGTCGCTCGGGAACGCCTCAAGCTGGACCTGCCGTTCCCGATCGACATCGACGTGAGGGCGCTGTCCCGCTAGGTCCCGCGCAACGCGGCGCGCGGCACCCTCCGGCCGCGCGCCGCCGCCCCCGACGGAACCGGTCAGCCCTGACTCCTGCCGAAACGCCCCAGGCGGCGCTGTCGACGCCGCTGGTGCCACCGGGGCAGCGCCTCCCGGGCCAGGTCCGCGGCGCCGATGAGGCCCGCCTCGTTGCCCAGCTCGGCCGCCGCCACCCGGGCCTCGGGACGGTAGCCGCGCCCCGTGAGGTTGCGCCCGAACGCCTCCCTCGCGGGCTCCAGCAGCAGCTCCCCCGCCTCGGACACGCCGCCGCCCACGATGAACAGCTCCGGGTCGAACGCCGCGGCCAGGTTGGCCAGGCCCGAGCCCAGCCATCCCCCCGCCTCGCGCATCAGCTCCACGCACGCGCGGTCGCCCTTGCGCGCCAGCTCGCTGACCAGCGGCCCGGTGATCTGGGCGGCGTCGCCGCCCACCGCCTGGTGCAGGGCCTCCGCCACCGGCGACTGCGAGGCCACCAGCTCCCGCGCCTCCCTCGTCAGCGCGTTGCCGCTCGCGTACTGCTCCCAGCAGCCCCGGTTCCCGCACTCGCAGCGGTGGCCGCCCGGCACCACCGTCATGTGCCCGAACTCCCCGGCCAGTCCGTACCGGCCCCGGTGCAGGCTCCCGTCGAGCACGACCGCGCCGCCGATGCCCGTACCCAGGTTCACCACCACGACGTTGTCCACGCCCCGGCCCGCCCCGGCGCGCACCTCGGCCCAGGCGGAGGCGTTCGCGTCGTTCTCCACCACCACGGGCAGCCCCAGCCGCAGGGCCAGGGCGTCGCGCAGCGGCTCCCGGCGCCAGGACAGGTGCGGGGCGAACAGCACGTTGGCCCGCCGCTCGTCGACGAAACCGGCGGCGCCCACGCCCACGGCGCGCACCCGGAACTCCCGGCGCAGCTCCCGCACCACCGAGACGATCGTGTCCTCCACGACCGCGGGACTCTTGCTGCGCTCGGGGGTCTCCGTGCGCAGCCGGGCCAGGATGCGCCCGCCGGGCGTCACCACACCGGCGGCCACCTTCGTCCCTCCGATGTCCACCCCGATCGTCAGGGCGTGCCCGTACCGCGTGTCCGCCACCGTGACCAACTCCACCGCCTCGGACCCGCGCTCCGCGGGTCAGCCACACATGAGAACGCGCACCCGGCCGTCCGCGTGCCCGGGTGCGCGTGGAAGGAGTCCTGCCCTCAGCCGAGCGCGGAGCGCACCACGGCGGCCAGCCGCTCGGCCACCGCGGTGGCCTGCTCCTGCTCCGGCGCCTCGACCATGACCCTGACCTTGGGCTCGGTCCCGCTGGGCCGGATCAGCACCCGGCCGGTCTCGCCCAGCTCCTCCTCGGCCTCGCGCACGGCCGCCGCGAGCTCCGCGGAGTCCTTGGCGCGGGCCTTGTCCACGTCGGGCACGTTGACGAGCACCTGCGGCAGGCGGGTCATCACCTTGGCCAGCTCCGCCAGGCCCTGCTCGCGGTGGGCCATCGCGGCCAGCAGGTGCAGGCCGGTCAGGACGCCGTCGCCGGTGGTGGCGTGCTCCAGCAGGATCACGTGCCCGGACTGCTCGCCGCCCAGGCCGAACCCGCCGCGCTTCATCTCCTCCAGCACGTAGCGGTCGCCCACCGCGGTCTCCACCACGGTGATGCCCTCGCGCTCCATCGCCAGCTTCAGGCCCAGGTTGGACATGACCGTGACCACGAGCGTGTCCTGGGCGAGCCTGCCCTCCTCCTTGGCCTCGGTGGCCAGGATCGCCAGGATCTGGTCGCCGTCCACCACGCGACCCTCGGCGTCCACGGCCAGGCAGCGGTCGGCGTCGCCGTCGTTGGCGATACCGGCGTCCGCGCCGTGCAGGCGGACCGCCTCCTGGAGCACCTCCAGGTGGGTGGAGCCGCACCCGTCGTTGATGTTGTGGCCGTCCGGCTGGTCGCCGATCGCCACGACCTCCGCGCCCGCGCGGCGCAGGGCCTCGGGCGCGACCAGGGCGGAGGCGCCGTTGGCGCAGTCCACCACGACCTTGAGGCCCTTGAGGCTGTGGGGCACCGAGGCCAGCACGTGCTCGACGTAGCGCTCGGCGCCGTCGTCGGCGTCTGTGACCCGGCCGACGAGGTCGCCCACGGCGGGGGTGGAGGGCACGCCGAGCATGCCCTCGATCTCCTCCTCCAGGGCGTCCTCCAGCTTCTGGCCGCCCCGCGCGAAGAACTTGATGCCGTTGTCGGGGGCCGGGTTGTGGCTGGCGGAGAGCATCACGCCGAAGTCGGCGCCGAGCGCGCCGGTCAGGTAGGCCACGGCAGGGGTGGGCAGCACGCCCACGCGCACCACGTCCACGCCGGTGCTGGCCAGGCCCGCGACGACGGCGGCCTCGAGGAACTCGCCGGAGGCGCGCGGGTCGCGACCGACCACGGCCTTGGGCCGCGCCCCGTCACCGCCGCGGGTCAGCACCCGCGCCGCCGCGACGGACAGCTCCAGCGCGAGGGCGGCGGTCAGGTCCCGACCGGCGACACCGCGTACACCATCTGTTCCGAACAGCCGAGCCACAGGCGGACAGCCCCTTTCGAAGACGGCGCCGGGTCGTGGCGCCGGTGGAGTAGCGAGGGTGGCCCAGACAAGCCACCGGGAAAACCGAAGGCCCGTACGCCGTCCCGGTGGTGGGAACGGCGTACGGGCCGAAGCTCAGCCGAGCGGGTGCCGGCGCATGAGCACTAGCGCTTGGAGAACTGGGGAGCCTTGCGCGCCTTCTTGAGACCGGCCTTCTTGCGCTCCACCTCGCGGGCGTCGCGGGTCAGGAAACCGGCCTTCTTGAGGGTCGGGCGGTTGTTCTCCGGGTCCAGGGACGCCAGCGCACGGGCGATGCCGTGGCGCAGGGCGCCGGCCTGGCCGCTGGTGCCGCCGCCGTCGAGACGGGCGAAGACGTCGTAGGCGCCGTCGAACCCGAGGGAGACGAACGGCTCCTTGATGGTCTGCTGGTGGACCTTGTCCGGGAAGTACGCCTCAAGCGACTTGCCGTTGACCTTCCACTCGCCCGCGCCGGGGGCGATGCGGACACGGGCGACGGCCTGCTTGCGTCGACCGGTGCCGGCGCTGGGGCCGGACGCGGTGGGGACGTAGGCGGCGGCGTTCTCGTCGGACTCGCTGGTGTACTCGGAGGGGAACTCCTCCGGGTTCTCCACGTACTCCTGCTCGACGTCTTCGATGCCGGTGGGCTCGACCACGGTTCTCCTCGTGCTCTCTGTAAAAGTCTGCGAACGCCTAGGCGGGCTGCTCGATCTTGGTGATTTCGAACGCAACCGGCTGCTGGGCCTGGTGCGGGTGCTCCGGACCGGCGTACACCTTGAGCTTCTTGGCCATCTGGCGGCCCAGGGAGCCCTTGGGGAGCATGCCCTTGACGGCCTTCTCGATGGCCCGCTCGGGGTTCTTCTCCAGCAGGTCGGCGTAGGAGACGGAGCGCAGGCCGCCCGGGTAGCCGGAGTGGCGGTAGGCGCGCTTCTGCTCCAGCTTCTTGCCGGTCAGGGCGACCTTGTCGGCGTTCACGACGATCACGAAGTCGCCGGTGTCGATGTGGGGCGCGTAGTACGGCTTGTGCTTGCCCCGAAGCAGCGTGGCAACCTGGCTCGCCATACGCCCGAGCACGAGATCGGTAGCGTCGACAACGTGCCACTGACGCTGGACATCGTTTGGTTTGGGGCTGTATGTGCGCACGATCGTTTGCCTTCGCTCTTCAGTCGGCTGCCCCATCCCGTGCGGGGATGGGGGACTCGTATACACACCCGCGGTTGCGGGGGCGTCTGGCCGGATATCCCGTGCCATGTCACAGGACTCTCCGAATGGTGAGTGCGCAGACGATGGTGCGTGGATCGGCGCCCGGCGATCGGGGCCCACGGCAACTCAACGCACAACGACGGAATATCCTACCTGGCCACCGCCGCGCAGGTCAAAGCCAGCGGCGGGGCGGACCGGCCGGACCGCGCTCGGCGGGGAAAACACCGGCACGGGGTCACATCCGTGACCTCTCCGTCTTTTATTATGCCCGTTGCCGGGAGTGCTTCGTCCTGTTCCCGCCCCTGCGTTGGCTACGCTTGCACCGAAAGGCCGGTCTGCTCCCGTTATGACGGGCACCGACACGGCCTTGGAGACGCCCGTCACGGTCGCCGAAACCACGGGAACCCGGAACGGACGGCACCGCGCGGCCCAGGCCACGTGCCGGTGGACCGCGGCCCAGTCCCACCCCCAGAGCCCTCGGAGACTCCCATCAGTACCCATCCGAACCAGCCACAGTACGGTCCCGACGGCAGACCCGTCGGGCCGGAGGCCGGTGACGGCCAGGACCTGCTCGGGTCAGCGCCCTCCCATGCCGAGGGCCAGCATCCCACATCGGGGCCACAGCAGACACATGGCGCGCCCCCGCCCGACCAGCATCCCCCGTACCAGCAGCACCACTCTCCCACGCAGCCGAGCGGCCCCCAGATACCGCCGTACGGCCAGGGCGGGCAGCAGCACGGCTACCCCGGCGGCGTCCGTCAGGACCTCCACGGCGGACCGAGCGGCCCGCAGGCCCCGCCCCAGCCCCCGAGCGGCCCGCAGAGTCCCCAGAACCCGCAGTACGGCCAGGGCGGGCTGCCCCAGGGCGTGCCCGGCTACCCCGGCGGCCAGGCGGGCGCGCCCACCGGCGGCCAGGCCCCTCATCGTCCGGGGCAGCCCCAGCAGGGCACCGGCGGCCAGCAGGCGCCCGTGCACCCCGGACAGCCTCCTCAGGGCACCGGCGGCCAGTTCCCGCCGCACGGGGCCCCCACCGGCGGCCAAGCGCCGATGCAGGCGCCCACCGGCGGATACCCCTCGCACCAGGCCCCTACCGGCGGCCACCAGTCGCACCAGGCTCCCACCGGCGGCCACCCGGGCATGGGCCAGCAGCCGGGCCCGCACGCGCCCCCCGGACAGAACGCCGCCCCGGGCCGCCCCGGGCCGCCCCTTCCGCCCGGAGCGCTCCCTCCCGGCGCCCCCGTGCCGCCGCACGCCCCCGGCCAGCACCCCGGACCCCAGGGCCCCGTCCCCGGGTTCCCCCCCGGCGCGCAGGGCGTGCCACAGGGCCGTCCCGGCGCTCCCGGCCACCCCGGAGCGCCCGTCGGCCCTCCCCCCGGCATGCCCCCCGGTTCGGCGCCCCCGACCGCCCAGCAGGCCTTCCAGGGCCCGCCGCAGCCCCCCGCCGCGCTCCCGGCGCCCGGCCGGGAGGAGCCCGTGTTCCCCCCGGACGCGATGGGCGCCACGCAGCACATCAGCCCCGTCCCCGGCTCCGTCCCCGCCTCGCCCGGCGGCCGTCCCCTGTTCCGGGACGAGGTCCCCGACGACGCCGGTGTGGACACCGCGCAGTTCGACGCCCAGGGGATCAACGACTACGACGACTACGACGGCTACGACGACGACCGGTACGGTGACGGCGGCGCGGACGCGCGCGCCCGCAAGCGCCGGATCATGATGATCGCCGGTTTCGCCGCGCTGCTCGTCCTCGCGGGCGGCGGGACGTTCTTCCTCGCCACCAGCATGGGCTCGGGGGGCGCGAACGCCGCGACCGTCGCCGACGAGGCCGACGACCCGGGCGCGCTCGACGCGGAGGCCCTCTTCCCCGAGAGCATGGAGGTCGAGGGCCAGGGCACGTTCACCCGCGTGGCCGTCGAGGACACCGAGGACTGCGCCGCCGGGGCCCACGGCGACTACGGCCAGGTGCTCGCCGACAACGAGTGCCGCCAGATGGTGCGCGCCTCCTACCTCAGCGAGGACGAGGGCCACGCGGTGACCGTGGGCGTGGCCGCCATGCCCACCGGCGAGGAGGCGACCACCGCGATGGAGGCCCAGGACCTGGTGGCCGCGCAGTGGTTCGCCGGTCTGCCCGGCGAGGAGGGCAGCCCCGCCGAGCGCCTGGGCCACTCCGGCGGCCACGGCAGCAGCGGCCAGTGGGGCCGTTACCTGCTCTTCTCCCTGGCGGCCAACAGCGACGGCACCGAAGAGGGCGGCGAGAGCGAGTCCGCCACCGAGCTGCGCGCCGTCAGCGAGGGCTTCCTGCAGGAGGCCCACACCGGCCTCAGTGAGAACCGCGGCTGAGCGGTCGTCAGCACCAGTGGGGGGCACCCGGCGACCGGGTGCCCCCTCTTCGTGTCCGCGGGCGGGTTCCGTCGGCGCCCGCGGCGGGCAGGAGTCCCTGCGGGCCGGTCCGCGAGCCCCGGAGGAGGGCGTGACGATGACGGAACCCGCCGAACGGATCCGGCGCATCGCGATGGAGCTGACGGCGCAGTCGGAGTCGGGGCTGGCGTACAGCACCAACGAGTTCGACATCGGGCGGTTCCACCGCGTCGGCGCCCTGGCCCGCGACCTGATGCAGATGGTGGCCGCCGGGGAGCTCCCCGGGTACGAGCCCGAAGTGGCCTCGGCCGCCGGTTACACCACTCCCAAGCTCGACGTACGCGGCGGCGTCTTCGACCCCTCCGGCCGGGTCCTGCTCGTCCGCGAGATCTCCGACGGCCACCGCTGGACCCTGCCCGGCGGGTGGTGCGACGTCCTGGAGAGCCCCAGGGAGGCGATCGAACGCGAGGTCCGCGAGGAGGCGGGGCTGGCCGTGCGGGCGATCCACCTGGCCGGGGCCCTCGACCGGCACCTGTGGCCCCACGTGCCGGTCTACGACCGCCACATCTACAAGCTCCTGTTCGTGTGCGCGCCGCTGGCCGACCACGCCCCCGCCTCCGGCGGCACCGGGACCGGCGGTCCCGCCTTCGGCAGCGACGGGACGGGCGACCGCGCCTTCAGCAGCGCCGAGACCAGTGCCAGAGCATGGTTCGACGTGGACGACCTGCCAGAGCTGTCGGTGTCGCGGGTGCTGCCCGAGCAGATCGCACTGCTGCACCGGCACTGGGCCGACCCGGGACCGGCACACGTCGACTGAAGGGCGCGATGGGTGTCGGACGCCCCTCCCCCGTCCACAGGCCGGATTCCGCGCTCCCGCGGGGCCCGGCGCGGCTCTAGCCTGGTAAAAAAGGGGGGGTCCCACCCCCGGCGCCTCGTGCTGCCCGCACCCTCGAAACTCCCGCGGCCCCGGGGCCGCGGCCTCCTCAGGCCGAGTGGCCCCGGCACGGCAGCTCCCGCACGCGGCGGGTCGCCGAGGCGCGCACGGCCAGCTCCTCGTCGGCCGGGTAGCGCACCTCCTCCAGGCTGAGTCCCTGCGGCCCCACCACGTGCACCGACGAGTCCCGCGTACCGGCGCCGAGCACCTTCCCCGGCCAGTCCACGTCCCTGCGCCCGTCGCCCACCGCCAGGAGCGCGCCCACGAGCGCGCGCACCATGTTGTGGCAGAACGCGTCCGCCTGGATCGTCCCGTGCAGCAGGTGCTCGTCCACCCGGGCCCACTCCAGGCGCAGCAGCTCCCGGATGGTCGTCGCGCCCTCGCGCTTCTTGCAGAACGCCGCGAAGTCGTGCTCGCCCACCAGGCGCTCCGCCGCCGCGTTCATCCGGTCCACGTCCAGCGGGCCGCGGTGCCACAGCACGTCCCGCCGCAGCAGCGGGTCCACCCCGTAGGGCCCGTCGCTCACCCGGTACAGGTACCGCCGGAACAGCGGCGAGAACCGGGCGTCGAACCCGGGCGGCGCCAGCCGCGCCGCGCGCACCCGCACGTCCTTGGGCAGCACCCCGGCCAGGCGCCGGAGCACGCGCTCACCCTCGCTCTCCCACGTGCGCGCTGGGATGTCGGCCTGCGCCACCTGCCCCCGCGCGTGCACACCGGCGTCCGTGCGCCCCGCGCACGTCAGCGACACCTCCGGCAGGCGCAGCACACGCGCCAGCGCCGCCTCCAGCTCGCCCTGCACCGTGCGCCGGCCCGGCTGCGCGGCCCACCCGGAGAAGTCCGTGCCGTCGTAGGCCACGTCCAACCGCACCCGGACCGTCGTCTCGTCCATTACCCGCCACTCCTCCGCGTCCACGAAAAAGACGAGTGCCCGACCCCCGCGGGGATCGGGCACTCGCCGAGCGGTGCGTGCGCGGGACGCGTCGGCGCCCCCGCGCCCCGCACGCTACTTGTCGTCAGCCGGGCCCTCCGCCTGGGCCGTCTCGCCGGCCTTGGCGGTCTGGTCGGAGGTGGTGTCCTCCGCCGGCTGGTCGCCGGCCTCGTCCGCCACGGCGGTCGCGTCGGCCTTGGGCTCCTCGGCCTCGGGCTCCTGCGCGGCGGGCTGGGCGGCCGGGGCCGCGGCCTGGGCGCTCAGGGCCTCGACCAGCTCGATCACGGCCATCGGGGCGTTGTCGCCCTTGCGCGGACCGATCTTGGTGATCCGGGTGTAGCCACCGGGACGGTTCTCGTAGCGCGGGCCGATCTCGGTGAAGAGCTCGTGCACGACGGCCTTGTCCGTGATCTTGGTCAGGACCTGGCGGCGGGCGTGCAGGTCACCGCGCTTGCCGAGGGTGATCAGCTTCTCCGCGTACGGGCGCAGGCGCTTGGCCTTGGCCTCGGTGGTGCGGATGCGGCCGTGCTGGAACAGCGAGGTGGCGAGGTTCGCCAGGATGTGCCGCTCGTGAGCGGGCCCGGAACCCAGACGGGCGCCCTTGGTAGGCGTGGGCATGGTGTCGTTCTCCTAGTGATGCGGTCCGCGGCCGCACTCGGCCGGGGACCATGTGGGCGACGAAGGTCGGTTAGTACTGCTCCGTCTCGACGAAGGACTCGCCCTCGTCGTCCTCGGAGCTGTAGGAGTCGGCCGCCGAGCTGGGGTCGAATCCGGGCGGGGAGTCCTTCAGCGACAGGCCCATGTCGACGAGCTTCTGCTTGACCTCGTCGATGGACTTGGCACCGAAGTTGCGGATGTCCAACAGGTCCTGCTCGGAGCGGGCAACCAGCTCACCGACGCTGTGGATGCCCTCACGCTTGAGGCAGTTGTAGGACCGGACCGTGAGGTTGAGGTCCTCGATCGGCAGCGCCAGGTCCGCCGCCAGGGCGGCGTCCGTGGGCGACGGGCCCATGTCGATGCCCTCGGCGTCGACGTTGAGCTCACGCGCCAGACCGAACAGCTCGACCAGGGTCTTGCCCGCGCTGGCGACCGCGTCCCGGGGACGGATGGCCGGCTTGGTCTCGATGTCGACGATCAGGCGGTCGAAGTCGGTGCGCTGCTCGACACGGGTGGCCTCGACCTTGTAGGTCACACGCAGGACCGGGGAGTAGATGGAGTCGATCGGAATGCGGCCGATCTCCTGTCCCGCCTGCTTGTTCTGCGTCGCCGAGACGTAACCGCGGCCGCGCTCGACCGTCAGCTCCATCTCCAGCTTGCCCTTGCCGTTGAGCGTGGCGATGTGCAGGTCGGGGTTGTGCACCTCGACACCGGCCGGCGGAGCGATGTCCGCGGCGGTCACCACACCGGGGCCCTGCTTGCGCAGGTACATCAGCACCGGCTCGTCGTGCTCGGAGCTGACGACCAGGCCCTTGAGGTTGAGGATCATCTCGGTGACGTCCTCCTTGACACCGGGCACGGTGGTGAACTCGTGCTCGACGCCCTCGATGCGGATGCTCGTGACAGCCGCGCCGGGGATGGAGGACAGCAGGGTGCGCCGAAGCGAGTTGCCGATGGTGTAGCCGAAGCCCGGCTCCAGCGGCTCGATGACGAACTTCGAGCGCAGGTCCGAGGAGGCTTCCTCGGTGAGCGTGGGACGCTGTGCGATCAACATGGTCCGTGTCTTCCCTTCCACATGGCCGCCCGCTATTTGACGGCCACCCGGCGGACACCACATCGGTGTCCGCTACTCGGATTCCTACCCCGTCCGCGCGGGCCCCTCTCAGGGGAGCGCGCGGAACCAGGCGCGGCGCCCGCGCGGGTAGGTGCGCGGGCGCCGGTGCGGGATCAGACCCGGCGGCGCTTGGGCGGACGGCAGCCGTTGTGCGGAACCGGCGTCACGTCCTGGATGGAGCCGACCTCCAGCCCGGTCGCCTGGAGCGAGCGGATGGCGGTCTCCCGGCCCGAGCCCGGGCCCTTCACGAAGACGTCCACCTTGCGGACGCCGTGCTCCTGGGCGCGGCGGGCAGCGGCCTCGGCGGCCATCTGCGCGGCGTAGGGGGTCGACTTGCGCGAACCCTTGAAGCCCACCTGGCCGGAGCTGGCCCACGAGATCACGGCACCGGTCGGGTCGGTGATGCTCACGATCGTGTTGTTGAACGTGCTCTTGATGTGAGCGTGCCCGTGGACAATGTTCTTCTTTTCCTTGCGGCGCACCTTGCGCGCGGCACCCTGACGGCCCTTAGGCGGCATGAGCGAAACTCCCAGAGATCATCGGTCCGTTGTCGTTCCCGGACGCGTGTTTACAGTCCAGTCCGAGCGGACTACTTCTTACCGGCCTTCTTCTTACCGGCCACGGTCTTCTTCTTGCCCTTGCGGGTGCGCGCGTTGGTCTGCGTGCGCTGACCGCGGACCGGGAGCCCACGGCGGTGGCGGATGCCCTGGTAGCTACCGATCTCCATCTTGCGGCGGATGTCGCCCTGCACCTCACGGCGCAGGTCACCCTCGACCTGGTAGTTGGAGCCGATCCACTCGCGCAGCTTGACGAGGTCTTCCTCGGTCAGCTCGTAGACGCGCGTGTTGCCGTCGACGCCGGTGCTCTTCAGGGTCTCCAGGGCGCGGGTGCGCCCGATCCCGAAGATGTACGTGAGAGCGATCTCCACCCGCTTGTCGCGGGGAAGGTCAACGCCTTCGATACGTGCCATGTGGGCGAGACTCCTAATGCCCTATGCGGAGGTCTGGCCCGTTCCACCCTCTCGTCGCCCAATCGACGAGGCCCCGGCCTCCGACCGGGGGTGGCTCCCGCGCCGCACTGGCGGCGGGAGTCGGAACAGGTTTTCGTTGTGTCGTGCGCCCGGTGCGGTGCTGGCGCACCGGCCGGGCCGATCGCGGTGTGTGAAGCCGCGGCGAGCGGAGCGGGGGTGACTAACCCTGGCGCTGCTTGTGCCGCGGGTCCGAGCAAATGACCATGATCCGGCCGTTACGGCGGATCACGCGGCACTTCGCGCAGATCTTCTTCACGCTCGGCTTGACCTTCATGGTGACTCCGAACTCATACTCTCCCGGGCCGCGAGGCCCGTGAGGGGCTACTTGTAGCGGTAAACGATGCGCCCGCGCGTGAGGTCGTACGGGCTCAGCTCCACGACGACGCGGTCGTCGGGGAGAATACGGATGTAGTTCATCCGCATCTTGCCGCTGATGTGGGCAAGGACCTGGTGCCCGTTGTCGAGCTCTACCTTGAACATAGCGTTGGGTAGGGACTCGACAACGGAACCCTCGATCTCGATGGCGCCGTCTTTCTTGGCCATGTCCTTCCACGCCTCGCTCATCGTTTGGTTGATCAGGACAACCCGACGCGACCCCAGTGGCCCCGCATGACGCTACGGCCCCGGCAACGGCGGATGGCCGTCACCGACGCCGAGGGACACTGGAAGTTCAGGCCAACTGCAAAAGGCGAACGTCGGTTGGAGGACGTGGCGCGAAGAAGGCAGACTGACCCAACAGCCCGCGTATGGGCATGGACAGTCTATCCCCTTCCGGCAAGTGCTCCTGACCGCCGAACGGAGCACCCTACCGCACCGGAACGAGGGCGGGCACGGACCCCGGACCTAGGGCGTCCCGTCGCCGTCGGAGTGGTGCTTCTGCCCGGCCAGGACCCCCACGGTCACCATGCCCATCACGATGCCCCACGGCCCCATGACCCACAGGAACCACGGGTAGTCGTAGTCGGTGGTGAGGAACAGGATCAGCCAGATGACGAAGCACAGGATGTTGACCCCCGCGTAGAGGGCCCACGGCACCATCAGAACCGGGTCGCGCATGCTGATCGCAGGGGTCACCGCGAAATCCTCGTCCCGGGAGGCGGCACCGCGGATGTCGGCGAGGTCGCGCTCGGGGAGGTCGTTGGTGACCGTGGCCAGCTCACCCGTGGTCCTGGCCTTGTAGACGCGGCCGAGGCGGTCGGTGAACTCCTCGTGGTCCAGCCGCCCCTGGGCGAAGTGCTCCTGGAGGAGCTGGGCCACGCGGTCGCGTTCCGCGTCGGACGTTCGTATCGACGGCACCGGGTCGGACACTGCGCGCACCTCGCATCTTCACCCGGAAGCGGCCCCCGCGCTCCGCACGGGAGGAGACCCCTACCAGGTCGGCTGGACGAACCCCATGTCGGCGATTTTATCCCGATCGGACTCGCGCGCGGTCAGCACCACGGGCCCGTCCGCGGTCACCGCGACCGTGTGCTCGAAGTGCGCGGCGCGCCCGCCGTCGCGGGTCACCACGGTCCAGCCGTCGTCGAGCTGCACCACGTCGTGGCGGCCCAGGGTGGTCATCGGCTCGATCGCCAGGCACATGCCCTCGACCAGCCTCATGCCCTTGCCGCGCTTGCCGTAGTTGAGCACGTGCGGGTCCATGTGCATCTCGGTGCCGATGCCGTGGCCGCCGTACTCGCGGACGTTGCCGTAGCCGCCGTTGCGGGAGATGTGGCCGCCGATCGCGTAACCGATGTCACCCAGGCGCCTGCCCGGACGCAGTTCGGCGATCCCCTGCCACATGGACTCCTCGCAGACCTCCATCATGCGCAGGTCCTCGGGGCGGCCCTCGCCGACCGCGACGGTGATCGCCGAGTCGCCGTGCCAGCCCTCCAGGACGGCCCCGCAGTCGATGGAGATGATGTCGCCCTCGGCCAGCACCCGCTGCGCGCTGGGGATGCCGTGGACGACCTCCTCGTTCACCGAGGCGCAGATGGAGCCCGTGAAGCCGTGGTAGCCCTTGAAGGAGGGGACGGCGCCCGCGTCGCGGATGACCTTCTCCGCGAGGGAGTCCAGCTCCAGGGTCGACGCTCCGGGCCGCACCGCGGCCCGGAGCGTGTCCAGGGCGCGGGCCACGACCTGGCCCGCCGCCCTCATCATGGCGATCTGCTCCGGAGTCTTGATCTGCACGTCCGGATCGGCCTTGCGGAACATCAGGAGCCGGCCCCGACCTTGTCGATGGCGGCCTTGGCACGGGCCGTCACCTCGTCCACGGTCCCCGTGGCCGCGATGGTGGCCAGCAGGCCCTCCGCCTCGTAGAACTGCACCAGCGGAGCGGTCTGCTCGCGGTAGACCTCCAGGCGGTGCCGGATGGTCTCCTCGCGGTCGTCGTCGCGCTGGTACAGCTCGGCGCCCTCGTTGTCGCACCTGCCCGCGATCTTCGGGGCGTCGTACTCCACGTGGTACACCTGGCCGCACTCGGGGCACGAGCGGCGGCCCGAGAGGCGTTTGACGACCTCCTCCTCGTCGACCCTCAGCTCCAGGACGACGTCCAGGGTGGTGTCGAGGTCGGCGAGGATGCCCTTGAGCGTCTCGGCCTGCGGGACGTTGCGCGGGAAGCCGTCGAGCAGGAACCCCTCGGCGGCGTCCTCCTGCGCCAGTCGGTCCTTGACCATGGCGTTCGTGACCTCGTCGGGGACGAGGTCACCGCGGTCCATGTACTCCTTGGCCTTCTTGCCGAGGTCCGTCTTGCCGCTGACGTTGGCCCGGAAGATGTCACCCGTGGACACCTTGGGGATCGACAGCTCGGACGCGAGGATCTGGGCCTGGGTGCCCTTGCCGGCCCCAGGCGGCCCCACCAATACTGCTCGCATTTATCGCAGAAAACCTTCGTAGTTCCTCTGCTGGAGGTGACTCTCGATCTGCTTCACCGTGTCCAGCCCGACGCCGACCATGATCAGGATGCTCGTCCCTCCGAAGGGGAAGTTCGCGCTGGCGCCGGTGGCGCCGAGGGCGACCATCGGCAGGAGAGCGATCACACCCAGGTACAGGGATCCGGGGGTCGTCAGCCTCGTCAGCACGTAGTCGAGGTACTCGGCGGTCGGACGCCCTGGTCGGATACCCGGGATGAACCCACCGTACTTCTTCATGTTGTCGGCGACCTCAGCGGGGTTGAAGGTAATCGCCACGTAGAAGAACGCGAAGCCGATGATCATGACGAAGAACGTCGCCATGTACACGGGGTGGGTGCCGGTGAGGAAGTAGTCCTGCACGAAGGTCACCACGGGGTGCGTGGAGTCCTGTCCCATGAGGCCCACGAGCAGCTGCGGCAGGTACAGCAGCGAGGAGGCGAAGATCACGGGGATGATGCCCGCCTGGTTCACCTTCAGCGGGATGTAGGTCGAGCTGCCGCCGTACATGCGGCGGCCGACCATGCGCTTGGCGTACTGCACCGGGATGCGGCGCTGGGCCTGCTCCATGAAGACCACCGCGGTGATGAGCACCAGGCCGGCGATGCAGATGAGGGAGAAGACCCAGATCGAGCGCTCCTGGAACAGCGCGACCATGGAGGAGGGGAACATCGCGATGACCTGGGTGAAGATCAGCAGCGACATGCCGTTGCCCACGCCGCGCTCGGTGATGAGCTCGCCGAACCACATGATGATGGCGGTACCGGCGGTCATCGTGAACACGATGGTCACCAGGGTCAGGATGTCCTGGTTGGGCATGTAGGAGCTGACCGGGATGGCCCCCTGGAACAGGGCGCCCGTCCGGGCCATGGCGACGATGCTGGTGGCCTGGAGGACACCGAGCATGAGCGTCAGGTAGCGGGTGTACTGGGTGATCTTGCTCTGCCCGGACTGGCCCTCCTTCTTGAGGGCCTCCAGACGGGGGATCACCACCGTGAGCAGGTTGATGATGATGCTCGCGGTGATGTACGGCATGACCCCGAGCGCGAACACCGCCAGTTGCAGCAGGGCACCGCCGCTGAACAGGTTGACGAGCGCGTACACACCGGACTGGTCCGAGGAGGTGATCGCCTCCATCTGGTCCCTGATCGCCGCGGAGTTGATACCCGGCGCCGGGATCACCGAGCCCAGACGGAAGATCGTCAGGATGAACAGTGTGAACAGCAGCTTGTTGCGCAGGTCGGGCGTGCGGAATGCACGAACGAACGCACCTAGCACGTCTCCTCCTGCGCAGCTTCGGCGGCGGAACGGGTTCCAGACATCGCGGCCGATCCTGAATCGTCGTAGAACGTCAGCTCCGGGCGGTCGCCCGTTGCTCGGAAGTATTCACAGTACGTCAAGCGGTGAACTCAAACAGATGGCACTGTAACAGTGATCACTCCGCAGTTGAGTTCGTGAGTCATAACGATCACCGCTCACAACACGCGGGGGCGTCCGCCAGCCGGTCCTAGACCTGCCGGGCGGACGCCCCCAGTCGCTTCATCGCGGGGAAGACCCCTACACCTCGGTGGTGGAGCCACCGGCGGCGGAGATCTTCTCCTTCGCCGAGGAGGAGAACGCGTGCGCGCTCACCTGCACGGCGACGGAGATCTCACCCGTGCCCAGCACCTTGACGGGCTGGTTCTTGCGAACCGCGCCCTTGGCGACCAGGCTCTCGACGGTGACCTCGCCACCCTCGGGGTAGAGCTCGCTCAGCCGGTCCAGGTTGACGACCTGGTAGGTCGTCTTGAACCGGGCGTTGCTGAAGCCCTTGAGCTTGGGCACCCGGCGGATGAGGGGCATCTGCCCGCCCTCGAAGCCGGGGCGGACGGTGTTACGAGCCTTCGTGCCCTTGGTGCCGCGACCGGCGGTCTTGCCCTTGGACGCCTCGCCGCGACCCTTGCGGATCTTGGCCTTGTTGGAGCCCGGGGCGGGACGCAGGTGGTGCAGCTTGAGCAGCTCGTCGGGGTTGTAGTCGCTCATTCGGCAACCTCCTCGACAGAGACGAGGTGCGCGACGATCGTGATCTGCCCGCGAACCTCAGGGCGGTCCTCACGGACGGTGGACTTGCCGATCCGGCCCAGACCGAGCGACTGGAGAGCAGCGTGCTGCTTCACCTTGCCGCCGATCTTGGAGCGGGTCTGCGTGATCTTGAGCTTGGCCATGGTCAGGCTCCTGCCTTCGCCTCAGCGCGAGCACGCAGCATGGCAGCCGGGGCGACGTCCTCGATCGGCAGGCCACGGCGGGCGGCGATCTCCTCGGGCTGGTTGATGCCCTTCAGAGCCGCCACGGTGGCGTGCACGATGTTGAGCGGGTTGGACGAGCCGAGCGACTTGCTCAGCACGTCGTGGATGCCGGCGCACTCCAGCACGGCGCGCACGGGACCACCGGCGATGACGCCGGTACCCGGGGCGGCCGGACGGAGCAGGACGACGCCGGCCGCGTCCTCGCCCTGGACCCGGTGCACGATCGTGCCCTGGATGCGGGGGACGCGGAAGAAGTTCTTCTTCGCCTCCTCGACACCCTTGGCGATCGCGGCCGGGACCTCCTTGGCCTTGCCGTAACCGACACCGACCATGCCGTTGCCGTCGCCGACGACGACCAGGGCGGTGAAGGAGAAGCGACGGCCGCCCTTGACGACCTTCGCGACCCTGTTGATGGTCACGACCTTCTCGATGTAGGAGACACCCTTGTCTGCGGCGCCGCCGCGGCGATCGTCACGGCGATCACGCCGCTCGCCACCGGCGCCGCGCCGCGGTGCTGCAGCCATCAGTGGTTCCTCTTCTCGTGGTTGATCTTGGCCGTTGCAGAGGTCATCGCTAGAACTCCAGCCCGCCCTCGCGCGCCGCGTCGGCGAGCTTGGCGATACGACCGGCGTACTGGTTGCCACCGCGGTCGAAGACGACCGAGGAGACACCGGCGGCCTTGGCGCGCTCGGCGATGAGCTGACCGACCTTGACGGACTTGTCGGACTTGGTGCCCTCGTCAACGCGCAGGTCGGCCTCGACGCTGGAGGCGGCGGCCAGGGTGTGACCCCTGGTGTCGTCGATGACCTGCGCGACGATGTGCTTGGAGGAGCGGAACACGGCCAGGCGCGGACGCTCGGCGGTACCCACGACCTTCTTGCGGACGCGGAACTGGCGGCGCGCACGGGAGGTGGCGCGCTTGGTGGTCCGCTTGCGGCTCACGGTGCTACCCATGCCTACTTACCAGCCTTTCCGGCCTTGCGGCGGATGTGCTCACCCTGGTACCGCACGCCCTTGGCCTTGTACGGGTCAGGCTTGCGCAGACCGCGGATGTTCGCGGCGACCTGGCCCACCAGCTGCTTGTCGATGCCCTCGACGTGGAGGATGGTCGGCTTCTCCACGCGGAAGCTGATGCCCGCGGGGGGCTCGACCACGACGGGGTGGCTGTAGCCCAGCGAGAACTCCAGGTTGGAGCCGCGGGCCTGGACGCGGTAACCCACACCGTGGATCTCCAGCGTCTTGGTGTAGCCCTTGGCCACGCCCTCGACGAGGTTGGCGATGAGCGCACGGGTCAGACCGTGCAGCGAGCGGTTCTCCGGCTTGTCGTCCGGACGCGCCACCGTGAAGACCCCGTCCTCCAGGGACACGGTGATCGGCTCGGCGACGGTGTGCTTCAGCTCGCCCTTCGGACCCTTGACGGTGACGTCCTGCCCGTTAATCGTGACTTCGACGCCCTTGGGGACCGAGAGCGGCAGTCGACCGATTCGCGACATGCTTCAATCTCTCCCTGTTACCAGAC
The DNA here is from genome assembly GCF_056173305.1 of Nocardiopsis sp. iso_25. Lineage (NCBI taxonomy): Bacteria > Bacillati > Actinomycetota > Actinomycetes > Streptosporangiales > Nocardiopsidaceae > Nocardiopsis > Nocardiopsis sp. iso_25. The sequence goes on along the minus strand of NZ_CM149667.1, from coordinate 702,438 downwards.
GTAGGCGAGGACTTCGCCGCCCACGCCACGCTTCTTGGCCTGCTTTTCGGTCATCAGGCCGCCGGACGTCGAAATGATCGCCACGCCGAGGCCACCCAGCACCCGCGGCAGGTTCTCCTTCTTGGCGTACACCCGCAGACCGGGCTTGGAGACCCGGCGGATGCCCGCGATGGAACGCTCCCGGGTGGGGCCGTACTTCAGGTCCAGGACGAGGTTCTGGCCCACGGGGGCCTCCTCGGTCCGCCAGCCCTGAATGAAGCCCTCCTGCTGGAGGATCTCGGCGATGTGCGCCTTGATCTTGGAATACGGCATCGCCACGGTGTCGTGGTAAGCCGAATTCGCGTTGCGCAGACGCGTGAGCATGTCTGCGATCGGGTCGGTCATCGTCATGGCCGACTGGCCCTTCCTCACCGCGGTTTCCGAGTGCGGGCTTTCCCAGAGCCTGCCCTTGCGCGGGTACTCCCGCGAAGGTGCACAAACGGACCTACGGCGTGGTCGTGGGCACCGCGGTCCCCTTCGGGACTGCCGTGCCCTGGTGGTTGGATGTTGCCGGACCGTGCCGCATCGTGCGGTCACGGACGCTGTTCGCGCCGAGGGTGGCGCTTCGGGGGGCCGACTCCGTGCACCCAGGGGTGGGCGAACGGTCGGCCCCGCCGGAAACTACCAGCTCGACTTGGTGATACCGGGCAGCTCGCCCCGGTGGGCCATCTCACGGAAGCAGATACGGCACAGGCCGAACTTCCGGAAGACGGCGCGCGGGCGGCCGCACCGCGAGCATCGAGTATACGCGCGAACGCCGAACTTCGGCTTCCGCTGCGACTTCGCGATCAGGGACTTCTTGGCCATGTGTGCTTACCCCTCAGGCTTCCTTGAACGGGAAACCGAGCCGCTTGAGCAGGCTGCGGCCCTGTTCGTCGGTCGTGGCGGTGGTGACGACCGTGATGTCCATCCCACGCTGCCGGTCGACCTTGTCCGGGTCCACCTCGTGGAACATGACCTGCTCGGTCAGCCCGAAGGTGTAGTTGCCGTTCCCGTCGAACTGCTTCGGGGACAGGCCACGGAAGTCCCGGATACGGGGCAGGGCCAGGGAGAGCAGCCGGTCGAGGAACTCCCACATCCGGTCGCCGCGCAGCGTGACGCTGGCGCCGATCGGCTGTCCCTCGCGCAGCTTGAACTGCGCGATGGAGTTCTTGGCCCGGTTGATCCGCGGCTTCTGGCCGGTGATCGCCGACAGGTCGGCGACCGCGCCCTGGATCAGCTTCGCGTCACGAGCCGCCTCGCCAACACCCATGTTGACCACGATCTTCGTCAGACCGGGGACCTGCATGATGTTGCCGATGCCGTGCTCCTCCTTGAGGGCGGCAACGATCTCGTTGCGGTACTTCTCCTTGAGCCGCGGCATCGGAGGGGCGGTGATGTCGTTGGTAACCGTCATCAGATGTCCTTACCGGTGCGGCGGGAGACGCGAACCTTGGTTCCGTCTTCCTCGAAGCGGTAGCCGACCCGGGTGGCCTTGCCGTCCTCCACGAGCGCGACGTTGCTCACGTGGATCGGGGCCTCCTTGGTGACGACCTCGCCCTGCTGGCCGCCCGCCGGGTTGGCCTTCCTGTGCTTCTTGACCAGGTTGACGCCCTCGACAACGACACGGTCTTCCTTCGGCAGGGCCTTGACGACCTTGCCGGTGGCACCCCGGTTCTTGCCGGCGAGAACGATGACCTCGTCGCCAGATTTGATCTTCATCGCTTAGAGCACCTCCGGCGCCAGCGAAATGATGCGCATGTACTTCTTGTCACGCAGCTCGCGGCCGACCGGGCCGAAGATGCGGGTGCCTCGCGGGTCCCCACCGTCCTTGATGAGCACGGCAGCGTTCTCATCGAAGCGGATGTAGGAGCCGTCGGGCCGGCGGCGCTCCTTGACGGTGCGCACGACAACGGCCTTGACGACGTCGCCCTTCTTGACTCCAGCGCCAGGCAGGGCGTCCTTCACCGTGGCGACGATGGTGTCGCCGATCCCGGCGTAGCGCCGACCCGAGCCACCGAGAACACGGATGGTAAGGATCTCCTTGGCACCCGTGTTGTCGGCGACCTTGAGTCGCGACTCCTGCTGAATCACGTCTGCTCCTGATGTGATGCGTGCGGTCCACTGCCGCACGGCTAGGTGGTCTCACCCCCGGGATCGGCGGCCGGCACGGGTGCCGGCCGCCGACAGGCTGGGGTTACTTAGCCTTCTCCAGGATCTCCACGACGCGCCAGCGCTTGGTCGCGGAGAGCGGCCTGGTCTCCATCAGACGGACCAGGTCGCCCACGCCACAGGAGTTCGCCTCGTCGTGCGCCTTGTACTTGGACGTGCGACGGATGACCTTGCCGTACCTGGCGTGCGTGATGCGGTCCTCGACCTCGACGACGACGGTCTTGTCCATCTTGTCGCTGACGACGTAGCCCTCGCGCACCTTGCGGTAGTTGCGGGTCGCGGTCTGGTTCTCACTCATTCGGCTGCTTCCTTCTCCTGCGCCGACTCACCAGACAGCGGGGCGATACCCAGCTCGTGCTCACGCAGGATCGTGTAGATCCGGGCGATCTCGCGCTTGACGGTACGCAGTCGGCTGTGGTTGTCGAGCTGGCCGGTGGCGGCCTGGAAGCGGAGGTTGAACAGCTCTTCCTTGGCTTCCTTGAGCTTGGCGACCAGGTCCTCGACGGACTGGTCACGGAGCTCATGGGCAGTCACGGACTTGGCCATCACTCCCCCTCCCGCGTAACGAACTTGCACTTCATCGGGAGCTTGTGCATCGCACGGCGCATCGCCTCCTTGGCGATGGCCTCGGGCACGCCCGACAGCTCGAACATCACGCGACCGGGCTTGACCGGCGCGACCCACCACTCCGGGGAACCCTTACCGGAACCCATGCGGACCTCGGCGGGCTTCTTGGTCAGCGGGCGGTCCGGGAAGATGTTGATCCACACCTTGCCGCCACGCTTGATGTGACGCGTCATGGCGATACGAGCGGACTCGATCTGACGGTTCGTCACGTAGGCCGACTCCAGGGCCTGGATGCCGAACTCACCGAAAGTGACCGTCGTGCCGCCCTTGGCCTTGCCGCGCAGATCCGGGTGGTGCTGCTTGCGGTACTTGACCTTACGAGGAATAAGCACTGGTCAGCTCCCCTCGGACTTCGCGGACTCGGCCGGGGCCTTGGCCTCGGCGTTCTGCGGCTGGCCGCCACCGGCACCGCCGCGACGACGACGCTGGGGGCGTTCGCGGCGCTGACCGCCGCCACCGCCACCGCCGCCGGCGGAGCGCTGCGCGGCCTGGGCCGCCTCGCGCTCGGCGCGGGTGGCGGGCGCGTCACCCTTGTAGATCCAGACCTTCACACCGATGCGGCCGAAGGTCGTACGGGCCTCGAAGAAGCCGTAGTCGATGTCGGCGCGCAGGGTGTGCAGGGGCACACGGCCCTCGCGGTAGAACTCCGAGCGCGACATCTCAGCCCCGCCCAGGCGGCCACCGCACTGGATGCGGATGCCCTTGGCACCGCTCTTCATGGCGGTCTGCATGGCCTTGCGCATCGCGCGGCGGAAGGCCACGCGGCTGCTCAGCTGCTCGGCGACGCCCTGGGCGACGAGCTGCGCGTCGATCTCGGGGTTCTTGACCTCGAAGACGTTCAGCTGGACCTGCTTGCCGGTCAGCTTCTCCAGGTCGGTCCGGATGCGGTCGGCCTCGACGCCGCGGCGGCCGATGACGATGCCCGGCCGGGCGGTGTAGACGTCGACGCGGACGCGGTCACGGGTGCGCTCGATCTCCACCTTGGAGATGCCCGCGCGCTCCATGCCGCGGGTCAGCATCCGACGGATCGCGACGTCTTCCTTGACGTAGTCCTTGTAGGACTTGTCGGCGTACCAACGGCTCTTGAAGTCGGTGGTGACTCCGAGGCGGAACCCGTGCGGGTTTACCTTCTGCCCCACTATCGGGTCCTTTCCTTCGTCTTGGACGAGGCGCCCGAGCGCTCAGCGACGACCACGGTGATGTGGCTCGTGCGCTTGGTCACCCGGAAGGCGCGGCCGAAGCCTCGCGGACGAATGCGCTTCAGGGTCGGACCCTCGTCCACCCACGCGCCTTCGACCACCAGCGTCCCGCGGTCCAGCTTGTCGTTGTGCTCGGCGTTGGCGATGGCGCTAGCCAGCACCTTGCCAACGGGCTCGCTCGCCGACTGGGGCGCGAACCGGAGCACCGCCTGTGCCTCGTCAGCGGGCAACCCGCGAATAAGGTCCACCACCCGGCGGGCCTTTCGGGGCGTAACACGGACGAACCGTGCCTGTGCCCTCGTTCCCATCGCTTTTCCCTCGCTCACGGAAATTCATCTCCACTCACCGTGGAGAAATGGTTCTTTCTGCTGCTGCAACCGCTAACGGCGGCTACGGCGGTCTTCCTTGACGTGGCTGCGGAAAGTACGCGTGGGAGCGAACTCACCGAGCTTGTGGCCGACCATCGACTCGGACACGAACACGGGGACGTGCTTGCGGCCGTCGTGGACGGCGATCGTGTGACCGATCATCTCCGGAACGATCATGGACCGCCGGGACCACGTCTTGATGACGTTCTTGGTCCCCTTCTCGTTCTGCGACTCCACCTTCTTGATGAGGTGGTCGTCGACGAAGGGACCCTTCTTAAGGCTACGTGGCATCAGACGTGCTCCTTACCGCTTCTTCTTACCGCTACGCCGACGCCGCACGATGAGCTTGTCGCTGGCCTTGTTCTTGGCCCGGGTCCGGCCTTCCTTCTTACCCCAGGGGCTGACCGGGTGGCGGCCACCGGAGGTCTTGCCCTCACCACCACCGTGGGGGTGGTCGACCGGGTTCATCACGACACCGCGGACGGTCGGGCGCTTGCCCTTCCAGCGGGAGCGGCCGGCCTTGCCCCAGTTGATGTTGGACTGCTCGGCGTTGCCCACCTGGCCGACGGTGGCGCGGCAGGTGATCTCCACCATGCGCATCTCACCGGAGGGCATACGCAGCGTGGCGTACTTGCCCTCCTTGGCCAGGAGCTGGATCTGCGAGCCCGCGGAGCGGCCCAGCTTGGCGCCGCCGCCCGGCTTCAGCTCGACCGCGTGCACGAACGTACCCGTGGGGATGTTGCGCAGCGGGAGGCAGTTGCCGGGCTTGATGTCGGACTGCGGACCGTTCTCGACCCGGTCGCCCTGCTTGAGGCCGGCCGGAGCCAGGATGTAGCGCTTCTCGCCGTCCACGTAGTGGAGCAGCGCGATGCGCGCGGTGCGGTTCGGGTCGTACTCGATGTGGGCGACCTTGGCCGGCACGCCGTCCTTGTCGTGACGACGGAAGTCGATCACGCGGTAGGCGCGCTTGTGGCCACCGCCCTGGTGGCGGGCGGTGATGCGGCCGTGGCCGTTGCGACCGCCCTTGGAGTGGAGCGGACGCACCAGGGACTTCTCGGGCTCCGAGCGCGTGATCTCGACGAAGTCGCTCACGCTGGAGCCGCGACGACCCGGTGTCGTCGGCTTGTACTTACGAATGCCCATCTTCTTCGCGCATTCCTTTACGTGTTGCTTGGTGTGTAGCGGTCAGACCCGGGAGAGGTCAGACACCGAAGATGTCGATCCGGTCGCCCTCGGCGACACTGACGATCGCGCGCTTGGTGTCGGGACGCTTCCCGTAACCGAAGCGGGTGCGCTTGCGCTTGCCCTTGCGGTTGATCGTGTTCACGCTCGTGACCTTCACCTCGAAGATCTTCTCGATCGCGATCTTGATCTGGGTCTTGTTGGCGTCCGGGCGGACGATGAACGTGTACTTGTTCTCGTCCATGAGCCCGTAGCTCTTCTCGGAGATCACCGGCTCGACGATGATGTCCCGGTGGTCGGCGATCCTCACTGGTCGTCCTCCTCGGACTGCGCGGCCTTGGAGGCACCGGCCGCGTGGGCCAGGAACTCGGCGTAGCCCGCCTCGGTGAAGACCACGTCGTCCGAGTAGAGGACGTCGTAGGTGTTCACCTGGTCCGCGTCGAGGATGTGCACCTCTTCGACGTTGCGCAGGGCGCGCCGGTTGTGCTCGTCGTCGCGGGCCAGCACCACCAGGACCTTGTCGGACTCGGTGACCTGGCGCAGCGCCTTCAGAGCGGTCTTGGTGAACTTGCTCTCCAGGTCCTCGGCCACGAACTGGCTGACGACGTGGATGCGGCCGTGGCGCGCCCGGTCCGAGAGGGCTCCGCGCAGGGCGGCGGCCTTCATCTTCTTGGGGGTGCGCTGGCTGTAGTCGCGCGGCTGGGGTCCGTGGACCGTGCCGCCGCCGGTGTACTGCGGGGCGCGGATGGAACCCTGGCGGGCCCGGCCCGTGCCCTTCTGGCGGTAGGGCTTCTTGCCACCGCCGCGGACGTCGCCGCGGGTCTTGGTGGCGTGCGTGCCCTGACGGCCAGCGGCGAGCTGGGCGTTCACGACCTGGTGGATCAGCGGGATGCTGACCTGCTGGGCGAAGACGCTGTCCGGCAGCTCGACGCTGCCCTTGGCGCCGCCCTCAAGGTTCTTGACCTCGATCTGGGCCATGGCTTACTTGTCCCCCTTCACAGCGGTGCGGACGAGCACCAGACCGCCGTTGGGACCGGGGACGGCACCCTTGACCAGGATGAGCCCCTTCTCCGCGTCGACGGAGTGAACGGTCAGGTTCTGGACGGTCTTGCGCACGTTGCCCATGCGACCGGCCATCCGCATGCCCTTGAACACGCGGCCGGGCGTGGCGCAGCCGCCGATGGAACCGGGCGAGCGGTGCTTGCGCTGGGTACCGTGCGAGGCGGAGAGGCCGCGGAAACCGTGGCGCTTCATCACACCCGCGAAGCCCTTGCCCTTGCTCTTGCCCGTGACGTCGACCTTCTGGCCGGTCTCGAAGCTGTCCGCGGTGACCTCCTGGCCGAGCGTGTACTCGGTGGCGTCGGTCGTGCGGACCTCGACGTAGTGGCGGCGCGGGGTCAGGTCGTGGCTGCGCAGGTAGTCGCCGAGCGGCTTGTTGACCTTGCGCGGGTTGATCTGCCCGTAGCCGAGCTGGATGGCGGAGTAGCCATCGGTGTCCGGAGTCCGGATGCGGCTCACGACGCACGGACCGGCCTTCAGAACCGTCACGGGCACCATCTTGCCCGCGTCGTCGAAGACCTGGGTCATGCCGAGCTTTTCGCCCAGAACTCCCTTGATCTGCTTGGTGGCCATGTCTGTGCGTCCTTAAAGCTTGATCTCGATGTCAACGCCCGCCGGGAGGTCGAGTCGCATGAGCGAGTCGACCGTCTTCGGCGTGGGGTCGATGATGTCGATCAGCCGCTTGTGCGTGCGCATCTCGAAGTGCTCGCGCGAGTCCTTGTACTTGTGCGGCGATCGGATGACGCAGTAAACGTTCTTCTCCGTCGGCAGCGGCACCGGGCCCGCGACCTGTGCGCCAGTTCGCGTCACAGTCTCGACGATCTTGCGAGCCGAGCTGTCGATGACCTCGTGGTCATAGGCCTTTAGCCGAATGCGGATCTTCTGTCCCGCCATGTGGCCTGTTCGTCCTTCGCTTCAGTGTCCGTAACGGTGAGCTGTTCCCGGTCACAGACGCCCAGGCCCGGCGGATCCGCCGTTGTAGCCGTGAGCCCCTATTCCCTTGAGAAACCGCAACAGGGCTTGCCCCTGCGGTGCGTCACCGTCACAGAGCCCGATGACGTCTTGTGTGCTGGTGGGCGGGCCGTGGACCCACGGCCCGCCCACCACGGCGGGGACGGCTCCGAAGGGGCCGCCCCCGCACGGGTACTACTTGAGGATCTTCGTGACGCGACCCGCGCCCACGGTCCGGCCACCCTCGCGGATGGCGAACTTCAGGCCGTCCTCCATCGCGACGGGCTGGATGAGCTGGACGGTCATCTCGGTGTTGTCACCGGGCATGACCATCTCGGTGCCCTCCGGCAGCGTCACGACGCCGGTGACGTCCGTGGTGCGGAAGTAGAACTGCGGGCGGTAGTTGTTGAAGAACGGCGTGTGGCGGCCACCCTCGTCCTTGGACAGGATGACGACCTGGGCCTCGAACTCGGTGTGCGGGGTGGTCGTGCCGGGCTTGATGACGACCTGGCCGCGCTCGACGTCCTCGCGCTTGATGCCGCGCAGGAGCAGACCGACGTTGTCGCCGGCCTGGCCCTGGTCGAGCAGCTTGCGGAACATCTCGACACCGGTGACCGTGGTGGTCTGCTTCTCGTCCTTGATACCGACGATGTCGACGGTCTCGTTGACGTTGACGATGCCGCGCTCGATGCGGCCGGTGACGACGGTGCCGCGACCGGTGATCGAGAAGACGTCCTCGATCGGCATGAGGAAGGGCTTGTCGGTGTCACGCTCGGGCTCGGGGATGAACTGGTCCACGGTGCCCATGAGCTCCAGGACGGACTTGCCCCACTCCTCGTCGCCCTCCAGCGCCTTGAGCGCGGAGACCTTGGTGACGGGGACGTCGTCGCCGGGGAACTCGTACTCGCTGAGGAGCTCACGGACCTCGAGCTCGACGAGCTCGAAGATCTCCTCGTCGTCCACCATGTCGGCCTTGTTCAGGGCCACCACGATGTAGGGCACGCCGACCTGGCGGGCCAGGAGCACGTGCTCCTTGGTCTGCGGCATCGGGCCGTCGGTGGCGGCCACGACCAGGATGGCGCCGTCCATCTGCGCCGCACCGGTGATCATGTTCTTCACGTAGTCCGCGTGACCGGGGCAGTCGACGTGGGCGTAGTGACGCGCCTCGGTCTGGTACTCGACGTGGGCGACGGAGATGGTGATACCGCGCTCGCGCTCCTCAGGAGCGTTGTCGATGTCCTCGAACGGAGTGAACGGGTTCAGCTCCGGGTACGCGTCGTGCAGCACCTTGGTGATGGCCGCGGTCAGCGTGGTCTTGCCGTGGTCGATGTGACCGATGGTGCCGATGTTGACGTGCGGCTTAGTCCGCTCGAACTTTGCTTTCGCCACTGGATGTCTCCTAGACGTACAGAGCTGTCTGGTGCTCGCTCCCCGCGTGGACGGGGAGCGGGCTGGTTACGTGTTCGCGACTATTCGCCGCGGACCTTCGCCACAATTTCTTGGGCGACAGCGGACGGAACCTCCGCGTAGGAGTCGAACACCATCGAGTAGTTGGCTCGACCCTGCGTGCGGCTGCGCAGGTCACCCACGTAGCCGAACATTTCGGAGAGGGGCACCTGGGCCTTGACGATACGGACACCGGAACGCTCGTCCATGGACTGGATCTGTCCACGGCGGGAGTTCAGGTCGCCGATCACGTCACCCATGTACTCCTCGGGAGTGGTGACCTCGACAGCCATGACCGGCTCCAGGAGAGTCGGCTTGGCCAGCTTGACCGCCTCCTTGAAGGCGATCGAACCGGCGGTCTTGAAGGCCATCTCGGAGGAGTCGACCTCGTGGTACTGGCCGTCCTGGAGCGTCACCTTGACGCCGACGAGCGGGTAGTGCGCGAGCACGCCCAGCTCGGCGGCCTCCTGGCAGCCGGCGTCGACCGAGGGGATGTACTCCCTCGGGATGCGGCCACCGGTGACGGCGTTGACGAACTCGTAGCCCGAGGCGTCGCCGCTCTCGGTCTCCAGGGGCTCGACGTCGATCTTGACCTTGGCGAACTGGCCCGACCCACCGGTCTGCTTCTTGTGGGTGTAGACGTGCCCCTCGACCTTCTTGCGAATGGTCTCGCGGTAGGCCACCTGCGGCTTGCCGATGTTCGCCTCGACCTTGAACTCGTCGCGCATGCGGTTGACGAGCACCTCGAGGTGCAGCTCGCCCATGCCCGAGATCACGGTCTGACCGGTCTGGTCGTCCGTGGCGACCTGGAACGAGGGGTCCTCGTCCGCGAGGCGCTGGATCGCGATGCCCAGCTTCTCCTGGTCGCTCTTGGTCTTGGGCTCGATGGCCACCTCGATGACCGGAGCCGGGAAGGTCATGGACTCCAGGACGATCGGGTTCGCCTGGTCGCACAGGGTCTCACCGGTCGTGGTGTCCTTGAGGCCCATGACGGCGACGATGTCGCCGGCGCCGACCTCGGAGATCTCCTCGCGCTTGTTGGAGTGCATGCGGTAGATCTTGCCGATGCGCTCCTTGCGGCCCTTGAGGCTGTTGAGCACCTGGGTGCCCGCCTGGAGAACGCCGGAGTAGACACGCACGTAGGTCAGCTTGCCCAGGTGCGGGTCGCTCATGATCTTGAAGACCAGAGCCGACAGCGGCTCGTCGTTGCTCGGCTTGCGGACGAGCTTGGTCTCCTCGGTCTCGTCCTTGGGGTCGTGGCCCTCGACGCCCTCGACGTCCAGCGGCGAGGGGAGGTAGGCGGTGACCGCGTCGAGCAGGGGCTGCACGCCCTTGTTCTTGAACGCGGTGCCGCACACGACCGGGACGGCCGTACCGGCGATGGTCGCGCGGCGGATCGCGGGGACGAGCTGCTCCACGGTGGGCTCCTGGCCCTCCAGGTACATCTCCATGATCTCGTCGTCGGCCTCGGCCAGCGTCTCGATGAACTGGTCGCGGGCCTCGCGGGCGGCGTCGGCGTGGCTCTCGGGGATGTCGACGGTGTCGTACATCTCGCCGAGCGCGGCCTCGTCGTTCCAGACGTAGGCCTTCATGCGGACGAGGTCGATGACGCCCTTGAAGTCGCTCTCGGCGCCGATGTTGAGCTGGATCGGCATGGCGTTGGCGCCGAGGCGCTCACGGAACATGTCGACACAGCGCTGGAACTCGGCGCCGATCTTGTCCATCTTGTTGACGAAGCAGATACGCGGGACGCCGTAGCGGTCCGCCTGGCGCCAGACCTGCTCCGACTGGGGCTCAACGCCCTCCTTGGCGTCGAAGACCGCGACGGCACCGTCGAGCACACGCAGCGACCGCTCGACCTCGACCGTGAAGTCGACGTGGCCGGGCGTGTCGATGATGTTGATGGTGTGGTCGTCCCAGTGGGTGGTGGTAGCAGCCGAGGTAATGGTGATACCCCGCTCCTGCTCCTCCTTCATCCAGTCCATCGTGGCAGCGCCATCGTGGACCTCGCCCACCTTGTGGGTCACACCGGTGTAGTAGAGGATCCGCTCAGTCGTCGTGGTCTTACCAGCGTCGATGTGAGCCATGATCCCGATGTTGCGGACCTTGGCCAGGTCAAGAACAGTTTTGGCAGCCATGAGGCTCGTCGTCCCTCGGTCTGTTTCGAACCCGCCGGAATTACCAGCGGTAGTGCGCGAAGGCCTTGTTCGACTCGGCCATCTTGTGCGTGTCCTCACGCTTCTTGACAGCCGCGCCGAGACCGTTGCTGGCGTCGACCAGCTCGTTCATCAGACGCTCGGTCATGGTCTTCTCACGGCGCTGGCGCGCGTAGGAGACCAGCCAGCGCAGGGCCAGCGTGGTGGACCGGGAGGCGCGAACCTCGACCGGCACCTGGTAGGTCGCGCCGCCGACGCGGCGGCTGCGGACCTCGAGCGCGGGCTTGACGTTGTCCAGTCCCCGCTTCAGGACGACGAGCGGGTCCTGGCCGGTCTTCTCGCGAGCGCCCTCCAGGGCGTCGTAGACGACGCTCTGGGCGATGGAGCGCTTGCCGTCGAGCAGCACCTTGTTGATCAGTGCGGTGACGAGCGGCGAGCCGTAGACCGGGTCGGTGATGAGCTGGCGCTTCGGCGCCGGGCCCTTGCGCGGCATGCTTACTTCTCCTTCTTGGCGCCGTAACGGCTACGCGCCTGCTTGCGGTTACGGACACCCTGCGTGTCGAGCGAGCCGCGCACGATGCGGTAACGGACACCCGGCAGGTCCTTCACACGGCCACCGCGCACGAGCACGATGCTGTGCTCCTGGAGGTTGTGGCCGATGCCGGGGATGTAGGCCGTGACCTCGATCTGGCTGCTCAGCTTGACTCGGGCGACCTTGCGCAGAGCGGAGTTCGGCTTCTTGGGCGTGGTGGTGTAGACACGAGTGCACACACCACGACGCTGCGGACTCCCCTTCAGCGCCGGGGTCTTGTTCTTTGCGACCTTGTCCTGTCGGCCCTTGCGGACCAGCTGCTGGATGGTGGGCACCGCGTCTCCGTCTTCCTCGTGACCTACGCCGGTTCTCGTAGCCGATATCGCTATTGACCTGCTGGATTTCCCGAACCTCCCCGACCCCCGATGTCGGGCGTGTCGCGTTCGTTCCCGCGCATGGCGAAAACGAGTTCACACCCGGCCGAGAGGCCGAATCATGGGAGGGGGTTCACATGCGCCGCGCACCGTAGGTCCTCGTCTGCGGAACCGGGCGCCGCACTCGCATGTGCGACCCGTCGACTCACGGGCACAATCACACAGGCTACCGCTTGCCGTCAGGACGGTCAAAACGGTGTGCGACATGACGGGAACCGTCGGGACGGATCCTCGCTCAGCCGTGGGTCGCCACCATTCTACGCGGTCCTGCGGCTGCTCGGCCCCGCTTCTGCGAGAGCGCGGCCGAAGGCTGACGGCCGCCTCCCCGGGACGATTGTCCCCGAGAGGCGGCCGTCGCGCTACAGGACCAGCCAGAGGGCGACGGAGATCACCGTCACCAGGATGCCCACGACGGCGAAGACCGTTCCGGTCGTGATCAGGCCGAGGCCGTCGAGCTGTCCGCGGGACCCGCGGATCGCCCTCTTGGCCTTGGGCCCGGTGACCAGCAGGGCCAGGACGGCCGTGACCAGTCCCACGCCGGGCAGCAGCGAGGCCACGCCCAGCCACAGGGTGAGCGTCGCTCCCCGCTCGGTGTCGGCGAGGAAGTCGATGCTGTCGTAGCCGGGGTAGGCGTCACCGGCCTCGCCGCCCAGGGGGCGGTCGCCGAAGCCGGGGAACTCCTCGGCGATCGGGTCCTTGCGGCGCCTGCTGCGTCCCGCCGGGGCGGCGGGCATGCCGTAGTCGGCCGGGGTGAACCCGTCCTCGTACTCGGAGTCGTCCCGGTCGCGACGCTCGTCACCGTGTGGCTCGGGGTCGTCGTCGTAGCCGTACTCCGGCTCCGGCAGGTCCGCGTCCCCGTCGCGGCCGTACTCCGGCCCCTCCTGGTCGTACTCCGGCCCGTCGGGGTCGTCGTCGTAGCGGTCGTAGTCCGCTTCGCCGTCCCCGCGGCGGTCGTCGCGCCGGTACTCGTCGTCGTCCGCCCAGCCCCCCTCTCCGGCCAGGGCGCGGGCGTCGAACATCTGGGTGGCCCCGCCGGGGTCCTCCAGCGGGTCCTGCTCTCTGGAGCGGGCGCGCGACTGCATGTCGGCGATCGCACCCAGCGGGTCGTCCGCGCCGGGGACCGCCGCGGAGAGCTCACCGGTGTCGGGCCCTCCCCAGTCGACGGTCTCGGCCCGTCCGGACGAGGACTCCCTGCGGCGCTGCTCCGCCTCGCGGACCACGTCCGGCAGCCGGGGGTCGTTGCGGTCGAACGCCCACGTGTTGCCGCTGCCGCTGCCCAGCCCGGAGGGCGAGAGTTCGTCGCCGTACCCGTCGCCCCACGAGCCGCCGGAGCCCGCGCCGGGCCGGTCGTCGGTGCGGCCGGAGGGCGCCCAGGCGTCCGGGGCGTCGGCGCCCGCGGGGGCGCTGTCGGCGCCCCCGAAGTCGCCGCCGAGTTCGTCGTCGTCCCAGGAGCGGCCGCGTGCGCGGTCTCCCCCGAGGGGGTCGTCGCCGTAGGGGCGGTCGTCCCAGGCTTCGGCGGCGCGCTCGCCGGTCCCGTGCCGGGGGGCGCGGTCGTCCAGGAGCCGGTCCGCCGGGGCTCCGTCGTCCCAGGAACCGCCGTCGGGTCCGGGCACGTCGGTCCAGGAGGCCTGGCCGCGCTCCCGGTCGGGAGCGTCGTCGTCCCAGCCGGAGGAGGCGCGGGTGTCGTCCTCCCAGGGCCGGCCGCCCCGGTCAGCGGTCCACGGACCCCGGCCGCCCACGGGGTCGGGGCCCCAGGGCTGGTCGGTGGCGGAGGAGGGCCGCGTCTCCCACGACGCGGGGCCCAGGCCGTCGTCGGCCGCGTCACGTCCGCGGCCCGGAGCGTTGTCGTCCCACGGCTGGCCGGACGCGCCGACAGCCGGGGACTCCCACGACGCGGGGCCCAGACCGTCGTCGAGCGGGTCGCGCGTACCGCCCGCGGGGGCGTCTTCCCAGGGCTGGGCGCCCCGGTCGGCGTTCCAGGCGCCGGGGGCGTCGGCGGAGCCGGTGTCCCAGGGCCGGGCGTCCTCCACCGGACCGCCGCTGCCGGAGGCGTCGGCGTCCCAGGAGGAGGGGGAACGGGTTTCGTCCTCCCAGGGACGGGCGGCGGGGGCCGGGACGTCCCACGAGGCCGTGCCGAGGCCGTCGTCGAGCGGATCGCGCCGGTCGGCGACCGGAGCGTCCTCCCACGGCTGACCACCGGACACACCGGAGGAGGGCGCCTCGTCCCACGGCTGACCACCGGACGCGGCGGAGGAGGGAGTCTCCCACGACGCGGGGCCCAGGCCGTCGTCGGAGGTGTCCCGGGCACGGGCCGGGGCGTCGTCCCACGGCTGGCCGGGGGCGGACGAGGACGGGGTGTCCCAGGGCCGGGACCCGTCGGCCGAACCGCTCTCAACGGAACCACCGGTTCCGGGGGAGTCCGACCACGGGGCCGACGCACCGAGGTCGTCCCCGCCGGCGGGGACTTCGGCGTCCCAGGATGAGGGAGAGCGCGTGTCGTCCTCCCAGGGACGGGCGGCGGGGGCCGGGACGTCCCACGAGGCCGTGCCGAGGCCGTCGTCGAGCGGATCGCGCCGGTCGGCGACCGGAGCGTCCTCCCACGGCTGACCACCGGACGCGGCGGAAGGGGGAGCATCGTCCCACGGCTGACCGGACGCGCCGGAGGAAGGAGCCTCGTTCCACGGCTGACCACCGGACACACCGGAAGAGGGTGCCTCGTCCCACGGCTGACCGGACGCGCCGGGGGACGGGGCGTCCCAGGACGGCGCGCCCCGGTCCTCGTCCACCGGTGCGCCGGGAGCCCACGGCTGTTCGGCGGCGGAGCCGGGCGCGGAGGAGGGCTCGTCCCGGAGCTGCCCGGCGTCCGGGGCGTCCCGGTCGTCCAGCGCGGGGAACTCCTGGGTCCGGGGACCGTCGGACCATGCCTCGGGCCGGTCGGTGTCCCGCTCCGACGGGAGCGGCACCTGGGCGCTGGCCGCGACGCTCGGCAGGGAGGGCTCCTCGGCCTCTCCCGGAACCCTGGTCAGCGGCTGGTAGGCCGCGGACCCGGCGCCCGGGTAGGAGATGCCGTGGGAGGCGGGGGGCGGCGGTCCGCCCAGCGCCTCCGGGTAGGGCTCCACCATCGCCGGGCGGGACGAGCTCAGCCCCGCGTACCCCCCGCTGTCCGGGAAGACCGTGTCAGCGGTCCCCTCCGATTCGAGCGGGTCCTGGTAGTCCGACTGTGTGCGATAGCGGTTCTCGCTCGGCTTGAACCACGAGTCCTCCGCGTCGGAGTCCCGCCGTTCGCCCCCGTTGTCAGTCACCTGTGCCTCTCCCGCCAGCGCAGTAGCGCCGTCTTCCGTCCGCGTCAGCGGACCCTGTGCGCGGAACGGCGGCGGTACCACCCCCCGCGAGGAGTGGCATACCGCCGCCGTCAGTCAAGCAAACCGCTTCTACCGGTTGTACGGTCCGAAGTCGTACTCCTCCAGCGGAACGGCCTCGCCCGAACCCTGTCCGAAGGTGTACTCGCTCGGCTCCTCGTACCCGGAGACCGAGTACATCGAGGCCTTGGCCTCCTCGGTCGGCTCCACCCGGATGTTGCGGTACTGCGGAATGCCGGTACCGGCCGGGATGAGCTTACCGATGATGACGTTCTCCTTGAGGCCGAGGAGCGGGTCGCTCTTGCCGTGGATCGCGTTCTCGGTGAGCACCCGGGTGGTCTCCTGGAAGGAGGCCGCGGACAGCCAGGACTCCGTGGCCAGCGAGGCCTTGGTGATCCCCAGCAGCACCGGGCGCCCGGCCGCGGGCTGGCCGCCCTCGGACACGACGCGGCGGTTGATCCGCTCGAACTTCGGCCGCTCGACCATCTCACCGGGCAGCAGCTCGGTGTCGCCCGACTCCAGGATGTTCACCCGCTTGAGCATCTGGCGGACGATGATCTCGATGTGCTTGTCGTGGATGGACACACCCTGCGACTTGTACACCTCCTGGACCTCGGACACCAGGTGCTGCTGCACCGCGCGCGGGCCCTGGATGCGCAGGACCTCGTGCGGGTTGATCGCACCCTGGATCAGCTGCTGGCCGACCTTGACGTGGTCGCCGTCGGTGACGAGCAGCTGGGCGCGCATCGGGACCGGGTAGGCGATCTCGTCCGTGCCGTCGTCGGGGATGACGACGATCTTGCGGCTCTTCTCGGTGTCGTCGATCCGGATCCGGCCCTCCATCTCGGAGATCGGGGCCACACCCTTGGGGATGCGGGCCTCGAAGAGCTCCTGGACACGGGGCAGACCGTGGGTGATGTCCTGACCGGCCGAACCGCCCATGTGGAAGGTACGCATGGTCAGCTGGGTGCCGGGCTCACCGATGGACTGGGCCGCGATGATGCCGATCGCCTCACCGACGTCCACCGGCTTGCCGGTCGCCATGGAGCGGCCGTAGCAGGTGGTGCAGACGCCGATCTTGGCCTCGCAGACCAGCGACGAGCGCACGCGGACGCGGGTGATCCCGGCCTCGATGAGCTTGTCGATGTTCTGCTCGGAGGTGTCGCTCAGGGCGGGGAGGACGACGTTGCCCTCCGCGTCCACCGCCTCCTCGGCGATGGTCCGGCCGAAACCGGTGTTCTCGACGTTGTGCTTGCGCACGACGACGCCGGCGGCGTTCTTCTCGCCGATCTCGTGCCAGAGCGAGCGCTCCGTGCCGCAGTCGATCTCGCGGACGATGACGTCCTGCGCGACGTCCACCAGACGACGGGTCAGGTAACCCGAGTCGGCGGTACGCAGGGCGGTGTCGGCCAGACCCTTGCGCTGGCCGTGCGTGGAGATGAAGTACTCCAGCACGGACAGGCCCTCGCGGTAGGAGGACTTGATCGGACGCGGGATCGTCTCACCCTTGGTGTTGGAGACCAGGCCGCGGATACCCGCGATCTGGCGCACCTGCATCGGGTTGCCTCGGGCGCCGGACTGGACCATCATCCACACCGGGTTGTCGGCGGGGAAGTTGCTCTCCATGTCCTGGGCGACCTCGGTGGTGGCCTGCGTCCACACCTCGGTGAGCTCCTGACGGCGCTCGTCGTCGGTGATGAGACCGCGGTCGTACTCGCGCTGGATCTTGTCCGCCTTGCGCTCGTACCCCTCCAGGATCTCGGTCTTGCGCGGCGGCGCGACGACGTCCTCGATGCCGATGGTCAGACCGGACCGGGTGGCCCAGTGGTAACCGGCGTCCTTGAGGGCGTCCAGCGTCGTGGCGACCTGGACCTTGGGGTAGTTCTCGGCGAGGTCGTTGACCAGCGTCGAGACCTGCTTCTTGCCCACCTGGAAGTTGACGTACGGGTAGTCGACCGGGGTGGTCTCGTTGAACAGGTACCGCCCCAGGGTCGTCTCCAGGGTGTACGGCTCCCCCGGCGTCCAGCCCTCCGGCGGCGTCCAGTCCTTGGGACCGGGGGCGCCGTCGGCGATCCGGAGCTTGATCCTGGCCTGGAGGTCGAGGTCCCCCAGGTCGTAGGCCATGATGCCCTCGGCCGGGGAGAGGAACGAGCGCCCCTCGCCCTTGGCTCCGGCCTTCTCCGTCGTCAGGTAGAACAGGCCGATGATCATGTCCTGGGTGGGCATGGTCACGGGCTTGCCGTCGGACGGCTTGAGGATGTTGTTGGTGGCCAGCATCAGCAGCCGCGCCTCGGCCTGGGCCTCGGCGGACAGCGGCAGGTGGACGGCCATCTGGTCGCCGTCGAAGTCGGCGTTGAACGCCGTGCACACGAGCGGGTGGATCTGGATGGCCTTGCCCTCGACCAGCTGCGGCTCGAATGCCTGGATGCCCAGGCGGTGCAGCGTCGGGGCGCGGTTGAGCAGAACCGGGTGCTCGGTGATGACCTCTTCGAGGACGTCCCACACGACCGGGCGGGACCGCTCGACCATGCGCTTGGCGCTCTTGATGTTCTGCGCGTGGTTCAGGTCCACCAGGCGCTTCATCACGAAGGGCTTGAACAGCTCCAGCGCCATCTGCTTGGGCAGGCCGCACTGGTGCAGCTTGAGCTGCGGGCCGACGACGATGACCGAACGGCCGGAGTAGTCGACTCGCTTGCCCAGCAGGTTCTGGCGGAAGCGGCCCTGCTTGCCCTTGAGCATGTCGGACAGCGACTTGAGCGGACGGTTGCCCGGCCCGGTGACCGGGCGGCCACGGCGGCCGTTGTCGAACAGCGCGTCGACGGCCTCCTGGAGCATCCGCTTCTCGTTGTTGACGATGATCTCGGGCGCGCCGAGGTCGAGCAGCCGCTTGAGGCGGTTGTTGCGGTTGATGACACGGCGGTACAGGTCGTTGAGGTCGGAGGTCGCGAAGCGGCCACCGTCCAGCTGCACCATCGGACGCAGGTCCGGCGGGATGACCGGGATGCAGTCCAGCACCATGCCCATGGGGCTGTTGGTGGTGTTGAGGAACGCCGAGACGACCTTGAGCCGCTTCAGGGCGCGGGCCTTCTTCTGGCCCTTACCGGTGCGGATGATCTCCCGGAGCCTCTCGGCCTCCACGTCCAGCTCGAAGTTGGCCAGCCGGTCCTGGATGGCCTGGGCGCCCATGCCGCCGCGGAAGTACTTGCCGAAGCGGTCCCGCATCTCGCGGTAGAGCATCTCGTCGCCCTCGAGGTCCTGGACCTTGAGGTTCTTGAACCGGTTCCAGACCTCGTCGAGGCGGTCGATCTCGCGCTGGGCGCGGTCGCGCAGCTGGCGCATCTCGCGCTCGGCGCCCTCGCGCACCTTGCGGCGGGCGTCGCCCTTGGCCCCCTGCTCCTCCAGCTCGGCGAGGTCGGCCTCCAGCTTGCGGTGGCGGTCCTCGACGGTGGAGTCGCGGCGCTGCTCCAGGTGCTGCTTCTCGACCGAGATCCGCGCCTCCAGGGACTGGAGGTCACGCTCACGGGCCTCGGTGTCCACCCACGTGACCATGTAGGCGGCGAAGTAGATGATCTTCTCGAGATCCTTCGGCGCCAGGTCCAGCAGGTAGCCCAGGCGGGAGGGCACGCCCTTGAAGTACCAGATGTGCGTGACGGGAGCGGCCAGCTCGATGTGGCCCATCCGCTCACGGCGCACCTTGGCGCGGGTCACCTCGACGCCGCAGCGCTCACAGATGATGCCCTTGAAGCGGACGCGCTTGTACTTGCCGCAGTAGCACTCCCAGTCGCGGGTCGGACCGAAGATCTTCTCGCAGAAGAGTCCGTCCTTCTCGGGCTTGAGGGTGCGGTAGTTGATGGTCTCGGGCTTCTTGACCTCGCCGTGCGACCACTGGCGGATGTCGTCGGCCGTGGCCAGGCCGATGCGCAGCTCGTCGAAGAAGTTGACGTCGAGCACTTAATTCGTCCCCTGCTCTCGAAGAATGCGGAAGTTAGACCTCTTCGACACTGCTCGGCTCCCGCCGACCCAGGTCGATTCCCAGTTCTTCCGCCGCGCGGAAGACGTCCTCGTCGCTGTCCCGCATCTCGATGGACATACCGTCACTGGACAGCACCTCCACGTTCAGACAGAGCGACTGCATCTCCTTGATGAGCACCTTGAAGGACTCAGGGATGCCCGGCTCGGGGATGTTCTCGCCCTTGACGATGGCCTCGTAGACCTTGACCCGGCCCACCACGTCGTCGGACTTGATGGTGAGCAGCTCCTGGAGGGCGTAGGCGGCGCCGTAGGCCTCCAGCGCCCACACCTCCATCTCACCGAAGCGCTGGCCGCCGAACTGCGCCTTACCGCCCAGCGGCTGCTGGGTGATCATGGAGTACGGGCCGGTGGAGCGCGCGTGGATCTTGTCGTCCACGAGGTGGTGGAGCTTGAGGATGTACTTGTAGCCGACGGAGATCGGCTCGGCGAAGGGCTCGCCGGTGCGGCCGTCGAACAGACGCGCCTTGCCGTCCTCGTTGATCAGGCGGTTGCCGTCCGCGTTGGGGCGCACCGACTTGATCAGGCCGCTGAGCTCGTCGCCGTGCAGGCCGTCGAAGACCGGCGTGGCCACGCGGGAGTCCGGCGGCACGTCGGTGGCGCCGATGGCCTCCAGCGACTTCTGCCACTCCTCCTCGACCCCCTCGACCAGCCAGCCGTTCTTGGCCAGCCAGCCCAGGTGGACCTCCAGGACCTGGCCGACGTTCATGCGGCCGGGCACGCCCAGCGGGTTGAGGATGATGTCGACCGGCGTCCCGTCCTCCAGGAAGGGCATGTCCTCCTGGGGCAGGATCTTGGAGATGACGCCCTTGTTGCCGTGGCGGCCCGCGAGCTTGTCACCGTCGGTGATCTTGCGCTTCTGGGCCACGTAGACGCGGACCATCTCGTTGACGCCGGGGGCGAGCTCGTCGCCCTCCTCGCGGCTGAACACGCGGACGCCGATGACCTTGCCGGTCTCGCCGTGCGGCACCTTCAGCGAGGTGTCGCGGACCTCGCGCGCCTTCTCGCCGAAGATCGCGCGCAGCAGGCGCTCCTCCGGGGTCAGCTCGGTCTCGCCCTTGGGCGTGACCTTGCCGACGAGGATGTCGCCGTCCACGACCTCGGCGCCGATGCGGATGATGCCCCGGTCGTCGAGGTCGGCCAGGACCTCCTCGCTGACGTTGGGGATCTCGCGGGTGATCTCCTCCGGGCCCAGCTTGGTGTCACGGGCGTCGACCTCGTGCTCCTCGATGTGGATCGAGGAGAGGACGTCGTCCTGCACCAGGCGCTGGGAGAGGATGATCGCGTCCTCGTAGTTGTGGCCCTCCCAGGACATGTACGCCACGAGCAGGTTCTTGCCCAGCGACATCTCACCCTGGTCGGTGGAGGGGCCGTCCGCGAGGACCTGGCGCTCCTCGACCCGCTGGCCCTCGGCCACGATCGGCCGCTGGTTGAAGCAGGTGCCCTGGTTGGAGCGCTGGAACTTGCCCATGCGGTACGTCTTGCGCGTGCCGTCGTCGGCCATGACGGTGACGTAGTCGGCGGTGACGTCCTCGACGACACCGGCCTTCTGCGCCAGGACGACCTCGCCGGCGTCGGTGGCGGCGCGGTACTCCATGCCGGTGCCGACGAACGGCGACTCGGCCATCAGCAGCGGCACGGCCTGGCGCTGCATGTTCGAGCCCATGAGGGCTCGGTTGGCGTCGTCGTGCTCCAGGAACGGGATCATGGCGGTGGCGACCGACACCATCTGGCGCGGCGACACGTCCATGTAGTCGACCTCGTCCGTGCTGACCTGCTCGAACTCACCGCCCTTGCGGCGCACGAGCACACCGGCCTCGGCGAAGGAGCCGTCGGGGTTCATCGGCGTGTTGGCCTGCGCGATGACGTGGAGGTCCTCCTCGTCCGCGGTCAGGTAGTCGACCTGGTCGGAGACCTTGCCGTCGATGATGCGGCGGTACGGGGTCTCCACGAAGCCGAAGGAGTTGACCCGGCCGTAGGCGGCGAGCGAGCCGATCAGACCGATGTTCGGTCCCTCGGGCGTCTCGATCGGGCACATGCGGCCGTAGTGCGAGGGGTGCACGTCGCGGACCTCGAAGCCCGCGCGCTCGCGGGACAGGCCGCCCGGGCCCAGCGCGGAGAGGCGGCGCTTGTGCGTCAGGCCCTCCAGCGGGTTGGTCTGGCCCATGAACTGCGACAGCTGCGAGGTGCCGAAGAACTCCTTGATGGAGGCCACGACCGGACGGATGTTGATCAGGGTCTGCGGCGTGATCGCCTCGACGTCCTGGGTGGTCATCCGCTCGCGGACGACGCGCTCCATGCGGGCCAGGCCCAGGCGGACCTGGTTCTGGATGAGCTCGCCGACGGTGCGCAGGCGGCGGTTGCCGAAGTGGTCGATGTCGTCGGTCTCGATCGGACGGGGACCGTTGACGGTCTCCTTCTCGACCTCACCCGCGTGCAGGCGGACGAGGTAGTCGATCGTGGCGACGATGTCCTCTTCGGTGAGGGTGCCCTGCCGGTAGTCGGTGTCCAGCCCGAGCTTCTTGTTGATCTTGTAACGGCCGACCTTGGCCAGGTCGTAGCGCTTGGGGTTGAAGTACAGGTTCTCCAGCAGCGCCTGGGCCGACTCCTTCGTGGGCGGCTCGCCGGGGCGCAGCTTGCGGTAGATGTCCAGCAGCGCGTCGTCGGTGCCCGCGGTGGGGTCCTTCTCCAGCGTGTTGCGGATGGACTCGTACTGGCCGAAGCGCTCCAGGATCTGGTCGGTGGTCCAGCCCAGCGCCTTGAGCAGGACGGTGACGCCCTGCTTGCGCTTGCGGTCGATGCGGACGCCGACGAAGTCGCGCTTGTCGACCTCGAACTCCAGCCAGGCGCCGCGGGACGGGATGACCTTGCAGCCGTAGAGGTCCTTGTCCGAGGTCTTGTCGACGGACTTGTCGAAGTACACGCCCGGGGAGCGCACCAGCTGGGACACGACGACGCGCTCGGTGCCGTTGATGATGAAGGTGCCGGTCTCGGTCATGAGCGGGAAGTCGCCCATGAACACCGTCTGGCTCTTGATCTCACCGGTGTCGTTGTTGATGAACTCCGCCGTGACGAACATCGGGGCGGAGTAGGTCATGTCCCTGTCCTTGCACTCATCCTCTGAGTACTTGGGCGGCTCGAACCGGTGGTCGCGGAACGACAGGGACATCGTGCCCGAGAAGTCCTCGATCGGGCTGATCTCCTCGAAGATCTCTTCGAGACCGGACTGCTCCGGAACGTCCTTGCGGCCAGCGTTTCGGGCCGTCTCAACCCGGGTCTTCCACCTGTCGTTGCCCAGCAGCCAGTCGAACGACTCGGTCTGAAGGGCGAGGAGGTTCGGGACCTCCAGTGGTTCCTGGATACGGGCGAAGGAAACGCGGTGCGGACCAAGGGCGTTAGCGGAGGCGTTGCGCGAGGCTGCCAACAGGGGTCCTTCCGAAGGCTTGTGGCGGTTGAAGCGCGCACGCCAGACGATCCGTCACGAGAAGGACCGCCGCAACGCGGTTGAGACGGTCACATCGAGCGGGAGCGGGCCACCGGAATGTCCGGAAAAATGGAGTGGCGGTAGCCTTCACCGGCACAGGGATCACCAAAGGGCAGCGCAAAAGAGCAGTGTAGCCGAACACCACACCGCTGTCCACTCACGGTCCACAGCGCCACTCACGACACCGGCAGGATCACCCCTGGAGGGCGATCCGTCAAGCCCGCTCCCGGCGGAGGGGCCCGGATTCCGGCTGCCCGGAACGGTCCGACGACCTCGTCGGTGGACTGGTGCGCCTGCCCTGGCCCGGGGGTCGGGAGCCAACGACATCCGAAGGATTCCCCCGCCTCAGGCGGGTAAACACGTCCTCCGGGCCTCAGCGGGTTTCCCGGGACGGGAGATTAGCGCGTCCGGGGGACAGTTCGCACACGCGCCCCCGGTTCCGGAACCTGCCGGATCCCCCTCAGCTTCGCACAGGGGACGGGACGAGCGGTGACGGACACGGCGGGGCGCGGGCAAAGGACTCCTGACCCGCCGCAGGTCAGCGCGCCGCCGGAGGCGCCGCCCGGGCCCGGGCGGCGGGGCGGAGGGCTCGACGGAGCGCGGGACACGGCGGACACCGGCCCGGGGCGCGGGAGGAGCGGGGGCCGCGGAGGCGGGGGCGCGGCGGTCGCGGGCCGGAGCGCGAAGGAGCGCGGGCCGGACGGGAGGCGCGCGGGAGGACCGCCCGGAGGCGGTGAGGGGTTCCAGGACGCACGAAGGCGGCCGCCCCTCCCCGGAAGGAGGGACGGCCGCCGGAAGCAGGCCAGCGGGCGCTCAGCGGCCCGCATGGGACTACTTGAGGGTGACGGAGGCGCCAGCGCCCTCGAGAGCGGCCTTGGCCTTCTCGGCCGTCTCCTTGTTGACGCCCTCCAGCAGCGGCTTGGGAGCGTTGTCGACCAGGTCCTTGGCCTCCTTGAGGCCCAGGCTCGTGAGGCCGCGGACCTCCTTGATGACCTGGATCTTCTTGTCGCCAGCGCCCTCGAGGATGACGTCGAACTCGGTCTGCTCCTCGGCCTCGGCGGCGCCGCCACCCTGGGCGGGGCCGGCGACGGCCACGGCGGCCGGAGCGGCGGCGGTGACGTCGAACTTGTCCTCGAAGAGCTTCACGAAGTCGGCCAGCTCGAGAAGGGTCATCTCCTCGAACGCGGCAAGCAGGTCCTCGTTGCTGAGCTTCGCCATGGTGCGATCTCTCTTTCTCTGCGGACACGCGGTCCTGTCGGGCCC
This sequence comes from Nocardiopsis sp. iso_25, assembly GCF_056173305.1. NCBI lineage: Bacteria > Bacillati > Actinomycetota > Actinomycetes > Streptosporangiales > Nocardiopsidaceae > Nocardiopsis > Nocardiopsis sp. iso_25. The sequence continues at coordinate 678,159 of NZ_CM149667.1, read as the reverse complement.
GCGTGCGAGTCAGTGTCCGAGCGCCCTCGGCGCCCGGCGGGGTTCAAAAAGGTCAGGCGGCTTCCTGGGAGCGCTTGTCCGCCAGGGCCTGCGCGAGACGCACAGTCTTGGAGGGCAGCGCCTGGAAGACGGCGGCGGCCTGGCCCTGCTTGGCCTTGAGCGCACCCGCCAGCTTCGCGAGGATGACCTCGCGGGACTCCAGATCGGCCAGCTTGGTGATGTCGTCGGCGCTCATCGACTTGCCGTCGATGACACCGCCCTTGATCACCAGGGGCGAGTTCGCCTTCGCGAAGTCACGCAGACCCTTGGCGGCCTCGACCACGTCACCGTGGACGAAGGCGATGGCGGACGGGCCCTCGAGCAGGTCCTTGACCTGCTCGTCGACACCGGCCTCCGTGACCGCGATCTTGGTCAGCGTGTTCTTGACGATGCGAAAACGCGCGCTCTGGCCGAGGCTGCGACGCAGTTCAGTGATCTGCGCGACAGTGAGCCCCCGGTATTCGGTCAGCACGGCGCCGTTCGACTCACGGAACTCGCCCGTGAGTTCGGCGACCGCGGCTGCCTTGTCCGGCCTCGCCATGGGACTCCTTCCAACATTGAACGCTGGTTGACTCCAAGGGCCCGGGCGATCGGCGTCAGCACGAGAAAAAGCCCCGGGCGCGAGGCGCACGGGGCATGACCGCGTTCCGGCGGCCGCGCGGAGCACGGCGTGGAACGGGAAGCTCTTGTGACACCTGCGCGGGCGCCCATCGCGGATGGGCCCTTAGGTCACCCGTTCGGGTGACGACCAGCGGTCTTCGGCAAGAACCCATCGTACCGCACGCGCGGGAGCCCCCGTTCCGCACCGGGGGGCAGAAACCGTGATCGCGCTCACTCCCGCGCGGGCACGGAACCGCGGCGACGTGGCGGGCGTCGGATCGGTGGCCGCGCGGAGGAGCCGGCAGGGACCGGAATGTCCCTCCGACGTGGCAGCATGACGCTACCGGGCACCCCCGCTCCCAGTCGTGCCCGTGTCCCCCGCACAAAAGAAGAAGGCGAACACCCCGTGAAGACCCGTATGCCGGTCCTGATCTCCGCCGGCACCCTCGCCCTGTCCCTCACCGCCTGCGGCGGAGGCGCCGCGGAGGAGGAGCCCGCCGAGGCGGCGGCCGAGTCGCCCGAGGCGGGCGGTGGTGGCAGTGTCCTGGACCTGGTCGCCGGTCTCGGCGAGAGCACCCAGAGCGTCGACAACTACACCCTCACGATGGACATCCTCACCACCGAGTCGCCGCTGAGCGAGGGGGAGGTCGAGATGTCCATCGTCTACGAGGTGAGCGACGACCCCTCGGCCCTCCAGGTCACCGCGGTCATGCCGTTCCTCGGCGAGAGCACGCTGGCCCTGATGGAGATGACCGGCGCGGACGTGAGCGGCCTCACCGCCGAGGAGGCCGGCACCAGCGTCATGCTCTACCCGGAGGGCCAGGACCCCCTGATCTCCAACAGCCTGGGACAGTACGGGGACACTCCCTGGGTGACTGCCGGTGGTGAGGCGCTCGGGGACGTTTCCGCGGACGTCTTCGACGTGGAGGCCCTGCCCCAGGTCGCCAGCGCCATCGCCTCCCTGGAGAACGTCTCCGAGGCGGGTACCGAGGAGATCAACGGCGTGGAGACGACGGTCATCGAGGGCACGATGACCAGCGAGGAGTACGAGGCCCTGTCCGAGGAGCAGTCGGCCGCGCTCCTCCAGGTGCTCGGCTCCGACTTCAGCGGCACCCTCGACATCGGTGTCTGGATCGACGACGCCGGCTTCCCGCTGCGCATGGAGTTCGCGGACGAGGTGTCCGACGTGTCCATGGAGTTCTCCGCGCTCAACGAGACCGCCGTCGAGATCCCCGCCGAGGACGAGATCGGCACCATGTAGGTCCACGTGTCACGGCTCTCCGGGGCTTGTCCGTCCGCCGTGCGGCGGACGGACAAGCCCCGGAGAAGCGGAGCGGCCCCCGCCGTCCTCTCGGACTGCGGGGGCCGCTCTCGTCTGCGCTGGACAGCCGCGAAGGCTAGGCCTCGAGCGGGATGCTCGGGCCCATGGACGTGGAGACCACGGCCTTCTTGATGTAGCGGCCCTTGGCGGCGGACGGCTTGAGGCGGTTCACCTCGTCGATCGCTGCCTGGTAGTTCTCCAGGAGCTTCTGGTCGTCGAAGGAGGCCTTGCCGATGATGAAGTGCAGGTTCCCGTGGCGGTCCACGCGGAACTCGATCTTGCCGCCCTTGATGTCGGTGACGGCCTTGGCGACGTCGGGCGTGACGGTGCCGGTCTTCGGGTTCGGCATCAGGCCGCGCGGACCGAGCACGCGGCCGAGGCGGCCGACCTTGCCCATGAGGTCCGGGGTGGCCACGACGGCGTCGAAGTCGGTGAAGCCCTTCGAGACCTTCTCGATCATCTCGTCGTCGCCGATGATGTCGGCGCCAGCCGCGAGAGCCTGCTCGGCACGCTCACCGGTCGCGAAGACCAGGACCCGAGCGGTCTTGCCGGTGCCGTTCGGCAGGTTCACGGTGCCGCGGACCATCTGGTCGGCCTTGCGCGGGTCGACGCCCAGGCGCAGGGCGACCTCGACGGTCGCGTCGAACTTGACGGTGGAGGTCTCCTTGGCGAGCTTCACGGCCTCGGCGGGGCCGTAGAGCTTGTCACGGTCCACCTGCTGGCTGGCTTTGCGGTGGTTCTTGCTGCGCTTCACTCTGTTCTCCTGTGGAACGTGTGGTCACCGGGCCAGCGCCTGGCCCTGCCACGGTGGTTCTTGAACGTCGAGCGTCCCCGGTCGCTCCGGTCTCCGCGGACCGGCGCCACCGTGCGGGGGACTACTTGACCTCGATGCCCATCGAGCGGGCGGTACCGGCGACGATCTTGGCGGCGGCCTCGATGTCCTCGGTGTTGAGGTCGGGCAGCTTGGTCTGCGCGATCTCGCGGACCTGCTCGGCGGTGATGGAACCGGCGGTGCTGCGACCCGGGTCGGTGGCGGCCTTGTCCAGGCCGGCGGCCTTCAGGATCAGCTTCGGCGCCGGAGGCGTCTTGGTGACGAAGCTGAAGGAACGGTCCTCGTAGATGGAGATCTCGACGGGGATGACGTTGCCGCGCTGGGACTCCGTGGCAGCGTTGTACTGCTTGCAGAAGTCCATGATGTTGACGCCGTGCGGACCGAGCGCGGTACCGACGGGCGGCGCCGGGGTGGCCTGACCGGCGGGGAGCTGCACCTTGACCAGTGCGGCCAGTTTCTTCTTCGGAGGCATATCGGGTCCTTTGCCTGATCTGCGTTGTGTTCTGGTCCCGTTGCCTCCCTGACGGCTCCGCGCGGCCGCGGGGGCCGGGGAACCGCTGCCGAAGGAGGCGGGGGACCCCGCGCGCGACGGGCGCGGGGCGCCGGTCCGCCGGGACCGGGCGGACCGGGCGCGGGTCCCGCCGGGGCGGAACACGCGAGTGGGTCCGCCACGGGGCGGACCCACCAAGTCTATGCCGCTCTTCTGAGTGCCCTGACAGGCGCTTCGCGATCGCAGGGCCCCGGCCCGAGCGGCGGGAGCGGACGGGCTAGATCTTGGCGACCTGGTTGAACGACAGCTCGACCGGGGTCTCGCGGCCGAAGATCGACACCAGCACCTTGAGCTTCTGGGTGTCGGGGTTGATCTCGCTGACCGTCGCGGGCAGGGTCGCGAACGGGCCCTCCATGACGGTGACGGACTCGCCGACCTCGTAGGCCACGTCCATGCGGGCCTCTCCGACGCCGCCGCCCGCGCTCCGGGCCTGCTGCGCCTGCTCCGGCTCCACCTCCGGCTCGGGGGCGAGGAGCTTGGCCACCTCGGTCAGGCTCAGCGGCGCGGGCTTGTTGGAGAGGCCCACGAAGCCGGTGACGCCGGGGGTGTTGCGGATGGCCGACCAGGACTCGTCGGTCAGGTCCATGCGGACGAGCACGTAGCCGGGCAGGACCTTCTCGGTGACCTGCTGGCGCTTGCCGCTCTTGACCTCGGTGACCTCGTGCTCGGGCACCTCGACCTGGAAGATGTACTCCTCCATGTTGAGGGACTGGGTGCGGCTCTCGACGTTGGCCTTGACCCGCTTCTCGTAACCGGCGTAGGTGTGCACGACGTACCAGTCGCCGGGCAGCAGGACGAGCTCGTTCTTGAACTCCTCGACGGGGTCCAGGCGGGGGGCCTCCTCCTCGGCGGCCTCGCCCTGCTCCTCGTCCTCCTCCACGACGCCCTCGTGGTCGTCGGCGGCCTCGGACGCGTCGGCGTCACCGGTCAGCTCCGGGCTGTCGGTGTCGACCGCGTCGGTCGCGTCCTCCGGCAGCTCGCCCGCCAGGCCGGTCTCTTCCGCCGACGACTGAACCGGCTCCTCTTCGGGGAAGTCGTCAGAGGTCAGTGGGGACTCGGACACGGCTGCTCTTTCTCTCGTCGGATTCGCTCTCGGGGCGACGCACACGAGGCAGCGCTGTACGTCGAACCCGGTTCTGCCAGCTTACGGTCTCTCCGGGCGGACCGGGACCAACGCGCGGACGAGGAGGCCGCGTCCCGGCTTCTGCCGGAGGACGCGGCGCGGAAGGGGTGGTCAGACGCCCTGCGGGGTGCCGAACGTGCCGTACAGCCAGGTGACCGCCTCGCCGAAGCCCCAGTCCACGAGGGAGACGTATCCCAGGACGACCAGCACGAAGACGAGGACCACGATGGTGTAGGTCACCAGCTCGCGGCGCGTGGGCCAGCGGACCTTGCGCAGCTCTCCGGCGACCTGCTTGGTGAACGTCACCGGACCGGTACGACGCTTGGGCTCCTTGTCGGGCTTGGCGTCGGCGTCAGTCTGAGTCACCTGGGGTCCTTAGGGTCGCGGGCTGCTACTTGTCCCCGTAGTTCCGGATGCCCGCGCGGCGCGACGCCCGCAGGGGCGCCGCACCGCACGCGCGAAGGTGCAGGGCAGGAGGGACTCGAACCCCCAACCGCCGGTTTTGGAGACCGGTGCTCTGCCAATTGAGCCACTGCCCTTAGCGGAAACTGCGATCCCACCATAGCCGGTTCCGGTGCGCTACGCACACCGTGCGCCAGGTAACACCTGGGCCACGAACGGCCGACCGGAAAGAGTGTATGCGCTCGGGGCCCCGTGACCAAACCGTTCGTCCCGCCGAGGGGCGTGAACGGCCCCTTCGTCCGGTTGCGCCCTCCTTCCCGCCCGCGCCCGGACCAGGGGCGCATGACAACATGGGTCACATGACTGATCGACCCCGTCTCTCTGCACGTATCAGCGCGATCTCCGAGTCCGCCACCCTGGCCGTGGACGCCAAGGCCAAGGCCATGAAGGCGGAGGGCCGTGCCGTCATCGGCTTCGGCGCGGGAGAGCCCGACTTCCCGACCCCCGACTACATCGTCGAGGCCGCCGTCGAGGCCGCCCGTGAGCCCCGGTTCCACCGCTACACGCCCGCCGGCGGCCTGCCCGAGCTCAAGAAGGCGATCGCCGAGAAGACCCTGCGCGACTCCGGCTACGAGGTCGACCCCGCCCAGGTCCTGGTGACCAACGGCGGCAAGCAGGCCATCTACGAGGCCTTCGCCGCCATGCTGGACCCGGGCGACGAGGTCATCGTCATCGCCCCGTACTGGACCACCTACCCCGAGTCGATCAAGCTCGCGGGCGGCGTCCCGGTCTTCGTCGTCACCGACGAGAGCACCGGCTACCTGGCCAGCGTGGAGCAGCTGGAGGCGGCGCGCAGCGAGCGCACCAAGGTCCTGGTGTTCGTCTCCCCGTCCAACCCGACCGGCGCCGTGTACCCGCGCGAGCAGGTCCGCGAGATCGGCCGCTGGGCGAACGAGCACGGCCTGTGGGTGCTGTCCGACGAGATCTACGAGCACCTGGTCTACGGGGACGCCGAGTTCTCCTCGCTGCCCGTCGAGGTGCCCGAGATCGCCGACCGCACCGTCATCGTCAACGGCGTGGCCAAGACCTACGCCATGACCGGCTGGCGCGTGGGGTGGATCATCGGCCCCAAGGACGTGGTCAAGGCCGCGGGCAACCTCCAGTCGCACGCCACCTCCAACGTCGCCAACGTCTCGCAGGCCGCCGCCCTGGCCGCGGTCTCCGGCGACTTGGACGCCGTGGCGACGATGCGCGAGGCCTTCGACCGCCGCCGCAAGACGATCGTGCGCATGCTCAACGAGATCGACGGCGTGGTCTGCCCCGAGCCGCAGGGCGCGTTCTACGCCTACCCCTCGGTCAAGGGCGTGCTGGGCAAGGAGATCCGCGGCCGGACGCCGCAGACCTCCACCGAGCTGGCCGAGCTCATCCTGGAGCAGGCCGAGGTCGCCGTGGTGCCCGGTGAGGCCTTCGGCACCCCCGGCTACCTGCGCCTGTCCTACGCGCTCAGCGACGAGGACCTCGCCGAGGGCGTGAGCCGCATCCAGAAGCTGCTGGCCGAGGCCAAGTAGCAGCGCCTCTTCGGGGCTCCGCCGCGCTTCGCCCCGTACACGCCGACGCGCCCCGGGGGACCGGTCCCCCGGGGCGCGTCGGCGTGTACGGGGCCGGTCCCGGCGCGGCCGGATGGGGCGTCCTGGCACCGGAGGCGCCCCGCATACGGCAGGCTTACGTCATGGAGACACCGACCAGCGCCCGCCGGTTGGACCGGCTGCCCAAGGCACACCTGCACCTGCACTTCACCGGATCGATGCGCCATCCCACCCTGGTGGAGCTGGCCGCCGAGCACGGCATCCACCTCCCCCAGGCCCTGGTCGAGGAGTGGCCGCCCAAGCTCCGCGCCACGGACGAGCGCGGCTGGTTCCGCTTCCAGCGCCTGTACGACATCGCCCGGTCGGTGCTGCGCAGACCCGAGGACGTCTACCGGCTGCTGCGCGAGGCGGCCGAGGACGAGCGCGCGGCCGGGTCCGGCTGGCTGGAGATCCAGGTGGACCCGAGCGGTTACGCGTCGCTCTTCGACGGGCTCACCGCCACCCTGGAGCTGTTCCTGGACGCGGCCCGCGCCGCCGAGCGCGAGACCGGCGTGCCCGTCGGCCTGATGGTGGCGGCCAACCGCACCAGGCACCCGCTGGACGCCAAGGTGCTGGCCCGCCTGGCCCGCCAGTACGCGGGCAGGGGCGTGGTGTCGTTCGGCCTGAACAACGACGAGCGGCGCGGCCGCGCCCTGGAGTTCGAGGGGGCGTTCCGGATCGCGCGGCGGGCCGGGCTGCTCTCCGCGCCGCACGGCGGCGAGCTCCAGGGGCCCCGCAGCGTGCGCGAGTGCCTGGACGTGCTGGACGCCGACCGGATCGGGCACGGCGTGCGGGCCGTGGAGGACCCGCGGCTGGTGGAGCGGATCGCCGAACGCGGGGTGACGCTGGAGGTCTGCCCGACCTCCAACGTGGGTCTGGGGGTGTACGAGGACCTGGGGCAGCTGCCGCTGCGCACGCTCTTCGACGCCGGGGTGCCGGTCGCGCTGGGCACCGACGACCCGCTGCTGTTCGGGCCGCGCCTGGTGGAGCAGTACCGGATCGCCCGCGAGGTGCTCGGGTTCTCCGATCCGGAGCTGGCCGAGCTGGCGCGGATGTCGGTCCGCGGCTCGGGCGCGCCGGAGTCGCTGCGCAAGGAGCTGCTGGCCGGGGTGGACGCGTGGCTGGCCGCCGACCCGGAACCCGCCGGGGACTGAGCCGCCACCGGCTCGGGGCTCAGGGCTCAGGGCTCAGGGCTCAGGGCTCAGGGCTCAGGGCTCAGGGCTCAGGGCTCAGGCTAGGAGCATCCAGGCGCCCTGGCCCAGCATGGCGGCGCCCGCGACGAAGAACAGGGTGGCCGCGCCGATCTGGATGGCGCGCTCGGGCAGCTTCTTGCCGAGCACGGCGCCCAGCGCGATGGCGATGGCGTCGGCCGCGACCATGCCCACGGTGGAGCCGATCCACACGGGCAGCCAGTGGTGCTGGGTGCCGACGGTGATCGTGGCGAGCATGGTCTTGTCGCCGAGTTCGGCGACGAGGAAGACGACGAAGACGGTCGCGAACGCGGAGCGGATGCGCCGGGAGGCGGCGCGGGCCTCGTCCTTGTCGCTCATCTCGTCGCCGCGCAGGGTCCACGCGCCGAAGAACAGGAACGCGACACCGGCGGCGAGGGTGAGCCAGTCGGTGGGCAGCGTCGCGCCCAGGACCTCGGCCAGCAGGACGCTGCCCGCGTGCACGACCGCGGTGGCCGCGGTGATGCCGAGGATGACCGTGAGGGCCCGGTAGCGGGTGGCCAGGGACATGGCCACGAGTTGGGTCTTGTCGCCCATTTCGGCGATGAAGATGGCGAAGGCGCTGAATGCCAGTCCGGCGGCGAACCCCGTCATGCCTCCCCTTCCGTCCGACGTTGTCTGGGCAGAAGGAGGCGGACACCACTTCAACCCGGTCTTTTCCGGGTCAAAGGTCTCGTCCGCTCCTGGCTCGGCTTGTCTGGCCTGGCCGGGCTCGTACGACCGGGCCGCGGGGCGGCCAGTGTGTCGATCGCACGCATTGGGGACTACTCCCCTTCGACGCCTCCGACTTTATGGCAGAACAGAAGGGTAATGCAATTCATGGCTTTACTGAATTGTTTTATCAGCCCGCCCTGAAAAACAAGTTGGCCGCGCCCAACTCCGAAATTGGGCGCGGCTGGGACCGGAGCGCGGGGCACCGGTTCAGAGGGAGACGCCGACCATCACCGGCTCGTTGACCAGGCGGACCCCGAAGGCCTCCTCCACGCCCGCCCGCACCTCGCGGGCCAGCTCCAGCAGGTCCTTCGTGGTGGCGCCGCCGGGGTTGGTCAGGGCGAGGCTGTGCTTGCCGGAGATGCGCGCGGGACCGTCGCCGTACCCCTTGGTGAACCCGGCGCGGTCGATCAGCCAGGCCGCGGAGAGCTTGACGTCCCCCCGCGCGTCGGGGTGCCCGGGCACCTGCGCGTCGGCGCCCAGGCGGGCGGCCGCCCGTTCGCGCACGGCCGCGAACTCCTCGGCGGTGACCACCGGGTTGGTGAAGAAGGACCCGGCGCTGCGGGTGTCGGGGTCGGCGGGGTCCAGGACCATGCCCTTGCCCCTGCGCAGCCCGAGGACGGTCTCCCGCGCCCGCTCCAGCGGCACCCGGGCGCCCGCCTCGGCACCCAGAGTGCGGGCCACCTCGGCGTAGGCGATCGGACGGCTGAGCTCGGAGCGGCGCAGCGCGAAGACCACCTCGCACACCACGTGGCGGTCGTCGCCCTTGAAGACGCTGTCCCGGTAGCTGAAGCCGCACTCGGCGTTGGTCATCCGGCGCCGCTCACCGGTGCGCCGGTCGTGGACGAGCACCTCGCGGATGGTCTGGCTGACGTCCTGGCCGTAGGCGCCCACGTTCTGGATGGGCGTGGAGCCGACCCGGCCGGGGATGCCCGACAGGAACTCCAGCCCGCTGAGGCCCTCGGCCACGACGCGCTCCACCAGCGGGTCCCACTCCACGCCCGCCTCGGCGCGCAGCAGCACGACCGGTTCGCCCTCCTCGTCGGTGCCCGCCTCCTCGAAGGAGACTCCCCTGGAGTCCACGAGGACCACGGTCCCGGGGAAGCCGTCGTCGGAGACCACGAGGTTGCTGCCCCCGCCCAGGACGAGGACGGGCTCGCCGGCGGCGTCGGCGCGGGCCACGGCGGCGACCAGCTCGTCGGTGGTGCCCGCGACCAGGAAGGTCCGCGCCGGGCCGCCCAGGCGCAGGGTGGTGTACTCGGAGAGTGCGGTCACGTCTACCTCGCCAGGCGCACGGTGGCCTTGGACTGCACCAGGACCTTGGCGCCGCCCGACCGCGCGGTCAGCAGCACCGTGACGGTGCCGTCGTCGTTCTTGGTCTTGACCTTGCCGCCGACGGTGATCTCGGCGCCCTCGTCGTCGTCGGGGACGACCACGGGCGCGGAGAAGCGCACCGAGTAGTCGACGACGCAGCCGGGGTCGCCCGCCCAGTCGGTGAGCACCCGCGCGGCCTCGGCCATGGTGAACATGCCGTGCGCGATGACGTCGGGCAGCCCCACCGACTTGGCGAAGCGCTCGTTCCAGTGGATCGGGTTGAAGTCGCCCGAGGCGCCCGCGTAGCGGACCAGGTCCAGGCGGCGGACCGGGAAGGTGCGCTCGGGGAGCTCGGTGCCGACCTCGACGTCGGCGTGGCGCAGCCTGCTCATGCCTCTCCTCCTCGCGCGACCAGCATCATCGTGGCGGTGACCACGTGCTCGCCGTCGGCGTCGTGTGCCGCGGTCTCCAGTGTGAGCAGCTCATTGCCGCCCAGGGCCCGGATGGCCGTGATGCGGGTGACGCTGCTCAGGACGTCACCGGCGCACAGCGGACGGCTGTAGCGGAAGCTCTGGTCGCCGTGCACGACCCGGGAGAAGTCCAGGCCGAGGTCGGGGTCGGCGATGGCCTGGGCCGAGCCCGCCATCCCCAGGATGACCGGGAAGGTGGGCGGGGCGACCACGTCGGGGTGTCCGGCCGCCCGGGCCGAGGCCTGGTCGGTGTAGACCGGGTTGGGGTCGTTGACCGCCTCGGCGAACTCACGGATCTTGCCCCGGGTGACCTCGTAGGCCTCCGGCGCGGGGTACTCCCGGCCGAGGTAGTCAGGGTTGATCGCCACGCTCTCTCCTGTCGTGAAGGGGCCCGGACACGCGAACAGCCCGGTGAGCGGATCGCTCACCGGGCTGGAAGCCTTCGAGAACTGCCTCTGCGACGTCGCGGCGGAGACGATCGCGCTCGACAGGGACGCTCGCGCGGGACCTAACGGGTCTCGCGGTGCTCGTTGTGCTTGCGGCAGTTCGGGCAGAACTTCTTGATCGCGAGACGGTCGGGGGTGTTCCGACGGTTCTTGCGGGTGATGTAGTTCCGGTGATTGCACTCCTGGCAGGCCAGGGTGATCTTCGGCCTCACGTCGGTGGCAGCCACTTCGGAGTGCCTTTCTCGCTGGAAACAGTAGTAAGCGCCCGCGACGACCCCTGAGATGTGGGCTCAGGGGTCAGCGGGTTGGTAGCGGGGGCCGGACTTGAACCGACGACACAGCGATTATGAGCCGCTTGCTCTACCGACTGAGCTACCCCGCCCCGATCAACGGGACCACAACCCTACCAGGGCTGCGACCCGGTGCAGGCCGGCGGATGCTCCCTCCGGCCACCCACCTGAGTGGACCGTACCCCGTCAAGTGGTGGAGCCCCTTTACGGAATCGAACCGTAGACCTTCTCCTTACCATGGAGACGCTCTGCCGACTGAGCTAAAGGGGCGCGCTGGTGGGGCTTTCTCTCGTCCGCCCCGGGGGCGTTGCCCCCTTGCGCTGGTCATGACTATACAGGGATTCGGGGGTGGTCTGCCAAATCGAACGCCTCCGGGCCGCACCCGGGCGCCGAAACCCCTGCTCACAGCGGTTCCGGCGCCCCGACTGTGACTCAGAGCGCCTCGACCCACACGTTGGACATCGCGTCCCGGTTGATCCTGCGGATGTCGGCGGGCAGGCCCAGTCTGCGCAGGGCGTCGGACAGGCGTGTGTCGTGGGTGAACACGATCAGCTGCCGGTGCCTGCCCACCTCCGCCAGCACCGCGGACAGGCCCTCCACGGTCTCGGTGTCCATCGCCTGGACCGGGTCGTCCAGGACCAGGAAGCCGAAGGGGTTGCCCTCCACCAGGGTGCGCGGCAGGCAGATGGACAGCGCCAGCGCCTGGAACTCGCCCTGGCTCAGGAGCCCGGGCGCGCTGGTCTGGTCCCCGACGCCGTCGACCGACACGTCCACCTCGACCCGGCGCCGGGCGCCCCGGCCGATCAGCCGCATGCCCTGGAGGTCGATGTGCCGCTCCTGGCGCAGCCGGTACCAGACCTGTTCGGCCTGCGCGGCGACCGGCCCCAGCCGCTCCTCGCGCAGGATCCTCGCCTGCTCCGACAGCCAGTTCAGCGCGGCCTCGGCCCCGTTGAGGACCTCGCGCGCGGTGAGGGCGTCCTGGGCGTCGTCCAGCCACCCCGAGAGCTGCTCGGCCAGCTCCGACCAGCCGCCGGTCGGGTCCTCCAGCCGCTCGCTCGCGTCCCGGCGGGCGCTCACCGCGGCCGCCCGCAGCCTGCGGCCGACCGCTTCGACGTGCTCGGCCAGCTCGGCCAGATCCTCGATGTCCGCGCCGGACTCCCACAGCGACCACACCTGGCCCAGTTCGCTCTCCGGTGGCAGCCAGCCCGGCGCCGGGGACATCAGGAAGCGGGCCTGGTCCCTGGCCGCGTCGGCGCGCTCGTAGGCGGCCGAGACCACGGCCGCCTGCGGCTTGAGGGCGCGCAGCTGGGCGTTGGCCCGGCGCGTCCAGTCGGCGCCCAGCGGCGAGGAGCACGTGGGGCACTCGGTCTCGGAGGGGTGGCGCTGGTGGTGTTCGAGCGCCTGTTCCAGGAGCCTGACCACCCCGTGCGCGCGGTCGCCCTTGCTGCCCGCGGCCATGGCCAGCTCCATGGACGCGCCCCGCAGCTCGTTGACCACGTCGGACATCAGCGCCCGCTCGGGCACGGCCAGCCGCCGCAGGCGGCGCAGGACCGTGTGCAGCTCGGGGTCGCTGGGCCCGGTGTCGGAGGCGAGCCTGCGCAGGGCGTCCATGTCGAAGTAGGAGGCGGTGAGGAGCTGGACGGCCTGGGCGGCCCTGGGGTCGTCGGAGGCCCGGAGCGCGTCGAGCAGGTACCGCAGCTCCCGCGAGGGCCGGTCGCGGCGCTTGGCGAGCCCGTCGCACACCTTGGCCAGGCGGCGCTCGGCCTCCGTCAGGCCGCTGAGCCCGAGCAGGCCGGTGAGCGTGTCGTACAGCTCGGCCGAGCGCCCGGTGACCGTGCGGCCGAGTTCGTCGTAGGACAGGAAGGGGCGGTAGCGCACGAGGTTGTCGCCCCAGTCCATGGTCCGGAGGGGGGAGACCTCGCCGTCGGGGCGGACGACCTCGCCGCGCGCGGAGCGGACGCTCTCGCCCGTCCACCTGCGGCTGATGCGGGTGGAGCCCTCGTCCCCGGCGACGCGCACGTCCACGGTCGCCTCGGTGCGCTCGTCGTAGTGGAGGTTGCGCCAGCCGTCGCGCCAGCCGGTGGGCATGGCGTCCCACCGGGGGTTGCGTCCGGTGAGGGCGGCCTCGGCGGCCTCGGCGAAGCTGGACTTGCCCGAGCCGTTGCGCCCGACGATCACGGTGAGCCCGGGACCCGCGTCGAAGGCGAGCTCGGCGGGGCGGCCGATGCCCCGGAAGCCCTGGACCCTGATCCCGGTGAGGTAGGTCCGCCGGACCCTGCCCGCGGGCGGCTCGGCGACGGGCTCCGGCTCGGGGACGCGCTCGCCCCTCAGGCGGGCCTCCAGGGCGTCCTCGCCCCACAGGGCGGCGCCGACCCAGGAGCTGACCTCCCGGGGCAGCCCGGAGCGCGCCAGAGCGTCCAGGAGCGCCGTCCCACCCTCGAACGTCTCGGGTACCCGAGTCACTACGTCACCCCGTTCACGTGTCGTCTCCGCACAAGCAGACTAGGACAGGACGGGAGGAAGCACTCGCCGAACGCCGGTCTCCGTCGCGGGAGGGGCCGACTGGCCTCCTCCCCCGCCTCGGTCTCCCCTACACCCCCACCAGGCGCCTCCTGCTGCCGTCCCACGTGAAGTGCAGGGTGGCGATCCCGGGCACGTTCGGGTCCCGCAGGCACTCGTAGATGTTGAGGCTGGGGACGCTGGCGAAGCAGCCCCACACCCGTTCCGAGGTCAGGACGAAGTCCAGGTCCAGTTCGACCAGCAGGCCCAGCAGGCGCCCGTGCGTGGGCTCGTCGACCTTGGCGAAGGCGTCGTCGAGCAGGATCAGCCTCGGCGCCCACGGCGCGCGGGCCGCCAGGGCGTCGAAGTGCGCGGCGGCGGCCGCGAACAGCACCAGGTAGGCCACCACGCGCTGCTCGCCCTGGCTGAGCGCCGTGCGGTGCCCCAGGCGCCGCTCGTCGCCCGCGCCGTCGGTCACGTACACGGTGAAGGTGAACCAGGACCGGTAGTCCAGGGCCGCGCGCAGCTGCGCGCCCCCCGTGGCGGTGGGGTCCAGGCGGCGGATGGCCTCGATGCAGCGCCGGAGCGCGTCGCGCAGCCGGGTCGTCTGCACGCGGGTCCGCTCCCGGGCCGGGGTGGCCAGGAGCGGCACGACCGCCTCGATGTCCGCGCCGGCGTCGGGGGCCAGCCGCCAGTCCAGGCGCACGCCCAGACCGGCCGAGGTGGTGACGTCCTTGAGGACGTGGTTCATGGTGGCGATGAGGGCCCTGGCCTCCTCGACCTGGCGTGCCAGGTGGCCGGCCAGCTCCCCGAGCAGGTGCCGTTCGAAGGCCTCCTCCTCCGCGATCGCGACGCTCTCCTCGGCCCCGGCGACCGCGGCGGCGATCCGTTCGGCGTAGGCGGTGACGTCGTGCGCGCCGTCCTCGTCGTGGACCGTGAGGCGCTTGACGCCCCGGGGTTCGCTCATCTCGGTGCGGACCTGCGCCCAGCCCGCCGAGGCGAGCACCCGGTCCAGGTCCTCGCGGCTGGCCAGGACCGTGCTGTCGTCGACCCGGGGCGCGTCCGCCTCCTCGTCGCCCTCCGGGGCGGCCAGGCCCTCCTCCATCGCGATGACGAAGGCCTCCAGCAGGGCGAGGCGGGCGTCGGGCCCGGGGGGCGCGGTCTCGGCGCGGGCGGCCAGGTAGGCGGCCAGGGGTGCGTCGTCCTCGGCGCACGCGCCCAGTCCCGCGGCGCGCAGCAGCACGGCGTCGGGTGCCTCGGCCCCGGACTCGTCGGTCCCGCTGACCGAGGCGACCAGGCCGTCCCCGGCCGCGAGCGCGCGGCTCACCTGCTCGGCGCGCTGGCGCGTGGCCGCGGCCAGGCGCGCCTCGGCGCTGACCCGTTCGTCCCGGGCGCGCTGGGCGTCGCGTTCGAGTTCGGGCAGCCGCTGGGCGGCCTCCTCGGCTCTGGCCCCGACCTGCTCGCGTGCGGCGTCGAGCTGTTCGTCGGCCACGCCCCGCGCCCGGTCCCCGAGTTCGATCTGGCGGCGGACGGTGATCATGTCGTCGATCGCCGCGGCTCTGGCGTCCTCGGCCAGCACCCGGTCGGCCCGGACGGCCCGCCAGGCGGCGACGTGGTGCTCGTGGTCGGCGAGCTCCCAGGCCAGGACGTCCAGGTCGCGCAGCGCGGAGGCGATGAGGACGCGCAGGTGGTCCAGGGCGCGCAGGGCGCTGTCCAGGTCGGCGCGCGCGGTGGGCAGGTCCCTCTCCCCCGCGGCGGGTCCGCCCTCCTGGGTGCCCTCCACCGCGGAGGCGCGGCGCAGGCTCTCGCGGACGTCGAGCAGTTCGGCCCGGCAGTCCTCGGCCGCGTCGCGGGCCACGTCGTGGGCGCGGCGCGCGGCGGCCACGTCGTCCCGGGCGGTCTCCAGGGCGGCCCAGGCGCGGATCAGGGGCGCGGCGTCGGGCAGGTCGCGGGAGACCTCCAGGAGTTCGGCGTAGGAGTGCTCGACGGCCCAGCGGCGCTCGCCCGCCTCGGCGAGCAGGGCCTCGGCGATCGCCATGCGCCGGTCGGTGTTGGCGGTGGTGCGGTCGCGGGCCCGTTTGCGGGCGGCCTCGCCGATGTACTCGGGTTCGCTCTTGTAGTGGGCGCCGGAGGCCACTCCCAGGCGCCAGCCGCCGGAGAGGGACATGGCGCTGGAGAGGGCGACGGCTCCGGGGCTGTCCTTGCGGTGGCGGGGTTCGGCCTCGGCGTCCTCGGGGTCGCGGGCCCGCTCCGCCTCGGAGTCCAGGGAGATGGAGGAGAGCAGGGCGCGCAGGGTGTCGGGGGCGACGCCGCGGCCGGCGGTGGGACCGGCGGCCGGGACGAGCACGTCGAGCAGCGTCCGGCCGCGGACGGGGCGCGACAGCGCGGGGACCGGCACCGGGGAGACCATGAGGTCGCGCGTGGTCGGGTCGTGCAGGGCCCCGTCGGCGCGGACCCAGCCCGCCAGCAGTCCGCTGGCCTCCAGGGCGGCCTCCAGGCCGGCCTGCTCGCGCGTGCTGAGCCCGTCCGCGAAGTCGACGGCCAGGTAGAGGGGGAGGCCGTCCCCCTCAGGGCGCGGGTAGGTGGCCCATCCGGGGCGCTCGGGGGCGTGCTCGGCGTTCTTGGTGCGCCGGTCCGCCAGTTCCGCGAGTTCGCCGGAGAGCTGGCCCTCCTCCCCGACGGCCACGTCGCGGCGTGCGCGCAGTTCCTCCAGGAGGGGGTCCACGGCGGCGTGCGCCAGGCGGGCCACCCTGCCGGGGACCGCGGGGTCCAGGACGCGCAGCGCGTCGTCGATGGGCAGTTCGACGCTGCCCTCCAGCTCGTGGATGGCCCCGCCCAGGGCGTGCGCGTGGCTGGAGTCGCGCAGCCGGGCGGACCACTCCCGCACGCCCTCGGCGTAGGCGGCGCTCTGGCGCCGTACGAGGCCGACGGCGTCCTGCTCGCGCTGGTGGGCGCGTTCGAGCACGGCGTCGGCGGACTCGGCCTCGCTGGTCAGCGCGACGAGGCGGCGGTCGGCAGCGGCCTCGGCGGCGGTGAGCCCGGTCAGGCGGGCGGCCAGGTCGGCGCGGTCGGCGGCGCGGTCGGCGGCTCCGGTGAGGCGGTCGTGGAGGCGGCCCAGGCGTTCGCGAAGGCCGTCCAGGTCAACGCCCTCGACGGGTTCGCGTTCGACGGCCTGTTCGAGTCCGCGCAGGTCGACCCGGGTGGTGCTCTCGCGGGGGGCGTGGACGGCGGCGACCGGGTCGGGGACGGTGCCGAGGACTCCGGGGTCCATGCCCGCTGCGGAGGCGGCGCGCGCGGCCTCGGCGTGGGTCTGGCGCAGGACGTCGAGCGCGCGCTCGATCGTGGCGGTGTCCTCGCCGATGCGCTCGACGGTGTGGTGTTCGACCCGTTCGGCGTGCTCGGCGGCCACCCAGGCGGCCTCGGCCGCGCGGATGTAGGCGCCCACGGCGGCGTCGTAGGCGCGGCGCTCGCCGTCCGTGGCGGTGGCGGCGCCGCCCTGGGCGGCGGCGAGGGTCGTGTCGTCGGACCGGGCGGTGTCGCGGGTGCGGCGGGCCTGGTCGCGTTCCTCGGAGATCTGGCTCTCCGCCGTGATGAGGCCGTCGAGTTCGGCGCGCAGCCGCTCGGTCTCCTCGGTGCGGTCCGCGGCGGCGTCGATCTGCTCGCGCACCTCGGCGGCCCGGGCGCGCAGAGTGTGGACGAGGTAGCCCCGGTAGTCCTCCAGGAAGGCGGTGACGCCCGCCCCGGCCTCGGTGAGGGCGTCCTTGTCGGAGCGGGCCCGCTCCAGGTCGGCGATGTTGCGGGCGACCTCGTCCAGGATGGTCTCGTCCATGGGCGGCAGCGCCTCGGACAGGACGCCGACGAGTTCACCGGCCTCCAGGCGGTCGCCGATGGTGGGGCGGCGCAGCCGGTAGAGCAGGTGGATGAGGTTGCGGTAGCGGACGGAGTCGTCGATGCCGAACAGGTCGTGCATCACGCGGGCCCGGTAGGGGACGGGGCTGGTGAAGCAGTTGTCGGCGCCGATCTCCGAGCGGAGGCGGTCGACGGGCTTGGGGCGGCCGTCGGTGACGAGTTCGAGGTCGTGGCCGACCCGGCGGTCGGTGACGAAGAACACGCACCGCGGGTCGGAGTCGCCGACCGCCATGACGGCGGCGCCCAGGGTCAGGTGGCTGGGCGGGGCGTCGGGGTCGCGGGGATCGGGTTCGGGTTCGCGCGCCGCCGCGTCGGACTCGGCGGCGCTGGCCGCCGCGCTGGCGGCGAGGAGGGCGGAGGCGCTGCTGGCGCCGGTACCGGAGAGCAGCGCGGAGGCCCCCCGGCCGGTTCCGGAGCGGGCCGCGGCGTCGAGTCCGCGGTCGCCGCGCTCGGTGGTGAACTCCACCCACAGGTAGCCGAGCCGGGTGGCGGGGCCGGACTCCTCCCCGGCGGGGCCGCCGGGGGCGTCGGCGCCGTGCGGGCCGTCGGCGGGTTCGCCCTCCGCGCCGGGGCCGCCGAGCAGGTCGGGGCCGTCCTCCCCGGCTCCGTGGAGGCGGCCGGGCCGCGTGTCCTCGGCCATGAGCCAGCGCAGGCTGGTGCGGTTGGTGCCCGTGGTGTCCAGGCGGCGCACGTCGCCGTCGAGCAGGAAGGGGAGCAGCATCTCCAGCGCCTTGGACTTGCCCGCGCCGTTGCGGCCGCGCAGCAGCAGCCGCCCCTCCGCGAAGTCCATGACGTGGTCGTCGTACTGCCAGACGTTGCGGATGCCCGCGCGTTCGAGCCGGTAGCGGGGGACGCCGTCGGAGGCGCCGGTACCGGCGGAATCAGCCGGACCCGTCGCCGCCGCTTCCGGGGCCTGGCTGGTCTCCTGAGTCACCACTGGTCGCGCTCACCTTCTCGTTCGCCACCGCTTGCAGCACGGACGCCACCCGGCCCAGGTCGCCGCGGGGGTCGGCGGGAGCGTCGGGGGCGTCGGGTCCACCCTCGTCGTCGCCGGGGGCGCGCACCGGATCGGGGTGTGTCCGGCTGTCTTCGTCATTGTCCTGGATCGGGGGGACGCGGATGTCCGTTTCGGCCCCGTAGCGGGCGGCCGCGGCGGTGAGCCGCCACCGCCCGGGGGCGCCCCGCAGCAGTCCGAGGTCGGCCAGCAGGACCAGGACCCGCTCGCGGAGCCGTCCGGGGTCGGGGATCTCGGGTCCCGCGGTGCGGGCCCACTCGGCCCGCGCGGGCGCGTCGTCGCCGCAGAGGGCCTCCAGCGCGGTGTTCATCTCCTCCTCCGGAACCGGGGCGGAGGTGGCGGGGCGGCCGGGGTGCAGGCGGCCGGAGAGGTGGCGGACCAGTGCCAGGGCGACCTGTCCGACGGGGTCGTCGGAGGGGAAGACCGGGCGGGCGCCCGCCTCGTCGGGCATCACGAGGGCGACGCCCTCGGCGCGGACCTCGGTGTCGCAGCCCAGGAGGTTGCCGAGCGCCGCGGCGGCCCGCCACTGGTGTGCGGCGAGGCGGTCGCGCTGGCGGTCGGGGAGCTCCTCGCGGTAGACGACGGCGGTCTCGGCGAGGAGCCTGCGCAGGGCGGTCTCGCCCTGGTGGTCGCCCTCGGGGTCGGTGTCGCGTGCGGCGGCGAGGAAGGAGTCGGGGTCGTCGGAGGCACGGGGCAGGTGGACGGCGACCGAGCGCAGGACCTGCGTGTGCGGGATCAGCTCCGCGTCGGCGGAGGGGTCCTCACGGTGGTCGGCGATGGCGCCGAAGTCCTCGGTGAGGGCGCCGAGCGAGACCAGGTGGAGCAGGGCGGCGCAGAAGGCGCGGCGCTCGGCGAGGCCGCGCGCGGGGTCGGCGTCGACCCCGGCCTCGTGCGCGGCGGAGCGGACCCGCGCGGCCAGGCCGCGGACGGTGGTGGGGCCGTGCTCCTCGACCAGGACGGCCAGGGACAGCGCCAGGTAGGTGTGCGTGCGCGGGGTGAAGGGGGCGCCGGTCCCGCGTGCGAGGGGGCGCGCGACCTCGGTGACGAGGCCGCGTTTGACCAGCCGGGCGTGGTCCTCGGCGACGGTCAGGCGGTAGCCGAGCACGCGTTGGAACCGTTGGACGAGCCACTCGGTGTGGGAGCGCACGAGGGCGAACTCGGCGGGGTGGGTGCGCTCGGTGAGCAGGGGGTGGGCCAGGAGGGCGCGGGCCGCGGCCTGGCGTTCGCCGATGAGCGCGGCGTCCTCGCTGTAGGTGTCCGTCTCCATCACTCCCACGATCGCTTCTCGGGCGGGTTCGCGGACAGGTCGTCCGGACCGGTGGGACGCGGGTCCGGTCCAGGGAGGCTACCGGTGGGTTCGGTGTCCTCGGGGCGGGGCGCCGAGTCGGGGTCCGGGGAGGGCCGCGGGGGCGCTGAGGGGGCCGGAATCCCCAGGATGTCCGCGTAGGACGGGGCGGTGGGCGTCCCGGGGATCTCCGGGACGGACGGGGCGCGGGGGTGCGCGGAGTAGGGCGGGACCGCCGGGGACTGGGGGGAGAGGGGTTCCGTCGACCCTGCCGGTGTCCGGGGGGTACGGGGTGCGGCCGGGGACGGTGGGGCCTTCGGGTCCTCGGAGGCGGGCTGGGCGAAGGGGTTGCGGGGCGCGGACGGGGTGCCCGGGCCCGCCGAGCGGTCCGCGGCGGCGGGGTATCCGGAGACGGCGGGGCCCAGCGGATCGTCTGAGGACTCGGCACTCTCGGATGCGACGGGAACCCGAGGGTCGAAGAGCGCCTCAGGGCCGTCGGAAACGGACGGGCCCTCGGGGCCCTCGGGACCTGGCGGAACGGAGGAAGCCGTCGGGGCCTCGGCGCCAGCAGGAGCTTCCGGGCTGGTCGAGCGGTCCGGGGCGGCAGGGTGTCCGGAGACGGCGGGGCCCAGCGGATCGTCTGAGGACTCGGCACTCCCGGATGCGACGGGAACCCGAGGGTCGAAGAGCGCCTCAGGGCCGTCGGAAACAGACGGGGCGGCCGAGGACTGGGTGCCGCCAAGGGCGTCCGGGCTCACGGTGGCGGCGGAGTCGGCGGAGTCGGCGGGGGCCAGTGGGTCGTCCGGGGACTCCGCGCTTCCGGGTGTGACGGGAAGCCGAGGGTCGAAGGGGGCCTCAGGGATGTCGGGTGCGGACGGGGCGGCCGGGGCCTCGGGGCCCTCCGTGTCCGTCGGGGCCGAGGGAACCGTCGATGCCTCGGTGTCAGCGGCGCCGTCCGGGAACTCCGAGTCCTCGGAGGCGCCCGGGGGCCGAGAGGTGGAAGGGGCAGCAGGAGCGCCCGGGCTCGCGGAGGCGTCGGGGTCAGCGTGGGCCCGGGAAGCGGCGGAGGGGTCCTCCCCCTCGGGGGCGCCGACGGCGAGGGGGTCCGCCCCGCCCTCCTCCGGCTCCCCGGGGAGCGGTTCGAGGTCACCGGGGCCGTGCTGCTCGTAGGGGGTCACCAGCAGGCGCAGGCCCTCCAGGGTCAGCTCCCCGCCCTCGCCCCGGATGGTGACGTCGGCGCCCGGCGCGGCGACGACGTGCAGGCGCAGTGCGAACTCCAGGTCCCCGGCGGAGGTGGGGCGCCTGCTGGCGTCGCCGGAGCCCAGGGCCGCGGTGAGGAGCTCCATCAGGACCTCCATCCCGGCGCCGGACAGGTCCAGGCGGGCGCGGCGGCCCGTGGGCTCGGTGAGCAGGGAGCGGATCTGCGCGGCACCGGCGCGGCGCCAGTGGGCGGAGGACTCGGCGGCGTCGCGCAGGCGCGCCTGCTGGGCGCGGTGGTCGCTCACCGGCTCGGGCGGCCGGGCGCCCGGGTGCTCGGTGACGGTGCTGCGGTCGGCGTCGGCCTGCCACCAACTGGTGGTGGCGGCGACACCCTCGTCCACCCTCCCCTCCAGGTGGAGCGCCGGGTGGAGGGCGTACGAGGCGGCGGCGAGGGCGTCGGCGCGGTCCGGGTCGGCCTCCTCGAACCAGGCGGCCAGGCGCAGCAGAGAGGCGCGGCCGTGCCGTGGCGTCGGCCGCCCGTCGGCGCCGCGTCCGTCGTCCGCGTGGTTGTCCGTCCACTGGTTGAGTCCCACAACTCAGCAGACTAGAGACCTCGCGGGCGCGCCACGCCCGTTTCGGCCCCCTCCGGTCCCGGGAAGAGGGCCGCGTCACCCGTTTTGAGCAGGAGTTATGTACTTTTGAGGAACTTTGGCATGATTCTGCGGAGGGAGGCGAAGCTCACCTCCACCGGACGCGGCGGCCTGTTCCCGGCGCCCGGTCCGGATCACTCGGATGCGGGCAGCGTCAGGGTTCCTCTGTCGACCTCCTGCAGCTTCCCGATCATCTCCTCCGACATCTCCTCGCCGAAGTCGGTGATCGTGTACGTGGAGAAGTACATGGTGCCGTCGACGTCCACCGGGTCGCCCAGCTCGACCTCGACCTCGTAGGGGTCGTCCTGGCACCCCTCCTGCATGCACCAGGTCCCCTTGACCCCTCCCTCGCCGCGCGCGACCTCGTCCGCCCACGTGCCCCACTCCATGTCGGTGAAGGTGGTGAACTCCGTGGCCACGTACTCGGTGGGGGTCTGGTCGTCGAACCCGTTCTCGTTCCCGTACCGGTTGAGGACGAAGGTCCCGCTGCTCTGGTTGCTGTCCTCCTGCGGAGTGGGCTGCGTCTCCCGCGGACTGGCCTGCTCCTGCGGTCCGGCGGTCTCCCCCTGCGGGCTCTGCTCCGTCTCCGGAGCACTCGTGGCCGCGGGAGGGTCCGGCACGCTCAACTGCTCCCCGCAGCCGGTGGCGGCCAACAGCAGTACCGCTCCCGTCAGGACCGTGCGCCTCATCAGGCATCTCCCCCCACGTCGGTTCCCTCGGATGTCCTACCTGCGACAAGGCCCTCCGGCAGGCTGCCGGAGGGCCTCGACGAACCACTCGCGTTTTCCGTCACTGCGGGATCGGGGACCCCGCCACCCGAAGGTGGCTAGTACCCGTCGCGCCCGTTCTCACCCTCGTCCTTGTGACCCTCCGAGTCGCCGCTGTCGTGGCTCTCGGAGCTGTCGTGCTGGACGTTGGTGGTGGCGGGGCCGTTGATGCAGTCACCCGTCGTCTGTGGCGACAGGATGGGCACGTTGACCCCGGCCACTCCCACGGACAGTTCGGCGTTGCAGATCTGGACCGGAACCAACTGGAGGTTCTGGTTGAACTGCTGGCCGCCGCCGTGGGAGCTGGCGAACACGGGCGAGGAGGCGAGCAGCGCGCCCAGGGCGACACCGGCGATGGCGGTGGCCGCCGTGAACTTGCGCAGCATGGGCCGTCCCCTAATCGATGTTGGTGCTGACCGGGCCGTTGATGCAGTCACCCGTGGTCTGCGGCGACAGGACCGGCACGTTGACGCCGGCCAGGAGGCCGACGACCAGCTCGGTGTTGCAGAGCTGGACCGGAACCAGCTGGAGGTTCTGGTTGTACTGCTGGTCGCCGCCGTGCGAACCGTGCGCGGCACCCGCGGAGGCGGGCGAGGCGGCCAGGATGGCGCCCAGGGCGATCCCGGCGACGGCAGTGGCCGTGGTGAGCTTGCGCAGCATGTCGGGACCTCCTAGTCGATGTTGGTGCTGACGGGACCGTTGGTGCAGTCACCCGTGGTCTGCGGCGACAGGACGGGGATGTTCACCGCGACCAGGCCGACGACGGCCTCGGTGTTGCACAGCGAGACCGGGATGGCCTGCAGGTTCTGGTTGTACTGCTGGTCGCCGCCGTGCGAGCCGCTGGCGGAGGCCGGGGAACCGGCGAGGACGACACCGAATGCGGCACCAGCGACGAGGCCGGCAATACCGAGCTTACGCAGCATTGAATTACCCTTCGAGAAAGTTTGAGATAGCGTCTTGTGCAGACGTATTGCCGGAACTAGCTGATGTTGGTGCCGACGGGGCCGTTGGTGCAGTCGCCCGTGGTCTGCGGCGACAGGATCGGGATGTTCACCGCAACGAGGCCGACGCTGGCCTCCAGGTTGCAGGACTGGATCGGGACCAGCTGGAGGTTCTGGTTGAACTGCTGGTCACCACCGTGCGAACCACTGGCGTGAGCCGGGGCTCCCATGAGGAGCGCGCCCATCGCGGCACCGGCGACCAGGCCAGCAGCGGCCATCTTCTTGAACATGACTTCCCCCGAGAATCGGTTACGAGGTATTGACAGAAAAAGACTCAGGCGCTTGTTGCACCTGTGTCGCGGTGGACTGGGGCAATCATCATCCGGCCCCCGGTTTTTGTCAACGCCGAAACTCGCGAAGCATTTTGTCCAGATTGTCGCGACCATTCTTTTCGCACTGACCGCGAATGGCCGCATTGGCTTTCTTTCCGCTCGACACGCCCAAAGGGCCGACGCCGTGCCAAGACGGGTCCAGACCGGCGAAGCGGACACACCACCCGCCATCCGCGCAGACGGGACGGGTTCCCCGCGCCAGCCCTCCGAGACCGACAGCGAAACCGCAGGTCAGCGCCCACCCGGGCACGAGGCGCGCTCGCGACGCCCCTGACGGGAGAGCGAACATCCGCGTTATCCGCCCGTGTCCCGAACGCGATGGATCCGCGATCGGCCGAATCCGGAAAACAGCGCCGCACGGGGCCCGGAACACCCTCCGAGCACCGGAGGAGCGACGGGAATGTGACCCGCGTCTCCCCCACTGTGGGGCGACGCGCCCGCGTCGGGACGGAGGCGCGCCAGGGGCACCGCGCGAGGAACCCGGACGGCCCCGGCGGACGACGGCCGCGCGGGTGCCGGGACGGGCACGGGCCGTCGGGACGGGCACGGGGACGAGCGGGTTACCCGGGTGAGCGGCGGCACACCCGGAATCGCGGCCTGAGAGCGTTCCGGGACTGTTCCGTGAACAGCCGTGAGGGACCGGGAACGCGAAACGCCCCGGTGACCAGTGTTCGTGCTGGTCACCGGGGCGTTTCCCCAGTGTGGCAGGTCAAGGATTCGAACCTTGGAAGGCTAAGCCGACGGATTTACAGTCCGCTCCCATTGGCCGCTCGGGCAACCTGCCTGGGCTGCGGCGACGTGTTCGTCGCGGCGCATCACCGAGAATAGCGGATGATCCGCCCGAACCTGAAATCGGTTGTTCGGGCGCGCCCCGACCGGGCACGTCGGGCGTCCGATCGGCGCGCGGCTAAGCTCTGAGGACCGTCCGCGCGGGGTAACCGCGCGCCGACGAGAACCCACGCGGGCGTCCACGGGCGCCCGCGACCCATGAAGACCTAGCGGGGTGTGAGCGAACGTGGCCGCCGAATCCAGTTTCGACGTCGTGTCCAAACTCGACCGTCAGGAGGTCGACAACGCGCTGAACCAGACCGCCAAGGAGCTGGCCCAGCGGTTCGACTTCAAGGGCACCGGGACCACCATCGCCTGGCAGGGCGAGGAAGGGATCGAGGTCCGGGGCAACTCCGAGGAGCGGGTCAACGCCGCCCTGGACGTCTTCAAGGAGAAGCTGGTCAAGCGCAAGCTCTCCCTGAAGATCCTGGACCCCGCCGACGAGCCCCGGCTCTCGGGCAAGGAGTACCGCCTTCCCGTCGGCCTCAAGGAGGGCATCACCTCCGAGGACGCCAAGAAGATCTCCAAGCTGATCCGCGACGAGGGCCCCAAGGGCGTCAAGGCCCAGATCCAGGGCGACGAGCTGCGCGTCAGCTCCAAGAAGAAGGACGACCTCCAGAACGTCCAGAACCTCATCAAGGAGAAGGAATTCGACCTGGCGCTCCAGTTCGTCAACTACCGCTAGCGGTGGCGGACCGGCAGGCGTAGCCGACGGCGAGGACACGACGGCCGCCCGTCCCCGAGGGGGAGGGCGGCCGTCGCCGTCCCACCGCACCGGCGCGGTCGGGGCCGCCCCGCGGGTCCGCCGGGACGGCCTCAGTGGCCCAGGTCCCAGCTGCGGCGCAGCTCCCGCAGGCGCCGGACGCGCTCCGCCGTCGGCGGGTGCGCGGCGAACAGGCGGCCCACACCGTTCGGGAACGGGTTGGTGGTCATCAGGTGCGCCGAGGCCAGCAGGCTGCGCTCCCGGGGCAGCGGGTACCGGAGCGCGCCCACCTCCAGCTTGCGCAGGGCGTCGGCCAGCGCTAGCGGGTCGCCGGTCAGCCGCGCGGCCTGCTCGTCGGCCCGGAACTCGCGCCGGCGCCCCACCCCGCAGTAGACGACCATGGCCGCGAGCGGCGCCAGCAGCACCGTCATCAGGCCGCCCAGCAGGGTGGGCATGTCGCTCTCCTCGGAGTCCCCCAGCGGGACCAGGAGGGCGATGGCGGTCGTCGCCGTGATCACCGCGGTCAGGGTGGCGGCCACCGAGCTGATCAGCGTGTCGTTGGCCCGGATGTGCGCCAGCTCGTGGGCGATCACGCCGCGCAGCTCGCGCTCGTCCAGCGTGCGCAGCAGCCCCGTGGTGCAGCACAGGGAGGCGCGGCGCGGGCTGCTGCCGGTGGCGAAGGCGTTGGGCGAGCGCACCGGCGACAGGTAGAGGCGGGGCATCGGCTGCCGGGCGGCCGTGGCCAGCTCGCGGACGATCCGGTACAGCTCGGGGCGCTCGATCTCGCTCACCGGCCGCGCACGCATCGCGCGCAGCGCCAGGGACTCCCCGAAGAGGTAGACCAGGACCCCGGCGCACAGCACCAGGGCCACCGAGAACTGGACGCCCTTCTCCGCTCCGCACAGCCAGCCGACGAGGACGACGAGCACCGCGGCGCCGACGAACAGACCGGCCGCGCGGGCCACGCTGGCGTGCACGCCACCACCTCCTCGCTCAGCCGACGATGAATGCGTACATGGTGGCAAACGTGCGGGTCGCCGCTTCGCGTTCCCGTTACGGGACGAACGTCCGAGGCATCACTGATCTCCCTCTCACCTGCTGTCTCCCCCGCACCATCCGCACCTTCGTCCACGGCCACACCCCTCCGAATCCCCTCCGTGTGACAATGGCCACCCGCCCGCGGTCTCGGCGCCCCCGACGACTTATAGTGCGAACGTGGCCCTCATCACTGCGCGTACCAGGCCGTCGGGACTCCACCCCCTCGGTCCGGCGCGCGGGCGGCCGTGTCGTTGAAGGCTGGCCCCTTCACGACCCGGCCGTCGCGGCGCGGCCGCACCGCGCGAGACCGGGTTGGCGCATCCGGCGATCGCGAGGGCCGCGAACGCTGTCCCCACGTCCCCGAACCAGGCACCCGGCCCGCGACGGTGCGGTCCGGTCGGGGGCGACACCCGAGCGCCGCCGCCCGTCACGACCGGCGGCTCACCAAGGAGGTCGTCGATCTCAGTGGCCAAACAGATCGAACAGCTCGACCGCGTCATCATCCGCTTCGCCGGGGACTCCGGCGACGGCATGCAGCTGACCGGTGACCGCTTCACACAGGAGACGGCGTCGTTCGGCAACGACCTGTCCACGCTGCCGAACTTCCCCGCGGAGATCCGCGCTCCCGCCGGAACCCTGCCCGGGGTGTCCAGCTTCCAGCTGCACTTCGCCGACCACGACATCATGACCCCGGGGGACGCACCGGACGTGCTGGTGGCGATGAACCCCGCGGCCCTCAAGGCCAACCTGGGCGACCTGCCCCGGGGCGCCACCGTGATCGTCAACACCGACGAGTTCACCAAGCGCAGCCTGGCCAAGGTCGGGTACACGGCCGACCCGCTGACGGACGGGACGCTGGACGGGTTCAAGGTGAGCGCGGTGCCGCTGACCTCCATGACGGTGGAGGCGCTCTCCGGCGCCGACATCTCCAAGAAGGACGCGCAGCGGGCCAAGAACATGTTCGCCCTGGGCCTGCTGTCGTGGATGTACAACCGGCCGACGGAGGGGACGACCTCGTTCCTGAAGTCGAAGTTCGCCGCCAAGCCCGACATCCTGGCCGCGAACCTGACCGCGTTCCAGGCGGGGTGGAACTTCGGCGAGACCACCGAGGACTTCGCGGTCTCCTACGAGATCAAGCCCGCGCGGCTCCCGGCGGGCACCTACCGCAACATCACCGGCAACCTGGCCACCGCCTACGGGCTGATCGCCGGGTCCGAGCGGTCGGGGCTGCCCCTGTTCCTGGGCTCGTACCCGATCACCCCGGCGTCGGACATCCTGCACGAGCTGTCGCGGCACAAGCGGTTCGGGGTGCGCACGTTCCAGGCCGAGGACGAGATCTCCGGCGTGGGCGCCGCCCTGGGCGCGGCCTTCGGCGGCTCCCTGGGCGTGACCACCACCTCGGGTCCGGGCATGGTGCTCAAGCAGGAGACGGTGGGGCTGGCGGTGATGACCGAGCTGCCGCTGGTCATCGTGGACGTGCAGCGGGCCGGTCCGAGCACCGGCATGCCCACCAAGACCGAGCAGACCGACCTGCTCATGGCGCTGTACGGGCGCAACGGCGAGTCGCCGGTGCCCGTGGTGGCGCCCGCCTCCCCCGCGGACTGCTTCGACGCCGCGCTGGAGGCCGTGCGGATCGCGGTGCGCTACCGCACGCCGGTGGTGGTGCTCTCCGACGGGTACCTGGCCAACGGTTCGGAGCCGTGGCGGCTGCCGGAGGTCTCGGAGCTGCCGCGGATCGACCCGGCGTTCGCGACCGGGCCCAACGGGCCGGGCGGGACCTTCCTGCCCTACCTGCGCGACGAGGAGACGCTGGCCCGCCCGTGGGCGGTGCCGGGCACGGCGGGGCTGGAGCACCGGATCGGCGGTATCGAGAAGCACGCGCAGAGCGGCGACATCTCGTACACGCCGGCCAACCACGACCTGATGGTGCGCACGCGCCAGGCCAAGATCGACGCGATCGCCCGCGACGTCCCCGAGCTGGCGGTGGACGACCCCGGCGGGGAGGCGGACGTGCTGGTCCTGGGCTGGGGCGGCACGTACGGGTCGATCACCGCGGCGGTGCGCCGCGTGCGCCGCGCGGGCGGCCGGGTGGCCCAGGCGCACCTGCGCCACCTCAACCCGTTCCCGGCCAACCTCGGCACGGTGCTCCACCGGTACGAGCGGGTGGTGGTCCCCGAGATCAACCTGGGCCAGCTGTCCCTGCTGCTGCGCGGCAGGTACCTGGTCGACGTCATCGGCTACAACAAGGTCCGCGGCCTGCCCTTCAAGGCCGAGGAGCTCGCGGGCGTGCTTCAGGAGGTCATCGACCGTGACTGAGAACGTGACGGGTGCCGGCGCGAACGGCCACGTCCACGGGGCCCCGGAGGCCCTGGGCGGGCTGCGCCTGGTGCCCAGGACCGACACCGAGTACAGGATGAAGGACTTCAAGTCCGACCAGGAGGTGCGCTGGTGCCCGGGCTGCGGCGACTACGCGATCCTGGCCGCCTTCCAGTCCTTCCTGCCCGAGCTGGGCGTGCCGCGCGAGAACGTGGTGATGGTGTCGGGCATCGGCTGCTCCTCGCGGTTCCCGTACTACCTGAGCACGTACGGTATGCACTCGATCCACGGGCGCGCCCCGGCGATCGCGACCGGGCTGGCCACGAGCCGCCCGGACCTGTCGGTGTGGGTGGTGACCGGTGACGGCGACGGGCTGTCCATCGGCGGCAACCACCTCGTCCACGCGCTGCGCCGCAACGTCAACATCAACATCCTGCTGTTCAACAACCGGATCTACGGGCTGACCAAGGGCCAGTACTCCCCCACCTCCGAGCCGGGCAAGATCACCAAGTCCTCGCCGGTGGGGTCGCTGGACCACCCGTTCAACCCGCTGTCGCTGGCGCTGGGCGCGGAGGCCACGTTCGTGGCCCGCACGATCGACTCCGACCGCAAGCACCTCACGTCGGTGCTGCGGGCGGCGGCCGACCACCCCGGCGCGTCGTTCGTGGAGATCTACCAGAACTGCCCGATCTTCAACGACGACGCGTTCGAGCCGCTGAAGGACCCGGCGGCGCGGGACGTGCGGCTGCTGCGCCTGGAGCACGGCGAGCCGCTGCGGCTGGGCCCGGACCGGGGCGTGGTTGCCGGGGGGTTCGGCGGCCTGGAGGTCGTGGACGTGGACTCGGTGGGAGAGGACCGGCTGCTGCGGCACGACGCGCACCGGGAGGACCCGGGGTACGCGTTCGCGCTGTCGCGCCTGGACCAGCCCGCGTTCGAGCACGTGCCGATCGGGGTGCTGCGGGACGTGCGCCGCCCGGCCTACGACGAGCTGGTGAACGAGCAGGTGGCCGACGCGCGGGCCGAGCGCGGCGACGGCGAGCTGGCCGCCCTGCTGGCCAGCGGGGACACCTGGAGGGTGGAGTAGGGCCGTGCCCGGGCCCCGCCGGGTGCGGGGCCCGGGCGCATCCGGCGGCCGGGTGTGACACGGCGGACAGGGACGCTGGCCCGCCGACCGCGCAGCGGGGGCGTACGCTCTGCCCCATGCGTATCGTCATCGCCGGAGGACACGGGAAGATCGCGCTGCGGCTGGCCAGGCAGCTGGCCGACCGAGGTGATGAGCCCGTCTCCCTCGTCCGCAACCCCGACCACGCCCAGGACGTCCGCGACGCCGGTGCCGAACCGGTCGTGATCGACCTGGAGAAGGCCACCGTCACCGAGCTGGCGGAGAAGCTCATGAACGCGGACGCCGTCGTGTTCGCCGCGGGCGCGGGCCCGGGCAGCGGCGCCGCCCGCAAGGCGACCGTCGACCACAAGGCCGCCGTGCTGACCGCCGACGCGGCCTCCCTGGCGGGCGCGCGCCGCCTGGTCCAGGTGTCGGCCATCGGCGTGGACGAACCCGTGCCGGAGGGCACGGACGACGTGTGGGCGGCGTACGTGGAGGCCAAGCGGGCCGCCGACGCCGACCTGCGCGAGCGCGACCTGGAGCTGGACTGGACGATCCTGCGCCCGGGCGGGCTGACCGACGACCCGGGCACCGGCCGGGTGGAGCTGGGCGGGGAGGTCGAGCGCGCCACGGTGTCCCGTGACGACGTGGCCTCGGTGATCGTCGCCCTTCTGGACGAACCGGGAACGGTCGGCAGGGTTCTCAACCTGGTGAACGGGGAGACACCCGTCGCCGAGGCCGTGCGCGCCGCTGCCGCCTCCTCCTGAGGGGGTGCCTCCGGCTCTCTGTGGCCAGATGCTCCTCCAGGGGGCATGATGGTTGCGGAGCCCGGCGGAGTCCCGCCACGGTGGACGCGGATGACCGGGTGTCAGCCCGACGAGTACGGCAAGCTCCACGCAGAGCAGATGGGTACGGTTATTCATGAGCGTCACGCAGGTCGTGAGGGACAGCACGGTCGTCGAGCACGCCAAGGTCGCCGCGCAGCAGAAGCGCCGGATGTTCATCATCCAGTTGGAGGTGAACGCCTACGACGAGGCCTCCAGCAAGCTGCGCCCCGGGCTGACGCGCATCCTGGAGGGGATCGAGGAGGCCGGGTGGCGGCTGGACCTGATCACCCCGGGCGACGAGGGTGACAAGCCCGCCCGCCTGTTCATCTTCCGTCCGGACCCCGACGGCAAGAAGGACGACGCCGCCAAGGCCGAGCCGCAGCACCATCAGGAGCCCTCGGGCCAGCAGCACGCATACCCGCACCCGCCGACGGGCGCGCAGCCGCAGGACCCGTACGCGGGGTACGGCCAGCAGCCCGGCTACGGCCAGCAGCAGCAGTACCCGGGCTACGACCAGCAGCAGTACCCCGGGTACGGGCAGCAGCCGGGGTACGGCCAGCAGCCCGGGTACGGGCAGCAGTACCCGGGTTACGGGCAGCAGCAGGGCTGGTAGTCCCGCAGCCGGGAAAAGGGTCCGCACGGTCAGCCGTGCGGACCCTTTTCCTACGCCCGATGTCGGACAAATACGGGTTCCGATGCATTCGACGGACATCGCCGCTGGCCCTGCTTTCGGTTGGGTAAAACCTTCACCTGGCGAAGCGGCGATATGTCCGGCATGTCTACCCCGAAGCCGAAGAAACTCCAGGGAAACTCTGGATTCTTCCCTGAAAGTACTCCGAGCACGTCCGTGACTACGCTAAGTTAATTCCGGCGGATGCAGCCACCCTGTTTTGAACTTCCGAAAGGTAAGAAGCATGTCCCGTATTGCCAAGGTTTCCGGATTCGTCCTCGCCACCGGCCTCGCGTTCGGTGCCTTCACCGGGACCGCCGCCGCGGACAACAACGCCGAGATCCAGAACATCACGATCCCGGTCTGCCTGGACGTCCTCGCGGCCTCCGGCTTCAGCGGCAGCGACTGCAACGTCGTCAACTGGGACTCCACGAGCGGCATCTCGGTCGAGGACTAGGACCGGCCCGCCCTCGCGCCCGGCTCCTCACCGCGGAACCTGCGGGTCCCGTCAGCACCAACGATCACACCACGAACCGAAAAGGACCAACACCATGAAGCGCTTCGCCTCCGTCTCCGGCCTCATCCTCGCCACCGGCCTCGCCCTGGGCGCCATGTCCGGCACCGCCGCCGCCGACAACAACGCCGAGATCCAGAACGTCACCGTGCCGATCTGCGCCGACGTGCTGGCCTTCGACGGCGTCGAGCTGGGCGGCGACTGCAACGTGCTCTCCGGCGACAGCACCTCCGGCATCTCCGTCGAGGACTAACAACCTGTCGACCCGACGAACCTCTTGCGTACGACCTTCTGTGGGGGTGGACGCGGGGCACGGCGCACGCCGCGCCCCGCGTTCCTGTGTCCGGGGCGTGGACGCGGTGCTCAGGAAGCGCAGGGCCGCGGATCGACGCCCTCCACCGGATCGGTGACCAGCCGGGCGTGCGCGCCAGTGTCGAAGCGCTCCGCGCCGTAGCGCAGCTTGCCCCGTTCGATCCCCTCGGGACGGAACCCGGACCGGCGGGCCACCAGGCACGACCCCGGGTTGTTCAGCCGGTGCCCCAGCTCCAGCCGGAACAGGCCCGCCTCGGCGAAGGCGTACTCGCTCACCAGCAGCGTCCCGGCCGTGGCCACGCCCCGGCCCCGCGCCTCGGCCAGGGTCCAGTAGGACACCCAGCCGGTGTCGTGGGCTCTGCTGGTCACGGTGACCTGGACGTGTCCCAGCACCGGCCCGTCGTCCCCGACGACCGCGAAACCGAAGGCCGCGCCCTCCTCCGCACGGACGCGCTGCCGGTCGATCCACGCGGCGGCCAGTTCCGGGGTGCGGGGGACCTCGGGCGACTGCCAGGCCAGCTCCGGCTCGGAGAAGGCCTCCAGCACCCGGTCGGCGTCCCC
Source organism: Nocardiopsis sp. iso_25 (assembly GCF_056173305.1). Classification (NCBI taxonomy): domain Bacteria; kingdom Bacillati; phylum Actinomycetota; class Actinomycetes; order Streptosporangiales; family Nocardiopsidaceae; genus Nocardiopsis; species Nocardiopsis sp. iso_25. The sequence goes on along the minus strand of NZ_CM149667.1, from coordinate 645,678 downwards.
CGGCTCCCACTCACGCAGTCGGTACACGGCCGCTGCCTCCTCCTCTTGCGCGCTCTGACCGCGCCACGCTACAACCACCGCTCCTCCGCGCCCTCGGGGAGGGTGTGCCCGCGAAACCTCCCCGCGCCGGCCCGGCCGCCGCGCCCGCCGGGAGGGAGGGTCCGTTCCGCGCCCGGAGGATGTCACGTACGGCCGGAGCTGGTACGTCTGCCTTCCATGACCACCGACGTCTTCGAAGAGCACCGCCCCCTGCTGACCGGTGTCGCCTACCGCATCCTCGGCAGCGCCTCCGACGCGGAGGACGCCGTCCAGGAGGCCTGGCTGCGCTGGTCCTCCGTCGACCCGGCCGCAGTGGAGGACCCGCGCGCCTACCTGGTCACCGTCACCTCCCGGCTGGCCATCGACCGGCTGCGCAGCGCCCGGTCCCGGCGGGAGTCCTACGTGGGCGACTGGCTGCCCGAGCCGGTCAGCGACATCCCCGGCGGGGCCGAGCAGGCCGAACTCGCGGACTCGGTGGAGTTCGCGCTGCTGGTGGTCCTGGAGACGCTCAGCCCGCTGGAGCGCGCCGTCTTCGTGCTGCGCGAGGCCTTCCAGATGCCCTATGCCGAGATCGGCGCGGTGATCAGCCGGGAGGAGGCCGCCACCCGCCAGCTCGCCCGGCGGGCGCGCGACCACGTACGCGACAGGCGCCCCCGGTTCGAGGCCGATCGGGCCGTGCGGCGGCGGATCACCGAGCGCTTCCTGGGAGCCTGTCTGGAGGGCGACCTGGAGGGGCTGACCGGTCTGCTGGCCGACGACGTCACGCTGGTCAGCGACAGCGGCGGCCGGACCAGGGCGCCCCATCGGATCCTGGAGGGCGCGGCGAAGGTCGGCCGGTTCCTGTCCGTGCTGGCGCGGCCGCGCAACGCGGAGCGCTTCCTCGTCTCCGCGGGCCTGGACGGCGCGGAGGAGCTGAGTTCGGCGGTCACCGAGGTCAACGGCGGTCCGGCGGCGGTCGTCTCCGTCGGGGACAGGGTGGTCGCGCTGCTGTCCCTGGACATCGCCGAGGGCCGTGTGCGGCACGTGTACCTGGTGGCCAACCCCGACAAGATGTCACGTCTGCGGTCGCCCGAACCGTCCTAGCGGTATGGACATCACCGTTGTGGGCGGTGGGCTCGCCGGACTGACCGCGGCCGTCGCCAGCGCCGAGAGGGGCGCGAACGTCACCCTGTTGGAGGCGCACCGGACCCTGGGCGGGCGGGCGCGCTCCACCGAACCGCCGTACACCGCCAACGAGGGGCCGCACGTGCTCTACGGCGACGGCCCGCTGTTCGCGTGGCTGGCCGGGCGCGACCTGCTCCCGCCGTACCTGCCCTTCCCCGCGCGCGCCGTGCCCCGGGTGCGCGTGCGCGACCGGGGGCGTGTGGGAGCGCCGCCGGTCTCCCTGCTCCGGGCCGCCCCGCGGCGGCGGCTGCGCGCGCCGCACGACCGGGACTTCGGTTCGTGGGCGCGGGAGGCGCTCGGCGCGGAGCCCGCGCGCGTGGCCGCGAACATGATGGGCGTGGCGCTGTTCGACTCCGACCCGTCGCGGTTGTCGGCCGCGTTCGTCTGGGAGCGGTTCCTGCGGGTCACCGACCCCGGCTGGCCCTCACCGAAGTACCTGGTCGGCGGCTGGTCCTCGCTGGTGGAGAAGTTGGCCGGACGGGCCCGGGAGATGGGGGTGCGCGTGGGGACCGGCGAGCGGGTGGACGCGCTCCCGGGCACCCCGGTCATCGTCGCGACATCGCTGGCCTCGGCCCGTGCGCTGCTCGGCGACGACTCGCTGGAGTGGGAGAGCGGGCACGCCCTCATGGTGGACCTGGGGCTGCGGCGCGGCCGGGACCCCTTCATCGTCTTCGACGCCGACGAGTGCGGCTTCCTGGAGCGCTACTCGCTGGTGGACCGCACGCTCGCCCCCGGGGGCGAGGAGCTGGTCCAGGCGCAGCTGCCGGTGCGGCCGGGCGAGTCCCGGGCGCGGGTCACCGAGCGGCTGGAGCGGTTCCTGGACCTGTCCCTGCCGGGGTGGCGGGAGCGGGTGACGTGGCGGCGCGACCAGGTGGCACGCGGGCGCACGGGCGCGCTGGACCTGCCGGGGTACACGTGGCGGGACCGCCCGGCCGTGGACCGGGGCGACGGCGTCTACCTGGCGGGTGACGCGGTGGCGGCGCCCGGCCTCCTGGGCGAGGTGTCGCTCAACAGCGCGGTCGCGGCGGCGGAGGCGGCCACGGGCGGGCGCGTCGTCCGCGCCGTCTAGCCGACCGGGGGACGGGCGGGGCGATCCGCGGGGCGTCCGATGGGGCGGCCGGGGCGGCGGAAGGCCCGTGGGGTCCTCCGCCGTTCCCGTGGCCCGGGTTTCCGGCGGCGTGCTCGGCCGGGCGGACGCGAACCGGTTCGCGTCCGCCCGCGCCTTGGCGTGTTCCGGGCCGGACCGGTCAGGCGGGCGCGTGCGAGACGGCCTCGACGTTGTTGCCGTCCGGGTCGCGGACGAACGCGCCGTAGTAGTGCTCGTGGTACTCCGGCCAGACCTTCGGCTCGTGGAGCACCTCCGCGCCCGCCTCGACGGCCGCGGCGAAGAAGGCGTCCACCGCCGCCCGGTCGGGCGCGGTGAAGGCGATGTGCGACTCGCGCGCCCCGCCGGACGCGGGCGCGGGCCCGATCCAGAAGTCGGGTCCGGACGTGCCGTAGCCGACGTTCTCGCCGTAGTCGAGGATGCGGCGGGCGCCCAGCGGGGCGAGGACGGCGTCGTAGAAGGCGGCGCTGGCCGCGGGGTCGCTGACCTGGATTCCGAGGTGGTCCAACATGGGCCGAGTGTGACACGGGACACTGACATTTCAGGGGGTAAGAGACCAGGTGTCCGGGCGGTTTTCGGACACCCTTGCGAGGCTTTCTCCGCGAAACCCGCCGGTGACCGAGCGTGCGTCAGAATACTGGCTGCCATGCACGACCCGTGACACGACCTCCCGGCACTGCCCGACCGTCCCCTGACCGTGGAGGACCTGGAACCCCTGCCGGACGACGGCCGGCGGTACGAACTGGCCGACGGCAGGCTGGAGGTCTTCTACGCCGGTACCGCCATGCACTCTTCGCCGCGACACGGTTGGGCTTCCAGCTGACCATGAACGAGCCCGAGGGCTACGAGACCCTCCCCCGGGTGTCGTTCGTCATGGACGCGCGGCGTACGTGCTTCCGGGCGCCCGACGTGTCGGTGCGTTCCACGGACAAGGAGCTGGAGGACTACCCGACGGACCCTCCACTGCTCGCGGTCGAGGTCACCACGGCGGAGAGTGTGCTCCGCGACCACCATGCCAAGTTGCGTGAGTACGCCGCCTTCGGCATCCCCTCGTACTGGATCGTCACTCCCTGCCGGTGGGCGCCGAGCGTCATCGAGTTCCGCCTGGAGAACGACGGATACCGACCGGTCCGCAAGGTCGACGGCACCGACGTCTTCGAGACCGACCTCCCCTTCCCCGTGAAGCTCGTGCCGCACTGGCTCGTCGCGAGCGGCCCGTGGAAGAGGCGCATCGGCGGCGGACCCGAGGAGGCTCAGGGCGTCCAGCGGTAGAGGTGTTCGGGACGGCCCGTCGAGCCGTAGCGCATGCGCAGCTCGGCCCGGCCGACCGCGCACAGGTGCTCCAGGTAGCGCCGCGCGGTCACCCGCGACACCCCGGCGCGCTCGGCCACCTCCGAGGCCGACACGTCCCCTTCCGCCTCCCGCAGCACCCCCGCCACCAGGTCCACCGTGGTCGCGGTCAGCCCCTTGGGCAGCGACCGGCCCCCGGCCGGGCGCAGCAGCCCGAACAGCCGGTCCACCTCCTGCTGGGTGGCCTCCCCGTCGGCGTCCATCCTCCGGCGCGCCACGGCGTAGCGCTCCAGCTGGTCGCGCAGCACGCTGAGCGGGAACGGCTTGAGCAGGTAGTGGACCGCCCCGCCGTGCATGGCCGAGCGCACCTGGCCGATGTCGCGCACGGCGGTGATCATCAGGAAGTCCGTCCGCTGGGGCGCGGCGCTGGTGGCGGCGGCGCGCAGGGCGCGCATCACCGAGATCCCCGAGGCGTCGGGCAGGTGCAGGTCGAGCAGCACCAGGTCGGGCTGGTGCCCCCGGATCTGGGTGAGGGCGGCGGCGGCCGTGTGCGCCACCCCCGCCACGGTGAACCCCGGCAGCGACTCCACCAGCTCCTGGTGGTTGCGCGCCACCCGCACGTCGTCGTCCACGACCAGCACGCGGATCATCGGGCCGCCCCCCGCGGCGCCTCGGCCCCCGCCAGGGGCAGGCAGGCGGTGAACACCGCTCCCTCGTCGGCGTCGGGCGCCTCCATCTCCACGCTTCCCCCTCTTCCCTCGCAGACCTGCTTGACCAGCGCCAGGCCCAGCCCGCGCGTGCCGCCGTCCCGGGACGCCTTGGTGGTGAACCCGAGCCGGAAGATCTCCTCCGCAACGTCGTCGGCCACACCGTGCCCGGAGTCGGTCACCCGGATCTCCAGCAGGTCGTGGGGCAGGTCGGTGCCCTCGGCCCGGTGCAGCCGCACCATCAGCTCCACCCAGCCGTGCGGGGTCGAGGCCACCGCGTCGAGCGCGTTGTCGACCAGGTTGCCGAGGACGAGCAGCGCGTCGGAGCGCACCTCCCGGTCCAGCGCGGGGACGCTGGTGAGGGGGGACAGCCGCAGTTCCACACCCAGTTCGGAGGCCTGCGCGGACTTGGCGATGGTCAGCGCGGCCAGCGCGGAGTCGCCGACGTGCCGGGAGATGTCCGCGCTGGTGCGGCTGTGCGTGGCGGACAGGTCGGCGAGGTAGGCGCGGGCCTCCTCGTGGGCGCCGAGTTCGAGCATTCCGGCGATGGTGTGCACCCGGTTGGCGAACTCGTGGGTCTGGGCGCGCAGGCCGCGGGTGACCGTGCGCGCGCCGTCGAGCTCGCCGGTGAGCCGGTCCAGCTCGGTGCGGTCGCGGAAGGTGACGACCGCACCCGCGTCCTGGCCGCGCAGGTGGACCGGCATCCGGTTGGCGACCAGGATGCGGTGCCCCGCCAGGAGGAGGCGGTCGTCGCCGGGGTCGTCGCCGGAGACGATGTCGCGGACGCGTTCGGACAGGCCGAGTTCGTCCAGGCCCCGGCCCTCGGCGTCCTCGGGCAGGCCGAGCATCTCCCGGACGGGCGGGTTGGCCAGGACGAGGCGGCCCGAGCCGTCCACGGCGAGCACGCCCTCGCGGACCGCGTACAGCAGGGCCTCCCGGCTCTCCAGCAGGGAGGTGATGTCGGCGGGTTCGAGCCCGTGGGTCTTGGTGCGGACCTGGCGGGAGAGGGCCCACGCACCGGCCACGCCCAGGACCAGCACCACGGCCACCGTGCCCAGTATGGCGGGGACCGCCTCCCTGGCCTCGGTGGCGGCGCTGGAGGCGAGGATGCCCAGGGAGACGTAGCCGACCACCTCGCCGCGCGCGTCGCCGCCGTTGACCGAGCCGCCTTCGGAGAACACCGGGACCTTGGCGCGCACGGTGCGTCCCCGCGTCCCCTCCTGCACGCCGGTCCACTCCCGTCCCTCCGCGGCGGGTCCGGGCGGGGTGGACACGGTGTGGCCGATGAGTTCGTCGTCGGGGTGCGAGTAGCGGATCCCCTCCGGGGAGGCGATGACCACGAACTCGGTGCTGGTGGCGGAGTCGATCCGGTCGGCCAGGGGTGCGAGTTCGGCCGCCGGGTCGGCGGCCTGGAGGCCCGTGACGACCTCGGGCATCACGGCCACCGACCGGGCCAGGCTCAGGACCCGCTCGGCGTAGTGGCGGTCGGTGGCCCGGTCCATGTGGACGGCCCACAGCGCGCCCACGGCGGCCAGGGCCAGTGCCAGCAGGAGCACGTAGCCGATGAACAGGGAGCCGGTGAGCGATAGTCGAAAGCGCGCGGGGTACGTGATCATGTGTTCTCCAGGCGCCGTGGCGGGGGACGCGGAAGCCCCGGCCGGGCGAACGCGCAGGTGGGCGTTGCACGAACAATACGACCGAACGTGACGCGGGTGTTAACACGATCCTGACACGCGCGTGACCCGGGTCACGTTCCAGCCTGTCCGGCGGCGCCCGGAGAGGGGGTCCGCGGGGGGCGGGATCCGCCGATGGCGGCCCTCAGGCGGCGTCGCGGAAGACCTGCGCGGAGTGCCAGGCGACATGGGCGGGTTCGACGGCGGGACTGCCCGGAACCGGGCGGACGAGGTCGCGTCCGGCGAGGGAGAGCACGACCGTCTCGGCCGCGGGGGAGCGCGCCTCGAAGTGCGGGGACACCGCGACGGTGAGTTCGCCGGTGAGCCCGAGGACGCCGCGGTCGAACAGCAGGTGGTGCGTCGGGCACAGGCACAGGCCGTTGTCCAGGTCGTTGGGGCCGTCGTACGACCACCAGCGGATGTGGGCGGCCTCCAGCCCGACCGACACGCCGTCCAGTCGCCCCTCGTAACCGCAGAACGCGCACCGGTGCTCGTAGGCGGTCAGCACGGTCTCCCGGAACCGGGGGTCGCGGACGCCGCCCTCCCCCGGCGCGGGGACCGGCCCCTGGCCCACGCGGAGTCCGGTGAGGGCGATGATGCCCTCGTGCAGCGAGGGGGCGAAGTTCTCATCGAGCAGGCGGCGGCCGATGCGGGCGGCCAGACCGGGGTCGTCGCTCAGGGCCGCGTCCAGGTCGGGGGCCAGCCTGCCCCGCGCCTCCTTCTCCCGCAGCAGGGTCACCCCCGAGCCCGGAGAGCCCTCGCCGTCCACCGTGGTGACCCGCCAGAACCCGTCGGTCTCCAGGTGGTGGAAGGGGTAGCCGGGGTGGGTGGATCTCGTCGGGCCGAACTCCCGCAGGAGCCGCGCGAGCCGGGCCTCGGCCTCGCTGTAGACGATGGGCGCGTTGCCGTGCCGCTGGTGGTGCGCGAGCGCGTACAGCAGCAGGAGGGGCTTGTGGGGGGCGCGGACCCCGGCACGGGACCATCGTTTGACGGATCCGAGCCGCTGGGTCCAGTCCATACCGCCACACCCTAGTACGGGGGCTTTCGGCGGCTTCCGGGAGGTGCTCCTCCCCGGGGATGTCGTGCGCCGGGCGGACCGGGACGTTCGGCGCGGTCGCGGAGCCGCACCGCGCCGCGGGACACGCCCCGGCACCGGGACGCTCGACGGCCGCGGCAGCAGGCGCTTTCGGCGCGGGTCCCGGGGCCCGGCGGACTACCATCTTCACCATGGCAACCGGGAACACGGGTCGCAAGCGCCCCACGATCAGCGACGTCGCCCGCCGGGCGGGCGTGAGCAAGGGCGCCGTGTCCCGGGCGTTGAACACCGGTACCGGCACCAGCGCCAGCACCCGGGAACGCATCCGCCAGGCGGCGGTCGAACTGGGCTGGAGCCCGAGTTACGCAGCGCGCGCGCTCAACGGCAAGTCGCTGGGCACCATCGGCCTGATCGTGCGCCGCTCCCCCGAGATACTCGACTTCGACGCGTTCTTCCCCTCGTTCCTGTCCGGTATCGAGTCGGTGCTCTCCGGCGAGGAGCACGCCACCGTCATCCGCTTCGTGCCCGACGAGCGGACCGAGGCCGCCACCTACGAGCGGCTGTTCAACGACCACTTCGTCGACGGCTTCCTGGTCACCGACCTGCGGACGGACGACGGCCGTCCCGCGATGCTGCGCCGCCTGGGCGCGCCCGCCGTGGTGGTGGGCGCGCCCGAGGGCTCCTCCGACTTCCCCACCGTCACCAACGACTCCGGGGAGGCCATCCGCGGCCTGGTCCGCTGCTTCGTCGAGGCGGGGCACGAGCGCATCGCCCACGTGCAGGGCGACCCCCACATGCTGCACGCACACCAGCGCCGGCGCCACTGGGAGGAGGCCGTGCGCGAGTTCGGGCTGGAGCCGGGGCCCGTGGAGGAGCACGGCGGCTACACCATCGAGGGCGGGGCCCGGGCCACGGAGCGCATCCTCGCCAGACCCGCCGCCGAGCGCCCCACCGCCGTCTTCTACGGCAGCGACCTCATGGCCATAGGCGGCTACTCCGTGCTGGGGGAGGCGGGCCTGACCGTCCCCGACGACGTGGCGGTGGCCGGTTTCGACGACATCCCCCTGGCCTCGTTCGTCACGCCGCCGCTGACGACCGTGCGCAACAGGCACCGCGCGCTGGGCAGTGTCGGGGCCCGCATCCTGCTGGACATGCTCAAGGGCCAGGAGCCGCCGCTGTCGACCGTGCTGGTCGGCGAGCTCCGCCGGAGGAAGTCGTCCGGACAGCCGGCGCACTGCTTGTAACGGTTCCACAACTGCCCCTCCTGCCTTTCTGTGATCTCGCCTACACTGCCGAGGTAAACCGGTTTACCTGATCATCGGGTCACGCGGAGCGACAGGCGTGGCCCACGGTTCTCGACGCTCCTGCCCACGGACCGACGGGCGCGTCCGACCCGCCCGCTCCGTCACCGCCGACGCTGACGACGGGCTCACATGGCCTACAGAGAAACGGAGACGGCCGTGAAGACACCCCCCACAGCACTCCTGTCCGCCTCGACGGCGCTGGTACTGGCCGCCGCGCTGACCGGCTGCGGTTCCGGCGAGGATTCCGGGGACCAGACGCTGACCTACTGGGCCAGCAACCAGGGAGCGAGCGTGGAGGAGGACCGGGAGGTCCTCCAGCCCGTGCTGGACCGCTTCACCGAGGAGACCGGGGTGGAGGTCGAGCTGGAGGTCATTCCCTGGAGCGAGCTGTACAACCGCATCCTCACCGCGGTCAGCAGCGGCGACGGCCCCGACGTGCTGAACATCGGCAACACCTGGGCGGCCAGCCTCCAGGAGACCGGCGCCTTCGTGCCCTACGAGGGCGCGGACCTGGAGGCGGTGGGCGGCGAGGGGCGCTTCGTCGGCACCAGCTTCGCCACCGGCGGAGCCGAGGGCCAGACGCCGACGTCGGTGCCGCTCTACGGGCTGTCCTACGCGCTGTTCTACAACCCCACCATGTTCGAGGAGGCGGGCATCGAGGAACCGCCCGCGACCTGGGACGAGTTCGTCGACACCGCGGACGAGCTGACCAGGGACACCGACGACGACGGCGAGATCGACCAGTACGGCTTCGTGCTGGAGGGCGGCAACGAGCGGCAGAACTCCCACATGGCCTTCATCCTCGGCCAGCAGCAGGGCGGACAGCTGTGGGGCGGGGACGGGCCCTCCTTCTCCTCCGACGAGCAGGTCGCCGCGGTCAAGCAGTGGGTGGACCTGATGGCCGTGGAAGAGGTCGTCGACCCCAGCAGCGCCGAGTTCAGCGACGGCACCCAGGGCATCAGCGACTTCGTCGACGGGCGCGCGGCCATGATCATCGTGCAGGGCAGCGCCCGCACCAGCATGGCCGCCCGCGGTTTCGAGGACTACGAGGTCGCCCAGGTGCCGATGCTCGACCCGCTGCCGGGCGAGCCCATCCAGAGCCACGCGGCCGGGATCAACATCAGCGTCTTCAACGACACCGACGACAAGGAGGGCGCTCTGCAGCTGGTCGAGCACCTGACCAGCCCGGAGGAGCAGGTGTACCTGTCCCAGGCGTTCCAGACGCTGCCCGTGGCCACCGAGGCCTACGACAGCGAGGAGCTGCGGAGCGAGTCCATGGAGACCTTCCGCACGATCCTGACCGAGCACTCCGCGCCGATGCCGCTGATCCCGGAGGAGGGCCAGATGGAGACGGTGCTCGGCGAGGCGATCGGCGGGCTCTTCGCCCAGGTGGCGACCGGAGGCGAGGTCACCGAAGCCGACGTCCGCCAGGCCATGGAGGCGGCCGAGACCCAGATGGACGCCGCGAACTAGGGAGTGTGTCCCTGGCCGCCCCGCCCCCGCGGCGGGGCGGCCGTCTGATGGAGGCGCTAGATGTCGACTACGGAAGAACAGGGGCCCGGCACCGTCGAGGCCCCGCCCCGGACCGGCCCCGCGGAGAAACCGGGCGGGCGGCGTCCGCGCCGCCCGGGGTGGTTCCTGCCCTACGGCATGGTGCTGCCCGCGGCGGTGCTGGAGCTGCTGGTCCATATCATCCCCATGGCCCTGGGGATCTACATCGCGTTCACCTCGCTGACGCAGCTGACCATCCGGCGCTGGACGACGGCGCCGCTGGTCGGCCTGGAGAACTTCGTCCGCGGTCTCGACCCCGGGAACGCCCTGGGCAGCGCCCTCTTCGAGAGCCTGTTCCGCACCACTGTCTACACCGTGCTGGTGGTGGGGGTGTCGTGGGTGCTGGGGATGGCCGCCGCGGTCGCGTTGAACACGAAGTTCCGGGGACGCGGCGTGCTGCGCACGCTGTTCCTCGTGCCCTACGCCCTGCCGGTCTACGTCGCCGCGATCATCTGGGCGTTCATGTTCAACCAGCGCGACGGCATGGTCAACCGGCTGCTCGTGGAGGACCTGGGGCTGCTGGACGAGCGCCCGTTCTGGCTCATCGGAGAGAACGCCTTCTGGGTGCTGGTGGTCGTGTCGGTGTGGCGGCTGTGGCCGTTCGCGTTCCTGATGCTCCTGGCGGCGCTGCAGAGCGTCCCCGAGGACATGTACGAGGCCGCGGCCATCGACGGCGCCTCGACCTGGAGGAGGTTCACCGGCATCACGCTGCCCATGGTGCGCCCGGCGAACGCGGTCGTCCTGCTCGTCATGACCTTGTGGACGTTCAACGAGTTCAACATCCCCTTCCTGCTCTTCGGCGACACCTCACCCGAGAGCGCGCGGCTGATCTCACCGCTGATCTACGAGCACTCCTTCGTCAACTGGAACTTCGGCCTGGGCGCCGCGATGAGCGTTCTGCTGCTCGTCGCGCTGGTCATCGCGTCGGCGGTCTACGTCCGACTGGTACTGCCCAAGGGGAGGGACAATGCGTGAGACACGGGGATTCCGCTGGTTCCGGCGGATCGTCCTGACCTTCCTCACCGTGTTCACGGTGCTGCCCCTGTACGTGCTGGTGGTGACCTCGGTGAAGCCGCTGGAGAACGTCCGGGGGATGTTCACCTGGCTGCCGGACCGCGTCACCCTCCAGCCGTACGTGGACATGTGGACGACGATCCCGTTGGCCCGCTACCTCACCAACAGCCTGATCGTCACGACCACGGCGACGGCCCTGGCGCTGGTGGTGGCGGTGCTGGCCGCCTATCCGCTGTCACGGCTGCGCTTCCGCGGCAGGCGGCTGTTCAGCATGACGGTGCTCTCGACGCAGATGTTTCCCGGCATCCTGTTCCTGCTGCCGCTCTTCCTGATCTTCGTGCGGCTGGAGGACCTCACCGGCATCGAGTTCACCGGCTCCTACACCGGGCTGATCATCACCTACCTGACCTTCGCCCTGCCGTTCTCGATCTGGATGCTGGCCGGGTACTTCAGCGCCATCCCCGAGGGCCTGGAGGAGGCGGCGATGATCGACGGCACCAGCAGGATCGGCGCCCTGGTGCGGGTCATCCTCCCCGTGGCCCGCCCGGGCATCCTCGCCGTGGGGGTGTTCGCGTTCATCACCGCCTGGGGAGAGGTGCTGTTCGCCTCGGTGCTCACCGACACCGAGACCCGCACCCTCTCCATTGGGCTGGAGCTCTACACCAGCCAGACCGACACCCTGTGGAACGAGCTGCTGGCCGCGTCGGTGACCGTCTCCCTGCCAGTGGTCGTGGCCTTCATGCTGGTCCAGCGCTACCTCGTGTCCGGGCTGTCGGCGGGCGCGGTGAAGTAGGGGCGGGTCCCCGGCCGTCCCGCGCACCCGCTGTCGGCGGGGCCGGGACGGCCGGGGCCCCACTCCACCAGGCGCGCGGGCTGCCCGGAGGTCCCCGACGGCTCCCCTGGGTCGACGCGGCCCCGGCCGGAGAGGGCCCCCGCTCACTCCGCGGGCGCCACACCGATCGGGCAGCTGGCACCGGTTCCGCCGATCCCGCAGTACCCGTTGGGGTTCTTGGCGTCGGACAGGTACTGCTGGTGGTAGTCCTCGGCGAAGTAGAACTCCCGCAGCGGCGCGATCTCGGTGGTGATCGGCCCGTATCCCGCGCGGGTGAGCACCGGCTGGAACGCGTCGCGGCTGGTCTCGGCCGCGATCCGCTGGGCGTCGTCGTGGTACAGGATCGCCGACCGGTACTGGGTGCCGACGTCGTTGCCCTGGCGCATGCCCTGGGTCGGGTCGTGGCCCTCCCAGAACACCTTGAGGATCTCCTCGTACGAGATGCGCTCGGGGTCGAACACCACCCGCACCGCCTCGGTGTGCCCGGTCAGACCCGAGCAGACCTCCTCGTAGGTCGGGTTGGGCGTGTAGCCGCCCGCGTAGCCCACCGCGGTCGTGATGATCCCCCGCTCCGCGCCCAGGCGCCAGAACATGCGCTCGGCTCCCCAGAAGCAGCCCATCGCCACATCGGCGATCCGGCTGCCCGCGGGGTAGGGCGGGGTGAGGCCGGTGCCCAGCACCGTGTGCCCGAAGGGCACGTCCATCGGGGTGTCCCGACCGGGCAGGGCGCGTGCTGGATCGACCATGGTCGTCTTTCTCCCGAACATGCTTCCCAGGGTATCCACGGGCCCGGTCCGGCGCACGGACGCGATCGAACCTGTGGACGGACGCGGTCGGCGGCCGTCGCCGGAGCGCCCGCCGACGCGGGACGCGCCCCCGTTCCCCCCCCCTCACCGGTCCTTCCGCGCTCCCTCCCGCCTCCGCGCCTCCGGCCCGCGGCAAGGAGGCGGTGCTCACCCGCCTCCGTGGCGGCGCTCGCCCGCCCGCGCAATGAGGACACCCCGGACGATTCGTCCTACGATTGCTGACGTGCCGGAATCCAAGCGTGGTGTCGTCCTCGGGGCGACCGCCTTCCTCCTGTGGGGCGTGGCGGCCCTGTACTGGCCGCTCCTCTCCTCCTCCGAACCCAGCGAGATCCTCGCCCACCGCATGGTGTGGGCCCTGCTCGCGATGTGCGTCGTCATCCTCGTCACCCGCCGGGGCTGGTCCTGGTTCCCCTCGGTGCTGCGCAGCCCCCGCCGCCTGCTGCCGGTGGCCGCCGCGGCGGTGCTGATCTCCGTCAACTGGTGGGGGTTCATCTACGCGGTCTCCACCGAGCAGACCCTCCAGGCCTCGCTCGCGTACTTCATCAACCCGCTGATGTCGGTGTGCCTGGGGGTGCTGCTGTTCTCCGAACGGCTGCGGGCCCTCCAGTGGGTGGCGGTCGGCCTGGGCGTCCTGGCCGTGGCCGTGATGACCGTCGCCTACGGCGTGACCCCGTGGCTGGCGCTGCTCATGGCCGCCACCTTCGCCGCCTACGGCGCGGTGAAGAAGTACGTGGACCTGGACGGCGTGCGGAGCCTGACCGTCGAGACCATGGTGATGTTCCTGCCCGCGCTGGGCTTCGTGGTCCACCTGGAGGCGACCGGCGCGGGAACCGTGTTCTCGGTGTCCCCGGGCCACACCGCCCTGCTGGTCGGCAGCGGTTTCGTGACCGCCCTGCCGCTGCTGCTGTTCGGCGTGGCCGCGCGCCAGGTACCCCTGAGCGTCATCGGCATCCTCCAGTACATCGCCCCGGTCATCATGTTCTTCGTCGGCTGGCTGGTGCAGGGCGAGGAGATGCCGCCCGCCCGCTGGCTGGGCTTCGCGCTGGTGTGGCTGGCGCTGTGCGCGTTCGTCGTCGACCAGGTCCGCGACGCCCGTTCCCGGTCACGCGCCTCCGCCCGGGCCGGGGAGCAGGCCGGGGCAGGGGTCGGGACGCAGGTCGGGGAGCAGGCCGGGGAAGACGCCGGGCAAGAGGCCGGAACCCCCGACGAACAGCGGAGACGCGAACTCGGACAGCCCGGGAAGCCGCTCCCGGAGGGGCCCTCCCGGCCCGAGTCCGCGGAGTGATCCGGTCTTCCCTGTTTCGGAAAACCCAAACTACCCTCTGTGACTCTGTGCTAACGTCAGGTCGCGGGTCGGGGGCAGCCTCCGGCCCGGACCAGGCCGCACGTCCCGGAGGGCCCTTCCATGCCTCGCACCAGCCGAACGGCACGCGCCACGCGCGCCGTCGCGGCCGTGTGCCCCGAGGCGCCCTCCCTGCTCCTGCTGCCGCTGGTCGTCGGGGCTCTGCTGGTCGGCCTGTGGCTGCTCGGCGCGGCCCCGGCCGCCGCCGACTCCGGCACTGATGTCGGCGGCTCACGGTCCCTGCTCGACGGGGGTCCGCTCACCGGCGGCCGGCTGTCGGACGGCTTCTCCGGAACCTCAGGGAACCCCGAACACGCCTCCGCGGAGAGCACCGCACCGCACCACGGCCTCCGGGACCGCGTCTCCTCCGGCCGGACGGCCCTGGACGCCTCCTCCCTCGGGCTGGAGGGCTCCGGACGCCTCGGCGAGGTCGTCCCCGAGGGCGTAGGCAAGGTGGCCGAGCCGGTCGCCTCCACCCTGGGCACGGTGCACCAGCGCCTCGAACACGGGGCCGAGCGCACCGCGGCCGAGACCGCCGCCGTCCTGCCCGAGGCCGCGTGGCCGGTCACCGGGATGGGCGAGGGAGCATGGAGCCTGGTCGGCGGGCTCGACCGCGACGGCCGCTCCGACGCGGGGCTCCTGGCCCCCGTGGCCCCCTCGGTCCACGAACCCGCCCCGGAGCGGGACGGCGACGACTCCGCGGCCGGGCCGCGCGAGCGGGCGAAGGGCGAGGACACCGTTCCCGGGGCCGGGCACGGCACCGTCTACGGGCACGGCTCCGTCATCCCGATCCGCGCCGCCGTGGCCTCAGTCGGCGCGGACGCGGGCGAGCGCCCGGACACCGCGGCCCCGGCCCACGGTTCCTCCGCCCACCAGCTCACCGCCGGTTCGACCGCGCCCGCCGGGGGCGGCGTCCCCGTTCCCGCCGTCGCGGGATACCTCACCGCGGCGCCCGTCACCGTGCCCTCCGCCGACGCCGTCCTGCTCGCCGCCCGCGCCCTGCTCACGGTGCCCGGCGGCCCCAGCGACGACCCCACGGTCTCCCCCGACTAGGACGCGTCCCCTTCCGCGCGGACGCACACCCGCGCACGGACCCGTCCCAGCCAGGCCCTCTGTGCGCTCTCTGGGAGCTGACCTGAGTCCCGTGCCCCGTTCACGGAATTCACGCCAGCCGGTGGTCCGCCCCGGCTCCGGCCGGACGCGCCCCACGCGTTCGGTCCCCGTATCCACTGATCCAGAGCACAACCTCCGAAGGGAAACCCATGACGCAGGTCAAGCGCATATCAGCCAGGGCCGTCCTCCTCGCCGCCGGAACGGCGGGCTTCGTCGCCCTCGGCGCCGGGGTCTCCGGCGCCGAGTCCCTCTCCTCGCCCGTCCACGAGATCGCGCCGCTCGTCGAGCGCGCCCTGGTGGAGGGCGTCGCCCCCACCGTGAACAGCGTGGCGCCCGAGGGTGTCGGGCCGATCGCCGACAGCGCCCTGAGCGAGCTCCAGGAGACGGCGCACAACCCCGAGAAGCCCGCTCCCGACCTGGCCGCCCCGCTGCCCGAGGGCCAGGACATCCGGACCCCGCTGGGCGAGGTGCCCAACCCGACCTCCGAGCTGGCCGACACCGTCTCCGGGGTCCAGGACGCCACCGGCCTGGACGGCGACCCCTACGACACCATCGGCCACGACGCCGGGCGCGCCCTGGAGCACGGCGGCCACCGTGCGGGCGAGGCCGTGGAGGAGACCGCGGTCACGGTGCTGCCGCACACCCTGGAGTCGGTCTACGGGCTGCGCGAGCAGGTGGACCTGCCCCGGGTCGGCCAGGTCGCCCAACTGCCGGACACCTCCCGGCTCCGCGACGCCGCCCAGCTGCCCGACACCTCCGACCTGTCCTCGGTGACCGGCGGCAACAGCCTGTCGCTGGACGGCGCCGAGGCGCCCGTCCTGGAGGAGGCCCTGGGTCTGGGCGGCTCCCCCACCGTGCGCCAGAGCGCGGCCGCGCCCCCCGTCCCGAACATGTGGGACATCGCCTACGTCTTCGGTCTGGAGACGCCGGGCAGCGTGCAGGACCTCATGGGGGCCACCCCCCTGACCGAGGGCAGCGACGTCAGCCTCGGCGAGGAGAGGGTGCTCGGCATGATCGGCCAGCGCAACCTCGACCAGCCCCTCACCACCGTCCACCAGTCGGCGCCCGCGTCGCCCGGCCTGGGAGACCTGACCGACGCCCTCGCGAGCGGCGCCGAGAACGGCGACCTCAGGGCCGCCGAGCTCCGGCCCCTGAACGTGGAGGGCCCCCTGGCCGAGTCCGAGGTGCCCCGCCTGTCCGGCACCGGCGTGCCCGTGGTCGACGACGCGGTGGACTCCGTCGTGCCGCAGCTCGCCGACGCCCGGGTGCCCGGGGTCGCCGAGGGCATCAACACCGAGACCGCCGAGGACCTGGTGGCCGCGCTGAGCCGCGGCACCGACCTGCTGAACGACGTGGACACCAGCGACCTGCTGTCCGTCGAGGGCGGCACCGTCCCGCAGGAGACCCCCGCGGGCATGACGCAGCACCCGACCTTCATGGACCTGCCCGGTTCCGAGGCCCTGCCCGTCATCAGCTAGGGCGCGACCCCGCACAGCCGGCGGGCGCGACGGCTCTCCCCCGCCGCGTCCGCCGGTCCCGGGGCGGTCCGCCGGGCACCTGAACGGAATCCCACCGCGACACCGGCACGGCCTCCCCGCACGGCGGGACTGAGAGACACGGCGACGGCGCCGCCCCACCGGGCGGCGCCGTCGTCACGTCACCGGCACGACGGCCGAGGCCGTCCGCCTCCGGGTTCGCGCAGGGGTCGCGGCGCGGCCACCGCCCGGGGCATGACGGCGCCGTCGTGGCCGAACCCCGTAGGGTGCTCCGCATGACCGAGATCGAGATCACCGCGGGTCTCGTCCGCGACCTGCTGCGCGACCAGCACCCGGACCTGGCCGGGCTGCCCCTGCGCGAGGTGGACGGCGGCTGGGGCAACCAGATGTGGCGCCTCGGGGACGAACTGGCCGTGCGGATCCAGCGCATGGACACCGACCCCGACGACCAGCTCAAGGAGCGCCGCTGGCTGCCGCTGCTCGCCCCGCTCCTGCCGCTGCCCGTCCCCGTGCCGGTACGCGGCGGTACCCCCTGCGAGCGGTTCCCCAAGATGTGGACGGTCATGACGTGGGTGCCGGGCCTGCCGCTGGACCGCGGGTCGATCACCCGCGGCGGGCACGCGGCCGACACCCTGGCGGCGTTCCTGCGGGCCCTGCACGTGCCGGCGCCCGCCGACGCGCCGGTCGACACGGACCGCGGTGCCCGCCCCGGGGGCTGCACGGAGGGCTTCGACCGGTTCCTCGGTGCCCTCGACGCCGACGCGATCGGCGCCGACGCCGCCGGCGTCCGGGCCGTGTGGGACGACGCCGTCGCGGCCCCCGCGTGGGAGGGCCCGCCGGTGTGGGTGCACGGCGACCTGCACCCCGCGAACGTCGTGGTCGCGGACGGGACGCTGGCGGGCGTCGTCGACTTCGGCGACCTGTCCGCCGGAGACCCGGCGGCGGACCTGGCGGCCGCCTGGGTGCTGCTGCCGACGGGCGCGGCGGCACGCTTCTTCGCCGCGTACGCGGAGGCCGACGAGGCGACGGTCCGGCGCGCCCGCGGGCTGGCCGCGCTGAAGAGCCTCTTCCTGATGCTGATGGGCCAGAACGGGGACCGCGGCCTGCCCGGCGGCAAGCCGGCGTGGGGCCCGGCGGGGCGGGCGGCGCTCGACCGGGTCCTGGACGGGCGTCCGGCCCGGTTCCACGGGTAGGTCGTCGGCGCGCTCAGCCCGCGCGTTCCGCCGGATACGCCGGATAAGCCGGGTGGTCGGTGACCGTCCCCGAGGACAGCGAAACGGCGCCGCCCCACCGGACGGCGCCGTCTTCGGTCCCCTCGGCCGCCGCGGGCGTCCTCACGGACACCCGCCGAAGGTCAGCCCGAGCGCTCGACCACGTAGTCGCACAGCGCCTCGAAGGCGCCCCTGGCCGGGCTCTCGGGCAGGGTCGCCAGCTCCGCGCGCGCCTTGTCGGACCAGCCGCGCAGCGTGGCCTCGGCCTCGGCCATCGCCGGGTGCACCCGCAGCAGCGCCAGCGCCTCCTCGGCCTCCTCGTCGTCCAGCGGGCGGCCCAGCAGCGACTTGAGCCGCTCGTCCGCCGCGTCCCGGGAGCGCAGCGCGTAGAACATCGGCAGGGTCAGCACGCCCTCGCGCAGGTCGGTCCCCGGGGTCTTGCCCGAGTCCGTGCTCTCGCTCGCCACGTCCAGCAGGTCGTCGGCGAGCTGGAAGGCCATCCCCAGCGCGTCGCACGCCCGCGTGACCGTCCCGATCGTCTCGGGGTCGACCTTGCCGAACATGCCGCCGAACTCCGCCGACGACGCGATGAGGGACGCCGTCTTGTCGCTGATCACCCGCAGGTAGTGGTCCAGCGGGTCGGTGCCCTCCTGCGGGCCGGAGGTCTCCAGGATCTGCCCCTGCACCAGGCGCCCGAACGTGGTCGCCTGGAGCCGGACCGCCTCGGTGCCCAGGTCTGCGAGCATCTCCGAGGCGCGGGCGAACACGTAGTCGCCGGTCAGGATCGCGACGCTGTTGCCCCAGCGCTGGTTGGCGCTGGGCTCGCCGCGCCGCAGCTCCGCCTCGTCCATGACGTCGTCGTGGTAGAGGGTGGCCACGTGGGTGAGCTCCACCACGGCCGCGGCCGGGATGAGGTCGGGCACGGTCGGGTCGCCGAAGTGGGCGGCCAGCAGGACCAGGGTCGCGCGGAAGCGCTTGCCCCCGGCGGCCAGCAGGTGGGACGCCGCCTCGGTCAGCAGGGGGTCGCTCGACGCGACCGACTCCCGCAGCAGGTCCTCGACCTTCTCCAGGTTGTCCTGGACCTCCCGGGCAAGGGCATCGTCGACTCTCGGCAGAGCGAGAAACCCGCTCGGGACAGCACCGCTCACCGTACAGCTCCACCTGTCGAACGGCACGGAGGTGACCCCGGGTGAGGGGGCCACCGCGTGCTCAGCACATGAACATGATCCGACTTGCCACGGTATCCGACCCGGAATGAACAGCCAAAGCCACACCCGGGTACGGAACCGGCAGGTGACGAATCCCAGGTCAGACCTGGTAATTGGTCACTCTGCCGGTCACCCGCGGTCAGCGCTCGCGTCCGACCGGAACCCGGAGCCCGTACCCGCCGGTCACCGTGCGTTCACGGCCGCCGGTCACTCCGTGCCTCCGGCGCTTCCGGCCTGCGTCGACGCCTGCTCGACCATCACCGAGGTCGGGGCCTGGTCGGCGTCGGACGGGGGCAGCAGGTTGTCGAGCACCGCTCCCGGGTACACGCCGAGCAGCAGCGTCGCCGCCACCCCGATCGCGATGACCCCGCCCGTGGCCGCTCCGGCGCGCACCACCGTGGGGCCCTCGCCCTCCGGGTCCCGGAAGAACATCACCACGATGATCCGCACGTAGAAGAACGCGGTCACCGCGCTGCTCAGCACACCCACCACGACCAGCGGGACGGCCCCGGCCGCCACCGCGGCCTCGAACACCGCGAACTTGCCGATGAAGCCGCTCGTGAGCGGGATCCCGGCGAACGCCAGCAGGAACAGCGCCAGCGCCCCGGCCAGCGCGGGCGAGCGGCGGCCCAGCCCCGCCCACCGGTCCAGGTCGCCCAGCTCCTGGCCGCCGTCCTTGGTCCGCACCAGCGTCACCACGGCGAACGCGCCCAGCGTGGTGAACCCGTAGGCCGCCAGGTAGAACATGGCTCCCGCGAGCCCGTCCGTGCTGCCCGCCACGACCGCGGTCAGGATGAACCCGGCGTGCACGACCGACGAGTAGGCCAGCAGCCGCTTGACGTCGCGCTGGGTCACCGCGATGACCGCGGCCACGACCATCGTCAGGACGGCCACCGCCCACAGCATCGGCTCCCAGCTCTGGGCCGAGCCCCCGAAGGGCACGAAGAACACCCGCAGCAGGGCGCCGAACGCGGCGACCAGCGTGCAGGAGGCCATCAGCGCCGTGATCGGGGTCGGCGCGCCCTGGTACACGTCCGGCTTCCAGTTGTGGAAGGGCACCGCGCCGACCTTGAACAGCAGGCCGACCGCCACCAGGCCGATGCCCATGAGCAGCAGCGGCTCGCCGTCTCCGCCCTGGAAGACGTCCGCGCCGCCCGCCTCGACGGCCACGCGGATCTCGCCGAAGTTCACCGAGCCCGCGTAGCCGTAGACCATGGCGGCGCCGAACAGGAAGAACGCCGACGAGAACGCGCCCAGCAGGAAGTACTTGACCGCGGCCTCCTGCGAGAACAGTCGGCGGCGCCGGGCCAGCCCGCACAGCAGGTACAGCGGAAGGCTCATGACCTCCAGCGCGATGAACATCGTCAGGAAGTCGTTCGAGGCCGGGAACATCAGCATCCCCAGCACCGCGAACATCACCAGCGGGTACACCTCGGTGTGCTGGGAGCCCGCCAGGATGTGCGCGCGCTCCTCCTCGCTCCCGGGCACCGTCGCCGCCTGCGCGGCGAACGCGTCGCGCCCGTCCCGGCGCTCGGAGATCAGCAGCAGGCTCACCAGCGCGAGCACGGTGATGGTGCCCTGGAAGAAGATCACCGTCCGGTCCACCGCCAGCGCCCCGGCGCCGACCGTCACCCCCGGCGCGTCATCGGGCAGCGAGCCCACCTGGAGCACCAGCAGGACGAACGCGGCCAGCAGCGCGAGCGCCGCGAGCCCGATCTGGACGGCGCGGCGCCGCCCCTGGGGGACGAACGCCTCGAACAGCACGCCCAGCACACCGGCGGCGAACACCGTGAGCAGCGGCGCGAGCAGCCACCAGTCCATCTGCGGCGCCGCCTCGGTGATGACGGGAAGGTCCATGTGGGGGATCACTCCGCGTCTCCTTCCTCTTCCTGGGCGCCCGCGGCGCCCCCGGTCCCGCTGTCAGGGCCCGCGCCGACCTCCACGGTGCGCTCCACCGCGGGGTTGATCACGTCCAGCACCGGCTGCGGGTACAGGCCGAGCAGGAGGATGAGCGCGAGCAGCGGGGCCACCGCCCACGTCTCCCGCGCCGACAGGTCGCGCAGGCCGGTCAGGTCCTCCCGGGTGGGTCCGTTCATGGTGCGCTGGTACATCCACAGGATGTAGAGCGCGGCCAGGACCACGCCGACCGCCGCGACGATCGCGGGTGCCGGGCTGAACGCGTACACGCCGACGAACACCAGGAACTCGCTGACGAACGGCGCCAGACCGGGCAGTGCCAGACCGGCCAGGCCGGTCACCAGGAACACCCCGGCCAGCTTGGGCGCGATCCGCTGCACGCCGCCGTAGTCGCTGATGAGCGCGGAGCCGCGTCGGGCGATCAGGAAGCCCACGACCAGGAACAGCGCCCCGGTCGCGAAGCCGTGGTTGACCATGTACAGGGCGGCCCCGGCCTGTCCCTGCGCGGTCAGGGCGAAGATGCCCAGGGTGATGAAGCCGAAGTGGGAGACCGACGTGTAGGCCACCAGGCGCATCATGTCGTTCTGCCCGATGGCCAGGATCGCGCCGTAGATGATGCTCACCAGGCTCAGCGCCACCACCGGCCACACGAACCAGGACACGGCCGCCGGGAACAGCTCCAGGCAGTAGCGCAGCATCCCGTAGGTGCCGACCTTGTCCAGCACGCCCACCAGCAGCACGGCGGTGCCCGGGCGCGAGGCGCCCGCCGCCGAGGGCAGCCAGGTGTGCACGGGCCACATCGGCGCCTTGATCGCGAAGGCGATGAAGAAGCCGAGGAACAGCCAGCGGGCCGTGGCCGGGTCGACGGCGGCCAGGGCGCTGCCCTCGCCGACCAGGTCGCTCCACAGGAAGGTGCCGCCGACGACGTACACGCCGATCACCGCGACCAGCATGACCAGGCCGCCGGCGAGGCTGTAGAGCAGGAACTTGACCGCTGCCCTGGACCGGTCGTCGCCGCGCCCGTAGCGCCCGATCATGAAGTAGACCGGGATGAGCATGGCCTCGAAGAACACGTAGAACAGGAAGACGTCGGTGGCGGCGAAGACGCCGATCATCATCGCTTCCAGGACCAGGATGAGCGCGAAGTACCCGCGCCCCCCGTCCTCGCGGTCGTCGTGCTCGCGCCAGGCGGCCAGGACCACCAGCGGCACCAGCACGGCCGACATCAGTACCAGCGCCAGGGCGATGCCGTCCACGCCCACGGCGTAGCTGACGCCGAAGCGCGGGATCCAGGGGTAGACCTCCTCGAACTGGAGGGCTCCCGCCCGGGAGGTGTCGAACTGCAGGGCCATGGCCCCGAGCACGAGCAGGGTGGCGAGCGAGAAGCCCAGCGTGATCCGCTTGGCGGTCTCGGCCGGTGCTCCGCCCTTGGCCGCGGCGGCGGGCCGCACGGCCGTCGCCGTGGCGGTGGCGCCTCCGGAGGAGGCGGTGGCGGACGAGGCGGCCGAGGCCGCGGCCGTCCGCTCCGTGGCGGCCTTGGCGGTGCGCGGCAGCGCCCAGACCAGGACCGCGCCGACCGCGGGGAGCGCGATCGCGATGGTGAGCCAGGGGATCATGTCAGAACCTCACAGCCAGCGTCGCGGCGACGATGACGGCGCCGAAGAGCATGGTGAGCGCGTACGTGCGGGCGAACCCGGTCTGGACCCGGCCCAGCCCGCTGGAGGAGTCGCGCACCCCGGCGCCGAGCCCGTTGACCGCCCCGTCGATGACCTTGTCCTCGATGACGAGCAGGGCCCGGGTGAGCTGCTGGCCGGGCCGCATGAGCAGGCCCTCGTTGATCTCGTTGCCGTACAGCTCGCGGCTGGCGGCGACGGTGACGGGGTTGCCCTTGGGCGCGGTGCGCTCCACGGGCTTGCGCAGGTAGACCGCCCAGGCGGCGGCCACGCCCAGGACCATGACGCCGAGGGCGGCCAGTCCGTAGGGCGCGGTGAACGCGTGCACGACGTCGAAGTGGTGCGGGTGGGCCCCGGTGGCCGGGGTCAGGAAGCCCGCGAACCGGTCTCCGAGCGTGAGGAAGGCGCCCAGCGCGACCGACCCGACGGCGAGCACCACCATGGGGGCGGTCATGCTGACCGGCGATTCGTGCGGGTGCACGCCCTCGTCCCACCGCTTCTTGCCGAGGAAGGTCATGAAGACCATCCGCGACATGTAGAAGGCGGTGAGCCCCGCGCCGACGATGACGGCGGTCCCGAGCACCATGCCCTGGGTGCCGCCCACGCCGAAGGCCGCGGAGATGATGCTCTCCTTGGTCCACCAGCCCGACAGCAGCGGGAAGCCGATGATGGCCAGGTAGCCGAGGCCGAAGGTGGCGAAGGTGACCGGCATGACCCGGGCCAGGCCGCCGTAGCGGCGCATGTCCACGCCGTCGTTCATGGCGTGCATGACCGATCCGGCGCCCAGGAACAGCCCGGCCTTGAAGAAGCCGTGCGTGACCAGGTGGGCGATGGCGGCCACGTAGCCGACCGGGCCGAGCCCGGCGGCCAGGACCATCATGCCGATCTGGCTCATCGTGGACCCTGCCAGGGACTTCTTGATGTCGTCCTTGGCCGAGGCGATGATCCCGCCCGCCAGCATGGTGGCGGCGCCCACGACGGTGACCACGGTCTGGGCGACCGGGGCGCCCTCGAAGATGGGTCCGGCGCGCACGATGAGGTACACGCCCGCGGTGACCATGGTGGCCGCGTGGATGAGCGCGGACACCGGGGTCGGGCCCTCCATGGCGTCGAGCAGCCACGCCTGGAGCGGCAGCTGCGCGGACTTGCCGCAGGCGCCCAGGAGCAGCAGCAGACCGACGGCGAGCAGCACTCCGTCGCTCGCGCCGGGCACGGCGGCGAACACGTCGCTGAAGCTGACCGCGCCCAGCACCGCGAACATGATCATGATCGCGATGAGCAGGCCCATGTCGCCGACGCGGTTGATGATGAACGCCTTCTTGGCGGCCACCGCGGCGGAGGGCTTGTACTGCCAGAACCCGATGAGCAGGTAGGACGCCAGTCCCACGCCCTCCCAGCCGAGGAAGAGCAGCACGAAGTTGTCCGCGAGCACCAGCACGAGCATGGCGGCCACGAACAGGTTGAGGTAGGCGAAGAAGCGCCGCCTGCCCGGGTCCTCGGCCATGTAGCCGATGGAGTAGATGTGGATGAGCGACCCCACGAAGGTGATCAGCAGGACGAAGCTGATCGAGAGGGGGTCGACGAGCAGGTCCACCCCGGCGGAGAACTCTCCGACGGAGAACCACTCGTAGACGGGGACGGAGACGCTGCGGGCGTCGGCCGCCCTGCCGAGCAGGTCGAACAGGACGAGCAGCGCCCAGGCGAAGGAGGCGACCGGCAGGGCCGTGGCCAGCCAGTGCCCCCACTTGTCGGTGCGCCTGCCGCCGAGCAGCAGGACCGCCGCGCCCGCGAGGGGCAGGGCGATGAGCAGCCATGCGGCCGACAGCACCGCGCTGTCGGCCGCGGTCGCCACCACGGGTTCGGCGGCGAGGTACGCGTGAGATGTCACAGCCACGTCGCCTTCTAGTGCTTGAGCAGGTTGGCGTCATCCAGCGACGCCGACCTGCGGGTTCGGAAGATCTGCATGATGATCGCGAGGCCCACGACCACCTCGGCGGCGGCGACGACCATCACGAAGAAGGCGATGACCTGCCCCTCGATGTCCCCGTGCATCCGGGCGAACGCGACGAACGCCAGGTTGCAGGCGTTGAGCATCAGCTCCACGCACATGAAGACGATGATCGCGTTGCGCCGGACCAGGACGCCGACGGCGCCGATGGTGAACAGCAGCGCCGCGAGGACGATGTAGTTCATCGGGTCCACGAGGACTCGACCTCCTGCCCGTTGCCGTTGCCGTTGCGCGGCCCGTCCGCGTCGTCGGAGCCGTCGGGGCCCGCGGCCGCGCCGCCGCCCTCGTCGGCGTCGTCCTCGGCCGCGACCCGCGTTCCGTTCCCCACCCGGTTCCCGGGCCTCTCCGCGGCGGGCCGGGCCCGGTCGTCGGCGACCGGCTCGGCCGTCTTGGAGTCGGCCGAGTCCGAGGCCCCGCCGGGCAGCGGGGCCTGGCCGGCGCGCACGGTCTCGGGCACCTGAGACTGGTACTCGGGGGCGCGGGCGGCCAGGACGGGGTTGAGCGAGAGCTGGGAGACCGTGCCGTCCGGCAGCAGCGCGGGCATGTCGATCGCGTTGTGCCGGGCGTAGGTGCCCGGTCCCGGCAGCGGGGTCGGGTGGTCGCCGCGGATGCGGTCCTCGGCGATCTCCCGCTGGGTGCGGCGCTTCTTGGTGCGGGCGGTGTGCGCCAGGACCATCGCGCCCAGGACCGCGGTGATGAGCAGCGCGCCGGTGGCCTCGAAGGCGATCACGTAGCGCAGGAGCAGCTCGCCCGCGATCCACGGGATGGTGCCCCCGGCCGCCGCGGCGCCCTCGGTGAGGCCGACCGGGTCGCCCACGGCGATGCGGGTGATGCCCGTGGCCAGGGCGCCGACGAAGCACAGGGCGACGACGGCCGTCATGAGGCGCTGTCCGCTGATCGTCTCCACCAGGGAGTCGGCCGAGCTGACGCCGATGAGCATCAGCACGAACAGGAACAGCATGAGGACGGCGCCGGTGTAGACGACGATCTGCACGACCATGAGGAAGGGCGCCGCGTTGATGCCGTAGAAGATCGCCAGGCCGACCATGGTCAGCGCCATGGACATCGCCGAGTGCACGGCCTTGCGGGAGAAGACCACGCCCAGGGCGCCGAGGAGGACCACGGCGCCCAGGATCCAGAACGCGGTCGCCTCGCCGCCGCCGATCGGCGCGGCCAGGTACAGCGGCTGGCCGAGCGGCACGGCAGGATTGGTGAGCGGGTTCAACGGACCGCCTCCGGAGTCTCGGGCGCCTCGTGCCCGTCCTGCGAGCCGTGTTGGCCGCGCCCGGTGGCGTAGTAGTCCTGCTCGGTCTCGCCCAGGCGCATGGGGTGGGGCGGCTGCTCCATGCCCTCGCGCAGCGGGGCCAGCAACTGCTCCTTGGTCCAGATCAGGCTCTGCCTGCTGTCGTCGGCCAGCTCGTACTCGTTGGTCATCGTCAGGGCGCGCGTGGGGCAGGCCTCCACGCACAGCCCGCACAGGATGCACCGCAGGTAGTTGATCTGGTAGACCCGGCCGTAGCGCTCGCCGGGCGAGTACCTGTCGTCGTCGGTGTTGTCACCGGCCTCCACGTAGATGGCGTCGGCCGGACAGGCCCAGGCGCACAGTTCGCACCCGATGCACTTCTCCAGGCCGTCGGCCCACCTGTTCAGCTGGTGCCGTCCGTGGAAGCGCGGCGCCGTGGGGCGCTTGACCTCCGGGTACTCGACGGTCGGCACCTTCTTGAACATCGTGTGGAAGGTGACACCGAAACCCTTGACGGGGTTGAGCCACTCAAGCACCGGTAACCTCCTCACCCTTCTTGTTGCGGTCGGCGGCGGCCGGGGCCGTCCGCGGCGGTTCGGCGAGCACGCTGCTGCCGTAGTGCGGTGCGGCGCTCGGCGGAACCGGGAAGCCGCCGAAGGCGGGCTCCCGGTGCGCCCGTCGGGCGTTCTCCGCGCGCTGGCGGGCCTCCTCGGCGCGCTCGCGGCGCACGTGGCGCAGCCAGGCGGCGAAGGCGGCCACGGTCGCGGCGGTGAAGCCGGCGATCACCGCGCCGACGACCAGCGGGGATGCGCCGTCCAGGACGAGCATCCGCACGACGGCGACGGCGGTGATCCAGACCAGCTGGATCGGGATGAGCACCTTCCAGCCCAGCTTCATGAGCTGGTCGTAGCGCACCCGGGGCAGGCTGCCGCGCGCCCAGATGAACAGGAACATCACGCAGACGAACTTGAGCAGCCACCACAGGGCGGGCCACCAGCCCTCGTTGGCGCCCGGCAGGATCGCCGCGATCCCGGGCGGGGCGAGCCAGCCGCCGAGGAAGAGCGTGACGGACACGGCGGCGACCGTGCACATGTTCACGTACTCCGCGAGGAAGAACATCGTGAACTTCATGGACCCGTACTCGGTCATGAAGCCGCCGACGATCTCGCCCTCGCCCTCGGCGAGGTCGAAGGGCAGCCGGTTGGTCTCGCCGACCATCGTCACCAGGTAGACGAGGAAGGACGGCAGGAGCAGCACGGCGAACCACAGTCCGCGCTGGGACTCGACGATCCCCGAGGTGGTCAGGGTCCCGGACATGATGAAGACCGCGACGAAGGACAGGCCCATCGCGATCTCGTAGCTGATCACCTGCGCGGAGGCGCGCAGGCCGCCGAGCAGGGCGTAGGGCGACTGGGAGGCCCAGCCGCCGAGCACGAACCCGTAGACCCCCAGCGCGGCGGTGGCCAGGACCACCAGGGCCGCGACGGGCAGGTCGGTGAGCTGGAGCGGGGTGATGACCCCGAACAGGTTCACCTCGGGCCCGATCGGGATGACCGAGAAGGCGATGAAGGCGGGCACGGCCGCGATCATCGGCGCGGCGATGTAGACGAACCGGTCCACCCCGCGCGGGATCAGGTCCTCCTTCAGGGAGAGCTTGATGCCGTCGAAGAGCGACTGGAGCAGGCCGAAGGGGCCCATCCGGTTGGGTCCGTGGCGCTGCTGCATCCGGCCCATGACCTTGCGGTCGGCCATGATCATCATCAGCACGCAGAGCATGAGGAAGACGAAGATCGCCAGCGCCTTGATGGTGGTGATCCACCAGGGGTCGCCGCCGAAGGCGCTCAGCGTCTCCTCGGAGGCCAGGTGGGCGGTCACGCCCTGGCCGAGAGCGGCGGGGGTCACTGCTGCCTCCCGTGGGTGCTGGCGGACCCGTTGCTACCGGCTCCGGTGGTGGTGGACGCGGACAGCAGGACGGTCTGCCCGGCGCCTCCGCCCAGGTCGCGGGGCACGTCGCAACCGTCGGCGTTGGCCGGGAGCCAGACGACGCGGTCGGCGATGTCGGTGACGATGACCGGCACGGTCACCGATCCGCGGGCGCCGGTGACGTGCAGGGTTCCGCCGTCGGGGACGCCGATCTCCTGGGCCGTGGCCGGGGACAGGTAGGCGCGCGCCTGCCGGGCGGTCCCGGCGAGGTAGGGCTCGCCGTCCTCCATGCGGCCGGTGCCGAGGAGCTGCCGCCAGGTGGACAGCAGGGCCTGTCCGGGTTCGGGCCGCACGGCCTCGACGGGCCGCACGCGGGGTCCGTCCGCGCGCTCACCGGTCCACAGGCCCAGCTCCATCAGCTCGCCGTAGGCGGACGCGGCGTCGGGCAGGCCCAGGTGCACGTCCATCTGGTCGGCGATCGCGGAGAGCACCCGCAGGTCCGACAGCGCGCCGGGCACCCTGAGCGCGTCCCCGAAGGGCCGGTGGCGACCCTCCCAGTTGACGAAGGTGCCGGACTTCTCCGCGACGGCGGCCACCGGCAGCACCACGTCGGCGCGGTCGGTGACGTCGCTGGCGCGCAGTTCGAGGCTGACGACGAACGGCACCCGGGCCAGGGCCGCGCGGGCGGCGTCGGGGTCGGGCAGGTCGTCCAGCTCCACCCCGGCGACGACCAGGGCGTCCAGCTCACCGGCGGCGGCCGCCGCGAGGATGGCGGCGGTGTCGCGGCCGGGGGTCTCGGGCAGGGAGCCCACGTTCCAGACCTGGGCGACCTCGGCGCGGGCGGAGGGGTCGGCGACCGGTCGGCCTCCGGGCAGCAGGCCCGGCAGCGCCCCGGCGTCCACGGCCCCGCGCTCCCCGGCGCGGCGCGGCACCCACACCAGGCGGGCGCCGGTCCGCTCGGCCAGGGCCGCGGCGGCGGTCAGGGCGCCGGGCACGGCGGCCAGGCGCTCGCCCGCCATGATGACCGCGCCCTCCTGGTTCAGGGCGGCGACGACCTCGGGGTCGTCGGCGTCCAGGGCGTTGAGGACGCGGGCCTCGTCGCCGGGGACGGCCCGGACCAGGGTCCCGTGGGTCTTGGTCAGGCCCAGGCTGGCGTGGGAGCCGACCGAGTAGACCTTGAGGCCGCGCTTGCGCACGCCCTTGCGCAGCCGCAGGAAGACCAGGGGCGACTCGTCCTCGGGCTCGAACCCGGCCAGCAGGACCGCGGGCGCCTTCTCCAGGGCGGTGAAGTCCACCCCGACCGGGGTCCCGGCCACGTGGGCGGCCAGGAAGTCGGCCTCCTCGGGCGAGTGCGCGCGGGCGCGGGCGTCCACGTCGTTGGTGCGCAGGGCCACGCGGGCGAACTTGGCGTAGGCGTAGGCGTCCTCGTAGGTGAGGCGGCCCCCGGTCAGCACGCCGACCCGGCCGCGCGCGGCGGCCAGGCCCTGGGCGGCGACGCCGATGGCCTCGGACCAGGAGGCGAACTCCAGGGCCCGGGACTCCCCGTCGCGCACCAGCGGGCGCGACAGGCGGTCGGACTGGGTGGTGTAGCTGAACGCCCACCGGCCCTTGTCGCAGTTCCACTCCTCGTTGACCTGCGGGTCGTCCCCGGCCAGGCGGCGCATGACCTTGCCGCGCCGGTGGTCGGTGCGCTGGGCGCACCCGTCGGCGCAGTGCTCGCACACGCTGGGCGTGGACACCAGGTCGAAGGGGCGCGACCGGAACCGGTAGGCGGAGCCGGTGAGCGCGCCGACCGGGCAGATCTGCACGGTGTTGCCGGAGAAGTAGGACTGGAAGGGCTCGCCCTCGGCGATGCCGACCTGCTCGTCGGCGCCGCGCTCCATCAGCTCGATGAGCGGGTCGCCCGCGATCTGCGCGGCGAAGCGGGTGCAGCGGGCGCACTGCACGCAGCGCTCCCTGTCCAGCAGCACCTCGGTGGACAGCGCGATCGGCTTGGGGAAGGTCCGCTTGACGTCGACGAAGCGGGTCTCGCCCTGCCCGGTGGACATGGCCTGGTTCTGGAGGGGGCACTCGCCGCCCTTGTCGCAGACCGGGCAGTCCAGCGGGTGGTTGATGAGCAGGAACTCCATGATCCCGCGCTGGGCCTTCTCCGCCACCGGGGAGGTCAGGTGGGTGTTGACCACCATCCCCTCCATGACGGTGATGGTGCAGGAGGCCTGCGGTTTGGGCATGCCGCGCCCGTTGCCCATGTCGGGGATCTCGACCAGGCACTGGCGGCAGGCCCCGACCGGGTCCAGCAGCGGGTGGTCGCAGAACCTCGGGATCTGGATGCCGAGGAGTTCGGCGGCCCGGATCAGCAGGGTCCCCTTGGGCACCTGGACCTGGAACCCGTCGATGGTGACGGTGACGAGGTCCTCGGGCGGCGGTGCGGGCGCGGCTCCGCCGGAGGAGTTGGAGGTGACGGTCACTGCTGTCCTCCCGTCGTGGTCGGCCGGTCGCCCCAGAGGGTGGCCCGGGAGTGGTCGAAGGGGCAGCCGCCCTGTTCCACGTGGTCGATGTACTCCTGGCGGAAGTGCTTGATCGAGGAGGTCACCGGGCTGGTCGCGCCGTCGCCGAGGGCGCAGAAGGAGCGGCCGAGCAGGTTGTCGCAGATGTCCAGGAGCTTGTCGAGGTCGGCCTCGGTGCCCTGCCCGTTCTCCAGCCGGTCCAGGACCTGGACCATCCAGAAGTTGCCCTCGCGGCAGGGCGTGCACTTGCCGCAGGACTCGTGCGCGTAGAAGGCGATCCAGCGGCCGACGGCCTTCACCACGCAGGTCGTCTCGTCGAAGATCTGGAGGGCGCGGGTGCCGAGCATGGACCCGGCGGCGCCCACCGACTCGAAGTCGAGCGGGGTGTCCAGGTGCTCCTCGGTGAAGATCGGCGTGGAGGAGCCGCCGGGCGTCCAGAACTTGAGCCGGTGCCCGGGCCGCATCCCGCCCGACATGTCGAGCAGCTCGCGCAGGGTCACGCCCAGCGGGGCCTCGTACTGGCCGGGGTTGGCCACGTGCCCGGACAGGGAGAAGAAGCCGAACCCGGCGGACTTCTCGGTGCCCATGGACGTGAACCAGTCGGCGCCGTTGGCCACGATGCTCGGCACGCTGGCGATGGACTCGACGTTGTTGACCACGGTCGGCGAGGCGTAGAGCCCGGCGACCGCGGGGAAGGGCGGCTTGAGCCGGGGCTGGCCCCGGTAGCCCTCCAGGGAGTCCAGCAGCGCGGTCTCCTCGCCGCAGATGTAGGCGCCCGCCCCGGCGTGGACGACGACGTCGAGGTCGAAGCCGGTGCCCAGGACGTCCCTGCCGAGCAGTCCGGCCTCGTAGGCCTCGGCGACGGCCCGGCGCAGGCGCCGGATGACGTGCAGGACCTCGCCGCGCACGTAGATGAAGGCCTGGCTGGACCTGATCGCGTACGCGGCGATCGCCACCCCCTCCACCAGCACGTGCGGGTTGGCGAGCATGAGCGGGATGTCCTTGCAGGTACCCGGCTCGGACTCGTCGGCGTTGACGACGAGGTAGCGCGGGTTGGGGTTGTCCGCGGGCAGGAAGCCCCACTTCATCCCGGTGGGGAACCCGGCGCCGCCGCGGCCGCGCAGGCCGGACTTCTTGACCAGGTCCACGATGGCGTCGGGCTCCATGGCCAGCGCCTTGCGCAGCGCGCCGTAGCCGCCGGTGGCCCGGTAGCCCTCCAGGGTGAAGGAGTCGGGGCGGTCCCAGTCGCGCGACAGGATCGGGGTCAGGGTGGTCACTTGGCGTCCTCCTCACCCTGTTCGCGGGGCGGAAGGTTGTCGGGGTCCGGAGCGGTCCAGCCGCGCTCCCTGGCCAGCCTCAGCCCGGCCAGGGAGGGGGCGGCGGCCTGGACGCCCTCGCCCGCGCGGCCGTCCTCGAACCCGGCCAGCACCCGGGAGGCCTGCTTCCAGGTGCACAGGCTGGCGGGGCCGCGCGTGGGCGCGACGTCCCGGCCCAGGCGCAGGTCGTCCACGAGCCGCTTGGCCGTGTCGGGCGTCTGGTTGTCGAAGAACTCCCAGTTGACCATCACGACCGGCGCGAAGTCGCAGGCCGCGTTGCACTCGACGTGCTCCAGCGTGACCTTGCCGTCCCCGGTGGTCTCGTTGTTGCCGACCCCCAGGTGGTCCTTGAGGGTCTGGAAGATCTCGTCGCCGCCCATCACCGCGCACAGGGTGTTGGTGCACACGCCCACCTGGTAGTCGCCGCCGGGGCGGCGGCGGTACATGGTGTAGAACGTGGCGACCGCGTTGACCTCGGCGAGGGTGATGCCGAGCTGGTCGGCGCAGAAGCGCATCCCGGCCTTGCTGACGTGCCCCTCCTCGGCCTGCACCAGGTGCAGCAGCGGCAGCAGCGCCGAGCGCGGCCGCGGGTAGCGGCCGATGATCTCCTTGGCCTCGGGCTCCAGCCGGGCGGTGACCTCGGCGGCGAAGGCCTCGCGGGGCTCGGCCGTCGCCGCGGTCTCGGTGGTCTCGTGCTCGCTCACCGGTCCACGCCTCCCATCACGGGGTCGATACTGGCCACGGCCGCGATGACGTCCGCCACCGTTCCCCCCTCGCACATGGCCGCGACTGCCTGGAGGTGGGTGAACGAGGGGTCGCGGAAGTGCACGCGGTGGGGGCGGGTGCTCCCGTCGCTGACCGCGTAGCATCCGAGTTCGCCCTTGGCGCTCTCGACGGCCGCGTAGGCCTGGCCCGCGGGGACCCGGAAGCCCTCGGTGACCAGCTTGAAGTGGTGGATGAGCGCCTCCATGGAGCCGCTCATGATGTGCGCGATGTGGTCGGGCGAGTTGCCCAGGCCGTCGGGCCCCAGCGCCAGCTTGGCGGGCCAGCCGATCTTGGCGTCCTGGATCATCACCGGGCCGGGCTGGAGCTTGTCCAGGCACTGCTCGATGATCTTCAGGCTCTCCTCCATCTCGGCCATGCGCACCCGGTAGCGGGCGTAGACGTCGCCGCCGTCGGAGACGGGGATGTCGAACTCGTAGTCCTCGTAGCCGCAGTAGGGCTTGGCCTTGCGCAGGTCCCAGGCCAGGCCGGAGGCCCGCAGCAGCGGGCCGGTGACGCCGAGCGCCATGCAGCCGGGCAGGTTGAGGTGGGCCACGTCCTGGGTGCGGGCAAGGTAGACGGGGTTCTCGTCCAGGAGCTTGCGCATGATGGCGATGCGCTTGGGCATCTCCTTGAGCAGCTCGCGGACCTTGCCGGCCGCGCCGGGCGGCAGGTCCTGGGCGACGCCGCCGGGGCGGATGTAGGCGTGGTTCATCCTCAGGCCGGTGACCAGCTCGAAGATGTCCAGGATCATCTCGCGCTCACGGAAGCCGTTGGTCATGACCGTGGTCGCGCCCAGCTCCATGCCGAAGGTCGCCATCGCCACGAAGTGCGAGGCCATCCGGTTGAGCTCCATCATCATCACGCGGATGACGCTGGCCCGCTCGGGGACGCGGTCCTGGATGCCGAGCAGCTTCTCGACCGCCAGGCAGTACGCGGCCTCGTTGAACAGCGGCGTCAGGTAGTCCATGCGGGTCACGAACGTGGTGCCCTGCGTCCACGTCCGGTACTCCATGTTCTTCTCGATACCGGTGTGCAGGTAGCCGATACCGACGCGCGCCTCGGTGCAGGTCTCGCCGTCGAGGGTGAGGATGAGCCGGAGGACGCCGTGCGTGGAGGGGTGCTGGGGTCCCATGTTGACGACGAGGCGTTCGGCGCTGGTGGCCTGCGCCTTCTCGATGACGTCGTCCCAGTCCCCGCCGGAGGCGTCGATGTAGTCCTCGGTGACGGTCATGCCGGGCCTCCCTCTGTGACGGAGTGCGTGGGGTTGGCGGGGCTCACTTGTAGGACCTCCGCTCGTCCGGCGGGGGCACGGTGGCTCCCCGGTACTCGACCGGGATGCCGCCCAGCGGGTAGTCCTTGCGCTGGGGGTGGCCGTGCCAGTCGTCGGGCATCTGGATGCGGGTCAGCGCCGGGTGGCCGTCGAAGACGATCCCGAAGAAGTCCCAGGCCTCGCGCTCGTGCCAGTCGTTGGTCGGGTAGACCGACACGATCGAGGGCACGTGCGGGTCGGCGTCGGGACAGGTGGTGGCGACGCGGACCTCGCTGTTGTGGGTGATCGACCGGAAGTGGTAGACCGCGTGCAACTCCCGGCCGGTGTCGTCGGGGAAGTGCACGCCCGCCACGCCCGTGCACAGCTCGTAGCGCAGGGCGGGTTCGTCGCGCAGCAGGCGGGCCAGCCTCGGCAGGGCCTCGCGGCGGACGTGGAAGGTCAGTTCGCCGCGGGCCGCCTCGACCCGCTCGACCGCTCCGGCGTCATCTCCCAGGGCGGCCTCCAGGTCGTCGGCCACCCGGTCGAAGTCGGCGGTGCGCGGGTCCTCGGGGTCGGTGAAGGGGCGCTGGCTGCGCGCGGGAGCGCTCCCCCGCACCTGCAGGCGGCCGAAGCCGGAGGTGTCGCCGGTGGTCGTGGCGCCGAACATCCCGGTGCGCCGGACCGGAGCGGCCAACCGCTCGCGGCCCAGCTTGTCGGGGAGGTTGGCCGCTTCCTCGTCGCGTTCGCGTTCGTTCTCGGTGCTCATGTCAGTCCTTGCTCACCAGCGGCAGCGAACGGCGGAGCATCCGCTCCTCGTTCTCGGTGATCTCCTGCTCCCGGTGGGCGCCGAGCTTGGTGTTCTGCACCTTGTCGTGCAGCTTGAGCACGGCGTCCAGGAGCATCTCCGGCCGCGGCGGGCAGCCGGGCAGGTACATGTCCACGGGGACGACGTGGTCCACGCCCTGGACGATCGCGTAGTTGTTGAACATGCCGCCGCTGGAGGCGCACACGCCCATCGCGATGACCCACTTGGGCTCGGGCATCTGGTCGTAGATCTGGCGCAGGACGGGGGCCATCTTCTGGCTCACCCGACCGGCGACGATCATCAGGTCGGCCTGGCGCGGGGTGGCGCCGAACTTCTCCATGCCGAACCGCGCCAGGTCGTAGTGCGGGCCGCCGACGGACATCATCTCGATGGCGCAGCAGGCCAGGCCGAACGTGGCGGGCCACATGGAGCTCTTGCGGGCCAGGCCCACGACCTGCTCGACGGTCGTGAGCATGATGCCGCTGGGCAGTTTCTCCTCTAGTCCCATCAGACGTCCTCCTCCGGGCTGGGCTGCTGGGTGTGCTCTGCGGTCGGCGCGGTCAGTCCCATTCGAGGCCTCCCCGGCGCCACTCGTAGGCGTAGGCGATGGAGACGTTCACCAGGAAGAGGACGATCGCGACCAGTCCGAACCAGCCCAGGGCGTCGAAGTGCACGGCCCAGGGGATGAGGAAGATGATCTCGATGTCGAAGACGATGAACATCATGGCCGTCATGTAGTACTTGACGGTGAATCGGCCGCCGCCCGCGGGCTGCGGCGTGGGCTCGATGCCGCACTCGTAGGCCTGCATCTTGGCGCGGTTGTAGCGCTTGGGCCCCAGGACCGCACCGGCGACCATCGACACCACGACGAACGCGGCGCCGATCCCGCCGAGCACGAAGATCGGTGTGTACAGCTCCACGCTCACCCTCCTCCTGGCTGCTGGGCACGCCCGCGCGGCGTGCCGGGAGCGCTTGTGATTGCTTTCACTTGTGCGGGCTCATCTCCGGTCGTCCCGTGTGTCCTGTTGTGGAGCCGGGCTCGACCGCCCGGTGGGTTGTGTGTCGCGGCCGGGGCGGCGCCCCGTGCCCCGGCGGCCCCGGCGCCCGGCCGGCGGCGCCGGCGCGGCTCCGGTCCTCCCGGGGCGGCGCCCCGTCCGGGCGGGTCCGGGCGCGGACGCCCGGACCCGCCCGTCAGGCCGCGGGGGCGATGCGGGACAGGCCGTTGATGACCCTGTCCATGGCGTCTCCCTGCGTGGGCTCGGTGAGGTTGGCCAGCATCTTCAGCACGAACTTCATGAGGGTGCGCTGGCGCAGGCCGTACCTGGTCGCGTACTTCATGAACTCGGGCTGGCCGATGACCTTCACGAAGTAGCGGCCGAGCGTGTAGTAGCCGCCGTAGGTGTCGGCGAGCACGTCCGGGTAGCGCAGCAGGGCCCGCTCGCGGGTCTGCTGGGTGGGTCTTCCGTGCGCCTGCACGATCACGTCGGCGGCGATGTTCCCGGCCTCCATGGCGTAGGCGATGCCCTCGCCGTTGAAGGGGTTGACCATGCCGCCCGCGTCGCCGACGAGCATGAGGCCGCGGGAGTAGTGCGGCACCCGGTTGAAGCCCATGGGCAGCGCGGCGCCGCGGATGGCGCCCTTCTGGTTGTCCTCGGTGAAGCCCCACTCCTCGGGCATGGACTCGGTCCAGCGGCGCAGGAGCTTGCGGTAGTCCATGTCCTGGAAGGAGGAGGTGGAGTTGAGGATGCCCAGGCCGACGTTGCTGGTGCCGTCGCCGACGCCGAAGACCCAGCCGTAGCCGGGCAGGAGGACGTCCTTGTCGCCGCTGCGGTCCCACAGCTCCAGCCAGGACTCCAGGTAGTCG
The DNA here is from genome assembly GCF_056173305.1 of Nocardiopsis sp. iso_25. Classification (NCBI taxonomy): domain Bacteria; kingdom Bacillati; phylum Actinomycetota; class Actinomycetes; order Streptosporangiales; family Nocardiopsidaceae; genus Nocardiopsis; species Nocardiopsis sp. iso_25. Next base: position 609,517 of record NZ_CM149667.1, on the reverse strand, counting down.
TCCTCGTGGCGGGGGCTCTCGAAGTAGGTGCGCACGGCCACGCCCATGGGGCGGTCGTCGCGCTTGCGGATGCCCATGGCCACGGACAGCCGGGAGGAGTTGCCGTCGGCGGCCACGACCAGCGGCGCCCGGAAGGTGACGGGCTCGCGGTCGGCGTTCTTGGCCCGGACACCGACGATGCGGTTGCTGCGCTCGTCCATGAGGGGGCCGGTGACGGTGGTGCGCTCCAGGAGCTTGGCCCCGGCGGCCACCGCGCGGTTGACCACGATCTGGTCGAAGTCGTAACGCGTGCGCACGAGGCCGAAACCCGGGTAGGCGGCCAGGTCGGGCCAGGGCAGCTCCAGGCGGACGCCCGCGCCGATGATGCGCAGGCCGTGGTTCTTCATCCACCCCGGGTCGTCGAAGGTGACCCCCATGGCGGTGAGCTGCTTCACCGCGCGGGGGGTGAGTCCGTCTCCGCAGACCTTCTCCCTCGGGAAGGAGGTCTTCTCCAGGAGCAGGACGTCCAGTCCTGCCTGGGCAAGGTAGTAGGCGGTGGTGGAGCCGGAGGGACCTGCGCCGACCACGATCACGTCGGCGTCGTACTCGGTCCGCTCCCGGCCTCGGGGAGAGGAGGTGGCTGTCTCGCTCACGGGTGGGTCCTCGACTGCTCGCGCGGATGCACCGTGGCGGGTCTGCCTGCGGGATGGACCCGCTCACGGGGGGAGTTGTATGGATGCTGTGGGGAGTCCGTTATGTCCGACATAGAGGCATGTGTCCTATACCTCCTAGACTTGTGAAGCACTTCACAAGGCCTTTTCGGCAGTCTAGACCCTCCCGGAGTCGGAGGCGAGTCCCAGGGGGGTATTCAGACGGCCTGCTATCAAAGGGGATATAGGCCTCAGAAGCCTTCACAGGCCCCGAACGCCGTCACGCTCCGCGAGAGCCCCAGTTCAGAATGGTGACCACCGCCTCAGGCGCCACAGGGGCAACACGAAAATCCCGAGGAGCGGGGTGCTCCTCGGGATTACGAGATTTTTATGCCCGGTGTGCTTGGGCCGTCCGGGGCCCGCGGGGCGGGCTCGCGGTGGGGCCGACCGCGTCCGCGGCGTCGGCCCGCGGCGGTGTCGGATCGCAGCGGGGCCGGTGGCCCGGCCGGGCGGCGGATCGGCGGGGGTCCGGCGACGGCATCGGGGACGCCCGCCGCGGCGCCCCCGTTCCGGTGGTCCTACTTGTCGCGGAAGCCGCGGTGCAGCGCGACGATCCCCGTCGACAGGTTGCGCCAGGCCACCCGCGACCAGCCCGCGTCCTGGAGGCGGCGGGCCAGCTCGGGCTGCTTGGGCCAGGCCATGATCGACTCGGACAGGTAGTCGTAGGAGTCGCCGCTGCCGGACACCGCGCCCGCGATCTTGGGCAGGGCGCCCATGAGGTAGGTGGAGTAGAGCCGGTCCACGAACTCCACCGGGATGTGGCTGAACTCGCAGATGACCATCCGTCCGCCGACCTTGGTGACGCGCCGCAGCTCGCGCAGCGCCTGGTCCACGTCGTTGACGTTGCGCAGGCCGAAGGAGATCGTGACCGCGTCGAAGGTCTCGTCGGCGAAGGGCAGGTGCAGGGCGTCGCCCGCCACGAAGGTCACGCCGCCCCGGGAGGCTCCCCCGCGCCGCCGCACTCCCGCGCGGAGCATGCCGAGGGAGAAGTCGCAGGCCACCACGCGGGCGCCCTTCCTGACGAAGGACTCCGAGGAGGTGCCCGTGCCCGCCGCCAGGTCCAGGACGAGTTCGCCGCTGTAGGCGTCGACCGCGTTGACCGCGGCCTTGCGCCAGATGCGGTCCTGGCCCAGCGAGATGACGTCGTTGACGAGGTCGTACCTGTCGGCGATGCCGTCGAACATCGCCGCGACGTCCTGGGGCTTCTTGTCGAGTTTGGCGCGGGTCATGGGCACAAGACTAAGGGGGCGGCCCGAGCGCCCCGACCCCGCGGGCCCGTACGAAGCGGAATCGCCGCCGTGAAGCGGACAACCCCTGGGCAGACCGACTGTCCGCGCGCGAGAATAAGGTGTGCACGAGGTTTCCCGAACCACCGAGGGCCTGAGGACGTCACAAGGAACGGACACGGCCCGGCCGAGAGGGGGAGTACATGAAGTTCGACCTGGTGGAGCCGAGCGACGAGCAGGCCGTCCTCGACGAGGACACCGGTGGGGACGCCGGTGGGGACGCCGCACGCGGCGTCCACCCCAGACTCGTCATGGCGTCCGCGCGGATGCGCTCCCGACTCCGGGACGACCTCGCCACCCTGCACGCCTCCCTGGGCATGCTCAACGAGCAGATCCAGACCGTCCAGCGCCGGGAGGGGTCCGCGCCCGCGGACGCCGCACCGCCCGCCAACTTCCGCGCGGGTGCCTTCTCGCGCCCCGGCGACTCCTGAAAGCCCCCGACAGCTCCGAGAGCCCCTGAGAGGAGAATGTCCGCATGACCGGGTGGAACATCCAGCCCGCCGAGGTGGGCGCCGTGCTGACCAGCGTCGCCGGATACATCGGTGAGGAGGGCGGCGGCGACGGCCTCGTCGGCGCCATGACCTCCGCCGAGGGCCTGATCACGGCCGTCAGCGAGGAGGCGGACAGCGCGCCCGTCAGCGTCGCGCTGGGCGAGTTCGCCGAGCACAACTTCGGTCTCATGGGCGACATGGCCGGGCTGACGGTGAGCGCCGTGACCGGGGCCAGCGAGGCCACCACGCACTACTTCAACGGCAACCTGGACATGGCCGCCGAGGCGCAGGAGAACGCGGGCGTGATCCCAGAGCCCGAGCCGCCCCAGCAGTACGGCCCCTACAGGCCCGTGTAGCGGGCTCCGCTCCGGCCGCGGCGGTGCCGCGCCCGATTCCCTCCCCCGATCCCCCGATCCCCTCCCCCCGGTCCCCCGGCCCCGAGGACCCCCGACGCGTTCTTCCCTCAGCTCCCAGACGGAGGCATCCCCGTGACCGAGATGTGCACGCCCACGGGCGGCCTGATCAACCCCGCGGCCTTCCCCATTCCCACCGCCAGTCCCGCCACGCTGGAGAGGCAGGCGGGGGACCTGCGCCGCGAGGGGGCCAACGTCGCCGGAATCGGCGGCGACATCAAGAGCGCCTGGGCGGGACTGTCCTCGTGCTACTCCGCGCCCGAGGCCGAGACCCTGTACGCGGTGGTGGACCCGGTCGCCACCGACGGCGGCAAGGTGGAGACCTCCTTCGACAAGGCCGCGAGCGCGCTGGAGACCTTCGCCGAGGCCGTCCGCGACATCAAGGGCAAGTGGACCACCCTCAAGAGCGACTCCTACACCTTCCTCAACTCCATCGAGGGCGACGACGACTGGCGCAAGGCCGACGGGATATCCGGGTTCTTCGGCGGGGAGAGCGACAAGGTCGAGGAACACCAGGCGCTGCTCGACCGCGCGGACACGCTGCGGCGGGAGTACGAGGAGGCCGAGCGGGCCTGCGCCAACGCGATCAACGCCGACATCCCCGACCGCACCAACTTCGTCGCGGGCGACGGCGACGGGGAGTCCGCGCCGGGCGAGTTCGAGCACGGCTACGACGGCTACCTCGGTGACGTCGCCATGGCCTGGGGCGGTCCCATGGAGACCGACCACGGCTGGTGGGTGGACGCGGGTGCGGCGGTGGGCGACTTCTTCGTGGGGATCGCGGAGGACGTCGGCGGCATCACCGGCATGTACAGCTCCGAGGGCTGGTTCGAGATGTCCTGGGGCGACGCCATGTGGGAGTACCACGAGGGCAACCTCCAGTCGCTGGCCTCGCTGGCGGGCATGTACGACTCCGAGAACGACAGCTGGGGCTGGTCGGGCTGGGACACCGTCGGCAACGCCTGGAAGGACGCCGCGCACGCGGTGGTGCCCTGGGAGGAGTGGGGCGAGCGGCCCGGCTACGTCATCGGAACCGCACTGCTCAACATCGGCGCGACCGTGGGCGGCGCCGTCCTGACCGCGACCGGCGTGGGCGCGGTCGTGGGCGTGCCGCTGATGGCCTGGCGCGGATCGGCCATGCTCAACCGGATGGGCGGGGACGGGCCGAGTGTCCCGGACGTGGACGTGCCGGACATGAGCCGGATCAACCTGAGCCTGCCCAGGTTCGGCAACGTCTCCCTGGCGGATCTCAGGATCGACCTGGGCCAGCTCCGGGAGGGCGCCTTCAGCACCTCCCGGCTGTCGGAGATGCAGAACCTGCTGAGCAGGTTCACCGGCGGGGGCTTCTTCGGCGGCGGGGACAACCCGGGCGGCAACGGCTCCGGCGGCGACGGGAACGGGAACGGCTCCGAGGGCTCCAACAGCCAGCGCGTCGCCAACCACCACGGCGACGAGGAGGGCGGCCCTGCCGACACCCGGCCCGCCGTGAACCCGACCACGCGTGAACTCGACGACAGCCGGGAGCTCCTGGAGCTGCTGACCTCCCGCCCGGACTCCGCCGAGCTGGGCGACCTCGGGCGCAGGGTCCTCGGCGAGGAGGGCGGCGACAGCGACGCCCCCCGGCCGAACCGTTCCGGGCAGCCCGACCTGGAGGAGCTGGGTCTGGACCCGTCCCTGGAGGCGGTGTTCAGCGACATGAACGCGCACGCCTCGGACTACCCGGCGTGGGAGGCCAACCAGTCCCCGGACGGCCCGGAGTCGGGGAGGGTTCCCGCCCTCGTCGGCGGCGGGAACAACGACACGTTCGACGCCCAGGCCGATGCGCCCCGTCCAGACACGGTCATCGGCGATCGCAGCGTCATCGACGTCGCGGGCCTCGACGACCTCGGCGACGGGTTCGACGGAGCCTTCGGCGACCGGTTCGACGCCGATGGCCCGCGGATGAGCAACACCATGCCGGAGGTCACCAACCGGGACGGCAACGGTGGTGACCCGCTGGACACCGACGGGAACTCCCCCGGCGGCACGGACGTCCTGGACCGGTCCGGCGACGGCGGCACCAGTACAGGCGGCGAAGGCGGAGGCGACCGGCCGGGCGTCCCGGGCACGCCCGTGCTCAACGGGGACGGAACCTCCGGCGACCGGGATGGCGACAACGGCGGGGAGAACAACGGCCCGACGAACGCGGACGAGTTCAGGACCCACTCGTGGGGGGACAGGAACGACCCCGCCAACCAGCAGCAGCTCCTCGACGATCTCCGACGGCTCCTCAACGAGCGTCAGGGCAACCGCGAGTACAACGACTTCTACCGGGAGTTCTATAAGGAGAACAACGGTCACCGGAAGCGGGCTGACACCGTGGTCGGCGCGGAGAACTGGGAGCTCCCCCGGATCAGCCGGGCCGACAACGGTGACTGGGTTCCGCTGAAGCCCGCGGAAGCGCCTGATTACCTGGGTGACAAGACCGAGGTCCGCCTCGACGACCCAGACTTCATGCCGGAGAGGGGGGACAACCTCTCAGCCGAGGAGGCGGCGCGAATCGACACGGAGATCGCCCGACGCGAACAACTCCGAACCGACCTGGAGGGGCTGGACTCTCTGACAGAAAGGCGGCGCATGGCCATCGACGAGGCCATGGCCGCCGATAAGCACCTGAAGGACATGGAGGAGCAGTACGGCAAGTTCAAGGAGAGCGGGCCCAACCATCCCCTGGTGGAAGCCGCCAAGAAGGACTACAGGGAGGCCCATAGCCACTCCACGGACCTCTCCGAGGTGTTCGGCGAGATGACTGCCAGATACGGCGCCAGGTTCGAGTTCGACGGCAGCCCCATTCTGGACAACGACGGCAATCCGCTGATGAGGCACGAGGTCGACGCTAACGGTGACACCGTCTACGAGAACGGTGAACCCAAGCTGGTCGAGCTGAGGCCGAACCTCGAAGGAGCGACCGAGATCCCGGCCTCACCGTTCGCCCCAGGGAACGGAAACCACCAGTTCGACCAGATCTACCGCACCGTGGACGGCGACTTCGTCATCGTCGAGGCGAAGAGCAGTACCAGGACCGAACTCGGCGAGCGCGAGATCAAGGTGCCCGGTGAGGATCCCCGTCTGGTGAGCCAGGGCACGCGAGCATACCTGGAGGACATCCTCAAGAAGATGGAGGAACGGGGGCAATTGGAGGGAAACCGTGCTGAGGCACGCCTCGCGGAGGAGATCCGGGACAAGCTCCTCCAGGGGCGGGTGGTCTACTCGGTCTTCAAGGGAGACCCTGTGGACTCCTACCAGCAGAATGAGAAAGGCGAGCGCGAGTGGACCGGCGAGTCCACTGCCAACGGATACGACCACCGGATCTTCGACCTGTCAGAGAAGGCCTCATGACCACCTACGTGCCCCGCCACGACATAGACCACGGCGTCGACCAGGAGGAGCTCGACTACCAGGCCGAGCGGCGGAAGAAAATGGTCCGCACCCTGGTGATGGAACCCATCAACGCGGACGTCTACCTGTCGCCGATCTACTCCGGCGCGGAACTGGGCCTTCTGCTGGACACCGAGGCCGCGAAGCTGGAGACCTGGGAGGCGTGGACCACCGCAATGCAGTACTACAACGCGGTGTTCGCCGTCTCCGAGGCGGAGAAGGGGACGCAGGTCGAGTACCTGATCGACCAGCAGGCCCACACCTTGAAAGCCCCTGGGATGCTCCACTGCGCCGACCCTGCCACGTGGGAGAAGGCGTTCTACCTGGCAGTCGTCTGCCGCGACAACGCCCGCGCCGACGCCCTGTGCCACGTCCCCGTGGAACACCTGCGCCGCGCGGCCGAGGGCGCAAAGGTGCGGTACAACGAGTACACCTACCACTGGATCGCCACTCTCCAGGCCTACGTCAACGGCACCGATGACCTGGTGAGTGAGCTGCGGTCGGCCATGGAACAGTCCTCTCCCCGCAGCGGCGCCTTCGGAGGCGAGAGCCTCGATCTCCTGGTCTTTCCCAAGATGGAGGTCTTCCGCCGTCTACTGATGGGTGACTCCACCAAGTTCAACGAAGCCCTCGTCTTCGCTCTGGAGGGCTTCAAGAGCTACCACACCCGCGAGGACGCCCCGCCCGGGGTCCAGGGCATTGTTCCACTGGGGCTGCTGGCGTGGGCCTGCCTGGCCTACGACAAGTCCCAACGCGGCGACTTCTCCCTCGACGTGGAGTCGGAGTACCTGCCCAAGCACCTCGTGCAGCGCTCCTGGCACGGCGAGTTCCCCGTCTAAGAACCTACGGCGGAACTCGGGGAGCCGCCCCGGCTACGGAGGACAACCAAGCGGTGAGTCATTTCCAGCGCGGGCACATGGGCCCTGAGGCACAGCAGAAGGTCCTCACGCAGATCGGTGGACGCCTCCTCGATGAAGCCCCCCAGGGGTGGAAAAGGATCGTCTACACCAGGAAATCCGTCATCGAACAGTCCACGAGCACCCTCGTCGTTGAATTCGAGGACGGAACCAGTCAGAGGGAGTCCGTTCCGAGCGGCATGGGCATGATGATCGACGACCTCAGGGCGGGGATGTACCAGGAGGGCAAGGGCACCTGGTTCTCCTTCGAGTACGTCATCACCCCGCCCGGCAGGTTCAACGTCACCTACAACTACGACGAGGACCCCGGCATCACCTTCCCCACCGCCTTCGGGTTCACCAACGACCTGGTCTACTTCCCGCGCGACGAGGAGTACATGACCGACTGGCTCCGCGAGAAGCTCCGGGAAGAGGCCGAGGGCCGGGCAATGGAATAAACGCTCCGTTCTTTCTTCGGCCGCGCCCCCAGGCACGGCCGAAGAAACCCTGTTTCATATCCGTTTCGATGAACGGATACGGGCGGTGCAAGCAGTTCGGCGAGCCTCTGTCACCAGATTTTCGACTTGTCCGAGAAGGCTTCATGAACACTTATGTGCCCCGGCACGACCTGAACCGCGAGCCCGAGGAAGAGATTTGGGAGCTGAACAAGCTCAATCGCGAAGCTTGGTCGGCTCGGTTGGACACCGAGGACGCCAGCACCATCTACTTCTCCCTGACCACGCTCTACCTGAACGCGATGTACAGCGTCCATTCGGACCCTGATGCGGCTCAGGTGGACACCTGGGAGGCCTGGACCACAGCGATGCAGATGCACCACGCCATGTTCGCGATGACCACCAACCCACCGGGCACCGAACTCGAACTCATGGTCAACCACCAGGTTCGACACCCCCAAGCCACCGGGCCGCGTTACTGCACCAACGCCAGCAACTGGCTCACGGCTTTCTTCCTCGCCGTCGTCTGCCGCGACCAGCAGCGCTACCGTCAACTGTGCGAGATCCCCGTCGACCGCCTGCGCGAGGCCGGGGAGAGCGAGGGGACCCAGTACAACCCCTTCACCTACCACTGGATCTCCGCCCTCCAGGCCTTCGTCCTCAACCGCCCCGGCTTGGGCGAGGAACTCCTGGCCGCGATGGAACTATCCGCCCCCGACCGAGTGGACATCGGCTCTCCCGAACTGATGGAGATGATCGTCTTCCCCCCGATGAACACCTTCCTGCGCCTGGTCGAGCGCGACACCGAGAAGTTCAACGACGCCCTCGCCCAAGGCCTGGAGCTGTTCCGCACCTACCAGACCTCCGACGCCGAACGCACCAGAGACATCGAAGGGGTCGTGTCCCTGCCCCTGCTCGCCCTGGCCTGCCTGGCCTACGACACCGATCAGGTCGACCCGGACTTCCGCCTGGAGGTCGAGTCCGGCTACCTGCCCAAACACCTCGTGCAGCGATCCTGGTACGGCGAGTTCCCCGTCTAAGAACCTACGGCGGAACTCGGGGAGCCGCCCCGGCTACGGAGGACAACCAAGCGGTGAGTCATTTCCAGCGCGGGCACATGGGCCCTGAGGCACAGCAGAAGGTCCTCACGCAGATCGGTGGACGCATCCTCGATGAAGCCCCCGAAGGATGGACACGAATTGTCTACACGGAAAAGGCGGTTATCGACCATTCGACCGGCTTGTTCATCGTCGAGTTCGTGGGCGGGACGACCCGTCGGAAATCTCCTCCATCCGGTATGGGCATGATGATCGACGACCTCAGGGCGGGGATGTACCAGGAGGGCAAGGGCACCTGGTTCTCCTTCGAGTACGTCATCACCCCGCCCGGCAGGTTCAACGTCACCTACAACTACGACGAGGACCCCGGCATCACCTTCCCCACCGCCTTCGGGTTCACCAACGACCTGGTCTACTTCCCGCGCGACGAGGAGTACATGACCGACTGGCTCCGCGAGAAGCTCCGGGAAGAGGCCGAAGGCCGCGCGATGGAGTGATCTCTCCACCCTCATCCCCCGGTCGCGCTCGGCGGGCGCGGCCGGGGGACCCCGACGGTGCGGCTGCCGTCGGCGGGCAGCGGGCACGGGTGGCGCATCGGACGGATCGAGGACCACGCGCACCCCGCGACCGGGCAGCTCCAGTAACCGCCGGCGGCCCCCGACACCTCGTGCTCCACTTCCCGCAACCGCTCCACCAGCCCGGCCGGGGACGGCGCGGCCTGCCACGGCACGGCCTCCGGCCCCAGGTAGAAGGCCGTGTAGACCCGCATCGACGGACTCCACATGACCGTCCACAGCCGCCCGCACCGCCGGTCGAGCACCCGCGCGGTCTCGTACCGGTCCAGGTCGTCGGCGTGGTTCCAGCCCACCTCCGCCGCCCTCACTTCAGCGGGCGCGTGCGCGGCCGGTCCAGCTCGAACCACACCGTGGTGCGGCCCCCGTCGTGGAGGGTCCCCCAACGGCTGGACTCCGCGGCCACCATGCGCAGGCCCCACCCGCCCACGCCGCCGCTGGCCTCCCCCGCACCGCCGTCTGTCCCACCCGCACCGCGCGACCCGTCCGCCCCTCCCGCCCGGACCGGCACTACCGGGCGCAGGTGCGGCGAGGAGGCGTGCGCGTCGCGCGGGCCCTGGTCGATGACCTTGATCTGGACCCGGCCGGGGAACCGGTTCACGATCACGGTGACCTCGCCGCCTGCCTCCCCGCTGCGCGTGTGGGCGAGGGCGTTGTTGAACAGTTCGCTGGTCAGGGCCAGGGCCGTGTCCGTGAGCGCGTCCGGCAGCACCGCGCCCAGACGCCTGCGCAGCACCCGCGCCTGGTCGGGCACCCCCGGCAGTTTCAGCGCGTGGTTCGGGTGATGCTGCGATATCCGGCCCAGCACGATCGGCGCCCGTGCTTCGGAGTCGGTGACCCGCCGCGGCAACGGGTCGGAATGACGATTAGTACCGTTTTTACCAGGAATGATACGGATCACCACACCCACCTGAATTCCCTTTCCGCGCCGCCGCGACCACCGCGGCGCGCGGCACCACCATGAACAACGGCTGCTCGGGCGCGCCAGGGATATCACCGAACGGTCACACTTCGTCGTTCTCCGCCTTATCGGGTCGCGCCTGGGTCTTGCATGGGTGATGACGGTGATAGCCCGGACATGGGAGTCGTAATGGGCCGCAAGTTGGACCCCAAGCGCGTGCGCCTGGGAAAGAAGCTCAGGAGCGTTCGTGACTCGGTGGGGATGCAGCAAACCCAGGTCGCCCGGGCGTTGAAGGTGACGCAGTCCACCATGTCGTCCTGGGAGTGCGGCAAGCGCAAGCTGCCCGTCGAACAGGCCGAGAGGCTGGACGAGCTGTTCGGCTCCTCCGGTGCGATAAAGCAGGCCTGGAACACCGCGAACACGCCCGACGCACTACCGCCCTGGTACACCGAGGTCGGCCAGTTGGAGCGCGAGGCGATCGAGCTGCGCGAGTACCAGCCGGTGATCTTCCCGGGGCTCGTGCAGTGCGAGTCGTACACCAAGGGCCTGCTCGCCGACACCGTCCCCTGGTTCTCCACGACGGAGGTCGAGAGGATGGTCGCCCTGCGCATGGAGCGTCAGGAGATCCTGACCGGCGATAACCCGCCGCTGGTGTCGGTCGTGGTGGAGGAGGCCGTGCTCCATCGCAACATCAGGGGCGGCCGGAAGGTCCTGGGCGAGCAGATCGCGCGGGTCCTGACCCTGATCGACGAGGAGAGGATTCGCTTCCAGGTGGTCCCCGCTAACGCCGAGTGCCACCCGGGCGGCTCCGGGCCCTTCCGGCTCTACACCTTCCCAGACAAGCCCACGATCGCCTCAGCGGAGCACATGGAGGGCGAAGCACTCATGGATGACATGATGCCGGTGCAGCACTGCGCGACGCTCTTCGGCGTTCTTCAGTCGGAGGCGCTGTCGCCCCGTGCGAGCCTGGATCTGATCAGGAAGGTCAAGGAAGAACTCGATGGCAAAGCGTGAACCCCACTGGCACAAGAGCAGCTACAGCGGCGGATCGGGAAGCTGCGTCGAGGTAGCCGAGGGGCAGACGGTCCTCGTCCGCGACACCCAGAACCGCGAACACGGCCACCTCGACTACACCCCCGAAGCGTGGGCATCATTCCTGCGCGGGGTGACCACCCACCGCGCGTGAACCCACACCGCAGGGGAGACACGGTGAATACCTGGCACACGAGCAGCTACAGCGGCGCTTCGGGAAGCTGCGTCGAGGTAGCCGAGGGGCAGACGGTCCTCGTCCGCGACACCCAGAACCGCGAACACGGTCACCTCGACTACACCCCCGAGGCCTGGACCGCGTTCCTGAGCTGCACCTCCCTCGCAAAATCCTAAAAAAGGGACATAACAACGGCCGACCAGCATTCTGGTCGGCCGTTTTCTCATTCCCCCACACATTACTCCCCAGTATTTTGGCATTCCACTCCCACCACCCCTTATTCTCTCTCTCGAACACACAACTCAAATGACCCCGCGACGACTAAGTACCGTCCGGGGCCGTGGCCAGCAACTTCGACCTCTTCAAACACAAGGACTGCTAGCATGCGCCAGTTTAGCGCTGCCCTTCTCAGCCGTGCCCTCGGCCCGCTGATCGCCTTCCTCTCCGCACCCTGCGGACGCCACTCCACGGTGGCCGGTCGCCGCCGACGCCGCTCCACCCGCGTCCGCCGCTACGTTCCCGAGGCCCCGCACGTCTCCGCTTCCGAGCCCGCCATGCCGAGGCTCGCTCCCGCCCGCGAGGTCATCCCGGCCGAGGACGTGGCCCTGGTCCGCCCCTACTTCGCCGCCCACGAACGCCTGACCGCCTCCGCCGCGCCCCGCGTTCCCGCGCCCCGCAGCGCCGAACCCGCTCCGGAGACGGACGAGGTCCGGCGCGCGTTCGCCCTCGTCCAGGAACGCGCCGCCGCGCTTGTCCAGCAGTGGCGGGACGACCCCGGCGGCGACCTGCTCGGCGAACCCGCACCCCGCTTCGGCGTCGTGCGCCCCGCCGGGCCCGCCGATCCCACCACACCCGCCAAGCCCGCCCGCTACGCCGAGTGGGGCGAACTGGCCTCCCTCATCCGGGTCTGGGACGAGCAGCGACAGGGGGTTCCGGCATGACCGCCTCCGGCCTCGACTCCGCCGTCCGCCGCGCCCACGTCCACTGGGAGCACCGCGTCTACCCCGGTGCGCTGTCCCGGCTCGCCGAGGTCCGCGCCGACCTGGCCCGCGACCTGGCCGGGTTCGATCCCGACTTGGTGGACACGCTCACGCTGGTCACCAGCGAACTGTTCGCCAACTGCTGCAAGTACACCGATTCGGGCCGCTCCGGCGGCGAGGTCCTGCGCGCGCTGTCGATGCCCGACCCGGCCACCCTGCGCGTGGGCCTGTCCGACTGCGGCGGCGGGGGCGGCGTTCCGGCCGTCCCGCACCAGCGCACGGCCGACGAGTGGGACTGGGCCGAGGGCCAGCGCGGCCTGCTCCTGGTCGAGAACCTGTCCGCCGCCTGGGGCCACTACCGCCTCGCGCCCTGGGCCGACCTGGGCACCCACGTGTGGGCCGTCTTCCCCGTGGACCCGGACGCGGTGCCGCCCGGCCTGCGCCCCTTCGTGTTCACCCGCTGACCCCGCTGCGCCGGAGGCGGGAATCCGGCGCGTACCGCGGCCGCATAAACACGCTGTAGTGCGCGAATACTCCAGCGGCGATCCCTCATGTGGCACCCCTCTCCACCCGTTTAGGATGAAGGGGATCAGCCCGAAGCGGCCGGAATCCCCACCGTCCCACGCACCCGGATCACGATCCCCCGAGTACGGAAGTCCTGCCGGAACCGACCGCGTATCCGCTGCTCACACCGTCCTGAGCCGGGGGCGGGGCCGGGCTGGCGGCGCCAGGAGGGAAGCCGGGACGACCGCCCCTGCCCCGCCACGAAGCACTAATTCCACCCATACCGGTAATTCAATGCCTACAGCCGCATTCCTCTTCTGTCGCGCTTTCGAAACGCGCACGCGCAGCGGCCACGGACGAAGGAAAGGTGAACGATGAACGGCCAGATCGAGCTGGCGGATCACTTCGAACGCTCCCGTAGACATCTGCGCGGAGTCGCCTTCCGCATGCTCGGGTCGGCCGCCGAGGCGGACGACGCCCTCCAGGAGACGTGGATCCGGGCGTGCCGGGGGGACTTCGACGAGGTCGCCAACATGACGGGGTGGCTGACCACGATCGTCGGACGCGTCTGCCTCGACATGCTGCGCTCGCGCAAGAGCCGCCGCGAGGAGTTCATGGACGTCAGCGACATCGAACCGCTGCTCGCCCAGGACCGGATCGCGGACCCCGAGGGCGAGGCGGTGCTGGCCGACTCCGTGGGCCTGGCCCTGCTCGTCGTGCTGGACAGGCTCAGCCCCGCCGAGCGCGTCGCCTTCGTCCTGCACGATCTGTTCGCCGTCCCCTTCGCCGAGATCGCCGAGATCGTCGAGCGCACCCCGGCCGCGGCCAAGAAGATGGCGAGCCGGGCGCGGCAGAGGGTACAGGGCACCACGAGCGTCCCCGAACCGGACCTCACACGACAGCGCGAGGTCGTGGACGCCTTCCTCGACGCCTCGCGCGCGGGCGACCTGGACGGCCTGCTGAGGGTACTGGCCCCCGACGTCGTGCGGCGGGCGGACCCGCAGGCCCTCCGGCTGCGCGAGCCCGCGGTGCTGCGCGGTGCGCGCCAGGTCGCCGGGGAGACCGCCAACAACGTCCGCAGGACCCGCTTCGCCCGCCCCGCGCTCGTCAACGGCATGCCCGGGGCCGTCGTCGCCCCCGGCGGTCGGCTCCTGTTCGTACTGGAGATCACCGTCCGCGGCGACCGCGTCAGCGGGGTCGAGATCATCGGCGCCCCGGAGCGCCTGCGGGAGCTGGAGATCTCCGTGGCCGACCCGGCGTAGCGGTGACCCAGCGCACACCGGCCGCGACGTCCGCCGACCGGGCCCGGGCCCGGCGGGCGGGCGGCCGCGGCGGTGTCGGCGCTGCTCGTGGCACCTTCCGAGAATCCTCCGTCCCCTCTCTCCGGTCACTTTTCCCCGTCGCTCTCCGTCATAGGGGTAGGAGCACTGAGCGACGACATCCACGGGGGACGAGTCGCGTGCCCCACCGCATCCGCACACGGACCCCGCGCCCGGAGCCGCGCGGGACACGACGGCCACGCGCCGAACGGGGGAGAACGATGACGTCTTTGCTGCACCTGGACTCCAGCCACTCGGACCACTCGGTGAGCAGGTACCTGACCGGCCTGTTCGCCAGGGAGTGGCGGCGGCTGCACGGGGACGGGGGATACCGCTACCGGGACCTGGCCGCCGAACCGGTGCCGCTGGTCACCGCCACCTACTGCTCCTTCGCCCAGCGGGTGGAGAGGCGGGGGACCCTGCCGCTGACGGCGGTGACGGCCATGGCCGAGTCGCCGTCCGAGGAGCGGGAGTGGGCGGGGACCCTGCCCCTGATCGAGGAGGTCCTGAACGCGGACACCCTGCTGATCGGCCTCCCGATGTACAACTACACGGTCCCGGCCTCGCTCAAGGCGTGGATCGACAGGATCACCTTCCCCGGCGCCTTCAAGGACTCCCGCACCGGGGAGTCGCTGCTGCGCGACGCCCGGGCCGTGGTGGTCGCCGCGCGCGGAGGGGGCTACGGGCCGGGTTCGCCCAAGGAGGCGTTCGACTTCCAGACGCCCTACATGCGCATGTACCTGGAGGGCCTGGGCATCGCCGGTGAGAACGTGCACGTCGTCCACGCCGAGATGACCAGGGCCTCGGACGTCCCCGAACTGGCGGAGTTCCAGGACATGGCCGCGCGTTCCCTGGCGGAGGCGGAGGAGCGGGTGACCCGCCTGCCCGCGCTGCTGGCGCCGCGCGAGCCCGCGGTGCGCTGACACGGAGCGGTGCCCGGTCGGCCGACCGCGCCGACCGGGCACCGCCGCCGTCAGGCGGTCACCGCCGAGGGGTTGCCCTTGAGCATGAAGCCCTCGTAGTCGGCCGCGGCCACCTCACCGAGCTTCTGGCGGTAGTTGCCGAGCCCCGCGAAGTAGAACAGGACCCGCTTCTTCCGGCCCGGGATGTTCGCCCCGAAGATCCAGGAGTTGACCTTGGGGAACAGGGAGTGGTCGGCGATCTGCGCGCACAGCTCGGTCCAGCCCTCCTCCGCCTCCGGGGTCGGCTCGATGGAGGTCAGGTCGCGCTCCTCCATCATCCGGACCAGGTCGGTGATCCACTCGACCTGGGTCTCGATGGCCGTGGGCAGGTTGCTGAAGACGCTGTTGGGGCCGTAGACCATGAACATGTTGGGGAAGCCCGAGACGTTGACCCCGAGGTAGCTGGAGGGCGCGTCCCCCCAGTGGTCCTCGATGGTCACGCCGCCCCGGCCGCGGATGTCCATCTGCCGGTAGCTGCCCTCGACGGCCTCGAAGCCGGTCGCGAAGACGACGACGTCCAGCTCGTGCTCCACCCCGTCCTCGGTCACGATCCCCGTGGGGGTGAACTCCCGGATCGGGGTCTCCTTGAGGCTCACCAGGCTGACGTTGTCCCGGTTGTAGGACTCGTAGTAGTCCTCGTTGCAGACCGGGCGCTTGGCGTAGTAGTCGGTCGGCTGGAGCTTGCGGGCGGTCTCCGGGTCCTTGACGATCTCCCGGATCTTGGACCGGATGAAGTCGGCCGCCGCCTCGTTGGCCCGGGGGTCGAAGATGATGTCGGAGAAGGTGCCGAACATGAAGCGGAAGCCGTTGCCCCGGTCCCAGTTCTCCTGGAAGACCCGCTGGCGCTCCTCCTCGGAGACGCTCGTCGCGGCGATCTCGCTCTCCTCGAAGCCGCACGCCACGCGCGACTTCTTGGCCTGCTCCCAGACCTGGTCGTAGCGGCCGCGCAGGTCGGTGAAGTAGGCCTCGTCCACCTCGGTGTTGCCCGAGGGCACGTTGTACTGGGGGGTCCGCTGGAACACGGTGAGCTGCCCGGCGAGCTTGGAGGCCGCGCAGATGAACTGGGTTCCGGTGGAGCCGGTGCCGATGACGCCGACCCTCTTGCCCTCGATGTCGAGGTCGTCGGGCCAGGAACCGGTGTGGACCAGGCGGCCCCGGAAGCTGTCGCGGCCCTTGAACTCGGGGAAGTGGGAGGTGGACAGCGGCCCGAGGGCGGTCACCACGTAGCGGGCGGTGAGGGTCTCGCCCCCGCTGGTGGTCGCGGTCCACAGGGCTTCGGCCTCGTCGTAGACCAGCGTCTCGACGCCGGTGTTGAGCTGGATGTCCCGGGCGAGGTCGTGCCGCTCCACGACCGCCTCCAGGTAGCCCAGGATCTCGGCCTGGGACAGGTAGCGCTTCTTCCAGGTCCACTCCCGCAGCAGGTCGCGGTCGAAGGAGTACTGGTAGATGAAGCCCTCGCTGTCGGACATGGCGCCGGGGTAGCGGTTCCAGTACCAGGTGCCCCCGACCCCGCCCGCCTTGTCGAAGGCCCGGACGGACAGGCCCAGTTCGTTGCGGAGCTTGTGCAGCGCGTAGATGCCGGCGAACCCGGCACCGATGACGATCGCGTCGAGATCGGTGTTCTTCAGGTCGGTCACGGGACAGTTCCTCACGATCGTGTGGAGGGAAGGGATGGTGTTCGAGCGGGGTGGGGTCCGGGCCCCGGCGGGGTAGGGCCGGGGACCCGGGGACGCCGGGCTGGGGCAGGTGCCCGCGTTGTCGGTGGGGGCGCCGGGCCGGGGTGAGGGGCCCGCGCTGTTCGGAGGGACGTCGGGGGGCGGGACGGGACGGCGGGGAACGGCTTGCGACGGCTCAGGGCTGGAGCCGCACGACCCCCCAGCCGTCCGGGGTGCGGTCGTAGCGAAGCCTGCGGTGCAGCCGTTCACGGTCGGCGGCCCAGAACTCGACCGTGTCCGGTTCGAGGCGGTAGCCGACGAACCGCTCGGGTCTGGGCAGGGAGTGGCCGCCCTCCTCCGCCAGCCTCCGGGCCCGTTCGAGGAGGCCCGGCACGTCGTCGAGGGGCTCGCTCTGCCGGGACGCCGTCGTCATCGGGTACAGCTGCGGCGGCCGGGCGGCCCAGAGCCGGTCCGACTCCGCCTCGGGCAGCGGCTCCACCGGCCCGGAGACGATCACCTGCTGGGCGGTCTCGCGCCAGTACAGCAGCCCGGAGGCCCAGCCGGTGGCCGCGATCTCCCGCCCCTTCTGGCTGGAGCTGTGGGTGGTGAAGACCAGGCCCCGGTCCGACACGTCGATGACGGCGACCATCCGGTTGGAGGCGCGGCCCTTGGCGTCCGCCGTGGCCAGTGCCAGGGACAGCGGTTCCCTCACCTTCCTCTCCCTGGCCGCGTCGACCCACCGCCCGACCAGCTCCATGGGGGCGGCCGGAGGCGTCTCGTACTCGGGGAAGCCCCCTTCCATCTCACCGGTCAGGGTCTCGAACCTGCTGCTCACATGTGCTCCCGCGACTGTCTAGACGTAGATGGTCCCGCTGGCGACGGTGACGCCGCTGCCCTTGACCCGGACCTCGGTGACGCGGTCGCCGTTGCCCCTGGCACGGGCCCGCATCAGGGAGTGCCGCCCGATCTCCACGCCCTGGTGGATGTCGATCCACTGGCCGTACTGGGCGTGGCCGTGGCGGGCGACGTGGATGGCGAGCGGTCCCGCGGCGGACCCGGTCGCCGCGTCCTCGACCACCCCGTAGGCGGGGGAGAACATGCGGCTGCGCCAGTGCGTCCCGTAACCGGCGAAGCAGTTGGTCGCCATGTCGGGGAAGGCGGCCAGGGCGCGGTGGTCGGGGTCGACCTCGGACAGCGCCGGGATGCTGCGCAGGCCGACGAAGACGTGCCGGGGGCCGTTGGTGTAGATCTCGACGGGGGTCTCCGGTTCGGGCACCCCGAGGGCGGCGAGCAGCTCGTCGACCCGGTCGAACGGCTCCCAGGTCGGGATCGGCTGCTCCATCGCGGCGGCGACCACCCGGCCTCCGGCGCGTTCGAGGTCGAAGTCCACGATCCCCATGGCCGTCTCCAGCCGGAGCCGGTCCTTCTCTGCGGAGTCGCCGAGGGCGACCGCGGTGCCGAGGAGGGGGTGCCCCGCGAAGGGCAGCTCGTTGACGGGGGTGAAGATGCGGATGTGCGCGTCGCCGCCCTGCTTGGGGGGCAGCACGAACGTCACCTCCGACAGGTTCATCTCCCGGGCGATGCTCTGCATGCGCGGGGCCGAGAGGTCCTCGGCCCCGAAGAAGACCGCGACGGGGTTGCCCGCCAGGGGCTTGTCGGTGAACGCGTCGACGACGACGTAGGAGTGCGCCCTTTCCAGGAGCGCCGGACTGCCGCTCATGCGTTCAACGTCCTTCCTATGAACGAACCGAGGATGTGGGGGCCGTTCTGGGTGAGCACGGACTCGGCGTGGAACTGGAGGGAGGAGAAGCGCGGCCCCCGCAGGGCGTGCACCTCCCCCGAGTCGGGGTCGCGGCAGACGTCCACCGCGCCGACGCCGTCCAGCTCGACCGCGTCCGCCTCCGACCAGGCCGCGAAGGTGTTGTAGAAGCCCACGCGCTGGCGGTCGCCGAAGAGGTCGACCTCCTTCTGCACGCCCTGGTTGGGCGAGGGCCGCCGCCGGATCTCGAACCCGAGCTCGGCGCTGAGGACCTGGTGGCTCAGGCAGACGGCCAGGAAGGGCCTGCGTTCGGCGAGCAGGGCCCGCGCCGCCGCCCGCATGTTGGCCATCTTGGAGTGGACGGGGTCGCGGGGGTCGCCCGGACCGGGGCCGAGCACGACGAAGTCGTAGCCGTCGAAGGAGGGGACGTCGTCGTGGCGCACGACCGTGACGGACATGCCCATGTCGCGGCACTGGTGGTCGAGCATCGACGTGAAGGTGTCCTCCGCGTCGACGATCAGCGTCCGGCACCCGGCCAGCCCGGGGAACTCCGCGCCGCCCCGGTGGTCCTCGCCCAGCAGCCAGAAGTCGGCGATGTTCGCGTTGCGTCTGACCAGCGCGTCACGGATGTCGGGGTGGGTGTCCAGCCCCCCGGCCCCGCGGCTCTCGACCGCCGCGAGGAGCCCGGCGGCCTTGGCGTGGGTCTCGGCCACCTCCGACACGGGGTCGGAGTGGCGGACGAGGGTGGAGCCGACGCCGATGGCCATCCTTCCCCGGTCGTCGATGTCGGCGGTGCGGATGAGGATCGACGAGTCCAGGGTGCGTTCGCCGGACGCGTCGCTTCCGACGAGGGCCAGGACGCCGCTGTAGTAGCCGCGCCCGCCCGTCTCGTAGTTCTGGATGACGCGGCAGGCGTTCTCCAGCGGGCTGCCGGTGACGGTGGGGGCGAACATCGTCTCCCGGAGGATGTCGCGGACGTCGCGGCGGGTCTCCCCCTCGATGAAGTACTCGGTGTGCGCGAGCCGCGCCATCTGCTTGAGGTGGGGCCCCGACACGTGCACGCCCGGCTCGCAGATGCGCGTCATCATCTTGAGCTCCTCGTCCAGGACCATGTAGAGCTCGTCCGACTCCTTCTGGTTGGCGAGGAAGTCCATGACCTCGGGCAGCGAGGGGCCCGAGGGGGGATAGCGGTAGGTGCCGCTGATGGGGTTCATGGTGGCGAGCCCCCGCCGGAGGGTGACGTGGCGCTCGGGGGTGGCGCCGACGAAGGTCCGGTCGCCGGTGTGGACGACGAAGGTCCAGTAGGCGCCCACCTCGACCCGGAGCAGTCGGCGGAAGACGGCCAGGGCCTTGTGCGGGGTGTACTCCCCGATGTCGGCGACGAAGGAGCGCCTGATCACGAAGTTCGCGCCCTCGCCCTCCCCGATCACCTCCTTGACCACCCTGCGGACGGTCTCGGCGTAGTCCTCGTCGCCGACGTCGAAGCGGCCGCCGGACAGGGCGACGGGCAGGTCGGGGATGAGGTCCAGGGCACGGGAGACCGGCATCGTCTCCTGGCCGGTGACCGTCATGACGAGCAGGGGCGCCTCGTCGTCGTTGCAGCCGAAGCCGCGCTCGGTGATCTGCCGGTAGGGGATGAGGGCCAGCACGTCGTGGCGCTCCGCGCCCCCGTCCCTCCCGGTCAGGTCGGGCAGGGGGATGTCGGCGGTCTCCGGGACGGCGGACACCTCTCCGGTCAGCACGTCCACGCGGCCGGGTCCGTCGCCGCCGGAGCGCACGAGCAGGGCGAAGGGGGGCGGCCGCTCCGTCCCCAGGACGGTGCGCAGGAGTCCGTCCCCCTCCGTCCCGGCCCATGGCGCCGTGTCCGGCGCGTTCACGCGAACACCTCCTTGGCCGGCAGCACGACCGCGCAGCGCTCGGCGGCGTACCGGACGGCCATGCGGTGGTAGTCGGCGTTGAAGTCCGCGACGGCGTCGGCGACCAGGAAGGTCTGGATGTCGTTGGTGTAGGCCTCGACCGCCGTCATCAGGACCCCGACGTGCGCGTACACGCCGCAGACCACGAGCTGGTCGCGCCCGGCGGCCCGCATCCGCTCCAGCAGGTCCGACTTGTGGAACGCGCTGTACCTGAGCTTGGTGAACACCCAGTCGTCGGGCGAGGGCGCCAGTTCGTCCACCACGAGCCTGTCCTCGGGGGACCTGCGCATGCCCGGCCCCCAGAAGTCCTTGAGGAGGCCGCGCTGCTCGTCGCTCATACTGCCCGGCTGGGCCGTGTAACCGACCGGGACGCCGAGCCGGGCACCGCGCTCGCGCAGGAGGGCGATGTTGCCGACCAGCTCGTCGCGCACCTGTTCGGGGAAGGGTTTGAGGAAGAAGCGCTGCATGTCGTGGACGAGGAGGACAGCGCGGGAGGGGTCGGGCACCCACCGGGCGGTGTTCTCGGGGAGGTCACCAGCGGCCGGGAGCGCGTAGGGCTCGATGGCGGGGATACCGGGCATGTTCGTCCTTTCCGATCGGTTCCTGCGGGTCAGTCGCTCCAGGCGGAGATCACCGAGACCGCCTGCCAGAGGGTGAGGCGGGGGTCGCAGAAGGTCGTGTAGCGCTCGCCGACCCGCGGGAACCCGCTCGTGTCGGTCACGCACTCGGTCACGTCGTCGGGGGTGGTCTCCAGGTGCAGGCCGCCGGGGACTCCTCCCGCGGACTCGACCGCGCGGACGAAGCCGCGGACCTCTCTCCTGAGGTCGGCCACGACCCGGGTCTTGTGGCCCTCCGGGGTCCGGACCGTGTTGCCGTGCATGGGGTCGCACAGCCAGATCACGGGGTGGCCCGCCTCGGCCACGGCCTCGACGAGCGGCGGCAGCCGGTCGGCGACCCGGTCGGCCCCCATCCGGGCGATCAGTGTCAGGCGGCCCGGCTCGCGCCGGGGGTCCAGCCGCTCGCAGAGGGCGAGCAGCTCGTCCTCGGCCATGGCCGGTCCGACCTTGCAGGCCACCGGGTTGGCGACCTCGGCCAGCAGGGCGACGTGCGCTCCCTCGATCTGGCGGGTGCGCTCACCGATCCAGGGCCAGTGGGTGGAGCCGAGCACCGGCCTGTCCGCCTTGGCGGTCTGCCGGAGCAGCGGCACCTCGTAGTCCAGGACCAGTGCCTCGTGGCTCGTCCACACCGGCGGGTCGCCGGCGGGCCGGGTGAACGATCCGCGCCAGCCGAGGTGCTCCATCACGTCGCCCGCGGCCATGTAACCGGTGAGCAGGCGCAGCGGATCGGCCTTCCTGCTCTCCGGCGTCGGCTCGGGACCGTTCACCAGGTGGCCGCGGAACACCGGCAGCACCAGTTCGCCGTCCTTCTCCGTGGGGCTGGAGCGGGGCTTGGCGAACTGACCGCCGATGCGGCCCACCCGCAGGACGGGCTTGTGGGTGATCATCCTGAGGGCTCCGGCCAGCATGTCGAGCAACGCGGCCTTGCTGCTGACGTGTCTCGCGCTGGACTCCTCCGGGTCCTCGGCGCAGTCCCCGGCCTGGACGACCAGGGACCGGCCGAGGGCCACGTCGGCCAGGAGCGAGCGCAGGGCCAGCACGTCCTCCGTCCTGACGAGGGCGGGCCGGGAGGACAGCACGTCGGCCACCCTCCGGACCTGGGAGGTGTCGCTCCATTCGGGCTGTTGCAGGGCGGTTCTGGTCTCGATGTCGGGCATCACGTTGTCCACGCGTCTCCATTGATCGGTTCTGTGTGCGTGCCGGAGTCGACAGCCCGAGCGGAATCCGAACCAGCCCTCGGGGTCAGGTCGGGATTCCCTCACGCCTGATCGTGGGAACGGGGATACCCAGGGCCCGCAGCTGGTCGAAGGGGTTCATGAACTCCCTCTGCTGCGCGATCTTCCCCTCCTCGAAACGGAAGGAGTGCAGGAAGTGGTTCGTGTAGTGACCCTCGGGGTAACCCTCGAAACGGATGGCTCCCTCGCCGTCGCATTCCACCCAGAAGAAGTCGGGGTCCTGCGTCTCGAAGATCTGGATATTGGTCCAGACCCAGTCGGGGAAGCATTTCAGCGACCAGACCGCGTGTTCGGCGAGGCGATTCCGGCCACGGATGACGATAGGCTCTCCGGTGTCATTGGTCCAGAGCCCTCCCACGCCTTCTTCGGTGAAGAGGAGGTGACGCTTCAGCCGATCCTGCCCCCTCGTGTTCATGTATGTTTCCACCACGTCACGGTTGTGTTTCCGGATCGCGGCCTCGTCACCGTCGGCAGGAAACTCAAAGTTTTCGGGCATGGCAAACGACCTGGCCTTTCCATTTCTGTGTTGAATATTTCCCGCGGGAAACGCTGGGGGACGCCGGACGGGCCTCAGCCGGAGTCCGCGTCCTCACCGGGCACCAGGTAGGCGAGCTCCCGCAGCTCCTGGGAGCGCTGGAGGACGATGGCGCGGACGAGGGGCAGCCAGTGCTCGGGGATCGTCCTGATGATCTCGTCCCACTGCGAGCGTCCGACCTCGGTGATCGTCAGCATGCGCAGCAGGGTCCGACCGGCTTCGGTGGCTCGCAGGGAGGGATCCCGGGCGAGCTTGCGGACCGCCGCCGCGGTCTCGCCCACCGCCGTGGACTCGGTGACCCGGGGCCTGCGGTCCGGCTCGCGGACCGCGACAGACACGGGGGCGTGTTCCCCGCCGTTGCGGCGGAAGCGCTCCGGGATGGGGTCCTGGCCCTGGTCGACGCGCTTGCGGACGTCCCGGACCGTGCCCACCGACAGGCCGCTCTTCCTGGAGACCTCACGCAGCGAGATCTCGGGGTTCTCGGCGAGGATGGCCGCGGCGCTGCGTCGGCCCTCGACGCTGCTCAGCGGCCTGGCCCTTCCGTCCATGCCCACCCTGCTCTCCGCGGCGGAGCCCCCCTCGCCCGCCTCCCGGCGGAGCCTGGCCACCGTCTTGGCGTTCAGCCCGGCCCTCCTCGCGATGGCCCGGTCGGACCAGTGCGGATGGGACAGGACGATGCGTTGGGCGGAGGTCCTGCGTTCGCTCAGGGTCAGCGGAAGCCCGTGCCCCACGTTGAGCTGCACCGCGAGGACGAAGGCGTCCTCGTCGCTGCCGTCGAAGAAACGGGCCCTGATCTCGGTCTTCCCCCTCATGCGCGCGGCACGGATACGGTGCACTCCGTCGATCACGCGCATGGTGCGGCGGTGGACGAGGATGGGTTCGACACCGCTTCCCATTTCCGCGATCACACGGGCGTGGGCCGGGTCCTCCATCTTCTCGCGCGGAGAAAGGGAAGGGGCGAGGTCCGCGATCGGAACAATTCCCTGGGGTAGATCCCTGAGTATGTCAGCCACCTCGGGAAGCAGGTCACCGTCATTTCTCTGACCCTCCCCCAGTCCAGGGGCGGATGGGATGGTTTGGGCAGGCACAGTGAAATTTCCCTTCGTGAAGGGCATGCGAGCAGGGTGGACTCTCCAGAGGGGATCACAACCGGTTTCAGACTAGGTTGAGACCCGCAGCAGCGCCAGCGCGAAGCTGTCCGCAATCGGACAGCGGCGAAAACACGGGGCCGGGGCGGGCGTCCCGGAAAACCCCAGGTGAAAGCGGCCTGAGTGCGGCAGGGAGGGGGAAACCAGACACCTTCCCGTCCTCCGGCGACGGCCGGAGGGAATGTGTCCGGGCCCTTGTGAACTGGGGCGACGGCGTCAAGCACGGGCAGGCACGCGTGCACGGGCACGGGTCGCGCGGACAATCCGAGAAACACGGTCGGTTCCTTGCTTTTTCTCCGAATGAACGCTCCGCGTGACCTTTCGTGACACGGCGCGACTCCACGGAAATGGCGTACTTCCGCGGACCCCGTTCCCTTCGGGCGGGGCCGCGGATCGGCGGCGCCCCGCGCGGCCGGTCACCCTCTCCCCCGCCTCCGGTCACCTTCTCCCCCCGCCGTCCGTCATGGAGGTGAAGGGCGTCAGCGGGCCGGGTGGGGAGAGGAGTGGGTTCATGACCGTCGCGGGGGCGCGGTTGGAGGGGCGGAGTCCGCGCGGAGCGGGGCGCGGGCGCGCCCCGGGCCGCCGGTCGGCCTCCCCGGCGGGGAGGAGCGGGAGCCGGCACGGGGGCGGTGGAGGGGCGAGCGGCGGTGTGCGGCCGTCGCGTGAGTCCTCAGTCCGCCTGCACTACGGTTCCTCCGGCTGCGGACGCAGCCGCCCCGTCGGCCCCGAGAGGAAGCCCATGCTCACCCACCCCCGGCTCTCCGTGCTCTACACCAGCGACCAGCAGAGGACCCTGGACTTCCTGACGGAGGCGCTCGGTTTCCGACTGGAGGTAGACACCGTCCACCAGGGCGGACAGCGCTGGGTGGAGGTGCACCTTCCCGGGTCGCAGACCAGCGTGGCAATCGCCCGGGTCGACCCCGGACTCCTGGAGGAGATGAGGTCGCGGGTCGGCCGCATGGCCCAGGGGTGGTTCAACTGCGACGACCTCGACGCCGTGTGCGAGAACCTGCGCGGACAGGGAATCGAAATTCTTACGGAGCCGCAGGACACCGCGTGGAGAAAGGGGAACCGGTGGGCCCAGGTATCCGGTTGGGACGGCAACGTCTACGGCCTCATCGAAGGCGGAAGGTGACCTCGGGGAGCACCCGCCGACAGGGGTTCGCAAATCATCCGCCCAGGCAAACCGAACCCCCGCGACCACACCTCGTCAGAAAGGAGGGGAACGAAGCGGAAAGCGGCGGACCCGAGGGCAACCGGGCGTTATCCCCAGTTGCACGGCCGGGACTCACCGGGGGGCTCCCGAAGGGAACTCGAAGCGCATCCGGTTGATTCCCCGTGACCGTTGCCCGCCATTCCACCGAAAGGGCCTGGTCGGCGTGTCGAATCCTTTTAACCCGCCTGCCGGAACGACGGCGGGTGCCGGGTTCGGCGCCGCTCCCGGCCGGGCGGACGGGGGCTGGTCCGCGGAGGCCGTTGGCCGCCGCACCCGCCCTCCGGTGGTACCGAAACCGCTGCCACCAGCATTTTCACCGACGTAAGCACCGTCCGAGAGAAGGTAGGGGCCCCGGGGAGGGGCACCGCCGAAGACCACGCGGGAGGGGGACCGGAAGCGGAGAGGGCGCCGGCAGGAAAGGTTCGAACGCCGCACCAGACCACGGATCGGAGCCACGGTACCGGTTCACCGAAACACGGGACCGCACCCCGGCCGGGGTGAATGTCCGACAGAGGCCCGGACGGACTTCCCTCCGGGTGGCGGCCAAAGCGAACGAGCCAACCGCCCCCACTCCGGGAACCGGAAGTCGAACCGCGCACGAATAACAGGCGCACACCCGGGCAGCGCACATTAAGAGCGCTGCCGCTCCAACCCGGGACGCCTGTTTATTTGGCGTATAAAAAAGCGTTTTCAACTTTTCCCGAAAATCACTGGAACCACCTTTGTTTCCGCATACCCGTTCTGCTAGCCTCCATTTCATGAGTGAAACCGTTATTCGCGCAAACGACGGCCTCGCCGTCCTCGTCAACGTCTTCGAGGTGGAGAAGGAGAAGCAGCAGCAGCTCGTCGACGTCCTCAACGAGGGCACCGAGAAGGTCATGAAGAACCGTCCCGGGTTCGTGTCGGTGAACATCCTGGCCAGCCTGGACGGGACCAAGGTCATCAACCTGGCCCAGTGGAACAGCCCGGCGGACATCCAGGCGACCATGGCCGACCCCGAGGCCCAGGCCTACGGCAAGAAGGCCGCGGCGCTGGCCACCCCCGGCCCCGGCGTGTACTCGGTGGTCTCGACCCACCACGCCTGACAAAGGATCACAGGTCCTTCCTCCTCATCCTCCCTTGCACGAGCGGGCGGGGGTCCGGAGCCGGACACGTGCGCGACCGGGAAGTCGGCGCACCGTCCGCCCGGGCCTCCGCCCGTCTCGTGTGCGGGCGCCCGGCTGACTCCCTTGGGTGACCGGACCCCGCCGTGATAGCACCTCTGGTGCACCGGGACCCCGGGCCCATCGACCGCACCACCCGACGGGCGCGCGCGTGCCCGCAGACAACGCGGCCACCAGGTCGCAGGAAGCACGGAGGGCCGCCATGACCTCAGCCGATGGCACCGACATCGTGATCGTCGGCGCTGGGATCGGAGGGCTGGCCACAGCCCTCGCCCTGCACTCCCACGGAATCAGCGCCACCGTTCTGGAAACCGCCGAGGAGATCCGGCCGCTCGGGGTCGGCATCAACGTCCAGCCCGCAGCGATCGGCGAGCTGACCGCCCTCGGCCTCGGCGACGCGCTCGCCGCGACGGGCATCCCCACCAGGGAGCACCTCTACCTCGACCACAGGGGGACCACCCTCTGGAACGAACCCCGCGGCGTGGCGGCGGGCAACGAGTACCCGCAGTACTCGATCCACCGCGGTGAACTCCAACTGCTCCTGCTGGAGGCCGTCCGCGAGCGCCTGGGCCCCGGCGCGGTCCGCACCGGCCTTCGCCTGGAGTCCTTCGAGCAGACCGCGACGGGCGTGCGCGCCCTGGCCCGCGACCAGTCCGGCGGAGCCGCGGAGGTCACGGGGGCGGCGCTGGTCGGCGCGGACGGGCTGCACTCGCGCGTCCGCGCGCAGCTCCACCCCGACCGCGCCGCCCTGTCCGGCGGAGGCGTCCACATGTGGCGGGGCCTGACCGAGCTGGACGGCTTCCTGGACGGGCGCACCATGATCGTCGCCAACGACGAGCACTCGGCCAGACTCGTCGCCTATCCGATCTCGGCCCGCCACGCGGCGCGCGGCCGCGCCCTGCTCAACTGGGTGTGCCTGGTGCCCTCCCCCGGCCTCTCCGTCGATGCGGACTGGAACGACCGCAGGCGCATCGGGGAACTCGCCCCGCACTACGCGCACTGGGACTTCGGCTGGCTCGACGTGCCCGGCGTGCTCGCCCGCAGCGAGCGGATCCTCCAGTACCCCATGGTGGACCGGGACCCGCTGGAGCACTGGGGCGAGGGCCGCACGACCCTGCTCGGGGACGCGGCCCACCTGATGTACCCGATCGGGGCCAACGGCGCGTCCCAGGCCGTCCTCGACGCCGCGGCCCTCGCCGCCGAGTTGGGGGCCGGTGGCGACGTGGGGGCGGCGCTGCGGCGGTACGAGGACGTGCGGCTCCCCGCGACCAACGAGATCGTCCGGGCCAACCGCAGGATGGACCGTTCGGAGCGCTCGATGGCCGGGCGGACGGACCGGGAGAAGAGCACCCTGCTGGAGACGGTCACCGACGACTACCGGGCCGCGGTCGAGCGGCCGACGGACAACGGGGGCCTGGACACCTCGGGCGCCCGCGCCCGCTGAACCCGGACCCCGTAAGGCGGCAGGGCCCGGCCGTGCGAGCACCACGGCCGGGCCCCTCGCCGTCCGGCCCCGCCCCGGACGGGCCCGACCCCGAGCGAACCCCGCCCCGGCCGAGTCGAGAGCCCCGGGCGCGGACCGCACACCGTTCCGAGGTCCCGCCTGTCCCACCGGCCCCACAGGCCCGGAACCGCACCCGACCTGCGTCACTCTCCGTAGTTTTTATGCGACCCTCTGAGAGGGTGCGGACACCCGCCGACCGGCTCCGCCGGTCGGCCCGCACGCATGGACCCGCACGACCGAGGGAGAGTCCTTCCGTGAAACCCAGCCGCCCGCTGCTCGCCCTGACAATGGGCACGTTGCTCCTACTCCCCGCCGGGGTCGCGGCCGCCTCGCCCGCCGCGGAGGCCGACCACGCGCGCGTGGTCAGCGAACAGCCCGTGCAGTGGACGCCGCACGTCCTGGACGGCGCGGTCAAGGACATCCTGCGCGTCGGCGACGCCGTCCTCGTCGCCGGAAGCTTCACACAGGTCAGCCAGACCGAGGGGGGCCGCGCCCACGACCTGCCCCACCTGTTCGCGTTCGAGCACGGCAGCGGGCGGATCCTCCACGGGTTTGAACCGGAGGTGGACGGCACCGTCACCACGCTGGCCCCCGGACCGGACGGGACGGTGATCGCGGGCGGGGACTTCGGCTCGGTGGACGGCGAGCCCGCCGACGGGCTGGCCCGGCTGTCGGCGGACGACGGCGACCGGGTGCCGGAGTTCGACGCCTCCGTCGACGGGGGCCGCGTCCAGCGCATCGCCGGCGACGGCGAGCACCTGTACGTGGGCGGCAGCTTCTCGGGGGTGAACGGCGTGGACCAGCCCGCGCTGGTCCGCCTCGACTCCGGGTCCGGCGAGGTGGACACCGGCTTCACGCCCGACGTGTCCGACGCGCGCCAGGGCGTGCTGAAGGTCCAGGAACTGGCGCTGAGCCCGGACGGGCGGCGGCTGCTCGTCAACGGCTCCTTCACCAGGATCGACGGTCACGAGCGGCACCAGATCGCCATGCTGGACACTGCGAGCGGCTCGGTCACCCCGTGGTCCACGTCCGCCTACGAGGCGGCCTGCGACTACGAGGAGCTGCACACCTACATGCGGCGGATGGCCTTCTCCCCGGACGGCTCCTACTTCGCGGTGGTGACGGCGGGCGGCCCCTACGTCAGGCCGGGCCTGTGCAAGTCCGTCGCGCGCTTCGAGAACACCGACGCCCCGGGCTCGGAGCCCACCTGGAGCAACAAGACCGGCGGCGACTCGCTGTACTCGGTGGAGATCACGTCGGCGGCGGTGTACGTGGGCGGGCACCAGCGCTGGATGGACAACCCCGAGGGCGCGCTCAACCCGGGGCCCGGCTCGGTGGCGCGCGAGGGCATCGCGGCCGTGGACCCCGAGTCCGGCAAGGCCCTGCCGTGGAACCCCGGCCGGGCGCGCGGCCACGGCGTGGAGGCGATGCTGGCCACCTCCGACGGGCTGTACGTGGGCAGCGACACCGACCGCCTCGCCGGCGAGTACCACGCCCGGCTGGGGATGTTCCCGCTCTCCTGAACCGCGGGCCTCAGGACACGGGGGCGTCCCTGCGGCGCCCCCGGCGCCCGCCGGGCACCGGCGTGTCCACTCCCTTGAGCAGCTGGTGGACGCGCTGGTGCGAGAGGTCCACGACGTCGGCCATGGCCCGCTGTGTGACGCCCTCCCTCCGCATGGTCTCCAGGACCCGGGCGCGGGCCCGGTCGCGCTCGGCCTGGGACCGCCGGAACTCCTCCTCCGCCACGAGGTACTGGATGACGTCCTCGGTGACGTCCTCGCCGCCGAACTCGTAACGCCAGGTGATCGTGAAGTCCTCCGGATCGGTGTCCGTGAGGTCGGCGATGGCCTCGGGAACCTCGTCCTTGATCTCGGAGAAGTGCACGTAGTCGACCGTTCCGACGACGTGTTCGGGCAGCCCCGAGACACGTACGACCCAGAGGTCCTCGTCGCGGATGACGGTAGCCGTGTAGTCAGGCATCACTTCTCCATCCATTTCTCACCGAACAGGTGCTGCAAGCCGTCCTCCACGTCCTGTAGAAGGCCCCGGGACAGCTCCTTGGAATGTTGCGTGACCATGAAACGACCGACCTGTACTCCGCCTTCGCCCAGGAGGACGTAGGTCTGGTGTGATCCTTTGCCTCGTCCTTTGAGTTCTTCCAGGCGCAGGCCGTTCTTGCGCGCCATTCGGCGCACCAGGGCGAGCAGGACCCGCGCCTTCATCCGCTTGTTGACCATGAGTCTAAAGCTAGGCCGGTTGCTACTCAAGCGCCCAGGAAACTAGATATATGACCCGTGGAGTCGGAGGTTCCGGATTGCCGGAACCAGACCAAGGGTTCTCGGCCAACAACTCTTGGCCAAGAACCCTTGGGCGTCTACAGTGACCGCATGGACGACTCCACCCCCCGCGACGACGAGACCCCCTCCCAGGTCCCGGACCGCGCCCCCGACCCCTTCGCCCACGCGGCGACCCTCGACGCCCGCTCCCTCCGCGGGCTGGCCCACCCCCTGCGCATCCGCGTCCTCAACCTCCTCCAGCAGCGGGGGCCCGCCACCGGCAAGACCGTCTCGGAGTGGCTGGACGTCTCCTCCGCCTCGGCCAGCTACCACCTCCGGCAGTTGGAGGCGCACGGGTTCATCGAGGAGGACCCCTCCCTGGGCACCACGCGGGAGCGCTGGTGGCGCTCCAGGCACAAGGGCTTCCGCTTCCCCGAGCACCTGGACACCGACGAGCCCGAGCTGAGCACCGCCGTGCGCATGGCCCTGGCCGCCAGTTGGAGCGGGGAACTGGCCTCGGCCGTCAACCTGTGGGCGGCCCAGCCCGAGGGATGGCGCGAGGCCCAGGTCATGTCCGGGCGGCGCACGGAACTGACCCTGGAGGAGCTCGCCGCCTTCCGGGAGGAGGTCCGCGCGCTCTTCGACCGCTACACGCGCGAGACCGGCGCCCCCGGCAGCCGACCGGTGCACGTCCAGTTCGCCGCCTTCCCCGACCCCGAGGACCGGGGACCGGGCACGGAGGACGGCGAGGGGGACGACGGGGCGACGGAGACGGGGGCGTGAGAGACGTCGGCGGACTGGTCGCCGCCCAGGCCCTGTGCTACACCGCCACGCGGCTGGCGATGATCGCCATCCCCTGGTTCGTCCTGGAGACCACCGGCAGCCCGGCGTCCATGGGGGCGGTGGCCTTCTTCGAGATCGGCTCCTACACCCTGGCCCGGCTGCTGGGCGGACCACTGCTGGACCGGATGGGCCAGCGCGCGGTGAGCGTGCGCGCCGACCTCGTCGCCGCGGCGGCGGTGGTCTGCGTCCCGCTGCTGCACGCGTCCGGGCTGCTGTCCTTCCCCGTGCTCCTGGTGCTGGTGACGGTGATCGGCCTGGCCACCGGCCCCGCCGAGGCCGCCAAGGTCTCCATGGCCCCGGCCGTCGCCGAACGCACGGGGACGCGCCTCGAACGGGTCACCGGACTCACCGGAACCGTGGACCGGCTGTCCACGACCGTCGGTCCGGTGGCCGCGGGCGGCCTGGTGTCCCTGCTCGGCGCGCTCCCGGCCCTGTACGCGAACGCCGCGCTGCTCGCCGCGGCGGCGGTGGTGCTGGCCGCCACCCAGCCCGGGGAGCGCCCCGGCCCGGGCGAGGACCCCGAGGCGGACTCGGGCTACCTGGCGAGGCTGCGCACCGGCTGGCGGGCGGTCTGGGACGACGCCACGCTGCGCGTCCTGGTGGTCGTGCTCGCGGTCACCAACATGATCGACATGTCCGTGGCCTCGGTGCTGCTGCCGGTGTGGGTGGACGAGAACGGCATGGGCCCCGCGGTGGTCGGCCTCCTGGGCGGCGTGATGGGCGCGGCCTCGGTGGTGGGCTCGCTCGCGGCCACGGCGGTCGGGCACCTGCTGCCCCGGCGGGCGGTGTTCTTCGCGGGGCTGGTGCTGGCCGGGCCGCCCCGGCTGGTCGTACTGGCGCTGGACGTGCCGCTGTGGGCGGTCCTGGCGGTGTGGGGTCTGTGCGGGCTCGGGGGCGGGGTGCTCAACCCGATCCTGGGCGCGGTGATGTTCGAGCGCCTGCCCCGCCGCGCCGTGGGGCGGGGGACGGCGACGATCGGCGCGCTGACCCGGATGGCGGCGCCGCTGGGCGCGCCCGTGGCGGGCGCGGCGGCCGGGCTGCTCGGAGCGGCGCCGGTGCTGCTGGCGTGCGCGGCCCTCTACCTGGCCGCGGTCCTGCCGCCGCTCGTGGGTCGCGCGGCCGGGGGCCTGGACAGGCGCGGGACGGAGCCGGACCGGTCACCTGACGGGGCGGGCACGGGCTGAGGCACCGGCCGACCCCGGCTGAGGCACACGCACGCGGGCACGGGCTCACGCGGGCACGGGCTGAGGTGGGCGGGAGCGCGGGGTCCGGCCCCCGGCCGTGGCGCGCCGGGGCGGCACCGGCCGACCCCGGCTGAGGTACGCGGGAGCGGGGCGCCCGGTCAGGACTCCCTGGCCGCGGTCGGCGCGTCCCCGCCCCGCTTCGCCTCGACCCTGTCCTCCCCGGCATCGGCGTCCGCCCCGGCCGGGGCCGCCTCCTGCTCCGGGGCCTCCGGCGCCTCCTGGCCGGGCGCCTCCTGGCCCGGCGCCTCCTGGAACTCGTCCTCGCGGGCGGAGGCGGCCGACAGGCGCGCGGACACGCTGTCCGCCTTGCGGCGCTCCATCCGCTCCACCGCGCTCGCGGAGATCCTGTCGCGCATCCCGGACAGCAGGACATAGGAGGCGAGTCCGCTGACCAGCCAGGCCAGGATGAGGGCGATCCACGCACGGGCGCCGAAAAGGTAGACCACTCCGAAGGCCGCCGCGAACAGCCCCAGGCGGGCGGCGGTATAGGTCAGCAAGCTACGCATCCAAAAGCCTCACAACAGACGATTACCTGGACTAGATTGGTCGCTACGCCCATCGGCGGCGCGGAACGCCCGGTCAACACCCGTGTCCGGACGTTCCCACACCCGGCACGGGTCGGGCCGACGGCCTTCCACAGGTCCTTATCTCCAGGTTAAGGGCGTGCCCGCTGCGACGGGCATCGGGTCGGTGTGTCGCCTGCGGCACAGGGGAACGGGACATAGGCGAACACGATTCGCATAGTCATGGGATGTTTCCAATCCCGACAGCAGGGCCCGAACATCACGTTCCGGTCACATATCCGGTACTCCTCCCCCCAACACCGCAATTTCTCCGAAAACTAGGGAGGAAACGGTCCAACTCGTGCACACTAGGGGATCAAACGCCCGCCGCCCCCACAGTCCGAGGCGGGCACGATTGGGGGAATGTGAAGGTGGAACGAGCAAGCGAACGCCTGTTGACCCCCGGGGAAGTGGCCTCACTCTTCCGGGTTGATCCCAAGACCGTCACGCGCTGGGCCGCCTCCGGGCGGATCAGCAGCATCCGGACTCCGGGAGGGCACCGCCGCTTCCGCGAGTCGGAGGTGCGCGCCCTCCTGCTCGGGGAGCCGAGCGAGAGCACGCCCTGAGGCCGAGTGCCCCGAGACAGCCCATCCGGCGGGAGCCAGAGCTCCAGGAGCCGCAGGGCCCTCCGGCCGCCCCGTCGGCCGGTCAGCCGCCCGCGGACTCCCACCTGCCCTCCGGCCCGGTGTCCCGACCGTGAGGAGTCGACTGCAAGAGTTAGGCTGGAACCATGGTGTGGCTTGGTGGCCTGATCACGCTCGTATCGATCGTTCTGTGGGTGTACGCGTTCTTCGACGCGCTCACCACCCCTTCCTCTGAGGTGCGCACTCTGCCGAAGGTGCTGTGGGTGTTCGTCATCGTGCTGTTCGTGCCCGTCGGCGCCATCCTGTGGCTCCTCCTCGGCCGCCCGCGCCAGGCGGCCGCACCCCGCGGGAGCGCGCCCTCCCCGACACAGGCCACGGCCTCGGCCGACGACCTCGACCCGTCCGACTTCACCAAGCCCTCGGGCAGCCCGCACCCGCTCGGACCGGACGACGACCCCGAGTTCCTGCGACGACTCAACCGGCGGATCGATCCGGAGGACTGACCCGGACACGACCGACCCGGACCGGTACACGACGACGGTGGGGGCCGCCCGACAGGACGCGGCCCCCACCGCTGTGTTCCAGCCTTCCCGTTCCCCCGCCCCGGGGCAAGTACATCCGGGCGCCCGGTCGGTTCTCCGGCGCAGCACCGCACGGACGGACCGGACACCGATGTCACATCCCCGCATCGGGGCCGTCCGCTCCGGAACCCGCTCTTCGCGTTCGGCGTCCATACCCGTGCACACCACCGAACACTGAGGAGGTCGCAGTGCGGCAGATCGGACACCGACGAGTCATCACCGGAACAGCGCTGGGGGCGGCTTCCCTCCTCCTGTCCACCGGCTGTTCGTTCGAGTTCAGCATCGGCGGCCCCGACGCGGTCAGCGCCGAACAGGTCGCCGAGCAGTCGAGCGAGATGCTGGCCGAGGAGGTGGGTCAGACCCCCGACGGCTTCACCTGCCCCGAGGACCTCCCCGCGGAGGTGGGCGCCGAGATCCGCTGTGAGCTCACCGCCGACGGCCAGACCCTCGGAGTGACAGTCACGACCACCTCGGTCGACGGCGACGACGTCCAGTGGGACGTCGAGGTCGACGACGCCCCGGCCGGGGACACCCCCGGGGACGACGCGGGCGGGGGCAGCGGCGGGGACGGAGGCACCGCCGCGAGCGACGGGGTCGTCCCGGCCGAGCAGGTCGCCCAGCAGTCGGCAACACAGTTGGAGGCGGTGGTCGGCAGGGCCCCCGAGGACTTCTCCTGCCCCCAGGGCCTCCCCGCGGAGGTGGGCGCCGAGATCCGCTGCAACCTCGTCGACGGGGGGATGAACTACGGCGTGACCATCACGACCACCTCGGTCGACGGCACCGACGTCCAGTGGGACATCGAGGTCGACGACCAGCCCCTGTAACCGCGGCGGCCCGCCCGGACGGAGCCGGGCGGGCCTGCCTCCCGTTACGCGACCACGCCGGGAGCGCCGGACTCAGAGCACTCCCGCGCCCGCCTCGCGCGGCACGCCGCGGACCGCGTGCACCGGCTCCACCCGCGTGGAGAACTGCGGCACCCAGGTCAGGTCGGTGCCCAGCGCCTGGTCGGGGTAGGCGTCGTTGTGCTCCCGCACCAGGTCCACCTCCGTGACGCGCCCGCGGCCGTCCTCCATCACCGCGTTCCCGTGCTCCACGATGTCGGTGCCGCCCCAGTTGCCGACGATCTCCCCGGCCGCGATGCCGTCGTGCAGGTCGAACAGGTTGTTCTCCGCGTACAGGTGCGACTCGAAGCCCACGCCCAGGCTGTACTGGTACAGGTCCGTGGCCACCGTGTAGTGGTTGTTGTAGACGTGCACCTGCCCGTAGCGCACGCGGGGCGCGCGCTGGCCCAGGCTGTCGAAGTGGTTGTGGTGCCAGGTGGTGCGCAGGTACCCGCGGTCGGTGGTGCGTCCGTCGCTGTTGCCCACGAGGATGGCCTTGTCCCGGCTGTCGAAGTGGTTGTAGGACACCGTCACCAGGTCGCTGGCGCGCACGATGTCGAGCAGGCCGTCGTGCACCTCGTACCGGCGCCCGAAGTACTCCGGCAGCTCCGAGCCCGGGTTGTCGCCGTCGTCGAACGTGTTGTGGTCGATCCACACGTTCGTGGAGCCGGAGACCTCCAGGTGGTCGTACTCGGAGTTCCAGTTGCCCTCGCCGCCGTCGCCGGGGTCCCAGCCCGGGAAGCAGTCGTGCGTGTCGGACAGGGTGAGGTTGCGCAGGATGACGTTGCGCGCACCGATCACCCGGATGCTCATCCCGGTGATCTCGGCGCCGTCCCCGGCGCCCACAATGGTCGTGTTGGAGCCGACCTCCACCCGGACGCGCTCCGCCTGGGCGGCGGACGAGGCCTCGCGGGCCTCCTCCAGCGGGCCGCTGGGGTCCTGCCAGCCCCACACCCCGGGGTCGTAGGCGGCCAGGTAGTCCTCCAGCGTGTAGCCGTCCACGGCGTAGTCCCCGCACGACAGGGGCGTGCCGTCCGGCGCCGTGTTCGCGTCGACGAGGCCCTCGACGTAGACGATCTTGGACTCGTCGCCGCTCACCGCCTCGCGGAACTCCTGCGCCGTGGAGACGCGGAAGACGTTCTCCGGGGAGGCGTCCGCGCCCCCCGTCGTCCCGCCTCCGGCCGAGGCCCAGCCGTCGCCCTCGGGCAGGACCTGCCTGCCCGGGTCGGGCGCCGCCTGGACGGGCGCGACGGCGGTCATCACCAACACCGCGCTCAGAGGGAGTACGAGCCTGCGCATGGTTCTGCTCCTCAGGGGGGAAACTGCAAACGGTTGCATGAACATCTCCCAGGAGCCGGACCGGCGTCAACCCCTCCCACCCGGGAAAACCCCGGAAAACCAGGCACCGGACCTGAAAGCACGCACTGGTCAACC
Source organism: Nocardiopsis sp. iso_25 (assembly GCF_056173305.1). Classification (NCBI taxonomy): domain Bacteria; kingdom Bacillati; phylum Actinomycetota; class Actinomycetes; order Streptosporangiales; family Nocardiopsidaceae; genus Nocardiopsis; species Nocardiopsis sp. iso_25. The sequence goes on along the minus strand of NZ_CM149667.1, from coordinate 573,213 downwards.
ACAACCGGTTGCCAGTAACCTCGGAACCGTTCCCCATCGAAGGAGGCCACGGGTGGCCGTGACCATCAAGGACGTCGCCCTGGCGAGCGGGGTGCACGTCTCCACCGTCTCCCGGACCTTCTCCGCCGCGCACCTCGTCAACGCCGACACCCGGACACGGGTGCTCGCCGCCGCCAGCGCCCTGGGCTACCGGCCCAACCGCGCCGCGCGCGCCCTGTCCACCCGCCGCACCGGCAACCTGGGGCTGATCGTCGCCGACATCGCCAACCCCTTCTTCCCGCCCCTGATCAAGGCCGCGCAGGCCCACGCCCGCCGCAGCGACCACCACGTGTTCGTCGCCGACACCGACGAGCAGGCCCGCGTGGAGGAGGAGCTGATCCGCTCCATGGCCACCCAGGTGGACGGCGCGCTCCTGGTCGCGCCGCGCCTGAGCAACCGCCTGATCGCCGAACTCAGCGCCGACGTGCCCTTCGTCGTGGTCAACCGCCAACCCGCCGGGCTGCCCGCCGTCCTCATGGACGTGGCCTCGGGCGCCGAGCAGGCCGTGGACCACCTCGCCACCCTCGGCCACCGCGAGATCGCCCTGCTCACCGGCCCGCGCGCGTCGTGGACCAACCAGCGCCTGGAGCGCGCGGCGGAGGAGGCCGCCCTGCGCCGCGGCCTCGTCCTGCACGGCGTGGGCCCCAACCAGCCCACCGAGGAGGGCGGCGCGGCCGCCGCCCGGCAGGTGCTGGACCTCGGCGCCACCGCCGTCCTGGCCTACAACGACCTGGTCGCCCTCGGCCTGGTCCAGAAGCTGCGTGACCTGGGCGCGTCCGTGCCCGGCGACCTCAGCGTCGTCGGCGTCGACAACACCCACACCGCCCGGCACTGCGACCTGACCAGTGTGGACATGCCCACCGCCGCGGCCGGGCGCGCCGCCATCGACCTGCTGCTGCACCGCATCAGCAGCGAGGACTCCCCCGGCACCGTCACCCTGGACACCCGCCTGGTCGTGCGCGGGTCCACCGCCGCCCCGCCCGCCTGAACACGGGGAACGCGGAGCCCCGAAGCACGCAGGACCCCGGGGCGAAGCGAAGCGGAGCCCCAAAGCGAACACGTCCGGGAGCCCGCGGGGTTCTGGAGGCGTCGGACGTGTGATCGCGAGGAACGAGCCATCACACGGGAGACGGCGAAGGTTCCCGCTCTCCGGGCGGCCGGACACGGAGCGGAGCCCCAAAGAAACGGGGCCCCGCCGTGGCGGGGCCCCGTTCGCGGATCGGGATCAGGCGTAGGAGTGCAGACCGCTGAACATGTAGTTCACCGCGAAGAAGTTGAACAGGATGGTCGCGAAGCCCACCACGTTGATCCACGTGGCCTTGGGCCCGCGCCAGCCGCCGGTGGCCCGGGCGTGCAGGTAGGCCGCGTAGATCACCCAGGAGATGAACGACCAGACCTCCTTGGGGTCCCAGCCCCAGAAGCGGCCCCAGGCCTCGTCGGCCCAGATGGAACCGGCGATGATGCCGAAGGTCCACAGCGGGAAGGCGAAGAGGATGAACCGGTGGGAGATCCGGTCCAGCAGCTCGGGGCTGGGCAGGCGGCCCGCGATACCGGCCACCTGCTCGCCCAGCGCGCGCTTGGCCTCGGCCCGGTGCGCCACGAGGTAGGTGACGCCGGCCGCGCCGGAGACCATGAAGGCGCCGCCCGCGATGATCGTCGCGGTCACGTGGATGGGCACCCAGTACGAGTGCAGGGCGGGGATGAGCGGGCCCGGGTCCACGTACAGCCAGCGGACGCCGATGCCCAGCAGGACGAGCACCGGGACCAGCACGAACGCGCCCAGGAAGCGCGCCTGGTACCGGTAGGAGGCGAAGAGCAGACCGCCCACCGCGACCAGGCACAGGGCCACGACGAACTCGAACATGTTGCCCCAGGGCCAGCGCCCGGCGGCCAGGCCGCGGGCGATGATCTGGGCGACGCCCATCACGAAGCCGAACGTCGTCACGCCCAGGGCGATCTTGCCCAGGACGCTCTGGGAGGCCCTGGCCTCCGCCTCGGTGCTGCGGACGTTGACCTCGATGCCGTCGTCGGCGCCGGACTCGGCACCGGCGTTGACCGGCATGAGCCGACCGGCTTTGAGCTTGGTGCGGCGTCCGTAGGCGGCCTCGATGGCGAAGAGGAACAGCGCAGCCGCGTACGTGACGATCATCGCGATGATCAACGAGTCACTGACTGACGTCATCACCTCGTCCACCTGTGCGGCGAGTGTGTACGTCACCGGTCACTCCCTTGTGTCGTCGACTCTGGCGGGTCGGATGGCGGATGGGGGTCGGAGCCCGGAGCGGGGTCCGGGTCGGAGTCCGGACCGGGAGCCGGACGGCCGTCCGGTCCGGAGCCGGAGTCCCCGTCGGACAGACTCCGGAGCCGTCCGGCGAGTTCCGTGGTGAGTTCGTGGAACTCCACGTTGTTGCCGGCCGCCTCGGTCTTGCCCAGGGCGGCCAGCTCCACGCGGGTGCGGCCGTCCCCGCTCCGGGTCGCGCGCACCCACACGCGGCGCGGGCGGACGAACAGGGTGATGATCAGCCCGGCGACGGCCAGGGAGGCCGCGGCCAGCGCGGGCAGCCGTGCGCCGTCGCGGTTCATCTGGAGGCTGACGTACTCCTTGTAGCCGGAGAAGGTGATCGACCCGGCGCCCTCGGGCAGCTCCCAGGTGTCCCCGATCTCCATCACGGGGGAGCTGCCCAGCTCCTCCATGCCGCCGGTGCGCAGCTGGTAGACCGACTGCGGGTCGACCAGCCCGAGGTCGCCCTGGTAGCCCTCCAGCGTGATCCGCGGGTTCCGGGCGCCCGGGAAGTTGGAGACCACCTCCCCCTCCGGCGTCTCCACCGCGCTGGGCAGGAACACCCCGACGAAGCCGAGCTGTTCGCCCCCGGTGTCGGGCACCTTGACCACGCCGTCGGAGGTATAGGAGGCCGTGTCCCGGTGCAGGAAGGGGACCGCCTGGTCGAAGACCACGTCGCCCTCGGCGTTGCGCACCTCGAACTCCGGCGCGTACCCGTGGCCGAGCAGGTAGACCTGCACGCCCGACACGCTCAGCGGGTGGTTGACCTCCAGCCGGTGCCGCTCCTGCGGCGCGTCGGGCGCCTCCCTGTAGGTGAGGTCGGCGACGTAGGACTCGGCCTGTCCGCGCAGACCGCCGTCCTCGATGAAGGAGGCCTCGAAGTCGTCCAGGTGGATGGAGAAGGGCTCCAGGGAGTCGGTGTCGGTCCAGTGCCCGGGATAGATGGCGTCGTAGGAGGTCAGGGTGTTGGCGAACCCGTCGCCCTCCACCAGGAGCATGTTGCCGCGGTAGCCGAAGAAGGACCCGGCGGCCAGGGCCAGCAGCAGGCCGAGCAGGGCGAAGTGGAACAGGACGTTCCCGGCCTCGCGCAGGTAGCCGGTCTCGGTGGAGAGGGAGTCGCCGTAGCGCTCGGTCCGGTGGCGCCGCAGGACCTTGCGGGACTGCTCCAGCACCGTCTCGGGGTCGGCGTCGGTGGTGAACGCGGCGGCGTAGGGCATCCGGCCCAGGTTCTTGGGCGTGTGCACCGGGCGGGCCCGCACCGCGCGGGCGTGCGTCAGCGCGCGCGGGAGCACGCAGCCCGCCAGGGAGACGAACAGCAGCAGGTAGATCGCCGCGTACCAGGGCGAGGAGAACACGTCGAAGAGGTAGAACCGGTCCAGCCAGGGCGCCAGTTCGGGGTTCTCCTGGAAGTAGACGTTGACCTCGTCGACGCTCACCACGTTCTGCGGCAGGATCGAGCCCGGGATGGCCCCGACCGCCAGCAGGAACAGCAGGATCAGGGCGGTGCGCATCGAGGTCAGGGTGCGCCAGATCCAGCGCAGCCAGCCGGCCGCGCCCAGGCCCTTGGGGCGCGGTCGGGCGCTCTCCCCGTCCCGGGCGGCGGTGCCGGTCCCTCGGTCGTTCGCGGTCGTGCTCATCAGATCACCGTCTGGAAGTCGGCGGCCCAGCCCTGCATGGCGATGGTCAGCTGTGTCCACAGGCCGGTCACCATCGCCAGGCCGACCAGGACGAGCATGGCCCCGCCGATCACGGTGACCGTGCGGGTGCGGCGCTTGAGCCAGTCGAAGGTGCCCAGCGCGCGCCGGTAGAGGAGGGAGGCCAGGACGAACGGCAGTCCGAGGCCGACGCAGTAGGCCAGGGACAGCAGCATGCCGCGTCCGGCGCCGCCCTCGACGAAGGCGAGGGTCTGCACGGCGGCCAGGGTCGGCCCGATGCAGGGGGTCCAGCCCAGGCCGAACAGGACGCCGAGCAGCGGGGCGCCCGCCAGTCCGGCGCGCGGCAGGCGGTGGAAGCGGAACTCGCGCCCGAAGCCCGGGATGACGCCCATGAAGGCCAGGCCCAGGACGACGGTGAGGACGCCGAGCACCCGCGTGATGGGGTCGGTGTAGTCCATGAGGATCTCGCCGAGCCAGCCGATGAAGCCGCCGACGGCGACGAACACCAGGGTGAACCCGGCGATGAACAGGATGCTGCCCGTGACCATGGTCCAGCGGCGGGAGGCCAGTTCGGCGTCGACGTCGGCGACGGTGGCGGTGGCGGTGCCGCCCCCCGCGGGCGAGGCCGTGCGCTCGCGCACCTGGGTGCCGCTCATCCCGGTCACGTAGGACAGGTAGCCGGGCACGAGCGGGAGCACGCAGGGCGAGAGGAAGGAGACCAGGCCCGCGGCCAGGGCCAGCGGGATCGCGGCCAGCAGGGAGCCGGTGAGGACGGTGGTGCCGATGGGGTCCATCAGTCCTCGTTCCCGGAGCCGTCGGAGTCCTGGTCCGCCTCGGACGGGGCGTCCGAGGGCTCGGCCGAGGGGTCGGCCGAGGGGTCGGCCTCCTCCGGGGACGCCGTCTCCCCGGCCTCCTGCTCCGCGACCCGGGGGCGCTCCTCCGGGTCGCCGAAGTCGAACTCGACCACCAGCGGGTTGAGCAGCTCGGTGAGCTGGCCGTAGGTGGTCGGGCCGATGACGCGGGCGGCGATGCGGCCCTCGGGGTCGATGACGAGCGTGCTGGGGATGGAGCGCGGGGGCACGGTGTCGCGGAAGGCCTGGGGCACCGCGCCGGGCTGGTCGTACAGGCTCGGGTAGGGGACGTCCATGCTCTCCTGGTAGGAGCGCGCGGCCGTCTCGTCGTCCTTGATGTTCACGCCGAGGAAGTCCACGCCCAGGTCCGCGTACTCGGCGTGCACCTCGTCCAGGACCGGCTGCTCGGCGCGGCAGGGGCCGCACCAGCTCGCCCAGACGTTGAGGACGACGATGCCGCCCTCGTAGTCGCCGAGGGAGACCTCCTCGCCGTCGAGGGTGGTGCCGGTGACCTCGGGCGCCTCCGTGCGCTCGGCGGTCTCGAAGGTGGTGGCGCTGCCGTCTCCGGAGATGAAGCGGTTTTCCTCGTCGCTGGCCTGGATCTCGTTGCCCCCGGCGCAGCCGGTCAGGGCGAGTACGGCGGCCAGTCCGGCCGCCGCCAGGCGCGGCACGGTACGACTCCGGCGCGTACCGGTGCTGGTGCTGGGCATCGAGGGGACCTCGCGAACGGGGTGTGAACAGGGCGGACTACAACAACGACAAAGTGTAGTAGATGCCCTGGAGCCCGTTCGGCCGCCCCGGCACAAGGGGGAACCGCGGCCGGTGGGGGTGGGGACGGCCCTGCCGCGCGCCGGGGCGGCGCGCCGGGGCGGGGACGGGAAGACCCCGGTGGGGGCGGTGTCCGTCAGTCACCGCCCCCCGGGTGTGTCGGCTGACCGGGGGCCGGGGGGCGGCCCCGGTCGGCCGGGCCCTGGATCAACCAGCCTCGACGAAAGCCTCGCGGAGGTAGTCGTGCACGGCCCGCTCGGGAACCCGGTAGGAACGCCCCACGCGAATCGCGGGGAGAACTCCCGAGTGCACCATTCGGTAAACGGTCATCTTGGACACACGCATGATCGTGGCTACCTCCGCCACGGTCAGGAACCTGACCTCTTCGAGAGGCGGCTTGCTCCCGTTCATCTTTCGACGCCCTCATTCCCGGACGTGAGCATTGTCTACCCTTGGGACCGGCGTGGTGTGCGGCGGCGACCCCGGTGTGCCCACCCCAAACCACGCCAGCGTGTCACGCTGTCACTACTGACACGTCCGTTTTCAGAGTAGAGCCGAGTTCGCCTCAGCGAAAGGCCGTTGGGACTGTCTTCGGCGCTATGTGTTGATGGCGGGTCGGATGAGGTTTAACGGTGGGTATAAATGGTCTCCCCCACTCACAGGAGACCGGCCCGGGCGAGAACGTATTCGCGCAGCGGGGCGTAGTCCTCGGTCAGGTAACCGTCGTCCAAAGGCACCGTGACCAGTAGTTTCCCCTCGGCCTCGGCGAGGAAGAGGGCGGGGTCGTTGCAGTCGGCGAAGCCCATCGCGGGCACTCCCGCCTCACCGGCCGCACCCGCGAACCCGTGGTCGGCGATGACCAACTGCGGCCATGCCTCACCGCGGTCCGCGAGGTCCCCGAGGATGGCACGCATGGCGAAGGGGTGGTGGCTGTGACGGGCGAGACGGCCGTCCGTGACGATGGCGATGTCGTCCTCCCACACCACGATCCGGCGGTTCGGCGGGCGCTCCGTGGTCACTTCGTAGGAGTAGCCGCCACCAGCGGTGAGGACCTGGCACCCGCGCTCTGCGAGGGCGTCCTTCCAGGCGCGGTAGGTCTCGCGGAGGTTGCGCGGGTGGCCGGTGGCGAACAGGACCCGTTCCCGGCGCTCGGCGGCCAGGGCCAGCCGGTCGGCGAAGGCCTCCAGGGCGTCGATGGTCAGGTCGGGGTCGATGGTGTCGATCCCCCACACGTACTCCTCGTCGGCCACCACGCCGCAGCGCTTGCTCATCAGCGCCAGGACCTCGGAGTAGGTCCAGTCGTGGGAGAAGGTGAGGCCGAACTGGTGGTAGGGGTCCTTCTGGACGAGCCGCCGGTAGTGCCGCAGGTTGTTCTGGCGCGGGGTGTCGACGTGCCCGGCGATTCCCGTGCGCACCAGATAGGTGATCAGTTCAGCGCGTGTCGGCGGCGTCACCTGGCGCTCCCCTTCCTCGTCTGCGCAGCGAGCGTGCGCCACGCTGGGCGGCCACCACGGCGCCTGCTCCTGTTCGCCCGGTATTCAACCTCTGTCCTACCCGCTTCGGACGCGACACGCGCGGCTCCTCCGGAATTCACGCCGGTCGACACCGGGGTGTTATGGGAGCCGTCCCGTGAGCCGCCCGGAGTCCCGTGAGCCCCTGCCGGCACCGAATCGGCGACCCGGTCGCGGCGACGCGGAAGGGCTGGCCCCTACAGGCTCGGGTCGATCCCGTGGCTGGGGAAGACCGCGGTCCGGGTCGCGTGGATGGCCCGGTCCACCGGGTCGCCCGGGTCGTAGCCGTCCACGAAGTGGTCGAAGACGACCTCGCGCCCGTCGGTCATGTACAGCGGCGCCAGCTCACCCGTGCGCTGGCGCACGAAGTCGCGCCAGCCCTGCGGGGTCTCGGTGTCGGGGTCGACGGGGCGGCCCGCGGCCTCGCCCAGCAGATGGGTCCAGGCGCGGGGGACGACGTGGACCAGCCCGTACCCGCCGCCGCCGAACAGCAGCCAGCGGCCGCCGGCCGTCTTGCGGGCCAGCTCGTGCAGCTCGGCGTAGGCGCGGCGCTGGCCGTCCACGCTCAGGGTGAGGTTGGCGAGCGGGTCCAGGGCGTGGGTGTCGCAGCCCTGCTGGGTCACCAGGATCTCGGGCTGGAACTCGTGCAGCAGCGGCGGGACGACGGCGTCGAAGGCGCGGTGCCAGCCGTTGTCGCCGGTGCCCGCGGGCAGGGCGACGTTGACCGCGTACCCCTCGGCGTCCGGGCCGCCGGTCTCGGAGGCCTGGCCGGTGCCGGGGAACAGGGTCGCCGGGGACTCGTGGAGGCTGATGGTGAGCACGCGCGGGTCGTTGTAGAAGGCGTTCTGGACGCCGTCGCCGTGGTGGACGTCCACGTCCACGTAGGCGACGCGCTTGGCCCCCTGCTCCAGCAGCCAGGCGATGGCCAGGGCGGGGTCGTTGTAGACGCAGAAGCCCCAGGCGTTGCCGCGCATGGCGTGGTGCAGGCCGCCCGCGATGTTGGCCGCGTGCGCGGTCTCACCGCTCCACACCGCCCGCGCGGCGGCCACGGAGGCGCCGGAGATGAGCGCGGCGGCGTCGTGCATGTCCTTGAAGACGGGGTTGTCGGAGGTGCCCAGCATGTGGACGTCGTCGGGCTCCAGCGTGCGGCCCGCGCGCTTGACCGCCTCGATGTAGGCGGGGTCGTGCACGAGGGACAGGAGTTCGTCCGAGGCGGGTTCGACGTCCAGGAGTCCGACCCCCGGCGCGTCCAGCACGCCGAGTTCGCGGCTGAGCGCCATGGTCAGCTCGACGCGTATCGGCGCCATCGGGTGCTGCGGACCGAAGTCGTAGGCCGTGAGTCCGTCGTCCCATGCCACCCGAAGCGAGCAGGACGTGCGCCCTCCCATGTGGTGACCCCCGTTTCAGGTGTGCGTGCTCCGAAGCACACAGTACGCACAACCGCACGCGTGGACGAACCCCGGGGTTGGCCGCCGGTCCGGCACGGGGGCCGGCCCCCGTGCCGGACCGCGGGGCCCGGCTACTCGGTGACGAAGTAGCAGGACTCGTACAGGTCGCCGCCGGAGAGGTCGACGGTGCCGTGCAGCGGCGGGCTGAAGAGCGAGTCCTTCGAGGTGAGCAGCACCCGGTACTCGCCCGGTTCGAGTTCGACGCGCATGACGTCGCCGTCGTCGAAGCAGGAGTTGCCCGCGGGCGGCGAGCTGTAGACCTCGCAGTCCTCGCACGCGGGGGTGATGATCTCCTCGTGGACGGCGTCCGGCCCGACGTAGAGGAACTGCATCTCGTGCGGGGTGTTGTTGGTGATCTCCAGGACGCTCTTGTCGCTGCCGGAGCCGCCGGTGGGCACGGGGGCGAAGTCGACCTCGCCGATCGAGGTCATGGCGTCCATCCTCTCCTCGATGCGCCCGGCGCCGATGTGGGTGACCATCCGCTCGACCTCGTCGGTCTCGTGGTCGGGGTACTCCGCCTCCAGGAGGGCGGCCATCTCGTCGGCGGTGTCGAACGAGCCCTCGTCCACGCTCTCCCAGCCGCAGTTGAACGCGGCGTCGGGGCGCTCGGCGGCGATGCGCTCGGCGATCTCGGGGGCGGCGTCCCAGGCCAGGCCGGAGAACATGTCGATCTGACTGAAGCCCGCGCACCAGTACTCGGCGGCGTACTCGCTGGTACCCGCCTCGTAGAGGTCGGCGAGCGCGGTGGGGACCTGGCCCGCGGCCTCGGTGCCCTCGTAGTCCGTGAGGATCACGGTGTAGATCTCGTGCGCCCGCAGCATGTTCTGGCGGTACAGCTCGTCGACCTCGCCGCCGAAGACCTCCCCGGCCGCGGCCACCAGGCCGGCGGCGTAGGAGAGGTGGATGTCGGCGACCTCGCCGTCGGTGTCCTCCCAGCGGGCGGAGGGGTGCTCGAAGTAGGCGGCGTAGGAGTCCAGGGCCTGCCCGTACTCCTCGGCGGCCACGTCGGACTGGGCGCGCTCCAGGAGCGCGCAGGCCTCGGCGCCCGCGCGGGCGCGCGACATGAGCGAGGGGGAGAAGGAGAGCTGGAAGAGGTCCTCCACGCTCCCGTAGGCGGCCACGGCCTCGGAGGGGCCGCACTCGCCGCGGGCGTGGGCGGCGTCGGCGACGCGCAGCCGCCACTCCCCCGCCTGCCACACGCCGGTGAGGGTCACCAGCAGCGCCAGCGCCAGTCCGGCGGCGGTGAGGAGGGGCAGCACCCGCTTGGAGGGCTGTTCCCCCCTGCCGATCAGGCGCTCGTCGCGGGAGCGCCCCGCGAACAGGCCGTGCACGGCCGCGGCGGCGAACCAGGCCAGGAGGACCGGCACCCACAGCAGGAGGTTGTCGGCGGCGCCGAGGACGGCGGCGGTGATCAGCAGGCCGAGGGTGACGACGAGCGCGGCGGCGAAGAACGGCCACTGGCGCAGGTAGACGTACCCGGCTCCCGTGCCCGACGCGTTGAGCAGGGAGGTGCGCAGCGCGGACGGGGAGGAGAACAGGCCGAGCCGGGGCGGCTTCGGGGGCGGCAGCGGGCCGAACTGCCCCGGAGGCGGACCGCCGGGAGGCATTCCGCCGGGAGGCATTCCGCCGGGAGGGGGACCCATCGGCGGCGGGCCTGCGGGGGGCATCGCACCGGGGGGAGGTCCCATCGGCGGCGGTCCGCCCCGGGGCGTCCCGCCCGGGGGCGGCGTCATGCCGGGCGGCCTGCCACCGGGAGGAGGCCCCATGGGGGACGGACCGCCGGGAGGCGTACCGCCCGGAGGCGGGCCGGGCACACCGCCCGAGTACATCCCGCCCGCGGGTGTGCCCCCGGTGGGCGCACCGCCGTGGAAGGCCCCTCCGGCCGGTCCGGCGCCGGTCGGGCCGCCCTGGACGGGGCGGCCCCCCGTGGGGCCGCCTCCTGTGGGGTCGCTCCCCGCGGGGTCGGCGCCGGTCGGGCCGGAAGGCGCGGGCCCCGGGGGCGGGAAGCCTCCGCCGGGCGGCTGGGAAGGGTCGGGCGGGGGAGGGGGAGAAGTCATGGAGGACCCTGGAATCAGGAGATGGGGGAGATCCCGCGCGTACGGGACCGAGGGGGCGGTGTACACCCTTCACCGAAGACACTACCCAGGTCCCCCGACATCGGACCCCGCGAGGCGGGCCGCTTCCGGCCATCTCCCCCGTGCGTCACACCACCGGCACCGAGCGGCGCGTCAGCTTCCGGAGAGCGCGCCGCTGCGGTCCCGGGCCGCCTCGATCGCGTCGGTGAAGGCCGTGCGCACGCCGTGCCGCTCCAGCTCGCGCAGCGCGGCGGCGGTGGTGCCGCCCGGAGAGGTGACGGCTTCGCGCAGCACGACCGGGTGCTCGCCCGAGCCGTTGAGCATGGCGGCGGCGCCCGTGATGGTCTGTCCGACCAGCTTCTGCGCGGTGGCGCGCGGCATCCCCATCGCCACACCGGCCTCGATCATCGTCTCGGCGATGAAGTAGAAGTAGGCGGGGCCGCTGCCGGAGATGGCGGTGACGGTGTCCATGTGCTGCTCGCCCACGCGGATGACCTCGCCGACCGTGCCCAGCAGCGCCTCGGCGCGGTCCAGGTGGTCCTCACCGGTGTGGGCTCCGCCCGCGATCGCGGTCATCCCCTGCCCCATCAGGGCGGGCGTGTTGGGCATCGCGCGGACGACGGGGGTCCCGGAGGGCAGGTGCTCCTCCAGCACGGCGGTGGTGATCCCGGCCGCCACGGAGATCACGAGGCAGGAGGAGGACAGGCGCGGCGCCAGGTCGTCCAGCAGCGCCACCATGTCCTGGGGCTTGAGCGCGAGCAGGAGGGTGTCGGCGCGCTTGGCCGCGTCCGCGGCCGGGACCACCTCGATCCCGTAGCGGGCGCGCAGCTCCCCGGCGTGCTCCTCGCGCGGCTCGGTGACGAGGACGTCCTCCGGCGCGTGGCCCGTGGCCAGCATTCCGGCGAGCAGAGCCTCGCCCATCTTCCCGGCACCGATGATGGCGATCATGAAGGGTCCTTCCTGCGGATACCTCCACGCTAACGGCACCGGTGACCCCGCGTGGACGCCGGATCCCACTGTGTGGACACCCGGCCCTCACCCGGGGTCGACGGTGCCCTTGTCGTCCACGGTGCCGCCCTCGTCGACCGCGAAGCGCCGGGGCGGCGCCGAGGGGGCGCGGCGCAGCAGCGCGATGCGCTCGCGGCGGTCGCGCGGCCGGTCGCCGGGGCCCCCGGTACGGGCGAAGTGCAGCCGGGTGAAGGCCAGGGCCTCGGCCAGCTCGCGCATGCGCGCCTGGCGGTCGGGGGCCTTGCGGGTGCTGACCTCAAGGACCAGCTGGCCCCCGAAGCCGTTCCCGGCGAGGTACTCCAGCAGCTCGCCCACCGGCTGGCGTCCGCGCCCGGGGATGAGGTGCTCGTCGAGGTTCTGGCCGCCGATGCCGTCGGCCACGTGGATGTGGGAGAGGCGGTCGCCCAGGCGCTTGGCCATGTCCATGGCGTCGGAGCCGGACATGGCGGTGTGCGACAGGTCGAGCGTGACGTCGGGGTAGTCCCGGTCGAGCGGGTTCCAGCTCGGCGCGTAGGGGACGACCTCGCGGTCGCGCACGCGCACCGGGTACATGTTCTCCACGGCGAAGACGACGTCGGTCTCGTCCTGCATGCGGGAGATACCGGCCTCGAACTCGCGGGCGTAGTCGCGCTGCCATCGGAAGGCGGGGTGCACCACGATCGTCTTGGCGCCCAGGGCCTCGGCCATCTCCTTGGAGCGGACGAGTTTGCCCCAGGGCTCCCTGCCCCACACCCGCTGGGTCAGGACCAGGCAGGGCGAGTGGACCGCGGTGACGGGGATCTGGTGGTAGTCCGAGAGGCGCCGCAGGAGGTCGATGTCCTGGCTTGCCGGATCGGAGGAGACGAGCACCTCCACGCCGTCGTACCCCAGCTTCGCGGCGATCTCGAAGGCGGCCGGGGTCTTCTCCGGGTAGACCGACGCCGACGACAGGACGACGGGCGCGTCTGGGACCTGGATAGGGCTCACGCCAACCAGAGTATGCGCTAACACGCCTCCTGTGCGTACCGCCCGCGTGAACGCGGCGTGCCGTTCTCCCCACGCCCTCCCCCACGGAGGGTGCGGGCGCCGGTCGCGAGGCGGTGGTGGGAGGGCCCGCGGGTGCACCCGCGGAGCCCTGGTTCGTGGTTGCCGACCGCCACGTCGTCGGGGCGGTCGGGCGCGGCCGGGGTCACTCCCCGGGGCGTGTGGGGCGGCCGTCAGCGCGCTGCGCGAGGCCCGCCCGTCTCACAGCCGTACGGCGCCTGCGAGATCGTACTTGTGGACGTCCCGCTCGCGGACGTGGTCCCCGGAGTTCGGCGCGTCGATCATGCGCCCGTCACCGAGGTAGATGGCGACGTGGTAGGCGTAGCCGCCGCTGTCGGCCCAGTACAGGATGTCGCCCCTGCGGGCGTTGGAGTAGGAGACCCGGCTCCCGGCGCCGACCTGGTCGTGGGCGATGCGGGGCAGTTCCACCCCGGCCTGCTTGTAGGCCCACTGGACGAGTCCCGAGCAGTCGAAGCCGTTGGGGCCGGTGCCTCCCCAGCGGTAGGGGGTGCCCTTCTGGGACTCGGCGGCGTTGATGGCGTCCTCCACCGTCGACGTGGACAGCGACATGTGGACGCGCCGGGGTCCGGCGGAGTCCTGCGCGGCGGGTGCGGCCTGCTGCGCCGGTCGCACCGGCTGCGGGGACTGGACCGGCTGGGCGGGCGCGGGCGCCGCGCCGGCGGCCAGGGCGGCGGCGGTGAGCGCCGCGACGGCGAGCGCGCGCCCGCCGCTCCTGCGCGGAGGAACGGACGAGGCCTGCCGCCCCGGGTCCGTGGGACGACAGGCCTGCCTTTGCTCGTGGTGTCGCGGTATTCGCATGACGGTGGTTCTCCCGCTCTCGCTCGGAGCGTCGCGGCGCCCACGTCACTGTGACGCGGATCTCCCCGTCGCGACGCCCTCACCATTCGTCACACAGACCACGCGATATGTCACTCTCCGTAGTGCGAACGGCCGCCAAAGACGGTAAAGAGTCCTTGACCTTCGGGGGGCGAAAGCACCCAGGTCACCATCGAACGGGCTCCCCTCCCCGGCGGCCGGTCACCCCGGGCTACGCGGCGTCGTCCACGGGCGCGGGGACCCCCAGCTCGGCTCCCACGAAGTCGGCCGTGGCCTGCATACCGAGGAAGTTCGGGTGCACAGGGGCCCCGTTCTCGGGGATCAGGCCCTCCACCCAGCGGGTGTCGGAGGACTGGCAGACGTCGTGGCCGCGCTCGAAGACGTCCACGAAGACCGCGCCCTGGGCCTCGGCCTCCTCCGCGATCATCGCGTTCAGCGAGGTCTGCGCCTCGTCCAGGAAGGGCACGTCGCCCACCGCGATGGGCGTGCTCGGCCAGCAGCCCCAGCTCTCGGGCAGGATCTGGAGGTAGCCCACGGCCAGGACCGTGGCGTCGGGGCTGCGCTCGGCGATGTCGGCGTAGACGCCCGCGACCTCCGGGCGCAGGTCCTCGATGCGCTGGTCGAGCTCGTCGCCGTAGTGCTCGGCGCACGGGTCGCCCAGCGGGTTGCTCAGGCTCTGCTTGGCGCACTCCAGGAGCACCTCGGAGAAGCCGAAGTCGTTGCCCGAGATCCCGACGGTGACCAGGTCGGTCTCCGGGGTCAGGGCGTCGAGCTGGGGCGGCGTGTCGTCGAACTGCGGCTCGTAGAGGTCGTTGACGACCGCGCCCGAGCAGCTGGCGTCCGTGAAGTCGGTGATGCCCATCCGCTCGGCGAGCATCGTGGGGTAGTTGTTGGACGTGCGCAGGCAGCCCAGCAGCGGCATGCTGCTGCTGACCCTCTCCTCCCTGATCAGCGGACCGGCGACGAAGGAGTCGCCGAGGGAGACGTAGCTGTCGAAGGCGGGCGCCTGCGCGGTCTCGGCGGCGGCGGGCGCGGCGACCAGGGACGCGCTCAGCGCGGCGACGGCCACGGGGACCAGGGCACGGCGCGGGGATCGGGGCGCGGCGGTGGCGGATGTACGGAGCACGCGGGTTTCCTCTCCATGGAGCGGGGGCGTTGGAGCTGTCGGACCCTAGGAATTCTTTAACACGACCTACGGGATAAGGTGCCTAACTCGTAGGTAACTTTCATGTGTCTCCGAAAGGTCCCTTTACTCCTCGCGACGGGGTTGTCCCAGGAAGCCGCTAGCGTGGCCACCATGGCGAAGGCAGCGAAGACCACGTTCCGGTGCGCGGAGTGCGGATGGAGCACCCTCAAGTGGGTGGGCCGCTGCGGCGAGTGCCAGGCCTGGGGCACGGTCGAGGAGGCGGGCGCCCCCGCGCCCTCCGCCGTCGCGCCCGCGCCCGTCACCTCCCGGGCCCGGCCCATCACCGAGATCAGCGTGGAGAGCGCCGAGGCCGTCCCCACCGGCGTCGACGAACTCGACCGGGTCCTGGGCGGCGGCGCGGTCCCGGGTGGCGTGGTGCTGCTCGCCGGCGAGCCCGGCGTGGGCAAGTCCACCCTCCTGCTGGAGGTCGCCGCGATGCGCGCGGCCGAGGGCCCCGTGCTGTACGTGACCGGGGAGGAGTCGGCCGGGCAGGTGCGGCTGCGCGCCGAGCGGCTCGGCGCGCTCTCCGACAAGCTCTTCCTGGCCGCCGAGACCTCCATCGCCGCCCTGGCCAGCCACGTGGACGCGGTCGGCCCCCGGCTGCTCATCGTGGACTCGGTGCAGACCATGGTCTCCCCCGACGCCACCGGCGTCCCGGGCGGCGTCAACCAGATCCGCCAGGTGACCGGCGCGCTGATCCAGATCGCCAAGGAGCGCGGGATCGCCACCGTGCTCGTCGGACACGTCACCAAGGACGGGTCCATCGCCGGTCCGCGGATGCTGGAGCACCTGGTGGACGTGGTGCTGCACTTCGAGGGCGAGCGCCACTCCCAGCTGCGGCTGCTGCGCGCGGTCAAGAACCGCTACGGACCCACCGACGAGATCGGCTGCTTCGAGCTGACCGAGTCCGGCATCGTCGGCCTGCCCGATCCGAGCGGGCTGTTCCTCACCGAGCGCACCGACCCGGTGCCGGGCACGTGCGTCACCGTCACCCTGGAGGGGCGGCGCCCGCTCATCACCGAGGTCCAGGCCCTGGTCGCGCCGACCCCGCTGCCCGCGCCGCGCCGGGCCACCTCGGGCCTGGACACCTCGCGGGTGAACATGATCCTGGCGGTGCTGGAGAAGCGCACGGGCATGAAGCTGGCCAACATGGACGTGTACGCGTCCACGGTGGGCGGCGTGAAACTGACCGAGCCCGCCGTGGACCTGGCGCTGGCCATGGCGGCGGCCAGCTCCAACAACGACGTCGCGCTGCCCGTCGGCTTCATCGCGATCGGCGAGGTGGGCCTGGCGGGCGACGTGCGCACCGTGAGCGGCGTGCGGCGCCGGGTGTCGGAGGCTCAGCGCCTCGGCTTCACCGAGGCGGTCGTGCCCAAGCACTTCGGCGACCCGGTGCCGGGCATCCGCGTCCACGAGGTGGAGGAGCTGAGCGAGGCCCTGAGCCGGGTGGCGCGGCGGTCGCGGCGGGCCCGCGCCCCCCGGGACGGCGACTGAGCGCGGATCCCCCGCGGACCGGCGCGTCAGAAGTCGAAGACGGCGCCCTTCTCGCTCACGAGCACGCACTCGTTGGAGAACTCCTCGCGGTAGTCCTCGGTGCCGTAGGCCACGGCGACCACCGGGTCGTAGACGAACGTGCAGGGCCGCTCCCTGCCCTCGACCGCCGCCAGCGAACCGGCCTCGGCGATGGCCTCGCAGGCCTCGGCAGCTCTGGGGTGCGTGCCGGCGGCGACGGGTGCGCACACCAGCGTGACCTCACGCGTCTCACCGGTGGTGAGGCCGTGGACGCGCAGGATGTAGCCGTTCTCACCGGTCTGCGCGGCCTCGGCGGCGTGCGCGGGCGCGGCGAGCGCCAGCGCGAGGACGGGAGCGGCGACTAGGGCCGGGACGATGCGATTCACGACAGCCTCCAGGGACGTGCGGATTCCAGACAGCACGGATGGTAATCGAACCATTACACGAAGCTGTCGCTTTTCCGCGAGGTCGCCGGAATTTCCCCGCGAAGGGGTTGCGGCCCGACCCGAATCCCGGGCGATAAGAAGAGAATGCGGTGTTATGACGGATTTCCCGTCACTCCCGCGAGGACACCCCCGCCAGGTGCCCCACGAGCCCGAAGCCGTCGGACCGCAGGTCTCCCCCGGCGTCGGCCGTCCAGCGGCTGACCGAGGCCGCCGCCGCGGGCTCCCGCCCGCCGACCCGCCGCAGCTCGGCCTCGTCCAGGCCCTCCAGGACGCCCCGGAGCAGGACCACGACGGGCTCGTGCGCGAACAGCAGCACCCGCTCACCCGGGTACTCCGCGCACAGGTCGCGCAGGAACGAGCGCAGCCGCAGCAGGACGTCGGCCAGGGACTCGCCGCGCTCGGGGCGGTGGTGCGTCCGGTCGGCCAGGCGCCGGGGCGCCTCGCCGGGATCGTACTCGTCGACCATGGCCGGGGTCATGAACGTGAAGGGGCCGCCGTCGAGGTCGCGCAGCCGCTCGTCCGGGTGCACGGGCAGGTCCATCCCGGCCGCCTCCAGCGCCAGCACGGCGGTGCGGCGGGCGCGCAGGTAGGTGGAGGAGAACACGACGCCGGGCCGCCGCTCGCCGGGCAGGTCCGCCAGCCAGCCCGTGCCCACGGCGCGGGCCTGGCGCTCTCCCAGCGCGGTGAGGTCCACGTCGGCGTTGCGCGCGGGCAGGCCCGCCGTGTCCAGGCGGCCGCCGTCGCGCGCGGCGGCGGCCAGGGCGGCGTTGAAGGCGCTCTGCCCGTGGCGGACGACCGTCAGTTCCGCGGGACCGCGGTAGCGCATGGGGGCTCCTTCGGGGACGAGAGCGGGCACTCCCGTGGGGAGCGCCCGCTTGGGAGCGCTCCCAACCGCAGGAAGGCTACCCCCGAACCCCGGCGGCGTAAAGGGGGCCCTCCGCGTCGCGGCACCTCCACGGGGCGGCGCCCACACGGCGGGGCCGGGGGCGGCGGGCGGATTCTAGGGGTCGTTGCAACACCGATGATTAGTTGCTCGCTTGGAGCAGCTTAGCGAGGCGCTCGGCTGGGGTATCCCAGCCGAGCGTTTTGCGTGGGCGCCCGTTGAGCTGGACGGCCACTACCTCCAGATGCTCGACCGAGTGCACCGACAGATCGGTGCCCTTGGGGAAGTACTGGCGCAGTAGCCCGTTGGTGTTCTCGTTGGAGCCGCGCTGCCAGGGGCTGGCCGGGTCGCAGAAGTAGACGGGGATGTCGGTGACGGTGGTGAACGCCCCATGGGCGGCCATCTCCGAGCCCTGGTCCCAGGTCACCGAGCGGGCCAGATGCCGGGGCAGGGTCTGCACCGTGGTGGTCAACGCATCACGCACCTGCTCCGCGCCGCGCCCGTGAGGCAGGTGCAGCAGCATCGTGTACCGGGTGGAGCGTTCCACGAGGGTGCCGATCGCCGAGCCACCATCGGCACCGATGATCAGGTCGCCCTCCCAGTGGTCGGGCACCGCCCGGTCAGCGACCTCCGCAGGACGCTCGCTGATCATCACCATGGGGGCGGCGAAACGGGGATGGCGCTGCTGCGCCTGGCGGCGGGGCTTGCGCCGGGCACGGCCCGAGCGCAGCGCACCAGCCAACTCCCGGCGCAGCTGGCCGCGGCCTTGGACATACAGGGCCTGGTAGATCGTCTCGTGGCACACGTGCAGCTCCGGCCGATCGGGGAAGTCGCGTTTGAGCCTACGACTGATCTGCTCAGGGCTCCATTTTTCGGTGAGCAGCTCCTGGATCCGCACGCGTAGTTCGGGGTTCAGCCAGATTCTGGAGGGCTTGGGGCGTGGTCGGCGGGCATCGGCGCGGGTTTGGGCGGCGTGGGGGCGGTAGTGGCGTTTGCCGCGCGGGTCCACAGTGCCGTTACGGCGGATTTCCCGGCTGATCGTGGAGTGGTTGCGGCCCAGTTCTGCGGCGATGGCTCGCGCGGACTTGCCCTCGCGGTACAGATCAGCGATGTGCAGGCGTTCAGTCTCGTTCAGGTAGCGGGACGGGCCGGTGGGCGGTACCACCGTGGTGATGGGTGGTACCGCCCTTCGGCGGTCGTTCTCGGCGCTGCGTCCGTTACGCCACTTCCTGCCAGTACGGGCATCGACGCCCACCATCTGGCAGGCTTCGGTGTTGCTGTAGCCCTGCTTCATGAGCTGCAAGTATGCCGCTCGTTCAGCGGAGAGCTTCCTACGGCCCTGCGGGGTTCGGTCCTTGCGGATATGGAAGTCCATCGCACCCCTTGAACTGGGGTGTTGCAACCACCACTAGAACCCAAGGCGCACACCCCCGGCCCCGTGTCGTGCGGCCGCTCAGGCCTTGAGCTGGAAGGGGAGCTCGGGCTGGTCCCCGGCGTAGTCCCCGTGCAGGTTGGCCCGGTACCAGCCGGGCTGGGCCGAGGCGTCGGTGCCGCGGCAGTCCTCGAAGGAGCGCATCCGCTCCCAGCTGAACGTGTACTCGTGCGGGACGCCCCTGCTGATCTGGCGCTTCTCCGCGCTCCGGCCCTCAGCGCAGTCGGCGGTGGAGAAGATCCGGTCGTCGCCCGAGTGGATGCGGATCTCCATGGCCTCGCCGCCCATGTCCACGGTGCAGGTCTGCTCGGCGGTGTTGACCACGGTGATCCTGAAGCCCGGGTCGGCGCCGGCTCCGTAGACCTCCTGGTCCTCCTCCGCGTACTCGAAGGTCACCACGACGTCCTGCGGGCGGCAGGCGTCCTCTGGGCGCTCCGGAGCGGGCACCTCGCCGTCCTCCCCGCCCCCGGCGGAGTCGCCGTCGCCGGCCGCGGAGCCGCCGGAGCCCTCGGAGTCCTCAGCGCCCTCGGAGGGGTCGGCGCTCTCCCGCGCCCCCTCGGAAGGATCGGCCTCGGGTTCCTCGCTCGCGTCCGCGGAGGGCTCCGTGGGTGAGACACTGGGGGAGGCCTCGATGCCCGCGTCCGAGCGGGTCGGCTCGCCGCTCTCCTCCCCGGAGGGACGGCAGGCGTACGCGATGAGCGCGAGCAACAACAGGGCCCCGGCCAGCACGAAGGCTCGCCGCTTCCAGTAGGTCTCGCGGCTGACGGCTCCTGGTTGTCCGGTACTTGACGCCATGCGCCGTAGTATTGCGGTTTTGCGTGTACCTCACCTACTCAACCCGCCGATTCCCAGTTAAAGATGAGCGATAACCCTTACAGCACCCCGGTTCTGGCGTGGTACGAGAGCCACGCCCGCGATCTCCCCTGGCGACGGCCCGACGCCTCACCGTGGTCGATCCTGGTCAGCGAGATCATGCTCCAGCAGACGCCCGTGGTGCGCGTCCTGCCCGCCTGGAGCGCCTGGATGGAGCGGTGGCCCACCCCGGCCGACCTGGCACGGGAGCCCTCCGGGGAGGCTGTGCGCATGTGGAACCGGCTCGGCTACCCGCGCAGGGCGCTGCGCCTGCACGCGTGCGCGGTGGCGATCACCGGGGAACACGGCGGACGGGTCCCGGAGGACCACGCCACCCTGCTGTCCCTGCCGGGCGTGGGCTCCTACACCGCGGCGGCGGTGGCGAGCTTCGCCTTCGGTCAGCGGCACGCCATTCTGGACACGAACGTTCGACGTGTCCTGGCAAGAGCCGAAACCGGGGTCCAGTACCCGCCGAAAACCCAGACGAAGGCGGAGACCGCCCTCGCCGAGTCCCTGCTGCCGTCCGCGCCCTCGGTGGCCGCCCGCTGGGGCGTGGCCGTCATGGAGCTGGGGGCGCTGGTGTGCACCGCGCGCACGCCCGCGTGCGCGGACTGCCCGATCGCCCACCAGTGCGCCTGGCGGCTCGCGGGCAAGCCCGCCTACGACGGTCCGCCGCGGCGCGGCCAGACCTACGCGGGCACCGACCGGCAGGTGCGCGGACGGCTGCTGGCGGTGCTGCGCGACTCCGCCCACCCGGTGCCCAAGGGCGCGCTGGACGTGGTCTGGGACGACCACGTCCAGCGCGAGCGGGCCCTGGACGCGCTGGTGTCCGACGGCCTGGTGGACCCCCTGGACGACGGCCGGTACGCCCTGCCGGGCTGAGAGCGCCCCGGCCGGGGGAGGCCGGTCACCGCACGGCGACCGCGCGGGACGCGGTCGGACGGCGCGGCGGGAGGTCCTCAGGTCCTCGGGCCGGAGTACCGCGCCGCGGCGGTCCCGGACTCCCCCGCGGGATCGGACCCGGTTCCGGAGTGGCCGTCGCTGCACGGCGCGCCCGGCTCCGGGGTGTTCTCGCCCTGGACGAACTCCACGAGGTACTCCGCCAGGCGCGGGTCCGCGGGGTCCTCCAGCAGGATCTGTGAGCCCCAGGCCGACGCCACCACCGGGGCGGGCAGGCCCTCCACGGGGCTGACCACCAGGTAGTCGCCGGGCGAGTAGTACCCGGCCAGGGTCTGGACCTGCGCCTGGGAGAGCCCGGGGTCGTAGGCGATCCACACGGCGCCGTGCTCCTGGGCGTGCA
Organism: Nocardiopsis sp. iso_25; assembly: GCF_056173305.1. Classification (NCBI taxonomy): domain Bacteria; kingdom Bacillati; phylum Actinomycetota; class Actinomycetes; order Streptosporangiales; family Nocardiopsidaceae; genus Nocardiopsis; species Nocardiopsis sp. iso_25. The sequence continues at coordinate 552,106 of NZ_CM149667.1, read as the reverse complement.
CGACGTACTCCGAGCGCAGGGGCTGGTCGTAGACGCCGCAGTTCTGCCAGATCGGGTAGTGCGGCCCGCCCGCGGGCGGGAACATCCCGTAGTCGACGGTCTCGCCCTCGTCCACGTGCTCGCTGGACAGGCCCTCGTAGTACCGCACCTCGCCGATGCCCTCGGCGGAGGCGCCGCCGCCACCGCCGGAGAACAGCCACACCGCGGCGATCCCGCCGCCCAGCATGAGGACGACGACCAGGGCCACGGCCCCGATGATCAGGCCGGTCCCGCCCTTCCCGCGCGGCTGGGGCCGGGGCGGGTACGGGCCGGGCGGACCGTAGGGCCCCTGGGGTCCGTGGGGCCCCTGGGATCCGTGGGGGCCTTGGAGTCCGTGAGGGCTTTGGGGTCCGGGCGGACCGCCGTGGGGGCCCTGCGGCCCCGTGGGCGGCGGCGCCGCGCCCGGGGGGACCTGCCCCGGAGGAGGCGGACCACCGGCCGGGGGCGGACCACCGGGCGGAGGCTGGCCGCCGGGGGGCTGGCCGCCGGGGGGCTGGCCGCCGGGCGGAACCGCACCGTGGTGTCCTGGGGGCGCCTCACCCGGCCGGGGACCGTGCGGAGCGGGTCCGGGCTGCGGCTGCCGCGCCTGCCACGGATCGTGCTGTCGGGGATCTGGATGAGTCACGTTCGCACCTTAGAACATGGCGGGCGGACGCACACCCCGCGGCCGACGCGCGACGTCGGCCCCGCGCGCCCCGCACCAGCACGACGAAGGGGGCACCCCCGAAGGGGTGCCCCCGATGTCACGGGCGGCCGGGCGGTGCTACTCCCGCTTGCCCGCGGCCGACTCCTCGACCTCGGGCGTGTCCGGCACCGCGGCCGGCTTGGGCACGCCCTTGAAGGTGAACTTGGCGTCCGTGCCCTCGCCCTCGGCGTCGATCACCACGATCTGACCCGCCTTGAGGTCGCCGAACAGGATCTTCTCGGACAGCTGGTCCTCGATCTCCCGCTGGATCGTCCGGCGCAGCGGACGGGCGCCCAGCACGGGGTCGAACCCGCGCTCGGACAGGATCTGCTTGGCCTTGGGCCGCAGCTCGATCCCCATGTCCCGCTCCTTGAGACGGCTGTCCAGGCTCGTGATCATCAGATCCACGATCTGGAAGATCTCCTTCTCCGTCAGCTGGTGGAAGACGATGATGTCGTCCACACGGTTGAGGAACTCGGGCCGGAAGTTGGTCTTGAGCTCCTCGCTGACCTTGGCCTTCATCCGCTCGTAGTTGGTCTGGGCGTCGTCCTCCTTGGCGAAGCCCATGGCCTGGCCCTTGGAGATGTCCCGGGTGCCCAGGTTGGTCGTCATGATGATGACCGTGTTCTTGAAGTCGACGTTGCGACCCTGGGCGTCGGTGAGACGTCCCTCCTCCAGCACCTGGAGCAGCGAGTTGAAGATGTCGTTGTGGGCCTTCTCGATCTCGTCGAAGAGCACCACGGAGAACGGCTTGCGGCGCACCTTCTCGGTGAGCTGACCGCCCTCCTCGTAGCCCACGTACCCGGGCGGGGAGCCGAACAGCCGCGAGACGGTGTGCTTCTCCATGAACTCGGACATGTCCAGCTGGATCAGCGCGTCCTCGTCCCCGAACAGGAACTCGGCCAGCGTCTTGGACAGCTCGGTCTTACCCACACCGGACGGACCGGCGAAGATGAACGAACCACCCGGGCGCTTGGGGTCCTTGAGCCCGGCGCGGGTACGGCGGATCGCCTGGGAGAGCGCCTTGATGGCGTCCTCCTGGCCGATGACGCGCCGGTGCAGCTCGTCCTCCATGCGCAGCAGCCGGGAGGACTCCTCCTCGGTGAGCTTGAAGACCGGGATGCCGGTGGAGGCGGCCAGGACCTCGGCGATGAGCTCCTCGTCCACCTCGGCCACGACGTCCATGTCGCCGGCCTTCCACTCCTTCTCCCGCTGCGCCTTCTTGCCCAGGAGCTGCTTCTCGTCGTCGCGCAGCGACGCCGCCTTCTCGAAGTCCTGCGCGTCGATCGCGGACTCCTTGTCGCGGCGCACCCCGGCGATCTTCTCGTCGAACTCACGCAGGTCCGGCGGAGCGGTCATCCGGCGGATGCGCATCCGCGAGCCCGCCTCGTCGATGAGGTCGATCGCCTTGTCCGGCAGGAACCGGTCGCTGATGTAGCGGTCGGCCAGCTGCGCGGCGGCCACCAGCGCGCTGTCGGTGATGGAGACCCGGTGGTGGGCCTCGTAGCGGTCGCGCAGGCCCTTGAGGATCTCGATGGCGTGCGTGATGGTCGGCTCGTCCACCTGGATGGGCTGGAAGCGGCGCTCCAGCGCGGCGTCCTTCTCCAGGTACTTGCGGTACTCGTCCAGCGTGGTCGCGCCGATGGTCTGCAGCTCACCCCGGGCCAGCATGGGCTTGAGGATGGAGGCGGCGTCTATGGCACCCTCCGCCGCGCCCGCGCCGACCAGCGTGTGCAGCTCGTCGATGAACAGGATGATGTCGCCGCGGGTGCGGATCTCCTTGAGCACCTTCTTGAGGCGCTCCTCGAAGTCACCGCGGTAGCGGCTGCCCGCGACCAGCGCGCCCAGGTCCAGCGTGTACAGCTGCTTGTCCTTGAGCGTCTCCGGGATCTCGCCCTTGACGATCTTCTGGGCCAGGCCCTCGACCACGGCCGTCTTGCCGACGCCGGGCTCACCGATCAGGACCGGGTTGTTCTTGGTCCTGCGGGACAGGACCTGCATGACCCGCTCGATCTCCTTGTCCCTGCCGATGACCGGGTCGAGCTTGCTCTCCCGGGCGGCCTGGGTCAGGTTGCGGCCGAACTGGTCCAGCACCAGCGAGGTGGAGGGGGTGGACTCCGACGAGGCGCCGGTGGCCTGCGGCTCCTTGCCCTGGTAGCCGTGCAGCAGCTGGATGACCTGCTGGCGCACGCGGTTGAGGTCCGCGCCCAGCTTGACCAGGACCTGGGCGGCGACGCCCTCGCCCTCGCGGATCAGGCCCAGCAGTATGTGCTCGGTACCGATGTAGTTGTGGCCCAGCTGAAGCGCCTCGCGCAGCGACAGCTCCAGGACCTTCTTGGCCCTCGGGGTGAACGGGATGTGCCCCGACGGCGCCTGCTGCCCCTGGCCGATGATCTCCTCAACCTGCTGCCGAACCGCTTCGAGGCTGATACCAAGGCTCTCCAGAGCCTTGGCGGCGACGCCCTCACCCTCGTGGATGAGACCGAGCAGGATGTGCTCCGTACCGATGTAGTTGTGGTTGAGCATCCTGGCCTCTTCCTGGGCCAGAACCACCACTCGCCGCGCGCGGTCGGTAAACCTCTCGAACATGTCTCGTCGCTCCTCTACAGAGCGGTCAGGCAGGGACGGTTCACTCCGACCCAACTCTTCCGCATATCGGCCCCACAGGGATGAACCGCCCCGGGGAGCGCTGTCGCACCCGTCCGTACGGTCGACCGGCTGCCGACCAGACGTAGGCCTCCGTACGGTCGGCCGCAGCCGTCCGTGCCAGAGACTTTCCCCGACGATAGGGCGTTCACCCAACATCCAACTACCAATTGCGGCGCCAGATTTCCCTGTACGCCGAAGGCGAACGGCCCGGGCTCTCCCTGTGTCACAGGAGTGCCCGGACCGCGCACGTGTAAGCGTTATCGGCTCTGAGCGAACAAGCCGCGTGTTGTTCTTCCGACCGGACCGTTCGGGCGGGGAAAGCGGGAAATACGCGCCGTCGACCGGGGCGGGGATGGTGTGGGACTCGGATCCCGCGACCGGGGCCGCGGGACCGGAAGCGAGTGCCCTTCCCCGGCAACCGGGAGGTCGCGTGCGGCCCCGACCGTTCGTGGGCGGTCGCGCGCGGAGGCGGCGTCGGGGCGCTCCGGCGGACTGCCCCGCCCCGCCTCGCCGTCCGGCCCAGCGCGTGGGTGTGGCGGCGGAGGTCTGGAGCCGCGGGGCCGCAGGAGCGCTGTCTGGCGCCCCGTACCGCCCGAAGGACCCGTCGGGCCCGGCGTATCCCCTGGTATCCCGTGTCACTGGGCCGCGCCGCGGCCCGGGATGGTCGGGTTCGGGTGTCTTCCCCCGGCAGGTACCGACCGTAATTCGATCAAGACCTGACAACATTTCGGCGAACCGGGGGTCGGCGGCAAACCTAGCCCTTGATGGCCTCATATTCGGCGACGATCGCCGCGGGGATACGGCCGCGCTCATTGACGGGCTTGCCCGCGGCCTTCGCCCAGGCGCGAATCTCGGCGCTGCGCTCACGGCTGGGAGCATTCCGGCTGCCGGTGCGGCGGCCCGCGCTGCGGGACGCCTTGGCCGGAGCCTTGCGTGCGGCGTCGACGAACGGAGTAAGGGCCTCGCGGAGCTTGGCCGCATTACCCGCGCTGAGGTCGATTTCGTACACGGAGCCGTCCAGACCGAACGTCACCGTCTCCTCGGCCTCGCCGCCGTCGAGGTCGTCGACCAGGAAAACCTGGACCTTCTGTGCCATGGAATCAAACCTTTCAGAAGAGCGGTGTCTCCACACCTGAATGTAAAGCTATCTCGCGAGAACGCGGAAGACAATTCCCGGCGTGCCTGAAATCACCCGGACACCGTGTCGGGTTTCGGGGGTCACCGGAGGGCGCGCGGGATCGGCGAGATGGCCCGCGCACGCGCGTGGCCGGTTCGCCGCTCCCCGAGGAGCGCGTGATCGGTCGAGTACCGTATCAACGACCGTCGGATTCGGTGCGTTCCCCACCCCGGACAATCGGCGTCTCGTTCGCGGCTCCCGGCTCGGCGGCCTCGGAGCCGTCACTGCCCTCACCCGTGCCCTCGGCGGCCCTGTCCTTGCTGACCAGGCTTCCGTCCATCCGGCGGGGCGCCATCTCCTTGCGCAGGAGCTGGATGACGAAGGTGCAGAAGACGGCACCGACAACCACCGGTGGGATGAGCGCCGACAATACGTCGATCAGCCCGGGGGGAAGCACCGACGACAAAAAGTTCCCCATCGAAGCCGTCCACCCTTCCTGGTTGTTACTTATTGCAGCAAATACCCGACTCCGTGTCGGGCTGCTCCTGGGGGATGGCTCGCCAGGCACCCGGGCAAACGCATACCGGACATCATAGACATCGTTTGCCCCCGGTTTGACACTGGACGTACCCGGGACACCTCCGGCAAACCCGAAGGGGGCCAATGTCCGGCCGTGCGTTCGGCGCCCCGGTGTGTCCGCGGGGGAACACCGTGTCCACCGGTGTCAAATCCCGACCCTTCGCCACCGCTTCGCGGAACTTCCTTCAACGTGTGGGCGGGACTCCACCCCTGGGGTACACATTACCCGCCCCCTTCCCCGACCCCGCCATCCGGTTGTGCATAAGCTGCGCGGACACGGGGCGGACGCGGTGTTGGCCCGGCTGCGGCCCGTATGGGGAACTTGGTCCCGAGTGAGCGCGAAAACCTTTAGGTCCGGGTGGTTCGCGTTGGCGCGTCGAGGTGCACAAGCATGCGGGTGTTCCCGAGGGTGTTGGGCTTAACCCGCTCCAAGTCGAGAAATTCGGCGACGCCCTCGTCATAGGAACGCAGGAGTTCCTCGTACACCCGGGGGGAGACGGGTGTGCCCTGGATCCGGGCAAAGCCGTGTTTGGCGAAGAAACCGGTCTCGAATGTCAGGCAGAACACACGGCGCACGCCCAACTCCCGGGCGGTGTCCAGCAGCGCGGACACGATCCGGTGTCCGACGCCGAACCCGCGCAGGGAGGGGTCCACCGCGACGGTGCGCACCTCCGCCAGGTCCTCCCAGAGCACGTGCAGTGCGCCGCAGCCCACCACGCGGTACTCGGTCCCGGCTTCGGGGGGGTCGGTGCGCTCCGCTGCGGGGACGGGGGCGGGGGCGCCGGGAGGGGGTGCGGCGTGCGGGGAGGCCGGGCCGGAGCCGTCGGGGACCACCTCGGCCTCGGCCACCCAGAACTCCTGGACGTCCTCGTAGAGGTTGACGGTGCTCTTGGAGAGCACGCGCCGGTCGACGGTGTAGGTGTCGACGAGGCGCCGGACGGCGGCGACGTCGCGCGTCCTGGCGCGGCGCACGTGAACATGGCGAACGGGCATAGCCGGACCAGACTACGCCCGGGCCCCGCGCCCGGCGGACGCGAGCGGTCCGAAAACGCGTCGGCACCCACCGGTGCGCCGGTGGGTGCCGTGGTGGATGCCGCGCGGCCGCGGCGCCGTGCCGCGGACGGCTCAGATGAGCTGGCGCCGCGCGGCCCAGACGACCGCCTCGATGGGCGTGTTCACTCCGAGCACGTCGCAGATGTTGCGGATGCGGCGGCGCAGGGTGCGCGCGCTGAGTTCGAGGTGCCGGGCCGCCACCTCGGTGGTGACACCGGTGGCGATCTCGGCGAGCAGTTCGAGCTCCTCGTGGTTCAGTTCCACCGGCGCGTAGGGGCTGCTCACAGCCGTCTCGTGCGGGCGGGCCTGCAGGGGGACCACGTTCTCCCGGTGCTCCCTGGTCTGAAGGGCGCCCTGGTCGTCAGCGGTACGTCGTACGAGTGTGGCCTGTTCCACTCCGTCCTCCCTCATCATGTGAGTGCGGAACATCGACTCGTCGCCTGGCGGACGCGAGCGCGCCGGACACGGGTCTCCCCTGGTCCGGTGCGACGGACAACTCCCGGGCGCACCGCTGTCCCCCACGCATCCCTCTGGCACAGGGACTGGGGGCGGGCGCACGGACGTCGCAGGGGCCGGTTCGCTGGAGGCTGGGACGGACAGACTCCACCGAGGGCGCGCATGCGCGCGGGGAACGCGGACCGCGTCCGGCGGTCCCTCTCCCCGCTCGCCGTCGTTCTCGATCCACTTCGGCAAACTCCACGGGTCTCGACCCGCTCACAGCACGCTAGGCCGCAGAGATGATACCGTCAAGGCCCCATAAATCACCATGTGTAGTTATGGCGGTCCCTTCCGTGACAAAGCAATGGAAGGGAAAATACACCGACTACATTGACCTGCGTAAACAACGTTCAGCGGAGAGTGGCCGAGTTCGCCGCGCCCCGGTCGGCAAAACTTCGGAACTGTCCGACCGGCCACGCGGCCGTGGCCTCCGGTTCGCGCGGCCTGTCCGGCCGGGATGGCGGAACCCGTGGTACGGGCCCTGCCCCGGCGCAGGGGACGGGGCCGCCGCAACGTGTGCGCGACGGCCCCGCTCCGCCTTTCGGTCATCCAATCTGCGCCGTTATATCCCTGGTAAATCCGGGCCCACGGCGCTCCGACTCAATCCCCGGAAGGCTTCACGAGCGGGAAAAGGACAGTTTCCCGGATGTTCTTTCCGGTGAAGGCCATGAGCAGGCGGTCGATACCGACTCCCACACCGCCGGTCGGCGGCATTCCGTACTCCAGGGCCCGCAGGAAGTCCTCGTCCAGCTGCATCGCCTCGGGGTCGCCCTCGGCGGCCATCAGCGACTGCCTGGTGAGGCGCTCGCGCTGCTCGACCGGGTCGACCAGCTCCGAGTAGCCCGTGCCCATCTCCATGCCGAAGCCGATGAGGTCCCACTTCTCGGTGAGCAGCGGGTCCTCGCGGTGCTGCCGGGTGAGCGGGCTGGTCTCCACCGGGAAGTCGCGCACGAAGGTGGGCTGGACGAGCGTGTGCTCCACCAGCTCCTCGAAGACGTGCTCCACGAGCTTGCCCTGGCCCCAGGAGGGGTCGTACTCCACTCCCCGGGAGTCGGCCAGGCGGCGGACCTCGTCGATCGGCGTGCGCGGGTCGACCTCGGCCCCCAGCGCCTCGGACACCGCCCCGTACAGGGTGACCTGCGGCCACTCCCCGCCCAGGTCGTAGGTGCGCCCGTCCCGCTCGACCACCGTCGAGCCGAACACGGCGCGCGCCGCCTCCTGGATGAGTTCGCGGGTCAGGTCGGCCATGACGTTGTAGTCGGCGTAGGCCTGGTAGAACTCCAGCATCGTGAACTCGGGGTTGTGCGTGGAGTCCGCGCCCTCGTTGCGGAAGTTGCGGTTGACCTCGAAGACCTTCTCCAGACCGCCCACGACCAGCCGCTTGAGGGACAGTTCGGGGGCGATGCGCAGGTACAGGTCCATGTCGTAGGCGTTGATGTGGGTGGTGAAGGGGCGCGCCGTGGCGCCGCCGTGCACCCGCATCAGCATGGGCGTCTCGACCTCGACGAAGTCGCGGGAGGCGAGCCCCTCGCGGATCGCGCGGATGGCGGCCGAGCGGCGGCGCACCATCTGCTGGGACTCGGGGTTGACGATGAGGTCGACGTAGCGCTGGCGGACCCGGGCCTCGGGGTCGGTCAGGCCCTTGTGCTTCTCCGGGAGCGGGCGCAGGCACTTGGCGGTCAGCGTCCAGCCGGTCACCAGGATCGACAGCTCGCCGCGGCGGGAGGTGATGACCTCCCCCTCCACGCCCACGTGGTCGCCGAGGTCGACGTCGGCCTTCCAGGCGTCCAGGCGCTCCCGGCCCACCTGGTCCAGGGACAGCATGATCTGGATGTCGCCGGTCTCGTCGCGCAGGGTGGCGAAGCACAGCTTGCCGCCGGTGCGGTAGAGCATGACGCGCCCGGCGACGGAGACCTCCACGCCCGTGCGGGTGTCCGGCTCCAGCCCCTGGTGTTTGTCGCGCACTGCCCCGATCGACGTGGACCGCGGGAAGGTCACGGGGAAGGGGTCGGTGCCCTCCTCACGCAGCCGGTCCAGCTTCTGGCGCCGGACCCGCATCTGTTCGGGCAGGTCGTCGTAGGTGTCGTCGTGCGCGTCATTCACGCGCACGATCCTACCGGCGGCCGCGGTCCGGCCCGACCGGTCGGCGTCCGCGGGCGCAGGGCGCGCTGCGGCGGTCGCGGTCCCGTCCCGGGGTAGGGGCAGGGTGGGTCGACAGTGACGCGGATCACTAGTATTGCGCTGCCCTGACCCGCGCCTTCACAGCCGAGAGCAGTACCTACCGAGAGACGGACCCCACTGGTGAGTGTTGAGGGAAGCACGAGAGCCGTCGTCACGGCGCTGTGCGCGAACCTGGGAATCGCCGCGACGAAGTTCGTGGCCTACCTCCTGACCGGATCGTCGTCGATGATGGCCGAGTCCATCCACTCGGTCGCCGACTCCAGCAACCAGGCACTGCTGCTCATCGGCGGCAAGCGGGCGCGCCGGGGCGCCACGGAGGAGCACCCCTTCGGCTACGGCCGCGAGCGCTACGTGTACGCGTTCATGGTGGCGATCGTGCTGTTCAGCCTGGGCGGCCTGTTCGCGCTCTACGAGGCCTGGCACAAGATCTCCCACCCCGAGCCGATCACGTCCTGGCAGTGGGTCCCCGTGGCCGTGCTGGTGGTGGCGATCGTGCTGGAGTCGTTCGCCATGCGCACGGCGATCAAGGAGTCCAACGCGGTCCGGGGCAGGGCGAGCTGGGTGCAGTTCGTCCGCCGCTCCAAGTCCCCCGAACTGCCGGTGATCCTGCTGGAGGACGCGGGCGCGCTGCTGGGCCTCGTGTTCGCCCTGGCCGGCGTCGGCCTGACCCTGATCACCGGCAACGGCCTGTGGGACGGCCTGGGCACCGCCGCCATCGGCGTCCTCCTGGTGGTCATCGCGGTCGTGCTGGCCGTCGAGGTCAAGAGCCTGCTGATCGGCGAGTCCGCCACGAGCGAGAACGTGCGGGCCATCCGCCGGGCCGTCGAGTCGGTCGAGGACATCGACCGCCTGATCCACATGCGCACCCAGCACGTGGGCCCCGAGGAACTGCTGGTGGCCGCCAAGGTGGCCGTGGACGCGCGCGACGACGCGGGCCGGATCACGCGGGCGATCAACGAGGCCGAGGAGCGCATCCGGGCCGCGGTGCCCATCGCCACGCTGGTCTACATCGAGCCGGACCTGTTCCGGAGCGGGGCCTCGCCGGAGGCGTCCCCCGGCGCCGTCTCCTCGGGCTGAACCGGGGGTGGTGCGGCGGCCGGTCCCGGCCGCCGCACCACCCCCGCGACCGCGAACTCCCGGAAACCGTTTCTTTACACACGGTAACAGGTGTAATCTGGGTGCATGAGTCGCACAAACATTGACATCGACGACGAACTGGTCACAACGGTCATGGAGAAGTACGGCCTGAGGACCAAGCGCGAGGCGGTGGACTTCGGCCTCCGCCACGTGGCGGGAAGCGGTGACCGTTACGAGATGATGCTGGAGCTCGAGGGAAGCGACGTCTGGGAAGGCGATCTGGACGAGATGCGCCGTTCGGGCTTCGAGGACGAGAAGTAGGAACGTGACCAAGACCTATCTCCTCGACACCTCCGCCTGGTTGGAGTACCTGGGCGGAACCGGTTCCGAAACCCACCTGTTCGTCCGTCAGCTTCGTGACAATCGGGAGAACGTGGCGACCACCGATCCGGTGATCTGCGAACTCCTGTCCGGAGCCAAGACCGAGAAGGCGTTCTTCCAGCTGGACGCGATGCTTCAGGCGCAGACCCGGCTGACGGTCGAACCGACCTTCGACTTCCGGGAGTCCGCGATGCTCTATCGCGGAGCACGGTCCAAGGGCAAGACGATCCGCAAACACATGGACTGCCTCATCGCGGCCGTCGCCCTGCGCACCGACGCGGTCCTCGTGCACTGCGACCGCGACTTCGACCACCTCGCCGAGGTGTTCCCCCGGCTGCGCGTGCAGCGGCACGACCAGGACTGAACCCGCCGGGGCGGAAGGCCGCCTCCCGCTCCCCCCACCCCGGACCCGGATCAGCCGACGTTGCGCTCGTAAACCAGGCGCAGGCCGATGAGGGTCAGCCACGGCTCGTGCAGGTCGACCGTCTCGCACTCGGCCACCACGATGGAGGCGAGCCCCCCGGTGGCCACCACGGTCACGTCGTCGGGCGCGTCGGTCAGCTCGGCGACCATGCGGTCCACGATCCCGTCCACCTGGCCCGCGAACCCGAACACGATCCCCGAGCGCAGCGCCTCGGTGGTGTTCTTGGCGATGGCCGCGCGCGGCTTGACGATCTCCACCATGTGCAGCTGGGCGCCGCGCCGGGAGAGGGCGTCCACGGAGATGTCGATGCCCGGGGCGATGGCCCCGCCCACGTACTCCCCGCGGACGCTGACCGCGTCGAAGGTGGTCGCGGTCCCGAAGTCCACCACCACCGCGGGACCGCCGTAGAGGTGGTTGGCGGCCAGCGCGTTGATGATCCGGTCGCTGCCCACCTCCTTGGGGTTGTCCATCCGGATCGGCACCCCGGTCTTGACGCCGGGTTCGACGATCACGGCCGGGACGTCCCCGAAGTGGCGGCGGAACATGTCCCGCATCTCGTGCTGCACCGACGGGACCGAGCAGCACAGGGCGATGCCGTCGATGTCCTCGGGGCGGCCCAGGCTGCTGCCGTCGACGAGCCCGCGCAGGACCACGGCCCACTCGTCGGCCGTGCGCCTGGTGTCGGTTCCCACCCTCCAGTGTTCGAGAAGGTCGTCGGATGCGAAGAGACCGAAGACCGTCTCGGAGTTGCCGACGTCGATCGCGAGCAGCATGCTGGGGGCCTCATCCGTGGTCGAAGTGGTGTGTTCTCAAGGAATCTTCCACCAACCGGGCCGCTCACAACAGGTCAAGCGCGATATCCAGCGCCGGGCTGGAGTGGGTGAGCGCCCCGACCGCCAGGTAGTCCACCCCGGTACGGGCCACGTCACCCGCCACGTCCAGGGTCAGGCCCCCGGAGGACTCCAGCCGCGCACGGCCCGCGACCAGCGCGACCGCCTCGCGGAGCCGCTCGACGGTGAAGTTGTCGAGCAGGATCTCCTCGGCGCCCGCGGCGATGGCGTCCTCGATCTGGTCGGTCCGGTCCACCTCCACCTCCAGGGGGAGGTCGGGGAAGCGCGCGCGGATGGCGCGGACCGCCTCGCCGACGCCGCCCGCGGCGACGACGTGGTTGTCCTTGACCAGTCCGGCGTCGCTGAGGCCGTAGCGGTGGTTGACCCCGCCGCCGCAGCGCACGGCGTACTTCTCCAGCGCGCGCAGCCCCGGCCGGGTCTTGCGGCTGTCCCTGATCCGGGCGCCGGTCCCGGCCACGGCGTCCACCCAGGCGCGGGTGGCGGTGGCGATTCCGGACATGTGGGTGAGGAAGTTGAGCGCGGTCCGCTCCGCGGTGAGCAGGTCGCGGGTGCGCGCGGTGACCGTCATCAGGACGTCGCCGCGCTTGACCGCGTCGCCGTCGGCCACGGTCCGGTGCGCCTCCAGGGCCCCGTCGGCGACCAGCCAGAAGACGAGTTCGGCGAGCGGGAGGCCGCTGACGGTGCCGTCGGCGCGGGCCACCACGTGCGCGGTGCGCACCTGGTCGCCTGGGATGGTCGCGACGGTGGTGACGTCGATGCCCGGTCCCGCGGTGAGGTCCTCGGACAGGGCGCGGCGGACCAGGTCCACGTGGGACTGCGAGGGGGCGGTGTACGGGAGGGCGAACTCGGCGCGCGCGTCCGGGCGGGTGCCCGAACCGGCGAGGGGGAAGGCGATGGAGTCCAGTTCCGCGGTGAGCGCGGGCGGCAGGGAGGGCGTCCAGTCCTCATCCGTGGTCACGATGGTGTTCCCTTCCAGTCGGACGACGACGGGGCGGATCCGGAGCCCGGGTACGGGCTCGGGGTGGTCGGCGCGCTGGTGCGCGCCCCTGCTCTCGGTCCTGTGCAGCGCGGCGGCGGCCACGAGCCGGGCCGCGGTGAGCAGGTTGGCGGTCTCCCAGGCGGCCACGTCGGGGGTGACCGGGGAACCGGGGCGGGCGAGGGCGTCGAGTTCTGCGGTCAGCTCGGCGAGCCCCTCGCCGGTGCGCAGCACCCCGGCGTGGCGTGACATCAGGGTGCGCACGCGGGCCGCGGCGGCGGGGTCGGGGAGCGCGGTGACGGTGCCGACGGCCCCGGCCCGCGCGGGCCGGGGGGCGGGGTCGCCCGCCAGGCGGGCGGCGATCCGGTCGGCGTAGACCAGGCCCTCCAGCAGGGAGTTGGAGGCGAGCCGGTTCGCGCCGTGCACCCCCGTGCGGGCGACCTCTCCCACGGCCCACAGGCCGGGGACCGAGGTGCGGCCGTCGATGTCGACCTCGGCGCCGCCGGAGGCGTAGTGGGCGGCGGGGGCGACGGGGACCGGCTGGGTGAGCGGGTCGATGCCGTGTTCGCGGCAGGAGGCGAGGATGGTCGGGAAGCGCCGCTCCCAGGTGGCCGGGCCGAAGTGGCGGGTCTCCAGGTAGACGTGGTCGACGCCCTGCTCGGCCATCGTGCGGGCGATGGTGCGCGCCACCACGTCGCGGGGGGCGAGGTCGGCCAGCTCGTGGACGCCCTCCATGATGCGCCGGCCCTGCGCGTCCACCAGGTAGGCGCCCTCCCCGCGCAGGGCCTCGGAGACCAGGGGCTGGCGCCCGCGCGCCTCGGGGCCCAGCCAGAGCACCGTGGGGTGGAACTGGATGAACTCCAGGTCGCGCAGGCGCGCCCCGGCGCGGGCGGCCAGGGCGAGGCCGTCCCCGGTGGACACGGGCGGGTTGGTGGTGGCGGCGAAGACCTGTCCCATGCCGCCGGTGGCCAGCACCACGGCGGGGGCCAGGACCGCGCCGACGCCGTCGCGGGCGCCCTCGCCCATGACGTGCAGGGTGGCGCCGCACACCGCTCCCGTGTCGGGGTCGCGCAGGGCGTCCAGGGCCACGGCGTGCTCGACGGCCTCGATGCGCTCCTCGGCCAGGACGGCGGCCACGAGGGCGCGCTGGATCTCGGCGCCGGTGGCGTCGCCGCCCGCGTGCGCGACGCGGTCGGCGCGGTGGCCGCCCTCGCGGGTGAGGGCCAGGGCGCCGTCCTCGGCGAGGTCGAACTCGGCGCCCAGCCCGATGAGCCAGCGCAGGGCGTCGGGGCCCTCGGCGGCCAGGACGTTGACGGCGTGGGGGTCGGACAGGCCCGCCCCCGCCAGGTGGGTGTCGACCATGTGGGCGACGGGCCCGTCCTCGGGCGCCATGGCGGCGGCGATCCCGCCCTGGGCGTAGGCGGTGGAGCCGGTGGACAGGCGGTCCTTGGTGACGAGCACGACCCGGCCGCGTTCGGTGCGCTGGACGTAGCGCAGCGCGGTGCTCAGACCGGCGATGCCCGAGCCGACGACCGCGACGTCGGCCTCGATCGTCCACCCCGGCCCGGGGGCGTCGAGCCGTGTCTGGAGGGGTGTGCTCATCCGTGTTCTCTCTTCCGGGGTGTCGCCGGTACGCGGCGCTGGTGTGCGGGGGGTTCGGACGCCCGGACACGGGGCGGCGCGGAGCGGAGGTCCAAGGAAGACACCGCCTAGAGGGTCAGGGACACGTTGTCGATGAGCCGGGTCGCGCCCACGCGGGCGGCGACGGCCAGGACGGCCCCGCCCGCGTGGTCGGCGGGGACGTCGGCGAAGGTGGCCGGATCGACCAACGCGAGGTAGTCGAGTTCGACGGGCGGCTCGGCCCCGGCCGCGTCGTCCAGGACGGCCCGGGCCGCGGCGCGGACGGCGTCGGGGCCCCCGGAGGCGGCGGCGCGGCCCGCCTCCAGGGCGCGGGACAGCGACAGGGCGCTGGCGCGCTCGGCCGCGGACAGGTAGACGTTGCGGCTGGAGGTGGCCAGGCCGTCGGGGTCGCGCAGGGTGGGCGCGCCGACGATCTCAACGGGCATGTTGAGGTCGGCGGCCATGCGGCGGACCACGGCGAGCTGCTGGGCGTCCTTGCTGCCGAAGACCGCGAGGTCCGGGCCGACCAGGTGGAGGAGCTTGCTGACCACGGTGAGCACGCCGGTGAAGAACCCGGGGCGGGAGGCGCCCTCCAGCCGGTCGCCCATCGCGCCCGCGTGGACGGTGACCGTCTGCTCGGCGGGGTACATGGTGTCGACGCCGGGGGCGAAGACCACGTCGACGCCCTCCTCCGCGCACACGGCGGTGTCGGTGTCCAGGGTGCGCGGGTAGCGGTCGAAGTCCTCGTCGGGCCCGAACTGGAGCGGGTTGACGAAGACGCTGACGACCACGGTGTCGGCGCGTTCGCGGGCCAGGCGCATGAGGCTGCGGTGGCCCTCGTGCAGGGCGCCCATGGTGGGGACGAGGGCGACGCGTCCGGCGCCCGTGAGGGCGCGGCACAGCTCCTCGGACGTGTGCGCGACGAGGGGGGCGGGGGCGGCGGAGTGCGGTGCGGTCATCGGTGGTTTCCCGTGGTGGTGTTCTGCGTCGCGGCGGCCGTACGCGCGCCGGACCCGGCGGCGTCTCAGCGGCGGAGGACGTCGAGCAGGCGCGCGGCGTCCTCGGGCTTGAGCATCCCGGCGTTGATGGCGCGGTCGGCGGTGAGCCGGGCGAGTTCGACGTAGCTGGCCACGCTCTCGGGCGCGTTCTCCCGCAGCTGCTCGATGTGCCCGGCGACGGTTCCCGCGTCGCCGCGCAGGACGGGGCCGCTCAGACCGTGGATGCCCAGGCGCAGGGCGTTGTCCAGGGCCGCGCTGAGCATGGGGGCGAGCATGCGGCCGGGTTCGGGGACCCCGGCGGAGGCGAGCAGGGCGGCGCTGTCGGAGACCAGGGTGACCAGGTGGTTGGCGCCTCCGGCGAGGGCCGCGTGGTAGAGGGTGCGCTTGTCCTCAGTGATCCACACGGGTTCGGCGCCCATCTCGACGACGAGGGCCTCGGCGATGGGGCGCAGCTGCTCGGGCGCGGTGACGCCGAACGCGCAGTTGGCGAGGCGGTCGATGTCCTCGTCGCGCCCGGTGAAGGTCATGGCGGGGTGGAGCGCGAGGGGCAGGGCGCCGACGAGGGTGGCGGGGGCCAGGACGCCGTAGCCGTGGGCTCCGCTGGCGTGGACGAGGATCTTGCCGCGCAGGTCGGTGCCGGTGGAGGCGAGCCCTTCGACGAGTTCGGGGAGGGCGTCGTCGGGGACGGTGAGCAGGACGAGGTCGCTGGCCTCGGCGACCCGGGCCGGTTCGAGCACGCGCGCGGTGGGCAGGCGCTCGGCGGCGCGGGCCCGGGAGGCGTCGGAGACCGCGGAGGCGGCGACGACCTTGTGCCCGGCCCGGCCCAGGGCCTGGCCGAGGACGGAGCCGACCCGCCCGGATCCGATGACGCCGATCCGCAGGCGGGCGGGGCGTCCCTGCGTCGTCTCCATGTGTGCCCCCTCGTGGTCCGAACGCGTGGGGCGCGTCCGGTTCCTGTCGTTCCGGGGCGCCTGAGCACACGATAGTCCTCCCCGGCCGGTGACCTGCCGACCCGCCCCCGGGCACGCGTGTGGGGGCGGACACCGCGTCCGCCCCCACCACCCGGCGCGTGGCCCCCTCCGCGGGACCGGCCGGATCAGTCCTGGATGATCACCCCGGTGTTGAAGCACGAGCCCAGGGACTGGCCGAAGGCGGCGTTGGAGTTGCCGCAGCCCACGTTGCCGTTGGTCAGGCCGTTGATGTAGGAGAGGTTGCCGCTGAAGTCGGAACCGTGGTTGGAGGTCCAGGTGCCGATGTTCGCGGCCGCCGGTGCCGCGGTGAGGAGGACCCCGGCGGAGGCGAGGATCACGGCACTGGTGGCGAGCGTCTTCTTGAGCACTACGCGTCTCCTTCTGTGTCCGGTCGGGGGGACCGCCGGACGGCTGGTTGTGTGGCGGCTCCCTGGGGAACCGCTCAAGAAATTACCCCCGGGAAGCCCTCGTTTCCCTGCTTTGAGCTGGCCTTATAACGAGAAAAGTCCTTATGTTCACACTGGGTGCGCGCGCCTCTCGGGTGTGTTCGGGACAAAGGCCCAGACATCGGCGGGAGGCGTGTGCGCGCAGCGTCACCGGTCGGGCGGTTTCCAGTCGGACGACAATTGCGGTTGCGGCCGAGCGAAAGGGGGGCGGGTCGCGGGCGGGGTTCGCGGGGCGGATCCGGGAGGACCGGGTGCGGGTCCCGGACACGGCGAAGGCGCCACCCCGTCGTCACGGGATGGCGCCTCGTCCGGGAGCCCGTCGCCCGGCGGGGCCGGAGCAGGCCGCCCGGAGCTGCTACTAGTTCTTCACCGTGGCGCCGGAGTCGACGCAGTTGGCGCCGGCCACACCGAGGACCGCGATGGCGTTGCCGCAGACGTTGATCGGCACGTCCAGGTCGGCCACGAGCTGGTTGCCCCCCAGGATGCTTCCGTTGCCGGAGGTCGAGACGTCGTCGACGGCCATGGCCGGAGCGCCGGTGAACAGGACGCCCGCGGCGGCGGCGGCGATGGCACTGGCGGCGAAAGCCTTCTTCAGCATGTGGTTTCTCCCGTCGGACCGGTTGGCGGGGGGCGCCAACCGGTCAATACCATTGACTATGTGTATGACACTGAACACTCCCCGTGTTCGGTCACCATTTAGCCATACTCCCTCGCCCCACGTGGTCATAACGCGAAAGCATTTCGCGGCCGCGAGCTGGAATTATCACCATCCGTGCGCATCCATGTCCGACATGTGAACCACAAAAGGGAGCCCGGGAGCCCCTTAATGTGACGCACGACACATCAGAGTCCGGGGGTGTCCCGGGTCCCCTCCGTACCGCCCTCGGCGGAGGTGTCGGCGGTGCCGTCTTTCCCGGTTTCCGCGGCCCCTGACCCCGGATCCCCGGATTCGGGACCTTCGGCCCCCGGAGCCAGGAAGCGCGGACGGCCGTCCTGCGACGGCGCGGCCGGGGCCTCGTCGCGCGTCGGTCCCTCCGAGTCCCCGGCGTGCTCCGGGTCCCCGGCGGGCGCGGGCTCCCCGGGTCCGGCCTCCTCGAAGGAGGGCCGCCCGGCGGCCCCGGTCCGGCGGGTGAGGGTGGCGCGGGTCGCCCAGCGCTCCGTGCCCGCCGCGGGCACCCGGGCCCGGCGCCCGTGCTCGGCCAGCGCGTCCAGGAAGCGGCGCGCCTCCCGGGCCCCGCGCCCGTGGGCCCTGGCGCGGACCGGCCCGGGGGGCGTGTCCACGTCCACCGCGACACGCCCCGTCAGGCGGGACAGCGGCCCGGCCACCAGGCGCGCCGTCTGGACTCGCTCCACCGGGACGATCTCCGTCACCAGGCAGAACAGGCCGCGCGTGCTGACGAAGAGGTGCTCGTCCACGCCCATCAGGTTCGGCACCGGCCTGTCGTTGGGCACGAGCGGCACGTGGGCCGCCTCGCTCTCCGGGAACAGCTCGTTGACCAGGGCGAAGGCCGTGCGGCGCGGCGCCACGGGCAGCAGGGTGGACGAGTCGGCCTGGCGCGCGCCCGCGTAACCGGCGACGTTGGCCTCGACCCGGGCCACGCCCAGGGCCCGCCAGAGCAGGGGCTCGACCACGCGCACGGCCTGCACGCGCCCCGGCGGGACGGTCTGCATGCGCCGCTGGAACATGCCGTAGCGCAGGCGCAGGCCGTCGGAGGACAGGGAGGCGTAGTAGTCGGTGTAGCGGGCCAGGGGCCCCCAGAAGTAGCGCAGCAGCCCCAGGGTGAGCGGGAGGAGCGCGCCCACCACGCCCGGTTCCGCGAAGACCGCGCCCGCGGTGGCGAGCATGAGCAGCGCGATGAAGGACAGCAGGACCGGCACGCGGAAGGTCAGCGCGCCGAGCAGCAGCAGGAAGGGCAGCCGGTAGAACGGCCACTCCGGCGCCTCGGGCGAGCGCCCGGGGAGTCCGGCGGCGTGCGCGAGGACGGCCACGCGCAGGCGCTCGGCCAGGACGCGGGGCAGGCAGCGCAGCCGGATGTCGCTCCCGTCGCCGCCCGCCAGCTCGACGCGCAGTTCGGCCATGCCGAACACCTGGAGGAACAGGGGCCGGACCACGTCCACCGCTTGGAGGCGGCTGAGCGGCACCTCGCGCGAGCTGCGCCTGACCAGGCCGCTGTGGACGACCAGGTGGTCCTCGCGCAGCCCGAAGGTGGCGTACCACCACGCGGGCAGGGCGTAGGCGAGCGTGCCGAAGACGACGGCCACCGCCATCATCACGACCCAGGCGAAGCCGAAGGTGTTGAGGATGGGGCCGACCAGCGCCACGAACACCAGGGTCACCGCGACGACCTGGAGCGGGACGCTCATCCAGTGCGCGCGGAACACGCCCGTGGTGACGTCGTCCTCCGGCCGCGGGGGCCGGACCGGCTGGGGCAGCCACCCGGTCGGGGGCGGCATGGCGGGCGGCTGCGGCGGACCGGACGACGGCCCGGGCGGACCGAACGGCGGCCCCGGGCGGCCCGGAGGGCCCTGGTACCACTGCGGACCGGCGGGCCCCGGTCGGACGTGCGGACCCGGGGGCCCCTGCGGCGGCTGAGCTGGTCCGTGCACTTACAACCCCGTCGAGAAGCTCTCACTGCGCGCCGCGAGCCGGTCGCGCATCCGGACGGCCTCGGCCAGCGGCAGCCCGACCACCCGGGTGTCCGCGGTGCTGGCGGCGGTGCGCACCTGCACGGTGGCGATGCCCAGGGCCTGTTCGAGGAGGTCGGCGGTGACGTCCACGACCTGCATCCGGCCGTAGGGGATGACCACCAGCTGCCTCACGAACACCCCGTAGGTGAGGTAGAGCTCCTCGTCGGCCTCCGCGTAGCCCCACGACCGGCGGAAGAGCCCGGCCAGGACCCAGCCCGCGGCCAGGACCACCGCGGCCAGCACCGCCCAGGCGGCGGCCCAGGGCCAGGAGGCCCGCGCGAACAGCAGCACGGCGCCCCCGCCTCCGGCGATCAGGCACAGCGCGCCCACCACGATCCGGCGGTACCAGGCCAGGGCGGGCGACACACGGCTCCAGGAGGCGTCCCCGGGCGGTGCGAACGCCGCGTCGAGCGGCCTGGAGGGCCCGGGCGGCGGTGTCGTGTCACTGGTCTCCACGGAGCCAGTCAACCATCCGGGGGCAAGCACCGGCAGACCGACGCGGCGCGCAGGCGAATTCGGACGAAAGACCCCGAGGAGTCAGAACCGGGCGCCGTCCTGCGGATCGTCGTCCTCGGGGACCCGGCAGGCGTGCTCCAGGTACAGGGCGGCGGCCAGCAGCAGCCCCGACGACAGGGCCGTGCCCAGCGCGGTGAGGAACACCTCGCGGTGCACGGGCAGCACCAGCGTGTCCGACACCGACAGCGCCATCCCGGCGAAGAAGCCCAGCGCCAGGGACGCGAACAGCGCGCTGGCCTTGGCCAGGGCGACCAGGCGGGCCGCGCTGAGCGGCTGCATCGGCTCGGTCCCCGGCTCCCGGCGGATGCGCCTGCGGGTCCGCCCCGCCGTGTAGCCCTCGGCGACCGCGAGCAGCAGCAGGGTCGGGATCGCCGACCACGGCAGCAGCGGCAGCCCCGGCAGGGAGTTGGTGACCAGCACCCCCGCGAGGGCGCCGACCACCGCCAGCAGGGACGGCACCCGCCACCCGGTGGGGCGCATCCGCCCCTCCTCGTCCCCGGACATCAGGCCCGCCCCGGCAGGCGCAGCCGCAGGTCGTCGCGCCGGCGCAGCCCCTGCTCACCGCAGGCCCCCAGCAGATCGGCGACCGGTCCCCTGCCGGGCAGGCGCGCCCCGGGGTCGGCGTCCAGCCAGGGCCGGAGCACGAACCCCCGTTCGTGGGCGCGCGGGTGCGGCAGGGTCAACTCCGGGTCGTCGTCGCGCACGTCCCCGAACGCGATCACGTCCACGTCCAGCGTGCGCGGCCCCCACCGGACCTCGCGGACGCGGTCGAAGGCCCGCTCGGCCGCGCGGGCGCGCTCCAGCAGGGCGCGGGGCGGGCCGTCGGTGTCCACGACCAGGACCGCGTTGAGGAAGGCGCCCTGTTCGGGTCCGCCCACCGGCTCGGTCTCGTAGACGGGGGACACCGCCACCGGGACGGGCGCGTCCGCGCCGCCCAGCAGCGTGTCCACGGCCCCCTGGAGGGCCGCCATCCGGTCCCCGAGGTTGGAGCCCAGGGAGAGCACGGCGCGCCGCCTGGCGGGGTCCTGCGCGCCTCCCGGGTCCCGGGCGTCCCCGAGGTCGCCGGGCTCGCGCCGCGTCCGCTCCCGGACCACGGTGACGGCCACGTCGGCGAACTCGTGCTCGATGGGCGCGGACGGCTTGTGCACCGTCACCTCCGCCCGCTCGACCAGCGGTTCGGCCAGGCACTCCCGGGCCAGCCGCTCGGCGAGCGTCTCGATCAGGTTGACCGGTTCCCCGGTCACGATCGCGACCAGCCGGTCGGCGAGCAGGCCGTAGTGGACGGTGTCGCCCACGTCGTCGGAGGCCGCCGCCGGGGCGGTGTCCAGGTACAGCACCGCGTCGACCACGAAGTCCTGGCCCTCCCGGCGCTCGAAGTCGAACACGCCGTGGTGGCCGCGGGCCCGCAGTCCGCGGAGCGCGACGCGATCGGGCATCAGGCCTCGACCTCTCCCTCGTCCTCGTCCTCCTCCATGAGCACGGGCGAGGCGTGGTGCGACCACAGCCGCCACCCCTGGTCGGTGTCCACGAACAGGTTGGTGGTCACCACCTGGCCGCCCGCGACGAAACCGGGGCTGTCCTCCTCGGCGGTCAGCACGTTCTCCTCGCACGTGACCATGGCGATGTCGCCGCCGACCCCGATGTGGGTCTCGGTGAGCACGTACTGGATGTAGGTGACGTTGGCCATGATCAGCGACCAGGCGCGCATGATCTCGGTGCGCCCGCGCAGCAGCGGCCAACCGGGGTTCACGCACACCAGGTCGGGCGCCTGGTGCTCCTCCGCCCAGACACTGCGCATCAGGTCGATGTCGCCGTTCTCGATGGCGCTGTAGAACTGCGCGTTGGCCTCGGCCACGCGCTCCATGACCTCCTGGCGGGACTTCACAGGCTGCCCTCCACCGGCTCGGCGCGTCCCTCGTCCAGACGGGCGCCGCCGTCGGACCAGGCGGCCGCCACGCGGACGGCGTCGGCGCTGGGACGGACGTCGTGCACCCGCACGGCCCACGCCCCCCGGTCCGCGGACAGGGTGGTGACGGCCGCGGTGGCGGCGTCGCACTCGGTGAAGGGGCGGTCCTCGCCCTTGGCGTCGCCGAGCAGGCGGCTCAGGAAGCGCTTGCGCGATCCGGCCACCAGCACGGGGCGCCCCAGCTCGTGGAAGCGCTCCAGCTCGTGCAGCAGCGCCCAGTTGTGCGCCTGCTCGGGGCGCTTGGAGAATCCCAACCCGGGGTCCAGGACGATCTGGCCGGGGTCGACACCTGCACTGATCATGGCCTCCATACGGTCGCGGAGCTCATCGAGGACCTCCTGGACGACATCCGTGTACACGGCACGGCTCTGCATGTCATGACTATGCCCACGCCAGTGCATCAACACGTAGGCAACGCCGGAAGACGCCACGAGGCGGGCCATGGCCGGGTCGGCGAGCCCGCCGCTGACGTCGTTGACCAGGACGGCTCCGGCCTCCACGGCCTTCTCGGCGATCTCGGCGCGCATGGTGTCGACGCTGACGGCGACGCCCCGCGCGGAGAGCTCCCGCACGACCGGTTCGACCCTGCGCAGCTCCTCGGCGGCGGAGACGCGCTGCGCGCCGGGACGGGTGGACTCACCGCCCACGTCGACCAGGTCCGCGCCCTCCTCGACCAGGCGCAACCCGTGTTCGATCGCCCTGTCGGGATCGAACCACGCGCCGCCGTCGGAGAAGGAGTCGGGGGTGACGTTCACGACCCCCATGACCAGGCACCGCCCGCGGTCGGGCAGGCCCGGAAGTGTGTGTTTCGGCCCCATAAGGATCACCCTACGCGTACGCCGGAAAACCGGAGGCGCGCGCCCGGGGCTTGTGCCCGCCCTCGAAGGCGCGAAACCCTCCCCGGCGAGCGAGGCCGCCGGGGAGGGTTCACGGTAAGGCCCCCAGGGTCTGTTTTTTGAAACGGTCTCAGCTTGTGGGGGGTTGGTTCGGGCGCCCACGGGGTTCTGGAGGGGCCGGAGACGGGTTCCCGTGGGGGAACTGCGCCGTAGGCGTCGGTTGAGGGTGGTGGCGGGCGACGGGTGGGCACGAGCGGACCCGTCGTAGGCGCCGCTGTGCCTGCTTCAACCCGATTCCCGTTCTCCGGGCGCCCGAACACGGACCGAAGCGGAGCGGAGGTCCAAAAGAACGCTGCCTAGCGCTGGCTCAGGATCAGGCTCATCGCCTCGGAGCGGGTCCGGTCGCTGCTGCGGAAGATCCCCCGCACCGCAGAGGTGACGGTCTTGGCCCCGGGCTTGCGCACCCCGCGCATGGTCATGCACAGGTGCTCGGCCTCGACCACGACGATCACCCCGCGCGGCTGGAGGAACTCCATGATCGCGTCCGACACCTGGCCGGTGAGCCGCTCCTGCACCTGCGGGCGGCGCGCGTACACGTCCACCAGGCGGGCGAGCTTGCTCAGGCCGGTGATGCGGCCGTCCGCGCCGGGGATGTAGCCCACGTGCGCCACCCCGTAGAACGGCACCAGGTGGTGCTCGCAGGTGGAGTAGAGCTCGATGTCCTTGACCAGGACCATCTCCTCGTGGTCGGCCTCGAACACGGTGGTGAGCACGTCCCCGGGCTTCTGCCCCAACCCGGCGAACTGCTCCTCGTAGGCCCTGGCCACCCGTTCGGGCGTCTTGACCAGGCCGTCGCGGTCGGGGTCCTCGCCGATGGCGAGCAGGATCTCGCGGACGGCGCGCTCGATGCGCAGACGGTCCACGGACCTGGGCGGCAGTTCCTCGGACGCGCTCACGACTCGTCCCCCTCATCGGCGGCGGACGGCCCCGGGTGCTGTCCGTTGGCCGAGGAGCCCCGGACCGCCTGGGGGTCCTGGACGTCCGTGGAGCCCCGCACCGCGTCGGCGCCCGGGACCTCGGCGCCGTTGAGCACGGCCAGTTCCTTCTTGGAGCGCACCGGGGGCCGCTCCGAGGGCTGGCGCTTGCCGTAACCCGTGTAGGAGCCGCGGGAGGGGCGCTTGACCACCGGCGCGAAGATCTCCAGCACCTGGGCCTTGGACAGGGTCTCCTTCTCCAGCAGCGCCACGACCAGGTCGTCCAGGACGTCCCGGTACTCGACGAGGACCTCGTAGGCCTCGTCGTGCGCGGACTCGATGAGGCGGCGCACCTCCTCGTCGATGATGGAGGCGATCTCCTCGGAGTACTCGCGGGCGTGCGACATCTCCCGGCCCAGGAAGGGCTCGGTGTTGCCGGAGCCGAACTTGCGGGCGCCCAGGCGCTCGCTCATGCCGTACTCGGTGACCATGTTGCGGGCCAGGTTGGTGGCCTTGTCGATGTCGTTGCCCGCACCGGTGGTGGGCTCGTGGAAGACGAGCTCCTCCGCGGCGCGGCCGCCGAGCATCATCGCGAGCTGGTCCATCATCTGCGAGCGCGAGGTGAGGAACTTGTCCTCCGTGGGCACCGACATCGTGTAGCCCAGGGCCCGGCCGCGCGGCAGGATGGTGATCTTGTGCACCGGGTCGGAGTTGGGCAGCGCGTGGCCCACCAGGGCGTGGCCGCCCTCGTGGTAGGCGATGACCTTCTTCTCCCGGTCGGACATCACCCGGGTCTTGCGCTCGGGACCGGCCATGACCCGCTCGATCGCCTCCTCCAGGACGGCGTGGGTGATGACCTTCCGGTCGGCGCGCGCGGACAGCAGGGCGCCCTCGTTGATGACGTTGGCCAGGTCCGCGCCGGTCATCCCGGCGGTCTGGCGGGCGATGACGTTGAAGTCGACGTCGTCCGCCATGGGCTTGCCCTTGGCGTGGACCTTGAGGATGTCGCGGCGGCCGTCCATGTCCGGGCGGTCCACGACGACCTGCCGGTCGAAGCGGCCGGGGCGCAGCAGCGCCGGGTCGAGGATGTCGGGCCGGTTGGTGGCGGCGATGAGGATGACGCCGCCCTTGACGTCGAAGCCGTCCATCTCGACCAGCATCTGGTTGAGGGTCTGCTCGCGCTCGTCGTGCCCGCCGCCCATGCCGGCGCCGCGGTGGCGGCCGACGGCGTCGATCTCGTCGATGAAGATGATCGCGGGGGCGTTGGCCTTGGCCTGCTCGAACAGGTCGCGCACGCGGGAGGCGCCCACACCGACGAACATCTCGACGAAGTCCGAGCCGGAGATGGAGTAGAACGGGACCCCGGCCTCGCCGGCGACGGCGCGGGCCAGCAGGGTCTTACCGGTTCCGGGCGGGCCCATCAGGAGCACGCCCTTGGGGATCTTGGCGCCCATCGCCTGGAACTTGGCCGGGTTCTGGAGGAACTCCTTGATCTCGTGGAGCTCCTCGATGGCCTCGTCGGCCCCGGCGACGTCGGCGAAGGTGTTCTTGGGCGTGTCCTTGGTGATGAGCTTGGCCTTGGACTTGCCGAAGTTCATCACGCGCGAGCCGCCGCCCTGCATCTGGCTGAAGATGAACCAGAAGATGACGATGATGATGACCAGCGGCAGCAGGCTGAACAGCGCGGTGGTCCACACCGGCGTGGTGGCGACCGAGACCTCGTAGGACTCCAGCTCGGAGCCCTCGCTGTCCAGGGAGGTCTGGAGCATCTCCGCGAGCTGCAGGCCCTGTCCCTCGACCCAGTACGCCTCGTAGATCTCGTCGTCCACGGTGGTCAGCACGATGCGCTGGTCGCGGTCGACGATCTCGGCGTTGTCCACCTCGTCCCGCTCGATGAGCTGGTGGACGGTCGAGATGTCGGTCTCGGTGGGCTGGGGGCCGCCGCCGACGTCGAACACGCGGAAGCCGATGATGAGCATGAGGCCGACGGCCAGGATCCAGATCCACGGACCGCGGAAAAAACGCTTCAGATTCATGTGAGCGGAACCCTGTCGGGTCCGTCCCTCCTGACCAGGCCGCCCCACCCCAGAGGAGTTTCCGAAGCAGGACCTATCGGACACGTGGTTCCCCGGAACATCGCCGGGATATTCGACGGTACACCTCGCCCCCGAGGGCGGGCACGCCCGCACGGACGACCGGACGGGAACCGTCATGAAAGCAACGACGACACCCCACCGCGTTGTTCCCGTGGCACTCCCCACAGCCTCCGTACGGGTCCTGTGCGAGCCCGTACGGAGTCCGCGGCGGGCCGGGCGCGCCCTACTTCTCGTAGACGTGCGGGGCGAGGGTGCCGATGAAGGGCAGGTTGCGGTACTTCTCCGCGTAGTCGAGGCCGTAGCCGACGATGAACTCGTTGGGCAGGTCGAAGCCGACGTACTCCACGTGCAGGTCCACGTCGAAGGCCAGCGGCTTGCGGACCATCGTGCAGACCTCCACCGAGCGGGGCCCGCGCGACTTCAGGTTGCCGATCAGCCACGACAGGGTCAGACCGGAGTCGATGACGTCCTCGACGATGAGGACGTCGCGGTCCTTGATGTCGGTCTCCAGGTCCTTGAGGATGCGGACCACACCGGAGGATGTGGTCCCGGCCCCGTAGGAGGAGACCGCCATCCAGTCCATCGAGACCGGGGTGTGCAGGACCCGGGCGAGGTCGGCCATCACCATCACCGCGCCCTTGAGCACACCGACGATGAGCAGGTCCTTGCCCGCGTAGTCGGCGTCGATGCGCGCGCCGATCTCCTCCAGGCGGGCCTTGATCTCTTCCTCGGTGACCAGGACCTTCTCCAGGTCCCGGCCCATGTCTTTGGCGTCCACGCTGATGTCCTCGCTGCTGGGTTCCCCGTTTGCGGCAACCAGGATAAACGTGCCGAACACGGCGGCGGAGCCGGAGCGGCCCGCCCTCCCCCGCGGCGGCGCGTCGCGGAGGGCGGACACGCCGGGCGCAGCCGGACCTCAGCCCTCGAAACGGACACGGCCCGCGACACGGCGGCCCCGGACGCCCCCGGGCAGGTCGATGTGGGCCTGACCACGCCACTCGGTGACCAGCCGGTCCAGTTCGCGCACGTGCCGGGCGGTCAGCGCGCCGGCCGGACAGCCCGCGGCGAGCGCGGCGCGGCGCAGCACCCGGGTGCGCAGGGACTCGGGGGCCCGCTCCAGCGGCGCCACGGCCAGCACGGGCCCGACCGGGCGCGCGTCCCGCCCGCCCCCGCCGCCCGGGTCGGACGCCTCCTCGAACAGGCCGTCGGAGAGCAGGTCCAGGGTGTCGGCGTCCGCGCGCAGCATGCCGGCGGTGCGGGCGAGCGCGGCGGCGATCCCCGGGCCCAGCGCGCGCTCCAGGGCGGGCAGCGCCTCGTGGCGCACGCGCGACCGGGCGAAGCGGGGGTCGAGGTTGTGCGGGTCCTCCCACGCGTCCAGGCCCATCCGGGCGCAGGCCTCGCGCACGGTGGCCCGGTCCAGGTCCAGCAGGGGGCGCAGGCGGTGTCCGGCGCGCGGCGCCATGCCCGCCAGCGAGCGGGCCCCGGAGCCGCGGGCCAGGCCGAGCAGGACCGTCTCGGCCTGGTCGTCGAGGGTGTGGCCGAGCAGCACCACGGCGGGGGCTCGGTCGGCGACCGCGCCGTCCAGCGCCTCGTAGCGGGCGCGCCGGGCCGACGCCTCGGGCCCGCCCGGCCCGGTCACCCGCACCGTCCGGACCAGGACGGGGTCGAGCCCGAGCCCGGCAAGGACCTTGGCCACCTCTTCGGCGCGCCGGTCCGAGCCCTCCTGGAGCCCGTGGTCGACGGTCACCGCCCCCGCGGCCCGGCCGACGCGGGGGGCCTCGAAGGCCACCGCGCCGGCCAGCGCCAGGGAGTCGGCACCGCCACTGCACGCCACGAGCGCCGTGGCGTCGGCGGGCAGGTCGCGCAGCACCCGCCGGACCGCCGAGCGCACGGCGGCGACGGCGGGGTGCGGACCGCTCACTCGTTGACGGCGGCCGGGCGCACGACCCGGTCGACCCAGGCGGTGGGGTTGCGGATCTCCGCCAGGGTGGGCAGGGTCTCGGGCGAGGTCCACACCCGGTTGAACTCGGTCATGCCGACCTCGCCCACCACGGCGCGGACGAAGGCGGCGCCCTCCTCGTACTGACGCATCTTCATGTCCATGCCCAGCAGCTGACGCATGATCCGGTCGATCGGGTTGGCGGACTCGCGGCGCTTCTGGAAGCGGGCGCGGATGGTGGCGACACTGGGCACCACCTCGGGGCCGACGGCGTCCATGACGAAGTCGCCGTGCCCCTCGGCCAGGCTCATGACCGCGGTGACCCGGTCCATGATCTCGCTCTGCTCGGGGCTCTGGATGGCGGTGATGAGGTTGCTCTCGCCCCCGCCCCGGACGGCGTCGGCGACGGCCTCGCCCGCGGCGCGCAGCCTGCCGATGAGGTCGCCCGCGTTCATCTCCGACGACAGGAGCAGCTCCTGCATGAGCTCCTGGACGTGGCCGCGCAGCCACGGCGTGGCCGTGAACTGCATGCGGTGGGTCTCCTCGTGCAGGCACACCCACAGGCGGAAGTCCCGGGGGTCGACGTCCATCTCGCGTTCGGCGTTGACGATGTTGGGCGCCACCAGGGTCAGACGGCCGGTCGGCAGGGTGCCGTCGGGGTCGGGCGGCAGGAAGAGCTCGTACTGGCCGAGGACCTTCCCCGCCAGGTAGGAGAGCACCGCTCCGAGCTGCACCCCGGTGATCCGGGAGCCGACCGCGCTGGTCAGGTTCCCGGCCGGGCTGTTGTTGAGCCGGTCGGCGCCCATCTGTTCGAGTACGGGTTCGATGACCACTCGGAACCCGTCGACATTGGCTCGGATCCAGCCGGGGCGGTCCACGATGACCGCGGGGCCCGCTGGTTCGAGGGGGTTCATCCCGGTGAATTCGCGCACGTGTCCGGCCGCCACGGTGGAGAGCTCCCGCAACTGCGCGACGGCCTGCCGCGCGTCGGACAGGTCCACCTGCGGGCCCGGGCGCACGAGGCGGACACCGGTGTTCACGGCTACGTCCCAGTCGATCACAGTCACACCGCCAGCCTACCCACGAGGCGCGGGACGGCACGGGGATCAGGGTGGGAATTCCGGGTACCGCCCGGGATGACCCTGAGGACGGCCGATTTCCCCGGTTCCTCCGGTGTCACCGGGCGGTTGCGCGCGGCCGCCGGGCCGCGCGGCCGGGGGCGCGCCCGCGTGGTGATCCGGTCAGGAGCAGCCGCACTGGCTGAGGGCGGCGGCCAGGGGGTCCAGCCGGGAGCCGACGGCGGCGGGGTGGTTGGCCATGAAGGCGAACAGGAACACGTTGCCCTCCTGGTCGTGGATGGTCCCGGCCAGGGTGCTCACCCCGTTCAGGGTGCCGGTCTTGCCGCGCACCAGCCCCGCGCCCTCGTGCGCCGTGGAGTGGACCGAGTAGCGGCCCCCGCTGGCCAGGGTGCCCGTGGAGTTGGCCGTGGGCAGCCCGGTGACCGCGGCGTTGAGGTCGGGGCGGTCACCGCTCGCGGCCAGCCGCAGCAGCTCCACCAGGGCCCGGGACGTGATCCTGTTCTCGGTGCTCAGGCCGCTGTTGTCCGAAAGCTGGACGCCCTCCACACCCAGGCTGTCCATCACCTGGTGGGTGGCCGCGGCGGCGCCGTCGAAGGAGGGCTCCCCGCCCAGGGCGATCGCGGTGACCCTCCCCAGCGCCTCGGCCATGTTGTTGTCGCTGGCCAGCATCATGTGCTCGACCAGGGCCGACATCGGGGGCGAGTCGACGCTGGCGACGGGCTCCCCGGAGGCCCGCTCCTCGGTGGGGGAGCCCTCGACCGTGATCCCCGCCTCCTCCAGCTGTCCGGCGAAGGCCTCGGCCGCGAACAGGGGCGGGTCCGGCACGCGCGACCCGTAGCCGCTGGCCTCGGTGGAGAACCTCCCGGAGTCGATCATCAGCGCGTGCACCGTGGCGGTGCTGCCCTCGGTGACGTAGTTGGGCTTCCAGCCGGGGCCGGTGTCCGGGCCGGTGAACAGCGAGTCGTCGTAGCCGAGGGAGACCGTGTCGACACCCTCCGCGCCCAGGGCCCGCGCAGTGCGCTCGGCCAGCTCCTCCAGGGTCGCTACCTGCGGGTAAGCTGCGGAGTCGGCGGTCGTGGTCAGGGTGACGTCGCCCTCTCCGCGCAGCACCACGCGGTCCTGTCCGGGCACCAGGTAGGCCTCGGTGCTCAGCACGTGGTCGGGTCCGACGGTGTCCAGAACGGCGACGGCCGTGGCGATCTTCGTGGTCGAGGCCGGGGTCACGGGGGCGTCCGGGTCCAGCTCGAAGAGCGTCTCACCGGTGGCGGCGTCCACGACGAAACCGGAGAGGCCCTCCTCGATCCCGGAATCCGACATGGGATCATCGAGGATGTCCGCGATCCGTTCCGGGGCCGCCGGAGTCGAGGCCGCGGGTTGCGCCGCCGCCACGCCCTCGGCGTCCGTGACGGGGTTGGGCGCCGCGGGAAGGGGACGCGCCCCGATCACGTCGAGGGCGACAAACCCGGCGATCAGCACGAATATGTTGAGCAGGGCCAGCGCGAGGAGCGCCTCGCCTCGTACCCGTCGCACTCGGGGGCACCTGCCCTTCCTTCGGTGTAGCGGCCTGACGTTGTAGTTATACGGCGACATTAGTCGCATTGGGAGCCGAGATCAGCATGGAATTCGACGTTACGATCGAGATCCCCAAGGGGGAGCGCAACAAGTACGAGGTGGACCACGAGACCGGTCGTATCCGTCTCGACCGCATGCTGTTCACCTCCACGACCTACCCCGCCGACTACGGGTTCGTCGAGGGGACCCTCGGCGAGGACGGCGACCCCCTGGACGCCCTCGTTCTGCTCAAGGCCCCGACGTTCCCGGGCTGCCTGATCCGGGCCCGCGCCATCGGCATGTTCCGCATGCGCGACGAGGCGGGGGGCGACGACAAGCTGCTCTGCGTCCCCGCGACGGACCCGCGCCAGGAGCACCTGCGTGACATTCACCACGTGAACGAGTTCGAGCGCCTGGAGATCGAGCACTTCTTCACGGTCTACAAGGACCTGGAGCCGGGCAAGTCCGTGGAGGGCGCCACCTGGGTCGGCCGCCACGAGGCCGAGCAGGAGATCGTGGCCTCGGTCAAGCGCGCCGAGGAGGCGGGCGTGCACGGCGACGCCTCGCACATCTCCGAGGTCAAGGAAAGCTAGTCAGTGCTCTTCGGGGCCTCCGCTTCGCTGCGGCCCGCCCGTCGCCCGCCACCGCCCGCCGGGGGCGCTTCGCGGCGAGGCGGGCTGCCACCCCCAACGGACGCGAAGCGCGGCTTTTCCCTTGTTCGGGCGCCCGGAGAACGGGAATCGGGTTGAAGCAGGCACAGTGGCGCCTCCGGTGAGACGGCTCGTGCCCACCCGTCGCCCACCACCACCCTCAACGGGCGCCTACGGCGCAGTCCTGCTTGCAGCCTCACCTCCGGCACCTCCAGAACCCCGTGGGCACCCGAACAACCCCCCAGAGCAGAAGCCCCGTCCACAGCGGCAGGCCCAGTCGCTCGCGAGCACACGTGTCACGGCGTCGCCGCGACGGCCCGGCGGAGGACTCCCCGTCGGGCCGCGCCGTGTCCGGGCGGTGTCCTCAGCGCTGGCTGCGCGAGGCGACCGCCCCGGGGCCCGGGAAGGGCTCGTGCGCGGAGTCCGTGGTGAGCACGTAGCCCGCCAGCACGATCAGCAGCAGGGCGCACAGCAGCGCCAGCGCGACGGGCAGCAGGGAGGCCAGGCCGCGGGTCAGGAGCGGGTCGCCCGGCGGTTTGGGGAAGCCCTCGCGGTCGAAGCGGTCGGCGCGCACGGCCACGTGCGTGCGGTAGCCGTCGAGTTCGGGTCCGACCATGCCGTTGAGCACCCGCGTCGGGACCAGCGCGGTGTTCTCCGGCAGCCCCGGCTCGGCCGGGGCCCCGGCCCGCGAACCGTTGGCCCGGTGGCGGGCGCACTCGGCCTCGGCGAGCGCGTGCAGCCACTCCCCCAGCCGGTCGGCGTCGGCGAGGCGCCCGATGTGCGCGCGGGCGACGATCAGCGTGTCCCTGAGCACCACGTGCGCGGCGTCGCGGTCGCGCAGGACCAGGATGCAGCGCCGGTACAGCTCCGCTCCGTACGCGTCGAGAAGCCTGGCGTAGGCGTCCTCCGGCGGAGTACGGCCGGAGCGCAGGGCGTGGAGAAGATCCCGGTCCGTCATAGACCAAGAATCTACGCCGCGCGCGGCACGGTGCTCACCGCTTTGTCGAAAGAGCGTCCGGCGGCATGGCGCGGGCGGGCCCCGGGGCCGCGCGGGCGGCTCAGCCCTCCTCCGGGGGTCGGCGCGGGTCCGGACCCCGGGGGGAGCCCGGCGGCGGCGCGGCCGGTCCCGCGGTGCGGGCGCGCAGCCACAGCAGCACGAAGGTGAGCGCGGTCAGAACGGCGACGAGCAGGGCCTCCCCCGGTCCGAGGAAGCCGAGCGCCATCACCCAGGCGGCCGCGACGACCAGCGCGCGCACCAGGACACGCGCCCACAGTCCCGGCGCCTCGGTGCTCAACTGCGCCTTCCGGGGACGGATGCCATAACGGCCGCTCCTGTCACTACGGCTGGGGGATGGAGCCTTTTCCGGCGGTGGCCGCACACCGTACTCGGGTTCCACATGTCACCACCACGGAGCGCCGCCCGCAACACGCCCCGCGAACGCCGGGGTGAGGGGGACGACACGCGCGGCCACCGCACCGTCGCTTGACTCCTCCCGGCCTTTGCTGGTCTCCTTACACCCATGTATCCGCGCACGCGCACCGACGCCATGGCTCGTACGGCCCCCGGGGCCTCCTGCCACCTGGCCCGTGCGGCGTGTCCGTGTTGTCGTCGCTGAGTCGTAGCCGAGGCGTCCTCGTACGCCGCCGACCGACCGCGTGCCCCTCCGCGCACCCCAGTCCATCGTGGACGCCGGGCGCTGGGCACCTCCCAGCAGGGTGATCTCCGTCTCCGCGTGAACCCGCGGGGCCGTTCCCCCTGCCGCCCCGGCGCACCGGGGCTTCCAGACGACATCCGCGCGCTCCCGTTCCCGGGACGCGCACACGTGAAGGATCCTCTCACGATGCCCCAGCGCACTCTCTCCGGCACTGCCGTACTCCCCGTTCCCCACAACGTCGCCGCACCGGCCGCCGCCGCACCGGCCCCGTCGTCCGCGCCCTCCCCCGGGAGCGCACCCGTCTCCCTGGAGGGGATCGGCGACGTGGTGGACGCCGGACGCCGCTCCGGCTATGCCCACCTGGGCGAGCGCCGCATGCCGACCCTGGGCCGCCTGGTGGCCGCCGCCCGGGCCGCCGCCGCCTCCCTGAGCGGGCCCGCGCTGCGGCCGTCCCGGCGGGGGCGCTGGCAGCCCGCCCCCCGCGCGGCCCGGCGCCGGGCTGGCGGCAGGCTCCGCGTGACCGCGGTGGCCCTCGAACCCAACAGCTTCGTGTCCGGTCCCGCCCCGCACCCGTCCCGACGGCACGGCATGGAGGTGTTGTACCTGGTCAGCGGGCGCGCCCACCTGATCGCCTCCGCCGCGGACGGGCAGATGCGCTCGGCGTCGGAGCTGTCCGCCGGCCGGGCCCGGGTCGTGGGCTCGGCCGGGGGCGGCGGCCACCACCTCGTGAACACCGGCGACGAGGTGGCCGTGGTGGTCCGGGTGACCGCCTGAACTGGCGCACGGGCACACGACCTCACTCATCGCCGCCCCGTTCGGCCGACGCCGCGCGCAGGGCGGCGTCGACCGCCTCGACCGACCTGAGGACGGCGGCCATGCGCTGTCCCTCCGCGAGGTAGGCGTTCATGACCTGGTCGAGGGCGTGCGGCGGCATGTGGTCGCGCAGGTCGACCCGGGCGGTCCGGTAGCCCTCCCGGGCGGCCTCCAGCGCCGAGGAGACGTACTGGTGGGCCAGCCGGGAAAGGGCGACCGGATGGCGCCGCAGGACGCCGTGCAACCGGTAGTCGGCGGGCACGTGGTCGAACAGCCACACCAGGGCCGTCTGCTCGAAGGAGTCCGCCCCGGGCGGGTGGACGCTCGCGGGCCAGTCCGGCGTCAGCGACTGATCGGGCATGCCTCCGATCATACCCGCTGTTCGAAAACCTGTTCGATGCGGCCAGGGGTCAGTCCACGGTCCCGGAGGATCCGGGCGCCCCGCCCTCGGCGGACTCGCGTCTCTCCATCTCCACGCGGATGGCCTGCTCCGCGGCGTCCACGGCGGCACGCGCGGTGATGGCGTTCGTGTGCGCCCGGTCCAGCTCCTCCAGGAGGATGCAGTCGAAGGAGACGCGGGCGTCGTGGATGGCTGCTTCGAGTTGACGTGATGCCTCTTCCAGACTCATGTCCCTCTTCCTTCCCCAGAAGTCGGCACTTGCACATCAAGGGCCCCAGGCGTCTCCAGCCGTAGTGCGCGCGGCACGCTCCCCAGGCGGACTGTCCCCGCGCCGTTCTACGATGTTCACGAATCGCCGCTGTTCACGGCGGTGCCGACCATCCGGCCGAGAGGATCCCATGCGCAACCGCTATCCCGGGACATGCACCGACTGCCAGTCCTCCGTCGGCGCCGGGGAGGGTGTCGTCGTCAAGGAGGGCGGCCGGTGGCGCACCTACTGCGCGGAGCACGAGCCGCGCCCCACCCCTCCCGTCCGGGGCGGCCACCCCGGCTGGCACACCACTCCCCTGCTGGGGTTCGACACCGAGACCTCCTCCCGCGACCCCGACACCGCCTTCCTCGTCTCGGCCGCGCTGGTGGACCGCGGGGGCAAGGCCCGCACCTGGCTGGTGGACCCGGGCCCCCGGGAGATCCCGGCGGACGCCGTCGCCATCCACGGCATCAGCACGGAGCGGGCCCGGGCCGAGGGCCGTCCAGCCGGGGAGTGCCTGGAGGAGATCGGCCAGGCCCTGGCCGACCAGCTCTCCTCCGGTCAGGGGCTGGTGGTCTTCAACGCCCCCTACGACCTGCGGGTGCTCTCCGGGGAGATGCGGCGGCACGGGCTGACGACCCTCGCCGAACGCCTGAGCGGCCCCCCTGCGCCCGTGGTGGACCCGCTGGTGATCGACCGGGGCGTGGAGCCCTACCGCAGGGGCAAGCGCAACCTGGGCGCCATGTGCGAGTACTACGGCGTGGAGCTCACCGACGCCCACACCGCGTCCGCCGACGCCTCGGCGGCGCTGGCCCTGGCCGAGGAGATCGGCGCCAGGCACCCCGAACTCGCCGCCGTCAGCCTGGCCGAGCTGCACCAGAGCCAGGTCGACTGGTCCCTGGCCTTCGCCCGCAACCGCCAGGAGTGGCTGGACCGCAGCAAACCCGGCCACGGAACCGTGGTGGACGGCACCTGGCCCTGACGGGCCGGTCCGCGTGTGCGGTCGGGCACGGAAGCGGGTAGGTCCCGAAGCGACGCGATCTTGGGGGACGACATGGTCTACTTCATCCTGGTGCTGCTGGCGGTCTGGCTCATCCTCGCCATCCTGGGCATGGTCATCAAGGGCCTGCTCTGGCTCGCCGTCATCGGCGCCGTCCTGTTCGTGGCCACCGCCGTGTGGGGCTGGTTCCAGAACCGGCAGCGCGTCTGAGGGCCGCGCGGGCCCGGGCCGGACGACGGCCCGCGGCCCGCGGGAGGACCCGGGCCCGTCCGGGCGATCGCGGAGGGCCGACGCCGTGGGCGGCCTGCCCGCCGAACAGGCACCTGGTCACCCGATCGGCCACCAACGCGAAACGCCACCCCGGACCGGGGTGGCGTTTCGGCTGGAGCCGCCTGTCGGAATCGAACCGACGACCTATTCATTACGAGTGAATCGCTCTGCCGACTGAGCTAAGGCGGCGCGCCGCCGCGTGTTCCACGCGGCGATGCGGTCACCATTCTAGCCCCTCGGCGGAGTGCCGGGGACACGGCGGCCAGCTCACCCGGCCGCCGGTCTCAGGCGCAGGCCATGCCGTCCTCGGGCACGGTGAGGTCGACCAGATAGGCGTCCACGATCCCGTCGATGCACTGGTCGCCCATCCGGTAGCCGGTGTGTCCGTCGCCGTCGCGGGTCACCAGGAAGCCCGAGGCGAGCTGCTCGGCGAGCGCCTCGGACCACGCGTAGGGGGTGGCCGAGTCCCGGGTGGTGCCCAGCACCATGACGGGCGCGGCGCCGTCCCCGTCCAGCTCCACGGGCGGGTCGACCGCCTCCTCCGGCCAGTACGCGCAGGGCAGGGCGCCCCACGCCAGGCCGGGGCCGAAGATCGGCGACTCCTCACCGGCCTGGGCCGCGGCCTCGGCGTAGGCCTCCACGTCGCGCGGGCTGGGCGAGTCGGAGCAGTTCACCGCGATGAGCGCGGCGGTGGAGTTGACGTAGGCGTCCGTGTCACTGCGGCTGTAGAGGTCGTCGGCGAGCTGGAGCAGGAGGGTGCCGTCGCCCTCGGCGCCGGCGGTGAGGGCCTCGCGCACGCGCGGCCACCAGTCCTCGGTGTAGAGCGCGGCGAGCACGCCCAGTTCGGCGCGGGCGCGGTTGACCTCGCGGTCGTCCATGCTGTTGGACAGGGGGTTCTCGGCGGTGTCGGCCAGGAAGGCGGTCAGCTCCCCGATGCCGTCGTCCACGCTGTCGCCGGGGCCGCCGAGCGGGCAGTCCGACCGGCTCAGGCAGTCCTCCACGAAGGCCCGCAGGGCGGTCTCGAACCCGGTCGCCTGCTGCACGCTGAGGTCGAGCTGACCCTGGCTGGGGTCCACGGCGCCGTCGAGCACCAGGGCGCGGACGCGGTCGGGGAACTGCTCGGCGTAGTGGGCGCCGATGCTGGTGCCGTAGGAGGCGCCCAGGTAGGTGAGCTTCTCGTCGCCGAGCAGGGCGCGCAGCAGGTCCATGTCGCGGGCGACGTCGGCGGTGCCCACGTGCCGCATCAGCTCGGGGTGGTTGGCCTGGCAGGCCTCGACGAAGCCGCGGCTGTCCTCCTCCAGCTCGGTCAGCTCGGCCGCGGAGACCTCGGACATGTCGCCGTCGCCCTCGACGCTGTCCACCCCGCCGAGGAACTCGTCGATACCCTCGGCGTCCAGACAGGTCAGCGGTGAGCTGCGGCCGACACCGCGCGGGTCGAACCCGACCACGTCGAACCTCTCGCGCACCGCGTCGCTGACCGTGTGGGGGGCGTGGTCCACGAAGTCGTACCCGGAGCCGCCGGGCCCGCCGGGGTTGACGAGCAGGGAGCCGAGGACGTCACCGCCCTCGGAGGGGAGGCGCTTGACCGCGATCTCGATGCGCTCGCCGTCCGGGTCCTCGTAGTCGAGGGGAACCTCGTAGGTGGCGCACTCGGTGCCGGGCCCTCCGCTCTCGCACTCGCCCCAGGCCAGCTCCTGGTCGGTGAAGGCCGCCAGGTCCCCGGAGGGTCCGGGCGCGGCGCTTCCCTCCCTCTGCTGGTCGCCCTGCGCCGTGCACGCCGTCGCCAGCAGCACGGACCCGGTGAGCACGGCCGCCCACGGTCCCCGAACCCTCGTCGCCAACGGTGCCCTGCCCTCTCGTCACGTCCGACCGCGACCGACGTGTCGTCGGCGCCGATCCATTCTCCACGACCGGCGCGGCCCGCACCGGTCGAACTCGCGTTTCTCCCCCCGCCGGGGCGGTGTCCCGTCCCCGGCACCGGGCCGCCGCACCGTCCCGTGACGGGTTCGCCCGGAGGGCCGCGCCCGCCGCGAGACCGCCGGAACGGCGCCCGGGGCGGCGGCCCCGCCCGCGGGCGGGGCCCGCACGGCGGTCGCCTATCCGGCCAGGAGGGCGGAGGTCATGGCCTCCATGGCGATCTGGGGGTGCACGTTCGCGGCGATGCGCTCGCGGCACTCCATGATGGCGTCGATCCTGCGCAGCGTGGACTCCGGTGTGCTGGAGCGGGCGACGCGCTCCAGGTCGCCGGAGCGCTCGACCGTGGACAGTTCCACCCTCGCGCCCAGCTGGAGGGTGAGCGCGTCCCGGTAGAACGCGACCAGGTCGAGCAGGGCGCGGTCGTAGGAGTCGCGCTTGATGCGGGTGGCGCGGCGCTTCTGCCGCTCCTCCAGGTCCTTCATCGCGCCCGCGGAGCCGCGCATCGCCTTGGCCACGCCCTTGCCCGTGGAGCCCTCGCCGAACGCGGCCCGCAGCTCCTCCCTCTCCTTCTCGTCGAGCGCCGTGGTGAGGGCCTTGGACTCCTCCTCGGCGATCTCGTAGAGCCGGGCGGCGGAGGTGACGCACGCGCCGAGCCCGTCGAGCCGGGCGGGGATGGACAGCACCTCCTCCCGGCGTCTGCGCGCCTCGGGGTCGGTGGCCAGCTGCCGGGCCCGGTCGATCCGCCCGGAGGCGGCGACCGCCGCCGCGCGGGCGGTCTCGGCGTCGATCCCGTCGCGCTGGACGAGGGCGTCCACCAGCTCCGGGGTGCCGGGCGTGGCCAGGGTGACCATGCGGCAGCGCGAGCGGATGGTGACGAGCAGGTCGTCGGGGGTGGGGGTGCACAGGAGCCACACCGTGCGCGGAGAGGGCTCCTCCACCGCCTTGAGCAGGGCGTTGGAGGCGGCCTCGGTGGCGCGGTCGGCGTCCTCGAACAGCACGATCCGGAACCGCCCGCCGGAGGGCTTGGAGCCCGCGCGCAGCACGAGGTCGCGGGTGGCGGCCACACCGAAGCTCAGCCCGCTGGGCCGCACGTACAGCACGTCGGGGTGGGTCCCGGCGAGGGTCTGGTGGCAGGAGCCGCAGTGCCCGCAGCCGCCGTCCGGGCACTGGAGGGCGGCTGCGAAGGCCCGGGCGGCCTCCGACCGGCCCGATCCGGGCGGCCCGGTGAACAGCCAGGCGTGGGTCATCCCCGTGCCCCGTCCGCCGGAGACGAGGTCGGCGGCCCCGGCGACGGCCCGCTGGAGCTGGCCCACCGTGGACCGCTGGCCGATGAGGTCGTCGAAGACCGTCATGCTTCCCTCCCACCGCTGGTGCTTCGGTCTTCAGGATAGGAGCCGGCGCCGACGTCCGGGCCGTTGTCCACAGGCCGGCCTCCCCCCGTCGGAGCGCCGGGAGCGCTCCGCCTCGCCCGGGCGGGGCCCCTACGAGCGGGCCCCGCCCGGACACGGACGAGGGCCCCCTCCCCCGGACGGGGGCAGGGAGCCCTCGGTGCGTCGGACGGCCCGGCCGCCCCGGCCTCAGCCCTGTCCGACCTCGTCGTTCCTGATCACCGGGATCATGCCGGTGACGGCCTCGGAGCTGCTCGGGACCGGGTCGGGCAGGAGGGAGCGCACCCGGCGCTGGATCTCGCGGGTGATCCTGTCCTGCGGCTCGCGGGCGTCGAGCACCAGGTAGCGCTCGGGCGCGGCCCGGGCCAGCTCCAGGAAGCCCCGGCGGACCCGGTCGTGGAACTCCGCCGGCTCGCCCTCGATGCGGTCGGCCGGGCCGCCCAGGCGGGACAGGCCGTCCTCGGGCCGCACGTCGAGCAGCACCGTCAGGTCCGGGACCAGGTCCTGCGTGGCCCAGTCGCTGATCCGGCGGATCTCGTCCGAGGACAGGTCGCGCCCCGAACCCTGGTAGGCCAGCAGGGAGTCCACGTAGCGGTCGCTGATGACGACCGCGCCGCGCCGCAGGGCGGGCAGGATCTCCTGCTGGACGTGGTCGGCCTTGTCGGCCGCGTAGAGCAGCACCTCGGCGCGCGGGGTGATGTGCGAGTTCTCCCGGTCCAGGAGCAGGCCGCGCAGGCGCATGCCGAGCTTGGTCGCGCCCGGCTGGCGGGTCCCGACCACCTCGAAGCCCTGGTCGCGCAGCCACACCGTCAGCTCGCGCACCTGGGTGGACTTGCCCGCGCCCTCGCCGCCCTCGACGACGATGAACGCGCCCGCGGGCTTGGACTCCTCGTCCTCCTCCGGCGCGATCGCGACGCCGCGCAGCGCCGCGAACAGCTCCGGGAGCAGGCCGGGACCGGCCTCGGGGTCGTCCCGGCGGTTCATCCGCCGGTAGCAGACCAGTGCCACGACCAGGACGGCCAGGCCGGAGAGCATGAGGACGAGGCCGCTGCCGCGCAGGTCGTAGCTCAGCGGGCCGACCGGGATCCGGTAACTGCCGATGAGCCCGGCGACCAGCGGGGCGAGCACGGCGGCGCCGACCAGGGTGAGGCGGGCGGCGCCGTGCAGGAAGGCGAAGGCGGAGCCCCGGTGCTCGTCCTCCACGTCGCGGTCGAACACCGCCAGGCCGATCACGCAGGCGATGCCCGCGCCCACGCCGAGCAGCGCGGTGAGCACTGCGGTGAGCACCATGTCGGCGACGGCCCCGGCGAACAGCAGGGCCAGCCCGGCGAGGGCGATGCTCAGGCCGAACAGCCGACTGCGGCTGAACTGCTTGAGGACGCGCGGCCCGGCGACCATGCCCAGGGCCGTGCCCGCGAAGACCGCGGCGAAGACCACGCCGAAACCGGCGTTGCCCGCGCCCAGGCCCTCGACGTGCACGCGGCCGACACCGATGACCACGCCCCCGGCGGCGATGACGCAGAGCATGCCCGGAACCAGGCCGCGCACGCGGGGCGTGCCGCCCGCGTGGCGCCGACCGGTCCCCAGCGCGCGCAGGATGCCGCTGTCGCGGGTGTCGCTCTCCGCGTCCTTGGAGGGCTTGTGCCTGGGGATCGGCAGCCCGGCGACGACGACCGCCGCGACGAGGAAGGTGAGGCCGTTGAGGTAGAGGGCGACGTCGGCCTCGGGGCTGGCCATGGAGGGCAGCAGCGCACCGAGCACGTTGCTGACCGAGGCGAGCGCGGCGAACAGCAGCGCCGCGACGGGCGCGGTGCCGTAGGCGGTGAGCAGGCTCAGCCGGTTGGCCTGCCCCAGCAGCTTGCGGGGCACCAGGTTGGGGACCGTGGCGTCCTTGGCCGGGGTCCAGAACAGGGCGACGACCTCGGCCAGGAGGGTGGCGATGAGCAGCCACTCCAGGGCGAAGCCCGGGAAGAGGAGGCCCACGACGGGGATGGAGACGTACAGCACGCCGCGCAGGACGTCGCCGACCACCATCGTCCACCTGCGGTCGAGGCGGTCGGCGACCGCCCCGACCAGGGGGCTGAACAGGATCGACGGGACGAGCTTGATCGCCACGACGCCGCTGACGGCCAGGTACTGGACGAGCTGGGATCCGTCGGCGGTGAAGACGGTCGCCAGGGACACCAGTGCCAGCAGGCTGAGCCAGTCGCCCAGGCTGGAGAGGGAGAGAGAGATCCACAGCCTTCGGAAGGGTGTGATCGCAAGAACGTTGCGCGCCTCGGCCGGCGCTCCCAGGGGTGCAGATCTGCTCATAGCGCTCAAGATTATCGGTGAGGGGGAGAGGGAACGGCGGGTCACGGACCCGCCTCAGAATCGTTGGATAGCTCCGGGGAACGCGCACGTTTCCGTGTCCCCGTGAGTCCTGCCAAGCGTAGTACGGAAGACTGCTCCCGCACAGGGGTGAGGGTGCGCCCACCCGGGGTGAACACGCGGGAGACCGCCCACCCGGACACCCCCGTCGGGGGTGTCCGGGTGAGCCTACGCGTGCCGGGGCCCGGGAGACGAATCCCGGCCGCTCCGCCGCGCCCCGCGCCTATTCCTCCGGGGCGGCGGAGCCGGAGGAGCCGGTCGTCCTCCTGGCCGACGACTTCCCGGCGGACGTCGTGGAGGTGGACGCCTTCTTCGTCGCAGTGCCCGTCTTCTTGGCCGCCGTGCCGGTCTTCTTCGCGGGCGCCTTCTTCGCGGCGGGCTTCTTGGCCGCGGGCTTCTTGGCGGGCGCCTTGGCGCGGCGCTCGGCCAGCAGCTCGGCGGCCCGCTGGTCGGTGATCGACTCCACCTCGTCGCCCTTGCGCAGGGAGGCGTTGACCTCCCCGTCGGTGACGTAGGGGCCGAACCGGCCGTCCTTGATCACCATCTTGGCGCCCGAGGCCGGGTCCTCGCCCAGCTCGCGCAGCGGCGGGGCGGCGGCGCGGCGGCCGCGCTGCTTGGGCTGGGCGAACAGCGCCGCGGCCTGCTCCAGGGTGACCGTGAACATCTGCTCCTCGGTCTCCAGGGAGCGGCTGTCGGTGCCCTTCTTGATGTAGGGGCCGAACCGGCCGTTCTGCGCGGTGACGTCCTCGCCGTCGATCTGGCCGACCACGCGCGGCAGCGACAGCAGGCGCAGCGCGTCCTCCAGGGTGACGGTGTCCAGGCTCATCGACTTGAGCAGCGAGCTGGTGCGCGGCTTGACCTTGGCCTTGGCCCTGGTCTTCTTGCCCTCCTCGGCCTCCTGAGGCTCCTCGATCACCTCGGTGACGTAGGGGCCGAACCGCCCGGTCTTGGCCACGACGACGCGGCCGGTCTCGGGGTCGGTGCCCAGCTCCCGGTCACCGCTGGGCTGGGCGAACAGCTCCTCGGCCTTGTCGACGGTCAGCTCGTCCGGCGCCAGGTCCTCGGGCACGTTCACCCGCACACCTTCCCGGTCCAGGTAGGGGCCGTAGCGCCCCACCCGCAGCACGATGTCGGTGCCGGGCAGCGGCAGGGAGCTGATCTCCTTGGGGTCGATGTCG
Source organism: Nocardiopsis sp. iso_25 (assembly GCF_056173305.1). Taxonomy (NCBI): domain Bacteria; kingdom Bacillati; phylum Actinomycetota; class Actinomycetes; order Streptosporangiales; family Nocardiopsidaceae; genus Nocardiopsis; species Nocardiopsis sp. iso_25. The sequence goes on along the minus strand of NZ_CM149667.1, from coordinate 510,025 downwards.
GAGAGGTTGTCGTTGACCAGCTCCTTGAGCCCGGTCTCACGCTGGCCCTCGGTGTCCTCGCCGCCGAAGTAGAAGCGGCGCAGCCACGGCAGGCTCTCGGCCTCTCCCCGGGCGATGTCGTCGAGCACGTCCTCCAGGCGCGCGGTGAACTCGTAGTCCACCAGGTTGCCGAAGTGGCGCTCCAGCAGCTGCACCACGGCGAAGGCCAGGAAGGACGGCACCAGGGCCGTGCCCTTCTTGAACACGTAGCCGCGGTCCAGGATGGTGCCGATGATCGAGGCGTAGGTGGAGGGGCGGCCGATCTCGCGCTCCTCCAGCTCCTTGACCAGCGTGGCCTCGGTGTAGCGCGCGGGCGGCCGGGTGCTGTGCCCCTCGGCCTCCAGGTTCTGGGCCTTGAGCGGGTCGCCCTCCGACATCGCGGGCAGGCGGCGCTCGCGGTCGTCCAGGTCGGCGGCCGGGTCGTCGGAGCCCTCCACGTAGGCCTTGAGGAACCCGTGGAAGGTGATGATCTTGCCGGTCGCGCTGAACTCGGCGACCTCGCCGTCGGAGGAGGTGCCCTCGATGCGCACGGTGACGGACTCGCCGACCGCGTCCTTCATCTGGGAGGCGACGGTGCGCTTCCAGACCAGCTCGTAGAGCCGGAACTCGGGGCCGGACAGGCCGGTCTGGGCGGGCGTGCGGAAGGTGTCGCCGGACGGGCGGATCGCCTCGTGCGCCTCCTGGGCGTTCTTGACCTTCTTGGCGTACACGCGCGGCTTGTCGGGCAGGTAGTCGCCGCCGTAGAGGCTGCGCACCTGGGAGCGGGCGGCCTTGACCGCGCTGTCCGACAACGTGGTGCTGTCGGTACGCATGTAGGTGATGTAGCCGTTCTCGTACAGCCGCTGGGCGACCTGCATGGTCTGCTTGGCCGACAGGCCGAGCTTGCGGGAGGCCTCCTGCTGGAGGGTGGTGGTGCGGAACGGCGCGTAGGGCGAGCGGCGGTAGGGCTTGCGCTCCACCGAGGAGACCGAGAACCCGGCGCCGCCCAGCCGCTCGGCGAGGCCGCGCGCCGCCGCCTCGTCCAGCTGGCGGACGGGGCGGTCCGAGCGCAGCGTGCCCTGCGGGGTGAAGTCGCGGCCCGCGGCGACGCGGGTGCCGTCCACGGAGACGAGGGCGGCGGGGAAGGTGGCGGGGCCTTCGGCGACACCGGCCTCCGTGGCGTCGAAGAGGGCCTTGAGGTCCCAGTACTCGGCGGAGGTGAACGCCATGCGCTCGCGCTCGCGCTCGACCACCAGGCGGGTGGCCACGGACTGCACGCGGCCAGCCGAGAGCTTGGGCATGACCTTCTTCCACAGCACGGGGGAGACCTCGTAGCCGTAGAGGCGGTCCAGGATGCGCCGGGTCTCCTGCGCGTTGACCAGGCGGGTGTTCAGGTCGCGGGTGTTGAGGGCCGCGCGCTGGATGGCGTCCTTGGTGATCTCGTTGAACACCATGCGGCGGACGGGGATGCGCGGCTTGAGCTCCTCCAGCAGGTGCCAGGCGATCGCCTCGCCCTCGCGGTCCTCATCCGTGGCGAGGAGGAGTTCGTCGGCGTCGGCCATGAGCTCCTTGAGCTTCTTGACGTGCGCCTTCTTGTCGGTGTTGACCACGTAGAGCGGCTCGAAGTCGCCGTCGACGTCCACCCCGAGCCGGGCCCACGCCTGCCCCTTGTACTTGGCGGGGATCTCGGCGGCCTTGTTGGGCATGTCGCGGATGTGGCCGATGCTGGACTCCACGACGTAGCCGCGCCCCAGATAACCGGCGATGGTCTTCGCCTTGGCCGGTGACTCGACGATGACGAGGGCGGTGCCCGCCCCCTGTCGTCCGCTGTCCTTCGAGCCGTTCTTGCCGGCGCTGCCCTTCGTGGGTGGCACGCTCTTCCCCTACGTCTAGCCCTACGTGATCTTTCCGGCCGCGGTCTGTCGGAAGCCCCTGGGAACCGACAGTAACCGAAACTCCAGGCGCTCCCCCCGTCGGTGGGCGGAAGGGACTGCGCCCTCCGCGGGTGAGGGCCCCGTCGCTCTGGGTGGACACCCGGTCCACGCCCACCGGCACCCGCAGAATAAGCGCTTCCCGAACCGGTACCGGTCCGTAGCGTACGTGAGCCGCCCCGGCAACGTGGGCCGGTTGGCCAGCACCGCCTCTGACGAGCACCCATAACGGCCCCCACGAGTGACTTCAGACACACTTGGTGGTGGTGGAGTGCCTGCTTTCCCCAGAATGCGGCGAGTCCTCCCGGATATTCCCGGGAGGACTCGGCTCGCGTCACGGGCTGACGGCCAGCTCCTCCGCGCTCCCGCAGTCCACCGCGTTCCTCACGGAACGGGAGTGCGGAGGCGGGTCGTCGTGGCCCGTCGACGCGTACGGCACGCGTTGTGCCGGTCCGGGATCGCGCTCCGTGTCCGACGCCGCCCTGTGGGATACGGCACCCCGCAGTCCACCGCGTTCCTCACGGAACGGGACGCCGTGCTCCCTCGGGCCCGCGCGGTCGCGGGCGCGATCCCCTGTTCTGTCGTTACAGGCCCACGCCCGCGGCGCCGAGCAGCTCGTTGACCGGGTCGGCCACACCCACGGGGGCGGACTCGGGCAGCTGGTCGGCGTGCTCGGGAGCGTGCTGCTCCACGGCCTGACGGGTGGTCTCGCTCACCTCGTACTCGACGGGCAGCATGTCCGAGACCGGGACCTCGGGCAGCTCATTCACCAGGGGCAGGGAGCCCAGGGCGCTGGGCTGGGCCTCGGGGGCGCTCTGGTGCACGACCGCGGCCCCGTCGTCGGTGCTGCTGGCGCCGGCCAGGCTCGCGACCGCCGCGACGGCGTTGCCGGAGGCGTTGACCGGGACCTCACCGTCCACGACCAGCTGGTTGCCGCCGACCGCGGAGCCGTTGCCCGAGGTCACGACATCCTCTTCCTCCTCCAGCACCAGGGCTCCGGTGTCGGTGGAGGCCGCGCCGGCCACGCCGCCGACCGCGCCGATGGCGTTGCCCGCGACGTTGACCGGCACGTCCAGGTCGACCACGGCCTGGTTGCCGCCCACCAGCGAGCCGTTGCCGGAGGTCGCGATGGACTGGTGCTCGCGCGGGGCCGACTGGTGCTCACGGGGCGCCGACTGGCGCAGCACGCCCGTGTCCACGCCGGAGGTGTCCGGCAGCGGCAGGATGGTGGCGTTCCTCGCGGCCTCGTTCACCAGGTCCATGGCGGTGTACTCGGCGGGCGCGGAGTGGTGCTCGCGGTGCCCGTGGCCGTGGCCGTCGTGCACCAGGGCGCCGGTGTCGGTGGCCGCGGCGCCGGCCACGCCGCCGACCGCGCTGATGGCGTTGCCCGCGACGTTGACCGGCACGTCCAGGTCGACCACGGCCTGGTTGCCGCCCAGCAGGGAGCCGTTGCCGGAGGTGGCGGCGTCGGGGCCGTGCTGGTGGTGACGGTGGCCGTGCTGGTGCTCGACCACAGCGGCGCCCGTGTCGGTGGTGCTGGCGCCCGCGATCCCGGCCACGGCGGCGATGGCGTTGCCCGAGACGTTCACGGGGATCTCGCCGTCCACGACCAGCTGGTTGCCGCCGACCGCGGAGCCGTTGCCCGACGTGGCCGCGTCGGGGCCGTGCTGGTGGTCGACCACGGCCGCGCCGGTGTCGGTGCTGCTGGCGCCGGCCGTGCCCAGGACGGCGCTGATCGCGTTGCCGGAGACGTTCACGGGGATGTCCCCGTTCACGACCGCCTGGTTGCCGCCCAGCAGGGAGCCGTTGCCGCTCGTGACGGCCTGGCTGTCCGCGAAGGCCACTCCGCTGCCCAGCGCGACGAAGCCCGCTGTCAGGAGCACCGACTTCGCGGATGTGCTGACCCACTTACGCATGTGGGAGGTCCTTTCAAGCATGTCGATGAGTCGATGAGAAGGTGTGTGCTCGGGCCACAGGCCGTTCCACGCCCCTGGGTGGGGTGCGGGCCTTCGGCCAAGGCCGGGGTTTCCTTCCGATCCGCCTCGCACCTGGGAGGTGCGTGCTACCGGTACTGGGAGAGTGCGCCGCGGTCCCGCTCCGCTGGTTGCGGCGGAACGCGCGCACCCCGTCCATCAGCCCCGCCCCGGAGGGCGGCGGCTGACGTGAACCCCGCGCACATGGCCTTGGCCGGTGCTACGGGACTCGCGTCAGCCCCCGGGCCGCGAACGGCCCGGGAGGCCGGGGTCAGGCGCGGGCGCGGCGCCTGCCGAACAGGAGCAGTCCGGCGCCCGCGGCGATCGCGGCGGCGGCGCTCGCGAGCAGACCGCTCAGGGCGCTGCCGTCGGTGCCGGTCTTGGCGAGCTCAGGGGCCGGGGGCTCCTGGTCCACGGCGGGCGGGGAGACGGGCTCCTCGGGCGTGCCGCCGCCACCGCCGTTGTCACCGCCGCCGTGGTCGCCGCCACCGCCGTTGCCGCCGTCGTGGCCACCGCCGCCACCGTGGTCGCCGCCGCCACCGTGGTCGCCGCCGCCGTAGCCGTCGTCGTGACCACCGTCGTGACCACCGCCGTCGTGGCCGCCGTCGTGGCCCCCACCGTCGTGCCCGCCGTCACCGGGCTCCTCCCCGTAACCGGGCTTCCCCGGCTTCTCGGGGGTCTCCGGCTTCTCGGGGTTCTCGGGCTCCTCCGGGGTCTCCGGCTTCTCGGACTCGTCGGGGGTCTCGGGCTCCTGGGGCTTCTCGGGCGTCCAGGTGGAGCTGTCGTCCTGCACCGCGGCACCGCTGTCGGTGCACTGGGCGCCCGCGACGCCGAGGACGGCGATCGCGTTACCGCAGGCGTTGATGGGGGCGTCCAGGTCGGCCACGATCTGGTTGCCGCCGAGGATGGAGCCGTTTCCGCTGGTGGTGGTGTCGGCGTAGGCCACTCCGGCACCGGCGGCGGTGAAGAATCCCGCGGCCACCAGTGCGGCGATACGGGCGTGCGTGTCGTAGGTCATCGCGTGTCCTTTGGTCAACGAGAAAGTTCGGCCAGCTGCTCGTGGACCGCGGACGGAGAGCTTCGTGCTCCGGGGAAGCCGGGGAGAAGGCACGCCCGCCGGATTCGGCGAGGCGGCTGCGCGCAGAGGAGCGCACGGACCGGCCGCGGTCGTGGAAGACGCGGCTAGTCGGGAGCGAAGGAGGGGTCGTCCGCGGCGTCGCGGACAACCAGGGTGGGGTCACCGGGAAGGGCGACCCGCTGGGCCCGGGGAGCCAGGTGGTCGGCCCGGGCCGTCAGGAACCCGGCGGCACCGGGCGCGGGGAAGGACGGAGACGCGGCGCCGGTGGCGTCCGCTCCGGCCTGGTGGTACCCGCCGCCCGCGATGAGGCGGATGCGCTCAACGGGGTCGTCGTCGCCCGGCGCCCGGTCGGCGCCCTCGTCGGCGACCCGGTGCCAGACGGACGGGTCCACGGGAGCGTGGACGGCCGTCACCCCGCCGGTGCGGTCCCCGTCGCCTTCCGCGCCGGAGCCCTCGTCCTCGTCGGACGCGGAGCGCTTGGGCGCGGGAGCGGTCGGGGAGAGTTCGTCGGCGCCGCCGAGGACGGGCAGGCCGAGCGGCGCCGCGGTGCCCGCGGAGCCGCCGATCCGGTCCTGCACGGCCCGGGTGGACTCGGCCAGCCCATCGGAGACCGTGCCCACCAGGCTGCTGTCACGCAGCGAGCGGTCGGTGGACTCCACCACGTCGTGGCCCCTGCGGGCGATGCCCCCGACGAGGTCGCCCGCGCCGCGCGCGGTCTCGTCGACGGCCCGGGTGGTGTCCTCGACCGCCCTGTTGGCGGCGGATCCGGTCCTGGTGCGCTCCAGGGCCGCGGTCACGCCGGTCCCGTGCAGGGTCTCGGCGGGAAGAGCGGCCGTCTGGGGAACCACGGTGTCGGTGAGCGACTCCGTGGCCGAAGCGGCGCGGGCCGTGGCGTCGGAGAGGCGGGCGCCGCGGATCTCCTCGGCGGCGGCCTGTCCGGCGCGTCCGGTCCCGTCTCCGACCTCCAGCACGCGGTCGACCAGGCCACCGGACTCGGGGGCGGTCTCGCCGTGGGCGACACCGATCCCCCCGGCCAGCCATGCGACGGCGACGATGCCGGACAGGAGCAGCAGCCGGGCGGGGCTCAGGGCCATGCGGGCAGCGCGACTGGAGACCAGCCACTCCTTGCCCGCGAGCACCATGGATGCCCCCCGTTTCGCTGCCACTGGACGGTCCCGTGCGGTGGTCCCGCCACGGTCACACGCCGGTGCTGTTCCGCGCCCGCGAAGGCGGGCGGGGAGCCGAGCACCGTCGAACTCACAGCAACACTAACATCACGTTCGGTGACGGGAAGCCGAATGGCGAACCGCGCCGAAAAAGTTCTCGGCGCGGTTCGGCTGAGGGGACGGCGCAAAGCGCCCGGGGTCAGCTCAACCCGACGAAACGGTCCAGGACCCGGACCCCGAACCGGAGGCCCTCGACCGGGACGCGCTCGTCCACCCCGTGGAACATGCCCGCGAAGTCCAGCTCAGGGGGCAGCTGGAGGGGGGCGAAACCGTAGTTGCGCACCCCCAGGCGCGAGAAGCTCTTGGCGTCCGTCCCGCCGGAGAGGCAGTAGGGGACGGCCTTGGCTCCGGGGTCCTCGGCCAGCAGCGACTCGGACATGGCGCTGACCAGGCCGCCGTCGAAGGAGGTCTCCACCGCGGGCAGGTGGTGGATGAACTCGCGGCTGACCTTGGGTCCCAGCAGCCGGTCGATCTCGGCGAAGTACGCGTCCTCGGTGCCCGGCAGGAAGCGACCGTCCACCTGGGCGGTGGCCTCGCCCGGGATGACGTTGGCCTTGTAGCCGCCGCCCAGGACCGTGGGGTTGAGGGTGTTGCGCAGGGTGGCGCCGATCATGCGCGCGATGGGGCCCAGGCGGGCGACCGTGGCGTCCACGTCCCGCTCGTCGAAGGGGATGCCGAACTCCTCGCAGATCTCCTCCAGGAAGGTCCGCACGGTCGGCGTGAGCTGGACGGGGAACCGGTGCTCGCCCAGCCGGGCGACGGCCGCCGCCAGTTCGGTGACGGCGTTGTCGGTGTTGACCATCGAACCGTGCCCGGCGGTGCCGCGCGCGGTCAGCTTCATCCAGGCGATGCCCTTCTCGGCTGTCTCGATGAGGTAGAGGCGCCGGTTCTCCTTGACCGTGAACGAGAAGCCGCCGACCTCGCTGATCGCCGAGTCGCAGTCGGCGAACAGGTCGGGGTGCTCGTCGACCAGGTACTGGGCGCCCCAGGTGCCCCCGGCCTCCTCGTCGGCGAGGAAGGCCAGCACGATGTCGCGCGGGGGACGGCGGCCCTCGCGCAGGCGCTGGCGCAGCATCGCCAGGACCATCGCGTTCATGTCCTTCATGTCGACCGCGCCGCGGCCCCACACGCAGTCGTCGGCGACCTCGCCCGCGAAGGGGTGGTGGGTCCAGTCCTCCGGGGCCGCCGGAACGACGTCGAGGTGGCCGTGGATGAGCAGCGGGGGACGACTGGAGTCCTCACCCGTGATCCGGGCCACGACGTTGCTGCGCCCCGGGTGCTTCTCGTAGATCCTCGACTCGACCCCGACCTCGTCGAGCTTGGCCGCCACGTACTCGGCCGCCTTGCGCTCCCCGGGACCCGAGTGGTCGCCGTAGTTGGAGGTGTCGAACTCGATGAGCTCCCGGCACAGGTCGACCACCTCGACCTCGGCCGCGCTCAGTTCCCTGCCTGGCTCCGCCATCTGACACTCCCGTCCAGCCGCACCTTGTCGCCCTACTGTTCCACCGACCCTGCCACGTCTTCCACCGGCGGAAAACATGGTTCGCGCGGTGTTCGACCTTTGCTATGGTTGACGTGTCCGGCGCGGGAGCGCCGAGCACACCCGGTCCGGGTGGCGGAATAGGTAGACGCGCTAGCTTGAGGTGCTAGTGGCCGTTAAGGCTGTGGGGGTTCAAGTCCCCCCTCGGACACAAACGAAGGCCCTGCTCAGCGGGGCCTTTTTTCATGCCCCGGTTGCGACGGAGGGCGCAACCGGAAAGGCGCACAGGCGACGTGTCGCTCGCGGAGGACGACGGCGCCGGGGTGTGACCACCGCGCGGCGCTCTTGGGAGCAGACCGGGAGCGGAGGCTCCGCACCGACTCCGTCGATGCCGCCGCGTTCCACCGCGCTCATGGCACCGACGGTCGCCGCACCCGAAATCTCAGCCATTCGGCGGACCCGCCGGCGGGGTCCCGCTCACTACGTTGCTTTGCACGCACCCAGCCCCAGAAGACCGGCACGGAGTCAGCGGGCACGATCAGGCAAGGAAGAGCAGTGGGTACAGCAACCGTATGGACCAGCGCGGGCGCGGTCGTCGTGACGACCGGCCTCGCACTCTCCCTGACCGGTGCCCTACCGGTCGGCTCCGCCTCCGCGGACGAACAGAGATCCGCCGACGACCGGGCGCTGGCCGCGTTCCACGACCAGGGGGTGGAGTGGCGCGAGTGCGAGGACTTCTTCCTGGAGGGCCTGGACTGCGCGGAGGTGGAGGTCCCGCTCGACTACGGCGAGCCCGGGGGCGAGCGGATCCACGTGGGGGTGAGCCGCCGTCCGGCCGAGGTCGGCGAGGAGGAGCACCGGGGCGTCCTCTTCGTCAACCCCGGAGGGCCCGGAGTCCCCGCACGCGAGTTCGCGGGCGACATCGGCTCCACCCCGGCGGGCCGGCCCTACGACGTCATCGGCATGGACCCGCGCGGCCTGGGCGCGTCCACCTGGCTCGACTGCGGGCAGGATCCGCCCGCCCTGCCCCGGCAGCCCACCGACGAGGAGATCGAGCAGATCTTCGACCGGCAGCGGGAGTACGCCGAGGCGTGCGACGAGGCCGACGGCGCCATGCGGGCCCACTTCACCACGGCCAACACCGCCCGCGACATGGACGTCGTCCGCGCGGTGCTGGGCGAGGAGGAGATCGACTACCTCGGCGCCTCCTACGGGACCTACCTGGGCGCGGTCTACGGGACCCTCTTCCCCGAACGGCTGGACCGCGCCGTGCTCGACTCGGCCGTCGACCCCGACGGGGTCTGGCGCGAGAACTTCCTGAGCCAGGCATCGGCGGACACCGCCAACGTCGAGCGCTTCGCGGACTGGTTGGCCGAGCGTGACGAGGTGTTCGGGCTCGGGAGTACGCGGGAGCAGGTCGTCAGCGCGTTCGAGCGGACCGCGGAGCGGCTGGACGACGAACCGCGGGACGGCGAGGACGGGATGACCTACGAGGGGCACTACTTCCGGAACCTGGTGAGCGCGTCAGCCGACGACCAGGGGAGCTGGGACGAGTCGGCCCGGCTGCTCAGGGCCCTGGTCGACGGATCCCCGATTCCGGAGGCCCCCGAGACCCCCGAGGCCCCCGACACCCCCGAGGCCCCGCAGTTGCCGGAGGACCCGGAGGAGGCCGAGGAACAGATGGAGCGGATGACGGGGCCGCCCCACCTGGCCGAGGCGCTCGTCTGCGAGGCGGAGTGGCCCACGGACCCGGACCAGTACCGGTCGGACATGCGCGAGTTCAGGGACGCCAACCCCTTCGGCACCGGCGCGGGGACGGCCGGGCCCGGGGTGTGCCTCTACTCCGAACAGCAGCCGACCGAGCCCCTGGTCGACCTGACGCGCGAATGGGAGACCCCGGCGCTCGTCATCGCCGGTGAGTTCGACACGCACACCCACTACGAAGGTGGAGTGGCCATGGCCGAGCGGCTCGACAGCCCTCTGGTGACCGTGGTCGATGACGGCAACCACATCTTCTACAACCCCGCGTTCGTGGGCGACGGAGAGGATCCCCTGTACCCGTGTGTCGCCGATGCGGTGGAGTCCTACCTTCTCGACGGCCGGGCCCCGGAGGACGAGGACTGCCACGACCGTCCTCGACCGGACGACGCGAATCCCTAGTGTCTCGTGTCGGGTCCCCGGAGGCTCGGAACCGGCGCTCCGCCTTCTCTGACCCGGCCTGCCGCCCGTGGTGGGAGCCGTCTCCGGACTCCGCCGGCGGGAGCGGTCCGATCCCGCCGTGCGGGCGGGGTCGGCCGGACCGGTGGGCCGCGCCGGGGCCGCGCGCAGGTTGCGCGTCGCGGCCCCGGGGGCCTCGGGGCGGTCGGCCGGGGTGGTCAGGCCGGCGCGGCGCCGGTGAGGGAGCAGTCCCGGCGTGACAGGTCCAGTTCCGAACGGTCGGTCAGGCAGGCCGGGACCGTGTGGACCTGCTGGCCGTAACCGCGTCCCTGCTCGAAGGTCACGTTCCCGTCCGCGTCCACCTCGCAGGGGTTGTCGTCCGTGCACTCCCCTCCGTCCCTGTTGTGGGTGTTGTGGACGCCCACGACGGTGGAGCCGTCGGCGGCCAACAGCACCGAACCGGACATGCCGGGGTAGGGGAGGCACCCCTCTCCGGAGGTGTAGCGGATCGGGTCGTCCTGTTGGTAGCCGCCCTCGCGCAGGTGCGCGGGCACGGCCTCGACGGAGCAGTCCGACCGGGTGCTGGTGGAGACCATGGCCACCTCGTCGCCGGGGCGCACGGGGGTGGTCCCGAGTTCGAAGACCTTCGCCCCCCGGGAGTCCAACTGCTCGTAGGTCCGGTCCAGGCGGTAGAGCGCGACGTCGGTCCCGGTCATCGTCGCGTACACCAGGCGCTCGGCCCGGGCGGTGACCAGCGGGTAGCCCCGGGAATCGGCCACGGGCACCTCCAGGTCGGCGGGCCGGTCCACGAGGGCCTCCCCCGGCGCCGGCCGGTCCTCCTGTACGCAGTGGCCGTTGGTCAGCATCAGCGCCGGCGCGTCCGGCTCCGAGGTCGGGGTGCGCACCACCGAGCCCACGCAGCCCTGGAGGCCCACCATGCCCCCCACGTCCGGGATCTCGTCGTCCGGGGGCACGTCGGTGCCGGAGACGACGCCGTCGATCCACCCGGTGTGCCGGGTGGCGTCGGTGAACAGCGTGGGCGCCCCGTCCCCGCTGGGACCGCTGACCACCCCGGCCAGCGCCCACACGCCGTTCTCGCGGACCAGCGCGGGGCCGCCCGAGTCCATGTTGGCCGCGGCCACGCTCCCGTCCCTGCTGCCGATGCACAACTCGCCCTCGACCGCCTGGCCGAGGCACGCCGAGGGCGGCTGCACCACGGTGTCGGCCTCCCGCAACCGCGTCGGGAAGCAGTCGGGGTTGCCGGTGTCGTCGCACGTCATGCCCCAGCCCATGATCCGCACCGGTGTCCCGGCCGGTGGCGAGGCCGAGGCGATGGGCACCGGGCTGGCCTCGACGGGGTGCTCCAGGTGCATCAGCGCGAGGTCCCTGCCCCAGAAACCCCCTTCGTCCCTGTTCGTGGCCAGCCGGTAGTAGTGGTCGACCTCGGCCACCTCGCCCCCGGAGTCGGAGTCCGGCGACCCGACGCGGACGCTCCAGCCCCGAGGAACGCCCGTCTGCGCGTCGGTCGGGTTCTTCCCCGCGCAGTGGCTGGCGGTGAGCACCCACTGGGGCGCCAGGACGACGACCCCGCACCCGTGGCCGTCCGGGCGCGGCGGCGCGGGGTAGTCCGGTTGGAACGAGCCCATGAACTCATACGACTGTGTTGACGGTCTGCCGCCCACGACGGCGTGCGCCGGGGCCGTGGTGACCACGGTCGCGGTCACCGCCAGGACGAGAGCGGCCAGGAGAGTACGACTTCGCATGCGCCCGACCGTAGGAGGGCGGTTGTTGCGCGGATGTGTGGTCCCCGCGTCCGCGACCGCGCCCCGGCGGACCCGGGCCCGAGGCCCGGACGCGGGACGGCCGGGCGGCCGGGAGTGGTGACACGGGCGCGTGTGCGGCGCCCAAGGTTTTCGCAACAGGCTCCCGCCTATGCTGAACGGCCACGGAGCCGGGTCGCGGGGACACCGGTGTCGTCGGCGGGGCGTGCCGGGACGCGGCAACGATCGGAGCGGGAGGGGACGCCATGCGTGTGCTGATCGTCGAGGACGAGGTCTTCATGGCCGAGGCGCTCCAGGCGGGGCTGCGCCAGGAGGCCATCGCCGCCGACATCGCCCTCGACGGCGACCAGGCGCTGGAGCGCGCCTCGGTCAACGACTACGACGCGATCGTCCTGGACCGGGACATCCCGGGGGTCCACGGTGACGACGTGTGCGCGGCGGTGGTGCGCGACCATCCCGGGACCAGGGTCCTGATGCTCACCGCCGCGACCCGGCTGCGGGACAAGGTGGGCGGGTTCGCGCTGGGCGCCGACGACTACCTCACCAAGCCCTTCGCACTGGAGGAACTGGTCGTGCGCCTGCGCGCACTCGCCAGGAGGCCCTCCTCGTCCGTTCCGCCGGTACTGGAATGGGGCGGCCTGCGTCTGGACCCGTACCGCAGGGAGGCCGACCGGGACGGGCGCCGACTGAGGCTGCCCCGCAAACAGTTCGCCGTCCTGGAGCTGCTCATCAGGGCGGAAGGGGGCGTGATCAGTTCCGAGACGCTGCTGGAGAAGGTCTGGGACGAGAACGCCGATCCGTTCACCAGCGCGCCCCGGGTGACGATGTCGCAGCTGCGCAGGTCCCTGGGCAGGCCGGACCCCATCGTCACCGTACCCGGGGCCGGTTACCGTCTCGCCGATCCCCGGGACGTGCGGTGAACGCGCACGTCCCCGGCCCGCCCGGGAGGAGGGGCAGCGCACGCCTCCGCCTGACCCTGAGCTACGCCGGGTTCCTCGTGGCGGCGGGCCTGGCGGTGATGGCCGGGGTCTACGTGGTCCTGCGCTACGTCCCCGACTATCCGCTCACCGCGGCCAACCCGCGCGACTCCGGCGGCCTGGTCGTCCCGACCCGCGGGCAGATCCTCGACGCCGTCATCGTGGTCTCCGGGGTCGTCCTGGTGGTGTTGGCCGTGATCGGGCTCGTCGGGGGGTGGTTCCTCGCCGGATGGGTGCTGCGCCCCCTGCACCGGATCAACGAGGCCGTGCGCATCGCCGCCTCGGGGCGGCTGGAGCACCGCATCAGGCTGTACGAGCGCGACGACGAGTTCCGGCAGCTCGCCGACGCCTTCGACCACATGCTCGACCGCCTGGAGAACGCCTTCGAGACCCAGGAGCGCTTCGCCGCCAACGCCTCCCACGAGCTGCGGACGCCGCTGGCCGTGACGGCCACCCTCCTGGACGTGGCCCGACGCGACCCGGAGGGGCAGGACGTCCCGCGCCTGGTCGAACGGCTCAGCGTCACCAACGCCCGGGCGGTCGAGCTCACCGAGGCCCTCCTGCGGCTGGCCGACGCGAACGCCGTGACCGCCGTCTCCGCGCCGGTCGACCTGGCCGACATCGTCCGGGGAGTCGTGGCCGAGAACTCGGCGGAGGCCGAGCGCCGCGGGGTGCGGCTGTACCTCGCGTCGGCTCCGGCGCCGGCGCTCGGCGACCCCGCGCTGCTCACCCAGCTCACGCAGAACCTGGTGCAGAACGCGCTGCGCCACAACGTGGGGCGGGGCGGGACGGCTTCGGTCAGCACCGGCCTCTCCCCCGGCGCCGGGGCCGTCCTGCGAGTCGACAACCCCGGTCCGCACCACACGCCCGAGACGGTGGCCCGCCTGCACGAACCCTTCCTGCGCGGACAGGGCAGGTTCGGGCCCGACTCGGGTCACGGGCTGGGGCTGGCCCTGGTCGCGCGGGTGGTCGAGGTCCACGGCGGCGCACTGGACCTGCGTCCGCGCGCGGGCGGGGGGCTGACCGTGACGGTCACGCTCCCCCGCCTGAGCGGTCACCTCACGCCGTCACCGTAGACGCGTCCCAGGTGACCGGGAGGCTCTTCAGCCCTGCTGGCGCTCACCCGCCCCGGCAGGTCGGGCCGAGAACCGAGGTTCCGCGTGCCCGCCGTCCCGGGCGACGAGGACTTCACCACCGGGAACCGTCGGAACGGGGCGACCCGGCCGGGGCTCGGAGGCATCCGCACGGAAGGTTGCCATCGGCCCGCAGGCCCTCTTCGCCAGCGGCGGCCGGGGACGGCGACCACCGACCACGGCAGTGAAGACACCTAGGTGTTCCGCTCGTCCCCACCAGAGGATGGATGTGTCCGTGAGAAGTGCCTGAGGAAACTGGCGTCCACATCGATGTCTCCGGAGAGCCGCCAAGTGCGGCGTTCGAAGGAGAGGTCGCCTGTCACAACAAGTGGGAGGTTCCTCTGATAGGCGATGATCGCCCATCGATGGTCCTCACCTTCGAGTGACACGTGGACGTTTCTCGTCTTTCCGCTCACCTCTGTCAGGAGTGTGATATCTGCCGCCTCCTCCTCGCCCGGTGGAGTTTCCTCGCGCGCCAGACCCTTCACGATTCCGATAAGCGTTATCCTGCGCGACGGTTCCTCCCTTCGCACAAGGCGCTCACGAAGGCGCGGCAGTTCCACGATGACATCACGGTCGAGGACTATGGTGGACTCGGCCACGTCAGGAGGCGCTTTCGCTGCCGCCCATTGAAAGGAGAGGTCCACGGAGCGGAGTTTGTCCGGGCGTGTCATCTCCTCCATGGACTCCACCAGGGCTGCGCTCAGCCCGAGATCCGATGGTGAGTCGAGTACGCGCTCGTCCCAGTGCAGGGCCAGGCGACGGGCGGACTCCAGCCCACGGGCGAGTGTGGCCATGACGAGACGCGCGAACGCCGGAGGATCAGCGGACCCGCCGCTTTCTCGGTCCTCTGGCGGTTGGTCTCCGAGGAACGCCGAGACGGTGAAGACGAAACTTCCCTGCTTCGTCTGCCCCAGCCGGATGCTCTCATCCAGGAAGTCGGCCACGATCGCAGGCCTTCGGCCTCTGTGGGAATGGAGGGGATCGGCGGCTGTCGTGGCCGCCGCCTTCAGCATCCTGAACAGGGAGTCGACTGTACTCCCAGCCTGACGGAAGGGTATCGACCCATCCGACATCGGCTGGTTGAGGCGCACGAGGAAGATATCGGAATGTGTCGCGGTGACGCGTTCCCGAAGTTCAACGGCATCTGTCATATACACATGACAGAGAGATTCGATGGTGTCCTTGAATCTGGCTTGGAAGTCCACGAAATCCGTGGCGAGAGGCAGCATGACACGCGCGGAACCGTATTCAGGGGACTGGTCCAACCGCCAGATCTCTCGAATACCCGGTTGTCTGCCCTCCAGTTCCCATCCGTGTGACGCCAGGAACCGAGACACCGACTGGGGCGTGAGCAGAGAAGCCGCTTCGCTGAGGGGGTCAAGCGTGGTGGGGGTCATCAGAAGCCTCCCTCCTCGCCGAGCTTCTTCATGATGCCCAGAAGCTGCTCCGGGGTAAACAGGTTACTGCGCGGCAGGTGAACGGTCCGGGTCCGGCCGACCTCGCCCGTCGACACGAGCTCGGTCGCGGCCTGCCAGTACATCCTGCTCTCGGTGACCAGCCCGCGCTCGTCGACCGAGAGCCAGCGGTCGGGGTCCTCCGGAACGAGAAGGACTCCGAGGTAGGCCGGAACGTACCGTTTCCCTCTGGTGAGCTTCCGGAAGGGCTTCCCCTTCATCGGCCAGGCCATGTGGTCGTCAGCGAGGTAGCGGGCCTGGGTCGTGCACTTGAGCTGGAGCTCGAACTGGGGAGCGTAGAAGCGCTTGTACTCTGCGGCCGAGGCCAACGTGATGTCGACACCGTCGTAGTCGGTCTCGTGCGTCTTGATGGTGCAGCCCGCCGTGTACGCCACCAGACGGGTGAAGGCCAGGCTGAAGTGCTCCTGGCGGGCGTTCATGGGCAGTTGGCCGTCAACGAGGTCTTCCTTCCCCATGGGACCTTCGTCGTCGACCGTGGCCATCTGTCTCCCGTTGAAGCTTTGAGATGTACGACACCACTGTAGCCAGTTCACCACGTCCGCCGCCCCGGTCCGCAGTGAAGCCGGACAGGCTTGTGCACACGGGGAGCAGGACACCGCAGCCGCGCTCACAGCCAGCCTCGGAACGGCGGAGACGGCAGCTCAGCGGGAGGGACACGTTCCAGCTGACCGCCCGTGGAGCGACGGACCAGCGGGTTCGGGCCTTCGGGGGAACGGTCGGAACACCCCTTCCGGAACGGACGAGGGTCCTGTTCTCGTGGCCTTCGTCCGTGCCCGGGCAGCCGACCGGGACGCGACCCCGCGCGTCACCGGCTCGCGGTCACACGTCCCAGGTGACCGGGAGGCTCTTCAGCCCGTGCAGGTCCGCGGTCTCCGGACGCAGTCCGGCCTCGACCTCCCCGGCGGGCACGGCCAGGCGCAGCGTGGGGAAGCGGTCGAACAGCGCGGGCAGTGCGACCCGCATCTCGACGCGGGCCAGCTGCTGGCCCAGGCACTGGTGGATGCCGTGGCCGAAGGCCAGGTGCCCGCCCTCGCGCCAGCCGATGTCGAGGACGTGGGGGTCGGTGAAGCGCTCGGGATCGCGGTTGGCGGTGTTGAGCGACAGGACGACCGTCGTACCGGCCTCGACTGTCCGGCCGCCCAGCTCGACGTCCTCCAGCGCCGTCCTCGTGAACGTCTTGGCCACGCTCAGGTACCGCAGCAGCTCCTCCACGGCCCGGTCGGCGAGCGAGGGGTCGGCGCGCAGCGCGGCCAGCTGCCCCAGGTCGCGCAGCAGGGCGAAGGCGCCCAGCGCCAGGGTGTTCGCGGTGGTGTCGAACCCGGCCGCCAGCAGGACCAGGCTGATCCCCTTCAGCTCCTCGTCGGTCAGGTCGCTGTCGGTGAGGTCGCTGAGCACGTCGTCGGTGGGGTTCGCGCGCTTGGCGGCCACCAGTTCCGCGAGGTAGCGCTGGGTCGCGGTGTAGGCCGCTGTCAGGTCCTCGTCGCTCGTCTCCCCGTTCATGAACCCGTCGATGTTCTCCTGGAAGGCGCTCCGGTCCTCGTACGGCACCCCCAGCAGCTCGCAGATCACCATGGTGGGGACGGGCTTGGCGAACGCGGTCACCAGGTCCGCCGTCGGCCCGGCCGCCTCCATGGCGTCCAGGTGCTCGGCGGTGATCTCCTCGACGCGCTCGGTGAGCAGCCGCATCCGCCGCGCGGTGAACCTGCCCACCAGCGGTTTCCTGTAGCGCCCGTGCTGTGGCTCGTCCATGAGGAGGAACTCGCCGGGCGGCGCCGGGGGGACCTCGATGTCGCCGTAGTCGATCAGCGGGTGGTGCCGCATGAGCTCCTTGCGGGAGCTGAAGCGCGGGTCGGCCAGGACCGACCTGACCAGGTCGTATCCGGTGACCAGCCAGCCCTGGTGGCCGTCGGGGAAGGGGTAGCGGCTGATGGGGCCGTGCTCGCGCGCCTCGGTCAGCTCCCGGGGCGGGTCGAAGGGGCAGCCGGGTCGGCGTGCCGTCGGCAGCGCCGTGACGGTGTGGAGGGGGGTGCTCATGGCCGTTCCTCGTCTGGTGGTAGTACGTGTCCGGCGCGGTCGGGGGACCGCGTCGCGTCGTCGTCCTCGCTGGTGGGTCCGGTCGGTCTCCGGGCCGATCCGGTCCCCTCTCGCGTATGTTCAGGACCGGTGGACGATGACGTCGCCGTGGACGCTGCGGGCGCGGATCTCGACGGTCTCCTCGGCGGGGCCGGGGCCGTCGGCGGCCTCCAGGGAGCTGCGCACGACGCCCTTCTTGGACACCGCGTCCAGCCAGGCGGCGGTGCCCTCGCGGACGCCGATCTCCACTTCCCCGAAGGCGGTCCCGACGTCGACGCCGCCCCGGACCACCTGGCCGAGCCGGATGCTTCCGTGGTGGGTGCGCGCGGCGACGGAGGCCAGGGTGCGGTCGGCGGTGATGTCACCGTGCGCGGAGTTGGCCCGCAGGTCTCCGGTCACCGTGCCGAGGGTGAGGGCGCCGCCCGTGGACTTGACCACGGCGGAGCCGTCGATCTCCCCGGCGCGGACCCAGCCGTGCCCCGTGGTGAGCTCGGCGTTGCCGGTGACCCGGTCCACGGCGATGTTGCCGTTGGAGAAGGCGATCTCGGACGCGCCCAGGACCCCCTCGCAGCGGGCGCTGCCGAAGCCGCCGCTGACGTGGAGGCGCGAGCCCGCGGGCAGTTCGACGGTGATGTCGACCATGCCCTTGCGCCCGATCACGCGGCCCAGGCCCGAGGGCTGGGGGTCCCTCACCTGGAGGCGGCCTCCGGCGCACTCGATCTCGACCTGCTCGGCGGCCCGCACGTCGCTCTCCTTGGAGGCGTCGCGCGGGTGGACCTCGACGGTGGTCTCGGTGCGGCCTCCGGCGCTGATCTGGAGGGTTCCGGCGACCAGGGTGATGTCGGCGGTGACGGGTTCGGGGGTGTCGAAAGTCGGCATGGCTGTCTCCCTGACGTGGCGTTGGTGGTCGTCTCCACTGGTGGGAGACGTGGTGGAGTCGGGCGGCCGGTTCCGGTCAGCGGACCCAGCCGGTGTAGCCGCGGCCGATCTGGCGCGCCCGGGTGTCGGGGCGGCGCCTGCCGCTGTCGAGGGACGCGGTCACCGCGCGCACCAGCCAGGCGTTGACCGACAGCCCCTCCCCGCGGGCCGCCTCCTCGACGTGCGGCTTGAGGCGGTCGGGCAGGCGCAGGGTGATCCGCGACGTGCCTCCGTCCTCGGCGTCGGCCCGGAGCTGCTCCGCGAGCACCCGGTCGGCCTGGGTGACGTCACCCTGGTGCGCCTGCGACGTCATGGGGCCGTCGGCTTCGACGTCCTCGAAATCGGGTGACGTCACGATGAAGTCGGCCCGCCGCCCGCGCAGCCGGACCTCGACCGAACCGGGCGCGAGCTCACGCGTGATCTCGTCCGCGGCGGCGGAGAGCGCGTCCAGCAGGGTCAGCCGCGCAGCGGGCTCCAGGGCTGCGCCGAGGCGCTCGGCGATGACCCGGGCTTCCTCGTTCCCGGCTTCGGCCGCTACCTGGAGCTGGCGGCGGAGTTCGTCGACATACGGCATCAGTTCCATGACGTCACAATGGTGTCAGGCATGACGTCATGTCAAGTGCCCGCAGCCCCCGGACCGCAGTGCAAAACCGAAAGCCGCACCCCCTCAGGGGTGCGGCTCTTCGTCGCCGGGGCCGGGTCGGGGCGCGTGGTACCCGCCCGGCCCCGGCTCGTCCCCGTGAACGCGGCAGGCCGAACAGGCCCCCAGCGTGGCCCGGGGAAGGCCGGTATCACCGGGCTCCGGCCTTCTCCCTCTCCTTCCTCCGGGGCCGCTCGAACAGCCAGGAACCGCCGATCGCCGTCAGTGCGCGGTGCAGGGCCAGGCAGAGGGCCATGATGACGACGGTGAGCACGATCGGTTCAATCGCGGCGGTCAGTGTCCCGCGCGGTTCCAGCACCGACAGCGGACCCTGCAGGAGAACGCTGATCACCGCCAGCAGCGGCATGTGGATGACGTAGATCGGCAGCGTCTGCCGCCCCAGCCAGCTCATGACCTGGGTGACCCGCTTCAGGTGTCGGCTGATGAGGACGGAGGCCAGGACACCGAAGCAGATGGCCAGCACGGAGACCACAGTCCAGGCCCCGAACCATTCCTGGGCGTTCAGCACCGCCATGAACAGGAGACCCGCGGCGTAGGCGGCACCCGCGGCCAGCATCCGGGGGAAGGACGCGTTGGCGGCGAGCTTCTCGACCACGGGGCGCAACCGCAGGCCGGCCAGGAAGAAGAACAGGTTCTGGAAGACCTGGTAGAGGTTGCTGGAGTCCGGACCGGGGATGAGGCCCGCAGCCGCGACCGTCGAGATCACGAGCGCCCCGCCGAGGAGCCAGGGGGTCGGCACGTTCCGGGTGAGCCGCGCGATCGTGAAGTAGAGCGCGAGGGCGTACAGGTACCACAGGTTGGTCGGTGAGATGGTGGCTTGCGCGAGCAGTTCCCAGAGGTCGCGTGCGCGCGCGGTGTCGATGTCGGGCGTGAACCACATGACCGCGGTGTGGATCAGCAGCCACAGGAGGTAGAGGTAGGCGAGGTTCGCGATCCGGGTGCGCCCCAGGACCCGCCAGGGCCGGTGCACCGCGCTGAGCGCGAACACGCCGGAGATGGCGAAGAAGAGCGGCATCCGCAACGGCAGCAGTTGCTCGCCCAGGAGACCCCACGCGCCGGTCAGCGGGAGGGAGGTCTCCCAGTCGACCTGCTGGTAGTGCTTCGTGATGACGTGCCAGATGACGACCAGGGTGATGCACAAACCCTTGGCGACGTCAGGCCAGGTTTCGCGCTTTCGCGACATATCGGGCATTTTTTCCCACATGAGTTCGGAAATGGAGGGCTGCGATCTCGGGTTTCTCGGCGCTCGGGGCGGACCCGGTGACCGGCGGACATATCGCCTGACCTCAGGTGGGGGCCTGTGACCGCTGGCGTGTCGACTACCTGTTGTGCGCTCGGCGCTCCGCCGCACCGTGCTCGTGCGAGCGCGGAGGGCTGGAGCCGATCGCGCGGACCGAAGGTGCTCGGCAGCTGAGCCAGACGCGAATTCACCGTTGTTTCATTCGCGAACCGCTCCGTGCTGGTCGCGGTTCCGGAAGCCCCGCTGGCGGCTCCGAGGGGGAGGGGCTCGTGCTTCCGGCCGGGTGGAAAAGCTCAGGAGGCAGCTCGCGGACCTCCTGGGGCTCACCGTCGGGGGGCCGGATCAGTGGGGAGAGGGGCCGGTGCGCCGCGGCACACGGCGCCCGTCGGCCGAGGCGGGCTGGCGTCTCCCCGGAGGAGGACGCCCGCTCCGCGACCCGGGGACCGCGCGGTCGCGGCCCGCTCGACCTGGCTCAATCCGGCAGCTTAAGGACGGATATGGCTGGTGAAACTTATTGCACTGCCTCAAACTTCCCATAGGCACCCTAGAATCGACGATTCATGCCATGCAGGTCAGAATACGGCAAATCTAGAGTGTCCGTTTTGGGCGTCCGAATGTTGAGACCGCCGCACCGATGACCTGCGTTCACGGCCGGTCCGCCCCGAAGCCGGGGGTGGCCTCCCGTGTCCGCCCCGGACACCGCCGAACGTCCACGGCACAGCCGGGCAGGCGGCGGCACACGGCCCGGCGGACCTCGTGCGCGCGCCGCCGGGTCCTCGGCGGCCGTCGGAGCCGACCGGGTCAGGCGGGGTCGGGACCGTGCAGCGGGACGAAACCGCCGAAGGCACCGCGGTGGTACAGCAGCGGCGGGCGGAGGTCGTCCAGGACCAGCGTGTGCGTCACCTCGCCGACGACCAGCCAGTGGTCGCCGATCAGCCGGGTGTCGAACCTCCGGCACACCAGGCTGGCGGGCACCCCGTCGAGCAGGGGGACCTGCTCGGGCCCCGGACGCCACGACGTCGGCGGGGCGAAGCGGTCCGCGCCCCGGCGGGCGAACCTCGCCGCCAGGTCGGTCTGGTCCTGGGCCAGCAGGTGCACGGCGAACGCCCCGGCCAGGTGCAGCGCCGTCCACGTCGAGGAGGTCTCGGCGACGCAGAAGGCCACCAGCGGCGGGTCGAGGCTCACGCTGGTGAACGAGGTGGCCGTCAGCCCGACGGGGCGGCCGTCGACACCGGCCGTGACGACGACCACTCCCGCCGGGTGGTGCCGCAGCGTCTCGCGGAACCGGGCGGCCTCGGAGGCGGGGTGGGGCGGGGAAGCGCTCTGCGCGGTGCTCATCGGACTCTCCCTCGGTGCTGGGGAACGCGGCGTTCAGGCGGCGTGCGCGGCGGGACCACCGCACGGTCGGCGGCCCGACAGCGGCCGGGCCCCGTGGAGGCGGACAGGTCCGGGAGGCGGACGCCCACGGGGCGGGACGGCGCGTCCGGCGCGGAGGAGGGGCCGGGGCCGGGGAGGCGGATCCGGGGCGGGACCTCGGCGCTCCGCGCGCAGCGGCCCTTCCCTGCCCCGGATCCGCGGGCCGACCGCGCGGTCGCCGCTCCGGCGGTCGTCGGAGCGGCGGCCGGAGGTCGGCCCCGGGGCGGCGGCTCCGCGATTCCTCCGCCCCGTGTCAGGGGTCCTTCCCTTCAAGCTACTTTGCCAACCAAAAAAGTAGGAAATAACCGCGGAGACCTGGGCTCCGAACGGCGCCTCGACACGGCGCCTCCGCAGCGGCCCCGCCCGCGGCCGCCTCAGGCCGCTCCGGAGACCTCCGGTCCCGGTACGGCTCCGGCGTACTGGCTGGGAGGACGGGGCAGGCCGTAGTGGTCGCGCAGGGTCTCCCCCTCGTACTCCTCCCGGAAGAGGCCGCGCTCCCGGAGGATCGGCACCACCTGGTCGACGAAGTCCTCCAGGCCGCCTGGGAGGTGGGGCGGCATGACGTTGAACCCGTCGGCGGCCCCGGCCTCGAACCAGCCCTGGATCTCGTCCGCCACCTGCTCGGGCGTGCCCGCGAAGGTCCGGTGTCCGCGCCCGCCGCCCAGGCGTCCGATCAGCTCCCCCACGGTCAGCGACTCGCGCGCCGCCAGGTCCGCCACCAGGGTGAACCGGCTCTTGTTGCCGCGAATACTGTCCTCGCCCGGCAGCGGGGGCAGGGGGACGTCCAGCGGGTGCCCGGTCAGGTCCACCCCGAGCATCTGGGAGAGCTGGCGCAGGGCGTAGTCCGGGGAGATGAGCCCGGTGAACTCCGCTTCCAGCTCCTTGGCCGCGGCCTCCGTCGGCGCGATGAACGGCACGATCCCGGGCAGGACCTTCAGCTCGTGCGGAGCGCGCCCGAAACGCGCCAGCCGCCCCTTGATGTCGCGGTAGAAGTCCACCCCGTCCCGGAGGGTCTGCTGCGCGGTGAACACCGCCTCGGCGTAGCGGGCGGCGAACTCCCTGCCGTCCTCCGAGGACCCCGCCTGCACCAGCACCGGGCGCCCCTGCGGCGGGCGCGGGGAGTTCAGCGGCCCGCGCACCCGGAACCGCTCGCCCTCGTGGTCGATGGCGTGGACGCGGTCGGGGTCGGCGAACACCCCCTCTCCGGCGTCGAGCCGCAGCGCGCCGTCCTCCCAGCTGTCCCACAGGTTGACGACGACGTCGGTGAACTCCGCCGCCCGCACGTAGCGGTCGGCGTGGTCGGGCACCTGGTCCAGTCCGAAGTTGGCCGCCTCGTCCTCGCGGCCGGAGGTGACGATGTTCCATCCGGCGCGCCCGCCGCTGATGTGGTCCAGCGAGGCGAAGGCCCTGGCCAGGAGGTAGGGCGGGTAGTAACCGGTGGAGGCGGTGGCGATCAGCCCCACCCGCTCGGTCACTGCGGCCATCGCGCTGAGCAGGGTGATGGGCTCGAAGGCGGCGAGGGTGTTGCGCTCGACCCGGTGCCCCACGGCCAGGCCGTCGGCGAAGAACACCGAGTCCAGCCGCCCG
This sequence comes from Nocardiopsis sp. iso_25, assembly GCF_056173305.1. NCBI lineage: Bacteria > Bacillati > Actinomycetota > Actinomycetes > Streptosporangiales > Nocardiopsidaceae > Nocardiopsis > Nocardiopsis sp. iso_25. Next base: position 486,898 of record NZ_CM149667.1, on the reverse strand, counting down.
CGTTCGGCGACGCGCGCCAGGTTCTGGAAGTGCGCCACGTCCAGCACCCCGTGCTGCCGCGTGCGCGGGTGCCGCCAGGCCGCCTCGTGGTGCCCCACCCCCATGAGGAAGGCGTTGAGGTGGAGCCGTCGTCCGTCGGTCATCTGCGTGGTCCTTCGCTGTCGTAGGTCGTCCGTCGCCGGTCGTCCGTCGGCGGCTGTCGGTCGGCGGTCCCGGGCGGCCCCGCCGTGGCCCGCGGTCACCGCCCGGTCGTGCGCCAGCGGGAGAAGCGCCGTTCGAGCGCGACGAGGACGCCGTTGAGGGCCACCCCCACCACGGCGATGGCCAGGATGCCCGCGTACATGTCGTGGATGAGGAAGTTGAGCTGCGCGGCGTTGACGGGGTAGCCCAGGCCCGACTGGGAGCCGACCATCTCCGCGGCGATGAGCACGAGGATCGAGGAGGCCCCGGCCATGCGCACGCCGGTGAAGATCGACGGGACCGCGGCGGGCAGCACCACCTTGCGGAACAGCGCGAGCGGCCCGAACCCCAGTGACACCGCCGACTTGACGAGCAGGGGGAGGGCGGCCCCGGCCGCCGCGGTGTGGCGCAGGATGTCGCGTCGGGTGTGCATGTGTTCGCTCCGGAGGGCGGCGGGCCGGGCTCACCGGCCCGCCGCGGGCAGAAGGAGGTTCGGGCGCGCGGGTCAGACCGCGGGGGTGTAGCCGCTGGAGTCGCCGGTCAGGGAGCGGCTGGGTCGGCCGTCCACGCCCTTGGGGAGGTCGCCGCCGACGGTGATGCGGTGCAGGCGCCGGGGCTCGTCCCCGTAGTCGGCCACGGCGTAGTGCTGGGTGGCGCGGTTGTCCCACACGGCCACGTCCCCCTCGCGCCAGCTCCAGCGGACGGTGTTCTCGGCCCGGGTGACGCGCTGCTGGAGCAGGTCGAACAGGTGCTGGAAGTCCTTGCTGCTCAGACCGGTGAAGTGCTGGGCGAAGTGTCCGAGGAACAGGACCCGTTCGCCCGTCTCGGGGTGGACGCGCACCACGGGGTGCTCGGTCTTGAACAGGGTGGAGACGAAGGCCTCCCGGTACTCCCTGAGGTCGCCGGTGGGCTCGCGTTCGGGGGCGACCGCCGCGTAGTCGTAGTCGTTGGTGTGGACCGCGCGCAGGCCGTCGGCGAGGTCCTTGAGCGGCTGGGGCAGGTCCTGGTAGGCGGTGGCCGTGTTGGCCCAGACGGTGTCGCCGCCGCGCGGGGGCAGGTGGACGGCGCGCAGGACGCTGGCCTGCGGCGGGCGGTCGACGAAGGTGACGTCGGTGTGCCAGCTGTTGGCCTTGCCCCGCTCGGAGTCGATCGGCAGGACGTGGTGGTCGCCGCCGAAGGCCGCGCCCGTGGTGGGGTGCGGGGTGGTGAGCGGGCCGAGCAGGGCGGCGAAGCCCGCCTGGGTCTCGTCGGTCAGGTGCTGCTGGTCGCGGAAGAAGACCACCTTGTGGGCGAGCAGGGCAGCCCGGATCGAGGCGACGGCGGCCCCGTCCAGGTCGGGGCCCAGGCGCACGCCGGAGATCTCGGCGCCGATGCGTCCGGCGACGGGGCGAAGGGACAGGTCCGTGGTGGTGGTCACGGCAGGGCTCCTCACGGGGGCGGGAAGGCGCGGCGGTCACCTCACGCGTCCGGTCGCGGGCCGTTCGCGGCGAGTGACACGAAGGTAGGACCGGCCGAACTCTAAAGTCAACTAAGTTGATAGGAATAATGTGTTTTCATGGCGCGCACCACCGGAAACACCCCGTGACCACCGCAGGAATGCGCGCGGAGCCCGGAGCCCCGCCCGGGCGGCCGTGGAAAAAACCCCGCGACCACCCGGCCGCCTACTTGGCCACTATTCCTACCAACATGGTAGATTTACCTCCATCGCCACAACGGCGCCCGGTCCGGCGCCCGCGGCGGACCGGGACCGGGCGCCGCGTCCGGGCCGGACACCGCGCAGACCTCCACCGCTCCGCGTATTCCTCCCCACCGGAAGGCCCACATGCGCACTCTCGTCCTCCTCGCCGTCGCGGGGTTCTTCGCCCAGCTCGTCGACGGCAGTCTCGGCATGGCCTACGGCGTCACCTCCACCACCCTGCTCCTGCTCTTCGGCACCAACCCGGCCGCGGCCTCGGCCACGGTCCACCTCGCCGAGATCGGCACCACGCTGGCCTCGGGCGTCTCGCACTGGAAGCTGGGCAACGTCGACTGGAAGGTCGTCCGGCGCATCGCCCTGCCCGGCGCGATCGGCTCGTTCGCCGGAGCGACCTTCCTGAGCTGGCTGTCCACCGAGGCCGCCGCGCCGATCATGTCCGGCATCCTGCTCGCGCTCGGCCTCTACATCCTCATCCGCTTCACCGCGTGGGGAACGCCGACCCGGAACCTGGACAAGCCCCTGCGCAGGCGCTTCCTGACCCCGCTCGGCCTGGTGGGCGGGTTCGTCGACGCCACCGGAGGCGGCGGATGGGGCCCGGTCGGCACCCCCGCCCTGCTGGCCAGCGGGCGCATGGAGCCGCGCAAGGTCGTCGGCACCATCGACACCAGCGAGTTCATCGTCGCCCTCGCCGCCAGCCTCGGCTTCCTGGTCGGTCTGGGCGCGGCCGGGATCAACGTCGGCTGGGTGCTCGCGCTGCTGATCAGCGGCATCGTCGCGGCGCCGATCGCCGCCTGGATCGTGCGCTACATCCCGCCCCGGATCCTGGGTTCGCTGGTCGGCGGGCTGATCGTGCTGACCAACACCCGGACGCTGCTCGGCACCGAGTTGCTGACCCTTCCCCCGGCGGCCCAGACGGCCGTCTACGTGGTCGTGTGGGCGGCGTGGATCGGCGCCGTGGTCTGGTCGCTGCGCGCCCACCTGGTCGAGCGCCGCACCGCCCCCGCCGCACCGGAGGAGGGCGCGGAGCCGACCGCGCGCAGCGCCGCCGAGCAGGAGGAGCGGCGCTCCTCCGACACCGCCTCCTGAGGGGGCGCCCCGGCGCGGGGCGCCGCGGCCTCCGGCCCGGGCGGCGGACGGGTCAGTCCAGCTCCCGGGCCAGCAGCGGGATCCGGCCGCCCGCCAGCACCGCCTCGACCTGCGCCGGGGAGAGCTGGTGGTCCAGCCGGTACTCCTCGTCCCTCGTCGTGTTGCGCACGGTCAGCTCCGGGCCGGAGGACAGGGCCTCCTCCAGGCCGTCCAGGACGAGGACGTCGCCGGAGTCGACGCGGTCGTAGTCGCCGGGTTCGGTGAAGCGCAGGGCCAGCACCCCGAAGTTGGCGAGGTTCTGCCAGTGGATGCGGGCGAAGGACTTGGCGATCACCGCCCGCAGACCCAGGTAGCGGGGGGTGATCGCCGCGTGCTCGCGGGAGGAGCCCTGCCCGTAGTTCTCCCCGCCGACCACGATGTGCCCGGACCCCCCGGCGGTCTCCTCGGCCCGGCTCGGATAGTCCTCGTCGATCCGGGTGAAGGTGAACTCGGCCAGCCGGGGCACGTTGGAGCGGAAGGGCAGCGCGTCGGCGCCCGCCGGGGAGATCTCGTCGGTGGAGACGTCGTCGCCGACCTTGAGCAGCACCGGCGCCTCGATCCGGTCGGGCAGGGGCGGGAAGTCCGGCAGCGCGGAGATGTTGGGCCCCTTGACGAGTTCGACCCGCGCGGCCTCCTCCGGCGGCAGCGGCGGGACCAGCATCGCGGTGTTGACCGCCGAGCGCTCCGGCGGCCGCAGGTCGGGATGGTCCAGGTCCAGTTCCCCCGCCAGGTCGCGCGGGTCGGTGATGACGCCGGTGAGCGCGGAGGCGGCGGCCGTCTCCGGGGAGCACAGCCACACCGCGTCCTCCTTGGTGCCCGAGCGGCCGGGGAAGTTGCGCGGGAAGGTGCGCAGCGAGTTGCGGCCGACGGCCGGAGCCTGGCCCATGCCGATGCAGCCCAGGCATCCGGCCTGGTGGATGCGGGCCCCGGCCTGGATGAGGTCGAGGGTCGCTCCCGCGCGGGTCAGGTCGGAGAGGATCTGGCGTGAGGACGGATTGACGTCGAAGCTGACGGCGCTGTCGGTCTGGCGGCCCCTGACCATGGCGGCGGCGACCGCGTAGTCGCGCAGCCCCGGGTTGGCGGAGGAGCCGATGACGACCTGGCTGACGTCGGTGCCCGCCACCTCGCGGACCGGGACGACGTCGCCGGGCGAGGAGGGCCGGGCGATGAGCGGCTCCACCCCGGACAGGTCGATCTCGTCGGTCACGTCGTAGTCGGCGTCGGCGTCGGGCAGCAGCTCGCTGAAGTCGTCCTCGCGCCCCTCGGCGCGCAGGAAGTCGCGCACCGCGCCGTCGGAGGGGAAGACCGTGGTGGTGGCGCCCAGCTCGGCGCCCATGTTCGCGATGACGTGGCGGTCCATGGCGGTGAGCGCGGCGACCCCGGGGCCGTGGTACTCGATGATCCGGTTGAGCCCGCCCTTGACCCCGTGCCGCCGCAGCATCTCCAGGATGACGTCCTTGGCCGAGGTCCACGGGGGCAGCTCGCCGGTCAGGCGCACGCCCCAGATGTGCGGCGCCCGGACGCGCAGCGGGCGCCCGGCGATGGCCATGGCCACCTCCAGGCCGCCGACGCCGACCGCCAGCATGCCCAGCGAACCGGCGGCGCAGGTGTGGGAGTCCGAGCCGACCATCGTCGCGCCGGGAACCCCGAAGCGCTGCATGTGCGTGGGGTGGGAGACGCCGTTGCCGGGCTTGGAGTACCACAGGCCGTACCGGCGCGCCGCCGAGAGCAGGAACGCGTGGTCCTCCGCGTTCTTCTCGTCGGTCTGGAGCAGGTTGTGGTCCACGTACTGCACGCTGACCCCGGCCCGGGTGCGGTCCAGGCCGAGGGCCTCCAGCTCCTGCATGACCAGGGTGCCGGTGGCGTCCTGGGTGAGGGTCTGGTCGACGGAGAGCCCGATGACCCCTCCGGGCACCATCTCCCCCTCGACCAGGTGCGCGTCGATCAGTTTGCGCGCGACTCCGCGTCCCATGGCGTTCTCCCCTCGTCCGCCTCCCCCGCCCCTGACCGCGCGGGCGCACCGCAAACAGGGGCGCCGCCGGTCCGGCGCGCGGCGGGCCGGGCGGGGGCGGCCCGTCCCCCGGGCTCCGCGGGGGAACCTCCCATGAGGGGGTTGTCACACAGGAGTGTGGTTCCTACCATGGTGCCCGTTCATCGAATCGATTCGACGGATCCGCGTGACGGGCTGTCGAATCGCTTCGACAACGGTGTGCGGGGAGGGAGGCCGCGATGGTGACCATCAAGGACGTCGCCGCGGCGGCGGGCGTGGCCCCGAGCACGGTGTCCTACGTGCTCAGCGGCTCCCGCAGCGTCTCCGAGCGGACCCGATCCGCGGTGCGGACGGCCGTCGACGAACTGGGCTACCACCCCAACGCGGGCGCGCGCTCCCTGCGCAGCGCCCGCACCCGCGTGATCGCGCTGGCCCTGCCGCTGGCCTCGTCCGGCTACCTGCCGGTCGGCGGGCGGTTCATGCACGGGCTGAGCCGCGCCGCCGGGGAGCTGGGCTACGACCTGCTGCTCCTGACCGTGCGCGACGACGACGCCGGGGCGCACGGGCTGGAGCGCGCCGCGCGCAGCAGGCTCGCCGACGTGGCGGTGATCATGGGCGTGGAGATGGAGGACCCCCGCATCGGCGCGATGGACGCGCTGGGGTTCCCCGTGGTGGTCCTCGGCCGCCCCTCCGACGAGGACGCCGCGCCCTGGGCCGACCTCGACTGGGAGGAGGCCGCGGTCGCCTCGCTGCGCCTGCTGCACGGCGCCGGGCACCGCGACCTGTGCTTCGTCTCGACGGTGGAGGAGGACATCGCCTCGGGCCGCAGCTACTCCGTGCGCGGTCTGCGCGGGGCCGAACGCGCCGCAGCCGAACTCGGCGTCCCCGTGCGCGTCCTGCCCTCGGCGAAGGACCCCGCCGAGCTGTACCGGCGGCTGGACGCGCTCCTCGACGGGGAGCGCCCGCCCACCGCGCTCGCCCTCCAGCACCCCGCCGCCGTGCCCGGCGTCCTGCGCCACCTCGCCGCGCGCGGCGCCGACGTGCCGGGGGAGGTCTCCCTGGTGGCCGTCGGCAGCTTCCCCGAGGACCTCGCGGGACTGGACGTGACCCGGATCGAACTGCCCGTCGAGCGGATGTCGGCCGCCGTGACCCGGCTGGCCGCCGAGGCCGCGCGCGGCAGTCCGCGGCTCCCGGGAGGACGGCGCGAACTCATCCCGCCCGAGATCACCCCCGGGGGGACGGTCGCCGCTCCCCCGTCCTGACCCCCACCGGCCCCGGCGACCCGCTCGCCGGACCCGACGGCCGGTCGCGGCCCCGGTGGCGCCAGCCCCCGACGCGACCGGCGCGTTGACAACCGCCCCCGCCGAGAAGGCCCCCCGACATGCACGGACACCCGTACCGAAACCCCCACCGCCAACTACGAACGGCGTCGGCGGCCGCCTGCGCCGCGGCGCTCGCCCTGACCGGAGTCGGCTGCGCGGCCGAACGCGACCCGAGCGTGTACACCATCATGGACTCCAGCACCGACGAGCCCTACCACACCTGGGACCAGGAGGCCATGGACGCCTGCGGGGACCGGGTGGGCGTGGACGTGCGCCACATCAGCGTGCCCGCCGACCAGCTCGTGCCCAAGGCCCTGCGCATGGCCTCCTCCGACTCGCTCCCCGACGTGCTCAACCTCGACGGCTCGGACCTGCCGCAGTTCGCGGCGGCCGGGGGCCTGGTACCGCTGGAGGAACTCGGCATACCCACGGACGGCCTGTCCGAGGGCGCCCTGTCCATCGGCAGCTACGAGGGCGTGTACTACGGCGCCGCCCGGTCGGTGAACTCCCTCGGGCTCTTCTACAACACGGCCGTCCTGGAGGAGGCGGGCATCGACCCGCCCGGGACCTGGGCGGAGCTGGAGGAGGCCGCCGCCGAGCTGACCGGGGGCGAGCGCTACGGCCTGGCGATCAGCGCCCTGGCCACCGAGGACGGCGTCTACCAGTTCCTGCCGTGGCTGTGGTCCAACGGCGGCGACGAGAGGGAGCTGGCCTCGCCGGAGTCGGTGGAGGCGCTGGAGTACGTCACCTCGCTTGTCGAGGCGGGGTCGGTCTCCCCCTCGGTGGTCAACTGGACCCAGGCCGACGTCAACGACCAGTTCATCGCGGGCAACGCGGCCATGATGGTGAACGGCCCCTGGCAGCTGCCGGTCCTGCAGGAGCACCCCGACCTGGAGTGGGCCGTGGCGGAGATCCCCGTGCCCGAGGCCGGGGACACCTCGGTCGCGCCGATCGGCGGAACCACCTTCACCGTGCCGGTCAACGCCGAGGACCCCGACCGCGAACGCGTGGCCGCCGAACTCGTGGCCTGCCTGACCACGGCCGAGGCGCAGCTGGACTGGTCGACCAAGGGCAGCAACGTGCCCGTCGACACCGAGGCGGCCGAGCAGTACCGCGACCTGGTCCCGGAGCTGGCCCCGTTCGTGGACCAGGTGCGCACGGCGCGCAGCCGGACCGAGTACGCCGGCACCGAGTGGAACGCCTACTCCCAGGCCATCGGCACCGCGCTCCAGGCGTCGCTCACCGGCGAGGCGGGTCCGCAGGAGGCCATGGAACGCGCCCAGGCGCGGGTCGAGGCGGAGCTGGAGGCCCGGTCATGACGGTGGCGACAACGACGGAGACCGCGGGGGCGGCGGCCGCGGCGCGCGGGCGCCGGAACCCCTCGAACCAGAACCTCACGAAGTGGCTGTTCGTCGCCCCGGCGCTGCTGTACATGCTGCTGTTCTTCGGGTACCCGCTGGTCCGCAACGTGGTGATGAGCTTCCAGGACTACACCTTCGCCACGTACTTCACGGGGGAGGCGCCGTTCAACGGGCTGGACAACTGGCGGGCGGTCTTCGCCAACGAGCTGTTCGGCGCGTCCCTGTGGCACACCCTGCTGTTCACGCTGGGATCGCTGGCGGGCCAGTTCTGCATCGGCATGGCGCTGGCGGTCTTCTTCAGCCGCCGCTTCCCGCTGTCGGGGATCATGCGGTCCCTGCTCCTGCTGCCGTGGCTGATCCCGATGGTGGTGGCCGGAACCGTCTGGCGCCGGGTCCTGGACCAGGAGACCGGCGTGCTGAACGAGTCGCTCCAGGCGCTCCAGATCACGTCGTCGGCCGTGCCCTGGCTGAGCAGCCCCGACTTCGCGCTGCTGTCGGTGGTGCTGGTCAACATCTGGATCGGCATCCCCTTCAACATGGTGATCCTCTACGGCGGGCTCCAGGAGATCCCCGCGGAGCTGCGCGAGGCGGCTGTGCTCGACGGCGCGGGACCGCTGCGCACCTTCTTCGGGGTGACCCTGCCCCTGCTGCGTCCCGTGGTGACCGTGGTGCTGGTGCTGGGCTTCATGTCGACCGTGAAGATCCTGGACCTGATCCTGGCGCTGACCAACGGCGGTCCGGCGCACTCCACGGAGACCCTGGGCACCCTCACCTACCAGCTGTCCTTCCTCCAGCTCGACTTCGGCCAGGGGGCCGTGGTCGGCAACGTCCTGATCCTCGTCAGCATGGTGTTCGCGGTCATCTACCTGCGCGCCAACCGTGGAGGTGTCACCAGATGAGCGCCGCATCCGAGAGCACCGCCGCCCCCGCAGCGGCGGGCCCGACCCGCGGCGGCGGGGCGCCCGCCGCCGCTCGGCCCCGGCGCCCGCGCATGACGCGCGGGGCGCGGGGCGACGCCGTGAGCGTGGTGTTCGGCGTCCTGGTCCTGGCCGTGCTGCTGTTCCCGCTGTACTGGATGGTCAACACGGCGCTGCAACCGGGCGCCGCGATGGTGGAGCTGCGGTGGTTCCCGCGCACGCTCGACCTCGGCAACTTCCAGCGGGCCTGGGAGTCGCAGGCGGGCAACCTGCTCACCTCGATCCTGGTGGCGCTCGGCGCGGTCGCGGTCTGCCTGGTGGTGGCCACCCCGGCGGCCTACGCCCTGGCCCGGTTCCGGCTGCGCGGCGCGGAGACGGTCGTGTTCGCCACCCTGATCACCCAGATGGTCCCGGGCATCGTCGTGGCCAACGCGCTGTACAACGCCTACGTCGAACTGGACCTGGTCAACTCCTACCTGGGGCTGATCCTGGCCGACGCGTCCCTGGGCATCCCCTTCACGATCGTCCTGCTGCGCGCGTTCATGGTGTCCATCCCCGAGGAGGTGCTGGAGGCCGGGATGCTCGACGGCGGCGGACGCCTGCGCGTGCTGGTCTCGATCGTGCTGCCGATGAGCCGCAACGCGCTGATCACGGGCAGCCTGTTCACCTTCCTGTTCGCGTGGTCGGACTTCCTGTTCGCGCTGACGCTGAACACGACCGACGCGGTCAAGCCCGTGACGCTCGGCATCTACGAGTACATCGGCGCGCACGTCGGCGACTGGGGCGCCGTCATGGCCGTGGCCGTCCTCTCCTCGATCCCCGCGGCGGTGCTCCTCGTCGTCGCGCAGAAATACGTGGCGGCCGGGATCTCCGGGGGGTCGATCAAGTGACCCGCCGCCCGCGCCACCGGCGAACCGAGACCACGACGACAGGGAAGGGACGCCCATGAAGTTCACCGACGGCTTCTGGCAGATGAGGGAGGGCGTGCGCGCCAACCGCGCGCGCGAGGCCCGCGACGTGCGGGTGCGCGACGACCGTTTCACCCTCTACGCCCCGGTGCGCCCGATCGGGCACCGGGGGGACACCCTCAACACACCGCTGATCACGGTGGACTGCTGGTCGCCCGCGCCCGGTGTGATCGGTGTGCGGAGCACGCACCTGGCGGGCTCGGTCCGGCGCGCGCCGGAGTTCGACGTGCGCAGCGCCCCCGGCGCCGCGCCCTCCGTGAAGCGGGACGGTTCCTCGGTGGAGCTGACCAGCGGGGACCTGTCGCTGCGGGTGGCCACCGAGGGCCCCTGGCGGATGGAGTTCCGCGCGGGCGGCGCGGTGCTGACCGGCTCCGACGCCAAGGGCACCGCCTTCATGGAGGACGCGGACGGCTCCCACCACATGCTCGGTCAGCTGTCGCTGGGGATACGCGAGCTGGTGTACGGCATGGGCGAGCGGTTCACGCCGTTCACGCGCAACGGCCAGACCGTGGACATCTGGCAGGCCGACGGCGGCACGAGCAGCGAGCAGGCCTACAAGAACGTGCCGTTCTACCTGACCAACCGGGGCTACGGGGTGTTCGTGGCGCACTCGGGACCGGTGTCGTTCGAGGTCGGCTCGGAGTCGGTGGGCCGCGTGCAGTTCAGCGTGGAGGACCACGCCCTGACCTACTACGTGATCCACGGGGAGAGCCCCAAGGAGATCCTGGCGCGCTACACCGCGCTCACCGGTCGCCCCGCGCTGCCGCCGGAGTGGTCGTTCGGACTGTGGCTGTCCACGTCGTTCACCACCTCCTACGACGAGGGCACGGTCAACCGCTTCATCGACGGCATGGCGGAGCGGGGCGTGCCGCTCAGCGTGTTCCACTTCGACTGCTTCTGGATGCGCGAGTTCCACTGGTGCGACTTCGAGTGGGACCCGGAGCTGTTCCCCGATCCCGTGGGCATGCTCTCCCGGCTCAAGGGGCGCGGGCTGCGGACCTGCGTGTGGATCAACCCCTACATCGCCCAGCGGTCGGCGCTGTTCGAGGAGGGCTCCCGGCTGGGGCACCTGGTCCGGCGGCCGGACGGGACCGTGTGGCAGTGGGACATGTGGCAGGCGGGGATGGCGCTGGTGGACTTCACGTCCGCCGACGCCCGCGCGTGGTACGCCGGGAAGCTCAAGGCCCTGCTCGACATGGGTGTGGACTGCTTCAAGACCGACTTCGGCGAGCGGGTGCCGACCGACGTGGTGTGGTCGGACGGCTCCGACCCGCAGGCGATGCACAACTACTACACGCACCTGTACAACGAGACGGTGTTCGACCTGCTGACGCGCGAGCGCGGTGAGGGCGAGGCCGTCCTGTTCGCGCGCTCGGCCACGGCGGGCGGGCAGAGCTTCCCGGTGCACTGGGGCGGCGACTGCGCCTCGACGTTCGAGGCGATGGCGGAGAGCCTGCGCGGCGGCCTGTCCCTGGGGCTGTCGGGGTTCGGCTTCTGGAGCCACGACATCGGCGGCTTCGAGGGCACACCCGACGCCGCGGTGTTCAAGCGCTGGCTCGCGTTCGGCCTGCTCTCCTCGCACAGCAGGCTGCACGGCAGCCGCTCCTACCGGGTGCCGTGGGACTTCGACGAGGAGTCCACCGAGGTGGCCCGCGTGTTCACCCGGCTCAAGTGCGCGCTCATGCCCTACCTGTTCGGCGCGGCCGTGCAGGCCCACCGGGAGGGGACGCCCGTGATGCGCGCGATGCTGCTGGAGTTCCCCGACGACCCGACCTGCCACCACCTGGACACCCAGTACATGCTGGGCGAGGACCTGCTGGTCGCCCCCGTGCTGAGCGCGGACGGCTCCGTGGAGTACTACGTCCCCGAGGGCGTGTGGACCCACCTGCTCACGGGCGAGACGGTGCGGGGCCCGGCCTGGCGCCGCGAGACCCACGGGTTCGACTCCCTGCCCCTGCTGGTGCGGCCGAACGCGGTCCTGCCGGTCGGGGCGGTGGACGACCGGCCCGACTACGACTACACGGACGGGCTGACCCTGCGCGTGTACGGCGCCGGGGAGGCGGCCCCGGCGTCCACCACGGCCGTGCCGTCCGCGGACGGCACCGCCGCCGCGGTCTTCCGGACCGGGCGTTCGGAGGCCGGGGTCACCGTGGAGGCCGAGGCCGCTCCGGCCCACGGGTGGCGGGTGCTGCTGGTCGGCGCGGGCGGGGCCGAGCCCGACGTTCCCGGCGCGGAGGTCACCGTGACCGGCGAGGGCGCTCTGGTGACGGTCCCGGCGGGTACCGCCCGCGTGGGTCTGCGCCTGTCCTGAGACGGGCCCGGTCCCGGACCGCGTCCGGTCCGGGGCCGGGAGCGCACGGGATGACGAGGGGGCGCGGGCCGACCCTGACCGGCGCCCCTTCGCGGCGGGGAACGCGGGCCCTCCGGCTCGGCGTTCCCGCCGACGGTCCCGGCCGCCCCTTCCTCACCGCCGTCATCCAGCGCGGCGGCGACGGGAACGGCGCCCGCGGGCGGGCGGCAGCGCGTGCCGTCGCCGGTGGACGCGGCGTGTGCCCCGGGGGCCCTACGCCGCCTCGTCCAGAGCCGGGGCGGTGTGTCCGGCCAGCCTCCGGTGCAGGTACCGCAGCCCCTCGGCGGTGACCCGAAGCTGCGGCCGCCCCGGCGTGCGCCTGCCCGTGCGCGGGTGGTCGTAGGACGTGGGCCGCAGGCGCAGATGGCGTTCGTGCCGGGCCTTGGGCACGTCGTCGTCCGGGGAGACCATCCCGCTGTCGCGGATGAAGGAGAACAGGCGGCGCTGTCCGGTGGAGATGGCGGGGTCCCGGTTGAGGACGTGCGCCGCCTCGCGTACGGAGTAGTCCCCGTCGGCCGAGACCAGGACGTTCCAGGCGCGGGCGGCGGACGCGGTCTCCCCAGCCTCGGCGTGCGCCCGCAGGGCCCGGCGCGCGGCGGCGGAGACCTCCCGGCCGAAGCGGTCGAGGGAGGCGAGCGCCTCCGGGGTCATCGCGCCGAGGTCGGCGTCGGCCAGGACCTCGTCGTACGGCATGTGTTCGATGTGCTGCACCGCTCCTCCCCACGGCCTCCGCTCCCGCCCCGCTGTCCCGGGCACCGGAGCGGCGTTGCGGCGGGCCCTCACCACCTGCCCGCACTCCTGTTGTGTATTCCAACGCGGACGCGCCGCGTGGTATTCCCGGAAAACGCTCCGGCGGACCTGACGGGAAGAGGGTCGGAGCAGGCCGCGGAGCAGGCCGGACCGCCTGACCACACGGGCTTGGCGCGTTCTCGAAGTGCGGTCCGGGAAAACGTTTCCGACCGCCCCGGGGACGGAATCCGCACCGCCGAGAAAACCTTCTTCCGAAGTTTTCCAGGTGGCGCCGAAAAAGGTTTCCCACCTTTTCCGGAGCGCGTGGACTCACCGGCCCGGGGCGGGCCCACGGCGCGGCGCACCGGGGGCCGTCTCCGCGCCGCGCCGCCGTCCGGGGTCCGGCGGGCGCGGCGCCGTCGCTCAGCCCGCGCGGACCGGGCGCGACCGGAGGGCGCGCGGGCGGACGAAGGCCCGGCGGCGGTCCCGGGTGCGCAGGCGGAAGGCCACCCCCGACACCGCCACCGCGGCCAGGAACCACGCGGGCCCCAGCAGCAGGTACGGGAGCGGCACCGTGTCCTGGAAGCCCGCCGCGACCCCGGTCTGCATGGGGCCGTAGCCGGGCAGGTAGCGCACGACGTCGCTGTCCGAGGACGGGTTGGACACCGGGTTCTGCAACCCCATGTCGATGATGGACAGCATGACGATGCAGAACATGCCCTCCAGTTCCCCCCGGAGCAGGGCCGCCAGCATCACCCCGATCCCGCCGAAGGCCAGCGCGGCCCCCATCAGGGAGAGCCACAGCATGAACGGCTGCTCGGGAACCCAGTACCAGCAGATCACCGCCACCGCGTAGGCGCAGACCAGCGCCGATGCCGTGACCAGCGCCGTGAGCTTGGCCGCGAGCAGGTGCAGGCGCGGGTACCCGGCCATCGCCAGCCGCTGGTCGAACCCGAAGGAGCGGTAGGTGACGATGAACATCATGAACCCGACGATCAGCGTGACGGCGTTGACGGCGCCGGAGATCTTGCTGACGTGGTTGCCGTGCACGGTGACGGTCTCGCCGGTGGCGCGCAGGAGGAACCGCACGTCGGCCTCGGCGATCACCAGGGAGACCAGGGTGATCCAGGTGGGGATGAAGAGCACCACCAGGACCAGCGCCAGCCGGTTGCGCAGGTGCTCCAGCAGGGCCATGCGGGTGGCGGTGGCGTAACGGGTCCGGGCGCGGCGCATCACCGGCCCCCCGCCGCCGCGGGGGCCTGGGGGACCGGCGGGGCCGCCCCCTCCACCAGGCGTCCGCCCTCCAGCCGCCACAGGCGGTCGAAGCGCACCGTGTCGAAGGCGATGTGGGAGACCACGAGCACGGAGCGCCCCCGGTCGCGCAGGTCGGCCGCCAGCCGCCAGAACCGCTCGTAGGTGTCCCAGTCGAACCCCTGGTAGGGCTCGTCCAGGAGCAGCAGGTGCGGGTCGTGCATCAGCGCGAGGGTGAGGTTGAGCTTCTGCAGGGTGCCGCCGCTGAGCGTGGAGACCCGGTGGCCGAGGTACTCGGCGAACCCGAGGACGTCGAGGAGTTCGCGGGCGCGGGACAGGTCGGGCAGGTCGTGCGCGACCTGGAAGAGGCGCAGGTGCTGGGCGACGGTGAAGGCCGGGTTGAGCACCGTGTGCTGGGGGCAGTAGCCCAGGCTGCCGGGGTGGTCCACGGTGCCGCGGTCGGGGGCGAGGACGCCCGAGAGGATGCGCAGCAGGGTGGACTTGCCGGAGCCGTTCTCCCCGACCAGTCCGGCCAGGCAGGCCCCGGGGAGTTCGAGTTCGGCGCCGCGCAGCACGTGGTGGCGGCCGTAGGACTTGTGGACGCCGCGGACCCGCAGCGCGGGCGTGGGGGTGGGTGCGTGTGTCATCGGTCTGCTCACTCGTGAGGAGGGGGTCGGGGGGGGCCGCTACTCGCGTTCCCGGCGGGCGGCGTAGGCGCCGAGGGCGCCCATCATGACGGAGGTCCACGTGCAGGGCACCAGGTCCCGCAGGGGCTTCCACGTCCGCTCGACCAGGTCCTGGGCCTCCCCGGTGCAGGCGGCGACCGCGCCGCACTCCTCCAGGGACGCCGCGGCGGCGGCCACGGTCGCCTCGTCGGCGTCTCCGTCGCGCACCGAGTACCAGAGCTCGCGCGTCCGGCGGGGCGGCAGCAGGGCCACCGCGTGGGCCAGCGGCATCGTGACCTTGCCCGCGCGCAGGTCCTCGGCGGTGTGCTTGGTCGCCGAGCGCCCGCCGCCCTCGGCGGGCGCGGTGAGGCCGCGCAGGTCCATGACGTCGTCGGAGATCTGGTAGGCCAGTCCCACGGCGTCGAAGTACTCGCCCAGCGCCCGGAACTGCTCCTCACGGGCACCGGCGACGAGCGCGCCGATCTCGGCCAGCCCCCGCACGGGTGCCGCGGTCTTGAGCCAGTGGCCCGAGCGCACGCGCCGCAGGAGCGCCTCGGCGTCGCCGGTCTCCACGGCCTCGTCCATCGCGGCCCGGTGGCCCGCGATGTCGATCGCCTGGCCGCCGTGTCCGGCCCGCAGCGCACGGAGGTAGATCTGGTAGACGCGCAGCCTCAGGGCGTCGTCGTCGGGCAGGACCCGGTTCAGGACGCGGTCCAGCGCGAAGTAGGCCGCCGTCCCGGCGTTGACGACGACCGCGTCGCCGAAGACGACGTGGGCGGCCGGTCGGCCCCGCCGCAGCGGTGATCGGTCCTCGACGTCGTCGATCATGAGGCAGCCGGTGTGCAGCAGTTCGGCGGCGGCCACCAGGGGCCGGTAGGGCTCGCTGTCGACGCCGAACAGCTCGATGGCCGCCATCGAGACGTAGGAGCGCCAGCTCCTGCCCAGGCCCGCGGTGGCGTGCCGGACCGGGCCCACGAGCGACGCGTGCAGGTCCTCCAGCACCGCGCCGTCGAGCCGTTCGGGACGGTGCTCGGTCCCGGCCAGCTCCGCCAGGGAGCGCGCGTCCGGCTCCGCCGGGTAGAGGCTGTCGATCTCCTGGCGGGTGATCGCGCGGACGCGGGTGACGTGGCGCTCGAAGTCCTCGATCCGGGTGTCGGGGAAGACCTCCCACAGTCCGTGGCCGCGGACCGGGCGGCCCCCCATCGTGCCCTCGGCGTCGGCGTGGGCCTCCAGCCTCCCGGAGGGGGCGGTGACCGAGGCCGCCTCCTGGCGCGGGAACCACGCCGTGGCCCGGAGCCGCAGGTCCAGGAGCGGGATCTCCACGTCGCAGGCCGTGGGATAGGTGTTGAGGGTGGCCAGGGAGGTCCAAGGGCTCAGGCCGCGCAGGGTCGCGGGCGCCTCGACGCGCTCCCCGACCGGGGAGGACAGCACGGCCGTCGCCTCACACGCGGTCGGGGTTTCGTCTGGGGTGTCGGCCCCGCCGGTGCGGTGGACGGTCAGCTCCCACCCGTTGTCCAGGCGGACGCGGGCACGGGACCAGGGGGCGTCGCGGCCGTCCCGCGCCGGGAGGAGGTCCCCGCCGGACGCGCGCTCGTGCCAGCCCCGGCCCGCGACCCGCACGGAGCGGTCCCGCAGGCGGAGGACGCCGGCGGCCTCCAGGCTCACGGCCTCCGGGCCGAAGGCTTCCGGGATCGCGGATTCCAGGCCAGGGGCGTCCGGGTGCGTGGCCTCCGGCTCCGCGACCCCCGGGTCCCGGGACTCCCGATCGGGGGCCGTGGAGCCGTGGGCGGTGCGGGCGAGGGACGTGTCGGCGTGCCCGCTCGGGCGGCCGCCGTCCCCGGACGCGCTGTCCCCGGCCGGGGACAGCCGCAGCCGGAAACCGGACTCCTCCCCCCGCGCCTCGACGAGGAAACCGCCGCGCCCGTCCCCGCGCACATACGCCACGCCCCCGGCGTCCAGGTCCAGGGACTCCTCCCGCCACAGCGCCGCGCGCGGGAGCAGGCGGTCGGGTTCCGGCAGGCGCCCCTGGGAGAGGGCGTCGAGGAGCGCCCGGCGCATCCGCGGGTCGGTGACCCGGTCGGCGCCGACGAGGGCGCGGACCGCGTCGACGCACCCCTGGTCCATCCACGACTCGCCGCCGTGCGCGCGTGCGCGCCGGTCGGCCACGTACCAGACCGCCTGGTGGGCTTCCGGAACCCCGGCCGCCGCCCCGCCGAGGCGGGCGAAGGAGAACACCAGGCCGTACTCGTCCGCGCCGTCGACCAGGCGGAACGCGAACCACAGCCGTTCGGGCCCGCCCCGCGGGTCAGGCGCGTCCGGCTCGGCACCGGGTGGCGCCGTTCCCCCTCCCCGCCGCCCCTCGGAACCGTCCCGTGTCCCCGGGTCCCCGCCATGTCCCCACGCGTCCATCGCGCCCACTTCCCGCTCGTACGGCCCGGGGCCACCGCCCCGGGCGCGAACGGAGAGTATCTGACTAATCACCCAACGGGGTAACCGGAGGCGGGGGCGGTCCGGGGAGCGGGGCTACCCGAGGAGGCCCCGCCGGTAGGCCTCGGCGACCGCCGCGGCCCGGTCCCGCACGCCGAGCTTGTTGTACACGTGCTGGAGGTGGGTCTTGATGCTCGCCTCGCTGATGAACAGCCGCGCCGCCGCGGCCCGGTTGGACGCGCCGTCCGCGACGAGCCCCAGCACCTGCAGCTCACGGTCGCTCAGACTCTGACCGGCGGGTCTGCGGACCTGCCCCATGAGGTGCCGGACCGCGGTCGGCGCCAGGACCGACTCCCCCCGGTGCACCGCGCGCACCCCGCGCAGGAGTTCGTCGGGGGAGGCGTCCTTGAGCAGGTAGCCGGTGGCCCCGGCCTCGATCGCCGGGAGCACGTCGCTCTCGCTGTCGAAGGTCGTGAGGACGAGGACGCGCACGTCCGGCCGCTCCCGGGACAGGACGGCGATCGCACCGACACCGGACAGGACCGGCATGCCCAGGTCCATCAGCACCACGTCCACGGCCAGCCGTCCGACCAGTTCGACCGCCTCGCGGCCGTTGGCGGCCTCACCGACCACCTCGATGTCGTCCTGCGCGGTGAAGGCCCCGCGCAGGCCGTCGCGCACGACCGGGTGGTCGTCGGCGATCAGGACCCGGATCACGCCGCCCCCACCGGAATCGCGGGCACCGTGGCGCTGACGGCGGTGCCCTCCCCCTCGCCGCTCTCGATCTCCACCGCTCCCCCGATCCCGCGGACGCGCTGGCGCATGCTCCTGAGCCCGAACCCGTGCTGGCTGTGTCCCGTGATGCCCCTGCCGTCGTCGCGCACGTCGAGCAGGACGACGTCGTCGGAGTAGGACAGGGTCACGCCCACGCGCGAGGCGTCGGCGTGCCTGGCGACGTTGGTGAGCGCCTCCTGGGCCACCCGGAAGAGGACCACCTCGATCGCCGGGCTCAGGGCGACCCGTTCGCCGGTGACGTCGAGGTCGGGGCGGATGCCGTGCTCCTCCGCCCAGCGGCGGGTGAGTTCGCCCAGGGCCTCGGGCAGCTGGCTCTCCACCAGCTGCCCGGGCCGCAGGGCCTGCACGGAGCGCCGCGCCTCGGTCAGGCTCTCCCGTGCCAGGCCGAGCGCGCGGTCCGCGTGCGGACGCGCCGCCCCGGGGTCCTCCCAGACCCGCTGCGCCGCCTGGATCTGCGTCACGATCCCGGCGAGCCCCTGGGCCAGGGTGTCGTGGATCTCCCGCGCCATCCGCTGGCGCTCGTCCAGCACCCCGGCCTCCCGGGCCTGGGTGAGCAGCTGCGCGTGCAGCCCGGCGTTCTCCTCCAGGGCCGCCTCCAGCCTGGCCACCGTCACCCGGCGCTCCCGGTGCTGCTCGGCCGCCTTGGACGCGATCACGAGCCCTCCGCCGACGGCCACGGTCTGGATGGTGATCACGCCGACGTAGACGAACAGGTGCTCCAGGAAGGGCCGCTCCGTGCCCGTTCCGGGGAACCCCATCGTGTTCGTGTACAGCGCGACCGCGGTGGCCGCGATCCCGACGAGGGTCAGCCGCCGGGGCAGCGCCATCGCGCGGAAGAACAGCGAGACCGTGAACATCATGAACAGGGTGGCGTGCGCCATCAGCGCCGAGGACAGCGCGAGGAGCCCCGCGAAGTGGATCCCGGCGAACAGCGGGCGGCCGTCCCGCCACGGCGGCGCGTACCCGAGGAGCACCCAGGCGGCGGTGAGCGCGGTCAGGCCGACGGTGACCGCGTGCCCGGTCCAGTCCGGCACGGGCCGGGACAGGACCAGCGCCGCCGAGGGCAGCAGCAGGACCCAGGGAGCGGCGGCGAGGAACCCGCCCCACCACCGGTCCCAGTCCCGCACGGCGTCCGCCCCGGTGCTCCGTCGGCTCATCCGCCGCTCACTCCCATCGGAACAGTCGGGCCGCCAGCACTGCGGCCGCCACGGCGATCCCCGCCATTATCGCCAGTCGGACGAGTTGCGGCAGCCCCGCGTCCCCGGCGCCGCCCGACCAGCTCTCCAGCAGGAGCTGGGCGCCGGGGGGCGTGAACTCCCCCATCCGCGCCAGGAGGTCGGGGAGGACGTTCTGCGGCAGGAAGACGCCGCCCAGGAGCAGCAGGAGCATGTACAGCGTCATCGACAGGCCGTTGGCCGCGCCCGCGCTGGGCGCCACGGCGGCGATGAGGACACCCAGCGCGATGAGCGAGGCGGTCCCGACGGTGAACACGGCGGTGAACAGCAGCGGCCGGCTCGGCGGTTCGACGTCCAGGACCAGCCAGGAGGACAGCAGCAGGAGCGCTGCGGAGACGGCCGCCGCGGCGAAGACCACGATGATCTGCGCGGTCAGGAGCATCCCGGGGTGCATCGGCGTGGTCGACATCCGGCGCAGGACGCCCCGCTCCCGGTAGGCGGCCAGGGTGGTCGGCAGGTGCTGGACGCACAGGATCCCCATGCCGAGGATCAGGGCCATGGGAGCCCAGGTGTCGACGAAGCGCAGGCCGCCGAACTCCGGGGAGGGCTCCCGCAGCGTCGGCAGGGCGCCGAGCCCGAGCAGGAGCGCGGTGGGCAGCAGGATGCCGACGCTGATCGCCACGGGCTCGCGCGTCAGCAGCCGGGCCTCGGTCACGGTGACGCGCAGCAGAGTGGACACGGGGGCTCTCCTCGTGCTGTCGGTGCTCATGATTCGAGGGCTCTTCCGGTCAGGGCGACGAACGCGTCGTCCAGGCTGGAGCGCTCCACGCGCAGGTCCTCGGCGACGACGTGCTCGCGGGCCAGGACGGAGGTCACGGCGTGGAGCAGGTTGCCCCGCCCCGCCACCCGGACCTGGCGTCCCCTGCGGTGCGCGGAGACCACCTCGGGCCGCGCGGTGAGCAGCTGCTCGTCGAACTCGGGGGGCGCCCGGAAGGTCACCTGCTGCTCCGGGCTGGCCCGCGTGACGAGCCCGTCCGGGGTGTCCAGGGCGGCGACGCGGCCCGAGTCGATCAGCGCGAGCCGGTCGCAGAGCCGCTCGGCCTCGTCCATGAAGTGGGTGACGAGCACGACCGTGACCCCGGAGTCGCGCACGTCCTCGATGAGGTCCCAGGTGTCCCTGCGCGCCTGGGGGTCCAGTCCCGTGGTCAGCTCGTCGAGGATGGTCACCGCGGGTCGGCCCACGAGGGCCAGGGCGATGGACACCCTCTGCTTCTGTCCCCCGGACAGCCTGCGGTACTGGGTGTCGCGCTTGTCGGCGATGCCCAGCCGCTCCATGAGCTCACCGGTGTCGGCCGGGGAGCGGTAGAAGGAGGCGTAGAGGTCGAGGGCCTCCCCGACCCTCAGCCGGTCGGGCAGCCGCGCCTCCTGGAGCTGGATACCGAGGCGCTGGCGGATCGCGTCCCGCTCCCGCCCCGGGTCCCGGCCGAGCACGGTGATCGTCCCCGCGTCGGTGGGGCGCATCCCCGCGACGCACTCGACGGTGGTGGTCTTCCCGGCCCCGTTGGAGCCGAGGATCCCGAAGATCTCGCCCTCCTCGACGGAGAAGGACACGTCGTCGACGACGACCTTCTCCCCGTAGCGCTTGTGCAGGTTCCTGACGTCGATGATCGGCATGTCCCGAGCATCGCCCGCGGCGGGTGCGCCGCGGATCGCCCGCACGGCCACGGGATCGGTGGATCGCGGGGTCAACCGATCGGTTGACGCGCCGCCTCCGGACGGTACACGGAGGCCGTCTGTCACACGAAGGACGAAAGTTATCCCAGAGAACTGAGGTAGCACTGTGGCCTCATGCGCTACCAGAGGGTAATATCCTCAAACGTCGACATTTCTGTTACATTGCCACAACAGACACAGTAAAGGGGGTAGCGAACGTTGAAACGGTCATCGCTCACCCCTCACGTGGCATTTGGTGCCATCCGAACCTCGGATGAGTACTGAATCCGGAAGAAGACGAGGCAGCGATGAGGGTTCCCGACACCCCCGCCACTGCCGAAGGAGCGCTACGCCCGTTCCCTTCGTCCCAGCCCGCGCACACGGCCCCGTCAGGAGCGCCGGAGGCTGGGAGGACCCGAAGGGCGGGACCGGCCGCCGGGTCGGCCCACCCGTTCCCCCGGGACTCCGCCGGGCCAGCGGTGAGCTGAGGCCCTCCCGCGCGCGTCCGGCCGTCCGGTTCCGCGCGCACCGAGCCCGCACGCGTCCCCCGGTCGGCGAACCGGCGGGGAACGCGTGTCCGCACCCCCGGCCTGACTACGCTCCGTCACCACGGTGGTACGTGCGTCTCCGTGGCACAGCCCTTTCCGCGACCCGATTGGAGGCTTCCTTGTCTCCCCGCTCCATCGAAGAGGTACCGCTCCCCGCCCCCGCCGTCATCGAGGCGGTACGGCAGTCGTGCTCCGCGTTACCGCCCGGCTCCACCCGTCTGGCCGACCGCTTCTACCAGAACCTGTTCGAGATGGCGCCCGCCGTCCGCGACATGTTCCCCGCGAACATGCAGACGCAGAAGGAGCGCATGGCCTTCGCCCTGCTGGAGGTCGTCCGCTACCTCGACGAGCCCGAGGAGGTCGCCGGGTACCTGAGGCAGCTGGGCGCCCAGCACAAGCGGGACATGGACATCAAGCCCGAGCACTACCCCTTCGTGGGCCGCGCCCTGGTGCGCGCGGTCAGCGAGGTCTCGCCCACCTGGTCCTCCTCCATGAGCTCGGCCTGGATCGTGGTCTACGAGTGGATCACCGCCAACATGCTCGCGGGGGCGCGCGAGGCCGAGGGCGGGTCGGGTGGGTCCCGGACGGCCGGGAACGGCGGGTCCGGGACGGCCGGGCACGGCAGGACCGCCGCCTCCCCGCCCGGGGAGCGCCCGGCGCCGCCCGCGTCACCCCGGTCCGACCCCTCCGCCGAGGCGTCGTCCCCCCACCTGCGGGCCGACGCCCCGACACGCTGACCCGCGCCGCGGCGCGGTGGCCGGAACCCGAAGGCACCGGGTGACGCCCCGGCGCACCGGGCGACGCGTCCGCACTCCCCTTCTTCCCGACACCCCTTCCTCCCCGACAGCAGCGGCCCCTGCGTCCCTGACTATTCACACCAGCCCCACCAGCCCCATCGAGAGGCAGTGATGCGCGAGACCTCCCCACGGCACGTTCCCGGCAGCGAGGGTGAGCACCGCGTCCAGGCGCTGAACGGCACGAGCGAACGCGCCGAACGCTTCTACCGAGACCAGATGCTCGACCACCTGAACCCGCTCATGCGCGAGTTCGTCGCCCGGCAGGAGATGATGTTCATCGCCACCTCCGACCGGCGCGGCGAGTGCGACTCCAGCTTCCGCGCGGGACCGCCCGGCTTCGTCCACGTGATCGACGAGCACACCCTGACCTACCCCGAGTTCCGGGGCAACGGCGTCTTCGCCAGCGCGGGCAACATCCTGGAGAACCCGCACGTGGGCCTGATGTTCCTGGACTTCAGCCACGACCGCATCGGACTGCACGTCAACGGCCGGGCGTCCCTGCTGGAGGACGTGGAGCTGCGGCGCCACGTCCGCGGTCTGCCCGAGCCCGAGGTCCCGGGGCAGAAGGCGGTGCTGTGGACGGTGGTGCACGTGGAGGAGGCCTACATCCACTGCCGCAAGCACATCCCGCACCTGCGCAAGGTCGGCCGCGACGAGGCCTGGGGCACCGACGACACCCTGCGCAAGGGCGGCGACTTCTTCGGGTCCAAGGACACCCCCACGCGGTGGAACACTCCCCAGGCACCCGTCTACCAGATCTGACCGGGTCGGCCCCGCACGCCGCCCGGCGCTTCCGGCACCGGGCCGTCCGCCCGCGGCGGACACGGCGTGCGGGGCCCTCGGCGGGGCCCCGTGTCGCGGGGCGCTCAGCGGCGTTCGGGCACCCGCGCCAGCACCGCCTTCTGCAACGCCTCCAGCGGCCCCGCCCGGAAGCGGCGCAGCCAGAGCGTCGACACGGTCATGAGCAGGGCGCACACCGACGCCCACAGGCCCATCACCCACCACGGGCCGGTGTCGGCCAGGCGGGCGGCCAGCCCCAGGCCGAAGCCGTAGCAGACCAGCACGCAGACGACGTTCTGCGCGACGTAGCCGCTCATCGCCATCCGCCCCAGGGAGGACACGGCGGTGATCCCCCGTCCGGCGGGGTTCGCCCGGTCCACGACCCAGCCGACCGCGCCGACCAGGCCGAGCGCCACGACGGGCGCGGCGGCGTAGCGGTCCAGCATGAACAGGTCGGGTCCGGCCAGGGACGTGGCCAGGTTGACCGGCAGCCCGATCCCCAGGCCCCAGGCGAGCAGACGGCCCCGGATCCGGCGGCCGGTGTCGTCGCCGCCGAAGGCCCCGGCGCGGAAGAGCCGCACCCCCAGCAGGAACATGAACACCATCAGGGCGAAGGTGATGACCGGTTCGGCCCGGAACAGCAGCGCGTTGTCGAGCCGGAAGGCGACCTGCTCCAGGTAACCGCCCTCGGCGTACAGCTCCACGGCCTCGGGCGGGACCTCGGCGCCCTGCGGGTCCGGTTCGGACAGGAGCGCGGCCGTGACCAGGCCGACGAAGGCCAGATGGAGGGCGGCGCACGTCCACATCACGGCGTTCTGCGCCCGTTCCGACCGGGTGAGCAGCCAGGCCACCACGATCGAGGCCGCCGCGTAGCCCATGAGCACGTCCGCGGCGAAGACCAGCGTGAAGTGCACGAGCCCCTCGGCGAACAGGAACAGTGCGCGCCACTTGTAGGGGCCGGGCCAGCGCCCGCCGCGTCTGGCCGCGGAGCGGAACTGGATGGCCAGGCCCACGCCGAAGAGCAGGGTGAGCAGGGCCAGGAACTTGCCGTTGGCGGCGAAGGCGAACAGGCCCTGCGCCAGGGTCGCCGCCGACGGGTCCTCGCGGAAGGCCGCCATCGGGCCGATCGCGTCCGGGACGAAGATGATGCCCGCCTCGGCGCCCGGTGCGGCGAACAGCCACACGTTGGTGCCCAGGGTGCCCATGATGGCGACGCCGCGCAGGACGTCGAGCAGGGGCAGCCGGGCGGCCGGGCGGGCCGGAGCCGTGCTCTGCGGTGTCGTGCTGGTCATACCGGCCCCCTCGGGCTCCGGTTCGTACGGGTTCACGGCTTCACGGGCTCTCGGGGGCGGGGAAGAGCCGGTCCAGGTGGGCGGCGAGCGCGGCGCGGACCGCGCTCTCGGAGAAGGCGTCGCCGCCGGTGACGAGGTGGTGCACGGTCAGGCCGTCCACGAGGGCGACGAGCCCGGCGGCCTCGGCCGCCGTGTCCGTGCCGGGCCGGAGCTCGCCCCGGCGCACCGCCTCGTCCATCGCCTGCGTGAACACGCCCACCAGGTCGGCGGTGGTGTCCTTGTGCAGCCGCGACATCTCCGGGTCGGTCATCGTGGTCGGCAGGAACTCCAGCCACACGGTCAGTTCGGCGCGGCGTTCGTCGTCGAGCGGCAGCAGGGTCCGCGCCGCGCGGGAGATCCAGTCGCGGGCCGAGGCGATCGGCGGACCGTCGGTGTGCACCGCCGTCAGCCGGTCGGCGCCCTGCCCGTAGAGGTACTCCACGCCGAAGCGCAGCAGTTGCGACTTGGTGCGGAAGTAGCGCTGCACCAGGCCGACCGAGACGCCCGCCCGGTCGGCGACGTCGGCGAGGGTGGTCCGCGCCAGTCCCCGCTCCCCCACCGTGCTCAGGAGCGCGCGGGCGACCTGCCGCCTGCGCTCCTCGTGGTCCGCTGTTCGTGCCATGGAAAAATAATACGGTAATATTTTTCTGCCGTCCAGGCCCCGGGGCGGATCCGGCCGGGCGCGGCGGCGAGCGGCCCCGCCGCCCTTCGGCGCGCCCGCTCCCCCGGCCGCGGTCCGCGGGCGGGGCGTCGTGGACGGAGCGCCGCGACCTGGGGGAACGTCCGGCCTGTCCGCTGTGGTGCAATTGTTCGGGGGTTCGCGGGCAGGTGGGGGCCGCGGACTCCGCAACAGCACACCGAGACGAGGGGGTTCCCCGATGACCAACCGCGCGTACGTGATCGCAGGGTCGGAGGCCACCGGCGGCGCCGGTATCCAGGCCGACCTCAAGGCCTTCCAGGAGCTGGGCGTCTACGGCATGGGGACGATCACCTGCATCGTGTCCTTCGACCCGGAGAACGGCTGGGGCCACCGCTTCGTCCCCGTGGCCCCCGAGGTGATCGCCGACCAGATCGAGGCGGCCACCTCCTGCCACGACCTGGACGTGGTCAAGATCGGGATGCTGGGCACCCCGGACACCATCGACGTGGTCGCCGAGGGGCTCCGGCGCCAGCCGTGGCGGCACGTGGTCCTGGACCCCGTGCTGATCTGCAAGGGCCAGGAGCCGGGCGCGGCCCTGGACACCGACAAGGCGCTCACCGCGCAGATCCTGCCGCTGGCCACCGTCATCACGCCCAACCTCTTCGAGGCGCGCACCCTCGCGGGGATGGAGGCGCTGGAGACGGTGGACGACCTGGTCGAGGCCGCCCACCGCATCCACGAGCTGGGGCCGCGGCACGTCATCGTCAAGGGCGGCGTGGAGCTGCCGGGCCCGGACGCGGTGGACGTGTACTTCGACGGCGAGGAGACGACCGTCCTGAGCGCCCCCAAGATCGGGAACGCCAGGGTGAGCGGCGCGGGCTGCACCTTCGCCGCCGCGATCACCGCCGAGCTGGCCAAGGGCGGCGACGTGGGACCGGCGACCGACGTGGCCAAGGAGATGGTGCGCCGGGGCATCAGCGGCCGGGTGGGCACGCACGCCCCGTTCGACTCGGTGGCCACGATCTCCCCGGGAGCCTAGGCGACACCCCCCTTGTCCTCTTTGTCGGATTTTTTACCGTGAGCACGGTTCGCACCCCCGCCCGGCGGTCAGGTCTGCCCACAGGAGCGAGAACCGAGTGGGAGGCGCATATGTCCGCGGGCGACCAGGCCAGGAACAAGGCCGACGAGTTGAAGGGCAAGGCCAAGGAGAAGCTCGGCGAGGCCACGGACAACCAGCAGTGGCAGGCCGAGGGCAAGGCCGAGAAGAACACCTCGAAGTTCAAGCAGGCGGGCGAGAAGGCCAAGGACGCCCTGACCCGGGACGACAAGCCCGGCAGGTAGGGGTCCCGCGCGATCCCGGGCGGGGAGGCACCGGTGGGTGCCTCCCCGCCCGCGTGTGCGCGCCCGTCCGACCCCCTGGCGTGCGGACGGACGAGCCGTCACGCTTCCCCCGTCCGCGTGCCCGCCCGCCTCACCCCCGCGCTGGGCGCCCGCGCAGCGCGAGGACGACCGCGCCGATCACCGTGAGCAGGAGGGCGAGCCCGCCCCAGACCATGCTCTGGGTCACCAGCATCTCCCCGCTCCCGGCCCCCGGCGTCCTGCCCCCGTCGCGACCGGTGACGGTCACGGCGAGCAGGACGACGACGGCGGCCGCGACGCCCAGACGCGCACCCGCGCGGGCGAGCCCCCCGAGCCTGCGCCCTCGCGCGAGGTCGTCCCGGGTGAGGCGCTCGTCCGCGCGCAGCGGCGCCAGGAGCCGGGCCAGCAGCAGCAGGGCCACGGGGAGCTGGAGCGCCCACACCGCCGTGCGGAACCAGCCGTCGAACCACACGTTCGTTCCGTAGAGCAGGGTGTGCCACACGCTGAGCGCGTAGACGACGATGACGAAGCGGTGCAGGGCCCGCCACACGCGCGTCCCGGTCCAGGAGCGCACGTAGTAGGCGAGGCCGAGCGGGATCGCCAGGTAGAGGGCGATGAGGCCGATGAGGATGGCGACCTGCCCGGTTCCGGAGGAGTAGCCGCCGGGCACGAAGGTGTCCACGAACGCGGAGGACAGGCGCCCGCCCCAGCCCAGTCCGTCCTCGTTGTCCCGGACGAGTTCGAGGAAGAACGCGAGGGCGTGCGCGAACATGAGCCCGATGGTGGTCAGGCTCATGACGCGGTGCCAGCGTTCGATCCGGGCGTGGGAGACCGGTGCCCCGGGCAGGGGGGCGGTCGAGCGGAGCAGGCCGAGCATGACGGTGATCCAGGCCCAGAGCAGCCCGGACCAGCCGAAGGCCTGGCACAGCCAGTACAGCCAGTACTCGTCGGCGTCGGCGAGGAAGGGCATGACCACGAGGGTCTGCGAGGTGCCCGCCTCGACGCGGGAGTAGAGGAGGACGAAGAGGGCGAAGGTGACGGCGAGGGCCGCGGCGGTGTCGGGTACCAGACGGCGCAGGTCGGCGCGTAGGGATCTGCGGTCGAGGCGTGGGGCTCCCCGGGCGGGGGAGGCGGCGGGTCCGGTCGGCTCTGCCATGTGCGGAACCCCTTTCGTTGTGGGGGTTCCATCGCAGCAGGGCCCCGGAGCCGCGGCCACCCCTCCTCCGCGGATTCCCGACCCCGGACGCGGGGCTCCCCGGCGGCGGTCGCGGCGGTGGTGCCGCCCGGGACCGCCGCCGCGCGCGGCGACCGCCGCCGGGGGCCTCAGCCCAGCGGGGCCAGGGCGATCCGGAGCCGGTGGCTCCCGGCCGTCAGGCGGTGGGCGGGAAGCACGCCGGGGCCGCACGAGGCCGAGCCGACGCCCTGGTGCGCCTGGTCCAGGTGCAGGTGGACCCGGTCGCCGGGGACCAGTTCGTGCGGGTGGTCGGCCGCGTCGAGCGCCGCCGTGTCCCAGCGGCGCGCGGTGAAGTCGAACACCGGGTCGCCCTCCACCCGCAGGCCCGTCCCGTCCGCCGCCCGCAGGACGAGCCACCTGGCGTCCGTGCGGTTGCCGTTCTCCTGGGGCCGCAGGTAGGGCGTCTGGAGGCCGTCGACCGTGCTGGAGAAGCGGCCGACCCGCGCGGCCTGGGACACGTCCCGGTAGGCCTCCCCGGGTCCGCGGCCGAACCACTCCGCCTCGCCCAGGGTCGCGGGCAGGCCGACGTGCACGCCGAAGCGCGGCAGCGGGCAGGGCCACTCCCCCTCCGCCTCGGCCTCCACGGTCAGGAGCAGGCGCTCCCCGTCGGCGGCCCACCGGTAGTCGGCGCGCATGCCGAACTCCTGCGCCGCCGGGGCCAGCCGCGTCCGGACCACGAACGCGCCGTCCTCCCAGCCGGTGGACAGCAGGCGCTCGGTGAGCCGGTGCAGCCCCGCCGCCCGCCAGGGGACGGCGACGGAGTCCCCGTGCCGGGCCACGTCGTTGTCGGTCGGGGCGCGCCACAGGTCCACGACCGGCGCGTCCACGGGCAGGCCGCCGACGGAGAGCAGCGCGCCGGTCCCCGCGTCCAGCAGACCCGGGCCGATCCGCACGACGCCGTCCTGCCCGGCGGACGGCGGAGGCGGGGCGGACCCGCTCCCCGCGGCGGACGGCGGAGGCGGGGCGGACCCGCTCCCCGCGGCGGACGGCGCGAGCACAGCGGCCCCCTCCGCCACCGCCCGCGCGCCCGGTTCCCCCGGCGCTGCCGCGCCCCGCTCCCCGGAAGCTCCCACCTCGGCCTGTCCCCAGGCCAGCTCGTGCCCGGCCGGGGCCCAGGGCTGGTCCCCGGCCAGCCGGACGGACACGGTCAGCCAGGTCTCCCCGGACGGCTCGGGCAACGCGGGCAGCGCCGCCTCGGCGCTCTCCCCCGCGGCGAGCACGGGCACGTCCAGGGCGCCCTCCCCCAGCAGGGTGCCCTCCCCCTCGACCCGCCAGACGAAGGCCAGGCCGGAGGTGTCCCGGAAGTCCCAGGTGTTGGTGACGCGGACGGTACCGGCGGCCGGGTCGGGGGCCACGCGGACCGGCTCGACGGTCTTGGCGTAGGCCTCCAGCCCGGGGCTGGGCGTGCGGTCGGGCAGCAGCAGGCCGTCCGCGACGAAGTTGCCGTCGTGCAGCGCCTCACCGAAGTCGCCGCCGTAGGCGAACCACTCGGTGCCGTCCGGCTCGCGGCGGCGGACCCCGTGGTCGATCCACTCCCAGACGAACCCGCCCTGGCAGCGCTCGTGCTCCTCGAAGAGCCGCTGGTACTCCTCCAGCCCGCCGGGGCCGGTGCCCATGGCGTGCCCGTACTCGCACAGGACGAACGGCAGTCCGCGCCGGTGCCCGTCAGCGGCCGGGTCGGCGGTCGGCGCCTCCTCCCGGCGGCCGACGGCGTCCACCTCATCGTGCGGCGCGTACATGCGCGAGTACACGTCCACGTAGGAACTGTCGCGGTCCCCCTCGTAGTGGACCGGCCGGGAGGGGTCGTGCGCGCGGGTCCACTCCGCCATGGCCCGCAGGTTCTCCCCGGTTCCGGCCTCGTTGCCCAGGGACCACAGGACGACGCTGGGGTGGTTGCGGTCGCGCGCGACGGTGCGGCGCATCCGGTCCAGGTAGGCCCCGCGCCAGCGCGGGTCGTCGGAGGGGTTGCCGCGCCAGCCGACCTCCTCGAACCCGTGGGTCACCAGGTCGCACTCGTCCACGACCCACAGGCCCAGCTCGTCGCACAGGTCGAGGAAGTCCGGGTGGGGCGGGTAGTGGCTGGTGCGCACGGCGTTGACGTTGTGCCGCTTCATCAGCAGCACGTCCTCGCGCATGGTCTCCCGGGGCACGGCGCGGCCGTGGTCGGGGTGCCACTCGTGGCGGTTCACGCCCCGCAGCAGCAGGGGGCGGCCGTTGACCCGCAGGAGACCGCCGGAGACCTCCACGGTCCGGAAACCCGTCCGCGTCCGGACCCGCTCCCCAGGTGTGCGCACCTCCAGGTCGTACAGGCGGGGTTCCTCCGCCGACCACGGCTCGACCGCGCCGACCCCGTGGTCCACACCGGCGGCTGCGTCCACCAGCCCCAGTTCGGGAACGCTGACCAGGGCGTCGGCGGCTCCGGCCACGTCCACGCGCAGGGTCCCCGTGCCCGTGGTGTGGTCGTAGGCGGCGCTCACCGCGAGGTCGCCGACCCCGTCGGCGGGCCGGGCGAGGAGGGTGACGTCACGGAAGATCCCCGACAGCCACCACATGTCCTGGTCCTCCAGGTAGCTGGCCGCCGACCACTGGTGGACGCGCACCGCCAGGGTGTTGCTCCCCGGGCGCAGCAGGTGGCCGACCTCGAACTCGGCGGTCAGGCGGCTCCCGGTGGAGAAGCCCAGCTCGGTGCCGTTCAGCCACACCCGGAAGCAGGAGTCCACCCCGTCGAAGCGCAGGACCGCCGACCCCTCGGGCCACTCCCCGGGCAGGTCGAAGACGCGCCGGTGGTCGCCGGTCGGGTTGTCGTCGGGCACGTACGGGGGGTCGATCGGGAAGGGGTAGGAGATGTTGGTGTAGGCGGGGGCGCCGTGGCCGTGCATCTGCCAGTGGGCGGGCACCGGCAGCTCGGACCAGCCGGAGTCGTCGTGGCCGGACTCCTCGAACCCGTCGGTGTCGGCCGGCGCGCGGTCGAGCAGCCGGAACCGCCACGTGCCGTTGAGGTCCAGGGACGGGGCGTCGGAGGAGAAGCGGGCGCGGGGCGCGAGGGCCCCCTCGGAGGGCGCGAAGGCCTCCAGGTAGGCGGGCTTGCGGATGGCGGGCACGTCAGGCCTCCCTCAGGTGCAGGAGCAGGGCTTGGGACGGGTTGAGGTTGGGCAGCTGCACGCCCGAGCGGGTGAGCACCGCCCCCGACACGGCGGCCCCGCCGTCGGCGAACCACTCCGGGAGCACGCGCTGCATGGTCGAGGGGGTGCCCGCCTCCGGTCGCCACGTCAGGCGGTAGACGCGGTCCTCGCGCAGGCCGGGCAGCCGGACCCGCCCCGGCAGGGCGCGGACGGAGGTGGCCAGCCGTGCGTAGCGGAACACCGCCTCGCTCCCGTCCGGGGCGACCACGCCGTCGAGCTGCTCGGCGGGGTCGGGCGCGTCGGCGTGCACGGCCTCTCCCGAGTGCAGCAGCGGGCGCAGTTCCTTGTACAGCGCGATCCAGGAGGCCAGCGCGGTCAGCTCGTCTTCGGTGCAGCGGGTGACGTCCCACTCGATCCCGGCGTGGGACAGCAGGCTGGTCAGGCAGCGGAAGGACAGGTCGGCGTCGCGGCCGGTGGTGTGCGCGGTGCGCCCGCCGACGTGGCTGCCGACCAGTTCGGGCGGCAGCAGCAGGGAGGTCCACCGCTGGACGGCCAGCCGCTCCAGGGGGTCGTTGGTGTCGGAGGCCCACACGCGGTCGGTGCGCTCCAGGATCCCCAGGTCCACTCGGCCCCCGCCGGAGGAGCACGACTCGATCTCCAGGCCGGGGTGCCCGGCGCGCAGCCGGTCCAGCAGCGCGTAGACGGCCAGGGTCTGGCGGTGCGTACCGGCGGCGCCGGTGGGGGCGTGCACGGGTTCGAGCAGGTCGCGGTTGTGGTCCCACTTGAGGTAGTCGGGACGGTACTCGGTGACCAGCGCGTCCAGGTGCTCGAACACGTACCGGAAGGCCTCGGGGCGGGACAGGTCCAGGAGCTGCTGGTGGCGGCTGGGCGGGGCCGGGCGCCCCTCGGCGGTAAGGAACCAGTCGGGGTGGGCGCGGGCCAGGTCGGAGTCGGGGTTGACCATCTCCGGCTCCACCCACAGCCCGACCTGCATGCCCAGGGAGCGCACGTGGTCGAAGAGCGGGTGCAGGCCCTCGGGCCACACCCCGGTGTCCACGGTCCAGTCCCCGAGTCCGGCGGTGTCGTCGCGGCGGCCCCGGAACCAGCCGTCGTCCAGCACGAACCGCTCCACGCCGATCCGCGCGGCGGTGTCGGCGAGCCGCGTGAGAGTGGTCAGGTCGTGGTCGAAGTAGACGGCCTCCCAGGTGTTGAGCACCACCGGACGCGGGGTGCGGGGGTGGCCCGGCCGGGCGCGCAGCCAGCGGTGGATCCGCGCGGACATCCCGTCCAGGCCCCGGTCGGACCAGGAGAGGAACACCCACGGGGTGGAGTAGGAGTCGCCCCGGTCCAGGCGCACCTCGCCGGGGTGGAGCAGTTCGCCGCCCGCGAGCACGGCGTCGGCCTGCCCGGCGCCCTCGGGCAGGCGTTCGGCCAGGTGGACGTGGTCGCCGCTCCAGGCGGTGTGCACGCCCCACACCTCGCCGTGGCGGAACCCGAACCCGGGGGTCCCGGCGGCCAGGACCAGCGCGGCGTCGTGCCCGGTCCGGCCCCGGCGCGAGGCGCGCAGGCGGGTGCCCGTGGTGAGTTCCTGGCGCTGGGGGGAGCGCTCGCGGCACCAGCGGCCGGTCAGGTCCAGGACCTCGCCCGCCTCGCGGGGCAGGGGCAGGGTGACCCGCAGGGCGTCCAGGGTCCACGGCGCCGCGTCGGTGTTGGTGACCGTGTTGCGGGCGCGGACCAGTCCGGAGGCCTCCATGCGCAGCTCGCAGCGCAGCGCGACCCCCGCGGCCTCGGCCAGGACCGTGAGGGCGCCGCCCGCACCGGGGGCGGCGTCCTCCAGCGGGTCCACCAGGACCTCGCGCACGGTCCAGTCGGGGAAGGTCGCCCGGCCCTCGTGGTGCCCGGAGATCCCGGGGTGGCCGCGCCAGCCCTCCCCCTGGACGGGCACCAGGGACAGCCGCTGGGGCTCGTCGACGTCGTTGTGCGCGGCGGAGGGCGCCGCGGCCGCGGCCAGCCCCTCGGAGTCGGGCAGGTCGGCGCCCCAGTGCAGGACGTGCGGGAGTCCGGTCTCGGGCACGGCGAGGACCAGGGCGGCCCCCGCCGCGCGCAGGCTGACGGTGTGGTGGGTCATCCCTTGCTCGCTCCCAGGGTGAGTCCGGCGACGAAGTGGCGTTGCAGCGCGAAGAACACGACGAGCGTGGGCAGGGCGACGATGATCGACCCGGCCGAGAGCAGGTTGTAGTCGACGAAGAAGGCGCTCTGGAGGTTCTGGAGGGCGGTCGTGATGGGCAGCTTGTCCCCGCTGGACAGCAGCGCCGGCGCCCAGAAGAAGTCGTTTTGGAGTGCTCTTCGGCTCGGAGGCCAGAAGATTCCCGTCTACCTCGCGGTGGCGGGCTTGACGCGTCGGGCGCGTCTGTCGACTGCCCTCCCGGCAGCCGGGACAGGCGCAAGGCCCATCCGATGCAAATGCAAGACGTTGCGTGCGGCGTTGTGGTCGGCGTTGCCTTCCCACCCGCACATGGCGTTCTTGCACACGAACACCGCTTGGGACTCCCGGTTCCTCGGAGTCGTGACGCCGCACATCGAACAGCGCTGAGAGGTGTGGCGAGCGGGCACCTTGTACAGGGCACCGCCACGCTGGGCCAGCTTGTAGGTCAGCAGGGTCACAGTGCGGCCCCACGCCTCCTGGCTGATGGAGCGGTTCAGCCCGGTCTTGGCTCGCACGTTGTTCCCCGGCCGTTCGACGGTACCCCGGGCGGAGCGGGTCATGTTCGCGATGTTGAGGTCTTCCACCACCACGGTGCCGTAGAGGGTGGCGATGGCGATGGTGGTCTTGTGCTGCCAGTCCAGGTGCCTGCGCTTGGCTCTCGCACGAAGCGCCCGGATCCGGTCATAGGTCCCCGACAGCCGTCGGGAGGTCTTCTCCCCGCGTTTGCGGAGGCTTTTGCGGTGTGCCGCGCAGTGCTCAAGTCGGCGAAGTTCCGACTTCTCCTCGTTGGTCAGCCACTTGTCGCGGTCGGCTTCCCCGTCTTCGGTCCTGGGCGGACGACCGTGGTCATGGTGGTTACCATCAGACAGGGCAAGAGGCACGGTCACGCCCACGTCGATACCGACCTCACCGCCGGGGTGGGGCTGGGGGTCCTCCCCCAGAGCGCGGACACGGAAGGCGATATGCCAGCCCAGGGCGTCTTTGACCAGCCGTGCTCCGGTGATGCGGTTGTCGGCATCGGCGTGCTTGCCCACGGGCAGGCCCTTGGTCCAACGGAACCGGATCCGGCCGACCTTGGGAACGTTGACCATGCCCCAGCGGCGGTGCACGCGGACGGTGTTCAGATGTTGGCCCTGGGGAATGTCCACTGTCATCGGCGACCGGAGACGTGCTTTGAAGATCGGCGCGTCGGCTCGACCCTCCCAGCAGTTCCTCCACGCCTGAACGTAGGTCTTCAGTACTGCCTGTGCGGCCTGAGCGGGCAGCAGCGCCAGCCAATCGAGGTCCTTGCGAGCCTGTCGAATGACCGCGTCGGCGTCCTTGGGGAACACATACCGATTCTCACCCACCATGGTCCACCAGTCGTGCAATAAGTTCCACAGAGCACGGGCGGCATGGGCCTGAGCATCGAGCTTCCACGCCTGCTCGGGTGACAGGGCGAGGCGGGCTGTGTGGCCACGGTGGACCTCGACCACGCCTTCACCCCCTTGCCATGGCTTGGATCGAACATCCATACGAGCGCGGTGTCGATGTGAACGTAGCACCACACAACGTCACCACGTGGCCGAATGAGAAAAGAAGAGGGTGAAGGACAGGATGACCGTGGCCATCGCGGGCAGCCAGACCAGGCCCACCACGAGCAGGGCGGGCACACCCAGCATCAGGCCGAGGGCGATCCGGTCCCCTTGGCTGTGGCGCATGCTCCCGCGTGCGCGCGGGGACCGGCCGGGCGAGGCCTGTGCGGACCCCGGGGTCGGGTTTCGAGGCGGTGAGGGGGCGTTCGACACCACACCTGCTCTCCCTTCTGGGTTCAGCCACCGAAGATGGAGACCTTCTGGCGCTGGATGCTGGCGGTCAGGTCGGCGATGTCGTCCGGCTGTTCGAGGAAGCGCTGGAGCGCGGGGATCATGACGACGGACGCGAAGTCGGGGCGGGTGTCCCGGTCCATGTACTGGGTGAGCGCTCCCGCGTTGGCGACCATGTCGTTGACCTTGGCGTCGAGGGCGCTGAACCCGCTGGTGTCGGCGTCCAGGTGGGTGGGGAGCGCCTGCGGGTCGATGGCGGTGTAGATCTCCTGGGCCCGGAGGGTGCCCAGGTGCCCCACGAGTTCGCGGGCCCCGTCGGGGTCGCGCGGGTCGCCGGAGAGCATGAACCCGTCGATGGGCGCCTCCACGGCGTCGGCGCCGATCGCGGGGTCGAACTCGGGGAAGGCGAAGCAGTCCAGGTCGTCCAGGTCCTCCCCCTCGGGGAAGACGTGGGTGATGAACATGCCGCAGAGCATCATCCCGGCCTCGCGCCGGACCAGGGCGGTCTGCGCCTCGTTGATCCCCCGGCCCAGGGGGTCGGGCTGGTGGTGGGGCAGCAGCTCGGCCCAGGTGCCGAAGACGCTCCTGACCTCGGCGGAGTCCCAGGAGTGGTCGCCGTTGAGCAGCTCCAGGTGGAACTCGGGGCCGTTCAGCCGCAGGTTGAGGTGGTCGAACATGCCCATCGCGGGCCAGCCCTCGCGGATGCCCGAGGCGAGTGGTTCGAGCCCGTCCGCGCGCATGCGCGCGCATAGCTCCTCGAACTCCGCGCGGTTGGCGGGGACCTCGTAGCCGTGCTCCTCGAACACGCTCCTGCGGTGGAAGACCGCCCAGGGCGCGGTGGAGTCGGGGACGATGTACTGCCTGCCGTCGTCGGCCGTGCACAGCCTGCGCACCTGGTCGGTGAAGACGTCCCCGAAGTGGCGGTCCCAGACCTCGGAGACGTCGCTGATGAGGCCGCGTTCGGCGAAGAAGCGCGTCCGGTAGCCCGCGAACCAGCCGATGACGTCGTCCGGGGTGCCCTGGAGGTAGTTGTTGATGCTCTCCTGGAAGGCGGTGGACTGGAAGGTGTTGACCTCCACGGTCAGCCCGGAGTCCGCCTCGAAGAGCCCGACGCTCTCCGCGACGGCCTCGCGCTGGGCGGGGTTGGCGCGGTTGGAGGCGAGGGTGACCAGGTTCGGGTCGCCGCGCCGGCCCGCGCCGCAGCCGGCCAGGGCGGGCAGGGCCAGCAGCGTTCCGGCTCCGGCCAGGCCGCGCAGCAGGGTGCGGCGCCTCGGGCCCGGCGGGTCCGGTGTTCCCGGCGGCGCCTGCGGCCCTGGCGGGCCGGGCGTTCCCGGTGGTCCGTGGTGCATGGGGGCCTCCTTCGAACGGGGGGTGAAATGATGTGAAGGCGGTCACACGAACGTTTTAATATGTTCGACACGCACCCCCTGCCCTGTCAACAGGTCCCAACGTTTTCCAACAGTTTTCCGGCGGCAGGACGGGTACCATTGACACCGGAGGGGAACCTGGAACACTGGATCCAACAGATTCCTACATTTTCGATCATCCCTGGGGGGCGGATGCTGGCCGCGCAACGGCAGGAGCTGATCCTCGAACAGGTGCGGCGCAGCGGGGCGGTGCGGGTGGCCGACCTGGTCGAGAGCCTCTCCGTGTCGGACATGACCGTGCGCCGCGACCTCGACGCCCTGGAGAGCCGGGGCGAGGTGCGCAAGGTGCACGGCGGTGCCGTCGCGCCCGAGGGCGCGCGCACCGAGGAGCCCGGCTTCGAGGCCAAGTCCACCCGCCAGGAGGACGAGAAGCACGCCATCGCGCGGGCCGTGGCCGAGCTGGTCGAGCCGCACAGCGCCGTGGGCCTGTCCGCGGGCACCACGACCGCCACCGTCGCCGAGTACCTCGCCGACACGCCGGGGCTGACGGTCGTCACCAACTCGCTGCGGGTGGCCGAGGTGTTCCACCGGGCCGCGCGGCCCGACCAGACAGTGGCGCTCACCGGCGGCTTCCGCACGCCCTCCGACGCGCTCGTGGGCCCGCTCGCACTCGCCTCCGTGCGCGGCCTCAACCTGGACGTCCTCGTCCTGGGCGTGCACGGCATGCAGGAGCGCGCCGGGTTCACCACGCCCAACCTCATGGAGTCCGAGACCAACCGCGCCCTGGTGGAGGCCGCCGCCTCCCTCGTGGTCGCCGCCGACCACAGCAAGTGGGGCACGGTCGGGATCAGCACCATCGCGCCGCTGGACCGCTGCGACGTGCTGGTCACCGACTCCGGAACCGACCCGGCCGTCCGGGCCGCGCTGACCGAGCACGTGGGCCGCCTGGTGGTCGCCGACGTGCGACCGAGGAAGAGGGAGGACGGATGAGGAGGACCTCGGCCAGGCTGGCCGACGGCCGCGAGATCGTCTACTTCGACGAGGGCGACACCGCCCGTGAACCCGCGCCCGACCTGCGCGAGCTGCCCCCGTCCGCGACGGGCGCGGAGATGCGCTTCGATCCGCTGCTGCGCGAGTGGGTGGTGGTGGCCTCCCACCGGCAGGGCCGCACCCACCTGCCGTCCAGCCGCGACTGCCCGCTGTGCCCCTCGGCGGAGGGGCGCCTGACCGAGGTCCCGGCCGCCTCCTACGACGTGGTCGCCTTCGAGAACCGCTTCCCCTCGCTGGTGCGCGACGACGGCCGCGTCCTGGAGGGGGTCGGGGAGCTGGAGCCGTCCCGGCGCGTGGCCGCGGGCCGCTGCGAGGTCCTCGTCTTCGGCTCCGACCACGACGCGTCCTTCGCCGACCTGGGCCCTGAGCGGGCCCGCACGGTCATGGCCGCCTGGATCGACCGGACCGAGGCGCTGTCGGCGCTGCCGGGCGTGGAGCAGGTGTACTGCTTCGAGAACCGGGGGCCCGAGATCGGGGTGACACTGCACCACCCGCACGGGCAGATCTACGCGTTCCCCTTCGTCACCCCGCGCACCCGGCGGATGCTCGACTCCGCCGAGGAGTACCGCGGGCGCACCGGCGGTTCGCTGTTCGCCGACGTGCTGCGCGCCGAGCAGGAGGCCGGTGTCCGGGTGGTGGCCAGGACCGAGCACTGGACGGCCTTCGTCCCGGCCGCGGCCCGCTGGCCCGTGGAGGTGCACCTGTACCCGCACCGGCAGGTGCCCGACCTGCCCGCGCTGTCGGAGGAGGAGCGCGAGGACTTCGGCCTCCTCTACCTGGACGTTCTGCGCCGCTTCGACGCGCTCTACGACGCGCCCCTGCCCTACATCTCCGCCTGGCACCAGGCGCCCGTGCGCGACCGGCGCGACCTGGCCCACCTGCACCTGGAGCTGTTCTCGGTGCGGCGCGCGCCGGGCAAGCTCAAGTACCTGGCCGGAACCGAGTCCGGCATGGGCGCGTTCATCAGCGACGTCGCGCCCGAGACCGTCGCCGAGCGGCTGCGGGAGGTCGCGCCGTGAAACTGCTCGTCACCGGGGGCGCCGGGTACGTCGGAAGCGTGGTGACCGCCCTGCTGCTGCGGGCGGGTCACGCGGTGACCGTCCTGGACGACCTGTCCACCGGGCACGCGGACGCCGTACCCGAGGGGGCCCGGCTGGTGGTGGCCGACGTGCGCGAGGCCGCCGACGTGCTGGACCCGTCCGTGGACGCCGTACTGCACTTCGCCGCCAAGTCCCTGGTGGGCGAGTCGGTGGCGGACCCGGGCAAGTACTGGCACACCAACGTGTCGGGAACGCTGGCGCTGCTGGAGGCCGTGCGGCGCCACGGCGCGGGGCGCGTGGTCTTCTCCTCCAGCGCCGCCGTCTACGGCGACCCCGCGGGCG
Organism: Nocardiopsis sp. iso_25; assembly: GCF_056173305.1. NCBI lineage: Bacteria > Bacillati > Actinomycetota > Actinomycetes > Streptosporangiales > Nocardiopsidaceae > Nocardiopsis > Nocardiopsis sp. iso_25. Next base: position 448,613 of record NZ_CM149667.1, on the reverse strand, counting down.
ACGCGCCGATCCGCGAGACCGACCCGGCGGCGCCCACCAGCCCCTACGGCGCGAGCAAGCTCGCCGTCGACCACATGCTGGAGTCGTGGGCCGCGGCGCACGGTGTCGGCGCGGTGAGCCTGCGCTACTTCAACGTGGCCGGGGCGCACCTGGGCTTCGGGGAGCGGCACGAGACCGAGACGCACCTGGTGCCGAACCTGCTGCGGGTGGCCGCCGAGGGGGACGGGCACGCCAGCGTGTTCGGCACCGACTACCCGACCCGGGACGGGACGGCGGTGCGCGACTACCTCCACGTCGCCGACCTGGCCGACGCGCACCTGCGCGCCCTGGAGAGCGTGCGCCCGGGCGTCTTCCGCGTGCACAACCTGGGCACCGGCGGCGGGCACAGCGTGCGCGAGGTGATCGAGGCGGTCCGGCGGGTGACCGGCCGCCCGGTGCCCGTGGTGGACGGCCCGCGCCGGGCGGGCGACCCGGCCGTCCTGGTCGCGGCCAACGACCGGGCCCGCCGGGAGCTGGGCTGGACGCCGGGGCGCACGCTGGACGAGACCGTCGCCGACGCCTGGGAGTTCGTCCTGGCGCGGCGCGGCACGGCCTGACCCCCATCGCACAGCAGGAAGGCAGGACCTCGTGGACGACGTGACGACCGCGTTCCATTCGGCGTTCGGGTACGGGCCCGAGGGTGTGTGGACCGCGCCGGGGCGGATCAACCTCATCGGCGAGCACACCGACTACAACGACGGGTTCGTGCTGCCCTTCGCCCTGCCCCACGCGCTGACGGCCTCGGCCGCGCGGCGGACGGACGGGCGGGTGCGGCTGGTCTCCCGGCAGTCGCCGCAGGAGTACGCGGCCCCGGTGGAGGACCTGGTCCCCGGCGCGGTGGAGGGGTGGGCCGCCTACCCCGCCGGTGCGCTGTGGGTCCTGCGGGACGAGGGCCGCGCGGTGGGCGGGCTGGACCTGCTGGTGGACAGCACGGTCCCGAGCGGGGCGGGCCTGTCCTCGTCGGCCGCGCTGTCGTGCGCGGCCGTCATGGCCGCGGCCTCCCTGTACGGGGCCGACCTCGCGCCGGGCGAGGTGGCCCGGCTGGCCCAGCGGGTGGAGAACGACTTCGTGGGCATGCCCTGCGGCATCCTGGACCAGTCCGCGTCCATGCTCTCCACCGAGGGGCACGCCCTGTTCATGGACACGCGCACCCTGGAGACCGAGCAGGTGCCCTTCGACCCCTCCGCGGACGGGCTGACCGTGCTGGTGGTGGACACCCGCGCCCCGCACCGGCACGTGGACGGCGCCTACGCCGAGCGCCGCCGCTCGTGCGAGGAGGCCGCGCGCGTCCTGGGGGTGGCGGCCCTGCGCGACGTCACCGACCTGTCGGGCGCCCTGGCCGCGCTGCCCGACGACGTGTCCCGCCGCCGGGTGCGCCACGTGGTGACCGAGAACGAGCGGGTGCTGCGGGCAGTGGACCTGCTCCGGTCCGGTCGCGTCCGGGAGGTGGGGCCTCTGCTCACCGCCTCCCACGCCTCGCTGCGCGACGACTACGAGGTGAGCGTGCCCGAGGTGGACACCGCGGTGGACGCGCTGCTGGCCGCGGGCGCGCTGGGTGCCAGGATCACCGGCGGCGGCTTCGGCGGGTGTGTGGTCGCCCTGGTGGAGACCGAGCGCGTGGAGGCCTGCGGGAAGGCGGTGCTGGAGGCCTACCGGGAACGGGGCTTCGAGGAGCCGAGCGCGTTCGGTGCCCTGCCGTCCGCGGGGGCGCGCCGCCTGCACCCCTGAGGCGCCGGTCGGGGAGCCGCGGACGGTCGGCCCCGCCCGGGATTGTGGGAGCGCTTCCATGGACAATGGTGAGACGGTGGACACAAGGGACGAGGGAGCACGCATGGGACTCAGGTTCGGTCTGCTGGGCACCGGCTACTGGGCCGCGGAGACGCACGCCGCGGCGCTGGACGCCCACCCCGGCGCCACCCTGGCTGGGGTGTGGGGGCGCGACGCGGCCAAGGCGGCGGCCCTCGCCGAGCGCTACGGGACCCGGGCGTACGAGGACTTCGAGGCGCTGCTGGACGACGTGGACGCCGTGGCGATCGCGCTGCCGCCCCACATCCAGGGCGACCTGGCCCTGCGGGCCGCCCGGGCGGGGAAGCACCTGCTGCTGGACAAGCCGCTGGCGCTGTCGAGCCTGGCGGCGGACGCGGTGGTCGCCGAGGCCGAGGCGCGCGGGCTGGCGTCCGTGGTCTTCTTCACCAGCCGCTTCTCGGACAACGTGGTGGAGTTCGTGGAGTCGGCCGCGGCGGAGGGCGGCTGGCACGGCGTGCGGGCGACGCTGTTCGCCTCGATCTTCGAGCCCGGCAACCCCTACGGCGGCTCGCGCTGGCGTCGCCGGAAGGGCGGCCTGTGGGACGTGGGCCCGCACGTGCTGTCGCTGGTGCTGCCCGTGCTCGGCCCGGTCACGCAGGTGATGGCGATGGCCGGTCCGCGCGACACCGTGCACATGCTCACGCGGCACGAGAACGGCGCGGTCGGCTCGTTCGCGGTGACCGTGGACGCCGCGCCCGAGGCCAAGGCCTTCGAGGTCGTGCTGCACGGCGAGCGGGGCTGGGTGCCGGTGCCCGGCGGCGACCGGAGCCCGGTGCAGGCCTTCGGCACGGCGGTCGACCGGCTGCTGGCGCAGGTCGAGGGGGAGGTCGGCGACCCCTGCGACGTGCGCTTCGGCCGGGAGGTGGTGGCCGTGCTGGAGGCCGCCGAGGCCTCCGTGCGCCTGGGCCGGGCCGTGGGCGTGGACGAGGCCCTCGGTTAGCGGCACGGGACGGCGCCGCCCGGAGGCGGACCCCACGGGTCGGCCTCCGGTGCGGCGGCGGTGCCGTCTACGTCTTCACTGTCAGGCGGTGCGGCCCCTGGCTCCCCTGGAGTAGAAGCCGTCGGCGAGGTAGACGATCGCCGCGGCCACCAGCACCTGGATGATCAGCGTGATGATCCATCCGGCGCCGAAGAGCCCCGCGGCGATCCAACCGCCGATGAAGGCGGCCACGATGCCCAGGACCAGGGTCAGCCAGATCGGCAGGTGCTGTTTGCCGGGGACGATGAGGCGTCCCAGTGCGCCGACGATCAGGCCGACGATGATCGCACTGATGATTCCGGTGATCTCCATCTGTTCCTCCCGGATGTTGACGCCCTCACCCCCTGCCCGCTCGATGACGGTGAGGAAACGCCGGACACACCCCCGGGACCAAGGTTTTGCGCGTTCCGTGCCCGGCCATGGCCTGGTCGGCTACCAGGTCGTGACCGCCTGGAGGGCCAGGGCTAGGAGGCCGCGCGTGATGGACTCGGGCATCGGCCGGTCCACGCGCAGGGCGGCGTAGAGGACGGTCATCGGCAGAGCCGGCAGGGCGGCGAGGGACAGGAGCGCCACGCCCTCGGCCAGCGGCGCGACGAGGTCCCCCGCGGCGATCACGCCGAGCGCGGGGTCGGCCGTGAGCGCGGTCAGGGCGGTGATCCCGAGGGCCGGGGACGCCACGACCAGCGCCGTCGTCCAGAGCGCCCGGTGGCCGCCGAGTCGGCGGGTCAGCGCGCGGCCGAGAACCCCTCCCGGGACGGGCTCCCTGTTCCGGCTGTCCTGGCGGTCGCGTCCACAACCCCGGCCTCTCTCCTCGGGGGCACCGGCTCTCCTCGGCCGCGGCTCCGGCCCCGCGGCGCGGGGGCGGGGGTGCCCGACAGCGGATGCGACGCGCGCGGCCCGGACGGTTCTGCCCTTCGCAGAACGCCCGCGGACGCACTCCCCCGCGGGACCGCCGCGGCGTAGGCTCGTCGGGTGAGACCGTCGCGCACGACAACCGTGGAGGCCCGATGACCGACGTCCTGAGTTCCCTGGACGAGGCCCGTGCGGGCAGGCGCGCCGAGGAGCCGCCGGAACCCCTCATGCGCGACCTCATCGGCGACCTGCTGCGGCGCGTCCGGACCGAACAGGGCCGCACGCTGCGCGATGTGGCCGAGGACGCCCAGGTCTCGCTGCCCTACCTGTCCGAGATCGAGCGCGGGCGCAAGGAGGCCTCCTCCGAGGTGCTCGCCGCCGTCTACCGCTCCCTGGGGCTGAGCCTGTCCGACGTGCTGGGCGAGCTGTACGAGCGCACCGTGCCAGCCCGGCTGACCCGGACCGGCACCGGTCTGGGCGACTACCGGCCCGCCGCCGCGCCCGCCCAACAGGCCCGGGTCCTGTCGCTGGCCGCCTGAGGGCGGCAAGGCGGAGCGTAGGAAGCACAGGCCCAAGAAGGTACCGTTCGGGCGCCCGCGGGGTTCTGGAGGTACCGGACGTGCGATCGCGAGGAACGAGCCATCGCACGAGAGGTACCGAAGGTTCCCGCTCTTCGGGCGCCCGAACACGGGCCGAAGCGAAGCGGAGGCCCAAAGGGGTACCGTTCGGGCGCCCGCGGGGTTCTGGAGGTGGCGGAGGCGGGTTGGCGAGGAACGAGCCAACCCGCCGAAGACACCGAAGGTTCCCGCGCTTCGGGCGCCCGAACACGGGACGAAGCGAAGCGGAGGCCCGAGGAGGTACCACCCCCGACTCCGGACGGTTCCCTAGGCGGCGGCCCTCCCCGCCGCCGGGTGCGCCTGGCGGGTGGTGATGATCCCGTCCACCAGGCCGTACTCCTTCGCCTGCTGCGCGGTGAAGATCTTGTCCCGGTCGGTGTCGGCGCGCAGCCGCTCCTGCGTCTGCCCGGTGTGCCGGGCCAGGATCTCCTCCACCTGCGAGCGGACCCGCAGGATCTCCTCGGCCTGGATCTCCAGGTCGGCGGCCACGCCCTGGCCCTCCCCGGAGGGCTGGTGCAGCAGCACCCGCGCGTGTTCCAGGGCCGTGCGCTTGCCCGCCGTGCCCGCCGCCAGCAGCACCGCCGCGGCGGAGGCCGCCTGGCCCATGCACACCGTGGCCACGTCCGCGCGCACGAACCGCATGGTGTCGTAGATGGCGGTCAGCGCGGTGTTCGAGCCGCCCGGCGAGTTGATGTAGAGCTGGATGTCGGTCTCGCTCGACTCGTAGTCGAGGTGGAGCATCTGCGCCATCACCACGTTGGCGACGTCGTCGTCGATCGGCGTGCCCAGGAAGACGATCCGCTCCGACAGCAGTCGGCTGAACACGTCGAAGGACCTCTCGCCGTGGGGCGTGCGCTCCACCACCATCGGCACCGTGTAACGACCGCTCACCGGTCCTCCCCCTTCGCGTACGTGGCGAACCCGGGCGCCCCGGCGCCCAGCCGGAGACCGCCGCCGTCCATCTCCGCGACCGACGCGACCACGTGGTCGACGAACCCGTACTCCCTGGCCTCCTGGGCGGTGAACCAGGCGTCGCGGTGCTGGTCCCGGGAGATGGTCTCCTCGGTCTGGCCGGTGTGCTCGGCGATGAGCCGCACCATGGTCTGCTTGGTGTGCGCGAGGTTCTCGGCCTGGATGGCGATGTCGGCGGCCGTCCCGCCCAGGCCCCCGGAGGGCTGGTGCATCATGATCCGCGCGTGCGGCAGGCTGTAGCGCTTGCCCGGCGTGCCGACGCAGGCCAGGAACTGGCCCATGCTGGCCGCGAACCCCATGACCAGGGTGGACACGTCGTTGGGCACGAAGTTCATCACGTCGTAGATGGCCAGCCCGGCGGACACCGAGCCCCCGGGGCTGTTGACGGCCAGCGTGATGTCCCTGCGGGGGTCCTCGTCGGCGAGCAGCAGGATCTGCGCGCACACGCGGTTGGCGCTGGCCTCGTCCACCTGCGTGCCCAGCAGCACGACGCGGCTGTGCAGCAGGCGCGCGGCCAGCTGGTCGTCGAAGGCACCGCCGGAGGTCTCGACCGAGACGGCGGTATGGGTCGGCATGGCACTCTCCCTTCCCCGGCCCCCGTGGGCCGGTGATCCCAGCCTGCGGCGGCGGGGAGGGAGACTTCCACCGTTTCGGCCCGGGGCAGATCTGCCGACGGCAGACGCCCCGCGGACAGGGGCTCCGGACCCGTACCGGGGGCCCCGCGGGCCCCGGGCGCCTCAGGTCTCGTCGAGGGTCTCGCGCAGGTCGCGCAGCAGGGTGAGCACCATCGGGCGCAGCGACGGCCTTATGGCGTCGAACACCTGGCGCTGCTTGCGCTCCATGTCCCTGCGGCGGATCGCGAGCACCCGCTCGCCCTCCTCGGTGAGGGTCACCACGGTGCTGCGCTCGTCGCGCTCGGAGCGGCGGCGCGCCATCATGCCCTTGCGCTCCAGCTGTTGGATCATGCGGGTGGCGGAGGGGGACGAGACACCGACGATGTGCGCGACGGCGCCGACGCTGGGGGTGTCCATGCCGCGCACCGCCTCCATCAGGAGCGCCTGCGTCAGAGTGAGATCTTCGGCACCCCGGTGGCCGTGGCCGCTGCGCGAGCGGGCGTGGAGCGCCGCGTTGATGAGTTCGGTCCAGGCGCGCTGGAACTCCTCAAGCTCGGAACCGTGCTGCTCGGCACGGGGTTCGTGGGTCTCGTCGGGCACGAAACGGTCCTCGCATGCTGGGCGGGCACCGCGGGTCCACAATCCGCGCGGTGGTTTGACGTTTGTGTAGTCTAGCTATTAAATAGCTAAAGCACGCAAGTTCACATACATCCATGCCCCCACAAACCGTAGCGACACCTCTCGTCCACTGACCGGTTGTGGACACGGTGCGGGGCAGTGGACGTCCGTCCGACACCAGGGCGGGCCCGGACAGGTCCGGGAGGGGCGCATTGACAACAGTGCTGATCGCGCATTTCATCGCAGCTGCGATCGCGCCGTTACTGGTGCGCCAGTGGGGCCGTAACGCCTTCCTCGCGCTCGCCGTCGTCCCGGGTGTGTCCACCCTCTGGGCCCTCTTCCAGATCCCCGCGATCATGCGGGGCGAGACCCTCGCCGTCTCCGTCCCCTGGGCGCCGGAGTTCTCCCTCCGGCTCGGCCTGTACATGGACGCCCTGGGCCTGGTCATGACGCTCATCGCCGCTGGCGTGGGCGCGCTGATCCTGGTCTACTGCGCCCGCTACTTCGACGACTCCGAGCCCGGTCTGGCGCGCTTCGCCGGGGTGTTCGTCGCCTTCGCCGGGGCCATGCTGGGCCTGGTGCTGGCCGACGACCTCATCCAGCTCTTCGTCTACTGGGAGCTGACCACGGTCTTCTCCTACCTGCTCATCGGGCACAGCACGGAGCTGAAGGAGAGCCGCCGGGCGGCGATGACGGCCCTGACCGTCACCACCTTCGGCGGGCTGGCGATGCTCGTGGGCATGATCATGCTCGGTGAGATCGCCGGGACCTACGTGATCTCCGAGATCGTCGCCTCGCCGCCGGGCGGCGCCCTGGTCAACGTCGCGCTCGTGCTCATCATGGTCGGCGCGATGTCCAAGTCGGCCCTGCTGCCGTTCAGCCTGTGGCTGCCCGCAGCCATGCGCGCCCCCACGCCGGTCTCCGGCTACCTGCACGCCGCGGCGATGGTCAAGGCGGGCGTCTACCTGGTGGCCCGCCTCACCCCCGCCTTCCACGACGTCGCCGTGTGGAAGTACACGGCCCTGTTCTTCGGCACGCTCACCATGGTCCTCGCGGGCTGGAAGGCGCTGCGCCAGTACGACCTCAAGCTCGTCCTGGCCTACGGCACCATCAGCCAGCTGGGCTTCCTCATCACCCTGCTGGGCGCCGGAACGCAGGCCGGCGCCCTGGCCGGGATCTCGATGCTCATCGCGCACTCGCTGTTCAAGGCGCCGCTGTTCCTGGTGGTCGGCGTCATCGACCACAGCACCGGCACCCGCGACCTGCGCGAGCTGTCCGGCCTGCGCTCCTCCATGCCCGTGACCTTCTGGACCTCGGTCGTGGCGCTGGCCTCCATGGCGGGCCTGCCGCCCACCCTCGGGTTCGCCGCCAAGGAACTGGCCTTCGGCGCCTTCGAGCACGGCGGAGCCGCCGACATCGCCGTCCTGGCGGGCATCGTGATCGGCTCCACCTTCACCGTCGCCTACAGCCTGCGCTTCCTGTGGGGCGCCTTCTGGGACAAGGAGAACGTCCCGCCCACGCCGCTCCACGCCCCCGGCCCGCTCCTCCAGGCGCCCGCCGCGGTCCTGGCCGGGCTCAGCCTGCTCGGCGGCCTGCTCTCCACCCTCGTGGACCCCTTCCTGGCCGTGTACGCCGACACCGTCCCCGTCGCCGAGGGCGACTACGTCAAGCACCTGGCCCTGTGGCACGGCCTGGGACTGCCCCTGCTGCTGTCGGCGGTGTGCGTCGCGGGCGGCCTGGCGCTGTTCCGGTTCCGCCACGAGATCGTGTGGGCGGGAACGCGGACCGCGCTGCCCGACGCCGACCGGGTCTACCGCCGGATGCTGGCCGCGCTGGAGAACCTGGCCCTCCAGGTCACCGGCGGCACCCAGCGCGGTTCGCTGCCGGTCTACCTCGGCACGATCCTGGTCGCCCTGGTCATCGCCGCCGGATGGTGGATGGTCAGCGGCCGGATCTGGGAGGGCGACTACCCCGCGGTGCGCCTGTGGGACAATCCGGTCCAGATCATCCCGGTCGTGATCATCGGCGCGTCCGCCCTGCTGACGCTGTTCGTGCGCCGCCGCCTGTTCGCGGTGATCCTCGTGGGCACCGGCGGCTACGGCGTCGCCGCCCTGTTCTACCTGATGGGCGCCCCCGACATCGCGCTCACCCAGTTCCTCGTGGAGACCGTCAGCCTGGTGGTCTTCGTACTGGTGCTGCGCCGCTTCCCGGCCCGCTTCTCGGCGCCCGCGCTGCGCGGGCGCAGGGTGTGGAACCTGGCCCTGGGCGCCGCCACCGGAGTCCTGGTGGCCGCGATGACCTGGTTCGCCCTCGCGGGCCGCCAGGAGCCCTCCATCTCGGCGGGCTACCCGGCCGCGGCCGAGGAGGCCGGCGGCTACAACATCATCTCGGTCCTGCTGGTCGACGTCCGCGCCTGGGACACCATGGGCGAGATCTCGGTGCTCGCCGCCGCGGCCGCCGGTGTGGCCAGCCTGATGTTCGTGCGCCGCCGCGCCCAGCCGCGCAAGACGCCGGGCGGGGTGATGGCCCTGTCGGTCACCGAACCGCCGCCGCCCGCGGACGGCCAGCGCGGCCTCGACCTCGGCGGCCTGCGGTTCGCCCCGCGCAGGATGCACATCGAGCCCCGGTGGGCGCGCACCTGGCTGCCGGGCGCCGACGCCCTGCCCACCGAGCGCCGGTCGGTCATCTTCGAGGTGGTCTCGCGGTTCCTGTTCCCCGTGATCATGGTGATCTCGGTGTACCTGCTGCTCACCGGCCACACCGCCATCGGCGGCGGCTTCGCGGGCGGCATCGTCGCGGGCCTGGCGTTCATCGTCCGCTACCTGGCCGGAGGCCGCTTCGAGCTGTACGCCACCGCGTGGGTGCAGCCGGGCGCGCTGATCGGCGCGGGCCTGGCCGTGGCCACCGGCACCGCGCTGGGTGGTGCCATCTTCGGCACCGACGTCCTGGCGGGGGGCGACGCCTACATCGACTTCTGGATCCTGGGCGAGGCCCACGTCACGGTGTCCATGCTCTTCGACATCGGCGTGTACCTGCTGGTGATCGGGCTCATCCTGGACATCCTGCGCAGCCTCGGCGCCCGCATCGACGAGCAGATCGAGCGGGACGCCGCGCACTCGGGGACCGAGACCGGGACCGGGACCGGGGGCACCGAACGCCCAGAGGAGGTCATCTCGTGAACGAGTCCCCCAGCCTGCTCCTGGTCGTCATCGTCGGCGTCCTCGTCGCGGTGGGCGTCGTGCTCCTGCTGGAGCGCAGCCTCACCCGCGTGCTGCTCGGCTTCATCGTCATGAGCAACGGGGTCAACCTGATGATCCTGTCCATGGCGGGCGAGCCCGGCGGGCCGCCGGTCCTGTGGTTCACCGAACCGGAGGAGATGACCGACCCGCTGCCGCAGGCGATGATCCTGACGGCGATCGTCATCACCCTCGGCATCACCGCGTTCCTGCTGGCCATGGCCTACCGGAACTGGCAGTTGGAGGGCAACGACGAGGTCCAGGACGACGCGGAGGACCTGCGCATCGTCCAGGGCGAGGGCCGCCGCGCGGTGCGCCAGCGCTTCCTCAAGGAGCGCCGCAGGCTCCAGGCCGACATCCGCCGCCAGCGGGCCGAACTCCAGGCGACCATCGCCACCGCCGACGCCCGGGAGCTGGCCGAACAGGCCCGCATCAAGGCCGAGATCGCGCGGGCGCAGGCCGAACTGGCCCGCTACGAGCTGGAGGCGGAGGAGAACGATCCGGACGAGCAGTCCCGCGAGACCATGCGCCGCCTGAGCGACCGCGCGGAGTCGATGACCGCGCAGGTCCAGGAGCTGCGCGGGCGCATCCGCCAGGGGCGCAGGCGCCTGCGCGAGCACAGGCGGGCCGACCGCGCCGCCGAGCGCGAGCTGTGGCGCGAGCTGCGCCGCCGCATCCGCTCGCAGCGCAGGCAGGCGCGCCAGACCATGCGGGCCGAACGCGAGCGCCTGGCCCGCGCCGAGGACAGCGACCTGCAAGGGAGCGAGTGACCATGGGGACGGACTACTTCGTCGGTCTGCTGCACTACTTCATCCCGCTGCCGGTGGTGCTCCCGCTGTTCGCGGCCGGGGTGAAGCTGGCGCTCGGCATCCGCTGGCCCCGGCTCCAGCAGGCGCTCAGCGTCATCTCGCTGGCCCTGGTGCTGGTCATCGGCCTCGTGCTGATGCTCGGCTCCCACGCCTACGGCCCGCAGGTCGTGCAGGTGGGCGGCTGGGAGGCGCCGATCGGCATCACCCTGGTCGCCGACCGGCTCTCCGCGCTGATGGTCACGGTGTCGGCGGCGATCACGCTGGCCGTGCTGGTGTACTCCATCGGCCAGGGCATGGCGGGCAAGGCCGAGGTGGCGCCGCTGTCGGTGTACCAGCCGACCTACCTGATCCTGGTGGCGGGCGTCTCCAACGCCTTCCTGGCCGGTGACCTGTTCAACCTGTACGTCGGGTTCGAGATCCTGCTGACCGCCAGCTACGTGCTGCTGACCCTGGGCGGCACGCAGTCCCGGATGCGGGCGGGCGCCATCTACGTCGTGGTGTCCCTGGTGTCGTCGGTGCTGTTCCTCATCGCCATCGCGCTGGTCTTCGGCGCGACCGGCACGGTGAACATGGCCCAGCTCGGCGAGCGGCTGCCCGAGCTGTCCTCGGACCTGCGGGCGGTCCTCCAGGTCGTGCTGCTGTTCGCCTTCGGCATCAAGGCGGCGGTCTTCCCGCTGGCCGCGTGGCTGCCCGACTCCTATCCGACCGCGCCCGCGCCGGTCACGGCGGTGTTCGCGGGCCTGCTCACCAAGGTGGGCGTGTACGCGATCATCCGCACCCAGACCCTGCTGTTCCCGGGCGAGCAGCTCAACGACCTGCTGATGGTCGTGGCCCTGGCGACGATGATCATGGGCATCCTGGGCGCGGTCGCGCAGACCGACATCAAGCGTCTGCTGTCGTTCACGCTGATCAGCCACATCGGGTACATGGTGTTCGGCGTGGCCCTGGGCAGTGAGCAGGGCATGGCGGGCGCGGTGTTCTACGTCGCGCACCACATCACGGTGCAGACCACGCTGTTCCTCATCACGGGTCTGATCGAGCGCCGGGGCGGCTCCACCTCGCTGGACCACCTGGGCGGGCTGGTGCGGATCGCGCCGATACTCGCGGTCCTGTTCTTCATCCCGGCGATGAACCTGGGCGGCATCCCGCCGCTGTCGGGCTTCCTCGGCAAGCTCGGCCTGATCCAGGCCGGGGTGGAGGCGGGCACGCCGCTGGCCTACGCCCTGGTGGGCGCGTCGGTGCTGACGAGCCTGCTGACCCTGTACGTCATCGCCCGGGTGTGGAACTACGCGTTCTGGCGCACGCCCTCCGAGGGCATGGTGGCCGAGCCCGGCACCGTGCTGGAGGACACCGAGGCCGACGACCCCTCCACCGCGGCCCTGGGCCCCGGCGAGGCGGTCGGCCCGTCCTCCCGCCTGGGCGACACCTCGACCGCGGCCACGCCGGTGGTCACGTCCGTCGTCCTGCCCAGGAGTATGGTCGGCGCCACGGTGGCGCTGGTGGTGTTCAGCATCGCCCTGACGGTGCTGGCCGGGCCGCTGATCGAGTACTCCTCGGACGCGGCGGTCGAGCTCCAGGCGCGCGGCCCCTACATCGAGGCGGTACTGGGAGGCGACCGGTGAACGGCCTGCAGGAGAAGAAGCGGATCGGCCTGACCGCGCTGCGCAGGCGCCTGGGCAAGGTGCAGATCCCGGTGGCGCTCGGCATGACGCTGGTGTGGATGCTGCTCTTCGACGCCTTCCAGCTCCGCCCGGAGTCGCTGGGCCTGCTGGTCCTGGGTTTCCTGGTGTCCGTGGTGATCATGCTGGTGTTCCCGCTGCCGCCGATCTCCCCGGGGTTCCGGTGCCGGCCGCTGTACCTGCTCCGGCTGCTGGTGTACATGCTCGCCCGGATGGTCTGGGCCAGCTTCCGGGTGACCGTGCAGACCTTCACGCCCGGACGCGTGCACAGCTCGGTGGTGGAGGTGCGGCTGCGCACCGACTCCGACCTGATGCAGGTGTGCGTGTCGATCGCCAGCTCGATCATCCCGGGTTCGGTGATCGTGGAGGTGGGCCAGCCCGACCGGACCCTGTACGTGCACGTGCTGGGCGCGGACGACGACGGCTCGATCGAGCAGGGGCGCGAGGACGTCCTGCACCTGGAGGAGCGGATCGTGATGGCACTGGGCACCCGTGAGGACATCGCCGCGCTGCGGGCCGGGGAGTCCGTGCCGGGCGGGGAGAGGGGGAGGCCGTGAACGTCCTGTGGATCGTCATCGGCGTCCTGCTCGGCCTGGCCGCGCTGCTGAGCGTGACCCGGATGCTCATCGGCCCGGGCATCCTGGACCGGGCCATCTCCGTAGACGTGCTGCTCGCCTCGGCGCTGGTCGGCGTGGGCGCCTACGCGGCCTTCACCCGCGACCCCACGGTGCTGCCGACGCTGCTGGTCCTGTCCCTGCTGGGCTTCGTCGGCTCGGTCAGCATCGCCAAGTTCGTCGCGCGGCGGGCGCACGAGGACCAGGAGCACATCGCCACGCCGACCGAGGCCCACCCGACCTCCGCGACGCCCACCGACGCTGTCCCCGGCTCGGAGCGGCCGGAGAAGGGGGAGACCTCGTGAGCGACCAGCTCATCACCGTCCTGGACTGGGTGGCGGTCCTGTGCATCCTGGCCGGGGCCATGCTCTCCCTCGTGGCGGGCGTGGGCCTGCTGCGCTTCCCCGACCTGCTCTCGCGCATGCACACCGCCGCCAAGCCGCAGATCCTGGGGCTGCTGCTGGTGCTGGTGGGGATCGGCATCCGGCTGATCCCCGTGGAGACCAACATCTTCAGCGCCGGAACGCTGCTGCTGGTGGCGCTGTTCCAGATCGTGACCGTCCCGGTGGCGGGCCACATCGCCGCCCGCGTGGGCTACCGGACCGGGCGCATCGACGAGGAGCTCATCGCCCGTGACGAGCTGGCCGAGCGCTTGGAGGCCAGGCGCGGGAACGGCGACGGCGGCCCGGACGGCGCCTCCCGGTAGACGGCGGGCGGGAGTCCGCGCGAGGGCCCCGGGAGCGGGTTAAGCCGCTCCCGGGGCCCTCGCCGCGTCCGGGCCGGGTCCGGGCGGAGCCGGTCCCCGTCCGCCTCACCCGCCCCCGGGGCCGCCGCGCAGCCGGGTGTTCTCCTCCTCCAGTTCCAGGATCCGGCCGATCCCCGCGAGGTTCACCCCCTGGGCGGCCAGCTCGGCCACCCGCCGCAGGCGGGTGATGTCGTCGTCGCTGTACAGCCGCGTGCCGCCCTCGGTGCGCGCCGGGGCGACCAGGCCCCGCTCCTCGTAGGCGCGCATGCTCCGCGGCGCGACGCCCGACAGCTCCGCGGCCACGGAGATCGTGTACAGGCCCCGGACGGGATCCGGCCGCGGTTCCCTCATCAGCGCGTCCTTCCCTTCGGGAGCGTCATCTTACCCACGGCTTGAGAAAATCTTTGTCCGGCATAGTTGTTTAGCTCTCTAGACTGAGGTATAAAACTTGCGTCAGCTCGCATCAGGTTTTCTAGCAGAGCCAAGGGAGGTTTCCATGATGCTGATGCGTACCGACCCCTTCCGGGACGTCGACCGCCTGACACAGCGGATCCTGGGCGAGGCGTCCCGACCGGCCGCGATGCCGATCGACGCCTACCGCGACGGCGATGTCTTCGTCGTCTGCTTCGATCTGCCCGGCGTGCGCGCCGACTCCATCGACCTGGAGGTGGAGCGCAACGTGCTCACGGTGACCGCTGAGCGCCCCGACACCGTGCGCGACCGCGAGTCGGTGGTGGTCGCCGAGCGGCCCACCGGCACCTTCTCGCGGCAGCTGTTCCTCGGCGAGACGCTGGAGACCGACGCCATCCGGGCCGACTACGCCGACGGCGTCCTGACCCTGCGCATCCCGGTCGCCGAGCAGGCCAAGCCGCGCAAGATCAGCGTCGGCACGGGCGAGGGCCGGCCCCGCAGCATCCGGGCCTGAGCCCGGCGGCCCGGCTCAGGCCGGGCCGCCACTCCCGAGCAGTGTCCGTGCCCCTCCCCTCAGGAAGCAGTGATCCGATGCCTTCAACACTCCGCAGGACCCGCGCGGTGGCCGAGCACATCCAGCGCCACGACCACCGGGAGACGACCCATTTCGCGTGCGTCCGCTTCTTCCGCGCCCTCCGGGCCTACGAGACCGCGTGGGGAAGCGCCCCCGACCGCCTCCGCCGGGCGCTGGAGGACCTCCGGAGCGCCACCGCGGAGCTGACCGGCGACCCGGACGCCTTCCGCCGGGCGTGCCGGGACCCCCGCCACGGGGGCCTGCCGCACAGCCTCGACGAACCGCTGGCCGAGCAACTGCGGGCCTCCCTGGAGGCTCCCGTGCCCGCCGGAGCGGGCTGAGGCGGCGCTCTCAGAGGACCTGCACGCGGGACTCGCCGAAATCTACATCGGCCAGAGTAGACATCCGCCTGAAGCGCTGATACATTTCCTGTCGTAGCCACAGAGATCCACGAGGTGGACCACCGGATACGCCGGTGGGGAGCAGGATCGGCGTTCCGCCCGCACGGGGGACGCCGCGGCAACAGGGAGAACGCGGTAGGGCTCGACCGACGCGGAGGTTTTCATACGGCGTCGGGAGCCGGTAGGACCGCAGTACAGAGGTAGAGCAGTACCGCAGGACCGGTTCTTCGCCCGCACGGGAAGGGCCGCGCAGTGAAAGAGCAGGTCGGCTCGACCGGTGTGCACGTGCTTCAAGACGCCGGGAGCCGGTAGGACCGCAGTACAGAGGTAGAGCAGTACCGCAGGACCGGCGCCCCGCCGGCACGGGGGACGCCGCGGCAGGTGTGAAGTGTACGCAGTGAGATCGAGAGGAGTAGATGCCATCGAGGATCGCCCGGGTGTGGGGACGTCCCGCTCGGGTACCGCAGGCCCCGGTTCGGAAGAGGTGGTCCACGGTCACACAACCGCGATCCCCGCGATCCCGTCCCAGTTCGACCTCGGGAAGCGGAAGACCGGTAGCAGCCGGTAGATGGTGTTGAACTCTCGGGCCCCAGCGCTGTTCGGCGCTGGGGCCCTCGGCGTGCGATGAGGAGAGAAAGAGAAACGCTTGTCCCGTCCCGAAACCGAAGACCGGTTCGACGATGACGACTACCCCGCCTACACCATGGGCCGCGCGGCGGAGATGATCGGTGCCACACCGGCCTTCCTGCGCGCTCTGGGCGAAGCCCGGCTGATCGAGCCCCTGCGCTCGGCGGGCGGGCACCGCCGCTACTCCCGTTACCAGCTCAGAATCGCCTCCCGCGCCCGCGAACTCGTGGACGAGGGCACTCCGGTCGAGGCCGCGTGCAGGATCATCATCCTGGAGGACCAACTGGAGGAGGCCCAGCGGATCAACGAGGCGCTGCGCGCCTCCGAGGCCGACGCGCGGGCCGCCGGGCGCCCGGACCCCGGAAACGCCTGACGGAGGACGGGGCGGCGTGGACTGACGGCGGTCCCGCCGCGTCCTCCGCCCCGCCGCGTCCGCGCGGGCTCAGAGGCGGTCGGCCTCGTCGTCGGTCATCAGCCGGGAGCGGATGAGGAACCGGTTGCCCGTCGGCGCCTCCAGGGAGAAGCCCGCTCCCCTGCCCCGGACGACGTCGATGGTCAGGTGGGTGTGGCTCCACAGCTCGAACTGCGCCCGCGACATCCACACCGGCACCGGCTCGGGCGCGCCCACGTCGAGGTCGCCCAGGCGCACGTCGGAGGCCCCGGTGCGGAACTCCCCCGCCGGATAGCACATCGGGGAGCTTCCGTCGCAGCACCCGCCGGACTGGTGGAACATGAGCGGCCCGTGTTCGTCGCGCAGCTCGCGGAGCAGGGCGGCCGCCGCGTCGGTGACGGCCACCCTCTCCACGGCCGCGCCGTCGGCGCGGGGGTCCATCAGAACAGCCCCATCGCCTTGTCGGAGTAGCTGACCAGCAGGTTCTTGGTCTGCTGGTAGTGGTCGAGCATCATCTTGTGGTTCTCGCGGCCGATGCCGGACTGCTTGTACCCGCCGAACGCCGCGTGCGCCGGGTAGGCGTGGTAGTTGTTCACCCACACGCGGCCCGCCTGGATGTCGCGGCCCGCCCGGTAGGCGGTGTTGCCGTCGCGCGACCACACCCCCGCCCCCAGCCCGTAGAGGGTGTCGTTGGCGGTCTTGAGGGCGTCGTCGTAGTCGTCGAAGCGGGCCACCGACACCACCGGGCCGAAGATCTCCTCCTGGAAGATCCGCATGCCGTTGTGGCCCTCGAAGACGGTCGGCGCGACGTAGTAGCCGCCGGACAGGTCGCCGCCGGGGTCCACCCGCTCCCCTCCGGCGAGCACCGCGGCCCCCTCCCTGCGGCCGATGTCGATGTAGGACAGGATCTTCTCCAGCTGGTCGTTGCTGGCCTGCGCGCCGACCATGGTCCCGGTGTCCAGCGGGTTCCCCTGCCGGATCCGGCCGACGCGGGCCAGGGCGTCGCCCATGAAGCGGTCGTAGACGGCGTCCTGTACCAGGGCCCGCGAGGGGCAGGTGCACACCTCGCCCTGGTTGAGGGCGAAGAGCGCGAAGCCCTCCAGGGCCTTGTCGTAGAAGGCGTCGTCGGCCGCGGCCACGTCGGCGAAGAAGATGTTGGGGCTCTTGCCGCCCAGCTCCAGGGTGACCGGGATGAGGTTCTCCGACGCGTACTGCATGATGAGGCGGCCGGTGGTGGTCTCGCCGGTGAAGGCGACCTTGCTGACGCGGGGGCTGCTGGCCAGCGGCTTGCCCGCCTCCGCGCCGAAGCCGTTGACGACGTTGACCACGCCGGGCGGCAGCAGGTCGGCGACGAGCTCCATGAGCAGCAGGATCGAGGCGGGGGTCTGCTCGGCCGGCTTGAGCACGACCGCGTTCCCGGCGGCCAGCGCGGGCGCGAGCTTCCAGGTGGCCATGAGCAGAGGGAAGTTCCACGGGATGATCTGGCCGACCACGCCCAGGGGCTCCTGGAAGTGGTAGGCGACGGTGTCGCCGTCGATCTGGGAGGTGTGCCCCTCCTGCGCGCGGATCGCCCCGGCGAAGTAGCGGAAGTGGTCGACGGCCAGCGGCAGGTCGGCGGCCAGGCACTCGCGGACGGGCTTGCCGTTCTCCCAGGACTCGGCGACGGCGAGCCGCTCCAGGTTCTCCTCGACGCGGTCGGCGATCCGGTTGAGGACCAGGGCCCGCTCGGCGGCGGAGGTGCGGCCCCAGGCGGGGGCGGCGCCGTGGGCCGCGGCCAGGGCCAGTTCCACGTCCTCCGCGCCGCTGCGGGCGACCTCGGTGAAGACGCGGCCGTTGACGGGGCTGGGGTTCTCGAAGTAGCGGCCCCGGACCGGCCGGACCCACTCGCCCCCGATCCAGTTGTCGTAGCGGGCGGCGTACTCGACGACGCTTCCGGGCTGGCCCGGGGGTGTGTAGATCGCCATGGAGGTCTCCTTGCTTCGCCGGGCTCCTGCCGTGGGACCGGCAGCCGCTTCCGGGGAGGTCGGGAGGGTGACGCTAGTCACCACCACGTTGCGACCACGTTGCGGTCGGGTCAGCCGCCGAGCCAGCGCAGTCGGCCGCGCAGGGCGGCGTGGCGCGGGGAGGCGGGGTCGAGGGCGCGCAGCACGGCGGTCAGGACGCGGGGGTCGTCGCGCCACTCGGGGTGCTCGGCCCAGTCCAGGAGCACGTCCGGTGCGGCGTTGGCGCCCAGGGCCTCGCACACCTCGGCCTGGAGGCCGTCGCGGACCTCGGCCACGCCGGGCGCCTCGGAGCGGGGCAGGACCGGCCCGGTGTAGGCGTCCAGGGCCCGCCGGTAGGCGCCCCCGGCCAGGTGGCGGCGCACCTCGTCCACGTCGGTGGCCATCGGACGGCACAGCCGGTAGGGGCGGGAGGCGAGCAGGCCGGGGCCGAGGAGGCGGCGCAGGCGCGACACCTCGGCGCGGGCGGTGACCGGGGAGGCGTCCCGCTCGTGCAGCCGGGCGCCGAGCTCGTCGCCGGTCAGCCCGCGCGGGTTGCGGGCGAGCAGGAGCAGGATCTCGGAGTGGCGGGCGCTCAGTGCCAGGTCGCGGCCGTCCAGGGTGAGCCGGGCGCCGTCACGGCCCAGGACGCGGAGCCGGTCGTCCCCGTCGGGCCCGCGGTCCCCGTCCGTGGCGGCGCCCGCGCGCGGGCCGGTGGGCGCGGGGCCCGTCCGGACCGCCCGCCGCCGTCCCGGCGCGGGACCCCGGGCCCCGGCGCGCAGGGCGCGCAGCTCCGCCTCCGCCGCGGTGGCGGCGGCGCGGACCAGGGCCAGGGCCTGCGGCGAGGCGAGGTGGCTGTCCCCGGTGAGGTCGAGGACGCCCAGGAGGGCGCCGGTGCCGGGGTCGTGCAGGGGCGCCGCGGAGCAGCTCCAGTGCTGCACGCCCCGGGCGAAGTGCTCGCTGGCGAAGACCTGGACCTCGTGGTCGAGGGCGAGGGCGACGCCGGGCGCGTTGGTGCCGACCGCGTGCTCGTGCCAGTTGGCACCCTCGACGAAGTACATGTCCTCGGCGCGGCGGCGGAGCCTGTGGTCGCCCTCCACCCACAGCAGGCGGCCCGAGGCGTCGCCCACCGCGAGGATCTGGGGGCCGGGCGCGGTGTCGACGAGCAGGTGCCGCAGCAGCGGCATGACGGCGGCCAGCGGGTGCGCGTCGCGGTGGTCGCGCAGGTCGGGGCCGGTGAGCTCGACCCGGGGCAGGGCGGTGTCGGGGTCCACGCCGTGGTGGGCGCTGCGCCGCCAGGATGCGCCGACGACGGGGCGGACCGGGCCGCTGACCCGGCCGGAGTCGGTGAAGCGCGTGTGCGCGACCGCCACGTCCCGCCGCACGGCCTCGGGGTCGGCCTCCCACGGCCACGCGTTCCACGGTCCCGGCATGCGCGCTTCCCTCCGCCGAGGCAACGGCGGGCCGTGCCGACGGACCGCCCGACACCCCCGATTGAAGCCGCGTCCGCCCCTTCTGACAAGGGGCCGGGACGAACCGGACGCGCCCCGTCCCGTGCGCGCGGACCCGCCCCGGACGGACGGGTCCTCCGCGGCGCCCGCCTCAGAACTCGTCGCGGACGCGCTCCCTGCCGGGGCCGCAGAGCCAGTAGGCGGGGTAGGCCCGCACGTCCTCCACGGTCGGCGCGGCCGGGGGCGCGGCCGGGTAGGGGTCGCTGCCCCAGTCGAAGCGCGGGCGCAGCTCGCGCGCGGTGGCTCCGTCGGGGAGGGCGTCGCGCCCGGCGGGGGTCAGGTAGGTCCCGGCCGGGGTCCTGCGGGCCAGGCCCGCCTCCACCAGGGGCTGGGCCAGCTCCTCCTCCACCCGCCCGTCCCACCGGGTGGTCGCCGCCGCGGTCCCCAACAACGCTGTCAGGTCCTTGATCAGTGTGCTCATGCGCAAACGGTAGCGATCCGCGGACCCGCGCACCCGGGCATTGCCGAACTCGGCAGAGTGCGCCGGAACACACACGAGCGCCGGTTCGGAGCGGGTGCGCGGCCGGGGGTCCCGACCGGCCGCGCCACCGGGTCGATCCGCGCGGCACGCGGACGCGGGCGGGCCCGGGGGCCGGCTCAGACCGGCCGCCACCCCTCCCCGCCGGGCGGGTCCGCCACGAGCGCGGCGAGCGCGACCGTCATCGCCACCCGGGCACGCGGGTCGTTCAGCGGCAGGTCCGCGACCCGGCCCATCCGGCGCAGCCGGTACCGCACCGTGTTGGGGTGCAGGCCCAGCAGCTCCGCCGCCCGCCCCAGGTCCCCGTGCACGTACAGCCAGGCGCGGAGCGTGCGCGCGTGGTCGGTGCCGTGCTCGGCGTCGTACCGGACCAGGTCCGCCACCGGGTTGCGGACGGGCATGCGCCCGGCCTCGGCCACCAGGCGCAGGCGGCGCAGCAGCACGGAGTCCCAGGCGTCGTCGTAGACGACCGCGTCGGCGCCCTCGGGCGCCTGCACGTGCAGCGTCAGGCACTCGTCCGCCTCCTGCCTGCTGGCGGGCAGGCCCGCGGCGTCGGCGGTGCCGCCCACACCGGCCACCACGCCCAGCCGGTCGGGCAGGCCGCGCAGCGTGGAGCGGACCCACTCCACCGCCGGGGCGGGGTCGTCCCCGCACGGCAGCACGGTGTACACGGTGGTTCCGAGCAGGGTACTGCGCCCCGGACGCGACCAGCCGAAGCCGGTGGTGACCTGCTCGAACAGGTGCAGGATCGCGGCCTCGGGCTCGGTGCGGGCGCGCGCCTGGAAGGCGATCACACGCAGCCCCGCCCCGAGCAGGCCGATCCGCCCGGCCGTCTGCGCCGGGTCGGCGGAGCCCTCCAGCAGGTCGATCACCGACTCCGACTCCACCTGCCGCTCCAGGTCGCTGCTGACCCTGGCGCGCAGCATGTGCAGTCCGACCGTGTGCGCCCCCTCGCTCAGCGCCCGGGAGCGGTCCGCGTCCAGCGGGGCGTCGCACGCCACCCACAGCGTGCCCAGGAGTTCGCGGCCCACCCGGATCGGCGCGGCGGTGCGTCCGCGCATGCCGAGTCCGGGTATCCCCGGCACGAACCGGGGTCCGGTCGCGGCGGCCAGCCGGGTGAGCACCCCGTCGGCGTCGAGGCGTTCGCGGACCCGCTCGGGGACCCGCCGGTCGACGAGGGTGTCGCGCCGCACCCGGTCGGTGCCGCCCTGGGAGGCCGAGTAGGCCACCACGCGCGAGGCGCGGTCCTCGATGGTGACGGGTCCGCCGACCTCGGCGGCGACGGTGTCGGCCAGGGTGAACAGGTCGCTGGGGCCGCGCCCGGCCTCGGTCTCGCGCCCCTCCAGGACCAGCCCGTAGACGACCCCGGAGACCTGGCTCCACGACACGGCGGGCTCCACGACCAGGAGGGCGGGGCCGCCCTCGCCCAGGCGTGCGCGCACGTCGTCGCCGGGTCCGGTCGCGGACCGGATGATGACGACGGTCGCGCGGGCCTGCTCCGCCAGGCGCACCGCCTCGGCGGCGGAGTCCACGCCGACGGCGAGGAAGGCGTCGCCCAGCTGCGGCACGTCGTCGGTGGGGTCGTGCATGGCGACGCTGCGCAGCTCCCTGCGGCGCAGCGGCTCGGGGCCGACGAGCCGGGCGCCGTAGCCGCCCAGGACGTTGACGAGACGGTCGAGGTGGATCACGCCCGCTCCTTTCCCCGGCGGCGGAGTTGTTCCGCGGCCACAAAGGGGCCTCACCTGATTGTCGCCCGAGGATAACGCCCGGTCCCGTCCCCGTGGACACACTCGTGGTAGGCGGCGGCCCCCCGTGTCGGCCGCCGCTGTGCTCGCCCCGTCCGCGGACCCGCTTCCGCGGCGCGGGCCCTGAAGACAAGGAACGTTCATGGCCAGGACCACCGACCGATGGATGACCCGGGAGGCCTACGAGCGGCTCCGGGAGGAGCTCCGGACGCTGCGCGCGCTCCCCGACGACGACCCCGGCACCGGGGCGGACCGGGGCGCGGGGGACGTACTCCCCGCGCCCCGCTACATTCACGACCCCGCCGTGCGGCAGGCGCGCGTGCACACCATCGAGCGGCTGCTCAGCGAGGCCGTCGTGGACGAGGCCGCGCCCGACGACGGGATCGCCGCGCCCGGCAAGGTGCTCACCATCCGCTACGACGGCGAGGAGGAGGACGAGGTGTTCCTCCTCGGCGTCCGGGACGCGTCCGTGGCGGACCGGATGACGGTGTACTCCCCGGAGTCCCCGCTGGGCGCGGCGCTGGTGGGCGCCCGCCAGGGCGAGCGGCGCACGTTCACCGCGCCCCGGGGCACGGTCATCGGGGTCACCCTGCTCAGGGCCGAGCCCTACCGGGCCGCCGTCGTGCACTGACCCCGGTCCCGGGGACCCGCCGGGGACGGAGCGGGACCCGCCGGGGACGGAGCGGGGCCCGCCGTGGGGGCGGGCCCCGGCCGGGGCGGGCCGCGGGGGGCGGAGAGGCGCGGGGAGGGCGGGGGCCGGAGGGCCGCCGTGCGCCTTTCGTTTTCGGCCCGGGAATTCACCGCGGGATTTCCCCGCAGCGTGTTCCCGGGCTTTCCCCCGGCTTCCCGCGCTCCTTTGGACGCGCTTTCCCGCGCGTCCTCCCCGTGTCCGTTTCCGCGCCGGGGCGGGGCCGTCGGCGGATGACAGGGGGGAGATTCCGTTCCGGTCCTTCTCCGGGGACGCCACGGGCACGCGGAACACCAGGCCTGTGGGGTTCCCTCCCCCGTCGGCGCGCACGTCCCGGCCGCCCGTGCGCGGCCGGGGCGCGCGCCCTCCCGGGGCGCCACCCGTCGCGAACGGCTTCCGAACGGCGTTCCCGGCGTATCCGGACACCGGCGGAACGGTCATACCGGAGAAAACGAAAAGAGACCCGGCTTCCTTTCCCCCGGGAAACGCCGTTTCCCTCCGGCGGGGAAAGCGGACCGTTCCGAAGGCCCGAGGGGTCTCCCCCGCGACCCGCGCGCACCGTTCCCGGAGGGGGACGGTCACGACCGCACGGTTCCGGGTAGCGGGGTGGGGGACCCCGCGGGAGCACGCGGGCAGAAGGAACGGACACCCGAAGCGGAGGACGATGCACATGAGCGCGGACACCGACGAAGCGCGCTGGGCGCCGGTCAGGGACTGGCACGCGGCGGTGAGCGCACGGGACCTGACGGCGGCGAAGGCGGTCGTGGACCCCGACATCAGGGTCGGCGGCCCCCAGGGCTCCGCACAGGGGGTGGAGGCCTTCCTGGACTGGGTCCGCGACTCGGGCATCCGCGTCGAACCGGTCGGCTGGCACACCGTGGACGAGCACCGCGTCGTGGTCGAGCAGGACGCCGCCTGGCCCGGTCGCGCCGACTCGGGCCCCGAGGCGGCCCCGGTGCGCACCGCGACCCTGTTCGAGGTGCGCCACGGCCTGATCACCGCCGCGCTCCGCTACGACGAGGGCGTGGAGGCGGCCCTCGACGCGGCCCGGCGCACCTCCTGACTCCGCGTACGTGCCGGGGCGCCGCAGGCACGCCGGCCTCGCGACACGGCCCGGGGCGGCCGGTACCGGTATCGGTGCGCCCCGGGTCGGTGTGGGGTGGGGGCCCGGGTCAGGGGGCCGCCGGTCTGCCGATGGTGCGGAGGAGGACGTGCGCCTCGTCGAGGCGGTCGGGGAAGGCCTCCGGGTTCTCCGCCAGCCGCATGGCGGTCAGCTCGCAGGCCATGGCGGTGTGGGCGGCGAGCACGGCGACCTCCTCGGTCGCGCCCGCCTCCGCCAGGGCGCCGGCGAACCGGTGGGCGCGCTGCTGGCGGGTGAGCAGATAGCGCGAGCGCAGTTCACCGCTCTCCCGGAGCAGGCGCGCCAGGACGGCGGAGTGGGCCGGGGAGAGCGCGGTGTGCGGTCTGACGGCGGCGTCGGCCTCCCTGAGCAGTTCGACGGCGGCGCCGAGGTCCTCGCCCAACGGCCGGGTAGCCTTCTCCAGCACGTAGGCGCACATGCGGTCGGCCTCGGCGCCGTCGTCGGCGAACAGCACCTGTTGTTTGTCGCCGAAGTACCTGAAGAAGGTGGTCCGGCCGACTTCCGCGCGTTCGGCGATCGCGGCGACCGTGACGTTGTCGAATCCGTGCTCCGCGAAGAGCTGGAAGGCTGCTGACACGATCATGGCCCGGGCCTTGCGCCGTTTGCGGGCGTGGAGCGTGTCGGGGGGGTGGTGCATGAGGCGACCCTATCGAGTGGGAACCCGGTTCTCTTTGGTACGCGGGACCATTGGGACGGTAGTCCTGAAACGCACCGCGAGATCGGGGAGCGGGAAGTCGTCTGTCCTGTTGTAGCGGGAACGCATCCGGTGGGCACAGGCCGAAACCCACGCGAGCGCACTGGTTGGCCCGGAATTTTATTGCAGAGCGGGGTTCCTCTGACAACCGCCTTCCGGGCCGTGCGGAACATCTACCCGGAAAGCGGTTCCCCTCTCACCGGATTTCGCCTTCCGCGCGGCCGGAGCGGGAGCCATTCCGGATCGGTCCCCATTGAACATCTTCCGGGAAAACGTTCGGTTTCCTTACTGTTTCCCGGCCTGGGAACACGGACCGCCGCAGCGTGCGACCGCCGACTGTCAGTGACCTGTGCCACAGTGGAGACCTCGATCCCATTCTGGAGCTGGTCATGGCATATCTCCTGGTCATCGGCACACGCAAGGGGCTCTTCACCGCCCGCAGCGAGGATCGGCGGGCATGGGAGGTGAGCGGCCCGCACCGGCTCGACTCCGCGGACTACGCCAGCATGAGCGCGGTGTACGCGGTCGGCGTCAACCCGCACAGCGGCCGCGTCCTCGCCGGAGCGGAGAGCTCGCACTTCGGACCGAGCGTCTGGTACAGCGACGACGGGGGCGCCACCTGGCACGAGCCCGGGGCGGCGCCCATCGCCTTCCCCGAGGACACCGACGCCTCCCTCGTCCGGGCCTGGCAGTTCGCCTTCGGCGACGACGCCGACACCGTGTACGCGGGGGTGGAGCCGCACGCCCTGTTCCGGTCATCCGACGGCGGGCTGCGCTTCGAGCTCGTCCGCGCCCTGTGGAACCACCCCCACCGCGCCGACTGGTTCCCCGGGGCGGGCGGCGGCGCGGTCCACACGATCCTGCCCGGCGTCCTCGGCGCGGGCGAGCGCGTGCCCGGAGCCGTGACGGTGGCCATGTCCACCGGTGGTGTCTACCAGACCCGCGACGACGGTGCCAGCTGGGCTCCGGCCAACCGGGGGATCTCGGCGGTGTTCCTGCCCGACGAGGAGCCCGAGTACGGCCAGTGCGTGCACAAGGTGGCCGCCGGGCCGGGCGGCGTGCTCTACGCGCAGAACCACCACGGGGTGTACCGCAGCTCGGACCCCGCGGGCAAGGGGTGGACGGCCGTGGAGACCGGCCTGCCCACCGACTTCGGGTTCGCGGTGGTCGCCCACCCGCACCGGCCGGAGACCGCGTTCAACTTCCCGGTGGTGAGCCAGGAGGTGCACCTGCCGCCCGACCACCGGCTGGGCGTGTACCGGACCGACGACGGGGGCGGCAGCTGGCGGCCGTTCACGGAGGGCCTGCCCCGGGAGCCCTACTTCGGGATCGTGCTGCGCGACGGCGCCTGCACCGACGGGGCGGACGTGCCCGGGTTCTACTTCGGCACCCGGTCGGGCGACGTCTACGCCGCCACCGACGACGGCGACGGCTGGCACCCGGTGGTCCGGCACCTGCCCGACGTCCTGTGCGTACGCGCCGTGGAGGTGTGAGATGCGGGTGACGGTACACCTGCCGGGGCTGCTGAGGGCCGACACCGACGGCGCGGCCCACGTCCCGGTGGAGGTCGGGGACGGGACCGCGCTGGGCGGGGTGCTGGACGCGCTCGCCGCCCGGTATCCGGGGCTGGACCGGCGTATCCGCGACGAGCAGGGGCGGCTGCGCCGCTACGTCAACGTGTTCGTGGACGAGGACGAGTGCCGCGGGGTCGGCGGGCTGGCGGCGCCGGTCCGCGACGGAGCGGACGTGCGCGTGCTGCCCTCGGTCGCCGGGGGCTGAGGCCGTCCGCGCAGGCCGGGCGATCCGGGCGGCAGGGGAGGCAGGGGTGCCCGACCGGCCGGGCGGGCGCGGTTCCCGGCCGCGGGGCTGAGGGGCCCGCGCGGCAAGACACCCCGGTCCCGGTGCACGGGGCGCCGCGGGGCCCTGGCCGCCTCACGGGGTTGTCCGGGTGGGGCCCGGTTCCGCGGCGGTCGGCGGGTGGGCTCCACCGCCGTCGGAAGCGGCCGGGGGGCCGGAGCGCTCGGCGCGCAGCGGCGCCGGGCGCAGGTAGGTCAGGCTCCGCCACACCCACTCCAGCGGGCCGAGCCGGAACCGGCGCGCCCACAGGTGGGCGAGGACGGCGGTCGCGACGAAGTAGGCGGCGGCCAGAGCGTACTGGGCCAGGGTGGGGATCGTCCCCTCGAACGGGCCCATGACCGCCAGGAACACCGCTGTGCTGCCCAGGTACACCGTGAGGGTCATCCGCCCGAGCGGGGCCAGGGCGCCCAGCACGCGCGACGCCCTGCGGCCTCTGAGCACCAGCCACCACACCAGTCCCAGATAGAGCAGGGCTCCGCCCAGGTTCAGGAGCGTGTGCCCCAGGAGGACGACCACGGTCTCGCCCACCGACCGCACCGGCGCGCCGTCGGCGCCGAACTCGGTCGGGAACAGCACGCTGCCGACGAGCATGAGGACCACGCTGAGGCCCTGGACCACCACGCCGAACACGAGCATGCGCAGCGGCAGGCGGGAGATCCCCTCACCGTCGGCCCCGGGCGCGGCGGTGAGCTCCGGGCGGCGGGCCAGCCACACGCCCACGCAGAAGTACCCGAGGGTCTGCGGGACGAGCACCGCCGAGGCCCCCCAGGTGTAGCCGTCGAAGACGGGGGAGAGCAGGAGGTCCGACACCGGCACGGCGGCGAACAGCACGGCGGCCGCGACCAGCGGTCGGCGGCGGGACCCGCCGAGCAGCAGCGGCACCAGCGGGGTCAGCAGCAGCGCCGCGACCGAGTACTGGGTGAGGATGTCCCCGTCGAAGACCGCCAGGTGCGGAAGCCCGAACAGCAGCCCCAGGACGGCGTAGCGGCGCAGCATCACCGCCGCCGGACGCCCGCCGCGCCGGGCGGCGGACCGCCACGCAAGGACCACGCCCGCGCCCAGCAGCACCATGAGCATCGTCCTGGCCCTGCCCGACATGAGCAGGTTGAGGCCGCCGTCCACGAGGTCGGTCAGCAGGCTCGGGGCCCGTTGGCCCGACATCTCGACGGGATAGACCACCGAGGACGCGTTCATCATGACCACGCCGATCATCGCGATCGCCCGGGCGACGTCCAGGAAGACCACGCGCCGCGCGGGCGGCGGAAGGCCGGGGACACCGCCGTCGGACGCGGCCCCGGCCCCGCGCCGCGTCTCGGCCTCCGCCGTGTGGAGCGTTCCGCCCTCGTACCGTTCCCCGGCCGTGTGGCGCGCTCCGGCCCCACGCTGCGGCCCGGCCCCGTGCCGCCGCGGCTCTGTCGTGTTGTCCCCCGCCTCGCTCATGCGGTGCCCTCTCCCCTTCCGAAGGTGAACGGCTACCAGCCTCGCCTCCGGGCCCGTGCGCGCGCATCGACCGAACGGTCGACCCCCGGCCCCGCCCGCCTCGTACCTTCGACCGAGGTCCGCCGCGTCCGCGCCGCCTACGCTGGTCGCCATGGCCAGGAACAGGATGTCCGCGATACTCAGCGGCCAGAGATTCGGCTTCGCGCCGCACCAGCTCGTGTCGTGGGCCGTGGCGTGCGTGCTCGCGGCGATATGGGTGCTGGACCTGGTGCGCGTTCACGGCGACTTCTCCGTGCCGTACTGGATGGGCCCCCCGCACTCGGCCATGGACTACGTGCCGGTGGTCTCCGGCGGGGTGGCCTGCGTGCTCGCCTTGCTCGCCCTGCGCCCGTCGTCTGGACCGGCGCTGACCGCGGTGGCCGGCGCGGCGGCATCGGCCACGGTGGTGGCGGCCTCGGCGGTGCTGTGGCCGCTGCCCATGGGGGAGGCGTTCGGGTACGCCCTGGTGGGCTCGGAGCTCAGCCCGTTGCTGGTACTGCTCGCGCTGGCCGGGCTGCGGTGCCGCCCCTGGCAGATCTGCGCGGTGTCCCTGTGCGTCTTCGTGGTCCCCCTCTCGGACTACCTGCGAGAGCCCCTCCCCGCCTACTGGGACCTGGTCAACCAGTCGCTGACGTTCGTGGCCGTGGGACTGGCCCCGGGGCTGTACCTGCGGTGGCGGGAGGCGCAGCGGCGCTCCCACATGGAAAACGCCCGGTCCCAGGAGCGTTTGGCGCTCGCCCGCGATCTGCACGACGTCGTGGCGCACGAGGTGACCGGCATCGTCGTCCAGGCCCAGGCGCTGCGCCACATCGCCGACCGCGACCCCGGCGCGGTGCGCAACGCGCTGCCCGAGATCGAGGCCGCGGGGGCGCGTGCCCTGGAGTCCATGCGCGGGATGGTCTCGCGGCTGCGGGACCCGGGTGACGTGCCGCTGGCCCCGGACGCCGCCGCGGGTCTGGCCCGGCTGGCGACACCGGCGGCCGGAAGCCGCCCGGAGGTGGCGGTGCGGTGCGAAGGCCCCGTGGACGCCCTGCCGCCGACCGCCGGAACGGCGGTGCTGCGGATCGCCCAGGAGTCGGTCACCAACGCGCTGCGGCACGCCCGGGGCGCCACCCGGGTGGCGGTGTCGGTGGAGGCCGGAGCGGAGGAGGTCGCGGTGCGGGTGGTCGACGACGGCCAGGGGGCCGCGGGCCCGTCCGGGGGCGGATTCGGCCTGGTCGGCATGGCGGAGCGGGTGCGCCTGCTCGGCGGCGTGTTCTCCGCGGGCCCCCGGGACCGGGACCGGGGCTGGGAGGTGGCGGCGCGGCTGCCGCTGGACCGGGTGGGCGGCGGCCCGGAGCAGCGTTCGACGGTCGGGGAGCAGGGGTGACGGTGACCGTGGGTTCTGAGGCCGAGAAGGAGCGGGAGTGGTGACGGTGGCCGGAGAGAGGGAGGGAGCAGGGGTGACGGCGGGGACCGAAGGGGAGCGGGCGGTGCCCGGTGACGGCGAGGCGCCGATCCGGGTGCTGCTGGCGGACGACCAGGCCATGGTGCGGACCGGGTTCCGGTACATGCTGGCGGCCGAGGACGGCGTCGAGGTGGTGGGCGAGGCCGGTGACGGCCTGGAGGCGGTCCGGATGGCGCGCGAGCTGCGCCCGGACGTGGTGCTCATGGACATCCGGATGCCGGGGGTGGACGGTCTGGAGGCCACCCGGCGGCTGGCCGGTCCGGGGGTGGCCGACCCGCTCCGGGTGGTCGTGGTGACCACGTTCGACCTGGACGAGTACGTGCACGCGGCGATCACCGGAGGGGCGGTCGGGTTCCTGCTCAAGGACGCCGGACCGGCCCTGCTGGTGGAGGCGGTGCGGGCCGCCGCCAGGGGCGACGCCCTGGTCTCCCCGAGGGTCACCGTTCGGCTGCTGCGGCACTTCGCGTCGGCGCCCCGGTCCGCGCCGGGGGACGGCGGGCTGACCGTGCGGGAGCTGGACATCGTGCGCGCGGTGGCGCGGGGGCTGACCAACACCGAGGTGGCCGGGGAGCTGTTCGTCACCGTGAGCACGGTCAAGACGCACCTGGCGAGCGTGCAGGCCAAGCTGGGGGCGCGCAACCGCGTGGAGGTGGCGGCCTGGGCCTACCGCAACGGGCACGCGGAGTAGGCGGGGCCCGGTTCCCGCCGCCCCTACCGGCACACCCCGAGTCCTGGAGGCTCAGGGAGTGCACCGCTGTTCGACGGGAACAGGCCCATGCGTACACACGTTGTGCGTACGACCTGGGGTACGACTACCGCCATGAAGGCAGAGAGAATCCACCTGAGAGTCGATGACCAGCAGAAGGCGCTGCTGGAGGCGGCGAGCAGCGCCTCGGGAGACACGGTCTGGCCCGGTTCGAGCAGAGCCCGAGCGATCCGACGCACCTCGTGCTGCTGATGGAGGACCTCCGCCGGGCACTCGCCTGGACCACGGGGCGGCCCGGCTTCCGGACTGCCGTTCCCGCGCGCTCCCTACCAGTTGGCGGGGGCGTAGTCCTTCAGGAAGCACCCGTGCAGGTCCTCGCCCAGCTCGCCCCGCACGATGGGGTCGTACACGCGCGCGGCCCCGTCCTCCAGGTCGAGGGGCGCGTGGAACCCGGCCTCGGCCAGCCGCTCCTTCTCCGGGTGCGGGCGCTCGTCCGTGATCCACCCGGTGTCCACGCTGGTCATCAGGATGCCGTCGGACTCCAGCATCTCCTGGGCGCTGGTGCGGGTGAGCATGTTGAGCGCGGCCTTGGCCATGTTGGTGTGGGGGTGCCCCGGCCCCTTGTAGCCGCGGCCGAACACCCCCTCCATCGCCGACACGTTCACGATGTAGGTGCGGCGCGCTGAGGACGCGGCCAGGGCCGGGCGCAACCGGTCCACCAGCAGGAACGGCGCGCTCACGTTGCACAGCTGCACCTCCAGCATCTCGACGGGGTCGACCTCGCCGATCCGCCGCGTCCAGCTGTTCACCGGGGCCAGGTCGGGCACCAGCCCTCCGGCGTCGATCGCCGTTCCGGTGCGCACCCGCTCCATCGACGCGGAGCCCGTGGTCAGCGCCAGGGACGTGAGCATGGCCGGGGTGAGCGCGTGGGTCGCCGGGGCGTCCCGCTCCGGGCCGGTGGGACCCTCCAGGGCGCGCGGGCGCACGCCGCCCAGCACCAGCGGCTCGGGCAGGCCCTCGCCCGTGAGCGGTTCGGCCTCGGCCTCGGCCAGCGGCCCGTAGGAGCCGGGCGATCGGCGCACCGTCTGGGCCGCGTTGTTGATGAGGACGTCCAGCGGCCCCTGTTCGGCCACCGAGTCGGCCAGCCGCAGCACCTGGGCGGGGTCGCGCAGGTCGATGCCCACCACCCGCAGCCGGTGCAGCCACTCGCCGCTGTCGGGCATCGCGGCGAACCGGCGCACCGCGTCGTTGGGGAACCGCGTGGTGACGGTGGTGTGCGCGCCGTCCCTCAGCAGTCGCAGGGCGATGTACATGCCGATCTTGGCCCGGCCGCCGGTGAGCAGGGCCCGGCGCCCGGTCAGGTCGGTGCGGGCGGCCCGCCGCTCCCTGTTGAACGCGGCGCACGCGGGGCACAGCTGGTGGTAGAAGGAGTCGACCTCCCGGTACCTCTCCTTGCAGATGTAGCAGGGCCGGGGCCTGCTCAGCACGCCCGCGAGGGCGCCGCCGCTGCCGCTGGTGAGGGCGCGGCCGTTGGTCTCGTCGTCGATCCGGTCCGGCGCGGCGGTGGCGGTGGCCGCGAACACGGCGCTGTCGTGGGCCCGGCGGGCGGCCTGGCGCTCCCTGCGGCGCTGCTCCTTGACGTTCTTGAACAGGCGGGCGGTCGCGCGCTGGAGGGCGACCGAGTCCGGGTGGTCGCTGGGCAGCTCGCCGACGCGGGCGATCACGTCCAGGCACGCGGCCAGCCGGTCGGGGTCGATCCGCTCCGCCGGGTGCTCCGTCTCCTCCGGCAGCGTCCGGGTACCCGTGTCCGTCATCGTCTCTGTCACCGCTCCACCGCCGCGCCGCGGTCGTCGCGGCCGGCCTCCCGTTCCCTGTGTCCGGTGGCTCCCGACTCGGGGCCATCAGGAACTGTATGCGCACCCCGGGACCGCGCGGAGCACGGTCCGGTGGAGCCGGTGCGCATCGGGTGGGAGTGACGGGTGAGTATGGGAGGGGAGAACGTCGCCGCGTGGGAAGTACGGACCGTACGGGTGTGACGTAGGAACGAGGGACGGCCGGGCGGAGCGCGGCGGTCCCGGAACCGGGGGGTAGGAGCCGTGACCCAGGACAAGGCCGCCGCGAGCGCGGAGGGCGGGGCCGAGC
Source organism: Nocardiopsis sp. iso_25 (assembly GCF_056173305.1). NCBI lineage: Bacteria > Bacillati > Actinomycetota > Actinomycetes > Streptosporangiales > Nocardiopsidaceae > Nocardiopsis > Nocardiopsis sp. iso_25. The sequence goes on along the minus strand of NZ_CM149667.1, from coordinate 416,762 downwards.
GCGAACTCGTGGTCCTGCTCGACGAGGAGCACCGGCGCGTGGGAGTCGCCGACAAGGCCACCGTGCACACCCGGGAGACACCGCTGCACCTGGCGTTCTCCTGTTACGTCCTGGACGCGGACGGGCGGGTGCTGATCACCCGCCGGGCCCTGGGCAAGACCACCTGGCCGGGGGTGTGGACGAACAGCTGCTGCGGCCACCCCGGCCCGGACGAGGACCTCGACGCGGCCGTGCGCCGCCGGGTCGGCCAGGAGCTGGGGATGCGCGTCAGCGGGGTGCGGCCCGCGCTGCCCGACTTCCGGTACCGGGCGGTGTCGGCCGAGGGGATCGTGGAGAACGAGTTCTGCCCTGTCTTCTGGGCGCGCGCGGAGGAGGGTCCGGACCCCGACCCGTCGGAGGTGGCCGAGTACGCGTGGGCGGAGTGGGCGGACCTGGTGGCGGTCGCCGAACGGACACCGTGGTTGCTGAGCCCGTGGGCGGTGGAGCAGATCCCCCGTCTGCGGATCCCCCACCAAAACGCGCTCTGAGCCGTGCGGCGGCCCCGGGAACGAAGGCGGGTCCGGGGTGCCGTGCGGCGGAGGCGGGAGGGGGCGCGCCGGGTACCGGTCGCGGGGACGGTGGGCGCGAGGGCGGCGACCGGGCGGCCGGGAGGCGCGAAGGGCCCCGCGCCCGGGTAGGAACGGGGTGGCCGTCCCCTACCCCCTCCCTGGAGCCGCTCCCATGTCCGAACGCCCCGCCGGGCGACCGCTCCGCCCGGCCGCCCTCGTCCTCGACGTCCTCGACACCCTCTTCCCCCTCGCGCCCCTGGAGTGGCGGTTCCGGGAGGCCGGAATCCCCCGGGTGCTCATGACCCGCTGGTCGGACCACCTGCTGCGCGACTCGTTCGCCCTGGCCCTGGTGGGCGGCGACGGCGCCGACCGCTCCTTCGAGGACGTGGTCCGGGGCGCGCTGCGCGACATCACCGGCCACCAGATCGCCCCCTCCGCCGAGGACGTCATCGTCGAGGGCATGGCCGGACTCGACCCCCGCCCCGAGGCGGCCGCCGCGCTGCGCGCCGCGCGCGGGGCCGGGGTGCCCGTCGCGGTCCTGGGCGACCACGACGACGCGCTGGCCCGGGGGCTGCTGGAGCGCGCCGGTCTGCTCGACCTGGTGGAGGGCGTGCTGGCCGCCCGCCCCGCCGGGGAGTGGCGGCCCGCGCCGGGCGCCTACCGGGCCGCCGCGGGGGCCCTGGGGGTCGCCCCGGAACGGCTGGCCCTGGTCACCGCGCACGGATGGGACGTGGCGGGGGCGCGGAACGCGGGGCTGGTGACCGGCTGGTCCTCCCACCTGGAGGGGCGCTTCCCGTCGGTCTTCGCCCCTCCGGACGTCTCGGGCCGGGACCTGGCCGAGACGGTGGACGGGCTGCTCGCCCTGCCCGCCGAGCACCCCGCAGTCCAAGTGACGAAACGGCGGCTTGACAACCGTCATGAGTGATGCACGTGGCCGAACCGGGGCTCGGACCGGTCGGCCTGCGGGCAGGGTGCGGGGCCATTGAGGGCTGTGATCTGCTGTTAGGCCCCTGCCGTCCCCACCGGGTGCGATCCTGGAAGCATGCAGTCCCCCTTGATCGCCTACGCCGATGAGTCGTTCCTCGAACACGACCACCGCGGGTACTACGTCGTGGCCAACGCCATCGTCGATCCGCAGCACTCGGAGGAGGCCCGCCAGGCCATGGACGCCCTGCGCGGCGGCCGCCGCATCGGCAAGACCCACTGGACAGAGATGGACGTCCCCCAGCGCAAGCAGGCCTCCGACGCCGTTGCCGCCATCGAGGGCGTCCACATCATCGCGGTCGGCACCCCGGTTCCTCCCCGACGTCAGGAACGTGCCCGCGCCCGCTGCCTGGAGCAGTTGGTCCCCGAACTCCACGACTACGGCGTGGAGACCATGATCATGGAAGCCCGCAGCCCGGCTCTGAACAAGCGCGACATCCGCACCATCATCGGAGCCCGCTACGCCCTCCCCAAGGGCGCACAGTTCACCATCGAGCACACCAAGGGTGCTGAGGAGCCGCTGCTGTGGGTGGCCGATGTCCTGGCAGGAGCGGTCCGGGCCGGCCGTGAGGGAGACGAGACCTACCGGTCCATCCTGGGTGAACGTATCTACGAGATCGACGTCGCCACCGGTTGCTGAAAAGGGCCCAGACATGCGCCGAGCCAGGTTCCCGGTCTGCCCCAGGTCGCCTGGCTCTACTTCCGGACCTCCGCGAAGTCCGACAGAGGCAAGTTTATACGTTGACTGATACTTCCGCAACGGACGCCGCCTGGCCCCGTACCGCGCAGGTGCCCGCTCTCACCGGCGCCATTCCCGCGCGAGTCCGGCGTGTGGTCCCTGGGGTCGCCCCGGAACGGCTGGCCCTGACAGTCATCCTCCTTTCGTTTGCTTCGTTTGTTTCGGATAATGCGGTTATAGGACTGACGTTCTGGTCTTGGCTTCAAAGCGAGGAGGAAGCATGGCCGTGTTGTCTTCGCACCCGAACACCAAGCAGATCCAGGCGGCCGCAAGCGCCCTACCCCGGATTCGCCGCTACCTGGACGAGCACCACGAAACACTGACGCCCGTCCCCGTCACCGTCGAGAACAGCCAGGAAGAACTCCTACTCCCGCGATCGGCCGTCGAACTGCTGGCCAGCGTGCTCGCGCACATGGCGGCCGGACGCGGGGTCTCGATCGTTCCGGACCACGCCGAACTGACGACCCAGCAGGCCGCGGACATGCTCAACGTCTCGCGCCCGCATCTGATCGGCCTTCTCCAGGCCGGAGAGATCGCCTACCGCAAGGTCGGTACCCACCGCCGGGTTCGTGCGGACTCCCTGCTGGAGTACATCGGCAGAGACGATCAGCGCCGCCGTGAGGCCGCCGACGAACTGTCCGCGATGACCCGGGAACTGGGCCTGGACTGAGATGCCCTTCATCGCCGACTCCTGGCGCAGACCGCCGGGAACGGTTACTGACGTGCTCGCCAGCCTTCAGCGCAACGGCCTTCACAGCTCGGTGGCGGAACTGCAATCCGAGTGATAGGCGACGGCTGCCCTGCTCGACAACCGTCACCGACGGGGCTCCGAGGACCATGGCCGCACCGGGCCCCCGCGCCGGTGCGGCCTCCCGAATGGTCGGAGCGGCCTGTGAGTGGCCTGGAGAGTCAGACCAGTAACTGTGTGAGGTGGTGGGCCAGGGCCCCGGCGGCGGTGGCCAGGGCGTAGCCCGCGACCGTCCGGCAGAAGCGGCGGCGGGGCCTGCGGTGGCTCACCGGGCAGCGGGGACGGTCCGACCTGCGCGGCAGCGGCGGCGGGGGTGTGCGCTCGCGCCGGGGACGGGGAATCGGCGGGGGTTCCGGGTTCGCGCCCCGCAGCGGCGGTGTTTCCGCGAAGTTCACCTCGGCCCGTCCGGCCGGTGCGACGGTCGCCGGAGGCTCCCGGGGCGCTCCCCGCGCCCGCCGGACCGCTGACGGCCAGCCCGGTGGCGGCACCTGGCTCGGTCCGGGGCCGGGTTGCCCGTACAGGCCGGGATCCGGGGGCCGGGGCTCAGGTGAGGTAGAACGGCCCCGGGCGGTCCTCGTGGGCGTAGCCGATCCGGTCGAGGATGCGCTGGGGCATGTCCGGCAGGGCCCTGGTCGGGAACCAGCGCACGTCCAGGCTCTCGTCTCCGCTGGCGTCGGGCGCCCCGCCCACGGGGCGGCAGCGGAAGGCCAGGTCGAGGAACTGCACGCGGTCGCCGTTGGGGTAGGTGAAGGGCTCCTGGGCGACCACGCTGCTGAGCCGCTCCACCTCGACCTCCACGCCGGTCTCCTCGCGCACCTCGCGGACCACGGCCCGGGCGGGCTCCTCCTCCGGTTCCAGGATGCCGCCGGGCGTGGACCAGCGGCCGTCGTCCGCGCGCCGGTGCAGGAGGACCTCACCCTCCTCGTTGACCACCACCGCCGTCACCCCGACGAGGGGCAGGAGGCCGTGGCCGACGTGGCTGCGGAGCGCGATGAGGAAGTCAGGAACGGGCATGGGCCCGAGGGTAGCCCCGGGACGCGTTGCGCGGGTACACACCCTGCTGAGCGGCGGGCGACTCCCGCGGAACCCGCCTCAGCCCTTCTTCCGGGCGGCGCGGAGCCCGGCGTGCTCCTCGGCCAGGATCGACATCAGCACGGCGTCGTGCCACTCGCCGTCCCAGCGCAGGGACCCGCGCCAGACGCCCTCCCGGACGAACCCCGACCGGGCGTAGGACCTCTGCGCGCGGGTGTTGAACGCGAACACCTCCAGGGCGACCCGGTGCAGCCCGGCCACGGTGAAGGCGTACTCCAGCACCAGGTCCGTGGCCTCGGTGCCGTAGCCCCTCCCGGTGACGGACATGCCGTTGAGCGCGATCCGGTAGCCGACGCTGGCGTTGTCCGGGTCGAGGTCGATCAGCGCGCACTCGCCCACGGGCGCGCCGCCCTCCCTCTCGAAGACCACCCAGTCGGCGCGGTCGTGGTGGTCGGGCCGCGTCGCGGCCCAGCGCACCAGCTCCTCCCTGGTGAACTCCCGGTGGGTGCCGGTGAGGCGGCGCACCTCGGGGTCCATGCGCAGCAGCGGTTCGACGAAGTGCTCACCGGTCCCGGCGTCGAGCGGTTCGAGGCGGACCCTCTCCCCGGTGAGGACGGGCTGGTCGCGGAAGACGTCGGGAGGCACCATGCCCGGGATCCCACCAGAGGGTTCGGCCGCGCGCAAGGGCTTTTCCGGTCCGGCCCCGGCCGCGCCCCCAGTTTCACGGTTCCGGTCCGGCCTCCCGGTTCCGGTCCCGGCTCCGGACTCCCGCTCCCGGCGTCGCCCCCGGTTCCAGGATCGCCCCCCCGGTCACAGCCGTCTCCCCCGCCGCGTCCGCCCCCGCAGCCACGCCCTGCCGGGGCAGCGCCCCCGCCCACGCCGTCGGCTCCCTGTACGATCCGGGCACGGTGTGCCGTGTCGGACGGGACGAGGGGGACCAGGTGTCGGTCGGTTCGGGAACGGTGAGCTTCCAGACGGTCCGGGAGACCAACCTGGGCGTCGTGCTGCGCACGGTCCGCGAGCTGGCCCCCTGCTCGCGGGCGGCGGTGGCCGCGGCCACCGGGCTGAACAAGACCACGGTGTCCAGCCTGGTCGCCGACCTCATGGCGCGCGGGCTGGTCCGCGAGACCGGGCGCTCCTCCCGGCAGCGGGTGGGGCGCCCCGGGGTGCTGCTGGACCTGGACGACTCCTCGATCGCGGCGATCGGCCTGGAGGTCAACGTGGACTACCTCTCGGTGGTCGCCGTGGACCTGCTCCAGCGCGAACTGGTCAGCCGCCACGTCCCCTTCGACGCCCGGTCGGCCGGGGCGGAGGCGTGCGCGCGGCACATCGCGCGCACCCTCGGCGCGACGGCGGCCGACCCCGCGCTGCGCGGGCGCACCGTGGTGGGGGTGAGCGTGGCGGTCCCGGCTCTGATCGACGCCCCCTCCGGAACGGTCACGCACGCGCCCAACCTGGGCTGGCGCGACGTGCCGCTGCGCGACCGGCTGACGGAGCTGCTGCGCGAGGCCGGGGCGGGGGACGTCCCGGTGCGGGTGGACAACGACGCGAACCTGGGCGCGGTGGCCGAGTACCGGGTGGGGTCGTCCGCGGGGACGGCCGACCTCGCGTACCTGACCGGCGAGGTCGGGATCGGCGCGGGCATCCTGACGGGGGGCGGGCTGCTGCGCGGCGCCAGCGGGTTCGCGGGCGAGGTGGGCCACCTGTCGCTGTCCCCGGACGGACCCGAGTGCGCGTGCGGGCGCCGCGGCTGCCTGGAGGCGCTGGCGGGGATCGGGGCCATCCTGCGCGGGGCCGTCCCCGACCGGTTCCCTGACCACCCGTTGTCGGGCAGCGACGTCGCCGAGCTGGTGGGGACGGCCGTGGAACGCGCCGAATCGGGTGACGCCGCCGCCGTCGGCGCGCTGGAGCGGGCCGGCACGTGGCTGGGCCGGGGCCTGGCCGTGCTGATCAACGTCACCAACCCGAGCCTGGTGGTGCTGGGCGGCTACTTCGTGCCCCTGGGCCCGTGGCTGCTGCCGAACTGCCGGGCGGAGGCGGCCGCGAGCGCGTTCGCGCCGGACGCGGGCGGCTGCCGGGTGGAGCTGTCGTCGCTGGGGCTGAGCGCGGCGGCCAGGGGCGGGGCCACCGCGATGATCCACTCGCTCGACGCCGGGCTGCTGCCCCTGCCCGAGCCCGTCGCACCGGCCCGGGAGTCCGGCGAAAAATCCGCCTCGGACCCCGCCTCGGAGCCCGTCGAGCATCCGGCGGCGGACACGGCACAGCCGGACGGAAGCACCGCGGACACCGCGTAGTGCCGTGACCGGGAGGGTTCGCCGGGCCCGCCCGTCCGACGGGATCCCGTACCCGTAGCGCACCTCGACCGCCCGACCTCGCCCAGAGGCGGGTCGGAGCCCCCCGCGTCACACCGGCGACCTTTCCGGACCGCTGCCGGAGGGCCGTGCTGGGCGGCGTTCAACCTGCCCTGAGCAGGGGACTCACCATCGTTCCGGCGTTCCGGCTCCGGAGCCCGCACCGGGCCCCGCTCTACTTGCACTCTCCCATAGTGGACAACACACATATCGGCGCTATCCTCTACCCATGTCCCTGCGCCACGCCATCCTCGGGCTCCTGTCCATCAAGCCGATGAGCGGCTACGACCTGAAGAAGGTGATCGACGAGAGCGTCGGGCACTTCTGGACGGCGGACCAGTCGCAGATCTACCGGACGCTCACCGGCCTGGTGGAGGAGGGCCTGGCCTCCCGCCGCACCGTGGTGCAGGAGGAGCGCCCCAACCTGCACCTGCACAGCGTGACCGCCCCCGGGCTGGCCGAGCTGGACCGCTGGCTCGCCTCCCCCCTGCGCACCCCGCCGACCCGGGACCCCTTCCTGGCGCGGCTGTTCTTCGCGGACCGGATGCGCACGGAGGACGTCCGGGAACTGCTGGACGCCCGCAGGCGGGAGGTGGGCGGGGAGCTGGCCGCGCTGGAGGCGATCGCCGTCCCGGCGCAGGCCGCCGGGCTCGGGCAGGCGCTCCGCCTGGCCACGCTCTCCTACGGCATCACCCTGGCCAGGGCGGAGCTGGACTGGCTCGACGCCACCGGACGACTGCTGGAGGACACCCCGTGAGCGAGCGGATACCGGCCCGGCTCGACAGGATCGCGGCGCGCTACGCCGCCGAGCCGGGGGTGTCGCTGATGAGCCTGGCCGTGGAGCAGCCCTCCACCGGGTTCGCCTGGAGCCACGGCGACACCGGGCGGCCGTACTTCGTCGCCAGCATCACCAAGCTGTACACCGTCACGATGGTCATGCAGCTGCGCGACGAGGGGGCCCTGACCCTCGACACACCCGTCGCGGACCTGCTCGGCGCGGACACGATGCGCGGACTGAACACGTACGGGGGCCGCGACCACGGCCCGGCGATCACGGTGCGCGAACTGCTGACGCAGACCTCCGGGATCCCCGACTACTTCGAGCAGAAGCGCCCCGACGGCACCACGTTCCTGGGCGACATGCTCCGCGAGGACGCCGCCTGGTCCTTCGAGGACTTCCTCGACATGGCCAGGGCCATGCCGAGCCGGTTCGCCCCCTCGGCCCCGGGCAGGGCGCACTACTGCGACACCAACTACCAGCTGCTCGGGCGCGTGGTCGAGGTGGCCACGTCCGGCGGCTACGACCGGGCCCTGCGCGCCCGGGTCCTCGAACCGCTCGGGCTGCGCGACACCTGGCTGTTCACCCCGCACACGCTGGACCGCTACGACGAGGTCGCCGCGCTCCTGCACGGCCGCACCCGGCTGCGCGTGCCGAAAACGATCGCCTCGTTCCCGCCCGACGGAGCGGTGGTCTCGACCTCGGCCGACCAGCTCCGGCTCCTGCGCGCCTTCGTCGGGGGCGAGCTGTTCCCCGCGCGGTACCTGGCGGAGATGACCGCGCGCTGGAACCCGGTGTTCTCGCGCCTGGTCCCCATCGACTACGGGATCGGCGTCATGCGGTTCAGGCTCCCGCGCTGGATGACGCCGTTCACACCCGCCCCGGAGATGATCGGCCACTCCGGGGCCTTCGGGAACGTGCTCTACCACGTGCCGGAACACGGCCTCCACGTCTCCGGCACCGTCAACCAGATGCTCCCCCGCAGCCTGCCGCACAACATCCTGGTCCAGCTGGTGGCCCAGTTCCGGTGAGCCCCTCCGGGCCCCGCCGGTCCGGGAGCGTACGGCGGCCGCCACGGGGACCCGGGCGGCCGGGACGGCCCGCCCGGGTGTCCGGACGGGCCGGTCGGGTGTCCGGACGGGCCGGTCGACCCGTGTCCTGCCCGCTGCCGCTCAGTCCGCCTCCGGTTCCGGGGCACCGCCGGTCAGGACCAGGTCGGCCACCGCCGTGCCCGGCCGGTCGAAGACCAGGTACAGGTCACGGATACCCCCGGCTCCATCCGCGTCCCCGAAGGCCGCGCCGACCTCGGTGAAGTCGTAGCCGTCCTTGCCCGCCGGGACGTCGGCCACCGCGGCGGTCGGCCCGTCCTCGGGGTCGTCCAGGCGGATGCGGACCGTGCAGGCGTGCTCGGCGTTCACCGTGAGGCGGCACCCGGTGGCCCCGTCCCCGAGGTCCACGCCGTGGAAGGCCGCCCACGCGCCGCCCTCCCGGGAGCGCACCGCGTCGCCCCGCTCGGGGGTGAGCGGGCACAGGGACGTGCCCCGGGCGTCGTCGTAGCCCGCGGCCGACCACGGCGTGCGCGCGTCGCGGGGCGGGACGGCCTCCCCCGGCACGTCCAGGGCCGCGATGGCGCGGATGTCGGTCGCCGAGCGCCCGACCAGCACCTGGCGCGGCGCTTCCTCCACCACGAAGCGGTCGCGGGTGGTGTCCCACAGCGCGAGCCGGTCCACGTCGAAGGAGACCGCGGCCATCGCGCTGCGGCCCGGCTCCACGCGCACCCGGGCGAACCCGCGCAGCGCGCGCAGCGGGGTCCGCACCCGCGAGGCCAGCTGGCGGCTGTAGACCTGCACCAGCTCGTCGGCGGGCCGCGTGCCCGTGTTGGCGACCACGACGGTGACGGTGACCCGGCCGCCGTCCACGCGGACCACCGGGTCCGCGTACTCCACCGACGTGTAGCCGAGTCCGTGCCCGAAGGGGTAGAGCGGCTCGCCCTCGAAGTACAGGTAGGTGCCGCGCGCGCCGACGATGTCGTAGTCGAGCATCCCCGGCAGGTCGTCGGCGGAGCGGTACCAGGTCTGCGGAAGCCGCCCGGAGGGCTCGGCGTCGCCGAAGAGCACGTCGGCGAGCCCGTGGCCGTACTCCTGGCCGCCGTGCGCCGACCACAGGACGGCCGGGACGTGCTCGTCGGCCCAGGTGATCCCGAACGGGCAGCCGCTGCTGAGCACCAGGACCGTGGCGGGGTTGGCCGCGCGCACGGCGCGCAGCACCCGCTCCTGGGCGGCGGGCAGGTCCAGGTCGGTCCGGTCCTCGGTCTCGCGCCCGTTGACCATGGGGTGGTCGCCCAGGACGACGACCGCGACGTCGGCGGCGGAGGCCGTCCGCGCGGCCTCCTCGGCGCCCGTGCCGAGCCCGTCCACGGTGAACGGGGCGGCCCGGTCCCCGTCCTCCGCCAGGACGAGGAGGCCGTCCCGCACGGTGACGCCGCGACCGCTGTGGACGTGCGTGAGCCGCAGGAGGCCGTCCTCCTCCGCCAGGCGGAAGGTCTGGGTGACCTCCCAGGTGCCGGGGCCGGGCGCGGTACAGGCCAGGACTCCGTCGGCCCCCGCGTCGACGTACCTGCCGGTGCGCACCGAGCGCAGGGCGCAGGCGCCGCCGCCCCAGTCCAGGAGGTCGAAGTCCGCGCCCCCGACCGGGGCGCCCTCCGTCCGCGCGCCCTCCGTCCGCGCGCGCTCCGCCTCGGGCGCGCGCCTGCGCAGGTTTCCGTCAGCGCCGCGCAGCGCCCCGTGCTCGTCGGGGAGGACCGTCCGGAGCGGCCCCCCGTCGCCGGGGTCCGCGACGGTCGCGCCCCCTGCGGCCCCCAGCCGGATCCGGTCCACGCCCTCGCAGAACACCGTCTCCACCCGTTCGGCGATCCCGGCGCGCGCGGTGACGGCGTAGGGCAGCGTCCCGCTGTACCAGTCCTCCAGCACGGTGTCTCCGAGCTGGCCGACGACGGCGACCCGGCGCACGTCGCGCAGCGGGAGCAGCGCGCCCTCGTCGCGGAGCAGCACGATCGAGCGGGTGGCCGCCTCCCTGGCCAGCGCCCGGTGCTCGGGGGTGTCGAAGGCCCCGGCAGCCCCAACGCTGTCCCCGGCCCCACCTGCGGTCCCGCCCCCGGGTTCCCCCGGGGTACCAGCAGTCCCCGCAGCCCCGGTACCATCCCCGCCCTCTCCTGTGTCCCCGTACCCGCGCTTCCCCACGGCGTCACCGACCCCGGTGTCCTCCGTGCCCACGTCCCATACCTCACCGTCCGGACCGTCCCCGGCCAACAGGTCCCCGCCCACCCCGGCGAGCCCGTCAACCCCGCCCATCACGGGGTCGAACTCGCCCAGCCGTATCCGGACCGAGAGCACGTTGCGCGCGGCGCGGTCGATGTCGGCCCCGGTGAGCAGCCCCCGGCGCAGCGCCTCGCGCACGTGCCCGAGGGTGGCCCCGGCCCGGTCGTCGTCCTGGGTGAAGCTGTCCAGACCGGCCCGGATCGCGTGCGCGTAGGCCGTGGGCAGGTCGGGGTGGAAGTGCTGCGCCTCCACGAGGTTGGCGGGCGCGTAGGCGTCGCTGACCACCAGCAGGCGGTCGGGCGCGGCCGGGCGCAGCACGTCGCCGATCAGCGGGCTCAGGTGCGCGGGCCGCCCGTTGACCAGGTTGTAGGAGGGCATGACGGACACGGCCGCCCCCTCGGCCAGCGCGGGCAGGAAGGCCTGGAGCTCGTACTCGTGCAGGACCCTGGGCGGCAGGTCGCTGGAGGTCTCGCAGCGGCCCTCCTCGTTGTTGTAGGCGAGGAAGTGCTTGAGGGTGGGCGCGAGGCGCAGCGTGTCGCCGTCACCGGCCAGCCCCCGGGCGTAGGCGGCGGCCAGGAGCCCGGTCAGCCACGCGTCCTCGGAGTAGCCCTCCTCGTTGCGGCCCCAGCGGGGGTCGCGCAGCGGGTTGACCACGGGCGCCCAGACGTTGGGTGACGCGCCCGCACCCCTGCGGGCGAGCACCTCGTCGCCGACGGCCCGGCCGACGAGGCGGAGCAGGCCGGGGTCCCAGGTGCTGGCCAGGCCGACGGCCTGCGGGTAGACGGTGGCCGGTCCGAGCCAGGCCAGTCCGTGCAGCGCCTCGGTCCCGGTCCGGAAGGGGCCGACACCCAGGCGCTCCACGGGGGCCTGGTGCTGGTGGAGCAGGCCGATCCGCTCCTCCGGGGTGAGGCGGGCGAGCAGGTCGTCCACGCGCCGTTCCGCGGGCAGGGCGGGGTCCCGGTACGGCGGCAGGTGCGGCTGGAGGGTCATGGGGGGTGTTCGCCTCTCGTGCGCGAGGGTATTGTCCTTCGAAATCGAACCGCTTCGACTTCGATACCTGAAGACCTTGTGTGCCACATCACAGTGGAGTAATTTGTTTGTCTAAACGGCCAACTAATTCATAGCAAAATGGCCCTTCGTTTCCTACCCCCCTTGGGCTCCCCCGGCCTGCTCAACCGAAGGAACGACGCTATGCGCACCACCCCCCTGCGCCTGCCCCCCAGCCGACGCCGCTTCCTCGGCCTGGTGGGCGCCTCCACCGCCGCGGCGCTCACCGCCGGAACGCTCACCGGCTGCGGCTCGGAGTCGTCCAGCGGCGGAGGGTCCGCCTCCTCCGCCAGCTCGCTGGACGACCTGATCCCCACGCACATCCCGTTCCAGGGGGTCACCCCCGACATCCCGGGACAGCACGGCGCGCCGGACGGGTTCACCGCCTACCCGACGGAGTTCGTCCAGGCCGTGACCGAGGCCCCCGGCCGGGGCGGGCAGTACACCGCGATGACCCCGCTGTGGGGGCCGATCCCGCCCGGCCTGGGCGACAACTCCTTCTTCGAGTACGTCAACGGGCACCTGGGCGCCACGGTGGAGTTCAACTTCCAGGACGGCAACTCGGTCATCGACAAGATGAACGCGGTGATCGCCGGACGCGACGTCGCCGACATCACGATGATCCCCGACTGGGTCATCAACCTGATCCCGCACTTCAACCGGGCCGTCGGCGAACTGTTCGAGGACCTGACGCCGCACCTGGCCGGCGACGCGGCGCAGGCCTACCCCCTGCTGGCCAACCTGGACAGCGACGCCTGGCGCTGGAACGTCTTCAACCAGCAGCTGCACGGGGTGCCCTGGCCCGCCGAGCCCTTCGGCAACTGGGTCCTGTACCGGCGCGACCTCCTGGAGGAGTACGGCCTGGAGGCCCCGACCAGCCCCGACGACCTGTTCGCGATCGGCGAGGAGGTCAACGACCCGGACAACAACCGCTGGGCCTTCGGCGACTTCAACCTCACCATGCGCCAGGTCTTCGGCGCGCCCAAGCAGTGGCGCTACGCGGGCGGCGAGCTCACCCACATGTTCGAGACCGAGGAGTGGAGGGCCAGCATCGAGTACATGCGCAGGCTCTTCGACGCGGGGCTCGTCCACCCCGACATCGTCGCCCAGGGTGACAACTCCAAGGAGCTCCTCAACTCCGGGCAGATCCTCTTCAACCAGGACGGCATCGGCGCCTGGCACGAGGCCTACATGCAGATGCTCGGCGACAACCCCGACTTCCGCCTGGACCTGATGCCGGTCTTCGGCAACGGCGGCGCCGACCCGGTGATGCACCGCAGCGACCCCTCGGCCCAGTCCGTGTTCCTGCGCAAGGGCATGGAACCGGAGCAGGTCGAGGAGATCCTGGGCATCGTCAACTACTGCGCCGCGCCGTTCGGGACGCGGGAGTACATGGACTACCGCTACGGCGAGGAGGGCGTGCACCACGAGCTCAACGACGACGGCGCCCCGCAGCTCACCGACACCGGCAACGGCGAGGTCAACGACGGCTACTACTTCATCAGCGGTCGCCCCCAGGCGATCACCGAGAGCCAGTACCCGGACTTCGTGCCGTGGAAGTGCGACTGGTACAACCACGCCGCCCAGTTCACCGAGGACGACCCGTTCGCGGGCATCCGCATCCAACGCCCGGAGCGCTTCTCCGGGGCCGAGACCCCGCTGACCGACAGGGTCAACGACATCATCCGGGGCCGCGAGGACCTCAGCGCCCTGGACCAGGCCGTCGCGGACTGGCGCCGCGACGGCGGCGACGAGGGCCGCGAGTTCTACATGGGGGTCCTCCAGGAGCACGGCCGTGACTGAGCGGACCGTGACCAAGGGCGAACCGCCCTCCCCGGCCGCCGCGTCCCGAGGGCGCGGGGGCCGGGGTCGGCCCCCGGCCGTCCCGGACCTCAGGGGCGGGTCCGCGCCCCCGGTGCGCAGGCGGGTCCCGTTCGGGGCGAGGCTGCGCCGCGACTGGCAGCTCCTGCTGATGACGGTCCCGGCGATCGGTCTGCTGGCGGTGTTCCACTACACGCCGACCCTCGGCAACATCATCGCCTTCCAGGACTACAACCCCTGGGACGGGGTGTGGGGCAGCCCGTGGGTGGGGCTGGCGCACTTCGAGCGGCTGTTCACCGACCCCCGCTTCTGGTCCGCGGCGGGCAACACGCTGGTCATCGCCGCCGTCCAGCTGGTGTTCTTCTTCCCCATCCCGATCGCCCTGGCCATCCTGCTGGACAGCGTGCTCAGCCCCAGGCTGCGGATGGTGCTCCAGAGCATCGTGTACATGCCGCACTTCTTCTCGTGGGTCCTGGTCGTCACCCTGTTCCAGCAGATCCTGGGCGGCGCGGGGCTGTTCTCGCAGATCCTGCGGCAGAACGGGTACGCCCCGCTGGAGGTCATGACCGACCCGGACGCGTTCCTGTTCGTGGTCACCTCCCAGATGGTCTGGAAGGACGCCGGGTGGGGCACGATCATCTTCCTGGCGGCGCTGGCGGCCGTGAACCAGAACCTCTACGAGTCCGCGGCCGTGGACGGCGCCGGGCGCTGGCGGCGGATGTGGCACATCACCCTGCCGGGCCTGCGCCCGGTGATCGTCCTGCTGCTCATCCTCAAGATCGGCGACATCCTCAACGTCGGCTTCGAGCAGTTCTACCTCCAGCGCGACGCGTTCGGTTCGGGCGTGTCGGAGGTGCTGGACACCTTCATCTACCACCAGACCCTGGTGACGGGGAACTTCAGCGCGGGAGCGGTCGCGGGCCTGGTCAAGGGCGTGGTCGGACTGGTCCTCATCGTTCTGGCCAACAAGCTGGCCCACAAGATGGGCGAAAACGGAATCTACCGACGAGCATGAGCACACTGTTCAAGGACCGCCCCGTGTGGGCGGAGCGCCCCAGCCTCCCCGCGCGCGCCGCGAAGAACACCACCCTGGCCGCCATCGCGGTCGTCATCGTCTTCCCCCTCTACGTCGTGATCCTGACCAGCCTGTCCCCCGCCTCGGCGGTGAACAGCGCGGGCGGCCTGGTGCTGGTCCCGCAGGGGATCTCCTTCCAGGCCTACGCCGACCTGTTCAGCGGCGGTGTGGTGACCCGGGCCGTGCTGGTCAGCCTGGGCGTCACGGCCGTGGGAACGCTGGTCAGCCTGGTGGCGACCGTCCTGGCCGCCTACGGGCTGTCCCAGCCCGGGTCGCTGTGGCACCGGCCGCTGCTGTTCGCGGTGCTGCTGACCTTCCTGTTCGCGCCCGGGATGATCCCGCTGTACCTGCTGGTGAGCAACGTCGGCCTGATCGACAGCTACTGGTCGCTGATCCTGCCGACGGCGGTGAACGCGTTCAACCTGGTGGTGATGCGGGCGTTCTTCATGAACCTGCCCCAGGAGATCGGCGACAGCGCCCGGGTGGACGGGGCGAGCGAGTGGACCATCATGACCCGGCTGGTCCTGCCCATGTCCAAGGGGGTCACCGCGGTCGTCGGCCTGTTCTACGCGGTGGGCTACTGGAACGCCTTCTTCAACGCCATCCTCTACATCAACGACAACGCCAAGTGGCCGCTCCAGCTCGTGCTGCGCCAGTACGTGCAGCAGGGCCAGCAGCTCAGTTCGAGTTCGGTGATCGGCGACGCGATGCAGGGAGGGACCGCCTCGGCGCCCAACCTGGCCATCCAGATGGCCATCGTGGTGGTGGCCCTGGTGCCGGTCACGTTCGTCTACCCGCTGGTCCAGAAGCACTTCACCAAGGGCGTCATCATCGGCGCCGTCAAGGGGTAGCGCCGCCCCAGGTCCGCCCGCGCCCCCGGGGTTCTCCCTCCTCCTGGAACCCCGGGGGCGCGGGTGTGTCCGGGTTCCGGCCGGTTCACCCCTCCTGCCGGGTCAGCTCCCGTTCCATCTCCTCCAGGGAGACGGACCCCTCCCGGCCCTCCTCCTCAGCTTCGGCCGCGAGACGGCTGGGCCACGCGTCCTCCGCTGCCTGCTCCACTTCGGACAGGGTGGCGGTCACCGGCTCGTTCATACGGCCCTGTGTAGCGGATGCGGGTCTGCTCCTGGGCAGGAACGGCTCAATGCCCCGAAGGCGTGGCACGGCGGGGCCGGGAACCGCCCCCGCGGTTCCCGGCCCCGCCGTGTCAGGGCGTCAGCCGCAGGCCTCCCCGTCGAGGGTGAGCCCGGTCGGCTGCGCGGGCTCGCCGTCGACGATCCCGTTGAAGCCGACCGTCACCGAACTCCCCGGGGCGATCCGGGCGTTCCACCCGGCGTCGGTGACCCGCACGGAGGCGCCGTCCTGCGTGTGCGCGCCGTTCCAGAGGCTCGTGACCTCCTCACCGGCCGTGAACTCCCAGCCGACCTCCCAGCCCTCCAGGGCCTCGTCGCCGGTGTTGGTGACCGTCACCCCGGCCTGGAAACCGCCGGGCCAGGTGTTGATCAATGTGTACTCGACATCGCAGTCCCCGGGTTCGGGCTCGGGGTCCGGGGACGGCTCCGGGGTGGGTTCGGGGTCCGGCGAGGGCTCGGGGTCGGGGTCGCCGCCCCCGCCCGCCAGGTCGCCGTAGACGATCCCCCGGCCGTTGGTGCCGACGTAGACCCGGCCGTAGACGTCGGGGTCGCCGGTGACGGTCGCCCCCGTCCAGGCCCACTGGTGCTGATCGTCGTTGATCCGCACCCAGCTCCGGCCCGCGTCGTCGGAGCGGAAGATCCCGCGCACGCCGTCGATCCTGGAGCTGGTGTACACCGCCGGGTAGTCCGAGCCCGGCGCGGGCGCGCCGAAACCGACCGCGTCGCCCTCGTCCACGGCCTCGACCTGCTCGAAGGAGGCCCCGGCGTCCGTGGTCCGCCACATGCCGTAGTGGTCCCCCGTGCCTCCGGCGACCCACACGTCACCGGTGTGGCCGGGCACCGCGCCGAAGCGGATGTTCCCCTCGGCCGGGAGCCCCTCGAAGCCCGCCGTGAAGGTGGCCCCGCCGTCGGTGCTGGTGTAGAACGTGCCGCCGGAGACGGCGTAGAACACGTCCGGGTCCACCCTGTCGGCCTCCACCCTCGCGCCCGCCGGAACACCGGTGGAGGCGGTCCACGACGAGCCCAGGGTGGTGGAGGCGTGGACGCCGGTGCCGTCGGGGCTCCACACGAGGGACGAGCCGTCCGCGTTCACCGCGACCGTTCCGCCGCCGGTCACGCCGCCGGGTTCCTGTCCGGCCCACCAGCTCTCGCCGCCGTCGGTGGACAGGCCGATGGCGGCCTCGGCGTCGCTGCCGCCGACCCGCGCGATGGTCGCGGGCTGGAGTTCGGCGAAGTCCAGGCTGGTCCCGTGGCCCCAGTAGGGCTGCTGGTACATCTGGTCGGGGACGGTCTCCAAGTCGTGGTGGGTGAAGCCGCCGATGTCGAGCAGGGCCGAGTGCAGCGGCGCCCCCTCGGGCGGGCTGATCAGGTCGTTGACGGCCGTCTCCTCGATGCCGTGCGCCCTGACCCCGATGTCGAAGGTGGTGCCCGCGTCCCAGTTGGTGAGGTTGTCGCTGCCGTAGACCGTGGCGCCCGTGCCGTACATGAAGCGGTCGGAGTCGAACGGGTCGATCGCCATCGCCTGCGTCATCCAGCCGAGTTTGGGCTGGGTCTCCGGGGGCGTCCCGGTGCCGCCGAAGTCCAGCCAGGGCGCTCCGGAGATGTCCATCTCGTAGCGCATGGTGCGCTCGGGGTAGGCGCCCCAGTCCCACGCCTGGGTCCAGGTCCGGCCGCGGTCGGTGCTGCGGTAGATCTGGATGTCGGGCCACCAGGAGATCTGGGTGGCGACCATCAGCGTGTCCGGGTCCTGCCGGTCGATGGTCAGGCCGCCGTAGCCGAAGTAGTTGTCCTCGGAGCCGGAGGGGACGGGGCTGATGTCGGTCCACTCCCCCGTCGCCAGGTCCATGCGCCACACGTCGCCGGAGTCGCCGTCGTAGGGGCCGGGGGTGCTGGTGGTGGCCATGTAGAGCTGGCCGCCCTCGTGGTCCACGACCGAGTGCGCGGGCAGGTGCCCCGTGGGCGCGCCGGGGACCGGCTCCCAGGTCTGCCCGCCGTCCTGACTGCGGTAGACCGGGTCGTCGAGGTCGGCGACGCCGACGTAGACGTCCTGGGTGACCGAGCCCCCGGACCCGGTTCGGGGGTCGAAGTCCACCCAGGTCACGCCGGTGATGTCGGACATCATGCCGGACTCGTCGGCCGGGTCCTGGACGTAGTCGCCGGGGTTGGGGAAGGCCTCGACCTCGGCCCAGGTGGCACCGTGGTCGGTGCTGCGCCACAGGCCGTTGCCGCCGCTCGCGCCGAAGTAGACGACGCTGTTGTCGTTGGGGTCCACGGCCAGGCGCTCGCCGAGGCCGCGACCGGGCATGTTGCCGCCGAGCTTGAAGGGCAGTTCGGCGACGTCCCAGGTCTCGCCGCGGTCGTCGGAGCTGAGGATGGCCCCGTTGTTGGGGTCCCAGTCGTTGGTGTAGGTGCCCACGGCCGCGTACACGCGGTCGGGGTCGACGGGGTCGGTGGCGATGCTGACGACGCCCGTGTAGCCCCACTCGTCCCAGCCGACCCAATCGAGCAGGGGGATCCAGCGTTCGGTGTCGGGGTTCCAGCGGTAGGCGCCGCCGATGTCGGTGCGCGCGTAGGCCAGGCCCGGTTCGGTCTCGCTGAAGACGATGCCGGGGACGAAGCCGCCCCCGACGATCTCGACGTTGTCCCACTCGTAGGCGGCCTGCGCCGCGGCCGGTTCGGCGGGGGCGGTCCCGGCCGCGGTGGTGGCGACGACGGTGGAGGCGGCCAGTGCGGTGGCCGCCGCGACGGCGAGCGCCGGTAAGCCCCGCCCGCGTCTGGGGGGCCGGTGCTGTTCGGGAGGCATGTGCGGGCTCCTTGGGGGAATCGGGGGGTGAGCCCTCCCCGGAAATCCGGTCCCGGGGCAGGCGCGAATTCCCCATTAGTCTGGATAGCCGACTAACCCCCGGCAAGGGGTGTTGCGCGGGAATTTTCGAAGCGATTCGACTCCTTCTCGGCAACCACCGCGAATTGCAGGGACACCGTCCGGTCCGGTACCAGGTCCACCCCGTGCCGCTCCCCGCCGGGCAGCGCGACCACCGTCCGGCGGGGCTCGACCGCCCGCAGCCGCGCGCGGGCCCGGCCGCCGGACCACTCCAGGAGTTCCACGACGACCCCGCCCCGGGCCCGCAGCCCCTCCACGCGGCCCGAGGCCCACTCCCGGGGCAGGGCGGGCAGCAGGTCCAGGCGCCCCTCCGCGGACCGGGCCAGCATCGCCGCCGCCACGGCCGGGAACCCGCCGCCGATGTCCACGTTGAACAGGCTGCCCCGGTTGTGCGTGGGCACCAGGGTGGGGCGCCAGTAGCGGGTGGCCAGCAGGCACAGGGTCTCGTGCGCCTCGGCGGCCAGGCCCAGGTTGGCCGCGGCCAGCCCCAGCTGGACCAGCCCGAAGGCCATCTCGTCGGACTCCTGCCCGCGCCACCACGCCAGGCGGGCGCGCACGGCGGCGACCGCCGCCGCGCGCAGCCGGGGCGAGGCCAGGGCGGGGTCGGTCTCGTACCAGAGCGGGTACAGGTGGGAGGCGTGCCGGTGCGCGTGCCGCTCGCTCTGCTCCACCGGCCCGGCCGGTCCCGCCCACTCCGCGAGTTCGCCGTCCGGGGCGACCCGGTAGCCGGGCAGCCGCGCCCCCAGCCGGGCCCAGCGGCGCGAGCCGGGAACGCCCAGCACGCGGTGCGCCCGCAGCAGGTTGCGCACCAGGTCGCGCACGGCCGCGACGTCCATGGTGGCGTTGACGGCGGCCTGGCCGTCGCCGTCCCCGGGGGTGTTCTCCGGCGAGTAGGAGGGGGAGAAGCCCTCGTCGGTGAGGAAGTCCTCGTGGAACTCCGCGGCGGCGGTGAGGAAGGGCAGGGCGCGCTCGCGCAGGAAGGCGCGGTCGCGGGTGTGGGAGTAGTGGTCCCAGTACAGGCGGGACGTCCACGCCGCGCCCGCGGTCCAGCAGGTCAGGCACCACTCGGGGCCGAAGTGGTTGTGCCTGCCGGAGGTGGAGGCGTGCGCGGGCAGCAGGATCCCCCGGCAGCCGTAGAGCCGCCGCGCGTTCTCCGCCAGGTCGTCGGCCATGCCGTCGAGGAGGTCGAAAAGGCCGGTCATCAGCTCGGGCGTGCCCGTGGTGTGCAGGGCCGCGAGGGCGGAGGGCAGGTTGCCGTCGAAGGTGTACCCCGACCGCCACGGGGGGTCGTAGGTGCCGCTCCACACCCCCTGGAGGGTGGGCGGCAGATCGCCGCAGCTGGAGATGACCGCGTACCGACCGGCGTCGACCAGGCGGGCGATCAGGGCGGGGGCGGCCCCCGCCGCCAGGAGGTCCTCGCCGAGCGCGTCGGGGCGGGCCGGACCGCTCTCCAGCTCCAGCCGGAAGCGGGACATGAGGTCGCCGTGCACCGTCCGGTGGCGTTCGAGCGCCCCGGCGAAGCCCTCCGGACTCCCGGTGGAACCACCGGCCGGTTCCCAGGCGTCCCCGGTCCGGGCCCCAACGGGGCCAACGGGACCAGCGGGACCAGCGGGACCAGCAGGGCCAACGGGACCAGCGGGACCAGCGGGACCAGCTTCCGAGCCGGATATCGGCACGTCCGGACAGAACGCGACCCCCGGGACCTCCCCGCCGGACACGGAAACCCCATCAGCCCCGGGCCCCGCTTCCGGCGCGGCGAACCCGTCCACCCGCACGCGCGCCGTCAGCCGCAGCCGCCGGACGCCCCGCAGGTCCAGCCCCTCGCCGTCGGCGCCGACCCGGCCGCCCTCGGCGCTGACGGCGCAGGTCACCGTGTACCCCGACAGGCCGCCCGGCGGGCGCCCGGGGAAGTCCGCCCGCAGGGTCAGCAGGCCGGGGCCGGTCTCGCGGACCACCGTCATCGGGACCGGCGGTGCCTCCTCCAGCGCGGTGAGCCGCAGCGTTCCGTCCAGGCCGCGGGGCGAGGCGAGTTCGACGACCACGGCGTCGTCGGGCCGGGAGGCGAAGGCCCGGTGCACGGTCCCGTCCGGCAGTTCCTCGGTGACCAGCCCCGAGTCCAGGTCGCACGTGCGCGTGACCGGCCCCGGCCGGAGCCCGCGCGGTGCGAACGAGAGCACGGCGGCCCCCACCAGCGGGTCGATCCACCGGGTGTCGGCGTAGCCCGGGTGCTCGCGCGCCGCGGACTCCGCGATCCGCTCGGCGGCCTCGCGGGAGCGGCCCCGGCGCAGCAGCTCCCTGAGTTCGGGCAGCAGGGACGCGGTCCCGGGGGCGGGCAGGGGCTCCGTGACCGGCAGGAAGAGCCGCTCGTGGCACAGGGTCAGGCGGACGCGCTCCGCCGTCGAGTGCACGAGCGCCCCCTGCCGCCCGTTTCCGGTGACCAGCGCGTCTTCCCAGTTCCCGACCGGATGGCGGGTGCGGACCCGTCGTGCTGCGGACATGCGCGCTCCTCGTGTGGGGGGTGTCGCCCGGAAGGGTTTTCGCCCTACTTTGTTGGCGCACACACCAAACCAGAAGGAGTTCCCCATGTCCTCTCCGCTGTGGTTCGGCGGCGACTACAACCCCGAGCAGTGGCCGGAGGAGGTCCAGGCGGAGGACGTGGAGCTGATGCGCCGCGCCGGGGTCAACCTCGTGACGGTCGGCGTCTTCTCGTGGGCGCTGCTGGAGCCGAAGGAGGGCGAGTACCGGTTCGAGTGGATGGACCGGGTGCTGGACCGGCTCTCCGATGCCGGGATCGGGGTCGCGCTGGCCACCCCGACCGCCTCTCCCCCGCCGTGGTTCGGGCTCGCCTACCCCGACGCGATGCCGGTGACCGCGGACGGGACCCGGCTCACCCACGGCAGCCGCGACACCTACGACGTATGCTCCCCCGACTACCGCGAGGCCTCGGTGCGCATCGCCCGCGCGCTGGCGGAGCGCTACTCCGCGCACCCGGCGCTGCGCCTGTGGCACGTGCACAACGAGTACGGGACGTGGTCGCACTCCGAGCACACCGCCGGGGCCTTCCGCGACTGGCTGCGGGGTCGCCACGTGGACCTGGACCGGCTCAACGCGGCGTGGACCACGGCGTTCTGGAGCCAGCACTACTCGGAGTGGGAGCAGGTCCAGCCGCCGCGCGCGACCCAGTACCTGCCCAACCCGGCGCACGTGCTGGACTTCCGGCGGTTCCTGTCGGACGCGATGCTCGACCACTTCCTGTCCCAGCGCGACGTGCTGCGCGCCGTGCGGCCGGACGTGCCGGTCACGACCAACCTGGCCTTCGGCGACTGGGTGCCGGTGGACCCGTGGCGGTGGGCCGAGCACCTGGACCTGGTGGCCGTGGACGACTACCCCGACCGGACCGGGCAGGGCGGGGCGGAGCAGACCGCCTTCGCCGCCGACCTGGCCCGCTCGTGGGCGGAGCGCGTGCCCGGCCCGGGACGGCCGTGGCTCCTGATGGAACAGGCGGCTGGTGTGACCTACACGGGCGAGGTCGCCCGGCCCAAGGCCCCCGGGGAGACGGCGCGGCACAGCCTGGCGCACGTGGCGCGCGGGTCGCGGGGCGCGATGTTCTTTCAGTGGCGGGCCTCCCGGGGCGGCGCCGAGCAGTGGCACTCGGGGATGGTGCCGCACGCCGGGCCGGACTCGCGGATCTTCCGCGAGGTGTGCGAACTGGGGAGCGTGCTGCCCCGCGTGGCGGAGGCGCGCGACGCCGACGTGGTCGCCGACGCGGCGCTCACCTGGGACCCCGAGTGCTGGTGGGCGCTGGGCAGCCCGTCGCTGCCCGTGCGGGGCGTGGACTACCTGGAGGCCGCGCGCCAGGTGCACCGGGTGCTGTGGCGGTCGGGTCGCACGGTGGACATGGTGCGACCCGACCGCGACCTGCCGCGGGTGCCGCTGCTGGTGGTGCCCGCCCTGTACCTGCTCTCGGACGAGGCGGCCGAGCGGCTGGCCCGCTACACCGAGGACGGCGGAACGCTGGTGGTGACCTTCCTGAGCGGGGCCGCCGACCCGGACGGGACCGTGCGCACCGGCGGGTACCCGGGCGCGCTGCGGGACCTGCTGGGGGTCCGGGTCGAGGAGGTGCACCCGCTGCTGCCCGGGGACTCGGTGGGCGTGGACCTGGGCTCGGTGCGCGAGGAGGTCACCCTGTGGAGCGAGCACGTCCACCTGGCGGGGGCCGAGGCAGTGGCCCACTACGCGGGCGGACCGCTGGACGGGCTGCCCGCGGTGACGCGGCGGCGCCACGGCGCGGGCGAGGCCTGGTACCTGTCGGCCCGGATGTCGGACCGGGGCCTGGCACGGCTGCTGGCCGAGGCGGCGGGGACGGGGCCGTTCCCGGAGCCGGGGCTGGAGGTGGTGCGCCGGGTGGACCGGGACGGCGCGTGGGTGTTCGTCACCAACCACGACAACCGGCCGCGGTGGATCGACCCGGCCCGGTTCGGGCTGGACGCGGGCGCCCGCGACCTGGTGTCGGGCGTTTCGGCGCAGGGGATGACCCTGCCGGGCGGCGGGGTGGCGGTGTTGCGCGGCCACCCCGTTGACAATTAGTTGTGACTCTAGACAAACTATTCCGGAGTCCTGCGCCTACCTCAGGAGACCCGACATGAGCAGCTACCAGCCCGTGCCCGCGGACAGGTTCACCTTCGGTCTGTGGACCGTGGGGTGGCGCGGGGTGAACACCTTCGGCGACCCCGTCCGCCCGGTGCTCGACCCGGCGGACGCCGTGCGCCGCCTCGCCGACCTCGGCGCGCACGGGATCACCTTCCACGACGACGACCTCATCCCGCCCGGCAGCTCCGACACCGAGCGCGAGGACATCCTCAAGCGGTTCCGCGCGGCCCTGGACGAGACCGGCCTCAAGGTGCCGATGGCGACCACCAACCTGTTCTCGGACCCGGTGTTCCGCGACGGCGGGTTCACCTCCAACAGCCGCGACGTGCGCCGGTACGCCATCCGCAAGGTCATCCGCAACATCGAGCTGGCCGTGTCGCTGGGCGCCAAGACGTACGTGTGCTGGGGCGGCATGGACGGCGCCGAGACCGAGGCGGGCAAGAACGACCACGCCGCCCTGGACCGGCTGCGCGAGGCCTTCGACATCCTGTGCGGCTACGTGCGCGAGCAGGGCCACGACCTGCGCTTCGCCCTGGAGCCCAAGCCCAACGAGCCGCGCGGCGACATCCTGCTGCCCACGGTGGGCCACGCCCTGGCCTTCATCAACGAGCTGGAGCACCCCGAGATGGTGGGGGTCAACCCGGAGGTCGGCCACGAGCAGATGGCCGGGCTGAACTTCGCGCACGGCGTCGCGCAGGCCCTGTGGGCGGGCAAGCTCTTCCACATCGACCTCAACGGCCAGCGCGGGATCAAGTACGACCAGGACCTGCGCTTCGGCTCGGGCGACGTCAAGGAGGCGTTCTTCCTGGTGGACCTGCTGGAGAGCGCGGGCTACGACGGCCCGCTGCACTTCGACTTCAAGACGCCGCGCACCGAGGACATGAGCGGCGTGTGGGAGTCGGCGGCGGCCTGCATGCGCAACTACCTCATCCTGAAGGAGAAGGCCAAGGCGTTCCGCGCCGACCCCGAGGTGGTGGAGGCGCTCGCGGCCTCGCGCGTGCCCGAGCTGTCCCAGTCCACGCTGGGCGAGGGCGAGTCCCTGTCCGACCTGCTGGCCGAGGAGATCGACCTGGCCGAGGTCGGCGCGCGGGGCTACCACTTCGAGCGCCTGGACCAGCTCGCCATGGAGCACCTGTTCGGCCTGCGCTGACCTTCCGCTCCCGTATCCGGGCCGTGTTCCGCGCGAGGCGCGCGGGGCGCGGCCCCGGCTGTTTCCGGGGTCGGTGCGGGGCGGCGGCCGGTTCCGGGCGGGCGGGGTGGAGTCGGGGTCTGGCCGGATGGGGTGGAGTCGGGTCGGCGGCCGGTCGGCGCCGTGTCTGGGCAGCGGGGCCGTGGGTAGTGGCGGTGGTCGGAAGCACCCCACCGAAGCGGAGGCGAACATGGCCGAGGACGCCGTCACCCTGATCCTGAAGGACCACCGGACCATGGAGGAGCTGTTCGACCGGCTCCAGTCCGAGCCCGACCAGCGGCCGCGCCTGCTGGAGGAGATCGAGGCGATCCTCACCGCGCACAGCCGCGCCGAGGAGGACGAGGTGTACCCGGCCGCCGCCAAGGCCGCCGGCGAGGGGCCCGAGGTCCGGCACGGCACGGAGGAGCACCAGGAGGCCGAGGAGCTGCTCCGCAAGCTGAAGGACTGCGACCCGAAGAGCAAGGAGTTCGACAAGCGCTGCAAGGAGTTCGTCGACGCGGTCAAGCACCACGTCGAGGAGGAGGAGAGCGACGTCCTGCCCGGCCTGAGGGAGGCGGTGAGTCAGAAGCGGGCCCAGGAGCTGGGCAGGGCGTTCTGGGAGCGGCGCGCCCAGGAGTTGGAGCGCTTCGACGTCAAGGGCAGGGTTCCCAGGCAGCGCGACCTCTACGAGGAGGCCAGGGAGCTGGACATCGGGAACCGCTCCAAGATGAACAAGGCGGAGCTGGCCGAGGCCGTGCAGAAGGCCCGGCGCGGCTGAGACCCCCTTGGGTGCGCTCCCCGCCGGGCGCGAGACGTGAAACGGCCCCGCCGGGCAGTTGCCCGGCGGGGCCGTCACGTACACCGGAACGGTGCGGCGGTCGCCTCACGGCGCGGTGCACAACACGGCTCCTGCCGCCCTTGCGGGCGCGGTATTCCGTGAAGGCTTTGAGTGGAGCCCGGGGGACACTTTCTACCGCACCTTCCGGCACCCCGTACAACGGGAGGGTGGGGGTGGGTATTCCGCGACCCGGGGACACTTTTTCCGGTGTCCCCCGCCACATCCCCCGGTCGGGCGCGGAGCGCGGCCAGGCGAGCGGGACGGTCAGGCGCGCTGGGCGGTGCTCTCCCGGGAGGTGAGCCGGGGTTCGAGCAGGGTCACCCCGGGGTTGCCGGGGCCGTCGATCTTGTCCATGAGCAGGCCGACCGCGCGGGCTCCGACCTCCTCGGCGGGCAGGTCCACCGAGGTCAGCGGCGGGGCGCCGGGCGGGACCGGGCCGATGGCGACCACGGACAGCTCGGGCGGGGTGCGGCCGTGCTCGGCGAAGGATTCGAGCAGCGGGCCGACCGAGGGTTCGTTGTGCACGATGAGGCCGGTGAGGCCGGGCCGCTCGCGGAGCAGATCCTCCGCGAGGCCGTGCGCGGTGTCGGGGGAGCACGGGTGCAGGGTGGCGCGCACGCCGCGCTCGGCGGCGGCGCGTTCGAAGCCGGTGGTGGTGCGCTCGGCGAACCCGGTGCGCCGTTCGTACACCGAGGGGGGCTGCCCGACGAAGGCGAGGTCGGTGTGGCCGAGGTCTGCGAGGTGGTGCACGCAGGCGGCCCCGGCGGCGGCGAAGTCGAGGTCCACGCAGGTCAGGCCCTCGGTGTCCTCGGGGACGCCGATGAGGACCGAGGGCAGGTCCAACTCGCGCAGGACGGGGACGCGGGCGTCGTCGGCCTCCACGTCCATGACGATGACGCCGTCCACCATGGCGCTGCCCGAGACCCGGCGCAGGCCGTCGGGGCCCTCGCCCTGGGTGAGCAGGAGGACGTCGTGGTCGTGCGCGCGGGCGGCGGTGACCACGGAGACGGCGAAACGCATCGCGACGGGAACGTGCACGTCGCCGCGGAGCGGGATGACCAGGGCGATCACGTTGCTGCGGCGGCTGGCAAGGGAGCGGGCGCCCGCGTGCGGCTGGTAACCGAGTGCGTCGATGCTCTCCCTCACGCGCCGCCGGGTGGTCTCGGAGATCGACCGCTTGCCGCTGAGGACGTAGGAGACCGTGCTCGGCGACACGCCAGCGTGCCGGGCCACATCGGAGATCCGCACCGTGCCGTCCCGTCCGTTTTCGAACCGATTCGATGCGCTGTTACGCACCGTGTTTACCGGGTGTGGCGCCGATGGGCGCCGCCGGGCGAGGCGTGGTCACGGAGCGTGGGGGGTGAGGGAAAGGGGCGCCGTGGTCAGTCCTCGGTTCCGAGCGTACCGGAGGAGCCCGCGGCGGCGAGGTCGTAGGTCTCGCGGAACTGGCGGACCCTGCGCTGGCGGCGCATCATCAGGGGGACGAAGGCAGCGATCATGGCCACCAGCGCTCCTGCCATGAACAGGTTGATCAGGGCGACCGGAGAACCGCTGTCGTAGACGAGCAGGGCATTGGCGACGTTGGGCACGGCAACTAAGCAGCCGAAAACGAGCATGAACTTCGGGGAGCGGGACGTGTCGCTCTGGTCAGCGAGGATGCGCCCGAGCCGGTTGGTCTCGGGGTCCGGATGGAGGGTGCCCCGCATGATTTGCCAGTGCGCGGCCCAGGCCCTGGCCGGGTCGGCGTCCAGGGGCAGCGGTCTGCCCTTGACCATGCGGCGCATCATCCACGTGCAGAAGAAGCCGCCGAGCGCTGTGAGGACCAGCGCCCCGGCCAGGGTGCCTCCCGCGATGACGGGGAGCGGTCCGCCGAAGCCCTCGGCCACCAACAGGGGGCCGAACAGCAGGGAGGCGCAGAAGACGCTGAAGACGCCGACGCCCAGGGCTGTGCGGAGGCCGAACTGACGCGGGTTGTTCTGGGCGTAGATGTTGAATCGGCCCATGAGGGTGCCGAACCGCCCGGGGGTACGGGGGATGCCGCGGTTCCTGTTCATACCGGCGAACTACCCCGGGGCGAGCCGCACACATGGGACCAACGGCCCGAAGGGCGCACGGCGGGCCGGGCCCCGGGCAACCCCTGGGGCCACAGGGCTCTAGCTGCGGCCGTCCTTCGCGGCACCCAGGAAGGCCTGCCACTCGCCACCGCCGAAGAAGAGCGCGCCCAGCTCACGGTGCTTGGTGTCCCGGACCCCGGTAATCGGGCCCTCTGCAACCTCCACACAGGCACCACGTTCAACGCTGTAACTGGAGGTGTGCCAGAGGGCGGCGGACACCAACGTCGCCTCGGCGGCTTCGTGCTCAGTCATCAGGACTTCTCCAGGTTGTCCGCCAGATCGCGGATGAATTCTTGCGTGTCGTCCAACGGCAGGGCAGCGGCCTGCATGTACTCGAATCCGTGCTCGTGGTTCGCGAGTTCGTCGCCGCCCTCGAAGAAGTGCCCGCTCGGAGGGACGTCAAGGTAGCCCACCCGGTCGGTTTCGCCGAGGTGCAGGAGAGTGTAGCCGCAGGACTGCGCCATGCCTTTGGACAGTAGCAGGACCTGAATGTCGATATTCGGGCGCTTGTTCAGCTCCATCAGGTGCTGGAACTGAGTCCGCATCACCTCTGGCCCACCGACGAGGCAGCGCAGCGCCGACTCGTCGATGACCTCCCAGATCCGAGGCGGGTTTTCGCGATCCAGGATGCTGCTACAGCGCTCGATCCGAGCCGCGACACGCTTCTGCCGCTCCTTCGAGTCCGCTACGAATCCCCGAGCCATCAGAGCTTCGATGTAGTCGGGGTGCTGGAAGAGGCCTGGGATGACGCCCATGGCGTACTCCTGGATCTTGGTGGCCTCGTTCTCCAGGCTGTAGAAGGCGTTGCCCGCGACGTCCTCATGCTGGAACCACCAGGGCTTCTGTTTGCGGGCCGCCTTGGCGATCTCCACCAGCTCCTCGCGCAGCGCATCCGTTGAGCCGTACAGGCGGCAGAGCGCGGCGACGGCCTCCGTCGTCAGCCGGACGAACCGCCCGTTCTCGATTCTGTAGAGCTTGCTGGTGTCCCACCCCAACTCGTTGGCGACCTGCTCCTGGGACAGCTTGGCCTGGGTCCTGAGTCGCTTGAGCTGACTCACCAGGTAGTGCCTGCGCACGGGGGAGCCCTGGGCCACGAAGGCCTCCTTCGTTCCGTCGTCGTCACAGCGGATGGCGGGGACAGCCCGATCATCTCACTGCACCAAAAAGGACATGTGCCAACAATGCAGGCCAGTTTTTATACAGGCCTTGTAAGTTCTAAGGCTGGTCTCTAGCTTAGAGGACGAAGCGAGATTCCGGCGCGGCTCTTGGAAAAGGGACGCCTACCTCGGCAGACGCCTTGCGTGGCACGAGGCGGCGCGGGAGAAGAGCCTGGGATCTGGCCGATCCACGGCGGGATGACACTCACCGCCGGGGCGGCCGTCCACCAAGGGGCGGCTGACACGAAAACGGGCTCTGGGGGCGATAGCAGCGCCTCCAGAGCCCACATCGACAACCCGATTCATGCCTGAAGGAGCGTGCCGACATGACCATTGTGCCGCGTCCCCGCGCAACCATCCACACTTCCACCCCGCCCATCGCAGGGCGGCGCTGGCCCTCCCGGGTCTATCCCGGTCTCCTCGCCCAGGCCGCCTGGGTGCGTGAGGACCTGCGCTCCGACCTGTTCCGCCTGGAGGGGCTGTGCCCCGACCTGGCCGACACGATCGTGCTCTGCGCCAGCGAGATGTTCGCCAACGCCGCCGACCACTCCCGTTCCGGCCAGGAGAACGGCCGGGTCATCCGGACCCTGTCCATGCCCACCGCCACCACCCTGCACCTGGGCATCACCGACGACGGCGTTCGAACCGAGAACCCTTCCCTCCCGCACATCCCGCACCAGCGCACCGCGTCCGACTGGGAGGAGGCCGAACGCGGCCGTGGCCTGCTGCTCATCAACTCCCTGGCCACCAGGTGGGGCACCCGTGCCGTGGTGGACTTCCCGTTCTGCGCGGGGCTGGGCACGGTCGTGTGGGCCGAGTTCACCCTCACCCCCACCGCTCCCTCCAGCGTCACCACCGCCGGGGCCGACAGGTGAGCGCCCCCACCGTCAGCGGACCCAGCACCGACCGCATCCGCCGGGTCCTGGACGCGCCCCGGGGACAGCGCTTCGTCCGCCCGGGTACCGCCAGCAACACTGGTCCCTCCGGTCGTCCCGACAGCCTCAACCGCCCCAGGAACACCGGCGATCCCAACGAACCCACCCGGGAACAGCGGCTCCTGGCTCAGATGGCGGACAACCCACGCGTGGCCTACCGCCAACTCCACGGCGAGCTGCCCACCTGGATGCATGTCCAAGCCGCCCGGTTGGCCGAACACGGCTCCCGGAAACCTCAGGGCGCTCAGGCCTCTCGGGGCACGCCGGGCACTCGGGGCACCGAGGCCCCCGAAGGCCCGCGCAAACCCTCACCGTCACCGCAACGCCCACAGGCACCAGCGGTTCCGCCCCCGCGACCCGCCAGCGACGACGACCCGCTCCAGCCCCGTCCGCAACACCCGGAACGTCCGGAACGCCCGCCGCTGCCGCGCCGCCGACCCCAGCGCCCGCACAGCCACCGCAGACCCCGACGCTTCGGCTGGACCCGCACCGGCCCGGCCCGTCTGCTGGCCGCCTACACCCTCGCGACCAGCGCCGGAGCCCTGGCCCAGCACCTGGCCACGGTCCTGCTGTAGCCGAGATCGGCCCGTACCTGAACCCCTCCAGGAGGCCGCGCCGGATCAAGGGCCCGGCGCGGCCACTGGCCTCAGGGCCCGGCCTGCCTGACGCGTTCGGCCACGTCCGCGAGCCAGGCGTCGTCGGCGCGGGTGTGGTCGTGCGAGGACAGGTAGCCCTGGTAGCGGTCGAAGTAACCTTCGATCGGTGAGGCCACCTCGCGCCAGTCCTCACCCGCATTGCCCGCGGTGCCGTGCATGGGGAAGAGCTTGGCGTGGGCGTGGTCCACCCCGTAGCCCTCATACATGATCCCGGTGCGCGCCACGTCGGGGAAGGCCGCGTCCAGGCGGCGGGCGACCTCGCGTGCGGCCAGGTGCAGGGCCGCATACTCCGACGGTTCCAGATCGACCACGTAGCTGGTGCGGTGGACCTTGGGGATCACCACCGAGAACCCCTCGGTGTTGGGGAAGATCGACAGGAACGCCAGGTGGTCGTCGTCCTCCCAGATCCGGTGCGCGGGCGCGTCCCCGGACACGATCCGGCAGAAGACGCAGCTTGCGTCGCGGTCGGCGTTCATCGGACTCCTTCACGGGACGGAACGGCATCGGTACACGTGGGACAGGCGTGGCCGCGCTCCGCCACCTGACAAGCTGCAGAACAGCAGCCATCATGGCTTGATCGCCGAACGTCCTTGCCCCTCGGAGCGAATCAGGACAGGTCCGCGAGCCGAGCCAGGAGCGTGTCAGCGGTCGAGGCCATCGCTTCGGTCAGCGGCAAGTCCCTTCCCACACGTCTGCTGGCTCGGGCGACGTTGGCGCAGAGCAGCAACCGGCACAGAAGCCCGCTCTTGGTGGCTAGCTGCTCGGTGAATCCCCCGATCACCTTGTCCGCGACCTCGGGGACGCCTAACGAAGCCGCCCACAAGCAGGAGGCGTCCCATCCAATGGGTGCCATCCCCCAGCTCTCCCAGTCCAACAGCACCAGTTCGGGCCCGGTCAGGTTCGCGTACCCGAGGTCACCGTGGGAGCACGCCCATTCGTCGTCCGGAATCCGTGTGTCGACACCTGTGCCGTAGACCTCATGCACACGCCGAGACAAATGGGCCTGATCCAGGGCAACGCGTTCCGTTGCATGCACGGAGAGTTCGGCCAACCCGCTCCTCAGGCTGAACCACCAGGTCTCCGGCAGGTGCGGGTCACTAGCGATCTCAGCGGTGGTCGACACTGCGTTGTCAGGGGCCAGAGACGTTTCCTCGGCCTTCCAGACCACACCACGTCCGGGGTCAGACCAGGCTGCGGCGGCGATCCAGGCGGGTTTGGGAACACCGCGGATAGTTGCCGCCGCCTCTTCCGTCCCAGTCCAGGAGGGGATATCGACGTGTGCGTCGCGCCTCCAGGCCAGACGCACCCACGTGTCGGCGTCGGTGCGGAACCCCGCGGTGCCGTTGAACCGGCTGTAGTGGGCGTCCTCGTACAGCAGTCCACGACCCAGACGCTGTTCGGCCTGAGCCACCACGTCTTCGATGTCCACGGTCGACAGGTCGTCCAACGCAACCAACGGGATGCTGTCCTGAGCAGGCGTCATGATGCGGTGTCGACCCTTTCGGCTCTGCGGCGCAACAGTGTGCGATACCGGTCGACCATGTCGGCCGAGACGGTCAGGGACTCAGCTTGCACGATCTCCTCCAGATGTGCCGGCGAGGAGGTGCCAACAGTCAGCCTTTCGACCTCAGGGACGGCCCAGGCCGCCGCCACCGTCGCCTGAACACGGCTTGCCCGCTGCCCGGGGTCGAGGAACAGCGATGTGTCGACCCACGACCAGAGAGGATCGGCCGCATCACCACCGAAGGGCGCCATACCCCACACCGCTCGGGCCCCGACCCGTGTCGAGAACCGTTCGGCGGCTTCCAGGACCGGGGCTGGAACACTCAGGCCCGCGCGGACCATGACCACATCCGGGCGAGGAACTGACCAGTCACGTGCAGCCAGCACCCGGGGGTTCCAAGAGGAGAGCCCCCACGCACCGCAGTACCCCGCGTAGCGCATCTCCGCCAGGGCCGCGCAGGCATCCTCGAAACCCTCGATCGAGTTTTCAGGGTTGTGCAGGAGCACGGTGTCCGGCACACACCCGAGCTCTTCGGGTATCTCCCGCACCGCCGCTTTCAGTCTTTCCGGGGTCAGGTCGTGCCCGTCGGGGAAGAATCCGACCTTCGTACTGATCTCGAAGGAGGTGAGCAGGCCTCCGGCTGCATCCGCCAGCAACCGGTGGGCAGTGAACCGCTGGTAGTTGAAGGCGGTGTCCAGCCTGGTCACACCGAGTTCAAGGGCCTGTCCGAGCAGGTCACGGTTGGGACCAGACCGGTATAGCCCCAGGACAGTCCTTCGGTCAGCGGAGCACACAGTCCCTCCTTGATCAGATGTGCGGCCACGGCCCGGAGATCGCTGTCCTCCTCCCCGAGGCGGACGGGATGACCCGACAACAGGGCACGCAGCGCCGGTTCAGCACGCGGGTGGAAGGTGAGCTTCTTCCCTCCGCCGGTCACCCGGACCGCTGTGTCGTCAACGGTGAGGACGGGCGGAAACTCGGTGACCGCGACCACATCCGTACCGGTCAAAGGCCCGAAGGAGTGCACCAGAGGCATGTGCCGTTGGGGTGGCGTGTTCGCCCGGAGTTGGTCGAGGTAGTGCGAGGGCGGGTTCGCGCGTGCCGCCTCCGCGAGCCTGGCCACCAGCCCTTCGTCGTCGATAGGACCACGAGCGCTCTCCAGGTCGGTCCGAAACCCCTCGTCCGCGCGCATCGTGTCCGAGAGGAAGTTCGCCCACGTGACACCGGTTCGCTTGGTGATACCGAACGTCGCGTGCAGGGAGTGGCCCTGGTTACCTGAGCCGACCCGGGTCGCGGTGTGCCACCAGCCCCGCGGGATGTGCATGACGTCCCCGGCGGACATCGTCCCCTCCCAGACGACCTCTTCGGACGGCTCCAGGTTCTGTTCGGCGTCCCGGTACATGGGCGATGACCGCGAGGGGCCACGAACCTGCCAGGACTTCTCGCCCGAGAGCTGCACGGCGATGACATCGTGGTCATCCCAGTGCAGATGGAAACCCGGGGTGTCGCCCACGGCCAGGTAGCAGTTGACGGAGACGAGTTCCCCCGACCACCATCCCAGCGCCCGACAGGCGACCTCCATGGTCGGGTCGAAGGTGTCGACGCTGTCGAGCACGATGGTGCCGTCATTGTTCAGGATGGCACCCAGCGCGGCCATGTCCGCCTGCTGCACCGCCTGTCGGCGGCGATTGACGGCGGTGGAGAGGTAGCTGGAGGGGTGAAGTTCCTGTCCCTCGGAGTAGCAGCGCAGTTGCGGGTTGGACAGGTGGCGGCGCTGGATGATCTCCATCAACCGGTAGGGGGTCATCAGGCGTTCGAGCAGTCCGTCGTCGGTCAGGGTGCCACGGGCGAACGCGGTACCCACCACCGCCGGCCCCTGCCAACCGAGCGCCTTCTCGATTCCGGTGACAAGCCGGTGATCCATGGACGTGCTCCTATTCCTTGGGCAGGTTCAAGTCACGGTTCTCACCGTCGTCCCCGGCCGAGTTCTGCGAACTGGTGATGTCGGAGTGCTCCGAACGGTGACGGTCGTGTGCCACGCCCACCTGCTCAACCAAGAGGAGGAGCCCGTCGTGCTCAGCCGTGTCACTGGTATGCGCGAGGTCGCCCATGCGACTTTCCCTTCTGCGAGGTTTGCGCCCAGAAAGCGGTCCTGGGCCCCTGAGGGGAATCTCAGCTGGCGCCAGTTTTTCCACTTCTCTGGGACGCCGCTACCGCATGAAGGACGCCTCGAAAGACGTCCCGGTGCGATAGAAACGTCCCCATGCCCCCCAACGAGCGGCTTCGCATCTGTCTGGAGCGGTCCGGGCACACGATGGCCTCGCTTGCCCTGCACGTGGGCACCGACCCCAAGACCGTGGCACGGTGGGTCAGCACCGGACGAGTGCCCCACCGCCGCAACGCCCACGCCGTGGCGCGTGTACTCGGTGCAGACGTCCGCGAACTCTGGCCCGCCCTGGAGCGGCGGGCCCGGAGAGCTACGGACACGGACCTGGTAGCCGTTCACCGGCAACGCCCCGACGTATCGGCCGAACAGTGGCGCAGCATGTTCGCGGCTGCTGAGAGGACGATCGACATCCTGGTCTACGCGGCCCTGTTTCTCCATGAACAGATTCCCGGGTGGAACGACCTACTCAAGGCCAGAGCCGAAGACGGTGTCCATGTGCGTGTACTCATCGGAGACCCCGACTGTGAGGCCGTGCGTGTCCGCGGCGGGGAGGAGCGCTTCGGCCATGGCATCCAGTCCCGATGCCACCTGGCCGCGATGCACTACCGACCTCTGGCAGCAGTCCCGGGAGTCTCGGTGAGGGTGCATTCCACAACGTTGTACAACTCGCTCTATCGAGCAGACGACCACATGTACGTCAACACGCACATGTACGGGGTCAACGCCTACGGCAACCCGCTGTTGCGGCTCAAACGCACGGCTCCCCAGGGGCTGTTCGACGCGTATGCCGCCAGCATGGACGCCGTATGGTGTACCGCCCGACCTCTTGGGGAGTGAGTAGGACATGGCCCGTACCGAGTACTACGACGACCCTGCGGCTCCCGTTCCCAACAGCCTGGTGGTCGCTGCCAGCGCTGCCGTCCTGGACGAGCAGGACCGTCTGCTGTTGCAACGGCGAGTGGACAACGGGCTGTGGGCGATGCCGGGCGGAGCGATGGAGATGGCCGAGAGCCTGCCCGAAGCCGCCGTGCGCGAGGTGCGTGAGGAGACCGGGTACGAGATCGAGGTGACCGGGCTGGTCGGCACCTACACCGACGCCCGCCACGTCATCGCCTACAGCGATGGAGAGGTGCGCCGCCAGTTCAACGTGTGCTTCCGCGCCCGTGTCGTCGGGGGAGAACTCGCGGTCAGCGACGAGTCGCACGAGGTGCGCTGGTTCACCGCTGAGGAGGCGGCAGGGCTGGAGATGCACCACACCCAGCGGCTCCGGGTGGGGCACGCGCTGGGACGGGGAGGACCGTACGCGGGCTGACCGCACCGGGCCCGAGGGCCGGTGCGGCCGTCACCATGGCGCCACCTGAGGGGTAGCTGTGCGCTGACGACCCCGACTTCGAAGAGGCCTTGGGCAGAGACGCCGCGTCTCCCCGGGACCGATGCCGACAGCCCCGGGCGGGGCGGCTAGTCCTGCTTCGGGCTGCTGTTCAACTTGCGCCGTTCCCAGCGGTTGGGGTGGCGGATGACCACTCCCGCCATGCCGCCGGTCCCGGTGAGCCGGATCAGCGGGGTCCCCGCGAGCCGGTCGGGGGTCGTCTTGTCCTTCAGACCGCCGATGCCGGGGTCCACGCCGCCGGTGTCCGCCGCCCAGCCGTCGGGGATGACGATCGTGACACCGGCCGCCTCCCCGTACGCCTCCACCACGACCTCCGTGAAGCGGCACTCGACCCGGCTGAAGTCGATCTTCACCCCCGCCATGCCCCCGTGGGCGATCACGTGACCAGGCACCTCCCAGCGCCCGGGGCCGCGGGACGCGCCGTGCAGGCCTCCCTTGATCACCAGCGGCGGCTGGCTTTCGGGGAGCTGCGGCTTGGGCAGGTCGGCGGTCAGGACGGCCAGCTCGGCGTGGGTCCTGGAGCTCAGCGCCTGCTCCAGGCGCGTGTCCAGCTCGTCGAGGTCGATGCGCCCCTCGGCCGCCGCGTCGCGCAGTTGCTCCACCACCGCTTCCCGGTCGGCGTGGGAGGCGCGCAGCTCCGCGTGGGGAGCGGTGCGCGCGGGGGGCTTCGGAGGCTGGGCGTTCATGGCACAAGGATAAGAGCGGGCGAACCGGGCTGTACATCGCGGAGGCCGAACCCGTCGGGGCCGTGGAGGCTGGAGTGCCTGGCCTGGGCGTGTCCGGGTTGGGAGCAGCCCCGCTGGCTCGGCGAGGCCACGGTCTGGGATGCGGGCAGGGCGGGTGCGGGTTCCACGGGTGTGGCCACAAGCGGCCGTCGCCGCCTCGGACACCCCTCGGGCGGGTAGGTTCCCTCGCGGCTCGGACGCGCACCGGGCCACGGCCCCGACGACTCCCCCACCGAAGAGGACCGCAGTGAACCTCCACCTGCCCTACCTGATCGGACCTCTCCTCCTTCTGCTGGTGGGCCTCTTCGCGCTGGTCTGCTGCTTCGCGGCCGCGCCGGAACGCCGTGCGACCACCGGGCTGGGCGCGGCGGCGCTGCTGGCCTCCTCCGTCCTGTCCCTGCTCGACCAGCTCTTCTCCCCCTGGGTGCGCGAGCAGGTGGCGGACTCCGAGACCACCGCGCTGATCACTGGCGTGTCGCACCACCTGTCCGCGGCCCTCCTCGGTGCGGGCATGCTCCTGCTGGTCCTGGCCGCCACCCGGAGGACATCGCGGACCGAACCGCCCCCTCCGACCTCCTCCACCTACGGCGGAACGCACGAGGAGGCCCGGCGATGACCGATCAGGGACCCGACCTGGTGCAGTTCCTCCTGAACCTGCTGACCGTGGTGCTCCCCCCGCTGCTGGCGGGGGCCGTCGCGCTGGCCCTCGCCGGGAGGGCTCCCGGCGGGCGCGGCCTCGTCCGCACCGGAGGCGGCCTGCTCGTGCTCCTCAGCATCATCCAGGGGGCCCGGGAACTCTGGTTCCGGTTCCTCTTCCTCCCGTCCTTGGTGGAGAACGGTGAGGTGCCGGTCCCGTTCCCGGTGCTGTTCGCCCTCGACATCGGGGTCCACGTGCTGCTCGCGGCGGCGCTCGTCCTGCTGCTGTGCGCGGTGATCAGCTCCCGGGGACGGCGTCACGCGCCCCGGGGAACCGTTCCGCGACGACCGGAGCAGCAGCCGGAACCACGGGGCAAACGTCCGGGCGGCGACCCGTACGACGGTGGC
Organism: Nocardiopsis sp. iso_25; assembly: GCF_056173305.1. Classification (NCBI taxonomy): domain Bacteria; kingdom Bacillati; phylum Actinomycetota; class Actinomycetes; order Streptosporangiales; family Nocardiopsidaceae; genus Nocardiopsis; species Nocardiopsis sp. iso_25. The sequence goes on along the minus strand of NZ_CM149667.1, from coordinate 379,963 downwards.
CGGTCCTCCGCGCACGCTTCGAACGCCCACCCGGCAACGGGCGATCCCGGCCACCGCGGCGACGCTTTCGACGGCGGAGGCGGTTACGGCGGCGGGGCCGACGGCGGAGGCGGTGGAGGCGGCTTCTAGCCCTCCGGCGCTTTGATCCGCTTCCCTCATGAGCACGGTGTCACCTCCGACTGTTCCGCCACCGCTTCCCACGACGCTCCGATCCGGTCCCGACACGAGCACGACGTCACCTCCGGCTGTTCTGCCGCCCTTCCCGATCCCATGTTCCTCACCGGGGTCGGGGGCCGCCACAGCCGAAAGGGATCTGTGGAAAACTCCCGCGGCGGGTCCGCCGTCCCACCTCACATACGCGGACGGCGACGCCCGGCCGCCGCCGCGGACGGACCCGCCGCCCCGCCCCGCGCGGGTGTCGGCGGCCCCTCGCACCGGCGCTGACCAGGCGAGCGGCCCGGCGTGAGAGCCTGATTCCGCGCGTGACCCACAGGAAAGGCCCCGGATGCACCTGATCTCCCCCCTCTACACCGTCTCCTCCGTCATCTCCCTGCTGTTCGAGGTCCTCTACCTGCTGTTCGGCGTCATCGTGCTGGCCCTCAGCGGCGTGGTGGCCTCCGACCGCAGGGGCCTCGTGGCGACGGGCGGCGCCCTGATCGTCCTCGGCGCCCTCGGCGACCTGGCGGTCCAGATCTGGACCTTCACCCCCATGTACGCGGGCGTGGACATCACGGTGCACACCACGGTGCTCCCGGCCCTGCACCTGGTGTTCACGCTGCTCTTCGTCGGCGGCCTGCTCGCTCTGGTGCTGGCCGCGGCGAAGCGCCTCACGGCCCGGACGACCGCTCCGCCACCGCCGCCCGGCGACCACCCCGGTCCGCGGCCCTTCCCGACCCGCTGACACGAGGAGCCCTTCGATGACCTCCCTCCCTCCGACCCTGGGTTCGCTCCTCTACCTGATCGGCACGCTCCTCCTGCTCGCGGTGGGGATCACCGCGTTCGTCCGCGCGAAGGGATCGCCCTTCCCCGGCGCCGTCCGGACCGTGGGGGCCCTGCTCACCGCCGCCGTGCTCGTCCAGGTCGCGAGCTCGGTGGTCAGCTTCGCCTTCGGGGCCATGGACCTGTCCTTCGAAGCGGTCATGACGGCCACCGGGCTGACGAACGTCATCGTGGAGCTCCTGTACGGGCTCACGGTCACCGGAGCGCTGGTCGTGCTCGCCGTGGCCCTGGTCCGGTCGAAGTCCACCGCCGCCCGCGCCGCCGGTCCGGCCGCCGCGGGCCACGCGGCCGGTCACGCGTCCGCGCCGCCCGCGTCCGGCCAGCCGTACGGGTACGGGCAGGCCTACCCGGCGCCGCCCGAGCACGACCGTACCGGGTACGGGTACGCCCACCCCGGCGGCGGGGCCGCCGGACACCCGGGAGCCGCCGGACACCCGGGCCCGGAGGGCCACCAGCCCCCGTCCGGTGAACCCGGGGGCGGCACCGGTTGGAGTCCGGGCAACAGCGGAGGCTTCGGCGGTGGATCGGGCCCCTACTCCGACGGCGGGGGAGGCTCCTCCTCCGGTGACGGCGGCGGCGGTGGCGGTGGCGGTGGCGGCGGGGACTGATCTCCGGAGGACCGGCCCGACCTCGAACGGGGTCAGGCCGGTCGCGTGTAGACCAGCGAGTAGCGCCAGAACAGCAGCCGCCGCAGACGTGCGCCGGGCAGCACCTCACCGGCCTCCTCCGCGATCTCGCGCAGACCCATCCGCGGGTCGCGCACCGGCATCTCGGCGGTGGGACCCACGCTGTGCAGGTTCGGCGTGCCGGTGAGGGCGCGGCCCAGCCGCAGGCCGAGCCCGACCGCCCACTGCGGGCCCAGCGCGGCCAGACCGGCCGCGACGTCGGCGGCGTCCCTCTCGGCGTACAGGCCGAGGACGGCCAGCGTGCCGCCGGGGGCGAGGGCGGCGGCCATCCGTTCGAGCGAGGGCCCGAACGGCATGTGGTGGATGCTGGCGATCGAGCTGACGAACCCGTACCCCCCGGGACGCGGCTCCGTCTGCGCCAGCGCGGCCACGCGGTAGTCGACCGGCAGCCGGGCGGGCGTGCGTTCACGGGCCGAGGAGATCATCCGCGGTTCGGGGTCGATCGCGTCGACGGCGATCCCGCGGGAGGCCAGGGACCTGGCGAACCTACCGCCGCCGCACCCGACGTCGAGCGCTCGGGTGCAGTGCGGGGGCACGTGGCGGAGGAGGTGTTCGTGGTAGTGGCTGTTGTGGTCCCAGGAGATGTCCACGGGACTCGGGGGGAGGACTGGACTCATGCGCCCGGAGGCTATCCGGCCTGGCGCTTGGCCTCCAGTGCCTCCATGGCGGCGACGGCGGTGGCCACGGTCTGGTGGACCGGGACCTGGCGGTGCAGGCCGACCAGGCGGACGACCTTGGTGACGCGTTCGTTCAGAGCGGCCAGCGCCAGCGATCCGCCCAGTTCGCGGACGGTCCTGTAGGCGTTGATGATGACGTTCAGACCGCTGGAGTCCATGAAGTCCAGACCGGACAGGTCCAGGATCAGCCAAGGACCGTGGTCCTCGACGGCGGACTGGATGTGTTCCTGGAGGTCGGCGGCGGTCGCGATGTCGAGTTCTCCCTCGATCGCGACGATGACGCTGCGGCTCTCCACCCGCGTGCTCAGCCCAAGCCTGTGCACGTTCACTCCTCCCGGCCCCACGTTGAGATGGTGAGGGGACCCTTCGCTTAACCATACGCAGACCGGCGGACCACGCCCACCCGGACCGGCGCCACTCCCACAGAGCCGGTCCGACGTCAGGGGGGAGCGTATGGTACGTCCGCGAGCCTGGTAAGTCGTTGGACACACACGGTATAAGCGAACCGCCCGTTCGGGAATGGCATACCGGAAGAAATTTTCGCCTCCTGGGCACGAACTCGGCGGTGAGCGCCCGTTATCTGCCGTTGTCACGGGGACATTTCATGACATGGGATGCGCCATGGACACCCGGGCAACGCTGCACGGCGGCGCCGCGGTCACCGGGCGTTCACCCGACGGACCGGACCCGCGCCCCGGCCGGGGGGAGGCCGACCGCGCCCCGGCCCGGTGCCGTCCCCGCGTTCACCCGCCGGACGGACCCGGATCCCGGGAAGGCTCCGCATCGTGCTCCGGCACAGCGCCGCCTTCGGATTCACCTGTCGGGTCCGCTCCCCGCACCGCGCCGCCCACGCGTTCACCCTCCGGACGGGACCCGCGGTCCCGGGTGAAGGAGTCCAGCAGCGTGCGCGCGGCGAGGGTCGCCGTGGTCTCCCCCGACCGCACCCGCTCCTCCGTCCCCGGCAGGAGCGAGGCCACCCGTGGATCGCGCAGGAACGCGTCCATGAGCTGGTCGCGGACCTGGTCCCACATCCAGCTGACCCCCTGGCGGCTGCGGCGCTCGGCCAGCGCGCCGTCGCGCTCCAGCACCGCGCGGTGCCGGGTCACGGCGTCCCACACCTCGTCGAGCCCGTCGCCGGTCAGGCCGCTGCACGTGAGCACCGGCGGACGCCAGTCGGGGTGCACCGGCTGGAGCAGCCGCAGCGCCCGCGACAGCTCGCGGGCCGCCCTGCGCTCGTCGTCGGCGTGCGGCCCGTCGGCCTTGTTGACCGCGACCAGGTCCACCAGCTCCAGCACGCCCTTCTTGATGCCCTGGAGCTGGTCCCCCGTGCGGGCGAGCGTGAGGAAGCAGAAGCAGTCCACCATGGCGGCGACCGCGACCTCGGACTGGCCGACGCCCACCGTCTCCACCAGGACCACGTCGAACCCGGCCGCCTCCATGAGCAGCATGGTCTCCCGCGTGGCCCGGGCGACACCGCCCAGGGTCCCCGCCGTGGGTGAGGGCCGGATGAACGCGTTGGGGTCCACCGCCAGGTGTTCCATCCGGGTCTTGTCGCCCAGGATGCTGCCGCCGGTGCGCGTGGAGGAGGGGTCCACGGCCAGCACCGCCACCCGGTGCCCGGCCTTGGTCAGCCGGGTGCCCAGCGCGTCGACGAACGTGGACTTGCCGACGCCGGGGACCCCGGTGACGCCCACCCTGCGGGCCCCGCCGGTGTGCGGCAGCAGCCGCACGAGCAGCTCCTGCGCGGCGCGCGCGTGGTCCGGACGGCGGGACTCCACGAGGGTGATCGCCCGTGCGAGGGTGGGCCGGTGCCCGGCCAGGACCCCCTCGGCGAGGGCGTCCACGTCCACCTGACGGCGCCGCCCCGAACGCCGCGCGCCCGGCACGGAACCCTGCTCCGCCACGCCTGCCTCCCTCTTCCCTGTCCCGGCGCCGCCTCCCGGCCCGGCCCGTCTTCGCTCTGCCGGGCCCTCGCCCGCAGCGTGTTCCCTCCGGCGGGCCCTCGGCCACCGCGTCCGCACACGCCGCGTCCCGGTCCGCGGCGTTCCCGCGCGGGCGCGCCCCGCCCGACAGGTGCCCGCGCCGCCGGGGCGGCCGACACGACGGTCGGCGCCCCTCGCGCCCTCCGCTACCCCAGCCGTTCGTCCAGCTGGTCGAGCAGGTCGACGGCGGCCTCGGCGATGACCGTCCCCGGCGGGAAGATCGCCGACGCGCCCGCCTCCCGCAGCGGCGCGAAGTCCGCCGGGGGGATGACCCCGCCCACCACGATCATGATGTCCCCCCGGTCCAGCCGGGCCAGCTCCTCGCGCAGCGCGGGCACCAGGGTCAGGTGCCCCGCGGCCAGGGAGGACACCCCGACCACGTGCACGTCGGCCTCCACGGCCTGCGCGGCGACCTCCGCCGGGGTCTGGAACAGCGGGCCGACGTCCACGTCGAAGCCCAGGTCGGCGAAGGCGGTCGCGATGACCTTCTGGCCCCGGTCGTGGCCGTCCTGGCCCATCTTGGCGACCAGGATGCGGGGGCGGCGGCCCTCGTCCTCGGTGAACTCCTCCACCCGGCGGGTCACGCGCTCCATGAGGTCGGCCGCGTCGGCGCTGCCCGCCGCCTCGTCCCTGTACACACCCTGAATCGTACGGATCTGCCCGGAGTGGCGGCCGAAGACCCTCTCCATGGCGTCGGAGATCTCGCCCACGGTGGCCTTGGCTCGGGCCGCGTCGACCGCCGCCGCCAGGAGGTTGCCGGTCAGGGCCTCGTCCGCCCGGGACTCGCCCCCGGCGGCCGCGGTGAGCGCGTCGAGCGCGGCGCGCACCCGGTCCTCGTCGCGCTCCTCGCGCAGGCGGCGCAGCTTCTCCAGCTGCTGGGCGCGCACCCGGGAGTTGTCGACCTTGAGGACCTCGATCTCGTCCGCGCCGTCGGGGCGGTACTTGTTGACGCCGATCACCGGCTGGCGGCCCGAGTCGATGCGCGCCTGGGTGCGGGCGGCGGCCTCCTCGATGCGCATCTTGGGCAGCCCGGCGTCGATCGCGGCGGCCATACCGCCCGCCTTCTCGACCTCCCGGATGTGCTCCCAGGCCCTGGCCGCCAGCTCCTGGGTGAGGCGCTCCACGTAGTAGCTGCCGCCCCAGGGGTCCACGACGCGGGTGGTGCCCGACTCCTGCTGGAGCAGCAGCTGGGTGTTGCGGGCGATGCGCGCGGAGAAGTCGGTGGGCAGGGCCAGCGCCTCGTCCAGGGCGTTGGTGTGCAGCGACTGGGTGTGGCCCTGGGTGGCGGCCATCGCCTCCACGCACGTGCGGGCCACGTTGTTGAACACGTCCTGGGCGGTGAGCGACCACCCCGAGGTCTGGGAGTGGGTGCGCAGGCTCAGCGACTTGTCCCCGGTCGCGCCCAGGTCCCTGACCAGGCGCGCCCAGAGCAGGCGGGCGGCGCGGAGCTTGGCGACCTCCATGAAGAAGTTCATGCCGATCGCCCAGAAGAACGACAGGCGCGGCGCGAACACGTCCACGTCCAGCCCGGAGCGCTGCCCGGCGCGGATGTACTCCACGCCGTCGGCCAGGGTGTAGGCCAGCTCCAGGTCGGCCGTGGCCCCGGCCTCCTGCATGTGGTAGCCGGAGATGGAGATGGAGTTGAAGCGCGGCATCCGCTGCGAGGTGTAGGCGAAGATGTCGGAGATGATCCGCATCGACGGCTTCGGCGGGTAGATGTAGGTGTTGCGGACCATGAACTCCTTGAGGATGTCGTTCTGGATGGTCCCCGACAGCTTCTCCGGCGGGACGCCCTGCTCCTCGGCGGCCACGATGTAGAGCGCCAGGACCGGCAGCACCGCGCCGTTCATGGTCATGGACACGCTCATCCTGTCCAGCGGGATCCCGTCGAACAGCTGGCGCATGTCGTAGATGGAGTCGATGGCCACGCCCGCCATGCCGACGTCGCCCGCCACCCGGGGGTGGTCGGAGTCGTAGCCGCGGTGGGTGGCCAGGTCGAAGGCGACCGACAGGCCCTTCTGCCCGGCGGCCAGATTGCGCCGGTAGAAGGCGTTGGACTCCTCGGCGGTGGAGAACCCGGCGTACTGGCGGATGGTCCACGGCTGGTTGACGTACATGGTCGGGTAGGGCCCGCGCAGGTAGGGCGGTATGCCGGGCAGTCCGTCCACGAAGTCCAGGCCCGCGCGGTCGGCGGGGGTGTACAGCGGCTTGACGCCGATGCCCTCGGGGGTCTCCCACTCCAGGGCGTCGGCGGCCTTGCCGGTCCCGGCCTCCAGCGCTGTGTGCCAGGCGGCGTGTCCGGAGGCGGTGTCGCCCTGGAAGGCGGGGAGCCGCGGCGGGACGTCGGAGAAGTCGGGGATCATGCGTGCGCCCCCTCGGCAGTGGCGGACGGTGCCGGCGGGTCGGCGAGCAGGACGTCGACCAGGTCGGTGAGGAGGGCGACGGCGTCGCACCCCCGGTGGGCGAAGGCGTCGACCCCGGCCTCGCGGTAGGAGTCGTCGGGCGCGCCCGCGAGCAGGATCCGGAGGGCCCCCGCGCGCCTGAGCGCCCGCGCGGCGTCCTCGGCCTGCTCGGCGTAGACCGCGTCGGAGGAGCAGAGCACCGCGACGCGGCTGCCCGAGGCGGCGAAGGCCTCCGCGACGGCGGCGGCGCCGTCGAGCGGGCCGGGTTCGTGTGAGGCGACGCCGCCCGCGGCGAGCAGGTTGGCCGCGAAGGACGCGCGGGCCGTGTGCGCGGCGACCGGTCCCAGCGTGGCCAGGAAGGCGGTGGGCCGCCGTCCCGTGTCGCCCGCGCGGGCGTCGCTGCGGTCGCGCAGGGCCTCGTAGTCCTCGGCGTAGCGGCGCACCGGGAAGCCGCCGGGGACCGGGGCCGGCGGCCGCGAGGGGTCGGCGGGCCGCACCAGCGGGACCTCGTCGGCGTTGGGGAACTCGCTGACGCCGGTGAGCGGGGAGCGCCGGTGGGCGAGGTCGAGGCGGCGGCGCGTCCACACCGCGTCCACGCGCTCGCGCAGCAGGCCGTGCTCGACGGCCTCCGCGGCTCCGCCCGCGGCCTCCAGTTCCCGGAAGAACGCCCAGCCCGCCCGGTACAGGTCGCGGGTGAGCGCCTCGACATAGAAGGAGCCCCCGGCGGGGTCGATGACCCGCGCCAGGTGGGACTCCTCGATGAGCAGGGACTGGGTGTTGCGGGCGATGCGGCGGGCGAAGTCGTCGGGCAGGCCCACCGCGGAGTCGAAGGGGACGGCGGTGACCGCGTCGGCTCCCCCGACCCCGGCGGCGAAGCAGGCCACGGTCGTGCGCAGCATGTTCACGTGGGGGTCGCGCCGGGTCGTCATCGCCTCGGAGGCGGCGGCGTGCAGGCGCATGGCGCGCTGGTCGGCGGGCACCCCGCTGGCGTCGAGGACCTGGTCCCACATGGCGCGGACGGCGCGCAGCTTGGCGATGACGCCGAACTGGTCGGCGTTCGCGGCCAGGCGGAACTCGATGCGCCGCGCGGCGTCGGGCAGGTCCATCCCGGCGGCGTGCAGGGCGCGCAGGTAGGCGGTCCCCGCGGCTATGGCGAAGCCGAGCTCCTGGGCGTCGGAGCCGCCCGCGTTGTGCACGAGGCGGCCGTCGGCCACGAGCAGCCCCAGGCCGGGGCGCCCGCGGGCCAGCTCCGCAGCCAGGCGTGCGGGGTCCATGACGTCGGGTCGCCCGCCCGCCAGGGCCGCGGTGCCGAGGGGGTCGATGCCCAGGTGGGAGATGATCCGGCCGTCGGGGACGCCCGCGTCGGCGTGGGCGTCGAGCAGCGCGGTGGCGGCGTCGGCGTGGTCGGCTCCGGCGTCCAGGACCACGGGCGCGAGGTCGAGGTAGACGTCGCTGAGGGCCTGGCCGAGCGCGGAGACGGGCAGGCCTGCGCCGCCGACGGCGATCCACAGCGAGCTGACGCCGTTCATGAGGTCGGCGTGCAGGCGCCGCCGCAGGACGGCCGGGTCGGCGTCGGTGTGGCGGGCGCGGATGTCCCAGCCCTCGGGGACCGACCCGCCGGGCCGGTGGCCCCGGGTGAAGGGGGGCAGTCCCGGGAAGCCGGGGTCGGCGGCCGGGGGGTCGGATGTGTAGAGGGGCTCGATGTCGAACCCGTCGTAGGTGTGCGTGGCCAGTACCGACTCGGGTGTGTCGGTGAGCCGGTCCTCGGGGACACCGCTCTTGCGCAGCACCCCCGCCACGAGTTCGCGCCACCGCTCGTGTGTGGCGGCGGGGAACCCGTCGGCCGGGTTGGGGGCGCCGGATCCGGCGGCCCCGCTCTCAGGGACGTCCATATAGTGGATGGTAGAGAATCGCGTTCGGTCGCGCCGCCCCGGGGTGTGGGGCACGGCACACCGCGTGTCGGACCGGCCCCGACCGCGTGCGGCGGAGACGCCGGCCCCGGGGCGGAGGCCGCGCCGGAGGTCGACACGACGGGCTTCACCTGCGGCGGGGCGCCCACCGGGAACGGGCGGGGCCCGAGCACCGACGAGTCGCCGATGCCGCCCGAGCCCGCCCCGGGCGCGCCCCGGCACGAACCGCTCGCCCGCCGTGCCCTGGCGGAGGCCACCGAGAGGACGTGGACGGCGGACCCCTATCCAGCCTCCGAGTGGGTGCAGCGGTCCACCGGGGCCCGGGAACGCGGCGCACGCCCACGGCCGCGAGGGGGCGCGCGCTTCCGTGCCTGCTCACAGCGGGGACGGAGGTCTCGGGGGTCTCCGACGCCTCAGGAGTCCCGCACTTCACCGAAGTGTCACCACACGCCTTCTTTCAGTGAAGTGGAACACACTCCTGGTATTCGGTGAACCGACGGAGGGTGACGGGAGTCGGATTGGCGGGCCACCCCATGCGTTTCACGGTCCACGGCATCCCCCCAACCCCCATCAAGGATGAAAAGGACAGAGATGCCCTTCTTCCCCCCTCACGGCCGCTTCGCCCTTACCCCGGCGGTCTCCCTCTCGCTCGTGTTCGCCCTGTCCGCCTGTGGCGGCGGGGAGGACACCGCGGAGGCCTCGGCGCCCTCGGAAGAGGCCGTCGAGGAGACCACCGCCGCAGAGGGCACTCCGCCGGAGGCGTTGTCCCAGGAGGAGCTCGCCGAGCTCCTCGTCGAAGCCCCCGTTCCCGTCTCCAGACCACAGGCGGACGAGTCCGCCCTGCCAGCCGAGCCGGAGTCCTCCGCGTCGGTGTCCGAGCGGGCGGCCTGGGCCCTGCTGACGGAGGTGACCCGCAAGGCCTCCCGCGTCGATCCGGGCGCCGCCGCCGCGTGTCCCGAGCAGATGACGGAACCCGTCGAACCGGGCCTGAGCTGCACCCTCACCTACGGCGGCCTGGACATGCAGTTCCCGGTCCTGTCCGGGGACGGCGGCGCCGCCTTCCGGTTCGAGTACCCGGAGCTGCCCACCGTGCGCGAGGTCGTCGAGGAGACCATCCGCTTCGACCACGGCGTAGAGGCGGTGTACTGCGACATGGACGACGTCGTGGCCGTCGAGCCGGGCGCTGAGCGGGCCCCCTACCTCTGCTACGCCCGGGACGGAGGGCTCGCTGGGTCGGACTCCCCGGAGGACACGGTCTCCCCCTACGAGGTCTTCGTGCTCATCGGGGGGACCCTGGCCACCTACCAGTACCTGGACGCGGAGTAGCGGCCGGGCCCGTCAGGGGGAGGACGAGGTGCCCTTCACCCCCAGCCATGTGGCGGCGGTCCTGCCCCTGGCGCGCACCGGGCTGCCGCCCGCGGCCCTGGTCGTCGGGTCGGTGGCGCCGGACCTGCCGTACTACCTGCCGCTGCCCGTGGCCGCGGCGACCACGCACGGCCCCGCCGGGCTGTGGCTGGACGTGCTGCTCGGCGGCGCCGTGCTGGCGCTGTACGCGTACGTGCTCCGGCCGCCGCTGCACGCGCTGGCCGGAGGGTCCACGGCACCGCGTGTCCGGGCTCCCCGGTCGGCGCGGGGGGCGACGCGGGCCGCCGCGCTGACCTCCGCGGCGCTGGCGGTGGGCTCGGTCACGCACATGGCCTGGGACTCCTTCACCCAGACGGGCGGGGCCCTGGTGCGGGCCTGGCCGCTGCTGAGCACCCCGGTGGCGGGCCCGCACCTGCTCTACAACGTGCTGATGTACGCGAGTTCGGCGGGCGGCCTGGCCGTCCTGGCCTGGTGGGTGCACCGCGAGCGCGCCCGCCGCGCGGGCACCGGGAGCGCGGGCCGGGAGGCGGGTGAGCGCTCCGGGCCCGTCCCCGGTGGCCGCGTGCGCGTCCTGGCCCTGTCCGCCCTCGCCGTGTGCGCGGTGGCGGGCGCCGTGGCGGGCGGTCTGTCCGACCGCGCGCAGGTGAGCGGCTACGACCTCGTGCGGTGCCTGCTCGTCGGGGCGGTCACCGGCGGCGGGCTGGGCCTGGCCGCGTGGACGGCGGTCTGGTGGTCGCGGCGGCCACTGCGCCGCACGGCGCGCTGACACAGCGCCCTCGCGGTGGCCGTCCGGACGGCCACCGCGAGGGCGCGGACGCGGACCCCGCTCGGACCGGGCGGTGCGAGCCCGGCTCGGACCGGCCGCACGCCACGGCGTGGGCCGGATCCGGCCGGGCTCGCACCGCGGTTCCTCAGGCCCCGCCCCCTCGGGCGCGGGCCGCCCCGGCGCCGGTCAGGTCCGGACCGAACGCCGCGTGCACCTCCTCGGCGGTGAGGCCGTAGTACTCCGGGCTGTACCGGTGGCCGCCCGGGTTCGTGCGCCGGTCCGCTCGCGTGTAGGCGAGCGTGCGCGCCCGGGTGTCGGCGTCGAATTCCTCGCCGAGGCTGCTCCAGACGCGTTCGGCCGCCCCGAGCGGGTCGGACGTCAGCTCGCCGTAGGGCAGGTCCAGGAAGCGCTCCGGGCCGTGCTCGCGGCGCACGCGGCGGGCCCGCTCGGCGCCCGCCGCCCAGATCCCCAGCCACTCGCGGCCGATCCGGTGCGGGTCCACGTCGCTGTTGTGGATGTGCATCGAGGCCTCGGTCAGGCTGGCCCACGACGCCATGGCCCGTACCGGGTCGCGGTCGGTCATGACGACCACCGCGTCGGGGAAGACGTTGAGCAGGGCGTCGAGGTTGAACAGGTGCAGGGGCGACTTGAGCACCCAGCGCCGCGCGGGACGCTTCCACTGCAACGCCTGGAGCTGCTGCTTGAGGTAGGCGTAGTCGGGGGTGGCGTCGCGCCCCTCGACCCAGGCGCGGTAGTCCGGGGAGGCGGCGCGGACGTGGAAGAACATCCCGTGCGGCAGGAGGAAGACGCACTCCTCGGGTTCGAGCGGGTGCATGGGGTGGATGGTCTGGAACCCCGGTCCCATGGCGTCCATGCCCCGGACCAGCCTCCGCGCCAGCGCGAGGCGCTCGCGCCTGCTCACGGTGCGCTCGCCGGGCCTGCCCGTGTCGGGGACCGGGCTCAGCATCTCCCACAGCCGCGGGGCGCGGGCCCGGACGTGCTGGGCCAGGAGCCCGTGGCCGAACGTTGTGCCCGTCCTGGGCAGTCCGGTGATGAACACCGGCCGCTCGACGGGCTGGGCCGCGACCTCCGGGTTGGCGTCGAGCAGGTGGAGCATGCGCAGGCGCGTCTCCAGCCGCCGCCGGACCTCGCCCCGCAGGCCGATCCGGCCGACGGGGGTGACGCCGGGCACCGCCTGCCAGGCGTCGTGGAGCACGCGCATGTCCGAGAGGAAGGGTTCGTCGGAGGGCCAGGGGAGACCGCTGCTGGCGGAGGCCTCCGCCAGCATGGCGTCGAAGGCGCCCTCGGCGGCCCCCAGGCTCTGGTCGAAGGGTTTGAGCAGGGTGTTGACCGGGTTCATCCACCACGGGTGGTGCACGTTCACAAGCGCCCTCTCTTGTTGTTTCAGCCGCAGTTGGTGCCGTTGCGCAGGACCCACTCGTCGCCGACCACGCCGCCCCAGTCCACGCAGTGGCCGGCGGCGTCGGCGTAGACCGGGCCCGCGTACTCCGTCCAGTCGCCCGGGTCGGTGTCCCAGGACGTGGAGTCGCTGCGTTTGAGGGCCGCGTCCATGTTGACGGCGCTGCCCGGGTCGGTCCGCACCACGACGACGCAGTTGCGGCCGTTGGAGTTGTTGTAGGTGAGGAAGACGGTGCCTCCGTTGACGGAGGCCTCGTTGACCACCCCGTATCCGCTCCCGCACTGGCCCCCGTAGGAGGCGGCGGTGGCGGGCACGGGGGTGGCCACCGCAACGGTCAGGGCCAGGCCCGCCACGGCGGCGGCCCCGCGTACGAGGGTCTTCGGCATGTCTCTCCCGTCGTTTCGAGTTCCGGCCCCTACCACGGCGGGGTGCCCGTACCGCTGGTGCTGTGCCGCTCCACCAGGCGGGTGATGGTGACGGTGCCGTCGGCGCCGGTGGTGTAGGTGACCTCGGCGGTGATGGTGCGGCTGCCCTGGTTGACGTAGCCGGTCAGGGCCGAGGGGCTGGAGGGGACCGAACCGGCGCCGCCGTCGCCCACCGATCCGCCCTGGCTCTGGCAGAAGCTCCACGCGCACACCACGGTGGCGCCGTCGAGCACGGCGTACTGTCCCGAGCCGCCGGAGGGCTGGAAGGCCACGACGTGCTCGCCCGGCGGGCGTGTTCCGCCCGCGCCCACCCCGGCGCCCACGGTGGCCGTCGTGGTGGTGGAACCGCCGCCGGAGCCCTCCCCGTCCTCCTCGCTCTCGGAGGCCTCCTCGGAGGGTTCCCCGGAAGGGTCGTCGGAGGGCGAGGCGCTCTCCTGCGGCTCCTGGCCCACCGGCCCCGGGCGCCGCCGTTCCTCCGCGGTCTGCTGCGCTTCGGCCGCGTCGGCCGACTCGTCCCCGAACCAGGCGGCCATGGGCAGGGAGTCCCAGTTGCCGACCAGGGCCACACCGCCGAATCCCAGCCCCGCGAGCAGGACCAGGGCGCCCAGGGCGGCGCCGACCAGGGCCAGCACCCTGCCGGAGCCGCCGGAGCTCCGGTCGGGGGCCACCGCGAACTCGCGCTCGGGGGCGGCCTGCACTCCCTGCCAGGTGTGGTCGACCACGGCGGCCATGACGCCGCCCGCCGCCGCGGCGGACTCCACGGGGGCGTAGGAGCGCCCCGGGTTGCCCGCGGCGACCACCCCGCTGACCAGCTCCAGCGCCGTCGGCCGCTCGGACGCCTCCTTGCTGAGCGCACGGGCGGCCAGGTCGGCGAGGGGTCCGCTGAAGCCCTCCGTGTCCGGTTCGCCGCTGATCACCCGGTGGGCGACGGCGGCCGGGTCGCCGGTGCCGAAGGGCGGGCGCCCGGTCGCCGCGTAGGAGACCAGCGCACCCCAGGCGAAGATGTCGTCGGCGGTGCTGGCGGGCGCGCCCCGGTAGTGGTCCGGGCTGATCCAGCCGGGTGAGCCCAGCACGGACCCGGTGCGGGTCAGCGCGGTCTGGTCGATCGCGCGGGCCACGCCGAAGTCCAGGACGCGGGGGCCCTCCGGGGACAGCACGATGTTGGCGGGTTTGAGGTCGCGGTGGGCGATGCCGACCTCGTGGATCTGGGCGAGCGCCTCGGCCACCCCGGCGGCCAGGCCGAGCAGGAGCTGTTCGCCGAGCGGGCCGTTCTTGCGCATGTAGGCGCTGAGCGTCATGCCCCGCACCAGCGGGGTGACCAGCCAAGGCCGTTCGGCCTCGGTGTCGGCGGCCAGCAGCGGCACGGCGCAGGCGCCGCCCACCCGGCGCAGGAGTTCCACCTCGCGGGCGAAGCGTGCCCGGAACTCCGGGTCGGCGGAGTACTCGGGGTGGATGAGCTTGACCGCGACCAGGGCACCGCCTTGGTCACGGGCCGCGTACACGACGCCCATGCCTCCGGAGCCCAGGCGCCTGAGCGGCCGGTAGGGGCCGATGCGCGCGGGGTCGGTGGAGGTCAGTTCGGTCGCGGTCGCGGGGAGAGTGACGGCTGAGGGGTGCGTACTCACTGCTGTCTGCTCACAGGTCTCGTTCGGGACGGGGTGGGGGGCACGGGGTCCTCCGCCGGAGGGGGGAAGGGGAGGAAAGGGGCACACTCATGAATATCACCGGTTCCGGTCCGGCCGCCCCGGGCGGGGCGTCAGGGCATCGGCACCCTCACCTGTTGGATACGGCCGTCGCCCAGGTGCAGGTAGGCGGTGCCGGGGGTGAGACGGGGACTGGACACGCCCTTGGGCAGGCGCATGCCCAGCACCTCGCCGTCGCTCTGGGCCTGCGGCGAGAGCAGGGCCCCCACGCGGTTGCGCTTGAGGTGGACGTGCCACCCGTTGAAGCCGCCCTGGAGGGCCTCGTTGGTTCCCGCCGCGACGATGCCCCACCCGGCGCCGACCATGCCGCGGGCGATACGGGTGAACTCCTTGCCGAGGTCGCTCTGGAGGAGGAGTTCGGCGTCGTCGATCATCACCACGGCGGTCTCGCCCTGGAACCGGCCCAGCGCCTCGTGCAGTTGGGACAGCTTCGGCTCGGCCGCGTCCAGGACCCCCTGGACCCCCGGCTGGTGGCGCAGGTCCGCCAGTCGCGAGGAGCGCGGGGTGACCAGCAGGAGTTCGGTGCCGGCCTCCAGCAGCGACCTGGCCATCGTGGCGAGCATGCTGGAGCGTCCGGACTGGGGCGGCCCGCTCACCAGGAACGTCGGGACGCGCGACAGGTCGGCGCTGACCGCGGTCAGCTCGTTGCCTCCCACGCCCAGCAGCGCGTGCAGCGGACGCGGGGCCCCGGAACGGTACCGGGCCGTGTCGGCGTAGGTGAGCCGGTCGGGCAGGACGTCCACCCGGAACGGGCGCGGCCCGGGTTCCTCCTGGGGCCTCCGGGACACGAAGTCGGCGATACGGGCCAGTTCGGCGCCCTGCACCGAGCCCTGCGGGTCGCGGTTGAGCAGGGCGAGCTGGACCTCCATGGCGTCCCCGGCGCGGAAGGCCCTGCCGTCGGGGATCTCCTCGGGCAGCGAGCGGGCGTTGAGCCCCGCGGCGCTGTAGTCGCCGTTGTCGTTGCAGCGCAGCACCAGCAGCTCCTCGGTGGTGGAGGAGTACTTGGTGCGGGTCAGGAGGCGGTCGCCGGTGGCCACCACGTGCACGCCCACGCCCGCCCCGTCGCGCATGAGGGTGGTGACGCCCTCCACCAGGGCGCCGTAGTTGTACTCGCCGAAGGTCTGCTCGAAGGCGTCCACGCGGTCGATGAACAGCACCACGTGGGCGGGGCGCTCGTCCGGCGCCAGCTTGGCGCGCAGCTCCTCCAGGTCGGCGCAGCCGTGCGCGGCGAGCAGCTTCTGGCGCCGGTCCAGCTCCTCGCCGAGCATGCCCAGCAGGCGCACGACCCGCTCCCCCTGCGTGCGCTGGGCCACGGCGCCGCAGTGCGGGAGCCGTTCCATCGGCAGCAGGGCGCCGTTGCCGCAGTCCAGGCCGTACATGTGCACGTCGCCGGGGTGGTGGGCCAGGGCGAGGGAGGCGGAGATGGTGCGCAGCGCCTGGGACCGGCCGGTGCGGCCCGAGCCCATGATGTGCAGGTGTCCCGTCCTGCCCAGGTCGAACACGTACGGGAACTGGCGCTGCTGGGCGGGCACGTCGACCAGCCCCACCGGAGCGGGCTGGACCCGGCCGTGCACGGCCTGCGGGGAACGGCCCCGCAGCAGTTCGGACAGGGTGAGCGCGGTGGGCAGCGCGGGCAGCCACGGGCTGGGCTGGCGGCGGGCGCCCGACCGCTCGGCGGCCTCCTTGACCGCGGCGACCAGGACGGTCAGGTCGGTGACCTCCACGTCGCCGGTGTCGGCGGGGCCCTGGACGGCCGCGGGCGCGGGCAGTGCGAGGTCCGACCACTTCACGGCGTGCGCGACCGGGTCGGAGGCGTTGGCCGCGGCCACGACCCTGCGCCCGCCCACCCGGCCGGACTGGAAGGGCAGCAGGGAGGCGTGCCCCAGGCGCGCGTAGGCGCGCCCGGGGGTGTCGATGCCGATGTGCGCGGACTCGGCGGCGTCGATGACGTCCCGGCTCTCGGCCTCGTCGGTCATCCGCAGGGCGATGCGCAGGTTGGTGTTGGCGCGGATGTCGTTGGTGACCACGCCGCCGGGGCGCTGTGTGGCCAGTACCAGGTGGATGCCCAGGGAGCGTCCCCGCTGGGCGATGTTGACCAGGCCCTTGACGAAGTCGGGCAGCTCGCGGGCCATGGAGGCGAACTCGTCGATGACCAGCATCAGGCGGGGCATCTGCGGCATGCGCGGGTCGCGGTCCAGCAGTTCCAGGTAGTCCTCGATGTCCTTGGCCCCGGCCTTGGCGAGGATGTGCTCGCGCCGGTGCAGTTCCGCGCCCAGCGACACCAGGGCCCGGCTCACCAGGTGGGTGTCCAGGTCGGTGACCATGCCGACGGTGTGCGGTAGTTCCACGCAGTCCTTGAACGCGCTGCCGCCCTTGTAGTCGATCAGCACGAACGACATGGACTCGGGGCGGTTGACCGCCGCCAGGGAGGCCACGAGGGTCTGGAGCAGTTCGGACTTGCCCGAACCGGTGGTGCCGGCGATGAGGGCGTGCGGGCCGTCCCGGCGCACGTCCACCGAGAACGGGCCGTCCAGACCCGTGCCGAGCGTGGCGACGGTGCTGCGCCCCCCGGAGGCCCAGTGGGCGGCGATGGCCTCGCCGTCGGGCGGTTCCAGGCCGATGACGTCGAGCAGGCGGGCGCTGCGCGGCAGCGAGCCGCCGCCCTCGCCGACGCTGCTGTCGCGCATGGGCGCCAGGGCGCGGCCCAGCCGGTCGGCCCAGGCCGCGGAGGGCACGTCGGCGCGCACGTCCTCGACGTTGTCGAAGGAGGTGCGGCGCAGGCGCATGCCGTGCGGGGTCGAGCTGACCACGGCCTGGCACTCCTCGGGGAGCAGGCGCTCGTCGGCGTCCAGGCACAGGACGTAGATTCCGGCCTCGGGGCCCTCGCGCAGCAGCTGGACCACGCCGGGCAGCGAGCGGATGCGCCGGGCCCCGTCGAGCACCACCACGACCGCGGGCTGGTCGGCGAGGTCGCGCCGGGCCTGCTGGCGGGTCTCCAGGAGCATGAGCAGCTCCGACACCCGGCGGGCGCAGGTGGTGGCGTCGATGCCGATCCGGCCGAGCGAGAGCTGGGGGCGGTCGCCGCGCAGGTGGGGCAGGTAACGGGTCCAGCGCCAGCGGTTGTGGTCGCCCTCCATGGACAGCAGGTACAGGTGCAGTTCGGCGGGGCTGTGCAGGGCGGCGAGCTGGGCGACCAGCCAGCGCTCCAGGGCCTCGGCCCCCTCGCCGCGCCCGGCCACGCCCACGACCCCGTTGTCCTTGACCGACACGCTCACCGGGACGTCGCGCATGTCCCAGGTGACGTCGCGGCGGTGCTCGTCCTTGGTGGGGTCGCTCAGGACCACCTGGGAGGGGATGCTGCCGGTGCCCACGCGCAGCTGGGTGAAGTCCTCGTCGATCTGGCGGCGCTCCCACAGCCGCGCGCGCGGGCCGGTGGCCAGCAGCAGCACGGCGGCGGGGTCGGGGCAGGTGTCGCGGAGCTTGCGTTGTTCGGCGACGAGGGCGTCGCGCGCGTCGCGGGTGACGCGTTCCTTCTTCTCCTCGTACTCGGTGAGCTGCTTGTCGTAGCGCGCCTTGGTGGTGCGCCGCTGCATGATCTGCATGAACAGCACCGAGACGGGGGCGAGCAGGCCGATGAGCAGGTACTGGGGGCGGCCCATGATGAGCGCGCTGCCGACCGCCATGGTGATCGGGATGAGGATCATCATGATCAGCTGGGTGATCGGGCGGTCCGGCGGTTCGGGCGGGGTGGGCAGCTTGAACCTGGTCTTCGTGGGTGCCGGGTGCAGGCGGGGCGGGCGGTTGTAGTCCAGCCCGGTGCCGTCGTCGGAGGCCACCACGGAGGCGTCGGGGCGGTGGTTGGGCCACACCTCGAAGAGGGTGCCGCCCAGGGTGAGCTGCTCGCCCTGCGGCCAGACGGTGTCCGGGCCGACCTCGTCGCCCTCCAGGGAGCAGCCCCGGCCCCCGCTCGTGCCCAGGATGGTGGCGGTCCCGTCCGGGGCGACCCGGATCCGCGCCCAGTAGCCCTCGGTTTCCACGGCGAGCACGGCGACCTCGTCGTCGCCGACGACGTAGTCGCCGGGGTCGAGGCGGACCACGCGCCCGGCGTCGGGGCCCGAGACCACGCGGACCTCGACCACGCCGGGAGGCTCGCCCTTGACCGGGGCGGGACCGCCCACGCCGACGAGGGAGCCGTCCAGGAAGCCCGCGTCGGCCAGGGAGGCGGACGGGTCCACGGGCCGGTCGCCCAGGTACAGCGGCACGTCCTGGCCGGGCGCGCGGGGCAGGGTGCGCACCATCGGATCGACGGCCTCGGCGAGCTGGCGCACCGTGGCGCTGGGGTCGGCGTCGACGAGGACGTCCAGGCGCAGCGCGGAGGACGCCACGGGGCCGCCGCCGTCGGGGCCGTCCGCGGCCGGACCGGTGGCTGGGGTCGCTGTGAAGAGGAGGCGCACGGTGGGACTGCTTCCGGGTTCGTCGTCGGGTCGTGGCGGGGACGGCGCGAAGGCGCCGCCCCGCCTTCCGGGTGGTGCCGGGGTCTTCCCCGGGATCAGCCCCTGAGGCCCTCGCCCAGCTTGTCGTCGGTCTCGCTGAAGGTCTCGCCGACGGTCTTGATGTACTTGCCGATGCCTTCGAGGCCCTTGTTCACACCCTCGAAGCCGGTGTTGAACTCCTCGAAGAACGGGCGGAAGTGCTTCTCGGCGGCCGGGGTGCTGTAGCCGTCCGAGATGAGGCCGTCGACCTTGCTCTTGATGCCTTCCAGGCGCTCGGTGAACTCGTTGAACTCCTGGATGAGGGAGGACGAGGTCTCCTCGGTCTTGTCGCTGTCGACGTTGTACACGGGCATGTGTGCCTCCTGCTGGTCTGGTCGGGTGGGTCCTGTCGCTCGTGCCCGGTCGGCGCGGTCGTGGCGGGGGCCTGGACCGCTTCCGCGAGCACCATTGTGGTGGATACGTCATCCCGCGTGGTGGTTCGCCCCGTTCACCACCGGTCCCGGTCCCCTCAGGTGGTCCGCTCGACCTCGCGGAACCGGAACCGCGCGCTCGCGGTGACGGCGTCGAAGAGGTCCAGGACCTCCTCGACCTGCTGGGAGTTGGGGCTGGTGCAGCTGACCATGACGCGCCTGTCGAGCCCGGGGAGCTCGAAGGCGGTGTGCATGACCACCGACCGGACGACGGCGTCCTCCAGGTCGTGGTCGGCGATGCCGAAGACGCGACCGCACGTCCCCGCGCCGGACTCGGGAAGGTCGACCACGTCCTTGCGCAGCCAGGTGCCCTCGCGCGCGGTGGCGGTGTCCGGGTAGACGTGCTCGATCATCCGGATCGGGTCCATGGCGTGCGCCCCCCTCCCCGCCGGGAAGGCGAACACGCAGACGGTCGCCATGAAGAAGCCGTCGTCGTACTCCTCGAAGACACCCGCCGCCGCCAGCAGGCCCGCTCCGACCACGTCGCTCGTCACCTGGGCGATGTCACCGAACATGTCGTTGAGGGCGGCCAGCTCCTCGGGCCTGTTCCCGTGCATCTCGACGGCCTGGGCGCGCAGCCGGGCGAGGGCGTCCCCGCTGAGGTCGTACTGCGTCCACGTCTCGGGGACGGCGATGTCGAACAGGATGTCGACCTCGGGTACGTCCTCTTCGAACTGGTAGGGCATGGAG
This sequence comes from Nocardiopsis sp. iso_25, assembly GCF_056173305.1. Classification (NCBI taxonomy): domain Bacteria; kingdom Bacillati; phylum Actinomycetota; class Actinomycetes; order Streptosporangiales; family Nocardiopsidaceae; genus Nocardiopsis; species Nocardiopsis sp. iso_25. The sequence continues at coordinate 359,975 of NZ_CM149667.1, read as the reverse complement.
GTGCCTCTCCTCTGCTGCCTCGGGGTCAGACGGCGACCTGGTTGGGCGGGGGAGCGGGCTTGTCGCCCTCCGTCAGGCTCGCGCCCAGCTTCTCGTCGGCCTCCCGGAAGCTGTCGATGACCGGGGTGATCGCCTGGAGCAGGGCGCCCAGGTCCTCGGCCTGGCGCTCGTAGTTCTTCTTGCAGTCCTCGCCGTAGTCCTTGGCCTTGTCCACGAGGTCGCCGGGGCCGATGTCCTCGGACCTGTCCTCGGGGCTCTCGACGTTCTCGCCCGCGAAGGCGTTCTGGATGCGCCACAGGGAGCGCTCCATCTCCTCCAGGGCGCCGATGTCGATCCTCACGACACGTGCCATGCGTACTCCCTTCCTCGGTGTGTGCGGTCCGGGCCCTAGAGCAGGTTGACCCTCTCGTCGAGCGCGGCGTCCCTCCTGGCCAGGTCCGCGCTCAGCGCCTCGGCCGCGTCCAGGACCGCGCCCAGCCTCTCCAGGTCCTCCGGGCGCCTCCCGTCCGCACGGGCGGCCTCGATCTCCGCCCTCAGCTCGGGGATCAGCTCGCCTTCGAGGAACGCGGCCTGTTCCGCGATGGCGCCCCTCTCCGCGGTGATGGCGACCTCCTCGTCGAGGTACTCGTTCGTGATCAGGTCGCGGAGGTCGTTGCGGACCGCCTGGTGGCCCATCTCCAGCGGGAAGGCCGACAGATGGGATCCCATGCCGTCCGTCGGCAGCGCGGTGGTCCCGGAGATCCGGCCCTCGGCCAGGCCCTTGGGAACGGCGGTGCCCAGCTGGACGACGGCCTGGACGACGTCGGTACCCGTGAAGTCGCCGTCGGCGAACTCCTGCCACGCGATCTCCACCCCCAGGCCGCCGAGGACGTTGACGAAGTTCTTGGCGAGCGTCAGGCGCATCTCCTCCAGCATGGCGCCGAAGCTGTTGAGGCTCGGCCGCACGGGGGAACGGTCCCCGTCCGGGGAGTCCCCGTCCCCCCGGCCGCCGGAGGCACCGGTGCCGTCGTCGGCGCGCGCGGGGGCGCCGTCACCGTCGGTCCGCGCGCCCGGGGCGCCGTCGGTGCGGGGCGCGCTGGTGCCGTCCCCGTCCGTCCGGGCGCCGGGGACGTCCACCCGGTGCTGCGCGCCCCCGGGAGTGGTCACCCGGACGTGGTCGTCGGTGACGCGCAGGTCGGGGCGGCCGTCGCCGCCGTCCACCCGGACCCCTCCCCGGCCGTCCCGGACCGTGCTTCCGTTGCCGTCGGTGACCGTGGTCCGGCCCGAACGCGTCTGGGTTCCCTCGATGTCCCCCGACCGGAAGCTGACCTCGTCGGCCCCGTGGAACGGGGACGGAAGCCGGCCCGGCTCCGGTCGCACGCTGACGCCCTGGTCGGGGCGGGTGTGTCCGGTCATGCCGCCTTCGGGGTCCGTGGACACGCGCCAGCTCGGCGGCACCCTGCCCGCGTCCCCGGCGGTCTCGCCCATGCGCAGCGGGGGGTTGCCCGGGCTGTCCGGGGAGGGGCCGCGCACGTCGGTGCCGCGGGGACCGACGCCGATGGTGCGGTCGCCGTCGCGGACGGTGCGGTCCGCGTCGCGGGGCACGTCCACCCGGAGCCCGTCCGCGCGCGTGTGGACGGTGACCCCGTCGCCGGTGGTCACGCGGCCTCCCGTGCCCGAGTGCTCGGCCACCTGCCCGTACGGGGGCGCCGCGTGCGTGGTCTCCCCCCTCCCCAGACCGGGAGAGGTCCCCGGCCGGGCGTCCGTCCGCGTCGTTCCGTCGGACACGTGGGCGCCGTCGGCGGAGCTGCGGGCGTGGACGCCGTCGGGCCCGCCCGCCACCACGCGCCCGGGGCCGCCGGGCCTCTCGGGTCCGGACGCGACCCAGTGGTCGCCGCTCCTCACCGCGGTGGAACCGTCGGGTTCGCGGACGGTCTGGAGCCGGTCCCCCCGGGCGTCCGGGGGCGTGCTCACCGAGGACTGGCCGTCGCGCGAGGTGGTCACGGTCCAGCCCTGGGGGGTGTCCACCCGCAGCGCGGGGTCCGAGCCCTGGACGAGGGTCACCCTGGTGCCGCCCGTGAGTACGCAGGGCTGGCCCGTCGCGGGATCGGTGCGCAGCGGCGGGTAGGGGCCGTGGGGGCGGCCGTCGGTGCCGTAGGAGCGCGTGGCCCCGTCGGTCCCGCGCACCTCCACGACGGTCCGGCCGTCCCGTTCGGTGATCCCGACGGTGGCGCCGTCCTCGGTGCGCACACGCCCCGTCGCGGTACGGGTGTCCCCGACGGTGACGTGGCCGTTCGCGTCCTGGACGGCCCTCGGGGTCAGCGAGGGGTTGTCCGTCCTGATCTCGGCGCTGCCGTCCGGCCGGACGACCGCCCTGGAGCCGGCGCCCGTGGCGGTGCCAACCCCGTCACGGCCCTGCCACAGGTCGACTCCGCGTGCGCCGTCGGTGACCCTGACCTCGTGCTGGTCGGCCCGGACGCGGGTGTCGCCGGAGTCCACGGTGGCGCTGTCGGTCCCGCGGTCGTAGCTCTGCGAGGTCGAGCCCCCGGTGTCGAGCCGGTAGCCGTCGGGGCCGATCTCCGTGCTCCGTCCGGTGGCGGGGTCGGTCACCCGGGTGCGCGGCACGGCGGAGGAGCCGTCGTTCCCGGGCCGGGAGATCTCCGGGCCCCCGTTCCCGAACCGCAGGTCGACCGGCCCGTCTCCGCTCCGGGTGATGCGGACATCGCCGTCGCCGCGGGGCTGCTGGACGGTGAGGCCGTCGCCGGTCCGGATGGTGGAGCCGTTCCCGTCCCGGGAGACGGTGACGTCCCCGTCCGCGGTGGGGACGCGCACCTCCCCGTCCCGGTAGGAGGCGCCGGGGGCGCCGTCCGGTCCGGTCAGGGTGACGCCCCGCGGCTCGTCGTTCCCGCCGCGTGAGGCCGTGACCGAAGCGCCGTCCGGTCGGGCCACCTGGAAACCGTCGTCGGTACGCCGCACCGAGGTGCCGTTGACGTCCACTCCGTCGCGGGTGACGTCCATGGTGTAGTCGCCGCCGTCGGCCGGATAGCGGTAGGAGACGCTGCGCTCTCCGTCCGCTCCCCGGCCGGTGCGGTACTCGCCGAAGTCGCCGGAGGCCGCGGTGCGGCCGTCCGCCGCTCCCGTACCGTCGTGCGCGGCGGCGGGCACGCCGTTGCCGGGGCCGACCGGGGTGTCTTCCGCCCGCGGCCCCGTGGGCGCCGCGGAACCCTCGTCCTGGCCCGTCCGGCCGGAGGCGGCCGGGGACTCCTCGCCGGGCCGTCCCGCGGCGGGGGTGTCGTTCCGGTGCGGCGCGCGGTCGTCGACCATCGGCTCTCCGGGCTGGCCCGGGCGCTGGGAGGGCAGGCGCACGCCCTCGCCCGCGACGTTGGCCCCGCCCGTGGAGCCCCCGTACTCGCCCTCGGAGCGCTGGCCCTCGGGGCCGGGACCGCCGCCCGTCGCGTCCGCGGTGGCGGAGGAGGTCGTACCGCCCTGCGGGGAGGCGTCCGGGCCTTCCCCCGAGGAGCTGGAGGGATGGGCGGCTCCCGGAGTGCCGCCCGCGTCGGCGGTCGCGGGAGCACCGCCGGTGTCAGGAGTGGACGGGGTGGCGACCGGTTCCGGGGTGGACGGGGTCCCGCCCGCGTCGGGAGTGTCCGGAGTGGCAGCCGGTCCCGAGGTGGAGGGGGTTTCACCCGCGTCCGAAGTGAACGGAGTGGCGACCGGTCCCGAGGTGGAGGGGGACGCGGCCGTGTCAGGAGCGGGCGGGGTTCCGCCCGGGTCCGAAGTGGCCGGAGTGGCAGCCGGTTCCGACGTGGCCGGGTTCCCGCCCGTGTCGGAGTCGCCGGAGCCCACGGCAGCGTCGGAAGTGTCCGGAGTGGCGACCGGTTCCGGGGGCGCGCCGTCGCCGACCGTCGGCGCGGTGTCGGGCCCCGGAGCCGGGCCGGAGCCGCCGCCCGAACCGTCGGAGCCGCCGAGGAAGGACGGCAGCGATCCGTGGTCGCGGGCGGCGCCGACAGCGGCGCCGGGCACGTTGGTCGCGGCGGCGCTGGCGAGTTCGTACCCGAGGTCGATGTCCTCCCAGGAGGTACCGGCGGCCATCTGGACGGCGATCGAGGAGCCCATGCCGACGGCGGTGTCCCGGGCGCCGGTGGTGATGGTCGTGGAGATGATCGGGTGGTCCCGGCTGACGCGGCCCACCGTCGACGTGACGGTCCGGACGGCGCGGTTGCCGCCCACCGCGCCCCGTACCCCGCTGGTGGCGCCCCGTACCGCCGAGGAGGCGCTGCGCACTCCCGAGGAGATGCTCCCGGTCACGCGCGGAGCCGCGGCGGTCAGACCCCGAGTCACCGCGCGTCCGCCGCGCAGGAGCACACCGCCGGGGACGAGGGAGATCAGGTCCAGACCGAGGGTGGTGACCGTCTCCATGTTGAAACCGAGCTTGCCCTCGCGGTGGAGGGTGGACGCGCTGATCGCGAGCGCCCCGAGGGCCAGGGCGATGCCCAGGCCCGGGATGAAGATGGCGGCGATACCGCCGACCACGAGGATCGCCGCGTAGATGAGGGGGTTCTCCTCGACCCACGTGACGATCGCGTCGAGCCATCCCCACAGTTCGTTCGGGTCGCCCTGCTTGGCCTCCTCCAGGGCGTTCTTGCAGGTGCTGACGGCGTCGTCCATGTCACCGAGCACCGTCCGGAGGCGCGTGACGTAGGCGTCGCGGACGGGGTCGTCACCGTCCGTCTCCTGCTTCCACTCCTCGGGGTCCTCCAGGGCGAGGTAGGCCTGTTCGGCCTCGAAGACGATGATCCCGCTCTGCTCGCGGGCCGTCTCCAGCGCGCCCGTCCAGGTTTCGAGGGCCTTGTAGCCCTTCTCGTAGGCGTTGTGGGCCTTGTCCAGGTACTTGGGCAGTTCCTCGATGAGTTCCTTGAGGGCGTCGACGGTGCTGCCCTCGCCCAGTTGCCCCTTGTCCAGCCTGCGGAGGTCGGCGGCGGCCTGCTCGGCGGCGTCCGCCAGCCCCTCGTAGAACGTCTTGAGCGAACGTACGTCGTAGGCGGACCACGGAACCGGGTCCCCCTCCCTGTCGAGGAGGTCCCACCTGTGGTGAGTGCGCGGTTGCTTGGCCACGTCCCGTATCGCTCGCTTTCCAGATCGCAGAACGGCGCGGTTCAGGCGATCTCACACCTGCCACGGGGATGGGGAGGGGACTGTGCGGGCCCGGGGCCGGGGGCGCTCGGAGAGTCCGACATCATAGACTGCCACGCCCACGAGTGAACAGATGCCCCAGGGGCGCGCAAAGTTCTCCCGAACCTCGTAGGGTTTGCCTTCGCCCGCCCCTGACGGTGCCCGCCGCCCCGCGGAAACCGGCCCCGGGCCCGGCGACGCCGGTCCGCGCGGCCCGGAAGGCGTTCCCCAGCAGCGAAGACAGTCACAGGAGAGAGCGAGTGACCCTGACAGCGGCGGCACGGTCCGGATCTTCGCAGGCGCGCCCGGTGCGCGGGGCCATGGCGTTCACGGCGGTCCTCGCCACCTGGTGCGTCGCGTCCGCGGCACCGGCCGCGGCGGACACCGCCACCGGCACCTACGACATCTGTCCCACCGTGTACTACTACGTGGTCCCGGAGGGCTCCCCCGGCCTGGAGGGCGTCGCCGACCTCGTCCTGGGCGACCCCGGGCGCGCGGACGAGATCTACGAGTACAACGCGGGCCGCACCCAGGCGGACGGCGGCGCCCTCGGCGAGGACCGCGCGGTGCTCCCCGAGTGGCGCCTGGTGGTGCCCTTCGACGCCGGCGGCGAGGGCGTCTACGAGGGCTTGGACCCCCTGTGCGTGGTCTCGGTCGACCAGGCCAACGCGCTGGGGCAGGAACCGCCCTCGCCTCCTCCCGCCCCTCCCGCCTACACGCCTCCCCCCGAGGAGGAGCCCTCCGCGGAGGCCGCCCCGGGGGAGGCCGCGGCCGAGGAGGAGCCGAGCATCGACCCGCGGCTGCTCGCGGCGGGCGCGGCGGGCCTGGTCCTGCTGACCCTCATCACCCTGTTCTGGCAGCCGATCGGCCGGGCCCTGGCCTGGCCGTTCCGCAGGGTCGCGGCGGCCCGGGCCGAGCGCCCGCAGAAGCGGCGGTCCTCGCGCCCGGGAGCGGCCGCGCGGCGCCGCCGGGCCGCGACGGACCTGATCGCCTCCGACCCCGACGCGGCCCGGCGGGCCGGGACCGCGCACGCGGAGCTGGTCGGCGCGCCCGCCGACGTGCCCGTGCGTCCCGTGGCCCTGCTGACCACGCCCTCGGAGACGACCGCCGTGGTACCCGCCGGGGCGACCCCTCCGGCCTCCTCCTGGCGGGCCGTGGACACGACCACCTGGCGCCACGGCAGCGGCCGGTCGTCTGCGCCGGTGCGCTTCGGCACGTCCGTGCACACCATGACGGGGGCCGCGCTGCGGGGCGTGCTGGTGTGCCTGGGGCAGAAGGAGGGGACGGACGCCCTGGTGCACGTGGACTTCACACGTGTGCGCGGGCTGCTGGCGGTGGACGGGGACCCGAGGGTGGCCGCCGACGCGGTGCGCGTGGTCGCCGACGGACTGCACGCGGCGGGCCTGCGGGTACGGGTGCTCAGGCAGGGGCGCCCCCTGCGCTCGCTGGTCCCCGACACGGTCCCGGTGGTGTCGGCCCCGGACCCGATCCACGGGTTGGACCCGGGAACGCAGGCGCCGACGGTGGTGGTGGTCCCGCGCCCGCTGGGCCAGGCCGACGAACACGTGCTGACGGGCCTGCCGCCGGACGTGATCGTGGTCGCCGCGGGCTCCTCGCACGCCGCGCGCTGGCAGTGGGAGGCCTTCGACGACGGCACGGTGCACACGGGCGCGCTGGGGATCGACGTGGTCCTGCGGATGGCCGAGCCCAGGAACTGAGCCCGTCGGCCGGGTGTCCGGAGGCCACCGCCGGGGCGCCCCCTCGGCGCCGCCGGTCAGCTGGCGTCGTCGTCCGGAGCCCCGGAACCCTCCGCGTCGGAGGGCTCCTCGGACTCCCCCTCGGAGGGCTCGTCCGGAAGGGGTCCGTAGACGAAGCGCTGCCGGTCGTGCACGAGGATGGCGTGCCCGCTCTCGGTGACCGCCTCCACGTACGCCGGGAGTTCGTCCTCGACCACGTCCATCGTGACGGCGTCGAGCACCAGTTGCCGGTCCTGTCCGCCGCTGGCGCGGGAGTCGCCGTAGACGAGGCCGTCGAAGGCGAAGGCCGGGGAGATCGACCCCGCCTCCTCCTCCAGGCCCCACAGGACCTCTCCCCCGGCCAGGTCGACCGCGACCACCGGCGCGGCACCGCTGGCCTGGGGCAGCAGGAGGGTTCCCGTGGCCTCGTCGTAGAGGCTGCCCGCGACGCCGTCGGGGTCGAAGGCCCCGGCGACCGGGTTCATGCCCGGCTCCTCCAGGATCCACAGGAGGTCGCCGGTGCCGGGGTCGTGCGCGGAGAGGGTCGAGGGCGCCTCGGACTGGGCCCAGCGCAGCAGCAGGACGTCCTCGCCCCCCGACTCGTCCTCCCCCGGGCCCTCCCCGTCCGCTCCGTCCTCTCCGTCCCCGGCGCTCTCGGACGCGGACTCGCTCGCGGCCTCCGACTCGCTCGCGGACCCGGTGGCGGAGTCCGGTTCGGGGAGCGTGTAGAAGCCGATCACCTGCGGCGCGGGAACCGGGGAGGAGGTGGGCAGGCCCAGGTCCTCGTCCCCGCCGTCGACCGTCCACAGCTCCTCGCCCGCGGTGTCGGCTCCGACGGAGCGGGCGTGCAGGACGGGGCCTCCGGTGGCGAGCAGGACCAAGTCCTCGCGTGCGGCCACGGGCACGCCCAGGGCCGGTTCCCCGGGCTCCTCCTCGGCCCCGGACCCCTGCTCCTCCTCGGCCCCGGACCCCTGCTCCTCCTCGCCGGACCCGGATTCGCCGGACCCGCCCTCGGAGGACTCCTCCTCCGGCTCGGCCGGAGCCTCGAACTCGTAGTCCCACAGCGCGTCGCCCCCGCCGTCGAGCAGCGAGAACGATCCGTGGGGCTCCTCCGCGGTCCACCCCTCGGGGCGGCGCACGGCGAGGCCGTCGAGGTAGGCGTCGCCCTCCCGCTCCGGTTCCCACAGCAGCTCGCCGCGGGCGTCGAGGACGAACGGCAGACCGTCGGCGTCCGCCATGAGCAGTACCCGCTCGCCGTCGCGGTCGGTGCCGAAGCCGTCGAAGCGAGCCGCGCCCTCCCACAGGGTCTCGCCGGTGGCGGCGTCGTGCAGCAGGTGGCGGTCCTCGCTGCCGGAGCTGACCAGGAAGGCGTCGCCGACCGGGCTGATGCGCACGCCGAGGGGGTCGGCGAAGATCTCGTGGACGTCGGCGGAACCGCCGTGCAGGTAGCGCAGTACCTCGCCCTCGACACCGGGCGGCGCCTGCCCCTCGAACACGGTCGGGACGGGGGCGGGCTCCTCCCCCGGAGGGGGCGCGGAGGGTTCCGGATCACCGGTGCACGCGGTGGCCAGCAGCACCGCGAGTCCACAGGTGAGGGCCCCGGGCACCCGTGAGCGGCGCATGGACGGTTTCTCCCCACGAACGATGACGTTTACGGCAAATCCTAAGCCGCGCCGCGACGGGCGGACACAGGGAGAGCGAGTCGTTACAGCCATGGGACGTGGCGCGGGCTCAGGGCTCCACCTCGACGACCGTGGTCCCCCGCACCTCGAACTCCGCCCTCCCCCCGGTCAGCTCGGCCAGGCGGACCCCGAACGCGGGCAGGTCGGCCCCGGGCAGCGCCACCTCGATCCGGACCCTGTCGGCGTAGGCGACGTCGCGCACGGTCAGGGAGGAGTCGCGCAGGTCGCTCTCCAGGCGTCCGCCGAGCACGTAGTCGGCGAACACGTCCACGACGAGGAGCTCGCGGCGTTCCAGGACCCCGAGCGCGTCCACGGCGGCGGACACCGCGTTGCCGTAGGCGCGGATCAGCCCGCCCGCGCCGAGCTTGACACCGCCGAAGTAGCGGGTGACAACGGCGACGGTGTCGGTGATCCCCCTGCGCCGCAGCACCTCCAGCATGGGCAGCCCCGCGGTCCCGGAGGGCTCGCCGTCGTCGCTGGAGCGCTGGACCTCGCCCTGGTCGCCGAGCACGTAGGCGGTGCAGTTGTGGTTGGCGCCCCAGTGCTCCTTGCGGCGCTCGGCGATGAAGGCGCGAGCGGCGTCCTCGGTGTCCGCCCTGGCCAGGGCGCAGACGAAGCGGGACCTGCGGATCTCCAGCTCGTGCTCGCCGCCGTGTCTGATCGTTCGCATGTCACCTGTTCGGCAGGGGTCGTGGTCCTCCACCAGTGTCCCACCGCGCGCCGTACCGGGCCGCGCCGACAATGGGGGGCATGGACGACTCCTCGATCGACGCCGCGCAGACCCTCGCCGACCCCGTGCGCCGCAGGCTGTACGAGTACGTGGCCGCGGCGCGCGGAGAGGTCAGCCGCGGCCAGGCCGCGGACGCCCTCGGCATCCAGCGCACCCTGGCCGCGCACCACCTGGACCGGCTGGCCGACGCGGGCCTGCTGGAGGTGGCCCGCCGCAAGGTGAGCGGCCGCGAGGGGCCGGGGTCGGGCCGTCCGGCCAAGCTGTACCGGCGGGCGGACCGGGAGCTGTCGCTGCACCTGCCGCCGAGGGACTACGAACTGGCCGCGCACGTGCTGGCGGAGGCGGTGGAGCGGCACGGGGCCGAGGAGGCCCTGCACGCGGCCGCCCGCGAGGAGGGCCGCCGGATCGGTGCGGGACACCGGGAGGAGCCCCTGGTGGAGCTGCTGCGCGCCCGGGGCTACGAGCCCGGGGAGGGGGCGGCCCGCACCCCTGGGGACGGCTCCGGGCCGGACGGGGCCCCGGAGGAGGACGGCGGCGTGCGGCTGCTCAACTGCCCCTTCCACACCCTGGCCCGCGCCTTCCCCCCGCTCGCCTGCGGACTCAACCTGGAACTGCTGCGCGGCCTGCTGGAGGGGCGCGGCGAGGACGGCGCGGAGGCCCGGATGGACGCCCGTCCGGGCCGGTGCTGCGTGGTGATTTCCAAAAACAACGAGCATTGACATAGAAGACCGGCCGTGGTCTGCTGTGTCCCGTGAACGAGACCTCCCCCTCCGGGTACCACCTGGCCCAGATCAACGTCGGCGTCCTCAAGGCCCCCCTCGACGACCCCTCCATGGCGGGCTTCACCGCCCGCATCGACCCGATCAACGCGCTGGCCGACAGCGCCCCGGGGTTCGTGTGGCGGCTGGTGGAGGAGGGCAAGGAGGACGCCACCGGCCTGCGGCCCTTCGGCGGCGCCCTCCTGATCAACTACTCCGTCTGGCGGGACGTGGAGTCGCTGTGGAACTTCACCTACCGCAGTGAGCACCTGGAGCTGCTGCGCGGGCGCCGCGAGTGGTTCGAGCACCTGCGGGAGGCGTATCTGGTCCTGTGGTGGATTCCCAGCGGTACGATCCCCACTGTCGAGGAGGCCGGAAGGCGCCTGGACCTGTTGCGCGCCGAAGGCCCCACCCCCGGGGCCTTCACCCTCAGGTCGCCCTTCCCGCCCCCGGCAGAACGCGTTCCGCACGCCTAGTTATCCCTCGGGTACCTTGGGTAGTCTTGCGGGCGACCGCTGAGAGCAACCGGGAGTTCCGTCATGCGCATCACACCGTTCGCCGTCGGCCTGGCCCTGACCGCGACCCTCGCCACCGGTTGCGCGCAGTCCGACACCGCGGAGGACGACGGCTCGGCCGCCCAGGAGTCCCCGCAGTCCTCGCCCAGCGCCTCCCCCAGCGTGACCGCGTCGATCTTCCTGCCGCCCGGCGAGGGCGCGGGCGCCATCACCTACGACGAGACCGCCGTGCCCGAGGGGGCCACCTCCGACGTGCAGGTGCGCACCCAGGACGGGCAGACCCACGTGCAGTTCACCGGCACCAGCCTGGAGGGGGGCCGCGACTTCGGCGCCCACGTGCACACCCGGCCCTGCGGCGACGACCCGGCCGACGCGGGCCCCCACTACCAGAACGAGCCCGACCCGGCCGCCACGGAGGACGAGCCCTCCAGCGACCCCGCCTACGCCAACCCCGAGAACGAGGTCTGGCTGGACTTCACCACCGACGACGACGGCAACGCCCGCGCGACCAGCACGGTGGACTGGGGGTTCCGCGAGGGCGAGGCCCGGTCGCTGGTGCTGCACGAGCACCACACCCACACCGGTGAGGGCGAGGCGGGCACGGCGGGCGACCGCCTGGCCTGCGTCAGCGTGGACTTCTGACGGACCGGCGGTCCCCGGAGCGCTCCGGGGACCGCGCCACGGCTCAGTCCGGGACGACCCGGCGCAGCAGGAGCCGCTCCCCCAGCGCCCACGCGCTGGAGGTCAGCAGGTACAGGCCCCCCGCCAGCGGTACGAACGCGGCGACCGCCACGGTCGTGAACTGCGTGTAGGTCAGGAGCCCGGGGAGCTGGGGCCGGCCCGGGTCGGCCTCGGCGCCCGCCCGCATCGCGGGCAGCATGAGGTAGCGGCGGTTGGCCCAGGCCACGAGGGCGATCAGGGCCAGGAGCGCGGCGAACACGGGAGCCGCGGACGCACCGCCCGCGCCGCCCAGCAGGGTCGCGCCCAGTTCGACGCCGCCGAAGGTGTGCGCGAGCATCGCCTCCTCACCGCCGCCCGCGCCGATGAACACGCCGTAGAGGGCGATCATGACGGGGACCTGGGCGAGGGAGGGCAGGCAGCCCGCCAGCGGGGAGGTGCCCGCCTCGGCGTAGACCCGGCGCTGTTCGGCGACGAGCCGTTCGGGGTTCCCGCGGTGCCGGGCGGTGATCCTCGCCAGCTGCGGGGCAAGGCGCGCGCGTGCCTTCTCGGCGCGGACCTGCACCACCCCGAGGGGGACGAGCAGGAGGCGCACGGCCACGGTCAGGGCCACGACGGCCAGCCCGGCGGCCAGGCCCCCGGCGAGGGGGGCGAGCAGTGAGGTGAGGGCGGACAGGACGGTCGAGAGCAGGGTCATGGCGGCCGCGATCGGCCCGAGGCTGTACAAGGCGGGAAGGCCCTTCGTCCGGTGGGAGGGGAACAGACGTCGGGCCGCTCGCGACCGCGCACGCGCAGGGCGCAGCGCACACCCGGGGCGCGGCGCGGGCGCGCGCACACGGGAGCGTGTCGGAGAAGGGGTCAGCGAGCGGCCGGAAGGGCCGCGCCGGGGGCTCTGGGACGGGGCCGTCCCGCCGCATCGGGGTCACACAGGGTGAGCACGGGCAGGCGCGCGGACCTGCGGCGCATCGCGCGCACCGCTCCCGCGGCGGCGTCGCGCGCCGGGCAGGCCCAGGTACCGCGGAGGACGTACCAGGCGACGGCCGCGCCGACGGCGGCGACCAGCAGCGCCAGGGAGCCGGGGACCGGCAGGAGTTCGGCGGGGACCACGCCCAGCATGAGGAACTCGAAGAACGCGAGAAGGAGGCTCATGGCGCCCTCACCTCCCCGTTCCGGTCGAACCGCATTGTATGCGCGGCGGCGGCGCCCCACAACGCCCGGCCGCGCCCCGGGGCGGACGGCGGCGGTCGGCGGGCGCAGAAATCCGCCGACACTCCGCCGGGGCTCCTCTCGGTTCTCGTGAAGCTGTAGCTAAATGACACAGAGTAACCAACTCCGTGCTCGCCGGGAGCCCCCTGCGGGCCGGCAGAGAAGGGGAGTTACCGTGCCGATCCGCCCTGCGAACCTCGCCACCATGTCCGCCACCATCGCCGGAGCGATCGCCGGGCTGTCGAGCAGACAGGACCAGGCTCCCCCGGTCCGGGTCACCTTCGAGTCCGGCTACCAGCAGACCGTGGAGAACGGGGGCTGCCGCACCCTCAAGACGGGGCAGGGGGGCGTCACCGGGATCTCCACGGAGAGCAGGGTCAAGTTCGCGCTCTTCGCGGGCACGAGCTGCCAGGGCAGCCGCGCGCTGGCCTCCGGACACGGCTCGGTGAGCTTCGGCGACCCGGTCCTGGCGGGCGCCATCGTCATCGGCTGAGGGCCGGGGCGGGCGCTCAGGCCCCCGCGGAACCGCGGACGAGGGCGACGTCCGCGGGCAGGGCCTCCAGGACGTCCCCGGGCGAGCGCAGCACCGCGCCCGCGACCGCGTGGCCCAGCCGCAGCCGCTGCTCCACGGACAGCCCGTCGAGCAGGCCGGACAGGAAACCGGCGGCGAACGCGTCGCCCGCGCCCACCGCCTCGACCACGTCCACCGGCGGGGACGGCACGAACACAGCGCCCTCGGAGTCGAAGCAGGTCGCGCCGTGCTCGGCGTCCTTGACCACCAGGACCGGCACCTCGGGCAGCACCGCCCGCACGTCCTCGGCCGCCGGGGTGCCCCACAGCCGCTCGGCCTCGTCCCGGCCCACGAAGACCACGTCGGCGCGGCGGGCCAGGTCGAGCAGCACCGGCGCGGCGGTCCTGGCCCCCCACAGCGCGGGCCGGTGGTTGACGTCGAAGGAGCGCAGCGCGCCGTTCCCGGTCCGCCGGTCCAGCAGGTGCTCCACGAGCGCGGCGGCGCGCGCGGACAGGGCCGGGGTGATGCCGGACAGGTGGACCACGCCGGGGTCGCGCGCCCACACCCGCTCGGCGTCGGCGGCCGACAGGGCGGAGGCGGCCGAACCGGCGCGGTAGTACAGCACGCCCGCGCCGCCGGGACCGGTGTCCTTGACGTACAGGCCGGTGGGGCGCTCGGGGTCCACCTCCACGCCGGTCACGTCCGCGCCGCACCCGGCGACGGCGCCGGTGACGATGCGGCCGAAGGGGTCGTCGCCGACCCGGCTGACCCAGGCGGCGGCGTGCCCCAGGGCCGCCAGGGCGACCGCCACGTTGGACTCCGCGCCGCCGGTGCCCACGACCAGCTTCGTTCCGGCCGCGAGCGCCTCGGCCGAGGCGAGCACCGCCATGGTCTCGCCGACGCAGACGGCGTCGGCTCTGCTGGTCGGCTCGCTCCCCGCGGGGGTCGGGTGCTCGCTCATCGGTGGTTCCTCCGGACGGATCGGCCGGGCAGGCGGTCGGTGCGACGGCCGTCCCGGACGGTGAAGTCTCCCGACACGAGGACGTGGTGGACGCCCCGGGGGGCCAGGCGCGGTTCCTCGTAGGTGGCGCGGGCGTCCACGGTGGCGGGGTCCAGGACCACCAGGTCGGCGACGGCACCGCTCCGGATGACGCCGCGGTCGGTGAGGCCGAGTCTACGCGCGGGCCGGGAGGTGAGGTGGCGGACGCACTCCTCCAGCGTGAGCACGCCGAGTTCGCGCACGTAGTGGCCCAGGTAGCGGGGGAAGGTGCCCCAGCCGCGCGGGTGCGGCACGGCGCCGACGAGGATGCCGTCGCTCCCGGCGGTGTGGGAGCTGTGTCGCATGATGGTGCGGATGTTCTCCTCGTTGCCCACCTGGAGCAGGCAGCCGCTGCGCAGCTCGTCGGCCACGAGCAGCTCCATGTAGAGGTCGCCGGGGAGGCGTCCGCGCGTGCGCGCGAGGTCGGCGACGGAGGATCCGACGGCCCAGGACAGCCCGGGGTCGGCGACGCCGGTGACGACGATGGCGGACCAGTCCATGGGGACCCCGTGGTTGCCGTCGGTGCCCTCCTCCTCGATCTCGCGCAGGACGCGGGCGCGGGTGGGGGCGTCGCGCAGGCGCTCCAGGGTGGCGGCGGTGCCGCCGACCTGCACCCAGCTGGGCAGCGGTGCGCCCAGGTGGGTGGCGCTGGCCCGGTAGGGGTAGCTGTCGAGGGTGACGTCGAGGCCGTAGTGGACGGTGGCCTCGTCGATGGCGTCCAGGACCTCGGGGGCGCGGCCGCGGTTCTGCGGGAAGTTGACGTGGCAGTGCGCCAGGTGCAGGGCGACCTGGGCGCGGCGCGCGATCTCCAGGCACTCGCGGTAGGACTCCACGACCCGGGAGCCGTAGTTGCGGTGGTGGGGGCAGTAGTAGCCGCCCGCGGCGCGGACGGGTTCGAGGAGGGCGACGATCTCGTCGTCGGTGGCGTACATACCGGGGGTGTAGGTCAGGCCGGCGGACAGTCCGTGCGCGCCGTCGGCCATGCCCCGGGCGACGATCCGGCGCATGCGGTCGAGTTCGTCGTCGGTGGGCGGGCGGTCCTCGCCGCCCAGGACGGCCATGCGCACGTTGCCCTGGGGGACGAGGACGGCGGCGTTGACGGGGGCGCCCGCGTCGATCCGGTCGAGGTACTCGCCGACGGTGCGCCAGGAGTGGTCGAGGTCGGGGCGGCCGTTCCACGCGGCGAGCTGGGCGCGCAGCTCCCCGGCGGTGTCGTCGGTGACGGGGGCGTAGCCGAGCCCGTCCTGGCCCAGGACCTCCAGGGTGACGCCCTGGAGGGTCTTGGCCTCGTGCGCGGGGTCTGCGAGGACGGCCAGGTCCGAGTGGGAGTGCATGTCGACGAACCCCGGGGTGACCGCGAGCCCCTCCACGTCCACGACGGTGCCTGTGGTGCGCGCGCCGCCGGGTGGGACGATGTGGGCGATGCGTCCGTCGCGGAGGACGAGGTCGGCGCGGCGGGAGGGACCGCCGGTGCCGTCGACCACCAGTCCGCCGGTGAGTACGGTCTCGGAATGCACTGTTCCTCCGTTCGACGTACCGGTCACTCCGGTGCGGCGCGCGGCCGACCGGTGTCCGGTGTGGCCAAGATACGCTGCCCGGAAGAAAATTGATAACTTTGTTGCCAGTAAAGCGCCCGTGAAACGGCACGGGCACCGGCGCGCGCACGCGCCGCCGGAGCAGACCAGCGAAGGAGTCCACGGATGTCCAAGAAGGCGGTCCGCACCGACAAGGCCCCCGCTCCGGCCGGGGCGTACAGCCAGGGAGTGGTCGCGGGCGGGTTCCTGTACACCGCGGGCTTCGGCCCGCAGGAGCCCGAGACCGGCCGCGTGGCCCCGACCGTGGGCGAGCAGACCGCCCAGGTGCTGGCCAACATCTCCGCCGTGCTGGCCGAGCACGGCCTGACGCTGGACGACGTCGTGAAGGCGACCGTCCACCTGGAGAACCTCAAGGCGGACTTCCCGGAGTTCAACGCCGTGTACGAGGAGCACTTCAGCGCGCCCTACCCCGTGCGCACCACCGTGGGTTCGGACCTGGCGAACATCCTGGTCGAGATCGACGTGGTGGCCAAGCTCCGGGACTGAGCCCCGGTCGGCCGGGGCCCTCCCGGGCCCCGGCCGTTCCCCGCCGCCTCCGACCGGCCCCGGTCAGGCCTCGCGGCGGGCGCGGACCACCAGGTCGTGCACGGTGAAGGTCTCCTCGCCGACGACCGCCGTCCCGGTGCGGACCTCGTCGGCCAGCACGGTCCACTCCCGCCGGGGCAGGGCCGCCACCACCTCGTCGCCCGTGTAGAACAGGTCCGGGTCCGGCGGGCGCGGTACGCCCTCCTCCAGGTCGCGGGGGTGGTGCGCGACGACCAGGAGTTCTCCCCCGGGCGCCACCGCCGAGGCCAGCGCGGCGAAGAACCGCGCGCGCCAGCGTTCGCGCAGGTGCATGAACTGCGAGGTCACCAGGTCGAACGCGCCCTCGTCCGGGGACCAGCGGGTCACGTCCGCCCGCTGCCAGGTGATGCGCCCGGGCACGTCCCCGCCCCGCTCGCGTGCGTGGGCGGCTCCCTTGTCCAGCGCCACGGTCGAGATGTCGAGCGCGGTCACCCGCCAGCCGCGTTCGGCCAACCAGATCGCGTCGGCGCCCTCGCCGCCGCCCACGTCCAGCGCCCGCCCGGCTTCGAGGCCGGCCGCCTCGGCCACCAGGTGGCGGTTGGGCCTGCCGCTCCAGATCCGTTCCCGTGAGCGGTAGCGCTCGTTCCAGAAGTCCTCGCCCATCTCCTCGGGCAGGGAGTCCGCCGTGTCCTCACCGGTCATGTCGACCACCTCCGCGCTCCACTCTCCACGCGCGGTCCACGGGGCGCGAAGTTCTTTGCCGTCCCGGCAAAACGTGTCGCCCGCCCGGGCGGATCGGGACCGCCGTGGTCACCCGCCCTCCGGCGCGTCCCCGTCCCCCTCGGCGAAGTCGTCCAGGCACAGGTCCAGCAGCGCCTGGACCCGGTCCGTGAGCCGGTCGCGGTCGAGCGCGCGCAGCGCCGTGGCCCCCTCGACCACGCGCACCCTGGTCAGCCCCAGCATCACGGCCGAGAGCAGGGAGGCGTGCGCCCGGCCGTCGTTCCCGCCGAGGTAGACCGTCAGCGGGTCGATCATCGCGCTGGTGATCCGCCCCTGGTAGACCGCCTGGAGGTCGGGGTCGCCCGCGGAGTCGTCCAGGGCGCGCTGGAGCGCGGTGGCCTCGCCGTGCAGGCGGCTCACCGCCTGCTCCGCCAGGCGCCGGGTGAGGGTGGCGGGTTCGCCCTCGATCAGCCCGGGGAAGACGCCGTCCTCGCGCAGGAGTTCGGTCAGCAGTCCGCTCTTGGCGCCGAAGTAGCGGTTGATGAGCGCGACGTTGACCCCCGCGTGCGCGGCGATCATCCTCGACGACACCGACCCGTAGCCCTCGTTGGTGAACAGCTCCTTGGCGCTGGCCAGAATGCGGGCTCTGGTGGCCTCGCGACCCCGCGTCGGCCCGGGGCCGCCTCCGGTTTCCTCCGGACGGTCCATCTGCGTACCCCTTGGCGGCTGCGAACTGGCGGTCAGTACTCCAGGTTGACACTTCTGGAGAACCGTCGCATACCGAAACGTGCGGAGAGATATCGATTTGACAGGTCAACAGTGTTTACATATACCTGGGAACAGGACGACGCCCCCGGCAGCACGCCGCGGGGCCTTTCGTGCGTCCGCGATCGGGGGCTTGTGTGGAACAGTCGTTGCGTGGAGGGGCCGGAACCGGGGACACTCCCCCGGGCGTCGAACCCCGAACGGTCGCGCGAACACGGACCTCCGATGATCCCCCCACCGAGACACCGCTGACGGAGGCCCCGAACGGGAGCGCCCCGGCCGGGGACGCCCCCGAGGCCTCCTCCGCGGCGGGCGCCCCGGCCGGCTCCGCCGCCGACGGGACCCCCGAGCTGCCCTCGGGCCGCGTGGTGCGCCGAATCATGGTCGGCCTGGTCCTGGCCATGCTCACCTCGATGCTCACCAACTCCATCGTGGGCACCGCACTGCCGACGATCATGGGGGAGCTGGGCGGCCAGGACCGCCTGGCCTGGGTCGCCACGGCCGCCCTGCTCACGATGACGGCCTCCACCCCCGTGTGGGGCAAGCTCTCCGACGTCTGGGGGCGCAAGCTCCTCTTCCAGCTGGCCCTGGGCATCTTCATCGTGGCCTCGGTCGCCGCGGGCCTGGCGCAGGACATCAACTGGCTGATCGCGGCCCGCGCCCTCCAGGGGCTGGGCGTCGGCGGGCTGGCCACACTGCCCAACATCATCCTGGGAGACGTGGTCCCGCCCCGCGAGCGCGGCCGCTACAGCGGACTCATCGGCATGGTGTTCGGGGTGTCCACCGTGCTGGGGCCGCTGGTGGGCGGGTTCCTCGTGGACAGCCCGCTCGGCTGGCGGTGGTGCTTCCTCATCACCGTGCCGCTGGCCCTGTTCGCCTTCGTCGTCATCCAGTTCATGTTCACCATGCCCTTCGTCCCCCGCCGCGACGCGCCGGTGGACTGGCTGGGCGCCGGGCTGATCTTCAGCGCCGCGAGCACCGTGATCGTGCTGCTCAGCCTGGGCGGCACCCAGTTCCCGTGGAACTCGCCGCTGTCCTACGCCCTGGGCGCCGGGGCCCTCCTGCTCACCGCCGCGGCCGTGGTGGTCGAGCGGCGGGCGCGGGAGCCGATCATCCCGGCACGCCTGTTCGGCGACCGGACGTTCGTGCTGTCCTCGCTCGGGTCGGCCTGCGTCGGGATGATGATGTTCGGCCTGATCATCTACATGCCGCAGTACCTCCAGATGGTGCACGGCATGACGCCGACCGTTTCGGGCCTGATGACGCTGCCGCTGGTGGCGTCGTTCCTGCTCACCTCGATCGGCTCCGGCTACGCGGTGGGCGGCAGCGGCCGGTGGAAGGCCTACCCGGTCACGGGCATGGCCCTGTGCCTGTTCGGGTTCGCCGCCCTCAGCCTGGCCTATCTGGACACCGGGCTGACCACGGTGGTCGCGGGCCAGGTGATGGTCGGCCTGGGGCTGGGCCTGTGCATGCAGATCCTGCTGCTGGCGACGCAGAGCGCCCTGCCCCTGGCCGACATGGCCACGGGCACGGCCTCCGTCGTGTTCTTCCGCAACCTGGGCGGCGCCACCGGCGTGGCCGCGTTCGGCGCGGTGATGGTGGGACGGCTCAACGGCGAGCTGGCCCAGGCGTCGGCCGACGCGCGGGCCCGGGTGGCGGCGGACGCCGCGGCCGGGACCGACTCGGGGGCGCGGGAGCTGTCGGTCGGACTGTCCGAGGCGGCCGAGGCCGCGCAGGGCTCCCCCGAACTGGTGCACTCGCTGCCGGGGCCGGTCCGCGAGGTGGTCGTGGGCGCCTTCGACCACGCCATGCAGGGCGTGTTCCTGGCGGGGATCCCGATCGCCGTGATCGGGCTGGTCACCGTGGTGTTCATGCGGGGCGTGCCGCTGAGCGGGGGCTCGGCGGCCAAGCGCTGACGCCCGCGGGTCACAGGTAGCGGCGGAAGCCCTCGGCGGAGCTGTCGAAGCCCAGCGCGGTGTGGAACCGGTGGACGTCCTGGCCGTTCTCGTGCGCCAGCAGCTCCACCTTGTAGCACCCGGCCCGCGTGGCGCGGTCGAGCGCGTCCTCCATGAGCGCCCGGCCGATGCCCCGGCCCCGGGCCAGGGGGTCGACCACGAGGTTGTCCACCACGGCCCAGGGCTGGGCGTCGTGGGTCAGGTTGGCCACGACCAGCAGGTCCAGGGTGCCGATGATCTGGCCGCGCTGCTCGGCGACGAGGATCGTGCGGTCGGGGTCGTTCTCCATCCGCGTCCAGGCGCGTACGGCGGCGGAGGACATGCGAACGTGCGCGCTCTGCGCGTGGGTGGTGTCGCCGAGTTCCCTGAGAAGACGCAGAATCGCACCGAGGTCCGACCGGATGGCCGCGCGGATAATCATGGCTGTCGGCATCGTAGCCGACAGCCTGCGACAAGGCGGACGTCACCCTACATCGGGCCACAAAACGCCGGGGGCGGGGACATGGTCCCCGCCCCCGGATCGCGTTCCGGGCCGGTGCGCCGCCGGGGCGCTCCGCGGGCCTCGGGGACTGGCCGGGGAGGGCTCCCCGGGCGCTCCCGTCCGCGCGCGGCCGCGGGTCAGGGCTTGCGGATGACCCGGACGCCGTCCTCGCCCTTGGGCGGCTGGTTGTGGCCGGACTCCGGGTGGCGGTAGATACCGGTGATGCCCGGGTCGCCGCCCTGCTCCTGGCCCTTCTGGCCCTGCTGCGGACCAGACTGCGGCTGCTTCTGGCCCTGCTCCTGGCCGGACTGCGGCTGCTGCGGACCCGCCTGGCCCTGCTGCTGGCCGGACTGCGGCTTCTCGTCGCCCTCGGGGGCGGGGCCGGTGAAGCGGGCGCCCTGCGGGGGACGGGGAGCGGACTGGGCCTGGTCCTTCGGGGAGGAGGCCCCCGCCGGGTCCTGGCCGGCCTGCTCCGGCTTGGCCACCGGCCTGATGCGCACGGTCGCCTCGTCCGGCTGCTGCTGGAGGGGGGGCAGCTTGGTGGTGGCCTCGTCCTTGTCCCCGGGCGCGGCCGGGGCCGGCTTGGCCGGGGCGGGAGCGGCCGCCTCGGGACGGGGCTGGGGCCGGGAGGGCTCCGCGGCACGCTCGGGGGCCGGGGCCTTGGCCGCCGCGGCGGGCTTGGCCGGGACCGGCTTGGCGGGGGCGGGAGCGGCCGCCATCTCCTCGCGGGAGAGCCCGCTCTCCAGCGCGCCCGCCTTGTCCTCGGCCGCGACCAGGTCGGCCAGGGTCGAGTGCATGTCCTTGAGGCGGCGCAGCGCCTCGGCGTGCGTGGCGGTGAGGGTGGCGAGCCTGCGGTCCGCGGTGTCGTGGATCTTCTTCGCGCGCGCCTCGGCCTCGTTCAGGCGGCGCTCGCCCTCCTGCTTGGCCTGGTCCCGGAGCTGGTCGGACTCCTTCTTGGCGCTGTCGACCATCGAGTGGGCCTCCGAGCGCGCGGAGGACAGGATCCGCTCGGCGTGCTCCTCGGCGTCCTTGCGGTACTTGGCGATCTCCTCCTGGGCCTTCTTCTCGGCCTCCTTCACCTCGGACTCGACCCTGGAGCGGCGCTCCTGGGCCTCCTCCTCGGCGATGCGCAGGATCTCGGCCATGCGCTCGCTGATCTGCTCGTGCTCCGGCTTGACCTGCGCCTTCTCACGGGCGATGGCGAGGTCGCGCTTGTACTGCTCCAGCTCGTCGTCCAACCGCTGGAGGCGCTCGCGGAGGCTCTTGACCTGGTTGTCCGTCCGCACGAAGTAGTCGTCGACGTGCGCCTTGTCATAGCCGCCCTTGCGCACCGTCGGAAACCTGTCCTGCTGGAGTCCGCCGCCCGGCAACATATCGCTCATGTGCCCTTCATGTCCTTACACCGTTGTGACTGTACGACGCAGAAGGTGCGAGTTGACCCGTACCCATTGTCACCACGACACCGGATTGGTCTCGTCAGCGACATACGCCCGATAGTGCTCTTTTCTGCATACCGGCCCGGCCGCCTGGGGGCACCGGTCGGGAGCGGAGCGTAACGCCGTGGACACCGTCCAGGCGACCAAGGTAGACACGCGCGGCGCGGCCGCGTCAAGATCCCCGACCGGCACATCGCCGTGCGGACCCCGGTCACGTTCTTACTAAGGTATGCGCGATCATCCCCGTACGGGGGCAGAGCGGTCAACTTCCCGCTGATCCGCCCCCTCCCGGGGGAGACGGACACGGCGGTACGAGACGCAGGGAGGGCCACGAGATGGACAACGGCCGTACGGAAGGCGGGCACGCGGGGCCCCGCGTGGGCGGAGCGGACTTCGGACGACCGGAGGTCCATCCGAGCGCGTGGATCGCGCCCGGCGCGGTGGTGGTCGGCCGCGTGCGCCTGGGCGCCCGGAGCAGCGTGTGGTACGGGTCGGTGCTGCGCGCCGACACCGAGGACATCGTGGTCGGTGAGCGGGTCAACATCCAGGACCAGTGCGGCCTGCACTCCGACCCCGGTGAGCCCGTCGTCCTGCACGACGACGTGAGTCTGGGCCACAAGGCGATGGTGCACGGCGCGGTCGTGGAGGAGGGCGCTCTCATCGGCATCGGCGCCATCGTGCTGGGCGGCGCCCGCGTCGGCCGGGGCGCACTGGTCGCGGCGGGCGCCCTGGTGCCGCCGGGCAAGACCGTCCCGCCGGACACGCTGTGGGCTGGTGTGCCGGGCAAGGTGGTGCGTGAGCTCAACGACGACGACCGGCTGGTGCTCCAGCACACTCCGGCCCACTACGCGTCGCTCGCCGCCCAGCACCAGGAGGTCACCTGGGCCTGACGTCACGCCGGGCGGGGACGAAAGTCGTACCCGGGGCACCGGCCCGGTGGTCCGAAAGCACCGCGTCCGCCCAGGCCGGGCCCCCTCCTGGCTAACCCGGGTGACTCCGCCGCCTGGTCCTCACGGGTCATGCGCACCGGTCCGCCCTGCGCGTAGCCTGGTACTCCTCACGCTCGCGTGGGTCCGGATCCGTCGCACCCGCACCCACGGCACTCCGGCGCGGGGTGTCCCGTCCTGCCGCGACACCGTTGTCCCAGGGGGTGAGCTCACGTGAACCACAGCCTCGACCTGCACGACCACCTCCACGACCACGTCGCGCTGGACGAGATCGAACTGTACGCCGAGGTGCTCATCGCGGTGGCCGACGCCGACCGCCCGCTCAGCCCCGAGGAGATCGACCGGGTGCTCGGGCTGTCCGGGGCGCCCGCGGCCCCCGCCGAACCGGCCCGTCCCGGCGGCCCCCTCCCCCGCGACGGGTCCGGCCCCGCCGACGGGACGGCACACGTCCGCGACCTGGCCCCCGAGCAGCCTCCCCCGGCGGTGGGCCCCGTGCCCGGCCACGTCGTCCGGCCGCGCGACGAGGCCCCCGGCACGCGGCGCTCGTGGTCCACCGATCCGCTCCCGGCCGAGTACCGGCTGCCGCCCACGGTGCTGCCCGCGCCCCGCGACGTGCCCGAGCCCCACATCCTGTGGTCCCCGCTGCCCCTCGCCCCCTGGCACGTCTGAGGCCGTCCCGCCCCTCCCCCGCCCACGGCCCGGAGTCCCCTCCGGCCGCCCGGAACGGCGGAGCCCGGCCGCACCGGCCGACCACGCCGTCCGACCAAGCTGTCCGGGGGCGGCCCGATCCGGCCACGGCGGTCCGTCTCCGCGCGCCCCGGTCTGGGTAGTGCTTCTGTGGGCCCCGGCCCCCGGGAACCCCCCAGCAGCACACAGGAGCCCCTGATGCCACCAGGACCGGAAAGGCCGGACCGCGGCGACCGACACCGCGTCGGTCCCCGCCCCCGCACCGACGGCCGCGAGCCGGACAACGCCCGTCGGGTCACCCTCACCATCGCCCTCGTCGTGACCTTCGCCTTCCTGCTGGCCACCGCGGCCGGACTCGGCTGGTTCCTCTCCGACGGCGGGCCGCTGTCCGGTTCGGCTCCGGAGTCGGCCGGGGAGAGCGGAGACGCGGCCGACGGCGGTGGCGCGGGGGAGGAAGAGAGCGGCACCGGGGGGACGGAGGACGCCCCGCGGGACCCGGCGGACGGCGGGGACACCGGCGCGGACTCCCCGGCCGGGTTGGCCTACGAACTCCCCGGTGGGGAGTGGAACAGGCTCGGCGGCGAGGAGGTCCCCTCGGAGTACACCTCCTACGCGGTCCTCGGTCCGGCCGGGGACCCGGACGCGGTCATCGTCACCGGCACCGAGGAACTCGGTTCGGTGGAGCCGATCGCGGTGGCCGGGGTGCGCCTGGCCGTGGACCTGGCGGCCGGCCTGGCCGCCGAGGGCGGCGTGTGGGCCGAGCCCTCCGGCCAGACCGACGTGGACGGGCTGCCCGCCTTCGGAGCGACCATGGGCAGCGACTCGGGGGACACCTACGGCCGCTTCGTGATCGTGGAGCTGAACGACGGCCGGGGCGCGTTCATGCTCGGGGTCAACACCGCGGGCGGGGACGGCGCCAGCGAGGACATCGACGCGGCCTTCGACTCGGTGGGCACGCGCTGAACCGGGACGTCAGAGCGGCAGGACCGCGCGGAGCAGGAAGC
This sequence comes from Nocardiopsis sp. iso_25, assembly GCF_056173305.1. Classification (NCBI taxonomy): domain Bacteria; kingdom Bacillati; phylum Actinomycetota; class Actinomycetes; order Streptosporangiales; family Nocardiopsidaceae; genus Nocardiopsis; species Nocardiopsis sp. iso_25. The sequence continues at coordinate 335,875 of NZ_CM149667.1, read as the reverse complement.
CCCCCTCCGGGGTGCGGGCCGCGGAGAGGGTGCCGCCGCCCATGGCGACCCGCTCGGACAGACCGGCGAGCCCGTTGCCCGACTCCCTCCCGTCCTGGCCGCCGCCCCGGGAGCGGTCGTTGAACACCTCGACCACGAGCGTCCGGGGGCCCACGGCGCTGTCGCGGGCGAGGGTGAAGCTGATCTGGCACTCGTTGGCGTCGCTGTGCCGCAGGACGTTCGTGCCGCCCTCGCGCACCACCCAGGCGGCGAGCGCGGCGGTCCGCGGCGGCAGGTCCAGCCCCTCCAGCCCGGTGGCGACCGTCCTGGTTCCCCCCGCGTCGAGCACCGCGCGGACGGCCTCCGTCTCGTCCGCCAGGTCGACCTCCCGGTAGCCGCTGACCGCCGACCTCACCTGCTGGAGCGCCTGTCTGGCGAGCACCTGCACCTCCGCCATCTCCGCGCCCGCCCGCCCGGGGTCCCGCTCCACGAGCCGTCCGGCCAGCTGGGCCTTGACCGCGAGCGCGGAGAGGCTGTGCCCGAGCAGGTCGTGCATGTCGCGGGCGAAGCGGAGCCGCTCCTCGCTCACCGCCAGCTGGGCGCGCGCCCGCTGTCCCGCGACGGCCTCGCGGCTGATGTCCCACAGCCAGATCATGGAGAGCGAGCCCCCGGCGAACATCAGTCCGCTGAAGACCATCAGCATCCACACCAGCAGGTAGAGGAGCGGCTGGAACTGCGTCTCGAACCCGTAGAACGGGACCACGAGCCAGGGCAGCGCCAGCAGGGCGGCGGTGACGTAGGCGCTGCGCCTGCGCGGGGCGAGGAAGACCCCGGTCCCCCACCACGCGGCCAGGAAGAACACGGTATTGATCGGCTCCTGGAGGCACAGGACGGCCACGGCGATCAGGCCGAGCGAGGTCCAGTAGGCGCGCGGGTCCGGATTCCGCCTGCCGTCCAGCCTGGCCCGGAGCATCACGATCAGCAGCACGGCGATCGGCACGGAGACGACCACCCCGGTCAGGGAGCGCCACAGGGGCCAGTCCGAGGCCGCGGCCGTGATGACGTCCACCAGGGGCATCCCCACGACGAGCAGCGAGGTGAAGCCCACCGAGACGATGACGATGCGCCGGGCGAAGCGGACCCTGCGGTCGCCCTCCCGGTCGGAGGCCGTGTACTCGGCGGAGGGCGCGTACTCGGCGGAGGCCGTGCCGTGGTCGCTCAACGTGACTCCTCGGTGTGCTGGACTCCGCCGGACAGCGGAAGAACGGCTCTGCGCGGGAGACCGCCGTCGTCCGTACGGGTCGCCGACAGTGTGCCACCTTCGCGCGGGGGCGTGTCGGGAGAGTCCGTCCGGACCCCGCCGAACGGTCGTCCACAGGCCCTTCCGGGCCCGTGCGGGAAAAGGCCGGGGCAGGCCGTCCGTCCCCGGCCTCCCCGGCGCCCCGCGCCCGCCCTACGGCTGGCGGGGGTCCCACCTGAAGTAGCGGCGCACCAGCAGAGCCAGCACCGCGATCCAGGCGAGCATGATCCCGATGGAGGGCAGGGCCGCGACCCACAGGGCGAGGTAGCCCTTCTCCTCCCCGTCCCCGAAGCCCCGGAAGGCGTCGTAGCCGGAGTAGGCGGTCTGCGCCATCTCCCCGGCGGGGACCGACGGGACGAAGCCGATGATCACGCGAGCGGTCTCCGGCAGGAACTCCAGCGGGATGAGACCGCCGCCCACGAACAGCAGGACCAGCATGGGCAGCATCGAGATCATCTGGGCGGACTCGGCGTTGCGGACGATCGGGGTGATGAGCAGCCCCATCAGGGAGAACATGACGGAGCTGAGGACGACCGCGACGGCGAGCATCAGCGGGTCCCGGGGGAGGCTGCCGAAGAAGACCAGGACCAGGGCGGCCACCACCACCGTGATCGCCAGGGAGAGGACCGCCACGGCTCCGATGACGCCGCCGAAGACCGCCAGCTGGGGCACCCCGCTGACCCGCAGCCGCTTGAGGACCAGGGACTCCCTCCGCGCGGTGAACACGTTGGAGGGGTGGCCGACGCCCAGGATGAGCCCGATGGACCCGATGGTGGCGACCATGGCCATCTGCCCCGTCCCGAAGCCGGGGACGACCTCGTCGTTGGGGAGGCTCGTGGTCATGAAGGCGAAGAAGAGCGGCAGGGCCAGGTACATCCAGGCGGTCTTGTACCGCGCGAACAGGGTGAACTCTGTCCGGGCCAGGCGGACGGCCTGCTTGGTCCAGCTGACGCCGGGCCGGACGCCGGTGGCGTCGGCGGCGGGGGCGGCGGTGTTCGCGGTCATCGCGGTGTCTCCTCGAAGGACTGTGCGGGGCAGGGGGGGCACGGAGCGCTGCGGCCCGTGTCAGACCAGGTCGGCGGCGCCGTCGGCGACCCGGAGGAACACGTCCTCCAGGGAGGCGCTGCGCACCTGGAGGCTGCGCAGGACGGTGCCGTTCTCCACGGCCCAGGACATGAGCGCGGCCACCGTGTGGTGCGCCCGCTCCTCGACGTTCCCCCGCGTGACCGTGTAGGTGGCCCACAGCGCCTGGCCGCGCGTCTCCACGGAGACGTCCGCGCCCTCGACGCGGGGCAGGTCGGCGGTTCGCACGTTCGGGGGCAGCACGAAGCTCACCCGGTCGCCCCAGCCCGCGAGGACCTCCTGGATCGTCCCCTCCACGCGGACCTCGCCGCGGTGCATGATCGCCAGCCGGTCGGCGAGCCGCTCGGCCTCCTCCAGGTAGTGGGTGGTGAGCAGGACCGCCACGCCCTCCCGCTTGAGGTCGTTGACGATGCGCCAGGTCTCGATGCGGCCCTCGGCGTCCATGCCGGTGGTGGGCTCGTCCAGGTACAGGACCTCGGGCCTGGTCAGCAGTGCCAGCGCCAGGTCCAGGCGGCGCTTCTGGCCTCCGGACAGCTGGCGGACCGCGACCCCGCGCTTGTCGGCGAGGCCGACCAGCTCCAGCGTCTCGTCCGTGTCCCTGGGCGTGGCGGCGAGGTCGCGGGCCAGGTGAAGGGTCTCGGCGACGCTCAGGTCCTCCAGCAGGCCGCTGCCCTGGAGGACGGCGTTGGTGCGCTCCCGGACTCCGGCGGGCTGGCCGTAGGGGTCGAGGCCGAAGACCCGGACACTGCCGGAGCTGGGGCGGCGGAAGCCCTCCATCGTCTCGATGGTGGTGGTCTTGCCCGCGCCGTTGGTCCCGAGGAGGGCGAACAGCTCGCCGGGGTGGATCTCGAAGGAGACCCCCTTGACCGCCTCGAAGTCGCCGTAGTGCTGGTGCAGGTCGCGGACGACCACCGCCGGGCCGGTGGCGTCCTGTCGGCCGGGGTCGGCGGCCGCGGTGCTCGCTGTCGTCGTCATGTCCCCAGGTTCCCGCGGAACGGCTCACGCGGAACAGACGCCGTTATCACCGGCCGCACGGGGGAACCTACCGGCGCGCGCACTGACAAATGTCATCGGGCCGGTGCGGCGGCCGCCCGTCCGCGGTCGTGGCGGCTCCTCCGGCCCCCTCGGCCGCGCCCGCCCTCCGGCGACCGCTCATCCCCGGTCGTAGCCCTGGGGGACGGGGTGCCCGGCCAGCCGGTGCACCTGGACGGCGACGTCGTCGGGGGTGCGCGCCGGGCGGGTGAAGGGCAGGTGCACGTCGTGGTACCCACGCACGGTCTCCACCCGCAGCCGCAGCCCGAGGCGGTCCACGCCCAGGGGCCGGGGTCTGCCTCCGCGCGCGGCGCCCGGAGCTGCGGCCAGCAGGTCGCCCACCAGGTCCGCGTGGTCCTCGTCGAGGTGGCGCAGCCAGGGCGCCTCCCACAGGCAGAACGGGTCGGGGCGCGCGGCGGCCAGTTCGGCCGGACCGAGCACGTGGGCCCCGTCATGGTCGGACTGGACCACCAGGGCGGTGCGCAGGACCACCATCGTCAGGCCGTGCCCGATCTCCAGCAGCCGGTCGTCGGTGGCGGCCTCGGGCAGCCGGGCTGCGCGGACGCGGGCGTGGGCGTGCTCCAGGGCCTCCACAGCGCCGCTCACCCACAGCACCGCCCGCACCCTGTCGCGCATCAGAACGGGTGACAGGTCGGTGAACTCCGCCATCACCACAGGGCCCCGGGGACGGGGGTCCGTGAGCGGGTGGCCGTCGGGCAGCAGGAGGCTCACGGCGCCGTCGGCGTGCACGTGGCAGGGGGCGCCCTCCAGGTGCACGGTCCCCGCCTCGCCGAGCCGGTCCGAGGCCGCCGCCACGGTCACCGGACCGCCCCGGGCCAGGGTGGAACGGGCGCGATCGGCGGGAGGGGGAACGGGGGCGTTCACGGGCGACCACCTCGAATAGAAGACAGTCAGGTAAGGCTAACCTAATCCTCTCTTCTCCGGAAGCCCCTCCCCCGCACCGCGCCCGCGGGGGCGGTGCGGTCACACGGAGGGAAGGGGGAAACGGCCGCAAGCGACCACGAGGCCGTCGCGGTGGCGCTGCCGACAGGGCCGCACCACGCACGGGAGGCGGCCGCAGGAGCCCCTACCTTCCCGGTGGACCCCCGCCCGGTGGCCCCGCCCCCGCGGGCCGTCCCGACTGGCGCCCGCGCCGACGGCGCGGACGGCCCCCGTACGGGACGCCTACCCGTGCGTGACCGCCGGGTCGGTGACCGGGGTGACGCCGGAGGGCAGCACAGGACCTCTACCCGCGCGTGACCGCCGCGACCGCCGCCTCCACCGCGGCGCGCTGGGCGTCCAGCGGGGCGCCCGGGGGCTGGCGTACGGCGCTGAGCCAGATCCCGTCCACGAGGACCAGCAGGAGTTCCACCAGGGCGTCCGGGTCCTGGCCGGGAGCCAGCTCCCCCCGCTCGTCCGCCCAGCCGACGGCGGCGCGCAGAGCCGCGCGGGCCCGGACGTCGAACCCGGCCAGCACCTCCGCGAACTCGGCGTCCACGGCCGCGCGGGCGTAGAACGCCGACCAGACGCGGGCCTCGGCCAGGCGCTCGTCGTCGGTCGGCAGCAGGTCGGTGAGCACCTGCCGCAGCCCCTCGGCGAAGGAGAGCAGACCCGGGCCGATCCGCACCCGGGCGAGCCGCGCGGAGACCGCGTCGACGACCTCGTGCATGGCGAAGAGGAGAAGCGCCTCCTTGGTCCCGAAGTCGCGCTGGACGGCTCCGACGGAGAGCCCGGCCTCGGCCGCCACGGTGCGGATGCTGACGCTCTCCAGGCCCTCGCGGGCGGCGATCCGGTGCAGGGCGGCGGCCACCTGTCGGCGGCGTCCGTCCTTGTCCACGTACCTGGGCACGGCCACATTCTGACACAGCCCGCGTTCTGATACGTTCGTATCGATACGGACGTATCGAATAGTTGTCGAAGGGGAGACCATGGACCGACGGAATCGCGCCGCCGCGGCAGTCCGCTGGCTGGCGACCGCCCTCGCGGGCACGGCCGCGCTTGTCGGGGCGGGCGCAGCCGCGCTCGTCCTGCTGCCGCCGCCCTCCTGGGACGCGTGGCAGTACGGACTGCTGGTACTGGAGTTCAGCCTGGTGTTCGCCGCCCTGGCCGTGGTCGGCCTGCTCCTGGCCCTGCTCGCGGCGGGGCGTCCGCGCTCCCGGCAAGGGGCCGGGCGGCGCCCGGGTGCGGGGGGCACGGGAACGGTGTGGCGTCGGCGCCTCGCCGCGGCGGCCGCCGCGGCCAACGGCGCGGTGCTGGTCGCCGCGCTCGTCCCGCCCGCGTCGATCTGGTCCACCGCCCGTGCGGAGGGCGTCCGGCTCGGCCTCGGAGAGTACGCCGCCGGACTCGCCACGAGCGCCGACCGCGCACCCGAGGCCCGCGTCTACCTGCGCACCGGCGAGTCGGCGGTCGGGGACGCCTCCGACCCGCAGGACCTGGAGCTGGACGTGTGGGAGCCCGCGGAGCGGGAGGAGGACGCCCCGCTGCCGATCGTGGTGAACGTCCACGGGGGTGCGGACGACCTGCCGCAGAGCCTCCTGCCCCGCTGGGACACGTGGCTGGCCGACAGCGGGCACGTGGTGTTCGACGTCGACTACCGCTACTTCCCGGACGGCGACTGGTCGGTACCGGTCTCCGACGTCAAGTGCGCGATCGGCTGGGCCCGCGAGCACGCCGCGGAGTACGGGGCCGACCCCAGCCGGGTCGCCGTCACCGGCCAGTCGGCGGGCGGCCTGCTCGCTCTCCTGGCCGGGTACAGCTCGGACGGGGAGATCCCGCCGAGCTGCGACGTGCCCGACACCGGCGTCGACGCGGTCGTGGCCTGGTACTCGGTGGCCGACGGGACCGCCGAGGCGCCCCGGGTGCCCTGGCGGCAGCGCAACTCCCCGATGGGCGGCGACCTCCTGGAGGAGAGCGAGCGCCTGATGGGCGGCTCCGTGGAGGAGCTGCCGGAGGAGTACGCGATGAGCTCGCCCATCACGTACGTCTCGCCGGAGGTTCCGCCCACGATGCTGATCACGCCCGGCCACGACCTGTTCGTGGACCCGGAGGACAACCGCCGCCTCGCCACCCGGCTCGACGCGGCCGGGGTCCCGCACCGGCACCTGGAGATCCCCTGGGCGGAGCACATGTTCGACCTCAACTGGGGAGGGTTGGCCAGCCAGGTCACCCGGCACGGTCTGGACGGGTTCCTCGGCGAACACCTCGCCGCCTCGCCCTGAGCGGTTCCCGGCCGGTGGAGGGCCCCGCCCCCGGCCGCGAGCGGTCCCGGCTCCGCCCTGCGAACGCCCCCGTACCCGTCCCCGCGTGCGGAGCCGTCCCGCCCCGGAGCACCGGTGAACGGCGCGGGGGCCGGGGCGCCGACGCATGGTCGGTTCCCCGGCCCCCGCACGGGTCCGGTGCCCTCGCCGGGGCCCTCGCGTCAGCCCTGGGCGTCGGCGGTCTCGGCCTCCTCCTTGGGGGCCTCGCCGCGGACCGAGCGCAGCAGCAGCTGGGAGACGTCCACGACCTCCAGCGTCTCCTTCGCCTCGCCCTGCGACTTCTTCTCGTTGATCGCGTCGCCGAGCATCACCTGGCAGAACGGGCACGCGGTGGAGACGGTGTCGGGGTTGGTGGTCAGCGCCTCGTCCACCCGCTCGGTGTTGATGCGCTTGCCGATCCGCTCCTCCATCCACATGCGGGCGCCGCCGGCGCCGCAGCAGAAGCCCCGCTCCTTGTGGCGGTGCATCTCCTGAGTCTTGACCCCCGGCACCTGCGCCATGATGTCGCGCGGCGGCGTGTACACCTTGTTGTGACGGCCCAGGAAGCAGGGGTCGTGGTAGGTGATGTTCTCCTCCACGGAGTTGACCGGCGTGAGCCTGCCCTCCTCCACGAGCTTGGCCAGCAGCTGGCTGTGGTGCACGACCTCGTAGGTGCCGCCGAGCTGCGGGTACTCGTTGGCGAGCGTGTTGAAGCAGTGCGGGCAGCTGGCCACGATCTTGGTGACACCGGCCTCGTTCAGCGTCTCCACGTTCTGCTGGGCGAGCATCTGGAAGACGTACTCCATGCCCAGGCGGCGCGCGGGGTCACCGGTGCAGGCCTCCATGCCGCCCAGCACGGCGAACTCGACGCCCGCCATGTCGAGCAGTTCGGCGATGGCCTTGGTGGTCTTCTTGGCGCGGTCCTCCAGGGCACCGGCGCAGCCGACCCAGAACAGGTACTCGGTGCCCTCGGGGAGCTTGTCCTCGACGACCTTGACCTCGACCGGGTTCTCCTCCCGGGAGGCCAGCTCCTCGATCCAGTCCATGCGCCGGTCCTCGGCCATGCCCCACGGGTTGGCCTTGTTCTCCAGGTTCTTGAGGAGCGTGTTGGCCTCGGACGGGAAGTTGGACTCGACCATCACCTGGTAGCGGCGCATGTCGAGGATGTGGTCGATGTGCTCGATGTCCACCGGGCACTGCTCGACGCAGGCGCCGCAGTTGGTGCAGGCCCACAGCTCGTCGGGGTGGATGACGCCGTTCTCCTCCTCGGTGCCGACCAGCGGCCGGTTGAGGAGGGCGAGGACGTCCACGCCCGCGTGGCTCTCGTCGGGCTTCTCGGCGAGGGTCTCCTCGGTGATGCCCTGGAGCAGGTACGGGGCCTTCTCGTAGGTGTGCTGCTGGAGGTCGAGGATGACCTTCTTGGGCGAGAGCGGCTTGCCGGTGTTCCAGGCGGGGCACTGGGACTGGCAGCGCCCGCACTCGGTGCAGGTGGTGAAGTCCAGGAGGCCCTTCCAGGTGAAGTCCTCCAACTTGCCCGCGCCGAACGGGTCCTCGTCGGGGTCGGCCTCCTCGAAGTCGAGGGGCTTGGTGCCGGACTTGTCCATCATCTGCTTGGCCGCGCCCAGGGACGGGGACCCGTCGGCGTTGCGCTTGAAGTAGATGTTGACCGGCGCGAGGAAGCGGTGCCAGCCGATGCCCATGGTGAGCACGCGGGCGATGACCACGAAGAACAGGTAGCTGATGATCAGCTTGAACGCGGCGACCAGCGCGATGGCGGGCTCGGCGATCGCGGGGTCGCCGGGCAGGATCGCGCCGAGGCCGGTGGAGATGGGCGTCGCCCAGGCCGGGAACGGGAAGTCGCCCATGGCCGACTTGAGACCGCGGATCACGAAGATCGAGATCAGCAGGCCCCACAGGTAGGCCTCGACGTAGTACGCGGTCCAGTGCCGGGAGTTGGTGAACCGGGACTGGCGGCCCAGGCGCCTGGGCCCGTTGAGCAGGCGGTAGACGGTCAGTCCGACGATGCCCACGAGGCTGGCGGCGGCGATGAACTCGATGGCCAGGCCGTAGAGGGCCCAGTCGTAGATGATCGGCAGCTTGAAGTGCGGGTCGAAGACCTCGCCCTGGGCCTCCACCACGGTGAAGACCAGCAGCGGGAACGAGACCATGACGAACCAGTGGGCGACACCGATCCAGGGCCGCTTGAGCATCCGCCCGTGCCCGAGGATCTCGATGAGCGCCATGGTGAACCGCTGTCCGAACGGCCCCTTGCGCTCCGGCTCCACCGAGCGGCCCACACCCACGGTTCGCACGATCTGGCGGATACCCAGAGCGAACATGGTGAACGCGACCACGGCGAAGACCGAGGTGATGATGCCCAGTGTCAGGTACAGCATCGTCCGTGGCCTCCCATCCTGCTTCGTCGTCCGGTGCGCCACACACCGGGGGTCGAACTATATGTTACTAGCGAGTAATGCCGCGGTCGCCACCGGATGCCCGACCGCTCGTGGGACGGACGCCCCGCCGCCGTCGCCGCGGGCCGCCGGGTCGCGGAACCCGGTCGGCGCGCCCGCGCCGGTGCCGTCCGGCGCTGGCGCCGGTACCGGTGTGACAGGACCGCGCGGGTGTGCCCGAACAGGTCCCGGGCGCACCGCACGTCCTATATGTAGCGGACGGCGGACGCGGGACGACTCGACGGGGGTATCGGTGACTTCACCGTCTCTCCCCTATTACCAGGTTGCTGCATCGCCGGGAGTGGAACAACCACGGATCCGCGGCTGTGGACAACCTCCGGGGGTCCTCCGGCGGGGTCGTGCTCGGAACCGTCGCCGGGACCGTTCCCGGGCGCCCTCCCCGGCACCGCCTCCGAGGTCCGCGCCCGAGGATCCGGGCACGGGTGCCGTGCCGGAGGGCCGGGCACGGGGGCCGTGCCGGGAGTCGAGTGCGGGTCCGCCCTCGCGAGCGGTGCGGCGCGCGGGCACGGCGAAGCCCGGGACGCCCTGGGACCCCCCGTCTTCCAGTCTCGCGAAGGGACACGGCCCCCGGCAACGCCCGCCCCTCGCCTGTGGACGACTCCCCGAGCGGGGTCCGTGCGGCGCGACGCGCGGGGTCCGTCCCGGACGGACCCCGGCGGAGCGGTTCGGGTGAGGCGGTCGGGGGTCAGGCGCAGCCGCCGAGCTCGCAGATGTCGGCGCGCGAGGTGGAGACCTTCAGGTCGTCGTACCAGACGTAGCTGTCGTGGGCCGGGGCGAAGCCCTCGGTGGAACCGCCGAAGAAGGACGAGAGGTAGGCCTTGTCCACCAGGTCGTCGTCGGTCACCAGGCGCAGGCCGGTGACCAGCGCGGCGGGCTCGCCGTTGTAGAAGACCTCGATCTCCCCGTCGGGCTCGGCCCGGCCGTCGGTGACCGTGTTGACGCGGACCCGCTGGGCGATGTGCACCCACTCGCCCCGGGGGAGGTGGACGACGGACCCGTCCGCGACGAGGGGCTCGGAGTCGCCGAACTCGCCCGCCTTGTCCATGTGGTAGTAGTACAGCTCCGCCTTGCCGTCGCGGCGCCAGACCACGCGCGAGGTGTAGCCGTTCTCACCGGTGCACACGTCCCCGCCCGAGCAGCCCGCGCCCCCGGCCAGCCCGAAGCCCAGCTTCCCGCCGAACGAGGTGGTCCCCCAGCTGAAGTCCTCGCCCAGGCGCGCCCAGAAGGACAGGTAGTACTCGCGCGCCGGGGAGAGCTGGAACGGCGCCAGCCCGCCGGACTCCTGCGCGCCGATCTTCCCCTCGGGGTAGAGCACGCGCAGCGACTGCCCGCCCCCGTGGGCGGGCACGGAGTCGTCGATGACGGCGCGCTCCTCCAGGCCCCTGGCGCTGGAGGCGTACCAGCCGTCCTCCTCCCACTCGTCGAGGGTGTAGGCGGTGCCCGCGGCCGGGCGCTCGAAGGTGTTGTGCCGGTACGTGGACGAGAAGGCGTCCCCGGCGTCTCCCCCGGACGCGGGGCCGTCCCCGTTGGTCCCGGCGGCGCCCTCCCCGGATCCGGTTCCATCCCCGGCGGGCCCAGAGCCCTCGGCCCCGGCCCCCTCCCCGGCGGTCGCGTCAGCGCCCCCGGCGGGCACGGCGGCCTCCCCCGGCGGCACCGCGACGTCACCGCTGGACGGCGGAGCCTCCGCGGCGGGGGTCCGGACCTCTCCGGCGGGTGCGGTGGTGTCCCCGGTCAGCCGCGGGTCGTCCTGGGCGGACGCGGGGGCGGCGCCCAGCGCGGGCAGCAGCACCGCGGCGGCGAGCGCGGAGGCGAGCAGGGCCTTGGGCGTCACGGGCGTCTCCGTTTCAGGGGTACGGCGGTCGCCGCCCGGCGGCACCGGCGCGTCGGCACCAGCGCGTCGGCGGCAGGGCCATCGTCGGCCGCCGGACGCCGGTGCCCGGCGCCGCGACACGGGCCTTTCCCTCCGCTTGACCTGAAGGCGCCCCTCCGGTGACCGCTCCTTCCGGGGCCGCCCGTGGCCGCGCCCCCGAAGCCACCCCAGGGGAACCCCGACCCTCCCTGATCTTGCGGGTCAAGGTTCTCCCCGACTTGTCCCGGGGTTCGCCCATATCCCCGATCGGAGTGCCCAGGTCGGGAACATCCCGGTCCGGCCGCCCGTTGTCAGGACGTAGGAACCAACTTGAGTCGGGTCAACTCAACTGACTTGACAGCCCTCAACCGACGAAGCAAAATTACGTCTGAACGACTCAACTTTGACGGAGGAAGCAACCATGGCACGTGCGGTCGGAATCGACCTCGGTACGACGAACTCGTGTGTCGCGGTCCTGGAGGGCGGCGAGCCCACGGTCATCGCCAACGCCGAGGGCGCCCGTACCACCCCGTCCGTCGTCGCCTTCGCCAAGAACGGTGAGGTGCTCGTCGGCGAGGTCGCCAAACGCCAGGCGGTCACCAACGTCGACCGCACCATCCGCTCGGTCAAGCGCCACATCGGCACCGACTGGACGGTGAAGATCGACGACAAGACCTTCAACCCCCAGCAGATCAGCGCCTTCGTGCTCCAGAAGCTCAAGCGCGACGCCGAGGCCTACCTGGGCGAGGACGTGACCGACGCGGTCATCACCGTCCCGGCCTACTTCAGCGACTCCCAGCGCCAGGCCACCAAGGAGGCCGGCACCATCGCGGGCCTCAACGTCCTGCGCATCATCAACGAGCCGACCTCGGCCGCGCTGGCCTACCACCTGGAGAAGGAGGACGAGGCCACCATCCTGGTCTACGACCTCGGTGGCGGCACCTTCGACGTCTCCCTCCTGGAGGTCGGCGACGGCGTCGTGGAGGTCAAGGCGACCAACGGCGACAACCACCTGGGCGGCGACGACTGGGACCAGGCCATCGTCGACTGGCTGGTCGAGCGCTTCAAGAACTCCAACGGCGTGGACCTGTCCAAGGACAAGATGGCCCTCCAGCGCCTGCGCGAGGCCGCGGAGAAGACCAAGATCGAGCTGTCCAGCTCCAGCGAGTCGGCGATCAACCTGCCCTACATCACGGCCTCGGCCGAGGGCCCGCTGCACCTGGACGAGAAGCTCTCCCGCGCCGAGTTCCAGCGCCTGACCGCCGACCTGGTCGAGCGGACCAAGACCCCGTTCCAGCAGGTCCTCAAGGACGCCGGGATCAGCCTGGACCAGATCCACCACGTGGTCATGGTCGGCGGCTCCACCCGTATGCCCGCCATCGTGGACCTGGTCAAGGAGATGACCGGCAAGGACCCCAACAAGGGCGTCAACCCGGACGAGGTCGTGGCCATCGGCGCCTCGCTCCAGGCCGGTGTGCTCAAGGGCGAGGTCAAGGACGTCCTGCTGCTGGACGTCACCCCGCTGTCGCTGGGCATCGAGACCAAGGGCGGCGTGTTCACCAAGCTCATCGAGCGCAACACGACCATCCCGACCAAGCGCTCCGAGATCTTCACGACGGCCGACGACAACCAGCCGTCCGTGCAGATCCAGGTGTACCAGGGTGAGCGCGACATCGCCCAGTACAACAAGAAGCTGGGCGTCTTCGACCTGACCGGTCTGCCCCCGGCGCCGCGCGGCGTCCCGCAGATCGAGGTCGCCTTCGACATCGACGCCAACGGCATCGTCAGCGTCACCGCGAAGGACCTGGGCACCGGCAAGGAGCAGTCCGTCACCATCTCCGGCGGCTCCGCGATGTCCAAGGACGACATCGACAAGATGGTCCGCGAGGCCGAGCAGTACGCGGAGGAGGACCGCAAGCGCCGCGAGGAGGCCGAGGTCCGCAACAACGCCGAGTCCCTCGTCTACCAGACCGAGAAGGTCATCAAGGACAACGAGGACAAGGTCCCGGCGGACGTGCGCTCCGAGACCGAGGCCGCCGTCGCCGAGCTGAAGACCGCGCTGGAGGGCTCCGACGTGGAGGCCATCCGCACCGCGAGCGAGAAGGTCGCGCTGGCCAGCCAGAAGATCGGCTCCGCCATCTACAGCCAGGGCCAGCAGGGCGCCGAGGGCGATGCCGCCCAGGGTGCCCAGGGCTCCGCCGACGACGCCGACGTCGTGGACGCCGAGATCGTCGACGAGGACAACAAGGGCACCCAGGGCAACCAGCAGTCCTGATCCCGGTTCGAGTCGAGGAAGGAGGCGTGTCTCAGATGGCACCGTCGGAGAACACCAACGGCACCGGCGACGGTGAGGAGCGCCAGGGGCCGGTGATCCGGGACAACCGCCGGATCGACCCGGAGACCGGGCAGGTCCGCAACCCCGAGGCCGAGGGCGACGCGACCGAGGAGATCCCCGAGGTCGCCGAGGAGGAGGTCGTCGAGGCCGACCTGGAGGACGTCGAGGTCCCCGACACCCCCGAGTCGGTGGTGTCGGAGGCGATCAACGCGGACGAGCGGGTCGTCGAGCTCACCAACGACGTCAAGCGGGTGCAGGCGGAGTACGCCAACTACCGCAAGCGCGTGGACCGCGACCGCGTGGCCGTCCGTGAGATGGCCACCGCCCAGGTCCTCGGCGAACTGCTGCCGATCCTGGACGACGTCGGCCGGGCCCGTGAGCACGACGAGCTCAACGGCGGGTTCAAGGCGGTGGGCGAGGCCCTGGAGGCCGTGGTCACCAAGCTGGGCCTGGAGCGGTACGCGGAGAAGGACGACGAGTTCGACCCCAACATCCACGAGGCGCTCACCCTGGTCCCCGTGCCGGGCATCTCGGTCCAGACCGTGATCGAGGTGTTCCAGCCCGGGTACCGCATCGGTGAGCGGGTCCTGCGCCCGGCCCGCGTGGTCGTCGGCGATCCCGCCGACGGCGGCGAGGAGGCCGCGTCCGGCTCCGCCGCCGAGGGCGACGGCCCCGGCGGGGAGTCCCCGGCCGCGGACGGCGCCGACGGCGGGGAAGACGACAGGTAACGGGTCCGCCCGTTGATCCTCCGGCCGCGGCCCCGCGTGAGCGGCGGCCGCGGCCGGAGCCGGACCCCGGCCCGACGCGGTGCGGGGTCACATGGAAGCATCGGACGCAACCGGCACCAGCGGGGGAAGGCACCAGTCGATGAGCACCAAGGACTACCTGGAGAAGGACTACTACAAGGTCCTGGGAGTCTCAAAGACCGCCTCGAAGGACGAGATCAAGCAGTCCTACCGCAAGCTGGCCAGGGAGAACCACCCGGACGCGAACGCCGACGACCCCGGCGCGGCCGACCGCTTCAAGGAGATCTCCGAGGCCTACAACGTCCTGTCGGACGAGAAGCGCCGCAAGGAGTACGACAACGCGCGGTCGCTGTTCGGCGGCTCCTACCGCCCCGGCGGCGGAACCGGTCCCGGCGGGTTCGACATGGGCGACCTGTTCGGCCAGGGCACCGGCGGGACGGGTACCGCGGGCGGCGGCGAGCGGCTGAGCGACCTCTTCGGCGGGCTGTTCGGCGGCCGCGGGCGCGGGGGAACCACCCGCAGCAGACGCGGCGCCGACGTCGAGACCGAGACGACACTGACCTTCCGCGAGGCGGCCGAAGGGGCCACGCGCTCCTTCCAGCTGGCCAGCGAGGCGGCCTGTCCCACCTGTAAGGGCACCGGCGCCAAGTCGGGCACCGCCCCGCGGATGTGCCCCAAGTGCTCCGGCACCGGGCACGAGAACACCAACCTGGGCGGCTTCTCGCTGTCCGAGCCGTGCAGCGAGTGCAAGGGCCGCGGCCTGGTCGTGGACGACCCCTGCCCCACGTGCAGCGGCAGCGGGCGCGGCAAGAGCACCCGCACCGTCCAGACCCGCATCCCCGGCGGCGTGACCGACGGGCAGCGGATCAGGATCAAGGGCAAGGGCGCGCCGGGCGAGAACGGCGGCCCGACGGGTGACCTCTACGTCGTCGTCCACGTGAAGGAGCACCCGGTGTTCGGCAGGAGCGGCGACAACGTGACGATCACCGTCCCGGTGACCTTCCCCGAGGCGGCGCTGGGCGCGGACGTGCGAATCCCCACCCTCAACGGCTTCCCGGTGACCGTGAAGGTCCCGCCGGGCACGCAGAACGGGCACAAGCTGCGGGTGCGCGGCAAGGGCGCGAACCGCAAGGACGGCACCACCGGCGACATGCTCGTCACGATCGAGGTGGCGGTACCGAGGACTCTCAACGGGGACGCACGCGAGGCTCTGGAGAAGTTCCGCGCCGCGACCTCCGACTACGACCCGCGCGACGGACTCGAAACGCGGGCGAAGGGTGCGTGAACGACGTGAACGACTCCTTCGGCGCTGACGCTCCGGTCTACGTGATCTCGGTCGCCGCGGAGCTCGCGGGGATGCACCCGCAGACCCTGCGCCAGTACGACCGACTGGGGATCGTCTCGCCGGGCCGCGCGTCCGGCCGGGGGCGCCGCTACTCCATGCGCGACGTGCAGACGCTGCGCCAGGTGCAGCGGCTGTCCCAGGAGGAGGGCATCAACCTCGCCGGGATCAAGCGGATCCTGGAACTGGAACACGAGGTCGAGCAGCTGCGGGAGCAGGTGTTCCACCTGGCCAACGAGCTGGAGGCGGCCCGCCGGGCGGTGGCCCGCCGGGGCCGCCCGGCCGACGGCGGCACGGGGGTGCGCGGCGAACTGGTGCGCCGCACCCGCGTGACGATCTTCAACACCGCCGAGCCCAGGAACGACGACGAGGAGCGGGGCAGGGGCCGCGGCGCCCCGGGCCGCACCGACGACGAGCAGGACTGACGGAACTCCGCCACGGCGACACGGGGGCGCGGTCGGCCGTCGGACATCACCCCCCCGTGACACGAAACGTGAAAGGAGTCACCGCGCATGAACTACAAGCTCACCAAGAAGAGCCAGGAGGCCCTGTCGGTGGCGATCCGCCGGGCCACCACGGACGGCAGTCCGCAGACGGAACCCGTGCACCTGCTGGCGGCCCTGCTGGACCAGGCGGAGGGCATCACCCGCCCGCTGCTCAAGGAGGTCGGGGCCAACCCGGACGCGCTCCGGGACAGGGTCGAGGCGGCCGTCGGCGCGCTGCCCAAGGCGGCCGGTTCCACGGTCAGCTCGCCCAGCTCCTCGCGCCAGCTGATCGTCTCCATCAACACCGCGGCCCAGCGCGCGCAGCAGATGGAGGACGAGTACGTCTCCACCGAACACCTGCTGGTGGGGCTGGCCGCGGACGGCGGCGAGGCGTCGAAGCTGCTCACCGAGGCCGGTGCCACCCCCGACGCGCTCCTGGAGGGGTTCGAGCGGGTGCGCGGCTCGGGCAAGGTGACCTCGGAGAACCCGGAGGACACCTACCAGGCCCTGGAGAAGTACGGGGTGGACCTGACCGAGCGGGCACGCGAGGGCAAGGTGGACCCGGTGATCGGCCGCGACGGCGAGATCCGGCGGGTCATCCAGGTGCTCAGCCGCCGCACAAAGAACAACCCCGTGCTCATCGGCGAGCCGGGCGTGGGCAAGACCGCGGTCGTGGAGGGCCTGGCCCAGCGGATCGTGGCCGGTGACGTGCCGCAGTCCCTGGTGGGCAAGCGGCTGGTGAGCCTGGACCTGTCCGCGATGGTGGCGGGCGCCAAGTACCGGGGCGAGTTCGAGGAGCGGCTCAAGGCGGTGCTCTCGGAGATCAAGGAGTCCGAGGGCCAGGTCATCACGTTCATCGACGAGCTGCACACCATGGTGGGCGCCGGCGCCGCCGAGGGCGCCATGGACGCGGGCAACATGCTCAAGCCCATGCTGGCGCGCGGCGAGCTGCGCATGGTGGGCGCGACCACCCTGGACGAGTACCGGGAGAAGATCGAGAAGGACCCCGCCCTGGAGCGGCGCTTCCAGCAGGTCATGGTGGGCGAGCCCTCGGCCGCGGACACGATCGCGATCCTGCGCGGGCTCAAGGGCCGCTACGAGGCGCACCACAAGGTGCAGATCGCCGACTCGGCCCTGGTGGCCGCCGCGACCCTGTCCGACCGCTACATCACCGCGCGGTTCCTGCCGGACAAGGCGATCGACCTCATCGACGAGGCGGCGTCCAGGCTGCGCATGGAGATCGACTCCAGCCCGGTGGAGATCGACGAGCTCCAGCGCACCGTCGACCGCCTGAAGATGGAGGAGATGGCGCTCGACAAGGAGTCGGACCCGGCCAGCCGTCAGCGGCTGGAGCGGCTGCGCGCGGACCTGGCCGACCGGCAGGAGCAGCTCAACGGGCTCGTGGCCCGCTGGGAGCAGGAGAAGGCCGGTCTCAACCGGGTCGGTGAACTCAAGGGGCAGCTCGACGACCTGCGCACGCGGGCCGAGCTGGCCCAGCGCGAGGGCGACTTCGGCGAGGCCTCCCGGCTGATGTACGGGGACATCCCGCAGTTGGAGAAGCAGGTCGAGGAGGCCAGCCGGGACGAGGAGAGGGCGGCCAGCCGGGGCGACGCCACCATGGTCAAGGAGGAGGTGGGCGCCGACGAGGTCGCCGACGTGGTGTCGGCGTGGACCGGCATCCCCGTGGGGCGCCTGATGGAGGGCGAGACCTCCAAGCTGCTGCGCATGGAGGACGAGCTGGGCAGGCGCCTCATCGGGCAGAAGGACGCCGTGGCCGCGGTGTCGGACGCGGTGCGGCGGGCGCGGGCGGGCATCTCCGACCCGGACCGGCCGACGGGGTCGTTCCTGTTCCTGGGCCCCACGGGCGTGGGCAAGACCGAGCTGGCCAAGGCGCTGGCGGAGTTCCTCTTCGACGACGAGCGCGCGATCGTGCGGATCGACATGAGCGAGTACTCCGAGAAGCACTCGGTGTCGCGGCTGGTGGGCGCTCCCCCCGGTTACGTGGGGTACGAGGAGGGCGGCCAGCTGACCGAGGCCGTGCGCCGCCGCCCGTACACGGTGGTGCTGCTGGACGAGGTGGAGAAGGCGCACCTGGAGGTGTTCGACACCCTGCTCCAGGTGCTGGACGACGGCCGCCTGACCGACGGCCAGGGCCGTCAGGTGGACTTCCGCAACACCATCCTGATCCTCACCTCCAACCTGGGGTCGCAGTTCCTGGTGGACCAGTCGCTGGAGGAGTCGGTGCGCCGCGACCGCGTGCTCGACGTGGTGCGCGCGACGTTCAAGCCGGAGTTCCTCAACCGGCTGGACGACGTGATCATGTTCGACGCGCTGTCCACCGAGGACCTGACGCGGATCGTGGACCTGCAGGTGGACAAGCTGGCCAGGCGGCTTGCGGACCGGCGGCTGGGGCTTGAGGTGTCGGCGGGCGCCCGCGAGTGGCTGGCGCTGACCGGCTACGACCCCAACTACGGCGCGCGTCCGCTGCGCCGACTGGTGCAGTCCTCGATCGGCGACCCGCTGGCGCGCGAGCTGCTGTCGGGCGACCTGGCCGAGGGCGCCACCGTGGTGGTGGACGTGGACGAGGGCGCGGACAGGCTCCGGGTGACCTCGCACGGCGCGGAGGAGGCGCCGGTGGCCTGAGCCGGGCGCCGGGTCGTACACGGAGAAGCAGCGCGAAGGGCCGTCTCCAGGGGAGGCGGCCCTTCGCCGTGTCCGCGGCCGGCCGGTCGGCTCTCAGACCGGAATGACCCGTACGACGCTGTCGAGGCCGACGAAGTCGTCGGCGTTGCGGGTGTACAGGGGCAGCCCGTGCAGCGAAGCCACGGCGGCGATCATCAGGTCCAGACGGCGCGGCTTCGGATCGCGGTTCGCCGCGAGAGTGAGGGCGACCAGCGTTCCGTAGCGGGCCGCGGCCTCGCCATCGAACGGCAGGGGAGAGAAATCCACCACCGCGGCCTGAAGCTTCTCCGTACGTTGGGCCCGGGCCACCGGATCCTTCGCCATAGCCACGCCTTGGTTGAGCTCAGCCATCGTGATGGAGGTGATGTCGGGAAACCTGGGAAGTCCGACCGGATTGATCTCGCCGAGATCGATGAAGACGCACGTGTCGAGGACGCCTCGGTCAGGCCGATCAGCCACGTTCGTCGTCCCCGATCCGGTCCTCTCCACCGAAGAACTCGTCGGCTTCCTCGCGCATCTGCGTGTAGTCCACTCGGGGGAGTCTGCGGTGACGCTCCACGAGCTCCTCCGCGCTGAGGCGCCGATGGCGTACGACAGGACTGACCCGCGCCACCTCGACCCCGTTGCGGGTCACGTGGAAGCTCTCGCCCGCCTCCACCTGGTCCATGACGGAGGCCGCGTTGTTACGGAACTCGCGCTGGGTGATGGTCTTCATACCCCTAGTGTAGCTCGGCGTGTCTCGCTGTGCTACATCAAAATCCGAGGCCGACCGGAACACGGAAACGAAGGGCCGTCTCCAGGGGAGGCGGCCCTTCGCCGTGTCCGCGGCCGGATCAGGTTCCGGCGAGGAGGCGGGCCTCCACCTCCGGGTGCAGGCCGACGCGGGGGCGGTCCGGGCGCTGGGGCGCGCCGCCCTCCAAGCCCCTCAGCCAGGTCCAGGTGTCGGCGACGGTCTCGGTCACCGGGCGGCAGCGCAGCCCCGTCGCGAGCGCCCTGGACACGTCCCCCCGGTGCAGGGCGTCGTACAGCTCGCCGGGCGGCACCCACACGGGCAGCTCGGTCCACGGCTGGACGCCCGCGTCGAGGATGACCCGGGGGTCGGTCCAGCGCAGTTCGGCGTCCGATCCCGTGACCGCCGCGCACGCCTCCAGGAGTCGCCCGGTGGTGGTGTGCCCCGGCGGGCTCACCAGGTTGTGGGGGCCGCCCAGCCCCGCCTCGGCGGCGTCGAGGGTCCATGCGGCCAGGTCGCGCGCGTCCACGTACTGCAACGGCAGGTCGCGGGGTCCGGGTGCCAGGACCGGGCCGCCCCGGGCGATCCGCTCCAGCCACCAGGGCAGGCGGCCGATGTTCTCGTACGGTCCGAGGATCAGGCCCGCCCGCACCGACAGGGCCCGCTCCGCGAAGGCCGCCTCCGCCGCCAGCTCGCCGCCCCGCTTGTCCCGCGCGTAGTCGGTGCTCCCGGCCTCGGGCGAGGCGTCCACGACCGGCCCGTCCTCGTCCAGTCCGGGTGCGGCGGGGGACGCGTAGACGGAGCGGCTGGAGACGTAGGAGTAGTGCCCGGCCCGGTCGGCGAGCAGCTTCGCGGCGGCGGCCACGGCGGACGGGGCCCCCGACCAGGTGTCGACGACGGCGTCCCAGCGCCCTTCGGCCAGCGCGCCGAGCCCGCCCGCCTCGGTGCGGTCGCCGTGCAGGGCGGCGGCACCGGTGGGCGCGGGGTGCCTGCCGCGGTGGAAGACGGTGACGTCCCAGCCCCTGGCGAGCGCGTCCTCCACGACCGCCCGCCCCACGAACTCGGTACCGCCAAGAACCAGAAGTCTCATGTCCGGGAGTCTGCCGGTCGGCGGCCCGACCCGCCAGAGCCGCCTGCTCAGGGCAGAACCGCGTGCGGGCCCGGCGAGCGGGAGTTCCGATCCTCTTCTGTGCTGGGAAATCTTCGAGGCAATACCAAAGGAAAGAGAGTTTCGATATCATCGAACGCCAGTAAAAGATATCTTGAGAGGGTGAAGCCGATGTCCAGAACCGTCATTGACATCGATGAGGAGGCGTTGGCCGTCGCAGCGGAGGAGCTCGGAACCACGACGAAGGTCGAGACCGTGAACCGGGCCCTTCGCGAGGTGGCCGCACGCAGGCGCTCCCACCAGTT
This sequence comes from Nocardiopsis sp. iso_25, assembly GCF_056173305.1. NCBI lineage: Bacteria > Bacillati > Actinomycetota > Actinomycetes > Streptosporangiales > Nocardiopsidaceae > Nocardiopsis > Nocardiopsis sp. iso_25. The sequence goes on along the minus strand of NZ_CM149667.1, from coordinate 315,189 downwards.
CCTGGACCTCATCGGGGAGATGGAGCTGGACCTGGACGAGCAGACCATGGGAGAGGCCTGGCGTTGAACCTCTACCTCGTGGACAAGTCCGCCTACGAGATGGTCAAGCGCTGTCAGGAGGCACGCGAGGCACTCCGCTCCCTCGTGGCCGTCAACGGTGCGATCGCCATGTGCGAGATGATCGCTCTGGAACTGCTGTACTCGGCCCGCAACACGAGGGACTACGAACGCCTGCGGGAGAGCTGCGAGCGGCTTCCCTGGCTGGAGACCGACAACCGAGCGATGCGCCGAGCCATCGAGGTCCAGCACGAGCTGGCTCGCAAGGGCCAGCACCGCCGTGCGCTGCCGGACCTCGTCATAGCCGCGACCGCCGAGCTGCACGGCGCGACGGTGGTCCACTACGACAAGGACTACGACCTGATCGCCGATATCACCGGCCAACCGACGATGTGGGTCGTTCCGGCGGGAACCCTCTGAGCCCCCGGTCCGGGGCGGTCAGTCCTCGCAGACGCGGGCGCGCTCCAGGAGCAGCGAGCGCTCGCGCTCGTTGCGGGTGAGGGAGGCCGCGCGCTCGAACTCGGCGCGGGCCTCGGCCCGGCGGTCCAGCCGCACGAGCAGGTCCGCGCGCACGGCGGGCAGCAGGTGGTAGTCGCCCATCCCCGGCTGGTCCCGCAGCGCGTCCACGATCTCCAGCGCGGGCTCCGGGCCCGAGGCCATCGACACCGCCACCGCCCGGTTCAGCTCCACGACCGGCGATCCGGTGACCCGGACCAGGGCCAGGTACAGTCCGGCGATGACCGTCCAGTCGGTGTCGGCGGCGGTGACCGCCCTGGCGTGCTCGGCCGCGATGGCCGCCTGGAGCACGTAGGGCCCGCCGGGTCGGCTCCGGTCCGGCGGCAGCGCCCTGAGCAGGGCCTCCATCCCGCGTGTGATGAGCAGGCGGTCCCAGAGCGCGCGGTTCTGCTCGGCCAGGGGGACGGGTTCCCCGCCGGGTCCGACGCGGGCGCGCAGCCGCGAGGCGTGCAGCTCCATCAGCGCCACCAGCCCGTGCACCTCGCGCTCCCCGGGCAACAGCTGGGCGAGCACGCGGCCCAGGCGCATGGCCTCCTCGCACAGCGTGGGGCGCGTCCACTCCGTGCCCGAGGTGGCGGTGTAGCCCTCGTTGAACACCAGGTAGACGACCTCCAGCACGGAGGCCACCCGGGCCTGGCGGTCCTCGCCGACGGGCACCTCGAAGGGCACCCTCCTCTTGGCCAGGGTGCGCTTGGCGCGCACAATGCGCTGGGCGACGGTGGACTCGGGCACCAGGAAGGCCCGGGCGATCTCCTCGGTGGTGAGCCCGCCGAGCAGGCGCAGGGTGAGCGCGACGCGTGCCTCGGTGGACAGCACCGGGTGGCAGCACACGAACATCAGCCGCAGGATGTCGTCGCCGAAGTCCTCCTCCAGGACGGCGTCGAACTCGGCCTGCCCGTCGTGCTCGGCGATCTCGCGGCCGAGGTCGGCCATGTGCCGCTGGAAGCGCTCGTCGCGGCGCCAGCGGTCGAGCACGCGCCGCTTGGCGACGGTGGTCAGCCAGGCGCCGGGGTTGTCGGGAACCCCGTCGCCGGGCCACTTCTCCAGTGCGCTGACCAGCGCGTCCTGGGCGAACTCCTCGGCGAGGCCGACGTCGCCGACCATGCGGGTGAGCGCTGCGACGAGGCGGGCCGACTCGATACGCCAGACCGCCTCGACCGCGCGTGTGGCGTCGGTGTGGCTCACGGGGCAATCTCAGCACCACGGGCACCCCGCCGCAAGCCCGCGCGGCGGCCGTCGTCGGCCGCCGTGCGGGCCGTACGCGACGCCCGGAACGGGCTGCGGCCCGCGGGTGCGCCGGAGCACCGCGGGCCGCACCGGCACGGGCGGGTCAGCCGCCGTGCGAGTACCCCTCGGCGCGCAGCTCGCGCTCGCGCTCCTTGAGGTGCTCGGGCATCTCGTCGCCGAAGTCGTCGGTGTCGAAGATCCGCCGCAGCACCAGGCTCATCTCGGTGTCGTCGCCCTCCGGCGGGTGCGGGCAGCGCTTGGCCCACTCCACGGCCTCCTCGTGCGAGGACACCTGGATGACCCAGTACCCGGCGACGAACTCCTTGGCCTCGGCGAAGGGCCCGTCGGTGACGGTCGCGGCGCCGTTGCTGAAGGTGACCCGGGTCGCCTCGGAGGCGGGGGCCAGGCCGTCCCCGGCGAGCAGGACGCCGGCCTTGACCATCTGCTCGTTGTAGGCGGCCATCTCCTCGAAGACCTCCGGGCTGGGCTCGTAGTCGGCGGCCTCTGACTCGGCGGTCGACATGATCGACATCATGTAGCGCATGGTGTTCGCCTCTCGTGCGGTGTGGGGGTCCGTTCCCCCGCTCTCATCCACACGTCGAACGGCACCGCACCGGATCGACACCTCCCCGGATCTTTTTCTCGGGAATCCTCTCCGCGCCTCCGCCGCACCGCTCGCCGGGTTCGTGACGCGTCCTTCCGCCCGGTCCGCGACGCGTCCCGGTGGCCGCAAACGGTCAAGGGGACGCCCGCCCGCGTCGCGGAGCGGGCGGTTCGGTAGAGTTCCGGCACGGTTCGGCGCGGAGGAGGGTGACGGGTGGGGATGTTCCTGGACACCGCCTTCGGTTTCCCGACCGTGCTGTTCACCCCGCTGCTGGTCGTCGTCGCGGTCTACTGGCTGCTCGTCTCGGTCGGCGCCACCGGCTCCGACGCGCTCGACAGCGTGGACGACTCGGGTGAGGCCGCGGGTCTGAACTCCCTGATGAGCCGCGTGGGACTGGGAAGGGTTCCGGTCACCGTGGCGCTGAGCTCCCTGGTCTGCGTCGCCTGGTTCGTGAGCATGATGGGAAGCATCATGACCAGCCTCCTCCACACCACCTCCACCCCCCTGCTCATCGCCCTGGGCCTGGTGGTCCTGCTGATCGCGCTCGTGGCCGCGTGGGCGGTCACCAGCGGCCTGGTCATGTCGGTGCAGCGCTTCCTGCCCAGCCGTGGCAGCGGTTCCAAGAACGAGCTGGTCGGACGCACCTGCGTGATCCGCATCGGCGAGGCCAACGAGGGCTTCGGCCAGGCCGAGATCACCACCGCGGGCGGCGCCGCGATCTCCATCCCGGTGCGCACCACCGGCGGCGAGGTCCTGCCCGTGGGCAGCACAGCCCTGATCTTCGACCACAGCGCCGAGCAGGACGTCTTCCTGGTCACCTACTTCGACGCCGCACTGGACCCCGGACAGGGCTGAGACGCGTCTCCTTGGGGCTCCGCTCCACCCCATGTCCAGGCGCCCCCTCCGCCCCCTGCGCTCCATCCGCGGCTTCCCGGCCGTCAAGTAGAAGGTGGTACGCGGAACCGTTCGCGACCGCGCCGCGTCACATCTGTCGAGCGCCCCCGACCGGGGGCCGGATCCCCGCCGCCGTACCCCCCGCTCCCGACGCGCTTTCCCCCCTCTTACGCACATCCCCTTGCAGAAAGAGACCCCCACGTGTTGCTGAGTGCCACCGCGAACGGCCAGGAGGCCGCGGACGCGGCCTTCCTGACCGTCGGCGTCGCCCTTGCCGTCGGCGTCGTCGTCCTCATCGCCCTGCTCCTGATGGTCACCCGCCTCTTCCGCAAGGTGGAGCAGGGCAAGGCGCTGATCATCTCCAAGGTCCGCGACGTCCACGTCACCTTCACGGGCGCGATCGTCCTGCCGGTCCTGCACAAGGCCGAGATCATGGACATCTCGCTCAAGACGCTGACCGTGGACCGGCGCGGCCGCGAGGGCCTGACCTGCAAGGACAACATCCGCGCGGACATCAAGGTGTACTTCTACGTCCGGGTCAACGAGACCGCGGAGGACGTCAAGAAGGTCGCCAAGTCCATCGGCACCGAGCGCGCCAGCCACCAGGACACGCTCCAGGAGCTGTTCAACTCCAAGTTCTCCGAGGGCCTCAAGACCGTCGGCAAGCAGTTCGACTTCGAGGAGCTGTTCACGCACCGCGAGCAGTTCCGCCAGGCGATCATCTCCCTGATCGGCACCGACCTCAACGGCTACAGCCTGGAGGACGTGGCCATCGACGAGCTGGAGCAGACCCCGCTGCACCAGCACGACGCCAACAACATCCTCGACGCGCAGGGCATCTCCAAGATCACCGAGCGCACCGCGATCGAGCACAAGCGCACCAACGAGTTCGAGAACGACCGCCGCAAGGAACTCGACCGGCAGAACACCGAGACGGCCGAGACCCTCGCCGAGCTGGAGAAGCGCCGCGAGGAGGCCGCCGCCAAGGCCAAGCGCGAGATCGAGATCATCCGCGCCCGCGAGGAGGCCGAGACCGCCCGCGTGCAGGCCGAGGAGCGCCTCAAGGCCGAGACCGCCAACATCCGCACCTCCGAGGCGCTGGGCGTGCAGCACCAGAACCAGCAGCGCGAGATCGCGGTGGCCGAGAAGAACCGCGAGCGCGTCATCGCCATCGAGAGCGAGCGCATCGAGAAGGACCGCCTGCTGGAGGTCATCGGGCGCGAGCGCGAGACCGAGCTGAGCCGTATCGCCAAGGACAAGGAGGTCGAGGCCGAGAAGCGCGAGGTCGCCGACGTCGTCCGCGAGCGGATCGCCGTGGACCGCACCGTGGCCGAGCAGGAGGAGGCCATCAAGCGCCTGCGCGCAGTCGAGGAGGCCGAGCGCACCCGCCAGGCCGTCATCATCCAGGCCGAGGCCGAGGCCCAGGAGAACCTGGTCAAGGACATCAAGGCCGCCGAGGCCGCGGAGGCCGCCGCCAAGCACAGGGCCGCCGAGGAGCTCACCCTGGCCGAGGCCCGCCAGCAGGCCGCAGAACTGGACACCCGCGCCAAGATCCGCCTCGCCGAGGGCATCCAGGCCGAGGCCGCCGCGGCCGGTCTGGCCGAGGTGCAGGTCCGCCACCAGGACGCCGAGGCCATCGAGAAGGTCGGCCTCGCCGAGGCCGCCGTGGCCAGCGAGAAGGCCCGCGTCGAGGCCGAGGCGGTGGAGCAGAAGCTGCGCGCCGAGGCCGCCGGTCTCACCGACAAGGCCGAGGCCATGTCCGCCCTGGACCAGGTCACCCGCGAGCACGAGGAGTACCGCCTGCGTCTGGAGGCCGAGAAGGAGATCCGCCTGGCCGGGATCAACGTGCAGCGCGAGGTCGCCGAGGCCCAGGCCACCGTGCTGGCCACCGGCCTGGAGAACGCCGACATCAACATCGTCGGCGGCGACGGCGCCTTCTTCGACCGCATGGTGGGCTCCATCGGCCTGGGCAAGGCCGTGGACGGCTTCGTCGGCAACTCCAAGACCGTGCAGGCGCTGGGCGGCAACTGGCTCAACGGCGAGGGTGACTTCGCCGCGGACATGCGCAGGGTGATGGACTCGGTGTCCACCGAGGACGTCAAGAACCTCACCGTCTCCGCGCTGCTGCTCAAGCTGATCGGCGCGGGCGGCCCGCAGGCCGACAAGCTCGACGGCCTGCTCGGCACCGCCCGCTCCCTGGGCGTGGACCAGCTGCCCGCCTCCGCCCTCGCCAAGCAGTAGGGGAAGCTTCGTGACAGAGGCCCTGTCCCAGGAGACCGAGGGGCCGGACGCCGGGGACGCGCGTTCGCTGGACGCGGGCACCTACGAGGTGCTCCGCGCCCGGCTGCGCGAGCAGACCGGCGAGCTGGCCCGGCGGACCGAACGGCTCAACGCGCGACGGCTGGAGGTGTTCGGCGGCACCGAGCTGACCCTGCTCGGCACCGAGCGCGTGCGCACCGAGCACAACTGCGTGCCCCGGGACATCGTGAGCGTGGGGCGTCCGGCCGCGGACGGCGCCGACGGCGCCGTGATCCTGTTCGGCTACAACGTGTTCATCGGCATGCAGCGGGAGACCCACGTCCCCGACGTGTTCTCGCTGCACCGCTACGAGCGCGCCGACGACGGCTTCGCCTTCGCCAACGCCGACGGGGGCGCCGTCCCCGGGCTGCTCGACGACGAGCGGTTCCAGCAGGACTTCGGCCAGCTCTACCGGTACTACCGCGACGCGCGCCTGCTCCAGCTGCGCCGGGTCGAGGAGCGGCTGCTGGCCGTGTTCCAGACCGGCCCGCGCACCGAGGACGTGCGCGTGCTGCGGTGGTCGGTGACGCCGACGGGCGAGATCGCCTACCTCGACGCGCGCGGCGAGCGCGACCACGTGTTCCCGCCCGCGCACGACTTCGAGTGGGTGGAGGCCACCCGCGAGGACCACGTGGCGGGCCGCCACCCGCACATCTCGATCCTCGACGAGCTGTTCGTGGAGACGGTCGGCGGCGACCTCACCATCAAGGTGGAGAACAACACCGAGGTCGGCGAGGGCGTCTACAGCGAGCCCGTGGACGAGCCGTTGCAGAGCCTGGCCGACGCGTCGGTGCACCACGCGCGGGTGGGCCCGCTCATCCTGCTGCGCGTGCTGCCCTACAACGAGACCGAGTGGCGCCACCTGGTCTTCAACACGCGCACCAAGGAGGTCGAGCGCCTCGACGGCATCGGCCAGTCCTGCCAGCGCCTGCCCGACGACCAGGGGCTGATCTTCCCCGGCGGCTACTACCTGGCCACCGGGGTGGCGCGGACCTTCGACACCGACGTCACCGACCTGGAGTTCGAGCGCGTCGTGCGCTCGCCCAACGGCGAGGACGTGCTCTACGTCTTCCACTCCCGCGCGGACGGCCGCAGCCTGCTGCTGCCCTACAACACCATCCGCAAGGAGGTCGCCACCCCGATCGTCTGCCACGGGTACTCGCTGTTCGACGACGGCACCATGACGGTGTTCCGCGACAACTCGGGCGAACCCACCCGGGTGCACCCGATGCAGGTGTGGCAGACGCCGTACGCGTCGGACGTGTACGCGGCGGCGCAGCCGGTGGGGACCGGGCCGCTGGAGCGGATCGGCAACGCCGAGCTGGTGCGGGGCGTGTCCGAGTGCCTGTCGGTGGCGCGCATGGCCGAGGACATGCGGCCCTCCACCGAGGTGTTCGAGGCGCTCATGGCCGCCTGCCGCCGGGTGTCGGACCGGTTCCACTGGCTGGGAGAGGAGGAGCTGGGCGACCTGGCGGCGCCCCTGTCGCAGGTGCGCGACACCGCCGCGCGGGTGCTGGAGGAGTTCGAGACCGTCCAGACCCTGACCCGGCAGGCCGCCGAGACGCTGGCCGGGGCCGAGGAGGAGGCGGCCTCGCTCATCCGCACCGCCCGCGGGGAGGCCCCGCGCACGGCGGAGGGCTGGGTGGCGCGGCTGACCGGGCTGCGCCGCGCCCAGGGCCGGGCGGCCACGCTGCGCGAGATGCGCTACGTGGACACCGACCGCCTGGAGGAGCTGGACGGCGGACTCGCCGAGGAGATCGACGCCACCGGCCGCCGCACGGTGGCCTTCCTGGAGCGCGACGACGCCTTCGCCGGGTACCACGACGAGGTGGAGCGGCTGGTCGCCGACGCCGAGGGCATCGGTGCGGTCAGCGCGGCGACGGCGGTCGGCGAGCGCATCGCCGAGCAGACCGAGGGCCTCCAGGTGGTCACCGAGGTGGTCGGCTCGCTCGACATCGGCGACGCCCAGGTGCGCACGCGCATCCTGGAGCGGGTCAGCGAGGTGATGGCCGGGATCAACCGGGCGCGCGCCACGCTGGAGGCGCGGCGCGGCGAACTGCTCGCCCTGGAGGGGCGGGCGGAGTTCGCCGCCGAGTTCGCCCTGCTCGGGCAGGCGATCACGGGGGCGCTGGCCGCCGCCGACACCCCGGACCGGTGCGACGAGCAGCTGGGGCGGATCATGCTCCAGCTGGAGAACCTGGAGACGCGGTTCGCCGAGTTCGACGACTTCCTCGGGGAGCTGGCGGACAAGCGCGAGGACGTGTACGAGGCGTTCTCCACCCGCAAGCAGGGGCTGGTGGACGAGCGGGCGCGGCGGGCCGACCGCCTGGCGTCGTCGGCCGCCCGCGTGCTGGAGAGCGTTCAGCGCCGGGTCGCGACTCTGGACACGCTGGAGGACGTCAACACCTACTTCGCGTCGGACGCGATGGTGGCGCGGCTGCGGCGCACCTCCGAGGAGCTGCGCGCGCTCGGCGAGACCGTGCGCGCGGAGGAGCTGGACGGGCAGGTGCTGGCCGCCCGGCAGGAGGCGGGCCGGGCCCTGCGGGACCGCGCCGACCTGTTCGAGGGCGGCGCGGGCGGCGAGACGATCCGGCTGGGCCGACACCGCTTCGCCGTGAACACCCAGCCGATCGACCTCACCCTCACCCCGCACGGCGGGGAGATGTCGGTGGCGATCACCGGCACCGACTTCCGCGCGCCGGTCACCGACGAGGGGTTCGGTCGGACCCGGCACCTGTGGGACCGGGTGCTGGTGTCGGAGAGTCCGCAGGTGTACCGGGCCGAGTACCTGGCCGCGTCGGTCCTGGCCGCGGCCGAGGAGGGCGCGCAGGGGCTGACGCCGGAGCGGCTGGCCGAGGCGGAGGTCGGTGCGCGGGGCGGGGCGTCGCCCGAGCGACCGGGCGAGACGGGGGCGGGGGCGCAGGACGGGTCGTCGCTGCCGGACCTGGTGCGCGGCTTCGCCGAGGCCCGCTACGACGAGGGCTACGAGCGGGGCGTGCACGACCACGACGCCGCGCGGATCCTGTCGGTGCTGCTGCGGCTGCGCGCGGGAGCCGGGCTGCTGCGGTACCCGGGCGGAACGCGTGCCGCGGCGCAGGTGTTCTGGGCCTTCGGCGCCGACGAGGAGCGGCGGTCGGCGTGGCGGACCCGGGCCGGTTCGCTGGCGCGGGCCCGCGAGGTGTTCGGGGTGCGCGGGTCGGCCGCGGTGGACGCGCTGCGCGCGGAGCTGGCGGCGGCCGTGGACGGGTTCCTCACCGACACCGGGCTCCACCAGGAGGCCGACCTGGACCTGGTGGGCGAGTACCTGTTCGAGGAGATCGCGGCGGAGGGGCCCGGGGAGCGGGGGTTCGTGACCGGCGCGGGCGCCCGTCTGCTGCTGGACCGGTTCCACCGGGCGGTGGGCAGTGCGCGGGAGAGCACGCGCAGGGCCTTCGAGGAGGACCTGCGCGCGCTCGACGGCGACCTGAACGCGCGCCACCAGCTGGTGGCGGCCTGGTTGGAGGCGTTCGCGACCACCCTGGAGGAGGTGGACCCGGGCGACCTGCCCGAGGCCGCCGCGATCGAGATGACCGGCGCCGCCGTGGAGCGGTACGAGTCGTCGGCGGCCGTCGCGGAGGACGTGGACGGGCTGTTGGGGTCGCACCCGCGCGTGCGCGAACGCTCCCTGGAGCTGCGGCTGGACGAGTTCCTGCCGCGCACCCGCCGGTTCCGGCTGGAGGAGGTGCCCGCCTACCGGGACTTCCAGCGGCGCCGCAACGAGCTGGTGGCGGCCGAGCGCGAGCGGCTGCGGCTGGAGGAGTACCGGCCCAAGGTGATGAGCGGGTTCGTCCGCAACAGGCTCCTGGACGAGGCGTACCTGCCGCTGATCGGCGACAACCTGGCCAAGCAGCTGGGCGCGGCCGGGGACGACAAGCGCACCGACCAGAGCGGCCTGCTGCTGCTCATCTCCCCGCCCGGCTACGGCAAGACCACGCTCATGGAGTACGTGGCCAGCCGTCTGGGGCTGGTGTTCGTCAAGGTCAACGGGCCAGCGCTGGGGCACGCGGTGACCTCGCTGGACCCGGACGAGGCGCCGGACGCCACCTCACGCCAGGAGGTCGAGAAGATCTCCTTCGCGCTGGAGATGGGCGCCAACACGATGCTGTACCTGGACGACATCCAGCACACCAACCCCGAGCTGCTCCAGAAGTTCATCTCGCTGTGCGACGGCCAGCGGCGCATGGAGGGGGTGTGGAACGGGCGGACCCGGACCTACGACCTGCGGGGCAAGCGCTTCGCGGTGTGCATGGCGGGCAACCCGTACACGGAGCAGGGCAAGCGGTTCCGGATTCCGGACATGCTGGCCAACCGCGCCGACGTGTACAACCTGGGCGACGTGCTGGCGGGCAGGGAGGAGCTGTTCGCGCTGAGCTACGTCGAGAACGCGCTCACCTCGAACCCGACCCTGGCCCCGCTGTCCACGCGGAGCAGGGATGACGTGTACCGGTTCGTGCGGATGGCGCGGGGCGACGACTCGGTGGGCGCGGACCAGCTCGACCACCCCTACTCGGCGGTCGAGGTGGACCGGATCGTGTCGGTGCTGCGCAAGCTGCTGCGGGTGCAGGAGGTGGTGATGACCAACAACGCGGCCTACATCGCCTCCGCCGCGCAGTCGGAGGAGGCGCGCACCGAGCCGCCGTTCCGGCTCCAGGGCTCGTACCGCAACATGAACCGGCTGGCGGAGCGGATCGTGCCGGTCATGAACGACGCCGAGGTGGAGGCCGTGATCGACGACCACTACCTGGGCGAGGCGCAGACCCTGACCTCGGGCGCGGAGGCCAACCTGCTCAAGCTCGCGGAGCTGCGCGGGGTCATGACCCCCGAGCAGGAGGCCCGGTGGACGGAGGTCAAGGAGGCCTTCCGGCGCGGCCGAGCGCTGGGCGGCGCCGAGGACGACCCGATGACCAGGGCCATCGGCGCGATGGGCCTGCTGGCCGACCGGGTGGGCGAGATCGGCGCCGCGATCGGGCGGGAACGGGGCTCCGGGCACTGACCGGATGACAACGTGCGGGCCGCCAACCGCTGCGGGTGGCGGCCCGTCGGCCTCGGGCTCAGAGGCGGACGGGTTCGCGCGAGGGGTCGGTGACCATCCTCGGGTCGCGGTCGCGCAGGAGGGCGACGAGCGGCGCGGCGGTCCCCGCCTGCTGGATCGCCTCGCCCTCCTCGGCCAGCAGGCCGACGAGCTGGAAGAAGAGGACGATCCCGTTGGGGGTGTCCATGGCGCGGACCTCGGTGTCGGGGACGATGACCAGCGAGGTCATGTCGCCGTTGGCGGGCTCGCCGCCGAGCGGGGACGGGGTGACGATCCAGTGGCCCACGTCCAGGTCGCTGCCCGCGATGAAGCGGTCGGCCAGGGCGTGCATGACGCGCAGAATCCAGGCGGGCACGGCCTCGTCGCCGTCCTCGCGCGGGAGGCGGCAGGTGAACTCGAAGCCCGACCCGGAGACGCGGGGCTCCCCGCTGGTCTTCTCCCCCAGCTCGGTCAGGCCGAAGGACACCAGCAGCCAGTGGCCGTCCAGGGGGTAGGCGAGCACCCCGTCGAGGCCTTTGTCCGACTTGCCGTCCGGCGGGAACTGGATGGTCAGCGGCTGCACGTCGGGGTAACGGTCCGCCCACTCCTCGTAGATCCGGACGAGTCCGGGCAGCATCTCCAGCATCGCGTCGTCGCTCTCCACCTCGGGTGACGGGTCCGGGTCCGAGGATACGAGCGCGCCGGGAGCGCACGGGCCGGGGACGGATGCGCCGGGACGCCGAACGGGCGCGGCGCGGGCGGTCGACCGCGGGCGGAAGGCCGGGGGTTCCCCGAGGAGTGTTCGGGCGGCGCGGACCCGCCGGGCCCGCCCGGGAGAATCCGCGCATTCTCCCGGAAAGGAGAACCGCGGAGCCCGAACAAGCATCCAAGGCGAACGGGTCGATTTACACGACTCATGCGTCCGCCGATAGGAGGCGGCCGCCCCGCCGTGGACAAATCGGGGGAACCAGCGACGGCTAACGGGATATTTAGCTCCCGCCATTGATCATGGGTACCGGCTGCGAGGCCTCCCGGCCACGGAACACCTGGGGTCGAGCCAGCCTGCACAGACAGCGATACCGAACAGGCGAAGGGCCATCCTTCCCTCACCCGGACAACACAAACCAACCCTGCACGATCAACCCTTGAAATTTCATGGCGGAATCTCTGATCTCCCTGGAACGACGCCACTGCAGCGCCCCAGGATTTCACCGATATCCTCGACACGTGTTTGAGCAGCCCGACTAGGGGAAAGTCGACACATAACGCACTCATCCCCCAATCCCTGGTGAGTCAATTAACACACCGCTCCCCATAGGAAAGGAACACGATGAATCGCGACATCCGCACGAGCGCGCTGGCCGTTCTCTCCGCAGGCCTGCTCACCCTCGGTGCGACCGGCTTCAGCCCGGCGGCGGCCGCCGAGCAGCAAGGAGCCGGGAACCAGGGTGTGGAGGCCAGCGCCGACGGGTTCACCGGAACCCTCTCCGGCGAGGTCGTGCACCTGGCTCCGTACGAGTACCTCGTCGGTGACCAGGCGTTCTACGTCACCGAGGACACCGAGATCCTCGGCGGCCTGTACACCTGCGCACCCGAGGTCCCCAACGACGACATGACCGGGACCGTGGAGTGCGACATGGAGGAGTTCGAGGCCGAGCTGAAGGACGGGACCGTCGTCCTGGCCGGGGTCGAGGTCGAGGACGGCATCGCCCAGACGATCACCGAGTTCCAGCCCTGATCCCCGGGAACCGGGACAGCGGCTGAGAGGGCCCGAAGGGGCGGCACTCCTCCACGGAGTGCCGCCCCTTCCCTGTGACCTCAGCCGTTCCGCGCGGCGGCAGTGCACACACCGGCCCCCAACCGGAGGGGGCCGTTGCCTACGGGAGCGGCAGCGGCCAGCGCTGGTCGCTCTCCGCCGAACCGAACCGCACGTGCTGGTCCCCGGGCGTGACGGTGACGCCGAAGGCGCTCCAGCCCGGCTGGCCGTTGGCGAGCCACCACCGGTGCGCTTCCTCCACCCGCGCCCCCGGGCAGGGCGTCGGTCACCGGTTCTCCGGCGATCCCGATGGTCAGCGTCTCGTCGGCGTAGACGTGGCGGACCCACTCCTCACGCTGGTCGGGGTCCCCGCCGGACAGGAGCCTGTAGCGCGCGCCCCACGGGGTTTCCCCGTGCAGGGCGAAGGCCGGGACGAAGACGCACCGGTCCACGCGTCGGAACGCCTCGGTTAGGCGGTCGCCGGGCACCAGCGCGCCCTCCTCGACCAGAAGGTCCACAAGCGCGGACGAGGGTTCGGATACGACTCCGGTCAGGCCTGGCCGTTCTCCGTTCGTCCGGCGGCGCTCTGCCCCGCGGGAAGGACGTTGTCGGGGTCGTCCAACCACACGCGTTGGCCCCCGCTGGTCACGGTCACGCCGAACCGGGAGTGTTCCGGGCGGCCCGCCTCCCGCCACCAGGCGTGGGCCCCGGCCAGCTCGTCGAAGAGGCGGCGCGGGCCGTGCTGGCGAACCCCGAACTCATGAGAGCCGGACCGGATCCGCCACGAGGCCCACGAGCCCGAACCGGGGTCCATCAGGTACACCGTGTAGTCCGGGTTGCCCGGCACGTCGTCGTCGAAGACCAGCAGGTCCTTCATGCCGGGAACCCGCAGACCGATCGCCAAGCTCGCGTCGAAGTCACCGACCGGCTCGTACGGGTGCAGGTCCGTGGTCGTCTCCATGTACTCGTGCTCGGGACGGACGCGCTCTTCCAGCGTGCCGTGCGGCGTCCGCTGGCCGCGCACCCACATGAAGCCCACGTTCCCGCCGAACCTCCCGGACGCGGTTCCGTCCGCGCCGACCCGGAGGCGGAGCAGCGTGCCGTTGTGGAAGCTCGTTCCCCACGGGGTCACGATCCACCCGCCGGGCACCGTCTGCTCCGCCCACGCGTAGGGAACCCGTTGGACCGCTGCGGTCGCCAGCACCCGGTCGTAGGGGGCGTCGGGCGGATACCCCTTCTCACCGTCCCCGACGACCACACGGACACCGTGGCCCTCCAGGTTCTCCTCGGCCCGCGCGGCCACGGCCGGGTCGATCTCCACCGACGTCACGTTTCCGGCGCCGACTCTGTCAGCGAGCAGCGCGGCGTTCCACCCGGTTCCGGTGCCGATCTCCAACACCCGTTGACCGGCTGCGAGGTCGGTGGCGTCGAGCATCAGCGCCACGATGCTCGGCATGGACGCCGACGAGGAACTGTGTCCGCGCCCGGTCGGGTCTCCATCGTCGATCTGGGTGATGACCGGCCGGTCGGCGTAGCAGGCACGCAACCACCCGTCCGGGTCATCGGACCTGTCGAGGGTTGTCAGCTCGTCTCCGTCCTCGATCCAGATCCGGTCGGGGATGAAGCGGTGGCGGGGAACCCGCTCGAAGGTGTCCCGCCAGGCCGGGGAGGGGGCGACCTCCCCGACGAGGCGGGACAGGAGGTCTTCGGGGTCGGTCATTTGTCGTCGCGCTCGTGCTTTCCTCCGCCGTTGTGGGCGATCGGGGGTTCAGCCGCCCTTGATGTCCTGGAGGAGGTTCGTCCACTCAGCGGGAGAGAACGTGAAGTGCCCGAGGTGCGGATTCTGTGAGTCACGCACGTCCGCACCGCCGACGTGCTCCCTCGCCTCCACGCAGTTATGCCCGTTGGCGCTGTAAGTGGATTTGTGCCACTCGGAGGGGATGCTCATGTGGGGGTCTCCAGTGTTTCCTGTGAGAGCGCGACCGGCAGGGCGCTGCGAGCGCGCCAGTACTCAGCGTAGCCGTGCCGGGGCTCCGTAGTTGTGGGCGACCGGTCCGCTGAGGGTCCGGCCACCCACTCCGTGGTGCAGTGCGGCACGAGGCAACACGGCCAGGCCCAGGGCCGCGACCGCGTGACGCCACGCCTGGTGGAGGTCAGGCGTTGTCTCGGGAGAGGAGGAGGTCACTGATGTCCCTGAGTCGGGCCCCTTCCAGAACAGGGAGGGTGTTGCCTACGGGAGCGGTAGCGGCCAGCGCTGGTCGCTCTCCGCCGAACCGAACCACACGTGCTGGTCCCCCGGCGTGACGGTGACGCCGAAGGCGCTCCAGTCCGGCTGACCGTTGGCGAGCCACCACCGGTGCGCTTCCTCCACCCGCGTCCACAGACGGCGCGGACCGCCCTGGACCACCGGGTAGCGGCCCTCGTCCGCGTCCATGTCGATCTCGGCCCAGGCCCCGTCCGCGCCCTCCATGAAGAGGAAGTCCGCTCCGGTGACGGCCGTCCTGACCACGGTGTCGGCGTCCGTTGTGGCCAGTTGCGCGAGGAACGCCATGGCCGGTTCCCCGCGAACGAGCGCCGGATTCAGCGTGGTCGTGCTCCGTTCCCCCGCGTCGTCCACGCTGACGCGCCGACGGGGAACGCTGCTCCGCGCGGGCATGAACCCGGCCCACTGCGGAAGGAAGCGCCCCTGAGCCGTGTGGTCGTCGCGCACCCGGAGTCCGAGCATGGCGCCTCCGGTGCCTCCCGCGATGTTGACGAGGATGCTCCCGCCCGGGGCCACCTGCGTGATCCACTCCGGCGGAACGTGGGTGAAGGCCGTGGTGCTGACGATCCGGTCGTACGAAGCGCGGTCGGGGAAGCCCTTGTGCCCGTCGTACTCGGCCACGACAGGTGTGTATCCCATGGCGGAGAGGCGTCGGGCGGCGTCGGAGACGAGACGGGGTGAGATGTCGATGCTCGTGACCCGGTCCGAACCCAGCACCTCGCACAGGATCGCCGCGTTGTACCCCGAACCGACTCCGACCTCCAGAACGCGGGGGCCGCCGTCCAGGTCGAGTTGGTGGAGCATCCGCGCCATGAGGCTGGGCATCGTGGAGGAGCTGGTCCACCGGCCGGTACCGCGTCCCCCGGGCAGGGCGTCGGTCACCGGTTCTCCGGCGATCTCGATGGTCAGCGTCTCGTCGGCGTAGACGTGGCGGGCCCATTCCTCACGCTGGTCGGGGTCCTCACCGGACAGGAGCCTGTAACGCGCACCCTGCGGGGTTTCCTCGTGCAGGGCGAAGGCCGGGACGAACACGCCCCGGTCCACGCGTCGGAACGCCTCGGTGAGGCGGTCGCCGGGCACCAGCGCGCCCTCCTCGACCAGACGGTCCACAAGTGCGGACGAGGGTTCGTGCACAACTCCGGTCACATCTGTCCCTTCTCCAGTAGTTCGGCGATGCTCTGCCCGATGGGCAGACCGCAGCGGTCCGCGAGCCATCCCCACTCGCCGTTGGGGTTGACCTCCAGCAGGGTCCACCCGCCGTCGGGTGAGACCACGAAGTCGGCGGCGCCGCAGACGAGTCCGAAGGCGCGCATGTAGCGCTCCAGGCCGGAGCGGACGTCGTCGGGGATGCCGACGACCTCGTACCGGTGGGCGTCGTAGTCGCTGCGCCAGTCGATGTGCGCGGCATGGGAACGGGCGTGGATGGCCACGGCGAACATCGTCTGGCCCACGACGGTCAGACGGACCTCGAACGCCTTGTCCACCCATTCCTGGAAGCAGTGGGCGGTCAGGCCCACGGCGGGGTCGCGGAGTTCCTCCACGGCGGCGACGGCGCTGGCGTAGACGATCCGTGTACGGCCCTGTTCGACGTGCAGCGCGCCGCCGACCGGCTTGTACACGACGGGGCCCGGGATACCGGCGGCCCAGTCGGCGGCGTGGCCGGGCACGTTCGTGATGATCGTGCGCGGCACCCTCAGCCCGACCCTGGCCGCCGCCGCGAGCTGGACGGGCTTGTACTCGGCCGCGCTCATGCGTGACGGCTGGTTGATCCAGAGGCAGTCCAGCGCCAGGAGGACACCGCCGAAACCCATGCGGGCCTCGCGGTAGGCCCAGCGCTGGTCGGGGCCGGACATGCCCTCGGCCAACGTGAACTGGGAGGGGCGCCGGTAGTAGACGCCCCGTACCGATCCCAGGTCCACGCCGCGGAAGGCGTCGTGCACCGCTCCTTGCCAGTTCCCGTCGAAGGCGGCCTCCACCGTCATCGAGGCGGGGAAGTCGCCGGGGTCCATGCGCACGACGGGCACGTCGCGTTCGGACAGGTGGTGGATCACGGGGTCGGCGGTGGCGTCCTCGGTGTGGGTGAGGACGAGCACCGCCTTCCGTGCTGCGGAGGAGGCCATCAGTCGGTGGTGGTTTCCTCGGTGCTCGGCCGCGCGCTGTCGGGTTCGCCCGTGGTCTCCTTGGTGCCGCTGGAGCGCTTGCCCACGGCCGGTGCTCCGGTGAGGCGGTCGACACCCCGCTGGGTCACGGGGTCGTAGACGTAGCGGTCCACCGCTGCGGCCACCTCGGGGCGCGGCTTCGGGGTGATTGCGCGCCGTAGCCCCCAGGGCCGGACCCCGGTCGGAGGCTCGTCGCTGGCTTCGAAGACGGCCGTCGAGGGGTCCAGGGGGAAGGCGTCACCGAGGCGGGCGATCTGCGCACGGGACTCGCCGTCGGGCGACTCCAGCAGTGTCGTGAGGTTCGTGGAGGACATGGGGAGTTCCTTCCTTGCTTCGGATACCCCGCACCAGGTCAGCGCGGGGTTCCACCAGTTCCACTCGGACGGTGTCCGCGGAACCGGGGAGCTTTCGCCGTGCCGCCGAGTCCGCGCCTCGCACGGGTTCTCGGCCGGGACGGCGGGCCGTCGCGGACGCGCGGACCGGCTCGTGGCGGCGCTACGGGGTGGAGACGGATTCATCCGGCTGCACCAGGAGGGCTGCGATGTGTTCCTTGGGGTAGCGGCGTGCTCCGCCCGGGGTGCGGAAAGGTCGGAGGACGCGGTCCCAGTCGCCTCGGTGGAGGCTGCGGGGGCGGATGTTGAACAGTTGGGCGACTTCGCCGGGGGTGAAAACGTCGGGGCGGCCGTCGAGGAGGTAGCTGTAGTCGGGCATGAGGCGCTTTCCGTGTTCGGCGGGTGGGCGTGGCGCGAGGCAGTGCCGTTCCTCAGGCCTCGGTGGTGGGAGCCCCGGTCCACTGGTGCCCGGCGCGATCGATGAGGGCGCGCACCGTCAGGGATTCGCCCGCGTTGCCCGTCCAGTCCCAGGACACCGACAGCTCGTCCAGCATCAGCAGCCCGTTGCCGGTGGCCTCCAGCGGTTCCGTGGGCTTTCGCGGACGCGGAAAGCGGATGGGCTGGTCCGACCGGGGTCCGTCGTCGGTGACCGTCAGGGTGTAGGTGTGGGGCTTGCGGTGCAGCGTGACCCGGACGGTGCCGCCGGGGTCGCCGGACCGGCTGTGCTGCTGCGCGTTGGTGACCAGCAGGCTCACGGCCAGCACCAGCGGAAAGGCCGCACGGCGCGGAGAGCGGGCGTTGCGGTAGGCCCAGTCCCGGGCGATCCCGACATGGCGGGGGTCGCTGCCCAGGACGATGCCGCAGCGGTCGGAGTCCTCGAACCGCATCCGCCAGGGCGGTTGGAGCGTCAGCGTTCGGCGGCCGGGAACGCCTTCCGGGGTGGACTGACGAGGGATAGCCTGGTTCATGTTCGTACCTGTTGTCGTGAGAAGCACGGGTTCCGGACCAGGTCCCGGGGTTGTCAGTACAGCCGCCGGGACTTTTCTTCGGCCGTCGTCACAGTCCCACCAGAAGGCCTCTTCAGCTACCGACCTCTGGGATATCCGAAATTTCTCGGTGAATCTCGTTGGCGGCTGATAGCAGGCTGATAGAAAGCAATACATGGCGAACGAGGTCGATCCGAAGGCTCAGAGGTTCGGTGCCGAGGTACGTCGGATCCGCGAGCAGGCAGGGTTTTCGCAGACCAGACTGGCAAGACTGATCCCGGCATCCCAGGCGACGGTCAGTGATATCGAACTGGGCAAGACGCCCGCCAAAAAGGTCACCGCACAACGAATCGGTCAGGCGCTCAACAGCGAGGAACGGCTAGTCTCCGTGTGGGAGGACCAGTACGAGGGGTACAAGCCTCCTGACTGGTACAAGGAACTGCCACTCGTGGAGCAGCGGGCCACGCAGATCCAGCAGTACCACCCGTTGCTCGTCCCAGGTCTTCTGCAAACCCGTGATTACATGCGAGCTGCGATCAGGGCCCCCAAGAAGGCAGCACAGCAAGAAGCCATAGACGCGAAGGTTGAAGAAAGGAGCGAGCGCCAAAATTTCCTGAAGCGCGAAAACCCACCCTTCTACTCGGTCGTCTTGGATGAAACCGTGCTGCATCGACGCATTGGAAGCCCTGACACGATGCGAGGTCAGCTCGAATACCTGCTGGAGGCCTCGGCCCAGAGCCGCATGGAGATTCTGGTCATCCCCGCAGAAACCTGGGACCATCCGGGCTTGGACAACGGGGTTATATTGCTGAAAGTTCCGAATTCCGGAACGCTCCTCTACCTGGAGACAGGACCCATCGGAGGAGTGATATCCGATACCGGAATGGTTGATCAGTACATCTCTTTGATGAGTGATCTGCGGGGACTGGCTCTACCTCCCAATCAGACACAGTCATTGATCAAGAAAGTGCTAGGAGAAATCGAGTGACCCCTGAAGGAACACGGCACGAATCCACGTACAGCACTGGCGATGTGGACCAGGTGAAGTTCTGTCCAACCGCACCCTCATGGCACAAGAGCAGCTACAGCATCGCCGACACCAACTGTGTCGAGGTCACCGAGGGCGTCACCACGGCGGTGCGAGACACGCAGAACCGCGAGCTGGGACACCTGTCGTTCGCAGCCACCGAGTGGGCCGCGCTCGTGGACTCGCTCAAGAGCCTCGGCTAGCCACCGGGAGCCACGGAGCGGCACTCCTCGTGTGGTGCCGCTCCTTCTTTATGCCTCCACATAATTCCGGACATTCACAACAAAAGCCATCAGTTGCGGCATTAGATACCAACCAAAGTGAACCCGGCGGAGCCAGCTAATAACCCCCCTACAGGACCCTGAGCTGCGGCGATGCCGTCAACCCGAAATTACCCTGGAGTAGTTCGCAGAAAAGTTCGCATCCACTCCTCCCCTGCCCTTAATCTGGCACCGGACACACAACTCCATCCACGCAATGACCCCGCGACGGTTACTCACCGTCCGGGGCCGTGGCCAGCAACAACCACCCTTTGAGACAAGGAAATTGCCAGCATGCGCCAGTTTAGCGCTGCGGCCCTGATCCGTGCCCTCGGCATGGTCAAGGCCCTCTTCGCGCCCCCGTGCGGACGCCACTCCGCCACCGGCGGCCGTCGCCGCCGCTCCACCCGGGTCCGCCGCTACGTCCCGGTTCCCGCCCAAGTCCGCGTTCCGGTCGAGGCCACCGCGCCTCCCGCACGAACCGACCGGGCTCCCGAGCGACCCAGGCACCCCGAGCGCCCCGCCGCTCCCGGCCCTGTTCCCGGCTCCGTCCCCGCCGCCGCTCCCGTTCCCGCCGCCGCACCCCGCCTGGCCCCGCCGAGCGCACGCTTCCCCGCCGACGACATCGCCCTGGTCCGCCCCTACTACGCGGCCCGGGAACAGGCCCGCGCAGAGGCTCGCGCGGGAACCCGCGAACCCGGAGCCGCGCGGGTCCGGCACGAGGTCATCATCCGCCTCGGCCAGCGGCCCAGCACGAATACCCCGTTCTCCGGCGACCTCCTGGCGACCGACTCCGTCCCGGTCCCGGCCCGGGCCCCAGCAGCGGCCTCGACCGAGGCTCCCGTTCCAGCCCCGACACGGGTCCCCGCCCCGATCCCCGCGCGGGCCTTCGAGCCCGGTCCAGCCCCGGTACCCGCCCCCCGCCCTCCGTCCCCCGCCTGCGAGGACCCCGAGGACTGGCGCGCGTTCACCCGGCTCGCCCGCGTCTGGCTCGACCAGCAGCAGCAACGAGCCGAGCGGACGCAGCGAGCACAGCAGGCACCTCAGCCCCGCGCGGAACACCACCGACAGGCGGTCCCGGCATGATCTTCCTGACCACGCCCAAGGTTCCGCTCCCCCTCGTCCGCTGGGAGCACCGCGTCTACCCGGGAACACTGGACCAGCTCGCGCGGGTCCGCGCCGACCTCGCGGCCGACCTGGCCGGTTTCGACGGCGACCTCGTCGAGACCGTGCGGCTGTGCGCCAGCGAGCTGTTCGCGAACTCCGTCAAGTACACGGATTCAGGAGAGAGGGACGGCGAGGTCGTCCGCGCGCTGTCGATGCCCAACGCGCGAACACTCCGCTTCTCGGTGAGCGACTGCGGCGGAGGCGGCGAAACCCCTGCCGTCCCGGAGGAGCGGACGGAGGACGAGTGGAGCTGGGCCGAGGGCCAGCGCGGGCTGCTGCTCGTGCAGAACCTGTCCACAGCCTGGGGACACTTCCGCCTCACACCCTGGGCCGACCTGGGCACCCACGTGTGGGCCACCTTCGCCGTCCCCCCGGGCGGCGCTCCGCCCGCCACGCGCCCCTACGTCCTCATCGACTGAGACCGGATTCCGAACGGGCGGGGAGGCCCGGCCAGCATCTCCCCGCCCCTGCTCCCTGCCCCCGCCTCCACGGCACCCGCACCCGCACCCGCACCCGCCCGCGTTCACACGACAGGCCCCGCATGCACCCCGACAGCTCCGCCCCGCGCGGCCCGCCCCGCGCCGCTCCGATCGGGCAACACCCCTCGGGCGGTCAACCCCCGCGTCCCACCCCGGCGTTCCACCCGAGCGACCGGCTCCGCGCGGCCCGATCCGGCCAAATCGCACCCCGTGCGAGCCCCCGAACAGCCCGTTCAGCGCGCCTCACGAAAACCCGCCCCTTCTTTTGGTATCCCCTGGGACACAACTCCCTCCCTCCCACTGGCGCCGGTCGCTACTGGGTAGTAACATTGACTTGTTACTAGTCGGTAGATCCGCGTGTACAGACACCGCGGCCAGGGACACAGCGGAGCTGTCCATGACGCATTACAAGAGCAACCTTCGCGACATCGAGTTCAACCTCTTCGAGGTCTTCAGGCGCCAGGACGTCCTGGGACAGGCCCCCTTCGAGGAGCTGGACGAGGAGACCGCCCGCACGATCCTGGACGAGGTCAACCGCCTCGCCACGGGCGTCATCGCGGAGTCCTTCGAGGACGCGGACCGCAACCCCCCGGTCTTCGACCCGAAGACGAACACCGTCGCGGTCCCCGAGAGCCTGAAGAAGTCCTACAAGGCCTACATGGACGCCGGCTGGTACAACCTCGACCTCCCCCAGGAGCTGGGCGGCCTGGGCGCCCCCCGCTCCCTGGTCTGGTCCGCCGCCGAACTGGTCCTCGGCTCCAACCCCGCCGTGCACATGTACTCGGCCGGTCCCGGCTTCGCGAGCATCCTCCACTCGGAGGGCAACGAGGAGCAGAAGCGGTTCGCCGAGCTGGCCATCGAGCGCGGCTGGGGCGCCACCATGGTCCTCACCGAGCCGGACGCCGGTTCGGACGTCGGCGCGGGCCGCACCAAGGCCGTCGACCAGGGCGACGGCACCTGGCACATCGAGGGCGTGAAGCGCTTCATCACCTCGGCCGAGCAGGACATGACCGAGAACATCTTCCACCTGGTGCTGGCTCGCCCCGAGGGCGCCGGCCCCGGCACCAAGGGCCTCTCGCTCTTCCTGGTCCCCAAGTACCTCATCAACGAGGACGGCTCGCCCGGCGAGCGCAACGGCGCCTACGTCACCAACGTCGAGCACAAGATGGGCCTCAAGGCCTCCACCACCTGTGAGCTGACCTTCGGCGACAAGCACCCCGCCATCGGCTACCTCGTGGGCGACAAGCACGACGGCATCCGCCAGATGTTCCTCGTCATCGAGTACGCGCGCATGATGGTCGGGACGAAGGCGATCGCCACCCTGTCCACCGGCTACCTCAACGCCCTGGAGTACGCCAAGGAGCGCGTGCAGGGCAACGACCTGGCCGCGGGCAAGGACTCCCCCAAGGTGACCATCACCCACCACCCGGACGTGCGCCGCAGCCTCATGACGCAGAAGTCCTACGTGGAGGCCATGCGCGCCCTGGTGATCTACACCGCCACCCAGCAGGACGCGATCCAGATCGCGCACCGCACGGGCCAGGACGCCGCGGAGCTGGAGGCCATGAACGACCTCCTGCTGCCGATCGTCAAGGGCGTGGGCTCCGAGCGCTCCTACGCGCTGCTCGCCGAGTCCCTCCAGACCCTGGGCGGCTCCGGGTTCCTCCAGGAGTACCCGATCGAGCAGTACATCCGGGACGCCAAGATCGACACCCTCTACGAGGGCACCACCGCGATCCAGGCCCAGGACTTCTTCTTCCGCAAGATCGTGAAGAACGGCGGCCAGGCGCTGGGCAAGCTGGCCGGGGAGATCAAGGCCTTCGCGCAGAGCGACGCGGGCAACGGCCAGCTCAAGCAGGAGCGCGCGCTGCTCCTGGAGGCGGCCGAGAACGTCGAGAAGATCGTCGAGCTGATGGTCGGCCACGCCATGGGCTCCGCCGAGGACGCGCGCGAGCTGTACAAGGTGGGCCTGAACTCCACCCGCCTGCTCATGGCCTTCGGTGACGTCGTCCTGTCCTGGCTGCTGCTGCGCCAGGCGGAGGTGGCCCTCAACAGCATCGACGGCGCCAGCGACGAGGACAAGGACTTCTACACCGGCAAGATCGCCGCCGCGCGCTTCTTCGCCGAGCAGTTCCTGCCGCGCATCGCCGCCGAGCGCCGCATCGCCGAGGGCGTGACAGTGGACCTGATGGACGTCCCCGAGTCCGCCTTCTAACCACGTCGGACCCGGTGAGAGGGCGGGGCGGCCACAGGGCCGCCCCGCCCTTCCGTCACCCCTCCGGCGGATACCTGGGTCAGACCGTTCTCAGCCGCTCCACCGGTTGCCCCGTGATCTCCGCGATCAGCTCGAAGTCCTTGTCGAGGTGGAGGAGGGTGAGCCCGGCGAGTTCGGCCACCGCCGCGATGAGGAGGTCGGGGATGCCCGGAGCTCTGTGCTGCCCCCGGTCCGCGAGCATCGCCTGGACCTCGACGGCTCGGTCCTCCATCGCTGGCGTGACGTACTCGACGGGCATCACCGCGAGCGGTGGCCGTCCGAGGAAGTTGCGCAACTCGCCGCCGGTTCTAGCGGAGAACCCGACCTCCAGACAGGTCACCGTGGATATACGCACCATGCCGCGTTCGATCCGCGTGGCCCACTCCTGTGCGTCGGGGCTCGCCGCCAGTCGTACGAACGCGGATTTGTCTATGAGCCACATCATTCCCACGCCCGTTTCATGACCTCAGGATCGGCGAGGTCGGAGAAGGCCTCGGAGAAGCGCGCCAGATCGTCCACGGTCACCGCACCGCCGGAGGCGTGCGCTGTCCGCTCCAGTGAGCGTCTCAGGTACTCGCTACGCGACAGCCCCTGTCTCCTGGCGTCCGCGTCGATGACTTCCAGGACGTCTTCCGGCACGTTTCGAATAAGCACGTCGGCCATGGGACCACCTCCAAGTGATATCTAAGGATATCACTTGGAGGTCGTGTCGCCGAGGGCGTGACGGTGAACCTGATGGACGTCCCCGAGTCCGCCTTCTAACCACGTCGGACCCAGTGAGAGGGCGGGGCCGGCCACCGGGCCGCCCCGCCCTCCGGTCATCCCGCCTCCGGCGGGGACCACACGTAGGGGGTCGTCGTGGTCACCTCCTCGAAGCCCAGGCGGCGCAGGATCGGCGCGCTGTCGTCGGAGGCGTCCACCTGGAGGTGGCGGGCCCCTCGTGCGGCGGCGATCCGGGCGCGGGCGGACACCAGCGCCCGGTAGATTCCCCGGCCCCGCCAGTCGGGCAGCGTGGAACCGCCCCAGAGCCCGGCGAAGTCCGTTCCCTCGTGGAACACCAGCCACGCGGCGGACACCACCTCCGCCCCGTCCTCGGCGGTCATGACGACGGTCCCCTCCGGGTCGGCGGCGACCCGGGCGGCCAGCTCGTCGGCCAGCCAGCCCCAGTCCTCGCCCCACACCCGGGACTCCATGTCGGCGATCCGGCGCAGGTCCGCCGTCTCGGCCACCCTGCGCAGCACGACCCCGGCGGGCGGGGCGGACGCGGTGGCGACCGCCTCGGTCCGGCCGACCAGGACGGTCTCGCGCTCCTCGGGCAAGAACCCCGCCGCGCGGAGGCGGTCGGGCAGGTCCACCGGAAGGTCGTGCCCGTGGGTCTTCCACTCCACGGACTCCCCGCGCTCCGCGAAGCGGTCGCGCTGGCGGAGGATCAGCCGGTCCAGCTCGGCCCCGCGCAAGCCCGTGTCGGGCGGCGCGCAGACGAGTCCCCTGCGCTGGCCGACCAGCCGCGTCACCGGGCCGTCCCGTTCCGCCAGGACCCCGGCGGGGAGGGTGCGGGGTACGCCCCGCATCTGTTCGTCATAGGCCCTGAGCAGGCCCTGCCTCGTCGTCACGGGCCGACTCTACGGACTTCCCGGTGCAGGTCAACCGGTTTTCGCGGGCGGTCGGGTGGGGCACCCGCGCCACGGGCCCCACCTGTACGGGACCCGCGCTTTTGGACACCTCCGCTCCGCGCCAGCGGCTCCGGCATCACGTGTACGGGGGGTGGCGCTGGGTAGCCGCTCACCCGAGCGCGTGCGCCGCCGGGAGGCGCACGGAAGGGGGTAGAGCATGGCACGCGACGACCGCGTCGAGGGAGCAGGGGAGTTCGACGACTACGACCGCGTGGCGGTGGTGACGGGCGCGGACAGCGGAATCGGCCGGGCGACGGCGATCCGCCTCGCGCAACAGGGCTTCGACGTCGGCGTCACCTTCCACCACGACGCGGAGGGCGTGCACCGCACGGAGGCCGAGATCCGCGAGACCGGCCGCCGGGTGTCCGTTCGCCAGCACGACCTCTCCGACCCCGTGCGGGGCTCGGAGGCCGTCGCCGAGCTGATCGAGGACCTCGGCGGCATCGGCGTCCTGGTCAACAACGCGGGCACCGGCTCCGGGGAGCACCTGCTGGAGACCAGCTACGAGCGCTGGCGCGAGGTCCTGTCCGTGGACCTGGACGCGCCCTTCCTGTGCTCGAAGATCGCGGCCGCGCACATGCGCGAAGCCGGTCGCGGCGGCCGCATCGTCAACATCACCAGCGTGCACGAGGAGTTCCCCCGGGTGACCGCGGGCGCCTACTGCACCGCCAAGGGCGGGCTGAAGCTGCTCACCCGCGTCCTGGCCCTGGAACTGGGCCTGTACGGCATCACCGTGAACGCGGTGGCGCCGGGCGAGATCGCCACGCCCATGACCGGGCAGCACGAGGAGGAGCCCGCGCTGGACTCGCGCGCCGGGTACCCGCTGCCCCGGCCGGGCCACGCCTACGAGGTGGCGGAGGCCGTGGCCTTCCTCGCCAAGCCGGAGGCGTCCTACGTCACCGGCGCCTCGCTGTTCGTGGACGGCGGGCTCTCCCTGATGGGCCCGCAGGCCGGGGGCGCGCTCCAGGACGCCACCTGGCGCGCGGGCTGACTCCGCTGGCACCCGGAACCCGCCGCCGCGGTCCGCCGGGTGGCTCCGGCCCGCCCCGGCGCCACCCCACGGGCCGTGCGCGGCGGTTCCCCCGCTCAGGGGGTGGCCCGTTTCCGGCACTCCGGCACTACCGTCGGCGGCCGACAGCGGCGCAGGAAGCGGGACCGCCGCCGAACGCACGCGCACCGCGCCCCAGTGCCCCGCGCCGCCACTGTTGCGGCGCGCCGTCAGCGTTCCGGCGTGCCGAGTGTCCCGGCGTGTTGTCAATGTTCCGACGTGCCGGGCTCCGCACCGGTCTCCGCGTCGGGTTCCTCCTCGACCGACCACCCGGACCAGTGGCGGACCTCCACCAGGATGATCGCCTCCTCGGGCGGCGTGTCCCGGTACTGGGGATAGCGCTCGACCAGCCTGTCGCGGGCCTCCGTCCAGGCCGGGCCGTCGTGCAGGACCAGCGCCTCACCGTCCGCGCGGACCCACCACAGCCGGTCCCAGTCGTCGGAGTACTCGTCCGCGAGCAGCGACACCCGGGGGTTGCCCTCGATGTCGAGCAGCCGCCTGAGCCGGTACGTGGTCTTGGGCTTGTGGTCCACGGGGATCGCGATCGTGTCGCCGTAGGCCGCGAACACCACGGGCACCAGATGGGGCTGCCCGTGCTCGCCCACCGTGGCCAGCCTGGCGACGCGGCTCCGCGCGAACATCTCCCTGGACCGTTCGGGACTCCACCTCATGACAGAGAAAATCCCACGCGGCCCCGGACGGCACAAGAGGCGCGCACGCCCTTTTTCTCCTTGTCCCCGCGCGCACGCGCGCGGGGCCCGCAGCGCCCGCCGGGAAGGCGGTTCGTCCTCGCCCCCGCGCACGTACGGGGCCGTACACACGGCGGAGGCCGGTCCTGGGACCGGCCTCCACGCGTACGAACGCCCCCGTCCCCCGAAAGTTTTCGGCCCCGTGAACCGGGGACGCCGCTCCTCTTCTCCACGCGCGCACACGCACGCGCGCGAGACGGAGCCCTGGGTGTACTGACCCGAGAGTCAGACCCGGGGACGGCGCAGGACGAAGTAGTACAGCGCCGCGGTCGCGCACACCGTGGCGACGGCCATCGGGACGAACGCCAACTGGTAGGCCTCGGGGCCCTCCGGCAGCGCCTGGAGCAGCGCGCCCGCCGCCACCGTGCACACCACGGCGGTCGTGAACCCGCTCATGTTCACCAGGCCGGAGGCGACGCCGGTCCGGCTGGCGGGGATGCCGTCGCGCGCGAAGTCGAAGGAGACCGTCGGCGCCAGGGTCTGCCCGATCGCGCTCACCGCGAGCACCGTCAGCCCCACTGCCACCGGGGTTCCGCCGGGCCACGCCACCAGCAGCAGCCAGCCCAGGCTCAGCACCGTGCTCAGGGTGAGCCCCAGCCACCGGCGCACGCCGGGTCTGCGCCCGATCACGACGCCCGCGAGCGGAGCCATCCACAGCCCGCCCGCGGCCAGGGCGGTGAGGGTGAGGGCGGCGGTGTCCTCGGGCAGCCCCAGGCCGCCCACGAGGAACGGGTAGCCCCACAGCACCATCATCATCGTGAACGGGGCCATGACGGCCGCGTGGTGGGCCATACCGATCTGCGGGCCGCGCGAGCGCAGCGCCTCCTTGAGCGCGGCCCACACCGAGATCGGGTCGGCGACCGTGGAGCGGCCCGCCGCCCCGGCCGGGCGGTCGCGCACGACCACCAGCATCAGCAGGGCCATCAGCGCGGTCAGGGCCGTGGTGGCCAGGAAGGCGGCCACCCAGCCGAAGCCCTCCAGGGCCCAGGCCATCGGCGCGGCGCTGGCCACCTGCCCCGTTCCGCCGACCACGCCGGTGAGCCCGCTGACGAGGGCGTAGCGCGAACGCGGGAACCACAGGGCCGCCAGCCGGATGACGTTGAGGAAGACCAGGGCGTCGCCGAGGCCGATGAGGAACCGTCCGGCCACCGCCACCTCTATACCGGGGGCGAGCGCGAACAGGCACGCGCCGACCGTCATCGCCGCCATGCCCATGACGAGCGTGTAGCGGGGGCCGAGCCGGTCGGCCAGCAGCCCCGTGGGCACCTGGAGGACCACGTACACCAGGAGTTGCAGCATCGGCAGGAGGGACAGCAGAGCCGGTCCGACGTCGAAGCGGGCCTGGGCCTCCAGGGCGGCCACACCCAGACCGTTGCGGTGCAGCATCGCCAGGAAGTACCCGCCCACGGCGACGCCCCACACGAGCCAGGCCCTGGCGCCGCCAGCGGGTTCGGAGGCCACGACGCCCTCCCGTGCGGTAGTCCGGTCACCGGATGTCTCGGTCTGTGTCACTGGGCGGCTTCTCTCCGTTTCGTACGACCGTTCCAGTGTCCTCCACATACGGGACCAGCCCTTACACCGGGGTGAAAGCGTGGGCAAAACCGACGGGAACACCGGCATGTCGGGAAGGGGCGCGGACGGCAAAGCCGGGGTTTGACCGGGTCAAGGGCCCGCAACCTGCACGAAGTCGCTCAGAGTCACGACAAACACGCCAAGAGTCGCCGCAACGAGTGACACTGGCGACATCTCCCACACAAACGGACAGGCTTTCCGCGACGCCCAAAAAACGGCCAGGCGTTCGGAATACATGCCCTGAGCTGCTGGTTCTTGGTTTGGTGAAGTCGAGACACATTCGTTAAATGTGATATTGGTCACTTCTAGAAGCCTCGACTACGAGGGGTCAGTTGCTGCTAGCATCCGGAGCGCAAAGAATAACTACGAGGTAACGACATCGTTCACGCCTCACCAACTTTGTGGAGGGAACCCGCCAAGGCCACCTGAGGCGGAGCACCTCGAACCGCGGCGACGTGGCCGCACAAGCGAACACGGCACCGCGGCAACCTAGACCACTGGAGACGACCTTGAGTCACTGGCGCCTGAACAACCCCCGGGCCTCCCGGGCGAAATCGGCCCTCGCCAGGCGAATCAAGCACAAGCCCCGCCACGCCTTCTGCGCCCAGCGCGCGATCACGGCACTCCTGGGTGAGCTCGCCTCCGTGACCCCCCGCCAGTTCTACTGGTCGGGCAGCTCCGAGCTGGCCGTCGTCTCGGTCCAGCGGGACGTCAACGTCTGGTGTCGCGACGGCCGCTTCTTCTGGAACGACCTGTTCCACGGCGGCCCGGTCTCGCATCCCGCGAGCGACCCCGTCGGCGCCGCGGAGCTCCTCAACCCCTTCGCGCAGGGGCCCGAGCCGGTCTACGGCCACGGCAGCGTCATCAACCACACGGTCGCGGCCTGAGGCCGCACGGCCGACTCTGAGACCTCTCGGTCAGCGGAGCCGCTGAGCCCTCGGCTGCCGCCCGCGGAGCCCGCTCCGCACACGTACCCGTCCGTGCGCTCCCCTGTCCGGCGCACGGCCCTCTCAGGGGCGCCGAACGCGCCCGACACGCCTGTCGGCGTTCCCGGGCCCCGCGCGCGGACCCCGTCGCCCCGCGCGGCACCGTTCTCCCGTGTCCCCCGTGGAGACGACCCTCTTCCCCGCACACGCCCCTCGGCCACCTGTCCGGCGCGCGTGCGGACGATTCCTTGTTCCTTCGCCCTACCCGTGCAGAAGGACTCGACACGTCCCGGTCCGGCGTAAAGCCGAAACCCCCTGGTACGCGGGCGTTTCCGCGCCCGGGTTCCACGGGCCCCGGTCGGCCTTTCGCCCGCCGCGCGTGCCTCCGGCCCTCCTCCGGCCTTCTTCCGGCCCCTCCTCCGACGGAGAGATCTTCAGACCTAAGGCACCAAAAACTGACAGACGGGCACATAACCTGCCCGAACCCTCCAGAACCATTCCCCACCAGCGGTCTTCTGGGGTTACGGTGGCTGCTGACAACCACACACGCACCGGCCCGGAGACGACGGGCCGTCCTCGCTCACCCCTGTAACACCCCCCAGAGGACCCATGCGCCCCCTCCACCCCGAAGAACCCTCACACCTCGGGGAACGACGCCGCCGCTCCCTCCTGCGCGCGGCGGCGCTGGCCGGTGTGGTGGTGCTCCTGGTGAGCGTGGGGCTGTACTCCTTCACCGCCCCCTCGTGGGACCCCGAGGCGACCGAGGGCGCCGCCGACTGCTCCGCGACCGGATCGGCCCTCTCCGACGGCCTCGCGCCGACCGGGACCCCGATGACCTCCTTCCCCGGGGACGTCCCGCTCGCGCTGTCCTTCTCGCCCGACGGCTCCGTCCTGGCCGTCTCCCAGATCGACACGGTGACCCTGTGGGACTGGCGGGAGTCGCGCGCCATCGCCCGCATCGACCACGACTCCTCCGCAGTACCGCCGACCCCGGCGGCGTTCAGCCCCGACGGGTGCCTGCTCGCCTACGGAACCCTCGACGGCGCCTCCGTCGTCGACCTGGAGACCGGCAGGAAGCGGGTAGTCGGTGAGGAGAGGGCCGTGCGGTCGATCGCCTTCAGCCCCGACGGCTCCTCACTCGCGCTGGGCGTGCGCAGCGACCCCGACGGACGGCTGCTGCACCTGCACGACACCCGTACCTGGGAGCTGGAGGCGCGGCTGTCCGGCTCGGGCGTGCTGGGCTCGATCAGGTACTCGCTCGACGGCAGCGTGGTGGCGGGCGGCGAGGAGGGCGGCGGGATCGCCGTATGGGACGCCGAGGACCTCTCGCTGCGGGGCCTGATCCGCGAGCGCGCCGGTGTGGGCGCGGCCTCGTTCGACCTCGTCCCGGACGGCTCGGCCGTGCTGCTCATCCGCTCCGGCTCCGTGCTCCTCGTCGTGCCCGGGACCGGAGCGATCGTCCGCGAGTTCGTCCCCGGCCCGGACGAGGGAATCCTGGTGGACGTCGCCTACAGCGCCGCGAGCGGCCGCGTGTTCGCCGCCCGCCTGGACCCCGCCACCGGCCGAGGCGACATGGTGGCGTGGCGGTACGCCTCGGCGACCGAGGTCGCGCTGGGCCCGGACCTGCCCCGCGTGTTCCCGATGGCCCTGTCCCAGGACGGGTCCCGGGTGGCGGGCCTGCGCACGGGGACCGGCGACGTCGCCGTCTACGACACCGAACTGAACCTGCTCAACGTGCTCACGCCCTGAGCCGGGCCGCGGGCGCGCGGTGGACCCGGCCCCCTGGAGGGCTGGACGGGGAGGCCGTCAACGCGTGGGGCCGCCGCTGCGGTGACCTCCGGACCGGCCCTTGCTACGCGCCGTGACCTTGTACTCATAGCGGGGTTCGAGCGTCGACATCGGCTATGCGTACAAGATCATCGCAGTTCAGAGCCCACGCGGTCAGTCCGCTAAGCGCCGGTGGAGGCGAGGATCTCCTCCGCCGCCCTGAGGGCGCGCGCGACCATCTCCTCCTCGTCGACGTAGGGAACGCCCTCGTAGTCGACGACCTCCGTCGCCGAGTAGTCGACGCTCACACCGACCTGGCCCTGGACCACCTGGAGGTCGACGTCGGTGCCCTCCGGGTCGACCTCCACGACCGCGTAGTCACCGATCTCGATCGAGGGGTCGGCGTCCTCCTCCGCGGGTGCCGAGGTGTCTTCCCTGTAGAGGCCCTCGTTGATCTCCAGGCGGTAGGTGAGACTGTGGCTGCGCGGCGGCGGACCGATGCTCGTGGCCACGGTGATGCACGTCATGGAGAGGCCGCCGAGATTCTCCACGTCCTCGGCGTCGGGGACACCGGCGTCGGACTCCTGGTTGCCGGCCCGGTCCTCGGGCGGACCGAGCAACTCGGTGCTGGTCTCCTCGGAGAGCACCTGGCACAGGTCGTCGGGGGCCAGCTCCATCGGGTCCACCAGCTCGACCGCCTCCTCGGGGGTCCCCTCGGGCGGGGAGGCCTGGGCGTCGGCCGCCGCGGTGTCGGGAGCGTCCGCGGCCTGCTCCGGCTCCGCGCCGCCGCAGGCGGTCAGCATGAGGGCCAGGACCAGCGCGGTCGCGGTCTTCGTCGTGTGGGGCGCAGGGGACACCGGGGGTTTCCTTCCTGGGTAACGCGGACGGCGGACACCATATCGCCCTCCCCTCACACTCCGTCACACAGCGTCCCGGACAACGCCGCCTTCCACGGGCCGCGACCCGGTGTCCGGAACAGGCCAGGAACGTTCCGGGCACCGCGGCCGCGTTACACAATGGGGCGGGTACGCAACCGCCACGAAGGGACCCGCCGCCATGCCGGACACCGCTCTGGGCCGCCGCGCCCGCCGCACCAGTCCCGCCCTGTCCGCGCTGGCCAGGCTGATCGAGAACACCGGCGCTTCGGCGCGGTCCTCGTCGGCGTTCGGCGAAGCGGTGGTCGCGGAGGGTTCTACGGTCGTCCCGGTGGCGCGGGTGACCGCGCTGACCATCATGGGCGGGGGTTCCAGCCGCCTGTTCGCCGCGGGCGGGGACGGCGCCGGGGGCAGCGGCTTCGTCCGGGTGCGGCCCGCGGGCTTCCTGCTGATCGACCGGGAGGGGGCGCGGTACCGCCCCATCCGGCAGCCCGCGTCGCTCCTCGTCATCCCGCTGGCCGTGGTGACGGCCGCCGCGGCCACCCGCATCGTGGGCGTGTCGCTGCGCGAGGCGCGCCGCCGCCGCGCCCTGGCCGCGACGAGGGAGACCCACGAGGCCGCGCGGGCCTCCTGCGGCACCGAGCACACCGACTGACCGGCCGCGCCGGAAGCCGCCTCCGGACGGCGCCGGGCCGTCACGGGGCTCCCGTCCTCCTCGGGAACCGCGTCGCGCCGGACGCGGACCCCCGTACGTCCCGCCCGTTCCCGGGGAGGACCCGCAGTCAGGGCTACGAGGTCATCCGCTCCACGAACGCGAACAGGCCCATCCCCCAGGCGAACACCGCGCACATCGCGATGATCACCAGGATCTCCGTCCAGTTGAGGAGGCGGCGCAGCGAGGCGCGCGGCACGTCGGTCAGCCGCACCCAGCTCAGCACGCCCAGCGCGATTCCCGCCACGAGCGCGACCAGCGGCAGCCACGGCGCCAGGAACGCGTACTCGCCGACCGTCGCGACACCCGCCGCGCCCAGGCCCAGCACCCCCGCCAGGCGCAGCGGAAGCACGTGCCGGATGCGGTCGAACAGCCGCGAGCGCAGCACCAGCAGCAGCGAGAGCAGCGCGCACAGCAGCAGGTCGGGCAGGCCCGCGGCCAGGTAGGCCAGCAGCACGGTCGTCGCGCCGCCGCTCACCGCCGTGCCCAGCACGACGCCCAGCAGGATGCGGTCGGTGTTGCCGAAGGTGTCCTCGAACCGGTCCGTGGTGACCTGTCCCGAGCGCCCCACCTCGTAGTCGAGTCCGGACAGCCCGCCCATCACCATCGCCACGCGCGGCAGCGCGCCCACGCACAGCGCCAGGACCAGCCCCATGGACCGCGCCCCCTGCACCGGCTCCACGAAGACGCCCACCACCACGAGCACTCCGGCCGTCACCGCGACCACGCCGAGCGCGCAGATGTAGGCCAGACCCGTCTCGTGCATCGTCCAGCCGATCACCGCCACCAGCAGCGCTCCGGACAGCGCGAAGGCCGCCTGCACCAGGAAGCCGGCGTCGGTCAGCAGGTTCGCGGCGAGCACGGCCGTGACCGCGCCCCACGCGCAGGCCGTCGCGAACAGCACGTGCGCGACGGCGGGCAGCGGCCTGCGCGCGGCGAGCAGCATCACCGCGACCGTGAACAGGGTTCCCGCCGAGGCGATCCCCAGGTGCCAGGCGGACGGGCTCAGCCGCATCATCAGCCCCAACAGCAGCAGGGGGCCGATGGCCGCGACGAGGAGGCCGAAGGACAGCGTGGTCGTGGGGTTCCAGATGTGCGCGGTGGCGTCGACGCGGTCCTCGACCGCGCCGCGGACGTCGTCCACGTGCGCGGGCCTGCCCGGCGCGGTGCGGCGGTCCAGCATCAGCACGTCGCCGTCGTAGACGCCCGCGCTCTCCAGCGGCTGGTCGGGGTGGACGGGGTCGCCCTCCACGGTGGTGAGCGTCCACGCGGCGGGTTCGGTGCCCTCCTCCTCGGGTGCGCAGACCTCCAGGATGCGGGGCATCAGTGTGGCCACGGGAACCGTTCCGGGGAGTGCCAGATCGGCCCAGCGTTCCGGTCCGGTCACCGTGACCCGGCAGTATCCACTCACACCAAGAATTCCTTTGTCGTTCGTCGTGGGCGGTTGTCACCCTCGGGGGGAGACGGACGCGAATTAGGCGATTCGCGGGGATCGCGAGATCATTCCTAGCGTAGCCACCCAGACACCAGCCCCCGTAGGCGGACCGAAAGAGATCCCCGTGGCGACGAGACCCGTACCCCGCCCAGCTCGCAGCGTCCCGACTGCCCCCGGGAACACTCCGCTCGTCATCGCGACCCCTCCCCAGATGCCGGAGAACCCGCCCTCGTCGAGTTCCGGCGCGATGATCATCATGCCGATCATCACCGGTTCGGGCTCTCTGCTGATGTCCATCACCATGGGCCACCGTCCGCTGATGGCCGTCGCCGGCGTGATGATCATGATCGCCAGCGTGGTCGTCGGCATCATCATGTTCGTGGCCCAGCACAACGGCCCGCGCAAGCGCATCCGCGAGCAGCGCGAACGCTATGTCGACTACCTCGACCAGCTCCGCGAGATCGTCCGGGACGTGGCCTCCGTCCAGCGCGCCGACAGCGCGTTCCGCCACCCCGACCCGCAGCTGCTCGTCGATCCGGCGCGGTCGCGGACGCGCCGCTGGGAGCGGCGGGCCGCCGACCCGGACTTCCTGGACCTGCGGGCGGGCACCGGGACGCGCCCGCTGGCGCGGCGGCTCAGGCTCAAGGTCGACACCTCCTCGCCGCTGATCGTCTACGACCCCGTGTGCCAGGGCGCGGCCGACCAGCTCATCGAGCTGTACGCGAACGTCCCCGAGATGCCGCTGGTCCTGCCGCTGCGCGAGCACGGCGTGGTGTCGGTCGTGGGCGACCGCGAGGCCGCGCGGGGGCTGGCCCGCTCGCTCGTCGCGCAGATGGCCACCTTCCACTCCCCGCACGACCTGCGGATCGGCGTGGTGCGCGACAACAAGCTGCGCTCCCACTGGGAGTGGCTGAAGTGGCTGCCGCACAACACCTTCGACGAGGCCAAGGACGGGCCGATGCCCGCCCGTTTCGTCGCCGTCAACACCGTGCAGATCGCCGAACTGCTCTCCGACGAGATCGAGCGGCGCACCGTCGACCTCCAGCGGCGCCGCGGCGCCCCGCCCGGCCCGGGCACCCAGCGCCTGGTCGTCGTCCTGGACGGCGAGTACCAGTCGACCCTGTCCGGTCTGCACGCCGAACCGCCGGTGACCTCCCTGGCCGACCTGGGCATCCACGTGATCGCCCTGGTGGCGGACCGGCGCGAGGAGCCGGAGGGCGTGGACCTGCGGCTGCGCATCGACGCGGACGGCACGCTGACCGAGGACACCGAGCACGCCGACGCCTCCGAGGACGCACCGCGCGTCCCGCTCCGGGGCCGCGCGGACCGGTCCGACGTCGCGCACCTGACCTCCCTGGCCCGCCTCCTGGCCCCGTACGGCATCGCCGTCACCGACAGCGACGACGCCATGCACGCCACCGTGGGGCTCCCGGAGATCCTGGGCGTGGCCGACGTCGCCCAACTGGACACCCGGCAGACCTGGCGCAGGCGCAGCACCGGCGACTACCTGCGGGTGCCGATCGGCGTCGGGCCGAGCGGCAACACGGTGCTGCTGGACCTGAAGGAGTCGGCCTTCGGCGGCATGGGCCCGCACGGCCTGGTGGTCGGCGCGACCGGCTCGGGCAAGTCGGAGATGCTGCGGACCATGGTGGCCTCGCTGGTCATCAACCACTCGCCTGAGTCGCTCGCGCTGCTGCTGGTGGACTTCAAGGGCGGCGCGACCTTCGCCGACACCGACCGCCTGCCGCACAGCACCGGCCTGATCACCAACCTGGCCGACGACGACTCGCTGGTCCTGCGGTTCCGCGAGGCGACCTACGGCGAGCTGGTGCGCCGCCAGCAGATCCTCAAGGACGCGGGCAACCTGCCCAACCTGCACGCCTACGAGGCGGCCCGGGAGAACGACCCCGGCCTGGAACCGCTGCCGCACCTGCTGATCATCATCGACGAGTTCTCGGAGCTGCTCACGGCGCACCCCGACTTCGCCGAGCTGTTCGTGGCCATCGGGCGCATCGGCCGGTCGATCGGCGTGCACCTGCTGCTGGCCACCCAGCGCCTGGAGTCGGGCAAGCTCAAGGGCCTGGAGTCGCACCTGTCCTACCGGGTGGGCCTGCGCACGTTCTCCGAGGCGGAGAGCCGCGAGGCCATCGGCGTGGGCGACGCCTACCACCTGCCGCCCGAGCCGGGCTCGGGCTACCTGAAGGTGGACACGTCGGTCTTCGAGCGGTTCAAGGCGGCGATGGTGTCGCAGCCCTACGAGCCGCCGGTCCGGGAGGAGAAGGAGGAGCACGAACCGGTGCTGCCCCTGCTCTCCTTCAACGGGCTGAACAAGGTGACCGGGGCGGGCTCGCTGGTGGAGTCGCTGGTGGAGTCGATCCGCGGCCGGGGCGGGGAGTCCGGGCGCAGGGAGGACAAGCGCACCACGCTCCAGGTCACGGTGGACCGGCTGGTGGCCTCGGGCGCTGAGAAGGTCCGGCCGATCTGGCTGGAGCCGCTGCCGCGGCTGCTCACCCTCGACAGGGTCCTGGAGGACCTGGGCGAGGGCGAGGACCTGGAGGGCCCCGGAACCGAGCCGCGCCCGTCGGACATGCGCGCCGTCATCGGCCTGACCGACATCCCCCGGGAACAGCGCGTCGTTCCGGCCGAGATGGACTTCACCGGCGCCGAGGGCAACGTCATCGTCCTGGGCGGCCCCCAGTCCGGCAAGTCGACGCTGCTGCGCACGGTGGTCGCGAGCCTGGCGTGGCGGTACCCGCCGGGCCGCGTGGGCGTGTACGCGATCGACTTCGGCGGCGGCGCCCTCCAGGCGATGGAGGAGCTGCCGCACGTGGCGGGCGTGGCCGGTCGGGCCGACCCGGAGAAGGTGCAGCGGGTGCTGGTGGACGTGCGCGCCCAGCTGGACCGGCGCCAGCGCGTGTTCCGCAAGTACCGGCTCGACTCCCCCGCCGCGCTGCGCCAGGCGCGCGCGGACGGGACGGTGCCCGCGAACGTGGTGGGCGACCTGTTCCTGCTGGTCGACGGCTGGTCCTCGGTGCGCGACACCTTCGACGAGGCCGACGAGGTCCTGATGGACATCGCGACCCGCGGCCCGTCCCTGGGCGTGCACACGATCCTGACCGGCGCCGCCTCCTCGCAGATCCGGTCCCGGTTGCAGGCGCTGTTCGGCGGCCGGTTCGAGCTGCGGCTGAGCGACCCGATGGACTCGGGGATCGGGCGCAAGATCGCCGAGGCGCTGCCCAAGGACACCCCGGGGCGCGGCCTGACCGCCGAGGAGCACCACACGCACGTGGCCCTGCCGCGGGTGGACGCGGTGGCCGACGACGAGGACGTCACCGACGGGATCCGGGACCTGGTCAAGCGGATCGGGGAGCGCTGGCCGCAGAAGGCCGTCCAGGGCGTCAAGACGCTGCCCTCCAAGGTGGAACTGTCCGACCTGCTCAAGGGCCGCCGGGCGCCCAAGGGCCGCGCCGCCGAACTGGTGTTGGGCCTGGCCGAGAGCACGCTGGCGCCGACCACCACGAACCTGGCCCGGGACCCGCACCTGGTGGTGTACGGCGACCCGCAGACCGGCAAGACAGCCCTCCTGCGCGGGCTGGTCAAGCAGATCGTGCAGCGCCCGCCCACGGAGATCGGCGTGGTCATGGTGGACTTCCGCCGCAGCCACCTGGAGCTGGTCCCGGAGGACCACCTGCTGGCCTACTGCACGAGCGCGGAGCAGACCCAGGCGGTCGCCGCGAACCTCGCGGGTTCGCTGAAGCAGCGCCTGCCGGGGCCGGACGTGACCCCCAAGCAGCTGCGTGAGCGCAGCTGGTGGAAGGGCCTGGACCTGTTCATCGTCGTGGACGACATGGACATGCTGGGGGCGAGGGCGAACCCGCTCGCGCCGCTGGTGCCCTTCATCGCGCAGGGCTCCGACCTGGGGCTGCACATCATCGCGGCCCGCCGCACGGGCGGTTCGGCGCGGGCGATGTTCGAGCCGGTGCTCCAGGCGCTCAGCGACATGGCCACGCCGGGCGTGCTCTTCTCCGGGGACCGGATGGAGGGGCGCCTGGCCAACGGCACGGCGTCCAAGCAGCTGCCGGTCGGCCGCGCCCAGCTGGCCCGCCGCGGCCAGCGCCCGGACCTGGTCCAGGTGGGGTGGAGCGAACCGCCCGCGTGACCCCGGGGCCCGCGGCGCGGCGCGCGGCGCGGGCCTCCAGGCAGTACGGACACCCAGGTGTGAGGCCCCTGCCCTGGTAGGAGCTTCGCGGCACCGGCCTTCAGGCGGTGCGCGTCCCGGCGCGGCGCACCCGGCCGGGGCGTCGTGTCGTCGCGGACCGGATAATGGGTACCGCGTCCCGGAGCGAACCTCGGCGTCCCCGGGACAGTCCCACCCCGTGCCCCCGCGGCCTCCCGACCGACCCCGTCCCCCCGAAAGGCAGCTCCATGCGGCGCCCCCTCGCCCTGACCTCGGCAGTGTGCCTGCTCGCCCTGACCGCGTGCACCGGCACGTCCGGCGGCTCCGGCGGCGAACCCGGGACCGGGGAGGAGCTGGCCGAGGAGGGGCTGTCCGGCCTGGCCCTGCTGCACCGGGGCTTCGAGGGCGGCGACCCGGAGACCGACCAGGTCCTGGTCTTCCACGACCCCGCGACCGGGCAGCCGCTCCAGCGGATCGCGCTGCCCGACGGCGCGGTCGACCCGATGGCCCGGGACCTGGCCGTGCACGCGCAGTTCTCCCCGGACTGGACGTACTTCGCCTACGTCACCGAGGAGCCCAACGCCGTGCAGGTGGCGGCGCTCACCGATCCGCAGGAGTCCGGCGCCGAGGAGGTCTCCTACCAGCAGGTCGAGACCGTGCCCGCCTCGGAGGGGGAGGTCCTGTCCCGTCCGGTGATCAACGGCGACCGGCTGTGGTTCGTCTCCGACACCCCGCAGGACGGCGTGCCCCCGCAGGTGCTGTCGGTGCCCCTGGAGGCCCCGACGGGCACCCCCAACCAGGAGGGCAGCCTCCTGATCGGCGAGAACCAGCGGCCCAGCGACTGGGCGCTGACCCCGGACGGGTCGCTGCACATCCGCAACAGCGTGCAGACCCGGCAGAGCAACGCCGTGGACGGCGGCATCCTCGTGGTTCGGGAGACGGCGGACAGCGTCGTCAACGCGGCCCTCAACGTCGACGGAGGCCAGTGGCAGACCTTCGGCAACTCCCCGGTCTGGGGCGGGGGCACCGCGCTGCTGCGCCCCGACGCCCCCGCCGGAGGCGGGGAGCCCCCGGCGGGCGCGTACCTGGTGACCGTGGAGGAGCAGGGGCACACGGCCACACGTCTGCTGGAGGAGGGCGACGGGCCGGTGGTGCAGTACGCGCCCTCGCCCGAACGGGACGCGGTCCTGCTCCAGACCAGCGGGTCCTGGCACCGGGTGGACCTGGCCGAGGGCGAGCCGGGAGAGGCCGCGGAGCTCTTCCCCCGCTTCCACGACTCGTCCATGGACGGCTGGCCGCTGGCGGTGCGCTGGGTGACGGAACCCGTGGCCGCGGACCCGAGCGCGAGCCCCGGCGCGGGCGGCGGCGGGTGAGGGCGCCCGGGCCCCGGTCCGGGCCGGGCCCGTGGCCGGAAGCGGTCAGCCGCCGCGTGCGGGGCACTGCCTGCGATCAGGCCGATCGCCGCCCGACGACCGATGTCACAAAAGCGCACCTCCGTTGACCGAAAGGTGCGATCCTTACTATCGTCCGTAATCTCCCCTCTTTATCGTGGCCACACGAATCCCCATGTGAACGCGGCCCGATACGGAACGAAGAGGCGGCCCCTTCCACCCCCAACTCCCGGGAAAGGCACAGATGTCCCACGCCGGTCTTGAAAACGTCAACAGCCTCGCGGTCGGCGGTGAGCAGCTCGGACAGGAGTCCGAGGGCATCCGCACCCAGATGAACCAGCTCATCCAGGACATGAGCAACGACGCCGACGCCCTCCAGGGCGAGGCCCTCGCCCGTTTCCGCGAGGCCCGCGAGCAGCTCACCGAGCGCTTCGACGAGCTGATGTCCTGGTGCAGCCAGAACGGCATCAAGCTGAACGAGGGCCAGGGGCAGTTCAACATCACCGACTCCGACTCCAGCTCCGACTACTCCCAGGCCGGAAGCGACCTCGGCGGCCTCTCCCGCCCGGTCAACGCCTGAGTCGTCCCCCTCCCCCACGCTCTCCCCAGAAAGGTTTCCCATGAGTCAGTTCGACGTGTACGGCGACGTCGCGGGCCTCCAGGGCCTGGCCGAGGACCAGCAGGCCCACCTCGGCCGCTTCTCCGCCATCATGAGCCAGATCAACGAGCAGTCCGAGAGCACCGTCAGCCAGTGGGAGGGCTCGGGCAGCGCCCAGTTCCAGGCCAAGGCCACGGAGTTCGACACCCAGTTCTCCGAGGTCAACGCCGCCTTCGCCAAGGTGATCGCCGCGACCGGCAACACCGCGGACAACTACGGCAGGCTGACCCGCTACCTCGACGGACTGTTCTAGTAGGCTGAGCGGCGATGTCGTCCCCATCCCCCGCGTCCGCCCCGGCGGACCCGGATCCGCAGCTCCCCGAGGCGTTCCACTACACGCCCAACGAGGAGAAGTACGTCCTCCAGGCGGACGCCCTGCGGCACCGGCAGCTGCGGTCGGCCCTCATGTACGGTTCGAGCCGGTACTGGCGGCGGCGGCAGCAGGTGTGGCCCGCGGTGATCGGCGGGCTCATCCTCGTCGCGCTGATCTGCGGTGTCATCGCCCTCATCGGGGCCTTCGGCCGGCAGCAGGAGGTCAACGAGGAGCGCGGTTGGGGCGCCCGCCAGCAGATGTTCCAGAGCCCGGCCACCGAGGCGCCCTCGTCTCCGTAGCACCCGGTGCCGTCCTCCCCGTCGTCTGACGGGGATCCTCCACACCACGAACACCACCAGGGGGTCGCTCTCCCATGTCCGGCTCCGAGCACGCCGCCTGGGCGCCCGGTTACGGCAACCCGGCCCTGCTCCGCCAGGGGCGCCGCGCCCGGATCGTGCGGGCCACGCGCTCCACGAGCGGTGCCGACGTCGTGCTCAAGGTCCTGCCCGAGCACCTGGGTCGCGCCGAGCTGAACCAGCTGCGCGAGCTCAGCGGGGTTCCCGGCGTGGTCCCCCTGCTGGACGCGGGGACCACCGCCGACGGTGACCTGTTCGTGGTGCTGCCGTTCTACGCGGACGGCTCCTTCGGCGACATGCTCGCCCGGAGGGGACCCGCTCCGATCCAGGAGGCGGCGGCCGTCTCGCGGAGCGTGGCGGCTGCGCTGGGTTCGATGCACGGGCGCGGGCTGCTGCACGGGGACGTGTGCCCCGGCAACATCCTGCGTGCGGGCCGGACGCCGGTGCTGACCGGTTTCGGTTCCGTCCACCGGTCCGGGGAGGCCCTGCCCCCGCCCGACCCGGCGACGGAGTCGTTCCTGCACGCGGCGCCCGAGGCGCTGCGGGGCGAGCCGCGCACGCCCGCCTCCGACGTCTACCAGCTGGCGTCCACCGTCTGGACGATGCTGGTGGGGCACACGCCGTTCTCGTCGACGGACGGAACGCCGTTCGACCCCCGCGACTACGCCGAGCGCGTCCTGACGCAGGACCCCAAGCCGGTTCCCCGCTCCGACATCTCCCGCAAGCTGCGGGGTGTGCTCACCCGGGCGCTGGCCAAGCTGCCCGAGGAGCGCTTCGCGACCCCGGCGGCGTTCGCCTCGGCCTTCGAGCAGGCGCGCATGTCCCGGCCCGCCGCGACGATGGGCGCGACCGGCGGCCAGGAGCCCCTGAGCGGTGCGCAGGCGCCGATGTCGGGGCCGCAGATGCCGATGAGCGGGCCGCAGATCCCCATGTCGGGCGCCCAGACGCCCATGGAGAGCTTCCAGCCCCCGGCCGCGGACGCGCGGACTCCGCACTCCGGACCCCAGTACCCGATGGCGCCGCCGCAGGCCCCCATGCCCGGCGCCCAGAGCCCGGCGTACGCGCCGGACCCGGCGGCGTCTGGTCCGCAGCAGCCGATGCCGGGCCACGAGGCTCCCGTATGGGAGCAGCACCCCCACACACCCGACCCGCAGGCCCCGATGAGCGGGCCGCAGGCCCCCATGTCCGGCGCCCAGACGCCCGTGGAGGACTTCCAGCCCCCGACCGCGGACGCGCGGACTCCGCACTCCGGACCCCAGTACCCGATGGCGCCGCCGCAGGCCCCCATGTCGGGACCGCAGGCACTCGTGTCGGGTCCCCAGACCCCGATGAGCGGGCCCCAGCTTCCGCCTCCGCCGTACGCCGCCGGTCCCCAGCAGGACGCCTACACCCCCTGGACGGGCCCGCAGGCCCCTCCCCCGGCACCTCCCGGGCCGCAGACCCCGCCCGGCACGGACGTCCCGCCCTCCCCGGCCCTGCCGCCGTCGGGTCCGCAGAGCCCGCCCGCCACGGCGTGGTCCCGCCCCTCGGGCCCCCAGGCCTCGCACGCGCCCGCCGCCCCGCACGTCCCGCCGCACGCACCGCCGTTCCCCGGGGAGGCGGCCCAGCGCCCGGCGACCGGGCCGCAACAGTCTCGACAGCCACAGCCGCCGCGGTCACGGGAACTCAGGCCCCGGCCCACCGGGCTGGAGGGGAGCAGGCTCCCGGCCGTCGACCCGGGCGGCACCGCCGAGATCATGATGGCCAAGCTGCGCGGCGAGGAGATCTCCGCGCTGCGCGCCTGGTCGCGCCTGGAGGGCTGGACGGGCACCGCCGAATCCTCCGCCCTGCCCGTGGACGAGTCCGAGCGCGTCGAGGACGACACCCCCTCCTGGGGTCCCGTGGCCGAGACCGAACAGCACCAGCCGCGGTGGCGCCGCCACCTCCACATCGCCGTGACCGTGTGCGGCATCCTCATGGTCACCGGCGTCTCCGGGGTGTTCGCCGCGCTGGAGTCACCGGCCCCGGTGGTCGCGGCCGCCGAGCAGGAGACCGAACCGGAACCAGCGGCCGACGAGGAGCCCGCCGAACCGGTCGTCGACCCCTCGGCGCCGCCCGAGGTCTCCGCGCCGACCGGCGTCCTCC
Source organism: Nocardiopsis sp. iso_25 (assembly GCF_056173305.1). Taxonomy (NCBI): domain Bacteria; kingdom Bacillati; phylum Actinomycetota; class Actinomycetes; order Streptosporangiales; family Nocardiopsidaceae; genus Nocardiopsis; species Nocardiopsis sp. iso_25. The sequence goes on along the minus strand of NZ_CM149667.1, from coordinate 272,084 downwards.
TGGCGGACAGCCTCAACGCCGTCGAAATCAGCTGGACCGACAACAGCGGCGGCACCGCGTCCTTCTTCGTGCTGGGCGGCCCCTTCGGCCACGAGGCCGCCACCCTGGCCCGGACCGGCCCCGGCGTGGTGTCCGCGCAGGTCGCCACCGGTTACACGGGCATGGAGTACTGCTTCACGGTGATCGCCGTGGACGGCTCCGCGTCCGCCGCTGAGGAGGTCTGCACGACCCGCGCCGCCGACCGGGCGGAGGCCGAGCGCCTGGCCGAGGAGGAGGCCGCCGAGGAAGCCGCCCGGGAGGCGGAGGAGGCTGCCGAAGAGGAGGCCGCCGAAGAGGAGGCCTCGCCGTCCCCCGATCCGGAGGCGCCCGCGGAGTGAGGCCTCACGCAGTGGTGCGACCACTTGCGCCGTGATCCTGTACTTATAGCGGGGTTCGACGGCCCGGACTCGCCATAAGTACACGATCATCGCAGTTCAGAACCCTTGCGTCACACCAGCAACGGTTCCGGCCAGTCCACGTCCGGCACCTACTGGCGGACGCCCGCAGACCGTCACAGCACCCGCACCGGTGTGATCTGCGACGTATCGCCAGAACCCGACCTCGGATAGCGTCTTCGGGTTGTGTCGCGCGTGTGCAGTGGGAGCGCCTCTTGTCCGGGGTCTTGATCGGTTTCGGTGTCATCACCAGCGTCGTCGTCATCGGCTACATGCTCGGGCGCCTCCCCCTCCTCGGCCCGGGGGCCAGGGAGATGCTCAGCAAGCTCGCCTTCTACGTGGCCAGCCCAGCGCTGCTGTTCACGATCCTGGCCGACGTCGACCTCTCCGTCCTGGTGTCCGGGCCCGTCGTGGTCAGCGTCATCAGCGTGGCCGTCGTGGCGTTGGCCTTCGTCGTGTTCGGGCTCGTCCGGCGCCAGGGCGTCGGCCCCACCACGGTCGGCGCGCTCGCGTCCTCGTACGTCAACGCGGGCAACCTGGGCATCCCCATCTCCGTCTACGTGCTCGGCGACGCGTCCCTGGTCGCGCCCATCCTGCTCACGCAGCTCCTGGTCCTGGCCCCGGTCGGCCTCACCCTCCTGGACCTGGCCGACGGCGACGTGCGGGGGGTGGGCCCCGTCTTCCGGCGGGCGCTGGGCACGCCGGTCCGCAACCCCGTGGTGATCGCGTCCCTGGCGGGCGTGGCCATCTCCGCCTCGGGCTGGGTGCCGCCCGAACCCCTGATGGAGCCCTTCCACCTGATCGGCGGCATGGCCGTCCCCGCCATGCTGCTGGCCTTCGGGATCTCCCTGCACGGCAGCCCGTTCCCCGGCCGGGGCCCGGAACGGGTGCCGATGCTGTTCGCCGTGGCGCTCAAGTCCGCGGTCCAGCCGCTGGTGGCGTGGGCCCTGGGCGCCCTGGTCTTCGACCTGGACGCCTCCAGCCTGTTCTCCGTGGTCGTGCTGGCGGCACTGCCCACGGCCCAGAACGTCTTCAACTACGCCACCCAGTACCGCACCGGCGAGGTGATGGTCCGCGAGGTGGTGCTCGTGACCACCTTCCTCACCATCCCCGCCCTGCTCACCGTCACCTTCCTGCTGGGGTGAGCCGGGGCGGAGCCCGCGCCGGGCTCCCGAGACCGCCGGGCGGCACGGCGAACACCGCGACCAGCCGGTGGGTCCTCCCCGGCCGCACCCGCCCGCTCCCCCTCCGCTCCGCGCCCGGGACCCCCGGTGGTGCAGCTGGCTGTAGTACCGGAACGCCCGTCCGCACCAGTGCTCCGAACAGCGCCGAATCCTAGGTTCGAGGGGTAGCGAAAACACCCCGGGAGCCCCTGATGCCACGAGTTCCACGCGTCCTGCCGATGCTGGCCGCACCCCTGATGATCGCCGCCGTCCTGGCGCCCGGGGCGGCCTCGGCCGCCGCCGCGCCCGGCGCCCCCACCGCCCCGCCGACCGCCCAGGCCGAGGCCGTGCCGCTCAACCCCGAGACCGCGCGGGAGTTCGTGGACACCCGCGTCGCCGAACTGCTGGAGGAGCACGGGGCGCCCGGCGTGGCCGTGACCGTCGTGGCCGGGGGCGAGCAGGTCGCCTCCGCCTCCCACGGGTACGCCGACCTCGCCACCCAGACCCCCATGGACCACACGGTCCACACGCTTCCCACCGGATCGGTGTCCAAGTCCTTCACCGCGGCCGCCGCCCTCCTCCTGGCCGAGGAGGGGGAGATCGACCTGCACGAGGACGTCAACGCCTACCTGCCCGAGGCCGCCCAGTTGCCCATGGACGGCGTCACGATGCACCACCTGCTCACCCACACCGCGGGGTTCGCGGAGGTGTTGGACTTCCCCTCGGCCGGGGACACCGAACGGCACCTGGACCTTGAGGAGGTGTACAGCACCCTCAAGCCCGAGGAGCTCTACGAGCCCGGCCGGTTCACCGCCTACTCCAACCACGGGAACGGTCTGGCCGGGTACGTCGTCCAGGAGGTGAGCGGCCAGCCGTTCGAGGAGTACGTCGCCCAGAACCTGTTCGAGCCGCTGGGCATGGACAGGAGCGCGTTCCTCCAGATCTACGACGCCCGCGAGGTCTACGAGGTCCCGACGTTCCACCTGCCCGACGGCAGCACGGCCGGGGACCTGCACGTCTCCCAGGCTCCCGCGGGCGCCTCCCTCGCCTCCACCGACGACATGGCCCGGTTCATGCTGGCCCTGCTGGGCGACGGCGAGATCGACGGCGAGCGCGTACTGCCCGCCGGGGTGGCCGAGCAGATGCTGGCGAGCCAGCACGAGTCCCACCCGGAGGCCCCAGCCGTGGGCTACGGCACCTACCAGTGGCGGGGCGGGGACTCCCCGGTCATCGGCCACGCAGGCGACCTGACGGGCATGCACACCGCCTACACCCTGATCCCCGGGATCGACGCCGGGATGTTCGTCGCGGTCAACGGCGACGACTCCGTCCCGGGAAGCCCCCTGGAGGACCTGCGGATGACGGTGGCCCAGGAGTTCTGGGACACGTTCGACCCGCAGGCCGCGCCGACCGGGGAGGCCGACACCGGCGCCGACCTCGGCGCCTACACGGGCACCTACGTCAGCAGCCGCCGCTCCGCCAGCGGGCCCGGCCAGATCGTCTCCCTCTTCGACAACATGACCGTGCGCGACGCCGGGGACGGCACCCTCTCCGTCAGCGGTTCGATGGCGGCGGACGACCGCTGGCTGCCCGTCGGCGGGGGACGGATGGCCGCGGAGAACGGCGCGGACCGGCTGACCTTCCTGGAGGAGGACGGCGAGGTCGTCGCCCTGGCCACGGACACCAACGCCACCCAGGTCTACGAGCGGACCACCCTGCTGACCAGCCCGATCACGCACGGTGTGGTCGCCGCCGCCGGTCTGCTCGTCCTGTTCACCGCGTTCGTGCAGTTCCGCCGCGCACCGGACCGGTTCACCGTCCTGGCCCGCGTGCTGGCCTCGCTGACCGCGCTGAGCTGCTTCGTCGCCGTCGGGCTCGTCGTGTACGGACTGTTCGACAGCCACACGCTGCAGCAGTGGATCTTCAGTGAGTCCCTCGCGCTCACGCTGCCGCTCGCCGTCGCCGTCCCGCTCACCCTGGCCACCGCGGCCGTGGCCGTGACCGCCTGGGTCAGGGGGCGGCTGCGTCCGGCCGGGCGGATCCACCTCTCGCTGGTCGTCCTGGCCGCGACGGCCGTCATCCTCACGGGGGCCCAGTACGGCTTCGTGTGGCCGGTGTCCTGAGCGGGCGCGGGTCCGGAGCCCCGTCCTGGCTCCGGACCCGCCTCCGGCTCCGGCTTCAGCTGAACAGGAGCTAACGAACCGAGGCGAAAGGTACACACGCGGCGCCTCTCCGGGTAGCATCCCCACAGTTCAGGGGAACGGCGGAACTCCTGCCCCCGGCCGCGCGTCCCACCCGTCATCCGGACCCGCTCCAGTGGCCTCCACGGCCGCGGGCGGGCCTTCCGTGCGTGGAGGGCGTCGTGCTCCTCCCCGCGGGTTCCGCGTTCGAGGAGAGGAGACCCCCACATGACCAACGAAGCGGGCGGCAACCCGATCGAGGGGATGCGGGGCGGTGAGTACGCCGAGACGCTCGCGGCCGCCATGGCCGGGCTCGCCGACGCGTTCGACCTCCTCATGGAGGACGCCGAGAGCGCCTCGGGCCACGACGACGTCAGGGCCGGGTTCAGCACGTTCAAGGAGAACACCGCCCAGGCCCTCATCGACGTCCAGGCGCTCGGGCTGACGCTGGCCGACAACGTCCAGGCGGGCGCGGCGGAGATCGCGCAGAACGACCTGGACAGCTCGGAGGACTTCGACCACCCCTGGGAGTCCCACCGCGACATCAACTTCCAGGGCTGACGGCTTCCCCGCCGACCCGCACCGCCCCCCTTCTCCCCGCCCGCAGCCCTCCGAGGAAGACCGTGGCAACCTTCTCCGTCATCTTCGTCCCCCGTGACTTCTACTACGACTCCAAGCCCGTCTACGACTGCGCGGCGGACTTGGAGATCCTCAACGCGCGCGTCCTCGGCCGGGCCGACGACCTCAACGGGAGCTTCGACTCCGCCGCGGGCGAGTTCACCGACGTCATCGCCTGGGACGTCCGCAACCTGTCGGAGGAGGACCTCCAGAACTGGCGGGACGCCGCCGTATCCGTCACCTACGCCGCCTCGGTCGCCGAGATGTGGGCGGACGCCGTCAAGGCGTTCCACGACGAGCGCGAAGCGCAGATCACCAGCTGGGAGGGCAGCAGGACGGAGAAGGAGAACGCCGTCCCCTCCAAGTACCAGGACGACCACATCACCGCGTCCCACCCGCAGGCCGACGGCTTCCTGTGGACGGACTGGGGCGCGGGGGACGAAGCGCGCTGCCGGGCCCTCTACGACGAACTCGTCACCGTGCAGGAGGGCCTCATCTCCCGCGAGCAGACCAACTGGCAGGGCCTCCAGGACAGCGCCGAGGAGATCCGGACGATGCTCGAACAGGGGCCGACACCGGAGAACGTCCGCACGCTCATGGACGCGGGCAACGCCAACTGGGCGTTCCTCAACCTCGACCCCTCCCGCTACTCCTCGCTCATCGACGACAGCGAGCTCACTCCCGAGAACGCCGAGCAGTACGCCGACGAGCTCGCCGCCTACTGGTCCGGTGACAAGCCGCTGGACGACCGCTACCACGAGATGATGCTCGTGCTCACGATGGTGGGGACCGGCGCCCGGCAGAACCAGCAGGACGGCACGCCGCTCAGCCCCGAGGAGATCGCGTTCCTGGAGGAGTTCTACGCCCAGCTGGAGGAGCCCTACCGCAGGGACGGGGCCGGGGCGGGCATCATGGTCTACCCCGAGCTCATGGCCGAGTCCGACATGAGCGACGAGGAGCGCGAGGACGCCCTCGGCGTCCTCGGCAACGGGCTGCTCGCGCTCTCGGACCCCGCGCTCGGCGGAGGGTACGAAAACCTGCCCGAGAGCTTCCGTTACGCCGTCGAGGGCTCCTGGATCAACCCCGACGCCGAGAACAAGCTCCCCGGCACGCCCGTGAGCATGGGGATGGACATGAAGGCGCTCTCCGCCTTCATGGAGCACACGGACGAGGACCTCCAGGGCGGCTACGGACTGTCCACCAACCTGCACCTGACCACCGGCGCGTTCCTCGACGCCTGGGGCGACGACCCCGACCCCGAGGGGGTGCTGCCCGACTCCGAGCAGGTCTCCCACATCATCGACGTGGCCAGCCGCAACACCGACGCCAACTACTACATGCTCACCGGCGACCACCTCAACGGGGAGGAGGGCGTCGACCACGGCGACGAGGACCTGCGCACGCGGGCGCTGGAGGGCACGCTCACCCACGAGTGGCACGACGACGGGCGCACCGCGCGCCAGCTCACCGACTGGCTGGCCGAGGACATCCACAGCGAGGACCCCGACGTGCGCCAGCGGGCCGGGGACGGTTTCGCCGGGTTCATGGAGACCATCACCGACAAGGACATGCACGAGGCCCTCGTCAACACCGGAGTGGACGTCACCGAGGGGGACAACGAGTACTCCGACGCCTCGTTCACCCAGTTCAACGGGGAGCTGGCCGACAGTCTCGCCGACGTCTTCGACGCGCACATCTACAGCTTCGCCAACAGCGACGTGCTCGACAGCGATGACGTGCCGAACTCGGGCATCGGGGAGTTCGAAGCGGATCGGAGCTTCGTGGACATGGGCCCCGACGAGCGGGCCATGTACATGCAACTCCTCATGGGCAACGACGAGACCGCCGGACGCGTGGTCAACTCAGTGGACGCCTACCAGCAGATCGAGTCGTTCGCCTTCCTGGAGACCGGGAACGAGACGGCCGCCGCACGCGGTGCCGGACAGCTCCAGGGACTGCTGGAGCGGGCACTGTGGCTGGAGTCGGAGGACCGCACCGCCGATCTCGGTGAACAGGTCGATCGCCAGAAGCAGATCACCGAGTTCGTGGTGGGGCAGGCGGGAAGTTTCTCCGAGCGGATTCCGGTCATCGGCACGGCCGTGTCCATGGGGCTGGAACTCGGCCAGGACAGCATCGTCAACGCGATCGTCGACGGCGAGTACGACGTCTCTCCCCGGTTCCCCGTCTACACCAGCGAAGAAAGCATCGTGCGGAACTTCCGGATGGAAACCCTCGACTACCTGGCACAACACTCCCCCCAATCGTTCCAAGACGACACCCAACGCGGCGATTTCAGGACTCTGGTCGACAGCGGCGTGGTGACCGTCGAGCGCGACGGCCAGGCGCTCGACGCCTCCGACATCAGCAACGACTTCGTCTTCGGCCAGGACGTGACGGTCAGCGTCGCGGCGGACATCGACTGGTCCGAGCTCAACAGCAACGACCGCGACGGCGTCGACGACGCCCTCTCCGGAATCATGGACACGACGCATATCTACGGCGAGTACATCGACAAACACGGGGAGCCCGTCAGGCACGACGGCACCAGCGCAACATGGGCCGGTCAATTCGTCGACGTGTACACGGGTGCCTATGGCGAGACAAGGGACTACTTCAACGGTGAGGTCTCAGGTTTCGACAAACCGGACGAGGAACCTGAGGGATGACGAACCAGCGGACCACCACACCGATCCGTACCCAACCCGATCCGATCCGGAGAAACCGTTGACTCGTCACGAGGGCCGTACGCCCGCCTTCCTGGCAGCCACCCTGGCCATGTGCGCAGCTCTGGCCGCGTGCTCCACATCCGAGCCCGAACCCGAAAGGAGAGGGCCGCCTCCGGGCTACGTCTCCCAGTTCTGGGTCGAGCGCGAGGTCATGGTGCGTACTCTCGACCGCATGCTCATCGAGAACGACCAGGAGGAAGTCCTCGACAACAGCACCGGCAGTCAGGAAGTACTGTTCGACACACGCATCCTCCAGGAGACCGAAGACGGCTACGTCGTCGAACTCGACAAGGACGCGTGGCGCACCGACGAAGCCCTCCACCTCGGTGAACTCGATTCTGCCTTGGCCAACGCCACCGGTTTCAACGAGGTCACCTGGTGCGGGGAGGCCGTGAAAGGCGACGAGTTCGTCGACGCCTACATGGACGAGCACTGGGAGACCCTCGACTCCCACGAGGAGTACACGGCCAGCATCGCCGACTACGTCGACTGCGGGGACGGCACCCCGTAACCCTCCCGGGCCCTCCGGGGACGGGCTCCCCTCACGGAAGGAGACCGGTGCGACGATCTCGCACCGGCCCCCTTCCCGCTGTCCCGAAAGCCCCTACCCCCAGGCCAGGGCGGTCAGCTCCGGGTCCTCCAGCGCCGTGCCGATGTCGCGCAGCACCTTGGAGCCCAGCTCCCCGTCGACCAGGCGGTGGTCGAAGGACAGCGACAGGGTCGTCACCTTGCGGACCTTGAGCTTGCCCTTGTGCACCCAGGGCATGTCCCGGATCTGCCCGAAGGCGAGGATGGCCGCCTCACCCGGGTTGAGGATCGGGGTGCCCGCGTCCACGCCGAACACGCCGACGTTGGTGATGGTGATGGTTCCGCCGGACATGTCCGCCGGGCTGGTCTTGCCCGCCCGGGCGGTGTCGGTCAGCCGCTTCAGCCCCGCCGCCAGCTCCGGCAGGGTCATGGCGTCGGCGTCCTTGATGTTGGGCACCACCAGGCCGCGCTCGGTGGCCGCCGCGATCCCCAGGTTCACGTAGTTCTTGACCACGATCTCCTGGTTCTCCCCGTCCCAGGAGGCGTTGACCTCCGGGTGCCGCCGGACCGCCATGAGCAGCGCTTTGGCGACCAGCAGCAGCGGGGACACCCGCACGTCGGCGAAGTCGGGCCTCTCGCGCAGGCGCGCGACCGCCTTCATCGTCCTGGTGACGTCCACCTGGAGGAACTCGGTGACGTGCGGAGCGGTGAACGCGCTGTCGACCATCGCCGCGGCCGTGTGCTTGCGTACCCCCTTGACGGGCACGCGCCGCTCGCGCGCGGTGCGGTCCACGGCCGCCGCGGGTGCCGTCTCCACGGTCTCCGCCGTCTCCGCGGCCTCCGGGCCCACCGGAGCCCGGCCGACCGCGGCCCGCACGTCCTCGCGGGTGACGACGCCGTTCTCGCCCGTGGGGGTGACCGACGCCAGGTCCACGCCGAGGTCCTTGGCCAGCTTGCGCACCGGCGGCTTGGCGAGCGGGCGGCCCGGCGCCGGGGCGGGGGCAGTGGCAGGGGCCGCCTGCGTCTCCCGCACCGCGGGCGTGTCGGCGGGCGCGGGCCCGCTGACGCGCGGCACGGGCGGCGACGCCGGTGCCGAGGGGCCCGGGCGGCGGCGCGGGCGGCGCTGGGTGGAGGCCGCCTTCTCGCCGTAGCCGACCAGCGGCTTCTCCCGCTCCTCGGAGTCCGCCGATGGGGCGGTCCCCGGGGCGGAACCGCCGGAGCCGTCGTCCACGGTGATGATCACCGCGCCGACCTCCACGGTCTGGCCCTCCTCGGCCAGCAGCTCGCGCACCGTCCCCGCGAACGGGCTGGGGAGTTCGACGACCGCCTTGGCGGTCTCGATCTCGCAGATCATCTGGTTGACCGTGATCTCGTCACCCGGCTTGACGTACCAGGTGAGGAGTTCGGCCTCGACCAGGCCCTCCCCGACGTCGGGCAGCTTGAACGACTGCACTCCGCCGACGGCGGGTGCGTTCTTGGAAATCGCCATGTCCTTCGGTTTCCCCGATCCCTAGTACGCGAACGCCCGGTCGACCCCGTCCAGGACCCGGTCCAGGTCCGGCAGGTAGTGCTCCTCCAGCCGGGACTGCGGGTAGGGGGTGTCGAACGCGGCCACGCGGATGACCGGCGACTCCAGGTGGTAGAAGCACTCCTCGGTGACCCGGGCGGCGATCTCCGCGCCGGGGCCGCCGGAGAGGGGGGCCTCGTGGGCGACGACCAGGCGCCCCGTCCTCTTCACCGAGGCGAACAGGGTCGGGTAGTCCACGGGGGACAGCGAACGCAGGTCGACGACCTCGACGGAGTGGTCGGTGTCGGCCTCGGCGGCCTGGAGCGCCGTCTTGACCATGGGCCCGTACGCCAGGAGGGTCACGTCCGTGCCGGGACGGACCACGCGCGCGGCGCCCATCGGGGCGGCCTCGGCGATGGACGCCCCGGTGTCGACCTCGGCCTTCTCGTAGTAGCGCCGCTTGGGCTCCAGGAAGATCACCGGGTCGTCGGAGCGCACCGCCTGCTGGATCATCCAGTAGGCGTCCTCGGGGTTGGCCACCGACACCACGCGCAGCCCGGCGGTGTGGGTGAAGTAGGCCTCCGGGGACTCGCTGTGGTGCTCGACCGCGCCGATGCCGCCGCCGTAGGGGATGCGCATGACCACGGGCATGCTGAGCGTGCCCGCCGAGCGGCGCCGCATCTTGGCCAGCTGGGTGAAGGTCTGGTTCGCGGCCGGGAAGAAGAAGCCGTCGAACTGGATCTCCACCACGGGGCGGTAGCCGCGCATGGCCATGCCGATCGCGGTGCCGACGATGCCGGACTCGGCGAGGGGGGTGTCGATGACCCGGTCGGCGCCGAAGTCCTTGTGCAGGCCGTCGGTGACCCGGAAGACGCCGCCGAGCCTGCCGACGTCCTCGCCCATGACCAGGACCTTGGGGTCGTGCTCCATGGCGGCGCGCAGGCCGGCGTTGATGGCCTTGCCGATGGTGAGGTTGGTTCCCATGGCCTAGCGGCCCCCTTCCGCGCCCGCGCCCTCGAAGGAGGCCAGGTAGTCGGCGAATTCGGACCGCTGCTGGTCGATGTGGACGTTGGGCTCGGCGTAGACCTCGTGGAAGATGTCGAGGGGCTCGGGGTCGGGCAGGGAGCGGCACTCGGTGCGCACCTGCTCGCCCAGCCGGTCCGCCTCGGCGTCCACGGACGCGAAGAACTCCTCGTCGGCGTGGCCGCCCCGCTCCAGGTGGCGGCGGACCCGCAGGATCGGGTCCTTGGCCTTCCACTCGTCGAGCTCGGCCGACGCGCGGTAGCGGGTGGGGTCGTCGTTGGTGGTGTGGGCGCCCATCCGGTAGGTGAACGCCTCCACGAGCGTGGGGCCGTTGCCCTCGCGGGCGTTGGACAGCGCGGCGCGGGTCACGGCCAGGCAGGCCAGGACGTCGTTGCCGTCCACGCGCAGGCCGGGGAAGCCGAACCCGGCGGCGCGCCGGTAGATGGGCACGCGGGCCTGGCGCTCCAGCGGCTCGGAGATCGCCCACTGGTTGTTCTGGCAGAAGAAGACCACCGGGGCGTTGTTGACCGAGGCGAAGTTGAACGCCTCGTTGGTGTCGCCCTGGCTGGTGGCCCCGTCGCCGAAGTAGGAGATGACGGCGGTGCCGTCCTCGCCGACGGCGCCGTCGCGCTGGACGCCCATGGCGTAGCCGGTGGCGTGCAGGGCCTGGCTGCCGATGACGATCGTGTACAGGTGGAAGCCGTGCTCGTGGGGGTCCCAGCCCCCGTTGGTGACACCGCGGAACATGCCGAGCAGCTCGCGGGGCTCGATGCCCCGGCACCACGCGACGCCGTGCTCGCGGTAGGAGGGGAACGCCATGTCCTTCGCGCCCAGTGCGCGCGCGGAGCCGATCTGCGCGGCCTCCTGGCCCAGCAGCGAGGCCCACAGGCCCAGCTCGCCCTGGCGCTGGAGGGAGACCGCCTCGCTGTCGAACCTGCGCACCAGGACCAGGTCGCGGTACAGGGCGCGGATCTCCTCGGCGCTGATGTCCAGGGGGTAGTCGGGGTGCCCCGTCAACTCCCCTTCCGGTGTCAGGAGCTGGATCAGCTCCGGTTCCTCGTGCACGGTCGTGTCCGACACGTTGCTCCCTCGGGTTCTCGGGGCCGAATTCGCGTGGGTGAACGCTGATCGGCCGAATCACGGTCCTCGTCCCACCCGGGGTGGTGGGCGGGAGTTGGACAGCCCTCTCCATATCGTGACAGACCTCACCATGGAGAGCGCAAGCCCTCAGCGTCACCTTTTCAGCTGCGGGCCCCATGATCCCCGATCGACGACCAGGGCGATTACCAGGGCTTCCTAGCACTTACAAGGGTTTCCAACGACTTTTCGAGGACGTGGTCGCGACACGCCGGAGACCGGCCGCCCCGGCCCCGGAGGGGCCGCGCGCCCGGCTCTCCGGCACCGGCGGGGAGCCGTCGGTCCGCGGCCCCTCCGGGCACACCCGGATGACATCCGTCATGCGACGATCGCTGTGAAACGCGGAGGAACCGGATGATCGGCGGTACTACTGTGCGCCGTCCGCCGGAACTAGGTTCGGGACATGGACCGCGACGACGAACACCCCTCCCCCCAGCCGACCCTCACGGCTCCCACGGCCCCGGGTACGGGCCCCGAGTACCCGTCACCTGGGACCAAGCGGCGGCGCGGCCCCCGTGCGGTCCCGCCGGGTGTGCCCTACCACCGCGTCCTCGCCCATGAGAAGCGCCGCGTCTGGCGCGGCATCGCCGCCCTCGTCCTCTTCGGCGGCGGGATGCTGCTCTTCTCCTTCGCCTTCGGGCTCCTCGGCGCGTTCGTCGACCTGGCGCTCGGCCGCTCCAGCGTGATGCTGGGCGGGGACGAGTTCACCCCCGCCACCCAGGCCTCCGCACTGCTCGGGCTCGCCCTGCTGCTGCCGTGGAGCATGCTCATCCAGCGGTGGCTCTACGGTGTGAGGGGCGCCTCGCTGCACTCGGTGCGGTCGCTCTTCCGGGCCGACGTGTTCGGGCGGACCCTCCTGGTGATCCTGCCCGTCTGGACGGTCTACCTGGCCGTGTTCTCGGCCTTCACGCCCTATCCCGAGACCTCCTGGCTGTTCGCCGACCTCATCGCCATGTTCGCCGTCACCCTGCTGCTGGCGCCGTTGCAGTCGGCCGGTGAGGAGTACGGTTTCCGCGGGCTCGTCTTCCGTGTCGCCGCGAGCTGGGGCCGGAGCGCGCGCACCGGCCTCGTTCTCGGCGTGGTCGTGTCGAGTCTGCTGTTCATGGTGGCGCACCTGGCCTTCGACCCGTGGCTCAACCTGTACTACTTCACGATGGGCGTCACCCTCGCCCTCATCACGTGGCGCACGGGCGGTCTGGAGATCGCCGTGGTCATCCACGCGGTCAACAACACGCTCGCCTTCCTCATCACCACCATCACCCACACCGACGTCATGGAGGGGATGGACCGGTCGATGGGCGCCGGGTCGCCCGTCATGCTCGTGCCCTGCGTCCTCCTCGTCGCGGTCACGGCCGTGGTGTGGCTGCGCACGCGAAGGACGGGACCGGAGGCGACCCCCGTGGAGTCGGCCCCGACCCCGGCGGAACAGAACGCGTGATCGGTCAGGGGGAGGCGGGCCCTGTACACGGGCCCGGTTCGAGTAACGGGCGGGAGCGTCGGACCCGGGGCGCGCCCGTTCTCCGGGTTCGGGGGGCGGGCCCTTCGCGGCCGGTTACTCGGCGGCGGCGTGCGCCCTGGAGGCGGGGACCCTCATGCCGCGGTCGCGGGCGTAGTCGGCGAGCATCTCGCGGAGCTGGCGGCGGGCGCGGTGCAGCCGGGACATCACCGTCCCCAGGGGCGTCCCCATCCGCTCGGCCACCTCCTTGTAGGCGTAGCCCTCGATGTCGACGAGGTAGATGACCTCCTGGAACTCCTCGGGCAGACGGGCGAGCGCCTGCTTGATGTCGGAGTCGGGCAGGTGGTCCAGGACCTCGTTCTCGGCCGACCTCATGCCGGAGGACGTGTGCGCCTCGGCGGCGGCGAGCTGCCAGTCCTTGATCTCGTCGGTGGTCTCCTGGCGCGGTTCGCGCTGCTTCTTGCGGTAGCTGTTGATGAAGGTGTTGGTCAGGATCCGGTAAAGCCAGGCTCGCAGGTTCGTACCCGCGCGGAACTGGTGGAAATTCGCGAAGGCCTTGGCGAAGGTCTCCTGCACGAGGTCCTCCGCGTCGGCGGGGTTGCGGGTCATCCGCAGGGCCGTGGGGTAGAGCTGGTCGGCGAACGGTGTCACCGCGGTGGCGAAGTCCAGCGTCTGCTCCCCGTCGCGGGTCTCACCGGTCGTGGAGGCCTGGTCCATTTCGATAGTCGTCAAGATTCCCCCTCAGGACGACCGGACGGTCACTTCCACTCTGTAAGACGCCGCCGAAGGCCTCCAATGATGACATCAATCCGCGTGATACGAGTCACGGGATCCCCGAAACAGTCACCGGCACTGTCCAACGTGAGGTAAAGGCCCGGCGCGCCTCCTGGTCAGGATGCCTACCCGTTTGCGCGTGCCGTACGCTTGCGACGTTCCCCTCCCCGCCGGTCCGGGGAGGCGGCCCGCCCGCCGCAGGCACGTGCGGCACACCCCTTTTCCTTGTGGAGGACCCTGTGGCCCGCGTCGTTGTTGACGTCATGCTCAAGCCCGAGATCCTGGACCCCCAGGGCCAGGCCATCGCCGGGGCCTGCTCCCGGCTGGGCTTCGAGGGGATCGAGCAGGTCCGCCAGGGCAAGCGCTTCGAGGTCGAGGTGGAGGGCGCGGTGGACGAGGCCAAGCTCGCCGACGTCCGCCGCCTGGCCGAGACCCTCCTCGCCAACACCGTCATCGAGGAGTACAGCGTGCGCGTGGAGGACTGACCTCCGAGCGTGTGATCCGGAGCACTCCTCGCGCCGCGCCCCTCCCGGAATCCGCCGCCGCCGGAAACCCGCGGAGAAATCCGCGGGAATCCGCCCGCACGGTGTCCGACGTGCCCGAAGCGCCGGAGAGAACGGCCGTGTCCCCGCCGGGGACACGGCCGTTCGTTTTACTCCGTCCGCCCTCGGGGAAGGTTCTTAACATGCCGGGATGAACACGACAACGGAGCACGAGAGGTGTACGAATGGACGCCGATTTCTCGATCTCCCTCCCCAGGCAGGCGTACACGGTCGCCGTCGCACGCGATGTCCTGGGCACCCTCCTCGTTCGCGCGGGAGTGTGCCGGGACTGCGTCGACGACATCCTCCTGGCCGTCTCCGAGGCCTGTGCCAACGCGATCGACCACGGCGGACCGGCCCGTGACTACAGGGTCGAGGCGGAGATGGGCGGGCGATGGTGTGAACTGCGGATATCCCATACCGGGAGAGCGCCCGATCCCGTGGCGCTCGCGGAGCGGTTCACCACCGACCACACGCCCCTCCCCGGTCTGGAAGCGGAATCAGGCAGGGGCATTCTGTTGATGCGCTACCTCATGGACGAGGTCGCCTTCGAGGGGGAACCAAGGACGACGGTCCTGCTGCGCAAGCGGCTCACGGCTTGTGACGGACCGCCGGCGGACAGCGCCGCCGAGCAGGTGCCGGCCCAGCGCTACGCCCTGATGTGAGCAGGCCGAGCCGCGTGTCCCCCGGCCCCGGGACGCGGCGGCCCGCGGCCGGGACCGGGACCGCGCCGACGGCGCGCGCGTCCACCGCCCCGCCGCGAGCGGGGGCCACCCAGTGACGCATCACACAAGGCGCTGCCCGCAGCGCCGGTTCCGCCTGTGGAATGCCACACCGGAACGCGGCGGGTGACCGCGGGAGTTCAGAGCATTCTCCAAGGGAAAGGGCCCCGAAGGGCTCCGCCGTCGTACCCGACCACAGGTGAGCGGGTACGCTGCGGAGTGCGGACGCACCGTCCCCAGGGACGGGGCCAGGCAGCGGCGTCTCCCTCGCCGCACTCTCCCCGTGCACGCGGGGACGGACTCGACCCGATCTCTCGGAGTGTGCTCATGACAGCCCGTGTGGGCGTCGTCACCTTCCCCGGCTCCCTCGACGACAAGGACGCCGCGCGCGCCGTCGCGCTGGCGGGCGCCGAACCCGTCCCGCTCTGGCACGCGGACGCCGACCTCAGGGGCGTCGACGCCGTGGTCCTGCCCGGCGGCTTCTCCTACGGCGACTACCTGCGCTGCGGGGCCATCGCCCGGTTCGCCCCCCTGATGTCGGAGCTGGTCCCGGCCGCCCGTTCGGGCGCGCTGCCGGTCCTGGGCATCTGCAACGGCTTCCAGATCCTGTGCGAGAGCCACCTGCTGCCCGGAGCCCTGACCCGCAACTCCTCCCTGCGGTTCGTCAACCGCGACCAGGTGCTGCGCGTGGAGAACACCGGCACCGCGTGGACCGGCGCCTACACCGAGGGCCAGGAGGTCCTGGTGGTACTCAAGAGCGGTGAGGGCAGCTACGTCGCCGACGAGCACACCCTGGACGAGCTGGAGGCCACCGGCCGCGTCGTGGTCCGCTACGTCGGCGGCAACCCCAACGGCTCCCGCCGCGACATCGCCGGGATCACCAACGAGCACGGGAACGTCGTCGGCCTCATGCCGCACCCCGAGCACGCCGTCGAACCGCTCACCGGCCCCTCCGACGAGGGCCTGGGCTTCTTCTCCTCGATCCTCGCCCACCTGGCCGCCGGTTCGCCGGTGAACGCCTGAGCCGCATCCCGAACTGGAGGGTTGGCCGATGATGGGGCTGCTGCGCTCCAGAAGGACGATGTTCGTCCTCGTGGGGCTGGTCGTGGCCGGACTGGTGGTGTCCGCGGGCATCGGCCTGTTCAACGCCATCGGCTCGGCGCCCGTCGCCTCGCCGCCCCCTCCCCAGGGCCAGCAGGACGGGGGCCGGGGCGGCGCCCCGTCCCAGAACACGCCGCCGGACGTGGACGTGCTCGGCCAGGCGCCCTCCGGTCTGAGGTACGTCTCCGACCCGGAGGCCGACGTCTACTGCGAGGGCACCGAGTGCGTCCGGCTGGTCATGGTCATGACCGAGGACGGTGAGCTGACCGAGGACTCGCGCGAGACCGTCGACACGGTGGTCTCCCACCTCCTCGGCCGGGGCTGGGAGGAGCAGGAGCCCCAAGGAGCGCCCGCGGAGCAGGTCTTCCTCAGCGACGGCGAACACATGCTGGCCGACACCTCCGCCCACGACGAGTCCGAGTCCCCGGCGACGCTGATGCTCGGCGACGCGAGCGGGCCCCAAACGCCCTGACCCGACCTTCCGCGCCGTTGGTCGGACGCCACGGCCCGGCTTCCACCCGCACACCCCGAACGGAACCACGCATGTCTGAAGCACCTGGTCTCGACACCGTCGCCGTGGCGCACGACAACCCCGACACACCCCAGCCGTACGCCGAACTGGGCATGGCCAAGGACGAGTACGAGCGGGTACGCGAGATCCTGGGCCGCCGTCCCACCTCCGCCGAGCTGGCCATCTACTCGGTCATGTGGAGCGAGCACTGCTCCTACAAGTCGTCCAAGGTGCACCTGCGCCAGTTCGGGGAGAAGGCGCCCGAGAACGACGCCCTGCTCGTCGGTATGGGCGAGAACGCGGGCGTGGTGGACGTCGGCGACGGCCGCGCGGTCACGTTCAAGATCGAGTCGCACAACCACCCCTCCTACGTGGAGCCGCACCAGGGCGCGGCCACCGGCGTGGGCGGCATCGTGCGCGACATCCTCACCATGGGCGCCCGCCCCGTCGCGGTGATGGACGCGCTGCGGTTCGGCCCGGCCGACGCCGACGACACCAAGCGGGTACTGCCCGGCGTGGTGTCGGGCATCTCCTTCTACGGCAACTGCCTGGGGCTGCCCAACATCGGCGGTGAGATCGGCTTCGGCGCCGGGTACATCGGCAACCCGCTGGTCAACGCGCTGTGCATCGGCGTGATGCGGCACGAGGACATCAAGCTGGCGCAGGCGCCCGGCCCGGGCAACAAGGTGGTGCTGTTCGGCTCCACCACCGGACCCGACGGGATCGGCGGCGCCTCGGTGCTGGCCAGCGCCACCTTCGACGACGAGTCGCACGCCAAGCGGCCCAGCGTGCAGGTCGGCGACCCGTTCATGGAGAAGCTGCTCATCGAGTGCAGCCTGGAGCTGTTCGAGAAGGACCTGGTCGTCGGCATCCAGGACCTGGGGGCGGCGGGCGTGTCCTGCGCCACCACCGAGCTCGCGGCGGGCGGCACCGGCGGTATGCGCGTCCAGCTGGACCGGGTTCCGCTGCGCGACCACCGGCTCACTCCCGAGGAGATCCTCATGAGCGAGTCGCAGGAGCGCATGATGGCGATCGTGGAGCCCGCGAAGCTGGACGAGTTCCTGGCCATCTGCGACAAGTGGCAGATCCTGGCCACCGAGATCGGCGAGGTCACCGACGTGACCCCCGAGGAGGCCGAGCGCGGCGGCCGCCTGGTGATGACCTGGCACGGCGAGACCGTGGTGGACATGCCGCCGCGGACCGCCTCCGACGAGGGCCCCGTCTACCAGCGCCCGTACGCTCGCCCGGCCTCGCAGGACGCGCTCCAGGCCGACGACGCCGGGAAGCTGACCCGGCCCTCCGGCGACGCCGAGCTGCGCGAGCAGGTGCTGCGCGTGCTGGGCGCCCCGGGCGTGGGCGACCCGACGTGGGTCACCCAGCAGTACGACAGCTACGTGCGCGGCGACACGGTGGTCTCCACCCCGCACGACGCCGGGATGATCCGCGTCTCCGACGACTCCCACCGCGGCGTGGCCCTGTCCACGGACGGCAACGGCCGCTTCACCCGGCTGGACCCGTACGCGGGCACGCAGCTCGCCTACGCCGAGGCCTACCGCAACGTCGCCGCGACGGGCGCGCGCCCGCTGGCGGTGACCAACTGCCTCAACTTCGGCTCGCCCGAGGACCCCGGGGTGATGTGGCAGTTCGCCGAGTCCGCCCGCGGTCTGGCCGACGCCTGCCAGCAGCTGGGCACCCCGGTGACCGGCGGAAACGTGAGCTTCTACAACCAGACCGGTGACGTGGCGATCAACCCGACCCCGGTGATCGGCGTGCTCGGCGTGATCGACGACGTGCGCACCCGGCTGCGGACGGCGTTCGGGACCGACGGCGCCCGGGTGTTCCTGCTGGGCGAGACCCGGCCGGAGTTCGGCGGCTCGGCCTGGGCCGACACGGTCCACGCCCACCTGGGCGGGCTGCCGCCGCGGGTGGACCTGGCCGCCGAGGCCGCCCTGGGCGAGGTGCTGGCCGCCTCCGCCGAGCGGGGCCTGGCCGAGGCCGCGCACGACCTGTCCGACGGCGGCCTGGCGGTCGCGCTTGCCGAGTCGGCGATGCGCGGCGGCCGGGGCGTGCGGGTGACCGTGGACGGGGACGTGTTCACCGCCCTGTTCAGCGAGTCCGGCGCCCGCGCGGTCGTCGCGGTGCGGCCCGGCGAGGAGGAGGCGTTCGTGGCCCTGGCCAACGAGCACGGCGTGCCGGTGGAGCAGATCGGCGTCGTGGGCGGCGAGGCCCTGTCGGTCACCCACCCCGGCGGCGCCGTGGAGATCGCGCTGACCGACCTGCGCGCCTCCTACGAGGCGGCCCTGCCCGCCCTGATGGACGGCGTGTGACACTGACCGTTCGCGGCGGGGGCGTCCTCCAGGGCGCCCCCGCCGCGTCGTCTCAGCCGACCCTCATCTGCTCGTCACCGAAGCCGGCGACGATCACCAGGGTCCCGCCCAGCGCGGAGACGTAGCGGTCCGGGGCGTCCCTCGTGGAGAGGTCGCCGGACTCGATCTGCGAGACCCTCGCCACCGACACCCCCATCCGCTGCGCCACCTGTGTCTGGGTCAGTCCACGGTGCCGACGCATCTCCACCAGCCGCCAGGCTCGTGCCTGGTCACGTAGGCGTGCGACTCCGGCGTCGAACTCCTCGGGGCCGCCTGCGGTGATCCGCTGATCACGGGTTCGACTGTCCATACCCGTCAGCGTAGAGGGGTCTACCGGTGCCCGGAGGAGGTTTTCCGCGTGGTTGCCACTGGCTGGGTAGGGGACCAGGAAGGAACAGGTGGACCGGGTCCCCCGCGGCACGCGCGGGGCGCCCGGAGGTCGGGAGCGTACAGCGACGGAAGGGAGCGGAAATCATGCGACGCGGCAGGTTGAAGGGCCCCCTGGGCAGCCACGAGCGTCCGGCGAGCGCCCTGGGTTTCCGTGCGGTGCTGGCCGTGTTCGGCGCCCTGGTACTGCTGGTCGGCGCGATCGCCGCGTACGTGTGGACCGACCAGGTCTGGCTGGTCGTCCTGCTCGGCGCGGGCTTCGTCGCCGCCTGCGTGAACGTGTACTGGGTGTCCAGGCGCCGCAGGCACGAGCACCCCTCTTCCTGACGGCCAGGCCGCGGGGGTCAGGCGGTACCGGTTCCCGCGAACACCGCCGGGAGCGGGGACGCGGCCCCCGCCCCCGGTGCACAGCGGCTCACCGGCTGCTCAGACGGTAACCAGGGGGATCCGTGCCTTCACGGCCTCGGCGATCTTGCCGATGTCCACCGGGTCGGAGGTGAGGACCGTCGCCCCCGTCTCCATGGCGACCAGGACCACCATGGCGTCCACGATGTCGCTCGTGCCGGAGATACCCAGGAGCTTGCCGATCCGGCGGGCCATCGCATCATCGACCCCGACCATCTCGCAGCCCTTCACCACGTGGGCGAGCCCGGCCTGGCGCGCGCCGCCCCGCCAGATCTGGGCCAGCACCGTCGCGGGTACCAGGGGCTGGCGCCCGGCCCGATTCTCCTCACGGCACAGTGACCACACCATTCCCCTGGGGTTCGCCTCTGCCTCACGCAGAGCACCCGCGTCGAGGACGAGTCCCCGTGGACGCAACACCCTCATTCGTCACCCACTTCGCCGTAACGGTCAAGGTAGGCGAGTGCCGCCTGGTTGGCACGGTCGTCGTCCGCCGGGACCGGACGGCCGATGCCCGTCGCCTCGATCACCGACCGCGCCTGTGCCTCCGCCTCGGCTGTGGGCTCACCGAACACGGCGAAGTGCTCTTCGAGGGCGATCCGGGCCTCCTCCAGGTCCGCCGTCCGTCTCGCGGCTCTGTCCAGCCATCTGGACAGCGGAACGCCGTCCCGGTCGGCCGCGCGCCGGGCGCGGGCGACGGTCTCGGAGTCAAGGGACACGGAGAGCTTCTCAGCGGACATGTCCCCATGATAGGCGGCGAGTAGCACCGCCGGTGCTACTTTTTCGGCATCCTTCGGGATCCCGAGGAAGCGGCCGGGGCAGGAGTCCCCCGTCCCGGCCGTCCCGGTCGGCTCAGTCCTCCCCGGCCAGGGCGTCCTGGCGGATGAGGTCGGCGGCGCGCTCGCCCAGGGCCAGGACCATGACCATGGGGTTGGGCGTCGGCAGCGTGGGGAACACCGACGCGTCGGCCACCCGCAGGCCGCGCAGCCCGCGCACGCGCAGGCGCGGGTCGACCACGGCGCCGTCGTCGTCGGCGGCGCCCATCCGGCAGGTGCCCGCCGGGTGGTAGACGGTGTGGGCGGCGCGGCGGCCGTACTCGGACAGCTCCTCGTCGCTCCGGACGCCGGGACCGGGGGCGACCTCCCGGGTGATCCAGGACCGGAACGGCTCGGTGGCGGCGACCTCGCGGGCGATCCTGAGGCCGTCCACGATCGTCCTCTCGTCGTAGCCCTCGGGGTCGGTGAAGTACCGGAAGTCCAACGCGGGCTTCTCACGGGGGTCGGCGGTGGTGAGGCGGAGTTTGCCGCGCGAGCGCGCGCGGGGGATGTTCGGCGTCATGCAGACCGCGTATCCGTCTGGCGGGGACTCGTAGCCCAGCCGCTTCGTGTTGTCGTCGAAGGGGACCTGGTAGATGTGGAACATCAGGTCCGGGCGCGGATCGGAGTCGTCGCGCCGCACGAACAGGCCCGCGTCGGAGTGCATCACCGTGTTCGTCGGGACCGGCCTGCTGGTCTCCCACATGATGATCGACTCGGGGTGGTCGAGCAGGTTCTCGCCGACGCCGGGCAGGTCGTGGCGGGGTTCGACGCCCACCTCGCGCAGTTCCTCGGCGTTGCCGACCCCCGAGAGCATGAGCAGCCGGGGCGAGTCGACCGCTCCCGCGCACAGGATCACCTCGCGGCGGGCGCTGACGGTGGTGCGCGTGCCGTCCGCGGCCGTGGCGCTGACCCCCGTGGCGCGGTCGCCGTCGAACAGCAGCCGGTCCACCCAGGTCTCCAGCATGACGGTGAGGTTGTCGCGCACGTCCATGATCGGGTGGAGGTAGGCCACGGAGGCCGAGGAGCGGTGGCCGGTGTAGGGGTCGTAGGCGATGGACAGGAAACCCGCCCCGCACTCGAACCCGCCTCCGTGCGAGGTCAGGGCGTTGAAGTCCTCCACCACCGGGACGCCGGCCGCCTCGGCCGCCGAGGCCACCCAGTCCTTGACCATGGTGTTGCGGTCCTTCTCGGCGACCGGGACGATGTTGCACTTGATCCGGTCCGCGTAGGACTGCACGGTGGCGTTGTCCCAGCCCTCGGCGCCCGCCGCGACCCAGTCGTCGAGGTCCTCGGCGAACGGCCGGAAGCTGATGAGCGTGTTGTGCGAGGAGCACCCGCCGAGCACGCGGGCCCGCGAGTGCAGGATGTGGGAGTTGCCGCGCGGCTGCTCGACGGTGGTGTAGCCGTAGTCGAGTTCCCCGTCCAGGACGCTCAGCCAGTCACGCAGGCGCAGGACGTGCTCCAGGCCGCGGTCGTCGGGACCGCCCTCGACCAGGCACACGGTGGTGCCGGGGTCCTCGGTGAGCCGGTTGGCGATCACCGATCCCGCGGTGCCGCCTCCCACGATCACGTAGTCATAGGTGCTCTCGGTCGGGTCCACGGTCCGGTTCCTCTCGTCGCTCGTCACCGTCAGCCGAACCAGCGCTGCGGTTCGGGGGACAGGTTGCGGTAGACGTGCTTGGCCTCGCGGTACTCGTCCAGGCCCGCGAGCCCGAGTTCGCGGCCGATCCCGCTGCGGCCGTAGCCGCCCCACTCGGCGCCGGGGAAGTAGGGGCCGTAGTCGTTGATCCAGACGGTGCCGTGGCGCAGGGCCGCGGCGACGCGCTCCCCGCGGGCGGTGTCGTCGGTCCACACGCCGCCGGAGAGGCCGTAGTCGGTGTCGTTGCCCAGCTCGACGGCCTGCTGCTCGGTCTCGAAGCGCTCCACGGTCACGACCGGGCCGAACACCTCGGTCTGGACGATGTCCATGGCGCGGTCGCAGTCCACGAACACGGTGGGCCGGTAGAAGTAGCCCTGCGCGAGGTCCGGGTCGTCGGGCCGCCTGCCCCCGGCGATGATCCGGGCGCCCTCCTCGACTCCGCGCGCGACCGCGGCCTCCACCTTGGCACGGTGCTCGGCCGACACCAGCGGGCCGCAGCGCACGCCCTCGTCCTGGCCGCGGCCGATGCGGATGGCCTCGGCGCGGCGGGCGAGTTCGGTGGTGAAGGCGTCGTGGACGTCGTTGTGCACGATGAGGCGGGCCCCGGCCGAGCAGACCTGCCCGGAGTGGAAGAACGCGGCGCTGAGCGCGTAGTCCACGGCGGTGTCCAGGTCCACGTCCGGGAAGATGATGTTGGGGTTCTTCCCGCCGAGTTCCAGGGCGATCTTCTTGACCGTCTCGGAGGCCGCCGCCATGATCCGCCTGCCGGTGGCCAGACCGCCGGTGAAGGAGACCAGGTCCACGTCGGGGTGCTCGGACAGCGGGGCGCCCGCGTCGGGCCCGCTGCCCATGACCAGGTTGACCACGCCCGCCGGGACCCCCGCCTCGGTGGTGAGCTCGACCAGCTTGGCGGTGGTGACCGGCGTGATCTCGCTGGGCTTGACCACCATGGTGTTGCCCGCGGCCAGGGCCGGGGCCATCTTCCAGGCGAGCTGGAGCAGCGGGTAGTTCCAGGGCGTGATCATGCCGCAGACGCCGACGGGCTCGTAGACCACCTTGCTGTGCACGCCCTCGGGCGCGGAGACCAGGCGGCCCGCGTCCTTGTCGGCGAGACCGGCGTAGTAGCGGAAGACGCCGGTGACGTCGTCGACGTCGATCCCGCCCTCCTCGATGGTCTTGCCGGTGTCGAGGGACTCCATGACCGCGATCTCCTCGCGGTCGCGCTGGAGCAGGTCCGCGATGCGGTCGAGGACGCGTCCGCGCTCCCCTGCGGGGGTGCGGGGCCACTCCCCGCCGTCGAAGGCGCGGCGTGCCGCGGCGATGGCCTCCTCGGAGTCGGCCCTTCCGCCCTCGCTGACGATGGTCAGGACGGAGGCGTCGGCGGGGTTCAGGATCTCCCGCACCCGGCCGTTCCCGGCCGCCCGCCACCGGCCGTCGATGTAGAGGCTGGTGGCCGTCGCCGACCCCGGTTCCGCCAGGTACGGTACGGACGGAAGGGTTACGTAGAGCTCGTTCACGGGTCCGGTTTGCCCCGGATCGTTAGTCACAAACAGCCTCGTCTCATCTGACTCTTCCACCACGTCCGCCCCGGAGACCGGACTGATCCGCGCGGACGATCCGACCCGGCGGGGACGCCCGTGGTCCGGCCCGCGCCACACCCGGGCCAACAACTACTCGGGGCGGCGGTCGGGGGAGCGGCGGAACACCCGCGCCTGGGGAAGACGGGGACGAGAGTTTGACGTACATTGAGGTGTGCCCTTAGTTGAGGCATACCTAAGCGGGTTCGTCCGGACTCCCGAGCCCCCGCGGCACGGACCGCGCCCACCGCGCACCCCTTGAGGAAGGCATGCTGCTCGAACAGGAACGCCGTGACGTCTGCCTGACCGCCCGTGCCCTGGCCGCGGACCCGGGCACCGCGCCCGGCGAGTCGGGGACCGTCAGCGTCCGCAGCGGCGATCTGGTGGTCGTCACGCCCCACGGCGTCCGCCTCGACCAGATCCAGCCCGCCGACTGCCCGGTGATGTCGCTCGACGACCGTGTGCTGGAGGGAAGGCGCGACCCCGCCGCCGAGGCCACCCTGCACATGGCCGTGCACCGCCTGTCCGCCGAGCACGACCGCGACGTCACCGCCGTGGTCAACGCGTTCACGACCGACACCGTCGCGGTGTCCTCGGTCCTGGTCGAACTGCCCGCCATCCACCACCGCGCCGCCGGTCTGGGCGGGGCGGTCGCTGTCACCCCGTACGCCACCTACGGCACCGGAGAGATCGCCGACCACGCCGTCAAGGCGCTCAAGGGCCGCGACGCCGCGCTGCTCGCCGACCACGGCGGCCTCGCCCTGGGCCGCGACCTGGGGCACGCGCTGGAGAACCTGCGGCTGCTCGACTGGCTCAGCGGCGCTTACCTGAGGGCCCGCCAGTTCGGCGAGCCCCGTGTGCTGTCCGAGGACGAGCTGGCCCGGGTCCGCGAACGGGACACCTACGGCTGGGCGGGCCCGGACATCCTCTGAGACCCCGGCCGTCGGACCTCCCCGCCGTCGGGCGGTTTCACGCTCTCAGGACGCGTCATCGGATCGTCGTCCGTCCGGTGACGAACGGGCCCGATCTCCGCTACGGGAAGCCCTCGTCGGGTGACGGTGAACCGTTCACCGCTCTCAACGGCATTGAGGAGCTCCCAGAACCTGTTCACGGCCTCGGTCTCGGTGATCGTACGCATGCCTGCCACAGACCCTGGTTACCAGGCTCCGCCCCCGAGCACATGGGAAACGAAGTAAGTCCGTGGGCGTCCCCTGAGCCGTCACGCGTCCTCGTCGTCCTCGTCGTCGAGCACCTCGTCGGGGCGGATCCAGGCCAGGTAGCAGGCAGGGAAGGCCGCGTGGCACATGGTCGTGAGAACCACCAGCGGCACGAGGACGGCCATGAGGAGCCGCGCGCTCAACTCCAGGTTGCTGACCCAACTGCCGAAGATGGCGCCCACCACGAGCAGGACACAGAGGAGGACCATGGTCACGTTGTGTCCCACACGGGCGGCGTGGTCCATCTCGGCGCGCTGGAACTCGTCCAGCCCCTCGTAACCGCCCACCCAGCGCACGGCGACGTTGACGTGCGTGGCGAGCAGGGCCGAACCCCCCAGCAGCAGGCCGTAGAGCGTCAACGACACATAGGAGTCGGACGCCTCAGCCATGAGGCCGACGGCGTAGGACGCCGCGGCCAGCACGGTGACGAGCGCGAACGCGACCACCGTCAGGCGGCGGCGGGACCGCGCGGCCCAGAAACGGCGACGGCGCGGGTTCTCGATGTAGGCACGCAGCCGCTCCTGCTGGCGCGAACCGGGCTTGCTGACGAACACGGGGGTCTCCTTCGGGTCACTGACCGATACGGGGGAAGGGCTCGGTGGAGAAGACGACCTCCACCGGAACCTCGAAGTAGCGTGCGACGCGCAGCGCGAGGTGGAGGCTGGGGCTGTACTCGCCCCGCTCCAGGTAGCCGACCGTCTGGTAGTGCACGCCCAGCGCCTCGGCCAGTTGGCGGCGGGAGACGCCGCGCTCCGCCCGCAACATCGCGATCCGGTTGTAGACGGCCTCGCCGCCTCCGGCCGCGGCCCTGGGGCGGCGGCCGGTCGCCCCGCCGCTCTCAGCGGACACTCCGCACCGCCCTCTCCCGGGCCGTCTCGGCGCCCGACCGGGCATCCGCACTCATCACACCAATCCTCCGTTCCGTCATCCTCCTACTGCTATTGATAGTACATGTACTACATAATGAACGACAGGGGATACAGGACGGGGTCGAAGGCGGACCACGGAACGCGATGGAACGCACCCGAGCGGGAAGCCGAGCCGCGACGCGGAGAACGCGTTTCGAACACGGTGCCGGGGAAGAGGAAAAACGGGTGTGGACAACCCCCACGCGGCTCCCGGAACGGGACAATGGTGTTGACAACGACGCCGAACGGCAGGAGACCACATGCGCTGCAGCTACATCAGGCTCCTCGTCAACGACTACGAGGCCTGCTTCCGCTTCTACTCCGAGGTGCTCAAGCTCCCCGTGCTGCGCGGGGACGAGGGCAGCCGCTACGCGGAGTTCGACGTCGAGTCGGGGACCCGGCTGGCGATCAACCAGCGCGAGGTGATGGCGGAGGCCCTGGAGACCGACACCGCCGACCCGGCGCTGCCGAACCAGGACCGGTTCGCGGTGATCTTCGAGGTGGACGACGTCGACGCCACGGCCGCCAGACTGGTCTCGGACGGCGCCCGGCAGGTGATGGAGCCGCGTGACTGGACCGCCTGGGGCATCCGCGCGGCGCACTTCCGCGACCCCGACGGCTACCTGCTGGAGATCAACAGCCCGCTGATCCCCGTGGCGGAGGTCTGATCCCGCATCACCGGACGGGCTCCTCTCAGCCGGACAGGTGCTCCACCACCAACTCGTTCACCCGTTCCGCGCGCTCGACCCCGAGCAGGTGCGCGGCGCCGGAGACGACCTCGAACCGGGCGTCGGGGACCCCGTCCGCCAGCCTGCGGCCGTGGCCGGGCGGCAGCATCGGGTCGTGGGCGGCCGACACCACCAGGGTCGGCACCCGCACGGAGGCCACCAGGTGGCGCTGGTCCATCCCGGCCACGGCGTCGCACACCGAGGCGAAGCCCTCCGGGTCGAGCCCGCCGAACTCCTCGGTCAGCCGGGCCACGACCCACGGCCGCTCCTCGCCCATGTCCGGGGTGAACCAGGGCCGCACCACGTCCGCGGTCACCGACTCCAGGCCCGACGAGCGCACCCGGGAGGCCAGGAGGTCCCACCGGTGCGTCCGCGGGGTGCGGGGCGCCGCGGCCAGCAGCACGAGGCGTTCCAGGGTGCGCGGCGAGTTGGCCGCGATCCACACCAGCAGCGCCCCGCCGAGCCCCGCGCCCACCGCGTGGACCCGGGTCAGTCCCTGGGCCTCCAGGACGCCGAGCAGGTCCAGGGCGAGTTCCTCGACGGTGTAGGGGCCCTCCGGGGCCGGAGAGGAGCCGTGTCCCCGGTGGTCGACCCGCAGGACCCTGTGGTCGCGGGTGAGTTCGGGCAGCTGCGGTTCCCAGACCGACATCGTGGTGCCGAAGGGCGGCACGAGCAGTACGACGGGCGCGTGCCGGGGACCGTCGAGCCGGTACTGGAGCGGAAGCAAGGTCATGGAACCTCCGAGTCGCCAGAACGCCAGGCTATCGGCAGAGTCCCGTTCGGGGCCGCACCCTTTCTCCCGTTTTCCGTCCAGTGGAGGACCGTAACTGACCTCCATGCTTCCTAGAGTCCTCGTGTACCGAGTCGGACAGGGCGGGAAAGCGGTGGTCATGGTGGTCACGACGGCGACGAGCACGGTGGACGTGGAGCGCGCGAGCCTCCTGCGGTTCCTGGGGGACCAGCGCGACTTCCTGCGCCTCACGGTCCGGGGCCTGGACGACGAACAGGCCGCGCGGCGCACCACGGTGAGCGAACTGACCCTCGGCGGACTGGTCAAGCACGTGACCCGGGCCGAGCGCAACTGGATCGGGTTCGTCCGCGACGGGGAGGTCCACCAGAAGACGGACTACGAGGACCCGGCCACCTGGGAGGAGCACACCGACAGCTTCCGGTTGCTGGAGGGCGAGACCCTCGACGGCGTCCTGGCCGACTACGCGCTGGCCGCGCGGGAGACCGAGGCGTTCGTCAACGGCCTGCCGGACCTGGAGGTCAGCCACCGGCTCCCGGACGCGCCGTGGTTCCCCGAGGGCGCCTCCTGGTCCGCCCGCGACGTGCTGCTGCACATCATCCGCGAGACCGCGCAGCACTGCGGGCACGCCGACATCCTGCGCGAGGCCCTGGACGGCCAGAAGAGCATGGGCTGACGAGGCCGCTCACCTGACCCGGTTCCCGGGCGGTACCGGCGGCGGGGAACACTCACGGAGCAGAGAGCTCGGTTCCCCGCCGCCGCCCTTCTGTATATTTTTCTGTACAGTTGAGGAATGGCGATTCTCGAGCACACCCAGGAGATCAGCGTCACCGACGCGGCGAGACGCGGCGTCGCCGGCATCGTCCACGACGCGGAACAGGGGTCCGAGGTCATCGTGACCCGGAGGCGTGAGCCGGTCGCGGCCGTGGTCGCGTTCTCCCGGCTCACAGAACTGGAGCAGGCCGAAGCAGACCTCAGAGACCTCGCTCTGGTCATGGCACGGGATCTCACCGACAGCGGGCGGCGGACCTCCCTGGACGACGTCCTGAACGCTTTCGGGCACAGCCGTGCCTCGCTCGAAGAACTTCCCGAGGACTGATGGCCGAGATCTCCTTCACCGACGCCGCCATCGACGATCTGCGGCGACTCGGTCCGGACGCGGTGCCCAAGGTCCTGAAGAAGGTTCTCCTCCTGGAGGAGAACCCGGAAGCCGGGTACCCCCTGGGCGGTGAACTCACGGGGTTCCGCAAGCTGGTCGTGGGACGCAACACCTGGCGTGTCGTGTACCGCGTGACCGACGGGAAGGACGTGGAGATCTGCGAGGTCTGGGCCGTGGGCGAACGTGCGGACGCCCAGGTCTACGCCGAAGCCTCCTTACGGGTTCGGGAGGCGTCGAACGCGCCCCCCGTAGCCCGGCGACTCGCGGCCGTCATCGAGCGCCTCGGCAAACCGGCGGGCTGCGTGGCCCACGAACCGGTTCCCCCGAGGGAACCCGTCCCGAAATGGCTGGCCGAACGCCTCGTCCACAGCGTCGGCATAGCTCCCGAGAAGGTGGCGGCTCTGGATCTCGAACAGGCCGTAGACCTCTGGAGCGACTTCCGCGCACGCCCCCGCTGAGATTCGCGTTCCGAAAGACCGCCCGGACACCGGAAACGACGGGGGCGCCCCCACTGACCTGTGGGAACGCCCCCGGTTACGAGGTGGCGAGGGTCGCTTCCGCATCCCCCCTCAAAGTACGGAAGCGACCCTCGCGCTGGGAAGCGGCCGACGACTCCTCCCCCCTGGAGTCGCGGCCTTGAAGGCCTGCCGCGGAAACGACCCGGTCGTTCCGCGTTGATGGAGACACTACCCACCACACCCTCGAAGAACAACCCTGAGTCACGATGAACTACTTAAAGTGATCGTCATTCCTCGGCAGACTGCGGGCCAAGCGTGTGTGCGCAGCGTCAAACCGGGGTCATGACGGGGCGCTCGGGGACCGCGCTTAGCCTGGTCTGGTGAGATCACCGCTCCTCAGCCCACGGTGGCTCGGCATCCACCTGCTCGCCGTGCTGGTCGGCGTCGTCTGCGTCGCCGGTACCGCCTGGCAGTTCGTCCGCGCCTTCGAGCCCGACCGCGAGGTCATCACCAACCCGGTCGCGGACCTGGCCGGTGCCGTGCCCGTCTCGGACCTGCTCGAACCGGGCCAGTACATGCACCCGGACTCCTTCGCCAACAGCGCGGTGGAGGCCAGCGGCAGCTACGACGCCGACGCCCAGCTGCTGGTGCCGCGCGTCGTGGACGGCGTGCGCGGTTACGACGTCATCGTCCCCCTGGTCACCGACGACGACGGCGCCGCCGTCACCGTCAACCGGGGCTGGGCCGAGGAGGGCCAGGACATCCCGCCCGTACCGGGGGGCGAGGTCACGGTCACCGGCTGGCTGCTGCCTCCGGCGGGCTCGGAGGGGGTCGTGCCGGTGGACGTCTCCGAGGGCCAGGTCGAGCGCATCGCCACGTCCGTGCTCGTCAACGAGTGGGACCACCCGCTCTACGAGGGCTACGTCACCCTGCCCGAGACGGACCCGGCCACAGCCTCGCTCGTCCCGGCGCCGCCGCCCGAGCCGCCCACCGGGTTCACCGTCAACTGGCGCAGCCTCAGCTACACCGTGCAGTGGGCGATGTTCGGCGTCTCCGCCGTGGTCTTCTGGGTCCTGCTGATGCGCCGGGAGCTGCGCGAGGGGGGCTCCCGGGAGGATCAGCCCGCGGTAGCGGGCTCCTGAGCCCGTCCGGCCTCGCGGTCCTTGGCCTGCTCCGAGCGAACGATCCGGTGCTCGACCACGAAGCCGAGCACGGGGATGGTGCCCGCGAGCGCCACGCCCAGCGTGCGGGAGGCGCTCCAGCGGCGGTCCAGGGCGACCCACAGGACCACGAAGACGTAGGCCATGTAGATGTAGCCGTGCGGCATCGCGATGTAGAGCATGAGCGGCGACTCGGGGCCGAACCAGTGCTCCAGGCCCTGCGGCGCGGCCACCAGGGAGAACCGGGCGGTCTCTCCCACCAGGTACTTGGCGGGCATGGCCACGAAGGTCAGGCCCAGCAGGAAGACTCCGGTCACGTACGCGAGCACCCGGTACAACGCGAACGACACGCGCCTCTTGTCCACGGCTGATCCCCCTCAGACGACTGCGTCCCCGCTCCGGCAAGGCAGGTCCGCGGGCGGGCGGAAATCAGCCTAAACGCTGTCCGGTACCCCGGACGCCCGGGGTACCCGGGGCCGGACGATCTCACATCACCGCAGGTCGGGTCACCTGCCCGAGACGCGGTCCGGGCTGCTCCACCGGCCGTCGGACTCGGTGGTCCACGCCTTGGGGATCATCCGCAGCGCGAGGTAGGCGTCCACGAGCCGGATCGGGAGGAAGAGCAGGCCGTAGACCAGGTAGGACGGCCGCCGCCGGATGGCCGCCATCAGGCAGGTGAGCATGTAGTCCGGGATGAACAGGCCGATGGCGATCGCCAGCAGCGGCAGGAAGGCCGTCACCGCCGTGAAGGCCTCCCCGGCGAACGGCAGGCTCAGGAAGAACTCGCCGCCCAGCGTCCCCGCCAGGACGAACAGGCCGACCACGGTGGTGACCAACAGCACGGCGGAGACCAGGACGACCTCCAGGATGTACAGCGCCAGGCAGGCCCAGAACAGGCTCGGCCACACCCGGTGGCGCCGGACGGTCTGCCAGAAGCCCAGCGTCCACCTGGTGACCTGCTTGTAGTAGTCCCGGAAGGTGAACGGGTCCTGGCTGTAGGCCTTGGTGTCGGGGTTCATCGAGATCCTGCCGAGGCGCTTGTGGTGCACCTCGAAGGTCATGTTGAAATCCTCGATCACCAGCCCCTTGGGGTTGACCTCGATCTCCCTGAGCGCCTCGCTGCGGTAGACGCTGGCGAAGCCCGGCACGATGAAGGCCGTGTTGGCGTGCCGCCAGGTCTGCCCGAAGCGCATGAGGTACTGGAGCATGAAGTACAGGCGGTCCCGGTAGGCCGAGATCATCCGGCCGACGAAGCCGCGCTCCTTCGGCTTCCACTCCGAGACGACGAAGCCCGCGACCGCCGCCACCGACGGGTCGGCCAGCTGCCGCCGGGCGCCCTCCACGTACCCGGGGTCGAGCTCGGTGTCGGCGTCCAGGATGAGGACGCCGTCGTAGTTGTCGGTCAGCGAGAACTCCTCGATGACCGCCTCGATGGCCCCGGCCTTGCCGCGGTTGGTGAGGAGTTCGAGGACGTTCACGCCGGTCTTGGCCGCGATCTGGGCGGTGGAGTCCCTCGACGAGTCCGAGACCACGTAGACGTCCCAGCGGTCGAACAGCCCCGTCGCGGAGGCGATGGCGCCGCCGATGACGGGTTCCTCGTTGTGCGCCGGGATGATGACGGCCAGGGACACCTCCCGCCCGGGATCCGCCGCCCGGGCCGCCACGGCGGCCGGGGCGCCCCCCTCGGAGGCGTCGCCGCCCCGCTCGGCGAGTGCGGTGCCGCCGGAACCGCCCGCGCCCACCAGGACGCGTTCGCGGGCCCCGCCCCCGACGGCGCCGCGGTGTCCGGCGCGCGGTGACCGGAGCACGGCGCGCACCGAGTCCTCGCCCAGGCGCACGAGTCCGACGACGGTCCACAGCAGCAGGTTGGCGCCGAAGGCCAACCACAGGAACACGTAACCCAGGGCGCCGAGGCCGGAGGCCTCGGCCACGTCCGTCGCGTAGCCGAACCAGTAGACAAAGAGTGCCGCGGCCAGGGCGAGGGCGATGAGCCCGATCAGCAGGCCGCCTATGAAACGTGCGGTACGCACAGCGCTAGGACCCTCCGAAGTTCTCGGTTTCGGACCGACATTAACCCGCAAAGTCGGTGTTAGCTTGACGCCCTACGACACCGAGAGGTTCACCCGGGTTCGCTGTCCTATGTAGGCCACGCAAATCGTATACACGGGCTTGCGGAAGATGGTAACCATAAGAGGATATTTGTGAGCAGTAGCTACGGCTCGTCTGTGGTTTGTCCAACATTGTCCAGATCCTGGAAAAATCTGCGGAAAGTGACCAGCGGAGCTAAGGAGAATGCTCGGAGTGATCGGCGTTCCGTCCTCATCCTCATCCGGTTCCACTCGAATCCCACAGGCCACCAGCCCGGGGGGTTACTCCGCCATGAGCAGCCAGGACGGTGCGTCACGCACCGTGGCACTGCACCAGCCTCACTACCTTCCGTGGCTGGGACTTTTGGATAAAATTGACCGTTCCGACCGTTTCATCATCCTCGACAACGTCCAGTTCGAGCGCCGCGGATGGCAGAACCGCAACTACGTCGGCGGCGGCGGAAAACCCGTCCTACTGACCGTTCCGGTCGCCCAGGGCAGCCGGAACGACCTCATACGGGACAAGGTTGTTGACAACAGTCAGAAATGGAAGTCAAGACACTACAAGGCACTCGCGGAACACTGCTACCGCAAAGCGCCCCACTGGAAGGATTACCGCGACGAAATCGCCCACCTGTACGAACAGGAGTGGGACGGTCTCGCGGACCTGTGCGTAGCGACCACGCGCATGCTGATGCGGTGGTTCGGCATCGACACGCCGCTGCTGCTGGCGAGTGAGATCGGGGACTTCCCCGGCCGCAAGAGCGAGCTCCTCGCCCAGATCTGCGCCAAGACCGGCGCGCACACCATGCTCTCGGGTGACGGAGCCCGGGACTACCTGGAGCCCGAGACCCTGCGCCGCTACGGGATCGACGTCCGGTGGCAGGACTTCCGCCACCCGGTGTACCCGCAGCACGGGCGCGCACCGGCCGACTTCGTCCCCCGTCTGTCGGCGATCGACCTTCTCCTCAACACCGGCCCGGAGGCACTGCACGTGCTCAGGCAGGCGAGAACCCAGAGCTGACCCGGACACGGGTCCACCACAACGCCGCGCCACCGGGCGCGGCGCCGCTCCCCGGGAAAAACCCGATCGCTCTCTAGGCAAAGGACGGGAAACGGTATGACGACGGACTGGTCCCAGGAACGCATCCTGGTGTTCGCGCCCCACCCCGACGACGAGACGCTCGGCTGCGGCGGCCTCATGAGCAAGGCCAAGGCGGCCGGCGCCGAGGTGTTCGTCCAGTTCCTCACCGTCGGGGACACGGCCGACATGTCTCCCAAGGGCTTCTCCACGGCGGAGGAGCGCTACGCGGAGATCAAGAAGGTCGCCGACCACTTCCGCTGGGACGACTGGCACATGGCCCTGCCCGGCGACCAGTACCACCTGAGGCTCGACTCCGTCGCCCGGGTGGACCTCGCCCAGCTGATCGAGCGCGAGAGCCCGCTGTCAATTGAGCGGCTCCGCCCGACCGTGGTGCTCGGACCGCACCACTCCAGTTACAACCAGGACCACCGGGCCGTGGCCGAGGCGGTGCACACCGCCCTGCGCCCGTCCAACACCGCGCTGCGCCACCACCCGCGCCTGGCCCTGGCCTACGAGGAGGCCGCCGACCACTGGCGCTCGGAGCCGCTGTGCCCGCCCAACCTCATCGTCGAGCTGGACGAGGTGCAGGTGGTCGACAAGCTCCACGGCATGCAGCTGTACGGCTCCCAGTCTCACCAGCACCCGCACACGCGCTCCGAGCCCACCCTGCGCAGCCTCGCCGTCCTGCGGGGCATGCAGGCGGGCGTGGCGCTCGGGGAGGGCTTCCACGTGCTGCGCTGCCTGGCCTGAGCGCTCCCGAGACCGCGGTCGGCGGCGCCGCGCGCCGCCCCACCGTGCGCGCGGCCGCGACGACCGCGCACACACGCCGCTCCCCGTCGGGGGGCGGCGAGAGAGAACACCGAGTGGAGGGGAAACCATGAAGGCTGTAGTCACCGGAGGAGCCGGCTTCATCGGCTCGCACCTGTGCGACCACCTGATCGCCCGGGGCCATCAGGTCACCGTCCTGGACGACCTGTCGACCGGGTCCCCGGCGAACCTGGCCCAGGCGCAGGGCTCGCCCGGGTTCCGGTTCGTGGAGGGGGACGTCCTGGACCGGGAGCTGGTCGACTCCCTGGTCGCCCCGGCGGACGCCGTGTTCCACCTCGCGGCGGCCGTGGGCGTGTACAACATCGTCGACAACCCGCTGCGCTCCCTGCGGATCAACCTGCACGGGACGGAGAACGTGGTGGAGGCGGCCGTGGCGCACCGCGTGCCCTACATGGTCGCCTCGACCAGCGAGGTCTACGGCAAGAACGACGCCGCCGGGCTGAAGGAGGGCGACGACCGCGTCTACGGTCCGGCGACCAAGAGCCGCTGGTCCT
Organism: Nocardiopsis sp. iso_25; assembly: GCF_056173305.1. Classification (NCBI taxonomy): domain Bacteria; kingdom Bacillati; phylum Actinomycetota; class Actinomycetes; order Streptosporangiales; family Nocardiopsidaceae; genus Nocardiopsis; species Nocardiopsis sp. iso_25. The sequence goes on along the minus strand of NZ_CM149667.1, from coordinate 237,602 downwards.
ACGCCGCGGCGAAGGGGCTGGACGAGCTCGTCGCCTACGTGCACGGCGTCGAGTCGGGCGTGCCGTGCGTCATCACCCGCTTCTTCAACGTGGTCGGGCCCCGCCAGACGGGCCGGTACGGGATGGTGGTCCCGCGCTTCGTGGAGCAGGCGATGGCGGACGAGCCCATCACCGTGTACGGGACGGGGACGCAGCGCCGCTGCTTCGGCTCGGTGTTCGACGTGGTGCCCGCGCTCCTGCGGCTGATGAACACCCCCGAGGCCTACAACCAGGCCGTCAACCTCGGCGGGCACGAGGAGGTCTCCATCAAGGGCCTGGCCGACCGGGTCGTGGAGCTGGCCGGTTCGAGGAGCGCGATCACCTACGTCGACTACGAGGAGGCCTACGGCGAGGGCTACGAGGACATGCAGCGCCGCTACCCGGACACGTCGCTGGCCGCGCGGCTGATCGGGTACCGCCCCGAGCGCGACCTCAACGACATCATCCGTTCGATCATGGAGCACCGCCGCACGGTCGGCTCCGTACCGCAGCCGGCGTAACCGAACCGGAGGGGACCGGTCCGGGGCGCCCTCTCCGCCTCGGCCGACCGACACGAGACAGGACGACGGAGGGCCACGGCTCCGGCCCTTCCCCCGACGGGACGGTCGCGCGTCCCGGCCGGGTCCCGGTGCTCCCCCATGCCCGCACGAGGGCGACCGGCGCCGGTGGACCGCGGGCCCGCCGAGGGCATGGACGGGTGCGTCCGCCTCCGGGCGGCGCGGACGAGGGGGCCGGGTCCTCAGAGCGCCAGCAGCACCGTCACCACCAGGACGCAGCTCAGGGCGAGCACGCCCGCGCACAGGAGCGCCATCGCCCACGGGCCCGCCACGGACGGCGATGGCCGCCCGGTTCCCGGAGCGGGAGCGCCGTGCCCGCCGGCCCGCCACCGCAGCCACACGTGCGCGGCCAGCACCCCCGCCAGGAGCAGCAGTCCGACCGCGGTGGCCACGCGCACCTCGGGCGGGGCCTGCGGGAAGGTGTCGTCGCCGGGGGCCAGGGAGCCGCGCAGGAACAGCAGTCCCACCACGACCAGCAGGGCGATCGTGCGGTGCCAGGACATCAGGGTGCGCTCCGGTTGCATGCCGGGGTCGCGTTCGACGGGAGTGCTCACAGCAGGTGGCCCAGCAGGACCAGGGCGCACACCAGCCCCACCGCCAGGGCGGTGACGAGCGGGAGCGCGCTCAGTTTCAGGGCCGCGCCACGGCTCATGAGCCGCTGCACGCGGTACCAGCGCAGCGGGGCGTAGACGGTGATGACCCCGGCCAGCACCGCCAGCAGCAGGCCGACCGCGGTGCGCGGCCCCTCCGCCCAGCCCAGCGGGAGCAGGTGCAGGACGGCGACGGCACCGGCGAGCAGGGCCAGTGCGGTGCGCACCCAGGCGAGGAAGGTCCGCTCGTTGGCGAGGGTGAACCGGTAGTCCACGGAAGGACCCTCCGCGTCCCGCGGAGAGGCTTCGGAACCCATCCCGCACCCCCTTTCAACAGGGACGATCCCGGATTCGCCCCCGAACCGGGCCGGCCCGCCCCGCGGGCCCGCGCCCCTCCAGTCGACACTAGCCGTCGTCCCTCTTTCCTCCCAAACAGGTATGTAAGGCGTGTTATGGCGTAAAACAACCGGTTTGAGGGGTGGTTCACCGGCCGGGGCAGGCATGCGGAACAAACGAACGGGCACGACCGCTGTAGCACTGAGAGATGGCGGTTGGCCGACGGTCGACACCAACCAACGAACAGATACAGGAGACCACGTGCCCACGGTCGAGCTCACCAAGGACAACTTCGCGGAGACGCTGAAGGACAACGACTTCGTCCTCATCGACTTCTGGGCGGACTGGTGCGGTCCCTGCCGACAGTTCGCCCCGGTGTTCGAGACCTCCTCGGAGAAGCACACCGACATCGTCCACGCCAAGGTGGACACCGAGGCGCAGCGCGAGCTCGCCTTCGAGTTCAAGATCCAGTCCATCCCGACCCTGATGATCGTGCGCGAGCGCACCGTCATCTACAACGAGCCCGGGGCCCTGCCCTCCGAGGCCCTGGAGAGCCTCATCACGCAGGCCAAGGAGCTGGACATGGACGAGGTGCGGGAGAAGATCACCGAGCAGGGCGGCTCCCCGGAGTAGTACTTCCCGGGGAAGCACTCCCCGGAGCGGTGAGAACCGGTTCCGCGCGCCCCGGACGCCCCCTCCCACGGAGGGCGGCGTCCGGGGCGTTCGCGCGTCCGGACGGGGCCCGGCCGGACGGGAGCGGCGGCGTCCGGGCGGGGCGCCGCCGCGTCCCGGCAGGAGGCCGGTCCCCCGCCCCGGTGGGACCGAAAAGGTGGGATTGGGAAGACCGAAAAGTCATCGAGAGGTTTGCGGCCGGTCACCTGTCCACCCGCCCGGCGAGTTTCGGCCCGCCCGGGGCCCGATCCCACCGGACAGGAGGAACCGCACTCCAGAGGCGGTCCGCACCTCCTTCGGTGACGGGAGGGCAACGCCTCGCGATCGCTACGCCTCCGAGTTCACCGCCCACGTTCACCTTCGCCACGGGGTTCGTTCACCGTTGCTTCATACGGACATATTTGCATGGGTTCGACCGCGCTCCGCGGCTCCGGCCGCGCACCTCCCGCGCACGCACAGTCCGATCCGGAAGTGGCCTCATGTCTGTCAGCAACACCGCCTCCCCTCGCGGCACCGAGACCGGTCGCGGCGTCGCCCCCGACACCGTCCGGTACAACCGCGAGGTTCCCGACCTGGGCGACCCCGTCTTCGACGTCTCCGGGCTCTCCATCTACTACGGCTCCAACAAGGCCGTGCGCGACGTGGACCTGAAGGTGGGCCCCCGTCAGATCACCGCGATGATCGGGCCGTCCGGTTGCGGCAAGAGCACCGTGCTGCGGACCCTGAACCGCATGAACGACCTCATCCCCGGCGCCCGCATCGAGGGCAAGGTCACGTACCACGGCGAGGACCTGTACGCCTCGGAGGTCGACCCCATCGAGGTGCGCCGCCGGATCGGCATGGTCTTCCAGAAGCCCAACCCGTTCCCCAAGTCGATCTACGACAACGTGGCCTACGGCCCCAAGATCAACGGCGTCCGCGGCAACATGGACGACCTTGTCGAGGAGACGCTGACCAAGGCCGCCCTGTGGGACGAGGTCAAGGACAAGCTCAAGGAGAGCGCCTTCGCCCTCTCCGGCGGCCAGCAGCAGCGCCTGTGCATCGCGCGCACCATCGCGGTCAACCCCGAGGTGATCCTGATGGACGAGCCCTGCTCGGCGCTCGACCCGATCGCGACCCTCAAGATCGAGGACCTGATGTACGAGCTGGCCAGCGAGTACACCATCGTCATCGTCACGCACAACATGCAGCAGGCGGCGCGCGTGTCCGACCGCACGGCCTTCTTCACCGCCGGTGTGGACGACGCGGGCGACCGCTACGGCAGCCTGGTGGAGTTCGACGAGACCGCCACGATCTTCAGCAAGCCGTCCGACCAGAGGACTGAGGATTACATCAGCGGTCGCTTCGGCTAAACCGCTGACCTCCGGCTCTCCCACAGACGGGGACCGCTGATCGGTGAGGTCGCTTCGGCCAAACCGCTGACCTCCGGCTCTCCCACAGACGGGGACCGCTGATCGGTGAGGTCGCTTCGGCTAAACCGCTGACCTCCGGCTCTCCCACAGACGGGGACCGCTGATCGGTGAGGTCGCTTCGGCCAAACCGCTGACCTCCGGCTCTCCCACAGACGGGGACCGCTGATCGGTGAGGTCGCTTCGGCCAAACCGCTGACCTCCGGCTCTCCCAAGGCCGCGGGCCCTCCGGTCGCGACCGCCGACCGGAGGGCCGTTTCGGTCAGGCCGGAGCACCCTCCCGGGGATCCGCCCCACTGTTCCTTCGACGAAGTGGACCTCCCATGCCCGCGCTCACAACGTCCGCATCCGTCCCGTTCCCGGGCACCCCGGTCGAGGACGAACTGGTCGAGCGCTCGGAACGGTCGGAGGGACCGCTCCGGGTCCTGCTGGTGGAGCCCGAGTCGGAGCAGTCGCACCAGCTGGTGCTGTCGCTGAGCGGGCACGACGTGGACATCACGGTGTGCGTGGACGGCGCCGAGGCGCTGTTGCGGGTGGGGATGATGCGACCGGACACCCTGGTCACCAGCGCCACTCCGCCCGAGGTGGACCTGGAGACGCTGGTGCGGGTGACCCGGCGGGCGACGGACATCCCGATCCTCATCGGGGTGGGCCCCGGCGACTCCCAGCGGGCGATGCGCGCGCTGGCGGCCGGAGCCACCGCGTGCGTCAACCGCCCCTACCGGATCCCGGAGCTGGCGGCGCTGCTGCGCGGCTCCCTCCCGGGACCGGACGGCGGCGGCCCGGACGGCACCGTCTCCTCGGCCGCGCTGCGTTCGGGCGCCCTGGAGCTGGACGCGCTGGGGCACCGGCTCTTCGTGGACGGCAACCCGGTCAACCTGGCGCTGCGGGAGTTCGGGATCATGGACTTCCTGCTGAGGCACAGCGGCAGGGTGGTCAGCCGCGAGGAGCTGTGGACCGAGGTCTGGCACAAGCCGCTGCCTCCGGTGAACAACACCATCGCCGTGCACATCCGTCGCCTGCGGCACAAGCTGGGTGACTCCGAGGCACAGCCCAGGTTCATCCACACGGTCCGCGGGATCGGCTACCGGCTGGACACGGCGAACGGTTCCTGAGCGGAGGGAAAGCGCGGGACGGGGTTCGTGAATTCCCCTCCGCCGGGTCCTTTCGGTGATGCCGACGAGACCCCTTGTTCATCTTCACGTCATCTCAGTCCGAGACGAACGCGAAGATGAACCGCCGAACAATCCGACGTGTCACCTCCGCCACCGGGGAACCACCGCTCCGCCCCGGCATCCACGGCCATACCCGCAGGTCATCACCGCCTGTCCCCGGAACATGACAGAATCCGCGCTGAGCCGAAAAAACGAACCCGTTATCAGATGGTTACCGCCATTCACTTCGCATTCACCCTTCTTCTACCATCCCGCCTTCATTTCGATGACACAGCGTCTTCCTGCGCACTTACTGTCGTTTCACGTCAGCCCCGACAGCGGTGATTCAACGAGGAGAACTACGACATGCGCAACGGGCGTTCCAAGCTCGCCGTCCTGGCGGCCATCCCCCTGCTCGCGGCGGCGTGCAGCAGCGGAGGCGACACCGCCGGTGACGGCTCCGGCGGCGGCGGGGGCGACCTCAGCGCCTCCCTGACCGGTGCCGGTGCCAGCTTCCCCGACCCCCTGTTCCAGGACTGGATCTACACCTACTCCAACGACGTCCAGCCCGGCGTCAGCGTCAACTACCAGAGCGTGGGCTCCGGTGCCGGCGTGGAGCAGTTCCTGGAGCAGACCGTCGACTTCGGCTCCTCCGAGGAGCCCCTGAACGAGGAGGACCTCGCGGCCGCCTCCGAGGCTCGCGGCTGTGAGGCCGTGCAGTTCCCGGTCGTCTTCGGCGCGGTCGTCATCGCCTTCAACAACCCCGAGCTGGACGGCCTGGTCCTGGACCCGGCGACCATCGCGGCCATCTACGACCGCGAGATCACCACGTTCGACGACCCGGCCATCGCCGAGCTCAACCCGGACATGGAGCTGCCCGGCGACGAGATCATCCCCGTCCACCGCTCCGACAGCTCCGGCACCACCTACGTGTTCTCGCACTACCTGAGCACCGAGGTCGACTCCTGGGCCGAGAAGTACGGCGAGGGCAAGGAGATCGAGTGGGCCGACGGCCTGGTCGGCGGCCAGCAGAACGACGGCGTCGCCCAGGGCATCACCCAGAACCCCGGCGGCATCGGCTACGTGAACCAGTCCTTCGCGCAGGAGGCGGGCCTGTCCGTCGCCCACATCGTGAACGAGGACGGCAACCCGATCGAGCCGACCCTGGAGTCCACCATCGCGGCCTCCGAGGAGGCCGAGATCCCGGAGAACTTCCAGTTCGCGATCGACAACATCGGCGGCGAGGGCTACCCGATCGCCGGTTCCAACTGGATCTTCACCTACACCTGCGGCTACGAGCAGGCCAGCGCCGACGCCATCATCGACTTCTGGACCTGGGCCCTGACCGACGAGGGCGCCCGCGACCTGGCCGGTGAGCTGGGCTACGCGCCGCTGGGCCAGGAGCTGACCGACCGCGTCGTCGCCGAGCTGGAGAAGACCAACTCCGCCGAGGGCGGCGCTGAGGGCGGCGCCGACGCCGGTGCCGAGGAGGAGGCCGGAGCCGAGGAGAGCGCCGAGGAGAGCGCTCCCGAGGCCGAAGCCACCACCGAGTAGGAACGCCCCGCGGGGCCGGGAGAGTCGTCCCGGCCCCGCACGCCTTCTTCCCAACCTCCGCCCCCGCCCCGGGGCGGGACGCTCTCCACTCCCCACGAAAGCCACAGAGGAGAAGCACATGTCCACCGAGGCCCGTGAGGCCCCCCAGGCCCCCGAGGACTCCCGGCGGGGGACGCTGAAGTCCGGCAAGGGGCGCCTGGGCGATCCGATCTTCAAGTGGGCCGTCGCGGCCTGCGGCACCCTGGTCCTGATCATCCTGGCGCTGATGGTCATCCGGACCACCAGCGAGGCCTGGCCGGTCTTCGTCAAGGAGGGCTTCTTCGGCTTCCTCCTCGGGCAGGACTGGCAGAGCGGCGGCTCGCGCACGGAGATCACCGGCGTCTACGGCGCCTGGCCCTTCATCTACGGCACCCTGGTCACGGCGGCCATCGCGATCGTCATCGCGCTGCCGCTGGCGATCATGGTCGCCGTCTACCTGACCCACCTGGCCCCGCGCCGCCTCGCCAAGCCGCTGTCGTACACGGTCGAGCTGCTCGCCGCCGTGCCCAGTGTCATCTTCGGCCTCTGGGGCCTGCACTGGTTCCTGCCGAACGTGATGCGGCCCTTCTTCGTCTGGCTGGAGAGCACGTTCGGCTGGTTCTTCCTCTTCGAGGGACCGGTGCGCGGTGTCGGCTACCTGCCCGCGGGCATCGTGCTGGCCATCATGATCCTGCCGATCATGACGGCGCTCATCCGCGAGGTCGTCGTCGTCCAGCCGATCGAGCAGCAGATGGCCGCCTACGCCCTGGGCTCCACCCGGTGGGAGGTCATCACCAAGGTGATCCTGCCGGCCAGCTTCTCCGGGATCGTGGCCGCGGCCATGCTGGGGCTGGGCCGCGCCCTCGGCGAGACCATCGCCGTGCTGATGCTGATCGGCGGCACCCAGGGGTGGAGCGGCAGCCTGTTCGGCACCGGAAGCAGCATGGCCTCGCACATCGCCGCGTCCTTCGGTGAGGCGTCGCCCGAGGTCCGGACGGCGCTGATGGCGATCGGCGTCGCCCTCTTCCTGGTCACGATGATCGTCAACATCCTGGCCCGCGTCATCGTCTGGCGCCTGGGGCAGTTCACGGGAGACTCCGCCGTATGAGCACAGCAACCACCACTCCTCCGGACGCCCGGCACACCCCCCTGAGCCAGCGCCCGCCCGGCTCGGGCTTTCGCAGGTTCAAGGACCGCTCGGCGTCGGTGGCACTGACCGCCGCGATGGTCCTGGCGATGATCCCGCTGGTCCTCATCATCTTCGAGGTCACCCGGCGCGGCATCGGCGTCGTCAACCTGGAGTTCTTCACCGCCACCGAGCCCCCGCCGCGGCGCGAGGGCGGCGGTTACGCCGCCGGGTTCTTCGGCACGCTCTACATCATGGCCCTCGCGGTCGTGATGTCGATCCCGTTCGGCATCGCCACGGCCGTCTATGTCGTGGAGTACGGTCCCAACCGCCTGACCGGCGCGATCCGCTTCTTCACCGACGTGATGACGGGTATCCCCTCGATCTTCGTCGGTCTGTTCGTGTACGGCCTGATCGTCATCGGCTGGGGCCAGATGGGCTTCGGCACCTTCGCCGGCGCCCTGGCGATCGCCATGATGATGCTGCCGATCGTGACGCGGTCCGCGGAGGAGATGCTGCGGCTCGTGCCCAACGAGATGCGCAACGCCAGCTACGGCCTGGGCGCGCGCAAGTGGCAGACCATCGTGCACACGGTGCTGCCCGCCGCCGCCCCCGGTCTGACCACCGGTTCGATGCTGGCCGTCGCCCGCGGCATCGGCGAGACCGCCCCGCTGCTGCTGACCGCGTTCGGCACCGGCCTGGTCGTGACCGCCTTCCAGGGCGAGCCGCAGGGCGCCGTGCCGATGCAGCTGTACCGGGGCGCCATGCAGCCCTTCGAGGCCGGTATCGACCGCGCGTGGGGCGCCGCCCTGTGCCTGTTCCTGCTGGTGCTGCTGTTCACCGTGATCGCGCGGTGGATCGGCTCGCGGGCCTCCGTGGGCAGCCGCTAGCGACCCGACCCCGAGGGGCCGCGCACCGGAGAGTCCTCCGGTGCGCGGCCCCTCCGGCTCTGCGGGCGCCGGCATCCCGTCGGCTTCCCGAACCGCCCCCTCACCGGTAATCTTGCGCCGGACCCGCCACCGCGACTCCCTGGAGACGAACGCAGATGCCCGACACCAACGAGTACGCGACGACCTTCGCGTTCGTCGACGCCGACAGCGACGGCCGCATCTCCGCGCAGGAGTACGCCGACCTGATGCACCGCCTCGGGGACAGCTGCACCGAGGAGCAGGCCCTGGGTGCGATCGAGGCCATGGACCAGGACGGCGACGGGCTGATCACCCTGGACGAGTTCACGGCCTACATGTCCGACACCAGGAGCTGAGCCCCCCGGCGGGGGCCGCCCCGCGGTGCCGCCCTCGGGCGGCACCGGCGCGAACGCGGCCGCCCGCCTCAGCGCGGCTCGCGCGCCAGGTAGACGGTGTCGGGCACGCCGCGGGCGACCGGCACCTCGATGACCTCCACCGAGGCGAACCCGTCCCGCAGCGACTCCTCGAAGGCGGGCACCGCGTTGGCGCTCCAGAAGGCCAGGACCCCGCCGGGGGCGAGCAGGCGGGTGAGCTGTTCCAGTCCGGCCGCCTCGTAGAGGCGGTTGTTGTTCTCCACCACCGTCCAGTCGGGCCCGTTGTCGGTGTCCAGGCAGACCACGTCGTAGCGGACGGGGTCCGCGGCCGAGGACGCCTCCTCCAGCCAGGCCACGATGTCGGCGTTGACCACCCGGCAGCGCGGGTCCCGGTGCACGTACTCGGCGGCCTCGCCCAGTTCCCCGTCGTGCCAGGCGATGACGTGGGGTTCGAGTTCCACCACGTCCACCACCGCCACCCGGGGGTGCTCCAGGGCCTCGCGGGCGGAGAAGCCCACGCCCAGGCCGCCGATGAGCACCCTGGAGCGCGAGCGGCCCGCGGGGAGGGCGGTGAGGGCGGCGCGCACCATCTCGCGCTCGGAGGTGCCGTCGCGGGTGTCCATGAGGAAGACGCCGTTGGAGTAGATCTCGTAGTGCGCGCCCACGCGGCGCAGCACGAGGTCGCCGCCGGTCTCCCCGGTCACCCTCGCCAGCGTGACGGTCTCCTCCTCTGGCTCACGGAAGGCGGGGGCGGTGTACGTCGTCGGCTGGTCCATACCCCACATTGTGCCCGCCCGGCGCACGCGTCCGCGTTCCCGTCGAGGGGACGGACGGCGCTCCGCCCGGGGGGGTCGTCGCGAACCAGGGGGTTACCGAAGAGTAGGGTCGGCATCCACCCCACCGAAGGAGGACTCCATGCAGGTGAAGCGCGGACGCGGCGGACTGCTCGACCGGGTGCGCGGGGCCGCTCCCTACGCCCTCGGCGGCCTGTTCGTGGCTTCGGGCGTGCTGCACTTCGCGGCGCCCAAGCCCTTCCAGGCGATCATGCCCCGCTCCCTGCCCGCGCCGCGCACGTGGGTCTACGGCAGCGGCGCGGCCGAGCTGGTCTGCGGCGCGGGGCTGCTGACGCGCAGGGCGTGGGCCGGACCGGCGAGCGCGGCCCTGCTGCTCGCCGTGTGGCCCGCCAACGTCCAGATGGCCCTCGACTCGGGCACGGGCAGGCTCCGGGGCCCGGCCGACAGCCGCCTCGTGGCCTGGGGCCGCGTGCCGCTCCAGATCCCGCTCGTCTGGGCCGCCCTCCAGGCCCGCCGCGGGGACCGGGAGGACTGACCGGCGGCGGCCCGCGCCGGGGCGCCGCCGGACCCGGAGCGCCCGCTTGCCCCTCCCCTTGGGGGAGGAGCCACAGTGGAACCATGCTTCCCATCGGTTCCTTCAGTGAACTCACCGGCCTCTCACACAAGGCACTGCGCCACTACCACTCCCTCGGGCTGCTGGTCCCGGCCCGTGTGGACGAGGACACGCAGTTCCGCTGGTACACCGTCGACCAGATCGAGCGCGCCGGGCAGATCGTCACCCTGCGCCGCGCGGGCATGGGTCTGGACACCGTCCGGCGCGTGGTGGACGACCCCGGCCTGGCCCCGGAGGCGCTGCGCCGGCACGCCGAGGACCTCCGGCGCGAGCGGGAGGACCAGGACCGGGCACTGGAGGAGGCCCTCGCGGTCCTGGCGTGGGAGCCGGAGGTGGAGGTCCGGCCCCGGCGGGCGCGCACGGCCCTCACGGGGGTGTCCGCGCTCTCCCCGGACGGGGGCTTCGACATGGACCGGGAGCGCGCCGAGGCGCACGCCCTGGCCGAGCGGCTCGGCGCTCTGGCCGACGAGCGCGGGTGGCGCGCCGACGGGCGGTGGTGGAAGAGCCTGGAGCCGCGGGCGGGCGAAGCGGGCTACCGGGTGTGCGTGCCGGTCGCGGAGGCCGGGCCCTCACCGTCCCCGCTGCCGGAGGGCGTGGAGCTGGTGGAGTACGCGCAGGGCTCCGAGGTCCGGCTGCTGATGCCCGGCCGGGAGAGCCTGGGCGGCCTCACCCTGGCGCTGACCCACCTGTTCGGGCACGAGGTCGAGGGCATGTTCGCCGACGTGGGCGCCCTGCGTCAGTCGGAGTACGACGGGGGCGTGGAGTTCGCCGTCGGATTGCGGCCGCTGGCGGAGGCTCCGGAGTGAGGGGCCGTCGGCCCGGGTTCCGCGCCTGAAGGTCCCCGGGCCGCGGCTCCCTCGTCCGCGGGACCGGCGTCCGCGGGCACCGTGTGCGGTGTCCGCGCCGACCGCAGCAGGGCGCCGAGCGCGGCGGCGCCCTCGACCAGGGCCGCCGACCGGGCGTCGATGCTCGCGTCCCGGGCGGCCAGCGCGGCCGTCACCTCGTCCCACCGGTGCGCGCGGCGCAGCTGCGGCATCAGGCTGCGCAGCGGTGCGACGCGGTACCCGGCCATGCGCAGCTGGTGGACGATCCGCGCGTCCCTGGCGTCGGCGGGCGAGTACCTCCGCGCTCCCCCGGGGGAGGTGCGGCCGGGCACGACGAGCCCCTCGGCGTCCCAGTGCCGCAGCGTCGAGGGCCGCACACCGAGCGCGGCGGCGAGTTCGGAGACGCCCATGGAGTCCGCCGGGCGGACGTCCCCGACCGGCTCCGCGGCGATCGCCTCCGCGGCCTCCCTGGCCAGTCCCAGCTCCCGGCGCTCGGTGTGGAGCCGGGCGTGCGCGGCGTCCAGGAGGGCGAGCAGGTCGGAGGCCGGGTACCCGTGCGCGGCGCGCACGATCCGCCCGGCCTCGGCCGGGCCGGTCCCGGCGGCGAGGGCCCGGTAGGCCAGGGCCGAGCACACGTGCGCCTCGGCGTAGACCCGGTAACCCGAGGCAGTGCGCGCCGCCGGGGGCAGCACGCCGTCGCGTTCGAGGTTGCGCACCTGCTGGACGGAGTACCCCGAGCGCCGGGCGACGTCGACCGTGCGCATGGCGGTCGAGTTGCGACTTCCCACTCCCCCACCTCGCACTCCTCGGGGAAAAGTCTCCACAACCACATGAATGTAACGCTTGAACGCATGAACATCGAAGAGATCACCGCGTTCCTCGGGAGCCTGGAGGGCGTGCTGACCCTCAGACCGCGGCCGGGCGACGGCTCCCCCGAGGTCAGCTGGGGCGACACGTTCTTCTACTACGCGCCCGACGGCGCCGTCCCCGCCGCGACCCAGCCCTTCGCGACCGTCGTGACGAAGGACTACCCCGACGACCGGGCGTCGCGCCTGGACCGGCCCGGCGTCTTCCGGCTGAACATCGCCGCCGGCAGGGAGGCCTTCGTCAACTGGACGGGCCGTGAACCGCGCGAACCGGCCGACCCGGGCGCGGACCCGAGCGCGGCGGACACGGTGGTGGCGCACCCCGTCTACGGCGGTCTGGGCTGGCTCTCCGTGGTGAACCCCGGGCCGCGGACCGGGGAGGCGGCCCGGGAGCTGCTGCGCACCGCACACGGCCTCGCCCGCGCGCGCCGTCAACGGCGCACCGGGACGGAGCCGGACTGACGGGCCGCGTCGAACTGGGGGGCGACGCCACCGCGCGGACGTCCGCCGGAACGCGCGGGACCGGCGGGGGTCGGCGTCATGTCGTCCCCGCCGGTCCGGTGTTCAGGACACCGCCTACAGGCGGCAGGCGTAGATGTCGGTGACCAGGATGGCGCGGGCGCCGAGCTGCCACAGGTCGTCCATGATCCGCTGGGCGTCCTTGCTCGGCACCATCGAGCGGACCGCGACCCAGCCCTCCCGGTGCAGCGGGGAGACCGTCGGCCCCTCCATGCCCGGGGTGAGCGCGACCGCCGCCTCCAGGCGCTCGGCGTGCACGTCGTAGTCCATCATCACGTAGTCGCGGGCGACCAGGACGCCGCGCAGACGGCGCAGCAGCGTGTCGAACTTGGGGTTCTCGGGGGCCCCGGACGGACGGATGACCACCGCCTCGGAGACCAGGATCGGCTCGCCGAAGGTCTCCATGCCCGCCTGGCGCAGGGTGGTGCCGGTGGAGACCACGTCGGCGACGGCATCGGCGACGCCGAGCTGGACGGAGCTCTCGACCGCGCCGTCCAGGTGGATGACGCGGGCGTCGACGCCCTGAGCGTCCAGGTAGGAGCGCAGGAGGCCGTCGAAGGACGTGGCGACGCGCTTGCCGTTGAGGTCGGACACCTTCATGCCGGCGCCGCCGGGCGCGGCGAAGCGGAAGGTGGAGCCGCCGAAGCCCAGCGGCAGGACCTCGTCCACGGCGGCGCCGGAGTCCAGCAGCATGTCGCGGCCGGTGATCCCGGCCTGGAGGATGCCCTCGCCGACGTAGACGGCGATGTCCTTGGGGCGCAGGAAGAAGAACTCGGTGTCGTTGTCGGGGTCGATCATGACCAGGTCGCGGCTGCTCTTGCGCTGCCGGTACCCGGCCTCGCGGAGCATCTCCACGGCGGGTTCGGAGAGCTGGCCCTTGTTGGGCACGGCGATTCTCAGCATGTCGGGCATGTTCACGGCTTTCTCGTGGCTGCGTGTACGGGGACGTGGCGTCGGTGGCCGGATGCGCGCGGGCGGCGCGTCGGCCTACAGATGCTTGTAGACGTCCTCCAGACGCAGGCCGCGGGCCAGCATCAGGACCTGGAGGTGGTAGAGGAGCTGCGAGATCTCTTCGGCTGCCTGGTCGTCCGACTCGTACTCGGCGGCCATCCAGACCTCCGCCGCCTCCTCGACGACCTTCTTGCCGATGGCATGGACGCCGGCGTCGAGCTGGGCGACGGTCCCGGAGCCCTCGGGGCGGGAACGCGCCTTCTCGGACAGCTCGGCGAACAGCTCTTCGAAGGTCTTCATGGTGTCTTTCCTCGACAGACAGATGCGCTACCAGCGTAGGCGGTCCGGCGCCCCGATGCCGCACCCTCGCGGGGATGTCTCATCATGTGGGCGGCGGCGTGCGCCACACCGCGCCACACCGCCGGGACCGTCCCGGCGCGGGGCGGCCGTCGCGCCCGGTCCGCCTCGCCCCGGTTCACCACACCCTGCGGGCGGCGGCGCGCACGATCGGCTTGGGGATGAAGCGCAGCAGCCCCGTGGCCGCCTTGTACTGGGCCCCGGCCACGACGCTGGAGCGCCCGGCCGCCCAGGCGGTGAGGGACTCGCGCACGACCTGCTCCTTGGGGACGAACGCGAACGCGGGCATCCCGCTCTCCTGGACGCCCCTGGTCATGTCGGTGCGCACGAACCCCGGCAGGACCGCGGTGACGTGCACGCCGTGCTCGGCGACCTCGGCGGCCACGCTCTCGCTCCACAGGGACACGAACTTCTTGCCCGCCCCGTACACAGAGCCGCCGGGGTTGGCGGTGATCTCGCCCGCGACGGAGGAGAGGTTGATGACGCCGAGCCTGGTCCGGCCCGGCAGGCTTCCGCGGCGGGCGATCTGGACCGGCAGGACGGCGCGGGTCAGGTGCAGGACCGCGCGCACGTTGAGGTCGATCATGGCGTCGATCTCGGAGGGCTCCTGCTCAGCGAAGGGGCCGCCGTCGCCCCGCCCGGCGTTGTTGACGAGCAGGTCCACGGGGGCCTCGTCGCCGCTGCCGTCGGCGGACAGGCGTTGCACGACGAGCGAGAGGCCCTCGTCGGTGCCCAGGTCGGCGGGCAGGGGCTGGACGCCGACCCCGTAGCGTCCGCCGATCTCCTCGGCGAGGGCCTCCAGGAGTTCGCCCCGGCGGGCGACGAGGACGAGGGAGTAGCCGCGTTCGGCGAGCCTGCGGGCGTACTCCTCGCCGATCCCGGTGGAGGCCCCGGTGACCAGCGCGGTCCGTGGGTGGTCGGGGGTCTCGGAGGTGCTGGCCGGTTCGCTCATCCACCCAGGGTAGGCCGTCGCCGGTCGCGGGGACAGGGACCCGGCGGGCGCCGGACCGGCGTGCGCGCGCGGCGGTGCCCGGCGGCGTCCCGGCCCGCGCGGCGCTCCCCTGGGCTCCGGAGTTCCCCTTCGCACGGTGGGCATGGACACACACGGTCTCACCTGGGTTTTCCCAGAACGCGGCCGTGCCGACTCCCTTCGGGAAGGGATGAGGCGTTAGCGTGCGTGTATGTCCGAGACCCACAGCCCTGCCGGACCCCTCTCCTCCCTGAGGTTGGACGAGCGCCTGCGTGACACCCGACTGTTCTTCAGCCAGGCGCTGCGCACCTTCCACGCCACCGGTTCCATCCTCCCCAGCAGCGGTGCGCTGGCGCGTGCGATGGCCGAGTACGTCCGGCGCCGACCCGAACCCGACCGCCCGCTGCGCATCCTGGAGGCCGGAGCCGGGACCGGCGCGATCAGCCGCGGGATCGCCGCATCGATGCAGCCGGGGGACACCCTGGACCTGGTGGAGGCCAACCCCGAGTTCGCCGCCCACGTGGAGGGACTGCTCAAGACCGACCCGGTCATGTCGCGGGTGGCCGACGCCTCCCGCGTGCACGCCAAACTCGTCAACGACATGGGCACCGACCGGTCCTACGACGTGATCGTGTCGGGCCTGCCGTTCGCGAACTTCACCGCCGACGCCGTCCGGGAGATCCTGGACTACTACTTCGAGGTGCTCGAACCGGGCGGCACCATGTCCTTCTACGGATACCTGTACACCAAGGAGGTCAAGGCGGTCATCGCCCGCCGCGAGGACTACCTGCGCCAGGCCCGCACGAGCTGGCTGGTCCAGGAGTGGATCGACCGCTACGGCATCGGCTCCGAGAAGGTGTTCGCCAACGTCCCGCCCGCGTGGGTGCACCACCTGCGCAAGCCGGGGAAGGGCTGAGCCCGCTCCCCCGCAGCCACGGACAGGGGCCCGCCACACGTGTGGCGGGCCCCTGCGTTCCCCGGGACGTGCGCGGCCCTCAGGCCAGCGCGGTCCGGATGAGGCTGTCCAGCAGCTCGGGGTACTCCAGGCCCGCCGCCCGCCAGATCTGGGGGTACTGCGAGTGCGCGGTGAACCCGGGCAGGGTGTTGACCTCGTTGACGACGGGTTCGGTGCCCCCGCGCAGGAAGAAGTCCACGCGCAGCAGACCGGAGCAGCCGACCGCCTCGAACACGCCCAGGGCGAGGTCGCTCAGCTGCGTCCGGAGCCCGACCGGCAGGTCGGCGGGGATGTCGAAGACCGCGTCGCCCCCGTACTTGGTGTCGTAGTCGAAGAAGCGCTCCGCGTCCGCGACCCGGATCTCCAGCGGCGGCCCGGCCTTGAGCGCGCCGTCGGGCAGCTCCAGGACGGCCAGGTCGACCTCGCGCCCGACGACCGCCTCCTCCACCAGGACCTTGGTGTCGAACTCGCGCGCGGTCTTGACGGCGGCCTCCAGCTCCGACCAGTCGCCGACCCGCGTCACCCCCAGGCTGGAGCCGCTGCGCGCGGGCTTGACGAACACGGGCAGTCCCAGCTCGGCGCGCTCCTGCGGCGAGACCTCGTCGTCAGGTCCGCGCAGCACCACGTCCCGCGCGACCGGCAGCCCGGCCGCGCGCAGCAGCGTCTTGGTGGTCGCCTTGTCCATGCCGGCGGCGCTGGCGAGCACGCCGTTGCCCACGTACGGCACTCCCAGGAGTTCGAGCATCCCCTGGATCGTGCCGTCCTCGCCGTAGGGGCCGTGGATGACGGGGAAGACCACGTCCGCCTCGCCCAGCGCGAGGATCGCCTCGCCCAGGCCGTCGCCCGTGCGCCGCTCCCCCTCTCCGCCGGGCTCGGGGGTCAGGGCCAGCAGGCGCTCGGCGTCCAGCGCGGCGGGGTCGTCGGTGTCGGCGCCCACCACCCACGCCCCGGCGCGCGTGATCCGCACCGGGACGGCCTCGTACCGGTCGCGGTCCAGGTGCGCGAGAACCGACAACGCCGACGCGCACGAGACGTCGTACTCCCCGTTGCGTCCACCGAAGACGACGGCGACGCGTGTCCTTGCCTCAGGCACTCGATCTCTCCTTGCTCGGTACGCGCGGCACGGGCCGCGCCAGGTCCTGGTGGAGGCGGGGCACGCGCGCGCCCACGCCGGTGAGAATCTCGTGGGGGATGGTCCCGGCCCAGTCGGCCCACTCCTCGACGGTGGGCTCGCCGCGGTCGCCGGGGCCGAACACGACCACCTCGTCGCCCTCGCGCACGTCCATGCCGCCGACGTCGACCACGAACTGGTCCATGGCGATGCGTCCGGCCACGGGGCACCGCCGTCCGGCGATCCACACGTAGGCCCGGTCCCCCGCCGCCCGGGGCACGCCGTCGGCGTAGCCGAGCGGGACGAGGGCGAGCAGGCTCTCGCGCGAGGTGGTGTAGGCGTGGTGGTAGCTGACGCCCGTCCCCGCGGGGACCCGGCGGACCATGGCCACCCGGGCGCGCAGGGTCATGGCCAGGCGCAGGCCGAAGCGCCTGCCCTCGACGGGCTCCACTCCGTAGAGGCCGACCCCGGCCCGGACCAGGTCGAAGTGCGTGGCGGGTTCGTTGAGGATCGCGGCCGTGTTGGCCAGGTGCCGCAGCGACGGTTCGAGCCCGGCCGCGCGCGCCTGGGAGAGCGCCCCCTCGAAGGCGGTGACCTGCTGCGCGGTGGTCGCCGCACCGGGCAGGTCGGCGGAGGCCAGGTGCGACCAGACGCCGCGCACCCGGACCAGGCCGTCCAGTTCCAGCGCGCGGGCCAGACCGACCAGTCCGGGCCAGGCCTCCGGCGGCGCGCCGTTGCGGCTCAGCCCGGTGTCGGCCTTGAGGTGGACGTGCGCGACACGACCCGTGCGCACGGCGGCGTCGGCCACGGCGCGCAGGTGTCCGACCGAGGGGACGGACAGGTCCACGTCGGCGGCGACGGCGGAGGCGAAGTCCTGGTCCGCGCGGTGCAGCCAGCACAGCACGGGGGCGCGCAGCCCGGCGCGGCGCAGGGCGAGCGCCTCCTCCAGGGAGGTCACGCCCAGCCAGGTCGCTCCGGCCTCCAGGGACGCGCGGGCCACCTCCACGGCCCCGTGGCCGAAGCCGTTCGCCTTGACGACGGCAAGAATTTCGGAATTGGTCCGCTTTGCCATGAACCGTACATTGTGGGCGATCGCGCTTATATCAACGAGGGCCTCACCCAGGGGTGAGGCCGGGTGTCCGGGGACGTGGAGCGAGTGCTCCCCGGGGTCGGTCGACGGCATGACCAAGAAGTAGACACGAAGCGCTGTGAACAGAACGTGAGCGCCGCCCCCGCCCCGTCCCCGGAAGACGCCCGCCGAGCGCGGAGGGAGAAGGAAGAGCGTATGAGGGTCTTGGTCGTGGACCACGGAGAGGACCCCGCACAGCCGACCGCCTCATGGCTGCGCGAGGCCGGTTTCGCCGTGGACACCGCCCCGGACGGGGAGACGGCGCTGTACAAGCTCGCCGTCAACGAGTACGGGGTCATGCTGCTCGAACGGGCGCTGCCGGGGCTGAGCGGGAACGAGGTGTGCCGCGTGGCCACCACCCTGCACGGCCAGGTGCGGGTGCTCATGGTGAGTTCTCCCACCAGTCCGAAGGAGCGGCTCGCCGGTTTCGAGCTGGGCGCGGACGACTACCTCATCAGGCCCCTCGACCGCGAGGAGATGATCGCGCGGGTCCGCGCCCTGGCCCGGCGGCCCGGCCGGGCCGAACCGCCGGTGCTGGAGCGGTCGGGCCTGCGGCTCAACTCCACCCGCTACGAGGCCTCCCGCGACGGCAGGCCGCTGCACCTGTCGCCCAAGCAGTTCGGGGTGCTGGAGGAGTTGCTGCGCGCCGACGGCGCCCCGGTGTCGGCGGAGTCGCTGCTGGAGAGGGTGTGGGACGAGAACATCGACCCGTTCACCACGATCGTGCGCGTGACCATCCGCTCCCTGCGGCGCAAGCTGGGCGCCCCGAACCCCATCCAGACCGTGCCCCGCGTGGGTTACCGGCTGAGGTGACCCGGATCCCGGGCGGGACGGGGAGCGCCGGGCCGGGCGGTGGCCGGGGGTCCGCCGCCGAGCGCCGACGTGTCCCATCGCACGTCCCGCGCGGACGGAGCGCACGCGCTCCCCCAGCCGTCCCGATCCTTCGCGACGGTGGGTGATCACGGACTCGTCCGAGTCAGGATCCGCGACCTTTGCCCTGTTTTGCGATTGATTCGTGACCTGCATCACTGGAATCTGAGGTCGCAGGTACCGGTGGGACGCAGGTAGTCTCGCGTTGACTTCTTGCGGACCGGATCTTTGCGTTCGGCACCACCTCTCGCCCACGCACACGTGAAGAGTTCCTGAGGATCCCTCTGACGTCCCCGGAAGTCCCATCCCGCGCCACAAGCCCTGGGCTCACCTTTGTGCACACCCATATCAGAGTGAACCCGAAGCATGCGCGCGGAGTCCTACAGATCATCCGATTCCCCAGGTCAACGCGGACCAACGGAGGAGGCAGCGTGACGGTCACCCAAGCGGTCGAAGCGGTTCCGGGCATCCCGGAGGACACCGCTCCCGCGCTCATGCCCGTGGACGTCCGGCAACGCGTCTCCGCCCTCGCCAGAACCTCGCGGCTCCTGGTCGCCTGCGACTACGACGGCGCCCTCTCCACCATCGACCCGGCCGACCGGCGCCCGCTGCCCGAGGCCCTGCGCGCGCTGCGCGACCTGGCCGACCTGCCCGGCACCGTGTGCGCGGTCATCTCCGGCCGCCCCCTGCGCGACCTGGCCGCGCTCTCGCGCCTGCCCGCCGAGGTGCGCCTCGTGGGCGCCCACGGCACCGAGTTCGACACCGACGTGACCGTCGACCCCGACCACCGCACCGCCGACTCGCCCTCGGACAAGGCCGCCGCCCTGGAGCTGCTGCGCGACCAGGTCGAGGCCACCGCCATCCTCTACATCGGCGGCGGCGAGGGCGAGGAGCCCGTCTTCACGCGGCTGACCGGCGCCGACGCGGGCGTGCGGGTCGGCGAGGGGCCCACCGTGGCCTCCCACCGCGTGGCCGACACCCCGACCGCCGCGGCCCTGCTGTCCGCGCTGGCCGCCGAGCGCCGCTTCTGGGTCTTCGGCGAGCGCCCCACGCCCATCGAGCGCATGTCGATGCTCTCCAACCAGGGCTCCGTGGCCCTCGTCGGCCCGGACGCGCGCCTGCTGTGGTTCTGCCACCCCGAGCCCGACTCGAACGCCGTGTTCGCCGAGGTCCTGGGCGGCCGACAGGCGGGCGTGTTCGCCGTCGCCCCCGCGCACGGCGGCCGTCCGCTGGGCCAGCGCTACCTGCCCGGCACCATGACCGTGCGCACCCGCTGGTCGCGCATGGACGTCACCGACTACCTCGCCCACGGCACCCCGCAGGGGCGCACCGACCTGATCCGGGTGATCAGCGGCGTCACCCCGGCCACGGTGGAGTTCGCCCCCCGGCCCGACTTCGGCCGCGCGCCGGTGCGCATCAAGCCCCGGGAGGACGGCCTGCTCGTCGAGGGCGCCGACTTCCCGATGGCCCTGTACTCGCCCGGCGTGGAGTGGGAGATCGACCACGACGGCGTCTCCGACATCGCCCGCGCGGTCGTCCACCCGCGCTCGGAGCAGCCCGTGGTGCTGGAACTGCGCTGCGGCACCGACTCCCTCGTGCGCGGCACGCTGCCCGAGTCCGAGCGCCAGCGGACCTCCGGCGAGCACTGGTCGCGCTGGCTCGACGGCCTCACCCTGCCCGACACCGCCCAGCAGCTGGCGGCGCGCTCCGCGCTCACCCTGCGCGGCCTGTGCACCCCCTCCGGGGGCGTGATGGCCGCCGCGACCACGTCGCTGCCCGAGGAGATCGGCGGCGTCCGCAACTGGGACTACCGGTACTGCTGGCTGCGCGACGGCGCGCTGACCGTGCAGTCGCTGGTCTCCCTGGGCTCGACCGCCGAGGCCGAGGAGTTCCTGGACTGGGTGCACCGGGTCGTGGACTCGCTGCCCGGCCCGGAGACGCTGCGCCCGCTGTACTCGCTGCGGGGCACCAACCTGGGCCCGGAGGAGGTCATCGAGTCGCTGTCCGGGTACGCCGGCTCGCGGCCGGTGCGGATCGGCAACCTGGCCGACCACCAGGTGCAGCTGGACGTGTTCGGCCCCGTCGTGGAGCTGATCGAGAAGCTGTCCTCGGTGCGCGGCACCCTGGCCGACCGCGACTGGGACCTGGTGCGGTCGATGGCCGAGGCGGTCGCCCGCCGCTGGCACGAGCCCGACCACGGCATCTGGGAGGAGCGCGACGAGCCCCGCCAGCGCGTCTACTCCAAGGTGATGTGCTGGGTGACCCTGGACCGCGCCGTCGCCCTGGCCCGCGCCTACGGCCGCGAGGTGGACCCGTCCTGGCCGGACCTGCGCGACGGCATCGCCGCCGAGGTGCTGGACAAGGGCTGGAACGAGGAGGCGCAGGCCTTCACCACCG
The DNA here is from genome assembly GCF_056173305.1 of Nocardiopsis sp. iso_25. Taxonomy (NCBI): domain Bacteria; kingdom Bacillati; phylum Actinomycetota; class Actinomycetes; order Streptosporangiales; family Nocardiopsidaceae; genus Nocardiopsis; species Nocardiopsis sp. iso_25. The sequence goes on along the minus strand of NZ_CM149667.1, from coordinate 216,509 downwards.
CCTACGACGGCACCGACCTGGACGCCGCGTCCCTGCACATCGGCCTGTCCGGGCTGATCGACCCGGCCGACGAGCGCTTCCAGGCCACCGTGACCGCCGTGGAGGCGGAGCTGCGCAGCGGCCCGACCGTGTACCGGTACCACCGCGACGACGGCCTGCCGGGCGGCGAGGGCGGCTTCCACCTGTGCACCGCGTGGCTGATCGAGGCGTACCTGCTGACCGGCCGCCGCGCGGAGGCGGACGAGCTGTTCAAGCACCTGGTGGACTGCGCCGGACCGACCGGGCTCATCCCGGAGGAGTTCGACCCGGTCACCGAGCGGGCGCTGGGCAACCACCCGCAGGCGTACTCGCACCTGGGCCTGATCCGCTGCGCCCAGCTGCTCGACCGCCTCTGAGAAGGACCCGCCGGGGCGTCCGCGGCGCGCTCCCGGGCCCCTGAGGGCCGTGGGAGCGCGCCCGCGGGCGCCCCTTCGCCGTGGGACGGACCCGCGGCGTCCGGCGGAGCCGGTCAGTGACCGGAGGGACCCGGCTGACCGGGGTACCCGCCCTGGCCGGGCTGGTTCGGGTACCCGCCCTGGCCGGGCTGGCCGCCGTAACCCGGCTGGCCCGGGTGACCGGGCTGTCCGCCGCCGTCGAGGTGTCCGCCGTAACCCGGCTGGTTCGGGTACCCGCCCTGGCCCGGGTAGCCGCCCGGGAGGGGCTGGTGGCCGGGGTCGGTCACACGGAACCACTCCTTGGCGCTCTCGGTCCGGATGAGCAGCAGGATGACCGCCATCAGGACCACGCCCACGGCCGGGTTGGACGCGTCGGTGAGCAGGTTGAGGAGCGCGCTGGCGAATCCCAGGGCCACGACGACGAGCACGAGCGTGCGCGCCCTGTTCCCGCCCTTGCCCAGGGCGACCACGACGTAGACCTCGAAGGCCGTGAGGGCCAGGCCGAGGAGCAGGATGGCCGCGACGCCGCCCACCCCCATGGCCATCTCCGCCTCGACCTGCGCGCTGGGCAGGTTGGCGATGGCGACGAGGCCGATCAGGGCCAGGGAGTAGATGACGGCGGCGAGCACGATCCTGATGATGAGGATGACGCGGACCGCCTTGAGCGGGCCGGGCATCGGGGGTGCGGGGATGTCGGGGTTCACGGGGGAGAAGCCTTCCCGGTCGGGGTCGTGAGCGGGACGAGGGATGTTTCGTATCTACGACTTCCGCGGGGCGGGAACGGTTCCCTCCCGGGCTGGAATCGTGTTCGGCCCGCGCCCACAGAGCGGGCGGCTCCCAGGGGATGGGAGCCGCCCGTGACACCGGGGGGCGGTGTTGAGTGTGGTGTCTTCCCTCTGTCAGGCGGCCTAATCATCCGCCGGTCCGGACGCGGGCGGGGCGACCCGTCCGGCGCGGACGCGGACCTCACCGGAAGCGCGGGCCCTCCTCCAGGCGCTCGCGCACGCCCGGCCACTCGTTGCGCAGCACCGAGTAGTACACGGCGTCCCGGCGGCGTCCGCCCGGCATGACGTTGTAGCTGCGCAGGACGCCCTCCTCCGTGGCGCCGATGGAGCGCAGGCCGCGCCGGGCCCGCTCGTTGAGCACGTCGGTCTTGAACTCGACCCGCTCCGCGCCCATCTCCTCGAAGGCGTGCCGCAGCAGCAGGTACTTGGACCAGTGGTTGACCCCCCGGCCCCGGAAGTCGCGCCCCAGCCAGGAGCTGCCGACCTCCAGCCGCAGGTCGGGCTCGGACATGTGCCCGTAGCTCATGCTGCCCGCGATGCGCCCGCTCGCCTTGTCGGTGACGGTGAACGTGGAGCGCTCCCCGCCGTCGCTGGCGGCCAGGTAGGAGTAGAAGAACCGGACGAAGCTCGCCTCGTCGTCCACACGGGCCACGAAGTGCGTCCAGATGTCGGAGTCCACGGCCTGTTCGCGCCACCCCTCGCGGTCCGTCTCCACGAGGGGAGTGAGCAGCACGTGCTCGTTCTCCAACCGGACACGCGACTGCTCGGACCACGACATGGGCACTCCTCCGGTGTACGGCGTTATGTCCGTTGCGGATTGTAGTGTCGCCCCCCGGACCGCCCGTCGAGTGGGGTACCCCACACGGCCGCCGCCCCGCTCGCCGCCCGTCCGCCCTCCGGGGGCGCACCGGGCCGCCCCGCGCGCGGCGCCCGCCTGTCGGACCCGGCCGGTAGTGTGCCTCGACCGACCGGCAATCCTGGAGGAGCCGAGCGATGGCCGCCACCGACACCGTCCTCTCCCGGCGTGAGCTCAATCGCGCCACCCTCGCCCGCCAGTTCCTCCTGCGGCGCGTGGACCGGCCGGTGACCGAGGTCGTCTCCCACCTGGTCGGCCTCCAGGCGCAGACCACGCACACCTGGTACGTCGGGCTCCAGAACCGGATCGAGGGAGCGTCCCCCGAGGACGTCGGCCGCCAGCTCACCGACGGCGAACTCGTCCGCGCCACCCTCATGCGCGGCACCCTGCACCTGGTCACCCCCGAGGACTTCCGCGCGCTGCGGCCCACGGTCCAGCCCGTCATCGCCGGCGGCCTGGCGCACAGCGCCCACGGGAAGGCCACCGCCGGGATCGACCTGGACGCCGTGGCGGACGCCGGGCGCGCCCTGCTGGTGAAGGAGCCGCTCACCCCCGGCGAGCTGGGCGCACGCCTGGCCGAGCGGTGGCCCGGGGTCCCCGGCGGCGACCTGTCCTACGCGGTGCGCTCCCTGCTGCCCGTCGTCCAGATCCCCCCGCGCGGGGTGTGGGGCTGCTCCGGGCCGCCCGCGTTCGCCCCCGCCGACACCTGGACCGGTCTGGCCATGGACGCCGATCCCGATCCGGAGGCGCTCGTGCTGCGCTACCTGGCCGCGTTCGGACCGGCCACCGTGAAGGACGTGCAGGCCTGGTCGGGGCTGACCCGGCTGCGCGCGGTGGTCGACCGCCTGCGCGAACGGCTCGTGGTCCTGCGCGGCGAGGACGGCGCCGAGCTGTTCGACCTCCCCGACGCCCCGCGCCCGGGACCGGACGTCCCGGCGCCGGTCCGCTTCCTCTACGACTTCGACAACGTGCTGCGCGGCCACGCCGACCGCGGCCGGATGCTCTCCGCCGAGGATCTGGGTCGGCTCGCCTCCCGCAACGGGATGCCGCCCGCCACGGTGCTCGTGGACGGCCGGGTGCGCGGCTCCTGGAAGGTGGTCCGGGCCAGGAGGACGGCGGCCGTGGAGGTGACGCCGTTCCGGCCGATCGGGGCCGCCGACCGGGAGGAGGCCGAGGCCGATGGGCTGCGGCTGCTGGCCTTCCTGGCGCCGGAGCGCGACGCGCACGAGGTCCGGTTCGCGTCGCCCGCCTGACCGCCGCACGTACCCGTGGACGCGGACGGGTCCTTCCCGACGGGGGTTCTTCCGGTGTCCGTCATCGACGCATGTGACCGGACCACGGACAGTACGTGTGGGTATGGAAGGATTCACAGGTGACCGATGAGTTCCGTGCCGCGTTCCAACGCGTGCTCGACACCGCAGCCAGCCAGGCACCCGCGTTTCCGGCGGCCGTGCACGACGTGTTCCGGCTGTCCTCCCAGGTGCCCGTCGAAGAACTCGCCATCGCCATGGAGGCGCTGGCCCCGGTCCTGGGCGACAGTGAACCCGTCGCCGGGATCGCGGCCGACCTCGCCGTCCTGGCCGGCGCCCTCGTGGAGGCCGGAGCGCCCGCGGGACAGGTGGGGCTGGAGGTGCTGCGCCAGCTGGGAAGTTACGGTCAGGCCGCGGTGGCCTTCATGCACGCGTGGGACAAGACCGGCGGCGGGCAGCTGCCCGCGCCCAACGACGTGTCGGCGGCCGACGAGCAGCGCGTCGAGGAGGTCCTCGGGGAGAACGCCCCGCTGGCCACCGTGGGCTGGTGGACGTCCCTGCGCTACGGGCTGGCGGCCAAGGCCATGCTGGGCGACCCCGGGGTGCGGGCGGCCGTGCGCGCCGACTCCAGCGCCCTGGAGGGGCTGACCCAGATCGTGCACGCGCTGTCCACACAGCTCAGCGAGTTCGTCGAGGTGAACGAACTGCTGCGGATGGCGGAGGCGAGCACGCTCCTGGTGCTGGACCGGGCCTCGCGCCGGGGCTTCCAGGTGCGCTTCGACGGGATCGGCGACAACTTCCAGCTGCACACGCTGCTCGCGGACGCGCTGATCGGCAAGGAGGGACGGCTGGTACCCGGCACCCGGCCCGACCCCCGGTGGACCGCCGCGTGCCTGGACGCGCCGGTGGACCCGCTGGCGGACGTGGTGCGCGGCGAATGGGACCTGGTCGGCGGCGACGGCACGTGGGTCGGCAACGAGGCCCTCCCCGGGGACATCCCGCTGGTCGACGGCACGCGGGTGCTGGTGCTGGAACCGCAGTCGCTCAGCCACTCCTGGCGGGCCGGGCGCAGGCACCCGCACATCCCGGGGTCCCTGGAGGTGCTGGAGGAGATGCGCCACGAGGACGCGGCCGCGTGGTGGACGCGGATCCACATGGCCGGTTCGGTACGCCATCCGATGGCGCCGCCGATCGAGCACGACGAGACCGGAACCCACCGGACGCAGGCGCCCCGCCACTTCGGTGTGGCCGCGCACTTCGCCGAGGTGGACTCGGGTCCGATGTCGGCCTCGTTCCGGTCGCTGGAACCGGAGGCCGATGACGACCTGCTCACCGGGGGGACCGGCGCCGCGGCCGAGCGACCGCAGTCCCCGCCGGAGCCGTGGGGGGACCCGTCGCAGGACCGGGGCGAGCCGTCCGGGGCCGAAACGCCCGAACCCCACCCGTGGGCCGCCGACCCGCTGCCCTCCCGCACGCCTCCGGAGCCGCCGGAGGCCCCCCGGGCCGGGGACCCGCTCGCGGACCCGCTCTCGGACGCCTTCTCGGACCCGCTCTCGGGTCCGCAGGAGCCCTGGCGGTCCGGAGGAGCGGTGGAGGGGCCCGACTCCTGGGGCGCGGCGGAGCCCGCGGAGCCGATGAGCGATTGGCGCAGCCCCGAGCCGCTGGGCTTCCGGACCCCCACGGGGGCCGACGAGGGCACGGACCGGGCCCAGCCCTGGCCCCTGGCCGCTTCGGAGAACTCCTGGAGCGCCGCGGAGCCCGCGGAGCCGATCAGCGATTGGCGCAGCCCCGAGCCCCTGGACTCCCGCCCCTACGCGGAACCCGAGGAGCGGGCGGACCGGGACCAGTCCTGGAGCCCCGCCGCGCCGGAGGACCCGCTGGGCGCCTGGGGGCGGCCGGAGTCTCCGGAGGACCGGGCGACCCCGACCCGGGACGCGGTGGGTCCGGCGGAGGCGGAGAACACGGCGGACTCCGGGGACGACGGCTACGACAGGCGCCCCGGCTCCCGTCTGCTGCCGCCCATGCCGCCGGGCGTCTCGGACAGCTGGGCGTGGGCTCCGGGCTGGAAGTGGCCCGCGCCGCCCGGCTCGTCCGACTGAGCACGGCCCGCGGCCCCGGGGAGGGACTCCCCGGCCGCGGACGGGGCGGCGGCCACGGGTGCGGGGTGCGTGTCCGGGACCGCCGCCCCGGACCCCGTACCGGCACCGCGGTATGACAGGTGTCATGTCGCGGCACCGGCGGCTCTCACACCGACCCGGTGACTCCTGCGTCTGGGGACGGGCCTCCCCGGTCGGCCAAGCTTGGGGGTATGACGACGTTGAACAGCGACCGCTCCGGCACCGGCGCCCGGTCCGGAAGCGGAACGGGTGCCGGCCCCGGGTCGGAGTCCGGAACGAGTACCGGCTCCGAGTCCGCGACCGTGTCCGGGACCGCGCACGCCGGTGAGGACACCCCGCGCGCGGACGGCGCACCCCTGTCAGCGGAGGAGCGCAAGGCCGCCGAGAGGGAGGCGCAGAAGGAGGAGGCCCGGGCCGCCCTGCACGCGCTCAAGCCCTGGGAGGGCAGGGCGACGCGGCAGGACAAGGCGCTGATGGCCGCCTTCGTCGGCGTCCCCCTCTTCTTCATGGCGCTGACGCCGCTCAAGCCCTTCCTGATCGCCCACCACCCGGTCCTGCTGGAGTTCGTCACCGGCAGCAACGCGGCGGTCGGCGCGGCCGCGGCGTTCGCGCGGATCGGGGAGATCCCCCTGTGGCTGGTCGTGGTCGCGGGCGTCGTCGGCAAGGTGAAGATCGACTGGCTGTTCTGGTGGGTCGGCAGGCGCTGGGGCCGCGGTTTCGTCAACCTCATCGCGCCGGGCGACAGGGCGCAGCGCTTCGCCGACCGGGCGCAGGACATGAGCCCGTGGATCATGCCGGTCGCGATCGTCCTCAGCTACCTGCCGGGCATCCCCACCGTGTTCGTCCTCGTCATCGCGGGCTGGACCGGGATGCGCCTGGTGCCCTTCCTCCTCCTGGACGCCCTCGGGGCCCTGGTCCTCACCGCGTCCGTGGCCTCCGTCGGCTACGCGGCGGGCCAGACCGGGGTGGACATCGTCCTGCTGGTCGACAGGTACGCCCTATGGTTCGCCCTGGGCATCGTCGTCGTCATGGCCTTCGTCCCCGTGTTCAAGCAGAACCGCGCCCAGAAGCGGGCCAAGGCGGCCGCGGAGGCGAAGGCCGCCGAGGAGGTCGGGGCGGCGCGGGGCGACGAGAGGGCGCAGGACCCCCGGGGCTGACACCGCGGACCGCGATCTCCCTCGGCCGAACGCGCGCGACCCCCTGTGAGCAGGCGCTTCCACGGAAAGTACCGTGAAGGAAGCGACTGGTCACCCACGTGCCGGGGGCACCCGACTAGGCTGGCGTTCGGCAATCCGACAACCCGGGCAAGCCGACTGCGCTGGGTGCGTCACAAACACACTCAAGGAGATCCCGTCATGGGACAGCGACACTTCGATCTGGTGGTTCTCGGCGCGGGCCCCGGCGGCTACGTGGCCGCCATCCGCGCCGCCCAGCTCGGCCTGAAGACCGCCGTCATCGAGGAGAAGTACTGGGGCGGGGTCTGCCTCAACGTGGGCTGCATCCCCTCCAAGGCGCTGCTGCGCAACGCCGAACTCGCCCACCTGTTCCAGAACGAGGCCGACTTCTTCGGCATCAAGGTCGACGGCAAGGTCGAGTTCGACTTCGGCAAGGCGCACAGCCGCAGCCGCGAGGTGGCGGACGGCCGGGTCAAGGGCGTCCACTACCTGATGAAGAAGAACAAGATCACCGAGCTGAACGGCCGGGGCACCTTCACCGACGACCACACCGTCGAGGTCAGCGGCGAGGACGGCGCCACCGAGACCGTCACCTTCGACCACGCGGTGATCGCGGCGGGCTCCTCCACCAGGCTGCTGCCCGGCACCGAGCTGTCCGAGCGGGTCGTCACCTACGAGGAGCAGATCCTCACCGACACCCTGCCGGAGAGCATCGTCATCGCCGGTGCGGGCGCCATCGGCGTCGAGTTCGCCTACGTCCTGGCCAACTACGGCGTGGACGTGACGATCGTGGAGTTCCTCGACCGCCTCGTGCCCACCGAGGACGAGGAGGTCTCCAAGGAGCTGGGCCGCGCCTACAAGAAGCTGGGCGTCAAGGTGATGACCTCCACCCGCGTGGAGTCGGTCGAGGACACCGGCGAGGGCGTGCGCGTCACCGTCAGCAGCGACGGCAAGGAGCAGACCCTGGAGGCCGACAAGCTCCTCCAGGCCATCGGCTTCGCCCCCAACGTGGAGGGCTACGGTCTGGAGAAGACCGGCGTGGAGCTGACCGACCGGGGCGCGATCGGCATCGACTCCCGGGGGCGCACCAACGTCCCGCACATCTACGCGATCGGCGACGTCACCGCCAAGCTGATGCTGGCCCACACCGCCGAGGCCATGGGCATCGTCGCCGCGGAGACCATCGCGGGCGCCGAGACCCAGGAGATCGACTACCGGTTCATCCCGCGCGCCACCTACTGCCAGCCGCAGATCGCCAGCTTCGGCTACAGCGAGAAGGAGGCGCGGGAGGCGGGCTTCGACGTCCAGGTCGCCAAGTTCCCGTTCATGGCCAACGGCAAGGCGCACGGCCTCGGGGACACGCGCGGTTTCGTCAAGATCCTCTCCGACGGCAAGTACGGGGAGTTCCTCGGCGCGCACATGATCGGCCCGGACGTGACCGAGCTGCTGCCCGAGCTGACCCTGGCCCAGCAGTGGGACCTGACCGTGCACGAGGTCGCGCGCAACATCCACGCGCACCCCACGCTCAGCGAGGCGGTCAAGGAGGCCGTGCACGGCCTGGCCGGTCACATGATCAACATGTGACGCACCGGCGTCCCCGGCCCCGCCGCCCCGGGAGGGTGGCGGGGCCGCGCCGTACCCGCGCGGGCACCTTCCGCCGAAGGCGGGCGGCGACCCCTGCCTCGGGCGCTCCGCGGACTTGCTAAGTTTCGTGTGTCCCCGCCGGATCCCCACCCCGAACTCCGGTGCTCCCCCGACCGAAAGCCATCCATGCGCCTGATCCCGTCCACTCCCCTGTCGTGCCTGGGCACGGCCGCCGCCGTCGCCGTCGTCGGCGGGTTCGTCCTCGTCGGCTTCGGCGTGATCGACCTCGACGAGTTCGAGATGGACCTGTCCTTCGGAGACGGCGTGGACCTGCCCTTCGGGGACGGTGAGGAGGTCCCCGAGCTGGAGGCCGGGGCCTCGCCCGGTCCCGAGGAGGAGCAGCCGGAGCAGGCCGCGCCGGAGTACGGGCTGCCCGAGTCGTGTGCGGCCGCCGGTGCCGCGGAGGTGGTCGGCGAGCTGGCCCCGGGACAGGTGCTCACCGAGGAGGTCGGTGAGGTGGAGGGCGTCGACGGCGCCGAACAGGTCGTGTGCTCGTTCAGCGACGGGAGCACCGGGCCCGGCGCCTCCTCGTTCACGCTGGTGTTCACCCTGAACGCCGACCCGAGCACCAACCCGGACGTGGTGCGGGTGCCCGGGGAGCAGGAGCAGATGAACTGGGAGGTGGACATCGACGTGGACGTGGACACCTACCACACCGAGGAGTCCGACTCCCTGGGCGGCGACCTGGAGTACGTGGGCACCGTGGACGGCTCCAGCCGCCACCTGTACCTGGCGCTGCCCGACGAGCTGTACGTCACCGCCATCGCCTACGGCGAGGAGGTGCCGCGCGAGGACCTGGAGCGGGTGGTCATGCTGGCCGCCGAGCGCATCCGGGGCTGACCCGCGACGCGAACGACCGAGGGGGCCGCCGGTGGGCGGCCCCCTCGCGTGTTCCCGGACGTGTCGGGATCACCTCACGGTGTGCCTCAGCACGGGACGACCGTCCAGATGGGGGTCCAGTCGTAGGAGGGGTCGGATTCCGGTGCGACGGACCGGGTCACGGTGTTGCCGCTCTGGCCTCGGAGGAGGGCCACGGTGCCCGTGTACTGGTTGTTCCGGTAGGAGCCCTGGACGACCCAGTCGGTAAGCGTGTAGGTGCCGCAGTAGTACAGGTTGTACTGGTTGCCGACGTAGTTCGGGTCGGTGTACATGCAGAAGTAGCCGAGGGGGCATTCGAGGGCGGCGGAGGCGGTCGCCGGAGCGCCGAGGTCGTGCGCGTACTTCTCACCGGGTGCGGCGACCACGATCTCGCCGCCCTCCAGTTCGATCCTGTTCGCCGACACCTGGGTGCCGCCGAAGTCGTCGAGGTAGGCGTCCACCTCGTCCTGGAGCTGCTCCGCCTCAGCGGAAGTCAGGTCGGCCTCCGCGGTCTGCGTGGCGAACTCCGCCCGCAGGGCGTTCTCCTCCGCGCTGGCGGGCCCGGCGGCCAGCACCAGCCCCAGCATCGACAGGCAGGCCACGAACAGCGACCACGGCCCCGTACTCTTTCGCATTCCCATTCTCTCCCACTCCTCGTTCCCGCTTCTGGACGTCACCCGGTTGACACGGCACTCTCCGAGCACCGGTGCCGGGCACCCGTGAATCGGGCCTCCCCTTATTCCCCCGCCGTCCACACGGAGGAAGAAAGGACGACCCCAGACTGGAAAGAACGGGAAAACCCGAGGCCCGGAACAGAAAACAACAGATGGCACAGACCTCTGGACTGGAAGAAGGAAAATCACTCCCGTTCCACCCGAACGCAGGTTATTCGCGCCCGGGGAGCGCGACAACGCTTTTCGGCCGTGGACAAAAGGCCCAGTTCCCGGACGGCTCCGGTCCGGACCGAACTCCCGTGTGCCGGTTCCGACACTCCTCAGCCCCCGCACAGGGTGCGCCCCAGCGGTGTGGCGGTGTGGTGCACGGACGGGCCGAGACGGTGGGTGGTGAGCAGTCCGTTCCCCCGCAGCACGCTGAGGTGCTGGCTCGCGGTGGCGGCGGAGACGCCGACGTCCCGGGCGACCTGCGTGGTGGAGCGCCCGTGGTCGGCCACGGTGCGCAGGATGTCGGCGCGGGTCCGCCCGAGGAGTTCGCGGAGGGACCCGTCCGCGCTGCCCTCACCCCTCCCCGAGAACCAGCCGCCGTCCACCGAGTCGTGGTCGATCGGGTAGACGAGCACGGGGGACAGCGCGGAGTCCCGGAGGAGGATGGGCACCCTCCAGCAGAAGAAGGACGGGATGAGGCGCAGGCCGCGGCCGTCCAGGTACAGGTCACGGTCGATCATCAGACTCCGCAACTCCAGGACCGGGGACTGCCAGGCCAGGGCGGGGCTCAGACCGGCCAGCAGTGCCTCCACGCCGCCCTGGAGCAGGGCACGGGCGCGCAGGGCGCGATCGGTGTGCACGTGGCGTCGGACGGAGTCCCAGTGGGGGGCCAGGGCGCGGCCGTGGTAGTCCCGCAGGGCCTCCGTCAGCCTGTGCAGGGCGCTGGTCCGGCCCCGCGCGAGGTCGTCGCTCCATCCGGGCAGTCTGCGGCTGCTCCCCAGGATCTCCAGGTCGCCGCGCAGGCGGGCGCGAGGGGTGCGGGCGAGGGCCTCGATGCCCTCCTCCACGTCGCACAGGGGCACCGCGGGGGTGAGGAAGTCGGGCGAGTACCCCCGCGCGGGCCCGAAGGGCAGCACCTGGCGCAGCGAGGAGGGCGTGGCCTGGCGGAGGGAACGGCGCCAGGGGTCGAACACCCGGCGGCCGTCCCGGTTCTGGAGGGCGTGGAGGCTGAGCAGTATCTCCCACATGGGGTCGGGCTCGGGGGCGACCACGGTGTTCGCTAGGTCGGTGCCGGTGAAATGGATCCTTACCATCGTCGTCATTCCTGCCTGGTGTCGCGGGACCCTTCGCGACCACCGCTGTCGTTCGCGCGGTGGTGGCTGGACACGGGGCCTCGGGCGGGGGGCTGGCCGCCAGGAGAAAGGTATCGGGCGGCGTTCCTTTTCTTCGCGAACACCCGGACGGAACGTCACTTTCCACCGGGGGCGGAGCATCCACAAAGGAGAACAGCGGGTGAACGATTCTCCCACCTGGGGGAATTCACCGCCCCCCGGCGGAATCCGGTGCTTTCCAGTGCTCTGGGACAAGAACAGGGAAAGGCTTTTTTCGTGTGCCGGAAGTGGCTGGAGGGGTTCGGAGCACCACCGCCCCTCCCCGCCGTGTCCGGGTACGGCGAAGGGGGCCGCCGATCGGCGGCCCCCTCACGTGTGCGGGCGGTCCCGGTGTTCCGTCGCGGCGGAGGCTTCACCGCCCCGCGCTCCTCGCCGAGGCCCCGTCGTGCCCGCGGCGGGCCCGGGAGACCGGCACCGGCCGGGACGGGGGTCAGAACCCACGCCGGGCACCGGCGGCGGTCCCGCCCGTCCCTCTAGTGCTCCACGGGGATCTCCTCGAACTCACCGAACGGGCCCGCCCGCAGGGTCAGCTCCTCCACGTCCACCGGCGGCGCGGGGAAGACCGCGACCAGGCTGTAGGTGTTGTCGGGCTGGAGCATGTGGACCTCTTCGGCGAAGCTGCTGTAGCGCCCCTCGCCGAAGTCCATCTGGGCCACGTAGCGCACCAGGCCGCTCTCCGGCTCCAGCAGTTGGAAGCCGCCGAGCGTGCCCTTGTTGAACTGCTCGGGGCCGCCCGCCTGGACGGCCTCCTGCCCGCCCATGTCGGGCATGGTCGGCTCGTCGGTGGTGTTGGTCAGAGCCACGGTGCCGATCACGTACGCGCCGTCGCGGCGCAGCGGGTAGACCTCCAGGCGCACCCCGTCCAGCTCGCCCTCGGCCACCACCGACCCCGGGTCGTCGTCGTAGGGCGCGGGCCAGGTGACGTTGCGCTGGGCCGCGCCCAGGGCGTCGTCGTCGTACTCCTCTTCCTCCGTGGCCTCCACGGTGGTGTTGAAGACGTAGGAGAACTCCACGCGCCGGTTGCGCGCCCGCGCCTCGTCGTCGTCGGGGCCGCCCTCGCGGGCGATCGGCTCCTGCTCGCCGCGGCCCTCCACCTCCAGGGTGTAGTCGGTGCCCAACTCCTCGGCGAGCAGGTCGCGCACGCTCTCGGCCCTCTGCACCGACAGGTTGTCGTTGTAGGAGTCGTCGCCGATGCTGTCGGTGTGGCCGATGACCGTGATGACGGGCTCGTCGGGGTCGACGTTGCGGGCCAGGCTGGTGGCCGCGCGGCGCACCACGTCCTCGGCCTCGGGGGTCAGGTCCGAGCGGTCGAACTCGAACATGACGTCGGAGTGCAGGGAGATGATCTCCCGGTCGCCGTCGCGGGTGGTGGAGGCGATCTCGGAGTCCACGAAGCTCTGCACCCAGCCCTCGTCGGCCACGGCGTCCTCGTCCGGGCGGCGGTTGGCGAAGGTGAGGTTCTCCCCGCTCGGCGGCGGGTCGTCCGGGGTGAGGTGGTCGGCCCCGTTGGGGTCCTGCGGGGCGGCCCGCTCCTCCTCCACGTCCACGACCGGGATGCCGGTCATGGCCCCGAGCCCGCTGCCGACGAACGTGACCTGCCGGACCTCGTCGGGCAGGCGCGGGAAGTAGCGCACGTACTCGTTGGTGACCCCGTCGTGGACCGGGTAGAGGCCGTCCTGGTTGGGGCTCTCGGAGCCGTACTTGAGACCCTCCTCGTCCAGGAACTGCCGGTAGACGCGGCCGGTGAGCGGATCGACCAGGGTGTGGGCCATGCTCATGTTCCGGTTGGGTCCGGTGAACTCGTCGAGGTAGGTGACCTCGTAGTACATGACGGTGTAGTCGTCGGTGCGCTCCAGACCGGTGACGGCGAAGCGCATCTCGTTGTCCCGGCCGGTGTCCTGGAAGATGCGGCCCTCGCGGACGTAGGGGAACTCCTCCCTGACCTCGGGCGGGCCCGACGCGCTTCCGAAGGTCTCGGACCACCAGTCGGACACCCCCTCGGTGACCGTACAGCCGCTGAGCAGGAGGCTGCCCGAGACCGCCAGCGCGACCAGGGGTAGGGGCGACTTCCTCGCCATGTGGGGGAACTCCGATCGTTGAGGAGACGTACGGGCAACATCCTCCTGTACGCGTGGGGCGGAACCGACCGCCCTGCCCGCTGTTGGCGGGTTACGTCCGCTTGGCGGCCGGTGCCCGGTGCGGGGCGGTCCCGTCGGCGCGGGACCCCCGGACGGGTCCCGGACGGACGGCGGGCGCGGGTCCCGGAGGAGTCCGGGGCCGGCGGTGGACGGGCGGCGGACGGGCGGCGGACGCGCGAGGAGCGCCCCTGCACCCGCCGGCGGCACCGCGTCACCGCAGGTCAAGGACTTCTTCGCGCGGACCGAAAAAAATTCCGCGGAAACACCCATCCGCCCCCGCCTCGGCCCCGAATGACCGACGTGACCACCGAGACACGCGGGAACACCCCGCCACGCGACAGGCGACGGGTCGTCGTCGGATCAGTCGTGGGGCTGCTCACGGTCGGCGCCTCACTGGGCACCGCCGAGCTGGCCGCAGGACTGCTCCGCACCGTGTCTCCGGTGATCGCCGTCGGCGACACGGTCGTCGACATCACACCGCCCTCCCTGGTGGAGGCGGCGATCGATCTGCTGGGCAGAGCCGACAAGGTCGTGCTCGTGGCCGGGATCATCGCCGTTCTTCTGGGTGTCGGGGCCGTACTCGGCACGGCGTCGCTCCGGCGGCCCGTCGTCGGGTACACGGGGTTGGCGGTGTTCACCGCGGTCGGGCTGGCCGCCGTGCTTCCGCACCGCTCCGACGACCCGGGCGCCCCGGTGCCCGTGCTCGTCGGGGCGGTGGCGGGGGCTCTCGCCCTGGCGCTCCTGGTGCGCAGCGCGCGCGGGACGCTCCGGCCCGAAGCGGACTCCGGACCACAAGGGATGGGCGGTTCGAGGACACCGGCGGACGCGGAGGAGGCTCCTGCCCCTCCCGCGGCCGGACCGGACCGGGGCCCGGGCAGACGCGGTTTCGTGCTGACCGCGGCGGGCGTCCTGGCCGTGTCCGGCACCGCCGGTGTCCTCGGGCGCCTGCTGCCGACCCTAGGCGGCGGTGCGGGCTCACGCTCCGCCCTCGCCCTTCCCCCGGCGGCGAACCCGCTGCCGCCGCTGCCCGCCGCGACCGAACTGGGCGTTCCGGGGCTGACACCCTTCACCACGCCCAACAGGGAGTTCTACCGGATCGACACCGCCCTCACCGTTCCCCGGCTGGACTCCACCCGATGGACGCTGAGGGTGCACGGGATGGTGGACCGCCCCTTCGAGATCGACATGGACGAACTGCTCGCCGAGGAGCTCGTCGAGGCCGACATCACCATGACCTGCGTGTCGAACCAGGTCGGCGGCGACCTCGCGGGAAACAGCCGCTGGCTGGGCTTCCCCTTGACCGACCTCCTGCGGCGCGCGGGCGTGCAGTCCGGCGCCGACCAGATCCTCAGCACCTCCGACGACGGCTGGACCTGCGGCACGCCGACCGAGGTCGTCATGGACGGGCGCGACGCGCTCCTGGCCGTGGGCATGAACGGGGAGCCCCTCCCCCACGCGCACGGCTACCCGGCGCGCATGGTCGTCCCCGGCCTCTACGGGTTCGTCAGCGCCACCAAGTGGGTCACCGACATCAAGCTGACCCGCTTCGCCGACGAGCAGGCCTACTGGGCGCAGCGCGGCTGGGCGGTGCGCGCTCCCATCAAGACCATGTCCCGCGTGGACGTGCCCGCACCCCTGAGCCGGGTGGACGCCGGAGAGGTCGTCCTGGCCGGAGTGGCCTGGGCACAGCACCGCGGGGTCGACGCCGTGGAGGTGCGGGTGGACGGAGGCGAGTGGCAGCGGGCCGAACTCGCCGCGGTCCCCGGCATCGACACCTGGGTCCAGTGGGTGGCCGAGACCACCGTCGAACCCGGCCAGCACTCCGTGGAGGTCCGGGCCACCGACGCCACCGGGGCCACCCAGCCCGCCGAACGGGTGGATCCCGTGCCCGACGGCGCAACCGGCTGGCACAGCATCCGGTTCACCGCCGAATAGACGCACCCCTCGACCAACACCGGCGCAAGTCGGTGACGTGAGCAAACAGAAGTTAACCAAGTTGAAGGAGAAAACAATGATCCGCAAGAGCAGCCTCACCATCACGGCCGCCGCTGCCGCGCTCGCCTTCGGTCTGACCGCCTGCGGCGGCGGCATGGGCGGCGAGGAGGAGGCCGCCGAGGAGACCCCCACCGCGACCGAGTCCGAGAACAGCGGCATGGGCGGCGAGGAGGGCACCACCGAGATGGCGGGCGAGAACTTCGGTTCCGGCTGCGCCGAGGTGCCCGCCGACGGCGAGGGCAGCTTCGAGGGCATGGCGGACGACCCGGTCGCCACCGCCGCGTCCAACAACCCGGTGCTGTCCACGCTGGTGACGGCCGTGACCGAGGCGGACCTGGTGGACACGCTCAACTCGGCCGAGGACATCACGGTCTTCGCCCCGGCCAACCCGGCGTTCGAGGCGATCCCGCAGGAGGACCTCGACGCGCTGCTGGCCGACCAGGAGCAGCTCACCGAGGTGCTGACCTACCACGTGGTCGAGGGCCGCCAGACCCCGGCCGACCTGGAGAACGGCACGTTCACCTCGCTCCAGGGCGGCGAGGTCACCACCGAGGGCTCCGGCGAGGAGTTCACGGTGAACGGCGAGGCGTCCGTCATCTGCGGCAACGTGCAGACCGCCAACGCCACGGTGTACATCGTCGACGGCGTGCTGATGCCCGCCGAGTAACTCCGGCACGGTGCGACCCCCGGGCGGTCCGAGCGTTGAGGCCGGGCCGTCCGGGCCCGCCAGCGCCCCCGAGGGCACACGGGGCTCCGTGGACTCCACGGAGCCCCGACGGGCGCACCGCGCGAGAACAGCCGAACGGTACGGCTGACGTGCGATTCTGGAAGGGCCGGGATCCTTCGGGGCACACCCGGGCCCGTCCAGCGCACGGATGGGGCGAGCGACGCAGGACCACCAGGAAGAGGAGCGGATGGACGAGCACGCCGCGATACCCCGGGGCCCCCGCGGGTCGGAGGCGGAGCCGCCGGTTCCGCCTGCCCAGCGGCTCACGGAACTGCTCCGCCAGGTGGCCCGGGGTGATGAGAGCGCGTTCGGCGAGGTGTACGACCTGGTCATCCCGTCGGTGTACGGGCTGGTGCGTCGTGTGCTTCGCGACCCCGCCCAGTCCGAGGAGGTCGCCCAGGAGGTGATGGTGGAGGTGTGGCGCACCGCCTGCCGTTACGACGAGCGGCGCGGCAGCCCCCAGGCGTGGGTGATGACGCTCGCGCACCGCCGGGCGGTGGACCGGGTGCGCTCCGAGCAGGCCGCCACAGACCGGGAGGCCAGGGTGGCGGCGGCGAACACGCAGCGCCCCTACGACGAGGTGGCCGAGGAGGCCACGAACCGTCTGGAACGCGAGCGGGTGCGCCGCTGTCTGGACACGCTGACCGAACTCCAGGGCCAGTCCGTGCGTCTGGCCTACTACGGCGGATACACCTATCGTGAGGTGGCCCGCCTGCTTTCGACGCCGTTGGGCACCGTGAAGACGCGGATGCGCGACGGTCTGATCCGGCTACGGGACTGCTTGGGGGTGGAGTGGTGAGGAGGACACTGGGCCAGGACCCGCACATCCTCTCGGGAGCCTACGCCCTGGGCGCCCTGTCTCCGAGTGAGAGCGTGCGGTTCGAGGACCATCTGGCCGAATGCGACTCCTGTGTGCAGGAGACGCGCGGCTTCACCGAGACCGTCACGCTCCTGGGCACCGCGGCCGCCGGCACGCCGCCCGCCGAACTGCGCGAGCGCGTACTGGAGGAGGTGGCGCGCACCCGCCAGCTCGCGCCCGCTCCCGAGCGCCTGCCGGTGCCGCGCCGGGGCCGCTGGTCCTGGGGCCTGGGGCTGGTGCTGGCCGCCTGCCTGGCCGTCATGGTCGCGCTGGGCGCTGTCGTCATCGACCAGGTGCGCCAGGTGCAGGACCTGCGGGAGAACGAGCGGCAGATCGCGGCGGTGCTCTCCGACCCGAACGCCGACTACACCACGGCCGAGCCCATGGAGGGCGTGTCCGTGACCGTGGTGCACTCCGAGAGCAGCGGACGGATCGTGTTCAGCGCCCACGGCCTGGAGCGGCTGGAGGACGAGGACTACCAGCTCTGGCTGACGCGTGACGACGGCAGCGTCTACTCGGCCGGGGTGCTCTCCGTGGACGAGTCGGGCTTCGTGCTCCCGGTGCTGGCCGCGCCGCAGGACGAGGCGACCGGGGGCGTGGCCGTCACCGTCGAGCCCGAGGGCGGCTCCGAGCAGCCCACCTCCGATCCGCTGATGGCGATGCCCTTCGAGGGCTGAGGACCGGTCGCCGTCCGGCCCCGGCCGGGCGGCGACCGGTTTCACGCCGGTCATCGGACGGCCGATGACCGGTCCCCTAACCGGACCGCCTCCCGTCACCCGGGCGGCGGTGCGGCACCTGACCGGCCGTGGCCCGACCGCTCGGCCCCCTCGGGGGGCGGGGCCGCGGTCAGGCCACGGCCACCTCCTCGGGCCGGGGCAGGTCGCGCATGGCCGGGGAGAGGCTGAACAGGGCGGCGAGCGCCGAGACCAGCGTCATCGTCGGGAAGACCCAGGCGGGCCCGGCGCGGTCGAAGACCACCCCGATGCCGAGGATGCCCACCGGCTGCGACACCAGCGCCATGAACGTGACGGCGCCCGGGACACGACCCTGGTAGCGGTCGCTGACCGACGCGGCGGCGTAGCCGTAGAACACGGCGTTCACGCAGGGCACGATGGCGAACACGCAGCCCACCAGCACCCCGAGGAACATCACGTTGGGCGCGAACAGCAGCCCCAGCGCGCACACCGGGGCGGCCCAGGCCGCGGTGAGGAAGATGGGCCGAGAGCCGCACCCACCTGACGACCGCTCCGGCTCGGAAGGCCGTCGCGGTGCACACGGAGGAGGTGGCCGAATCCGGCCACGGGAGGGCTTTCGGCCAGGGCGGTCCCGGGGTTCGCGCGGCTGGACGGGGTCTGGGCGGCGTCCGGGCGCGCGGGGGCCGGCGGACACCGGGCGGGGGCCGGCGGACACCGGGCGGGGGCCGGCGGATAACGACCGAATCCCCGCCGGGTAGGGGCGCGGCCTCAGACCGTCTGCGGTCTGGTCGCCTTGCCGTCGAGCCAGAGCTCGGTGGAGGAGTCCCGGTGGGAACCGGTGGTGCCCACGTGCTTGGCGCTGATCCGCGGGCCCTTCTTGATGACGTGGACCAGGGCCATCGCGTGGCCGCGGCCCAGGCCGTAGTCCTCGGTCAGCCACTGGACGATGGTGCCCGCCTTGACCGAAGGGTCGTCGTAGCCCTTCTCCTTGGCGCGGTCGACCAGCGTGCGCGGAGTCAGACCGGTCTTGTCCTCGACGGCATCCAGATAAGCCTGGAACGACATGGGGGCCTCCTCGACTGGGCAGGCCCCGATACTCACACGCGCCTGCGACATTCCGGCGGCAGCGGCACCGGCCGCCGAGGCGGCCCCAGCCGCGCCACAGGACCGGAGCGCGCGGGCTCAGGCGGGTGTTGTCCGCAGGCGTGACAGCGGACAGGAAGCAGGAGGGAGAGTTGTCCACAGGCGCGGCAGCGGGGTGGTGGACGGCTCCCGGGAGGAGCATGCTGTTGATGGGGCCCCCAGCCTCCGCGCCGTGGAACACGTCCCCCCATGACAGGTATGCCCGCCACGGTCCCGGCGCCGCCCCGCGCTCCCCGGCCTGTGGACGACCGCCTAGCCTTGCCGGATGCCCCTTCCGCCCCCGGCACCCTCTCCAGTCCCGTTCCCTCGGCCCGCGCTCCGCCAGAAACCTTCACCGGGCCCGTTCCCTCCGCCCGCGCCCCACCAGAAGCCTTCCCCGCCCCTGCCTCCTCCGTGCTCGCTCCACCGGACGCCTCCCCCGGGCCAGTTCCCTCCGCCCCAGCGCCGCCGGGCCTCCTCCCTGTCCCCCGTTTCCGCCCCGTCCCCCGTTTCCTCCTCGTCCCCCGCCTCCACCCCGTGACGCCGTGGGTCGTGGCCGTGGTCCTGCTCGCGGCGCTGCTGCACGCGGGCTGGAACGCGATCGCCCACTCCATCACCGACCGCCTGCTCGGGTTCGCCCTGATCGGCCTCGGCGGAATGCTCGCCGCCCTGCCCCTGCTCCCGGTCGTGGGGCCGCCCCCGCGCGAGGCCTGGCCGGTCCTGCTCGCATCCCTCGCCACCCACCTGCTGTACATGAGCCTGCTGATGCTCTCCTACCGGACCGGCGAGTTCGGCCAGGTGTACCCGATGGCGCGCGGCACGGCGCCGTGGGTGGTCGCCCTGACCGGCATCCTCCTGCTCGGTGAGTCGATGCCCCCGTCCGACCTGGCCGGGGTCCTGGTCGTCTCCGCCGGGCTGACGACGCTGGTGTTCGCGGGCGGCCGCCCCTCCCGCGCACAGCTTCCGGCGCTGCTGGCGGCCTTCGCCACCGGCGTCAGCATCGCCGTCTACACCGTGGTCGACGCCCACGGGGTCCGCCTCACCCAGGACCCGCTGGGTTACATCACGTGGCTGATGATCCTTCAGGGACCGGTGTTCTTCGTGGTGGCGGTGTTCACCCGCCGCGGCGCGCTCCCTCGCCAGCTCAAGCCGGTCTGGAAGTTCGGAGTCCTGGGCGGCGTGGTCAGCGCGGTCGCCTACGGGCTCGTGCTGTGGGCGCAACTGACCGGCGCGGTCGCGGGCATCGCCGCGCTGCGCGAGACGAGCATCGTCTTCGCCGCGGTACTGGGCGCGCTGCTGTTCGGGGAACGGTTCGGCCCGGTGCGGATCGCCGCCTCCGTCATCGTCGTGACCGGAGTAATCCTCCTGGCTTTCTGAGCGTCTTCATGACTCTGACCAGCGCTTACCCGTATCGTTTCCGGCGTGACACGAGCCTCGTCCTTCTCCGGGTCCGCCGCAACGGACACCGGCACCGAAACCCGTTCCGACACCGCCGCCGGAACCGATCCCGGGTCCTCCCGCACGACGGATACCGCGCACGAACACGGGCCCGAATCCGCCGCCGTACGCGCGGTCTGGCAGGGCCTGGGACTCCCGGGACTCATCGACGTCCACACCCACTTCATGCCCGACAACGTGCTGCGCAAGGTGTGGGCCCACTTCGACGCCCTCGGCGGCCTGTGGCCGATCAACTACCGCTTCGACGAGGACGAACGCCTGTCCCTGCTCCGGGGCTTCGGGGTGCGGCACTTCACCGCCCTCTCCTACCCGCACCGGCCCGGCATGGCCGCCTGGCTCAACGACTGGGCGGGCGGCTTCGCCGACCGCAACCCCGACTGCCTGCGCAGCGCCACCTTCTACCCCGAGCCGGAGGCCCGCGACTACGTGGCCGCGGCGTTGGAGGCGGGTACCCGCGTGTTCAAGGCACACCTCCAGGTCGGCCGCTACGACCCGCGCGACCCGCTGCTGGCCGACGTGTGGGGGCTGATCGCGGACGCGGGCACGCCCGTGGTGATCCACTGCGGTTCGAGCCCGGAGGCGGGCCCCTTCACCGGCCCCGAACCCTTCGCCGAGACCCTGCGCGCCCACCCCGGGCTCACCGCGGTCATCGCCCACGCCGGGGCTCCCGACTACCGCGCGTTCCTGGACCTGGCCGAGCACCACGAGCGCGTCCACCTGGACACCACGATGGTGTTCACCGAGTTCTCCAAGGACTGGGCGCCCTTCCCCGACGGGGAGGTGCCCCGCCTGAAGGGTGTCGCGGACCGGGTCCTTTTCGGCACGGACTTCCCGAACATCCCGTACCCCTATCTCGAACAGATCGAGGCCCTCGCCTGGCTCGGTCTGGGTGATGACTGGCTTCGGGGAGTGCTGTACGGCAACGCCGCCCGGCTGTTCGGACTCTGAGGGCAGCCGACTTCCGACGCCCGACGCTGGACAGCCGACGACCGTCCGGTGATGGTGGTCGTGGGGCGACCGCCTTCGGCCTCCGCCCCGACCACCGCCCACCATCACCGACGCGGAAAGGCACCCGGCACCATGGAACTCGCCCTGACTCCCCTGGAGTTCGCCCGCCGCACCCGAAGACTGCACCCCCGGCGCGAGGCGGTGGTGGACCGTGGCCTCCGGCTCACCTACGAGGAGTTCTTCGACCGCTGCGACCGCTGGTCCTCCGCCCTCCAGGGCATGGGGGTGTCCAAGGGCGACCGCGTCGCCTACATCTCCCCCAACACCCACGCCCAGCTGGAATCCTTCTACGCCGTGCCGCAGCTCGGCGCGGTGCTGGTGCCGGTCAACTTCCGGCTGTCGGCGGACGACTTCGTCTACATCGTCAACCACTCCGGGGCGCGGGTCCTGTGCGTGCACGCCGACCAGCTCGACGCCGTGGACGGCGTCCGCGACCAGATGCCGGGCGTGGAGCGGTTCGTCGCCCTGGAGGGGGCGCGCCCGGGTTGGGAGGACTACGAGACCCTCGTCGCGCAGGCCGCGGCGGACTACGTCCGCCCCGAGATCGACGAGACCGACTTGCTGACCGTCAATTACACGAGCGGCACCACGGCCCGGCCCAAGGGCGTGATGATCACCCACCGCAACGCGTACATGAACTCGGTGGGCACCCTGCTGCACCTGCGGATCGGCATCGACGACCGGTACCTGTGGACGCTGCCGATGTTCCACGCCAACGGCTGGACCTACACGTGGACGGTGACCGCCGCGGCCGCCACCCACGTGTGCCTGCCCGCGATGGACCCGGCCACCGTGTACGAGCTGATCCGCTCCGAGGGGGTCACCTGGCTGTGCGCGGCCCCCACCGTGCTGATCATGCTGTCGAACGCCCCCGAGGAGGTACGCGGCGGGGTCCCGGCCGGCGTGCACGTGGTGACGGCCGGGGCCTCCCCCGCCGCCGACACCATCGAGCGCCTGGAGGACGGTTTCGGATGGACCGTCACCCATGTCTACGGGCTGACCGAGACCACGCCGTTCATCACCGTGTGCGAGCCGCGAGCCGAGCACGGCGGCCTGTCTTCGCGCGACCGCGCCGCTGTCAAGGCACGCCAGGGGGTCGAGCTGATCACCTCCGGCGAGCTGCGGGTGGTGGACGCCGACGGCGTCGAGGTGCCCTGGGACGGTACGACGGTCGGGGAGATCACCGTGCGCGGGAACGTGGTGATGAAGGGCTACTACAACGACCCGGAGGCCACCCGGAAGGCCATGGGCGACGGCTGGTTCCACACCGGCGACGCGGCGGTCACCCACCCGGACGGGTACGTGGAGATCCAGGACCGGATCAAGGACGTCATCATCTCCGGCGGGGAGAACATCTCCTCCGTCGAGGTGGAGGGAGTCCTGCTGCGGCACCCGGCCGTGATGGAGGCAGCCGTCGTGGGCGTGCCGCACGAGCGCTGGGGCGAGACGCCGAAGGCGTCCGTGGTGCTGCGCGAGGGCACCGCGGCCACGGAGGAGGAGCTGATCGCCTTCGCCCGCGACAACCTGGCGCACTTCAAGGCGCCCACGCGGGTGGAGTGCGTGGAGCAGCTCCCCAAGACGGCCACCGGCAAGATCCAGAAGTTCGTGCTGCGCGGGGGCGCGTCCGCGGTGTCGCGGCAGTAGCCGCCGGGTGCGGCCGGGGCCCGCGCCCCCTCAGTGACTGTTGGGTATGCGGGTGGTTGCGTGAGGTGACCGGCCCGGGTCGCTGACGGGAGAACAGAACATCCCCGCCAGAATTGCGCTGTGTGTGCAGATGCAAGTCCGGCGGGGACGCCCGCCCATGCTACCCCTCCAACCTCTCCGACCCCGTCTGGGAGGTGATCGAGCCCCTCATGCCCGTCCGCGACCAAGCCAAAGGCGGAGCACCCCGCAAATACGACGACCGGCTGGTCTGGAACGCGATCCTGTTCGTGCTGCGCTCGGGTTGCCAGTGGCGGATGATCCCCCACGACCTGATCCCCTGGGACGCCGCCTACCGGTGGTACCGCACCTGGAGGGCCGACGGCACCATCGATCGGATCCACGACGCCCTGCGCGCCCGGGTCCGCGAGGAGGCGGGCCGCGACCGGGACCCCTCGGCGGCGGTGTTGGACTCCCAGTCGATCCTGACCGGGGAGGGCGGTACCGACCGCGGCTACGACGCGGGCAAGCGCACCAAGGGCCGCAAACGCCACCTGGTCGTGGACACGTTGGGGTTGGTGCTGGTGGTCGCGGTGACCTCGGCCTCGGTCCAGGACCGCCCCGGTGGGCGCCGGGTCTTGGAGACCTTGGCGGCCCGGTTCCCGACGGTGGGGCTGGTGTGGGCTGACGCGGGGTACGCGAACAAGGTCGACAGCGGCCTGCTCACCTGGGCGTATGAGACGTTCCGGTTGGTGGTGGAGATCGTTCGGCGCAGCGATGACGCCAGGGGGTTTCAGGTGTTGCCGCGCCGGTGGGTGGTGGAGCGCACGTTCGCCTGGTTGGTGCGCAACCGCCGTTTGGCGCGCGATTACGAACGTTTGACCACGGGTTCGGAGGCCATGGTCAAGCTCGCGATGATCCGGTTGATGGCCACACGGCTGGCCGGTCAGAGCGAGCGGTGGAGCAACCGCTCTGCCGACCAGGCCGTGTAATCACCCGCATACCCAACAGTCACTCAGGGCGCGGGCTCCGGCCGGGCGGCGTCCGGATCACCCGGGCGGCCAGTTGAGCAGGACGAACCCGGCCTGGAAGGGGTCGGAGCAGACCATGCGGCGCCCCACACCCGGGATGCTCTCCGGCTCCGCGTGCACGCGTCCGCCCGCGGCCACGACCCTGCGCGCGACGGCGTCGCAGTCGGCCACCGCGAACACCGGGTGCCAGTCCTCCTCCCCGCCGAACCGGCCCCCGTGCCCGGGGCCCGCCTGCAGGATGCCCCCGTGGGTGCGCTCGTCACCGGTTCCCGCGGGGCGCAGGACCGTGTACCCGCCGACCTCCTCCCCGCCGAGGGACGGGTCGAACGGGCTGAGGTCCCACTTGAAGACCCCGGTGTAGAACTCGGCCGCGCCGCGCGCGTCGGTGGTCCGCAGCTCCACCCAGCAGAGGCTGTTGACCCGTCCCACCAGGCCGAGGTACATATCCCCCCGCCAGACGCCGAAGGAGGCGCCCTGGGGGTCGCGGAACAGCGCCTGACGGCCCAGGTCGAAGATGTCGAACGGCTCCACCAGGAGGGTGCCGCCCAGCCGCTCCACGCGTGCGATGGTGTCCTCGATGTCGGAGTCGGCGAAGTACACGGTCCAGGAGGGGCGGTCGCTCTCCCCCATGACCGGGCTGACACCGGCCGCGGGAAGCCCCTCACCGCACAGGAACTTGTAGCCCTCCAGCTGCCGGATGTGCGTCTCGGAGCTCCAGCCGAACACGTGCCCGTAGAACGCTGTCGAGGCCTCCACGTCGGGTGAGGACACCTCGACCCAGCAGGGCGACCCGGGAGTGAAATCCGTACTGATCATCGCTGTCCCTCTCCGTGACGGCACACCACCCTTCGGTTCCTTCCCTGGTGAGGGAGGTTTCGGGGATCGGAGGGGCAAAAACTCACACAACTCGCCGTTGCCGGGCCCGGCGGCCCCGCCCGCACCGGCCCGCTGCCGACCGCGGCAGGGACGCGCTCAGTGCCTGAAGTGCACGAACAGGCGCCCGAAGTTCTTGGAGTCCTTCTCGACCCGGTGGTAGCGGGCCTTGACGTCCTTGCGGTCGAGGAAGCGCAGCACCCGCTTCTTGAGCTGACCGGAACCCTTGCCGGGGATGATCTCGATGCTCTTGGCGCCCGTGCGCTCGGCCTCGTCCATGATGTCGTTGAGGGCCCGGTCGATGTCCCGTCCCTTGTTGAAGATGTCGTGCAGGTCGAGTTTGAGCCGCACCGTGCCTCCTCCGCGTCCGGTAGCCGGATCATACGCGGCGCGGGGCCGCGCGCCGGGGCCGCGGCGCGGCCCTCCCACCGGTGCCCGGGCCCCGTGTCCGCGCGTCGCCCGTCACTCCCCGAGGCGCAGGGTGAAGACCATCCGGTCCACGCCCGGCCCCTCGTAGTCGGCGTGCGGCCCTGTGACGGTGAAGCCGTGGGCGCGGTGGAAGGCGATCGAGCGCTCGTTGGCGGGGGAGGTGACCGCGCGCACGACCGTGCACCCGCGCTCCCTCGCCCCGTCCGTGAAGCGCCGGTACAGCCCGTTCGCGAGCCCTGTCCTGCGGTGCCCCGGGGCCACCCCGGCGAAGTGCACGTACGCCTCCTCGGGCACGGACGGCGAGGGGAAGCCGATCAGGAAGCCCGCCAACTCCCCCTCCGCCTCGGCGATGAGGCTGGTGGTGTGGAAGTGGTCGAGGAAGAGCCGGGGGAGGATGTGCGCCACGGGGCGCCCCCACCAGTCGTCGCAGACCGCCAGGATGCGCGGGTGGTCGGAGGGGAGGGCGGTCCGGACACCGACGTCGGTCACGCGGGGGCTCCTGGTCGTCGTCGGAGGGGTGTTCCGGGCCCGGAATACCCGCCGACGGGCCCGCGAACCCCTTCCGCGGGCCCGTTCGCCCCGGGTTCGGGGAACCGCTCAGGGGCGGCCGGACCCCCGCTCCGGGACCGGCGCGTTCGGCTCTCCCCGCTTTCCCTCCTCCGCCGGAGCGCCCACCACAACCCGAGCAGGGTGGCCGCGGCCAGCGCCCCGGCGACGGCCACGTCTTCCGGGTCACCGGCAACGGAGTGCGGCTGGTGCCCGCCGTGCCCGCGGAGTACCTCGGCGAACCCGTCTAGTAGTACTTCGTTAAGTCTATGATTTCGCGGTCTGGTTCCGCCATCATGGACCCGTGGACCTGACCGCTGTAGAAGAACTCCGTGAGGACCTCGACGCGTTCTGCGCCGAGGTCCTCGCCTCCATCCCCCGTAAGGACTCCCGGGCCTGGGGCAGCTGCTACCTGCGCGGATTAATGCTGGACGGGCGACGCAAGTCCATCCAACCCATGGCCGAGCGCCTGCCCGACGGCAACATGCAAGCGCTGCAGCAGTTCGTGGGCCAGTCCCCCTGGGACCACGTCCCCGTCCAACGCCGCGTGGCCACCAAGGCCAGCCGGGCCATCGATCCGGATGCGTGGGTGATCGATGACTCCGGTATCCCCAAAGCGGGCACCGAGTCGGTGGGAGCGGCCCACCAGTGGTGCGGCGCCCTGGGCAAGCAGGCGGTGTGCCAGAGCGCGGTCAGCTTGCACGCGGTCACCGACACCGCGTCGGTGCCGCTGAACTGGCGGCTCTACCTGCCCAAGGAGTGGGCCAACCCCGCCGATGAGCGCCGCGCCAAAACGGGTGTGCCCGAGCAGGTGGGCCACCGGGAGAAGTGGCGGCTGGCCCTGGACATGGTGGATCAGGCCCGCTCCTGGGGGCTTGAGGACCAGGTGGTGGTGGCCGATGCGGGGTACGGGCAGATCCACGGCTTCCGGCAGGGTCTGGCCGAGCGCGGTTTGGACTACGTGGTCGCGGTACGCGGTGATCTCAACGCCCACCCCGGTGGGGTGGTGCCCCAGGCACCCGAGCGGCCTGGTCCGGGTCCGCGTCTGCCGCGCTATCGGACCCCGGCCCGGACGCTGAAGGAGTTGGCGCTGGAGCGGGGGCGTGGGGCCTTGCGCCGGTGCACCTGGCGGCAGGGCTCACGTGGGGCGATGCGGGGCCGGTTCCTGGTCATGGACGTGCGTTTGGCGGGTAAGTCCGCCCGCGAGGCGGCTCTGGCCCGGGCAGGAGGCCGGGGTGGTTGGGACGGGGTGCTGCCCGCTCAGACGCTGATCGCCCAGTGGCCCCCGTATGAGCAGGCGCCGACCGATTACTGGTTGACCAGCCTGGATACGAAGACCGCGCTACGGCATCTGGTGCGGTTGGCCAAGATCCGGTGGCGGATCGAGCACGACTACCGCGAGCTCAAGCACGGTCTGGGGTTGGATCACTACGAGGGACGGACCTGGCGGGGCTGGCACCACCACGTCACGCTGGTCAGCGCGGCCCAAGCGTTCCTGACCCTGCGGAGGCTGGACCCAAAAAGTCGGACGTCGGTCTGAGTCTGTACCAGGTGTTGGAGGAGCTCCAACGGGTGCTGCTGTGCTGGACCGGCGTGTGCCACACCTGTCACCGACCACTCGCACAGCAGCACCCACCCGACACAAGTTAACGAAGTACTACTAGGGCCGGGGCGGCGAAGTGCAGGGGCTCCGCCACCCCCGTTCTCTCCCGGGCTCAGGGCCGGTCCGCCGAGAAGATCGCGGTGCCGGGGATCATCCGGCCGCGCACCGGCCCCCAGCCGCCCCAGACCCGGTCCAGCCCCTCGGGCCACTCCGGTTCGACCACGTCCCGCAGCACCAGGCCCGCGCGGGCGATCCCGCGCACCCAGTCGCCCACCGTGTGGTGGTGCTCCACGTAGACCGCGGTCCCGCCGTCGTCCTCCTCCACGTAGGCGCGGCGGTCGAAGTAGGACTGGTTCACGGTGAACCCGTCCTCCCCGGGGTCGTCCGGGAAGCTCCACCGGACCGGATGGGTCACGGAGAACACCAGCCGCCCTCCGGGCCCGAGCACCCGCGCGGCCTCGGCCAGGGCGTCGTCGGCCGAGGGCACGAACGGGAAGGCCCCGAACGAGGAGAACACGACGTCGAAGGAGGCGTCGGCGAACGGCAGCCGCTGGGCGTCGGCCTGCACGGCCGCGAGCGCGTGCCCGGTCCCCTCGTCGATCCTGCGCGAATGCTGGAGCTGGCGGAAGGACAGGTCGAACCCGACCACCTCGCGCACTCCCCGGGCACGCAGCCACCGCCCGCACTGGCCCGCGCCGCAGCCCACCTCCAGCACCCGGGCCCGCAGGAGGTCCTCCGGGTCGCCGAGCAGGCGCGCCTCGGCCTCGGTCAGGCCCTCCGGACACCACACGAACCCGGCGTCGCCGAGGAAGCCGCCGTGCTCGGCCTGGTAGGCGTCGGCCGCGCCGTCCCACCACCGGCGTCCGGCGCGGGCGCTCTCCTCGGCGTCCACGGCGCGGCGCGCCACGCGCCCGGGATCCGGATAGCCGTCATCGTTCATGGGGCAAGCCTCCCAGAAAGGCGCGCGTGCACGGGGCCGCGGCGCGTGCACGGGGGCCGAACTGCCGGGCGCCCCGTGGCCGGACCCCGCGGACAGCGACCGGCCGGCGCAACGGACGCGCCCCCGTGTCAGGCGGTCCCGGACCCGCCCCTGCCCGCGGTCGCGCCGGAGTCCTCCCCGGACTCGGCGGGCCCCTCGGAACTCCGGCTGGACCCCACGGCCTCGGCGGACTCGGCAGGCTCGGCGGTCGCACCGGTCTCCCCAGCCCCTGCGACCTCCGCGGACGCACCGGACTCACCCGCCTCGGCCTCGCGAGCGTCCCGGATCTCGCGGCGGACGAGGAAAACCCATCCGCCGACGGCGACGACGGCGAACACCCACCACTGCACGGCGTAGGACGCGCTCATCCCCGCGTCCTCCTCGTGCAGGACGACCGGTTCGGGCGCCGCCTCCGGCATCGGGTCCTGCCGGGTCAGGTCGACGTAGCCGCCGTAGACGGGGTAGGGCAGGTCCGCGGCGATCCGGTCCACGTCGACCATCATCAGCTGCCCCTCGGGCAGGTCGTCGCGGTTGCGCAGCCCGGTGTTCTCCTCGGTCTCGGAGTAGTGCAGGCGCCCGGCCACCTCCACGGGGCCCTCCTGCGCGGGCGGCACCTCCGGCTGGTCGAGAGCGGTCTCGCCGCGCTCGACCCATCCGCGGTTGACCAGGACCGCGCTCCCCTCCTCGGTGACCAGCGGGGTCAGCACGTGGAAGCCCACGCCCCCGGAGCCGTCGCGGTTGCGCAGCAGGATCTCGTGCTCGGTGTCCCAGGTTCCGGTGGCCTCGACGGTGCGCCAGCGGTCGTCGGGGTCGACGTCCTCGCCGACCCGGGTCAGCTCGGCCACCGGCACGGGGTCGGCGGCGAGGTTGGACTGCTGGAGGTCGACCGCCGCGCCGCGCTGCCCGGCCCGGTCCAGCTGCCAGAAGCCCAGCCAGACGAAGCTGGGCACCAGCACCAGCACCAGCGCGTGGAAGGCCAGCATTCGTTGCGAGAACAGGACTTTGAGCACGTCTTCGAGGTTATGAGACTCCTCCGGCCGCCTCGCACCGCCCCTCGCCTCCACGTACCGCGCGGTCCCGGCCCGCCCGACCCGGCCCGCCGCCACGGCCGGGACCGGACGCCGTACCCGTGCGACGGCCCGCACCCGGACGGGGCCGCCGGTCACCGGCGGCCCCGCGTGTGGTCGGGGAACCCGGGTCCCCCGACCGTGCTACTCGTCGTCGCCGGTCACGGCGGCGGCCTTGCGCTTGCGGGCGAAGTACAGCCCGGCGCCGCCCGCGCCGACCGCGGCGACGCCCGCGGCGACCAGACCGGCCAGGGCGCCACCGGTCACGGGGAGCTGCTCGTCGGCCTGGGGCCCGGCCGGCTCCTCGCCGGTGCTGGAGTCGTCCTCGCCCTTGTCCTCCTCGCGGGGCACCTCGGGGTTCTCCTCGCCCGGCTCCTCGGGCTTCTCCTCCTCCGGCTTCTCCTCCTCGGGCTGGCCGGGCTCCTCGGGCTTCTCCTCGCCGGGCTCCTCCGGCTTCTCCTCCTCGGAGATGATCTCCATGCAGGAGCCCTCGGCCAGGCCGAGCACGGACACGGCGTTGCCGCAGATGTCGACGGCCGCGTCCACCGGGACCACGACCTGGTTGCCGCTGCCGATCCCGCCCGCGCCGCTGGTGGCGGTGTCGGGGGTGCCCTCGTTCTCGGGGGAGGCCTGGATGATGTTGATGATGGTGGTGCACTTGGCGCTGGAGCCGCCCAGGATGGCCACCGAGTTGCCGCAGATGTCGATGGCGGCGTCCACGGGAACGATGATCTGGTTGCCGCTGGCCACACCGCCGGAGCCGTCGGTCCTGGTGGTGGGCGCGTCGGCGCTCTCCTCCTCCAGGACCTCGACCACCTCGACGCACTCGGCCTGGCTGATGCCGCCGACCGCGACCGAGTTGCCGCAGGCGTCGATGGCGGCGTCCACGGGAACGATGATCTGGTTGCCGCTGGCCACACCGCCGGAGCCGTCCGTGGCGGCCCCGCCCTGGCCGCTGGCCTCGTAGAGGACCTCCGAGACCTGGGTGCACGTGGCGCTGGAGATACCGAGGATCGCGATCGAGTTGCCGCACAGCTCGGCCTCGATGTCCACGGGCACGACGATCTGGTTCCCGCTACCGATGCCGCCGGAGCCGCTGGTGGTGGTATCGGCGAAGGCCGCCGCGACGGGTG
Source organism: Nocardiopsis sp. iso_25 (assembly GCF_056173305.1). Classification (NCBI taxonomy): domain Bacteria; kingdom Bacillati; phylum Actinomycetota; class Actinomycetes; order Streptosporangiales; family Nocardiopsidaceae; genus Nocardiopsis; species Nocardiopsis sp. iso_25. The sequence continues at coordinate 186,033 of NZ_CM149667.1, read as the reverse complement.
CCACGACCAGTCCGGCGGTCATGACGGTGGCGAAGGAGTAACGGAGTGTGTTGCGCATGTGCGGAGGTGACCTTTCACGGATACGGCTTGGGGATCGCGCCGTTGCGGCGCTGGTCCGCGACAGGACCGGTGCCCGTGTCGTCTCGCGGGTCCGGCTGTCCACGGCGGGCGGGTCCGCCAGCAGGGAAGGCTGCGTGACGGCGGGGTGACCCGCGTGTGTGAAGTCGCGGTTCGAAAGCTCGCGGAACCGCCGACGGACCGAAACGTTAGCAAGCCGTCGAAGGCTCGCAGGCGTTTTCGGAAAATACACTTCCCCAGTATAAGTACAGCCAGCAATGCATTAGCCACATGGAGTGATAAGCACAGCTCACAGCGCACCCTTTTGACTACCCTGTGCTTATAAACACCCACTCTGGGTTGTCCGAGGAAAATAAAATTTTCCCGGTAAACCCCATTTCTGAACCTACTAAGCAACTTCGAAGATTCGTATCCCAGCCGACCCCGGGCGCCCGAAAACCTATGCCAGATTTCCTCTCCCGTGCACGGATAATTCCTTTGTGGGCGAAATCCGGAGAAGAGGGGAAAGCCCACGGAATCCGGCCGGGGCGCCGTACCGCCCGGAGGGCGCGACCGCCGGAACCGCGCCAACCGGGGACGAGCCCGCCGAGGACGCGCGCCCCCGGACCGCGACCGCCGGAAGACGTGCGTGCCGTTCGTCACCAGGGCGCGCGAACCCCCTCAGCCGCAGGGGCTCCAGGGTCCGGCAGAGCCCTGAACTGGACAAACACAGCGAAAGCGCTGGTCACGCGCACCTACCCTGAACTCGACCGGCCGTCGACGCCGTCGGCACCCGGACTCGATGACCGCGCCCCGTGGTAGGGGAGCGAACACCCGTGGTCATCGCCGGTGACGGAACGAGGAACCCGGATCCCTCCAGCCACGAAGGCCAACCGGAAGCGTGTGACGTGCGTCCCAATTATCAGGATATGCCCCGTTTCCCCCGCCTCACTGGAGCATGCATGCAACCCGTATCCCCGCGCCCCCGCGCGCGCACCGCGGTCGGCGCCGCGGCACTGGCCCTCGCCCTCCTCCCCAGCGCCTGTTCCTTGGGCGACGCGGCGCCGGACCCGCCCGAGGGCGCGGCCCCGCCGTCGCCCGGCACGGAGCCCGGGGCCCCGGAACCCTTCACCGTCGCCTTCGGCGGTGACGTGATGTTCGAGGGCCTGCTCGAACCGGCCCTGGACGACCCGCGGACCGCGCTCGCGCCGATCGCGCAGCAGCTCTCGGCCGCCGACCTGGCCATGGTCAACCTGGAGACCGCGGTCACCGAGGGCGGCACCCCGGCCCCGGACAAGGCGTACGTGTTCCGCGCGCCCGCCACCGCCCTGGAGGCCCTGGACGCCGCCGGGGTGGACGTGGCCACCGTCGCCAACAACCACGGCATGGACTACGGCGTGGACGGACTGGCCGACACCCTCGCGAACGGCGAGGCCTCGCCCGTGGCGCTGGTCGGCGCCGGGCGCGACGCCGCGGAGGCGTACACGCCCCACGTCGCCGAGGTCAACGGCCAGAGCGTCGCCCTGTTCGGCGCCACCGACGTCATGGACGACCACCTCATGGCGGAGTGGACGGCGGGCGAGGGCAAGCCCGGCCTGGCCTCCGCCAAGGGCGAGACGAAGCAGCGGCTGCTCACCGCCGTCTCGGAGGCCGCCGCGGAACACGACAACGTGGTGGTCTTCATGCACTGGGGCCTGGAGGGCTCGCACTGCCCGCTCCCGCACGCCCCCGACCTGGCCCGGGAACTGGTCGACGCGGGCGCGTCCGCCGTCGTCGGCGGCCACGCGCACGTGCTGTCCCCGGGCGGGTTCCTGGGCGACTCGTACGTGCACTACGGCCTGGGCAACTTCGTCTTCTACAACTTCGAGGGCCCCACCGCCGAGACGGGTGTGCTCACCCTCACCTTCGACCAGGGCAGCGTGATCGGGTCGGACTGGGCCCCGGCGCGGATCCGGGGCGGCGTCCCCGTCCCCTACGAGGGCGAGGCCGCCGCACAGGCCGCGCGGACCTGGGTGGACATGCGCGCCCAGTGCGGGCTGCCGCTGGCCGACCCGCCCGCCTAGGACCGCGGCGGCCGTTCACGCACCAGGCCGTCCCACCGGCGACCGTTCCGGCCGGGACGCTAGCGCAGCGCCGCGACCTTCGCCGGGTCGACGCCGTGGCGGGCGGCGACCTCGCCGATCTCCGCCAGCAGCGCGTGGCGGCGGGCCGCGCCCAGGTAGGAGGCGTGCACGCCGTTCGCCGCGAGCCCGACCAGGTCGGCGGCGTCCAGCCCCAGCGCGTGCGCGGCACGGTACTCGTTGTTCAGGTCGGTGCCGAACATGGTCGGGTCGTCGGTGTTGAGGGTGAGCAGCAGACCGGCCTCCAGCATGCGGGGCAGCGGGTGGTCGCCCAGCTCGGCCACGGCTCGGGTGCACACGTTGGAGGTGGGGCTGACGTCCACCGGGATGCGCCCCTCCACCAGGCGACCGACCAGCGCCTCGTCGCGCATGGAGTCGATGCCGTGGCCGATCCGCTCGGCGCCGAGCGCGTCCAGGGCCTCGCGCACCCGCTCGGGGCCGCCGTGCTCACCGGCGTGCGGCAGGCTGGCCAGCCCGGCGGCCCGGGCCCTGCCGAACACCCCGGCGTACTGCTCCAGCGGGGTCTCCACGCCGCCGACGCCGAAGCCGACGACGCTGGGCGGCGCGTCGCGCAGGACCGCCTCCACGGTGGCCTCCGCGCTCTCCAGGCCGAAGTCGGCGGGGAAGTCGGGGATCCACCGCAGCTGGATGCCGTGCCGGCTCTCGGCCGCGCGGCGGGCCTCCTCGATGCCGTCGAAGACCACGCGGGCGGGCACCCCGCGCATCAGGTGGGTGTAGAGGCTGACGTGCATCTCGGCGTAGCGCACGTTCTGCGCGGCCAAGCGTTCGGCGACCGCCGAGGCCAGGAGTGCGAAGTCCTGCTCCTCGCGCAGGGTCGCGACCGAGGCGAGGTAGACCTCGACGAAGTGCGGGAAGTCGGTGAAGACGTACCAGTCCCGGAGTGCCTCCAGGGTGTCGGGAACGTCGGTGACGCCGTGCCTGCGGGCGAGGTCGAACAGGGTGTCGGCGGGCATCGACCCTTCGAGGTGGACGTGGAGTTCCACCTTGGGCAGGTCGCGGACGAGCGCCTCGACGTCGGGAGGCGTGGAGTGGGTGTGCATGGCGACAAGTTACGCGTGCCGAGGGGTAGCCCCAAGCCCTCGCAGGTCAAGTTCACAGCTGTCCGTCAGAAGCGGGCCCGGATACGGTGTGAAGGTGATCCCCCAGCCCCCGCCGAGGTTTCCGCGTCCGCCGTCGGGCACCGCCGTGTTCCGTGCGCGCAACCTGATCCGCTCGCAGAACAGGCCGCGCCTCTTCGCCTACCCCGTCTTCGGAAGCGTCCTCCTCCTGCTCTGGCTGATCCTCCTGATCCCGGCCAGCGAACTCACCGACTCCCGTGCGCAGTTCCTGACCTACTCAGGTGTCGGACTGGCCCTGGTCGTCGGGGCGACCGCGCTCGTCGGTGAACTGGCCGCCCGGGGAGTGCGCCGCTCTTCCGGTCACGCCCCCCTGCCGACCAACGCCGATCCGTACCGGCTGGCGATGGCCGAGAAGCTGGTGGAGGAGGGGGTGCTGTGTCCCGACCCCGGGACCAACTGGCTGGCCCGGATCATGGCCGAACGAAAGCTGAGGGAGTACGCGATCCGGTTCCCCCGCCGCACGTCCGCCATCTGGGCGGCGGTGTCGTGCGTGTAGGCCGGATTCCTGGTGTGGTGGCTGACGACGGAGGGCGTCTCGGTGAACACCGTGTTCCTCCTCTTCGCCCTCCTGTGCAACGTGCTGTTCGTGTTCCTGCATCCGACCATGGCGGCTCGGGACAGGCGTTGCGCCGAGGCGGTCCGTGACGCCTACGACCACCACGCCGCCGAAGGATGGCACTCCTGGGACCCGATCACCGCGTCGCCGGCGACTCCGCGCGCGACGCGCTGCTCCTAAGGGGGCGGGCCCGGCACGTCCCTCGGCGCGGTGTCCCGTTCCCTGTGGCGGCCCCGGAGACCGGCCCCCGTCACACACCGACCCCCGAAGCCGCGTCCGGCACGTCCGCGGTCGGCCCACGCGACGACGCGCCCCGTGGGCACGGCACCCGCCGGGCGCATCGGCCGACGCGCCCGGCGGACCGGTCAGGCGGAGGGCGCTGCGCCGTTCACGCGGCGCGGCACGCCCAGCGGGTTGTCGTCACGCAGCTCCCGGGGGAGCAGCGACTGCGGCACCGACTGGTAGGTGACCGGGCGCAGGAAGCGCCGGACCGCGGTGGTGCCCACCGACGTGTGCAGCGGCGCGGTGGTGGCCGGGTAGGGGCCGCCGTGGGTCATGGCGTGGGTGACCGCCACCCCGGTCGGCCAGCTGTTCCAGAGCACCCGTCCGGCCAGGGACGCGCCCAGCGCCAGCAGCGCGGGCGCGATCTCGTCGTCCTCCTCGCCGTGCACGGTCACGGTGAGCTGGCCGCCGAACACCCCGGCCGCCTCCAGCAGCCGCCGCTCGTCGGGGTAGGTGACCACGAGCGTCGCCGGGCCGAAGCACTCCTCCAGGAGGGTCTCGGCGTTCTCCAGCAGGGAGTCCAGGTCGGTGCGCAGCAGGGACGGGGTCCAGTCGTCGCCGGTGCGCACACCCTGGACCAGCACCTCGGTGGCCGGGTGGGCGCTCAGGGCGTCCAGCCCGCGCACGAAGCCCTCGGAGACCCGCTCGTTGAGCAGCGGGGCGGCCGCGCGCCCGCCGAAGTCGGCGACGAGGGCGTCGAGCTTGGTCTCCTCCGGCACGAACAGCACGCCGGGCTTGGTGCAGAACTGGCCCGAGCCCATGGTGGCCGAGTCCGCGTACCCGCCCAGGATCTCGTCGCCGCGCGCGGAGGCGGCCGCGCGGGTGACGAACACCGGGTTCACACTGCCCAGCTCCCCGTAGAAGGGGATCGGGTCCGGACGCGAGACCGCGAGGTCGAACAGGGCCCGACCGCCGGGGATGGACCCGGTGAAGCCCACGGCCCGGGTGAGCGGGTGGGTGACCGCGCGCCTGCCCGCCTCCACCCCCTCCACCAGGGCGAAGCAGCCCTCGGGCGCCCCGGCTCCGTCGAGCGCCGCGACCACGATCTCGGCGGTGCGCCGGGCGAGCCGGAGGTGCCCGGGGTGGGCCTTGACGACCACGGGGCATCCGGCGGCCAGAGCGGAGGCGCTGTCCCCTCCGGCCGTGGCGAACGCGAACGGGAAGTTGCTCGCCCCGAACACCACCACCGGGCCCAGCGGGACCAGCAGGCGGCGCACGTCCGGGCGCGGGGTGCCCCAGTCGGGGTCGGCCGGGTCCACGGCGGCCTCCAGGTAGGAGCCCTCCTCCAGGGTCTGCGCGAACAGGCGCAGCTGGAAGGTGGTGCGGCCCAGCTCCCCACGGCAGCGCGCCTCGGGGTAGTGCGCCTCCTCCATCGCGATCGGCACGAGCTCGTCGGCGGCGCCGTCCAGGGCGTCGGCGACGGCGCGCAGCAATCCGGCGCGCTCGCCCGGGGTGAGGGCGGCCAGGAGCGGCGCCGCGGCGGCGGCCCGTTCCATGACGGCGTCGAGTTCCTCCGGCGTGGTATCCGGGGCGGTGGTCATGGCTCTCAGCCTCCAGGAGGGTGTGTACGCTGCGTCGGCCCTGATCCAACCATGCCAGAGCCGATCAGGAAAGCGCTATCCAAACTCGGGGCGCGCTGTGCGCGCGCAGCGCCCGGGAGGCCCCGGCCGGGGTCCCCCTCGCTCCGGACCGCTGGCCGCGCTCCGGGAGGGGCGGGGGAACGAAACTGGAATTTCCCCGGAACCAGGTGATTCCGGAAAGGCATCATAGGAGCTGTGACGACAAACTCCCGAAGCTCAACACCCCCGCGGTCACGACGCTCCCCAGGCAGTACGGGGGGTGACCACGCGTCACGCGAGAGCCGTGGACGAGCCAGCGTCGCCCACGACGAACTCGCCTTCGCGCAGGCGCCGCTGCGGAGGCTGCCCGCCCAGCAGCGCAGCATGCTCAGGGTCCAGCGCATGCTCGACTGCTGCGCCGAACTCCTCGACGAGGTCGGCTACGACAACCTCTCCACGACCAGGATCGCCGAGCGCGCCGGGGTCGCCATCGGCTCCGTCTACCAGTTCTTCCCGGACAAGAAGGCCATCACCCAGGCCCTCGGGCTGCGCTTCCTCGACCAGTTCGGCACGCGCGTCACCGAGCGCCTCGCCGACGCCTCCTTCAGCCACTGGACCCTGGCCGTGGACGCGGTGGTCGACGAGTACATCGACATGCACCGCCACGTGCCGGGCTTTCGCAGCCTGCACTTCGGTGACATCGTCGACCCGCGCCTCCTCAACGGAGGCGCCGACAACAACCGCGTCATCTCCATCCGCCTGCGCAGGATCATCGTCTCTGTCACAGGCATCCCCGACAATGAGGAGCTCGACCGGGCCATCGACGTCGCCGTCGAGGCCGCGGACGCGGTGCTCAAGCTCGCCTTCCGCGACGACCCCGAGGGCGACCCCGCGCTCGTCCGCGAGGCCAAGCACCTGGTCAGCAGTTACCTGTCCCACTTCTCCCGACGCAACGGAGGCGACCATCCGTGGTAGCCGACGCCGGCACCCTCTCCCGACCCGTCACCGGAACGGCCGCCGGAGTGCCCTTCCTGGCCCTGCCGCCCGCCAGCGGTGACGTCCCGGCCCCGCTCGTGCTGGGCCTGCACGCCTTCGAGCCGCCCCGGGCCGAGGCCGCCCTGGCCGGAACCGTGCCCATGGCCCCGCTCCCGGCCTGGCGGGTCTACCTGGGCCTGCCCCTGTTCGGGGCCCGGCTCCCCGAGGGCGGCGTCGCCGAGATCAACCGGCGCGGCGAGCGCGACTACCTCGTCGAGCTGTTCGGCCCGGTGGTGGAGGAGGCCGCCGCCGAGCTCCACCGCGTCACCGCCGAACTGCGCGCCGCCTTCCCCGTCACCGACGCACCCGTCGGGCTGGTCGGCGTGGGCGCCGGGGCCGCGGCCGTCCTGCTCACCCTGGCCGAGGGGCGCCTGCCCGTCGGTGCCGCCGCCGCCGTCAACCCGGTCGTGGACCCCGCCCTGGTCATCGCCGCGCGGGAGCGGCGCACCGGCACGGCCTACGAGTGGACCGAGCAGGCCCTGAGCACCCGCCACTGGCTGGACTTCGGCAGCCGCGCCGAGGAGGTCTCCCGCGACCGGGTCCCCCTGCTCGTCGTCAGCGGGGGCCGGGACGAGGTCGTGCCCCCCGAGCACGGCCGGTCGCTGCACGACGCCGTGGCGGCCCATGCGCCCGAGCATGCGCTCCGTCACATCGTGGTCCCCGACCTGGCCCACGCCATCGGTCCGGAACCGGGCCTGAGCCCCGGCCCGCTCACCCCGGCCGGAGTCCTCACCGACCGGGCGCTGACCGAGTGGTTCCACCAGCACCTGAGCTCTTCCGACCAGGTCCGGACGGCGGAGTAGGGGCTCCGGCGGGCCCCGCCGGGCGCTCCGTCCGCTCCCCGGCCCGGTGCGAAACCCCACGTTCACCGGGTGCACCCCGGCGTCTCCTCCCGCGTCCCCTCAACGGACGCCGGCGCGACAGCTGGTGCGCGTTCCATGGGATCATCCAGTGGCGGCCGCACCGAGCGGCCCACCTGACCGTTTCGACTCATCCTTCAGGAGGGCGAACCACGTGACGGAACCGGCACCGGTCTTTGCCAGCGGGGTCGACAACGAGCGGTTGAACGCGCAGCTCCGCTTCCTTCTGGAAGTCGACAAACTCAAGCGCATCCTGCGGCAGTCCCTCCTGGTGGACGGCTCCCGGCGGGAGAACTCGGCCGAGCACTCCTGGCACCTGGCCCTGTCAGCCCGCACCTTCGCCGAGTACGCGCCCGAGGGCACCGACATCGACCGCGTCGTCGAGATGCTGGTCCTCCACGACATCGTCGAGATCGACGCCGGGGACACCTTCCTCTTCGACACCGTCAACTCCCGGACCCAGGCCGAGCGCGAACGCGCCGCGGCCGACCGCATCTTCCCCCTCCTGCCCGAGGACCAGGCCGAGCGTGCCCGCGAGCTGTGGGAGGAGTTCGAGGCGCGCGCCACCGCCGAGGCGCGGTTCGCCCGCGCGGTCGACCGGCTCTCGCCCATGCTCGCCAACTGGCACAACGAGGGCGGCACGTGGGTGCGCTTCGGGATCACCCGGGCGCAGGTGATGGAGAAGGTCAAGCTGATCCAGGAGGGGTCGGAGGCGCTGGGCGCCTACGCGACCGCCCTGGTGGACGACGCCGACCGCCGCGGGTACTTCCGGACCTGACCCCCGGTGGGGACCGGCACGGGACCCCCTCGCGGGACACCGCGGCGGTCGCCGCGAGTCCGCGCGGGGGTCGGGCGGGGCGGGGTCAGACCCGGCCCATGAGGATCTGGACCGCGGCGGACAGCCCCACCAGCACCAGGCACACCCGCAGGGCGGCCGGGCTGAGCTTGCGCCCGAACCTCCCGCCCAGGTATCCGCCGATGATGGTCCCGCAGGCGATGAGGCCGACCACCGGCCAGGCGGGCTCGGCCAGGATGATGTAGAACACCGAGGCCGTGGTGTTGACGATGGTGGCGAGCATGTTCTTCAGGGCGTTGAGCCGCTGGATCTCCTCGTCCAGGGCGGTGCCCAGGATGCTCATGAGGATGATCCCCTGGGCGGCGGCGAAGTAGCCGCCGTAGGCTCCGGTCCCGTAGGCGCCCAGCGGCAGCAGCGGGCCGCCGTCCCTGTGCGCGGGCCTGCGCGAGCGGACCCACCGGGTGATCCGCGGTTGGAGGACGATCAGCACGCAGGCGAGGCCGATCATGAACGGCACCACGGCCTCGAACACGCCCGGGGGCAGGTAGATCAGCAGCAGGGCGCCGGTCACCGCGCCGAGGAAGGACATGCTGCCCAGCCGCAGGATGCGGGCGCGCTGGCCCGCCAGCTCCCGGCGGTAGGCGATGGTGCCGCTGAGCGTCCCGGGGGCCAGGCCGATGCTGTTGGAGACGGTGGCGGTGATCGGCGGGTAGCCGAGCGCCAGGAGTACGGGGAAGGTGAACAGCGTCCCCGACCCCGCGATGGCGTTGATCCCGCCGGCGGCCACACCGGCGAGGAGGATGACCGCGGCCTCCCAGAGTTCCATCCGCCCAGCTCTCCCTGTCCGCCCCCGACGGTCGAGGGCGACAACAGACTACGAGAGCGGGTCATCGGATGATCATGCCGGGATGCGCGGAGGGCCCGAGCCCGGTACTGGACCGGGCTCGGGCCCTCGCGGTCCGGCCCTCAGACGGCCGGTCCGGCGCCGGGCGACCGCTGCGCGGGGCGGGCCCCGCCGCACGGGACGCGCGTCCGGCCGGCCGGACGGCGAAGCCGGGTCAGGGGGCCCTGACCACGTCGTCGCGCAGCCGGTCGAACGCGGCGCCGACCCCCTTGAGGGCCTGGCCCATCTCGGCCGGGACGACCCACACCTTGTTGGCGTCGCCCCGGGCGATCTCCGGGAGCTTCTGGAGGTAGTGGTAGGCCAGCACGTCCGGGTCGACCCGGCTGGTGTGCAGGGCCTTGAACACCATGTGGATGGCGTCGGCCTCACCGCGGGCCCGGGTGGTCTGGGCCTCGGCGTCGGCCTTGGAGGTGAGCGCCTGCGCCTCGGCCGCACCCCTGGCCCGCAGCACCGCGGCCGAGCGCTCGCCCTCGGCGCGCAGGACCGCGGACTGCTTCTCGCCCTCGGCGCTGAGCAACTGGGCGCGCTTCTCCCGGTCGGCGCGCATCTGCATCTCCATCGCCTCCTGCACGGAGGACGGCGGCTCGATGCCCTTGAGCTCGATGCGGCTGATCTCGATGCCCCAGTCGCTGGTGGCCTCGTCCAGCACGGCCTTCAGCTCGCGGTTGATCGCGTCGCGGGAGGTGAGCGTCCCCTCCAGGTTCATGCCGCCGATGACGTTGCGCAGCGTGGCCAGGGTCAGCTGCTCGACGGCCTGGATGAAGTTGGCCACCTCGTAGGTGGCCCGGTAGGCGTCCACGACCCTGATGTAGACCGCCGAGTCGACCTCGACCGCGAGGTTGTCCTCGGTGATGGCCGACTGCGGCGGGAAGCTCACGACCTGGACGCGGCGGTCGATGCGCTCGCGCACGTGGTCCACACCGGGGACGACGATGTTGAAACCCGAGCTCAACGTCCGGTGGAACTTACCGAAACGCTCGACGACGTCCTCCATCGAGTGCGGAACGATACGCACGCTCCGCCAGAAGACGAGCAGCAGAACCGCGACGAAAAGCGCCACGATGATGATCATGGTCATGGGGCCGCCCCGGTTTCCGGACGGAGGGCGTCATTCGGTATCGGCATCTGGGCAGCTCCGGATCTCCAGACGGGGGTGACAGGCGGGCACGGACCGCGCCCGGCGGCCCCGCCCACCCGAAGATCATAAAGCGCGCCGAAATGGAGCGATCCGCTCACCGTCCGCTGACGCTACCCCATATGCGCCGGGGCGACCACATCCGGACAGAAACACTGTTTATGGTCAATACATTTGCTCAGTTAACGCAATCCAATAACGGGAAAGTCTGTCGTCGGGGGCTCATGCGCACGGACGGAACACGTGCCGGACGACCGGGTCTGCGCACGCCCGGAACCCGGCACGGGGCGTCCGCCCGGACGGGCTCCGGCGCACCCGTGCCGCCGCCCCGGACGGGCGCTCCCTCAGACGGCCCGGGCGCTCCAGCGGTCGCCGTCCCTCTCCACCTTCAACGCGAGCCCGAAGGTCTCCGACAGGTGGTCCGCGGTCAGGACCTCGTCGATCGGCCCGGAACGCACCACCGAGCCCCCGCGCAGCAGCAGGGCGTGCGTGGTCCCGGCGGGGATCTCCTCCACGTGGTGGGACACCACCACCAGCGCGGGCGCGGCCTCGTTGCGGGCCAGGCTCCCCAGGCGGCGCACCAGGTCCTCCCGCCCGCCCAGGTCCAGCCCGGCGGCGGGCTCGTCCAGGAGCAGCAGCTCCGGGTCCGACATCAGCGCGCGGGCGATGAGCACGCGCTTGCGCTCGCCCTCGGAGAGGGTGTGGAAGCGGCGGTCGGCCAGGTCGGCGACGCCCCAGTGGCCCAGCAGGGCGCGGGCGCGGCCGTAGTCCGGGTTCCCGTACTCCTCGCGGAAGCGGCCCACGTAGCCGTAGGCGGCGCTCAGCACGATGTCGAGGACCTCGGTGCCCTCCTCGATCCGCGACGCCACCGAGGCGCCCGCGTAACCGATCAGCGGACGCAGCTCGAACACGTCCACCCGGCCCAGCCGCTCGCCGAGGATCTCCACCTCGCCCGCGGTCGGGTGCGTCTGGCTGTAGGCCACGTTGAGCAGCGTGGTCTTGCCCGCGCCGTTGGGGCCCAGGACCACCCAGCGCTCGCCCTCCAGGACCGTCCAGTCCACCCCGTCCAGCAGATGGGCGTCGCCCCTCCGCACCGTGACCCCGCTCAGGCCCAGAACACGCCCGTCCATCGTCCTCCCTCACGTCACGTCCCACGCCGGTGCACGGGCCGCCCTACCCTGAAGCAATGCATCTCTCGTCCGCACCACTCGTCGCCTGGGGCAACGCCTGGCTGGCCGGACACGTCGGCCTCGACGAGGCCGTCGACGCCGTCGAGCGGCGCGGTGGTCCCAACCTGATCGGGACAGTACCGGCAGTGGACCTGCCCTTCGACAGCGGCGTACCGCTGCGAACCGCACTGACACGGCTGCGCGGCCTGGGGCTGTCCGCCTTCCGGTTGGCCCTGCCCACCTGGGGCGATCCCCTCGGGCTCGTGGGCCCCAAGGAACTCAACCAGGCCGCCGTCGAGGCGCGGGAGGGGGTGCTGGTGCGGCTCGCCGACCGGCAGGTGGGCCTGGTGCCCTCCGCCGACCGGCGTGGTTCATCCTATGTGGGCGTTTCGTGGACACCGTATCCGGCGAACGACGCACTGCCGCAGGTACCCGGCCTGGCCGAGGCGGAACAGGCGCTGAAGCTCGCCCTCATCGAGGCCGCCCGGGCCATGGAGGGCGTGGACGACGTCGCCCCGTTCGCACCGGACGTGCACCGCCGGCTGGGCGAACTGGGCGGCGGCGCGCCCTCGCTGGCGCGCGGGTACCCGGCCCGGGCGCACCGGGTGGCGGAGCAGGCGGCACGGCTGGCCGGGGTGGTGGAGCTGGCCGAGCCGTCCTCGGGGCGGGGACTGACCGCCCACCAGGCCACGGCCCGCTCCGAGGGGCTGCGCAGGCTCGACGCGGCGGTGCGCAGGGCCCTGGTGGCCGCGCACGGCGCGATCGACCCGTCCGACCGGGGTGTGCCGGGGCGCTGAGCGGCCGCTCAGCCCGACGCGCGCTCCGCGCCCCCTCCGGCGGCGCGGCGCACCGACACCAGACGGACGACGCGGACCGAGGCGACCGCCGCGCAGGCCGGGGCGAGTATGACAAGGGCCACCCAGAAGGACGTGAAGAGGTAGGGCACCTGGAACCACGCCACGTCCCTGCCCCGGTAGAGCCCCCCGACCACCTCGTGCAGGAACGCCAGCAGCAGCGGCGGCGCGGCGTAGGGCAGCAGGCGCGCCGCCGGGGCCCACCACGGGCGGCCCTCGCGCGCACGGGCCCAGTCGCCCGCGCGCCGGACGCCGCGCCAGGCCAGCGGCACGGCGGCGGCGCCCAGGACGAGCAGGACGGCGTCCGCGGCCAGCACCACCGTGCCCGTCGGCGGCGCGGGCGCCCGCCCGGAGTCGATCAGCTCCACGAGCGCGGCGGCCAGGCCGGAGGCTCCGCTGCCCGCCGACCCGCTGTTGGCCATGACCGCCACACCGTGGCCGCTGTCGGGCAGCAGCGCCTGGTGCGCGGTGGCGGTCATCAGGTTGCCGCTGTGCTCGACCACAGGCGCCCCCGAACCGGTCTCGCCCGTCGACCACCCCAGGGCGTAGGAGCCTCCGGAGATCGGCGAGGGGGTGTGCAGGGCCTCGATCCCCTCCTCGGACAGGACCCGGTCGCCGCCGGGGCCGCGGCCGCCGTTGTTGTGCGCGACGAGCCACGCGCCCATGTCCGCGGCGGTGCTGAGGACTCCGCCCGAGCCGTTGCCGAACCCGGGGGGTTCGTCCGCCGGGACCGGGAGGCCGAGCACGCTGATGTGGCCGCGCGCGCCGGGCGGGAGGTCGAGGTCGGTGTCGACGGTGGTGGTGTCGTCCATCCCCAGCGGCGAGAGGACCCGCTCGTCCAGGTGGTCGGCGAAGGACCGCCCGCTGACCACCTCGACCAGGCGGGCGGCGACCTGGAAGTTGGGGTTGTGGTACTCCCAGCGCGTGCCGGGTTCGGCGGCCAGGCCCGCGTCTCGCAGGTCCTCGACGGACTGGCGCAGGGTGAGGGTGCTCCGGCCCCGGCTGTAGGAGGCGAACTCGGAGTCGGACATGCCGGAGGTCTGGTCGAGCAGCTGGCGGACGGTGATCCGTGCCGCGCGGGGGTCGGCCATCGTGAACCCGGGCAGGTGCTCCCGCACCGGGTCGGCCAGGCCGAGCTCTCCAGCCTCGGCCAGCTGGAGGACCGCCAGCGCGGTGAAGGACTTGCTCACCGAGGCCACGGCCATGGGCGTGCGCTCGGTGACGGGCTCCCCGCCGGGGGTGGTGCCGTACCCCTCCGCGTGGACGACCTCCGTGCCGTGGGTCAGGACCACCGCCGCGCCGGGAAGACCGGTGGCCTCCCGGTACTCCTCCACGAGGGCGTCGACCGCGGCGGGGGCCGGGGTCCGGGAGGGTTCGGCGGAGGCGTGGGCCGCGTGCGGGAGCAGCAGCGCGGCGGCCCCCAGGAGGCCGAGGACGCGGAGGAGGCGGTGTCCGCCGCGTGGCCCCGGGCATGGAGCCTGTACCGGGTGTGGATCTGGGCGGGGGCGGGCGCGGGCGCATGGGTCCGGAGTCATGCGGCCACGCTAGGGAGGACGGCGGGGCGCCCTCCATGGTGCGGGCCCCGGAACCGTCCTACGGCCCCCGCCACCGCGGCCCTGCGGCGCGCACCACCCCGGGGCCGCGCGCCCGGTCCCGGCAGGCGGGCCGCCGGCCCCGGATTCGGCCGGGCGCGGAGGCGTTGGAGGGGGCGGGCGGGGGTTGTTCCGCGTGGGCTCGCGGGCCACTCTGGAGGGGGATGGGAACACCCTGGGACGGGGAGCGGAATTCTCGGGGTCGGGCCAGGGGCGTTACCTGATCCCGTGGAGGCGGAGAATGCCGATACTGGACGTGTGGCAGGCCGGACCCCCGGCCCCACGGAAGGAACGAGGAGACCCGTCATCATGCAGCCCGAGCACATCCGAGCCTCCGACGCGGACCGGGACAAGGTTGCCGAGCGGCTGCGCGAGGCCCTGGCCGAGGGCCGCCTGACCCCGGTCGAGCACGAGGAGCGGCTGGAGACCCTCTACCGGGCCAAGACCATGGGCGAGCTCGGCCCCATCGTGGAGGACCTGCCCGTGCCCGGCCACGGGTACGACTACGCGTCGATGGAACGGCGTTCCGACGCGCCCAGCGGTATGGAGATCCTGGGCAGCGAGGCGCGCGATCTTGCCGGGCAGAGCAAGGGTTCGGAGAATTTGGTCGCGGTGTTCGGCGGCTGCGAGCGCAAGGGCCGCTGGCTGGTCGAGCCGCGCACGAACGTGTCCGTGCTGTGCGGCGGGGTGGAACTGGACCTGCGCGAGGCGGTGCTCAGCCAGCACGAGGTGACCATCCAGGTCGCGGTGATCATGGGCGGGGTGGACATCGTCGTGCCCCACGGGGTCAGGGTGATCAACAACACGTCCGGGATCCTGGGCGGCGCCGATCTACACGGAACGGACCAGCTCACCGACCCGAACGCCCCGGTCGTCCGTCTGACGGGAACCTGCATGCTGGGCGGGGTGGACGTCAAGGCCAAGGGCCCCAAGCGAAAGAAGAAGAGTCGGAAGGACAGGTGACGTACGTCGCGCCTCCAGCTGTCCACATAGTGAACTAGCTGGGAAAAGGGTCAGCCCTGCGCGACGCCCCTCCGATACGGCCGAGTACCGTGGACACCGCCATGAATGAGAAATCCACGCTGTTGGTGACGGTGACCGGCCACGACCGTCCGGGCATCAGTGCTCGTCTTCTGAGCACCCTCTCCGTCTTTCCGGTGACCATCGCCGACCTGGAACAGGTGGTCCTGGCGGGCCGCCTCGTGCTGGGCGCGGTCCTGGAGGTTGACGAGCGGGTGGCTCCCGGTGTGAGTCCCTCGCGGGTCTTCGAGGAGGTCCGCAACGCGCTCGACAAGACCGCCATCGACCTCGATATGGAGGTCGGCTACGGCAAGGGCGGCGGGAGGGACAACGGCCGTGTGAAGGCGGTCGTCCACGACCGGCTGCACGTGACCGTCCTGGCCGATCCGCTGCGTCCCGGCGCCCTGGGCGCCCTCACGTCGTGCGTCGCGCGCGCGGGCGCGAACATCGACCGCATCGAGCGGCTGTCCAGCTTCCCGGTGACGTCCGTGGAGATGGAGATCTCCGGCGGGGACGTCGACCAGCTGCGCGCCGAGCTCGCCATGGAGGGGTCCACCCAGGGGGTGGACGTGGCCGTGCAGCCCAGCGGCCTGCACAGGCGGGCCAAGCACCTCATCGTCATGGACGTGGACTCCACGCTGATCCAGGGCGAGGTCATCGAGCTGCTGGCCGCGCACGCCGGATGCGCGGACGAGGTCGCCCGGGTCACCGAGGAGGCCATGCGCGGCGAGCTGGACTTCGAGGAGTCGCTGCGCCGCCGGGTGATGCTGCTGAAGGGCCTGGACGCCTCCGCCATTCCCAAGGTGTGCGAGGAGATCCAGCTGACTCCGGGCGCCAGGACGCTGGTGCGCACCCTGAAGCGCCTGGGTTACGAGTGCGGGATCGTCAGCGGTGGCTTCACGCAGTTCACGGACGTGCTCGTGGAGCGCCTCGGGTTGGACTACGCCGCCGCGAACACCCTGGAGGTCGTCGACGGCAAGCTCACCGGCGAACTGGTCGGGCCGATCATCGACCGCAAGGGCAAGGCGACCACCCTGGAGCGGTTCGCCGCGGAGGCCGGTGTGCCCCTGGAGCAGACCGTGGCCGTGGGCGACGGCGCGAACGACCTGGACATGCTGCAGGCGGCGGGGCTGGGCGTGGCGTTCAACGCCAAGCCGGTCGTGCGACAGCAGGCCGACACCTCGGTGAACGTGCCCTACCTGGACACGATCGCTTTCATCCTCGGGATCACCCGGGAGGAGATCGAGGCCGCGGACATGCGGGGGCAGATCGAGCCGGTGTCGAGTGCGGTGCCGCACGACTGACGTCCCCGCCCGGCTCCCTGGAACCACCAGGCCCCGTTCCCGAGTGGGAGCGGGGCCTTTGTCCACAGCACGCAACAGGCCCTGGCGCCGACACGCCCGCATCCGGTTGACTGGAAACAGGGGGGCCCACCCAGGCACCCACACCCCCGCACACCCACCCCAACGTTCACAAACGCACAAACCCCCACACAAAAAAAAGGGGCGGACCCGCCCTAACAGGCAACCCACCCCCACACAAAAAAAGAGAGGTGAGGCCGCCCCTAACAGGCAACCCCACCCCTCCTTCAAGAAAAACCGTGGCAGCGACCTACTCTCCCACCCCACCACAGGGCAGTACCATCAGCGCAAAGAGACTTAACGACCGGGTTCGGAAAGAGACCGGGTGTGACCCTCCAGCAATAACCACCACGGAAACCACACACCACCCACCCAACTCCACCCACCCCCACAGGGCAGGGAATCACAGTGAGCAGTAAACTCCGTGAAAAGTGTGCGCGAACATCCAATTATCTGCAGCGGACAAGCCCTCGGCCTATTAGTACCGGTCAGCTCCACCCCTCACAAGGCTTCCACACCCGGCCTATCAACCCCATCGTCTATAGGGAGCCTTACCCCCTCAAGGAGGCAGGAGACCTCATCTCGAAGCAAGCTTCCCGCTTAGATGCTTTCAGCGGTTATCCCTCCCGAACGTAGCCAACCAGCCATGCCCTTGGCAGGACAACTGGCACACCAGAGGTTCGTCCGTCCCGGTCCTCTCGTACTAGGGACAGCCCTTCTCAAGTCTCCAACGCGCACAGCGGATAGGGACCGAACTGTCTCACGACGTTCTAAACCCAGCTCGCGTGCCGCTTTAATGGGCGAACAGCCCAACCCTTGGGACCAACTCCAGCCCCAGGATGCGACGAGCCGACATCGAGGTGCCAAACCATCCCGTCGATATGGACTCTTGGGGAAGATCAGCCTGTTATCCCCGGGGTACCTTTTAGCCGTTGAGCGACACCGCTTCCACACGCCGGTGCCGGATCACTAGTCCCAGCTTTCGCTCCTGCTCGACACGTCCGTCTCACAGTCAAGCTCCCTTGTGCACTTACACTCAACACCTGATTACCAACCAGGCTGAGGGAACCTTTGGGCGCCTCCGTTACTCTTTGGGAGGCAACCGCCCCAGTTAAACTACCCACCAGACACTGTCCCCGAACCGGATCACGGTCCAAAGTTAGATGCCCGAAACAGTCAGAGTGGTATTTCACCAACGCCTCCACCGCCACTAGCGTGACAGCTTCACCGGCTCCCACCTATCCTACACAAACCATCCCAAACACCAATGTCAAGCTATAGTGAAGGTCCCGGGGTCTTTCCGTCCTGCTGCGCGAAACGAGCATCTTTACTCGTAGTGCAATTTCACCGGGCCCATGGTTGAGACAGTGGGGAAGTCGTTACGCCATTCGTGCAGGTCGGAACTTACCCGACAAGGAATTTCGCTACCTTAGGATGGTTATAGTTACCACCGCCGTTTACTGGCGCTTAGATTCCCAGCTTCGCAAGGGCGAACCCCCACTAACCAGTCCTCTTAACGTTCCAGCACCGGGCAGGCGTCAGTCCGTATACAGCGTCTTACGACTTCGCACGGACCTGTGTTTTTAATAAACAGTCGCTTCCCCCCGCTATCTGCGACCCCACCCAGCTCAGGATGCAAGATCCGTCACCAGACAGGGCTCCCCTTCTCCCAAAGTTACGGGGACAATTTGCCGAGTTCCTTAACCATGGTTCACCCGAACGCCTCGGTATTCTCTACCTGACCACCTGCGTCGGTTTAGGGTACTGGCCACACACGAACTCGCTAGAGGCTTTTCTCGACAGCATGGGATCACTCACTTCACCAAAAACGGCTCGGCATCACGTCTCAGCTCACATGAGAGGCGGATTTGCCAACCTCTCAGCCTACACGCTTACCCCCGGACAACCACCGCCGGGTAGAGCTACCCTCCTGCGTCACCCCATCACTTACCTACTACAAGCTCGGTTCCCAGACCAGTAAGTCAAAGCTCCCCGAAGGGACCCAAGACCACCAGCGTGGTTAGCATCACCTGATTCAGTACTGGACGCTCGTGCACGGGTACGGGAATATCAACCCGTTATCCATCGACTACGCCTGTCGGCCTCGCCTTAGGTCCAGACTCACCCTGGGCGGATTAACCTGCCCCAGGAACCCTTAGTCAATCGGCGGCAACGTTTCTCACGTTGCTTTCGCTACTCATGCCTGCATTCTCACT
Organism: Nocardiopsis sp. iso_25; assembly: GCF_056173305.1. NCBI lineage: Bacteria > Bacillati > Actinomycetota > Actinomycetes > Streptosporangiales > Nocardiopsidaceae > Nocardiopsis > Nocardiopsis sp. iso_25. Next base: position 167,378 of record NZ_CM149667.1, on the reverse strand, counting down.
CGCACGCCCTCCACCACACGATCACTCGGCAGCTTCACCGGACGCACGACGCTCCCCTACCAACCCAAGAAACTAGTCTTGAGCTTCACAGCTTCGGCGGTGTGCTTTAGCCCCGCTACATTATCGGCGCAGAACCACTTGACCAGTGAGCTATTACGCACTCTTTAAAGGATGGCTGCTTCTAAGCCAACCTCCTGGTTGTCTCAGCAACTCCACAACCTTTCCCACTTAGCACACGCTTAGGGGCCTTAGCTGATGATCTGGGCTGTTTCCCTCTCGACTACGAAGCTTATCCCCCGCAGTCTCACTGCCACGCTTCACTTAACCGGCATTCGGAGTTTGTCTGACGTCAGTAACCTTGTCGGGCCCATCAGCCAAACAGTAGCTCTACCTCCAGCAAGAAACACGCGACGCTGCACCTAAATGCATTTCGGGGAGAACCAGCTATCACGGAGTTTGATTGGCCTTTCACCCCTACCCACACCTCATCCCCCAGGTTTTCAACCCTGGTGGGTTCGGGCCTCCACGAGGTCTTACCCCCGCTTCACCCTGGACATGGGTAGATCACTCCGCTTCGGGTCCACAGCATGCGACTCAAATCGCCCTATTCAGACTCGGTTTCCCTACGGCTACCCCACCCGGGTTAACCTCGCCACACACCATGACTCGCAGGCTCATTCTTCAAAAGGCACGCCATCACCAAACACGAAGTTCAGCTCTGACGGCTTGACAGCACACGGTTTCAGGTACTATTTCACGACCCCTCACCGGGGCACTTTTCACCTTTCCCTCACGGTACTAGTGCACTATCGGTCACCAGGACGTATTTTGGCTTAGCAGGTGGTCCTGCCAGATTCACACGGACTTTCACGGGCTCCGCGCTACTCGGGAATACATCCAACACCTAGGTTCTTCCTACACCTACGGGACTCTCACCCACTCCGGTACCGCTTCCCAACGGCTTCAGCTACAAGAACCACTCAGCGCTCCAGGTCGGCAGACCCAGACAGACGCATCCCACAACCCCGCAAACGCAACGACTGCCGTCTATCACACGCCTACGGTTTAGCCTCTTCCCCGTTCGCTCACCACTACTAGGAGAATCACTGTTGTTTACTCTTCCTACGGGTACTGAGATGTTTCACTTCCCCGCGTCACCACCAACCACCCTATACATTCAGATGGCGGCAACCCGACACAACTCGGGCTAGGTTTCCCCATTCGGACACCCACGGATCACAGCTCGGTTGACAGCTCCCCGTGGCCTATCGCGGCCTCCCACGTCCTTCATCGGCGCCTGGTGCCAAGGCATCCACCGTGTGCCACTATCACTTGGCCACTACAGATAATAAGATGCTCGCGCACACTATTCACAAATCAAAACACCAACCGCATACCCCAACACCACTCACATCCCCAGCCACAACGGCAAGGAACCGAGAGTTCTCAGAGGCGGTCCGCGGGAACCAACACCCGACCAGGCCCAAAGGCCACCAGCCGGAGGTTGTTTCCTCAGACACCCAACAGCGCGCCCCCGGACGCTTCTAGTCGCCCGAGGTCAAGTTCGATTCATCTTCAGCCACTCCCGAACAGCCCACACCCGAAGATGTGTCATGCTGCCGGGTCCACTTTCGAGTCCGGCCGGCTGTAGAAGTAATGCCGACCTGTAAAGACTCCTTAGAAAGGAGGTGATCCAGCCGCACCTTCCGGTACGGCTACCTTGTTACGACTTCGTCCCAATCGCCAGCCCCACCTTCACTCACTCCCTCCCACAAGGGGTTAGGCCGCAAGTTTCGGGTGTTGCCGACTTTCATGACGTGACGGGCGGTGTGTACAAGGCCCGGGAACGTATTCACCGCGGCGTTGCTGATCCGCGATTACTAGCGACTCCACCTTCATGGGGTCGAGTTGCAGACCCCAATCCGAACTGAGACCGGCTTTTAGGGATTCGCTCCACCTTACGGTATCGCACGCCCATTGTACCGGCCATTGTAGCATGTTTGCAGCCCAAGACATAAGGGGCATGATGACTTGACGTCATCCCCACCTTCCTCCGAGTTGACCCCGGCAGTCTCCCATGAGTCCCCACCATTACGTGCTGGCAACATGGAACAAGGGTTGCGCTCGTTGCGGGACTTAACCCAACATCTCACGACACGAGCTGACGACAGCCATGCACCACCTGTCACCCGCCAACTAAATGACCTCACATCTCTGCGAGTCCACGGGTGATGTCAAACCTTGGTAAGGTTCTTCGCGTTGCGTCGAATTAAGCAACATGCTCCGCCGCTTGTGCGGGCCCCCGTCAATTCCTTTGAGTTTTAGCCTTGCGGCCGTACTCCCCAGGCGGGGCGCTTAATGCGTTAGCTACGGCGCGGAAACCGTGGAAAGTCCCCACACCTAGCGCCCAACGTTTACGGCATGGACTACCAGGGTATCTAATCCTGTTCGCTCCCCATGCTTTCGCTCCTCAGCGTCAGGTAAGGCCCAGAGACCCGCCTTCGCCACCGGTGTTCCTCCTGATATCTGCGCATTTCACCGCTACACCAGGAATTCCAGTCTCCCCTACCTACCTCTAGCATGCCCGTATCCACTGCAGAACCGGAGTTAAGCCCCGGTCTTTCACAGCAGACGCGACACGCCGCCTACGAGCTCTTTACGCCCAATAATTCCGGACAACGCTCGGACCCTACGTATTACCGCGGCTGCTGGCACGTAGTTAGCCGGTCCTTATTCCCCACCTACCGTCAACCCGAAGAGAACTTCGAGCCTGCGTTGGTGGTAAAAGAGGTTTACAACCCGAAGGCCGTCATCCCCCACGCGGCGTCGCTGCGTCAGGCTTTCGCCCATTGCGCAATATTCCCCACTGCTGCCTCCCGCAGGAGTCTGGGCCGTGTCTCAGTCCCAGTGTGGCCGGTCGCCCTCTCAGGCCGGCTACCCGTAATCGCCTTGGTAGGCCGTTACCCCACCAACAAGCTGATAGGCCGCGAGCCCATCCCTGACCGAAAAACTTTCCACCCTCCACCATGAGGTGGCGGGTCGTATCCGGTATTAGACGGCGTTTCCACCGCTTATCCCGGAGTCAGGGGCAGGTTGCTCACGTGTTACTCACCCGTTCGCCGCTCGTGTACCCCGAAGGGCCTTACCGCTCGACTTGCATGTGTTAAGCACGCCGCCAGCGTTCGTCCTGAGCCAGGATCAAACTCTCCATAAAGGTCACTCAACCCGACCCGGCCGTGAGGCCTGGGCGGGTAAACCTAGAAGTAATCCTGACCAACCGGGTTACCCCGGCTAATCAAAGGAACCTCCGCACACGAACCGGAATGGTTCTGTGTGACGGGGCCAAAACAAACATGGCTTAAAGAAAATCAAACACGCGCTGTTGAGTTCTCAAGAAACAACCGCTCTTCGCGTACAAGCTGCTGTGAGCTTTTCCGCCGAAGGCGTTGTGCGTTTCCGCTTTGTTGTGTCTTTACTTTATCAGGTGTTCCGCGCCCCGCCAAATCGGCGGTTTGTGGTGTTTCTGATCGGGGTAAAGCCCGTTTCCTGTTTCGCTTCCGTGTTTCCTTGGAAGCGCCTCCGAGCTTACCCGCACCGAAGCAGTGCTCGGAACGGTGATTCGGAGGAAGAAGGGGTATCCGGCACGCCCGCGGAATCGCGTTCGTTTCGCTCGGAAGGGTGTCGCAACCCCTCTCGGCTTTGGGCCGTTCGGAGGCGACTCGGAGTACATTACCCGCGGCCCGGGGGTCTGGCAACTCGAAGCCTGCGTGTCCTGGGTCACACTAGTTCAGCAGTGTGCCGGAACCGGTTCCCGGGGCCGCGTAGAGCCACTCCACCTCCAGCTCGACGGCCGCGACCGTGGCCGGCGGGTAGGCGGCCGGGCTCCCCAGGAAGGCACCGGCCAGCTGGGCCACCGTCGGGTTGTGTGCGACGACCAGGACCGTCCCCGCGTCGGGATCCACCTGGTTCACCAGCTCCAGGAGCGTGTCCACCCCCGCCGAGTACGCCGCCTCGGAGTAGTCCACCTCCGGGCGGACCCCCGGTTCCATGGCCCCGAGCACACCGTCCAGCGTCTGCCGTGTCCGCCTGGCCGCGGAGCAGATGACGTGGTCGGGCACGTACCCCCGCTCGGCGAGCAGACGGCCGACCGCCTCGGCCTGGCTCCGGCCCCGGTCGGTGAGACCGCGTTCGAAGTCCTCGAAGCCGTTCTCGGCCTGGGCGTGCCGCATCAGCAGCAGCCGCCGCACGCCGCTCACGGGGACACCGCCGTCGCGACGACGGAGAGGGCCGCGATGAACGCCACCATGACACCCACGATGACGAACAGTCCCTTCATCCCGGACACCGGGAACCACCCCTTCGCTCGCTCGGCTGTGTTCCCAGGTTAGGCCCCGCCCGAACACGGGCGCGGCCGCCCGGGGGATACCCGGGCGGCCGCGGAGGTCGGTGCTTCCTCCTACTTCCCCTCTCCGGCGCGGGCCTCCTCCTTGCGGTCGTCGGCGCCGTCGGCGGTGTCCTCTCCGACACCGCCGTCCCCGGCCGCGGAGATCCCGCCCTCCGGCGCGGCTCCTCCGCCGGTCTCCGGGGCGCCCTTGGGCGCGGACCGGCCGCCGGTCTCGGCGAGGTCGGTCTCGGTGCCTCCCCCGCGGCGCTTGGACCACAGGATCGCGCCGACGAGCACGGCGACGGCCGCCACCGCGATCCCCGCCCGCAGGACGATGTTGTCGGCGTAGATCACCACGCTGGGCGCCACGATCAGGGCGACGAGGTTCATCACCTTGAGCAGGGGGTTGATGGCGGGGCCCGCGGTGTCCTTGAAGGGGTCGCCGACCGTGTCGCCGATGACCGTGGCGGCGTGGGCCTCCGAGCCCTTGCCGCCGTGGTGGCCGTCCTCGACGAGCTTCTTGGCGTTGTCCCAGGCGCCGCCCGAGTTGGAGAGGAAGACGGCCATGAGCACACCCGCGGCGATGGCGCCGCCCAGGAACGCGCCCAGCGGGGCGTAGCCGAGGGCGAAGCCGACCGCGATCGGCGCGAGGACGGCCAGCAGGCCCGGGGTGACCAGCTCCCGCAGCGAGTCCTTGGTGCAGATGTCGACCACGCGCGCGTACTCGGGCTTCTCCGTGCCGTCCATGATCCCCGGGCGGGTGCGGAACTGGTCGCGCACCTCCATGACCACGCGGCCCGCCGCCCGGCCGACCGCCATGATGGCGAGTCCGGAGAAGAAGAACACCACGCTGGCGCCGATGATGACGCCGACGAGCACGTCGGGCTGGTCCAGTGAGAGCGAGAAGGCCTCGTCGGCGTCGCCGAGCTGCGCCTGCACGGAGGTGCGGAAGGCGCCGAAGAGCGCGGTCGCGGCCAGGACCGCGGTCGCGATCGCGATGCCCTTGGTGATGGCCTTGGTGGTGTTGCCGACGGCGTCGAGCCCGGTGAGGATCTCCGCGCCCGGGCCCTCCACGTCGCCGGACATCTCCGCGATGCCCTGGGCGTTGTCGGAGACGGGACCGAAGGTGTCCATCGCCACGATGATGCCGACGGTGGTGAGCAGGCCGGTTCCGGCGAGGGCGACGGCGAACAGGCTCAGGGTGATGGAGCCGCCTCCGAGCAGGAAGGCGGCGTAGACGGCTCCGGCGATGAGGAGGGCGGAGTAGACGGCCGACTCCAGGCCGACGGAGATGCCGGAGAGGATGACGGTCGCCGCGCCGGTCTCGGAGCTGTCGCCGATCTCGCGGACGGGGCGCCGGTCGGTCTCGGTGAAGTAGCCGGTGAGCAGTTGGATGGCGGCGGCGAGCACGAGGCCGATGAGGACCGCCGCGACCGCGAGGATCCTCGGGTCCGGGTTGGTCCCGGCCTCCTCGATCTCGGCCAGGACCTGCGGGCTGACTCCGGAGAGCTGGTCGAAGCTGGAGGGCAGGTACCAGAAGGCGGTGCCGACGACGAGCACGGCGGAGATCGCCGCGGAGATGAAGAACCCGCGGTTGATCGCCGACATCGCCGTCTTGTCCCTGGCGCGGGGGGCGACCAGGAAGATGCCGACGATGGCGGTGAGCACGCCGATCATGGGGACGAGGAGCGGGAAGACGAGTCCCTCGGTGCCGAAGGCGACGCGGCCGAGGATCAGCGAGGCGACGAGCACGACCGCGTAGGACTCGAACAGGTCCGCGGCCATGCCGGCGCAGTCGCCCACGTTGTCGCCGACGTTGTCGGCGATGGTGGCCGCGTTGCGGGGGTCGTCCTCGGGGATGCCCTGCTCGACCTTGCCGACGAGGTCGGCGCCGACGTCGGCGGCCTTGGTGAAGATGCCGCCGCCCACGCGCATGAACATGGCGAGGAGCGCCGCGCCGAAGCCGAAGCCCTCCAGGACGATGGGGGCGTCGCCCCGGTAGAGGAGGACGACGACGGCCGCCCCGAACAGGCCGAGGCCGACGGTGATCATGCCCGCCACGCCGCCGGTGCGGAAGGCGATGCGCATGGCGGTGCGGTTGGAGGCGTCGTCACCTCCGCGGGCGGCCGCGGCGACCCGGACGTTGCCGCGCACGGCGAGCCACATGCCGATGAAGCCGGTCGCCGCCGACAGCAGGGCGCCGAGGGCGAAGAAGACCGACCGGCCGATCGCGATGGCCCACGAGTCGGCGGGGAGCAGGAGCAGCAGGAGCGGGATGAGGACGACGAAGACCGCGAGGGTGCGGAACTGCCGTTTGAGGTAGGCCGCCGCTCCTTCCTGCACCGCGAGCGCGATGCCGCGCATTCGCTCTGTGCCCTGCCCTGCGGCGAGGACCTCACGTACCAGCACGCCCGCGACGGCGAGTGCCAGAAGGGCCACCACCATGACGATGATGACGAGGGTGAAGTCGGTGCCTGCCAGTGATAGGGCCATGCCGCCTTCAGCGGCGAGGTTGAGCCCAGACAATCCGTCCTCCTTGAGACGGGCACGACCTTTTCGGCCCCGTCCACGGGAGAACGCGCGGAACGGCTCGCCCTGTGGGCGCCGGTCCTCTCGGTCGTGGACGTACCGCCGTCCGGAAGGAGCCTGAGCTGGCTCGACGGCACGCTTGGCGGGGTCGAAGCGGTGCCACCTTTGGTTGTGGTGCGTACCGCCCGTGCCGCGTGTTCACGGGCGGTGATCCGGGGAGTCTACGCACGGCGACAAAGAAAGGTGAGAGCCGAGCCCGCCATTCCTCAAGAAAATCCGAAGATGTGATCTTCCGGTGATCTCAGGAAAAGGATAAATGTCTTTTTCGGTGATATGCAGCTTATATAACATCTCATAATGCTGTAATGCGATGTTAACGCTAAAGCGCGCATAAGCCCACAAAAAGGGAATGGGCCCCGCAGGCCACACGGACCTCACTGTTCACAGGAGGCGCTGGTGCCACGGGGCCCTCCGAGGGGCCCGCCGCCGGTCCGCGGCGGAAGTCGCGGGCGGGTGCGCCTGCGCCCGCCCGTCCTCCGGCCGCGCCGGCCGGAGGACGGGTTGTTCGGCGGCTACCCGCCGAGCAGACGCATCCCCGAAGGGTCGATCCCGTCACCCGAACGGGCGCGCCCGGCGTCGAGGTCGTCGGCCAGGGCGCGGGCGAACGCCGCCACCCCCGACACGTCAACCCCGTGGGGGGCTTCCGGTCCGAACGGCTCCACGCGGTCCGCGCCCCGCCTCAGCAGTCGTGCCGCGCCGATCATGTTGCCGCGCTGCGCGTGGGTGACCCCCACCGCCGTCTGGGCGAGGCCGCGCCACAGCTCCCGCTCGGGTTCGGGCGCGGACTTCCACACTGCTTCGAGGACTTCGTGGGCGGTGAAAGCGTATCCGCCGTCGAGCAGCCGCTGGGCCTCCTCCAGGCCTTCCTCCGCGGAGAACTCGGCGTCGTCGGGTACCCGCTCCACCTCGCCCCTGCTCCCGTGCGGCATCGGGCGCCCGTACCGGTCCCGGGGGCGCTGGTTCTGCGCCTGGCCGGTCTCGTTGCGGTCCCGCCCGCCTCCGCGGCCCCCGGACTCCCGGTGCCCGTCCGCGGTCTCCGTCGCCATCAGTTCCCCACCGCCGTTCCCCCTCGCCTGCGAGGACTCCGTCCGCCTTCCCGCCGAGACCTCCGCGAGCCACTCGACGAGCGCGCGGGAGACCTCCTCCGGCCGTTCCTCGTGCGGGAAGTGTCCCGCGCCGTGGACCTGCCTCCAACGGTAGGCCCCCGCCACCAGGCCCCGTGAGGCGCGTGCCGGTCCGGGCGGGCACACCGGGTCCAGGGACCCGTGGAGCTGGAGGACGGGGACGCGTACGGGAGCACGGCGCATCCGCGCGTTGTAGCGGAGTCCGTCCGTGCGCCAGCGCGACCGGAAGATCCAGCGGTGGCTCTCCAGGGAGCAGTGGGAGACCTTGGGGATGGCGAAGGCGCGGCGGTAGTGCTCCTCGGCCTCGGTGTCGGGCCAGCCGGGGCCCGACCACGCCCGGAGCAGGTCGCCCACGCGTTCGCACCCGTCGCTCAGGAGCCGGTGCTCGGGGAGGATCGGCAGTTGCGCCCGGAGCATGTGGCTGACGCCGGGACCGCCGGAGGCCAGGACGCGGGCCGCGCGCAGCGGGTGCGGCGACGACACCGCGGCCAGGGCGCGCACGGTGCCGGGGTGGTAGGCGGTCATCGTCCAGGCGACGAGGCCGCCCAGGCCGTGCCCGACCACGGCCGCGTCCCGCGAGCCGAGGGCGCGGACCAGTCCGGCGGCGTCCTGGGCGAGGGTGACGAGGTCGTAGCCGCGCGGGGTCTTGTCGCTGGCGCCGTAGCCGCGCAGGTCCGCGGCGACCGCGCGGTAACCGGCGTCGGCGAGCGCGGTCAGTTGGGCGCGCCAGGCCCACCAGAACTGGGGGAAGCCGTGGAGGAGGAGCACCAGAGGCCCGTCACCGGCCTCGGCGACGTGGAACCGGGCCCCCGCCGCGCTGACGGTCCTGTGGGTCCAGGGGCCGTCGACGTAGGCGGCCGAGTCGTCCAACAACGCGCGGGCCTACCGGGTCGCGGGAGCGGACGCCTCGGCGGTCTCGACGGCGTTCGAGGGCGGGCGGATGTCGCCGCGCAGGATGCCCGCGAAGCGCGAGGTGGTCAGCGCGGTGCGCTGGAGGCCCTCCCGCTTGCGCAGGGTGGCGATCGCGTACAGCCCGACGGCCGCGGCGAGCAGCAGGTAGACGAGGGTGACGATGCCGAAGCTGGCCCAGCCGGGGAGCCCGGCGACCTCGTACAGGACGAAGGCCCCGGTCACCGAGAGGAGGATGACGAAGATGTGGGCGAGGACCCCGACCACGGCGAAACCGGCGACGCCCTTGCCGATCTTGGCCGCGTCGGCCTTGGCCTCCAGCTTGGCCAGCTTGATCTCCAGGCTGACCAGACGGGAGATGTTGCCCGTGGCGTCTGAGACCAGTTCGCTGATCGAACGGTCGGTGTCCCTGGTGGCGCCAGGTTCACCGGTACCCGGCTTCTCCGCCATCGTGGAGGTTCCCTTCTCTCGGTCCGAACGCACGGATGATCCTCCGCATCCTCGCACATACCCCGTCTCGGACGTCTCTCACGGCACGCACAACGGCGCCGCCGCCTTCGGTCGCACGGGCGGCGGGCGCGGCGGCCACGGGTCCGCGGACCGGAGGGCGCGGGGGAGAAGGGGGGGACAGCGAACGGCGCCCCGGTCCGGGGCGCCGTTCACCGCTGGACGAGGGGCCCGCGCGGGGCCCTCGGCTCAGTCCTCCCGCTTGGCGGAGGGCAGTTGCTTGGCGATGACCTCCATGATCGAGGAGTCGGTGAGCGTGGAGGTGTCGCCGACGGCCCGGTTCTCGGCGATGTCGCGCAGCAGGCGCCGCATGATCTTGCCCGAGCGGGTCTTGGGCAGCTCGGGCACCGCCAGGAGGCGGGCGGGCTTGGCGATCGGGCCGAGCGAGGTGCCGACGTGGTTGCGCAGCTCCTGGACCAGGTCCTCGGGGACCTCCTCCTCGCCGCCGCGCAGGATCACGAAGCCGACGATGGCCTGGCCGGTGACCTTGTCGGTGGCTCCGACGACCGCGGCCTCCGCCACGCGCGGGTGGGAGACCAGCGCCGACTCGACCTCGGTGGTGGAGATGTTGTGGCCGGAGACGAGCATGACGTCGTCCACGCGGCCCAGCAGCCACAGGTCGCCGTCCGCGTCCTTCTTGGCGCCGTCACCGGGGAAGTACAGGCCCTCGAAGCGCGACCAGTAGGTGTCCTTGTAGCGCTGGGGGTCGCCCCAGATCCCGCGGAGCATGGACGGCCACGGCTCGCGGATGACGATGAAGCCGCCCTCACCGTCGGGGACGGACTCGCCCTGCTCGTCCACGACGTCGGCGACGATGCCGGGGATGGCCCCCATGGCCGCGCCGGGCTTGCCGGAGGTCACGCCCGGCAGGGGGCTGACCATGACGGCACCGGTCTCGGTCTGCCACCAGGTGTCCACGACCGGGGTGCGGTCGCCGCCGATGTTCTTGCGGTACCAGACGTAGGCCTCGGGGTTGATGGGCTCGCCCACCGAGCCGATGACGCGCAGGCTGGACAGGTCGAACTTGGCGGGGATGTCGTCCCCCCACTTCATGAAGGTGCGGATCGCCGTGGGGGCCATGTAGGCGATGGTGACCTTGTACTTCTCGATGATCTCCCAGAAGCGGCCCTTGTGCGGGGTGTCCGGGGTGCCCTCGTACAGGACGGTGGTGGCCGCGTTGGCGAGCGGGCCGTAGACGATGTAGGAGTGGCCGGTGACCCAGCCGATGTCGGCGGCGCACCAGTAGACGTCGGTCTCGGGCTTGAGGTCGAAGACCGCCCAGTGGGTGTAGGCGACCTGGGTGAGGTACCCGCCGGTGGTGTGCAGGATGCCCTTGGGCTTGGCCGTGGTGCCGCTGGTGTACATGATGTACAGCGGGTCCTCGGCGTCGTGCGCCTCGGGCGTGTGCTCGGTGCTCTGGGACTCCACGGCGTCGTGCCACCACACGTCGCGGTCGGTCCACTCGACGTCCTGGCCGGTGCGGCGGACGACGAGGACGTTCTCGACCGCTGGGCGGTCGGCGACGGCGGCGTCCACGGCGGGCTTGAGGGCGCTGGCCTTGCCGCGGCGGTAGCCGCCGTCGGCGGTGACCACGAGCTTGGCCTGGCTGTCGTCGAGGCGCTGGCCCAGGGCGTCCACGGAGAAGCCGCCGAACACGACCATGTGGACGGCGCCGAGCCGGGCGCAGGCGAGCATGGCCACGACGGTCTCGGGGATCATCGGCATGTAGATGGCGACGCGGTCGCCCTTGCGCACGCCGAGTCCGGTCATGGCGTTGGCCGCCTGGGAGACCAGGTCCTTGAGCTCGGCGTAGGTGATGGTGCGGGTGTCGCCGGGCTCGCCCTCCCAGTGGTAGGCGACCCGGTCGCCGAGGCCGTTGGCCACGTGGCGGTCCACGCAGTTGACGGAGGCGTTGATCTTCCCCCCGACGAACCACTTGGCGAAGGGCGGGTTCCACTCCAGGGCGGTGTCCCAGGGCTGTTCCCACTGGAGCCTGCGGGCCTGCTCCTCCCAGAAGCCGAGACGGTCCTCTTCGGCCCTGGCGTAGGCGTCGGCCTTGACGTTGGCGTCGGCGGCGAGCGCCTCCGGGGGAGGGAAGCTGCGCGTCTCGTGGAGAAGGTTGGACAGTGTCTCCTGGCTCGCGGGAGTGCTGTCGGCCACTGTGATTCTCCTTACGTAGGCTGGTTCACACCCAATTAATCATGTGGTGCGACACCCCGTGAACAGCCGGGGTGGCGTCCAGCGGCGGGGAAGGCCGGGCGCGCGACGAACGGGCGGCGAACGGTCGCCCCGCCGCGACGAGCGGTCGCAGGGGCAGGTTCGCGCGTTGCCGCCGGCGCGGCCGCCGACCCGGCCCGCCGGTGTGGGCCTCCCGTGTTACCGGCGCGTAGTGTTGTTCTCCGTGAGCGAACCGACTTCTTCCCCCGCGTCCGACCCGCTGGCCCGGATCGCCGAACTGCCCGGTGTGGCCGACGCGGTCGCCGAGACACGGACCCTGGTCGACCGCCTGTTGGGGCACCGCGTGCTGCGCCGCCGCAGCAGCGACGTGTCCATGGAGTCCGCGCTGCGCGGCGCGGTCGCATCGGCGGCGCTGGAGGGCGCCGAGGTCTCGATGGAGGAGATCCGCGAGGGGCACGTGTACGACACGCGCGTCAAGGGCGCGCTTCGGGTGTCCGGAGAGCTGGGGAGCCTGGTGGACACCTGGCCGAGGGCGCCGCGCCAGGCCTTGGCCCGGCTGCACACGCTGGCCGCGGCGGACGCGGTGTCCGCGGACGCGCTGGGGCGCCCCCGCACGGCCGGGGAACGCGTCGAGGACCCCCTGGGGCTGGGGCCGGCCCCGGCTCCGGAGACGGCGATGGCCCGGCTGGAGGGGCTGTACTCGCTGCTGGGCGTGCGCACGTCGGTCCCCGCGCTGGTGATGTCGGCCCTGGTGCACGGGGAGCTGATGGCGGTCCGGCCGTTCGGGTGGGGCGACGGCCTGGTGGCGCGCGCGGCCGAGCGGTTGACGCTGGTGGAGCGGGGCCTGGACCCCAAGTCGCTGGTGCCCTCGGAGCTCGGGCACCGGACGCTGCGGGACGAGTACGGGCCGGCGCTGCGCGGGTACATGGGCGGCACTCCGGAGGGCGTCGCCGGGTGGGTGGCGTACTGCTGCCGCGCGGTCCGCGCGGGGGCGCAGGACTCACTGGCCACTTGTGAGGCCCTCAAGCGCGGCTGAGCGCGGGACTCCGGCCCCCGTTTCCCCGCTCCCGGGCCGGACGCCCGGGAGCGGGCGGGTGTGCGGGGCACGCGGGCGGGCCGGACGCCTCGGCGGTACGCGGGGCGCACGGAGAAGCCGGGAAAGGGCAACAACTTTTGACGGCCGACAACTGTGCGTGTCCGAAAGGTTGAACACTAATCGTTTATTTACCGACCGGTAGGTTCAGGAAAAGTATCGGTTCGATCACGCTTGCCGGTTCCGCAAGGGAACGGGGGTCGCACGGCCCTTGCGCGCACACACGACGAACGGCGCCCCGTCCTGTCTTCCGGGGCGCCGCCTCCGACACGTTCCGCCGGGTTAGCAGGCGTACATTTCCCTAGTCTGACCAGGCAGGACATCGTCCTGTCCGATCTAGACGGGCCTCACGGGGCCAAGTGGCGCGTGGGTTCCCGGTTGTCGTGTCGGGGTGGTTCTCAGCCACCGACTGCTTTCTTTCTACGCCGATGTTCCGACGCCGAAAAGGCGGTTGACCCGAATTTTTGCCCTTGATTCCAGAACCGATACGGAACTCTGCGTGGTAACGTCTGTCCCGTCGTTCCCAAGAGGGTCGGCCGCTTCACGCCTCCGCCGTACGCGCCCCATTTCGCGTTCCGGTGGTATCCCTCTTCGCCGAATGACGTCCGTGTGCCTTCCGGTGGTCGCGAGAGCACGTCTCTCCGCAGACCCTCACCAGAGAGCGGACCCGGTCCTACCCCCCGGGACCGGACCCCGCGTGGCGGCCTTCTCCCCCTGTGGAGGCGAGTCCCCGCGTCCGCTCGTCCCGCCTGTCGGGCAGGGGTGCGTATCCGCCCCCGTATACGCATCCCGCCCGTCAGGTGAACCGGACCGCGAACGGACCCGGCACCGGCTGGTCCGGCTCTCCGACGAACCTGATCGCCCGCCTGTGCGACGCCCGGCCTCCCCGCACGGACCCGCCCCGCCGACGTTGTCCACAGCTTCGAATCGGGGCTTTCGCCGCCGTGCCCGGTCGGCGAAGGTCGAGGAAAGCCCTCGACCCGGGAGGTCCCATGGACGTCCAGCACCGGCCCCTGCTCGCGACCGCCGACCCCCTCCTCCTCGACGACCTCCTCAGGCTGGCCACCGCCGCCTCCACCGAGGTCGCCGTCGCCCACACGCTCGACCGGGCACTGAGCCTGTGGCCGCGCGCCCCGCTCGTCGTGGTCGGCGCCGACCTGCGCGCGCTCCTGCGGTCCGCCGACCCTCCGCCGGGCCGCCACGTGGTCGTGACACGGGACCCCCGGGAGGCCGCCGCCGACGGGAACCCGTCGGGGGACGCGTCACCGGTCGCCGCGGTGCCCCGGCCGCGCGTTCCTCCGGAGCGGTACCCGCCGGGCGCCCCCGCCGAGGGCTCCCCTCCGGGCGGTCCGGAGGCGGCGTACCGGCCGGGCACTCCCGCGGAGCGCTCCTCGCCGGGCACTCCCGCGGAGGCGTATCGGCCGGGCCTCGCCGCGGAGCACCCGGTCCCGGGCACGCGCGTGGCCGGGGACCGGCCGGGCGTTCCCGTGGAGGGTCCGGCCCCGGACGCCGCCGGGGAGGGTCCCCCTCGGGGGGCGCGGGAAGCACGCGTGCTCCTGCTGCCCCGGGACGAGGCACTGCTGGTCGACCTGCTCGCGAGGGCGTCCTCCCCCGGCCGGGCTCCGGCGCCCACGGTGTCGGTGGTCGGCGGCCGGGGCGGTGCCGGGGCCAGTCTGCTCGCGGTGGCCATCGCCCTGGCCGGTGAGCGCGCCGGACGCTCCACCGCCCTGCTGGACGCCGACCCGTTCGGATGCGGCTCCGACGTCTACCTCGGGTGCGACCGGAGCCCCTCCCCCGGTCCCGAGCGGTGGACCGGCTGGGGAGACCTGCTGCGCAGGCGCGGACGGGTGCGCTGGCGCGACCTGCGCGCCGGACTGCCGGGGACCTCACGGGTGTCGGTGCTGACCTGGACGCGCGGAAGGGAGCCGACCGGCCCCCTTCCGGTGGGTGCCGTGCGCGCGGTGCTGTCCTCGGCCAGGGACGGAACCGACCTGGTGGTGGCCGACCTGCCGCGCTCCTTCGACCCGGCCACCACCGTGTTCCTGAACCGGTCCGACCTGGTGCTCGTGGTCGTCCCGGCGGACGTGCCCTCGGTGGTGGCGGCGACCAGGACGGTCGCCCGGCTGCGTGAGGAGACGCGGGCCGTGCGTCTGGTGGTGCGCGGTGCCCGGGGCGAACTGAGCGCGGACGTGGTGTCCAGGACCCTGAAGGTGGACCTGGGCGCGGACCTGCCGTCCGAGCCGGGGCTGGCCCGGTCGCTCGCCGCGGGGGACGTGCCCGCCCGCCATCCCCGCTCGCCCCTGGCCCGGTTCGCCGACCGTGTCGTGGCGGGCCTGCCCGCCGCGGAGAAGCTCCGGTGAGCCCCCTGGTGGAGGCCGTGCGCAACCGCCTGGTGGCGTCCGGTGTGCCGGTGAGCCCGTCGAGCGTCGCGGCGGCGCTGCGCGCCGAGGGAGGTCTGCTGGGCGACACCGAGGTGCTGTCCATGACCCGCCGTCTGGCCGCCGACCTGTCCGGGGCGGGGCCGCTGGAGGAGCTCATGACATCCGGAGTCACCGACATCCTCGTCAACGGCCCCGACGAGGTCTGGGTAGACGACGGCGGGGGCCTGCGCCGCGCCGGGGTGCGCTTCGAGTCGGCGGACGCGGTGCGCCGACTGGCCCAGCGGCTGGCGGCGCAGGCGGGGAGACGGTTGGACGCGGCCGTGCCCTACGTGGACGCCCGGCTTCCCAACGGTGCGCGGCTGCACGCGGTGCTGCCGCCGGTGGCGCCCGCCGGGGCGTGCGTGTCGCTGCGGCTGCCGCCCCGGCGGGTGTTCACCCTGGAGCGGTTGACCGAACGGGGAACGGTCACCCCGTGCGGGGCCGAGCTGCTGCGGTCCCTGGTGGCCTCGCGGGTGCCGTTCCTGGTCAGCGGGGGCACCGGCACTGGCAAGACCACCCTGCTGTCGTGCCTGCTCTCCCTGGTGGACCCGGGGGAGCGGATCGTCCTGGCCGAGGACTCCCCCGAGCTGCGGCCCGAGCATCCGCACGTGGTCCGGCTCCAGACCAGACCGCCCAACATCGAGGGCAGCGGCGAGGTGTCGCTGGAGGTCCTGGTGCGGCAGGCTCTGCGGATGCGCCCGGACCGGCTGGTGGTCGGCGAGGCGCGCGGGCCGGAGATCGTGTCCCTGCTGGGCGCTCTGAACACCGGGCACGAAGGTGGTTCGGGGACCCTGCACGCCAACGGCGCGGGCGACGTGCCCGCGCGGGTGGAGGCGCTGGGGTGCGCGGCCGGGCTGGACCGGGCCGCCGTGCACAGCCAGCTGGCCGCCACCCGGGTCATGGTCGTGCACCTGGTCCGGGACTCCGGCGGGCGGCGCCTGGCCGAACTGCGGGTGCTCAGACGCGGTTCGGACGGGCTGGTGGACGCGGTGCCGGCGGTGTCCTTCGGCCCCGACGGCAGCCGCCGGGAGCACGCGGGGGTGGGCGAGGTGGCCGCCCGCCTGGGCGGGGGGTGGCGCCGGTGGTGACCGCGGTGGTGGCCTGTTCGGGGGGCCTGGTGCTGCTGTGCCTGGTCCCCGGTACGCGGCGCAGCCGGTTGGCTTTCCTCCTCCCCAGGCCCCGGCGCCCGGTGTCGTGGTCCGTGGACTGGCGGGCGCTGGCGGCCCGTACCGGTGAGGGCCCGCGGCGCCGCGCCGCGGTGGTGGTGCTGTGCCGGGTGCTGGCCGCCGAACTGCGCGCCGGGCAACCGCCGGAGGAGGCCCTGCGGATCTCCGCAGCCGAGGCGGGTCCGCTGGTGGGCGCCCTGACCGACGCGGAGTCGTTGCGCCGCGAGGCGGAGCGCGAACCGGACCTGTGGGCCCTGGCCTACCTGGCGGTGTGCTGGGAGGTGGCCGCGGACACCGGAGCGGGTCTGGCCGAGGTGGTGGACGCGCTGGCCGCGAACCTCACCGAGCAGGAGGAGCAGCGCACGGAGGCCGCCGCGCGCACCACCGGTCCGCGCACCACCGCGATCGTGCTGGCCGCCCTGCCCGCCGTCGGACTGCTGATGGCCTCGGGGTTGGGCGGATCGCCGCTGGTGTTCCTGTTCACCACGCCGCTGGGGTTGGCCTGCCTGGTGGGCGGGGTGGCCCTGGACGTTCTCGGGGCCTGGTGGACGCTGCGCATGGTGCGCTCGGCGACCGCCTTTCCCTGACCGGATCCGGGCCGGGGGACTCGGGCGGCGGGACTCGGGCGGCGGACCGCGGCACGGGGACCTGACCGGAGGCCCGTCCGGGTGCCTCGGCCGGAGGTCTGGTCCGGGCGCCTGCCGACGGCTCCGGTCCGAAGACCTGGGTCGGACGCCCGGACGGCAGACCCGAGGGCTTGGTCGAGGAACTGCCCGGAGGCCCCTTCGGGCGCCTCGGTCCGGGGACTGGTCCGGGGTTCGGGACCAGGGCCTGGGGCACCGGCCGTCGAGCCGGGCCCGGGGGAGAGAAACGGCTGGACACGGTCGGCATCGCTCCGGCCGCTGTGGAGCACGAGAGAGAAGGAAGAGGGAGGACGGATGTTCCTGACGGCCGCCGCGGCCCTGGGAGCCGCATGTGTGTGGGTACTGCTGGCCGGGGGAACGGCGCGCGAACTGCGTCCGCCCTCCCGTGCTCCGGCCGGGCCGGGGCTGCCGGTCCGGCTGCTGGGGCCGACGCTGGCGGGGGCGTTCGCGCTGACCGTCGCGGTGGCCCTGTTCGGCGCGGCCGGGGGCGTCGTCGTGGCCGGGGTGTGCGCCGCCCTGTGGGTACGCGCCCGTGGGAGCGCCGGCTCCCGTTCGCGACGGCTGCCGGTGACCGCCGACCTGCCCGTGGTGATCGGTCTGCTCGCCTCGGGGATCCGCGCCGGGGCGACGGTGCCCGCCTGCCTCACTGCGGTGTCCCGGGCGACGCGGGGAGGGCTGGGGGAGGAACTGGCAGCGGTGGCCGAGCAGCTGCGTCTGGGCGCCGCCCCCGCCGAGGCGTGGCGGCGCCCGGTGCTGCCCGAGCCCCTCGTCCCGGTGGGGCGCGACCTGGCCCGGGCAGCCGACACCGGGGCACCGGTGGCCGACCTCCTGGACCGGCACGCGGTCGACCTGCGCCGGACCCTGCGGGCCCGGGGGACAGCCCGGGTGGAGCGGCTGGGTGTGCTGGTGGTGGCGCCCCTGGGTCTGTGCTTCCTGCCCGCGTTCGTGCTGATCGGCATCGTGCCGATGGCCGCCGAGCTGCTCTCCCGGACCCTGGGCGGTTGAGGCCCCGGGCCAGGTCGTGTGCACGGTGTCACGGTGGCGCGGTGGCGGTCAGGGTTGCCCGTCCCCGGAGCCGCGCCGCCGCTGGCCCTCATAGGGGACGGGGAAGCGGGGCCAGCCGACGGACAGGCGCAGCACCAACACCACGACGCACAGCACCGCCAGGATTCCGGTCGAGACGTTGCCGACGATCCGCAACGCCGTACCGGTCGTGGTCGGCGCCGCGGCCGTGCGGTACACCACCGTTTCGCTGACGGGCGAGGGCGCGTCCGTCGCGTCGCGTGGACTCTCCCGCGCGGGGCGGGAGGGTTCCGGGGAGGCGGGGGCCGGCGACGGTTCGGCGCACCGCTCAGGGTCGGCGGGAGGAGCCGTTCGGCCGGAGTCCGCGGGGGTTCCGGAGCCGACGGGTGCGTCGGAGCTAAGGGCGTCGCCGGAGCGCGCGGCATCGGTGGGCCCGATGGAGTGGACCGGATCCTCCGCACCGGTGGTGCCCGCGCTTTCTCGGGGTCCGACGGCGTGGACGAGACCGGCGGAACCATGGGCGTGCGCGGAGTTCTCGGGAGCGATGGAAACACCGGAGCGGTCGGCAGCGACGGGATCTGTGCTCTGCGGCACGGGCGAGGCGGGGCAGGGCGGTGCGCCCCCGGGCTGGGCGGGGGCACCCAGCAGGAGAGCGCACATCAGCACGGAGACGGGGGCAGGACTCATTCCACTTCCTCGGAGGAGACGGCGGCCGGTCCGGCCAGGGAGCGAGCCCGGACGGGCCGTTCGATGAAAGACGAGGGGAGCGCGACCACCACCTCGACGGTGGAGCCGGTGAGAACGCAGGATTCGAGGGAGGCGCGGTTGGCCTCGGCGGTGTCGCGGGCCCGCGCGCAGGCCCGTTCTGTTCCGTGGACGGCCTCGGCGGCGGCGGCGAGCGCGGCCAGATCGGCCGCGGTGGTGGCGCGGTCGCGGTCGAGCCGCGCCGCGGAGGTCGTGAGGACGGCGAGGGTGACGAACCAGAGCAGCGCCCCCAGGGCGACCCACCAGACGGTGGCGGAACCGGAGTCGGAGCGCACCGGGATCAGCTCCCGGGTTCGAGGGGGACGGCGGCGCTGCCATCCACCGGCAGGGAGATCCCCGGGCCGAACAGGAGCCGGGCCCGTACGGTGACGCGGGCCATGCCCCCGCCCTCGGACAGGTGCACGTCCGCCCCGTCGGGAGCCGCGGTCAACGCCAGGGAGCGGGCCCGGTCGTGGGGTTCGCCGCGGGCCAGCGCCCGGGCGCCCACGCGCGCCGCGTCGGCACAGGAGAGCTGGGCCGACGCGGCCTGGACCGCACCGAGGGCCACGGCCAGGACGAGCAGCAGGGAGGGCAGCACCATCGCCGCCTCCGCGGTGGCCGAGCCCCGGTCAAAAACCCGAGCCGAGCGCATTGACCACGAGATCGGTGAGGACGTCCTCGACCGCACCGCTGGTGAGCACGGCGTAGAGGACCCCGGCGAAGGCGACCGCCGCGATGGTGCAGAAGGCGTATTCGGAGGTCGTCATCCCGGCGTCCGACGGGGGCGGCGCTGTGGCGGGCGAGGGTACGGGAGCGGACGTGCGCGCGGCAGCGAGCGTGGGAGCAGGAGCTGGTACGGGAGCGGACATGGCGGCCTTCCTGGCGGGGGCCGACTGGTCCGGCCCTCTTCCTCCAGGTTCGGCGGGCCGGAGCCGACGCGAAAGTCCCCTCCCCAGCCTGTGGATAACTTCCTCCGCGCCTCCGCGTTCCGTCCACAGGCTGTGGACGGCACCGGATCTCTCCCTCAGCCCCCGCCGCCCGCGAGCACCTCGTCGAGCAGGCGCAGCGCACCGGCCTTGCTCAACGGCTCGTTGCCGTTACCGCACTTGGGCGACTGGATGCACGACGGGCAGCCCTGGTCGCACTCGCAGTCGGCGATGGCCGCGCGGGTCGCGGACAGCCACTCGCGCGCCGCCGCGTACCCCCGTTCGGCGAAGCCCGCGCCGCCCTCGTACCCGTCGTAGACGAACACCGTCAGCCGACCGGTGTCAGCGTGCATCGAGGTGGACACCCCGCCGATGTCCCAGCGGTCGCAGGTCGCCAGCAGCGGCAGCAGTCCGATCGCGGCGTGCTCGGCGGCGTGGGCGGCGCCCAGCAGCCCCACGTCCTCCCGGCGCAGCCGCTCCTCTCCCTCGGCGGGCAGCGTCCACCACACCGCGCGGGTGTCGAGGGTGCGCTCGGGCAGGTCCAGCGACTGCTCCCCCAGGACCGAACCGGTGCGCACGTCCCTGCGCAGGAACCCGACCACCTGGCGCACCACCTGCACCTCACCGAAGTACACGGTGGCCCCGCCCGGCCACTCCTCCTGGCGCAGCACCGAACGGACCGTGATGTCGGTGGTGTCGCGCGCCCACGTGCTGTAGGGCGGCTCCGCAGGGTGGACCAGGGCGACTCCCTCGTCGAGGTCGAGGTCGTCGACCAGGTACGTGTCCCCCTGGTGCAGGTAGACCGCGCCGGGGTGGACGGTGCCGTGGGCGGCGGGCTCGTCCACCTCGCCGAGCAGCTGGCCGCTGCCGGTGTCGACGATCTGCACGGGCGGCCCGCCCGACCCGCGGATATCGGCCAGGTCACTGGCACGTTCATTGCTCGTCCAGAACCAGCCCCGTGGACGCCTCCGCAGCAGGCGGCGCTCGACGAGTTCGGCGAGCCGCTCCTCGGTCGTCGCCCCGAAGAGGTCGAAGTCGTCCTTGGTGATCGGCAGTTCCTGGGCGGCCGCGCACAGGTGCGGCCCCAGGATGTGCGGGTTTTCCGGATCGAGGACGGTCGCTTCTACGGACCGGCCGAAAATGGCCTCAGGGTGGTGCGCCAGGTAGGTGTCCAAAGGGTCGTCGCGGGCGATGAACACCGCGAGCGCGTCCTCCCCGCGCCGCCCGGCGCGGCCCGCCTGCTGCCACAGCGACGCGAGGGTCCCCGGCCACCCGGCGATGAGCACCGCGTCCAGGCCGCTGATGTCCACCCCCAGTTCCAGGGCGTTGGTGCTGGCCAGGCCGAGGATCTCCCCCGAGCGCAGGGCCTCCTCCAGCTCACGGCGCTCCGAGGCCAGGTATCCGCCCCTGTAGGCGGCCACCCTCCCGGCCAGGGCGTGGTCGCCGCGCTCGGACAGCAGGCGCTGGGTGGTCAGCGCGACCACCTCCGCGCCCTGCCGGGAGCGGACGAACACCAGGGTGCGCACACCGTCGCGTACCAGGTCGGCGAGCATCTCGGCGGCCTGCGAGGGCGCCGTCCTGCGGATCGGCGCCCCGTGCTCGCCGGTCAGGTCGGTCAGCTCCGGCTCCACCAGCGCCACGGACATCCCCGGACGCGGGGAACCGTCCCGGCTGACCGCCGTGACGGGCACACCGGTCAGCCGGGTGGCGCTCTCGGCGGGGCTGCCGGAGGTGGCCGAGGCGAGCACGAACACCGGACGCGACCGGTAGCGGGCGCACACGCGGCGCAGCCGACGCAGGATCTGCGCGACGTGCGAACCGAAAACCCCCCGGTATCGGTGCGCCTCGTCGATCACCACGTAGCGCAGCCGACGTAGGAAGCGCGCCCACGCCCCGTGCCGGGGCAGGATGCCGTGGTGCAGCATGTCCGGGTTGGTGAGCACGTAGTTGCCGTGCTCGCGCACCCAGGAGCGCTCCTCCGACGAGGTGTCGCCGTCATAGACGGCTGTCCGCATCCCCGGCAGGGAGAGGTCCGTTATCCACCGCAGCTGATCCTGGGCGAGCGCCTTGGTCGGGGAGAGGTAGAGCACGGTTCCGCCCGCGTCAACCGCGTCCACAGCGGGTAGGAGGAAGGCCAGTGACTTTCCCGAGGCGGTGCCCGTGGCTATGATCACATCACGGCCCGAACGTGCGAGGTCGGCGGCTTCGGCCTGGTGGGACCACGGTCCCGTGATCCCCCTGTCGGCGAGCCGTTCGACCAGGTGGGGCGCGGTCCACACCGGCCAGTCCCCGCTCACCCCGTCGTTGCGGGCCACGTGCTCGATGTGGGTCACCTGTGGGTACCGGGTATCGTCACGCCACACACCGGGAAGCACGGGCTCCGGTCGGCTCATCCGAGACCCCTCCTCACTGGTACGCGTTCGAGGCCCGCAGGCGCCTCCTACCCAAGGGTGGAGCACTGGGACATTGGTTTCAGTGTGACATCCGGGGGAACAGTGGCGCGGTGTCACGGTTTTTCTGTGCATCACAGGAAGACGCACTCGACACGCGTGGTTGAATGCGTGCTGGTGGGGTAACGCCCGGCAGAGATCATTCGCGTTTTTCGCGGTTCGGCGCTGGAGGACTAGTGGACTTGAAGCTTGATCATTACACCGAGGGCGACACCGAGATCGTCGTCGTTGAGGGTGAGATCGATGTCTATACCGCGCCCCGGCTCCGCGAGCTGCTGATCGACCTGGTCAACAAGGGCAACTTCCACCTCGTGGTCAACATGGAGAAGGTGGAGTTCCTGGACTCGACGGGCCTCGGTGTGCTCGTGGGCGGGCTCAAGCGCGTCCGGGCCCACGACGGGACCCTCGACCTGGTCTGCACCCAGGAGCGCATCCTGAAGATCTTCCGGATCACCGGTCTGACCAAGGTCTTCGGTATCCACGACTCGGTGCAGGAAGCCATCGACAAGCGTTCCGCGAAGTAGCCCCGAGCGAGCGATGGCAACCATCACGCTCACGATCAGCGCGCTCCCCGCTCACGTGCGCACGGCGCGGCTCATGGCCGCCACCGTGGCGCGGCGGGCGGGTATCGCCGCCTCAGCGATCGACGAGATCAGGCTGGCGGTCGGTGAGGCGTGTTCCCGGGCGGTGGCGGCGCACAAGCTGCACTGCCCCACACAGCCGATCCTGCTCCAGCTGATCGACGGCAGCGGGCCTGATCCGGCGTCGGAGTCCCGCACCGACGCCACGAGCAGCATCCTGCGCGCCAACGGGAGCGCGACGCAACGTTTCGAGGTCGTCGTCTCCGACCGTGCCCCCGCCAAGGACACGGAGGAGCCCGCCAACCCGTCCCTGCTCGACGGGCTCTTCCTGGACGGTGAGGACACGCCTCCCGGCGGGATCTCCGGGTTCTCCCCGGGGCTGGGCCTGGCGGTCATCACGGGCCTGGCCGACGAGGTGAAGATCGACCCCAGCGACCGGGGGACCGTGGTGCGGATGAGCTGGCCGCTGGCCACGGAGCACTCGCCCGACCCGAGTTCCAACTAGGGTCGGCCGGGCCGGTACCCGAACGCTCACGAGGGCGCCTCCCCGCGGGGAGGCGCCCTCGGTGCGTCACGGGGCCGACCGACGCACGGTGGGTCCTTGGTGACCGCGAGGCCTGCGCCGACGCGCCCGCGGGCCCCTGGGCGGCCGTGGGGCCTGGAGCGGCCGTGGGGCGCGGGGCCCGGAGCGAAGGCGGGCAGCACGGTGCCGACCGTGCCTCCGGGCCCCCTGTACATCCAGTCAACCGCCTCCCGCACGCCCCCGGAAGCCCCGGACCCGGCCTGTGGACGGCGGAGCCGCGCGGTCAGTCGCAGGCCTGGGAGGAGACCTGCTCGTTGTTCTCCAGGCCGCTCCGGGCGTTCTCCGCGACCTCGTCGGCGGTGAGCACGTAGCCCGTCTCGGGCTCGTTCGTGGCGGCGGCGAAGACCACCCCGTACACGGTGCCGTCCGGCGACAGCAGCGGGCCGCCGGAGTTGCCCGGGCGCACCACGGCGCGCACCTGGTAGATCTCCCGGCTCACCTGCTGGGAGTGGTAGAAGTCCGGCCCCTGCGCCGTCTGGCGGGCGCGGACGCGCGCCGGGACGGCCGTGAAGCCGCTGTTGCGCGGGAAGCCCGCCACGACCGCGTCACCGCCCTGCGGGGCCTCGTGGTCGAACTCCAGCGGCTCCAGGTCCAGGCCCGGCACGTGCAGCACCGCCAAGTCCTGCTGGGCGTCGAAGAGCACCAGCGTGGCGTCGAGCTGGTAGCCCTCCCGGGTGACCACCCGCAGGTCGTCGGTGACCCCGGCGACCACGTGCGCGTTGGTCATGATCCGGTCCTCCGCGTAGGCGAAGCCGGTGCCCTCCACGCGGCGCTGGCAGGAGGGCGCGGTGCCCAGCACCTTCACCACGCTGCGGCTCGACTCGATCAGCTCCGGTGTGGTGAGCACGTCCGGGTCCGGCGGCGCCACCTCGGCGAGCTCACCGGTGCCCAGGCCGCTGAACACCTGCGGGAAGGCGCTCTGGTCCACGATCCGGCGGAACGTGGAGAACCCGCTGTGGGCGGCCTCGGGCATCAGCGTGTCCACCGAGTGGAGGATGCGCGAGTCCCTGACCTGTCCCGCGACGAAGGGCAGCGCCGAGTTGGCGACCGTGCTGCCGATGAACCAGGCCACGAGCAGCACCGACAGGCCGCTGATCAGGGCGCCGCCGATGGCGTCCAGGACCCGCGCCGAGTCCCACGTCACCTTGTTGCGGACGAAGGTGCCCAGGTAGGAGAGCAGGAACTGGCCGAGCGCCGCGGACAGGAACACCACGGCGATCGCCAGCAGCGCCTGCCTGCCGGGGTCCTCCACCCACGCCTGGATGGGCTGCGGGGCCGTCAGGGCGGCGAGGACGCCCCCGCCGACGAAGCCCGCGAAGCTGAAGACACCGACGATGAAACCCTGTCGGTACCCCGTCACCGCGAACAGCAGCAGCAGGACGAGCAGGATCACGTCGAGCACATTGCCCTCCAAGAGTGAGCGCTAACCGACCGGCCGCAGGCCCTGCGGGGTTGCTTCGAACACATCGGTGAGACCCTCGTCGCGCCAGGGAAGTTCCCAACCGCCCAGGGCGAGCAGGCTGTCGATCACCGCGCCGGTGAAGCCCCACACGAGCATTCCCTCCACCCGGAAGCCGGGCCCCCAGCGCGGCCCGGCCCCGTAGCGCACCTTGACCCGGTTGGCCGGATCGGCGAGGTCGGCGACGGGTACGCGGGAGACCGCGGCGACCTCGCCCAGGTCGGTCGGCCGCACCTCGCTGGGCTCGCGCCACCAGCCCAGGACGGGCGCCACCCGGAAGTCGCTGAAGCTCAGGTACAGCTCGGGGAGGCGGCCGACGACGTCGACCCCCTCGGGGAGGAGCCCGGTCTCCTCGGCGGCCTCGCGCAGCGCCGCGGCCTCCGGGGAGGCGTCGGAGGGCTCGATCCGGCCGCCGGGGAAGGCGGGCTGTCCGGCGTGGCGGCGCAGGCCCTCGCTGCGCTGGATGAGGAGGAGGTCGGGGCCCCTGGGGCCCTCTCCGAAGAGGATGAGGACGGCGGACTCGCGCCCTCCCTCGGCGGGCGGCCGCATGGGCGGCGGCACGGTCATCGTCTCGGCGGCGTCCGCGAGCGCGGCCAGCCAGAGCGGGATCGAGTTCATGCGGGGAACCTGTTCCGGGAGTCGTCGCGCCGTCGGTGGGTCGGAGGGGCCGTGCGCCGGGCTCCTCGCGGGGCCGCGGGGACCGGGCCCGGAGGAGCGCCGCGCGAGGGAGCGCGTCGTTTCCGGGGAGTCATCACGTCGTCGGACCTCCCCCGGCGCCGGCGGGCGGGGGTACCGCCGTCATGCGGGGCGCCGCGGACCGGGATGCCCGCGACGGGGCCGATGTGCGCACACTCACGTGCTCAGGGTACAAACCCCCGGCGCCTGCTCCCGATGCCCGCCCGGCCGCCCCGGGCGTCCGGCGCGCGACCGGGCGCCCGGAGGGGTCGCCCGGCACCGGGTCGGCGCCCCGCGCACCCCGGCGGCCTCGGGGGGCTCAGGAGAAGGAGCGCATCCGCAGCAGCTTGGTCGCGGTGGCGGTGTCCGTGGGCCCCTCGCCGAAGGAGGGGCACAGGCGGGCCAGGCCGCAGGCCCCGCACGCGGGCTTGCGGGAGTGGCAGACGCGGCGGCCGTGCCAGATGACGCGGTGGGAGAGCATCGTCCAGTCCCGGCGCGGGAAGAGCGCGCCGATCTCGTGCTCGACCTTGACCGGGTCCTCCTCGTCGGTCCACCCGAAACGACGGACGAGCCGCCCGAAATGGGTGTCAACGGTGATACCGGGCACATCGAAGGCGTTACCGAGCAGTACGTTTGCGGTCTTTCGCCCTACACCGGGTAGTTTGACCAGGTCGGAGAGTTTCCTCGGAACCTCTCCACCGTGCCGTTCACACAGTTCCTGCCCGAGTCCTATGAGGCTGTTGGCCTTGGCCCGGAAGAAGCCGGTCGAGCGGATCATCTCCTCCAACTCCTCCCGCCGCGCCGAGGCGTAGCCCTCCGCGTCGGGGTAACGGGCGAAAAGGGCGGGGGTGACCTGGTTGACCCGCTTGTCCGTGCACTGGGCGGACAGGATCGTCGCGACCAGCAGTTCCAGGGGGGTCGTGAAGTTCAGTTCGCAGTGGGCGTCCGGGTACAGCTCGATGAGCTCCCGGTACATCCTGCGGGCGCGGCGGACCAGCGCGAGCCGGCTCTCACCGGTGGGCGTGGTCGTCGGCTCGGTCGCGTCTGGTGTGTCACGGGGCATCATCACAGGGTAGGCGTCCCGGTAACGGGGCGGTCCCCGGCCCGGTCTCCGTGTCCGCGCGGCGGCCGGAAGCGGGGCCGCGCCGCCGCCGACGAACGGAGCTATGTAACCAATGTCCGGTGGCGCGGCGCGGACAGCCCTGGTACAGAACTGATGACGGCTAGGATCGCAGGGGCTGACGTCGGCTGTTGTGGGCAGTTGTCTCTCGGCGGACAAGCCGGGATCACGACCTGGTTTCACACCCGGGTGCGATATACGTCACACTGTTGGCGGTCAGGTTTTAGGAGGACGTGTGGTGGACGAGATCAACGAGGTGCTGCGGAAGGCCCCTCTGTTCGAGGCGCTGGACGAGGAGGACACGGCCGCACTCCGCTCCTCGGTGAACGAGGTGCGTCTCGGCCGCGGCCAGACCCTGTTCAGCGAGGGTGACGAGGGCGACCGCCTGTACGTCATCCTCAGCGGGAAGGTGAAGCTGACCCGCACGGCCGTGGACGGCCGCGAGAACCTGCTCGGGGTGCTCGGCCCCAGCGAGATGTTCGGCGAGCTGTCGCTGTTCGACCCGCGCCCGCGCACCGCGAGCGCCGTCGCGGTCACCGACTCGGTGCTCGCGGGGCTGGGCCACGACGACCTGCGCCCGTTCCTGTCCAGCCGCCCGCAGGTGTCGCTCCAGCTGCTCAAGGCGCTGGCCGCCCGCCTGCGCCGGACCAACGACGTGATGGCCGACCTCGTCTTCACCGACGTGCCCGGCCGCGTCGCCAAGGCGCTGCTGGAGCTGGCCGACAAGTTCGGCAAGGAGGGCGAGGACGGACTGCACGTCCACCACGACCTCACCCAGGAGGAGCTCGCCCAGCTGGTCGGCGCCTCCCGTGAGACGGTCAACAAGGCCCTCGCCGAGTTCGCCCTGCGCGGCTGGCTGCGGATCGAGGCCAAGGCCGTCGTCCTGCTCGACGTCGAGCGGATGCGCCGCCGCGCCCGCTAGGTCTTGTTCCTCGGGCGGGAACTCCCGGGGGCGCCGACGTTCGCGCCCCGTGCCGGGGTTCCCCGGGCCTGAACGCTGTGTGGCCGCTCCCCCGCGGGGTGGGCGGCCACAGCCGTGTCCGGATCCGTCCGCGCCCGGCGCCCCGGAGTACGGGGGCCGTAGCGCCCCGGCCCCAGGCTCGGGGGAGCGCTCGCCGTCTAGGCCTCGACGCCCTCGGGCAGTTCGCCGCGCGCCGAGAGGTAGCGCAGCTGGGCGCGCACCGACGAGGCGGCCGCGAACCGGATCTGCTCGGTGACGTCGGGGTAGACGCGGTCGACGATCTGCTCGACCCCGGTCGCCCCCGCGCGCACCGCGTCCAAGACCTGTCCGAGGCGCGACTCGCGGTGGTCGACGTAGGAGTCCAGCACCGCCGACGGGGCCGTGATGATCGGGCCGTGGCCGGGCAGCAGGGTGCGCACGTCGTGCTCGCGCACCAGGGAGCGCAGCCGGTACAGCGACTCCATGTAGGGGCCCAGCCCGTCGTCGCCGTCGATCACCGTGGTGCCGTGGCCCAGGACCGTGTCGCCGGTCAGGATGGTGTTGTCGGCCTCCACCATGAGGCAGACGGAGTCCTCGGTGTGACCGGGGGTGGCGATCACCCGCACCCGCAGGCCGTCGGCCTCCAGGACCTCTCCGTCGGACAGGCCGCGTCCGCCGACCCTGGTCCCCGGGTCGACCGCGTGCACGGGGGCTCCGGTCAGCTCCGAGAAGTACCGGGCGCCCTCCCCGTGGTCGGGGTGGCGGTGGGTCACCACGGCCATCAGCACCTGGGCGCCCTGCTCCTGCACGGTCCGCGCCACGCGCTCAAGGTGGCGTTCGTCGTGGGGGCCGGGGTCGACCACCACGACCCCGCGCGCGCCCGGCTCCCGCAGGATCCAGGTGTTGGTGCCCTCCAGCGTCATCGGGCCGGGATTGGGGCACAGCACGCAGCTGGCGCGCAGTGTCCCGGAACCGTCGATCCTCATCGCACCTCGCTTCGCTCGCCGAACCGGACCGGGGAGCGGCCGGTGAGTCCGGCACGCGCGGCCCCGCCGCCCGGCGGCCCCTCAGGGGGTCGCGTCGGGCCTCGGGAGGGGGTAGTCCACCCCGTTCGGCGCCACGACGCGCAACTGGCCGCCGACCTCCCGGACAACCGGCTCAATGGGGACGATATCCCGTCGGGCCTCCCGTACTCCCCGGAGGGTCCGGCAGTCCGCGAGTTCGGCGCAGTTCACGACCGTGGGCGGCAGCATCGGCATCCGGCCCGCCTCCCACTCGCCGTGGACGGCGGCGGGGTCGGTCCACCGGGTGAGGTCGGCCTCGCCGCCGACGTCGCGCGAGGCCTGCCCCGGGGGGAGCTCGGCCGTGAAGAACCAGGTGTCGTAGCGGCGCGGCTCGGCCCTCGGGGTGATCCAGCGCGACCACGCGCGCAGCCACTCCGAGCGGAGCACGAGGCCGCGCCGGGTCAGGACCTCGGTGAAGGAGCGGGAGCGGTCGATCAGCCCCAGCCGGTCCCGCTCCCAATCCTCGGAGGCGGTGTCGAGCGTGACGGCGTCCTCGCCCGCGCGCCCGGGTTCGCCGGCCAGCAGGACGCCGGTCTCCTCGAAGGTCTCGCGGACCGCGGCGCACACCAGCGCCCGGGCCGTGCGCACGTCGGTGCCCAGCGTGCGCGCCCACTCCTCGGGGCCGGGGCCGGTCCAGGGAAGGTCGCCGTCGGCGTCGCGCGCGTCCACCCCGCCGCCGGGGAAGACGTAGGCGCCCGGGGCGAACCCCATGGAGCGGACCCTGCGCATGAGCAGGACCTCCACGGGGCCGTCCGCGCCCCCGTCCCGGACGCCGCCGCGGGGGCGCAGGAGCATGACCGTGGCGGCCGGGCGGGGAGCGACGGCGCCGCCGGGCGCGGAGCCGTCCGGCGCCGCGTCCCCTCGCCCGGTGCCGTCGCCTGCCGGGACG
Source organism: Nocardiopsis sp. iso_25 (assembly GCF_056173305.1). Lineage (NCBI taxonomy): Bacteria > Bacillati > Actinomycetota > Actinomycetes > Streptosporangiales > Nocardiopsidaceae > Nocardiopsis > Nocardiopsis sp. iso_25. Next base: position 137,910 of record NZ_CM149667.1, on the reverse strand, counting down.
TCGCGCATCGGCGTACCCTCCTCCTCGGGGACAGAGCGCCGCGAGACGGGGGCCGCCGCCCCGGAAGAGGGCGACCCGCTCAGCGGACCTCGACGATCATCTCAACCTCGACCGGTGCGTCCAACGGCAGGGCGGCCACGCCCACGGCGGCGCGCGCGTGCACACCGGCCTCGCCGAAGACCTCGGCCAGCAGGTCGCTGGCCCCGTTCACCACACCGGGCTGTCCCGTGAAGTCGGGGGTGCTGGCCACGAAGCCGCCCACCTTGACCACGCGGACCACGCCGGACAGCTCGCCGATCTCGGCGCGCACCGCGGCCACCGCGTTCAGCGCGCACCGCGCGGCCAGCTCCTTGGCCGTCTCCGGGGTGACCTCGGCGCCGACCTTGCCCGTGGCGGGGAGCTTCCCGTCCACGAACGGCAGCTGGCCGGACACGTAGACGTGGTCGCCGCTGCGCACCGCGGGCGTGTACGACGCGACCGGCGCGGCCACCTCGGGCAGGGTCAGGCCCAGCTCGGCGATCCGCTCCTCGGGGGTGGCCATCACAGCTCCCGCTTCATGTACGCGACGTACTGCTGGTTGCGGGGGTCGGTGCCCTCCGGCAGCGGAGCGGGCACGACGGAGACGAGCTCCCAGCCGTCGGCGCCCCAGTTGTCCAGGATCTGCTTGGTGGCGTGCGACAGCAGCGCCACCGTCTGGTACTCCCACTTGCTCATGCGTCCCTCACCCTTGCTCTCTCACCGGCGGACCGCCCCACAGCGGGGCGCCGCACGTCAACGCCGCCACCTTACTCATCCGCGTGCCCCCGCGTGCCCACCGCGGCACCGCTCCCGGCCCCGCTTGGAACGCCCGCATAGACTGCCTGGAGTGAGCGAGAGCGAGCACGGACCGAAGCCTCCGGGGGAGGCCTGCGCGGGAGCACGACTGCACATCGTCACCGGCAAGGGCGGGACCGGCAAGACCACGGCCGCCGCCGCGCTGGCGCTGGCGCTGGCCTCCGGCGGCGCGAGGGTGCTCCTGGTCGAGGTGGAGGGCCGCCAGGGCGTCGCCACCCTCCTCGGCAGCCCGCCGCTGCCCTACGAGGAGCGGGAGATGATGGCCGCGCCCGGCGGCGGCAGCGTGAGCGTGCTGGCGGCCGACGCCGAGGCGGCGCTGCTGGAGTACCTGGAGATGTTCTACGGGATGCGCCGGGCGGGCCAGGCGCTGAACCGGCTGGGCGCCGTGGACTTCGCCACCACCATCGCCCCCGGGCTGCGCGACGTCCTGCTCACCGGCAAGGCCACCGAGGCGGTGCGGCGCCGCCGGGGCGGCCGCCGCAGGTCCGCCGAGAGCGCGCCGACGGCCCCCTTCCACTACGACGCGGTGGTGATGGACGCACCGCCCACCGGACGGATCGCCCAGTTCCTCAACGTGAACTCCGAGGTGGCGGGGCTGGCCCGCGTGGGGCCGATCCGCAACCACGCCGACCGGGTCATGGAGGTCATCCGCTCGGGGCAGACCCGGGTGCACTTCGTGTCCCTGCTGGAGGAGATGCCCGTCCAGGAGACCCGGGACGGGATCGCCGAGGTCGGCGGGCTGGGGCTCAACGTCGGCGCGGTGCTGGTGAACATGGTGCGGCGGCCGCTGCTGGACGAGGCCGACCTGGCCGCCGCGGCGGAGGGGGAGACCGACCTGGACGCGCTGGCCGCCGGGCTGAAGGAGGCGCGTCTGGAGGACGCGCGGGAACTCGCGGCGTCGCTGGCCGCGGAACTGCGCGCCCACGCCCTGCGCGTGCGGCTGGAGCGCCGGATGCGTTCGGACCTGGAGGATCTGGACCGCCCGCTGCTGGAGCTGCCGCTGCTGGAGGGCGGTGTGGACCGCGCCGCGCTGGACTCCCTGGCGCGGCGGCTGGTCGAGCAGGGGGTGCGGCTGTGAGCGCGGCGGTGGAGGCCGGGCGCCTGGACGTGGACGCCCTCGTGGACGACCCCGGCACGCGGATCATCGTGTGCTGCGGCGCGGGCGGGGTCGGCAAGACCACGACGGCCGCGGCGCTGGGGCTGCGCGCCGCCGAGCGCGGGCGGCGGGCCGTGGTGATCACCGTGGACCCGGCGCGGCGGCTGGCCCAGTCCCTGGGGCTGGAGTCGCTGGACGACACGCCGCGGCCGGTCCCGCTGCCGGAGGGGTCGGGCGGCAGCCTGCACGCCATGATGCTCGACATGAAGCGGACCTTCGACGAGGTCGTCAGGGAGCACGCGGACCCCGAGCGCGCCCGGCAGATCCTGGCCAACCCCTTCTACCAGACCCTCTCCACGAGCTTCTCGGGCACGCAGGAGTACATGGCCATGGAGAAGCTGGGCCAGCTGCGCCAGTCGGGGGACTGGGACCTGATCGTGGTGGACACCCCGCCCAGCCGGTCCGCGCTGGACTTCCTGGACGCGCCCAAGAGGCTCGGCCGCTTCCTGGACGGACGCCTGATCCGTTTCCTGAGCGCCCCTGCCAGCACGGGGGCCTTCCGGCTGATCGGCGCCGGGTTCAACCTGGTGACCTCGGCGGTCAGCAAGGTCGTGGGCGCCCAGCTCCTCGACGACCTGCGGTCCTTCGTCGCCGCGTTCGACACGGTGTTCGGCGGTTTCCAGAAGCGCGCCGAGCGCACCTACCGGTTGCTCCAGGCGCCGGGGACGGCCTTCGTGGTGGTGGCCGTGCCGGACACGGACGCGATGCGCGAGGCGGCCTACTTCGTGGAGCGGCTGGCCACCGACGCCATGCCGTTGGCCGGACTAGTGGTCAACCGGACGCATCCGCTGCCGGAGGGGGCGGGCGGAACCCTGGATGCGCACGAGGCGGTCGCAGCGGCGGAGGCGCTGGAGCGTTCGGGCACGCGGACACCGGCCTCGGCGGCCCTGCGGCTGCACGCGGAGAGGGTGCGCACGCGCAGGCGCGAGGTACGGCTGAGGGACGCCCTGCTGGCGGAGCACGGCGGTGTGCGCGTGGCCGAGGTGGCCGCCATGCCGGAGGACGTGCACGACCTGGCGGGGCTGCGCGACGTCGGCGAGGAGCTGGCGGGCCGGGGCCGGTAGGGCGTTGCCGGAACTCAGGCCGCCGAGGTGCCCTCGGCGTGCTCGGCGGCGTAGCTGGCGAGGTCGACGTCACCCTCCCTGCGGGCCTCCTCCAGGAGCGGGCCCCAGCTGGTGACGCCGGGGTGCTTGCGCAGCAGGGCACGGCGCTCGCGTTCGGTCATGCCGCCCCAGACGCCGAACTCGACCCGGTTGTCGAGGGCGTCGGTCAGGCAGTCGGTGCGTACCGGGCACTCCTGGCAGATGAGTTTGGCGCGGTGCTGCGCCGCGCCCTGGACGAACAGCGCGTCGGGGTCCACCCGCCGGCACAGCGCCCTGGTCGTCCACTGGTCGGTCCACATGCCTCTACTCCCCTGTGCGCACCCGGTCCCCGCGCCAGCGGATCCGGACCCGGGGCACGCGTGTGCCCCGGCCGGAGGGACCGTGGGCTCCCGCTGCCGCGTGGGGTGCGGTGGTCGACGCCCACCCCTGTTGCCTAGAAGTTACGGATTCGTTCGCCGCGCCAACAGAACCCGATGGACCCCCTTCACGTCTCACCAATATGGCCCGCTCGGGCCATTGCGTGGGGGCCCGGTGGCTCTGCGCACCGGACGGGGTGGGCGTGCCGCGCCGCCGAACCGGTCAGTGCCCGGCCGGCGATAGGCATGAAAAGATGTCATGGGGGCACAGCCCGCGGTACGCGGGTCATTTCCGCGCGTTCGCGCACTATCCGTTCCACATCGGACCACTTCGCACGTACGTGGTCACCTAGTCTGATGGGGTGGGTCAGGGGACATTGCTTCAAAGAATCAGCCAACTGGTCGGCGTCGGCGTCGTCGCTGGGCTCCTCGTCGCCGCGCTCGCGCTCCCCGCCGTCGGCGGGCTGGGCATCACGGCGCGCAACGTGGCCAGCGGCTTCCTGGAGATGCCCAGCAATCTGGAGACTCCGCCGCCTCCTCAGAGATCGACGATCTATGACAGCGAGGGCGGCGTCATCGCGGAGATCTTCGACCAGAACCGCGAGCTCGTCGAGATCGAGGACATCTCGCCGGTCATGATCGACGCGATCCTCGCCATCGAGGACTCCCACTTCTACGAGCACGGCGGCATGGACGTGTCGGGCACGCTGCGCGCCGCGATCCGCACGCTCAACGGCGACACCCAGGGCGCGTCCTCGATCACCCAGCAGTACGTCAAGAACGTCCAGATCGAGGCGGCCACCACCCAGGAGGAGCTGGAGGAGGCCTCCGAGACGACGATCGCCCGCAAGATCCGGGAGCTGCGCTACGCCGTCGCCCTGGAACAGCGGATGACCAAGGACGAGATCCTCGAGGGCTACCTCAACATCGCCTACTTCAGCGACGGCGCCTACGGGGTCGAGTCCGCCGCGCAGCACTTCTTCCAGGTGCCCGCCAGCGACCTGGAGCTGCACCAGGCCGCCACCATCGCGGGCCTGGTCCGCTACCCCTACCTCTACAACCCCCGTTTCTTCCCCGAGCAGACCACCGACCGCCGCAACGTCGTGCTCGACCGCATGGTGGCCACCGGCGCCATCACCGAGGCGGAGGCCGAGGAGGCCAAGCAGGTCCCGATGGAGGTGGAGATCTCCACCCCGCCCAACGGCTGCGTGCCCAGCGACCAGCCGTTCTTCTGCGACTACGTCGTCCAGGAGATCGAGAAGGACGAGCGCTTCGGCCAGAACGAGACCGAGCGGGCGCGCTGGCTGCGCACCGCCGGACTCCAGATCCACACCACGCTCGACCCGCAGACCCAGGTGTCGGCGCAGGAGGCCGTGGACGAGTGGGTCCCGCGCGAGAACGAGTCCCGCAAGGTGGCCGCCGAGGTGGTCATCCAGCCGGGCACCGGCCACATCCTGGGCATGGTGCAGAGCCGCAACTACGGGCCCGACGAGAGCAAGCTCGGCGAGACCTCCATCAACTTCGCCACCGACGCGGACCGGGGCGGCAGCAGCGGCTTCCAGGCGGGTTCCACGTTCAAGGCCTTCACCCTGGCGGCGGCGCTGGCCGAGGGTATGCCGTTCGGCACCTCGTTCAACTCACCGACCACCGTGACCGTCTCCGGGCAGCGCAGCTGCAACGGCGGCACCCTGAGCCCCTGGTCGCCCAGCAACGCCGGCGACACCAACTCCAACACCACGCACAACATGATGACCGGGACGAGGGCCTCGTCCAACACCTACTTCGCGCAGCTCCAGGCGCGGGCGGGCATCTGCGACGTGATGGAGATGGCCGAGGACCTGGGGCTGCGGCGCGCGGACGGCACGCTGTTCACCGAGAACGAGCGGACGCTGGCCAACAGCAGCTTCACCCTGGGCAGCGAGGAGGTCTCCCCCCTGCGGGTGGCCAACGCCTACTCGGTCTTCGCCTCGGGCGGGATCCTGTGCGAGCCGCAGGCCATCACCAAGATCATCGACCAGCACGCGCACGAGACGATCGAGATCGAGCCCGAGTGCGAGCAGGTGATCGACGAGGAGGTGGCCGACGGGGTCAGCTACCTGCTGGAGCAGCCCTTCAACGGCGGCACCGCCGCCTCCCTGGGCATCGGCCGTCCGGCGGCGGGCAAGACCGGTACCACCGACGGCTCGGCCGCGGCCTGGTTCGCCGGGTTCACCCCGCAGATGGCCGGCGCGGTCTTCGTCGGCGACCCGCGCGGCCCGCAGCAGTACCCGCTGCGCAACGTCACCATCGGCGACCGGTACTACGGGGTGGTGTACGGGGGGACGATCCCCGGCCCGATCTGGCAGGAGACCATGCGCGGCGCCCACGAGGGCCTGGACGTCGAGCAGCTTCCGTCGCCGCCGTCGCAGTTCGGCTCGACGTCGGCCCCGCGCTCGGAGGAGGACGCCAGCCCGGCCAGTGACGACGGCGGCGTGCCGGACGTGATCGGCCAGTCCGAGCCGGAGGCGGTGAACGTCCTGGAGGCCGCGGGCTACACGGTGAACGTGTCCTCGACCCGGGTCCGCTCCCCCGAGCCCGAGGGGACCGTGGCCGCGGTCAACCCGGACCCGGGGACGCGGCTGCCGGAGGGGGCCACCGTCAACGTGTTCCTCAGCAGCGGCGGCGGAACCGCCAGCGGGCCTGAGGAGGACGAGGACTGGTTCCCGGTCGCGCCCGCGTCGAACTCCCCCGGCCGGGATGACGGCTGAGGCCTGACACGTGAGAGGGGCGGCGGTGCACGCACCGCCGCCCCTTCGCGTTCCCCGCCGTTCCCGGGTGGGAAACGGTCGGGCCGAACCCCGCGGGAACGGGCCGGGTACGGTCCGCCCGGGCCTGACCCGGCCGGGCCCGGCCGGGTCAGGTCATCCGGCCAGCTGGCGCTTGACCTCGGCGGCCACGCGGGCGCCCTCGGCCCGACCGGCGATCTTGGGGTTGACGACCTTCATGACCTGGCCCATAGCGCGGGGGCTGTCGGCGCCGGTCTCGGTGACGGCCTCGGCCACCAGAGACGACAGCTCCTCGTCGGTGAGCTGCTTGGGCAGGTAGTCGGAGATGACCTCGCTCTCGGCCCGCTCGGCCGCGGCCTGCTCGGGCCGTTCGCCCTTGTCGAACGCCTCGGCGGCCTCACGGCGCTTCTTGGCCTCCCGGGTGAGCAGACGGGTGATCTCGTCGTCGCCGAGGGAGCGCGAGGTGCTGCCGGCGGCCTCCTCGGTGGAGATGGCGGCCAGGACCATGCGCAGGGTGCCGGTGCGCACCTTGTCACGCGCCTTGATGGCGGTGGTCAGGTCGTTCTTGAGACGGGCTTTGAGTTCGGACATGAGCCGATCCTACGGCGGGGCGTCACGGGGCCACCAACGGTTTGCGCGCGCGGACGCCGTGCGGGCGCAGCTCACATCGGTCCGGCGGCCCTCGGCGAGGATCCGCACACACGTGCTCCGTGGATCTGCGACGATCTCTGTGACGACGAAGGAGGGCGATGGGCGCCGACAACAGACGAATCCTGCGCCGGGTGGGGCGCGCGGCCGCGATCACGGGCGCCGTCGGAGCGGCGGGACTGGTCTACGCCTCGGTCATCGAGCGCAACTGGTTCCGGCTGCGCCGCTACGAGCTGCCCCTGCTGCCCCCCGGCAGCCCGCGGCTGCGGATCCTGCACCTGTCCGACGCGCACCTGACACCCGACCGGAGGATGCTCATCGAGTGGATCCGGGGGCTGGAGGCCTACGAGCCGGACCTCGTGGTCAACACGGGCGACTCGCTGGCGCACCCGGACGCGGTGGGGCCGTTCACGAAGGCCCTGGGGCCGCTGCTGGACCGGCCGGGCGCGTTCGTGTACGGGTCCAACGACCTGTTCTCGCCGCAGCCGAAGAACCCGGCCCGCTACCTGTGGCGGACCAGCAAGACCGACTACAACAAGCGCCGGACGCCGGACCTGCCCTGGCGCGACCTGGGCGGGGCCATGACCGCGGCCGGGTGGCTGGACCTGAACAACCGCAGGGGTGAGCTGAAGGCGGGCGGGCTCGACGTCGCCCTGGCCGGGGTGCACGACTCGCACATCAAGCTGGACAGGTACGAGGAGGTCGCCGGACCGGCCGACCCGTCGGCGGCCCTGCGCCTGGGCGTGCTGCACTCGCCGGAGCCGTCCAACCTGGACCGGTTCGCGGCCGACGGCTACCAGCTGCTCCTGGCCGGGCACACGCACGGCGGCCAGCTGTGCCTGCCGTTCTACGGGACCCTGGTCACCAACTGCGGGATCGACCGCAAGCGCGCCTGGGGGCTGCACGAGTACGGGGACGCGTGGCTGCACGTGTCCGGCGGTCTGGGCACCTCCCCGTACGCCCCGGTGCGGTTCTGCTGCCGCCCGGAGGCCTCCCTGCTGGACCTCGTGGCCTCCTCCTGACCCTCCTCGGCGCTCCGGCCGAAAACCGTGCGCGAGCACTCCCGGGAGTCCGCTAGACTTGTGGACGTTGCTTCGGGGTGTAGCGCAGCTTGGCAGCGCGCTTCGTTCGGGACGAAGAGGTCGTGGGTTCAAATCCCGCCACCCCGACAAAGGAACGGGTGTCCACACAGGTGGGCACCCGTTCTTCGTTTTCGCGGGTCCGGGGCTTCCCCCTGCCGCTCCTCCCCCTCAGAGCGCACGGCCGGAACCGTCGGCTTGTCGGCTTCCGTGCGCCACCGGTGCGTCAGAGGCGATAGCCCGGGTCCACGCGGTGGGCGCCTTCGGCCCCCTGTCCCCACGGCCCGGGCCGGCCGGGCCGACCGCCGCCCCGGCCTCCGCTAGACCGAGGCCAGCAGGACCAGGAGGACCGCGCTCCCCGCGGTGACGGGAGCCGCCAGCGACCACCGGACCCACGGCCGGACGCCCCTCGCGGTCGGGAGCCGCGGCCACCGGTACGCCCCCACCGGGACGGCGGCGGCCAGGAGGAGCACACCCGCGACCCACGCCCACGGGGTCACCAGATGCCAGAATCCGGCGAGGAACGCGTACGTGAGCGCCGCGGCGCCGCCGATCCAGTGGGACACCAGTCCCAGGCGGTCGGTGGGACGGCGCCACCAGCGGCCGGGGCGCCGCCGTGAGGCGAACCCCAGGGCGAGGAGACCGGGGGTGAGAGCCAGCAGGACCGTCGCGGTCGCGTAGATCCTCTCGCCCGCCGCGTTGTCGGGGCTCGGTTCGTCGACGCCGAGCAGGCGGATGCCGATGTCCTCGCTGAACCGGTGCGTGTTGGACAGGACCACGGCTCCCCGGTCACCGGTGTAACCGATCCACGCCGTGTGGCCGTTGGTCGTGGCGTTGCCGCCGTGGCCGGTGATCGGCACCCCTCCCAGCGTCTCCACGTACCAGCCGAGGCCCTGTTCGCGGCGCTCGACGTCCCCCGGCGCCACGGGACGCACGGCCCCGGCCCCCGGGGCGGTGCCCTCCATCACCGACGCCAGGAGCAGGCCGAGGTCGCCCGCGGTCGTGACCAGCCCTCCCGACGGGCCGGAGGCCTCCGAGCCCTCCGGAACGAGGGGACGCCCGAGATCGGCGTTGTGCACCTGAAAGGGGGCGCCGTCACCGGTGGTCCGGATCGCGCTGTCCTCCATCCCCAACGGGTCGAGGATCCGTTCCCGGACGAGCTGGGCGTAACTGGTCCCGGCGTGCGCCGCCAGGGCGTGCCCGAGCAGGTCGATCCCGGTGTTGGAGTAGTGGTTGCCGCCTCGCAGTGCGGGATCGACCCGCACGTCCTCCGCCACGGTCCGCAGGAACTCCTCGACCGACCCGGGCGGGTCCGGGTGACGTTTGGCCGCGAACTGCCACAACGTCTGGAGCAGGCTGGTCTCCTCCCTGGAGAGGCCCGCGGTGTGTGTCGCCAGCTCCTCCACAGTGACGTCGGCGAGTACTGGATCGGCGAAGTCGACGCCTTCCAGGAGATCACCGACCCGGGCGTGCGGAACGAGTTCACCGCGGTCCACCATGTCGGCGAGCAGCATGCCGGGCAGCACCTTGGCGACCGACGCGGACCCGAACCGGGTGTGCTCCCCCACCGGTTCCCGGTCGGCCCCGGTGCTGCCCAGCCCCGCCGTGCGCACGCGCAGTCCCCCGTCCCCGTCCGTCTCCACGAGCGCGACCGACAGGCCGTGGTACCCCGTGGTGTCGGCGATCCCCCCGCGCACGCGCTCGACCAGCTCCGCGTCCCCGTCGGACTCCGCGCCGAGCTCGTAGGGGCGCGGAGCGACGGCGGCCGCGCCGACGGTGACGATGACGAGGACGGCGGTCAGTGCCGTGATCGCCCACCGCCGCGGTCCGCGCGGACGGTGTCGGGCAGAGGGGTCGGACGCGGTCACTCGGGTCTCCTCGTCTCCGGCCGGGTCGTCGGTGATCCGGGCTCGCCCGAACCTACGGCCGCGGAACACGGCGGAGCACTACGGGTGGGCCCCGTTCCGGAGGTGGGGCGGGGCCCACCCCGACCAGCACGAAGGCCGGTCCTACGGGACCGGCCTTCGTCGTGTCCGGGGGCGGACAGGGGGCCTTGTGGGCCGGGAACGACGCGACCCCGGCCCGGGTGCGGGGAACCGGGCCGGGGGAGGCGTCGGGCCGCTAGCGGATGTTCACGTCCACGCAGGCGTAGAAGGCGTTGCCGGTGTCGGCGACGTTCCAGCGGGCCAGGATCGTGTGGCGGCCGTTGTAGCCGGACAGGTCCACGTTGTGCTGGACGGTCGAGTCGGGCCGCGCCCCGCCGTCGTCGAAGTTGGCGATGCGCTGACCGCCGATGAAGTACTCCCAGTTGGCGGTGGCGTGCGTGACGGTCAGGGTCCAGGTGAAGTTCAGCGAGGTGCCGACCTGGGTGACGTGCCAGCCGTGGTTGTCGTCGTCGAGCTCGGAGAACCGGGAGTTGCCACCGGAACAGCTCATCAGGCCCTTGGGGCCCTCCACGCTCTGCGGCTCCCACTGGATGCCGCCGCACTGGACCATGCCCGCGGCGCACTGCGCCTGGCGGCTCATGGGCGCCGAGACGTAGCCGTGCGCGCTGGCCGCACTGGCGGGCATGAGGGTGAAGATCAGAGCGGTGGCCGCGGCGACGGCGGAGGCGGAGCGGATCCTGCTGAGGGTCTTCATTGAACGGGGCCCTTCTCTTCGGGTCACGATCCCGTCCGGCCTCGCGGCGCGGTGCGGGGGGTTCGTAGCGGGGTGACCCGGACCGTTTCCGGCCCAGGAAGTGGAGTGCGTCCGTGGGGGCTCGGATATTTCCCCCGAGGACACCGGACAGTGTTGTCCCGGCCATTCCGGGCGTCCCCGGAATTTCCTTCCACCTGTTGTCGGTAGACCGTAAAGACCCTGTCACTACACGTCAATACCCCTGTTGCGCGCGGGGACGGCGTACCACCGAACCGGCGACTCGGCCGGTCGGGCGCATTCCGGCACTGGTACTGACGGCACTTCCTCCGTCATTTGCGCCGCGAACTGGAAAGACACCTTACAGTAGCGATCCCCGGTCTGTCGTAAAACGTTGTGGTCCACCGAGCACCCGAACCGCCTGCCGGACCAGAACTAACCAGAGAGATAGATTCTCCTTACCCCTGCTCCGGCGTGGTCCGACGGCGATCCGTTGGCCGTCCGGCAGCGTCCCCGCGACGGCCCGACTGCGGCGCGGGAAGGACCGGGAAGGACCGGCTCCCGCGCCGGAAAACGCGTGGCCGCCTACGGAGGCCGGACCTAGGCTCTCGGGCATGCCCCCGGTCTTCCTCCCCGGCCTGGAACTGTCCCGGGCCCTGTACACGGACGCGGTCGCACCCCTGCTCGCCCGCGGGCCCCGGCCGGTCGCGCACGCCGCCGCGCTGCTCGGCGCCGGTTCCGAGGTCCTCGGACTGGACACCGAGCGCTCCACCGACCACGGGTGGGGCCCGCGGCTCCAGGTCTTCGTGGACGAACCCGATGAGCGCGACCGCGTGCTGGCGCTGCTCGCCGGGGGCCTGCCCGAGCGGGTGCGCGGCTGGCCGGTCCGGTTCGGCCCGAACGACGGCCCTCCCCAGACCTGGCGGCCCGACGCCGACGCGCCCGACGGCCGCCACCTGGTGGAGGTCAGCGGATCCGGCGACTGGCTGCGGGACCGGCTCGGCTTCGACCCGGGAGAGGGGGTGGGGGCCGCCGACTGGCTCGCCACGCCCACCCAGCGGCTGGCAGAGGTGGTGGGCGGAGCCGTCTTCCACGACGGCGTCGGCGCGGTCACACGGGCCAGGGAGCGCCTGTCCTGGTACCCGGACGACGTGTGGCGGTACGTGCTGGCCTGCCAGTGGCGGCGCGTGTCCCAGGAGGAGGCGTTCGTCGGCCGCTGCGCGGAGGTGGGCGACCGCCTGGGCGCGCGGGTGGTCGCGGCCCGGGTGGTCCGCGACCTCATGCGCCTGGCGCTGCTGCTGGAGCGCCGCTACCCGCCCTACTCCAAGTGGCTGGGAAGCGCCTTCGCCCGCCTGCCCGGGGTCTCGGAGCTGACCCCGCTCCTGGCGCGGGCGCTGGACGCGGACGCCGCGGCCCTCGCCGAGGCGTCCTCCCTGGTGGCCGACCGGCAGAACCGGACCGGCCTCGCCGCCGCCCTGGACATCCGGCCCCGACCGTTCCACGGGCGCCCCTGGCCGGTGCTGGACGCGGCCCGGTTCACCCGTGCCCTGCTGGCGCAGGTCACCGACCCCGGACTGGCCGCGCGGCCGCCGGTGGGCGCGGTCGACCAGTTCGCGGACAACACCGACGCGCTGACCCGGCCGGAGGTGTTCCGCGCCCTGGGGCCGTGAGCCGCGTCCCGGCCCACGGAGGCACCCCCGTGGACGGGTCCCCTCCCGACCGTCCTCGGGCCCCGGGCGGGAAGCCCGCCGTCGAGCCGGTCAACTACTCCCCTTTCTCTCCCGTCCCCGGGCCCCGCACACGCCCGGACCGCCCCGTCACCGCGGGTGCGCCCGCGGGGGCGCGGCCCTCCCGCACGCGCGGGCGGGGTGCCGTACGATCCCAGGCATGGGCAGACCGTCCGACCGATCACCTCTGCGACGGATCAGCGCGGAGGCCTGCGTCCTCGGCGGCGCGGGGTACGCCGTCCTGCTCCAGATCGCCCACCCCAGCGTCGCCCGCGGGGTGCACGACCACAGCGACTTCTCCTCTCGGCCGTTCAACCGGCTGCTCGGCACCCTCTACTTCGTGTACGGCACGGTCTACGGCACCGAGGAGGAGAGGAAGCGCCTGCACGCCATCGTGAGGGCACTGCACCGCAAGGTGAACGGCCCCGGGTACCGGGCCCTGGACGACGACCTCCTGCTGTGGGTGGCCGCCACCCTGTTCCAGACCGCCTCGCGGCTGCACGCGATGGTGTTCGGTGAACTCGGCGAGGAGGAGCGCGCCCTGCACCTGCGCGAGGCGTCGGCGTTCGCCACCGCCCTGGGCCTGCCCGAGGAGAGGTGGCCGGCCTCCCCCGAGGAGTTCGCCGCCTACTGGGACGGCGCCCTGGCCCGGCTGGAGGTGGGCGAGGAGGCCCGCGCCATCACCGGTCAGCTGTTCCACCCGGCGAGCGCGCCCCTGCGCCCGCTGATGCGGGTCCAGCTCCTGCTCACCGGCGGGCTGCTCCCGCCCGAGCTGCGCGAGCGGTTCGCGATCCCGTGGTCGCGGGCGCGCCAGCGCCGCTTCGACCGGATCCTGCGGACGACCCGCGCGGTGTACCCGTACGTCCCCCGGCCGGTGCGCGTCCTGCCAGCCACGCTGTGCCTGTGGACCATGCGGCGCGGAACCCTGGGCCCGCGCTGGCTGGGACCGCCGCGGCGCCGTTCGGGTCCGGGGGCAGGGGCCGGTCCCCGCCGCGGCGCGAGGGGAGCCGTCGGCCGGGACTGACCGCGACCGTCAGCCGAGCGACGCGGGCGGGTGGTCCTCCAGGGCCTTCCTGGCCTGCTCCGCCTCGGCCAGCCCCAGCTCGGTGAAGATCTCCTCGGCCTCGCTGAGGAACCCCCGCGCCCGGTCCGCGGCCATGACCGGTGCGGGCAGGCGTCCGAGGGCGAGCGCGGCACGGGCGACCATGAAGCGTTCGCTGCGCTCGACCGCGACGGCGTGGGCCCTCTCCAGCTCGTCCAGGGCCTCACCGTGGCGTCCGGCGGCCGCGTAGGTCATCCCCAGGTCGACGCGGATCTCGGCGTCGCCGCTGCGGTGACCCGACCTCTCCGCGAGCGCGAGAGCCTCGGTGTGGGACTCGACGGCCTCGTCCCAGGCCTCCGCTGCCCGGTGGGCTATGCCCAGGGCGTTGTGCACATAGATCTGGTTGCCCACCAGATGCAGGTGCACGGACAGCCCCAGCGCCTCGTTCAGATCCGAGAAGGCGGCCTCCAGCTCTCCCAGGCCGGTACGGGCCTCTCCCATGACGCGCTTCGCCTGGATCCTGGCTTCGTTCTGGTCCTCACCGACGACTTTCGCCGCGGCCTGCCCAGCACAGTGCAACGCCTCCGCGTATTCCCCGAGTGCCTGCTTCACAAGGGCGAGGTTGCCCCACTGCAACGCCTCCAGACGGGCGTCCCCCAACTGGATCGCATGGTCGAGCACTCCCTCGAATGCCTCAGCAGCGTCGGCGAGGTGTCCGACACGCTCGTAGACCACACCCAGGTTGGCCAGCGCTCGGATGATCCCTCTGCTGTCACCGAGGGCTGTGAGCAGGTCCCGGGCCTCGGTGAGAAGCCCGAGGGACTCCTCGAAGCGTCCTGAGAGGCAGTATGCGATACCCAGCCCGATGAGGGTCACCGCGCGCCCACGCCGGTTTCCCTGCTTGTCACTGATCTGGAGTACTCGCTGATGAGAACTGATCAACAGACCCATCTGGCCGTGGAGGGCGTAGAAGCGCCACACCGCGTCGGCCATCCGCCAGGCGTACTCGCCGTTGTCCTGCGAGGCGAAGTACTCGATCGTGTCCGACAGGTTCTCCTGGTGGAGGGTGAACCACTTCTCCGCGTCCTCCCGTCCAGACAACTCGATGCGGTAAACGGGGTTCACCTCGACATCGTCGTGTGCGCGCGGGGCCAGGAGGTCAGCGGCCCGCTGGGCGGTCGCCATGTACTGCTCTGCCAGGCGGAGCCTGGCGGCGTCGATCTCCTTGCCGGGTAGCGCCGTGGCCGCTCGGTCCCGTGAGAAGGCGCCGATCAGGTCGTGCAGGCGGTACACGTCCCCCTGGGGCTCCTCCAACAGGCACACCCCGACCAGCTCCTGGAGGATGTCGTCGGCGTCCTCCACGGACATGTCCAGGAGGGCGGCCGCGCCGCCGAGATCGATCGTGTTGCCGATCATCAGGCCCAGCAGGAGGAACGTACGGCTCTGATTCCGGTTGAGGCTCTGGAAGGACAGGTCGATGGCCGCTTCGACGCTCTGGCCTTCGACCTGGAGCTCGTGGAACTTCCGGTTCTGTTCGCCGAGTCGGCGGGCGACGTGCCCGAACGACCACTTGGGTCGGCTGAGCATACGGCCGGCCACCACGCGCAGGGCGAGGGGGAGCCCGCCGCAGATCCGGATGATCTCACGCGCCGGCCCCAGTTCTCGCTGTACGCGTTCGTCACCCAGGACACGCCCGAGTAGTTCCAGGGAGGAATGTTCGTCGAACACCCCGAGGGAGAAGAAGCGGGCGCCGCTGAGGCCGGAGAGTTCATTGCGGGTCGTGATGAGGGTCATCGACCCCGGGGAGGACAGCAGAAGCGGGCTGACCTGGGCATAGCTCAACGCATTGTCGAGGATCACCAGGACCCTGCGTCCCATGAGCGTGGCTCTCCACAGCGCGGAACGCTCGTCGAGGGACTCGGGGACGGCCTCGGATTCGATGCCCACCGCGCGGAGCAGGGCACCGAGGGCGGAGGCGGCGTCCAGCGGCTCCCGGTCCGTTGTGTACCCGTACAGGTCGATGAACAGCAGCCCGTCGGGGTAGCGCTTGGCCGCCTCGTAACCGAAGTGGACCGCGGTGGTCGTCTTCCCCTCACCGCCGCTGCCCGTGATGACACAGACCTGGGCACGGTCCTCTCCGGCACGGGCCGCCTCGTCCAGCTGACGCAACGGTTCATGGCGACCGGTGAAGTCGGGCAGGTCCCTGGGAAGGTCGTTGCGTACTACGAAGCGTTCTCCGGTCTCCTCTTCGGACTGATCCTCCGCCCCGTCCTCGGGAAGGTCCTCCTGAAGGATCCGGGTGTGCAGGGCGACCAGTTCCGGTCCGGGATCGACACCCAGTTCGTCGGCAAGCCTGGTGCGAAACTCCTCATAGACGGAGAGCGCCCTGGCCCGTTCGTTGTCACGCCACAGGGCCGTGATGAGCAGATGGTGCAGGCGCTCCCCGAAGGGTTCCTCACTGGCCAGGGACGTCAGCCGTGTGACCACGTCCGAGTGCCTGCCCAGTCCCAAGGCGCGAGTGGCCCAGGCGACAACGCAGGACCAACGCTCCTCACGCAGGGGGGCGACGACGGAGTAGTCCAGGTACTCCGAGCCGACTCCGGAGAAAGGGGTACCGCGCCAGCACTCCAGCGCCTGTTCCAGTAGTTCGACGGCCGCCTTGGGCTCAGCTGTGGCGGCTCTGTCGCGGAGCTTCCGGAAGCGGTGCAGGTCGACGGAGTCCGGGTCGACCTGGAGGGTGTAGCCACCGGAGGTCGTGGAGATGCTGGCCGGAAAGGTCCTGCGCAGATGGGAGATCTGCACCTGGATCACGGATCGAGCGGTACGTGGTGGGGCATCGCTCCAGAGGTAGCCGATGAGCTGGTCGATGGTGACCTCACGACCCAGATGGACCAGCAGCGCCCCCAGCACGCAGAGCTGGCGCGGACCACCGACCTGAACAGGTCGGCCGTCCGCCCAGACCGTGATGGGGCCGAGCACACCGAATTCCACAAGCAGCAACCCTAGCAAGGGCCATTAGCATGAAATAGGGAATACGGGCATACCAATGACTCCGAGTACCCCCCTCCACACCGGTACTCGGAGTCACTGTTGGACTGCGCCGAAAAGGAGTTACTTCTCCTGAGCGGGCTTCTCCTCGGCAGGCGCGGCCTCCGCGGGCACGGCCTTCTCAGGGTTCCCTTCAGCAGGGAGGGGGTTCACCGGGCTCGGCTCCTGGTAGGGGACCGCCTTCGCCTCGGGAGCGACGTCGGCGACGATCGCCTCGAACTCCTCGTCCACGGTCAGCATCTTCGGCACTCGGACTCCTCTTCTCACGGCACTCGCGTAGAGCCGCAAGGTAGCCCTACGTCTACGAAGCATCAAGGGACCCCGCCTTCCGGCGGACTGGCCACCCGTGGCGGGTTCCGCCTCAAAGCACACCACGGGTGGCATGTGTCCAACGAACGTCGCACTGTGTCGGACCCGCGAGCCGTCCTCTCGCGGGTACGAACGCGTCGAACGTGTTCCACACTAGAGAGATCCTCTTCCACTGCGCTTTCAGTCTTCTTTCAGCACTGAAACCGGTGCGGCGACAGCGGTTCGGGGACCGCGTCATCATCGGCCACCGGGATCCGCCGGGGCCAGCGATTGGCCGGTTGCGGACGGTCAGAGTCCGTTCACCTGGTGTGCGACGGCCGCCGCGCGCCACGCGCCCGCCGTCCGCGGGTGCGCTTCGACCAGGGAGGACACCCTCCGTCGGGCCGCTCCCGCTTCGTCTCCGGCTTTCCGGAGAACGGCGGGAACAAACCGAACGTTCCCCTCATCGCCGAAATCCGGAAAATCCCCGGCCCCGGGAGGCCCGCGTTTGTTCCCGTCCGCCGGGAAGCCCGCGTCGCGGACGCGACGCGTGTTCCCTTGCGAAGCCTTTCGTGCCTCTTGCGTTCTTCCTCCCCGTCCGCGTACCGAACTCCCCCGGACCGGCGGCCCTTCGGGGGAGCACGACACGCCCGGACGGTCACGACGTCCCGCGTGCGCACACCCTCGGCCGGGAACTCCCTGTGGCACCGGGCACGTACACCGGGAGGAGGGCTGCGCGAGCCCGGTGTCGGGCCATAGGTTGCTAGGGAGCGTGCCGATCGGACGGCACCGGCGGTCCCGGAGGGCGCGAAGTTGGAGGACGTGATGCTGGAGGGCGACGGAAACGGCTGGGTGAACCTGCCGGACGGAACCCGCAGGTGGGGGATCTACGGCGCGGCCGGGCTGCTGCTGTACGCCACCGACGCCGCCGGAGCGGGCCACGTACTGCTCCAGCACCGGGCGGGCTGGACCCACATGGGCGGCACCTGGGGCATCCCCGGGGGCGCCCGCAACCGGGACGAGACACCCCTGGAGGCCGCCGTGCGCGAGTTCGAGGAGGAGGTCGAGGGCGACCTGGACGGGTACGACCTCCTCGGCGTCCACGAGGAGGACCTGACCGTGTGGCGCTACGACACGTTCATGGCGAGCCTGCCGACGCTAGCGCCGTTCCGGCCGGGCAACTCCGAGAGCAAGGAGGTGCGCTGGGTGCCGGTGGACTCCGCCGACTCGCTCCCGCTGCTGCCGCCGTTCCGCGCCGCGTGGCCGCGCCTGCACGCGAACCTGGTCTCGGCCTTCCCGGAGAACGGCCGCGGTCCGGGCACTTCCGCGACCGGTTGAGCGTTGGACCCTGCGCAGGGGCCTTCCGCGCACCCGCTCCTCCGGGCCGGACCGGAATCCGGGCGGGGCGCCGGAGGGCGGTCTCGGGGGAATGTCAGGGGCGGATCCCTGATGCGCTCCGGACTCCGGCCCCGCATGCTGAAGGGGACGGCCCGGCGCAGAGCGGTCGTCACGCTATTCGACTGGAGCAGTGGACATGACGCTGGAGCGCGGTAACGCATTCACTCCCGTCGCCTCGGCGACGATGATCTGGCCCTGGACCACCTCGGTGCTGGGGGGCGCCGCCGGCGGTGCCCTCTTCTTCCTCCTCAACCTGGGCTCGGGCCTGGGCGCGATCGCCTCCGGTCTGACCGCGGCGGTGATCTTCTTCTCGCTGATCGGCGGCGTGGGCGGCGTGATGAGCAGCAAGGCCGACCGCCGGGGCAAGCGCTACGCCGCCACCTACCCGTTCCGGTACGCGGCCGTGCCCGCCGGGATCGGCGGCGCGGGGTACGCCCTGGTCAGCATCTTCACCGGCTCGATCATCGGCGGTCTGTTCGGCGGACTGTTCGTCGCGGCGGCGATCTGGATCACCGTTGGTCTCATCGCGATGGTGGTCGGCAACAAGAACGCCTAGGCTCGGTATCTTCCGCCGATGGTGGAAGGCAGATACTCACCTAGGGGAGACAACCGGGCGCCGATGACTGAATCTGCTCGTCAGAAGATGGTCGAGCGGGTCCGCGGGCTCCTCCGCATGGCGGAGGACCCCGCGGTTACTGATGCCGAGAGCCAGGCGTTCACCGCCAAGGCCGCCGAGCTGATGACCCGCCACGCGATCGCGGAGGCCGAGGCCCGCGTAGAGAGGGGCGAGGCGCCGGACGCGATCAGCCGCATGGACTACACCGTCTCGGGGGTGGGGGGCCACGGCAAGGCACGGGTGCGCGCGCTGGCCGACATCTCCGCCGCCTACGGGTGCCAGTCCGCGGTACGGGGCAACAACTCCGAGAACACCGAGCGCGTCATGATCCTCGTGGGCACGGTGAGCGCGCTGGACGCGCTGCGGATGCTGCTGCCGTCGATCTCCATGCAGATGGAGGCCTCCGCGAAGTTCATGAGCTCGTCGCACGTGGCCGATATCCGGGAGCTGCGCAATTACACGCGCTCGGAGCTGGAGACCGAGCGCAAGCGCTACTACCGGTCGTTCGTGCGCGCCTACGGGCAGGCGGTGGCCGAGCGCATCCGCGAGTTCCGCGCGCGGTTGCAGGAGATGGCCTCGCCGGGCGGATCGGGCGGGCCGGGGGAGAGTGTGGACGCCTCCCGCGGCGCGGAACTGGTGCTGCTCAACGACGTGCACCGGGTGAGCGAGGAGTTCCAGAAGCAGTTCCCGCAGCTGCGCAAGCACCGGCCCGAGCGCACGCACAGCGCCGCGGGGTACCGGGCGGGCTACCGGCGGGGGCGCCAGGCCGAACTGGGGCTGGACACGCCGGTGGGGAGCGGTGGTTCGTCCGCGCTGAACGAGAGCGAGTAGGCCTCTCTCCGCGAAGTTGTCCACAGGCTGTGCACAGAACCGCCCCGATTGTTGTTCTCGCATGTCAGAGGGGAAATGCGAGAGTTCAATCGGGGCGGTTCGGGTGCTCCTGGGGGCGATTACCCGGGGTTATCCACAGGAAGAACGGCCTCCTGTGGATAACTCTGTGGATAAGGTGGCGGCCCGGTTGAGAATGGGTCCATAACCTCTTATCAGGACACCCGCAAAGGCTGAACCAGGTAGCGGAAGGTGGGGCTCTCCCCCTCCTTGACCGGCACGTCGGTGAACACGGCGGGTTTGGTCGGCTCGGTGAAGTTGAGGTGGGCGGTGTCGGTCTCCACGCCCGCCAGCCCGTCCATGAGGTAGTCGGGACGGAAGGCCAGCCGCAGGGGCTCGCCCTCGTAGCCGACCTCGATCGCCTCCACGGCCTGGGCGTCCTCTCCCGACCCCGCCTCCAGCACGACCTCACCCTCGGAGAAGGCCAGCCGCAGCGGGGTGTTGCGGTCGGCGACCAGCGCCACGCGCTTGACCGCCTCCGCCAGGGGCGTCACGGCCACCTCGGCGCGCGCGGAGAACTCCTTGGGGAACCAGGCGGCGTACTTGACGAAATCGCTGTCGATCAGCCGGGTGGTGGTGCGGCGCTCGCCGTTCTCGAAGCCGATCATGCCCTCGCCCGGGGAGAGGCTGACGCCCTCGCCGCCGCTGGCCGTGGACAGGGCGATGTCCACGTTGGACTTGGTGAGCAGACCGCGCACGGTGTCGCTCAGCGTGCGCGCGGGCACCAGGGCGGCCGCGTCCAGGCCCTGGTCCTCGGGGCTCCACCACAGTTCGCGCACGGCGATGCGGTAGCGGTCGGTGGCGACCAGGCTCAGGGTGTCGCCGCTGAAGTCGAGGTAGGCGCCGGTGAGCATGGGCAGGGTGTCGTCGCGGCTGGCCGCCGGGGCCACCTGGCGCACGGCCGCCGCGAAGGCGTCCGCGGCGACGGAGCCGATGCGTCCGGGCATGCCGGGCAGGGTGGGGTAGTCCTCCAGCGGCATGGTGATGAGGGTGAAGCGCGCGGCGCCGCCGACGATGCGCAGCTTGGGGCCGTCGCTGTCGATGTGCACCGAACCGGAGGGCAGGTTGCGCACGATCTCGGCCAGGAGGCGGCCGGGGACGAGGGCGGCGCCGGACTCCTCGGAGAGGACGTCCACCGAGGCGCGGGTGGAGACCTCGTAGTCGAACCCCGACAGGTGCAGGGAGGCGCCGTCCGGGGAGAGCTCCATGCGGATACCCGAGAGCACCGGGACGGCGGGCCGTGTGGGGAGGGCCCGGGCCGTCCAGGCGACCGCCTCGGCGAACGCGTCGCGGTCCACTCGAAGTTTCACGGTGAGGCCTCCTCGTAGCGCTGTCGTTGCCGACAACGTACCCAGTGGCACCGACAGCCCGCCTCCCCTTGAAGGGAACCGTGCGCGGGTTCCGACCTGGGAGAAGGAGCTGCGAGGCGCTGACCGGGCACGGCTCGCGGAGGGCGGGGCCCGGGAATCGGACGGGGCCGACACCGGCGCGGGTTCCGGCCGGGCGCTGAGCGCGAGCGGGCCCGGCCGGGAACGTGACGGTTGTGGCTCCAGTGGCGCTACTTGCGGTTGGGGCGCAGGGTCCAGGTGATGCTCATGCGACCGGTGACGGTGCCGTCCTCGGTGCGCAGCTCGACGTTGATGGGGAACTCGGGGCGCCTGCCCTCGTCCAGCTCGGCGATGATCTCCTCGCGCGGGCGGCCCAGGACGGCCTCGGCGGTCAGGTCGCCCATCGCGATCTTCAGGAAGTCGATCGTGGAGGTGGTCGGCAGGGGTACGGCGCGGTCGAGCTGGTCGCCGAAGGTGCCGATGATGATGGCGCCGGAGGCGGACTCGGCCAGGGTGAACATGGCGCCCGCGTGGGGGCCGCCGACGTGGTTGTGGTGGTCGGCGTTGTCGGGCAGGCGCATGACGGCGCGCCCGTGGTCCAGCTCGGTGAAGGTCAGGCCGAGGGTCCGGACGAAGGGGACCGCGGCCAGGAAGCCGACCTTGACCGCATCCGCCGTCTCGGGGTTCATGTGTGCCATGGCGCTCATGTTACTTTCGAGTAACCTATGTGCGCCACCCCCCGGGGACCGGTGGACGCGAACGTGTCCCCGGGCGGGCCGCGCGGGCGGAGGGGTGTGGGCTACCATGACGTGGCGGAGATTCGCTCTCCGCGGGGAGGGTTCGCATAGCGGCCGAGTGCAGTGCTCTTGAAAAGCACCAAGTCCTTGACGGGACTTCGTGGGTTCAAATCCCACACCCTCCGCAGAATCGGGGAGTTTCCCCAGGTGGGAGCCTTCCACGGAACACGGCGAAGGCCGGTGGTCCGGGCCCGTAGCACATTCATCGCACACGGCCCGGGTAGCCACCGGCCTTCGCCGTTCACCGGTCAGGCGGCGAGGACCCGCAGACGGGCGGCGTCCATCGCGTCGGCCACCTCGTCCAGACGGTCGGGGAACAGGTGCCCGTACCGGTCCAGGGTCATCGTCGCCGTCTTGTGGCCGAGCATGGCCTGCACGACCTTGACGTCCGCACCGGCCGCGATGGCGAGGGACGCGGCGGTGTGCCGGAGCTTGTGGGGGGTCAGCCCCATCCCGTCGAGTCCGGCCGCCCTCACCGCCAGGGCGAACTCACGGTTGCGCCAGTTCCGGATGCGCAGCGGGGCGCCCCGCCTGGTGGTGAAGACCAGCGCGTCAACCGGACGGCCCTCCACGAAGGACCGCAGTTCGGGGACGAGGGACCGGGGAACGGGCACGGTCCGGAACCTGCCGTTCTTCGGAGGCTGTTCGACGAGCCTGCCGTCCACCTCGGCGAAGGTCACGACGACCCGGACCCGCCGCCGGTCCAGGTCCACCCGCCCCACGCGCAGCGCGGCGGCCTCGCTCCACCGCATGCCGGTGTAGGCCAGGAGCAGGACGAGAGCCCGGCTCACCCTGGCCGAGGCGAGTTCCTGGCCGTACTTGGTGCGCAGCGTCAGGGAGGCGTCGGCCAGCGCCTCCACCTGGGCGTGGTCGAGGTAGACGTGTTCGGCCTCGCTGGGCTTGGGCAGCGGTACGCCCCTGGCCGGGTTGAAGGGGATACGCCGGGGGACGCACCAGCCCAGGACCATCGACAGCACGACGTGCGCGTGCCGGGTCTGGGAGGCCCCCAGGTTGCTACCGCCCTCGTCCCGGGGCTTCTGGAGACGGGCCACCCACACGGCCACGTCCTCGGCGTGGACTGCCGAGAGGCGCAGGTCTCCCCAGCGCGGCAGCACGTGGTTGTCCAGGACCGCCCGGTACTGCCACCACGTGGACCGTTTGATGTCCGTGCGGGTGATGAGCCACTTCTCAGCCATCTCCGCCACGGTGACCTTGGCGTCGTGGGGGTTGCGGTAGGAGCCCTCGTGAAGGCTGTTCTCGATCTCGGTCCGCTTCTTCTCCGCGTCCGGCTTCTTCTGGAAGACGCCGCCGCTCTTGATCCTCCCGGAGGGGTCGTAGTAGCGGACCCACCACCGGCCGGGCGGAGTGCGCTTGGACGCCTTGGCCTTGCTCACCGCCTCCGCGTACGCCCTGTCCTTGGTGCGGTCGTAGACCCACGCGCGAGCCATGGGGGTGTCTCCTTTCCGTGGGTTACTGGGCCAGGACCCAGGCGTGGACCTCGGCGGGCACGTAGCGCACGTACCGGCCGACGCGGTGGGAGGGCGGACCGTCGCCCCTGTAGCGCCACTCGTAGAGCGTTTTGGGCGGCACGCGCAGGAAGGAGGCCGTGTCCTTCACCGACCACAGGCCGTGGTCCCGACGCTGTTCCGGAACGGCCGGGGTCGCCGTCGTCGCACTCATGCCGTCCTGCTTCCGTGGGTTGCCGAAAGATCGTTCCGCCGTGCCGCGTCGAGCTGGGCGCGGCGTTTGAGTGCTTCGCCCACCGCCCGGAGAAGGCGTTGCTCCCGAGGGGCCACGTCGGGGTCCGTGAGCTTGGCCAGTTCCCATTCGAAGGAGCCCGAGGAGACCGAGGCCAGCGCCGGGGGACGCGGGTTGTCCTCGTCCGCCTGGTCCTCGTTGGCGGGGTCGCTATTAACGCCGTTAATTCCGAGGGCGTTGAGGACCCAGGCGAGCCGGTCCGCCTTGTGATCGGCCAGGGTCTTGCCGGACCACTTGCGCGAGACCAGGACGCGGCGGCCCGCGTAGCCCAGGTGTTCGCGGCGATGAGCCTTGGACCGGCAGAACCCGGGGCGCTGTCCGGCCTTGGCCTGGTCGGGTTGGATGCCGTAGCGCAGCCAGTTGGAGCACCGGGGCGAGCACGGCTCGAAGCGCAGGGCGTCGAGGAGCCGGTCCACGTGCTGTTCTTGCCGGACCGTTTCGGCCACATGGCAGTCGGCGATGTCCTTGGTCAGGTACTTGGCCAGGTAGCGCACACACCGGGCGGCGTCCTCCGAGCCAGCTACGACTCCCTTGGCGTCCACCTGTTTCCCGAACCGCACCACGTGGAAGGGTTCGGCGTCTGGTTCCTCGTCCAGAGCATCCAGCGCCTCATCCCAGGTGGGCAGCACTTCCCCCGTAGTGGGGTCGAGGTAGATGCTGTTGTCCTCGTCCCACACGGGCAGGTGGTCATCCTCGAAGACGACGCGGTCGGCGGCAGGCCACCACACCTGGTGGTAGGTCGCGGCAGCGATCTGGCGCAGCTCAGCCCGGGGAATCGTGCCCCGGGTGGCCATGTGCAGATGCGGAGCCAGACGCCGTTGGGGTTCCACGGCCGCGAAGTACTGCACATCGAACCCCGCGACCCGTCGCAGGTTCTGCACGAACCGATCCACCAACTTGGAGAAGTGCAACGTGTCCCGAGCCGCACGCCGGTAGTCATACGTCGAGGGATCGACCGGGGTTCCGTCCGAGCGCACCCGCCCGTAGGAGTCCAACGTCAGCGTGATGAACAGCGACGGACGGAACACCTTCCCCGAGGCAGGATCGGTGAAGGCCCGCCCGACCGTCTTCCTCGTCATGGGTCGCTTGGGCAGGTCGGGCACGTCCTGACGGCGTTTGGTCGAGCGCACCCGACGCGACCCCGACGAGCCCGAGGAGTCGCCGGAGCGGGTGACCGAACCGCGTAGCCCGGAGGCGGTGATCTCCTCGTCCAGGTCCGCGATCGCCGCATCCAGCGCGGACAGTTCCTCGGCCGAGGCCGATCCCGTGGCGGCGAGGCGGTCCCGTTCGGCGGTGACCATCGCACGCTGTTCCACCCAGGCCCGTTGCTGTTCGGTGGGCGGGTCGGGTTCCGCCACGGGTTCAGTGGCCAGGTGCCAGCCCTCTTCACACTGGGAGCGGCGAAGGCTGCGCTTCCTCTTGGCGCAGGCCGGGCACCGGGATTCCAGGGTGGACCCGCACGGAACGTCGATGACCTCGGTGGCACCGGTGGCGAGGTTCGTGCGTCGAAGGGACACCGGGCGGATGCACACCCCGTGGTCGGCGGCGACCTGTTCGGCCACCTCACGGGCCAGCGGTTGCGCGAGGCGTTCGGCCCGGGTTGTCTTACCGGTAGGCGTCGGCATCAGCCCACCCCCACAACCACAGAGCGGAAGGCCCCCACCGCATGGAACCCCAACCACCACGCAAGTGGCCTCTCACCGTGTGGGCAGTTCTCCTTGCCGCGAATATCATCCTGGTCTTCCTGGGCGTCCACGCTCTGTACATGGTCGGACGGCCGGGTGCCCTGGTCATAGCGGCGCTCTGGGCCATAGTCAGCACAGTCCGAGTGGTTCAGGAAAGGCGTGTCTACATCGAGGCCCGACGCGAATACCTTGCTCATCACTCGGCCTTCCAAGAACCCACGCCGTAGCCCTCGGCCATGGCGGTGATGTCCTCGTCCGAGACGTAGGCGGCCCGCACTCGCACCGGGGCCGGGAAGCCTTCCAGGCGGACGTAGGCCACCCCGGGAAGGGCGGGGTCGATCAGGTGGGCTTCCGCCCCGCGTTCGCGTGCTCCCTCGCCAAGGACCATGTCCACCTGGGACGCCTCGTCCAGGCGCAGGGCGACCTTGTCCGGGAAGAGGTTGCGCAGGTTCATGACCTCCTTGCGCGGGTCCTGCAACGCCGCCAGGACCGCGAAGCCGACCGAACGCCCCTGCGAGGTCAACGTGGCGATCGCGTTCTCCGCGCGACGGCGCACGTCCCGATCCGGGTGGTAGGCGGTCAGGAACGCCACCTCATCGAGCAGCACCACCACGAACGGGTCATCGACCGTGGCCACGTGGGAGCGCTGTTTGCCCGCGTAGCGTTCGGCGCGCTCCTGCATCTGCGCTACTGCCTTTTCGAGTAGTGCCACCGCGGATTCGCCGGTATCCGCGTAGCGGGTGAACAGGTCGCGGCCGTAGGCCAGTTCCATGCGCTTGGGGTCGATCGCCCACACCTGCGCGGTGCCGTCTGACAGGGCGGGGAGCATGGCGCGGATGGTGGACCAGATCACCGAGCCTTTGCCGGCCCCGGTCACCCCCACCACGAGCACGTGGGTTCCGTGCAACCGCAACAGCCACGGCGAGCCGTCCTCGCGCTGTCCGACCGGGAGCGCGTCCAGGTCCGGGGAGTCGGGGACGGGCAGGGCGTCGAGGGGTTCGGCCAAGGTGTCGCGGCGGGGGAACTCCAAGGTGATGTCCCGAGGCCCGTTGACCACCACGCGGCAGGAGGGGGCGGCGAAGCCGTGCGCCAGCTCGGTGACGCGGTGTTCGAAGTCGGCCGGGGAAGTTCCGGCCACCAGGGACACCCGGACGTAGTCGGCCCAGGAGTTGCACCGCACGCGCCGGACGCGGGGCAGGTAGCGGCGTTCCTGGTAGGACTCGGCCAGCCCGGAGATCACCAACACCGGTTGCCAGTGCCGCCGGTACACGAACAGGTGCCGCCACCACGCCAGCAGACGCAGGGTGACGCAGGCGCGGTAGGAGTCTGGCCAGGCCCGCCACCACAGCAGGGACACCACGGCAGCCACGCCCCACAGGCAGGCGAGGCCGGACCAGTCCAGCCACCACCAGGCCCCCGACGAGACGGTCAGGCAGACGACCATGACCGGGAACCGGAACGGCAGGGTGAGAAGGAAGCGCACCAGCCGCCAGATCCAGGAGGCCAGCACGACGATGCCGGGGGTTTCCACGATGGGAGTGGTCCACCGCACCCCCTGCGCGGGGGTGGGAAGGGTCGGGGAGGACTGAGCGGCCCCCACCTTGGGTTGGCGCATCATCGCTGGCCACCGCCGTTCTCGTTCTCGGTCTGGGCCAGGAGCCGGTCACGGTCGGAGCGGGCACGGGCGGCGAAGGTCGCGGCGGTGGGGTTCTCCTCCCGATCGGCCAGGGTGGCGAACACCCGGGCCTTGAAGTCGAAGAACTCCGCACGCTCGGTGTCGGTAGCAGGCGGGGGGTTGGTCGCGTCCAGCAGCAGGCGGACCAGTTCGGGGCCGCTGTGCCCGGACAGGTCACGGGGGTAATCGGACATACTTGGAGACACCTCTTCACGAAGCTTGTGCAACGGCTTGGGGAGGGGTTCAAGGGGCGGCCGAGGTGTTCCAGCACCAGGCCGCCCCGCTTACATGCCGGGGGTCAGGCGGCGTCCTTCGCAGCCGGAGCGCGGCGACCACCAGCCACGCCCCCGGGAGCCTTCACGCCACGGGCGCGCAGCGAGTACGCCACCCGGGGACGACGGCCCGAGTCGTCCACGTAGGGCATGACCGCCATCGCCTCGAACTCGATCGGCCGGAACGGCAGCCCCGGCACCTCGTCCGGCAG
Organism: Nocardiopsis sp. iso_25; assembly: GCF_056173305.1. NCBI lineage: Bacteria > Bacillati > Actinomycetota > Actinomycetes > Streptosporangiales > Nocardiopsidaceae > Nocardiopsis > Nocardiopsis sp. iso_25. The sequence continues at coordinate 110,598 of NZ_CM149667.1, read as the reverse complement.
GGTCGGGCAGACCTCGGCGGCGACCTTGACCTTCACGCTCTTGGCCTTGCCCCGCGCTTCGGGGTCGGCGTCGATCACGTCCACCGCCCACAGCGGCAGGCCCGTGTCCTTGTCGAGCTGGGGCCGCTTGGTCTCGAAGTCGGTGATCGCCTCCACCCCCAACGCGAACGCACCGTGGGGGAACACCGTCCCGAACGCCACCGGCAACGCACCCTGAATAGCCATCTGATCAACCTTCCTCGTGATGTTCACTCAACTACTTGACCGGTCGAGTGGGGCCTAAGAATAACCGGCCACACTCGTCCGGACAAGTGGATATGTGACCGGTCTTGGAGCCGCGTCTACACGGCCGGGTAGGAGTCCTCCAGTTCGTGCAGGTCACCGGGGAGCACCACCTCAGCGACGGCGATCACGCCCCCGGAGGCATCGAGTATCCGCGCGGTGATGCCCAGGACCGGAGTCCCCTCGTCCAGCCCCAGGGGTTCGCGTTCAACGTCGGTGGCCAGGCGTGCGCAGAGCCGTTCGACGACCTTGGAGGGCCTGAGCTGCTTGACCATCTGCACGTGTTCGCGTGCGCCGATGCTGATCGGCTGCGTCTCGCCCAGGTCGGTGCCCTCGGCCACGTCCAGGGGGAACCACAGGGTGACCAGCTCACTCGGTTCGCCCTCGTCCAGGACCAGGCGTTGACGCATGATCGCCGGGGAACCCTCGGGCACACCGATCGCCTCAGCCACGGCAGCGGAGGCCGGGGCACGTCCAGCGGTCAGGATGCGGTTGCGCTTGGCCTCCTCGGAGGCGTCGAAGGCACTGGCCCCCGCGTGGGAGCGCTCGGAGCCCTGCTGCGGGACACCGCGCACGAAGGACCCGCGCCCGTGTTCACGGTCGATCCACCCCTGCATGCTCAAAATCTGCAAGGCCCGCACCACCGTGGAGCGCCCGGCCCCGAACTCGCGCACCATCCGCGACTCGGAGGGAAGCATCTCCCCCACCGGATAGGTACCGTCCTCGATGCGTTCTTGAATCGCCCGCACGATCTGCACGTACTTGGGCGGAGCGAACTCCAGACTCGACATGATGTCCACCTGGTGACTCTAGTACTCGTATGGTCGAGTAGCTTACTGTTCTCGGTCGTCTCTGTCAGCAGGTGGGGGCACATATGAACCCCCACCACTGGTCAGAGGACACGGCGGGAAGCACACCCCCAGGCGTGCACGTCGCCGCGAAGAAGGGACCCGCGTGCCCTGGGCCCCGTGGTCTCGAAGAGACATCAGGGCACGCGGGGGTCACAGAAGCGCCGGAGGAAGGACCCTCAGAAGGGTTGCCAGTCCTGGGCGCGCTGCACGGTGTACACGGTCAGGTTGTCCACCGTCGCCCCGCACACCGCCCGGCGCTCGGACTCCACCAGCGCCGCCGCGACCAGCGCCACGTCATGACGGGCGGCCGACTCGGAGGCCGAGAGCACCGGAGGCACGACCCGGCGGACGTGGTTGCACGCCGCCCCGCCCGCATCGTGGCAGAGCCCGACGACGTAGGTCAGCCGCAGACGCCGCAGCGCGAGGGACGCGGGCAGCACGCACCGGTACCGTTCCACCAGCGGGGTTCCGTCCGGGCCGGTGGAGAGGGCTTCGTAGGTGATGGAGTCCCAGTCCTCGGCGGAGATCCGCACCCGCACGCCCTGTTCCCGCGCCCAAGCCGTCAGGGTCTCCCGGTCGGCGATCGGCGCAGAGGGTTCGGTGGTCATCGCCGCACCGCCCCGACCGCGATGGCCGTGCGCACCAGGTCACGCAACTCGGCCATGTCGTCGAGGGCGGGAGTCGAACGCGCGATCTGCACCAGCAGGTCGATCCCCCGCCGGTCACGTTCGGCCCGCTGTGCGCGGCGCCGGTGCTCCAGGTGGGCGTAGGGGCCGCGTGGGAGGAAGTAGGCGCGGGGGTCGCCCGTGTCCATCACGATGGGGTCCGGTGCGGGCCACAGCTCCGCCCGCGCGGGTGCGGGCAGGTAGTAGGCCCGGGGGCCGGTGCGGTGGTGCCTGCCGTGTCGTTCCGGTCGAATCAGAGTCACCCAAGCCCGAATCAGGGCGATAAGGTCGCTCACGTCAGCCTGCTTTCCTCAGGTTGGCCGCGCCCCCGGACGCCTTCCACCGCGTCGCGGGGGTCTGTCTTGTCATGGGTCAGCAGGCGAGACCACTGCCGTGGGACGGAGACGCCATGGTGGAGACCTGTCCCGTCCCCTTGCAGAAGGGGCACATCGCGGTACGCCTGGTCGGCTCCGTATCGGAGGGGACCCGAACGACGACCAAGCGCCGAGGGCGGACGGACTTCCAGCCCCGTCCGCGACATGACCTGCACGTGGTTGCGCTGCTGCTGTCCATGAGGCCAACAATCCCGATTCGGTTTCCCGAAACCCATTCCTCCTCGGGATGACAAGGGGGGATACTGGCCGTCCCCCCTGCACTCGCACCGCCGAGGAGTCACGATGCCGGGCCACCCGACGAGCCGGATCACCATCCCGTCGTGGGCATGGGAACGCGAGCACACGGCGGAGTTCCTGAGAAGGCGCGATGTCCAGGCACTTTTCCGGTTCGGGCGCCAGTACGGCGGTGCGAGCCAGATGGCGATCTCGGCGGCGACCGGCCTCTCACAGGGGCGGGTGAGCGAGGTACTGAACGGCCGCAAGACCGTCACGGCCTTCGAGGTGTACGAACGGATCGCCGACGGCTTCGGGATGCCCGACCGCGCGCGGATGCTGTTCGGCCTTGCACCGAAGAACCCCGGCACGTTCACTGGATCCGACAGCGCGGAGTCCTCGGCACCACCGAGGCGACCCGCACCCAGGAGCCCGGGCCCGGGGGAGGATGAGAAGGTGCGACGTCGCGCATTCGTCGGACTGGCCGGAACCGCCCTGTTCCAGGCCACCACAGGTTCAGTGCTGGACATGGACGAGATCGCAGCAGCACTCACCAGGTACGCGGGAGGTCGTCGGTCGGCTGTGCGAGCGGCGACGAGTCTCGACGAGCTCGCCAAGCGGACGCACGCGGCCAAGGCCGGATACCAGGCGTGCCATTACACGGCGGTGGCCAAAGGGCTACCCGAACTGCTGCGCGGCCTGGATGACGCGGTGTCCGGTGCCGAAGACGACGACCTCTCCCGGATGCACGCGCTTCGGGCGGAGGCGTACCACGTGGCGGCGAGCCTCCTGCTCAAGTGCGAGGAGCGCGGTCTGTCCTACCTCGCAGCCGACCGAAGCATGCGCGCGGCCGAGGCGAGCGAGAACCCCGCGGTCGTGGGTGCGAGCGCCAGGGCGTTCGCCCGAGCACTGATGCGTGAGCGCCACTACAAGGCGGCGACGGAACTGGCGACGAGCACCGCCGAACGGGTGGACAGCGCCACCGACGAGGCCACGCCGGAATCCCTGTCGGTGTACGGGTCGCTTCTGCTGAGCGGCGCGGTCTCTGCGGCTAAGCGCGAAAACCGGGGCCAGGCTCTCAGCCTGCTCGACGAGGCCAGCGACGCGGGTGAACGGCTCGGCGGGGATTTCAACTACCAGTGGACCGCTTTCGGGCCGACCAACGTCCTGCTGCATCGGGTGAGCGCGGCCGTCGAGTTGGGCGACGCGGGCAGCGCGATCGACTACGCGCGCCAGGTGCGGTTGGACAACATCGACGTGATGGAACGCCGGGTGACGCTGTTCATCGACGCGGCCCGTGCGTATCAGCAGTGGGGCAAGACCGAGCACGCCTACCACGCGTTGCGCAACGCCGAGGAGATGGCGAGCGAGGAGCTGACCGCCCGTCCGGTGGTGCACCAGTTGATTAACGACATCCGTACCCGGGCGAGTGGTCACCTGTACGACAACGTCAGCGAACTAGCGGAAAGGGTCGGTGCCTGACTCAGTGAGTGAGCAGAAGACTCTCTACGTGGTGGTGTGCGCGGCAGGTCCGGCTTCGAATGTCGGCAAGCTGGTCGATCTGGCCCAGGAGCAGGGTTGGACCGTTCAGGTCATGGCCACACCATCGGCGGTGAGTTTCATCGACGTCGAGGCGCTGGAGAAGCAGACCGGCAGGCCGGTGCGGAGCCAGCACCGCGCTCCGGGAGACCCGCGTTCTCCCAAGGCGGACGCCATCATCATCGCCCCGGCCACCTTCAACACGATCAACAAGCTGGCCAACGGGATCGCCGACAACTACGTCCTGGACGTGGTGAACGAGGCCATCGGCCTCGGCGTGCCAACCGTCATCCTCCCGTTCTTAAATTCCGCCTACGCCAGCAGAGCCCCGTTCCGAGAGAGCGTCAGGAAGCTCCGGGCCGAAGAGGTGTCCGTGTTGATCGGACAAGATGCGTTCGTCCCTCACGAAGCCGGAAGCGGAACGAGCGCGTTCGATACCTTCCCATGGCGGCTTGCTCTAGACCAGACGGAGAACTCTCTCTAGAGCAGTAGAACTGGAACTCAGGTCTGCAACGCATGAACCGCGACAGCGACGGACGCTCACCAACCCCGCTCCACTCCGTTTCCGTGGCGGGAGCCGTCATCCGCGAGGACGGGCGGATGCTGGTGATCAAGCGCAGGGACAACGGCAACTGGGAGCCGCCGGGCGGCGTGCTGGAGTTGGACGAGACCCCGCAGGAGGGTGTTGTCCGCGAAGTCCTGGAGGAGACCGGCATCCACGTTGAGGTGGAACAGCTCACGGGCGTCTACAAGAACATGGCCCGTGGAGTGGTGGCCCTGGTCTTCCGCTGCAAGCCATCTGGCGGCGAGGAGCGCCCAACTTCCGAAGCGACCGACGTCAATTGGTTCACTTCAAACGAAGTCCAGAAGCACATAGGCGAGGTCTACGCAATTCGCCTACTGGATGCCTTGAATCCAGATAACCCTCACGTCCGCACCCACAACGGAGTACATATTAACCAGAAAAAAGAAGCTAAATGAATAGAATAAAATAGATTTATAAGTTATTTCACGGCTTGCCGCAGCTAGTGCACGTCTACGCCTGCTAGCTATTGACACAATGGAAAATACCAGTACACTACAATCATCTACCCAGGCATAAGCCAAGGAGCACACCGAATGTCGAGCACCCCAGAACAGATCGCTATACCCATTTCAGAAGAATCTGGCGAGGGCGAAGATGACGTTTTGGGTCGCCTTAGCGCAGCCCATGCAACTGTTTCGGCAACAGATTGGACAGTTGAAACAATCGTAACCCAAATGAGGAAAGGAAGGATTGACCTTAACCCGAAATTCCAGCGTCGATCCGCTTGGGTATCTCCCACTAAAAGCCGTTTTATTGAATCAGTGATTCTATCCTACCCCATTCCTCAAATCGTCCTAGCCGAAAAGAAAAATAAGCCCGGCCACTATTTTGTCATCGATGGAAAGCAGAGATTGCTAGCGCTTCGTCAGTTCTATGCAGGCCAAGGCAACCCTTCCGATGAGGAATTCACTTCGTACAAACTGGGCGCCCTCTCAGTAATTCCCGACTTGAAGGGGTTTGATATTCAAAAGCTAGAAAGCGAACGGCCGGATGTTTTTGACGCTTTTGAAAATCACACCATTCGCACAGTAACAATCAAAAATTGGGAGTCCGAGAACTTCCTTTTCACACTGTTCCTGAGACTTAATACTGGCAGCGTTCCCCTGTCGCCCCAAGAACTGCGCCAGGCCCTTGTTCCGGGAGGCTTCACCGACTACGCCGAAGAAAAGTCCAGCAAGAGTCGTCACTTGCAAGTTATTCTTGGCAACCCAGGACCGGACCGCCGAATGATGGATGCAGAACTATTCACTCGATACGTGGCCTTCCAAACAGAAGATGTCGAATATCGAGGAAATCTAAAAGAATTTTTGGATAAAGTCTGCGAATATTACAACGACAAATGGGAAGAAAAGAAATCAGAAATAGAGAAAAAATTCAATGAGATGGAGCTAGCTATCGCCGCAGCTTGTGCGATATTCGGAGAAGAGGCTGCCTGCCACAAGTGGTCCGGCAACCGATGGGAGCGATCTTTTAACCGAGCTGTTTTCGATATTCAAATTTACACACTAAGCAGCCCTGAGGTCCGAGAAAAGGCACTCCAAAAGCCCGAGGAAGTGAAGACCGTATTTAAAAATATTTGTGTCGATGATCCCGATTTCATCAAAGCAGTAACTACCACAACCAAGAGCCTCCAGGCAACAAAAACGCGTTTTACAACTTGGGCTAAATCCCTCGAAACGGTACTTGGCTTGAACGTCCCTACTCCAAGCAACGTTCGATAGTGGGCATCCGATGGGACCTTCTGCTCTTCTAAAATCTGACATAGAAAAATTACGTGTTGTTTTCTTGACACCTGAAATATCGAGCATACATCCACCTGATGAGTTAGATGACAGATCCCGCCTGCTAATAAACTCCTACGTTATTCTCGCACACGCCCACATTGAAGAATTCATAGAGGACCAATTTCTCTCGTTTGCCCGAGCAATTACACCGAATGCAGGCGACCCAAGCATCAGAGCCTGCTTTACCCACCTATTTATTTCTTTTTCAAAAAAGCTCCAAGGGGACTACGCAAAGAAAAGTCACCACGATCTGTGCATGGCAGCCATCGGCCACTATAAGAAACTCATTTCGGCAAATAACGGAATTAAAAAGAAAAATATTCTCACACTCACCAACCCTCTAGGATTTACCGAGGACGAAGTAACCGATAGCTGCAACGAGCTAATAATTCACCTCGAGGCACTGGGTTCAAAAAGAGGCGACTTGGCTCACCGTTCTTCCGTGCCAAAGTCTGCAACCTTGGAACTATACCCACGTCAAGCACAGGAGCTTGTTGGAAATGTATCCGAAAAAATACACTTGCTAACAAGCCTTCTAGGGTCGAAAGTGGCAAATTAGGCTCCCCTTTTCAGGGTCAAATAATAGGCACTGCCGAATTGTGCTGTATGAAATCAAGGCAACGGCGCAAGCGCCGTCGCGGCGGCCTCTGGCCGCCGCTCGGGCTGCGGGCTGCCGCCCGGTCCCGAGCGCGGCCAACGGCCGTACTACTTGGCATCATGACGCGGCCCGCAGACGAACGGTTGCCGTTCGGACGAAATCGGTTGATGACGTGCTCAGATCCCGAGGCACCCGGTAGCGGAGTACGACTGTCTTGGGCGGTCGCCACCAGCGCTACCGGGCACCTCGGCCCGAAACCGTGGTGACCCTCCGCTGTGGCCGGGGTGTATAGCTGGTTCATCAAGTGGGCCGGACAGGTCCCACCGAACCGGGCTATTGGAAGGACGGCACGAGTGGTCACGGAGCCGGACAGCTTCCTCAGTAGTCGAACGCTCGGCCTGGCCCCAGGAGACCTCGTGCGGATCAAGGTCACGAGCCACGAGCCGTGGGGAGTCCTGGTCCAGATCATCGGTCACGAACACATCGGCGCATCAGTGGACGGGGGTGTCATCGACTCCCCACACCCACGGGCCGAACCCGAGGACTACCCGGCCATCGGAACCGAGACGAGCGCCGTCGTCGCCCGAATACGGGAAGACGGTAAGCCACCATGGGTCTACCTCTCCATGCTCAACGCCGACGTCTTCCGACCCTCCATGCGAACCGAGCAGTAGTCCCGGCTCCGTGCCACACGGAGCAGGCAAAGCCGGGGAACCATGGGGAATCACGATCAGACAGCCCACATCAGCGTGGGCAGGAGAGGCGCGAGGTCAGCCGCCATAGGTGTTCTCGGCTTCCCAAGCTAAGGACGTCACCACCATCCGTGCGTGCAGCCAGGACCACAGGAACACGCTTCACCGCATCGCACATTCATCGCACATGGCTCCGAGAAGAGGCCGGAAGCGCTGGGAAGCCCTCGGAACATCCGCGCAGTTCACAAGGCGTTTCGTCGGTTTGTCGACAGGTCGTCAGGGCCCCTCGGCACAACGGGACTTCGTGGGTTCAAATCCCACACCCTCCGCAGTGGCCGAGGCCGATGGGTCTGGGCCATGACATGGCTCGGGCCCACCGGTCCTCGGCATTTCCGGGCTTGGGGCCGGGCCGGGCGTCGTGGGAGCGGAAACAGACGGTGCGGGGGCCGGGCGCGTACGTAGCCATGGCCCACAAGGCGTTCTGACGGCAGCAGAACCTACTCTCGGTGTCCCATGCCTCCTACAGGGACGGAAGAGCGCTGTGAGTCGCCTTCTATGCACGCGTTACGCCCTCGTCTACCCCGATTACGGAATCTTCCAGATCATCGACTGCGCTCAGGATGAGCCGGATGCTCCCTTGCCCGGACACGACGACTTCAGCGTCGGTGAGCGCTCCGTGTTCCTCCGCAGCTTCCAGACCAACCTCCGCGTCCGCCTCGACCTGGAGTCCTGGCGATCTGAACCTCCCACCTTGGGCGGGGAGTGGGAGGCTGACCACACCACAGCCGTCACCCTTCCGAGCGGCGTGATCGGCGTCAGCGAGCTGACGTACGGAGCACAGCACAACCTGCTCACCCTCCCCGCACCGGGCCGCTACCGGATTCGGATCGCGCACCGCAACCGCCGCCTGGTCAGCGAGGCCTACATGGCTCTCTTCGACAGGTTCGACGACATACGCGGATCGGGCTTCGCCGCCGCCAAGCGCGACCTCGAAGGTCGCGAGCAGTACCTGGCGCAGTTCTGGCCTGAGCCGTAGACGGCACCGTCGCAGCGCGCACTCAGTATGTGTGGGACTCCGGAAAGAAGCTGGGACCGCCGGAAACCCTTTGCGCACCGGCACAGGCCATAGGTCGGCTCGCCGGTTCAAGGAAAGGATAGAAACTTTGATGGGTAGACGTTCCGTTCAAGGGCCCCTCTGATCGGACCGGACGCCACGACGCAGCTGGTCGGTTTGTCGACAGGTCGCCAAGACCCCTCGGCTGTTCCGGTTTGCCCCGGAGCGAGACAGGTAGTTCTCGGGAAGAGCGACCGGATACACACCCCCTTGTCGGCTCGCGGTCCATTCCCCGGCTTCACCGGCCGGTGCAGCCGGGTTGGCTGACCCGGTTCCACCGTCCACTCGGGCCAGCAGTGGACCGCACCGGCAGTGAACACGGAAGGTTCCGTGAGGACCATCGCTGATGACTCCCCCGACCATGTGCGGCCAGTACACCTGCTCAGCCCGTTCCTGGGCATGGTGGCCATGCTGTCCGGCGGCACCTCGGCTTACGCAAACGGAAACTACGGCTTCCTGACGTTCTGCGCTCTGTTGGTCCTCGCCGCGCTCGGAGTCCAGGTGTACGTGCTACTTCTGCTGTACCGGCGACGACGCCACCGCGCCGCCCGCCCGCACGAGGAGTTGTAGTCATGCGTCGTCAGCCAGAGCAGCGGGTTCCGTCCGGGTGGATGAGACCCTTCCTCATCTGGTGCAACCTGGTGGCTGGCGGGGCATGGGCGTTCCAGGCCGTGGGCCGCTTCGCCTTGGACGGCCCCACATGGGCGGCGTGGGCCAATGCGGTGGCCGCGTTGGGCTTCGGCGTGACGGGCCTCGGTTACCTACTCAGGTTCCGCAGGCAGGACCGCGAGGACGCCCTTGCCGCACGGCGACGCGGGAATGGCGGCACCCCGGGCGACGACGGCCCGGAGTCACATCGGGAGTAGACCGCGCGCGTCAGCAAGGGCGCATCTCGCTCCTCCACACCATCCTCGGGATGACCTCCGCCGCCGTGTCCACGCACCCGCCCACCAGCCGATTCGTCGTTTTGTCGACAGATGGTTAAGGCCCTCGGTACAGCAGGGTTTCGTGGGTTCGTATCCCATAACCCCGCGGAGCCGAGGGCCCCTATCCCATCTGCCAGTTCGTCGGGAAACCTTCGTCGACCACAGGTGTTCTTCGCAGGTCCCGGTCGCTACCTTTCGCGGCGACCGCCTGCCGTGCGCCACGGCTCGGGCAGCGGCCCGCCCGCGCGCAGGTGGACGTCCAGCAGCGACAGCAATCGATCAGCCTCGTGCAGCGCCGCGTAGGCCTCACCGGCGTGATGCGGTCGCGTCCGGAGTGCCTCGGACAGGGTGTCGTACAGGTCCGTGGCGGTGTCCGATCCGGGCGCGGGCCCGAGACGGTCCGGCGGAATCGGCACACTCACGAAATCACCCCCAGACCCGCCAGAAGGTCCCCCACCGGCCGACGCCGCGCCTCGTGGGCCAGGTAGTAGCCGCGTACGAGGGCCTCCGGCGGTTCGACCGGAGGCAGCGGGGTACGCCGGGCGTCGTCGGGCGCCGGGCGCGGGGCGGGGACCGGAGGGGAAGCCGGTGCGCTCGCTACCGTGCCGGGATCGGCGGCGTAGCGGCGCACCCGGGAGGCGCGGCGCCTGCGGGCCTCGGCGCGCAGTTCTCCGGCGAGGATGCGCGGTGCCGCGTGGAGGCCCTGCGCCGGACGAAGCATTCGCAGAAACAGGGGCAACAGATCCATAAGGTGGTGCATGTCGGCGCTCCAGAAAGCGTTGACCACGGCCTCGGACGCGTTGGCGCGCGTCGCGGGGCCCCGCTGTGTGCGGGAGCTTCATAGCACCTTCTTGTATCTCCTCGTATCTATACGTCGCCAGACGTATCTATTGAAGTGGTCTTGACTCGACACGAATAGCTTCGTGTCCATGGAGTTCGACCCTGACGCAGAAATCGACCCGGAAGCGCCGCTCACGGAGTACAAGCAGTTCGCTGGCATCCTGCGTGCGCGGATGGCGCGAGGGGACTGGGAGCCCGGCCGCCGCATGGCCAGTGAGACGGACCTGACCCAGCAGTACGGCCTGGCCCGCTCCACGGTGCGACGTGCCATCGCGGTACTCGTGGAGGAAGGGCTGGTGTTCACCGTGCCCCAGCGGGGCACGTTCCGGAAGTAGTCCTGCGACTTCGGGAGTCCCCACGACATGCGCCCTGAGCGGCCGCGCCCCTGGTTCCTACTCCTCAGCATCGCCCTCGTCGCGTGCAGCGCCGCGTGGATCGCGCTGGGCCCCGACCTGGGCGGCTGGCTGACCTTCCTCGCCTGGGACGTCCTCATCACCTGGCTGGTCTGTCTGGGGATCGCCGTCCACGGCCGCACCAGACCGAGGAAGCCCCACGGCGGGCGGTGACCGGCGTCCGACCGCCCTGGTGACGTGTCGACATGTCGCCGCATCGTTCCGATGCGGCTGGGCAGGTGCAAGCCATGATCGGACGACTGCACACCATCGCCCTGGACTGCCCCGACCCCGGCGCGCTCGCGGACTTCTACGCCGAGCTGCTCGGGCTCCCCGTCACCAAGCGCGAGGAGCACTGGGTGGTGGTCGGGGAGGACTGGCCGCGGCTCGCCTTCCAGCACGCGCCCGACCACAAGGCCCCGGCGTGGCCGGACCCCGAGCGGCCCCAGCAGGCGCACCTCGACGTCTGGGTGGAGGACATCGAGGCGGCCGAGGAGCGCGTGCTGGCGCTCGGGGCGCGCAGGCTCGCGGTCGCCGAGGACGACCCCCGCGATCTGTTCCGGGTCTACGCCGACCCCGCCGGGCACCCGTTCTGCCTGGAGTACGCCGCAGGAGGCGCCTGAGCTGCCTGAGCTGCCTGAGGCACCAGGGACGCCTAACCCGTCCGGGGGCGCCCGGACGGGTGCCTACGGCTACTCGCTACTCCTCCTCCGCGTGGTGCGGAAGGATCACCACCGGGATCTCGGAGTGGTGCAGCACGCCCTGGCTGACCGAGCCCAGGAGCAGTCCGCGCACGCTCCCCCGGCCCCGGGAGCCCACCACGATCGCGTCGGCTCCCTCGGCGGCTCCCATCAGCGCGTTGACCGGGCTGTCCTGGGTGCGCACCACGCTGACGTCGAAGTCGAGGTCCTCGCGCCGCCTGCCGGTGACGTCGAGCAGCATCTCGCCCACCAGTTCCTCGGACTTGCGGTCGAACAGCTTCTCCTGGGGCTCGTAGCCCATGGAGGTCATCGCGATCGGGTCGTAGGGGTAGGGCACCTCCCAGCTGTTGACCACGACGAGTTCGCCGCCGCTCTTGCGCACCAGGTCCACGGCCAGGCGCAGCGCCCGGCGGGCGTTCCTGGAACCGTCCACGCCGACCACGACCCGGCCGAGCGAGGTCGTCGCGGGGCTGCCCCCGTGCGAGGGCACCACCACGACCGGGCAGGCCGCCTGGGCGGCCACGCGGACGCTCACCGAGCCCACGAACACCGACGCGAACGTGCCCAGGCCCCGTGTGCCGAGCACGAGCACGTCGTGCGTCCGGCTGTGGCTCAGCAGCGCCAGCGGCGGCTCCTCCAGGGCGGTCTCGGTCTCCACCGTCACCGACGGTCGGACGCGGCGCACGTGCTCCGCGGCCTTGGTGAGCACCTCGTCGGCCTGGTCCGAGATCTCCGCGGTGGGGTCGAAACGGGCGGGTACGGAGCCGGCCGACACGATCAGCGGCATTCCCAGCGCGTGGACGGCCCGCAGCGGCACACCCCTGCGCTCCGCCTCGGCGGCCGCCCACTCCAGCGCCGCCCGGGAGTGGTCGGAGCCGTCGACGCCGACCACGACCCTGGACGAGTGCTCCTCGTTGCTTGGCATGGTTCCCCCCTTGGTAACGCTGTCCATCATCGCCGGGGAGGACGGCCGTCCCCGGGAACGGCACGGTTCCGCATCGGTCGCCTGCTCTCCCCGGCCGCCCACTTCCCTCAGGCCGCCGTTCTCCCCCGATCGCTCCCCTCGCTCGTCCGCACTTCCCTCCGGTCACTCCCCCTCCACCGGTCACTCGTCCTCCGCCAGCGGCGGCAGGACGGCCACGGGCACCGGCGCGTGCCGCAGCACCCCCTGGCTGACCGATCCCATCACCAGTCCCCGCACGCCTCCGCGTCCGCGCGAGCCCACCACCAGCAGGTCCGCGTCCCGGCCCGCCTCCAGAAGGGCGTCCACGGGGTTGGCCTGCGTCCTGATCGCACTGATCTCCAGGTGCTCGGTCCGCTCGTCGACCACCTCCGCGAGCAGGCCCGCGACGATCTCCTCCGACTGGCGGTCGAACATCTCCTCGTGCAGGGCCCGGGCATCGGCGGCCAGCGACTCGGCGTCCGCGGGCATCGGCACCTCCCAGCTGTTGACCACCACGACCTCCGAGCCGCTCAACAGCGCCTCGTGGAGGGCGAAGCGCAGCGCGCGGCGGGAGGACTCGGACCCGTCCACGCCCACCACGACGCGGCCGCGCCGCGGCGGTGGCTTCTCCTGGTTGGGAACGACCACCACGGGACAGGGCGCGTGGGAGGAGGCGCGCACGCTGATCGAGCCCAGCATGATCGCCCGGACCCCGCCCAGGCCCCGTGACCCCACCACGACGACGTCCTCGGGCAGGGCGTCGTTGAGCAGGACCGCGGGCGCGTCCTCCGGCGCCAGGACGGTCGCCACGTCCAGGCCGGGCCGGGACCGGTGCGCGTACGCGGCGCCCGCGGTGAGCAGGTCGTGCCCCGCCTCCCGCTGGTCCTCGACGGCCGTGCGCCCGGCAGCCCCGTAGGCGCCGATGACCACCGGCATCCCGAGGCCGTGCACGATCCGCAGCTGTGTGCCGCGCCTGGCCGCCTCCTCGGTCGCCCAGACCAGGGCGGCGTGGGAGGCGGGTGTGCCGTCCACGCCGACCACGACCGCGGGCGGGCGTTCCTGTGCGTTCATCCCCAACCCCTTCCCCCTCGCCCTTCCCCTGTCCGGAAGTGGGCCCCGGAAAACCAGGGCGGGGGCGGGGGAGGGGCCGCGCGCGCCGTGCCCCGCCCGCGACCGCATCACCTCTGCCAGGCGAACGCCTCCCCGACCGACGCGGCCAGCTGGAGGTAGGCGTCCCGTGTGGCGGGGGCGAGCCGTTCGAGGTCCACCTCCGCGCCCTCCTCCAGGTGCCCGTCCCAGGGCACCCGCACCACGTCGCGGCACCGGCCGGAGAAGTGCTCCTCCAGCCGGTTCAGGTCCACGCTGCTCTTGCTGTCGGAACGCACCATCGACAGCACCACCACGGCGTCGCGGACGAGGCCGCCGTGGCCGTGCGCCTCCAGCCAGTCCAGGGTGGCGCTGGCGCTGCGGGCCCCGTCCACGGACGCCGAGCTGACCAGGACGACCTGGTCGGCCAGCCCCAGCACCCCGCGCATCGCCGAGTGCAGCAGGCCGGTGCCGCAGTCGGTGATGCAGATGGAGTAGAAGTGCTCGACGATCCGGGCGACCTCGCGGTAGTCGGCGTCGCTGAAGGCCTCGGAGACCGCCGGGTCGCGGTCGGAGGCCAGGATCTCCAGTCGGCTGGGCGCCTGCGAGGTGAACCCGCGGATGTCGGCGTAGCGCGACACCAGATGGCGCTCGTTGAGCAGGTCGCGGATGGTCGCCGCGGTCTCCAGCCGCACCTTGTCCGACAGCGTGCCGCGGTCGGGGTTGGCGTCCACCGCGAGCACCCGGTCGCCGCGCAGGGAGGCCAGCGTCGCGCCGAGGGCGACCGTGGTGGTCGTCTTGCCCACCCCTCCCTTGAGGCTGAGCACGGCCACCCGGTGGTGCCCGGCAGCCACGGGTGTGCTCGCTCGGGCCACCAGTTCGCGCTGGCGCAGCACCTTGGCCGACTCCCCCGGGTTGACCAGACCCAGGGTGGCGGCGTGCACGGCACGGCGCCACCCGCCGCTGGGCCCCTGGCGCCGGTTGCGCACGAGGGTGGCCGCGTTGAGCGCGTCTGAGGTCTGCCGTTCCTGTTCGGGGCGCCGGTCCGGTGAACCCGGGGGAGCGGGCGGCGGCGGTGGCGGCGCGAGGTCGGCCCGGGGCCCGGTGAGCGCGGACGGCGGTTCGGGGGTGCGGGACGGCGCCGGACGGGCGGGCTCGCCCGGCGGCGACGCGGTCCGGAACGGCCCGGAGTCCTCATCCAGCCACGCGCCCAGCCCCGTGTCCCGCGCGGTCCGGCGCTCGGAGTCCGTGCCCGGTCCCCCGTCTCCCGGTCCCCGGACGGGGCCCGAACCGGGTGCCTGAAAGGCGAGCGGACCCGATCCCGTCTCCGTCGGAACCGGCTCCGTGGTGCGCGGTCCGCCGCGTGCGTCGTCGCGCTCGTTCTCCAGGGGAGGCAGCTGCTCCGGTTCGGGCACGTCGGGGTCGGGGCGCAGCCTGCGGGGCGCCAACGGGTCCTCGCCCGGACGGGTGGGGCGCTGGAGGCGCTGCCGCTGCGGGCGTCTGCGCGCGGCTCCCGGCACCAGGCGAACCGTGCCCTCCTCCTCGCCGTCGCCGTTGTCGTCGGCGGCCTCGGCAGCGGCGGCGGACTCGGCGGCCTCCGAACCCGCCAGGAACTCCGAGGGTCCGGAGACCCCGGGGGCCCGCGGGGGAAGCAGGGGCTCGGACGTTCCGGAAGGCCCGGGGGCGCCGGGGCCCTCAGGAGTCCCGGTGGAAACCCCGGGAGCACCGGAAGAGGCCGGAGGAACACCGGCCTCGGGCCCCTCCTGCTCGGGCCCCTCCGGCTCGGGGACGGCGGAAAGCCCCGAAGGCTCGGGAGCAGCGGAGGCCGACCGCTCCGGCTCACCGCCGAACCCCTCCGCCCCGCCCGCCCCGTCCGGCGGAGGCGGCGTGTGGTGCCCCATGCCCAGCAGCGGTGTGTCCTCGGGCAGCCTGGCGTAGGGCGGCGGCGGAGGCGCCTCGCCCTCGAAGCCGCCGAACCACTGGTCGTGGGGCGAGGGCTCGGGCGCGGTCGGCCCCGGCGCGGCGGCATGCGGGTCGTGCTCCTCCGGGTCACCCGCCGAGCGGTCGGGTTCGACGTGCTCCCCGGCCGCGGGTCCGGGGCCCGTCTCAGAGCTTCGACCCGACCCGTTGTGTTCCTGGTGTGCCACCGGAGTTCTCCTGCTTGAAGGGGGCGTGCTGTGGAGGGAGGGATACCCCAGCGGGGAAGAGACGGGATCCGCTCCCTGGAATCACTCTTACCCGCCCGCCCCCGCCGAAGCATCCTTACGAGCAGGTGAACAGAGGAATCCGTTGCCTGCCGCGGAACCTCCCCGGGTACTGTCTGGCTCATGCACGCGATCCGTATCAGTGAACCGGGCGGACCCGAGGTCCTGGCCTGGACCGAGGTTCCCGACCCCGTCCCCGGCGAGGGGGAGGTCCTGGTGGACGTGGCCGCGAGCGCGGCCAACCGGGCCGACGTCTCCCAGCGCCAGGGCAACTACCCGCCCCCGCCCGGCGCCTCCGAGTACCCCGGGCTGGAGTGCTCGGGCACCGTCGCCGAGCTCGGCCCCGGCACCGAGGACTCGGGCTGGTCCGTGGGCGACCGGGTGTGCGCCCTGCTGTCCGGGGGCGGCTACGCCGAGAAGGTCGCCGTTCCGGTGGGCCAGCTGCTGCCGGTCCCCGTGGGCGTGGACCTGGTGGAGGCCGCCGCGCTGCCCGAGGTGGCCTGCACCGTGTGGTCCAACCTGGTGATGGTCGGCGGCCTGCGCGCCGGGGAGACCGTCCTGGTCCACGGCGGCGGCAGCGGCATCGGCACCTTCGCGGTCCAGTTCGCCCGCGCCCTGGGCGCCCGGGTGGCGGTCACGGCGGGCAGCGGGGAGAAGCTGGAACGCTGCCGTGAACTGGGCGCGGAGATCCTGATCAACTACAAGGAGGAGGACTTCACCGAGCGCGTGCGCGAGGCGGGCGGCGCGGACCTCGTCCTCGACATCATGGGCGGCTCCTACCTGGACGCCAACCTGCGCTCGCTGGCCACCAACGGCCGCCTAGTGATCATCGCGCTGATGGGCGGGCGCCGCGCCGAGGCCGATCTGGGGCGTATGCTCGCCAAGAGGCTCTCCGTCCACGCGACGACCCTGCGTTCCCGCCCCCTGGAGGAGAAGGCCGCCATCGTCTCGGGAGTACGCGAGCAGGTGTGGCCGTTGGTAGAACAGGGAGTCGTCCGCCCCGTCGTCGACCGCTCGGTCCCGATGCGGAACGCGGCGGAGGCGCACCGCGTCATGGAAACGAGCGCGCACACCGGAAAGATCCTTCTTCCCCGTTGACGGCGTGCCGGTGACATCCACGTAAGGGGACTGATGAGCAGCGCAGAGAACCCGGAGGAGCAGGCTCGGATCCTGGTCATGGGAACCGACCGCGACGGGGACGGCGAGGAGGGCGCGGAGGAGCCGCGCACCCTCGCCGACATGGTGGAGCAGCCCGCCAAGGTGATGCGGATCGGCAGCATGATCCGGCAGCTCCTGGAGGAGGTCAAGGCCGCTCCCCTGGACGAGGCGAGCCGGGCCAGGCTCAAGGAGATCCACACCTCGTCCATCAAGGAGCTGGAGGACGGTCTGGCCCCCGAGCTGATCGAGGAGCTGGAGCGGCTGACCCTGCCGTTCGCGGAGGGCGCGGCACCCAGCGACGCCGAGCTGCGCATCGCGCAGGCGCAGCTGGTGGGCTGGCTGGAGGGGCTGTTCCACGGCATCCAGACCACCCTGTTCGCCCAGCAGATGGCGGCCCGCGCCCAGTTGGAGAACATGCGCAAGGCCCTGCCGCCCGGCGTCGCGGGTCTTCAGGCCCAGGGGCCCGGCGTCCCCGGCGGCCTGGACGAGGAGCGGCACGGCTCCGGCCCGTACCTGTAGCGCCGAATGAGGAGCCCGCCCCCGGCCGGGGCGGGCTCCTCGTGTGTCCGGCGCCGGGGCCCCGCGGCCCGGGTGTAAGGGTGCCGGGCCCCGGGTGCTACCTGCCCTTGGCGACCGGCTCCAGGACGTCGCGGCCCAGGTAGGGGCGCAGCGCCTCGGGGACCACCACGGAGCCGTCCTCGCGCTGGTGGTTCTCCAGGATGGCGACGATCCAGCGAGTGGTGGCCAGCGTGCCGTTCAGGGTGGCGGCGAAGCGGGGCTTGCCGTCCTCGTCCCGGAACCGCACGTTGAGGCGGCGGGCCTGGAACTCGGTGCAGTTGGAGGTGGAGGTCAGCTCCCGGTAGGTCTCCTGGGTGGGGACCCACGCCTCGCAGTCGTACTTGCGGGCGGCGCTGGTGCCCAGGTCGCCGCCGGCGATGTCCACCACGCGGTAGGGCAGCTCCAGTTTGTCCAGCATCTCCCGCTCCCAGGCGAGCAGCCGCTTGTGCTCCTCGTGCGCCTGGTCGGGGTGGGTGTAGACGAACATCTCCACCTTGTTGAACTGGTGGACGCGGATGATGCCGCGGGTGTCCTTGCCGTAGGAGCCCGCCTCGCGGCGGAAGCACGGCGACCAGCCGATGTAGCGGTTGGGCAGGGCGTCGGCGGGCAGGATCTCCCCCGAGTGGTACCCGGCCAGCGGCACCTCGGAGGTGCCCACGAGGTAGAGGTCGTCGGCGGGCAGGTGGTAGACCTCATCGGCGTGCGAACCGAGGAACCCGGTGCCCTCCATGGTCTCGGGCCGCACCAGCACCGGCGGGATCATCGGCGTGAAGCCCGCCTGGACAGCCTGGTTCATGGCCATGTTGAGCAGCGCCAGCTCCAACTGGGCGCCCACGCCGGTGAGGAAGTAGAACCGGGCCCCGGAGACCTTGGCTCCCCGCTCCATGTCGATGGCGCCGAGCATCTCGCCCAGCTCCAGGTGGTCGCGCGGGGTGAAGTCGAACGAGCGGGGGGTGCCGACGGTCTCCAGGATCCTGAAGTCGTCCACGCCGCCCTCGGGCGCGCCCTCCTCCACGAGGTTGGGCACGCCGGACAGGAGGGCGTCCAGCTCGTCGGCGAGGCGGCCCGCCTCGGCCTCGGCCTCCTTGACCTCGGCGGCCAGGGCCTTGGCGCGGGTCAGGAGTTCCTCGCGCTCCTCCGGGGAGGCCTTGGAGACGGACCTGCCCACGCTCTTCTGCTCGGCGCGCAGGGTCTCGAACCGGGACAGCGCGGAGCGGCGGTCGGCGTCGAGCCCGAGCAGGCGGTCGGCGACGGAGGGGTCCTCCCCCCGTGCCCGCTGCGAGGTGCGGAGTCGTTCGGGGTCTTCTCGAAGAGCGCGAAGGTCGATCACGTCTTGCAGGTTACCGTCCGGGCCCGATCCTCCCGACATCTTTTCCGCAACCGCGTCATGGACGCCCACTGACCTCGTCCTTCACGTGAAAGACCGAGGAGGGGGACGATCGTGAAGCCGTTGAACGAGATGACCGCGGAGGAGCTCAGCAGCGCGCTGGAGGTGCTGGGGGCGACGCGTCCTGAGGACTTCGCGCTGAGGCTGGCGCTGTGCCTGGAACTGGACCGCGCGGACGCGGGGGAGGATGTCCGCCGGGGCGTCCCGAGGGAGGTGGTCCGGGCCTGAGGACCACCGGTCCCGGGGGTTCGTGGGGAGCGTGAACCCGGGACCGGGCGGGAGCGGGCGGCCAGCGGTCGGGGCCGCCCGCGCTTGAGCGCCGCGTGGGGAGCCGTCCGCGGAGCCGGGGCCCGGCCTCAGTCGACCCGGCCTGCGCGGATGCGCGCCAGCCACTGCTCGGCCTCGGCGAAGTCGGCGTCGGTGGCCGGTCGGGGCCGCAGCGGCGGGTCGTTCTCGGTGGTCCGGCCGCTGCGCGGGTAGCTGCCCAGGAAGCGCACGTCCCGGCAGACCCGCCGGATGCCCATGAGGGCCTCGCCGACCCGGGCCTCGGCCACGTGTCCCTCGGCGTCGATGCAGAAGCAGTAGCTGCCGAGCCGGTCGCCGGTGGGGCGCGACTCCAGCCGGGTGAGGTTGACCCCGCGCACGGCGAACTGGTTGAGGACCTCGATCAGGGCGCCGGGGTGGTCGTCGGCGATGAAGGCGACGAGCGAGGTCAGGTCGGCCCCGGTGGGCCCGGGCAGGGCGCCGGGCCGGGACAGGTAGATGAAGCGGGTGGCCGCGTCGGAGCGGTCGCCGATACCGGAGGCCAGGGCGTGCAGACCGTAGCGCTCCCCGGCGATCACGGCGCAGATGGCCGCGTCGTAGGGGGCGCCGGGCTCGGAGACGGCGCGCGCGGCGGCGGCCGTGGAGGAGACGGTGTGCGTGTCCGCGTCGGGCAGGTTGCGGGAGAGCCAGCCCCGGCACTGGGCGAGGGCGTGGGGGTGGGTGGCCACCCGCTTGACGTCCTCAAGCACCGTCCCGCCCCGCGCGAACAGGGAGAACTCGACCGGGACCGCGGTCTCGCCGGTGACGAGGAGCGGTTCGCCGTTGACGAGTTCGGCGATGGTCGCGGTGACACCGCCCTCGACCGAGTTCTCCAGGGGGACGACTCCGCCGTCGACCGCGCCGGAGCGGACCGCGTCGAAGACCGCGGCGACCCCCTCGCAGGGGACGCGGGCCTCGTCGGGCGCGTCCGGACGCAGATTGCGCAGCGCGGCTTCGGTGAAGGTGCCCTCGGGGCCGAGGTAGGCGTAGCGGTTGGGCATAACACCAGGCTATACGGACCGGTGCGCCGGGTGCGGCGGTTCGGGACGCGGCGCGGGCCCGTGTCCGGGGCCGGACCGGAGTCCGGGCCGTGTCGGAGCGGTCACCTGCGCGCCTCCGACGCGGAGGCGTCCGCCTCCCGGGCGCCCTCCCCGCCGGTCTCCTCGTCGGCCGGGGCCTCCGGGCTCGGCCGGGCGGCCGTCGCGTTCCCGGTGGCCGGGCTCCCGGTGCTGCCCGCCGCGGTGGCGGAGGGCCCCGGTCGCACCGTGACGTTGGCGGAGGCGATCGGCCTCGCCGCTCCGACGCCCGAACGCACGGCCGCGACGGGGGGTCGGCGGTCGGCGCCGACGCGCCCGATGGTCCTGCGGATCACGGAGACGAGGCCGCGGGGCTCCTGCTCCTCCCGGTCGCCGCCCGGGACTGCTGGGTTGGACGAGGCCGACGGAGCAGTTGAGGCGGGCCGGACGGCCGGGGCCGCGGAGGCGGCCTCTCGGCCGTCGTCCGCGACCTCAGAGGCGACCGGGGCTTCGGGGTCCGCAGTAGCCCCGGTGGCCGGAGCACCGTGCTGATCACCCGTGGCGTTGGAGAAGACCGGAGCGGCGTCCGGTGCCTCCCGGTCGCCGCCCGGGGCGGCTGAGGCTCCCGTGCCGGTTGAGGCTGGCATGACCTCGGAAGCCTCTCGGTCGTCATCCGCGACGGGTTCGGTGGCGCGGGCCGTCCGTGCTGACGGGCCCGCCGGAGCCGGTTCGACGTTCTCCCGGGTCGCGCCCGTGCCGTTCGGGACGGTCGAGGCTGCCGGGGCTTCCTCGCCCCGCTCCCGGACCGGGCCGGCGTCAACGGCCTCCGCGTCCTCACGCGCGCCCCGCTCCCCGTCCCGGGACGACAGGGATCCGGGCTCCTCCCGGGCGGCGGACGGGGGCGTCGGACGGCCCCCGGCCGAGGACACCGCCTGCGCCGAGGGGCTTCCCGCGGTCGCGGCGGCGCCGACGCCCTCCCCCAGGCGGGCCGACCTGACGACCCGGTACTCCTCCGGGCTGAGCAGGGTGTCGCACTCCCCGCCCACCACCGCCTTGGCGTACGTGCGCGACTCGGTGCGCCCGTTGATGGAGGTGACGACGACGCCGTCGCCCTCGCTGTTGAGCAGCGCCAGGGAGAAGGAGCGGGCGCCCGACATCTCCTCCAGGGCGTCGTAGTGGAGCACCGCCACGTCGCGCACGGCGAAGGGGTCCACGCCCGAGGCGCTGACCGCGGCGGCCCGCTGGGCGAGTGCCCGGGACTCGCTGCCGACCACACGGGCACTGGACAGCGCGTGCCAGCCGAGGGCGAGCGCGCCCAGTCCCGAGAGCATTCCCGTCAAAGCCAGGATCGTAGTGAACACGGAGCGAGCGTATAGCTACACAGTGCACCCATGTGGCTACTTCGGGCGGTTTCTCCAAGTCATGTGCCCGATTTTGCGGGACAGTTGCCGTCCCGCCGTGCGCGTGCGCTCACGGGTGCGGTCCCACCCGCGCCGCACGGTGGGCCGCAGTTCGCGCACCGCCAGGGCCCTGGCCACGTCCGCGAACTGGTGGGCCCGGTGCAGCTGAGCACGCAGGTCGGTGCCGGTGGCCCGGTGCTCCAGCGGCACCCCCACCTCCAGGACCCGGTAGCCCGCCCTCAGCACGTCGATGGTCAGGCCGGTCTCCACGCCGAAGCCGGGGGCCAGCGGCCTGGCCGCCTCGAAGGCCGCGCGCGTGAGGCAGCGCTGGCCGTTGAGGGGCTGCTCGGGCTCCCACCCGGTGGCCTTGCGGACGCCGCCGCGCGCGAGGCGCACCACGAACCCGTGGCCGCCCAGGCGCATGCGGGTCGCGGGGAAGAGGGCGATGGTCATGTCGGCCTTGCCGTCGCGGACCGGTTCGACGAGCGGCGCCGCCTCCGCGGCGGTCGCCTCCAGGTCGGCGTCCAGGAACAGCAGGTGTCGGGGGGAGCGCGGGGTCCCGTCCCCCGCCTCGTGCTCCTCGATGAGCCGGACGCCCTCCGCGCCCGTCTCCATCGCGGCCCCCTTGCCGCGGTTGCGGCTGTGCCTGATCACCCGGGCCCCGGCGTCGAGCGCGAGCTCGGCCGTGCGGTCGGCGGAGCCGTCGTCGACCACGACGACCAGGTCCACCCCGGGCAGTGCGCGGGCGGCCTCGACGGTGCTGCCCACGCGCACCGCCTCGTCCTTGGCTGCGATGACCACGGCGATCGCGGTCCCCTCGGGACCGGCGCCCTCCCCACGAAGCACGCGCGTCCCGTCTACTGGGCGGTGCCGGTTCCCGCGGCCACCGGCAACGCGTCGAGGTCGGGGTGGATGACGAACACCGCGTCGAGCCCGGTCACCTCCAGGACCTTGGTCACCGCGGGCCTCGGAGCCACGAGTTCCAGGTCGCCGTCCTTGTCGCGGGAGCGCTTCATGGCGGAGAGCAGCACGCTGATGCCGGTCGAGTCGCAGAACTCCACCCGCGACATGTCGACGACCAGCCGTCGCGCCCCGTCCTCCAGGGCTCCGATGAGCTCGTCACGCAACTGGGGTGCCGTGTACAGGTCGATCTCACCGCCAACGGTTACCACCGCGACGTCTTGCTGAGACCGGCTTGATATCTTCAACTCCACAGTCGTGACTGTAGCGGCCCCACCAGCGCCGGGCCACCTCGTTGGCGGTGTTTCGCGACATCGGTGACGTTCCTCCGCGGTGGCGGCGCCGCCGTGCGGCGGCCTCCCTCAGAGCAGGGCGCTGCGGGCCCTGGTGTCCTCGGCGGCGCCCAGCCGCAGCTCGACGACGTCGGCGGCGTCCGGGTACGGGTTCGCCCCGAAACCCTCCGGCAGCCCCCGGGTCGTGTCCTCCTCCTCGGCGGCGGAGCCCTCGGCGGGGATCTCCAGGACCGCCCACACCGTGGTGGTGGTCGCGTCCATCTCGGTGCCCCAGCGGCCGGACAGGGACTGGACGATGCCCAGGCCCCGGCCGCCCAGGCCGGAGACCGAGGGCCGCGCCACCCGGGGCATGGTGCTGGAGCCGCCGTCGCGTACGGCGATCTCCACCCAGCCGCACGCCCCCGACCCGCGGTCCACCTCGGCCCGCCAGGACACGCCGACGCTGTCCTCGGGGTTCTCGGGGGTGGGCAGGGGGCGGGCGTGGCGGAGGGCGTTGCTGACGAGTTCACTGAGGACGAGGGCCGCGTCGTCCACGCACTCCTCGCTGACGCACATGGCGCGGAGGTCGCGGCAGAGCCGCTGCCTGGCACCGGCCACGGTGGCGGGGGTGTGGGGGAGCGTGACGCTCCGCTCGACCTTGTGCGGGCTGTCCCCCGCGTCGAGTGGGGTGTGGTCTCCTGACACGTCGAAATCCCTGCGCGTTGGTGCTTTCTCGGGCCGTCCGGAACCCGCCCGATGTGTGCCAGCGAATTCCACCAGGGGTGGAAATGCCCCGTTCACCTCGGGAGGAAACCCACCGCGAGGTGAATCACGGTGTACGGCTCGCACGTCGGCGCGGGGATCGCTGACGGGACAGGGGTTCGGGGGTTGGTGAGGTTTTTGTTGTCTCCTGGGACTCAGGTTGCCTGTGGAGCGGTTCGCCGCGTGCAGAGGCCCCCTCGCCCCCGCCGGAGTGCAGCGGCACGGTGAACCGCATGCGCGTCCCGCGCTCCAGGCGCTGGGCGGTCACGTCGCCGCCCTGGTCCCTGGCCAGCTGGCGCACGATGTAGAGGCCGAGACCGAGCCCGCCGAAGCGGGACTCCTCACCGCGCACCCCGGACTGCACGAAGCGGTCGAAGATCCGCTCCTCGTCGCCCGGGCGCAGGCCCACGCCCTCGTCGTCGACCACGACCGCGACGGCGTCGCCCTCCTCCCGCGCGCTCACGCGCACGGCCCCGCCCCGGGGCGAGAACTTGAGGGCGTTGTCCAGCAGCTGGTCCATGATCATGCTCGTGGCCAGCGGGTCTCCCGCCGTGGGCGGGAGGCCGGGCAGGTCGTCCAGGGTGACGTCGTGCCGGTCGGACAGGGGCCGGAAGGCGCTGACCGCCTGCCGCAGCACCTCGGGCAGGTCGAACCGTTCGCGGCCGACCCGCATCTCGCCGCGCGCCACGTCCGAGCCCAGCTGGAGCCGGTCCACCAGCGCGGCCAGGGCGGAGGAGCGCTCCGCGATGGTGCCGACGGCCTGGTACTGCGAGTCCGGGCTGAGCCGGGACCACTTGCGCAGGAGGGTGGTGGCGTAGCCGTGGATGACGGTGATGGGTGTGCGCAGCTCGTGTCCGCTCGTGGCCAGGAACTCCTCGCGCTCGTCCTCCATGGCCTTCTGCGCGGTGATGTCGCGGAAGTCCACCACCCACTCGTGGGTGCGCGGGATCTGCGCCATCAGGATCTCCAGCCAGCGGCCGTCGCGGAGCTTGTGCTTGACGGGCTGGCCGTGGCAGGCGGGCAGCGGGAAGGGCGGGTGGCGCCCCTCCATCACCTCGGCCGGGTAGCCGGTGAGCTCCACCGCCGACCGGTTCCACTTGCGCACCCGGCCGCCGAAGTCGAGCACGGCGATACCGTCGGCGCTGGAGTCGGCCACGGCCTGCTCGTGGACTCGCTGGCGGTTGAGCTCCTCGTAGGCCAGCGCGTTGCCGATCGCCACCCCGGCGTGCGCGGCGAGCAGTTCGAGCAGCTCCAGCTCCACGTGCCCGACCTTGCGCTGGCTGTAGAGCGCGTAGAGGGCGCCGTAGGGGCGGCCGTGCACGTTGGACACGCCCAGCGCGATGGTGTGCAGCCCGGGCAGGTCGGCCCAGACCAGGTCCTGGAGGCCGCGGGTGTCCTCGTTGGCCAGCAGCACGGACTTGCCGCTGCGCAGCAGCTCACCGAACAGGCTGTCGTCCAGCGCCGAGCTGAACCCCTGGAGGTCCTCCGACAGCTCCGAGATGCTGACCAGCTCCACGCGGTCCTCGTTGAGCAGGACGAAGCCGCCCGCGTCCGCCCCGGTGAGCTCGGTGATGCCGCGGGAGATGCGGTCGAGCACGGTCTTGAGGCTGAGGTCGGCGTTGATGTCGACGACCACGTCGGTGAGCCGCCGCACGAGACGGGCCCGCTCCATCGCCGAGGAGCGGGCCTGCACGTCGCTGTCGGAGGGGTAGAGGTTGAGCACCCACCCGGCCACGCCGCCGTCGGCGCCGGGCACCCGGTTGGTGTTGATCCGCACGTCGACGACCGCGCCGTCCCTGCGCACCCGGCGGGTGTGGATGGACAGCGGGGTTCCGGCGCGCACGTGTTCGAGCACCGCGCCGTGCTCGGCCCTCAGCTCGGCGGGGACGATCGGCAGCTCGCCCCCGAGCACCTCCTCCGCACGCCAGCCGAACAACCGTTCGGCGGCCGGGTTCCAGAGGGTGACTCGGAGTTCGCTGTCGACGCAGACCACCGCGTCCGCTGAGGCGGCCAGCACGGCTTCGGCGCTGAGGGGCGCGCGCTCGGAACTCACGACGTCATAGTGCCACCCGGGAGCGGCCCGGGGGCAGGGCTTTGCGCAATCGGAGCCAAATCGGCTCCGGCGCGCTGGGTCGTGTTCCTCGGACCATTTCGGGCTCGCGACCACCGGGCTGCCTCTCGCTGCACCGGTTTCGCTTGAAAAGCCAACCAGGCTGACCTGCGCGAACCGTCTTGCGAGAGATTACCCGGACGGCCGCTCGCCGATCCGAAAGCCTCCGCGGAACACTCCCTAGATCACCCGGGGCTCCGCGCCGCCCTCCGCGGCCATGTCGCGTCCGGCGTGCTGCCAGGCCTGCATGCCGCCGGAGACGTTGACCGCGTCCCACCCGGCCTGGTTCATCGCCGCGACGGCCTGCGCCGAGCGGCCGCCCACGCGGCAGACGACGTAGACCCGCTGGTCGCGCGGGATCTCGCCCGCGCGCTCGTTGAGCCGGCCGAGCGGGATGTGCGTCGCGTCGGGCGCGTGGCCCGCGTTCCACTCGTCGTCCTCGCGGACGTCGAGGAGGTAGGCGCCCTCGGGCACCTCGGTGGCGTTGGCCTCCGGAACACCGCTGCCGAACATGTGACCCCCTGTATCCGTGTACTCCGAAAAATGTGAGAATCGGGGGAACCCGTCGGAAACCCCCCGCGTCCGAACTGTATGGCTCAGCACACCTTCGCGACGGCCCTGCCGGTCCGCCTCGCCGCCCTCGCAGCCCTTGGCCTGCTCCTCACGGCCTGCGGCAACGAACCCGCCGAGGTGAACGCACCCGAGTCCGCACCCGACGACACCAGCTCCTCCGCCTCCGACGCGGCCTCCCCGTCCCCGGGGGAGACCGGGGACGGGGAGGCCGAGACCAGCCTCACCATCGAACGCACTCTCAGCGGGGACGAGGGCCTGGAGCCCGCGGAGGGCTACGAGGAGGGGATGTGGACCCTCACCTGTTCCCCCGCGGGCGGCGACCACCCCGACCCCGAGGCGGCCTGCGCCGAGATCGAGGCGGTCGGCACCGGCCCCTTCAGCAGCGGCGACACCTCCGACATGATGTGCACGATGCAGGTGGGCGGCCCCGAGGTCGTCCACGTGACCGGGCACGTCGGCGGAACCGAGGTCGACACCGAGTTCAACAAGCGCAACGGCTGCGAGATCGAGCGCTTCGAGACCCTGTCCACGGTGCTCAACCCCTGACTGGGGCGGCACCCGACGGCAGAGCGGGAAGCCGGGCCGCGCCGCCCGGCTCCCCGTCGCGCGTGCGCCGTCCGTCCACAGGCAGCGGAAGGGGATCGCCTCCGAAGGGCCGACCGGGAGACCATGGACACGGGGGCGTGTGAGGCGCCCGTCGGCGGAACCTGGTCCCCCCGCATCAAGGCTAGGCGCCGACCGACAAGCGACACCAGAGCGTTCTCTGTGCTGTGGACAACCGCGGGCTCCCCGTCGCGCGTGCGCGCGGACCGGGTGGGAGTCGCCGGCCCGACCGCCCCGGAGCCGAAACCCGCCGCGCGTGCGCGCGGTTCAGGCGGTGCGCGCGGTGTGCGGCGTGTCCCAGAAGGCCACCTCGTGGCGCATGCCCTCCAGGAAGAGGCGCTCGGCGCGCGCGGGCTC
The DNA here is from genome assembly GCF_056173305.1 of Nocardiopsis sp. iso_25. NCBI lineage: Bacteria > Bacillati > Actinomycetota > Actinomycetes > Streptosporangiales > Nocardiopsidaceae > Nocardiopsis > Nocardiopsis sp. iso_25. Next base: position 83,328 of record NZ_CM149667.1, on the reverse strand, counting down.
CGGAGCGGCCTCCTCCAGCATCCTCCCGTAGTGCCCGGTGAGGGTGGTGAACTCCGGGTCGGCGTAGGTGTCGACCCACCGGCGGTAGCGCGGCTCCTCCGGGCGGCTCTCGGCGAGCGCGAGCCCGAGCTGGTTGTAGCCCCACATGCACGGGTACACCGCGGCGAGCCCGTCGCGGTAGTCGGCGGCGGCGTCGAGCAGCCAGGCGGTGTAGGCCGCGCACGCCGGGCCCTTGTCCCGGGTGGTCAGGTCGGCGCCGAACTCCCCGGACAGGGAGCGGTGCAGCTCCAGTTCCTCGTTGAGGGTGCTGTGCGCGATGCCCACCAGGTCGGCGAGGTGTCCGTCGGGGGCCTGCCAGGCCAGCCGGGAGAAGGCCCGCGCGTAGTCGAGCAGGTAGAGGTGGTCCTGCTCCAGCCAGTACCGGAAGGCGCGCTCGTCCAGGTCGCCCCGGGCGATCCCGGCGACGGTCGGGTGCGCCAGCTGCTCGGCGACCAGCGGCCGCCCGATCTCATGGAGTCGTTCGAGAATTCCCACGCCCGAAGTGTCCCATCCGCCCCTTCGGAGATTCCGGGCGGCCCGGACGGCCCGGGCGGCTGCCCCCGGCCGCCTTTCCGAAAGTTTCGGGCCTCATCGGATTCCCCTGGACGTGCCTGACGAAACCCCTTCTCCGCTGCCGACAGGCCCTCTTTTCGGCACTGCAGGTCACCACCTTCCTGTGACGTATATCTCTCACGGGGGTTGACCTGCCTACCGCGACTACGTACATTCTCCGTCAGTAAGTTTCGATACTAGACTCGAAAGTTTCGGAATTCCATGGCGCGCGGGCCACCATCCGGACACACCACTCCCCCGCATCCCCACTGAGCACAGAAAGGCCCACCCACATGACCGGACCCTCGGAACACGTCGCGGACCGGGAGGCCGCCGACGACGGTTGGCGGAACCCCTCCCTCCCCGGCGCGACGCGCGTCGAGCGACTGCTGGGATCGATGACCCTGGAGGAGAAGGTCGCCCAGCTTCACGGTGTGTGGGTGAGCGCGGACGCCTCCGGCGAGGCCGTCGCACCGCACCAGCACGACCTCACCCAGGAGCCCCCCGCCTGGGAGGAGGTCATCGAGCACGGCCTCGGCCAGCTCACCCGGCCCTTCGGCACCGCCCCGGTCGATCCCGCCGCCGGCCGGGCGTCGCTGGCCCGCAGCCAGCGGGAGATCATGGCCGCCAACCGCTTCGGCATCCCGGCCCTGGCCCACGAGGAGTGCCTGGCCGGGTTCGCCGCCTGGACCGCGACGATCTACCCGGTCCCCCTGGCCTGGGGCGCCAGCTTCGACCCCGAACTGGTCGAGCGGATGGCCGCGCAGATCGGCGCGAGCATGCGCCGGGTCGGCGTCCACCAGGGCCTGGCCCCCGTGCTGGACGTGTCCCGCGATCCCCGCTGGGGCCGCACCGAGGAGACCATCGGCGAGGACCCCCACCTCGTGGCGACCGTGGGCACCGCCTACGTGCGCGGCCTCCAGTCCGCCGGGATCGTGGCCACCCTCAAGCACTTCACGGGTTACTCGGCCTCCCGCGGCGGCCGCAACCTCGCGCCGGTCTCGATCGGCCCGCGCGAGTTCGCCGACGTCCTGCTGCCCCCCTTCGAGATGGCCGTGCGCGACGGAGGCGCCGGGTCGGTCATGTCCGCCTACAACGACAACGACGGGGTGCCCGCCGCCGCGGACACGCGCCTGCTCACCGGCCTGCTGCGCGACCAGTGGGGCTTCGAGGGCACCGTGGTGGCCGACTACTTCGGCATCGCCTTCCTCCAGACCCTGCACCGCGTCGCCGACTCCGCCGAGCGGGCCGGCGCCCTGGCCCTGACCGCGGGCGTGGACGTCGAGCTGCCCACCGTGCACTGCTACGGCGACCGGCTCACCGCCCTGGTCCGCTCGGGCGAGGTGCCCGAGGAGCTGGTCGACCGGGCCGCCCGGCGCGTGCTGACGCAGAAGTGCCAGCTGGGACTGCTCGACGCCGACTGGTCTCCGGAGCCCGGGGACCCCGCCGTCCCCGTGGACCTGGACCCCGCCGAACACCGCGCGCTGGCCCGCGAACTCGCCGAGCGCTCGGTGGTCCTGCTCTCCAACACCGACGACGCGCTCCCCCTGGCCGACACCGGGGGCCTGGCCCTGGTCGGCCCGCTCGCCGACACCGCCGACGCCGTGCTCGGCTGCTACTCCTTCCCCGCCCACGTGGGCAGGCGCCACCCCGGCACCGCCGTCGGCGTGGAGATCCCCACCCTGCTGGAGTCCCTGGGCGCCGAACTGCCCGGCGTCCGCGTCGAGCACCGCGCCGGGTGCTCGGTGGACGGCGACTCCACCGACGGCTTCGCCGAGGCCGTGTCGGCGGCCGGGCGCGCCCGGGTGTGCGTGGCCGTGGTGGGCGACCGCTCCGACCTGTTCGGCCGGGGCACCTCCGGCGAGGGCTGCGACGCCGAGGACCTGCGCCTCCCCGGGGTCCAGCAGGAGCTCCTGGAGGCCCTGGCCGACACCGGCACCCCCGTGGTCGCGGTGGTGGTGTCCGGACGGCCCTACGCGCTGGGCCCGGTCGCCGACCGGCTGGCCGCCGTCGTCCAGGCATTCCTTCCCGGCGAGGAGGGCATGCCCGCCGTGGCGGGGGTGCTCTCGGGCCGGGTCAACCCCAGCGGGCGCCTGCCGGTGTCCGTGCCGCGCGCGCCCGGCGGCCAGCCCGCCACCTACCTGGGCCCCGACCTGGCCCACCGCAGCGAGGTCAGCTCGGTGGACCCCGCCCCGCGCCACCCCTTCGGCCACGGCCTGTCCTACACCCGGTTCGTCTGGGAGGACCCGCGTGTGGACGCGGGCGCCGTCCGACCGGAGAAGGTCCCCAGGGTGGGCACCGACGGCGAGGTCACCGTGGGCTGCACCGTCCGCAACGTCGGCGGCGCCGCCGGGACCGAGGTCGTCCAGCTCTACCTGCACGACCCCGTCGCCCAGGTGGCCAGACCCCGCAGACAGCTGGTCGGCTACGCGCGGGTGCACCTGGAGCCCGGGGAGGCTCGGGCAGTGGACTTCTCCGTCCACGCCGACCTGGCCTCCTACACCGGCCCGGACGGGCGGCGCCTCGTCGAACCCGGCCGCCTGGAGCTGCTGCTGTCCGCGTCCAGCGAGGACGTCCGGCACACCGTGCCGGTCCTGCTCGACGGGCCCACGCGCGTCGTGGACCACACCCGGCGCCTGGCCTGCGGTGTCCAGCTCGACCCCGTCGACCGGCCCGGCGGGTCCGACCGGGAGGAGGTCGCCGCACGCGGCTGAGCACCGCTCCTCCGACCGGATCGAGGCCTCACCGGAACGGGTCTCGATCCGCGAACGGCTGGAGTGGGTGACCGAGGGGAGAGGGGGGACCGGGGCTGAGGACACGGGTGCCGGGACCGGGCCGGGCGGGGACGCCCGGCCCGGTCCCGGCCCGTGGTGCGCTCCCTGTCCGGCCGCGGGGCCGGAGGGAGGGACCAGGAGAAGCGGGAAAGCAGTGGAGCGGTCGAACGACCCTCGCCGGGTAACCTGACGCCACCGGGGTACGAAGAAGTCGTGCCCCAAGGCCGACCGCGGGCAGCGACCCGCGCCAACCGGGGGCACGGGGGTCGCCCCCCGAAAAAGAAACCGCGGGCTGCCGCGAGCCGACCGGAGGTCAGCGAGCAGCAACCCGCGCCAACCGGGGGCACGGGGGTCGCCCCCCGAAAAAGAAACCGCGGGCTGCCGCGAGCCGACCGGAGGTCAGCGGGCAGCAACCCGCGCCAACCGGGGGCACGGGGGTCGCCCCCCGAAAAAGAAACCGCGGGCTGCCGCGAGCCGACCGGAGGTCAGCGAGCAGCAACCCGCGCAACGTGGGCGAGGAGGGATTTGAACCCTCACATCCTTTCGGACACACGGACCTGAACCGTGCGCGTCTACCGTTCCGCCACCCGCCCGAGTGACATGCCATTCAGTTGTGTTGCCAGGTGAACCGGGCTTTTCGGCCGTTTCCCCCTGGCGACATGCATAAGGCTAGCACGGTCTGAAGGTGGGTCGCACACGCTTTTCGGACCACCGGTCCGCGGCCCTCGGGCGGCCGTCCCGGGGGTGTGCCTGAAACCAGGGGCACCTTGACCCGGTTACGATCGTCTACACATACGAAGTGGAGTACAAAGGGAGGTACCTCGTGGGAGTGCTCCAACGCTTCGAGCGCAGGCTTGAGGGCATGATCGAAGGCACCTTCGCGATGGCCTTCAAGTCCGAGCTCCAACCGGTCGAGGTGGCGAGCGCCGTCCAACGTGAGATGGACGAGCGGGCGGCCATCGTCGCCCAGGGCCGCACCCTGGTTCCGAACGACTTCATCGTCGAGCTGGCCAGCAGCGACAAGGAGCGCCTCGAAGTCTACGCCGACAGCCTGGGGCAGGAGCTGTCCAAGCTGGCACGCGACTACGCCACGGAGCAGGGCTACTCCTTCGTCGGGCCGGTCCGCGTGCACTTCAGGTCCGACGAAGGCCTCAAGACCGGCCGCTTCCGCATCCGCTCCGGCGTCGTGCGGGGCACCATGGTCGGCAAGGACGGCGAGGTCCGCCAGCCCGTCGGCGACCCCGGTCCCAGCGGGGGCCAGCAGCAGGCCGGGCGTCCGCGCCTGCTGATCTCCCCCGGCGGCGCCGCCGCCGAGGGCGCCATCGCCAGCCACGGGATGCAGCAGTCCTTCGAGCTGACCACCCCGGTCACCCTCCTGGGCCGCGGCACCGACTGCGACCTGCGCCTGGTCGACAACGGCGTCTCCCGTCACCACGTGGAGATCCGGCTGGACGGCGACGAGGCCGTCCTCGTGGACAAGGGGTCCACGAACGGGACCTTCGTCAACGGACAACAGGTCAGGCAGGCCCGCCTGGTGGACGGCAGCAGGATCAGCCTCGGCCGCACCACCATGACGTTCCGCCGCGACTGACGTCCAGTGGCGGAACCGGAAAACCAACGCGGTTCCGCCGGCGTCTGACAAGGGGCGGGCCGGGCTCAGGCCCGCTGTCGGATATCCGGCCGGGAAGGTAGTCTCCGCGAAGACCTGACCGATCGGGCACAATGGCCGCGGCCGAAGGCCGCGTCCAGCGACCTCGAGACTCACCGACCCGAAGGTGGGCAGACACGGTGGCGGCGCAGATGACCGCCATCCCGGCCGAAGCACGACAGGGGCTGAAGAGCAGTTCGATGTCCAACTTGACCCTCATACTGATCAAGATCGTGTATCTCGCGGGGCTTTGGCTGTTCGTCCTCACCGCGATCGGTGTGATCCGCACGGATCTCTTCGGCTCCAAGAAGAAGCCCCGGAGGAAACCGCGCCCGGCGGCGCCGCGCCGGGACCAGGACCCCTCCGCGTCGTACTCGTCGGCGCAGCCCGCCCGGCCGCCACGGCAGCCCCGCGCGCGCCGGAACGAGCCCACGGCCCTGGTCGTCACCCAGGGGTCGCTCAAGGGCACCAGCGTCGACCTCGCCTCGCAGCCCATCCTCATCGGACGCGCCCCGGACTCCACGCTCGTCATCACCGACGACTACGCGTCCGGCCGCCACGCGCGCGTCTACTCCGACAACGGCCGCTGGTTCGTGGAGGACCTGAACTCGACGAACGGCACCTACCTCGGCCAGCAGAAGCTGAACCGCCCCCAGCCCATCACGGTGGGGCAGCCCATCCGTATCGGCAAAACCGTCCTGGAACTGCGCAAATGACAATCGCTCTCCGATACGCGGCGTACTCCGACGTAGGATGCCTCCGCGAAGGCAACGAAGACTCCGGCTACGCCGGCCAGAACCTCCTCGCGGTCGCCGACGGCATGGGCGGTTACGCGGGCGGCGAGGTGGCCAGCTCCATCGCGATCTCCTCGATCCGCCGCCTCGACTCCGAGCCGCCCCGGTCCGACGAGATGGCCGAGGTGCTCCAGCGCGCCGTCGAGCAGGCCAACGCCTCCCTGTCGCGCAGGATCATGGAGGAGCCCCAGCTGGAGAACATGGGCACCACCCTGACCGCCATGCTCTGGGCCGGTCCGCGGGTGGCGCTCATCCACATCGGCGACTCCCGCGCCTACCTCATGCGCGGCCCCCGCTTCGAGCAGATCACCCACGACCACACCCTGGTGCAGACCCTGGTGGACGAGGGCAAGATCACCGAGGAGGAGGTCGCCACCCACCCGCAGCGCTCCCTCATCCTGCGCGCCCTGGACGGCAAGAGCCCGGTCGACCCCGACATCTCCATCAGCGAGGCCAAGGCCGGCGACCGCTACCTGCTCTGCTCCGACGGGCTCTCCGGCGTGGTCAGCAAGAAGACCATCCACGAGACCCTCGCCACCGAGGCCGACCCGCGCGGCGCGGCCAAGAAGCTCATCGAGCTGGCCATCCGCGGAGGCGGCCCGGACAACATCACCGCGGTCGTCGCCGACGTCATCGAAGCCGAGACCGACAGCGAGGGGCCCACCCGCACCTCCCAGGTGGTCGGCGCCGCCGACCAGCGCCGCGAGAACGTCGACCAGGGCAACGACACACCCGCCAGACGGGCGCAGGAACTGCGCGGGGGATCCGGCGACACCGCCGAGATGGACCCCGTCCGCGACGAGCCCGGCCCGGACGCCTACGCCGCGGGCGGCGCCTACCAGGAGCCCTACAACGGCGAATACGACGACTACGAGGCCCCGCCGGCCGACCGGCGGGGCCGTCCCGAACCCGAGTACCGCCGCAGGCGCTGGTGGCCGATGGTGCTGGTGTTCGTGGTCGTGGTCGCCGTCGTCGCGGGAGCCACGTACTACTTCGGCAGCCGCTACGTGAACAGCCAGTACTACGTGGGCCCCTCCCCCTCGGGGGACACCGTCAGCATCTACCAGGGCATCAACACCGACATCGCGGGCTTCAGCCTGTCGGAGGAGGTCGAGGAGACCCGGATCAGCCTGGACTCGCTCTCGGAGGCCGACCGCGGCTCGGTGGAGAACACCCTGCCCGCGGAGAGCCTGGACGACGCCCGGGCGAGCGTGGACGTGCTGAGCGAGGAGACGTCCGGGGCCCAGGCCGAGGAAGGGTCCGGGTGAGCCCGCGTGAGTAAGGCTTCCGAACCCGAGGCGCCCACCGCGCTGCCGCCCGTCAAGAGGCGCAACGCCGAACTGGTCCTCATCCTCTTCGCCATCGTCATCACCATGGCGGGCATCGCGATCGCGGGCGTCAACCTCAACGGCCGGGTCCCCGGCGCGATGTGGACGGTGGGCCTGACCTTCGCGGCCCTGTCCGCCGCCGCGCACGTGGCGATGCGCTTCGTGGCGCCCTACGCCGACCCGCTGATCCTGCCCTGCACGCTGTTCCTCAACGGGATCGGCGTGGCGATGATCTGGCGGATCCAGGCCGGTGAGGCCGAGGACATCGAGCGCGCCGGGGCCGGTTCGCAGGTGATGTGGACGGCGATCGGCCTGGTCCTGTGCTTCCTCATCATCATCTTCCTCAAGGACCCCCGCGTCCTCCAGCGCTACACCTACGTCAGCGGCCTGGTCGCGATCATCCTGCTCGCCCTGCCGATCGTTCCCGGCCTGGGCCAGGAGGTGTACGGCGCGCGGCTGTGGATCACCCTCGGCCCCTTGGGCACCATGCAGCCCTCGGAGTTCGCCAAGATCGCCCTGGTGATCTTCCTGGCGTCCTATCTGATGAGCAAACGCCAGGTCCTGCAGATCGTCGGCAAGCCGATCAAGGTCGGCCGCTTCACCCTCATCGAACTGCCCCGGGCGCGCGACCTGGCGCCGATCCTGGTCGGCTGGGTGCTGGCCATCGGCATGCTGGTGCTCCTGCGCGACCTGGGCACCTCGCTGCTGCTCTTCGGCACGTTCCTGGCGATGCTGTACGTGGCCACCCAGCGCTCCTCGTGGGTGACCATCGGCCTGGTCCTGTTCGCGGGCGGGGCGTTCGCGGCCTACCTGCTCTTCTGGCACGTCCAGGCCCGCGTCAACATCTGGCTCAACGCCTTCGACCAGGAGGTGTACGAGGCGGTCGGCGGTAGCCAGCAGCTGGTGGAGGGGCTGGTGGGCATGGCCTACGGCGGCCTCTTCGGCACCGGCCTCGGCGCGGGGGCCCTGTACGACACCTTCGCCGCCGACAGCGACCTCATCCTCGCCACGATCGGCGAGGAGCTGGGCCTGACCGGCCTGCTCGCCATCCTCATGGTGCTCGGCCTGTTGGTGGAGCGCGGCATGCGCATGGCGCTCGCGGCCACCGGTGCGTTCAACAAGCTGCTGGCCAGCGGTGTCGCCTTCCTTCTCGCCTACCAGGTCTTCATCGTCCTGGGCGGCCTGACCCGGGTGATCCCGCTGACCGGCTCGACCACGCCCTTCATGGCGGCGGGCGGTTCCGCGCTGCTGGCGAACTGGATCATGATGGGGATCCTGCTCCGCATCAGTGACAACGCCAGGCGCCCGGCACCGCAGGCCATCCAGGACGAGGGCGCGACACAGGTGATCCAACGATGAACACACCGATCCGCAGACTCAGCATCTTCGCCTTCCTGCTGATCCTGATCCTGATGGCCAACGTCACCTGGCTCCAGGGCTTCCAGGCGCAGGCGATCAAGGACGACCCGCTCAACCGGCGCCAGTTCACCGAACGGCTCAGCGAGGCCCGCGGCCCCATCCTGGTCGCGGACGACAACGTGGCCTACTCGGAGAACATCGCCGACGAGGGCCAGTCCCCCGAGTACCAGCGCATGTACCAGGGCGGCGGCCTGTACACGCCGATCGTCGGCTCCTTCCGCACCTACGGCGCCTCGGGCATCGAGCTCACCGAGAACCCGCTGCTCGACGGCAGCGACGACCGGCTGGCGGTGCGCAACTTCCGCGACATCATCACCGGCCGCGAGCCCGAGGGCGCACAGGTCCAGCTCACCCTGGACCCGGAGGTGCAGCAGGCGGGCTACGAGGCCTTCCAGGGCCTGGGTGACAAGAACGGCGCGGCCGTGGCGCTCGACCCCAGCACGGGGGCGATCCTGGGCGCGGTATCCTACCCGTCCTACGACGCCAACGAGGTCGTCAGCATCTCCGACATCAACGCGGCCGTGACCAACTACACGGAGCTGGAGGCCGACCCGCGCAAGCCGCTGCTCAACCGGGCCCTCCACGAGTTCTACCCGCCGGGTTCGACGTTCAAGGTGGTGACCGCCGCGGCGGCCATGGAGCACCTGGGCGCCACCCCGGAGACCACCCAGGAGGCGCCCGACGTGCTGGAGCTGGGCGGCACGCTGCCCAACGCCACGCCGGGCGGGACCTGCAACGGCGGCCAGCCCGACACCCTGGCGCACTCGATCCAGATCTCCTGCAACACCTCGATGGCCAACTGGGCGATCGAGATGGGCGGCGAGGCCCTGTCGGAGCAGGCCACCGCGTTCGGGTTCAACCGCGAGGAGGAGCTGACGGTCCCGCTGCCGGTGATCCCGAGCAGCGCCCCGGTGGAGACCGACCGCAACATCCTGGGCCGCGCCGGCATCGGCCAGTCCAACGTGCAGGCGACCCCGCTCCAGATGGCGATGGTCGCCGCGGGTGTGGCCAACTCGGGTGAGGTCATGAAGCCCTACGCGGTGGACACCGTGCGCGACTCGGACCTGTCCGTGGTCACCCAGACCAGCCCGGAGAGCTACTCGCAGGCGGTCAGCGCCAGCACGGCCGAGGACCTCACCGAGATGATGACCGCGGTCACCGGCCCGGGCGGCTCGGGTACCAACGCGGCCATCTCCGGTATGGAGGTCGCGGGCAAGACCGGTACCGCCGAGACCGGCGAAGGAAACCCCACCCACAACTGGTTCATCGGCTTCGCCCCGGCTGACGACCCGCAGGTCGCGGTCGCGGTCGTGGTCGAGTTCGGCGGCGGCAGCGGCAACGAGCTGGCCGCGCCGATCGCCCGGCAGATGATGGAGGCAGTGGTTCAGTAGTGAGCGCCTACGAACCGTCTTCCCAGAACGGTCCCGGTGACCTCACCGGGACCGTTCTGAGCGACCGCTACCGCCTGGAGGAGCAGGTGGGCTCCGGTGGCATGGGCACGGTCTGGAAGGCCACCGACACCCTGCTCAACCGGCCCGTGGCGGTCAAGCTGCTGCACCCCTCCCAGATGGCCGAGCCGACGGCCAGGGAGCGGTTCCGCACCGAGGGCCGGATCACCGCCGGCCTCTCCCACCCCGGGATCGCCCAGGTCTACGACTACGGCGAGGAGAACGGCCGCGCCTTCCTGATCATGGAACTCGTGGTCGGTGAGCCGCTCTCCCAGGTCCTGCGAGAGCAGGGCCACCTCAGCGCGGACCAGACCCTGGACTTCGTGTACCAGGCGGCCAAGGCCCTGGCCGCCGCGCACGCGCGCGGCGTGGTGCACCGCGACATCAAGCCGGGCAACCTGCTGGTCACCCCGGACGGCCAGCTCAAGCTGACCGACTTCGGTATCGCCCGCGGCGACATGTCGGTCACCCTCACCCAGACCGGCATGGTCATGGGGACCGCCCAGTACATCTCCCCCGAGCAGGCCTCGGGCAGGCCCGCGACCTCCTCCTCGGACCTGTACGCCCTCGGCGTGGTGGCCTACGAGTGCCTGGCCGGAACACCGCCGTTCACCGGCGACACCCCGGTGGCGCTCGCTCTGGCGCACACCCGCGAGGAGCCGCCGGAGCTGCCCGAGGACGTGCCCGACAACGTCGACCACCTGGTCTCCTCCCTTCTGCTGAAGGAGCCCGAGGAGCGGCCCGCGTCGGCCAGCGAGGTCGCGCACACGGCCGCGGTGATCCGCTCCAACGCCGGAACCGGTCCGCCCACGCCCTCCACCGGGTTCCAGGGCATGGCGCAGACCGCCGTGGTGGGAGCGGTGACCGGGCCCGGCTCGGGCGCGATGACGTACCGGACCGGGGGTCAGCCGACCGCCGTCACCGGTCAGGAGGACGCGTCGGCTAGGCTGGCCGGGGCACCGGAGCGGCGCCGCCGCGTCAGCGTGCCCGTGATCCTCGCGGCCGCGGCCGCGGCGATCATCATCGCGGCCGCGGTGGTGGCCGGATTCCTGTCCAACGGGAGGTCCGAGGTGGGCAACATGCGCGACACCGTCGACCCTCCCGCGGCGTCCCCCTCCTCCTCCCCGGAGGAGACCGAGGAGCCCGTGGAGTCCGCCCCGGCGGACGTCCCCGCGGCTCCGGAGGGCGACACCGGCTGGAACACGCAGCCGCAGGATCCGGTTGAGAGCCCGTCCCCCTCCCCGGAGGAGGACGACGAGGAGAGCGACGCTCCCGAGGACGGCGAGGACGACGACTCCGAGGGCGGCCAGAGCCCTCCGCCCGGTAACGGCACCCCGGGACCGCCAGGGGGCGAGGAGACTCCCCCGGCCAACGGCGACGGTGGCGGTAACGGCGATGACAACGGCGGCGGAGAAGAAGTAGGCACCACCTAGAGACCGTGAGCGAGAGACGTTCAGGGTAGGCGGCGGCCCGCGGGCGGCCTCCGGAAGACACGAGGATCACTACACGACATGTCCCAGCCCCGGCTCCTCGGCGGACGCTACGAGCTCGACACCATCGTCGGGCGCGGCGGCATGGCCGAGGTCTACCGCGCACGCGACCTGCGTCTCGACCGGCTCGTCGCCATCAAGACCCTCCGACACGACATGGCCCGGGACCACATCTTCCAGGCCAGGTTCAGACGGGAGGCGCAGTCCGCCGCCTCCCTGAACCACCCGGCCATCATCGCGGTGTACGACACCGGCGAGGACATGATCGACGGGGTGTCCATCCCCTACATCGTCATGGAGTACGTGGACGGGCGGACCCTGAAGGAGCTGCTGGACGACGACCGGCGCCTCCTGCCGGAGCGCTCGGCGGAGCTGGTCGACGGCATCCTCAAGGCGCTGGAGTACAGCCACGACAACGGGATCGTCCACCGCGACATCAAGCCCGCGAACGTGATGCTGACCCGCAACGCCGACGTCAAGGTGATGGACTTCGGCATCGCCCGGTCCATGGACGACAACCAGGCGACGATGACGCAGGCCTCGCAGGTCATCGGCACCGCCCAGTACCTGTCCCCGGAGCAGGCGCGCGGTGAGCGGGTGGACCCGCGCAGCGACATCTACTCCACCGGCTGCGTGCTCTACGAGCTGCTCACGGGCCATCCGCCGTTCACGGGTGACTCGCCCGTCTCGATCGCCTACCAGCACGTGCGCGAGGAGCCGGTCCCGCCGAGCGAGATCGATCCCCAGATCCCCCACTGGCTGGAGGACGTCACCCTCCGGGCGATGACCAAGAACCGCGAGGAGCGGTACCAGAACGCGGCCGAGATGCGCGCCGACATCCAGCGCGGCCTGGCGGGGATGCCCACCCAGGCGGGCACCATGGCCATGGCCGCCGCCGGCGCCACGACGGCGATGCCGCCCGCACCCGCCGAGCGGTACGACGACTACGACGATTACGACGACTACGACGACCGCTACGACGACCGCGGGAAGGACGGCCGCGGCAAGACCGCGCTGTGGGTCCTGCTGGGCGTCGGCGTGATCGCCTCCCTGATCCTGGTGTTCGTGCTGATGAACCTCGGGGGAGGGGATCCCGAGACGCAGACGGCCGCGGTACCGGACGTGGCGGGGTCCACCGTCACGGAGGCCCAGTCCTCCCTCAGCGAGGCGGGCTTCGAGAGCGTCACCCAGGAACAGCAGGCGAGCCAGGATGTCGAGGAGGGCCAGGTCATCGAGACCGACCCGCCCGCCGGCGACGAGGTCCCGGTGGACGAGGAGATCGTCCTGTACGTCTCCAGCGGCCCGGACGCCCTGGAGATCCCGTCCGTGCAGGGCCAGTCCGAGTCCGACGCGACAGGCACCCTGAACGACGCGGGCTTCGAGAACGTCACCTCTGAGCAGAGGGCGGACGACAGCGTGCCCGAGGGCCAGGCGATCGGCACCGACCCGGCCGCCGGGGAGTCGGTCGCACCGGACACCGACATCACGCTGCTGATCTCCTCGGGCCCCAACCAGGTGCAGGTGCCCGACCTGGTCGGCATGACCCGCGACGGCGCGGAGTCGGCGCTGGCGCAGAGGGACCTGAGCGCCTCCTTCTCCGAGGAGCCGAGCGGGGAGGGCCCGGTCGGCACGGTCATCCGGCAGGACCCGGGGGCGGGGCAGAACGTGGCTCCCGGAAGCACGGTGAACGTCGTGCTCGCCACCGAACCGGCCACGCAGGGGCCGCCGGACGGCGACGACGGCGGCGAGTCCCCTCCGGGTGAGGGCGGGGAGACCCCTCCCGACGGTGAGGACGGGGGCCAGACCCCGCCCGGCGGCGACGACGGCGGCTTCGAGTTCCCGTCCATGCGCAGGGACTGAGCGGGCCGGACGTGACGGCGGGCCGTTCCGTGCGACAGCACGGGGCGGCCCGCCGTCGTGTGCGGGGCCCGTCCGGGCGGAGGGACAGCCGCCGTGGACGGGACCCCCAAGGCTGTACCGGGGCGAACCGGCGCCTCCGGAACCTGACCGGATCCGGTACCCTCCCGCCGGTGACGGGGGCTCCCCCCGGGGCGTAGACTGTGTTCTCGTTCAGGAACCCGCCCCACGTACTGGAGCAGCGACCGTGCCCAAGTCCCGCAGCGATCGCAAGAAGAAGGCCGTCTACACGCCGCCTCCTTCGAAGGAGAAGCCCAAGGTCAGTCCGCGCTGGCTGGCACCGGCGATGCTCGGCTTCTTCACGCTGGGCATCCTGTGGATCGCCGTCTACTACATCGCGGGCAGCCAGATCCCCTACATGCAGGACTGGCAGAACTGGAACCTGCTGATCGGCTTCAGCGGCATCATCGTGGCCGTCATCCTGTCCACACGCTGGCACTGACCCCCGGCCGGGCGGTCGGATCGCCCGGCGACGACGGCGGCCCCTCCCTCCGGGTGCTCTCCACTGGCATGTCCGCACCCGGGTGAACAGCAGCGACACGGGTTTTCCACAGAGTTATCCACAGGCTGTGGGTAGCTCTCTTCGCCGTGCCCGAGCACAGGGGGCCGGAGGCCGCGCGGGGATGTCCGCGGACGTGGGAACCGGCAGGAGTCGTCGCGCGGCCCCTCGTCCGGGACGGCGCGGGGTGTCCGCGGACGTCGGGGCCCGGAGGAAGCCTCCTCCGGGCCCCGACCTCTCCGACCTCAGCGGAGGATGATCAGCGGCGCCGTGACCACCAGGGCCACGAGCAGGGCGGCGAACGCCGCCGCCAGCAGGACGTGCGTGACCGTACGGGCCCGGTTCCCGGCGGACTTTCCGGGCAGGTAGGCGAACACCGCGCCGAGCACGAGCCCGGCGACCAGACCGCCGATGTGCGCGGTCCACGAGATGTTGGGGACCACGAAGGTCAGCACGAGGTTGACCGCCAGCAGGACGCCGATCATGCGCAGGTCCAGGCGCAGCCGCCTGCCGATGACGAGCACCGCCCCGAACAGGGCGAAGATCGCTCCGGAGGCGCCGACGGAGAACTGGTTGGGCTCCGCCAGGAGGCTGAGCACCGATCCCGCGAGCGCGCCGAGCACCCACAGGGTCAGGAAGCGGACGTGCCCCAGCCAGCGCTCCAGCTGCGTGCCCAGCAGGTACATGGCGTACCCGTTGAACAACAGGTGGAAGACGCTGCCGTGCAGGAACGCGGCCGTGAGGAGCCGGTACCACTCGCCCGGGACCACCCCGAGCAGGGTTCCGTCCTCGACCCGGCCGACGCCGAGCATGGCGAACTCCCAGACCAGCGGTGAGGCGCCCGCCTGCCCGATCGGGGTGGACGTACCCAGCTGGGTGAGGAACCCGGCCACCATCATGCCGAGGATCGTCCAGGTGACGTACGGCTTGGCGACGGCCCTGCCTCCGAAGGCGGTCCTGGCCCGGCGCACCCCGCGGTTCCCCTCCGAGACGCACCCGGGGCACTGGAAGCCCACGGACGCCTCGACCATGCAGTCCGGGCAGATCGGCCGCTCGCACCTGCTGCAGCTGACCCCCGTCTCCCTGTCGGGGTGGCGGTAGCAGGTGCGCGGGGCCGGGCGCTCCGGCTCCGGAGCCGCTCCGGACGGCGGTGGGGATGCGGTCATGGACGTGTTCCTCCTCGGAGCCGGGGCGCCGTCACAGCTATCGGGTGATCTCGACGCTGTTGATCACCACGTCCTCCTTGGGGCGGTCCTGGGAGTCGGTGGCGACCTTGGAGATCGCGGTGACCACGTCGTCCCCCTCGACGACCTCACCGAAGATGGTGTGGCGGCCGTCGAGCCAGTACGGCTTGTCCACGGTGACGAAGAACTGCGAACCGTTGGTGCCGGGGCCCGCGTTGGCCATGGCCAGCAGGAACGGGCGGTCGAAGCGCAGGTTCGGGTGGATCTCGTCACCGAACTTGTAGCCCGGGCCGCCGCGACCGGTGCCGAGCGGGTCACCGCCCTGGATCATGAAACCGTCGATGACGCGGTGGAAGATAGTGCCCTCGTAGAGGCTGCTGTCGGAGGGCTTGCCCGTGGTGGGGTCCACCCACTGCTTCGAGCCCTCGGCCAGGCCGATGAAGTTGGCGACCGTCTCCGGCGCCTCCTTCTCGAACAGCCTGATGACGATGGTTCCCTTGGAGGTGTTCAGCCGCGCGGTGGGCTGAGCCTTGGAGTCGGACACCTACGTGCCTTTCGGTCGACTTCGTTTACGTGCTCACGTTACCCGTCCGTCCCCCGGGCTCGTCCTGGATCCGCCGCGGTTGCGCGGCGTCCGGGCAGCTCGCCCCTCCTCCGCCCGCGGCGCCTGGGACTCCGTCCGCCTCGGAACGGACCCCTCCCTCGCCCCGGGCGTCCGTTCGGTCCCGGAGGGTTGTGACTCCTCCTCCCGGGCCCTCCGTTCGCGGCGGGCGGACAGGAGAAAAACCCTCGGCCGGTGTCGAAACGAAGATCACACCCGGAGAGGACGTATGTTGAGATAACACCCGGGTAACGGGTAAGGACGACGGAGGAACCATCCGTGCGGCGTCGAGGGTCGGCCGCACCGGGTGGAGACCGCAGAACCGGTGAACGACCGAAGGAGCTGACGACGTGCCTATCTCTTCCAAGCGACTCAAGGCACGCAAGAAGGAGACTGAGGCGAGCTTGGCTCGCCTGCAGGGCATGGCCCGGGAGAAAGCCCGGGAACAGGCCGAACGGCTGGGACCGTACGCCGACCAGGCACGCGACCAGGCCGCTCTGAAGCTCCTCCAGGCGCGCGGCTGGACCGCACCCCGGCTGGAGAACGCCGCGCTGCGCGTGGAGGACACCGTGGCACCGCGGGTCGCCGAGGTGCTCACCGCGGCCGCCCACCGCGTGGACCCGAACCCGGGTCGTCGCGGGCTCATGCTGCTCCGGCAGGGCAACCGCCGGATCCCCCGGGGAGTCCTGATCGGCGGCGCCGCCGTGGTCGGCGGCATCGTGGTGTACTCGCTGGTCCGCATGCGCCAGGCGGCCCAGGACGCCGAGTGGCAGGAGCACCTGGACCAGGCGCGCGACCAGGTCCGCGAGACGCGGGAGAACCTGGAGGAGCGGGCCTCGGCGACGGCGGACAAGGCCGCGGAGGCCGCGGAGGAGACCGCCAAGGCGGCCAAGACCGCGAAGAACAAGACCAAGGAGACCGTTCGCACCGCCGCGGGCGAGAACCGGGCCAAGGAGAACGGCAAGCCCGGACACCAGGGCTGATCGCGGGAGCGACGAGAGACGGACAGCCGTGCCGTGCGGGGGAGACCCCGACCCCGGACTGGCTACCCTCCCTCCGCCGGGACGGATCCTTCCGTCCCGGCTTCGTCGTGTCGGGGGGCGTGTCCGCAGGCGGGGTGCGCGTGGACCGACGAGCCCGGCCCCCGGGCGTCCGCGCGGCCCCGCAGGACGCGGCTCCGGGGCGCTCGGAGGCTGTTCCCCGACGCGCCCCGTCCCCCCTCCGACCTGGCCCTCAGGAGTCCTTGAGGACTCGCACGGTGAAGGGGTAGCGCCAGTTGTTGCCCAAGAGGCTGGAGATGCCGGCGATGGCCGGGAGGATCACCCAGCCCAGGGCGACCGCCAGCGTCACCAGCAGCGGCGCGACGAGCCAGAACAGGGCCAGGCTCGTGAGTCCGGCGATGACGCAGAAGAGCTGGAAGTTGAGCGACTCCATGGCCTGGCGCCGCACGTAGGGCGAGATCCTGTCGCTCACGAGGAGGAGCAGCAGGGGGGCGATGACCGGGAGGAAGTAGTTCCCCGCGTGCCCGACCGCGGCCACGACCCGGTCGGCCGGGGTGCTCGGCAGGGGCTCACGCGAGTCCGCCCTCTGGCGGCCGCCCTGACCGGTGAACCGGCCGAAGGGGCCGGGGGCCGCCTGGGGCGTCCCCGCCGGGGTGACGCCCAGGTCCTCGGTGAGGGGGGCCAGGTCGGCCCCGAACTTGGCCCGCATGGCCCTGTCGGTGCGCTCGTCGAGTTCCTCCTCGTCGAGCTGGCCGCGGCCGAAGGCCTCCTGGAGAACCGTGATCGCGGCGTCGCGTTCGGCGTCGGTGAGGCGGATCTGCGGCCTGGCCTGCGGTTCCCAGGGGCGCCTCGCCGGATACTGAGGGTCCTGCACAGCCACTCCCACTCCCAACGGCGACGGGAGTACGGCACGGATCGGCCGTACTCCCCTCATGATGCGCCATAGGAACGGCTACGGCTATCGGGGCCGTCCCTGATCCTCCCCTGATCCGGTCCTCCCCCTTTCGGTGGAGGCCGCATCGACTTTCGTCTGTCGGGTCCCCGGCTGTCGGGCCGCCGGGCCGCCACGGCCCGGTGCCCCGGGCCGCCGGGGCTCCCCTCCCCGGGAGCCCGTCGTCACCTGGCGGCGACGGCGGAGGGGATCCGGGTCGGGACCGGCGCGACGGCCCTGGCCGGGTCCGCGGCCTTGACCGGGTCCGGGGCGGGGGAGGAGGCCGGGGCCGGGGCCTCGACCGGGGTCGAAGGGGTCGGGGGCTCCTGCTCGGCCTGCTCCCGCTCGTACTGGCGCTCGGCGCTGGTGAGCAGCTCGTACCAGTTGGTGACGTCCTTGCGCCGGCGCAGCAGGGCGCGGCGCTCGCGTTCGGTCATGCCTCCCCAGACACCGAACTCGATACGGCTGTCCAACGCCTCCGCCAGGCATTGTGTCCGGACCGGACAGCCCCGGCAGATCAGTTTGGCGCGGTTCTGCGCAGCGCCCTGCACGAACAGCGCGTCCGGGTCGATCTCGCGGCATTTGGCACGGGCCGCCATCTTCTCATTCCACATGTTGCCCCACTCCCAAGATCAGCATGTGTGGTGATCGGAATCCGCCGGCTGGCGCGACCGCCGGCGGGTGAGGAGAAGCGGGCCGATCCGAGGACGGTGTTACGAGGCCGGGCGGGGGCCGCCAGGCTCGCCTTCGGGGGTCGATCGTTTCGGCGCGCTGTCTTCCTCGTTGTCGCTGGTGTCGAAACTACGGTTCGTCCCAGTTCACCAACAGACCCCAAGAGGCCTATTTCTCATATGGCCCAGTAGGACCATTGCACTAAGGGGAAGTGTCATCATACACACACGCAGAGTAACTGCATATGGTAGAGGCGAGCCCGATGCGCGAAGACGTGAAGGCACCTCCCCGGCTTTCCATTACACGGGTGATGACCTGCGGATTCATAGTGCTGACGTGGTGGGACCGGGTACCCGGACGCGACCGGGCGAAGTGGACTCTGCGTCATCCATGTCATCCGAACGGGCTATACGGACCCCTCGGTCGTACGTACCGTGCGACCACACCCGCCCCCCATTTCCCACCTTGGCGGACGAACCGGAACTACCGATTAGTAACAAAATCAGTTGCGTGGACTTCGGTGGCGGAAGGGCCTTTGCGGATCAGCGCGAAACGCCCATTCCGCTTTTTCGTGATGTATCTTCCGAGAGCCGCGCCGCCCGCGCGGAAGGGCCGGAAGGTCCTCCGTCGGGAGCACGACGCGGACCCGGCCGTGTCCGCGGGCGCCGCGCCGCGTGGGCACCCGCGGTTCCCCGGAGCACGGGGGAAGGGAGATCCCGGGGGCCTTCGGCGACGACGGGCTCCGCCGCCACACAGCCCGCGTCCGGCTCGGCCGCCCGCAACGGAAAACGGGGACCCCCCGCAGGGAGTCCCCGTCACAACGCCTGTTCCGCGCTTTTCCTGGGTGGAGCCAAGGGGAGTCGAACCCCTGACCTCCGGTATGCAAAACCGGCGCTCTGCCAGCTGAGCTATGGCCCCATGAACCCGGGCGCGAGCCCTGGTCACTCTGGAGAGCATACCTTCATCGGAGGGCGGTCCCGCTCACCCGGCCGGGATCCCGCACGCGGAGCCACGGTTCGCAGCTCGGGAGCAGCACAAAGCCGTGGGTCGCACCTCGGGATCATCGGCCCACCCACGTCTTCGTGTCACTCACGAGCGGGCCGGGACGGCTCACGCCGGTCCCCGGTTCGCCCTGTGGAAGCCCCATGGCCGCTCGGGCGGCCAGGAGGTCCGTCGGTCAGCTCTCGCTGGCCGCCGTGGCCTCGGTCCACAGGTCGAGCTCGGCGCGGTCCGCCTGGATCTTGCGGTAGACGGCGAAAGCCCCGAGGGCCACCAGCGCCAGAACGATGATCTTCTTCACTGTCTGGACCCTTTCGTTAATCCGGTGCGTCAACGCGGGCTCCCGTCCGGGACGGGGGCTCCGCAGAGAACTTTATGAGGTTGTCACCAAGCAGACTAGCAAGCCGTCGGGAGCGGTCCCCGCCACAGTGGACCGATTTCCACCAACTTCTGCGCCCGATACGTGAGGAGCGCACGCGGGACCTCAGGTCAGCAGTGCCATCCGGCGCAGGATACCCAGGCTGGCCTGCGGAGGAGCAGCGATCCGGGTGAGTTCGGACCACACCCGCTTGCAGGCCGCGACCGACTCCTCCGCCTCCACGATGGAGCCGCCCTGGGTGGCCTCGACATAGACCAGGGCCGCCTCGTCCTCGTCGAACTCCAGGACGGAGAAGGGCCCGGCGACGCCGGGGTGCGGGCCCGCCGAGGTCGGCAGGAGCTGGACCGTCACCCGATCGGAGCCCGTGGCCAGCTCCACGATGCGGCTGGTCTGCGCGCGCAGCAGTTCGCGGTTCCCGGACACCCGCTGGAGGGCGTCCTCCTCGACGATGGCGTGGTAGCGGACGAGGCTGCCGGAGGAGCCGAGGTCGGGGCCGCCGTGGTCCAGGACCTCCTGGCGCTTGAGGTAGGCGGCCACCATGCGTTCGACGGTGCGCTCGCCGTGGCCCAGGGCCCGCGCCACCGCCGCGGTGTAGTCGGGCACCTGGAGGAGGTCGGGGACGAGTATGCCCGCGTAGGACTGCACGGAGACGGCGCCCGCCTCGTTGCCCACGTACGCGGAGGACAGGACGTCCTCGTACTCGGTCCACCAGGGACGCAGGCGCGACTCCCGGACGAGGGTCAGGATGGCCTCCCGCTGCCCTCCCGTGACGCCGTACAGGCGCAGGAGGGCGGAGATCTCCATGACCGACGGCCACTTGCGGATACCGGTCTCGATGTGGCCGAGCTTGGCCGGGGACCACTCCAGCTCGTCCGCGACATCGCTGAGGGTCATACCCGCCCGTACGCGGTGGCGGCGGAGTTCGGCGGACAGCCGTCGACGACGGACCGTGGGACTGGCCATAACGATGATCCCATGACGCAGAGTGGCGGAGGTGTACCACCAGCGAAACACGCCGCCTAGCATCTAGCAATGAGTTTCTAGAAAACAGCTGCCGATTCGATGCATTACGGAGGGCGGAAACCCGGGCGATGGAACGGCAAACCCGCCTTTCGTCATGAGGGCGGGGACCGGGGGAGCCCCGGCGGGGAACGGGGGGAGAGTGGAGCGGGGTCGGAGGCGGACGAGGTCCCGGTGGGTGTGACAGGGGGGCGGAGCTGCGGAGGGAAACGGAACGGCGAGTGGCGGCGAAGGCCTGGGCGGAACAGGAGTGGGGGCGAGGGCGAGTGGCGGCAAGGACGTGGAAGGCCGAAGGAGGAGGATGGAAGGTTTTTCTCTAGGCCCTTGAGAAACAGGAGCAACGGGAACAACAGGGGTAACAGTAATAACAAGCGCACCAGGCCAGTGCACCAGGAATCACATCGGCCGCCGGGTTCTGGGACCTTCGCGAAATCCGGGTTCCCAGAACACGACCGAAACTCCGGGGAAGGTCGTGGCCTTCGGTACGCCCCGGCTCTGTCGGCCTGTTTCGGGACCGCGATGCGGCGGACCCGGTGTCCTCGGCGGAGCGCTGAACGGTGAACTGAGAGCCGCGGTGCCCCAGAGACGCGGTGATCGAAGAGCTGGCAGGGGCGCCTGCATACTCCTGTCCTGTATGTCTCACCTTGATGCCAGCGTGGAGAAACCGCGTACGATGCTTGAGGTGCCTGCTTCGGCGGGCGTAACCGTACACATAGAGGAAACCCATGAGCTACCCCATTGACGACGCCGAGCAGCTGATCGCGAACGCGGAGGCGGAGATGCCGCCGAGCACCCGCTCCCGTCTCATCGCGAAACTCCGGATGGGGAAGCACATCGACGAGGCCGCGGCCGAACTCGACGTCAGCCCGGCCCAGGTCTTCTCGACCGGCCGTATCCTCACGGCCTTCGGCGACCAGCTCGACTTCACGCTCACCGAGCAGCGTGACCCCTCCCTGCCGCACGGGACCGTCACCGGGTACAACAAGCGGTGCCGGTGCCCCGAGTGCCGGGGAGCTCTCCAGCAGCGCGTCTGAGGCGCTGTCGAGGGGTACTCGGAGGCGCCACCGGCGACGGAGGGCAGCGGCGGAAGCGAACACCTGACCGGCGGGAGTCCGGAACGTCTGACCACGGGGGCTCGAACGGCGTGCCGAACAGCCGACCGTTCCCGCGCCGCGTCCTGGTGTCCCGTACGTCTGGGCGCATCGCCGGGGGAGAGGTCGGGGACAGGTTTCGGTTTCTTTCGGCCGGGGGCGTGGGTGTGATCCGGTAGGCCCTTCAGTGGATCCGGCAGGCCCTCCAGGCTTCCGAGGACCAAGCCGACCACCTGCGCTAACGGCTCGTTAACCCAGACTTCCCGAACCAATACGGCGAACACAGGCTTATCAGTCCCGGGTTGGGGAAAATCGCAGACCATGAACGAGTACGTGGACTGGTCGGCGATGAGCGAAGAAGACTTCTTTGCGCTGCTGCGGCAGCTCATCGACATTCCGGAAGCCGACGAGGACTAACCAGAGGCAGTCCCCCGACGCGGGTCCCCCACCCCTTCCCCCCAGGCGCACGACGAGGCCGCTGTGACCGCGGTGCTCAGCGTGCGCCGCGAAGGGGCCTCCGTGACTCGCGCCTCCGTGACTCGCGCCTCCGTGTTGCGCTCCCCTGCGTGCCTGTCGTCGAGCCGGGCGAGGAGGACGAGCCGCCCAGCGGTCGTCCGTGCAGCGGTGAGAGTCCTTTCCTCACCTGGGCGACGCAGTAGGCGGAGGCCTGCCATGTCCCGCCTCCCGGGTACGGCGTCAGCCCGCGCGCTTCCATTGAGGGCCTGGTGCGGGTTGTCCACAGCACGCAACAGGCCCTGGCACCGACACGCCCGCATCCGGTTGACTGGAAACAGGGGGCCCACCCAGGCACCCACACCCCCGCACACCCACCCCAACGTTCACAAACGCACAAACCCCCACACAAAAAAAAGGGGCGGACCCGCCCTAACAGGCACCCCACCCCCACAAAAAAGAGAGGCAGGGCCACCCCTAACAGGCAACCCCACCCCTCCTTCAAGAAAAACCGTGGCAGCGACCTACTCTCCCACCCCACCACAGGGCAGTACCATCAGCGCAAAGAGACTTAACGACCGGGTTCGGAAAGAGACCGGGTGTGACCCTCCAGCAATAACCACCACGGAAACCACACACCACCCACCCAACTCCACCCACCCCCACAGGGCAGGGAATCACAGTGAGCAGTAAACTCCGTGAAAAGTGTGCGCGAACATCCAATTATCTGCAGCGGACAAGCCCTCGGCCTATTAGTACCGGTCAGCTCCACCCCTCACAAGGCTTCCACACCCGGCCTATCAACCCCATCGTCTATAGGGAGCCTTACCCCCTCAAGGAGGCAGGAGACCTCATCTCGAAGCAAGCTTCCCGCTTAGATGCTTTCAGCGGTTATCCCTCCCGAACGTAGCCAACCAGCCATGCCCTTGGCAGGACAACTGGCACACCAGAGGTTCGTCCGTCCCGGTCCTCTCGTACTAGGGACAGCCCTTCTCAAGTCTCCAACGCGCACAGCGGATAGGGACCGAACTGTCTCACGACGTTCTAAACCCAGCTCGCGTGCCGCTTTAATGGGCGAACAGCCCAACCCTTGGGACCAACTCCAGCCCCAGGATGCGACGAGCCGACATCGAGGTGCCAAACCATCCCGTCGATATGGACTCTTGGGGAAGATCAGCCTGTTATCCCCGGGGTACCTTTTAGCCGTTGAGCGACACCGCTTCCACACGCCGGTGCCGGATCACTAGTCCCAGCTTTCGCTCCTGCTCGACACGTCCGTCTCACAGTCAAGCTCCCTTGTGCACTTACACTCAACACCTGATTACCAACCAGGCTGAGGGAACCTTTGGGCGCCTCCGTTACTCTTTGGGAGGCAACCGCCCCAGTTAAACTACCCACCAGACACTGTCCCCGAACCGGATCACGGTCCAAAGTTAGATGCCCGAAACAGTCAGAGTGGTATTTCACCAACGCCTCCACCGCCACTAGCGTGACAGCTTCACCGGCTCCCACCTATCCTACACAAACCATCCCAAACACCAATGTCAAGCTATAGTGAAGGTCCCGGGGTCTTTCCGTCCTGCTGCGCGAAACGAGCATCTTTACTCGTAGTGCAATTTCACCGGGCCCATGGTTGAGACAGTGGGGAAGTCGTTACGCCATTCGTGCAGGTCGGAACTTACCCGACAAGGAATTTCGCTACCTTAGGATGGTTATAGTTACCACCGCCGTTTACTGGCGCTTAGATTCCCAGCTTCGCAGGGGCGAACCCCCACTAACCAGTCCTCTTAACGTTCCAGCACCGGGCAGGCGTCAGTCCGTATACAGCGTCTTACGACTTCGCACGGACCTGTGTTTTTAATAAACAGTCGCTTCCCCCCGCTATCTGCGACCCCACCCAGCTCAGGATGCAAGATCCGTCACCAGACAGGGCTCCCCTTCTCCCAAAGTTACGGGGACAATTTGCCGAGTTCCTTAACCATGGTTCACCCGAACGCCTCGGTATTCTCTACCTGACCACCTGCGTCGGTTTAGGGTACTGGCCACACACGAACTCGCTAGAGGCTTTTCTCGACAGCATGGGATCACTCACTTCACCAAAAACGGCTCGGCATCACGTCTCAGCTCACATGAGAGGCGGATTTGCCAACCTCTCAGCCTACACGCTTACCCCCGGACAACCACCGCCGGGTAGAGCTACCCTCCTGCGTCACCCCATCACTTACCTACTACAAGCTCGGTTCCCAGACCAGTAAGTCAAAGCTCCCCGAAGGGACCCAAGACCACCAGCGTGGTTAGCATCACCTGATTCAGTACTGGACGCTCGTGCACGGGTACGGGAATATCAACCCGTTATCCATCGACTACGCCTGTCGGCCTCGCCTTAGGTCCAGACTCACCCTGGGCGGATTAACCTGCCCCAGGAACCCTTAGTCAATCGGCGGCAACGTTTCTCACGTTGCTTTC
Organism: Nocardiopsis sp. iso_25; assembly: GCF_056173305.1. Classification (NCBI taxonomy): domain Bacteria; kingdom Bacillati; phylum Actinomycetota; class Actinomycetes; order Streptosporangiales; family Nocardiopsidaceae; genus Nocardiopsis; species Nocardiopsis sp. iso_25. Next base: position 58,623 of record NZ_CM149667.1, on the reverse strand, counting down.
GCTACTCATGCCTGCATTCTCACTCGCACGCCCTCCACCACACGATCACTCGGCAGCTTCACCGGACGCACGACGCTCCCCTACCAACCCAAGAAACTAGTCTTGAGCTTCACAGCTTCGGCGGTGTGCTTTAGCCCCGCTACATTATCGGCGCAGAACCACTTGACCAGTGAGCTATTACGCACTCTTTAAAGGATGGCTGCTTCTAAGCCAACCTCCTGGTTGTCTCAGCAACTCCACAACCTTTCCCACTTAGCACACGCTTAGGGGCCTTAGCTGATGATCTGGGCTGTTTCCCTCTCGACTACGAAGCTTATCCCCCGCAGTCTCACTGCCACGCTTCACTTAACCGGCATTCGGAGTTTGTCTGACGTCAGTAACCTTGTCGGGCCCATCAGCCAAACAGTAGCTCTACCTCCAGCAAGAAACACGCGACGCTGCACCTAAATGCATTTCGGGGAGAACCAGCTATCACGGAGTTTGATTGGCCTTTCACCCCTACCCACACCTCATCCCCCAGGTTTTCAACCCTGGTGGGTTCGGGCCTCCACGAGGTCTTACCCCCGCTTCACCCTGGACATGGGTAGATCACTCCGCTTCGGGTCCACAGCATGCGACTCAAATCGCCCTATTCAGACTCGGTTTCCCTACGGCTACCCCACCCGGGTTAACCTCGCCACACACCATGACTCGCAGGCTCATTCTTCAAAAGGCACGCCATCACCAAACACGAAGTTCAGCTCTGACGGCTTGACAGCACACGGTTTCAGGTACTATTTCACGACCCCTCACCGGGGCACTTTTCACCTTTCCCTCACGGTACTAGTGCACTATCGGTCACCAGGACGTATTTTGGCTTAGCAGGTGGTCCTGCCAGATTCACACGGACTTTCACGGGCTCCGCGCTACTCGGGAATACATCCAACACCTAGGTTCTTCCTACACCTACGGGACTCTCACCCACTCCGGTACCGCTTCCCAACGGCTTCAGCTACAAGAACCACTCAGCGCTCCAGGTCGGCAGACCCAGACAGACGCATCCCACAACCCCGCAAACGCAACGACTGCCGTCTATCACACGCCTACGGTTTAGCCTCTTCCCCGTTCGCTCACCACTACTAGGAGAATCACTGTTGTTTACTCTTCCTACGGGTACTGAGATGTTTCACTTCCCCGCGTCACCACCAACCACCCTATACATTCAGATGGCGGCAACCCGACACAACTCGGGCTAGGTTTCCCCATTCGGACACCCACGGATCACAGCTCGGTTGACAGCTCCCCGTGGCCTATCGCGGCCTCCCACGTCCTTCATCGGCGCCTGGTGCCAAGGCATCCACCGTGTGCCACTATCACTTGGCCACTACAGATAATAAGATGCTCGCGCACACTATTCACAAATCAAAACACCAACCGCATACCCCAACACCACTCACATCCCCAGCCACAACGGCAAGGAACCGAGAGTTCTCAGAGGCGGTCCGCGGGAACCAACACCCACTCCACAACGGAGCAGAGGTTGTTTCCTCAGACACCCAACAGCGCGCCCCCGGACGCTTCTAGTCGCCCGAGGTCAAGTTCAATTTGTCTTTGAGCCATCCTGGATACTGCACGCAGCACCAGGTCCACTTTCGAGTCCGGCCGGCTGTAGAAGTAATGCCGACCTGTAAAGACTCCTTAGAAAGGAGGTGATCCAGCCGCACCTTCCGGTACGGCTACCTTGTTACGACTTCGTCCCAATCGCCAGCCCCACCTTCACTCACTCCCTCCCACAAGGGGTTAGGCCGCAAGTTTCGGGTGTTGCCGACTTTCATGACGTGACGGGCGGTGTGTACAAGGCCCGGGAACGTATTCACCGCGGCGTTGCTGATCCGCGATTACTAGCGACTCCACCTTCATGGGGTCGAGTTGCAGACCCCAATCCGAACTGAGACCGGCTTTTAGGGATTCGCTCCACCTTACGGTATCGCACGCCCATTGTACCGGCCATTGTAGCATGTTTGCAGCCCAAGACATAAGGGGCATGATGACTTGACGTCATCCCCACCTTCCTCCGAGTTGACCCCGGCAGTCTCCCATGAGTCCCCACCATTACGTGCTGGCAACATGGAACAAGGGTTGCGCTCGTTGCGGGACTTAACCCAACATCTCACGACACGAGCTGACGACAGCCATGCACCACCTGTCACCCGCCAACTAAATGACCTCACATCTCTGCGAGTCCACGGGTGATGTCAAACCTTGGTAAGGTTCTTCGCGTTGCGTCGAATTAAGCAACATGCTCCGCCGCTTGTGCGGGCCCCCGTCAATTCCTTTGAGTTTTAGCCTTGCGGCCGTACTCCCCAGGCGGGGCGCTTAATGCGTTAGCTACGGCGCGGAAACCGTGGAAAGTCCCCACACCTAGCGCCCAACGTTTACGGCATGGACTACCAGGGTATCTAATCCTGTTCGCTCCCCATGCTTTCGCTCCTCAGCGTCAGGTAAGGCCCAGAGACCCGCCTTCGCCACCGGTGTTCCTCCTGATATCTGCGCATTTCACCGCTACACCAGGAATTCCAGTCTCCCCTACCTACCTCTAGCATGCCCGTATCCACTGCAGAACCGGAGTTAAGCCCCGGTCTTTCACAGCAGACGCGACACGCCGCCTACGAGCTCTTTACGCCCAATAATTCCGGACAACGCTCGGACCCTACGTATTACCGCGGCTGCTGGCACGTAGTTAGCCGGTCCTTATTCCCCACCTACCGTCAACCCGAAGAGAACTTCGAGCCTGCGTTGGTGGTAAAAGAGGTTTACAACCCGAAGGCCGTCATCCCCCACGCGGCGTCGCTGCGTCAGGCTTTCGCCCATTGCGCAATATTCCCCACTGCTGCCTCCCGCAGGAGTCTGGGCCGTGTCTCAGTCCCAGTGTGGCCGGTCGCCCTCTCAGGCCGGCTACCCGTAATCGCCTTGGTAGGCCGTTACCCCACCAACAAGCTGATAGGCCGCGAGCCCATCCCTGACCGAAAAACTTTCCACCCTCCACCATGAGGTGGCGGGTCGTATCCGGTATTAGACGGCGTTTCCACCGCTTATCCCGGAGTCAGGGGCAGGTTGCTCACGTGTTACTCACCCGTTCGCCGCTCGTGTACCCCGAAGGGCCTTACCGCTCGACTTGCATGTGTTAAGCACGCCGCCAGCGTTCGTCCTGAGCCAGGATCAAACTCTCCATAAAGGTCACTCAACCCGACCCGGCCGTGAGGCCTGGGCGGGTAAACCTAGAAGCAATCCTGACCAACCGGGTTACCCCGGCTAATCAAAGGAACCTCCGCACACGAACCGGAATGGTTCTGTGTGACGGGGCCAAAACAAACATGGCTTAAAGAAAATCAAACACGCGCTGTTGAGTTCTCAAGAAACAACCGCTCTTCGTGTACAAGCTGCTGTGAGCTTTTCCGCCGAAGGCGTTGTGCGTTTCCGCTTTGTTGTGTCTTTACTTTATCAGGTGTTCCGCGCCCCGCCAAATCGGCGGTTTGTGGTGTTTCTGATCGGGGTAAAGCCCGTTTCCTGTTTCGCTTCCGTGTTTCCTTGGAAGCGCCTCCCGAAGCCTAGCCGATGAAGAGCAGTGCTCGAACCGGTTCGTTTGAGAGGAGGAGGGGTGTCGCCGGACCCGGTCCGGTTCCGAGTCGGCCCGAAGGCCGCTCGCCGTCCCGTGGCGACTCGGAGAACACTACCCCCCTCGTGAACACCGAGCAAACCGCAGCCCACGTGTCGCCGCTCACACATCGACTCACGCGCGCACCCGGGCACGGACACGGGAGCGGCCGCCGACGACTCACCCGGTTGAGAAGACGGGCGCGGAAGAACGCTCACCGGAATGACAAAGAGCGCTCACCGTCAAATGCGGTGCCGCGCCCCCGACAAGCACATTCGCGCGTTCGCGCAGCTCAGAGCAGCCGACAACAGTGCCATACCCGTGTTTGGCGTGAAAATCGGAAAAGGCGGGAAAGTTCGGAGAACACCCTTGAAATCCTCTCGGATGCAATACATGATGTGCAGCGTTACCGGAACGGACTCTGGTCCGGCGCCCCGACAGACGGGGACGACCGCGACCAGGCCGCGTGCCGAAGGTTCGGGGGGACGGCAGGCGCAGCGCGGCCATGCACCCACGGAAGGACATGCATGGACACCACATCCCCCGACGCCCCCGAGAGCCACACCAGCTGGAAGCGCTTCGCGCTCTTCTCGATCCCGGCGGGCGTGGCCGTGGGCGGCATCCTGGTCGCCATGGCCCAGGGCGCCCTCGCCGCCTCCTTCACCGTCTCCGGTCAGGACTTCAAGATCTCCGCGGAGGAGCTGAACGGCGAGGGCTTCGTCCAGTACGGCTGGCTCGACCAGACGGTCCGTGAGGAGGCCGTGCCGGTGGCCGTCGCCGGGATCCGGGAGGCCGAGATCCAGGGGCTGTGCCAGTCGGTCCTGACCGAGTTCCCCATCGTCGGGCAGATCTCGCTCCGGTTGACCGCCGGTGACCAGGGCACCCCGGTCGTCGCGGAGAACCTGGTGATCGACATGTCGCAGATGGACGGCAACGCCTCCTTCGAGAACATCGAGATCGGCCGCGACGCGGGCACCCTCGACCAGGGCCCGGAGGGGTCTCGGGGGTTCAACGACCTGTTCGGCATGCAGTCCGACACCATCGTGATCGAGGACCTGGAGCAGACGGCCAGGACCGCCAGCGCCGGGACCTTCCGCCTCTCCGGCCTGAGCCTGGGCATCAGCATGGGGGACGACGAGTGCTTCTGAAGCCGTCGCGGAGCGCGGGTGCGCGCTGGCGCGTATGGCGCAAGCGCCGTCCCTTCGCGGGAGGGCTCCTGATGATCCTCTCCGGCGCCGTCATGGCCTCGCTCGTCGCGATGCCGGTGGAGCTGATGATCCAGACCGGTGTCGGCGGGGTCTCCTCGCTGATGTTCGGCGGCATGCTCGCCGTTCTGGGGCTGGTCACCTGGTTCACCCCGAACCAGCACGTCATCACCGGTTCGCTGGCGGGGTTCCTCGGTCTGGGCGCGCTCATCCTGTCCAACCTGGGCGGTCTGGTGGTCGGCACCCTGCTGGCGCTGGCCGGTGGCGGGCTGGCCTTCTCCTGGCGGCCGATCGCCCGGCCGCCCCGGCGGAGGGGAAGAGGGCGGAGGCGCCGGGAAGAGGGCGCGGAGGCCCCTTCGAACCCCCGAGCCGGGGACTGAACCGGCCCCGTACCACCGGGGACACACGCGGAGAGCGTCACGGGCCCGTGTGTTCCCGGAGGCCACAGGAAAACCACGTCTACCGATTCGGCGCGTACAACCCCCCGACCCCGCCGTGCGGCGCATCCGTGTGCCGTCCGGCCGTCACACACAAGGAGTACCCATGTCGGTTCCGCGACCGATATCCCCCGCCCGCGCCCTCCTGGCGACGGTCGCGGCGGGTGTCCTGGCCCTGGCCTGGGGCGGCAGCGCCTCCGCCCAGCAGGGTCCGACCACGGTGACGCCCGCCGGAGCGGCCTTCGAGGCCGCCCTGAGCGGCAGCGCCACCTTCACCGCCGGCGGCGTCGTGGTGACCTGCGACGCGTCGTCCACCTCTCCGGGCAACGGGAACAACCTGGTTCCCGCGGCTCCCGGCAACCACAACCCCGGCGGCGCGGTCTCCTCGACCATCAACGCGCCGGGCTTCACGGACTGCTCGACCAACGTCCCCTTCGTGTCCGCGACGGTCACCGTGGCCGACCCCGTGTGGGAGATGACCATGCAGCACGGGTCGCCGACCGTCGGCACCATGGTGATCCCCGCCGGGGGCATCGTGGTGACCACGAGCGGCCTGGCCTCGTGCACCGCGACGGTCAGCCCTGACGCGCCCGCCGCCATCGGCGGCACGTGGACCAACGGTTCGCCCTCCTCGACCCTGGCCTTCGACACCGCGGCCCCGGTCGAGGTGACGGGCGGGTTCGGCTGCCCGACGAGCGCGACGGAGGCCCCCTTCGAGGCGGTCTACGAGGTGACCAACGCCGACGACCCGCCCTCGCCCATCACAGTGACCGGCTAGCTCCCACCGACCGTGGCAGCTGCCCGGGGCCGCCGCGCGGTGCGCGCGGCGGCCCCGCCGCGGTGCCCGAGGGGTTCCCGCGCGCCCGTCCTTCGTACGGGGGTGACAACCGCGCGTCGGCGGGGACTCATCCGGGGACGGAGAAACGGCGGGGGTTCCTCGCCTACGGTCGCAGTACTTCCGGGGAGTCACGCGGCGAAGGCTCCCCGGTGAGGCGCGGAACGCTTCGCCCGTCCCCGTCGGCCCCTCGGAGACACCATGGCGCCCAACGCCGAAGGCCCGCCCGCCCCCTCCCGCACGCGACACGTCCTGGAAACGGTGCGGGTGCTCGTCCGCGCCGGTGTGCTCAGCCCGGGACGCCCCGACAGGGTCGCCCGCCAGCTCCGCGCGCTGCGCGTGTGGGGCGCCACGATCGCCGGGGGCTACGCCGCCGCGAACGAGCGCGTGCCCGACGCCCTCGCGGTCGTCGACGAGCGGGGTCCCACGACCTTCCGCGAGATGAACCTGCGCGGCCGCGAGCTGGCCCGGGACCTGCGCCGCACGGGTGTGGGCGCGGGTGCGCGCGTGGGCGTGCTGTGCCGCAACCACAGCGGTTTCGTGCAGACGATGGTGGCCTGCGGGCGCCTGGGAGCCGACACCGTGCTGCTGAACACGGGGCTGTCGTCGGGTCAGCTGGCCGGGACCGTGCGGGACAACGGGGTGTCGGTGGTCGTCGCCGACGCCGAGTTCGAGGGGATGTGCGCCGAGCTCGGTCCCGGTGTCGTGCGGCTGACGGCCTGGGGGGAGCCCTCCGACGGGGGCTCGGGGCTGCCGTGGCTGGCGCGGGAGGTCTCGGAGGCCGACCCGGAGCCGCCGGAGCGCCCCGGTCGGCTGGTCGTGCTGACCTCGGGGACGACGGGCACGCCCAAGGGGGCGCGGAGGCCCACTCCGAGGGGTCCGCAGGACGCGGCGTCGGTGCTGTCGCGCATCCCGCTGCGCTCCTCGGACCGCATCCTGGTGTCGGCGCCGATCTTCCACACATGGGGGCTGGCGGGTGTGCAGCTGGGCATGTCGATGCGCGCCTGTCTGGTGATGAGGCGGCTGTTCGAGCCGGAGGACGCGCTGCACACGGTCCAGGAGGAGCGGTGCACGGCGCTGTTCGCGGTGCCGGTGATGCTGCGGCGGATCATGGACCTGCCCCGGTCCACGCGCGAGCGGTACGACACGTCGTCGCTGCGGATCGTGGCGTGCAGCGGCTCGGCGATGAGCCCGCAGCTGATCACGGGCTTCATGGACGCGTTCGGTGACGTGCTCTACAACCTGTACGGGTCGACCGAGGTGTCGTGGGCGACGATCGCGACGCCCGGGGAGATGCGGCTGTCGCCGACGACGGCGGGCCGTCCGCCCCTGGGAACACGGATCGCGGTCCTGGACTCCGGTGGGGCGGAGGTGCCTCCGGGGACGGAGGGGTCGATCCATGTCGGCAACGACATGCTCTTCGACGGCTACACGGACGGTCGGAGCAGGAGGGTCGCGGACGGGTTGATGGAGACCGGCGACCGGGGCCACGTGGACGCGAGCGGGCTGTTGCACGTGGCGGGGCGGGACGACGACATGATCGTCTCGGGTGGGGAGAACGTGTTCCCCCGGCCGGTGGAGGAGGCGATCGTGACGCTTCCCGAGGTGCGTGAGGTCGTGGTGACGGGTGTGCCCGACGAGGAGTTCGGGCAGCGGTTCGCGGCGTACGTGGTGCCGTACGAGGGCGGGGGAGTGGACCCGAACCAGGTGCGGATGCACGTGCGGCGGGTGCTCGGGCGGTTCTCGGTGCCGCGTGACGTGGTGGTCGTGGACGAGTTGCCGCGCAACGCCACGGGCAAGGTGGTCAAGCGCCTGCTGCCCCGTCAGGAGGAGCGCGGATAGGCCGGTGGGTTCTCGTGCCCGTGCGACGGCGGGTGACGGCGGGGACTCCGGGACGCGGTGAAGGCGCCCGTTCCGACCTGCGACGACCCCGTTCGGCGCACATGGGGAACCCCGTACCACTTTTCTTTGTGCGCAAGGTAATTGCGGGCTTTGGAAATCGGGCGCGGGGTAACTACGATGGTGGCGATGGCCGACCGATCCCCCGCCCCCGCGGGCGGCTTCCCTCTTCCCGCAGTGGACGAGCAGATGTGCTTCGCCCTCTACGCGGCCTCGCGTGCGGTCACCAACCTGTACCGGCCGCTGCTGGAGCCGTTGGGGCTGACCTATCCCCAGTACCTGGTGATGATGCTGCTCTGGGAGCGCGGCGAGTGCTGGGTGAAGGACTTCGGTTCCGTGCTCCAACTGGACTACGGGACCCTCACACCGCTGCTCAAGCGGCTGGAGGCCCGGGGACTGCTGGTCCGGGGACGCGATCCGCGGGACGAGCGCTCCGTCCTCGTCGTCCTCACGGAGGAGGGCGGGCGGCTCAGGGAGCGCGCCGAGGGGATCCCGGAGGCGATCGGGAGGGTCATCGACCTCCCCGAGGAGGAGTTCGAGGCCACCAGGCTGGCGCTGCGCCGCCTGACCGCGAACGTCCTCGCGGGACAGGCCCAGCTGCCCGAGGGCGGCTGAAGCGCCACGGACTCCGTCCGCCGCGTCCGCCGTCGGGGGACGACGGACGGCAGCGACGGGCGGCGGGGACGGACACCACGGGGGTCGTGTCCGTCCTCCGGAGCACGGGCGGGTCGCGGTCGCGGCCCGCCCGTCTACGTTGTCGGCCCGTGGGAGTGCTAGCCGTTCCACCCGAGGGAGGGCCGCCGTCGGGCTAGGGTTGGGGACATGTCGATCTGGGCGTCAGACAACCGCAGCGGGCAGGTCCGCGAGGCCCTGACCATGCTCCTGTCCCAGGGAGTGATTGACGACTTCCGCATCCGGCCGGACGAGGAGTTCCCCTTCCGGGTGACCGTCCCGGCCGGGGTGGTCCCGATGACCGAGCACCAGGCCGCGCACTTCGCCCTGGGCGCGGCGGTGAGCCACTTCGGGCGCCTCGCGCGCGGCGGGGGCGGGGCCTGACAGGCTCCGGAGACCACGGTCACGCGCCCGGGGGTGTGTCCGGCGTCCCCATCCCCCGCTCGCGGCGGCACGCCTAGTTTGCTGCCATGACGACGCACGATTTCCTGTCGGGCCCGGCGCGGCGGGGAACCCCCACACCACCCGGCGCTGGTGACTGGCCAGGCACCCGTAGAGGTTGCGGGTTCCCCGTCAGCCCCTGGGGGGTGGGTGGTCGTGGTGGGCACAGGCTCCGAGGTTCAGTGCTGGGGGCGGGGACCGACTGAGAGCAAGTTCGCCCGGCGAACTTGCCGAAGGAGATCCCTGCACGCCGGTCATGTGGGGTGCCTGGTGGGCGTCACGAAGGCGTTCGGGAGGTCGCCGGTGGGAACGCCCACCGGGAGTCTCCCTCAGCCCTCCGTGAGCGGGGGTACACGGTTCAGACCAAGAGCGGCCATGAAGCCCCGCGCGTGACCGCGCGTCGTAGGGGGTCCGCAAGTTGTAGAGCGTCGCTGCGTCAGCAACCAGGCACCCGTAGAGCCCGGGCTGGCGGGAAGGTCTCGGGGGGTTGACGTAGAGCCCGCCGCTGACGGCAACAAGGCACCCGTAGAGCGCTCAGCGGCGGTGCGCCGTAGGGGGTTGGGGTGGCATGTGCGGTGGCCGTTCACCCGTGGGGGTTGACGTAGAACCTGCTGGCAAAGGCAACCAGACACCCGTAGAGCCCGGGCTGGCGCCGGGTGCAACGGGGCTGGCATAGGGCGCGGCGGAGCGTACCTGCTCTGACCGGGGTACGGCGCCGAGGGGATCGGGGAGACGGTGGCCACCCTGACCGGGCACGTGCGCCGGGTCGTCTACTTCTCGGCGGTCGCGGCAGGGAAGGCCGCCGACAGCGTGTGGGGGAAGGTTGAGGCCGCCGTGCGCGCCTCAGCAGGAGCCCTTGTCCTCCCACACGCCCCACTGGTCGCTGCTCGGCGGGTAGCCCTGGATCCACCAGCGCGCCTCGTACTCACGGCCCTCGTGCTGGACGCGGTCGCCGGTGTCGTACACGGTGCCCTCGCTCCACTGGGGGGCGTCGCAGGAGCCGCCGCCTCCGTCGCCGCGTCCGCGGTCGTCGTCGTCATCTCCCCGGCCGCCCCAGCCGCCCTGGTCGCCCCGGCCGTCCTGTTCCTCCTCCTCGGCGCGGGGGTCGTCCTCGTCGGAGGGGGAGGCCTCCTCCTCGGACTCCTCCTCTTCCTCCTCCGGCTCCGGGCCGAGGGAGACGGTGAGGGAGACGGCGGCCTCCTCCGGCAGGATCGTGCCGGGTTCGGGGTTCTGCCCGCTGACCTCGCCGACGGGCGCGGTGTCGTGGTGCTCCTCGGTGACCTGTACGACCAGGCCGAGTCCGGCCAGGGCGGTCGCGGCCTCCTCCCGGCCCATGCCGATCAGCGTGGGGACGATGACGCCCTCGCTCACGCTGAGCACGACCGGCTCCTCGCGGTCGCCCTCCTCGCCCGCCGCGGGCGCGGTGGACAGGACGGTGCCCGGGGGTTGGTCGGGGGAGTGCTCCTGGACGATCTCGATACCGGTGAACCCGGCCTGGCGCAGTGTCTCGCGCGCCTCGTTCTCGGTGCCGCCGACCACGTCGGGAACCTCGGAGTGCCGCGGCCCGGTGGAGACGTGCAGCAGGACCTCGGTTCCCCGCGCCACGTCGCTGCCGGGTGCGGGGGTGCTGTCGGCGACCGCCCCGGCACCGACGGTGTCGCTGTAGGCGTCCTCGAAGCGCACGGCCAGGTCCATGCCCAGCCCGGCCAGCCGCTCCTCGGCCTGCTCGCTGGAGGCGCCCACGAGGTCGGGCAGCGCGACGCGGTCGTCCGGGACCAGCGCCCACCCGGCCGCGAACAGGACCAGGACCAGCACGCCCGCGGTGACCAGGACGGGGACGCGCCGCCACAGCGGGACCGGCGCGGCGCGCTCCTCCCCGCGCTCCGGCGGGGCGTCGGTGATCACGGGGATGGGTCGGGTGTCGACGTCGGCGGTGTCCACCGGGGCCCCGGGCAGCGACCGCAGCACCTGTTCGACCACGGTGAGGTACTGTCCCGCGTCGCGCGGGCGGTAGCGCGGGTTGGGGTCGGTGGCGTTGGCGACCAGCATGTCCAGGTCGGAGGGCAGGCCGGGGATGACGGCCGAGGGCCGCAGGGGATGGGCCTCCGGGTCCGCGGGCACGCCGGTCAGGAGCGTGTACAGGAGCCGCCCGACGGCGTGCACGTCGGTACGGGTCTCGGGACCGGCGTCCTCCTCCGCGTCGAAGAGCAGGGGGAAGCCGGTGACCCGCACGCCTCCCGCACCGTCCACCACGACCGTGTGGGGGTCGAGCGCGCCGTGCACGACGCCCGCGCCGTGGGCGGCGTCGAGCGCGGTGAGCGTCCCGGCCACGATGGCCAGCGCCGCCTGCACCGGGTAGCGCAGCCCGCCGCCGCCCTCGCCCAACGCCTCCGCGAGGGTGTGCCCCGGCAGGTACTCGCCGACCGCGTACACGTGGTCGCCGTCGCGGCCGTGGCCCAGGACCCGGGCGACCCCCGGGTGGGACAGGCCCTCCAGGGTCTGGGCACGGTCCAGGAACGCGTGCACGGCGCCGTGGTCGCCCACCAGCCAGGGGTGCAGCACGGTGACCGTGACGGTCTGGTCGCCGCCGAGGTCGTGCGCGGCGTGGACGGTTCCCGAGGCGCCGCTGCGCAGCCGCTTCCCGAGGATGTAGCGCTCGTGCAGCGTGATGCCGAAGAGGGGATCGGGAGTGGGGGTCTCCATGGGACGGATTCTATGTCCCCGTACCCTCCCCGACCCCCCGTTCCCGGTCCTTATGCGGACATGCACCGAACAGTAGGGTCGACTCGCAGCATCCCTGGTACCGAAACGTTGTGAGGCCCCTGTGAACCTCCCCTCCCCCGGAACCCGCGAGGACCGCGCGGCCGGCGTCCTGCTCGGCGCGGCGTGCGGCGACGCCCTGGGCGTTCCCTACGAGTTCGGTCCGCCGCTCGCCGAGGACAGGGTCCCGGAGATGGTCGGCGGCGGCCTGGGCCCCTACGCCCCGGGCGAGTACTCCGACGACACCCAGATGGCCGTGTGCATCGCCGAGGCCCTGCGCGAGCACCGCGACCCGCTGTCGGCGGAGGCGCTGCGACACACGGCGGACGCCTTCCTGCGCTGGAGGAACGAGGGCGCCACCGACATCGGCAACCAGACGGCGTGGGTGATGCGCCGTGCCGGACACGCCTACCGGCGTCCGGATGTGGCCGAGGTCATGGAGCGGGCGGCGGCGGAGCGCTTCACCGAGGGGGTGCCGAGCGCGGGCAACGGGTCGCTCATGCGCACGGGGCCGCTGGCCCTGGCCTACCCGGACGACCCGGAGGGCCTGGCCGCGGCGGCCGACCGCTACAGCCGCCTCACCCACGGCGACCCGCTGGCCTCCGAGGCCTGCGTGCTGTGGTGCGAGGGGATCCGGCACGCGGTCGCTTACGGGGACCTGGCGGGCGTGCGCGCGGGCCTGGAGCTGCTGCCGCCCGGGCGGCGCGGCGCGTGGGCGAGGTGGCTGGACGAGGCCGAGGAGCGCCCGCCGCGGGCCTTCAGCCCCAACGGGTTCGTGGTCACCGCCCTCCAGGCGGCGTGGTCGGCCGTGGTACACGAGCCGGACGGGTTCACCCCGGCGCTGCGGGCCGCCGTGCGCGCGGGCGACGACACCGACACCGTGGCCGCGATCGCCGGGGCGCTGCTCGGCGCCCGGTGGGGCGCGGGCGCGATCCCGGGGGAGTACCTGGAGGCGGTGCACGGGTGGCCCGGCTACCGGGCCGGAGACCTGGCCGAACTGGCGCTGCGGATCGCCGGGCGCCGCTGAGGCGGCGGTTAGCCTGGCGGTGTCCCCTCGTCGGAGGACCCCCTCCGAACGACCTTCACGACGACATCGAGGTGTGCCATGTCCGGTGGACTGAACTGGGTACGTGCGGACGAGCACCCGGAGCTGCTGGCCGACCCGGTCCTGGCCGCGGTGCGCGGCCGTGGGGACGCGCGTGTGGCGCCCATCGATCCGGAGCTCGCGGACACGGCGCAGTTCTGCGAACGGTACGGGATGCCCCTGGCCACCAGCGCGAACTGCGTGGTGGTCGCGGCCAGGCGCGGCGGCGAGGTGTCCTACGCGGCGTGCATGGTGCTGGCCACCCAGCGCGCCGACGTCAACGGGATCGTCCGCCGCCGCCTCGGCGCCCGCAAGATCTCGTTCGCGCCGATGGACGAGGCCACCGGGCTGACCGGGATGGAGTACGGCGGCATCACGCCGCTCGGCCTGCCGGAGGGGTGGCCGGTCCTGGTTGACGAGGCGGTCGCCGCCGAGGCCGGGGTCGTGGTGGGCAGCGGGGTGCGCCGTTCCAAGCTGCTGGTGCCCGGCAAGCTGCTCGCGGACCTGCCGGGCGCCGAGGTCCTGGCGCTGACCAGGTAGCTGACCAGGTAGGGGAGCGGCCACGCGGCCGGGCGGGGCGCCCGGCCGTGTGTCGACACGTCCATCTGCGGACTCGTCGCCTTTCGGGTACGAATGTCGACAAATCGATGTGTGGTTTCGGCGTGCTCCGCCCCCGTTTGCGGCTGGTTCCGAGCTGCTACCGAGCGGTGCGCGTCCGGTCCCGGTCCCAGTGCCGGTCCCGGTTCCGCTCCCGGCGTCGCTCCCGGCGTCGGGAGCGGCGGTCAGGGGGCGGTGGTCAGGGGGCGGCGCCGACCTCCGCCACCCAGGCGGTCTCCACCAGCACGGTGTAGTTGTTCACCCTCGGCAGCCCCTCCTCACCAGGCGACTCCACGGCAACCGTCTCGTGGTAGAGCGGCGTGCCCGTGTCGGCGTCGAACATGATCCTGCGCTCCAGGACGACGCCGTCCCCGGCGTCCTCCTCGACCAGGAACAGCTCGCCCTCGCGCCCTTCGCGGTCCCTGGCCGTGCCCGCGTACCGCACGTCCTCCTGCCCGGCGAGCGCGCGCAGCGCGGCGGCCTGCACGTCGGGGCCGACCGGGGCCTCCTCGTACAGCAACTGGAGGGCGTACACGAGCCCGGCCGCGGGGGAGGGGTCCGGCGTGGCCCCGGAATCCTGGCCGCCGACCGCCAGGAGCTGCTCAGCGAGCCGGTCCGGGGCCGCGGAGAGGCTGTCGGGCTCCACGGTGAAGAACATGCCGTTCCCGCCCTCGCCGCCGCCCCACTCGAACTCCTCGGGCCCGCTCTCGAAGAGCCACCGGAGCGGGGCGGGGTCGCCGCCCCCGTGCTCGGGGAGGCTCGGGGCGGAGACGCTGCGCCCGGACTGGTGCGGGGTGCGCCAGACCTGCTCGTCCGTCGGCAGGACGCCCCAGCCCGCCTCGCCGGTGTCGGCGTCCTGGGAGTAGGTGAGAGTCCACTCCGCGGTGTGCACGTAGGCGACTTCTCCCCCGACGGGCGGCGGGGGCTGCTCCTCGGCGGCCTCCGCCAGGGCGAGGAGGTGCTCGCGGCCCGCGGGCGCGTCGGCGGCCAGGGGGACCTCCAGCGGCGCGGGAGGCGGACCGGCGTACGCGGGCTGGACGGAGTTCCAGCCCAGGGTCCCGAGCACGGCCACGGCGGTGAACGCGGCGGCGCCCAGCGCCAGGCGCGGGGCGGTGCGCCGGGGGGACAGACCGCGGTCCCGGAGGCGGTCGCCCGAGGCGATCGCCTCGATCCGGGCGAGGTCGCGGGCCGCGGGGTCGGGGCGGACTGAGGCCGCGGGATCGTGTGCGGCGAGCATTCCGCGCACGGCTTCGGTGTCGCCGCGCAAGCCGCGGCTGGCGGGGTTACGGTTCACTTCTCCTCCACGGGAACTCGGACGTGCGTGGGGCCCGGCGTCGCCGGACGCGGTGGGGACTGGTCCCGGCGAGCCGGGGGCGAGGAGTCCAGGAAGCGCTCGATCCGGCGGCGGACCCGGTGCAGGCGCACACGCACGGTGGCAGTGGTGCAGCCCAGGGCCCGGGCCGCCTCGGCCGGTTCCAGGCCCTCCCAGGCCAGGAGCATCACCAGTTCGCGGTCGGTGGCGCTGAGCCGGTCCAGGGCGCGCAGCGCGGCGTCGCGCTCCTCCACCTGGCGGACGGTGTCGGCCGTGCCGGGGACGTTCGCGGAGGCATCGGCGCTGAGCACCTCTCCTCGGCGGCGATCGCCGCGCAGCCGGGTCCGGATGACGTTGCGCGCCACCCCGTAGAGCCAGGGCAGGGGCTGGTCCTTGGGCAGGCGGTCGTACCTGCGCCAGGCGACGCCGAAAGTCTCGGCGGCGACGTCGTCCGCGCGGTCCGGGCCCAGGCGGCGCACGGCGTATCGGTACACGTCGCCGTGGTAGCGCTCGAAGAACCGGGTGAACTCGCTCTTCGCGGGTTCCTCCGTGTCCGTGTCCGTGTCCGTGTCCTCACTGCTCATCGACTTCCTTCCGTGCGGTCTCACACCCTTCTGTCCGGTGGGGCCTCCGTGTTACAGCGTCGGAGCGGGATTCGCGTGCGCGGGCGCACGGGTTCTCCCGCCGGCGGCCCGGGGGACCGGGCCGGTCCTCCGCGCGGCCCTGTGGACAACCGGGGAAAGGGCAGGTGGGAAGCGGCGCGGTTCCCCCGGGACTATTTACTGACCGATCGGTCTGTAATACTGTTCGTCAGAGAGCACAGCCCGAGGAGAGGACCGTCCGGTGCCCGAAACACTCCAGAGCTACGCGCGGGGAGCATGGTTCACCCCCGCGGACGAGGGCGCGCCCCTGGCCGACGCGAACACCGGGGAGACCGTCGCCCGGATCTCGTCCGACGGCCCCGACGTCGCGGGGATGGTCGACCATGCGCGGACCGTCGGCGGCCCCGCGCTGCGCGCGCTCACCTTCCACCAGCGCGCGAACATCCTCAAGGAGGTCGCCAAGCACCTGACGGGGTACAAGGAGGAGTTCTACGCCCTCTCCCACCGGACCGGCGCGACCGCCCGGGACACCGCCGTGGACGTGGACGGCGGTTTCGGCACGCTCTTCAGCTTCTCCAGCAAGGGCCGCCGCGAGCTGCCCAACTCCACCGTCATCCTGGACGGGCCCCTGGAGCCGCTCGGCAGACAGGGCACGTTCGTGGGCCAGCACGTGTACACGTCCCGCCCGGGCGTGGCCGTGCAGATCAACGCCTTCAACTTCCCGGTGTGGGGCATGCTGGAGAAGCTCGCCCCCGCCTTCCTCGCGGGGATGCCCAGCATCGTCAAGCCCGCCGGGCAGACCGCCTACCTCACCGCCGCGGTCGTGCGGCGCATGGTCGAGTCGGGTCTGCTGCCCGAGGGCTCCCTCCAGCTCCTCGTCGGCAGCCACCGGGGCCTGCTCGACGCCCTGGGCCCGCAGGACGTCGTGGGCTTCACGGGGTCCGCCGCCACCGGCGCCATCCTGCGCAACCACCCCAACGTGGTCAGCGGGGGCGTGCAGCTCAACGTCGAGGCCGACTCCCTCAACTGCTCGGTCCTCGGCCCGGACGTGACCGAGGAGGACCCCGAGTTCGACCTCTACGTCAAGCAGGTCGTCACCGAGATGACGGTCAAGGCCGGGCAGAAGTGCACCGCCATCCGCCGCGTCATCGTGCCCGCGGCGATGGCGGAGGCCGTCACCGGGGCCCTGACCGAACGCCTGGCCAGGGTGGTGGTCGGCGCGGCCGACCACCCGGACACGCGGATGGGCGCCCTGGTCTCGCTCGACCAGCGCGAGGAGGTCCGCAAGGCGGTCAAGGCCCTGCGCGCCACCAGCGAGGTCGTCTACGGCGACCCGGAGAGCGTGGAGGTCGTCGGGGCCGACGACGAGGCGGGCGCGTTCATGTCCCCGGTCCTGCTGCGCGCCGAGCCCGGCGCGCGGGAGCCGCACGAGGTGGAGGCCTTCGGTCCCGTCAGCACCGTGATCGCCTACGACGGGGTCGCCGAGGCCGTGGAGCTGGCCGCCCGGGGCAGCGGCAGCCTGGTGGGTTCGCTCGTCACCCGCGACCCCGACGTGGCGCGCGAGGTCGTCCTGGGGCTGGCGCCCTGGCACGGGCGCATCCTGGTGCTCAACCGCGACGACGCCAAGGAGTCCACCGGCCACGGTTCGCCGCTGCCCGTGCTGGTGCACGGCGGACCCGGCCGCGCGGGCGGCGGCGAGGAGATGGGCGGTGTGCGCGGCGTCAAGCACCACATGCAGCGCACTGCCGTGCAGGCCCCGCCGGACATGGTCACCGCGATCACCGGCCACTGGACCACCGGCTCCGAGCGGACCGTGGGCGACGTGCACCCGTTCCGCAAGGACCTGTCGCAGCTGCGGATCGGCGACACGATCCGGTCGGCGGAGCGCACCGTCACCCGGGCCGACATCGACCACTTCGCCGAGTTCACCGGCGACACGTTCTACGCGCACACCGACGAGGAGGCCGCCGCCGCCAACCCGCTGTTCGGCGGGATCGTGGCGCACGGCTACCTGGTGGTGTCTCTGGCGGCCGGCCTGTTCGTGGACCCGGCCCCGGGCCCGGTGCTCGCCAACTTCGGCGTGGACAACCTGCGCTTCCTCACCCCCGTGAAGGAGGACGCCACGATCCGGGTGACGCTGACCGCCAAGCAGATCACCCCGCGCACGAACGCCGACTACGGCGAGGTGCGCTGGGACGCCCTGGTCACCGACCAGGACGGCGAGGCCGTGGCCACCTACGACGTGCTCACGCTGGTCGCCAAGGGCGAGGAGGGGTAGGCGCGTCGGCGCTCCCGCGCACGGACGCGCCCGCAAGCGGGAACAGCGTCGGACAGGCATGTCGGTAAGTAGACACGTCGTCAAACAGACGCGGCGTCGAACAGACATGTCGACTTCCCGACAGGCGGTGCCCCCGGCGGTGGCGTGGCCGGGGGTGCCGTCGTGTGTGCCGGGGCTCCCGGCGGGCGGCCCGTGAGCCGGAGGAGTGCGCGGCCCCGGAGGCAGCCGCTCACTCCCCGGCGGACGGCTTCCCGTCCAGCAGCGCCGACGGGCCGGGCGGCCCGAGCCGCGCCCCCTCGCGCGCCGTCCAGTAGCGGCGCAGCACGTCCAGCACCACCGAGACCCGCAGGCCCGTGATGCCCGAGAGGCGCCCCAGGTCCGCGGAGAGGAAGTCGGCGAGCCCGGCCTCGTCGCGGAACACCGCGTGGTGGATGACGGACGAGGTCCCGGCCACGACCGAGACGTAGCGCGCGGAGGGGTGCGCCCCCAGCGCGTCGGCGACGCCGCCGATCTCGCGCGGGCTGACCTCCAGGGCCAGCACCGCCTCCACGCCCATGCCCAGCAGGGCGGGTTCCACCTCCACCCGGGGGCGCACCATGCGGCGCTCCAGCACGGACTGGACGAGGCGGTAGGCCGTGGACTGGCTGACCCCGAGCGCGCGGGCGACCTCTCCCGAACCGGTGCGCGCGTCGCGGTGCAGCATCCGCACCACGGACGCCTCCTGCGCGCCGAGCGGGCCGCGGGACTCATCCGACGGCCCGTTCTCCCCCGAGTCGGTGTAGGGGTCCAGCGCCCGGGAGCGCGCGGGGTCGAGCCGGTCCAGCCGCCAGGAGTCGGCCCGGCTCACCGCGCGCAGGACCAGGTCGGACCGTGTGGCCGCCACGCCCTCCACCGAGGGGATCCCGTCGGCGAGCAGGTCCGCCGCCCGGTCGCGGCGGAAGGGGTGGACGACGCAGTAGACGTCGGACCCGCCGCTGGTGACGGCCGTGAACTGCGTCTCGGGCCGTTTCGCCAGGCGGCGGGCCACCCGCCGCGAGTGGCCGGGGGCGGTGGTGATCCACACGTGGTGCGGGTGGGCGTCGGAGAGCAGCGGCCAGTCCACCTGGCCGACCACGCGCACGGACCGCTCGGACTGGAGGCGCTGGAGCCGCCGCCCCACGGTGCTCGCCGAACTCCCCACCGCCTCGGCCAGGGCGCTGACCGGCGCCCGGGGCGCCAACTGGAGGGCGGCGACCAGGTCCATGTCGAGTTCGTCCAGCACCGCTTCCGCCTCCGCCAAGACCGCTGTCACCAAATAAGCCGTATGAGATGAATGATTCCACCACTTTATCGCTGGTGGTTGACATATCCATCCACCACACATGCAATGTACTGGTCAACGCAGCGAGGGAGGGGCGCCAGCCCGCCCGGACGTCAGGGGAGCACGGGTGACCACGACCGATTCCACACGCCCCAGGCTGCCGATGCGGCTGCTCCTGGGCTCCCTCCAGGTGATCGAGAGGGTGGGCAACAAGCTGCCCCACCCGTTCTGGCTGTTCACGATCATGGCCGGGATCGTCATCGCGCTCAGCGCCCTGCTCAACGCGCTGGGCGTCTCCGCGGTCTCACCGGTGGACGGCGAGCGCATCGCGGTCCGCAGCCTGCTCTCGCCCGAGGGCGTGCAGACCATCGTCGGCGACGCGATCGACAACTTCGCGACCTTCCCGCCGCTGGCGATCATCATCGTGGTCATGCTCGGGGTCTCGGTCGCCGAACGCAGCGGCCTGCTCAACGCGATGCTGCGCGGCAGCGTCACCAGGGTCCCGGCCCGGTGGCTGACCTTCGCCGTGGCGCTGACCGGCATCACCGGCAGCGTCGCCTCCGACGCCGCCTACGTCGTGCTCATCCCGCTGGGCGCCCTGCTCTTCAAGGCCGCGGGCCGCAGCCCCGTCCTCGGCCTGGTCGTGGCCTTCGCCTCCGTCTCCGCCGGGTACAACGCGTCCCTGCTCATCACGCCCACCGACGCGCTCCTGGCCGCCCTGAGCACCGAGGCCGCCTCGATCATCGACCCCGGCTACACGGTCACGGCGCTGGACAACTACTTCTTCAGCGTCGTCTCCGCCGTCGTGCTCGCCGCCCTGATCACCCTCGTCACCGAGTTCCTGCTGAGCAGGCGCTCCGAGGGCCTGGCCGAGGACGGCGACGGCGAGGGGGACCGGGAGGCGCAGGAGCTGGGCTCGATGACCCTCACCGACGCCGAGCGCCGGGGGCTGCGCAACGCCGGGCTGACCGTGCTGGCGGCCGTGGCGGTCCTCGCGGCGGCGCTCGCGCCCCCGGCCTCGCCCCTGCGCGGGGAGGACGGAACGGTCCTCGGCTCGCCGATCATCACCGGGGTCGCCTACGTGCTGGGCGTCCTGTTCCTGCTCGCCGGAGTCGTGTACGGGCGCGCCACGGGCACCGTTGCCTCGGCGCGGGACGTTCCCGAGGCGATGACCGCGGGGGTGCGGGACCTGGCTCCGGTGGTCGTGCTGTTCTTCGCGGCCTCGCAGTTCCTCGCCTACTTCCGCTGGACCGGGATCGGCGAGGTCGTGGCCATCCGCGGCGCCGCGCTGCTGGACTCGGCGGGGGTGCACCCCCTGGTGCTCTTCCTCGGCATGATCGTGTTCTCCACGGTGCTGAACCTGCTCATCACCAGCGGTTCGGCGCAGTGGGCCCTCATCGCGCCGGTCTTCGTGCCCATGTTCATGCTCCTGGACGTGCCGCCCGAGACGACCCAGGCCGTCTACCGCATCGCCGACTCCAGCACCAACGTCATCAGCCCGATGAGCCCGTACTTCGTCATGGCGCTGGGCTTCCTCCAGCGCTACCGCCGGGACGCGGGCATCGGCACGCTGATCTCCCTGACGCTGCCGCTGTGCCTCACCGTCCTGGTCGGCTGGACCCTGCTGTTCCTGGGCTGGTGGACGCTCGGCATCCCGCTGGGACCGGGTGTCCCGGTGCGCTGACCGCCTCCCTCCCGCCCCGGGCGGGATCCCCTGCCCACCGCAACGAAGAGAGTGACAGATGAGCCAGACGGTGACCGCGAGACTGGCGGACGCGGCCGAGCGCGCCCTGCCCGGCATGATCGACGACCTGCGCGCCCTCGTGGAGCTGGAGACCCCCAGCGGCGACAGGGACCTGCTGTCCGCCGGGCTGGACGGCATCGAGGGGTGGCTGGCCCGGCGGCTGGGCGCGCCCGAGACCCGGGTCCGCTACGACGGCGGCTCCTTCGGCGACGTGCTGGAGGTGTCCTACCCCGGCACCGGGGCGGGGACCGTGCTCTTCGTCAGCCACTACGACACCGTCTGGCCCGCCGGGACCCTGGCCGAGTGGCCGGTGACGGTCGAGGGCGACCGGTTCAGCGGCCCCGGCTGCTTCGACATGAAGGCCGGGATCGTGCAGAGCGCCTGGGCCCTTCGGCTCCTGCGCGAACTGGACCTGCCCCGGCCCGCCGTGCGGATGCTGCTCACCGGGGACGAGGAGATCGGCAGCCCCGCGTCGCGCCCGCACATCGAGCGGGCCAGCGAGGGCGTGGACCTGACCCTGGTCCTCGAACCCAGCCGGGAGGGCATGCCCAAGACCCGGCGCAAGGGCATGGGGATCTTCGACGTTGACGTGCGCGGCGTGGAGTCCCACGCGGGCCTGGACCCCGCCGCCGGGGCGAGTGCCGTGCACGCCCTGGCCCAGGTCGTGCCCGCGCTCACCGCCCTGTCCGCGCCGGAGCTGGGCACCACGGTGAACGTGGGCCTGGTCTCCGGGGGGACCGGGTACAACGTCGTCGCCGGGCACGCCCGCTGCGGGGTGGACGTGCGGGTGCAGGACCCCGCCGAGATGGCCCGCGTGGACGCCGGGCTGGCCGCGCTCGCCGCCGCCGACCCGCGCGTGGCGGTCGAGGTCACGGGCGGGTGGAACCGTCCTCCGATGAACCCCAACCCGCCCTCGGAGAAGGCGTTCGGTCTGCTGCGCGAGGTGGCCGGGGAGCTGGGCGCGTCCCTGGAGGAGGTCTCGGTGGGCGGGGCCAGCGACGCCAACTTCGTCTCCGCGCTGGGCCGCCCGGTCCTCGACGGGCTGGGCGCGGTGGGCGCCGGGCCGCACTCGCGCGACGAGCACGTCCTGGTCGGCGGGACACCGCACCAGGTCGCCCTGGTGGCGGGCCTGATGGCGCGGATCGCGGGCAGGTAGGGCGGCAGCGCCCGGTCCCGCCCGGGACGACATGTGGACGGGTCGCCATGGGGATGAGTCGCCATGGCGACGAGTCGACACGCGGTGGTCCGGCGAACGCGGGACCGACCGCTCCGACGGCGGCCGGACCGGCACGCGCGGGGGCGCCCCGGGATGCCGACTCCCCGGGGCGCCCGCTCCGTCCCGGCCTACAGGCGGGCGACGGCCGCGGCCGGGTTCTCCATGGCGTCGGCGACCACGCGCATGAAGCCCGCGGCGGCCCCGCCGTCGCACACGCGGTGGTCGAAGGCGAACGACAGCTGCGTGATCTTGCGGACGGCCAGCTCGCCGTCCACCACCCACGGGCGGTCCATGATCCGGCCCAGGCCCAGGATCGCCACCTGCGGGTGGTTGATGATGGCGGCGCTGCCGTCCACACGCAGTGACCCGTAGTTGTTGAGGGTGAAGGTGCCGCCGGTCATCTCGGCCGGGGAGGCCTTCCCCTCCCGGGCGGCGGCGGTGAGCCGCCGGATCTCGCCGTCCAGCTCGGTCGTGGTGAGCCGGTGCGCGCCCAGCACGGCCGGGGCGACCAGGCCCCGGTCGGTCTGCACCGCCAGGCCCAGGTTGACCCCGTCGTACTGGACCAGCTCACCGCGTTCGGCGTCCACCCTGCCGTTGAGCTCGGGGTGGGCGCGCAGGCCCGCGACCACGAATCGCGCCACGTAGGACATCAGGCCGGGTCCGGACGGGTCGGACTGCCTGAGGCGGACCAGCTCGGTCGCGTCCACGTCCACCCAGACGGTCGCCTCGGGGATCTCGCTGCGGCTGCGGGACAGCGACGCCGCGACGCTGCGGCGGAACCCGCTCATGGCCGCGCGCCGGGACTCGGCCAGTCCCGTGCGGGCGTCCACGAACCCCGGTGCGACGGGCTCCGGTCCGGGGGCGGGGACAGCGGAGTCGGCGGCGGGGTCGGCGGCCGGGGCCCGCGCGGCATCGATCGCCTCGCGCACGTCGCGCCGGGTGATGAGTCCGCCCGGTCCGCTCCCGGAGACCTCGGAGATCCGCAGCCCCGCCTCACGGGCCATCTGCCTCACCAGGGGCGAGGTGACCAGCGGCGGACGCGCGGCCGGGGGAGCGGCCGGTGCGGCGGAGGCCGGTACGGCGGGTTGAACCGGGGCCGCGGAGGCCGGTACGGCGGGCTGAGCCGGACGCGCGGGCGGGCGCTGGCGCGGACGCCGACGGCGCCCGGAGGCCGCTGCCTCCGGCGTTCCGTAGCCGATCAGCACGTTGCCCGAACCCGTTCCGGCGCGCTCCTCCTCGCGGTAGCGCTCCCCCTCCGCCGACGCCTTCGCAGCGTCGGCCCCGGACGCGGCCTCGGCCCCGGCCTCGGCCCCGGAACCGTCGGTCACGCTGATCAGGGGGCGCCCGACCTCCATGACCCGGCCCTCCTCGCCGTGCAGCTCGCTGACGGTGCCCGCGAAGGGGGAGGGCACCTCCACGATCGACTTGGCGGTCTCCACCTCCACGATCGGCTGGTCCAGGGCCACGGTGTCGCCGACGGCCACGAGCCACCGCACCACCTCGGCCTCGGTGAGCCCCTCGCCCAGGTCGGGGAGGTCGAAGGTCTGCGTCGTCACTGGTCCTCCCACTGAAGGTCGTCGACGGCGTCCAGGATCCGGTCCACGCCCGGGAGCTGGAAGCGCTCCAGCTTCGGCGGCGGGAAGGGGATGTCGAAGCCGGTGACGCGGCGCACCGGCGCGGCCAGGGAGTGGAAGCAGCGCTCGGTCACCCGCGCGACGATCTCCGAGGCGACGCTGGCGAACCCGCTGGCCTCGGCGACCACGACGGCGCGCCCGGTGGAGCGGACCGCCTCGCACACCGTGGCGTCGTCGAAGGGGACGAGGGAGCGCACGTCCACCACCTGGAGGCTGCGGCCCTCCTGTGCGGCGGCCTCGGCCGCCTCCAGCGCGGTGGGTACCGAGGGGCCGTAGGCGATGAGGGTGGCGTCGGTGCCGGGGCGGCGCACCACGGCGCGGCCGATGGGCGGCTCGGGCGCGGCCGGGTCGATCTCGTCCTTGCCCCAGTAGAGCTTCTTGGGCTCCATGAACACGACCGGGTCGTCGGAGGCGATCGCCTCGCGCAGCAGGAAGTAGGCGTCGGCGGGCGTGGACGGGGTGACCACGGTCAGGCCGGGCGTGTGGGCGTAGTAGGCCTCGGAGGAGTCGCAGTGGTGCTCGACTCCGCCGATCCCTCCCGCGTAGGGGACGCGGATGACCATGGGCAGCCCGACCCGGCCGCGGGTGCGGTTGCGCGTCTTGGCCACGTGGCTGACGATCTGCTCGAAGGCAGGGTAGGCGAACGCGTCGAACTGCATCTCCACCACGGGGCGCATGCCGTTCATCGCCATGCCCACGGCCATGCCCACGATCCCGGACTCCGCGAGCGGAGTGTCGAAGCAGCGGTCCTCGCCGAACTCGGCGGTGAGGCCGTCGGTGATGCGGAAGACGCCGCCGAGGGGGCCGACGTCCTCGCCGAAGACGTACACCGCGGGGTCCTCGGCCATGGCGTCGCGCAGGGCCCGGTTGAGGGCCTGGGCCATGGAGAGCTTGGTGGGGCCGGTCGCCATGTCAGTTGCCCTCTCTGCTCAGTTCGTCGGCCAGGAAGGCGGCCTGCTCGTCCAGCTGCGGCGTGGGGGTGGCGAACACGTGCGCGAACAGCTCGACGGGCTCGGGGTCGGTGTCCCCGGCGACGCCCTCGCGCATGGCGGCGGCCACGGCCTCCGCGTCCTCGGCGATGCGCGCCTTGCGGGCCTTGGTGAGGACGCGCTTCCTGGTGAGGTAGGCCTCCATGCGCAGCAGGGGATCGCGGGCCTGCCAGGGGTCCACCTCCTCCTGGGTGCGGTACCGGGTGGCGTCGTCGGCGTTGGTGTGCGCCTGCATGCGGTAGGTGTGCGCCTCCACGAGCTGGGGGCCCCCGCCCGACCGGGCCGCGGCCACGGCCCGGTCGAGCACGGCGAGCACGGCGGGGGTGTCGTTGCCGTCCACCCGTTCCGCGTTCACCCCGTAGCCGACGCCCTTGTGGGCGAGCGAGGGGGCGGCGGTCTGGCGGGCCAGGGGGACGGAGATGGCGTACTCGTTGTTCTGCACGAAGAACACGACCGGAGCCCGGAACACCGCCGCGAAGTTCAGCGCCTCGTGGAAGTCGCCCTCGCTGGTGGCGCCGTCGCCGCACAGCGCCATGACCACGGTGTCCTCACCGCGCAGGCGGGCGGCGTGCGCGACGCCCACCGCGTGCGGGAGCTGGGTGGCCAGCGGCGTGGCCTGCGGGGCGACGCGGTGCGCGTAGGGGTCGTAGCCCGAGTGCCAGTCGCCCTTGAGCAGGGTGAGCACCTGTACCGGGTCCACCCCGCGCGCGACCACGGCGGCGGTGTCGCGGTAGGTCGGGAACAGCCAGTCGCCCTCCGCCAGGGCCATGGCCGCGCCCGTCTGGCAGGCCTCCTGCCCGTGCGAGGAGGGGTACACGGCCAGGCGGCCCTGCCGCACGAGGGCGCTGGCCTGGTCGTTGACGCGGCGGCCGATCACCAGGGAGGTGTACGCGGCGAGAAGCCGCTCCCGGGCCGGGAACGGCAGGGCGGCCCCGTCCACCGGGCTTCCGGTCTCGTCGAGCAGCCGGACCGGCTGCTCGGAGGGGAGAAGGTCCCGGTCATCAGCCATGGCGCCAGCCTCCTGTGTCAGAAAGATGTGTTCAGACACATGGTGCTGTTTCTTGCCATCTGTTCGCCACAACCGCGCAGAACTCAAGAAAACGTCGAGGATTTCGCCTGAATTCCTGGCCACACGTCCAACCGTGTGATCCAGAACACCTCCCGGCGTGGACAAGTGGCCCGCACCACCGCGCCGCGTCCCCGACCGCCGGACGGCCGTCCTCCCCCCGCCAGAGCCGCGGGGGAGGACGGCCGCTCCTCAGTCCCCGGCCGTACGGGCCCGCGGAACGGCGGCCGCGTCGGCGCCCCCGCGCTCCGCCTCCCGCTCGGCCAGCCTGCGGCGCTGGGGCACCACCGTGTACTTGGGGTCGGCCACGGACTGCTTGCCCGCCTGGAATACGCCCAGCCGGGTGCACGCGGAACCGGCCAGCAGGGCGGCGCCGCTCACCGCGGAGGCCACCCGGCTGCGGCGGCCCAGCACCGCACCGGCCGCACCGGCCAGGGTGAGCGTCCGGGCCGCACGCATGAGGGCACCCGCCCTCCCCTGCCGGTAGGGCTCGCCGGACAGCCCCATCCGGCGCTCCATGGCGCCGGAGACCGCCGTCTCCAGCAGGGCGCCGCCCACGGCGGCACGGCGCGCGGGACCGCTCTGCGCCAGGGGCGCGGTGACCAGGCCCATCCCGCCCGCGGCCGAGGCCGCGGAGGAGGCGAACACGAACGGCATGTACCGGTAGCCGTCGTGCCAGGAGGGCACAGCGGTGTCGCACACCAGCGGCGCCGTGTAGGTGGCCACGAGCGGCCCCACCATCCCGGCGCCCAGGGTGGCCGCCCGGCCGATCCGCGGGAACCACCCGGTGGCCGCGGTCACCGCGGCGACCCCGGCGAGTGGGCCGTAGGTCATGAGGATCCAGGACCCGACGCTCATCGGCGAGGTCGGCTTGACCACCCGCAGCATGTTGAGGAAGCGCTCGGGGCGCCCCAGGTCGTGGATGAGCGCGGCCGTCGAACCGGAGATCGCGCCCAGGGCCGTGTACTTGAGGGGGCGGGCCAGCTCCGGGCGGCCGGTCAGCTCGGCGCCGGCGGCCAGCACCGACGAGGCCCCGGCGAGCCCGCCCAGGAACAGGTAGCCGCCGATGTCGGAGGCCTTCCACACGATCTGGTTGAGGACCGGCTTGCCGTAGTAGGAGCGGAACTCGGCGTCGGGCACCCGCGTGGGCTCGCCGCGCCGCTTCTTCCTGCGCCGCCCCTCCCCGTGTTCGCGGCGCTGCTCCTCCCCGACGACGTCGGCGGCCCCCGTGACGGCCTCCCGTCCGGGGCGCTGCCCGCGCATGCCCTCCTTGGTCACGTCCGACGAGCTCATCAGCGCCTCCCCACGAACGTCGCGGCCGCTCCGACCACCAGCGCCGCCGCCGCGACACCGGCGTGCCGCCACATCGACGGCAGGTCCCGGGTGGTCACCACCGGGTCCGGCGGCAGCCCGTAGACCTCGGGTTCGTCCAGCAGCAGGAAGAACGCCCCCGCGCCGTCCACCCCGTCCTCGGGGTCCTCGCCGTACAGGCGGGCGGAGGACACCCCGGCCTCGTGCAGGTCGGCCACCCGCGCCTCGGCGCGCGCACGCAGTTCGTCGAGGTTGCCGAACTGGATCGAGTCGGTGGGGCAGGCCTTGGCGCAGGCGGGTTCCAGGCCGTCGCCGATCCGGTCGTAGCACAGGGTGCACTTCCAGACCCGGCCGTCCTCCTCGCGCTTGTCGATGACCCCGTAGGGGCAGGCCGGAACGCAGTACCCGCAGCCGTTGCAGATGTCCTCCTGCACCACCACCGTGCCGAACTCGGTGCGGAACAGCGAGCCGGTCGGGCACACGTCCAGGCAGGCGGCGCTGGTGCAGTGCTTGCACACGTCCGAGGACATCAGCCAGCGGAACTCGCCGCGTTCGTCGGCACCCGTGGCGGCGCCGGGCAGCTCGAAGGACGGCATGCCCAGGTCCACGGCCCCGGGGCGTCCCACGCCCGGGTCCTGGTGGCCCAGGGGCTCGCGCTGTTCGACGAAGGCCACGTGCCGCCACGTGTCCGCGCTCAGTCCGCCGCTGTTGTCGAACGACATGGACGTGAAGTCCAGGCCGTCCTCGGGGACCATGTTCCACTCCTTGCAGGCGACCTCGCAGGCCTTGCAGCCGATGCACACACTCGTGTCGGTGAAGAAGCCGACCCTCTCGTGCCTGCCGTCCCCGTTGCTCTCCGCGGACACGCTCACACCTCCAGTCCCGTCTGTTCCGTGATTCCGGCCCGCTCCCGGTACTCGCGCACCAGGTCGAGGCGCTCGGCGCCCCGGGGCCTGCGCCCCGGCCGGATGTCGGCCGTGATCGCCTTGACCTCCTGGATGTGCACGTTGGGGTCGAGCGCGATGGGCATCAGTTCGTTGACCGCGTCCCCGGTCGTGTACCCGTTGGGCCCCCAGTGGTAGGGCATCCCGATCTGGTGGACCACCCGCCCCTGCACCCGCAGCGGCGCCATCCGGTCGGTGACCATGACCCGGGCCTCGATGGCGTTGCGCGCCGTGACGACGGTGGCCCAGCCGCCGTGCTCCAACCCGCGCTCCTCGGCCAGCTCGGGCCCGACCTCGCAGAAGAACTCGGGCTGGAGTTCGGCCAGGTAGGGCGTCCACCTGGTCATCCCGCCCGCGGTGAAGTGCTCGGTGAGCCGGTAGGTCGTCACCACGTACGGGAAGACGTCGGAGCCGGGCGTGCCGGGGGCCGGGTGGTAGCGGTTGTACTCGTGCGGGTACAGCAGGCGCGTCGGGTTGCGCTGGTGCCCGTACAGCGGGTTCTCGAACGGGGTGTCCTGCGGTTCGTAGTGCGTGGGCAGCGGGCCGTCGTTGAGACCCGCGGGCGCGTACAGCCACCCCTTGCCGTCAGCCTGCATGACGAAGGCGTCCCGACCGGTCAGCGCCGCGACGCCCTCGGCGTCCTCCGGCGGCACGTAGTCGGGAGCCTTGCGGTTCTCGAAGTCGGGGGTGTCGTGCCCGACCCAGCGCTCCCGCTCCGCGTCCCACCACACGAGGCTCTTGCGGGGGCTCCAGGGCTCCCCGTTCTCGTCGGCGGAGGCGCGGTTGTACAGGACGCGCCGGTTGTCCGGCCACGCCCAGGCCCACTCCCCGGCGATCCAGTCCTGTTCGGTGTGGGGCTTCCTGCGCGCCGCCTGGTTGACCCCGTCCTTGAAGACGCCGCAGTAGATCCAGCAGCCGCACGAGGTCGACCCGTCGTCGCGCAGCTCGGTGTAGACGGTGAGCGGGCGGCCCTCGGCGTCGTGCCCGTTGATCTCGCGCAGGACCGCGGCGGCGTCGGGCTCGCCGTCCTCCTCCAGGGGGTAGTCCCAGGTGAGGTCGAGGACGGGGCGGTCCTTGGGGTCGTCGGAGCCGGCGAGGATGCCGCGGATCCCACGGCCGAGGTGGTACATGAACCACAGGTCGCTGCGCTGGTCACCGCTCGGGCTGACGGCCTGGTCGTGCCACTGGAGCAGCCGGTTGGTGTTGGTGAAGGTGCCCGACTTCTCCGTGTGCGCGGCGGCCGGGAAGAAGAACACCTCGGTGCCGATGTCCTCGGTGCGCATCTCGCCGGACTCGATCTCCGGCCCGTCCTTCCACCAGGTGGCGCTCTCGATCAGCGAGAAGTCGCGCACGACCAGCCAGTCCAGCTCGGCCATGCCCATGCGCTGGGCCCTGCTGTTGGCCGAACCCACGGCGGGGTTCTCGCCCATGAGGAAGTAGCCCTTGCACTTCCCGGCGATCTGCCCCATCACGGTGTCGTAGTGGCTGTGGGAGCCGGTGAGCCTGGGCAGGTGGTCGAAGCAGTAGTCGTTCTCGGCCGTCGCGTGCTCGCCCCACCACGCCTTGAGCAGGCTGACGGTGTAGGCCTCCATCCCGTCCCAGAACCCCTTCCTGGGGTTGCCCGCGGCCATGATGTAGGTCTCCAGGGACTGCTCCTCGTGCGCGTGGGGCATAGGCAGGTAGCCCGGCAGCAGGTCGAACAGGGTCGGCACGTCGCTGGAGCCCTGGATGCTGGCGTGTCCGCGCAGCGCCTGGATGCCCCCTCCCGGGCGGCCGATGTTGCCCAGCAGCAGCTGGAGGATGGAGGCGGCCCGGATGTACTGGGAGCCGACCGTGTGCTGCGTCCAGCCCACGGCGTAGCAGAAGGCGCTGGTGCGGTCCCGGCCGGAGTTCTCGGTGAGGTGGTCGCACACCCTCCGGAAGGTCTCCTGCGGGATACCGCAGACCTGCTCGACCAGTTCCGGCGTGTAGCGCGCGTAGTGGCGTTTGAGGACCTGGAACACGCAGCGCGGGTCGGTGAGCGTCGGGTCCTCCCTGGGCTTCTCCCGGATGACCGCGCCGCCCGACCCCTGCTGCTCGGGCCGCCCGGAGTGGCTGGTGCCGAGGTTCTCCTCCAGCCGCTCCTTGAACAGCTGGTTGCGGTTGCCGGAGGCGGCGGCGACCTCCGCGCCCTCGTAGCTCCAGGTGCTGGCGTCGTAGCTCTTGTCCTTCTCCGAGAAGCCGGAGAACAGGCCGTCCAGGTCCTCGGTGTCCTGGAAGTCCTCGCCGACGATCGTGGCGGCGTTGGTGAAGGTGCGCACGTAGTCGAGGAAGTACTTCTCCTCGGTGAGGACGTGGTTGATGATCGCGCCGAGGAAGGCGATGTCGGTGCCCGCGCGGATGGGCACGTGCATGTCGGCGAGCGCGCTGGTGCGGCTGAAGCGGGGGTCGACGTGGATGACCACCGCGCCGCGGGCCTTGGCCTCCATGACCCACTGGAAGCCGACCGGGTGGGCCTCGGCGAAGTTGGATCCCTCGATGATGATGCAGTCGGAGTTCTGCAGGTCCTGGAGGAACATGGTCGCCCCGCCGCGTCCGAAGGACGTCCCGAGCCCGGCGACCGTGGAGCTGTGGCACACGCGGGCCTGGTTCTCCACCTGGACGACGCCGAGCGAGGTCAGGAGCTTCTTGATGAGGTAGTTCTCCTCGTTGTCCAGTGTGGCGCCGCCGAGGCTGGCGATCCCCAGCGTGCGGTTCACCCGTTGTCCCTCGTGCTCCCGCTCCCAGGTCTGCTCGCGCGTGCGGACCACGCGGTGGGCGACCATCCGCATGGCGGTTTCGAGGTCGATCTCCTCCCATTCGGTGCCGTAGGGGCGCCGGTACAGGACCTTCTCCTCGCGCGCGGAGCCGGTGGTGAGCTGGAGGCTGGCCGATCCCTTGGGGCACAGCCGCCCGCGGCTGATCGGCGAGTCCGGGTCGCCCTCGATCTGGACGACCTTCTCGTCCCTGACGTAGACGTTCTGCCCGCATCCCACCGCGCAGTAGGGGCAGACCGACTTCACGACCCGGTCGGCCTCCTCGGTGCGGGACCTGAGGTTCTCCGACCGGCGGGACTTCGCGGCGGCCCCGCGTCCCGTCGGGTCGTCCCCCGTGAACTGCCGGTACACCGGCCACGACTCGATCCACGTGCGTACGCCCATGCTCGCCTCCGCCCCGGGCCCGGGGCCCGTCGATGGTCTCCAGGTCTGCCGCTACCCAAGGACGAGGGGGAGCATGGGTCCGGAATTCCCACCGTGCGCCGGGCGCGGCTCCGGGCGGGCGGGGACACGCCGCCCGTGGCGGTTCCATGGGGCTTTTGTGACGCGGCCCGGACGGCGGTGTTTCACGTGAAACACCGGGGGAGGAGAGGGCCGAAAATCCCCCTTTCCGGACTTCCCCGGCGGGGAAGAGTTGCGGTACTCCCTCCAGTTGGTAAGAACTTCCCCCGCCGCGCGTCCGGCACCGCGGCAGTGGGCAGGGGCACCGGGACAGGGATCATGACGACGTGGTGGGGGACCAGTTCCATGACCGACGTATCCAGCCAGGGATCCGCGCCGGGAGACGACCGCGAGGTGCTCACGAACCGGCAGGGACACCCGGTCTACGACAACCAGAACCAGCGCACGGTCGGTGAGCGGGGACCCGCGACGCTGGAGAACTACCAGTTCCTGGAGAAGATCAGCCACTTCGACCGGGAGCGCATCCCGGAGCGGGTGGTGCACGCGCGCGGGGCGACCGCGTTCGGCTACTTCGAGTCCTACGGCGCGTGGGGCGACGAGCCGATCAGCCGCTACACGCGGGCCAAGCTCTTCCAGGGCAGGGGGAAGCGGACCGACATCGCGCTGCGCTTCTCCACGGTCATCGGGGGCAGGGACTCCTCGGAGTGCGCGCGCGACCCGCGCGGGTTCGCGATCAAGTTCTACACCGAGGACGGCAACTGGGACCTGGTGGGCAACAACCTGGCGGTGTTCTTCATCCGCGACGCCATCAAGTTCCCCGACGTGATCCACTCCCTCAAGCCGGACCCGGTGACCTTCCGCCAGGAGCCCAACCGCATCTTCGACTTCATGTCGCAGACCCCCGAGTGCATGCACATGCTGGTCAACCTGTTCAGCCCGCGCGGCATCCCGGCGGACTACCGGCACCAGCAGGGCTTCGGCGTCAACACCTACAAGTGGGTCAACGACGTGGGCGAGACCGTCCTGGTCAAGTACACCTGGATGCCCAAGCAGGGCGTGCGCAGCATGACCGAGGCCGACGCGGCCAACCTCCAGGCGGACGAGACCGGGCACGCGACCAAGGACCTGCACGAGGCCATCGACCGCGGCGAGTACCCCGAGTGGGAGCTGCTCGTGCAGATGATGAGCGACGAGGAGCACCCCGAGCTCGACTTCGATCCGCTGGACGACACCAAGACCTGGCCGGAGCAGGACTTCCCGCCCAAGGCGGTGGGGCGGATCGTGCTCGACCGGAACGTGTCGGACAACTTCGCGGAGAACGAGCAGATCTCCTTCGGCACCGGCGTGCTCGTGGACGGCCTGGACTTCTCCGACGACAAGATGCTCGTCGGGCGCACCTTCTCCTACAGCGACACGCAGCGCTACCGGGTGGGCCCCAACTACCTCCAACTGCCGGTGAACCAGGCCAGGAACGCCGACGTGCGCACCAACCAGCGCGACGGCCTGATGGCCTACCACCAGGACTCCGGGGGCGAGAACCCGCACGTCAACTACGAGCCGTCCATCAACGGCGGCCTGCGCGAGGGGCAGTACCCCACGCACGACGAGCAGGGGCCGGAGATCCGGGGGCGGATGACCCGTAAGCGCATCTCCCGCACCAACGACTACCAGCAGGCGGGACAGCGGTACACGCTGATGGAGGAGTGGGAGCGCGACGACCTGGTGCGCAACTTCACCGGGCAGCTCTCCCAGTGCGACCGGCCGATCCAGGAGCGGATGGTCTGGCACTTCCTCATGGTCGACGACGACCTGGGGCTGCGCGTCGGTGAGGGGCTGGGCATCGGCCCGGGCGACGTGGCGCACCTGGAGCCGCTGCGGAGCCAGACCCTGGACGAGGGGGAGCGCCAGCGCATGGCCAACCTGGGCAAGAACGGCCCCCGGGACGTGTCGGGGCTGACCATGACCCACTGCGTGCCCAACAAGCGGCACGTGGTGGAGCGCTGAGGCGGGCGTGGTGGAACGGCTGGCACGGGCCCTCGCGCACACCTCGTCCGCCGTCGGCAGGGGACTGCTGGCGGGGGTGGTCGGCACGGCGGCGATGACGGTCTCCAGCACCGCCGAGGCCAAGCTGCGCGGCAGGGGAGGCAGCACCTCGCCCGCCGACGCCGCCGGGAAGGTGCTCGGGGTGCGGCCGGAGGGCCCCTCGGGCGAGCAGCGGTTCAACACGGCGGTGCACTGGGGCTACGGGGCCTCGTGGGGGGCGGTCCGGGGGCTGCTGGGCGCCGCCGGGCTGCACGGGACCGCGGCGGCGGCCGCGCACCTGGCACTGGTGTGGGGCGGCGAGCAGGTCGCCCTCCCTGCCACGGGCACGGCGCCCCCGGCCTGGAAGTGGGGCGCCAAGGAGGTCGGCGTGGACCTGCTGCACCACACGGTGTACGCCTGCGCCACCAGCGCCGCCTACGAGTGGCTCGACCGGCGCTGATTCGCGGTCGTCCGGCCCCGGTCCCCGCGGGGGCCGGGGCCGGTCGCGTGCGTCCACGGCGCGGGCGCGGCCGAACGACGCGAAGCGGCCGCCGCCCCGTGCGGGGCGGCGGCCGTCGCCGTGTCACTCCCGCTCCGGGCGGGAGCCGCGCGGACGCGTCAGCGCCCGGCGCGGCTGCGCCCGGAGGGCTTGAGGACGATGGCGAGCGCGAGCATGCTCACCCACAGCACCAGGTGCAGCCAGTTGTCGGCGTGGTTGAGCGGCACGATGTTCGTCGGGTCGCCGGACTCGACCAGCAGCCCGTAGACCCACAGCACCAGGTAGGCCAGGCCGCCGACGATGAGGTAGACGCGCGCCAGTCCGGCGGTGCGCGCCATCGCCACCCCGGCCACGCCGAGGATCAGGTGGAGCAGGTTGTGCAGGATCGACACCTGGAAGATCCCCAGCAGCATGGCCTCGGAGTGGTGTCCGGCGAACTGCATCTGGTCGTAGTTCGTGGTCAGTCCGGGAATGAAGCCCAGCACGCCCACCAGCAGGAAGACGATGCCGTAGACGAGTGCGGCGATACGGATCGGCTTTCCGGGGATCCTGGTCACGCCCTGGGCCGATGTCCGGTTGGACATGGTCACCTCCACCGTGTCGCGTCCGTTTCATGGGCCCCGTGACGCAAGGGACTGATGGTGAACCATTACCCGATGTGACGCATACCACTCACCTTGGCGGGCGGTGCCGCCCACCGCCACTGACCGGCCCCGGGCAGGAACGAACGTCCGGTCTCCGGTACAGGGGCGGGCGGAGCGCGGGAGCGGGGCGGGCGGAGCGCCGCCCGCGCGGTGAGTGCGGACGCGGGAGTCGGGGTAGTCGCGCCAGCGAGGCACTTCCGCGGTGGACCGGGGGCCGCGAGCCGGTGGGGCGGGGCCCCGCACGCGGCGGACGCGGTGACGCGGGAAGGGTGCCGGCCGACGGCGTCGAGCCCGGGAGGGAAGCGGTCATGGCGGAACTGGTGTCCGACCACGTACTGAAGCGTCTGCGCGAGTGGGGGGTCGAGCGCGTCTTCTCCTACGCGGGCGACGGCATCAACGGCCTGCTGGCCGCGTGGGAGCGGGCCGGCGACCGGCCCCGCTTCATCCAGTCACGGCACGAGGAGCTGGCGGCCTTCGAGGCCACGGGGTACGCCAAGTTCTCCGGCCGGGTGGGGGTGTGCGCGGCCACCTCGGGCCCCGGCGCCATCCACCTGCTGAACGGCCTCTACGACGCCAAGCTCGACCACGTGCCGGTGGTGGCGATCCTCGGCCAGACCGCGCGCAGCGCGATGGGCGGCTCCTACCAGCAGGAGGTCGACCTGATGTCGCTGTACAAGGACGTGGCCGGCGACTACCTCCAGATGGTAACCGTTCCCGAGCAGTTGCCCAACGTGCTGGACCGGGCGATCCGGATCGCCGCGAGCAGGCGCACGGTCACGGCGGTCATCATCCCCGCCGACGTCCAGGACCTGGAGTACTCACCGCCCGAGCACGAGTTCAAGATGGTGCCCTCCAGCCTCGGTCTCCCCTCACCGCGGTCCACGCCGTCCCCGGAGGGGCTGGCCGAGGCCGCCGAGATCCTCAACTCCGGCGAGCGCGTCGCCATGCTGGTCGGGCAGGGGGCCAGGGGAGCGGCGGACGCCGTCGTCGAGATGGCGGACAGGCTCGGCGCGGGGGTGGCCAAGGCGCTGCTGGGCAAGGACGCCCTCCCCGACGACCCGCCCTTCGTGACCGGGTCGATCGGTCTGCTCGGCACCCGGCCCTCCTACG
Organism: Nocardiopsis sp. iso_25; assembly: GCF_056173305.1. Lineage (NCBI taxonomy): Bacteria > Bacillati > Actinomycetota > Actinomycetes > Streptosporangiales > Nocardiopsidaceae > Nocardiopsis > Nocardiopsis sp. iso_25. Next base: position 23,191 of record NZ_CM149667.1, on the reverse strand, counting down.
AGATGATGCGGGACTGCGACACCCTGCTCGTGGTGGGCTCCAGCTTCCCGTACAGCCAGTTCCTGCCCGAGTTCGACCAGGCGCGCGCCGTCCAGATCGACATCGATCCGACCATGGTCGGCATGCGCTACCCGTTCGAGTGCAACCTGGTCGGCGACTCCGCGCAGACGCTGCGGATGCTGCTGCCGCTCGTGGACCGCAAGACCGACCGCTCCTGGCGGGAGAAGATCGAAAACGACGTCGCGCGGTGGAAGCAGGTCCTCGAACGGCGCGCCCACGTGGACGCCGACCCGGTCAACCCCGAGCGCGTCTTCCACGAGCTGTCCCCGCTGCTGCCCGACGACGTGATGGTGACCGCGGACTCCGGTTCGGCGGCCAACTGGTACGCGCGCCACCTGGTGTTCCGCGAGGGCATGCGGGGGACGCTGTCGGGCACGCTGGCCACGATGTGCCCCGGCGTCCCCTACGCCACGGGGGCGAAGTTCGCCCACCCCGACCGGCCGGTGGTCGCGCTCGTCGGGGACGGCGCCATGCAGATGAGCGGCATCAACGAGCTGATCACCATCGGCCACTACTGGAGGGAGTGGGAGGACCCGCGGGTGGTCGTCGCCGTCCTCAACAACCGCGACCTCAACCAGGTGACCTGGGAGCTGCGCGCGATGGGCGGCGCGCCGCAGTTCCTGCCCTCGCAGCGCATCCCCGACTTCCCCTACGCCGGGTTCGCCGAGAGCATCGGCCTGCGGGGGATCAGGGTGGAAGACCCCTCCGACGTGCGCGACGCCTGGCAGCGGGCGCTGTCGGCGGACCGGCCCTGCGTGGTCGAGTTCGTCACCGACCCCGCCGTCCCGCCGATCCCGCCGCACGCGACGCTCGACCAGATGGAGAGCGTGGCCAAGGCCCTGGCCAAGGGCGACCCCGAGGCGTGGTCCGTGGTCAAGCGGGGCGTCGTGTCCAAGGCGCAGGAGTTCCTGCCCGGAGGCGGGCGGGGAGACCGCTGACGCGGGACCGGGGTACCCGGGCGACCGGCCGGGGACGGAAGGGGGACGGGACGTGGCTCCGCCCATCGAGGACTACGCGTTTCTGGGCGACATGCGGACGTCGGCGCTGGTCGGCAGGGACGGGAGCGTGGACTGGCTGTGCCTGCCCAGGTTCGACTCCGGCGCCTGCTTCGCCGCCCTGCTGGGCGACGGGGGCAACGGGCGCTGGACCATGGCCCCGGTAGGGGAGCACCGGGTCTCGGCGCGGCGGTACCGCTCCGACAGCCTGGTGCTGGAGACCGAGTTCCGGTGCGCGGACGGCGCGGTGCGGGTCGTGGACTGCATGCCCATCGGCGCGCACGGGACCGGTCTGGTGCGCCGGGTCGAGGGGGTGGAGGGCCGCGTGCGCATGCGGACCGAGGCCGTGCCGCGCTTCGACTACGGGTCCATCGTCCCGTGGGTGCGCAAGAACGGGCGGCGGCTGCACATGGTGGCCGGTCCGGACAGCTGCTACCTGGACTCCGACGTGGAGTTCGAGGTCGCGGCCCCGTCCAGGCCGGTCGCGGAGTTCACGGTCGCCGCGGGGGACGGCGTGGACTTCTCCCTGGTGTGGACGCCGGTGCGGGCCCCCGAGCCGGACCCGCCCCACGTGGGCGCGCTCATCGGGCACACGGAGGAGGTGTGGCGGGAGTGGGCGTCCAGGTGCATCTACCGGGGCGAGTACCGCGACGCGGTGGTCCGGTCGCTCATCACCCTCAAGGCCCTGACGCACGCGCCCGGCGGGGGCATGGTGGCCGCGGCCACCACCTCCCTGCCCGAGCAGCTGGGCGGCGTGCGCAACTGGGACTACCGCTACTGCTGGATACGCGACGCCACGCTGACGCTGCTCTCGCTGCTGGAGTCGGGGTACGAACGTGAGGCGGCCGAATGGCGCGAGTGGCTGCTGCGGGCGGTGGCCGGTGAGCCCGCGCAGATGCGGATCATGTACGGGATCGAGGGGGAGCGCAGGCTGCCCGAGCTGGAGCTGGGCTGGCTGTCCGGCTACCAGGGCGCCCGCCCCGTCAGGATCGGCAACGAGGCGGCCCAGCAGTGGCAGCTCGACGTCTACGGCGAGGTGATGGACGTCTTCCACCAGGCCAGGGAGCACGGCATCCCGCCGAGGGAACCGGCCTGGCAGCTCCAGCGGCACCTGATGGACTTCCTGGAGTCGCACTGGCGGGAGCCCGACAACGGGATCTGGGAGATGCGCGGGCCCCGGCGGCACTTCACTCACTCCAAGGTCATGGCGTGGACCGCGGCGGACCGGGCCGTCAGCGCCGTGGAGAGGTTCGGGCTGGAGGGCCCGGTGGACGACTGGAAGCGCCTGCGCGGGGAGATCTTCCGGGACGTGTGCGAGCACGGGTACGACCCCCGTCGGCGGACCTTCACCCAGTACTACGGTTCCGAGTCCCTGGACGCCTCGCTCCTGATGGCGAGTTCCGTCGGCTTCCTCCCGGCCGCCGACGAGCGCATGCGGGGGACGGTGGACGCCGTCCAGCGGGAGCTGTGCAGCGGCGGCCTGGTCCAGCGCTACTCCATGGACGAGGGGACCCGGCACGTGGACGGCCTGCCCCCCGGTGAGGGCGTGTTCCTGCCCTGCACGTTCTGGCTGGTGGACAACCTCGTCCTCCAGGGCCGCGTGGACGAGGGCCGGGGGATCTTCGAGCACCTGCTGAGCCTGCGCAACGACGTGGGGCTGCTGGCGGAGGAGTACGACACCGGCGCGCGGCGGCTGGTCGGCAACTTCCCCCAGGCGCTGTCCCACATCGCCCTGGTCAACACCGCCTACGAGCTGGACCGGGGCCGCCGGGGCCCGGCGAGCCAGCGCGCGGAGTCGCGGGGGCGGTGAGCGCGCCCCGGGGCGGGGGCGGCGGGTCGACAAGGCGACGGAGCGACAAGGCGACGCGGCGACAAGGCGACAGGGGACGGGGCGGCGGACCGGCCCGCCGCCCCGTCGCCGCCTACGTGCCGATCGTGGTCGGCTTGGTGCCGTCCGCGTACAGGTCCACGCCCTTGGGCTCCTTCACCAGGGTGACCCCCAGGAAGGAGACCGCGCAGGCCACGACGATGTAGACGCCGATCGACCACGAGGCGCCGGTCTCGGTGAGCAGCAGCTCGGCGATCGTGGGCGCGAAGGCGCCGCCGAGGATCGCGCCGAGGGCGTAGCCGATGGACACGCCGGAGTAGCGGACCTCGGCCGGGAACATCTCCGCGTACAGCGCCGACTGGGGGCCGTAGCTCAGGCCCAGGGTGAGCGTGAAGACGAAGACGCCCGCGAAGTACAGGTAGATGTTGCCGGTGTCGACCATGAACCACATCGGCACGGACCAGGCGGCCAGCAGCACGTAGCCGAGCTGGAAGGTCCGCACCCGGCCGAGCTTGTCGCTCAGGATGCCGCCGTAGAGCGTGGAGATGAGCCAGCCGAACGAGGCGAGGGTGGTCGCCAGGAGTACGGGGCCGCGGTCCATGCCGAGGCCGAAGTCCTCGACCGGCCGGGAGGCGTAGGTCGCCAGGTAGGCGATGACGAGGTACCCGGCGGCGTTGTTGGCGATGAAGATCAGCGCGGAGAGGACGACCTCACGGGTGTGGTTGCGGAACAGGCGGCCCAGCGGGGCGGAGGCCTCGGCCCTGCGCGCCTGCATGAGCTTGAAGACCGGGGACTCCTCCACGGACTTGCGGATGAGGTGGCCGACGATGATCAGCAGGAAGGACAGGAGGAAGGGGATGCGCCAGCCCCACTCCAGGAACGCCTCCGGGCCGATGGACGCGGTGATCACCCAGACGACGAAGGTCGCCAGGATCATGCCGCAGGGAACGCCGATCTGCGGGTAGGCGCCGAAGAAGCCGCGCTTGCCGACCGGCGCGTGCTCCACCGACATCAGCGCCGCGCCGCCCCACTCGCCGCCCGCGGAGAAGCCCTGGAGGATGCGCAGGACGATCAGCAGGACGGGTGCGGCCACGCCGATCTGGGCGTAGGTGGGCAGCACGCCGATCAGGCAGGTGGCGAGTCCCATCATGACCAGGGTCGCCACGAGCACGCGCTTGCGGCCGAACCTGTCTCCGAGGGCGCCCGCGACGATCGCGCCGAGCGGCCGGAAGAGGAAGGAGATGCCGATGGTCGCGAAGGACAGGATCTGGGCCAGGCCCGGGCTGTCCTCGGTCAGCGGCGACAGGAACAGGGGCGCGAGCACGAGGCCGGCGGCCTGCGCGTAGATGAAGAAGTCGTACCACTCGATGGTGGTGCCGACCATGGTCCCGGCGAGGACGCGCCGCCGCTCCCTGGTCTCCATCGCGCCGCCCGGCCCTGGGGCCGTCGAGTCGGAAGTTGCCATTGGTGCTCCGTATGTTCTCTGCCGACCGGAGGTCGGATTCCGCTCGTGGGCTCCTGGTATCGGCAGTCACGGTGACAACCACCCGCCCCTCCAGTCGCACAAGCGTCAGGAAGGACATGTCCGACACCGGACCGAGCCCCAGGACACCATGACATGTGACCCAAGGCACTTTCTACACCGGGGGCTGCTTTTCCCAGCTCGAAAGCCATGTCCTGACCGAACGGTCGGTTAGATGGATGGCACTGTCGGTGGCTCGCGGCCCGTGACCAGCCACGACCCCGCGCCGGTCGGACGACATGTCGGCGGATCGACGAGTCGACACGGCGCCGAGTCGGCCTCCCGGCAGAAGGGCGCCGTGAGCAGGGAGAAGCGGGGCACCCCGTCCGAGAGCGGTTGTGTACAGCGGAAAACACCCGGTTGGCGACGGACCGGCGTGGAAAACTGACTATCACAACCAACATGTGACCTGGACCACGGCCCTGTTCCCGCCGTCCCCACGACGAAACGCCCCCAGGGAGTCATCAGGTGCCCACCATCGGACTGTCCCAGGCCATCGACGAACTGCGCCGGGAGCTCGCCGCCGCGCGCCGGAGGGGGGAGGGCCACGAGATCGGCATCGAGATCGTCGAGGCCGAGGTCGAACTCCTCCTGGAGGCGCACCGGGAGGGGGCCGGGAAGGCCGGTGTGCGCTTCGGCGTGCTCTCCCTCAACGCCGAGGGCAAGGCCGGCCGCAGGGACACGCACCGGATCACGCTGAAGCTCGCCCTGACCGACGCGGACGGAAGAAAGCTCGCGATCGCCTCCGAGAGCGGAGCGGTCTGGGAGGACCGCAGGGACCTGGACTGATGGACCCGAGGTGTGTCGCGGACGTCCGCGTCGTCAGGAGCGGGGATGCCTCCAGGGGAGGGACCGGCTACCTCGTCGGGCCCTCCCTCGTCCTCACCGCGGCCCACGTGGTCGACGGCCACGAGCGTGTCGACGTGCGCGTGGGAGCCGACCCGCCCAGCGGTTTCCTGCGGTGCTCCGTCGTCTGGTCGGACCGGAGGACGGACGTCGCCCTGCTGCGGCTGGAGGAGCCTCAGCGCCACCCCTCCGTGCGCTGGGGGAAGCTCTCGGCGGACGAACCGCGGCCGTACCGCTCGCTCGGCTACCCCGACCTCGCGGCCAACGACGGGGGCCGCGACCTGAAGGACCTGCGGGGGACCCTCAGCCCGTGGGACGGCATGGTCAGGAAGGACCTCCGGCTCGACGTCCAGCGGGAGTACGGCAACGACGTGTCGTGGAAGGGGGCCTCCGGCACCGCCGTGTTCGTCGGGGAGCGGCTGGTGGGCGTCATCGTCGACCACGACCGGCGCAACGGGGACCTGATCGCCCGCCGGTCCACGAGGTTCGCCCGAGACAGGGACTTCCGGCGCCTGGTCAGGGAGGACGCGGGGACGGAGCCGCGGCTCGTCCCGGTGGACCTCCTGCGCGCGGCGCGCAACACCGCCAGGCGCTTCGTCCGCGCCCGGCTCTCCTCCCTGCGCAGGCTTCCGCACACGCTCGCGGGGGCCTTCCGGGAACGGCGCGGGCACGGCACGCGGACGGGGACGGCGGCCGTCCCCGTCCGCGGGAGCCGTGCCGCGGCGAGGACCGGGGAGCGCCGAGGCGCCGGGCGGCCGGTGCGGCCCCTGGCCGTCGCCGCCGTCGCGCTGCTCACCCTCGTCCCGAACGGCGTGTACTGGCTGCGGGCCAGCGGACACCTGGGGCCGGGCCTGCCGTGCGCCCCGCCCACCGAGCTCACCGTGCTCACCACCCCGGACCAGCACGCCGTCGTCCAGAGGGCCGCCGACGACTTCTCCGCCCACCTCGGCGGCCGGGACGAGAGGAGCGGCTGCGTGCCCGTGCGCGTCAGCGTCACCGTCGCGGGCGGAGCCGCGCGCACGCGCGAGCTGCTGCGCGAGGGGTGGACCGACCTGCGGGCGGGGCCCCGCCCGCACGTGTGGCTGCCGGACTCCAGCGCGGAGGTCGTCCTGCTGCGCGGGGACCCGGGCGACGCGCCCGGCCTGGAGGCGGGGGAGGGGAGCGCCACCAGGCTCACCCCCCTGGTGCTGGGGCTGCCCGAGTCCGCGGGCGACATCCCCGCGTGTTCGGGGACCGACCCGAGCGGAGCGCGTTCGGACCTCGTCGTCTGCACGGCCGCGGCGGCGGAGGCCGGGCTCCTCCTGGCCCGCCCCTCGCCGGAGGCCTCGGTCTCGGCGCTGATCCAGACCGAGGCCCTTTACTCCGCGTACGGGGACGGGGGCGCCGAGGAGATCCAGATCGCGGAGGCCCGCGCGACCTCGGCCGGGCTCGACGCCGAGGGCAACCTCGGCCTGCTGTGCGCGCTGCGCGGCGGGAGCGCCGACCCCGCCTCCGTCGGGGTGTTCAGCACCGAGTACGCGGTCGACGCCTACAACACGGGCGGGCAGCTCGGTCCCGGGTGCGGGCCGACGGGCGGGGAACCGGACGAGCCCCTGGTCCCGGTCTACTTCTCCGAGACGCCCGGCCTGGACCACCCGTTCGTACGGCTGGACTGGGGCGGCGACGGGGTCGAACGGGAGGTGGAGGCGTTCGGGGAGTGGATGCGGCAGCCCCGGGGGACGACGGCCTTCCAGGGCTACCGGACGGTGGAGGGCGCCGTGATCGGCGGGGAGGCGGAGCGGTCCCTGATGGAGGTCACGCACCTGAACTCGGCTCCGCGGGACGAGCGGTGGCGGGAGCGGCTGGAGTCCGGGCTGCGGCAGCAGGAGCGCTCCCGCGCCCCGGTCGAGGTCCTGCTCGTGGTCGACCGCTCCGACTCCATGAGCGGCCCCGGCACGGGCGGCACCCGGCTGGCGACCGCGCAGCGGCTGGCGCGGACCGCCGTCGGCCTCCTGGGGGAGCAGGACACCGTGGGGGTCTGGACCTTCCCCGAGGGCGGGCCGGGCAACGACGTCACCGGCCAGGAGCGCGTCCTGCCCCCGGAACCGGGCATGGACGCGCGCCGGGAGGAGCTGGCGCGCGAGGCGGTCGACGCGCTGAGCGCCGAGTTCCCGGCCACCCCGCTGGCCGACGCGATCCGCGACGGCGCCGAGGAGCTGGGTTCCTGCGCCGACCGGCCGGGGGAGCCCGGCGCCTGCGCCCTGGTCGTCCTCACCGACGGCGTCGCCCTCCCCGAACCGCGCGGCGGCGCGCGGGCGGACGACGTGGCGGCCGTGCTGGAGGACCTCGACGAACGCGTGCGGGTGCACGTGGTGTCCGTGGGCAACGAGGGGTGCGGCGGGGACGGGCTGCTCAGCCGGCTGGCGGGGGCGGGGGCCGAGTGCCACCACCCGCGCGCCGACGAACTCGAACAGGTCGTCTACGGCATCGTGGCCGGGACCAGGGCGGCGACCCCGCCCGGGGCCGCCGGGGCCGGTCGTGTGCGCGCTCCTGTCGCTCGTGCTGCTGGGCTCCGCCGCCTGCGACGCACGGGGCGAGCGGGACGAACGGGTCCTGCGCGTCGCCCTCCCGGTGGACGTCACCGCCACGGGGGACGCGGGCGAGGGCGGAGTGTACACGCGGCTCATCGAGCGCTGGGAGGCGCGGAACGAGGGGTGGGAGGTCGACGTCCAGTGGCTCTCGCCCCGGGCGGACGAGCAGCGCTCGCAGATGGTCGTGGCGATGCAGGCCGACCCGGCGGCCTACGACGTCCTCCTCCTCGACAACCAGTGGGTGCCGGAGTTCCACGAACGCGGCTGGCTGGCGGAGGTGGACACCGGGGGAGACGGCCCGCTGGCGTGGAACGGCTTCCTGGGCCGCGCCCGGGACGCGGTGTGCTACGAGGGCCGGGCGCGGGCGGTGCCGTTCCACATGGACGTGGGACTGCTCTACTACCGCGCCGACCTGGTCGGCCCCGAGGAGGTCACCGCCCGGATCGAGGAGGACGGCTGGCGCGGGCTGCTGGGCCTCGCGGGCGAGGTGCGCGACGATCACGGCCTGGACCACGGGTACACGGGCCAGTTCGGCGACTACGAGGGCCTGACCGTCAACGCCCTGGAGTTCGTCCTGGGCGGGCACCCCGGCCTGGAGGCGGACAGCCGGGGTGCCTTCCACGGCGCGGACGGGGCGGGCTCGGCGGACGGCGGCGGGGCGGAGGAGGGCTGTGCCACGTCCGCCGGTGCGAGCGGGGAGTTCCAGGGCCTGGAGGTGCTGGAGGCGGGGCTGGACCCCGAGGCCGGGGGCGTCATCCCGCGCGCGGCCCTGGAGGAGACCGAGACCGAGAGCCTGAACCGGTTCCGCGGCGGCGAGGTGGTGTTCATGCGCCACTGGCCCCGGGTCGTGCCCCAGCTCCAGGCCGACTCCGAGAGCGCCGAGACGCTCCGGGAGGGGCTGCGCTGGGTCGGCTGGGCGGGGGAGGCCCAGGGCGGCGACCCCGCCTTCGGGGTGCTCCGGCTGCCCGCGGCCGTACTCGGCGGCAACAGCCTGGCGGTCACCGGGGACTCGCCGCACCGGGACGAGGCCTGGAGTCTGGTCGCGGCCATGACCGGGCAGGACGTCCAGGCGGAGTTCCGTGAGGCCGGGCTGCTCCCCGCCCGCGGCAGCGGCTACCGGCTGAGCGGAGCCGAGGACAGGGACGTGCGGTACTGGGAGGAGCTGCGCGACGCCGTCGGCGAGGGCCTGCTGCGGCCGCGCACCCCCTACTACCCGTACGTGAGCGAGGTGCTGCGGGACCACGTGGACACGCAGATCCGCCCGGGTTCGACCGACCCGCACCCCGAGGACATGGTGTGCGAACTCAACGCCGCGCTCGCCGGGAGGGTCAGCACGTGCGGCTGAGGGTCCCGAGTCGACGGGTCGCCGTGTCGACAGGTACATGAATCGACACGTGCACGAGTCGACACGTCGACCCGGAGCGTCTTCCCGGCTCGACCGGGCGCGGCGGCGGAGCCGGGCGGCGCCCGTTCCGCCAACCGGTTCCGGGGCGGGCCCTACCGCCCGCCCCGGCCGTAGCCCTGGTTGATCTGGATCTGGAGCATGTTGCCGAGGTGGTGGTGCAGGCTGGCGGCGACCTCGCTGCCCTCGCCCCAGTCGACGATGCCGAACTTCATGCTGGGCGTCACCCTCATGTGCGTGCCCTGGGGATGGGGGAAGAGGTCGACGTACACGTTGAACCCCCAGGTGAGCAGGCTCATGCCGGTGGAGAAGGCGTAGCGGTAACCGGGGCCGGGCACCGGGTTCCCCGGGCCCGAGGCCCCCTTGGTGCGCGACACGGAGTGGGGGAGCATGTTTCACACCTGGTTGATGTGGAACGGAAGCTGGTAGTCGAAGGTCGTGGCCACGCTTCTCCGTCCTCGCTCTGGAGGCCGCCCGCGCCCCGCGCTCCGGGGCGGAGGTGACGAAGCCCTCCCGGTGCGCCGCATCCTACAGGCGCCCCTGACCGCATCAGGTCCCCGAGTCGACGGGTGACACGAGCGACAGGTCGACACGGCTCGTTGTCGACACGGAGACACGGCACCCGGCCGGGCCGCGCCTCGGGCGCCGACGACGCACGTGTGACGCACGGACATGAGAAAAGGCCCCCCGTGGGGAGCCTTCTCGTGTGTGGGCGTACCAGGACTTGAACCTGGGGCCTCATCCTTATCAGGGATGCGCTCTAACCGACTGAGCTATACGCCCTTGCTGCGTGTGGAACTCTACCGCATCGGCGGGACCGGGGCGAACCGGTGATCCGGGGCGGACGCGAGGCGGGACGCGGCGTACGCGTCCCTTTCCACCTCCCATTTTACCCGGGCGCGGAAGTGCTCGGAACCGACGCGTGAGGGCCCGGCCCCAGCGGGGACCGGACCCTCACGGCGGTGCTACTCGGCCTCGGACAGCGTCACGTCGATGCCGCCGACCAGGTCGGCGACGAGGTTGTACAGCATGGTGCCCACCGTGGACAGGGCGGTGATCAGCACGATGTTCAGCGCGCCGACCACGCCGGTGTACCCCAGGACGCGGCCCGGCGAGAACCAGGAGGCCGGGTCGAGGCCGAGCTCGTCCTCGGTCCCGTCGCCCTCCAGGAGCGCCGTGAGCATGTTGGTCAGCTCGTCGAAGACACCCAGCATCGACAGCGTCGCGTAGATCACCGCGACCGCCACGAACAGGATGATGAAGCACACCAGGGAGACGACGAAGCTGAACTTCATCACCGACCACGGCTCCACACGGGAGACCGACAGGTGTGCCTTACGGCTGGACAGGCTGGCCTTCACAGCGTTCGGGCCCTCAGGCACCGAGGTCTTCGATTCGGACACTGGCGTTCCCCCCGCTTCGACGCGGTCCTCCGCCACGGGTTCGGCCGGTCCGGCGGCGGCCTCGGACCCGGTGTCCGCCCTGTCGGCGGAACCCTCGTCCTCGTCGCCGGGCTTGTTCCCCGACTCCTCGCCGGGCTCCTCGGCCGTGTCGGCCTCGGTGGCGCCCGTCGCCGCATCGGCCTTGTCGTCGACCTCGGTGGTCACGGCGGCCCCCGCTTCTGCCGTGTCCTTCTCGGTCGTCTCCACGTCCCCGCCCTTGGCGCTCTCCGCCGTGTCCGGGTCGGTTTCGTTCGTGGTGGTGTTCCGCTGGTTGTCAGACATAGAAACGTTACCGCTGGACTTTCCTTGAGAACGGGTGATTGGCGCGACCAGGGTGTCCGCGGGGTCCGCGCAAAACGAACCCCGCGGCCCATATGGGGCCTAACGCGAAGTCTAGGCCTCCGGGTTGCCTTCGACGTTCGCGTTCACGTCCTCGGCCGTGTCGGCGGCCGCTTCCCCCGCGTCCTCGGCCGTCTCGACGGCCTCCTCCTCGGCGGCCTCGGCGTTGCGCGCCACGGCGACGATCTTGTTGCCCTTGTCCAGGTTCATCAGTCGGACGCCCATGGTCGTGCGGCCGGACCGCTTGACCTCGTCGGCGCCGGTGCGGATGACACCGCCGACGGAGGTGATCGCGAAGACCTCGTCCACCTCGGGGTCGACCATCAGGGCGCCGACCAGCTTGCCGCGGGCCTCCACCACCTTGGCCGTCAGCACGCCCTTGCCGCCGCGGTTCTGCACCGGGTACTGCTCGGACGGGGTGCGCTTGGCGTAGCCGTTCTCGGTGGTGACCAGGACGTCCGTGGAGCCGTCGCCGGGCCGGATGACGTCCATGCTCAGCAGGTAGTCGTCCTCCAGGAACCGCATGCCGATCACGCCGCTGGTGGCGCGGCCCATGGGGCGCAGCGACTCGTCGGAGGCCGGGAACCGGATCGCCTGGGCGTCGCTGGAGATCAGCAGCAGGTCGTCGTCGGGGAAGACCAGCCGGGCGGCGATCAGCTCGTCGTCCTCGCGCAGGTTGATCGCGATGATGCCCGCCGCGCGCGCCGAATCGAAGTCCTCCAGGCGGGACTTCTTGACCAGGCCCTCACGGGTGGCGAGCACCAGGTACGGGGCGGCCTCGTAGTCGCGCAGCGCCATGATCTGCGCGATCTCCTCGCCCGGCTGGAACGGGAGCAGGTTCGCCACGTGCTGGCCGCGCGCGTCGCGGGCGGCCTCGGGCAGCTCGTAGGCCTTCGTGCGGTACACCCGGCCCTGGTTGGTGAAGCACAGGATCCAGTTGTGGGTGGTGGTGACGAAAAAGTGCTGGACGATGTCGTCCTGCTTGAGCTGGGCCCCGCGCACGCCCTTGCCGCCGCGCTTCTGGGCGCGGTAGTTGTCGATGCGCGTGCGCTTGGCGTATCCGCCGCGGGAGATCGTGACGACCACGTCCTCCTCCGCGATGAAGTCCTCCATGCGCATGTCGCCCTCGAAGGGGATGATGTGCGTGCGCCGCTCGTCGCCGTACTTCTCCACGATCTCGCCCAGCTCCTCGCGGATGATGCTCCGCTGGCGCGTGTCCGATTCGAGGATGTCGTTGTAGTCGGCGATCTGCGCCATGAGCTCGTCGTACTCGGCCGTCAGCGCGTTGCGCTCCAGGGCGGCGAGCTTGCGCAGCTGCATGTCGAGGATGGCACGGGCCTGGATGTCGTCGATCTCCAGCAGGTCCATCAGACCGGTGCGGGCCTGGTCCGCGGAGGCGCTGGCCCGGATGAGGTTGATGACCTCGTCGATGCGGTCCATGGCCCGCAGCAGCGCGCGCAGGATGTGCGCCCGCTCCTCGGCCTTGCGCAGCAGGTACCGGGTCCGGCGGACGATGACCTCGACCTGGTGCTTGACCCAGTGCCGGATCATCTGGTCCAGGCGCAGGGTGCGCGGCACCCCGTCGACCAGCGCGAGCATGTTCGCGCCGAAGGTCTCCTGGAGCTGGGTGTGCTTGTAGAGGTTGTTCAGCACGACCTTGGCGACGGCGTCGCGCTTGAGCACGATGACCAGGCGCTGCCCGGTGCGGCCGCTGCTCTCGTCCCGCACGTCGGCGATGCCGGTGATCTTGCCGTCCTTGACCAGGTCGGCGATCTTGAGCGCGAGGTTGTCCGGGTTGACCTGGTAGGGCAGCTCGGTGACGACCAGGGTCTGGCGGCCCCGCTTGTCCTCCTCCACCTCGACCACGGCGCGCATGGTGATGGAGCCGCGCCCGGTCCGGTACGCCTCCTCGATGCCGCGCTTGCCGACGATAAGGCCGCGGGTGGGGAAGTCGGGGCCCTTGACGCGGGCGATGAGCGCGTCGAGCAGCTCCTCGTCCTGCGCCTCGGGGTTGTCGAGGTACCAGTTGACGCCGTCGGCGACCTCGCGCAGGTTGTGCGGCGGGATGTTGGTGGCCATGCCGACCGCGATGCCCGAGGAACCGTTGACCAGCAGGTTCGGGAAGCGGGCGGGCAGCACGACGGGCTCGGCGGAGCGGCCGTCGTAGTTGGGCCGGAAGTCGACGGTGTCCTTGTCGATGTCCCGGAGCATCTCCATGGCCAGCGGCGCGAGCTTGCACTCGGTGTAGCGCATGGCAGCGGCCGGGTCGTTGCCCGCCGAACCGAAGTTGCCGTTGGGGTCGACCAGCGGCATCCGCATGGACCACCACTGGGCCAGGCGCACCAGGGTGTCGTAGATGGCGCTGTCACCGTGCGGGTGGTAGTTGCCCATGACGTCGCCGACGACGCGGGCGCACTTGAAGTAGCCGCGGTCGGGGCGGTAGCCGCCGTCGTACATCGCGTAGAGCACGCGCTGGTGGACCGGCTTGAGGCCGTCGCGCACGTCGGGCAGGGCGCGGCCGACGATGACCGACATCGCGTAGTCGAGGTAGCTGCGCTGCATCTCGACCTGGATGTCGACGGGCTCGATCCGGTCGGTCACGCGCGGCGGGGCCTCCACGCTGGAGTCCCCGCCCTCAGGGGCGTCGGGGTTGTTCGCATCCGTCACGGATGTCGGTCCCTTCTACGAAGCTTGCTTGAGCACGGGTGGGAGCGGGGCCCGGGTCCTCCCCGGGAGGCCCCGGACATCCGCGGAGCGCTAGATGTCCAGGAAGCGGACGTCCTTGGCGTTGCGCTGGATGAAGGCGCGCCGCGACTCGACGTCCTCACCCATGAGCACGCTGAACAGTTCGTCGGCCTGGGCCGCGTCCTCCAGGCTGACCTGGAGCAGGACGCGGCGGTCCGGGTCCATCGTGGTGTCCCACAGCTCGTTGGCGTTCATCTCGCCCAGACCCTTGAAGCGCTGCACCATGTCGCGCGGGCGCGGGTCCCTCTTGCCCTGGGCGATCCCGGCCTCGATGACCCGGTCGCGCTCGGCGTCGGAGAAGGCGTAGCTGGCGTCGCTGCCCTTCTGGTCCCACTTGATCTTGTACAGCGGCGGCGCGGCCAGGTAGACGTTCCCGGCCTCGACCAGCGGCTTCATGAAGCGGAACAGCAGGGTGAGCAGCAGCGTGCGGATGTGCTGGCCGTCGACGTCGGCGTCGGCCATCAGGATGACCTTGTGGTACCGCAGCTTCTCGGCGTCGAACTCCTCGTGGATGCCGGTGCCCAGGGCGGTGATGATCGCCTGGACCTCCGCGTTCTTGAGGATGCGGTCGATGCGCGACTTCTCGACGTTCAGGATCTTGCCCCGGATGGGCAGGATGGCCTGGTTGTGCGGGTTGCGGCCGCCCTTCGCGGAGCCGCCCGCCGAGTCGCCCTCGACGATGTAGACCTCGCACTCCTCCGGGTTGGTGGACTGGCAGTCCGACAGCTTGCCCGGGAGGGAGGTGGTCTCCAGCAGGGTCTTGCGGCGGGTCAGGTCGCGGGCCTGACGGGCGGCCACGCGGGCGCGGGCGGCCTGGCTGGCCTTGGACACGATGTCCTTGGCCTCGCCGGGGTTGCGCTCGAACCAGTCGCGCAGGTGCTCGTTGGTGACCTTCTGGACGAAGGACTTGGCCTCGGTGTTGCCCAGCTTGGTCTTGGTCTGGCCCTCGAACTGCGGGTCGGCCAGCTTGACCGAGATGATCGCGGTCAGACCCTCGCGGATGTCGTCGCCGGTGAGGTTGTCGTCCTTCTCGCGCAGCAGCTTCTGGTCGCGGGCGTACCGGTTGACCAGGGTGGTCAGCGCGGAGCGGAACCCCTCCTCGTGCGTGCCGCCCTCGGCCGTGTTGATGGTGTTGGCGAAGGTGTGCACGGAGGAGGTGTAGGACTGGTTCCACTGCATGGCGATCTCGACCGAGATGCCCTCGCCCTCCTCCTCGAAGGAGATGATCGACGCGTGCGCCGGCTCCTTCTTGGCGTTGATGTGGCGGACGTAGTCCGACAGACCCTCGTCGTAGTGGAAGGTGTTGACCGTCGGTCCGCCGTCGGTGTGCTCGGGCCGCTCGTCGCGGATGGTGATGGACAGCCCCTTGTTGAGGAAGGCCATCTCCTGCATGCGGCGGGCGAGCGTCTCGAAGGAGAACGTGGTGGTCTCGAAGATGCCGCCGTCCGGCCAGAAGGTGATCTGGGTGCCGGTCTCGTCGGTGCTCTCGCCCTTGACGAGTTCGCCGGTGGGCGCGGTCATCTCGTAGCGCTGGCGCCACACGTGCCCGTGGAGGCGGATCTCCACCTCCAGTGCGGTGGACAGCGCGTTGACGACGGAGACGCCGACGCCGTGCAGACCGCCGGAGACCGCGTAGGACTTGCCGTCGAACTTGCCGCCCGCGTGCAGCGTGGTGAGGACGACCTCGACGGCGGGGCGCTTCTCCACCGGGTGGAGGTCGGTGGGGATGCCGCGGCCGTTGTCGGCCACGCACACGCCGCCGTCGGCCAGCAGGGTCACCTCAATGGCGTCGGCGTGGCCCGCCAGCGCCTCGTCGACGGAGTTGTCGACCACCTCGTAGACCAGGTGGTGCAGGCCCCGCTCCCCTGTGGAACCGATGTACATTCCGGGGCGCTTGCGGACCGCCTCAAGCCCCTCCAGAACCGTGATTGAACCTGCGTCGTAGGCCAAGTGGGAACACCCTCCTGCTGGGGACGCCTGCCGACCGCGGCCGAGCGGCGACGGTCACCCCGTGACACGGTGATCGGGAGGGTCTGCGTGCCGCGACACCTGGGGGATCACCGTTCGCCACAGGGGCCGTCCGCCCACCCTCTTCTGGGGGCGTGGGACCGGCTACAGGCGTCTGAAGAACCGTCTCCATGATACCCCGCACGGTGCGACAAAGTGGCATTGGCGGCCCTGTGCCGCCTCACAACGAACGTTCAGGGAGGGAGACGACTCCCTACACGCGGGAGGGGCTGCGCGCAAGTCCCGGTGCGGTTGAGTGGCGCCTGCGGCGACCGGCGGCCCCGACGCGGCCCGGGGCCCTCCCCGGCGCCGGCGGACACCCGCGGGAACGGCGTTCACCTGGGGATATCCACAGGCCGCGAAAGTGGAGGAAACGGGCATCCCGCCCTTGCGGCCAGGGCGGGCGCGCCTCAGCGGCGCCGGAAACCGGGGCCGCGGACCTTGATGGCGACGACCGTACCGTCGCCCAGCTCCTCGTTGAGGCGGCGCATGAGATCGCGCACCATCGCTCGCGCGTGGGCCGCCATGGTGGGCGAATCGGCCACCACGACCAGTTCCCCGTCCGAATAGCTCTCCGGACGGAGGTGTTCTGCGTTGAAATCGCCCACGATGTCCGCCCAGCGGCCGAACACGCCGCCGATGGCCACCTGCTCCTGCCAGCCGTGCTCGATCAGCCACGTGCGCACGGCCTCACCGAACATCTGGGGCTCGTTGCGTGACCGCAACCGGCCACGCCGACGCGAGCGCTGGAGCCCCCGGGGCACCGCGCCGCGGTCCTTGGCCTCCGCCCGGGCGCGGGCGAGAGCCTGGCGGGCCAGGTCGGCCCCGGACGGGGCTGGGGGAGTCGACGGCCCCGTCTCCGGCGGGCGCCGCGCTCCGTCCACAGGCTGTGGACGGAGTCCTCCGCCGCCGTGGTCGGCCGCGCCGGAGGCCGAGCCACGGTCCACAGGGTGTGGATAACGCTCACTCACCCGTGACGACCCCCTCGCGCACGCCGAACCGCGCCCCGTCCAGCTCCTTGGGGATGTCCTCGGGCACGGCCGCGGTCACCAGGACCTGTTCGGCGTCGCCGACGCGCTCGGCCAGCCTGCGGCGGCGCTCGCTGTCCAACTCCGCGAACACGTCGTCCAGGATCAGCACCGGGTCGTCGCCGTCGGAGCGCAGCAGGTCGAAGGCGGCCAGTTTGAGCGAGAGCGCGTACGACCAGGACTCGCCCTGGCTGGCGTAGCCCTTGGCGGGCATCCCGCCCAGCCGCAGGACCAGGTCGTCGCGGTGCGGACCCACCAGGCTGACGCCGCGCTGGAGCTCGCGGTCGCGGGCCTCGGCCATGGCGGTGCGCAGGGTTTCCACAAGCTGTGGGCGGCCGGTGGGCGGCTCAGCGCCCTCGGGGACCGCGCCGCAGCGGTAGTCGGGGACGGCCGGGCCCCCGGAGTCGGTCAGCCCGGAGTAGGCCTCGGCGATCCTCGGCCGCAGCTCCTCCACCAGGTCCAGCCGCGCCGCCAGCAGCTCCGCGCCCGTCTCCGCCAGGTGGGAGTCCCACACCTCCAGCGTGCTCAGGTCGGGCGCCGAACGCTGGCGGAACATCCGGCCGGAGGCCGACTTGAGCAGGGCGTTGCGCTGCTTGAGCACCCGGTCGTAGTCCGAGCGCACGCCCGCCATCCGGGGCGCGCGCGCCACCAGCAGGTCGTCCAGGAACCGGCGCCGCTCGCCGGGGTCGCCCTTGACCAGGGCCAGGTCCTCCGGGGCGAAGAGCACGGTGCGCAGGATTCCGAGGACCTCGCGCGGGCGACCCGCGGGCGCCTGGTTGATCCGGGCCCGGTTGGCCCTGCCGGGGTTGAGCTCCAGGTCCACGACCATAGACCGCTCGTCGCGCACCACCTTGGCCCGGACGATCGCGCGGGGGGCGCCCTGGCGGACCAGCGGGGTGTCGGAGGAGACCCGGTGGCTGCCGAGGGTGGCCACGTAGCCGACCGCCTCGACCAGGTTGGTCTTGCCCTGGCCGTTGGCGCCGACGAACACGCTCACGCCGGGGCCCATCTCCACGAGGGCCTCGCGGTAGGACCGGAAGTCGGCCAGTTGCAGGTGGGATACGTACATCCGGCCTTCCTCCTGGGGCGGCGGCGGTCGGGGGAAGGGGTCGCTCCCGGGGACGGCCCTGTGGGCTGCGTCCCCGGGTCGGGGTCGGTGCGGGGAGGGAGCCTCAGACGTCGATGTCGTCGGAGGTCTCGGCGCGGTGCACGGCGTGCCCGCCGAACTGGTTGCGCAGGGCCGCCACGACCTTCATGGCCGGGCTGTCGTCCTGGCGGGAGGCGAACCGCGCGTAGAGGGAGGAGGTGATCGCCGGGGCCGGGACCGCGAGGTCCACGGCGGCCTGGACGGTCCAGCGGCCCTCGCCGGAGTCCTCGGCGTAGCCGCGCAGGCGCGACAGCTCGGGGTCCTCCTCCAGGGCCCGCGAGAGCAGGTCCAGCAGCCAGGAGCGCACCACGGTGCCCTCGCGCCAGCTCTCGAACGTGCCGGGGACGTCGTCCACGAGGCCGGAGGCGACCATGAGCTCGTAGCCCTCGCCGAAGGCCTGCATCATGCCGTACTCAATGCCGTTGTGGACCATCTTGACGAAGTGCCCGGCGCCGACCGCTCCGGCGTGGACGAAGCCCACGCCCTCGTCGGGCACGAGGGAGGCGAAGACCGGACGGGCCTTCTCGACGTCCTCAGCCGGGCCGCCGACCATGATGCCGTAGCCGTTCTGACGGCCCCAGACACCGCCGCTGACACCGACGTCGAGGTAGCCGACGCCCTTCTCCTCCAGCGCCTTGGCGCGGACGCGGTCGTCCGCGTAGTGGGAGTTGCCCCCCTCGATGACGAGGTCGCCCTCGTCCAGGAGCTCGCCCAGTTCGGCGATGGTCGCGGCCGTGGGGTCGCCGGCGGGGACCATCACCCAGACCACCCGGGGGGCGGCCAGCCGTTCGACCAGTCCGGCCAGGGTGTCGACGTCGCGCTCCGGCGAGGCGACGTCGTACCCGACGACCTCGTGGCCCTTCTCCCGCAGCCGGGCGGCCATGTTGCCGCCCATCTTGCCGAGACCGATCATTCCGAGCTGCATGGTTGCTCTGCTCCCCTTCGCCGCCTGTGGATGGACGCCGGCCGGCCCGGGTCGCGGACCGGATCCGGCAGGTGCCAGTCAATCGGACCGGCCGCGGATCAGCCCGGCTGACGCACCGGCATGATCAGGTAGCGGTACTCGGGGGAGGAACCCTCCTCCGCGGGCTTGCCGGTCAGGATCGACGGCTTGGTCGAGGTGGTGAAGTGCAGGCGGGCGACGTCGGTGCCGATGGCGCCGAGCCCGTCCAGGAGGAACCCGGAGTTGAAGGCGATCTGGATGTCGTCGCCGTCCAGGTCGGCCTCCAGGACCTCGACCGCCTGCGCCTCCTCGCCGGTGCCCGCCTCCAGGACCAGTTGGCCCTGGCTGAAGGACAGCCGCAGCGGGGTGTTGCGCTCGGCGACCAGCGAGACGCGCTTGACCGCCTCGACGAACTCGGAGCGGCTGACCTCGGCCACCGAGTTGAAGGTGTCCGGCAGCAGCGCCCGGTACTTGGGGAACTCGCCGTCGAGCAGGCGGGTCGTGGTGCGCCGGCCGCCGCCCTCGAAGCCGATCATGCCCTCTCCGGAACCGCCGTCCGAGAGGGCGATCGAGACCTCGGCGCCCGAGGTGAGCGACTTGGCGGTGTCGTGGAGGGTCTTGGCCGGGACCAGCGCGACCGCGGACAGGTCGGGGTTCTCCGGCTTCCAGGTGAGCTCGCGCACGGCCAGGCGGTAGCGGTCGGTGGAGGCGAGCGTGATGGTCTCGCCCTCGATCTCGACGCGCACGCCGGTGAGCATCGGCAGGGTGTCGTCGCGCCCGGCGGCCACGGCCACCTGGCTGACCGCGGCGGCGAAGGCGTCGCTGCCGACGGTCCCGCTCACACCGGGCATCTCCGGGAGCGTGGGGTAGTCCTCCACCGGCATGGTGGTCAGGGTGAACTTCGCGCTGCCGCCGGTGACGACGACCTTGGCGCCGTCGGTGGAGATCTCCACGGGCTGCGCGGGAAGGTTGCGGGTGATCTCGGCCAGGAGCTTGCCGGTGACCAGGACCGTGCCCGGCTCCTCGACATCGACGTCCACCGCGGCCTGGGTGGAGACCTCGTAGTCGAAGCCGGACAGGCGCAGCTGCTGGCGGCCCTCGAACTCACCGGCCTCCAGCAGGATGCCGACGAGCACCGGCACCGAGGGGCGCGTCGGCAGTGTGCGCGCGGTCCAGGCGACCGCCTCGGCCAGTACGTCGCGTTCGACCCGGAACTTCACTTTCCGACTCACTTTCCGCACGACCGGCGTGCCGGTCGAAGCCTCAACGTTGCAGCTCGTGGATCTGCGGGTCTGCCGAGGGCTCCGTCCACAGGGCTGTGGAGGCCGCGCCGGTGCGCGGGCACCGCCGGTGGCGCCGGGAGCTGCCTCGGATCCCGTATGGGGTCACCGCTCGGATCCGGGCGGCGGAGGACAGGGGCGAGACCACACGTTACCCGGATTCACCCGCTGCCGCTGACAGCTCAGCACCGGGCTGTCGTCGCGCCAGTCTCGGAGAGTTGTCCACAGATTTTCCGCGGAGCGGTTTCGAAGCCACATCTTGGTTAATGAAGGTGCGCAGTAGTAGTAGGGCCTGTGGATAGTGTGGATAACCCTTGTTTTCGCAGGTCAACATGCGAATTTTTGTCCACAGGGCCTGTGGGTAACCCTGTGCGTAACTTGGCCCGCCTGTGGACGAACGAGGCCGTCCCCAGGTTTTCCACACTCCGTCCACAGCGTCGTCCACAGGTTTTCCCCAGGTTCTCCACAGGGATCGGTGGTTCGGGCACCGGGTGACCCACATCGTCGTCCACAGGGACAGGGGTGGTTACCCACAGGCTCGACGCGCTTTTCCACAGGTTGTCCACAGGGTTGTCCACAGATTTGACCCCTCTCCTGTGGATAACTTGGGCGAGAGAGCGCCAAAATTTTTTTCCGAGCCCCTCCACAGATCCCCCGAACCCTGACAAAGGGTCTGTGCACAGGTTTGTCCACAGGGGCGTCTCCCGTTCCGCGCGCCGAACACCGGCGCAAAGGCCTCCGACCAGGTGTGGGAAGGGCAACAGCGCCCCCGGAAGGCCTGGAGAACAGGGAGAACAGGGCGTGCCGTGCACGAACCGGTCCGGACGTCGACAGAGGCGGCGAACCCCTCCAGAGGGGGGGGGGGGGGGGCGTTAGTGCGCACAAGCCTGTGGATAACTTGTCCGCGGGCGTGGTGGAGCCCTGTGGATAACGTGTGCCGCCTCGGGGCCGTGCCGTCTTGTGGCTGTGCCGCCTTGTGGACGTGTCGACAGGTGGACGTGTCCACAGGCCGACACGCCGCCGCGGGCCGCGGCACGAACGCCGTGGGGCGGCCCCCGTCCAGGAGACCGCCCCACGGCGTTCGTGCGCAGTACGCGGATCAGGTCAGCGAGGGCTGGTCCTTGATCCGGCTGGTGAGCTCGTGCACCTGGTTGTAGATGGACCGGCGCTCGGCCATCAGTCCGCGGACCTTGCGCTCGGCGTGCATGACCGTGGTGTGGTCGCGTCCGAACTGCTGCCCGATCTTGGGCAGGGACAGCTCGGTCAGCTCCCTGCACAGGTACATGGCGATCTGCCGGGCGGTCACCAGCACCCGGGAGCGCGAGGTCCCGCACAGGTCCTCGACCGTCAGGCCGAAGTAGGCGGCCGTCTGGGACATGATCGCCCCCGCCGTGACCTCGGGGACCTCGGTGCTGGGCACCAGGTCCCGCAGCACCTGGCTGGTCAGGTCCAGGTCCACCGACTGCCGGTTCAAGCTGGCGAAGGCGGTCACGCGGATCAGCGCGCCCTCCAGCTCCCGGATGTTGGTGGAGATCTTGCTCGCGATGAACTCCAGCACCTCGGGCGGGGCCGCCAGGCCCTCCTGCGCGGCCTTCTTGCGCAGGATGGCGATCCGGGTCTCCAGCTCGGGCGGCTGGACGTCGGTGAGCAGGCCCCACTCGAACCGGCTGCGCATCCGGTCCTCCAGCGTGGTCAGCTGCTTGGGCGGCCGGTCGCTGGAGATCACGATCTGCTTGTCGGAGTTGTGCAGCGTGTTGAAGGTGTGGAAGAACTCCTCCTGCGTCTGCTCCTTGTTCTCCAGGAACTGGATGTCGTCCACCAGGAGCACGTCGATGTCGCGGTACCGGCGGCGGAACCCGTCCGCCTTGCCGTCCCGGATCGAGTTGATGAACTCGTTGGTGAACTCCTCCGAGCTGACGTACCGCACCCGCGAACCCTCGTAGAGGCGGTGCGTGTAGTGCCCGATGGCGTGCAGCAGGTGGGTCTTTCCCAGCCCGGAGCCGCCGTGGATGAACAGCGGGTTGTAGGCCTTGGCCGGGGCCTCGGCGGCCGCCACCGACGCCGCGTGCGCGAAGCGGTTGCTGGAGCCGATGACGAAGGTGTCGAAGGTGTACTTGGGGTTCAGGCGCGCGTGCTCGCCCGGCGGGACCTCCTGCGAGCGCCCCGGGGGAGAGGAGGGGGCCTTCGGGGCCTCGTCCTCCACGGGGGCCTCCGCGGCCTCCGGAGCGGGCGGCGCGGCCTCCTCCGCCTCAGGCCCCGGCGCGGGCGCCTCCTCCCGCGGGGTCTCCCAGCGGTTGGGCCGGTCCCACTCCGGGTCCGTCCAGGCCTGCTGCTGCCACCCCGCGGGCTCCTGCGGCCGCTCCAGTGCCGAGGGCTGTTCCCACAGCGGGGGCGCGGTGGGCGTCTCCTGGGGCGAGGCGAAGGTCTGCTGGACCCAGGGCGCGGGCGCGTCGCGGACCGTGTGCGGCTCCTCGTCGGCGGGCGGGGGGTCGGCCGGGGGAGTGGGGCCCAGCAGGTCGGCCTGCTCCGGAACCGGGGCCGAGGGCCACGGGGCGGGCGGCTCGGCGGTCGGGCGCGCGTGCTGTCCCCGGGAGGCGGGCGCGGTCCGCTGGGCGTCCGCGGGCGCCGCCTGGGGAGCCGTCGGCCGGGCCGGGCCCGGGGCGGTGCCCGGCACGACGGGGGAGAAGGCGGGCGCCGTGTGCCCCTCCACGCTCCGCGGGCCCTGCGGCCCCGGGGCGGCGGGCGGCGTCGGGGTGGGCGGCGGGGTCGGCACCGCGGTCGGGTCGACCGTCACCGCGACCCGGATCTCCCGGCCCAGGTGGGCGGAGAGCGCCTTGCTGATCGCCGGGTACAGGCGTGTCTCCAGCACCTTCTTGGTGAACTCGTTGGGCGCCGCGATGAGCGCGGTGTCCTCGATCAGGCCCAGCGGGCGGGTCTGCGGCAGCCATGCGCGCTGGTGCGCGGGGAGGGAGTCGTTGTCGATCCCGTCCAGGACGCTGGACCAGACCACTGCGAGGTTGACCTGCGCGTCAGCCAA